>NZ_FNVT01000002.1:489619-1172498 GCF_900108335.1 Nonomuraea solani
GGTCAACGAGCACTTCGGCGACATCGACAAGAGGTTCGACACGGTCAACGAGCACTTCGGCGACATCGACAAGAGGTTCGACACGGTCAACGAGCGCTTCGGTGAGGTCGACGATCGCCTCTCGGGCGTGGAGGGTCGTCTCACCACGGTCCAAACGGAGATGACCAAGCTCACGGCGCTCGTGCAGACGATGCACAACGACAGCGGCCTGCGTGACCTCCGGATCGACCGGCTCGAGACACGGCTCGACACGCACGACGAGCGGTTCGACCGGATCGAATCCATTCTCATCCGGATGGACGACAAGCTCACCAGGCTGAGCCCCACCGAATAGCGGCCGCGCAAGAGAAGAGGCCCGGGGTGGTGTCCCCCGGGCCTCGACGGTTGCCGGGTCAGCGCTTCACACGGACATAGTCCCTGCGGCTGTCCGAGCCGTAGGTGTCCTCGTCACCGCCGAACACGAACTTCCAGTAGCCCGAGTTCCAGGCCTTGACCTTGGTGTACAGCCGGCCGCTGTCGCCCGATCCGGTGGTCTTCACGTACTGCCACTTGCGCGCGCCCACCGGCAGGAAGTACAGCGCCACCTTGCCCGAGTAGCCCTCCCACGAGCCCTCGTCGTCGACCTGCAGCTTGCCGCCGAACTTCAGGTACTTCCCGCGCTTGATCGGCTCAGGGTAGGCGTTGAACCTGATCAGCCGCGTGTCCGCCTTCGCCGTGGGCGGCGGGGCGGGCTGGTCGACCCTGACCCAGTCCTCGTCACTGACCGAGCCGTTGACGCGGCGGTTGCCCGCGTACTCGGCACGCCACCAGCCGGACGTCTCGGCGGTCGCCGAGGCCCAGAAGCGGCCCTGGCGGCCGGTCACGTCGCTGGTGACGTACTGCCACTTGTGCGAGCCGTTGGCCTTGAAGAAGATCGACACGCGCTCGCCGGCCACGCCGCCGCGCCGTTCGACCTGCAGGGCGCCGGTGAAGGAGAGCTTATCGCCCTTGTCCACGGGCTCAGGCCGGGCGTCGAAGCCGGCGATCCGGCTGCCGAGCCGGCCGCGCCTGACGTCCACGCGATCGGCATCGCTGATGGAGCCCTTGGCCGCGGACGTGGCCACGAACTCGGCCCGCCACCAGCCGGTGGCGTCCGCCCGCACGGTCGTGCCGAACCAGCCGGCACGGCCGGTCGTCACCTTGGTGACCTCGCGGAAGGCGTCGGCCCCCCGCGCGCGGAAGGAGATGGTGACGGACTGGCCGACGTAGGAGTTACCGTCGGCGAGGAGCCGGCCGGTCACCCGGATCGGGGAGCCTTTGGCGACCCGGTCGGGGCTGGCGTCGAAGTCGGCGAACTTGGTCTCGAGCGGCTTCTTGACGACGACGTCGAACGTGTCGCCGCGCGAGGCACTGCCCGCGATGGCGAGCCAGCTCCACGTGCCGGCGACCTTGGAGTCGAAGGCCTTGGTGCCGGTCCACCTGGTCCAGTCGCCGGCCTTCGACGAGGTCAGGGCGATGGGCGTACCGACACTGATTCCTGGCGGTTTGAGCTGGAATTCGGCCTTGTCGGTGTTCTGGGTGAGGAAGCTGAACGTCGCCGTGACCGCTCCGGCTGTGACATCGATCGGCGGGGAGGGGCTGATGGCCACCCGGCCGACGACCGGGGCGGGGGCCGCCGTCGCGGCTGATGGTGCCAGGGTGACGACCCCGGCCCCGAGCACGATGGCGAGGGCGGCGACACGGATGCGTTGTAACATGCGGGTTCCTTTCTGGAGACCCCAGTGGTTCAACGCGGCATTGAGGGTGCCACGTGTGTCATATAAGTAGACGTGCGGCGCGCCGGTAAGGTTGGGAATTCTGACAAACAGTTATGGGCGGGGGTCATTCGGACCGGTCCACAACATGTCACCGCCGTCCGGCAGACGTCGGGGCCGATCAAAGACATAATCGATGGTGTGGCGCGCGACACTGTTGAGACTCACTTCACCCAGACGGTTGCGACGCTGAAGGCGGGCCCCCCGCGAGATCCGGGGCTGCCGGTCCGCGAGGGCACCTCGCTGACCGGCGAGCAGTGCAGGGCGCTGTTCAGGCGTCAGCTCGACAGCCGCCTGCTCGACATAGCCGCACGGTGGCTGCGCGAGCAGGACGAGGGCTACTACACGATCGGTTCCGCCGGGCACGAGGGCAACGCGGCCGTGGCCGCCGCCCTGCGGCCCGGCGATCCCGCGCTGCTCCACTACCGCTCAGGCGCGTTCTATCTGACCAGGTCGGAGCAGGCCGGGCGGCTGCCCGAGCAGGGCATCCGCGACGTGCTGATGGGCCTGACGGCGGCGGCCGACGAGCCGATCGCGGGCGGCCGGCACAAGGTGTTCGGCCATCCCGACCTGGCCATCATTCCGCAGACCTCGACGATCGCCAGCCATCTGCCGAGGGCGGTGGGCGTGGCGTTCGCGATCGAGCGGGCGCGGGCGCTCGGGGTGCGCTCCGCGTGGCCGGCGGACGCGGTCGCCGTGTGCAGCTTCGGCGACGCCTCCATCAACCACGCCAGTGCCCTGACCGGCTTCAACACCGCCTCCTACGCCACCTACCAGGGGCAGCCGCTGCCGCTGCTGTTCGTGTGCGAGGACAACGGCCTCGGCATCAGCGTCCGCACTCCCAAGGGCTGGGTGGAGGCGGCGGGGCGGCGTCCCGGTCTCGAATACTTCGCCGCCGACGGCTGCGACCTGGCCGCCGCCTACGACGCCGCCGCCCGCGCCGTCGAGCACGTACGCGAGCGCCGCTCCCCCGCGTTCCTGCACCTGTCGACCGTGCGGCTCATGGGGCACGCCGGGTCCGACGTCGAGCAGGCATACCGTACGGCGCGCGAGATCAGGGCCGACCTGGAGCGCGACCCGCTGGTGCGCACGGCGGCGCTGCTCGTGGAGTCCGGGCTGGAGTCGCCTGACGAACTGCTCACGATGTACGAGTCCGCGCGCGAGCACGTGCTCAGGATCGCCCTGGAGACCACCCGCAACCCCCGGCTCGGCTCCGCCAAGGAGATCATGGAGCCGATCGCGCCGCGCCGGCCCGAGCTGATCGCCAAGATCAGCCCGATGGCGGCCGTGACCGCGGTCAGGGAGAAGGCGTTCGCCGGCGCGCTGCCCGAGAACGAGAAGCCGATGACGCTCTCGCAGGCCATCAACCGCACGCTCGCCGACGCGCTGGCCGGCTACCCGGAGGTGACGGTGTTCGGCGAGGACGTCGGCAAGAAGGGCGGCGTCTACGGCGTGACCCGGGGGTTGCAGAAGAGGTTCGGGGCGGGGCGGGTGTTCGACACGCTGCTCGACGAGCAGGCCGTGCTGGGGCTGGCACTGGGGGCCGGGGTGTCGGGGCTGCTGCCCATACCCGAGATCCAGTATCTGGCCTACCTGCACAACGCGCTCGACCAGATCCGCGGCGAGGCGGCCACGCTGTCGTTCTTCTCGCGCGGGGCCTACACCAACCCGATGGTGGTGCGGGTGGCGGGATACGCCTACCAGAAGGGGTTCGGCGGGCATTTCCACAACGACAACGCGGTGGCCGCGCTGCGCGACATCCCCGGCTTGATCGTCGCCTCGCCGGCGCGTCCCGACGACGCCTCGGGCATGCTGCGCACCTGCCTGGCCGCGGCCCGTACGTCGGGGTCGGTGTGCGTGTTCCTGGAGCCGATCGCGCTCTATCACACGCGCGACCTGTTCGACGCGGGCGACGGCGGCTGGCTCGCCCCGTACGCGCCGCCGTCGCGGTGGGCGGAGACGCACGTGCCGATCGGGCGGGCGCGCTCCTACGGCGACGGGCGCGACCTGACGATCGTGACGTTCGGCAATGGGCTGCGGATGAGCCTGCGGGCCGCCGTGCGCCTCACCCAGGAGGGGTACGGCTGCCGCGTCCTCGACCTGCGCTGGCTGGCGCCGCTGCCGATGGAAGACCTACTGCGCGCGGCCGAGCTGACCGGCAACGTGCTGATCGCCGACGAGACCCGGCAGACCGGCGGCGTCTCGGAGGGCATCGTGGCCGGGCTGCTCGACGCCGGTTACAGCGGGGCGATCGCCCGGGTGGCCTCGGCCGACAGCTTCATCCCGCTCGGCGGGGCGGCCGACCACGTGCTGCTGTCGGAGGAGGAGATCGAGCAGGCGGCGCGCAAGCTACTGGGTTGACGACCGGGCGACGGCGCCCCTGATGCAGGTCGGCTTCGACCAGGCGACCGTACTCGTCTCGGAGATGCGCAGTGGCACGCCGACGAGGAAGCAGTAGCCGCCGGCCGGGTCCAGGCCGGCGACGCGGGTCGTGGTGGAGCCCTGGCCGAGGGCGGTGATCGGCTGCTCGCCCTTCTTGACCGGCGAGCGCTGCAGGACCACGGGATAGTCGCGGGCGCCGGCCGGGAGCGTCCAGCGCAGCTCCACCAGGGCGCCCTGGTCGGCCGTGACCTTGAGGTTGCGGGGGGTGAGGGCGGCGACCTGCTGTTCGTCGATGGGTTCCTGGGTCTGCGGCTGCCCGGACGTCTGGGGTTGCGTGATGTCAGGGGTCTTCGGGGGTGTCAGGTAGATGGCCAGCGCCGTGCCGCCGACGACCATGACCGCGACCGCCGTACCGATCAGGATGGTGTTGCGCAGCCGCGTCGCCCGGTCCGACCGCGGCGGGACGGTCGGCGCGGGGAGCGCGTGACCACCGGTCGCCTGCATCGGCTGCGGGGCCGGGGCCGGGGTCGATGACGGCTGCGGCAGGTGGTGGCCGGTCGACGGGAAAGGACTGTAGTTGCCCGTCGACGGGAACGGGCTGGGGGCAGGCGGATTGTGGGGAGCACGGGGGACCGTGGACATGGCCGGTCCCGGGCCCGGGTCCTGGCCCACCAGGTCGGTCACCGACAGGCCCAGCTCGGCCTGGAGTGTCTGCAGGTGCCGGGCGAACTCGCGCGCGGAGGCGTACCGAAGCTCGGGCTGTTTGGCCATCGCCCGCAGGATCGCCTCGAACACCCGCGGCGGCACATCGGGGCGGTTGATCGGCGGCGGGTCGATGCTGAGCACCCGGTACATCAGCGGCGCGATCGACGGGTCCGCCGGGTTGTGGAAGGCGGGCTGGCCGGCGAGCAGGTGGTAGAGCGTGGAGCCGAGCGAGTAGATGTCGGTCGGGCCCGAGTGCGGCTGGCCCGTGAGCACCTCGGGGGCGGCGTGCAGCGGGGTGAACGCCTGCGAGGTGGCCGAGATCTCCGCCGCGTCCACGACCCTGGCCACGCCGAAGTCGGCGATGGCGAGCTCGCCGTACCGGGAGATGAGGATGTTCTGTGGCTTGATGTCGCCGTGCAGCACCCCGGCCTCGTGTACGGCGGCCAGCGCCCCCGCCAGCTTCACGCCCGCGCGCAGCACGTCGGGCACCGGCAGCGGCCCCTCCTTGCGGACCCGGTCGCGCAGGGAGCCGTTCTCGAAGAAGTCCATCGCGATGTACGGCTTGCCGGAGCTCGTCACACCGGTGTCGAAGACGGTCACGACGTTCGGATGGCCGGTGAGGCGGCCGGTGAGCTGCAGTTCGCGCTGGAACCTGCGCATCGTGCGCTGGTCCACCCGGTCGACGGACAGCACCTTGAGCGCCACGACCCGGTCGAGGCGCTCCTGGTAGGCGCGGTACACGACGGCGAACCCGCCTTGCCCCGCCTGATCGAGTACCCGGTAGCCGGGCGCGTCCTCGACTGGCAGCACGGCACTCCCCCCTGTTACGGGCGAGTTTAGTGCGGAATTTGGGTATTAGAGCGGGTTCATGAAGTACGCGGCGAACACCACGGACACCACCGACACCAGCAGGAAGAAGAACACGTAGAAGCCGCCCGGCAGGAACGTCAGCCTGGCGAGCTGGTCGGCGTCGGAATCCCGGGCCTGGCGGCGGCGCCGCTTGGTCTGCAGCTCGATGATCGGCCGGATCCCGCCGAACAGCAGGAACCACACCGCCACCAGGGCGACGACCTGCTGGACCTCCGCCGGCGCGTACATGCTCAGCGCGAACACCGCGCCACCCGTGGCCAGGAGGATCAGCGCGCCGTAGAGGTTGCGGATCAGCAGCAGCATGCAGACCAGGAACAGCAGCACACTCCAGATGAGCAGCGTGATGCGCCCCTGCTCGACCAGCCACGCCGCGGCCAGCCCCAGCAGCGGGGGCGCGAGGTAGCCGGCGAGCGCCGTCAGCACCATGCCGGGCCCGGTGGGCCTGCCCCTGGTCAGGGTCACGCCGGAGGTGTCGGAGTGCAGGCGGATGCCTTCGAGCTTGCGCCGGGTGAGCAGGGCCATCAGCGCGTGGCCGCCCTCGTGGGCGATCGTGACCAGCCCCCTGGAGACCTGCCAGGGCAGGCGGAAGCCGACGATCAGCAGCGCGGCCAGAGCCGAGACCAGCACGACCCACGGGTCGGGGTCCGGCTGAACCTTGATCAGGTGGGCCCAGAGCTTGTCCATCGAGGAGAAACCCTATCCAGGTAAAGTCCTCGCCGTGACCACCGAACAACATTCTGCTCCTGGCCCGGCCCGCTTGATCCGGGCCCACCGGGGAAGGTGGTCACCCTTCGCCTGCCCGGACCGCGGTGCGGCCATGATCTGATAGAGGGGTGAACGATCGGCACGTGGCGCTCATCAGCGCTTTCTACGACGCTCTGGGGCGCGCGGACTACGCGGCCATGGAGAGCTGCTATCACCCTGAGGTCAGTTTCGGCGATCCCGTCTTCCAGGAGGTCGAGGGGCGGGACAGGGTGATGAGGATGTGGCGGTTGCAGCTCGGCGTACGCGACGGGCTGAAGTCGGACTACTGCGACGTCGCGGCCGACGAGCACACCGGTTCGGCTCATTGGACCTCCCGCTACACCTTCTCCAGCACGGGCCGGGAGGTCGTCAACGAGATCGACGCGCTGTTCAGGTTCGAGGACGACCTGATCGTGCGGCACCATGACGAGTTCGACTTCAAGCGGTGGTCGAAGATGGCGCTGGGCCGGCCGCACGGGCTGCTGTTCGGCTGGACGCCGATGTGGCGCAAGACCATCAGGGACCGGGCGGCGCAGCAGCTCGACGACATGCGGTAGGCGGCAAGGAGGGGCTTCATGGCCAGGGTGAAGGGGTTCAGGCGCAGCGGGGACGTACGCGAGGAAGCACCCGAGCACTCGATGGACCCGCGCGCCACGGAAGAACCGCCCTACCGCCCGACCGTCATCGACAACGCCATCTACTCGGACGGCGAGCGCGTCGACAATCCCGGCTCGCTCGCCGACGCCTTCGGCCTCCTCAAGCAGATGCCGGACGCCATGGCCTGGATCGGGCTCTACCGGCCGAAGGAATGGGAGCTGGTCAAGCTCGCCGAGGAGTTCCAGCTACACGAGCTGGCGCTGGAGGACGCCATCGTCGGCTCCCAGCGACCCAAGGCCGACCGCTACGGCGACACGCTGTTCGTGGTGCTGCGGGCGGCGCGCTATCTGGACGAGGTGGAGGAGGTCGCGTTCGGCGAGGTGCACGTCTTCGTCGGCCCCAACTTCGTCCTCACCGTACGCCACGCGGAGGCCCCCGACCTGCAGGCCGTGCGCAAGCGCATGGAGTCCGACCCCGACCTGCTGCGGCAGGGCCCGCAGGCCGTCCTGTACGCCATCCTCGACGCCGTGGTCGACGGCTACGCCCCGGTGGTGGCCGGGCTGCAGAAGGACATCGAGGAGATCGAGGTCCAGGTCTTCGGCGGCGACCCGTCGGTGTCGCGCCGCGTGTACGAGCTGTCGGGCGAGGTCATCGAGTTCCAGCGGGCCACGGCGCCCCTCGTGACAATGCTGCACGGGTTCATCGCGGGCGCCGCCAAATACGGCGTGACCGATGAGCTGCAGAGCTACCTGCGCGACGTGGCCGACCACGCGATCACGGTGACGGAGCGGATCTCGTCGTTCCGCCAGATGCTGCAGAACATCCTGGTCGTCAACTCGACCCTGGTGACGCAGGCCCAGAACGCGGAGATGGCCCGGATGACGGAGGCCAGCATCCGGCAGGGGGAAGAGGTCAAGAAGATCTCGGCGTGGGCGGCCATCCTGTTCGCGCCCACCCTGGTCGGGACCATTTACGGGATGAACTTCGACTTCATGCCGGAGACGCACTGGGCGTTCGGGTACCCGTTCGCGATGCTGCTGATGGCCGTGGTCTGCCTGGTGCTCTACACGGTCTTCAAGCGCCGCGACTGGCTCTAGTCATAGCCGTTTCGCCGACTTCCTTTCAAGGTGCCCCCACCTGCGTTTACGATGCCATCGGCCCGGCGTCACCCCGTCCCCAGGAGATCGGCGAGACCAGGCGATGATGGCGACGCAGGAACAGATCGACAGAGCCAGGCTGCACATCGAGCAGCTGCGCGACCACCATGCCGGCGAGGTGATCGCCCTCGTCCGCCTGATCGAGGGCGGCGCGCTGAAGGGCCCGGCCGGCGACCGGCTCGCCGCCGACCTGCTCACCTGGGACCGGGCGTTCAAGGACTTCTTCACCCGCGCATTGGCCCTGCTGGACGGCCTCCAGGGGGCGTCGGCCCGATGAGCTCTCAGGTCGGCATCAACCCCACGCTGATGACCCAGCTGATCAACGGCATGAAGCGGGCCGCCGGCACCCTCCCGGACGTCGGCCTCCAGGTGGAACGCGCGCTGACCTCGCTCGGCCTGCAGTTGTGGGGCCCGACGCAGGCTCAGGTCATCGGCCGCCTCATCAGCGAGCAGATCCCCGCCCTGCAGGGCCGCCTCGACCTGATCCTGGCCGCACCGGACCGCGAGGCCGGCCAGGGCGGCATCTTGTGGGCCAGCGAATCGGCATGGCTCTCGAAGTCCCCCGCCGAGGGCGCCGCCACGGCCAAGGCCCTCGCCACGAGGCTCCGCGACCAGGTCGCCGGCCATGCGCTCGACGCCGAAACGGTGGCCGCGATCGAACTCCACAAGAACGACCCGTACTTCGCCTTGGCCTTCTGCAGGGAGATCCCGCCGCGTGAGCTCAAGGCTCTGATCACCAGGTCGTACGGGTCCGACCTACCCCCGTCGAACCGCCCCCTCCAGCACGACGTCGCCCTCCAGGAGCGGCTCGGGACCATGCTCAGCACCGTCCTGGGCACGGCGTCGCGCGGGGTGGGCCGGATGCAACTGGCCGACGACTACACCGACCGGCTGATCGAGGACATCGAGGAGCCGAAGGACGCGTTCGCGGTGAAGCGGCTGCTCCAGGATGGGGAGTTCGGGCACACGTTCCTGCTCACGCTGACCCAGAAGCTCTACGACAAGGACCTGGCTCATCCGCTCGACCGGAGCCTGCCGCGAGACCCATGGTCGATGCCCGGCCCCAGAGACGCCTCACTCGGCGACCTCAGCCCCATGGGCACGGTGCTGGTCGCGCTGGCCCACCATCCCGCCGTAGCGCAGGACTTCTTCACCGACCCTGGGCGTCGGCCGCTGGCCTATCTGATGCGCCGTCACCCTTGGAACGGCGACGCGGACGCGGACCTCGGCTGGGCCATCCAGGTGGCCGCCACAGAGTTTCGCGATCATGATCTGCCGCCGGGGAACTCCCGCGGCTACAAATCCGCGTTGATCGCTTCGTGGGCGACACGCTTTTGGAGCGATCCAAAAGTTCAGGAGAATCTACCGCGGTCCCGTGCGCACCTCGGCGAAATTCTAGCTCATTACATCGGGGATCTGCATCGGGACACGCGAGCCTTCAGCAGCGAATTGCCCGGGGTGGTGGCGGGCTCGGACCCGGACAAGGACCTTTATGGCATCGAGCCTTACGGTGCCAGATTCAACGGAAGCGCGATCAAAGATGCCATGACGTGGGCGTTCGAAGACGATGAGGCGTTCGAGACGGTCGTCGCCGCACATGGCCTGTATTCGGCCAAGATGCTGGACGAGCTGGCCGGCATGGTCGCTACGGAGATCGCGGACGACTTCTCGGCATGGCGGGAGGCGAACCCCGAGGCCACACCCCGGCAACTCGAAGCCATGCGACAGGACATGCTCGAGGAGCACATGAGCCGCAGTGGAGGGGCCGCATTCGTCCGCGCGACGGGCGACCTCGCGGTGGCGACCTGGGTGATCACGAATGCCGCCAACATTTCCACCATCAGAGAGGCGAAAGAGGTCGATGCGCGTTTCGCCGCATTCAAGGAAATGGCCGAGAAGGTCGTCGGACTGGCCCCAGGGCCGCAGGGGACGTTCATCGGACTCATGGTCGACTCGGCCAAGGGAGCGATCTTCGCACAAGCCAAGTCCGGTTATGAGGAGCAGGCTCGGACGGACGCGGACACCGCTCTGGGGGTGGCCAAGCACATGTTCACCGACCTCACGGCGGCCACAATGATGCGTCACGGCCTTTTCGGGGAGGGATCATCGCTCACCAAGACACATCCTTACCGCTACCAGGATTTTTCCCCGGGCGCCGTGGGCCATTTTCTGGACGATGGGCAGATCAGGCCCTGGGCCGAGATGAATGCCGACCAGCGCTGGGCCTACAACGAGTGGCTGGGGCTGAACGACACCGGGCGCGTTTTCGGCAAGCCTACCGATAGCATCGAGAATGGCTTCAGAGACGCCGCGAAGATCTATTCTGGGAGCGGCTGATGAAAAATCGATCACTCCTCATCATGGCCGTGCTCACCCTTACCACAGCGTGCTCATCATCTTCCGCTCCGCCACCTGATGACCGGCCGTTGGGCGACGTGACGGCGATGCCACGGGAATGCGAACTGATCTCGGCCGACGCCATAAAAATCGCCACGGGTCTCAACGACTACTCCGCCCATGGCACGAAAATAGACATGGGCCGGCGTTTCGGGTCCTGCTCGGTGAGCGCGGAACTGGATCCAGAGAGCGACCAGGGACTCCTGATCGAGGTCTTCGAGCCATCGCCCATCAGCCCGGAAGGGCTGGCGAACACCAAAGTGACCACCCAGGGGAATGACCTGCCCGAAGGATTGGGGCCGGGCTTCGCGGCGCGGCGAAAGAACGCCCAGGATCAGGGCCTCGCCTTCGTCTACGGATGGACCGCCGGCTACGAACGACTGCTCAGCATCAACATCATGGAGGGCGCACCCGGCCGGGATTCTCTGGCGGATGCGATCGAGTTCTTCCGCCAGCTCAAGCCTCTCCTCCTGGCACCGCCCGAATAGGCCGGCGGCTATACGTCCAGGTTCGCCAGGGCCTGTTCCGCTTCTGTGATGGTGAGGTGGAGTTCCTTGGCCAGGTTGGGCGCTTCATCGAGAGTGAAGCGGACGGACGGGACCGAGAGGGAGATCGCCGCCACGGCTGTGCCGCGCTCGTTGTGGAGGGCGGCGCCGATGGCTGAGACGCCCTGTTCCGTGCCCTCGATGTTAAGGGCGTAGCCGCAGGCTCGGATCTCGTCGAGTTCGCGGGTCAGGGCCGCGCTCTGCTGGTCGGTGAGGTCCGGGTAGAGGTCCCAGAGGTGGTCTTCGGAGAGGGTGGCCAGGAGGGCTTTGCCGCCTGAGGCGCGGTGGGCGGGGAGGATGGTGCCTCTTCTGTCGCCCACGTGGAGGATCCTGGGCGATTCCACGCAGTCCAGAAAGCGGACCTCCGTACCGACTCTGATCATGAGGTTGACCGTTTCGAGGACCCGGGCGCAGAGGGCTTCCATCGCGGGTCTGACGCGGGCGCGTAGTTCGCGCAGGGCCGAGCCGCCGGGGCCGGCGGCGGCGGTTGACGCGAGGAAGGGGCCCGGGAGGTAGGTGTGGTGCTCATCCTGGACGGCGAAGTCGCGGTAGACCAGCATCGCCAGCAGCCGGTGGGCGGTCGAGCGGGCGATGCCCAGTTCGCCGGCCACGTCGGTGACTTTGAGGCGGCCTTGGTCGCGCAGCATGTGCAGGACCAGCAGCGCGTTGTCCACGGAGCCGAGGGCGTACGCGGGCTTGTTCTTCACAGCAGAATGGTAATGCTGAGAGAAGAATCCCTGCGTGGAGGGAGAGCCGTGGGTGACGTGGTCGTCGTCGGTGGCGGGATCGGAGGGCTGGCGGCGGCGTTCGCGCAGGCCAGGGCCGGGCGGAGGGTGCGGGTGCTGGAGCGGTCGGAGGAGTTCGGGGAGGTGGGGGCCGGGTTGCAGCTCGGTCCCAATGCCACCCGGGTGCTGGCCGGCTGGGGGTTGCTCGACGATGTGGTGGGGGCCGGTGTCCTGCCTCAGCGGCTGGTTTTTCGTGATGCGTTGAGTGGGGACTTGCTGACCGCGCTGGAGTTGGGGGCGGGGTTTCGGGGGCGGTATGGGGCGCCTTATGTGGTGGTGCACCGTAGTGATCTGCATGGGATTTTACTGCGGGCCTGCGCAGAGGCAGGAGTCCGATTGGTGAACGGGCGGCATGTTGAGCGGGTGGTGAGCGAGGATGGGCGGGCTTGGGCTCACTGCGCGGACGGGGCCGTTTATGAGGGTGATGTGGTGGTCGCGGCGGACGGGCTGCAGTCAGGGTTGCGCGGGCAGCTCGTGGATGACCGGCCGGAGGATTCTGGGTTTGTGGCCTATAGGGGGACTTGCCCGCTGCCGGAGGGGTTTGATCAGTCTGAGGTGATCGCGTTTTTAGGGCCTGATTGTCATTTTGTGCAGTACGCGCTGCGGGGTGGTGAGCTGCTCAACCAGGTGGCCGTCTTCCGTGGGGCGGGTGGGCTGGAGGCGGCCTTCGCGGGGTGTTGTGAGGAGGTCGGTAAGGGGTTGCCCTACCTGTGGCGGGATCGGTGCTGGCCCATGCTGGATCGGGCGCCGGTCCAGACCTGGGTGCGGGGCAGACTGGTATTGCTGGGGGACGCGGCGCATCCGATGCTGCAGTACCTGGCTCAGGGAGCCTGTCAGGCGATCGAGGACGCCGATGTGCTGGCTCGGCAGGTGGGCGGTGACTGGGACGCGGCGCTGGCGGCATACCAGCGGGAGCGGGTGCCGCGGACTGCGCGGGTTCAGGAGACGGCGCGGTTGTGGGGGGAGATCTGGCATGTGGACGGAGTGGCCAGGGTGTTGCGCAATGAGTTGTTCCGGACGAGGGATCCGGCGAGCCACCGTTACGTGGACTGGTTGTACGGGGGTTGAAGGGTGAGGGGGCCTGGGTCGTCCGTGCCGGGGACGATCACCGTCAGGACCTGTGCCGCTTCGGCCGACAGTACGGTGATCGAATCGGAGGTACGCAGGTAGGCGGGTGACACCAATCCCGGACGTACGCCCCCGATCCCCGGAAACTGCAGCAACGTCACCAGGAAGCCGTCCGAGTCGCCCAGCACCACCTTTCCCTCCTGCCGGGAGACGACCTTGAACGCGGGGTCGAAGTGCCACAGACTGCGCAGGGTCCCGGTGGGCACCGAGTCGTGGACGGCCATGAGGTCGGAGCCGTGGCGGACGAGGACGTGGCGGGTCCTGCGTACGCCATAGGCGTCGTCGGCCAGCTCGTACGACTGCCGCGACGGCTCCAAAGACGAGCTCACCAGTTCGGAGGCCGTGCCAGGGCGGAACGTCGCCCCGGTCACCACAGGGACGTTGTGCGCCTCGTGCGAACGCGTCCACTCCACGTACCCGGTGCGCTCATAGGAGTGGAACCCGGCCTCCACCAGGATCCGCCGCCCCTGAGCCGCATACGTGACCCCCAGGTGGTCCTCGTGACCGTGCAGCCGCCGGCCCGGCCCGTACCTGATCGAGTAGTACGCGGACGACGGGTCGTCCCACGCGGTCCTGCCGAACACGTAGCCCGCGTCGAACACCCCCACCTCCGGCCACGCACGGGAGAACCCGTCGCCCCGGTTGTCGGCGGGGCTGTCGCCCAGGGGGACGATGCGGCCGTCGGGCTGGGTGGCGTGGGCCACGTACGACTCCAGCGCCCCCCGCCTGGCCACCAGCCGCTCCGGCGGCTCGGCCCCGCTCTCGCGGATGGCGCGGATGGCGGCGCCGAGGCGGCGGTGCACGTAGACCCCGTAGCGGGGCGCCTGTTCGTGCAGGGCGCCCTGCGGGTCGATGGCCAGCTCGGCCGAGGCCGTCATCCGGCGGATGGCCAGGTCCCGCCACTGCGCCCGGCCCAGCCGGCAGCCGACGACGAGCAGCGCGATGTCCTGGTCCAGGCCGTGATTGTGACCCTCGCGGTAGAGCGCGCGGTCGGCCAGGACCTCGCCGTGCTCGGCCAGGCTGTTCCAGAGGCGGCGGGTTTGCACGTGCTCGCTGAGGCACACCAGCGCGGGAGCGCGCAGGGCGACCGCGTGCTCGGCCCACGCCCACGGGCTCAGCCCGGGGACGCCGCGCGGATTGTGCCGCATCCAGTGGTCGGCCACGGCGGCGGCGCGGTCGAGGTAGGCCCGCTCCCCCGAGCGCTCGAACTCCGCGACCAGGCGGCCCAGCCAGCGCAGCGAGTGCAGGTTCAACGCCCAGGAGCGGTTGCCGTGCGGGTTGGCGTCCCAGTCGATCCTGTCGCCCAGGTCGACGGCCGGCAGCCCGACGAACCGTACCTTGCCCTTCATCACCTCCTCCGGCTTGATCACGGGAAACTGGTCACTCAGGCAGATGGCCCTGCCTGACGTCGAACGGGCACGCCAGAACACGTCGTGGCTCCTGTTTTCGGGCGCGCGAGACCCACGCTCCGCGCCGATGAACGAAAAAAGGGGGAGGGTCAGGGCAGGTCAGGGCCCTTGTCGGTCCAGCCGGCCGAGAACACGATCTCCGTACGCCCACCCCGTGCGTCCACGCTGGACAGCACCTGCGAGCTGACCGGGTCGATGATCAGGGTCCGTTCGGCGCCGGTGGGCAGCCCGTACGAGAACGCCTCGCCCGTACGCCCCTTCGCGTCGGTCTCGGTGCCCAGGTAACGGACCTCGGGCAGGTCGGCCATCGCCCGGTACGCGGCGGCGCGGACCCACGGCGGCGACGGCTTGGTCCACAGCAGGCCACTGAGCGCGTCGGCGAGCAGCCCTTCCGAGCCCGGCGGCAGCATCGCGGTGACCCGCTCGCGCAGCGCGGCGGCGTCCGCCGGCAGGCTCTGGATCTGGTCGAACGTCAGGTCGCGCCCCGCCATGCTGAACGGCGACCGGCCGGTGATCGGGGCGACGCGGCCCTGTTCGGCCTTCCACGCCCGGCCCTGCCGGGTCACCCAGAGCTCGGTGCTCTTGCCGCCGTCGAGCAGCTTGCTGACGTGCCAGTAGGTCCCGTCCTGGGAGGACGACGCGGCCGAGGTCGCCGCCGACAGCAGGATCGAGCGGCCGGAGAGCTCCTGCCGGCCCGGGTTCATGAACAGGAGCAGCGCGAGGGTGGCGGCCGCAAGGGCCGGGATCGCCAGCCACGGCAGCCGCCGGCGCCGCCGCCGCGCCGTCACCCGCCGCCACACCCGGTCGCGAGCGCCGGGGGCAGGGTGCGGGTCGCCGTACAGGTCGCGGAGCAGGTCATCCATGGACGGCTCCTTCCCCGAGCCGATCGCACAGCAGGTCATCCACGGACGGCTCCTTCCCCGAGCCGGGCGCGCAGTTTCTTCCTGGCCCGGCTGAGCCGGGAGCCGACAGTGCCGTACGGGATGCCGAGCGCGGTGGCGATCTCCTCGTGACTGAGCCCGGCCAGTGCGACCAGGAGCAGCACGTCGCGGTCGCGCCGGTCGAGCCCGGCCAGGGCGGCGGCCAGTTCGGGACGCAGGCTCTGGGCGCTCACCCGGACGGCCACCGACTCCTCGTGCCCGGGGGCGTCGGTGTCGGGGGCGCAGCGGGCGAGCGCGCGCAGGGTGCGGGCTTCGAGGCGGCGCTGTTTGCCGATGAGGTTGGTGGCGATCCCGTACAGCCAGGCCCGCACCCCCGCGCGGGAAGGGTCGTACTGGGCGCGCTTGCGGAACGCGGTGAGGAACGTCTCGGCGACGATGTCCTCGGCGTGGTCGGGGCCGAGCCGCTGGGCGACATAGGTATGGATCTCGCCGAAGTGCGCGTCGAAGACCTCGGCGAACTCGTCGGCGTCGTCCAGCGCCCTGACCGCGACCTCCGCGGGCGCGCGGGCGGCCCAGGGCACCGCGATGGTCTCCCCCGTCATGTGCAACCTTCCCGGTGGATCAGCTGTCATCTGTTATCACCCGATGCACCGGTTTGCTTTCACAGAAATCTGCGAATGTCCGCGATCTCGTCGTCGAGCAGGCCCTCGGGCAGCTCGCCGAACGGCTGGACGGTGACGTTCGCGCCTTTTCTCCCCCAGGTGCCCTTGATCGTGCCGTCCACGAGGACGACCGGGCGCAGGATGCCGCCGCCGGGGAACACCTTCCTGGCGTGTTCGGCGGGCAGGATCGGGTCTCTGCTGCGCCAGCCCATCAGGTATTCGTCGAAGGCGGGCGCGAGGCGTACCACGGGGGCCTCTTGGGGCGGCGGAGGCTGAGCGCTGCTCAGGGCCCAGGCCGTGCGGGACTCGCCGAGCGCCAGGCCGGACCAGGCGGCCAGGTCCTCGGGGGCGGCCGGGTGGTGGGCGGCGCGGTAGCGGGTGGCCAGCTCGCGCAGCGCGCGCTCGCGGTCGGGCTCGGGGACGATCGGGGCGCCGAGCCAGTCGGCCGTGTGCACGTACGTGGGTTTGCCGGCGCGTGGCGGGCCCAGGACGGCCAGGCCGTGATGGGCGGCCAGCGCCACCAGATGCACCACGCCCTGGCCGCGCGCCCGTCCTGCGAGGCGTTCTTCCAGGTCGGCCTTGGTGAGCGGGCCCTGGCCTTCGAGGGCGCCGGCGATCAGCGCGAGCAGGTCGTCGCCGGTGACGCCCTCCTCGCCGAGGCGGCGCAGGGCGGTGGTGGCGCTGCTGGTGAGCGTGTGCATCCAGGGGAGGTCGTCGGCGTGGACGAAGTGCAGGGCGCCGCGCGGGCCCCACGTCCTGACGATCTCGCGGGCGTGCCAGGAGTCCTCGACGGCGGCCCTGGTGAGGGTCGCCGAGCGGGCGCGGAAGGCCAGCAGCGCGGAGGGTATGTCCTGGGCCTGCATGGCGGTCAGCCGCCGGACGATCTCGCCCGCCCCCAGGCCGGGCGGGCGGTGCAGGAGCTGGGCCTCGACGCTGCGCACAGAGGAGATCATCGCAGCAGGAGGCGGTTGCGCAGGCGGGTGGTGAACGGGGTTCGGGCGCGTACGGCTCGGCGGATGGCGTCGTTGTACTGCCAGGCGGTGGTGGCGGCGGCCTCGGTGACGGTTTCGGGGGCGTACCGGACGAAGTTTGAAATTTCGGCCAACGGCTGGAGATGGGCTGAAATGTCGCCCGGATGGCGGGACACCACGTCCGCGGCCGTCAGCGCGTTCTCCCCCTTCAGCCCCAGGTCGTCGCACGTCTGATGCCACGCGCCGAGCACCCGCTGCCCGGCGCCCTGAGCCGAGCGGCGCCTGCGCCGTCGCCACCACGGCAGCGCGACGACCACGCCCGCGTACGCCACCAGCGCCACCCCGCCCGCCACCGCCGCGAGCAGCCACGGCGACGGCCCGCCCGCCGGCTCCTCGGGCCCCTTGCCGCTGGGCTGCGGCTGGGAGTCCTTGGGCCGGTCGCTCCCGCCCTGGGCGAATTCGCCCTCCAGCTTCTCGCTCTCCTCGATCGCCGACGACACGACCTCGTGGTCGTCCTTGGCGCCGCTGCGGCCCGGTGTGGGGTAGAACGGCCGCCAGCCGAGCCCATCGAACTTGATCTCCGCCCACGCCATCACGTGGCCCGACTTCACGTGGTAGACTCCGCCGGACGCCTCCCCCGGCCGGAACCCGACGACGACCCGCGACGGCAGCCCGAGTGTCCTGGCCATGAGCGCGAACGTGGCCGCGAACTGCTCCGACGTCCCCCGGTGCGTGGTCCGCAGGAAGAACTCCAGCCCCTTGAGCGAGTGGCCGGGCGGCGCGGTGACGTCGTAGCTCGCGTTGGTGCGCAGGTAGTTCTGGAGGCGGTACGCCTGCTTGATCGGCGCGTCGGCGCCCTTGGTGGCCTGCTGGGCGAGCCGGCGGAACAACTGTAGCTGCGGGCCTTCGGGGAAGGCGGTCAGGGCCGGGTCGCGTACGGGATCGGCGTCCAGCAGGTCCTGTTTGGTGGGCTTGGCCACCCGCGAGGCCACCTCGTAGCGGAACCCCTTGGCCGGTTTGTCGGCGGCCAGCAGCGCGCCGCTGTCGGGGTCGACCGCGAGGCCGCGCACGCCGGTGACCTCCTGTGGGCGTTCGGCGGCGGGCAGCCAGGTGCCGGGCAGGCCGTCGAACGTCACCCACTGCCGGACGACCTCGCCCGCGCCCGTCCACTCACCTTCGGGCACGCGGCCGCCGGTGGGCTGGAAGCGGGCGCCGGAGGTCCAGCGCACACCGTCGTACCGGTCGAGCACGGCCAGCCGCCAGTTGAGCGGTTTGCCCGCCTTGACGGCGAAAAGCTCTCGGTCGGGGATCTGCAGCCAGGCCGAGACGCGATCGAGCGGGCTGACGCTGTCGACGCGCACGGGCGGCGGCAGGTCGGCGTCGTCACGCGGATTGTACGGCTGCGCGGCGATCGGCAGCAGCGGCCCCGCGACCAGCGCCAGCGCGGCCAGTGCGGCGGCCGCGGGCAGCCCCGCGAGCAGCCAGAGCGGCGGCCGGTCGTCGCGGAGCAGCGCGAGCGCGGCCAGCAGCACGAAGAGCGCCCCCACGACCGGCAGGTTCGAGCCCGCGCCGTCCACGCCGAGCAGGAGCGCGACCCCGAACACGAGGAGGGCGGGCACGGTGGCGGCGATCCTGGTCCTGGTGCGGGCCAGGGTCTCGGCGCCGATGGTGGCGGCGGCCCAGACGAGCGTGTGGACGAGGATCAGCAGCTCGGGCTCGGGCCGGGCGGGCAGCAGGGTGGTGAGCAGCGCCTGCCAGGCGTTGGCCACGTCGGCGAACAGGGCCGGCTCGAACCCCCGGTAGAGCAGGACGGCGCCGGCGAACCACAGGACGAGGTCGAGCGCGAGGGCCAGCCAGAGGGGGCGCCGCCAGGTGAGCGCGGCCACGACGGCGGGGGCGACGGCGGCGGGCACCACGGCCACCAGCAGTTCCGTCCCGGGGAAGACCCGATGGAAGCCCCACCCGGCCACCCCCGCGACCCCGGCGACGATCGCCGGCCCGGCGAGCCGCCGCCACAAGACGCTCATCGCGAGCCCCACAGGAACGGCAGCGCGTCCAGGGACGCCATCGGGACGATCTTGACGCCGGGGGCGCTGACCTGGCCGGGGCCGACGTAGACGCAGATGACACGGTCGAAACGGCGGCGCACGCCGGTGGCGCGGGCCGCCTCGGCGGGGTCGGCGGTCACCAGGACGAGGGAGCCGCCGCCCCTGGCCAGGCGCATCGCCTCCGCGACCCCCGCCGTGCCGGGCCGTACCAGGGCGAGCCGGTCCAGGACGGTCTCGGCGTCCATTTTGCGGTCCGGCAGAGGGCCGTCGCCGGTGAGGACGCGGATCGGGAAGCCGGCCTGGGCGGCGGCGACGGCGGCCGACGCGGCCGCGTCCACGGCCGGCTCGGTCAGGCCGCGCGTGTCGAGGACCACCGTCGTGGTGGGCAGGCTGGCGTCGATGAGCTGGCGGACCATCAGCGTTCCTGTGCGGGCGCTCGATCGCCAGTGGACGTGGCGCAGGTCGTCGCCGACGACGTACTCGCGCAGGGTGTGGAAGGTGACCGTGCCGCTGGGGGCGTTGTCGCTGACCGGGCCCTCCAGGTGGTGGGCCTTGCCGGACGGGACGACGGCGAGCGGGACGGTGCGGGGGCGTACGAGGAGGGTGGCGGGAGCGCCGTACTCGCGGACGCGGCGCGTGAGCCCGAACGGGTCGGCGCGCACCAGCAGCAGCGGCCCCACCGGGATGTCGCCGCGCACGTCGGTCGGCAGCGGGTACGACACCGTCCGCGCCGCCCCCTTGGGCAGCCTGGGCAGGTCGATCGTGTGCTCGGAGTCGCCGATCCGGTCCTGGGCGCGCAGGCCCGACAGGCCGCGGCGGCCCAGGTTGACGACGTTGAGCACGGCCACGGCGGCGTCACCGCGCGGCACCTTGAGCGGCGTGACCTCGCGGCGTACCTCCAGTTTGGGGCTGGGAGCGGTCCAGGCCAGCGCGGCGGCCACCGCGAGCAGGCCGCCGGTCGCGAGCACGACGGGCTCGGGATAGCCGAGGACGAACCCGGCGGCGTACAGGACCACGGATCCGACGAGGGTCCCCCACCCGAGCCGGGTCAGCGGCACCACCTCAGGCCGCCTGTGGCACCGGCATCCCGGCGAGGATCTCGCCGAGCGCCACCGCCGCGGTGACCTCGCGCAGCTCCGCCTCCGGCGTGAGGATCAGGCGGTGCGCCAGCACCGGTACGGCCAGCGCCTTGACGTCCTCGGGCACCACGAAGTGCCGCCCGGCGGCGGCGGCCTTGACCCGCGCCGCCCGCAGCAGGGCGAGGCTGCCGCGCGGGCTGGCCCCGAGCCGCAGGTGCGGGCTGGTCCGGGTGGCGCCGCACAGCGCCACGATGTAGTCGTAGACCGGGTCGGCCACGTGGATGCGCGAGGCGAAGTCGATCATCCCCGCCACGTCCGACGCCCGCGCCACCACCGGCAGCCGCTCGACCTGCGGCCCCGTCGGCATGCCCTTGAGCACCTCGACCTCGGACGCGTGGTCCGGATAGCCGACGGAGATCTTCATCAGGAACCGGTCGAGCTGGGCCTCGGGCAGCGGGTACGTGCCGTCCATGTCCACCGGGTTCTGCGTGGCCACCACCAGGAACGGCCTGGGCACCGGATGCGGCTCGGCGTCCACGGTGACCCGGCGCTCCTCCATGACCTCCAGCAGCGCGGCCTGCGTCTTCGGGGAGGCGCGGTTGATCTCGTCGGCGAGCACGATGTTGGCGAACACCGGCCCCTGGTGGAACTCGAACTTCTGGTGCGCCTGGTTGAAGATCGACACGCCGGTGATGTCGCTGGGCAGCAGGTCCGGGGTGAACTGGATGCGCCGCCACTCGGCGTCCACGCTGGCCGCGAGCGAGCGGGCGAGCGTGGTCTTGCCGGTGCCGGGCACATCCTCGACGAGCAGGTGACCCTCGGAGAACAGGCAGATCAGGGCCAGTTCGATGGCGTCGTGCTTGCCGCGGATGATGCGCTCGATGTTGCCGGCCAGCAGTTGGAAACGCTGCGCGAACTGGCCGGCGAGCTGCTGCGGCTGCTGCGGTGGTTGCTGCGGCTGTGCCTGGTACGTCTGCTCGAACTGGTCCTGGTAGTTGTACTGGTTCAACTGAGTCCCCTTCTCAGTCGGTGCACTCGAAGAGCGGTGCCTCCGGGAAGCCCCCGCCCGGAGTCGCTACCAGAGTGTCGCTGAGCCATCCGTTTCCGTATTGCGTTTCAACTTTGTTCCAAATGTCGCTGGTGCTGCCGTCCTGTGACTCGTTCACGACCTGCCCCTTGACCTGGCAGATCACGGTCACGGTGATGTACTGGCCCTTCGGGATCGTGCCGACCTTGTCGTCGCCGTTCTTGGCCGGGGTCGGCCGGATCAGCGTGTTGGTCTGGTCGTTGTTCTTGTTCTTGTACTGCTGGCGCGGATAGGCCAGGTCCACCTCGGTCGTGGCCGCCTCCGGGCTCTCGCCCGCCGAGTTCTTGGCCTTGAGCCTGAAGGTGTGCTTCTGGTTGTTCTTCAGGCCGTCCACGGTGTAGGAGTTGCCGCGGATCGTGTTGTTCGTGGCCGCGCCGGTCAGCTCGTACGTGGTGTCGTCGGCGGCCTCGGGGCCGGTCCAGGTCAGCTCGGCGCCCCGGTTCTTGGGCTTGGCCTGGAAACCGGTGGGCGAACCCGGCGCCACGCACGGCTTGGCACCGGCGCTCGGCTGCGACTCGACCTCGCCGCCCGACCAGTGCGCGACCACCACGAACGTGTACTCGTTCGCGCAGTTCCCGCCCGTGAACTCGAACTGGAACGGCCCGTCCGCCGGCACCGACTCCGGCACCGACTGGCCACCGCCGGTCGTCTTCAGCGTGTACCGCTCGACCTTGCCGCCGGTGGACGGCCCGAACGTCACCGTCACCTTGCCGGGCCCCGAGCGGGCCGTGACGGCGCCGGGCGCGCCGGGCGCGGTGGCCGACGGCGTGGGCGTGGGGGTGGGGGTCGCGGTCGGCGTCCGCGTCGGGGTGCGCGTCGGCTTCCTGGTGGGCTCGGCCTCCCGCGTCCGCGTGGGCGACGCCGGCGGGGCGCTCGTCTCGACCGGGTCCGGGTCGGGCACGGTCTCGCTGCGGGTGGGCTCGGAGCTGGGCGTCTGCTTGGGCTTGGGCGTGCTGGACGGCCCCGGTACGTCGGAGTCGCCCTTGTCGATGTCGTGCTTGCGGCCCTCGGGGTCGATGACGACGGCCTTGTCGCCGTTCTCGTCGTTGGCCCAGAGCAGGCCGTCCTTGACGAACACGTCGACCGGGCCGGGACCTTCGGCCACCCGCAGCGTGGTGGGCCGGCCGCCGGCCGCGCTGTCCCAGACGATGAGCGAGCCGCTGCCCTGGTCGGGCACGTACACCTTGGAGCCGAGCACCTGCGGCACCCCGAGGTCGGCCGGGTCCTGGCCGTCGAACCTGGTGCTGAGCACGGAGTTGGAGCCGGTGTCGATCACCACGAGCAGCCCGGAGTCCCCGGGCGTCAGGATCGGCACCAGCGCGCCCTCGGTGGCGGCCGGGGTGAGCGCGCCGCCCTTCGCGGCCTGGGCCACGCCCTTGGGCAGCGTGATCTCGCCGACGCCGCCGTCCGCGCCGATGATCGTGGCGGTGGCGGCCCGGCTGTTGACCACGACGGGCAGGCCGCCGGCGATCGTGATCGACAGCTCCTCGCCCGGCTCGCCGACCTTGACCGGGGCCGCCGCGGCGCCGTCCACCACGGGCACGACCTCGCCCTTGGCGGTCACCGGCACCCAGAGGCGGCGGCCGCCGTCGATGCGGGCGGCGCCGAGCGGGCCCGGCAGGGTGATCGGGGCGCCGACGGAGTTGAGCGTGGCCGGGTCGATCTGCTGGACGCTGCCCTTGGCGGGGTCGACCGCGTACGCGGCGCCGCCGGACACGGCGAGCTGCAGCCCGGCCGCGCCGAGGTCGCGGCTCTGGGCGACGCTGAGCTGGCTCGGCTCGACGCGGCTGACGAAGCCGTTGCGGTCGTCGACGAGCAGCACGGTGCCGCCGTCCTGCACGACGCGCAGCTTGCGTCCCGCCTTGTCGTTGAGGTAGCCGTCGACCTCGCCCGACAGGCCGTTGACGTGGACGACCTTGCCGCTGGTCTTGGTCCACAGCCAGGCGCCGACGTCGGCCAGCTTGGGGTTGGCGCTGGACACGCCCACGCCGTACCACGCCGCCGCCGCTACCAGTATCGTGGCCACCACACCGGCGATCACGGCCGTGCCTCGATCGCCTCGGAGCACCCGCACCCGTCACTCACCCCGTACGTACGATTACCGAGCGTTTTGCCCCCGTTTATCGGGCATCACCTTAGCGCCTGTGAGCGCGTACTGGCTGGTAGTCATGGAACGGTTGGTGCGCGGGTGCCAAGAGTGTCGGTGTGAAGCCGTACCTTAGAGCGCGTGTCCGATCAGCCCCTGACCCTCGACGCCGTCCTCACCGACGAGGCGGTCCTGTCGACCTATCGCCGCATGTTCGCCGCGCTGGCCCGCGACAGCGGGGCGGTGGTCGACGACCCGGCCCTGGTCGACATCGCCGAGACGCTGTTCGCGGCGTTCGCGGAGGCGGGCGAGGAGTGGCTGACCCACGAGCAGATGCGCTTCGCCTGCCGGGCCTACCCCGCGGACCAGTTCGACAACCGGCTGCGGGTGCTCAAGGGGCTCGGCGCGATCCGCGAGGTGTTCCCCAAGCCCAACCAGCTCCGCTACCGCGCCTCGTTCACCAGCGTCGTGGGGCTGATGTTCATCCGGCGGATGATGGACGACGGCGGGCAGTCGGAGATGCACCGGCTGCTGGCCCTCGAAGACCTCAACGTCGCCGACCCGCGCACCACGATGGAGGAGGCCAGGCTGAGCGCGCTCAACCTGGCGCGGGCGTTCCGGCTGTGGGCGCTGGAGCTGATCACGCTCACCACCGGCACGATCGAGGAGCTGCGCGAGCAGGCGCCCAAGCTGTGGGGCACCGAGGAGATCGCGCGGCGGGCGCAGGGGCTGCACGGCACGATCCTGACCCGCTGGCCGGAGCTCGACCGCACGTGCACCGACCTGCGGGCGGCCATCTACGCCTACAGCGACGCCTCCCGCCGCGCCGCCGGGCGCCTCGCCGACTCGGCGGGCACCACGCGCAACCTGACGCTGCTGCCGACGGAGACGTGGCGCACGTTCGCGCAGACGGCCTCCAAGGAGCGGCTGGCGGCGGTGCTCGACGGGTTCGTGTTCGACGCGCCCGCGCCGTGGCACGATCCGGCCGCCATCGCGCGCGCGGTCGACGAGGCCCCGCGCCCCGCGCCCGCCCAGCCCACTCCCCCGCGCTCCAACCTGCCCGACGACGGGCCCGGCTCCTCGCTCGACTCCTCACCGAGCGCGGCGATGGCTCGGCTCGTCGAGGTGGCCGAGTCGCTGCTGGGGGCGGCCGACCGGGTGGCGCTGACCGACGTGCTCGACGACGACTGGCCCTCGGCCCGCCGGGTGCTCGCCGACCTGACGACCGTTGACCTGCGCCCTGAGCTGCCCTACCGGCTGACCTGGTCCGATGAGCTGACGATCGATCCGGCCCGCGAGCCCGCCTGGCTCTCCCACGGCTACCTGGAGCGCACCTGATGTCCGACCACACGCGAGCGGCCGAGGGCGCCATCGCCCATGCTCAGGCGCGCGCCGGCGGGCCGCTGAGGCTGGGCGCCGGGGTGGCGGCGCCGGCCGGGATGGTGCGCCTGACGCGGCCCGACTCCACTGGCGAGGCGCTGCCGGTGTGGCCCGACGGGGTGACGCCGTCGCTGCTGGAGGAATACCAGGTGGCGCCCGTGTCCGTAGAGCGGGCCGGGGAGACCCGGCGGGTGCTGGCGGCGGTGCTCAAGTGCTGCTGGACCGACCTGTCGGTGGATCCGTGGCCCGGGGATCCGGCTCCGATGGAGCTGGTGCTCGACACCTACCGGGCGCTGATCGGCCGCACCGACGACCTGATGCGCAACTGGGCCAGGGGCGCGCTGCGCCGCCTGCACGACTCCGCGTGGATCGTGCTCGACGACGGCGTCGTCCATCTGGGCCCGCGCTGCGCTCTGTGGCCGGTGGAGTCGCACGCGCAGTTGCAGGAGCTGGTGCGCCGCCTGCCCGAGCCCGAGCGGCCCGAGCTGACGGTGGTCGGCGACGCCGACATCGTCGCCGCCGCCCGCCCGGAGACGAGCGTCCAGGAGGTGCCCGACGGGCTGGGCGGCCGGGCGGAGGGGGACTCCGCCGAGTTCGACGATCTGCTGGGCGGCTACGACGAGCGGCGGCGGGCGGAGCTGGTGGCGGCGTTCATGGTGGTCGAGCAGGCCGCCGAGCCGGTGCCTGAGGTGCGCTTCGCCGCCCTGCGCGACCCGGCGCTGCGCCACACGCTGGGCGAGATGCTGGCCAGGCGCGGCCGGACGCTGATCCAGCAGCGGGAGCGCTGGACCTCCGGCTACGGCGACGGCCCGGCCGCCGCCCTCGGCGCGATGGAGGCGGGCGGGCGGCTCGGGGTGAGCGAGCGGGCGGTGCTGACGCTCGTGCTGGTGCACTCCGTGGCGATCCCGCGCGCCGAGGGGCTGCTGCCCGAGGACTCGTGGCTGTCGCCGCATCCCACGCCGGTCGACGAGCTGCGCCGCCACACGCAGTTGCCGATCGGCGAGCTGGAGGCGGCGTTCAGGACGTTGCGGCACGCGGGCCTGCTCAGCCAGGTGAAGGCGGGCGAGGAGGCGGGCGGCTACGTGCCGGGGCCGCAGTTCCACCGGCTCACCCCGGGGGCGCGGCGGCGGCTGCAGGAGGAGCTGATCCTGGCGGCGGGGCCGAACACGCCGCTGGCGGCCGCCGTGCTGGCGCGGAGATCGGCCAAATGAACCGACTTGACGGAAGGGCTACGGGGGCACAGGTGTCACAGATGGAGAACGTCGTCGGAGACCGGGTGCTGATCGCCGTGCAGGCGGTCAACATCTCACGGCTCTCGACCCATCCGGTGCCCACGGTCCCCGGCACGCTCATCGTCGTGGCCGGCGCCGGGCCCAAGGACTCCAACGGGGCGGGCAAGTCCTCGTTCATCGCCTCGATCACCGCGCTGCTCGGCGATGAGCAGTGGCGCTTCGCCTCGGGCGCCAAGGCGGTGTCGGAGCTGCTGTTCAACGCCGAGCTGGCCAGTGGGGCGGGCGCTCGGCAGTGGGCGAGTGCCGATCACGGCTACATCGTGGGGGTGTTCGGGCCGCCCGGTATGGAGGGGTTCGACGCTCCCGCGCCTGACGTTCCCGCTGAAGATCCTTCGCCCGAGGGCGGGGAGCTGTTCGAGGTGCCCGACACCTCCGGTGGGGCCGTCACCGTGTGGCTCAAGGTCAACCAGGAGGCGCCGCACCTGGAGGTCCGCTGGCGGGAGGGCGTGCATCTGGCGGCCTCGCCGTCCGAGGCCGAGCGGGTGGCGCGGGCCGACGACATCTGGGCCTCGCTGCCCCGATCGGCCGGCCGGCGCGACGTGGTGGCGCGCGACCTGACCAAGGTGCTCTACGGCGACCGGGTCAGGTGCGTGTCGTTCCTGTCCACGTCCGTGCGCAGCAAGGTCGCCACCAACCTGCTGTCGCAGCCGCTCAACGAGATCTCCCCCGAGCGCGTCTTCGAGGCCATCGCCGCCCTCACCGGCCTGGACGCCGAGCTGGAGCAGGAGCGCGAGGCCCGCCGCGACGAGCACGCCAAGCGCGTACGCGCGGCGCAGGCGAGCGACCGGCTGGCCGAGTTCGAGTCGGAGTCGAAGGCGCTGCTGACCACGTTCGACCGCAGAGACCAGGCCCGGATCCGGCTCGCGGACGCGCTGCGCTGCTGGCGCGGGCGGCAGGCGCGCAAGGTGGCCGACGCGGCGGGCAAGGACGAGTCGCTGGCCGCCGACCTGGAGCGGCACCGCGCGGCGGGCGAGGCGGCGGCCGAGGCCATCGCCATGGTCAAGGCGGAGATCGCCACGCTGCGGGAGGACACGCTCGACCGGCAGGTCTCCCAGGCCCGCAAGGAGCTGGCGGCGCTGCAGGCGCGGGCGGCCAAGCTCGACGCCGACCGCGCCGTGGCCGAAAACTCCGCCGACGAGCTGCGCGGCCTGGTCCCGGCGCTGGAGGAGACCCGCCGGTTCGCCGACGGACGCGACGTGCCCACGGCGCAGCGGGAGCTGGGCGAGGTGCGGCTGCGGCTCAACGAGTCGCTCAAGGCGCTCGGGGTGGCCGATCGGGAGGTGTCCTCGGCCCAGGCCGCCCTCGACGACGCCGAGGGGGGTCCGGCGGCGGCGCAGCTCAATGCGCTGGCGGCGGCCGGCATCGGCGCGACCGGGCTCCTCGACGCCCTCGACGTCGCCGAACAGGCCCGCGACGCCGCCCACACGCCTCCGCCCGCCGGTGAGCTGGGCGAGGCCCTCAAAGCCCGCTACGGCAAGGGCTCGGGCGGGGGCACGCAGGGTGGTGCTGGGCGGGGTGGTTTGTCCCAGGGTGGGCTCGCGCTGGGTGAGTTGCGGGGGTGGCCCAACGAGCACGCCGTGATCGTGGACGCCGGGCGGCTCGACGACGCCGCGGCCGCCCTGGCCGAATTGCCCGGGTCCGTGCTGGTCAGCGCGGCCGGGGTGAGCGTGGTGGGGGCGTTCGACGGGGTGGCGACCGGGCGCGAGGCCCGGATCAAGGCGGCCGAGCAGCGGCTCAACCGGGCCAGGGACGTACAGGAGACGGCGGCGAAGGCCGTACGCGATGGGGAGGAAGCGGTCGCGGAGGCGCAGCGGCGGCTGGAAGGGGCCAGGGCGGGGGTGCAACTGGCCGAGCTGGAGGAGAAGCTGGTCGCGCGGCGAGCCCGGCTGGGCGAGCTCAACGCGGCCATCGAGGAGCTGACCCCCAAGGTCGCCGAGGCCGAGCGGCACACCGGCGCGCTCGACTTCCGCGCCCGCACCAGGGACATGGAGATCGAGCGTCTGGAGGGCCGGCGGCACCGGCACGAGACCGAGCGCACACAGGCGCGCGAGCAGGAGACGAAGGCCGGCTCGGAGCGGGAGGCGCTCAAGCTGCCCGCGCTGGCCGCCGACTGGGGCGGCACGGCCGAGACCGCCCGCGAATGGCTGCAGGCGCTGCCCGAGGAGGAGCGCCCCCGCGCCGCCGAGGAGTGGTGGCGGATCGCCGAACGCCATCTCGACCAGGCGTTGCGCGACACGTTCCCGGAGGAGGAGGCGGAGCTGCCGGAGGAGCTGAGCTTCCTGCTGAGCGAGCGGGAGGGCAGCACGGCGCGCGAGCAGGCGACGTTCGCGGCGGTGTGCGGGTCGCTGGCGTCCTACCTGCGCGGCCAGGAGGAATACGAGCGGCACCAGCGGCGGCAGATCGAGGCGCAGATCGTCTCCCGGCAGCGTGACCTGGCGGCGGCGGCCAGGGGCGCGGAGGAGGCGGCGCAGTCGACGGCCGTGCACCGGGCGGCACTGACGGCGGCCATCAAGGCGCGGCTCACACGGGTGGCCGAGGAGTTCGACAAGCTCGACACCTCCTACGGCGGTTACGGGGCGACGCTGGAGTTCCCGGTGCCGCCCGCGCCCGCCGACCCGGAACAACGCTGGCAGTGGCGGGTGACGCCCAAGTGGCGGCGCGGTGAGGGGCAGGGGTTCGTGCCCTACAACCGGCGGGCCAACACGGCGCTCATGGATGAGAAGGCCGTCAAGCTGGTGTGTTCGGCGGCCATCGCCTCGTCGGGGGGCGGGCACCTGTGCCTGGTGCTCGACGAGCTCGGCCGCAACCTGGGCAAGGAGCACCGGCGGGAGGCGGTGGCGCTGTTCAGGCGGATCGGGGAGACGTATGGGATCACGGTGATCGGGGCGCTGCAGGACGACATGGAGCCGTACGCGATCGACGCCTGCGGGCAGTACGTCAAGCTGCGGCGGTCGTCGGACGCTATGCCGTACAACGAGCCGCCGGTGATCGTCGGGCACGACCAGCACGCCGAGCGGGTGCGGGCACTGGCCGCCTACGTGGACCGGACCGCCGGGCCGGTGTAGGAGGCGCGCAAGAGCAGGAGGGTGCTCCGGCCGGCCTACGTGGACCGGACGGGTGGGCCCGTGTAGGAGGCGCGCAGGCGCAGGAGGGTGCCCTTGCCGTATTCCTCCATGGCGTGGGCCAGCCAGCCCGCCACCCTGGCCACCGCGAAGACGGCCTCGCCGGCGCCGGGCACCATGCCGGCGACGGCGGTGAGGACGGCCAGCGAGAAGTCGATGTTGCGGTCGGGCAGGCGGCGCCGGCGCATCTCCGACAGCACGGCCTCGCCCGCGGCGATCCGCTCGTGTCCCGGCGCGGCCTTCCTGATCAGGTCGAGCAGGGCGTCGCCGCGGCCGTCGCCGTTCTTGTAGACGCTGTGGCCGAAGCCGGGGATGCGCTCGCCGCGCCTAATCCGCTCGGAGACGGCTCGGGCTGCCTGGCCGGGTTCGGCGATCTCGGCGAGCAGGCGTTCCGCGCCGTACGCCGCACCGCCGTGCAGCGGGCCGCCGAGCACGCCGAGCCCGGCCAGGACCACGGCGTACGGGTCGGCCTTGGCGGAGGCGGCGACCCTGGCGGCCAGGGTGGAGGCGGCCAGTTCGTGATCGGCGAGCAGGACGAGGGCGGCACTCAGGGCGTCGAGCAGTTCCGGGGTGGCGGGGCGGGGACACAGGCGCGACCACAGGCGTTCGGCGATCGAGCCACCGCGCGTCGGGGCGCCAAGCCGGGGAACGCCGGGCCGAGGAGTGTCGGACTGAGGGGTGTCGGACTGAGGGGTGTCGGACCCGAGGCCACCGGGCTGCGGGGTGTCGGGCTGAGGGGCGCCTTGTGGCGGGTCGCCGGGCTGGGGTAGGGCGTCCACCAGGCCTGCGATCAGGCGGCGGCCGGTGGCGGTGACCGAGGCCGGGTCGAGCTGGTAGCGCAGGTTGTCGCAGGCGGCGAGCACGGTGGTGATCACCTGCAGCCGGTCCAGCGGCAGGAGGTCGGCGGGCAGGTCGCGCTGGGCGGCGACGGCGGCCCGCAGCCCCTCTTCCGGCTCGAACCGCCACGGCTCGGGTGCGGGGTGCGGGACGCCGGTCCAGAGCCATTCGGCGACCTGCTCGAAGGAGGCCGTGCCGGCCAGGCTCAGCGCGTCGACGCCCCGGTAGTGGGGGCGGTCCACGCCGAGGGCCGTGACGGCGGACTCGATCACCAGCTCCGGCGGCCGGTTGCGGGGGCGGCCGCGGCGGGCGAGGCGTTCGATCTCCTCGGCGGAGAAGAGGCTGCGGCGGCCGTCCTCGGTGTGCCGCCGCTGGAGAACGCCCCTGCTCACGTACGCGTACAGGGTGGCGGGTTTGACCCCGAGGCGTTCGGCGGCGGTGGCCGCGTCGATCCAGTCCATCGGCCGCCATATTGATCCACGTTGAGCACGTGTGTCAACGTGCTCACGCGGCCACGGCCTCGCGGAAGTCCTCGCCGGCGTTTTCGATCGCGCCCAGCTCCACGGCTTCGCGGCGGAACAGCATCGACAGCGTCCAGTCGGTCAGCACGCGCGCCTTGTGGTTGAGGGTCGGCACCCAGGCCAGGTGGTACGCCCGGTGCGCCAGCCAGCCCAGCACCCCGGTCAGCCGCAGCCGGTGCACCTGGGCCACGCCCTGGTGGTGCCCGAGCCCGGCGACCGACCCCAGGTAGGCGTGCCGGTAGGCGGTGAGCCGCCGCCCCCGCACGTACGCGACCAGGTTGCGGCCCAGCAGCTTGGCCTGCCGTACCGCGTGCTGGGCGTTGGGCGCGGTGAACTCGCCCGGCCGCGTGAGGTCGGGCACCGCGGCGCCGTCACCGGCGGCGAAGGCGTCCGGCAGCCCGTCCACCGTCAGGTATTCGGTGGCCCGGACCCGCCCGATCCGGTCCACCGGCAGCCCGCTGGCCGCCGCGAGCGGGTTCGGCCGCCCGCCCGCCGCCCACACCAGCGTGCCCGCGTCCAGCGTGGTGCCGTCCGACAGGGTGGCCACGCCGTTCTCGGCCGAGTCGAGCCGGGCGCCGAAGCGCACGTCCACGCCGCGCGAGCGCAGCGCGTCCACGGTCCAGCGCCCCAGTTCCTCGTGCAGTTCGGGCAGGATGCGGTCGGTGGCCTCGACCAGCGTCCAGCGCAGGTCGGCGGGCTCGATGCCGTCGTGGTAGCGCGTCGCCTCGTCGGCCAGCCCCTGCAGCTCGGCCAGCGCCTCCACCCCCGAGAACCCGCCGCCGACCACGACGAACGTCAGCGCCCTGCGCCGGATCTCCTCGTCGTCGGTCGAGGCGGCCGCGGCGAGCTGGGCCAGGACGTGGTTGCGCAGGTGCACGGCCTCACCGACGGTCTTGAACCCGACCGCGTGCTCGGCCAGCCCCGGAATGGGCGGCGTGCGCGTGATCGAACCGGCCGCCATGACGAGGATGTCGTACGCCAGCGTCCTGGCCGGCCCCTGGACCGGCTGGAACTCGGCCGTCCGCGCGCCGTGGTCCACGCCCGTGACCCGTCCCGTCAGCACCCGCGCGCCCTTGAGCACCCGGCCCAGCGAGGCGACCACGTGCCGCGGCTCCACCGTGCCGCCGGCCGCCTCGGCGAGGAACGGCTGGTAGGTCATGTAGCCCCGCGGGTCCACCACGGTGACGGTCGCCTCCCCCGAACGGATCAGCTTCCGCAGCCCCAAGGCGGTGTACATGCCGACATATCCGCCACCAACGATCAGGATGTGCTTGCTCATCTGTCCGTCTCCTTTCGGGTTGTTCACCACCAGGACGGGACAGCGCACGCATTCGTGACAGGCTTTTCAGAGAATCTCGTCGCCTGTTTCCGGCAGGGCCAGCAGGCAGAGCAGGCTGAGGAGCGCCATCGCGGAGACGTACCCGCCGACCGCCAGCACGCCCAGGCCGCTCGCCTGCATGCCGGTGGCCACCAGCGGCGGCACCGCGCCGCCGAGCACGCCGCCGAGGCTGTAGGCGACGGACGCGCCGCTGTAGCGGTATTCGGTCCTGAACAGCTCCGGCAGGTACGCCCCCATCGGCCCGAAGATCAGCCCCATCAGCCCCAGCGCCCCGGCCAGCGCCACCGCGACCAGCACGGTCGAGCGGGTCTCCATCAGCGGGAACATCACCAGCCCCCACGCGATGGCGACGGCCGTCCCGGCGATCAGCGTGCGCCGCCGGCCCAGCCGGTCGGACACCATCGCCGAGGCCACCGTGCCCGCCGCCATGAACAGCACGCCGACCATGGTCAGCGCCAGCATGGTGGTCTTCGGGATCTCCAGCGTGTCGGTGCCGTACGCCAGGCAGTAGGTGGTGGCGGTATAGAAGAGCGTGTACGCGATCGTCATGGCGCCGGCCCCGAGGAGCACCCGCCGCCACTGGTGCCGCATGAGGCCGGCGAACGGCACCTTGGCGATGCGGCGCTCGTCCATGGCCGCCTGGAAAACGGGCGTCTCGGAGATCTTGAGCCGGACGTACAGGCCGACGAGCACCAGCAGCAGGCTCGCCACGAACGGCACCCGCCAGCCCCAGCTCCCGAACTGGTCGTCGCTCAGCGCCTCGCCGAGCACGAGGAACAGCCCGTTGGCCACGATGAACCCGACGGACGGGCCGAGCTGCGGGAACATCGCGTACAGCCCGCGCTTGCCGGGCGGGGCGTGCTCGGTGGCCAGCAGCGCCGCGCCGCCCCACTCGCCGCCCAGGCCGATGCCCTGGGTGAAGCGCAGCAGCACCAGCAGCACGGGCGCGACCATGCCGATCGCCGCGTAGCCGGGCAGCAGCCCGATCGCGACCGTGGACAGCCCCATCACCAGCAGCGACACGACCAGCATGGACTTGCGCCCGATCCGGTCGCCCCAGTGCCCGAACACGGCCGAGCCGAGCGGGCGCGAGATGAACGCCACGGCGAACGTCGAGAACGACGCCAGCGTGCCGGCCACCGGGTCCATGCCGGGGAAGAACGCGGTGTTGAGCACCAGGGCGGCGGCGGTGCCGTAGATGTAGAAGTCGTAGAACTCGATCGCGGTGCCGATGAGGCTGGCCGCCGCGACCCGGGACCGGCTGGGGGCCACCGCCTGGGGGGATGTCGTCATCTATGTCTCACTATGCGGACTAGCGTCTTGTGAAGCGATACGACGAAGCTATCACCAGCGCGATGTTAGGTTTCGGGTGAGTGTTTACTTGGAGAAAGGGAAGCTGGTTTGGCTGTCGAACTGGTCATTTTCGACTGCGATGGAGTGCTCGTGGACAGCGAGCCCATCTCCACTCGCGTGGGCACGGCCGCGCTGCGGCGCCTGGGCTGGACGATCGACGAGGCGGAGTACGCCGAGCGTTTCGTCGGCTGCACCAACGAATACTGGGACGAGCAGGTCGGCCCGACCCCGCCGGGCTGGCGCGAGCAGCTCAACGCCGACTACTGGGCCGCCATCAAGGCCGAGCTGCGCGCCATCGAGGGCATCGCGGCGGCGCTCGACCGGCTCACCATCCCGATCTGCGTGGCCTCCAACGGCCGGCACCGGACCATTCGTCAGAATCTTGAGCACACCGGGCTGGCCGACCGGTTCGCCGGAAACGTGTTCAGCGCCGAGGACGTGGCCCAGGGCAAGCCCGCACCCGACCTGTTCCTGCACGCCGCCGCCACGATGGGGGTCAAGCCCGAGCGGTGCGTGGTGGTGGAGGACAGCCCGTTCGGGGTGATGGCGGCGGTGAGCGCGGGCATGCGCTGCCTGGCCTTCGCCGGCGGCCTGACGTCCGTCGACCGCCTGTCCGGCCTCGGCGCCACCCTCTTCCACGACCCCGCCGGCCTCCCCGACCTGATCGCCGCCCTCGACTGACGGCCCGGCCCGTGCCCGCCTCGGGTCACCCCTGGCGGGTGCGGCCGTTCTCGTCCAGGTAGTCGCGCCACGACCGCTTCGGGTTCCAGCCGAGCAGGCGGTGGGCCTTGGCGCACGAGATGCCGGAGGCGTCCTGGCGCGCCAGGGGCCGCAGCTCGATCTGGTCGCCGTGGTAGCGGTGCAGCATCTCGGCGAAGTCGTGCCCGCCCGCGTTGTCCGGGGAGGCGATGTAGAACACCTCGTGGCCGGGCAGCCCGGACTCGGTGGCCAGGACGATCGCGTCCGCGAGGTCGTACACGTCGATGTAGCTCCACAACCCCGCCCCCACCAGCGAGGAGTCGCGGACCTGCGGGCCGAGGTTGCGCTCGTAGTTGCCCTCGTGCTGCACCCAGCTCGGCCGCAGCGAGATGCACCTGATGTCCGAACGGCGCACCGCGGCGTCCATGAGCTGCTCGCCGAAGTGCTTGGCCAGCGCGTACGGGTCCTGCGGCCGGATCGGGTGCTCCTCGTCCACCGGCGCGTAGTCGGGCAGGAACGGCCGCTCCGGGAAGAAGAACCCGGGGACGGTCTCGCTGGAGATGTTCACGAACCTCGGGACGCCGAACCGTACCGCCGCCTCGATCATGTTGAACGTCGCCATCAGGTTGTTCTGGAACACCACCTGCGGCGGGTTCTGGCTCGGGTCGGGCAGGGCCGCGGCGTGCACCACCGCCTCGGCCCCGTGCACCACGGCGAACGCCTGCCCCGCGTCGGTCAGGTCGGCCTGCTGGTAGCGCGGGGCGTCCGGTTCGGGCCGCTCCCAGACGGGGCGCGTGAGATCGACGGCGGTCACCTCGTGACCGGCCTCGGCCAGGGCCTTGACGGCGGCCCTGCCCACCTTGCCGTGGGCTCCGGTGACGACGACGCGCATGGGGCACTCCTCGGGTTAGATCTCGGCGCGGTCCAGGGTAACGCCACCCTCCCGGGATCAACCCACCCCTACCGCCGCAAGCGTGGAGCCCGTGCGCGTCTTGGTGACCTTGAGCTGGGCCGTGATCCTGGACCGCAGCTCCGACACATGGCTGACGATGCCCACGGCCCGCCCGCCGTCGCGCAGCCCGTCCAGAATGTCCAGCACACCGTCGAGCGTGTCCTCATCGAGGGTGCCGAACCCCTCGTCCACGAACAGCGTGCCCAGCTCCGCGCCCCCCGCCTCGGCCGTGACGACGTCGGCCAGCCCCAGAGCCAGGGCCAGCGAGGTGATGAACCCCTCGCCACCGGACAACGTCGCGGGGTCACGATCGACGCCGGTCCAGCCGTCGGCCACCCGCAGCCCCAGCCCGCCGCCCGCCCTCGCCCGCGACCCGGCCGTCTTCCGCAGGTCGTGGCGTAGCAGGTAGCGGCCGCCCGACATGTGGTCGAGCCGCTCGTTGGCGGCGTCCACCACCTGCCGCAGCCGCTCGCCCAGCACGAACGACGACAGGCTCATGTTCCACTGGTTGTCGCCGGAGGTGCCGCTGGCCAGCGCCGCCATCCGCTCGGCCAGCCGGTGCCGCTCCGCCGCCGGCCGCCAGCGCTCGATGCGCGCCGTCAGCTCGCCGCACAACTCCTCCAGCCGCCGCGCCCTGGCCGCCGCCCGGTCGCGCTCGCTCGACAGCCTCGTGTACGCCTCCTCCAGCCCGTCCCGCTCACCCCTGATCCCCGCCAGATCGGGTACGGGCTCGGCCGCCGCGGCGACCAGCTCGGGATCGGCCAGCACACCGGTGACGGCGGCGTGCTCATCGTCCAGCCGCCGCAGCACCTCCGCCTTCCGCTCCCGCTCGGCCCCACTCCGGTACGCGGCCTCCGCCTCGGCCACATCTCCGAACCCGGCCTCGGCCGCCGCCTCCTCGACCACCAGCCGAGCCCTGGCCAGCTCCTCCCGGGCCGCCGTCGCCGCCTGCGTGGCCTCGACCGCCTCCCGCAGCAGCTCGGCCTCGTCACTGAGCCTGTTCAGGCGGTCGGTCAGCGTCGCGTCATCGCCCCGAGCCGCGTCCAGCCGCGCACTGAGCCGCCCGGCGTCCCCGCTCAGCTCCTCATGCCTGGTCTTGCACGCCGCCAGCCGCCCGGCCACCCGGCGTCCCCGTTCCTCCAGCTCCAGCCGCTCCCGCCCAAGCCCGGCCGCCTCTTCGGCCAGCCCGGGCTCCGCGGCGGCCGACGCCTCCAATCTCCGCACCTCCGACTCGGCCTCGGCCAGCACCGACGCCCCATCCAGCCCGAAGTCGATGCCGTCGTCATCGCCGTGCGTCCGGGCCCTGCCCCCGTCTGTGCCGGCACCGTCGAGCCCGGAACGGAGGTCGTCCATGCGAGCGCCGGTGACGTCCGTACCGGGATCCGCGCCGCCGGGCCGGTCGGCCGTGTGGGTGAGCCGGTCGTGCAGGCGGGTGCGTTCGGCTTCCAGGTGCCGGTGGTGGGTGCGGTCGGCGACGAGGGACTCGGCGATCTCCCTGGCCTGGTCTCTGACCCGTTCCCGCTCGGCCTCCACGCGGTCGAGCGCGGCGGCCAGGGCGGGCTCGCGGTCGGCCACCGCCTGCAGGCGGGCCAGTTCCTGTTCGGCCAGGAGCACGTGCGCCTCCGCCGTGTCGATGTCGAGGCCCGCGGTGGCCGCCGCCGCGTCGGCGTGGCGGGAGTCGAGTGAGGCGAGCCGGCGTTCGGCGGCCTCGCGGTCGGCCAGCGCGGCCTCGTGGGCGTTCTCGGCCTCGTGCTCGTCGTCGGCCGAAGGAGCGCTGGGGGCCGGGGAGGCGGGGTGGGGGTGGTGGTCGGAGCCGCAGACCGCGCACGGCTGTCCGTCGGTCAGGTCGCGGGCCAGCTCGGCCGCCATGCCGTCGATGCGGGCCTGGCGCAGGTCGAGCCAGCGTTCGCGCAGGTTCTGGGCGTGGTCGACGAGCACCTGGTGAGCGGCGACGGCCTCCTCCAGCTCGGCGGCCAGGGCCTCGCGCCGGTGAGTGGCCTCCAGGGCGGTCCTGGCCGCGTCGAGGCTCGCGGCCGCCGCCGGGATGGCCGCCGCCTCCGCCCGGATGCCGGCCAGCGCCGCTCCGGCGTCCGCGATCCGTCCGGGCAGCTCGGCCTCGGCCGCGGCCACCTCGGCCTCACGCTGCGCCAGCGCGTCCAGCTCCACGGCCAGCCGGGCCAGCTCACCGTCGATCTCGATCAAATGAGCGGCGGCATCGCGGACGGCCCGGGCGGCCGGAATCCGGGCGGCGTCCATCCGCGCCTCGGCCAGCCTCCCCTCGGCCTGCTCGATCAGCCCGGGCAGCACCGCCAGCCGGGCGGCGACGGCCTCGTCGGTGCGGACCAGCTCGGCCAGCTCGCTCTCCACCCGCAGCAGGTCGCGGCGTACCACCGACAGCCGGGCCTCTTCGGTGAGCAACTCGGACAGGCGCCCGATCTCGTCCTGCCGCCGCCGCTCCAACGCCGCCGGCTCCGTCACCGGCGAACCGGCATCCTCGTGCGAGGTCGCGGTCAGGAGAGGACGGGCACGGGCGAGGGCGTCGGCGGCCAGGGTGCGGGCCTTGGTGGCGGCCTCCGCTCGCTGCCTGGCGGCCGTGATGAGCGGGAGAACGCGGTCCGCTCTGGCGGCGTCGTCGAGGATCGCCTGCAGGTCGGCACGTTCGTCGGCCCGCTCGTCGAGGGTGCGGCGCAGGGTGAGGGCCTCGGCGTGGCGGCGCTGGCGGTCGGCCAGTGCGGCGGCCCGCTCGAACCGTACCCGCGCCTCACGCACCGCCTCCCCGGCCGCCGCCTGTTCCCGCTCCACCCGCACCACAACGGCCCGCGCCGCCTCCAGCAACGCCCCCGCCCAACCCAAGGGATCGGAGTCGGGCGAAAGCCCGCCAACACCCTCAGCACTCGTACAGGACGGGGCGCCGGTGGCGAGGGTTGTGGTCAGGGTGGGGCCGGCGGCTTCCTCTACGCGTTTGACCGCGAAGTCCACCTCCTGCCGCAGCTCCTGCGACTCCCGCCAAGCCAGCTTCCGGTGCTCCGCCAGCCACGACTCCGCCTGGGTGAAGACCTTGACCGTGAACAACCGTTCGAGCAGCTTGGCCCGGTCTTCGCCATCGGCCCGCAGGAACTTGGCGAAGTCGCCCTGCGGCAGCATGGCCACCTGGCAGAACTGGTCGGCGTTCATGCCGAGCAGCCCGCCCACCAGGTCGCCGGCCTCGTCCAGGCGGGTGGTCAGCCCGTGCCAGGCCGAGTCGCGCCACTCCGCGACGACGACCTTGGAGTTCTCCTGGGTGAAACCCGTCCCGCGCAGCTTGGGGCGGTGCCAGGACGGGGAACGCTGGATGCGGAATAAGCGACCCCGCAGCGACACCTCCAGGGTGACCGACGGGCCCACGGAGGGCGGGGCGTGGTCGCAGCGCAGGCTGCGGGCGCTGTTGCGCTGCCCCGGGACCTGGCCGTAGAGGGCGAAGCACAGCGCGTCGAGGATCGTGGTCTTGCCCGCGCCCGTGGGACCGTGCACGAGGAAGAGACCCGCCTCGGCCAGGGCGTCGAAGTCGACCGTCTCCGAACCGGGAAAGGATCCGAACGCCGTCAGCGAGAGCCGGTGCGGCCGCATCTACGCCATCGTCTCCTTCACCCTCGACGCCTCGATGGCCTGTCTTAGCAGGTTCTCCTCCTCAGGTGCGGCAGGCTCGCCGCGCACCTCCCTGACGAAGTCGAGCGCGACCTCCGCCTCCGGCCGCCCGTGCACACGGACGGGCGCGGCGGCGGGCAGGGCGCCCACCGGGTCGAAGGCGAGGGCGAGGGTGTGGGGGAAGCGGGCCCGGAGCCGATCCATGGCCGATTTCGGGCGGACGGTGTCGGTGAGCGTGACGTGCAGCCAGTGGTCCTCGACGCCGGCGTAGCGCGGCTGGGTGAGGAGGTCGTCGAGGTCGCCGCGCAGCCGGCCGACGGGGCGCGGGACGGGCGCCGCTACGAACTCCGTCTCCGCCCCCAGCGTCACCAGCCACGACCCCTTGACGTGACCCACCTCAGAGAACGAGTAGGCCAGCGGCGAGCCCGAATAACGCACCGTCTCCGACATGCGCTGGCGCCCGTGCAGATGCCCGAGCGCCACATAGTCGACCCCGTCGAAGGCGGACAGCGGCACGTGCGCCACCCCGCCCACGCTGATGTCGCGCTCGCTGTCGCTCGCCTGCCCTCCGGTCACGAAGCAGTGGGACAGCACCACCGAGGCGCGGTGCCGTACGGCATCGGCCCTGATGCGCGTCATCGCGTGCGTGATCGCGGCGGTGTGGCCGCGGTCGGGCAGCTCCCAGGCGGCCCGCACCAGCTCCGGCTCCAGGTAGGGGATGCCGTAGAAGGCCACGCCGTCGACCAGCACCGGCTCCCACGACTGGCCGGGCGAGGTGCGCACGTGCACCCCGGCCGCCTCGAACAGGCCGGAGCCGAACCGCAGCCGCAGCGCCGAGTCGTGGTTGCCGCTGATCAGCACCACCCGGGCCCCGGCCGCGCGCAGCCGCGCGAGCGCGTCGTCGAGCAGCGCCACCGCGTCCACCGGCGGCAGCGCCCGGTCGTAGACGTCGCCCGCGACCGCCACCACGTCGACCCGCTCGGCCCGCACCGTCTCCACCAGGTGGTCGACGAACGCCGCCTGCCCGGCGAGCAGGCTCTCCCGGTGGAAGGAGCGCCCGAGATGCCAGTCGGAGGTGTGCAGGATGCGCATGTCCCAGGAAGCTAACAGCTCCCACCGACAAATGCGGTCGCTCCTGTCCCACCCGCCAGGAGTAGGCTGGAAGATCGGCGGGCAAACCAACGCACATGGGGAGGCCAATGCGCACTGGCCGTGGCACTCTGAGCGTCGCTGCCGGTCTGGCGCTGGTGGCACTCGCGTCGGTCGGTTACGTGCTGCCTCCCGCGTTCGACCCGCCGCCGCTCAAGGCCGACCCCGCGTTCCAGTCCGTCCCGGCGCAACCGGCCGCCGAGCTCAAGCCGGTGGTGGCGGCCGACCCCATCCGCCGCGAGGAGATCTCGCTCCCCGCGGAGGGCCAGCGCCTGGAGGGAACGCTCCGGATGCCGCTCACGCACGGCCGCCATCCGGCGATGGTGTTCGTGTCGGGGTCGGGCAACGGCTCACGCACGGAGTTCACGCCGCAGGCGGAGTTCCTGGCCAAGGCGGGCATCGCGACGATCGCGTTCGACAAGCGCACGGTCGGCTACAACTTCCGCGAACGCGACTTCGGGCTGCTCGCCGACGACGCGCTGCGGATGGTGGAATACCTGCGCACCCGTCCCGAGGTCGACCCCGGGCGCGTCGGGGTGTGGGGCGTCAGCGAGGGCGGCTGGGTGGTGCCGATCGCGGCGGCCAAGAGCTCGGGCGTCGGCTACATCGTGCTGGTGTCCTCGCCGAACGTCTCACCGCTGCGCCAGGTCGCCTGGGCGCTGAACGAGCAGTTGCTGCGGCTGCACGCCCCCGCCGGCTCCCGCGACCTGCTCACCAGGGCGATGGGCGGGGTCGGCTTCAACTTCCTGCGCTACGACGCCATGCCCGCGCTGGAGCAGATCAAGCAGCCCGTCCTGGCGTTCTACGGCACCACCGACCCCTCGATCCCCTTCGTCGAGTCCACCCAGGCGCTCGTCAAGGGGCTCGACAAGGCGGGCAACGACAAGTACACGATCCGTTTCATGGCCAACGGCGACCACGCCATGCGGGTCCACGGCGGCGAGTTCACCAAGGGCTATTTAGAAACGCTCGCCAACTGGATCAGCGGCCTGCCGGGCACGGCCAAGCCCGCGGTGCACATGGCGGGCGCCACCCCGGTCCAGCGGTTCGAGGCCAGCGACGTGCCCGCCGCCCCCTGGTACGCCGGCGGCACCATGCTCGGCCTGACCATCTGCCTGGCCGCCGTCGGCTACGTGGCCGGCCCGGTCGCGGCCATGGTCGTACGCCTGCGCCGCCGCCGTCCCACCCCCGCCGAGACCAACGCCCGCCTCTGGCCGCCGATCCGGCGGAGAATGACCAGGATGGCCTGGACCAGCCTCGGCCTGCTGGTGTCGGTGGTGGCGTTCATCACGCTGCTGGTGCTGTTCTCGGTCAACCAGGCGGGCGCGTGGCCCGCCGTGCTGGCCGGCTGGCTCGTCATCCGCCTGCTGGCCGTGCTCATGCTGATCCAGGAGGTCACGGCCGTGGCCGCGTTCGTGTCGGCGCTGCGCGAGGGCCTGCAGCCGAGCAGGTGGCAGCACGTGACGGTCGCGGGCGTGCTCGGCGGCACGGGGCTGCTGATGGTGGCGGCGGCCTACTACGGGCTGTTCTCCTTCCCCTGGTGAATGAAGGCGGCCATCCAGCGGTCCACTTCGGCGAACACTTGCTTGCGCGCGGGCTCCGCCGACAACACCAGATCGTGTACGCCGTCCGCGATCCGCACACACGTCACGTGCGGCCCCACCGAGGTGGACCAGCGGGCGATGTGACGCGGGTCGAGCACGATGTCGGCCGAGCGCGCCTCCGGGACGAAGTCGCGTACCCGAAGCCCGTTCGTGGAGGCGAGCACCAGCACCGGCACGTCCACCGCCAGCCCCGCGTGCAGCCGCCGCTGCGCCCGGCGGATGGCGGCCAGCCACATGGCGTGCACCGAGAAGCCGCGCAGGGGCTTGAGCTCCAGGTCGTAGTCCCATTCGCCCTGCTCGGTGCGGTGCAGCGTCCGCCCGTACACGGTGCTGACGCCCAGCGGCAGCGCCCGGCGCGTGTACGACAGCGGCGTCCGCAGCAGATCGGCGGCCAGCCGCAGCGGCGTGGGCACATTGAGGTCGAAGAACGGGCTGTTGAGCACGAGCCCCTGCACCAGGCCCCGGCCACGGACCCGGTCGGCCCACAGAGGGGCGATCAGGCCGCCGGTCGAGTGGGCGTTGATCGTCAGCTCGTCGTGGTCGCTCCGGATGATCCGGACCGCCTCGTCGATCTCCGGGAAGTAGTCGGTGACGCTCCTGATCAGGCCCCTGGTCTGGTGCGGCAGCAGCGAACGGCCGTATTTGCGCAGATCGAGGGCGTAGAAGTCGATGCCGCGCTGGACGTAGTGCTCGGCCAGGTGGTCCTGGAAGAAGTAGTCGGTGAACCCGTGCAGATAGAGCACCGCCCGGCGGGAGGCGGCCCCTTCGACGGGCTGGGCCTTCCTGCACACCAGCGTGGCGACGACCTGGCCCTCGAAGTCGTCGGGCAGGGGGAGCACGGTGATCTCGTACATGCTAGACACCATAAGGATCGTCGGGCCACGACGGCACACCGGGCGGCAGGTCCTTGCTCACCTTCATCGGGAAGGCGGCCCGCCGCTTGTCCAGGAACGCCGTCACGCCCTCCACCGTGTCGGGAGCGCCGCCCAGCTCGGCCATGAGGCGTGAGTCGGCCGCGTGCGCCTCCCACGGCGAGGCCGCCGACAGGCCGGACCACATCAGGCGGCGGATGGCGGCCACGGAGACGGCCGAGGTGTTGTCGGCGATCTCGCGGGCCAGCGCGTACGCGGCCGGCAGCAGCTCATCCGGAGCGTGGACGCGCGAGACCAGCCGCCCTTCGAGCGCCTCCGAGGCGGGGAACACCCGGCCGGTCGCCGCCCACTCCATCGCCTGGGCGATGCCCACGATCCGGGGCAGGAACCAGCTCGACGCCGCCTCGGTGACGATCCCGCGCCGCGCGAACACGAACCCGAACGTCGCCGTCTCGGAGGCGAGCCTGACGTCCATCGGCAGCGTCATCGTCACGCCCACGCCCACGGCGGGGCCGTTGATCGCGCCGATGACCGGTTTGAGCGAGCGGGCGATGCGCAGCGCCACCGTGCCGCCGCCGTCGCGGGGCGCCCCGTCCACGGTCTCACCCCCGTCCCGGAGGCCGAACGTGCCACCGCCGCCGCCCAGGTCCGCTCCCGCGCAGAAGGCCCGGCCGGCGCCCGTCACCACCACCGCGCGCACGTCATCGTCGGCATCGGCCTGGTCAAAAGCCTCGATCAACTCTCCGCGCATCGTAAAGGTGAACGCGTTGAGCCGCTCGGGGCGCTTCAATGTGACGGTGGCGATGCGATCGGTCACCCCGTACTCGATCTCCGAGAAAGCCATGCCCCGAATCTTATTCGGTTACTGATGTTCACCCTCTGATTGCAACAGATTTCGTATTTGCTCCGTAGGCTGCCGCCTCTATCGAGCGGGCTCGGCGACCAACGGCGGCCCGCATTCGGCGGGCCGCCGCAGACAACGCGTTCAGCGTCTACGGTGGAACACACGGGGAAGCGGGGAAGGCGTGCGGCAGCCAAGGGAACCAGTCAGCGCCGGAGCGGTCCTCGGGTGGCTGGTGCTGGCGGCACTCGCCCCCGGGGCCGCCCACCTGCGCGCCGGATGGCGCAAGACCGGCCTGGTCCTGCTCTCCCTCTACGCCGCCGCCCTGCTGGCGCTGCTCGCCGTCTACCTCGTCACGGAGACCGACAACCTCCTGGGCTCACTGACCGACAACTTCTGGCTGACGGTCGTCATCATCGGCGCCGGCGTGCTCGGACTGGCCTGGTTCGCCCTGATCGTGCACTCCTTCGTCGTCCTGCGGCCCGGCCGGCTGCCGCAGAGCGGGCAGATCCTCACCGGCACACTCGCCGGCCTGCTCGCCGTCGTCGTCGTGATCCCGTTCGGATTCGTCGGGCAGTTCGCCTATACCTCCCAGAGCACGCTCAACGGCATCTTCGCCCAAGACCCCGCCGACGACTCCCCCACCGCCGCCCAGCCCAAGCCAGAAGACCCCTGGGCCGGCCGCGACCGCGTCAACATCCTGCTCCTCGGCGGCGACGCCGACGACCACAGAACCGGCGTACGCACCGACAGCATGAACCTGGCCAGCATCGACGTGAAAACAGGCGGCACCGTCCTGTTCAGCCTCCCGCGCAACCTGGAGGACGTCCGCTTCCGCCCCGGCACCCCCATGGCCAAACGCTTCCCCACCGGCTTCCGCCTCCCGCCCGACCCCGGCGGCGGCCGCAGCGACCTGCTCAACAGCGTCTGGGAGTACGCCGACGCCCACCCCGAGATCTTCGGCGGCAAGCAGAAACAGGGCCCCAAAGTCCTCATGGACACGATCGGCTACACCCTCGGCGTCAAGGTCGACTGGTACGCCCTGGTCAACATGTGGGGCTTCGCCCGCCTCATCGACGCCATCGGCGGCGTCACGCTCACCGTCGAACAGGACGTCGTCTTCGGCCGCTACAACGAGGGCCTGGTCAAGGCCGGCACCCGCAAGCTCAAGGGCGCCGACGCCATGTGGTACGCCCGCTCCCGCACCTACAGCGACGACTACACCCGCATGCGCCGCCAGCGGTGCGTCCTCGGCGCCATCCTCGACCAGGCCGACCCGGCCACCGTGCTGACCAGGTTCAACCAGATCGCGCTGGCCACCAAAGAGCTGATCAGGACCGACATCCCCCGGCCCATGCTCAGGCACCTCGTCCCCCTGGCGCTCAAGGTCAAGAACGCCAAGGTCGCCAGCGTGCAGTTCGTACCGCCGCTGATCAACACCGGCTACCCCGACTGGGACAAGATCCGCGACGTCGCCGCCAAGGCCATCCGCGACTCGGCCGGCAAGACCGTCGCCGCCACCGCCAGCCCCGCCAGCCCTTCTCCGACGAAGTCCCCCAAGAAGAAGAAACAGGAGACCGACGACCCCACCAAGGGCCTCACGGACGGCTGCGGCGCACTCTGATCTCCCCCACCGGCACCCCGCCGCCGAGCACCGCCACCCGCTCGAACGCCGCCGCCCCGCCCACGTCACAGCCCATCCGGCGCAGCACGTCCAGCGCGATGACCGTCGTCGCGCGCGGGCTGCCGTCGATCACCTTCACCGCCACCGAATGCCCCGACGCCAGCGCCACCACCAGCACACCCTCCGCGCCGCCCTTCGCCACCGCGCCCGGCAGCGCCCGCATCAGCTCGGTGTTCTGGTGGCCCGTCCCGCCCACGTACTCGGGATGCGCGCGCATCGCGTCGGCGACCTGACGCGGCGCGCTGCCCGGCGCCGCCAGCACCAGACCTTGCACCGCCCGCGCCAGCCCCGTCAGCGACAACCCGAACAGCGGCGCCCCGCACCCGTCCACCGCCACGTGCGCGGCCTTCTCCCCCGCCAGCTCCTCGGTCACCGAACCCACCCACACCTGCAGCGGATGCTCCGGCGACAGGTAGCCCGGCACGTCCCAGCCGTTCGCCACACACGCCGCCAGCATGGCCGCGTGCTTACCCGAGCAGTTCATGTGCTCACGCGAGACGCCCAGACCCCGCCGGACCAGCTCCTCCATCGAGCCCCGATCCTCCGGCCACGACGGCGGGCAGGCCAGCGCGCCGACATCGAGGCCGTAGTCGGCCAGCAGCTCGCGCACCAGCTCCACGTGGAAGTCCTCGCCCGTGTGACTGCCCGCCGCGATCGCCAGCCGCGGCCCCGCCAGGGCCGCACCCGCCGTCAGGCAGGCCAGCGCCTGGAACGGCTTCGCCGACGAGCGCGGCAGCACCGGCGCGTCCACCCCGCCGAGCGCCACCTCGATCCGCCCCGAAGGGCCCAGCCCGACGGCACTGCCGTAGTGGACGCTCTCCACGAACCCCGAGCGGACCACCTCGGCCAGCGTGGCGAGTTCAAGCACGAGCGGTTCTCCATCTGAGCGTGACGGGCTGACGGGCCTCCAGCGTGCGCGCCAGCTTGGACAACGACGCGTTGACCACCAGATAGATCAGCGCGACCACCAGGTACGTCTGAATCAGCAGGCCGTTGTAGGCGGCCAGCACCTTGCCGCTGTAGAGCAACTCCCCATAACTGACCACGAAACCGAGCGAGGTGTCCTTCAGCAGGCCCACCGACTGGCTCACGATCGACGGCAGCACCCTGCGGGCCGCCTGCGGCAGCACTACCAGCCGCATCGTCTGAAAACGCGTCAGACCGACCGCCAGCCCCGCCTCCGTCTGACCGCGCTCCACCGCGTTCACGCCCGCCCGGAAGATCTCCGCGTACGCCGCCGCGTTCGACACCGTCAGCGGCACCACCAGCTTCCAGAACAGCGGCAGATCCAGCCCATAACGCGGCAACGCGAACAACACCACGTACACCAGCAACAGCGCCGGAATCGTCCGCACGACCTCCACGTACGCCGCCGCCGGCCGGCTCACCCACGCCCGCGGCGACATCCGACCCAGCGCCAAGGCCAAACCCAGCGCCATCGACAACGCCGCCGCCACGACCGCCGCCAGAAACGTCGACCACAGCCCGTCCAGCAGATAACGCCACATCGGCCACGTCGCGTACGGCTGCCAGCGCGCCGCGTCGAGCTGCCCATTGGCCGCGAACTGCCGCACCGCCAGCACCACCAGCGCCACCGCCGCCAGCGCCCCCGCCACCGTCGCGACCCGGACCCGCCGCCTGGCCTTCGGCCCCGGCTCGTCGAACAACGCCGTACTCGTCATCGCAGGATCACCAGCCTGCGCTCCAGACGCCCCGTGACGAACCCCGCCGCCGCCGCGATCAGCGCATACGCCACACCAGCACCCACGAAGATCGGAATGGGCTGCGCCTCCACCAGGTTCACCCGGTTCGCCGCCGCCGTCAGATCCACCACACCCACCGCCGCCGCCAGAGCCGTGTTCATCGCCGTCGCGATGAAGATGTTGCCGATCGGCTGCACCACCGTCCGCAGCGCCTGCGGCAGAATCACATGCCGCAACGACTGGCCGAACGTCAGCCCGATCGCCCGCGCCGCCTCACCCTGCCCCTTCGACACCGAGTTCACGCCGGAACGCAGCGCCTCGGCGACGTAGGCGGCCTCGTACACCGCGATCACCACAATGGCCGTCACCAGCGGCGGCGCCTGCAACCCGATCTCCGGCAGACCGAAGAACGCCAGCACCAGCAGCACCAGCAACGGCAGATTCTGGAACGTCTCCACATACGCCGTGCCGATCGCCCGCAGCACCCGCACCGGCGCCACCCGCAGCGCGCACACCAGCATCCCCAGCACCGCCGCGCCCGCGAACGACGCGGCGGTGAGCTGGAACGTCACGATCAGGCCCTGCCACAACTCCGGCAGGTGCTCCAGCAGTACGGACATCAGGACCCCGGCACGGAACCGATCCGCGGCGGCACCGGAGCCTCACCGGCCACCACCGTGCCGATGGACTTCTTCCAGATGTCCTGCCACACCCCGGCGTCCTGGGTCTTCTTCAGCCAGTCGTTGACGAACTTCTTCATCTGGTCGTCACCGTGCTTGAGCCCGATCCCGTACGGATCCTCCGTGAACGGCTTCGTCACGATCTCGATCGACGGGTCCTTCTTGGCGTCCGCGATCAGAATCGTCTCATCCTGCACGTACGCCACCCCCCGATCCTGCTTCAGCGCCTGAATGCACTCCGGGTCACTGCCGAACGTGAGGATCTCCGCCTGCGGCGCCAGCTTCTTGATCGCCGGAATGGCCGGCGTGTTCGCACCCGCCAGCACCTTCTTACCGTTCAGGTCCTCCGGCTTGGCGATGCCCGTCGTCCCCTTCTTGACCGCGATCGACAGACCCGAGGTGTAGTACGGCCCCGCGAACGCCACCTGCTTCGCGCGCTCCTCGGTGATCGTGTACGTCTGGAAGACCACATCCACGGTCCCGTTGGCGAGCAGCGCCTCCCGCGTCTCCGACGCCGAGTTGACGATCTTCACCTTGGGCTCGCCCAGAATGTACTTCGCCAGCGCCTTGCCCATCTCCGCGTCGAACCCCTCGACCTGACCGGTCACCGGGTTCTGCTGCGAGAGCAGCGGCGCGTCCAGCGAGCCGCCCACCAGAAGCTCGCCCCGCTGCTTGATCTTCTCCATGGTGGAACCCGGCAGGATCTCGGCCGCCGTCGCGACCGGCGCCTTGGCCAGCACGTCGGGGCCGCTGCTCTGGGACGCACCCGGCACGGCGGGGCTGCTCGCCTCACCGCAGGCCGTCAGGGCTAACAGGGAGACGGCGGCGACGGCGACAAACCTCTTCATGAACAGCTCACTTCCTTCGATTTCGAAGATAAGCCGGACCGTAGTGCTAAATTTCGTAGCAAGTCAATACGTTGTCGGCCTAAGTCTGACCATGGTAGGTATCTGACATGAACCAGCGGCTGCCCGTGCAGGGGGCACAGGGCGACCTGCTGCGACTCGTCGCCACCGGAAAGGCCGAGTCCCGAGCCGACCTCGCCCGCTTATCGGGCCTGGCGGCCTCCAGCGTCTCACTCCGCGTCGAAGAACTCATCGACGCCGGCCTCCTCGCCCAAGAGGGCTCCGGCACCTCCCGAGGCGGCCGCCGCCCCCGCCGCCTGCGCCTGTCCCCCACCGCCGGCGTCCTCGCCGTCGCCGACCTTGGCTCCCACCACGTCCGCCTCGGCCTCCTCGACCTCAGCGGCACCCCCCTCGTCATCGAGGAACGCCCCTGCGAGATCGCCGACGGCCCCCGCCGCACCCTCGACCACCTCGCCGACGCCTTCGACGACCTCCTCGCCGAACACGTCCCCGCCGGCACCCCCCTCCGAGGCGTCGGCACCGGCATCCCCGGCCCCGTCGACCCCGCCACCCGCCGCGTCGTCACCCCCTCCCGCATGCCCGGCTGGAACGACTTCCCCGTCGCCGAACACCTCGCCGGCCGCTACGACCTGCCCGTCCTCGTCGAGAACGACGCCAACCTGATGGCCGCCGGCGAGGCTCGATGGTGGCCCGGCAGCCAGAACCTCATGGTCGTCAAAGCCGGCACGGGCATCGGCTGCGGCGTCATCGTCAACGGCCACCTGCACCGGGGCCGCGGCGCGGCCGGCGACATCAGCCACGTACGCGTCCGCTCCGACTCCTCGATCCTGTGCGCCTGCGGCCACCCCGACTGCCTGGAGGCCTACGCCAGCGGCGCCGCCCTCATGGCGGCCCTCACCGAGGCGGGCCTCAAGGTCACCCGCCCCGCCGACATCGTCACCCTGGTCAACGACGCCATCCCCGAGGCCACCAGCCTGGTACGCAACGCGGGCCGCCGCATGGGCGAAGTCCTCACGGTGCTGGTGAACTTCTTCAACCCCGACGTGATCGCGGTCGGCGGCAGCCTGTCGGCGGCCGAGCCGCTGCTCACCTCGATCAGGGCCGCGGTCTGGGAACGCTGCCTGCCGCTGGCGACCCGGGATCTGGAGATAGCCCCGGCCCGCGCGGGCCGGAACGCCGCCCTCCAAGGGGCGGGGGCGCTCCTACTGGAGGCTGCCCTTTACGATGTAGATCACTAAAAGACGTCCGCGAAGGCGAAGACGATCACATAAAAGGCGATGCCCACGTAGCCGACCGCCACGGCCGCGACGGACACGTCCCGGCCCCTGCCGCCGGGCTGTTTCGAGCACCAGTAGGCCACGTGCCCCAGGCCGACTCCGGCGATGCTCGGGATGGCCATCGTGACCAGCCCCAGGACCGAGAGGATCAGGGCGACGACCGCCAGACGTCCTTGCAGGGCGGGACTGTGCGTCTTGAGATCCATACACTCTCTCCGTTGAGGGGTATCGGATCTTGGATTATCGCCTCCCCGCCGGAGACCGTCCATCGCCTGACGGAAGCGTAAAGAACCCGCCTTGCCCCTGTGGCGGACCCGGCGGCGGCCGAGCCGGCCATGTTCTCCTGGGGTTTCCGCAACTCAGGAGGTACGCCATGCGCCGTCGCGCTCATCTGTTCGCCACCGCCGCCCTGGTCACCGCGCTCGTGGCCTCGGCCTCCCCGACGAGTGGCCTGCTGGACCGCGTGCACAACGTCCGGGACGCCGTCATCGGGGCGGGCGAGCGCTTCTACGGCCTGTCGGACATCCTCACGGGCGTGAACCTGCACTACGACTCGCTGCCGTTCTAGGCTTCTCAGAGTCCCTCGGGTGGCCACGGCCGCCCGAGGGGAGCCCGTTCAGACGCGGAACGACTCCTTGGCCAGCCGGCGCAGCCGCGTCTCGTCGATGTCGTGCCCCAGCCCCGACTGCGTGAGCGGCACCGCGACGACGCCCGCGTTCGCCCCCACGATCGGGGTCACGATCTGGTTCTGGCGCGGCGGCTGCGTGACGTCGCACGGCAGGGTGCAGCCCGGCAGGCTGGCGATGGCCACGGTGGCCGCCCTGGCCAGCCCCGCCCCCTGGCCGCCCGCGCACTGGATGTCCCAGCCCGCCGCCGCGGCCCGGTCGTGCGCGCGCCTGGCCTCCGACAGCGACGGGAACGCGGAGGGCCGCAGCAGCAGCACGCGCGCCGCCCGCAACGTCAGGTAGTCGTCCAGCTCGGCCGTGGACCCGGCCTCGACCGCGACCGACGCGGACACCTGGTCCTGCAGGGAGGCGTGGGAGTAGGTGTCGGCCACCGGGAACGGCCGCTCGATGACCTCCAGGCCGTAGGAGTCGAGCGCGACGAGCTGGCCGAGGTCGGTGTAGGCGTTGCCGCAGTCGACGGCCAGGGTCAGCGCCGGGTACGCCGCGCGCACCGCCCGCACCGGCTCCACGTCCCATCCGGGCCGCACGTCCAGCGTGACGTGCCCGTAGCCGGCGCAGACCTGCTGGTTGACCCGGCTCACCAGGCTCTCCACGGACGGATCGGGAGTCAGCCGCACGGTGGCGATGAGCGAGGTGCGGGTGCCGCCGATCGCCTCCGCGAGCGGCACCCCGCGCATCCTGGTCCACAGGTCCCAGCAGGCCATGTCGACCGCCTGGTCGTCGCCCGGCACCGCGTCGGGGTGCTCCCAGTCGACCCCGATCAGCAGCGCGGCCAGCGTCTCTTCGAGCCTGGACCAGGTCTTCGGCGCCGGCGAGGTCGCCTCGCCCCAGCCCGTCATGCCGCCGTCGTCGGTGAGCTTCACGAGCAGGCTCTCCGACCTCCTGCCATGAGGCAGGACCAGCCGGAAAACCTCAAGCTCCCGCACTCGCGGCATGTACTCCCCTTTTAGGACGCGGTTTCTTCCATAGTGCCCGCTGCGGGGGAGTGCACAAAACGCGGGGCCAGGATGAACGCCAGGACGGCCAGCGCGGCGGTGAAGGCGAGACCCGCCACGTAGCTTCCTCCGGCGGCGGTGAACAGGGCGCCGCTGATCGCGACGGCGAGCACGGTGAACACCGACTCCCCGACGCCGACGGCCGCGCTGTTGTTGCCCTCCTCGCCCTCCTTGGACATCTCCAGCACCAGGACGGACACCGTGGGGTGCAGCGCGCCGATGCCGAGCCCGCCGAGGGCCATGGCCACGTACGCGACCGCCAGCGGCATGGCGTCGACCAGCACGAGCGTCACCAGCGAGATGCCGACGGCGATCAGGGCGGCGCCGCCGCGGATGGCCGCCATGTTGCCGATCATGCCGCGTCCCTTGACCCACGAGCCGGCGGACCAGCCGAGCGCCCCGATGGTCAGGACGACGCCGGCGCCGGTGGCGGTCAGGCCGCGCTCGTTCATGAGCATGAGCGGGATGAACACCTCGGCCGCCGTGTACGAGCCGAAGGCCAGGCCGCGCAGCACGGGCGCGGTCGGCAGGCCGCGGGCGGCCCTGAGCGAGCCGGGCAGCAGCAGCTTGGGCAGGGCCACGACCAGCAGGACGACCCCGGCCGCGAGCAGGGGCAGGCCGGCGAGCTTGAGCGCGCTGCCGTACTGGATCAGGGCGGCGGCCACGGCGGTCAGCGTGGCCCAGACGAGCTTGCGGCCGAGGCCGGGGGCGGGCTCGGCGATGCCGCTCTCGGCCGACCTGCCCATGGTGCCGCGCCAGAGCAGCAGCGCCGACGGGATGACGATGAAGGTGACGCCGAGGAAGATCCACCGCCAGTGCGAGTTCTCGACCACGAAACCGGCGATCGCGGGGCCGACCATGGAGGGCACCACCCAGGCCGCCGAGAACAGGGCGAACACCTTGGGGTGCATCGAACCCGGGTAGACCCGGGCGACCAGCACGTACAGCGCGACCTGGGTCAGTCCGATCCCGAGCCCCTGCACGAACCGGCCCGCCACGAACACCTCCATGTTCGGCGCGAACCCGGCCAGCAGCAGCCCGGTCACGAACGTGACCACGCCGGCGCCGATCGGCTGGAGCGGCCCCCGTACGTCGCTCCACCGCCCGCCCAGCACCGTCGCGATCACGCTGGCCGCCAAGGTGGCGCTGAAGGCCAGGTTGTACAGAGGCATGCCGTTCAGGTCGCGGGCCACCACGGGCATCGCCGTGGCGACCGCCATCGCCTCGAAGGCCAGCAGCGTGACCAGCGCCACCAGCCCGACGCTGAGCGCGCGGTACTGCGGGGCCACCACGCTGACCGGGGGCGTCGTCGTTTCTTCAGCAGTCGTCGTCATACCGGCAAGCTATGGTGATCCCCGGCCGGGCACATCGGGCGCGGGGCCTAGGCAATTAGCCCTAAGGCGCGCGTGCTACCGGGCCCGCATGCGGGCCTCGATGCCGTCGAGCAGCAGGTCGAGGCCGTAGCGGAAGCGTTCTTCGCCGTCGGCGTCGATGAGGTCGTCCACGTGGCCGCTGACGTGCGGGAACCGGTCTCGCGGCAGCGCGCGGTAGTAGGCGGCAATCTGGCCGATGAACGACTCGAAGTATTCCCTCCTGTCGGTCAGGCCGGCCGCGCGCATCCGGGCGTAGTGCAGGGAGCCCTCGTAGGCGTCGCCGACGAGGTACAGCGACAGGCGGTCCATCGCCAGGGACGCCTCCCGTGGCGGCATGCCGGCCTCGATCAGCAGCCCGAAGACCCATTCGCCGGCGCGGACGGAGTTCTCCCCCGTGGGAATGGTGGCGAGCGCCGCCCTGGCCACGTCGGCGTGGGCGGCCAGGACGCGGTGCATCTCCGTGGCGTATGTGCGCAGTTGCTCCTTCCAGTGGGCCGGATCGCGCTCGGGCAGCCGGATCTCGCCGAGCACGCGGTCGTAGATCAGTTCGAGCAGCTCGTCCTTGCCGGCCACGTGCGCGTACAGCGAGGCGGGGCCCGTGTCGAGCTCCTGGGCCACCCGTCTCATGCTCAGCGCGTCGAGCCCTTCGGCGTCGAGGATCCGCATCCCGGTCTCGATGACGAGCTCCTGGCTGAGTTGCCGCTTGAGCTGCGCCGGCCGCCGCGACCTGCGCCACGGGGGCGGGGGCACGTCCTCGTCCTTGCGATCTGCCATACGAACACTGTACTTGACACGAACATCGTTCGTCACCTAAAAACGGTGTTCGTAACGAACGCTGTTCGTTGCCTAGAACGTCGTTATTCCGAGGAGTTCCCATGAGTGTTACCGCCTCCGCGGAGGTGACCGCGGTCCAGCCCTATCGCCATCGCTGGATCGCCCTGTTCGTGATCCTGGCCGCCGAGGTCATGGACCTGCTCGACGCCCTCGTGACCACCATCGCCGCCCCCACGATCCAGCGGGAGCTGGGCGGCTCCGACAGCCTCGTGCAGTGGCTCGGCGCCGGCTACACCCTCGCCATGGCCATCGGGCTGATCACCGGCGGACGGCTGGGCGACCTGTACGGCAGGAAGCGCATGTTCGTGATCGGCGCCATCGGCTTCACCACCGCCTCCCTGCTGTGCGGCGTGGCCGTCACCCCCGAGATGCTGATCGGCAGCCGGGTGCTCCAGGGCCTGTTCGGCGCCGTGATGATCCCGCAAGGGCTGGGCCTGATCAAGGAGATGTTCCCGCCGCGGGAGCTGGGCAAGGCGTTCGGCATGTTCGGCCCGGTCATGACGATCTCGTCCGTCGGCGGGCCCGTCCTGGCCGGCTGGCTGGTCGACGCCGACTTCTTCGGTACGGGCTGGCGCATGATCTTCCTGATCAACCTGCCGATCGGTCTGGCCGCCATCCTGGCCGCGCTGCGCTTCCTGCCCGAATACCGCCTCTCGAACGCCACCAGGCTCGACCTCCCCGGCGTGGCCCTCGTCTCGGTGGCCTCGTTCCTGCTGATCTTCCCGCTCATCCAGGGCCGCGAGCTGGGCTGGCCGGTGTGGACGTTCGTCTCCATGGCGGCCTCGATCGTGATGTTCGCCGTGTTCGGCCGCTACGAGGCGCGCCGGGCCAGGTCGGGCAGGGACCCGCTGGTCACGCCCGGCCTGTTCCGCAAGCGGGCCTTCACCGGCGGTCTCGTGGCCGGGCTGGCGTTCTTCTCCGGCATGATGGGCTTCGGCCTGGTCTTCAACCTCTACACCCAGCTCGGCCTGGGCTTCACGCCGCTACAGGCCGGCCTCGCGGGCCTGCCACAGGCGATCGGCGGCGTGGCGGGCTTCGCGCTGGCCATGTCGGGGCTCCAGGAGCGGCTGGGCCGCGGCCTGCTGCAGATCGGCACCATCGTCATGGCGGCGGGCGCGGCCGTGCTCGCCCTGACCATCCACCTGGCCGGGCTCGACGTCGGCGCCTGGCAGCTCGCCCCCGGGCTCGGGCTCGTCGGCATCGGGATGGGGCTGACCATGGCGCCGTTCTTCGACATCGTGCTGGCCGGGGTCGAGCCGCACGAGTCCGGTTCGGCCTCCGGCACGATGACGGCGGTGCAGCAGCTCGGCGGCGCGCTCGGCACCGCCGTGCTCGGCACGCTGTTCTTCAACCTGCTCGCCGGCCGGTGGGGGTTCGGGGCGTCGATGCAGGTCACGGTGTGGGTGGAGGTGGGGTTGCTGGCGTTGACGTTCGCGCTGTCGTACCTGCTGCCGCGCCGCGCCCGGCCCTCGGATTGAGCCGGCGTTGATGCGCGGTCAGACGTCCGTGCGGCGCTCGGCCCAGCGGGCGATGTCGCGCCGCTCGATCGCGGCTGCCATCAGGTCGGGGAAGGCGTCGGGCGTGCACGCGAACGCGGGTACGCCCAGGGCGGCCAGCGCGGCGGCGTTCTCGTGGTCGTAGAACGGCGCGCCCTCGTCGGACAGGGCGAGCAGCACGATCACCTGGACGCCGGCCTCCTTCATCGCCGCCACCCTGCGCAGCATCTCCTGCCGGACGCCGCCCTCGTACAGGTCGCTGATCAGGATGAAGATCGAGTCGGCCGGTCTGGTGATGAGGCCCTGGCCGTAGGCGATGGCCCGGTTGATGTCGGTGCCACCGCCGAGCTGGGTGCCGAACAGCAGCTCCACCGGGTCGTGCAACTGGTCGGTGAGGTCCACCACCGCCGTGTCGAACACCACGAGCGACGTCTTCAGCGACCGCATCGACGCCAGCACCGCGCCGAACACGCTCGAATAGACCACCGAGGCCGCCATCGACCCGCTCTGGTCGATGCACAGCACCACCTCGCGCTGCACCGACCGCTGCCGGCGGGCGTAGCCGACCAGCCGCGACGGGACGACGGTGTTCTTCTCGGGCAGGTAGTTCTTGAGGTTCACCCGGATCGTCCGGTCCCAGTCGATGTCGGCCACCCGCTTGGGACGGTGCGTCCTCGCCGAGCGGTCGAGCGCCCCCGTCACGGCCGCCCTGGTCTTCTGGGCCAGGCGGCGCTCCAGCTCCTCGACGACCCTGCGCACCAGGGCCCTGGCCGACTCGCGGGCCTGGTCGGGCATGACCTTGTTGAGCGCCAGCAGGGTGCCGACCAGGTGCACGTCGGGCTCCACGGCCTCGAGCATCTCGGGTTCGAGGAGCAGCCTGGTGAGGTTGAGCCGCTCGATCGCGTCCTTCTGCATGACCTGGACGACGGTGGAGGGGAAGTAGGTACGGATGTCGCCCAGCCAGCGGGCCACCCTCGGGGCGGACGCGCCCAGCCCGCCCTCCCTGGCCTGCCCCCGGCCCTGCTCCGGGCCCTGGTCGTAGACGGCGGCCAGGGCGGCGTCCATCCGCGCGTCGAGGCCCTCCAGACCGCAGCCGGTGCCGTCGGCCTCTCCCCCGCCGAGCACCAGCCGCCACCGCCGCAACCGCTCGTCCGCCGCGCTCATTCCGCCGCCTTTCCGATGATCGACAGGACGGTGGCCACGGCCGCCGCCGCGCGCCGCTCGTCCACGTCCTGTTCCCGCGCCCCTTCGTCCCGGCCGGCCGAGCGCAGCCGCTGGCCGATGGCCCGGCGCTCCGGCGCGGCGAAGGCGCCGAACGTACGGCGGAGCAGCGGGAGCACGTCGGTGAACTGGTCGCCGGACAGCCCGGTGAGCCAGCCGTCCACCAGGGCGAGCAGGCGCGGGTCGTGCACCAGCAGCAGCCCGCCACCGGCCAGGAACCCCTCGACCCAGGCCGCCGCCCTGGCCGGGACCTGTCCTCTGGACATGGCCCTGGACATGCGGGCGGCGGGGTCGTCGAGCTCGCCCGCGTCCAGCAGGATCCTGGTGAGCCGTCCCTCGATCAGCCCGTGCAGGTCCTGCCGGTCGCTGATGCCCCGCAGGGTGACCAGCCACCGACTCCGCGGCGACACCCCACCGGCAGCGGTCTCCGAGGCCGGGGCGTCGGTGGTCGCCGGGGCGTCGGCGCGTTCCACGACCGCGCCGGTGGTCGCCGGGGCGTCGGTGAGGAGGGCGACGGCCGAGTGGACGGCGTCCACGTGTTTGAGCAGGTCCGCCGCCGCGTCGTCGTCGAGGCCGGTCACGGCCACCGGCAGCCCGACGCAGATCCGGTCCAGCATCGAGCGGACGATCACCGCCAGCCCCTCCGCCGGGGTGCCGCGCACGTCGCCGTACCGGTGCGCCCGCACCATCGCCGGCAGCGCCGCCATCAGGTGGGTGACGTCGGTGTCCAGCGCCGCCTTGGCCGACAGCGCCGCCAGGACGCCGGGCAGCGCCTCCGGGAGATCGGCCAGCAGGCACTGCTCCACCAGCGACGTCAGATCGGCCAGCGACACCGCCTCCGCCGCCCCCGTCCCACCGCCGGCCAGGTCTATGGCTCGCCGGGCGGCGGCCGCGACCACCGTGGTGCCCAGGGCGGCGTGCTCGATCAGCCCGAGGTCGTACTCGGGCCGCCACTGCAACGTCCAGGTCTCCCGGAATGTGCCCTTCCCGCGCGCCTGCCCCGGCGTCCCCCAGTCCACGCCGAGCAGCCGCAGCCGGTGCAGCAGGTGGCTGCGGTCGAGGTCGAGGGGCTTGCGCAGGTCGAGGTCGATCTCCCGGTCGAGCGCCTCGGGCTTGAGCTTCAGCCGCCGCTGCTGGTCGCGCAGGTCCCGCTGCAGCGGCACCATCGGCGTGCCGTCGCCGACGTGGCCGAGCCGGTCGCCGACGACCATGCGCCGCTGGATGAGCTCCACGGCCAGGTCGTCGCCCTCGCACAGCACGGCCCTGGCCGCCTCGGTGACCTCACCGAGCCCGGCCAGCGGGCGGCCGCGAAGGGTGGCCAGGCTGTCCGCGAGCCGTACGGACTCGATGACGTGCGCGGACGACACCGCCAGCCCCTCGTCCCGCAGCACCGCCGCGGCCTCGGCCAGCCACCGCTCCACGGGCCGGTCGGGCGCCTCGAACAGGTGGTGGTACCAGCCCGGCGAGGTGATCCCCGCGCCGTACCCGCTCCACGAGGCCAGCCGCCCGTACGTCCACGGCACCCACGTCAGCTCGGCCTTCACCTTCGGCAGGCCGCGCAGCAGCGCGTTGTCGGCCGTCACCGGCGGCAGGGGCCCGGTCAGCGCGGGCACGTGCCAGGCCCCGCAGATCACCGCGATCCGGCCGTAGCCCTGCTTGAGGGTGGCGCGGAGGGTTTTACGCATGTACGCCTCGCGCCTGGCCTCCCGGGCGTCCGGTTCGTGGCCTTCGCGTACGGCGGCCATGGCCTCGGCGATCGCCTCGAACGGGGTGTCGCCCCGGTGCTCGACGACGTCCTCCCACCAGCGCTCCGGATCGTCATATCCGGCGGCCGCCGCCAGCGCCCCAATGGGATCGACCCGCAACAGCCCTTCGCCTCCACCAGGCCCCCCGGAGCCGTCGGCGTCGTCACCACCACCAGGCCCATCAGGCCCGCCGGACGCGCCCGGGTCATCGGGGCCATCGTCGCCATCCGGGTCTTCGGCCAGGGAATGGGCGGCGGGCAGGTCGCAGAAGCGCACGGGGATACCGGCCGCAGTCCCGTACAGGATGGCCTGCCATTCAGGCGAGAACGCCGCGAACGGCCAGAACGCGGCGCGGGCCGGCGCCCCCGGCACGTGGGCGAGCAGCGCGACCGGCGGCTCCAGACCGGGGGCGTGCCCGACGAGCGCGTCGGCCTCCGGCGGGCCCTCGATGAGGATGGCGTCGGGGCGCAGGCGTTCGAGCTCCCGCCGCACGGCGCGGGCCGAGCCGGGGCCGTGGTGGCGTACGCCGAGGACGGAGACGCTCATGACACCTCGCGGCAGGCGCGGTAGAAGTCGCGCCAGTCCGAACGCTCGCGGACCACGGTCTCCAGGTATTCGCGCCACACCACCCGGTCCGACACCGGCTCCTGCACCACCGCGCCCACGATCCCGGCGGCCACGTCGGACGGCCGCAGCACCCCGTCGCCGAAGTGGGCCGCCAGTGCGATGCCGCTGGTCAGCACCGAGATGGCCTCGGCCGTGGACAGGGTGCCGCTCGGCGACTTGACCTTCGTGCGCCCGTCCTCGGTGACGCCGGTGCGCAGCTCCCTGAACACCGTCACCACCCGGCGGATCTCCGCCATCCCCGTCGAGGTCTCGGGCAGTTCCAGGGCGCGGCCGAGCTGGGTGACGCGGCGGGCGACGATGTCCACCTCCTCCTCGGCGGTGGCGGGCACCGGCAGCACGACCGTGTTGAAGCGGCGGCGCAGCGCGCTGGACAGCTCGTTGACGCCCCGGTCGCGGTCGTTGGCCGTGGCGATCACGTTGAAGCCGCGCTCGGCCTGGACCTCGCGGTTGAGCTCGGGGATCGGCAGGGTCTTCTCCGACAGTACGGTGATCAGGGCGTCCTGGACGTCGGACGGCATGCGGGTGAGCTCCTCGACGCGGGCGATCCGGCCCTCGGCCATGGCGCGCATCACGGGCGAGGGGGTCAGCGCCTCGAAGGACGGGCCCTCGGCGAGCAGGCGGGCGTAGTTCCAGCCGTACCGGATGGCCTCCTCGGCCGTGCCGGCGGTGCCCTGGACGAGCAGCGTCGAGTCGCCGCTGACGGCGGCGGCCAGGTGCTCCGACAGCCACGTCTTCGCGGTGCCGGGCACGCCGAGCAACAGCAGCGCGCGGTCGGTGGCCAGGGTGGCGACGGCGACCTCGACGATGCGCCGCGCGCCCACGTATTTGGGGGTGACGCGGTCGCCGTCGCCCAGGATGTACGTGGTCACGGCCCACGGCGACAACTTCCAGCCCGGCGGCCGCGACCGGTCGTCGTCCTTGGACAGGAGGGCCAGCTCTTCGGCGTACTGGTCTTCCGCGTGCGGGCGCAGAACGGTCATCGGGACAGCTCCTTGTACATGTCGGCTCGGAAACGCAGCAGGGCGGCCACCTGCTGGATGGACTCGACCGGCGAATAGCTCTCGGCGAGGGGGAACAGGGCGGGGTCGATGTGCTCGCCCGCCAGCTTGACCAGCTCGCCGAGGTTCCACGGCTGCGTGGTGGCCACCTTCACGATCTTGTGCAGGACGGCCGTGGCCAGGCCCTCGCGCCAGTGGGACGAGACGCCGCCGAGCACCATGATCAACTGGCTGTCCAGGTCGTGCTTCCGTACGAATCCGGCCGCGAGCTCCTGCTGCTCGGCGGGCGGGAGCGAGTCGAGCAGGTCCGCGATCGGGTCCCAGCCGAACATCGCCCGCGCCCACTCCGGGTTCTTCTGCAGTACGGCGGCGCGTACCCAGGCCGCCTTCACTTCGTCGTCCCAGTCGGGGATCTTCATCGCGAGCAGCCGGGCGGGCGGCAGACCCCACACTGAGAGCGGGGCGCGCGCGATGATCTGCTGCAGCCACCAGGCGCGCTCACCGGCGCCCCGGGGCGGCTTGGCGCGCACACCGTCACGTTCCATCGCCTTGTCGCAGGCCGGGGGCGCCTCGATGGCGATGATGTCCCCCTTCACCGTCACGCAGGCGCGCAGCCGCTCGGCCATGCGCTGGGCCAGGCGCGAATCGGGCAGGCGGGTGAGCAGGTTGGCGGCGGCCTGCCGCACCTCGCGGCGGCGGTCGTCGAGCGCCTGCTCGAGAAACGACTCGTCCTCCATCCCGAGTCCGTCCTTCAGCACCTGGACGAACTCCGCGCGATCGTCGGGCCCCTCGCGCTCCCACGTACTCTCCAGCAGCCGCCGCGCCTCGGCCGGGTCGGCGGCCCTGAGCGCGCGCAGGTGCGCCAGCCGGTCGGCGGGGCCGCCCAGCTCCCACGTCTCGCCCGTGGGCTCCTCCAGGAGGAATCCCCAGGCGGGGTTGAGCCCGGCCAGCCAGCGGCCGCGGTGCCCGGCCAGCACCCCGAGGTGCACCCGGATCGAACGGTCGCGCCGGCCGTGTTCAAGCAGGTCGGGCAGCACGTACGGGGGCACGCGCCGGCCGGTGGCGGCGGCCGCGGCCAGCCATTCGGGGATCAGCCGCTCGTGCTCACCGGCCAGCATCCTGCCCAGACGCTCGCCGGCCGGCCTGCCCACGGCCTGACGCTCCTCCTCGGGCACCGGCTCCCGGCCGGTCACCTCCGCCACCCGCCGCCCCGCCCGCCGCCGCGCCACCTCAACGGCGGCCACCTCAAGCAGGTCACCTTGGTACGGCCGCCGATCGGTCCCCACGAGCGCCGTCGACGCCAACTCCTCCCAGCCACTCACAACCCCACCCCCACTCTCTCCTCCCGACCGGCCACAGAACCCACCACGACCGCCCCCTCACCCTCCCAGCCGACACCGCGACCCACGACCGCCCAGGCGCCCTCACAGCCAGTGTCACGACCCACGACCACCCACGCGGCCTCATGGCCAGTGCCACAATCCACGACCACCTTCGCGCCCTCACGGCCAATGCCACGACCCACGACCACCCACGCGCCCTCACGACGGCCGCCACACTCCACGACCACCCTCGCGCCTTCGGGACCGATCACAGAATCCACGGGTGCCCTGCCACCCTCCTGGCCAGTCGCAGAACCCATGACCGCTCGCTCGCTTTCCCCGCCGGTCACAGGATCACCGCCGTGCCTTCGTCATCCCAGGTGGTCAGTGGGCGCAGGCCCTGGGGGGACCACTCGACGGCGACGGTGAGCGGGCGGCCTCCCGAGACGGCGATCAGGCGCCAGGGGTCGCGGGCGCGCGGGTGCAGCGGCAGGCCGCCAATGGAGTCCCGCTCGGGAACCACCCCGGCCAGCACCAGCGGCCATGCCTCGGTCCACGGATCCTCGGCCAGCACCCTGGCCACCTCGTCAAGCGCCTCCTCCGCCGACACCCCAGGCGGCACCTTGAGCACCCCCGCACCGGCCGCCGCGCTGGGGGTGGACGAGCCCCCGGCGAACGAAGCGGTCCCGCGACCAACGGACGCGGCGGCCCCGTGGCCGGTGAGCGAAGCGGTGCCACCACCGGTTGGCGGGACGGTCTCGCGACCGGCGGACCCAGCGACCCCATGGCCGGTGAGCGGACCCGTGCGGGGTCCGGTGGACGACACGATGCCGTGGCGGGTGGCGACCAGGGCGCGCAAGGGGGCGGCGCCCGGGTAGTACGTGAGGTCGGCGTCGATGGTCGTGCCCGTCACCAGGGAGGCGTCCAGCGGTTGTCCCTGGGGCGCGAACGAAAGGATCAGCGCCGCCCGGCCGGTGCGGCGGCCGCGCAGCCAGACCCGGCGGGCCGTCAGCCGGTCCTGCTCCTCGTCGCGCCTGCCCAGAACGTCCCAGTGGTCGCGTATCGCCACCCCGGCCAGCACCTCTTCCCTGGGGATGGGGAACCCGGCACGGATCAGCACGGTCTGGGCGAGCGGGCGCGGCAGTTCGGCCCGCCTGCGGTAGGCGACGGCGAGCAGGTTGATGAGGGCGTACTCCTCCAGGAGCCGCCCCGGCCAGTCGTCCTCGGCCCGCACCCGCGACAGCCGGGACACGATGCCGGCGACGCCGGGAGCCTGGGCGTCGATGAGCCGCTTGGCCAGGCCGTCCCAGTCGTGCTCAGCGGCCCCGGCCAGCCCTTGGCGCACCTGGTCGGCCAGCCACCGCTCCACTTCGGCCAGCCCGGACGCCACCCGCCCATGACGCACGGACTCGGCCCCGGCACCGGCCGACACAGCAGCCTTGCTCGACCCGGCCCCACCCGAAACAGCCCCGCCTGAACCCGTTCCGGCCGGCGCAACACCGCCCGAACCGGTCCTGCTCGGCACTGCCCCATCCGGCATGCCCTCATCCGACGCGGCACCGGTCCACGTGTCACCTCCCGACGCGGCCTCGCCCGGGGTGCCCACTTGCGACCTGGCCCCGGCCCCAGCGGTCCCGCCCGAAGCGGTCCCGCCCGGCGCAACACCGCCCGAGCCGGTCCCGCCTGAAGTAGGCCCGTCCGATGTGGGCGTGCCTGAGGTGGCCGGCGAGTCCGGGACCTCGGCGGTCTGGTCGGGGGTCTCCGCCGCCGCTTCGGTGGTGGCTCTGGCGCGGGCGGCTTCGATGCGGGCGGCCGACTTCGCAGCTCGTTCGGCGCGGCCCTCCATCCACTCCGTGACCCACTGTGGTGCCGTCTCCGAGGCCGGGACCTCGTCGGCGGACCACATGAGGAGCAGGCCCAGTGCGTGTTTGCACGGGAACTTCCGGCTCGGGCAACTGCACCGGTATGCGGGCTCGGTCAGGTCGACGCATGCCAGGTAGGGCTTGGCACCGCTGCCCTTGCACTCGCCGTACAAGACCGTGTCCATCGCACCGCGTAACGACCATTTCCCGGGCGCGGCGACCCCCTGCGCCGCCTTCTGGGAGGAGGCGTCGGGGGCGAGGGCGAGGACCTGATCACGGCTCCACCGTTCGATCACTTGCCGCAGACTAGCCAGGAGGACCGACATTTCGCGCCGGGTCCAGAACATCCGAACCTGGCCATTTTCGGCGCCCCTCACATCCGCTGGTGACGCGTGTGAGCCGCCGCCTGCTCGAGGGGTGCCGGAAATATCGGCATAAAGTGGGTACGTGGAGCTACGGATCTACCCCGACGGCCCGTCCACCGAGGTTCCGGACGAGGCCACGGCCCTGGCGAGCGCGCTGGACGGCCAGCTCGTCCTCGACGGCGACCGCTTCCTGCGCAGGGACGTCAAAGGCGCCCCCATCGCCTTCGTACGCCGCCCGCCCATCGCCGAAGCCCTCGACCTCCTCCCCCACCCCGAAGGCGGCTGGTTCAGAGAGACATGGCGGTCACCGGTCACCTTCCGGCCGGACGGCTACCCGGGTCCCAGGTCGAGCGCCACGGCCATCTACTTCCTGCTGCACCCGGGCGAGGAGTCGGTGCCGCACCTGGTCAGGTCGGCGGAGCTCTGGCTGTGGCACCGCGGCGGCCCCTTGGCCCTGACGATCGCCGACACCACCGTCACCCTCGGCCCCGGCGTCGAGCACGGCCAGGTGCCCCAGGCGGTCGTGCCGGGCGGCGTGTGGCAGTCGGCCCGCCCGGCCGGGGACGAGGCGGTCCTGGTGAGCTGCGTCGTGTCGCCGGGCTTCGACTTCGCCGACTTCACCGCCTGACATCGCCTCTCGCCCTCTTCGACCTCGACAGGACCCTGATCGACCTGGACGCGGCGTTCGTGCGCTGAGCGGAGGAGTTCGCGGGACGGCACCGGCTGGGCGAGGGGGCGGCCGGGGAGCTGGTCGCCATCGCGGCGGCGCGCTACGGGGCCGAGCTGGGCAACGGCGGTCGCCGATCACGGGGTGGGGCATGTCGTGGAAGCGATCGCCACCGTAAAGCGACAACTCTATTATACCACGAATTCCGCAATTCTACATTTCGCTATATTGATGAACATGAAAGGCGACGGGAAATTCATTTCATCCGGGAATTTGCGATTGTGGACCGAGCGCTTCGGTGACGTGACGAATCCGGTGGTGCTGCTCGTCATGGGCACGTCCACCCCGGGATCGGGCTGGCCGGCCGAGCTCGTGGGCACCCTCGTCCAGGGCGGCCGCCAGGTGATCCGTTTCGACCACCGCGACACCGGCCGCTCCGGCTGCGTCGATTTCGCCGCGCACCCGTACACGCTCGCGGACCTGGCCACCGACGCGCTCGCCGTGCTGGACGCGTACGGCGTCGAAAAGGCGCACATCGCCGGCGTCTCGCTCGGCGGCGCGGTCGGTCAGTGGCTGGCCGTGCACCACCCCGATCGGGTCGCCGCGCTGACCGCGATCATGACGGGCCCGATGGGCGCCGACGCCGGGCCCGCCTGGGCGCGGGCGCTGGCCGGGCAGGAGCCGGACCCGGCCGACCTGCCGCCGCCCGCGCCGGCCTTCCTGGAGCACCTCGAACGGTCGGCGGCCCTGCCCAGGACCACGCGCGCGGAGATCGTCGCCGCGAACGTGGAGACCTGGCGGGTGCTGAACGGCGACGCCCTGCCGTTCGACGAGGAGGCCGCGCGGCGCTTCGCCGAGGAGGCCCACGACGCGATGGACAATCCCGCGGCGGCGCTCAACCACGACCTGGCCGGCCGCGTGATGACCGCCGACCGGCGCGTCCCGCTGTCCGCCGTGAAGGCCCCCACGCTGGTCGTCCACGGCACCCACGACCCGCTGCGCCCGCTCCCCCACGGCCGGGTGCTCGCCGCCGAGATCCCGCAGGCGCGCCTGGCGACGATCCCCGGAATGGGCCACTCGCTCTTCTCGCCGGGCCTGCCCCGCCGCATCGCCGAGATGATCCTCGAGGTGCCGGAAATGTAAGGTCGGGGAATGCGGAAATTGCACGCCGATGAAGCGGACATCGACGAAAATCTCGTACGCCGGCTGCTGGCCGCGCAATTCCCGCAATGGGCGCGCCTCCCGGTCGAGGAATTTCCGTCCTCCGGCACGGTGAACGCGGTCTACCGGCTCGGCGGCCACATGTCGGTCCGGCTGCCGCGCGTCGAGTGGGGCGTCGGGGACGTGGAGAAGGAGCGTGAATGGCCGGCCCGGCTGGCCCCGCTGCTGCCCGTCCCCATCCCGGAGGTGCTCGGCCGGGGTGTCCCGGGCGAGGGTTACCCGTGGCCGTGGTCGGTGTGCCGGTGGCTCGACGGCGACAACCCGGTCGAGGGCCGCCTCGGCGACGCCGGGCCGCTGGCGAAGGATCTGGCGGAGTTCGTCGCCGCGTTCCGCCGGGTGGAGCTGCCGGACGGGCCGGCGGCGTACCGGGGCGGGCCGCTGGAGACGCAGGACACGGCCACCCGCGAGGCGATCGGCAAGCTCGGCGGGCTGATCGACACGGCGGCCGCCACCGCCGCTTGGGAGTCGGCCCTGCGGGCGCCCGCCGCGGACCGGCCCGTGTGGGTGCACGCCGACCTGATGCCCGGCAACCTGCTGGTCGAGGACGGCCGGCTCACCGGGGTGGTCGACTTCGCGACGGCGGGCGTGGGCGATCCGGCCTGCGACCTGATCGTGGCCTGGAACCTGCTCCCGGCGACCGCCCGTGACGTCTTCCGCGACGCGCTCGGCGCCGACGACGCGACGTGGGAACGCGGCCGCGGCCGGGCGCTGTCCATGGCGCTCATCATGCTCCCCTACTACCTCGGCACGAACCCGGTGATCGCGGCCAACGCCCGGCACGTGATACACGAAGTGATCACCGACCTGTCGTGAAGGAGAGCCGTATGATCCGCAAAGCCGTGATCCCGGTGGCCGGACTGGGCACCCGTCTGCTGCCGCTGACGAAGGCGCTGCCGAAGGAGATGCTGCCGATCGGCGACAAACCCGTCATCGAGCACACCATCCGCGAGCTCGTCGACTCCGGCATCGACGAGATCACCATCGTCACCTCGGCCCGCAAGGAGCTCGTGCAGCGGCACTTCGCGCCCGACGCCGACCTTGAGCTGCAGTTGCGCGCCGCGGGCAAGGACGACCTGGCCGGCGCCGTGGCGGAGCTGTCGTCGCTGGCGCACATCACGTACCTGTACCAGAACGGCCCCTACGGCAACGGCACGCCCGTGCTCAACGCCGCCCGCGTCATCGGCGACGAGCCGTTCATGGTGCTGTGGGCCGACGACGTGTTCGTGGCCGAGGTGCCGCGCGCCAAGCAGCTCAAGGCCGCGTACGAGGCCACCCGCGCCCCCGTGCTGGCCCTCATGCCGATGGCCGTCGAGGACGCCGCCCGCTACGGCGTCCCGGTCGTCGAGGAGGACCTGGGCGACGGCCGGCTGCGCATCTCGGGCCTGGTGGAGAAGCCGTCGCCGGAACAGGCTCCTTCGCGGTACGCGGCCATCGGCGGCTACGTCGTCACCCCCGGCGTCGTCGAGGAGCTGGAGGCCGCGACACGCAGGTGGCATGAGCGCCCCGAGGGCGAGATCTACCTCACCGAGGCGCTGCACCGCCACGCCACCGCCGGCAACCCGGTGTACGGCCAGGTCATCGACGGCACCTGGTGGGACACGGGCTCGCCACTCGACTATCTCAGGGCCCAGTTCGCCGCCGCGCTCGCCGACCCCGTCTACGGGCCGGAGCTGCGTAGGCTGGCCACGGAGAGCGGCTGAACTTCCGGTGGGATGATCGTATGGCCGCAGAACCTATGAGGAGGGCACCGGTGAGCCGACAAATCGTTTCCGTCGTGGGTGGCAAGGACGCCGAGACGGTGGCCACGTACGAATCGACCAACCCCGCCCGCACGGGCGAGGTCGTGGCGCGGGTCGGGCTGGCCGGGGCGGACACGTTCGCCGCCGCCTGCCGCACCGCCAAAGAGGCGCAGCGCGAGTGGGCCAAGGTGCCCGCCCCGGTGCGCGGCCGGGTGATCGCCTCCATCGGCCGGCTGGTCGAGGCCAACGCCGAGCGGCTGGCCCGGCTGGTGACCGAGGAGATCGGCAAGCCGTACGCCGAGGCGCTCGGCGAGGTGCGCGAGATCGTCGACACGTGCGACTTCTTCCTGGGCGAGGGCCGCAGGCTCTACGGGCAGACGGTCCCCTCGGAGATGCCGGACAAGAACCTGTTCACGTTCCGCAACCCGATCGGCGTCGCGGCGGTCGTGACGGCGGGCAACTTCCCGGTCGCCGTCCCGTCGTGGTATCTGGTGCCGGCCCTGCTGTGCGGCAACGCCGTGGTCTGGAAGCCCGCCGAGTACGCCGCCGCGTCCGCGCACGCCATGTTCCGCCTGTTCGAGGCGTCCGGGCTGCCCGACGGCGTGCTCAACGTCGTCTTCGCCGACGGCGCCGAGACGTTCGCCGGCCTGGAGACGGCCCTCGGCGAGGGCACCGTGCACAAGGTCGGCTTCACCGGCTCCAGCGAGGTCGGCAGGAAGATCGGCGAGCTGACGGGGCGGCACCTGCAGTCGGCCTGCCTGGAGCTGGGCGGCAAGAACCCGATGGTGATCATGCCGGACGCCGACCTCGACCTGGCCGTGGAGGGCGCGCTGTTCTCCGGCTTCGGCACCGCCGGTCAGCGCTGCACCAGCCTGGGCACGGTGATCGTGCACGAGAGCGTCCACGGGGAGTTCGTCGAGCGGTTCGCGCGGGCGGCGCGGGAGGCCAGGATCGGCGACCCGGAGCAGGACGTGCTGGCGGGGCCGCTGCTCGACCAGAAGTTCGCCGACCGCTACGAGGAGTACCTGACCTGGATCGAGCCCCACCACAAGGTCGTATCCGGAAATGTCGGGCGCATCACCAAGGACAGCCCGCACGGCGGCTTCGACGGCGCCGAAGGGCTCTACTACCACCCGGCCATCGTCGACGGCGTCCGGCCCGGCGACCGGCTGTTCATGGAGGAGACGTTCGGCCCGATCGTGGGCGTGACCACGTTCCAGACCCTCGACGAGGCCATCGACCTGGCCAACCGGCCCGGCTACGGCCTGTCGAGCTCCATCTACACCACCGACCCCAAGAACGCCTTCCGCTTCCGCGAGGGCATCTCGGCCGGCATGGTCAGCGTCAACAACTCCACCTCGGGCGCCGAGGCCCATCTGCCCTTCGGCGGCAACGGCAAGTCCGGCAACGGCAGCCGTCAGTCCGGCGTGTGGGTGCTCGACCAGTTCACCCGCTGGCAGGCGATGAACTGGGACCACTCGGGCCGGCTGCAGAAGGCGCAGATGGACGTGGCGGAAATCACCCCTGATCTGGACTTCCGCTTGGCGTGAGAAGGGCGTGAGAACGGCGTGAAAAAACCGGGGCCCGCGGGCCCCGGTTCTCATCACGATCAGACCTGGCCGGCCTTCTCCAGGGCGGCGCAGCAGGTGTTCACCAGCAGGCGGGTGACCACGTACGGGTCGACGTTGGCGTTGGGGCGGCGGTCCTCGATGTAGCCCTTCTTCTCCACCTCGACCTGCCACGGGATGCGCACGGAGGCACCGCGGTTGGAAACGCCGTAGCTGTACTTGTTCCACGGGGCGGTCTCGTGGTGGCCGGTCAGGCGCAGCTCGATGTCGGCGCCGTACTGGGAGACGTGCTCCATCGGCTTGTCGCCCTCGCCGAGCGACTCGCACGCGGTGATGATGGCGTCGTAGCCCTCGCGCATGGCGCGGGTGGAGAAGTTGGTGTGGGCGCCGGCGCCGTTCCAGTCGCCGCGGGCGGGCTTGGCGTCGAGGGTGGCCTCGACACCGAACTCCTCGGCGGTCCGGTAGAGCAGGTAGCGGGCGACCCACATGTGGTCGGAGACGTCGAGCGGGCTCGCCGGGCCGACCTGGAACTCCCACTGACCGGGCATGACCTCGGCGTTGATGCCGGAGATCGCCAGGCCGGCGGCGAGACAGCGGTCGAGGTGAAGCTCGACGATCTCACGGCCGAAAACGGCCTCGGCGCCGACACCGCAGTAGTAGTGGCCCTGCGGGGCGGGGAAGCCACCCTCGGGGAAGCCGAGCGGGCGGCTGCCCTTGAAGAAGGTGTACTCCTGCTCGATGCCGAACCAGGACTCCTGGTCGGCGTACTGCTCGGCGATCGGGCGCAGCAGGGCGCGGGTGTTGCTGACGTGCGGCTCGCCGTCGATCTCCTCGACCTCGCACAGGACCAGCTTGTTGTCGCCACCACGGATCGGGTCCGGGCAGACGAACACCGGGCGGAGCACGCGGTCCGACGAGTGGCCCTCGGCCTGGTTGGTGCTCGAGCCGTCAAAGCCCCAGACCGGCGGCTCGGCGCCGTCGACCAGGATCTTCGTCTTCGAGCGCAGCAGAGCCGTGGGCTCGGTGCCGTCGATCCAGATGTACTCAGCCTTGTAGCTCACAGCGGTCCTTTCCAGGTTTCTCTCAGCCACGCCGAGTCTTACGGATGCCCGTTTCCCGGTTTTTGCCCGAATGTGAACGCCGTGTTAATCGAGGCGACGAATGGGGTCACCTTTCGCGCACCGTACCGTCGGCCGCGACGGTGAGCTGAACCTGGGGTCCCTGTTCGCCACACCCCGGACCGTTGGGAAAGGTCCCCTTCGGCGTGGCCTTGATCGTCCGCTCCAGGACCGGGGCCTGTCGCGCGTCACGCAGCGTCAGCCGGATCTCGACGGGCCGCTTCGGCAGCCCCGTGACGTTGGCGAAGCCGTTCTTCTCGCCGGTCGGGGCCGCCGTCACCGAGCAGGTGTCCCCCGAGCACGTCTGCTCTCCCGGCCGCCTGGACACGTGCAGTTCGGCGTCCGCCCGCTTGCACGAGCCGTCCCAGCACACCTCCACGACGGCGGACTCGGCTTCGGGCTTCCCGGTCTGCACACCCACGCCTACGGGACTGCCGATCAGCGTGCACTCCACGTTGGGCGAGCAGCCGACGGCGAACAGCAGGGCGGGGATCATGGCGGTGAGTCTCAGCACAACCGTAAGACGCGGCCCAGCCGTCACCGGTTCGTCACGGCGTGCGACCATCGGATCAGGGGGATTCACATGCACGATCTCTGGTTCGGCGCGTTCCTGTCACCTGAGGCCGCGGGGCGTGAGCGCCTGCTGCGCCACGTCACGCTGGCCGACCGGCTCGGTCTCGACCTGGTGGGCGTCCAGGACCATCCCTACCAGGCGGGCTTCCTGGACACCTGGACGCTGCTGTCGGCCGTCGCCGCGCGTACCGAGCGGATCCGGCTGGTGCCCGACGTGCTCAACCTGCCGCTGCGGCCGCCCGCCGTGCTGGCCGGGGCGGCCGCCTCGCTCGACCTGCTCAGCGGCGGCCGGGTGGAGCTGGGCCTGGGCGCGGGCGCGTTCTGGGACGCGGTCGCCGCGATGGGCGGGCGCCGGCTCTCGCCGCCGCGGTCGATCGAGGCGCTGGCCGAGGCCATCACGATCATCCGGGCGCTGTGGACGCCGGGCGAGCCCGTGGTGTTCGAGGGCGCGCACTACCGGCTCGGCGGCGCCCGGCCGGGGCCGTTCCCCGCGCATCCGATCGGCATCTGGATCGGCGCGATCAAGCGCCGGATGCTGGAGCTGACCGGCCGGATGGGCGACGGCTGGCTGGCCTCGTCCTTCTGCAGCCCGCCCGGCGCGGTGGCCGCGCAGGCCGGGATCCTCGACGCGGCCGCGGCGGACGCGGGCCGGGATGCGGCGGAGATCCGCAAGGTCTACAACATCGGCGGTACGTTCTCACCGCTGCCAGGCCCGGGTTTCCTCGACGGTCCCCCGGCGCTGTGGGCCGAGCAGCTCACCGAGCTGGTCCTGGACGTGGGGATGACCGGCTTCGTGCTGGCCCCCGGGCCGGAGGCGGAGCGCGACCTGCGGACGTTCGCCCAGGAGGTCGCGCCCGCCGTACGCGAGGCGGTGGCCAGGGAGCACGGCGGCCCCGCACCCGCGCCCGCCGAGCGCCCGGTCACACTCGCCGACCTCGACGAGGAGGGCCGGCCGAGCTCGCCCAAGCGAGACCCGGCGGCGCTCACCCCGGAGCAGCGGCGGCTCGGACGGCACCTGGTCGAGGTGCACGACGGCTACCGGCGCGAGATGCGGCAGGTCCAGGACGCGGTGGAGCAGGTGGCGAGCGAGCTGCCGGCGATCGACCGGCTCACCGTGCGGCAGAACCACTGGACCCTCGGTACGTTCTGCGCCACCTTCTGCCGCCTGCTGACCGTGCACCACACGGTCAGGAACGAGACCATGTTCCCGGCCCTCCTGGAGCGCGACCCGGCGCTCGCCCCGGTGATCAAGAAGCTGGAGCAGGAGCACGAGGTCATCGCCGAGTTGCTCACCCGGCTCGACGAGGCGTGCCTGGAGATGCTCAGGAACCCGGCCAGGATCGACCTCGTCAGGATCCGGGCGGACCGGCTGGCCGACGTGCTGTCCTCGCATTTCGCGTACGAGGAGGCGGAGCTGGCCGAGCCGATCGCCCGCCTGGAGGTATGTGTCTGGCTTGGGGATCGTCTGATCGGGTAACACACTGTTCTCACCCGTCCCACCTGGAGCCTGGCTTGGAAGTATCCGCCGCCCTGTGGTGGCTGACGATCCTCGGGATCGTCGGGCTGCTGCTGTTCGACTTCATCTTCCACGTGCGCAAGGCGCACGTGCCCACGCTGCGCGAGGCGGCGACGTGGTCGGCCCTGTACGTCGGCATCGCCCTGCTGTTCGGCGCCGGCATCTGGCTCTTCGGCGGCTCCGACGCCGGAACCGAGTATTTCGCGGGCTACGTGACGGAGAAGGCGCTGTCGGTCGACAACCTGTTCGTCTTCCTCGTCATCATCTCCAGCTTCAAGGTGCCGCGCGCCGACCAGCAGAAGGTGCTGCTGTTCGGCATCGTCTTCTCGCTCATCGCGCGCACCGGGTTCATCCTGCTGGGCGCGGCGCTGATCAACATGTTCGCGTGGGTGTTCTACCTGTTCGGCCTCATCCTGCTGATCACGGCGGGCAACCTGCTCAAGCCGGAGGGCGAGGAGGGCCACTCCTCCGACAATCTCATGGTCCGCGTGGCCCGCAGGCTGGTGCGCACTACCGACACCTACGACGGCGACAAGCTGTTCACGGTCCAGGACGGCAAGCGGGTCATGACCCCGATGCTGCTCGTCATGGTCGCCATCGGCGGGACCGACATCCTGTTCGCGCTGGACTCGATCCCGGCCATCTTCGGCCTCACGCAGAACGTCTACATCGTCTTCACCGCCACCGCGTTCTCCCTGCTGGGGCTGCGGCAGCTCTACTTCCTCATCGACGGCCTGCTCGACCGGCTGATCTTCCTGTCGTACGGCCTGGCGGTCATCCTGGGCTTCATCGGGGTCAAGCTGATCCTGCACGCCCTGCACGAGAACAACGTGCCGTTCATCAACGACGGCGAGCCGGTGCCGGTCGTCGAGATCAGCACCGGGCTGTCCCTGTCGGTGATCCTCGGCGTGCTGCTGATCACGATCCTGGCCTCGCTGGTCAGCCCGAAGGGCCGCGCGCAGAACACGGTCTCGGCGGCGCGGCGGCACGCCCAGGAATATCTGGAGGTCGAGCACGACCCGGAGCTGCGCGAGGAGCTGTTCGGGAAGTTGTGCGCCGAGGAGCAGCAGCTCAAGAAGCTGCCGGAGAAATACCGCAGGCGCATCCGCGAGGAGGAGAAGCTGATGTCGCTGCTGCGCCGGGCGCACGAGGAGCACGAGAAGGATCGGCTCCGGGGCGTCGCCGACTGACACGCCCCGGGCCACCGGTCCATCCCGTCACGACCGGTTGTGGCCGTCCGTGCCGTTGCCGTCGTAGCCGAGCAGGCGCATGGCCGTGTCGGGGTCCATCGCCGCGGCCAGGAGCTGGGCCCTGGCGTGGGCCTGGTCGCGTTCGCGTTCGGCCTTGGCCTGCGAGGCGCGTACCCCCTTGACGGCGACGAACGCGAGCCCGCCGCCCACGATCACCGCGACCACCACCACGAACAGCAGGAGCAGCAGCCCCGGCGAGGCCACCGTGGGCGCGGCCGCCGAACCGGCGGCGCCGCCGCCACCCGTTGTTCCGGTCACCGCGAGCGCCGCGATGATGGACAGCACCACGAGCCCGAGCAGGCTGGCGATGACCAGCCAGACCCGGCCCGCGAACCGGCGCCGCGCGGGCGCCGGGGCGACGGCCGCCGCGGTCGCCGCAGGGGGCGCGCCCGTCACGACGGGCACCGGGGTCACGGGGCCGGGCGCCCATGGCACGAACTCGGGCTGTCCGGGCTGGACGGGCACTCCCATGACCGGTGGCGCCTGGATCACCGCGGGAGGCTGCAGCGCCGGCGGCGGGGGCGCCGTGACCTGGACCGCCGTGGCGCCGGGCCCGTTGAAGGCGACCGGCGCCAGCTCGACCGGCTCCTCCACCGGCCCGGGCAGGTCGCGCTCGATCCGGCTGTGCTCCTTGTGCGCCCTGGCCGCGTCCCGGTGATACTCCTCCAGGTCCTGGTACAGCTCGTCGGAGGTGTAGATCGTGCCGTCGATGAGCGGCCCCGGCTCCCCGCGGATGATCGCCACCACGTCGTCGCCGTTGAGCGTCTTGTGCGTCTCCAGCGCGTGCGCCAGGCAGAGCACCTCCCTGCGGTGCTCCTGCAGCAGCTCCTCGGTCTTCTCCAGCAGCCGCACCAGGTTGAACTCGATCCGCTCCCCCAGCACGTCGGGGGTCAGGTCGGGCTGGCTCCTGACCGGCTCTCTGTCGGTGATGCCGATGGCGCCGCCGACGCCGCGCTTGCGCACGGCCTTGCCGCCCATGATCTCCAGCTCCTGGAGCGCGGGCAGCGAGGTGACGCCGGAGCCCATTCCCCAGTACGACTCCATCATCGCGGTCAGGTACGTGGCCGAGTACAGGTCGCCAGAGACGCCCGAGGAGTTGTCCTCGCCGAAGAACATCCGCTCGCCGGCCAGCGAGGCCAGGGAGACCATGATGTCGGCCTCGTGCTCGGACTTCCACCGGGTGAACTGGTCCTCGGGCTTGATCGAGGCGACCATGCCCAGGTAGTCGGCGCCCTTCTCGATCGTGGCGATGTCGATCTCGAGGTGGAAGCGGGTCACGTAGGCCACCACGGCGTGGCACGCCTCGTGCACGGCCACGGCGTGCCGCTCGCGCTCGATGTACTCGACGTCCTCGGGCGGGCCGAGCTGCTTGAGCCGCTTGGCCCGCAGCACGTCCGACCAGGTGATGATCTCGCGCCCGTCCCTGATGGCGGTGATGAGCGACTCGTTGACCAGGTCCTTGATCGTGGCGCCGGTGGCGTACGGGGTGATCGTGGCGAGCTTGTCGATCTGCTGCGGGGTCAGCTCGTGCCACACCTTGTCGAAGTAGCCCTGGTACGTCCGCACCCGCCCGGCCTTGGACGGATAGCCGACCTTGTAGATGCGGTCGATCCGGCCCGGCCGCAGCAGCGCCTCGTCCAGCGCGTCGGGCCGGTTGGTGGCCATCATGACGAGAATGCGGTATTTGGGCGGCGGCTTGGGGCGCATGCCGAACAGCCGCCGTACGAGCCGGTTGAAGAACCCGCGCGGCTTCTTGAGCCCGGACAGCTCGGTGAGCAGCGCCTGCAGCGTGCCGGGGTCGCCGCTGCCGTTCATGCCCCCGCCCATGAAGAAGCGGTTACGCCGGCCGGGCTCCTCCTCGGCCCGGCGTCCGGCGCGGAAGGCCAGCAGGTCGCGGGTCTCCTCGGACAGGTAGTTCATGCCGTGGCAGCCCGCGTGCCCGGACATGCCCGAAAAGCCGCCCTGACCGGGCGGGCCCTGCTGAGCCAGGCGGCCGCGCTTGCCGAGGGAGTCGGCCTCGTCGAAGAAGACGATCACGCCGCCGTACCGGAGTGCGAGTTTGCGTAGTTTCCTGAACAGCCCCTTCACCTTCAGGATGCCGACGCCCATGAACATGTTCGTGAACGCGCCCGGATCCACGAACACGTACGGCTTGCCGGTCTCACCGGCCACGGCCTCGGCCATCAGGGTCTTGCCGGTGCCTGGCGGGCCCCACAGCAGCAGGCCGCTTGGGACGTACCCGCCGCGCTGCTCGATCTCGCCGGGCCGCTCCAGGAAGACGATGTTCTCCTGGACCCGCTCGACCACGTGGTCCTGCCCCCAGACGTCGTGGAAGCGGGTCTTGATGTCGTCGGGGAAGTACGTCTCGACGCCGCCCCTGGACAGGAACCAGAACAGGCCGACGAACTGGATGATGACCACGAAGAACAGGAAGACGATCTGGAGCAGGAACGGCAGCGCCTGCCAGATCAGCGCCGGGGCCTGCATCAGCGCGATGAACGGGCTGACGTCCAGGACCGCGCCCAGCACGAGGGCGATCAGCGTGACGAAGAAGGCGATCTTGAGTGCCCTGGAGAGGCGGTAGCGCGTCCAGTCGTCGAAGCGGCGGTGCGTCCAGCGTTCGAACCCGCCGAAGACCTTGACGCTCCAGAAGCGGTGGTAGGCCGACCAGTGCTCGCTGACGAAGAAGTGCGCCTGACGGGTGAGCTCCAGGCCGATCAGCCAGAAGATCCACTGGTAGTCGATCGCGATCTTCTGCGCCGCCTCGGGAAACGTGGCGATGCCCTGGAAGTCGGCCATCACCTTCCACGTGAGGATGAGGTAGGCCAGCACGAGGGCGATGAGGAACTTGCTCCGGTCCCAGAACTGCATCTTCTTCCTGGTCACGGATTCTGGGTCGGAAGGCCCGCTGCCGGGGGCGCGCAGCCCCTCATGGTGAGTGGTCGTGGTCATGAAGCTCCCTTATCCAGGCAGCCGGAGCAGCTTGAAAGAACTCGCGATCTTGTCGAACTCGGCGGCGCGCTTCCTGAAGCAGAGCGACTGGCAGCCGATGAGCATGACGGAGACCGTGGCGCCCTTCTCGTCGAGGATCGCCGTGTGGTCGAACGTCTGAATGTCGTTGCCGATCTGGTAGTTGAAGCGGACCCGGACGCCTCTTGCGCCGTCGCCCAGGGTCAGCACCTCGTCCTTGACGGCCTCGAAGCGGCCGAACATCGGCGGCTGGCCTTGCGCCGTCGCCTGCTGCAGGTAGATCTGGCGCATCTGCTCCGTCACCGGCAGGACGAAGTCGCGCAACCTGTTGAGGGAGATCGAATCCCGTTGCTCTTTGGTGAGCTGGTGCACGGTGGCGTAGACGAACGGGTCCGCCGAGCCCAGCAGGTGGTTGACCGACGGTTCCGCGGACTGGTCGAAGGCCGTCGACCAGACCCGTTGCGCCCGCAGCGCCGCCGCCTGCGAGCCGGGGTGGTCGCCGGACAGGTAGAGCTCGATGGGCTTGGCGTCGAGCTGCGTGAACGTGGCGGGGACCTTGAAGTAGGTCGTGCCGGCCTTGTCTCGTACGTAGGTGAACTCAGGCTGCCCGCAGGCGGACAGCGTCAGGACCGCGACCATGAGCGCGATCAAAGCCCGTGCCTTTTTCACCAGGGCTTACCTCCGCTTTACGGACCAACGGAGTTGTTGTGCCCGCTTTCAGGCGGAATGGATCCAATGCGCCGTGGAAAATCTTGACCAAATCTTGGCCATGCATTGGCTCTAATTGTTACAGATCAAAAAACCGCCCGTGCAGGGGCTGCGCCGCTCCGTGGTCGCGCGGCCGGTACAACGTTCATGCAACCCCCATTGGTTCAACTCAGGAAGTAGCGAAAGATATGAGGATCCCCTTCCGACACCCGGAGCGCACAATGACTGAACCCGCAATGGAGACCGTCGACTCCTTCGGCATGACGGCCGAGCGTCAGTTCGCCGACGTGTGGTCGCGAACGGTCCTGTCGGTACGGGAGCGCCGTCTGCTCCTTCTCGGGCTGCTCGTCGGCCAGGGGTTGCACGACATGACGGAGGTCCAGCTCGACGCGGCCCTGCGCGCGGGCGACATGAGCGAGGCCGAGCTGAGGGAGGTGGTCGTGTTCCTCACCCACTACGCGGGCTGGTCCAGGGGGACCAAGCTGAACGGGCAGGTGGAAGAGCTGATCGAGCAGGTCAGGCGGGGTCGATCCGATAGAGGCGACCACTCAGGCTGAGCGCGTAGAGCTCGCCGTCGGGCCCTTCGCCGAACGACGAGAGCCGTTCCACCTTGCCCACCTCGGCCGCGCCGTCCAGCTCGCCGACGGGCGCGGCCTTGATCCATCCGGCGCAGAAGTCGCCGTACAGGAACCGGCCCCGCAGCCAGGGGATCTTCGTGCCGCGGTAGACGTATCCGGCGATGACCGAGCAGTTGCCGCCCTCGTTCAGCGGATAGACGATCACCGGATCCACCAGGTCGTCGCCCCTGCCGCCGTCGAACGGCTGGTCGCCCTCGCGCAGGTTCCAGCCGTAGTTCTCGCCGCCCTTGGAGTCGGCGCGCTGGTAGTCGACCTCCTCCCAGGCGTTCTGCCCGACATCACCGATCCACAGGTCGCCGGTCTCCCGGTCGAAGCTGAACCGCCAGGGGTTGCGCAGCCCGTAGGCCCAGATCTCGCCCCGCGCGCCCTTCTTGCCGACGAACGGGTTGTCGTCGGGGATCTTGTACGGCTCGCCGCGCGGGTCGATGCGCAGGATCTTGCCCAGCAGCGTGCCCAGGTCCTGGCCGTTGCCCTGCGGGTCGCCGCCGCTGCCGCCGTCGCCCAGCGCGATGTAGAGGAAGCCGTCGGGGCCGAAGGCGAGCTGGCCGCCGTTGTGGTTGGGGAAGGGCTGGTCCTGCTTGAGCACATCGCGCCGGCCGGTGGCCCTGGTGCCGTCGTAGGCCCACTCGGTGATGTGGGTGTGGCCCTGGACGTCGGTCCAGTCGAGGTAGACCCAGCGGCCCGTGGGGTGGAAGGCGACGCCGAGCAGCCCCTGCTCGTTGCCGCCGCTCACCTCGTCGGACAGGTCGATGACTGTCTTGCCGTCGGAGGTGCGCAGTCTGCCGGTCTGCTCGGCGACGTAGAGGCGGTCGTCGTCCTTGCGCACGGCGAACGCCACCGGCTGCTCCAGCCTGGCGATCTCCTCGAACCGCAACTCGCCACGCTCGGGCTCGGGAGTGGACTCGGGGGTGGTCGCCTCCGTCGTCGGTGGGGCCGCCGGTTCCGAGACGGCGGGCTCGGCGGACGAGCACGCGGTGAGGGCCACGAGGAGGAGCACTGCCACGACTAGGCGCACGTCGCTCATCCTGCCATGGACGTTAGGGTTCAGGCATGCCTACCGCATTGATCACGGGCGCGACCGCCGGTCTCGGCGCCGCCTTCGCCCGGCGCCTGGCCGCCGACGCGTACTCGCTCGTCCTCGTCGCCAGGGACGAGCTCCGCCTCGCTCAGACCGCCGACCAGCTCAAGCTCAGGTACGGCGTGAACGTCGAGGTGCTGCCCGCCGATCTGGCCACCGACGAGGGCCTGGCCAGGGTCGAGTCGCGGATCCGCGAGGGCGTCGACCTGCTGGTGAACAACGCCGGTTTCGGCAACGCCGGCCATTTCCCGCACGTGCCGGTCGATCGGGAGGTGCGCCAGCTCAAGGTGCACTGCGAGGCGGTGCTGCGGCTGACGCTGGCCGCGCTGCCCGGCATGCGGGAGCGGGACCGGGGCGCGATCGTCAACGTGGCGTCGGTGGCGGCGTTCTTCGCGCGCGGCACCTACAGCGCGTCGAAGGCGTGGGTGGTCAACTTCAGTGAGTCCGCCGCGAACGAGGTGGGCGGCCCGCGCATCAAGATCATGGCGCTGTGCCCCGGTTTCGTGCGGACCGAGTTCCACCAGCGGGCCTCGATGGACACCTCGGGCATTCCCGGGTTCCTCTGGCTGAAGGCCGACGACGTCGTGCGGGAGGCGATGCGCGACCTGGCGCTGGGCAAGCGGGTGTCGATCCCGGACCTGCGTTACAAGGCCATCGTGGCGGTCGGCCGGCTCGTACCGCGTGGGTTGCAGACCTTCGTCTCGTCCCGCATCGGCAAGTGACCCCGTAAGAGGTTGGGCCCCCGCCGCGGGAGGGGGTCGCGGTGGGGGCCCGAACGGCCGTGGGCGTCGCCCACGGCCGGGATCACGGAGTCAGAGACGGGATCACGGAGTCAGAGACTCAGCGGTTGGCCTCGTGACCGATGGACAGACCCGAGGTCGGGTCGAAGAAGTGCAGGTTGTGCGTGTCGATGACCAGGTCGATGCTCTGGCCGGGGCGGGCGTGGCTGCGGGCGTTGACGCGGGCGGTCCACAGGGACTTGTCGCCCGTCAGCGGCAGCGCGGCCTCTTCGTCGTCGCCCGTGTCGGCGGCGGCGACGGTGTCCTTGTGCTCGACGGGCGGGGCGTCGATCAGGAACAGCACGTTGATCTCGGAGCCCAGTTCCTCGGTGACCTCCGCCTTGACGGACAGGGTGGCCCAGCCGTTGGCGTGGTTGCCGGCCGAGGCGGCGTCCTCGAAGTCGGAGGGGCGAATGCCCAGGATGATCTTCTTGCCGATGTACTGGTCGAGGCCGGGCTTGTCGGTGAAGGTCGAGTCCGGGATCGACAGCTTGATGTCGGCGAAGGTCACCGCGGCGCCGCCGTCGCGGACCAGCTCGGCGGTGACGAAGTTCATCGACGGCGAGCCCATGAAGCCGGCCACGAACAGGTTGACCGGCTTGTCGAACAGGTTCTGCGGGGTGTCGACCTGCTGCAGGAGGCCGTCGCGCAGGACGCAGACGCGGTCGCCGAGGGTCATGGCCTCGACCTGGTCGTGGGTGACGTACACGGTGGTGACGCCGAGACGCTCGTGCATCTGGTTGAGCGAGGCGCGCATGGAGACACGGAGCTTGGCGTCCAGGTTGGACAGCGGCTCGTCCATGAGGAAGGCCTGCGGCTCACGGACGATGGCGCGGCCCATGGCGACACGCTGGCGCTGACCACCGGAGAGGGCGGCCGGCTTGCGCTTGAGGTAGGTCTCGAGACCGAGCATCTTGGCGGCGTCGTTGACGCGCTTCTGGATCTCCGGCTTGGGCATCTTGCGCAGCTTGAGGCCGAAGGCGAGGTTCTCCTCGACCGTCATGTGCGGGTAGAGCGCGTAGTTCTGGAAGACCATCGCGATGTCGCGGTCCTTGGGCGGCAGGTGGTTGACCACCTTGTCACCGATGGCGATCTCGCCGCCGGAGATGTCCTCAAGGCCGGCGATCATCCGGAGCGCGGTCGACTTACCGCAACCGGATGGGCCGACCAGCACCATGAACTCGCCATCCTTGATCTCAAGGTTGAGCCCGTTCACGGCCTTCACGCCACCGGCGTAAATCTTGTCGACGTTCGTCAGAACGATGGATGCCATGACATTCCTTCGCGCTCCAGGGCTGTGGCCCGGACGTTGTTACCGTGTGCCCACTCGCGTGGATACGTTTTCAAGCATCTCACCCGAAACGGACATCGGTGTCAAGGGTTACGGCGTGACCAGCCCTTGTGGGCGCGGGCGTCTTCCTGTTTCCGCGGAACCATGATGGAATCGTTTCCATGGAGAAGCGGGCGACGATCAAGGATGTGGCCGAGGCGGCCGGTGTGGGCGTCGCGACCGTGTCCCGGGTGCTGTCGGGCGGCTCGGCCAGCCCGCAGACCAGAGAGCGCGTGCTGGCCGTCGCCGCGCAGCTCGACTACCGGCCCAGCGCGCTGGGGCGCAACCTGCGCCAGCGCCGTACCGGCGGCATGGGCCTGCTCGTCCCCGACCTGACCGACACCTTCTACGGGCAGCTCGCCGAGGGCGTGCTCGCCTGCGCCCGCTCGGCCGGCGAGCCGGTCGTGCTCGGCTCCACGGGCGACGACCCGGAGCAGGAGGCCGACCTGATCGGCATGCTGCTGGAGCAGAGCGTCGACCGCCTGATCGCGGTGCCGTCGGGCGACTCCGACACCTGGACCCCGGCCGTGCGGGCGGGCATGACGGTGGTCTTCGCCGACCGCCTCCCGGCCATGGCGGGCACGGAGACCGGCCCGGCCGCGGCGGGCGTGAACGACCTCCTGCGCATGGACGGCCTCCCCGCCGCCGCGACGCCGCCCCGGCCGCCGGACGTCCCCTCGGTGCTGGCCGACGACCGGGCCGGCATCCGCACGGCGGTCCGCTACCTGCGCGGCCTGGGCCACCGGCGCATCGCCTTCCTGGGCGGGCCAGGGCACGACCGGCGGGTGGCGGCGTTCAGGGAGGCGGTGGGGGCGCCGGTGGACGAGGAACTGGTCGTGTTCGGCACCGGCAGCCGCGACTCGGCCTACGCGGCCGCCTCGGGCCTGTTCCAGAGCCGCCCGGATCTGTCGGCGGTGGTGGCCGGCGGCAACGTCCTCGGGGAGGCGGCGGTCCTGGCCGCCAGGGAACTCGACCTGCGGGTGCCCAGAGACGTCTCTCTGATCATGTACGACGACGTCCCGTGGGCCGAACTGTGCGCCCCGCCCCTGACGGTGATCGCCCAGCCGGGCCGCGACATGGGCTACCGCGCCGCCGAACTGGTCCTCCGCTCCGGCACCCGCCGCCCCCGCGGCATCGTCCTGCCCACCGAACTCATCATCAGAGGCAGCTGCGGCCCCCACCGCTAGAGCCCGAGCAGGGTGGTCGCGCCGTGGAGGAGTTCGGTGCGCAGGTCGGCCGTGGGGACGTCCGGGAGCTGGGAGATCGGGTCCGTGACGGCGGCGAACGCCTGGGCCGCGCGGACGCGGTGCCGCCAGTCCGGGTCCGGGCCCGCCAGCAGGCCCACCGCCCGGTTCATCAGGTCCACCACCCGTGACATGACCTCCGTCGTCTCGTCGCCGTAGACCGAGGCGTCGCGGAGGAGCAGGGCCATGGTCGCCCGGTGGGCCAGCATGACGTCGAGGCAGCCCTCCAGCACCCGCAGGCGGCGCTCCGCCGGGTCCTGGCGGGCCGCGGCGGCGTCGACGGCCGCCTCCAGTTCGTCGATCGGCGGCCCGATCAGGCTCGCCAGCAGCTCGCTCTTGCTGCGGAAGTGGTGGTACAGCGACGGCTTCGTGATGCCGACGCGGGCGGCGATGTCGCGCATGGAGGCGGCGCGGTAGGTCTGCGCGGTGAACAGCTCCCGTGCGGTCTCGATGATGCGCGACCTCGTGTCGCCCGGCTCTTCCCTGGTCAACGGCTCCTCCGGCGGCGTGTGATCGCCACAGCCTAGCAGGGGTTGCCTACCTTCCGGTCGGTAGGCTACGGTCAGACCACCCTACCGACCGGAAGGTAGGGGGAAGGAGAAAACGATGATGGTCCAAGGCACGGTGGCGTCTGGGTTCGAGCCGGTACGGGAGGCGTTCGAGCGCAACTTCCGCCCCGGCGGCGAGGTGGGCGCTGGGCTCACCGTCTACCGGCACGGCGAGCCGGTCGTCGACCTCTGGGGCGGTCACGCCGACGAGAAGACCGGGCGTCCCTGGCGCCGCGACACCATCGCGCCCCTGGCCTCCACCTGCAAGACCTTCGCCACCGGCGCGGTCCTGGTGCTGGCCGGGCGCGGCGAGGTGGACCTGGAGGCCCCGGTGGCGCGCTACTGGCCGGAGTTCGCGCAGCGCGGCAAGGGCGGCATCACCGTGCGCACGCTGCTCTCCCACCGCGCCGGCCTGCCGAGCCTGCACATGCGGCCGATCACGTGGGAGGACCTGCGGGACTGGACGCCGATCACCGAGGCCCTCGCGGCGGCGGCCACCGAATGGGAGCCCGGCACCGCGCACGGCTACCACGGGGTCAGCATCGGCCACCTCGCCGGCGAGATCGTCCGCCGGGTGTCCGGGGGGACGCTGAGCGAGTTCCTGGCGCGGGAGGTCGCCGGGCCGCTCGGGCTGGACTGCTACGTGCGGGTGCCCGACGCCGCGATGGCGCGCATGGCGACGATGGTGGTCCCGGACCAGGAGTCGGTACGTCTCGGGATGGAGGTGCCCGAACTGGCCGGCTTCGTCGAGGCGCTGAACGATCCGGGGAGCCTGTCGTACCGGGCCCTGTACGGCAGCGTCGCCCTCGGCTGGGACATGACCAACGATCCCCGGACGTACCAGGTCGAAAGCCCGTCGATGGACGGCGTCGCCTCCGCCCACTCCCTGGCCCGCTACTTCGCCGCCCTGATCGGCGAGGTGGACGGCATCCGGCTGCTCGCCCCCGAACTGCTCGATCTGGTACGCCGCCCGCAGGCCGACGGCGTCGACCAGGTCCTGCGGGTGCGTACGGCCTGGGGAGTCGGCTTCGCCGTGCCCGGCGGCCCGTTCTGGCCCGCGCCGGAGCACCTGACCGGGCTGTTCGGCCAGAGCGGCGCCACCGGCTCCTTCGCCTTCGCCGACCCCGGCCGCGGCCTGGCCTTCGGGTATGTGCCCAACCGCGGCTCCGAACTGCTGGAGGGCGGCGACTTCAGGGTGCGCTCACTGATCGAGGCCCTCTATCACGCTCCCGTGTAGCGGCGCGGCAGGATCATCACCGGGTTGTCGTCGAGGATCACGTCCGGCGGCCCGAACTGCGCCGCGACCTGCCTGATCTCCGGCTCGTCGAGCAGCAGCAGCCGCCCCTCCTCGATGAACGTCTCGCCGTCCACGACCACGGTCGGCCGGTCCACCTGGCAGTCGCAGTGCGCGAACCCGGGCCCCGACCTGACCGGCTCGCCGTCGGTCAGGCCGTCGATCCCGCAGTAGAAGGACCCGGCGTGCTTCTCCCGCTCGAACTGCGTACCTCCGGCGATCCGGACCTTCGGGTTGAGCCCGAACAGACCGTGCCGCATGTAGTAGCCGCCGGGCGCGTAGCGGCGGAGCTGTTCGGCGGCGGCCCCGCCCTCGATCTTGCGCACCAGGTTGCCCTCCAGCGTGATGCGCAGGGGCTCCTCCGGCACGCCGGTGACCGTGCAGTCCTCGACGACGATCACGCCCTCGGTGTCCGCGGGCCAGAAGTTGGCGCCCCCGTACGGGAAGGGCCGCCAGTCTCCCGGCCGCATGGCGCCGGGGTCGGGGTCGAAGGCCAGGCCGCCGAACGTCACGTCGGTGCCCCGCGCGGACGTCACCCGGATCTTCGCGGCCGCCGACAACTGCCGCAGCGCCCGCTCCAGCAGCGCGTAGAAGACGGCGGCGGGCAGCCGTCCGCCGGTCAGCAGCGCGCCCGCCGTGGCGGTCATGTGGAGCGACAGGAAACGGGACGAACGCGACTTGATCTGGTCGAAGAACAGCGGCGCCGTGTGCACCTCGCCCCACCAGGTGCCGCTGATCACGACGTCGGCCTCGTGGAAGGCGGCCGTCTCGATCACGTACGACGCCTCCCGGTCCCACCCTCCGGGGCTGAACGGCGGCACCGACAGGATGCGGACGTCGGTGTCGCGCAAGGCCGCGGCGGCGGCGATGGCCTGGACGACCACCGGGTCCACGGTGTGCTCCATGAGCAGCAGGACCCGCTCGCCCTCGGCCAGCCGCACGTACTCGAACAGGTTGCGCACCCCGGGCATCAACTCGACGATCGAGTACGGTCCCGCCGACGGCTGGTCGACATAACTGAAAGGCGATCCTGCGTACGGATTGATCGTCATCGCGCGCTCCCTGTTCCCGGGCTGGCGGCCGACCAGCCCGCAGCGTAGATCGATACCCAGGGCGGGCGAGCGCGTACCGCATCCGGCCCGTTACTCTTCGAAGGCGCCCCTACGAGACCCAGCGGCGGAACCCGCCCTCGGAGTTGATCACCTGCCCGGTGATCCAGTTCGCCTCGTCCGAGGCCAGCCAGCGGACCAGCCGCGCCACCTCCTCCGGCCGCCCCCAGCGGCCCGCCGGCAGGGAACGGCTCACGTGCGCGGTGAGCTCGGCGTCGGCCCAGCCCGTGTCGACCGGTCCGGGATTGACGGTGTTGACCGTGATGCCCCGGTCGGCGAGCGCGTCGGCGAGGCTGAGCGTCATCTGCTGGATCGCGCCCTTGCTGATCGCGTACGGCAGTTCGCCCGGCATCGGCCCCAGATGCTGACCGGAGGTGAACAGGATCACCCTGCCGCCGGGCCGCCGGTCGTCGTACTGGGCGGCGAACGCCTGGGTCAGCAGCACGCTGGCCCGGCCGTTGACCGCCCAGGCCAGGTCGAGCTCGGCCGCCGTCACCTCCGTCAGTGACTGCCTGACGCTGCGCGCGTGGTTGGCGATCAGCACGTCCACATGCCCGTACGCGGCCACCGCCCGCTCCATCACCCGGGCCGGCGCCTCGGGATCGGCGAAGTCGGCCGCCACGTGCCGCAGCCGGTCGCCGTCACCGCCCAGCCCCGCCAGCACGGCCTCCATGCCTCCGGGATCCTCGCCCCACGTCTGCTCGGCGTCGTGCGGAGTCCACGACTGCACCAGGACCTTCGCGCCCTGGGCCAGCAGTTCGCGGGCGATGGCGTACCCGATGCCCGCCCGCCTGCTCACTCCGGTCACCACCGCGACCTTGTCATCCATCATCGGGCCATCGTCGTCGATCGCCATGGTGACGTCGATGGCTTTTACTCGCTGACCGGCTAATACAGTCCCTGTGTGCTTTACGGCAGAACTGCGGAAATCGCCACCATCGACGCTCTGATCGCGCGGGCGCGCACCGGCGCTGGCGCCGCCCTGGTGCTGCGGGGGGAGGCGGGCGCGGGCAAGACGGCCCTGCTCGACCTGGCGGCCACGCGGGGCGGGGACATGCGGGTGCTCAGGACCGCCGGGGTCGAACCGGAGTCCGACCTGGCCTTCGCCGCTCTGCACCAACTGCTGCGGCCGGTCGCCGGCCTCCTCGAACCGCTGCCCGTCCCGCAACGGGACGCCGTCCGCGGGGCCCTCGGGCTGGCCGCCACCGCCTCGGGCGACCGGTTCCTGCTGGCGGCCGGGGTGCTGTCCCTGCTCGCGGAGGCGGCCGCGCCGGGCGGGCTGGTGTGCGTGGTGGACGACTTCCAGTGGGTGGACCGGGCCTCCGCCGACGCCCTGCTGTTCGCCGCGCGGCGGCTGGGCACGGAACCGATCGCGATGCTCTTCGCCGTACGGGACGACGCCGCGCCGGTGAAAGGTGTGCCGTCGGTGCAGGTGAGCGGGCTTCCTGAGGCGGCGGCCGCCGAACTCCTGGACGCCAGTCTGGCTCATGTGGCACATGCCCGCCGGGAACACGCCTCCGGAACGGCGGTTCCCGCCTCGCGGGCGCACGGGGCGATGGCGGCGGGGGTGCGGCGGGAGTTGGTCGCGCTGACGACGGGCAACCCGCTGGCGCTGCGCGAGACCGCGCGCCTGCTCACGCCCGGACAGCTCGCCGGCCGGGAGGCGCTGCCCGATCCGCTGCCCGGCGGCATCCGCCTCTTCGGCGACCAGGTGGCCGCCCTGTCGGCCCCGGCCCGGCTGGTCGCCCTGCTGGCGGCCCTCGAAAGCGACCTCGACCTGATCACCCGAGCCGCCGCCCAACTGAGCACGGCATGGCGCGCATCGCATCGTCCGCAGGCACCGGACGGCCCGGAACCGCCCCCCGAGCCGGGGACGCGCCACGCACTGGAGACGCCGCACGATGTGGAGGCGCTGGGCGGGCTGCAGGCGTTGGGGGAGTTGGAGGCGGCTGGGATCGCGCGGGTTTCCGGCGCCAGCGTGCGGTTCCGGCATCCGCTCATCCGGTCGGCGGTGTACGAGGCGGCCACCCCGGCCGGGCGGCGGGAGGCGCACAGGGTGCTGGCCGGGCTGGCGGACGGTGACCGGCGCGCCTGGCATCTGGCCGGGGCCGCGCTCGGCCAGGACGAGACCGTCGCCGCCGCCCTCGCCGGCACCGCCGCCCGGGCCCGCGACCGTGGCGGGTTCGGTGACGCCGCCACCGCCCTGGTCAGAGCCGCCGAACTCACCCCGGACCCCCTGACCAGGGCCGTACGCCTCAAGGACGCCGCCATCGCCGCCTGGCTCGGCGGCCGCCCCGGCCAGGCGGAGTCCCTGCTGGCCGAGTCCCGCGAACACGCGGGCCGGAACGCCGCGCTGGCGACGGAGATCGCTCAGTTGAGGGGCCGCTTCGAGCTGAACTCCGGCAACGCCGCCGAAGCCCTCCGCATCCTGACCGCCGACGCACCCCTCACCCCGCCGCACGGGTCCGCCACCCCACCGACCGAGCCCGGCACGCCTGTGAGCGAGCCCGGTCGCACTCCTGGCACACCAGCGAGCGAGCCCAGGCACGCCCCTGGCGTGTCATCGGGCGAGCCCGAACGCACCCCCGGCATGTCATCAGGCGAACCCGAACGCACCCCCGGCATGTCATCAGGCGAGCCCGCGCACACCTCTGGCGCATCAGCGGGCGCGCCCGGCGACGGCCCGCAAGTCGTGCCGCCGGTCGTGCCGGGGGTGACGCTCGGCATGCTGGCCGATGCCTGGGAGGCGGCCTCCAACGTGGGTGATACCGCGGCCATCGTCGAGATCGGGCGGCGGGCAGCGGAGTTCCCCGAAGGGTTTCTGCGGGACGTGATCGTGGGCGTCGGTGCGATGCTGTCCGACGGAACCGGCCACGACCTGCTCCGGCGGGCCCTGGGCCGCGTCGGGGAGGTGCGGGAGGCGGCCGGGTTCCTGTGGGGGGCGGCGGCGGCGAGCTACCTGGGCGAGGCGGATCTGTCGGCCGAGCTGATCGGCCGGGCCGGGCGGGTGGCCCGAATGTCGGGCATGGTGGGACAACTGCCTGTAGTGCTGGAGTACGTGGCCACCGCCGAGCGGATCGCCGGGCGGCTGGCCGAGAGCCAGGCGGTCTCCGAGGAGGGCCTGGAGCTGGCCCGCGAGGCCGGGTACGCCAACACCGTCGCCGCCCACCTGGCCAACCTCGCCGTCCTGGCCGCCCTGCGGGGCGACGAGGAGCAGTGCCGCGGACACGCCAAGGAGGCGCTGGCCATCGCCGTACCGCACCGGGTGGGCCTGCGCGCCGGCGTGGCCTCGTACGCGCTGGCCATGCTCGATCTCGGGCTGGGCCGGTTCGCCTCGGCGCACGACCGGTTCGCGGCGCTGGTGACGGCGGGCCCGGGCGCCGGGCATCCGACGGTGGTGTGGCGCTCGACCCCGGACCGGATCGAGGCCGCGGTGGGCGCGGGCGAGATGGAGTCGGCGGGGGCGGCGCTGGAGGCGTACGAGCGGTGGTCGGCGCACGCGGGGACGGTGGAGTCACGGGCGCTGCTCGGCCGCTGCCGGGCCCTGGTACGCCCAGAAGGCGGCCCCGAGGGGCTTGCCGAGGCGCTGCGGCTGCATGCCAACCCGTTCGAGGCGGCCAGGACCGCGCTGCTGCTGGGCGAGCGCCTGCGGCGTACGCACCGGCCCGGCGAGGCGCGGGCGCACCTGAGGATGGCGCTGGAGACGTTCCAATGGGCGGGCGCGACCCCATGGGCCCGCCGCGCGCACGGCGAACTGCGCGCGGCGGGCGAAACCCAACGGATTCCGAGCGGACCTGTACGGCCCCCGAGCGGGCCCGTGCGAACCCCGAGCGGGCCATCGGCCGAGAGCGCGCCGGGCCGGAGCCCGAGCGGGCCGCCGACCACGGACAACGGCGTCCAGGTCCCGCCCGGCGACACCCGGATCACGGGCGGCCGGAGTGCGGGCGCACGGCCGCAGTCCCCGCACGGCAACGCGCCGGCCCCGGACACAGGGCCCCAGGTTCCGCACGGCGGCGCGCTGACGTCAGGCGCACGGCCGCAGGCCCCGTGCGGAGGCGCGCCGACCCCAAGCGCACGGTCGCAGGGCATGTCGCCCGGTGGGAGTGGCGAGCCGCCGGTCGAGGGGCGGTCGGTGCTGGATGTGCTGACGCCGCAGGAGTTGCGGATCGCCGGCCTGGTCGCCGATGGCCTGTCCAGTAAGGAGATCGCCGCCCAGCTCTTCCTCAGCCCCCGCACGGTCGAGTACCACCTGTACAAGATCTATCCGAAGCTCGGCATCGGCACCCGTACCGAACTGACGCGCCTAGTAGTTCTACGGAAGGCGCCAGTAGCCGCGCAGGACATGCTGTGAGCATGCAAAACGACATCTGGAGTGAAGAGTTCGGCGCCGAGACCGACGAGCCGATCCTGCTGATCATGGGTTCGATGTCGCAGGGGATCCTGTGGCCGGACGAGTTCGTGGGCAGGCTGACGGCGGGCGGCCGGCGCGTGGTCCGGTACGACCACCGCGACACCGGCCGTTCGGAGACCATCGACTTCGACAAGGACCCGTACACATGGGACGACATCAAGAACGACGTGCTGAGGGTGATGGACGCGCACGGACTGGACAGCGCGCATCTGGTCTGCCACTCGGCGGGCGGGCTGCTCGGCCAGTTGATCGCGGTGGAGCGGCCGGAGCGCGTGCGGACGCTCACCGTCATCGGCTCCTCGCCGCTCGGCGGCGGTGAGGGCGGCGTGATCATGCGGGCGCTGATGGGCGAGCCGCAGCCCGAGGGCAGCCTGCCGGAGCCCTCGCTGGAGTTCGTGGCCTTCTACCGCGCGCTGATGGCCGCCCCGCCGCCCGCGACCCGGCGTGAGCGGATCGACGGCATGATCGCGGAGCAGCGGCTGCTGCACGGCACCGGGCTGCCGTTCGACGAGGACGACGCCCGCAGGCTGCAGGAGCGCGTCTACGACCGGGCCCGCGACCTCGACGCCGTGGTCAACCACCGCCGGGCCGCGATGGCGCGGCCCGACTTCGAGCCGGTGGGCGTCCTGCACCAGGTCAAGGCGCCCACGCTGGTCATCGAGGGCACGCACGAGCCCTGTAAGGGCGGCCACAGCGCGATCATCGCGGCGCAGATCCCGGGGGCCCGGCTGATGATGATCGAGGGCATGGGCCACACGCTGCCGCCCGAGGTGCACGAGGAGCTGGCCACGGCCGTCCTCGCGCACACGGCGGGTTAGTCAGAGGAGTTTCTCGATGGCCGCCGTGACGGCCGGGTCGTCAGGGGTGGTGCGGGGGCGGAACCGGGCCACGACCTCGCCCTCCCTGTCGACCAGGAACTTCTCGAAGTTCCACTGCACGTCGCCGGACTCGCCCTCCGCGTCGGGCGTCTGGGTGAGCCGCTCGTAGAGCGGGTGGCGGTGCTCGCCGTTCACGTCCGCCTTCTCCAGGAGCGGGAAGTCCACGCCGTACGTGGCCGCGCAGAACTCCTGGATCTCCTCGGCCGAGCCCGGCTCCTGGCCGGCGAACTGGTTGCAGGGCATGCCGACCACGGTGAAGCCGCGCTCGCCGTACTGGCGCTGGAGCTCGACCAGGGTCGCGTACTGCGGGGTCAGGCCGCATCGGGAGGCCACGTTGACGATGAGGGCGGCCTTGCCGGCCGCGAGCTCGCCCCACGTGGTGGGGGCGTCGGTGATGGTGCGGAGCGGGATGTCGCTGAGGCTCATGCACCGACCCTACAGAACGAGTCAGGACGAGAATTGTGACGTAGTCCTCATTTTTCTGACAAACACGCTGAACACGGATATATCGGAATCTTTACTGACGATCTACATTTCCATGGTCAATTCGCAGTAAAGGGAGCAAGTCGGGCAGGGTGGCGCGGTCCATGAACCCCCTCGAAAGGGAACCCGCATGCCCATGCTCCGCCGTACGGGCGCCGTGGTCCTGACCGCCACCTTGGTGGCGGCGGGCGGCGCCTCGGCCGCACAGGCGCAGAGCTCCCAGACCAGCAGGAACAAGTCCATCGCCAAGCCCATGGTGGCCAAGCGAGGCTGGGACAAGGCCCAGTTCAGGTGCCTGGAAAGGCTCTGGGCCAGAGAGAGCGGCTGGAACCATCGCGCCGGCAACCGCTCGGGCGCCTACGGAATCCCCCAGGCGCTCCCGGGACACAAGATGGCCTCATCGGGCCGCGACTGGCGGACGAATCCGCGTACACAGATCGCCTGGGGCCTCGGTTACATCAAGCTGCGCTACGGCTCGCCGTGCCGCGCGTGGGGTCATTTCCGATCCCACGGCTGGTACTGAGCCAAACCTGAGCCGAACCCCAGATTCGCCCGCTCTTTCCGGCAAGGCCCGCCCAAACAGGCGGCGGACCGGGCAATCCAGGCCCTGCGAGAGGGCCCTTTATCCGCAAGTACCCGGCAAACACCTGTCCTAGGCGTGTCGAGATGTACGACCCGCGCTGACCGGGCGTAATAGGAATCGTGCTAGAGGACACGTCGTGGAGCCCTCCGGGCCGCCCAGCACGATCGGGCGGAACAGGATCCCTGAGGGCCGCGCGGACCCTCCACGTCCGAGCCACGGACGCGGACCGGCAGGGCGCCCGCAGAGATGCGGGTGCCCGTCCGCACGCGACCCGACAGCGAGGATCGTCTTGGACGGCAAACGTGCCCTGAGCGGCACTCTCATTTCTGTCAGCGCATTCACCGCGATCGGCGCCATCACACCGGCCTGGGCCGAGTCCGGGCCACCGGTCAGGACCCGGGTCTGGACCACGTCGGCGCAACCGAAGATGTCGGCCGTACGGCCGGCCAACATGAACAAGAAGATCGCCCTGGGCCAGGTCGTCCAGCGGGCCTGGAACGTGCAGGAGTTCCGCTGCCTGGACAACCTGTGGACCAGGGAGAGCAACTGGAACCACCGGGCGCTCAACCGCTCGTCCGGCGCGTACGGCATCCCGCAGGCGTTGCCCGCCGGCAAGATGCGCGGCGCGGGCCGCGACTGGAAGTCCAATCCGGAGACACAGATCCGCTGGGGCCTGAGCTACATCAAGGGGAGGTACGGCCGGCCTTGCGGCGCCTGGGGGCACTGGAGATCACACAACTGGTATTGACAGGAGGGAGCCTCAAAGCGAGCGATCCTCGCGGAGCGCGGCGATATACGCGGGAGGGCACCGATTATCTGGTGCCCTCCCGACGTGCCGCGTGGGCTTCGATCGCCTTGATCAGCAGTTCGAGGCCGAAGTCGAACTCCGCCTCGTGGTCGCACTCGCCGAGCAGCGCCGACAACGAGCTCACCTCGGGAAACAGCGCCGCGTCGACCCCCTCCGCCATGACCGTCCTGGTGTGGTGGACCGGCGCGAAAGTGGGCGTCACCCCCACCTCCCGCAGCAGCGAGCCCACGATGTAGGCGATGAACATCCGCAACATCCGGACCGCGTCCGCCCCGTCGAACCCGGCGCTGCGCAGCGTGGCCAGCGCTCGCTCGACGGGCAGCAGCCCGGCCGAGGAGTAGAGCTGGCGGCTGACGACGAGCATCGTGCAGCGCGGATAGTGGTGCGCGATCTGCCGGAACGCCCGCGCCTGCATGCGCACCCGGTCGGTCCAGTGGGCGTCGGGGTCGTCGGTGAACTCGATCTGGCTCAGCACCGTCTCGGCCACCCCGCTGAGCAGGGAGTCTTTGTTGGGCACGTGGTTGTAGAGCGACATCACGCCGAAACCCAGCTCGGCCGCGATGCGCCGCATGGAGACGGCGTCGGCGCCCTCGCGCTCGATCAGGTCGATGGCCGCGGTGACGATGCGGCCTCGGGAGAGCGGCTCGGTGCGCATAGCTCATTCTATTGACTGACGTACGGCGTACGTGCAAGCTCGAACCACGGACGTACGGTGTACGTAAGCCCCCCGGAGGTCCCATGTCGACCCACGATCTCTACACCATCCCCGCCGGCCTCTCCACGTGGAACGTCGAGATGGCCGGGGCCAGCCGGTTCACCTGGGAGTACGACGACGGCAGGGATCGCATGCTGGCCTTGTACCAGAAGGGCAAGGACAAGCAGTGGGATTCCACCAAGCGCATCGACTGGGACCTGGAGGTGGATCCGTACAACGTGCTCGGGATCCCCGACCAGACCATCGCCATCTACGGCACCCCGCTCTGGGACCGGATGGACGAGCGGACCCGTCAGGACGTGCGGTTACACGGCGCGGCCTGGCAGTTCTCCCAGTTCCTGCACGGTGAGCAGGGCGCGATGATCTGCTCGGCCAAGATCGTGGAGTCGGTGCCCGACCTCGACTCGAAGTTCTACGCGGCCACCCAGACGATGGACGAGGCCCGCCACGCCGAGACCTACGCCCGGTTCCTGCAGGAGAAGGTGGGCCTGGCCTACCCCATCAACGAGCACCTCAAGGCGCTGCTCGACAGCACGCTGAGCGACTCGCGCTGGGACATGCCCTATCTCGGCATGCAGGTGCTCATCGAGGGGCTGGCGCTGGCGGCGTTCGGGGTCATGCGCGACATCACCACCAAACCGCTGCCCAAGCAGATCCTCGCGTACGTGATGCAGGACGAGGCCCGGCACGTCGCGTTCGGCCGGATGGCGCTGCGCGACTACTACGCCAACCTGTCGGAGGCGGAGCGGCACGAGCGCGAGGACTTCGTCATCGAGGGCTGCTACCTGATGCGCGACCGGCTGCGCGGCCGGGAGACGTGGGAGAACCTGGGCCTGTCGAAGGCCGAGGTCGAGGAGGCCATGGAGGCCACGGACAAGTCGGAGTACCTGCGGCTGTTCAGGTCGCTGCTGTTCAGCCGGATCGTGCCGTGCGTCAAGGACATCGGGCTGTGGAGCCCGCGGCTGCGGCAGGCGTACGCGGAAATGGGCGTCCTGGAGATGGCCGGCCAGTCGCTGGAGGCGCTCATGAGGCAGGACGAGGAGATCGCCGACAAGCTCGACGAGGCCCGCTTCGCCGAGGAGGAGGCCGAACGGCACGCGGAGGTCGCCGACACGATCGCGATGGGCACCGAACCCTAGACTCCGGCAGACTACGGGGGGACCGGTTGTTCACGTCAGGGAGCCCCGTTTGCGCGCAGTACTCAGCTATCGCGACGCCGTGGTCCTGCTGGGCGGCGAGAGCGCGCTCACCCAGGTGCTGGACAAGGCGTCGTCCGTGGCCCTGTTCGGGCTGGGCGGCATCGACCTGTTCGACGCCCGCGCCGAGGCGGTGCGGCTCGGCGACGACCTGATCCGCCGCCTGCGCGACAAGACCAAGGGCCTGAGCCGGTACGACAGGACGCAGCGGCTGGCGGCGGCCCACGCGGTCATCGTGATGAGCGCGTACCTGGAGGTGCTGGGCGAGTCCGGCGTGCTGCCCGAGCTGACCAAGGACGACCAGAACCGGCTGCTCGGCCTGGCGGACGCCGGGGACGGCCTGATCGGCGCGGCGCTGCCCATGCCCGCGCCGCACCTCGCGTACGAGGACGTGCTCGGCAACCTGTCGAGCCACTACGTGCTGGTCACCGACTCGCTGGTCCGCCTGCTGGAGGGCCTGGCCTGCTGGGACGCCTGGGACGAGACCCGGCGCGACCGGCTGGCCCGCGAGCTGCCCGGCCGGGCCGTGCGCCGCTACGAGGAGCTGTTCCTGCGGCTGGCCACCGACTTCCCCGAGGTCGCCTGCTGGTCGGCGATGGTCGGCCAGCAGGCCACCCGCGCGCAGGTCGCGCGCGGCCTGGCCGGTCTCCAGGAGCAACTGTCCCGGATCGCCTCCGGGCGCGGCCCGTCCGAGCGGCTGGCGGCGCTGATCCAGGCGAACCGGGCCACTCTCCACCGCCCGATCGTCACCTCGGCCGACACGCCGCCGGGCATGACGATCCCCCGGCTCGGCGACGGCTACGTCAATCCCGGTTTCCGTGTGTTCCCGCCCGGCGACGACCGCCGGATCATCTCGGAGGAGTTCTGGGAGCACCTGCCGCAGCGCGACGACCTCGACGCCTTCCTGGCCGCGCATCTCACGCTGCCGGCGGCGACCCGGGCCCCGCTCCTCGTGCTCGGCCAGCCGGGCGCGGGCAAGTCCGTGATGACGCGCATGCTGGCCGCCCGGCTGCCTCCGTCCGAGTTCCTCCCGCTCCGGGTGGAGCTGCGCGGCGTGCCCGCCGACAGCGACGTGCTGGCGCAGATCGAGCACGGCATCAAGGACGCGCTCGACGAGAGCATGTCCTGGCCCGAGCTGGTGCACGCGGCGGGCGGCGCCCTTCCCGTGGTCATGCTGGACGGCTTCGACGAGCTGCTCCAGGCCACCGGCGTCAGCCAGACCGACTACCTGGAACGGGTCGCCGACTTCCAGCAGCGCCAGGCCGAACGCGGCCGGGCGGTCATCGTCATCGTCACCTCCCGCACGGCGGTGGCGGACCGGGCGCGCGTGCCCGCCGAGTCGAACGTGCTGCGCATGGAGCCCTTCGCCGAGCACCAGGTCCGCCAGTGGATCTCCGTCTGGAACACCGGCAACCGGCCCTACTTCCAGCGGCACGGCCTCGAACCCCTCCAGGAGCGGCACGTACTCGCCGTCCCCAGGCTCGCCGAGCAGCCGCTGCTCCTGCTCATGCTGGCCCTCTACGACGCCGACGGGAACGCGCTCCGGCTGACCAGGGACGAGCTGCACGAGGCCGATCTGTACGAGCGGCTGCTTCGCGGGTTCGCGGCCCGCGAGGTCCGCAAGACGAACCGGGGCCTGGCCGCGGCCGACCTGGAGCGGGCCGTCGAGGACGAGCTGCTGCGGCTGTCGGTCACGGCGTTCGCCATGTTCAACCGCGGCCACCAGTGGGTGCGGGAGGCCGACCTGGACGCCGACCTGCGGGCGCTGCTCCCGGCCGCCTCGGAGACGCCGCAGCCGCAGGGCTTCCGGCGCGTCCTGTCGCGGGCGGAGACCGTCATCGGCGGTTTCTTCTTCGTGCACGCCACGGAGGCCCTGCGGGAGGAGGAACGTCTCAAGACGTACGAGTTCCTGCACGCCACGTTCAGCGAATACCTGGTCGCCCGCCTGGTGCTGCGCGAGCTGTCCGACCTGGCCGACGAGCTGGCCTTCGCCGCCTCGCGCCACCGCCCGGCCAGACCGGACGAGTCGTTCCTGTACGCGCTGCTGTCCTTCGCGGCCCTCGTCGTCCGCGAACGGGTCGTGGACTTCCTGCGGTACGGGATGCGCCACCAGATCCCGGCGGACGGGCTCTCGTTACTGCGGCAGCACCTGCACGAGTTGTTCGCCACGTCGCTGATGCCCCGCCCGGGATCGGTCTACGACGGCTACCAGCCGGCGCACGCGGACGCCCCCACCCGGTGCGCCGCCTACAGCGCCAACCTGCTGCTGCTGTCCGTGCTCGCGGCCGACGGCCCCATTCCGGGCGCGGAGCTGTTCTGCGGCACCGGCCCGGAGGCGAACGAGTCGTGGCGGAAGATCGCCCGCCTGTGGCACGCCCAGCTCACCAGGGCCGAGTGGGCGGCGCTCACGAACACCGTCCGCGTACGCCACTTCCTGAACGGCCGGAAGCGGATGATGGAGGTCGGCGAAGAGACCGGAGAGAGCTTCCATCTGCGGGACCTGGCCTTCTATTCCTGGCCACGTGACGTCGGCGCGACGCCCCCGCGCGACTTCGAGATCGCGTCGGGCGGCCCGCTCGACATCTGGGCCCGCGAGATCTCCTTCCGCGACGACCCGCTGCTCGCCCAGCTCTTCGTCAACCTGATCCCCTACGCGAGACACGTGGAACCGGTTCTGGACGCGGGCGCGGTCTCCCCTGTCGCGGACTTCCTGGAGCTGCTGCTGGCTCCCTCACAGGAGCGGAAGGCGCAGGATCAGGCGGGCGCCGGGGCCGTCTCCGACCTCCAAAGAGCCCCCGTGCCCCCGGGCGATGTCGCGCGCGATGGGCAGCCCGAGCCCGCTCCCCCCGGTGTCCCGTGACCGGGTGTGATCGAGCCGCCGGAACCGCTCGAACACCTGCTCCCGCATCTCCTCCGGAATCCCCGGCCCGTCGTCGGCCACCTCCAGCACCGCCTCGTCCCCCATCCTCCGCACGCAGACCCGCACCCCGCGGTCCCCGTACCGGTCGGCGTTGGACAGCAGGTTCGTGAACAGCCGCGCCAGCCGCAGCCGGTTCCCCGACACGTGCACGCCGGGTTCGATCTCCATGGTCACCGGCAATCGCCAGGACCGGCGGGTGATCTCGTCCGCCACGAGCCGCCCCAGCTCGATCCGCTCCGTCACGGGCGTCACCCCGGCGTCCAGCCGGGCCATGAGCAGCAGGTCCTGCACGATGTCGGACAGCCGTCGCACGTCGTCGAGCGCCGCCCGCCAATCCGCCTCGCTGCGTTCTTCGAGCCCCGCCTCCAGCCGCACCATCAGCGCCGTGATCGGGGTGCGCAGCTCGTGGGAGGCGTCCGACACGAACCGGCGGTGCCGGGCGACGGCGTCCTCCAGCCGGGCCAGCGTGTCGTTGACGGTCGTGGCCAGCTCGGCCACCTCGTCCCTGGTGCGGGGCACGTCGATGCGCAGGCTGAGGTCCACGGCGCTGATCCGTTCGAGCCCGTAACGGATGCGCTCCACGGGGGCCAGCACGCGGCCGACGCCGTACCAGGCGCCCCAGGCCAGCAGCGCCACCAGCACCCCGGAGAAGCCGAACAGCAGCATCGGCAGGAAGGACGACCGCAGCAGGAACGGCTCCCGTACGGCCGCGTAGGCGACGACCGGGCCGTACGCGGTCGAGCGGTTGCTCGTCCCCACCACGATCAGGCAGCCGCGAGGCAGGCACACCCGGTCGCTGACACGCGAGTCTCCCCCGCTGGGCCGGGCGCGAGTGAGCGGCGGGTGGCCGGCGAGCCCGGCGCTGGAGGCCACGACCCGGCCGTGGGAGTCCACGATCTGCTGCATCTGGACGCCGTCGTTCGGCGGGATCGGGCCGGTGAACCGCCGCGTGTCGACCATCGTGGTCAGGCGCCGGCTGGCGGCGTCGGCCTGGGCGATCAGATCGGACCGCGCCCGTACGGGGTAGGTCATCGTGATCGCGGCCACTCCGGCGAACACGGCGACGCCGAACACCATGACGGTGGCGATCGTCATCCGAGCCCGGATGGAGCGGCAGTGCACCATGTGTCCGACTGTGCCACGAAGCGTACAAACCGCAGGTCAATGGGGTACGAGCCGATAATCATGTACCCGTGAGGGAAAAGCCTGACACCACGTGGTACATGAACCCCACCGCCGGCCCGCGGAGCCGGTTCCGATCATGATGGGCGCTCGGCCAGGCTCCCGCGCATGACGGACACCGGCCCGGGTGGCGACCCGATCGCGGCCTCCGACGCGCGGATGATGGCGATGTGCGTGACCCCGCATGACGACGGGTCGGAGGCCCTCGCGCACAGCCTCGACGTCGCGCTCACCGACGACCGTACCGACGAGTTCAAGCGCGCCGTGTCCCGCGCGCTGGCCGACACCGGCGACCTCGCGGGCGACCTGGCGAGGGACGCCAGGGAGCGGCTCTGACCGAGCTCAGCCGTGGAAGCGGCGGTGCAGCTCGCGCACCTCGTCGGCCAGCTCGGGCACCGGGCCCTCCACGACCACGCCGGGGGCGATGTCGCCGACGGGCAGCGTGCGCACGGGCGGCGGGGGCACGTCCAGCTCGGCCAGCCAGGCCGCGAGCTGGGCCGACGAGGCGGCGTACACGATCCGGCCCAGCCCGACCCAGGCGTGCGCGGCGGCGCACATCGGGCAGTGCTCGCCCGAGGTGTAGACGGTGGCCGCCGCCCGCTCCTCCGGCGTCATGTGCTCCGCCGACCAGCGGGCCAGCGCGAACTCGGGGTGCCGGGTACGGTCGCCCGCGGCGACCCGGTTGTGGTCCTCGGCCAGGACGGCGCCGTCGCCGGAGACCAGCACCGAGCCGAACGGCTCGTCGCCCGCCTCGAGGGCCTCAGTGGCCAGCTCGACGCAGCGGCGCAGGTACGGCAGTTCTGATGGGTCGATCATGAGTCCCTCATCCTAGAGCTCGGTTCGCGTCACCACGGTGAGCAGGGCCGCGCCCACGTAGGCGGCGGCCGCCACGATCGCGGCGTGGTGCAGGCCGGACACGAACGCGCCCGGCCGGGCCGGGTCGCCCGCGATGGCGCCGAGCGTGGCCACGCCGATCGCGCCGCCCGCCTGCCTGGCGGTGTTGTTGAGCGCGCTGGTCAGGCCCTCTCTGCCGGGCGGGGCGGCGCCCATGGCCAGGGCCACGACGCTAGGGGTGAGCAGGGCCGCGCCGACGCCGATGACGACCATGGCCACCGCCAGCGGGCCGTACGCGGAGCCGGTCTGAAGCGGCAGCAGCAGGCAGAACCCGGCCACCAGCAGGACCAGCCCGGCGAGCATGACCGGCTTGGGGCCGTGCCGGCCCGCCATCCGCCCGGCCAGGGCGGGCAGCAGCACCAGCGGCACGAAGAGCGGCAGCAGCGACAGCCCCGCCTCGATGGGCGAGCGGTGCCGGACGGTCTGCAGGTAGAGGGTGAGCAGCAGCATCACGCCGTTGATGCCGAAGTTCATGATGGCGGCCACGATCGTGCTGACCGCGATGGGCGGGCGGCGCAGGAGCGGCAGCGGCAGTACGGGGTCCGCGCGGCGGTGCTCGGTCAGGACGAACGCCACGCCGCAGGCCAGGGTGACGGCGGCGGCCACGAGCACCAGCGGGTCCGTGACGCCGAGCCGGCCGGCCTCGATGACGGTGAACGTGAGCGCCGCCAGCAGCACCGTGCCCAGGACCACGCCGGGCACGTCGAGCCGCCGGGGCTCCGGCTCGCTCTCCTCGACCAGCCGCACGATCACGGCGATGACCACGGCGATGACGGGCACGTTGATCCAGAACACCCAGGGCCAGCCGGCCAGCTCGACCAGCAGGCCGCCGAGCACCGGACCGGCGGGCAGGGCCAGGCTGCCGATGGCGGCCCAGGCGCCGATGGCCCGGGCGCGCTCCTCGCGGTCGGCGTACAGACGGGTGATCACCGCGAGCGTGCCGGGCAGCAGCAGCGCGGCGCCCGCGCCCTGCAGGACGCGGGCGGCGACGAGCGGCCCGATGCCGGGGGCGAGGGCGCAGGCGGCGGAGGCCAGGCCGAAGACGGCGAAGCCGAGGGTGACGACGCGCCGGTGGCCGTACCGGTCTCCGAGGGTGCCGCCGGCCAGCAGCAGGCCCGCGAGCGTGAGCTGGTAGGCGTCGATCACCCACTGCAGATCCGCCACGCCGGAGCCGCCGGTGCCGCGGCCGATGGAGGGCAGGGCGACATTCACGATCGTGATGTCGAGCAGGACGAAGAACATCCCCGCGCACATCACGACGAAGGTAACGGTCTTCCGGAAGTGCATGAACTTTCACGTTCCCGCACGTCACGTACAGGAACCCCACCTGCGGGCCACAGAAAATGGGTTGATCCGCCGTATTAGCCTAGAAGGGATGCCTCCCGATACGCAGAAACCTCGCCGTCCCCTGCTGTCTTCCAACTCCCTGTGGCGGATGAAGTCCTATCTCCGCCCGTACGTCGCCAGACTGGTCTTCATCTGGCTCGCCGCGATCGTCGGAATCGCCGCCGCGATCGCCCTGCCTCTGATCATCAAGCAGGTCATCGACGGGCCCGTCAAGCACGGTGACCAGAGCGCGCTGCTCCCCCTCGGGCTGCTCGCCGTCGGTGTCGGCGCCCTCGAAGCTCTGCTGATCTTCCTGCGGCGCTGGGCTCAGGTCAAGCCGGTGCTCGGCCTGGAGACCGCCATCCGCGACGACCTCTACCAGCACCTGCAGCGCCTGCCCATGGGCTTCCACGGCGACTGGCAGTCCGGTCAGCTGTTATCACGGGCCACAACCGACCTGTCGACCATCCGCCGCTTCCTCGGCTTCGGCATGCTCTTCCTGGTCATGAACATCCTGCAGCTCATCACGGTCACGGTGCTGCTGCTGAACATGTACTGGCCGCTCGGGCTGCTGGTGCTGGCCTCGGCCGTGCCGATCGTGTGGACCTCGCTGCGCTTCGAGAAGCGCTACATCAAGATCTCCCGCCAGGTCCAGGACGAGCAGGGCGACCTCGCCACGCTCGTCGAGGAGTCGGCGATCGGCATCCGCACGATCAAGGCGTTCGGCCGCCGCCACCACGTCTATGACCGGTACGACGACGCCGCGCTCAAGGTCTACGGCTCGTCGATGGACAAGGTGCGCCTGTCGGCCAAGTTCTTCTCCTTCCTGGAGATCATCCCCAACATCACGCTCGCCCTGGTGCTGCTGCTCGGCGCGATGGCCGTCGGCTCCGACGCGCTGACGCTGGGCGCGCTGGTCGCCTTCACCACGCTGATGCTGCAGCTCGTGTGGCCGATCGCGAGCCTCGGCTACATCCTGGCCATGGCCCAGGAGGCGATGACCTCCGCCGACCGCCTCGTCGAGGTCATGGACACCGTCCCCGCGATCGAGGGCGGCACCGCCACCATCGACGAGCCGCGCGGCCACCTGCGCTTCGAGGGTGTCTGCTTCCGTTTCGCCGACTCCGAGCAGCCGGTGCTGGACGACGTCTGGCTGGAGGTGCGCCCGGGCGAGACCGTGGCCATCGTCGGCCCGACCGGCGCCGGCAAGACCACGCTGACCGCGCTGGTGCCCCGCCTGATCGACCCCACCGAGGGCCGGGTCACGATCGACGGGCACGACGTACGCGATCTGGAGCTGACCACGCTGCGCTCGGTGGTGGCCACCGCGTTCGAGGAGCCGACACTGTTCTCGATGAGCGTGCGCGAGAACCTCATGCTCGGCCGGCTCGACGCCACCGAGGAGGAGCTGGCCGCGGCCGTCCAGACCGCGCAGGCCATGTTCGTCTACGACCTGCCGTGGGGCCTGGACACCCGCATCGGGGAGCAGGGGCTGTCGCTGTCCGGCGGCCAGCGGCAGCGGCTCGCCCTGGCCAGGGCGGTGCTGAGCAGGCCGCGGATCCTCGTGCTCGACGACACGCTGTCCGCGCTCGACGTCGAGACCGAGGCCCTGGTGGAGGAGGCGCTGCGGCACGTGCTGCGCGACGCGACCGGCATCGTGGTCGCCCACCGCGCCTCCACCGTGCTGCTGGCCGACAAGGTCGCGCTGCTGCGGGGCGGCACGATCACGCATGTCGGTCAGCACCACCAGTTGCTGGCCGAGGTGCCCGAATATCGCGAGCTGCTGGCCGCCGACGCCGACTTCGACGACGCCGCGGAAGGAGCCCTGCGATGACGACGACCACTCCCGAGGCGAAGTCCGGCACGTCCTGGCGCGGCGTCGCCTCCGAGGACCAGGACGAGCTGTCGGAGAAGGTCACCATCCTGCTGCGGACGCGCTCGCGGCGGCTGCTCGGTGACCTGCTGCGCCCGTACCGGAAGAAGATCGCGCTGCTGGTGGCGATCATCGTGGTGTCCAACGCGGCCGGGCTGTCGATCCCCTTCCTGGTCTCGGTCGGCATCGACCAGGGCATCCCGCCGATCGAGGACGGGAGGGGCACGGGGACCCTGCTGACCGTGGTCGGGGTGATCCTGGGCGCGGCCGTCACGCAGGCGCTCACCCGGCAGGCGTTCCTGCGGCTGTCGGGGACGATCGGCCAGAGCATCCTGCTGGAGCTGCGCAGGAGGGTGTTCGACCACTTCCAGCGGCTGTCGCTGAGCTTCCACGAGAAGTACACCTCCGGGCGTGTCATCTCCCGGCTGACCTCGGACGTCGAGGCCATCGCCGAGCTGCTCCAGTCGGGGTTCGACGCGCTGGTCAAGGCCGTGTTCACGATGGCGGGCACGGCGGTGCTGCTGCTGGTGCTGGACGTGCACCTGGGGCTGGTGGCGCTGATCCCGCTGCCGTTGCTGCTGCTGTTCACGCGGTGGTTCCGGCGTCAGTCGGTGATCGTCTACCGGCGTACGCGGGAGACCGTGGCGCTGGTGATCGTGCACTTCGTCGAGTCGATGACCGGTATCAGAGCCGTGCAGGCGTTCCGCAGGGAGCCGCGCAACCAGGAGATCTTCGAGCAGCTCAACGACGACTACCGGGGCGCGAACGCGCGCGGCATGCAGCTCGGCGCGACGTTCATGACCGGCATCAAGCTGATCGGCAACCTGACGATCGGCGGGGTGCTGCTGTACGGCGGCTGGCTGGCGCTGCACGGGGAGGTCACGGTCGGCGTGCTGACCGCGTTCCTGCTGTACCTGCGCCAGTTCTACGAGCCGATGCAGGAGGTCAGCCAGTTCTACAACACGCTGCAGTCGGCCGGCGCGGCGCTGGAGAAGCTGTCGGGCGTGCTGGAGGAGGAGCCTGCGGTGCCCGAGCCGCGCACGCCGGTGGCGCTGCCCCAGGGCAGGGCGCGCGGCAAGGTGCGCTTCGAGGGCGTGCGCTTCGCCTACGTCGAGGAGATGCCGATCCTGCCCCACCTGGACCTGACGGTCCCGGCCGGGCAGACTGTGGCGCTGGTCGGCGCGACGGGCGCGGGCAAGACGACGCTCGCCAAGCTGATCTCCCGCTTCTACGACCCCACCGGCGGCCGCGTGCTGCTCGACGGCGTCGACCTGCGCGACCTGGACGAGCCGGCGCTGCGGGCGGCCGTGGTCATGGTGACGCAGGAGAACTTCCTGTTCAACGGTACGGTCGCCGACAACATCAGGTTCGGCCGGCCCGACGCCACCGACCGCGAGGTCCGCGAGGCGGCCAAGGCCATCGGCGCGCACGAGTTCATCTCCGGCCTGCCCGAGGGCTACGACACCGAGGTGGGCAAGCAGGGCGGGCGCATGTCGGCCGGTCAGCGGCAGCTCGTCGCGTTCGCCAGGGCGTTCCTCGCCGATCCGGCGGTGCTCATCCTGGACGAGGCCACCTCCAGCCTCGACGTGCCGAGCGAACGGCTGGTGCAGCGGGCGCTGCGCACGATCCTCGCCGACCGGACCGCGCTCATCATCGCGCACCGGCTCTCGACCGTGGAGATCGCGGACCGGGTGCTGGTGATGGAGCGCGGCGAGATCGTCGAGGACGGGCCGCCCGACCGGCTCATCGCCGCCTCGGGGCGGTTCGCCGGGCTGCACCAGGCGTGGCTGGACAGCCTCAGCTAGGCGCTCAGGGGTGCGGCCGGGCCACGGCCACGAGGTTCGCGTACAGCTCGAACCCCACGAACGCGGCCAGCGGCACTCCCAGCGCGATCAGGAGCCGACCGGCCGAAGGTGCCCGCCGTTGGGCGGGCACCTTCGCCGGTACGGGCACCCTTTCCGGCTCCGGCTCCGGCGCGGCCACGAGCTCCGGGTGGCGGGTCAGGTAACCGGCCGGGAACCAGGTCACGTGGTAAGCGCCGCAGTCGGGACAGCACGCCCCTGACCAGGGCGGCTGTACGGGGATTCCCGAGCTGAGCCAGATGTCGACCTCGTTGCCGTGGGCGTCGCAGAGGTGCCGGACGACGAAATTCTCTTCCCAGACGTACAGGCAGCGAAGACATTCGAAGGGCCACGTCTCACGAGTGTCGAATCCGTCGGGCACCAGGACCACCTCCGGCCGTTGATCGCCGTCATCGTCCCGAGTGTCCGCCCGGTCTCAGCCACCCACAAGGCTCGCTTCCGACACCGACCGCCACCGAATGCTTACCATGTGTCATGTTAGACGTCAGTAAAGCGGTTTCGGCACCGGACTCAGCAGCGGCGTCGCGTCGGGCACGACGGGCTCGGACGGCGTGATCAGCTCCGGATGCCGGGCCAGATAGCCGTCCGGGAACGTCGTGACCTGCTGGCAGCCGCAGTGCGGGCAGACGGTGCCCGCCGCGGGCGGCGTCACGGGCAGGCCGCCACGCAGCCAGATCACTCCCGCGTTACCGTGATCGTCCTCGATGGTCCTGACGGTGTAGTGCTCTTCCCACACGTGCCAGCAACCCCGGCATTCGAAAGGCACGTTCCTGTGCGCTTCTTCCAATGAGGTCACCCCCCTTCCTTCGAGTGTCCGCCTCCTCATCGGAAAATCGCAACCTGACTCACCGAACCGTGAACACAAAGGTGAAAGCGCCCGCGACCACGCTCAACGTGCCGAGCCAGGCGAAAAGCACATCAAGCCCGGCATCCAGCGGCGTACCGGCGTGCAGCGCCGCCTGTACGCGGCGGAACCGCACCCCGGTCCTGATCAGCAGCACGCCGCCGCAGAGCGCGGCCATCGCGAAGCCGGCGACGGCGAGCATCGGCAGGCCGTGCCGGGCCGACAACCCGGCCGCGCCGAGCCCGCCGGTGGCCAGCGCCACCGCCGTGCGCACCCAGGCCAGGCGGGTGCGCTCGCTCTGCAGGCCCCGGTCCCAGATCTCTTCCACCGTTCAGCCTTCCATCGTTCAGGCCGAGAGGATGATGAGGACGAGGGCGACCACGGCCACGGCGGCGACGCCGTAGCCGAAGACGGCCGCGAGCGCGGGCGGCGGCAGCGGGTCCTGCTTGCGCAGGGCGCGCTGGATGTTGCGCCAGCGCGGGTAGGCCATGCCCGCCGCCAGCGCGGAGAGGGTCACGAGCGCGATGGCCAGCGCGGTACGGATCCACGGCACGAACACGTCGGCCGGCACCGCCGCCATGGCCACCCCACCCGCGCTGAGCGCCAGCGCCGTGCTCAGCCAGGTGAGAAAGGTGCGTTCGTTGGCCAAGGTGAAGCGCGGGTCGGGTTCCATAGGAAAAACGCTAATTGGTCCCTATTTCCCCTAGAGAAGCCGGGAATGGAATTAGCTGCAGGCCTTCGCCACCTGCTCCACGTAGGCGGCGCCCTCGGTGGTCACCTTCTGGGCCGCGTCGACGGCGTCGTTGACGGTGGTGACGTTGATGCCGCTCAGGGTCTTGGCCAGGTCGTCGGAGGCTTCCTTGAGCGTGGTGTTGGCGGCCTGGTCGGCCACGCCGGTGAGCTTGGTCGCGGCGTCGTCGATGGCCTTGTCCATCGCCTTGGGGTCATCGGTCAACTGGGTGATCTTCGCGCCCAGCTCGGTGATGATCTTCGGCGCTTCGATGCACGCCTGGGCCTTGTCGATGGTGCTGTTCACCTCGCTGCAACCGGCGGCGAGGATACACGTGGCGAAGAGTGCAAGGGGCACGAACCGGCTCTTGAGGCTACGCATGCTTCGACCCTACCCAAGGGTTCGGCCACGTGGCGTTATCGATCGGAGCCAGCCGGTCAGCAACCGGTTGACCTCCTCGGGCCGCTCCTGCTGGACCCAGTGCCCGCAGCCGTCGAGCAGGTGGGTGGCGGTCAGGCCGGGCATGGTCTCGGGGAAGGCCGCGATCGCGCCGGCTATCCAGGTCATGGTGGCGTCGAGCCGGCCGCCGGCGAACAGCGCGGGCTGGGTGATCGGGGCGCCGTCCCACGCGGCGAGATCCGCCCAGTCCCGGTCCATGTTGCGGTAGCGGCCGAGCGCGCCGGTGAAGCCGGTCCGCTCGAACTCGCCCGCGTACATGTCGAGGTCCGCCTCACTCAGCCAGGACGGCAGGACGCCCTGCGGGAACCGGTCGCGCAGCCGGCCGCCCTCGGAGACGAAGTACGGCACACCCGTCCCCATCGTGTCCGCCGACAGGGCGGCGTAGAAGCCGGCCAGCCAGCCGCGCACGTCGGGCTCGATCTCCGCCTCGGCTCGTCCCGGGGCCTGGAAGTAGCTCGCGTAGAACTCCTCGTGCCCGCCCATCGCGGCGAAGGCGTCGGTGGGGCGGTGCGGGCCGCGTGCGGCGTACGGCACGCTGAGCAGGCCGACGGCCCGGAAAACGCCGGGACGCAGCAGGGCGGTGTTCGCGGCGATGGTCGCGCCCCAGTCGTGGCCGACGATCACGGCCGACCGCTCACCGAGGGCCTCGACGACGGCGACGTTGTCCGCGACGTGGGCGAGCATGCCGTACGCGCTCACGTCGGCGGGCTTCGACGACCGGCCGTAGCCGCGCACGTCGATGGCCGCCGCGCGGAACCCGGCCGCGGCCAGGGCGGGGAGTTGGTGGCGCCAGGAGTACCACGACTCCGGGAAGCCGTGCAGGAGCAGGACCAGCGGCCCGGCGCCCTGCTCGGCCACATGGATCCGGCCTCCCGGCACCGGGACCAGGTGGTGGCTCAGCGTCTGTGACATGACTGAGAGCATGCGCCGCACGGTGACGGAAGAGCGAATTCCGTTGCCGTTCCGGCAAATCCAAAACTGCGGCAACTGGCCAAATACGGCTTCGTGGAGCAGGCCGAGGCGCGGGACGAGCGGGAGCGGCCGTGGAAGGTGACCGAGGCCGTCCAGGAGTGGGCCGAGGGGGACGTCTCGCCGGCCCGGGGGCTGCTGGAGCAGGTGATCGCCGAGCGGGCGCTGACACGGCTGGCCGAATGGCAGCCGCGCCGTCAGGACGAACCGGGGCCGTGGCGGGCGATCGGCGGGGTGAACAACCACTACCTCTACGCGACGCCGGAGGAGCTGGAAGCGCTCGGGGCGGCCGTCGCGGGGCTGCTGGAGCCGCTGATGGCGCGCGGGGGCGACCCGGCGGCGCGGCCGGACGGGGCACGGCCGGTGCTGCTCACCCAGCTCCTGGTCCCGCTGCCACCGACGGACTCCGGTGACTGAGGTCCCGCCGGTCGAGGCCTCGCTTGAGGCCCCGCCGCCGCTTCGGCGCAATCGTGACTATCGGCGGCTGCTGATGGCCGGGCTGATCTCGCAGACCGGCGACTGGGCGATCAGCACCGGGCTGGCCTACCACGTCTACCAGCTCACCGGCTCGACGCTGTCCAGCGCGATCATGCTGGTGGCCGGGCGGCTGCCCGACGTCGTGCTCGGGTCCCTGGCCGGAGTGCTGGCCGACCGCTGGGACCGCCGCCGGTCGCTGATCGCCACGGACCTGCTGATCGCGGCCGGGCTGCTGCCCCTCCTGCTGGTACGGGAGCCGTCCCAGGTCTGGATCGTCTACGCGGTCGCCCTGTGGTCGGGCGTGCTCAGCACCCTGCTGGTCCCCGCGCAGCGGGCGCTGCTCCCCCGGCTCGTGGCGGAGTCCCAGCTCGTCCGGGCCAACGCCCTGCACGGTCAGAGCGGCCAGGCCGCCCGGCTGGTGGGGGCGATGGCGGGCGGGATCGCGGTCGGCGCGGGCGGGCTGGCGGCCGTCGTGCTGATCGACGTGGCGAGCTTCCTGCTCTCGGCGTTCCTGCAGGCCCGGATCCGGACGCCGGGCCGCACCCCGGCCGCCGCCGGGACGATGGGCGGGCAGTGGGTCGCGTTGCTGCGGCTGGCCGGGCGGGACAGGGGTGTGCGGCTGCGGCCGGATGGACGCGAGCGGCGGCGCGGACGCTGCTGGGCTGGGGGACGGTCGTCTTCGGGCTGACGGACCTGGCGCTGTTCCTTCAGCCGCTCGCGTTACCCGCGCTGTGGCCCGCCCTCGTGCTGATCGGCGCGGCCGGGGTGCCGGCGGCGGCCGCGATGGCGGGCCTCACCACGCTGGCCCAGACCGTCACCGGCGACGACCGCCGGGGCGGCGTCATCGGGCTGCTCGGCAGCGCCCATGCCGCCACGGCGCTGCTGGGCATGACGCTGGCGGGCGCGCTCGGCGGGTCGCTCGGCATCGTGGCGACGCTGTGCCTGCACGCCGGCGGGCTCGTCGCGGCGGGCCTGATGATCCTGCTGACCTGGAATCATAACTGAACGGATATCAATTCTTTCGCGATATCGCTATTAGACATCGGCTGATCGCATCTGCTTTGCTCCTGCCCTCTGACCGACGACAGCAAGGACCTGGCATGCGACACCTCCGCGGGCTCGAAGCGGCGGCTCTGACGATCTCTCTCCTGGCGACCGGCACCCTGGTCGCGGCCCCGGCCTCCGCAGCCTCCGCGGCCTCCGCGGCCTCCGCTTCGGCGGTGGCCGTCCTGTCGCCCGAGGCCCAGGTCAAGAAGGAGCTGCGGGCTCTGGAGGCGTCCTACAACGGCCGGATCGGCGCGTACGCCATCGACACGGCGACCGGCAGGACGGTCGCGTACCGGTCGGGTGAGCGGTTCCCGTTGCTGTCCACGTTCAAGGCGCCGCTCTGCGCGGCCGCGCTGCACCGGGCCCGCACCACCGAGCCCGGCCTGATGGACAAGGTCGTGAAGTGGACGGCCGACGACCTCAAACCCAACTCGCCGACCACCGAGAAGCACGTCGAAGACGGCCTGACGGTCGCCGAGCTGTGCGAGGCGGCCATCACCTTGAGCGACAACACCGCGGCCAACATGGTGCTCAAGCAGATCGGCGGGCCGGCCGGGCTGACGAAATACTTCCGTACGCTCAAGGACCCGATCTCCCGCCTGGACCGCTGGGAGACCGAGCTCAACGACTGGACCCCCAAGGAGCGGCGCGACACCACCACGCCCGCCGCCATCGGCCGTGATCTGCGCGCCCTCACCACCGGCGACGCGCTCGACGCCAAGGACCGCGAGCGGCTCAACGCCTGGCTGATCGCGAACAAGACCGGCGACGCGCGCATCCGCGCCGGACTGCCCAAGACCTGGAAGATCGGCGACAAGACGGGCACGAACGGGGACGCCGGCCTGGCCAACGACGTCGCCGTCGTCTGGCCGTCCGGCAGGTCGGCCGCCCCGATCATCCTGGCCGTCTACACCAACCGCAAGACCGCGGGCGACCCCGTGGACGACAAGGTCATCGCGCGGACCGCCACGATCCTCGCCCGCGGGCTCGGCAGGCTCTGATGCCACGACGGGGGGTCAAGGGGACGGGGGTCCTGCGTCTCGCCGCCGCGGCCGCGGCGGCGGGCACGCTGGTGGCCGCCATCGCGATCCCGGCCGTGGGGGGCGCGGGGGCCGGGTTCGTGGCGGCGGCCGACGAGGTGAACCTCAAGCCCGCCGATCTCGCGGAGCCGCCGCCCGCCGAGGTCACGATCGTGCGGGACGCCAAGGGGGGCGAGATCGCGCGCTTCTATGAGGAATACCGGCAGGTCGTCGGCTTCGACGAGATCGCCGGCGTCATGAAGACGGCCATCGTGTCGATCGAGGACTTCCGCTTCTACGAGCACGGGGCGATCGACGTCGAGGGCACGCTGCGGGCGTTCGTCACGAACCTGCGGTCGGGGCGGGTCAGCCAGGGCGGGTCGAGCATCACGCAGCAGTACGTCAAGCAGGTGCTGCTCAACTCGGCCGGCAGCGTCAAGGAGCGGAACGCGGCCCTGGAGGCCAGCTACGCGCGCAAGCTCAACGAGCTGCGGTACGCGATGGGGATCGAGGAGAAGTACAGCAAGGACCAGATTCTGGAGAAATACCTGAACATCGCCTACTTCGGCGCGAGCGCGTACGGGGTGGAGGCGGCGGCCAGGCGCTTCTTCGGGGTCGGGGCCGCCAAGCTGAGCCTGGCGCAGGCGGCGACGCTGGCGGGGGCCGTACAGGATCCGAACGCCACCGACCCCAACCTGGGCAAGGAGCACCGCGCCCGGCTGCTGCAGCGCCGCAACGTGGTGCTCAACCGGATGGCCGAGCTCGGCAAGATCACCACCGCCGAGGCGGCGAAGGCCAAGGCCACCAAGCTGGGCTACAAGGGCACCCGGCTGCCCGGGGGCTGTGAATCCAGCAAATACGCCTACTTCTGCCTGTACGTCCGCCACGAGATCCTCGGCAACCCGGCCTTCGGCTCCACGGCCAAGGCGCGGCTGGCGATGCTCAACCGCGGCGGACTGACGATCAGGACGACGCTCGACCCGGCCATGCAGACGGCCGCCGACCAGGCGATCAAGAAGTGGGTGCACGCCTCAGACGAGCCGGTCGCCGCCCAGGCCCTGGTCCAGCCCGGCACCGGGGCGATCAAGGCCATGGCCGCCAGCAGGCGGTACGGGGGGAACGCGGGGCGGAACGAGATCTCCTACAACGTGGCCGCGGACGCCGCGCACGGCGGCGGGATCGGTTTCCAGCCCGGGTCCACGTTCAAGACGTTCACCCTGATCACGGCCCTGCAGGAGGGCATTAAGCTGGACGACGGGCTGGCGGCGGGGGCGGGTTACCGGGCGCCGGCGTACTCGACGTTCAAGAACTGCAAGGGCGAGAGCATCGGCGACCCGGCCCACACGGTCACCAACGACGAGGGCTCCCCCGGCTGGAAGACGCTGCGGAGCGGCACGTGGGACTCGGTGAACACGTTCTTCATGGAGCTGGAGGAGCGGGTCGGCCTGTGCGACACGGTCAAGACGGCCAAGTCGCTGGGCATCCGGCGGGCGGACGGCCAGAAGCTGCAGGAGTATGAGACGTTCACGCTCGGGATCAACGAGTCGGACCCGGTGACGGTGGCCGGGGCGTACGCGGCGATCGCGGCGCGGGGCACGTACTGCGCGCCGATGGCGATCACCCAGATCACGGACCGGAACGGCAAAACCACCCGCTACCGCCCCAAATGCCGCGAAGCCCTCGACCCCGCCATCGCCGACGCGACCGCCGACGTCCTGTCGGGGGTGTTCACGGAGGGCACGATGAGCGGCGTGGGCGGCCTCGGCCGCGACGCGGCCGGCAAGACCGGCACCACGGACGACTACGCGTCGGCCTGGTTCGCCGGCTTCACCCCTGATTTGGCGGGCGCGGTGAGTTTGGGGGATCCGCGGGGGTCGCAGCGGCACAAGCTGACGGGGGTGACGATCGGGGGGCGGTATTACGGGTCGGTGCAGGGGGCCAGCATCCCGGGCCCAATCTGGCGCGACACGATGCTGGCGGCGCTGCGGCGGGTGCCACCGACGTCGTTCACCCCGATCGACTCGGCCAGATTCGAGGGCTGCACGGCGGACTGCCGCCCCGAAGAACCGTCCCCCGAACCGACCCCCGAGGTCACTTTGACTCCGGAAGACATCCTGGAGTAGACGGACCCGGCCCACCTGCCCGTCACCCGACCGAGCGGCGGGCCGCCAGGCACCGGCCCACCCACCCGTCACCCGACCGGACGGCCAGCCGCCCGACACCCGCCCACCCAGGCGGCGATCGCTCACGACCATCGCCGCACGCAACATGCGCCCCGCCGACCAGGCGCCCGCCACGACCTGCCCCATCGGAGCGTGGGCGCCTTCCGCCCACTCCGCAGGCCGCCGGAAATCCCAGGACTCCGCCAGCGTGTCCAGACACTCCACCGGCAGCCCGCGCGAGCGGTTCCACCGTTTGCCTGCGGCGCAGCGCGGGACTGCTGAAGACCCCGTCGACATCGGTCCGGATCGCCGCCACCAGGGCACCGGCCTGCCGCTTCCCTAGGTCCGACAGGACATCGTGGTCCCCCATCCACCCCTCCCACTGGACCGATGTGCAGTGGGCACCGGTTCGAGCACGAAACGTCCGTCGAAGACGACCCTTCTCGCTATCTCTCAACCATGGCGAGATGGCGCAACGGATCTTCTCCAGGACGCACCCGGTTCACCAGCTCAGCACCTTCGACCGTCCCGTCTGAACCGGCAGCCGATCACGGAGCATCCCCACCCCCAGCGGCACCAGAGCCACGCAGAGCATCGTGACGACCACCACGTCGCCAGGCGAGGCGCCCTTCAGTACGCCCATCCACACGCCCCCGGCCAGCACCACCATCACGGCGCGGGCGGTGCCGAACAGGCCCGTGCGCCAGGCGGCAATGGCCAGCAGGACGGAGCCCGCGTACTGACCGACCGAGGCCCAGACCGGCACCCGCCACGGCCCGTACGAGATGTCGACATATTCCTTCATCACCGCGCTCCTCGCCTGGTCCAGCCCGAGGGCCTCGGTGAGCTGGAAGGCCGTCTGGTCCGCACCGGCGAAGTACAGGCGGGCGAAGAGCCCCACGACCAGCAGCGTGGCGCCCCAGTACGCGAGCCCGCCGCCCACCATCTGCCCGAGTGCGACGAAGGCGGGGAAGAGCAGCAGCGCGCCCAGGGCGAAGACCGCGTAGGCGAGGGTGAGCAGGGCGGGGTCGGAGACATAGGCGACGAACTCGCCATAGGCCGCGAACGGCTGTTTCTCGGCCCACACCACCTGTTCGGGGGTGAGGGCGGTGGTCGTGCCCAAATAGCGCAGCAGGAATCCAGCACAGAAGACGACCGGCCCGAGGACGAGCGTCACCCCGCCGATCCACCGGCCGGGAAATGAGGTGTTCATGGGGGCGAGCCTCTCCCCTGTGTACGGGGTGAGGCATCTGCCGATGGTCAGCCGGCGTCCCTGACGAAAGTCAGGTGGCGAAGACCTGCGAGTCGTCGGCGAACGCCTTGAACTCCAGGGCGTTGCCCGCCGGGTCGAGCAGGAACATCGTCCACTGCTCGCCGGTCTCGCCCTCGAAGCGTACGTACGGCTCGATGACGAACGCGGTGCCCGCGCCACGCAGGCGGTCGGCGAGCCGGTGGAACTCGGGCACGGTCAGGATGAGGCCGAAGTGCGGCACCGGGACGTCGTGGCCGTCGACCGGGTTGTGGACGCGCTCGGCGCGGGCCGGCGCGAGGTGGGTGACGAACTGGTGGCCGTGCAGGTTCCAGTCGACCCAGGTGTCGGCGCTGCGGCCTTGTTCCAGGCCCAGCACCTCACCGTAGAAGCGCCGGGCGGCGGCCAGGTCGTCGACGGGCATGGCCAGGTGGAATCGCGGGACTGAAGGCATGACGCGAACGTCCTTCCTAGGAGGCCTATGTCGGAATGTTGACATTAGGACATCAACTCTCGGATGTTAACATTCAGACACCAAGGAGGTGAAGGCCGAAATGAGTGACCACGTGGCTCCCGCGCGCCGCAGAGGGCTGGCCGAGGAGGTCGCGGACCGTATCCGGGAGGCCATCTTCAGCGGGGCCTACGCGCTCGGCGCGCCCCTGCGGGAGGTGGAGCTGTCGGGCACGCTGGACGTCAGCCGCGGCCCCGTACGGGAGGCGCTCCGCCTGCTGGAACGCGAAGGTCTGGTGCGCTGCGAATGGCATCGGGGCACCACCGTGACCACGCTCTCGCCCGAGGACGTCACCGAGCTCGACAGCCTGCGCGGCGCGCTGGAGGACCTCGCCGTCCGGCAGGTCGTCGCCCACGCCTCCGGCGAGGACCTCGCCTTCATCGAGAAGACGGCCGGCCTGATGGATCGGGCCGCGGACGAGCACGAGATGGTACGCCTGGACATCGCCTTCCACGACGCCGTCTTCGCCGCCGCCCGGCACCAGCGGCTCGTGGACGCCTGGCAGGCGATCCGCTGCCAGGTTCACCTGTTCCTGCTGACCCGGGTCGGCCGCAGCGCCAAGGACTACCTGGAGTGTGTGCCGAGCGAGCACCATGGACTGGTCACCGCGCTGCGCTCCCGCGACGCCGCAAGAGCCCTCGACCTCTTCGCCGCCCACCGCCGCCTCGCCCTCGACGTCCTCACCGCACCCACCACCCCGGACTGACCTCGACCCAGCACCTGCCGGCTCCCCCGCCCATACCAAATCGCCGCACGCGCCGGACCCCCTCATGCCGGTTCCTCGCCCGTACCGAATCGCCGCACGCGCCGGACCCCCTCATGCCGGTTCCTCGCCCGTAGCCGCTCCCCGCCCGCGCCGGATCCCCGCCCGTACCCGCTCCCCGCCCGTACCGAATCGCCGCCCGTACCGGATGCCCGTACCGGATCGCCGCACGTGAATCGGCCTCACGAACCGGCCTAAGCGCCTCCACCCCTTCTCTCCCTTCTTGGAAGGACCTCCGGCGAAGTGCGGCGGGATGGGCGGGCCAGCCCTGTATTCCGCACGTCACCGTGGCTCCCCTCTCCGCCGGGGTCTTTGAAAGAGGGGGACGTGGAGAGGCCGGTCCGCCTGTGGCGATTCAGCACGTGCGGAAACGTGGCTAACCGGGCTGGCCGGTGGGCATGATGGTGACCTGCTGCAGGTTCACCCGCGGCGGCAGGCTCGCGACGAACCCCACGGTCCGCGCGACGTCCTGCGGCGTGAGCCACTCCATCTCCTTCTTGGACCCCTCCAGCCATGCCAGCGCCCCCTCGTCCGTGACGTGGCTCTGCAGCTCGGTGCCGACGATGCCCGGTTCGATCGCCGAGACCCGTACATTCTTCGCGCCCAGCTCGGCCCGCAGGTGCCGGGACAGATGGGTGACGTACGCCTTCGTCGCCGAGTAGACGGCGAAGTCGGGGAAGATGTTCTGGGCCGCGATCGACGAGGTGTTGATCAGGTCGGCCACCCCGCGCTCACCGGCGGACGCGACCAGTTGCGGGATGAACGCGCCGATGACGTTCATCAGCCCGGTGATGTTGAGGTCGATCTGGCGCTGCCACTGATCGGTGGCCAGCTCCTCGACCGGGGCGGGCAGCATCACGCCCGCGTTGTTGAACAGCAGGTCGGCGCCGCCCGGCCCGGCCGCCACCCGGTCCGCGGCGGCCCGCACCGCCGCCGGGTCGGTCACGTCGACCGCCAGGGCCAGCGCCTGGCCGCCGTTCCTCTCGATCCTGGAGACCAGGTCGTCCAGCCGCCCGGCGCGCCGCGCCAGGACGACGACCTGCGCGCCCAGCTCGGCCAGATGCTCGGCCGCCGCCTCGCCGATGCCGCTGGAGGCGCCGGTGACGACGGCGACGCGGCCGGTGAGGGGACGGGCGGAGATTCGCGTGGTCATGGTCGAACACCTTCCTGACTGGTACGGGATCGCGGCCGGTCGCCGCGTTTCCCGTTCACCAGCACACCAGCCGGCCGACCCTCGCCGGGGCGCCCGGCCATGCCCTGGCGAGGCAGGTACCGGCAGGGCCACCCGCGGCGGACGGCGCACTCCGCGGTTCGTCCACACTGGGTGTATGGACCGTAGCCGCGAGCTAGCCGACTTCCTGCGCTCACGCCGCGCCCGGATCACTCCCGGCCAGGCGGGGCTGACCGCCGACGGCCGGGCTCGCCGCGTGCCAGGGCTGCGCCGCGACGAGGTCGCCCGGCTGGCCGGCGTCAGCACCGAGTACTACACCCGTCTCGAACAGGGCCGCGCCGGAAACCCGTCCCCCGAGGTCACCGAGGCGCTCGCGGGCGCACTCCGGCTCGATCCCGCCGAGCGCGAGCACCTCATCGACCTGCTGGCCCGCCCGGCCCGCCGGGCTCCGATCAGCCCGCAGCGGGTCCGGCCCGGCCTCCATCTGATGCTGCAGACGCTCGAACACGTGCCCGCCTTCATCCTGGGCCGCCGCACGGACGTCCTGGCCGCCAACCGCCTGGCCCGTCAGGTCCTGACCGACTTCGACGCCCTGCCGGTGCCGCATCGCAATCTCGCCCGCTACTACCTGCTCGACCCCGAGGCCCGCGAACGCGTCGGCGACTGGGAGCGGATCGCCGCCGAGACCGTCGCCGTCCTCCGCCTGGAGGCCGGCCGCTACCCCCAGGACCGCCGGCTGACCGACCTCATCAGCGAGCTCACCCTGCGCTCACCCGAGTTCAGCTCGTGGTGGAACGACCACCGCGTGCTGCGCCGTACGCACGGCACGAAGCTCTACCACCATCCCCTGGCCGGCGACCTGCACTTCTCCTACGAGTCCTTCCAGCCGCCCGGCGACACCGACCAGAGCCTGTGCGTCTACAACATCGAGCCGGGCTCCGCGACCGCCCAGGCGCTCCAGTTCCTCACCAACTGGACGGCGCCCCAGCCCACCGCCCCACCAGGGGGAGCACCGTAACCCGAAAGATGTAGCCCGATCTCCTCAACGCGCAGGAAGCCTCACGACCTGGCCTTTCACTACAGTCGCTGACGACCGGCCCCCACCTGATCCAGCGAGGTCCCCATGGCTTCTGCCCGCAAGACGCTCCTCACCGGGCTGGCCACGTTCGTGGCCGGAGCCGCGCTGTGGCTCTTCGGCGGCGACATCGAGATCGTGGTGATCACACCGACGAAGCTCGGCGTGGTCCTGATGGTCATCGGCGGGCTGGAGGCCCTGTACGGCCTCTACAAGGTCACCACCCGCGCCGACCGATGAACCTCGTACGGGCACTAATCTTCGAGCATGATTTCCTATCGCCCCACCACACCGGCCGACCTCGACCGCGTCACCGCCTGGACCGTGAACGAGCCCGTCGGCTGGATCCCCGCCGGCCGCTACCTCGAAGAGCTGGCGGAAGGCATGTACCGCCCGGAGTGGACGTGGATCGCCGAAGACGGTGATCGCCTCGTGGGCCGGGCGCTGTGGTGGGGGCCGAAGGGAGGCGCGCACCCGGTGGCGCTCGACTGCCTGGACGTTGATCCGGCCGTGGGCGACCGCACGGCCGTCGCCACCGAGCTGATCAGGGCGGCGCTGGCCGGGTTCACCGAGCCGGTGCAATACCTGCTCAAGGTGGCGGGCGGCTGGCGCGACGACCCGGCCACGGCGGCCGCGGTGGAGTGGCGGCGGGCGGCCGCGCACGCGGCGGGGCTCAGCCGGGAGGTGGAGCGGCTGCAGTTCGCGTGGACGCCCGAGAACGGGGTGCCCGCCGCGACGGGCGCGCTGCGCTTCGCCGAGGCGTCCGACGAGGAGTTCCTCGCGGTGTTCCGGCAGATCGCGCAGGGCAGCCTGGACGCGCAGACGCGCACCGCCGTCGCCGCCAAGGGCGCCGAGGCGGCGGCCCGCGAGGAGATGGACTTCTATCTGAACGCGCCCGGCAAGCGGGAGTGGTGGCGCCTGGCCTACACCCCGGAGGGCGAGGTGGCGGGCCTGGCGATCCCCTCGGCGACCCCGTACAACGTGAATGTCGGTTATCTGGGGGTTGTGCCGGAGTTTCGCGGGCGCGGATACGTGGACGAGGTGCTCGGCGAGATCACCCGCATCCACGCCGCCAACGGCGAACAGCGCATCACCGCCACCACCGACCTGGGCAACGCGCCCATGGCGGCGGCGTTCCAGCGGGCCGGCTACCCGATCACGGAGATCCGGCTGGTCTTCTCCGCCTGAACTGTCACTGCCGTACGCCATGATCGGTGCGCATGACGGAGATCATCAAAGCGCTCGTCGACCCGGACAAGATAGAGCGCCATCTGGGCGGGATCGTGGACATCGAGGACATCTCCGCGGAGTGGCGTGTCCACGAGTTCGGCACCACCAATGAGCTCTGGTCCGGCAGTTGCCCCGACGCCATCGCGCTCCACTCCACCCGCTGCGAGGAGGCTCTCATCAAGTACGAGTTATGGGACGGCGAGCCGCCCTTCGCCTCGGGCTGGGGTGAGAGCCGGGCGGGAAGCGTTCACCTGATCTCCGGCATGGTCCGCGCGACCAGCACGCAGTCCGGATTCAGGACGCGCCACGAGACGTTCGATCTCGGCTGCCGGGATCAGGAGTGGCGGTTCAGAATCCACCGCAAGTTCCTCGGCCATGAGGATTTCCCGACGGACATCGTCGACCTGGTCCTGTTCAAGCTGCAGTTCTGGTCGGCCGAGGCCGGCGATGTCCCTCGGGAGGAACGTTGACGACCGCCCTATCTCCCTTCGAGGCCGCGGTGCACCCGTTCGGGTGGTGGCTGCCCGCCTGGCGTCTGGAGGTGGCCGGCGGCGAGGCTCCCGAGGAGAAGGGGATCAAAGCCGTCGAGCGCTTCGACCTCGACGATCCGGACGAGACGTCCGACAGCCCCCTGCACGCGTCCTGGGGATTGCCGGCCGAGCGCGCGGAGCAGGCGTACACGTTCCTCATCGAAACGCTGGAAGCCGGCGGTGACCTGGACCGGCGGGGCCGGGCGCTGGCCGGATTCCTGGCCGGTCAGCTCACCGTGGACGCCACGGAGCTGCTGCGCGTCCAAGACGGCCCGGCGCTGCACCTGCTGGCCGGCGACGGAGACACCACTTGGCGGCTGTCCCTGACCCCTGCCTCGACCACCCACGATGTCCCGGCCGGACACCGAATCGGCTGCCTCACGGCCCTCCTCAGCGAGTTCCTCCGCATCAACAACACCGATGAGGTCACCTTCGAGGTGACCTTCGGCACCCACGACGTCGACCTGGACGTCGCCGATCCCGGCGCCGCCTTCCGTACGGGCTGGCCCGGGGACGGGCACTGGCTGATCGCGGAGGAGGGCGACGACGAGGACGACGACGTCCTCTGGCCTCTGGACGCGACCTCCCTGCGGGCCGCGCTGACCGAGTCGGAACGAAACCTGGTCAAGACGGCGCGGGCCGGGACCACGCTCTGGGAGTTCGACGACGCGCTCCCCGAGATCCCCGGGGACGAACTGGTCTCCTGGCTGGCCCGTGACCTCTACGCCACGATCGTCACCGAGGTCGCCGGCCCGTCAGGAACCCTGCTCGCCTACGCCAAGCATTTCCCCCTCGAAGGGGTCCTGTGGGGTGAAACGGATTCCTGCCTTCTCCTGGCCGGCCCAGAACGTACGGCCCTCATCTACGTCAGCGGCTGACACCCGACGGGTCAGTCGCCGGCGGGCAGGGCTTTGGCGATCGAGACGGCGGCTGTGGTCACGAACTTCGCGTCCAGGGGCTTCGTGCTGCTGTCCGCCAACGACGTGGCGCCCGTAAAGCGCGACTACCAGGTGACCGGCAGGGCGGCCGCGGCCGCAGCGGCACCTCGACGATCTGCCCGGCGAGCGGCACGTCGGCCCTGGCGACCCGGATCGGGCCGGTGGGCGTGATGCTGAGGTAGCGCGTCAGCTCCTCGACCGCGCTCTCCGCGACACCGGGAGCTCCGCCTGCCCGGGACGGCACAGCAGCAGGAACGTGCCGAGGCTCAGCATGTTCGCGGTCGTCTCGTGCCCGGCGGTCAGCAGCGGCCTGGCCGCGTGCAGCAGGGCGGCTCCAACGAGGACGTCCTGGCCGCCGGGCGGCGCGGGATCGAGATCGTGGTCAAGGGGGCTGCCGCGCCAGGACGACGCGTCAGAGTGACAGCGCGGCCATGAAGGCCATGCTGGCCGCCATTCCGGCCGAGCACAGGTCCTGGCCGATCCCCTTTCCACGGCCGGGCAGAACGCGGACGAGCCGGGCGCAGGTCCACGCCAGCCCGATGACCAGGGCCAGCGCGGCCGGCATACCGCCCGCGTGCGCGTGCCCGCCAGCCGGATCGGGTCCGCCGAACGCCATCAGCACCAAAAGGAGGGCCATGACCACGAAATCCGGAATGTGATGACCGGTCTCCGCGCGGCGGGAGGGGGAACCGCAGAGCCAGCCGGCGGTCACCAGCGCGAGCACCGCGACGGAGAGGAACAAACCGCCCAGATGCCCGGCCGCCATGCCGGCCGCCATGACGACGTGCGGCCACCTCCTGGCGGGCCGCACGGAAGGCAGCAGAGCCGGCGCGAGGGCCAGGACGCAACCGACCGAGATCCCCACCGTATGGAGGAGAGGCATGGTGTGCTCCTTCGGCAGGGCGGCCGGTCAGTGGTGGTGGCCGCGCCGGCCGAGGGTGTCCACGGGGGTCGCGCCGGGGCGGCTCCACTGCGGTACGGGGCGGCTGGCCGGGCCCCAGTCGATGTTCCCATCCGCGTCCGTACGCCAGGCCGCCGGGTGCCCCTCGGGCCGGCCGTCGGGGTTGTCCTCCCACACCTCGCCGCGACCGTACGGCGTCATGTCGAGCAGGCCCAAGGACCCGTTGACCCGCTCATTGCCCCGGCCGGTCGTGGAGTAGGTGAGGAACACGCGGTCGCCGTCGCGCAGGAAGCAGACAAGGTAGCCCATCTCGCCGCCGACCGGCGCGGGCACGTCGCGCACCGAGTACCAGGGCTGGGTGTAGCCCATGAACGCGACGAAGGAGGCCACCTCCTCCCATGGGCCCGTGGTCACGATGGCGAACGAGACACCGCGGGCGTTGAGGTAGACGGCGTCCTTCAGGTGCCAGGCCGTGGTGGTGCAGCCTTCGCACTGCCCCTGGTGCGGCGCGCCGTCGTACCACATGTGCTGGTAGACCACGAGCTCGTCACGGCCCTGGAACAGCTCCAGGAACGGGACCGGCCCGCCGGGTCCGACGACTTCGGCCGTCCCGTCGAACTCCACCATCGGCAGCCGGCGGCGGGCCGCGGCGAGGGCGTCGCCCGCGCGGGTGTGGGCCTTCTCGCGTACCAGCAGTTCGTCACGGGCGGCCTGCCAGGTGGCCAGGTCGACGATGGGCGGGCGGCCGGGCAGCGCGTCCGGTGTGGTCGTCATGGTGTCCTCCGTGGGGTCTGACACTGCGTCCAACTGTTTCGACATGCTGTAGACCCGGCACGGCGGCAATACTCATCGCCAGGATCTATCGAAGGATGGACGACCGCCGGTAGGCCGCTCGGCCAGGCTGAGGCGCCATGAAGATGACGATCCTCGCCGTGCTCGGCACGACGCTGCTCACCACGACACCGGCGGCGGCCGACCGGCTTTCCTGGCAGGACTGCGGAGACGGGCTGCGGTGCGGCAAGATCAGTGTGCCCGCCGACTGGGCCGCCCCCAAAGGGGAGCAGATCACGCTGGGGCTGGCCAAACTGCCCGCCCGGGACCCGGCCACCAGGAAGGGGACACTCGTGCTCAACCTGGGCGGGCCCGCCCAGCAGATCTCCGTGCTGCGCCAGGTGAAGAGCACGTTCGCCGATCTGACCCGATGGTACGACGCGACGTGGTGGTCTCCGACCCGCGCGGGTTCGAGGCGAGCACCCAGGTACGCTGCCCCGAGCCGGCGCGGTGGACCCAGGAGTGGGTGTTCTCCGACCGCGCCGCCTACGCCGAGTACACGCGGCAGAACCGCCGCTTCGGCCTGGGTTGTGCCGAAGCGGCCGGCCCGCTCGCGGGCAACCTGAACTCCTGGCAAGGGGCCCGCGACCTGGAGGCGGTCCGGGTGGCGCTGGGCGAGCGGAAGCTGAACTACTTCGGCAACTCCTACGGCGGCGTCGTCGGCGTGGCCTACGCCGAGTCTTTCCCGTCCAGGGTCGGCCTCATGTACCTGGACAGCCCGATCGATCACACGAACCCGTCCTGGGCCGGCTGGTTGCGGCCCAGAGCGACGACGCTGGAGCGCAATCTGCACCGTTTCGCCGCCTGGTGCGCCGCCGATCGCGCCTGCGGGCTCCACGGCCGCGACGCGCTCAAGGTGTGGGACGAGGTCATGGCCCGCGCCGCCGAACGTCCGATCCCCGCGCCCGGTGCCGGAGCGGGCGTCACGGCGAGCGCGGCGCTGATCGCCTCCCGTGCGACGGTCTCGTTCGAGGGGGGATGGCCGGAATTGGCCGCGTCGCTGGCCGAGGCGCAGGCGGGTGACGCCAGCCGGTTCGCCAGGCCGTTCGCCGGGGCACCCGATCCGGATCTCAGCCGAATCACGACATGTGCCGATTTCCCGTACCCGACTGCTTATCACCAGGTCAAGGTGCTGGAGAAGCAGCTCAAGGGCGTGGCGCCGCGCATCGGCTGGAGAGCGGCGTGGCCCGCGGGGGTTGCGCCGCAGGCGCCCTCAAACAAGACAGACCGAGCGACAGCGAGGACCACTCCGGGCGGGCATACGGGGCCCACCCGGTAATCACCTCACGGGTGGGTGCTTTTAGAGTTTGGCGAAGCAGGGGCCGTCGAAGGTGTACGACTGGGCTGTTGGGCCGGTGAAGAAGTCCTTGACCGTGGTTACGCCCGTCGTCGCCTTGTCGTCTACCTTGTTGATCAGCGTCTGCCTGAAGACCGCCGCGCTTGTGGCGTCCGCGTAATTGCCCGCCTCCGGTGGAAGCATGCCCTCGTAGTCGACCGTCTTCAAGGTCTTTACGGCTGCCAGCAGACCCTTTCTCGTCACGTCTCCGCCGGCCACCATTTTGTCCAGGGCCGCCTTCATCGGGTACGCCCACGCCCATCCCGACGTGTAACCGTCGTTCGGGGTCACGCCGGGCAGCGCCTCGCGCATGGCCTTGTGGCCCGGGGTGTCGGCGTCCCAGGGCTTGCCGGGGGCCGACTGTTCGTACAGGGCCTTCAGGGCGGGGGCGGCGGGGGACTGCAGCAGGGCCGGGTTCCAGGTGGGGCCGGTGCCGATGAAGCGGCCCTTGTAGCCGGCCGCGGCGGTCTGGCCGACGATCGTGGCGGCGTCCGCGGGGCCCGTGGTGAGGATGACCAGGTCGGGCTTGTTCTTGGTGATCTCGGTGATGGCGCGGCCCTGTTCGGTGGCGCCCGAGGGGGTTTCGACGTTGGTGAACTTCAGGCTGTTGCGCTCGGCGGCGATCTTGGCGCCGGCGGCGGCGTCCGCGCCGTAGTCGCCGGCCAGGTGGACGGCCATGACGGACTTCGGTTTGTACGTCTCCATGGCGTAGTCCACCGAGTTCATGGCCTCGACGCAGTAGTTCGAGCCCGTCTCGACGATGACGTCCTCGAACTCCCACGCCGACGTCCAGGAGGCCGGCGCTGAGACGATGCTGGCGGCCTTGAGGTCGCCGATGATCGCGGCCGTCGTCGGCGAGCCGAGCGTCTGGGCCAGGCCGAGCACGTTGTCCTTGATCTCGTTGTAGACCTGCCGGTGCACCTCGGGGTTGTACTTGTTGTCCTTGACGTACTTGGTGACGTCCACCTCGTATTTGCCCCCGATGCCGCCCGCCTTGTTGACCCGGGCCCAGAACGCCTTCTGGGCGTCGGTGATGGGTACGGCCAGCGCGGCGAAGGGACCGGAGGTGAGGTCGGAGAGCGTACCGAGGTAGATGCAGCCCTTCTTGGCGTCCACCGCGGAGGGGCAGGGCTCGGCGGTGACGCCTGGCGCCTGGGCGCCGGCCTTGCTGCCCTCGTCGTCCCCCCGGAAGACGCCGCAAGCGGACAGAAGGGCCGCTATGGCGAAAAATCCGGCTACATGGCGACTCTTCATTGAGGTTCCCTTCTTGGTCAGTACGAGAAAGGCCAGGACTTCCAGTAGTTGCGAACCCGGACCCACAGTCCGAACAGCCCCCGCGGCTCGAAGATGAGGAACAGCACGATCAGCAGCCCGTACAGAACGGTCTCGACCTGGAACACGTTCGGCGTCTGCGTCGTGTCCCCGCTGATGAACGGCACCAGCCCCGGCAACGACCTGGTCACCGGCTGCAGCAACGAGATGAACAGCGCCCCCGCGATCGCCCCCGACACGGTCGCCACCCCGCCGATCAGCACCATCGCGATGAACTGCACCGACAGCAGCAGGCTGAACGACCCCGGCTCGACGTACCCGGAGATCGTGTAGAGCAGCCCGCCCGCGCACCCCGCGTAGAACGACGAGATCCCGAAGGCCAGCACCTTGTACCTGGTCAGCGGCACCCCGATCACCTCGGCGGCGATGTCCCGGTCCCGGATGGCGGCGAAGGCGCGGCCGATGCGCGAGCGGGCCAGGTTGCGCGCGGCCACGGCGAAGACGATGAGCAGCGCCAGCATGAGCGTGTAGAGGAGCTGCTCCTTGGTGCCGAGCGGGCCGTCCTGGTCCAGGCGCACGCCGAAGAGCTGCGGGATCGCCGCCTCCCTGCCCACCCCTGGGCCGCCGGTCAGCTCCTGCCACTCCTTGAAGATGTGCTCGCCGAGAAAGACCAGGCCAAGGGTGACGACGGCCAGGTAGAGCCCGCGCAACCGGCTCGCCAGCGGCGCCACCAGCACCCCGGCCGCGGCGGCGACGAGTCCGGCGGCGGGCAGCCAGATCCACAGCTCGGCGATCCCGAGCCCGAGGTTCTCGCCATCGGCGGGTCCGGACAGCGCGGCGGCCGTGTACGCCCCGATGGCCACGAAGAACGCGTGCCCGAGCGACACCTGCCCGGCGTACCCGGTGACGATGTTGAGCCCGATCGCCCCGATGGCCAGCACGTACGCCCCGGCCAGCACCTCCAGCGACCGGTCCTGCAGCAGCACCGACAGCCCGAACGCCAGCACCACCAGCAGCCCCGTCCACACCCGCTTGGCCCGGGTGTCGAGCAGCGCCATGTCCTGGGCGTAGGAGGTGTAGAGCAGCGGCCGGCCGCGTACGCGGCGAGACCGGCCGGTCGGTATGTCCGGGGCGACACGCATATCGGTCATACCCGCTCGACCTCCCGGGTCCCGAACAGTCCGTACGGCCTGACCAGCAGCACGACCAGCATCACCACGTACGGCGACACGACCGCGAAGTTCTGCCCCAGCCACGGTGCGAACTCCCCCTGGTACGACTGGAACAGCGACTCCACCACCCCCACGATCAGCCCGCCCGCCACGGCCCCGCCGAGCGAGTCGAGCCCGCCCACGATGATCGCCGGCAGCGCCTTGAGCGCGATCACCCAGGTCATCTGCTCGATCCCCTGCCCGGTGCCGACGAACATCCCGGCGATCGCCGCCAGGAACCCGGCCAGCCCCCACGACAGCGCGAACACCGCCCCGACGGAGACCCCCTGCGCCAGCGCGGTCTCCTGGTCGAACGCCGCCGCCCGCATGGCCAGCCCGTAACGGGTGTAGCGGAAGAAGGCGAACAGCAGCGCCACCAGCACGGCGGTGACGAGCAGCATGGCCAGCCAGCGCGACTGCACGACCAGCGGCCCGAGCGACACCTGCGTGAACCCCCACGGGTCCCCGACCTGGCGCACGTCCCGCCCGATGAAGCCGTTGACCACCACCCGGACGACGACGTCGATCCCGAGCGTGATGATCGCCACCACGAACACCGGCCGCCCCACCATGGGCCGGATCGCCACCCGCTCGATCGCCAGCGCCACGCCCGCGATGAGCAACGCAGACAGAAGAACGGCCGCGTAAAACCCGGTGATCCCGGCCAGGTAACTCACCGTGACGGCCCCGGCCAGCATGAGCGCGGGCTGCGCGAAACTGATCACCCGCGTCGCCTTGTAAATGATCACGAACCCCAGGGCGAGCAGCGCGTACACCGAGCCGTTGCCCAGCCCTCTGATGACGGTCTCCAGCAGCCCCTTCACCGGGCGTACATCCCTTCGACCAGGTCCTCGAAGAGCTTGGCGATGGCCGAGCGCTTGACCTTCTGGGTCGCGGTCAGCTCCCCGTCCTCGTGGTCGAGCTCCTTGGGCAGGAACGCGAACCGCTTCACCTGCTCCACATACGCGAACCTGGCGTTGACCCCGGTCACGATCCCCTGCACGAGCTCGCGCGTCTCCGGCTTCTCCGAAAGGTCCCGATAGGTGGTGTACGGCAGGCCGCGCCGCCGCGCCCACTCCCCCACCGTGTCCGGTTCGATCCCGATCAGCGCCACCAGGTACGGCCGCTGGTCCCCGACGACCACGGCCTCCTTGACGTACGGGGACGCCTTGAGCGCGTTCTCGATCTCGCTGGGCGCCACGTTCTTGCCGCCGGCCGTGATGATGATGTCCTTCATCCGGTCGGTGATCCGCAGATGGGTGCCTTCGTCCCACTCGCCCACGTCGCCGGTGTGCAGCCAGCCATCCTCGTCGAGCACGTCGGCGGTGGCGCGCGGGTTGCGCCAGTAGCCGGCGAAGGTCCCCGGGTGCCTGGTCATGATCTCGCCGGTGGCCTCGTCGATCTTCAGCTCGACGCCGGGGTGCGGCTCGCCGACGGTGCCCAGGCGTACCCGGCCTGGGCGGCTGGCGGTGGCGATGGCGGTGTTCTCGCTCATGCCGTACACCTCGTGCATGGCGATGCCGATCCCCATGTAGAACTTGAGCACGTCGGGCGCGATGGGCGCGGCGCCCGAGGCGGCGTAGCGCACCCGCCGCATGCCGAGCCGCTCGCGCAGCGAGCGGTAGCAGAACACCCAGCCCACCGCGTACGCCGTACGCGTCCACGCCGTGTGCCGGCCGCCGGTGCGTACCAGCGTGTCGCCGATCCGGTCGGCCACCCGCAGCCAGAACCGGGTGAGCGCCCGTTTCGACGGCGAGGCCGACTCCAGCCTGATGTTGACCTGCGCGAGGACCTTCTCCCAGATCCGCGGCACCCCGAACAGGATCGTCGGCTGCACCTCCCGCAGGTTGGCCTGGACGGTGTCGATGGACTCGGCGAAGTTCACCTGCACCCCGGCCGCCGAGTTGAACCAGACGGTGAACGCCCGCTCGGCCACGTGACACAGCGGCAGGTACGACAGCGCGAGGTCACGTTCCGACGGCGGCGGGGACGTGAAACCGCCGCCCATAACGAGGGTCTGCACCGCGAACTCGACGTTCCGAACGGTGAGCATCACACCCTTGGGAGGCCCGGTGGTGCCAGAGGTGTAAATAAGGGTCATCACATCACCAGGAGCGGCCTCGGCCATCCGCCGCTCAACGGCCTCCGGATGCGCCGCCCGGTGCTCGGCGCCCAGCGCCAGCAGCTCGGGCCACGACATCAGCACGTCGTCGTCGTAACGGCCGCGAATGCCGCGCGGCTCCAGATAGACGATGCGCCGCAGCTCAGGGCACTCGTCGAGGACGGCCAGCGCCTTGTCCACCTGCTCCTGGTCCTCGGCGATCAAGATCCTGGCGCCGGAGTCGGCCAGCAGGTACGCGACCTCGGCCGGCGGGTTCGTGGGATACAGGCCGACCGTGATGCCGCGGACCGCGACCGTGCCGAGGTCGGCGAACAGCCACTCCGGGCGGTTCTCCGCGTGCACGGCCACCCGGTCGCCGGGCTCGACGCCGAGCGCGAGCAGGGCGTGGGCGACCAGCTCGACCTGCGTCCAGTATGCCGCCCAGGTGACCTCCCGCCAGATGCCGAGATCCTTGTGCCGCATGGCGACGGCCCCGGGCGCGCCGCGGGCCCGGTCGCGCACCCTTGTGACGATGGTCGCGGTGGACACGCTCATGCCGTCCCTCCCAGGTACGCCTCGATCACCGCGGGGTCCTGCTGCACCTCGGCGGGGCTGCCGAGCGCGACCGGGCGGCCGAAGTCGAGCACGAGCACCCGGTCGGCCAGGTCCATGACCAGCGCCATGTCGTGGTCCACGAGCACGACGGGGATGCCCAGTTCGTCGCGGATGTCCAGTACGAACCTGGCCATGTCCTCGGTCTCCTCCAGGTTCATGCCGGCCACGGGCTCGTCCAGCAGCAGCAGCCGGGGCTCCATGGCGAGGGCCCGGCCCAGCTCGACGCGCTTCTGAACCCCGTACGGGAGCAGCCGCACGGGGTGCCGCCGCCACGCCTCCAGTTCGAGGAAGTCGATGATGTCCTCGACCCGGGCGCGGGCGGCCAGTTCCGCGCGCCTGGCGGGCCCGTACCAGATCAGGGCCGGCAGCGCGCCGTAGCGGAAGTGGTGGTGGCGGCCGAGCATGAGGTTGTCCAGGACGGTCAGGTTGTGGAACAGCTCGACGTTCTGGAACGTCCTGGCCAGGCCCATGGCGGCGATCTCGTGCGGCCGCCTGGCCAGCAGGTCGACGTCGAGGAAGGTGACCCGCCCGCGCTGCGGCCGGTAGACGCCGGACAGCACGTTGAAGATCGAGGTCTTGCCGGCGCCGTTCGGCCCGATGATGGCCAGCAGCTCCGCCTGGCGCACCTCGAACGAGACCCCGTCGATGGCTTTGACCCCGGCGAAGCTCAGGTGCACGTCCTCGAACGTCAGGAGAGCCATCGTTTTCTCCGCTTGTAGTGCTTGACCTCGCGGAACGAGCGGACGGCCCCCAGGTAGAACTCCTTGATGTCCTCGTCGGCGAGCAGTTCCCGCGCCGGCTTGTCCATGACGATCTTGCCGGTCTCCATGACGTAGCCGTGCGAGGCGATGGACAGGGCCATCGTGGCGTTCTGCTCGACCAGCAGGACCGTGGTGCCCTGGCGGTTGATCTCGACGATGAGGTCGCGGACCTGGCCGACCAGCGACGGCGCCAGGCCCAGGCTGGGCTCGTCGAGCAGCAGGTATTTCGGGCCCGCCATGAGTGCGCGGCCGACGGCCAGCATCTGCTGCTCGCCGCCCGACAGGTAGCCGGACACGCTCTTGCGCCGCTCGCGCAGCAGCGGGAACAGGCCGTAGACGCGGTCCAGGTGGGAGGTGCCGGCGGTGTGGCCGCCGACCTTCAGGTTCTCCTCGACGGTCAGCTCGGCCAGGATGCGGCGGCCCTCCATCACCTGGCTCACGCCGCGCCGGACGATCTGCGCGGGCCGGAGCCGGTGGATCGGCTCGCCCTCCAGCGTGACGCCGCCCTTGGTGATCTCTCCGTCGTGTACGTCGAGCAGCCCCGACAGGGCGCGCAGCAGGGTGGTCTTGCCCGCGCCGTTCGCGCCGAGCAGCGCCACGATCGAGCCGGGCGGGACCCGGAGGCTCACCCCGCGCAGCACCAGCATGACGTCGTCGTAGACGACCTCGAGGTTGCGAACCTCAAGCACCGGCGGCTCCCCGGGACTGTGTGTGGTTTATGTCACTCCCCCGTTGACCACAATGTCCACGCTAGCCCGGCCACCGACAAGAGGCCCTGCGGAAATTCCGCGGGCACACTGGACCTAGGATTTCTGGTATGGCAATTTGCGAGCATCTTTCCCAGGCCGGCGACCCGCCCGCGAAGACCCCGGACGGCTGCGAGGAGTGCCTGGCCGAGGGCGGCCGCTGGGTGCACCTGCGGCGCTGCCTGGAGTGCGGGCACGTCGGGTGCTGCGACTCCTCGCCGGCCAAGCACGCCACCGCCCACTTCCACGGCACCTCGCACGCGGTGGTCCAGTCGTTCGAACCCGGCGAGAACTGGCGCTGGTGCTTCGTCGACAGCCAGATGGGCTAGCGTTCGAGGATCGCCTCCTCGAAGTCGAGCGAGGCCATCACCTCGCGCAGCACCTCGTCGTCGAGGCGGCGCTCGTCGCGCAGGCGCACGAACACCTGCCGTTCGGCCTGCAGCATGTCGCGGCGCAGCCGGCGGTAGAGGGAGCTGGGGGTCTCGGCGCCGCCGTGGCCGGTGCCGCCGCCCAGCCGCTCCCACGCGGTCAGCGACCGGCGCCAGGACTTCTCCCTGAGCTGGTCGATGACCTGTTTCTGGATCTCGTCGGGCTCGCCGTCCTGCTCGGCCACCAGCCGTTCGAGCTCGGCCAGGCCCGCTTCGAGCGCCGCCTGCTGGGCCGCCGCCTCGGCCAGGCGGTCTTCGTACTGCTCCTGCTCGCTCGACACGCGCAGCCGCTTGATCAGGGCGGGGAACGTGGTGCCCTGGATGAGCAGGGTGCCGATCACGGTCGTGAACGTCAGGAACAGCAGCATCGCCCGGTCCCGCTCGGGCACCGTCGGCGGGATGGCGAACGCGGCCGCCAGCGACACCACGCCGCGCATGCCGGCCCAGCCGAGGATCACCGTCTGCTGCACGGTCGGTTTCTTGTCCGCCCTGCCCAGCAGCTTGATCAGGGACGTGACCGCGAACACCCACACGAACCGGCTGACGATCGTCACCGCCAGCACCGCGGCGGCGTAGCCCGCGACCTGCCAGGGGCTGTAGCCGGTGATGCCCTCGATGACGGGCACGAGTTGCAGCCCGATCAGGGCGAACACGATCGCTTCGAGGAAGAAGTCGGTGACCTTCCACACCGCGTCGGACACCAGCCGGGTGCCGAACCCCTGCAAATGCATGCGGTTGCCCAGGTAGAGGCCGACGATCACGACCGCGATCACACCCGAGGCGTGCACGGACTCCGCCGCCAGGTAGGCGGCGAACGGGATCAGCAGCATCAAGGTGTTCTCGACCAGCGAGTCGCGGGTGCGCCGGAACAGCCACGCGAACGCGAACGCCAGCGCCAGCCCGATCACCACCCCGCCCGCGGCGGCGAACAGGAACTCGCCCAGCCCCTCCCACAGGCTGACCGCCCCGCCCACGAACGCCCCGATGGCCACCCGGTAGAGGGTCAGCGCGGTGGCGTCGTTGAACAGGCTCTCGCCGATGAGGATCGTCAGCGACCGGCGCGGCAGGCCCAGCCTTCGGCCGACCGCGACGGCGGCCACCGCGTCGGGCGGCGCGATGATGGCGCCGAGCGCGAACGCCAGCGCCAGCGGCAGGTCCGGCAGCAGCAGGTGGACGACCAGCCCGACGACCGCCGTGGTGAACACCACCAGCCCGACCGACAGCAGGCCCACGGCCCGCTTGACGTCACGCAGGCGCAGGTAGGAGCTGTCGAGCGCGGCCGAGTAGAGCAGCGGCGGCAGGAACACGAACAGCACGAGCTCCGGCTGCAGCGGCACCGAGGGCACCAGCGGCGAGATCAGCAGCCCGGCCGCCACCAGCAGCAGCGGGGCCGGCCAGCCCTTGCGCCGCGCGACGGCCGCCACCCCGATGGCGCCACCGGCCACCAGCAGCAACTGCAGGCCCATGGTCGGATTCACCGGCGCTCCCTCCGCACCCCGCGCGATCGATCAGTTCGATCGTCCCGCGGTGAGCGTACCCGCCGGGCCGGTGCGGCCGGTCACCACTCCCTGCGGTCACTTCTTTCGTGGTAATCCGGCTGCTCAGGACGCAGGCGCTCGCCCGTGGAGAACATGGGGTCCCCGTTGTAGGGCTGCTGGGGCTGCACCTGGTACGGCTGCTGCTCCTGCTGGCCGAGGGCCATCAGCGGATCGACCGGGTTGGGCGGCGGGGTCTGGTAGGGCCCGTAGTCGTCGACGAGGGGCTGGGCCTGCGGCTGACGCTGATGCGGCATCGAGCGCCGCCGTCCGGCGCCGGGGATGCCGTGCATGGGCGTGCCCAGGCCCGCGCCGGTCTCCGCGGCAGGGGCGGCAGGGGCGGCAGGGGCGGCAGGGACCGGGGGCTGCTCGTACTGGGCCTGGTACTGCGGCTGCGGCTGCTGGTAGGTCTCCGGGCGCCTGCCTCCGTACGGGTCGGAGGGGTAGGGGTCAGGCTGGAACTGCTGGGGAGCCTGCTGCTGCTGGTACGGGTCCGCCGCCTGGGACGGGAAGCCCAGCGGGTCGGTGCTCAGCGGCGCCTGACGGCCCGGCAGCTCGTAGACGGGGCCGTTGTCGACGGTGTACTGGGGCCCGGTGAAGGGGTCGGCCTGCTGGACGTACGGCTGCGGGCCGCTGAGCGGGTCGCCGGTGTACTGGGGGCCGCTGAAGGGGTCGCCCGTGTACTGCGGGGCGGCGTTCTCGACGTACTGAGGGCCCGTGAAGGGGGGCCGCTGCTCCTCGTACGCCGGGGCCACGCCCCTGGGACCCGTGGTCTCGCTGTAGGAGGCCACCAGCTTGTCCTGGTGCGCGGGCGGGGCGCCCCTGGCCACGAGGACGTCGTTGGGCGACAGCGCCGCCGTGGGCCGCTCGTCCGGCTGGTGCTGCGCCGGTTGCGGAGAGTATTGGGCAGGTCGCTGGTACGTTCCGGTGCCCGGGATGACCTCGGTGCCGGGATCGTGCGCGGGCACGGCGGGCTGCTCGCCCGTGGCCTCCGCGAAGCCCTCGTCGAGGGTGTCGAGCAGCCGGCCGACGTCCTCCATCGGCATGCGGAAGCTCGCTGTGCACATCTCGCCGCGCCACAGGCTGAGGACCAGCGTGCCCTCATGCCACGTGACCCGGAGGCACCGCTCCTGACCTCGTGCATCGAAGAAGACTTCGCCGAACGACGGCAACGGGACAACTTCCGACATGGCAGACATACTGCTTTAACCAGCCTTTATTCGTCCACTCAACCCCGGAAAACCCTAGGGAACCGGCATTCTCATCTACACCGGGAACCCCTCTGGTCACACTGCGTGAAGACCAGCTGGAGTCCCGAGCGCCCAGTGTGCCACGCAACCGAAGGCGGCGATTCGGGAACGCCGGGATGCGTCTGGCCGATCACACCGCGTTCGGCACGGCCACCCCGGAATGCGGGTAGCGTTTACTGCCGTGCCGGACTCCCATCTCCCGTCAGTGGACGAACTGCTCAGCATCGCGGTCAGCGCTCTCGGAGGGAGCGAACGGCAGGGCCAGGTCACCATGGTCCAGGCCGTCCAGCAGGCCATCGACGACGAGAAGCACGTGGCCGTCCAGGCGGGCACCGGCACCGGCAAGTCACTGGCCTACCTGGTGCCGTCGATCCGGCACGCCATGGACAGCGACAGCCCCGTCGTGATCTCCACCGCCACCATCGCGCTCCAGCGCCAGCTCGTCGACCGCGACCTGCCCCGGCTGTCCGAGGCGCTGGCCAAGGAGCTGCCGCACGAGCCGACGTTCGCGATACTCAAGGGCCGCCGCAACTACCTGTGCCGCTACAAGGCGACGGCGGGCTGGCCCGAGGAGGACGAGCAGGACCAGCTCTTCGACCCGCGCGAGGTGAGCGCGACCGGCCGCATGGTCCAGCGCATCCAGGAGTGGGCCGACGAGACCGAGACCGGCGACCGCGACGAGCTGGTCCCGGGCGTCAGCGAGCAGGCGTGGCGGCAGTTCTCGGTGAGCGCCCAGGAGTGCCTGGGCGCCTCGCGCTGCCCGAGCGGGCCCGAGTGCTTCGCCGAGTTGGCCAGGCAGCGCGCCGGCGAGGTCGACGTCGTGGTGACCAACCACGCGCTGCTGGCCATCGACGCCATGGGCGACCTGCCGGTGCTGCCCGAGCACGAGGTCGTGGTCGTGGACGAGGCGCACGAGCTGGTCGACCGGGTGACCTCGGTGGTGACCGCCGAGCTGTCGGAGGCGTCGGTGATGCTGGCCGTGCGCCGCGTCGGCCGCCTCATCGAGCAGCCCCTCGCCGACCAGCTCATGGAGGCGGGCGAAGACCTCAAGGCGCTGCTCGCCGCCGCGCCGCCCGGCCGCATCGACGAGATGCCCCAGGTGCTCGGCCTCACCCTGCAACTGGTACGCGACACGGCCTGGCGCTGCGTCAGCGCCCTGGGCCCGCGCAACGCCGACAAGGACGACCCCGACAAGGCCGGACAGCGCAAGGCGGCGTTCACGGCCCTCGACGACGTGCACGACACGGCCGTACGCATGCTGGAGGCCTACGGGCACGACTCCGAGACCGACCGGGCCGAGGTGGTCTGGCTCGACGGCGGCACCGACCGGCGCCCGCCCGCGCTGCGGGTGGCGCCGCTGAGCGTGAGCGGCATGCTGCGCGACAAGCTGTTCGGGGAGCGCACGGTGGTGCTCACCTCGGCCACGCTGGCGCTCGGGGGCACCTTCGACGCCCTCGCCGCGCAGTGGGGGCTCGGCGACGGCGGCAAGGACTGGCACGGCCTCGACGTCGGCTCACCGTTCGACCACCCGCGCGCGGGCATCCTCTACGTCGCCAAGCACCTGCCCCAGCCGGGCCGCGACGGGCTGCCGCAGCAATACCTCGACGAGATCGCCGAGCTCATCGAGGCGGCCGGCGGGCGCACGCTGGGGCTGTTCTCCTCGATGCGCGCCGCCAAGGCGGCCACCGAGGCGCTGCGCGAGCGGCTCGACGTGCCGCTGCTGTGCCAGGGCGACGACTCGACGATGCTGCTGGTCAAGCAGTTCGCGGAGGACGAGCCGACCTGCCTGTTCGGCACGCTGTCGCTGTGGCAGGGCGTGGACGTGCCCGGGCCGTCGCTGCGGCTGGTCATCATCGACCGGGTGCCCTTCCCCCGCCCCGACGACCCGCTGACGTCCGCCAGGCAGCGCCACGTGGCGGCCAAGGGCGGCAACGGCTTCATGGCGGTCGCCGCCAACCACGCCGCCCTGCTGCTGGCCCAGGGGGTCGGCCGGCTGCTGCGCTCACAGGACGACAAGGGCGTCATCGCGGTCCTCGACCCCCGCCTGGCCACGGCCCGCTACAGCGGCTTCCTCCTGGGCTCGCTCCCGCCGTTCTGGCGCACGACGGACCCGGCGATCCCCAGGGCGGCCCTGAAGCGCCTGGCGGCCGAAGGCACCTGACGGGCGCGGCCGGGGCAGGCCAGACCCCGGAAATGGGGCAAGTTTCCGCCGTTGCGGCGGCCGGCCCCGTGCGGGTCAGATGCCGTCTCCCTGGAGGCCACCCGCCCTGTGCGGCGGGTGGCGCCGAGGTGGCCGGCCGTAAAAGATCTATTGCCAGGGTGTGAGATCGGGACGCTTGGCGGAGAGCCCATCGCCCGAGGAGACGCCGCGCAGGCGGCGGGCCATCCACGGCACCAGGTGCTCGCGCAGCCACTGCGCGTCCTCGCGCCGCCGCGCCCGCGGATCCACCGTCCGCTCCGGCCAGTCCTTGCGCCAGTCGTCGAACGGCACCCCCAGCACGTCCAGCACCCGTGCCGCCACCAGCCGGTGGCCGTCCTCGTTCAAGTGCAGCCGGTCAGGGCTCCAGGCCCGCCAGTCCCGCAGCCCCTGCATCGACCACTGATCCACCAGCCGGCACCCGTACAGGTCGGCGATGGAGCGCAGGTGCAGGTAGTAGATGGCGAACCGGCCGCGCAACCGCCGCATCAGCGGCGTGTCCCGCGGGTCCACCCCCGTGAACAGCAGCACGTCGGCCCCGCCCGCGCGCAGGTCGCGTACGGCCCCGGCGAGCTTCTTGGCCATCACGTCGGGATCGCTGCCCGGCCTGAGCAGGTCGTTGCCCCCGGCGCAGAAGCTCACCAGATCGGGCGCCATCTCCACGGCCAGCGGCACCTGCTCGGCCACGATCTGGTCGAGCAGCTTGCCGCGCACGGCGAGGTTGGCGTAGCGGAAGGACGAATCGTCGGCGGCGAGCCGCTCGGCCACCCGGTCGGCCCAGCCACGGTAGTGGCCGTCGGGACCGGGATCGTTCAGTCCTTCCGTGAAGCTGTCGCCGAGGGCGACGAAGGACTTGTAGTGCCTCATGAGGTGGGTTTCATCTCCGCGATAGCGTGCAGCGCAAGGACGTACGACTGTAGTCCGAACCCCGCGATGGTGCCCGACGCCACCCCGGCCACGACGGAGGTATGCCGAAACTCTTCCCTCGCCGCGGGATTGGAGATGTGCACCTCGATCAGCGGAGCCGTGCGCATGGCGATCGCGTCGCGCACCGCGTAGGAGTAGTGGGTGAACGCGGCCGGGTTGAGCACCACCGGGATGCGGCCGTCGCACGCCTCGTGGATCCAGCCGATCAGCTCGGCCTCGCTGTCGGTCTGGCGCACCTCGACGTCGTGGCCGAGCTCGGCGCCGGTGTCGCGGCACAGCGTGACCAGGTCCGCGTACGTCTCCGCCCCGTAGACGTCGGGCTCACGCGTGCCGAGCCGGCCGAGGTTGGGCCCGTTGAGCACGAGGATCATGCGGAGATCTCCTTGTAGGCGGCTTCGAGCAGCTCTTCGGCGGGGCCTTCGAGGCGGCCGGGTTTGGCGAGGTCGTCGAGCACGACGAACCGCTGCTTGGCGCCGCGGTTCTTCTTGTCCAGGCGCATGTGGTCGCGCAGCCGCGGCCAGGCGTCGGCGCGGTAGGAGATCGGCAGGCCGACGCTCGTGAGGATGGACCGGGTGCGCCCGACGAGGTCGGCGCGGCCGGACAGCCTGGACAGTTCGGCGGCGTAGACCATGCCGATGGCGACGGCCTCGCCGTGGCGGATGCCGTAGTGCTCGTCGCGTTCGATGGCGTGGGCGAGCGTGTGGCCGTAGTTGAGGATCTCGCGCAGGCCCGCCTCGCGCAGGTCGGCGCCCACGACGTCGGCCTTGACCTGGATCTTGCGCTCGATCAGCTCGCGGGTGTGCGGCCCGCTCGGCCGGGTGGCGGCCTCGGGGTCGGACTCGATGAGCGTGAGGATCCGCGGGTCGGCGATGAAGCCGCCCTTGATGATCTCGGCCAGGCCGGCCACGTAGTCGCGCCGCGGCATGGTGTCGAGCGTGGACAGCTCGCACAGCACGCCCGCGGGCGGCAGGAAGGTGCCGACGAGGTTTTTGCCCTCGGGTGTGTCGATGCCGTTCTTGCCGCCGACCGCCGCGTCGACCATGGCGAGGAGTGTCGTGGGGACGAGCACGACCTGTACGCCGCGCAGCCACGTGCCCGCCACGAACCCGGCCAGGTCGGTCGTCGCTCCCCCGCCCACGCCCACCACGGCGTCGGAGCGGGTCACGCCGTGGCGGCCGAGCGCGGACCAGAGCCCGGCGGCCACCTCGACGCTCTTGGCCTGCTCGCCGTCGGGCACGGGCAGATCGACCACCTCGTAGCCGGCCTCGGACAGCGCCGCCGCGACCGGCCCCGCCAGGCCGGGCAGCGTCTCGGGGCGGATGACCGCCACCGTGCGCACGCCCGGCTTGAGCAGCGTCGGCAGCTCGGCCGGGACGCCGGTGCCGATCACGACGTCGTACGGGCTGTCGCCGCCCACCCGGATCCTCGTCGCGGTCATGCGGGCAGTCCCTCCACGATCTCGTCGGCGAGCTCTTCCGGCTCCCGCTTGTCGGTCACGACGGTGTGCACCGCCAGGCTCTCGTAGACCGGCCGCCGCTCCTCCATGAGCTTCTTGAGCTGGCTGCGCGGGTTGAGCACCAGCAGCGGCCTGGCCGAGGCGAGCCCGACCCGCTGGACCGCGTCGGCGAGCCCCACCTGCAGGTAGACGACGTGGTGGCCGGCGAGCAGGGCCTGGGTCTCGGCGTGCAGCACGGCGCCGCCGCCGAGGGACAGGATGCCGTCGTGCTCGGCCAGCGCCCGGCGTACGGCCTCGTGTTCGAGCTCGCGGAAGCGGGCCTCGCCGTCCTCGACGAAGATGTCGCCGACGGGCTTGCCCGCCACGGCCTCCACGTCGGTGTCGGTGTCGCGGAACCCGACGCCGAGCCGGTCGGCGAGCAGCCTCCCGAGCGTGGTCTTGCCGGATCCGGGCGGCCCGATCAGCACGGCCTTCGCTGTCATTTGATCACCATGGAAGAGAGGTAGCCGGACAGGTTGCGGGCGACTTCCTCGACGGAGTCGCCACCGAACTTCTCGATCGCCGTGTCGGCCAGCACCAGCGCGACCATCGCCTCGGCGACGATGCCGGCGGCCGGGACGGCGCACACGTCGGAGCGCTCGTGGTGGGCCTTGGCGGCCTCGCCGGTCTTGACGTCGATCGTGGCCAGCGCCCTGGGCACGGTGGAGATCGGCTTCATCGCCGCGCTGACGCGCAGGATCTCGCCGTTGGTCATGCCGCCCTCGACGCCGCCCGCGCGGTTGGTGATGCGGCGTACGCCGTCTTCGGTCGTGTACTCGATCTCGTCGTGCGCCCGCGACCCGGGCCGCCTGGCGGTCTCGAAGCCGTCGCCGACGGCGACGCCCTTGATGGCCTGGATGCCCATGAGCGCCCCGGCGAGCCTGGAGTCGAGCCTGCGGTCCCAGTGCGTGTAGCTGCCCAGGCCCGGCGGCAGGCCGTAGGCGAGGACCTCGACGACGCCGCCGAGCGTGTCGCCGTCCTTGTGGGCCTTGTCGATCACGGCGACCATCGCGGCGCTGCCCTCGGCGTCGGCGCAGCGCACCGGGTCGTCGTCGATCCTGGCCAGGTCGCCCGGCCCGGGCAGGGTCTCGGCCGGGGTGCGGGCGCCGCCGATCTCGGTGACGTGGCTGACGATGTCGACGCCGAGCGCCTGCTTGAGGAAGCGCTTGGCGACCTCGCCGAGCGCCACCCGGGCGGCGGTCTCGCGGGCGCTGGCCCTGTCGAGCACGTTGCGGGCGTCGTCGAAGCCGTATTTCTGCATGCCGGCCAGGTCGGCGTGCCCCGGGCGGGGGCGGGACCTGGGCGCGTTGCGGGCCAGGCCGGCCAGCTCGTCGGCGTCGACCGGGTCGGCCGCCATGACCTTCTCCCACTTCGGCCACTCGGTGTTGCCGATGCGGATGGCGACCGGGCTGCCCATCGTGCGCCCGTGGCGGACGCCTCCGGCGATCGTCACCTGGTCCTGTTCGAACTTCATCCGCGCGCCGCGGCCATAACCGAGCCTGCGGCGGCGCAGGGCCTCGTCGATGGCGGCGGTGCTCACCTCTACCCCGGCCGGCAGGCCTTCGAGGATGGCGACGAGTTCGGGCCCGTGAGACTCTCCGGCGGTCAACCAGCGCAACATGCGTACAAGTCTTCCATGTACGGCCTAGTGAGATGTCCCTGGTTCACCAGGCGAGACAGAGTGTCGTGAACGCGCCGAGCAGCATGAAGGGCCCGAAGGGGAACTGGGTGTGCCGGGTGCCGCGTCTCGACAGCAGGAGCGCGAGGGCGTAGAGGGCGCCGAGTAACTGCCCGGCGAAGGCCGCCAGGACCAGCGCCTGCCAGCCCAGGGCGCCGCCGGCCAGGCCGATGAGCCCGGCCAGCTTGACGTCGCCGAGGCCCATGGCGTCGGGCCTGGCGAACCAGAGCACGCCGTAGACCGCCGCCAGCGCCGCCCCGCCGGCGAGCGCCCTGGGCAGCTCTCCGGTCGGGAGGAGCGACAGGGCCGTGATCGGGTACGCCGGTAGCGTGATCGCGTCGGGCAGCGTGCACGTACGCCAGTCGATGACGGCCAGGGCGACGCCGATGACGGCGAAGCACACGTAAGGCGGGCCGAGGCGCCACGCGACGAGCGCGACCACGGCGGCGGTCACGGCCTCCAGCGCCGGCGGCCAGGCGGGCACGGGGCCACTGTAGGAGTCGGCCAGCGCTCTGATGGCCCGTCCGCAGAGCAGGCCGAAGAGCGCCATGATTGCGACCACGCGGCGACCTTAGTCCGGTGGCACGTCCCGACCGGCTTTCGCCAACCGAATCGGTATCGCGCTCAGCACCGGCCTCGGCATCGCTGTCAGCACCGGCATCGGTGCCGCTCCCAGCGCCGGCACCGGCGTCGCCGCTCTCAGCGGCGGCTGAACCAGCGGCGTTTGCGGGGCGGCGGGGCGGGCTCGACCCTGGCCACCGTCACGCCGCTGAGCCGCTCGACGGTGCCGGACTCGACGGCGGCGAACGCCTCCAGCACCTCGCCCTCGATCACGAACTGCACCGGCCCCGCCACGTCCACCACGACCGCCGCCGCCTTCTCCTGCACGGCGGCCTGGCACACCTGCAACGTGGTCGCCTGAATGGGCCTGGCGTCCGGCCGCCACCTGGTCAGCGCCTCGGTACTGGTGAACGCCAGCACCGCCTGCCGCCCGTCCTGCCCGACGAGCTTGGGCAGGGCCATCTCGCTCTCCTTCTCCTGCCGCAGCCCGTGCGCGCCGACCTCGGACTCGGTGAGCAGCGCGACGACGGGCACCAGCAGCCGGGCGCCGCTGAGAGCGGTCAGGACGTCGGTGGCGTCGGCCGTACCGGCCTGGTGGGCGGCGAGAGCGGCCGCGACGGCGGGCGCGGCACTGCCGTCGTCATGCGGATCTAGCGGTTGCGGGATGCTCGGCACAACGCCCGACACTACCCGGCCTCATGGGCGGTCAGTCGCGGCGGCGGACGCGCTGCCTCGGGGAGCAGTTGAGGGATTTCCCTAGTGTGCTCCACCGGCCTAACGGCGGCCGTCACCGTCCCGGAATCTGTCCCGCAGCGCGTGCACCCCCGCAGCCAGCACGGGCGGCACGGTGATCAGCACGACCACGGCGTCCCCGATCCGCCCGGCCGCCGTGTCCAGCACCAGCCAGCCGAGCAGCGGCATGAGCAGCCCCCACGTCCGCAGGTCCGATGCCAGAACCCACCGCAGCCCCCGCACCGCCACCCGCCCGGCGCAGCGCGGCCGGTGCCTTGAGTGGCCACGCAGGGCCAGCGACATTCGGGGCATACCCGCCACCATCCGGAGGGCGAACCCCCACCTCGCCTTGCCTCCGGGCAGAGCGTGCAACTCGCCCAGCCACTCCTCCAGCCACCGTCCGCGAGCCGCGTGCGGAAGCATGATCGCGCCCACCGCGATCACGCTGAAGGTGGCCTGGACCCCGCCCTCCCCGGCCAGGTTCGCGATGGACAGCCGCCGTAGCTCCTCCTCGACCGGTTCCAGCCCCAACCGGCGGGCGATGGGAGCGATGATGTCCAACGTCTCACGGGATATCCTGTGTTGCCGCACCCCAGGCAGAAAGCCGATCGTGCGCTGGTTGTGCAGCCGATCCGCGATCTTGAGCGCCAGCACCCGCTCGCACGTGGCGCTCTCCCAGTCCGGTGACCTGCGCTCGGCGTAGTAGAGAGCACCGCATTCGCGCACCAGGTTCACGATCGGCTCTCCGAACTCCGCGGCCAGATCCTCCTCCGGACAGGCCGTGTCCGCCAGCACGTCGTGCAGCAGTCCCGCGCAGAGCATCTCGTGATCCATGCCCCACTCGGCCAGGATCGTGGCGACGGCGACCGGGTGCGTGATGTAGGGATCTCCACTCTTGCGAAGCTGGCCCCTGTGCCAGTAGGCGGCCACCACGTAGGCGCGCCGCACAAGGTGGAGGCGCTCACCGGTCAGCGAGTCGCCGACGACGTCCAGCAGAGGCCGAAGAGTCACGGGACACCCCCCGCCCCCGCCAGCCAGCCCGGCACCGGCTGCCTGCGTGACCTGTAGGCCCTGGCGATCGCCTCGCGTGCCTGTTGCGCGCCGTCCGTGGTGATCCGGTAGTAGCGGCGGCGCGGGCGACCCTCCGCCACGTGCGTCTCGGGGTCCTCCCAGCGACTCTCCACCCACCCGGCCTGCTCCAGCCGGGCCAGGATCGGGTACACGGTGCCGCTCGGCATGCCCGCCAGCCCGCACAGCTCCAGCCCGTACCGTTCCCGTTCGGGAGCGCCCAGGAGCGCGCGCAGCACCTCCCGCGTGGGCATCGTCATGCGCGGGCTTGGCATGTCTCGAACTCTATATAGGTAGAGAAGCGACGTCCCCTTTCCTTGCGGTGACATCACGGCGACGGCATGACGCGGGCCGTGAGCCTCGAATCACCGGCACAAGCGATCGCCGGTGCCCGACATCACACTGTTCGTGCCCGTATTGAACCGGAAGGTTCCCGTGCGCCGCGACATGGCCTCCTGCCTGCGCCCGAGCGCCCTCGCCTCCTACCGGCCGTTCGGCGATGGCGCGTCGAGGACGATGAGTCTGGACGACGCCTTCGGCAGCACGGCGCTGGAGCTCCGTGCCGAAGGCGAGATCGTCCCCGACGACCTACCCGAGGTCCGCGATGGCCGCCACCGGGCCGCCGCCCGACGGCCCCTGGTGGACGGCGGCGACGGAGACGAACACCGCCGGGTCCCCCGTCACCGACGCGGCGACCCCGCCCACCGCCGCCTTGATCTGCCGGTGCCAGTGCACGTCCGAATCGTCCAGCATGATGTTGCGCCGCCCGCGTACCCGGCCCGAAGGGTCCGCCTCGCACTTCATGAAGACGTTGACCAGCCGTCCCCCGAGGTCGGACGCGTGGGGGCGGTCGGGCAGCGGGAGGCCCGCGTCCTTGATGGCCTCCCAGATGCCGTCCGCGTCCAGCGCGTCCTTCATGACGCTGTGGCCGACGCGGTAGCGGCCGCCGATGCCGCGTACGTTGCCCACCAGGACGATCTGCGCCCGGTCCAGTTCGACACCCGACGAGCAGGAGGCCACCGACGAGTACAGCGACAGATCCTTGTGGATCTGGCCGGCGGCGGGCATCTCGATCTCACCGAGGGCGACGGCGATGCCGAGGGCGGTGGTGGAGTTGGACAGGTCCATGGAGGGGCCGGTCTCCTCGATGGCGGTGTCCTGGCCGCGGCTCTTGGCGTCGGTGATGGTGGCCAGGGTGAGCAGCGGCGTCTTGGTCTGTACGTAGTGCACGTCGCGCGGGTCGTCGATGCCCGCGATCTTCATGGCCTCGCGTACACCGGCGGCGACCTTCTCCACCATGGCGGGCCGGCCGATGTCCTCGGGCAGGATGACCTCGCTCATCGCCACCCCGACGGAGAGCCGCGGCTCCTCCGAGGCGGGGGCGTCGGCCGTGGTGGCGAAGATGGTGGCGTGCGGGCTGAGGATGCCGTCGGTGCCACCTGACCAGACCAGGGGGACGCTGTCAGGGTCGGGATGGCCGTGCTCGGCCAGCACTTCGCGGAAGGCGCGGTCGGCCAGGATGCGGGTGTAGTCGTTCACGCCGCCGTTGCCCTCGGTCTTGCCGACGACGGCCAGCACCCGGCTTGCCTCGATCACGCCGTCGGCGATGAGCCGCGACAGCCCTGAGGCGTCGGTGACGCTCTCGATCGGTACTTTGCGCACTTCGATCGGCTCCGGCATGCCACGCCCCTTCTCGTTCCCATTCCCCTTGCCCTGGCGACGCTAGCCGAGCCGGTCAGCGGGGTTCATGGTCAATGTGTGCCCACGAACGCCGTCACCGATGTCAAGGTGCGCTCAGCGATAGGGTCGCGGGTGTGATTCGCGAAGCGCACGTCAACGGGATCAAGCTCGTCTACCGGGAGGAAGGCGACCCGTCCGCTCCCCCGCTCCTGCTCATCCACGGCCGTACCGCGAACCACAACGACTGGAACGGCATCACCCAGCACTTCGCGGCCCGCCACCACGTGATCGCGCCGGACCTGCGAGGTCACGGCGCCAGCGACCACCCGGGCGAATACGCGCTGCCCGACATGGCGGAGGACATCGTCGCGCTGCTCGACCTGCTGGAGATCGGGCGGGCCACGCTGGTGGGACACTCGCTCGGCGGCGTGGTCGCCTATCACCTGGCCATGAGCCATCCTGACCGGGTCGAGCGGCTCGTGCTGGAGGATCCGCCGCAGCCGTACGCGCTCACGGGCCGTCAGCCCCTCGTCGAGGACGACTCCACCGGGTTCGACTGGCGGATGATGCACGACACCGAGCGGCAACTGGTCGATCCCGATCCGGCGTGGGCGGCGGGGCTGGCGAAGATCACGGCGCCGGCCCTGGTGCTGTCCGGCGGAGAGAAGAGCCCGCTCGACGCCGGGGCGGTGGCGGCGCTGATCCCGGGGGCGAGGCTGGTCACGATCGAGGCCGGGCACCTCGTCCACATGGACGCCCGCGGCGAGTTCCTGCGCGTCGTGGACGCCTTCCTGGGCGGTGCGTGAGGCGGGTCTCATCCGGATGTAACCCTGGTGTCACGTAAGGGGGCCAGGGTAGGGGCGTGGTCGACATGCACGTACACCAGCGTCTGAGCAGGCTGAGGCTGATGGCGCCCCCGATCGGCCAGTGCGCCGTCGGCGCCGCGCTCGCCTGGCTCGTGGCCAAGGACGTGCTCGGTCACAGCCGCCCGTTCTTCGCGCCCATCGCGGTGGTGGTCTGCATCGGTGTGGGGCTGGGGCAGCGGCTGCGGCGGGTGGTGGAGCTGGTCGTCGGGGTCAGCCTGGGCGTCGGCGTGGGCGACCTGCTGGTGTCCTGGATCGGTTCCGGCGTCTGGCAGATCGCGCTGGTCGTGGCGCTGGCGATGGCCATCGCGGTGCTGCTCGACAGCGGGTCCCTGATCGTGCTGCAGGCCGGCTCCTCGGCGGTCCTCGTCGCGACCCTGCTGCCTCCGTCGGGCACCGGTGGCCTCGACCGCATGCTCGACGCCCTGGTCGGCGGCCTGATGGGGCTGGCCGCGGTGGCGCTGCTGCCCGCCAGCCCGTCGGCGCTGGCGAAACGGCACGCGATGGGGATGTTCGGGGCGCTGTCCGACGCGCTGCGCGGGATCGCGGAGGCGATCGAGAAGTCCGACGCGGACCTGGCGGCGTCGGCGCTGGAGGCGGCGCGGGGCACCCAGACGAGCGTCGAGGAGTTCAAGCAGGCGCTGCGGACCAGCAGGGAGATCGCCACCATCTCGCCGCTGCACCGCCACCGCCGCACCAGACTGGAGGGCTACGAGAAGGCGGCCGTTCCCCTCGACCACGCCCTCCGGAACGCCAGGGTGCTGGCCAGGCGTGCCATCGTGGCGCTCGACGGATCCAGTCGGTTGCCGCCCTGGCTGCCGGGGGCGCTGCGCGAGCTGAACGACGCGACCCTGCTGCTCCGCGACGAGCTGGCGACCGGCCGGCCACCCGATAAGTCGGTCAGGGCGATCCTGTCGGTGGCCTCGCGGCAGGGCAACGAGCGGTGGGGGTTCTCGGCCGACGTGATGATCGCCCAGCTCCGTTCGATCACCGTCGACCTGCTGCAGGCGACCGGCACCGAGCGTGAGGAGGCGGTGGCCGCGTTGCCGCCCCTTGAAGACGGTCCGGGGCCTGCGGGACCGGACGAAACGCGCGGCGAAAAGGACTTAGATGGGGCAAACGTGACCTCAACGTCATAAAGATCCGCCAAGGTGGAATGGTGCGAACCCGGCTCAGCGATCATGTAAAGGAACGGCTGGGCACGTTCGGCCTCATGGCGCCCTCCATCGCGCAGTGCGCGGTCGGCGCGGCCCTGGCCTGGATCATCGCCGTCGAGCTGCTCGGCCATCCCCGGCCGTTCTTCGCGCCGATCTCCGTACTGATCTGTGTGGGCGTCGGCCTCGGCCAGCGGCTGCGGCGGGTGGTCGAGCTGGTCGTCGGGGTGAGCCTCGGCGTCGGCGTGGGCGACCTGCTGGTGTCCTGGATCGGCTCGGGCGGCTGGCAGCTCGCGCTGGTCGTGGCGTTGGCCATGGCCGTGGCGGTGCTGCTGAACAGCGGAGCGCTGTTCGTGGCGCAGGCGGGGTCGTCGGCCGTACTGGTGGCCACCCTGCTGCCCGGCGAGGGCGCCGGCGGCCTGGACCGGATGGCCGACGCGCTCACCGGCGGCGTCATCGGCATGGCGGCGGTCGCGCTGCTGCCGGCGAGCCCGTTCACGATCGCGGCCAAACACCTGTCCGGGGTGCTCGACGCGCTGTCCACCGTCCTGGAGCGGGCGGCGGAGGCCATCGAGAAGCGCGACGTGGACCTGGCGGCCGAGGCGCTGGAGGAGGCGCGCAACACGCAGGCGGCGGTGGAGGAGTTCGAGGCGGCGCTGGAGACCAGCAAGGAGATCGCCCTGATCTCGCCGCTGCACTGGCACCGGCGGGCCCGCCTGGCCCGCTACGAGACGGCCGCCGTACCGGTGGACCTGGCCCTGCGCAACGCGCGCGTCCTGAGCCGCCGCACGCTGGCCTCACTCGGCGAGGCCAGCCCGCCCCCGGCCGCGCTGGCGGAGGCGATGCGGGAGGTGTCGGAGTCGGCGCTGCTGCTGCAACTGGAGCTGGGAGCCGGACGGGAGCCCATCCTGGCCCGGCAGGCGCTGCTGGCGGTGGCGGCACGGGAGCGGCCGGACGGGCTGGGGTTCTCGGCGCACGTGATCATCGCGCAACTGCGCTCGGTGGTGGTGGACCTGCTGCAGGCCACGGGCATGGACCACGAGGAGGCCACGGCGGCCCTGACCCCGCTGGACGAGCCGTCTAGCTGAAGGTGCGCAGGACGTCGGCGATCTCGTCGACCTCGGTGAGCTTGCCGGACGCCACGGCGATGACGAAGTCGAAGGCGGCATCGTCGTCGGCGGGATCGAGCTCGATGCCGTTCTTGGCCAGGAAGACGTAGGTCAGGAGCCATCCCGCCCGCTTGTTGCCGTCGACGAAGGGATGGTTGGCGATGATCGAGTGCATCAGGGCGGCGGCCTTCGCCCAGAGACCGGGATAGGCGTCCTGGCCGAAGAGCGAGGTCTGCGGCCGTTGCAGCGCGGCCTCGAGCAGGCCGAGGTCGCGCACCTCGATCGGGCCTCCCACGGCGATCCGGGCGACGCGTAGCCCCTGTTCCAGGGTGAGGTGATGAGTCACTCGCCGAGCCTTCGCAACAGGTCCGCGAAGCGCTCGGCGCCCTTCTCCGCCAGAGCGTCGGTGAGCTCGTCGTCGGAGAGTCGCTGCAGGTAGTCGTCGATCGCCCGGAGTGCTATTTGCTGCATGCTCCGTCCTTCGGTCTCGGCGCGCTTGCGGAGGGCTTCGGTCTGCTCGTCGCTCAAGCGAAGGGTCATGGCCATGTCACCATCGTAGGTCCGAGGCGGTATCACCGCGATACCACGACGCTGAGTTTGTGATACATTACCCAGCGTTGCCTTCGGTGTTGTCAGGAGGATAGGCGTTTGAGGCGGGTGACCGCCTCGTCGATGACCTCGTCCTTCTTGCAGAAGGCGAACCGGACGAAGTGCCGGCCCCGCTCCGCGTGGTCGTAGAAGACCTGGGTCGGGATCGCCACCACCCCGGCCAGCTCAGGGAGCCGGCGGGTGAGCTCCAGGCCGTCCGAGAAGCCCAGCGGGCGGATGTCGGTCTGGACGAAGTAGGTGCCCGCGGGCCGCAGCACGTCGAATCCCGCCGCCGCCAGCCCCTCCATCAGCCGGTCGCGCTTGTCCTGCAGGCCCGCCCTGAGCGCCGCCACCCACTCCAGCTCGTGCCGTAGCCCGTACGCCACCGCGAGCTGCCACGGCGCACCGGCCGTGAACGTGAGGAACTGCTTGACCGTCTGGACGGCCGTGGTCAGTTCGGGAGGGGCGCACACCCAGCCCGTCTTCCAGCCGGTGACCGAGAACGTCTTGCCGGCGGAGGAGATCATCACCGTGCGCTCCCGCATCCCGGGCAGCGTGGCCAGCGGGATGTGCTCGACCCCGTCGAACGTCAGGTGCTCGTACACCTCGTCGGTGACGGCGATCAGCCCGCGCTCCTGGCAGAGGCCGGCGATGAACGTCAGCTCCTCGCGCGTGAACACGGTCCCCGTCGGGTTGTGCGGGGAGTTGACCAGGATCGCCCGGGTGCGCGGTGTGATGGCGGCGCGCAGCTCGTCGGGGTCGAACGTGAAGCGGCCCTCGACCGGCCGCAGCGTGACGGCCACCAGCCGGGCCTGGGCCAGGGCGATCGAGGCGGCGTAGGAGTCGTAGTAGGGCTCGAACGCGATCACCTCGTCGCCCGGCTCGCACAGCGCCATCACCGTGGCGGCCACGGCCTCGGTGGCGCCCACGGTGACCAGGATCTCGTTCACCGGATCGTAGGAGAGCCCGTAGTGGGCCACGCGGTGCTCGGAGACCGCCTGCCGCAGCTCCAGCACCCCCGGCCCCGGTGGATACTGGTTCGCGCCCGCGCCGATCGCCTGCACGGCGCGGTCGAGCATCGCCGCCGGCCCGTCGGTGTCGGGGAAGCCCTGGCCGAGGTTGATCGACCCGGTCTTCACGGCCAGCGCGCTCATCTCCGCGAAAATCGTCGTGCCGAAGGCGCGCATCCTGCTGACAAGTGGTTCGGTCACGGCTCCACACTATTAGTCTTCGTCTCGTGATCATTCGGGCCCTCCTCGCCCTCGCCCTGACCATGCCTCCCGTCATGACGGTCGATCAGGCCGCGCCGATCGCCTGCCCGGTGCCCGTGCCCACCCGTACGACCTGCGGATTCCTCGAGGTTCCCGAGCGCAGGGACGCGCCGGAGAAGAGGATCGAGGTCGGCTACGCCGTGCACCTGTCGGCCGCCAAGGACCGCAAGCCGGACCCCGTCGTCTACATGAGCGGCGGCCCCGGATCGGCGTCCATGCAGCTCACGGGCTTCCTGAGCCAGATGTTCCCCGATCGTGACGTGGTGACGATCGAGCAGCGGGGCAGCCGGTACTCGCGGCCGGTCCTGGGCTGTCCGGAGACCGCGGAGGCGCTGCTCGGGCAGTTGCGCAGGCCGCCCGCCGACATGGGCGCCGCCGCCGTAAAGTGCCGCGACCGGCTCAAGGAGCAGGGCGTCGACCTGCGGGGATACACCACGAAGGAGATCGCGGCCGACGTCGTCGCGTTACGCGAGCAGCTCGGCTACGAGAAGTGGAACCTGTTCGGCGTCAGCTACTCCACCCGGGTCATGGTGGACGCCGCCGCGGCCGACCCCGAGGGGGTGCGGTCGGTGGTGCTGGACTCGTACCTTCCCGAAAGCGTCAACTGGTACGACGACGCCGGACGCAACCTGACGGACACCATGGCGCGGCTGGGCGTGCGCGACCGGTTCGAGGCCATGACGGCGCGGCTGAACAAGGCGCCGGCCCGGGTTCCGACGACCGATCCGCTGCTCGGCAAGGCGTTCACGGCGCTGATGAGCGGTGACGACGTGGCCACGATCCTGGCGGAGGCGCTGGCCGACCCCGAGGTGGCGGCGGTGGCGCCCGCGATGGTGCGCGCGCTGGCCGAGGGGCACGACGAGCTGCTGCGGCCGCTGGCCGACGCCGTGGGCGAGGGGCTGGTGTCGCACGAGTTCGGGCTGTATCACGCGGTGCAGTGCCAGGACGAAGTCCCGTTCAACACCACTAAATCCCGACTTTTCACTGTAAAAGGTGATCAAGCGGTGTGTACGGCCTTGCAACTGCCCAAGTCCGCACCCGTGAACGCCACCACCAAGGCCCCCGTCTACGTCGCCGGCGGCGAATACGACACCACCACCCCCATCCGCACCAGCCGCCCCGCCGCCGAGGCCCTGCCCGCCGGCCGCTTCCAGGAGTTCGCAGGCCACTCCCACGCCGTCTTCCTGACCAGCGCCTGCGCCCGCCAGAAGATCGCCGCGTTCCTGGCCGCCCCCGACCGGCAGGACGCCACCCCCTGCGCCGGCGATCCCGGCCTCAAGCCGGGCGACCTGCGCGTGACCGCGGCGCCGTACCAGATCTCCCTGTCCCCCTGGCTGGCCGCGCCCTTCGCCCTGTTCGTGCTCGCGTCGCTGCTCCAGCTCGTCATAGGCGGCCTGAAGGGCAGGGCGCTGACCGCGTTCGCGGGCCTGTCGGGCGTGGCGTTCGCCGGGCTGGTCGCCCAGTCGATCTACACCCTGGCCGGCCGGAACGAGACCGCCCTGGCCGTCGGGATCCCCGGCATCATCGAGCCGTACTCATGGCTCGCGGCCGCCTCGGCGGTCCTGACCATCGCCGTACTCCGCTACGAGCGCCGATGGCCACAAATCCTGGCAACCGTCATCAGCGGCGGATTCCTCATATGGTGGTTCACCTGGTTCCTATGACGCGCATCCGTGAACTCGACGCCCTCCGCGGTTTCGCGGTGGGCGGCATCATGCTGGTCAACACCTGGCAGCACACCGAGAAGGGAACCCCGACCGGCGTCGACTGGACGATCGAGTCGCTGTTCCAGGGCCGGTTCTATCCGATCTTCTCGATGCTGTTCGGGATCGGTTTCCTGCTGTTCCTGGACGGCAACAGCCGCTGGGCGCTGCTGAGCAGGCTGTTCTGGCTGTTCTGCATCGGCAAGATCCAGCACATGTACTACGAGGGCGAGGTCCTGACCGACTACGCCTTCTACGGGGCGGCGCTGCTGCTGCCGGTCTCGTTCCTGCCCGGCGGCCCGCCGGTGCTGCTGCTGGGCGTCGTCGTGCTGGCGTGGGCGCTGCTGCCCGACGTGGGCGGCGGGGTGCTGCTGATCCCCGGGCTGTTCCTGATCGGCATGGGGCTGTGGCAACTGCGGCCGTCCAGGCGGCTGCTGCTGCCGGGCTTCGCGGTGTCTGCGCTGGCCACCGTGCTGCTGACCGCCGCCTGGGTGGACGCGGTCCGGCTGCGGCCGGACGTCTGGTCCGGCTTCCCCTACATCGGCGTGCTCGGCGGGGTGGCGGCCGTGACGGGCGCGGCGGCGTACGCGCTGGGCCTGCTGCTCTTCCTGCGGCCCTGGCTGTCGGCGGTGCTGGAGCCACTCGGCAAGATGGCCCTGACGAACTACGTGTCGGGCACCGCGGTGATCATCCTGGCCGCGCCGCTGCTGAACGCCGACCCGGCCCGGTGGTCGGTGGTGGCGGTGACCGTGGTCACGCTGGTCGCGCAGGTCCTGCTCAGCCGGTGGTGGCTGGCGAGATACCGGTACGGCCCCCTCGAATGGATCTGGCGCTGCCTGACGTGGTTTCGGCGGGTGCCCAACCGGTTAGAGTCGGGCCGTGACCAGAATCGCCCTCTGCCAGATCCCGGTGTCTCCTGACCCCTCGGTCAACCTCAAGAGGGCCAGGGAGGCCATCGCCGGCGCCGAAGGTGCCGATCTCGCGATCTTCCCCGAGGCCACGCTCACCCGCTACGGCAGGCGCATCGCCGGCCTCGCCGAGCCGCTCGACGGGCCGTTCGTGTCCGGGCTGGCCGAGGCCGCCAGGGAGCACGGGCTGGCGGTGATCGCCGGGGTGTTCGAGCCGGGCGACGACCGCGTGCACAACACGGCCGTGGCCATCGACGCCGGAGGCACGATCCGGGCGGCATACCGGAAGATCCATCTGTTCGACTCGTTCGGCGCGAAGGAGTCCGACCTGGTCGCGCCCGGCGCCGAGCCGGCGGTGGTGGAGCTGGCCGGGATCAGGGTCGGGCTCGTCACCTGTTACGACATCCGCTTCCCCGAGCTGACCAGGGCGCTGGTGGATCAGGGGGCGGAGCTGTTCGCGGTGATCGCGGCCTGGGGGTCGGGGCCGCTCAAGGAGGACCACTGGGTGACCCTGGTCCGGGCCCGCGCGCTGGAGAACACGACGTGGACCGCGGCCGTCGGCCAGGCGCCCAATCCGGCCGAGTCCTCGGACGGGTTCGGGGTGGGCCGGAGCATGCTGGTCGACCCGCTCGGCGTGGTCCGCGCCGACCTCGGCACCGGCCCTGGCGTGCGGATCGTCGAGGTGGACCACGAGTGGACGGCCACCGCGAGGGCCACGCTGCCGTGTCTGGAGCACCGGGTGCTCTAGGCGACGGTCCGCACGAGGGTAAACCGATCGTAAAGTAGTGTCGTGAGCGGAACGCAGATGCAGAAGGTGGTCCCGCCGCGTCTGCTCGTGCCATATCTGTCGGGCAAGCGCACGGTCATCTCAGGTTACGTCTACCGGGTGCAGGATTGCGTCAGGTTGACCACCCCCGAGGCGCTCTATTACGGGCTCGACCTGTCGTTCGATGGATCGGAGCTGTTCGCCGAGGTGCCCGAGCTCTACATGATGCGCTGGTATGCCCGTGACGTCGACACCTACGCGGTGCCGTACGGACCGCACATGGGGGGTGACTGGAGCGACGCGCCACCGTTCGCCGGCAACGGGTTCACGACCTCGTCCGAGCACGTGGTGCCGCAGTTCCACACCGTCCCGATGCCGATCCCGGCGGGCGCGGAGATCGTCCACGTCTCCGGCGAGGGCGAGCGTCCCTTCGCCGGCTACGACGGCCTGACCTGGCGGCCCGCCGCATGAGCGAGGACATCACGCCGGTGGCCTCCGGCTTCGTGGCCCGCTTCGGCGAACGCACGCTGCCCGCCGCCCTCGGTCCCGACAACGACCAGGTGGTGCTGTTCAGCGAGGAGGAGCTGGAGGAGTTCGAGGCGTCCTCCGGCTACTGGCGGCGGGTGGTGCCCCGGTCGAAGGTGGAGTGGCTGGTGCTGATCCGCACCGTGGGCGCGTTCGGCGGCGAGCCGTGCATCGTGCTCGACGAGGACGACGACGGGCTGCACATCGCCTACACCGGGCACAGCGGCATGAAGGCGGAGGCGCTGGGCTACTGGATGGTCGACCACGGCGCCTACGAGGTCGTGGTGCCCCGCGAGGAGGTCTTCTCGATCCGCGTCGAAAGGATTCCGGTCCCCTAGTCAACCGGCGGCTGCTCCGCGTGTCTCTAACGGTGTGACCGAAACAGCGACCATGGCGCAGCCGTCGTTCGCCGATCTGTTCGCGGCCCAGTACCACTCCCTGGTACGTCTGGCCGGGCTGCTCGGCGCCGACGACCCCGAGGACATCGCCCAGGAGGCGTTCGCCCGGCTGCACACCAGGCGGTTACGCGACGACGGGGCCGCGATGGCCTATCTGCGCGCGACCGTCTGCAACCTCACCCGCAACCGCCTGCGCCACCTCCGGCTCGTCCGGCTGCGCCGCCCCGACCCGCCGGAGCCGGTCCGCAGCAGCGAGCACACCGTCCTCGTCTCCGAGGAGCACCGTGAGCTGCTCGCCGCCGTGGACCGCCTGCCGCGCCGCCAGCGTGAGGCTCTCGTCCTGCGCTACTGGCTGGACCTGTCGGAACGCGAGATCGCCGACGCGATGGGCGTCTCGCCCGGTTCGGTGAAGACCCACGCCAGCAGGGGCCTGGCGGCCCTGGGCAAGGCGCTCAAGGAGGAGGACCGGTGACCGATCTGGAAGAGCGTCTGAGGGCCGCGTTCGACGCCCGCGCGAGCACGTACGAGGCGAGCCCGCACGCCTGGGCCCGCATACGTGAGCGCGGGCCGAAGCGGCGCGCCGCCCGTTTCGTCCTGGCCGCCCTCCCGGTGGCGCTGCTGGCCGTGTTCGTTCCCGTCCTGCTCAACGGGGGCCTGGGCAGGAACACCGCGGCCGACCCCGGCGAGATCTACCAGCGGCTGATGCGGGACAGGACCGCGACGGGCGAGGAGGTGACGGTGGACAACCCCACCGAGGGCCTGCCACTGCGGCTCTGGTTCGCCAAGGCCAGGCTGGGCTATCCGGAGCTGTGCTTCGTCATGGAACGGGCCGAGGCGGAGCCGTACGGGGGCTGCACGGGCGTCTCGGAGGACGTGAACGCCGACGCCTGGTTCACCGGCAGCACGCTGCGGGACGGTACGGAGACCGCGCTCGACTGGGGGGTCGCGCTCGGGGACGTCGGCGGCGTCACGGGGGTGGCGAAGGACGGGCGGAGGTTCGCCGGCACGGTGCTGCGACCGGCCGGCGCCCCGTACCGGATCTGGACCGTGACCTACCCGGCGCGGCACGCGATGTCCGAGATCGAGATCGCGGACGACCGGGGCAAGGACCTCGGATCGTGGTCGCGCGACCTGATGACGCCGCCGGTGGGAGAGCCCGTCGGCGCGGCCGTGGAGCTGTCCCAGGGCCTCTCCGTCCGGCCGCACCGCGCGCAGCAGGGCACGGAGCTGTTCTGGACGCGGCACGGGGCCAACATTCAGGGGATGGCGCTCGGCGGTGAGCTTCCCGGGGTGACCACGTTCGTCCGGGAGGACATGGTCTTCGGCTTCGCCCGCGCGAACGTCGCCGTCGTCGAGATCGTGTTCGACGGCGGTCAAACGGCACGGATGGAGACCCGGCCCGATCCCTGGAACCTGGGGCTCACCCTGTTCGCCGCCGAGAATCCCGCGGGCGATCGGCGGGACGGCCATCGCCTGGTCGCCTACGACGCGTCGGGCGCGGAGGTCTGGCGCGACGACCGGGCGGGACAGCCGATGCGCGAGGACATGCCGCCGATCGGCGAGGTGATGACCATCCCCGGCACGGACGGCTCCGGCGACCCGATGCGAGCGTGGTTCACCAACGTGGCCAAGGACAAGAAGATGGCCACGCTCTGCCTCTCCGGCGGCGTGGCCGTCGGGGACCAGGGTGGCGACGGCTGCGTCGGAACCATGCCGGGCTCGTTCGTCCACCTGTACGCGACCAGGTTCCTGCCGGAGCCGGGCATCGTCACCCACGCCGGCCCGGCCGGCGAGGACTGGGAGTCGATCGAGGCGGTGCTCGGCGACGGGCGCAAGGTCCCCGCGGCGTTCCTGCGCGGCAAGGGCACCCCTGCCTCCATCTGGCACGTCACCGTCCCGGGTGGCGAGGTGAAGGTCGCGGGCTTCCTCCTGAAGGTCAAGGACCGGCCGAGCAGGTCGATCCCGGTGGCCGGAAACGACTGCGCGAGCACGGCCGCGCGGTCCGACGCGGCCCGGCAGCGACTGGCCGCGGGGATCAGCGCGCTGGTGAGCGAGCCGAGCTGCCTGGCCTTCTGGCAGAACGACCGGCTGATCCCGTCGCTGGAGGGACCGCTGCCCGGCGGCAAACTGAGCGACATGCTCGGCACCGGCCAGCGGGTGCAATGGCGCCTCGGCGCGAACACCTGGTACGGCTACGCGCCCGCCGGCACGGTCACCGTCAAGGCCGTCACGACGAACGGCGTCACCGTGACCGCCGACGCCGTGCCCGACCAGTGGGGCCAGGGGGTGACGTTGTTCGCGGCGGCCACGCCCGAGGGCGCCGACTTCTCGGCCGGGACGGTCGTCACCGGCCATGACGCCGGCGGCGAGGAGCTGTGGCGGAGCGGGTCTTAGCCCAGGTTGCGGTAACGGGCCTGGCGGGCCGCGAAACGGTCTGCCGGGCCCTCCTTCAGCAGGTTGGCGATCTCGTATTCCAGCGCCCGCCCCACCCGCTCGCAGAACTGCCGCGGCTCGTAGGCGGCGTCGGGCAGCTCAGGGATCACCCGGTCCACGATGCCGTCGCGCCGCAGGTCGGTGGCGCGGATGCGCTGCGCCTGAGCGATCTCGGGGGCGAAGTCGACCGAGCGGTAGAGGATGGCGGAGGCGCCCTCGGGCGGCAGCGGCGACAGCCAGGCGTGCTGCGCGCACAGCACCCGGTCGGCGGGCAGCAGCGCGAGCGCCGCCCCGCCGGCGCCCTCGCCGAGCAGCAGGCAGACGGTCGGCGCGTCGAGCATGACCAGCTCGGCCAGGCAGCGGGCGATCTCGGCGGCCAGGCCGCCCTCTTCGGCCGCCTTCGACAGGTCCGCGCCCGCGGTGTCGATCACGGTGACCAGCGGCAGGCCCAGCTCGGCGGCGAGCCGCATGCCGCGCCGGGCCACCCTCAGCCCGGCCGGGCCGAGCGGTGAGTTGGCCCGCTGGAGCCGCCGGTCCTGGCCGAGCACGACCGCGGGCGCGGTGCCGAACCTCGCCAGCGCGAGCAGCAGCCCCGGCTCGTTCTCCCCCTCGCCGGTGCCGCTGAGCGGGGTGACGCCGGTGGCGGCGAGCTTGAGCAGCGTGCGGACGCCGGGCCGGTCGTCGCGGCGGGAGCGGGTGATCGCCTCCCACGCCTCCACCGGCCGCAGGTCCTCCTCGGGCGGTTCCCCGGCCACGATGCCGGACTTGTCGGCGGCCAGGATGGTCAGCGCCTTGATCGCGATCTCCCGCGCGTCCTCGGCCGAGACGACCGCGTCGAGCAGGCCCTTCTGGTGCAGGTTCTCCGAGACCTGGACGCCCTCGGGAAACGGGTAGCCGTGCAGCGACTCGAACACGCGCGGCCCCATGAACCCGATCAGCGCCCCCGGCTCGGCCGCCGTGACGTGCCCGAGCGAGCCCCACGACGCGAACACCCCGCCCGTCGTCGGATGCCGCAGGTAGACCAGGTAGGGCAGGCCGACGGCCCGGTGCGCCTGGATCGCCACCGTGATCTTCACCATCTGGACGAACGCCAGCGCGCCCTCCTGCATGCGTGTACCGCCCGACGCGGGTGCGGCCAGCAGCGGCAGCCGCTCGCGGGTGGCCCGCTCGACCGCGCTCACGAACCGCTCGGCCGCCGCCACCCCGATCGAGCCCGCCATGAACGAGAACTCGCACGCCACGACGGCCACCCTGCGGCCGTCGAGCAGCCCCTCGCCGCTGATCACGGCCTCGTCGTAGCCCGACTTGACGCGGGCCGCGGCCAGCTCGTCGGCGTAGGAGGAGCCGGGCTCGGCCGGATCGGCGGGCGGCGCGTCCCACGACTTCCACGACCCTCGGTCGAGGACCGTTTCGATCAGTGTGCGCGCGTCCGGACGGCTCACTATCGCTCCCTAGATGTCAGCCAACGTTGCCATGTTGACGCACGAACGCGCCATCCGGTGCCACGAATTCCGCATCATCGTTCGCGCTCTTCGAGCCACGCCCGTACGGCGTCGCCGTCCTGGCCGAGCGCGGGCGGCGCGGTGTGCCTGATCTCGGCCGGTCCGTCGAAGCGGAGCGGCGGGCCGGGCAGTTCGATGGTGCCGAGCACCGGGTGCTCCACCTCGACGACGAGGCCCTGTGAGCGGGTCTGGTCCCAGGTGTAGACCTCGTCGAGGGATCTGATCGCGCCCGCGGGCACGCCTGCGGCACCGAGTTCGGCCAGCCAGTGGGCGCGGTCGTGGGCGGCCAGGGCCTTCTCCATGTCGGCGATCAGCTCATCCCGGTGCGCGAACCTGTCCCTGTTCGTCGCATATTTCGCCACATCGGGGTCGATGTCGAGTAGCGCGGCGACCTTCTTCCACTGGCCCTCGTTGGCGGCGGCGATCTGCAGCATGCCGTCGGCGCAGTGGAAGGCGCCGTAGGGGGCGATGGAGGCGTGGTGGTTGCCGTTCGCGCCGGGCACCTTGCCGCCGACCGTCCAGGCGGTGCCGTGGTAGGAGTGCACGCCGGTGATGGCGGCGAGCAGCGAGGTGCGGACGACCCGGCCCCGGCCCGTGTGCTCGCGCTCGTAGAGGGCGCCGGCCACGCCGTACGCGCCGTGGATGCCGGCCAGCAGGTCGGCGATGGAGGCGCCGACGCGGTAGGGCTCGTCGGGCGAGGGGCCGGTCAGCGACATGAGGCCCGCCTCGCCCTGGGCGATCTGGTCGTAGCCGGGGCGCCCGCCCTCGGGGCCGTCGTGGCCGAAGCCGGTGATCGACAGGATGACGAGGCGGGGGTTGAGCTCGTGCAGGCGCTCGACGGAGAAGCCCAGACGGTCGAGCACGCCGGTACGGAAGTTCTCGACGAGGACGTCGCTCTGGCGTACGAGACGCTCGATGAGGTGCTTGCCCTCGTCGGACTTCAGGTCGATCGCGATGGACTGTTTGTTGCGGTTGGCCGCCAGAAAATACGTCGAAATATCGTGATCTGGGCCGACGAACGGCGGCCCCCAGCCGCGCGATTCGTCACCCCCGTCCGGGTGCTCGACCTTGATCACGCGAGCACCCAGGTCACCGAGCATCTGCGCGGCGTGCGGCCCGGCCAGGGCCCTGGAAAGATCGAGCACGACGATGTCACCGAGGGGTCCGAGCAAGATCAGCCTCCTACTTGCGTCCGGGCGGGAGCACATTCTTTCAGGCACCCGCTCCACCTCCTCTACCCTGGTTCGATGTATCAGCTAGCCGCCCGCATCAGGAACCTTCCGCCCTCGTGCGGACCGGTCCGGCTGGTGGCCGTCGACGGGCCCGCCGGGTCGGGCAAGACGACGTTCGCGGAGCGGCTGGGGGCGGCCCTGAGCTGCCAGGTGATCCACAGCGACGACTTTCCCGTGCCGTGGGAGGAGGGGCCCGGCGGGTGGTTCGCGGCGCTGGAGTCACAGGTGCTGGTGCCGCTCCGTCAGGGGCTGCCCGGAGGTTTTCGCCGCTACGACTGGGTGCGCGGCGAATACGCCGAGCGGGTGACCGTCCCCGTCGCGCCGGTGCTCGTCATCGAGGGCGTCGGTACGGCCCGCGCCTCGGTGGCGGAGCTGCTGGCGTTCGGCGTCTGGGTGGAGGCGCCCGAGGCGGTGCGGTTCGAACGGGTCCTGGAGCGCGACGGGGGCGCGCTGGAGCCGCGATGGCGGGAGTGGTTCGCGGCCGAACGGGCCTGGTTCGCCGAAGACGGCACCCGGGAGCGAGCCGACCTCGTCATCAGCACGTAAATCTCAGAGGTCAGGTAGCTGTCAGAGGTGGCTGACGTCGTTGAAGCCGGCGACGTCCAGGCGGCCCCCGGCGGCGCGCCAGCTCGACACCGAGCCGTTCAGCACCGGCGCGAACTCCAGCACGGCCGCCAGCTCCGCGTCGGGCGAGCGGGCGATCACGTGCCGCAGCGCCAGCACCACCGAGTCGTGGGCGACGATCAGCACCCGCCGCCCGTCCGCGCGCCCGTCCAGGTCCGCCAGGAAGTCCCTGAGCCGGACGACCACGTCGGCGAGCGACTCACCGCCGGGCGGCCGGTAGGCGTAGGCGCCCTCCTTCTCACGCCGCGCCAGCTCCTCCGGGTGCCGCTCCCCGATGGCGGCCAGGTTGTAGTGCGCGAACGCGCCCGCCTCCTGGTCCCTGAGCCGCTCGTCCACGGTCACGGGCAGCGCCGCCCACGACCGCGCCGCGAACCGCCACGTGTCGAGCGCGCGCCGGTACGGCGAGCACCACACCAGCTCGGGGGCCTCCCCGGAGGGCAGGGCCGCGAGCAGCCGCCCGAGAGCCGCCGCCTGGGTCCGGCCCAGCTCGGTCAGCGTCACCTCGTCGTCGCCGCGCTCGTAGACCAGGGGCGTCGTGCCGGCCAGCCGGTAGGCCAGGTTGGCCTCGCTCTCGCCGTGTCGCACCGCCATGATCCGCGTCGGGCCCATGCCTCATCTTCACACGCGGCCTTCGTACGAGCGCGGCGGGAGGCAACCCTTAGGAGGGGAGTTCGTCCACCTCCGCGAACGAGCGCCCGCCCGACAGCTTGGCGTAGCCAGGCCCCCGGTCGAAGAAGCGGTCGGCCGGGGGCCGCAGGTTGGCGCGCAGCTCGGCCGTGCCCCGCTCGTCGATGCGGTCGCCGTCGAGGACCACGCCGTAGTCGCCGAGCGCCCCCGCGATCGACACCTTGCCGTCGCGTACGTCGGCCGCCACGGCACGCGGGTCGCGGTCGTACGGGGAGCCCCAGCCGCCACCCCCGGTCGTCCGGATCCTGATCAGGTCACCGGCCTGCACCTGGTGGTCGTCGACCAGCCCTTCCATCTCCTTGCCGGCGATCTCCACCCGGAACGGCCGCCCGGCGAGGCCGCCGTTGACGCCCCAGCAGGACAGGATCGAGCGGTCGGCGATGGACATGTACGACGCGTCGCGCAGCATCCTGATGTGCTTGTCGTAGCCGAGCCCGCCCCTGAACATCCCCGGCCCGCCGGAGTCGCAGGCCAGCCCGAGGCGCTCGACGCGGAACGGCCAGCGCGCCTCGGCGAACTCCACCGGGATGTTGCGCGAGTCGGGCACCACGTGGATGGTGTCCTCGCCGTCGGCGTACCGGCGCCCGCCGGAGCCGCCGCCGAGCACCTCGCGCATCAGGTAGGGAACGCCGTCGGCGTCCGTGCCGTACACACCGGTGTAGCGGATCGTCTCCTGGTCGGCCGGCATGCGACCGCCGGTGGCCTTGGCCAGGACGCCCGCCAGGACACCGAGCAGGCGCAGGATGACGAACGTGCGGGCGTTGGTGGGGGCCGGGAAGACCGGGGTGAGCAGGGTGCCCTTCTCCGGGAAGACCATCTTGATGAGCGGCACGACGCCCTCGTTGACGTCCAGCTCGGCCATCCGCTCCGGCGTGTCGGCCAGGTTGCGGAGCACGGGGGCCAGCCACTTCTTCAGGAACACCCCGTCGGCGTAGTCGCCCGCGTGGTTGATCGGGCCCTTGGCCTGCGGCGAGGTGCCGGTGAAGTCGATGGTCAGCGGCGCGTCGAGCGCGTGGTCCACGGTGAGCGTGATGCGCTGGGCGTGCAGGCGGGGCTCGTCCACGCCGTCGTGCTCGGCGTAGTCCTCCCACACGTACGTCCCCTCGGGGATCTTGGCCAGCAGCTCCCTGCGGAACGTCTCGGTCGTCTTGCCGATGATCGCGTCGAAGCACTCCTCGACGGCCTGCCTGCCGTACCGATCGAACAGCTCGCCGAGCCGCCGCGCGCCCATCAGGCAGGCCGAGCACTCGGCGTCCAGGTCGCCGGCCAGCGAGTCGGGCATGCGGGAGTTGCGGGTCATGATCCGCAGCGCCGCCTCGTTGGGCACGCCCTGGTCCCACAGCTTGATCGGCGGCACCATCAGGCCCTCTTCGAAGACCGAGCGGGCGTGCGAGGGCATGGAGCCGGGCACCGCCCCGCCGATGTCGTCGTGGTGGCCGAACGCCTGGACGAAGGCGACGACGGCGCCGTCGTGGAAGACCGGCACGGTGACGCACAGGTCGGGCAGGTGGCCGATGCCGCCCTCCGACAGGTAGACGTCGTTGTGGAAGTAGACGTCGCCGGGCCGCATCGTCTCGATCGGGAAGTCGCGCACGACGGGCTGGACGAGCGCGCTGTAGGAGCGGCCGGTGAGCTTGCGCATCCGCACGTCGTGGATGCCCGCGCGGAAGTCGTGCGCGTCGCGGATCATCGGGGAGCGGGCCGTACGGGCGATGGCCGTCTCGACCTCCCGCTCGACGGACGCGAGCGTGCCCTCGACGATCTCCACGAGGATGGGATCAGTCACGGCGTACCTCCACATTTCCATACTCATCCACCGTCGCGGTGAAGCCCGGATGGATGGGGATCGTCGAGCCGTACTCCTCGATCACCGCCGGGCCCTCGATCTTGGCCCCGGGGCCGAGCGCGGCGCGCTGGTGGATGGGGGTGTCGCGAGTCTCGTCGAAGTGCACGGGACGCACGGAGGTGGCACCCTCGCCGGCCTTGTCCAGGCGGCGGAGGGAGGGGCGGTTGATGGGGCCGATGCCGGAGACGCGCAGGTTGACCCATTCGACGCCGTGGCGGGGATCGTCGCGGTAGGCGTAGCCGTACAGCTTCTCGTGGGCGTCGTGGAAGCGGCCGACCACGTCGGCCTGCCAGTCCTCGTCGATCTCGCCGGCGGGCGCGGTGACGCGGACCTCGTACGCCTGGCCGTAGTAGCGCAGGTCGGCGCTGCGCAGGTAGACCGGGTCGTCGAAGCCCTCGCGGCGCAGGGCCTCGCCCGCCTGATGCTCCAGGTCGTGGAAGATCTCGACGGCCTTGCCGAGGGAGAGGTCGCGGGTGACGTACGTACGGACGTAGTCGTTCTTGACGTCCACGGTGAGCAGCCCGAACGCCGACACGTTGCCCGGGTCGCGCGGGACGACGACGGCCGGCAGGCCGAGGATGTCGATCAGCCGGCACGCCAGCAGCGGCCCCGACCCGCCGAACGTCACCAGCGGGAAGTCCCGCACGTCCAGCCCGCGCTTGACGGTGAGCTGCCGGATCGCGTTGCTCTGGTTGAACGCGCTGATCTCCAGGATGCCGGTCGCCGTGCGCTCGGGGGTGAGCCCGAGCTTGCCGGCCAGCGCCTGGATGCCGGTCCGCGCCGCGTCGGCGTCCAGCGGGATCTCACCGCCGAGCAGGTGCGGCGGGATCCGGCCGAGGAACACGTGCGCGTCCGTCACCGTGACCTCGGTCCCGCCCTTGCCGTAGCAGAGGGGGCCGGGGTCGGCGCCGGCGGACTTGGGGCCGACCTTGAGCGTGCCCTCGGGCGAGATCCAGGCGATCGAGCCGCCGCCCGCGCCGACCGTGATGATGTCGATCATCGGGATCTTGCACGGGTAGCGGCCGATGGAGCCCTCGGTGGTGATGGAGGGCTGGCCGTCGATCACCACGGCCACGTCCGTCGAGGTGCCGCCGCCGTCCAGCGTGATCACCGACTCGTGGCCCGCCGTGGCGGCGATGAGCGCCGCGCCCAGCGCGCCGGCCGCCGGTCCCGACAGGACGGTGGTGATCGGCTGGTTGACGACCTCGCGGGCCGACAGGACGCCGCCGTTGGACTTCATGACGGAGAACGGCATGCCGAGCCGGTTGGACAGGGTCGCGAGGTAGCTGCGCATGGCCGGCTTGACGGCGGCGTCGACGAGGGTGGTGACCGAGCGCTCGTACTCGCGGTATTCGCGCAGCACGTCGCTCGACAGCGAGATCACCGCCTCCGGGTGCTCGCGCCACAGCACCTCGCGCATCCGGCGCTCGTGCTCGGGGTTGGCGTAGGAGTGCAGGAAGCACACCCCGATCGCGGTGACGCCCTTGGACTTGAACCAGCGGGCCACCTCGACGGCCTGCTCCTCCGAGAACGGCCACACCTCCGCGCCCCGATGGTCGAGCCGCCCGCCGACGGTCTTGACCAGGTGCACGGGAACGATCCTGGGCGGTTTCACCCAGAAGTAGGAGTTGCCGTAGCCATCGGGCACGCTCTGCCTGGCGATCTCCAGGATGTACTCGAAGCCCTCGGTCGTGATGAAACCGAGGTTGGCGATGCGGTCTTCCAGCAGCTGGTTCGTGGCCACCGTGGTGCCGTGGACCACGGCGCTCACGTCGAGGGGACCCAGCTTCTCGATGCCCGCGACGAACCCGTCCGCCGGGTTCGCGGGGGTCGAGGGTGTCTTCGTGGTGAGGATCTCACCGGTCTCCTCGTCCACCGCCACGATGTCGGTGAACGTTCCTCCGGTGTCCACACCTATACGGACGCTACGCATGGGCTCCTCAGCTTCGGCGACGGCCGAGCACTTCGTCGATGACTCTTGGCGCGTTCTGTGTGCCGACGTAGGCCGCCAGCCGCACCACCATCTCCTGCGACCTGGCCAGCTCCGCCTCGACTCTGGCCTTACCGGACTGCCCCGCCTGCACCCCGAAGTAAGCCCCGATTATGGTACCGATCACCCCCGCCACACCGGCGAAAAGCGGGGCGAACTCTCCGGTGGCGAAGACGGCGGCGCCGAAGGCGATGAGAATCGCGACGATGCCGGCCACGACGACGAAGAAGCCGTAGCGCCAGCGCGTCGCGTCGGCCTGGGCCGCCGTGATTTCGTCCTGCGTCATCATCGCGTCGAGCTCAGACGGCCGGGACGGTGGATTGTCGGTGACCACAGATTCCTCCTGTAACTCCAGGGGAGAAATGTCCCACGAGGTCATAGAACAAGCCAAGCCACTAAGCTGGCCCCCCGTGACCGAACTGTCTGCCTTGTCTGCCGTACCGTCTGGCGCCAGGGATGCCGTACTGAAGTTCTACTTCGGCCCCATGGATTGCGGAAAGTCCACGCTGGCGCTCCAGATGAACTACAACCACGGCCGTCAGGGCCGCCGGGGTCTGGTGCTCACCAAGCACGACCGCTCCGGCGGGCCCAAGGTGACCAGCAGGATCGGGCTCGGGCTTGAGGCGATCGAGGTGGAGGACTCCCTCGATCTCGTCCGGCTGGTCACCGCGCACGAGCGGATCGACTATCTGATCTGCGACGAGGCGTGCTTCTACACGGTCGAGCAGATCGAGCAACTGGCCGACCTGGTGGACGAGCACGCCGTGGACGTCTACGCGTTCGGGCTGGCCTCGGACTTCAGGTCGGTGATGTTCCCCGCGGCGCAGCGGCTGTTCGAGCTGGCCGACGAGGTCTGCCGGCTGCAGGTCGAGGTGCTGTGCTGGTGCGGGCGGCCGGGGCAGCTCAACGCCAGGGTCGTGGGCGGGTCGATGGCGCGTACGGGGGCGCAGGTGGTGATCGGCGACACCGACGCCGCGCACGTGCGCTATCAGGTGCTGTGCCGCCGCCACCACCGCGCGGGCCGCCTCGGCGAGGGCTCGCAGCAGATGGCCTGAAAAGCCGCTGAAAGGTTCATACCAGCCGGTCCAGGGCCTCTCTGAGGCGCTGGGCGTCCTGGTCCGGCAGGACGGCCAGGAACGCCTCCTCGGCCTCCTCCACGGCCCGCGTGGCCGCGCCGAGGACCTCGCGGCCGCGCTCGGTCGGCTCCACGATGTTCTTGCGCCGGTCGCCGGGGTGCGGCCGGCGCCCGACCAGCCCTTTACGCTCCAGCGCGTCGACCATGGCGACCATGGTCGTGCGGTCGATCCCCAGGCGCTGGGCCGCTTCGAGCTGCGACAGCGGCTCGCGCGCGCCCAGCACCGACAGCACAGCGAACTCACGCCCGTCGATCCCGTACGGCTCCAGCGCCGGGCCCGTCAACTCCCCCAGGCGCAGCCCGGCATGCTTGAGCAGGTAACCAAGTCGGCGTCTCGACACCCGACGATTGTCCCATCCTGAAATGCTCAGACGGCGCAGTAGCCGTCGTCGTCGCACCCGTCGGCGGGCGCGGCGAGCTGCGTGATCGGGGTCTGCCCCGTGCGCTCGGCCACCTCGTCGATCGCGGCGGTGAAGGTCTCCTCCGGCTGCGCGCCCGACACGGCGTACTGGCCCTCGAACAGGAACAGCGGCACCCCGCTGATCCCGAGCGCCCGCGCCCTGCCGAGCTGCTCGCGCACCTCCTCGGCGCCCTCGCCGGTGTCCTGGACGCCCGTCTCGGCGGCCAGCTTGGCCAGGACGGCGGGGTCGGCCACGTTCTGGCCCTGGCTGAAATAGGCCAGAAACAACCGGCCGGCCATCTCCTCGCCGAGCCCCTGCCGCGTAGCGACCTCGATGAGGCGGTGCGCCTCCAGCGTGTTCGCGCTGACCGCGTGGTCGTAGTCCAGCTCCAGCCCCTCGGCCGCGGCGGTGTCGATCACCCGCTGGATCATCTGCCCGGCGTTCGGCCCGAACTTGCGCTCCAGCGCCGGGAGCAGCGGCTCGGCCTCCGCCGGGGCGTCCGGGTTGAGCTGGAACGGCCGCATCGTCACCTCGATCGTGCCGCCCTTGGCCCGGAACCGCTCCGCGGCCCGCGCGAACCTGACGTGCCCGATGTAGCACCAGGGGCACACGACATCAGAAAAAACTTCAACCTTCATGTATGTGGTCAACCCCCGGCGCACCCGTCCGATTCCGCATGAGGTGATACGCCATAAATCCGACCGCAATCTCGCGGACCTAGGCTCGGGGGTGACGGAGGTGAGCGTGTGAAGACTCTGCGCATCCACTTCGGACGCGAGGATCTGACGCGGGTGAGACTGGCGGCGGGGCACGACGCCATGTGGGAGTTCGTGCTCAGCGTGCACCAGCTCGCCTTTCCCGACCAATATGTCCCCTTCTTCACCACCTGGCGGCGCCGGGCCGTCGCCGCGGTCACCGAGACGGGCCTGGAGGCCACGGTGCGGCGGCTGGCCCAGCTCATGCCCGCGACCCCGTATTTCCCTGACTTCCTCACCCCCGCCGGGCAGCGGCCGCTGTTCGAGGAGGGCCTCGAAACCGTGCTGGCCACGCCGGTCACGCGGCTGCGCATCGACCTCGGACGGCTGTCGGCCGACTACCGGCGGCCGCCGTCGTGGTTCGCCACCCTGGCCGGCGGCGAGGCGGAGGTGCTCGACCGGTTCGGCGACGCCGTCCGCGGCTACCACGACACGGTGCTGGCCCCCTACACGCGCCAGCTCACCGCGGCCGTGGACGCCGACCTGTCCCGGCGCTCGCAGGCCATGGCCATGGGCGGGGTGGACCGGCTGCTGAGCGGCCTGCACCCGGCGGCCCGCTGGGACCCGCCCGTGCTGAGCGTGGACTACGTGGTCGACCGCGACCTCTACCTGGACGGCAGGGGGCTGCTGCTCATCCCGGTCTTCTTCGGCGTGCACGGCCCGATCACGCTGGCCGACGAGAGCCTGAGCCCGACGCTGGTCTACCCGGTCGAGCGCGCGCCGTTCTGGGAGTTATCGGAGGGCCGGACGGACCACATGGACGCGCTGTCGGAACTGCTCGGGCCCACCAGGGCCGCCGCCCTGCACCTGGTGGGCGACGGGCTCACCACCACGGCGCTGGCGAAGGCGCTCGGGGTGAGCGTGTCGGCGGCCAGCAGGCACGCGACGGCGCTGCGGCGCGCCGGGCTGATCCACACCACCAGGCACGGGCGGCACGTGCTGCACATCCGGAGCAGGCTGGGCGAGGCGCTGTTCAAGGGCGAGCTGGGCTAGGCAGGTTCTAACCCTTCCGCGCGCCGGCCGCAAGGGTTTGCATGTAGACGCAAGGGCTTCAGCGGGCGCGGGCCCGGCCAGCAGAATGCTGCCGGGGGGAGGCACGCCGAACCTCGCGGGGGCTGGCTCGGCGGCCTCACCCCGCTGCGAGCTCCTCCAGCCGGTACGGCAGATAGGCCGAGTCGTCCACCAGCGCGGAGGCGCCCCGCCACCATCCGAACCATTCGCCGCTGCGCCACATCCAGTCGACCCGCTCGATGGCGGCCACCACGTCGCCGACCGTCTCCCACCGCTCGCCGAGCTGCTCGCGGGAGGCGCCGTGCCGCAGCGCCCACGCCCGCAGGATGCCGGTGGCGGCCGAGGGGACCTCACGGGCGTAGGGGTCGGGGTCCTCACCCGGCAGCCGGTGCGGCCCGAGCCCGGCCGCCACGCCCCAGCTCCACTGCGCCTCGGCGGGACGGGAGTAGCGCAGCGACTGGAAGTCCAGGTTGGATCCGAGATCCTCGTCGGGCCGCCGGGCGACGACCGCGTCGAGCCGCCCTCCGGCGTCGAAGTGCACGACGAGCCGTTCGCCCGGTTTGGCGCCCGGCGGCAGGTCGAAGCGGTCTTCGGCCTGCCAGGAGTTGAGGTCGACCTGCGCGACGGGCCGGCCCCACATCTCGTCGGCGGCGTCGTCGGCCATCCAGGCGGCCAGCATCTCGAGTGCGGTCAGGTCGGTCCACGGCTCGATGGCGACGGCCGTGCGCACCACCTCGTCGGGGGGCGGCAGCTTGCCGCCCCTGGGCCTGCTCCACCAGTCGTCGCCCAGCTCGCGGGTGCCGACCAGCAGCGCGGCGATGGCGGCCAGCTCCGCCGAACGTCTGGTGAGGGAGGCGCCGAGCGCGAGCCCGAGCGTACGGTCGGTCCGGTCGTCCCCGAGCACCGGGCGCACGTCGGCGATCAGCAGCTCGGCTGTCGGACGCTCCTCACCCAGCAGGTTGCGTACGACTCGCCTGGCTTCTGTCCGTGCGTCTTCAGCATGTGCCTGCCGCATACCGCCACGCTACGCCCGGAGATCCTTTTCCGCGAGAGCCACCGACACCCTGCCGCCTCCCCTTATGGTCAAAGCCCCGCTAATGACCGCCGCTCATGAACGCCGCCGGCCCCGGCCGAGCAACCACCCCACCACGACCCCGGTGACCGCCACCCCGGCCCCCATGCCGAACGACGCCAGCATCACCCACGGCCGTGTCTCGGCCGCCTGCCGCTGGGCGGGCCGCTCATAGACGGGGGCGCCCACTTCGACCGGCTGCTCGGCCACGGTCGTGGGTGCGCGCAGGTGCTCTTCGACGGCCGCGAAGAACTCGCCCGCCGTGCGCTTGGCAACCGAGCCCAGCATGCGCTGCCCGACTCCGCCGATCATCCCGCCGATCACCGCCTCGGCGTCGTAGTCGACGCGGGTCCCGCCGCCGTCCTCGCTCAGGCGTACCTGGACGGTCGCGTCCACGGTCCCCGGCGCGCCCTGCCCCCTGGCCTTGAGCGTGAAGCGCTCGGGCGGAAGCGGATCGGTCAGCGCCACCTCCCCCTGGTAGACGCCCTTGATCGAGGCCACTCCCGCGTTGACCGTCATGCGGTACGTGTCCGGCCCGATCTCCTCCAGCCGCTCGCACCCCGGAATGGTGCGCACCAGCACCGCCGGGTCCTGGAGCGCGGCCCACACCCGATCTCTCTGCACGCCGATCACGGCGCTGCCCGCCACTTTCATAACGTCACTTTAGGCGCGCCGGATCAGGTGGATAAGGGCAACACCTGACCAAGGCTGGCAAGATGGTGCCCCATGCGCAGGGGGCGGAACGAGAGACGACGCGTGACCTTCGTGGCCGGCCTGCTGGCGCTGACCGCCTGCACCCCGGCCGGGACGGCGAGCGTCGGCCCCGCCACCGCGCCGGCCACGTCCGCCCCGGCCCCGGCTCCGGTGACGACCCCGCAGGGCCCGCCGGGAGCGCTGCCGCGCGACGGCGAGGTCCGCCGGCTCCCCCGTCCCGGCGCGCTCCCGCCGGTCATCAGCTCGATCCCGACCAAGCGCAAGGTCGTCTTCCTGACCATCGACGACGGCTGGGAGCAGGATCCGGGGTTCGTCCGGCAGATCCGGGAGCGGCGCATTCCCATCACGGCCTTCGCGATGCGCGACGCCGTGGAGGCCAAGGGCACGCCGGACGAGTCGGGCGGCCCGGCCCGGTTCGTTGGAGCTGGTAAATGGGGATATTTCCGGCAGCTTCGCGACGCCGGCGTCCCCATCGAGAACCACACCCTCACCCATCCCAACCTCAGCCTGCTCGGCTACGACGCCCAGCGCCGTGAGATCTGCGGCTCGTCGAGCCTCATCAAGAAGGAGCTGGGCGGCCGGCCGACCCTGTTCAGGCCCCCGTTCGGCAACTACAACACCGACACGCTCAGGGCCGCCAAGAGCTGCGGCATGAACGCCGTGCTCCTCTGGACCGCCACCGTCCAGCCGGGCGGCAAGATCGCCTACCAGGTGCCCGACAAGAAGCTGCGCCCTGGCGACATCCTGCTCCTGCACTTCCGGCCCAACCTGGCCAGAGACTTCCGCATCCTGGTGAACAAGATCAAGCGGCGTGGCTACGAGCTGGGCAACCTGCGGGCGTACCTGAAGGAGCACGGTGTTCGCTAGGGGCGGCGGCAGGCCAGGGCGCGCACGAGGCGGCGCCGTACGGGACGGCCGTTCATCTCCCCCAGGGTGAGGGTGAGCTCCTGGCGGGCGAGCTCCTCCATGGCCTGGTCGCCGTGGCGGCAGAAGAGGTCGAGGGCCGTCGCGTGCGCCGCCAGCGCCGCGACCAGCCGCCCGGCCGCGCGCTGGGCGTTGCCGGTCAGCAGCAGGATCTCCGCGTGCGCCCACGGCTCGTGGCCGGCAAACCACACGTCGGCGTCCCCCAGCGACTCCAGCGCCTCGGCGTGGTCCCCGGCGGCCAGCCGCGCCTGCCCGCGCAACCGCCACAGGCGGGCGAGCAGGCGCCCCGTCTCCGGCCGCCCGTCCATCGGGTTGCCGCGCAACTGTGACTCGGCCAGGTCGAGCTGGTCCAGGCAGCCCGGCACGTCCCCGGTGCGCAGCAGCGCCTGCCCGAGGTCGCAGCGGGCCTGGGCCAGCCCGTACGGTCGCCCGACCCGCACATTCGTCACGACACCGCGCGCCGCCCGCGACACGACATCCTCGCGTCCCGTGCCGCAGTGCAGCAGGTACGCCAGGCGTTCGCGCTGGACGGCGGCCACCCCGGCGAGGCTGCCGTCGGCGATCTCGCCCGCCCTGCCGAGCGCCGTCTCGCAGCGCTCACCGGCGCGGCGCCGGCAGTCGCGGCGGGCGCGCAGCAGCGACTCGACGAACCGGGCGTGCGGCGGGGCCTGACCGGGCAGCCGCCGCGCCGCGCACGCCGCCGACCAGCCCTCCGCCGTGCTCAGCGCCGCGCTCTCGGCCAGCAGCAGGGGCGCGCACGCCACCGGCCAGTGCTCCGCCGCGCTCTCGGCCGTGCTCCCGATCCCGGCTGTGCCCCCGACCATACTCCCGACCGTACTCCCGGCCATGTTTCCGACCGTGTTCCCGGCCGGTGGCGGGCGGCCGTCGACCTCGCTCAGGACCTTCTTCGCCTCCTCGTGGTGCCCGATCTCGTGCAGCGCGAACGCCAGCCGGAACAGCCCTTCGGCGCGCAGCGGCGCCGCGTGGCCCGTCCCCGGGGAGTGCTGGACGAGCCGGAGCTCGCCGATCGCGTCCGCGTAGTCCTGCACCGCGGCCAGGTAGCCGCTCTTGGCCAGGCGGACCCGGATCACGGCCGTAGGGTCGTTCACGTCGCGGGCGGCGGCCTTGGTGGCCAGGTCGAACGCGTGCCGCACGGTGTCGTGGCGCACGGGCGGCGTATAGCAGTCACCGAGCATGGCCGCGAGCCGCCAGCAGACCACCGGCTGCCGCTGCCGTTCGGCCTCCAGCACGGTCTCGACCTGGTTGCCGAACTCGGCCCGCAGCCAGAAGCCGACGTTGGCCGCCACCTGCCGCTCCCAGCCGGGCAACTGGGGCAGCCATTCCGCCGGGACCTCCTGGTCGAGCGCGAGCCGGCGGCCCCCGTACAGGACCGACAGCACCTGCGCCGTGCCCGCCAGATAGGCGAGCCGGAACCGGGACCGCGCCGCGCCGATCTCCTCCTCCCAGGCCGGCTCGCGTCGCTGCTGCTCGGCGAACAGCCTGATCAGCGGGCTCATCCGGTAGCGGACGAAGCCGGAGGGGTCGCGGCCCTTGCCGTCCAGCAGGCCCACGCGGCACAGGCGGTCCATCAGATTCGACGCCTCGACGGTGCCGATGTCGAGCATCGGCTGCAGCACCCAGGGCGTGAACGTGTCCGACTGCGACAGGGTCAGGAACACGAACGCCTTCCTCACCTCGGGTTCGAGGACGGCGTACTCGCTCTCGAAACGATCGGCGACGTCGCGCCCGCCGTGCTTGAGCGCGGCCAGCCGGGTGCGGCCATCGCGCAGCTCGGCCATGAGCGGCTGGAGCGCCGCCGCGGGCGGGCGGCCGCTGAAGGTGAGCACGTCGCGGGCCCGCTCCCCCACGGCGAGCAGCGCGTTGGGCTGGCCGTCGCACAGCTCCGTGATCTCGGCGAGCATCTCCGCGGGCAACCCGACGGGGCAGACCGAGCGGAAGGTCAGCCACGCGTCGTCCTCCCGCATCGGTCCGAGCCGGTACGACCGCGTCTGCGGGGAGTCCTCGTTGTCACCCAGGAGGTAGTTCGCCCGGCTGGTGATGAGCACGGTGCACTGCTCGCCGCTGGGCAGCACCGCCTTGATCTGCTCCGCGCTGCGGGCGGCGTCCAGCACGATGAGCATCTGCTTCTCGGCCGTCTTCGCGCGGAACACCCCGGCCAGCTCGTCGGCGCTCTGGGCGTGCACGTTCTCGTCGTTCCAGCCCAGCTCCCGCAGGAAAGAGAGCAGGATGTCCCTGGGCGCCCTGGCCTCGCCCGCCGTGCCCAGGTTCTGGTAGAGCCGGCCGTCGGGATACTGCTCCTCGATCTCGGCGGCGAACCGGTGCGCCAGCGCGGTCTTCCCGATGCCCGGCCGGCCGTGGATGAGGATGACGAGGGGGCGGCCGGGCCGTTCGCCGCGGAGGCGGGCCCGGTGCTGGTCGTACATGGTGACCAGGTCGTCCAGCTCCTTCTGCCGGCCGGCGAACAGGGGCAGCGCGAACCGGTCGGCCGGGCGCAGGCTCTGGCGTACCAGGAGGCCCAGGACGGCCGCGACGCTCAGGATGAGCAGCGTGACGACGGCCAGGACGATGCGCAGCCGCGGGTCCTCCACCCAGCCGGCCAGCACGGCCAGCTCGGCGCCGAGGACCCCCAGCGCGGCCGCGACGATCTGGGTCGCGGGCAGTAATCGACGGCGGCGCCTGCGAGACGGGCGGCCCTTCTCGCCTGGCATGTCACGCTCGTTTCGTGGTGATGGTCGTCCTCCTCGAACGCCTGGTCCTCGAACGTCTGGTGAAGACCGTGCGCAGGAGCGCCCGCGCCGCGTTCCGCGTGGTCCGGCCCCAGCCGTCCAGCCGGCGGTAGCTCAGGAAGGCCGCGTGCTGGAGCCGGACGGCCTCGCCCTTCATGCCCTTGAGCCGGTAGGCGGCGGCGAGCCGCAGGGCGACGCCGCCCTCGATCCAGCGGTCGCCGCAGTTGCGGAACGACTCCAGCGCCTGCCGCAGCGCCGTCCCGGCCTCGGCCGCCCGGCCCTCCGCCAGATAGATCTCGCCCAGCCGGTAGTAACAGTGGGCGGCGCCGAAGCGGTGGTGCAGCGCCGTGAACGACTTCAGCCCCTCGGAGGCGTGGCGGGCGCCCGGTTCGAAGGCTTCCGTCCGCAGCGCCACCCGGGCCCTGGTCTGGTCGATCCAGGCCCCGAACCACGGCTGCCCGTGCTGCGCGGCCTGCCTCTTGGCCTCGTCGAGCGCGCTCAGCGCGGCCCGGTAGTCGCGGGCGTAGAAGGCCACGTTGCCCTTGCGCCAGCCGAACTCCGCGCGCAGCCGCTCGCCCTCGGTCCCGAGGTCGCGCAGCAGCCGGTCGCCCGTCTCGATCACCTCCGCGGCCTCCTTCCTGTCGCCGGGTGCGTCCCTGAGGGCGAGCACGAAGGCCTGCTCGCCCAGGATCCTGACCTGCTCGGCGCGGTCCTCGCCGGCCACGGCGATGCGCATGGCCTCGCGCACGTGCTCCAGGGCCGCGTCGAAGCGGTGGCGCCGGTGCTCGATCCTGGCCAGGCACCGCAGGGGGCGGGCGTGGCCGCCCGCCTCGCCGAGGGTGAGCGCGCGGTTGGCGTGGTCCTCGGCCGCGGTGAGGTGGCCGAGGTCGCAGTTGAGCTCGGCCAGGGCGATGCAGGCCGCCGCCTCCCACGAGACGTCCTGCTTCTCGCGGGCCGCCGCCAGCGCTCCGCGGACCGCCTCGCTCGCGCGTTTGAAGGTGCCGTACTTCTTGAGCAGCAGGTCCATGTCGTACTCGCCGGCGGCGGGCGGCTTCTGCCTGCTCAGCCTCTTGACGCGGGCCAGCAGGACGCCCGGCTCCGGGTCGTTCTCGGCGCGCGCCCGGTAGGCGGCGTAGCGCACCACGATGTCGCGCGCCCGGCAGGTCGGCGTGCCGGAGCCGGAGGTGAGCAGTTCGAGGAGCCCGGCGTCGGCGAGGCTGGCGGCGAGCCGGCCGCCCCTGGCGTCGTCCACGCGCAGGGCGGCGGCCAGTTCCCGCGGCGAGAACGGGACGAGGGGCGCGAAGATCCGCAGCGCGCGCAGCGCCTTCTGCTCGTCGCTGGTCAGCATGACGTAGACGGCGTCGAACGCCTGCTCGTGCCGTACCGGCGGCGCTCCGTCGGCTGGGGTGACGAGCGGCAGCGACCTGGCCCGCTCGGTGATGCGGTCCACCGTCCAGTCGGTCCGCTGCGCCACGGCGGTGACCACGACGCGCAGGGCCTGCGGATGCCCGTCGCAGACGCCGGCCAGCTCGCCGAGCTGCTTCTCCTCGCGCTCCACCCGCCGGCTCCCCATGACCGCGCGCAGCAGGTCGAAGGCCTCCCGCTCGGACAGCGGGCCCAGCTCGCGCGCCGGTACGTCCGGCCGGCCCGGATCGTCCCGGCAGGTCACGATGAGCACGCTCTTGTGCCCGCCCGGACGTAACGCGCCGAGGTCGAGGGAGGCGGGGACGTCGTCGAGCAGGATCAGGGCCGCCTTGTCGCGGGTGAGCTCGCGATAGCGCCGTTCCCTGTCCTGCTCGTTGCCGGGCACCTCCTCGCCGGGCTGCGCGAGAGCGCGGATGACATAAGCGCGCAGACCGTCAATGCTGTCGCGGGACGCCTTCCACAGGTGCACATAGAGCTGGCCGTCCGGGAATCGATCAGCGACGTGGTGGGCGAATGTGATCGATAGGGCCGATTTGCCGATGCCTGGAGCTCCATATATCGCGATAGCCGTGGTTCCTTTCGCGGCCCGCGCGGCGACGGAATCGGCCAGCCACTCCAGCTCGCGCAGCCGTCCGACGAATCCGCGCGGCGCGGGCGGCAGCTCCCTGGGCACCAGGTACGGCCGCGACGGCGTCCTGGCGGCCGGCTGGGAATGCGGCCCGATCGGCTGCGACACCGCGCGGGGCTGCGACAGCCTGGCCACCAGCAGCACGGCGGCCGCCGGAACGACGACCAGCATGGCCACCAGCCCGACCACATTGCCACGGAGCCAGAACCCAAGACCAAAGGCCGAAAACACCAGAAGAACGAACGATCCCGCCTCTAACTCATATCCTTGGACATAAGACGAAAATCGCCTCATAACACCCCCAGGGCCAACCAATGCGGCCGAACTCCGCCCCCGCGTCGACGCCGCCGTGAAACGTTTCCTTTCTGTATCGCAAACCAAACAATGCCCCGCCATAACTAAATAGCCACCCTTATACCCCTTTGCCGGGCACACTCCGCCGAGCGGGGTACGCCGGAATCAACCCGGCGGGTGACGCCGCGACCCGCCCCCGGACGGCATCCTCGATACCTCAGTGACCAGCGAGAGAGGGATGTGACCAAGATCGCATCCCGTTGCTCTACAAGCTGTAGTACTACTGTAGGTAGATGTACTACAGCTTGTAGAGCTCAGGAGTCGGCGGGGAAGATGGACGCACTTGACCTGGCACGGTGGCAGTTCGGGATCACCACCGTGTACCACTTTCTGTTCGTGCCCTTGACCATCGGTCTGGGCATCTTCGTGGCCGGCCTCCAGACGGCGTGGCACCGGACGGGCAAGGAGCACTACCTGCGGCTCACGAAGTTCTTCGGGAAGCTGTTCCTGATCAACTTCGCCATGGGCGTGGTCACCGGCATCGTGCAGGAGTTCCAGTTCGGGATGAACTGGAGTGAATACTCCGTGTTCGTCGGCGATGTCTTCGGGGCGCCGCTGGCCATGGAGGCGCTGCTGGCCTTCTTCATGGAATCCACGTTCCTGGGGCTGTGGATCTTCGGCTGGGACCGGCTGCCGAAGAAGGTGCACCTGGCGTGCATCTGGGCGGCGACCATCGGGTCCAACCTGTCGGCCTACTTCATCCTGGCGGCCAACGCGTGGATGAAGCACCCGGTCGGATACGAGGTCGTGGACGGCAAGGCCAGGATGACCGACCTGTGGGCCGTGCTGACCAACTCCACGGCGCTGGCCCAGGTCCCGCACGTCATCGGGGCCGCGTTCATCGTGGCGGGCGGCTTCGTGCTGGCGGTGTGCGGCTACCACCTGCTCAAGACGCGCGCCGGCATGTGGCGGAGCGCCGCCCGCGCGGCGCTGGTGATGACGGCGATCGCGGGCGCGGTCGTCGCGGCCACCGGCGACCATTCGGCCAGGCTCATGTACGAGCAGCAGCCCATGAAGCTGGCCGCCGCCGAAGGGCTCGAACGCGACACCGCCGCCGCCCCGTTCAGCCTCGCCCCCGGCATCGAGATCCCGGGCGTCCTCAGCTTCCTGTCGACCCACGACTTCAACGCCACCGTCCAGGGCACCGAGGACCTGCAGCGGCGCTTCGAGGAGCAGTTCGGCCCCGGCGACTACCGGCCCGACCAGGCCATCGTCTTCTGGTCGTTCCGCGTGATGCTCGTCTTCGGGCTGTCCACGGTGGGCCTGTCGGTGCTCGGCCTCTGGCTGACCCGCAGGAAGCGCCCGTTCCCGGCCTGGCTGTCGCGGGCGATGCTGCTGGCGCTGCCGCTCCCGCTGATCGCGGTGATCGCCGGCTGGCTGCTCAGCGAGATCGGCCGCCAGCCGTGGACGGTCGCGGGCGAGCTGCTGACGGCCGCCAGCGTGTCGCCCGGCGTGAGCCTGGCCGAGGTGGCCATCTCGCTGACGATCTTCACCCTGCTGTACGGCGCGCTCACGGTGGCCGAGATCGTGCTGCTGGCCAAGCACGTCCGCAAGGGCCCCGAGGAGCGGGTACCCGCCCCCGCGGCCGAGCGGCGCGAGCCGTCGCTGATGTACTGAGGAGCTGACAATGATCGAGTTGTGGTTCGCCGTCATCGCCTTCCTCTGGACCGGCTACTTCGTGCTGGAGGGCTTCGACTTCGGCGTCGGGATGTTGTCGCCCGTCGTCAGCGGGAACGCCGACGAGCAGCGCGCCGGCCTGGAGACCATCGGCCCGGTGTGGGACGGGAACGAGGTCTGGCTGATCACCGCGGTCGGCGCCATGTTCGCCGCGTTCCCTGCCTGGTACGCGGGCGTGTTCAGCGCCTTCTACCTGCCGGTCACGCTGGTCCTGGTCGGCCTGATCGTGCGCGGCGTCGGGCTGGAGTGGCGCGGCAAGGTGGCCGACCCGTTCTGGTGCGATCTGGGCATCGTGGTGGGCAGCGCGCTGCCGGCGTTCCTGTGGGGCGCCGTCTTCGCCGACCTGCTGTTCGGCAGCGCGCTCGCGGCCCTGCTCGGCGGCATGTTCACGCTGACGGTGTGCGCCCTGCACGGCGCCGTCTTCCTGGCGCTCAAGACCACCGGTCCGGTACGCCGCCGCGCCAGGACCGCCGCCCTGGTCGCCGGCGCGGTGGTCATGCCGGTGGCCGTCGCCGCCCTGTCGGGCCTGGGCACCTTCCCCGCCCTGGCCGCCATGGCGGCGCTGGCCGCGGCCGTCGCGCTGATCTGGCGGCGCAGGGAGGGCTGGGCGTTCACGGCCACGGCGGGCGCCATCGTGCTGGCCACGCTGGCGGTCTTCATGGAGCTGCGGCTGCGGCCCCTGCCCGGCCTCACCCTGGCGGAGGCCGCGTCGGGCCCGTACACGCTGACGGTGCTGAGCTGGATCGGCCTGATCACCCTGCCGTTCATCCTGGTCTACCAGGGCTGGACGTACTGGGTGTTCAGAAAGCGCGTCCGCGTCACGGCCACCGCCTGACCCGCCTGGGCCGTCCCCCCTCCTTCTCAGAAGGACCTGTACCGAAGCGAGGGCGACGGGGTCAGGTCGCGGGAGCGCCTCCCAAGTACAGGCGCCCGAGCCGCGGGTCCGCGGCCAGTTCGCGCGCGGGACCGGAGATGTGCACCCGGCCGAGGTCGAGCACGCAGCCGACGTCGGCCATCTCCAGCGCCCGGCGCGCGTTCTGCTCCACCAGCAGCACCGCCACGCCCGTCCTGCGCATGAGGTCGATCTGGTCGAACACCACCTGCGTGTTACGCGGGTCGAGCCCCATCGACGGCTCGTCGAGCAGCACCACGGACGGCTCCAGCATCAGCGCGCGGGCGAACTCGACCTGCTTCTGCTGCCCGCCCGACAGCAGCCCGGCCATGCTGCCCCACCGCTCGCCCACCACGGGGAACAGCTCCTTGACGGCCGCGATCCTGGTCTCCAGCTTGGCCTGGTCGCGGACGGTGAACCCGCCGAGCCGCACGTTCTCGGCCACGGTCATCTCGCGGAACACGCTGTGCCCCTGCAGCACGTGGGCCAGGCCCAGGCCGAGCAGCCGCTGCGGCGACAGCCCGGTCACGTCCTTCCCGGCCAGCAGCACCCGGCCCTCCCGGGGCACGAGCAGGCCGCTGGCGACCTTGAGCGCGGTGGACTTGCCGGCGCCGTTCGGGCCGACGAGGCAGACGACCTCGCCCGCGCGGACGGTGACGGCCAGCCCGCGCAGCACCGGCGCGGCCCTGCCGTACCCGGCGACGACGTCCTCCAGATTCAACACGACCTCAGACACCGAGATACGCCTCCAGCACCCGCGGGTCCTCCTGGATGAGTGACGGCGGCCCCTCGGCGATGGGCGCGCCCCGGTCGAAGACGATCACGTGGTCGCACATGCCCATCACCATGTCCATGTTGTGCTCGACGACGAGGAACGTGCGGCCTTCCGCGTTGAGGTCGCGGACGAGGCCGACGATCCGGTCGATCAGCGCCGGGTTGACGCCGCCGGCCGGCTCGTCGAGCAGCACCAGCTCCGGTTCGGCCATGAGGACCGCGGCCAGCTCCAGGAGCTTCTGCTGCCCGTACGACAGGTCGCGGGCCTCGGCCTCCTCCAGGTGCTCGATGCCCATGCGGCGCAGCCAGTGGCGGGCCCGCTCGACCTCGCCCTTGTCGTGCAGCCCCGCCAGCAGCTCGCGCAGCCGGGTCCTGCGCACCGCGACCAGCATGTTCTCCATGACGGTCAGGCGCGGGAAGATCCGGCAGAGCTGGAAGGTGCGGCCGATGCCCGCGTGCGCGATCCGGTGCGGCGAGTGCCGGGTGATCTCGCGGTCGCGGTAGAGCACCCGGCCCGAGTCCGGCCGGATCATGCCGGTGATCAGGTTGAAGAACGTGGTCTTCCCGGAGCCGTTCGGCCCGATCAGGCCGTTGATCTTGCCGTCCCGCAACTCGACGGCGGCGCCGTCCACGGCGAGCACGCCGCCGAACGCCTTGGTCAGCCCCTCGGTACGCAGCGAGCTCATCGCGTGACCCCCTGGAGTCGCTGGTCGGCGGTCTCGTCCGGGATGGAAGGCCCGCCGCGTTTCCCGGCGAACCTGGCCAGGATGCCGTCCGGCATGAACAGCACGACGAGCACGAGCACCAGCCCGGTCGCGGTCAGGTGGATCTGCGTCTCACCGAGCGCGATGAGGAAGTATTCGCCCGCCGGGGCCACGATGAGCGCGCCGAGCAGCGGGCCGTACAGGTGCCGGACGCCGCCGAGCAGGCTCATGAGCACCATGTACGAGCCGATGAGGATGGAGAAGACGAAGATCGGGTCGAGGCTGCCGAACCAGAGCGCGTACAGCCCGCCGGCCAGCGCCACGAACAGGGCGGACAGGGCGAAGGCGGTCACCTTGTACGCCCCGGTGGGCACGCCGAGCGACTCGGCCTTGTCCTCGTCCTCCCTGATGGCCCGCAGGCCCGCGCCGAACCGGGAGCGGGAGATGTACCACCAGGACAGCAGCGCGAGACCGAGCAGGGCCAGGAACAGGTAGAAGAACACCATGTGCGTCTGGCCGCGATGCAGGTCGGGGAAGGGCGAGGGCACCTGGAGGCCGGTGGAGCCGCCGGTGAGCGAGCGCCAGCCCTGCACGACCAGGTTCATCATCGACACGAGCGCGATGGAGACGATCACGAAGGACGCGCCGCGCACCCGTACGGCGGCGATGCCGACGCCGACGGCGAAGACCGTGACGAGCAGCGCCGAGCCGAGCAGGGCCACGACCCACGGCACGTCCAGGCGCACGACGAGCAGCCCGGTGCCGTACGCGCCCAGCCCGAAGAACGCCGAGTGGCCGAGCGAGACGTAACCGGTGAAGCCGCCGAGCAGGTTCCAGGAGGTGGACATGGCGGCGTACATGACGGTCAGCGCGCCCGCGTACACGAGGTAGTAGTTGGGCACCAGGAACGGATAGGCCAGCGCCAGCGCGCCGACCAAGAACGGGAGCCCTCTAGAAACGGTGCGCAAGCCGGCCTCCGAAGAACCCCTGGGGACGGACGAGCAGGGCCAGGAAGAGGAAGACGTAGAACATCATCGTGGCCCAGGTGGCGTCCACGGTGACGAGCACGAGACCCTCGACCACGCCCAGCATGACGGCCGCCAGCGCGGCGCCCACGACGCTGCCCAGGCCGCCGACCACGATGATGGCCATCAGCTTGCCGATCCACACCCAGTGCGAGGCGGGGAAGAACGGCGTGATCAGGGCCAGCACCGTGCCGCCGACGGCGGCGGTGGCCAGGCCCACGCCGAAGCCGTAGCCGGCGACGCGCTCGGTCTGGATGCCGACGAGCCTGGCGGCCTCGCGGTGCTGGATCGTGGCCCGCAGCGACTGCCCGAACCTGCTCTTGATCAGCACCGCGAACAGCACGGCGAGGGTGAGCGCGGCCACCCCGAACGCGATGATCTTGTCGTAGGGGAGGTGCACGCCGCCGATGGTCAGGGACCTGGTCGCGTACTCCATGCTGACCGACTTGTACGAGCCGGTGTAGAACGTGCCGAGCAGCCCCTCGATGGTCAGCGCGATGCCGAACGTGAGCAGCACCGACATCATGGCCAGGTTCTCGGGCGCCAGGCGGGCGATGAGCAGCCGCTGCACGGCCACGCCCAGCGCGAAGAAGAGCGGCACCGTCAGCGGCAGCGCCAGGAACGGGTCCACGCCGAACACGGTGTGCACGGTGTAGGTCAGGTACGCGCCCAGGAACAGGAACGCCGGATGCGCCACCATGACCACCCGCATCACACCGAAGTACAGGGACAGCCCCGAGGCCAGCAGCGCGTAGAGCCCGCCGGTCAGCACCCCCAGGGCCAGTCCCTGCAGGAGCAGGCTCACCATTCCTTCTTCGGGTAGACGATGTCGGCGGTCTTGGCCTGCTCGGGCAGGACGATCTCGACCTTGCCGTTCACGTACTGCTGGATCATGTGCGCCTGTTCCGGGCGTCCCTTGTCGTCGAACGACAGCGGCCCGACGACGGTCTCGAACGTGCCCTGCCTGATGTGCTCGGTCAGCTTGTCCTGGCATTCCTTGGTCGGGTCGACGCACTTGACCGCGTTCACGGCGCTCTCGACGATCTGGCCGACGGTGTAGCCGTTGGCCGCGTCCTCGTTGGCCTCGCCGTTGAACATCTCCTTGTACCGCTTGACCAGGTCCTGGTTGCCGGGGAACGTGGCGGTGGCCGACCAGCCGACCGGCGAGACGATGTGCTCGACGGCGCCCTTGACCGCGGCGGGAAACTCCGCCAGCGTCGGCCCCGTCGAGAATGCCGCCAGCTTGGGCTGCACCTTCAGCTCCTGCAGCGCGCGGACCAGGCCAACCGAGTCCTCGAACTGCGTGCCGCCGACGACCAGGTCGGGCTTGGCCGCCGCGATCTTGGCCGCGATGGGCGAGAAGTCGGTGGTCTCGGGCGGGTAGACCTCGTCGACGACCGTCTTGATCCCGGCCGCGGCGAGCTTGTCGCGCAGCCCGTACGCGGTGCCCTGGGCGAAGGGGTCGTCCAGGCTCGCGTACGCCGCCGTCTTCGGCCGCTTGTCGGCGGGCAGCTTGGTGATGTAGTCGGCCAGGTAGTTGTAGTGGTCGCCGGCGATCGCAGGAGCCGCGTAGAACAGCCGCTTGAAGCCCTGCTCGAAGACCTCGGCGGCGGCCCCGGCGGGCTCCACGAACAGCATGTTGTACGACTCGGCCACCTTCGCCGCCGGGATCACCAGCCGGGAGGAGAACGGCCCGAAGACCAGGTTGACCTTGTCCTGGGTGATGAGGGACTCGTAGTCCGAGCTGACCCGGTTGGGGTCGGAGGCGTCGTCACGGAAGATCAGCTCGACCTTCCTGCCGAGCAGGCCGCCCTTGGCGTTCACCCGGTCGGCCCAGACCTGGTAGCCCTCCTGGATGCCCTTGCCCGGCTCCGAGAAGTCGCCGGTGAGCGGGAGCGAGATGCCGACCTTCACCGGCCCCTGCTGCTGCCCCGGCGACTGCGCCGCGCCGGGTTCGTCGGTCTTCGCGCACGCGGTCAGCCCTAAGGCGCATATCGAGATGATCGCCAGACTCTTGGTAACTCGTGCCATGGAGGAGACCCCCGTCGAGAAGTGGCGGAGCGAAAGCGCTTTCGTAAGCGCTTTCGGTTACGATTACACGGGAATCCGCCCCGGACAAGGGGGTCCGCACCACATGACAGAGCGATCTTCGCCTTCCTCGCCGCCGCGCCTGGTCGATGTGGCCAGGGCCGCGGGGGTCTCGCTGGCGACGGCCTCCCGCGCCATGACGGGCAGCACGGGAGTGAGTGCCCAGCTCGCGGCGCATGTCCAGGCGATCGCCTCCGAGGTCGGCTACGTGCCCAATAGCCACGCGCGGGCGCTGGCCGGGGGGCAGGCGTCCATGGTGGGGCTGATCGTGCACGACGTCGGCGACCCCTACTTCGCCGAGATCGCCAGGGGTGTGCTGCGCGAGACCGAGAGCCGCGGCTTCCTGGCGCTGATCAGCCAGACCCAGCGCGACCCGCGCGCCGAGCTGGCCAGGGTCCGCGCGCTGCGCGCCCACCGGGTGACCTCGATCGTGCTGGCGGGCTCGGGCTACGTCGAGGCGGGCGACGAGACCGCGCTGGCCGCCGAGCTGCGCTCGTTCACCCTGGCGGGCGGCCGGGCCGCCGTGATCGGCCGCCACCACCTGCCGGTGGACGCGGTGCTGCCCGACAACGCGGCCGGCGGCGCCACGCTCATGGGCCATCTCCTCGACCTGGGCCACCGCCGCCTGGGCGTGCTGGGCGGCCCGGCCAACCTGACCACGGTCGAGGACCGGCTGGCCGGGCTGCGCACGGCCTACGGCGCGGCCGGGCTCGACTGGGCCTCGGTCCCGATGGTGCACGGCGACTTCACCAGGGAGGGCGGCGCGGCGGCGACCGCCCGGCTCATGCGGGCGCACCCGGACCTGACGGCGGTCGTGGCGCTGAACGACCCGATGGCGGTGGGGGCGCTGTCGTGGCTGCTGAACCACGGGCGCCGGGTGCCCGAGGAGATCTCGGTGGCCGGGTTCGACGACGTCCCGCTGGCGCGTGACGTCTTTCCGGCGCTCACCACGATCAGGCTGCCCATGGTGGGCATGGGCGAGCAGGCGCTGGAGCTGGTGCTCAAGCCGCCGGCCGCGCGGCCACGGCGCCGGCGCACCCGGCACGAGCTGGTGATCAGAGCCTCCACCGCCCCACCGGCCTCTTGACACTCCCTTTCGTCGGGTTACGATTCGCTAGTTTTGAAAGGAAAGCGCTTTCGAAAGCGCTTACGGTGCAGGGCGAGAGGATTTCCCCCGATGTCCGCCTTTCGCAAGTTAACGATCGCGACCGTCCTCCTGATGACCACCCTCTACGCTTCGCCGGCGAACGCCTGGGCCGAGCCGGTCCCGATCGACGATCCCATCCCCGAGAAGCCCGCCGCGTCGGCGCTCACGCTGACGCTGGAGGAGTTCGCCTCGTTCCCCAAGACCGAGCCGACCCCGGCGCCGACCGACCAGCGGCTGGTCCGCTGGGCCCGGATCAACTACCTGGGTGAGCTGCCCGACGGCTCGCGCCGCCTGTACGCCAACGACCTCAACGGCAAGCTCTACCTGCTCGGCAAGGACCGGCAGCCGCGTGAATACCTCGACGTCGCGGCCACGTTCGCGCCCGACTTCCTCTCGGGCCGCGGCCTGGGCAGCGGGTTCGGCTTCGCCGCCTTCCACCCCGACTTCGGCAGGAACGGCAAGTTCTACACCGTCCACACCGAGTGGGAAGCCGCGCTGACCACGAAGACCCCGGACCTGACGCCCCAGCCGGGCACCCGGTTCCACGGCGTGATCACCGAGTGGACGGCCACCGACCCGAAGGCCGCCGTGTTCGCCGGCACCCGCAGGGAGGTGCTGCGGCTCGGCTTCTCCGGCCAGATCCACGGCATCCAGCAGATCGACTTCAACCCGGCCGCCCGCCGCGGCGACAAGGACTACGGCCTGCTCTACGTCGCCGCGGGCGACGGCGGCAGGGGCACCACCAGCGACGACCCGCAGAACCTGGCGATCCCACAGGGCAAGATCCTGCGCATCGACCCCGCCGGCACCAACAGCGCCAACGGCAAGTACGGCATCCCCGCCGCGAACCCGTTCGCCGGCCAGGAGGGCAGGCTCGGCGAGATCTACGCCTACGGCATGCGCGACCCGCACCGCTTCAGCTGGGACACGCGGGCCGGCGGCAACCGGTTGCTCCTCGGCCACATCGGCGAGCACGCCATCGAGGCCGTCTACGACGTCGGCGCGGGCGACAACCTGGGGTGGAGCGAGCGCGAGGGCCGCTTCGTCTACAACAGGGCCGACCGCTGCCACCTGTACACGCTGCCCGACGACGACGCGCAGTTCGGCTACAACTACCCGGTGGCCGCCTACGACCACGACCCGCCGCCCGGCCACCCGTGCACCGCCGACAGCGGCCACGCCATCGTCGGCGGCTTCGTCTACCGGGGTGCCCGGCTGCCGCAGCTCCACGGCAAGTACCTGTTCGGCGACATCGTGGACGGCCAGGTGTTCTTCACCGTCGCGTCCCAGATGAAGAAGGGCGCCGGCCGGGCGCCGATGTACAAGCCGCGGCTGGTGGACTCGACCGGCAAGCAGGTGACCATGGCGGACCTGGCCGGCCACGCCCGGGTGGACCTGCGCTTCGGCCAGGACAACGCGGGTGAGCTCTACCTGCTGTCCAAGGCCAACGGCAAGATCTGGAAGGTCACGAAGGCGGCCTATCCGGCCGGCGTGCTGCCCACGTTCCGCCAGAACCTGGTGGCCTCCTACGACTTCGAGCACCCGCTGCCCGGCGACCCCGCCAAGGAGCAGGACCAGGGCACCTCCGGCAGCACCATCACGCTGGTCAACGGCGGCCAGGCGATGCGCGTGCCGGACAAGGCGTACCGGGGCAGCGGGAACGCGTTGCAGACCAGGCAGGTCGAACCGGCGACGGCGGGCAACGACGACTGGAAGGCCGGCGTGTACGGCGAACCGGGCGTGCCCAGCCTGCGGGCCTTCAACGGCGTCAAGGCGACCACGATCATGGGCTGGTTCAAGATGCAGGGCCAGGGCCCCGCGCCCAACTCCAACACCGCCGACCCGGCCGACTACTACGGCGCGATCGGGCTGGCCGGGCTGCTCAGCGGCAACTCCCAGGGCCACGACGTGCGAGCGCTGCTCGAACTGATCACGGTCAACGGCGAGCTGCGGGTGGTGGCGCTGGCCAGAAGGGTGGACGGCAGCAGTTCACAGACGTTCGCCGCGAACAAGCCGTGGCAGGAGATCCTGCCCCGCGACACGTGGGTGTTCCTCGCCGCCACGTACGACTTCGACACCGCGACCATGAAGCTGTACAAGAACGGCAGGCCGCTCGACGGCTTCAACACGGTCACCGGCGACCCGTGGGGAGTCGAGGGCGATCCCGAGCCCGACGTCACCTCGGCCACCGACCCGAGAGGCATCAAGATCGGCGGCAGCTACCCGCAGAACACCAGGGAGCAGAACCCCTGTGACTGCCGCATGGACGGCCTGATGTTCCTGGACCGGGCCGCGAGCCCGGCCGAGATCAGGGCCCAGTACGAGCTCGTCCGCCGGCGCTAGCCGACGACCTGCATCTTCTTGGTCCGATGGTCCGTGAGATGCAGGTCGCCGCCGAGCCGTTCCTTGAGCAGATCCAGCACCGACCGGCTGGACAGGACCGTCCAGAGGTTGCCGACCAGGTGCGGGTTGTACTCGGGCGCGGCGTCCATCCAGGCGTCCTTGCCGGCCTGGTTCTTGAACGTCGTGACGAAGAACTCGCCGTCGGGGGTCCTGCAGTACCCCGTACGGATCTCGGCGGCGTCGACCTGCATCCGTGGCTCGCAGCCCACCTTGGCGGCGAGCTGCTCGACGGTGAGGGGGGCGGCGCCGATCTTGCCGCCTGCCGCGACGTAGCCGCCGCCCCCGCTCCCGGAGGAGCAGGCGGCGGCCAGTCCGGCCAGCAACGCGAACGCGGCCAGACGTGGAAATGTCGTCATGTGCGGAGGTACGCAGGCCCCCCGAGGCCGGTTCAGACCCAGACCATCTAGTTGGGCGCCGGCGTCATCGAGACCCGGTGGTCCGTCAGATGGAGGTCCCCCGCGAGCGGGCCCTTCAGCACTTCGAGCGTCTTGAGCGGCCCCAGCACGGTCCAGCGAGGGCCCACCAGGTGGGGGTTGTACTCGGGCGCCTGGTCCATCCACTCGTCCTTGAGCTTCTCCGTCTTGAACGTGTTGACGAAGAACTCGCCTTCGGCGGTCTTACAGTAGGCCGTCCGGATCTCGTCGCCCTCGACCTGGATCTTGGGTTTGCACCCGACCTTGGTCGAGATCTGTTCGACGGTGAGGGGAGTGGCATTGGGGGGTTGCTGGGTCTTTCCCGCTGCGACGTAGTCGCTCCAGCCGCCTGAGGAGCAGCCGGCGACCAGTCCGGCCAGCAGCGCGAAAGCGGCCAGACGTGGAAATGTCGTCATGTGCGGAGGTACGCAGGCTCACCGGGCCCGGTTCAGCGCAGAACCACACAACCTTTCGACTCAAGCCGGCGCAGCACCCCGGGATCACCGTCGAGCTTGTTCCACCGCAGGTCGAGCTTCTCCAGCGCGGGCAGCCCGGCCAGCCCGTCCGGCAGCTCGCGCAACCGGTTGTTGCGCAGGTCGAGGTGGATGAGCCGGGGCGGCAGCGCCTCCGGCAGCGCGCGCAGGCGGTTGTCGCGCAGGTCGAGGACGCGCAGCTCGCCCAGCCCGGCGATCGACGCGGGCAGCCGGGTCAGCCGGTTGCCCTGGAGGTGCAGCTCGCGCAGCCGGGAAAGGCCGCCGATCGTCTCCGGGAGCGCCTCCAGGCGGTTGTGGTAGAGCCGCAGCTCCACCAGCGCGGCCATGGAACCGATCGTGTCCGGCAGGCGCTCCAGGCGGTTGTCGGTGAGGTTGAGGTAGGCCAGCCGGTCCAGCCGCCCGATCGAGCCGGGCACCCGGGTGAACCGTTGTCGCTCAGGTAGAGGTAGTCGGTGAGCGGCAGGTCGCCGATCTCGGGCGGGATCTCGGTGAGCCGGTTGTGGCCCAGGTCGAGCATGCGCAGCCGGCTCAGCCCGCCGATGGCCGGGGGCACGTGGGTGAGGGCGTTCTCGGCCAGGTTGAGCGATTCGAGGCCGGTCAGCTTCCACAGGGAGCCGGGCACCTCGGTCAGCCCGTTCGAGCCGGCCGCCAGGTGCCGGAGCTTGGCCGGGAGGTGGCCGGGGAGGGCGCCGACGCGGTTGCCGTACAGGAAGAGGGTTTCCAGGGCGGGCGGGCAGGCGGGGAAGGCGGTCAGCTCGTTGCCGTCGAGGTGCAGCGCGCGCAGCGCGGTGAGCCCGGACAGGTCGGGCAGCCGCCGCACGCCGTTGCCGTCGAGCCGCAGCTCCTCCAGCGCCGCCAGCCCGGCGACCCACGCGGGCACCTCGGCGATCCGGTTCCAGGCCAGGTCGATCAGCTGAACGTCGGCCGCGACATCGGGAAAAACGGTCAGGCCGGAATCGGGGGCGCGCATGGCGGCGATCATCTCATGCTGTGTTCATCTGCTGTGTTCATCTGCTGTGTTGATCGCCTCGCTCCGCCCGATGCCGACGCCTTTCCCCGTCGCTCTGGCCGCTACGCTCCCGCCGCTCCTCCTCCAGGCGACGGCGCTCCCTCGCGTCGAAAAGCTCGGAGGGCGAGATGGGCATGCGGTCGATGGCGATGCCCTCGGCGTCCTCGATGGCCGAGGCGATGACCGCCGAGACCGGGATCACGCCGGCCTCGCCCGCGCCCTTGATGCCGAGCGGGTTGAGCGGCGACGGCGTCTCCAGGTGGGCGGTCTCGATGTGCGGGATCTCGGTGGCGTACGGCATCAGGAAGTCCATGAAGGAGGCGTTCACGAGCTGCCCGTGCTGGTCGTAGACCATGCGCTCGTAGAGGGCGCCGCCGATGCCCTGGGCCACTCCCCCGTGGATCTGCCCCTCCACGATCATGGGGTTGATCAGCCGGCCGCAGTCGTGCACGACGGCGTACCGGACGATCTTGATCTCGGCGGTGTCCGGGTCGGTCTCGACGATCGCGGCGTGCATGCCGGAGGCGAACGTGGACCTGATCGGCGAGTAGAAGTCGCGGCCCTCCAGCCCCGGCTCCTCGCCCTCGGCGACCGGCGGGCGGTCGGGAGAGGCCGTGCCGGAGAATTGGGTCGCCTTGGCCGTCTCCTCGTCGAAGGCGTAGCGCAGCGGGTTGGCCAGCACCGCCACCGTGGACAGCGGGATGGACGCGGACGGCGCGCCGGCCACGTGCACGACGCCGTCGGCGATGTCGAGGTCGTCCGGGCTGGCCTCCAGCGCGTCGGCGGCCACGCGCAGCGCCTTGGCGCGGACCTTCCGGCAGGCCAGCGCGATGGCGTTGCCACTGACGACGGCCGCCCGGGAGGCGAAGGTGCCGACCGCGTAGCCGAACCTGCGGGTGTCGCCGGTGACCACGCTGACGCGCTCGATGGGCACGCCCAGCTCGGTGGCGGCGATCTGGGCGAACACGGTCTCGTGGCCCTGCCCCTGCGAGGTGAGGCCGGTGGAGACGTGGACGCGGCCGTCGGAGGTGATCTGCACGTGCCCGCCCTCGTACGGGCCCACGCCGGTGCCCTCGACGTAGCAGCCGATGCCGATGCCCCGCCCCGGGCGCCGTTCGAAGGAGTCCCAGCCGATCAGCTCCTTGATCATGCGGAGCATCTCCGGGTAGTTCCCGCTGTCGTAGATGAGCGGCCGGCCGTCCTGGAACGTCATGCCCTGGTCGTACGGGAACTCCTCTGGCCGGATGAGGTTGACCTCCCGCACGTCCGTGCGATCCTTGCCCAGGTAGCGGGCGATCTTGTCCATCGTGCGTTCCATGCAGAACACGCCCTGCGGCCGCCCGGCCCCCCGATACGGGGTGACCTGCACCGTGTTGGTGTAGACGGCGGTGAACTCGACCCGGTAGGCCCCCGGCTTGTACGGCCCCAGCAACTGCGTCGAGGTGATGATCGGGACGATGATCCCGTAAGGGGTGTAGGCCCCGTGGTCGTGCAGAATCGTCACGTCGAGCCCCAGCACGCGCCCGTCGTCGTCGAACCCCACCCGCACGTGCTGCACCTGCGCCCGCTCGTGCGCGGACGAGACGAAGTGCTCGCGACGGTCTTCAGCCCACTTGACCTCGCGCCCGAGCGTCATCGCGGCCCACGGGACGAGCACCTCCTCCGGCCACGGGTGCACGATCTTCACTCCGAAGCCGCCGCCCACGTCGGGGGCGATCACCTCGACCTGCGGCAGCGGCAGCCCGAGCGCGGCGGCCACGGCCATGCGGACGCTGGTGGAGGTCTGGGTGCTGGAGTAGACGCGCAGGTCCCGGCCGTCCCAGCGGGCGTACACGCCGCGGCCCTCCAGCGGCATGCTGGCGCTGCGCTCGATGTCGAGCCGGAAGGCCAGCGTGTGCGGCGCCGCCTCGATGGCCTCCCTGGCGCCGCGCCCGCCGGCCGGCGCGACCTCCTGGACGAGGTGGGCGCCGACGTTGCCGGGCACGTCCTCGTGCACGAGCTGGGCGCCCTGCACGGACTCCTCCAGGCCGACGACCGGCTTGAGCGGCTCGTAGTCCACCTCGATGAGCGCGCAGGCGTCCTCGGCGGCGTAGCGGTCGGTGGCCACGACCATGACCACCGGCTCGCCCACGTGCCTGACGAGCTCCCTGGCCAGCGGGTACGCGGTGCGCCCGTGCGTGAGCGCCGGGTGCGGGATCAGCAGCGGCAGCGCCCGGCCGACCCGCTCGGGCAGGTCCTCCCAGGTGTAGATGGCGACGAGCCCCTCGACGTCGAGGGCCGCCGTGACGTCCACGTCGCGAATACGGGCGTGGGCGTGCGGCGAGCGCACGAACGCCGCCGCCAGGGCCTCGCCCCCGAGGTCGTCGAGGTAGCGGCCCTGCCCGGTGAGCAGTCTGGGGTCCTCGCGGCGCGCCACGGGCTCCCCGAACAGCTTCGTCGTCATGCTTCCTCCGCCAGCAGCTCGGCGGCCCGGTGGACGGCCTTGACGATGTTCTGGTAGCCGGTGCAGCGGCACAGGTTGCCGGAGATGCCCTCCACGACCTCCTCCTCGGTGGGCGCCGGGTTCTCCTGGAGCAGGGCGGTCACCGTGCACAGGAAGCCCGGGGTGCAGAACCCGCACTGGAGCCCGTGGCACTCGGCGAACGCGCGCTGCACCGGCGACAGGCCGCCGTCCTGGCCGGCCAGGCCCTCGACGGTGGTGAGCTCGGCGCCGTCGACCGTGACGGCGAACGTCAGGCAGGAACGGATCGGGCGGCCGTCGAGCAGCACCGTGCAGCAGCCGCAGACGCCGTGCTCGCAGCCGACGTGGGTGCCGGTGAGGCCGAGGTCGTGGCGCAGGCAGTCGGACAGCAGGCGGCGGGCGGGCACGCGGACGCGCCGGGCCGTGCCGTTCACGACGAGCGTGATCTCATGCTCCACGGGCCGCCGCCCCCTCCCGCGCCGCGTTGCGCAGCGCCCGCTCGGCCAGCACGCCCACCAGGTACCGCCGGTAGGCGGCGGAGGCGTGAATGTCGGTCTCGGGCTCGGCCGCGTCCCGTACGCGCGCCACCGCGGCCGCCCAGTCGCTCTCACGGACGGTACGGCCCGCGCACGTCTCCCCCAGCTCCACGACCACGGGAGCGGGCCCGACCCCGACACACGCGACCCTGGCGTCGGTGACCAGCTCATCAACGGTGACGACGACCGCGCAGACCCCGGCCAGCGCGTAGTCGCCATGCCTGCGGGCGATCTCCTCGAAGGCGCACCCGGTGCCCGGCCCCAGCGCCGGGAAGAACGCCGACACGGCCAGCTCGCCCGCCTCGACCGCCGACTCCATGGGCCCGGTGAAGAAGTCGCGCGCGTCCACCTCCCGCACCGCCATCGCGCCGGCGTCGCAGCGGGCCACCCGTACGCGTCCGCCCAGGACGGCCAGCACGGCGGGCAGCTCGGCGGCCGGGTCGGCGTGCACGAGACTGCCCACCACCGTGCCCCGGTTGCGGATCACGGGGTGCGCGACCAGCTTGAGCGCCTTCGTGAGCAGCGGATGCGCGCCGGCCCGCTCCGCGTCGGCATGCCTGACCAGCGCGCCGACGCTCACCCCGGCCTCGTCCGCCTCCAGGGTGGCCAGGGAGCCGATCCGGTTGATGTCGACGAGGTGCTTGGGCGCCGCCAGCCGCATGTTCAGCATCGGGATGAGGCTCTGGCCGCCGGCCAGCACCTTGCCGCGTGACTCCGCCAGGGTCCGCAGCGCCTCACCGAGCTCGCGGGGCGCGTGGTATTCGAACGGCGGCGGCTTCACCCGGCCTCGCTTCTGGCGGGCTCGGGGGATCGGCCCGCGATGGCGCGCAGCAGGTGGTATCCGCCCAGCACCACGATCGTGCCGAGCGCGATGCCCTCCAGGGTGAAGTCCCCGCCGATGAAGTGCTGCACAGGTCCGATGGCCAGGATGATTCCCGCCCCGATCGGAACCATGTTCACGGGGTCGGCGAAGTTCACCCTGTTCTCGATCCAGATCTTGGCGCCGAGCAGGCCGATCATGCCGTACAGGATGACGGTCACCCCGCCGAGCACCCCGCCAGGGGTGGCCGCGACCAGCGCCCCGAACTTGGGGCAGAGGCCGAACAGGATGGCGATGATCCCGGCGATGTAGTAGGCGGCGGTCGAGTAGACCTTGGTGGCCGCCATGACCCCGATGTTCTCGGCGTACGTCGTCGTGGGCGAGCCGCCGACCGCGCTCGTGACCACGGTGCCGACCCCGTCGGCGAGCACGGCGCGGCCCACGTACGGGTCCACGTCGGTCCCGGTCATCTCGCCCACGGCCTTGACGTGCCCGATGTTCTCCGCGATCAGCGCGATCACCGCGGGCAGCACCAGCAGCACGGCCGAGGTCTTGAAGTCGGGCGCGTGGAAGTCCGGCAGCCCGAACCACGGCGCCGCGGCGACCCCGTCGAAGCTCACCCGGTCGTGCGGGAGCGCGGTCGCGACGCAGTACGTGCCCTCGGCCGGGCAGGTGGCGCCGGCCGCGTCCCGCAGGTTGACGCCGGGCAGCACGGACGTGATCGGCCCCGCCGTCCGGTCCAGCACCCACGACAGCACGAACCCGGCCACGAGCCCGACCAGCACGCCGATGCGCCCGATGAACCCCTTGAACAGCACGATCACCACGAACGTGATCAGCATCGTGACGAGCGCGACCCAGTGGTCCTGCGGCCAGTAGACGTCCGCCACCACGAACGCCAGCCCGAACCCGATGAGCATCACGACCGCGCCGGTGACCACCGGCGGGAAGACGCGGTGGATGATCTGCACGCCGAGGAAGTGGATCGCCAGCCCGGCCAGCGCCAGCACGAGCCCGGCGACCAGGATGGCGCCGGTCACGATCGCGTCCGCCGCCGCGGGGTCACCGCCCGCGGCCGCCCTGATGGCGAACACCCCGCCCACGAAGGACGCGCTGGTGCCCAGGTAGCTGGGCACCTTGCCCTTCACGATCAGCAGGAACATGATCGTCGCGACGCCCGACATCATCACGGCGACGTTCGGATCCAGCCCCATCACCAGGGGGAACACGAAGGTCGCGCCGAACATCGCGATCACGTGCTGCGCGCCGAACCCCACCATCCGGGGCCAGCTCAGTCTCTCGTCGGGCCTGACCACCTCGCCGGGGGCGAGATGCCTGCCGTCACCGTGTTTGGTCCATCCGACAACCATGGAGAGCCCCTCTATGTACTGGGCGCTGGGCCGGCGACACGTTCCGTTGCGGGCACATTAGGCCCGCTGGCACGCTCCTACACGGGCATGATCTGCCAAATCTGCGCCGACGACCAGACATAACCTCGCGCACATGGGTGTGAGCGGCCCTAGCGGCGGGTGACGCGCAGCAGGTGGTAGCCGGCCAGGAGCACGATCGTGCCGAGCGCGATGCCGCTGAGCGCGAAGGTGCCGGTGATGGGGAACGCGACGGGGCCGATGGCGCAGATGATGCCCGCGCCGACGGGGACGAGGTTGACCGGGTCCGACAGGTTCACCCGGTTCTCGATCCAGATCTTGGCGCCGAGCAGGCCGATCATGCCGTACAGGATGGTCGTCACCCCACCCAGCACCCCGCCGGGGGTGGCGGCGATGAGCGCCCCGAACTTCGGGCAGAGCCCGAACAGGATCGCGATGACCGCCGCGATGTAGTACGCGGCGGTCGAGTAGACCTTGGTGGCCGCCATGACGCCGATGTTCTCGGCGTACGTGGTCGTGGCCGAGCCGCCCACCGACGTCGCCACCACGGTCCCGACGCCGTCGGCCAGCACCGCCCGCCCCATGTACGCGTCCACGTCGGCCCCGGTCATCTCCCCCACGGCCTTGACGTGCCCCACGTTCTCGGCGATGAGCGCGATCACCACGGGCAGTACCAGCACGATGGCGGACACCTCGAACACGGGTCCGTGCAGCGACGGCAGCCCCACCCAGTCGGCCCGGGCGACGCCCTCCAGGTTCACCCGGAAGTGCTCGGTCACCGCCCCGCTGTCGTCCGGCGCCGTGATCTTCCCGCCGGCCAGGTCCCACACCCAGGACAGCACGAACCCGAACACGAGCCCGAGCAGCACCCCGATCCGGCCCAGGAACCCCCGGAACACCCCGATGAACACGAACGTGGCCGCCATGGTCAGCAGCGCCACCCACGGGTCCTTCGGCCAGTAGACGTCCGCCGCCACGTAGGCCATCCCGAACCCGATGAGCATCACCACGCCGCCGGTGACGATGGGCGGGAAGACCCGATGGATGACGCCGACGCCCAGCTTGTGAATGGCGAACCCGCACAGGGCCAGCACGACGCCGACGACGAGCAGCGCCCCGGTGACGGTCCCGTCGCCTCCCCCGGCCGCCCTGATCGCCACCACGGCCCCGACGAACGACGCGCTGGACCCCACGTAGCTGGGGATCTTCCCCTTGACGATCAGCAGGAAGATGATGGTCGCGACCCCCGACATCATCACGGCGAGGTTGGCGTCGAGGCCCATGACGAGCGGGAACACGAAGGTCGCGCCGAACATCGCGATGACGTGCTGCGCCCCGATCCCCACCATCCTGGGCCAGCTGAGGCGTTCGTCGGGCTTGACCACCTCACCCGGCGTCAGGTGTTTCCCATCCCCGTGCACCTTCCACCCGAACGCCACGACCGCACCTCAATCTCCCGCCTGACCAGCGGGTATGTCTCCTACCTGATCTCGGAGAGCACAATAGAGGGTGCTGATCAGTTCCAGTACGGCGGGCACTCCGTTCCCGGGCTTTACGGCTCTCGCCCCAGGGGCGGTTTCTTCTTCGATCTACTCCACCCTGATCGAGAACCCCTCCCCGCTGACCACCTGCCCGGTCCGGATCTTGGCCCGCTTCCTCAGCTCGACCTCACCGTCCACCATCACCATCCCCTCGGCGATGAGGTGTTTGGCCATGCCTCCCGTCTCCGTGATGCCGCAATATTTCAGCAGGTCACACAGCGGGATGTACTCGGAGCGCAGTTCGAAGTCCACGGCCCCCAAGCCTAGATCCCGCCTAGATCCCCCGCATCCGCAGGACGTGCAGGGCCAGGGTCAGGTTGAGGCGCAGGTGGGGGTCGTCGGTGAAGTTGCCCAGCATGCGCTCCAGTTTCCCGATCCGGTAGCGCAGCGTGTTGTAGTGGAAGTGCAGCCGCCGGGCCGTCTCCGCCACGTTCAGGTTGGTCTCCAGGAGCACCTGGAGGGTGCGCCGCAGGTCGCCGTTCTCGGCGTCGGCGTCGGAGGCCAGCGGGCCGAGCGTCTCCCGTACGAACGCGTGCAGTTCGGCCGTGTCGTTGACCAGCGACAGCAGCCGGTACACCCCGAGCTGGTCGAAGTGCGCCACCGCCCCGGGCCCGTGCAGCTGCCGCCCGACCCTGGCGGCCTTGAGCGCCTGCGAATACGCCTCCGGCAGCGTCTCCGCCCCCGGGCTCGGCCGTGAGGTGCCGGTGGAGAACGTGGCGGGCGGCACGTCGGCGAACGCCGAGGCGGCGTCCTTGGCCACGCGCGCGGCGTCGAGCGCGGCGTCCACCACGGCCACCACCTCGTGCGAGAACCCGGCCACCGCGCCGCGCGGGTCGTGCCGCCTGATCGCGGCCGTCCAGCAGGCGACGAGGCGGTCCTGGGCGCTGCGCTCGTCGCCCTCCGGGTCGAGCTCGGCCACCAGCACCGTCACCGGCCGCGCCAGGTCCCAGCCGAACGCCCTGGCCCGCCCGGTCACCCGTTCCGCCGTGCCGGCCCGCCCGGTGAGCACATCGCGCAGGAAGTCGGCCCGGTACTTGCTCTCGACGGCGTTGACCGCCTCCTGCCGGGTGACGACGAGCGCGGCGACGGTGGCCGCGCGCTCCAGGATGCCGACGTCGCTGTCCCTGATCGCCCCCGACGGGCTGTAGGCCACGATCCGGCCGTGGTGGTGCCCGCCGGCCAGCACCGGGACCGAGGCGAACGAGCGTGCCCGGCCCGCCGCGGGGGAGGCCGGCGGGCTTTCGCGGGAGCGGGAGACGGACTCGCGCAGGACGGCCACGTGGTCGCCGGGCCCGGCGGTGGCCAGGACGCGGCCGGAGCCGTCCACGGCCGCCACCGACACGTCGAGGAGCTGCGCCACCTCGGCGGTGACCTCGCCCAGCCCGCCGCCGGCCAGCACCACCTGGACCAGCGCCCGGTGCGCCTCCTCGGCACGGGCGAGCACGGCGGCCTGCCGGTTGAGGATGTCGGTGAGCACCTGGTTGAGGATGTCGTCGAAGCCGACGTCGTTGGGCAGCAGGATGAGCGGGAAGCCGAGCCGGTCCGCCTGCTCGACCATCTCGTCGGGCAGTTCGTCCACGTAGCGCCCGAGTTTGATCGCCAGGGCGGCCAGCCCGCGCTCGTCGAGGTCGGCCACCAGCCGCCCGAGCGACTGCGGCGTGTTGCGCAGCGGGTAACCGGTGGTGAGCAGCAGTTCGTGCGGCTTGACCCAGGCCAGGATGTCGGGGACCTCCATCACGTTGAGCCGCTGCACGATGCGGCCCAGCCCGTGCTCCCCCGCGATCAGCCGGGCGTCGGCGAGGGTGGAGACGCCGAGGACCTCGCCCACGGACACGCCATGGATGATCGTTCCGGTGCTCGCGAGACGGACGGGGGGCTCCATGGGGAAATTGTGAACCCAGAAGCGGTCTGTCAGGAAGAGCCAACCTTCCCGCTGACTGTTGGCAAATTTCTCCGTACGGAGGGTTCTCCGGCCGTTCTACGGTCAGGTCCAAGGTCGGTTGGGAGGTCTGGTGACCGTCAGTACTCATGCGCGGCGTACGCGCGTCCATGTCACGGGCGCGGCCAGTACGGCGGTCCGCCCCGTCCTGGAGGCCCAGCGCCGCCCGGCCCGGGTGCTGGCCGCGTTCCCGGAGGGGGTGTACCTGGAGGTCAGGACCGACCTGGAGCCTTCGGTGATCGCCGTCATCACGGGCGAGGCCACCCGGCTGCCGAACTCCGTGCTGCTGGCCGGCCCGCTCCCCCACGTCACGGTGGGTGACGACGCCTCGGTCGGTGACCGGGTGATCGACCTGGGGCCGCTGAGTGTGAGCGTGCGCCGATGGTGGGATCCGGCCCCGCCGCTGGGTGGGTTCGATCCGGCCCGGCTCGCGGACGTGACGGACCCGCTGATCGGCTCGCCGCCGCCGGGGCTGGCCGGCAACGGCGCCGTGGACCTGCTGGCGAGCAGTTGCGCGAAGGGCTGGCTGCTGGGGGCGGTGACGGCGGCCGAGCAGCTCGTGGGGCTGGGTCCCGGGCTGACGCCGAGCGGCGACGACGTGCTGGCGGGGCTGCTGGTGACGCTGCGGCACCTGGGCGCGGCGGCGGGGGCCGAGCGTGCGGTCTGGCTGGCCGACTGGCTGGCGGCGACCGTCACGTTCGACGCCCGTACGCGGACGACGCCCATCTCGGCCACGCTCCTGCACTGCGCGGCCAGGGGCGAGGCGAGCCCGGAGGTGACCGCGGTGCTGCGCGGCCTGGCCGGCCGGCAGGCGCTCGAACCGGCGCTGCGCCGCCTGTACCGCCTCGGTCACACCTCGGGCGCCGACCTCGCCCAGGGCATCGCCATCGGGGTGACCGCCGTGGCCGCGCTGAGCGGGCCGCGGTGAACGGCCTTCCCCAGGCGGTGCTCGTACGGAGGGGGGCCTACCACGACTCGGTCACCCTCATGCGCGTCAGCCGGGCCCTGTCCGACCTGCCAGGCGTGGCGGCGGCCATGGTCGCCATGGCGACGGAGCTGAACGTCTCGATCCTGCTGGAGCTGGGCTTCAGCGTCCCGGAGACCGACCCGGGCGACCTCCTGATCGCCGTGCGCGCCACCGATACGGAGGCCACCATCGAGGCCGCCATAGAGGAGGCCGACCGGCAGCTCACCGCCGCCCGGCCGCAGGACGACGCGCCCACTGACCAGCCCCCGCTGACCACGCGCTCGGCGGCGCTCAGGGGCAGGGCCGATCTCGTCCTGGTCTCGACGCCGGGCGAGTACGCCTTCTTCGAGGCCCTGGACGCCATCGAGGCCGGCCTGCCCGTCATGATCTTCAGCGACGGCGTCTCCCTGGAGCGGGAGCGGCACCTGAAGGAACGGGCCGAGGCCAAGGGCATCCTGGTCATGGGCCCCGACTGCGGCACCGCCGTGATCGGCGGCGTCGGCCTGGGCTTCGCGAACGTCCTGACGCCGGGCCCCGTCGGCGTGGTGGCCGCGTCGGGCACGGGCGCGCAGCAGGTGACGTCCCTGCTCGACTGGGCGGGCGTCGGGGTCAGCCACGTGCTCGGCGTGGGCGGCAGGGACCTGTCGGCCGAGGTGGGCGGCCTGTCGGCGCGGCGCGCCCTGCGGCTGCTCGACGACGACCCGGCCACGGAGCTGATCGTGCTCGTCTCCAAGCCGCCGGCCCCGGAGGTGGCGCGGGCGCTCGAAGCGGAGCCGCTGCGCACGCCCGTCGTGCGGGCGCTGCTCGGCGCGGGCGCGCCCGACCTCACCGAGGCCACCGAGCGGGTCCTGCGCACCCTCGGCAGGCCGGTCCCTGAGTGGCCGTCCTGGCCGGGCGGGCGGCACGGAAGGGCCGCGTCCGGAAAGGTCAAGACCATCAAGGGCCTGTACGCCGGAGGCACGCTGTGCCTGGAGGCCGCCGCCGTGGCCGGCACGGGCGACTTCGCGGACTACGGGGACGACGCCTACACCAGGGGCCGGGCGCACCCGATGATCGACCCGACGCTGCGTGTGGAGGCGCTCGGCCGCGCCCAGGAGACGGACGTGGTGCTCATGGACGTGGTCCTGGGCCACGGCGCCGACCCCGATCCGGCCGCCTCGCTGGTGCACGCCGTCGCCCGTACCCCGGCCACGGTCGTGATCGCCCTGATCGGCACGGCGGGCGACCCGCAGGACCTTCACCGCCAGGCCACCGCCTTCCGCGAGGCGGGCGCGGCCGTGTTCGCCTCCAACGCCCAGGCCGCCCGCCACGCCAGGAGCCTCCTGTGAACCTGCTCGCCACCTCGCCCCGCGTGATCACGGTCGGGGCGGGGCTGCTCGACGAGTCGCTCAGGGCGCAGGCCGTACCGACGACGCCGGTGGCCTGGCGCCCGCCCCTGCCGGGCACCGAGCGGGCCCTGGCCACGGTGCTGGCCGGCCCGCGCCGGCGGGAGGCCAACGAGCGGGCGGTGAGCCGGCTGACGTCCGCGCGCCCGTACCTGGTGGGGGTGCGCAGGGCGTCCGAGGTGCTGGAGGAGGGGACGTTCCTGCACGCGGGCCCGCCCATCACATGGGAGCGGGCCTCGGGCCCGATGCGCGGCGCGCTGATGGGCGCGATGCTGCTGGAGGGCCTGGCCGGCGACGAACGCGACGCGCGCGAGAAGCTGGCGGCGGGCACGGTCGCGCTGGAGCCCTGTCACGGGCGCGCCACCGTGGGCCCGATGGCGGGCGTGGTGAGCCCGTCGATGTGGCTGTTCGAGGTACGCGACGAGGAGCACGGCGGCACCGCCTACTGCTCGCTGAACGAGGGCCTGGGCAAGGTCCTGCGCTACGGCGCGTACGGGCCCGAGGTGCTCGACCGGCTGCGCTGGATGGACCGCGTGCTCGGCCCGTCCCTGGCGGCGACGCTGGAGCGTACGGGCCCGATCGACCTGCGCGCGCTGATGGCCCAGGCCCTGCAGATGGGCGACGAGCTGCACAACCGCAACCGCGCCGCCACCTCGCTCCTGCTGCGCGAGCTGGCCCCCGCCGTGGTCGAGGCCGCCCCGGGCGCGGCGGCGGAGGTGCTGCGCTTCATCAACGGCAACGACCACTTCTTCCTGAACGCCGGGATGGCCGCGGCCAAGGTGAGCACAGACGCGGCCCGCGACGTGCCCGGCTCGTCCCTGGTGGTCGCCATGGCGCGGAACGGCACCGACTTCGGCGTCCAGGTGTCGGGCCTCGGCGGGCGCTGGTTCACCGGCCCGGCGGGCGTGCCCGACGGCCTCTACCTCGGCGCGTACGGGCCCGATGACGCGAACCCCGACATCGGCGACTCCACGATCACCGAGACGTCGGGCCTGGGCGGGTTCGCGATGGCGGCCTCGCCGGCCATCGTGCGGTTCGTGGGCGGCGACGTGGCCGACGCGGTCAGGGCGACGCGCTCCATGTACGAGATCACGCTCGCCGAGCACCCGGTGTACCAGATTCCTGGGCTCGGTTTCCGGGGCACGCCGGTCGGCATCGACGTGACGCTCGTGGCCAGGACCGGCCTGCTGCCCGTGGTGAACACCGGCATAGCGGGCCGCGTCGCAGGTACAGGACAAGTAGGAGCCGGCCTGGTCAAGCCTCCTGCCGAAGCGTTCATCTCCGCATTGATCGCTTTGGCGGACGAAGTAAGTGATCCATTTGAATAGCGAAATATCCGTATGTCAAGCCCCTTGTAAGACAGTGTCAGCTTTCCTTGCGGACTAACCGCCGATATCGTGACGAACCTCAGGCCAACGGAAATCTGCAAGTAGCGTGATAGACGCACGTGACGGATGAGGCGAGATGGGGGCGGGAACATGGCAGCCGACCGCTTGCTCAGCGGATCCGGCCCAGAGGGAGACGCCGCGGGGGGCGCCTCGCAGAGCCAGGGGCGCCTGATCGGCCGGCGTTACCGGTTGATGTCGCCCGTCGGCAGAGGCGGCATGGGCATGGTGTGGCACGCGCATGACGTGCTGCTCGACCGCGACGTGGCGGTCAAGGAGCTGATCCTGCCCTATGGGCTCGACCGCGCGGGCATGCAGGTGGCGCACCGGCGGATGCTGCGCGAGGCCAGGTCGGCCGCGCGGCTGACCCATCCCGGCATCGTGACCGTCCACGACGTGGTCGAGGAGGACGGCCGGCCCTGGATCGTGATGGAGCTGGTCCGGGCGTGGTCGCTGGAGCAAGCCGTACGCCAGAGCGGCCCGCTGCCGGTGGTCCAGGCCGCCGAGATCGGCATCCGGGTGCTCGACGCGCTCAGGCACGCGCACGCGGCCGGGATCCTGCACCGCGACATCAAGCCGGGCAACGTGCTGCTGACCTCGGACCGGGTGGTGCTGACCGACTTCGGCATCGCCGCCATAGAGGGCGACGTCACGATCACGCAGACCGGGCTCCTCATGGGGTCGCCGGCGTACATCCCGCCGGAGCGCCTGTCCGGGCAGCCGATCACGCAGGCCGCCGACCTGTGGTCGTTCGGCGCCACCCTGTACGCCGCCGTCGAGGGCCGCCCGCCCTACGAGGGGCCCGACCCCGTCGCGGTGCTCGGCTCGGTGCTCACCCAGGCCCCCATCACGCCACAGCGGGCCGGCTCGCTGATGCCGGTGATCGAGGGCCTGCTGCGCAAGAACCCGGCCGAGCGGCTGACCGCGCAGCAGGTCACCGAGATGCTGGAGGCGGTGCTGCGCGCGCACGGCTCCGCCCGGCCGCGCCCGCCCGAGACGCTGCCCAGCCAGGCCGACCCCACGCCGGCCGGGCTGCTGCCGCCGCTGGACACGCCGTCGGGGCCGATGCCGTCGCGGATCGTGGAGACGCCCTCGGGGCCGGTACGCGTGCCGTACGACCCGCTGAACAGCCCGTCCGGCGGCTACTCGATGCCCTACGACGGCATGACGAGCCCGTCGGGCAGCCACCGCACCGACGCGCTGCCGCCGTTGCCACGCGCCTACGACTCGATGGCCGGCTCCTACGACTCCCTGGCCGGTTCGTCGGGCCCGTACGACTCGCTGTCGAGCCCGTCGGGCCCCCAGTCCAGGCAGCCGTTCGGCGCGCCGCCCGGTCTGGGCCCGAACCGGATCAGCCCGGACGCGGACGACGACCTGGACGGCTCCTCGGGCCCCCGGCCGCAGCCGATCCTGCCGCTGACCACGGACAGCCGCACCTCGTCGGCCGCCACCCCCTGGCCCCTGGCCTCGCCCGACGACCTGCGCGAGCAGTCGCGCGACCTGTCGCACGACATCGGCCGCAGCCGCCTGGCCACGCTGCCCAGCGCCGGGCCCGGCGGCCCCCGCACGGGCAAGAGCCGGCGGCGGCCGGAGGAGGACGACTTCGGCGGCGACGGGCCGCCCAGGATGCTCCTGATCCTCGGCGGGGTGGCGGCGGTGGCCGTCGTCGTGGGCGCCGTGCTGATCATCATGACGAGCGGCTCCGGCGAGGCGCCGCCGGTCACGGCGGCCTCCACCGTCCAGAGCGCCACGACGGAGAGCGGCTCGGCGCCCTCGGCCGCCCCCGACGGCTACAAGGCCCACACCCCGGCCGGGTTCTCGGCCGCCGTACCGGAGACCTGGAGGCTGGCGGCCTCCGGCGGCGTGGCCACGTTCAGCGGGCCGAAGGACTCCGGCATGCGGATCGTGGTGGAGCGGGCGACCCCGCAGGCCGACGGCGGGCTGTCCGAGCTGGGCCGGCAGGAGGCCGACGGCGGGCTGGAGAGCTACATCCAGGTGCAACTGCAGGCCGTGGAGGGCTACCGCGACTGGCAGGCCGCCGACTGGGAGTACACCTACACGACCCCCAACGGCGTCCCCATGCACGCCCTGACCCGGTACGTCTCCATCGGCGACACCGCCGCCTTCAAGATCACGTTCGACCTGCCCGAGCTCAAGTGGGACGACCAGGCCGACACCCGCAAGGTGTTCCTCGACACGTTCCGGCAGTCCACCTGAGCGCCGAATTGCACCGATCAGTCCAAAACGGGTAGCGTACGAGTCATGGCGCGACCGAGGAAGTTCGAGGAGACCCGTGCGGTCGAGGCGGCCATGCGCGCGTTCTGGGCGGCCGGCTACGAGGCCACCTCGACGCAGGACCTGTGCGCGGCCACCGGGCTCGGGCGCAGCAGCATCTACAACACCTTCGCGAGCAAGCACGACCTGTACGAGAAGGCGCTGCGGCACTACATGAACGACCGCAACGCCCGCCTCGCCGAGCTGATGGCGCGCGACCTGCCGGCCAGGGAGAAGATCAGGACCGTGCTGTGGTGGGCGGTCGAGCCGGACCCCGCCGAGCCGCCCGGCTGCCTGGTGGTCAACTCGCTGGTCGAGCTGGCCCCGCGCGACCGGGCGGTGGCCGAGCTGCTGCGGCAGGACACCGCGAGGCGCGTCGAGCTGGTCAGGTCGGCGCTCGAAACCGGCCGCGCCCGCGGCGAGATCGACCCGGGCAAGGACCCGCTCGCCCTGGCGCGCTTCGTCGCGGCCACGGTCAGCGGCCTGCGCGTCGCCACCCGTGGCGGGGCTGACCGGGCGGAGCTCGAGTCGATCGCGAACACCGCGCTGGGCGTGCTCTGACTTTTTCGTGCCCTTGTTTTGTACTGATCAATCTAAAATGAAGGGGGTCGCCATGCCGTTGGCGGTCTACATCCTCGGACTGTCGATCTTCGCTCAGGGCACCTCGGAGCTGATGCTGGCCGGGTTCCTGCCCGAGATGGCCACCGACCTGGGGGTGTCGGTGCCGGAGGCGGGGCTGCTGATCTCGGCGTTCGCGATCGGGATGCTGGTGGGCGCGCCGGTGCTGGCCGCGCTCACGCTGCGCCTGCCCCGGCGTACGGTGCTGCTGGCGTTCATGGCGATCTTCGCCCTGTCGCACGTCGCGGGCGCGCTGACGTCGAGCTACGGCATGTTGTTCGCCACCCGCGTGGTGGGCGCCTTCGTCTACGCCGGTTTCTGGGCCGTGGCGGCCGGCACCGCGATCGGCCTGGTGCCGGCCAACGCCCGCGCCAAGGCGATGAGCGTGCTGGCCGGCGGGCTGACGGTGGCCACCATCATCGGGCTGTCGCTGGGCACGGTCATCGGGCAGCACCTCGGCTGGCGGGCGGCGTTCTGGGCGGTCGCGGGGCTGTCGGCGCTGGCGGGCGTCGGCGTGCTCCTGACCATCCCCGGTGGGCGACCCGAGGCGGGGGCGGTGCCGCGCGTGTCCGCCGAACTGCGCGCGATGGTCAACCCTCGGCTCTGGCTCGCGTACGGCACCACCGCCCTCACCACCGGCGCCCTGCTGTCCAGCTTCAGCTACCTGAGCGCGCTGCTCGTCGGCACCACGGGCCTGGACTCCGCCTGGGTGCCCGCCGTGCTCGCCCTGTACGGGGCCGGCGCCCTCATCGGGATCACCATCGGCGGCCGGATCGCCGACGCGCGGCCGTTCACCGTCCTGTTCACCGGCGTGACCGGCCTCATCCTGACCTCGGCGGCCCTGGCCGCGTCCGCGCCGGTCGCGCTCCTGACGGTGCCGCTGGTCTTCCTGCTGGGCGCGTTCGGCTTCGGCACCAACCCCGCGCTCAACGCCCGCCCCTTCGCCCTGGCCAGGAACGCCCCCACGCTGGCCGCCGCCTTGAACGTCTCCTCGTTCAACGTGGGCATCACGGCCGGTCCCTGGCTGGGCGGGCTGGCCATCGCCGGGGGCCTCGGTTACCCGTCCGTCGCCTGGATCGGCGCCGCGATCGGCGTGGCCGCCCTCGGTGCCGTGGCGCTGTCCGCGGGCCTGGCCCGGACGAGCGTCGCGCACCAGGAAAGGGCCGAGGTGGGTGAGATACGGTCGGCCGTATGAAGCTGGGGAGCATCCACTTTTATCCCGTGAAGTCAACCGCCGGGCACGAGGTCGCGGCGGCCGAGGTGGAGCCGTGGGGGCTGGCCGGTGACCGGCGCTACCTCGTCGTCGGTGAGCGCGGCACGCTCCTCACCGCCCGCGACGAGCCGCGCCTGCTGGCCTGCGTCGCCCGGCTGGACGGCGACGAGCTCACGCTGACCGGCCCGCACGCCCCTCCGCTGCGGGTGGTGCCGGGCACCGTGCGCTCCGAGGTCAGCGTGTGGCGTACCCCGGTGGAGCTCACCGACTGCGGGGACGCGGCGGCCGAGTGGCTGTCCGGGCTGGTGGGGCAGCGGGCGAGGCTCAAGTGGCTGGACGATCCGGCCCGGCGTCCCGTCGACCCCGCGTACGGGCGGGCCGGCGACCGGGTCAGCCTGGCCGACGGCTACCCGCTGCTGCTCACCACGACCGCCTCGCTCGCCCGGCTCAACGACTGGATCGTCGAGACCGCGCTCGAACGGGGTGAGGAGCCGCCCAAGCCGCTGCCCATGCACCGGTTCCGGCCGAACGTGGTGATCGACGGAGCGGGCACGCCGTTCGCGGAGGACGAGTGGAAGCGCCTGCGCGTCGGCGAGGTGGAGTTCCGGGTGACGAAGGGCTGCGACCGCTGCGTGCTGACCACGATCGACACCGCCACCTACCAGAAGGGCAAGGAGCCCATCAGGACGCTCGCCAGGCACCGCAGGCGCGACGGCAAGGTCTGGTTCGGAATCAACCTGATCCCGGACGGACGCGGCCGGATCGTCCAAGGGGATCCCGTCACCATTCTCTAGCTTTCCCGATAAAGAGGGTTCACTGTCCTCTTTAGGGCGATGTTAGGGGTTATGCGAGACTTCACGGGTGACGAGTGCCCCCACACAGCCCACCATCTCTTCCTCTGACCGGATTCGGAACGTCCAGCGCCGCACTCTGGCGGTTCTGTCCGCCGCGCAGATCGTGGGCGGGGTGGGAGTGGCCGTCGGGCTGGCGCTGAGCTCGGTGGTGGTCGCCGACCTGTCGGGCTCCACCGTCATCAGCGGCTTCGCGGGCACGGCCACCGTGCTCGGCGCGGCGCTGCTGGCCCTGCCGACGGCCAAGGCGTCGGGCAGCGGCGGCCGCCGCCTGGGCCTGTCGCTGGCGTACGTCGCGGCGCTGGCGGGCTGCGCGATCTCGGTGCTCGCCATCAGCCTGCGTACGTGGCCGCTGCTGCTGGCCGGCCTGGTCCTGGTGGGCGGCGGCAGCGCGGGCACCCTGGCGGCCCGCTACTCGGCGACCGACCTGGCGCCCAAGGGCCGCGCGGCCCGGCACCTGTCGCTGGTCGTCTGGGCCTCCACGATCGGCTCCGTGGCCGGGCCCAACCTGGCCAAGCCCGCCGACCAGATCGGCATGCGGTTCGGGCTGGTGGAGAACGCGGGGCCGTTCGCGTTCGCGGCGCTGGCGTTCGCCCTGGCGTTGGTCGTCATCGTCGGCTTCCTGCGGCCGGACCCGCTCCTGCTGGCCCGCGACCTCGACGGCACGCGCGAGGCCGGCCCCGGGCGCGGCCGGACGATCAGGACCGCCTGGGAGACCCTGCGCGCGAACCCGATGGCCCGGCGGGCCCTCGTCATGATCGCGGTCAGCCATACGGCGATGGTGTCCGTCATGTCCATGACCCCGGTCAAACTCCACCACGACGGCGCGAACCTGGACGTCATCGGCCTGGTGATCAGCCTGCACATCGCCGGGATGTACGTACTGTCGCCGGTCGTGGGCTGGCTGGCCGACAAGGCGGGCAAGGTGCCCGTGCTGGTGCTCGGCACGGCCCTGCTCCTGGCCGCCGCCGCGCTGGCCGGCACCGCCGGGCACCGGGTGGGGCAGGTGACGGCGGCGCTGGTGCTGCTCGGACTGGGCTGGTCGTGCGGCCTGGTGGCCGGCTCGGCGCTGGTCACGGAGTCGGTGCCGGTGGAGCGGCGCCCGGCCGTCCAGGGGCTGTCGGACCTGCTGATGAACATCTGCGGCGCCACCGGCACGATCGTGGCCGGCGCGATCGTGGGCCTGCTCGGCTACGGCGTGCTGGGCCTGGTCGTGGGCGTGATGGTCGCCCTCGCGGGCCTGTGGCTCACCGCGGTCCGGCGCCGCGGCCCGGTGGCGTCAACGTAGAACCGGCCGTCATTTGGCGTCGGCGTAGGAGTCAACCGCGACTGCCTCCATCGGGAACCGCACGGGCGTGCTGCCGAACAGCAGCCTGCTCGCCTCGGCCGCGGCCTCCGACACCGCCGCGATGACCTCCTCCGCCTGCCCGATCGGGCAGTGCACCATCACCTCGTCGTGCTGGAAGAACACCATCCTGGCCGGCTCGGGCAGCAGCCCGCGCAGCACCGCCAGCAGCGCCAGAGCCCATTCGGCCGCCGTGCCCTGCACCACGAAGTTCCGGGTGAAGCGCCCCCGGTCCCTGGCCGCCCGCGTGCCCTCGGGCCCCGACACCAGCTCCTTCCACCGGGCCGACGGGGGCGGGCTGGTGCGCCCCAGCCAGGAGCGTACGAGATGCCCGTCCTCCCCCGCCTTGGCCGCGTCTTCGACGAACTGGTAGGCCTTGGGGAAGCGCTGCCGCATCACGGCCAGCAGTTTGGAGGCGTCGCCGCTGGTGCCGCCGTACATGGCGGACAGCATCGCGATCTTGGCGTTGTCGCGCTCGCCGCCGAACGACTGCGCCAGCGCCGAGTACAGGTCGATCTGCCCCGCCGCCCTGGCCAGCCCTCCGTCGCCGGCCATCGCGGCCAGCACCCGCGGCTCCAGTTGCGCGGCGTCGGCCACCACCAGCACCCAGCCGTCGTCGGCCACCACGACCCGCCGCATCACCTTGGGGATCTGCAGCGCGCCGCCCCCGTTGGTGGCCCATCGCCCGGACACGACCCCGCCCACCACGTATTCGGGCCGGAAACGACCGCCGCGCACCCACTGGTCGGCCCACACCCACCCGTGGAAGCTGAACAGCCGCGCCAGCTCCTTGTAGGCCAGCAGCGGCGCCACGGCCGGATGGTCGATCTGCTTCAGCTCCCACGACCTGGTCGTCTTCAGCGCCACCCCCGCGGCCTTGAACGCCTTGACCAGTTGCTGCACGGAGTCGGGGTTGACCTGGTGCCCGAACGCCGCCGTCACCTCGTCGGCCAGGGCCTGGAGCTTGGCCGGCCGCATGCCGTGCACGGGACGCGGGCCGAGCAGGTCGGTCAGCAGCGCGTCGTGCACGTCTCTGCGCCACGGCATGCCGTCATAGGACATCTCGGCCGCGACGAGCGCCCCGGCCGACTCGGCGGCCACCAGCAGCCGGAACCTGCCGGGCTCGGGCAGCGCCGCGATCCGGCCGAGCTGATCGGCCAGCACCTCCGCCATCGCCTCGGCGCCGAGCGGCTCGGGCGCGAACAGCGTGCCGGGCGCGCTGGGCTGCTCCTCCGGCACCGGCAGCCCGTGCAGCCTGGCGTGCGCGGCCCTGGCCGTGCGGGGCTCGCCGTAGCGGCCCTCGTGGGCGAGCAGCAGCCCCTCGGTCAGCGCGAGGTCATGGCAGCGCGCGACCCGCACGCCCCGCTCCAGCAGCGGCGGGTAGGCCTCCCGCGCGTCGGCCCACACCCACCGGGGCCGCTCGGCCGCCTCCAGCTCACCGACGGCCCCCGCCAGATCGGCGGGACGGCGCGCCGCGCCCCCGACCGGCTGCACCGTCTCCCCCGCGACCACGACATACACGTGGTCAAGGGTGCCAAACGCCTCCGACAGAAATCTCCTCAGGCCAGGCTTATCCGCACCTCGTCCTCCATCGGCGGGTCGATCTCCTGCGCCAGGCAGCCGGTCGCGGCGAAGCACCGCACGGTCAGCTCGTCGGGAGTGACCGAGATGTGCAGGAACTGCTTGAAGAACGGCGGCGCGTCCCAGTCGGACAGCTCGGACAGGAACCGGTGGAACATCCTGTCCACCGGCAGCCGGAACGGCCACGGCCAGGCCCCCAGCAGCCGGGCCGCCCAGCGCATCCGCCGGGTGATCTTCACCGGCCCCTCGGGGGTCCTGACCGGCTCGTTCTTGATGTGCTCGGACATGATGCACGACGCCTCGGACGGCGTCAGGTAGATCCACCTCATCCGCAGCCGCTTGGCGTAGAGCTGGCTGTAGAAGGACAGCGAGTCGCCGCGCAGCGGATAGCACTTGAAGGCGTCCTCGTGCACCTCCGCCACGTCCACCCGCTGGATGGTGTGCGTGGCGTGCATGAACGCCCCGGCGCCGCCGGACACGATGTACTGGATCACCCGATCGCCCACCTTGACCGGATAACGCTGGTAGTTGTGCACGTCGCCGCCGATGGCCGCGACGTACCGGTGCGCCGGGTCGCGCACGATGTCGTCGATCGTCCCGCCGCCCTCCAGCGGCGACGGCTTGTACGCGTTGCCGGTGTAGATCGGCTTGCCGGTCACCAGGATCTTCGGCCGGGGGTCGAGCGAGACCCGGCGCAGCCAGTCGGCCTGGGCCTTGTCGATGACGTTCCTGATGCCGGTGTCCACGCCCACGACCAGCAGGCTGTCGCTCTCGATCATCCAGTACGGCCCCGGCTGCGTCGCCTGCTGCGTGTCCTTGCCCCTGAGAGCGCGCGCCTCGGCCAGCCGCACCTCGTCGATCGTCTCCGGCTTACGCCAGAGCAGGCCGCGCAGCCCCCGGTCCGGCCTGGGCTTGAGCGGCTCGGCGTCGCAGAAGACGCGCATGAAGCCGCCGAGCCCGTCGTACCAGTCGTGGTTGCCGGGGATCGCGTAGATCGGGGCGTCGTAGTCCTGGTACGGGCGGAAGAACTTGTCGCAGTACTCGTTGCCCGATCCGGTCGGGTAGATCACGTCGCTGGCGATGACGGCGAAGGACGTGTCCTCGCCCAGTTTCAGCATGGCCGGAACAACGGCGTACTGAGAGGCGTCGCCCTCTCCGGTATCACCAAGCAGAAGGAAACTAAAATTTCCCCCTAAGGACTGTTCGATACGCAATTGCGGGTCAATCCCGCGCGCTTCCTGCGCTTCCATCCAGCGCGCCCGCACCTCACCCGACGGATCACCGAACAACCCGGCCAGGATCTCGTTGCGAGAGAGCCAGAGCGTCCGTAAATTCAACCAGGTGAATGTGCGCTTATTGGGCCTGAGCTGTACGAACGCACCAGGTTGCGCACAAGCCCACCCCGCCCCCTCCTCCGACACCCGAGAGGAAAGCTGCTTTCCGCGCTCAGCCGCGACTTCCACCATGACCACATCTTTACCGCGATCTCCCATTTGTGCATCCCGAACGCTCCGTACTGCTCGGAACACAGAAGGTTCACCATGGTGTAACCTCACCCCCCAAGCAAGCGGTTGGGATCGCCGAAGAGAGGCTCCCATGACCCGAAACGGCCCGGACGACGCGACCCGGCGAGGTGCCTCCGACGTGGAGGCCATCGAGGGCCTGCTGGCGTTCGCCCAGACCCGGCCCCGGTGGGGCGGGGGCGCGGCGCTCAGCAGCGCGAGCGAGGCGATCGCCCGGAGCCGGGTCCTGGCCAAGAACTCTCCGGGGGAGCACACGGCCTTACTGGCCCGGTGCCTGCGCACGACCGCCAAGCTCCTGCTCGTACGGGGCCGCGCCACGGAGGCCCTGCCCCTGGCGCAGGAGGCGGTGGCGCTCACCCGCTCGATCGGCGACGGCCCGCTGGTGGTCTCCCTGGCCTGCCTCGCCGCCGCCCTCGAAGCCCTCCACCGCTACAGCGAAGCCGCCGCCACCCTGGCCGAAGCCGAACGCCTCCCCCCACCCGGCTGACCTCCCTCCCCCAGCCGTCGCCCCTCCCCCAAAAAGGACCTCAGCCGAAGTGCGGCGGGACGTGGCTAGAGGTCCGGGATGAGGACGCCCGGGTTGAGCACCCCCATGGGGTCGAGCTCGCCCTTGACCGCCCGCAACACCGCCACCCCCAAGGCCCCCACCTCGGCCCCATAGGCGTCCCGGTGATCACGGCCCACCCCGTGGTGGTGCGTGATGGTGCCACCGGCCTCCACGATGGCCGCGCTCGCCGCCGCCTTGGCCCGTTCCCACTGCGCCACCGGGTCGGCGTCCTGCGGGGTCACGACGGTGAAGTAGAGCGACGCCCCCGTCTCGTACACGTGGGAGATGTGACACATCACCAGCGGCGACCCGAGCGCGCCGAGCGCGCCGAGCAGCGCGAGCCGTACCGCGTCGTAGAGCCGTGGCAGGTTCGCCCAGAACCCGGCCGTCTCCAGCGTCTCGACGGTGGCCCCGGCGGCGAGCAGGGAGTCGCGCAGGTACGGCGCCGAGAACCGGCCCCGCTCCCACGCCTCGCCCGGCCCCGCCCCGAGCGGCTCGCCACCCAGCCGCGCCAGCACGGCGGAGGCCGCCCGCCGCCGTTCCGTCAGCGAAGCCCCCTCGTAACCGGCGATCAGCAGGCAGCCCGACTCCCCCGAGCCGATCGCCTCCGGCTTGGCCAGCCCGATCATCGTCTCGGTCTCGTCGGACAGCCGCAGCACGGTCGGAAGCGGACCCTCCTGGGCGAGCGCCCGCATGGCCGCCGAACCCTCCGCGAACGACGCGAACCGCCACCCTTCGTACGAACGCTCGGCCGGAACCCGCCGCACCCGCAGCCGCAGCGACGTGATCACCCCGAACACCCCCTCGGACCCGAGGACGAGCTGCCGCAGATCGGGCCCCGCCGCCGATTTGGGGGCACGGCCGAGGTCCAGCGTCCCCGACGGGGTGGCCAGCGTCAGACCGGCCACCATGTCGTCGAAACGTCCGTATCCGGCCGAGGCCTGCCCGCTCGACCGGGCCGCCGCGAAGCCGCCGAGCGTGGCGTACTCGAAGGACTGGGGGAAGTGGCCCAGCGTCAGCCCGTGCGCGGCGAGCAGCCGCTCGGCCTCGGGAGCGCGTACGCCCGGCTCGAACTCGGCCACCATCGACTCGGCGTCCACCGACCGCAGCCGGTCCATCCGCCCCAGGTCCAGCGCGATCACCCCGGCGAACCCGGCGCGGGCGGCGGTGAGCCCGCCCACCACCGAGGTGCCGCCGCCGAACGGCACGACCGCGATCCGCTCCCTGGAGCACAGCCGCAGCAGCTCGGCCACCTCGTCGTGCGAGCCGGGCAGCACCACCGCGTCGGGCGCGCCGGCGCCGTCGCCCGCGCGCATCCGCAGCAGGTCGGGGGTGGATTTGCCGCGCGTGTGCCGGACCCGGTCCTCGTGCCCGGTGCGCACGTGGCCCGCGCCCACGACCTTGGCGAGGGCTTCGAGCAGCGGCTCCGGCAGGGCGACCGGCGGGAGCCGCACCGCGTCGAGGGTGGCGGCGGGGGCGTCGGGCGCGCGCACGCCGAGCAGGTCGTGCAGGAGCGCGCGGATCGGCTCGGGCAGTTCGCGGGCCTGGGAGGGGGCGCCCCACCCCGACCACGACATCGGTTCTCCAGTCACGCTTACACTGTGACACATGACGTCGATTCGTCACAATGAAGCCGTCCTGGACGCGGCCAGAGACTGCGTGCTGGCGTACGGGGTGCGCAGGACGACGCTCACGGACGTGGCGCGCAGGGCCGGAGTGTCCCGGATGACGATCTATCGCCACTGGCCCGATGTGCGCTCGCTGGTGGCCGACCTGATGACCAGGGAATGGGTGCGCGTCGTCGCCGACCTGGATCTGTCCGATCCGGTGCGGGCGGTGGTGGCCGGCGTACGGGGGCTGCGCGCGCACCCGCTCTGGCGCAAGATCGTGGAAGTGGACCCGGAACTGCTGATGCCGTACGTGCTGGACCGGCGGGGCGCCAGCCACGACGCCGTGCTGGAGGTGCTGGAGCGGGCGCTCGGCGACCCGCGCAAGGCCCGGGCGGTGCTGCTCGTGGCCCAGTCGTTCCTGCTGTCCGCCCCCACGATGCTCGACCCCGTGACGCTCGACCCCCTGACGCTCGACCCCAAGACGCTCGACCCCGTGACGCTCGACGACCTCGACGCCGAGCTGACCACGATCCTGGAGGCCTACCTTGGATAGCTCGCTGAACGCCGCCAGACGCTCCCGCGAACTGCGGCTGGTCGCCGAGGAGCGGATGGACGTGCTGGTGGTGGGGCTTGGCGCGACCGGCGCGGGCGCCGCCCTGGACGCCGCGTCGCGTGGGCTCAGGGTGGCGGCGATCGACGCGCACGACCTGGCGTTCGGGACGTCCAGGTGGAGCTCCAAGATGATTCACGGCGGGCTGCGCTACCTCGCCAAGGGCCAGGTGGACGTCGCCCACGAGAGCGCGGTGGAGCGCGGCATCCTGCTGCGGACGACCGCTCCGCACCTGGTGAAGGCGCACCCGTACCTGCTGCCGCTGACCCCGGCCGTCACGCGGCGGCAGGCGGCGCTGATCATGACCGGCTACCGGCTCGGCGACGGGCTGAGGGCCGCCGCGCGCACGCCGCGCCGCCTGCTGCCCGGCCCGTCACGGCTGAACGCCGCCCGCACGCACACGCTCGCCTCCGTGGTGGCCCAGGACGGCCTGCGCGGCGCGCTGCTGTCGTGGGACGGCCGGCTCTCCGACGACGCCCGCCTGGTGGTGGCGCTCGCCAGGACCGCCGCCGCGCACGGCGCGCGCGTGCTGACCCGCTGCCGCGCCCTGCGGCTCACGGACCAGGGCGCCGAGGTACGCGACGAGCTGACGGGCGAGGAGTTCACCCTCCGCGCGAGAACGGTGATCAACGCCGCCGGGGTGTGGGCGGGCACGCTGGATCCGCAGGTGAAGCTGCGTCCGTCCCGTGGCACGCACCTCGTCCTGGAGCCCGGGACGCTGCCGGGGCTGATCGCGGGCATGCACCTGCCGATCCCCGGCGAGAGCAACCGGTTCGCGCTCGTGCTCCCCCAGCGCGACGGCCGCGTGTACGTCGGGCTGACGGACGAACCGGTGGACGGCCCGGTGCCCGACGTGCCCGAGGCGCCCGAGGAGGACGTCAGAGCGCTTCTGGAGGTGCTGAACGGGGTTCTTGAGGTTCCGGTGACCAGAGAGGCGGTCGCGGGCGCGTACGCGGGCCTCAGGCCCCTCCTGGCGGCAGGCGGCAGGACGGCCGACCTGTCCAGGAGACACGCGGTGTTCGCGGACGGCGGCCTCGTGACCGTGGTCGGCGGAAAGCTCACGACATATCGCCGCATGGCCGAGGACGCGGTGGATCGAGCGATCTCGCAGCAGAACCTCCCGGCGGGCCGGAGTCGTACGCGAAAACTGCCGCTCGTGGGCGCGGGCCCGCAGCCGTCCGGAGTGCCGCCGCGCCTGGCGGAGCGGTACGGCAGCGAGGCCGAAGCCGTCCACGCACTCGTCAAGACCCACCCGGAGGAGGTCGGGCTGGGCCTCACCAAGGGCGAGCTGCTCTGGTCGGTCAGGCACGAGGGGGCGCTCGACGAGAGCGATCTGCTGGACAGGCGGACCAGGATCGGCCTGGTCAAGCGGGACAGAGACCACGCGCTGCCCGCGACACGGGACGTACTTGATCGAATCTCCCGCGCCTAAACGCACCAATCCGTTAGGTTAGTCTTACCTAATTCGGAGCGGGGGAAGGGACAAGGCGTTGGCGAGGGGCTGCGAGCATCCGATCGGCTGCCACACCGGACAGGTGCCCACTCTGGCCAGCGCCACCGTGGGAGCCAGGCTGTGGCTGCTGATCGAATACGCCGGCGCCTGGCCGTCCCACCTCGAAAGCTTCGAACTTCCTGAAAAAATCTCGGAACTCGTACGCAGGGCGCTCGAACGCGGTATCAGGCCTCAGCTGATCCGCCGTCCTGGAAAGCGGACCCGCCCGCAGGACCAGGGGATCCGTGTGCTACTGGCCTACGCGGCGGGGGATCGTCCCTGGTTGGCGCAGGGTGTCGTCGCAGGTCCCGAAGATCTTGACCTGGACGCGCTCGTGGCCGGAGTGGTCCCGGAGTCCTGCATACTTGAGGACGAGCCGGTATTTCTGGTCTGCACACACGCCAAGCGCAACGTGTGCTGCGCCCGCATTGGATTGCCCCTCGCTCGGTCCCTGGCCGAAAACCTGCCGGACAGAGTGTGGGAAACGTCACACGTTGGCGGCGATCGGTACGCCGCCAACCTCGTGTGCTTGCCACACGGAATTTTCTACGGCAGCATGTCTCAGGCTGCTGCACTGTCAGCGGCTAACGCGTACCGGTCGGGCGAGGTCATTCTCGACCGCTACCGGGGACGCGCAGGCATCCCTGAGCCATTGCAAGCCGCGGAACATTTTGCCCGAGCCCATACGGGAGAGTGTTCTGTCGGCGCGGTGGCCGTGGAATCCTCCAGGTCGGACGGCGACGTAACCGAAGCGGTAGTACGCTGCGGCGACGTCCGGTTCGAGGTTGTGGTTGAGCCATCGGCGTTCACAGCGCCGTGTGGTACGGCTTGCGCCGAGACGATCACCACCTACCGGCTGGTTTCGCTGGACAGGCTCACGCCTGTGCGGTACGCCACGCCTGCTCTCGCCTGAACAGGGAACATCACGGCCCGGCCTTGCGTTGGACCAGTGACGCCAAAAGCGTCCAATGCGGCTCAATTACCGAAATACCTCTCACGAAGGTGGTTTTCTCATGTCTCAGGTACGTCGGCAGCTCGCCCGCCCGCGCCCCAGCTGGGGTTGGCAGGATGATGCCGCGTGCCGGGGTGAGGACCTCGTGCTCTTCTTCGGCCCCGATGGGGAGCGGCAGCCCGAGCGTGACGTACGAGAGCGGAAGGCCAAGGCGATCTGCGCCGGGTGCCCTGTCCGCAACGAGTGCCTAGACTACGCGCTGTCCCGGCCCGAGAAGTACGGCACGTGGGGCGGTCTCAACGAGGACGAGCGCGCCAGCGAGCGTCGCCGTCGTATGCGCCGCGCGGCCAGCGCCGGCATCACCGCCGCCTGAACACACCCGGCAGCGTCACCATCATCGCGTGATCGAGCAGTTGTCCCGATGAACCGGGGCCTGGCCATCCATCGCCAGGCCCCGGCGAACCCGGTCGGGGCAACTGCCTGATCAGGCCCACAGCACCACGGACTCGGCCACCCCATCCTGGGGTGGTCGTCGTCATTTCATCCTCAATGCCCCCGAACTCATGAGCATCGGCACGACGTGGTTCCGCACCGCGGGCGCCAGCCGTGGCTCGAACTCGTCACGCCCGTCCGTCCACCCCAGCGCGGCCAGCTCGGCCGCAGGCCGCGGCCGGCCGTCCAGCCCGGCCGTGAACACCGTCATGCGCATGGGCACCCCCTCCAGCGCGGCCACCTCTTCCACGTGGCCGAGCAGGACCGGATCTCGCGGCCGCACGCCCAGCTCCTCCGCCAGCTCCCGGGCCAGCGTCTCCTCGGCGCTCTCCCCTTCCTCCGGCTTGCCTCCCGGCAGATAGAAGACCTCGGGCGCCGCCGTCTTACTCACGACGAGCAACCGCCCCCGATCCACCACCGCCGCGGCCACCACCCGCATCACACCCATGCCGCCAGCATGCCAGTGCCCGGCCGGCCGCCGTGCCCCGCCTCGGCCCTCCCCCTTCTCTCGAAAGGACCTCGGCCGTAGTAGGGCGGGTGTGACCAGGCCGACATCCAGTGGTCATCGCCCGTTGCCGTACGTTCGGAAAACGGTCATGTGGCCGCCCTAGGGTGCCCGCCATGAGACGCATCACCATCCTGATGTCCGCGGCCACCATGGCCCTGAGCCTGGCCGCTCCCGCCGCCGCGGACCCCGGCCGGTCCGCGTACGGCCGCGCCACCCTGACCGGCTTCGCCGCCCTGCCCGCGCTGACCTTCGTGCCCGGCAGCGAGCCGTCCGGGTCGCTGCTCGGCACGGCCCCGGTGAACGGCGTCACCCCGCCCTTCGCCGGCCAGCCCGTGCAGGGGTTCAGCGGCATCGTCCGCCGCCACGACGGCACCTTCGACGTGCTGTCCGACAACGGCTACGGCGGCAAGGCCAACAGCTCCGACTTCCTGCTCCGGGTGCACCGCGTCAAGCCGGACTTCCGCACCAAAGAGGTCAAGGTGCTCGGCGGCTTCGACCTGACCGACCCGCGCGGGCTGGTGCCGTTCCCGCTGACCCGGCAGGACCGTAAGCTGACCGGCTCCGACTTCGACGTCGAGTCGATCGTGCGCACGGCGGACGGCACGTACTGGATCGGCGACGAGTTCGGCCCCTTCCTGCTGCACTTCGACCGCAGGGGCCGCCTGATGGACGCCCCGGTCCCGCTGCCGGGCGTCAAGGCCCCCGAGAACCCGGACCTGAACGGCGGCCAGCCCAATCTGGGTGGCAGCAAGGGCTTCGAGGGCATGGCCAGGGCGGTGGACGGCCGGCGCCTCTACCCGCTGCTGGAGGGCACGGTGAGCGGCGACCCGGCGGGCTCGCTGCGCATGTACGAGTTCGACCTGAGCAAGCGGGCCTACACCGACCGCCGCTGGACGTACCGGCTGGACGACCCCTCCCACGCCATCGGCGACGCGATCGCCGTCGACGCGAACCGCTTCCTGATCATCGAGCGGGACAACCTCCAGGGCGACGCCGCCAAGGTCAAGCGCATCTACCTGGCCGACCTGCGCGACAGGGACCGCGACGGCGCGCTCGACAAGACCCTGGTCGCCGACCTGCTCGACGTCGCCGACCCGCGCGGGCTGGGCGGCGCGCCGGGCACGTTCAGGTTCCCGTTCCAGACGATCGAGGACGTCGTCATCCTGGACGACCGCACGCTCGGCGTGCTCGACGACAACAACTTCCCGTTCTCGAACGGCCGCACGCCGGGCAAGCCCGACGACAACGAGTTCATCACCGTACGGCTGACGCGCGGCCTCAAGGCCGACCCCCGCGTCTACCTGTAACGCTCGCCGAGCCGTAGGCGGGCCGGGTCCGCCCGCCTACATCGGCGGCGTCCATGGGGTGGCCGACGGGGTGGCCGATAGGGTGCCTGCCATGTCACCAGAACCTTCGCCTGTCACCGCGGACGACGTCGAGGAGGCCGTCCGGCTGGCCGTCGAGACCCTGCGCCAGGCGCCCGAGACCGCCTGGGACCGCAAGGCCGGAACCCTTGAGTGGACCTGCTGGGAGACCGTCGAGCACCTGGCGGACGACCTGTTCGCCTACGCGGCCCAGCTCGGCCTGACGACGCCGCCGCTGGACGACTACGTGCCCTTCATCCTGGAAAGCCGCCGGCCGGGCGGCCCGGGGAACACCGTGCACGCCGACCGCAAGGCGGGCCCCGCCGGGCTGATGCAGGTGCTGCAGGCGAGCGGCGCGCTGCTGGTCGCCATGGTGCGTACGGCGCCCCCGCACGCCCGAGCCCACCACACCTTCGGCCCGGCCGACGCGGCGGCGTCCGCCGGGATGGGCCTGGTGGAGACCCTCGTGCACGTCCATGACCTGGCCGAGGGCCTCGGTCTCACCTGGACGCCGCCCGCGGACATGTGCGCCCGCGTGCTGGCCAGACTCTTCCCCGACGCCCCGCGCGACACCGACCCCTGGACCACCCTGCTGTGGGCCACCGGCCGCGCCGAGCTCCCCGGCCGCCCCCGCCTGACGGAGTGGCGCTGGTACAACGAGCCCGTGTCAAGGGCCTAGTGACCGAAACCCTTCGCCGGGCCGACCGTAACCAGGCTCGCCCGGCGAAGGGACCCCGATCTCAGACGATGAGATCGTCGAACTCCCCGTCCTTCGCCCCGAGGACGAACGCGGTGATCTCGGCCTGGGTGTAGACCAGCGCCGGTCCTTCGGGAAAGCGTGAGTTGCGCATGGCTATGTCCCCCGTGGGCAGGTTCGCGACCTCGACGCAGTTGCCGTTGGGGTTGCTCCGCTTGCTTTTGCGCCAGACGACGGGAAGGCGGCCGGCGGACGTTCCGTTCCGGAACTCATGCATGGGGGCAGCTCCTCGCGATCTTACGGATGCACGTGCATCCGCGTTTGCGAGGTGACAATACGGCAACGAGAAGCGCTCCATATACCGGACGACCAAAAATCCCGGTATGGAGTGGATCACACGGGTATGAGGTGACTTATCGGGAAATGAGGCTTTCCAGAAAGCGTCTGGTCGCCTTGGGCTCCTCCGCCTGGATGCTGAGCCGGTCCATGACCTCCATGTAGTGGTCGGAGTCGGCGGGCTTGTCCAGGTAGAGGGCGCTGGTGAGCTGCTCCATGTAGACGACGTCGGGCAGCTCGCGCTCGGGGAAGCGCAGGATGCTGAACGGGCCCCCGGCCGCCGCGTGGCCGCCCCGGTCGAACGGCATGATCTGCACGGTGATGTTGCGCTCGGCCGTGATGTCCAGGAGATGGGTGATCTGCTCCCGCATGATCTCGGGCCCGCCGAGCGTCCTGCGCACGACGGCCTCGTCGATCACCGCCCAGAGCGTCAGCCCGCTCTCCAGCCGCTTCTGCCGCGTCGTGCGCAGCGTCACCCGCCGGTCGAGCTCGGCCTTCGGGGCCTTCTCGTGGGCCAGCTCGATGACGCCCCTGGCGTAGGCGGGGGTCTGGAGCAGGCCGGGCACGAACTGGTTCTCGTAGGTACGGATGCTGGACGCGGCGCCCTCAAGGCCGATGTAGACCTCGAACCAGGCGGGCAGCAGGTCGCCGTACTTGTGCCACCAGCCGGGCGCGTTGGCCTGCTTGGCCAGAGCCAGCAGGGGCTCGCGCTCGGCGGGGTCGGTGACGCCGTAGAGGGTCAGCAGGTCGGCCACGTCGCGCTGCTTGAAGCTGACCTGGCCGAGCTCCAGCCGACTGATCTTGGCATGAGATGCGCGAATCTCGTACCCGGCCTCTTCGCGCGATATACCCTTCTCCGTACGGAGCCTGCGCAGCTGGGTGCCTAGCAGGATTCGCAGCACCGTCGGGCTTCCCGGCGAATGGCTGAGAAGCTCCCCTTCCGCGCTCTGTGCGCTCACTGCACCGCTCCTAGGTCATCTGCACGTGCAGATGCGATTAGCATCCGTAAACTACGAAAAGTCTTGCATCGGTAAGCACTCCCCGTAAAGATGGGCATTGGATCACCAGACCGCGCTTCGGGGGCCAGAATGACGACTTTCGACGCTCGGCCGCAAGCCGCCATCGGTTCCCGGCCACCAGGATGGCTTTCGTCCGTTCTGGTAGACGGGCATGCCGGTGAGTGCGACGCGGTGTTCCCGTTCCACCAGCGGACCGCTCTTGAGCCCGCCTGCGTGGCGACGGCCCGGCGGTTCGTCGACCAGACGCTCACGTCGTGGGGCGTGCTCGACGTGGCCTTCGACGCCCAGTTGGTGGTCTCGGAGCTGGTGACCAACGCGATGCGGCACGGCGGCGGGGCGGCCCAGTTGCGGTTGCTGTCGCACGGGGCCGAGCTGGCGTGCGCGGTGACCGACCACACTCGAACGATACCCGTGGCGGCCAGTCCCGACGTCTTCTCGGAGTTCGGGCGCGGGCTGCGCCTCGTGGACGCCCTCTGCACGGCCTGGGGCTGGCTCTCCCCCGGCGGCTCCCGCAAGATCGTCTGGGCCGTCATCGCCGGCTGACCCCTCTCAGGCCCGGTCGAGCAGATCGAGCACGTCGGCGTCGCTGAGCTGGTCGAACAGCTCGTACCACTGACCGACGGCCCGGAAGTCGGCCGGAGTCCGCAGCACGACCACCTCGTCGGCCTCCTGACGCAGCGAGTGTACGGTCTCGCGCGCCCCGACGGGCACGGCCAGCGTCAGCCTGGCGGGCTTGGCCGGATGCAGCGCCCGCAGCGCGGCCCTGGCGGTGCCGCCGGTGGCCAGGCCGTCGTCGACCACGATCACCTCCCGGCCCTCCAGCGCGGGCAGCGGGCGGTCACCCCGGTAGGCGCGGACCCGCCGGGCCAGCTCGCGCCGTTCCTGCTCGACCACGCCGGCGACGGATTCGGGCGTCAGGCCCAGGCGGTGCAGCAGCGGCACGTCGAACACCGGCTCGCCACCCTCGGCGATCGCGCCGACGCCCAGCTCGGGCGCCGGCGGGTAGCCGATCTTCCTGGTCACGAGGACGTCGAGCGGGGCGTCGAGCCTGCGCGCGATGGGCGCGGCCACCGCCACCCCGCCGCGGGGCAGCGCCAGGACCACGGGGTCGTGCGCGTCCCGCAGCCGCTCGGCCAGCAGCATTCCTGCCTCGGCCCGGTCTGCGAAGAGCTCCATGACCTGTGCCTACCCGCTGACGCCCGCTCCTCGCCTTCTCCGCGCCCGCTCCGCGCAACGGAGCCCGGGCGGCTGGGGTCCCTGCCGCCCGGACAAGCCGTCAGGGCCGGTTTCTGCCGGAGCGGCGCATCTCCTTGTGGATGATCTTCCACTTGTTCTGCTGCTCCTTACGGAGCCGCGCGTCCGTGCGGGAGGCCATCCACTGCGCCTCCCGCTGCAGCTTGCGCCAGCTCACCAGCCGCCGCTCCGGCAGCCGGCCGCTCTCCAGCGCCTCCAGCACCGCGCACCCCGGCTCCCCGGTGTGCCCGCAGTCACCGAACCGACAGAGTTCGGCCAGCGCCTCGATGTCGGAGAAGACCAGCTCCACGCCCTCGGCCATGTCGTACAGGCCGATTCTGCGGATTCCCGGAGTGTCGATGATCAGCCCGCCCCCGGGCAGCGGGATCAGCTCCCGGTGCACGGTGGTGTGTCGGCCCCGGCCGTCCGCGGCGCGTACTTGCTGGGTGTCCATGACCGTCCCCCCGGCCAGGGCGTTGACCAGCGTGGACTTGCCCGCGCCCGACGGGCCGAGGATGACGGCCGTGCGGGAGCCGCCGAGATATTCGCCGACGAGCTCCACCCCGTCGCCGTGCAGGGACGAGACGGCGTGCACGGCGACGCCGGGCGCTGCCGCGCGTACGTCGTCGAGCAGGTCGTCGAGGCCCTTTTCGAACAGGTCGGACTTGGTGATGAGCACGACGGGCGTGCCGCCGGACTCCCAGGCCAGGGCGACCAGGCGTTCGATGCGGCCGAGGTCGGCGAAGTCGGTGGAGTGCATCGACGGCTCGGCCACGAAGACCAGGTCGACGTTGGCCGCGAGCACCTGGCCCTGGCCGTCGCCCGACAGGCCGCCGACCGAGTCGCGGCTCACGCCGCCTCTGACGAACGCGGTCGACCGCGGCAGGACCTCGTCGACCTCGTAGCGGCCCTCGGGCAGCCACCTGATCGCCACCCAGTCGCCCACGCACGGCAGTGCGACGGGATCGGCGGCGGATGCCCGGCGGACCCGGGCGCTGTATTTGACGTGATGCTGACCGTCCGCCGCGATCACTTCGGCGGCGCCGCGATCGACGCGGGACACGCGGGCGGGGACGGTGTCAGCGGGCAGCCCGCCGGCCAGGAGTTCGGTCCAGCCGAGCAGGGAAAGATCGTAAGACAACGTGGTGAAACCTTTGATTCGAGAAGGAATCGGGCAGCTCAGTGGAGCTCCCGGAGGTGGACGGACGGCACGCTGAACAGGGTGACCCTCATATGTCTCCACCTCCTCGATCGGTTTCCGGGGGTGACTCTACGCACCTGTCTCCGGCGATGCAATCGGATTATCTTCCGCGATCCGTTGAACCGTGTCAGGGCGGCTGGCCGTACCACCTGCCGACGGACTGAGAAAGGGGAATGATGCGAATCAGCACGTATCCCCCACCCTCGGCCGAGGGAGCCGCCCCGATGGGCAAGCCGCGCTTACGACACTGGATCCGGCGCGTACGCCCGGACGACGAGGTGGTCGTGTCCGCGCTCTACCGGGAGTATCACAGGCCGCTGCTCGCCTTCGTGATCCGGCTGACCGCGGGCGATCGGCAGTGGGCGGAAGATGTGGTGCAGGAGACGATGATCCGGGCCTGGCGTAGTGCGGAACAACTGGACCCGGAGTCTGTCTCGCTGATGCCCTGGCTAGCCACGGTCGCGAGACGTATCGTGATCGATGACCGGCGGCGCCGGGAAGCCCGGCCGCCGGAGTCGGGCGATGGACCGCTGGAGAGCGTGCCCGTGCCTGACGAGATGGAGGGAATGCTGCACCAGGTGGTCGTGTCAGAGGCGCTGAAGGCGTTATCACCGGCTCACCGCGAGATCCTCAACGAGACGATCCTGCGGGACCGGTCGGTCAATGACGCCGCCGTGGCGCTCGGCATCCCGGTCGGCACGGTGAAGTCCCGGGTCTACTACGCCGTACGCGCGTTGCGCATCGCATTGGAGGAGAGGGGGGTGACGGCGTGACTTCGAGAGTCGAGCACACGGACGTGGGCGCCTACGCGCTCGGATTGCTGGACGAGGACGACAAGATGGCTTTCGAGACGCATCTCCTCGGGTGCCCCTCTTGCCGCTACGAGCTATCGGACCTGGCCGGGGTGGCCAGCGTGCTCAACGGGATCGGCCCCGTGGAGGACGCCGATCCCCCGTCCTTTGAGCGCCAAGGCGATGTCATCGACATGCTGCGGCGGAAGAAGACGGCCGACAGGAAGACGCGCCGGGGGACGTTCGTCATCGGCATGGCCGCCGCGGTCACGCTGGTGGCCGGCGGGCTGACCGTCGGCACGCAACTCAGCGGGGACGACCCGCCCCAGGTCGCCCAGGGGCACACCGGCCACATGGGGACGAACATGGGCCCGGCCGAGCAGTTCTACGCCGGCGGCCAGCCGATCGAGGGCAAGGGCGTCGACGGGGTGACCGGCGGGCTGGTCGTGGAGTCGAAGGGGTGGGGCACGCACGCGGCGCTCAAGCTGGCCGGGGTGAAGGGGCCACTGGAGTGCGAGCTGATCTCGGTCGGCAAGTCGGGCGAGCGCCGGGTGATGACCGGATGGTCCGTTCCTCCAGCCGGGTACGGAGTGCCGGGATCGCCCGATCCGCTCTACATGCACGGCGGCAGTGCGACGCCGCTGAAGGACATCGATCGGTTCGAGGTGGTCACCTCCGAAGGTAAGAAGTTGCTCACCATCGAAGCCTGACCGGCGACCCGATAGCCCTCCCGCCCCTGGTGGGAGGGCTTTTTCGTGCCCTCACACGAATGTGGAAATTTACGGGTTCGCGGATTGAACCTCCCTGGGGACCGGTGCGTACTGCTTGCCGTACCGACCGGAATATCGAGCCCTTTAAGAGGTTTCATTATGTCTATCCGTAAAGTCGTGATTCCTGGTGTTTTATTGGCTGGTGCGTTGTTCGTGCCGTCCTTGCCGGCGCATGCCTCAGGGGACGACGTCTACCTCGCCGCCGGGCTGCGCGGCGCCAATGAGGTCGGCGACGCGGGCGACGCCGACGGGCGGTCGACCGTCGTGCTCAAGATCAGCGGAAACGAGGTCTCGTACGCCGTCCGGTGGAACAAGATCGGCACCCCGATGGCCGGTCACGTGCACCAGGGCGCCAAGGGCGTCAACGGCGACGTCAAGCTGCCCTTCTTCACCACGGCCCTGCCCAAGTCCGTGCTCGGCGTCACCGGCACCGTCACCGCCGACAACGAGCTCGTCAAGGCGCTCGTCGACAATCCCGGCGGTTTCTACGCCAACCTGCACGACCGGGTGCATCCGAAGGGCGCGGTGCGGGGGCAGTTCCACCGGCTGAGCAGGCCCGTCGATCTCGGCGGGGTGCTGCACGGCAGCGACCAGGCCACGCTGTCGGCCGGGGCGGACGGCGCCCAGGAGGTCCCGGCCGGTGACCCTGACGGCCGGGCCACCTGGTGGCTGCGCCCCTCGGGGTCCTCGATCGCCTACACCGCCCGCTGGTCGGGGCTCGGCCGGGTGACCAACGGCCATGTGCACAAGGGCGCGCCGGGCCGGAACGGCGCGGTGGTCGCGGACCTGTTCGCCGAGACGAAGGGCCTGCCCGAGAACGTGACCGGCGTCGCGGGGGTGACGCCGGTCCCGGCCAAGGTCGTCAAGCGCATCGCCGCCGACCCGGGCGCGTACTATACGAACCTGCACACACCCGACTTCAAGCGCGGCGCGGTACGCGGCCGGCTCTCCGGCGACGCCTTCACCCATCCCCGCGCCCTCACCGCCGAGGTGCTGACCGGCGCGCAGATCTACTCCTGCACCCGGCTTCCCGCGGGCGGCTTCGGGTTCACCCAGTTCGGCGTGGCGGCCACGCTGCGGCGCGACATCGACCACTCGTTCGTGACGCCCGCCTCCGGCCCGCCGCAGTGGATCGCCCCCGACGACAGCGCGGTGCGCGGCGCGGTCGTCACCAGGACGCCGAACGACGGCCACCTCCCCGAGCTGCTCCTCGACGCCACCCAGTCGGGCGCGAACACCGGCCTGCTCGCGCACGCCACGCAGATCCTGCGCCTGAACACCACCGGCGGCGTCGCGCCCACCGGCACCTGCCAGCCGGGCACCGAGGCCAGGGTCCCGTACGGGGCCGACTACATCTTCCTGGGCTAGGCCGGCCCGGGGGGCGATTCGGTCCCGTCCCCCTGGCAGGCCATTCCCGGTCGAACCGGCCCAGTCCCCCGGGCCACGGTTCGGCCACCGCGACGGGGCACTCCGGCCCGCCCCGCTCGCGACCAGCGCCCCGCCGCACACGGAGCCCGTGCGGCGGGGCGCTGTCATGCGCGACACCACGGTCCATTTCGCGATCCGCAGCGGCTCGTCGGCCGTCTGTCCGGCGAAGGTGGGGTCGCAACGGCCGTACCGGACGGCCTCGCGGGCCGGGACGCGGATCGCGCCGCACCGCACCTACGCCGACGCGATCCGCGAAACCCGCGAACCGGATGTCCACGTGGTGCCGGTGGCGACCGTCAGCGGGGGCATCATGGAAACCACCGTCACGGCCAAGAAGGAGCCGTGACGGCGGCCCGCCACGTGCGGGTCAGAGGGCGTCTCCCTGGAGGCCCTCTGACCTGGACGGCGGGCGGCGTCGAGCCGGCCCGCCGTACAAGAAGATCTTAAAGACCAGGAGCCGGGAACTGCGCCGTGAGCTCGCTGACCTCGCGGTGCACGCGCGCGATGACGTCCTCCGCGTCGCCCTTGGCGACGGCCGTGACGACCTCGTCCATCCACGCGCCGATCTGCCGCATCTCCGCCTCGCCCATGCCGCGCGACGTCACCGACGGCGTGCCGATGCGGATGCCCGACGGGTCGAACGGCTTGCGCGGGTCGAACGGCACCGTGTTGTAGTTGGTCTCCAGACCGGCGCGGTCGAGCGCCTGCGCGGCCGACTTGCCCCCGATGCCCTTCGGCGTCAGGTCGAGCAGGATCAGGTGGTTGTCCGTGCCGCCCGAGACCAGGTCGAAGCCGCGCGAGGACAGCTCGTCGGCCAGCGCCTTGGCGTTGGCCACGACCTGGGCCGCGTAGTCGCGGAAGGCCGGCTGGGCGGCCTCGTGCAGCGCGACGGCGATGGCGGCCGTCGTGTGGTTGTGCGGACCACCCTGCAGCCCCGGGAACACGGCCTTGTTGAGCGCCGTGGCGTGCTCGTCGGCGCTGGCCATGAGCATGGCGCCGCGCGGGCCGCGCAGCGTCTTGTGCGTGGTCGTCGAGATCACGTCGGCGTGGCCCACCGGCGACGGGTGCGCGCCGCCCGCGACCAGGCCCGCGATGTGGGCGATGTCGGCCGCCAGCACGGCGCCGACCTCACGGGCGATCGAGGCGAAGCCCTCGAAGTCGATCGTGCGCGGGATCGCGGTGCCGCCGCAGAAGATCAGCTTCGGCCGGTGCTCCAGCGCCAGCTCGCGGACCTCGTCGAGGTCGATGCGGCCGGTGTCCTTGCGCACGCCGTAGCGGACCGCGTTGAACCACTTGCCGGTGGCCGAGACCGACCAGCCGTGCGTGAGGTGGCCGCCGAACGGCAGGCCCATGCCCATCACGGTGTCGCCGGGCTGCAGGAACGCCATGTAGATGGCGAGGTTGGCCGGCGAGCCGGAGTAGGGCTGCACGTTGGCGTGCTGGACGCCGAACAGGGACTTGGCGCGGTCGATGGCCACGGTCTCGATCTGGTCGATGACCTGCTGGCCCTCGTAGTAACGCTTGCCCGCGTAACCCTCGGAGTATTTGTTGGTGAGCACGGTGCCGGTGGCCTCAAGGACGGCCTTGGACACGTAGTTCTCGGACGCGATGAGCTTGACGGTGTCGGCCTGCCGCCGCTCCTCCGCCTGGATGAGCTCGGCGATCTGCGGGTCGACGCTAGCGAGAGAACTCATGATTCTCCTGTCAAATCTGCGAAGACCCAGGCGCACGGCCTCCGCTCCTTTCGCTCCCCGGTGGTCGATCCCACCCAATGCGCCAGTCGCGTCTCGCCCTAGACGATAGCGGATGTGACGAGGGGTCATCGCTTGGTGATCAGCGGGTACGCGTCGTCACGCGGCCGTGACCGCCACGTTCTTGAACGTCCCGAGCGGCCCGAGGTTGACCTCCAGCCACTCCGCGTCGTCAGGCACCCCGTCGAAGACGGCCCAGAGCTGCAACTGATCTCCCCCAGTCGATGACGCGCGGCCGGCTCGGGCCGCATCGGGCTAGCTGGCCCGGCCCACGCCCGGCCAGAGCCGGTCCACCTCGGCGTTGAGGATCGCCCCGATGAGCACGGCCAGCGCGGTGATGTAGAGCCAGAGCAGCAGCGCGATGGGCGCGGCCAGCGAGCCGTAGACCGAGACCGGGGAGAACCAGGCCGCCAGCACCGCCCGCAGCACCGCCGCGCAGACGATCCACAGGAACAGCGCCAGGATGGCCCCCGGCAGCTCGCGGTACCACTTCGTGCGTATGGGCACGCTGACGTGGTAGAGCACGGTGAGGAACAGCACCGAGCCGATGATCACGACCGGCCAGTAGAGGACGTCGACCATGACGCCGAACTCGGCGGGCAGCACGTCCTTGAGCAGCGTCGGGCCGATGACCAGGATCGGCATGACGATGATGCCGATGATCAGGCCGACGACGTAGAGGCCGAACGACATCAGCCGGGTACGGATGATGCCGCGCTCCTCCCCCAGCCCGTAGGCGACGGAGATGAGGTCGACGTACACGTAGAGGGCCCTGGAGCCGGACCAGAGCGACAGCAGGAAGCCCAGCGAGATGATCGACACCTTGCCCGCGTCGTCGCTGAGCACGTCGGTGATGAGCGGGTTGATCACCTTCTTGACCGCGTCGTCGGTGAACAGCAGGCCCGCCTGCTCGATCACCCAGGTCTTGACCTGAGCGACCACGCTGGGCCCCAGCCAGGGGGTGAGCTTGCCCAGCACACCCAGCAGGCCCAGCACGAACGGCGGCAGGGACAGCAGCGCGAAGAAGGCGGCCTCGCCGGCCAGGCCGGTCACCCGATAGGCGACGCCCGCGTTCGTGGCCGCCCGTACGATGGCCCACGACTTGGTGTCGAGCGCCCAGTCAAGCCTCTTCCTGGCGTGGGAGACCAGCCCTTTCTTGGGCCGGGACGGCGCATCGGTGGACGTCATGGCACCCAACGGTATTCGGAGTGACTCTTCGGGACAGCTTACGTCCCCGCTCCTGCCCTAGTCGTTGTCCACGATGCGCGCGCCCAGAGGAAGTAGCGAAACCGGGATCAGTTTGATGTTCGCGACGCCCAGCGGGATACCGATGATCGAGAGGAACAGCGGGATCGAGGTGACCACGTGCCCGACGGCCAGCCAGATGCCCGCGACCACGAACCAGATGATGTTGCCGAACAGGGAGAACACGCCGGCGTCTGGGTCGCGCTCCACGGTCCTGCCGAAGGGCCACAGCGCGTACGCGGCGATTCTGAACGAGGCGATACCGAACGGGATCGTGACAATGAGGATGCAGCAGATGATGCCGGCCAGCGCGTAGCCCATGGCCAGCCAGATGCCCGCGAACACCAGCCAGATGACGTTCAGGATTGTGCGCATGCTCACAGCATGTCACCGATCATGCCACCGAGGTCATCCGGAATGACCCTGGTCTCACCCTGACGCGGGCGCCCGTCCCTTCCCGGGGGCACCGGCGAACGCCTGGGCGATGCGCAGCCAGGCCCGCGCGGGCTCGCCCGTCGCCTCCAGGCCGGTGTCGGACAGGTGGACACGCTGGGTGACGACGAGGCAGAAGTCGAGGATCGTCCCGCGCACCACGCTGCCGGCGTCCGCGGGCCCGGCCGTCCAGGGGGTGCCGTCAGGGAGGGTCAGCTCCACGCGTACGGGCTCGTCCGGGGCGGGCAGGCCGTGGGCGGCGAAGCTGTACGGCCTGGCCCGCACCCCCAGCATGGCCACGTGCCGCAGCCGGTCCGTCGGCTCCCGGGTGACGCCGAGCGCGTCGGCCACGTCCTGGCCGTGGGCCCAGGTCTCCATCAGCCGGGCGGTGACGAAGGAGGCGGCCGACATGTCCGGCCCGAACCACGGCAGCCGGTCGCGGGCGCCGAGAGTGGCGAATGTCTCAATGCTGCGGGCGCGGGACGTACGGAACCAGTGGAACAGCTCCCCCGGCGGCATCCCGCGCGACTCCGCGGCGAGGTCGTCGACCGAGCGGAAGCCCGCCAGCGAGGCGGTGTAGGCGGCCCGATCCGTGGCGGCCAGCACGGCGGCGTCGTCGAACCAGGCCAGATGGCTCACCTGGTCGCGGATCGCCCACCCCTCGGCCGGCGTGGGCCGCTCCCAGTCGGCGTCCGGCAGGGGCTGGAGCAGCGCTTCGAGGGAGGCGGTCTCGGCGCGCAGGTCATCGAGCAACTCGGCCATGAGTTCCACGTGGGTCAGCCTAACCGGAACGACGTTCGGGGAGAATAATGCGAAAGGTGATCTGCGAGAGCTGCAAGGACAAACGGCACGAAGACTGCCGCGGCGGCTCCTGGTGCGACTGCCAGCACCAGGCGCAGGAGCGGCCGCACGAATCGGACCTGGACTGGCCCCGGCAAGGCTGAGCCGATCCCACACTCTGGACCCCGTCTTGGACATCCCGGACAGCCAGAGTAATCTCAAAGCATGCCAGCGGACCCCATGCTCGTCGGTCGACGCCACGTCGATCTTCAGCGTGTCCGCAGTGCCATCTGTTGCGACGCCCGCTAACCCACGTTTGTCGTTTTCCCGCTGAGCGCGTCGCAATCCTCGCCACCACCCCTGCACTCGACGATGAGGCAGGAGGGACATTGCGCGCGCCCATGATCCTAAGGACGCGCAATGAGCACCCCTGCCAGCCGAACCCCCGCCAGCCGGCACCACAAGCGCCCGCGCGGCGAAGGCCAGTGGGCCCTCGGTTACCAAGAGCCGCTCAACAAGAACGAAGAGAACAAGAAGAACGACGACGGCCTCAACGTTCGCCAGCGCATCATCGACATCTACTCCAAGCGGGGATTCGACTCCATCGACCCGGCCGACCTGCGCGGCCGCATGCGCTGGTACGGCCTCTACACCCAGCGCAAGCCCGGAATCGACGGCGGTAAGACGGCGATCCTGGAGCCGGAGGAGCTCGACGACCGCTACTTCATGCTCCGCGTGCGCATCGACGGCGGTCAGCTCGACCTGGCCCAGCTCCGCACGATCGCCGACATCTCCAACGAGTACGGCCGCGGCACCGCCGACATCACCGACCGCCAGAACATCCAGCTCCACTGGATCGAGATCGAGTCGGTGCCGGACATCTGGGAGCGTCTGGAGGCCGTGGGGCTGTCCACCACCGAGGCGTGCGGCGACACCCCTCGTGTGATCATGGGCTGCCCGCTGGCCGGGATCGACACCGACGAGGTGCTCGACGCGACCGACCAGATCGGCGAGGTCTACGACCGGGTCGTCGGCAACCCGGCGTACTCGAACCTGCCGCGCAAGTTCAAGACGGCGCTGAGCGGCTGCCCGGCGCACTGCACGGTGCACGAGATCAACGACGTGGCGTTCGTCGGCGTGGTCAACGAGCACGGCGAGGCCGGCTACGACGTGTGGGTCGGCGGTGGTCTTTCGACCAACCCGATGCTGGCCAAGCGGCTGGGCGTGTTCGTCAGCCCCGAGAAGGCGGCCGACGTGCACGAGGGCATCGTCGGGATCTTCCGCGACTACGGCTACCGGCGGCTGCGGCACCGGGCCCGCATCAAGTTCCTGGTCAACGACTGGGGACCGGAGAAGTTCAGGGAGATCCTGGAGACCGAATATCTCAAGGAGACCCTGCCCGACGGGCCCGCGCCCGAGCTGCCGCGCAGCAACCGGCGTGACCACGTGGGCGTCTACCCGCAGAAGGACGGCAACTTCTACGTCGGCTTCACCCCCAAGGTCGGCCGGGTCGACGGCGACAAGCTGCACCTGATCGCCGACATCGCCGAGCGGCACGGCTCCGGCCGGGTCCGCACCACGGTCGAGCAGAAGATGGTCGTCCTCGACATCGCCGCCGATCAAGTCGACTCCATCGTGGCCGAGCTGGAGGCCAACGACCTGCAGGTCAACCCCTCCACGTTCCGCCGCCAGACGATGGCCTGCACCGGCATCGAATACTGCAAGCTCGCCATCGTCGAGACCAAGGCCACCGCCATGGACCTGATCGACGAGCTGGAGCGGCGGCTGCCCGACTTCCGGGAGCCGCTGACCATCAACGTCAACGGCTGCCCCAACTCCTGCGCCCGCATCCAGGTCGCCGACATCGGCCTGAAGGGCCAGCTCGTCGTCGACGAGAACGGCGACCAGGTCGAGGGCTTCCAGATCCACCTGGGCGGCTCGCTCGGCGTCAACGCCGGGTTCGGCAGGAAGGTACGCGGGCTCAAGACCACCGCCAAGGCGCTGCCCGACTACGTGTCACGCGTCGTGTCCAACTACGACGGCCAGAAGAAGGAAGGCGAGACGTTCGCCGACTGGGTCCAGCGAGCAGACGAGGCCGACCTGAAATGACCACACGAGCGGTTCCCTTCCACTGCCCCTACTGCGGCGACGAGGACCTGGAGCCCTATGAGGGCGACGGCGGCTGGTACTGCCGCGCCTGCGCTCGTGCCTTCAAGCTGAAATTTCTTGGGATCGGAGTGAAGATATGACGCTCGTCGACATCGAGGTGGGTCTCAGACAACAGCGCGGCGCACTCGACCTGCAGGACATCGTCGAGTCCGCCGCCACGTTCCTTGAGGGCGCCCCCGCCAGGGAGATCATCCGCTGGGCGGCGGCGACGTTCGGCGACCGGCTGTGCCTGACCTCCTCGATGAGCGACGCCCTGCTCATCGACCTCGTGAGCAGGGTCAAACCCGGCGTGGACGTGTTGTTCATCGACACCGGCTACCACTTCGCCGAGACGGTCGGCACGCGGGACGCCGTTCAGCAGGTCTATGACGTCAACGTGATCGACATCAAGCCGTCGCGGACGGTCGAGGAGCAGGATCGCGACCTCGGTCCCCGCCTGTTCGGGCGCAACCCGGACCTGTGCTGCTACCTGCGCAAGGTGGAGCCGCTGAACCGGGCGCTGGAGCCGTACCTGGCGTGGGTCTCCGGCATCCGGCGCGACGAGTCGTCCAGCCGGACGAACACCAAGGTCGTGGAGTGGGACGCCAAGCGGCAGATGGTGAAGGTCAACCCGATCGCCGCCTGGACGCAGGAGGACGTCGACAACTACATCGCCGACAACGGGGTGCTGATCAACCCGTTGCACTATGACAACTACCCCTCGATCGGCTGCGCCCCGTGCACGCGCCAGGTCGCCGAGGGTGAGGATCCGCGCAGCGGACGCTGGGCGGGCCTGGGGAAGGTCGAATGCGGCATTCACCTGTGATCCCCAGCAGGGGTCCCGTCCCGTTGGCAGACGGGACGGCCCCCGGCCGCGTGCCACTGGTGGCGGTGGCGCACGGGTCCCGCGACCCGCGCGCCGCCGCCACCGTGGCCGCGCTGCTCGACGCGCTGACCGACCGCGTGCCCCTGGACGTCCGGGTGGCCTACCTGGACCACTGCGCCCCCACGCTCGGGCAGGCGCTGCGCGGCCTGGAGGAGGCCGTGGTGCTGCCGCTGCTGCTCACCGAGGCCTACCACAGCCGGGTGGACCTGCCGGCGGTCCTGAACGAGGCACGCGCCCGCGACCCGCGGCTGCGCGTCCACTACGGCCACACGCTGGGCCCGCACCCGCTGCTGCTGACCGCGCTGGAGCGGCGGCTGGCCGAGGCGGGCGTGCCCGCGGGCGACCCCGACACGGCGGTGGTGCTGGTGTCGGCGGGTTCGAGCGACGCCAGGGCCAACGGGGTGATCGCGAAGCTGGCGCGGCAGTGGCGGCGTTCCGGGTGGTGGACGGTGACGCCGGCGTACGCGTCCGCGGCCTCGCCCACCCCCGCCGAGGCGGTCGCGGCGCTCAGGCGGGCCGGCGCGCCGAGGGTGGTCGTGGCGCCGTACCTGCTGGCTCCCGGCTACTTCGCCGACAAGGTACGGCGCGGCACCCTGGAGGCGGGCGCCGAGGTCGTGGCGGACGTGCTGGGCCCGGCTCCCGAGCTGGCCGAGGTGCTGCTGGAACGTTACGAGGCGGCCCAGCGGCAGCCGGTGTCACTGGCGGGCTGAGCAGGACACATCGATCTTGCCGGTGCCGGGGTCGATCGGGACGACCCCGTACGGGCAGCCGGCGGTCGCCTCCTTCACCACGGACACCCGCCACCCGGCGGCGAACGGCACCGCCTGGGCCAGCAGCTCTTTGGCGCGCCGCTCGCTCATCGGCTCCGCGCCCGCGGACACGGGCAGGAGGGCCGCCGTCAGCTCGTTGGCGCCCTCGGTGCTGACGGCCGCGTCGCCGAACCGGTAGGGCGGCGCGAGCGCGGTCTGGTCGCATCTTCCCCCAGCGGTGAGCAGGCCGTTGACCCAGATCAGCGCGTAACCGCCGGCCGGGCAGCGGACCATGAAGCTCACCTTCCTGGCCGAGGACGTGAACCGCAGCGTCTCGGCCTTGCCACCGCGGTCGAAGTCGTGGTCGAACGGGATCGCCTTACCGGCGAGCCCGTCGAACGGGACGGCCTTGCCGGACGGCTGGGCGAGTGTGCCCGACCAGACGTCCCTGGGCGCGGTCTCGGCGCGCGGCAGGTTCGCCACCGCCACGACCGCCAGCGCCGCCAGGGCGATCGAACCCGCCGCCCGGCCGCGCCGCCCCCGGATGCGGCGTACCCGCCGGTCCACGTCCGCGACGGTCACGCCCCCACGGGGACCGTCCACGCTGTCGCTTTCGAGCAGCTCACGCAGCTCCTGCTCTTGTCCGGTCGTCATGAGGGGCTCCCCGTCTCTATGGCGGCCCTGGCCGCCGGATCGAGCCGCAGCTTGGCCAGCGCGCGGCTGGCCTGGCTGCGGACGGTGGCCACCGAACAGCCGACGATGCCGGCGATGGCCTCGTCCGGCAGGTCCTCGAAGTACCGCAGCACGATGACCGCCCGCTGTTTGGCCGGCAGGGCGGCCAGCGCGGCCCTGAGCGCGTCACGGGTGCCGAACTCGGCCGCCACGTCGCCGGGACAGGCGCTGTCGGGCAGTTCGCCCGTCGCCACCTCGCCCCGCCACCGGCGCCGCCACCAGGAGGCGTGGGTGTTGGTGAGGATGCGGTAGACGTACGGGTCGGGGTTCGCGCCGACGCGGCGCCAGGCCAGCCAGGCGCGGGCCAGCGCCGTCTGCAGCAGGTCCTCCGCCGTGGCCCAGTCACGGCACAGCAGGTACGCCGTGCGCAGCAGGCGGGCCGAACGCTGCTCGACGTAGCGCTCGAAGTCGGCTCGATCCCGCATGGGAGGTCCTCACTGTCCGATGGCGTTCACCGATCACTACGCGTTGGGAGGGCCGTCGTGTTGCATCTCTTCAGAGCCGAAATTTCGCTACATCGAGTGTAGTAATGTCGGCGGCATGGGGCTGCGGGAGGAGAAGAAGGAACGCACCAGGGTCGCGCTGGTCGAGGCGGCGGTGCGGTTGTTCGGGGAGCAGGGTTACGAGCGGACCACGGTGGCCGAGATCGCCGCCGCGGCAGGCATGTCGACGCGCACGTTCTTCCTGCACTTCCCCGCCAAGGAGGACGTGCTGCTGGGCAACGCCCGGGCGCGCGTCGAAAAGGGGCTGGCGGCCGTCGGGGCGCGGGAGCCGGGGCAGTCGGTCGGATCGGTTCTCGGGGCGGCGCTGGCGGCGATGGTGGCCGACGTGGCGGAGCACGACCTGCCGAGCGGCCTGGCCGCCGCCAGGGCCCGGCTGGCGGCCGAGGAGCCCTCTCTACGGGCCCGGCTCCTGCAGGGGCTGATCGCCGCCCACACCGACCTGGCCGACGCCCTGGTGCGCGCCTTTCCCGGCGAGCTGGACGAGGTCACGGCCGCCGCCGTCGTGGGCGCGGCCGTGGGCGCCGTCAGCGCCACCGCCGAGGCCGCCCTCCGCCAGGGCCTGCCCACCACCGAAATCCAGGCCGCCCTGCGGACGGCGCTCAACTTCGCCGCCACCCACCTCCAGGGCAGGTAGGAGCCGCCCGGCCCATCGAACGCCGCTGCGGGGAGGACGGCCGGCCTGTGTCCGCCTCCCCTCCGGCGAAAGGACCTCCACCGGAGTGCGACGGGTGACGCCGCCACATGTCCCCTGGCTGGTCGGAGGGGGATGGGTCAGTAGCCGCGGTGGTCGTCGCCGAGCCGGCGGCGGAGCTCGCGGCCGTCCGCCCGGAGCTGGCGGCTCATCTCGCGCCAGTCCTCCCCGTGCAGCCGCCGCCAGTGCTCGCGCCAGGCCGCGAACCCGCGCTGCAGCGGCTTGGCGTGCGAGTCGCCGATCACCTTGACGTCCCCCATCACCGCGTACGCCTTCACCCGCACCACGGGCACGTTCGTGCCGGGCGGCCCCTCCAGGACGTTCACCCGCTTGTCGCCCATGATCGCGACGCCTTCGAGGTCCACGTTCACCCCATCGGGCACGATGATCTTGACGTCGCCCATCACGGAGACGGCCAGGATGTCGACCGTGTTCGTGCGCACCTCGGCCTCGCGCAGGTCGAGCACCACGTCCCCCATCACCGCGACCGCACCCAGCTCCTGGTCGATCCGCCAGGTGCCGCGCCGCTTGGAGTCGCCCATGACGCCCACGAACCACCGTCGCTTCCTGCCCTCGCCGGCCGGCACGGGCAGGGGGGCGGGGGCGGTGCCCGCCGCGGGCAGGTCCTGGGTGAGCAGGGCCAGGTCGGCGTGGGTGGTCGCGGTGTAGGCGGCCTCAGTGCGGTCGGTCAGCTCGGCGAGCGTGAGCCGGCCCTCGACCGAGGCGACACGGAGCTGTTCGACGACGGCCTCGCGTTCGGCGTCCGACGCGCGGACCTCCCCGAAATCAGTCATACTCGCAACATATCGCGTCTTGCCCGGATTGAAGCTCCTCCTCTGGGAGGAAACCTCGCATCCCTCGAAACACGCACATTCTTCAGTACTTTTGAACCGGTCCATGGGCGGGGCGCGTACCACGCCATGACACGGGACCCTGGCTTGGCCCGGTGGCGCGGCCGGACCACGCTAGGGTCCCTGTCATGCATGAGGAACAGCTCTACCGCGCGGCGTTGAACGGCGAATCCGAGACCGTGGGCAAGCTGCTCGCCAGTGGCGCCGATCCGAACACCGCCAGTGAAGGCGAAGAGGAGGGGCTGGCGCTGTGCGCGGCCGCCGCCTGGGACCGTACCGAAGTGGCCGATGTGCTGCTCGCGGCCGGCGCCGATGTCAACGGCCGGGAGAGCGGCGGCTGGACGGCGCTGCTCTGGGCCGCCGCCAACGGCCACGCCGCCGTCGCCAAGGCGCTGATCGAGGCCGGCGCCGAGACCGACACGGCCAACGACGACGGCGACACCCCCCTTTCGCTGGCCGCCAGGCGTGGCGCGCTCGGCGTCGTGCAGGTGCTGCTTGAGGCGGGGGCCGATGCCGGGAAGTACGACGGCGACGGCGACACGCCGCTGGACATCGCCGTCGACTGGGTGGGCGTGCACCTGGAGACCGCGCTGCTCGACCGGATCCAGCAGGACGGCTGGGAATACGTCGTGGGCCGTCAATACGCCAAGGACGGCACCGAGCTCGTCACGGTGGCCGGTCGCTCCGCCGACGGTGAGGAGAGCGAGGAGGTGCAGGCCCAGCGCGGCCACGCGGCCATCGCGACCCTGCTGGAGGAGGTGACGGGCGCGTACACGCCGGTGGAGCAGCTCGTGGCGCGGGCCCTCGCGCACCGCGACATCGACGAGGACGCCGAGACCTGGTGGATCGTGGCCGACACGCTGGGCAAGCGGGCCGACGAGGAGACCTACGAGGCGCTGGCCCGGCTGTGCGTGAGCGAGGACGCCAGGGAGCGGGAGTTCGGCGTGGACGCGATCGCCCAGTTCGGGTTCGCGGACGGTGAGAAGCCCTTCCTCGACAGGACGCTGGGCCTGCTGCAGAAGATGGTCACCACGGAGGGCAACCCGCAGGTGCTGCGCTCGGTCCTGGCGGCGCTCGGGCATCAGGGCGATCCGCGGGCGCTGCCGTACGTGCTGGACGTCCTGGGACGTCCCGGGCACAAGCGCACGATGACGGACCCGATCGCGCTGGCCGACGTGCTGCCGCCGGATCACGAGGAGGGGCTGGCACTGCTCATCGCGATGACCGAGGACGAGGACTCGGAGGTCCGCGACTGGGCCACCTCCGGGCTCGCCGGGCTGGCCGACGACACGCCGCTGATCAGGGAGGCCCTGGCGGCCCGGCTGACCGACTCCGACCTGCGCACGGTGGCCGAGGCCACGCGCGGGCTGTCGGCCCGCGGCGACGAGCGCGCCACGGTGGGCGTGCGGCGGGTGCTGGCGGAGAGCGACGACGAGTACGCCCGCGACCTCGTCACCAACCCGGCCGCCGAATAAGACCGTCCGGGCGCCGAAGGCGCCGACACGCCGGGGCCGGACGCCCGGTCTCAGTCGCCGTTGAGCACGCGGGACACCCATTCCAGGGTCCCCGTGCTCAGCGCCTCCTCGGCCAGGCGCTTGCCCGTCTCCGTCGTGATCGCCGCGAGCGAGCTGTCGATCCAGCCCTGGACGTTCTGGTGGCCCTGCTCGCGGTATTCGACCGCCTGGATGAGGCACTCCAGCTTGTCGGCGTCGCGCGCGCAGACGGCCTCCAGACTGGATTTCGCCTCGTATTCGCCCACCGCGCCGCTCACCATGTCGGCCACCGCGTCGGGCACGCCGCGCACCTGGTCGGCGGTGACGTCCTCGTTGGAGGCGGCCTTGAGGTAGCGCTTGCCGATGTAGGGGATGTCGGTGATGCGGGTCTCTTGCGTGTCGTGGAACAGGCTCATGAACGCCGCCCGCTCCGGGTCGCCGCCTTCGAGCCTGGCGATCATGCCGGCGATGACGGCCGCGCGGAACGAGTGCTCGGCGATGCTCTCGGGATCGCGTACGCCCGCGACCAGCCACCCGGTCCGCTTGTAGCGCTTGAGCAAGCCGAACTCGTACAGCAGCCCCGCCAGACCTGTCACGTCACCCGCCACGAGGACCCCCTCTCGTCATGCGCAGAGCCTAAACGACGGTCCCGGCCCGCGCGGTCAGTCGAGACGGGTGCGCAGCAGGCAGAACTCGTTGCCCTCCGAGTCGGCGAGCACGTGCCAGCTCTCCATGCCGCTCTGGCCGACGTCGGCTGTCGTGGCGCCCGCGGCGAGCAGGCGCTGGAGCTCGGCGTCCTGGTCGCGGTCGGTGGCGTTGACGTCGATGTGCAGGCGCAGCTTGCCGGTCTTGGGCTCGTCGCTCGGGCTGAGCACGAGGGTCGGCTGGAGGCCACCGAAGCCCTCCTGGGGACCGATCTCGACGCTGCCGTCGCCCTCCCGGCCGAGTACGACGTAACCGAGGACCTCGCACCAGAAGCGGGCGAGCGCCTCGGGGTCGCGGCAGTCGAGCACCAACTCGCTCATGCGGCATGCCATGCGATCTTCCCTACCCCGGGCGCCGCTCCCCGACTCCTTGAACCAGGGGGATGGCGAATGCCGTGGCCGCCGGGCCACGGCATTCGTCATCGACCGTTTCGAGGAAGCGTTGCCCGGCCTCCCCGGGCGGCGCGTCAGTCTCCGTAGCCGCCGAAGGGCGACCACTCGTCGAACGGCGACCAGTCGCCGCCCTCGTGGTCGTGCGTGTCGGGCTTCTCCGGCTCCTTGACCGGCTCCTCCTTGACCGGCTCCTCCTTCACCGGCGGCTTCACCGGCTCCTTGTGGCCCTGGAACGGGTCCCACTTCGCGTTGTCGTGCTTGTGGCCGCCGCCCCATCCGCGGTGGTGGCCCCAGCCGTGGTGCCCCTTGTGGCCGCCCCACCAGCGGTTGCCCCAGCCGTGGCCGCAGCGGCGGCGCCAGCCGCAGCCGAGCACCGGCTTCTCGTCGGTGGCGACCCCGACGCCGGTCGGAACGACGGCTGCGCCTGCGCTCGCGCCGGCGGTCCCCTGGCCCAGCGGAAGGAGCATGGCACCGGCGGCCGCACCGGCCAGAACGAGTGTCACGATACGACTACGCGTTTGCGGATTTTTGGTATTCACGTGCATCTTTCCGTTCATGGGTGAATCGACCCGGAATCCGGCGCCCATTTCTCCAAGCACTCGGACAATGGCAGACGTACCCACGGACAGAATCGTATTTACCTCCACGAATCCAAACAGCCCGTCAAATCCTTTTGCGCTTGGACGCGGCGCGGCGGGCGGAGCACGCAGGACAGAGACCCACAGAAGGTGGCGATAACACGAAAAAGTGTGACGACAATTCGCCCTATTTGCGGATTAAGGACCGGAAAGGGCAGGGGCGGTGTTCAGGACGTCCCTGGCCAAGGAGAGGTCGCCATTCAGCTCGGCGGGAAAGTCCGCCGGCGCCCCTCTGCCGCCCAGCAGGAAGCAGAACCCCACCACGTCCGCGGTGATGTGCGCGTCCGGCTCGCCGGGCTCGGTGTCCGCCACGCCCAGCGGCAGCAGCCACTCGCCCCCGCCGTCGCCGGTCAGGGTGAGGTGCAGCGTGCGACCGGCGGCGTCCAGGCCGGAGAAGAGCATCGTCCAGGGCAGCAGGCGGGCGCACAGGTCGGCCGTGGGGCGGATGTGCTCGGCGATCGGGTCGGGCAGGCGGATCTCGGCCATCTTGGCGGCGTCGGTCGTGTGCACCCAGGTCTCCAGGCCTCTGGCCAGGATGTGGTCGCGTACCACGACCTCCATGCCGTCCAGCGTGGCCAGGGTCGTGGGCGGCAGGCCGGCCACGTGACGGCACAGGGCGTCCGCCTGCGCGCGCCAGTCCCTTCGCGTCTGCTCGGGGCTGCGCTCCCGCTCATAAGCCTGTACGTCGCCCGTACGGCTCACCGAGTCGAGCGCGCCGATGGGCGGGCCGAGCACCGGGGCGCCGACGGAGGCGGCCAGCAGGCCGTCCTTGGCCGCCAGGTGGGCGACCAGCTCCTGGAGCGTCCAGCCCTCGACGATGACGCGCGACCAGTCGTCGTCCACGGCCGAGGCCAGCAGCGCGTCCATGGCGGCCACGCGGCCCGCGTACGGCTCCGCCCAGACGGCGGTGGGAGCCGCGGGTCTGCGCCGTGCCCTGGCCCCGGCCAGTAGCTGGGGTCGCAACGAGTGGGCCGGCACCGCCGGGTCCTCCATCATCGCGTCCATGTAGAGACGCTCGACGGGGTCCATTACACCTCTTCCTCCGCAAGCGCGTCCGCCAGGCGTCTCAGCGCCAGCCGGATCCGCGATTTGGCCGTGCCCTCGGGCACGCCCAGTTCCTCACCAACCTGCCGATAGGTTCTGCCGCCGAAGTAGGCCAGCTCCACCGCTTCCCGTAAACCGTCGGGTAACGACGTCACCGCCTGACGTACTCGCTGGGCCTCGTCGGCGGCGAGCACGGTGTCCTCCAGTCTTACCGGTTCACGCTCGAACAGTCTGGGCCCCAGCGCCGACACGCGCCGCCGTTCCTCGGCGCGCACGTGATCGACCGCACGGCGGTGCGCGATCGTGGCCAGCCAGGCGCGCAGCGTGCCGCGCTCCGGGTCGTAGGCCAGCGGACGCTCCCAGAAGACCAGGAACACCTCCTGAGTGATGTCCTCGGCGATCACCCGGTCCCTGGTGACCCGCAGCGAAAGGCCGAAGATCAGCGAGGAGAGCCGATCGTAGACCTCCCCCAGCGCGGACTCATCGCCGCCGACCACTCGCTGATGTAGCAGGCGGTCGTCGTACGGTGCCTCCACTGGCACCACACTCCCGTTTAATCCGGACCAAGGCGGCGGGTGCGCCGCGACCCGAGCATGTCACTATTCGCCGGAAATGTAGAGCCGGATGACCGTCGGCCAAGACTTTGTCGGCCGCGATATGGTCGGTACTCCACCACGGAGGGAGAGCACGACATGGCCACAACTCGCAGCGCCACCACCCAGTGGAAGGGTGCCCTGCTCGACGGTTCCGGCACCGTCTCGCTCGACACGTCGGGCGTCGGCACATTCGAGGTCTCCTGGCCTTCCAGGGCCGAGGCCGCCAATGGCAAGACCTCCCCTGAGGAGCTCATCGCCGCCGCCCACTCGTCCTGCTTCTCGATGGCGCTCTCGCACGGCCTGGCCGGTGCGGGCACGCCGCCGGAGTCGCTCCAGACGAGCGCCGATGTCACGTTCCAGCCCGGCACGGGCATCACGGGCATCGTGCTCAAGGTGAAGGGGCACGTTCCCAACATCACGGCCGAGCAGTTCCAGGAGGCCGCCGAGACGGCCAAGGCCAACTGCCCGGTCAGCAAGGCCCTCACGGGCACGACGATCACGCTCGAGGCCGAGCTGCTCTAGCCGCACTCGGCCGGGGCCGGTGGCCCCGGTGTGGTGCGGGCCGGTTCCCTCCGAATACCGGACGGGTAACGTCCGGACCTGCCATCATGAGCGCCATGAGCTTCGATCTCGCGGTCCTGGCGATGGGCGGCTCGGCCGACCATCGCCAGGCCTGTGCCCGGTACGAACGCTGCCGTTCTGCCGCTCACGACGAGGCCGACCTCGATCCCGGCATCCTCGCCTTCTGCCACGAGCTGCGCGAGTGGTTCCCCGACTCCTCCCCGCTCGCCGACGACACCCCCTGGGCGATCGCGCCGCTGCGGGTGGGCGCCGACCACGTGATCATGCGGCTGCGCTACGGCACGGCCGGCGACCTGGCCGTGGAGCGGATCGGCGACCTGGCCTGGCATCACGGGCTGGTGCTGTTCGACCCCCAGTTCGGCGAGGCGTTCTTCCCGGCGCCCGACGGCTGGGAGGGCCCCATGGACTGCGGCGGCGCCACCGTCTGCGCGCGCCCGGCATGACCGCGAGCGTGGCAAAGATGAAGCGATCGGGCCTTCCAGCGACCAAGAGCGTCTAGGCGTGCGACAATTGGGTCACATGCGCGAGGTCTGGCCGGGCGAGCCCTATCCACTCGGCGGCACCTGGGATGGCGTTGGCACCAGCTTTTCGGTGTTCTCCGAGGTCGCCGAGCGAATTGAGCTGTGCCTTTTTCAGGATGACGGTTCCGAGGAACGAGTTGATCTGCCCGAAGTCGACGGGTTCGTCTGGCATGGCTATCTGCCGGGGATCCAGCCGGGGCAGCGTTACGGCTATCGGGTGCACGGGCCCTACGAGCCCTCGCAGGGGCACCGGAGCAATCCGGCCAAGCTGCTGCTCGACCCCTACGCCAAGGCCATCGACGGCGATCTGACCTGGAACCAGGCGCTGTTCCCCTACTACTTCACCGATCCGTCCCGGCGCAACACCGAGGACAGCGCGCCCTACATGCCGAAGAACGTGGTGGTCAATCCGTTCTTCGAGTGGGGCAACGACCGGTCGCCGCGGGTTCCGTACCACCAGACCGTGATCTACGAGGCCCACGTGCGCGGGCTCACGATGCGCCACCCCGACGTGCCGCCCGACCTGCGGGGCAGCTACGCGGCCGTGGGGCATCCGGCGATCATCGATCACCTGCTGTCGCTCGGGGTGACGGCGGTCGAGCTGATGCCGGTGCACCACTACGTCCCCGAGCACTTCCTGGTGGCGCGCGGGCTGACGAACTACTGGGGCTACAACACCATGGCCTACCTGGCCCCGCACGGGCGCTATTCCAGCTCGGGCACCCGGGGTGAGCAGGTGCTGGAGTTCAAGGCGATGGTGCGGGCGCTGCACGAGGCGGGCATCGAAGTCATTCTCGACGTGGTCTACAACCACACGGCCGAGGGCGACCACATGGGGCCCACGCTGGGGTTCAGGGGGATCGACAACGCCGCCTACTACCGGCTGCACGACGGCGACCGGCGCTACTACCTCGACTACACCGGGTGCGGCAACTCGCTCAACGTACGCTCCCCGCACGCGCTGCAGCTCATCATGGACTCCCTGCGCTACTGGGTGCTGGAGATGCACGTCGACGGGTTCCGGTTCGACCTGGCCTCGGCGCTGGCCAGGGAGCTGCACGACGTCGACCGGCTGAGCGCGTTCTTCGACCTGATCCAGCAGGATCCGGTGATCTCGCAGGTCAAGTTGATCGCCGAGCCGTGGGACGTCGGTCCGGGCGGCTACCAGGTGGGCAACTTCCCGCCGCTGTGGACGGAGTGGAACGGCAAATATCGCGACATCGTGCGAGATTTCTGGCGGGGCACCCACTCCGCGCTGCCCGAGTTCGCCTCCCGCCTGACGGGCTCCGCCGACCTGTACGAATCCTCCGGCCGCCGCCCCGTCGCCTCGATCAACTTCGTCACCTGCCACGACGGCTTCACGCTGTCCGACCTGGTCTCCTACGACCACAAGCACAACGAGGCCAACGGCGAGGACAACCGCGACGGCACCAACGACAACCGCTCCTGGAACTGCGGCGCCGAGGGCCCGGTCGAAGACCCCGCCATCGTCACGCTGCGCCACCGCCAGCGCCGCAACTTCCTGGCCACCCTGTTCCTGTCGCAGGGCGTGCCGATGTTGTCCCACGGCGACGAGCTCGGCCGCACGCAGCGCGGCAACAACAACGCCTACTGCCAGGACAACGAGCTGGCCTGGGTCGACTGGTCGATGCTCAACACCGAGCACGAGCTGCTGGAGTTCGTGAAGTCGCTGGCGAAGCTGCGCCGCGAGCACCCGGTCTTCCAGCGCCGCCGCTTCTTCCACGGCCGCCACCCCGACGACGGCCGGCGCGACCTGGTCTGGCTCACCCCGGGCGGCCGGGAGATGACGGCCGGCGACTGGCACATCGGCTACGCCAAGTCGCTGGCGGTCTACCTCAACGGCGACGCGATCACCGAGCCGGGGCCGCGCGGCGAGCAGATCGTGGACGACTCGTTCCTGCTGCTGATCAACGCCCACCACGAGAACATGCCGTTCACGCTGCCGGGCGAGGAGTTCGGCACGGGGTGGCAGCCGGTGCTCGACACCGCCCATGACGCGGTCGAGGACGCGTACGCGAACGAGGGGTGGCGGGCGGGCGACCTGGTCGCCGTCACCGCCCGCTCGCTGCAGGTCCTGTGCAAGCCGAGGAAATCCAGGCAGCCCTGATCAGAAGACGCGGGCCGCGCTCGCGGTGAGGAACACCAGCGTGAACGTCGTCACCCCGGCGAGCCCGTGCAGGGTCACCGCGAGCACCGGGAAGCCGCGCCCGCCGGTCGCGTGCCGGCCGGTGCCGAGCCATCGGGTGAACATCGCGAACCCCAGCAGCGCCGCCACTGCCAGCCCGCCGAACGCCGCCCAGGCCAGCGCCCTGCTCCCGGTGACCAGCGCGGCCGCCCAGCACACCAGCGCCGAGACCGCCAGCGCCGGGTGGGAGACGACCAGGGCCAGCGGGAACCGGGTGACCTTGGCCCGGCGCAGGCCGCCGGTCGAGAGCCAGAAGTAGAGCAGGTACACACCGGCGAGCGCGGCGATCGTCCACGTCATAGCGGTGACCACGCCCACGGTTCCTCCCGGTGTGTGCCATCCCTCTTGTCACGTTATGCAGAGAGGGCCCGGTAAGTCCTTGGATATGGAAAACCGGTCACACCCCGGGTCACACCATGGCCAGATAAGCAGCGAGTTCGGTGGCCGAGGAGGTGGCGATCCCGACGTACCCGTCCGGGCGGACGAGGGTGTGGCGCTCGCCGCCGTACGGCTCGGCCGGCCGGTACGCGCGCACCTCGGGCCCGCCCGCGACGTGCGGGGCCGGGTCGGGCGACAGCAGTGTGAAGTGCGGCCCCCGCAGCAGGTCGAACACACGTGCCCGCGTCCCGTCGGCCAGCCGGAGCCGGCCGTCGGGCACCCGCTCGCCGCCGTCAAGGGCCAGCGAGCCGCCACGGTAGCTCAGTGAGAGCTGGTAGGTCCGCTCGTCGCGCTTGTAGGTCTTCTTGTCGAGCAGGTCCGAGCTGAGGCCGAGCACCCGGGCGGCGACGGGCCTGCGCTCCTCCTCGTACGTGTCCAGCAGCCCCTCAGGCCCGCCCGCGAGCACCCGGGCGAGCTTCCAGCCCAGGTTGTAGGCGTCCTGGACCCCGGTGTTGAGCCCCTGCCCGCCCGTCGGCGGATGCACGTGCACGGCGTCCCCCGCCAGGAAGACCCGGCCCGAGCGGTAACGGTCGGCGAGCCGGATGTTCACCCGGTAGAGAGAGGACCACAGCAGCTCGGTCAGGCGTACCCCGTGCCCCGGCGACCGCTCCGCGACGATCCGCCGATACCAGTCCAGCGTCCGTTCCGGCGTGACGCCGGGCTTCAGCGGGGCCATGAGCTGGAAGGTGTCGGTCCCGGCCATCGGGTACAGCGCCACCATCCCCCGCCCCGGCCGCACCCAGACGTGGATGTGGTCCCGGCCGATCCCCTCCGCCCGCACGTCGGCCAGGGCCATCCGCTCCTCCTCGCGCGTCTCGCCGGCGAAGCCGATGCCGAGGGCCTTGCGCACGGGGCTGCGTCCGCCGTCCGCCGCGACCAGGTAGCGCGCCCGCAGCACCTCCCCCGTGCCCAGGGTGGCGGTGACCTGGCGCTCGTCCTGCTCGAAGCCGGTCAGCGCGGTGCCGTGCTCCACCTTCCCGCCCAGCTCGGCCAGCCGCTCGCGCAGCGCCGCCTCGGTGCGCCACTGCGGGTGCATCATGACCGTCGGGTACGGCACCTCTTCGGTGGCGGTGGCGGGCTTGTGCATGCGGGCCTGCCACACGGGCACCCGGCCGATCCTGACGCGCAGCGGCGGGTAGGGCGTCGATCCGGCCAGGACCTTGCCGATCATCCCGAGGTCGTCGAAGACCTCCTGCGTCCGGGGCTGCAGCCCCTTGCCCTTGGAGCCGCCGGCGGGTTCGGGGGCCTGGTCCACGACGCGGCAGGCGACGCCCCTGCGGGCCAGGTCCACGGCGAGGGTGAGCCCGGTGGGGCCGGCGCCGGCGATGAGTACGTCCGTCTCGTTCATGGCCCCGACGGTGCCGGGCCGCTCTGCCGGATCGCTGTCAGCCGCTGCCGGGGGTGGGTTGTCGGTTGGATGTGCCAAGGTAGAGGAGTGCGGCGCATCTATCCCGACATACAGGACAACCCGGACATCGTTCAGGCGTACGCCTACCCCGAGGACCGGCCGTGGCTGCGGCTCAACATGGTCGCCAGCGCCGACGGGGCCGCCTGGCTGAAGGGGCGGTCCGGAGGGCTGTCGAGCAAGGGCGACAAGCGGATCTTCCAGACCCTGCGCGGCCTGGCCGACGTGGTCGTCGCGGGGGCGGCGACCGTGCGGAAGGAGGGCTACGGCCCCGTCCCGCCGCGCGAGGGGTGGGCGGAGATCCGGCAGGGCCGGCCCGAGGTGCCGCCCATCGCCGTCATCACCCGCAGCCTCGCCCTCGACTTCGACGCCGACCTGTTCACCGACGCCCCGAGCAGGACGATCGTGATCACCTGCGAGTCCGCCCCGCACGAGCGGCGCAAGGAGGCGGCCAAGCGGTCCGACCTGATCGTGGCCGGCGAGGAGGGCGTCGACATGCGGCGGGCGCTGGCCGAGCTGCACGCGCGGGGGCTCACCAGGGTCCTGTGCGAGGGCGGGCCCCGGATCAACGCGCAGCTGTCGGCGAGCGACCTGGTCGACGAGCTGTGCCTGTCGATCAGCCCGATGCTGCTCGGGGGCGGCGCGGCGCGCATCTTCAACGGCGAGCCATCCCAGGCCGCGCTGGAGCTCAGCCAGGTGCTGGAAGAGGAGGGTGTCCTCTTCTGCAAATACACGAGTCTGCAGGTACACGAGGGAGCAGAGCCATGACCGAGCCGACGACGCCACCCGAGGCGGTCGAAGAACCGGAGCCGGTGCCCAATCTGCCGGTCCGCCCGCCGGTGCCGCCGATGCTGGCCAAACCGGTCAAGGCCATGCCGAAGCAGGACGGCACGCTGTTCTACGAGCCGAAGTGGGACGGCTTCCGCTGCATCGTGTTCCGCGACGGCGACGAGGTCTACCTGGGCAGCCGCAACGAGCGGCCGTTCACGCGCTACTTCCCCGAGCTGGTGGAGGCGGTGCGGGCCGAGCTGCCCGACAAGGTCGTCGTGGACGGCGAGATCGTGCTGCCGATGGGGTCGCAGCTCGACTTCGACGCGCTGCAGCAGCGCATCCACCCCGCCAAGTCGCGGGTGACGATGTTGTCGGAGCGGACGCCGGCCCAGTTCATCGCCTTCGACCTGCTGGCGCTGGGCGACGAGTCGCTGATGGAGGCGCCGTTCTCGGAGCGGCGGGCCAGGCTTGAGGAGATCTTCCCGGAGAAGGGCGGGTCCATCCGGCTGACCCCGGTGACCACCAACGACGAGCGCGCGGCCGAGTGGTTCGAGACGTTCGAGGGCGCGGGGCTCGACGGCATCATCGTCAAGCCCGGCGACCAGCCCTACGTCCCCGACAAGCGCACGATGTTCAAGGTGAAGCACGAGCGCACCGCCGACGTGGTGGTCTGCGGCTACCGCGAGCACAAGACGGGGCCGATCGTGGGGTCGCTGCTGCTCGGGCTCTATGGTGACGACGGCCGGTTGCACCACGTGGGCGTGGCGGCCTCGTTCCCGATGAAGCGCCGGGCCGAGCTGGTCGAGGAGATCAGGCCCTACCTCGCCGAGCTGAGCGAGCATCCGTGGGGGCACTGGGCCGAGCAGGCGACGGCCAACCTCGGGCAGCCGGCCGCCGGGCCCGCGACGGGCGGGCAGCGGGTGCCGGGCGCGGTGTCGCGGTGGAACGCCAAGAAGGACCTGTCGTTCATTCCGCTCCGGCCGGAGCTGGTGATCGAGGTGGCCTACGACCAGATGGAGGGCGACCGGTTCCGGCACACGGCGCAGTGGCGGCGGTGGCGGCCGGACCGCACGCCCGAATCGTGCACGTATGAGCAGTTGGAGCGTCCGGTCGGTTACAACCTCGATGACATCCTTGCCCGCTAGCCGGTAATCCCGTTATATCTCGACATATGAGTACAGGGGATGAGCTCAAAGCCGCGGTGTCCGCTCGCCGGGACCTCGGGCCTGATTTCGAGGACGCCATCGTCGAGTCGTTTCTCGACAAGATGGGCAAAGAGGTCGATCGGCGGGTGGACGAGCGGCTGGCCGAGCGCGCCCCCAGGTCGGGGCAGGCCGTCAACCCGAACGTGGCCGCCGGTCAGCGGCTCGCCCTGGCGATCGTGTCGCTGGTCCTCGGCGCCGGCGTCACCATCGCGCTGCCTCTGCTTGGCGGGCCGGCGCTGGCCCTGATCCCGGTCTGGGTCGGGATCATCATCGTGAACGTGGTGTTCAACGGCCCGCGGAAGGACTAGGCCCGAGAAAGATCAGGTCAGCCAGATCAGTCCGGCGAACCGGCCGCCGGGCTGCTGGCGGCGGTGGGAGTAGAGCTCGTCCGACTCGATCGTGCAGCGGGCGTCGTGGCGCACGTCGTTGAGCCCGGCCGCTCTGAGCTGGGCCTCGATGCCGGCCCGCAGGTCGAGCGCGGGGGTCTGCCACGACGTCGTCGACCAGGTCTCCGGCACCTTCGCGGCAACCCGCTCGCGCAGGTCGGCGGGCACCTCGTAGCAGCGCCCGCACGCGCCGGGACCGATCAGCGCCACCATCCGGTACGGCTGCGCGCCCTTGCCCGCCATGGCCTCCACCAGAGCCGTCGCGATGCCCGCCTCGGTGCCGGGGCGCCCCGAGTGGGCGGCGCCGACCAGGCGGGCCACCGGGTCGGCCACCAGCACGGCCGGGCAGTCGGCGCCCAGCGAGGCCAGCGCCAGGCCGGGCTCGGAGGTGAACACGCCGTCGAGAGGCGGCGGGTCGTCGCCGAACGGCTCGCTCACGTAGGCGACGTCGGCGCTGTGGACCTGGCGCATGAAGACGACGCCCCGCACGCCGAGCTCGGCGGCGACGCCCTCGCGGTTGGCCCGCACGGCCGCCGGGTCGTCACCGACCAGGCCGCCGAGGTTGCGGGAGCCGTAGGGAGGGGCGCTGACCCCTCCGTGGCGATCGGTGATGGCGACGTGGACTCCGGGGGCCGGCTGCATGCCCTCGATCCTAGAGGGGCCCTCCGTTCTCAGCGGCCCCGCCAAGCCATCTTCTCCTTGGCGAGGAAAGCCGGGACGGCGGCGTGGAAGTCGTCGCTGCCGAACACCGTGGTGACGATGTCGTCGCCGTCCGGGAGGTTGGCCACCCGCAGTCGCCGCACCGCCTCCTTCACGGCCCACATCGACAGCGGGGCGTGGGAGAGCAGGCGTTCCTCGATCCCGGCCTGGCGGGCGGGCAGCTCGTCGAGGTCGCACAGCTCGGCGGCGAACCCGGCCGCGTGGGCCTCCTCGGCGGTGTACATGCGGGCTCTGAGCAGCATGTCCAGGGTCCTGGCCGGGCCGAGGTGGTGGACGAGGAGCGAGTAGGTGTTCATGGACAGGCAGTTGCCGAGCGTCTTGGCGATCGGGGCGCCGAATCTGGCACCGGGCACGGCCAGGCGCAGGTCACAGGCGGCGGCCACGACCAGGCCACCGCCCACGCAGTAGCCCTGGACGACGGCCATGGTGGGCACCTTGACGCGTTCGAGGCGGTCGATGATCCGCTGGACCTTGCGCTCGTAGGCGACGCCGTCGGCGCCGTCGGTGAACTCGGAGAACTGCCCGATGTCGGTCCCGGCCACGAACGCCCGGCCGCCCGCTCCGGACAGCACGAGCAGTTTGATCGCCGGGTCGGCGTCGGCGCGTTCGCAGGCGTCGTACAGGCCGTCCCACATGGCCCAGGTCAGCGCGTTGTGCTGGGCGGGCCGGTTGAAGACGACCCGCAGCACGGGCCCGTCGGCGGTGACGAGTAGCTCGCTCACACGGTCTCCTTTTCCTTGCGCGGGATGAGCTTGAGCAGTGAGGGCCCGGCCAGCATCAGGGCGGCCAGGACGAGCACCACCAGCGCGATCGGGCGGGTGAGGATGAGCGTCAGGTCGCCGTCGCCCATGGCGGAGGTCTGCACCAGCGCCTTCTCGAACAACGGCCCGATCACCAGGCCGAGGACGAGCGGCGCCATCGGCAGGTCGAACTTTTTCATGAAATATCCGACGAGGCCGAAAACGAACACGATCCATACGCTGAACATGTTGTTGTCGATCGAGTACGCGCCCACGAAGCTGGTCACCAGGATCAGCGGGTACATGTACCCGTACGGAATCCGCAACATCTGCGCGAACAACGGCGCCAGCGGCAGGTTCAGCACCAGCAGCATCACGTTGCCGATGAAGAACGAGGCCAGCAGCCCCCACACCAGCTCCGGCTGCTCGTCGAAGAGCAGCGGCCCCGGCTGGATCCCGTACATCATGAACGCCCCCAGCAGCACGGCCGTGGTCGCGCCGCCCGGGATGCCGAGCGCCAGTGTGGGGACGAAGTTGGCGTTGGCGGCGGCGTTGTTGGCGCTCTCCGGCGAGGCGACGCCCTCGATGGCGCCGTGCCCGAACTCGTCCTTGTGACGGGAGACCCGCTTCTCGACCCCGTACGCCAGGAAGGACGCCAGCGTGGACCCGGCGCCGGGCAGGCAGCCGAGCAGGTAGCCGATCACGCTGCCCCGGGCGATGGCGCCCTTGGAGCGCGACAGCTCCTCCCTGGTGATCACCAGGTCCTTGAAGCGGGCCCTGATGGGCTCGGCCGCGCCCTGCCGGATCTGGAAGAGCACCTCACCGACCGCGAACAGCCCGATCATCACCTGGACGAACGGCAGCCCGGACAGCAGGTCCACGTCGCCGAAGGTGTAGCGGGGCAGCCCGGTCGCCGCGTCCACGCCCACGGTGGCCAGCAGGATGCCGAGCAGCGCCATGGCCAGGCCGCGCAGCCGCGCACCCGAGGAGAAGCTGACGATGGTGGTCAGGCCGAGCACCATGACGGCCAGGTTCTCGGGCGGCCCGAAGTCGAGCGCCAGCTTGGCGAACGGCGGGGCCATGGCCACCAGCAGGATCAGCGAGACGATGGCGGCGGCGAACGAGCCGATGGCCGCGATCGACAGTGCCGCGCCCGCCCGGCCCTTGCGGGCCATCTGGTAGCCGTCGATCGCGGTGACCACGCTGGCCGCCTCGCCGGGGGTGGAGATGAGGACGGAGGTGATCGTGCCGCCGTACTGGGCGCCGTAGTAGATGCCGGCCAGCATGATGAGCGCGGTGAGCGGCTCGAACGACAGCGTCAGCGGCAGCAGCACCGCCACGCCGGTCGTCGAGCCCAGGCCCGGCAGCAGGCCGATGACGGTGCCGGCGAGCACGCCGACGAAGCACCAGAGCAGGTTCGCGGGCGTGAGCGCGGCCCCGAAGCCCATGATCAGGTTGTCCAGCATCAGCCGTCACCTCCCACACCGAACATGCCGCCCGGCAGCGGTACGGCCAGGAACAGCACGAACACGGCGTAGATCACCAGCGTGGCGACGACGGCGACGATCGCGGCGGACAACAGGCGCTGCTTCTCCACGAAGGCCGACACGGCGAACACCAGCAGCCCGAACGCGACCAGGAACCCGGTCAGCGGCACCAGCAGCAGCGCGGCCAGCAGCAGGCCGAACACGGTCCAGAGCGTCCTGAGGCGCGCCGGGTCGGCGTCGGTGTCGGTGTCGGTGTCGTCCGGCGAGGGGGCGGCCCTGACGGACTGGAGCAGGCAGGCCGCCGAGATCAGGGCCAGCGCCACGCCGCTGGCCAGCGGCAGGAACCCGGGCCCGACCTGCCCGCCCTCCTTGGTGATGCCGTAGCCGAACGACACGGCGGCCATGGTGGCGGACAGGCAGAGGAGCAGTGCCCAGACGGCGGGCTCGCCGCGGAGCAGTCGTCTCATGACGACTTCTTCAGCACCGGGGCGAGGGCGGTGTCGAGCTGTTCGAGATACGTGCCGAAGTCGTCGCCGTACAGCTCGGCCTGTTGCAGGTAGTTGTCCTTGAGCCACTTCTGGAACTCGGCGGTCTTGGTGACGCCCTTGGCGGCGTCCTCCCAGTAGGCGCGTTCGCGCTCGTCCAGGCCGCCGGGGGCGAGGAAGCCTCTGAACTGCACGTACGAGACGTCGATGCCCTGTTCCTTGGCCGTGCCGAGCTGCGCGAACTCGGGGTAGGTGTAGCGCTTCTCCGTGGTGACGCACAGGCCGCGCAGGTCGCCGGACTTGAACTGGCCGATCACCTCGCCGGGGTTCAGCAGCGCGACCTGGATCTGGCCGCCGAGCACCGCGGGCACCAGCTCACCGCCCGACTCGAACGGCACCCGCTGGAAGGTCACCCCGGTCTTCTTCTCGATCATGGTGAAGATGACGTTGTCGACGCCGTACGCGCCGGACATGCCCACGCTGACGCGGCCGCTCTTGGCCGCGTTCACCACGTCGGAGCAGGTCTTGAACGGGGAGTCCTTCTTCACCACGACGATGCCGCCGTCCTCGGCCAGCTTGGCGACCGGCGTGAAGTCCTTGCGGGTGAACGACACCTGGCCGCTGAGCGGCAGAGACAGGATGGCGTTCTCGGTGGCGAGCAGGTAGTTGCCGTTGCCCTTCTTGCCCAGCATGCCCGAGTAGCCGACCGCGCCCGAGCCGCCGTCGCGGTTCTCCACGGTGACCTTCAGGCCGGGCTGGGCCTTCTCCAGCGCGGTGGCGATGGCGCGGCCGGCCAGGTCGCTGCCGCCGCCGGCGGCGAACGGGACGATCATGCGGACGTCGCCGCGCGGCTTCCAGGCCCCGCCGCCGCCCGCGTCCGCGTTCGCGCCGCACGCCGTCACTCCTAGGAGGAGCACGGCGGCGACCACCGCCCTCATGACGCGAGCCCTTCGAGCTTGGCGGCGAACTTGTCCAGGTCGATGACGAAGCGCTCGTGCGTGCCCTCGCCGATCTTCCCGTTGCCGTCCTCGGCGACCACCGTGAAGGCGACCCGCCGCCGGTCCACCTCGGTCACCGTGGCGGTCGCGGTCACCTCGGCGCCCTTGAGCGTGGGCGCCACGTGCGCGATCTCGACCTTGCTGCCGACACTGCCCTGGCCCTCGGCCAGGTACGGGGCCAGCGCCTCGATCGCGGCGTCCTCGATCAGGTGGACCAGGTTGGGCGTGGAGAAGATGTCGTGGTCGCCGCGGCGGGTGCAGTGCCGCTCCGTCACGACCCAGGTGAGGCTGGCGCTCGCACCGGGGGTCAGCTGGTCGCTCATGAACTCTCCATGGGGGTGGGGGATTGGGCCGCCGCGCCTTCGGCCAGCAGCCGGTCGATCTCCTGCTCGGTCAGGCCGCACTCGCGCAGCACCTCGACGGTGTCCGCGCCGAGCAGCGGCCCGGCGGGCCCGCGCCTCGTCGGGGTGTCCGAGAAGCGCATGACCGAGCCGAGCTGGCGTACCTGGCCCATCTCGGGATGCTCGGCATCCCAGAAGAAGCGCCGTTCGTTCAGGTGCGCGTCGTTGAACACCTGGGAGTAGTCGGAAATGGGGGCACAGGGCACGCCGCGCGCCTCCAGGGCGGCCACGACGTCGGCGGTGGTGCGCCCGGCCGTGACCCGCTCGATGGCGGGGATCAGCTCCTCGCGCAGGCCGTGCCGGTCGTGGGCGTCGGTATACCGCTCGTCGCCGAGCAGGTCGGTGAGGCCGAGCGCGACGCAGAAGCCGTGCCACGTCTTGGGGGTGACGGCGCCGACCGTGCACCAGCCGTCGGCGGTGCGGATGGCCTGGTACGGCGCCGTGCTCTGGTGCGCGGAGCCGAGCGGCCGGCCGGTCTCGCCGGTGGCGAAATACTTGCCCGCCTCCCAGATGGCGAACGACACGGCCGACTCCAGCAGCGACACGTCCACGTGCTGGCCGTGGCCGGTCAGCCCGCGGGCGTGCAGCGCGGAGACCGCGCCGAGCGCGCCGTAGAGACCGCAGACCAGGTCCGCGATCGGCACGCCGACCTTGACCGGGTCGCCGCCGGGCATGCCGGTGACGCTCATGAGGCCGCCGCGGGCCTGGGCCATGATGTCCAGGCCCGGCAGGTCGGCGAGGGGGCCGTCCTGGCCCCAGCCGGAGGCGGAGACGTACACGAGGCGGGGGTTGAGCTCCTTGAGGTCGTCGAAGCCGAGGCCGAGCTTGCGCATGGCGCCGGGCCGCAGGTTCTCGACCAGCACGTCGGCGCCGGCGATCAGGCGGCGGAAGGCGGCGATGCCGGCCTCGGACTTCAGGTCGAGGGCGACCGACCGCTTGTTCCTGTTGAGGCGGGCGAACGGGGAGCTGTGGCCCTCGGTGAAGGGTCCGATGGCGCGGACCTGGTCGCCGCCGGACGGATTCTCGACCTTGACGACGGTGGCGCCGAGGTCGGCCAGTTGCATGGTCGCGAAGGGGGCCGCCATGAAGGCGCCCACTTCGACCACTCGAATTCCGGACAAGGGAGTCATATGTTACGAAAACCTCACTTCGGCCGGGGTTGGTCTATTGTCTACAGAAGACAACTGAGCTAGACAAGAGTTCTGCCGGAACTTCTTCGGCACTATGGCGACAGACACTGATCGCCTACGACAAGAGAGACCACGATGCGCATCGAGGCACCCCCCAGCATGGTTCAGCTCGCCACCGAGGCCCTGATGCGCATGCTGCTCGGGGGCAGGCTGCAGCCGGGCGACCGAGTGGTGGAGAACCAGCTCACCCAGCAGCTCGGCGTCAGCAGGCCGCCGCTGCGCGAGGCGATGCGGGTGCTGGAGCAGCAGGGCCTGATCACCCAGCTCCCCCGGCGCGGCGCGTTCGTCACGCGGCTCACGCTGCACGACATCTACGAGATCGTCACGCTCCGGCGCGAGCTGGAGCGGATGGCGGTGGACTTAGGCGTCCCGGTACGCGAGCAGTCCCGCCTCGAACGCTGCCACGCCGCCCTCGACCGGCACGGCGCCTGCGCGCGCTCCGGCGACTGGATGGGCGTGCTGGAGCAGGCCGTCGAGTTCCACAGCTCGGTCATCGGGCTGTCCGGGCACCGGCGGCTGGAGGAGGCCTACCGCTCGATCCAGCTCCAGATGCTGCTCTGCATGGGCATGAACCGGCAGGTCAGGGCGTCGGGCGAGTCGCTCGTCGACGACTGGGAGCGGCACCGCCGGCTCCTTGAGGTGATCGAGGCGGGCTCACCGGAGGCCGTGCACCTGGAGCTGGCCCGGCACGGGGACATGGCGTTCCTCGACGGCATCGAGGATCGGGTCGGCGGCCACTCCCCCGAGTCGCTGGCCTGGCTGAAGCGGGTCAGGGAAGGAGATACATGATCGAGGTGCTCCAGGAGGCGGTCGGCTGGGCCGGGCCCCTGCGCGAGGACGTCGTCGAGCGGCGTCACCTGGACTTCTACCGGCACGCCGTGGGCGACACCTCCGATGAGGTGCCGCCGACCTTCACGGCGTGCTTCCTCGACGAGCCGCCGTCGTTGCCGGCCGCGGCCTCGTACGGGTCGGGCTGGCTGAACGGCGGGGACCGGTTCGAGTACCACGCGCCGCTGCGGGCGGGTGACGTGCTCGTGTCGCGGCCGCGGTTCACCGGGGTCGTGGAGAAGAGCGGGAAGGCGGGGCCGATGGCGCTGCTGACGTTCGAGACGGAGTTCAGGCGGCCGGATGGCGAGCTGGTGGTGAAGCATGTCGGCACCCGAATCCGGAAATAATGTGATCCCGCCGCTCACGGAGACCACGACGCTGCGGCGGCTGGTCGAGTACGCCGGCGCCTCGGGCGACTTCTACGAGATGCACTACGACCTGGACTTCGCCCACGCGCTCGGGCACCCCGAGCTGGCCGTGCACGGGCTGCTCAAGGCCGCCTACCTGGGCCGGCTCGTCACCGAGTGGCTCGGCGGGCGGGGGCGGCTGGCGGTGCTGGAGGTCAGCTACCGGGGCATGGACTTCCGCGACCGGGCCCACACCTGCCGGGGCCGGGTGGTGTCCACCCAGGGCGGCCGGGCGGAGCTGGAGCTGTGGGGAGAGGATGACACGGGGCGGCGTACCACGCTCGGCCGCGCGGAAGTGATCTACGACGAGGAGACCTCATGACCAGCCTTGCCGACCTCCATGCCCTCATGGCCCGCCTCGGGCATCCGGTGGTCCAGGCCGCCGCCGCGACCGGGTCGGGGTTCGCGGACGGAGCGCCGTACCGCTTCGAGATCCCCAGCGTCGAGGGGCCCGGCGTGCTGGAGGCGGTGGTCGCCGAGGCCGACCGGCTCAGTGTGCCCGTGACCAGGACCTCGCAGGGCAGCGGCGTGATGATGCTGACGGACGAGGAGATCACCCGGATGGCGCGGATCGGCGCCGAGCGGAGCATCGAGATCAACCTGTTCCTCGGGCCGCGGGCCGCCTGGGACACCGGCGGCCAGGCCAAGCTGACGCAGGCCGTGGGGGCGGCGGCGCGCGGGAACGCGATGGTGGCGGCGTGCGTGGCGGACGCGCTGCGGGCCTGCTCGCTGGGCATCCGCAGCCTGCTCGTGGGCGATCTCGGCGCGCTGGAGGTGCTGCGGCTGCTCAAGGAGGACGGCACGCTGCCGGCGAACCTGGTGCTGAAGACGTCCGTGCTGATGCCGCTCACCAACGGCCCGACCGCCGCGATCTACGAGCGGCTCGGCGCGACCACCGTCAACGTGGGCACCGACCTCACGGTGCCGCACCTGGCCGAGATCCGGGCCGCGACCGGGCTGCCGATCGACCTCTATCTGGAGGTGCCCGATGACCAGGGCGGGTTCGTGCGGTTCTACGAGGCGGTGGAGATCGTCCGGGCCGCCGCTCCCGTCTATCTGAAGATGGGGCTGCGCAACGCGCCCAACATCTACCCCTCCGGCGGGCATCTCGGCGCGGTGCCCAAGGAACTGGGGCGGGAGCGGGTGCGGCGGGCGGCGCTGGTGCAGCGGCTGATCGAGCAGCTCGACCCCGCGCTCGCCAAGCCGTCACAGACGTCCGACCTCGGGGTCCCCGAGCTCTAGCCCGTATTCCGCACGTGACCGGCCTCTCCGCCTCTCCCTTCCCCCAAGAAGGGCCCCCGCCGAATGGTGACGTGCGGAAAAACGGGTCTAGCCGTTGAGGCGGTGGACCGTGAGAGGTCCGCCGCCGTACCGGCCGATCGCCTCCTCGTCGGCGAAGGCCAGCACGCGCATCATGTTGCCGCCGTCGCTGAGCTCGACGTTGCGGCGCAGCCGCGCGGCGAGGCCCGCGGGCAGTTTCGTGGTGCCGGCCTCGATGGTGTCGCCGTAGTGCGGGGCGAAGGCCACACCCGCGAAGCCGGTACGGCGCAGCAGCGTGCGCACCGTCCGCGCGGAGTAGAACATCAGGTGGTTCTTGGTGAAGCCACTCCATTTCGACCCGTACGCCTTGAGCAGCAGCGACCGCGCGTTCACCGTCAGGATCAGCAGCACCCCGCCGGGCGCCAGCAGGCTCCTGAACCGCTCGAAGTCCTCCAGGGGCCTCGGCAGGTGCGCGAGCACCGACCAGAGCGTGATCACGTCGAACCCGCCCGCCGCGATGTCCGGCACGTCCAGCGGCGCGCCGAGGTAGGTGCGCGCCCTGCTCAGCCGCTCGTTGGCCTGGGCCACGGACTCCGGCGACAGGTCCACGCCGTAGGCGTCGAACCCGCGCTGCTCGGCCAGCTCCAGGAACAGGCCGACGCCGGAGCCGAAGTCGAGCAGCCGGCGCTCCTTGCCCTCGTCGAAGACCGGGGCGAACGCCTGCATGGTCAGGTCGTAGCGGCGTTGCCGGTTGGCGGCGTATTTGCCGGTCAGGAAGCTGCTGTAGCCGGTGGCGTACAGGTCGCCGAGGCGTTCTGGGCGCACGTTGGGGTTGCGGTAGAGGAAGCCGCAGGCCGGGCAGCGGACGACGTGGTAGCGCCAGCCCTTGTCGCCGGACGGCTCGAAGAGCGGCTGCTGGCGGGACTCCCCGCACATCATGCAGCTCAGGAACTCCTCGATCTCGCCCCGTTCGCGCCGCCGCTCGTAATCGGCCAGCGTCATCACGGGCGCCCGCCGGAGCAGGAGCCGCCACTGCGCCTCGCGGATCAGCCGCTCCCCCGGCCGGACGTAGACGCGCTGGCTCCAGGGAACCTCTTCGTAACGAGAGCCGTACGCCAATTTGCCCAGCATTCTGTACGCCATAGCCACCACCCTGCGAGCGGTTGTGCCCGGCCCGCTCTCGACTATGCGTCCGCGTCCGGGCGCTTTGCGTGATCTTTCCGCGTTTCGGCACTGGCCGGGATATTTGAGCAAGCATATGCTTGGTTACGTGCCTGACTATCGCAATCTCATCGGCGGCGAACTGGTTCCCGCCCCCCGCATGATGGACACGGTCGACCCCGCCACGGGCGAGGCGTGGGCCCGCATCCCGGCCTCCGGCGCGGCGGAGGCCGAGGCGGCCGTCGAGGCGGCGCGGCGGGCGTTCCCCGCCTGGGCGGCGCTGCCCGCGCTGGCCAGGGCGCACTTCCTGCGCCAGGTGTCGGAGCTGTTCGGCCGGCACGCCGAGGAGCTGGCCAGGCTGGAGACGCGCGACAACGGGCGGATCCTGCGCGACACGCTGAAACGGGACCTGCCGGGGATGACGTTCCTGTGGCAACTGGCCGCCGGGCAGTGCCTGGAGGCGGTCAAGGGCGACACCGTGCTGCTCGGGCCCGACGCGCTCGGGCTGACGCGGCGCGAGCCGTACGGGGTGGCGGTCTGCATCATCCCGTGGAACTCGCCCATCTCCACCTTCTCCGCCAAGGCCGCGTACGCGCTGGCCGCCGGCAACACGGTGATCGTCAAGCCGGCCGAGCAGGCGAGCGCCTCGGTGCTGCGGCTGGGCGAGCTGCTGGCGGAGGTGTTCCCGCCCGGCGTGCTGAACATCGTCAGCGGCCTGGGCGAGGAGGTCGGCGACGCCCTCGTACGCCACCGCGGCGTCGGCAAGGTCAGCCTCACCGGCTCGACGGCCACCGGCCAGGCCATCACCCGGGCGTCGGCCGACGCGCTGAAGCCGATGACGTTCGAGCTGGGCGGCAAGTCGCCCAACATCGTCTTCCCCGACGCCGACCTCGACGCCGCCGCCCAGGGCGTCACCGTGAACTCGATCTACACGGGCAACGCCGGGCAGGTGTGCGTGGCGGGCTCGCGCATCCTCGTCCACCGCTCGATCTGGGACGAGATGCTGGGCCGTATCGAGCGCGTATGCGCCGGGCTGGTGCTGGGCGATCCGCAGGACCTGGGCACGACGATGGGGCCGATCGTGTCGGCCGGCCAGTACGAGCGCGTGACGTCGTACCTGGAGCTGGCCGAGAAGGAGGGGGCCGAGCTGCTCTTCGGCGGCCGGACCGGCGCCGACGTGGTGCCCGCGCTGCCCGGCGGCTACTGGGTGGCGCCCACGCTTTACACGACCACGGACAATTCGCTGCGCATCTGCCAGGAGGAGATCTTCGGGCCGGTGGCGGTGGCCATCCCGTTCTCCGAGGACGAGGAGGCGCTGGCGATCGCGAACGACTCCCCGTACGGGCTGGCGGCCGGCGTCTGGACGCGTGACCTGGGCCGGGCCCACCGGTTCATCCGGGATCTGCAGAGCGGGACGGTGTGGGTGAACACGTTCCGCCAGATGCCGCCGGGGCTGCCGTTCGGCGGGGTCAAGGACAGCGGCTACGGGCACGATTCGGTCCTGGAGTACACCCGGGAAAAGGCGGCCATTATCCAGATCTAGTTGGATAGATTTACCCGTCATGAGCGAGGGGATCAAGGACCATTCCGGGCTGCCCGAGGCGGCCGCCCGGTCTCGTGCCTCGGTGTTGCGCAGCCGGGCCGAATCGTACATCGCGCTGTCGCGCCACGACGCCGCGATCGCGGATCTGACGGAGTCGATCGCGCTGATGCCGGACAGCGCCCGCGCCTGGCGGCTGCGCGGCGAGAGCCACCGCCTCATCGAACGGTACGAGGCCGCGCTGGAGGACTTCGGCGAGGCGCTCAAGCTGGAGCCCGACAGCGCGTACGCCCTCGGCTCGCGCGGCCAGTCCTACGCCGCGATGGGCCGCCTGGAGGAGGCCATGGCCGACTTCGAGCACGCGCTCACCCTCTCCCCCGACGCCCCCTGGATCCTGGAGGCGAAGGCGGACGTCCTGGTGGACCTCGACCGGCTGGACGAGGCGCTGGCCGAGCACGGCAAGATCATCTCGCTCAACGAGGACCTGCCGTACTCGTGGGTGGCCCGCGGGGACCTCTACCAGCGGATGAACCTCTACGAGGAGGCCATCGACGACTACGCCAGGGCTCTGGAGGCGGACCCGGAGTACGCGCGGGCGCTGAGCCGGCGGGGTGAGGCGCTGCGCATGGTCGACCGTTACGCGGAGGCGCTGACCGACCTGAACCGGGCTCTGGAGCTGGACCCCGACAACGACCGGGCGCTGGGGAGCCGGGCGGCGGTGCTGAGCGAGCTGGACGACAACGAAGGGGCGCTCAAGGACCTGGATCGGGCGATCGAGCTGGATCCGGAGTACATCTGGGCGTACCGGGTGCGGGGCGAGATCCTCCAGGAACTGGACCGGCACGAGGCCGCGGTCGCCGACTTCACCCTGGCGCTGCGCCTGGAGTTCGGCGACTGACGGCCGGGCCACCTCCGCGGCGGCCCGGCCGCCTTCTACAGCGCCAGCAGGGCGTTGACCGGCAGGCGGCGGTCGGACAGCGGGCGGACGGCGATGCGCAGCAGGGCCAGCGCGTTGTCGTCGCCCGCGATGCGGTTGGCGCTGAGCCCGCCGCACGACTGGCAGGAGTGGATGAGCAGCCACTCCCCGTCGTGCCGGACGGTGACGCTCAGCGCCGCCATCCGGCCCCGGCAGGCCGCCCGCCTGTCCCCCGGAATCCGGTGGTCGACGTGCAGGCTCGTCAGGCAGTGCGGGCAGTGGTTGCGGTGCGCGGTGCCCGGCGCGACCATCGGCACGTCCAGCCGGCAGCCTACGCAGCGGAACGCGTTCCCCTGGTGATCGTGTACCTGTTTGCGGCGTTGGGGCCGTTCGCGGCCCGGGTTCCTCCTCGGCATGTCACAGATCACCGAACGCTTCGAGCGGGAACGGCGGCTGCGCCAGGGGCCGTACGGCCATGCGCATGAGGATGAGCTGGTTGTCGTCTCCGCAGATCGGGTTGGACGTCAGCTCACCGCACCGGGTGCAGCGATGGATGATCATCCATTCGCCGGTCCGCAGGACGGCGATCGAAATGGGGATCATCCGCGACCCGCACTCCGACGGGCCGCCCTCCATCCGGTCGAGGACGTGCTGTGAGTGCAGGCAGCTCGGGCAATGATTGCGACGAGTGCCGTCCGGGGCGTGCGCGTTGACCGTCAGGCCGCAGCGTACGCACGGGAAGGTCTGGACGTTCTTGGTGGACAACCTGGGTACTCCTTGCCGGAATGTTCTTCATCAGGGCAGCAAGGGAGCGCCGAGCGGGCCTCGCGGTGTTCGCGGGCATGCTGGTACGGCAGGCGGTCCGGCCGATCGTTCAGATCGAGCTTTCAGATCGGGCGTTCAGATCAGGCGGGGACCGCTCACGGCACGGCGAGGCGCACTTGGCGCGGTGCCAGGCATTGATTCGCTCCCTCCGCGGTGGCGCAAGTCGCCCACCTGAACTCGACTTCCCGGACAGTCGCGAGCGTAATCGGGCAAGTGGTCGTCCCGCCAACCGTTTTTCCGGCCTGGAGCTGCACCGAATAAGGTTCTAAATTCAGGTCATGGGTATCGGGCTGACCGAAGAACATCTGGCCCTGGCCGCCTCGGTGCACGGGCTGGCCGGACGGAACGCCGACCACGCGGCCCTGGCGGGGCAGGGGCTGCTGGGGCTGCACCTGCCTGAGGGGTGTGGCGGGCAGGGGTACGGGCTGCTGGAACTGTGCGTGGCACTGGAGGCGCTGGGCGAACGGCGCGTCCACGGCCCGTACCTGCCGGCGGTGCTGGCCTCCGCGGCCCTCGCCTGGTCCGGCACCGCCAGAAGGACCCTGATCACCGGCCTCACCAACGGCTCCCTGACCGCCACCGTCGCCCTGCCCCCCGACCGGGCGGCCTGGAGCGCCGACCCGGCGCCCAGCGCCTCCGAACCGGCGGCCGGGGAACCGGCGGCCGGGGAGGCCGTGCTCGCGCTGGGGGCCTCGGACGCGGACCTGTTCGTCGTGCCGGCCGGGGACGGCGGGTGGGCCGTGCTCGATCGTGGTGACGTCGTCGCCGAACCGCTCGACTGCGTCGATCTGGATCGGGCGCTGTGCTCCGTCACGGTGCGCTCCGTACCCGCCGACCGGCTGCTCGGCGCCGTCCCGGTGCGGGAGCTCGCCGCCGTGCTGCTCGGCGCCGACGCGTGCGGCGTGGCGGCGTGGGCGGTGGCCACGGCGGCCCACCACGCCAAGGTGCGCGAGCAGTTCGGGCGGCCCATCGGGCAGTTCCAGGGCGTCAAACACCGCGTCGCCGGCGCCCTGGTGGCACTCGAACAGGCCCGCGCCGCCGTCTGGGACGCCGCCAGAACCCTGGACGCCGCCCGAACCGCCCATGACTCCCCCGACGACGACGACAACGCCGACGCCGACGCCGACGCCGACGCCGAGCGTGCGCTGACCGTGGCCGTGGCGGCGGTGATCGGGCCCGACGCGGCGGTGCGTTGTGCGGCGGACGCGATCCAGGTGCTCGGCGGCATCGGCTACACCTACGAGCACGACGCCCACCGCTACTACCGCAGAGCCCTCTCCGACCGGATGCTGGCCGGCGACCCCGGCCCATGGTCCGAGGAAGTGACGAGGCTGGCCGTGGCGGGCGTACGGCGGCGGATGGAGCCGGACCTGCCCGACGAGGCCGCCCCCGTCAGAGAGGCCGTCCGGGCGCAGGCCGCGTCGCTGCGGGCCGAAGAGCCGGAGGCCAGGCTCGGCAGGTTCGCGCGCGAGGGCTGGCTCATGCCGCACCTGCCCCACCCCTGGGGCAGGGACGCCTCACCGCTCGAACAGGTGATCATCCATCAGGAGTTCCGCGACCTCGAACGTCCGAACCTGGGCATCGGCGCCTGGGCGGTGCCGTCCATCGTCCGGTACGGCACCCGAGAGCAGCAGGACCGCTTCCTGCCCAGGACGTTCACGGGCGAGATCGTGTGGTGCCAGCTCTTCAGCGAGCCGGGCGCCGGGTCCGACCTGGCCGGGCTGTCGACGAAGGCCACGCGGGTGGAGGCCGGCTGGTCGCTGACCGGTCAGAAGATCTGGACGTCGCTCGCCCAGTACGCCCATTGGGGCATCTGCCTGGCCCGTACCTCACCCGAAAAATCCAAGCACAACGGCATCTCGTACTTCCTGGTGGACATGTCCTCCCCCGGCGTGGTCGTCAGGCCGCTCAAGGAGATCAACGGGGACGAGATCTTCAACGAGGTCTTCCTGGACGACGTCTTCGTACCGGACGACCAGGTCGTCGGCGCGGTGGACGAGGGCTGGCGGGTGGCCCGCGACACGCTCTCCCACGAACGCGTCGCGCTCGGCGACTCCTGGGGCCCCGGCTCGCGGCACACCGACATGATCAGGACGATCACCCGGCTGCCCCCGCTCCGGCAGGCGCGGCGCGAGCAGGCGGGCCGCCTGTGGGCCGAGGGCCAGGCGATCTCGGCGCTCGGCCTGCGGGTGACGCTCTCGCAGCTCTCCGGCGCCGGCCCGGGGACGGCCTCCAGCGTGCGCAAGCTGCTCGGCATGCGGCACGCTCAGGCGATCTCGGAGTTCTGCTGGTCGCTGGCCCCGGCCGATCATTACTGGAACCGGATGATCCTGTCCACCCGCGCGTTCACGATCGGCGGCGGCACGACGGAGGTGCAGCTCAACATCATCGCCGAACGCGCCCTCGGCCTGCCGCGCGACCCCTGATCAGCTCTTGAGCCGGTACGGGGCCGCGAGGTGGGCGTACACGATCGTGTTGTCCTGGTAGCTGTGCGCCCGCTTGTCGAACGCCCCGCCGCAGGTCACCAGCCGCAGACCCGCGTAGGGCAGCTTGGCGTAGACCTTCTTGGCGGGGAAGCCGCTCTTCGGGGTGTGCTCGATCTTGTCGACGACGAAGACGGCCACCGTACGGTCGGCGCGCAGCACCTGCACCTGGTCGCCGCGCTTGACGCTCCCGAGGCGGGCGAAGACGGCGGGGCCGGTCCTGGTGTCCAGGTGCCCGGTGATCACGGCGGCGCCGCGCTGGCCGGGCACGGGGCCGTAGCGGTACCAGCCGGCCTGGTTCGGGGGGTCGAACGGCGGGTTCTCGATGGCGCCCTTCGCGTCCAGGCCCAGCTCCATCAGGGGCGCGGCGACGCCGATGGACGGGATGTAGACGGCCGTGGGCCTGGCGGCCCTCATCGGCTCGGCCCTCCGGGAGAGAGGCACGCCGTCGAGCGGGGCGGGGGCCTGGCCGGTCTCGTTCCGTACGGCGGCCCGGGGCTCGGGCTCACCGCCCAGCATGCCGCTCAATCCGAGCCCGATCAGCAGCACGCCACCCAGCGAGACGACGACCGCCCCGCCCGCCACCACCCGCTGCCCGAACCCGGGCACGTTAGGCGACGTCCTTGCGGCGGCGTACCGCGAAACCGGCCAGCCCGCCGCCGGCCAGCAGTGCCGCGCCGCCCACCGCGAACGGCCACACCGGCTCGCTCTCGGCCAGCCCGCCGCCGCCGGTCTCCGGATGCCCTCGCGGCACCCGGTGCTCACGCTCGCCCGCGGGCCGCCACGGAGGCTCGGACTCGCGCGGTTCCGGCGTATGGGGCGCGTTCGACCAGGAGTCGACGGGTGCGGGGGCGCTCGACCAGGAGTCCTGGGGCGCGGGCGTGCCCGACCAGTCGTCGTCGGGAGGGTCCTCGCACAGGAGGGGCAGCGGGATCAGGCACGTGGGCACCGCGCCCGGCAGTTGATGGTCGGGCTCGCCGAAGGTGGCGGCGGAGACGGCGGCGGAGGCCGTGCCCACGCTCATGCCCGCGACCACGAAGGCGGTCACCGCTCCAGCCACTGCGAGACGTCGAGCTCTTGCCATGAGAAGGCTCCAGAATCGGTTGTCGCGCCCCCGATGCACAAGAGAGCCTTGCGAATTATTAGACCGAGAGTCAAGTAATGTGACCGAAGTGAAATCAGCCGGATACGGAGGGTTTGGCTTCGGGCTGACGTGGCAGAGTGAATGGCTACAAAGGGGGACAAAAGCCATGATCAATACACAAAAGCCCACGCTGCTCGCCGAGCGGTCACGGCATCCGGGGTGAGCTGACATGAACGGAAGCCTGCAGTTCATCGGCAACGCGACCACCCTGATCCGCTACAACGGCTTCACGCTGCTGACGGATCCCAACTTCCTGCACAAGGGCCAGCGGGCGTACCTGGGCTACGGCATGACCTCGCGCCGCCTCAAGGACCCGGCCGTCGAGTTCGAGGACCTGCCGACGCTCGACGCGGTGGTGCTGTCCCACATGCACGGCGACCACTGGGACCGGGTGGCGCAGCGGCACCTGGACAAGGACGTTCCCGTCATCACGACCACCGCGGCCGCCGGCCGGCTGCGCCGCCGCGGCTTCCACGGCGGCGTGGGGCTGCGGGAATGGCACCAGCACGAGCTGCGCGGGCCAGGCGGCACGGTCAAGATCACCGCGCTGCCCGGCAAGCACGCGCCCGGCGTGGCCGAGGCGCTGATGCCGCCGGTGATCGGCACGATGCTGGAGTTCTGCAACCAGGACGAACGCGTGGAGCTGCGCCTCCACATCAGCGGCGACACCCTGCTCGACCGCCGCCTGGACTCGATCCCGCGCCGTTTTCCCGACATCGACCTGGCCATCGTGCACCTGGGCGGCACCAGGCTGTTCGGCACGCTGCTCACGATGGACGGCGAGCAGGGGGCCGCGTGGGTGGACCTGATCAACCCGCACACGGTCGTACCGGTGCACTTCGACGACTACGAGGTCTTCAGCTCACCGCTCGACGACTTCCGCCACCACATCGAGCAGGCGGGGCTGGCGGACCGGGTCGTGTACCTGGAGCGGGGCGAAATCCGCGAACTGGCGCCACACCACCTCATACGCCGCTGACGCTCACCGAGACCCGCCGTGGACGTCGAGCGACAGGCCGGTGAGCTCGTCCGCCACCTGCCGCTCCTTCCGCCAGCCGAGCACCGGCAGGAACGCCGGCGGCTCGGCGCCCTCCGGGAGGAGCAGGAATCCTCGCTCCACGTCGAGCCTGTGCATCAGGAACCGGACTTGGAGCTCCATGGGCCGCCGGGACCAGCCGCAGAGCCTGATCAGGCACGCGGGACCGTCCGGCGACGGCCGCGCGAAGTCACGGAGCGACCCCGTCCCGGCGTCGCCGGTGATCAAGTGCCCGCACAGGAGCATGACGATGAAGGCGCCGGGCTGCCGGGTCGGATTCCACTCCTTCCGCTCCCGCGATGGCGGCGGCGGCCTCAGGCCCTGGGGCAGGTGCCAGAGGCTGCTCGCGGCGGTTCCGGGCAGCGCCAGGTCCCGGCGGAACCGGGCCAGCGCCCCGGCCATGACCGGCTCGGGGTAGTTCCAGGGCTCAGCGCGGTGGGTGGCGGCGAAGACCGTCTCGGCGCAGGCGAGGAAGTGCTCGTCGGCGATGGGGCTCTGGTCGATCCTGTCGATTCCGGCCGGGCCCATGGCGTCACGTGTCCGATCGGGCCTTGCTGGGCTGGACACGCTTGGGCTCCCCCGGCATCTTCGGGTAGTTGGGCGGGTACGGCATGTCGCCGCGCCCGTCCTCGGCGTACAGATCGAGGAGGGGCTGGATGGAGTACGCCTGGTCGTCGATGGCCGCGTGCACGTCGCCCACCTTGGCGAAGCGGGCGGGCACCGTGCGGATGTCGAAGTCGCGCGGGTCGGCGTCCGCGAGCTCGTCCCAGGTGAGCGGGGCCGAGACGGGCGCGTGCGGCTTGGCCCTGATCGAGTACGCGCTGGCCACCGTGCGGTCCCTGGCGTTCTGGTTGAAGTCGATGAACACCCGGTCCCCGCGCTCCTCCTTCCACCAGGCCGTCGTCACCAGGCCGGGATCGCGCTCCTCGACCGCCCTGGCCAGGGCGATGCCCGCGTGGCGTACCTGGATGAAGTCCCAGCGCGGCTCGATGCGCACGGCGATGTGGGCGCCGCGGTTGCCCGAGGTCTTCACGAACCCGGTCAGGCCGAACTCCGCCAGAACGTCCCGAGTCAGGAACGCGGCCCTGCGGGCGGCGTCGAACTCCAGGCCCGGCTGCGGGTCCAGGTCGATGCGCAGCTCGTCGGGGTGCTCGACATCGGCGGCGCGCACCTGCCAGGGGTGGAAGTCGATGGTGCCGAGGTTGGCGCCGTAGGCGATGGCCGCCACCTCGGTGACCCGCAGCGACTCCGCCGTACGGCCGCTCGGGAACGTCACCGTCACGGATTCGAGCCAGTCGGGGTGCTTGGGCGGCATCCGCTTCTGGTAGATCGCCTCGGTCTGCACACCGTCGGGGTGGCGCTTCAGGTTGGTGGGCCGGTCCTTGAGCGCCCGCAGCGCCCCCTCGCCGACGCTCACGTAGTATTCGACCAGTTCCCGCTTGGTGGCGCCGATCTCAGGAAAGTAGATCTTGTCGGGATTGGTGACCTTGACGGTCCGATCCCCCACCTCGAGCTCTATGTACGGCGATGCCATGCCACCGAACCTACTCCCTGACGTCAAGCGGGGTGGGCCCGCCCCGGAGCCGCCTCGGTGGCGGGACCGGGGGCTCGACGGGACGGGCCGCCAAGATCGCCCGAAGGCCGTTCCGGGCGCTGGCGCGCCACCCGGCCGGCCGTCAGGACCCCCAGCGGCGCCAGCACGGGCGTGGGCTGTGCCGCTAAGAGGGATCCGCGGACGATCTCACCCCTTGGCAGGAGGCGATGACACCCCCTTGGTGACAAAGACGCAAATTGGCCCTAGAAAGGATGCTTCACCCTGCGGAGATCTCTTTTTGCCGGATCTCGTACTCTTGGCGTATGGACAAGGTGGTCAAGAGCGAGGCCGAGTGGCGGACCGAACTTTCCCGTGAGGAGTTCCACGTCCTCAGGGAAGCCGGGACCGAGCGCCCGTTCACGGGGGAGTACGTCGACACCAAGACCGAAGGGGTCTACTCGTGCCGCGCCTGCGGCGCCGAACTGTTCCGGTCCGACACGAAGTTCGAGTCGCACTGCGGGTGGCCGAGCTTCTTCGAGCCGTCCGGCTCCGACGCGGTCACGTTGATCGAGGACCGCGCCCATGGCATGGTCCGTACCGAGGTGCGGTGCGCCCGGTGCGACTCGCATCTGGGGCACGTGTTCCACGGCGAGGGCTACGCGACGCCAACGGATGATCGTTACTGCATCAACTCGATCTCCTTGCGCCTCGAACCCAAACCGTGATCGACTAGCGACACGGCGTACCGATCGCTCACGGCGGGTAGGAGTGGCGTGTGCGCTTTGTCCATCTTCGCCACCGCTGGGTGACGATCGAGACCATCGGGCGCGTCTACACGCAACGGTGCGAAGTGTGCGCCAAGACGCGGGTCCGGATCCGTTGATCAGTCCGGCGCGGGATGAGTGACACGACAGGTACGGTCGGCGGGGCCGAGGATGTTGGCGAGCACCGGATTCCCGTTCCCGCCAAACTCCGCCTGGACGAACACCACCGGATCGCGCACTCCGCGAAGGCGCAGATATTCCAGGCCGCGTTCGCATAGTGCGAGGGCGGTCGTGGAGTTGTCCGCGCTTTCCGGTAGATCCGTATAAATGCGCAAATAGCCGCCGACCGTGCGGATGTCCTTGAGGCGTTTCAACGCCTTGTCGTCCGTGGTCCAGTGCGTACGGAAATACTGCGCCGCCTGCTGATCGGTATGCCGCGAAGGCCCATCGGCCTTGTACCCTTCCCCGTCCTCCGCGCCAGGGCCGCCCGCCGGCGATTCCTCGGGAGCGGCCCCCTCGATCGACCCTGCGGACGCGGATGGCGCCGGCCTGGGCAGTTGACGCGCCCTGGCCTCGGCACCGGCCGTGGTCTCCCGCCCGGACAGCTCGGACGACCCGCCGATCCGGTGCTCGACCAACTCCGGCCCCGCCGCCACCTGCGAAGACCTGACCGGAGTCCCGATCGAGGCCGCGTACAGCACGACCGCCCCACCGGCCAGCACCAGCACCCCGGCGACCAGCGGCCTCGTCCCTCTCCGACGCCGCACCCGCCTCGTACGCCCCACCGCATGACGGCCGCCCGCGCGCCGCCGATGATGTCCGGTCTCGCCCACCTCGCCCCCTTGGAACGCGTCACGCGATTTCCTGATTGTGACAAAGCGGGTAGATCAATTCAGTTGGATCGCCAACCAGGTCTTGCTCTTTCTTGATCTTTTTGAGCAGACTGCTCACGCGTCCATGGACGAGATCCTGAAATGTCGGAACTTACGAAAAACGTTCGGCGACCTCGTAGCCGTCGACGAGGAGTATTCGGGCGACATGAAACGCCGTCTCAACATCGGCGTCGGCCTTCTGCACCGCCCGCCCCCGCTGATCCTCGACGAGCCCACCGCCGGCGTCGACCCGCAGAGCCGCAACGCCATCCTGGAGAGCGTCGCCGCGCTGACCGGCGAGGGCGTCGCCGTGCTCTACACCACGCACTACATGGAGGAGGCCGAGCGCCTCTGCGACCGCATCGGCATCATCGACCTGGGCCGCATCAGGGCCGAGGGCACCCGCAGGGAGCTGGTGGGCCTGGTGGGCGAGCTACGCAGGGCCTGATCATCATGATCGGCTCGGGCCTGCTGCTCGCCCTGGGCCTGGGCGCGATCGGCGGCGCCATGGTGCCGCTCGACGTGTTCTCCGCCACGATGCGGCAGATCGCGCACGTCACCCCGCACGCCTGGGCCCTGGACGGCTTCACCGAACTGCTGCGCGGGGACGGCACGATCGCCACCATCCTGCCGCAGCTCGGCATGTTGACGGCGTACGCGGCCGCCTTCTTCACCTGGGCGCCTGGCGCCTCCACGCCGCCCTCACCCGCTAGGGCAGGGCGGCGACGAGCTCCTGCACCGGCTTGCGGGCCCCGGTGTAGAACGGGATCTCGATCCGGGTGTGCCGGCGAGCCTGAGCCCCCCGCAGCGTGCGCATCAGGTCGACGATCCGGTGCAGCTCATCGGCCTCGAACGCCAGCATCCACTCGTAGTCGTTGAGCGAGAAGCACGCCACGGTGTTGGCCCGCACATCGGGATAGTCACGCGCCATCTTCCCGTGCTCGGCCAGCATCGCCCGGCGCTCGGAGTCCTCCAGCAGGTACCACTCCAGCGAGCGGACGAACGGATAGACGCTCACATAGGCCCGCGGCTCCTCCTCGGCGAGGAAGGCCGGAATGTGCGACTTGTTGAACTCGGCCGGCCGGTGCAACGCCATCGCCGACCACACGGGCCTGCTGTGCCGCCCCAGCGTGGTGCGACGGAACCTGGAGTAGACGTCCTGCAGGTCCTCGGCCGTGGGCGCGTGCCACCAGAACATGAAGTCGGCGTCGGCCCTGAACCCGGCCACGTCGTAGACCCCCCTGGTCACGACGTCCTTGCCGGCCGCCTGGTCGATCAGCTCCTGCACCTCCGCGGCCAGTTCGTCGCGGTTGCTGGGACACGGCTCGGTCGCCTGGAACACCGACCACATCGTGTAACGGATCACCTGGTTGAGATCGCGGGCCTTCGGCCGCGGAGCGCCCTCTGTCATGTTCTCTATTCTCCTCGCAGGTTGAGGTGCTCCAGAATCCGGGCGGCGGCCGTACGGGCGGTGCCGACGCACGCGGGAATCCCGATGCCGTCGTAGGCCGCGCCGCACACGGCGAGCCCCGGCTGCACGGCCACGGCGGCGCGGACCCTGGCCACCCGGTCGAGGTGGCCCACGTTGTACTGCGGCAGCCCGCCGCCCCAGCGCGTGACCCGGGTGTCGACCGGCAGGCCGCGCACGCCCATCACGTCGCCCATCTCGGCCATCGCCAGCGACACCAGCTCGGCGTCGTCGCGCTGCAGCAGGTGCTCCTCGCCGACGCGGCCGATCGAGCAGCGCAGGATCACCAGGTCCTTCGCCAGGTGCGGCCACTTCACCGAGCTGAACGTGACCGCCTTGACCGGCCGTTTCTCCACGGGCGGCACGAGATAACCGCTGGCCGCGGGCGGTTCGGGGAAGGCGTCGGCCGGGTAGGCCAGCGTGACCACGGCCATGCTCGCGTATTCGATCCTGGCCAGCTCGCTCGCCGCCTTGGGCGCCTCGGCCTTGAGCAGCCTGCTCGCGGCGGGCCCCGGCGTGGCCACGATCACCGCGTCCGCCTCGACGGCCTCGGGTCTCGGCACGGGGCCGGTGACGAGCCGCCAGCCCTGCTCGGTCCTGTGCAGTTCGCGTACGGTGACGCCGGTCCTGACGTCGGCCTCCGACGCCTTGGCGACCGCCTCGGCCAGGCTGCCGACGCCGTTGCGCAGCGAGGTGAAGACCGGGCCCGCGTCCTTCGGCGCCTCCTCGACGAGCTGCCGTGCGGCGCTGAGCAGCGAACGCTCGGACCGGGCCACGGCCGCCACGCGCGGCATCGTGGCCTCCAGCGACAACATGTCGGACCGGCCCGCGTAGACCCCGCCGAGCAGCGGTTCGACCAGCCGCTCGACGACCTCGGCGCCCATCCTGGCGCGGATGTACGCGGCCACGGACACGTCGGTGCGCACGAGGGTGGCCGGCAGAATCTGGTCGAGCGGCACGCGCAGCAGGCCGCCGGGCGAGACGATGCCCGACCTGGCCAGCTCGGTCAGGTCGGCGGGCACGCCCATGACCTGGCTCTTCGGCAGGTAGCGCAGCGCGCCCCTGGTGTAGATCGCCGAGCGGAGGGTGCCGGGGAAGACCAGGTCATCGCCCAGGCCGACCGCCCTGGCCAGCTCCTTGCCCTCGGGCCGCCTGGCCAGCATGGACTCCGCGCCCGCGTCGACGCTCACCCCGGCGACCTCCGAGGCGTACAGCTTGCCGCCGATTCGCGGGGAGCCTTCGAGCACCGTCACCCTGACCCGCTCGCCCGCGCCCTGACGGAGATACCACGCGGCGGCGAGACCGGCGATCCCCCCGCCCACGACGACCACGTGGGCCCGATTCCCTTCCACGCCTCCAGACGCTACCGCCTCAACGGCTCGGTCAGCCGCGTGGGGCCGCGTGACCGTACCGTAATTCCCTTGTTCAAACCGGGCTTCTCCGGGGTCCGTCTTATGAACATGAGGAGAATCCGGTACGGCATCGCTCTCTCGTCGGCCTGCGTGGCCGTGTTCCTGGCCGGCTGCGGGGGCGGTGGGGGGACGCAGAGCGCCGCGGGTGAATCCGCCGGGTCCCCCGTACGCGCGCCCGCCATGGCCGACTCCGCCGGTCCGGCACCGGCCGCCGACCAGGAGACGTCCAGCCGGAGCGGGGAGGTGCGGCAGAAGCAGCCGCAGTCCGCCAGCGGCGTCGTCTCCGACGTCAAGGTGACCCAGCAGGAGCGCCAGGTCATCTACACCGGCAGCATGACCGTGCGGGCCGAGCAGGTCGGCACCGCCGTCCAGCAGGCCAAGCAGATCGTGACCACGGCCGGGGGCTACCTGTCCAAGGAGGAGACCAGCTCGGCCAGCGACACCGAGGACTCCGCGCTGCTGGAGTTCAAGGTCCCACCGGCGAAGTACGCGGAGGTGGCCGGGCGGCTCGGCAAGGACCTGGGCAGGCAACTGTCGATGAACCAGGGCACCCAGGACGTCACCCTGCAGGTGGCCGACGTCGAGAGCCGGCTGAAGTCGGCGCGGGAGTCCCTGGAGTCGCTGCGTACGCTGCTGAAGAAGGCCGACACGATCGGCCAGGTGCTGCAGGTGGAGCGGGAGATCTCCGCGCGCGAGTCGGACCTGGAGTCGCTGCAGGCACAGCAGAAGGAGCTGGCGACGCAGGTCTCCATGGCCACGCTGACCCTCCGGCTGGTCGGCCCGGTGACCGTTGTGGAAGACCCGGCCGAGGAGCCGGCGGGCTTCCTCGGGGGGTTGAAGGCGGGCTGGGAGTCTCTGGTCGCCTTCACGAAGACGGCACTCACGGTGATCGGCGCGGTCCTGCCGTGGCTGGTCGTCTCACTGCCCATGATCGCCGTAGTGGTCTACCTGGTACGCCGTGACCGCCCCCGGCGCCCCGCACCCCCGCCCACGGACCCGGAGACCATCTGACCCGCCCTTCCGCCGTACTTTGGAGAGCGGAGCGCAAGAGCGGCCGAGCGGGTCCGAGGTCAGGTCGCAGGGGTGTGTTCGTGGATCAGGTCGGTGAGGCGCTTGAGCTGGTCGGGGTCGGTCGCGGGGAGGACGCCGTGGCCCAGGTTGAAGACGTGGCCCTCGGCCGCCTCGCCCCGCCGGAGGATGTCGCGGGCCTTGCGTTCGACGACCTCCCACGGCGCCAGCAGCAGCGCCGGGTCCAGGTTGCCCTGCAGGGCCTTCCCCGGCCCGACCCGGCGGGAGGCCTCGTCGAGCGGGACGCGCCAGTCGACGCCCACCACGTCGGCCCCGGCCTCCCCCAGCACCCCGAGCAGTTCGCCGGTGCCCACGCCGAAGTGGATGCGGGGCACCCCGGCGACGCCCTCGAAGATGCGGCGGGTGTGCGGCAGGATGAACTCGCGGTAGTCGTCCGGCGCCACCGCGCCCACCCAGGAGTCGAAGAGCTGGACGGCGGAGGCGCCGGCCGCGATCTGGATGCGCAGGTGTTCGAGGACGATGCCGGACAGCCGCTCCATGAGGGCGTGCCACAGCTCCGGAGCCCCGTACATCATGGCCTTGGTGCGGTCGTGGTTCTTGGACGGGCCGCCCTCGATCAGGTAGGAGCCCAGCGTGAAGGGCGCCCCGGCGAAACCGATCAGGGGCGTGCCGCCCAGTTCGCCGGTGAGGGCCTGGATGGCCTCGGTGACGTAGGGGACGTCGTCCGGTTCGAGGGGCCGGAGCGCCTCGATGCCCTGGGCGTCGCGGATCGGGTCGGCCACGACGGGGCCGACGCCCGGCTTGATGTCGAGGTCGATGCCGATGGCCTTGAGGGGGACCACGATGTCGCTGAAGAAGATGGCCGCGTCGACGCCGTAACGGCGGACCGGCTGCAGGGTGATCTCGACGATCAGGTCGGGCGTGGCGCACGCGGTGAGCATCGGCACACCCTCGCGGACCTTGAGGTATTCCGGCAGCGACCGCCCGGCCTGGCGCATGTACCAGACAGGTGTGTGGGGGACGGGCTGGCGGCGGCAGGCACGCAGGAACGCTGAGTCGGCGAGGTTCACCCCACCAGGGTGCCATGCACGGGGGCCGGTCATGACACCGGAGCGTACGGCGGCGAGGTGTCGGAAAAACATGCATTGGACACCCCAAATCATGATCAGATAGCCAGATGAAGGTTTACCGGTCTGCTCGGCATCGGCGTCGCACACGGGTCGAACACACCCCATGCCCGACCAGAGAGCCGGTCTCGACTGGGCCAAATGTTCGCCAAGCCACCGCGCGGCATCGATTCAGGAACCACTTTCGGGACACGCCGAGCGCGTTGCGGGGAATTGTCAGCGGCTCGTGCCAACGTCGGAGCCACGACCCGAAGAAAGGCCCCGGTTCGATGACTCGTGTGTGGACCCCAGAGCTCCGCGATCTGCGCTGTCCTTCCTGCGCCGGTGAGCGGCCGTTCGAGCAGCCGCCCTGCCTTGACGGGCACGAGCCGGGCGAGTGCCCCGAGTGGGGCTGTGTCGTGTGCGGTCACGCGATCGTTCTCGGCACCGCCGAGTCCACCCGCCCGGTTCGCCAGCTGGTAACGGCAGCGGCTTGATCACGAAGGATGAGCACCCCCGTGGTCCCCTTCCGCCCTTCTCCGACCTACGCTTCGGCTATGACACTCGGTGACCGGCCGCCACCTCCCGCCGCGTTCACGCGCGCGGCGGAGAGCCTGCGGCTGTCCGAGGTCAGGCCGGAGATCGAGCTTGAGGATCTGCCCGCGCCGCAACGGCTGGCCCCTTACTCGGCCGCCATCGGCGCGTCGGTCTACCGCGAGGACGAAGAGCTCGCGGTCGGCCGGCTGATCCTGCTCTACGACCCCGACGGCCAGCGCGGATGGGACGGCCCGTTCCGGCTGGTGGCCTACGTCAGGGCCGACATGGAGCCGGAGATCACCTCCGACCCGCTGCTCGGCCCCGTCGCCTGGAGCTGGCTGACCGAGGCTCTGGAGGCCCATCAAGCCGACTACTCCGCCGCTGGCGGTACGGTGACAAGAGCCGTGTCCGAGGGTTTCGGTAACAAGGCCGACGATCCGGTCACGACCGAGCTAGAGCTGCGGGCTTCCTGGTCACCCGCGCAGGAGGATCTGTCCGGCCATGTCGCCGCCTGGTGCGACCTCATGTGCCTGGCGGCGGGGATCCCGCCGCTCCCGCCGGACGTGGCCGCCCTGCCCCGCCGACGCGATGATCCGGAGAGTGACCGAACGAAGTGAGGGCACCAGTCAATACGGCACCAGCGTCATGAGGTCGGTGAACTCATGACAGAAGAACGCACAGTCGAGCCACTGCTCGAGCCGCGCGAGGGCATTCCGGCAGTCGTCGCCGACGCCGGCGGGCTGGCCGAGGTCGTGGCGCGGTTCGCCGCGGGCACCGGTCCCGTCGCGGTCGACGCCGAGCGCGCCTCGGGCTATCGCTATGGCAACCGTGCCTACCTGGTCCAGCTCCGCCGGGCCGGGGCGGGCAGCGCGCTGATCGACCCGGTCGGCTGCCCCGACCTGTCCGCGCTCGACGAGGCCGTGGCCGCCGCCGAGATCGTGCTGCACGCCGCCTCCCAGGACCTGCCGTGCCTGATGGAGGTGGGGTTCAAGCCGCGCGAGATGTTCGACACCGAGCTGGCCGGGCGGCTGCTCGGCTACGAGCGGGTCGGGCTCGGCACGATGGTCGAGACCGTGCTCGGGCTGCGGCTGGAGAAGGGCCACTCGGCGGCCGACTGGTCCACCAGGCCGCTGCCGGAAGACTGGCTGCGTTACGCGGCGCTCGACGTGGAGGTGCTGGTCGAGCTGCGCGACGTGCTCCACCAGGAGCTGACGGAGAGCGGGAAGCTGGAGTGGGCGCGCGAGGAGTTCGCCGCCGTGCTCAACACCCCGCCGCCGGCGCCCCGGTCGGATCCGTGGCGGCGCACGTCGGGCATTCACAAGGTACGCAACGTGCGCGCCCTCGCCATCGTGCGCGAGCTGTGGACCATGCGCGACCGGATCGCCCGCGAGGCCGATCTGGCGCCGGGCCGGGTGCTGCCGGACGCGGCGATCGTCACCGCCGCGCTGGAAGGGCCTCGTACCAAGAAGGCATTGACCGAAATTTCGGCATTCACCGGGCGAAGCGCGCGCCGGCACATGAGCGACTGGCTCGCCGCCGTGGCCAGGGCCCGCGCCCTGCCGGAGAGCCAGCTTCCCACGCCCAGCACGCCGGGCGACGGGCCGCCGCCGCCCAACCGCTGGGCCGACCGCGACCCGGCCGCCGCCAAACGGCTGGCCGCGGCGCGCGCCGTGGTGGCCGCGCTGGCCGACGAGCACCACATGCCCACGGAAAACCTGCTGCAGCCCGACGCCGTACGCAGGCTGACCTGGGAGCCGCCCGCCGAGATCAGCGACGAGAGCGTGACCGCCAGGTTGCGGGAGCTCGGCGCCCGCGAGTGGCAGCTCACGCTCAGCGCCCAGCCCATCGCCAAGGCCCTGGCGCGGCTGGAGACACGCGGCGAGCGCTGAGCAGGCGCTCCCCATCGATCACCAAAGGTGAGAAACCGGGGCCGACCGGGAAGGTTCCCGGTCGTCACCCGGCGGCCACCTGAGGCTTTCACTACTTGACGCCTTCGGTGGCCCGGCCGTACGGTTCGGGAAAGCGCTTTCCGCGTGTTGTCCTGAAGGGATCCTTATGAGCGTGCGCACCATCGGCGTCGTGATGAACGGCGTCACCGGACGGATGGGCTACCGCCAGCACCTGGTCCGGTCCGTCCTGGCCATCAACGAGCAGGGCGGCGTCACGCTCTCGGACGGCGACAGGGTCAAGCTCAGGCCGGTGCTGGTCGGCCGAAATGCCGACAAACTTGCAGATATCGCTACGAAGCATGGAATTTCGGATTTCACCACCGACCTGGACGCGGCCCTCGCCTCCGACGACAACCTGATCTACTTCGACGCCCAGGTCACCAGCGCCCGCGTCAAGGCCGTGCTGAAGGCCATCGAGGCGGGCAAGCACATCTACGCCGAGAAGCCGACGGCCGAGTCGACGCAGGAGGCCATCGCGCTGGCCGAGGCCGCCACGGCCAAGGGCGTCAAGAACGGCGTCGTGCAGGACAAGCTCTTCCTCCCGGGCCTGCTCAAGCTGAAGCGGCTGATCGACGGCGGGTTCTTCGGCCGGATCCTGTCGGTGCGGGGCGAGTTCGGCTACTGGGTGTTCGAGGGCGACTGGCAGGAGGCGCAGCGCCCGTCGTGGAACTACCGGGCCGAGGACGGCGGCGGCATCGTGCTCGACATGTTCCCGCACTGGCACTACGTGATGGAGAACCTGTTCGGCCGCATCCAGTCCGTCTACGCCCAGGCCGTGACGCACGTGCCCGCCCGGGTGGACGAGCAGGGGAACACGTACCAGGCAACCGCGGACGACGCCGCGTACGGGATCTTCGAGCTTGAGGGCGGCATCGTCGCCCAGATCAACTCCTCCTGGACCGTTCGCGTGAACCGGGACGAGCTGGTCGAGTTCCAGGTGGACGGCACGCACGGCAGCGCCGTGGCGGGCCTGCGCAACTGCCGCGTCCAGCACCGCTCCGCCACCCCCAAGCCCGTCTGGAACCCCGACCTGCCCGCCACGGCGCGTTTCCGCGACGGCTGGCAGGAGGTGCCGGACAACGCCGAGTTCGACAACGGGTTCAAGATCCAGTGGGAGGCGTTCGTCCGGCACGTGGTGGAGGACGCGCCGTTCCCGAACGACTTCGCCTCGGGCGCCCGTGGCGTGCAGCTCGCCGAACTGGGCCTGCGCTCGAACGCCGAGGGCCGCCGGATCGAGGTGCCGCAGCTGTGAGGATCGACCTTCCCGGCTTCGGCGCGTACCCGCTGCGCCCGCCGTCGGCCTGGCCGGTGGTCGAGACGGCGGCCACCAGCCGCATCGTGTACGCCGCCGCCCACGTGGTGGCCGACCCGCTCGGCGACAACACCCCCGGCTCCCCCGCCGCCGTGGACTGGGACGCCACGCTGCGCTTCCGCCGTCACCTGTGGTCGCACGGCCTGCGCGTCGCGGACGCCATGGACACCGCCCAGCGCAACATGGGCCTGGACTGGGCGGCCACCAAGGAGCTCATCCGGCGCAGCGCGGCTGAGGCCCGCTCGTACGGCGACCCGGCCACGCTGGTCGCCTGCGGCGCGGGCACCGACCACGCCCCCGGCGCGAGCGACCTCGGCACGATCACGGCCGCGTACGCCGAGCAGATCGAGACCGTGCAGGAGGCCGGCGCCGGTGTGATCGTCATGGCCTCTCGCCAGCTCGCCCGGGTCGCGTCGGGCCCGCAGGACTACCACCAGGTGTACGGCAAGCTGTTCGGCCTGGCCGGCCGCCCGGTGATCCTGCACTGGCTGGGCGAGATGTTCGACCCGCAACTGGCCGGCTACTGGGGCTCGCGGGACGTGGCGGCGGCGACCGAGTCGTTCCTGGAGCTGATCCACGCCCACGCTCCGATGGTGGACGGCGTGAAGGTCTCGCTGCTGGACGAGGAGCACGAGATCGGGCTGCGCGCGGCCCTGCCCGAGGGCGTCAAGCTGTACACGGGCGACGACTTCAACTACCCGTCGCTGATCAAGTCGGGCTCGCACGCGCTGCTGGGCATCTTCGACGCCATCGCCCCGGCGGCGGCCGCGGCGCTCCAGGTGCTGGACGCGGCCGAGGCCGCCTGTGACGAGGCGGGCCGTGAGCGGCTGCTGGCCCAGTACGACGAGATCTTCGCCCCGACGGTCGCCCTGTCGCGCAAGATCTTCGAGACCCCGACGTACAACTACAAGACCGGCATCGTCTTCCTGGCCTGGCTGAACGGTCACCAGGACGCGTTCGCCATGGTGAACGGCGCCCAGTCGGCGCGCTCGCTGGTGCACCTGGCGGAGGTGTTCCGGCTGGCCGACCAGGCCGGGCTGCTGGCCGACCAGGAGCTGGCCGTACGCCGCATGAAGGCCCTGCTGGCGGTGAACGGGCTATGAGTCTGTCGCTGAACCAGTGGACGACCAGGCGCTGGTCCGTGGCCGAGGCCGTGGACGGGTGCGTGCGGCACGGCCTCGAAGCGGTCGGGCTGTGGCGGGAGAAGGTCGCCGAGCAGGGGCTCGCGGAGAGCGTCAAGCTCGTACGCGCGGCCGGGCTGCGGGTGTCGTCGTTGTGCCGTGGCGGCTTCCTCACGGCGGGCGGGCTGCCCGGCGAGGAGGGCCGCGCGGCCTTCGCCAAGGCGCTGGAGGACAACCGGCGGGCCATCGACGAGGCGGTCGAGCTCGAAGCGGCCTGCCTGGTGATGGTGGTCGGCGGCCTGCCCGGGGTCAAGCCCGGCGAGGCGCTGCCGGACGGCTTCTCCCGTGACCTCGCCGGCGCGCGGGAGCGGGTGGCGGAGGCGCTGGCTGAGCTGGCGCCGTACGCCGGGGAACGCGGCGTCAAGCTGGCCCTGGAGCCGCTGCACCCGATCTACTGCCCCGACCGCGCGGTCCTGTCCACGCTGGGCCAGGCGCTCGAACTGAGCCTGCCGTACCCGGAGGAGCAGGTCGGCGTGGTGGTCGACACCTTCCACGTGTGGTGGGATCCGAGGCTGGCCGAGGACGTCGCGCGGGCGGGCCGCAGGATCGCCTCCTACCAGGTGTGCGACTATCTGCATCCGCTGCCGGCGGACGTGCTGCTCGGGCGGGGCATGATGGGCGACGGCGTGATCGACTTCCGGCCGATCACCCGGGCCGTCCAGGCGGCCGGATACTCCGGTGACGTCGAGGTGGAGATCTTCAACGCCGACATCTGGGCCGCCGACCCCGACGAGGTGGTGGCCACGATGAAGGCCCGCTACGAGGACGTGGTCCTGCCGTGACCTCTGGGGGCGGCGCCCCTTCCGGGGGCCGCCCCTCCGTCACGGCAGTTCGACCGTGCCCGCCGCGCCGTTGACGGTGATCTCCTGGCCCGAGGTGATGCGGTGGGTGGCGTCGGGCACGCCGACAACGGCCGGGATGCCGTACTCCCTGGCCACCACCGCGCCGTGCGACATCGCACCGCCCATCTCCATGACCAGGCCGCCCGCCGTCAGGAACAGCGGGGTCCAGCCGGGGTCCGTCGAGGGGCAGACCAGGATCTCGCCGGGCTCCAGGTGGGCGCCGACCGGGTCGAGCACCACCCTGGCCACTCCCGTGACCGTGCCCGCCGAGGCGGCCGTGCCGGTCAGCGCGCCGTCCGTGGCGCTCTCGCCCAGGGTCTCTGGCTCGGTGCCGTCGGAGAGCAGGACCCGGGGCACGTGCCGGCGCCGCCGCTCCCGCTGGTACGCCTCGCGTCTCCGAGCCACCGAATCCCGCAGGTCACCGCCGCCGCCCAGTGCCGCCCTGACCTCGCGGAGGTCCAGGTAGAACACGTCTCCGGCCGAGTCCAGCACGCCCCGGTCCACCAGGTGCTCGCCGACCACGAGCAGGCTCCGCCGGATCGACGCGAGTGTCTTGACCAGGTAGAACTTGGGCAGCTCACGCAGCCCGGCGTACATGCGCGTACGTCCCAGCCCGAACCGCACCACGCCGCCCCGCCACCGGCCCCGCCGCCGCGCCCGCGCCGCCAGGTCCGCGATCGTGGCGCGCGCCTCCTCGTCCCCCTTGGCGAACAGCTCCGAGGGCGCGAGGCCGCCGTCCATCCGCAGGTAGTTGGCCAGCACGCCGAGGATGTGCGCCGGCTCCTCCGACCATCGCGGCACGCCCAGGTCGATCTCGGCGACGCCACGGTGGCCGTATTTGCCCATGAAGGCCGTGATCTCCCGCTGGGCGACGGGCGGCAGCCGTTCCTCCTGGTAGAGGCGGACCAGCTCGGGCACCGGCAGGTCCCTGAACGGCTCCGGCTCGATGCGGGTGGACAGCTCCCACAGTTCGAGGTCCATCTCCGTGGTCGGGTTGTGCGGGACACTGCGCAGGACGTCGCCCATCTCGTTCAGCGGCACGCCGGACAGCTTCGAGGCCAGCGCGAACAGGCCGTACCCGGTGATCACGATCGGCATGATCGAGAGGATCACCGGAAAGGTGCCGTACAGCATGCGCTCGGCGTGGTCCAGGCGCTGCGCCGGGGTCACCGAGGCGGGCAGCGTCAGCCTCCGGTCGAGCTCCTCACCGATCCGGGCCGTGTACGCCAGGGCGGCGCGCGGCCTCGTCAGCGCCATCAGCACGCGAGAGGGAAGGTGGAGCCGGCGGGCGAACCGCCCGAAGCCGCGCAGGAAGGGGCGGCGCGAGGTGTGCGCCAAGGTCAGCCGGGGGTCCTCGAACAGCCGCTCCACGATGGTCACGGCGCGGGCCTCGCCGAGCGTCAGCGCGCGCGGGAGGACGGCGCGGCCGGGCCGGCTGCGTACGGCGGTGGTGATGTCGAGCCACATCCGCTCCCCCGACACCGCCAGGAAGGGCGCGCCGTCGCGGGGGTCGGCGGGACCATGCCCGGCCAGCCGCGCGCCGCCCGCGCTGATCAGCCGGAACGCCGCCACCCCCATCGGCGTGAGCGGCCCCATGACGCCCTGGGCCACGTTGACGGAGAAGAAGACCCGCAGCCCCGGCCTGGTCGTCTCGGGCAGCGGGTAGAGCGTGGTGATCGGCCTGGCCTGCGTGAGCCAGAGCCGGCCGGCCCCGTCGACGGCCCACTCGGTGTCCTGCGGCGCGCCGTAGTGGTCCTCGACGCGAGCGCCGAGCGCGGCCAGCTCGCGCACCTGGTCGTCGGTCAGGCAGAGCGCGTCGTCGGTGGTTTCGACCCGTTCGGTGCCGCCGCCGGGCAGGGAGCGGATGACCAGCCGTTTGTCGCCCGCCTGCCGTTCGACGACCTCGCCGCCGCGCACGACGAACCGGTCGGGGTTGACCGCGCCGGAGACGACCGCCTCGCCGAGCCCGGGACTGGCGTCGATGACGGCCTCGCGCCGCCGCCCCGTCACCGGGTTGGCGGTGAACATCACGCCCGCCACCCGCGCGTCCACCATGACCTGCACGACCACCGCGAGCCGCACGGCGGCGTGGTCGATGCCGTTGGACTCGCGGTAGGCGACGGCGCGGTCGGTCCAGAGCGAGGCCCAGCAGCGGCGTACGGCGTCCACCACCGCTTCGGCGCCGACCACGTTGAGGAACGTGTCCTGCTGCCCGGCGAAGCTGGCGAACGGCAGGTCCTCCGCCGTGGCGGAGGACCGCACCGCCACGGGCACGTCGTCGCCGAGCGCGGCGTAGGACTTCACGATCGTCTCGTGTACGGCGGCCGGCACCGGCGTCTCCAGCAGGTGCCGCCTGGCCCGCTCGGCGAGCCCGTCGCCGGAGGTCTCAAGGCCCTCGGCGACCTGCCGGTACGCCTCCGTGGTCAGCACCCAGCCGGGCGGTACGGGCAGCCCGGCCCTGGTCAGCTCGCCGAGGTTGGCGGCCTTGCCACCTGCCTCGGCGAGCGCCCCTGCGTCGATCTCGGAGAAATCCATGGCCGTCTTCATCGAATGAGCTCCCGCCGTTCAGCGTCCTGTCATCCAGTGTTACGCCTGCCGGGCGGAAATTCAACATGTGATGAATCACGTGTCGAGGGGCATACCGTCCAGATCCCAGGCCGGATCCACGGCGACACCCAGCGCGGCCAGCGCCGTCGGCGCCACGTCCACCAGCCGGGGCCCGGCGAGCGCCCGGCCGCCGAGGTCCGCGCCGAGCCGGTGCACGATCACGAACACCGTGCGCTCCTCGTCCGAGGTGCCGCCATGGCCGCCCTCGTCCACGTGACCGTGGTCGGTGGTGACGATCACGGTCCAGCGCTCTTCCCGGTACGAGGGCCGCGCCCGTACGGCGTCGAGCAGGCGGCCCAGGTAGGCGTCCTGGGCCTGGAGGGCGGCGGTGTACTCGGCGCAGTGGGGGCCGAGGTCGTGGGCCACCTCGTCGGTGTCGCCCAGGTAGACGAACACGGCGCCGGGGTCGCCGGCCGCCAGGTGCCGCTCGGCGGCCTCGGTGACCTGCTTGTCGGCGGCGGCCCAGCCGACGGTGTAGCCGTCGAGGACGAACCGGTGGTCGATCGCCGGGCCGAACGCGCCATGCTCGGCGAGAGACGCCCATGAGAAGAAGGCGGCGGTGGTCAGGTCGGGCCGGGCATGCTTCGCACGCGACAAGAAGTCCGGAAATTTCTGGAACTGGGCGGCGGCGAAACCGTTGTCCACGACGCCGTGTTTGTCGGGCCAGGCCCCGGTGGCGATGGACGACCAGCCGGGTCCGGAGTCCGTACGAGACTTGATCACCCGGCCGCCGTCGCCCGGCTCCGGGGTCTTGGGGACGATCTCACCAGGGGATTCCGTACGCGGTGTACCGGCTTCGCCGTAGGGGAGTTTGCTGGTGCCGTACGCGCCGGCGGACATCAGCCCGGCCAGGACGGGCGCCTCCAGGGCGATGAGCCGGTCGAACCGGAGGCCGTCCATGCCGACGACCAGCACCTTACTTGTGGATGCGGACATCCCCCCATCTAAGCGGCGAAGCGCCGCACCCAGTCCGCCGCCCCCGGCAGAATCTCCTCGACGGGAGCGACCTGCGGATACCACGTGCGCTCCCACTCCAGCGACACCCAGCCGTCGTAGCCGGCCGCGCGCAGCAGCTCGCCCGCCTCCTCCAGCGGCACGGACCCCGTGCCCATCGGGACCGGCGTGGTGTCCTGGGCCGAGACGGCGTCCTTGACCTGCACATACGTCAGGTGCGGGCCCAGCGCGGCCAGCGAGCGCTCCGGCGACTCGCCGTGCCGCCACGGGTGCAGCAGGTCCCAGATCGCGCCGGTGGTCTCCGGGCGGTCCGCCTCGGTGAGCAGGCCGGCCACGGCGGCGCAGGTGGCCATGCTGTCGTGGGTCTCGACCAGCACGCGGCGGCCGAGGTCGCCGGCCGGGCCGGAGATCGCCTTGAGTCTGCGGGCGCCGACGGCCGGATCGTCGCCGCGCGGGAACACCCGTACGCCGGGAGCGCCGAGGTCGGCGGCGAGGCGCAGGTCGGCGAGGAGCGCCTCGATGACCGGCTCGTCCGGCCCGGGCTCACAGATGCCGACATATCCGGCAAGCGCGGAAATTTCGAGACCGGCCTGCTCCACCCGCTCCCGCACCGACCTCCGCTCCTCCGGCCCGAGCCCGGCGTGCACCCCGGTGTCGGGATGCAGGCGCAGCTCCAGCCCCTGACAGCCGTGCCCGGCCGCGATCTCGATCGCCCGGTCGAGCCCCTCACCGGGCATCCCCAAGGTACTGACCGCCAGCTTCACGCCATCCTCCGAACGCTCTCCCGCAACACGACCGACGCCACGCTTCCCCGCGCCACGACCCCCACCACGACCCGCGTCACGGCCGACGACATAACTCGCGTCACGGCCGACGTCACGGCCGGCGTCACGACCGGCGCCGCAACTCGCGTCACGTCATTCTCCGGACGCTCGCGCGCAGCACGACCTCGCCCGCGACCTGTTCGACGACGATCGCGCCGTCCTCGTTGAGCGCCAGCTCCAGCGCCCGCGCCCCCATGTCCTTGAGCGGCAGCCGCACGGTCGTCAGCGCGGGCACATGATCCCGAAGCGTCACGATGTCGTCGAACCCCGCCACGGAAACGTCCTCGGGCACCCGGACCCCGCGCTCCCGGTACGCCGCCAGCGCCCCCACCGCCATCACGTCGTTGACCGCGAACACGCAGCTCGCGTCCCCGACCTGCTGAGCCGCGGCATATCCGCCATCGCGGTCGAACGGCCCATGGATCACCTGCGGCGCGGGCAGCCCGAGATCGCGCAGCGCACCGGAGAACCCGGCGCACCGATCGGCCGCCGTCACCAGGTGCGGCGGCCCGGCCAGCACCGCGAACCGCGTGTGCCCGAGCCCGGCCAGCTCCCTGGCCAGCTCCGCCGCGCCCTGCCGGTTGGCGGGCGCGACGGTGTCGACGCCGAGCAGGTCCTGTCCCACGCAGGCCGCCCGCCCGCCGCCCGCCTGGTAGCGGGCCAGTTCGTCACGCAGGCGGCCGGTGACGGCCGGGTCGGCGACGCGCGAGCCGACCAGCAGCACCGCCCGCACGCGCTGCGCGTGCAGCGTGGCGACGTAGGCGATCTCCTGCTCGGGATCGCGATGCGTGGTGCCCACCATGACCAGCAGGCCCTCGGTGGCCGCCGCCCGCATCGCCCCGTCGGCCAGGGCCGCGAAATAGGGGTCGGTCAGGTCGTGGACGACGATGCCGATGACGTTGCTCGCCCCGCGGGCCAGCGTCTGCGCGGCGATGTTGGCGCGGTAGCCGAGCTCGTCCGCAGCCTGCTCCACCCGCGCCCGAAGAGCCGCCCCCACCTGGCGGGTGCTCCCGTTGAGCACCCGCGAGGCGGTCGCCAGTGAGACGCCCGCCTGCTTGGCGACGTCTTCAAGCGTGACCACGAGACCTCCAGGGAAAGCGGTTTCCAAGTCTGCCAGAACGGCACCTGGATCCGCATCCTCGCACGTCTCAGGCCCACGGGAACAGGATGTCCAGCAGTCCCTTCTGCTCCTGGGTGGGCGTGGGGGCGGGCGCCTGGGTCGTGGCCGGAGGCTGCGTCACGGGCGACTCGGTCGACTGGTTGGACTGCGACTGCTTGTTCGTCGGCGTGTCGCTGTCCTGGCCGCCGCTGTCGGCCGTGTCGCTCATCGGGCTCTGCGCCGTGCGGGTGGGCTTACTCGTGGGCTTGGCGCTCGGCTGCTGGGCCCGCCGCGTCGGCTCGGGACGCTCCGACGGCTCACGGGTGGGCCGGGCGCGCTGCTGGGTCGCCGGGGGGTTTGCGGACTGGGTTTCGGACGGTTCTTCGCCGACCGAATCCGTGGGGTCCTCGGTGACCGGCTCCTCCTCCTCGACCGGCGCCTCTTCCGGCACCGCCGACTCGGACGGAGCGCTCACTTCACCCGCGCTGGCGCACTGGGCACCGGCGCAGGGGTCGTCGGAGGACGTACCGGTGAGTATCCAGCCGGCGCCCACGCCGACCAGCACCACCGCGGCCGCCGCGACGAGCAGCTTCCTGGTACGGCGGCGCACCTCGCGCTCGCCACCACCACGGCCGCCGTGCCCGCCACCCGAACCGCCCGACTCGTCGGTCCACCCCGAGCCGAGGAAACCACGCTTGGGCCGGTCGTCGTCGAGGTCGTCATTGAAGTCGTCACCGTCGCGCGACTCGTAGCTGCGGTCGATCGGCAGATAGGGATTGTCGTCGTCCGGCTGGAGCGACTCCACCCGGTGCGCGCCACTGTGCTCACCACTGTGCTCACCACGGGGCTCACGCAGAGGGTCGCCAAGCGGATCACTGAGGGGGTCGCCAAGGGGGTCGCGCAGCAGGTCCTGGGAGTCGCGCGCGTCACCGGAGGCGACGAGCGCGTCGTGCCCGGCACTCGAACCGCTCAAGACGTCGTGCCCACCGCCGGGACCGCTCAGCACATCGTGCGGCATGGGGTCGTCGAGCACGTCACGCACCGGGTCGATGCGCACCGGCTCGCCCTTGTCGAGCGGGAGGATGTAGGTCTCGTTGCCGACGACCTGAATGGCAGGCTGCTCGTCGGTGTCATCGGTGCTCCACCGCGGCGACAGCACGTCACCCGTGAGCTCCGGGTTTAACGACCTACCCTGCCCATCCTCGTATGGCCTGTCGTTCTCGTCGCGCGCCACGATGGAACCTCTCTGATACGAATTCTGACCGCGCCCTTTCTTAACAGACCCGACCACCACTTGTCCGGAAATTTCACATGTTTCCCTCAAACTACTCTACGTAACTTTCGTCACAATGAGTTTGGAAAGGGGCACTCACCGGGTATCTCAGGTCTTTTCAGCCCTCGATGACAAAACCGGCCAGCAGCCGGTCAAGGGCCGCCTTGACCCGCGCGACGGTCACGCCGCCCGTCCCGAGCCGATGGGCGAGCAAGGGCGCGGCGAGCGGCGCCAGCAACGCGTCGGCCAGACAGAAGGCGTCGGCCTCCGGGCGCGCCTGACCGATCAGCAGGGCCAGGTGCGCGTGATAGGCGTCGTAGGCGCCGCCGAACCGGGCCAGTGGCGCCGCCGTCTCGGCCATGAGCAGCAGGTCGAGCTGCTCGGCCGTCCGGTCCGTGAGCGCGCCCAGGAACGCCCTGGCCCGCGCGACCGGCTCCGCGCCGGGGCCCAGCGGCGGCGGGCCCTCGATGAAGGCCGCCTGGAACTCCCGCTCCCGCGCGTCGATCAGCGCGTACGCCAGCCCCGACCGGTCGCCGAACCGCCGGTAGAGCGTGCCGACGCCCACCCCGGCCGCCGCGGCCACCTCGGCCATCGACAGCCCCTCGACGCCGCGGGCGGCCACGATGCCCTCGGCCGCGGCGAGGATCTTGGCGCGGTTGCGGGCTGCGTCGGTGCGCTCGCGTCTCACGGTTCCCATCCTGGCATCGCTTGCATGCGGAACGCATTCCGCTTACGGTCTTAACCGGAACGCATTCCGCATAAGGAGGACGACATGACCCGCGAAGTGGCTCTTGTCACAGGGGGCAGCAGGGGGATCGGCGCGGCCGTCGCGCGGCGGCTGGCGGCCGACGGGTTCGACGTGGCGATCACGTACCGGAGCGCGGGCGACCGGGCGGCCACCGTGGTCAGAGAGATCGAGGCGGCCAGCGGGCGGGCGCTCGGCCTGCGCGCCGAGGCCGCCGAGCCGCGTGACCTGGTCGAGGCGGTGGAGCGCACGGTCCGCGAGCTGGGCCGGCTCGACGTGGTGGTGGGCAACGCGGGCATCGCGCCGTACGGGGCTCTGGAGGACGTGACGCTCGCCGAGGTGGACGAGGTGCTGGCCGTGCACGCGCGGGCGTCGTTCGTGCTGGCCCAGGCCGCGGCGCGGCACCTGAGGGCGGGCGGCCGGATCGTGCTCATCGGCAGCAGCCTGGCCGAGCGGGTGCCGTACGCGGGCTGGACGGCGTACGCGATGAGCAAGTCGGCGCTCGTCGGGCTCACCAAGGGCCTGGCCAGGGACCTGGGCCCGCGCGGGATCACCGCGAACCTGGTCAGCCCCGGCTCCACCGACACCGAGATGAACCCGGCCGACGGCCCCGAGGCCGACGAGGAGCGGCGCCACACCGCGCTGGGCCGCTACTGCTCGCCTGAGGACGTCGCGGCCGCCGTGGCGTACCTGGCGGGTGACGGCGGCCGCACGGTCACGGGCGCGACGATCCCGGTGGACGCCGGTGTGACCGCCTGACGGGCGATCAGAGGCAGGGGTTGGTGTTGCTGTCGACGACCTTGTCCTTGAGGGCGTCGGGGATCGCCGAGACGACGCGCACGCCGGGCCAGTCCTTGCCGATGATGAGCTGGATGACGGGGCCGCCGGGGTTCTTGACGGGCGTCTTGGCCTTGTACGGCTGGCTGGTGAGCGCCTTGACCTTGCCCTCCTCGGGCGTCCGCTTGTCCTTGGACAGCCGCCCGGCGACCGCGTCACCGTAGGCCGGGCCCTGGGCCGTGTCCTTCTTGGCGTAGCGGATCGACGTGGTCGCGGTCGTGGCGGCGTTGCCCACCTGCGTGACCACGAACCCCTGCGCGGCCAGCTCGTCGGCCACCTGCAGGGCCTTGCCCTGCTCGCCGGAGCCGTTGAGCACCTGCAGGCGCACCTGCTTGTTCTCGATCTTCGGCGCGCTGGACTTGCCCGGCGTGGGCACGGTCTTGACGTCGACGTCGTTGCGCACGTTCTCGAAGAAGTTCTTCGCGGACGGCTCGCTGAACTGCACCCGGTTCTTGTCGGCCGGGTAGGGCTCGGTGGGCACCGTGATGCCCTTGAGCTCCTTGGTCGTCAGACCCTTGACGCTGTTGGCGATCTCCAGCATCCGGTCGAGCGAGAGGCCGCTGTCGACGGTCACGGCGGAGACCGCGGCCTTGAGGAAGTTGTTGAGCGCGGCCGGGTCGGTGAGCAGGCCGCCGTCGGTGACCTTCTGCAGCACCTGGGTCAGGAAGACCTGCTGGCGCTGGATCCGGCTCAGGTCGCTGCCGTCGCCGAGCGCGTAGCGGGTGCGTACGTATCCCAGCGCCTGCTCGCCCTTCACCACGTGCTCGCCGGGGCCGAGCACGAGCTTGGCCTTGGGGTCGTTGACCGCCTTGGGCAGGCAGATCTTGATGCCGCCGATGGCGTCGATGATGCCCTTGAAGCCGGTGAAGTCGACCTTCACGAAGTGGTTGATCTTGATGTTGGTGAGCGATTCAAGAGTCCTGATCGTGCAGTCGATGCCGCCGTCGTTGAAGGCGGAGTTGATCTGGCGCAGCCCGCCGGCCAGCACGGCGCCGTTCTTGCCGGGGCACTCGGGGATCATGACCATGGAGTCGCGCGGGAAGCTGATCATGGTGGCGCCGTCCCGGTTGGGGGCGATGTGCAGCAGCATGATCGTGTCGGTGCGCTCCCCCAGGCCGATGGAGGTCGCGCCGTATTTCCTGTTGGTGCCGTCGCGGGAGTCCGACCCGACGAGCAGCACGTTGAGCGCGCCCGTGTCGGGCGGGCGGCTCGACCCGGCGTTGATCGGCACCCGCTTGAGGCCGCTCTCGATGTAGCGGTAGTAGCCGTAGCCGCCGAGCGTGGCGAGGACCAGCACGCCCGTCAGCACCACCGCCACCCAGCCGAGGGGGGTCAGGGGGTTGCGGCGGGGCGTGGAACGGCGCCTCTTCGGCTCCAGTGAGGGCGGCGATGGCGCGACCTGTCTGCCGAGAACCGCTTGGTCCTGTCGCTCTCTCACGCGGTTCACCCCTTGCGCCATGATCGCGAAGCATAGTCACCGATGGGAGGTGTGGAGGACATCTCCGGCTACTTCGCTCCTCCATACTCGCTGAGATTATGGCTCCAGGGGCACCTCTTCATCACCTCGCCCCAGCGAGGGCTCCATCCAAAGCCCGCGAATTCCAGGCGTCACCACGCGCGGTGACGCAATCATGACGTCATGTTGCTGACCGAGATGGCCCCGCCCCCCGGCGCCCAGGAGGTGGCCGGGCTGCGGGCCGGCGCCAGGACCGCGCGCCGCCGCGCCTTCGTCGCGCTCTGCGCCTCCATCGCGCTGCTGACCACCGTCCAGGTGCTCGCCGACCGGGCCACGACCAGGGAACAGGCGCTGCCGCTCGCCGTCCTGTCCCTGGCCCTCTTCGCCGCCGCTCTGCCCGCCCTGGCCGTCACCCAGTACGTCTGGGGCGCGCGGGCCCGGCGGCTGCGGCGGCGCGAGCGCGAACTGTACGCCGTCGCCCGCTCCGGCCGGACGCGCCCCCTGAGCCGCCTGGCGGTCGCCTGCGGCTGGGCGGCGACGCTGCTGCTCGGCTGGACCGTGCCACGGTTCTTCCGCGACGCCGCTCTTTATGGCTTCGCCGACGCCCTGAGCTGGGCCGTCGAGGCGCTGTCGGTGCTCAGCGCCGCCGCGGGGGTGTTGTTCCTCCTCTGGTGGGCACGGGACGCGGTGGGGATACTGGCGCGTGTCCTGCGCCCGGGAGGGTCACCTGGCGATCCATGGGATCCCGGCCACGGCACGCGTCCGCGAGAGGGCGCGGCGCTCTGGACGGGCGCGGCCGTGGCGGTCGCGGCCCTGCTCGGGGCCCGCGCCCACCTCTGGGAGCCGGCGACGGGGGTCATATACGCGTTGCTCACCGCCGCCCTCGTCTGCGGAGTAGTTACCGACGAGTAGCATGGGCGCGGAACCCCACATCTCAACGAGGAGCGAATCCGTGCCTTCCTCTCGTGACGTCGTGTTCGTCGACGGCGTGCGCACGCCTTTCGGCCGGTCAGGGCCGAAAGGACTGTACGCGGAGACCCGCGCCGACGACCTGGTCGTCCGCGTCATCCGCGAGCTCATCAGGCGCAACCCCGGGCTCCCGCCCGAGCGGGTCGACGAGGTCGCCATCGCCGCGACCACGCAGATCGGCGACCAGGGCCTGACCATCGGGCGTTCGGCGGCGGTGCTCGCCGGGCTGCCCAAGTCCGTCCCCGGTTACGCGATCGACCGCATGTGCGCGGGCGCGATGACCGCCGTCACCACGGTCGCGGGCGGCATCGCCTTCGGCGCGTACGACGTCGCCATCGCCGGCGGCGTCGAGCACATGGGCCGCCACCCGATGGGCGAGGGCGTCGACCCGAACCCGCGCTTCCTGTCGGAGAAGCTGGTCGACCCGAGCGCGCTGGTCATGGGCATGACCGCGGAGAACCTGCACGACCGCTACCCGTCGATCACCAAGGACCGGGCCGACGCATACGCGGTGCTGTCGCAGGAGAAGGCGGCCAAGGCGTACGCCGACGGCAAGATCCAGCCCGACCTGGTGCCGGCCGCGATCAGGACCGCCGAGAAGGGCTGGGGCCTGGCGGTCGAGGACGAGGCGCCGCGCCCCGGCACCACGATGGCGGGGCTGGGCGGGCTCAAGACGCCGTTCCGGCCGCACGGCCACGTGACGGCGGGCAACTCCTCGGGCATCAACGACGGCGCCACCGGGTGCGTCGTGGCCGCCTCCGACGTGGCGGCCGAGCTGGGGCTGAGCCCGAAGATGCGGCTGGTGTCGTACGCGTTCGCGGGCGTGGACCCCGAGGTCATGGGCGTGGGGCCGATCCCGTCCACGGAGCGGGCGCTCCGGCTGGCGAATCTCGATATTTCGGATATCGGGCTGTTCGAGATCAACGAGGCGTTCGCCGTACAGGTGCTGGCGTTCCTCGAACACTTCGGCATCGCCGACGACGACGCCCGCGTCAACGCCTACGGCGGCGCGATCGCCTACGGCCACCCGCTCGCCTCCTCCGGCGTGCGGCTGATGACGCAGCTCGCGCGGCAGTTCGGCGAGCGTCCCGACGTGCGTTACGGCATCACCACGATGTGCGTCGGCATGGGCATGGGCGGCACCGTGATCTGGGAGAACCTGGCATGAGCAACATGGACACCTGGCGGGCGCTGCTGAGCGAGCGCAACAGCGACGAGGTCGTCACCAAGGCGCTGGTGCGCGACGTGCGGTTGCCCTACGGGGCCGGCACGATGGCGCTGATCACGCTGGACAACGGCTTCGACCACACCAAGCCCAGCACGTTCGGCCCGCACGGGCTGTTCGCCCTGAACGGCGCGCTGTCGGAGATCGCCCAGCGCACCGACCTCGCGGCCGTGGGCGTGACCGGCAAGCCCTTCGTCTTCGCCGTCGGCGCCGACCTCAAGGGCGCGGCCTCGGTGACCTCCCGGGACGAGGCGCTGGCCATCGGCGCGCTCGGCCACCACGTCTTCCGGCGGCTGGGCGAGCTGGGGATCCCGTCGTTCGCGTTCGTCAACGGCGCGGCCATGGGCGGCGGGCTGGAGATCGCGCTGCACTGCGCGTACCGGACGATCTCGTCGGGCGTGCCCGCGGTGGCCCTGCCCGAGTGCTTCCTCGGGCTGGTGCCGGGCTGGGGCGGCACGCAACTGCTCCCCCGCCTGATCGGCCCGGCGAACGCGGTCAAGCTGATCATCGAGAACCCGCTGTCCCAGAACCGCATGATCAAGGGCAGGGACGCGTACGAGCTGGGCGTCGCCGACGCGATGTTCGAGCCCGCCGACTTCCTGGAGGAGTCGCTGCGCTGGGCCGCCCGCGTGGTCAACGGCGAGGTCACCGTGGAGCGGCCGGAGCACGACGGCTGGGAGAAGGCCGTCGGCGACGCGCGCTTCCTGGTGGACATGAAGCTGCGCGGCGCGTCGCCGGCGCCGTACCGGGCGCTCGACCTCATCGCGCTGGCCGAGACCGCCACCCGCGACGAGGGCTTCGCCGCCGAGGACGAGGCGCTGGCCGACCTGCTGATGAGCGACGAGCTGCGGGCCGGCCTCTACTCCTTCGACCTGGTGCAGCGCCGCGCCAAGCGCCCCGCCGGCGCGCCCGACCGCTCGCTGGCCCGCAAGGTCACCAAGGTCGGCGTGGTCGGCGCGGGGCTGATGGCCTCGCAGATGGCGCTGCTGTTCGCGCGCCGCCTGGAGGTGCCGGTCGTGCTGACCGACCTCGACCAGGCCCGGCTGGACAAGGGCGTGGCCTACGTCCACGGCGAGATCGCCAAGCTGCTCACCAAGGGCCGCGTCTCCGAGGACCAGGCCAACCGGCTCACGTCCCTCGTGAGCGGCTCCCTGACCAAGGACGCCTTCGCCGACGCCGACTTCGTGATCGAGGCCGTCTTCGAGGACATGGCGGTCAAGAAGCAGGTCTTCGCCGAGGTCGAGGCCGTGGTCTCGGCCGAGTGCGTGCTGGCCACGAACACCTCGTCGCTGTCGCTGACCGAGATGGGCTCCGGGCTGGCGCACCCCGAGCGGCTCGTCGGGTTCCACTTCTTCAACCCGGTCGCCGTCATGCCGCTGCTGGAGATCATCAAGGGCGCGGCGACCGACGACGCCACGCTGGCCACGGCGTTCGCGGTCGGCAAGTCGCTGAAGAAGTCCTCGGTGCTGGTCAAGGACGCTCCCGCGTTCGTGGTCAACCGGCTGCTCACCTGCTTCATGGGCGAGGTCGTGGCGGCCGTGGACGAGGGCACGCCGCTGGAGACGGCCGAGCACGCGCTCGACGGGCTCGGGCTGCCGATGACGCCGTTCGCGCTGCTGCAGCTCGTCGGCCCGGCGGTGGGGCTGCACGTGGCCGAGACGCTGCACGAGGCGTTCCCGGACCGCTACGGCGTCTCGGAGAACATGGGCAAGCTGGTCGCCTCGGGCAAGCCGGGCGTCTACCGCCCGGACTTCACGCTCGACCCGGAGGCGGTGGCCCTGTTCGCGGGCGGCTCGGCGCCGTCCACGGCCGAGCAGGTACGCGACCGCGTCCTTTCGGCCATGGCCACGGAGATCCGCATCATGCTGGACGAGGGCGTCGTCGCGGCGGCCCAGGACATCGACCTGTGCATGATCCTCGGCGCCGGCTGGCCGTTCCACCTGGGCGGGATCACGCCGTACCTGGATCGGGCCGGTGTCGCCCGGCCGCGCTTCCTCGCTCCTGGCGTGGCCTCCGTGCCTGCCTGAATTTCTTTACGGAGGCCCGCTCGGCGGGCCTCCGTCCTCTCTCCCCGGCTCCGTCGTAGCGTTCGGTACCGTCCTACGAACGGAGAGTTATCATGATGAGAGCAGCCGGCACCCTCGTGCTGTGCGGAGCCTTCCTGGTGGGCGCGTCGTCACCCGCCACGGCCGCCGCGCCGCCGCCCAAGGTGCAGCTCAAGATCGTCGACTCGGTCAAGGGCGGCCCGACGAAGACGGTCTGGCTCCACTGCGCGCCCATCGGGGGCACGCATCCCAGCGCACGCGCGGCCTGCCGCCTGCTGCAGCAGGTCAAGGGCGATCCGAGGCAGCTCAACGTCGCGCCCAACGCCTCCTGCACCCAGGAGGTCAAGCCGCACGCCGTCGTGGTGGTGGGCCGCTGGTTCGGCAAGCGGGTGCACTGGGCCAAGGTCTTCAGCAACGGCTGCGTCATGCGGGCGGCGACCGGCGCGGTCACGGCGCTCTGAAACCGGCGCGGGGGCCGTCGCCGGCCCCCGCGCTTCACCGTCTAGCGGCGGGCCTTCTGCCAGGGCGCCGCGTTCCTGCTGTTCCAGTAGCCGTACGACAGGTAGATGACGACGCCGATCAGCATCCAGGCCACGAACCGCAGCCACGTCTGCACCGGCAGGTTGAACATCAGGTAGAGGCAGGCCAGCACCGACACGATCGGCAGCACCGGGACCAGCGGCGCCTTGAACGCCCGCGGCAGGTCCGGCCGCGTGCGCCGCAGGATGACCACGCCGATCGAGACGACCACGAACGCGAACAGGGTGCCGATGTTCACCAGCTCGGCCAGCTCGCCGAACGACACGAACCCCGCCAGCGCCATCGTGACCACGCCGATGAGGATCGTGAGCCGGGCCGGGGTGCCGAACGTCGGGTGCACCTTGCCCAGCGAGCGCGGCAGCAGCCCGTCGCGGCACATGGCGAACAGCACCCGGGTCTGGCCCATCAGCAGCACGAGCACCACGGTCGTCAGACCGGCGATCGCGCCCACGCTGATGATCGCGGCCAGCCAGGACTGGCCCACCGAGATGAACGCGTCGGAGAGGGGCGCGGTCGTACTCAGCTCGCTGTAGCGCTGCATGCCGACGACGACGAGCGAGACGGCGACGTACAGGGCCGTGCAGATGGCCAGGGAGCCGATGATGCCGCGCGGGACGTCGCGCTGCGGGTTGATGGTCTCCTCGGCGGCGGTGGCCACGATGTCGAAGCCGATGAAGGCGAAGAACACGATGGCCGCGGCCGAGAAGACGCCCAGCACGCCGAACGCGACCGGCGTGATGCCGAACACCACCTGCATCAGCGGCGCCCTCAGCCCTTCCACGCGCGGCGTGGCCACCGGGTCGGGCACGAACGGCGTGTAGTTGGCGGTCTTGATGAAGAACAGCCCCGCCACGATGACCAGCAGCACCACCGCGATCTTCGTGATCACCAGGATCAGGTTGACCCGCGAGGACAGCTTGATCCCGGCCACCAGGATCGAGGTGAGGATGAGGACGATGAGGACGGCCGGGACATTCACCACGGGGTCCTCACCCGCGATGGCGGCCGGCAGTTCGAGACCTATCGAGGCCAGCATCGAGGCGAAGTATCCCGACCAGCCGACCGCCACCACGGCGGCGGCCAGCGCCAGCTCCAGCATCAGGTCCCAGCCGATGACCCAGGCGGGAAACTCGCCCAGGGTGGCGAAGGAGAAGGTGTAGGCGGATCCCGCCACGGGGATGGTGGAGGCGAACTCGGCGTAGCACAGGGCCGCGAGCCCGCACACGATGCCCGCGACGATGAACGAGACCGCCACCGCCGGTCCCGCCATCTCTTTGGCGACCTGCCCCGTGAGCACGAAGATTCCGGTGCCGACGATGACGCCGATGCCGAAGACCGTGAGGTCGGTGGCGGTCAGGCGCTTTCGCAGCTGGTGCTCGGGGGCTTCCGTGTCGCGGATCGACTGCTCGACGCTCTTCGTGCGAAAGATGTCCACGGTCAGCGATCCTTCCCATACCCTCGGTGATCATGCCGCCGCCGGGGTGGGATCAGCGATGATCCTGTTGCCGGCGGAGCAGGGCGGAATTACTTCCATGATCTGCTCGAAGCGCCGACCAGGCAAGACCTCGCCGTGATCGGGCCGTGATCGGGCCGCGGCGGTGGCCTCGACGGGCACCGCCGCGGCGCGGAAGGATCGGTGGCGGTGCCTTCGGCAGGCACCGCAGCGACTCGGAAGGGTCAGTGGCGGGCGGGCTCCGCGTCCGAGGTGCGCTTGGCGACCGCCTCGGTGATCTGGCGGGCGAGGTCCTGCCCGGTCAGGCCGATCTGGCCGAGGATCGCGGCCCGCTTGGCGTGGTCGAGGAACTCCTGCGGGATGCCGAAGGTGCGTACGGGCACGTCGACGTCGGCGTCGCGCAGCAGCCGGGCCACGGCGTCGCCCACGGCCCCCACGCGCCCGTTGTCCTCCACGACGGCCACCAGCTTGTGCGCGCCCGCCGCGAGCACGAGCGCCTCGTCGAGCGGCTTGACCCAGCGCGGGTCGACCACGGTGGCCGCGATGCCCTGGGCGTCGAGCAGGACGGCGGCGTCCATGCAGACCTGCGCCATCGGCCCCACGCCCACGAGCAGGACGTCAGGGTCCTCCTCGGGGGCGCGCAGCACGTCCATCAGGCCCAGCTTGCCCACCGGCTCGATCGACTCGGCCACCGGCCCCTTGGGGAAGCGCAGCACGGTCGGGCCGTCGGCGACCTCCACGGCCTCGCCCAGCAGCTCGGTCAGCCGGTCGCCGTCGCGCGGCACCGCGATCCTGAGCCCGGGGACGACCTGGAGGATCGACAGGTCCCACATGCCGTTGTGGCTGGCGCCGTCGTCGCCGGTGACGCCCGCCCGGTCGAGCACCACCGTGACCGGCAGCCGGTGCAGGGCGACGTCCATGAGAAGCTGGTCGAAGGCCCGGTTGAGGAATGTGGCGTAGACGGCCACGACCGGGTGCAGGCCGCCGAGCGCGAGCCCGGCGGCGCTGGTGAGCGCGTGCTGCTCGGCGATGCCGACGTCGTAGATGCGGTCGGGGTAGGCCTCGGCGAAGGCGTGCAGGCCGGTCGGGTGGAGCATGGCCGCGGTGATCGCGACCAGGTCGTCGCGGTCCTTGCCGAGCCGGACGAGCTCCTCGCTGAACACGTTGGTCCAGATGCGGCCCTTGGGCTTCTCCGCGCCGGTGACCCGGTCGAAGGCGCCGGGCGAGTGGAACTGGTCCTCGTCGTGGTTCTCGGCGGGCGTGTAGCCGCGGCCCTTCTGGGTGAGGGCGTGCACGATGACGGGGCCGCCGAAGTCGCGGGCCTTGCGCAGGGCCGCCTCCATGGCCTGCTCGTCGTGGCCGTCGATGGGGCCGACGTATTTGAGGCCGAGGTCTTCGAACATCACCTGGGGCGCCAGGACGTCTTTGACGCCCTTCTTGAAGCCGTGCAGGGCGTCGTACAGGACGGGAACGTTCCCGATCTTGTCTTTGACGTAGTCGAGCATGTCCTCGTAGCGGCGGTTGACCCGCAGCGAGGACAGATGGGAGGCCAGGCCGCCGATCGTCGGGGAGTAGGAGCGGCCGTTGTCGTTGACCACGATCACACAGGGCAGGTCTTTGACGGCGGCGATGTTGTTGAGCGCCTCCCAGGCCATGCCGCCGGTCAGGGCGCCGTCGCCGATGACCGCCACGGCCGTGCGGTCGCGCTCGCGGCGCAGCTTGAACGCCTTGGCCAGCCCGTCGGCGTAGGACAGGGCGGTGGAGGCGTGGGAGTTTTCGACGAAGTCGTGCTCGGACTCGGCCTGGCTGGGATAGCCGGACAGGCCGCCCTCCTGCTTGAGCGCCTCGAAGCCGGCGGCCCGGCCGGTGAGGAGTTTGTGCACGTAGGACTGGTGGCCGGTGTCCCAGATGATGGGGTCGTTCGGTGAGTCGAACACCCGGTGCAGGGCGATGGTGAGCTCCACCACGCCGAGGTTGGGGCCGAGGTGACCGCCGAACCTGGCGCAGGAGTCGACGAGCACATCACGGATCTCCCCCGCGAGTCGCGGCAACTCCTCGGCGGTGAGCCGTTTGACGTCCTGCGGTCCCTTGATCGAGCCCAGCAACCCGCTCACGGATGCGACTCCCCTCTGCTCTTTTGCGCGATCCATCGAGTCTAGTTCGCGGACGCATCACTGACTGCATCGAGTCAAATCCACCCACATATGTCCGATCTTGACCTAGTCTTTCGGAACATATGAACTCCGTCCCCAAAAGCAGAATCGCGACGCTTGTGGCCGCTGCGCTGGCACTTGCCCTGGCAGCGGCCGCTTTGGTGCTCGTACTGGCGGACGTGGCGGGGACCTCGTCGGAACCCGTCAGCGAAGCCCAGCAGCTCGAATCGCCGCCCTCGAAGGTCTCCGGCCAGAAGCGGTGGGGGGCGGCCGCCGCCGAGACACTGGCGACCAAGAACCCGCTCTACTCGACCGGCCGGCTCACCGACGTGAACTGCCGGCCGGGCGACCTGCCGGCGGGCAGCATGATCGCGTACCGGCGCTTCCTGACGCGGGTGACCGCCTGCCTGAACAAGGCGTGGGCCGCCCAGTTCCGCAAGGCGGACATGCCCTTCACCAAGCCGCGGCTGCGGATCATCACCAGCAAGGTCAAGACGCCCTGCGGTACGTGGAACACCGGCGCCGACGGGGTCTACTGCTCGACCGACCGCACCATGTACCTGATGATCAGCAAGGCGCAGCTCCGCAACCCGTTCCCGCTGGGCATCACCCGGCTGATCGCCCACGAGTACGGCCACCACGTGCAGCAGGTCTCGGGCATCTGGACCTACTACTGGGCCGCCAGGACCGCGGCGGGCAAGGCCAGGAAGCTGCAGCTCTCGCGCAACTCCGAGCTGCAGGCGGAGTGCCTGTCCGCGGTGTTCATGCGCACGATGGAGGGGACGACGCTGGTCACCGCACCCGACTGGGCGTACACGGTGCAGTGGTTCAAGAAGAACGGCGCCAGGGGCTGGCCGCAGAACGATCACGGCAAGGGGCCGACGCAGGCGGCGTGGATGACACGCGGGTACGGACGGGGCACTCCGGGCGCTTGTAACACCTGGGCGGCGAATCCCCGGAACACGCGCTAATCCGGCTTTACCTGGAGCTCCCTCTTCACTAACGTGCCATCTCATGCGTATCCCCCGATTGGCACTCATGGCCGGTGCCCTCGCGAGCGTGCTGTTCGCAGGCACCGCTCATGCGGCCACCGTCTCCGCGCCGGCGTACAAGCCGGTCTTAGCGAAGAACCCGATCTACAAGACGGGCAAGCTCGGCTACGACACATGTGACGAGCCCAAGGTCGAGCGCGGGACTCTGGAGGAGATCAAGAACCATTTTGAAGTCGTGCTCGACTGCCTCAACGAGGCGTGGGAGCCCGTGGTCAAGAAGGCCGGTTTCACCTTCAGCAAGCCCTCCGTACAGGTGATCACCAAGCCTGGCGCCCAGACCGGCTGTGGCCCGCACCCCGGGCCGCAGGGCTTTTCTTACGCGCAGGCCATGTACTGCCCGACCAACAAGAAGATCACCTTCCTGGCCACGGCCAATCTCGTCGAGGAAAAGAACGACCTGGCGCTGATGGCGAACCTGGCCCACGAGTACAGCCACCACATCCAGCAGCTCACGGGCATGATCGATGCCCTGACACCGTACAGCCGCAAGAACCAGGCCAAGTTCCTGGACGAGCGCCGCCGTCTCGAGCTCCAGGCCGAGTGCCTGGCCGGAGTCTTCATCGGCAGCGTGTGGCACTCGCTCCATCGTCAGGAGACCGACTTCACCTACCTCGTCAAGAACAGTGGCACCGGGCACGGCTTGTCCGTCATCGGCGTGGGCGGGAAGACCTCGGGCGAGCAGACGCACGGCAGCTCCACGAACCCCGGGCGCTGGCTCAAGCGTGGTTACGACACCGAGTCGGCGGGCGGCTGCAACACGTGGAAGGCGCCCAAGTCCCAGGTGTCCTAAATCACCACTTTGTGATCTAGGATCCGCGATCGTGCGCATATTTCGCGTAGCGCTGGCCATGTGCCTGATCGCGGGTCTTTCGCTGCCGGTCCCGGCCGGCGCCGCGGCCCAGGCGGCGCGGGGCGGGCTCTCCGGTGAGATGAGCGGCGAGGTGACACCCCAGACGTGTGCCATTCCCGAAATCCGGCTGGGGAGCGTCGCCTCGCTGAAGTCGTTCCACCGGGCGATGGCCGAGTGCGCCGACCGGTTCTGGGCCGCCAGGTTCGCGGCCGCCGGCCTCGCCTACAGCCCGCCCGAGGTCACGATCACCACGGGCGGCGACTCGGTCTGCGGGGCGATCACCAGCAGCGGCGCCCAGTACTGCCCCGAGCAGCGCACGATCGTGATCCGGATCATGAAGCACGATCTGCGGGACCCGTTCAGGATGAACATCGCGCACTCGGTGGCCCATGAGTGGGGACACCACGTGCAGCAGCTCATCGGGATACTGGACGCGCAGAGCGCCCTGTACGCGCCGGCCTCGGACGGCGCCCGCAAACTGCTGAGCCACCGGCTGGAGATGCAGGCCGAGTGCTTCGCCGGAGTCTTCTACAGCGCCACGCTCGAATCGATCAAGCCGGACATCGAGTGGCGGGACTGGATCGACGCGGTCCGGATGGCGGACGAGAGCGAGATCCACGGCAAGCCGCGCAATCTGGCGTTCTGGCAGGATCGCGGGTTCCGTGGCGGGGCCACCGGGTTCTGCAACACGTGGACGGCCCGCAAGAACAAGATCACTTGAGCGCCGTCGTCAGGCGTTGGCCCTGGCGAGGACTTCGAGCGGGTCGGACAGGACGTGCGCGAAGGCCAGTTCGGCGGCGCCGACGAGGGTGGCGGCGTCTCCCAGCGAGGACGTGCGCAGCCGCAGCCGCTCCCGCTGCGGCGCCATGGCGTGCAGGGTGAGCTGGGAACGTACCTGCGCCGCCGAGCCGAGGTAGATCTCCCTCAGCATGCCCCCGAAGATCACCATTTCCGGGTTGAAGATGTTGACCAGGTTCGCCACGCCCAGGCCCAGCCAGTCGCCGACCCGGCTGAGCGCCTCCTGGGCCACGATGTCGCCCCGGTCGGCCGCCTCCACGACGGCCCGCACCGCGTCCCGCCCCTGCTGCCCGTCCGGCCGCCCGGTTTGGACCCCCGTCTGGGCTCCGGTGTGGATCCCCGTCTGGACCGCGGCCTGGACCCCGGCTTGTACGCGGCCCGCCGACTCCAGCAGGGCCCGCTCCCCCACCTCCGCCTCCAGGCAGCCGTGCGAGCCGCAGCCGCAGGCCCGGCCGCCGGGGTTGACGACCATGTGGCCGACCTCGCCCCCGTAGCCGTCGTGGCCGCCGAGCAGGTGGCCGCCCGCGATGATCCCCCCGCCGATGCCGACGTCGCCGTGCAGGTAGATGAGGTCTCTGACGGCCGCGCCGACACCCCGGCTGTGCTCGGCGAGCGCGGCCAGGTTGGCGTCGTTGCCCACGCTGACCGGCAGCCCCAGGCCCAGCCTGCGGCCCAGCTCCTCGCCGAACGGCACCTCCTCGGCGCGCAGGTTGGGCCCGAACCTGACCACGCCGTCGGCCTTGCGCACCCCTCCGGACACGGCCGCCGCGGCGCCGACGCAGACCGTGTCGTCCCTGGTCTTGCGCCGCATCTGCCGGGCGAACGCGGACAGCGCGCCGGTGAGCTCGTCCAGCTCGAAGGCGCCGCGGTCGCGTACGGCCTCCCGGCGGTCGAGTATCACGCCGCCCAGCCCGACCCGGGCCACCGCCAGCCGGTCGGGGCTCACGTCGAAGGCGAAGACGTAGACCCGGGCCGACTCGGGGCGCACCACGAGCGAGGGCCGCCCGGCGCGGCCCGTCTCGCGCGGCAGCTCCTCGCGCACCAGCCCGGCGGCGGTGAGGTCGGAGGTCAGCGCCATGATCGTGCTGCGGTTGAGCCCCATCTTCGAGGTCAGCTCGGCGCGCGAGATCGGCCCGCCCAGGTGGACATGGCGAAGCAGCGCGCCGAGATTGTGGCGCCTGATGTCCTCTTGAGAGGGGCCGGCACGCATCGTCTGTGGTTCCTTCAGGGGCTGAGAGTCGCTGATCACCTTAGACCAGCGGCTGCCGCCCGCTTGCGAGCCAGGGCGTCGACACCCGCGGCCAGCAGCAGGACAGACCCTGTGACCAGGTATTTCACACTCGCCCCGTACCCCATCAGGCCCATGCCGTTCTCGATCACGGCCACCACGGCGCCGCCGAGCACGGCGTCCAGCACCCTGCCCTTGCCGCCGAACAGGCTGGTGCCGCCGATGACCGCGGCGCCGACCGCGTACAGCAGCACCGAGCTGCCGCCCGTGTTCGGGTCCACGGAGCTGGCCCTGGACGCGGCCACGATGCCGCCGATCGCGGCCATCGAGGAGCAGATCACGAACGCGCTGATCTTGATCCGGTCGACCGGGATGCCGGCTCGGCGGGCGGCCTCGGTGTTGCCGCCGACCGCGTACAGGTGCCGTCCGAATCCGGTACGGCGCAGCACCAGCGTCCACGCGACCAGCAGCACCAGGATGACCGGCACCACGATCGGCACGCCGGTGAGCGAGACGAGCGCGGGGTTGCGGCTGCGCTCCAGGTTGAGCGCCGCCACCGCGAGCCCGGCGAAGAGCGCCAGCATGCCGACGCGGAAGGCGATCAGCGACAGCGGGTCGGCCACCAGCCCGCGCTTGGCGCGCTTCCTGGCCCGCAGGAGCTGCACGCCCGCGAAGATCGCCACGCAGGCCGCGTACGCCGCCCAGCCGAGCCAGGGCGGCAGGTTCTTGTTGGCGATGGCGACGACCACGCTGTCGCGGATGGAGATGTTGGTGCCCTCGTCGACCAGCACCAGGACCAGGCCCTGGAAGGCGAGGAACGCGGCCAGCGTCACCACGAACGACGGTATGCCCACCTTGGCGACCAGTGAGCCCAGCACCGTGCCGATGATCACGCCGGTGAGGATGGCGGCCAGGATGCACACGTACCAGGGCAGACCTGCGTTGGTCAGTGTGACGGCGAGGACGGCCGCGCAGACGCCGCTGGCGAAGCCGGCCGACAGGTCGATCTCGCCGAGCAGCAGCACGAACACCAGGCCCATCGCGATGAGCGTGACGGCGGCGCCCTGCGTGAACAGGTTGGCGAAGTTGATCGCCGTGACGAAGGAGGGGCGGGCGACGGCGAAGACGGCGCAGAGCACGACCAGGCCGAGGACGGCGGGCAGGGCGCCCATGTCGCCGCCGCGTATCCGCTGGATGTAGGCGAAGAAGCTGTTCTTGATCGACGGGGCCTGCGTCGCCGCGACGATGGCCTCGCCGGGAAGTTCCTTGACCTTGCTCATGAGGTGACCCCGTTCTTGAGGCCCAGATCACCGCTGCGGCCGGAAGTGATCAGTTCGACGACCTGCGCGTGCGTCACGTCGGCGGTCTTGACCTGCGCGGCCATCCTGCCGAGGTAGAGCGCCGCGATCCGGTCGGAGACGGCGAACACGTCGTTCATGTTGTGCGAGATGAGCACCACGGCCAGGCCGGTGTCGGCCAGCCTGCGTACCAGTTCGAGCACCTGCGCGGTCTGGGCCACGCCCAGCGCGGCGGTCGGCTCGTCGAGGATGACGACCTTGCTGTTCCACAGCACGGCCTTGGCGATGGCCACGGTCTGCCGCTGCCCGCCGGACAGGCTGGAGACCTGCTGCCTGATGGACTTCACCGTACGGACCGACAGGCCGCTGAGGGTCTTCTCGGCGAGCTCCTCCATGCTGTCCTCGTCGAGCAGGATGCCGCTCTTGCGTTCCCTGCCGAGGAACATGTTCTGGACGATGTCGAGGTTGTCGCACAGGGCGAGGTCCTGGTAGACGATCTCGATGCCCAGCTCGCCCGCGTCGCGGGGGCTGTGCACGTGGACCTCGCGGCCGTCGAAGAGAAGCTGGCCCGAGTCGGTCGGATAGATGCCGCCGATGCACTTGACCAGCGTCGACTTGCCGGCGCCATTGTCGCCGACGAGCGCTGTGACCTCGCCGGCGTACGCGGAGAACTCGACCTTGTGCAGGACCTTCACCGGACCGAAGCTCTTGTCGATCCCGCGCACTTCAAGGAGGGGGGTCATGTGGCTCCCTAAAGGAGGTACGGCACGCGCTCGTGGCGCGGGCCGTACCTCTGAGTGTTAGCTGATTCCTGCCTCGGTGCACATCTTCGCGAAGTCACCCGTGCACAGTTCGTCCTTGGAGACGTAGCCGTCGGTCACCACGTCCTTGACGTTGTCGGCGTAGATGGCCTGCGGCTCCAGCAGCTCGGACGGGACGTCCTTGCCGGTCTCCGGGTCCTTCACGCTGCCGCTCGCCGTGGGCTTCTCGCCCTTGGCCAGCGCCACGGCGAGCTTGGCCGCGGCGTCGGCCTCCTTCTTGACGGCCTTGTACACGGTCATGCACTGGTCGCCGGCGAGGATGTTCTGCAGCCCCTGAACGGTGGCGTCCTGGCCGGTGACCGGGACCTTGCCGTTGAGGTTGTTCTTCTTCAGCACCGTGATGGCGGCGTTGCCGAGGCCGTCGTTGGCGGCCAGCACACCGGCGATCTTCGGCTGCTCGGTCAGCATCTGCTCGAAGAGCGTTCCGGCCTGGGTGTTGTCCCAGTCGGGCACCGACTGCTCGGGGCCCTTGACGTAGTCGCCGGAGTCGAACTTGGGCTTGAGCACGCCGTCGTACCCGCTCTTGAACAGCGTCGCGTTGTTGTCCGTCGGCGAGCCGTTCAGGTAGGCGACGATCGGCTTGTCGGCCTTCTTGTCGGTCAGGCACTTGCTCAGGCCCTCGCCCTGGAGGGTGCCGACCTTGGTGTTGTCGAAACTGACGTAGTAGGCGGCGTCGCCGCCGAGCGTCAGACGGTCGTAGTCGATGGTCGCCACACCCTGCGACCTGGCCTTGTCGATGACCGTCTTGCCGGTGCCGCTGTCCAAGTTCACGATCATCAGGACGGTGGCACCATTAGTGATCATCTGGTCGGCGATGGTCTGGAACGCCGTCTTGTCGTTCTGGGCGTTCTGAATGTCGAACTCGACGCCGGCGGCGGTGAACGCCTCCTGCAGGTACTTGCGGTCCGCCGTCTCCCACCGGGCCGAGGACTTGCTGTCCGGCAGGATGACGCCGATCTTGCCCGCCTTCGCCGCGGATGCCGTGGCGGAGGCGGTCGACGTGGTGGTCTGACCGCTGTCGCCCCCGCAGGCGGTGAGACCGAGGGCGAGCGCGGCGGCCGCGGCGGTCAGGCTGAGGATCCCCTTGCGCATAGTGCAGGGTCCTTTCTTCCGGAGGGGCCCGGATGAATGTTGTTTGCGGCAACGTATTCCGGTACGGCCTGCTTTGGAAGGGGGTCGAGTGCCCTAGTTTGTTGTTTCCGGTAACAATCCAGAAACGCCACCTCAACCTGCCCGACGCCTTACCGCTGTGCCTGTGATCCGTAGATGGCGGCTGTGCACGATGGATGGCGGGCGTTGATCTCGGTTCGGAATCATCGACGGCGTAGGTGCCGCCGCGCGATGGTCGTCACCGCCGGTGCGGGGCGTCAGTCTCCGACGAACCACAGATAGCGGTGTGGTGCCTCTTGGGCGAAGCCGCACAACTCGCGGAGCGCTTGGGCGAAGGCGTCGCTGATCAGCCCCGCGGGGAGTCGTGGTAGTTCCTCCAGCAGGGTATCGATCTGCCGATGATTGAAGATCGTGTCGCCATAGGGAATCAGATGGCCGAACATCGGAAACCGAGCCCGGTCGAGGTTGGCCAACGCATCGCTCCAAGGCAGGCCGTGTTCGGTCCTCGCCATGACCTCGGGCCCGTCGCCACGAACCTGAAGGTTGATCATCGGGCAAGGGTAGAGCCGCGGTGGCAGGAAGCCTGCCTTTGTGGCAACCGCCGCGCTTTGGTTCGTGACATTGCACAGGCCGACCCGACCTACATCCGCCAACTACAGATCACAGGCACAACCGCTTGTCAGGTGACGTGATACCTGGCCGCGTGCCGGCTGGGTGAGCCAGCCAGCGCCCCCGAGCTGGTGGCCCCGAACCAGTGGCCCCGAACTGGCGGGGCCGAACCGGTGGCCCCGAACTGGTGGGGCCGAGCTGGCGGGGCCGAACTGGCGGGGCCGAGCAGATGGACCCGTCCGGTGAGATGTTCGGCGAGTGAGGGGGCCCATTCTGCGTCGGTGTCACCAGATTTGGGTGATCACGTTCTGGACGATCAGCCCCAAAGCGGAGGCCGCCGCCACGGCCAGGATCGCCACCCGGACCTTGCCGCCGTCGAGGTAGCGGCGCAGCGGTCCCGACACCAGGAAGCCGAGCACCATGGGCACGATGAGGACCGCCCCGGTCAGTAGCGCCTGGGCGGGGAGTTCGTCCACGAGCGCGAGCACCAACAGCGACTGGCCGGCGCTCAGGAAGAAGAACATCGCCAGCGTGGCCCGGATCTGCGGCCCCTTGGCGTTCTGGTAGACGAGCGCGATGGGCGGCCCGCCGATGCCGGTGGCCGTGCCGGTGATCCCCGAGACGAAACCGGCCGAGGCGATCGTGGGACCGTTGCGCGGCACACTCACCGCCCTGGCCGTCAGTGCCACGGCGATCAGCACCATGACGGCGACGAAGATGCCTCGGGCGTATATGGAAAAGTAGACGATAACGACTGCGCCCAGGACGCTTCCCGGCACTCTGCCGAGCAGCGCGAAACCGAGGCCGCGCCAATCCACCCGGCGCCACTCGACGGCCAGCGTGAACAGCGGAAGGGTCAGGTTGACGACCTGGATGGCGCCGGGCATCAGGTCGGGGCCCAGCATGGTCAGTACGGGTGCCGCGACCAGCCCCAGCCCGAATCCGACGCCTCCCTGGACGATCGCACCCACGAAGACGGCCAGACCGCCCACTATCAGCACTAATGCCACGTTAGTCATGCATGAAAGTCAATCATCTTACTCTCTGTTGCCGATGTTGCCGGGAGAGTAACGGTGCACGGGTAGTGTTTCCGTCTGACGTCGACGTAGCCTCAGGAGTATGGCCATGAAGCCGAAAGCCACGACCATACGCGTCAGCGTCAAAACCCGCGACCGAATCGCAGCGCTGGCCAAGAAGGCAGGTGAGCCCATGACCGCGATCATCGACCAGGCCATCAGGGAGATGGAAAAGAAGCATCGCTGGCAGCACGTCGCGGAGCAGATGGAGCGCACACAACGCGAGGACCCGAAAGTTTGGGCCGGCTATCTCGCGGAGTCCGAGCTGGTCCAAGGCCCACGACCACGCTCCACCCGCATCGCACCGGAGTGGGAGGGGCTCATCACGTTTCCCGAGGAGAGAGATGCGGGTGATCCAGGGCGAGATCTGGCTCGCTGACCTGGGCGATCCGGAGGGCCGCGAGCAGGGCCACTACCGCCCTGTGCTGGTCGTCAGCAACGACGACTTCAACGCAGCCACCGCGGTCAAGGTCATTGTGCCGCTGACCACGACGGACCGGGGATGGGACAACCACATTCCCCTTCCGGCCGAGAGCACGGGTCTGGACAAGCCCAGCTGGGCCATGATCGAGCATGTGCGCAGCGTGTCTCCACAGCGGTTCACGAGGAGGATCGGGATCGTTCCCGACGCCGTCGTCCGCGAAGTCACCGGCTGGATAACGGACGTGCTCTGAGAAGTTATGCCGCCCACGGAAATAACGGTTCGCCGGGTGGCACTTCACATCGTGCCACAGTCCGTACGGCTCTAAGCTGCCGATCGTGCCATCCTCAGCTCTGACCCTTGCCACGATTCTGATCACCGCCTCCCTCAGCACCACCGCGGCCCCGATCGAGAGCCCGTTTCCCAAGAAGGCCGGGAAGCTGGGTGTGGCGGCGTGTGCCGAGACACCGCTCAGTTCCGGTGGGATTCCGCGTGAGCGCGAGTACCTTACGGGTGTCGTGAAATGTCTGGACCGGTCGTGGGCGGCGTACTTCAAGCGGGCGGGGTTGAGTCTCGGCAGGCCCATTGTCGAGTACTACGCGGAGCCCGCCAGAACCGTGTGCGGCAGGGCCTGGCCCGAGCACGCGGACGCCTTCTACTGCACCGAGCGTGCCACCCTCGTCTTCCCGCTCACTGGTGGGTGGATCGAGAACAGGGCCGATCTCTACCCGATGAAGGTGGCCGCCCACGAGTACGGGCACCACGTGCAGAGCGCCCTTGGCATCCGCAGGGCGTACGAGATGGAGGCCAGGACCCGGGGCGGCGATCGCGGGAACGCCCTCAAGCGGCGGTACGAGTTGCAGGCCGACTGTCTGGCGGGAGTGTTCCTGGGCAGCGTGTGGGGTTCGCTGCGACGGCCGCGGAGTGACTGGGCGGCGCTGGTCGAAACCGTCAAGGCCAGCGGCGATGACGGTCTCGACGGCGGCGCACGCAGTCATGGCAAGGGCGCCAACCGGGCCGCCTGGCTCGAACGCGGCTATCGGGCCGGCTCCCCCACGGCGTGCGACACCTGGTCGGCAGCCGCAACCAAGGTCGCGTAAAGGGCTGGGCGCCGTATTGAGGGCTGAGTGCCGTAAAGAGCTGAGCGCCGTAAAGGGCTGAGGACCGTAAAGGGCTGAGGGCCGCAAAAGGGCTGAGGGACGTGCAAAGGGCTGAGGGACGTGCAAAGGGCTGAGGATGCGGAGAGCCGCCCGGCGGGGGTGGCCCGTCGGGCGGCTCTTCATGTGTCGGGTGGTACCCCCGATACGGGCGCGTAAGGATCGCGCCCCACCCCCGGCGATCAAGCCAAGGGCTCCCGCGTCCGCGCCCGGCTCATGACCGGGCGCGTCCGCGAGAAGATCTACCTCGCGAGCGGCGAGCGCCGCTCGGCACCAGCGCCGCGCTCCACAGCGCGCAGCGCAGCACCAGCGCCGTGCGGTCTACTTCGCCAGCAGCGAGCGCAGTACGTACTGCATGATGCCGCCGTGCCGGTAGTAGTCGGCCTCGCCGGGCGTGTCGATGCGGACCACCGCGTCGAACTCCACGTCGCCCGCCTTGACGTGCACCGTCTGCGGGATGCCGCCCTTGTTGAGCTCCTCGACGCCCGTGATCTCGAACGTCTCCTCGCCCGTCAACCCGAGCGCCTCGGCCGAGCCGCCCTCCGGGTACTGCAGCGGAAGGACGCCCATGCCGATCAGGTTGGAGCGGTGGATGCGCTCGTAGGACTCGGCGATGACCGCGCGCACGCCCAGCAGCGCCGTGCCCTTGGCCGCCCAGTCGCGCGAGGAGCCCGAGCCGTATTCCTTGCCGGCCAGGACCACCAGCGGCGTGCCGGCCTCGGCGTAGTTGACCGAGGCGTCATAGATGAACGACACCGGCGCGTCCGGCTGGGTGAAGTCGCGGGTGTAGCCGCCCTCGGTGCCCGGCGCGATCTGGTTGCGCAGGCGGATGTTGGCGAACGTGCCCCGGATCATCACCTCGTGGTTGCCGCGCCGCGAGCCGTAGGAGTTGAAGTCCTTGACCTCGACCCCGTTGGAGCGCAGGTATTGGGCGGCGGGGGTGCCCGTCTTGATGGAGCCGGCCGGCGAGATGTGGTCGGTGGTGACCGAGTCGCCGACCTTGACCAGCACGCGGGCGCCCGAGATGTCGGTCACCGGCTCCGGCTTCTCCGGCATGCCGTCGAAATAGGGGGCCTTGCGGACGTAGGTGGAGTCGGGGTCCCACTCGAACGTGTCGCCGGTCGGGATCGACAGCGACGTCCAGTGGTCGTCGCCCTTGAACACGTCGGCGTAGTCACGCTCGAACATGTCGCGGCCGATGGAGGAGTTGACCACCGCCGAGATCTCCTCGGGCGAGGGCCAGATGTCGCGCAGGTAGACCGGCTCCCCGTCGGCGCCGAGGCCCAGGGGCTCGGTGTCGAGGTCGAGGTCCATGGTCCCGGCCAGCGCGTACGCCACCACGAGCGGCGGCGAGGCCAGGTAGTTCATCTTGACGTCGGGGTTGATCCGGCCCTCGAAGTTGCGGTTGCCGGACAGCACGGCGGTGACCGCGAGGTCGTTGGCCTGGATCGCGTCGGAGATCTCCGGCAGCAGCGGCCCCGAGTTGCCGATGCAGGTGGTGCAGCCGTAGCCGACGAGGTTGAAGCCGATCTTGTCGAGGTAGGGCTGCAGCCCCGAGCGCTCGAAGTAGCCGGTGACCACCTGCGAGCCGGGCGCCAGCGACGTCTTGACCCACGGCTTGCGGTTGAGGCCCTTGTCGACCGCGTTGCGGGCGAGCAGGGCGGCGCCGAGCATGACGTACGGGTTGGAGGTGTTGGTGCACGAGGTGATCGCGGCGATCGAGACGATGCCGTGGTCGATCTCGAACGTGGTGCCGTCGGCCAGCGTGACCGGCACCGGCTTGTGCGGCCGGCCGCCGTTGGCGCGGGAGTTGGAGGCGGGCGGGTCGGAGGCCGGGAAGGTCTCCTCGCCGGCCTCGTCGACGCCGTCCTCGACGTAGTTCTGGACGTCGTGGCGCCAGGTGTCCTTGGCCGCCGACAGGGCGATGCGGTCCTGCGGGCGCTTGGGACCGGCGATCGACGGGACGACGGTGCCGAGGTCGAGCTCGATGTATTCGGAGAACACCGGCTCGTCGGCGGCGGGGTCGAGCCAGAGGCCCTGGGCCTTGGCGTACGCCTCGACGAGGGCGATCTGCTCCTCGGAGCGCCCGGTCAGGCGCAGGTAGTCGACGGTCTGGCCGTCGATCGGGAAGATCGCGCAGGTGGAGCCGAACTCGGGGCTCATGTTGCCGATCGTGGCCCGGTCGGCCAGCGGCACGGACGAGACGCCCTCGCCGTAGAACTCCACGAACTTGCCGACCACGCCGTGCTTGCGCAGGATCTCGGTGATCGTCAGCACCAGGTCGGTGGCGGTCGCCCCGGCGGGCAGCTTGCCGTTGAGCTTGAAGCCGACGACGCGCGGGATGAGCATGGAGATCGGCTGGCCGAGCATCGCGGCCTCGGCCTCGATGCCGCCGACACCCCAGCCGAGAACGCCGATGCCGTTCTCCATGGTGGTGTGGGAGTCGGTGCCGACGCAGGTGTCGGGGTAGGCCTTGCCGTCGCGGATCATGACCACGCGCGCCAGGTGCTCGATGTTGACCTGGTGGACGATGCCGGTGCCGGGCGGGACGACCTTGAACTCGTCGAAGGCCGTCTGGCCCCAGCGCAGGAACTGGTAGCGCTCGCGGTTGCGCTCGTATTCGCGCTCCACGTTGCGCCGGAAGGCGTCGGGGTGGCCGAAGTAGTCGACGATGACCGAGTGGTCGATGACCATCTCGGCCGGCGCAAGCGGGTTGATGCGGGCGGCGTCGCCGCCGAGGTCGCGTACGGCCTCGCGCATGGTGGCCAGGTCGACCACGCACGGGACGCCGGTGAAGTCCTGCATGATGACCCGGGCGGGCGTGAACTGGATCTCCACGCTCGGCGCCGCTTTCGGGTCCCAGCCGCCCAGCGCACGGATGTGGTCGGCGGTGATGTTCGCGCCGTCCTCGGTGCGGAGAAGGTTTTCGAGCAGGATCTTCAGGCTGTACGGGAGGCGTGCGGCGCCCTCGACGGCGTCCAGCCGGAAAATCTCGTACGACGCGTCGCCGACGCGTAGCGTGTCACGGCTGCCGAAGCTGTTCGCGGACACGGTGATTCGCCTCCTCCATCAGACAGGTGTTCAGAGCAAATCCTGCCGCACTCCCGGATCGATCAGCACGTTAGGTGACCCTAACCAGAGACCGCGCGGCGGATGTCTTGATGTCAAGATATCCCTAGGTTATCTCGACATCAAGTTAAACGGGTGCCAACCGCCAGAACAGCAGCCCGACGATGGCCACCGACAGGATCGGGGCCAGGATCTTCTGCTCGAACTTCTTGCCCGTCTTGATGCCGATCTTCCACGGCAGCACCCACCTGACCGACAGCGGCCAGAGCACCGGGCACCCCCGCTCCGTCATGCAGTCGCCGACGACGTGGATGAGACAGCCCACCGCCACGGCCAGCCCCAGCCAGGCGTAGCCCACTTCGAGCGAGAGGAAGACGGCGAAGAGGCCGGCGGTGAGCCCGGCGTTGACCATCGCGGAGCCCAGTTTGTTGCCGGGGATGCCGACGCCGATGGCTCTCAAGGCCAGTCCGATGAGCAGCACGACCATGATGTCGCGCCCGATCGGATAGGTGCCGGCCAGAAAGTGCGTGCCGAAACCGAGCGCCACGGCGAACACCAGCGAGTGCGTCGCCCCGCGGTGCCCGCCGCTGAGGAAGGCCACGACCTTGGCGAGCGCCCACGTGATGGGCCCGAACGTCTGCGCGATGGTCGCGCTCGGATGGTCGAGGTCGGGCAGCATCGCCGCGCCGGCGCAGATGATCGCGCCCGCGATCAGCTCGGCGGGACTGAGGGCGGTGGCCATGATGCCGGTCTCGATGAACCGGCTGGACTCGTTGACCAGAGGTAGTGCGGCGAGCGGCGGGGCCAGCCCCAGCCAGGCGATGGCCCCGGTCATCGCGTGCGTGTGCCCCATCATGATCGCGATGCTATGGCAAAGAAAGTCTTTACGCGGACAGGCGTGCCGCTGACATCTGAGGACAAGTCACCGCAAACGCAGACGAGGTCGTCTCCGCGGCGACAGCACCCCCCAGCCCTGCCGACGCGGAACGACCTCGTCTGCTGTGAATAACGACGTCCCTCCCGATCCTGTTCCCGTATTTCGCAACTTTTTCGTGATCTGGCTCACTCCGGCTCCGGGGTTGCTAACGACACACTAACGATATATCTTTGACGCATCGAGAACGGATCACGATATAGGGGTAAAAATGAGTTCAGCACAGGCAGCCGGTGGCCCTTGGCCCGGCGCACATGAGTACAAGCGGGCGGCCCGCGAGGCGTTCAAGGCCCTGACCGACGCCTTCGACGACATGGGCCGTCGTCACCACCATCACGAGCACCGCCAGCGCGGCCGGCGGGGCGGTCCCGGGGGGCAGTTCCCGTTCGACTTCGGGCGCGGCGGCCCCTTCGGTCCCGGAGGCCCGTTCGGCGGCCCCGGCGGGCCGTTCGGCGGGGGCCACCGAGGCTGGGGCGGCCGCACCCGCAAGGCCAAGCGGGGCGACGTACGCGCCGCGATCCTGGCCCTGCTCTCCGAGGAGCCGCGCAACGGCTACCAGATCATCCAGGAGATCGCCGAGCGCAGCGAAGGCGGCTGGAAGCCCAGCCCGGGCGCCGTCTACCCGGCGCTGCAGCAGCTCACCGACGAGGGCCTGGTGATCGCGGAGGAGAACGAGGGCCGCAAGACCTTCCGCCTCACCGACGCCGGCCTCAACTACATCGAGACCCACGCCGACGAGGTACGGTCCCCCTGGGACGAGATGCGCCCGGACATCGACGACAACACCGCCGATCTCTGGCACATCGCCCGGCAGTCCGCATTCGCCATGATGCAGGTTCTCCAGACCGGAAACGACGCACAAATCCGCGAAGCGCGTAAGACTCTGGTAGAGACCCGGCGCAAGCTGTACCAGATCCTGGCCGACGGCGAACCGGGCGAGGAGTAGTCCATGACGGGCGCCGCACCGGAGGTCCGGTTCGGGGGGAGCGAGGAACCAGGGATGGACCGCAACGATCTCCGCATCGGCGACGCCGAGCGCGAGCAGACCATGGAGGCCCTGCGTGAGCACTTCGCGCAGGGCCGCCTGACCCACGAGGAGCTCGACGAGCGCCTCGACCGCACGCTGGCCGCGAAGACGTACCGCGACCTCGGCCGGATCACGGCCGATCTGCCGGGTCAGCGGACGGCGCACCCCGAGGCCGTCCCCGAGTTCGACATGGGCGACTGGCGGGCCGCGATGCACGCCCACCGGCGCCAGATGCAGTCCATGCGCCACGCCCAGCGGGACATGCGCCGGGAATGGCACGGGCGCAGGGGGCACCACGGGCCGCATCCCATCCTGCCGATGCTCTTCGTGTTCATGATGATCGGCCTGTTCGTCGGCGGTTTCGGGATCTTCAAGATCCTGCTCGTGGTGTGGCTGGCCGCCATGGTCTTCAGCCTGGCGCACCGGCGTTTCCACTCCCGTCGCTGATAGGCGCGCCCGATCGTTTTGGGCCTTGACCCGGTCATTGACTCAACTGATGATCTGGGCGGGTCTTCCGAAGCGAAGGGGAACGCCGCATGACCGAGCAGGGCACTCCGGTCCGCCTCACGAACCCGTTCGCCGCCGTCGCGGGCGCCGGCGGCGAAGTCATGGACGTGCCGGAGTACCAGGCCGGTTTCGACGGCGACCACGAGCTCTGCACCGAGCCGATGTGGAAGCTGGAGCGCGCCCAGGAGTTCTACGAGCCCGACGTGGCGAGCTGGCGGGCGATGATGGACGGCGACTGGGCGGGCTCGCTGGAGCTGGCCGGCCGGATGGCGGGGCCGGTGGCCGACTATTACCGCCGCCGGCATCCGGTCACGCGGGTGCGGGTGGTGGAGTTCCCTATCACCGCGTACCTGCAGTGGGAGCTCCACGTGCTGGCCCTGCGCGCCACGGCGGGCTCGCCCTGCCGGGTGGTGCCCGCCGCGCGGGTGGCGGACTGCGAGCCGGTGCCGGAGCTGGTGATCTTCAATCCGTCCCTCATGTACGAGGTCCTCTACGACCGGTACGGCGGGGGCCGGGGCGGCCGGCGGATCACCGACCCCGACGTGGTCGCCCCCTGCCTGCGCGCGGTGCGCGAGCTGTTCGCCGAGGGCGAGGACGTGCTCGACTTCCACCGCCGCGAGATCGTCCCGCTGCCGCCACCGGTGATCACGGACGAGATGCGGGCCGCGCTGCCCGCCTACGCCCACCGCACCGAGGAGTTCAGGGTGTGACGTTCTCGTTGACGCAGCGCAGCACGGGGAAGCGGGTCAGCGCGGCGGTGTCCAGCTCCCGCTCCGTGGTGACGTGGAAGACGGCGCTCTCCCCCGGCAGCAGCGTGACGAGCTGGTCGTCCACGCTCGCGGCCGGGTCGAGCCGGTCGGGGAAGACGGCCAGCTCGCGCAGCAGGGTGACGGCGGTGACGGTCACCCGGTAGCCGTCCGGTGCCCGTTCGGCCTGCGCGTCGTACTCCGCCGGCGCGAACGCCATGGCGGTGTCCTCGGCGTAGCAGCTCACCACCCGGCCGCCGCCGAACCGGGCGGCCAGCAACTCGTGGGCGGGGTCGTCGGGCACGGCCACTGACCGCGGCAGCGCCACCTTGAGCACCGACCTCGGGGCGGCGTGCACGGAGACGGCCTCCTTGGCCAGCGGCTCGCCGGTGAGGCCGAGCCGGGTCAGCAGCAGCTCGCCTGCCCAGGGCTCAGGGGTGTCGTTGACCAGGGCCAGCTCGCCGTCCTGCACGGTGAGCAGCCGGTCGGCGTAGGCGCGGCGCAGCGCGTACCAGAGGGGTTTGCGCCGCCCGTCGCCGTCGATCGCCGACCAGGACGTGACCGGCCAGCAATCGTTGAGCTGCCAGACGATCGTGCCCATGCAGTACGGCATCAGCGACCGGAACCGCTCGATCCCGAACGCCATCGCCCGCGCCTGGTTGAGCTGGGTCAGGTAGTGCCACCGGTCGAACGTCTCCGGTTCCGGCAGGTGCTCCCCCAGCCCGCGCAGCAGCTTGGCCTGCCCGTCGATCGCCTTCTGGTGGGAGGAGTCCGGCGTCAGCGGCTCGTCGGAGGAGGCCCGCCGCAGCGTCGCGTACGCGGGCGGCCCCTGGAAGCCGAACTCGGCCACGAACCTGGGCCGGTAGGCGGCGTAGCGGCGGTAGTCCTCGCGGTTCCAGACGTCCCAGATGTGGATCGTGCCCCTGGCCGGGTCGTTCGGCGGCCGGTGCGGCGCGCCCGAGTAGGGGCTGCCCGGCCAGTAGGGACGGCCGGGGTCCAGCTCGGCCACGATCGACGGGAGCAGGTCGTGGTAGAAACCGGCACCCCAGCTCCGGCCTTCGAGCCGGTCCCGCCAGCCCCAGTCGGCGTGGCCCTCCAGGTTCTCGTTGTTGCCGCACCACAGCACCAGGCTGGGGTGCGGGGTGAGCCTGGCGACGTTCTGCCTGGCCTCGGCCTCGACCTCGGAGCGGAACGGCTCCTCCTCCGGGTAGGCGGCGCAGGCGAACGGGAAGTCCTGCCACACCAGCAGGCCGAGCTCGTCGGCCAGGTCGTAGAAGTCCTCGCTCTCGTAGCGGCCGCCGCCCCAGACCCGCAGCAGGTTGACCCCGGCTTCGGTGGCCTGCGCGAACCGCCCGGCCAGCCGCTCCCGGGTGATCCGTGAAGGGAAGCAGTCGTCGGGGATCCAGTTGACGCCCCTGACGAAGACGGGCACACCGTTGATCTTCAGGGCGAACGCCTCGCGGTCCAGTTCGACATCCCTGAACCCGATGCGTCCCGTCCACTCCTGGTCGCCCAGGCGCACGGTCAGGTCGTAGAGAGGCTGGTCACCGTGGCCGCGCGGCCACCACAGGCGCGGTTCCGGCACGCGCAGCGCGAGCAGGCCCGTACGCCCGTCGAGGCGCCCTTCCGCGGTGACGCCCGCGATCTCGGCGGTCACGGCCAGCGGTTCCTCGGTGGTCCGCTCGGCCCGTACGCGCACCTCCACCGTGCCGTCCGCGCGCGCGAGCGGCCGGACCTCCGCCGGCCGGGCACGACTCCAGCTCTCCAGCCCGATCGGCCGCCAGATCCCGGCCGTCACCACGTTCGGGCCCCAGTCCCAGCCGAAGTTGCAGGCCATCTTGCGGATGAAGGGATAGGGCTCGTCGTAGGCGCCCGGCCGCTCCCCCAGCGCCGCCCGCCGCTCCTCCGCGTAGGCGTAGGCCGAGCCGAAGCGCACGACCAGCTCGTTGCCGCCCTCGCGCAGCAGGTGGCGGACCGGGAAGCGGTAGGAGCGGTGCTGGTTGGCGGTGCTCCCGAGGGGCGTCCCGTTGAGGACGAGCGTGGCGACCGTGTCGAGCCCGTCGCAGACCAGGTCCGTACGCTCGTGCTCGTCCGGCGACCAGGTGAAGATGGTGCGGTAGGTCCATTCCGTACGGCCGATCCAGGTCAGCCGGTGCTCGTTGGCGTCCATGTAGGGGTCGTCGATGAGCCCGGCCGCGAGGAGATCGGTGTGCACGCAGCCGGGCACGCTCGCCGGGACACCGGTGAGGTCATCGGACGACAGGGTCCAGCCGTCGTGCAGCGGACGGTAGGTCAAGAAGCTCTCCTTAGCAGGTCGCGAGCCGGGCGCAGGCCACGTAATGGCCCGGTTCGGCCTCCAGCAGGCCACCGGACGCCCCTCGCTCGTGGTAGAGGCAGGCGTCCACGGGCACGGCGTCGTCCCACGCCTCGTGCAGGCGCGGCACGGCCGACAGCAGCTCGCGCGTGTACGGGTGCAGCGGATCCCCGAACACCTGCCCGGTCGGCCCCATCTCGACCACGCCGCCCCGCCGCAGCACCACGGTGCGCTCGGCCAGGTAGTTGCCGAGGGACAGGTCGTGGGTGATGTACAGCACGCCGAGCCCCCTGGTCTTCAGCTCGGCGAGCAGGTTGAGCACGTCGATACGGGTGGAGGCGTCCAGCATGCTGGTGATCTCGTCGGCGACCAGCAGCTTGATATCGAGCAGCAGCGCGCGGGCGATGAGCAGCCGCTGCAACTGGCCGCCGCTGAGCTGGTGGGGATATTTGCCGAGCACCTGGCCGGGGTTGAGCCGCACGTCGCGCAGGGCCGTGGCGACCCGCTCCGACCACTCGGGCGCGGGCACGGCCGGGTAGTACGCCTCCTTGATCATGGCGAACACCCGGTCGGCCTTGAACACCGGGTTGAAGGAGCTGAACGGGTCCTGGAAGATGCCCTGGATGCGCCGGTAGTACTCTTTGCCGGGCCGCACCGGCGCCCCTTCGAAGGTGATCGAGCCGCTGGTGACCGGGTTGAGGCCGAGGATCATCCGGCCGATCGTGCTCTTGCCGCTGCCGCTCTCGCCGATCAGGGAGACGACCTCGCCCGGCACGACCTCGAAGCTCACGTCCTTGACGGCGGTGACGCTCTTGCCGCCGAAGGCGCCGATCCGGAATTCCTTGGTGACGTCGTGAAGTCGGAGCATCAGGCCTTCCAGCAGGCTACGTGGTGGTCGGGGGCGAGCTCGGCCACCGGCGGATCTTCGGCGCACTCCTCGCCCGCGATCGGGCAGCGGTCGCGGAAGCGGCAGCCGGTGGGCGGGTCCAGCAGCGACGGCGGGCTGCCGGCGATGCCTTCGAGCCTGCGGTCGGCGTAGCGGACGCCGACCTCGGGCAGGGACTCCAGCAGCAGCCGCGTGTACGGGTGCCGCGGCGCCTTGACGATCACGTCGGCGGGGGCCTTCTCGGCGAGCCGGCCCGCGTACATGACCATGATCGTGTCGGCGATGTGGTGGGTGAGCGCGATGTCGTGGGTGACGAAGATCATGCTCTTGACGTAGCCGCTCTCGCGGAAGGCGAGCAGCGCGCGGGCGACGGCCTTCTGGGTGGAGACGTCGAGCGCGGAGGTGACCTCGTCGGCGATCAGCAGGGACGGGTCGAGCAGCGTGGAGATGACCATCACCATGCGCTGTTTCATGCCGCCCGACAGCTCGATCGGGTAGCGGTCGAGCACCTCGCGGGGCAGGCCGACCTGGTCCATGCGGCGTTCGAGCTCGGCGGCGTCCAGGGTGGCGCCCCTCGACCTGAGCAGTTCGCCGACCATCTTGCGGATCTTGCGGGTGGGGTTGAGCGCGCTCATGGCGTACTGCGGGATGAGGGAGACCTCGCGGAAGCGGAAGTCGTTCATCCGGCGGTCGTCGCCGATGGGCAGCTCCTTGCCGTCGAGCACGACCGTGCCGCCCACGTGGCGCATGCGGCCGTCCATGCGGATGAGGGCCTTGCCGAGCGTGCTCTTGCCGCAGCCCGACTCACCGACCAGGCCCAGGATCTCCCCGTCGCCCATCGCGAAGGACATGCCGTCTAGGGCACGGACGTCGCCCTTGAGTGTCCTGTAGTGCACGCGGAGGTCGCTGACCTGCAGACTCATGTCTCCCTCAGTTTCGGGTTGAAGACCTCGTCGAGCCCGACGTTGGCGACGTACAGGGCGCCCACGATGGCGGTGATGGCCGCTCCCGGCGGCACGAACCACCACCAGAGGCCGAGCTGGAGCGCGCTCCACTGGTTGGCGTTCTGCAGCATCAGCCCTAGAGAGACCCCTTCCGTGGGGCCGAGGCCGATGAAGTCCAGCGAGGAGGCGATCAGGATCGAGCCGCCGAACAGCAGGATGAACGTCATGAACAGGTAGGAGCTCATGTTCGGCGCGATCTCCCTGGAGATGATCCGCCAGGTGCCCGAGCCGCTCATCCTGGCCAGGTCCACGAACTCGCGGGTGCGCAGCGAGAACGTCTGCGCCCTGATCGCCCGCGCCGCCCACGGCCACTGCGTCAGGCCGATGAACAGGCCCTGCACGGCGACGCTCCTGATGCCCAGGTAGGCGTTGATGATCAGCAGCACGGCCAGGGTGGGGATGACGAGGATGACGTTGGTCAGCATGTTGAGGACCTCGTCCACGATGCCGCCGCGGTAGCCGGCCACGAAGCCGACGAGCATGCCGATGACCGCCGCGATGCCGCCGCCGATCACGCCGACGGCGAAGGTGGCGCGCAGGCCGTACACGAACTGCAGGAAGACGTCCTGGCCGAACGTGGTGGTGCCGAACCAGTGCTCGCCCGAGGGCGGCGTCATGGGGCGGGGGCCGTATTCGAGGGGCGCGCCGCCGATCAGCACGGGACCGGCCAGGCCGAGCACGAGCAGCGCGAGCACGATGGCGAACCCGGTCATCAGCTTGCCGTTGCGCACCGCGAAGTAGAGCGCCTCACGGCGCACCCCGGTCCGCTCGCGCGGCGCGACGTCCTGTAGAGCGGTCATGCCTGGGCACCCGCCATTCCCGCCCTGGTACGCGGATCGACCACGACGTAGACGATGTCGATGATGAAGTTGGCGATCAGCACGCCCAGCACGATGAACAGGAACGTGCCCTGGAGCAGGAAGAAGTCCTTGTTCTGGATGGCCTTGAGAATCAGGCTGCCGAGGCCGGGATAGGCGAAGACGATCTCGGTGACCAGGGCGCCCGCGACCAGCACGCCCAGTTGCAGGGCCAGGCCGGTGATCTGGGGCAGGACGGCGTTGCGGAAGGCGTAGCGGCGGATGAGCCGGGCGGGCGCGCCGAGCGCCGACAGGTAGTTGGAGTAGTCGGACTCCAGCTCGTAGATGATCATGTTGCGCATGCCGATGGCCCAGCCGCCCAGCGCCACCAGGAACAGTGACAGGAACGGCAGGGTCCAGTGGTGCAGCAGGTCGAGCAGGAACGTCCACGACCAGTTGGGCCGCATCGAGAAGCTGTAGCCGCCGGCCACCGGAAACAGGCCCGCGAGCACGCCCAGCGACCAGGCCAGGAGCACGGCCAGCCACATGTACGGCATGGCCGTCAGCACGTACCCGATGGGGAGCACGGTGTTGTCGAGGACCTTGCGGCGGGCCGCGTACGCGCCGAACCGGTTGCCCACCACCCAGCTCAGCAGCACCGACGGGACGATCAGCGCCAGCGTGTACGGCACCGCCCGGGTGATCACGTCGCTGACCGGCGTCGGGAACAGCCAGATGCTGAGCCCGAAGTCCCCCTGGAACAGCGCGCCCCAGAAGTTGACGTACTGCTGCCAGAGCGGCTGGTCCAGGCCGAACAGGTTGTTGTAGTAGGCCCGCATGGCCTCGACGGCCTGGGCGTTGGTGACGTTGGCCCGGGCGACCATGCTGGCGACCGGATCGCCCGGCATGAAGCGCGGGATCATCCAGTTGACCGTGACCGCGACGAAGAAGGTAAGCCCGTAGATGAGCAGTTTTCTACCGAAGTAACGACGCACGCGAGTTCTCCGTGAAGGCCCTCCGCCCCCCGGGGTTCTGGGGGCGGAGGGGCGGGGTTCGTCCGGTCAGGAACCGGAGGGCTGGAGCTGGGTGAGCGTCTCGAAGCCACCCAGTTCGAGCCAGTTGCGCCACATGACGGCACCGGTCTTGGGCGCGCTGCCGGCCTCGGCCGGCCAGTTCTTCCACGTGCTCGTGCTGGCCTGGGCCCAGAGGCCGTTGTACCAGAGCGGGATGATCGGCATGTCGTCGAGATGGATCTTCTGGAGCTGGGAGATGATCTTGTTCATGCCCGCGACGTCGTCGGTCTTGACCTGGTCCAGCTCCTGGACGAGGTCCCACGCCTTCTTGTTCTCGTAGCGGGCGAAGTTGACCGTGTTCTGCTGCTTCTGGATGGGCAGCTGGAACATGTACTCGTAGTAGGTGTAGGGCGAGTTCGACAACTGGCGCTCGTTGTTGATGAGCAGGTCGTAGTCGCCCTTGGCGCGCTTTTCGACCAGCGCGTTGAAGTCGGGGAAGTCGGGCGTGATCTGGATGCCCGTGGTCTTGGCGCTGGCGGAGATCGACCGGGCCGACTCCATCCAGTCGGTCCAGCCGGACGGCACGATGAGGGTCAGGCTGATCTTGGAGCCGTCCTTGTTCTCGACGTACCCGTCGCCGTCGCCGTCCTTGTAACCAGCGTCCGCCAGGAGCTTCTTGGCCTTGGCCGCGTCGAACGTGAAGCCCGACGAGGAGACGACGTTCTGGTCCACGAACTTGTCCCACTGGGGCAGCAGGCCGGTCGGGCTGCTGGCCTTGACCAGGTTGCCGTACACGCCTTCGACGATCTTCTTGACGTCGACGGAGGCGGCCAGCGCCTTGCGGAAGGCCGGGTCGTTCATCGGCTTCTTGGTGGTGTTCGGCACCAGCCAGGCGGTGTTGGCCGACAGCATGTACGGCGGCTGGCTGTAATACGTCGTCAGCCCGAAGTTGCCCTGCACCAGGTTGGCCACGCCGGGCAGGAAGTTGTTGCTGAGGTCCAGCCCCTTCTGCAGCAGCATGCCCATCGCGACCTCGTTGCTCGGGGTGGCGATGTCGACGATGTAGCGCGGCTTGGGCTCCATGTTGAGCGCCGTCTTGCCCCACCAGTCGTCGCGGCGCTGCAGGACCACGCGGTCCTGGTCCTTGCTCATGAACGTGTACGAGCCCGTGCCGACCGGGTTCTCGTTGATCCCGTCGAGGACCTCCTTCTCCGAGCGCCCCTTCCAGATGTGCTCGGGGAGCATGGAGCGGCTGTAGAGCATGAAGTCCCACTGCTGGTAGTTCGCCTTGGAGAAGGTGAACTTCACGGTCTGGTCGTCGACGGCCTCGACGGTCTTCAGCCAGTTCCACAGATGGTTGTACGGGATCGTCTCCATCTTGCCGAGCTCGAAGGAGAAGACGACGTCCTTGGCGGTGAACGGCTGGCCGTCGGCCCATTTGACGCCGGGGCGCAGCTTCAGCTCGTAGGTGGTGTCGTCGGCCCACGCGCCGCCGGTGGCCAGCCACGGGGTGAGCTTGGCGGCGTTGGGGTCGTAGTGGAAGAGCGTCTCGTAGACCAGGCCCTTGGTGCCGATGGCCGAGTCCCATTCCCTGATCGGGTTGAAGTTGGCCGGCGGTCCCCACTGGGTGCCCGTGGTGTAGAGCGTCTCGTTGCGCGGTAACTGGTCGGGGTTGGCACTGGCCACCGCGCCGCCCTGGCTCGGCGCTTGGGAGGCCGGCGGGGTCGGCGTGGATCCGCCGCCGCTGCAGGCCGCGGCGAGCAGGCCCGCCGCCACGAGCGGAATCATGATCCGAGCCCGGTTACGCATCGCTTCTCTCCTTACTCCGCGCCCGGCGCGAAGGTTCGTACGTCTGCTAGCCCCCCGATGGACCGGCCCCCGCGATCTGGGAGCGCTCCCAGAGCTGACGCGAAGATCGGCAGAATCTGCTGAACCGGATAAGTACCGCGAACGTAAATTCCGTTAGTCCGTGCCGTCAAGAGCCGTGACGCTTTCGAGACGTCCCCCTGGAAACGCTCTCAGGACCGGTTCGCCGGCTTGATCAACTTCGCTGCCAACCGGAAGCCGGGGCCCGCCGTCCTACATCCGTTCGCATACCCCCCGAAGGGACTCAACGGTGAGACATGCCCTCACGGCCGTCGCCGCGGTCACGGTGTTCTGCGTCGCCTTACCCGCCCAGGCGGCCGCCCCCGCGATCCAGATCGTGAAGATCTACTACGACTCGCCCGGGGCCGATCTGCGCTCCAACGGCTCGCTGAACGCCGAGTACGTCACCCTGCTCAACACCACGAAGCGGGCGATCGACCTCGAGGGCTGGACCGTCCGGGACAAGACCGGCTACACCTACGAGTTCGGCCCCGACGTGCTGCTCGGCCCGAAGAAGCGGATCACCCTCCGCTCCGGCCAGGGCGGCGACGGCACCGCTTCCGTCTACTGGAACCGCAAGCAGTACGTCTGGAACAACGACCAGGACACGGCCTACGTCCGCAACCCGGCGGGCCGGCCGGTCGACTCATGCTCCTACAAGGCCAGCACCGGGTCCGCGTACGTGACCTGCTGACCGCCGGATGCCCCTCGGCGGCGTCGCCGAGGGGCACCTCATTCACCTACGGGCAGGACGTGACGATCTCGGCGTCGCACTTGTCGGCGCCGTCACCGCCGTTGGCGCTGTCCAGACCGGCCTCGCCGAGCAGGAGGTCGTCGCCCCCGTTGCCCGCCATCCGGTCGTTGCCGTTCCCGGCGAGCACCTGGTCGGTGTCGGTCCCGCCGAAGAACTGGTCGTTGCCGTCACCGAGCAGCACCCGCGACGGCAGCGTGGTCCGGTTCCGCAGGATGTCGTCACCGGGCCGCGTGTCCGCCGAGATGAAGGTGACGCCCTCGGCCTTGCACGCCACCTCGTTCTTGGCGATCGACACGCACCCCGCGCCGGGGATCACCAGGTCGCCGTTGTTCCTGACGACCAGCCGGCCGCCGACCTGACCCACCAGGACGTCGTCCGGCACGTCGTTGGTGACGATCTGCAGCGCGCTGCCCGCCACGCTCACGGTCCCCGCGGCGTTCGCCGGCCCGGCGAACGCCGCCATCGAGGCGGCCACAGCCGCGCCCGCCATCAGCGCACGCACGCCGTGCCTGCGCAGGATGGTGGCCCTTGAGCGCCGCTCGGTCCCTCGTGTACTCATTGTTCCCCCTCTGTTGGTCGCGCCGCCGCGTTCGGCGGCCAGGGACGAGTACAACCCGGGAGGGGCAGGGCGCTCAGTGCCGGAACAGACAACTGTTCTGTGGCTTTTTCCCTACGGTCACAGCCAGCCCATGCGCTGGGCCGTGCGGATGGCCTCCAGCCGGTTCTGCGCGTTGAGCTTGGTCATCGCGCTCGACAGGTAGTTGCGCACGGTGCCCTCGGTCAGGTGCAGCTCCGAGGCGATCCTGGAGATGGCGGCGCCCTCGCCGGCCAGCCGGAGGGCGTCGCGCTCGCGTTCGGTCAGCGGGCTGTCGCCGGCCGCCATCGCCGCCGCCGCCAGCTCCGCGTCCAGGTAGCGGCCGCCGGACTGCACCTTGCGGATGGCCATGGCCAGCTCCTCCGCGGAGGCGTCCTTGCCGAGGAAGCCGCTGACGCCCGCCGCCATGGCCCGGCGCAGGTAGCCGGGGCGGCCCAGGCTGGTCAGAATGACGATCTTGCACTGCGAGCTGATCTGCTCGGCCGCGCTCAGGCCGTCCATGCCGGGCATCTCGATGTCCAGCACGGCCACGTCGGGGCGGTGCTCGGCGACCGCGCCCACGACCTCGTCGCCCCTGCCCACCTGGGCCACGACCTCGATGCCGTCCTCCAGGTCCAGCAGGGCCGCGATGGCGCCGCGGATCAGGTGCTCGTCGTCGGCGAGCAGCACGCGGGTGGTCATGCGGGCACCGCCGCGCGCAGCAGGTAGCGGCCCTCGCCCGTGGGCTGCGCCTCCAGGGTGCCGCCCATCGCGCGTACCCTCTGCGCCAGCCCCGCCAGGCCGTTCGGCGCGTGCTCTCCCACGGGCCCGCTCACCCCGTCATTGGACATCTCCAGCACTCCGTCCTCGATCGTGATCGTGCAGCGTTCGGCCTTGCTGTGCTTGAGCACGTTCGTCGCGCCCTCGCGCACGACGGTGGCCAGCAGCGTGCGGGTCTCCGGGGCCAGCGAGCCGGTCTCCGCGCGTACGGTGCAGCGCACGTCGGCCGCCTCCAGCACCGACCGCACGCTGGCGAGGACCTCGTCCAGGTCCACCGCCCGGTAGTTCTGGACGACGGCGCGCACCTCGCGCAGCGACCGCCTGGCCAGGTCGCGCACCTCGAACATCTCGGCCGCGGCCGCCTCCCGGTCGGTGCGCAGGGTCCACTCGGCGACGGCGGTCCTGGCCGCGACGTCCGCCAGGCTCTGGCCGAGCAGGTCGTTGAGGTCGCGGGCGAACAGCAGCCGCTCCTCGGAGACCGCCAGCCTGGCCAGGGCCTCCTGCCCCTCGTACGCCTCCTTGGCCACGTGCCAGAGCCACAGGTTGGCCAGCACCCCGCCGGCGCAGAGCCCGGTGAACAGGACCTGCATCAGGAACAGGCCAGGCACGAACCCCTGGACCAGGGTCACGTACAGGTGGACGGGCACGAGCGAGGCGAGCGACAGGACGATGAGCGTCCACCGGCGCACGAACGGCGCCAGGTAGGCCAGCCACGTCGGCCACACCCACATGAGCGGGAAGACCGTCAGGAGCATGGCGATGACGCCGGTCACCACGATGATCGCGGTCGGCCGCGCCCCGCCTCTCATGGCCACGCGGAACGGCCGTGTCCCCAGCACGTGGAAGATCAGCAGCAGCACGGCGCCGGCGACCAGCAGTGGCCAGGGGACCCCGTACTGCGAGCGCACGTAGAGGTCGTAGTAGCCGAGGACGGAGAGCAGCAGGATCATGTCGGTCGTGCAGACGATCAGCCAGCGGATCTTGTCCAGCTTCGTGGCCCGCCGGATGAAGCCGCCGAGTCCGCCCGGCGTCCTGGCGCTCGCGATCATGTCCGCACCAGCGCTCGCCGTCATCCCCGCGCCACCGCGCGCCGTCATCCCAGCACCACCGCGCGCCGTCATCCCCGCACCGCCGCGCGCAGCAGGAACTCGCCCGTCGGCGTCGGCTCCGCCGAGAACGAGCCGCCGGCCGTGACCAGCCGCTCCGACAGGCCGCGCAGCCCGTTGCCGGGCTCCGACGGCAGCCCGCGCACGCCGTCGTTGCGCATCTCCAGCACGCCCCCGTCGATCGTGATCGTGCAGCGTCCCGCCGTGCTGTGCTTGAGCACGTTGGTGCCCCCTTCGCGCACCGCCCAGGCCAGCAGCGCCCTGGCCGCCGGCGACAGGCCGTCGGCCCGCGCGTCCACCACGCACCGGGTGCCCGCCGCCTCCAGCGCGGCCCGTACGCTGGCGAGCTCCTCGTCCAGGTCGAGCGCCCGGTAGCCGTCCACGGCGAGCTGCACCTCGGCCAGCGCGTCGTCGGCCAGGTGACGAACGTCGGCCATCTCGGCCGCCGCCCGCCCGCCGTCCTTGGTGGCCAGCTTGGCGGCCAGCTCGCTCTTCAGGGTGATCACCGAGAGGCTGTGCCCGAGCAGGTCGTGCAGGTCGCGGGCGAAGCGCAGCCGCTCCTCGGCCACCGCCAGCCTGGCCTTGGCCTCCTTGCCGTCGTAGGCGTCCCTGATCGTCCACCAGAGCCAGCGCCACAGCAGCATGGCGGCCACCATGGCCACGGCGCTGAGGGACTGGGAGATCAGCACGCCGCTCCAGGACCGGCCGGTGACGAACGAGACCCAGGCGGAGGTCAGCCCGAGCACGCCCGCGCCCACGCAGGCGGTCAGGGGCAGCGGCAGGTAGATCGCGGCGACCGACACCCACAACGCGCCGACCTCCACCCAGGAGGGCGTGTCCGTGAGCACCTGGTGCGGCAGCAGCGCCAGCGCGCCCGCCGCGAACAGCCCGGCGACCAGCAGCAGCGGCGAGGGCCGTCTGGGACGGCCGTCGTAGGCCCGTCTGAGCAGGATGGGGAACAGCCCGAAGAAGCCGGCCTGGCAGGCGAGGACGGCGGCCAGGTGTGCCAGGGAGATCGCTCCGCCCGTCCAGTGCAGGACGGCGAGCAGCGCGAACACGATGCCGAGGAAGCCCATCGTGGCGTCCATCCAGTACAGCAGGATCCTCCTGGCCGTCTCAGGACGCGCCGCCATTACGCCTCCCCCTGCTGACGGAAATCCTGGTCGATCCTATCCAGTGGGAGGAGTTCGCCAAAGAATTCGGGATACGTCTGGCTTTGGGGTGACTCCGCGCAGGGACAGCCAGGCCAGCCCGTGGTAGGTGGCGTAGGCGGCCAGCTTGCGGGCGTCGGTCTCGCTCAGGTCGTCCTCGCCCTCGAGTACGGGGGTCAGCGCGATGCGCCGCCACGCCTGGGCGGGGTCGGCCAGCCCCTGGGCCCGCGCGATCTGGTCCCTGGCCGCCAGCACGGCCGTCGCCACCGGCCCCAGTCGGCCGCTCTCGACCGGGGCCAGCAGGTTGACGGTGCCGACCTCCGCGCCCTCCTGGCGGGTGGCGCGCAGCATCGCGAGGTCGCCGGGGGTCAGCCCGTACGAGCGCAGCCGCAGCGTGAAGCTCACCCCCAGCCGCCGCTCGTACTGCATGGCCCTGATGGCCCGCGCCCTGCGCAGCACCGCGGCCCGGTCGGCGCTGTCGCGGACCTCGAAGTCGACGGCGTCGGCGTCGAACGCCCCCACCACCCGGCGGTAGGCCGCGGCCAGCCCGCCGGGCCTGATGCAGGTCGCGGCCAGCTCGCGCCCGCCGGGACCACCGAACACGGGAGCCGCGTCGCCGCCCAGCGCCCGCAGCCGGCCGATCCGGCCGGCCACCGGGTTACGGCCCGGATCGAGCAGGCCGATCCGGCCGGCCACCGGATCGAGCGGGCCGCTCCACTTGGGCGCGCAGCCGTCGCCGCCCGCGACGAGGTGGCCGAGCGCGTAGCGGCGGACTCCGGTGCGGCGGGACTCGGCGGGCAGGTCGAAGCCGGGTTCGCGGGCGGTGTCGACGAACGTCACGAACGCCGCCGTCGGCGGCCCGGTCACCAGGGGCTTCACCACCGGCGAAGAGATCACGGGGGGACGGGCGGCGGGCGGCCACCGGCCGGCGGTGCCCTGCGGAAGCTGGCGGACCACCGCGACGGTGCCGGCGGTGAGCGCGAGCGCCCCGAGAACGGCGAGGGGGCGCGGGAGCAGGCCGGGCTCCCTCTTGTGCCGAGACATGGGCCACCCCGGGTGGTCGGTCGGCTACGTTAAGGCACTGCGGATGAACGCTAGCAAGCCGGCCCGGCGTGGCGCGGCCCTTTTCCGGGGTGCGTCCGTTGTGTGCGGATAATGTGGTCATGAAGCTGCGGATCTTCACCGAGCCCCAGCAGGGCGCGACCTACGACGACCTGCTCACCGTCGCCCAGGCCACCGAACGCCTGGGTTTTGATGCCTTCTTCCGTTCTGACCACTACCAGCGCATCGGCGCCGGCGACCCCGGTCCCGGCTCGACCGACGCGTGGATCACCCTCGCCGGCCTGGCCAGGGAGACCTCGCGGATCCGGCTCGGCACGCTGGTGACGCCCGCCACGTTCCGGCTGCCCGGGCCGCTGGCGATCAGCGTGGCGCAGGTCGACCAGATGAGCGGCGGCCGCGTCGAGCTGGGCTTCGGCACCGGCTGGTTCGACACGGAGCACTCCGCGTACGGCGTCCCGTTCCCGCCCACGGGCGAGCGGTTCGGCCGGTTCGAGGAGCAGCTTGAGATCATCACGGGATTGTGGACCGCGGACAAGGACTACTCCTTCGAAGGCCGCTACTACCGGCTGGCCGACTCCCCCGCGCTGCCCAAGCCGGCCCAGCGGCCCAAGCCGCCGATCATCATCGGCGGTGTCGGGGCCAAGCGCACGCCGAGGCTCGCGGCGACGTACGCGGACGAGTACAACGTGCCGTTCCACACGCCGGACGACACGGAGCAGGCGTTCGGCCGGGTGCGGCAGGCGTGCGAGGAGACCGGGCGCACCGTGCGGCTGTCGGCGGCGCAGACGACCGTCGTGGGGCGTGACCGGGCGGAGGTCGAGCGGCGCGCGGCCGCCATCGACCAGAACCCCGACAACCTGCGGGTGGGCGGCCTGGCAGGAACCCCGGCCGAGGTGCTGGACAAGCTCGGGAAGTTCGCCGAGATGGGCGCGGAGACGGTCTACCTGCAGATCATGGACCTGTCCGACCTGGAGCACCTGGAGCTGATCGCGGCCGAGGTGCTGCCCCACGTGTAGGTAATCGATTGGCGATGCTTCGTCGGGTTACGGCAGACTTGGCCCGTGCTGCTGACGATCACGACCACCGCGACGCCCGCCACCGACCTGGGCTTTCTCCTGCACAAGCATCCCGAGCGCGTGCAGGAGTTCACTCAGTCGTTCGGGACGGCCACGGTGTTCTATCCCGAGGCGGGCGAGGAGCGCTGCACGGCGGCGCTCATGCTCGAAGTCGACCCGATCGCCCTGGTCAGGTCGCGGGGCAAGAACTCGCCCGACTTCAGCCTGTCGCAGTACGTCAACGACCGCCCCTACGCCGCCTCCTCGCTGCTGGCCGTGGCGCTGGCCGACGTGTTCCGCACGGCGCGGACGGGCCGCTGCAAGGCCCGTCCCGAGCTGGCCGGCACGCCGCTGCCGCTGGAGCTGCTGCTGCCGGCGCTACCCTGCCGGGGTGGCCCCGACCTGGCGCGGCGGCTGTTCGAGCCGCTCGGCTGGGAGGTGGACGCGCGGCCGGTGCCGCTCGACGAGGGCTTTCCCGAGTGGGGCGAGTCGCGCTATGTCCGGCTCGTCCTGCGGGGCACGCGCCGCCTGGCCGACGCGCTCAACCACCTGTACGTGCTGCTGCCGGTGCTCGACGACGGCAAGCACTATTGGATCGCTCCCGACGAGGTCGACAAGCTGATCCGGGCGGGTGAGGGCTGGCTGCACGGGCATCCGGAGCGCAGCCTGATCACCCGGCGTTATCTGGGGCGGCGGTGGGCGCTGGCCCGTACCGCGCTGGCCCGGCTGGCCGAGCTGGGCGACGAGACCGAGGAGCAGTTGGAGCCCGCGGTCGAGGAGGAGGCCCCCGCCGAGACGACCGCCGCCGACGAGGCCGCCGCGGCCGAGGCGGAGGCTCAGGGCGAGGCGGCCGGGGAGGCGCAGGCCGAAGGCCAGGGCGAGGAGCAGAAGCCGAAGCCCCTGAACATCCGGCGGCGCGAGGCCGTGCTGGCCACGCTGGAGGAGCTGGGCGCGGCCAGCGTGATCGACCTGGGCTGCGGCCAGGGCGAGCTGGTCGGCGCGCTGCTGTCCCGGCCCAGGTTCGCCAAGGTCGGCGGCATGGACGTGTCGCCGATGGCGCTCACCATCGCCGCCCGCAAGCTGCGCCTGGAGCGCATGCCCGACGCCAAGCGCGCCCGGCTCACCCTGTTCCAGGGCGCGCTCACCTACACCGACAAGAGGCTGTCCGGCTACGACGCCGCCGTCCTCATGGAGGTGATCGAGCACGTCGACCCGCCCCGCCTGGCCGCGCTCGAACACGTCGTGTTCGGCCACGCCAAGCCGCAGTACGTCGTGGTCACCACCCCCAACATCGAGCACAACGTCCGCTACGAGTTCCTGACCGGCCTGCGCCACCCCGACCACCGCTTCGAGTGGACCAGGGCCGAGTTCACCGCCTGGGCCGCCCAGGTCGCCGCCCGTTACGGCTACCAGGTCGCCTTCACCCCGGTCGGCGACGACGACCCCGAGGTCGGCCCGCCCACCCAGATGGGAGTGTTCACCCGTGATCAGCGTTCCTGAGCTCTCCCTCGTGGTGCTCGTCGGCGTGTCCGGCAGCGGCAAGTCCACGTTCGCTCGCAAGCACTTCAAGCCCACGCAGGTCATCTCCTCCGACTACTGCCGCGGCCTGGTCTCCGACGACGAGACCGACCAGTCGGCCACCCCGGCGGCCTTCGACCTGCTGCACCACATCGTCGGCGTGCGCCTGGCCAGGGGCCTGTTCACCGTGGTCGACGCCACCAACGTCCAGTACGCCGCCCGCAAGTCCCTGATCGACCTGGCCAGGAAGCACGACGTGCTGGCCGACGCCATCGTCATCGACGTGCCGGAGGAGGTGGCCATCGAGCGCAACGCCGTCCGCCCCGACCGGGACTTCGGCCCCGGCGTGGTGATCAGGCAGCGCAAGGACCTGCGCCGCTCGCTCGGGAAGATCTCGCGCGACGGCTTCCGCCGGGTGCACGTCCTGCGTGGCCTGGACGAGGTCGAGAACGCCGAGATCACCTACGACAAGGCGTGGTCGGACAAGACCGAGCTGACGGGCCCGTTCGACATCATCGGCGACGTGCACGGCTGCCGCGCGGAGCTGGAGACGCTGCTGCGCGAGCTCGGCTGGGAGGGGCTGCGGCACCCCGAGGGCCGTACCGCCGTGTTCGTCGGCGACCTGGTGGACCGCGGGCCCGACACGCCGGGCGTGCTGCGCCTGGTCATGGAGATGGTCGAGGCGGGCACCGCCGTCTGTGTGGCCGGCAACCACGAGCAGAAGCTGGTGCGGGCGCTCAACGGCCGCAACGTCAAGGTCGCGCACGGCCTGCGGGAGTCGCTGGACCAGCTCGCCGCGGAGCCGGCCGAGTTCGTGGAGCGGGCCAGGACGTTCATGGACGGCCTGCTCAGCCACTACCGGCTGGACGGCGGCCGGCTGGTCGTCGCGCACGCGGGACTCAAGGAGGCCTACCACGGCCGCGCCTCGGGCCGGGTGCGCTCCTTCGCCCTCTACGGCGACACGACCGGCGAGACCGACGAGTACGGCCTGCCGGTCCGCTACCCGTGGGCCGACGACTACCGCGGCCGCGCCATGGTCGTCTACGGCCACACCCCCACCATCAGGCCGGAATGGGTCAACAACACGATCTGCCTGGACACCGGCGTCGTCTTCGGCGGCCACCTGACCGCGCTGCGCTACCCGGAGCGCCAGATCGTCCAGGTTCCCGCGGAGAAGGTCTGGTACGAGCCCGCCAAGCCGCTCGGCGACGCCACCACCCGCGACCCCGGCCTGCTCGACATCGGCGACGTGATCGGCACCCGCCACGTCGAGACCAGGTTCGGGACCAGGGTCAAGGTGATGGAGGAGAACGCGGCCGCCGCGCTGGAGGTCATGAGCCGGTTCGCGGTGGACCCGCACTGGCTGGTCTACCTGCCGCCGACGATGGCCCCGCCGGAGACCTCGAAGCTCGACGGCTACCTGGAGCACCCGCACGAGGCGTTCGAGGAGTTCGCCGCGGCCGGGGTGCGCGAGGTCGTGTGCGAGGAGAAGCACATGGGCTCGCGGGCCGTCGCCGTGCTGGCCAGGACGCCGGAGGTGGCCGCGGCCAGGTTCGGGGTGGGCGACGGCAGCGCGGGCGCGATCTTCACGCGCACGGGCCGGCCGTTCTTCGACGACACCGCGCCGCTGGTCGACCGGCTGCGCGAGGCGTGCGAGCCGCTCTGGGCCGAGCTCGACTCCGAGTGGGTGGTGCTCGACTGCGAGCTGCTGCCCTGGTCGGCGAAGGCGGGCGAACTCATCAAGTCGCAGTACGCCTCCGTCGGGGCGGCGGCCCGCGCCGCGCTGCCCGAAGCGGTCTCGGCCCTTGAAGCGGCGGCCGGGCGCGGGCTGGGTGTGAGCGGTCTGCTCGACCGCACCCGGCGCCGCTCCGACAACGCTGCCCTTTTCCGCGACGCTTACGCACGATACTGCTGGCCGGTCGACGGCCTGGAGGGCATCCGGGTCGCTCCGTTCCAGATCCTGGCCGCCGAGGGGCGGGCCACGGCGCTGGAGCCGCACGCCTGGCACCTGTCCACGCTGGCGCTGCTCGACTCGCCGCTGATCACCGCGACCCGGCACGTCTTCGTCGACCTGGACTCGCCCGAGTCCAGGGCCGCGGCGACCGCGTGGTGGGAGTCGATGACGGCGGCCGGCGGGGAGGGCATGGTGGTCAAGCCCGCCGCGTACGCGCCCGGCCGGGTGCAGCCCGGGGTCAAGGTGCGCGGGCGCGAATACCTGCGCATCATCTACGGCCCCGACTACACCGAGTCCCTCGACGTGCTGCGCCGGCGCTTCCTCGGTAAGAAGCGCTCGATGGCGCTGCGCGAATACGCGCTCGGCCTGGAGGCGCTGTCGCGGCTGGCGGACGGCGAGGCGGGCTGGCGGGTGCACGAGCCGGTCTTCGCCGTGCTGGCCCTGGAGTCGGAGCCGGTGGATCCCCGGCTCTGACCGGGGAATACGTGGGTGACCTGCGGGTAGCTTTTCCCGATCTCGGGGGAAGGACCCGCATGGCTACTCAATACACCCATCATGAGCATCTGGGCCACGTCGTGTTCATCACGGCGGCGGCCGCCATCGGCGGGTTCCTGTTCGGATACGACAGCTCCGTCATCAACGGCGCGGTGGTCGGGATCCAGAAGCACTTCCAGGTGGGCTCGTTCGAGACCGGGTTCGTGGTGGCCATCGCGCTGCTGGGCTCCGCCCTGGGGGCCTGGGCGGGCGGGGGGCTGGCGGATCGGTGGGGGCGTACCCGGTCGATGCAGGTCGCGGCGCTGCTGTTCGCGGTCAGCTCGATCGGGCAGATGTTGCCGTTCGCGATCTGGGACCTGGCGTTCTGGCGGGTGGTGGCGGGCTTCGCCATCGGCATGGCGTCGGTGCTCGGGCCCGCGTACATCGCCGAGGTGGCCCCGCCCGCCTACCGGGGGCGGCTGGGCTCGTTCCAGCAGTTGGCCATCGTGCTCGGCATCGCGGTCTCGCAGCTCGTCAACTATGTGATCGCGCGGCTGGCCGGCGGCGACGTGAACAACGTGCTGTGGGGGCTGGAGGCGTGGCAGTGGATGCTGGGCGCCTGTGTCGTGCCAGCGCTGCTCTATCTGCTCTTCGCCTCGAACATCCCCGAGTCGCCCCGCTACCTGATCATGTCGGGGAAGACCAGGCGGGCGCGTGAGGTGCTGGTCGAGGTCGAGGGTGACGACGTGGACCTCGACACCCGCATCGCGGAGATCCAGCACGTGCTGCGCACCGAGCGCGTGCCGGGACTGAAGGACCTGCGCGGGCCCCGGCTGGGGCTGCTGCCGATCGTGTGGATCGGCATCGTGCTCTCGGTCTTCCAGCAGTTCGTGGGCATCAACGTGATCTTCTACTACTCGTCGGTGCTGTGGCAGTCGGTCGGCATCAACCAGAGCGACTCCCTGCTGATCAGCTTCTCCAGCTCGATCATCAACATCATCGGTACGTTCGTCGCGATCTCGCTGGTGGACCGGATCGGCCGCCGGCCGCTGCTCCTGATCGGCTCCGCCGGTATGGCGATCTCGCTGGCCACCGCGGCGTGGGCGTTCAGCGCGGCCGGGGGCGCGGGCGAGTCGGTCACGCTGCCCGACCCGCAGGGCCCGATCGCGCTCGTCGCGGCCAACGTGTTCGTGTTCTTCTTCGCGATGTCATGGGGCGTGGTGGTCTGGGTGCTGCTGGGGGAGATCTTCCCGAACCGCATCCGCGCCGCCGCCCTGGGCGTGGCCGCGGCGGCCCAGTGGATCGCGAACTGGGCGATCACGGTGTCGTTCCCGGCGCTGGCGGAGTGGAACCTGCCGCTCACCTACGCCATGTACGCCTTCTTCGCCCTGCTGTCGTTCCTCTTCGTGGCCAGGTGGGTCAGGGAGACCAAGGGCCGCAAACTCGAAGAGATGGGCTAATCTCCGGCACGTGCTCGACGACGTTATCGGTCCCTCGCTCGACGTGCTGTTCTGCGGCATCAACCCCGGCCTCATGTCCGAGGCCACCGGACACCACTTCGCCCGGCCAGGCAACCGCTTCTGGCCGGCGCTGCACCTGTCCGGCTTCACCCCGCGCCTTCTCACGCCTGCCGAGCAGCACCTGCTCCCCTCGTACGGCCTGGGGATCACGAACATCGTGCCCCGGCCCAGCGCCAAGGCGTCGGAGCTGAGCCGGCAGGAGCTGGTCGAGGGTGGCGCGGAGCTGGCCGCGCGGGTGGCGGCGGCCGGCCCTCGGGTGCTGGCCGTGCTGGGCGTGTCCGCGTACCGCACGGCCTTCGAACGGCCCAAGGCCCGGATCGGGCCCCGGGAGGAGCGGGTGGGTGGGGCCAGGGTCTGGGTGCTGCCCAACCCCAGCGGGCTGAACGCCCATTGGACCCTGGCCACCATCGCCGCCGAGCTGAGCCGCCTGCGCGCCTCTCTCGACTAGGGCGCCGTTACTTCGCGGCGAAGTTCTGGGTCCAGAGGATCTGGCCCTGGGAGTTCTTGGCCGCGCCGACGCCGATCAGGTTGTACTTGCAGTTCATGATGTTGGCCTTGTGGCCGGAGCTGTTCATCCAGGACGACATTACCGAGGCGGGGGTCGTCTGGCCCTTGGCGATGTTCTCGGCCCAGCCGGAGCCACCGGTGAACCCGGCCTCCCGGATGCGGTCCATGAAGCTGCGGCCGTCCTTCGAGGTGTGGCTGAAGTAGTTCTGCTTCGCCATGTCGGAGGAATGGCCGAAGGCGGCCTGGCGGAGTTGCGGGTCGTGCTTGAGGGGCGCGCAGCCGCCCTTCGCGCGCTCGGCGTTGGTCAGGCGGACGACCTCGTTCTCCTCGGCCGTGCCCACCGAGCCGGACGACGGCGGCGTGCTGGGCGCCGGGGTGGGGGGCTTCGTCACCGTGGGCGGCGTGCTGGGCCGCGTGGTGGGACGCGTGGTGGGGCGCGTCGTGGGCGTCGCCGTGGGGGTGGCCGTGGGCGGCGGGGCCGTGGGGGTGACCGTGGGCCGGCCGCCGGTGCCCGGGGTGCAGGTCAGCTTGGCGGCCTTGGTCTTGACGGGCCGGCCGCGGTAGTCGGTGGCGACCGCGTAGTAGGTGCCCGGCGCGCACGGGATCGCCAGGGAGACGGTGCCGTTCCTGCTGGCGCCGCTCTTGACGACCGGGTCGGCGCCGGGGACGGCGCGCTTGATGCGGATGCGCAGCAGAGCGGAAGAGGAGCAGCCACGACGGGTGGCGGAAGATTCGATCTTTAACGTGTCGCCGACGGCGGGCTGGGCCACGGTCAAGCGGCACCTTGCCGCCTCCGTCGCCGCGGCAGCCTGCGCCGTGCTTACGGGCGCGGCGATCGCTGCCAGGCTGACGGCTGCGGCGAGTACCCCAAGGGGTCTACGCATAGGGGGTTTCCTCCAGTTGCGGTAGACGCTGGATGCGCACCGCATTCTGTCGGGACCGATACTGATTTGTCATCAAAATCGGGACATTCCCCTAAAGCGAATGTAAACCCGAGTGACCCCTGGGGCGTCAGAGCACCTCCGCCGCGAAGGACCGAAACGGGCTCACAGCATCCCGGCCGGCCCCATCACCAGCACCGCGACCATGACCACGAGCACCACGACCAGGCCGGCGAACCGGGCCCGCCGCATCGCCAGCGCGAGAGCCCGCTTGTTCCGTGTCGCCACGCGCACCGCCCGGTCCGCCCGTAACCGGGCGATCTCCCTGCGATCCACGTCCGCCCCTGTCAGTCCTTGGTCAGCAGCGCCACGCACTCCACGTGGTGCGTCATCGGGAACGCGTCGAAGGCCCGCAGGTCGGTCAGCGGGTAGCCGCGTTCGGCGAACCAGGCCAGGTCACGGGCCAGCGTCGCCGGGTCGCACGAGACGTACACGATGCGCTGCGCCTCCAGCGAGGCGACCCGCTCCACCACCTCGCGCCCCAGCCCCGCCCGCGGCGGGTCGACGACCACGAGGTCGGCCCGTTCGATCTGGAAGCGGTCGAGGGCCTCCTCCACGCGCCCCCGCTCCACCCGGGCCTGCGGCAGGTCGCGGAGGTTGGCGCGGGCGTCGCGGACGGCCGCGGCCTCCGACTCCAGCCCGAACACCGCCCCTTCCGCCCCCACGCCCTCGGCCAGCCCGGCCGCGAAGAGCCCGACGCCGCAGTAGAGGTCGAGCGCCCACTCCCCCGGCTCCGGCGCCGCGTAGGCCAGCACCGCGTCCAGGAGCGTCTCGGCGGCCCCGGGGTGCACCTGCCAGAAGCCGCTGCCGGCGACCCGGAACTCCCGGTCGCCCACCTGCTCGTGCAGCACGCCGGAGCCACGTCGAGGCACCGTACGGCCCTTGCCCTGGTCGAGCAGGATCGAGGCGGGCGCCTCCAGGTCGGGCACGGTGACGCTGCGCCGGGGCCGGGGCGCGACCACCACGGCCCGGTCGCCGCCCGAGGAGGCGATGACCTCGACGCCGGACGCGCCCGGCCACAGGTGCCCCTCGGCGCCGGCCGCCTCCACCTCGGGATGGGCGATCAGGCAGGCGTCCACGATCTCGACGTCGTGCGAGCGGTGCCTGCGGAAGCCCAGCTCGCCGGCGGGCGTCGCGGCGAACTGCACGCGGGTGCGCCAGCCGAGCCCGTCCTTGGCCCCCGGCATCTCCTCGACCACGATCTGGCGCTCGATGCCCGCCAGCCGGTGGAGCTGCTCGGCCACCACCTGCTCCTTGAGCCGCCGCTGCGCCTCGGGCGTGGCGTGCTGCCAGTCGCAGCCGCCGCAGCGTCCGGGCCCCGCGTACGGGCAGGGCGGGACGACCCGGTCGGGCGAGGGTTCGAGGATCTCCACGGCGTCGGCCCGCAGGAAACGGGTCGTCTCCTCGGTGACGTCGGCGATCACCCGCTCGCCGGGCAAGGCATGCCGTACGAACACCACGCGCCCTTCATGGCGCGCCACACACCAGCCGCCGTGCGCGACCGGACCTACCGTCAGCTCGAGAGTTGCCTGTTCCACACCGACACCCTATGCCCCAACCCGGATGACCACTTATCCGACTTGACCGACTACTCTAAGTCATCATGGACAGGTCGCGGGTGGTCCGGCGGCGGCTCGGCTTCGGGGGGACGCTGCTGGCCACGCTGTTCGCCTGCGCCTCGCTCACGCCGTCGCTGCTGCCCCGCACCTGGCTGTACCAGGGGGTGATGGGCGCGGTCACCGGCATCCTCGGCTACGCGGCCGGCGCCGCGATCGGCGCGCTGGGCCGGGCGCTGATCTCCTACCGGCTTCCCGAGCGGGCCCGCAGGGTCGCCTGGCGCGTCCTGCTCGGCGGCTGCGCGGCGCTGGTGGCGGTGGCGCTCTGGTACAGCCACGACTGGCAGCGCGACCTGCGGGCGCTCATGGGCATGGACACCCGGATCACCTGGTTCCCGCCGGTGATCCTGGCCGTGGCCCTGGTCCTGTTCGCGGCGGGCCTGGTGGCCGCCCGGCTCGTCCGGCTGGGCGGCCGCGAGCTGATCGCCTGGCTGGACCGGTTCGTCCCCGTGTACGTCGGCCACACCGTCGGCGGGCTCGTCGTCGGCCTGCTCGTCGCGGTGTTCGCCAACGACGTGCTGTTCAACGGGTTCCTGGCCCGGGTGAGCGACGTCTCGTCGGTCGCCAACGAGAGCAACCACGCGGGCGTGCGCAAACCCGTCTCCGCGTACGTGTCGGGCGCCCCCGGGTCCCTCGTGAGCTGGGAGTCGCTGGGCAGGGAGGGCCGCCGCTTCACCGGCACCGCCGCCGCTCCCGCCCGGCTGGCCGCGTTCTCGGGGCGGCCCGCCGCCGCGCCCATCAGGGTGTACGTCGGGCTCGACAGCGCCGGCTCGCCCCGTGACCAGGCGGCCCTGGCCGTACGGGAGCTGGAGCGCACGGGGGCGTTCGGCCGGCCCGTGCTGGCCGTGCTCGGCACCACCGGCACCGGCTGGGTGGACCGGCACATCGCCGACGCCCTGGAGTACATGTACAACGGCCGCTCCGCCATGGTCGCCCTGCAGTACTCGTACCTGCCGAGCTGGGTGTCGTTCCTGGTCGACAGGGACAAGGCGGCGGCCACGGGCCGGGCGCTGTTCGACGCGGTGCACGAGCGGTGGTCGCGGCTGCCCGCCGGGTCGCGGCCGCGGCTGGTGCTGTCGGGCGAGAGCCTGGGGTCGTACGAGCTGGAGGAGTCCTTCCACGACCTGACCGACCTGGTGGCGAGGACGGACGGCGCGCTGTTCGTGGGCCCGCCGAACGCCAACCGCGTCTGGAACGACCTCGTCGCCGGCCGCGACCGCGGCAGCCCCGTGTGGCGCCCGGTCTACCGGGCGGGCGGGACCGCCAGATTCGCACAGCACCCCGGCGACCTCGCCGGGCCGCCGGGCCCGTGGCCGCGCCCGCGCGTGGTCTACCTGCAGAACGCCTCCGACCCGGTGGTGTGGTGGTCGCCGCGGCTGATCTACCGCAGGCCGGCGTGGCTGGAGGGCCCGCGCGGGCCGGACGTGAACCCGCGGATGAACTGGTTCCCGCTGGTGACGTTCTGGCAGGTGCTGGTGGACATGACGGCCGCGCTGGACGTGCCGGCCGGGCACGGCCACCGGTACGGCGCCAACATCGTGGACGGCTGGGCCGCCGTCGCCGCGCCGCCGGGCTGGAGTGCGCGCGACACCGGCCGGCTGCGCGCCCTGCTCAGCGCGTTCTGACCTCGTCCTTGGCCGTCTCGTGCCAGGGCCGGCGCACCGATCCGGGCGCGAACGGCTCCGGCCGGCCCTTGAGCCGGTCGGAGGAGTGCAACTGCCACGGCACGCTGGTCACCATGACGCCGGGCTTGAACAGCAGGCGCGCCTTCAGCCGCAGCGCGCTCTGGTTGTGCAGCAGGTGCTCCCACCAGTGACCGACCACGTATTCAGGGATGAAGACCGTCACCACGTCGCGCGGCGAGCGCCTGCGCAGCGTCTTGACGTAGTCGAGGATGGGCTGCGTGATCTCGCGGTAGGGCGAGTCGAGCATCTTGAGCGGCACCGGGATGCCCCGGCGCTCCCACTCCTCCTGCAGGTTGCGCGCCTCCTGGCCCTCGACGCCGACCGTGACGGCCTCCAGCTTGGAGGGGCGGGTGGCGCGGGCGTACGCGAGCGCGCGCATGGTCGGCTTGTGAATCTTCGAGACCAGCACGATCGCGTGGTTGCGCGCGGGCAGCATGGCCGGCTCGTAGTCCTCGTCGATCTCCAGCTCGGCCGCCACGTTGTCGTAGTGGCGCCGGATGCCCTTCATCATGAGGAACAGGATCGGCATCGCGATGCACACGATCCACGCCCCGACCAGGAATTTCGTCAGCAGCACGACCACCAGCACCAGCCCCGTCATGATCCCGCCGAAGAAGTTGATGACGCGGGAGCGGTGCATCTGGTGGCGGACCTTGAGGTCGGTCTCGGTCTTCAGGTGGCGGGTCCAGTGGATGACCATGCCGGTCTGGCTGAGCGTGAAGGAGACGAAGACGCCGACGATGTACAGGTTCAGCAGCCGGCTCACGTCGGCCTGGAACCCCCACAGCAGCAGGCAGGCGCCGAGCGCCAGGATGACGATGCCGTTGGAGAAGGCCAGCCGGTCGCCCCGGGTGTGCAACTGGCGCGGCAGGTAACGATCCTGCGCCAGAATGGAGGCGAGGACGGGGAAGCCGTTGAAGGCCGTGTTCGCCGCCAGGAAGAGGATCAGCGCCGTCACCGCCGAAATGAACACGAACGGCAGCGACCCGCCCCCGAACACCGCGTCGGCCACCTGGGAGATGATCGGCTGCTGGTAGTAATCGGGGCCGACGGGCGTGCCGTCCGGCCGCAGCAGGTCGTGGGCGACCACCGAGGGCTCGGCCATCTTCACCCCGGAGGCCAGGGCGAGCGCGACGATGCCGCCGAACATGGTGATCGCGACCAGGCCCATCATGAGCAGCGTGGTGGCGGCGTTCTTGCTCTTGGGCTTCCTGAACGCGGGCACGCCGTTGCTGATGGCCTCGACACCGGTCAGGGCGGCGCAGCCGGAGGAGAACGCGCGCAGGATCAGGAAGGCCGCGGCGAAGGCCGTCAGGTTCGTCTGCTCGGGCTCGATGGTGAAGTGGGCGCTCGGCGCCTCGATGTCCTCGCCCAGCAGCAGCAGCCGGAACCCGCCCCAGAGGATCAGCCCGAGGACGGCGAACATGAACGCGTACGTGGGAATGGCGAAAGCGGCCCCGGACTCGCGGATGCCGCGCAGGTTGACCACGGTGAGCAGGACGACGATGGCGATGGCGACGGTGGGCTTGTGCTGGGCCACGAACGGGATCGTGGCGCCGACGTAGTCGACGCCGTTGGCGACCGACACCGCGACGGTGAGCACATAGTCGACCATGAGCGCGCTGGCGACGGTGAGCCCCGCGTTCTTGCCGAGGTTGGTGGTCGCGACCTCGTAGTCGCCACCGCCGCTCGGATAGGCGTGCACGTTCTGCCGGTACGACGCCACGACCGTGAGCATCACCACGACGACGGCGATGGCCACCCATGGGCTGTAGGCGTAGAACGAGACGCCCGCCAGGGACAGGATGACGAGGATTTCCTGCGGCGCGTACGCCACGGAGGAGAGCGCGTCACTCGCGAAGACCGGAAGCGCGATCCGTTTGGGGAGGAGTTGCTCGTGGAGCTGCCCGCTGCGCAGGGCGCGCCCCACGAGCATGCGTTTGACAAGATCCGTTACCTTCGCCACGTAACGAGATGCTAGCCCCAGGCAGAGCCGTTAAACGAGGCACGCCCCTATCGGGCCATACTGGTGTCGAGCAACCGGCCGACCGCGAAGGTGCGGGGGGAAATGCATATAGTGATCATGGGGTGTGGCCGGGTCGGATCGACTCTGGCCCACATCCTCGAAGACGGCGGCCATTCCGTCGCCATCATCGACCGCGACCCGCAGGCGTTCCGCCGTCTGCGCGCCGGATTCCGCGGGCGGCGGGTGACCGGCGTGGGTTTCGATCGCGACGTGCTCACCGAGGCCGGCATCGAGTCCGCGGCCGCGTACGTCGCGGTCTCCAGCGGAGACAACTCCAACATCATCTCGGCCCGCGTGGCCCGCGAGACGTTCGGCGTCGACAACGTGGTGGCCCGCATCTACGACCCGCGGCGCGCCGAGGTCTACCAGCGGCTGGGCATCCCCACGGTGGCGACCGTGCGCTGGACCGCCGACCAGATCATGCGCCGCATCCTGCCGGAGGGCGCCGAGCCGCTCTGGCGCGACCCCACGGGCACGGTCGTCCTGGCCGAGGTCACCGCCAACGCCGCCTGGATCGGCACCCGCGTCGTCGACCTCGAAGCGCGCGCCAAGGCCCGCGCGGCCTTCATCAACCGCATGGGCGAGGCCGTGACCATCACGGACGACACGGTGGTGCAGGAGGGCGACATCCTGCACGTCATCGCGGCCGAGAACGACATGGACCGGATCAACAAGGTGCTCGCCGCGGCACCGGAAGAGGACGAGTGATGCGCGTCGCCATCGCCGGTGCCGGCGCCGTGGGCCGCTCCATCGCGGCCGAGCTCCTGGAGAACGGCCACGAGGTCCTGCTCATCGACAGCGACCCGCGCGCCATCAAGATCGACAGCGTCCCCCGGGCCGAGTGGCTCCTGGCCGACGCCTGCGAGATCGCCTCCCTCGACGAGGCCGGCCTCAACAACTGCCACGTCGTGGTCGCCTCCTCGGGCGACGACAAGGTCAACCTGGTCGTCTCCCTGCTGGCCAAGACCGAGTACGGCGTGCCGCGCGTGGTGGCCCGCATCAACCACCCCAACAACGAGTGGCTCTTCAACGAGTCCTGGGGCGTCGATGTCGCCGTCTCCACGCCGCGCCTGCTAAGCGCGCTGGTGGAGGAGGCGGTCAGCGTCGGCGACCTGGTCCGCCTGATGACCTTCCGCCAGGGACAGGCGAACCTGGTCGAGCTCACCCTGGCCGACGACGCGCCGGTGGTGGGCCAGCGAGCCGGCTCGGTGCCGTGGCCGGTGGACTCTGCCCTGGTGGCCATCCTCCGCGAGGGCCGCGTCCTGGTCCCCACAGCGGACGACCCGCTGGAGGCGGGGGACGAACTGCTGTTCGTGGCAAGCCAGGAAGTGGAGCAGGAGCTGGCCCACCTCCTCTCCCAGCACTGAGCCCTTCGGGGGCGCACCGCGGGGTCTTCGCATCGACGTCGTGTTCGGCCAAGGCCCGGCCGGGCCTTGGCCGAACACGTCCACCCGGCCCCGTCAGCCCACGGCGTACGCGCGGGTGATCGTCTGGGTCACCCCGGCGCCGCGCGTGTCGGTCACCTTGGCGCGCAACGAGACGAAGCCCGCCGTACCCGGGTTGGGCAGCACGGACGTCCACCCGGAACCGGCGCGCACCACGGGCACCCGCTGCCAATGAGCGCCGTCGTCCGTGGACATCTCCAGCCGGACCGACCGCACCCCCGCCTTGTCCGAGCCGGGATTGCGCTCCACCCACAGCGGCACGCGGGTCGTACCGCCGGGCTTGGCGCGGTTGAAGTCGTCGAGACCTTCGGGGGCGTACCGGACGGCCATCAGCGGCAGCGGCCGCTCCTCCGGCGTGGTGCCGGACCTGAACGTCCACACCGACTCGGTGGCGGTGGTGAGCGTCGAGTGCGGGACCTGCCGCTTCAGGGACGCGGTGAGGGTGTACTCGCCGGACCCGGCGGGCAGGCCGGCGCGCAGCACACAGCCGTCCTGCCGATACACCTCACACCCGGCGATGCGGGCCGCCGGAGTGTTTCACGAGGCGGGCCGGGTCATTGCTGGATGTCGCCCCTGGCCTGGGCCATCGGGAGCCGGTCGAAGACACTGATCACGCGGGTGATCTTGCCGTTCTCGGCGGTGATGTAGTCGATGCCGCGGAAGTCCTTCAGGAAGGGTGTGTCGACGGTGTACACGGCCGCCGCGTTCGTGTCGTCGCCCAGCACGCCGGTGACGGTCGCGCCGACGATCGAGCTCGCGAACGGTTCGAGGAACCGGCGGTAGCCCTCCACTCCCTCGATGGTCCCGCTCGGGGCCTCGCACACGACGTCGTCGGCGAGCAGGCTCAGCGCCGTGTCGACGTCCTTGCCGGTCCACGCGCGGACGAAGTCTTCGGCGATCTTCTGGGCGAACGCGTTCGTTACGGTCACAGCACAGTTCCTTCCATGGTGCTTTGTCCCTGACAGGGCGCCGGGGACGCTCGGAGCCCGGTGGCTCGTCCATCCGCAGTGTCACGTGGGTATATGTCACCTGCTGTCATATACATTTCGAAGCCATGAGATCCGAGCGCCTGCTGTCGATCATGCTGCTGCTGCAGACGCACGGGCGGTTGCCCGCCGGTGAGCTGGCCGAGCGGCTGGAGGTGTCGGTACGCACCGTCATGCGCGACGTCGAGGCGCTGTCGGCGACCGGCGTACCCGTCTACACCGTGCGCGGCCCTCATGGCGGCATCGCCCTGCTGCCCGGCTACCGCACCAACGTCACCGGCATGACCACCGACGAGGCCCGCGCCCTGTTCGTGCTGCTGTCCGGCCAGGCTCACACCGAGCTGGGCCTGGGCCAGGCCCTCGGCTCCGCGCTGCGCAAGCTGATGGCCGCGCTGCCCGCCCCGCACCGGCCCGACGCCGACCTGGCCAGCCGCCGCATCCTCATCGACCCGGTGCGCTGGCGCGGCGGACCCGCCCGCCCCGCCGGTGGCCCGGCCGCCGACCTGGCCGTGCTCCAGCAGGCGGTCTTCACCGACCGGCGGCTGTGCCTGCGCTACCGGCACGGCCGCGACAGCCGCGTCCGCTCCTACACCCTCGATCCGTACGGCCTGGTCAACAAGGCAGGCGTCTGGTACCTGGTCGCCGACCACCGCGGCGAGCCCGCACTCTTCCGGACCGACCGCGCCCTGTCGGCCGTGATCCTCGACGAGCCCGTCCGGCGCCGCGCCGGACTGGAACTGGCCGACGTCTGGGACGGCCTGCGCCGCCACATCGACGACATCCCCGCCCCGCTGTCCGTCACGGTCAGCGTCCACCGGGACGTCCTGGCCAGGTTCCTGCGCATCCACGAAGCCGACCTGGCCGGACCGCCACCCGACGCCGGCGACCGATCGGAGCGGGTGCACGTCGAGCTCCACTTCCGCTCCCTGGCCGCAGCCGAAGTCCTGCTGGCCTTCGGCACCGACGCCGAGGTCCTCGCCCCGGCCGAGCTCCGCCAGGCCCTGGCCCGCCGAGCGGCCGAGGCCGCCGCTCGCTACGCCGCCGGCACCGGCCATAGGGCGGAGTGACCGGATCAGCCCGGAAGGGCGGACCGAGTCACGGCCGACCTCGGAGAGATCCTCGAACGCGCCCAGCGCTCCGGGACCTGCGGGGCGGCGTCACGCGGGAGTGCTGAAACCCGCGGCCGAAACACCACGCGTTCGCCGAGCCCACCGCTTCCCCACGCCCCCCGATCGCGGAGGAGTCGTGGGTCCGAGGGCCCCCCTTTTCGAATACATTGTGTTAGGTTTACAATACAGAGAGTGATTGCACCTAGGGGGACCCCGTGCTTCGCTTCGGCCGGATCACGTTCAAGCGGTCGGCCGGGGCCCGATGGCCGTCTGAGGGTACGCGGCACCACGCCGGCCAGGTGGGCGCCTCCGCGACGACCCGAGCAGGTGGAAAGCCTTCGCCGGCCACCAGAGCAGACGCAGGAGGCGGCCATGACCACTTTCAGCACCCGCGGCCAGACCGATCTGCCGGCCGAGTTCCGGACGACGGTGGATGCGTTCCTGGAGACGACGCTGCGCGGCAAGCTCGCCGGCGAAGTCGGCACGCATCTGGACATCCCCATCCGCGTCCTGCGTGACTTCCTGGCCGGAGGCGGCAAACGGCTGCGACCCATCTACTGCTACTGCGGCTGGCTGGCGGCCGGTGGCGACCCCGAGGACCCGGTGGTGGTGCGCCTGGGCGCGGCGGTGGAGCTCTATCACGCGTTCGCTCTCATGCACGACGACGTCATCGACGCCTCCGACATCCGCCGCGGGCACCCCACCGCCCAGCGCGCCTTCGAGCATTACCAGCCCCGCGCGAGCACCGCCCGGTTCGGGGAGAACGCCGCGCTGCTGCTGGGCGACCTGTGCGCCGACTGGGCCGACGAGCTGTTCGGCACGATGCACGAAGCCCGGCGGATGTTCACCCTCATGCGCACCGAGCTGGTGGTGGGCCAGTATCTGGACCTGTGCGGCACCGGCGACGGCATCGGCAGCCTCGAACAGGCCCTGACGGTCGACCTGTACAAGACCGGCAGCTACACCGTCCAGCGCCCCCTGCACATCGGCGCGGCCGCGGCCGGCGCCGGCGAGGCGGTGTTCGAGGCGTGCAGCGCGTACGGGCTGCCGCTGGGCCAGGCGTTCCAGATGTGCGACGACCTGGAAGACGTGGTGGAGAACGTGGGCGATCCCGGATATGTCGGCAATGATCTCAAGGAGGGCAAGGCCACCGTGCCCATCGCGCTGGCCATGAGCCGCGCCGACCCCGGGCAGAGGCGACGCCTCGGCGTGTTGCTGGCCGATCCGGAGCTGGGGGCCGCCGGCGCGGCCGAAGCCCGCGCCATCATCGCGGCCACCGGGGCCATCGAGGCGACCATCGAGATGATCGGGCGGTACCGTGGCCGCGCCCTGGACTCCCTGCGCACCGCGCCGTTCCCGCCGCACGTCGCCGGCATGCTGGAAGAGCTGGCCTGGCGCGCGGTGCGGTGGCCCGCATGAGCGAACTGGTCGACCACGTGGACGCCGACGACCACGTTCTCGGCGTGGTGGAGCGCGCGACCGCCGTACGCCTGGGCCTGCTGCACCGGATCGTGGGGGTGGTCTGCCGTGACGGCGACGGCCGCTATCTGGTCCACCGGCGACCCGGCACCGCCCCCTGGTTGGCCGGCATGTACGGCGCGATGCTGGGCGGCGGCGTACGGGCGGGCGAATCCTACGAGCGCGCCGCCGTCCGCGAGATCCGCGAGGAGATAGGGCTTGACCTGCCGGTACGGTCCTGCTTCACGATCCTGTGCCGGGGAGCGATCAGCCCGTACTGGTTCGCCGTCCACGAGACCGTGGTCCCCGCAGACGTCCAGATCGCGCCCAACCCCAAGGAGTTCGCCTGGATCGGCTGGCTGGACGAAGAGGCCCTGCGCCACGCCGCGGCCCGGCTGCCGTTCGTCCCCGAGATCCACGAAGCCTTCACCCTCTACCAACGCCACCTGAACGAAAGGAACGGGAATGTCGCTGAGTGACCTCCAGACCCGCAAGCTCTCCCACTATTTCGCCCTGCTGGACGAAGACGAAAGCGGATACCTCGAACTTCAAGACTTCGTCCGCAGCGGGAACCGGTGCGCCGAAGCGTTCGGCTACGACCCCGGCTCGGCCGAGGCCGAGAAGATCCGCGTGGAGTGGACCAAGTTCTGGGAAGCGGGCATCGCCTCGGCCGATCTCGGCGGCGACGGCAAGATCTCGAAGGAAGAACTGTTCACCGTCATCGGCGCGCTCGCCCAGCGTCCCGAGACCTACGACACGGCCTTCCGGCCCTCGGTCGACGCCTACATCGACATCATCGACGGGAATGGGGACGACCAGGTCACCCAGGAGGAATACGTTCGGCTGCTGACCGCCATCTGCGAGCTCGACCAGCCGCGGGCGGCTGAGGCGTTCGACAAGCTCGACGTCGGACGCAAGGGACACCTCAGCCGCGAGGAACTGCACCACGCGGTCAAGGAGTTCTATTTCAGCACCGACCCGCAGGCCCCGGGAAACTGGACCTTCGGCTCCTTCTGACCCGCGCCACCGGCGACGGCAGCCCTGCCCCGGTCAGTATGTCGGAGCCGGCCGGTAAGGTCCTCGCGTCCGGAACGGAACATCATTGGAGCGGTGAACAGTGGCCCGTCATACTCCACCTCGGCCGGTTGCCATGGAGGAACTCTTACCCGAGCTGAAGCCGCTCGCCAGAAACGCTCTCCGCCTGCATCCGCGTGCGGGAACCCCGTCGTACGAGGACAGCTCCGTCGGAGGACCGCTGAGGTGGCCGGCCGATGAGCCCTGGCCGCTGTGCGCCGAGGAGCACTACAACGACGACGGCACGGAGGACGCCACCCGCCACGAGGCCGTCGTGCCCATGGTGCCGGTCGTGCAGCTCTACGCGGCGGACGCGCCCGGTGTGTCGTTCCCGCAGGGTAGCGACCTGCTCCAGGTGCTGTGGTGCCCGTTCAACCACGGGGAGGAGTTCTACGAGCGCAGCCCCCTGCCGCAGGTGCGCTGGCGGAACGCGGCGGACGTCCACCCTGTGCTCGTCACACCCCCGGTGCCCGCTGACGCTCCCGAGGGCCACGTTCCCGTCCCCTGCGTGGTGCACCCCGAGCAGGTGACGGAATATCCCGACTGGGACGACATCCCGCAGGAACTGCGCAACGAGATCGACGAGCGGCTGCGGCGGGTCGAGGAGAGCACCGGGTGGTCGTACTTCTACCACCTCAGCACCGCCCCCGGAACCAAGGTCGGTGGTCATCCGCGCGGATGGAACGGCTCGACGACCTCGTTCAGCTGCAAGACGTGCGGACGGCCCGTCCACCATCTTCTGACCGTGGCCTGCCGCGAGTTCGACGGGGAGTCCTGGCGGACCTGGCTCCCGGTGGAGGACCGGCCCGACGACGACAGCGGGCCGGAGCTCTGGCTTTCGAGGTCCGAACGAGCCGAGGCCGCGAAGAACCCGCCCGACCTGATGGTGTCGGGCGGGGGCGATGTGTACCTCTTCGAGTGCCGTTCCTGCCCCGATCGCCCGGTTGAGCACCTTTTCTACCTCAACTGAGCGGTCACCGTCGCCCAGGAACCCGGCGCCAAGGCTGTGACCCCTGCACCGGGCTCCCCCGTCTAACACGCACGGTCTGATCGCACTACTTCTTCCACGGTGTGCACACCCACCGGCCGACGGAGTAGACGCAGGCGCGGAAGCTGCGGCCGCCCCACTGGTCGACGCCCCCGGCGGTGGCGATGGTACCGCGGCGCTTGGCGTAGCAGCCGTGCCAGGTGCGCCCGCCGGTGTCCGACCAGTCGAGCGTGATCTTGTCCCCGCTCTGGAGCCCGCCGCCCAGCGCGAAGTAGACGTGCCGTCCCTTGTAGATCCGGGCCCTGGACCTGTCGAGATGGACGTACCCGAAGGAGGTCTGGGCGCTGGCCAGCTTCGTCGTCCCAGCCGTCGCGCGCTCGTGACTGACCCGCGGTCCGCAACTGTAGTCGAGGAACCCGGGCCCTGCGGCATTCGCCGCACTCGGCACCGCCAGCACCGCGAGCCCTGTGGCGAGTGCCGCACCGATCATCAACTTTCGCATGTTCCCTCCCGAGGTGATCCGTCCCACGGATCATGCGCCGCCCCGGGTTGAGGATCTGTTGAGCTTCCGTTGAGGGCGCTCGCGGGCCGTACGCGCGGGCAGGTCAGGGTGTCCGCTAAGGATCCACTCAATCCCGCCGAGCGGTCGGCGGCGGCCGAGGAACGCCGGGAGGCCCCTCGCCGTAACCCGGCCAGGGGCCTCGAAGAGCTCGTACGAGATCGCTCAGTCGTCCAGGTGAGCCATGAAGATGTCGTCGGTGTCGGTGGCGCAGTCGGCGTCGCCCCACCACACCAGGACCGGCGCGTGCAGCTTGATCAGGCCGTGCAGCTCGCCCTCGCACATGGTGTAGAACGGGCCCTGGTGGTCGTCGTCATCGTTGTAGGCGAGGGCCGGCGTGGTGGCGAGCAGCAGAGCGGCGGCGGTCATGGTCACGGCGGCGACGGCGGTTCTGTACATGGTGATCCCCCGATGAGGTGTGAGGCGGTCGTTCGCCAGCCTTCGTACCCGCAGAAGTGGATCAAGTGGTTAAGGGTTGCGCCCGGAGCTCTTTACCCGAGCCCCCACTCCGCCCGCAGCCCGGCCAGCGCCTCGTGGAACCCCGGGAACGTCTTCTTCACGCAGCCCGGCTCGTCCAGCGTGATTCCCGGCGTGCGCAGGCCCGTGATGCTGAACGACATCGCGATCCGGTGGTCGCCGTGGCAGGCGATCTCGGCGGCGCGCGGGCGGGCCGGGTGGATCTCGATCCAGTCGCGCCCCGTGGTCACGGGAACGCCGAGCCGGCGCAGGTTCTCGGCGCAGGCGTCGAGCCGGTCGCATTCCTTGATACGCGTGTTGTAGACGTCCTCGATCCGTACGGGGCCGTCGGCGAAAGGGGCGATGGCCGCGAGCGTGGGGACGGTGTCGGAAATGTCGCGCATGTTGGTGGTGAGCCCGCGCAGGCGGCCGGTTCCCGTCACGGTCACCGTATCGGCGGACATGTCGACATCCGCCCCCATCCGTCCGAGCACCTCGGCGAAGCGTACGTCTCCCTGGAGCGAGCCCGATCCCAGGCCGGGAATGGTGACGCTGCTCCCGGTGAGCGCGGCGGCGGCGAGCGGGTAGCTCGCCGTGGAGGCGTCCGGCTCAATGAGGTGGTCCGTGGCCGTGTACGGTCCGGGCGGCACGACGAAGGTGTCGCCCGCACGCCGCACCTCGACCCCGAAGCGCCGCATCATCGCCAGAGTGATCTCCACGTACGGCGCCGACACCAGGTCGGTCACCGTGATCTCCAGTCCTTCGGCGGTGAGCGGCCCCAGGAGCAGCAGCGCGGTGAGGAACTGCGAGGAGAGCCCGGCGTCCAGGGTGACGCTGCCGCCCTTGACCCCGTTCGCCCGTACGGTCAGCGGGTGGTGGCCCTCTTCCTCTTCGTGGGTCAGGTCCACGCCGAGTTCGCGCAGTGCGCGGGTGATGGGGCCGAGCGGGCGGCGGCGCATCTGGGCCGAGGCATCGAAGTGGAAGACGCCCGTACCGGCCGCCGCCAGGACGGGCAGGAAGCGCGAGGTGGTGGCGCCGTCGCGGCAGAACACCTCGGCCGCGTCCGCGGGCGGCCCCTCGGGACGGCCCTCGACCGTCCAGACTCCAGGCTCGCGCTCCACCCGGTAACCGAGCGCGATCAGCCCTTCGGCGAAGCCCTCGGTGTCGTCGGAGTGCAGCGGCCGCCGCAGCGTCGTGGTACCCCGCGCGGCGGCGGCGAGGAACAGGGCGCGGGCGGTGATGGACTTCGAGCCTGGAACCTGAAAGATACTCACCTCAAGGAGCGTAGAGGAGCCTAGAGCTCGGCCGGCCTCGACGGGGCGCTGCCGCCGGACCTCGCCAGCCACGCCGCGACGCCGAGCACCGCCGCGGCCAGGGTGCCGAGCAGGGCCGTGTTGGCCACGTCACCGGCCCCCGGCACCCCGCCGGCGAACACCGCCGCCATCGGCACCAGCACGACCACCGCCCGCCGCCCGACGGGCGACCGCAGCGCCATCGCCGCCACCACGATGGCGGCCAGATAGCTCCATCCATATGAGATCAGCAGACTTCCGGCCGAACCGCCGAGCACCACGGCCGTCCAGCCCAGCAGCCGCCGGGTGCCGATCGCCGCAGGACCAGGCGACGGTGCGGCGACGAGCATCAGGGCACAGAGGACCAGAGGCAGCACCATGCTGCCCAGCGCCACGGGCTCCCCCATGACGAGGATGACCCCGTCGGTCACCACATATTCGGGGGACCAGTCGCGCTCCCGCTGCACCTTGGACCACGCGCTCAGCACCGCGTAGAGACCCGCGCAGGCGGCCGCCGCCCTGGACCGGCCGAGCCAGGCGAGCAACGTCATCAGCCCGTACGGCAGCGCGTAGACCACCAACTCCAGCAGTTGCGCCGCCTCCCCCTGCACGACCGGCCCCTGCATCGCCCACGCGCCATAGGTGGCGGCCCGGATGAGGGCGGCGGCGAAGAGCGCGAGCGGCGCGATGAGGGCCGCGACCTCGATCGCGTCCCGCCAGTGCCGCCGCGCGCCGGGGCCGGCGGCGTGGCTGACGGCGTGGCTGACGGCGTGGCGCAGGCGGATCGACAGGCCACCGCGCACCACGTCGTACGTGTCGCGCACGGCCGGCCGCTCCCGCCCGGGCTCGGCGCTCGCGAGCAGCACCGCGATCATCTCGTCCCCGTGCCGTGTGCGGTGCTCCTTCGGGTATCAGGCCAGCAGCCTGCGGTATCGCCGTTCCAGGGAACTCATGCGGCACCCCCCGGGTTCGGGACGAAGCCCAGTCGTGACAGCCGGCCCGTGGCCGTCTCGACGTTGTGCCGCAGCCGCTCGGCCTCCGCCGCCAGCCTGGCCGTGCCCGCCGGGGTGAGCCGGTAGTAGCGCCGCGCCCGCCCGTCCACGATCTCCTCCCCCTCGGGTGCCACCAGGCCGTCTCCTTCCAGCCGGTCCAGCGCCGCGTACAGGGTGCCGGCCCGCAGGCGCACCCGCTCACCGGAGATCCGCAGCACGTCGGTGATGATGCCGTAGCCGTGCTGCGGCCCGCCCGCCAGCGCCGTCAGGATCAGGAACGTCGGTTCCTGCATCGATCGGGTATTCATGACAACGATATATACCGATGATCTGTCTATAAGCGCAAGTGGCAAAGTTCACCTCACATTCACCTCGCCCGCCGGATGTACGCCCGCCGCCGGGTAGGGAAGGATCATGCGCTACAACGTCCTGGCCTGCGACTATGACGAGACTCTGGCCGAGCGCGGCCACGTGCCGGAAGAGGCGATCGAGGCCCTGGAACGGCTGTCCCGCTCAGGGGTCAAGCTGCTGCTGGTCACCGGCCGCGAGCTGGACGACCTGCTCTCCGTCTTCCCGCACCCGGGCCTGTTCGACCAGGTGGTGACGGAGAACGGCGGCGTCCTGTACGACCCCGGCGAGCGCACCTGCGACGACCTGGCCGACCCGCCATCCGCCGAACTGGTGGACCGGCTGCGCGCCGAGGGCGTCACCCCGCTCGGGGTCGGCCGGGTGCTGATCGCCACGCGCGAGCCCCACGACGTCCACGTGCTCACCGCGATCCGTGAGCTGGGCCTGGAGCTGCAGGTCATCTACAACAAGGGCGCGGTCATGGTGCTGCCGCCCGGGGTCAACAAGGCCACCGGCCTGGAGGCCGCCCTCGACCGCATGGCCCTGTCGCCGCGCGGCACGGTGGCGGTCGGGGACGGGGAGAACGACCACGCGTTCCTGACCGCCGCCGAATGCGGCGCCGCCGTGGCCAACGCCCTGCCCGCGCTCAAGGAGGCCGCCGACGTCCGCCTCGACGGGGCGGCCGGCAAGGGGGTGACCGAACTCGCCGGCATGCTGCTGAGAGGCGACCTGGACGAGGTCGAAATCCCCCGCCGCCACGTCCTCCTCGGCCACAAGGCGGGCGAGAACGGCAAGGCCGGCCGGAACGACGAAGCCGCCGCGAACAACGGAGCCGGCAAGACCGGCTCGAACGGCAGGGCCAGCGCGGACGACAAGACCGGTGCGAACGGCGGCGCGGGCACGGACAGTGACGCGGGCACGGACGGCGGTGCGCGTGGCGGCGAGGATGCGGGCGAGGGTGTGGAGGTGCGGCTGCCGCCGTACGGTGTCGGGCTGCTCGTCGTGGGACCCTCGGGCAGTGGCAAGTCCACCGCCACCACCGCCCTGCTCGAACGGCTCATCGGCGCCGGCTACCAGTGCGTGATCGTGGACCCGGAAGGCGACTACGCCGAATATCCGGGCGTCACCGTGCTGGGCGACCCCGACCGTGTCCCGGGCGTCGACGAGGTCGTTCATGTGCTGGAGCAGCCCGGCAGCACCGTGGTGATCAACCTGATCGGCCTGCAGCTCCGCGACCGCCCCGCCTACTTCGCCGAGTTGCTGCCCCGCCTGACCGGCCTGCGGGCCAAGCTCGGGCACCCGCACTGGCTCATCCTGGACGAGGCCCACCATCTGATGCCCGCCGAGGTACGCCACGTACCCCTCAAACACCCCGGCGACGTGGGCGCGCTGCTGATGATCACCGTGCATCCCGAGGCCCTGAGCCCGGCCGCGCTGGAGCTGGTGACCGGCACGATCGCGGTGGGCAAGGAGCCGGCCGAGACACTGGCCGCCGTCGCGGCGGCGCGAGGCGGACGGCCCCCGTCTCTCCAACTGACCGAGGACGGCGACATCGCCCTGTGGTCCGTCGGCGACCCGTCCGCGCAGCACCTCACCCTGACCCCAGCCCGCATCGAACGCACCCGCCACCGGCGCAAATACGCGGCGGGCACCATGGACAGGGACAAAAGCTTCTACTTCACCGGCCCCGAGGGACGGCTGCGCCTGCGCGCCAGGAACCTGCTCACCTTCGTAGAGCTTGCGGAGGGCGTGGACGACGACACGTGGCTCTACCACCTGCGCAGGGGCGACTATTCGACGTGGATCCGCGACAGCCTGGGCGACGCCGAGCTGGCCGACGAGGTGGCGGCCCTGGAACAGCAGGCCGAGCAGCTCGCCCCGGAGGAGAGCACCCGGCGTGTGGCCGGCCTCATCGGCGACCGCTACACCCTGCCCGCCGAACCCACCGCCTTCGACCCGGACCACGAAGACCGCCCGAACCACCGGGACCACTCGGAACACTCAGATCATTCGAACCACTCGAACCACTCGAACCACTCGAACCACTCGGATCGCTCGGATCGCTCGGATCGCTCGGATCGCTCAGATCATTCGGATCGCTCGGATCACGAGGACCAACCGGATCACGGTCCGGACCACCGAGACCAACCGGACCACCGAGACCAACCGGACCACCGAGACCAACCGGACCACGGGAACGACCAGGATCACGGCGACCACCCGGAGCGGCCACGTGACCGATCGGAGCGGCCAGGCCGCCCCGATCGCCAGGAGGCCTGATCAGGCGGGAGCCACCGGAGGCTTGATCGGGGTGCGGCCGCGGCCGAGGACCCAGAGCATGGCCGCGAGCGCCGCCACCTGGAGCGGCCACCCCATCACGATCTTGGCGAAGCCGAGCGCCGCCACCGCCTCGTCGCCACCGCCGAACAGGTAGACCGGCCCCTGCACCGCCACCCGCACCGCGCACGGCAGCATGAGCAGCCAGGTCAGCCGCATGCACAGCCGCACGATGCCGGGATCCTTGTGCCAGGCGGTCGGATCACCCGTGACCGAGCCGATCAGGAAGCCCACGACGGGCCACCTGGTCACGATCGAGATCAGCATCGCCACCATGTAGCCCGCGTTGTAGAGAATGCCGGGCAGAAAATAGTCTTTCGCGTCGCCCGTACGGCTGGCGAAGAAGGCGCCGATCGCGATGCCGATCAAGCTGTTGATCACGAACTGTGGCGTGGAGCGCTGCACGACGCGCACCAGCAGCAGCACCACCGACAGCGAGACGCTGACGATGAGCGCCAGCTTCAGATCTTCGGTGGAGATCCAGGACACCGTGAACGCGATCGTCGGGACCGCCGCCTCGATGATGCCGCGCACACCGCCGAACGCCTTGGCGAGCTGGGCTCGCACCGCCGCCTCCACAGTGTCGTGGGCGACCTCTTCTGCCTCAGCACTCACCGGCTCAACTCCCTGGGCGCAGCTCGTAACGCGGATTGAACATCACCTTGCGCCCGTCCTGCATGCTGACCAGCCCCTCGGCCTTGACCGTGCGGCCGGGCTCGATGCCCGCTATCTTGCGGCGGCCGAGCCAGACGAGATCGATCACGTCGGACCCGTCGTAGAGCTCGGCTTCGAGTGCGGGGGCGCCACCCCGCGGACGCAGTGTCACCGTACGTAGCGTACCCGCCACGCAGAAGCGGCGGCGCCCGCCACACGACACGATGGGGGTAGCGCCGACCTCGTCGGCGTCTTCCCGGAGTTCCTGGGCCTCGATCTCGGACTGGGTAGTGGCCAGCCGACTGAAGAACCCGCGCAATCCCCCACGTTTGGGGGGCTCTGCCGTACTCATGATGACTCAGCCTATGTGATGTCAGCCCTTAGCGAATCTCACTGATTTCCGGCCCTCGTTTGAACGGGTTGAAACCGGGGCCTTCCGTCGGCGTCTCGCCCGTCTCGTCGTTGGGACGGCGCAGCGGAATCGGCTCCTCACGGGCCATCGGCTCGTTGCCGCGGACGACCACGACGTCCTTGATGAAGTCGATGAACGCCGCCGCGACCTTCTCGTCGGCCGCCGCCTTGCCGGAGATGACCGCGAGCAGGAACCAGCGCGGGCCGTCGATCCCGAGGTAGCGGGCCGGCCTGGGCTGGCCGTCGACCTTCATCTCGCCGGTCAGCTCACCGCCGAACGGTCCCTCCCGCTCCTCCAGGTGCTTGGCCTGCGACACGATCTTGGTCTTGACCTCGTCCCAGAGGCCGGAGCTGCGCGGCGCGGCCAGGGCCTGGAGCTGCAGCGAACTCTCCTCGTACAGGACGACGACCCCCACGTGCTGGTCTCCTACCGAGGCCAGCCGTACGTCGAAGTCCGGGTTGTGCGGCAGCCGCAGGCCGCCCAGGTCGATCCTGTCGGTCTCCGGGTGGGGCTCGTCGGCGTCCCACGGGCCGGACTCTCGCGTGGGGGCGGCAGGCTCCTGCTCAGCCACCTGCTCCGGCTGCTCACGACGACGACGTCGGAACACGTTCCTCACTCTCCCTGCTCATCGGGCCGTTGTCCGGCCCATTGTTCGGGGGGGCCACATTCCGGCCCATTGTTCGGGGGGCCGCTGTCAGGCCCCTTGCCAGCCACTTGTTCAGCGTCCTGTCGAACCGAACCCGTTGGCGCCGCGCACCGACTCGGGCAGGCGCTCGACCTCGGAGAAGAGCGCGTACTCGACCCGCTGGATCACGAGTTGCGCCACGCGGTCGCCGCGCTGGAGCCGGAACGACTCCTTGGCGTCGGTGTTGATCAGCGTCACCCTGATCTCGCCCCGGTAGCCGGCGTCGACCGTGCCGGGGGCGTTGACCAGCGTGACGCCGTGCCTGGCCGCCAGCCCCGAGCGCGGATGCACGAACGCCGCGTAGCCCTCGGGCAGGGCGATCGCCAGCCCGGTGCCGATGACGGCCCGCTCGCCGGGCAGCAGTTCCACGTCCTCGGCCGCGTAGAGGTCGGCGCCGGCGTCGCCCGGGTGGGCGTACGACGGCACCGGCAGCTCCGCGTCGAGCCGCTGGATGAGGATCTCTGCTCTGCTCAAGGGTTCACCTCGTAGTCCTGGTGTTCGGCGGCGATGGCGGCCAGATCGCCATGCTTGGCGAAGTGTTCCATGTTCACCTCGATGAACAGCGCTGCCGCGCGGACGGCGACCGGTCCGTCGGGAGCGCCGATGCGCCCCTCAGCCTCAAGGTACGCCTTTCTGCCCGCGATGCCGTTGCACCAGGCGCGCAGGTGGAGTGTCGTGCCGACGGGAACGGGGAGCAGATAGTCGGTCTCCAGGCGTCCCGTCACATACGGCTTGTGGAACAGGTAGACGGACATTCCGATGACCTCGTCCATCGCGGCGGCCAGCACACCGCCGTGCGCGAGCCTGGGCGCGCCCTGGTGCGCCTCCCCCACCGTGAACTCCGCCTCGACCGTGGCGCCGTCGGGCGTCATGGCCGCGAGGTGCAGCCCCGTCGGATGCTCGGTGCCGCAGCCGAAGCAGTTGCTGTAGTGGGAGCCCAGGCTGCTGCCGGGGGTCGGCGCGGCGGGGTGCGCCACGGGCATGGCGGCGTCCGGCGGCGGGGTGGTGAGGGAGGAACGTGTCACGGGTGACGAGGTTACTCCGTACGCACCCGCCCCCCGGCATCACCGTCACCCGGCCCACCGTCGCCTGAACCCGAACCAGAAGCGGGGCCAGGACCGAAAGCGGGATCAGGGCCGGAGCCGGAGCTCTAGCCGGGACTGGGGCCGGGGCGAGAGTCCGAACCGGACGCCGGACCTGAGCCCGAGCCGGGGTCCGAGGCCGGACCTGAGCCCGAGCCGGAGCCGGAGGCGGGGTCGGGGCCCGAGCTCGAACCCGAGCCCGAACCCGAGCTCGAGGCGGTGGCTGGGCCGGGGGGTGAGCCGGGGTCGGTGCCGAAGCCCCGGCCCGAGCCGAAGGTTGGGCCGGGGCCCGTGTCCGGGCCCGTTGGCTGGAGTTCGCCTGGTGGGGCCGTGTCGTGGCCGGGGGGTAGTTCGGGTGGTTTGTGGCGAAGCTCCGGCAAAGCGCGGTAGATGACCGCCGCCACCGGCACGGCCACGGCCGCCCCCGCGATGCCCGCCAGGATGCCCCCGATGGCCAGCACCAGAATGATCGCCAGCGGATGGAAGTTGAGCGCCCGCCCCACGATCAGCGGCTGCAGCACATGGTTTTCGAGCTGCTGCTCCACGATGAGGATCCCGAGGAAGATCAGCGCGTAGACGATCCCCTTGGCCCCCAGCGTGACCAGGGTCGCGACGGTGCCGGCGAAGAAGATGCCGACGATGGGGATGAAGCTGGCGAAGAAGATCAGCACGGCCAGCGGCGCCCACAGCGGCACCCCCATCCCGGCCAGCACGATGCCCATGATCAGGCCGTGCACGGCCGCCACGGCCACGGTGCCCTGGACGTAGTGGGAGAGCGTGGCCCACGCGGCCCGCCCCGCGCGGTCGACGCGCGGCGACACCCTGCCGAACCCCTTGAGGAACCACGCCCAGATCCGGTCGCCGTCCTTGAGCAGGAAGAACGTCACGAACAGCAGCAGCACGATGGAGGCGAGCACCTCGACGGCCACCGCCCCGGCCGTCAGCACGGTGTTGCCGATGGCCGCACGCTGCGTGTTGACCATGTTGGCGATCTCGTCGACGTAGCCGGTGATCTGCGCTTCCTTGAGATGCAGCGGCCCGGTGATCAGCCACGTCTGCACCGACCTGGCGGTCTCCTGCACCTGTTCGACCAGGTTGGGGAACTCCTCGCTGGCCCGCGCCCCGACCAGCCACCCGGTGCCGACGAGCACGGTCAGGGCCACCAGCATGGTGATCCAGGTGGCGTAGATGGGCCGCATGCCGGCGCTGCGCAGGCTGTTGGTCAGCGGATAGAGCAGCGCGGTCAGCAGGAGCGCGATCGCCACGGGCAACGCCACGAAGGTCAGGCGGGCGATCACCTGGATGAAGAAGTAGACGACCACGCCGACGAGGATCAGGCAGGCACACCATGCGGCCGTCTTGGCCAGCACGGGTGGCACGAGCTTGGTGGGGCGGTCGAGCTGCACGTGTTCAAGACTGGCATGTCCGGGCCGGAGATGCGCGCGGATAACCGCCCGGACAGCTCACGGCGTAATCATCGGCCCGATGATCGGCCTGATGATCGGCGCAACGACCGGCCCATGATCAGCCTGATGATCGGCGCAACGACCCGCCCCATGATCAGCCTGGCGAACGGCGTGACGGAGTGCCCAAGGATCGGGTCTGTGCAAGGGGTGGCGGCCGTGTCACCGTCGTGCTCATGAAGGCTGTGGTGGTCCTCACCGTGCTCGCGTCCCTCATCGGCGCCCCCGCCCCCGCGCAAGCCTCCCGCGCCGCCCTGGCCCTGGAGGTGCTCTCCAGCCGCCCCGACCAGGTCAGCGGCGGCGACGCCCTGATCAGGGTCCGCCAGACCCGTGGTTCGAGACTCAAGGTGCTGCGCAACGGCGAGGACGTCACGGCGGTGTTCCGGCAGACCGAGAACGGGCTCACGGGCCTGGTGACCGGCCTGACGCGCGGGGACAACACGATCACGGCGGTGGCGTGGCCGTACCGGGAGAGCCTGAGGTTACGCGACCACCCGATCCAGGGGCCGATCTTCTCGGGCGCGCACCAGTACCCGTTCCTGTGCAAGACCCAGCGCGCCGGCCTCGGCCCGCCGGCGGTGGACAACCAGGACGGCCAGGGCATGCGCGTGAGCGGCGGCTGGAGCAGGGACTGCTTCGCCCCCGTCGTCACCGACCGCCTCTACCGCTCCACGGACGGCACGTTCAAGCCGATGCCCGCGGAGCGTCCCGCCGACCTGGCCACGACGACCCTGCTCGACGGCCGCGAGGTCGACTTCGTGGTACGGCGGGAGCGCGGCGTGATCAACCGCTTCCTGTACTCGATCGCCATGATCGACAACGGCTGGAACGGCCGCGCGATCTACCGTTTCGACGGCGGCGTGGCGATCGGCCACGACCAGGGCACGCTCGGCGGCAGCGCCCTCGACCCGTACGGCCTGGGCAAGGGCTACGCGATCCTGCACTCCTCCGGCACCCGCACCTCCACCCACTACAACCTGATCCTGGGCGGCGAGACGGCCCTCATGGTCAAGGAGCGCTTCATCGAGCAGCACGGCCTGCCGCTGTACACGGTCGGCGTGGGCGCCTCCGGCGGCGCCATCCAGCAGTACGCCTACGCCCAGAACCACGGCGACCGGGTGATCGACGCGGCGATCCCACAGTACTCGTATCCGGACATGGCCACCCAGACCATCCACGTGGGCGACTGCGAGCTGCTCGAACGCTACATGGACCACAACCCCCGCTGGGCGAAATGGGACGACAGAACGGCCCTGATCGGCATGAACGCGGGCGACACCGTGACGAACCCATACACCGGCGCCCAGGGCTCCGACGAGTGCGTCAACGGCTGGCGCGGCCTGACCCCGCTGGCCATGAACCCGCTCTGGACCTCCAACAACGACCCCGAGTGGCAGCTCATGGACCCGCCGGGCGTCAAGGACACCGTCCAGTGGACCCACTGGGACGACCTGTACAAGGTCTACGGCCGGGACGCCGCCGGATACGCCCGCTCGACCTGGGACAACGTGGGCGTCCAGTACGGACTCAAGGCCCTGACCACCGGAGCGATCACGCCGGAGGAGTTCCTCGACGTCAACGCCAAGGCGGGCTCGTGGAAGGAGGCGGCCGACATGGTGCAGGAGGGCTGCCCGTACGTGCCCGCCGCCTGCCCCTCCGACGTCGACCTCTGGAGCGCCCGCAACATGAACCTCGGCGACCCGGCACCCAGGCGCACGGGAGACCCCGTCGCGATCAGGAACGTGCTGCGCAGCGGCCTGGTGTTCCGGGGCGACATCGACCTGCCGGTCATCGACTGGCGGCACTACCTGGAGGACGAGCTGGACATGCACAACGCGCACCAGTCGTTCGCGTCGAGGAAGCGCATGCTGAACCACGACGGCCAGGCCGGCAACCAGGTCATCTGGTTCACCGACGCCCGCCCCGACGGGCCGATGTTCGACCAGACGCCCGAGGCGCTGCGCGTGATCGACGCGTGGATGGCCAATATCCAGAAATATCCGTCGCGTGGCGTGGTCGGCAACAAGCCCTCCGACGCCGTCGACCGCTGCTTCGCCACCGACGGCACCCAGATCGCGGCAGGACCCAACGTCTGGGACGGCGTCCTCGACCGCCGCGCCCCCGGCGCCTGCACCCAGCGTTTCCCGCTCTACTCGACCACCAGGATCGTGGCGGGCGGCCCGATCGAGGGCGGCGTCTACAAGTGCCGCCTCCAGCCGGTCGACAGGGCCGTCGCACGCGGCCTGTACGGCACCTGGCGGCCCGACCAGAACCAGCTCGCCAGGCTGAAGCAGATCTTCCCTACGGGAGTGTGCGACTACTGACGGGAAGTTCGCGCATCGTCCGCATGGGCGAGGTGAACACCCACAGGAACGCCAGGCAGGACCCGGCCGCGGCGACCAGCAGCGCGTTCCTGACCCCCATCACCTCGCCCAGCACGCCACCGAGCAGCCCGCCGAGCGGCATGGTGCCCCAGACGAGGAAGCGGATGGTGGCGTTCATGCGGCCGAGCAGCGGCTCGGGCGTGACGGCCTGACGGAAGCTGAGCTGGGTCACGTTGAAGATCACGGCGCCCGCCCCGAAGCAGAACTCGAACAGCGCGAACAACGCCAGCCGCCAGTCGGCCTGCACCCACGGCACCACGAACATCAGCGGCGCGGGCAGCCCGATGGCCAGCCAGATCGTCGGCCCCTGCCCGAACCGGGCGGCCACGCGGCGGTTGACCAGCGCGCCGACGACGCCACCGACCCCGCCCACGGCCAGGAGCAGCCCGATCGTGCCCGCCGGCAGCCCGAGGTCCCTGGCCAGAAGCAGCAGGATCGCCGGCTGGGCCATGGTGCCGAACAGGTTCGCGGTGCCCGCGCAGCCCGCGATGCGGCGCAGCAGCCGGTGCCCGAACACGAACCTGACGCCTTCGGCGATCTCCTTGCCCAGGTGGGAGCCGGCGCGTTCCCGGCGGGGCTCGCGCTTGCGAATGGTCGCCAGGCACAGCGCCGACCAGACATATCCGGCCACCGTGACGACGAGCGCGAACGGCGCGGTGAGGAACTGCACCAGGTAACCGCCGACGCTCGGCCCGCCGAGGTGCGCCACCGTGCGCAGGCCCTCCATCATCGAGTTCCCCTCGACCAGCCGCTCACGCCCGACGAGGTGCGGCAGATAGCTCTGGTACGCCGCGTCGAAGAACACGGTGAACACCCCGAGCACCAGCGCGACGGCGTACAGCTGGTAGATCGTCAGCACGCCCAGCCACCACGCCACCGGTACGGAGACCAGCGCCAAAGCCCGCGCCCAGTCGGCGACCACCATGACCAGGCGCTTGGACAACCGGTCGACGATCGCGCCCGCCGGCAGCCCGATCACCACGAACGCCAGCGTCTGGCAGGCGGTCAGCAGGCCCACCTGAACGGCGGACGCGCGCAGCGCCGTCACCGCGACCAGGGGCAGGGCCAGGTGGAGGAGCTGGGTGCCGACCTGGCTGGCGCTGTCGGCGAGGAACAGGCCGCGGAAGTCGCGCTCGCGTAACAAGCTCACCCGCAGCAGCATCGCCTACCGATTGGGAAAAATCAACCAGTTATAGGGTGACCGCCATGGGCACCCATCGCCGCCCCGCCACCGAGGCCGAGGCCCGCGCGCTCGCCTCCTCCGTACGGCTGCGCATCCTGCGCCTCTGCCTCGACCAGGCGCTCACCAACAAGGAGATCGCGGGCCGCCTCGACGCGAACCCGGCCACCACGCTGCACCACGTGCGCAAGCTGGTCGAGACCGGCTTCCTGGCCGCCGAGCCGAGCCGTCCAGGCCCGCGCGGCTCCACCGAGATCCCCTACCGCTCCACCGGCAAGTCCTGGGAGATGGACGTCCGCGAGAGCGGCGTGACCGGCGCCAACGCCGCGATCCTGGACGCCTTCCTGGAGGAGGTCAGGCTCGCCGGCCTCGAAGAGAGCAACTTCACCCGGCTCGGGCTCCGGCTCACCGCCGGCGAGAGGGCCGAGCTGCGCCGGCGGCTGCAGGAGGTGTTCGACGACTTCCGTGACCGGCCACAGTCACCTGACGGAGAGGCGTACTCACTCTTCCTGGCCCTGCACCGCGACGTCGGCCGGGACGCCTGAAAACAGCCGCCCCGGCCGTAGGAAAACCCGTCAGCCCAGCTCGACCTCGACCCGCAGCTCGTCACCGTATTCGAGCACGAACTCCTCGACGTTGCCCGCCGCGCACAGGTCGTCCTGCGCCTGCCGCACGAGCTCGATCTCGGGCGCCCGCACGGTCAGCCGCGAGACCTCGGCCCGCATCGACAGCTTGGCCTCCGACTTGGCCTTGCGCACCTGCCGCAGCACCTCGGAGGCCAGCGTCAGCACCGCCGGGTGACCGGCACCGCGCTCGGCGGCCGGCCAGGAGGCGCGGTGCACCGAGCCCTCGCGCCACCACGACCACACCTCTTCGGTCACGAACGGCAGGAACGGCGCGAACAGCCGCAGCAGCACGCCGAGGGCCTCCCGCAGCGCCGCGTGCGCCGACGCCGACTCGGGCCCGGACTCGTAGGCGCGGGCCTTGACCAGCTCCAGGTAGTCGTCGCAGAACGCCCAGAAGAAGCGCTCCACGGCCTCGATCGCCCGGGTGTGGTCGTAGGCGTCGAACGCCTCCGACGTCTCCCGTACGGTGTCGGCCAGGGCCGCCAGCATCGACCGGTCGAGCGGCTCGGTCACCGCGCCGTCGCTCTCGGCCAGGCCGAGCACGAACTTGGAGGCGTTCAGGATCTTGATGGCCAGCCGCCGGCCGATCTTGAGCTGCCCGACGTCGAAGGTGGTGTCGACGCCGTAGCGCCCGTTGGCCGCCCAGTAGCGGACCGCGTCGGAGCCGTGCTGCTCCAGCAGGTCGAGCGGGGTGACCACGTTGCCCTTGGACTTGGACATCTTCTTGCGGTCGGGGTCGAGGATCCACCCGGAGATCGCCACGTCGCTCCACGGCAGCGTGCCGAACTCGTAGTGCGAGCGCACCACGGTCGAGAACAGCCAGGTGCGGATGATCTCGTGCGCCTGCGGCCGCAGGTCGGAGGGGTAGACGCGCCGGAAGAGGTCGTCGTCGGTCTCCCAGCGGCCCGCGATCTGCGGTGTCAGCGACGAGGTGGCCCAGGTGTCCATGACGTCGGGGTCGGCCATGAACCCGCCGGGCACGCCGCGCTGCTCCTCGGTGTAGCCGCGCGGCACGTCGGAGGACGGGTCGATCGGCAGCGTGTCCTCGGCGGGCAGGATCGGCGCGTCGTGGACGGGCTGCCCCGACTCGTCGATCGGATACCACACCGGGAACGGCACGCCGAAGAAACGCTGGCGCGAGATCAGCCAGTCGCTGGTGAGCCCTTCGACCCAGTTGTCGTAGCGCACCCGCATGTGCGGCGGGTGCCAGGCCAGCTCACCGCCGCGCGCCAGCAGGCGCCGCCGCAGCTCCTCGTCGCGGCCGCCGTTGCGGATGTACCACTGGCGGGTGGTGACGATTTCGAGGGGCTTGTCGCCCTTCTCGTAGAACTTCACCGTGCGCTGTACGGGCCGGGGCTCGCCTTCGAGGTCACCGGACTCGCGCAGCAGCTCCACGATCCGCTCGCGCGCGCTGTGCACGGTCTTGCCGGCCAGCTCCTTGTACGGCTCCGCGTCCACGCCCTCCGGCGGCTCGGGCAGCAGCCGCCCGTCCCAGCCGAGGACCGGCCGGGTCGGCAGGTGCAGCTCCCGCCACCAGGTGACGTCGGTGATGTCGCCGAACGTGCAGATCATCGCGATGCCCGTGCCCTTGTCGGGCTCGGCCAGGCGGTGGGCCAGCACCGGCACCTCGACGCCGAACAGCGGCGTCAGCACCGATGTGCCGAACAGGTCCTGGTAGCGCTCGTCGTCGGGGTGCGCGACCAGCGCCACGCACGCCGGGATCAGCTCGGGCCGGGTCGTCTCGATGTGGACCGGGCCGCGCTCGCCGTAGAAGGAGATCTTGTGGAAGGCGCCGGGCCACTCCCGGTCCTCCAGCTCGGCCTGGGCCACGGCGGTGCGGAAGGAGACGTCCCAGAGCGTGGGCGCCTCGGACAGGTAGGCCTCGCCGCGCAGCAGGTTGCGCAGGAACGCGCGCTGCGACACCGTACGGGCCTCGTCGCTGATCGTGGTGTAGAGCATCGACCAGTCCACCGACAGCCCGACGCGCCGCCAGACCTCCTCGAACGCCTGCTCGTCGAGGGCGGTCAGCTTGTGGCACAGCTCCACGAAATTGCGCCGCGAGATGGAGATCTCACGTTTGCCGGGCTTGTCCGGTGGAACGAACTCCGGGTCGTACGGCAGCGACGGATCGCAGCGCACGCCGTAGACGTTCTGCACCCGGCGCTCGGTGGGCAGGCCGTTGTCGTCCCACCCGATGGGGTAGAACACCGCCTTGCCGATCATGCGCTGGTAGCGCGCCATGATGTCGGTGTGGGTGAAGGAGAAGACGTGACCGACGTGCAGCGAGCCCGACACGGTCGGCGGCGGCGTGTCGATGGCGTAGACCTGCTCGCGCGGCTTGGAGCGGTCGAAACGGTAGGTGCCCTCGTCCTCCCAGCGCGCTACCCATACCTGCTCCAAGCCATCGAGAGTCGGCTTTTCGGGCATGGCGGCATGGCGTAGTCGCTGTTGAGTCATGCCTCCATATGGTACGGCTTCGCCGGCCCGGCAAGCGGTAGAGACTAGTGTTCGTTACAAAGGGGAAGGGAGATCGGCATGGCGGAGGACAAGCCCGACGTCGCCTGGCGGGTCATAGGCGGCCTGGTCGGCCTGGTGACGGCGTGGGCGGCGCGCAAGCTGCTCGGGTTCGCCTGGGAGAAGGCGACCGGCAAGGAGCCGCCCGTCGACACGGACTCGCCCGAGGTCAACCTCGGTGAGGCGATCGGCTACGCCGTCGTCATGGGCGTGGGCATGTCGGTGGCGCAGATCGTGGTCAACCGGACCGCCAAGAAGCGCTATGACGCGTGGAAGGCTCTGAAGCAGGTGACTCCAGGGCAGTGAGAAACTCACTCGCCCAGCGGTCCACGTCGTAGGTGGCGACCCGGCGGCGCATCGTACGCATCCGCCGGGCCAGCTCGTGCGGCGTGGCCCGCATCGCCGCCAGCATCTGGCGCTTGACGTCCTCCACGTCATACGGATTGACCAGGTAGGCCTGCCGCAGCTCGTCGGCGGCCCCGGCGAACTCGCTCAGCACCAGCGCCCCGTGCAGGTCGTGGTGGCAGGAGACATACTCCTTGGCCACCAGGTTCATCCCGTCCCTGAGCGGCGTCACGACCATCACGTCGGCGGCCAGATAGAGCGCCGCCAGCTCCTCGTGGTCGTAGGACTGGTGGAAATACCAGACCGGCTGGTAGCCGAGCTGCGCGTGCTCCCCGTTGATCCGGCCGACCTGCAGCTCGATGTCGTCGCGCAGCCTGCGGTATTCGTCGACGCGCTCGCGGCTCGGCGTGGCGATCTGCACGAACACGGCCTCGCCCGGGCGCAGCCGGCCGTCGTTGAGCAGCTCTCCGAAGCCCTCCAGCCGCTGCCCGATGCCCTTGGTGTAGTCGAGCCGGTCCACGCCGAGCAGCACGTGCTCGGGGTCGCCCAGCTCCATCCTGATCTCCTTGGCGCGGGCCACGATGTTCGGGTCGCGGACGAGGGAGTCGAGTTGCGCGAAGTCCACCGAGATCGGGAACGCCTGCGTGGTCACGATCCGGTCGTCGAGGAAGATCTCATTCCCCTTGTACGGCAGCCCGAGCAGCCGCCGGCACAGCCTGCGGAAGTTCGAGGCCCCGCCGGGCAGCTGGAAGCCCACCAGGTCGGCCCCGAGCAGCCCCTCGACCAGCTCCCTGCGCCACGGCAGCCGCCAGAACAGCTCGGTGGGCGGGAACGGGATGTGCAGGAAGAAGCCGATCCGCAGGTCCGGCCGGAGCTTGCGCAGCATCGCGGGCACGAGCTGGAGCTGGTAGTCCTGCACCCACACGACCGCGCCCTCGTCGGCCGCCTCCGCGGCGGCCTCGGCGAAGCGCTGGTTGACCTCCCGGTAGGAGTCCCACATCTTCCTGTCGAACACCGGCGGCGCCACCACGTCGTGGTACAGCGGCCACAGGGTGGCGTTGGAGAAGCCCTCGTAGTAGAGCTCGACCTCGCGGGCCGACAGCGGCACCGGGATCAGGTTCATCCCGCCCTGCTCGAACGGCTCCAGCACCTCGTCCGCAGCCCCGTGCCAACCGGCCCAGGCTCCGTGGCGGCGCTGCATCACCGGCGCTATCGCGGTGACGAGCCCGCCTGGACTTCTGCGCCACGCAGCCGTTCCGTCCGGCTCGATCGTGCGGTCCACCGGCAACCGGTTCGCGACGATCAGATACGAGCTACGGCCAGTCACGCAAGTCCTCCCTATCGGGTCACATGTCAGGAAAGCCGCCCAGCGCACGGCTGACAGCGGCCGCCACCGACTCCGGGCCCGCATGGGGAATGATCGCGGCGATGTGGGAATCGGGCCTGATGAGCCATGCCTCATCCGGTCCGGCGCCGAGCCTTTCAGCGAGCGAGCCGGTCCCCTCCATCTCCGCGAGCCCGCGAACGGCGAGCGGCGCCGTAATGACCTTGCCCAGGACCTGCACAAACAAACTCGAATCGCACATATCGCCCAGTAGGACGAGGAATCCATCGCGGCAGATCTCACGCAACCGGCCACCGGCGATGGGCACGTCCGGCAGGATCACGCCGGGGGCGGGCACGCACAGCGCCCCCTTCGGCGGCCGGCCGTGGAACGGGCGCGACGGCTCGGGGGTGGTCAGCGGCGAGTCGACGTACCAGAAGGGCTCGGCGAACCGGCCCGAATCCACCTCCGCGACCCGGCCGCCCGTCAGCACCGCCCGCCGGTGCATGCGCCCCTCCACGGTCTTGGGCGCGAGGAAGCGCATGGTGGCGGAGGTCACGTCGAGGTTCTCGGCCGCCGCCGCGTGCCGCTCGGCATGGTACGACTCCAGCAGCCCCTCCCCCGCCCACCCGTTGAGCACGAAGGCCAGCTTCCAGGCCGCGTTCTCGGCGTCCGGCACCCCGGAGTTGAGCCCCCGCGCCCCGAAGGGCGCCACCAGATGGGCGCAGTCGCCCGCCAGCAGCACCCGCCCGACCCGCATGCGGGAGGCCAGGCGCGAGTGGAACCGGTAGGTGCTGTGCCACAGCAGCTCGTACGGCCGGTCGCCGATGATCTGCCGCACCTTGCGCGCGATGTCCGCCTCGGTGGGGATGAAGTCCGGCGCGATCTGCCAGTCGATCCGGAACGTGCCCCCCGGGCAGGGATGGATGAGCACCTGCCGGCCCGGGTTCCAGACGGGGTCGAAGTAGAAGCGGCGCTCGTTCTCCCAGCCGGGCAGGTCGGCCTTGATGTCGCAGATCAGGAACTGGTCCTCGAAGGTCTCCCCGCCGAACGTGACCCCGAGCGCCCCGCGCACCACCTGGGCCCTGGCGCCCGCGCAGGCCAGCACGTAGGGCGCGCGCAGCCGCCGCTGCCCGCAGTGCACCGTGACGCCCGAGTTGTCCTGGATCAGGCCGGTCACCTCGTGCTCCCAGCGCACCTCGATGAGCGGCTGGCCCGCGATGGCCTCGTCGAGGATCTCCTCGGTGCGGGTCTGCGAGATGTTCACGCAGGCCGGCAGCGGCCCCTCGCGCTCGAACGTCCAGGAGAACAGCTCACGGTCGCGGTGGTAGGTGCGGGCGGTCGTCCAGGCCAGGCCCTCCTCCGCGATCCTGCCCGCGCCGGCGGCGGCCCAGATGTCGAGCACGTCGCGCTGCTGGCAGATGGACTTCGACCCGACGTGCCCCCGCCCCGGGCGCTGGTCCAGCACCAGCACCTGGATGCCCCAGCGGGCCAGCAGCAGCGCGGCGCTCTGCCCGACGGGCCCCGCGCCGATCACGATGACCTGTGCGCTGTTCGTAGTCGAGTTCATGATTGGAGCTCGTCCCACACTTCCCTGTCGCGCTCGGCGGTCCAGATCCGCGGCCGTTCGACGCCGTGCAACTCGTCCCAGAGCCGGGAGACGTTGAACGGCAGGCAGTGCTCGAAGATCGGCCAGTGGCCGTAGCGGGGCTCCAGGGTCCGGTGCGTACGCTCGAACGCCTCCTTCAGCGACCCCGCCGCGCCGACCTCGCGCAGCATCACGGCCAGGAAGTCGCGCGTCTGCCCGATGGCCGCCTCCACGCCCTCCTTGCCCCTGGCCACCGCGCCCCTGCCGCCGACCAGCGTCCGCGCCCCGAACGAGGCCACCCGGTCGAGCGTCGAGGAGGACCACTCCCGGTGGAAGGCGTCGCCGGTGTAGAGGGCGGCCTGCGACTCGACCAGGTCACCGGCGAACAGGATGCCCTGCCTCGGCAGCCAGGCCACCAGGTCGCCCTCGGTGTGGCCGCGGCCGCAGTGTTGCAGCACCAGGTCGCCGCGGTCGCCGCCCAGGTCGATGGTGAACCGGTCGCTGAACGTCGCCGTCGGCCAGGTCAGCCCCGGGATCGACGCCGGGTCCTGGAACAGGCGCGGCATTCTGGCGTATTCGCTGGCCCAGTCCTGCTCGCCGCGCTCGGCGATCAGCTCGCGGGTCTTCTCGTGCGTCACGATCACGTCGGCGCCGAACGCCGAGGCGCCCAGCACCCGGACCGCGTGATAGTGCGACAGCACCAGGTAGCGGACCGGTTTGTCCGTGTGCGCGCGCAGCCGCTCCAGCCACCGGCGGGCGGCCACGGGCGTGGCGAGCGCCTCGAAGCAGACGACGAAGTCCTCGCCCTCGATCGCGCCGACGTTCGGGTCGCCTTCGGCCGTCAGCGCGTAGACGCCGTCGGCCAGCACCTCCAGCAACTGCCGTTTCTCACCGAGATCCGCCGACGAGGCGAACGGCTTGGCCATCGCTCCTCCTCCCGCACAGGCGTCGTCAAGGCCCATTCCCAGAGGCGCGGCGTGTCACGCCGGTCGTCTGGACTGCACCACGTGGAAGCGCCCGGCCACGTAGCCGGGGTCGGTCAGCGAGGCGGTGGCGGCCGGGTTGGCGCCGCTGCCGTGGTAGTCGCTGAAGGCGGCCGACTGGTTGACGAAGACGCCGCCGGTCAGGTTGCACGAGAGGTTGACGCCCGCGTCGACGGCCGCCCGCTCGGCCTGGTCGAGCACGTCGTCGGAGGTCGAGTAGACCGAGGCGGTGAGCGCGCCGCGGGCCGTGATCGTCTCGCGCAGCAGATCGAGGCTCTCCCGCGTCGAACCGGTGGGGATGACGAACGAGATCGGCCCGAAGTGCTCGCGCCCATAGACCTCGCGCTCCCCTGGGGCGACCTTCACGATCACCGGCGTGCGCACGACCGCGTCGGGGAAGGCCGGATGCTTGAGCGCCCGCGACTCCAGCACCACCTCGCCGAGCGAGGGCGCGGCCGCCAGCCTGGCCAGCACGCCGGGGTTGACGATCGCGCCGGTCAGCTCGACCGCGCGGGCGTCGTCGCCGAGCAGCCTGGCGACCGCGGCGGCCAGGCCCGCGGCCACCTCGTCGAAGCTCTTGTGACCCTCGTCGGTCTCGATGCCGGCCGCCGGGACCAGGATGTTCTGCGGCGCGGTGCACATCTGGCCGCTGTAGAGCGCGAGCGAGAAGGCCAGGTTGCCGAGCATGCCGCGCCAGGAGCCGGTGGAGTCGACGACGACCGTGTTGACCCCGGCCTTCTCGGTGTGCACGAGGGCCTGGCGGGCGTTGAGCTCCAGCCAGTCGCCGAACTCGGTCGAGCCGGTGAAGTCGACGACGCGGACATCGGGGTGCGTGGCCAGCGTCTTGGCCAGGCCCTGGCCCTCCTCCACGGCCAGCGACACGAGCGCGGGGTCGAAGCCGGCCTGCTCCAGCACCTCACGGGCGATCGACACGGTGATGGCCAGCGGCAGCACGGCGCCGGGGTGCGGCTTGACGATCACGGGGTTGCCGGTGACGAGCGAGGCGAACAGCCCCGGGTAGGCGTTCCAGGTCGGGAACGTGTTGCAGCCGATGACCAGCGCGACGCCCCTGGGCACGACGGTGAAGCGCTTGTCCATGACCAGCGGGCCGCCCTTGGCCGGCTTCTCCCAGCGGGACGTGGCGGCCGAGGCGGTCATGGCGGCGAAGCCGTACGCGATGGCCTCCAGCGCGCGGTCCTGCGCGTGCGGCCCGCCGGCCTGGAAGGCCATGACGAACGCCTGCCCGGTGGTGTGCTGCACCGCGTTGGCCAGCTCGAAACTGCGCTTGTTGATCCGGTCGACGATCTCCACGCAGGTCAGGGCGCGCGCCAGCGGCCCGGCGTCCCGCCAGGCGGGCAGCGCGCCCTTCGCCGCCGCGATGAGCTCTTCCACCAGCGGCTGCGGGTAGGTGACGCCGAGGTCGATGCCGAACGGCGAGCGCTCCGCGCCGATCCAGGACCCGGTGCCCGGCTGCTCCAGCGGGTACGGCTTGCCGAGCAGGGACTCGAACGCCTCCCTGCCCCGCTCGGCCGCGCCCTCGCCGTAGACGCGCGGGCTCGGCGACTCGGGGTAGGCACTCCAGTGACCACGCTGAGCGATCGCCGAGGTGGCTTCGTCCAGAGTCCCGCGGTGCTGCTCGAACATGATCTTCAACCTCTTGACAGGGAAGGCCGGATGGTGATGTGTTTACCGAACATTCGGTCAGTTGACAAGGGAGACTTGCGTTGGAGAGCGCGCGTCGCATGATGGACGCCGACATCGCCTCCACGGCCCTGGGCATCGAGCTGTCGGAGCTGGGCGAGGGCCGGGCGGTGTGCCGGATGGCGGTGACCGACCAGATGATCAACGGACACGACCTGTGTCACGGCGGATACGTGTTCCTGCTGGCCGACACGGCGTTCGCGTGCGCGTGCAACACCTACGGCCCGGTGACGGTGGCGGCCGGCGCGGAGATCACGTTCGTCTCCCCCGCCCGCGCGGGTGACGTGCTGGTGGCGGAGGCGGCCGAACGCACCCGCTACGGCCGCAGCGGCATCTACGACATCACCGTGCGCCGGGCGGACGGCGACGTGGTCGCGGAGTTCCGCGGCCGCAGCAGGGAATTGAGATGAGATGAAACTCGGCTATCCCCCCGCGCCGCAGGAGCTCGACCCGATCGAACGGGTGTCCCGCGACGAGCTCATGGCGCTCCAGCTCGAACGGCTCCAGCGCACTCTCGCGCACGCCTACGGCGACGTCCCGCTCTACCGGCGCAAGTTCGACGAGGCGGGCGTGCACCCGGGCGACTGCAAGGAGCTCGCCGACCTGGCCAAGTTCCCCTTCACCACCAAGCAGGACCTGCGCGAGTCCTACCCGTTCGGCATGTTCGCGGTGCCGCGCGAGCGGGTGGCCAGGATCCACGCCTCCAGCGGCACCACCGGCCGGCCGACCGTGGTCGGCTACACGAAGAACGACCTCGACGTGTGGGCCGAGGTGATGGCCCGCTCGATCCGCGCCTCGGGCGGGCGGCCCGGCGACATCGTGCACGTCGCCTACGGCTACGGGCTGTTCACCGGCGGGCTGGGGGCGCACTACGGGGCCGAGCGGCTGGGCTGCACGGTGGTGCCCGTCTCGGGCGGCATGACACCCCGGCAGGTGCGGCTCATCACGGACTTCCGGCCCGACATCATCATGGTGACGCCGTCGTACATGCTGGCGCTGCTGGACGAGTTCGCCGCGCAGGGCCTGGACCCGCGTGAGTCGTCCCTGCGGGTCGGGATCTTCGGCGCCGAGCCGTGGACCGAGCGGATGCGCGAGGAGATCGAGGACCACTTCGAGATCCACGCCGTCGACATCTACGGCCTGTCGGAGGTGATGGGGCCCGGCGTGGCCAACGAGTGCGTCGAGAGCAAGGACGGTCTGCACGTCTGGGAGGACCACTTCTACCCGGAGACGGTCGATCCGTTCACCGGGATCCCGGCGGATGAGGGCGAGCTGGTCTTCACCAGCCTCACCAAGGAGGCCATGCCGGTCGTCCGCTACCGCACCCGCGACCTGACGCGGCTGCTGCCGGGGACCGCGCGGCCGGCGTTCCGCCGCATGGTCAAGGTGACCGGGCGCACCGACGACATGATCATTCTGCGCGGCGTGAACGTGTTCCCGACCCAGATCGAGGAGCTCGTGCTGCGGACCAACGGCCTGTCGCCGCACTTCCAGCTCCACCTGACCCGGCCCGACCGGCTCGACGTGATGACGGTCAGGGTCGAGGCGCGCCCCGGCTTCGACCGCGGCCGGGCGGAGGCGGCCCAGAGTCTGCGCCAGGCGGTCAAGGACGGCGTCGGCGTCAGCGTGGAGGTCGAAGTGGTGGACCCGGAGACGCTGGAGCGGTCGGTCGGAAAGCTCAAACGAGTCATCGACAAGCGGGATAATTGACGATATGGCCGCCTCCACTCCCATCCGTCAGCGCAGGCGCGGGCATGATCCCGAGTCCGTTCTGTCCATCGCCGTGGGCGTCTTCAACGAGCGTGGCTACGACGGGACGAGCATGGAGGACCTGGCCAGGGCGCTCGGTGTGACCAAGTCGGCCATCTACTACCACGTGCCGGGCAAGGAGCAGCTCCTTGCCCGGGCGCTCGACCGGGCGCTCGACGGGCTGTTCGAGATGGTCGCCGACCACCGCGCCGTCCCGGGGCCCGCGATCGAGCGCCTGGAGTGGGTGGTGCGGCACAGCGTGCGCATCCTCGTGGAGCGGCTGCCGTACGTGACGCTGCTGCTGCGGGTGCGCGGCAACAGCCCGACCGAGCTGGCGGCGCTGGAGCGGCGGCGGGAGTTCGACCGGTTCGTCAGCGGGCTGGTCAAGGAGGCCGCGGCGGACGGCAGCATCCGGGCGGACGTCGATCCAGGGCTGGTCACGCGGCTGCTGTTCGGCACGGTGAACTCGATCACCGAGTGGTACCAGCCCGCGCGCGGCGGCTCCGCCGACGAGCTGGCCGACGGGCTGCTCAAGATGACCTTCGGCGGCCTGCGGGTGTGATCGCTCCGGCTACGGGTCCAGTGCGTCGCGTGCGCGGGACTCGACCGCACCGGGCCGGTCGCCAGGGCCGCCGGGGGGCAGCGGCCGTTTGCCGCGCAGGTCGTTACGGACGGCCTCACCGAGCTTCTTGGTCGCCATCCGGTTGAGCGCCCCGCCCGCGACCGCGCCCGTCAGGAACGGCCCGAGCGTGGTCAGGTGGCGGCCGAGCGTGCGCAGCAGCCGGTTGCGCAGCGCCGTCTTGGTGGCCGCGCCCAGCGCCAGCGAGACGGACGTGGGGGTGAGCGGATCGATGCCGCGCTGTTTGGCCCAGGCGGCCGTGAAGGCCACGGCGCGCTGGCTGCCGGAGCCCTGGACACGTACGCCATAGACCTCGTGCAGTTCGGCCAGCATCTTGACCTCGATGGCGGCGACGACGATGGTCTCGGCGACGAGCTGGGCGGGGGCGGAGAGCAGGAGGGGTGGCGCGGCGAATTCGGCCGCGGCCAATGCTCCGCCGATGGCGCCGACCGTCATCGTGGCCTTCTGGGCGGTGCGCACCAGGTCGTCGGCGAGTTCTTCGCCGGTCAGGCCGTGATGATGCTCGGACAGGGTGTGCAGATCCCGGATCGGGATACGCGGCGCGATGTTGAGGAAGACGTCGGCCAGCCAGCGGCCCCGGCCCGCGCCGGTCACCCGCGCTCTCTTGGCCCCAGCCGACAGTGCCTTGGCTAGGCGGCCGAGCAGCTTGCGCCGCTCGGCCGGTTCGAGCTCGCCGGGCGCGGTGAGCTTGCCTACGAGTTCGCCGACCTCACGTTCGGGGTCGGCGACCTCACTGCCTGGTTGGTGGTCTTTCTCTGGTACGGCCACGCGATGCCTCCGTAGTCTCATGGTCGCGATCGCTCAGGGATCGACCTCGCTCTCTCACCCCGAGTCTGTCGCTCCAGTTGATTAGGCGGCGCACTCCCGGCAGACCTGCTGGCCGTTCTTCTCAGAGGCCAGCTGACTGCGGTGGTGCACCAGGAAGCAGCGCGCACAGGTGAACTCGTCGGCCTGACGAGGAATCACCCGCAGGGACAGCTCTTCGTTCGACAGGTCCGCGCCGGGCAGTTCGAGCGACTCCGCCAGGTCGGTCTCGTCGATGTCGATGCTGCCAGACGACTTGTCGGTGCGCCGCGCCTGAAGTTCCTGGAGACTGTCCTCCCCCAGGTCGTCATCTGTCTTGCGCGGGCTGTCGTAGTCGGTAGCCATTGTGCTTACTCCATCCCCCTCATCTATATGTCTTCGCGCTCATCGCGCGTCTTCTAACGTCCGGGAAGCTCATCTTGTGCCCGTTCCGTCGGGGAGATTTCCCATCGGTACCCCGGAGGAACGGGCGACGAACCTCCCAACACGTCAGGGCCTGCTGCCGACGGCAATGGTTAGCCAAATATGGCGAAACCCACAGCCTTGGCGTCATGCACCACCGTGTTCGACGGCACATCCAACCACATGTGCGGCAAGAACGAGACGCCCCCAGTGCATCAACACGCGGACGAACACGCCGGAGCGACACCTGCGTCAGCGCCTCGGGAGCCTAATGGTCACGACCAGTCCTCCACCATCACGCGGCACGGCGGACACATTTCCGCCGTGCGCCTGGACCACCGCACGGACGATGGACAGCCCGAGACCCGCTCCCTTGGCCGATTCCACGCGGTCCGCATGGAGCCTCCTGAACGGCTCGAACAGGCTGTTCACCTCGTACGCCGGGACGTGCTGTCCCGTGTTGGCCACCTGAACAACCAAGGCACCGTCCACCATTCCCGTTCGGATCCATACTTTTCCGTTTTCGGGAATGTTGTACTTCACCGCGTTCTCCAGCAGGTTGCTGACCGACCGCTCCAGAAGCACGGGATCGCCCACGGTAGGCGCGCTGACCAGTTCGGTGGTGACGGTCACGCCGTGTTCCTCGGCGAACGGAGAGACCTGTTCCACGGCCGTCCTGGCGACGTCCTGGACGTCGAGCGGCTTGCGCACGGCGAGTTCGCGTTCGCTCCTGGCGAGCAGCAGCAATCCCTCGATGAGCTTCTCGTTGCGCGCGTTGACCTCCAGAAGGGTACGGCCGAGCGCTTTGAGATCCGCCGACGCCTCCGGATCGGACAGGGCTATCTCCAGGACCGTCCTGTTGATCGTGAGGGGGGTGCGCAGTTCGTGGGAGGCGTTGGCCACGAACCTGCGCTGGGTGTCGAAGGCGACGTTGAGCCGGGTGAGCATGGCGTCGAAGGTGTCGGCCAGCTCCTTCAGCTCGTCGTTGGGGCCCTCCAGGGCGATGCGCTGGTGGGCGAGCGTGCTTTCCGACAGCTTGCGGGCCGTGGCGGTCATCTGCGCCACGGGCTTGAGCGCCCGGTCGGCCACGAAGTAGCCGATGATCAGCGCCAGGATGCCCACGCCCGCCAGCGCGAGGAAGGCGCTGCTGAAGAGCGCGTCCCTGGCGCCGGCGATCGCCAGCTTCTGCCAGTTGCGCCAGGCGATCTGGAGCTCGGCGTCCTGGCTGGGGGGCAGGCCCAGGTCGATGGTCGGCCAAGCCGTGCTGATGGCGGTGCCGATGATGGCGTACACCGAGAACAGCAGCACGGCCGCCGCCGCGAAGACCAGCGCTCCGTAGGTGAGCGTCAGGCGCCAGCGGATGCTGAGCTTGGCCGGTAGTTCCTTGACCCGGGCCATCGCGGTCCGCTGCTGGGCCACCGGATGCTCCGGCGGCGGGCCGTCCCAGGCGGGCGGTCCGGTGGGCGGGGGTGCTTCCTGCACGCGCGTCGCCTTCCTCGCCGAATGCGGGCTGATCATCGGATGCGTCGGGCCCGCTTCGCGCTCCGGCCGATCTGACACGACCTCGCGCTCTGACCGATCAGTCACAACTTGTACCCAACCCCGGGCACAGTCTCGATCACCTGAGGCTCGCCCAGCTTCTTCCGCAGCGTCATCATGGTCACCCGGACCACGTTCGTGAAGGGATCGATGTTCTCGTCCCACGCCTTGTCCAGCAGGTCCTCCTGGCTGACCACGGCGCCTTCGGCGCGCATCAGCTCCTCCAGGACCGCGAACTCCTTCTTGGTCAGCACGACCTCCTTGCCGTCGCGCTCCACCAGCCGCTTGCCCGGGTCGAGCCGGATCCCGGCCCGTTCGAGCACGGGCGGCAGGGCGGGGGCGGAACGGCGGCCGAGGGCGCGGACCCTGGCGACCAGCTCGATGAACACGAACGGCTTGGCCAGGTAATCGTCGGCCCCCAGGCCGAGCCCCTCGACCTTGTCGTCCACGTCGCCGGACGCGGTCAGCATGAGGATCCGTGAGGCGGTCCGCTGCTCCACCAGCCGCCGGCACACCTCGTCGCCGTGCACCACCGGCAGGTCGCGGTCCAGCACGATCACGTCGTAGTCGATGTAGGAGGTCTTTTCGAGGGCGCCACCGCCGTCGTAGGCGACGTCGACCGCCATGGCCTCGCGCCGCAGACCGGTCGCGATCGCGTCGGCGAGCACCCGCTCATCCTCAACCACCAGCACTCGCACGCCTGGTACACCTCTCTCCGATTCTGGTCACTCATTCTGTCCATAGCCCCGATAAGCGCACGGTAAGGCATGTTCAGGGGTTGGTGACGCTCCGGCCAGGGAGAGGTTCGCGAAATTCATGTTTCGGAGGGCGACAAGCCGGGGTATGCCTGCGAGACACTCATTGCCCGCACTTCATCCGGCAATGGGGAGACTTCGCCCCCACACGGATCGAACCCCTAGAGAGTAGGTGAGATGGGCGAGTTCACGACCACGATCGAACACCGCCTCGACCAGGCTTATAAGGGCCTTCGGGAGGCCCGCGACGTCGGCGACGAATACCTCGCCGACACCCTCACCGCCGAGATCGAGGACCTGCGCCGCCTGGCCGACGATCACGGCATCCCGTTGCCCCGCTAGCCATGTCGTCATGGGAAACGGCCGGAGCAGGGGCTCCGGCCGTTTCCTCAACGGCTCGTCAGTCGCGTTCGGGGTCCAGTGAGACCAGCAGGTCGTGCAGTTCCTCGAACAGGCCGGGAGCGGCGCACAGCGCGAAGCTCGGGCTGACCGGCCTGCCCTGCAGCCCGCCGAGCCGGGCGCCCGCCTCGGTGGCCACCAGGCCGGCCGCGGCGAAGTCCCACTGGTTGACGCCGCGCTCGTAGTAGGCGTCCACCCGGCCCGCGGCCTGCCCGCACATGTCCACGGCGCACGAGCCGCCGCGCCTGATGTCGCGTACGCGCGGCAGCACCTCGGCGACCACCTGGCCCTGCACGGCCCGCCTGGTGGCCGAGTAGCCGAACCCGGTCGAGACCAGCGCCTGCGCGAGCGGCACGCCGGTGTTGCAGCGCAGCCGCTCCGCGCCCAGCCAGGCGCCCTCGCCGAGCGCCGCGGTGTAGACCTCGCCGCGCTGCGGCACGTTGACGACGCCGGCCACGATCCGGCCGCCGACCTCGACGGCTATCGACACGGCCCAGTCCGGGAGCCCGTACAGGAAGTTGACGGTGCCGTCGATCGGGTCGACGATCCAGCGCACGTCGGACTCGCCCGGCTCCTCGCCGCCCTCCTCCCCGAGGATCCTGTCGCCGGGCCTGGCGGCCAGGATGCGCTCGCGGATGAGCTCCTCCGACGCCGTGTCGAGCGTGGTGACCACGTCGGTGGGGCTGGACTTGGTCTCGACCGCCGTGGACATCGTGGGCCGCTTGGCGAGGAGCATGTCCCCGGCCTCGCGGGCGATGTCCTCGGCCAGCCGCAGGAAGTCCGGCATCAGGCCACCGAGTCCGGGCGCTTCCAGTCCTGGCCGAGCACGTGCTGGGCCAGGAAGGCGAGGACGGTCTCGTACCAGGCGACGGCGTTGCCCGGCTTGAGGATCCAGTGGTTCTCGTCGGGGAAGTACAGGAACTTCGAGTCGACCTCGGTGCGCCGCAGGTCCCACCAGAGCCGCAGGGCCTCGCCGATCGGCACGCGGTAATCCTTGTCGCCGTGGATGACCAGCAGCGGCGTGGTGATCTTGTCGAGGGAGTGGTGCGGGGAGAGCAGCGAGTAGCGCTCGCCGCCGGGCTCGCCGAACTCGCGCTGCCAGTACATGGAGGCGTCGGTGGTGCCGGCGAACTGGTCGAGGTTCCACAGCGAGGCGTGGGTGACGATGGCCTTGTAGCGGTCGGTGTGGCCGGCGAGCCAGTTGGCCATGTAGCCGCCGAACGAGCCGCCGAGCGCGGCGACGCGCTCGCTGTCGATGTCGTCCCTGGCCAGGGCCACGTCCACGATCGCGTCGAGGTCGGCCTGGGTGCGCGGGCCCCAGTTGCCCCAGCCGCGGTCGATCATCTCCTGGCCGTAGCCGGTGGACAGGCACGGGTCGGGCATGAGCACGGCGTATCCGTGCTGGGCCATGATCCAGGACTGCCAGCGCCACTGCCAGTCGTTCCACGACGCGACCGGGCCGCCGTGGATGAACAGCAGGAACGGCGCCGGGTTGTCGGCGGAGGCGCCTTCAGGCAGCGCGAGCCAGCCGCGGACGGTGGCGCCGTCGTCGGTGGTGGCGGAGATCTCGGTGAGCGTGCCGGGGATCTCGGGGCGCGGGGCGGGCGTGGGCAGGTCGGTGATCTCGCCGGTGGCGACGTCGATCCTGGCCGGGGCGGGGGCCAGGTTGACGGCGCTGCGCAGGGCGTACACGAAACGGCCGTCGGGGGACGGGCTGAGGCCGAGGTAGGCGGCGTCGTCCTGGGTCAGCCTGACCGTCTCACCGTCCAGCGGGACACGGAAGATCGGGCGGCGGCCCTGGTGGTCGGCGGCGACGTAGACGGCCGAGGAGTCGGGCGCCCACTCGACGTTCGCGGGGAACAGGTCGCCTGCGTACGCGCGGCCCTGGCCGGTGGCCAGGTCGGCGATCCACAGCTCGCTGCGCGCCGAGACGTCCAGCCCCGTGACGCGGTCGCGGGCGCAGGCGATCCTGGCGCCGTCGGGCGACACGGCGAGCGGGCCGCCGAAGTCGTAGCCGTCCTCGGTGAGCAGCACACGGCGCTCGCCGGTGGCGACGTCGATGGCCACCAGGTCGGTACGCGACTCGCCCTTCGCCAGGTACGTGGTCCACGTGGAGATCAAGGTGGCGCCGTCGGGGGTCAGCTCGAACCCGGCCTCGCGCAGCGCGTCACCCGCGTCGGGGGTCAGGTCGCGCACGTCCTCCAGGCGGTCGTCGCCGAGCCTGGCCGCGAACAGGCGTGTGCGCCCCGGGCCGAGGTCGTGGTCCCAGTAGCGCACCGGGTAGCCCTCGTGCAGGATGGCGCTGATCCCGGCGTCCTTGCGGGCCTTGCGCTTGTCCGCGTCGGCCGACTCCTCGCCGTCGAGCACGTCGGCGGCGAACACCACCACGTCGCCCACCGTGCGCACGGCGCCGATGCCACCGGCGCGGGTGGCCACCTGGCGGGCCTCGCCGCCCGCCCGGGGCAGCAGCCACAGCGCGGGGACCTCCTCGCCGGGCTCCTTGACGGTGGGGTCGGGCCGGGAGGAGGTGAACAGCACGTCTCCGGCGGCGGTGAAGACCGCGGCGGACTCGCCCTTGGCCGACCTGGTCAGCCGGTACGGCTCGCCGTCCACGGGGATCGCCCAGAGCGCGGTGCCGAAGGACTTGCCATCGGGGTTGAGAGACTGGACCACCGAGACCAGTCTGGAACCATCGGGCGAAAGCCGCAGCGAGAGAACCCGGGGAATGGACACATAGTCACGTATGTCGTTGAATGCGCTCACTCGATCGAACCTACCTCGGGGAGCGACCGCCCGTACCCCTGAATAAGGTGGTCACGTGGGAAATTACGACGCCTTGCTCCTCCTGTCTTTCGGTGGCCCCGAGGGCCCCGATGACGTGATGCCGTTCCTGGAGAACGTCGTGCGCGGACGGGGCGTGCCGCGTGAGCGGCTGCTCGAAGTGGCCGAGCACTACCAGGGCTTCGGCGGGGTCAGCCCGATCAACGGGCAGAACCGCGACCTGCTCCAGGCCCTGGGCCCGGTGGCCGGCGTGCCGGTCTACTGGGGCAACCGCAACTGGCACCCGTTCGGCGAGGACACGGTGCGTCAGATGAAGGCCGACGGGGTCGGGAAGGCGGCCGTGTTCGCCACCTCGGCGTTCGCGGGCTATTCGAGCTGCCGTCAATACTACGAGGACATCGCGAGGATCTCCGTCGAGGGCGGTCCCGAGCTGGTCAAGATGCGGCACTACGGCGAGCACCCCGGGTTCGTGGCGGCGATGGCCGACCACACCCGCGCGGCGCTGGAGCGGCTCGGCCGCGACGACGCCCGGCTGGTGTTCACCGCCCACAGCATCCCGGTCTCCATGGCCGAGACCGCGGGCCCGTCCGGCGGGCTCTACGAGGCGCAGTTGCGCAGGAGCGCCGAGCTGGTCAGCCGGGCGCTCGGCCGCACCGAGCCGTGGGACCTGGTGTGGCAGTCGCGCAGCGGGCCGCCGCAGGTGCCGTGGCTGGAGCCCGACGTCTGCGACCACCTGCGCAAGATCGACGCGCCGGCCGTCGTGCTGGTGCCGATCGGGTTCGTCTCCGATCACATGGAGGTCGTCTACGACCTCGACACCGAGGCCAGGGACGTGGCGGCCGGGCTGGGCCTGCCGCTGGAGCGGGCGGCCACGGCGGGCACGCATCCGCGGTTCGTCCAGATGGTGCGCGAGCTGATGGACGAGCCCGAGCCGGTGGCGTGCGCGCTCACCTGCTGCCCGCCTCCGCGCCGGCGTCCTCAGGCGTCTCAGGCATAGGTCTTGGCGTAGGCGTCGGCGATGCCCATGACCTTGTTCACGTAGTCCCACGAGTGGTTGTAGAACCAGATCGCCTTGCGCAGCCGTTCGCCGCCCTGCCCGGCCTTGTTGGCGCACAGGTAGTTGGCCGCGCCGGGCACCGCGTCGTACGGGCTCCAGATGTCCTTCTTGCCGTCCCCGTCGCCGTCGACGCCGTAGTGCTTCCAGGTGGCGGGCATGAACTGCATGGGCCCGAGCGCGCCCGCGCTCGACGGCCCGTTGTTGCGCCCGTGGCTGCTCTCCACCTGCCCGATCGCGGCCAGCACCGTCCAGGACAGGCCGGGGCAGCGGGTGGCGGCGGCCTTGTAGAGCTCCAGATAGCTGCCGGGGCGGCCGACGTTGACCTGTTGCGGCTGCTGCTGCTCGGGCTCCTGCCGCTTGACAGCGCGCTCGGCGGCATCGAGCATGACGACCTGGGCGTTCTTGCCGAGCAGCTTGCGCACCCCGGCCTCGCTGATCTTGCCGGGCTTGCCGTGCAGGAGCACCGCGACGCCGGGCGCGAACCCCAGCGACCTGCCCAGGTCGGCGCTCACGAGGCCGTCCACGCCCTTGAGCCCGAGCGGGGCCGAGGCCGCGACGCGCAGCCTGGGGCCGCCGTCCACCTGGTAGACGGCGCCCAGGATCATCCCGAGCCGGCGCATGGAGGCGGTGTCGGCCACCAGCTCACCCCTGGCCAGCGCGCTCCACACGGCGGGCTGGTCGGCGACCGGCTGCGGGGTCCAGGAGCGGAAGTCGGCCGGGTTCACGGCCAGCAGGTTGAGCCCGGTGCCCGACACCTTGACCGCGCCCGCGTCCACCACGATCACCTTCTGCACATGCTTCAGCTCGCCGAGGCGGAACCTGGCCTGCTTGGGCACGGCGCCCGGGGCGACCGCCAGGATGCGCGGCGGTGTCGAGGTCACTCCCGGGCCGCCCTGCCCGAAGTCCTGGACCGGCTCGGCCGTGGGGACGATCTGGTCGAGGCGCGGGGCGGCCGACGGCTGGGAACGCGGCTGTCTGCGTACGGGCTCCTGCGCGGTGGTTTTGACCACGTCGTCGCCCAGGATCAGCACGAGGCCGCCGGCGCCCGCGGTGACCGCGAGCACGGCGATGACCATGAGCATGACCGCACGGAACGAGGGAAGACCGGACACTCGGGACACGTTAACTCACGGCAGCGCCAAATCACTTGCCATTCGGACATACGGTGCGCAATGGTTAGCTGCTTGAGTAAGGGGGAAATGGCGTGGTCGGGCCTTACCGGGGGTTGTTCGAGAGGCCCGGAGTCAAAGCGTTCGTCGTGGCCGGGCTCATCGGCCGGATGCCGATGTCCATGCTGGGCATCGGGATCATCCTGCTGATCTCCACGCTCACCGGAAACTACGCCACCGCCGGCGCCGTCGCCGCCACCTCCAACGTCGCCTTCGCCGTCGCCGCCCCGCTGCTGGGCCGGCTGGCCGACAGGTTCGGTCAGGGGCGGGTGATCCCGCCGTGCGCCGTGCTGAACGCGGCCGCGCTGATCGCCCTGATGCTCTTCGCCGGGTTCGGGCTGCCCGAGTGGACCCTGTACGCCTCCGGCCTGCTGGTCGGCGCCACCTCGCTGTCGATCGGCTCGATGGTGCGGGCCCGCTGGTCCGCGCTCTACGGCGGCTCTGGCCGGCTGCACACCGCGTTCGCGTTCGAGTCCGTGGCCGACGAGGTCGTCTTCGTCACCGGGCCCGCGCTGGTCACCGTGCTGGCGACCGCGGTGAACCCGTACGCGGGCCTGATCGTGGCCCTGGTCTGCATGCTGGGCGGCTGCCTCGCGCTGGCGGCGCAGCGCGGCACGCAGCCGCCGGTCCAGCCGGTCAAGTCGGCGTCGGGCACGCCGATCCTGATTCCCGGCATCGCGCTGCTGGCCGGTGTCTTCCTGGCGATGGGCGCGATCTTCGGCTCGATCGACCTGATCACGGTGGCCTACGCCGAGGAGCACGGGGTGAAGGGGGCCGCGGGGTTCCTGCTGGCCTCGTTCGCGGGCGGGTCGATGGTGTCGGGGCTCTGGTTCGGCTCGCGCAACTGGCGGATCTCGTTGCGGGCGCGGTTCGTGCGGTCGCTGGCCCTGTTCATGGTGGGGCTGGTGCCGATCGTGTTCATCGACCAGCCGTGGATCATGGCGGGGGCGCTGTTCCTGGCCGGTTTCGCCATCTCCCCGACGCTCATCACGGGCTTCTCGCTCACCGAGAGGCTGGTGCCGCCGGCGCTGCTCACCGAGGGCATGGCCTGGATCTCGACCGCGATCGGGTTCGGTGTGGCGGCGGGCGCGGCGGTGGGCGGCAGGCTCACGGAGACGTACGGGGCGAGTGGCGCGTACCTGTTCTCCGTCGGCGCGGCAGTCGTCGCGGTGGTCGTGGGGATCGGAGGTTCGGGTTTGCTGAGACTTCCCGAGGCTGCTTCACCCGCCAAGAGCTGATCCGCTACGGTCGGGACATCCCTCGCAACACCCATCACACTGGAAGCACTAGTTATGTCCCGACAAATGAGTTCACTGCTAGCTATCGCGGCTGTTTGCGTCACCCTCACCCCCGCACCCGCATTCGCCGCTCAGACCCCCAAGAAGGCGCCCGTCGACTGTGAGCAGGTCAAGTGCATCGCCTTGACCTTCGATGACGGGCCCGGCAAGTACGCCGGCACGCTGCTCGACACGTTGAAGAAGTACGACGCCAAGGCGACGTTCTTCCTCGAAGGCCAGTACGTGAAGAGCCGCCCCGCCTACGTCAAGCGCATGGTCGCCGAGGGCCACGAAGTCGGCAACCACAGCTACAGCCACCCCGACTTCACCAAGAGCGAGGCGGCGACGATCAAGAGCGAGATCCAGAAGACCCAGGACGAGGTGAAGAAGGCGGCGGGTGTCGAGCCCAAGCTGCTGCGCCCGCCGTACGGCATGGCCGACCTGCAGGTCTCCGACATCGCCGCCGAGTTCGGGATGCCGATGGTCCTCTGGACCGCGGGCTCCGAGGACTGGAAGACCAAGGACGTCAAGGCCATCCAGAAGCAGACCCTGGCCGTGGCGCAGCAGAACGGCATCATCCTCATGCACGACTGGGTGAAGCAGACGGTCGACGGCATGCCCTCGCTCATCAAGACCCTCAAGAACAAGGGCTACCACCTGGTCACCGTGTCCGAGGTGATCAAGAAGGAGAACCTGGAGCCCGGCGACATCTACCCCGTTCCCGCGGGCTGGGAGAAGTGAGTATCGTTCGCGTCTGACGGAACGAAGCTCTGGAGGGGTGCTCGTGGCCTTCGTCAACTGGGCGGGCAACCAGTCGGGCACCCCGGCGGAGGTGCGGACACCGGCCTCCGTGGCGGACGTCGTACAGGCCGTGCGGGACGCCGCCGCCACGGCGCGGCGGGTCCGCATGATCGGCACGGGCCACTCCTTCACGGGGGTGGCCCTCACCGACGGGATCATGCTGCGGCCCGGCGGGCTGACCGGGATCCGGTCGTACGCGGACGACCGCGTCACCGTGCTCGCCGGCACGCCGCTGCGCAGGCTGAACGAGCTGCTCGACCGGCACGGCCTGGCCCTGGCGAACATGGGCGACATCACCGACCAGACCGTCGCCGGGGCCATCCAGACCGGCACCCACGGCACCGGGCGTGACAGCGGCGGCCTCGCCGACCAGGTCGTCGAGCTGGAGCTGGTGCTCGCCGACGGCTCGGTGGCCACGGTCGCGCCGGGCGAGGACCTGTTCGACGCCGCCCGGGTGGGGCTGGGGGCGCTCGGGATCCTGACGGCGGTGACGTTCCGGGTGGAGCCCGCGTTCCTGCTGCACCACCGGCGGCGCAAGCTGGCGCTGGGCAAGATCCTGGGCTCGCTCGACTCGCTGACCTCGGCCAACGAGCATCTGGACTTCTTCTGGCTGCCGCACACCGACGCCTGCCTGGTCAAGACCAACAACCGGAGTCCCGGGCCCGCGCGGCCGCCCGGGGCGGTGCGGCACTGGCTGGACAACGTGTTCCTGGAGAACACGGTCTTCGGGGCGGCCTGCGCTGTCGGGGGGCGGTTTCCCGATCTGATCCCGCGGATCAACGAGGTCAGCGCGGCGGCGCTCGGGGACTCGGAGGCGGTGGACGTCTCGTACAAGGTGTTCACGGCGCGGCGGGACGTGCGCTTCCTCGAAATGGAGTACGCCGTGCCGCGCGAGCACCTGGCGCAGGCGCTGCGCGAGACGCGCGACCTGATCGAGCGGATGGACTGGAAGATCACCTTCCCGGTCGAGGTACGGGTCACGCCGCCCAGTGACGCCTGGCTGTCCACGGCGTACGGGCGGCCGTCGGCGTACGTCGCCTGCCACATCTACCGGCCGACGCCCAACCCCGCCTATTTCGAGGGCGTCGAGGACGTCATGGCCCGCCTGTACGGCCGTCCGCACTGGGGCAAACTGCACACCAGGGACGCCGCGTACCTGAGCAAGGTCTATCCCCGCTTCGCCGACTTCACGGCCCTGCGCGACCGGCTGGACCCGCGGCGCCTGTTCGCGAACGACCACCTGGACGTCGTGCTCGGCTAGCCCTTCGGTAAAAACCTGTCTCGGGAATGGACCCGAGTGCGTGTCCTGGCGTTCCCGTCACCCGCGCTCCGGGCACCCTTGTAACTCGTGCCCCGACGACTCGGCCTGCCCTCCGTGTACCTCGCCGCGGCCGTGGCAACGGCCGCCACGACCGCCGTCCCTCTCGCGATGTCACCGGCCTCAGGATTCTCCCAGCGCCCCGCACTCTCCGAACCCACGCGGCCGTACATCGTCATGGCCCGCGACCGGGTGGCCGCCCGTGACCTCGTCGGCGAGGTGCGGTGGCGGGTACGCCGCTACTACACCGCGGCGCTGCCCGGCTTCGCCACCTTCCTCAGCGCCGCCGAGCTGGCCGAGCTACGGGACGATCCGCGGGTGCGCACGATCGAGCCGGACCGCCAGATCCACCCCCTGCCGAGCCGCAGACCGGCCCGCCCGCCGTCGTCGCCGGGGGGAACCGGCGCGGGCACCACCGTGTACGTCGTGGACAGCGGGGTGGACGGCGACTTCGGTGACGGCGCTTTTGGTGATCGTGCCTGGCGGGCCTTCGACGCCACCGGTGGCACCGGGCACGACTGCGGCGGCCACGGCACACAGACCGCCGCCCGCGTGCACGAGGCGGCGCCCAAGGCACGGATCGCCTCGGTACGGGTGCTCGGCTGCGGCGGTTCTGGCACGCTGGCCGACGTCCTGGCCGGGCTCGACTGGATCCACCGGCACGCGCGCGGGCCCTCCGTCGCGAACCTGTCCTTCGACGGCGCCGGCTCCCCCGCGCTCGACGCGGCCGCCGGCTCGCTCGTACGGTCGGGGGTCTTCGTGGTAGGGGCGGCCGACGCGGGCGGCTGCCAGATCACTCCTGACGGCCGGGCGTTCTCGGCGTACGCCCCTTACCTCGCGGCGGCCGCCGCCCAATACCTGGAGCTCCATCCAGCCGCGGACCCGGCCGGCCTCGCCTCCAGGCTCGGGTGCGCGACGGCACGTGGCGCGATTCGCCAGAATCCATCGAGGGCCTTTAACCTCCACATACGCAATGGTGGGCTCTAGAGGGATGGATTCTCCAAATGTGACCGGCGTCACATCGCCCCTGGGCTATCCCAGGAAGGCGATGTTCGGACATGCCGGGTACGGTGCTGGCAGGCAACCGGCACACGCGAGAGACTCAAGGGTCCGGGGGAAGAATGGCGACGCTGACGAAGGGACTCGCATGCAGGAGCTCCGACTCGTCGCGGTGAGTGAGGACGGCACCTACCTCGTGCTGGCTACTGCCGGGCGTGGTACGCGCTTCACGCTTCCCGTGGACGACCGGCTCCGTGCTGCCGTCCGCGGCAACTTCTCCCGTCTCGGCCAGTACGAGATCGAAGTGGAGAGTCCGTTGCGCCCCAAGGAGATCCAGGCCCGCATACGAGCCGGAGAGACGGCGGAGGAGATCGCCGCTACCGCCGGGATCCCGGTCGAGCGGGTCCGCTGGTTCGAGGGGCCGGTGCTGCAGGAGCGGGAGTACGTCGCCCAGCAGGCACAGCGCGTGGCCGTCCGCATGCCGGGCGAGGCCGCGCCGGGACCGACCCTCGGCGATCTCGTGGCGGAGCGGCTGACCAGGCGCGGCGTGCCCACGGACGAGATCGACTGGGACTCCGCCAAGCGCGACGACGGCCTGTGGCGGGTCAAGCTCGGCTACGTGTGGAACGGTCACACCAGGCACGCCGAGTGGCTCTTCGACCCGCGCAAGCGGCACGTGACGCCACACGACGACGAGGCCATGCGGCTGTCGTCGGCCGACTTCGACCCCGACCCGTCGGTGGCGGAGGACACCACGGTGACGCCGTTCGCGCCGCGCGTGGCCAAACTGCAGCCGGTGCCGCCGCTCGCCGACGACGCGCTGCCGTTCCCCTCTGTCGTACGCCGTGAGCCGGAGGAACCGGCGGTCGGCTACAACCCGCCGCCCAGGTCCACGGACTATGGCCGCGCCCAGGAGCCACCGCACCGCGAGGCCCCTTTCGACCCCCGCCACGACCAGGCTTTCCGCCCCGACCCCACCAGGGACACGGGCCCCCGCCCAGACTCCACCAGGGAAACGGCCCTGCGCCACGACCCCTCCAGGGAAGGCCCGCGGCCCGACCCGACCAGGGACCCCGGCCATCGGCACGATCCTTCGAGGGAGAGCGGCCGGCCTGACCCGAGCAGGGAAACGGGCCTGCGTCATGATCCCTCCAGGGAGAGCCTGCGGCCCGATCCGAGCAGGGAGGGCGGGCCTCGCCAGGAGCCGCCGTCCCGCGACCCCTACCGGCAGGACCCACCCGCCCGCGAAACCGGCTATGCCCGCCCCGGCGACACCACGTCCCGCCGCGGCGGGTCTTCGCCGTGGCTGCCCGACTTCGGTTCTGGCCGTCCGGCGGAGACCGAATCCATCTACGCCCCGGCCACCCCACCCGCGGGCCGTCCCACCACCGACGACCGATCCGCCCAGGAGCAGGCCCGGCAGTTCCCCACGGAAGAGCCACCCACCACGGCACCCCCTGCCCAAAACCAGCAGACGGCCGCCCCCCAACCCTCCGTCACCCAGCCACAGCACCAACCCACGCCGCAGGCCGAACGCCCGGCCGCCGTCGTCGAGCAACCCACCACCCCGGTCGAGCAGCCCGCTGCCCAGACTCAGCCGTCCGCTGCCCAGGATCAACCGTCCGCGGTCCAGGCGGTCACGCCGGCCCAGACCCATGAGGTCACCGCCACCGAGCCCTCCGCTCCTGAGGCCGCCACCGTTTCACCGGCCTCCACCCCGGCGCACTCGACCACCACCCAGGACACCACCGCGCAGTCGCGGCCCGTCACGGCCCCGGAAGCGGTCATCGAGCCCACTCCCGCGGCCCAGACCCCGGCTCAAGCCGACGCGCCCAAGGCCGAGACCGTCACCACCACGCCACCGGCCGCACCGAGCACCACCCCCGCGGTCACGCAGGCGGGCAACACACCCGCGGCAGCCGCACAGGCCGACACCACGGCCGTCCCGGTCCAGGACGTCACGGCTCCCGACCCGATCGAGGACCGCACCACCGCTGAGCCGGCCCAGGACCGCACCGACACGACTCCCGCCAGCGTTTCGCCTGAGGCGCTCCCTGCGTCCAACGACTCCACCGGCCCGGCTCCGGCCGCCGCCGTAACGTCTCCGTCCACGGAGAGCACCGCAGCAGCGAGCGGCAGCGCCCCTGCGGCGGACACCACGGTCGCGGCGGCCGCGGAAGACACGAAGAGCGCAGCCACACCGAAAAGCGCCGCCTCGGACAACGCCACGACGGCCGACGACGCGGTGGCCGCGACGAGCACAACTGCGACGAGCGCGCCTGCTCAGGGCACGCCTGCGGAAGGCGACGTCTCCGCCACGTCCACCCCGGCCACGCCTCCCGCCGCAGAAGCGGTCACCACGGCCTCACCCGCCGCCCAGACACCGGCCACGGCCCAGGAGCCATCGTCGGCCCAAGCTTCGGCGTCGAAGGAGGCGCCGTCGTCAGGGCAGACACCGGTATCCGCCTCTCAGGCACCAGCCTCGGTCCAGGCACCGCCTTCGGCCTCCAGCCAGGCACCGGCCCCGGTTCAGGCGCCCTCCCCGACCCCGGCGCAGACGCCGTCTTCACCGGCAGCCGCGACGTCCACCACCGCAGCCTCTGCCGAAGTCGCAGCCCCAGCCGCCAAGGACGCCGCGGACGAGGCCGTCAAGCAGCCCGCAGCCGCCACGGAGTCCAAGCCTGAGGTCACCACCCGGGCTCGGACCGAGGCGACGCCCTCCCCTGCCGCCAAGTCGGAAACGCCCACCGCCGAAGCGTCCAAGGCCGCGACCACCACAGTCGAGTCCCCGAAGACCGAGGCCGCCAAGGCGCCCGTGTCCAAGCCGCCTGCCGACGATGCGGAAACCCAGGCGGCGGCGCAGACCGTACCGGATGCTGAGGCGAAGCCCGAGAGCAAGGACGAGCCCACCGCGCCGGAGCCCGAGCCGGTGCGGGAGAGCAAGCCTCCGGCGCCCAAGCCGAAGCCCGCCCCGGCGGCGGTACCTGCGGCACGGGCGGGCAAGGACGAGGCCAAGGAAGACCCGGCGGTGCCCGTCGCATCGCCTCCTCCCGCCCCGGCCGCCCGCCAGGCGCGCAAGGGTTCACGCGGTCGCCGGGCCTCGGTCCCGACCTGGGACGAGATCATGTTCGGCGCCCGCCGCCAGGACTGACCCCAGGGCCCCTCGGCCGCCGAGCGCCAGGGCCCGTACAGGAACGTCCAGCGCCAGGGCCCGAACAGGAACGTCCGGCGCACGGACCGCCACACGCACGTCAGGAGCGCCGCGCTACGTACAGCCACGCGAGCGCGACCTCGCGTCCTCATGACCTTGCGCGCGCATCGACGCGCCTTCGTGGCATGCACTCGACCGCATACCAGCGCCCCTCACCAGCGGCGCCCGGCCTCCTGCCCAAGCTCCCACCAGACCCCTGGCATAGACCTCTTCCCAGGTGCCGGCCCCACGCGCCCCCGGGCTCCGGCTCGACCACGGATCCCCGGTCGCCGATGGATCAGTCCTCAGGCAACGGCTCGGACGAGTCGTTCCGGTTGAGGAAGGGGGCCATCCATTCGGGCGTCACCTCCGCAGGGAAGTCCACCGCCTGCGCCTCGGACACATCGATGGCCGAGTAGCCCCCCTTGCCCGCCCCGACACCGGCGATCAGGGTGAGCACCTTGGCGTTCCGCTGGAACCAGGTCTGCCGCAGCCGCCACCCCACCACGGCCCGCCGTTCGACCACGGCCTGGGCCCGGCGCAGCGACCCCGACCGCACCGTAAGACGTGTGCCGTCGTAGCCGTGCCCGAGGGAGGCGTACCGGTCGAGCCCGAGCGGCACCCCGATACCGGCCAGCAGCAGTGACAGGACCAGCAGGATCCACCACAACGTCGAAGCCGTCAGCCACACCCCGGCGCCGCTCACCGCCGCGACCAGGAGCCACGGGACGATGGCGCGGAACAGGCGGCGGTTGCGCGCCACCGGCGGATGCGGGCGGAGGCCGGCTCGGTAGGGGCCGATCGCGTCGATGGTCACCTGGAGGGCCACGGCACGCGGTACGTCGGGCAGCAACTGCCCCCGCGTCTGCGAGTCGCCGAGCCCGGTCACGATGGCCCAGGCGCGGGCGACCCTGGCCCAGCGTTCGGCGAGGCCCTCCACGATCTCGTAGCCGCGTACCCGCTGCGACTCCAGTGACACGCTGCGCCGGTTGATCAGGCCGCGCTCGGCCACCAGGTAGCCGTCGCGGCGCTTGAGCTCGAAGTTCCAGTTGAAGATCGCGTACATCAGCCCGCCCACGAACGGCATCGCCAGCACGAGCAGCACCGCCACGGCCAGCAGGAGGTAGGGGTGTTCCCAGAGCCATTCGCCCACGCTCCAGGCGGTGTCCTGGCTGACTCCCAGTTCGTCACCCCATTGGAACGCCAGCCCCACCGCGCCGCCGACGAAGGCGAAGGGAGTGAGGAGGTACGCGCCCGAGAGCGGCCCGTACAGGAGCCACTTGCGCGGGACGCGCATGATCGTCTGTTCCTTGGGGCCCGGGGGTTCGGCGACATCCGGTACGTGGGCCGCCTCGGGCCGGGCCGCGCGGCGCAGGAGCACCGACTTGAGCCGTTCGGCCTCCTCCAGCGTGATCCCGTTGAGCTTGGCCTCCTCGTTGTCGCCGCTCGCCCCCGTATCGATCTTGACCACGGCCAGGCCGAGCAGGCGGTGCATGGGCGGCGTGGACACGTCGACGCCCCGGATCCGTTCCATCGGGATGGTACGGATCGAGCGACTGATCAGCGAGCGCTTGGTTTCGAGGCGGTCGCCGACGATCTCGTAGGTGAAGGTGGCCCACCTGACGACCGCGATCACCACGGAGGCGAAGACACCGGCCGCCGCCCAGGCGTACGACCTGGCCGAGAATCCACCCACGAACATGACTCCGACCAGGGGAAGGAGCAGGGAGGGCAACATCCGTACCGGATCGATGAGCAACACCTTCGGACTGAGCCGCATCGGCACCCGCCCAGGCACCGGCCCGACCCACCCTTCGGCCCCGGACACCTGACCTCCCACAGGATCGGCCAACGGCGGTCCGGCGGTTCCGGGTGTCGACCCTCCCACGGGATCGGCCATCGGCGGCCCTGCGGGACCGGCCATCGGCCCTCCCACGGAATCGGCCATCGGCCGTCCTGCGGAACCGGGCATCGGCTGCCCTGCGGGACCGGCCGTCGGGTCTCCCCCAAGCCCAGGCCCGCCCTCCGGTCCGTTCGCCGGCCTTTCTCCGGGCAAGGGCGGCTGCTCCATGCCGGGCGTGGGCTCGGGACCATGCGCCGCTTCGGGCCCATGCGCCGACGCCGGCTGGGCAGCATCGGCGGACGCCGGCTGAACGGCCTCGGCGGAAGAGGGCTGAGCGGGCTCGGTGGAAGAGGGTCGAGCCGACGCCGCAGGAGCCTCTCCGTCAGGGGCGGCACTTCCAGCGGGCCCGGCCGCAGGAGCGTTTCCCTCGGGGGTGGTGTCCGGGGTGGGGTTGCCTGGGGTGGGGTTGCCTGGGGTGGGGTTGCCGTTTGAGGCGGGGAGGGGGGAAGGGGTGTCGGGGGATGCGGGGGTCGGGTCGTCCGGGCGGGGGGCGGTCATGTCGCGTCGTCTCTGAGTTCTTCCGCCCGGTGCGCCAGCCGTTCCGCGAGCCCCGCCGCCACCTGGAAGTCGAGGCCCTTGATCGTCGAAGAGCCCGCGTGGGACGCCGTACGGATCTCCAGGGTCGCCAGTCCGAGCATCCGCTCGAACCACCCCTGCCCCTTGTCGACCGTCTGAATGCGGCTCACGGGCACGAACACCCACTCCCTCGTCAGGAAGCCCGACCGGGCATAGACGACGTCCCCTGATAGCTCCCAGCGATGTACGGCGTACCGTACGAACGGCTCGGCCACCAGGAACGGCACCGTCACCACCGCGACCCCCACGGGCAGCAGCCACGGGTCGGCGGCCAGCCACCCGGGGATCCACGACCACTCGATCCAGCTGATCCACCGCGACACCAGCAGCGAACCACCCACGAAGAACACCATGGCGACCAGCGACTCGAGCAACCACAGGCGGACGGCCTTGGGTGAGACGCGGTTCGCCGGGTCGCGCAGCGGGCCTGTTGATGTCACAAGGCCAGCTTATGGCTCGCGGCCGGGAGGTGATCTGCGAGGCGGCCGGTAAAGATCGACCGGCCGTCCCGGCGTGTCTGCCGACCGCCGGATCGGCCCTGGTGCATGCTCAGTGGCGGCCGGCCGCAGGCTGTCGAGCTCGGCCACGTCGGCGGCGCCACGTTCGGGGCCATCCAGGCCCGGCCAGCGCGAAAACCGCACCACAGCGCGCACCAGACGCAACGTGGCAGCCGCCGTCCGCGAATCCCACCCCCGCCACCCGTCACCCGCCGCCGGCCGTGAGCAGTCGCACGTTGTACCGTTTGCCGTGGGCTGGCGCACCTGGTTTTTGCGGGTGGCGGGCGACCGAAACCGTGTCCGATTTGTCGGGGTAGTCCAGTGAGCCCGCCCGCGCCGCCCCCGGACCGCGAAGGACCAGGCCAGCGGCGTTCCCCCGGCACACCCCGCGCCGCCCGTCAAAAGCACGGCGGAGGTCATGCTTGTGTCCAAGGTCACTACTCGGATGCCGTGATTCTTGCCGGTTTCGGATCCTTTACCGAGCACCGACCATCGGGAAACGGTCTGCGCACCGCCGAGAGCCGCGTAGCATCATCCGGCATGGGGCTGTGTAACACGGCATCACGCGTGCGGCGCATCGCTGTCAGTGTGACAGCGGTGACCGTTGCGTTCGCGTTGTCGGGTTGCGGCAGCTTCATCGGCAGGTCACAGGCCAAGGACATCGCCGAGATCAACGTCTCGAGTCCCGAGCTGCGCGAGGGCAAACCGTTGCCGCGCGCGTTCTCCTGCCGTGGCGACCAGAGCAGCCCGCCGCTGCGCTGGTCGAGCCAGCCACTGTCAGAGGCGAAGTCGATCGCCATCGTGGTCGACAGCCACACCACTTCGGAATCGGCCGTGCACTGGGTGCTCTACAACATCCCGGCCACCACGACCGAGCTGGGCGCCAACGCCAGCGCCGATCCCCCCGAGGGGTCCGGCCAGGCCAAGACGACCAGTGGAAAGGCGGGCTACGAGCCCCCTTGTCAGGAATCCGGTAACTACCGCTTCAGCGTCTACACGCTGGACGGCAAGGTCGATCCCAAGAAGGACGACTCGCTATCCGCGATCTTGAAGCAGATCGCGGATCAGACCATCGCCCGTGGCCGGCTCACAGCGGTGAACATCGAGTGACCGGACGAACACGACATGTAGTACCGGTGTACCAATTCTTCACGTAGGGTGTGACAACTCTCATAGTGGTCCGACACAATCAGATCCAATTGTTAGGCACTGGTGATCCAAGGGGGCAGGTCGCGTCGATGGCCGCGCGATCTCATCGGTGCCAGAGGGAGGCCATGGCTTTGAGGGTGGTGCAATGATCGCGGTCGTCGTGAGCTTGGTCGCTGTCGTGCTCCTCGTGCTCGTCGTCGTGGCACTGGGCATGCGTTCGATGAGTCGCCGAGAGAGTTCGCTTCCTCCGGAACGGCTGAAGGAGATGGCCGAGAAGGAGGAGATGACCCATGCTCGCTCCACGGACGAGTTCGCGGCGCATGAGCCGCGGATGAACAATTTCAGCCCGGACTTCAGCCCGATCGACGAGGTCAAGCAGAAGCCCGTGCGCACTGGTCAGCGTGGCAGGCGTGGCGTCGACGAATGGGGCAACCCCAACAACGACGATGACGACGAGGAGTTCTGGGCCAACATCCGCAGCGACGCCGAAGAAGGCGGTTTCGGCGCGGGTGGCACCGTCGCGGCCAGGAAGGCCGCCTCCCGCCCCGTCGAGCGCGAGCGGCCCACTGAGCAGCGTCCCGCCGCCGAGCAGCGTCCCGCCGAGGCCGAGCGTCCCGCCGCGAAGCGGGCCAAGCGCTCCGCCAAGCCGCAGCCCGCCGCCGCGTCCGCCTCGTCCGGCTACGCCGATCCCAACGCGGCCACCGTCCAGGCCCCTCTGCCTCAGCGCCCCGCCCCCCAGCGCCAGGCTCCCGCCGCCGCCGCTTCCTCCAACCTCGCCGACCTGGTCGAGCCGGTCCAGCGCATCACGCCGCCCACGCAGGCCGAGATGGCCGACCAGCGCACCATGACGTTCGCGGCGCCGACGGCCGACGTGATGAGCATCCTCGGCGCGGGCGCCCAGCCGGTGCCCGCCCCCACCTCACGGCCCGCCTCGGTGTCGTCCAACAGCATCCCGGCCTCCCCTGGCACCGGTTACGCCCCCCTCAACGGCAGCGGCGCCTTCCCGGCGGTCAGCCCGGCCTCCAGCGGCAACTTCCCCGCGGCCCAGCCGGCGCCCATCCACGGAGCGCCGACGAGCGACCCGTTCCCCGCCTACAACGGCGCGGCCGACCCGCTCGAGACCACCTGGACCAACCAGCCGGCGGCGTCCGCCAACTGGCCCACTCCGCCCGACATCCTCGACGACCCCGCCCCCGCCGCCTCCGACCCGTACAGCGCCGCGACCTCGTGGCCGGCGTTCGAGCAGCCCGCCGGCCGCCCCCCGGCCTACCCCGCCTCCTACGAGGTGCGCTCCGGCTGGGCCGTGGCCGACGACTCCGACCCGCTCACCGGCCCCTCCCCCGCCACCAGCACCCCGACGGTGCCGGGCCGGGCGGTCGGGGCCTACGACGACGTGCTGTCGCTTCCCCCGACCTCGGTCCCGACGCCGCCCTCGCCGTTCGGCATGGGCGCCTACGAGACGGGCGACATCACCACCAGCCCCGCCGCGGCCTGGCCCGAGCCCCCGTCGGGCAACGGCGCCCAGGCCGGCCGGCCCGCGCAGGGCAACGGCGGCAACCACCGCCGCGCGCCGGAGCAGGACTACCCGCACGACTACTACAGATGATCTCCAGCCCCCATTAATACGTAAAACCCATGTGACACGCCCCTAAAGCGGGGTCGACGGACCAATAGGGTTTGCCCCATGATCCGCGACACGCAGAGTAGCTGGGCGAGCACCCTCCGGCATGATGTGCCAGCCTCGCTCGTGGTTTTCCTCGTCGCGGTGCCCCTCTCCCTGGGCATCGCGATGGCCTCTGGGGCACCGCTGGCCGCCGGTCTGATAGCCGCCGTGGTGGGCGGTATCGTGGCGGGGGCCCTGGGCGGCTCGGCCGTTCAGGTGAGCGGGCCCGCCGCCGGTCTGTCGCTGGTGGTCGTGGATCTCGTGCACACGTACGGATGGCGCGCCACCTGCATGATCACCCTGCTGGCCGGGGCCGTACAGCTCGTACTCGGGGTGTTCAAGGCGGCCAGGGCGGCGCTGGCGGTGTCGCCGGCCGTCATCCACGGCATGCTGGCCGCCGTCGGCGTGATCATCGCCCTCTCCCAGCTCCACGTCGTCCTCGGCGGCAGCTCCCAGCGTTCCGCCATCGCGAACATCGTCGAGCTTCCCGGCCAGATCGCCGACCTGCACGGCCACAAGGTCGCCGTCGGCCTGCTCACGATCACGGTGCTGGCGCTGTGGACGCGCCTGCCGAAGCGCGTCAGGGCGGTCCCCGCGCCGCTGGCGGCGCTGCTCGTGGCGGCGCTGACGGCGTGGACGTTCGGCTGGGACGTCACGCGGGTGGATCTGTCCGACACCGTCACCGAATGGGCCTTCCCGGTGCTGCCGCAGGGCGACTGGCACCTGGTCGTGGCGGCGGTGCTGCTGGTGGCGCTGCTGGCCGGCTGCGAGTCGCTGCTGTGCTCGGTGGCGATCGACGGCAAGCACGGCGGCCGCCGCGTGGACCTGGACCAGGAGCTGACCGGCCAGGGCGTGGCGAACATGGTCACCGGCGCGCTCGGCGGCCTGCCGGTGGCCGGGGTGATCGTGCGGAGCACCGCGAACGTGCAGGCGGGCGCGCGTACCCGCTGGTCGGCGATCCTGCACGGGGTGTGGGTGCTGGTGTTCGCGCTGGGGTTCGGCTGGTCGATCAAGCTGATCCCGCTGGAGGCGCTGGCGGCGCTGCTGGTGTTCATCGGCGTGCAGATGGTGAACCTGGGCCACATCAGGAAGGTGCACGGGCACGGCGAGGTGCCGGTGTACGTGGTCACGATGGGCGCCGTGATCCTGCTCGGGCTGGCCGAGGGGGTGCTGGCGGGGCTGGCCCTGGCCGCGCTGCTCGCGCTGCGCCGGCTGACCTGGGTGACGGTGCTCAAGCGCGAGGACCGCGACGGGCGGCTGCACGTGACGATCTCGGGGTCGCTGACGTTCCTGGGGGTGCCGAGGCTGACGCACGAGCTGCGGACGATCCCGGCGGGCGCGGCCGTGGACCTCGATCTGAACATCGACTTCATGGACAACGGCGCCTTCGAGGCGATCCACTCCTGGCGGCTGGACCACGAGCGCATGGGCGGCACCGTGGACATCGACGAACTGCACGACGAGTGGTACACGCTGGCGGCCAGCGGCGCGCGCATGTTCCCCGTCAAGTCGCCGCCGAAGGCGCCCGACCGCTGGTGGCTGCCGTGGGCGCAGCGGCGCCGCCGTCCCGCCCGTCCTGTGGTGCCGCTGGACGGCGCGTCCGGGCAGGAGGAGTGCCAGCTCACGGCGGGGGCGCGCGAGTTCCATCGGCGTACGGCGCCGCTGGTGCGCCCCATCTTCACCGAGCTGGCTCGGAAACAGCAGCCGACGCATCTGTTCATCACCTGCGCGGACTCCCGGATCATGCCCAGCCTGATCACCGCGAGCGGCCCCGGTGACCTGTTCACGGTGCGCAACATCGGTAACCTGGTGCCGCGCAGGGGGTCGGAGCCGCACGACGACTCGGTGGTGGCGGCGATCGAGTACGCGACGCAGGTGCTGGGCGTGCACACGATCACGGTGTGCGGGCATTCGGGGTGCGGCGCGATGGCGGGGGTGCTGAGCGGCGGGGTGCAGGCGGGCAGCCTGCCGGGGCTGCGCAGGTGGCTGCGGCACGGGGACCACAGTCTGGCCACGTTCATCGAGACCGAGGGAGATCGGCTGCACGGCGGGGCGCTGGACGTGCTGTGCCGGGTCAACGTGCAGCAGCAATTGGAGAACCTGCGGACGTACCGGAAGGTCGACGAGCAGATCAGGGCGGGCAAGCTGGAGCTGGTGGGGCTGTACTTCGACATCGGCTCGGCGCGGGTGCACATGGTGCCGCCGCTGCGGCCCCCGCTCGCCGTCAAGACCGATCGCCGGGTGACGGCCGCGGACGGGCAGTTCTGAGTAATCCTGCGCAGACCGGACGGCGCCGCCGGGGTTAGGGTCGCGGTGCCAGCGAGGTTCTCCTGATGCCCATGGCGCTCCTCGCGACGCCGGTCCTGACTCCCAGGGGCCGGAGGGGCGGAGGTGCCCTCTGTCACGCTATGCCCCCGGGCGGGGGCTGCCGATGGTAGCGAGACAGCGGAATAGTCACCTCCGCCCCTCATCGTTTTCGCACCCCATTTCCCGATATTTCGGGAAATGGGGTTTGGTGCAATATCCAATTCTGTCCTGGTATGGGGTTACCAGAGTTAAATGGGGCGGCAGGAAAAGACCGGCGATTTACCTGTGTGGTCAAGTGACGAACTGGTAAAAGTAAGTCCAAGCATCGTCCACCCGTAAATGGCCTGCCGGCCGAAAGCCGCGAGGACCCATCATGATCACATCGGATCTCCTGATCGGTGCGTTGCTCGGCGGCTCCGCCGTCGCCATCATGGCCGCGCTGGCCGGAGCCCTCGTCCGGCAGACCCTCGCCAAGCGCGCCGCCACCCGGGCCGCCGGCGCCGCCCAGCGAGCGGCGCAGGCGGCGGAGCAGCGCGCCGAGACCGCCCTCAAGAAGGCCGAGGCCGCGCAGCGGCAGGCCGACGCCAACGGGCAGTGGTACGAAGCGGTCGTCGGCGAGTTCGGCCGCCTGGTCGACCGGTTACGCGCGGTCGCCGACATCGAGGCCGGATATCCCGGTGTGGAGAATCCGGGCCCGCTGCACGCGTTCCTGACCGACACCCCCGTCCCCGGCTACTGCCACGACGCCGAGAACCTCGTACGCGACAGGGCGGCCGCCATCCGCAGCGACGTGTCCGCCGCCGCCAGGGCCGGCGTGCGCGGCGTCGCCGACACCGCCCAGTCCTACCTCACCCGGCTGCAGATCAAGATCGACGAAGAGCTCGGCATCCACACCGACATCGGCCCCTTCCACCAGGGCCTGATCGAGATCGACCACCTGGCCACCCAGGCCCTGCACAGCCTGCAGCGGCTGCGCATCCTGGCCGGTTCCTGGCCGGGCGTGCAGCGGGACGACTGCACCTTCAGGGAGATCGTCGAGAGCGCCAGAGGCCGGATCGGCCCCTACCTGCGCGTCGACTACAACTACGAGCCCGAGACCGGGGAGACCTGGGTCGAGGGCCGCGTCGTCGAGCCCATCATCGTCGCCCTGGCCGAGGTGCTCGACAACGCCACCAGCTACTCCGACGACCGCGTGGACGTCTACGTCCAGGAGGTCCAGGCCGGTTACCGCGTCGTGGTGGAGGATCGCGGGCTGGGCATGAACTCCTTCCAGCGGGCCGAGGCCGAATACCTGCTGTCCCGGCACGCGACCCTGGAGGCCGCCGGGCTCAAGGACGAGCGCAAGCTCGGGTTCGCCATCGTCGGGCGGCTGGCCTGCGACTACGGCTTCCGCGTCGACGTCGACGCCCCGTCCAGCAGTAACGGGGTCAAGGCCGTCTGCCTCGTACCGGCTCATCTGACCGGGAGGAGCCCGCGCCCGGAGCCCCGCCAGGCGGCGCCCCCGCCCAGGGAAGAGCCCGAACCGGCCGAGCCGCCGTCGATCACCACGGCGGCGGGCTTGCCCAAACGCCAGGCGCACGCGCGGCCCGCACCGACCGCCCGGTCTCCGATCACCGGCGCCGTTCCCGCCGAAGGGGAGGACGCCGGCATGGAATCGCTCTTCGAGGCGCTGCGCGCCGGATACGCCGACCGTGACACCGAGCAAGGACAGTCATAGCCATGACCACCCAGCCCACCGCCGACATGATCGACATGACCGGGACCCTCAACCGGCTGGTCACCGAGCACGACGCCATCGTCAACGCGATGCTGTTCACCACCGACGGGCTGCTGCTGGCGCGCTCGCAGCGCCTCAGCCAGGAGGAGGGCGAGCGCACGGCGGCGATGATGGCGGGCCTGCAGTCGCTGCAGCGGCAACTGGCCGGCTTCTGCGGCATGCCGCCCGAGCAGCAGCTCGCGGCGCCGTGGCGGCACATGATCAGCGATCTGACCGATGTGACCGTGCTGCTGTTCGCCGCGGGCGAGCGTACCGGGCTGGCGGTGTCGGTCCGTGGCGGCTCCACGACCGCGCCGGTCGGCGTGGCCATCCAGGCCATCATGAAGACGATCAGGGGCCTCCAGCCGGTGCTGGGCGCCCGGGAACGGGGCAAGCCCTCGTGAGCGACCCGGCGCAGCGGCGGGCCGGTGTGGTGCGCTCGCACGCCGCCACCGGTGGCAGCCCCATGCCGTCCCCCTCCCCCTTGGACGAGGCCACCCTCCTGATCGCCGACCCCGGGCGGCCGCTCGACGGCCTGGCCGCCCACGCCCGGCGCACGATGGCGTTGTGCCTGCCGGGCGTGCTGTCCGTGGCGGAGGTCTCGTACCATCTGCGGCTGCCCGGCGCGGTCGTCAAGGCCATCGTCACGGCGCTGATCGACAGCGGGCATCTGTCCGCCCGCGCGCCCTATACCCCCACCGCCGGACATTTCGATGTCGAATTCCTCCAGCAGGTGTTGGATGCCTTACACAAACTCTGATCGTTATGTACCGGTCGCGGCGCGTCCGGTGAAGATCGTCGTACTGGGCCCGTTCGCAGTGGGTAAAACAACGTTCATCGGCACCGTGTCGGAAATTCGGCCGATGCACACAGAAGAACAAATGACCCAAGCGGGACAACTCGTGGACGACCTTCATGATGTGCGCGACAAGAGCACGACCACCGTCGCGATGGATTTCGGTCGTCTCACCCTCACCTCCGACATCGTGCTCTACCTGTTCGGCGCCCCCGGGCAGCAGCGGTTCAGCGGCATGGTCCGCTGTCTCATGGAAGGCGCCCTGGGCGGGCTGGTGCTGGTCGACACCCGCCGCATCGAGCAGAGCTTTCCCGCCATCGACCTGCTGGAGGAGGCGGGCCTGCCCTACACCGTCGCCGTCAACCACTTCGACGGCGGCCCTCGATACGCCGAGGCCGACCTGCGCGACAGCCTCAGCCTGCCCCTCGACCGTTCCCTGGTCAGCCTGGACGCGCGCGAGCTCCGCTCCGCCAAGCAGGGTCTGATCGCCCTCGTCACCGCCATCCTCTCGCAGTCCCGCCTGGAGCCCGCCCGATGATCCCCTCCTCCCCCTCCTCGGTCCGGCTGTTCGGCGACGTGTTCGCCATCCGCCCGCAGGACGCCTACCAGGCGTTGCGCGCCGCGGGCCCGATCGCCTGGGCCGAGATCGCCGAAGGCGTGCACGCCCTGGTCGTCACCAGCCGGCACGCCGCCCGCGATCTGCTCAACGACGACGCCACGTACAGCAAGGACAGCCGGTTGTGGGGCGACCTGGCGAAGGGGCGCGTGCCGCGGGACAGCCCGGTCCTGGCCCTGATGGCCTACCGCCCCAGCCTCCTGTACGCCGACGGCGGCCCGCACGCCCGGCTGCGGCACGCCATGGACGACTGCCTGGCCCGGATCAACCTGCACCACCTGCACGACAACACCCGCGCCCACGCTTCGCGCCTCATCGACGGCTTCGCCCTAGAGGGGCACGCCGACCTGATGGCGCAGTACGCCGACACGCTGCCGCTGCGGGTCTTCACCGACCTGCTCGGCTGCCCGCCGCCCCTGGTCGAGCGCATGCTCACGGCCTGCCAGGGCATGATCAACGCCGGCCCGGAGGCCGAGCAGGCCGCGGGCGACCTCGCGCAGTGCCTGGCCGAGATCATCCAGATGAAGAGCACCCGGCCGGGAGACGACTGCACCTCGTGGATGTTGTCGCACCCCGCCCGGCTCACGCCCGAGGAGATCCTGCATCAGCTCGTCGTCCTCATCGGCGCCGGGACCGTCCCCACCGCCGCCTGGATCGCCTCCACGCTACGCCTGCTGCTGACCGACAACGGCTACGCCGGCGACCTGGCCGGCGGTGCGGTCACGGTCCGCCGGGCCATGGAGCAGGTGCTGTGGACGCGTTCGCCCATGGCCAACTTCTCCGTCCACTACGCCCGCCACGACACCGCCCTGTACGGCGTCCCCATCCCGGCCGGTGTGCCCATCCTGATCAGCCACGCCGCCACCGGGACCGATCCCTCACTCCCCCATCCCGGCTACGACAACCGCTCCCACCTGGCCTGGTCGGCCGGGCCACACCGCTGCCCGGCCGAGAGCCACGCCTCCGTGATCGCCCAGACCGGCATCGAGACACTCCTCGACCGGCTGTGGAAGGTCGACCTCATCGACGCCGACACACCCCATCGGCCAGGTCCGTTCCACCAATGCCCCGCCACCCTCGGCATCCGCTTCCGTCCGCACGCGGCGGACACCCCCGCCACCGCACCGCCCGCCGGAGGTAACCGTGACCACGATCCTCGACCCCACCGGTACACACCTGTATGAACAGGCCGACCAACTGCGCTCCGCCGGCCCCGCCACCCGCGTCCTCCTCCCGCACGACCTCGTCGCCTGGTCCGTCACCCGCGGCGACGTCGTCAAACACCTGCTCACCCATCCCGACGTCTCCAAGGACGCCCGCAAGTCCTGGCCCGGTTACCGCCCCTTCGCCATCGCCTGGCTGACCGCCTGGGTCGACGTCGTCAGCATGTTCACCGTCGACGGCGGCGACCACAAACGCCTCAAGGACCTGGTCGGCGGGGCCTTCACCGGCCGCCGCATCAACGCCATGCGCCCCGCCATCGACGCCATCGTCACCTCGTTGCTCGACGACCTGGCCACCACCGTCCCCGCCGACCGGCCGGTCGACCTGCGCGCCCGCTTCTCCTACCGCATCCCCAGCCGGGTCATCTGCGACCTGTTCGGCGTACCGGACGAACTGCGCCCCGCCACGCTCGCCGCCATCGACGCCGTCCTGGACACCAGCGTCACCACCGAGCAGGCGACCACAGTGCAGACGAACCTGTTCGCCGCCATCCACGGCCTCATCGCCGCCAAACGCGACCGGCCCGGCGACGACCTCACGAGCCTGCTGCTGAACCAGCTCACCATGGAAGAGCTCGTCAGCACGCTGATCCTGATGATCGGCGCGGGCAGCGAGACCACGGTCTCCCTCATCGACCACGCCACCATCGCCCTGCTGACCCATCCCGGCCAGCTGGCGACCGTCCGCGCGGCCCCCGACCGGTGGAGCGACGCCATCGAGGAGAGCCTGCGCCAGCATCCGCCCATCATGCACCTGCCACTCCGCTACGCGACCGCCCCCATCGACCTCGGCGACGGCGTCGTCATCGCCGCGGGCGACCTCATCCTCATCGGGTTCGGCGCGCACGGCCGTGACCCCGCCGTCAACCCCGATCCCGACCGTTACGACATCGACCGGCACGACCGGCAGCACCTGGCGTTCGGCTACGGCATGCACTTCTGCCTGGGCGCGCCGCTGGCTCGGCTGGAGGCCGGGATCGCGCTGCCCGCCCTGTTCGCCCGGTTCCCGGGCCTGCGGCTGGCCGAGCCGGACCGCGCGCCGGCGCCTCAGCCGTCGTTCATCAGCAACGACGTCCGCGAACTGCCCGTTCTGCTGGGGCCCGCGCGGTGACGACCTGGTACGGGCGGCTGCCACCTTTTTGTGGCTAACGCCCTGGAAACATCCGCCCCGCGATGCTGCCTGCCATGTGTTCCCGTCACACTTTCGCGTAGGCCGTCGTGCTCCGGGCGCTGGTGGCCTTGATCGCGTCGATGACCGTCCTGACGTCGAACGGCGCTGACGAAAGGACGCTGACCCGCTACCTGGACGGCCTCTCCGGCGATCTGTCGGTGTCGGTGCGGGAGCTCTCGACCGGTTTCTCCTACACCTACAACCGCGGGCTCAGGACGGCCACGGCCAGCATCGTCAAGGTGAACATCGTGATGGCCCTGCTGCTCAAGCGCCGGCGGCTGTCGGACTGGGAGAAGCGGGCGGCGGCGCGGGCGATCAAGGTGAGCGACAACGCCGCCGCGTCCGCCCTGTGGTCGGCGATCGGCGGCGCGGCGGGGCTGGCGGCCGCCAACAAGCGGCTCGGCCTGCGCGAGACCCGTCCCGGGAGCGCCTGGGGTGCGACCACCACCAGCGCCGCCGACCAGGTCCGGTTGCTGAACGCGCTGGTCTCGCCCAAGAGCCCGCTACCGGCCGAGCACCGCGCGTACATGCTGCGCCTGATGGGCGACGTGGCGCCGGAACAGGCGTGGGGCGTCAGCGCGGCCGGGCGGGCGGAGCTGAAGAACGGCTGGCTGCCACGGGCGCGCGACGGGGGCCGGTGGACGGTCAACAGCATCGGGCGGGTGCGGGACGGCGGGCGTACGTACCTGATCGCGGTGATCTCGAAGGGGAACACCTCGATGGGGGCCGGGGTGAAGGCGATCGAGCACGTCGCCAGGGCGGTCTGCTCCTGTGCTGGTGTGGCGCGGCATGCTGGAAGGGTCTGCCGGTGACTCTGAGGGGACCTCGATGAACTTCCAGCACCCGCGCTTCGCCCGCATGTACGTGGAGGCGTCCGAGATGGCCGACCGGCGGGGCGCGTACGAGCACCGGAGGCGGCTGGTGGCCGGGCTGACCGGGAGAGTGATCGAGATCGGCGCCGGCAACGGCCGCAACTTCCCCCACTACCCGGCGGCGGTCACCGAGGTGGTGGCCGTGGAACCGGAGGACACGCTGCGCCGGTTCGCCGAGTCACAGGCCAAGTCGGCCCCGGTCCCCGTGTCGGTGGTGCTCGGGCACGCCGAGGCACTGCCCGCCGGGGACGCCTCCTTCGACGCGGCGGTGGTGTCCCTGGTGCTGTGCTCGGTGCCGTCGCAGTCGCGGGCGCTGACGGAGATCCGGCGGGTGCTCAGGCCGGGTGGGCTGCTGTGCTTCTACGAGCACGTACGCTCATCCAACCCGGTGCTCGGCCTGGTCGAGGACCTCATCACGCCCGCGTGGCGCCGGGCGGCGGCGGGCTGCCGCCCGAACCGGGACACGGTGCGGGCGATCGAGCGGGCGGGGTTCGCGGTGGGGGACGTCGAACGCTTCACCTTCGCACCGCAGCCGCTGATCCCCCGGATGGCCCACGTCCTCGGGCATGCCCGGGCGCCCGCTTGAAGGCCGGCTGTCCTGCGCGGCACCATGAAAGGGCAGCGTCCCATGAATCTTGACCCCGTCTGGACCATCGCGCCAGGCATTCTGATCGCCTGGGCCGCCCTCATGATCGTGGGGCTGCTCATCCTGGTCGCGATGCGGTTGCTCGGACATCGACGACGCGTCCGTCGCCTGAGGATGGGTGACGAGCCGGCCTGTAGGCCGGGTTCTGTCCTTCTTGCGAAGGGACGACCATCCATCTAGGACCGCCGTTGCCGGCGGCCTCGAGCGGTCTACCCGCGCGACTCGGGCGGGCAGCCCTCGAACGTCGCGCGCGGAGCGCTCCGAAGAGCGTTCCTTCTTGACCTTGCTCCGGGTGGGGTTTACCTAGCCGCCCACGTCACCGTGGGCGCTGGTGGTCTCTTACACCACCCTTTCACCCTTACCTCCCGATCAGAACCGGGAGGCGGTCTGCTTTCTGTGGCACTGTCCCGCGGGTCGCCCCGGGTCGGCGTTACCGACCACCCTGCCCTGTGGAGCCCGGACCTTCCTCGGCGGGCCCGAAGGCCCGACGCGGTCGCCCGGCCGACTCGTCTGGTGGAGGTTATCAAATTTCAAGTGACCTCCAAGCCACTCGCAAGATCGATGCGCTGGAATGGCCTGGTCATCGCCTGAGGGGGGCGGTGGCGCCAGCGGCCGTGCCGGGTGCTCACCGAGGCATCCGGCACGGCCTTCGGTCAGCGCAGGTGCGAGGTGTCGTTGAACGACTTCACCACTTCCGGCCCGTCCGCGTAATACTCGATCAGCGACAGGCACGCCAGGTCGAGGTGCATGCGGTAGAGAGCCTGCAGCGGGGCCGTGAGGGCCAGGCGCAGGAGCATCTTGATGGGTGTGACGTGCGAGACCGCCAGGACCGTCTTGCCCTCGTGGCGCTCCACCAGCCGCTCTCGCGCCGTCTCGACGCGGTGGGCGACCGTGGCGAAGCTCTCGCCGCCCGGCGGGGCCACCTCGGGGTCGGCGAGCCAGGCGGCCAGTTCGGCGGGCCAGCGGCGCTGCACTTCGGTGAACGTGTGACCCTCCCAGGCGCCGAAATCGGTCTCCCTGAGGTCTTCGTCCACCTCCACCTCCAGGCCCGTCCGCTGGGCGACCGCCGCGGCGGTCTGGCGGGCGCGCTTGAGCGGCGAGGTGACGATCACGTCCAGCCGGTACGGCTCCCGCGACAGCCTCTCGGCCGCCGCCGACGCCTGGGCCAGGCCGTTGGCGGTGAGCTCGGCGTCGCCCCTGCCCGAGAAGCGGCGTTCGATGGACAGCTCGGTTTCGCCGTGGCGCAGGAGGAGCAGGGAGATGGCGACGCGGGTGGGCGGGGCCCAGCCGGTGCCGGTGCCCTTGCCGCGCTGCTGGGCGGTGGCGATGGAGGCGGTGGGGGCGGATAGTTCGGAAATGTCGCCCGCGTCGAGGAGGTCTGTCTGCTTCGCGGTCAGCGTGGCCCCGGTGCCGCTCCGGGACGGGGCCGCCGCACCCCGAGCCGTCTTTGGGGGCGAATCCGCCGCGCCCGTCGCCTTTGGGTGGGAGTCCGCGGTGCCGGACGAGTCGTCCGGCGGTGTGGTCGTGGTGCCGCCGGCCTTCCAGGTCAGGCCCTTGGCGGCGGCGTCCATGGCCTCGTTGGCCAGGCGGTCGGCGTGCTTGTTGCGTTCGCGGGGGATCCAGGTCCACTCCGTCACCCGCAGCCGCCTGACCAGCGACCCGGCCTCCGCCGCCAGCGGGCGCAGGCCCTCGTTCTTGATCTTCCAGCGGCCCGCCATCTGCTCGACGACGAGCTTGGAGTCCATCCGGACGGCCACCGCCGCCCCGTCGCCGCCCAGGTCCAGCACCGCCCTGAGGCCGGCGATCAGGCCGCGGTATTCGGCGACGTTGTTGGTCGTGACGCCGATCGCCTCGGCCGCCTCCGCCAGCACCTGGCCGTCGGAGGCGTCCATGACGACCGCGCCGTAACCCGCCGGCCCCGGGTTGCCCCGCGAGCCGCCGTCCGCCTCGATGACGTATGAGGTCACAGGCCCGACTCTGCGGTGCGTACGAGGATGCGACGGCACTCCTCGCAGCGGATCACGTCGTCGTGGGGGGCGGCCTTGATGCGGTTCATCTCGGCGATGGACAGAGCCACCTTGCAGCCCTGGCATCGGCCGCCGTGCAGCATGGCGGCGCCCACGCCGTACTGATCGCGCAGTTTCTCGTAGAGCTTGAGCAGGTCGGCGGGGATGTCGCCGGAGACGCCTGAGCGGCGGCCCTGGACGTCGCCGGCCTCCTTCTCGATCTCGCCGAGCGCGGAGTCGCGGCGGTCCTCGGCCGCGGAGAGCGCGGCGCGGACCTCGTCGCGCTGCGCCGCCAGGTCGGTCACCTTGGTGTCGGCGGCCTCCCTGCGCTCCATGATCTCCAGCACGATCTCTTCCAGGTCGCCCTGGCGCTTCTGCAGCGAGGCGATCTCGGACTGCAGGCTCGCCAGGTCGCGCGGCGAGGTCACGGCTCCGGAGTCGAGGCGCTTCTGGTCACGGTCGGAACGCGTGCGCACGGCGTCGACGTCGCCCTCCGCCTTGGTCTGCTCGCGCGCCAGGTCGCCCGCCTCGGTCTCGGCCTCGATCACCTGGGTGGCGAGCTTGGCGAACAGCTTCGAGCGCTCGTCGATCTCGGCCAGCTCGGGCAGAGTGCGGCGGCGGTGGGCCAGCCGGTCAATCACGGAGTCGAGCTCTGCCAGGTCGAGCAGTCGCTTCTGTGCCTCAGGGGCTGCTTTCATGATCAATATCCTTTTGTCCAAGCATCGGTGACCGTGGCGGAGACACGCGTTTCAACGGTAACGCCACTCGCGTGCAGGATGGACGCCGCGCTGTCGAGCCACGGCCATTCGGTCGCCCAGTGGGCGGCGTCGATCAGCGCGGGGCCGCCCGACTCCACGAACTCGCTGGCCGGGTGATGCCGCAGGTCGGCCGTCAGGAAGACGTCGACGCCGGCGGCCGCGGCCGTACCGAGGAGGGAGTCGCCCGCGCCTCCGCTGACGGCCACTTTCGAGACCGGACGGGACGGATCACCCGCCACCCGGATGCCCCAGGACGTTTCGGGCAGGCCGTTCGCCACCAGCGCAGCGAACTCCCCCAGCGGCATCTCCCGCGGCAGCTCCCCGATGCGGCCCAGCCCGCGCCAGGGGTCGTCCGGGAACGGTTTGAGCGGCACCAGGTCGCCCACCAGGCCGACCGCTCTGGCCAGGGCGTCGGACACTCCGGGATTGGCCACGTCGGCGTTGGTGTGGGCGGTGTAGAGGGCGATGTCGTGCTTGATCAGGGTATGGAGGAGCCGGCCCTTGGGCGTGGTCGTGGCGACGCTGGTGGTGCCGCGCAGGTAGAGGGGATGATGGACGACGATCAGGTCGGCGCCCCACTCCAGGGCCTCCTCGGCCACGGCGGAGACCGGGTCGACCGCGAGCAGCACCCGCCGCACCACCTGCGCGGGATCGCCGGTGACCAGGCCCACCGCGTCCCACGACTCGGCCCGGGCGGGCGGGTAGGCCGCCTCGAGCACCTCGATCACGTCCGTCAACGTCTCAGCAGCCACCTGCGCAGACTATCGGCCTGCGGGGAGGGGTGTGGCGGGGCTGTGGAGGGGTGTCTTGAGAACGGGGTTCGGCGTAATGTAAGTGAATCCTGACACGCGGAGGACGGCATGGCACCACACGTCGCGATCATCGGAGCGGGGTTCGGCGGGCTGTGCATGGCGATCCAGCTCGAACGGGCCGGGATCGGGACGTACACGGTGTTCGAGAAGGCGGACGATCTCGGCGGCACATGGCGCGACAACAGCTATCCGGGGGCGGGGTGTGACATTCCCTCGCATCTGTACTCGTACTCGTTCGAGAAGTACGCGAGCTGGACGCGCCGCTATCCCGGGCAGCCCGAGATTCTCGGCTATTTGGAGCATTGCGCCGATAAATACGGCGTCAGGGGGAAAATCCGCTTCGGTGCGGAGGTGCGCCGGGCCGTCTTCGATGAGTCGCGGTGGCAGGTCACGAGCGCGACGGAAGGGGGCAGGGAGCGTACCGAGGCGTTCGACGTGGTCGTCATGAGTGTGGGGCAGCTCAACCGGCCCCGGCTGCCCGACATTCCCGGCATGGCGGAGTTCGAGGGGATCTCCTTTCACTCCTCCCGCTGGAACCACGACCACGATCTCACCGGCAGGCGCGTCGCGGTGATCGGGAACGGGTCGTCGGCGGCCCAGTTCATTCCGCCCGTGGCGGAGCGGGCCGAGCACCTGTACGTCTTCCAGCGCACGCCGAACTGGGTGATCCCCAAGCCGGACGCCACGTTCGCCCCGCTGACCAGGCTCGCGCTGCACTTCGTACCGGGGCTGCAGCGGGCCTACCGAGAATGGATCTACCGGTACGCCGAGGGCACCCTCTATCCCGCGCTCGCCCAGGGCTGGAGCGTGGGGCTGCTCAGGCAGCGGGCGCTGCGGCACCTGCGCGACCAGGTGCCCGACCCGGAGCTGCGTGCCAAGCTCACCCCCGACTATCCGCCGGGGTGCAAGCGGGTGGTCATCGACAGTATGTTCTATCCGGCGCTGACGCGGCCGAACGTGGATCTGGTGACGGACCGGATCGTACGGATCACGCCGAAGGGCGTCGAGACCACCGATGGCCTGCGGGAGGTGGACACGATCGTGTACGCCACCGGCTTCAGGAGCACCGAGTTCCTGGCCCCGATGGAGATCGCCGGGCGCGGCGGGCGGTCGCTGGAGGAGCAGTGGAAGGGCGGGGCGGCGGCATATCTCGGCATTTCCATGCCGAACTTCCCCAACCTCTTCCTGCTGTACGGGCCCAACACCAACCTGGGACACAACTCCATCATCTTCATGATCGAATGTCAGGTGAACCACATCATGGCGTGCCTGCCGTACCTGTCGGGCCCGCCGATGGAGGTGCGGCCGGAGGCGATGGCGGCGTGGAACAGGCAGCTCGGCGCGGCGATGGAGCGGATGGTGTGGGGCGAGGGCTGCCAGAGCTGGTACAAGACGGCGGACGGCCGCGTCACCAACAACTGGCCCGGGCCCACTACGCTCTACCGCAGGCTGACGGCCAGGCCGCCGCGCCCGGCCTACCAGGTCGTCGAACCCGGGTAGGACGCCTGGGCGTCGGATCCAGGTCGTACACGTGATCCAAAAGATCAAACCTGGGGCTCATCCCAGCGGCTACGGCCACGCGATAACGTCCAACGCATGACGCTTCCCCTGCACCAGCGCGCAGTCGTGGCCGACACCCACAACGATCTGCTCATGGCCGTCTCCGCCCGGCCGCCGCAGCTGTGGGCCTCGTTCTTCCGGGAGAGATGGCTGCCCCAACTGCTCGACGGCGGGGTCGACCTGCAGGTCCTGCCGGTCTTCATCGACGATCAATACCGGCCGGAGGGCGCGCTGCGGCAGACGCTGCGCATGATCGAGTGCGCCCACGTGATCGCCGAGGGCAACGCCGACCGGGTCCGGCTCTGTCTCGACGCGGGTGAGATCGACGGTGCGATCGAGGAGGGCAAGATCGCCCTGGTGCTGGCGATGGAGAGCATGCCGGGCCTCGACGCGAGCATCGAGCTGATCCCGACCCTGCACCGGCTGGGCGTGCGGGTGGCCTCCATCGCCCACTTCGGCCGCACGCCCCTGGCCGACGGCAGCGCCGAAGACGCGACGGGCAGCGGCCTGACCTCCCATGGCGTGGCCGCGCTGGCGGAGATGGAGCGGCTGGGCATCGTGTTCGACGTCTCGCACCTGGGCGCCTCCGGCGTCGCGCACGTGCTGGAGCTGGCCACGAAGCCGGTCATGGCCACCCACTCCTCGGCCCGCGCCCTGCGCGACCACCACCGCAACCTCACCGACGACCAGCTTCGCGGGGTGGCCGCCACGGGGGGCGTGATCTGCGTCAACTTCTTCGCGCCGTTCCTGGCCGACCGGCCGGCGGACATGACGCTCGACCGCCTGCTCGACCACATCGAGCACATGGTGTCGGTCGCCGGCATCGACCACGTGGGCCTGGGCCCCGACTTCATCCGCGAGGTCATGGACGATCTGACGCCGCCCTGCTGCGAGGACGTCCAGCTGAGAGGTGTCGATCCGAAGGCCTGCGTGCCCGGGCTGGAGGGCCCGGCCGGGCTGCCCATGGTGACCGAGGGCCTGCTCGCCCGGGGCCTGCCGGAGAAGGACGTCATGCAGATCATCGGCGGCAACGTGCACCGGTTCTTCGGGGAGCGGCTGGCGTGAGCGGTGAGGGCATGAGCGGCGGCATGAGCGGCGGCATGAGTGGCGGCATGGTCGAGGATCTCGAAGAGCTGGTCGTGTGCGAGTCGTTCTCCAGCGACCTCGCGGCCGTGGCCCGGAGTGCCGAGGTCGTGGCCGCGATGGGGGCCAGATATCTGGGTGCCCCGCCCGAGAAGCTGGTGATCGACGGTGTGACGCACCTGAGGTGGGCCTTCGGGAGCCCGAAGGTGCTGCTGCTCGGCCACCACGACACCGTCTGGCCGATGGGCAGCCTGGCCACGCACCCCTGGTCGGTGGTGGACGGGGTGGCGCGGGGGCCGGGTGTGTTCGACATGAAGGCGGGGCTGGTGCAGACGTTCCACGCGCTGGCCGGGCTCGACTCGCTCGACGGGATCACCGTGCTGGTGACGGGAGACGAGGAGGTCGGCTCGGTCACGTCGTCGCCGTTGATCCAGGACACCGCGCGCGGGCTGGCGGCCGCGTTCGTCATGGAGGCCAGCGCGGACGGCGGGGCGCTCAAGACCGCGCGCAAGGGCACCGCGCTCTACACCGTCAACGTACACGGCAAGGCGGCGCACGCCGGGCTGGAGCCGGAGAAGGGGGCGAACGCCGGGATCGAGCTGGCTCACCAGATCCTGGCCATCTCCGCCATCGGCGCGGGCGCGACGACCGTCACGCCGACACTGCTGTCGGGCGGGTCGGCGGCCAACACGGTCCCGGCCTCGGCCTCGGTCGCCGTGGACGTACGGGTGGCGGAGGTGCTGGAGCAGGAGCGGGTGGACGCGGCGATGCGCGCGCTGCGCTCTGTCGTGCCCGGCACCCGCCTGGAGATCCTCGGCGGTGCCAACCGGCCGCCGCTCGAAGCCGCCATGTCGGCCCCGCTCTTCGCGGTGGCCCAGGAATTGGCGGCGGGACTGGGCCTGAAACCGCTGAGGTCGGCCTCGGTGGGCGGCGCTTCCGACGGCAACTTCACGGCGGGAGTGGGGTGTCCGACGCTCGACGGGCTGGGGGCGGTGGGCGGCGGGGCGCACGCGGACCACGAACACGTCATCCTGGCCGAAATGCCGGGACGCACCGCCCTCCTCCGCGCCTTGATCAACGCGGTCCGGTAGCTCCCTCCTGACCGCAGGATTTCCTTGGTGCCGCTGGGCTTCGCACCGCCTCAAAGGGCCGCCACCTTGAGGGGGCCGATGCGCTGAGGGGCCGACGCCCTGAAGGGCCAACGCCCTGAGAGGGTTCCCCGCTCCGAGAGGCCGACATCCTGAGGGGTTGCCGTTCGAAGGAGGGACGTGACGTGTCGGATGGTTGACGTCTGTCGGAGACACACGACGTCTTGGAGGGCGCCGTTGGGACCTCGACCTCGGAGGGTCGGCACGCGGAGGTGGTTGAGCAGGCCAAGAGGTGGGCCATGGAGGGGATCCGCCCTCTGATGGGCACCGGCGAGCGGACGCTGTCCGTCTCTGAGGGCTGCCGGGTGAGCGCCGGGCTGCTCACCCGCAAGGTCCCCGCCCATTGGGATCGCTCGCCTCTGGGTGCTCTGCCCGGGAGCGTCGGGTAACTCGCCTCTGAGAGCTCAGCCCGCGCGCGTCGGGCAACTCACCCCCGAGGGCTCAGCCCGGGAGCATCGGGCGACTCACCCCCGAGGGCTCAGCCCGCATGCGTCGGGATGAGCGCCTCCGAGGGCTCTCCCGGCGAACAGAAGCTCCTCACCTCAGCGGGTGCTGCCATGTGGGCAGACGGTGCTCGCCCCAGAGGACTCTGCCCCTGTCGGTAGGGCGTGGCCCGCCTTCAAGGGGTCTGTTCGTTGAGCAGGGGTTGCTCGTTTCTGAGGGCTTTCCGGTGAGCGAGGGCTGCTTGCCTTGGAGACGTCGGCGAGCGGGGGTTGTTTGGGGTGGGGTTGGGCGGGTCTTCTCTGGTCGTAGTTGGTTTGGTGGCAGACGGTTGAGATTGAGGGGAAGGCGGTGCTGGGGTTCGGACAACAACAGGTGACCGTTGTATCGCCGACGACAAGGCATCTGAATGAAGGAGCCACGCGTGGCCGCTCCCCCAAGCGTCGTACCGCCATGGCAGGACGACGCGGCGGTGATCGAGCGGTCCTGGGATGAACCCGAGTGTTTCGGTGTCGTCTTCGATGCCCACTATGCGGAGATTCATCGGTACGCGTCTCGGCGGCTTGGGCCGCATGCCGCCGACGATGTCTCCGCCGAGACGTTCGCACTGGCGTTTCGCCAGCGCCACCGGTACGACCTGAGCCACGGCAGCGCACGCCCCTGGCTCTATGGGATCGCGACCAACCTCATCAGCCGCCACCATCGCGACGAGGTACGTGCTCTGCGTGCCATGGGGCGGGTGCACCCGGGAGGGGAGCCGGTCGGCGGGCACGAGGACGAGGTGGCCAGACGGGCGAGTGCGGAAGGCGTCAGGGGTGCGCTGACCGAAGCCATCGCCGCGCTGCCCCCTGACCAGCGGGACGTGCTGCTGCTCGTCGTGCTGTCGGGGCTTAGCTACGACGAGGTGGCGCAGGCTCTGGAAGTGCCTTTCGGGACGGTTTCGTCGCGGCTGAACCGGGCCCGTAAGAAGCTGCGCAAGGCGCTGGGTGGGACGAATCCGCTGCTTGACGACGACGAGGAAGAGATGCGTCGATGAACGATCTGGATCTTGTACGGGAGTTGTACGAGGACCCGCCCCCGCCGGCTCGCGATGCCATGGCCGCTGCCCGGGCCCGCATGTTGAATCAGTCCGAGGGGGTCCATCCGGGTATGCCGGATCCAGCCATGGGCACGCCGGGGTGGGCCGTGGATGAGCTGCACCGCAGTGCGGATGAGCCGGAGCGCGGCGCGGGTGGGTCGAGCTGGGAAACGGGTCGGCCAGATCGGGTAAACGGCGTGCGTCCCGGTGGGCCGGGCCGGGTCGGGTCTGTGCGGCTGGGCGAGTTGGACGGGACGAACAGCGAGCGGTCCCGCATGCCGGATCAGGCCGGGGCCGAGCGTTCGGGCATGCCGGGCGAGGCGCACGGTGCGCGTCCCCGCGCGTCAGGGCAGGTCGGGGCCGTACAGCCTCATGTGTCGGATCAGGGTGGGCTCGTACAGTCCCAGGGGCTGGAGCATGGTGAGGTCGGGCAGAGTCCTGCTCGGGGGCGGCGTAGGTGGCGGGTGCCGGTGGGGATGGTGGCTGCTGCGGTGGTCGCGGCTGTGGTGGCGGGGGTGGCGATCACTTCCGATGAGGGTGGGGGACCGCCTGAGGCTGGGGGATCTCGGGAGAGCAGGGTGGATCCCGGGGTTCGGGCTCCTCTGTCGGCTCGGGGGATGGTGCTGGCCGCTGCTTCCCAGGCTGAGCGGCAGGAGCAGGGGCGGTACTGGTACACCCATCAGCGGACCGCTTTCCCTGCGTTCGCGCTCGGCAAGGGTGGGGGGTATGTCGTGGAGGAGCGGTACGAGTACTTTCACTGGACCGGGCGGGCTCGGGATGATGGGCAGGCGTTCTTTGGGCGGGACTTCGCCGGGGCGCCTCAGACCGAGGGCGATGTCGAAGCGTGGCGAGAGGCGGGGTCGCCGGAGAAGTGGAAGATACGGTCCTCGGGGCTGACTCGGACGGTCGGGTCCAAGTCGGGCGAGTGGGAAGCGGACTCGCCGAAGGACGAGGGCGGGGTCTTCAATATTCCCGGGATCGGGGCGTACACCTACGCTGAGCTGCAGAAGTTTCCCACCGAGCCCGCGGAGCTGCGCGAGGTGCTGTGTGAGGGCAGGGTTCGGCTGATGCCGGAGGTGGCCAAGCAGTTGCGGCGTGGTGGGCTCGGTGCGGCGCCGAAGCGGTGTGACAAGGCGTCGCAGGTGCTCAACAAGGTCTTCTTCACGTTGCATGAGACTCCCGTTCCGCCCAAGGTGCGGGCTGGGCTCATGCGGTTGCTCGCCGACTATCCCGGTGTGCGGCGGCTTGGTACCGTCACCGATTCGATCGGGCGGAGTGGGGTGGGGCTCGCTGCCTCGTTCGAGGCTGCTGATGGGCGGGGGACGATTCAGCGGGATCTGGTTTTCGATCAGGAGACCGGTGCGGTTCTGGGCAGTCGGGACACCATGGTCAAGCCTGGGCCCAAGGCTCAGGAATGGCAGGTTCCCGGCAGGGTTGTCAATGACTGGCTGGTTCTGGGCTCGGGCTGGACCGACACCAAGCCTGGGTTGCCCGAATAGGGCGGATGTCCCCTCTCCTGCCCTGCCCCCTGCCCTGCCCGTGGTTCCGGTCGTTTTCCGGTGCTGGGCGGGCGGGTTGCTTCCGGGCCTGGGTCCATCATCTGGTCGTGCTTCTGGTGCTGGGTCGAATGGGTTGCTTCCCCGGGGGTAACTCGGCCGTCTTCGGGCCCTCATCGGCCGGAGCGCTCCGGGGCAGGGCGACCGGGGCATCTTCTGGGGCTGGGTGGTGAGGGGTTCCCGAGCCTGGTCGCGGCTCGGGAAGTGGGGCTGCGGGCGGTCGGGAGGACGCTTGGGTTTTGTTAGACGACGGGGCCGAGCTTTCGTCGCATGGCACAGCCGTTGGGGAACTCCGCCGCGAACTCGACCGGCATGTCGTACCAGCGTCCGTTCACCTCGACGTCCACCGGGTCCCAGATGAGCGGGCAGGGGCCCGGGTCGACGTTCAGGTTTTCGACGTAGCCGTCGACGGCGCGCAGCACGCGGCAGGCCGCCGGTGGGTTCGGGTGGAGGCCGCCGTCGGGGTCGCAGGTCAGGCGGGTCGAGTACGCGCCGCCGTCGTGCGGGGTGACGGTGATGAGGAGCTCCGCACCCGGGGCGGCGGCCGCGGCCGCGGCGGGGAGGGTGGTGAACGGGGAGGCGAGGGTCGCGGCCGCGCACAGGCCGAGGGCGGTCAGCTTGCGGGCGAGGGCGGTGGGGAGGGCGAGCTTCATGAGGGTCTCCAAAGCGGTGGGGTGGCTCACGGAAGTTCCGGGGCGCACGCATTATGACTACCGAGAGTTGTTGATCTGTGACCATTGGTAGACGAGTGATCTCATGGTGATGATGTGGATACAGAGAGATATCGGCGCTGGTCATGGACCTGGCGGGAAGCGCCGACGCGGGCGTGCGTAAATAGGGGGATGGGTAGTCACCAAGACGCGGCGGCCGCGGCCGGGGTGGTGGTCAGGGAGCTGCGAGAGATCGGCGAGTTCAAGCAGGTCTACCGGCTCTTCGACGAGATCTGGCATCCGGAACCGCGCAACGTGCCGGCCCCCGTGGAGTTGATGATCGGGTTCGCGCACACCGGCAACTACGTGGCGGGGGCGTTCGACGGGGACACGCTGGTGGGGGCCTCGGTGGGGTTTCTGGCCGCCGATCGGGCGCTGCACTCGCACGTGACCGGGGCCGCCGCCATTGGCCGGGGCGTCGGGTACGTGCTCAAGCAGCACCAGCGGACCTGGTGCCTGGAGCGGGGGCTGGACAAGATCACGTGGACGTTCGACCCGCTCGTACGACGCAACGCCCGGTTCAACCTGGTCAAGCTGGGCGCCAGGCCGGAGCAGTACTTGGCGGACTTTTACGGTGTCATGGCCGACGCGATCAACGAGGGTGACGCCTCCGACCGGCTGCTCGCCGTGTGGCGGATCGGGCCCGGCGACGAGGGTGAGATGGGCGGGGAACCGCCGCGCAGGACGTACCCCTTGCTGTGGGAGGCGGAGGACGGGCGGCCCGTCGCGGCGGCGGGGAAGGCGGCGGGGGCGGCGGTTTCGATCGCGACCCCGTCCGATGTCGAGACGTTGCGGCGGACGGATCCGGAGGCGGCGAAGGACTGGCGGACGGCCGTACGGGAGGCGCTCGGCGGGGCGATGGAAGCGGGGGGACATGTCGTGGGATTTACGGACCGAGGCGAATATGTGGTGCTAATCAACTAGCTATTCCACTGGTGTTTCGGGTCTCTGTAATGTGGCGGAAAGGCAAGTTGAGCAAGGAGATCCGCATGGCGGAGTTCACCCCGACTGTACCTACGCGCGTCCTGCCCCCCGTCGCCGTACGAGACCTTCCCGAACCTCCCCGATCGGCCTGGCGCATCATCGGCCCCGGCCTGGTCGGCGCCGGGGTGGGGCTCGCGTCGGGGGAGTTCATCCTCTGGCCCTACATCGCGTCACAGGTCGGCCTCGTGTTCATCTGGGGAGCCGCGATCGGCATCATCACCCAGTGGTTCCTGAACATGGAGATCGAACGCTACACCCTGGCCACCGGCGAAACCGCGCTCACCGGGTTCAGCCGGATGTGGAAACACTGGGGCCTGGTCTTCGTGATCATGACGCTCTGCTCGAATCTGTGGCCGGGGTGGGTGACCACGTCGGCGACGATGGTGACGTACCTGACCGGAACCGGCGAAGAGTCCGTGCGGTGGATCGCCATCGGCATGCTGATCGTGATCGCGCTCGGGCTGACGTTGGCGCCCGTGATCTACACGGCGCTCGAACGGGTGATCTTCGTGAAGATCGCCCTGGTCATCACGCTCATCGTGGTCGCGATCCTGTTCGCGATCAACGCCGAGAGCTGGATCGAGCTGGGCAAGGGCCTGAGCGTCGGCGCCCAGTTCCCGGTCCCGCCGCTGGACTTCGCGGTGCTCATGGGCGCCATCGCGTACGCCGGCGCGGGCGGCGGCCAGAACCTGTGCCAGAGCAACTGGATCCGCGACAAGGGCTTCGGCATGGGCCTGTACGTGCCGCGCCTGGTCAGCCCGGTCACCGGCCACGAGGAGGCGGCCGCCTCGACCGGCTTCCAGTTCGCGCCGACCAAGGAGAACCTGGCCCGCTGGAAGCAGTGGTGGCGCTTCGCGAACGTCGAGCAGGCGTCGACGTTCGCCCTGGTGTCGTTCGTGACGATCGCGCTCATGTCGATGCTGGCGTACTCCACCGTCTTCGGCAGGGAGGGGCTGGAGAACAGCATCGGCTTCCTGCAGGTCGAGGGGCAGGTGCTGCAGGAGACCGTCGGGGTCTGGTTCGGGGTCCTGTTCTGGGTGATCGGCGCGCTGGCGCTGTTCGCCTCGGCGATGGGCATCGTGGACTACACCTCGCGGCTGGCCTCCGACACGATCAAGACGGTCTACCTGCGTGACAAGTCCATTTCCGTGAACCGGGTCTACTTCTTCACGGTGTGGGCGATGGCGCTGATCGGGACCTTGATCCTGCTGGCGGGCTTCGACCAGCCGCTGATCCTGCTGGTGTTCTCGGCGTGCTTCGCGGCCGTGATGATGTTCGTGTACTCGATCCTGCTGATCATCCTGAACCGGCGGGCGCTGCCCGAGGCCATCAAGGTCCGTTCGTACCGGCTCGGCGCGCTCATCTGGTCGGTGGCCTTCTTCGGCACGCTGACCGTGATCGTGGTCATCACGCAGGCCCAGAAGCTCTTCGGCTGACGTCGGCGCGGGAGGCGGCCGGGCTTCCGGGCCGCCTCCCGCGTGATTTGACCTCAACCTAACTTAAGGATGCAGACTCGGCCGCATGAACGTGGTCGAGGTAACGAAGTACGGCGGTCCCGAGGTGCTCGTGGCCGGTACGGCGCCGGATCCCGTCGCGGGGGTGGGGCAGGTGGTGATCGGCGTCTCGGTGGCGGACGTGATGTCCATCGACGCGCAGTTGCGGGCGGGGTGGGGGCGGGAGTGGTTCCCCGGCGAGCCGCCGTTCGTGCCGGGCACCGGGGTCGCCGGGCGGGTGCTCGCCGTGGGTGACGGGGTGGACCCCGCGTGGGTGGGGCGGCGGGTGGCGGCGCTGGTCCCGGGCGGTGGGTACGCCGAGCGGGTCGTGGCCGACGTGGCGACCGTGGTCGTGGTGCCCGACGAGGTGCCCTTGTGGTCGGCCGCGGCGGTGATCCAGGTGGGGCCGGCGGCCTTGAGCCTGGTGGCGGCGGCCGGGCTGACGCGCGGGGCGCGGGTGCTGGTCACGGGGGCCGGTGGGGCGCTGGGGCTGCCGATCGTGCGTCTCGCCACCGCCGCGGGCGCCCGCGTGACGGCGGCGGCGCACGGCCCGGCCAAGCGGGCGGCGGCCCTGGAGGCGGGCGCGGCGGAGGCCGTCGACTACTCAGACCTCGCGGGGCGGTTCGAGGTCGTGTTCGATGGGGTGGGCGGGATGGTCGGGGGGTCCGCTTTTGGGCTGGTCGGGCCGGGTGGGAGGTTCTTCGCGTACGGGGTGCCGAGCGGGGCGACGGCGATGATCGATCCCGCGGAGGCCGAGCGGCGCGGGGTGCGGGTGATCGGGATGGAGCAGGTGCAGTTCGCCCCCGACGAGTTCAGGCGGCTGGCCGAGCTCACCCTGCGCGAGACCGCGGCGGGCCGGTTGACGACTCAGGTCGGCCTGGCGGTGCCCCTGGAGCGGGCGGCCGAGGCGCATGCCGCGCTGGAGGCCCGCGAGCTGGTCGGCAAGGCGCTCCTGCTCGTCACCGCGCCGGCCGTCCGCTACCGGGAGCACGGCGGGCCCGAGGTGCTGGCGCTGGAGGAGGTCCCGCTCCCCCAGCCGGGTCCCGGGCAGGTGCGGGTCGCGGTCAGGGCGGCCGGGGTGAACCCGATCGACTGGAAGATCCGGTACGGCTTCCGCGGCACCCCGATCGACGGGCCCCAGGGGACGGGGTTCGAGCTGGCGGGAACCGTCGACGCGCTCGGCCCGGGAGTGACCGGGTGGCGGCCGGGCGATCCGGTGTACGGGCAGGTGGCGTCGGGGGCGGTGGCCACGTACGCGATCGCCGACGCGACGGCGCTGACGGCCAAGCCGGACGATCTCACGTACGAGGAGGCGGCCGCGCTACCCGTGGCGACCGCGACCGCCCGGCGCACGCTCGGCGAGCTCGGCGTCGAGAAGGGGCACACTCTGCTGATCCACGCCGTCGCGGGCGGCGTCGGCCTGGCCGCCGCGCAGCTCGCCCTCGCCCGCGGGGCCAGCGTCGTCGGCACCGCGAGCGAACGCCACCACGATCACCTGCGCGCTCTCGGCGTCCACCCCGTCACCTATGGGGACGGCCTGGAGGAGCGCCTGCCGGCGCCGGTGGACCGGGTGCTGGACGCCTCGGGCAGGGGCGAGCTGGAGCTGTCGGTCAAGCTCACCGGCGACCCCGCCAAGGTCGTCACGATCGCGGACCGGGCGGGCGCGGCCCGTCTCGGCGTGCGGTTCTCCACAGGAGGAGACGCGAAGGACGGCCAGGACGAGCACGTACGGATCCCGGTCGCCGAGGTGTTCCCCCTGGAGCGCGCCGCCGACGCGCATCGGCGCAGCGAGAACGGCCACTTCCTGGGCAAGATCGTCATCAATACGGAAGCGTCCTTGCCGCATTAGCACGGCACACTGGTGCCCATGCTGGAAACCTCCGCCCGCCTGCTCAAACTCCTGTCCCTCCTGCAGGCGCACAGAGACTGGTCGGGCCCCGAGCTGTCCACCCGGCTCGGCGTCTCGACCAGAACGATCCGCAACGACGTGGAACGCCTGCGCTCCCTCGGCTACCCCGTCCACGCCACCCCGGGCGTGGCGGGCGGCTACCGGCTGGGCGCGGGCGCGGCGCTGCCGCCGTTGCTGCTCGACGACGAGGAGGCCGTCGCGGTCGCCGTCGGTCTCGGCCGGGCGGCCGGCGGCGGGGTCGAGGGCATCGAGGAGACCTCGGTGCGTGCCCTGGCCAAGCTGGAGCAGGTCCTGCCGTCCCGCCTGCGGCGCCGGGTGAACGCCCTCAACACCTACACCGTGCAGATCCCGGGCAACGCCCCGTCCGTCGCGCCGGAGGTGCTGACCACGATCGCGAACGCGGCCCGCGACCACGAGCGGCTGCGCTTCGACTACACCGGTCACGGGGGTGAGGTGAGCGTACGGGATGTGGAGCCGCACCGCCTGGTGCACCGGCACGGCCGCTGGTACCTCGTGGGTTACGACGCCGAACGGCGGGACTGGCGCACGTTCCGGGTGGACCGGATGCGGCCGCGCACCCCGTCGGGGCCCCGGTTCACGCCGCGTGAGCTGCCGGCGGACGGCGACGTGGCGGCGTACGTGGAGAAGGGCGTCAACACGGCGATGTGGCGATACCGGGCGACGGTGCTGCTGCACGCCCCGGCCGAGCGGATGCGGGCGCTGCCGCTGGACCTGGAGATCGAGGCGGTGGACGACACCACGTGCCTGCTCAGACTGGGCGGCGACGACGTGAACGGGATGGCGGTGTGGATCGGGTTCCTCGGCGTGGACTTCGAGGTGCTCGACCCGCCGGAGCTGGCCGAGCACGTACTGACGCTGTCAGAGCGCTACCGGCGGGCGGTCAGCGGGCGGTAAGGCCCCGGTCAGCGCGCCGGGTCAGGCTCAGAACCATGCAGAACATGACGCGGGTCGCGGGCGGCAAGGACGACTTCGCGACCGTCACCCACCTGACCCTCACCGGCAGCCACTACGAGATCGGCCGGGCGCTCACCGAGGAGGCCCGCCGCCTGGGCTGGGCCCCCACGCCGGTCGACCCGATCGTGAACCGGGCCCGCAGGACCTGGTTCGAGCGGCACTGGCCGCAGCAGCACGCCCGCCTGGACGGCGCGGCGGCCGCGCTCGGGCTCGACCCCGACCAGGACGAACTGGCCCTCGACGGCCTGAACTACGTCCCCGAAGGCACCGCCTGCTCGGCCCTGTGGATCCCGCCGTCGGCGTCCACGGACGGCCACGGCAGGGTGGGCCGCAACTACGACTTCTTCACGGCCACCGCCGGCGAGGTCATGGGCCGTCCGGCCCGGCCGAACGAGCTGCCCATGGCCTCGCGCCCGTACGTGATCACCACCGTCCCCGACGAGGGCCTCTCCTCGACCGTGATCACCATGTCCGACCTCGACGGCTGCATGGACGGCGTCAACTCGGCCGGCCTCGCGGTCATGCTGCTGATCGCCGACTTCGAGAGCGCCGAGCCCCCGGAGCACGCCGCGCCGCAGGTGGGCGTGGGCAGCGTGCAACTGCCCAGGTTCCTGATCGACACCTGCGAGAACGTGGACCAGGCCAAGCAGACGCTGCTGGGCGCCAAGCAGTACGACCACGGCGTGCCCCTGCACTACCTGGTGGCCGACGCGCACGGGCAGGCGTTCGTGTGGGAGCGCGGCCGGGACGGCGCCGAGCACATCATCGACCTCGGCGACGGCCCGCTCTGCGTCACCAACCACCTGCTGCACCGCCACCCCGACCCGATGAACCTGCCCGAGGACACCGAGGCCAGCCTCCTGTCGTACGGGCGGCTGCGCACGCTCTACGAGCGCAGCAAGGGCGTCACCATGGCGCCGGAGGAGCTGCGGGCGAGCCTGCGCGCGGTCCAGCCGGTCGAGGAGGCCGGGATGCCGTTCCGCACGCTGTGGAGCACGGTCTTCGACACCGCCGACCGTACCCTGTCCACCCGCTTCTACCTGGGCGACGGCCGCGGCTACTCCGAGGAGCTGGTGTTCGCGGCCAGGTAGTCGGCGCGCACCTTCGAACGGGACAGCTTGCCCGTCGGGGTGCGCGGGAGCGTGGCGCGGTATTCGATCACCTTCGGCTGCTTGAACCGGGCGATGCGCGGCCCGCAGTGCTCCAGCAGGGCGGCGGTCAGCTCGGGGCCCGGTGTGACGTCCTCGCCGGGCTGCACGAGGGCGACCACGTTGTGGCCCCACTCCTCGTCGGGCACCCCGATGACGGCCACGTCGGCGACCGCGGGATGCTCCAGCAGGGCGGCCTCGATCTCGGCGGGGTAGATGTTCACCCCGCCCGAGACGATCAGGTCGGTACGCCGGTCGCACAGGAACAGGTAACCGTCGCCGTCCAGGTAGCCGATGTCGCCGGGCGCGTACCACTCCCCCCGCATGCTGGCGGCCGTCTTCGCCGGGTCCTTGCGGTACTCGAACGAGCCCATCCCCGACTTGACGTAGATCATGCCGGGCTCGCCCGGCGGCAGCTCGGCGCCGCTCTCGTCGAGGATCCGGGCCTCGAACGAGGGCGCGGGCCGCCCGACCGTGCCCGGCCTGGCCAGCCAGTCGTGCGGCTTGACGGAGAAGGCGATCGTGGACTCGGTGGAGCCGTAGTACTCGTAGAGCACCGGCCCCCACCAGTCCATGATCTGCTGCTTGACCGCGACCGGGCAGGCGGCCGCCGTGTGGATGACCTGGCGCAGGCTGGAGACGTCGTATTTGCCCCTGATGTCCTCCGGCAGTTGCAACATCCGGTGGAACATGGTCGGCACCATCATCGCGTTCGTCACCCGGTGCCGCTCGATGAGCTCCAGGATGTTCAGCGGGTCGAACTTGGGCGTGATCACCACGGTGTGCCCGAGGTGCAGCGCGAACTGGGCGTGCGCGCACGGCGCCGAGTGGTACATCGGCGAGGTCACCAGGTGCACCTCGTCGCCCGCCTTGAGGTCCACGACCTCGCCGAAGAACCAGATGTACAGCGGCACGAGCGCCTCGGGCTCGGTGCCCGGCAGCGGCCGCTGCACGCCCTTCGGGAAGCCGGTGGTGCCGGAGGTGTACCACATGACCGCCCCGGTCGCGCGGTCGGCGGGCGCGTCGGCCGGCTGCCCCTCGGCCAGGCCGCCAGTGCCGGTTTCGGCGCCGGGCACGTCGTAGCCTGGGCCGGCGACGACCACCTTGGCGTCGCAGTCGGCCAGGATGTACGCCACCTCGGCGGCGGTCAGGTGCCAGTTGATCGGCACGTAGTAGAGCCCGATCTGGCCGGTCGCCATGATCATGACGAGGGCGTCGATCCCGTTGGGCAGCACCCCCGCCACCACGTCGCCGTCGCGCAGCCCACGGGCGCGCAGGCCGTGCGACACCTGGTTGACCCGGGCGAGCAGGTCACCGTACGAGGTCCGGGTGCCGTCGGTGTCGATGACCGCGAGCCGGTCGGGGTCGGCGGCGGCGATGGCGTAGAAACCGGGCAGCTTGCTCACGTCCATCTAGAGCTCCAGCAACTGTGCGAGGCGGGCGCGGTGGATACGGGGCGGGCCCAGCAGCACTTCGTCCGCCTTGGCCCGCTTGTAGAACAGGTGAGCGTCGTGCTCCCAAGTAAAGCCGATTCCGCCGTGCAGCAGGAGATGGTCGCGGGCCACCTCGAAGCAGGCGCGGCCGACGTACGCCTGGGCGAGGGCGGCGGCGCCGGGCAGCTCTTCCGGCGACTCGTCGGCGGCCCAGGCGGCGTATCGGACGATCGACTCGGCCTGTTCGAGCTTGCCGTGCATGTCGGCCAGCTTGTGCTTGACGCCCTGGTAGGAGCCGATGTAGCGGCCGAAGGCGACGCGGACCTTGGCGTAGGCCACGATGGCGTCCAGCGCGGCGCGCATCACGCCGAGCTGCTCGGCGGCCAGCGCCACGCACAGCCGGTCGCCGATCTCGGGCGCCGCTCCCAGCACCCGCGCGGGCGCCCCTTCCAGCTCGATCCTCGCCTGGCCGCGCGTGAGGTCGAGCGTCTCCAGGGCGGTCCTGGTCACGCCGGGCCCGGCCAGCTCGACGGCCACCATGACCAGGCCGTCGCCGCTGCGGGCGGGCGCCACCAGCACGCCGGCCTCCATCCCGGACAGCACCTGCGCCAGGGTGCCGTGCGCGGACGTGCCGTCGAGGGTGAGCTCGGTCTCGGAGAGCGTGGCGGCGATCCGGCCCTCGGCGATGCCGGTCATCAGCTCCTTGTCGGGCACCTGGGTGAGCGCGATGGCGGCGAACGCGGTGGCCAGGAACGGGCCGGGCAGCAGGGCCGCGCCGGTCTCCTCCAGCGCGACGGCCAGCTCGGTCAGACCGGCGCCCGCGCCGCCGTACTCCTCGGGGACGATCAGGCCCGACAGGCCGAGTTCGCCGTTGAGGCGGGCGTACACCTGCGGGTCGTAGCCGTGGCGGACCTTGGGCAGCGGCGAGGCGGTGCGCAGGAAGTCGCGTACGGCCGCGCGCAGCTCCCGCTGCTCCTCGCTGAGTACGAGCTTCACGTCTGCGTCCCCACCTTCAGGTCCTTGAACGGCACGGTCTTGTCCACGCGTGGCTCCGGCGGCAGGCCGAGCACCCGGTCGCCGACGATGTTGCGCATGATCTCGTTGGTGCCGCCGCCCAGCGCCATGGCCGGCGCCAGCGAGATCGCGTGGGCGAGCGGGTGATCGGCCAGGGCGGCCTCGGGGCCCACAAGCCGCGTCGCCAGGTCCGCCTGGAACATGTAGAGCTCGGCCAGCAGCAGCTTGGCCGCGCTCCCCCGCGCGCCGGGGAAGATGCCCGCCCTGGTCTCCTGGGCCAGCCGCTGGTTGAACAGCGCCAGCGCCCGGGTGCGGATGTGCAGCTCGACGAGCTGGTCGCGGACCAGCGGGTCTTCGGTGTCGACGACCTTGCGCAGCGCCTCCAGCGTGGCCGGGTTGTCCTTCTGCCCGCCCATGCCGACGCCCGACGAGATCGACAGCCGCTCGTGCAGCAGCGTCGTGACGGCCACGCTCCAGCCGTCGTTGACCTCACCCACGCGGTGCTCGTCGGGGATGATGACGTTGTCGAAGAAGATCTCGTTGAAGTTGGACCTGCCGGTCATGTCCTTCAGCGGCCGGACCGTCACGCCGGGGTGGTGCATGTCCACCACGAACATGGTCAGCCCCTTGTGCTTGGGCACGTCCACGTCGGTACGGGCCAGCAGCAGCCCCCAGTCGGCGTGGTGGGCGACGGAGGTCCACACCTTCTGGCCGTTGACCACCCAGTGGTCGCCGTCGAGCACCGCCCTGGTCTGCAGGCTGGCCACGTCGCTGCCCGCGCCGGGCTCGGAGAAGAGCTGGCACCAGATCTCCTCGCCGCGCAGCAGCGGCCGGATGAACCGCTCGCGCTGGGCGTCGGTGCCCCGGTCCACGAGCGTGGGCCCCGTCATGCCGAGGCCGATCGAGAAGACGTAGGTCGGGAGGGTGTAGTCGCGGGCCTCGGCGGCGAAGGCGCGCTCCTCCGCCTGCGTCAGCCCCTGGCCACCCCATTGGGCCGGCCAGGTGATGCCGGAGTAGCCGGCGTCGTGCAGCCGGGCCATGAACTCCTTGGCGCGGCCCAGCCCGTCGCCCTCCGGCCGGTCATCAGTTGGAGCGTTGTCCCGCAGCCAGGCACTGGCGGCGCGCCGATAATCAGCAAGGTTCACGTCGACTCCTCGGCATCAGTGCTCACTTACTCTAGTCAGGTCGCCCCAGCACGCATAGAGCATTGCTCTGGAGGTCTTCGGCGTCCGGCCGAGCCGGTCGCGGCGGAGACCGCCCGGCCGCGCCGCGTCCGGCGCTCGTTTCGTCCTCCGGATGCCGGATATGGATGAGTGACGGGGGTTTTTGACCCCGCGCGCGAACGTACAACAGCGTCCGGTTACCATGATCAAAGTGACTGTCGGTGAACGGTATTGCCGGTCCCGTACTGGTGTTCCTCATACCAGAACGGGCCGTGCCCGGTTTGTCCTACAAATAACAATGATCAGAAGTTAGAGTTACTCGCTGTGACAACAGGTTTCAGCCGATTACGGCGCGAGGATTTGCTCAAGACCGCCTGCGAGGTGATCGCGGAGCGGGGATTCGGGCATACCCGAACCCTGGACATCGCCAGGGCGGCCGGGGTGAGCCAGGCCCTGCTCTTCTACCACTTCGAGACCAAGGAGCGGCTGTTCGCCCAGGCCTTCAGCTACGCGGTACGCCTGCACCTCAACGCGCTCGCCGACGTCGAGCGGTCGAAGGGCACCCCGCTGGAACGCCTGCGCACCCTCCTCCGGCTCTGCACCCCCGCGGTCCCCACCGAGGGGTGGCGGTTGTGGATCGACGCCTGGTCCGAGGCGATGCGCAGCTCCGAACTGGAGGAGATGTCGCGCCGGATCGACTTCCAGGGCCGCATGCTGATGCGCTCGATCATCGAGGCCGGGGTGGACTGCGGTGAGTTCGCGTGCGCCGACCCCGACAGCACGAGCTGGCGGCTCTTCGCGCTGATCGACGGGCTGGCCGTGCAGATGCACACCCATCCCAAGGTGCTGTCGCGGCGCCGGGTCAACGCGCTCGTCCGTACGGCGGCGGCCAACGAACTGGGGGTGGACGCGGAAAAGCTGTGACCTCAACCTTCCCAGCGCTATTGGATTCTCCGTACAATTACTGGGCGAGGAGAGGAGTGCCGGCCATGTCATCCGCACCGAGCTCTACCGCCGCCAGGGAACGCGACGAGCAGGTCGCGAGCAAGAGTGCCTACCAAGCGGTCATCGAACGCCTGTCGAAGGCGTCGGTGGACAAGCACTGGGAGCCGTACCGGGACATTCCGTGGGACGACCCGGAGTTCCTCGTCGATCCGGCCGATCCGCGCTGGGAGCTGCCCGAGGCCGACCGGCTGGGCGGCCATCCGTGGTACCGCAGCCGCTCCCCCGAGGTGCGCGCGCGGATCGGGCTGTGGCGGGTGGCCACGGCCATGAAGATCGGGCTGCAGTTCGAGAACCTGCTCAAGCGCGGGCTGCTCAACTACGCCTACCGGCTGCCGAACGGGGCGCCGGAGTTCCGTTACGTCTACCACGAGACCATCGAAGAGGGACATCACGGGATGATGTTCCAGGAGTTCGTGAACCGCACGAAGCTTCCGATTCGCGGCATGCCCCGGCCGCTCTCGCTGATCGCCCAGATCGCGCCCTGGATCCCGCTGATCTCCACCGAGCTGTTCTTCGTCTTCGTGCTGGGCGGCGAGGACCCGATCGACCACGTGCAGCGCAAGGTGCTCAAGGACGCCAGGAAGCACCATCCGCTGGAAGAGACGATCATGCGCATCCACGTCGCGGAGGAGGCCAGGCACATCTCGTTCGCCCGGCACTATCTGCGCAACCGGGTGCCGCGCATGCCCGCGTACCGGCGGCTGCCGCTGGGTGTCCTGTCGCCGATCATCCTCGGCGTGATGGCCCGCATCATGCTCGCGCCGCCCGGGGCGATGATCCGGCGCTTCAAGATCCCCGTGCACGTGGTGTCCGAGGTCTACCTGCGCAATCCGGCCGCCCAGCAGGACATCCGCGACTCGGTCGGCAAGACGCGCGAGCTGTGCGCCGAGATCGGGCTGATCAATCCGGTCACCCGGCGCGTCTGGCAGATCATGGGCATCTGGGCCTAACGCGTGTCGGGCCGCCTCGCCGTCAGGACCTCGGTCACCGTCATCTGCTCCCACGTGCCCGCCGGGTTGAGGGCGAGCAGCGCCTTCCTGGCCGCCTCGGTGAAGGCGCCGAGCCGGTCGCCCAGGCGGGCGGGGGCGGTGTAGGAGTAGGAGAGCTGCAGGCCGAGCACGTCGTCGAGGTCGTAGGTGCGGCGCTCCCGGTAGCGCGCCGCGTCGAGGACGCTGAACGGCGAGGTGGCGAGCACGTCGTCGTGGTGCTCGCCGGTGGCCTGGTAGGAGTTGGTGGCGGTGAAGGTGCTGACGCCGAACTCGTCGCGTACACGCCGCATCGCCGGCTCCCAGGCCTCTTCCACGGGCTCGCGGGACGGGCCGATGAGCGCGACCACGCCGTACGGCGGCAGCAGCTCGTCGAGCTGCGCCAGCACCGCGCGGCGGTCCATCCAGTGGAACGAGCGGCCCATGACGACGTGCTGGAACGGCGGCAGATCGGCCAGCGTCGTCGAGTCGCCCCTGAGCCAGCGGATGTTGCCCGCCTTGGCGGCCAGGCGCCTGCCCTCGGCGAGCATCTCCTCGTCCGGGTCGACCGCCAGGACCTCGCGGACGCGCCGGGCCAGCGGGATGGCCACGGTGCCCGGGCCGCAGCCGAGGTCCAGCACGGTGGCGTCCGGGCCGAACGTCATCGCCAGGTGCTCGATGGCCGGATCGCCGTGGCCGGCCCGGTATTTGACGTAGTAGGGAGCCGCGCCGCCGAATAGGTCTTCCATGGATGGGACCATATACAGGTTCGAGAAGTGTTCGATGGAAGGTTCTGATCTGTGAGGCGGCTACTCACGGTCCTGCTGCTCGCGCTCGCCGCGGTGGGGGTGACCTACTCGCCGGCGCGGGCGCACAACGTCCTGGTCGGCAGCGACCCCAAGGACGGGGCCACGCTGACGGCCGCGCCCGGGCGGGTGACGCTGGTGTTCGACCAGGCGGTACGCCAGGGGTACGCGCAGGTGGGCGTGACCGGGGCGGACGGGTCCGCGTGGGCCGACGGGAGCGCCGTGGTGGCGGCCGAACGGGTGTCGGTGAAGCTCAAGCCGCTGCCGGGGAGCGGGTCCTACGTCGTGGGCTACCGGATCCTGTCGGCCGACGGGCACCCGGTCAACGGCAAGATCACCTTCACCCTGACGCCGGCCGCCACCGGCGCCACCACCCAGGGCTCCCCGGCGGACGGCGCCACCGCAAACGGCACGACCACAAACGGCGCCACCGAAACCGGCGCCACCGGAACCGGCTCCGATGCGGCGGCCGCTGAGGCGGCGGCCAACGGCGGCGCGGGGATGGCCGTGGTCTGGATCGTGGGCGCGCTCCTGGTCCTGGCCGCCGGCACCGCGGTGGCCCTGCGCCGCTCGGCCCCCACGGCCCCCACGGCCGCGGCGAAAGAGGCCGAGGAGACGCGCGCGTGACGGTCACCGCTCCTTCGCCGGCGGTTCAGCGGGTCGGCGGGCGGCATGTCGCCGGGGCGTTCGGGGTGTGCGCGGTCGTCGCGACCGTGGCGGCCAGTTCGTTCACGGCGCAGGCGGCCGTTCCCGGCATCCCGATGCCGGGCCCCATCGTGGTCTACGGGCTGCCCATCGTGCGGGTGCTGCTCGACCTGGCCGCCGTCGCCGTGGTCGGGCTGAGCCTGCTGCCCAAGCTGCTCGGGTTCGACCGCCCGGAGCGCACCGAGCCGGTCCTGCTCAGGGTGCGGCCGCTGGCCGTGCTGGCCGCCTGGGCGTGGGCGATCTGCGCCCTGCTGGCCATCGTGTTCCAGGCCGCCGAGCTCAATCCCGGCGCCGTGCCGACGTTCGGGATGATCGCCGACTATGTCGGGAGTGTCGGCACCGGTCAGGGCCTGCTGTTCAGTGCGGCGTGCGCGCTGGCGGCGGCCGGGATCGGGCTGATGGCGGTGCGGTTCGGGGAGAAGGTGCCGGCCGAGCTGCGGGTGATCGTGGCGTTGTTCGGGCTGCTGCCGATCCCGGTGACCGGGCACGCGGTGAACTCGATCTGGCACGACCCCATCATGGTCTCGATGGAGATCCACGTCATCGGGGCGGCGGCGTGGGCGGGCGGGCTGGCGGCGACGGCCGCGTTCGTGGCGCCGCACCGCGATCTGCTGGCCGTGGTGCTGCCCAAGTTCTCCAGGATGGCCACGGTGTGCCTGCTCCTGGTCGCTCTGTCGGGTTTGATCACGGGGCTCGGCACGATGGCGCTGACTCCGGGTGTGACGCTGCCGGACGCGATCGTGACCAGCCACTACGGGCTGCTGGTCGTGGTCAAGACCGTGCTGGTGGCGCTGCTGGTGCCGGTGGCCGCGCACATCCGCTTCCGGCTGCTGCCCGCCATCCGCCGCGGGCAGGCCACCGCCCTGGTGGGCTGGGCGGTGGCCGAGGTGTCGGTGATGGGCCTGGCGTACGGGGTGGCGGTGGCGATCACCCGCGCCTCGATCGCCTAAGTCGTCGCCGGGGCGGCCACGGGGGTGGGCAAGGTCTCGTGGGGGTGGGGTTTGCGGCGGCTCACGAGCCATTCGGCCGCCAGCCAGGCCGCCATCAGCCCGAGCCCGGCCCACACGGCCGACGACGTGGCCAGCGGGGGTGCCCCGAGCAGCCCTTCCTGACCCTTGAGGGCGCCGTACACCGGGCCCATGACCGCGTTCTGCACGATCAGCGCGCCGTAGGCGCCGGCCGTCACCCCTGCCGCACCCAGCAGGGCGCGTACGGCGGGAAGGCGTACCAGGAAGGCCACGTCGACCAGCAGCCCGGCGGCGACCAGGAAGAACGGCACCGCCGACGGCGGGAAGCCGGTGTAGGTGAGCAGCGGCCAGGCCACCGTCCTGACGGCCACGTAGCCGCCGGCCACCAGCGTGGCGGCGCCGAACCTGCCGATCAGCAGCCTCGCCACGACCAGCACCGACAGCCCCGCGACCACCGCGTAGACGGGGTAGAGGTAGTCGGGCACGGGCAGCGTGAAACCCACCATCATGGCCCGGTCGATGGGCCGCTGCATCTGGTCGGCGGCGAACTGCAGCAGGATCTGCTCGGCGTAGGTGGCCCGGTTGTCCCAGGCGCCGAGCGACAGAATGCCGTATTCCTGGTGCTGCTCGGGGAAGTGCATGTTCTCCAGGAAGAACGCGAAGAACGCCCCCAGCACGACCAGCCGCTCCCGGCCGGGCGGCGCGCCCATGAACCAGCCGCGGATCACGCCCGCGATCATGAAGAGCGTGCCCACGTACAGCATGATGTGGGACGGGCTCCACGAGGTGATGTCGAGGCCGTTGACGCGGTGGTTGATCAGGTCGAGCGGCACCGCGACGAGGAAGATCCCGGTGCCCCACTGGATCAGCCTGAGCGCGGCCTTGTCGACGCCGTAGCCGGTGTAGCCGTGGATCACGGTCAGGGCGACGGCGAGCGCCGTGCCGGCGGAGTTGAGCAGGTGCGGCGGGGCGAGGTCGTCACGCAGCCACTTGAAGTGCCACGAGACGTCCCAGGCCGAGCCGAGCACCTTGAACGTGAACGCCACCAGCCAGCCGTAATAGAGCACTCGGAACAGGTCGTGCGGCGTCTCGCGCCCGGCCTGCCCTCGGGTCCAGTACGGCAGGGCCCATTCGGCGGCCTTCTTGAAGGATGCTGGAGACTTCACGGGAGTGAATCTTACGGTCCTTGGGGACACTGCTCCGCGATGCCCCGTTCGACGGATTCGTGATCTCCCTCGCTGGCACAATTCCCGACATGTCATTCCATATCAGGACAGCTCTCCCCGACGACGCGGACGCGATCGAAACGGTGCGGATGGCCACCTGGCGCGTCGCCTACGCCGGGGTCATGCCGCGGTCGCTCCTCGACGGGCTGGAGGTGCGGCCCGAGCAGGTGCGCGCCCGCTCCGAAGCCCTCGCGACCGGCTCCGCGTCGGGCATGGTGGCCGTGCGCGACGGGCTCCTCCAGGGCTTCAGCCTGTACGGCCCCAGCCGCGACGACGACATCCCCGGCATGGAGGTGTACGCCCTGTACGTGCTGCCGGCCGAGTTCTCGACCGGCATGGGACGGGCCCTGATGACGGCCACCATGGAGGAGATCACGGCGGCGGGCTGCCCGGAGGCCGGGCTGTGGGTGCTGGCCGAGAACGCGCGGGCGCGGCGGTTCTACGAACGCTACGGGTTCACGCCGTCGGGGCGGACGGTCAGGCGGGGCGATCCGCCGCTGGACGAGGTCCACTACCGGCTGCCGCTCGCAGGGAGTAGATGAGGGGGAAGCGCGGACGGCCTTCGGGAAAGCGGTATTCCCCGCCGCTTTCGACCAGCGACGCGAAGCGCGGAAAGTAGGTCTGGCCGTGCTCGCGCAGGAACTCGACCCGCAGCCCCGCCGCCGCCACCGCGCTGACGACGTCGCCGAGCGTGTGCCGGAACTGCACGGAGGTCTGGTGCTCCAGAACCTCGTCCCCCGTGTAGGTGTACGGCCACTCCCACACGTGCGGCCCACGGTCGAAGTAGTCGTGGGTGACGGTGGTGCCCGTCTCGTCGTCCAGGAGGTCGGTGAACGGGTGGAACTCCGCGAGGTAGAGGAACCCGCCCGGCTTCAGCAGCGCCGCCACCGTCTCGGCCCAGCGGGTGAGGTCGGGCAGCCAGACCAGCGCGCCGATGCCGGTGTAGACGATGTCGTACGTCTCGCCGAGCGCCCTCGGAGCGTCGTAGACGTCGGCGGTGACGAACCTCGCCGGGATGCCGCACTCGTCCGCGATCGCCCTGGCCTGCGCGATGGCGGCCTCGGAGAAGTCCAGGCCGGTCACCTCGGCGCCGAGCCTGGCCCAGGCGAGCGCGTCGAGGCCGAGGTGACACTGCAGGTGGGCCAGGCGGCGGCCGGCCACCTGGCCCACTTCGGCCACCTCGAACGAGCGCAGCGGGCTGCGGCCGGCCTTGAACCCTTCGACGTCGTAGAAGTCGCTGCCGACGTGGATGGGCACGCGTGAGTCCCAGTTGGCCCGGTTGAGCTGCAGATAGTCCATGACCGCGAGCGTAGGCGGGTGATCATCGTAGGCGCACCGGCTTTTCTCAGCGGCGGCTCAGGCGCACCGGAAGGTGTTTGAGGCCGTTCTGGAAGTTGGACGTGAGCCGCGCCGGGCTGCCGGCGAGCTCGACGTCCCAGGCGAGCAGTTCCGTGAAGACCGACCGGAACTGGGCGCGGGCCAGGTGCGCCCCCAGGCAGAAGTGCGGGCCGAAGCCGAAGCTGACGTGGTCGTTGGGGGTGCGCGCGATGTCGAAGCGGCCGGGGTCGGGGAAGACGGCCGGGTCGCGGTTGGCGGCGGCGTGGTAGACGACCACCTTGTCGCCCGCTCCGATGCACTGCCCGCCGAGGGTGAGGTCGCGGGTGGCCGTCCGGCGGAAGTGCATGACCGGCGGCCAGAAGCGCAGCATCTCCTCGATCGCGCCGCCCAGCAGCGACGGGTCCGCGCGCAGGCGGGCCAGCTCGGCGGGGTGCTGGAGGAGCGTGAGCAGGCCGCCGGGGATGCCGTTGCGCAGCGTCTCGTTCCCGGCGACGGCGAAGAGGAAGAACATGTTCTCGAACTCGGCCCCGGTCAGCCCGCCCTTCAGCATGGCCGACATGACGGACTCGCCGTCCACGGGGTCGCCGGCCAGGGCGTGCGCGTAGGCGTACAGGTCGGCCAGCGCGGCCCTGGAGCGCGGGTTGACGCCGGGCGCGGGCTCGGTCCTGGCGGCGAGGGCCAGGCGCCCCATGGGGCTGAGGGACGCGACGTCGGCCGTGGACAGGCTCGCGTAGTCGGCGTCCTGGTAGCCGATCACCCGCGACGCCCAGTCGTACAGCAGCCGCCTGTCCTGCGACGGCACGCCCATGACGTGCGCCAGCGTCCACACGGGCAGGTCGGCGGCCACCTCCACGAAGTCGCACTCGCCCTCGGCGAACAGCGCCGCCGCCCGCGCGGCGATCGTGCGCTCAAGGGCCCGCACGGCGCGCGGTGTGAAGGCCGCGGCCACGATCCTGCGCAGCCTGGAATGGTCAGGCGGGTCCATGTTCAGCATCTGGGCCTGTACGAACTCCAGGTCGGCCGGGGTGTCGGGGTCGCGGATCTGGGTGGCGCCGGTGCGGGAGGAGAAGTCCTCAGGGGTACGCAGGACGTGCTTGACGTCGGCGTGCCCGAACACCGCCCAATAGCCCGGCCCCTCCCGCCACGGCCCGATGGCCGGCTCGGGCACCCGGCACACGGGCGAATCCCGCTGCAACCGGGCGAACAACTCGTACGGCACAGCCGTCTCGTACGTAGACGGGCTGAAGATTTCGACCACCATCGCGCACCCTCCCGACATCGGCGCCTCCAGCGTGCATGATGGGCCCGTGACTCCCAAAGAGGCAGAGGCGATCCTCCAGGAATACTTCGCCCCCTGGGTCAAGCGGCTCGGCTTGCGCGTGGAGGAGGTGGGCGAGCGGCACGCCATCGTGCGGCTGCCGTGGTCCGGCGATCTGGCCAGGTCGGGCGGCGGCATGTCGGGGCAGGCGATGATGGCGGCCGCCGACACGGCCACGGTCGTCGCGATCTCGGCGGCGCGCGGCGGGTTCGTGCCGATGACGACGGTGCAGCAGAACACCACGTTCCAGCGGCCGGTGGTGGGCCAGGACGTGCTGATCGACGTCCGGATCACGAAACTGGGCCGCACGCTGGCCTTCTCCGAGATCACGCTGCGCGCCGAGGGCGGCGGCGACACGGTGGCGCACGCGACGACGGTCTACGCCGTACAGGGCTGACGATTACCTCGCGGGTAATCGCCACGCCGCACGTCCGTGAGCAGACTGGGGGCCATGACGACGCGTGAGACCGTGACGGAGTTGCTGGGCAGGATCGGCGAGGGCGACCACGACGGGGTGGCCGAGATGTTCGCCGAGAAGATCGACTGGCAGCTCGACTGGCCCGAGGAGGGGCATCCGTCGGTGCCGTGGATCCGCCCCCGGTCGGGGCGCGATGACGTGGCCGAGCATTTCCGCCTGCTCTCGGAGTATCACGTGCCCGAGCTGAACGGCACGTCGGTGACCCGGATCCTGGTGGACGGCGACGACGCGGTGGTGTTCGGCCATCTGGCGCAGACGGTCAGAGCGACCGGCACGGCCTACACCTCGCCCTTCGCGCTGCACCTCACGGTCGAGAACGGACTGATCACCCGCTACCACATCTACGAGGACAGCCTCACGGTGGCGCGCGCCCTTTCCTGAGCAAGATCATCGTCTCAGGGATCTCTCAGGTGCGGAAAGTAGGCTGCCCGCATGAAGCGTGTGGCCGCCCTGGTGGTGGCGCTCGCCCTCATCGGGGTGACGACGTGGCTGGTATGGCCGTCCGATCCCGGGGTGCGGGGCCAGGACCAGAAGATAACCGTCGTCGACGGACCCGACGACGACCAGCGAGTCGAGCTCGACGCGACGTTCTTCCCGCCGCCCGATGGCGGGAAGGCGCCGGTCGTGCTGCTCGCCCACGGTTTCGGCGGCAGCAAGCAGAGCATGCGGGCCCAGGCGGTCAGCCTCGCCGAGCAGGGTTACGCCGTGCTGACGTGGTCGGCGCGCGGGTTCGGCCGCTCGACCGGGCAGATCGCGCTCAACTCGCCCGACTACGAGGTCAAGGACGTCAAGCAGCTCATCGACTGGCTGGCCAAGCGGCCCGAGGTCCGGCTCGACGCCCCGAACGACCCGCGCGTCGGCATCGCGGGCGGCTCGTACGGCGGCGCCATCGCCCTGATGACGGCGGCCCACGACCGGCGGGTCGACGCGATCGTGCCGCAGATCACCTGGTCCGACCTGGCCGACGCGCTGTTCCCCAACGGGACGGCGGGCTCTGAGACGAGCGGCGTGTTCAAGCGCATGTGGGCCGGCATCTTCTTCGGCCAGGGCGTCTCCCTGGACACGACGTCGCTGCTCGGCGGCGGGCAACGCCAGGCCGCCCAGCCGCTGACGCCCGAGCAGGCGCGCTGCGGCCGGTTCCTGCCCGAGATCTGCGACATCTACCAGCGGGTCGCCACCGACGGCCAGGCCACCGACGAGGCCATCGCCCTCCTGCGCAAGTCCAGCCCGATCACCGTGGCCGGGCAGATCAAGGCGCCCACCCTGCTCATCCAGGGCCAGCGCGACTCGCTGTTCCCGCTGAGCCACGCCGACGCCAACGCCAGGGCCATCGCCGCCGCCGGCACCCCGGTCAGCCTGGCCTGGTTCGACGGCGGGCACGACGGCGGCAACGGCGAGGCCGACTGGCTCGCCGAGCAGACCTCGGCCTGGTTCGCCCGCCACCTGAAGCGGGACGAGTCGGCCCCCGCGGTCAGCGCGTTCACGGTGACGCGCGACGGCGGCCGCGACCCCGGCACCCGCCAGCGCATCCGCCTGCACCCGGAGGCCGCCTCCTACCCGGGCCTGGCCGGCACCGACACGACCACCGTCGAGCTGACCGGCCCCGGCCAGAACATCGTCAGCCCGCCCGGCGGCGCGCCCGCCTCGGTCTCGACCGTGCCCGGCATCGGCGGGCTGCTGGGCGGGCAGAGCGGCGGCGCCGGGTTCTCGCTCGACATGCCAGGCCAGAGCGCCACGTTCGAGTCCGCGCCGCTGACCGCCCCGCTGCAGCTCACCGGCAGCCCGTCCGTCAAGGTCAGGGTGTCGGGCGCCAAGGGCGAGGCGACGCTGTTCGCGAAGCTGTACGACGTGGCCGGCACCGCCCAGCCGCCCGCCCTGCCCGCCGGGCTCGTCTCGCCGGTCCGGGTCACGATCCCCGAGGGCGCGGGCGGCGCGGAGGCCACGATCGCGCTGCCGGCCGTCGACTACCGCTTCGCCGTGGGGCACCGGCTCCGGCTGGTCGTGACCACGACCGACATGGGCTACGCGACGCCCGCCGAGCCGGCCGCGTACCAGGTCTCCCTGGTCTCCCCCGCGCTGGCGGTCCCCACGGTCCGCACGCTGGCCGCGCCGCCTGCCGGGGTGGCGTGGTGGGTGTGGGCGATGCCGCTGGCCGCCGTCGTGGTCGCCGGTGTGCTGATCGCGACGGGCCGCCCGCACCACCGCGCGACGGACGGCGGGGACGAGGACGTGCCGCTGGAGATCAGCGGGCTGAAGAAGGCGTACCGCAACGGTGAGCTCGCCGTGAACGACCTGTCGTTCCGGGTCGAGAAGGGCCAGGTCCTGGGCCTGCTCGGGCCGAACGGCGCCGGCAAGACGACCACCATGCGGATGATGATGGGCCTCATCCAGCCGGACGGCGGCGAGATCCGCATCTTCGGCGACCGCGTGACGCCGGGCGCGCCCGTGTTGTCCAGGCTCGGGTCGTTCGTCGAGGGGCCCGGGTTCCTGCCGCACCTGTCCGGGCGCGACAACATCGAGCTGTACTGGGCCGCCACCGGCCGTCCCGCGGCCGACGCGCGCTTCGAGGAGGCGCTGGAGATCGCGAACCTGGGCAAGGCGCTGGACCGGGCCGTGCGCACGTACTCGCAGGGCATGCGCCAGCGGCTGGCGATCGCGCAGGCCATGCTCGGGCTGCCGGACCTGCTCGTGCTCGACGAGCCCACGAACGGGCTCGACCCGCCCCAGATCCGGGAGATGCGCGAGGTGCTCAAGCGGTACGCGCGCGACGGCCGTACCGTGATCGTGTCCAGCCACATGCTGGCCGAGGTGGAGCAGACCTGCAGCCACGTCGTGGTCATGCACCGCGGGCAACTGGTGTCCAGCGGCCCGGTGTCGCAACTGCTCAGCTCGTCGGCCCTCGGTAACGGGCACGGGCCGCGCCTGGAAGACGTGTTCCTCGACCTCATCGGAGACAAGGCATGACCGCCGCGACCGGTTACGCGCCGCGCCACACACTGCCGCTGCGGGTGGAGATCGTCAGGCAGTTCAAGCGGCGGCGGACGCTGGTCATGTTCGGGCTGCTGCTGGCGCTGCCGTGGATCCTGGTGATCGCGTTCCAGTTCGGGCCGCAGCCGAACCAGCCGGCCCAGTCGTCGCTGCGCATCTCTGACCTGGCCACGGAGAGCGGCCTGAACTTCGCCGCCTTCGCCCTGTCGGTGTCGGCCAGTTTCCTGCTGGTGGTGGCGGTCGCGCTGTTCTGCGGCGACACCGTGGCCAGTGAGGCGAACTGGTCGTCGCTGCGCTACCTGCTGGCCGCGCCGGTCCCCCGCGACCGGCTGCTGCGGCAGAAGCTGGTCGTCGCGCTCGGCTACTCGGCGGCGGCGGTGATCTGCCTGCCGCTGATGGCGCTGCTCGCGGGCACGCTGGCGTTCGGCTGGGACGACATCAGGGTGCCGATCACGGGCGAGACGATCCCGGCGCTGGACGTGCTGCCGCGCTTCGGCATCGTGATCGGGTACGCGCTGGTCAGCCAGCTCGTGGTGGCCGCCCTGGCCTTCCTGATCTCGACCATGACCGACTCGCCGCTGGGCGCGGTCGGCGGGGCGGTGGGCCTGTGGATCGTGTGCACCATCCTGCAGGCCGTCGAGGCGCTAGGGGTGCTGCGCGAGTTCCTCCCCACGTTCTGGAACACCGCCTGGCTCGACGCCCTGGCGCCCGAACTGGACTGGAGCGGCATGGCCAAGGGCGCCTCGGTGTCGGTCACGTACGCGGCCCTGCTCCTCGCGCTCGCCTTCCGCCGCTTCCGGCGCAAGGACGTCGTCAGTTGACCCCGGCCGCTGGCGCCCCCCGCGCACCTCGGCGCGGGGGGCGCTAGCGTCCCAAGTGTGGCTGAACGGCCTCCGCCCTTTGTTGATCCAGATCCCTGGCTGAGGCGAATAGCCGGATGCGTGTGATGTGACGGGGAACCAACATCAGTGGTTTCTGGGGGAATCGACATGGGGGACTTCTTTGGCACGCTCAAACGCCGGATCGACGGCAACGCCCAGCGGGTTGTCGAGGCGTGCATGGACGAAATTTCCGACTACAAGGCCATCGCCGCCGAGGCGAGGGAATCGATGATCGAACTCGCGGTGATCATCAGGCGCCGCACGATCGATCTGGTGGAGGCGGACGAGCCGTTACCGGACTCCGAGCTGGCCTTCATCGAGTCCGCCGGCGAACAGCGGGCGGCACAGGGCGTGTCGGTGGTGTCCTACCGGCACGCCCTCGCGCTGCACGCCGGGGCCACGCTGCGCGAGATGTCGGAGGCGGCCGAACCGTCCGACGTCGACGACACCGTCCTCATGCTCGACTGGCTCGACCGGTACGGCGTGGCGGCGGCCGAGGCTCACACCCGCGGCTACTTCAGGGGCCAGGAGCCTCTCCTGCCCGTCGTCGCCCGGGTACGCAGGCTCGCCACGATGCTGCTCAACGACGACGACATGGCGAGCGCGCTGGCCGGCAGCGTCGGCATGCCGCAGGCCGAGCACTACGTGGTGACCGTGATCCGGATCGCCGACCGGCGGCCGCGGCTGTCCAAGGCGCACCGGGAGGAGATCACGCAGACGCTGCTGGACCGGCATCGGCTGCCGCTCCTGTGGGGTGAGCCCGACGAGGTCGTGGCGCTGGTCCCGTGCTCGGGCGCCGACCCGCGCGGTACGGCGGCGGCGGAGGGCCTGGGGCTGGAGGTGGGCCGCGACGTGGCCGAGGCGATCGGCCGGCCCTGCTCGGTCGGCATGGCCGTAGGCAGGGTCGGCGCGCTGGCCCAGCCGGCGATGCTGGCCCGGCAGGTCAGCCGGGTGGCGCCGGTCGAGAAGGTGCCGCTCCGGTCCTACAGCGCGGCGGACATGTTCCCCGAACTGGGGGCCGCGCGGACGCCGCAGGTGGACGAGTGGCTCAGGGAGATGGCGCGGCGGTTGTCCAGCGGGCCCGAGCTCGTGACCACGCTGGACGCCTACTACCGCAACGACATGAACCGGCTGCGCACGGCGACGTCGCTGCACATCCACCCGCGCACCCTCGACTACCGCCTGCGCCGCGTGCAGGAGCTGGTCGGGATCGAGCCGGGCAGCACGCGCGGCGTGCGGGTGCTGAGCACGGCGGTGGCCCGGATCCTGGCCGGCGCGTGGAACGATCCAAGGAGGTAAGTAGGGGACCGGGGAGGGCCGGGTGCCGTATCCCGCACCCGGCCCTCCCTTTCACGGCCTGCGGTCGTAGATCCCAACGGACCACTCGGCGCCCTCGCCCGGTCCGCCGAGCTGGGCCGCCAGCCCCTCGGGCATCGTCCCCACGGACTCGTGGTCCCAGGGGCGGCCCTCACACCTGCCCTCGCGCCGGTCGGCGGCCTTGCAGCCGGCGCCGGGCCCGTCCCCGCCGCCCGCGATCGGCGCGTCGGCGGGGAACATCCAGATCTCGATGCCCTGCGGCCGCTCCAGCCACCCCGGCTGAATGGACCGCGTGTCGTACTGGCTGTCCAGGACCGGCCCCTTCCGGTCGCCGCAGCGGCCGAAGTCGCTCCATCCCTCCTTGTCGTCGATGGAGCGCACGAGCACCCACGTCTCCGGGTCGGCGCAGCGGATGGCGGTGCCGGTGTTGACGGTGGTCGGCTGGAACACCACCTGCACCCCCTGGCCCCACGAGCGGTGGGTCTCGCTGTGGATCAGCGACACGGGCCCGCCGATCGAATCGTTCACGGTCCGCGGCAGTCCGGGGCCCGTGACGACCCGCGCCGACGATCCCGTGACGGGATCGGCGCCGAGCCCGAACGGCTGCGTGCCCGCCAGGATCGCGACCGCCGCGGCGGCCCCCGCCAGCACCGCGCCCGCCGTCGTCCGGCGCCGCCGCCGTGCCCGTGTTCCCCGCCGCCTGATGTCGTCCAGCTCGGGCGGGCGCCCGCCGTCGCGCGTGCTGTGCTCGGCGAACACCGTGCGCAGATCGTCCTCGGTGTAGTTGCTCATCGATGGGCCTCCAGCTTCAGGTCATGGAGAGCGGGATCCACGCGAAGGCGCGCCAGCGCCCTGCTGAGCTGCTTCTTCACGGTGCCGGCCGAGCAGCCGAGCACGCCGGCCACCTGCTCCGGTGTCAGGTCGTCGAAATAGCGCAGGACCAGCACCGCCCGCTGCCGCCTGGGCAGCTCGCCGACCGCCGCCCAGAGGGCCGAGCGCTCGGCCACCGCCGTGCCGAAGTCCGGCTCGGCCGGCCCTTCCGGCATGGCCTCGGTCGGCACCTCGCCGCGCCAGCGCCGCCGCCACCACGAGGCGTGCGTGTTGACCAGGATCCGGTACACGTACCGGTCCGGGTCGGTCTCGATCTTGTGCCACACCGCCCACGCCTTGACCAGCGCGGCCTGCACCAGGTCCTCGGCCGTGGCCCAGTCCCGGGTCAGCAGGAACGCCGTCCGGCACAATCGGTCGTGCCGCTGCGCGACGTACTCGGCGAACCCATCCGCCATCGTGTGTCCTCCCGTTCGTGCCGCTCTCAAGGAGTACTACCGGGCGGCACGGTCACCTGGGTGACAAGAGGGCCCAGTCACCTGGGTGACAAGAGGGCTCAGTCACCTGGGTGACAAGAGGGCTCAGTCCGTTTCGCTCCAGCCGAACGCCTTGCCGACGGCCTTCTTCCAGCCCGCGTAGCCCTGCTCGCGCTGCTCCTCGCTCCACTCCGGCCGCCAGCGGCGGTCCTCGGCCCAGTGGGTACGCAGCTCGTCGGTGTCACGCCAGTAACCGACCGCCAGCCCGGCGGCGTACGCGGCCCCGAGCGCGGTCGTCTCGGCCACGGTCGGCCGGCTGACCGGAACGCCGAGAATGTCGGACTGGAGCTGCATGCACAGGTCGTTGGCCGTGACGCCGCCGTCCACCTTCAGCACGTCCAGGATCACCCCGGAGTCCTCCTGCATGGCCTCCACGACGTCCCTGCTCTGGTAGCAGATGGCCTCCAGCGTGGCCCTGGCCAGGTGGGCGTCGGTGTTGAAGCGCGACAGGCCGACGATGGCGCCGCGGGCGTCGGCCCGCCAGTAGGGGGCGAACAGGCCGGAGAAGGCCGGCACGAAGTAGATGCCGCCGTTGTCGCGTACCTGCCTGGCCAGGGTCTCGCTCTGGGCGGCGGAGGTGATCACGTGCAACTGGTCGCGCAGCCACTGCACCGCCGAGCCGGTCACCGCGATCGAGCCCTCCAGGGCGAACACCGCCGGCTGGTCGCCGAACTTGTAGGCCACGGTGGTGAGCAGGCCGCTCTCGGAGCGCACGCGGTCGGTGCCGGTGTTGAGCAGCAGGAAGTTGCCGGTGCCGTAGGTGTTCTTGGCCTCGCCGGGCGCGAAGCAGACCTGGCCGACGGTGGCGGCCTGCTGGTCACCGAGTGCCGCGGCGATCGGCACCTGCCCGCCGAACGGCCCGTACGGGAACGTGACCCCGTAGCCGGACGGGTCCGCGGACGGCAGGATGCGCGGCAGCATCGCGCGCGGGACGCCGAAGAAGGACAGCAGCTCGTCGTCCCAGTCGAGGGTGTCCAGGTCCATCAGCATGGTGCGGCTGGCGTTGGTCACGTCGGTGACGTGGGCGCCGCCGTTGACGCCGCCGGTGAGGTTCCACAGGGTCCAGGTGTCGGTGGTGCCGAAGACGGCCTCGCCGCGCTCGGCCGCCTCGCGGACGCCGTCCACGTTCTCGAGGATCCACTGGATCTTGCCGCCGGAGAAGTACGCCTCCGGGCGCAGGCCCGTACGGTCGCGGATGACCTGGCCGCGCCCGTCGCGTTCCAGCGCGGCGGCGATCCGGTCGGTCCTGGTGTCCTGCCAGACGATCGCGTTGTAGTACGGGCGGCCGGTGCGCGGGTTCCACACGACCGTGGTCTCGCGCTGGTTGGTGACACCGACCGCGGCCAGGTCGGTGTCGTGCAGCCCGGTGCGCTGGAGCGTGGACTGGATGACGGCGGCGGTCCTGGTCCAGATCTCGATCGGGTTGTGCTCCACCCAGCCGGCTCTGGGCAGGAGCTGCTCGTGTTCGAGCTGGTACTTGGCGACCTCGGCGCCCTCGTGATCGAAGATCATGAAGCGGGTGCTCGTGGTGCCCTGGTCGACGGCGCCGACGAAGTCGGGCATAACGTTCTCCTCAGTCGGACGGCTTCCCTCAGTCGGACGGCTTCCCTCAGTCAGACGGCTTCACTGTGTCGCGGTCCTCGCCCTGCGGCAGGAAGCGGGCGATGGCCGCCTGGTAGAGGCCGGCGCCGATGAGCCCGCCGAGCAGCGGGCCGATGATCGGGACCCAGAAGTAGAGTGACCCGTACTGATCTCGCCAGGCGCCGCCGTAGCCGGTCAGGAAGCTGGCCAGGCGGGGGCCGAAGTCGCGGGCGGGGTTGATCGCGTAGCCGGCGGCGGTGCCGAACGACATGCCGATCCCGACGACGAGCAGGCCGATGACGAACGGGCCCAGGTTCGCGCTGGGCGCCATGTTGGCGGTGTCGGACAGGGCGAAGACGACGAAGAGCAGGATGGCGGTGCCGATGATCTGGTCGCGCAGCGCGCCCCACGTGCCGAACGGCAGGGTGCCGTTGCCGGGCAGGGTCGAGAAGACGCCCTGGGTCTTGATCGTGTGGCCCGGGTCGACCATGGTCAGGACCTCGGTGAAGTTCCAGCGCACGATGAGCGCCCCGGTGAAGGCGCCGGCGGTCTGCGCGGCCACGTACGGCAGCACCTTGTGCCACGGGAAGCCGCGGAAGGCCGCGAACCCCAGCGTGACGGCCGGGTTGAGGTGGGCGCCCGTGGTCCGGCCGGCCACGTAGACGCCGAGCGCGACGCCGATCCCCCAGGCCCAGGCGATGCTGTCGTGGTCGCCGAGCCCGCCCGCGACCACCTGAGCGACCACTCCGGCGCCGAACAGGATGAGCACCATCGTGCCCGCGAACTCGGCGATCAGCTCGCCGGTCAGGCTTCTCCGGCCGAGACGTCCCGCCACCCGCCACCTCCCCCGCACGTTCAAGAGCGTTGGGTGCCCTTCCCCGATTCAGGGGAAGACATACGGCCCGCTCATGATATGTAACGGAAAGTGACCGTTAGATGGTGCGGGTGAAGGTGACCAGGCTGGTGCCGAGGCCGTTGTAGCCCGGGACGGGGCCGCCGACCTCGAAGCCCATGCGGCGGTGGAAGGCGATGGAGGTCTCGTTGACCGGCGCGGTGACGGCCTTGACGACGTGGCGGCCGTGGGCGCGGGCCACGTCGAAGAAGCGCTCGTACATCGTGCGGGCCAGGCCGCTCTTCCTGGCGTCCGGCGAGACGCCGACGAAGTGGATGTACGCCTCGCCGGGCAGCGCCGGCGAAGGGAAGCCGACCAGGAAGCCCGCCATCCCCTCAGGGCCTTCGGCGATCAGGCTCGTGTGGTGGAAGTGGTCGAGGAAGAGCCGCGGGATGATGGCCAGGACCGGCCGGCCCCACCAGTCGTCGGCCACGGCGGCGATGGCGTCGTAGTCGGCGGGGGTCGCCGCGCGTAGCGAGTGCGTGACGCTCAGCCCCAGTGCGGAGGCTTGTTGTCGAGATGGAAGGCGTCCTGGTCATCCTGCCGCCAGTCGCCCCATCCCAGGTCGGTGTCGTCCGCCGTCTGCTCAGGTAGAAAATCGTCCACGGAGACATGCTACCTAGAAGTACAAACCCATACCCAGCGTGTCCGCAGGTCCAAGGACACCCGCAGGGTGCGGCGGTACGATGCGTAGGCAGGTGTCGCCTACCCCCCGTGAGGCTGCCCATGGCCACCCCGACAGGCTGGCGGCGAGAAGGCAATCTACCGGCGGAGCTCACGAGCTTCATCGGCCGGACCCGTCTCCTCGCCAACCTCAGACGGCACCTCGGCGAGTCCCGCCTGGTGACCGTGACCGGCATCGGGGGCGTGGGGAAATCGCGCACCGTGCTGCGCCTGGCCCACCAGGTGCGCTCGCAGTATCCCGACGGCGTCTGGTTCGCCGACCTGGCCCGGCTGCAGGACGCGGGCATGGTCAAGCACACCATCGCCTCGGCGCTCGGCATCGCCGACCAGTCCTCGCGGACCGAGTCGGAGTCGCTGTCGGAGTGGGTGGGCGAGCGCGACATGCTGCTCATCATCGACACCTGCGAGCATCTCGTTCAGGGGTGCGCGGAGCTGGTCCACGAGCTGCTGGAGGCGGCGCCCAACCTGAAGGTGCTGGCCACCAGCCGCCAGTCGCTGCACCTGCCCTACGAGCACGTCATCCCCGTGCCGCCGCTGCAGGTGCCCGGCGACGACCCGGCGGAGAGCCTGTTCACCAACGAGTCCGTGCAGCTCTTCTCGGCCAGGGCCGGGGGCAGCGTGCCCGACTTCGTGCTCGACGAGGAGAACATCGGCGCGGTCGCCGAGCTGTGCCGCCGCCTCGACGGCATCCCGCTGGCGATCGAGCTGGCCGCGGTGCGGCTGCGGGCGCTGTCGGTGGAGCAGATCCTGGGCCTGCTGGCCGACCGGTTCAGCCTGCTGGCCGGCGCGAGCCGCACGGCGCTGCCCCGGCACCAGACGCTGCGGGCGGCCATCGGCTGGAGCCACGAGCTGTGCGAGCCGGCCGAGCGGCTGCTGTGGGCGCGGCTGTCGGTGTTCGCCGGCGACTTCGAGCTCGACGCCGCCCGGTTCGTGTGCTCCGACGGGCGGCTGCCGTCCGAGGACATCACCGACCTGGTGACCGGGCTGGTGGAGAAGTCGATCCTGCTGATCAGGAGCAACCACGCCGGCGTGCGCTACAAGCTGATCGACACCCTGGCCGAATATGGCGAGGAGTGGCTCGACAAGCTGGGGCAGGCCGAGCAGATGCGCCAGCGGCACCTGGAATATTACCTGAGCCTGGCTCAGCGTAGTGAGGACGCCTGGTCGGGGCCGCGGCAGATCTACTGGTTCGTCCGGATGCGGCAGGAGCACGACAACGTCCGGGTCGCGCTGGAGCACGCGCTCAAGACGCCGGGCAAGTCGTCGCTGGCGCTGACGCTGCTGTCGTCGTTGTGGTTCATGTGGGTGTGCTGCGGTTTCGTCCGCGAGGGGCGGCTCTACCTGGAGCGGGCTCTCGACGCCAACCCCACCGTGAGCAAGGAACGTTGCAAGGCCCTGTGGGTGCTGTCCTACGTCAAGAGCGCCCAGGGTGACAGCGCCGGGGCGTTGAAGGCGGCCGAGCAGTGCAGCACCGAGGCCGTGCGGGTGGGCGACTCCAGGGCGGTGATCCTGGCCTCGAAGATGCAGGGCACCGCGGCGCTGCTCCAGGGCGACCTGCAGAAGGCCAGCGCGCTGCTGGGCGTGGCGATCGAGTTCAACACCGACAACAAGGAGCTCAACCCCGGTCTGCTGCCCGCCATCGTCGAGCTGTCGCTGGTGCTGTCGGCGCAGGGCGAGCTCTACGAGGCCGAGTCGCTGCTGCAGGACTGCCTGCAGGTGTGCAGGGAGCGGGGCGAGCTGTGGGTCAGCTCGTACGCGCAGTGGGCGATGTCGCTGACCAGGCTGGGGTCGGGGCGGCACGACGACGCGCTGCAGAGCGCCAGGGAGGGGCTGCGGATCAAGCGGCACTTCCACGACACGCTCGGCACCCTGCTGGTGCTGGAGACGGTGGCGCGGATCTTCGCCGCGCTGGCGAAGCTGACCGAGGCCGCGAAGCTGCTCGGGGCGCTGCAGCAGAACTGGAAGACGGCCGGGCTGCCCCAGCTCGGCGCGCCGTTCCTGACCGAGGATCACGACGCGTGCATCAGAGACTGCATGCGCCGGATGGGTGAGCTGGCCTACAAGAGCGCGTTCGAGGAGGGCGCCCGCCTCGACCTCGATGAGGCGTCCACGCTCGCGCTCGAAGACGCGGACGCCTCTGGCGAGGGCTGATTCCTAGACGGCCTGCGGCCAGCGGGTGTCGTCGGGCCAGGCGTGCAGGTAGCGCGCGCTGGCGAGGGAGAACTCGATGTGGCCGCGTACCCAGTGTTCGAGGCCGCGGACGTATTTGCGGACCGGCAGCGGCGCCCACTGCTCCAGCGCCGAGCGCCGGTGGATGAAGGCGGCGATGGCGTCGTTGTGCATCTGCGACACCTCGCGCAGCGCTTCCTGCACCGTGAGGGTCTTGTGCGTGGCCAGGACCGTGACCAGGTTGTGCCTGGCCTTGTCGTTGCCGCGCTCCTTGGCGTACGAGAGCAGGTCGTTGTCCCAGCCGATGAGGTCGCAGGCCAGGTCGGACAGGGTGCGGACGTCGGGGTGGTGCCACTCTTCCGCTTCGAGCCGGTAACCGCCGCCGACGTCGATGAGGGCGAGGCAGGTGTACGTGGCCCCGGTGATGCGGCGCATCAGCACGTAGTCCTCGGGGGTCGGGATGAGGTCGACCTCGCGGTTGGCCGCCTCCCAGATCTGGGCGAACAGATATTCCTTCACGGTGATCCGCCAGCGGTCCACCTGTGCGGGGGTGGCCGCTTGCGAGATCCGGTGCAGGAGTTCGGTGAGCGCCAGGCCGAAGGGGTCGCCGGCGTCGGGTGCCCGCCGCCCGTCGAGGATTTCGAGGAGCGGCGGCAGGGCCCGGGCCAGCGCGGAGGCCCGGTGCCCCATGAGCCCGCCTTCGCAGAACGCGTCGTCGAAGGCGAAGAGCCAGTTGTACCAGTCGTTGATCAGCCGGAGGCTGTCACGCGGCACGGCGGGGTTGGTCCGTGCGGCGAGCAGGCCGATCTGGGAGCGCCGGAAGTGCTCGAGGGTGTCGGCGCCTTTGAGCATGTTTGAGGCGGCCAGCCATGTGTGACTCTCCTCGTCGACCTCTGACGCATGAACGTTGATCTCATTCGCGAACGGACATGGCAGCGGAGGGATGTGGAGCGGTCGCCTGCTGAAGGAGTGCGCAGAAGTAGCCACGCCATCCAGCATGACTATGGACTGTTCGAAAGGCCACACTCGACAACTTCGAGGCCTTTTATGCTTATTTCATATTATGAATCCCTTTGCGAGAACCATTGGATAAACTGGCCATTCGCGAACAATCGCCCCGTGGCGAAAACCAGCGGCTGACCGGCGGCGGGATCGGCGCCTCCGGCCCGCAACGCCCTGACCATGGCAGATTCCGCCGCGAAGAGCGCACCGGCGAATGGCGTCCGCGCCCGGCCCTGGGCACCGCCGTAATCGGCGCCGCTTGTTACAAGCTTGCGTACAGTCTCGGCGTGACCGTAATAAGCCGCTGGCATCAGCAAACTGTCACCTTTGCCGTTGGCCAGGCGAATCGGCATACGGATCCGCACACCGGCCGCCGCGCCGCCGTGCCACCGCCCCTGTCGCCGCCGTGCCGCCCGCCCTGGCCAGGCCGAACGGACCCTTCGAGCACCGGGGCTGTGGTCTTGCACCCTATTTTCCCTAGATAGGGTGCCGTGCACGGAATCGTTCCGACGCGCCGTAGGTTCTGGAGAAGAGTACCTAGGGAAAGGCTGTTGAACCGTGTTCGACCCGAAGGACCTCTACAAGCTCGCAGACGACGCGCCCGAGCTGCCCGATCCGGTGTTGCTGTACCACTTCGACGGTTTCGTCGACGCGGGCGGCGCCGGACGCCTCGCGCTGGGCCACCTGCTGGCCGAGCTGGAGCACCGGGTCGTGGCGACGTTCGATGTGGACCGGCTGCTCGACTACCGGTCGCGCAGGCCCGTGATGACGTTCGACACCGACCGCTGGGTGGAGTGCGAAAGTCCTGAGCTGGCCCTGCATGTCGCCAAGGACTCGACGGGGACGCAGTTCCTGGTGATGAGCGGCCCCGAGCCCGACCGGGAGTGGGAGCTGTTCACGAAGGCCGTGGCGGCGCTGGTGGACCGGCTGAAGGTGAGCAAGCTGGTGACGTTGCACGGGATTCCGATGGCAGTCCCGCACACGCGGCCGCTCGGCATCACGATGCACGCCAGCCGGCCGGAGTTGATCAACGCCCAGACCAGCTCGTTCGGGCGGGTCCAGGTGCCGGGGAGTGTGGCGGCCATGATCGAGTTCCGGCTCGGGGCGCAGGGGCATGACGCGCTGGGTTACGCGGTGCACGTGCCGCACTATCTGTCGCAGGCCGAATACCCGACCGCCGCCGTGACGGGCCTGGAGGCCGTGACGCGGGGGACGGGGCTGGTGTTCCCGATGGACGCGCTGCGCGACGCGGCCCGCCGTACGACGACGGAGATCGAGGAGCAGATCCAGGCCTCGACCGAGCTGTCCACCGCGATCAGCGGGCTGGAACAGCAGTACGACGCGTTCGCGGGCGGCGCCGACCGCGAGAACCTGATGGCAGAGACCACCCCCATGCCGACGGGCGACGAACTGGCCGCCCAGTTCGAGCGCTTCCTCGCCGAGCGGGACGACGAGTAACCCTCTTTCTCCGGGGGATGGAGTGGCGCGCCGCCGGGGGCCCGGTAAGTGGATCGACGTTAGCCTGGGCGGATGAGTGAGATCCGGGTCGGCCTGGTCGGTTACGGCACCGCGGGGGCCTACTTCCACGCCCCGCTGATCCACGCCACCCCCGGCCTGACCCTGTCGGCCGTCGTGACCCGCGATCCCGGCCGGCAGGCCGAGGTCGCCGGGAAATACGGAGCGGCGGGGCTGAGCGACGTGCGCGAGCTGTGGGAGCGGTGCGACCTCGTCGTGGTCGCCTCACCCAACAGGACACACCTGGCCACGGCCGCGGCCGCGCTCACCGCGGGGCTGCCCGTGGTCGTGGACAAACCCCTCGCCAGGACCGCGGAAGAGGGGCGGGAGCTGCTGCGGCTGGCCGGGGAGCGGGGGCTCATGCTGACCGTGTTCCACAACCGGCGGTGGGACGGCGACTTCAGGACCGTGCGGCGGCTGGCCGGCGAGGGTGAGCTCGGTGAGGTGCGCCGGTTCGAGTCGCGGTTCGAGCGGTGGCGGCCGGTGCCCAAGGGCGGCTGGCGGGAGACCGGGGGCGAGGCGGAGATCGGCGGGCTGCTCTACGACCTGGGCAGCCACCTCGTCGATCAGGCCCTGCACCTGCTGGGGCCGGCGCGTGAGGTCTACTGCGAGAGCGACATCAGGCGTGAGGGGGTGGCCTCCGACGACGACACGTTCATCGCGCTGACCCACGCCGGCGGGGCGCGGTCACACCTGTGGGTGAGCTCGGTGGCCGCCCGGCTGGGGCCCCGGTTCCGGGTGCTGGGGTCTGCCGGGGCCTTCGTGAAATACGGGATGGACGTGCAGGAGGAGCGGCTGCGGGCCGGGTTGCCGCCGGGGGCGCCCGGGTTCGGCGATGACGAGGAGGACCGCTGGGGGATCCTGGGCACGGAGGAGGAGCAGCGGTTCGTGCGTACCGAGGCGGGGACTTACCTGGACTTCTACCAGGGGGTCGTGGCGGCGGTGCGTGAGGGCGCGCCGCCGCCGGTGGATCCGCTGAGCGCGATCGAGACACTGGCCGTCATCGAGGCGGCCCGGCTGTCGGCGACCCAGCGGATCGTCGTACATCTCGGATAAGAGCCTCAGTCGCGCAGGCGGGCGCGCATCGCCTCGGTGTCCGCCTTGGTCCAGCCGTTCCGGTCCAGCCAGCCCATCGGGCCGCCGAAGCGGTCGTCGAGGACGCCCAGGAACTGCTCGATGTAGCGGGCCCTCGGCATGTGGTCGTCCGCCGGGCGGGAGTCCATGTCGCCCCGGTAGGTCGCGGTGCTCCGCAGCCGCTTCAGCACCAGCTCCAGCCGCTCCCCCGTGGCCACGTAGTCCGCCACGATGGCCTCCCTGGTCGCGCCGGCGATCTCCAGCGCCATCGCCGACAGCACGCCGGTGCGGTCCTTGCCCGCCGCGCAGTGCACCAGCGCCGCCCCGTCGTCCAGCGCCATCGCGCGCAGGGCCGCCACCACGGCGTCCGGCCGGTCGCGCAGGTAGCCGAAGTAGAAGCCGGTCACCCGCAGCTCCTCGTCCAGCGCCCGCTCCGCCCACGGCAGCACCCGGTCGGCGTCGATGGTGTCGGCCTCCACGTCGGTGTGCCTGCCGCCCTCCGCGAACAGCGTGAGGTGGTGGTGCCGCACCTCGGGCACCCGGGTCAGCGGCCCGGGCCCTTCCAGGGACACCTCGGGGGTCGAACGGAGGTCCACGACGTGGCGCAGATTCAGCTCGCCCACCAGCCTGGCCACGTCACCGGGGGTCAGGCCCTGAAGATTGTCGGCGCGGTAGATGCGCCCACGCCGGGTGGCGCCCCCGTCACTCGTGGGCAATCCGCCCAGGTCACGCGCGTTGACCGCGCCTTCCAGCTCGATCCACCTCGTCAGCTCGCTCATTATTACGACCCTATATGTCCACCAAATATGAGCGAATTCGAGGTTCATAACGCAGCATGAACGTATGGATCCACGAGCTCTGCCTCCACGGCTGGTGATCGATCCAGCGCTGCCCCAGGAAGTCTCGGTCGAACTGCGTTCGAGCCCCCATCTGCTCCGCCAGGCCCGAATGGGCGCGCGTATGGACACCACACGTAACCCCGCCATGCTGTTCGCGCTGCCCCTCTTCCTGATCCTGGTCTTCTTGGTGGCCGACGTGGAAGGCCTGTTCGTCGCGAGCATGGGCGTCGGGTTGATCGTCCTGATCCGCTGGATGGCGCTGGACAGCACATATCGCACGGTCAGACGAAGACTTCGGCTGGCGCAGGCGCACGCCAACCACTACCTGCTGCCGGAGGACCTGGACTATCCCTGCCAGATGCTGCTGCGCCGCGCGCAGAACGCCGTCGAGGCGATCATGAACTCCCGGGTCCACAAGGCGGGGTTGATCGACAGCATCGAGAACCAGGTGTCGCTGCCGGAGGAGATCTGGCAGATCGGCCAGCGGCTGCGCCGGTTGTCGGTCATGCACGCCGAGCACGGCAAGATCATCCCGCGCGAGCTGCCGCCGGGCATGGAGGACGCGTTCAAGCCCTACACCAGCGCGCTGGACGCGGCCTGGACCTCGCTGTCGCAGCGGGTGCGCCACCTGGAGAAGTACGCCAAGCAGGTGCTCAAGGCGGACAAGGTCTACCACGCCCACCGCCGGCTGGAGACGCTGGCCGCCAGGACCCCCGAATACCAGCAGCTCATCGCCGAGACCGTACGCGACGAGCTGGCCCACGAGCGCATCAGGGAGCTGGCCGACCAGGCGGCGCACGTGCGCAAGTTGTTCGAGGAGAGCATCATGCAGGCCCGGCAGGCGGCCGGCGAGCTGCTGCGGTCTCCTCTCACATGAGGGCGGCCCGCCTGAGCAGCTCCAGCGTCCTTTGCATGCCGGCCTCGTTACCCAGGCTGCGGTAGATGTCCCTCGCCTGCTCCAGCGGCCCGACGGCGGCCCCGCTCCCGCCCGCCTCCAGGTGGGCCTCACCGAGGTAGCGCAGGCTGCGGGCCATCCACCAGCGGTCCTCCAGCTCTTCGAAGCCCGACACCGCCCGCCGCAGCTCCCGCTCGGACTCCTCGATCCGTTCCAGCCTGGCCAGCGCCCGCCCGGCCGACACCGCGTTCCGGGCCACCCCCCACGAATCACCCAGCGCCACCAGGATCTCCTCGGCCCGCCGGACGTAGTCCAGCTCGCGCAGCCCGTTCGCCGGGTCGCCGACCTCGCCGGCCGCCCGCAGGCAGCGGGCCTCCTCCCACAGCTCCCCGCGCTGCTTGAACATCTCCGAGGCCCGGTCGAGGCTGAACCCGGCCCTGGTGAACAGGTTGGCGGCCTGCCGGTGGTCACCGGCCCGGTGCTCGCCCCGCGCCTGGGCCGCCAGCACCTCCCCGTAGACGCGCAGGGTCTGGGCCTCGGAGTAGCGGTTGCCCTCCCGCTTGAAGATCTCCAGGGCGTCTTCGAGCAGCTCCCTGGCCTCCTCGGGCCGCCGCTCGGCCATGCGCATCTCGGCCAGGTTGCGCTGGGTGCGGGCCATCCACCACAGGTCGTCCTCGCCCTTGAACGCGGTGATGCCGCCGATGAGGAAGTCCTGGGCCCGGTCCAGGTGGCCGTCGCTGAACAGCGTCATCCCGATCGTGCGCATCGCCCGGGCGGCCCACCATGACTCGCCCAGCTCGGTGAAGATCTCCAGGGCCCGCTCCGCCTCCGCCAGCCCGCGCTCCCGCAGCCCCAGGCCGCCGTGGACGGCGGAGGCGTCGAGCAGCGCGATGGCCAGGGACCGCCGGTCGCCGGTCTTCTCCGCGGCCTCGCAGCCGAGCTCGGCGACGGCCGACCAGTCGGACCAGTACGCCCGCAGCGAGTGACACAGCGAGCAGAACGCCCTGGCCAGCCCCCAGGTCAGCTCCCAGAGCCGGAGCTGGTGGGCCAGGTGGATCATGGCGAGCAGCGAGAGCCGCTCGGCGTTGAGCCAGTCGCCGGCCTTGTGCTGCCCTTCGGCGCTGGAGCGGCGCCCGCCCCTGCTCCAGTCCTGCGGCCAGCGGTTCTGGGCGGCCTCCTCGGCGCGGCGGCGGTAGCCGTGCAGCACGCGCTCGATCGCGGCCGTGCGCCGCTCCTCCTCGTCCTGGTCGGTCAGCTCGGCGGCGAACACCCTGACCAGGTCGTGCAGCCGGTAGCGCATCGCGCCGGTCTGGTCGGTGCCCGAGCACTCGGCGAGCTGGACGTCGATGAGCGCTTCGAGCTGGTCGGCGCCGTCGAGCCCGGAGATGTCGAGCAGCTCCCCGGCCACCCAGCCCGGCACGTCGGGCGCGGTCAGCGCGCTGAGCAGGCGCAGCAGGCGGCGCTGCATGCCGGTGCAGTCGTCGTAGCTGAGCTGTACGGAGGCCCGCACGCTCTTGTCGACCGTCGGGGCCAGCTCAAGCTGGTTCAGCATGCGCCGAGTGTCGGCCAGCCGCCCGGCCATCTCGCGCATGGTCCACTGCTCGCGGGTGGCGAGCCGGCCGCCGCAGATGTTGATCGCCAGCGGCAGGTGATCGCAGAGCCGGACCACCTCCCTGGTCGCCTCCAGGTCATCGACCACCCGGGCGCCCCCGGCCAGCCGGGCCAGGAGTTCGACGCCGTGCGCCTCGCTGAACACGCCGAGCCTGGTGTCGTGCGTGCCGTTCAGGAACAGGGGCGCGCGCGAGGTGACCAGCACCGCGCAGCCCGGCTCGGCCGGGATCAGTGATTTCACCTGGTCGGCGTCGTGGGCGTTGTCCAGGCCGATGAGGATCTTGCGGCCCTTGGTCCAGGTGAGCCAGAGCTTGCGCAGCTCCTCCAGGCCGCCGGGGTCGGTGGTCAGGCGCACGTCCAGCGCGCGCAGGAAGCCGATCAGCACCTCGTCGGGCCGTACCGGGGCGTCCACGCCGCCGCGCAGGTCGGCGTAGAGGCGGCCGTCGGGGAACCAGGCGGCCACCTCCTGGCCGAACCTGGTCATCAGCGCCGACTTGCCGACGCCGCCGCGGCCGTACACGGAGACCACCAGCGGCGGCGCGAGGTCGGAGGCCTTCCGGCGGGCGGTGAAGACCTCGCGCAGCTCGGCGAGGGCCTCGGCGCGCCCGGTGAAGTGCTCGGGGACGGGCGGCCACTGGTCCGGGGCGAGCGAGCCCGCCTCTAATCGGGCCTGGCGCTTGGGGCGGCGCGCCTCACTGGTGGTGGCCCAGGTGGTCAGGCCGACGAGGACGGCCGCGGCCATCGTCACGCCGATCTTGGCGGCGGGCGGGATCTCCCAGTCCACGGAGGCGGCCAGCACGCTCGCGGCGGCGGCCGCCAGCCCCGCCGAGACCGGCGCGGCCCACGGGATTCGTCTGCGTCGCGGCTTCTCCGGCAGGTCCCCTGTCAACGATTACCCCCTTGGGGGTGATTCAAGCCGATGGGGTACGGCTTGCGCCAGCCGTACCCCATCGTTCACCTAAAGGCCGATCACGTGACAGGTGGCGGTCACCGTCTTGCTGGGATCGCTCTCCGACGTCGCGGTGAGCTTGACCCTGGCCAGACGGTCGGCGCCGGCGCCGCGCACGGCGTTGACGCTGACGAGCGACTGCTTGCCGAACGCGACCGAGGACAGCGCGTTCGGGAGCTGGGCGGTCCAGCCCTTGCCCTGGACCTCGGCCTTGAGCCGGTAGAGGTCGGAGTTGAGGTAGGCGCTGACGTCCTCCGGGTGCTGCCCCTGCGCCGGGGCCGCCTTGCCGGTGTTGAACAGCGGGAACTTGCAGGTGGACAGGTTCTTGCCGGTGGGGAGGCCGGCCGTGCCGAGCAGCTTGACGCCGCGCTTCTGCGCGCCCGCGCCGTCGAGCGAGCGGATCGCGACCGTGTAGGACAGCTCGCCCTTGCGGTTGCGGTGCACGTCGGTGATGTAGAAGTGCAGGCGGTTGGCCTCGTCGACGTACTCGTACTCGCTGCCGGAGTCGGTGCCGGCGTGGAAGAGGGCGTCGGAGAGCTGGCGGTAGTCGCCGACCGTGATCGGCACCTGCGTCCCGTCGGGCATCACGTAGTCGGTCATGCCGATGTCCTGCGGGTTGGCGTCGATCACCCACTCGAACGGGGCGCGGTCCTCGTTCTTGGTCTTGGCCAGCAGCACGCCGGCGTCCGGGGTGAAGGAGTCGGTGCCCATACGGTCCACGACCTCGACCGTGTAGTTCTGGTAGCCGCCGCGGTCGCAGAGCGGGTCGGCGGCCTGGCACGAGCTCTTGTCGGGGCCGTCGAAGGCGATGTTGACGCCGGCCAGCTCGTTCTTGCCCGGTTGCACCGAGCGGGCCACGACCTTGGCCGTGACCAGGCCGGACTCGTCGAGCGCCTCACGCGACAGGCGCAGGACGTTCTGCTCGTCCACCATCTCCAGCTTGATCTTGTTGCGGAGCATGTGCTGGGCGCCCATGGACGCGCCGCTGGTGGGCGGGATCAGCCATCGGGAGTGCGGTCCGCCGGGGCCGTTGAAGCTGCCGCGGCTGAGCATCTCCCAGATGCCGGTGTACGCCCGGCGCGCCGGCACGCTGTACGGGTTGTTGTAGTTGTCGGCGATGCCCATGATGTGGCTCAGCTCGTGGGCGTAGACCGCCATGCCGGAGCTCTCGGCCTGCACCGAGTCGACGCCGAAGCGGGCGTTGGGCCAGAAGTTGGAGCCGGCCTGCCACGAGGACCACTCGACGTAGCGGGTCTCGATCCAGTTGGGCAGCGCGGGGTCCGGCGGGCCCCACTCGTCCGTCACGTCCTCCTTGGTCGGAAATTTCATCATCCCGAACTCCTGCCAGGTGGACGACTCGTCCTGGCCGGCGCTGAGGTAGAAGACGAAGTCGAACTGCGCGGCCACCTCGGGGCCGACGGCGGCCAGCCAGGCGGCGTTGCCGTCGGCGCGCAGGTCCTTGTCGCACGAGTCGCCGGCGGGGCAGGCCTCGGTGCCGTTGAAGTTCGGCTCCATGGCGTACTCGTGGTCCTTGCCCGGCATCGTGTACGGGCCGAAGCCCGTCAGGTCGACGCCGTACCGGCCGCCGGAGTCCTCCATCCAGTATTCGTGGATGGTGTGACCCTTGTTGAGGTCGTTCGGGGTGTTGAGGAAGTCCTGGTAGAACTTCGCCACCTGGTCACGCGGGACGTCGTGGGCCTCGGCGCTCGGGTTCGCGTAGATCGTCGAGCCCTTGGGCTGGGTCACCACGAACGCCTGGTTGGGATAGTCGAGCAGCACGAGCGCGCCCTTGAAGGTGCGCTTCGACCCCTTCACGGCGGGGTCGTTCCACTGGGTGCCGGGCGGCTTCTTGTAGTCCGCCCACGTCATGTGGTCGGGATTCTCCCAGTTCTGCGGGTCTATGGGCTGAATGCCGCCGGGAGGGCGGCTGCGCAGGGCCTGGCCGTCGGGGGGTGCGTCGCGTTGCCAGGGCTGCGTTTGCGGCCAGTGGTTCTGCCGCCATGGGTACTCGGGGTCTGCGGGGGGTGCTGCGGAAGCGGGGGTCGCCATGAGGCTCACCGGGATCAGCACGAGGGCCGCCAGCAAACCCTTCAGCAGCTTCTTCGGGACTGTCACGGATTGACGGTATAGACGTTATTGACGGAGATCACCGAGCAGTTGTAGGGAAGACATGTAGCAATGCTTCCGACATTTGTTGAAAAATCCATGTAAAGGTGTGGCTGTGGCGGATCTTCAGCGGATCGTGGACGAGCTCGCCGCCCGTCTCGGCCGCCCCCTGCTGCTCGAAGACCGCGTGCAGCGCGTGGTCGCCTACAGCGAGCAGAGCGGCGCCATGGACGACATCCGCCGCGACTCCATCCTGCGCCGGCACACCGCCCCCGAGGTGCGGCAGTGGCTGCGGGCGGCCGGCATCCACGAGGCCACCGGTCCCCTGCGCATTGAGGGCGCGCCGCACCTGGGGCTGCTGCCGCGCGTCTGCCTCCCGGTGCGGCATGCCGACGGCCTGCTCGGCTTCCTGTGGTTCATCGACGCCGACCCGCCCATGTCCGCCGCCCAGATCGACGAGGCCGCGGCCGCCGCCCCGGCTCTTGGGCTGGCCTTGTTCCACGAGAGCCTGGCCAGCGGGCTGGCCTCGCACCGGGAGCTGGAGGCGGTCAACGGGCTGCTGCAGGGTGAGCCGGACGCGGCCAGGCAGCTCATCGAGGCGGGGGCGTTCCCGCAGGCGCGGCCGGTGACCGTACAGGTGGCCAGGCCGCGCACCGCCGAGCCGGACGACGCGCTCAGGCTGGCACTCGAACAGGGGCTGCTGACGCTACGGCGGCGGCTGAGCGGGCACCATCCGCTGCACCTGGTCCGCTACGACCACGCCGTGCTGCTCACCGCCGGGCCGGCGGTCTCGGCCGACGAGCTGCACGCGGTCATGCCGGTGCCGGTGGTGGTCGGGATCGGGCGCAGCCGGCCGGCGCTGGCGGAGGCGGCGGGGTCGTACCGGGAGGCCAGGCACGCCGCCGAGGTGACCGCGCGGGTGCCGGGGCTCGGGCGGACGGCGGAGTGGGCGCGGCTGGGCGTCTACCGGATGCTCACCCACATGCCCGACCAGGAGTTGCATCCCGGGCTGGAGGGGCTGCTCGCGGACGCGCAGTATCTGCCGCTGCTGGAGACGCTGGAGACGTACCTGGACCTGGCGGGCAGCGCGGTCGCCACCTCGCGGGCGCTGCGGCTGCACAGGACGTCGCTGTACTACCGGCTGCAGCGGGTCGAGGAGCTGGCGCGGACCGATCTGAAGGACGGCGGCGAGCGGCTCGCCCTGCATCTCAGCCTCAAGCTCGCCCGGTTGTCCGGGCGGTACTTACCTAGAGATTCGCATGGTTCGTCCTGATTGCGTCCTTGTCCCCGCGTCACGTTTAATCACCTGAGGGGAAGATCCGACGGGAGTGACGATGCCGTCTGCGAAGCGCGCCGACACGGCCGTGGGCCGGCGCGCGTCCGCGTCCGCCGTCCGGCCCGTCGTGCTCCATTCCGCGCCGATCGTGCTGCCCATCTGCGCCGATCCCCTGCGCGACGGGGCGGTGGCGGTCAAGGGCGACCGGGTGCTGAAGGTGGCCTCGCGGGCCGAGTTGCGCTCGTCCCATCCCGGCGCCGAGGAGCTGCGGTGGCCCGGGATGATCGTGGCCGGGATGGTCGACGCCTGCGCCGCCTCTCCGCGCGTTCCCGGGGTGACCGCGCGGGCGAGCGTGGTGTGCGATCCAGCCGATCCCACCACTTTTCCCGGCATCTCGTACGTCGAGGTGTCCAGCGCGAGCGAGGAGGAGTGGGAGGACAGCGAGCGGGACGCGGTCATCACGGCGATCCGCGAGGTCGACCGGCCGTGCGCGGTGGGCATCGCGGCGCACCCCCGGGACGCCCAGGTGCTGGAAGAGGTGGCCGTGCTGGCCAGGACGTTCGGGCTGCGACTGCTGGCCGACCTGGCCCGGCACTCCCCCGCGGCGCTGGACGAGGCCGGGGTGCTGGGGTCGCTGTGCCACGTGGCGTGCGCCCGGCCGCTGGACCCCGGGGAGCGCAAGCTGCTCAGGCTGCGCAAGACCGTGGTCGCCCTCTGCCCGCCCGGGCCCGCCGGTGACGCGCTGGCCCTGCTGGACGAGGGCAACATCGTGGCCTTCGGCACCCGCGGCGGCACCTCGGATGGCCCGCTCGGGCTGGCGGCGGGCGTGCGGCGGCATGCTCGTGAGCTGGGCCTGCGCCCTCGGGGGCTCGACCGGCGGCTGGTCGAGGCGGCCACGCTGGGCGGGGCCATGGCGCTCGGCATGCACCGGGGCAAGGGCCGGATCGGGTCGCTGGCCCCCGGCGCGCGCGCCGACTTCGCCGTGTTCGACGCCCGCGGGCGCTACCCGTACGCCGCCCTGCTGGCCCAGCCCCCCTGCCTCGGCACGATCGTCGGCGGCGTCGTCACCCCGTGATCATCCCCCTTCGGCCCCTTCGTCCACCAGGCTCAGCAACTCCCTGAGCTGCTCGCGCTGCTCCCCCGACAGCACCGCGAACAACTCCTCACCGGCCTGCCTGCGGGCGTCGCGCGCCCCCTCGTACCGATCGCGGCCCTCGGGCGTGAGCACGACCAGCGTCGAGCGGCGGCTGGCCGGATCGACCTCCCGGCGCACCAGCCCCGCCTCCTCCAGCGCGTCCACGACCGGCGTGAGCGAGCGCGGCACGATCCGCAGCTCGTCGGCCAGCCGCACCATCCGCAGCGGCCGCCCGGCCTCGGCCAGCGCGCGCAGGGCCCGCACCTGACCGGGGTTGAGCCCGAGCGGCACCAGCCGCCGGACGAATCCGTGCCGCAGCCGCCTGCCGACCAGGTGCATCAGCTCGGCGAGCTCCGTTTCTCCCATACTTGTGAAGTTTAGCCGGATTAATTATGAGCTAACCTCTGTTTGAGTGGACATCTGAAAGGAGCGCCACTTGGAGGAAGAACCACGCGCGCCGCTTGGGCGCATCATCAAGCTCTTCACCGCCTACCGTGGCCGCCTGACCGTGGTGGGCTCGCTCATCCTGCTGTCCTCGCTGGTGGGCCTGGCCTCGCCGTTCCTGCTGCGCGAGGTGCTCGACGTGGCCATCCCGGCGAGGGACGCCGGGCTGCTGACGCTGCTGGCCCTGGGCATGATCGCGGTGGCGATCGTCACCACCGTGTTCGACGTCCTGCAGACGCTGGTCTCCACCACCGTGGGCCAGCGGGTGATGCACGACCTGCGCCTGGCCGTCTACGGCCACCTGCAGCGCATGTCGCTCGCCTTCTTCACCAGGACCAAGACCGGCGAGGTGCAGTCGCGCATCGCCAACGACATCGGCGGCATGCAGTCCGTCGTCACCACGACCGCCGCCTCCATCGTCTCCAACCTGACCACCGTGATCGCCACGATCGTCGCCATGCTCGCGCTCGACTGGCGGCTGACGCTGGTCTCGCTCGTGCTGCTGCCGGTGTTCGTGTGGCTCAGCCGCCGGGTCGGTACGGAGCGCAAGCGCATCACCGCCGACCGGCAGCGCAAGCTGGCCACCCTTGCCTCGATGGTGCAGGAGTCGCTGTCGATCAGCGGCATCCTGCTGGGCCGCACGATGGGCCGCTCCCCCGAGCTGACCCGGCGCTTCGGCAAGGCCTCCGACGAGCTGGCCGAGCTGGGCGTCCAGACGAACATGGCCGGGCGCTGGCGGCAGTCGGTCATCCAGTTCGTCATGGCCGCGATGCCCGCGATGATCTACTGGGCGGTCGGCCACACGGGCGCGATCTCGGTGGGCACGCTGGTGGCGTTCACGACGCTGCAGGTGAGCCTGTTCCGTCCGGCGGTCTCGCTGCTGCGGCTCGGGGTCGAGGTGCAGGTGTCGCTGGCGCTGTTCGGGCGCATCTTCGAGTATCTGGACCTGCCGGTGGACATTCATCCCGGCACGCGCGAGCTGGCGGGCGTACGCGGCGAGGTGCGCTTCGACGACGTCGATTTCTCCTACGGCGACGCCCCCACGCTCACCGGTGTCGACCTCACCGTGCCCGCCGGCACCAGCCTGGCCATCGTCGGCGAGACCGGCTCGGGCAAGACCACGCTCAGCTACCTGCTGCCCCGCCTCTACGACGTCACCGGCGGGCGGGTCACGATCGACGGGGTGGACGTGCGCGAGCTGACCTTCGAGACGCTGAGCGAGGCGGTGGGGGTGGTGTCGCAGGAGACCTACCTGTTCCACGCCTCGATCGCCGACAACCTGCGCTTCGCCCGGCCCTCGGCCACGGACGAGGAGCTGGCGGAGGCGGCGCGGGCGGCGCGCATCCACGACCACATCTCCTCGCTGCCCGACGGCTACGACACGATGGTCGGCGAGCGCGGCTACCGGTTCTCCGGGGGCGAGAAGCAGCGCCTGGCCATCGCCCGCACACTGCTGCGCGACCCGCCGATCCTGATCCTCGACGAGGCCACCAGTTCCCTGGACACGCAGACCGAGCGGGCCGTGCAGGAGGCGCTCGACACGCTGGCGCGGGGGCGCACCACGATCACGATCGCCCACCGGCTGTCCACCGTCCGCGACGCCGACCAGATCGTGGTCCTCGACCACGGGCGCATCGTCGAGCGCGGCACCCACGACGAGCTGATCGCCACGGGCGGCCCCTACGCGGCGCTGGTGAGCCGCGACCAGCCCGCTGAAGTGGCCTAACGCATTTCAAACGTGTCTTGCCTCACATTCCGGCCAGACCGGAATCGGGGCTCCGGAGGAGCGTGTTGTTCCCCCGGTGCATTCCCCAGGCAAGGATCGGTTTTGTCTTTCTCCTCCGCCACGTTCAGAGCCCTGCGTCACCACAATTACCGGCTCTGGGCGGGAGCCGACATCGTCTCCGTGACCGGCACGTGGATGCAGGTGCTGGGCGTCAACTGGCTCATCCTCACCCTGACGGGCTCGGCGGCCAGCGTCGGGCTGAGTCTCGTCATGCAGGCGCTGCCCACGCTGCTGCTGGGCATGTGGGGCGGCGCGCTGGCCGACCGGCTCCCGAGCCGGCCCGTCGTGATCGCCGCGCAGGTCGCGCAGGCCCTGCTCGCCGCCGTGCTCGCGGTCATCGCTCTGACGGGCGTGCAGTCGGTGCTGCCCATCTACGGCGTGGCGCTGGCCGGCGGGGTGGTCACCGCGCTGGGCGGGCCCGCGCTCGGCCGTTTCGGCTCCGAGGTGGTGCCGCCCGACGACCTGCCGAACGCGATGGCGCTCGGCTCGATCCTCAACTCCGCCGGTCGCATCCTCGGCATGAGCCTGGCGGGCGTCATGCTGCCGTTCACCGGCAACGGCGGCCTCTTCGTCATCAACGCCGTCAGCTTCTTCGTGGTCATCGCGGCGGTGGCGGCCATGCGGCGGGAGGAGTTCCACGTCCTCGCCGCCTCCGAGCGGCAGCCCGGCGCCGTCCTCGACGGCCTGCGGTACGTCCTGCGCACCCCCTGGCTGCTCATCGTGCTGGCGCTGTGGTTCGTGTCGGGCAGCCTCGGGCGCAACTACCAGGTCACCATGGCCGCCATGAGCGCCGGCCCCCTGGAGGCGGGCGCCGGCGGGTACGGCCTGCTGTCCACGGTCTTCGCCGTCGGCACCGTGCTGGGCGGCTTCCTGGCCGCCACCCGGTCGCACCTGACGATCCGGCTGCTGCTGGTCATGGTGTTCGTGACCGGGGTGGCGCAGGCGCTGAGCGGGCTGATGCCGTCGCTGTGGACGTTCGCCGCCCTGATGCCGCCGATCGCGGCCGGCGCGGTGGCCCTCGACACCACCGTCTCGGCCCGGGCGCAGCTCGACAGCCCCGAGGAGATGCGCGGGCGGGTCATCGCGGCCCTGTCCATCGTCAGCGCCGGGTCCGGCGCGCTCGGCGGGCCGCTGCTCGGCCGGCTCAGCGACACGCTGGGGCCGCGTGTGGCGCTGGAGGTGGGCGGCGTGGCGTGCGTGGCGGCCGCGCTGCTCGCGGCCGTGGCGCTGACCCGGCTGCCGGACCGGACGATCAGGCTCAGGCCCCGCCTGGAGAACGCCTGACCTGGTGGCCCCTGCCCTCTTGCATGCATGGGCGAGTGCAGCTAACCTACAACTGAAGTTAGAGGTTAGCTTCCACCGAACGCCCAACAAGGAGATGGGAAAATGCTGTTGACCTCCATCGACCCGTTCTTCCAGGAGTTCGAGCGCCAGTTCAACCGCCTCACCCGCCAGACCCTCGACAGCGGCTCCGCCGTGATGCCGATGGACGGTCTGCGCCGTGACGACGACGTGCTCCTCCGATTCGACCTCCCCGGCATCGACCCCGAGTCCATCGAGGTGACGGTCGATCGCGGCGTCCTCAGCGTGAGCGCGGGGCGCGAGCAGGAGATCGCGGAGAACGAGCGGCTGTTCGTGCGCGAGCGCCCGATGGGCACGTTCACGCGGCGGGTCTACCTGTCGGAGCACCTCGACGCGGACAAGATCGACGCGGGCTACGCCAACGGCGTCCTCACCGTCCGCATCCCGGTGCTGGAGCGAGCCAAGCCGCGCAAGGTGGCCATCCAGCGCAGCGAGAGCAAGGCCATCAAGGCCTGACACGCGGTCCGGGGCGGGCGACCGCCCCCGGACCACAAGGAGATCACGCATGCCCGACCTGCCCTTCGACGACGAGTACGCGCCTCTCTACTCCCTGGGGCAGGTGGCCGAGATGCTGCAGGTCCAGCACGCCTTTCTGCGCCGGCTCGACCAGCACGACGTCATCAGGCCGAGCCGGTCGAGCGGCGGCCAGCGGCGTTACTCCCGCCGCGACGTGATCGTGGTCCAGCACGTCACGCGGATGACGGAGGAGGGCATGACGCTCATCGCGATCCGCCGCATCCTCGAACTCGAACGAGAGGTGGCCATTCTGCGCCAGGAGCTCGAAAGGGCCCGCGCGCGGATCCGCGCGCTCGGGTGACCGCCGCGGGACACGGGCGCGTACCCTCGTTGACGTGCACAACACCAGATACGCGCCGTCCGGAATGGTGTGCAGCGTCGACCACCTGGCCTCCGCCGCCGGGCTGACGATGCTCGACCGGGGCGGGTCGGCCGCCGACGCGGCCATCGCCACCAACGCCGTGCTCGCCGTCGTCGCCCCGCACATGTGCGGCCTGGGCGGCGACCTGTTCGCCCTCGTTCACGACGGCGGGCACAACAGCGGGTACGGCGGCGGGCACAGCGGCGGCCACGATGGCGGCCACGATGGCGGCCACGACGGCGGGGTGACGGCGCTGAACGCCTCCGGCCGGGCGGGCTCCGGTGCCGACGCCGACCGCCTGCGGGCCGAGGGCCACACCCGCATGCCGCACCTGCACGACGTCAGGTCCGCGACGGTGCCCGGCTGCGTGGACGGCTGGGCCGCGCTGCACGCCCGCCACGGCCGCCTGCCCATGGCCGACCTGCTCGCGCCCGCGATCCGGCTGGCCCGCGACGGCTTCCCCGCCTCGCCGCTGATGCTCGCGGGCGCGATGACCGCCGCCCGGCGCCCGGGTGGCGGCGACTTCGCCCGGGTACGCGCCGCGGGCGACCGCGTGACCAGGCCCGGCGTGGCCCGCGCGCTCCAGGCCGTGGCCGCCGACGGCAGGAACGGCTTCTATCTGGGCGAGTTCGGCCAGGGCCTGATCGAGCTGGGCGCCGGCGAGTACACCGAGGCCGACCTGGCCGCCCCCGGTGCCGACTGGGCGGAGCCGCTCAAGGTGCGCGCCTTCGGCCACGACGTCTGGACGATGCCGCCCAACTCGCAGGGCTACCTGCTGCTGATGTCGCTCGCCATCGCCGACGGGCTGCGGCTGCCCGGCTCGCCGCAGCACTCCGCCTGGTCCCATCTGCTGGCCGAGGCCGCCAGAGTGGCCGGGCACGACCGCCTCGACGTGCTGCACGAAGGCGCCAAGGACCTGCTCGACCCCGCCGAGATCGCGCGGCGGCGGGCGCTCATCGACCCGCGTTCCCGGCTGCGGCTGCGGGGGCGGGCCGAGGGGGGCGACACGACGTACCTGTGCGCGGTGGACGGTGACGGCATGGGCGTGTCGCTCATCCAGTCGAACGCGTCGGGGTTCGGGGGGATGGTGTTCGAACCGCGTACCGGGATCAACCTCCACAACCGCGGCATCGGCTTCTCCCTCAAGCCCGGCCATCCCGCCGAATACGCCCCAGGCCGCCGCCCGCCCCACACGCTGACGCCCGCGCTGATCACCCGCCCCGACGGCACGCTGCGGTCGGTGGTGGGCACGATGGGCGGCGACGCGCAGCCCCAGATCCTGCTGCAGGTCATCACCAGGCTGCTGCGCCACGGCGAGGAGCCGGGGCAGGCGATCGCCGCGCCGCGCTGGCGGCTGGGCACCGGCGGCACCGGGTTCGACACCTGGGACGCCCCCGACGACGCGGTCATCGACCTGGAGGAGGGCTCGACCTGGTCCAACGGCCTGGCGGCGCTCGGGCACAGGGTGGCGGCGCTGCCGTACGGGGGGTCGTTCGGGCACGCGCACCTGATCGACGTACGCGCCGACGGAATGCTGGCCGGGGCGGCGGACCCGCGTTCCCTCATCGGCGCGGCGATCGGCCGCTGAGGCCCATTTGGACAAGGAAGCGTTGGTGCGCGCCCCAGGGGAGGCCAAGTCCTAGGATTTCGGTCCGATCCCTGGGTAGGGGACCGCGTATGACCGAACAGCCTCCGGACCGATACGGCTACAGCGACGAGCAGGAGATCGAGGTCGAGGAGTGGACCGACGACCTCGGTTTCCGTCACGAAGTCGTTCCTGACGACCCGGCGCACCACGACTCCCTGGACGAGCGGCTCCGGCGCGAGGCGCCCGAGAAGCTGCACGCGCCCCGCCCCAAGCACCAGCTGACCCAGCCGGACGAGGGGCTGGAGCCCGACGTGGACGACGAGGAGATCGGGGTGGGATACGCGACGCGCGACGACCTCTCCGCGGAGGAGCGCGCGGTCCGCATCGACCCCGATGAGAACCTCACATAAGCCGCAGGGCGGGAAGAAGAGCGTGCAGGTCGTCGACGATCACGTCGGCGGCCTCCGCTTGCGGGCGCTCGGCGTGCAGGTAGCCCCACGGGCCGCGGCGCAGCAGCGCGGTACGCATGCCCGCCCGCCCCGCCGGGAGCACGTCGTTGTCGAGCCGGTCGCCCACGTACAGGATCTCGGCCGGCTCACGCCCCGCGACCGCCGCGACCTTGGCGAAGAACCCGGGGTCCGGCTTGGCCACGTCCCACCCCTCGGAGGTGTGCACCGAGTCGGCCGGCAGGTCCATCGCGACCAGCGCGTCGTAGGCCCGCCTCGGCTGGTTGCCCGCGATGATCACCTGGTAGCCGGCGGCGCGCAGGGCGGCCAGCGCCTCCCGTACGTCCGGGTAGAGGTCATCGGCGTCGAAGCGGTTGCGCATGCCGCCGGGGTCGTCGCGCTCCCAGGCCGCCTCCTCCGCGCCCAGGTCGAAATCGGGCCGGACGAGACGGAAGGCGTCGCCGTGCGGGCGGTCCAGCGCCGCCATGCCGCCGAGCGCGCCCATCAGCACGAAGACGCTCACGCCGAGCCGGTCGGCCCAGCGCGACCAGATGCGCGTCTCGTCGATGAGCGTCTCGCCGACGTCGAACACCACGGCCTTGATCATGAATCCCCCAGCTCGAACAGCCTCGCCTCACCACATCCGCCACGGCCGAGAACCGGACGGACACCTTCAAGGGGGATTTTTTCATGCAATCAGAGCGCGACGCGAAGGACCGCCGGCTCGACGAGTACCGCGTCCCCGTGGACGACCACGGTATGACCACGGATCAGGGCGTTACGGTCGACGACACCGACAACTCGCTCAAGGCGGGCACCCGCGGGCCCACGCTCATGGAGGACTTCCACTTCCGCGAGAAGATGACGCGCTTCGACCACGAACGCATCCCCGAGCGGGTGGTGCACGCCAGGGGCTCGGGCGCGTACGGGATCTTCGAGCTGTACGAGCCGCTCGGCGACCTGACCTCGGCCGCGTTCCTGAACGACACCTCGGTGAAGACGCCGACCTTCGTGCGCTTCTCCACCGTGCAGGGCTCGCGCGGCTCGGCCGACACCGTACGGGACGTGCGCGGGTTCGCCACGAAGTTCTACACCACGCAGGGGAACTTCGACATCGTCGGCAACAACTTCCCCGTCTTCTTCATCCAGGACGGCGTCAAGTTCCCCGACTTCGTGCACGCGGTCAAGCCGGAGCCGCACAACGAGATCCCGCAGGGGCAGTCGGCGCACGACACGTTCTGGGACTTCGTCCAGCTCCAGCCCGAGTCGCTGCACATGGTCATGTGGCTGATGTCCGACCGGGCGATCCCGCGCAGCTACCGGATGATGCAGGGGTTCGGGGTGCACACGTTCCGGCTGGTGAACGCCTCGGGGCAGGGGACGTTCGTCAAGTGGCACTGGCGGCCGGTGCTGGGGACGTACTCGCTGGTGTGGGACGAGGTGCTGCGCATCCAGGGCAACGACCCCGACTTCAACCGCCGCGACCTGTGGGAGTCGATCGAGCGGGGGGCCGGCCCCGAGTACGAGCTGTGCGTGCAGCTCGTGCCCGAGTCGCGCGAGCACGACTTCGACTTCGACCTGCTGGACGCCACGAAGATCATCCCCGAGGAGCTGGTGCCGCTGCGTCCCATCGGCAAGATGACCCTCAACCGCAACCCGCAGAACTTCTTCGCCGAGACCGAGCAGGTGGCCTTCCACACCGCCAACGTCGTGCCCGGCATCGACTTCTCCAACGACCCGATGCTGCAGGCCAGGAACTTCTCCTACCTCGACACCCAGCTTTTGCGCCTGGGCGGGCCCAACTTCACCCAGATCCCGATCAACCGGCCCATCAACGAGGTGCGCAACGACCAGCGCGACGGCTTCCACCAGCACCAGATCCACGAGTCGCGCACCAGCTACTCCCCCAACAGCATCAGCGACAGCCGCCCGCAGGTCAGGGACGGCTACCGGCACTACCAGGAGAAGGTGGAAGGCGCCAAGATCCGTACCCGCAGCCCCAGCTTCGCCGACCACTACAGCCAGGCCACCCTGTTCTGGAACAGCATGGCGGGCTGGGAGAAGCGGCACATCGTGGCGGCGTTCCTGTTCGAGCTGGGGCACGTGGAGCGGGGGCACATCAAGCAGGGCGTGCTCACCCATCTCGGCAAGATCCACCCGGACCTGGGGGCGGAGGTGGCGGCGGGCCTGGGCCTGCCCGCGCCCGGCGGCGGCCCGGTCCACACGAACACCTCTCCGGCGCTCAGCATGACCGGCCAGCCGCCCGGTGTCGCCACCCGCAAGATCGCTTTCCTCATGGGCGACGGCACCGACGCCACCGCCGTCACCACCCTGCGCCGGGCGCTGGAGGGGCAGGGGGCGATCTGCGAGATCGTGGCGCCGCAGGAGGGCGAGGTCGGGGGTATGCCGGTGGACCGTCAGCTCAGCGCGGCCAGCTCGGTTCTCTACGACGCCGTGGTGGCCGCCGACGGCGCGGCCCTGTCGTCCGCGGGCCCGGCGCGCTTCTTCATCCTGGAGGCGTTCAAACACGGCAAGGCCATCGGGGCGGTCGGCTCGGGGCGGCGGCTCGTGGAGGCCGCCGGGTTGCCGGACGACGTCGGCGTGATCGCCGGCGACGACATCACCGGGCCCTTCATCGAGGCGGTGGCGGGGCACCGCTTCTACGAACGGGATGTGTCCGGCGTGCCCGCGTGACTCCGCATGCGGTTAGCCGATCTTCATGGTGTGAGCTTCTCCAGTGCCTTCGCGATCCGCTTCTCCGATACCGGGGTCGGGGTGCCGAGGGTCTGGGCGAAGAAGCTCACCCGGAGCTCCTCGATCATCCACCGGATCTCCACCACGTCCGGATCCCCCCGCCGAGCCGGATGCAGTTTCTCCAGCACGTCGTGATAGTCGTCCTCGACCTTGTGCACCTTGTCCATCCACTCCTGGTCGCGCCACGGCTCCTCCGGGAGCTTGGCCAGGCGGCGGTCGATGGCCCTGAGGTAGCGCAGGATGTCGGGCAGCCGGCGATGGCCCGTGGCCGTCACGAAGCCCGCGTACACGAGCCTGGCGAGCTGCTCCCTGACGTCCTCCGTCGACGCGTTGGCCCGCAGGGCGTCCAGCCGGGCGCCGGCCTCGTGCCAGACGCTGAGGATCTGCTCCACCCGCGCCAGCACGTCCTTGGCCGTGTCGTAGAGGTGGGCGCGCACGTGCTGGTAGAGGCGGTCGAAGCCGACAGGATCCCAGGCGGCGCCCCCGGCGTCGGACATGAGCTGGTCGACGGCCGCGTTGACCACGTCGTCGAACAGGGCCACCGCCCCGCCGTGCGGGCTGCGTGACAGGGCCAGCTTGGCCTGGTTGGACAGGCCGCCGAGCAGGGACTTGGCGGGGTTGGTGACGTTGAGCAGGAGCAGGCGGCGTACGCCGGGCCAGTGGGAGCGGCGCTGCTCGGCCTCCGTCTCGAAGATCTTGATCGAGACCGAGTCGCCGGCGTCCACCAGCGCCGGATAGCCCTTCATGCGCCCCTGCTCGAACACCTTGGGCAGGCGGCCGAAGCTCCAGGTGTGCAGTCCGGTCTGCTCCAGGTCGTCGCCGGCCTGGGAGAGCGTCTGGCGCAGGCGCGGCGCGAGGCGGCGTTTGAGGGCGTCGAGGTCCTTGTCCTCGGCCACCGTGCGCCGGCGCTCGTCGATCACCCGGTAGGTGATCCGCAGGTGCTCGGGCACCAGGTCGAGCTGCCAGGCGTCGTGCGGCACGCGTACGCCGGTCAGCCGCAGCAGCTCGCGCTCCACGGCCGCCAGCAGCGGCTCCCCGCCCTGCTCGACCCCGGCGAGCACCTGCTTGGCGTAGTTGGGGGCGGGCACGAAGTTGCGGCGCAGGTGTTTGGGCAGCGACCGGATCAGCGCGGTGATGAGCTCCTCGCGCAGCCCGGGGATCTGCCAGTCGAAGCCGTCGGAGCTGACCTGGTTGAGCACCTGCAGCGGCACGTGCACGGTGACGCCGTCGGCGTCGGCCCCGGGCTCGAACTGGTAGGTCAGCTTCATCCGCTGGCCGAGCTGTTTCCAGGTGTCGGGGTAGTCGTGGGTGCTGACGTCGGCACCCTCGTTGACCAGCATCTCCGGCGAGAACGTGAGCAGCTCCGGCTGCTCCTGCCTGATCTTCTTCCACCAGGAGTCGAAGTGGCGGGCCGAGACCACGTCGGCGGGGACCCGCTGGTCGTAGAAGTCGTAGAGCGCCTCGTCGTCCACCATGATGTCGCGGCGGCGGGCACGGTTTTCCAGCTCCTCGACCTCCTCGAGCAGCCGCCGGTTGTCCTTCAGGAAGCGGTGGTGGGTGTCCCAGTCGCCCTCGACCAGCGCGTGCCGGATGAACAGCTCACGCGACAGGTCGGGATCGATGCGGCCGTAGTTGACCTTGCGACCGACGACCAGCGGCACGCCGTAGAGGGTGACCTTCTCCAGGGCGATCACCGCGCCCTGGTTCTTCTCCCAGTGCGGCTCGGAGTAGGTGCGTTTGACCAGGTGTTGAGCGAGCGGCTCGACCCAGTCGGGCTCGATCTTGGCGTTGACCCGGGCCCACAGGCGGGAGGTCTCGACGAGTTCGGCCGACATGACCCACTGCGGCTGCTTCTTGGCCAGCGCCGAGCCGGGGAAGATGGCGAAGCGGGCGTTGCGGGCGCCGAGATATTCCTGGATGGGCCGCCGGCCATCCTGGCCGCGCTGCTTGTCCATGACGTCCTTGACGCCGATGTGCGACAGCAGGCCGACGAGCAGCGACACGTGCACGTGGTAGGGCTCCGCCGCCTGGCTGTTGGGCTGGGCGCCGAGCGACTGGCGGACCTGGCTGTAGATGTCCTGCCATTCGCGGACGCGCAGGTAGTTGAGGAACTCGGCCTTGCACAGCCGCCGGAACGCGCTGGAGGACAGCTCTTTCTGCTTGTCGCGCAGGTAGTTCCACAGGTTGAGGTAGGCCAGGAAGTCGGACTCGGGGTCGGCGAAGCGGCGGTGTTTCTCGTCGGCCAGTTGCTGCTTCTCGGAGGGCCGCTCGCGCGGGTCCTGGATGGACAGGGCGGCGGCGATCACCATGACCTCGCGCAGGCAGCCGTTCTTCTCGGCCTCCAGGACCATCCGGCCGAGCCGCGGGTCGACGGGCAGGGCCGCGAGCTTGCGGCCGACGCCGGTGAGGTTGCCCTGGGCGTCGAACGCGCCCAGCTCGTGAAGCAGGTTGACGCCGTCCTTGACCTGGCGGCGGTCCGGCGGCTCGACGAACGGGAACGCCTCGATGTCGCCGAGCCCGATCGAGGTCATCTGCAGGATGACGGAGGCCAGGTTGGTGCGCAGGATCTCGGGGTCGGTGAACTCCGGCCTGCTGAGGAAGTCTTCCTCCTCGTAGAGCCGGATGCAGATGCCGTCTGACGTGCGCCCGGAGCGGCCCTTGCGCTGGTTGGCGCTGGCCTGCGAGATGGGCTCGATGGGCAGGCGCTGCACCTTGGTGCGGTGGCTGTAGCGGGAGATGCGGGCGAAGCCGGGGTCGACGACGTATTTGATGCCGGGAACGGTGAGCGAGGTCTCGGCGACGTTGGTGGCCAGCACGATGCGGCGGCCGGTGTGGCGCTGGAAGACGCGGTGCTGCTCGGCGGCGCTCAGCCGGGCGTAGAGCGGCAGGATCTCGGTGTTGCGGAACTCGGCCTTGGCCAGCGCGTCGGCGGCGTCGCGGATCTCCCGCTCGCCCGACAGGAAGACCAGGACGTCGCCCTGCCCCTCGGTGATCAGCTCCCGGCAGGCGTCCACGATGCCCTGCGTCTGGTCGTCGTCCTCGTCGAGCGGCCGGTAGCGCACCTCGACGGGGTAGGTGCGGCCGGAGACCTCGATGATCGGCGCGTCGTCGAAGTGGCGCGAGAATCGCTCGGGGTCGATCGTGGCGCTGGTGATGATGACCTTGAGGTCGGGGCGTTTCGGCAAAAGCTGTTTGACGTAGCCGAGGATGAAGTCGATGTTGAGGCTGCGTTCGTGGGCCTCGTCGATGATCAGCGTGTCGTACTGGTCGAGCATCCGGTCGTTCTGCAGCTCGGCCAGCAGGATGCCGTCGGTCATCAGCTTGACCAGGGTGCGGTCGCTCGCCTGGTCGGTGAAGCGGACCTTGTAGCCGACCACCTGGCCGAGCTCGGTGCCGAGTTCCTCGGCGATGCGCTCGGCGACCGTGCGGGCGGCGATGCGGCGGGGCTGGGTGTGGCCGATCAGCCCGCGGACGCCGCGGCCCAGCTCCAGGCAGATCTTGGGGATCTGGGTGGTCTTGCCGGAGCCGGTCTCGCCCGCGATGATGACGACCTGGTGGTCGCGGATGGCCGCGAGGATGTCGTCCTTGCGCTGGGAGACCGGCAGGTTTTCCGGATATCTCACCTCTGGTACGGCGTCTCGGCGCCGTGTCAGGCGTTGCTCGGCTCGCTCCACGTCGGCGAGGATCTCCGAGACGATCTTGTCGCGGGCATCCCGGGAGCGCACCCGGCGCATGCCATCGAGCCTGCGCCGCAACCGCCGCTGGTCGCGCGGCATGAGATCGGGCAGGCGAGACTGGAGCTCGGCGAGTGGAGAGGACAACGAAGGCGTTCCCATACTGCTTTCAGGATATTTGAGCCCCGCGGCCTCGGAGCCAACGGCCCATCGTGCCTGACCGCGTGGCCTCCGCGCATCCCAATATCGGGTGCGCCTACGGATGCGCGGCGTGAGCGGCGCCGATGATGCCCGCCTCGTTCTGGAGGGCGGCCGGCACCACGGGGGTGGCGATGTCGACGTGGGGCAGGAACTTGTCGGCCTTCTTGCTCGCACCCCCGCCGATGATGATCAGTGACGGTGAGAACAGCATCTCGACGTGCCGCAGATATTCCTCGACCCGCTCGGCCCACTTCTCCCACGTCAGGTCGTGCTCCTCGCGGACCCTTGCCGAGGCCCGGTGCTCGGCGTCCTTGCCCCGGAGCTCCAGGTGGCCCAGCTCGGTGTTGCGGACCAGGACCTCGTCGGTGAACAGCGCGCTGCCGATCCCGGTGCCGAAGGTGAGCACCAGCACCGTCCCCCGCTCACCTTTACCGCGCCCGAAGGTCATCTCGGCGAGGCCGGCCGCGTCGGCGTCGTTGAGCACGGTCGCCCCGCCGAACAGGGCGGCCGCGTCCACACCGACCCAGGAGTGCGCCACGTTGGCGGCCGACCTGATGACCCCGTCCATGACGACCCCGGGAAAGGTGACGCCGACAGGACCGTTCCAGTGGAAATGCTTGACGATCTCGGCCACCACCGCGGCCACCTCATCGGGTCCCGACGGCTCGGGTGTGGGAATGCGCAGGCGCTCTTCGACCAGTTCTCCGGCCTTCGTGTCGACCGGTGCGCCTTTGATGCCCGAGCCGCCGATGTCGATGCCCAATACGTTCATGGTTTTCCCTCTCCCCTGTCAGTGACGAAAAACTCACGCCACGATAATTCCGGGCCCGACTGAACCCGCTCCACGCCCTCCGCGTATCTCGCGTCACAAGCGCTAACTAGGAGGCACCGGATGCGGCCACGCATCATCACACTCTGCGCTGTTGCGGTCGTTTTGGGAGCGACTCTCACCACTCCCGCACACGCCACCACCAGGACTCGTTTCGACGTCATCAACCTTGTGTCGGATGTCAGTGGCAAAGCCCCTGTCACCGACCCCAAGGTCGTCAACCCGTGGGGCCTGGCCATGGGCAAGACTCTGTGGGTCTCGAACACCGGCACCGGCAGCGCCACCGTATATTCCGGCACCGGTAAGAAGGAGAAGACCGAGGTCGCCATTCCAGGCGGCGCCCCGACGGGGCAGGTGTTCAACCCCGGCGAGGGCTTCACCGTGAAGGGCAAGCCCGCCACCTTCATCTTCTCCAGCCCCAGCGGCGCCATCACCGGCTGGAACGCGGAGGTCGACCCGGCCAACGCGATCATCGCGGCTTTCACCCGCGGCGCCGACTACAAGGGTTTGGAGCTGGTCGAGACCGAGGACGACGAGGCTTTCCTGCTGGCCGCCGACTTCGCCAGCGGGCGCATCCACGCCTTCGACGAGGATTTCGAGCGCATCTCCCTGCGACGCGGGCAGTTCCAGGACCGGGCGCTGCCCGACGGCTATCACGCCTACAACGTGGCGGTGGCCAACGACAACATCTGGGTGTCGTACGCCCTGCGCGACCCGGACACCGGCAAGCCCGTCTTCGGCAACGGCAAGGGCTTCGTCAGCCGCTTCAACGCCAGTGGCCGTCTCACCGGCCGGATCGCCAGGACCGGGCTCAACGCCCCCTGGGGCCTGACCGCCGCACCCAAGGGCTGGGGACAGTACGAGGGCGCGCTGCTGGTCGGCAACTTCGGCGACGGGACCGTACACGCCTATCGGAACGGCCGGCACCTGGGCTCCCTGCGGGCGTCGGACGGCCGCGCGATCAAGCTGCCCGGCCTGTGGGACCTGGAGCCGGGCACCGCCGCCACCGGCGGCGAGAGCTCCCTGTGGTTCTCCGCCGGCATCGACGGCACCAAGCACGGCCTCATCGGCGTCATCGCTCCACAAGGCACGAAGGTGAGCTCCAACGGGTCGTCCGCCAGCCCGTCGGCCAGCCCCTCTGCCAGCCCGACGCACTCGGGCCACCGGTCGAGCCCTGCCACCACCTCGCCATCCTCCCAGAATCCCTACGGCGGGTACTGACAGGCGCTCGGACGCCGCCGCCCCCGGCTTGGCGAGAAGCGCAGCTCGCCGATGAAAGGTGGGGGCGGCGGTCACACGACGTTTCCGGCGCGGCTGGCGCGAGCCGCGCCGGAAACAACCTTGGGGTTTACAGTCGTGGCCGTGAACGAGCGATCCTTCAGCGAGTGGCTCAGGCGGCAGTGCGAACCCGAGTGGACGTCCGTGGTGACCCATCCGTTCGCCATGGCGATCAACCAGGGGGTGGCGGCCGACGACGACATGCGGCGCTACCTTGAGCAGGACTTCCAGTTCGTGGACTCCTTCACGGCCCTGCTCGGGGCGGCCGTGGCGAGTGCGGACACCTTCGAGGCGCGGGTGCCGTACGGCAAGTTCCTCGGGCAGGTGGCGACCACCGAGGAGAAGACGTACTTCCACCGGGCGCTGGCCGAGCTGGGCGGGCGGACCGAGGTGGAGCTGGAGCCGGTCACGGCGGCGTTCAAGGGCCTCATGGACGAGGTACGCGCGGCACAGGACTATCCGCTGATCGCCGCCGTGCTCTGTGTGGCCGAATGGTGCTATCTCGGCTGGGCCGAGCGGGCCACGGAGCCGCTCCCGGAGAGCTTCGTGCACCGGGAGTGGATCGAGCTGCACGAGGGCGCGGAGTTCCGCGCCTGGGTGGGTTTCCTGCGCGGCGAGCTCGACCGCCTGGGCTCTGGCCTCGATGAGGAGCGCCGGCAGGAGGTGCTGGGGGTGTTCCGGCGGGCGGTGGAGCTCGAACGGGCGTTCTTCGACATGGCCGTGGGGAAGCGGCGATGAGCACCGCACCGAGCTGACTGCACGAGCTAACCGCACGAGTTAACCGAGGACGGCCGCCAGGTCCTGGAATGACCGATAGTGGACGCCGGTCATTCCGAGCGATCTGGCGGCTTCCACGTTCTGCAGCCGGTCGTCGACGAACAGGCAGCGCTCGGGCGCGGCCCCGGCGCGCTCCGCCGCGATCTCGTAGATCCGCCGGTCCGGCTTGGCCACGCCGACCCGTGCGCTGCTGACCACGTCGTCGGCGAAGTAGGTGAGCCCCAGCAGGTCGAGGTGCTCCTCCAGCGTGTCCATGGCGTTGGTCACGAGGATCACGGGCACCTGCGCCTGTGCCCTGGCCAGCAGCGTCCTGACCTCCTCGTCGACCCAGAAGCGGATGGTCACGAACTCCGCCATGGCCTGGCGGACGCGCTCGTCCCCGCCCAGCGCCGCGATGATCGACTCCACCCACTGGGCCTCGCTGACCTGGCCGAGGGTCGCGGGCATGATCAGCTCGGGGTCGAAGGCCGTCTCCATCAGCGGCAGGCCGTAACGGGCCTCGATGTCGGCCTGGGCGGCGTGGTCGAAGTGGCGCAGCACGCCGTCAAGGTCACACAGAACCGCGTCAAAAGGGATCACAGTCGACCATTGTGCCTCTTACGCGGGCCCGTCACAGGTGCTGAGGCGACCGGCGGCACTACCATCTCCGAGACAGGATTCGGCATCGGAACGGTAGGGCATGAGCGATCACCGGCTGCCACGCGAGCTGTGCCAGCTGTTCGCCGACGGCGGCAGGGGACGGCGGCTGCCCGCCAGGCTGCCGCCCGGCGACGTGGTCTGGCCGGACCCCGGCTACACCGGGCAGGGTGAGGCGTCACGGCCGGCGTTCTGGATGAGCGACGAGGCGGTGACCGGCGCCGACTGGGCGCGGCTGCGCGAGTGGCACCCGGACAGCGGCCTGTGGCCGATCCTGCTGGACGAGTCGGCGCAGCCCTGGGCGGTCGGGCAGGTCGTGCCCGACGATCCCCGTCAGATCCACCACTTCACCGCCGAGGGGTTCATGGCCGAGGTGTGGCAGGAGTGGGTGGCGCAGATGCCACGGGAGGCGCTGGAGGAGCTGGAGCCGTACGGCGCGATCTGCCCGGGCCCGGCGGCGCCCGGCACGCTCAAGGCCACGCCGGGGGCGGTGGCCGACTGGCTGGCGGGCGAGCTGGCTCCCAGGGGGATGCTGCTCGGCCTGGTCGCCGCGGCCAGGAGCGCGGACGCGCTGGCGGTGATGGGCTGGCAGGGTGCGCTGCACCACAACGAGTGGATGGTGCCGATGGCGGCCGTGGTGCGCAGCTGGGAGGACCGGTTCGGCGCCCGCGTGGTGAGCATCGGCTTCAACACGCTGGAGCTGAGCGTGGCCGGGCCGCCCGTCGACCCTGAGCACGCGTTACACGTGGCGGCCGAGCACTGGGCGTTCTGCCCGGACAACGTGGTCCAGGGGCCCGGTGATCTCCAGGGGTACGCCGACCACATCATCGGCCGGCACTCCTGGTCCTTCTGGTGGGACTGAGCCGATACGGCGGTGCCGCACAGGGGCCCGGCCGGTCGGCCGGCCGAACCCTCGGTGCGTCAGGCGGTGTCAGGGAATCCGGGCCACGGCGCCGTAGTTCCCCGACGCGCTGGGTTCGTCAACACAGGCGCTGTCCTGGCCGTTCGGCCGCCAGTCCGGAACCCACACCAGCCCCGGCTCCACCAGCACCAGGCCATCGAGCAACGCCTCAACCTCCTCCCGGGTGCGAATCGCGTGGCCGGGCAGCGTCATCGCCAGCAGATCGTGAATGGCGGGCAGCAGTTCCGGCGGAATGGCGTCGAACGTGGTCTGCAGCAGCGACAGGTAGCTCCGCTCAGGGACCACCTGCCGGATGCGCTTGATCACGTAGTGGAAGTACTCGTCGTCGTTCAGGCTGTGGGTCGCCAGCAGCAGCACGGCCATGGGCCGGTCCCAGTCGAGGAACGTCTGCAGGACCCGTCCGTCGAGGATGTCGTCGATCTCGCGTACGTCGCCCTCTACGACGCGTACGAGGTCGGTGACGGGCTCGATGGTCGCCCTGGCGCCGGCCAGCACCATCGGGTCGTTCTCCACGTAGACCACACGCGGCACCGAGGCGCCCAGAGCGCCCGCGGCGATGTCATGCAACTGTCTTCCAGCAGGTAGACCGCTCGGGACACCACTCCCGACGATCACGAACTGGTCCACTCCCTCGGTCGCCAGATGACGGACCACACGGCATAAATATTGGAGCACGGCCCGAGCGGCCGTCGTCGTGATGGGGGCGGCCTGGTCATAGCGACGCACGACCTCCCGGTCCGCCACGAAATTGTTCTTTCCACCCGCGGCGGCGTCGAGAATCCGGGTGATCCTTGCTTGGGTCATGTCCAGCTTCGCCAAGTTTCGGATGGCACGCTGACGCATTGAGTGTTGCCCCTTTCCCCTCGCCCACTATCTCGGGAAAAGCTGTCCTTTCGGACCCCACTCGATGACCCACAACATATGATCCTCGCCTCAGGGCGGAAGACAACCTGAAAAGCCATTGGATTTGGGTATATGTGCCTAACCAATGGAACGAATAGACGATCTCCTCGTGGGTACCGCAGATCATTTACCCAGCGAACGCGAAATGCGCTCACGATGGGAATTCAGCACCTCGAAGGTCTCTTCGCGGGTCGACGTGGTCACCGACAACTTCGTGAAAGCCTGGTGGTACGCCTCCACCACGGCCATCTCGGTGAGCAGCTCGTCGGACTCGATGCCGTGGGCGCACGCGATGTCGGGCTCGAACGCCTCGGCGAAGCGCCAGATCGTGAACGGGCCGGTGCGCGGCACGTAGGCGGGGTCGTCCATCGGCACCACGTGCAGCGAGACGCTGGGCCGCTTGGCGTGCTCGATGAGCAGGTCGATCTGGCGGAGCTGGGCGTGCGGCCCGGCGATCGAGCGCGTCAGGACACTCTCGTCGATCACGGCCCACAGCACCACTCCGCCGTCGCGGCCGACGGCCTCCTGCCGGGCCAGCACCAGGGCGAGCGCCTCCGCCACCGTGGACTGCCCGAGGATCGCGGGACCGGCCACCGCGAGGGCGGCCCTGGCGTATTCCTCGCTCTGCAGCAGCGGCGGGACGAACTGGCCGTGGTAGGTGCGGATGACGGTGGCGCGCTGCTCCAGGGCGTAGGAGGTGGCCAGCCAGACGGGCACCGACTGCGCGTCGTACCAGGCGGCCTCGCGCTCGCCCCTGGCCAGCGACAGCACGTATTCGCGGATGGGCGGGGCGCCGACGCCGTAGACGGTCAGCAGGCGCTCGACCGTGATGGGCGCGGGGGCGAGCCGGCCCTCCTCTATGGCCGGGATCGCGGCGGCTCCTCTGCCGAGCGCCGTCTCGACCTGTTCGACGGAGAGCTGGGCGGCCAGGCGCAGGCCGGACAGGCGCTTGCCGAGCGCCCGGCGCTGCGGGCCGCTCAGCGGCGCGACCGCCTCCGGGATGTCGGAGGTGGGCTCGGGCTCCTCGGGCAGGCCCTCGGCCTTGCGGGCCAGCTCGACCACGCCGCGCAGGACGGCCAGCGAGCCCTCCGAAAGGCCGGAGGCGGACAGGCCGATGGTGGCCGCACGGAGCTGGAGGTCCTCCACCGCGCCCGACTCCAGGTAGTCGTCGCCGACCAGCCAGCCGACGCTCACCTGAAGACAGGTGGCCAGGGCTCTGAGCACCTGGAGGGTCGGGTTGGTCTGCTTGCCGGTGCGGAGCTGGCTGACGTAGGCACGGGTGATGGGGATGCCCGCCTCCGTCAGGGCGGAGGCGACCTGAGCGCCGGTGAAGCCGCGCTTGGTCAGCGCGAGATCGAGCCGTTCGGCGAAGTTCGCCACGGCACACCTCCTACCGCCCGTGAACTTTTCCAGCGTAAGGGACGCGGAGCGCAGTGTCCCCTGCCATGCGGGCAAGCTCTGCGACGCGGGCAGGTATCAACTTATGCGCAAACTGTCAGTTGACATAGTAGCGCTCGTAAGCGGACTATCGGAGCGCGTGGTAAGTGAGGCTTAACAGCACCAGGGTTCTGGGAAGTTCCCCGGGCGAGGAGGTGGCCGAGCGTGACCATGGATTCCCCGGGCGGTTCCTGGTTCCTGGAAGATCCGGCCTCCACCGGCCAGGAACAGGTCGTCCAACGCATCTGCGCACGTGTGGCGGGGCCGGACATCGGCGCCGGAGTGCACGTCGCGAGCCTGCCGCTGGGCGGACTCCAGGTCTGGCTGGACGAATCCCGCCACCGTTGGCGCTTCTATCACCGGATGGCCCGCGAGCTGCGGCTGTCCGGCTGGCACACGGAGACGGGGCCCGATCGGCTGCTGTTGCTCGGGTGGAGTGCGGTCTGCCTGAGCCACCGCGCGAGAATGCTGGCCGCGGCCCTGACGGGGCGGCTGGCCGACTTCGACAAGACGGCGTTCATGGCCGTCATGATCGCCACCCGGCTGCGTCACGAGGGGTTCCCGGGCGAGGAACTTCCGGCCGAGGTGGTCGCTCGCTGCGGCGACGCGCTGCGCTGGCCCGCCCGGCTGGCCGATCTCGACGGCCTCGAACGCAGGTCGTCGCTGGAGCCGCTGAGGCTCAGACTGGCCCAGGTGGCCGGGCTGGAGGCCAAGGTGAGCCGTCGCTGCGGCGAGCACCTGACGCTCGCCTCGAAGGTCGCGCGCACGGTGGCCGGCGGTGCGATGCCGCCCCGCCGGCACACGACGACACCGCGCACGGGCCTGACGGAACGCATGGTCTGTGTGAGTGTGCCCAATCTGACCCTGAGCGCGGTGAAGGCGCGATGACGCCGACGCCCCCGCGCGGACACCGGGCCGGACGGGCACCGGTGTCAGCCGAGCCTTCCGGCCGGCCGGACCCTTCCCGGTCCGGTCCGGCCACCGGCCGTCCGGGCGCGACCGCGGTCATCACGGCCGCGTCCCGGCAGGACCGGAGGGGAAGGCGGCCGGCGCGGGACCACGGCGTCACGAGCACGAGCACAAGCCCAAGGACGATCGCGTCCGCGCCGCCTCTGTGCGCGGGCGCCGGAATGCTGGCGCTGCCACCCGGCGGCGGGAGGAGGCCGGCCGAGTACGGCCGGCCCGGCCCGTCCGCCAGGTGTGCGGGACAGGTGGTAGCGCTGTTAGCGCTGGCCCCAGCGCTTCCTCACCCCCTCAGCACCGTGCGGCACGTGCCCGACCTAGTCGGCGCGGTGCTGTTGACCAGCGCGGTAGCGGCTGGCGTGCTGGTCATCTCGAGAGGTAGCGGCTGGGGCTGGCTTGACTTCGGCGGAGGTCGCGCCATCGGCGCAGGGACGACATCGGGCGGGACGATCGGCGTCATGGGCGTCACGGCACCGACCGACCGGCCACTCCCCCAGGGGAGCGCCACCGTAGCGGTGGCCGTACCCCTGGCCGCCGTCTTGCTCGCCGCCACGGCGCTGGTGCGGGTCGCCGGGGCGTCGGGACGTGAGATCGGACCTCCGGTCTCAGCGCGCGGCGGAAGAGGGGCCGGCGATGTTCCGCCGGCCCCTCGCCGGGCCGCGCGGCGTCCACCACCCGGATAGATAGCCCGAACAGATAGCAGGGAGCGATCATGCTCACGGACGAGATGCGCAGGTCACGACCACACGAGGTGCACGCGCGCGGCGTACGTTCCGAGGACCGGGACGAGATCCGGGAACCGGGGCGCACCGTGCATCGGCTGCGCCGCATCCGCAAGGTACAGGGCATCACCGGCCAAGCTCCGCCGCGGTATCGCGCGTCCTGACTCCCGTCCGTCCCTCGCAGGAGGAAACCATGTGCACCGTCCGGGGCACACAGTGAGCCGCGGCAGGGTCGGCGTGATCGTGGCGCCCGCGAACCCGTCGGCGGAGCCGGAGCTGACCCGGCTGCTCGGGTCGCGCGCCGACATGCACGTCACCCGCTTCCCGGTACGCCCGGGGCTGTCCCTGGCCGACCGGCTGGAGGGCTACAACAGGGACCTGCCCGCCCTGGCGGGCGCGTTCGGCGGCCTGCGGCTGGACGCGATGGTCGCCGCCTGCAGCGAGCCGCGCTACCTGCTCGGCCCCGACGAGGACCGCGACCAGTGCGCCGAGCTGGCGGCCGCGACCGGGGTGCCGTTCGCCTCGGCCACGCTGGCCACGCGCGAGGCGATGGACCACGTCATGGTGAGCGACATCGTGCTGATCTCGCCGTACCAGCCGTGGGTGACGGAGCTGGCGGAGCGGTTCTGGAAGTCGTCCGGCATGAACGTCACCCAGGTCGTGCAGGTACGCGCCCACGACGGCTACTCCCCCTACGGCGTCACCCCGGCCGAGCTGGTCAGCCAGGTCGAGCTGGCGGAGCCGCCGGCGGACGCGGTGCTGCTGTTCACCGGCACCGGACTGGCCACACTGCCCGTCCTGGGCCCTCTCAGCGCCGGAAACGACCGCGTCCTGCTCACCTCCAACCTCTGCACGGCCTGGTGGGCCCTGTCCAGGGCCGTCGGCCGGCACGTGACGCTGAGCCGGGTGCCCTACCGCCGCCCCATGGCGGCGCGAGGGGAGCGCTCGGCATGAACGGCGTCATCGTGGTCGGAGCGGGACCCGCGGGCCTGACCGCGGCGCTCTCGCTGGCCAGAGCCGGGATCCCGGTCACGGTGCTGGAGCGCGAGAACGAGCTCAACCGGCAGCCGCGGGCCTGCACCTTCCACCCCGCCACGCTGGACCTGCTGGCCGACCTCGGGGTGGCCGCCCAACTCGTGGCCAAGGGCCGGGTCGTGGACCGGGTGCAGTGGCGCGACCGGTCCGGGATCGTGCTGGCCGAGATGGGCATGAACCGGCTCGACGGCCTGACCAAGCATCCCTTCAGGATCCACGCCGACCAGGCCGCGCTGACCCCGCTGCTGCTCGCCGCCCTGAACGTCTACCCGGACGTGGACGTGCGGTTCGGCACCCACGTGGACGGCGTGGTGGAGGGCGGCACAGGGATCCGGGTCCGCGTCGGCCACACCTGGACGCGGGCCCGGTACATGATCGCCGCCGACGGCGGCAACAGCACCGTACGCGGCTCGCTCGGGCTGCCGTTCCCCAGGTCCGGCTATCCGACGCAGGCGTTGCGGGTGTTCAGCGACTCTCCGCTGGACCGGCTGCTGCCGAGCCTGGCGCCGCTGACGTACGTACGGGACGTGCAGCAGTCGTGCACCCTGATCGCGCTGCCCGACCACTGGCGGATCATCTTCAAGATCCCCTGCGACACGCACGAGCCGCTGTCCCCGTCGAACCTGTCACTGCTGGTCCGCCGGGCTTTACCGGGGGCCGGTGAACCCATCCACGTGACCGGGGCCGACCGGTTCGGGTTGTCGAGGGGGGTGCTGACGTCGTACCGGTGCGGGCGGGTGCTGTTCGTGGGCGACGCGGCGCACCTGACCTCCACGGTCGGCGGGCTCAACATGAACGCGGGCATCCACGACGCCGCCGAGGTCGGCCAGGTGATCGCGGCCGTGGTCGGCGGCTACACCGCGCCCGCCGCGCTGGAGGCGTGGGCCTGGCGGCGGCGCTCGGTGCTGCTGCACCGGGTGGTGCCGCGCGGCGAGACCCGGCCGGCGGGGGTGCGGGAGCGCGACAGTGCCCGGCTCGCGGCGGCCATGGCCGGGCTGCGGGCGATCGCCGGCGACCCCGACGCGACGCGCGCGTACCTGGCGCAGGCGTCGCTGCTCGACACCGTACCGAAGCCCGTGGGGAGGACCTGAACGTCCGCGTACCGATTGGAGGAGGTGACACCGGATGTGGCGAACGCTGTCGGATGACGCGCGCCAGGCCATTCGCGACCTGTGCGACAAGCATGGAGCCCGCCTCTACGACTACTGCCGCACCGAGCTCGCCACGGGCGACGCCGAGCAGGCGGTGGCCGGCGCCGTGATCACGGCGCACCTGTACGCGGACCGCGTGGCGGATCCGGCCCTGCGACGGCCCTGGCTGTACGCGGTGGCGCGGGCCCACCGGACGGTCGTCGCCAAGCCGGCCAGCATCGGCTCGTGGTCGCGGCCCGGCCGCATGTCGGAGCTGCTGCCCGAGGCGCTGCTGTCCCTGGAGCGCCCGCACCGCGAGCTGCTCGACCTGTCCGTACGGCACGGCCTCGCGGACGCCGAGCTCAGCGCGATCTTCGAGCTGCCGCCCGCCGAGGTGCGCTCCATCGTCACCCGGGCCGCCGAGGGCCTGGAGGAGTGGTTCGCCGCGATCGCCGCCGCGCGCGCCCGTGACGGCTGCCCCGATCTGACGGCGCGGATGGCGGAATGGGTCAGGGCCCCCGGCCGGCGGGCCAGGGCCAGGATCGGCCGCCACATCCAGTCCTGCGCGACCTGCCGGGCCGCGCCCAGGACCATGACGGCGGGGGCGCTGCTGCGCCGGCTGCCGATCGCCGCGGTGCCCGGCACGCTTCCCAATCGGCTGGCGTTGGCGCAGCCGCTGCCCGGCGAGGGGCCTATCTGGCGGGCGGACGGCTTCCCTGTGCAGGCCCGCACACTGGTGGAGGCCGGCCCTGAGCCGGTGCCACCGGTCGCCGGCGCCATGCCGCCCGCCCCGGTCGCCGACCCCACGACGGCGACCGCGGGAAAGCCCTGGTCGGCGGCGGGCGCGGCTGCCGCCGACCAGGAGCCCGCCGCTCCCGCCGTGCGCGGGCGGCACCCGTTCACGCCGCCGAGCCGTACCAGGGCCTTCCGCGGCGGCGCGAACGGCGACAAGCTCGTCTACAGCGCCGTCACCAAGGGCGAGAGCAACGGCTCCCACAGCGAGGGCGCGATCATCCGGTACGGCGGCATCACGCTGTCCCATTTCGACCAGCCGCCGGGCGGGGACGGCGCCCAGTGGCAGGAGTTCTGGCGGGACCGGCCCGAGGACGACGACCCCGAGGCCGGCGCGCCGATCAGGGCCGTGGCCAGGCTCGGGCTCATCGTGGGCGTGGGGCTGCTGGCGGCGGGCCTGGTCTGGGCCGTGCTGAACGCCCGCGCGCACCCGGCCACCATCACCAAGGCGGCCGCGCAGACGAGCGTGCTGCTGGAGGAACCCTCGCGCTGGGTGGCCGAGGTCACCGCTCCCGAGCCGGTCGTGAACGCGGGGCTGCGGGCCGTGCCCAGGAAGGTCGTCCTGCCCAGGCCCGAGCCGCCGGTGGCCAGGCTGTCGCCGTCGTCATTGTGGCTGGGCGGGAAACGTACCGGATCGTTCGCGCTGGCCTGCACGGGCCGGTGCGCGATCACCTCGGCCACCGGCACGGACGGCATCGACGTGAAGGGGACCGGCTTCCGGGTCGACGCGCCGCGCTCGCGGTTCGGCTGCACGGAGCGGGCGAGCGTGGAGCGCGGCACGATCACCGTCCGCTGGGCGGGCCGGGCCACCGGCGACGGCCGCACCACCGGCGGCACCACGACCGCCGCGGGCACCCTGACGATGCGGGTGGCCTGGACGGTCGCGAGCCGCGACCACGACCTCTGGCGCGTGTGCGGGTAGGGGCCCCGCGCACGAGGCCCCTACCTACCGGTCTAGAAGAACTGGAACTCGGGCTCGGGCTCGGGCAGCTCGACCCGCTCGGGCCCGCGGAACACCGACGCGTCCTTCGGTACGTCGGCCAGCGGTGTGCCCAGCACGAACGGCACGGTGACGCTGCTCCTGGCCAGGTCGACGGTGACGTTCGCGCCGGTGCCGCCCTCGTCGGTGTAGGTCGAGTCGGTGCCGGCGATCACGAGACCGATCCTGTGGCCCTTCCTGAAGGTGTAGTCCTGCGGCAGCGTCAGCCACTTGACCGTGCCGTACGTGCCCGCGGGCAGCGGCTTGGACTGGCTGAGCGAGTCGCGGTTCTGTACGTCGATCCAGCCGCGGGCGACGATCTCCAGCGGCCGGGTGGCCACGTTCGTGACGACCTTGCGGTAGCAGGCGTCGTCGGCCGCGGTGCTCTCGCCGTGGCAGTCCTCCTCGGTGAGCGTGGTGATGCCCTGGCCTCTGCGCCAGTCGACGCGGGTGTCGTCGCCGAAGTCCACCAGCAGGGCCGTCAGGTTGGAGGTGGGCTTGTCCAGCTTGACCCGCAGGTCGGCGGTGGGCGTGCCGGACAGGCGCAGGTTCAGCGGCAGCGCGCCCGTGGTGAACGCCACCCGGCCCGGGTTCGGCGTGCCCACGTCGGCCACCATGTCGGTCTCGCTCATGGCGACGTCGGTGAAGGTCGCGGTGCTGTTCCTGGCGGCGGGCTTGAGGCCGAGCGAGCCGTCGGCGGCGGGGCGCAGGGACGCCTTGAGCGCGTACGGGGCCGGCCAGTCGCGCTGGGTGATCCACCGGGCCGGGCCGATCTCGACGTCGGCGCGGGGCTCGCTGGTGATCCCGTTGCGCACGCCGTGCAGCCAGTGGTCGAACCAGCGGTGCAGCGTGTCCACCCACAGCGTCCTGCGGCCCTCGAAGTCGAACGGGTCCACGTGCTGGGTCTGGCCGACCCAGATCTTGCGCGGCACGTTCCGGTCGGCCAGGGCCTTCCACCAGGCGGAGAAGTTGTCGGGCTTGACGTTGAGGTCGTTGACCGTGTGGATGACGAAGACGCTGGCCTTGACCTTGGAGGCGTCGCCGAGCAGGCCCTTGATGTAGTCGCGCTCGGCCCAGAACGGGTTGTAGTCGCCTGTGTCGTCGCCGTCCTCGGCGTCCATCCTGTCGCGGACCGGCTGGCACTTGGCCTCGGGGTCGGTGTCGACGTAGTTGGCCAGCCAGGAGGCGTAGTCGTAGTTGTAGATGACGCCGTTGGAGCGTTGGTACTTGTACCAGGAGCTGATCGCCGAGATGGGCACGATCGTCTTCAGGCCCTCGACGCCGGTGGCGGCGACGGCGTTGGCCAGGGTGCCGTCGTACGACTTGCCGATCATGGCGGCCTTGCCGGTCGTCCAGTCGGCCACGGCCGGGGTGCCGTCGGCCCTGACGGCCTTGGCGCGGCCGTTCAGCCAGTCGATGACGGCCTTGCCGCCCAGCACGTCGGCCTTGCCGCCGATGTCGGGGCAGCCTTCGGAGCGGGTGGTGCCGAGCATGTCGACGTTGAGGACGGCGTAGCCGCGCGGGACGAAGTAGTTGTCATAGAAGAGCGGAAATTTCGTGACATTTCCGGCAGCGTCGTAGACCTTGCGCTCGGCCTCGTTCCCACGGCCCGAGTTGTCGTAGTACGGGCTCTCATCGATGATCACCGGCACCTTGAGCCCGGGACCTGACTCCTTGGGGCGGATGATGTCGACGCGGACCTTGTCGAGGTTGCCGTCGAGGTCGCTGTCCACGGTCGACTCGACGTACACGTGCTCGCGGACGGCGTCCGCGTAGGAGAAGACCGGCTGGGTACGGCCGTTCTGGACGGTGATCCCCGGAACGGCGGCCGTCTGAGCCGCCGTCTGAGCCGGGGCCGCCTGGGCTGGGGTCGCTATCGCCACGGTGAGGGCGACGGCGATGAGGGCCGGGCGTAAGGGTGACACGCGTGACCTCCGGAACGCTGGGCGGGACAAACCGCAATCTCTCAGACGGCCTGGAGCCTGACAAGATTCGGGGTATGGAAGTTCGGGATCGGGTGCGGGGCTGCCTTCTGGGCGGCGCGATCGGGGACGCGCTGGGCGCGCCGATCGAGTTCCAGTCGTTGCGGGAGATCCGCAGGGATCATGGGACGGACGGCATTACGGGATATGTCACGACGTGGCGAGGAAAGAGCGCCCTCATCACCGACGACACCCAGATGACCCTCTTCACCGTCGAGGGGCTCCTGGAGACGCACGTTACCGGGCCGGGCGGCCCGCCGGCGGGCGACATGCGGGCGTCCACGCGGTCGGTGCGAGACGCGTACCTGCGCTGGCTGGACACCCAGGACCACCAGGTCCCGCCGCCCGCGGGCCTGCCGCATCACACAGGATGGCTGCGGGAGGAGAAGTGGCTCTACTCGCGGCGCGCGCCCGGCAACGCCTGCCTGTCGGGGTTGCGCCGGCCGTTCGGCGGCCCGGCTCCCACGGGCGTGCCGGGGCCGGTGAACCCGGACTCGAAGGGGTGCGGCACGGTGATGCGCTCGGCCCCGTTCGGCTTCATGCCGCGGATGCCGGAGGCCGAGGAGGCGTTCCATCTGGCGGCGGCGTGCGCGCAGATCACCCATGGGCATCCGACGGGCTACCTGGCCGCCGGGGCGTTCGCGGCGATCGTCGCGCGCCTGATGGCGGGCGACGGGCTGGAGGACGCCGTACACCGCGCCCTGGAGCTGCTGACCCGCTGCCCCGCGCACGAGGAGACCACGGAGGCCCTGATCGGCGCGCTGGCGCTGGCGACGAGCGGTGAGCCCTCTCCTGAGCGGGTCGAGTCGCTGGGGGGCGCGTGGGTGGCCGAGGAGGCGCTGGCCATCGGCGTCTACTGCGCCCTCGTCGAGCCGTCCGTCGAGAAGGCCCTGCTGCTGTCGGTCAACCACTCGGGTGACAGCGACTCGACCGGCTCGGTCTGCGGCAACCTCGTGGGCACGATGTACGGCGCCGCCGCGCTGCCCGCGGCCTGGCTGACCCCGCTGGAAGGCCGCGACACCATCGAGCGCCTGGTCGTGGCCGCCGGCTGGACCTGACCCGATCGTCGCGTCACACCTCGCCCCCGGGGCGGCGCGGCCCTAGCCTTGGCAGCGTCCGTCTAGGGTGGTTGTTTCTTCAGCCGATGAGGAGAAGGCGCATGCGAAACGTCGCTCGGACCTCGCTCGTGGACGCCGCCATCGACGAGCTCCGCCGGGAGATCGCCGGCGGCGTCTGGCCCGTCGGCACCAAGATCCCGTCCGAGAGCCAGCTCGCGCAGAGCCTGGGCATGAGCCGGCTGTCCGTACGGGAGGCGGTGCGCGTCCTAGCCCACGCGGGCCTGCTGCACACCCGGCAGGGTGACGGCACGTACGTGACCGCGACCGACGAGTCCAGGGTCGCGCTGCGCCGGCGGCTCGACACGGCGGCGGCCATGGACATCATCGACGTGCGCCGCGGGCTCGACCTGGTGGCCGCCCGGCTGGCGGCGGGGAGGCGCACCGAGGAGGACGTGGCCGCGATGCGCGAGACCCTGGGCCGCAGGAACGCGGCCGGGCGGGCGGGCGACCTCGACGGCTTCGCGGACGCCGACGTCGACTTCCACCTGCAGGTGGCGGACGCGGCGCACAACGCCCTGCTCGCCGACCTCTACCGCAGCATGAGCGACGCGATACGCGACAGCGTCAGGGACCAGGAGGAGGCGGCCCTGGACCCGGACACCTCGCACGACGACCTGCTGAACGCGATCGAGGACGGCGACGCGGCCAGGGCGATCGCGGTCTCCATCGCCATCCTCGACCAGCAGGAACGCGACCTCTGAGCACCGGCTGAGCACCGGTTGAGCACCGGAGGCGCCGGTCGGCCGATCGTCGGGACGGGCCGGCCGGGCCGCCGGGGGCCGGGCGGCCCCGTCAGGAGGCGTCGGGGGCCGCTTCGATGCCCGCCGGCGGGTCGGGGGCCGCTTCGATGCCCGCCGGCGGGTCGGGGGCCGGTTCGATGCCCGCGAGCAGGTTGAACGCACCCGTCATGAGGTTGAGCGCGACCAGGCCGACGATCTCCGCGAGCACGCGGTCGCTCCAGCCGTGCGCCCGCAGCTCGGCCACGTCCTCGTCGGAGAACGACGCCGGTTCGGTGAGCACCCGCAACGCCGCGCCGATGAGCGCGGCCTCGCGGGCGTCCGTGGCGGTGCCCTGCCTGGCCAGCGCGATGTCCTGCTCGCTCAGCCCGGCCTTGCGGGCGGCCTGCGCGTGCGCCTGCCTGCACATCTCGCAGCCGATCCACTCCTGCGCGGCCAGGGAGATCTTCTCGCTCAGCGGCCGTGGAATCTTCGACCGCTTCATCGCCCTGGTCAGCCCCAGGTAGCCCTCCAGCAGGGCCGGCGAGTGGGCCATCGTGGCGACCATCTCCCCCACCGAGCCGTGCCGTTCGACGAGGTCGGTGAGCAGCTCGCGGGACTTGCCGGGCGCCTCGTCGGGGTCGAGGGCGGTCAGGCGTCGCATGGTTCCTCCTCTGATGTATACCCCCAGAGGGTATATGGACGACCGCCTCAATGGCAAAGCCGGGGTGGGCCCCGACGCGTGCCGCTCGGGAGAACGGCGTCGCGAGCACACCCCGGCGGTCTACCCCCGGCCCGCTACCCGATCAGCCGGGAATGATGACGGTGTCCGCCGACGGATCCGGCTCCTCCTCGGGCTCCCTCCGCCTGCGCCCCAGAAGCGCCGGCCCCGCCGCCGCCAGCAGCGCGCCCCCGGCCGCGGCGAGCAGCAGCGTGTACGCGGGCACCCCACCGGCCGCCCGCTCAGCCGGGGCGGCCTGTGACGAAGCCGACGCGGCCACCCCCGGGACGGCCTGTGACGAAGCCGACGCGCCCACCCCCGGGGCGGCTTGGGGCGACGCCTGGGCGACCTCGACCGGTGCCCCTTCGCCGCGCGGGAAGCCCGGTGGCCGGACGGCGCCCCAGTAGTCTCTGCCGTCCGCCGAGAAGGCCGCCACCAGGTCGGGCGGCACCGGGTTGATCTTGAGCTCGCCGGGCACGGTGAGCGTGCCCACGTCGTACGGCTGGAACCGCCCCTGCACCCCCTCGACCTTCCACACGCCCTCGGGCACCACCACCGACGTGGCGTAGTGCCCCGCCTCGGGCAGGGCGGTGCCGTCGAAGAGCATGCTCTTGCCGTCCGCACCCGTGAGCCGCAGCCCGACGCCCCCCAGATCCCCCTCGAACGGGTGGGTGCCGTGCTGCAGCACCCAGAACCCCAGCGCGTACGGCGTGCCGCCCTCGAACCGCGCCGGCCGCGGATCCAGGTACGTCACCGCCCACCCTCCGGCGGCGGAAACGGGAAGACCCCCGATGACCAGCGCCACCACCGAGGCCAGCAGGACCAGAATCGCCCTCATGGGACCACCTCCGGTCTAGATACACCGGCGGCGCGGCCGAGGTTCCCCGGCCCGCGACGGCCGCCCCAAGAAACTGCGACATTTCCCGATAGGGCGCGCACAATGGAAGAGAGGCGACAATTCGGCGAGGAGCAAGGAGGCTTGCGCCGTGTCCGCCGCCGGGCGTGAATATCTGACCGCGATGCTCGACGTGCTCGTCTACGAGAACATGCTCGTCGCGTGGCGCCGCATGCCCCCGGGCGGCTACATGATCGTCTCGCACGAGGGCGAGGAGATCAGGCTGACCCCTGACCAGGCCGAAATGTGGACCCAGGGCGCCTTCGCCGTCTACCTCGCCCTGGTCGACCAACGCCGGATCCGCCCCCGCATCCCCGGCGACACCGCCCCTAATTAACTCACCAGCTCAAATAATCAGATTTGCCATTTCTTAATCAAGCGATAACGCTCGGTAAACGAACGAGGTTCACCCTCCGTAACCGGCCGGGAAGCCCTGGCCTCCCGGCCGTGCCCCGTTCAGTTCGCCTGGTTGTTCATGAACTGCGCGATCTTCCACTCACCGCCGTCCCGGGAGAGCAGGAACAGCTCCCGGTAGTCGTCGTCGCCCTGCTTGCTGGTGGCGGTGACGACGGCGTCGTCGCCCCCGAGCGTCCGCGGCTCCTCGATGGTGTGCGTCCCCTGCGCCATCTCGTTGGCGCCCTGGAGCTCCTTCTGGAACAGCGAGCGGATCTTGTCGGCGCCCTCCGCCGTGGCCTGCCCGTCCATGGCCACCATGGCGTCGTCGGCGAAAGCGCTGACGACCTGGTCCACGTTGCCCGACTTGAGCGCGTTGAAGTACCCCTGCACGACCGCCCTGGCCTGCCCGCCGGGGCCGCCCTCGGTCCCCGTGTCCGACGGGCTCGCGCCGTCGGTGGACGTCTCGTCGGGCGACATCCCGGAGTCCATGTCGGTGGGCGACGCCAGGCCCGCCCCCTTCACCGCCTGTGTGCTGTCCCCGGCGGTGCAGCCGGAGACGAGGAGGGCGGGAAGGAGCGCCGCCAGCAGGAGTGCCCTGCGCTGAGAAATCTTGCTCATAGCCGCTTTGATGCCCAGGCCGGACCTGCGCGAATGCGGGCTTTAGGCACTTCGGACAACGCCTTTACCCGGTCCGGGTATTACTCACCGTAATGCTTCACTGAAATTGGAGAGACCGTTCAGAGCTTGATTCGTTGTCACCATGTAACCAGCTCGCCCGATACCGCGGATAGCGTCAATTCAGTGCCGCGAACCCAGGCGAATCCCGAACCCCTCCCTCAGCGCGATGACGCCGAACGCTGCGAAAGCGTCGAGTCCGGACGGCGGTGCGTACTGCCAGAGGCCCATCGGAGCCCACACGTCTACCCACCGGTAGAGGTGAAACCGGCCGAATCCCTGGCATGACCCGCCGCGCCCAGGCACGACCTGGGCGCGGACTTCCTAGACGGCCACCGCGACCTTGTCCTGAGCTTCGGCCAGGACCGCGGGGCCCACTTCGACGTACCCGTCCACCATCCGCACGGCGTACACGGGCACCGACGTGCCCTCCTCGTCCAGGCAGCGGCCCGACACGAGCGAGAACACCTGCTTGTGCAGCGGCGAGGCCACGGTCGGCTCGCCCTTCCTGGTGCCCACGATGCCGCGCGAGAGCACGTACGCCCCGCTGAACGGGTCCAGGTTGCCCAGCGCGTGCACCCCGCCGTCGTACGTGCGGAACAGGGCCACCTGCTCACCCTCGACCAGGGCGCAGACCCCGCGCTCGGCGGGCAGGGCGTCGTAGGCGCAGATCCTCGTCCAGCTCATCGGGCCATCACCGGCTTGATCTGGCCGCGCTCGTTGCCGAACACGATCGACGGGTCGGGGACTCCGGGGGCGTTGACGAAGCTCACGAACCTGCTCAGCTTCTCGGGGTCGTCCAAGGTGGCCTGCCATTCGTCGGCGTACGTGGCGGTGTGGTGCTCCATCTGCGCGTCCAGGTCGGCGCAGATGCCGAGCGAGTCTTCCATGATCACCTCACGGAGATAGTCGAGCCCGCCGTCGAGCCCCTCCAGCCAGGCGGCGGTGCGTTGCAGCCGGTCGGCGGTGCGGATGTAGAACATCAGGAACCGGTCGATGGTCCTGATCAGCTCGTCGGTGCTCAGGTCCTTGGCCAGCAGGTCGGCGTGGCGGGGCTTGAAGCCGCCGTTGCCGCCGACGTACAGGTTCCAGCCCTGCTCGGTGGCGATGATGCCGAAGTCCTTCGAGCGGGCCTCAGCGCACTCGCGGGCGCAGCCGGAGACGGCGGACTTGAGCTTGTGCGGCGAGCGCAGGCCCCGGTAGCGCAGCTCCAGCGCGATCGCCATGCCCACCGAGTCCTGGACGCCGTAGCGGCACCAGGTCGAGCCCACGCAGGACTTGACCGTGCGCAGCGCCTTGCCGTACGCGTGCCCGGACTCGAACCCGGCGTCCACCAGCCGCCGCCAGATCTCCGGCAGTTGCTCGACCCGGGCGCCGAACAGGTCGATGCGCTGCCCGCCGGTGATCTTCGTGTAGAGGCCGAAGTCGCGGGCCACCTCGCCGATCACGATGAGCTTGTCGGGCGTGATCTCCCCGCCGGGGATGCGCGGGACGACCGAGTAGGTGCCGTTCTTCTGGATGTTGGCCAGGAAGGCGTCGTTGGTGTCCTGCAGGGTGCCGCGCTCGCCCTCCAGCACGTGCCCGTTGTGCAGGGAGGCCAGGATCGAGGCCACGGCCGGCTTGCAGATGTCGCAGCCCCGGCCCTGCCCGTGCTGGGAGATGAGCTCGGAGAAGGTGGTGATGCCGCGTACCCGGGCGATGTCGAACAGCTCGGCCCGCGAGTACGTGAAGTGCTCGCACAGCGACTTGCTGACCTCGACGCCCGACTTCTCCAGGAGCTGCTTGAGCATCGGCACGCAACTGCCGCAGGTGGTGCCGGCCCGCGTGCACGCCTTGATCCCGGGCACGTCGGTGACGCCCTTGTCGGCAATGGCCGTACGGACGTCGCCCGCGCACACGTTGTTGCACGAGCACACCTGCGCCTCATCCGGCAGGTCGAGGCTGGCACCCGCGCCGCTGAACAGCAGGTCCGACGGCGAGGCGGGCAGCTCCTTGCCCACGAAGGGCCGCAGCGAGGTGTACGGCGAGGCGTCGCCCACGCAGATGCCGCCGAGCAGCGTCCGCGCGTCGTCGCTGATGAACAGCCGCTTGTAGACGCCGCCCACCGGGTCCATGTAGGTGACGTCCAGCGCCCCCTCCATCGCCCCGAACTGCGCCACCTCGACGCCCAGCAGCTTGAGCTTGGTGGACATGTCGGCGCCGTCGAACGTCGAGGCGCCGCCGGTGATCCGGTCGGCGGCCACCTCGGCCATCGTGTTGCACGGCCCGACCAGCCCGTAGACCATGCCGCCGGCCAGCGCGCACTCACCGACCGCGTAGATCGACGGGTCGGAGGTGCGCATCCCCGCGTCGACGACGATGCCGCCGCGCGCGCCGACCTCCAGGCCGGACGCCCTGGCCAGCTCGTCGCGCGGCCTGATGCCCGCCGAGAACACCACGACCTGGGCCTCGACGAGCGTGCCGTCCGGCTTGCGCAGCCCGGTGACCTGCCCGTCGGTGGTGACGATCTCCTGGACGCCCGCGCCGGCGTGCACGCTCAGCCCGAGCCCCTCGATGTGCGACTTCAGCACCGAGCCGCCGCCCTCGTCCACCTGGCGGGGCATCAGCCAGGGGCTCATCTCGACGATGTGCGCCTTCAGCCCGAGCGCCCGCAGCGCGTCGGCGGCCTCCAGGCCGAGCAGCCCGCCGCCGACCACGACGCCCTCCACGGCGTCCTTGGCGGCCACCCTGATCGCGTCGAGGTCGTCGATCGTGCGGTAGACGAAGGCGTGCTCGGCGCCGGGGACCGGCGGCACGAACGGCGCGGAGCCGGTGGCCAGCACGAGCACGTCGTAGGGCTCGGTGCCGCCGTCGGCCAGCGTGACCAGGCGGGCGTCCCGGTCGATGCCGGTGACCCGGGTGTTCAGCCTGGTGACGATCCCGGCGGGCACCTCGTAGGTGAGGTCCTCCGCGGTGGTGCCGTTCAGGTAGGAGGTCAGGGCCACCCGGTCATAGGCGGGCCGCGACTCTTCCCCGATCACGGTCACGGTGCCGCCGAAACCCTTGTTCGCGAGGGTCTCGACGAGCCGGTGAGCCGTCGGACCGTACCCAACGACGACGATCCTGTTCATACGGAGATCCCTTCCTGCTCGCACAGCCAGCCGACGATGCCCTCTACGGCATCGCGGCAGGTACCGCATCCGGTCGTGGCCCTGGTCGCGGCCGCCACTCCGGCCACGTCCCGCGCCCCGGCCTCCCAGCACGCCCTGATCTGGCCCTTGGTCACGTTGTTGCACTGGCAGATCTTGGCCGCGTCGGGGATCAGCGTCGGGCTGTCGGCCACGGGAGCCGACGACAGCCCGGGGAACAGCAGCCCGGCGCGGTCGCCCGGGAGCGGCCCGCCACGGTCGAAGAGCTGGGTGAGCGTGCCGACGGCGTCGCTCTCGCCCAGCAGGATCGCGCCGACCAGCCGGCCGTCGCGGATGACGAGCTTGCGATAGGTGCCGCGGGCCCGGTGGCTGAAGCGGACCACCTCGGCGTGCTCCTCGCCGAGCTGGGTCTCGCCCATGGCGGCCAGCTCGACGCTCTTGGCCTTGAGCCGGGTGACCAGCCGGGAGCCCCGGTAGAGGGCCTTGCCGCCGGTGATCACGTCGGCGGCCACGGTGGCCTGCTCCCAGGCGGGGGCGACGAGGCCGTACACGGTGCCGGCGTGCTCGGCGCACTCGCCGATGGCGAAGATCGACGGGTCGTCGGTGCGCAGCTCGTCGTCCACGACGACGCCGCGCCGCACCTCCAGGCCCGCCTCGGCGGCGAGCTTCGTCACGGGTCGGACGCCGCAGGCGAGGATGACGAGGTCGCCCTCGATCAGCTCGCCGTCGGTGAGCCGGACGCCGTCCGCCTCGACGCCGGCGGCGCTGACGCCGGTGCGGATGTCCACGCCGAGCCCGGCCAGCGTCTCGCCGAGCACCTCGCCGGCCTCGACGTCGAGCTGGCGTTCCATCAGGTGCCCGGCCAGGTGCACGAGCGTCACGGGCAGGCCGCGCCCGGCCAGGCCGCGGGCGGCCTCGATGCCGAGCAGGCCGCCGCCGATGACGACGGCCCGCTGACCGGCCGCGTGGGCCTGGTCGGCGGAGTCCATGATGCGCTCGCAGTCGTCCAGCGTGCGGAACGGGATCGCCCGCTCCACGCCGGGGATCGGTGGCACGATGGCGTCGCTGCCGGTGGCCAGGACCAGCAGGTCGTACGGCTCGCGCCGCCCGTCCTCGGTCACGACGTGCCGGGTCTCCCTGTCGATGTGGGCCACCGTGCTGCCGAAGGCGGCCGTCACGTCGTGCGACTCGTACCAGGAGGCGTCGAGCAGCCGCACCTGTTCGGGCCGTGAGCTGCCGGCCAGCACGTTGGACAGCAGCACCCGGTTGTACGGCTGGCACGTCTCCGCGCCGAGAATCGTGATCTTCATGTGCGGGTCACGGGTGCGCACCTCGCTGACCAGCCGCGACCCGGCCATCCCGTTGCCCACGACGACGAGCCTCATGAGTCCCTCTCCACCCTGACCGCGCAGATCTTGAACTCCGGCATCCTCGACGTCGGGTCGAGTGCCGGGTTGGTGAGCCGGTTGGCGCCCTCCCAGTGGAAGGGCATGAAAACGGTGTCGCGCCTGATGGCGTCGCTGATCCTGGCCACGGCCTTGCTCTCGCCCCTTCTGCTGCTGACCCGCACGACGTCCCCGGGCGCGATGTCGAGCTGCTCGGCCAGATCCGGGTGCAGCTCGACGAACGGTTCCGGGGCCGCCTGGACGAGCGCGGCGATCCTGCGGGTCTGGGCTCCGCTCTGGTAGTGGGCGAGCACCCTGCCGGTGCTCAGGTAGACGGGGTAGTCGGCGTCGATCTCCTCGGCCGGGGGCCGGTGCTGGACGGGGACGAACCTGGCCCGTCCGTCCGGGGTGGCGAAGGAGTCGAGGAACGGGCGCGGCGTGCCCGGGTGCTCTGTCGAAGGGCAGGGCCAGAACACGCCGGTCTCGTCCGCGATGCGCTCGTAGGTGATGCCGGAGTAGTCGGCCGGGCCGCCCTGGCTGGCGCGGCGCAGCTCGTCGAAGACCCTGACCGGCTCGGTCTCGAAGTGGTGCCCGAGCCGCTCGCTCAGCGCGGCGATGACGTCGAGGTCGCTCCTGACGCCCTCGGGCGGCGCGACGGCCCGGCGGCGCAGCAGGACGCGGCCCTCCAGGTTCGTCATGGTGCCGCTCTCCTCGGCCCACTGGGTCACCGGGAAGACCACGTCGGCCAGCGCCGCAGTCTCCGACATGACGAAGTCGCAGGTCACGAGCAGGTCGAGGGCGGCGATGCGCTCGGCCACGTGCTCGGCGGCGGGGGCGGAGATGATCGGGTTGGACCCGAACAGCATCAGCGCCCGCGGGCCGCCGGGGGTGCCGAGGGCGTCGAGCAGCTCGTACGCCGACCGTCCAGGGCCGGGAATGTCCGCGGCCGGCACGCCCCACACCCCGGCCACGTGCTCGCGGGCCGCCGGGTCGTCGATCTTGCGGTAGCCGGGGAGCTGGTCGGCCTTCTGGCCGTGCTCCCTGCCGCCCTGGCCGTTGCCCTGACCGGTCACGCAGCCGTACCCGGAGCCGTGCACGCCGGGCAGGCCGAGCGCCAGAGCCAGGTTGATGAACGCGCTCACGGTGTCGGTGCCCTTGGAATGCTGCTCGGCGCCGCGCCCGGTCAGGATGTACGCCTTGCCCACCGCCGCCAGCGCCCTGACCGCCTGCCGCATCTGGTGCACGGGCACCCCGGTGATGCGCTCGACCCGCTCGGGCCACCAGGAGGCCAGCGAGGTGCGTACCTCGTCGAACCCGGTGGTCCTGGCGGCGACGTACGCCTCGTCGACCAGTTCGTCGGCGATGGCCAGGTGCAGCATCCCGAGCGCCAGAGCCAGGTCGGTGCCGGGCGTGGGCTGCAGGTGCAGCCAGGCCAGCTTGGCCGTCTGGGTGCGGCGGGGGTCGATGACGATCATGCGCGGGCCCGTCAGGTGGCGCACGAACGGGGGCATGGTCTCGGCGACGTTCCCGCCGGCCAGCAGGACGACGTCGGCGTCGGCCAGGTCGGTGATCGGGAACGGCATCCCCCGGTCCATGCCGAACGCCTTGAGCGAGGCGGCGGCGGCCGAGGACATGCAGAAGCGGCCGTTGTAGTCGATCTGGCTGGTGCCGAGGGCGACCCGGGCGAACTTGCCGAGCGAGTACGCCTTCTCGTTGGTCAGCCCGCCCCCGCCGAACACGGCCACGGCGTCGGGGCCGTGTTCGGAGCGGATGGCCGACAGCCGGGACGCCACGTAGTCGAGTGCGACGTCCCATTCCACGGGCTCGCCGTGCAGGAGGGGGGAGGTCAGGCGCTCGCCGTTGGTGAGCAGCTCGCCCGCCGTCCATCCCTTCTGGCACAGCGCCCCCGAGGCGTTGGCCGGAATGTCGGTCCTGGGGGTGATGGTCAGCCCCGGGCCGATCTCCATGCCGCACTGCAGGGCGCAGTACGGGCAGTGGGTCTTCGTCGCCGTCATGTCAGACCCTGGCGTACGCGAGGCTCGCGACGACCTTGACGCCGACCGTCCGGGTGTAGCACCACCAGGTCAGGGCGAAGCAGGCCACGTAGAAGACCGCGAAGGCGAGGAAGGCGGGGGCGGGGGTGCCGGCGGCGGCGAACGCCATGCCGAACGCCCGGTTGATGAGGAACCCGCCGAGCGCGCCGACCGCCGAGATGATGCCGATGGCGGCGGCGGCCTGGCGCTTGCCGTACAGCAGGGCCTCCTCGCCCTCGCCGCGCTCGGCGACGGCCTTGGCCTGGAAGATGGCGGGGATCATCCGGTACGTCGAGCCGTTGCCGATGCCCGCGGTGAGGAAGAGCAGCTGGAAGGCGAGGAAGAAGAGCCAGAAGTTGCCCGAGGAGCTGGCCGTCCAGACCAGCAGCACGCCGCCGCCCATCGCGGCGAAGTTCCACAGCGTGACGGGCGCGCCGCCGAGCTTGTCGGCCAGCCAGCCGCCCACCGGCCTGATCGCCGATCCGAGCAGCGGCCCGACGAAGGCCACCACGGCGAACGGGGCCTCGGGGAACAGGCTCTTGCTCAGCAGCGGGAAGGCGGTGGAGTAGCCGATGAACGAGCCGAAGGTGCCGATGTACAGGAACGACATGATCCAGGTCTGGGCCCGGCCCGCGACGGCGAGCTGCTCGCGCGGGTTCGCCTTGGCGCTGGTGAGGTTGTCCATGAAGAACCAGGCGCAGGCGCCGGCCACGATGATGAACGGGATCCAGAACCAGCCGGCGGCGGCCAGCCCGAGCGAGCCGATCACCAGCGGCATGACGAGCTGGACCGAGCTGACGCCGATGTTGCCGCCGGCGGCGTTCAGCCCGAGCGCGACCCCCTGCTTGCTGCGGGGGTAGAAGTAGGTGATGTTGGCCATGCTGGAGGCGAAGTTCCCGCCGCCGACCCCGGCCAGGGCCGCGATCACCAGGAAGAGCCAGTAGGGCGTGGCCGGATTGCTCACCGCCACCCCGAGCAGCACGGCGGGGATGAGCAGCAGCAGCGCGCTGACCACGGTGAAATTCCGTCCGCCGAACTTGGCCGGCCCGAACGTGTAGGGCACCCGCAGCACCGAGCCGATCAGGTTCGGCAGCGCCACCAGCCAGAACAACTGGTCGGTGGTGAACTCGTAGGCCCCCATCTTGGTGGCCACGATGCTCCACAACGTCCACACGGTGAATCCGAGATGCTCGGCCACGATCGAGAAGATCAGGTTGCGTCGTGCCACGCGCTTGCCTGAGTTCTCCCAGAAGGCTGGGTCATCTGGGTGCCATTCGGCGATCCAGCGCGCCATCGACCTCTCCTACACTCGGCGTCCGGGATCTCCAAGGTAGGAAGCGCTCGTTACGCACACTGACCGTGCGTGTCCGTGCGTTCGTTACGGGTGATTCACCTCGGTAACACGCCACGCACAAGTGTCACGCTCGAAACACGCCCGTAATGATCGGTTACGTGCCCCTGGCTGGGGTAACAGCACTCACAGCGAGGGGGGAAGCATGATCAAGAAGCTGCATCAGATGGGAATCCGGTCGAGCCACATGTACACCGCGGGGGTGGTGTCCATCGGGCTGTCCTGCGGAAGCTGGTTCCTGTCGAAGAACACGGAGGCGTCCGGCCTGGACCGGGCCGACCGTTGGGGGATCTTCATCGGGGAGTGGGCGCCCACGTTCATCGCGCTCGGGGTCGCACTCCGGATGGAAGAGACCCATCGGGATCTGGACGAGCCGGAGATGGGAATGTACGAACAGTCGGAGGGCATGCGCAGCCGGTCACACGCCGGCGTATGACGGATACGTCACGCGGGTCACGTCACTGTGCGTGACCCGCGTGCCGCGTGTTCAGGCTCAGTCGCGCCGGGCGGCCAGGCGCCGCAGCGGGTCGTCGGTCAGCCGGTACTTCAGCCACTCGTCCTGGCGCACGGCGCCGAGCTTGTCGTAGAAGCCGATGCTGGGCTCGTTCCAGTCGAGGACCGCCCACTCCAGCCGCTGGTATCCGCGCTCGGCGCAGATGCCGGCCAGCTCCCGCATCAGGGCCAGGCCGTGGCCGCCGCCCCGGTGCTGCGGGCGGACGTACAGGTCCTCCATGTAGACGCCGTGCACGCCGCGCCACGTCGAGAACGTCAGGAACCACAGCGTGAAGCCGGCCACCTCGCCGTCGTGCTCGGCGATGTGCGCGAAGGCGGCCGGATGGTCGCGGAAGAGCGTGTCACGCAGTTGCTCCTCCGTCACACGCACCTCGTGCTCGGCCTTCTCATAGATGGCGAGCTCGCGGATCATGCTGATGATCTCTGGCACGTCGGCGGGTGTCGCAGGACGAATCATGCCAATCAGCGTACGGGCGGTTGAACCCTTAACAACATGCCGTACGTCTATACCTAGAACGGTATTCGGGGAACCGTTCGGACGCTCAATCTTCATGACCGGCAGGGGGGAGCTGAGATATGAGCGTTGTCCAGGGGTTGCGGGAGCTCCCGCCCTCGTGTTCGGACCTCAAACTGGCCCTCTTATTGGGCGAACGCGCGCTGTACGTGAACGGAGACCTGCAGACCGCGCGGCGCTGGTACGACACCGCCTACCGCCAGGCGGAGTCGTGCGGCGATCCGCCGGCGCTGGCCAGGGCCGCGCTGGGGCTCAGCGGGATCTGGGTCCAGGAGCAGCGGACCAGCGCGGAGTCGGAGATGGTACGCGCCCGCCAGCGGCACGCGCTGTCACTCATCGATCCCTGCTCCTCGATCGCGCTGCGGCTGCGCACGCGGATGCGCGGCGAGCAGGACTACCGGGGCGGCGAGCACGCGGGCACCCTGCGGCTGCTGGCCCAGGCCAGGGGCTCGGGTGACGGGCTCGCGCTGGCCGAGGCGCTGAGCCTGGCGCACCACTGCCTGCTCGGCCCGGAGCACGGGGCGCTCCGGCTGGAGCTGGCCGGCGAGCTGATCGGCCACGCGGCCATCACCGAGCGCCGGGGCGATCTGCTCATGGGCCTGCTGTGGCGGACGGTGGACCTCTACCTGGCCGCCGACCCGCACGCCGAGCGCTGCCTGGCGGAGCTGCGCCGCCTGCTGGACGAGCACGCCCACCTGGCGATCGGGTACGTGGTCAGCGCCATCGACGTCATGCTGACCATCCGCTCGGGCCGCTTCGACGAGGCCGAGGCCCAGGCCGGCGCGTGCTTCGAGCGCGGCGTCGCGGCCGGCGACCTGGACGCCACCGGCTGGTACGGCGGCCACCTCGGCGCCATCCTCTGGTACAAGGGCCGCGCCGGTGAGCTGGTGCCCGCGCTGACGGACCTGGTCAGCTCCCCCACGCTCAGCCCCATCGACAACTCCTACCTGGCGGGCCTGGCCCTGGCCACGGCCGTGGCGGGCGACCGGCGGCAGGCGGCCGGTCAGCTGGCCCGGCTGCGCGGCCGGGACCTGGGCGAGCTGCCGAGTTCGAGCACGTGGCTGTTCTCGCTGTACTGCGCCGTGGAGACGGCCCACCTGCTCCAGGACGCCGACACGGCCGTCCAGGCGTACGCGCTGCTGTCGCCGTACGCGCGGCTGCCGGTGATCGGCAGCCTCGGCGTGGTGTGCTTCGGCTCGGTGTGCCACTCGCTGGGCATGGCCGCGCTCACCATGGGCGACCTCGACCTGGCCGTCGAGCACCTGCGCACCGCCGTGCACGACAACCTGGCGCTGGGCCACTGGCCGGCCGCCACGCTGTCCCGCTGCCGGCTGGGGCAGGCGCTGGCGCTGCGCGACGGCACCCACGACCAGGACGCGCTACGGGAGCAGTCCCTGGCCGCACACGAGGCCAGGGAGCTGGGGATGGTGCTGCCGGACGGCCCCGGGGCCACGGCCGAGGTCCCGGCCGGGCGGGCCGCCGCGGCGCAGGGTCCCTGCCGGATCCGCCGGCACGGGCGGCACTGGCAGGTGGAGCTGGGCGGGCGGGTGGTGCTGGTCGAGCACAGTGTCGGCATGGCGCACCTGGCCACGCTGGTCGCCAACCCCGGCAGGGAGATCCTGGCCGCCGACCTGGCCGCCGACCTCGCGGCCGGGACGAAGGGGCCCCGGGAGGGCGAGTCGGCCCAGCCGGTCCTCGACGACCTGGCCAGGGACACCTACCGGCAGCGGCTGAACCACCTACAGGCCGAGATCGACGAACTGGAGTCGATGAACGACCTGGAACGGGCGGCGGCACTGCGGCTGGAACGCGAGTGGCTGGTGGCGGAACTGGCGGCGGCGACGGGCATCGGCGGCCGGGCGCGGCCGTTCACGGGGAGCGAGGAACGCGCCAGGATCGCCGTCGGCAAGGCCATCCGCAGGGCGCTGACCAGGGTCTCGGCGGTGGACCAGACGATCGGTGAGGAGCTGCGCGCGACGGTGCAGATGGGGGTGCGCTGCTGTTACCGGCCCCGGTTAGCCCGGTAACCCCCGATGGAACGGAATGTCACGCCTTTAAAGGGAGGGGCCCGGTTCCAGCATTCACTGGGGGAAGAATCCATGCGTCATCCGCAAAGGCTCAACGTACCGATCCATCTTGATCGCGACCTGCCGGATCCGCTGCACGACCAGCTCGCCGCCCAGCTCCGGCAGGCCATCATCCGGGGCCAGCTCGCCGCCCTTACCCGGATGCCGTCCACCCGTACCCTGGCCGACGTGCTGGGGATCTCGCGCGGTGTCGCGCTGGCGGCGTACGAGACGCTGCTGGCCGAGGGGTACATCTCCGGCCGGCACGGCTCCGGCACGTACGTGTCGGTCCCGAAGGGCGAGTCACTCGCCAGGACCGCGCCCGAACCGGCGGCCGATCAGCGGCCCCGCCAGCGGTTCACTCAGCGGCCCGGTCAGCCGGTGCCGACCACGGGGCCGCTCATCGACATGCGCCAGGACCGGCCGACCGGGCAGGCGTTCCCGCTGGCCGCGTGGCGGGCGGCCTGGCGCAGGGCCGGTCACCGGCCGCCGCTCGACGAGCCGCCCGCGGCCGGGCTGCCCGAGCTGCGCGCGGCCATCGCCGCCTACCTGCGCGAGTCGCGCGGGCTCGTGCTGAACGGCCACGAGGTGGTCGTCACGGCCGGCTACGGCGACGCCCTGGAGCTGATCCTGCGCGCGCAGGGCGGCCCGCCGCCGGTCATCGCCCTGGAGGATCCCGCGGCGCCGGGGCTGCGGACGCTGCTCGGCCGGCTCGGGACCGTGGTGCCGCTGCCCGTCGACCGTTCGGGGGCGCGCCCGGATCTGATTCCGGAGTCCTGTGACGTCGTGGCGGTGTTGCCGGAGCGGGGCAACCCGCTCGGCGCGCGGATGCCGGTCGAGCGCCGCCTGGCCCTGGCCGCGTGGGCGCGCGAGAGCGGCGGACTGGTGCTCGAACCGGCCTTCGACGGCCTGTTCAACACCGCTCTCAGCCCGCGTCCGAGCGTCCTGGCCATGGGGGACGTCCGGTCCACGGCGATGGTGGGCTCGTTCTGCGACCTGCTGACGCCGACGCTGCGGCTGTCGTTCGCGGTGGTGCCGCGGCGGCTGGCGCGGGCGGTCGAGGAGGGCCTGTCCGGCGGGCACGGGCAGCCGTCGTTCACCTGCCAGCTCGCGGTGGCGGACCTGCTCGGGTCGGGCACCGTGGCCAGGCGGGCGGAGCGGCTGGCGCTCCTGTACGACGCCAAGCGGGCGCTCGTCCGCCAGGCGCTGGGCGCGTACCCGGACATCCGGCTGCTCGGCGCGGACACCGGCGCGGCGGCCACCCTGCTGCTGCCGTCGTCGGTCCGGGCCGAGTCGGTCGTGGGCCGGCTGCGGACGCGGCGGGTGCAGGTTGCGGAGCTGAGCGCGTACCACCACCCGCGCGGCGTGCCCGGCAACGGGATCGTCTTCAGCTACGGCCACCTGGACGCGATCACGCTGCGCAGGGCGCTGCACGCGATGGCGCGCACGCTCGACGACCACCGTCTGAGCCGCCGCACAGCGGCCTGACCCATGGGGATAGTGGCGAGATCGCCGCCTGAGGCGCACCTTTTCATGAGATCGAAAGGAGCTCTCATGAACACGTTCATCGCGCTGCTGCTGGTGGTCCCGCCCATGGGGGTGCCCGTGGGAGTGCCCGTGGGGGTGCCCGCGAGCGTCCCCTCCGGCGTTCCCGACGTGGACGCGGTGCAGGTGTGGAACGAACAAGCACTGGCGGTCGTCCGTGCTGAGCGGGCCTCCGACGCCGACGCGGCCCGGACGTACGCGATGGTCAACATCGGCATGTACGACGCCGTCAACGGCATCGCCGTGGCCCGCGGCGACCGCCAGTCCAGAACGCCCGCCCTGCGCGACGCGAAGGGCGCGCCCGCGCGGGGCGACCAGCAGGCCGCGGCCCTGGCGGCGGCCCACGCGGTCCTCACCCGCCTCTACCCGCGCCAGGAGAAGAGCCTGAGTGATCGGCTGACGGCGGACCTGGCCCGGTTAGGGACGGGGCCGTGGATCACCGCCGGCCGCGCCTGGGGCGAGACCGTGGGCGGGGACGTGTACACGGCCCGGCTGGACGACGGCTCGGCGCCGGTGGAGACCCAGCCCGCGGGCTCGGGGCCGGGCGTGTTCGGGCAGGCGTGGTCGGGGGTGCAGTACCGGAACATGACCCCGTTCGGCCTCGCCGACGCCGCCCCGTACGTCGGGCAAGGCCCGCCACCGCTCGCGAGCCTCGACTACGCGGCGGCGTTCGCCGAGGTCAGGCTGCTCGGCGACGCCGGCCTCCCGGACGCGGCCAAGTCGGCCGTCTTCCAGTACTGGTCGCTGCCCACCGGCACCGCGCAGCCGCCCGGCGAGTGGATCAAGATCGGGCTCGCCGTGCCCAGGCCGCTGCCGCTGCCGGACAAGGCGCGGCTGTTCGCGCTGCTCGGCATGGCGCTGGCCGACACCTCGATCCCGACGGTCATGACCAAGTACGTCCACCGCCACTGGCGGCCCCAGGCGGCCATCCAGCAGGCGGACACGGACGGGAACGCCCAGACCGAACAGGTGCCGGGCTGGCTCGCGCGGGCGGGCAACCCGGGCGGCTCACCCGAGTACATCTCCGGCCACAGCTCCTTCAGCGGCGCGGGCGCGGCCGCCCTGGCGGGCTTCTTCTGCGCCGACCGCATCCCGTTCACGCTGGTCACCGACTCCGCGCCGGTCGATCCGGCCACCGGGCAGCCGTGGCGGCGGAGCTTCCCCGGCTTCTCCGCCGCCGCGGCCGACGCGGGGCGCTCGCGGGTGCTCGGCGGGCTGCACTTCTCCTTCAGCAACTTCGACGGGCTGGCGATGGGCGCCGACGTGGCGGCCGAGATCCTGGCCAAGCGCCTGCTGCTCAGGTCGGGTTCCACGCATCACGGAGCCTGTCCCCGCTGACCCCGGATGGAACCGGCTGGAACCGGCCACTACCCGCGCGGAATGCCCGCTCTCTGGACCTGGGCCGGGCTTCCCGGGCGGGCGCAACGTGAGGGAGGTGGCCGCGCCGACGCGGCTCGCACCCCGCCCCTCCCACCACCACCCTGGGGGCGGGGTGCGGTTTTCTCTCCCTGAGAAGGTGAACGACATGCTCATCCGCACCCTCGTCATCGCGGCGATGGGCCTGACCCTGCTTCCCGCCACCTCCGCTTCGGTGGAGGACCCGGTCTACCTCGTGGCCGGGCTGCGCGGGGCGAACGAGGTCGGCGCTCCCGGCGACCCGGACGGCCTGGCCACGGTCGCGCTCAAGATCTCCGGCGACGACGTGTCGTTCGCCATCCGCTGGGACAGGATCGACGGCCCGAAGGCCGCCCACATCCATCTCGGCGCGAGGGGCACGAACGGCGACGTCCGGCTTGACCTGCTCCAGGGGCGGCTGCCGAAGACCGCGCTGGGCGTGGCCGGCACCGCCAAGGCCGACCCGGCCCTGGTCGCCGCCCTCGTGGCGAACCCGAACGGCTTCTACGCCAACCTGCACAACGACGCGTTCGAGAGCGGCGCCGTACGCGGGCAGTTCCACCGGCTCAACCGGGCCATCGACCTGCGCGGCGTGCTGCACGGGGCCGACCAGGCCACGATCTCGTCGCGGCTGGACGGCTGGTGGCTGCGGCCCGCGTCCGCCACGTCCATGGCCTTCACCGCCACCTGGTCGGGCGTCCTGCCGCCGGTCAGCGGCCATATCGAAGGCGTTCCTTTCGGGGCCGTCGCGTCGGCGGAGCTGTTCGAGGACCCGGACGGCCTGCAGCCGAACCTGACCGGACTGGCGGGTGAGGCCCCGGTCGACAAGGCGCTGCTGAAGCGCATCGTCAACCAGCCGCAGGCGTTCGACGCCGTTCTGCGCAGCCTCGAAGGCGGCGTCGTACGGGAGCGGCTGTCCACCGTGCCGCCCAAGCACCCCCGGGCGCTGACAGCCGACGTGCTGCTCGGGGCACAGATCTACGCCTGCACCAGGCAGCCGGGCGGGAGCCTGGCGTTCACCCAGTTCGACGTCAGCGCCAAGCTGCGGCGGAGCATCGACCACAGCTTCGTCCAGCCCGTCACCGGCCCGCCGCAGTGGATCGCGCCCGACCACAGCGCCGTCCGTGGCGCGGTCGTCAGCAGGACGCCGAACGGCGACGGCAACATCCCCGAACTCGTCCTCGACGCCACCCAGGCGGGCGCGGGCGCCGGCCTGCTCGCCCACGCGACGCAGATCCTGCGCCTGAACACCAAGGGCGGCGTCGCCCCCAGTGGCACCTGCGTGGAAGGGTCGAAGGCGTCGGTGCTCTACAACGCCGACTACCTGTTCCTCGGCTAGAGTGCCCGTTCGTGAACGAAACCCTCCTTGAGGCGTACGACCGGACCCGCCGGTGGATTCCCGAACTGATCCCCGGCGGGCTCTCCTATGAGCTCGACGGGCCGCTGCTCCGGATCACCGGCATGCACCAGGGCTTCGTGGAGGGGCCGCCCGTGCTCCAGGCCGCCTACCTCGACGAGCTGATCGCCCGGCAGTGCGCCTACTTCGCGGCGCGCGGCGAGGCGTTCGAGTGGAAGACGCGCGGCCACGACCTGCCCGCCGACCTGCCTGACCGGCTCACCCGCGCCGGTTTCGTCCCCGAGACCCCGGAGACGGTGCTGGTCGGCCTGGCCAAGGACCTCGACTCCGGCTCCCCGCCCCCGGCGGGTGTGACCATCCGCCAGGTCACCGCCGACGACGACCTGCGGGCGATCGCCGCGATGGAGTCGGAGGTCTGGGGTGAAGACTGGAGCTGGGTGGCCGACGACCTGATCAGGCGGGTCGCCGACGATCCCGGCGCCATCACGATCCTGGTGGCCGAGGCCGGCGACCGGGTGGTGTCGGCGGCCTGGCTCGTGCACAAGCCGGGCACCGGCTTCGCCGGGCTGTGGGGCGGCTCGACGCTGAAGGAGTTCCGGGGCCGCGGCATCTACCGCGCCCTGGTCGCCGCGCGGGCCCGGCTGGCGGTGGCGGCGGGCGTCGTTCACCTCCAGGTGGACGCCTCGGAGGACAGCCGCCCGATCCTGCAGCGGCTCGGCCTCCAGGCGGTCACCACCACGACGCCCTACGTGTGGCGGCCCTGACCCCTGATGAAGGCGTTGACGACCAGCGGCAGTGAGGCGTCCATCCCGGCGACGTTGAGCACCCGTTCGTCCTCAGGATCCTTGATGGAATATCCGGCGGCCGTCAACGACACGACCACGACGTCCGCCTGGGGGCTGACCGCCTCGCGGTAGTGGCCGAGCGCCTGCGCCGGATGCGTGTCACCGGCCCAGGTCTCGTTGTCCGTCAGGACGACGACGCCGTCGGCGTACAGCCCCTCGCTCTGGGCCCACGTGAACGGCACCGCCGCCTGCCGGTCGGCTCGACGTGGCCGAACGAGCGCTCGTACGCCTCCTCCAGCGCGTCCTTGACGGCCGGGAGCGGCCGCCACCGCTGTCCCCTGGCCCGTCCCGAGCCGTACACGCGCAGCGCGAGGAACACCTCCATCGGATGGATCCGCGCGCCGGCGTTCTGCCGGGTGAGCCCGCCCGCGCGTGGGCCGAGGATGAGGAAGTCCTCCAGCCTGGTCCACAGGTCCTTGGCGAAGACGTCACCGCCCGCCGCGTTGCGCGCCCGGACCATGGAGTTCTCCTTCGCGGCGGACAAAAGGGGGCGCGGATGTGGGGTCGCCCGCCGGGATCTTGTTGCTCTGCCAACTGAGCTACGCCCGGCCACAGCCGCACGGCGGGACTCGAACCCGCGACTCACATAACCGACGGACTTCGACCCGCGCCCCCTCGCGAACTGTACTGAAAGGCCGTCCGGGCCACATCCGAATATTGTTGGTGCCGCTCAGGACTTCGCATGCCGAAAGGTCGTCAAGTGATGGAACACCGCCTGTTGGGACGTACGGGACGCGAGATCGGCGTCGTCGGTCTGGGCGCCTGGCAGCTCGGCGCCGACTGGGGCCAGGTGACGGAGGACGAGGCCACCGCCACGCTGCGGGCCGCCGTGGACGAGGGCGTCACGTTCATCGACACCGCCGACGTCTACGGCGACGGGCGCAGCGAGCAAATCGTCGGCCGCTTCGCCAAGGACCGCCCCGAGCTGACCGTGGCCACCAAGATGGGCCGCCGCCTGGAGCAGATCCCGTCGAACTACGTCATGTCCAACTTCCGCGCCTGGAACGAGCGTTCCCGCCGCAACCTCGGCGTGGACACCCTCGACCTGGTGCAGCTCCACTGCCCGCCGGCGCCCGTCTATTCGACGGACGCGGTCTACGACGCGCTCGACACCCTGGTGTCCGAGAAGAAGATCGCCGCGTACGGCGTCAGCGTGGAGACCTGCGACGAGGCCCTCACCGCCATCGCCCGCCCGGGGGTGGCCACCGTCCAGATCATCCTCAACGCCTTCCGGCTCAAGCCCCTGGAGCAGGTCCTTCCGGCCGCCCGCGCCGCCGGAGTGGGCATCATCGCCCGGGTCCCGCTGGCCAGCGGCCTGCTGTCGGGCAAGTACGACGAGCACACGACGTTCGCCGCCGACGACCACCGGACCTACAACCGGCGCGGAGAGGCGTTCGACGTCGGGGAGACCTTCTCGGGCGTCGACTTCGCCACCGGCCTGGAGGCGGTCCGCCGCCTGGCCCCCCTGGTTCCCGCAAACGTCACCATGGCCCAGTTCGCCCTGCGCTGGATCCTGGACCAGGAGGGCGTCTCGGTGGTGATCCCCGGCGCCCGCAACCCGGCCCAGGCCACGGCCAACGCCGCCGCCGCGGCCCTGCCGCCCCTGGAGCCCGCCACGCTGGCGGAGATCCAGTCGATCTACGACGACCTGATCCGGCCCCAGATCCACGACCGCTGGTAGCCCATTGACGCCGGCCGCCCGCCCATTTACCTTTAGGAAACTTTCCTAAGCATTCTCGCCAAGGAGCCCTCCATGCACGCGAGAACAAGGGCGGCCGGCGCCGCACTCCTCACCACCGCCATCCTGGTCGCGGGCGCGCCCAGCGCCTACGCCGCACCGGCCGATTGCGGCTACCAGATCAGCACCGGCGAACGCTGGGCCACGAGCCTGTGCACCAGCGGCACGGGCGAACACCGCATCAGGGTCCTGCAACGGCACTTCCTGCCGGAAATAGGGCTGATCCCGATCGAAGGCCCGTGGCAGCCGGTCGGCACGGTGTCGTACACGGGCATCAGCCCGCACACCACGGTCAGCGTCTGGGTGGAAACCCGGGGCTGACCGTCCTTGAGCCCCGCCGGGCGGTTGCGGCGGCTTCCGCCCGGCGGGATCTTTACAGAAGGGGGACGGTCGCTGATGATGAGGGCGTTTTTCGGCCTTCGTTCTCCGAGGAGAAGCATGTTACGTCCACTCTGCGCGGCCGCCACCCTGCTGTCAGCACTCGCCCTCATGGCCACCCCGGCGGCCGCGGCCTCACCCGGCCTGCTCACCCTCTTCTCCGCCCCCAACTTCACCGGCCCGACGAACAACGTCTCCTACACCAGTTGCGACAACTTCGTCGGCAGGGTCCCCGGCCAGCGCGTCGGCTCCTTCGACAACCGCCCGCTGCCCGGCTGCCGGGTGGTCCTGCACGCCCTGACCGGCGACTTCACCCTCTGCGCAGGCCGAGGCGTGGTCCCGCCCGCCTCCCGCCAGGTCAACCTCTACTCGATCCGCGCGGGCGCCAGCGCCCCGTGCCCCGGATAGACGAGCCCCCGTATTGACCTGCCCTTTATAGACGAGCCCCGCCCACCCCGGCTGGGATGGACGGGACCTTGGTCTCGCGTCAGATGCGCTCGTCCGGGTTGGTAACCAGGTACATGTTCCAACTCCCGCCGCCATCGTGCGCTCCGCCGGCCGGACAGGTCCCGTTCGTCGGGAACCCGTTGAACCAGAGGGCGAAGCATTTGCGGCAGAAGCGCCAGTTGTTCTGCGTGGTGATGTTGGCCATGACGTCCTCCTAGTCGTCGTCCACGCAGCCAGCGTCACCCCGGGCGAGGACAGGGGTCATGAGTAGTCACTACTCATTCACGCCCTGGCCCACGCGTACAGCACGATGACCAGCGCCGCGATGGCCGCGAACCAGGCGATGAGCGCGACCTGGCCGAGGACGACATAGCCGGACCCGGCCAGGACGGCGAGCGTCCCCAGGCCGAGCACGGCCCAGCGCAGCACGTCGAGCAGGGCGGCACCGGCGAGGTCGCCCTGGGGGCGCAGCCGTTCGACGATGGCGCCGGCGACCATCCACACGGTGACGAAGGCGGCGACCGACGCGAGCACGCCGAAGACGTACGAGATGCGCCCCTCGTCTTCATCCGAACGCGTGAAGAAGCCCAGGAGCTCGAAGATCGAGACGAAGACCATCAGGACGGCGGCGGACCTGGCCCGGTAGGCGGCCTCGCCCATGGACCGCCCCAGCCCGTCCAGCCCCGACACGCACAGACCCCATCCGACCGGGTCGAGCAGCAGGTCGAAGCCGTTGACGTTGAACGACCCGAAGGCGAACACGAAGCCGGTGGCGATCTTGCCGTAGGCGTTCACCGTGATCGCAACGCGTCGTCGCAGACCTTGTTCGCCAGAGCCCGCTGCCAGGCGACCAGGATGTCCTCGTCCTCCTGCCCCGATCCCTCCAGTCGCTCCGGCCGCTCCGGCCGCTCGGGCCGCTCGGGCCGCTCGGGCCGCTCGGGCCGCTCGGGCCGCTCGGGCCAGGAGTCCATCGTCACCTCCGACTCCCCTGAGGCCAGCCAGGTCCGGTACGTGAAGCGAACGGGTCGCGGCTCATGCGGCACCGCCGCGCAGTCGGTGATGACCAGGCGCCTCTCGAACGTCTCGGACTCACCGGCTCCCACGGTGATCTCGGCCCGTTCGTCCTTGCTCACGGGCAGGAGGCGAACACCCGGGATGTCCATGGAAAGTCCGGCGAGGATGACGGAGACCATCGTCAGGTTCTCCGCCTCGATGAAGAGATGGCTGGAGAGCACCCCATCGTCATCCACGAAAGCGTACACGCCGAAACTCCCGACGCCCCAGCGGAGTTGTGGAGCCGTCGCCCCCGTCACCCACAGCGTCATCGCGGCGAAGACCAGCGCCACACAACTCCACACCATGGCGCGTATCCGCCGGCGCTGCGCAATTCGACTGGTGATGCCAAATTGCTGCCATAAGTCATCCGGATCCATGATCCAGCACCATATATGGTGGCACCTCGTGACAGTACCCCCGATGATTCTCTGGGCAATTGCGGCGATCACCGTAGTGCCGGCGGCGGCACCGGTCACGCGGGAACGGCTCAATCGATTCGCCAAATCGAACGGCCTCACCATCACGCCGGACAATGCCCGTCAGGTCATCGACCATGTCACCGGCCTGCGCCGCTGGCGGTTGGCTGCCCTCCTGGTCGCGGCCCCGCTGGCGGGCTTCACCAATGACCCGTTCTACCTGGTGCTCGGCTGGTGCGTCGGTTTCGTCCTTCGCGACGTCCGCTTTCCGCTCGCGCCATTCCGTATTTCCGCCGAGGCGCGCGTCTATCGTGGCGCCTGGCTGCTCACTTTGGGTGTCGCCGCGGTAACGGGAAACATTCTGGTCGCGGATGAAGGCGTCACTCCGGCGTTTCTCGTTCATGCCGCCATCGTGATTGTCGTGGCGGCCGCCGTGCCCTTCTCCGCCCGAAATCTCGGCGCCGGCGCCTCCTCCGCGATTCGCGATCTGTCGACCCGGAACGTCTACCTGGCGGCAAGCGCGATAGCGCTGTCGGCCGCGCTCCTCGTTCCCGGCCGCGCGCCGCTTCCCGAAACGCCGGAGTACACGATGCCCCGGATGGGGGGCGAATACGCGGCCGAGTTCCAGACGGCCGACGACATCGAGGCTCCCACCTGCCCCTGGATGGACCAGGTGGACGCACCCTGCCGCACGTGGCTGGTCAACGAGAATCCGTTTCCGCAGGCCGCCCCGTACATCGTCAGAACGGGCGGAGCGCCGCAGCACGCGCCCTTCGTGCTCAGCCCCGACAGAAAAGCCGTCGTGTACCTGCACGCGAAGGACCGCCGCCTGGTCTATCAGAACGCCGAGGGCACCCACCCCCTCACCGGCCGCCTGCCGGACACCGGCCTGCCCACGGTCACGTTCACCAGGCAGAACAGATATCTCGCCCTGGCCGGGGACGACGTACGGATCGTCGACACCAAGGACTGGAGCACGCTGCCGATCCCCGGCGCCCGTAAAGTCCACGACCTCAGCCGCAACGGGATCGTGGCCACGACCGACTCCGAGGTCCTCGTACTCGACCACAAGGGCAGGGAACGGATGAGCCTGACCCTGAGAAAGTTCGCGGAGGACGCGCTGGAGGACACCTACCACCTCCGCCCGGACGGCGGTCTGCTCGTCGTCATCCGGGCCAGGGAGAACCAGGTCGACACCTACCTGCCGGAGTCCGGCAAGCGGGTGGCCAGGCTCACGCCCAAGCTGGGCGCCGACGACTGGCTCGGGAGCGGCCTGGGCTGGTCGAAACGTGGCCCTTTCCTGATCGAGATCGGCGATGACGAACGCGTTCACCACCTCGACCTGCGGACGGGCAGCCTGTGGAGGCGCGACAAGTGAGGAAACGGTCAACAACCCGGCCCTCGCCCTGGGCTTTCTTCCCGATCCCTTCGCATTTCCAGCGGCGGAAGCACATTGACGGTTATTTAGTGAAATCACGGCAAATGAGTTTTGCTTGCTTCCGGATGACCGCGGCGCGCCGCCGTGCTTAGGGTGGGTCTGATTCGGAGCGCCGCAGGGCGTCTCCCGAGGGCGCCGAAGCGACACTCCGCCACGCCCCGGCCGGCGGTTCCGACAAGGCCGGGCGATCTCATCACGGCAAGTGGAGTGATCTCGCATGTTCAGAAGACTCCTCGTCGCCGCCACTCTGGTGGCTTCCACACTCGTCGGCGCCGGATCCATGAGCACACCGGCGTCCGCCGCGGCCAACGGCACACCGTGCGTCACCTCGGCCGCCACGGGCACCCTCGTTCAGGACACGGCGGCGAAGTGCAGGTGGCGGCACGGCTGCAAGTACTGCAAGTGGGGCGGCGAATGGCACCGCGTCTGGTGTCGCTGGGACAACGGCCACGGAGGCGGCGGACACGGAGGTTGGTGACGGCCACTGATCGGCTCGATCGGCTGGAGCCGCCTCACGCAGAGGCGACTCCAGCCTTTCTGCAACCGGTTGCCGCCCTTCTCCTGGCCCGATGTGGCCGCCACGGCTAGATCACTACAACGGGTCGGCATATGATCCGGGCGTCCCGAGCCGGTAGGGAGCCGCTCATGTTAAGCCGCCGCAACGCCATGCGCGCCATGGCGATGTCCGCCCTCGCCCTCAACCTTCCCGACTCTCTCAAGGCGACCGACCCGTGGGCGCGGGCCGATCACATCGCGGCGCGCGTACGCGGCCCGCGGTTCCCGCGCCGCCGCTTCGACATCAGGGACTTCGGCGCGGCCGGGGACGGGGTGACCGACTGCACGGCGGCCATCCGCGCCGCGATCAGGGCCTGCCACCACGCGGGCGGCGGGCATGTGGACGTGCCGGAGGGCCGGTACCTGACGGGTGCCGTTCATCTGCTGAGCCACGTGGACCTGCACGTCACCGCGGGCGCGACGCTGCTGTTCAGCACCGACCCGAAGGCCTACCTCCCGCTGGTGCTGACCCGGTTCGAGGGCGTCGAGCTCTACAACTACTCCCCGCTGATCTACGCGTACGGCAGCCGCGACGTCGCGGTGACCGGCTCCGGCGTACTCGACGGGCAGGCCGACGACGACCACTGGTGGCCGTGGAAGGGCTCGGGCGATCACGGCTGGGAGCCCGGCGAACCCCGCCAGCAGGAGGCGAGAACCGCCCTGTTCGCCCAGGCCGAGCAGGGGGTGCCGGTCCGCCGGCGGCGGTATGGCGAGGGCGGCTATCTGCGCCCGTCCTTCATCCAGCCCTACCGCTGCGAGAACGTGCTGATCGAGGGCGTCACCATCGTCAACTCGCCGATGTGGGAGATCCACCCCACCCTGTCGCGCAACGTCCTCGTCCAGAATGTCACGGTCAGGACGCACGGCCCCAACAACGACGGCTGCAACCCCGAGTCCAGCCGGATGGTCGTGATCCGCGGCTGCACGTTCGACACCGGCGACGACTGCATCGCCATCAAGTCGGGCCGCAACGCCGACGGCCGGCGGGTGAACGTGCCCAGCGAGCACATCCTGGTCGAGAACTGCACGTTCCGCGACGGGCACGGCGGCATGACGGTCGGCAGCGAGATGTCCGGCGGCGTGCGCGAGGTCTTCATCAGGGACTGCGCGATGTCCAGCCCCAACCTCGACATCGCCCTGCGCTTCAAGACGAACTCGGTGCGCGGCGGCTTCGTGGAGGGCTTCTACGCCAGGGACCTCGAAATCGGCCAGGTCGGCGGGTCGGTCATCGACATCAACTTCTATTACGAGGAAGGGCCCGGGCACGGCTTCAACCCCGTGGTGGGCGGCATCGACGTGCGGGACGTGACCGTACAGACCGCCAAGAGGGCGCTCAACCTGCGCGGGTACGCCGACGCGCCGATCCGCGGCGTCACCCTGACCGACGTGAACTTCGGCACGACCGCGACGCCCGTCGTGGTCGAGCACGTCGAGGATCTGGTGCTCAAGAACGTCCTGGCCAACGGCGAACCCCTCGTGATCCCCTAACGGACATGACCGCTCACGACTACGGCCATCGGATCCTCCCCGGCACCGCCGCACAGACCACCCCCGAGGTGCTGGACACCGCACGCGGACAGGCGAGAACGGGCCTGCGCTGGGGCATACCGGTGCTGGCCGTACAACTCTGCCTCACGGCCTGGCTGCTCCCTCAGGAGGGCCCGGCGGGCTTCCTGGGCGTGCTGCTGGCCGTCGTGACAGTGATCACGTTCGGCGTCGTCGCGGCCTGGCAACGGGCCCGCCGTACGGAATCGCGCATTCTCCGGTCCAGCCCGTGGGAGGTCTGACCCTGCCGGGTCGAGAAGGTCCGCGTGGTCGCGGCGAGCGGCAAACGCGCCGGCGGCCGCCGCTGGAGCTCTGACAGCCGCCTCGTCCTCCTCAAGCCGGACGGCCAGAGCCAGTGCTCCTTTCCCGTGCCGGGCCCCGGAATCAAGGACGAGGTCTGGTTCGCCGGAAACATCGACACGAACGGAATTCTCGCCGTCCCCGGCGGGTCGCCTTTCCGCCATGTCACACGCGCCAGAAAAAAGCGTTAGCTTGATCCTCGCCATCTCAGCGACGGAAGAGCAGACACCCATGGACCTTTCCCCGTTTCACCTGGTCGGGTTGGCCACGGCATGCGTGTGCCTCGCGCTCGGCGTCTACACGGTGGCGGCCGGCCAGGTCCCGCGCCTGCTCACCCGCAGGCAACCTTCGCCCCGACCTCGCCCCGCCGGCGCCGCGCTGATCCTCGTCGGCATCGGCGTCGCGGTCAACGCCTTGAACTCGCTGCTGACGAGCGGCTCTGCCCTGGCATCCCTGGCTGTGGGCCTGCTGGGATCCGCCTGCATGCTGGGCGGCAGCGTCTGGATGCTCGTTCTGACGGTCTCCGCCCGTAATACCCTTCGCCAGCCGCCAAGGAGCTGACTGAAGTGGCCCTCACAGTGGGGTGGGCAGCATTGTCAGCGCTTGGGCGCATCGTCGCCGCACTCGGGATGTACACGCTGACCACCAAGCGAATCTCCCGCCTGCTGTTCCTGGCAATGACTCCCCGCCGCACACCTTGAGCGACCGCCGGGACAATCCCGGGAAGCCGTCTGATCAGCGTTGCTTGAGCCGGACCGCTTCCTTACGGACGTCGGCCTGAATGGACCGCTCGCGCTCCAGCCACTCCGGGTTCTCCGCCTTCAGGGCGTCGATCTCGGCGGTGGTGAGCGCTTCGGTGATCCCGCCTCTGGCCAGGCCGGACGTGGAGATCCCGAGCTTCGCGGCGATGACCTGCCTGGGGTGCGGGCCGTTGCGGCGCAGGTCGGCGAGCCAGGCGGGCGGCGCCGACTGCAACTTGTTCAGCTCGTCCCTGGAGACGACACCCGCCTGGAACTCGGCGGGAGTGGCCGAGAAGAGCACACCCAGCTTCTTGGCCGCGGTCTCGGGCTTCATCGTCTGGACGCTCTTCGGCTTGGGCGAGGTCATGGCGTCAAGCGTAGTCAGTCGCAACGGGTTCCCAGGACATCGGTACCCTGAGCGGGTGACTGATGGAGAGACCGGCAAGGCGTTCCGGCTGGCGTACGCACCCGGGGTGACCCCCGCGAAATGGGTCAACGTCTGGACCGAGAGGCTGCCGGACGTGCCGCTCACCCTGGTCACGGCTCCCACTCTTGAAGCGGTGGGGCTCCTGCGGGACGGCGGCGCCGACGCCGCGTTCGTCCGGCTGCCGATCGACCGCGACGGGCTCAGCGTGATCCCGCTCTACGTGGAGACCACGGTGGTCATGGTGCCCAAGGACCACGCGGTGGCCGCCGCCGACGAGGTGTCCCCCGCCGACCTGGCCGACGACGAGGTGTTCCATCCGCTGGACGACACCATCGAGTGGACGGACCGGCCCGGGCTGCCCGCGTTCACCCGCCCGGCCACCACGGCGGAGGCGGTCGAGCTGGTGGCGGCCGGCAGCGGGCTGCTCCTGGTTCCGCAGTCCCTGGCCCGCCTCCACCACCGCAAGGATCTCACCTACCGGCCGGTGACGGACGCGCCACAGTCTCAGGTCGCGCTGGCCTGGCCCACGGCCGCGACCACCGACCTGATGGAAGACTTCATCGGCATCGTCCGCGGCCGGACGGCGAACAGCTCAAGGGGCCGCACCCCCGCCGCTCCCGCCCCTAAAAAACCGGCACAGCGCCAGGCACCGAAACCCGCACAGGGCGGCTCCGGCCGCCGCGCCGCACCGGCCGGCCGCAAGAAAAAGGGCCCCCGGTAAAGCGGGTGAAATGGCAGCGGCCCCCCGGACTACCCAAGCCGGGGGGCCTTGATGGTTGCCGCCATGTACGGCGCCAGCGGCGTTTAAGAGGGCGGATCAGTCCTCACGACGTGTGCTCTGCCATTGAGCCACCGCGGCACGAAGAGCCGCGGGCCGGATTCGAACCGGCATCTCAACAATCAAAGTCCACCCTCGGTTGATCTGGCACCGGCGGTCAATGCTGAGTCTCGAGCGAGAATCTGAGTCTGATCGGCTGCCTCTACCACTTGGGCTACCGGGGCCCGGAATGCCCCGGGAGGGTTTCGAACCCCCACTGTGACCGTTCGTCAGCTTCAGCCTGAGCTTCAGCTTCGCGCTTTACGCGCACCCCGCGCTCAAACGGGGAGTCTCCAGGTTAGGCGAACAGATAACGGAACACGGCCTCGCCGACCTCGCGGTCTTCGACGACGGCACCGTTGGCCTCTTCGCGGGCGTACTTCACGGCGTCCTGCAGCTTCTGCACCCGGGCCAGCAGCGCGTTGACCCTCCGGGCCGGCAGCGCGCCGGAGAAGGCGATCTTCGTCCAGTAACCGACGACGACGTCCTCGTTGTAGACCTGAACCTGCGCCGGATGCTTGTCCGTGGCCTCCGCCAGCACGTGGTTGCGCGGCACCTTCTTCGTCCGCGTCGTCTTGACCGGGTCCGTCCGCCACGTGTCGGTGTTCTCGTCGACGCTCCACGTCTCCGACGGGTCGAGCGTCGGCAGCTTGGACACGAACGTGTGCAGGTCCACCAGCTGCTTCTCGAGGAACAGCAGATAGGTGACCGGAGCACCCTCGATGAGGGTCTGCCCGTCCACCACCACGTCGGCCTTGGCGACCGTGTTCGTCCAGTCCTTCGTCGCGGTCACGTCGAACAGCCGGGTCAGCGCGGCACCGACGTCGGTGAGGACCTGCTCGGTCTTCACCTGGACGCGAGTGGACTCCGGCGGCAACTGCTCGCCCTCGTCGTCGATCGGCTGGTACGTGCGCGACAGACCCGACAGGAGCGGGCTCTTCTGAATGGTGTGGTAGGCGTCGGTGACCGCGCGCTGCGTGCTGGCCTTGACGCCCTTCTCGACGGCGAGAATCTGGTTCAGCTTCGCCACGTGCGGAGTCCGTTCCTCAAGAGATCTGACTGGATAGGGGCAGATCGTACTGCGGGCCCCCGATATGGGCGCAACTTGTATATCGGGCCCCGGCACCCCTCGGACCAGCCAGACGCCCCTCGACGAACTCAGCCGGCGCCGGATCGCTGGAGCCACTGCGTATGGAGAGCCGGCAGAATACGGATGGCTTCGTCCGGATGAAGGTGGCTTGCCGCATACTCGCCTTCGACGGCCTGCTCGCGTGTCCAGTCGCCGCCGATGTCGAGTGAGCAGATGTCCCAGCGGCGGAGGTCTCACCTCGGCGAACGCTCCACCCGGATCCCCCGCTGTCCATGCTCGTCCCAGGCCGTTGTCACTCAGATAGTCACTCAGCGGGGACGGTCCGGCCGTGCTCCAGGTAGATGGTCTCGCCCTGCTCACGGGCGATGGCAGCGGCCTTGAGACGACGGGCGAGACGCTCGATCATCAGGCCGTCCAGTTCGTCAACACGACGGAATTCATAGGCGCTCAGCTCCTTGTCGGCGAACCTGATCTGCTTGATCTCCTCGTCGTCCAGGATGCCGCCGTCGAACACGAACAGAACCTTGTCGCCCTCCTGCGCCAGAGGTGCCCAATCGGCCACGAGAAGACGGCCGATGGTCGGCTGGATGCCCAGCTCTTCGCTTACCTCCCGGACGCATGCCGCATAGGGAGTCTCCCCCGGCTCGACGTACCCACCAGGGATGTCCAGATACGGCTTATACGTGGGCCGGACCAGCAGCACACGCTCAGCATCATCGAAGAACAGCACTCCAGCGGCAGCGCGGGCATGAGCGAACCGCACGGCCTCCTGATTGTTCACGGCCTCGACCTTACGCCACAAGGCCGGCTCTCACACGATGTTCAGACGCCGGGCGAGCGAGGCGAGTTGGAAGCCGGGCTTGCCCTTCTGCCTCCTGATCCAGGACATCGTGAGCTGGCGGCTCAGGTAATGATGCGCACCTGCTCGGGCGCGATGATCTCAGCGTCCAAGAGTGCTGTCAGAGCATCTTCGGTGCGGTTCCGCAGGCTGAAGGCATGCGCCACGGCGAGACCATGGCGAGCGCGGCGACGTTCGATCGGAAGCCCGCTGGTGTCCAGTCTTGCCCCGACGTCCACTGCGACTTGGATGTCTCCCAGTTCGATCGCCGTCGCCACTTGGTGGATGCGGACGTTCGTCGGCCCGAAGGCAGTCCACACGTAGTTGGCATCCCTGCCCAGCCGTGCCGCCGACTCCCTCGCTTCGGCGAGGAACGCACGCGTCGCATCCCGGTCCTCATCTCGCGCTGCCGCCATCGACCCGGCGAGGTACAGCGTTCCGTACACCGACAGCAGTTCAGGCGTGGCGAGCGGAAGGCCGGGAGACAGCAGTTCGGCGGCGTCCACGGTGAGCTGCTTGGCTGCCGTGTACCGACCGTTGGCCAGCAATGCGTGCGTGACACAGCGAAGCAATGAGGCCGTGATGAGCTGATCGCCGGATTCCCGCGCGAAGGTCAGGCCCCGCTCGGCAGCGATCCATGCGAGATCGGCCTCGCCCACCTTGGTCAGGATGCTGGCGGTAGCGTGATAGACCTGCCCGAGCACGCCCAGCGCTGACAGGCGCGCATCGCCCGCACCGACACGTGCCGCGTGGTGAGCTTCGCCGATCAGCCCCGGGAGGACCCGTATGACATAGAACGTCTCCGTAGACGTGCACGACGGCTACGGCCTGGCCCTGGTGTCCGTCTGGGCCGGACTGGTCGTCTGGTGTCACGGCGGGCGGTACTGGTGGCGGGCGGCCTGGGATGCGCGACGGCAACGTGTCATCTACGCCTGGCACCCCTTCACCGAACCTGCTCGGGCCGCCGACCGCATCGCACGGCGTTACGCGCAACTGCGGAAGGCTCACTCGTCCTCTACGACGGTCACCGGGGCGCCGCCGTGCGCGTGACCTTGGAGCAGTTGATCAGGAACTACCCGGCATGGCGCATCCAGGACCTGGCTCAAGGCTGGGTGGCCATGCGCAGGACCCTGGTTCCTCGCGCGAGCGGGCTGTCCAACGTCCGTTGTGGGGAGACGTCGACCGAACTGGCCGCGAACCTGGAGGCGGAGACCAGGCTGAAGTGACTCCTGCACCGCACCCGGGTACCACCACGGGCAGCGACCCGGGTGAATCGATGGCAACGCAACCCGACCCGGAGCACAGGGCCTCCAGGCCCGAGCACCGGAAGCACTCCCGTCACAGCGCACAACGTACGGCGCGATTTCCGGAAGGTCGTGGAGGCGGCCGGGCTCACCGGACGGGAGTGGTCACCTCGCGAACTGCGGCACAGCTTTGTGTCCGTGCTGTCAGACTCCGGCGTCCCGATCGAGGACATCTCGCGCCTGGTCGGCCACTCCAACACGGTGGTCACCGAAACGGTCTACCGGCACCAGATCAGGCCCGTGATCATGCAAGGAGCTGCGGCGATGGACAAGATCTTCGGGAGCCAGTCACTCGGACGCAATTTCCAAGATCGCACACAGGATGTTTCTGCAGGTGGGCGGTACTGGGTTCGAACCAGTGACCCCTCGCTTGTAAGGCGAGTGCTCTACCGCTGAGCTAACCGCCCCTGATCGGCACTACACCTTACGACACCAACGGGGCCGATCGCACATCCAGCGCCCACCCGGGGCCCAGCTCAGGGCGGCCGGCCGCGCGCCAGCCCAGGAGGGACGCTCCCAGCATGCCCGCGTCCACTCCCAGCGCCGCGGGCGTCAGCGGGGGTGCGTCGCGGAAGGCCAGGCGTTTGATCAGGCGGGTGCGCACCGGGTCGAACAGGGCCGGGCCCGCTTCCGCGAGGCCGCCGCCGAGGACGATCACCGAGGGGTCCAGCAGCAGCGTGTACGTCGCCAGCGCCAGCGACAGCGCCTCCACCGCCTCGTCCCACACCTCTATGGCGATCGGATCGTCCGACGAGACCACCTGCTCCGCCTTGACGCCCTCCACGCCCGCCCGCTCGCTGTAGCGGCGCCCCACCGAGGCCGCCGACGCGTACGTCTCCAGGCAGCCCAGCTGGCCGCACGCGCACTGCTCCCCGTCCGGGAAGACCGGGGTGTGGCCGATCTCGCCCGCCCAGCCCGACGAGCCGCCGTACGGCTCGCCGCGGATGATCGAGGCGCCGGCTATGCCCGTGCCGATGGGGAGGAAGAGGAAGTCCGTCAGGCCGCGGCCCGCGCCGAGGATGCTCTCCGCCAACCCGCCGGTACGCACGTCGTGCCCCAGCATGACGGGGATGTCGAGGGAAGTGAAGTCCGTGGCCGGTACGTCGCTCCAGCCCAGGTTGGCCGCGTAGATGGCGGAGTCCTCCGACACCAGGCCGGGGACGGCCAGGCCGACGCCGGCCGGGATGCCGTCGCCCGAGGCGGCCAGGTGGCTGATGAAGTCGGAGATGGCGGCCACCACCGCGTCCGGGCCCTCCGCTCGGGGGGTCGGACGCCGCTCGCTCAGCAACACCGCACCCGACTCGCTGACCAGGCCGCCCTTCATGGACGTGCCACCGACATCGAGCGCGACAACGAACGAACTCATAGCGGACACGGAAGGAGACGATAGCGCAGCTCAGCAAATGTCTGGAAAGGCGGTCACCCCGGCGGCCGGACCGAAACCCAAAGGGAAGCGGGTTCATGGAAGAGGCCACAGGGCGTGGGCGAACACCTGCATCACTCCTGAGCCCGCAGTGCTCCAGGCGGCCGCGGCTCACGGAGCCCCCAAGCCGCCCGTGAAGCCCCCGCAGCCGCGACAGCGACAGGGGAAGGCCACCGGCCCACGAAACGGCCCCCAGAGCCGCTCAGGCCCGTCCGAGCACCCGGTTCAGTGCCGCCTCCACCTCAGCCGACAGCCCTGGCGGCGAGGCCACCGGGCCGGCGGGGCTGAGGGGGTCGGACGAGCGGGCCAGCCGTACCGCCCCGCAGGACCGGCATTCCACCTCGCCCAACCGGCAGATCAGCGCCGTGGACGCGCAGGTCGCGCACGCGTCCAGGTCGAGGTCGTGCAGTCGTTGACAGTCCGGGCAGATCAACACCTGGGACTCGTTGCGCACCCCGCGCTGCCACGGGCTGGCGCCGCGCACCGGGTCGGTCTGCCGGGCCCCGCAGCGATAGCAGGGCATCCTTCCCTCCGAAATCCGAAGTCAAGAAGAGATCATGAAATATCGGCGAGTGCTTTCACGTAGTCGGCGATGTCGCGCGCCGCAGAGATCGGATTGACCACCGACCACCGGACCACGCCCTCGCCGTCGATGATGAAGGTCCCCCGCTGAGCGAACCCCTTCGCCTCATCGAACACACCGTACGCCCGCGCGACCTGTCCGTGTGGCCAGAAATCGGAGAGCAGGGGGAACGTGTAACCCTCACGATCCGCCCACGCACGGTGCGTGAACATGGAGTCCACGGAGACGGTCAGCACCTGCGCGCCCTCGATGGGACGCTCGCGCAGCGCCGACAGCTCGCCGTGGCAGACCCCGCTGAAGGCCAGCGGGTAGAAGACCAGCACGACCCTCGTGCCCCGGAACTGGGCGAGGCTCACCGGAGTGCCGTGCTGGTCCTGTAGCTCGAAATCCGGAGCCAGGGCACCGACCTCGGCAGGATGTGCGTTCACAGGCATCATCCTGCCCTACGGCTGGCGCTCGGGCTCCCTTATCGGCGGCTGCCCTTCGGCGGGACGAGCCTCGTCCCGGACCAGTCGGGTGCGGCGGAGATGCTGCTCGTCTGCGAGAGACCCGCGGTAGCGGCATCCTCCCCGATGTCGCTCGGCTCCACGTGGCCGTCGCGCCCGGCCTTGGGAGTCAGCAACCAGATCTGGCCGCCGTCGGCGAGTGCTCGCATGGCGCTGGTCAGGGCGTCGAAGAGATCTCCGTCGCCGTCGCGCCACCACAGCAGCACCACGTCGACGACGTCGTCACTCCCGTCGTCCAGCAGCTCGTTGCCGGTCAGGTCCTCGATGGAGTCGCGAAGCTCGTCGTCGACGTCCTCGTCCCAACCGATCTCCTGCACCACCTGACCCGGCTTGAGGCCGAGTCGTTCGGCCAGGCCGCGCTCGCCCTGCGCCTGACCCGCGGTCGCGCTCACGTTTATCCCTCCTGCTTGAGTGGCCCCGCTTATGCGGTTTATCGCTTCGGCACAGTCCACACGCTGTGACCCTCAGTCGTCAACGGTCGCCACGGGTACGGCCGTAGTCGGCCAGAATCAATCAGACAAAAACGACAGGCGAACCTGGCGTTGCGTGTTGTCGACGTTCAGGTCCACGAGCGCCACGGACTGCCATGTGCCCAGCGCCATTCGCCCGCCCAGCACGGGGATCGTGGCGTACGGTGGGATCAGCGCGGGCATGACATGTGACCTGCCGTGGCCGCGCGAGCCGTGCGCGTGACGCCAGCGGTCGTCGGCCGGCAACAGGTCGCGCAGGGCGGCCAGCAGGTCGTCGTCGCTGCCCGAGCCAAGCTCGAGCAGGGCGACACCGGCCGTGGCGTGCGGCACGAACACGTGCAGCAGCCCGTCGTCTCCCTGCGCCCGTACGAAGTCGGCGCATGCGGCCGTGATGTCGTGCACCGTCTCTCGCGACCCGGTGGCCACGGAGATGATTTCAGATCTCACGGGCAAATCTTACTTAGGCACGACGACGGCATCCGGGCCGGGAAACACCAGTCCGGTGTGCCCGTCGTCGAACCTCACCATGTACGGAGGCCCGCCGTCCGGGCTGAGGACCTCCATGATTTCTCCGCGCCGGTCCCTTTCGCCAACGGTATTCCCGTGCACCAGGAGCCGGTCGCCTACCGCTGCATTCATACCTCCCACATTGGTACGCCCCGAGCCGAACGAAAAGCCTGATTCGCAAGTTTTGCTCCCCCGAGAGGGGGAGGAAGAAAGATGACCAAAACGTTACGCTGCGCGGATGTGGCGTTGGGGGCTGCGCGGCAAGATGGCCGCCTCGTACGTGCTCGTCACCGCGACCGCGGTACTCCTGGTCGAGGCGGTGATCGCGGGCTTCTACCTGCTCCCGCAGGCCTACGCCACCGACCTGGCGGCCGTACTGAGCGAACAAGCGGGTAACGATACGAAAGTGCTCAATCTGGCGCTGGCCCGGATCTCCACCGCCGCCCCCGGACAGACTCCGCGCGAGCTGCTGGAGTCGGCGACGGCCGCGACGGAGGGCCGTACGGTCGCGGGCGGCGCCCGGCCGAGGCGGGAGCCGGGCCTGGCCATGCTGGCGGCGACCGTCGACACGGCCGGCGTGGTCGTCGCGAGCTCGGCGCCCGCGATCTACCCGGTGGGCGGCACGCTGGACGTCCCGCTGCCGGGCCGTGACGGCATGCCGGACCGTCCCCCGCCGGGGCGCGACGGCGCGCTGGACGTCCCCCTGCCGGAGCGCGCTCGCGAGGCCGGCACCCGGACGGGGCGGGCGACCTGGCACTTCAGTCCGGTGCTGGTCAAGGCGCCGGACCAGGCGTCGGGCTTCGACGTGATCGGATACGTCTACCTGCAGGTGCCGGCCGGCACCGTGATCACCCCGGCGCCGTGGCCCATGCTGGTGCCGGCGGCGCTGGTGCTGGCGCTGGTGGTGCCGGTCGGGCTGGTGTTCGGCCTGCTCAGCACGCGCAGGCTGACGAGCAGGGTACGCCGCCTGGCGGGCGTCACGACGGCGGTGGCGGCCGGCGACTTCCGCCCGCGGATCCCCGTCACGGGGGCCGACGAGGTCAGCACGCTGGAGCAGTCGGTCAACGCCATGGCCGACCGCCTCGGCGCGGCGGTGGCGGCGGCCACGGCGACCGCGCACGCCGAGGCGCGCCAGGCCGAGCGCGGCAGGATCGCCAGAGAGCTGCACGACTCGATCTCGCAGGACCTGTTCTCGCTGAGCCTGCTGGCCTCGGGCATGCGCAGGGCGGCACCTGACTCCGTACAGGAACAGGCCGAGTCGATGGAGCGCACGGCCGCCCGCGCGATGCGCGAGATGCAGGCGCTGCTGCTGGAGCTGCGCCCGGTGGCGCTGGAGGACGCGGGCCTGCTGCCCGCGCTCGACGAGCTGTGCCACGCCTACGAGGAGCGCCTGGGCATCGCGGTCGAGGCCGTGCTGGCGGAGGTCGCGCTGCCGCCCCAGGCCGAGCACGCGGTGCTGCGGCTGGTGCAGGAGGCGCTCGGCAACGCGGTCAAGCACGCGAACCCCACCAGGATCGAGGTACGTCTGAGCGCCCGCGACGGCGTGGTCACCGTGTCGGTGTGCGACGACGGCACCGGCTTCGACCCGGCGGGCCCGGCCACCCGGCACGGAATGGGGCTGAAGCTGATGCGGGAGCGGGTCACGGAGCTCGGCGGCGGGCTGGAGGTCCGCAGCGGCGAAGGGGGTACCACGGTGACGGCGACGGTACGGCCGGCATGACGATCAGGGTGCTCATCGTGGACGACCACGAGGTGGTCAGGCAGGGCCTGCGGTTCGTCCTCGATCAGGAGGACGGCATCGAGGTCGTGGGCGAGAGCGGCGACGGGGAGGGCGCGCTGCGCGCGGTCGAGGCGCTGCGGCCCGACGTGATGCTGCTCGACCTCGTCATGCCCGGCGTGGACGGCCTGGGGGTGCTGGAACGGCTGCCTGAGGAGCGGCCGGCGGTGATCGTGCTGAGCTCGTTCCAGGAGGACGACAGGGTGGTGGCGGCGGTACGGCTGGGCGCGCTGTCGTACCTCTCCAAGACCTCGGCCGTCGACCGCCTGGTCGAGGCGGTGCGCGCGGCCGCGCGCGGCGACGGCGTGCTGGCGCCGGGCATCGCGGCGCTGCTGCTCGGCAGGGTGCGGCGGCCCCTCGACACGCTGACCCCGAGAGAGCGCGAGGTGCTCGCCGCGCTGGCCAGAGGGCGCTCGAACGCCGAGATCGCCAGAGACCTGCGCATGGGCAGGGAGACGGTCAAGTCGCACGTCTCCAGCGTCCTGGCCAAGCTCGGCGTGGCCGACCGCACCCAGGCCGCGATCTACGCGCTCCAGCAGGGCCTGGTGCCGCTCGACGAGGCACTCTGAGGCCCGCGCCGAGCAGGCTCGGGACACGACGGCTAGACTCGCCCGCCGCGAGTGAGATTCCTCCCCCTCGGGGGAGGTTACGGCTACGGAGGCGGCATCCCGGGCGTCAAGGCATTCGAGCGAAATTTCGTTCGTTTTCCCGTCTTGTTAAATTGACCCCAGGATGTAACCTTTGTGGGCAATTCGTCCTACCATCGGTGGTCTAGGCCATCGTAGATGGCCCTGCCAGCAGGGACACTCTGGTTACTGGCTAGTAGAGATGCGTTTTCTACGGCTAGCGACCAGGATGGAAGGCGACCCAGACCAGACATCAGTCCATCTCGGAAGGCGAGACCCAGTGGCTTCCGGACGCCAGCGATTCTCGATCATCAGCGACGGCCTACCCAGCCAGCTGCCTGATGTCGATCCCAGCGAGACCAACGAGTGGCTCGAGTCTCTCGACAACGTCGTCAAGACCGAAGGCCGCACCAGAGCCCGCTACCTGATGCTCCGCATGCTGGAGCGGGCCCGCGAGCACCAGGTCGGCGTGCCGGGCCTGCGCAGCACCGACTACATCAACACGATCCCGCCGGAGCGCGAGCCCTGGTTCCCCGGCGACGAGCACGTCGAGCGCCGCATCCGCGCCTACATCCGCTGGAACGCGGCCATCATGGTGACCCGGGCCAACGCCCGCACCAACGTGGGCGGCCACATCGCCACCTACGCCTCGGCCGCCTCGCTCTACGAGGTGGGCTTCAACCACTTCTTCCGCGGCAAGGACCACGGCGAGTCGGGCGACCAGGTCTTCTTCCAGGGCCACGCCGCGCCGGGCATCTACGCCCGCGCCTTCCTGGAGGGCCGGCTCAACGAGGCCCAGCTCGACGCCTTCCGCCAGGAGCTGTCGCACGGTTTCCACGGGCTGCCCTCCTACCCGCACCCGCGGCTCATGCCCGATTTCTGGGAGTTCCCGACGGTCTCCATGGGCCTGGGCCCGATCGGCGCGATCTACCAGGCGCGGTTCAACCGCTACCTGCTCAACCGGCAGATCAAGGACACCAGCCGCAGCCACGTCTGGGCGTTCCTGGGCGACGGCGAGATGGACGAGCCCGAGTCGCTCGGCGCGATCGGCCTGGCCTCGCGTGAGGAGCTCGACAACCTCACCTTCGTGATCAACTGCAACCTGCAGCGCCTCGACGGCCCGGTACGCGGCAACGGCAAGATCATCCAGGAGCTGGAGTCCTACTTCCGCGGCGCCGGCTGGAACGTGATCAAGGTCGTGTGGGGCCGCGACTGGGACCCGCTGCTGGCGGCCGACGTCGACGGCGTGCTGGTCAACCAGATGAACACGACGCCCGACGGCCAATTCCAGACCTACTCGGTCGAGTCCGGCGGCTACATCCGCGACAACTTCTTCGGCGGCGACCCGCGCCTGCGCAAGATGGTCGAGCACCTCAACGACGACGACATCCGCAAGCTGTCGCGCGGCGGGCACGACTACCGCAAGGTCTACGCGGCCTTCAAGGCGGCCCGCGAGCACGTCGGCCAGCCGACGGTGATCCTCGCCCAGACCATCAAGGGCTGGACACTGGGCAAGGACTTCGAGGCGCGCAACGCCACGCACCAGATGAAGAAGCTCACCAAGGCCGAGCTGAAGGAGTTCCGCGACCGGCTCTACCTGCCGATCCCGGACTCCGCTCTCGAAGGCGACCTGCCGCCCTACTTCCACCCGGGCGAGAACGACCCCGAGATCCAGTACATGAAGGAGCGCCGCGCGGCCATGGGCGGCGTGCTGCCCAAGCGCGTCATGCGCGCCAAGCCGGTCAAGCTGCCCGGCGACGAGGTCTACGGCTCGTTCGCCAAGGGCTCCGGCAAGCAGCAGGTCGCCACCACGATGGCGTTCGTGCGCCTGCTCAAGGACCTCATGCGCGACAAGGAGATCGGCCACCGGTTCGTGCCGATCATCCCTGACGAGGCCCGCACGTTCGGTCTCGACGCCATGTTCCCGACGGCGAAGATCTACTCCCCGCACGGCCAGACCTACGAGGCCGTCGACAGGGAGCTGCTGCTGTCGTACAAGGAGGCGGTGCAGGGGCAGATCCTGCACGAGGGCATCAGCGAGTCGGGCTCGATGGCCTCCGCCATCGCGGCCGGCACGGCCTACGCCACGCACGGCGAGCACATGATCCCGATCTACATCTTCTACTCGATGTTCGGGTGGCAGCGCACCGGCGACCAGATGTGGCAGATGGGCGACCAGATGGGGCGCGGCTTCCTGCTCGGCGCCACCGCCGGCCGCACCACGCTCAACGGCGAGGGCCTGCAGCACGAGGACGGCCACACGCCGCTCATCGCCTCGACCAACCCGGCCGCGGTCTCCTACGACCCGTCCTGGGCGTTCGAGGTGGCCCACATCGTCAAGGACGGCCTGCGGAGGATGTACGGCGACCAGCCGGAGGACATCTTCTACTACCTGACCGTCTACAACGAGCCCTACCTGCAGCCCGCCCAGCCGGCCGACATCGACGTGCAGGGCCTGCTCAAGGGCCTGTACAAGTTCGCCGACGGCCCGCAGACGCAGGGCCCGAAGGCCAACATCCTGTCCTCGGGCGTGGCCGGCCCGTGGGCGATGGAGGCGCAGCGGCTGCTGGCCGAGGACTGGGGCGTGTCGGCGACCGTGTGGTCGGCGACGTCATGGTCCGAGCTGCGCCGCGACGGGCTGGCGGCCGAGGAGCACAACCTGCTCAACCCCGACGCCGAGCAGCGCGTCCCCTACGTCACCCAGGCGCTCTCCGGGGCGCAGGGTCCGTTCGTGGGCGTCAGCGACTACATGAAGGCCGTCCAGGACCAGATCGCGCAGTGGGTGCCGGGTGACTGGTCCTCGCTGGGCACCGACGGGTTCGGCCTGTCCGACACCCGCTCGGCGCTGCGCCGCCACTTCCACGTGGACGCCGCCTCGATCACGCTGGCCGTGCTGACCAGCCTGGTCAAGCGGGGCGAGCTGGACGGCGAGGTGCTGCGCGAGGCCATCGCCCGCTACCACCTCAAGAACGGCGTCACCGAGGCCGGCGGCGCGGAGAGCAACGACACCCAGTCCATGGGCGTCTGAGCCGTCATCCGATAGGGGCGCTCCCGCGAATCACTCTTCGCGGGAGCGCCGTCATGTCAGCGTCGCCATGACCGGCCTTCCGCGCCTTGGCCCGTGAGGCGGCACGTTCAGGAGGGGTACGTGCCGCCTCACCCAGGTTTGGTGCAGGGTCACGTATTGTGGGCACTACTTCCCCCTGAGATCCGTGAGGGGAAGTTTCGTATGCGTCGCGTCCTTGCCGCAGCCCTGCTCGTGGCGGCCGCCGGGTGCTCCACCGCACCCGCCGAGCCGGCTTCGCAGTCCACCGCAGAACCGGACAAGATCGCCTGGGGGCCGTGCACCGACCTGAAGCGCCCCGACGGTGAGCCGCCGGCCCGCCAGGACGCCTCCGTACGCTGCGGCAAGCTCGCGGTTCCCCTCGACTACGCCAAGCCCGACGGCGAGCGGCTGGACCTGGCGCTCATCAAGCTGCCGGCCACCGGCAAGGCCAAGCGGCTGGGCTCGGTGGTGTTCAACTTCGGCGGCCCCGGCGCCTCCGGCGTCGACACGCTCGACCAGGCCGCCAAGATGCTCACCACGCTGCGCGCCCGCTACGACCTGGTCAGCTTCGACCCGCGCGGCGTCGAGCGCAGCTCCGGCGTGCGCTGCGGCGACGGGGCCGCGATGGACCGGTTCACCTCGCTGGACACGCTCCCCAACGACGACGAGACGCAGCGGGCGATCGAGGCGGCCAACAAGGAGTTCGCCAAGCTCTGCCAGCAGAACTCCGGCAAGATCCTCCCCCACATCGGCACCGTGAACGCCGCCCGCGACATGGACCGCATCCGCGCCGCCGTGGGCGACGCCAAGCTCAACTACGTCGGCATGTCGTACGGCACCCAGCTCGGCGGCGTCTACGCCACCCAATACCCGAAGAACGTGGGCCGCATGGTCCTCGACGCGCCCCTCGACCCCACGGTCACGTTCGAGCAGCGCACGCTGGCCCAGACGCGCGGCTTCCAGAAGGCGTACGAGAGCTTCCTGCGCGCGTGCGTCAAGGGCGCCTGCCCCGTCGGCCAAGACCAGGCCACCGCCAACGCCAACGTCGGGAAGCTGATGAACCGGCTCGCCGGCAAGCCCCTGCAGGTCAACGGCCGGGAGCTGACCCAGGGCCTGGCCTCCACCGGGGTGGCCGCCGCGCTCTACTCCGAGCTCACCTGGCCGTTCCTGGAGCAGGCGCTCGGCGAGGCGCTCAAGGGGCGGGGCGAGGCGCTGATGTACCTCGCCGACTCCTACACCGGGCGCAGCGAGGACGGCACCTACTCCACGCAGATGACCAGCTTCCCGGCCATCACCTGCGTCGACACCGCCGAACGGCCCGACGAGGCGTCGCTGCGGCGCACCGAGGCGGCCGCGCTGAAGATCTCGCCGCTGTTCGGCAGCGAGGGGTCGGGCGGGCTGTGCCGGGTGTGGCCGGCCAAGGGCAGTGACGAGGCGCGGCGGGTGGACGCCACCGGGTCGGCGCCGATCCTGGTGGTGGGCGGCAAGGGCGACCCGGCCACGCCGTACGAGTGGGCGCCCAAGCTGACGGCTCAGCTCAAGACCGCGACGCTGGTGACGTACCAGGGCGAGGGGCACGGGGCGTACCTGTCGGGCAGCAAGTGCGTGCAGGGGCTGGTGGACTCGTACCTGGTCGACGGCAAGATGCCCGAGCGGGGCGCCACCTGCCCGGCGGCCTAACCTGAGCGGCCCTGTCTGAGCGGTCCGGTCTGAGCGGCCCTGTCTGAGCGGTCCGGTCTGGGCGGCCTAGTCTGGGGCGGGTGACGGACTACCACTCGCAGATCCAGACGGAGGCCGCGCGGCTGGCGGCCCTGGCGGGCGACCTGTCCGTCCCGGTGCCCACGTGCCCGGGATGGACGCTCGCCGAGCTCATCACCCATGTCGGCCAGACCCACCGCTGGGCGACGCACGTCCTGCGCAACCAGGTGCGGGAGCGGATCTGGTCACGGCAGGTGCCCGGTGACCTGGCCGAGGGCGAGAACGGCGACGCCGACTGGCTCGCGGCGGGGGCCGCCGAACTGCTGGAGACCCTGCGCGCCACCGACCCGTCGATGACCGTGTGGACGTGGGGGCCGGACGAGCGGGCGTCCTGGTGGCCCCGCCGGATCCTCTTCGAGCTGGTGATTCACCGGGCCGACGCGGAGCTCGCGCTCGGCGCCGACCCGGCCATCCCCGCGGAGACCGCGATCGACGGCGTCGAGGAGTTCCTGCACAACCTGCCGCACGCCGCCTGGGTGACCCGGCGGCTGGCGGAGCTCGGCGCGGAGGGGGCCACGATCCACCTCCACGCGAACGACGCCGACGGCGAGTGGACCATCACTCAGGGCCCCGCCGGGAAGATCACATGGGCGCGCGGCCACGCCAAGGGCGACGTGGCCGTGCAGGGCCCCGTGGCGGACCTGCTGCTCCTGCTCTACGGCCGGCGCTCCCCCGACGCGCTGACCGTCTACGGCGACCGGGCCCTCCTGGACCGCTGGCTGGCCGCCGCGGCGTTCTGAAACCGTCTTCTGACTTCGTGAAATGGCCCTGGACTTCGTGAAATGGCCCTGGACGCGCCGCCGCTCGGCGATCGGCGGCGTGTCCAGGGCGATCGGTGATCGGTCCGCTCGCCGTGCGGGGTGTCGCGGGGAAGGCGCAGTCCCGGCCGGGCGAACGCGTGATCACCTGCGGTGGAAGACTCCGAAGACACTGCCGGAGGTGTCGCTCAGGTAGGCGAAATCGGTGCCGGCGCCGTCGTCGATCACCTTCATGATCACCTTGCCGCCGAGCGACTCGCTCTGGGCGCAGGTCGCCTCGACGTCGGCCACCTGCACGTGGAAGATCGCGTGGGCCGGAAACTCCCCCTTGGTGTTGTAGAGCCCGCCCGCCGGCTGCTCGGCGCCCGGGTGGCCGATCATGCGGTAGTCGACCGGCCCCTCCTCACCGGCGGCGAACGTCCAGCCGAACAACCCGCCGTAGAACCGCTGGGCGTCTTCGGGGTCGTCGGTAGCGACCTCGAACCAGGTCACCGTGTTGTCCATCGTCGTCTCCCTTATTTCTCGAACAAGACAACGATCTAACGTCATGGCGACAACCCTATGTCGGTGTTTTCGATTGATTAATCGAGCAGAGTGCCGTGGACGATCATCTCCGGCACCTCGCTGGCGAAGCCTTCGAGCGGCCGGTCGGGACAGCGCTCGGGGGTGACGGTGGCGGCCGCGATCCGGTCGAGCCGGAAGACCCGCACGTCGTCGCGGAGCCGGCACCACGCCACGAGATACCAGAAACCGCCCCGCCCGCCCAGGAACACCCCCGGCTCGACGTCGCGCGAGGTCAGCGCGCCCTTGGCGTCGGCGTAGTCGAGCCTGAGCACGCGGCGGCGCAGCAGCGCCTCCTCGATGGCCCGGGAGATGCCCTCGGCGCCGAGCGGCTGGATCTCGCTGCCCGGCTCGTCTCGCGGCCGGATGAGCTGCACGCGCCGGGCCAGCTCTCTGGCCAGCTCGCCCTCGGTGCCCGGCATCGCCGCCACGACCTTGCGTAACGCGCTGCGCGCCTGCCGGCCGAACGGCTGGTCGCCGGCCCGGCTGAGCGCCACCGCGATGGCCACGGCCTCGGCCGGGGTGAAGTTGAGCGGGGGCAGGGACATCTTCTTGTCGATGGCGTAACCGCCCTTGCGGCCCGCCTCGGCGTAGATCGGCACGCCCGACTCCTGCAGCGCGGTGATGTCGCGCTCGATCGTGCGCACGCTGACCTCGAACCGCCTGGCGAGCTCGCGGGCGGAACGGCAGCGGGGCGCGATGGCACGCAGGTCCTCGACGAGCGCGTAGAGCCGGTCGGTACGATTCACAGCCGAGACGCTACGCCGCGCCACCGACAATCGCGGGTCGCCCGCCCGCCCCGGCACACCCACGTAACCGCGCGGCCACAGGGGTCTCACGGTTCGGCGAGTGTCCCACGGCGCTCCGCGCCCGCCGACTTCTCACAAACGCAACGAAGCGCCGTTTTTCCACCCGTCCGAACACGGCCTCAGGCGGTCGCGCGCGTCCAGTCGAGGAGCCGGTCCAGCGGCCAGGTGTTCACGATCCGCTCGGCCTCGATCCCGCAGCGGGCGGCGCGCTCGCACCCGTTCCGCTGCCAGTCGAGCTGCCCGGGCGCGTGCGCGTCGGAGTCGATCGAGAACACGCACCCCATCTCGTACGCCAGCCGCATCAGCCGCTTGGGCGGATCCAGCCGGTCGGGCCGGGAGTTGATCTCGACCGCCACCCCGAACCGCCGGCACGCCTCGAAGACCAGTTCCGCCTCGAACTCCGACTCAGGCCGCTTCTCCCCCCGCTTCCCACCGGCCTGCACCACCCGCCCCGTACAGTGCCCCAGCACGTCCACGAGCGGGTTCGCCACGGCCGTGACCATCCGGCGCGTCATGTCCTCCCCGCCCATGCGCAGCTTGGAGTGCACGCTGGCCACCACCACGTCCAGCCGCCCGAGCAGCTCGGGCTCCTGGTCGAGCGAGCCGTCCAGGTTGATGTCGACCTCGATCCCGGTCAGGATCCGGAACGGCGCCAGCCGCTCGTTCAGCTTGGCCACCACTTCGAGCTGCCGCTCCAGCCGCTCGGCCGACAGCCCCTTGGCCACGGTCAGGCGCGGCGAGTGGTCGGTCAGCGCCCAGTATTCGTGCCCGAGCCCGAGGGCCGCCTCCGCCATCTCCTCGATCGGCGAACCGCCGTCCGACCAGTCGGAGTGGCTGTGCAGGTCGCCCTTCAGCGCGGTACGCAGCGCGGCGGTCTCCTCGTCGAGCTCGACGCCCGCGGTTGCCCGCATTCTCCGCAAGTACGTTGGAACCTCACCATTGAGGCTTTCGTTTATCACAAGGGCGGTGACCTTCCCGATTCCGGGCAGATCACCGAGCCCGCCGCCGCGCGCCAGCCGGACGAGCTCGTCCTCGGGCAGATCGTCCACGACCGCGGCGGCGCGGCGGAAGGCACGCACGCGGTAGGTGGGCTCGCCCGCGCGCTCGAGCAGGAAGGCGATCTCGCGCAGGGCCTCGACCGGATTCATGCGTTCATTCATACCCAAGTGAACGACAACCACGGGGATCTACACATTGAACGGGGATGAGGGCCGCCGATAGGCTGATCGGCCCAGGAAAGCAGGAGTTTGATGGCACATCCGGCGCAACACCAGCCGCCGCCGCGCAAGTCGTCGAAAGTCGTCCCGTTGGTCGTTCTCGGGGTCCTGTCCGTCATGGTGGTCGGTTACTGCGCCGCCGTGACGGACGACGAGGACGTCACCGCGGACTGCGTCGTCCAGTTGGAGGACGGCACCTACGAGGTCGTCGACGACGATTACTGTGACGATGACAACCGCACCACGGTGTACTACGGGGGATCACGCGGGGCGTACATGTGGTACTACGGCGGGCACAGAGTGGGCAATCGCATGCAGGGCGGCACCACGGTGCGGCCCTCCGACACCAACATCAGCAGCCGTAGCGGCAAGGAGATCCAGCGGGGCGGCTTCGGCCGTAGCTGGGGCGGCGGGAGCTGACGACATGCGCCGCGAACACTCCACTCCCAGGGCCGGCTGGGAGAAGACGATCGAGAGCCAGGGACTGGCCTACCACCGTGCCGCGCATCCTGCCGGGCTGAGCCGCCCGTACTGGGACGAATCCATTCACTACGTCTTCTCGATGGACGAGGTCGAGGAGCTGGAGACGCAGGTCGAGGAGCTGCACGGCATGTGCCTGCGGGCCGTCGAGCACGTGGTCTCGGCCGGGCGCTTCGCCGACTTCGCCCTTCCCGAATGGTCGTGGGAGGAGGTCGCCCGCTCGTGGGAGCGGCGCGACGCCTACCTCTACGCCCGCTTCGACCTGCGCTACGACGGCACGGGGCCGGCCAAGCTGCTGGAGTACAACGCCGACACGCCCACCTCCCTGGTGGAGTCGTCGGTCGTGCAGTGGTTCTGGCTGCAGGACGTCTTCCCGGACGACGACCAGTGGAACTCGCTGCACGAGCGCCTGATCGACCGCTGGCGCGAGCTGCGGCTGCCGCCGGGGCCCACCCACTTCGCGTTCACGAACGCGGACGAGACGGGCGAAGAGGCCATGACCGTGGCCTACCTGCAGGAGACCGCCGAGCAGGCGGGCCTGCAGACCGTCGCCGTGGCCATGGAGGACATCGGCTGGGACTCCCTCAACCGCCGCTTCCTCGACGTCGAGGAGCGCATGATCCGCTCGGCCTTCAAGCTCTACCCGTGGGAGTGGATGCTGACCGACGACTTCGGGCGCCACGCCGTACGACACTCGACCTGGATCGAGCCGCTGTGGAAGACGCTGCTGTCGAACAAGGCGCTGCTGGCGGTGCTGTGGGAGCTCAACCCCGGCCACCCGAACCTGCTGCCCGCCTACCTCGACGGCCCGCGCGACCTGACCTCCTACATCGCCAAGCCGCTGCTCGGCAGGGAGGGCGCCTCGATGCGCATCGTCACGCCCGAGGGCACCCAGGAGACGCCCGGCATCTACGGCCGGGAGGGCTACGTCTACCAGGGCTTCGAGGCGCTGCCGGTGTTCGAGGGGCAGCGGCCGGTGCTCGGCGCCTGGATGGTCGCCGACGAGGCCGCCGGCCTGGGCGTCAGGGAGACGACCGGCCTCATCACCGACGACACCTCATCTTTCGTGCCACATCGCATCGCGGTGTGACCCCCTTCTTCGCTAGAACGGACCTGAAGTGACCCTTCTCGAGACCCTCGCCCGTGGCGCGGGCGCCATCGCCTCATATGCCGCCGTCGGCGTGATCCTGATGATCATCGGCTTCTACGTGATCGACTGGGCCACGCCCGGCAAGCTCAGCGAGATCATCCGCAGCGAGCGCAACCCCAACGCCACCCTGCTCACCACCTCCGCCCTGGCCGCGGTCGGCCTGATCGTGGCCGCCTCCATCTGGGCCTCCGGCGGCCGGCTGGCCGAGGGGCTCGCGAGCACGGCGGTGTTCGGCCTGGTCGGCATCGTGGTGCAGACCGTCGCGATGCTGATGTTCGACAAGATCGTCGGCATCTCCGTACGCGACCTCATCAAGGAGCCCAAGCTGGAGCCGGGCGCGCGGCTGCTGGCGGTCACCCACCTGGCCATCGGCCTCATCACCGCCGTAGCGGTGATCTAGCCGCGGTGATCTAGACCGGCGGCGACCTCCGTTCCGGTCACCGGGACGGACCTGGCACTCTAGGAGGCGTGACAGACCGGACCCGGGAGGACACCACTCGCAGGCTCGAGCGGGCCATGGGCTCGCTCGGCACGGCGGCGATGGCGCGCATGGACGAGCAGCTGCCGTGGTTCCGCGCGCTGAGCGCCGAGGACCGTTCGTGGGTGGGGCTCGTCGCCCAGGCCGGCATCGCCGCGTTCGTGGAGTGGTTCCAGCAGGCGGGGCGAGACACGCCCAGCATCGAGTTCTTCGGCACCGCGCCGCGCGAGCTCAAGCGCTCGATCTCGCTGCAGCAGACCGTCGACATCGTGCGGGTCGTGGTCGAGGTCGTCGAGGCGCAGGCCCACGAGCTGGCCGCGGCCGGCGGCGAGGACCAGCTCCAGCAGGCCATGCTGCGCTACACGCGCGACGTCGCCTTCGCCGCCGCCCACGTCTACGCCCGCGAGGCCGAGGCCAGGGGCTCGTGGGACGCCCGGCTCGAAGCGCTGATCGTGGACGCCCTCGTCCGCGGCGAGGTGGACGACGGGCTGCACTCGTGGGCCGCCGCGCTCGGCTGGACCTCCTCCCCCGTGGTCGTCATCGCCGGCCACGCCCCCGAGGGCGACCCGCGGGCGGTCATCGACGGCCTGCGCGAGAAGGGCCGCCGCATCGGCATGGACCTGCTGGCCGGGGTGCAGGCCGACCGGCTGATCGTCATCGTGGGCGGCGCCGGGAGCGTCGACGACGCGGCCAGGCAGGTCGTGGCGCGGTTCGGCGTGGGGCCCATCGTCATCGGGCCCGAGGTGCCCGACCTGCACGCCGCCGCCAGGTCCGCCAGAGCGGCACTGGCCGGGCTGAAGGCCTCCTCCGGCTGGCCGGACGCGCCCAGGCCGGTGCACGCCGAGGACCTGCTGGCTGAACGGGCGCTCGACGGCGACATCGACGCCAGGGAGCAGCTCATCGAGAACGTCTACCTGCCGCTGGCGGGCACGCCGCTGCTCGACACGCTGGCGACGTACCTGGAGCAGGGCACCTCGCTGGAGGCGACGGCGCGGCTGCTGTTCGTCCACCCCAACACCGTGCGCTACCGGCTCAAGAAGATCACGGAGCTGACCGGCTACCAGCCCACGGAGGGCCGCTCCGCCTTCACCCTGCAGGTCGGCCTCATCCTCGGCAGGCTCTCGGAAAGCGCCGTAACATGGCGCGCTCTAACGTAATCGGGCCGAAATCCCCACTGTAGGGTTCCTACAAAACACCCCGGACAAAGTTCGTACGGATCTCCATCCGCGTGTCGAAGTTCTACAGGGCATGGTGGTTTTTGTGCTTGTACTCGTCGCTCCGGGCCAAGGTGCCCAAACACCAGGCTTCCTGACCCCTTGGCTTGAGCTGCCCGGTCTGGCCGACAGACTCGGCGCCTGGTCGGAGGTCGTCGGGCTCGATCTGGTCGCCTATGGCACCACCGCAGACGCCGACGAGATCCGCGACACCGCCGTCGCGCAGCCGCTGCTCGTGGCCACCGCGCTCGCCTCCGCCGAGGCCCTCGGCGCGGCCCCCGGCCTGCTCGCCGGCCACAGCGTCGGCGAGTTCGCCGCCGCCGCGCTGGCCGGGGTGTTCACCCCCGAGCAGGCGCTCACCCTGGTACGCGAGCGCGCCCAGGCCATGGCCAAGGCCGCCGCCGCCACCGAGACCGGCATGACCGCCGTGCTCGGCGGCGTCGCGGAAGAGGTGCTGGCCGGCGTCGAGAAGCACGGGCTGACCGCCGCCAACAGCAACGGTGCGGGGCAGCTCGTGGCCGGGGGTACTCTGGAGCAGCTGGCCGCGTTCAAGGCGGACCCGCCGGCCCGTGCCCGTCTCATCCCGCTCTCCGTCGCGGGCGCCTTCCACACCCACCACATGGCCCCGGCCGTGCAGAGTCTGCGCGAGGCCGCCTCCGACGTCGTCGCCGCCGACCCCGGCGTGAAGCTGCTGTCCAACGCCGACGGGCAGCCGGTCGCCACCGGCGCCGAGTTCCTCGACCGGCTGATCAAGCAGGTCAGCAACCCCGTCAGGTGGGACGCCTGCATGGAGACCATGGCCGGTCTCGGGGTCACGAAGATGATCGAGCTGCTGCCCGGCGGCACGCTGACGGGCCTGGCCAAGCGCGGCCTGCGCGGCGTCCAGACCGTGGCGCTCAAGACCCCAGACGACCTCGAAGCGGCCAGGGAGCTGATCAAGTGAGGATCCCCGACATCGCCCCCGGCGCCAAGGTGCTGGCTCTCGGCCACTACCAGCCGGCCAACATCGTCACCAACGACGACCTGGCCAAGACGATGGACACCAACGACGAGTGGATCCAGTCCCGCGTCGGCGTCAAGGAGCGCAGGGTCGCCCCCGACGGCGAGTCGGTCGAGGACATGGCCACCATCGCCGGCGGCAAGGCGCTCGCCGCGAGCGGCCTGTCCCCCGAAGACGTCGACCTGGTCATCGTGGCCACCTGCACCCTTGAGACCCAGATCCCCAACGCCGCCGCGGTCGTGGGCCACCGTCTCGGCATCAAGGCGCCGGGCGCTTTCGACGTCAACGCCGCCTGCGCCGGCTTCTGCTACGCGCTGGCCACCGCCAGCGCCGCCGTACGCGGCGGATCGGCCAGGCACGTGCTGGTCGTCGGCTCGGAGAAGCTGTCGTCGTGGGTCGACTGGACCGACCGGTCCACGGCCGTGATCTTCGCCGACGGCGCGGGCGCCGCGGTGGTCGGCCCCTCCGACGTGCCCGGCATCGGCCCCGTGGTGTGGGGCAGCTCCGGCGACAAGTCGGAGGCGATCGCCATCAAAGACCGCGACAACTACCTCTACCAGGAGGGCCAGACGGTCTTCCGGTGGGCCACCACCGCGCTGCACCCGGTGGCGCTCGAAGCCTGCGCCCGCGCCGGTGTCGACCCGTCGGAGCTGTCGGCGTTCGTGCCCCACCAGGCCAACCTCCGCATCATCGAGGCCATCGCCCGCAAGCTGGGCGCCGAGCAGGCGGTCATCGCCCGCGATATCGTCCACGCGGGCAACACCTCCGCCGCCTCCATCCCGCTCGCGCTCTCGCGCATGCTGGAGCGCGGCGAGGTCCGCTCCGGCGGTCTCGCACTGACACTCGGTTTCGGCGCGGGGCTGACCTACGCGGGCCAAGTGATCGAGATTCCCTAGAATCCGATCTGTTCGATCGAGCTTGTGCGGCGTGTCCGTACAGAACCCAGATAACCAACAAGGAGAACTAGCGACATGGCTGCCACCGAGCAGGAAATCCTCGAGGGCCTCGGCAAGATCATCAACGAGATCACCGGCATTCCGGCGTCCGACGTGACCCCCGAGAAGAACTTCGTGGACGACCTCGACATCGACTCCCTGTCCATGGTCGAGATCGCCGTGGCCGCCCAGGACGAGTTCGGCGTCGAGATCCCCGACGACCAGCTCAAGAACCTGAAGACGGTCAAGGACGTCCTCACCTTCATCCAGCACTAGGCAATACCCGACTGAACAGTAAGGAGCGCGAAAACGTGAGTGCGAACCGGGTACGTGTCGTCGTCACCGGGCTTGGCGCGACGACGCCCGTCGGTGGAGACGTCACCTCGACCTGGACGGCGCTCCTCGCCGGTCAGTCGGGCGTCAAGACCCTGACCACGGACTGGATCGACTCCGTCCCCGTGAAGTTCGCGGGGACGGCCATGGTCGATCCGGCCGGGGTCCTGCCGCGGCCCGAGGCTCGCCGCCTCGACCGCAGCGAGCAGTTCGCGATGGTCGCCGCCAGGGAGGCATGGCAGGACGCCGGCGCTCCCGACGTGGCGCCCGAGCGGCTCGGTGTCGTCGTCTCCAGCGGTATCGGGGGCATCTCGACGACGCTGAGCGCGTACGACACCTGGAAGGAGCGCGGCTGGAGCCGGCTGTCGCCCTTCACGGTGCCGATGCTCATGCCCAACGGCCCGGCCGCCTGGATCGGGCTCGACCTGGGCGCCCAGGCCGGGGTGCACGCCACGGTGTCGGCGTGCGCGTCCGGCGCCGAGGCCATCGGCTACGCGATGGACATGATCAGGGCCGGCCGCGCCGACATGGTCGTCGCGGGTGGCACCGAGGCCGCCATCCACGGCCTCAACATGGCCGCCTTCGCGGCGGCGCGGGCCATGTCCCAGCGCAACGACGACCCGGAAGGCGCGTCCCGGCCGTGGGACCGCGACCGTGACGGGTTCGTGCTCGGCGAGGGCGCGGGCATCGTGGTGCTCGAGTCCGAAGAGCACGCCAAGGCGCGCGGCGCGCGGATCTACGCGCACTGCGCCGGGGTCGGCTACTCCGCCGACGCCCACCACATCACCCAGCCCGAGCCCGAGGGCCGGGGCATCATCATGGCGATGACGCAGGCGCTGACCGACGCCGGAATCACCGGGCTCGACGTCAAGCACGTCAACGCGCACGCCACCTCCACCCCCGCGGGAGACGTCGGCGAGGTGCAGGCGGTGGCCAAGGCCATCGGCACCCACCCGCTGGTGACCTCCACCAAGTCCATGACCGGGCACCTGCTCGGCGGCGCGGGCGGCATCGAGTCCGTTTTCACGATCAAGGCTCTCCAGGAGCGGATCGTCCCGGCCACCATCAACCTCGAGAACATCGACGACGGCATCGAGGTGGACATCGTCCACGGCGAGAACCGCGCGCTGCCGGAAGGCGACATCGCCGCGGTCAACAACTCGTTCGGATTCGGCGGCCACAACGTGACCGTCGTGTTTAAGGGGGCTTAAATGACCGTGCTCGACAACCGGGTGGTGACCGAGGGCTCCGACCAGGAGCCCGCCGATCCCCGTGATCCCATCGTCCGCCTGACCGCGCTGCTCGACGAGGGCTCGCTGCGGCTCATCACCTCCGAAGACCAGAGCGGCGTCCTGGCCGCCATGGGCCGCGTCGAGGGTGTTCCCGTCGTCGCCTTCTGCAGTGACGCCCGCTTCCAGGGCGGCGCGATGGGCAGCGAGGGTTGCGAGCACATCGTGCACGCCTACGACGTGGCCGTCCGTGAACGGGTGCCGGTCATCGGGATCTGGCATTCCGGCGGTGCGCGACTCGCCGAAGGCGTCGAGTCGCTGCACGCCGTCGGCCGGGTCTTCGCCGCCATGACCAAGGCGTCCGGCGTGGTGCCGCAGATCTCCGTGGTCGTCGGCCCCGCCGCCGGCGGCGCCGCCTACGGTCCCGCGCTCACCGACCTCGTCATCCTGGCCGACTCCGGCCGCATCTTCGTCACGGGCCCCGACGTGGTCCGCAGCGTCACCGGCGAGAACGTCGACAGCGCCGCCCTGGGCGGCCCCGAGCCGCACAGCAAGCGCAGCGGCGTCGTGCACGTGATCACCAAGACGGAGACCGACGCCTACCTCAAGGCCCGGCAGCTCGCCGTGCTCCTCGGCCACCAGGGCCGGGTGCGCACCACCGAGATCGAGGAGACCGACTTCTCCTCGCTGCTGCCCGAGTCGGCGCGCCGCGCCTACGACGTCAAGCCGCTGGTCAACGGCCTGCTCGACGAGCCCGGCCTCGAACTGCACCCCAAGTGGGCGCCCAACATCGTCACCACGCTCGGCCGCCTCGGTGGCCGCACGGTCGGCGTGATCGCCAACAACCCGATGCGGCTCGGCGGCTGCCTCGACGCCACGTCGGCCGAGAAGGCCGCCCGGTTCGTCCGGATGTGCGATGCGTTCGGCGTTCCGCTGGTCGTCCTCGTGGACGTTCCCGGTTACCTGCCGGGTGTCGGGCAGGAGCACGACGGCGTGGTCCGGCGCGGCGCCAAGCTGCTGCACGCCTTCGCCGAGGCGTCGGTGCCGCGGGTCACGCTGGTGACGCGGAAGGCGTACGGCGGGGCGTACATCGCGATGAACTCCCGCGCGCTCGGCGCCACCAAGGTCTTCGCCTGGCCGACGACCGAGGTCGCGGTCATGGGCGCGGTGGCCGCGGTGCGCATCCTCAAGCGGCGCGTGCTGGCGGCCGCGCCCGAGGAGGAGCGGGCCGAGCTGGAGCAGCGTCTGGCCGAGGAGCACGAGAAGCTCGCCGGTGGGCTCACGCGGGCGCAGGAGCTGGGGGTCATCGACGAGGTGATCAAGCCGGCGGAGACGCGTGGCGCGATCGCCAAGGTCCTCGCCCAGGCCACCCCGGCCAGGGGCGCCCACGGCAACATCCCGCTCTAGACGGACACACGGAAGGCCCCGCACCTGCTTCGGTGCGGGGCCTTCCGCCGTTCCGGGGTCTTCCGGCCGTACGAAGTGGCGGTTCCGGGGCGGGGCGAGGGCCGCGGCTTCCTGGCGCACCGGCGCGCGAGCACGGCGATCATGCCATCCGTACGTCCGCGCCTGGAAAGGGAGTCAGACGGCGGCGTGCAGCCAGCGGACGGGGGCGCCGTCGCCCGCGTAGCGGAACGGCTCCAGCTCCTCGTCCCACGGCCGGCCGAGCATCTTGTCCAGCTCGTCCTCCAGGACGCACCGCCCCTGGGCGGCCATCATCATCGCGGCGCGCAGCCGGTCTTCCGGGACCATGATGTCACCGGCCGCGCCGATCACCGCCGTGTACGCGCCGAGCGTCGGCGTGTAGGCATGCCGGGACCCGTCAACGCCGGGTGAGGCGTCCTCGGTGATCTCGAACCTGAGGCGCTGCCAGCCCATGAGCGAGGAGGCGATGGCCGCCGCGATCCCCGCGCGGCCTTCCCATTCCGCCTGTGCGCGCACGACGTTGGGCGCGGCGGGTTGCGGAGTCCACGTCAGATCTACGGGCACGCCAAGGACACCCGCGACTGCCCATTCGATGTGAGGGCACAGCGCGGGCTGAGCCGAGTGGACGTAAAGGACGCCACGAGCAGACACCGGACCTCCCGTTTCGGTACGAGGTGCGCCTTCCCCAACGGCCTCGTATCGGGATGATCACAAGTGACTAGGGAGAGACTACCGTCGGTCGCCACCCGGCACCAGTGCAGGGCCATACCAAGTTGGTGCGGGAGTGGCGCGTGACAGCTCGTCTCCATGGGGATACATACCCGCTCATGGAAATCCAATCAGTCGGCGAAGCGTTCATCCGCCCAGGTCAGCTACTGGCCGATCGGACGGCGCTCTCCGCCGCGTCGCGCTGGACCCAGGCGGTCTCCGAGGCGGACGGCGTCTGCGTCATCCACCTCTCGGCGGGCGTCGACCCCTGCGAGGTCACCGCCGATCTCCGCGGTCAGGGCCTGCGGGCCTCGCCCAACCACGTGCTGCGCGGCCAGCCCCTGTGGTTCGGCGGTCCGGCGTCCCGGGTCTTCCCCGCCCCGCCCGTCGGCTTCAAGCAGGGCCGGTCCCGCTCCGACGTGGTCGTCGGCCTGCTCGACACCGGCGTCGCCAAGCATCCGTGGTGGGCGGGCAGCGACTGGTACGGCCGTCTCGGCCCTGACGACGCCGACGCGACCGAGGGGACGCAGGCCGGTCACGGCACGTTCATCGCCGGCCTGCTGGCGCGGCAGGCGCCGGGCGTGTCGCTGCGCCCGCACCGGGTGCTCGACGGCGACGGCCTCGCCGACGAGGCGTCCGTCGTACGCGTCCTGCACCGCCTGCGCGGCAACCCCCCGCAGGTGCTCAACCTGTCCTTCGGCGGCCACACCTTCGACGACCGGCCGCCGCCCCTGCTGGGCGACGCCATCGGCGCGCTGACCCAGACGGTGACGGTCGCCTGCGCGGGCAACACCGGCTCGGACCGGCCGTTCTGGCCCGCCGCGCTCCCCTGCGTGATCGGCGTGGGGGCCCTGGACGCCGGCCTGCAGGACCGGGCGCCCTACTCCGGCCACGGCACCTGGGTCGACGCGTGTGCCAGGGGCGACTGGCTGACCAGCAGCTATCTCGAAACGGGAGACTTCGCCGGCTACGCCGCGTGGAGCGGCACCTCCTTCTCCACCGCCCTGGTGGCCGGGGCCATCGCCCACGCGGCCAGGGACGAGCCCGCGAGGCGGGCGGCCGACCGGCTCCTTGACTCTGAGGAGACCCGGCAAATTCCGGATCTGGGAGTTCTCGTCCCGGCGAATCTGTAGAGTTCACTCACAGTCCCCGGTCAATCACGAGGAGGCATGATCGCCTTCCCGTGCCGGACGAAAGGAGGCCGCGTGCGCGACTCGGCGGAGCTGCTCGTAGCCGCGGCCGGCGGCGATCATTCGGCCTGGGACGAGCTCGTGGCCAGGTTCGGGCCGCACATGTGGGCCGTCGCCCGCGCGTGCGGCCTGAGCCCCGCCGACGCGGCGGACGCGGTCCAGGGTTCCTGGCTGCGCCTGGTCCAGCATCTCCAGAGCATCAGGGATCCCTCGGCGGTAGGAGGCTGGCTCATGACGACCGTCCGCCGTGAGTCCCTCCTGCTGCTGCGGAAGGAGCGCTCCGGCGTCTTCGTCCCCGAGATCGTCGAGGACCCCGACCCGGCGGCCGCCGTCCTGGAGGCCGACGGCCGGCGCCTGCTCTGGCAGACGGTCTCCACGTTGCAAGAACCCTGCCGCTCACTCCTCCAGCTGGTCGCGATCGATCTTGGGAACCAGCAGGTGGCGTCACGGCTCGCCCTGCCCGTGGGCAGCGTCGGCCCGACCAAGGCCCGCTGCCTGGAAAAACTGCGCACTCTGATCTCGCTACAGGAGACGGCGCAATGATCAATGACGATTATTTTCTGGCCGCACTCCGGCTGGCCACCGGGAACGATCCGATTCCGAGTCAGGTGTCCGCGGCCGCGCGTGACGTCTACGGGCTCCGGGTCCCCAGCGCGGTGACCGCCGTTCCCGCCGAGTGCGCCGCGATCCGCGGCGTGCGCGACGACGACGGATCCCACCTGGTGCGCTTCGTCGCGGCCGGTCTCACCTTCGAACTCGAGGTGACGGAGGGAGACGGGCTCATCGATGTCGCGGGACAGGTTTTCCCCTACCCGGGAGAGGGCGCCCTCGTCGATGTACGAACTCCTCATCTCACCCTGACCCGGCGGGTCACCGGCACCGGCCACTTCGCCGCCACCGGCCTGCCGCCCGGCTGGCTCAGCGTGGTGTGCCATCGGCCCGGTCACGCACCCGTACAGACCGCTTGGGTGCGCATCCGGCCCTGACCCGCCACCGCAAGATCTCGACCAAGGCCAGCCGATGAGCGCAACACCGGATGACCAGGACGCGTCCTGCGACCTCGGCCCCCTCGCCAGGGCGGCCGAGGCCGCCATGATGCGCGCGCTGATCGACCCCGACCACGCCATGCGGGCCGGCAAGATCATCCTGGAGAGCGCCCATCGTGCCGGCGACCTGGAGGCCCGGGTCATGGCGCTCAGGGCGATGGCGCTGGCCGCCCGCGAGCTGGGCGACCTCGAAGGCGCCGAGCAGCACCTGCGCGCGGCCATCGGCACGCCGGGAGCCCCTCCCGTGCGTCTGGCGCAGGCCCGGCTCTCCCTCGTCACCGTACGCACCGAGCGCGGCCACCCGTTGCAGGCCCTGCGCGTGGCGGCGCTGGCCTGGGCCTACCTCGCCCCGCTCGACCGCGCCAAGCTCGACACCCAGCGCGCGGTCGCGCTCGCCCATCTGGGCCGCTACCAGGAGGCCATCGCCTCCTGCGACCGGGCGCTACGGGCCCTCGTGACCGCGCCGGGCACCATCGACGACCGCAGGTTCCTGGCCGGCGGGCTGCTCAACCGCGGCCTCATCCACTCCTACCGCGGCGACTGGGACGCCGCCATGCGCGACCTCACCGCCTGCCTGCAGATCTCCAGCCACTCCGGGCTGCGGCACCTGGCCCGGCTGTCGGCCGCCAACCTGCCCTTCCTGGCGGTGCGGCGGGGCGACCTCGCCGGGGCGTTCAAGCACTACCGCGAGGCTGAAGACACCCTGTTCGGCTATCCCGAGCGGCTGGCCACGATGCGGGCCGACTTCGCCGGCGCCCTGCTGGCGGCGCATCTGCCGGGTGAGGCCAGGGCGATGCTGAGCCTGGCCGTACCCGATCTGGAGGCGTCGGGCGCCTACGTCGCGCTGGCCGAGGCGCGGCTGAAGCTGGCCCAGGTGGAGCTGCTGACCGGCGACCCGCACCGGGCCAGGCAGGTGGCCGAGCAGGCGGCGGGCGAGCTGGCCGCGCAGGAGCGGATGTCGTGGCTGCCGCTGGCCAGGGAGGTGGTCCTGCGCTCGCGGCTGGCGCTCGAACCCGTCACGCCCGAGCTGGTCGCCGAGCTGATCGCGTGCGCCGACGAGCTGGAGGACGGGTTCGCCCACCGGGCGGGCTCGGCGGCGCTGCGGCTGGCGGCGGCCGAGGCGGCGCTCGCCGTCGACGACCACCCGACGGCCTCGGCGCAGCTCGCCCGGCTCACCCGGCACGCCGAGCGGCGCGAGCGGTGGATGCCGGCCGGCACCCGGCTGACCTCGCTGGCCTCCGAGCCGCAGGCCAGGCAGCTCGCGCAGGCGTCGCAGATCCCGGTGCCGGTGCGGCAGCACGCGCTCGCGCTGCAAGCGTCCCTGCAGGAGGACGTCACGGGGGCCTTCCGCGCGGTGCACGACGGGCTGGCGGAGGTGAGCGGGCGGGTGGAGACGTTCGAGGACCCGTCGCTGCGCGCCCACGCGGCCCGGGCCGGGGAGCAGCTCGCGGCGTTCGGGCTGGGGCTGGCGGTGCGCGACGGGTGCGCGGACGAGGTGTTCGAGTGGGCCGAGCGGTGGCGGGCGGTGGCGGCTCCCGCGCACGCCTGCTCGCTGGTCGATCCGGGCCGCGTACGCGCCGAGCTGGGGCACGGCGCCCTGGTCGAGTTCGTGGCCGACCAGGACACGCTGCTGGCCGTGCTGGTCGCCGACGAGCGGACCGTGCTGCGGCGGCTGGGCGGCATGCGGCAGGTCGGGGAGGCGATCGTACGACTGCGCTACGCGCTGCGGCGGCAGGGGGCCCCGCACGACGTGGAGGCCGCGGCCGTCGAGGTCGAACGCCTGGTGCTGCGGCCGCTGGCGCCCGAGCTGGGCGACCGGCCGCTGGTGGTGGTGCCGGTGGGCGCGCTGCACACGCTGCCCTGGGGGGCGTTGCCGTGCCTGCGCGAGCGGCCGGTGAGCGTGGCCGCGAGCGCGGCCGCCTGGGTGCGGGCCCGGCAGCAGCGCGTGGCCCGCTCGGGCGGGCCCGTCTCGGTGGTGGCGGCGGCCGGGCCCGCGCTGGCGCACGCGCACGCCGAGGTGGCGCACGTGCTGTCCTGCCATCGGGGCGGGCGCGAGGTGCCCGGGCGGATCGAGACGGTGCTGGAGGCGCTGGGGACGGCGGACGTGGTGCACCTGGCGGCGCACGGGGTGTTCCACGCGCGCAGCCCGCTGGTGTCGGGGATCACGCTGGAGGACGGGTCGCTGATGGCGTACGACCTGCTGGACCTGGGGCGGGCGGCCGGGCTGGTGGTGTTGTCGGCGTGCAATTCGGGCATGTCGCGGACACCGATGGAGGGGGCACCGCTGGGGTTGCCGGGGACGTTCCTGGCCAAGGGGTCGTCGTGCGTGATCGCGGGCCTGGTGCCGGTGCGGGACGAGTCGGCGCGGGCGCTGATGAGCACCTTCCACGAGCTGGTGGCGTCAGGGCAGGCGCCGGACGCGGCGCTGGCCCTGGCGGCCGCCAAGACGGGCGAGCTGGGCTTCTCGTGCTTCGGCGCCGGCGACGGAGCCCTCTACTGACCTGTCGCCACCGGCCTTGACGGGTCCGCCACCCAGTTCGACCAGGAGCCCACGTAGAGGGCCGCCGGGATGCCCGCCACCTCCAGGGCCAGCACCTCGTGGGCGGCCGTCACGCCCGAGCCGCAGTACGCGCCGGTCGGGGCTCCTTCGCGGACGCCCAGGTCCGTGAAGTGGGTGCGGAGGGTGGCGGAGGGCAGGAATCTGCCGTCGGGGCCCACGTTCTGCGTGGTCGGGGCGCTGATCGCGCCGGGGACGTGGCCGGCCACCGGGTCGACCGGCTCCACCTCGCCCCGGTAGCGTTCGGCGGCCCGGGCGTCAAGGAGCGTGCCCTCCGCCGCCAGGGTCGCGGCCTCGCCGGCCGTCAGGGTGGGCATGGCGCCGGGGCGGGCGGTGAAGTCGCCCTCCCGCAGCTCGGGAACGTCCCTGGTGACGGGGAGACCTGCCGCGGTCCAGGCGGGGAGGCCGCCGTCGAGGACGTGGACCCGCCGGTGGCCGTAGTAGCGGAGCACCCACCAGGCCCGGGCGGCGACCGTGGAGGCGGCGTCGTCGTAGACCACCACCGGGCGGTCGTCCGAGACACCCAGGCGGCGCATCGCGGCCTGGAACGCCTCCGCGCCGGGGAGCGGGTGGCGACCGGCCTCGCCGGGCGAGGCCGCCAGATCGGTGTCGAGGTCGCAGTAGACGGCGCCCTCGATGTGGCCCTCGCGGTAGGACTCCGCCCCGGGCGGGCCGCCGAGCCGCCAGCGCACGTCGAGCACGGTCGCCCCGTCGAGGGCGGCCAACTCGGCAGGGGTGATCAGCGGGCTCGTCACGTGCGTACCTCCAGAAGCGGGACGTGCTGTTCGGCGGGCGTCAGCGAACCGTGGTAGCCGGTGAACAGCGCCTCGAACGGGTGGGTCGCCGAGGCGGTGATGGCCAGGTCGGTGTGCGGCACGGCCACGACGTCGCCGATGCGCTCCAGCCAGGCGTCGCGCACGCGCGGCCCGAACCAGCCCGACTCGACGGCCTCCTCCCTGGACACGACCCACGCCTTGTCGCGCAGGGTCGCGCGCCAGGACTCCAGCACCTGCTTCGCGGCTCCAGGACGGGCGTACACGTGCCTGGCCCTGGCCTCCCCGCCGAGCAGGGCGACGCCTTCGGCCAGCTCGGGGACGCTCTCCGCGTCGATCTTCTCGGTGGCGTTGACCATGCCGTGGTCGGCGGTGATGTAGAGGGCCGAGCCGGGCGGGAGGCCCTCGGCGATGCGCTGGGCCATGTCGTCGACGATGGCGAGCTGGCGCAGCCAATCGTCGCCGCCCCAGCCGACCATGTGGCCCATGGCATCCAGGTCGCCGTAGTAGACCGTGACGTGGGCGGGCCGCTCGCGCATCGCCTCGTGGACGCGGGCGACGCGCTCGTCGACGGTTTCGGCGGAGGCGTAGCGGACGCCGCGGTAGACGGCCTGGGTCAGCCCGGTGCCCTCGAACTCGGCGGGGGCGACGTAGACGGACTGGATGCCGGCCTCGGCGGCGCGCTGGTAGACGGTCGTGGCGGGCTGCCACTCCTCGGGGTCCATGACCTGGTGGCCGGGCAGGGTCCAGCGCAGGCAGTTGAACAGGTGCCCGGTGCCCGGCACGGCGAGCATGAGGCCCAGCATGCCGTGCTCGCCCGGCGTCAGGCCCGTGCCCAGGGAGCAGAGGCTGGTGACGGTGGTGGCGGGGAATCCGGCGGTCAGGGTGCGGCCCGCCAGCCCGGACAGGAACGGCGCGGCCTCGGGATGGGCGCGCAGCAGGTCGGCGCCCAGGCCGTCGACCAGGAACAGGCAGACCCGGTCGGCGGGCTCCAGGGCGAGCGCGTTGGGGCCGCGCAGGCCCAGCGCGGCCAGCAGCGAGTCGGGCAGATCCGTGAGTGATCCGCCGCCGTATCCCGGCGTCAGCATGGCGCTCAGTGTAGCCCTCCGCGATCTCCCACCCCCGATCACCTGGTCACATGGCGCGGATCGTCAGGGAGCGCTTGATGTCCGGCAGGGAGTCGATGATCACGATCACCACCACCGCCGCCGGCAGACGCGTCATCATGGCCCGGTCTCCGCTCGCTCCAGGAGGGCGGCGATCGCGCTGTCCCAGGTCGACAGCGCGTTACGGGACTTGAAGCGCTGCAGGGCGTCGAGGGTGCCGGGCCCGAAGCGGCTGGGGTCGGGAGGGGCTGGGGCCTGGAGGGGGCGGGTGTTCCGGAAGGGCCGGGTGTCAGGAGGGGGTGGGTCTGCGGGGGAAGGCCGGGGTCAGGAGGCGGCGCGGGCGGTGGCCTCGGACAGAGCCTTGGCGAAGGCGAGGACGTGGGTGACGGCCTCCGGGCCGTCGGCCGCCTCGCTGACGCGGAGCGACAGGTCGTCGGCCGTGATCGCGCCCGTGTAGCCGTGGTCGGCCTCGCAGTTTTCGTCTCCGCAGGTGGCCGGCTCGAGGTCCACGTGGGAGATGGCACCCCAGCCGATCGTGAGCGTCACCTCGGTGGGAGGGACGCCGGGGACGTAGGAGGCGGGGTCGGGCACGACGCGGGTGACCGCCACCGACTGGACGCGGCTCAGGCGCACGGCCTCCGTGGTGGTGGAGGCGTGGGAGGCCGAGACGCCCTCGACGGCCGGGTGCTCGTCGGTGTGGCAGACGAGCAGCCGCGTCGCCGACAGCACCAGGACGGTGACGTGCCTGCGGACCTCCATCGCGGGATCGAAGGTGGCCTCGTGATGGACCACGAACGCGGTCACGGCCTCCTTGCCCAGCGCGGATTCGACCGCATCGGTGACGAGGTCGGGGTAGTAGCCGCTGCGCTCGATCGCTTCACGCAGGCCCGCGGCTGAGACTCGGGTTTCCCTCATGGCTCCATCCTGCCAGGACCGGGCAGTGCACTCACCCGCCGGACATAACGCTCTATAACGTCTTTTGTCCGTGCACCTTGGGGCACTCGGTTCCCGCCCTTCGCTGAGAGCGGATCGGGAAAGCAGAGCGGGTGGGTCAGGAGAGTCTGCGGGGGCCGCCGTCCAGGCGGGGGCCCGCCGGGGTGCGCAGGGTGGCGCGGGCGCCGAGGATGAGTACGTCCGACTCCCCCACCAGCACCTGGTCCAGGTCCAGCCGGGCCAGTTCGGGCAGGTCGTGGGCCAGCCGGCCGACCCGCACGAGCAGGTCTTCGAGGGCGTCCACGGCGACGGGCGGGTAGCCGTACTGGCCGAAGAGCAGGGGCGCGGCGCGTACGGATCGTACGAGCTCCGAGGCGTCCTCCCCGGTCAGCGGGGCCAGCCGGAACCCCTGGTCGAGCAGGAGCCGCGCGGTCACCTCCCCGAGCCCGAACGACACCACGGGACCGAACGCGGGATCCTCCACCACGCCCACGACCGTCGGGACGGCCGGCTGCGGCGCCATCCGCTGCACCGCCAGCTCCACCTCCTCGCCCAGTTGCTCGGTGAACTCGGCGTACGCGTGCCGCACCATCTCCGGCCCCGTCAGCCCCAGCCGCACGGTCCCGGCACGGCGCGAGGCCTCCGGGCCGGCCACCTTCAGCACCACGGGCCAGCCCAGCCGCTCGGCGGCGGCCAGCGCCTCATCGGGCGAGCGCACGACCTCGGCCGGCCAGACGGTCAGGCCGTAGCAGGACAGCAGCTCGGCCGCGTCGATCTCCACCGGCGGCCCGGCCTGCGCGAACCCGGCCACCGCGCCCTCGACGTCGGGGACGGCCGCGGCCAGCGTGTTCCGGGCCAGCGAGCGGGCGCAGGCGGTGTCGATGTCGTCCAGCTCCGGCGGCGGCACCGCCGGGTGGGCGCGCCAGGTGGCGTAGCGGACCACGTGGGCGAGGGCGCGTACCGCCTCCTCCGGCGCCGCATAGGACGGGATGGAGCCGCGCGCCGGAACCGAGCCGGGCGCCTCGACGCGCAGCGCCGGATCCATGCCCAGATGCCCCCGGAACGTGGCCAGCACCGGCTTGCCGGAGTCCTTCGAGACCCGCAGCAGCTCGGCGGCCACCTCGTCCGTCTTGCCGGGGATCGGCGGCATGTAGACGACGACGGCCGCGTCGACGTCGGGGGAGGCCAGCTCGCCGGCGAGGGAAGCACCGAATTCGGCCGGACCAGCGGCGGGACCCAGGTTGACCGGGCTACGGGGCTCCAGACCGGCGGCGAGGCAGGAGTCGGCGGCGAGCAGGCCGAGCGCGTCGGAGTTGGTCACGAGCGCGACCCGGGGCCCCGCCGGCAACGGCTGATACGCCAGCAACTGCCCCACGTCGAACAACTGGATGAGGTCGTCGACCCTGATCAGCCCCGCCTGCGCGAACAGGGAGCTGATCGCCGAGTCGGGCAGCCCGAGCTCCTCGGCCGAGTGGCCGGTCGGCGTGCCCCCGCTCTTGACCACCACGATCGGCTTGCGGTGGGCGATGCGCCTGGCCAGCCGGGTGAACTTGCGCGGATTTCCCAGCGACTCCAGGTAGAGCAGGATCACCTCGGTCGAGTCGTCCTCTTCCCAATATTGCAGCAGGTCGTTGCCCGAGACGTCGGCCCTGTTGCCGGCCGAGACGAACGACGAGATGCCCATCCCGCGCTGCGCCACCCGTTGCAGCAGCGCGGTGCCGAGCGCGCCCGACTGGCTGAAGAAGCCCACCTTGCCCCGCCCCGGAACGGTGGCGGCGAGGGTGGCGTTGAGCTTGACGGCGGGGTCGGTGTTGGCGATGCCCAGGCAGTTGGGGCCCACGACGCGCAGGCCGTAGGAGCGGGCGATGCGGGCCAGCTCGTCCTGCCTGGCCCTGCCCTCCGCGCCCGTCTCGCCGAACCCGGACGAGACCACGATCAGGCCGTGCACGCCCTTCTCCGCGCACTCCTTGACGACGTCGAGCACGCCCTCGGCCGGGACGGCGACCACGGCCAGGTCGACGTCGCCGTCGATCTCGCCCACGCTCGGATAGGCCCGCACGCCCGCCACCGCGCGCACCTCCCGGTGCACGGGATAGACGGGGCCGGTGAAGTCGGCGGCCAGCAGGTTGCGCAGCACGGTCTGGCCGACGCCGCCCGGCTCGCGCGAGGCGCCGATGACCGCGACCGAGCCTGGGGTGAGCAGCCTGGCGATCGACCGGGACTCGGCCCGGTGCTCGCGCGCGGCCGTCACCTCTGTCGAGGTGTCGGTGGGGGTGAGGTCGAGCGTCATGCGTACGACGCCGTCCTCGAACTGGCTCTGGGCCGTGTAACCGGCCTGGCGCAGCAGCCCCGTCATGCGCATGTTGGCGGGCAGCACGTCGGCGATGAACCGTTCGATGCCGCGCTCGCGAGCCGTGGCCGCCAGGTGCTCCAGCAGGACGGAGGCCACTCCCCTGCCCTGGTGGGCGTCCTCGACGAGGAAGGCCACCTCGGCCTCACCGGGACCGGTGCGGTCGTAGCGGATGACGGCCACCATCTCGGTGCCGATCGTGGCGATCAGGGCGACCCGGCCGATGTAATCGACGTTGGTGAACCGCTCGACCTCCCGGTCGGACAGCCGGGGCCGTGGCCCGAAGAACCGGAAATAGATCGATTCGTCGGACAGACGGGAGTAGAAGGAACGGAGGCGGTCCGCGTCGGCGGGCCTGATCGGCCGGACGTGCGCGGTGCCGCCATCGGCCAGGACGACGTCAGCTTCCCAATGGGCCGGATATTGTGCCTCCACAGCCTCGAGCGTAAACCCGCATCCCAAATGCCAAGACCGGGGGGCCTGTTGGGCAACGCTTGTGCATCGACTATCGGCCGGTGTCATCGGTCCGCCCCACGGGCAGCCCGGAAGCTGTTAGTTTTGCCGTGGCCAGGCTCGTTCTGAAGGCAGCAAGGTGGTGACATCATGACGCGGGTCGTCGTGGTGGGCGATCTCATGACCGACGCGGTCGCGCGCGCCCGTTATGCGCTCGCCAGGGCGAGCGACACCCCGGCGATCGTGACCATGCACGGCGGCGGCTCAGGGGCGAACATCGCCTCGTGGCTGGCCGTCGAGGGTGCCGAGGTGGCCTACATCGGCCGCAGGGGCGCCGACATCACGGGGCGCAACCGCGACATGGAGCTGATGGGCTACGGCGTCGACGCCCGGCTCGTCATGGATCCTGAGCGGCCGACCGGCACGTGTGTCGTGCTCGTCACGCACAAGGGCGAGCGCACCATGCTCTCCGACCCCGGCGCCAACGCGGCGCTCTCGCCGGAGGATCTGCCGCGCGACCTGTTCGCCCAGGGCACACATCTGCACATCTCCGGCTACACGCTGATCAACGAGGGGTCGCGCGACGCCGGTCTGGCGGCGCTCGACATGGCTCGCCGCAACGGGATGTCGATCTCGGTCGACTGCGCCTCGTCCGCGCCGCTGGAGCGCACGGGCGCCGAGCCCTTCCTCGAGTGGACCAACGGGGTCAAGCTGCTGTTCGCCAACGCCGACCAGGCCAAGGTGCTGACCGGCCGCGACGACGCCGAGGCCGCCGCCAAGGTGCTGACCGCGTGGTTCCCGCAGGTCGTGATCAAGATGAACGACCAGGGCGCGCTGTGGTACAGCAACGGCCGCCCCGACCCCGTCCGCGTGGCCGCCGAGCCGGTCGACAAGATCGTGGACGGCACGGGGGCGGGCGACGCGTTCTCCGCCGGCTTCCTGCCCGCCTGGCTCGAGGGCAAGCCTCCGGCCGAGGCGCTCACCGCCGGCTGCCGGCTGGCGGCCAAGGCGATCATGCACCTGGGCGCGCGCCCACCGTTCTAGCCCGTCCGCCGTTCCAGCCGTCCGCCGTTCCAGGGCGTCGCCTGCCGAAATGCGTTTCCGGACCGTGCGGGCGGTGTCCTACTGTGGCGTGGTGACGACGCAGATGATCATTATCAACGGCGGTTCGAGCTCGGGAAAGTCCGGCATCGTCCGCTGCCTGCAGGCCGTGCTTCCCGATCCGTGGCTGGCGCTCGGGGTCGACTCGTTCGTCGAGGCGCTGCCCGCCAGGCTGCAGGCGTCGGACGACGGGCTCCAGATCGGGGCGGACGGCTCGGTGAACGTCGGGGCGGACTTCACGGCGCTGGACGCGGCATGGATGCGGGGCATCGTGGCGATGGCCCGTGCGGGCGCCAAGGTCATCGTCGACGACGTCTTTCTCGGCGGACCGGCGTCCCAGCGGCGCTGGCAGCAGGTTCTGGGCGACCTGGACGTGCTGTGGGTCGGCGTGAAGTGCGACAGCGAGGTCGCCGCCGGCCGTGAGGTCGCACGCGGGGATCGGGTCCAGGGCATGGCCGCGTTGCAGGCGGAGATCGTCCACAAGGGCGTGACCTACGACCTGGAGGTGGACACGACGCGCACCGAGTCTCTGGCGTGCGCGCGGACCATCGCCGCCCACGTCGGCTGACCGGCGGACAAACCGCCGGCCGGTCGCGGTGTCGACTGGCCGGTCACGGTGCCACTCGGCCGGTCACGGTGTCAGTCGGCCGGTCACGGTGTCAGTCGGCCGGTCGCGGTGTCAGTCGGCCGGTCGCGGTGTCGACTGGCCGGTCACGGTGCCACTCAGCCGGTCGCGGTGTCAGTCGGCCGGTCGCGGTGTCGACTGGCCGGTCGCAATGCCTAGCTGACGGTCGCCAGGGCCAGGGGCAGGACGGCCGGGGCGCCCGCGTGGCGGATGAGGGCGGCGCCGAGCGTCATCGTCCACCCGGTGTCGACGCGATCGTCCACGAGCAGAACGGGCCCGCCGCACGCCGCGATCGCCGCCCCAAGATCCTTGGGCATGGCGAGCGTGCCCCTGATCGCCTGCACCCGCTTGGCGCTGTTGAACTGCTGCCCGGGCGAGCCCGCCCGATAGCCCAGCTCACCCAGGTAGTTCAGCCGCCCGACCTGGGCCAGCCGCTCGGCGAACCCGCGTACGAGCTTGGGCCGCGCCCCCGACGGCACGTTGACCACGGCCACGGGACGCTCACGCCACTCCCAGGACGACAGGACCTTGATCACGGCCGCGAACATGTCGTCGGCCATCGGCCCGTCCTCGGCGTTGAACAGCTCACGCAGCCGGTTGCCCCACCCGATGTCGGTCAGCCGCCCGAGCGCCCGGCCGGGCTCGGCGCCCAGGTCGGGCTTGATCCGCCCGGACAGGTCGGGCATGCCGGTCGGCCACTGCTTGCGAGCCTCGATCTCGACGCCGGGCCTGCTCAGCCGCTCACGGGCGGTCTCGACGGCCTGCGCGCCGATCTCCGGCGAACGGTGCCGGCCGGTGCAGTTGTCGCAGCGGCCGCACGGTGTGGCGCCGTCGTCGTCGAGGTGCCTGCGCAGGTACTGTTCGCGGCACTCGGTCGTGGTCAGGTAGGCGAGCATGGCGTCCTGCTCGGCTTTGCGCTCGGCGGCGATGCGGCCGTAGCGCTCGGTGTCGTACTCCCACGGCTGCCCCGTGGCCTCCCAGCCGCCCTTGACGCGGCGGACGGCGCCGTCGACGTCGAGGACCTTGAGCATCATCTCCAGGCGGCTGCGGCTCAGGTCGACGGCGGTTTCGAGCGCCGGGGTGGACATGAGGCCGCGCTCTTCGAGGGTCTGCAGCGTGGCGCGTACGACGGGCTCGGGCGGGAACGCCAGCGAGGCGAAATAGGCCCAGATGTCGCGGTCTTCGGTGCCGGGCAGCAGGATGACCTCGGCCCGCTCGACCCCACGCCCGGCCCGGCCGACCTGCTGGTAGTAGGCGACGGGCGACTGAGGCGCGCCCATGTGGACCACGAACCCGAGGTCCGGCTTGTCGAAGCCCATGCCGAGCGCGCTCGTGGCCACCAGCGCCTTGATCTTGTTGTTGAGCAGCGCCTCCTCAGCCGCCAGCCGCTCTGACGGCTCGGTCTGGCCGGAGTAGGCGGCCACTTCCAGCCCCTGCTCGCGCAGGTAGCCGGCAATCTCGTGGGCGGCGGCCACGGTGAGGGTGTAGACGATGCCGGAGCCGGGCAGGTCGCGGAGCGTCTGGGCGAGCCAGGCCAGCCGCTGCTCGGCGCTGGGCAGGCGGACGACGCTCAGGTGCAGGCTGTCGCGCTCCAGCGCGCCGCGCAGGACGAGCGTGTCCTCGCCGTCGGGGCGCAGCTCCTCGGGCAGGCGCATCTGCTCGGCCACGTCGCGGGTGACGCGGGCGTTGGCGGTCGCGGTGGTGGCCAGGACGGGGATGCCGGGCGGCAGCTCCGCGAACAGCGTGGCCAGCCTGCGGTAGTCGGGCCTGAAGTCGTGGCCCCAGTCGGAGATGCAGTGGGCCTCGTCGACCACCACGAGCCCGGCGCTCTCGGCCAGCTCGGGCAGGACGTTGTCGCGGAAGTCGGGGTTGTTGAGCCGCTCGGGGCTGACCAGCAGCACGTCGACCATGCCCTCGGCGACCTGGCCGTAGATCTCCTCCCACGCCTCGGGGTTGGCGGAGTTGATCGTGACGGCCCTGATGCCGGCGCGCTCGGCGGCGGCGATCTGGTTGCGCATGAGGGCCAGCAGCGGCGAGACGATGACGGTGGGGCCCTCGCCGAGCTCGCGCAGGAGCGCGGTGGCCACGAAGTAGACGGCCGACTTGCCCCAGCCGGTGCGCTGCACGACGAGGACTCTGCGGCGGTCGAGGACGAGGGCCTCGATGGCGGACCACTGGTCGTCGCGCAGCCGGGCGTGCTCCCCGGCCAGCGCCCGCAGCCGCTCCTCAGCCTCTTCCCGCAGCATCCCGGCGTCCGGCGCGTCAATCATGCCCCCGACGATATATGCATCCCCCGTTTGCTCGGCCGCTCCTTTGCGCCGCGTGCTCTCCCAACTTCCATCCCGTACGGCTTCGCCACCCCGGCCGCCACCCGCCGCACAGGGTTTCCGACCTCCAGGAACACGCCCTCTGACCCGCACAGGGCCGGGCGCCGCCACGCGCGCATCGTGGGCCGTCTGGGTGGTGACAACAGTTCCCCCAGGAAAGACATGACACCGGCGGCGAGCCACTGGGGGGTGGTCCGGTGTCATCGGGCGGGAACCGCTTGACCACCCAGACGGTCAAGTGTGCGCACGTGACGGCGCCCGGCCACGTGCGGGTCAGAAGCCGTGTTCCTGGAGGCCGCCGGCCACGTGCGGCGGGTGGCGGCCAAGGTGGCGAAGCCGTACGGGATGGTCAGGGTTTGTCGGTGTGCTCCGGGAAGGCGTTGATCGTGACGCGGTGCATGCGGCGGCGTTCGGTGTAGTCGGCGACCGCGTAGTGCTGGGTCGGGCGGTTGTCCCAGAAGGCCAGCGTGCCCGGGCGCCACCTGAGGCGGAGCTGATACTCCGGCGACCTGATGTGATCGATCAGGAACGGCAGCAGCGCCTCGTTCTCCCGATCGCTCAGCCCCACCAGCCGCGTCGTCGAGGCGCGGTTGACGAACAGGGCCTTGCGCCCGGTCTCGGCGTGCACCCGCACCACCGGCCGCTCGATGGGCGGCCACGCGGCCTGGATCTCGGCCAGGTCGAACGGGTGCCCCTTCGAGATCGCCTTCTTCATCGACATCGTGATGTCGTGCTCGGCCGTCAGCTCGTCGCACAGCCGCTGGATCGACGGCGAGAGCGTCTCATACGCCAGGTACGTGTTGGCCCAGCACGTGTCCCCGCCCACACTGGGCAGTTGCACGCAGCGCAGCAGCGACCCCATGGGCGGCGTCGGCTCGAAGGTGTTGTCGCTGTGCCACTCGTCGCCGCCCTCGCCCTTGGGTGAGGTCTGGTCGAGGATGTGGATGGGGCTGGTGGAGTCCTTCTTGAAGGCCGGGTGGTTGAGCGTGCCGAAGTTGAGGGCGAACTGCAGGTGCTGCTCGTCGTCGATGGGCTGGTCGCGGAAGAACAGCACGAGGTGCTTGAGCCAGCCCGCCCGCAGGGTCGCGACCTCTTCCTGGGAGAGCGGCTTGCGCAGATCGACCCCGGTGACCTCGGCGCCGATGTGCTTGGTCACGGGATGGAACTCGATCATGACGCCTCCGGTGACAGGTGAGAGCCCACGCCACGAACGTACGACCCAAGCAATTGCTTGGTCAAGATGGAAAACGCCAATCGAACAAGTCAGCGAGAAGTGGCGGGGATCGAGTAGGATCTGCCTTCTGTGGAAGACGGGCCCGGTCGGCGACAAGGAGGCGGCTTCGATGCGTTCGGATACGCCACAGGGACCTGGCTCGTGCCATCATCTCCAGGGGCAAACACGTTGGTACCCATTCCGGTCGCGTGGCCGTTCGCACTTCCGGCCGTCATCGCGTCACGACGTGGGCAGGTTACGTCGAAGCCTCGCACGCCGATCTGACGCTTCTTCAGCGGGCTGACGGCTACGGTTACAGCACAAGAGCAGAAGGAGGATGCGCTTCCCCTCGGCGCGACGGCCGGGGCAGCCGGCGCAGCACAAGATGGCCCGACGCACGACAGCACCCCCGCCTGAGGACTTCGAGGAGCGGATCGTCGACATCGACGTGTCCTCGGAAATGCGCACGAGCTTCCTCGAGTACGCCTACTCGGTGATCTATCAGCGGGCCTTGCCCGACGCTCGTGACGGCCTCAAGCCGGTGCAGCGTCGCATCCTCTACTCGATGAGCGAGATGGGCCTGCGCCCCGACCGTGGGCACGTCAAGTCCTCACGCGTCGTCGGCGACGTCATGGGTAAGCTCCACCCCCACGGCGACAGCGCGATCTACGACGCCCTGGTCCGCCTGGCGCAGCCGTTCTCCATGCGCCTGCCCCTCGTCGACGGCCACGGCAACTTCGGCTCGCCCGACGACATGCCCGCCGCCATGCGTTACACCGAGGCCAGGCTGGCCCCGGCGGCGATGCTCATGGTCGAGTCGCTCGACGAGGACACCGTCGACTTCAAGCCCAACTACGACGGCCAGGAGACCGAGCCGGGGGTCATGCCGTCGGCGTTCCCCAACCTGCTCGTCAACGGCACCAGCGGCATCGCGGTCGGCATGGCCACCAACATGGCCCCCCACAACCTCACCGAGGTCGTCGCCGCCGCCCGGCACCTGATCAAGAAGCCCGACGCGACGCTCGACGAGCTGATGCGGTTCGTGCCGGGCCCCGACCTGCCGACCGGCGGCTCGATCATCGGGCTGCAGGGCGTGCGCGACGCCTACGAGAGCGGGCGTGGCACGTTCCGCATGCGGGCCAAGTGCGTGGTCGAGCAGATCACGCCGCGCCGCAAGGGCATCATCGTCACCGAGCTGCCCTACAACGTCGGCCCCGAGCGCGTGGTCACCAAGATCAAGGAGCTGGTGACCAGCAAGAAGCTCCAGGGCATCGCCGACCTCAAAGACCTCACCGACCGGCACAAGGGCCTGCGGCTGGTCATCGAGATCAAGAACGGCTTCATCCCCGAGGCCGTCCTGGAGGAGCTCTACCGGCTGACGCCGATGGAGGAGACCTTCGGCATCAACAACGTCGCCCTGGTCGACGGCGAGCCCCGCACGCTCGGGCTGCGACAGTTGCTGCAGGTCTATGTCGACCACCGGATCGAGGTCGTGCGCCGCAGGTCCGAATACCGGCGCCGCAAGCGCGAGGAGCGCCTGCACCTGGTCGACGGCCTCATCATCGCGCTGCTGAACATCGACGAGGTCATCCAGGTCATCCGGGCCTCCGACGACTCGGCGCAGGCCCGCACGCGGCTGATGGACGTGTTCGACCTGACCGACATCCAGGCCGCCTACATCCTCGACACGCCGCTGCGCCGCCTGACCCGCTACGACAAGCTGGAGCTCGACCGCGAGAAGGAGGTCCTGAGCGACGAGATCGCCAAGCTCACGGAGATCCTTTCCTCGGAGACCAAGCTGCGCCAGGTCGTCTCGGGCGAGCTGGCCGAGGTGGCCAAGAAATACGGCACCCCACGCCGCACCGTCCTGCTGGAGGCGCCCGGCGTCGCCCGCACCCCGGTCCCGGCGACGGACCTGCAGGTGGCCGACGACCCGTGCCTGGCGCTGCTGTCCTCGACCGGCCTGCTGGCCCGCACCTCCGACGCCGAGCCGCTCCCGGGCGAGGGCGAACGCTCGGCCCATGACGTGCTGGTCAGCGTCGCACGCACCACCGTGCGCGGCGAGGTCGGCGTCGTGACGTCGCTGGGCCGGCTGATCCGCGTCCAGGTGGTCGACCTGCCGACGCTGCCGCCCGTGGCCAACCCGCCGTCGTTGTCGGGCGGGCATCCGGTGTCCGAATACGTGTCGCTGCAGCCCGACGAGAAGGTGGTCGGCCTCGGCTCCCTCGATCCCGACGGCCCCGGGCTGGCCCTGGGCACGGCGCAGGGCGTGGTCAAGCGGGTGGTGCCCGACTACCCGGCCAACCGCGACGACTTCGAAGTGATCACCCTGAAGGACGGCGACACCGTGGTGGGCGCCGTCGAGCTGGTCTCCGAAGAGCACGACCTGGTGTTCATCTCCTCCGACGCCCAGCTCCTGCGCTACCAGGCCGCGCTGGTGCGGCCGCAGGGCCGTCCGGCGGGCGGCATGGCCGGCATCCGGCTCGACGGCCCGGCCAGGGTGATCTGGTTCGGCGTGGTGGATCCCGAGCTGCCCGCGCAGGTGGTGACGGTGGCGGGGTCCTCCACGGCGCTGCCCGGCACGCAGGTGGGCGGCGGCAAGGTGTCCGACTACGCGGAGTTCCCCGCCAAGGGGCGCGCCACGGGTGGTGTCCGGGCCCAGCGGTTCCTGAAGGGCGAGGACGAACTGCTGCTGGCCTGGGCGGGCCCGGCGCCGGCCAAGGCGGTGTCGGCGGTGGGCAAGCCGGTGCCGCTGCCGGAGGAGATCGGGCGCCGCGACGGGTCGGGCGTCCGGCTCACCCACACCATCGGCGCCATCGGTGGCGCCCTGGCCGCCGGGCCTGAGCTCCTGCCCGGCGACACCGCACAGCAGCCCCCTGCCCTGCCGGAGGAGTAGCCCCGACCGCTCCAGACCGAGCAGGGCCGGCCCGCCGGATGGAGTGGCCGTGTCCTGGCCGCACCGGACGGCCTCGGCGTCGATGACAGCGCGTCACCCGAGCGGTGGCGCGCTGTTTCGCAGTTATGAAACCGGCCCCAGTGCGTTTCGCTGTTATGAAACCGGCCCCGGTGCCGATCTCATCTGGGAGAGCGCTCTCTCCCCTGATGGAGGTACCGTGTTCCGATCCAGCCGCCCGTTATGGGTGGCCCTCACCCTGCTGGCCTCACTCCTCGCCGCCCCGCCCGCCCTGGCGGCCGCCGAGCCGCTCACGATCACCGACTTCGAGTCGGACGGCGTGCCCACCGGCGTGTACGCCTGGGGCAACGACGCGGCCTCGACCCCGGCCCTCACCGTCGAGCCCGGCGCCGACCGGCCGGACGCGCCCGCCACGAACCGGGTGCTCAAGTCCGTCTACAACGTGAGCCAGTGGGGCGGCTGGTCCCACGATCTGCCCGCCACGCAGGACTGGTCCCCGTACGAAGGCTTCTCCTTCTGGGTGAACGGCACCGGCTCGGGCCAGCGGATCTTCTTCGAGCTGAAGGACGGCGGCGGCCCGGCCTCCTCCGAGCTGTTCGAGTCGTCGTTCACCGATGACACGGCCGGCTGGCGGAAGGTGGTGGTGCCGTTCTCGAGCTTCACCCGCCGCACCGACTACCAGCCGGGCGGCGCGCCGACCGACGGCGAGCTGGACCTGGTCGCCATCTGGGGCTACGCGATGCGCCTGCCCGCCACGTCGGGCACGCTCACCTGGGACGAGTTCCAGATCTACGGCACGGCGCCGCCGCGCCCGGTCCGGCTGTCCACGGACAAACCCGTCTACCCGGTGAACGAGCGGGGCGAGGCGGAGATCGCCGTCACGGTCACCACGGCCGACGGCGCGCCGCTCCCCGCCGACCTGGCGGTGGACTACAAGACCGGCACCGGCACCGCCACCCCGGGCGGCGACTACACGGCGGCCCAGGGCACGCTGAGGTTCCCGGCGGGCACGGCTTCCGGATCGGCGAAGACGTTCACGGTCAGGACGCTGCGCGACGGCCAGGACGAGGTGGCGGAGACCATCCCGGTCGAGCTGTCCGGCACCGGCACCAGGCCGCCCGCCGAGTCCCCGGTCATCGTGATCAACGCGCACGGCCTTCCGTACCTGAACGCCCACAAACCGGTCAAGGAGCGCGTCGCCGACCTGCTGGGCCGGATGACCCTGGACGAGAAGATCGGCCAGATGACGCAGGCCGAACGCGGCGCGCTGGCCAAGCAGAGCGACATCGCCGCCTACCGTCTCGGCTCCCTGCTGTCCGGCGGCGGCTCGACGCCCCCGCGGAACACCCCGGCGGCGTGGGCCGACATGATCGACGTCTTCCAGCTCCAGACCCGGCAGACGCGCCTGCAGGTGCCGCTGATCTACGGCGTGGACGCGGTGCACGGCCACAACAACGTCGTGGGCGCGACGATCTTCCCGCACAACATCGGCATGGGCGCCACCCGCGACCCCGGCCTGGTCGAGCGGGCCGGCGAGATCACCGCCAAGGAGGTCAAGGCCACCGGCATCCCGTGGAACTTCTCGCCCTGCCTGTGTGTGGCGCGTGACGACCGCTGGGGCCGGGAGTACGAGTCGTTCGGCGAGGACCCCGCACTGGTGACCCGGATGGCCACGGTCATCGACGGCCTGCAGGACCACGGGGTGCTGGCCACGGCCAAGCACTACGTGGGCGACGGCGGGACGGCGTACGGGTCCTCGACGACCGGCGACTACACGATCGACCAGGGCGTCACCAAGGTGAGCCGGCAGGAGCTGGAGGCCGTCCACCTGGCGCCCTTCGCCGAAGCGGTCAAACGGGGCGTCGCCACCGTGATGCCGTCGTTCTCCAGCGTGGACTCCGGCGCCGGGCCGCTGAAGATGCACGCCCACGCCGAGCTGATCAACGGCACGCTCAAGGGCCGGCTCGGCTTCAAGGGCTTCGTGATCAGCGACTGGCAGGCCATCGACCAGATCCCCGGCGACTACCCGGGCGACGTGCGCACGTCGATCAACGCCGGGCTCGACATGATCATGGTGCCGTACGCGTATCCGCAGTTCACGAGCACGCTGAAGGCCGAGGTCGAGGCCGGGCGGGTGCCGGTGGCGCGGGTGGACGACGCGGTGGCCAGGATTCTGACGCAGAAGTTCCGGCTGGGGCTGTTCGAGCGCCCGTACGCCGACCGGTCCCGGATCGGCGACGTCGGCTCGGCGGCGCACCGGGCGGTCGCCCGTACGGCGGCGGCCAAATCGCAGGTGCTGCTGAAGAACGACGGCGGGCTGCTGCCGCTGCGCCGCGACGCCAAGGTGTACGTGGCCGGTTCGAACGCCGACGACCTGGGCAACCAGAGCGGCGGCTGGACGATCACCTGGCAGGGCTCGCCGGGCCCGATCACCGAGGGCACCACGATCCTGCGGGGCATCCGCTCGCGCGCGGCCTCCGTGACCTACTCACGCGACGCCTCCGCCGGCCTGGCCGGGCATGACGTGGGCGTCGTGGTGGTGGGCGAGACGCCGTACGCCGAGGGGCAGGGCGATGTGGGGCGCGCCGGGCGCACGCTGGACCTGTCCGCCGCCGACCAGGCCGCGGTCGCCAAGGTGTGCGGGGCGATGAAGTGCGTCGTGCTCGTGGTGTCCGGCCGGCCGATGCGACTCGGCGACCTGTCGGGCGTCGAGGCCGTGGTGGCGTCCTGGCTGCCCGGCACCGAGGGCGACGGGGTGGCCGATCCGCTGTTCGGGGCGCGGCCGTATACCGGGCGGTTGCCGTTCACGTGGTTCCGTTCGGTGGCGCAGGTGCCGATCAACGTGGGCGATGCCTCGTATGACCCGTTGTTCCCGTATGGGTGGGGGCTGCGTACCGACCGGGCGCGGGACCGGCTCGACGCCGCCCAGCAGGAGCTCGCCGGCGGCGACCGGCGCTCCAAGGACGCCGCCGCGGAGCTGCTGCTGGCCCTGGGCGCCCGCTACTGGAACGCCGACGGCTCCGTCGGCGACGCGCGGACCGTGCTGGGCCGCCTGGCCACGGCGGCGTCGCTGCTCGAACAGTCGGCCAGCGACTCGTACGCCGTGGACGACGCCGTCGTCTCGGTGGCCAGGGACGTGGCACAGCGCGCCGGCAGGCGGCCCGACCTGCAGGCGTCGGCCGACCACGAGCTGGCGGCGGGCAACCTGCGCAAGGCGGTGGACCTGCTGACCCGATCCATCGCCTGACCGTCAGGGACCGGTCCTTCAGCGGGACCGGTCCCTGAGAGGGCCGGTCGCAAGGCCGGGCCGGCCCCTGAGCGGTCCCGTCAGGTGCGGCAGAGGCAGAACGGGTGCCCGGCCGGGTCGAGGAACACCCGGAACTCGTCGTCCTCGCTCGGCTGGTGCTCGTGCTTGGTCGCCCCGATCTCGATCGCCCGCGCCTCGGCCTCGTCCAGGTCCGCCACGTCCAGATCGAGATGGATCTGCTGCGGGCGGCCAGGGTCGGGCCAGCGGGGCGGCTGGTGGCCGGGGGCGAGTCGGCCAGGCCCTTGGGATCGGCGCAGTCCAGCACGACACTTCGGAACTCGGCGATACCGCCCATCGTTTCCATCCTCTCTCAGACGACAATGGATGCCATGGCTGCCAACTCGTTCATGGTTCCGCTCGGCACTCCCGCACCGGCCTTCGATCTGACCGCCATCGACGGCGGCAGCGTCTCGCTGGAGGACCTCAAGGGATCTCCCGCCAGTCTCGTGATGTTCCTGTCCAACCACTGCCCGTACGTGCGGCACATCGAATCCGGCCTCGGCGCCCTGGCCAAGCACTACGGCGCCCGGTTGTCGATCGTCGCCATCTGCAGCAACGACGCCGTGAACTACCCCGACGACGACCCGACACACCTGGCGGAGCAGGCCGCCAGGGCCCGGTTCGCGTTCCCGTACCTGCTGGATGACACCCAGGAGGTGGCCAAGGCCTATCAGGCGGCGTGCACACCGGACTTCTTCCTGTACGACGGGCAGTTCCGGCTCGTCTACCGCGGCGAGTTCGACGGCTCGCGGCCGGGCAACGCCGTACCGGTCACCGGTTCGTCCCTGCGCGCGGCCATCGACGCCCTGCTGGACGACACGCCGGTGCCCGAGGAGCAGGTGCCGTCGCTCGGCTGCGGCATCAAGTGGAAGCCGGGCAACGAGCCCGCCTGAATCCTTCGCCTCGTCGGCCTGAGAAGTCCCGGAACCTCCCGGGTTTCTCTATGATCACCACCACGAAGTCCCGGGTGAGTCGCCGACGATGCGAATGGAGATCGAGATGCTCGCACGATGGACTGCGTTAGCCGCGGTGGCCCTGCTCGCCACCGCCTGCGTCAATCCCAGCTCCACCGCGGGGTCCGCCACCCCGTCGGCCACCACCGCCTCCAGCGGGCCCAAGCGGATCGGGTTCTTCGGCTTCGCCAAGGCCAACTCGTTCGCGGCGGCGACGTTCGCCGGGGTCGAGGAGTATGCCAGGGCCAATGGCGCCACGGCCGAGTTCCTCGACCCGAACTTCGACGCCCAGGCGCAGGTCAGGCAGCTCCAGGACGCGGTGACGGCCAGGCGGTTCGACGTGTTCGTGGTGCAGGCCAACGACGGGGCGGCCGTGGTGCCGGCGATCCGCTCCGCCGTACAGGCCGGAATCTCCGTCGTCGTGCACTTCACCCCCGTCGGCACCCGCTACGACACCGCCCAGCCCCAGGTCGACGGCACGATCACGCTCATCGACCCGCCCGCGCTGAACGGCGAGGGGCTCGGCAGGCTGGCCGTCCAGGCGTGTGAGAGCAAGAAGCTGAACCCGTGCGAGGTCGGCTACCTGGAGGGCCTGAAGGCGCTGCCGCTCGACAACGCCCGCACCCAGGCGGCCGTCGGCGTCCTGGAGGCGGCGCCGGGCGTGGAGGTCAAGGCCCGGCTCGAAGGCGGGTACACGCAGGAGAGCGGGCGCAAGGCCATGCAGGACGTGCTGCAGAAGGACCCCGGCATCGACGTGATCATCGGCGCGTCGCAGGCCATCCTGGGGGCCGAGGCGGTGGCCAAGGGCAAGGACATCATGTACGTCGCCAACGGCGCCTCCCGCCAGACCGTCAAGGCGGTCCAGGAGGGACGCTGGTACGCCGCCTACTACCTGCCGGTCAAGACCCTCGGCGCGAAGGCGGCCGAGCTGGGCCTGAACAAGGCGCTCGGCGAGCAGGTGCCCGACACGAACGTGATGACCGACGTCGAGCCCGGCACGAGCATGGGGACCAAGGACGCGCTGGCCCAGGTGACCGGCGAATACGACGAGTGACGGCGTGCGCTTCTTACGCGTCATCGGCTCTGCCCGTTCGGCGAGCTCCCTGCGCGACCACGGCATCCTCCTGGCCGTGGCCGCGCTCGTGGCGGTGCTCTCCCTGTCCACGGACACGTTCCTGACCTCGGGAAACCTGGTCAACCTGCTCGACCAGGCCGTCGTGGCCGGGCTGCTCGCCTGCGGCATGACCCTGTGCGTGATCTGCGGCGTCTTCGACCTGTCGGCGAGCGCGGTGCTCGCCGTGAGCGCGATCGTGGCCGTCATCGTCACCGAGCGTGCCGGGGTCCCCGCCGGGTACGCGGCCGCCGTCATCACGGGCGGCCTGCTCGGCACCCTCAACGGCGTGGTCGTGGTGCTGTCGCGCGTGCACTCGTTCATCGCCACGCTCGCGCTCGGCATCGTGCACCGCGGCCTGGCGCTGGTCATCGCCGGCGGCGCCATCGTCTATCCGGGCCCGGCCCGGCTGGAGGAGTTCCAGTCGCTGAGCTGGCCCACGGTCCTGGGCGGCGTCACCGCGTCCTCGCTGCTCCTGGTCGCGGTGGCCGTGGTCACGTCGGTGCTGCTGGCGCGCACCACGTTCGGCAGGCGCGTGTACGCCGTCGGCGGCAATCCCTCGGCCGCCTGGCTGTCTGGGATCGGGGTGCGCTCGGTCCGGGTGGGCGTGTTCGCCATCAGCGGGATCTGCGCGGGCCTGGCCGGCCTGGTGCTCGCCGCGCGCGGCGGCTCGGCCCAGCCCGACATGGGTACGCTGCTGGAGCTGACGGCCATCGCGGCGACCGTGATCGGCGGCACGAGCATCCTGGGCGGCCGGGGCGCGATCTGGCGCGGCATGGTCGGCGTGCTGATCCTGACGCTCATCGGCAACGGCTTCAACCTGCTCGGCTGGAACTCCACATATCGTCCGATGGTCGAGGGGCTGCTCATCCTGGGTGCCGTCAGCCTGGATCACGCCCTCAGACATCGGATGGATTAGCGCGAAAGATCCACAAATCTGTCACATGAGCGTTACGATCTGCTGAGCAGTCAGCGGTGTGGATTTCGAAGGGCCGAGATGACCAACCCCTCGCGCGTCCCGAAGGGGATCAATCCCAGCATCCCCAACTCGGCGCGCATGTACGACTACTACCTCGGCGGAAAAGACAATTTCGCGGCCGACCGCGAGGCCGCGGAAAAGATCATGGCGTTGGGTCCGAGCAGGGAGATCTGCCTGGCCAACCGGCGTTTCCTGGGCAGGGCCGTACGCCATGTGGCCGCGCAGGGCATCGACCAGTTCATCGACCTCGGCACCGGGCTGCCCAACCAGAACAACGTCCACGAGGTGGCCCGCAAGGCGCACCCGCAGGCGCGCATCGTCTACGTGGACTTCGACCCGGTGGTGATCGTCCACGCCCGCGCCCTGCTGGCCGGCACCGACGCCGGCATCACGATCGTGCACGCGGACGTACGCGAGCCCGCGGCCATCCTCGACGCCCCAGAGACCAGGCGGCTGATCGACTTCAGCAAGCCGGTCGGCGTGATCTTCCTCGGCGTCCTGCACTGCCTGACCGACAAGGACGACCCGTGGGGCGTGGTGGCGGAGTTCCGCGACCGCATGGCCCCCGGGAGCGCCGTGGTCATCTCCCACCTCACCGACGACGCCCACCCGGAGGTGGGGGTGGCGGCCCGCGAGGTGTACGAGGACGCCGACGCGCCCCTGATCCATCGCAGCCACAAGCAGGTCACCCACATGTTCGACGGCTTCGACCTGGTCGATCCCGGGGTCACGCATGTGGCCGACTGGCGGCCTGACGAGGCTTGGGAGAAGGAGCTCGCGGGCAGCGAATGGTGGTACGTAGGCGTGGCCCACAAGCCCTGACCCGCTTAGGTGGCGGCGGCGATGGCGGCCGGGAGGGCGAGCAGCAGTTCGTGCGGTTCGCCACCCCGCCAGTGCCGGATCAGACCGGCGCCGGCCTCCCCCGGGTCGAACCGCTCACACCCCAAGGGCCCGTAACATCCCGCCTGGTCCAGCATCAGGATCAGCGGGTCGTCCTCGGGCAGACTCGCCGCGTAGGCGGCGGTGTCGAGGAGTGCCAGGGCACATTTGGCGTTGCGGCCGTCGTCCTTGGACTCCACGCGGTCGAGACGGCGCCGGGCTTGAGCTCGGAGGTACGCGGCAAGCGATTCAGACCTACTCACGACAAAACCTTCTTCGATCACGTACATACGGCTACGACATCATCACTCAAAGTGAAGGCTTTCCGTGGGAGGTTGGCCAAGTCCGGCCAGTCGCCACCCCGCAAGACAGCAGCTCTGGGGCGTCAGCCATCATTTGTGACATGAGTGCGTTCGACGACCTGTATGCCGCCAACGCGAAGTTCGCGAAGCGTTTCGGCAACTCTGGGCTAACCGGCCGCGCAGCCCGTGGGCTAGCCGTCGTGACCTGTATGGACTCCCGCATCGACCCTCTGGGCCTGCTCGGCCTCAAGCCCGGCGACGCCAAGATCCTGCGGAACGCGGGCGCCCGGGTGACGGACGACGTCCTCCGGACCCTGGTCTTGGCCGTCTACCTGCTCGGGGTGGAGCGCGTGTTCGTCATGCCCCATACGGACTGCGGCATGGCCAAGGTCTCCGACGCGGACGTACACATGTTGACCAGCGAACGAGGCGTGGACACCCGCAGCCTGGAGTTCCACACGGTGCCCGACCAGAACGAAGCCCTCCGCCACGACCTGACCCGCATCCGCACCACCCCGTTCTTCCCCGAGGGCATGCCGGTGGCCGGCGGCATCTACGACGTCCACACAGGCCGCCTGACCGCCTCCACCCACTAACGCAAAAGCGGCGGAGCCCCCGGCTCCGCCGCACCTCTCCTCACCCAGCCCCACACCCACCAAGAGCGCTCCCGCAGCGTCCCGCCGGGCACATCCTGCGACCTTCGGCGAACCCACCGGCCGGGCACATCCCGCGACGTGCAGCGAACCTGCCCAGCACATCCCGCCACGTGCAGCGAACCCAACCGCCGAGCACACCCCGCGACCTTCCGCGAACCCACCCGCCGAGCATGCTTGCGAAGCCCGGCGAGCAAGAACGTCCCCGCAGCCGCCACCGTGCCCCCTGGCAAGCAACTCCCGCAGCCGCAACCACGCCCGTGAGGCAAACGCTCCAGCAGTCGTCACCATGCCTGTGCGGCAAGACGCTCCGACCGCGCTCCATCAGGACTCGCCCAGCCGCAGCACCTCCAGCGGGCACGCAAGGCCTGACCGCCCGCGCCCCAGCCCGCTTCCGGCGGACCATCGCAGGCCCGCAGGCCGCCAACGTCATCACACCCCGGCCGGATGGCGAACCCTGCGTCACCCCACCCCAGGCAGCCAGCCCCAGCGCGTCTACAGACCCCCAGGGCCGCTTGACCCAGGGCAAGAGTCCGGGGAGAGGCTCAGAGGCCCCTGGAGACCCTCTACCGCCCCCGAGGCACCCTCACCTCTGCCGCCCAACCGCCCTTGGCCCGGACCCAAGACTCCTAAGCGTCGATGTGGTCGCGATCGACCTCGGCCGCACTGTTCACGATGAACTCCCGCCGAGGAGCGACCTCACTCCCCATCAGCAGGTTGAAGATGCCCTCAGCCCCTTCGGCGTCCTCGATCCGCACCCGCCGCAGAATCCGGTGCCGCGGATCCATCGTCGTCTCGGCGAGCTGATCGGCGTCCATCTCCCCCAGACCCTTGTAGCGCTGCACCGGGTCCTTCCACCGCTTCCCGCGCCGCTCCAGATCGCGCAGCACCTTGTGCAGCTCGGCGTCGGAGTAGCAGTAGATGTACTTCTCCTTGCCCCGGCCCGGGTTGGTCAGCTCGATGCGGTGCAGCGGCGGCACCGCGGCGAAGACCCGGCCCGCCTCCACCATCGGCCGCATGTAGCGGTGGAAAAGGGTCAGGAGTAGGCAGCGGATGTGGGCGCCGTCCACATCGGCGTCGGCCATGAGGATGACCTTGCCGTAGCGGGCGGCCTCGATGTCGAACGAGCGCCCGGAACCGGCCCCGACCACCTGGATGATGGCGGCGCACTCGGTGTTCTTGAGCATGTCGCTCACGGACGCCTTCTGCACGTTGAGGATCTTGCCTCGAATCGGCAGCAGCGCCTGGAACTCCGAGTCGCGGGCCAGCTTGGCGGTGCCCAGGGCCGAGTCACCCTCGACGATGAACAGCTCACTGCGGTCAACGTCGTCGCTGCGGCAGTCGACCAGCTTCGCCGGCAGCGCGGAGTTCTCCAGCGCACTCTTGCGCCGCTGGTTGTCGCGGTGCTCGCGGGCCGCGATGCGGGCCTTGGCGGCGGCGACGATCTTCTCGAGCACGGCCCGCAGCGGCTGCTTGTAGCCGCGCGGCGGGTTGGCGTAGAGCTCCTTGAGCTCGCGCGAGACCACGTGGGAGACGATGCGGGTGGCCGCCGAGGTGCCGAGCACCTCCTTGGTCTGGCCCTCGAACTGCGGCTCCGGCACGCGGACCGTGACCACGCCGGTCAGGCCCTCGGAGATGTCGTCCTTGGTGACCGGGTCGTCGCCGTTCTTGAGCAGGCGGGTCTCGCGCAGGAGCTCGTTGATCGTACGGACCAGGCCGCGCTCGAAGCCGGTCAGGTGGGTGCCGCCCTTGGGGGTGGCGATCACGTTGACGAACGAGCGCACGGTGGACTCGTAGCCCTTGCCCCAGCGGACCGCCACGTCCACCGTCAGCTCGCGCTGCACCTCGGTGGGCGTCATGTGGCCCTGGTCGTCGAGGACCGGCACGGTCTCGTGGAAGTGGCCGACGCCCTGCAGGCGCAGCACGTCGCAGACGGCCTCGTCGCGGGCCAGGAACTCGGTGAACTCGGAGATGCCGCCGTCGAAGCGGAACTCCTCCTCGACCGGCTCCTCGTGCCTGCTGTCGCGAACGGCCAGGGTCAGCCCCGGCACCAGGAACGCGGTCTGCCGCAGGCGCACGTGAATCTCGTCGAGCGAGACCTCGGCGTCGGGCAGGAAGATCTGCTTGTCGGCCCAGAAGCGCACGCGGGTGCCGGTGGGATTCGCCGGCTGCTTGTCGCCGATGCGCAGGCCGGACTTCTTCTTGAACTTCGCGGTCGGGCCGTCGCCGTCGAAGATCCCGGGCACGCCGCGCCGGAAACTGATCTCGTGCACCTTGCCGTGGCGGTCGACCTCGACGTCCACCCGCGCGGACAGGGCGTTGACCACCGAGGCGCCCACGCCGTGCAGACCGCCGGAGGCGCCATAGGAGCCGCCGCCGAACTTTCCGCCCGCGTGCAGCTTGGTGTAGACGAGCTCCACGCCGGCCAGGCCGGACTTGGGCTCGATGTCGACCGGGATGCCACGACCGTTGTCGCGCACCTCGATGGAACCGTCGGCGAAGAGCTCGACCTCGATCCGGTCGCAGTGCCCCGCCAGGGCCTCGTCGACACCGTTGTCCACGATCTCCCAGAGGCAGTGCATGAGCCCGCGACTGTCGGTCGACCCGATGTACATGCCCGGGCGCTTGCGTACGGCCTCCAGGCCTTCAAGCACCGACAGGTGACGAGCCGTGTAACCCGCCTCCACTAGCGTCACTCCAGCTCCCCTGGTTTAGGCATCGAACAGGTGTGCGTAGCCTACCGTTCTTCCCCTACGCGCGCGTACAAGCTTGCCATGGCGTCACGTTTGCCGTTACCAACCGGCTGATCGTCATTACTTTGGGACACATTCCGCTCTCGGCGTAGAGAGCGGGCGGTTGGGAACGTCCAGGTCCGGTTAGATGTTGTTCCAAGTGACTGACGCCAGATCCTCGCTTCGGCGGGGGTGACCCGAAAGGCGATACGTGACTGGAGCTCTCGCCCCCGTTAAGCCGCTGACGGCCCTCGACCGCTGCGACCGCTGCGGCGCCCAGGCCTACATTCGCGCAACCCTGCCTGTGGGTGGGGAGTTGCTGTTCTGCGCTCACCATGGGCGTCAGCACGTTGCAGCGTTGCGCGAAAAGGGCGCCGACATCTTGGACGAGTCGGCTCGACTCAGCGAAACCCCTTCAAATGCCCCCAACGACGAACGCTGACCCAGCGCTGGTCGTGATGAGATAACCACATATTGCGTGACCAGAACGGCGACCCCGGCCCGCCCGGGGCCGCCGTTCTGGGTAAAACCCCGAGCAGGCGCCCCGTAGTCCGCCTGCTCTCCTTAACGTTCCCAAAGCCACACCGGCCCGCCCCGGACCGTCTGGCCGGGAACATCCGCCTGCCTCAGCGAGCGCCCAGCCAAGCGCCCCGCCGACGCCACCCGGCGTCCCGCCACCAGCGGGCCGCCTGAGCCGTTGCGCCGACGCCACCCGGCGTCCCGCCACCAGCGGGCCGCCTGAGCCGTTGCGCCGACGACACGCGGCCGACCCGCCAACGGTCGCCCTGGCCGTTTCTGCCGACGGCACATGCCCAACCTGCCGACGGTCGCCCAACCCGTTCTGCCGGTGGCACGCGGCAACCTGCCAGCGGTCACCTCAGCCGTTCCGCCCGGCCAACCTCCCAGCGTTTGCCCGATGATGCCAGCCCAGCCTGCCTGCCAGCGTTCGCCCGACGATGCCCGCCCAGCCTGCCAGCCGCCCCCGACCGGCCTGCCAATGGCGCTCGGCCAGCCGGCCAACACCACCCGTCCGGCCAGTGGACACCGGAGGCTCCGCCAACGCCGGCCGCCCGGCCAGCGGGCACCTGAGCATTCCGCCCTTGACACGCGGCAACCCACAACGGCGACCGAGCCGCTCCCGCCAACGGCTACAGGCCCGCTCCCGCCCAGGGCATTCAGCCAACGCCACCCGTCTGGCCAGGGGACACGTGAAACTCCGCCCATGCCGATGGCTACCGACGCCCTCCCGCCAGCGTTCGCCGATGGCACTCGGCCAGCCGACCATTTCTGCTGGGCCAGCCACGGCGCCCGTCCACATATCAATGCCAACCGCCCGGTCAGCGGGCACCTGGGACGTTCGGCCCAGGACACGCGGCGACCCGCCCACCGACGGCAACCGGGCCCTCCCGCCAGCGGACACCGAGCGTTTCCGTCAACGACACGCGGCCGCCCGCCAGCGGCACCCGACTGGGCCACCCATGGGCTCGACCGTCCCACCAGCGCCACCTGAACCTCCTGCCGCTGGCACTCGTCCCCGGGCGGTGGTCCCTCCAAGACCCCTCGGCCGGCCAGTCTGCGCGACGAGATCAGCGGACGCGGTAGTGATACCGGTCGGCGATCTCGAAACCCTCGCTCCGGTACAGGGCCTGCGCACCCTCGTTGCCCGCCGTGGTCACCAGGTAGGCCGAGCCGGCGCCCGCATGCCGTACCAACCCTCGAAGTGCCGCCCTGGCCAGCCCACGGCGGCGGGCCTCGGGCATGGTCGCCATGCAGTAGATCCCGAGCGTGTCGCCCTGCGGTACGCCCCGCCCGACCGCCAGTGGCACGCCGTCCTCCTCGACCGCCGCGTACCAAGCCGGTACGCCGGTGCAGATGCGCTCGGCCTCATCGACACCACTGCCATAGCGGCCGTCCACCGCCCACCACGCCTCCAGCCAGGCCCGCCACGGCCGCTCCTCGATCCTGACCTCGCGATCGGGCTCGGCAACGGGCGTACCGGCCATGATGACCGTCGGATCGACCACCTCGTACCCTCGGCGCTCCAACTCCGCATCCAGCCCGGGCGTGGCGCCCGGCCCCACGGAGAACACACACCGCAGCCCGCGCTCGCCGTAGAACGCCTCCGCCGCCGCGATGGCATCGTCCAAATCATCCGGTACGTCCAGCGCGAGCACCGAGTTGGCCCGCTTGGTCACGCCACCGGCGTACCGCAGCACCCATCCATCATGAGAACGCTGCTCATAGGCAGGCCAGGCATTATGGACAAGAAGGTCGAAATCCACCGACGCAGCCTAGCCCACCTGCGAAAGCATCCCCCAGCCCCATCGGACAGACTCCCGAGCGCCTACCTCTCCCTTGGCCCCGCCGTCCGGAAGCTTCCGCACCGGTCGGCCAATGCGGCGTCGAGGTCGGTACTGCGGACCCGACGACGACCCCTTGACGCGACACCTTGCGAAGAATCGCCCAAACACGCCGCAGACGAGGGGATAAGTCAGCATGTGTCCCAATAGCTTGGCGCAGTAGCTCGCCATCTACGTGCGGACCCATGCCTGATCCCCTCCGTGGCACCCCCACGGACAACTAGCGCATATGCGGACCGACGCCATCATTTCCCAGAAGACGTCGCCGCACCGCGTGAGCCGGCCACCGGAAAGGGGCACGGGCCAGGGCCAATAAGGTAGGTGGTTGTGCTGATCCTGTTGCCACCGTCCGAAGGCAAGGCGTCCGAAGGCAACGGGCCGCCCGTCGGCGAGCTGTCCATGCCCGCCCTCGACAAGGCCCGCAAACGCGTACTGAACGCACTCATCCGGGCCTCCAAACGCCGCGACGCCCTCGACACGCTCGGCCTGACGCCGGGGCTGGCAGGCGAACTGGCCAAGAACACGGCCCTCAAGACCGCCCCCACACTGCCCGCCGCCGCCCTCTATACCGGCGTCCTCTACGACAACCTCGGCCTGGACACCCTGGAAGACGAGGCCAGAAACCGGGCAGAGGAGTCCGTACTGATCTTCTCCGGCCTATGGGGTGTGGTGAAGATCACAGACCAGATCCCGCCGTACCGCCTCTCGATGGGGGTCAACCTCCCACCGCTCGGGGGTCTGGCGTCGTTCTGGCGCCCGGCGGTGTCGAAGGAACTGGATCGGGTTCCGGGCCTGGTGGTGGATCTCCGCTCGGCCACGTACGCGGGCGCCTGGCAACCGGGCGAGCGCTCGGTGACGGTACGCGTCTTCAGAGACGGCAAGGTCGTCAGCCACATGGCCAAGGCGACCAGGGGCGAGATAGCCCGCGCCCTCCTCCACCAGGACACCTCCCCCTCCACACCCGACGAACTGGCCAAAACCCTCGACACCTTGGGCTACACCCTGAACCTCACACCCCCACCCCGCCCCAACCGCCCCTGGACCCTGGACGTCCACATAACCGACCTCTCCTGACCCGACCGGGCACCCGAGAACCCTCATCACGAGAGCCGGGGAAGAGCGGGGCACCTGGCACCTACACGCGGCCGTTGCCACCACTGCCACCCACGGCTTCTCGGCCTACGAGAGCGGCCGGGCAGAGACGTGGGAACCGCGAGCCAAACTCGGGCCGCACCACTGCCCATCGACCCAAAGCGGCTAGCAGGAACGTGGGAACCCGCAGGCCGGCTCAGCCATGTGGCCCGAGCGCCGTGACTCACGTGCCACAAACCGCGCCCGCCTGGCCTCAGCCTTCAGCAGCCCAACATCGGCGCCTGCGCCACAACCCATTGGCCCACGACGACCAGTCGCAGCATGGAAGCCGCGAGCCGGCTCAGGACTGTCTTCTGGGCACCGCGACCCACGCGCCGCGATTCAGACCCGCGCAACCTCAGCCCTCGGACGACCTCAGCACCGCAACCCGGCCCGTGGACATGACCCAGGCCCGTGAGCCAAGCCGCTCGTGACGGCTACCTCTTGGCCGGAATCTCCCCCAACCCATCCCGTAGCCCAGTCCCCTTGACCCGAGCACCGCGACCCATCGCCGCGACCCGAGCGCCGAGGTCGGCGCGAGGGACCCGGGGCCGGTGTGGGTGGCTGGGATGTCAGGGGGAGTGATCGGTGCCTGGTGGCTCCTGGGTGAAGAGCGCCAGGAGGATCGCCAGCCTGCGGTCGTGGGCTTCGGGTAGGAGCCGGCCGCCGCGCATCAGGGTCACCAGGCCGTGCAGGGCGGCCCAGAAGGTCTCGGTCATCGCGCCCAGGTCGGTGCCGTTCGCGTGTGGGCCGACAGCCTCGGCTAGTTCGTTGAACCCGGCGTGCAGCGTGGCCGGAGCCTCAGGTGTGGCGAAGGGCAGGTTGACGCTCTGGCTGAACATGGCGTCGTACAGCGCCGGCCGCCGCTCGGCGAACGCCACATAAGCGGCACCGATCTCGGCGAGGGCGCGACTCGGGTCCGGCGCCCCCATTCGGGCCGCGCGTAGCTCTGTGACCAGGTCGGCGAAGCCTTCCAGGGCCACGGCCGTCATGATCGCGTCCTTGCCCTTGAAGTGGCTATAGAGGACGGGCTGGCTGTATTCGACCCGCTCGGCCAGCCGCCGGGTGGTCACCGCCTCCCAGCCCTCGGCCTCTGCCAGCTCGCGGGCGGCCGTGATGATGAGCTTCTCCCGCTGCGCACGCTCGCGCTCCTTGCGCCCCTGGATCGACATGCTTTGAAATCTAGCACTGCTAGCGCAAGTGGCCGCGTTCGGCTAGCATAATTTCTGTTCCTAGCAGCGCTAGATGTTGGAGATAAGCATGCTCACCACCATTGCCTACGGCCTTGCCATCGTCCTCAATCTGTTCTGCCTGTTCCTTGGGTACCGCTTTCTGTTCACACCACGCGCCGCCGCCATCGGCTATGGGGTGCCCGCCAGGGAGGACAGCGCCTACCTGACGGTCAAGGGCCTGCGCGACGGCACCTTCGGCCTGGTCGGCCTGGCCTTGCTGGCCTTCGCCGGCCCCAGTGCCGAAGCCTGGTTCATGCTGATCGTCGCCCTGATCCCGCTGGGCGACACCCTGATCGTGCTGCGCAACGGTGGCCCCAAGGCGACCGCGTTCGGCATCCACTTCGCGACCGCCATCATCGTCCTGCTCAGCGCCGCCCTGCTCTTCGCCATCTGACCAGACATCATCTGACCGGGCATCATCCGACCGGCCAGTGCCATCCAACTCGCTTGCCGAGCAGCACCATCCGACCGACTCACCGCCCAATCGGAGCAGCATCCGATCGACTCGCTGTCCAACCCGAGGCTCCGTCCAACCGGGGCACCGCCCAACCGGGACACCGCCCACCAAGCCACCATCCGACCTGTGTCCGGCAATGCTGCAGTGCGTCGCGGCCTGACGACGTTTGCCGAGGCTGGGCGGTGCCTCCGTTTGGCTCTGTGGGGTCCGGCAGGACGGCGCGGCTCGATGCGGTTTTCGAAGGTGATGCCGCCAGGTGGACGGGCGCTTGGGGAGTGGAACGGTCGCTGGCCGGATGGGCGCGGGGCCCTGACCGGCGGGCTCGCCGTCCGGACGACCACGGTGACGGTGAAGCCCGGGGTTCAGGGGCATGGTCCCGCCCTCGGCCAGTGCCGGTCGGACCGCGCCGATCAAACCCTCCCAGCCGATCCCGACCGCACGACCCCAACCCGATGGTGGTGAGGCATGGCCGATGGGCTCGCCATCGGCGGGCCGGGCGATCGCCGTGACGACGTGAAGCCTGAGGCTCCGGGGCACGGTCCCGACCTTCGCCGGCGCCGGTCAGACCACGCCGATCGGACTACTCCAGACGGACGATCCCGGCCACACTCCCCAGCCCGAAAGCGGCGAGCCCCGGCCCGATGGCAGTGGGGCCGGCTGGGGCAGGGCGGGCGTACTGTCCCAGTCGAACGTGGCCTGATCGGACGGCCCCAGCCGGGCATCGCCCAATCGGGACAGCCCCAACCCGACGTGACCCGACCAAACGACCCCAGCCGGACGTGAGCCGGTCAAATGACCCCAGCCGGGCATGGCCCGATCGGACAGGGTCAGGTCGGGGGTGAAGGGCCGGAATGCCAGCGCCCCGCCCAGGAAAGATCCCGGGCGGGGCGTTGGGTGGTGCTGGTTAGTCCAAGTAGTCCCGGAGGACCTGGGAGCGCGACGGATGGCGCAGCTTGGACATGGTCTTCGACTCGATCTGCCGGATGCGCTCACGGGTCACCCCGTAAACCTTGCCGATCTCGTCCAGCGTCTTCGGCTGACCATCGGTGAGACCGAAGCGCATCGACACGACGCCCGCCTCCCGCTCCGACAACGTGTCGAGAACGGAGTGCAGCTGCTCCTGGAGCAGCGTGAAGCTGACGGCGTCGGCCGGCACGATGGCCTCGGAGTCCTCGATGAGGTCACCGAACTCGCTGTCGCCCTCCTCACCCAGCGGGGTGTGGAGCGAGATGGGCTCGCGCCCGTATTTCTGGACCTCGACGACCTTCTCGGGCGTCATGTCCAGCTCACGGGCGAGCTCTTCCGGCGTGGGCTCGCGACCCAGGTCCTGCAGCATCTGCCGCTGGACGCGGGCCAGCTTGTTGATCACTTCGACCATGTGGACCGGGATGCGGATGGTCCGCGCCTGGTCGGCCATGGCGCGGGTGATCGCCTGCCGGATCCACCACGTGGCGTAGGTGGAGAACTTGTAACCCTTGGTGTAGTCGAACTTCTCGACGGCCCTGATCAGGCCCAGGTTGCCTTCCTGGATCAGGTCGAGGAACAGCATGCCGCGCCCGGTGTAGCGCTTGGCCAGCGAGACCACGAGCCGGAGGTTGGCCTCCAGCAGGTGGTTCTTGGCCCGGCGGCCGTCCTCGGCGATCCACTCCAGCTCGGCCTTGACGTCGACGGGCAGGCCCTCGGTCTCCCCACCGCCCAGCTGCTCCTCGGCGAACAGGCCCGCCTCGATGCGCTTGGCCAGCTCGACCTCCTGCTCGGCGTTGAGCAGGGGGACCTTGCCGATCTGCTTGAGGTAGTCCTTGACCGGGTCGGCCGTGGCACCGGCGGCGGCGACCTGCGCCACAGGGGCGTCATCGTCGTCGTCGGAGAGGATGAGGACCTCGTCCTCGGTCTTCTCCTTGACGACCTCGACCGCGGCCTTGGGCTCCTCCTCGGAGTCGTCGTCGGAGTCGGAGTCACCCTCGGAGTCGGCGTCGGCCTCGGCGACGATCTCCTCGTCGTCGACGTCGATGTCCTCGAGGTCTTCCAGCTCCACGTCGCCGTCGAGCTCGAGATCCTCGTCATCGTCCGCGTCGCCCCTGGCCCCGGGGTCCTTCGGCTTGGTGTCGGCAGGCCCACCGTTCTTCGGCTCGGCCTTCTTGGCGGCGGCGGGAGCCGCGGCCTTCTTGGCAGGGGCCGCCTTCTTGGCGGCCGACTCGGCTTCAGCGGTGCCCACGACCGCTGTCACGGTCTCGGGCTGCTGCTCTTTGGCGGCCGCCGCCGTCTTGGTCTTGACGGGGGCGGCGGTGCGGCGCTTAGCTGGACGAGACTTCTTCGGCGCAGCCGAATCCGCGGCGGTCACCCTCAGGGTCACGCCCTCTTTGCTGAGGTTCCGCAAGAACGCGGCGGCGTGCGACATCGGGATGTCCGCCTCCTCGAAGGCCTGACGGACATCCTCGGACTCGAGGAAACCCTGCGAGCGCCCACGCTCGAGCAGTCGCTGAATGACGGGCTCGTTCAGCTCTTGTGGCTTCGAGCGAGTCGAACTTGCAGGCGACACGAACACCTCTCGAACGAACGCGTGGCGACAATGGACCCAGATGCCCGCTGGGGGGCTGTTGCCTCTCTCGGAGAACGGTGAGGCCGTGCGGACCGCGACGGACCTGCACAGCATTGTGGCACGGCCCCGCAATCCATACGGCCACCTCCCGGCGGTTGACCTCCACCCTAGGCCGACCGAGACAGTAGTGCGTACGTAAGCGGGGCACTGATACCCGAAAGCAACCGTTATGACTGTTTCATTCAGTCACTCTTCGTGGCTGGCGGGACGTGAATAGCGAGCGCGGTAACGTCATCATCCTGTTCATATCCAGACAACATCCGGTCAACCAGGAAGTCCAGCAACATGTGCGGACTACTCACGACCTCAGGTGGCGCTTCGGTCACAACACTGCAAATCTCTGCGAGACCGGCATCCAGCCCGCGCTTCCTGTTCTCGACGAGACCGTCGGAGTAGAGCACGGCGGTATGGCCGGGCGGCACCACGAACCGGAACTGCCGTCGGCTGGTCGGCCAGCCTAGCGGAGTGCCCGGCTCGGCGTCGCACAGGATGGCGGTGCCCTGCGGCGAGACCAGGACGGGTGGCGGGTGGCCGGCCATGGCCAGGGTCCCCTCGCCCGTGACGGGCTCGACGACCATGTAGGCCAGGGTCGTGACCTGCTCTTCCTCTTCGGTGGCCTCGAAGACCCGGTCGAGCCCGGTGAGCACGGCGGCGGGCGGCGGGTTGGTCAGCGCCAGGGCGCGCATGGCGTTGCGGATGCGGCCCATGCCGGCCGCGGCCTTGACGCCCTTGCCCATGACGTCGCCGACGACGGCCGCCACGCGGCCGTCCTGCAGCACGAAGGCGTCGTACCAGTCGCCACCGACCTGGACGTGGCGGCTGCCCGAGCGGAAGCGCTGGGCCAGCACCAGGCCCTTGACCACCGGCAGGCGGTCGGGCAGCAGGCTGCGCTGGAGCGTCTCGGCGGTGCGGTGCTCGCGCTCGAAGAGCGTGGCCCGCTCGACCGCCAGCGCGCACTGACCGGCCAGCGCCTCCAGGAAGACGCCGTCCTCCTGGGAGATCTTCTGTGGCCGGGTGAAGGAGAATCGGAGCGCTCCCAGAGCGCGTCCCGCGGCCAGCAGCGGCAGGCCCACCCAGGCGCGTTCGTCGCCGTGGGCCAGGAAGCCGGCCAGGACCTCCTCGTCGCCGCCGGCCTCCAGGAGCTGGGCCTTCAGCGACTCGGGCGACTCGGCGAACACGGGCCGGCGGCTGTTGACCGCCATGGTCATCACGTTGGAGTGCGACAGCGGGATCTCGTCGCCGGTGGCGCCCGACGCCTCGATGATGCCCTCGCCGTTGATCAGCTTGAGCGTGGCGCGATCGGTGTCGAGCAGCGCGACCGCCGAGCGGTCGGCGGCCAGGGCGGTGCGGCCCACGTCGATGATGACCTGGACCACCTGCTCGACCGTCAGCGCCTCGGCCAGCATGGCCGTGGCGCCCTGGAGCCGGGCGGTGCGCAGGGCGGCGGCGCCGAGCTGGTCGGTCAGCCGGCCGCGCATCTCCTCGGCCTCGCGCTGCGGGGTCACGTCGGTGTTGGCGCCGACCCACTCGACCACCCTGCCGTGGCGGATGATCGGCACCGCGCGCACCTCGAAGTGGCGGTAGCCGCTGGCCCGGGTGCGCACCCGGTAGTTCCACTCGAACATGGTGCGGCCGCGCAGCGCCTCCCGCCAGGCCTCCTCGGTCTGCGGGCGCTCCTCGGGGTGGACGACCTCCAGCCAGCCGTTGGCGAGGTATTCCTCCAGGCCCTGGCCGGTGATGGCGCGCCACTGGGGCGCGTCCTCGACGACGGCGCCGGTGGGCGAGGTGATCCAGACGAGCTGGGACTGCGCCTCGACCAGCGAGCGGTAGCGCTCCTCGCTGCGGCGCAGGGCCTCCTCGGTCTGGCGGCTCTCGGTCACGTCGAGGCCCACCAGGGCGATGGCGCGAAGTTCGCCGCCCTCTTCGTGGACCGGCGAGAACGACAGCGACCAGTGCCTGGTGTCGCCCTCGGCGGAGCGCACGCGTACGCGCCCCTCGGTGACCGGCGCGTCACTCTCGATGACGGCCTGCACGGCGTGGGTGATGATCTGGCTCAGGTCGGCGGCGAGCACCTCGACGGGCGGCCGGCCGGCCATGCGTTCCGCGGGCACGTTGACGACATCGCTGAACACGGCGTTGACCCGCTGGAAGCGGCCATCGCCGTCGAAGAACGCGAAGGCGAACTCTGCCTCCGACAGCATGCCCTTGAAGAGGGCGGAGTCTGAGATGTCCACATCCGACTCCCGGGGACGGGGAACGGAGGTCTCGGCGCTCATAGTCCGCACCTCCGTCGCGTGCCAGGGTCTCCCACGCGGCACATCTCCATAACTATGTATCGGCGTAGCGCAGCTCCGGGCGACCGGATCCTGCAGTACATCATCGGCGATGGGCATGTGCGGACGGAAGCCCCCGCCGATGCCCGGTCGCCTCTAGGGTCTACGCATCCTGTCAAAGTCGCTCCACGTTGCGCAGCAAGATCAGGTTACAGCGCCCGATTGCCGGGGCCGATTTCTGCCACGGCTACGGATTCGCCGCGGCGGATTTCTGCCACCGCTACGGATTCTTCGCCGCGCGCTTCGCCTCCTGCTTGGCTGCTCGCACGCGGGCAAGGCTGTCGGCGTCGACCACGTCGGCGACCGATCGGTGTGACCCCTCCTCGCCGTAGAGTCCGGCTGCCTCCCGCCAGCCTGACGGCTGGACGTCCAACTGCTTCCCCAGCAATGCCAAGAAAATCTGAGCCTTCTGTTTGCCGTATCCCGGCAGGGCCATCAGTCGTTTCAACAACTCTTTGCCGTCCGGGGCGTCGGCCCAGATCCGCTCCGGCTCCCCGTCATAGTGCTCGACGAGGTAGGCCGCCAGTTGCTGGACCCTGGCCGCCATGGACTTGGGGTAACGGTGCACGGCGGGCTTGTCCGCCAGTAGCGCGGCGAACGCCTCCGGATCATACGCGGCGATCTCGGCCGCGGTGAGGTCGTGGCCGAGCCTCTCGGAGATCGTATGCGGCCCCGTGAACGCCCATTCCATGGGGATCTGCTGGTCGAGCAGCATGCCGACGAGCAAGGCGATCGGGCTGCGGCCGAGGAGCTCGTCTGCCTCGCTCCGCTGGGCGAGCTGGATGCGCATGAAGACAGCTTCGCACGGATGGGCGCCCGATGAAGTGAACACAGGCGTCGCGGAGGCTTGACACCAGCCCGAGAAAAGATGAAATGAGAGCGCAAGTCGCCCTGCAGACATTCCTGGGGGTTTGCCCCAGGGCCTCCAGAGGAATCTCACATCTATGCTCGCTCTGGCCACACGGTTTCTCCGGGAGCCGGTCAGCCTCCGGCTGGCCGAAGAGTTCCTGACCGTACCCGTGGACACGATCGACCGCTGCGTCGCCGACGCGTGCGCGTGCACGCAGCACCTCGGCGTCTCGGCGACGCCCGAGATCGTGGAACGCATCGCCCGCGAGCATCTGCTCGCCATCGTGAACTCCGCACCGCCGCCCAGGAGCCTCCGCTAGCGCGCCCTCCGCGCGACCTTCCCCGATAACATCGGGGTCACCAGGCCGAGTTGTACGCACCGTTTGCGCCTGGAATACGAGAGAGTGAGGGTGTGCGCCGACACCGACGAGATCCCAGGGAGAGCACCCCGCCGGACGACGTGTTCAAGGAGATGGTGCAGGCGGCCCGTGAGCTGCTGGCCGTGCGCACCCCCCTCGACGCGGAGCTGATGGTCTCCGACATGATCGGCGCCTGGTGGGGCAGGCGGGTGCGGGGCGGCGACGTGGAGCAGGTGCTCGGCGAAGGGCTCGTCGACTACGCCGCCAAGGCCGGCACGCCGGCGTCGCTGACGCTGATGATCTGCCTGGCCTATCTGGGCACCGCCCGCCAGGGCGCCAAGGCCGAGGGCGTGGCGCTGGCGATGATGGAGACGGGGGTGGCCAGGCCCGGTTGGGCCGACCGGGTGGGCGCGGTGAAGCCGGCCGGCTGCTACGTCTCCCGCGACGCCTACGGCGACCAGGACACGGTGATCTGCACCTTCGACTATCGCTGGAACGAGAGCGAGCACCCGATCGACCGGCACGCGCTGGTCATGGTGGTCGACTACAACATGAGGGGCATGGCCCGCGACGCGTGGGTGTCCTCCCAGGTCGACAAGCTGCTGGAGGAGGCCAGGGCCGAGGCGGCGGGCAACCCGCTGCTGCTGTTCGAGGAGATCCAGCCCGAGCAGGCCAGGGCGCTGCTCGAGTCGGCCATGAAGGCGACCAGGGAGCCGAAGACGCCGCCGCCGGTGAGCGAGAGCTTCAGCGCCTACCACGCCTTCGCCAGGGCCCGGCTCAAGGCGCTGCCGCCGGGGCGCAAGCGGCCGGCGCCGCTGCACATCGAGGCCCCGTACAGCAGGGAGCGGCGGGCCATGCTGGCGGCGGAGTTCCTGGCGTCCGACGCGGCCGAGCACCTGTCCGACCCGTCGGCGGCCTCGCGCTGCGCCGACCACATCATCGACTACGGGTGCGAGCAGGACTTCAACCGGCCGCTGCGGGTGAGCCCGACCAAGTGCGAGACCTTCCTGCTCGACTGGCTGCCGCGCAAGGTGATGCTGAGCGAGGCGGAGCAGGAGGCGATGCCGCACGTGCTGGCGGCGTGGGTACGCTTCGCCGCCCGCCGCACCGCGCTGCCCGAGCAGGGGCTGAAGGCCACGCTGGACGCGGTGTGGGAGGCGATCGGGAAGTTCCCCGAGGCCTACCGGGACCCGACGTCGTTCGGCATCGACCGGCCGCTGCTGGAGCGGCTGCTGCCCGACGGCGACCTGTCGGCGCTGGCCAGGCGGGCCTTCGCGTTCCCCTATCTGCAGGGCGTGCACAACGGCATCGACCTCGACCGGCTCGACCCGGCGGACCAGGCCGACCGCCGTACGTTACTCGAGATCGACCACGGCGGCGCGATCGACCAGGAGCACCTGGCCTGGCACGAGGAGATCGCCACCCGGCTGTGGGACGGCGACCCGCCGCAGCTCTGGGAGGCCGCGCAGCGGCTGCTCGACCTGGGGCACGACCGCCACGACGTGCTCCACGTGCTGATCGAGATCGCCGAGCGGATCGGCGGCGACCCGGAGGAGCTGGCGGCGGCGCTCGACGACATCGCCGACATACCCGACGAGATCTAGAATCTTGTTCTATGGCGATGTACAGCCGGATCGGTGAAGGCCGTTACCTGGCATCCGAGCACACGCAGGGGCCCTGGGATCCCGGCACCCAGCACATGGGGCCCGTCACGGCCCTGATCGCGCACGAGCTCGCCCTGACCGCGCCACGCCCGGGGCTGGAGCCGTCCAGGCTGGTGGTGGACGTGTTCGCGCCGGTGCCGCTGGCCGAGCTGCAGGTCACGACCGAGGTGGCGCGCGACGGCAAGCGGGTGCAGTGCCTGACGGCGAGCGTCTCGTCCGGCGGCCGCGAATACGTCAGGGCGAGCGCCTGGCGCATCCGCGCGGCCGCCACGCCGCCGACGCCGGTGCCGGGACCGCCCGCCCCCATCCCGCCGCCCTCGGAGGAGCACCGCCGCTCGTGGCTGGGCTCGGGCTTCGGGTACGGCAAGGTCCTCGACTGGCGTTTCGTCACCGGCGGCCCCCTGCGGCTCGGCCCCGCCACGGTCTGGGGCAGGCTCACGACGCCGCTGGTCGAGGGCGAGGAGCTCACGCCCATGGAGGGCCTGGCGGCGTTCGCCGACAGCGGCAACGGCGTGAGCATGGCCCTCGACTTCGACGCCTACGTGTTCGCGAACGTGGATCTGACGATCTCCCTGTTCCGCGCCCCGGCCGGCGAGTGGTTCTGCATGGACGCCACCACCGTCATCGGCCCGGGCGGCCGGGGCCTGACCCGTTCCACGCTGTACGACGAGACCGGCGAACTCGGCACGGCGACGCAGACACTCTTCGTGACCCCTAGGTAGCCTCCCCGGGATAGCCTCTGTGCATGGTGATCGACCTCAACGCGGACCTGGGTGAGGGTTTCGGCATCTGGCGGCTCGGCGACGACCTCGCGCTGCTCGACATCGTCACGAGCGCCAACGTGGCCTGCGGCTTCCACGCGGGCGACCCGGTGACGATCCGGCGCACGTGCGCCGCGGCCGTCGACCGCGGTGTCACGATCGGGGCGCAGGTGTCCTATCGCGACCTGGCGCACTTCGGGCGCAGGGAGATGGACGTCGAGCCGGAGGAGCTGTGCGCCGAGGTGCTCTACCAGCTCGCGGCCGTCGACGGCATCGCCAGGGCCATGGGCGGCCGGGTCTCCTACGTCAAGCCGCACGGCGCGCTCTACAACCGGATCTGCCGCGACGAGATCCAGGCGGCGGCCGTGATCGACGCGGTGGCCGACTACGACCCGTCGCTGCCGGTGCTGACGCTGCCCGGTTCGGTGGTGCACAAGGTGGCGGCGGCCGAGGGCGTGCCGACGGTGAGCGAGGCGTTCGCGGACCGGGCGTACACGCCGCAGGGCATGCTGGTGCCGCGCCGCGAGGAGGGCGCGGTCATCCATGACGCCGCCGCGGTGCCCGCCAGGGCGCGCCAGATGGCCGTGGACGGCTCTGTAGTGGCCGCTGACGGGAGTTCTGTGCGGATTTCGGCGCGTTCCATCTGCGTGCACGGAGACACGCCTGACGCGGTACGTCTGGCGCAGGGCGTACGTGACGAGTTGCTGGCCGCCGGAGTGGTCCTGCAGGCGTTCGCGTGATCCGGGCGGCCGGGGAGCACGGGCTGCTGGTGGAGACCGGCTCCCTGGAGTTGTCGCACCGGCTGGACGCGGCGCTGCGGGCGAAACGGCCGGAAGGGGTCGTGGAGATCGTTCCCGGGCCCGACACCGTGCTCGTGGTGGCCCCCGGCGTGGATCGGGCGCGGCTGCGCGCGCGGCTGGAGGCGTTCGTCGCCGAAGAACGCGGCAAAAGCGGCGGGGCGGCGGAAGGGCCCGTGGTGACGATTCCCGTCGTCTATGACGGCGCGGATCTCGATTCCGTGGCGGAGCTGGCGGGGATCCCGGCCGGCGAGGTGGTCGCCCGGCACACCGGGCGGGAGCTGGTGGTGGGGTGGCTGGGGTTCGCGCCCGGGTTCGCCTACCTGACCGGGCTGGATCCGCTGCTGGAGACGCCCAGGCTGGACAGGCCGCGCACGTCGGTGCCCGCCGGGTCGGTGGCGGTGGCGGGGCCCTACTCGGCCGTCTATCCGGCGGCCTCTCCCGGCGGGTGGCGGCTGATCGGGCGCACTTCCGTGCGGGTGTGGGACGTGGCGGCGGACCCGCCGTCGCTGTTCAGGCCGGGGACACGCGTGCGGTTCGAACCCGCATGATCGAGGTCGTGACGCCGGGCCCGTACGCGACCGTCCAGGATCTGGGGCGGCCCGGCCTCGCCCACCTGGGGGTGCCCCGGTCGGGGGCGGCCGACGCGCCGAGCCTGCGGCTGGCCAACCGGCTCGTGGGCAACCCCGAGAGGCTGGCGGGGATCGAGCTGACGTTCGGGCGGGCCCGGCTGCGCTTCCTGGACGCGGCCTGGGTGGCCCTGGCGGGCGCGCCGCTGGCGTCGGAGGCCGGGATGGGAGCGCCGTTCTGGGTGCCGGCGGGCGGTGAGCTGCGGCTCGGGGCGCCCGTGCGCGGGCTGCGCACCTACCTGGCCGTGCGCGGCGGGATCGCGGTCGAGCCGGTGCTCGGCAGCCGCTCCACCGACTCGCTGTCGGGGCTCGGGCCCGAACCATTGCGGGCGGGCACGCTGCTGCCCGTGGGGCGGCCCGAGGGGGTGATCTCCGTGGACCTGGCGCCGCTGCCGGGGCCCGCCGACGGGCCGGCCGTGCTGGGGATCCTGCCGGGGCCGCGTGACGACTGGTTCGTGCCGGAGGCGCTGGAGACGCTGTGCGCGGGGCCGTACACGGTGAGTCAGGACAGCAACCGCGTCGGCGTGCGCCTGACCGGGCCCGGGCCGGCCCGGGCCAAGGAGGGCGAGCTGCCGAGCGAGGGCATGGTGGCCGGCGCGATCCAGGTGCCGCCGGACGGGCAGCCGATCGTGTTCCTCGCCGACCACCCGCCGACGGGCGGCTACCCCGTCATCGGGGTCGTGAGGACCGCGGACATCCCCGTCGCCGCGCAGCTCAGGCCGGGTGACGAGGTGCGGTTCACAACTCGACGTGGCCGTTGACGCAGGTGCGGACGGCGCCGGCCACCCAGACGTTCCCCTCGGGGTCTGCTGAGACGTGGATCCGGCCTGCGCGGTCGATCGCGGTGCCCTGGGAGACCACGTAGGGCGAGGTGGCGCGGCCCGTGCGCAGCAGCCACTGGCCCAGGGAAGCGTTCAGGCTGCCCGTCACCGGGTCCTCCGTGGTGGCGCCCTCATGGGCGATGAACGCCCTGACCTCGAACGCGTACGGCGACCCCGCCGGATACGGCCCCACCACGCCCACCTCGTGCGGCACCGCACCGGGACGCAGCGCGAGCACCGTCGCGGCGTCCGCGAGCAGCACCCCGATCCAGCCGGGACCGTTGTCGGCCCACTCGGCGCCCACGATGTCGCCCCGCCCGATCCCGAGCGAGGCGGCGATCCGCTCCAGGAGCTCCTCTGCCACCGGCCCCGAGCGCATCAGCGGCGGCGCCTGGAACGCCGGCCCGTCGTCCGTCATGCGCAGCGGCACGAGCCCGGCGCCGCATTCCTGGATCACCTCGCCGTCCTTGCGCGGCCGGCCTCCCGACTCCAGCCAGGCGTGGCAGGTGCCCAGGGTCGGGTGCCCGGCGAAGGGCAGCTCGGACTCGGTGGTGAAGATCCGTACCCGATAGTCGGCCTCGGGCGTGCTCGGGGGCAGCAGAAAGGTGGTCTCGGCCAGGTTCGTCCACCTGGCGAACCGCTGCATGTCCTCCGTGCTCAGCCCTTCGGAGTCCAGCACGACCGCGAGCGCGTTGCCCAGATAGGGGCCGGAGGGGAACACATCGACCTGCGTGAATCGGCGCAACATACTCCGGAGTCTCCCAGACAGGTCTTTTCCCGTTAACACGCCGCCCCCAGACTGGACGGTGTGGCGGACTTTGATGTTGTGGTCCTGGGTTCCGGACCTGGTGGGCAGAAGGCCGCGATCGCCGCGGCGAAACTCGGCAAGCGCGTGGCGGTGATCGAGAAACGACACATGCTCGGCGGCGTCTGCATCAACACGGGAACAATCCCGTCGAAGACGCTGCGCGAGGCCGTCCTCTATCTGACCGGACTCAACCAGCGGGAGCTGTACGGCGCCAGCTACCGCGTGAAGGACGAGATCACGGTCACCGACCTCGGAATGCGCACCCAGCACGTGATCGGCCGCGAGATCCAGGTGATCCGCAGCCAGCTCGCCCGCAACCACGTGACCGTGCTGCAGGGCACCGGCCGCTTCCTCGACGCCCACACGATCGGCATCACCGCCGAGGAGGAGCGCGAGGAGAAGAAGATCACCGCCGAGAAGATCGTGATCGCCACGGGCACCTCGCCCGCCCGGCCGTCCAGCGTCGAGTTCGACGACAGGACGGTCATCGACTCCGACGCGATCCTGCACCTCGACCGGGTCCCCGAGACGCTGGTCGTGGTGGGCGCCGGGGTGATCGGCATCGAGTACGCCTCCATGTTCGCCGCCCTCGGCACCAAGGTGACGGTGGTGGAGCGGCGCGAGCGCATGCTGGAGTTCTGCGACCTGGAGATCGTCGAAGCGCTGAAATACCACCTGCGCGACCTGGCGGTGACCTTCAGGTTCGGCGAGAGCGTGGCCGCCGTCGAGCGCCGCCCGCGCGGGGCGCTGACCCTGCTGGAGAGCGGCAAGAAGATCCCCGCCGACTGCGTCATGTACTCGGCCGGCCGCCAGGGCAAGACCTCCGAGCTGTTCCTGGAGGCCGCCGGCCTGGCCGCCGACGACCGCGGCCGGATCGCGGTGGACGAGAACTACGCCACCGAGGTGCCGCACATCTACGCGGTGGGCGACGTGATCGGCTTCCCGGCGCTGGCGGCCACGTCGATGGAGCAGGGCCGGCTGGCCGCGCAGCACGCCTGCGGCGAACCGGCCGGCGACCTGCACGAGCTGCCGCCCATCGGGATCTACACCATTCCCGAGATCAGCTTCGTCGGGAAGTCCGAGGACGAGCTGACCAGGGAGAAGGTGCCGTTCGAGGTGGGCATCTCGCGTTACCGGGAGCTGGCCAGGGGGCAGATCATCGGCGACTCGTACGGGATGCTCAAGCTGCTGGTGTCCTCCGAGGACCGGCGGCTGCTCGGCGTGCACGTGTTCGGCACGGGGGCGACGGAGCTGGTGCACATCGGGCAGACGGTCATGGGGTGCGGCGGGACGATCGACTACCTGGTCAACGCGGTGTTCAACTATCCGACGCTGGCGGAGTCGTACAAGGTGGCGGCGCTCGACGCGATGAACAAGATGCGGACGGTCGCCCGGCTCACCGCGGAGATGTGAGCCGGGCCCGCGTCACCTACGAGAGGGTCCACTTCTGGTTGGCGGCGCCCGTGCAGGTCCAGATCTGCAGGCGGGTGCCGTCGGCGGCGGTGTTGCCGGTGACGTCGGCGCACTTGTTCGCGGCCGGGTTCACCAGGTCGCGGCCGCCGGTGTAGGCCCACTGCTGGTTGGGGGTGCCGCCGCACGACCACAACTGCAGCTTGGCGCCGTCGGCGGTGCCGTGGCCGACGACGTCGAGGCACTTGCCGAGGGCGCGCAGCGTGCCGTCGCCGGGCCGGGTCCACTGCTGGGCGGCGGTGCCATTGCAGGTGTGGAGCCGGACTGCGGCGCCGTCGGCGCTGCTGCCGCCGGCCACGTCCACACACTTGCCGCCCAGCCCGGTGATCTGACCGTCTGAGCCCGGTGTGCCGGACCAGGTGAACGTCGCCGTCGTACGGGCCGGCAGCGTGTACGTGAAGGACTGGCCGCCCCAGTTCACCCTGACGGACTGGGCCGAGGTGCCGCCGTTGTGGGCGATGAGGGCCTTGGAGCCGTCGGGGTTGCGCCAGGCGACGTTCTGGACGGTGCCGTTGGCCGTCGAGTCGATCCGGTAGGCCCCCGGCCGGACGAACTTGGTCAGGTGCCCGGTCGTGTAGTACTCGATCGTGTAGTCCACCTGCCCCGCCCGCGAGCCGCCCTCCTGGACGGTGATCAGGCCGGTGCACGTGCCGCAGCCGCCGTTGTGCGGCCCCATGCTCTGGTTGAGCGCCAGCGACCACTTCACCAGGCTGCCGCTCCAGTTGCGGGCGTACGTCACGATGTCGGCCATGTCCTCGTTGTGCTGGTTGCCGATCCAGGTGCCGCCCGAGTGCTCGGTGCTGAACTGCCGTACCGACGGATACTGATGGTGCACCTGCGTGCCGACCGCCGGGTCGCCCCCGTAGCCGTGCCAGGCGATGCCGCCGAACAGCGGGTCGCCGCGCAGCGCCGCGTCGGCCAGGATGGGGCTGCCGATCTGACCGTAGTCGCCGTAGTTCCAGTCGTGCACGAGCACCTTCGTGGTGATCCCGGCGGCGCGGAAGGCCGGGTAGACGAAGTTCTTGGTGAGCTCGATCAGGCCGGAGGCGTTCCAGGACATGCCGGGGTAGTTCATGGCCGTGGGGTTGGACGCCTGGCAGCAGTTGGGCTCGTTCTGGACGGAGACGTAGTTCACCGGGATCCCGGCGGCCTGGTAGCTCTGGACGTACTTGACCAGGTATTGAGCGTAGGTGGCGTAGTGCTCCCACTTCAGCCAGCCCATCTGGTCCATCCGGCCGTTGTCCTTCATCCAGCCGGGGGCGCTCCACGGCACGCCCTTGACCCGCAGCGCCGGGTTGAGCTGCTTGGCCTGGGCGGTCAGGAGCCGCACGTCGGTGTCGTAGCCGTTGGCGCCGAAGTCGTTCAGGTCGCAGCAGGTGTCGTCGAGCGAGACCATCCCGGGACGGGACAGGTCGGAGGCGCCGATCGGGTTGCGGACGAACGACAGGCCGATCCCGTCCGTCGGCGAGAACAGCCGGCGCATCGTCGCGTCGCGCGTGGCGGCGCTGACGGGGCCGCCACGCAGCAGGTACGCGGTCGTGTCCGTGATCGACGCACCCCCGCCCTCGAACTGCTGGTACGTGGTGCCCTCGTTGACGGTGATCGTGTGATTCGCGCTGCCGCCGGCGGGGCCGAAGGCGAGGGGCGACTGCTGCTGGAGCCCGCGGGTGACGGTGCGGCCGCCCGCGTCGGAGGTGGTGGTGAGCCAGACGTCCACCGGTTCGCCGGCTGCCAGGGCCGGGACGGGCGTGACCACCGCCCAGGCTAACGCGAGAAGGATCCTGAGCACGGCTGGGGTCCTTTCGGGGGGTATGCCCTTGTAACACATGAAACAAAAAGGAAACTTTCCTTCGCAAAAGCAGTGCAACATGTGTCAAGGCACGCGTCAATGCGATGAAACAAATGAAACAACCGCCGTCAGACCGGCCCCGTGGAGCCCCGGACGACCAGTTCGGTGCCCAGCGAGACGTGCAGCGCCTCCAGCGTGTGCCGGCCGAGCAGCCGCATCAGCAGCGTCACCGCCATCCGCCCCATCTCCTGCAATGGCTGGCGCACCGTGGTGAGCGCGGGCGAGGTCGCCCTGCTGACGTCGATGTCGTCGAACCCCGCCACCGACAGGTCACCGGGCACGCTCAGCCCGCGCTCGGCGGCCGCCAGCAGCGCCCCGACCGCCATCTTGTCGTTGAACGCCACCAGCGCCGTCGGCCGCTCCGGCAGGTCGAGCAGCTCGCAGGCCGCCCGATAGCCGTGCTCGGTGTTCGGCTCGGGCACCTGGCGCAGCAGCTCGGGCGCGGGCAGCACCCCGGCGTCGGCCAGCGAGGCGGTGTAGCCCGCCAGCCGGGCCCCGCTCGGCAGCCACTCCACCGGGCCGCCGATGATCCCGACCCGGCGGTGGCCCAGCTCCACCACGTGGGCCATCAGGGTGCGCCCGCCGGCGAAGTTCGCGGCGGACACGGCCACGATGTCCTTCGGCGGCGGGGTCCTCGGGTCGATCACCACGAAGGGGAAGCCGCGGTCGCGCAGGCGTACGAGCTCGTCGCCCGGCTCGGGCGGCAGGATCAGGATCGCGCCCGCCACCCCGGGCCGGTCGGGCAGCCCCGGCAGCACCTCGCTCTCCTGGGCCGCCTCCCCCGCCCCCAAAATCATCTGGCGGCCGTGCAGCTCGATGGTCTCGCCGACCGACGAGACGATGTGCCCGAAATAGTCGGTCAGCAGGTACGGGCAGCGCACGTAGACGGCCCCCACGGGCGCGTCCGGCGCCACGCGGGGCCTGGGCGCCTGGTCGCCGAGCCGGCCGACGGCCCGCAGCACCAGGTCGCGGGTGTGCGGGGCGACGTTGGACCGGCCGTTGAGCACCCGTGAGACGGTCGCGATGGACAGGCCGGTCTCGGCGGCGACGTCGCGCACGGTCGCGCGCACCCTGCCGCCCGCTATTCGGCGGTGGTACGGCGACCGCGGGGCGGCGGCTTCTTGCGACCGGCCACCAGCGTGTCCCCAGGAGCGGGGGCGGACTCCTCGGCCGGTTTCGGCTTCGCCTCACCGCTCTGCGCGCGAACCCGGGGATGCGGCTTGGTGTCCTCTGAGGCCGACGCCTCCGGCTCCTTCTTCTTCTCCTGCGCGGACTCGGCTGGTTTGTCCGGATCGCGCAGCGAGGCGATGACCTGGTCGGCCTCGTTGTCGGCGGCGAACTCGCTCGCCGCCTCCGATTCCCTCCGGCGGATCACCACCATGTGGTCGACCGACACCCGTCCCGCGCCGACGACGGCGAGCAGGAGGGAGGCGGCTCCGAGCAGGATCAGCTCGTTGAGGCTGATGGGGTTGAGCGGCGGGGCCACGAGGAAGACCGCCAGCGCCTCGGCGAAGAGGATGAGGCCGGTGGTGGAGACCGCCAGACCGGCGATCAGCAGCGCGCCGCCGATGAGCTCGGCCAGCATGGTGACCGTGGCCCAGGCTCCGGGAGCCGGGGCGCCCTGCTCAAGGAATTTCGCGCCGGTGGTGATCAGACCGTCTTCCAGCTTGGTCCAGCCATTGGCGAAGAAAATACCGCCCACACCTACGCGGGCGACTAATGCAGCAAGATCACGAAGGACCTGTTTCACGCTATTTGTCTGCCCTAATCGGGACATGGCACACCTCAATCACGGCTGAGCAGCATGGCCACCGCGACGGCGGTCAGGCTGAGCAGGACGACGCTCACGACCACGGTCGTGTGCAGGGCGTTGACGAAGGCCCATCGGGCGGCGTCGAGGAGCGCGCCGCCCGCGCCGCCGCCGATCTCGCCGGCGACGTGCGCGGCGGAGGCCAGCGACTGCCGGGCCTTGTCCATTCCACCCTCGGACACTCCGGGCACGGCGGGCAGGCCGGGCGCGTACACGATCGCGGTGATCGTGCCGAGCACGGCCACGCCCAGGCCGGCGCCCAGTTCGTACGCGGTCTCCTCGATGGCCGCGGCGCCGCCCGCCTGGGACTCCGACGCCGAGGACATGATCGTGTCGGACGCGGCCAGCAGCGCCACCTGCACGCCGAACCCGATGCCGATGAAGCAGAGCGCCAGCATCACCGGGTGGCCCTCGACGCCCCACGTCAGCGTCGGGGTCAGGGCCAGCGCGACGAGCGCGAGACCGCCGCTCATCGTGGCCCGCAGGCCGATCTTCGGCAGGATGTGGGCGGCGGCGAGCCCGCCGGAGATGGCGGAGACGACCAGGGGCAACATCCTGACGGCGGCCCGCAGTGGGCTGTCGCCGAGCACGAGCTGCAGATATTGGGCGAGCATGAGCTGCAGGCCCACCAGCGCGAACACGCCGAGCAGCACGCCCACGACCCCGGTCGTGAACTCGCGCCGCCTGAACAGGCCGACCTCCAGCAGCGGCGCCCGCAGCCGGGTCTGCCGCCGCGCGAACGCCACCAGCAGCCCCAGCCCGGTCAGGAAGACCAGGATCGAGGCCCAGAGCGGCATCAGGCTGCCCGAGCCCGCCTCCTTCAGCCCGAAGGCCAGCGCCAGGATGCCGAGCACGGACAGCACGGCGCTGACGGCGTCCCATGGCCGGTCCCGGCGCAGGCGCGACTCCGGCAGCAGCCGGACGGCGGCGGGCAGCAGCACCAGCAGGATCGGCACGTTGATGAGGAAGACCGCGCCCCACCACCAGCCGACGAGCACGCCGCCGATGAGCGGCCCGACGGCCGCGCCGGCCGCGGCGACCGCGCTCCAGACGCCGAGCGCGATGGCCCGCTCGCGCCGGTCGGTGAACACCTGGCGGATGAGCGAGAGGGTGGCCGGCATGATCATCGCGCCGCCGACGCCGAGCAGCGCCCTGGCCAGGATGAGGCTCAGCGCCGTGGGGGCGAACGCGGCCGCGGCCGAGGCCACGCCGAACAGCACGAAGCCGAGCAGGACCAGTCGTTTGCGGCCGTATTTGTCGCCGAGCGTGCCGAACATGATCAGCAGCGGCGCGACCACCAGCGAGTAGATGTCGATGATCCACAGGAGCTGGACCGCGGACGGTTCGAGCGCGGCGGTGAGGGCGGGCACCGCGATGTGCAGGACCGTCGCGTCCACCGTGATCAGCAGCAGGCTCAGGCAGAGCAGCACGAGAATGGACCAGCGGTGGTCTCCGTGCTCCCGGTCGGCAGTCCGTACGAGGGGTGCGGCCTGTGTGACGGTCATGGGCCTCCTTGCAGGCCGAATCCGTGTCACAGGGCCCGCGCGTGCTGTTGGTCGGCGGAGCCGCGACCTGGCGCTCGCTCCTCCCGAGCTCGGCCACCTGGCTCCGGCGCTCCGGCTTGCGTGGCAGCTTAGGCCATGCCAGGGACTTGTCATAGCGGTATCGGCTGATCCGGGGTCAGCCCGTACCTCTCTAGAGAGATACAGCCATATGTCGGTATCTATCCAACATTCGTCCGCCAACCGATCATGGGACTCGTGGGGACCGATGGACGTGGCAGAAAAGGCAACCTATCCGACCGGTCCGCACGCGACTGGTGTGACGAGGCTCTGACCAGGCTCACCGCGGGCCGTCCCGAGTCAGCGCTGGAGGCCGCCCGCCGGGCCGCGGACCTCGATCCGGCCGCCGAGTGGCCGCACCGGCTCATCAGCCTCGCCCATGAGCGGCTGGGCCGTGACGCCGACGCGCTGCCCGCCGCCGAGCGGGCCGTGGAGCTGGCCCGCGGCTCCTGGCCGGCCCGGCTGCGGCTGGCCTCGCTGCTGCGCCGGGTGCCCGGCCGCTGGCGGGAGGCGGCCGAGCACGCCACGCTGGCCGGGAAGTTCGCGCCCGAGCGGCCGTGGCCCGCGATCATGCTGGGCGACCTGGCCCTGCTGCGCGGCGAGCACGCCCGCGCCGAGCGGTCCTACCGGGAGGCGCTGGCCATTGACCCCGGCGCCGCCCAGGCCCGTGTGAACCTGGGGCTGGCCCTGCTGCGCTGGGAACGGCCCCGTCCGCACCACGATCCGGCCTGGCCGGTCGATCCGCGCGACACCGGCCGGGCCAGGCGCGCGCTGGAGGTCTGGTCCCGTCAGGTGCGCCTGCTGGTCGCCGTGGCCACGGTCGCGATCGCCGCGTGCGCGCTCCTTCTCGATCTGGGGGCGCAGATCGGCGGTTTCGCCGTGCTCGCCCTGCTGGTGCCGCTCACGGTCAGGCACGCGCGGCGGGTCGGCGTCTGGCCGTACGTGCCGGCGATGTTCCGCGCGGACCCCTGGCTGGGGGCGTCCGTCGCGGCGGCGGCGCTGTCGGTGGCGGTGTTCGCGGTCTGGCTGCTGCTGGGCCCGGTCCCGCCGTCCACCCTTGATCCCGTACGGGCCGGCCTGGCGGGCATCCTGATGCTGGGCTGGCCGGCGCTGGCGGCGGTGCGCGCGCTGACCGAGGCCTGGCGCGGGCGGCCGCTGCGGGCCCTGGCCGAGCTGGAACGGGCGCGGGCGGCCGAGCGGTCGGCCAGAAGGAACCTCGGCATCACACTCTGGACTCTGCTCGGCAGGACCTGGTCGGTGCTGGTGCTCGTGGTGGCCGTGGCCCTCGTGGTGGAGCCGGCGGCGGCCGTGGTGGCGGTGGTGGTGCCGTACCCGCTGGTGCGGAGCTGCCTGCGCGCCCGCTACGGCGACGACGGGTGGCTGCTCGCCGCGACCGGGCTCGTCGTGCTGTCGGCCGCCGCCTGCGCAGTGGCCGGGCCGCTGGGGTCGGCGTGGGCGTGGCGGATCGGGCTGGGCGCGCTCGGCGCGACGGTGGTCGTGTTCGTGGCGCGCGCCCTGCGCGCGTGGTGGCGGGGCGGCCCGGGGCCGTGGCGCTCCTCCCTGCTCATGTGCGACCTGCCCATGGGGGCCGAGCCGTCGGTCGCGCTGGACTCGGAGGTACGCCAGACCTTCTCCTATGCCCGCGGCATCGTCCTGTCCTACGGCGACGCCCTCGGCCCCCGGGTCGCCGGCGCCGTGGCCTCGGTCACCTCATCGGGCGAGCTGCGCCTGATCGCCGAGACCGAGGCCTGGGACGCCATCGAGGAGGACCCCCGGGTGGCCGTGTTCGCCGCCGACCCGCTGCAGCGGCGGTTCTGGGTCGAGGTGCGCGGGATCGCCCTGGCCGACTCGGACGTCCTGCGCGTCACGCCCAAGCAGGTCCTCGTCGGCGAATTCCCCGGCCGGCACCAGCGGCGCTGAACTAGAATGTTGTTCTATGCGAGTATTGCGCACCCCCGAAGAGCGCTTCGCGAACCTCCCCGGCTTCCCCTACGAGCCCCGCTACGCCGACCTCCCCGGCGGCCCGCGGATGGCCTACGTCGAGGCGGGCCCCACCGGCGGCGAGCCCGTCGTGCTGCTGCACGGCGAGCCGAGCTGGTCGTTCCTCTACCGGCACGTCATGCGCGAGCTGGCCGCGGCCGGGCTGCGCGCGATCGCGGTGGACCTCGTCTGGCCTGCGACATCCTGTGATCAAGGGCGCCGGGCACTTCCTCCAGGAGGACGCGGGCTCCGATCTGGGGCGTCAGATCGCCGTTTTCGTGACCTCCACCTAGCGTGTCAGGACCGCCCAATCGTCCGTCCGGTGCGGTATAACCGGGGGCGGACCGGGGAGGCGTGATGCAGGAGTCCGGCAGGACCCAGGCCGCGGGGCGGGCCGCGGCGCGGGATCTGTTCGAGAAGGTGCGGCAGCGTTATTTCCAGATCCCCCCGGCGGTGCGCCGGGTGCTCTACGTGGCGGTCCTCGTCGTCACCATGGGCGTGGGCGCCGCACTCGGCTGGGATCTGATCCAGACCTTCCCCCTCGTGCTCATGCTGCTCGCCTTCGTCGCGCTGACCATGCGCTTTCCCCGCGCCGCCGCCACCGCCCTGGTGGTCGCGGGCTGGGTGGCGCTCGCCCTGCCGGTCTTCTCCGGGCTCTTCCCCCCGGGCTCTGCCTCGGTGCACCTGATGGTCGCGCTCGCGCTGCCCGTGGCCGCCGCCGCGCACCTCATCGCCTGGGTGACGCCGTGGGTGAGCACGCTGTTCGCGCTCGTGCCCGCGGGCCTGCTCGGCGCCGCCGTCTCCCCCGCCTCCGAGGGCGCCTCGCTCTGGGCGGCCTACGCCGCGGCCACGGCCGTCCTCGTCTACCGGTTCGTGCTCGCCCGCAAGGCCAGGGCCGCGAAGGCCGCCGCCGAGGAGCGGCAGGTCCGCGTCAGGGTGCGCGAGGGCAGGCCCGAGGCGCCGCAGGACCGGACGGGCGCGCCGCCGCAGATCTCCGTCGAGGAGGCGCTCAGCGAGCTGGAGAGCATGATCGGCCTGGCGCCGGTCAAAGAGCAGGTGCGCTCCATCGCCGCCTCCATCGAGGCGTCCAGGCTGCGCGCCGAGGCCGGCTACACCACCGAGCGGCCCACCAGGCACTTCGTCTTCGCCGGCCCGCCCGGCACCGGCAAGACCAGCGTCGCCCGCGCGCTGGCCAAGATCTTCTACGCGTTCGGCCTGCTGGAGACCCCCTACGTGGTCGAGGCGCAGCGGGCCGACCTGGTGGGCGAGTTCCTGGGCGCGACCGCGATCAAGACCAACGAGCTGGTCGACCGGGCGCTCGGCGGCGTGCTGTTCATCGACGAGGCGTACGGCCTGATGAACTCCTCCGACGGCCAGCCCGACCGGTTCGGCGCCGAGGCGGTGCAGACCCTGCTCAAACGGGCCGAGGACGACCGCGACCGCCTGATCATCATCCTGGCCGGCTACGAGCAGGAGATGGGCTCGTTCCTGTCCAGCAACCCGGGCCTGGCCAGCAGGTTCGCGACCCGGGTGCGCTTTCCCGGCTACTCCCCCGCCGAGCTGGTCGAGGTCACCGGGCTGCTGCAGCGGCGCAGGGGCGACACGATGAGCGACGAGACGCGCCGGGTGCTGCTCGGCCTCTTCGACGACGTGCACCGGCGCGGCCTGATCGACGAGCTGGGCAACGCCAGGTTCGCGCGCAGCCTGGCCGAGGCCGCCGCGCAGGCCCGCGACGTCCGCGTGGTGGGCGCCGGCGGCACCCCCACCACCGAAGACCTGGTGACGACCACCACGCCCGACGTGACCAAGGCGTTCGGCGAGCTGACCGCCCGCTTCCGCGGCTACGTGGCCACGCCCACGCTGGAGGAGGCGCTGGCCGACCTCGACAGGATGGCCGGGCTGGCGCCGGTCAAGCGGCAGGTGCACGCGATCGCGGCCCAGCTCCAGGTGGCCAGGATGCGGCAGGAGCGCGGGCTGCCCACGCCGGCGCAGATGCGGCACTTCGTGTTCGCGGGGCCGCCCGGCACCGGCAAGACCACCGTGGCCAGGGTCCTGGGCCGGGTGTTCGCCGCGCTCGGCCTGCTGGCCAGGCCCGACGTGGTCGAGGCGCACCGGGCCGACCTGGTCGGCCAGCACCTGGGCGCGACCGCGATCAAGACCAACGAGCTGGTCGACCGGGCGCTCGGCGGCGTGCTGTTCATCGACGAGGCCTACAGCCTGGTCAACCCCGGCTACCAGGGCGGCGACGCGTTCGGCGCCGAGGCCGTGCAGACCCTGCTCAAACGGGCCGAGGACGACCGCGACCGGCTCGTCATCGTGCTGGCCGGCTACGAGCGCGAGATGAGCACCTTCCTGGCCAGCAACCCCGGCCTGGCCAGCCGGTTCAACCAGCGAGTGAACTTCCCCAGCTACTCGCCGCCCGAGCTGACCGAGATCGCGGTGCTGCTCGCGGAGAAGTCCGGCGACACCTTCGACGACGAGGGGCTGGTCCGGCTCGACGAGGTGTTCGCGTACGTGTGCGAGCAGCGGCTGATCGACGGGCTCGGCAACGGCCGCTTCGCCAGGTCGCTCTTCGAGCGGGCCGCCATGCGCCGCGACGTGCGCCTGGCCGCCCACGCCGCCGGCGGCGGCTCCGCCAGCTCGGCCGACCTGACGACCATCACCGGCGAGGACGTCCGCACCGCGGTCGACGAACTGACCGGACGTTGACCTCTTTCGCAGGTTGCGTGCGCCGGGATGCACACATGGTGTAGCAATATGACTACTGTGCGCCGTGTGGAGCGGCCCGTGTGGGTCGCGCGTCGGAGGGGGAGCGATGGCGGGGTTCCTGGCCCGCAGGCTGCTCAACTACGCCGTGCTCGTCGTGGTGGCCGCCAGCCTCGCCTACCTGATGGCCGCCGTCGCCCTCGATCCCCGCTCCAACTACGCCGACCGCACCCCCAAACCGCCGCCCGCCGTGGTCGACGCCCAGCTCACCGCCCTCAACCTCAATGACCGCACGCCGCTCCTTGAGCGCTACGCCACCTGGGCCGGCGGCGTGCTGCACGGCGACTTCGGCAAGACCGTGGCCGGCTCGCCGGTCGGCGCGGACCTCAAGCGCCGCATGGGCGTCACCTTCCGCCTGGTGGTGCTGGGCCTGATCTTCGGCAGCCTGCTCGGGGTGTTCGCGGGGGCGCTGGCGGCGGTCGGCCAGTACGGCTGGTTCGACCGGCTCTCGGCCGGCCTGTCGTTCGTGGTGCTCGCGGTGCCGGTGGTCGTGCTGGCCAACATGCTGATCCTGGTCGCCACCTGGGCCAACGAGCACCTGTTCGGCCGTCAGTTGTTCCTGGTCAGCGGCGAATACAGCGACGGCCTCGACACCGGGTTCTGGGGGCACGTGACGGACCGGCTGCAGCACCTGGTGCTGCCGACGATCTCGCTGTCGGTCGGGCTGATCGCGGTCTTCAGCCGCTACCAGCGCAACATGATGCTCGACGTGATCGGGGCCGACTTCGTCCGCACCGCCAGGGCCAAGGGGCTGAGCAGGCTGCGGGCGCTGACCCGGCACGCGCTGCGGACGGCGCTGATCCCGGTGGTGACCTACTTCGCGTTCACGTTCGGGGCGCTGCTGACGGGGGCCACGTTCACCGAGAAGATCTTCGGCTGGCACGGGCTGGGCGAGCAGCTCATCAACTCCGTCTTCAGCAACGACGTCAACACCGTGGCGGCCATCTCCCTGCTGGCCGCCATCGCCGTGCTCGCCGCCTCGCTGGCCGCCGACCTGCTGCGCGCGGCGCTCGACCCGAGGGTGCGGGCCTGATGACGCTCGCCGAGGAGGAGCTGGCCGAGGAGCTGACCCTGCCCAGGGCCCCGTCGCGGGCGCGGACGGTCACCCGCGACTTCTTCCGCTCCGGGCAGGGGCGGATCGGCTTCGCGGTGCTGGCGCTGATGTTCGTGCTGGCCTTCGCGGGGCCGCTGGTCAGCCCGTGGACCTACACCGACAAGGACTTCACCGCGTTCCTGCAGCCGCCGTCGCCGCGCCACTGGTTCGGAACGCTCCAAACGGGCGCCGACGTCTTCGCGGTAACGCTGCGCGGCATGCAGAAGTCGCTGGTCGTCGGCCTGCTGGCGGCGCTGGTGTCCACCGCGCTGGCGGCCGTCGTCGGCGCGTTCGCCGGCTATTTCCTTGGCTGGACCGACCGGGCGCTGAGCTGGGTGACCGACCTGCTGCTGGTGCTGCCGGCGTTCCTCATCCTGGCCATCATGTCGCCGCTGTTCGGGTCGGGGCAGTGGCCGCTGTTCGTGATCATGCTGGCGCTCTTCCTGTGGATGGTCACCTCGAAGATCGTGCGCGGGATGTCGATCTCGCTGAAGGAGCGGGAGTTCGTCAGGGCCGCGCGCTACATGGGGGTGCCGCCGGTGCGGATCATCTTCCGGCACGTGATCCCCAACCTGTCGTCGCTGCTGATCGTGGACGCCACGCTCAACGTCAGCACGGCGATCCTCACCGAGACCTCGCTGTCGTACTTCGGGCTCGGCATCCAGCCGCCGGACGTGTCGTTCGGGACGCTCATCGCCGACGGCTCGAAGACGGCGGTCTACGCGCCGTGGACGTTCTGGTTCGTGGCGGGGCTGCTGGTGGTGACCGTGCTGGCGGTCAACCTCATCGGAGACGCGCTGCGCGACGCGTTCGACCCGTCGGCGAAGGGGGGCCGATGATCCCGGTCCTGGAGGTCGAGGACCTCAACGTGTCGTTCGGCGCTGTGCACGCCGTGCGCGGGGTCAGCTATTCGGTACGTCCCGGCGAGGTGCTCGGCATCGTCGGCGAGTCCGGCTCCGGCAAGTCGGTCACCTCGGCGGCCATCATGGGGCTGCTGCCGCCGGGGGCCCGCGTCACGGGGTCGGCGCGGCTGCACGGCAAGGAGCTGATCGGCGCCTCCGACCGGGCGCTGACGGCCTTTCGCGGCAAGACCATGTCGATGGTGTTCCAAGATCCGCTCTCCGCGCTCACGCCCGTCTACCGGGTGGGCGACCAGATCGCCGAGGCCGTGCGCGTGCACCAGCGGGTGAGCAGGGAGACCGCCCTGGTCAAGGCCATCGAGCTGCTCGAACTCGTCGGCATCCCGCATCCCGCCGAGCGCGCGCTGGCCTTCCCGCACGAGTTCTCCGGCGGCATGCGGCAGCGCGTGGTGATCGCGATGGCCATCGCCAACGACCCCGACGTGATCATCTGCGACGAGCCGACGACGGCGCTCGACGTCACCATCCAGGCGCAGGTGCTGGAGGTGCTGAAGCGGGCGCAGCGCAAGACCGGCGCCGCGATCATCATGATCACGCACGACCTGGGCGTGGTGGCCGGCTTCGCCGACCGGGTGCTGGTCATGTACGCCGGCCGCCCGGTCGAGGTGGGCGACGTGGACGACATCTTCTACCGGACACGGATGCCGTACACAGCGGGGCTGCTGGCCTCCATCCCGCGCGTGGACGGCGGCCGCGCGGCGCTGACGCCCATCGAGGGCAACCCGCCCGCGCCCGCCGAGCTGCCGCCCGGGTGCCCGTTCGCGCCGCGCTGCCCGATGCGGATCGGCGCGTGCGACGCGGCCGAGCCGCCGCTGTTCGACGTGGCCGACGGGCACCGGGCCGCGTGCATCCGCTGGGAGGAGGTGCGCCCGGGCGCGCAGGCCGCCGCCGGCCCGCGCGAGCCGCGGGTGCGTGGCGAACGCACCGTGCTGGAGGTGAGCGGCCTGGTCAAGGACTATCCGCTGCTCAAGGGCGCGGTGTTCAAGCGCAGGGTCGGCACGGTGCACGCGGTGGCCGGGGTCGGCTTCGACATCCGGCAGGGCGAGACGCTGGCGCTGGTCGGCGAGTCGGGCAGCGGCAAGACGACCACGCTGACGCAGATCCTGGAGCTGACGCCGCCGCAGGAGGGCCGGATCGTCGTCCTCGGGCACGACATCGCGCGGCTGAACCGCACCGAGCGCACCGAGATCAGGCGCGAGATGCAGGTCGTCTTCCAGGACCCGATGGCCTCGCTCGATCCGCGCATGACCGTCCACGACATCCTGGCCGAGCCGCTGGTCACCCACGGGCACCGGCGGCCCGGCCGGCGGATCGCCGAGCTGCTGGCGCTGGTCGGGCTCGCCCCCTCCCATGCCGCCCGCTACCCGCAGGACTTCTCCGGCGGGCAGCGGCAGCGCATCGCCATCGCCAGGGCGCTCGCGCTGGAGCCCCGGCTGCTGGTGCTGGACGAGCCGGTCTCGGCGCTCGACGTGTCGATCCAGGCGGGGGTGCTCAACCTGCTCGACGCGCTGAAGGCCGAGCTGGGGCTGTCCTATCTGTTCGTGGCGCACGACCTGGCCGTGGTGCGCTATCTCGCCGACCGGATCGCGGTGATGTATCTCGGCAGGATCGCCGAGATCGGCCAGGTGGACCGCGTCTATGACGCGCCCGCGCATCCGTACACGCAGGCTCTGCTCTCGGCGATCCCGCTGCCCGATCCGGTACACGAGCGCTCGCGGGAGCGGATCCTGCTCGAAGGCGACCTGCCCAGCCCGGCCAACCCTCCGACGGGCTGCCGATTCCGCACCAGGTGCCCCAAGTTCCGCGCCGAGCTCGACGACGTGGAGCGCCGGCTCTGCGTGGCCGCCGAGCCCGAGGTGCGGTCGCTGGGCGAGGACCAGGGGGCGGCCTGTCACTACGCCGAGAGGCGCGAGGTCGTCTAGATCTCGCTCATATCAGGAGGAAATCGCTCGATGAAAGCATCACGTCTTGTCGCTGTGACTGTGGCGGGCTCGCTGCTGCTGGCGGGCTGCGGTGGCGGGCCGGGGAGCGGCACGGGGGGCCCGGCCAGCGGCGGTGACGAGCGTACGATCAGGGCCTTCGACATCAACCCGCAGCCGCGCGACAAGATCAAGGACGGCGGGACGCTGCGCTGGGGCATCAACGAGTTCCCCGCGCAGTGGAACAGGAACCACGTCGACGGCAACCTGGCCATGGCGGCGGTGATCAGTAACGCGCTGCTGCCGGGGCCGTTCGTGTCCAACGAGAAGGCGGAGATCTCGGCGGACCAGAACTACGTGCTCGACGCGAAGGTGACCGCGCAGCGGCCCAAGCAGGTGGTGACGTACACGCTGAACCCGAAGGCCAGGTGGTCCGACGGGAAGCCGATCACCTGGGCCGACTACCGGGCGCAGTGGGAGGCGCTCAGCGGGCGCGATCCCGCGTTCCGCATCGTCTCGTCCACCGGCTACCAGGACATCGAGAAGGTGGCGCGGGGCAAGGACGACCATCAGGTGGTGGTGACGTTCGGCAAGCCGTTCGGCGACTGGCAGTCGCTGTTCGGGCCGCTGCTGCCGGCCGCCACGAACGGGTCGGCCGAAGCCTTCAACAACGCCTGGCTGAACCAGATCCCGGTGACGGCGGGGCCGTTCAAGTTCGGCGGGTTCGACCAGACGGCCAAGACGATCACGCTGGTACGGGACGACAAGTGGTGGGGCGCCAGGGCCAAGCTCGACAAGATCATCTTCCGGGCCTCCGAGCAGGACTCGCTGATCGGCGCGTTCAGCAACGGCGAGCTGGACGTCATCGACGTCGGGCCGTCCGCACCCGACTACGCGCGCGCCAAGGCCACCTCGGGAGCCCAGGTACGGCAGGCGGCCGGGCCCGACTTCCGGCATTTCACCTTCAACGGCTCCAGTGAGCTCCTCAAGGAGCGTGCCGTCCGGCAGGCCGTGCAGCTCGGCATCAACCGCCAGGCCATCGCCCAGTCCGACCTGCAGGGGCTCGACTGGCCGACCACGCTGCTGAACAACCACTTCTTCATGAACACGCAAGAGGGTTACCAGGACAACGCCGGCGAGCTCGGGACGTACCAGCCGGAGAAGGCCAAGCAGCTCCTGGACGCGGCCGGCTGGAAGCTGAACGGTGCCGTCAGGCAGAAGAACGGCAAGCCGCTCGACCTGCGATTCGTGGTGCCGTCCGGGGTGCAGCTCAGCAAGTCGGAGGGGGAGCTGGCGCAGAGCATGCTCGCCCAGATCGGGGTGAAGCTCACCCTCCAGCCGGTGCCGAGCGACGACTTCTTCACCAAGTACGTCATCCCGGGGAACTTCGACATCACGCCCTTCGCCTACATCGGCACGCCGTTCCCCATCTCCAGCAGCTACGGGATCTACGCCGACGCACCGAGTGGCGAGAACTGGAACGCTAACTTCGGACGCACCGGGTCGGCGGCCATCGACGAGGCCATGAGCCGGGCGGGCCAGAGCCTGGACCCGGACCGGGCCCGTACGGAGACGAACGCGGCCGACCGGCTGCTCTGGCCCGAGGTGAACGTACTGCCCCTCTACCAGCGGCCGCAGAACGTGGCGGTGCGGCAGGCGCTCGCCAACGTGGGCGCGCGCGGCTTCTACGCCCTGCGTTACGAGGACATCGGCTTCATGCGTTAGAACGGGTGCATGACGACGAAAGTGACCTGGCCGCAGATCCTCGCCTGGCGGCTGCGCCGGCAGTTCGTGAGCGCGGCCGACGGCCCCGGCGCCGTGGCGGTGGTCGAGAGGCTGTGCGGCGTGCAGGCCCAGGTCGCCTCGTCGGCCCGGCTGGCCGTGGCGGTCAGGAGCGCCGAGCCCGACCCCGGCGCGATCGACCGGGCCCTGTGGACCGACCGGACACTGGTGAAGACGTGGCTCATGCGCGGCACCCTGCACCTGCTGCCCGCCGGTGAGCTGGCCGGCCACTGCTCCGCCCTGGCCTCGTTGCGCTTCTGGGAGAAGGGGTCCTGGCAGCGCGGGCACGGCGTGACGGCGGCCGAGATCGCGGCGATCATCGACGCGGTGCCCTCCGCCTTAGGGGAACGGGCGCTGACCAGGGAGGAGCTGGTCGACGCCGTGGTGGCGGCCACAGGTGACGCCCATCTGAGGCAGGCGCTGACGTCCGGCTGGGGCGTGCTGCTCAAGCCGCTGAGCCGGCTGGGCGAGCTGTGCTATGGGCCGCCCCGCGACGGCAAGGTGACCTTCACCGCGCCGCGATCCTGGGTGCCGGGGTGGCCTGGCGGGTTGCCGCCCTATGAGGAGGCCGGGGTGCGGGTGGCGCGGGCGTTCCTGGGAGCGCACGGGCCGGCGACGCCCGAGATGTTCGACAAGTGGCTGTTCGGCGGTGTGGCGAGGAAGGGCGTGCTGAAGGGGTGGTTCGGTGAGCTGGGGCCCGAGCTGACGGAGATCGAGGCGGACGACGGCATGCCGCTGCTCGCGCTGACCGAGCACCTCGACGACCTAGCGGCCACCGCGCCGTCGTCGGAGGTGCACCTGTTGCCCGGCTTCGATCAGTACATTCTGGGCGCGCCGCGCACGCTCGCGCCGCTCGTGCCGCCGGCGCTCAAGTCCAAGGTCAGCCGGCAGGCAGGGTGGATCTCCCCCGTGGTCGTCCACGAAGGGCGGGTCGCGGGCACGTGGGAGGCCAAGGGCGGCGAGATCGCGCTCGACCTCGCCGAACCCGTGCCGCAGGCACCGCTCGACGCGGCCGTCGCCCGCGTCAGAGCCCTTGTGGCCGGTTAGGGGGCCGCGGTGCCCGCCATCACGCGGTCCACGAGGCCCTTGTTGCCCTCCTCGCGGGCGCAGTGGGCGCAGCAGTACCAGTGCTCGCCCGACTGCACCCCGTGCCCGATGACCTTGGTGCCGCAGTGCTCGCAGATGGGCGCCATCGCCTCGATCGCGCACTGGAAGCAGTCAAAGGTGTGCACCGCCCCCTGCGCGTGCACCTCGAACGCCATGTCGTAGTCGTTGCCACAGGTCTCGCAGACAGCCATGGTGATCCCCTTTGCAGTCGATGCGCCGGGGGGATACCCGGTTCCGTGGTGGCTTCTCCCCAAGAGACCACCATATTCCCCTCACGGTACGGCGAAACGGACCACCAGCGGCAGGCCCAGGAGCCCGAGCACGGCCAGGGCGGCGGGCAGCCCGAACGGGCCGCTGAGCCCGGCCACGAGCAGCGGGCTGACCACGAACCCCGTGTACGAGATCGTCGACACCCCCCACACCAGCCGCCCGCTCACGTCGTCGGCGGCGGCATGGCTGAGCAGGGCGGGCACCATCGGCCCGAGCGCCAGCCCGGTCACCGCGAACCCGGCCAGGGAGATCAGCACACCGCCGCCCAGCCCGGCCACGGCGATCCCCACTCCCCCGCCCACCCCCGCCACCAGGTAGAGCACCCTCAGCGGCACCCGCGGCAGGGCCTGCACCACCAGCCGCCCGGCCGTCAGCGCCGCCATGTAGACGGCGGGCGCGGCGCTGGCGACCAGCGGCGTGGCGCCGCGGTGCTCTTCGAGCAGCAGGACCGACCACTGCTCGACCGAGTTCTCGATGATCAGCACGCAGCCCATCAGCGCCCCGAGCACGAGCGCGGCACCCCAGAGCCGGCGCCGGTCGGTGTCCTGGGCCTCTCGCGGGCCGGGGCCGAGGGGCAGGGTCAGCACGGCCAGCGACGTGGCCAGCACGATCAGGGCGATCACCACGAGCACCGCCCCGACGCCGAGGCCGAGCGAACGCGCCAGCCCGGTGGCCGGGGCCGCCGCGATGACCGCGACCGGGAAGGCGGCGTGCACCGGATTGAAGAGCCGGCGGCCGCTCTCCCGCTCGACCCGCCCTGTGGCCAGGTTGAGCGCGATGTCGAGCGCGCCGCTGGTGGCGCCCACCAGCAGCAGCGCCAGCGCGAGCTGCCAGGCGGTGCCGGCCAGGCCGATGCCGGCGACGCTGAGCGCGAACAGCACCATGACCGCCATCAGCGCCGTCCGCTCCCGCCCCCGGGCCAGCCGCCCGGCCAGCGCCATCGCGGGCAGCGCCCCCACCGGTACGGCACTCAGCGCCAGCCCCAGATCGCCCGCCGAGATGCCCAGCTCCAGCTTGATGGCGGGCAGCAGGGCCGACCACGCGCCCCAGAAGACGCCCCAAACGGCGCAGACCGCGATGAGCGGCATTCGACCGGCCCCCTTGAAATTCGGTCAAGTCATGGCAAAGATCGTCGATGTCCTTATTACCCTCAACTGAAGGGAACCTCGTGTTCACCCGTACGGTCATCGCGGCCGCCCTGGTCGCCGCCGGGATCGCCGCCACCCCCTCCGCCGCGTACGCCGGCTCGGCCGCCTATACCCCCGAACGCGTCTGCGGCTCCGGCTTCCACAAGGTCAAGGACGGCCACCGGGCCATGAAGACGCGCCAAGGCGCCGTTTTCGGGCACGTGTATCTCATGTACAACGCGCGCAGCGGCAAGAACTGCGTCGCCGCGATCAAGACCGCCTTCAAGGGGACCCGCACGGTCACCGGCGCCTACCTCGAGGTCAGGGGCGGCGGCAGGACGGAGGACGAGCAGAAGTACCGGTACTACGCCGAGACCGGCCACATCGACGGCAGGTGGAAGTGCGTGCGGTACGCCGGCTGGACCAAGGACCCGCGCGGCCGGGTCGAGGCGTGGGGCGAGCGCAAGTCCTGGGGCAACTGCCGGGGCTGACCCTCAAAAAGCACCTCCGAAGTTGTCACATCGGGACGAGCCGTCTCGTCCAACAGGCGTATGACCGAAACTACGGAGGGTTGAGATGACTCAGCGGATCAACGTCGCCAAGCACCTGCCGGAGGCCTACCACCTGTTCATAGCGGTGGAGAAGCTGCTGGGCGAGAGCGAGTTGCCCGCCGCCACCCGCGAGCTGGTGAAGCTGCGCGCCAGCCAGATCAACGGCTGCGGCTACTGCGTGGACCTGCACAGCCGGGACATGAAGAAGGCCGGCGAGAGCGACGAGCGGCTGTGGTCGGTGGTGACCTGGCGCGAGGCCACCGTGTACACCCCGGCCGAGCGGGCCGCGCTGGCGCTGACGGAGGAGGCGACCAGGCTGGCCGACCGCGAGGCGGTGCCGGACGCGGTGTGGCAGGAGGCGGCCGAGCACTACAGCGAGAAGCAGCTCTCCCTGCTCATTGTGGCGATCGCGATGATCAACGCCTGGAACCGGATCGGCGTCACCGCGCGGCTCGTCCCGGGGGCGTGAGCCACTCAGCAGAAATACGTTGAGCGAACCGGACCGGCCGGTTAGGTTGGCGCGCATGGCGGGCGGCAAGCGCCCGTCATGCCGCCGGCAAGCGGCGGCGGGCACGGTTGGTGAAGGAGAGACGCGCTTCGAGAGGGGGAGACCATGAAACGCGTCAGAGTCACGAAGGCCGGCAAGCGGCGCACACGCCTGGCCACAGAGCTGGATCTGCGATCACCGGCGGGTCGCACACTCCCCTACTGACTTCCTCCTTACAGCGAACTTACGGGGGTATCTGTAGATAACATAGGTAACAGAAACATCACGGGGGGCTTACGATGAAGAGGCTTGTGGTGGTGCCGCCACACGTTGCCAGGCACAAGGTCCGCGATATTCACGCGGGCGACCGCCACAAGCCGCCCACGGATCCCAAGGTGATCGACCTCCGCGCCTACTCCGGCAGGAACGTCATCCGTTTCCCCGGCGGCCCCACGCCCGCCGCCTGATCAGGTGGCGTAGAGGCGCTTGGTGTACGCGTCGCCGTAATAGCTCTCCAGTTCCTCGACGCTCTCTTCCACCTTCTGGACGTCCTTGACCAGCCTCGCGTGTGAGGGCAGGGTGTCGGCGCCCCAGCTGTCAGGCTTCCACAGGGACGAGCGCAGGAACGCCTTGGCGCAGTGGAAGAAGATCTGCTCGATCTCGACGACGAGCGCGAGGTGCGGGCGGTGGCCCTTGACGATCAACTGGTCGAAGAAGGGGGCCTCGCGGACGAGCCGGGCGCGGCCGTTGATACGCAGGGTCTCGTTGCGGCCCGGGATGAGAAAGATCAACCCCACATGCGGATTTTTCAGGATATTGAGGAATCCGTCCGCTCTGCGGTTTCCGGGGCGGTCCGGGATGGCGATCGTGGTGTCGTCGATGACGTGGACGAAGCCGGCCGGGTCGCCCTTGGGTGAGACGTCGCAGTTGCCCGCCTCGTCCGAGGTGGCGATCAGGCAGAACGGCGTCGCCGCCAGCCACTCGACGTCGCGCTCGTGCAGGCGTACCCGCTCTTTGGTCACGGCCCGTGGCATGACCTCGCCGAGCAGTTCGCGCAGCTCGGCCTCCGACCCGATCTCCGCCCAGCTCATATGATCTCCCTTCGGGGGCTTTCCCCCATTTTGTCAGGGATTCACTCACCAACGGCGGGCGTACGCCATCGCGTTCAGGAACGTGTCGCGCTCCTGGGTGAACTTGACCGGGTCCATGCCCTGCCGCTCAGCGCGCAGGTGCAGCATGGTCAGCTCGGTCGCCGCCTGCTGGTAGTCGCTCATGGCCCGGCCGAACCCGGCCCTCCTGGCCTGCTTGCGGGCCGCTTTGCGGGCGGGCAGCGTGCTGAGCATGGTGACGTCGGCGTCGGTGATCAGGCCGGTCTGCTGATATCCGGGCAGGTAGGCGCGCATCTTGGCGACGAGGTGGCGGCGCTCGGCGACGGTCACGACGATGAGGAGGACCAGCGCGACCATGATCACCAGGTAGGCGCCGATCACCCAGTTCAGGACGCCGGTGGTGGCGGCGCCGTTCCAGAGGGCGTGCAGGAAGACCGCGGCCAGGTAGCCGAGCGGGATGGCGGCGTAGCGGCCGGCGGTGCGGCGGGTGAGCGCGTACGCGACGCCGAGGCCGATCATCGAGGTGTAGATGGGGTGGCCGAGCGGGTCGATGAGCCCGCGGATCACGAAGAGCTGCACCGTGGCGCCGGCGCCCTCCGCCTTGAACGTGAGCAGGTAGTAGCCGACGTTCTCGACGGCGGCGAAGCCGAGGCCGGCCATGGAGGCGTACACGATGCCGTCGGTCAGCCCGTCGATCTCCCTGCGCCGGTGCAGGAGGAGCAGCAGGGCCGAGCCCTTGAGCGCCTCCTCGATCACCGGCGCCAGGATGACGGCGCCGATGTCCTCGGTGATCGCGGAGCCGTAGCCGGCTCTGAGGAACAGTTGCTGGCCGAGGAGCGTCAGCGCGACGCCCAGCACGATGGCCAGCCCCGCGCCCCACACGAAGGCGAAGGCGAGGTGCAGCTTCGGCTCGGGCTCCAGCCTGTCGACTGACAGCACGGCCGCGAGCAGCACCGGCAGGGGCGCCACCGCCAGCAGCGCGGACAGGCCGAACCCGACAGGGCCGCCGTCGTACAGCATGATGGCCAGCACGACGAGCGCGAGAACGCCTGAGACGACGAGTCCGATCAGCAGTGCCTTGCTGGGGCGCTGGGCGAGCGACGGAGCTGTCATTGTGCTGCCTCTCTTCCCATTGATCCGCTCCACTATGCGCGCCCAGCATCTACAGGCGCTTAACGGTCACTTGATTCGCGGTAGTACGGATCCGCCACGACAGCATTACCGTCCGTGTACGAATACACCTCCCGGCCGGAAATGAACACCCTCAACGCCCGGCTCATGACATCCAGCGGATCGCCCGACCAGATGACCACGTCACCGTCGAGCCCCGGCCGCAGCGCGCCCACCCGGTCGTCGAGCCCCATGATGCGGGCCGGGTTGAGCGTGATCGAGCGCAGGGCCTCGACCGGGTCCAGCCCCTCCTTGACCGCCAGCGTGGCCTGGTGGACCAGGAAATGGATGGGCACCACGGGATGGTCGGTGGTGATCGCCAGCTCGACGCCCGCCCGCGCCAGGATGCCCGGGTTGCGCAGCGAGCGGTGCCGCAGCTCGACCTTCGAGCGGCTGGTGAACAGGGGGCCGATGATGACGGGAACGTTCCGCTCGGCGAGCGTGTCGGCCAGCAGATGGCCCTCGGTGCCGTGGTTGATCACCAGCCGGTAGCCGAACTCGTCCGCCAGCCGCAGCGCCGTGGCGATGTCGTCGGCGCGGTGCGTGTGCTGGCACCAGGGCAGCTCGCCGTCCAGCACGCGGGACAGGATCTCCAGCGTGCCGTCGCGGTCGAACGGCTTGCCCTCCTCCTCGGCGGCGGCCCTCTTGGCCTGATAGTCCTGGGCTTTCATGAACGCGTCGCGGATGACGGCGGCCACGCCCTGGCGGGTGGAGGGCAGCTTCTTCTGGTCGCCGTACACGCGCTTGGGGTTCTCGCCCAGCGCGCTCTTGACGCTGACCGGCTGCTTGAGCAGCATCTCGTCCACCGACCTGCCCCAGCACTTGACCGCGACCGTCTGGCCGCCGATGGGGTTGCCGGAGCCCGGCTTGATCACCGCGGTCGTCACGCCGCCGGACAGCGCGTCGCCGAAGCCCAGGTCGGCCGGGTTGATGGCGTCGAGGGCGCGCAGGCGGGCGCCGTTCGGGTCGGTCATCTCGTTGGTGTCCTGGCCGGCCCAGCCCTCGGCCTCCTCGTACACGCCCAGGTGGCCGTGGGCCTCGACGAAGCCGGGCAGCACCCAGCCGCCGGTGGCGTCCACGACCGTGATGCCGTCGGGCACGGTCACGTCGCGGCCGACCGCGGTGATCCTGCCGTCCTGGATGAGCACGGTGCCACCGTCGATGGGCTCTCCGTCGACCGGGACGACATATCCGCTGGTAATGGCGATATTCATGAGTCGTAACCTACCGCTGGGCGGGTAGGGGGCCGAGATGATGGCCGACCTGTACAGACGATGGCTGCTCGACCTGTGGAACGGCGACTTCGAGCTGGCGCACGAGCTCGTCACCCCTGACTTCACCGGGCACTGGCCCGGCATGGACGTGTCCGGGCCCGAAGGGCTGATCGAGGCGCTCCGGCAAGGCCACGAACCGTTTGGCGACGTCAAGGTGACGCTGGACGTGGGGCCGATCGTGGACGGGGACCTGGTGTCGGCCCGGTGGACGTTCGGCGGCGCCTACCGGGGCGGCATTCCGGGCGCGACCGCGGCCGAGGGCACCAGGGTGGCCTTCAGCGGGCACGACATCCTGCGTGCTCGGGACGGGCGGTTCTCCGAGTACTGGGTGATCTCGGACGCGCAGACGTTCGGCAGGCAGCTCGGGATAGGCTGACATCTCCGTTCATAGGACGAGGGATGGTGGATGTCGGAGAACTACGGGCCTGGCGCGGGCCCCGGGCCTCGGTCCCTGCAGGACGACGAGCTGACGAAGCTGCTGACGCAGCAGCGGTTCGGCGCGCTCGCCACCAACAAGAGCAGCGGTCACCCGCACATGTCCACGGTCGTCTACTCCTGGGATCCCGAGCAGCGGGTGGTGCGGATCTCGACCATCGACGACCGGCTCAAGGTGCGGCAACTGCACAAGGACCCGCGCTGCGCGCTCTACGTGGCCAGTGACGACTTCTGGTCGTACGCCGTCGCGGAGGGCAAGGCGGAGCTGTCGCCGGTGAGCACCACGCCGGGTGACGAGACGGGCCTGGAACTGCTGGCCATGCAGCCGCCGTTCGCCGAGCCGACAGACGCGCAGGCGTTCCTGGCGCAGATGGTCGCCGATCGGCGGCTGGTGATCAGGATCCGGGTGTCGCGACTGTACGGGACCGCTCTGCCTGTTCCCTCCGAATAGCGCGGCGCCTGTTGTAGGCCACGGTCGCGATCACGACGAGGACGAGCGCCAGGTCGATGGCGGCCGAGTAACGCATCGCCAGGACGTGCTGCGCGCTTGCGGTGGTGGACCCCGCCGTCGCGAAGAAGACCGCGCCGATCACGGCCACGCCGCCCGCGCCCGCGAACTGCTGGGCCGTGCTGAGGATGCCGGAGCCGATGCCGGCCTGGTGCGGTGCCACCTCGACCAGCGCCGCGCCGATGAGCTGCGGCAGGACCAGGCCGTTGCCCGCGCCGATCAGGATCATCGCGGCCATGACGTACGGCAGCCCCTCCCCCACCGTGATCACCAGCAGGCCCAGACCGAGCGCCGTGATCGTGCCGCCGACCATGACGACGACGAGGCCGTACCTCCTGACCAGCCGCGTCCCCAGCAGCGAGGTGATCGAGAACAGCACGCCCATCGGCGCGAACGCCAGCCCCGCCTGGAACGCGGTGAGCCCGAACCCGCCCTGCAGCAGCAGCGTCAGCGTGAACATGAACGCGGCGAAGTACGCCATGAACGCGACGATCGCCCCGACGCCCGCCAGGTAGGAGTGCACCTTGAGCAGCTCCAGGTCGAGCACCGGCTGCCCGCCGCGCGCTCCGAGCGTCCGCTGGCGGCGCCAGGTCAGCACGAACACGGGGATGCTCACCGCCAGGCAGATCCAGGTCCAGACCGGCCAGCCCAGGCTGTTGCCGAGGCCGAGCGGCACCAGGACCAGTGCCAGCGCGGCTGCCAGTCCGGCCGCTCCCGGCAGGTCGAGCCTGGCCCGCCGGGCGGTCTCGACCTCGGGCAGGAGCCAGGCGGCCAGCGGTACGAGGGCCAGGCCGATCGGCAGGTTGACGAGGAAGATGATCCGCCAGCCGAGGCCGAGCACGTCGGCGGTCAGCAGCAGCCCGCCGAGCACCTGACCGGCGATGGAGCCCAGGCCGCCGGCGGCGCCGTACCAGCCGATGGCCCTGCCCCGCTCCTCCGGCGGGAACGCGGCCGAGATCGTGGCCAGCACCTGCGGCACCATCACGGCGCCCGCCAGCCCTTGGAGCAGGCGGGCGGCGACCAGTTGGATCGGGTCCGCGGCGATTCCGCAGAGGAGTGAGGCGATCGTGAACGCGGCCACGCCCCAGACGAACATGCGCTTGGAGCCGTAGCGGTCGCCGAGCCGGCCGCCGGTGATCATGCCGGCCGCGTAGGTGAAGGCGTAGCCGCCGACGATCAGTTCCAGGGCGGCGGGGCCGGCGTGGAGGTCGCGTTCGATGGAGGGAGCGGCCACGTTGACCACGAAAAAGTCGAACTGGGCCATGAACCAGGCCGAGAGCAGGATGGCCAGCGTTCCGCCATATTTCACGATATTCAGGCTAGAACGTTTGCCCTGCGTCCCCTCCCCCGGGGCACCCGTGTTCAATGCTCATTTGCGCGGCACCGGCGAGTTACTCTTCCATCAACTTCAAGTCATGAGATCTTGTCACCGTCGAGACGTCGGCCTCCCTCCGTCAGAGGAGACCCATGTTCAGACGGCTCGCCATCATCCTCGCGATCTTCCTCGCCGCCACCCTCGCCACCTTCCTCATCGCACCGGCCAACGCCGCGACCGCCGTCAACGTCGCGCACCGGGGCGCCTCCGCCTACGCCCCCGAGAACACGATCGCCGCCTTCGACCTCGCCGGCTCTCAGGGAGCCGACATGTTCGAGCTCGACGTCCAGGAGACCAAGGACCACGAGCTGGTGCTCATGCACGACACGACGCTGGCCCGTACCACCAACGCCGAACAGGTCTTTCCCGGCCTGTCCCCGTGGAACGTCGGCGACCTCACGCTCGCCCAGATCCGCAAGCTCGACGCCGGGTCGTGGTTGTCCGGCACCTACGACGACGAACGGGTGCCCACGCTCGGCGAGGCGCTGAGTGAGATGAGCGGCTCCGGCATGGGGCTCCTGCTGGAGGTCAAGGCCCCGAACCTCTACCCGGGCATCGAGGCCCGCGTCGCCACCGAGCTGCGCCGCCACTCCTCCTGGCTCTCGCCGGGCCGGCTGGTGGTGCAGTCGTTCGACTGGGGATCGATGCGGGAGTTCCACCGGCGGCTGCCGGACGTGCCGATCGGGCTGCTGGGCACGCCTTCGACCGGCGAACTGCCCGCACTGGCCAAGTACGCCGACCAGATCAACCCGCCCTACGGCACCCTCACGGCCGCGTACGTCCGGCGCGTCCACGCCCTCGGCATGAAGGTGCTCACCTGGACCGTCGACAGCCCGGCCACCATGCGCCGCCTGCTCGGCTACGGAGTGGACGGCATCATCACCAACAGGCCCGACGTACTGGACGACGTCATCCAAGCTTGAACGCGCTGACGTCCACGGTGAGCAGGCCGGTGAGGAAATCCGCCTGCCGCGGATCATCCCAGTCCCCGACCTCACCCCCGTTGATGGCCGTCCACACCCCCCACTCCAGCAGCATGTACGTAAGAGCGGCCGGCCAGAGCCGCTCTTCCCGCGCCGTCAGCGACACGTGTCCCAGGTAGGCGTCGCGGAAGATCACCCACTCCGTCTCGTCGAACAACCTCCCCGGCCGACCTGGCAGATCGTTGTGGAACAGCAGCACGGCCAGCGCCAGGTCGAGCAGTCTCGGCGCCCGTTCCCCGTTGTCGGGGTCGACGAGGACGGGCCCGGCCTCGCCGTACACGAGGTTGACCGCCTTGTAGTCCATGGAGACGTCGGCCACGGGCAGACCGGCGTCCCGGATGGCCGGAAGCGTGGTGGTCATGAACGACCGCAGCAACGGCTCGAACCGGCCGAGCACCTCGCGCCGGAGCCCGGGCCGGTAGGCCGCGAGCACCTTGTCCAGGCCCGTGACGTCTTCCTCGACCGACTCCTCGTCATGATCAGGCCACTCGAAGCCGGCCAGACCGGCTGCCGCGTCACCGGCCGCATGCAGGCGTCCCAGCAGATCACCTGCAGCCCGAATATCCGCCGCCGAGCCGTCGTAGGCACGCCCCTCGACCCACGGATAGGCGACCCAGTCGTCCTCACCGATCCGATACGGCCCCACCACTGGCGAAACCACCGGAAACCCACCCTCCGCCAGGGAGCGCACCCACCGGCCCATGGCCTCGGCCGAGTGGGTGCGCTTCACGGCAACGGCCACGCCGCCGATCACGCCACGGAAAACGGGAGCGTAGGGGTATATCGATCTTTGCGGCTCGATGCCGAACCTTGCGAACACGTCGGAATAGTCGTCCGTCACAAGATTCAACCGTAGGCCCAGACAGGGAACCGGGGCATCCCCATTCCCCGCCTGACCAGCGACCGAAGAGCCCCCCGTGGCCGGTCGCCGCCAGTGGCCGGTCGAGCAGTGCGCTTATTCGAAGGGCGCTGTACTGCCTCTGATCAGGGGCCGTCGATCCAGTACTTCCGCGGTCTGACGATGGCCTGCTCATCGCTGCGACAGTCATTTCGTCGAGACCACCTTGAGATCAACATGACGACGAGATCGGCGGGCAACGCCTCCGACGGCGGTCCGCGATTGGGCTTCAGAGATGCCGGCGCTCTGCCCTGACCAGGCATTACTCGCCTCGACGCCCGCGATACGGGGGGAGTTGTGCCACGGCACACTTGAGCCGCCCGAGGTGTGGGCCTCGGACGGCCTGCATCACTTCCGACGCCCGCGCGTCGGTGTCTGGGAAAGCGCGCGAGCCGCCTTGCTCGACTTCGAGCTGGACCGCGTCCTGCCGGCGGCAGACGCAGCCTTACTGCTGGTCTGGCGCAGGTTTCGCTTCCGAGTCGCTTGCATGGCGACCCGGAAGCCGATGTCATGCAGGTTCCTGCTCCGACCAGGAACATCGGCTTCCTGATCGCGCCGAGCGCCTGGCCTTGTGGAAGGCTAGGCGCTCGGCGTATCGGCCGTCATACCGACGACCAAGACGGAACCTGGTTGTCCCTCCAGGCCATGACCCGGAGGGAACCACCTCTATTGAGGTATCCGCAGTTCGTCCAAGCGGTTGCCCAGTTGTCGCATCCGCCGCAACTACTGGGGCAGTGCACTTATTCGAGAGGTGCGGTATTCCTCAGGATCAGGTCCCGTCGGTCCAGTACTTCTGAAGCCGCGCGATGGCCTCCTCCTTGCTCATCCCCGCCACGGTCGTCTCGTCAAGACCCACCCTGGAGATCAACATGAACACGAGGTCTGCGGGCAGGGACTCCGATGGCAGCTCGGGGGCTCCGCGATCGGGTCTCACCTCGTTCTGAACGCACGCCCAGAAGGTCGCCTCGTCCACCTGAAGTTGATCGCGGAGAATATGACTCCAAATACCCGGGCCGTAGGTGCTTCGGTCGACCGGGTGAGAGATCCGGGTTCTCAGAATTCTGCCATCGGCAAGATCCAGCTCGTAGGTGACATGGTGCGTCCCCGTGCCTCCCCGGGCGTTCCGCACCAGACGCCAGCCCTCGATCCGACAGAACCGGTCGTGATGCTCACGGGCAGGCTGAGGCCAGCTCACCGGTCCTTCCCTACCAGCCATTCGCGCAGTTGCTCGTCATCACTGAGGCTGATCAACTGCACAAGCCCCCAGTTCTCGCGGTGGTTCGGCGCGTCGAGCAGACGGCTCTGCCAATCCTCCGCGTACTCACGGAGGGCCTCGATCATCTCCGCAGTGGCTTGATCAAAGGTCGCACCGTCCGCGGCGACAGGTAGCCCAGGAATGAAAACCGACCAGCCGCCAGCTTCAGGAAGCACCTGTGCTCGAGAAGGAGTGACCACCGCGAGGTAGTGCCGGAGTCTTTCAACATCCACGAAGGCGGTCACGGCCGACTCACGACGCACCGTTGCCACGCGACCTCTCTCGGCTGCATCCAAAAGCGCCTTGAGATGTGCACGAGCTTCCGTATAGCTGTCGAAGTGAACAGCGGCCATGACGAACCTCCCAGTTAAGCGCACCTCCACGATGCCACGCTCTCGTAAGTACGTCAAGTACGTCGCGTACTGATCATCAAGCCGTACGGCCGGCCGTACAATTGCATCGAGCGCAACAACTGGCACCAGATTTGGGGACGGAGCGTCAGCACGTCACCGACGCCCCGTTGCCGACCAGGCATTTCACATCCAGCTGGAGCCCAAAATTCAGCTGCAGCCGCTGGTCGAGCCGCAGCCCTCGCAGACGTAGCAGCTGCCCGCCGGACGCATCTTGGTGCCGCAGGTCATGCACAGCGGCGCGTCAGCGGTGAAGCGCTGGTGGCTTTCCAGCGTCAGCTCCTGAGACTGGGCCTGGGCCGGCTGCTCCACCTCGCCCTTCGGCTTGGCAGCCTCGATGGGCGCCGACTGGGCCAGCGCCTCGACCGTCTCCTGCAGGGCCGCCGGGTCCTCGCCGCGCTGCTGCGCGGCGCGCTCGGCCGCCGAGAAGATGCCGAGCGCCGCCCGCTCGTCGTAGGGCAGGTGGTCCAGGGCCAGGCGGCGGAAGATGTAGTCCATCACCGACGTGGCCATCCGGATGTCCGGGTCGTCCGTCATCCCGGCCGGCTCGAAGCGCATGTTGACGAACTTGCTCATGTACGTCTCCAGCGGCACCCCGTACTGGAGCCCGATGGAGATCGCCACGGAGAACGCGTCCATGACGCCCGCCAGGGTGGAGCCCTGCTTGGACATCTTGAGGAAGACCTCGCCGAGCCCGTCGTCAGGGTAGGACGAAGCGGTCATGTAGCCCTTGGCGCCGCCCACCGTGAAGCGGGTGGTCATGCTCGGCCGCTGGTTCGGCATGCGCCGCCTGGTCGGCCGGTTGACCTCGATGACCTTGACCTCGGGCTCCGCCGCCGCCTTCGGCTCCTCCTTCTTGGAGCCGTTGCCGACCGAGAGCGGCTGGCCGACCTTGCAGTTGTCGCGGTAGACGGCCAGGGCCTTGAGGCCGAGCTTCCAGCCCTCCAGGTAGACCTGCTCGATGTCGTCGATCGTGGCCGACTCGGGCAGGTTGACCGTCTTGGAGATGGCGCCGGACAGGAACGGCTGGGTGGCCGCCATCATCCGTACGTGGCCCATGGGCGCGATCGCCCGCTCGCCCATCGCGCAGTCGAACACCTCGTAGTGCTCCAGGCGCAGGCCCGGGGCGTCGACGACGTGACCGTGCTCGGCGATGTACTCGACGATGGCCTCGATCTGCTCCTGCTGGTAGCCGAGCTGCTTGAGCGCCCGCGGGATCGTCTGGTTGACGATCTGCATGGAGCCGCCGCCGACGAGCTTCTTGAACTTGACCAGCGCCAGGTCGGGCTCGATGCCGGTCGTGTCGCAGTCCATCATCAGGCCGATCGTGCCCGTGGGCGCGAGGAGGCTGGCCTGGGCGTTGCGGTAGCCGTTCTTCTCGCCCAGCTTGAGGCACTCCGACCACTGGCGCGACGCCTCGGTGTGGATCTTCGCGTCCATGGAGCCGACCGTGCGCAGGTCGTCGTTGGCCGCGGCGTGCTTGCGCATGACGCGCTTGTGCGGCTCGGCGTTCCTGGCATAACCGTCGTACGGGCCCACGACGCCGGCCAGCTCCGCGCTGCGGCGGTAGGACACGCCGGTCATCAGCGAGGTGATCGCCCCGGCGACCGCCCGGCCGCCGTCGGAGTCATAGGCGTGGCCGGTCGCCATGAGCAGCGCGCCCAGGTTGGCGTAGCCGATGCCGAGCTGGCGGTAGGCCCGCGTGGTCTCGCCGATCTTCTCGGTCGGGAAGTCGGCGAAGGAGATCGAGATGTCCATCGCGGTGATGATCAGCTCGGTCAGCTTGACGAAGTCGGCGACGTTGAAGGAGTTGTCGTCCTTCAGGAACTTCAGCAGGTTGATGCTGGCCAGGTTGCAGGAGGAGTTGTCCAGGTGGACGTACTCGGAGCACGGGTTGCTGGCCGTGATCCGCCCCGTTTCGGGGGTGGTGTGCCAGTCGTTGATCGTGTCGTCGTACTGGACGCCGGGGTCGGCGCACTCCCAGGCGGCCTTGGCCATCTTGCGGAACAGGTCCTTGGCGTCGACCTTCTCGATGATCTCGCCGGTCAGGCGCGCCCGCAGGCCGAAGTCGCCACCCTTCTCCACCGAGCGCATGAACTCGTCGGAGACGCGTACGGAGTTGTTGGCGTTCTGGTATTGGACGCTGACGATGTCCTTGCCGCCCAGGTCCATGTCGAACCCGGCGTCACGGAGGGCGCGGACCTTGTCCTCTTCGCGCGCCTTCGTCTCGATGAACTCCTCGATGTCGGGGTGATCGACGTCGAGGACGACCATCTTGGCCGCCCGGCGCGTCGCGCCGCCCGACTTGATGGTGCCCGCGGACGCGTCGGCGCCCCGCATGAACGACACCGGCCCGCTGGCCGTGCCGCCGCTGCTGAGCAGCTCCTTCGAGGAACGGATCCTGGACAGGTTGACGCCCGACCCGGAGCCGCCCTTGAAGATCACGCCCTCTTCCTTGTACCACTCCAGGATCGACTCCATCTGGTCGTCCACGGAGAGGATGAAACAGGCGCTGACCTGCTGCGGCGACGCGGTGCCCACGTTGAACCAGACCGGCGAGTTGAACGCGAACACCTGGTGCGCCAGGGCGTGCTTCAGCTCGTGGTCGAAGATCTCGGCGTCCTCGTCGGTGGCGAAGTAGCCGTGCTCGATCCCGGTCTTGGTGTAGACGCCGACGACGCGGTCGATCAGCTGCTTCAGGCTCCACTCGCGCTGCGGGGTGCCCACGGCGCCGCGGAAGTATTTCGTCGTCACGATGTTGGCCGCGTTGACCGACCAGAACTCGGGGAATTCGACGCCCCGCTGTTCAAAGTTGATGGACCCGTCGCGCCAGTTCGTCATGACGACATCGCGGCGCTCCCACTGGATCTCGTCATATGGGTGCACACCGGGCTTGGTGAAGATCCGCTTCATCTTCAGCCCCTTACGCGGACGCTTACCCCCGCGCGCCACTGAACCGCTCGCCGTCTCCGTCATGACTCCCCCTTCTCCGCCTTCAACTGTGAGATCTCGGCCTCGAAGTCCGCCAGGCTCTCGAAACCGCGATATACCGATGCGAATCGCAGGTAGGCCACCTCGTCGAGCTCCCGCAGCGGGCCGAGGATCGCCAGGCCCACCTCGTTGGACGGGAGCTCCGCCGCGCCCTTGGCCCTGATCGCCTCTTCCACCCGCTGCCCGAGCTGCGCCAGCGAATCCTCGCTGACCGGCCTGCCCTGACAGGCCCGCCGCACGCCCGCGACCACCTTGTCCCGCGAGAACGGTTCCGTGACTCCGCTGCGCTTGCTCACCATGAGCAGTACGGTCTCCTGCGTGGTGAACCTGCGCCCGCATTCGGGGCAGGTACGACGGCGCCTGATGGCCGCCCCGTCGTCCGTGGAGCGGCTGTCGATGACCCTGGTGTCAGGGTGGCGACAGAACGGACAGTGCACGCTTCTCGCCTCCAAGACCTGCGGCCACCACACGCGCACAACCGTCATGACGGGACGCTCGCGCACACTCCACGGCTGACCATGGAGCGGTCACGGAAACACAAGGTGTGGTGAACTACATCGGTGTAACTACTAGATGTTGTGGTCCAACCGTAGAAGCGAGCGACCATGAACGCAAGTTGAGCGACCCCTTCGAGCCGAAGTCGCTGATCAGCCCACCATCCCCAGCCGCCCCGGGCGTGTCGCCGCCTTCTGACGATCTTTGTGCAGGTGAGGGCGTCACATGAGTTGCGCCGGGCCTCGCTCGTGAACAAACCTCACAAAGGTACCGGATGCCACTACCCCAACTCGGCCCCCACTCACCCACCCACCGGGGCAGGTCTGCGGGGAGCCCAATCCCACCCCCGAAGACCCCCATCGCTACCTCCGACGTGTGACGGATCGAACAGAGCAACCCATCACCCCAGACCACGAAAAGGCCATCAAAGGCTCCGCTGAGAAGCGCCGCGTCGAACCGCCACCCGGAAACGCCGCCTGGAAACGCCGCCCGAAAGCGCCACCCAGAACCGTCAGGCGAACCACCGCCGGAGCCAGCAGGCGGAAACGCCTTGGCGAAGCACCGCCCGGCGGCACCGACACCAGGGAGGCGCCATCCGGCAATGCCGTGGCGAACCACCCTCCGGCGACGCCGTCGCGAATCGCCACCCCGAGCCGACACCGGGCCCGCCGTTGGCGAGCGCCACCCTCAAGCACCATCCGGAACCACCGCCCGGCGACTCGATCGCGAAGCGCCACCCAAACCGGCCACCCGAAGGCGCCATCCGAAACCGCCGTGGAGTACCACCGCCCGAAGCCACCATCCGAAGGCGCCATCCGGAACCCGCCGTTGCGAACCACCACTCGAAACCGCCGCCCGAAACCGCCGTCGCTAACTGCCGCCCGAACCGACCCGGGACCGGCCATTGGCGAGCGCCGCCCGGAACACCACCACCCAGCGACTCCATCGCAAAGCGCCGCCCAAAGCCGCAGCCCGAAGACGCCACCCGAAACCGCCGTGGCGAACCACCACCCAGAGACGCCGCCCAGAGGCACCGTCCAGAACGGCCGACCCAAACCGGCCGCAGGAACGCCGTTGGCGAGTGTCGCCGACAAGCGCTGCCCGCAAGTGCCGGTCACAGATACCAGCCGCAGGCGGAAACGACCTCCACCCCCTGCCTCGCCACTCGCCACTCGCCACTCGCCACTCGCCACTCGCCACTCGCCACTCGCCACTCGCCACTCGCCACTCGCCGAAGTGACATCCCATAGAACGGTGCCGCGTTACGACGAACGTCCCGGAGTTGGGTGACGACGATCACCTGAAGGCTCACGAGCACAGAGAGGACCATCGATCACAACGCGAGCTTCGCAACGGCGCCGGGCTCTGCAAGGGGCGGTCACCAGCCTCTATCCAGATGTGCCAGGCATCGAGGCTGGTGGTGTCGCCGGCGTGGGCCGGTCTACAGTCCGCCGCCCTCCGCAACGGCGGCGTTCACCACGGCGGCGCCCACATCCGCAGCGTGGCGATCAACGTAACGTGGCGATGTCGGCCGGGACGTAGAGGCGGGCGCCGGGCCGGATGAGGGAGTCGGGCAGGCCGTTCAGCCGCTTGATCTCCTCCACCACGGCTCCGGGGTCGTTTCCTCCGGAGAGCGCGTCGGCGACCTTCCACAGCGTGTCGCCCTCGTGAACCTCCACCCAGGGCAGCCCCGCGTGGCTGGGCACCACGACCCGCACCTCCGCATGCCCGGCCGCGCGCGTACCGAGCCAGAACCCGCCCAGCGACAGCAGCGCCACCGCGACAACCAGCACAAACCGCCCCCGCCGAGTCAGCCGCACCGGCGGAGTGGACCGCCGCTCCTGACCGACTCGCGCCGTAACCCGCCGATCGGCCAGCAGATCACGCCGCCGCGCAACCCTCCGACCCCACGGCCGTTTCGTCTCTTTCCTGCGCTTGATATCACTCCACGACCGGCCAGCCATCCGGCCACCACCCCTCCGGAAGCCCCTACCTCCGGCACGTTGCCGCCCCCCGTCTACTCCAGATCCGCCCTCGGTCGCCTTATCGCCCCTGGCACCGCCCCTGGACGCCCCGCCGACCCCAGAGCTGCCCTTGGTCCCCTTGCCGACTCCAGTGCCAGGCTTGGTCTCCCTGCCAGCTCCGGTGCCAGCCTTGCTCCCCTTGACGACGCCAATGCCAGCCTTGGTCGCCCTGCCAGCTCCAGCGCCGGCCTTCGTCCCCTTGACAACTCCAGCGCCGGCTTTGGTCGCTCTGCCAAAACCAGAACCGCCTCTGAATACCCCGCCAACTCCAGAGCCGCCGCCTTCGAACGCGCCACCGACGCCAATTCCGGCCTCGGCCGTCCCGCCAACCGCAGAACCGCTCTTGGCGCCGTCGCCAACCGCAGAACCATCCTTGGCGACCCTGCCAACCCCAGAACCGCCCTTCGCGACCCTGTCAAGCCCGGAGCCGCCCTTGAGAAACCTGCCGACTGCAGATCCGACCTTGGCCAGCCGACCAACCCCGGAACTGCCGGCGGCCGCCCCGCCATCCCTGGGACCACCGTTGGCCGCCCCACCATCCGCGGGGCCGCCCTTGGCCGCTCTGCCGGGCGCAGAAACGCCCCTGAACACCCCACCGATTTCAGAACCGCCGTCGAACCCCGCGCCGGCGTCTGGACGGCGGCGGGAGGTCGCGTCCCCTGGACCACCGGCCCGGCTCTCACCGCTCTTGCGCCTGCCCCATCGTTTCCCCGATCCCGCTCCGGCGACCGCAGCCGCCCGCTTCCGCGCATCCGCGGCAGCGGACCGCCCCCGCATACCTCGTCCTGCCGCCTTACCTCCTGAACCCTGATCCGGACCGGCGACCGACCTCGCCGCGCCACCCCCGCCCGAACCGAACAACCGCATTCTTCGGCCGCCCCTCGAAGCAGGCGCCCCATCCCCGCGGGCACCCTTCGATCCCCCTGCGGTGACTTCCGAACCAAGCGGCGCACCCCCTCGGCCGTCCTCCCTTCGCCGGGCATCCGCACCAGGCGGCCTGTCCCCTCGGGAGCCCTTCGAACTCCTCCGGGTGGCGTCCGAACCGAACGACCCGCCTCCCCGGCCCTCCCCCGACCCTCTTCGCGGACCACCCGAGCCGGGTGACCTGTCCCCCCGGGCAGCCTTCGAACCCCTTCGAAGGCCACTCGAGGCAGACGGCCCATCCCTTCGGGTGCCGTCCGAGGCCGGCGGGGGTGGTCTTCTGTCCGTCATCGTTTCGTCGTCGTTATCCGGCACCCCGCCGTCCGCACGGGCTCTCCCTCTCGCCGGAGGCACCGTGTCGTCCGTGTCATTGCCCGTACGTGGTGGCGGGACGAGTCGCAAATGGGGCCTTCCCCCACGAGTCGAACGGGGCCCCAACCTCTTCCCCGAATTCCGCCGGGGATCGGGCTCCGTCCGCGTATTGTCTCCCCGTCGATCATTACTCTGCGTGGCATCGGCGATGAGCGTCAACCGGTTGGCGTCTTCGCTGGTCATGTCCGTATTTGTGGGTGTTCGCATGGTTGACCTCCTGCCGTGTGGCCTGAGGAAAAGGCCAAATAAAGATCAGCAAATCGAACACGGTGTCGATCGAACTCCCGTACGATGTTGTACACCACGCTGGCGACAATTTCGAGGAAGACTCGAACAATTGTTTGAAGATGATCTTCATCAGCGATACGGTCGCTGTGTGCGACATCAAGACCACGGACTGGGAGGTTCGCCGGTGAGGCGGGCCGCCAGGCGAGGAGGCAGAGCATGACCGAGCGGGATGACGCAAACGGGGTCAGCGACCTCGCGGTGCGCCGACGAGACTCCCTGGGCCTGACGCCCAGGCAGCGCAAGATCCTCGAAGTGATCCGCGACTCGGTACAACAGCGCGGATATCCGCCGTCCATGCGCGAGATCGGCGAAGCGGTGCAGCTGACCAGCACGTCCAGCGTGTCGCACCAGCTCACCGCGCTACAGCGCAAGGGCTATCTGCGCCGCGACCCGCACCGGCCGCGCGCACTCGAGGTCCGCCTTCCTGGCGAGCCCGTGCTGTGGGTCGACCCCGACGCCTCCTCCGACGTGGAGCCCACGATCAGCCGCCCGACGGCCGCCTACGTCCCCCTCGTGGGCCGCATCGCAGCCGGTGGCCCGATCCTGGCCGAGGAGAGTGTCGAGGACGTCTTCGCGCTGCCCAAGCAGCTCGTCGGCGAGGGCACGCTGTTCCTCCTGCAGGTCGCCGGTGACTCGATGATCGAGGCCGCCATCGCCGACGGCGACTGGGTCGTCGTACGCCAGCAGCCGGTGGCGGAGAGCGGCGACATCGTGGCCGCCATGATCGAAGGCGAAGCCACCGTCAAGACGTTCAAGCGCAAGGACGGCCACGTCTGGCTTGTCCCCCACAACCCCAACTACGAACCCATCCCGGGCGATGAGGCCAGCGTCCTGGGCAAGGTCGTAGCGGTCCTGCGCCGCCTCTAGCGTCTCTGGGCTCCTTTAGTAAGTAGCAGGGGCGACGACTCGGGCGCGCGTCCAATCGCCGCGCCGCGCATCGGCGCGCGCCAAAAACACACGAATACGGGGTACGCCACCGCCACCGGCCACGTTGGGCTGGTGACGGGTTTTGTCGTGTTGGGCTTCGGAGCTCCCCTTGTGAAGATCTCCCAGGACGACGCCAGACGCAGCGACCGTGACGGGTGGCGCGGTTGTCCTGTGATGGGTGACAGGGCTGTTACCGGGTGGCCGGGTCAGGCTGGGATGGCCGGTGCGGGCGGGGCGGGCCGGGGTGGCCGGCGCGGAGTGGGGCCTTGGGAGAACGGTCCGCGTGAGGCGGCGGTCGTGTGGGGCGAGTGGGTCGGCGTGGAGCCAAGAGATCGGGGCAAGGGCATAGACCCACGCAAAGGCAGCAGGGGTTGGTGCAGAGCCACCGGGGGCCAGCGGAGAGTGGCACCGAACTCACCGGGTCGATGCCGGGTCAGTGGGTTGGCGCAGAGCTACTGGGGGGCCCACCAGGTGGCTGAAGGCGGCATGGGTGGTCACTGCGGGGTGGCTCAGGTCAGTCAAAGGGCGTGGAAGTCGCTGCCGGGGGGTCACTCGGGGCGATCAGGAGCGTGGGGTCGACACCGGGTGGCTGAGGTCAACCAAAGGGGTGGGGGGTCTGCCGGGGTCGCCGGAGGTCAGTCAAAAACGTGGGAGGTACTGCCGCGTTGCTGAGGTCAGCCCAGGTGTGAGGGTCAGTGGCGGGTTGCGGGGGGCGGTCAGGGGCGTGGGGTGGTTACTCCAGGGTGAAGCTGGCGTTGTTGCGGAACGTGGCCGAGCCGTCGTTCTGCTCCACCCATACCTGCCCCGCCCGGTGCCGCAGGAAGTAGCCCGGGAAGTTGGCCGACTCCAGGGAGATCGTGCCTGAGCCGGTCAGGCCGGTTCGGCGGATGAAGCTGGCGTCCGCGTTGAACAGGGTGGTTCCGTCGCGTTGTTGTACCCAGGCCTCGTGGTTGCGGTGCCGCAGGTAGTAGCCGGGGTAGTTCGTTGACTCCAGGGAGACCGTGCCTGAGCCCGACAACCCGGCGACGAGGCGGAACTGGGAGTCGGCCAGGGGCGTGACGTTCGTTTCCAGGCGGGCCCGGAAGTCCCAGTGCCGTACGGCGGCGCCCGGCGTGTCGTAGGAGATCAGCCGGGCGGGCGTGAGGCCGTCCGGGATCGGGATGCCGAAGTCCGGGGTACCGTCGGCTCGGTAGTAGACCTTCTGGACCCGGGTGCGGCGGTTCGGGTCATTGAGGGGGTCGCCGGAAATGTCGCGGTAGCTGCGGTCGTGGTAGACGAGCAGGTCGCTCTGCCCGTCCTCCGAGACCGTGAACGAGTTGTGCCCAGGCCCGTACTGGCTGGTCGTGGCGTTGGTGGCGAAGACCGGGTTGGGGCTCTTCGTCCAGGAGCCGGCCTGGAGCGGGTTCGCGGTGGCGGCGGCGGTCAGCAGGCCGAGGCAGTAGTTGGCGTCCGTGGCGCTGGCCGAGTACGTGAGGAAGAGCCGGCCGTTGCGTTGCAGCACCGAGGGGCCCTCTGCCACCTTGTAGCCCCGGGTCTCCCAGGCCAGTGCGGGCACCGTGAGCCGGGTCGTCGCGCCCGTGATCGTCCACGGGTTGGCGCCCATGCGCGCGATGTACAGGTTGGAGTTGGTGGCGATGCCGGGCTCCTGCTGCGCCCAGAGCAGGTAGCGCACGCCGTTGACGGCGAACGTGGTGGCGTCCAGGGAGAAGGTGTCCCACGGGGTGGTGATGCGGCCGCGTTCGGTCCAGGCGCCGGTCAGAGGGTTGGCGCTGGAGCTTTCGAGGACGTACATGCGGATGCGCCACACGTCGTCGGCGCGGCCCGCCGCGAAGTAGACGTACCACTTGCCGTTGATGAAGTGGATCTCCGGCGCCCAGATGTGCGCACCCATCTCCCCGCTGGCGTGCCTGCGCCAGATGACCGTCTCGGGAGCGGTGGCGAGGCCCTGGATGGTGGTGGCGCGGCGCAGCACGATGCGGTCGTACTCGGGGGCGGTGGCGGTGAAGTAGAAGTAGCCGTCGGTGTGGCGAAAGATGTGCGGGTCGGCGCGCTGCGCGGCGATCGGGTTGGTGTACTGCACGGCGGGAGAGGCGTGCGCGGCGCCCGGGAAGAGCAGGTTGACGGTCACGATGAGGAGCGTAACCACCAGTAGGCGGAGGGGGTGCATGGGCGCGTCATCCAATCAGGCGACAATCAGGCGGCGATCAGGCGAGCGGCGAGGTGACCGTGAACGAGGCGTCGGAGGCGAAGACCGAGTCGGACGCCCGCAGGTCCATCCGCAGCTCGTAGTTGTAGTGGCGCAGGTAACGCCCCGGCAGGTTGTACGACTCCAGCGAGATCGTCCCCCCGCCCGCCAGCCCCGCCCGCCCGCAGTACGTGGCGTCGCCCTTGAAGATGGCCGACCCGTCGTCCCGCTGCAGGGTCAGCCGCAGGTTGAAGTGCCGCAGGTAGTAGCCGGGCTGGTTGACGGACTGGAGGGAGTAGCAGCCCGAGTGCGCCAGCCCGGCGACGACGGTGAACGTCGCCGACTGGCGGTCGGCGAGCGGGCTGGCGGCCGACAGCGGGTCGATGTAGCCCAGGCCACCGCGATGGCGTACATACCGGTCGGGGAAGTTGGCCGAGCGCAGTGACCGGTTGCCGGTGGGCACCGCCGTGCTGTCCCCGACGTCCTCGCGGAGCACGGTGAAGTGCCGGGCCGTCCCGGACAGCCCGGCCAGCTCCACCTTGGCGCCGAACGACGACAGGTTCGAGCTGTCGGCGTAGTAGTAGCGCCCGCCGGTGTAGTTGTCGAAGTAGATCCGCCACCTGCCGTCCGGCAGCCGGGTCAGCGCCGGCCCTTCGAGCCCGGAGCCCCAGCCCGCCCAGTTGCCCGTGCCGGTGAACGTCCACGGCCCGGTGAGCGAGGTGGCGGTGGCGTGCTCGATGTACTTGGTCGTCTCGTTCTTCAGGAAGTTGTGGTACGTCGAGCCGGACTTGACCACGAAGCTGTCGATGTAGTTGGCCGGGATGCCCAACGCCACGGGGACGCTCCAGGTGGAGAGCGCGGTGTTGGTGGCGGTGATCCGGTACGGCCTGAACTGCCCCGCCGTGCCCGTCGTGGACGCCGAGAAGATGACGTGCACGCTGCCGTCGGAGTCCTTGAACCATTCGGGCGCCCAGGTGCTGCCGGTGGCCCCGTTCAGCCCGACGGTGACGTTGCGCAGGAACGTCCAGCTCACGGTGTCGGCGCTGCGGGCGAAGCCGATGGTGGCCCCGGTCCAGTTCGTGGTGTGGACGAGGTAGTAGTAGCCGTCGGTGTGCCGGATCACGCTCGGGTCGCGGATCAGCCCGGACGGTGGCGTGTAGGCGTTGGCCCGGACGAGGTTGAAGCCGGTGGCGTTGGCGGAGTCGTAGACGTACATGTTCGACTCGCTGGCGTTCGTGAACGCCGTCATCAGGTAATGGGGCGCGGGCCCGGCGGCGTGAGCAGCCGGAACGGGCATCAGGACGGCGGCCAGTAACAACACCAGGATCAGACGCATCCGGCCCTCCACGGAAGGTGATGTTAGCGTTAACATCCCCCACGACGGTGTGGTGATGGCGTTCGCGCGTATTCGTATCCCGGCCGACCCGCCCAGTCAAGACCGGTAAAGCCCGTGGGCCGAGGTGATCACATGATCGGCGAAGTCCAGCACGTCACGCCTGCGTTCGAACGGCGAGCCGTACAGGGAGGCCCGCGGCGTACCGAAGTGATCGCCCAGCCCCGAGACGGCGCTCGCCAGCGTCGGCAGCGCCGTGTCCTCCTCGCGCAGCCGGAGCGCCTCCCCCACCACCCGGCGCCAGCGCTCGGGAAACGCCTCCAGCGCGTGCCGCGCCGCCCCGGTCTTGGACGTGATCTCGCCGGTGGCGAGCGTGTAGTGCAGCCGCGAAACCCCCGTGACCACCCACACGGCCCCATAACCGCCCAGACAGGTCAGCCCCCAGGGCGTGGCCAGATTCGAGGCGCGGGTGACGAGCCGCCGCCAGTAGCGGTCGAGGTTGGCGTCGGTCCAGGCGGCCAGGGCGCCGGGATCGTTCCAGAGCTCCAGCTCGCCCGGCTTGGGCCCGCGGCAGGTCAGCCCGCAGGCGGCCAGCGTGTGCCAGGTGACCGGGTTGACCGCGCCCCGCCGGTTGAGCCGACCGGCGTGCGCCTGCGGGCGTTCGCCCAGCGAGCCGGGGTCGCGCCGGAGATCGTCCCAGGTGAGGTAGACGCCGTCGAACGGGTGGGCGCCGAGTTTGGTGTGGATGCGTTCGAGCACCTCGGCCGGTGGCGGCTCGGCCGTCACGGCGACGAAGTCGACGTCGCTCGTGCCCGGCCGGTAGTCGCCCAGCGCCGCCGAACCCTCGAGATAGAGACCTTCCACCAGCCCGGGAGCCTCAGCGTCGGCCAGAGAGAGGTACGTCTCGACAATCGCATCGATCTTCGGGTGGGGCGTCATGACCTCCCAGCCTGCCACAATCCACGCGACGGACCTATCGGATTCAAGAATCCTAGAATGACCGGGTGAACGACGCATATCCCCCCGTAGACCTCAAATCCACACATGATGGCCTTAAGTGGGCAGCCGTCGAACCCGGTGTCATCCCCGCCTGGGTCGCCGACATGGACCTGCCCACCGCCCCCGAGGTGACCGAGGCGCTGCGGCGGCGGGCCGCCGGAGACCTCGGCTACCCCGCCTGGCTGCTGGAGCCGAACGCCGGGCCGCTGGCCGAGGCGTTCGCCGAGCGCATGTCCGGCCGCTACGACTGGGCGCCGGACCCCGGCCACGTACGCCCGTTCAACGACCTCAACCAGGCCCTCCAGGTGCTCCTCCACCTCTGGACCAGGCCCGGGGACGGCGTCGCCGTGCACACCCCCGCCTACCACCCGTTCCTCGACACGCTGCGCGTCATGGGGCGCCCCCTGCGCCCCATCCGGTTCGAGCCGGACGGCGACTCCTGGCGCTACGAGGTGCCGGACCTGACAGGCTGCCGGGTGCTCCTGCTGGTCAACCCGCACAACCCGACCGGCCGCGTCCTGACCCGCGCGGAGCTGACCGAGCTGGCCGAGCACGCCGAACGCCACGACCTGCTGGTGATCGCGGACGAGATCCACGCCGACCTGGTGTACGAACCGCACCGGCACATCCCGTTCGCCACGATCCTGCCCGAGCGCACGGTCACGATCACGTCGGCCACGAAGGCGTTCAACCTGGGCGGCATCCGCTGCTCGGTGGCCCACTTCGGCCACCAGGGCGTCCGCGAGGCCCTGGCGGCCCAGCCCCCCTTCGTGTACGGCTCCGCCAACGTGTTCGGTGTCGAGGCCACGGTCGCGGCCTGGCGGCACGGCGACGCCTGGCTGGCGCGCACGGTGGCCCTCCTGGACCGCCACCGGCGCACCATCGCCGAACGCCTGCCCGCCACGGTCGGCTACCGGATCCCGGAGGCGACGTACCTGGCCTGGCTCGACCTGGGCCGGCCGGGCCAGGCCGAGGTGCTCGAACGGCAGGCCAAGGTACGCCTGAACGACGGCGCGACCTTCGGCCCCGGCGGCGAGCACCATGTCCGGCTCAACTTCGCCACCACCGAGGCCATCCTGGACGAGATCCTGACGCGCCTCGCCAAAGCCCTCTAGGTCAGCGGCGGCAGCTCCGGCGGCGTGGCGGCCGGGCTCTCGCCGAGCGCGGCCAGCGCGAGCTCGATGGCCTTCTCCAGCTGGGGATCCCGCCCCGCCACGCGATCCTGGGGCGTGATCACCACCTCGATGTCCGGGTCGACGCCGTGGTTCTCCACTCCCCAGCCGGGCCCGTCGAGCCAGAACGAGTACCGGGGCTGGGTGACCCGCGTCCCGTCCACCAGCGAGTAGCGAGAGTCGATCCCGACCACCCCGCCCCAGGTCCGCACGCCGACCAGCGGCCCGATCCCGCGGTTCTTGATGCCCGCGCTGACGATGTCACCGTCGGAGCCCGCGAACTCGTCCGTGACCGTGACGACGGGGCCGCGGGGTGAGTCCTCGGGATAGCGCATCGGCTTGTACCCGCGGGCCAGCGCCCAGCCGGTGACCTTGCGCGACAGCTTCTCCAGCACCAGCTCCGACAGGTGCCCGCCGCTGTTCTCCCGCACGTCCACGACCAGCCCGTCGTAGGCCATCTCGGTCCGCAGGTCGCGGTGGAACTGCGCCCAGCCGGAGGCCACCATGTCCGGTACGTGCAGATAGCCCAGCCGGCCGTCCGACGCCTCCCTGACGAAGGCGCGGCGGCCCTCCACCCACTCGTGGTAACGCAGCCGCGACTCGCCGGCGATCGGGTTGACCACGACCCGGCGCACGTCGCCGCCGGAGGCGTGCCGCACGGTCAGCTCGATGGGCTGGTTCGCGGTGCCGGCCAGGAGGGCGAGCGGTCCGCGTACCGGATCGACCGGGCGGCCGCCCACCGCGAGGATCGCGTCGCCGGGGCGGACCGCGACGCCGGGCGCGAGCAGCGGCGAGCGGGCGCCGTGGTCGGACGACTCGCCGGGCAGGATGCGCGTCACCCGCCACACCCCCTCGTCGTCCCTGGCCAGGTCGGCGCCGAGCAGGCCCTGGCGGCGCCGGGGGTCGGCGCCGGGGCCGACGGCGTAGGCGTAGGCGTGCGAGGTGCCGAGCTCACCCTGGGTCTCCCAGAGCAGGTCGATCAGCTCGGAGCGGGAGCCGATGCGCGAGACCAGCGGCTCGTAGCGGTCGAGCACGCCCTGCCAGTCCACGCCGTTCATGTCGTCGCGCCAGAAGTGGTCGCGCATGAGCCGGCCCGCCTCGCGGTAGCCCTGCCGCCACTCCGCCACCGGGTCGACCTGGACGTTGATCCGGTCGAGCTCGATGGTGACGACCTCGTCGCCCTCGCTCGCGGCGCGGGTCTGCAGGCCGTTCTTGCCGTTGGTGACGAGCCGGGAGCCGTCGCCGCTGACCTCGAACGACCGCACCTCCTTGCCCAGCTCGGCCTTGGCGCGCTTTTTGAGGTCGTACCGTTCGAGCACGATCTCGGAGGTGTGCTCCGTGCCGTCGCCGAGCAGGCCGGTGAGCGGGGAACGCAGCCAGAGCAGCGCGTCCTTGGCGGTGCGCAGGTTCGTGTAGCGGCCCGCCGGCACCGGCACCGGCACCACGCGGGAGGCGATCCCGTCGGGGTCGACGTCGGTACGCGGCGGCGCGTCGTCCTTCTTGTCGTCCTTGGCGGGCTTGTCGTCCTCCCCGTTCCACCCACGCCCCTGCAGCGACGGATCGAACGGCGACGGCGTGGTGGCCTGCAGCGGCACGATGTACGGCCGGCACCCGGAGGGGAACGACAGGTCGAAGGCGTGCTCGTCGTACACCGGGTCGAACGTCCGCACCGACAGGAACGCCAGGTGCTTGCCGTCCTTGGTGAACGCCGGGTCGGAGTCGACGAACCGTGGCGGCGTCACCTCGATCACCGAGCCGCCGTCCACCCGGCCCATCCTGATCTGGGTCAGCCGTACGTCGTGCGGGTGCTCCCAGGCCACCCAGCCGGAGTCGGGCGAGAACGCCAGCCCGCTCACGTCCCCCTGCGTGGTCCTGGCCAGCTCACGGACGTTCTCGCTCTCCAGGCCGACGACCAGCAGCCGCCCGTCGTGCGTGGCCACGGCCACGTGCTTGCCATCGGGCGCGGCGACCAGCTCCAGCACGCGTCCGAGCTGCCCGGTGGCCAGCGTCCTGACCTCGCCGCCGGGGGTGCCGATCTCCAGGCCGTCCTCGCCGCCGGCGTCGGACACCCACACGGCCTTGCCGTCGGCGTCGAGCGCGCGCGGGAGCCGTACGCGGACGCCGGGCTCGGCCCGCAGCACGCCGGCGGGCCCGTCGCGGTGGGTGACCCAGTGGGCGGTCCCGCGGATCTCGACCGCGCTGGCCCGCCCGGTGGCGTCCGGCGAGAACGCGCCGGCGCGCAGCGGCGCCGGCCGCCTGGCCCGCCCGGGCCGCGGGCCGCCGAGCGTGATCTCCAGCCGGTACGGCTCCGCGTCCAGGCTCTCCATCAGCCACAGGTCACCGGCGTGGCTGTAGATCACCCGCTCACCGTCACCGGTGGCGTGCCGGGCGTAGAACTCCTCGTGGGAGCTGTGTTTGCGCAGCTCAGACCCGTCGGGCAGGGCGGAGTAGACGTTGCCGATGCCGTCGGTGTCGGCCAGGAACACGAGCCGGTCCCCGGCCCAGCTCACCGACCAGTATTGCGCCGCGCTGTCGGCGAACAGCCGGGCGAACTCCCCGTCGCCCGTGGCGTCCACCCAGAGCTTGCCCGCCGTGCCACCCCGATACCGCTTCCACTGGGACGGCTCGCGCCACATCGACGACACGGTGGCGACCTTCTCGCCGTTGACCGCCACGTCGCTCAGCCACCCGTACGGCAGCCGCGCGGCCGGGCCGCCGTCGAGCGGCACCGCGTACGCCCAGCTCCTGGCGTCCGAGCTCTCCCCGGCCGCGCTGATCGCGAGCACGTCGCCGTCGCCGGTCCATCCGCGGACCGAGGTCGCGCTGTTGCCCCAGTGGGTCAGCCGCTCGCCGTCCGCGCCGTTGACCTCGGCCGTGAACACCTCGGAGGCGCCCTCCTTGGTGCCGGTCCACGCGATGCGGCGGCCGTCGGGTGAGAACCTCGGATGCGACACCGGTACGCGGTCGGCGGTGAACCGCCAGGCCCTTCCCCCGGCGAGCGGAGCCAGCCAGACATCGTCGTCGGCGACGAAGGTGACCAGGTCACCATGCAGATGCGGATATCTCAGGTATGCGCCATTTGTCACAGCTGCACACTAATGCGGGATGCCAAGCGCAGCCCAAAATTTCCCCACCAGCGCAAGCACCGGCATCTGCCGGGAAGGAGGTGAAAGGCCTGCTTTCGGAGGAGAGCCATGAAGATGTTCGTTCGCCCGCATCAGCTCCCGGGCCGTTTGGCCGCCGCGGCCGTCATTCTGAACTCCGGTCTCGGCAAGGCCGGCGCCGACGCGGAGACCGCGGCGGGCCTGCAGGGCATGGCCACGACCGCCTATCCGTTCCTCGGCCGCATGGACCCGGTGACCTTCGCCCGCCTGCTGTCCAGGGGCGAGATCGTGCTCGGCGCCGCGCTGCTGGCCCCGTTCGTGCCGTCGCTGCTGGCCGGGGCCGCGCTGACGGGGTTCGCGGCGAGCCTGCTCGGCCTCTACGTCAAGGTGCCGGGCCTGCGACAGGAAGGCAGTCTGCGCCCCACGCAGCAGGGCATCGGCATGGTCAAGGACCTCTGGCTGCTGGGCATCGGCCTCGGGCTGGTGATCGAGGAACTGTGCGAGCGCGACCATGATTGATCTCCGCGCCCTGACCACTAAGTACGGCCAAGTCGGGTAGCCCGGGACACATGGTACAAATCGGCTACACCTTGATGTCCGAGCAGACCCCGGCTCGCGAGCTGGTCGACTACGCTGCCACGGCCGAACGGATCGGCTTCGACTACGCGGTCATCTCCGACCACTATTTCCCGTGGATCGAGGAGATGGGGCATTCGCCCTACTGCTGGTCGGTGCTCGGCGCCGCGGCCCAGGTCACCGAGCGGCTGCCGCTCATGACGTACGTGACCTGCCCCATCATGCGCTACCACCCGGCCGTCGTGGCGCAGAAGGCGGCCACCATGGGCGTGCTGAGCGAGGGCCGGTTCACCCTCGGCCTGGGCGCCGGCGAGAACCTCAACGAGCACGTCATCGGCGAGGGCTGGCCGCCCGTCGACACCCGGCACCGGATGTTCGCCGAGGCCGTCCAGATCATCAAGGAGCTGTTCAGCGGCGACTACATCACCCGCCAGGGCGAGTTCTACGACGTGGACTCCGCCAAGCTGTACGACCTGCCGGAGCAGCCGGTGCCGATCGGCATCGCCGCCTCGGGCGGTCAGTCGGCGGAGCTGGCCGCCCAGTTCGGCGACGTGCTGGTCATCAACGAGCCGATGCCCGAGGTGGTGCGGCAGTTCAAGGCGTTCGGCGGCGAGGGCAGGCCGATCTACGGCCAGTTGCCGATCGCGTACGACACCGACGCCGAGGCCGCCAAGCAGCGCGCGCACAAGCTGTGGCGCTGGTCGAGCGTCGGCGGCTGGAAGGTGATGGCCGAGTTGCCCGGCCCGGTCAACTTCGCCGCGGCCGCCGGCACGGTGCGGCCCGAGGACGTGGCCGAGAGCGTGCCGTGCGGCAATGACGTGGACGCCGTCGTGCAGGGCGTCAAGAAGTTCGCCGACGCGGGCTACACGCACGTGGCCCTGGTGCAGATCGGCCACGACCAGCAGCAGCCCTTCTTCACCTGGGCGGAGGAGGAACTGCTGCCGGCCCTGCGAACTATCTAGGGAACGATGTTGACCAGCTTCGGCGCGCGGACGATCACCTTACGGGGCGTGCCCCGCAGGTAGGAGGCGACCTTCTCCGAGGCCAGGGCCAGCTCCCGCAGCTCGTCCTCGCCGATGCCGGGCGGCACCTCCAGGCGGTCGCGCACCTTGCCCGCCACCTGCACCACGCACGTGACCGACTCCTGCACCAGCAGCGCGGGGTCGGCCACCGGCCAGCCGCCGAACGAGACGGACCCGGTGCGGCCCAGCCGCTCCCAGCCCTCCTCCGCGGTGTAGGGGGCCACCAGCGACAGCAGGATCGCCAGCGTCTCGGCCGCCTCGCGCACCGCCGGGTCGGCGGGGCCACGACCGGTGTCGATGGCCTTGCGCGCGGCAGAGGTCAGCTCCATCATGCGCGCCACCGCCACGTTGAAGCGGTAGGAGTCGACCAGCTTGGTGGCCTCGTCGATGGTGTGGTGGGTGACCTTGCGCAGCTCGGGGTCGCCGTCGTCGAACGAGACGCCCGGCTCGCTGGTCACCTCGGACATCACGCGCAGCGCGCGGGCCAGGAACTTCTGCGACGCGGCCGGCGAGACGTCGGCCCAGTCGATGTCGTCCTCGGGCGGCCCGGCGAACACCATGGTCAGGCGGACGGCGTCGACCCCGAAGTCGTCGATCTGCTTACCCAGGTCGACGCCGTTGCCCAGGGACTTCGACATGGCCTTGCCGCCGTTGATCACCTGCCCCTGGTTCAGCATGCGCAGGAACGGCTCGCTGAAGTCGACCATGCCCATGTCGTGCAGGACCTTGGTGAAGAAGCGCGAGTAGAGCAGGTGCAGCACCGCGTGCTCGATGCCGCCGACGTACTGGTCGATCGGGCCCCACTTGCGCACCTGCTCGACGTCGAACGGGCCGTCGTTGAAGCCGGGCGAGCAGTAACGCAGGAAGTACCACGACGAGTCGACGAAGGTGTCCATCGTGTCGGTGTCGCGCTTGGCGGGACCCGAGCACTTGGGGCACTCGACGTTGACCCACTCGGTGGCGCTGGCCAGCGGGGAGACCCCCTTGGGCGCCAGCGCCTCGCCGCGCAGGTCGGGCAACGTGACGGGCAGTTGCTCGTCGGGTACGGGAACCTCGCCGCAGTCGGGGCAGTGGATGATCGGGATCGGCGTGCCCCAGTAGCGCTGGCGGGACAGCAGCCAGTCGCGCAGCCGGAAGTTGACCGCGCCCGTGCCCCTGCCGTCGACCTCCAGGACCTCGATGATCTTGGCGATGGCCTCGGTCTTGTCCAGGCCGTCCAGCGGGCCGGAGTTGACCAGGACGCCCTCGCCGGGCGTGGCCTCGCCGGTCTCGCCCGGGTCGGCCAGGCCGGTGTGCACGACGACCTTGACCGGCAGCTCGAACTTCAGCGCGAAGTCCAGGTCGCGCTGGTCGTGGGCGGGCACGGCCATGATGGCGCCGTGACCGTAGTCGGCCAGCACGTAGTCGGCCGCCCAGACCGGGATGCGCTCGCCGTTGACCGGGTTGATCGCGTAACGGCCCAGGAAGACGCCGGTCTTCTCCTTGTCGGTGGCCAGCCGCTCGATGTCGCTCAGCTTGGCGGTCTCGGCGCGGTAGGCCTCGTAGGCGGCGCGCTGCTCGTCGGTGACGATCTCGGCGGCCAGCGCGGCGTCGACCGCGACGACGAAGAACGTGGCGCCGAACAGGGTGTCGGGGCGCGTGGTGTAGACGTGGACCGGCTCGTCGCGGCCCTCGATCTCGAACAGCACGTCGGCGCCCTCGGAGCGGCCGATCCAGTTGCGCTGCATGGTCAGCAGGCGCTCGGGCCAGCCGTCGAGCTGGGCCATGTCGTCCAGCAGGCGCTGCGCGTAGTCAGTGATCTTGAAGTACCACTGGGTCAGCTCGCGGCGGATGACGTCGGCGCCGCAGCGCTCGCACTTGCCGGCCACGACCTGCTCGTTGGCCAGCACGGTCTGGTCGTTGGGGCACCAGTTGACCAGGCCGCCCTTGCGGTAGGCCAGGCCGCGCTCGAAGAAGCGGTTGAACAGCCACTGGTTCCAGCGGTAGTAGTCGGGGTCGCTGGTGTGCAGGCGGCGTGACCAGTCGAAGGCGATGCCGTAGCGCCGGAAGGAGTTGGCCTGCGTCTCGATGTTGGCGTAGGTCCACTCGGCGGGGTGGGCGTTGCGCTTGATCGCGGCGTTTTCGGCGGGCAGGCCGAAGGAGTCCCAGCCGATCGGGTGCAGGACGTTGTAGCCCTGCTGCATCCAGTAGCGCGCGACGACGTCGCCGATGGCGAACACCTCGCCGTGGCCCATGTGCAGGTCGCCGGACGGGTAGGGGAACATGTCGAGCATGTAGCGGCGCTCACGCGGGTCGGCGGGGTCTTCGCTCGCCCGGAAGGTGTCCTGCTCCTCCCATCGCTGCTGCCACTTGGCCTGCAGCGCCTGCGGGTCGTACTCACTCACGGCTACTGTCCTTCTGGCTTGATTCGGACCCATAAGAAAACCCCTCGTAGAGACAACGAGGGGTGGAGCCGCGACGGCGAGATCTTCAGGGCCGTCGCGGCCCGCTAAGAAGCAGGGTCGCGGAACGCACGTGTCAAGCCTAGCGCACGTCTTCGGCTGAATGCAGGTACTCGATCGACGTCCACGGGCACAATGGACCCTTCAGGTCCGGCGAGACCTGATGGTGATGTATCCGTTGTGACCTCATTCGTCCCAGAAGAATAGCCTTGTCGCGGTGGTATACCCAGTTGAGCCTGATCGACCGGAGGACGGCCTGCCCATGCAGGACCCGCCCACGGATCCGCATGGCTTCGCTCGTTTCGCTGCGGAACCACCTGCATCTCCTGGAAAATCCCATGAGATCATGCGTGAGACGTCAAATCCGGATATAACGGGACATCCGGACACAACCTCGGGAGGGCCGGCAGCAATGGCAACGGATGATTCCGGAGTTCACCTGCCATCGTCCTGGCCGGATGCGCCGCGGCGCGACACGGCTCCCGCCTGGGCCGACGCTCCTGCCGCCGCCCCCGTCGCCGACGTTCCCACGTCCTGGCCCGACGCCTCGCGGCCGGCCCACACCGACCCATCCTGGCCCGAGCCGCCGCGCCCGGACCCCTCCTGGCCCGAGCCGCCCCGCGCCGCCGAGCCCGCGCAGTCATGGCCGGAGCTGACCCGGCCCGACGCCGGCCGCCGCGAGGACGTGCCGACCTCCTGGCCCGAGGCGTCGTCCGGGCAGGGCGCGCCGTCGGCGTGGCCCGACGCGCCGCCGCAGAGCACCGGAGGCCCCACCGCCTGGCCGGACGTCTCGTCCAAGGGCGCACCGTCCCAGCCGGTTCCCGACCCGGTGCCCGCGTGGGCGCAGCCGCCGTCCCCCACCCCCGGCGCCTGGTCCAACCTGTCCACCCCCGCCCCCTGGCCGCAGGGCGAGCGCGACACGGGCGACGCGGGCGAGCGCACGATGATCCACGACCAGCAGAGCGCCCCGCCTCCGGTCCCGCTGGCGGCCCCGGTTCCGGCGCCGCCCCAGGCCCACCCCGCCGACGACCGTACGGTGACCTACGGCCAGCACTCCGAGAACCTGCTCAACGATCGCGCGGTGCCCTCCCCTCCCATGGACTCCGCTCACATCGGCACGCCCCCCACCGCCGGCGCGCCCCCCGCCGAGGGCCACGCCGCCGGCCCCCGCCCCGGCTCGAACCTCAGCCGCGACCCCTCCGACCCCGACCGCCCGTTCGTGACGGCCGGCCAGATCAGCGGCTCGCGCACCCCGCCGCCCGAGCGCCAGCAGGAGCTCTGGAACACCGTCTTCGGCGACAACTACCAGGCCATGGGCGACCAGGATGCCCTGGAGGACGAGCCCGGCAAGCCCATCTGGATCTACGCGCTAGGCGGCTCCGTGGCCGTCGCGCTGGTCGTCGCGCTGCTGTGGGCGTTCCTCTGGGGGCCGCTGGCCACCGCGGAGCCGGCCGGTGCCAAACTCGCCGGGTCCGACAAGGCGACGACCTCGGCGAAGCCGCGTACGACCCGCACCGCGACCTCGATCGGCCCGCTGCCCCGCTACTCGGGCAAGGCCTCGCCGGTCATCGGCCGTGTCCAGGACGCCGGGGCCGGGATCTCGGTGCCGCGACTGGGCGGCGACTGGCAGCTCGACCAGCGACCCACGGTCAAGGGCACGTTCGGCTTCGACACCCGCCAGTACATCCAGGTGGCGCCCGAGCGGTACGCCTCGGTCATGTCGGGCCCGCTGTCGCAGCGGCTGGCCTCGTACTACCAGCAGGACGATTTGGAGCCGGTGATCAAGCAGGTCGTGCTGTCGGCCCGCAAGAGCTTCTTCCCGGCCGGCAACAAGGTCCGCAAGATCGCCCAGCAGGCGATCAAGGTGGGCGACCAGACGGGACGGCTGATCGCGTACTCGCTGACGTCGGAGACCCAGAAGGCCACGATCGTGACGATGGCCGTCAACACCGGCGCCAACGTCCCGGCCATCGTCTACATCGCGATCCCGACGGAGAGCAGGCAGCTCCTGCCCGATATCCGCGTCGTCATGAACCAGCTCAAGCTCGCCGGCCAGTCCTGAAGTTCCTCAGAAGCGGCACTCCATGTGCTTGATGCCGTTGATGAAGCTGGAGTGCAGGCGGTCCGGCTTGCCGCCCTCGATGGCGGGCACGCGGCGCAGCAGCTCGCGGAACATCACCGTGATCTCCCTGCGCGCCAGGTGGGCGCCCAGGCAGAAGTGCGGGCCAGGGCCGCCGTAGCCGACGTGCGGGTTGGGGTGGCGGGTGATGTCGAAGCGCAGCGGGTCGGCGAACACGCTCTCGTCCCTGTTGGCGGCCCAGTAGAACAGGACAGCCTTCTGGCCCTTGCGGTAGAGGTGGCCGTTCATCTCGAAGTCGCGGGTGAGCTTGCGGCGCATGAAGTTCACCGGGGAGGCCAGCCGGACGATCTCCTCGACGGCTCCGGGGGCGCGGCCGTCGATGTCCTCCAGCCAGAGCGCGCGCTGGTCCGGGTTGTTGGTGAGCAGGCGCAGGCCGTACGAGATGGCGTTCCTGGTGGTCTCGTTGCCGGCCACCACCAGCAGGATGAAGAACGAGCCCAGCTCCTGCATGGTCAGCCGCTCGCCGTCGATGTTGGCGTTGACCAGCGACGAGATCAGGTCGCCCGTGGGGTGGCCGGCGCGGTGGGCGGCCAGGTCCTGGACCAGTTGCTGCAGCTCCATGCCGGCGTTGAGCAGGCGTTCGGCGAGCTGGTCGAGGTCGCCGCCGGTGTATTCGGGGTCGAAGCCGCCGAGGATGAGGTTGGAGCGGTCGAAGACGAACCGGTAGTCGCTCTCGGGGATGCCCATCATGTCGCAGATGATCTTCAGGGGCAGGCGCGCGGCGACCTCGGTGACGAAGTCGCAGCCAGGGCCCTTGGCCAGCAGGTCGTCGACGATGGCGGCCGCCGCCGACTCCACGTCCGCCTCGAACTGTTTGATCATCTTGGGCGTGAACGCTCGCGAGACGATCCTGCGCAGCCGGGCATGGCGGGGGTCGTCCATGTTGATCATCGAGCCGAAGTACTCGGCGAACTCGGCGGGCATGTCGGGGATGTTCGTCGCACCGCCGTCGCCTGAGCAGAAGACCTCCGGGTTGCGGCTGGCCTCCAGGATGTCGGCGTGCTTGACCAGCGCGTAGTAGCCGGGGCCCTTGGGCGCGTACGACATCTCCATCTCCTCGAAGAAGGCGGGGGTGTCACGCGCGCGCAGCCGCTCGAAGGCTTCTTCGCGCTCGCTCATGGGCTTGGCCCAGAAGTCGCGCTCCGACAGGTCGAAGTCCAGGACGCTCATGAGCCAATCATTCGAAAAGCGGCCACTTACGTCAATGGGTAGGACGTACACCGTACGTACGCGGCGCGGAAAAACCTGTGGCGCCCGCCGCCCGGCGAGCCCTAGGGTGTGCGCCGTGACGACCTACTTCTTCTTCCTGCGCTAGCGATCCGCCGGCGGGTCGCGGACACCCACCGCCGGCGATGCGGGACGGCCGGACTACCGCCGTCCCGGTTCGCGACGTGGGAGAAGACAGGTGTCAACCTTTGGCGTGGCCAGGGCCGTGCGTGGCATGGAGTCCCTGGTGGCCACGGAGATTCGACGTTCGCGCATCGGTGTGGTGCGCGGGTTGCGTCATCGCGAGGTGTGGTTCGAGGCCGCACCGGAGGCCGATCCGCTGCGGCTGCGCACCGCGGACGACGTGCTGATCGCCGTCGCCGTGGTGGACGGGATCGGCCAGGACCGCGCCGCGCTGCGACGGCTGGCGCGGGCGGCGCGGACGGTCGACGCGGGACGGCTGGTCAAGCCAGGCGACGGGCTGGAGGTGTCGGCGTCGTTCGTGGGGCGGCGCAACTACACCAGGTTCGAGATCGAGGACGCGGTCGGGGCCGAGCTGGCGCGGCCGTTGCGGGTGGCGTACCACTCCAGGCGGGACGGGAGGCGGCCGCCGCACGACGCGATGGCGTGGCGGGTCACGATCGAGGGCGACCAGGCCGTCATCGCGGTACGGGTGGCGGACCGGCCACTGCACCGCAGGGCGTACAAGACGGCGTCGATCCGGGGCACGCTGCATCCCCCGGTGGCCGCCGCCATGGCGGAGCTGGCCCGGCTGGATCAGGCCGGGACGGTGCTGGACCCCTGCTGCGGGGCGGGCACCACGCTGATCGAGGCGGCGGCGGGCGCGCCGGGCGTGCGGCTGCTGGGCTTCGACCACGACCCGGCCGCCGTCGCGGCCGCCGCCACCAACGCCCGCGCGGCCCGGCGGTCGCCGGCGTGGGGCGTGGCGGACGCGGGGCGGCTCCCGGTGGCCGCCGGCAGCGCGGACCGGGTGCTGGTCAACCCGCCCTGGGGACGGCAGGTGCCGCCCAGAGGGTCGCTGGCCGGCGGGCTGGGCCCGCTGTGGCGCGAGGTCCGCCGGGTGCTGGCCCCCGGCGGGCTCGTCGTGGCGCTGGTCCACGACGGGATCCCGCGCGGGTTCACGGTGGAGACGGCGGTCCCGGTGAGCCTGTCAGGGCAGCACCCGGTGCTCGCGGTGCTCAGACTGTAGCTATTGGTCGAGCCAGTCCAGGATCAGCCGGTTGACCTCGGCGGGCCGCTCCAGGTGCAGGAAGTGGCCCGCCCCCGCCACCTGCTCCGCCCTCGACCCCGGCGGCAGGTGACCCAGCGCGCCCTTGGCCATCTCGGCGCTCAGGCACCCGTCCTGGGCGCCGTGCAGGTAGAGCACGGGCCCGCCGATCCCGGGCTCGACCGCCGGATAGCGGCCGGAGGGCGGCGTGGTGCCGAGCATCGCCCGGTAGTAGCCGATGGCCGCGCTCAGGTTGGCGGGCTGGCCGATGCTGCGCCGGACGAACTCCAGCTCCTCGCTCGCGTCGTAGCCGGGCGACCAGTCGCGCCAGAGGCCCTCCATGAACCCGGGGGCCGCGGCGGCCGACTCGGCCAGGGCGGTCTGGAAGAGGAAGATGTAGAACGAGCGCTTGAGCTGCTCGTACTCGGAGAAGACGGCCGCCAGCGAGCCCGGCGGCGGCACCGCCAGCGCCACGGATCGCCGGAAGCGGCCCGCCGTGGCGTAGACGGGGAAGGTGCCCCAGTCGTGCCCGATGACGACGGCGTCGTCTCCGCCGCCGAGCTCCTCGTGCAGGGCGCGGAGGTCGGCGACCAGCGCGGCGGCCTCGTACGCGCCGTCGGCCGGGATCTCGGTGGGCGCGTAGCCGCGCATGAACGGCGCGACCGCGCGGTAGCCGCGCTCGGCCAGCGCGGGCATCAGGTGCCGCCAGGTGTGGGCGGTGTCGGGGAAACCGTGCAGGCACAGCGCCAGCGGTCCCTCACCTAATGTCAGATACGCGAACTCCACCCCGTTGGCGTGGATAGTCCTGATCTCCATGACTGCGAAACCTAGCACCCCCGCAAGCCTCCAGCACGTCAGAAGGTGTAACGCAGGTGCTTCACGCCGTTGATGAAGTTCGACAGCAGGAAGTCGGGCTCCCCCTCCGCCCTGATGGCCGGCAGGCGAGTGAACAGCTCGCGGAACATCACGGTCATCTCCCTGCGCGCCAGATGGGCGCCCAGGCAGTAGTGCGGCCCGGGGCCGCCGAAGCCGACGTGCGGGTTGGGGTCGCGGGTGATGTCGAACGTGTCCGGGTCCTTGAACACGCTCTCGTCCCGGTTGGCCGAGTTGTAGAAGAGCAGCACCTTGTCGCCCTTGCGGTAGGAGGTGCCGTTCATCTCGTGGTCGCGGGTCAGCGTGCGGCGGAACTGGATCACCGGGGTGGCGTAGCGGACGATCTCGTCGCAGGCCCCGACCACGCGGCCGTCGAAGTCGGCCAGCAGCAGCTCGCGCTGCTCGGGGTGGTCGGTGAAGAGCTTGAGCCCGTACGCGATCGCGTTGCGGGTGGTCTCGCTGCCGGCCACCACCAGCAGGATGAAGAACGAGCCCAGCTCCTGCGAGCTCAGCCGTTCCTCCCCGTTGACCAGCAGGCTCACCAGGTCGCCCGTGGGCCGCTTGCGCCGCTCGTCGCCCAGGCGGGCGGCCATCCGGTTGAGCGAGAAGCCGGCGCGCAGCAGCTTGGCCAGGCCGCGGGCGACGTTGACGCGGCTGAATCCGGGGTCGATGCCGGTGTATTCGGGGTCGGCGTTGCCGAGGATGACGTTGGTACGCCGCAACACCAGATCATGAAATTTCGGGGGAATCCCCATCATGTCGCAGATGACGCGTACCGGAAGTTGCGCGGCCACCTGCGCGACGAAGTCGCCAGGGCCCTCCTCGACCGCCCGGTCGACGATCTCGGCGGCGGCCCTGGCCAGGTCTTCTTCCATCTTCGACAGGATGCGCGGCGTGAACGCCCTGGAGACGATCCGCCGCAGCCTGGCGTGCTTCGGGTCGTCCATGTTGATCATCGAGCCGAAATAGACGCTCAGCCAGCGGGGCATGTCGGGAATGCTGTTGGAGCACGGCTCACTGCTGAACACGGCCGCGTTCCTGCTGGCCTCGGTCACGTCGGCGTGGCGGACGAGGGCGTGGTAGCCGGGGCCGCCACCGATGAACGGCACGGTCTGCTCCGGCATGAACACCGGGTGGTCCAGCTCACGGAGCCGGCGGAAGGCGTCCATGCGCTCGGCCTGCGGCAATCCCCAGAACGGGATCTGCGACATGTCCAGTTCGGCGGGCAGCGTCATACCCGTCAAGCCTTGTGCAAGTGGCCACTTACGTCAAGCCTTGTAGCCCCTGATCAGATCCGCCCCCTTTTCGCCGATCATGATGGCGGGCGCGTGGGTGTGGCCGCGGTTCAGGGTCGGCATGATGGAGACGTCGGCGACCCTGAGGCCCTCGACGCCGCGCACGCGCAGCTCCGGGTCCACGACCGAGGCGTCGTCGGTGCCCATGCGGCAGGTGCCGACCGGGTGGTAGAGGGTCTCGCCGCGTTCGCGTACCCACTGGGCCAGCTCCTCGTCGCTCTCCGGCGCCCAGTAGGGCGCCATCGGCCCGCCCGCCCACGGCTTCATCGCGGCGGTGGCGACCACCTGCTTGGCCGTCTTCAGCCCGGCGACCAGGCGCCTGACGTCGGCCTCCGCGCTCAGGTAGCCGGGGTCGATCATCGGCTCCCTGCCGCTGAGCCCGACCCGGCCGCGGCTCTCCGGCTGCAGCAGCACGACCCCGACGGTGAGCCCGTGGCCGGTCGGCGGGGTGAGCCCGTGGTCGAGGAACGGCCCGGGCACCCAGATCAGCTCGACGTCGGGCGCCGGCTCCTCGGCCGAGGTCTTGATGAACGCGACCGCCTCGCCCACGTTCGTGGTGAGCATGCCGGAGCGCAGGACGATGTAGCGCAGCAGGTTGACGATGCCCTCGGCCTTGGACAGCGTGACCGGCTGCTTGCACTCGACGAACACGCCGGTCGAGAGGTGGTCCTGGAGATTCTTGCCGACCTCGGGCAGCTCGTGCACGACCGGGATCCCGGCGTCGCGCAGCTCGCCCGGCGCGCCCACGCCCGAGCGCATGAGCAGGTAGGGAGAGCCGATCGTGCCCGCGGCCAGGATGACCTCGACCTTGGCCCGGACCTGGGTGCCGCCGCTGTGCTCGATGCCCGTCGCGCGCCGGCCGTCGAACGTGATCCGGTCCACGGTCGCCTTGGTGATCACGTGCAGGTTGGGCCGCGAGAGGGCCGGGCGCAGGTAGGCGTCGGCGGAGCTCCATCTCCTGCCCCGGTTCTGGGTGACGGGGGTCTGGCAGTAGCCCTCGTTGGAGCGGCCGTTCAGCTCGCCGAGGCGGGTGAGGCCCAGCTCCTCGCACGCCTTGAGGAACGCGGCGGTGGTGACGTTGGGGCTGCGCAGCTCGGAGATGTAGAGGGGGCCGGCGGTGCCGTAGACGCCGCCCAGGTTGCTGCCGACGCGGCGCTCGGCCTTGGTGAAGTAGGGCAGGACGTCGTCGTACGCCCAGCCGGGTACGCCCCACTGGTCGTAGTCCTGCTGGCAGCCGCGTACCCACATCTGGGCGTTGAGCGAGGACGAGCCGCCCAGCACGCGGCCCCTGGGCCAGTAGAGCTCGCGGCCGGACATCTCGCTCTGTTTGGACGTGGTGTAGTTCCAGTCGTAGTCGGTCTTGAAGAGCTTGGCGAAACCCGCCGGCATGCGGATCTCAAGCTTGTCGTCCTGCCCGCCCGCCTCGACGAGGGCCACCGACACGCCGGGGTCGGCGGACAGCCTGTTGGCCAGGACGCATCCGGCCGAGCCGGCCCCGACGATCACGTAGTCGTACTCCATGACCCCTCCAAGGGGTAAGTAACTTCCTACTTGCTTACTCCACGTAGGCGGACCGCGTCCATATTCACTTGTGACCTGCGTTACCTACCAAGCGGTATGGCCGGGCTGCGAGGATGGCGCCGAAGCCGTTCTAGAGGGAGGAAGGCGTCATGCTCAATCTGTCGGTCGTCCTGGAGGACAGCGCCAGGAACACCCCCGACGGCACCGCCATCGTCTTCGGCGACATGCGGCTGCCCTACTCAATGATCGACACTGTGGCCAACCAGGTGGCGAACCTGCTGGTGGCGCGGGGTGTCGGCAAGGGTGACAAGGTCGCGCTGGCGTGCCCGAACCTGCCGTACTTCCCGTTCGTCTACTACGGCATCCTGAAGGCCGGCGCGACGGTGGTGCCGCTCAACGTGCTGCTGCAGTCGCGCGAGATCGCCTATCACCTCGACGACAGTGACGCCAAGGCGCTGTTCTGCTTCGAGGGCACGCCCGAGCTGCCGCTGGGCGAGCGCGGCAAGGCGGGCTTCGAGGCCGCCGAGGGCTGCGACCACTTCTTCGTGCTGCCCGCGACCCCGCTGGCGACCGAGTCGGAGTACGGCGAGTCGATCTGGGCCGCGCTCGGCGGGATGGCCGGCACGTTCGAGACCGTACAGACGGCGCCCGACGACACCGCGGTGATCCTCTACACCTCGGGCACCACGGGCCAGCCCAAGGGCGCCGAGCTCAGCCACCAGAACATGCTGATGAACGCCATGGTCAGCGACAAGATGTTCCCCTCGGCCGAGGACGCGGCCGACACCTACCTGGCGGTGCTGCCGCTGTTCCACTCCTTCGGCCAGAGCGTCGTCATGAACACCGGCTTCCTGCGCGGCGCGACGGTGGTGCTGATGCCGCGCTTCGACCCGGGTGACGCGCTCGCGCTCATGGCCAAGGAGAACGTGACGTTCTTCGCCGGGGTGCCCACGATGTACTGGGCCATGCTGACGAAGATCCACGCGGAGGGCGCCGAGGTGCCGCGCTCGCTGCGCGTGTCCGTGGCGGGCGGCGCGTCCTCGCCGGTGGAGGTGCTCAAGGACTTCGAGCAGACCTTCGGCATCGGCATCCTGGAGGGGTACGGGCTCTCGGAGACCTCCCCGGTGGCCAGCTTCAACCAGCCCGGCCGGCCCGCCAAGCCCGGCACGATCGGCACCCCGATCTGGGGCGTGGAGATGAAGCTGGTCGACGGCGACTGGAAGACCGTCGAGGGCGAGGGCCCCGGCGAGATCGCCATCCGCGGCCACAACGTCATGAAGGGCTACTACGGCCGCGCGGAGGCGACGGCGGAGGTCATGAACGACGGCTGGTTCCGTACGGGCGACATCGCCACGCGCGACGCCGACGGCTACTACTCGATCATCGACCGGGCCAAGGACATGATCATCCGGGGCGGGTTCAACGTCTATCCGCGCGAGGTCGAAGAGGTCCTGATGACCCACGAGGCCGTGTCGCTGGCCGCGGTCGTCGGGGTCTCGCACGAGTCGCACGGCGAGGAGATCAAGGCGTACGTCATCCGCACCCCCGGGGCCACGCTCACCGAGGACGACCTGATCGCCTGGGCCAAGGAGAACATGGCGGCCTACAAGTACCCCCGGGTCGTCGAGTTCCGCGACGCCCTGCCGATGACGGCCACGGGCAAGATCCTCAAGCGCGAGCTGCGGTAGCGAGCCTCAGCGGCGGGGCGCGCTCGCCGGGACGAACCTGAACGACACGGCCTCCATCAGCGGCCGGCGCCGGGTGTTGTGGAAGGAGGCGATGAGCCAGCGGCCGTCGGCCTGGCGGACGAGGGTGTAGGTCTGCACCTTGCCGAGCCTGGCCGGCCGCTTTCTGGCCACGTCTCCCCTTCCGATGACCACGGCCGTGCCGGGGCCGTGGAAGTGGATCTCGGTGATCTCGTTGAACATCCTGGTGCCCTTCAGCACGCTGCCGAACAGCGCCCGGTGGCCGGCGGCGAGGTCGGCGCGGTCGCGGTAGACGGTGCCGACGAAGGTGGTGTAGGTCGCGTCCTCGGTGAAGCACGCGCCGTAGGCGTCGCCGTCGCCCCGGTTCCAGGCGGCTTCGAGGTCGGCGAACAGGTCGCGGATGCCCTGGTCCATGACATTACTCCTCTGATAGCGTGCAGTATCTGCACTGCGCGTTCATCTGCTCTCATGCAGATATTAGATTAAGGAAGAGGACTTGGACCCGTCAACCTCGTCGACCGACCTGAGCCGGGCGTTCCGGCGCTACATGAGCGCGATGGTCCTCAACAGCCTGGCCGCCGCCGAGGCCGCCGGGCTCAACGCGACCGACTACTACGCGCTCAACCTGCTCGACCTCACCGGGCCGCTCACCTCCGGCGAGCTGGCCACGCAGACGGGGCTGACCACCGGCGCCACGACGCGGCTCATCGACCGCCTGGAACAGGCCGGATATGTACGGCGATCGCCCGACCCGGCGGACCGGCGCAAGGTCATGGTCGAATCGGCCGGCACCCCCGAAGGGCTGGACGAGGTGCTGAAGGGCACCCGGCGGCGGCTGGCCGAGGTGTTCGCGGGCTGCTCGCAGGCCGAACTCGCCACCCTGCACGGCTACTTCGAGCGCGCCTCCACCGCCTACCGCGACGCCACGGACGAGCTCATCTCGGCGCGCAACGCCTGATGCTCGCCCTCTTCGACCTGGACAACACGCTGATCGACCGGCTGGCCGCCTTCAAGCGGTGGGCCGCCGACCACGTCGTGACGGACGTTGTCGCGGCCATCGGTCATATTCTGGATGAAAGTGCCCGGCGTGGGCCGATAGCGTGACCGGCATGCAGGATCGACCGGACGACTTCGACGAGGGGCTGCTGCGGCCCGCGCTGAGCGAGTGGGGCATCGAGGCCGCCACCCTGGACTACGCGCCGGTGGGGTTCGGCGACTTTCACTGGATCGCGGGCGGCCGGGGCGGGCGGCGCTGGTTCGTCACCGTGGCGGACGTGCGGCGGCACACGTACGAGGGGCTGCGGCTGGCCATGGACACGGCGGCGGCCCTGCGCGAGGAGGCGGGCCTGGAGTTCGTCGTCGCCCCGCTGCGCGCCACCGACGGCACCACGCTGCGCCGCCTCGACCGCCACCGGTACGCCATGAGCGTGTTCCCGTTCGCCGACGGCGTCCCCGGCGCGTTCGGCGACGAGCGCTCCGCCGCCGAGCGCGAGCTGATCATCGACCTCCTGGCCGGCCTGCACGCCACCCCGCCCCCGCTCTCCACCCCTGACCGGCCGGTGGAGTTGTCGGGCCGGGCGGCGCTCGAACAGTCCCTCCAGGGCTCCTCCCTCCCCTGGCTCGGCGGCCCGTACTCCGAACCCGCCCAGGAGCTGATCGCCCGTCACGCCCCGATGCTTCGGCACAGGCTGGCCGACTTCGACCGCCTGGCCCTCAAGCCCGGCGAGCCGGTGGTGACCCACGGAGAGCCGCACCCCGGCAACCTGCTGCGGGACGGCGAACGGCGGCTGCTGGTCGACTGGGACACGGTCGGGATGGCCGTACCGGAGCGGGACCTGTGGCTGGTGGCCGGGTCCGACGACGACCTGGCCCGCTACGCGGAGACCACCGGCCGCGTCCCGGACCCGGACGCACTGGCGCTCTACCGGCTGCGGTGGGCGCTCGACGACGTGGCGGAGTTCATCCAGTGGTTCCGCTCACCCCACGGCCGCACACCGGACGCCGAGCAGTCCTGGAAAGGGCTCACCGGCACACTCGCCGAGCTGTCCTGACCCTCGGAAACTTTCATCTACCAACATCACCTCTTGGCTGCTCACCGCTTCGCCGTCCCAGCCCCGATGCCCCGCCTGTTGTCATGCCGAAATTTTCTGTACAGACTCGCAACGTTTCGGCAGCAGCAGCGGGAGGAACTCGATGAAGCTGAGAGCTCGAATAGCAGGCGCCGTCGCGGCCGCGGCGGCCCTCGTCGTCGCCGGTCTGATCACCGCGCCCCCGGCCTCGTCGGCGCAGTTGACGGAGGTGACCGGCTTCGGTACGAACCCCAGCAACCTGCGCATGCACCTGTACGTCCCCGACGGCGTCCCCGCCCGCCCCGCGGTCCTGGTGGCCGTGCACTACTGCACCGGCTCCGGCCCGGCGTTCTACTCGGGCACCGAATTCGCCTCGCTCGCCGACCGGTACAAGTTCATCGTCATCTACCCCTCCGCCACCCGCAGCGGCTCCTGCTATGACGTCTCCTCCCCGCAGGCGCTCCGGCACGACGGCGGCAGTGACCCGGTGGGCATCGTCTCCATGGTCAGGTACGTCCAGCAGCGCCACGGCGGCGACCCCGACCGCACGTACGTGACCGGCGCCTCCTCCGGCGGCATGATGACCAACGTCCTGCTGGGCGACTATCCCGACGTGTTCAAGGCGGGCGCCTCGTTCATGGGCGTGCCGTTCGCCTGCTTCGCCACCACGGACGGATCGAGCTGGAACAGCGCCTGCGCCAACGGCCAGGTCACCAAGACGCCGCAGCAGTGGGGCGACCTCGTACGCGGGGCGTACCCGGGCTACAGCGGGCCGCGGCCGCGCATGCAGATCTGGCACGGCACCGAGGACAGCACGCTGCGCTATCCGAACTTCCAGGAACAGATCAAGCAGTGGACCAACGTCCACGGCCTGAGCCAGACCCCCAGCCTCACCGACCAGCCCCAGTCCGGCTGGACCAGGACCCGCTACGGCGGCACCGGCACCATGGCGGCCGTCGAGGCGATCAGCCTGCAGGGTGTCGGCCACAGCCTGCCACAGGGCGGGATGGCGGCCCGGGTCATCGACTTCTTCGGCCTGTCCGGCGGCGTCGGCCCCACCACCACTCCCACGCCCACCATCACGCCCACCATCACGCCCACGCCGGGCACGGGCGCGTGCCGGATCACGTACACCATGCAGCCCTGGAACACGGGCTTCACCACCGCCGTCACGGTCGCCAACACCGGCACGACCCAGCTCACCTCCTGGAGCCTGGCCTTCACCCTGCCCGCCGGCCAGGCGATCACCTCGGCCTGGAACGCGACGGTCACGCCGGCCAGCGGCCAGGTCACGGCCAAGAACGCGAGCTACAACGGCACCATCGCGCCGGGCGCGTCCGCCTCGTTCGGCTTCCAGGCCACCCACAACGGCAACACCGCCGAACCGGCCGCCTTCACGCTGAACGGCACCGCCTGCACGGTGGCCTGACTTCCCGGCTACCGGCCCGCTGGACATCCGGGACCAGCGGGCCGGTACTTTCCGTACACGGAAGGTTGCGCTTTGGAAACGGATTCATCTTCGCCATTCTCACGCTTGCCCGCATGCGGTCGGTAGCCATACGGTCACGATAAGCAGTTGGGAGAGGCAAAGGAGAGCACGTGGGCAGGCACGCGAAGCGCCACAATCCCAAAGAGCAGCCACAGGAGCCCAAAGAGGACTCCAACGGGGAAGAGCATCACCCGAGCCGGGGGCGGCACACCAAGGACAGACAGCGGTGCGCGGGGGAAAGCGATCGAGTCCCCCTCGGGGTCGGCGACCTGAACTGACGCGCGGCGGGGGGCGGCCACTCAGGCCGGCACGTGACGTTCCGGCTCCCCGGGCCTGGAAGTTGCATAAACTGCAAGCTATGTTTCAGTTTATGAAACAGCCGCCCTCCGTCTTGCTTCCGCTCTTGCGCTCCCCTTTCCAGGGTGAGCTGCTGGCCTGGTTGTTCCTGCATCCCGAAGAGGAATACGCGCAGGTGGACCTGGCCAGGCGATTCGAGGTGTCGCCGGCGTCCGTGACCCGTGAGGTCGACCGCCTGTCCGCCGCGGGGCTGCTCGCCACGCGGAGGGCCGGCAACATGCGCATGATCCGTGCCGACACGGACGTCCCCGTGGCCCGGCCCCTGACCGAGCTGCTCGCGTTGACCTATGGCCCGATCGCGGTGCTGGGTGAGCGACTGGCCGAGGTCCCGGGCGTCGAGGAGGCTTTCATCTATGGCTCTTGGGCCGCCCGATACTCGGGCGAACCGGGCCGCGTGCCGAACGACGTGGACGTTCTCGTCGTGGGTTCGGCGGACGAAGATGATCTTTACGACGCCGCCAGGGCCGCCGAGGGAGTACTCGGAAGGGAAGTGAACATCCGGCGGCTGAGTCGTGAGGCGTGGGCGTCCCCGGAAGGCGACCCCTTCCTGGAAACGGTGAAGACACGACCGCTGGTACGGCTTCAGATGGGCGAGGGCCAATGAGGTGGGAACAGGGGCGCGCGACGCTCGAAGGCATGCTGGGACGCGGCGAACTCGAAAAGGTCGCCGCCAGTCGCCCCCAAGCCGAAGCCCTGCTCGACCAGGCGGGAAGACATGTGGCGACGGCCCGGCTGGCGATGGAGTCGGATCCGATCGGCGCCTATCAGTTGCTGTACGACGCGGCACGCAAGTCACTCGGCGCGATCCTGGAGAACCAGGGCCTCAGGGCGAGCAGCCGAGGCGGCCACATCGCGGTCTACGAGGCGGTCGTCGCGCAGCTCGACCCACCGCTGGGAAAGAGCCTGCGCCCCTTCGACCGGATGCGACGCCGCCGGAACGAGGCCGAATACCCGCGACCGGGTTCTCCCGGATTCAGCGCGGAGGAGGTCCGTGCCGACATCCCCAAGGTAGAGGCGATCATGGAGATCGCGACCAGGGTCATCGACCAGATGCGGCCCTTCTAGCGGCTTCTAAAAAAATCTATATTGATGATAGAGTCCGCCTGCCCGACCGAAAGGACCACCATGACGGTGATGGAGCAGGCTGCCCAAACCCTGCGAGCCCTGGCCCTGGACGAAGACCTCAAGGACCGGATCGCCTCCGACCCCGCGCTGCGCGAGCTCGCCTGGCGGGCCGCCCAGCGGTACGTCGGCGGACGCACCCTCTCCGAGGCACTCGACCGCGCCGCCCTCATCAACGCCCGGGGGCAGGCCGCCTCCATCGACTACATGGGCGAGAGCTGCCGCGACGCCGAACGCGCCACGGCCGAGACGCAGATCTTCGTGAACCTGTCCCGGGAGATGGCCGAGCGCGGGCTGGACTGCTCCGTCTCCCTGGACCTGTCCCACATCGGCTCGGTGGTGGATCGCGATCTCGGCCTGGCGAACGCCACCCGGCTGGCCGAGGCCACCGCCGGCGCGGGACAGGAGATGATGATCTCGATGGAGGGCTCGGACCGTACCGACCTCATCCTGTGGACCCACGAGCGCCTCTGCGAACGCTTCGACCACGTCGGCGTCACCATTCAGGCGCGGCTGCGCAGGACCGCCGACGACCTGCCCCGCCTGCTCGACCGCCCCGGACGCATCCGCCTGGCCAAAGGCTCCTACCTCGAACCCGAGTCCATCGCCCACCCGCGCGGCAGCCGGGAACTGCGGACCGCCTACCTCGACCACGCCGCCAAGCTCCTCGGCAGCGGCCACCCCTGCTCCATCGCCACCCACGACGCCGACCTCCTGGACGAGCTGCACGAGCGCGGGGGTTCGGGGCGGCACGAGTACGAGATGCTGCTCGGTCTGGGCACCGACCTGCTGGCCAGAATGCAGGAACGCGGCCACCGCGTCCGCGAGTACGTGGTCTTCGGCGATGAATGGTGGCTGTACGTCTGCAACCGCATCGCGGAAGACCCGACCCGCCTGTTCCAGGCCCTTACCGACGTCACCTCAATCTCATAGTCCTGAGCAGGGGTTCCGCGGGCGGCCGTCGTCTCGATCGGCCTGCGGCAGGGTGTGCCGCAGCGCTCCAAGAGCGCGTGGGACGCCCTATGCCGCCGGGTCCCACCGGCGCCGCGTCACGCCTCGATGGCGAGCATCGACCGAAGATCACCCACCGCCGCCCGCCCCCGCTGCTCCACCGGCACGGCGCTCAGCACCATCCGCCCGGCCCGCATCACCAATGTCGTCCGATGCATGGCCGGCAGCTCGTCCAGAATGTCGGCCGCCTCTCGTAGCCCTTCGTCGATGCCACCGTTCACCACCGTGCACTGCGATGTGAGCAGGCGCGCGATGACCGGGTATTGGCGGTCCGGGTTCGATGCGATGACCTGTTCCCGCGCGTCAACAGCGCGGCTCTCGTCGCCGGCCGCGCTGTACACCCACACCCGGGCGAACGGGAGCTGGCCCGCGCGCCAGTAGTCGGCCATGATGCCGACCGGGAGTTGCTCAGTGGCCAACCGTTCGCTGATCCGCTCCAGGGTGTCGCACGCTTCATCGTGGCGTCCGACCATGGACAGCGCCTTTGCCCGGGTGTAATCGATCAGAGCGGCGCCGTACGAGCTTGGAGCCCGGGCCATGATCGGCTGGGCGGCGTCGAGCATCCTCAGCACCGTCATCGGATCGCGCTGGCTTCCGGAGATTCCGTGACCGGCCTCGGTGCTTCGGACACCGAGTTGGAGATGCAGGTCGCCGGACGCGTCGGCCGCGTGGCGGGCGGTGCGCCACCAGCGGATCGCGGCCCCGTGGTCGCCGAGCCGGGTGAGGACGTTGGCGTGCAACGTGCTCAAGGCCGACAGGGCGCGGTACAGCCCCCGCGTTTGCGCATGGTCAGCGCCGAGCTGCGCGGTGGCCTGTCGCAACTGGTGCAGGACGGCGGTGAGGTCGATGCGGACGTCCGCTTGTACCTGGGCCGGTGGTCGATGCCGGATGGCGTGCAGGTGGTCGGCGCACGCCAGCTCCCAGTCCTCGATCGGCCGTGAGCCGGGGATGCTGAGGTCGATGAGCTGTCGGAGGGCCTCGGTTGGTCCGACGGCTCCTAGTCCGGCGGCCATCTGCAGTAGTCGGCGGCGTTCCGTGGTGTCCTCCCCATATGCGTCGTCTATTTTCAGAGTACGCACGGGACTCATTGTGGCGGTAGAGGGGCGAAACTCCGCAATGGGAGCGGTGGGCGTCTCATTTCTCTCATATGCCTCAATTAGCTCACCGCCCGCATGGGTGGCCGCGTCCAGCGCCTCGACCACTGTAAGGGTTGGCGTTCCATGGCCGTTTTCAAGCTTATGGACGTAGCTGATTGAAATGTCCGCCGCGTTGGCCACCGCCTGGAGAGTGCGCTTGCCGCGCAGGCGGCGCAGGACCTGCCCGAACGTCTCGCCGTCCATGCCGCCTCCAGCGCGCCCAACATCTTTCCACTCTTTTCCACCGAGCCCAGTGAAAGACGCTTCAAGAGAGTGAACGTCTTTTATCTGGACCCGGCCGCGTCTGCTGGCCACGCTACTGCTGAACGACGTGAACGTCCTCCGGAATCACGCATTGAACACCACCGCCATTGACGGTTCACTTTTGAACGGAGACCCGAAATGTCCCTTGCTCACGGCGATTGATATGTCCCTGACGGATGCCGAACTCAATGAGCTACTCGACGCGGCGAATCGAGACCTGCTTCGAGTAGTGTCGCTATCGGGAGATGCCGAGGACTGGACGCTCCTTCAGCTCTCCGTGTTGTGCGGCACCTACCCGCTGTGGCACATCGAGCGCGGATGCGACGCGACGGGACGGATGTGGTGGGCGGCCCGCCTCCGCCACGAGGTCACCCCTGCCATGGCGGCAACCGGCATCACGCAGGAGGTCGAAGAGGCGGACCCCATCGCCCTCGCGGCCGTGCTCGCCTGGCAGACCTACCTGTTCAACTGCTGGCGGGCCCGCGCCGGCTAGCCGCGAAGCTCCCCAGCCCGTCATCGGTCCGTCTTGGGCGGGTTGAGGGGATCCAAGCCGGGCGCCCGGCATAGCCGCCCAGGGCAGGAAGGCGCGACCCCGCACACGACGCGCCACCGGAAGTGATCACCGTGTACATCTGGGAACCGCACACCCCGCAAAGGCTGCGATACGTCAAGGAAGCCTCCTGCTGCGAGGCGTACATCCTGTGCTCCGAGGGAGCCCAGTACTACGTCCTGCGCCGTGTCGACTTCGCCAGGTTCGAGGAGACCGCCCGAGGCCCTTACGGGTACGCCGCCGCCGCGTGGCTCGACCTCGCGGAACAGCACGAGCAAGAGGCCCACCGGGCGGCATCGTGATCGTCGTGCAGTGGGTCTGCCTGCCGTGGGTAACGCTCAATCCGCCCGGCCCTGCGGACAAGAGCCAGGCTCGCCGCAGCCGACTATTTGCGAACGTACCGAGCACATCGTGACCCTGCTCCCGCTCGCCGACAAAGAAGGACGCGACGAAGGTGGCCCACGACCGGGAAAGCCCTCTCGCCCAGAGGTTCGGGGTGAAGCCACGAACCTCTGGGCCAGGACGCCCGAGCGCAAGCGAGGACCGCGCCTTTAGGGGGTCGAAGGGGCGCAGCCCCTGGGAGGCAGGGCCTGAACCAAAGGCGCGAAGGCCTTGTTCAGGGCCAGTTGAGAGCGGGGCGCAGGGGGACTCCGGAGCGGCCGTCTTGGTCGAGTTTGACGCCGAGGACCTGGTGGAGCTGGACCTTGTTGCGTTCGAAGCCCACGATGCAGCCCGCCATGTACAGGGCCCACACGCGAGCCGTCCCCATGCCGACCTCCTGCACCGCGTCGTCCCAGTTCAGGCTCAGGTTGTCGCACCAGAACCGCAGGGTCTTCGCGTAGTGCTCGCGCAGGTTCTCCTCGTGGCGGATCTCGAAGCCGAGGTCCTCCATCTGCCGGATCAGCCAGCCCACCGACTCCAGTTCGCCGTCGGGAAAGACGTACCGGTCGATGAAGCCGCCCTTGTTGAACGTCTTCTCCTTGCCGGTCGGCCGGGTGATGCAGTGGTTGAGGATGCGGCCGCCGGGCTTGAGCTTGCCGTACAGGAACTCGAAGTACGACGGCACGTTCGCCTTGCCGATGTGCTCGGTCAGGCCGATCGAGCTGACGGCGTCGAAGCCGGTCTCCTGGACGTCGCGGTAGTCCATGAAGCGGACCTCCGCGAGCTCCTGCAGGCCCGCCTCGGCGATGGCCTTCTGGGCCCATTCCGCCTGCTGCCGGCTGAGCGTCACGCCGAGGGCCTTGACGCCGTAGTGCTTGGCGGCGTGCATGACCATGCCGCCCCAGCCGCAGCCCACGTCGAGCAGGCGCATCCCGGGCTTGAGGTCGAGCTTGCGGGCCACCAGGTCGAACTTGGCGTATTGGGCCGCTTCGAGCGTCGCGTCCTCTTCCGGGAAGCAGGCGCAGGTGTAGGCCATGGACGGCCCGAGCACCCACTCGTAGAAGCGGTTGGAGACGTCGTAGTGATGGTGGATGGCCTCGGCGTCACGCTGTTTGGCGTGGCGGGAGCCCAGTTTGGCCAGGGCGCTCCTGCGCATCTCCTGCGGTGGCGGCGGCACGCGCATGAGCAGCGGCTTGACGCCCAGGGAACGCACTGCGGACAGTTTCTCGGAGGCGGTCAGGTCGTTGGTGGTGATGTTCCACATGCGGTCGAGCAGGGCGTACAGGTCACCGTGCACGTCGATGTGCCCGGCGATGTACGCCCTGGCCAAACCCAGCTCACCCGGAGCCTGGGCCATGTAGGCCACCGCGATGGGGGACTTCACCTCTAGCGCCAGGTCGGCCCCGTCCGGCCCGGCCTTGCTGCCGTCGTACGCCATGAACGCGATGTTCGCGTCCGAGCCGACGATCTTTTCAAAGATGGTTGCCAGAGCCATCTGCTCACCTTCCCCGTACACACTTTTCGTACAGGTCCAGCAGGCGACCATTCGGGTCGTATTCCCGCTTGACCGGCCAATAGGCGTCGCCGTTGTAGAGCTGCCAGAACTGCTCACGGGCGTAGAAGGAGGTCGAGTAGAGCGACTTGTGGCCGTCGAGCTCGTGCACCGAGTGCTCGATCAGCCGGTTGTAGTAACCGTCGAACTGCCCCCGTGGCAGCGGGACCATTCCCCAGAATCCGAAGTTGACGTAGAGCCTGCCAGGCTCCAGCGGGTAGATCGGCCAGCGCGAGGAGGCCCGCAGGGGGCACATCCACACCGGTGTCATGCCCACCTGGGCGTGGAAGAACTCCAGGAATTCGGCGCCCCGCTCGACCGGCGTCTCGACGTCCTGGATGACCGATTCGTGCACGGGCTGGTCGCGCCAGCGGTCGATGCGGTCGGTCAGGCGGTATTTGCGGTCGAGGGCCACCAGGCGGCGGTAGACGTCGGAGCGCATCCAGCGGCGCGGCATGAGTGAGCGGACCATGGGCTGCTGGACGCCGAAGGCGCGCGAGCACCAGAACCAGTCGGTGTCCCAGCGCCACAGGTAGTCGCGCACGGTCAGCCAGTCGCGGGTGCGCTGCTGGATCGACTGGTAGTAGATCCGCATGCCCGTGTAGTCGGACAGGTAGGGGGCGCGGTCGGCGAAGCGGCCCACCGTGAGGTACATCTCGCCGGGGCCGAAGAAGACGCCGTCCACGAAGTCGACGGCCTCGCCGTCGTGCACCATGCTGTCGCAGATCTCCTGCATGGCCAGCATGCACTTGCCCGCGTCGGTGAACTTGACGTGGGTGAGGTGCACGTACGGCTGGACCTTGCGGAGTTTGATCCTGATCCGCAGCGCGTAGCCGAGCGTGCCGTAGGAGTTGGGGAAGGCGCGGAAGAGGTCGCGGTGCTCGTTGTCGTCGCGGGCGACGATGACGCGCCCGTCGCCGGTGAGGATTTCGAGCTCTTCGACCGACTCGTGCGGGAGCCCGTCCCTGAAGCTGGTGGACTCGATGCCGAGCCCGGTCACGGCGCCGCCCAGAGTGATCGTCTTGAGCTGCGGCACCACGTACGGCATGAGCCCGTGCGCCAGCGTGGCGTCCACCAGGTGCTCGTACGTCGTCATCCCCTGGACCTCGGCCGTCATGGTCTCGGGATCGACGCTGATCACCTCGTCGAGGTCCCGGGCCGACAGCTTGGCCGTCCTGCCCCCGTCGCGGAACCGGAAAAGGTTGGAGGTGGCCTTGGCCAGACGAGGCGAGGCGTCGCCGGGGATCTCGGCGTACGACTTCCTGATCTGCTCTACTGCCCGTTGGTGTGTCGACATCGTCGTCGTCACGAAAGCACCCCCTTGAGCTGGTAGAGATCGTCCGTAAGACCGTATCTCTCGTGGCCTATCCGGAACAGACCGGGGTCGTTAAAGACACGAAAACTGTTCATCGTTGCAGGTGATTCCGCCCCGCTGCAGGCGTTTACGCGAACTTCCTGGTGATCACCGGTGATACGCCGTTCAGCACGCCGTCGACCTCGCGCCCTTCGACGGCCGCGGCCAGGTTGTCCAGGGTGGCCGCGAGCAGCCGGCCGGTGGCCTCCGGCGTGACGCCGGCGACGTGCGGGGACAGCAGCACGCCGGGCAGGTCGCGGAGGGGGTCGCCGGCGGGCAGGGGCTCCACGTCGAAGACGTCGAGGGCGGCGCCGCCCAGGTGGCCCGCGCGCAGGGCCTCGACGAGCGCGGGCTGGTCCACGACCCCGCCTCTGGCGGCGTTGACGAGCAGCGCGCCCTGCTTCATCCGGCCGGGATCGACCAGGCCGCGGGTCTCCTCCGACAGCGCGATCACGACGACCACGACGTCGCTGCCGGACAGGAGCGGCGCCAGCTCCTCGTAGCCGGGGTCCTCGCGCGGCGTGCGGGTCCAGTAGGTGACCTGGCAGCCGAGCGCGCGGAACATCTCCGCGCACGTGGCGCCGATCGGGCCGTAGCCGACGACGCCCACGCGGCGGCCGCGCAGTTCGTGCGGCTGCAGTCCCTGCTGGGGCCATTCGCCCGCGCGTACGGCGGCGTCGGCGGCGGCCAGCTTGCGCGACAGCGAGAACGTGGCGGCCACGCACCACTCAGAGACCGCGACGGCGCTGACGCCGGGCGTGTTGGCCAGCGGTATCCCGGCCGCGGCCAGGGCGTCGAGGTCGTGGCCGTCCACACCCACGGATGGCTGCTGCACGAACGACAGCCGCGGCGCCGCCTTGACCGCCTCGGCGTCGAGGGCCAGCGTCGCCGTCCAGTCGCCAAGCACGATGTCGGCCTCGGGCAGCGCGGCCATCAGCGCGTCCCGGTCACGGGCGGCGGGGACCCTGACCGTCACCTGGTCGCCGAGCGGGGCGAGCAGGCGGCGCATGAGCTCTTCGGGGAGCGGGGGCAGGGCGAGCAGGTTCCAGGGGCTCATGCCCCCACAGTAAAGCTGTTGATCACCTGCCGCATAAGGGCCCTGTTGCGCTGCCACTGGTTCTCGGCGACCGTCCACGACAGCAGGTACGCGGTGTCGCCGATCGCCAGCGCCCGGCGTATCTCGTGGTAGCGCATGCCGGGCTTGACCCACGGCTGGTCGCTCGCCGGGCCCGCGGTCCAGGAGAACTCCCACTGCACGGCCTTGACGCCCTGGTGCGTGACCGTCCTGCGGCCGCGGCCGACGACGTTCTGGGCGCTCTGCTTGAGGGTCTCCTCCGAGTTACGCATGATCTGGTTCGCGTCGGTCATGGAGTAGACGGCCTCGACCCCGAAATGGGCATTGCCGTCCCTGCGGGTCCACTCCGTGTACGCCTCCTTCAGCGCGCCCCGCCAGCCCGTGGGCCGCATCACCGACCAGGCGCCGTCGCGCGCCTTCCACATCCGTACGATCTGGACTTCCGGGGTCGGCGTCGGGGTCGCCGACGGCGTCGCGCTCGGCTCCGGGGTGGCCGTGGCGGTCGGCGTGAGCGGGCTGGTCACGGCGGCCGGCATGGTGGTGGCGCGCGGCGCGCCCTCCGCCGGGGAGGAGCCCCTGAAGTAGGCCACCGCGCCGCCCGTGCCGACCAGCACCACCGTCGCGACCACGGCGAGCATCGCCCGGCCGGGACCCTGGCGCTTCTTGCGCCGGCTGCGCCGCTCGGGCATGTCGTCGAGGTCGCTGTGCGCGGGCCGGGCGGTGGCGATGGCCGCGAGCAGCCGGTCGGCCTCCTCGGCGCTCACCCGGTCCTGGGGCTCCTTCTGGAGCAGGCCGCGCAGGATCGGATGCATGGCCGGCGGGATCCTGCGGTAGTCGGGCTCCTCGGTGAGCAGCGCGTTGAGGGTCGCCATGGGGTCGCCGCGCTCGAAGGGCGAGCGGCCGACCATGCAGGCGTAGAGGGTGGCGCCCAGCGACCACAGGTCGGAGGCGGGCCCCGCCTCGTCGGCGCGGACCCGTTCGGGGGCCAGGAAGCTCGGCGAGCCGGTGACCATGCCCGTGCTGGTCAGCGAGGAGTCACCCTCGACGGTCGCGATGCCGAAGTCCATGAGCACCGCGCGGCCGTCGTCGGCCAGCAGGATGTTGCTCGGCTTGACGTCGCGGTGCAGGATGCCGGCCTCGTGCGCGGACTTCAGTGCCGACAGCACCTGCCTGCCCAGCGCGGCCGCCTCGCGCACCGGGAGCGCGCCCGTGGTGAGCACGACCTGCTCGACCGACGGATGGCTGACCAGCTCCATCACGATCCACGGCCGGCCGCCCTCCTCGACCACGTCGTAGATCGCGACGACCGAAGGATGGTTCAGCTTGGCCGCGGTGCGGGCCTCGCGGGCGGTCCTCAGGAGCTGACGCTCCTGGTCGCCCGGCGACAGCCCGTCCGGGAGCAGTACCTCCTTGATGGCGACCTGCCGGTTCAGCAGTGTGTCGCGGCCCTCCCAGACCACGCCCATACCCCCGCGGCCCAGTTCGCGCGTGAGCTGATAACGCTGCGCCACCAGCCGGTTGCTGTCCGAAACCATGTCCTACCCCTGTAGACCGCCACAACAGTGGGCAAGTTTCCCATACCTCCCACGAGTTCGCCGGAAGGTCGCGAAGGCTGCTTGCAGTAGATCACCGAATGTTGTTCTACTGAGGCAGGGTCCACAGTCGAGGAGAGATCGAATGTCTGAGGTTCGCCGAGGTCCGCTGTCCGGGGTGCGCGTGCTGGAGCTGGCGGGGCTCGCGCCTGGACCGTTCGCGGGGATGATGCTAGCCGATCACGGCGCGGAAGTCCTCCGAGTAGACCGGATCAAGGGGGTTTCCGACCAGCCGCGCTCGGATGTCATGGATCGCGGCAAGCACACGATCGGCCTGGATCTGAAGGCCCCCGAGGGCGTGGCGGCGTTCAAGGAGCTGGCGCGGCGGGCCGACGTGGTGATCGAGGTGTTCCGGCCGGGGGTGGCCGAGCGGCTCGGCATCGGGCCCGAGGATCTGCGCGCGGTGAACGAGCGGCTGGTGTACGGCCGCATGACCGGCTGGGGCCAGGACGGGCCGCTGGCGCCGACGGCCGGGCACGACATCGACTACATCGCCGTCTCCGGCGTCCTGTCCATGCTGGGCCGCGAGGGGGACAAGCCGACGCCGCCGATCAACATCCTGGGCGACTTCGCCGGCGGCGGGCTCATGCTCGCGTACGGGGTGCTGCTCGCCCTGTTCGAACGGGAGCGCACCGGTCAGGGCCGGGTGGTCGACGCGGCCATGGTGGACGGGGCGGCGATCCTGTTCTCGATGTTCTACCAGGCCGCCCAGAGCGGGCACTGGGGACCACGAGGCACGAACCTGCTGGACACCGGCGCCCCGCAGTACGACACGTACGAAACCGCCGACGGCCGGTACGTCGCCGTCGGCTCCCTGGAGCCGCAGTTCTGGGAGACCATGGTGCGTCTCATGGGCCTGACCGACCTGCCCGACAGGAACGACAGGGCCCAGTGGCCCGCGCTCAAGGCCCGCCTGGCCGAGGAGTTCAGGTCCAGGACCCGCGCCGAGTGGGAGGCGCTCTTCGAGGGCTCCGACGCCTGCGTCTCGCCCGTGCTGTCCATGGCCGAGGCGGCCGCCCATCCGCACAACGTGGCGCGCGGCTCCTTCGTCCAGGTCGGCGGCATCACCCACCCGGTGCCCGCCCCCCGCCTGCTCGGCGTCCCGGAGCAGGACCTCTCCCCCGCCACCCGCCTGGCCGACCTGTCCGGATGGGGCCTGTCCCAGGAGGAGGCGGACAAGCTACGCGGCCAAGGAGTGCTCGCATGATCGACTTACTCGACGGCGACCTGTACGCCGGCGACCCCACCCCCACCTACGCCTGGCTGCGCGAGCACGCCCCCGCCTACCACGACACGGCCAACAACCTGTGGGGCGTCTCCCGCCACGCCGACATCTCCGCCATCGAGCGCGACCCCAAGCTCTGGACCAGCACGGTCGGCTACCGTCCCCAGCTCCCCTCGGAGCCGTCCATGATCGGCCTGGACGACCCCGAGCACGCCGAGCGCCGCCGGCTCGTCTACCGCCGCTTCACCCCCCGCTACGTACACGAACGCTACGCCGACCGTGTGCGCGAGGTCGTCGTCGAGCTGCTGACCCGGGCGCTGGAGAAGGGCTCGGTGGACGTGGTGCCCGACCTGGCCGCGCCGCTGCCGGCCCGGATGATCGGCTGGCTGCTCGGGTTCCCCGACGAGGAGTGGCCCCGGCTCAAGCACTGGTCGGAGACCACGATCGTGGCCGGGGGCGGGCTGCGCTACGTCACGCACGAGGCCGCCGTGGCCGCGGGCGAGTACGGCCAGGCCGTGCTCGACCTGGCCGCCGAGCGCCGCGCCTGCCCGCAGGACGATCTGCTGTCGCTCTGGTGCGCCAGCCCCGCGTACGACGACCACCACCTCGCGAACGAGGCCCTGCTGCTGCTCGACGGCGGCGCCGAGACCACCAGGACGGTCATCGCCACCGCGATCGACGCGCTGATCCGGCATCCGGACCAGTGGCGGCTGCTGCGCGAGGACCGGGGGCTGATGGAGGGGGCGGTGGAGGAGTTCATCCGGTGGACCACACCGATTCTCAACATGTGCCGCGCGGCCACCCGCGACACCTCCCTGCACGGGCAGCGGATCGCCGAGGGGCAGCAGGTGCTGCTCATGTACGGGTCGGCGAACCGGGATCCCGGGGTGTTCGCCGATCCGGAGGTGTTCGACGTGACCAGGAGGCCGGGCGGGCACATCGCGTTCGGCCTGGGCACGCACTTCTGCCTGGGGGCGGCGCTGGCCAGGCTGGAGCTGCGGATCTTCTTCGAGGAGTGGCTGGACCGGGTCGGCTCGGCCGCCTGGGCGGACGCGGAGGGGCCGCGGATCCTGCCCAACGCCTTCGTCAGGGGCGTGACGTCGTTCCCTGTCGAACTGCGTAGTCCTTGAGCTCGATCGTGTCGTGCAGGCGCACACCCTTGCTGCCGGCCTTGACGACGGCCCTGGTGAGCGCGACGGGCAGGCGGGTGACCAGGCGCACGCCCTGGGTGAGCGCCCACAGGTCGAACCGGCTGCCGGGGACGATGCTCCTGGCCGCGCGGACGGCGAAGGCGCGGCTGCGGCGGACGTATTCGGCCAGTTCGGCCTCGTAGGCCGGGAAGGCGCGCGTGTGGTCGCCGCCGTGCGCGGCCAGCTCTCCCGCCAGGATGTACGCCCCCACGACCGCCAGGCTCGTGCTCCCCCCGACGGCCGGCCCGGGGCAGTAGCCCGCGTCGCCCACCAGCGTCACCCGGCCGCGTGACCAGGTGTCCATGCGGAGCTGGGTGATCGAGTCGAAGTAGAACGCGGGCGTGCGGTCCAGCTCCGCCATGAGCCTGGGCACCTGCCAGCCCATGCCCGCGAAGCGCTCACGCAGCAGCTCCTTCTGCCTGGCGACGTCCCGGTGGTGGTAGTCGAGCGGCTCCGGCGTCCTGAACAGGAACACCGCCCGCGCGTCGGACATGTGGGCGGCGCCGTACATTCCGGCCATCCTGCCCACCCCCGCGATGCCCTCCATGCGGCCGTCCAGACCCAGGTGGTTGGGCACCGAGACGACGGCCAGATAGGCGCCGATCCAGGTGGTGAAGTCCGACTCGGGGCCGAAGACCAGGCGGCGTACGTTGGAGTGCAGGCCGTCGGCGCCCACCACGAGGTCGTAGGAGTCGGTCCGGCCGCTGTCGAACGCCACCTCGCCGTTGTCCGCGATCGAGGCGATGGAGTCGCCGAAGACGTAGCCGACGTCGTCGCGGGTGGCGTCGTAGAGGATCTCGCTGAGGTCGTCGCGCATGATCTCGACGTGCCGGTTGGAGACGGCGGCCATGAGGCGGCGCACCTCCAGCTCCACCGGGCGCGCGACGCCCTCCCGGTACATGGTCAGCCGCTCGGTGCCGGTCTTGGCGGCCAGCACGGGCTCCAGCACGCCCATCCGCTCCACGATGTCCATCGCGGGCCTGAACAGGTCGATCGCGTGGCCGCCCGTCTTCCGCAGCGCCGGGGCCCGTTCGACGACGGTGACGTCGTGGCCGTACTTGTGCAGCCAGTACGCCAGCACCGGCCCCGCGACGCTCGCTCCCGAGATCAGGATCCTCATGACCCCCTCCTTACCTTCCGTTAAGTAAGGACGGTAACACGCAGGCTTACTTAACGGAAGGTAAGGGATATATTTGGCATCATGCCCAGTGACACCAAGGAACGCATCCAGGCGGTGGCGCGCGAGCTGTTCATGCGGCAGGGCGTGCAGAACACCAGCCTGCGCCAGATCTCCGACCGGCTGGGCATTACCAAGCCGGCGCTCTACTACCACTTCTCCTCACGCGAGGACCTGGTGCGCAGCATCGTGCAGCCGATGGTGGAGGACGTCGAGCGGTTCGTCGCCACGCGCGGTCAGGGCGAGGCGGGGAAACTGCTGGAGGACTATTTCGACCTCGTCTGGCAGCACCGCGAGGTGATCGTGATGGTGATGCAGGACATGTCCACGCTGGCGTATCTCGACCTGGGCCAGCGCATGTTCGACTGGCGGCGGCGGCTGATCACGCTGCTGCTCGGCCCGGAGCTCACCCAGGCGCAGCACATCCGGGCGACGGTGGCGCTCGGCGGAATGTCCGACTGCACGGTGGAATATGCCCACCTGCCGCCGGAGGAGGTCAAGCCGGCGGCCGTCGAAGCGGCGGCCGCCGCGCTCGGACTTCAGACGGCGATGTAGAGATCGGCGCCGTCCGGGTGGTGCACTTCGAGATCCGTCGTGAACGCCCGCGACGGCGTTCCCCCCGACTCGGTGTGCTTCCACACCTGCTGCCACGCCTCCACCAGCGACTGAGGCATCGGGCCGCGGGCCGCCAGCTTCAGCGACTGCACGGCCGGCACGCGCACGGCCACCATGCCCTCGGGCAGCCGGGGCACGGTGCGCACCCCGGTGCCGACGATCTGTGTGTAGGCGCCGTTGTGGTCGCTCTCGTAATCGGTCAGCACCGCGTACAGATTCTCGTCAAGGCGGCCGGGTACGTGCGCGAAAGCCCCCGGCGCGCCCGCCCGCTGCCACAGCGTGGGCAGTTTGGCCCGCGCCGGATCCATTTCCTCGGCGTTGGTGGTGCGTACGGCGAAACCGACCACCACCAGTTCGGCCCGTTCTGTGACGTCCACAGGTCCTCCCTCCCCAAAAGTGTCCCGGCCGATCATAAGCCCCCGCGAATGGGGGAAACCCCTTGATGAACCTGTCACCACATAAGATGGATGAACGTGAGATTTCTCAATGACCTCGAGCCTCAATACGATTTGACCTATAGCGACGTGTTCATGGTGCCGTCGCGGTCCTCGATCGGCTCCCGGCTCGCAGTCGACCTGTCGACCAACGACGGCACGGGCACCACCATCCCGATCGTCGTCGCCAACATGACCGCGGTCGCCGGACGGCGCATGGCCGAGACGGTGGCGCGGCGGGGCGGCATCACCGTGATCCCGCAGGACATTCCGATGGACGTCGTGGCGAACGTCGTCGACTGGGTCAAGAAGCGCGACCTCGTCCACGACACGCCGCTCACCCTCACCTCGCACGCCACCGTCGGCGAGGCCCTGCAACTGCTGCCCAAGCGCGCGCACGGCGCGGTCATCGTGGTCGACTGGCAGAACCGGCCCGTCGGCGTCGTGACCACCGCCGACTGCCAGGGCGTCGACATGTTCACCCAGCTCTCGCAGGTCATGTCGAGCGAGCCGCTGACGCTGCCCGCCGGGCTCGACCCGCACCTGGCCTTCGAGCGGCTGCACGGGGGCCGGCACCGGCTGGCGCCCGTCGTGGACGAGGAGGGGCGGCTGGTCGGCATCCTCACGCGTACGGGGGCGCTGCGCGCCACCCTCTACCAGCCCGCGGTCGACGCCGGGGGACGGCTGCGCATCGCGGCCGCCGTCGGCGTGAACGGCGACGTCGCCGCCAAGGCCAAGGAACTCCTCGAAGCCGGCATCGACTGCCTGGTCGTGGACACCGCCCACGGCCACCAGGAGAAGATGATCGCGGCCCTGCGCGCCGTCACGGCCCTCGACCCCGGCGTGCCCGTCGCGGCGGGCAACGTGGTGACCGCCGCCGGCGTGCGCGACCTGGTGGACGCCGGTGCCGACATCCTCAAGGTCGGCGTCGGCCCCGGCGCCATGTGCACCACCCGGATGATGACCGGGGTGGGACGGCCGCAGTTCTCGGCCGTGCTGGAGTGCTCGGCCGAGGCCCGGCGGCTGGGGCGGCACGTGTGGGCCGACGGCGGCGTACGCCATCCGCGCGACGTGGCGCTGGCGCTGGCGGCCGGGGCGTCCAACGTGATGATCGGGTCGTGGTTCGCGGGGACGTACGAGTCGCCGGGCGACACGCACACGGACGCCAAGGGGCGCGAGTACAAGGAGAACTACGGCATGGCCTCCGCGCGGGCCGTGCGGCTCAGGACGGCCGAGGACTCGGCGTTCGAGCGGGCCAGGAAGGCGTTGTTCGAGGAGGGCATCTCGACGTCCAGGATGTATCTGGATCCGAAGCGGCCCAGCGTGGAGGACCAGATCGACGCCATCGTGGCCGGGCTGCGGTCGTCGTGCACGTACGCGGGGGCGGCGACGCTGGAGGAGTTTCACGCGCAGGCGGTCGTGGGGGTCCAGAGCTCGTCCGGATACGCGGAGGGCATGCCACTGCACCAGAGCTGGTGACCTAGGTCCTGCGCCAGCCGCCCGCCGCGTTGATGCCGCCGTCGACGTGCACCGTCGTGCCCGTCACGAACCTGGCCAGCTCGCCGGCCAGGAACACCGCCGCCCCCGCCGCGTCGCAGGGCCGCCCGAGGTGGCCGAGCGGCGGGACGCGGACCGGGTCGTAGGGCAGCGGGCGGGCCAGCATGCGCTCGCGGACGCCCGCCTCGCCCTCGGTCTGCAGCGCGTCGGGGGCGATCGCGTTCACCCTGATGCCCCTGGGGGCCAGCTCCAGCGCGAGCGTCTTCGTGAGGCTGTCGAGGGCCGCCTTCATGGCCGCGTACACGGCGAACCCGGGCGCCGCCTGGTGCGCCTCGCTCGACGTCACGTTGATGATCGAGGAGCCGGGCGGCATCATCGGCAGCAGCCGCCTGATCATGCCGGTGACCTGCGTGAAGTTCTCCTCGATGAGGATCTGCTCGCCGCGTGGCGAGGTGTCGGCGAAGCCGGCGTGGAATGTGCCGCCGGCGTTGTTGACCAGCACGTCCACCCGGCCCCAGCGTTCGCGTACGGCCTGCGCGAACACCTCCACCGCCACCTGGTCGCGCACGTCGAGCGTCATCGCGAGCTCCGCCTGCGGCTTGTCACGGTCACAGACCGCAACATGCGCCCCGAACGCGGCGAAAGCCTCGGCGATGGCCAGCCCGATGCCTCTGGCCGCCCCGGTGACGACGGCCACGCGGCCGGTGAGCAGGATCGCGTCGGGAGAAAGGGCGGCCATGAACGATGACGATATCCCGACGGCATAGAGTCGTCGGGTCCATTCTCATCCGTTAACAGGAGCACTTCGTGGCACTCGAAAAGCCCGAGATCGACTTCCCGGGGGGCAACCCGCCCGCCGACCTGGAGATCGAGGACCTTACCGTGGGCGACGGCCCGGAGGCCAAGGCCGGTCAGAACGTAAGCGTGCACTACGTGGGCGTCTCGTTCTCGAGCGGGGAGGAGTTCGACGCGTCGTGGAACCGCGGCCAGCCGTTCGAGTTCCCCCTCGGCGGGGGGCGCGTCATCGGGGGCTGGGACCGCGGTGTCCAGGGCATGAAGGTCGGTGGCCGGCGCAAGCTGGTCATTCCGCCGCACCTCGGTTACGGCACCCGTGGCGCTCCGCCGCGGATCAAGCCCAACGAGACGCTGATCTTCGTCGTCGACCTGCTCGGCGTGAGCTGATCAGTCTTTGCTGATCGGTCTTTGCTGATCACTGGCGCGGGCCGCCTGGTGTGGCGGCCCGCGCCGACACCCGCCACCGACATGTCGATATCAAGTGGGGATTTGTCGGCGGCGTGAGGCACGATAGGCGTGTGCTTCTGATCGACGTGGTACGAGTTTCCGAGGCGGTGACGCGCACGTCCGCCAGGCTTGGCAAGATCGGCCATCTGGCGGAGCTCCTTGGCCGGGTGGGCCCCGACGAGGCGGAGATCGCCATCTCCTACCTCTCGGGTGAGCTGCCCCAGCGGCAGGTGGGCGTGGGCTGGCGCACGCTTGAGGAAACCCCGCAGCCCAAACTCGCCGCCACCGCCACGCTGACCCAGACGGACGAGCTGCTCAGCCGGATCAAGGCCGTCTCCGGGCAGGGCTCGCAGGCGGCGCGCCGGGCCCTGGTGACCGACTTGTTCGCCGGGCTGACGAGCCAGGAGCAGCAGTTCATGCGGCGCCTGCTCTTCGGTGAGCTGCGGCAGGGCGCGCTCGACGGCGTCATGATCGAGGCGGTGGCCAAGGCGTCCGGCGCGCCCTCGGCCGACGTGCGCCGCGCGCTCACCCTGCGCGGCTGGCTGCCCGCCGTGGGGGCGGCCGCGCTGGCCGGTGGGGTGGCGGCGCTGCGCGAGTTCCGGCTGGAGGTGGGGCGGGCGGTCTCGCCGATGCTGGCGGGCAGCGCGCCCAACGTGACCGCCGCGCTGGAGAAGGCCGGCGCCCCGGCGGCGCTGGAGTGGAAGCTCGACGGCGTGCGCGTGCAGGCGCATCGGTCGGGATCGGAGGTGCGGGTCTTCACCCGCACGCTCGACGACATCACGTCGCAGGTGCCCGAGCTGGTCGAGGCCGTGCTGGCGATGCCGTCGGCCGATCTGGTGCTCGACGGCGAGGTGCTCGCCCTGCGGCCCGACGGGCGGCCGCATCCGTTCCAGGTGACGGCGAGCCGCGTCTCCAGCAAGCTGGAGGTGGCGCGGCTGCGCGAGCGGACGCCGCTGAGCGTGTTCTTCTTCGACGCGCTGCGGGTCGACGGCGCCGACCTGCTCGATCTGCCCTACTCCCAGCGTCAGGAGGCTCTGGCGCGTACGGTGCCGCCGGAGTTGCTGACGCCCCGGCTGGTGACGGGCGATGTGGCGGAGGCGGAGAAGTTCTTCACCGACGTGGTCAAGGCGGGCCACGAGGGCCTGGTGGTCAAGTCGCCCGCTTCGGTTTACGCGGCGGGCCGGCGGGGCGCGGGCTGGATCAAGGTCAAGCCGCGCCACACGCTCGACCTGGTGGTCCTCGCCGCCGAGTGGGGGCATGGGCGGCGCGAGGGCAAGCTGTCCAACCTGCATCTGGGGGCTCGTGACCCGGAGGGCGGGTTCGTGATGCTGGGCAAGACGTTCAAGGGGCTGACGGACGAGCTGCTGGCCTGGCAGACCGAGCGCTTTCTGGAGCTGGCCGAGGGGCCCACCGACGAGTGGACGGTCATGTTGCGGCCCGAGCTGGTGGTGGAGATCGCCTTCGACGGGGTGCAGCGGTCGCCTCGTTATCCGGGGGGCATGGCACTGCGGTTCGCGCGGGTGCTGCGCTATCGGCCGGACAAGCGGGTCGAGGAGGCCGACACGGTGGAGACGGTTCGCTCGCTGATGCTCTGAGCGCCGACTTCTCCGGTTCGCCGGAAACCTGAAGATCCTCGGCGTACGCTCGGCGTTCTAGGCGACTTGTGGCATAAGTGAGATATTTCACTGGACATCCCATTAAGTTGCCTTTACCTGCTGTTTGTCGCATATGTTCGTGCTCGCTGCGCGGGATCCCCTGCCGCGCCCGCGGATCGGCCCCCGTATGCCCCCGCCCCCCTGACGGTCCGGCCTTTCCTCGCCCTGTCCCCTAGCTAGGACCGTGGTTTACCTTGGGCCAGCACACACGTCAGCCGTCTCCCCAGGAGCGGAAGCCGTCCTCCTCCGGCAAGCGCCGCTGGGCAGCGGTGGCCGCCGGCGCCGCCGTCGTGGCCGCCGCCTCCACCACCGCCTGGGCCGCCATCGACTCCCCGAAGCGCGACACGTCCTTGAGCGCCAAGTCGGCTCCCAACCCGTCGCGCCCCTCCACCCCGGCCCCCAAACCCCCGGCCGCCGCCCAGCCTTCGCCCTCGTCTTCGCCTTCGTCGTCGTCGCCTTCGTCTTCGGAGGTCACGGCGTCTCCCGCGAAGCCCCCACGGGCCGCCAAGCCCTCACAGACCGCCAAGCCCTCACAGGTCGCCAAGCCGATCAAGACGAAGGCCGCGAAGCCCAGGTTCAAGGTGCTCTCGACCGGCAGGTGCGGCGCCTCGTACTACGGCGACCCGCAGATGACGGCCAGCGGCGAACGCTTCAACCCGGCGGCCATGACCGCCGCGCACAAGACCTTGCCGCTGGGCAGCAAGGTCCGCGTCACCAACCCGGACAACGGCGACTCGGTCACGGTCCGCATCAACGACCGCGGCCCGTACATCGGGGGCCGCTGCCTCGACCTCTCAAGGGCCGCCTTCGCCGCCATCGGCAACATCGGTGCTGGCGTGATGCGCGTCAAGTACGAGGTCCTGGCCAAGAACTAGCCCCAAGGTCGTGAAGTTTGTGGGTGTGTGGGCTTGTCAAGGGCCTGTGGGCGAGAGGATTTCGATGCCGGTGGTGGCTTTGTAGCTGGTCCGGTCGATGCGTGGTCCTCGGGCCTGGTATTTGGAGATGGCGCGTTTGACTATGCGAGGGCTGATGCGGAGGCGCCGCGGGGGCAGCAGGCTGGCCAGGACGTGCCGTCCGATGGTGCCGGCCAGGTCGACGACCGTGTCGGCGATGATGCCTGCGGCCAGGATGATCTGGTCGCGGGCGGCTTGCCAGGCGATGCTGAAGCCGGCCCGGTCCGGATCGGTGCCGGGCAGGGTGCTGGTGGCGTCCGCCATGACGGTCCGCAGCAGCTGGTAGACCACCAGCAGGGCGTAGATCTCCTGGGTGATGCCTTCGGGGGTGCGGGCTCGCAGGACCCGGCCGCCCAGGATGGTCGACTTCAGTTCCAGGTAGGCGGTTTCGATCTCCCAACGCTGGTGGTAGAGGGTGGTCAGTTCGGTTGCGGGGTGGCGGTGGTGGTCGAGCAGGGTGGTGGCCAGCCGGTAGAGGCCGGTGTGCTTCCCGGCGGTGGTGGTGACGGTGATCTTGCAATCGACGACGCGGACGCGCACGGGGCCGAGGGTGGAGAGGTAGGACCCGTCGGGGAAGCGGGACAGGACCGGCATCCTGCGGCCGTTCTTGAGGCGGATCAGGAGGTCGGCTCCGGTGGCGGCGATGTCGGCCACAAGCCGTTGGGCGGCGAAGTTGCGGTCGGCGAGCAGGAGCATCCCGGGCCGCAGGCTGGGCAGCAGGCGCGGGGCGTAGGTGGTCTCACCCGAGGTGGTCGGGCCGAAGACGGCGTCGATGAGGGTGCGGGTGCCGCAGGCGACCAGGGCGAGCAGCCGGACTTGCGGGTAGCCGGTGCCGCCGTGGTTGCCCGCCTGCTTCGTGAACCGGGTCAGGACCGCAGGGGTGTCGGGGACGGTCAAGGTGGTGCCGTCGAGCGCGACCACCAGCAGCCCTCGCCAGCGGGCTGCTGGTGGGTGCATGGTGGGCGCCGGGCCCCTCAGCAGGCCGAACAGCCACCGCAGGGGATCTGCACCGATACGTCGGCGGGCCTGGGCAAGCGCGCTCGCTGTCGGAGCGGCCAGCGGCAGGCCCGACAGCGCGCCGGTGAGCTTGCGCCACACGTCGGGGTATCCCACCTCTGGGAACAGACAGGCGGCCAAAACCAGGTACACCACGACCCGGGAGGGCAGATCTCGCAGCCGCGATTGCACGGTCCTGGTAACTCTGAGCGCCTCGTCGACCATCTCGAAAGGTATGAGCTGGGTGAGTTCGCCGAGATGACCGGGCGCAAACCGGCCTCCGGCCACCGTGATGACACGCGTGATGGCAGACTGTCCGGACAGCGGAGCCTCCGGTCTTGTGAACGGCTTGTCTTGGTCGACTGCCAGTTCTACCGGGGCTCCGCTCCTCATGTCCGGTGAAACCGCAGCTTACGGCCCCCTGGACAACCTCACCCACCCACTAACTTCACGGCCTTGGAACTAGCCCCCGGCACGGTCGGCTTGCGGTGTCACATAGCCGGCCAGGCCGTCCGCCAGCTCGTCCTGATCGCCGTCCCGGTGGGCGGCCAGGGCCTGCTGGAGGGCGAAGGTTCTTCGGATGGTGGTGATGCGGGCGGCCAGGCCCCCGTTCGCCAGGCCGCCCAGCTCGATCACCCGGTTCAGAAGGGCCTGCCCGTGCCCGGCCGCGATGGCCGCGAGGTCCTCCGCCGGATCTCCGATGGTGACCTCGTCCCAGTCGATCACCCCGCTGAGCCGCGGCATCCCGCCGTCGTACTCCCACAGGACGTTCTCGGGACCGAGATCACCGTGCACCACCGCCGTACCGCCGTCGGGCAGGCCATCGAGAGCGGCCAGCTCCCGCTCGGCCCGCCGCCGTCCGGCCTCGGACATGAGCCCGTACAGCTCGGCGCGCACCTCCGCCGCGAACCTCCCCCACCGCCCGCGCGGCACGGGCAGCACCGCCCGGGCCCGCTCACCGGCCGCGGCCAGTCCGGCGAGCAGCCCGGCGTACTGTCCGGCGACCACCTCCGCCACCTGGGGATCCGTCAGTACTCCGGCCTCCAGCGGCGCTCCGGGCACCCGGCTGAGGATCAGGTACGGCGGCTCACCCACCGCCTGCTCCCGCAACGGCCGGGGGACATCAACGCCCAGATCGAGCCCGGCGAGCACCCGCAGCAGAGCCGCCCGCCCCGGCAGCCGCGCCGCCGCCGCTTCGGTACGAGGCAGGCAAATGACCCGATCCTCGCCGATCACCACCTGGTGGAACTGCCCCTGGTGAAGAGTGGCGCCCTCCGGCACCAGGGCCCGGTACGCCGGCGCGACCTCCATGAGACACATGCGCTCCATCCTTCTCGACAGGTCGCCCGGCGGGATCAGTTGGGCCAGTCGACGTGTGCGTAGTGGGCCGCCGTGGAGCCGGTGGTGTAGGCCCAGTAGCGGTCGCCGCAGGACCAGTGCCACCACTCGGTCGGGTAGTTGACGAACCCGGCCGCCGCCAGCGCGTGGAACAGCAGCCGCCGGTTGGCCCTGACCGCGTCGTCGAGCGACGGGTGGTGGGTGTAGCAGGCCCCGCCACTCTCCTCAGGGCTGGCGTTGACCGGCGTACCCATGTCCAGTTCGACACCATCGTCCCCGACGAGCGTGAGATCGACGGCGGCGCCACAGACATGGGGACCCACCTCCGGCGGCGCGAGCGAGCGGCTGGCCTGGATGTGCACGAACTCCTCACTCCACGACGGATTGGCCGTACGGAGCTCACCCGCGTACCGGGCGAAGTAGTGGCGCTGCAGCGACAGCGGCCGGTAACCCTCCACGATCAGCAGCCGCAGCCCGTCGGGGAGCATCGCCTGGGCGGTCAGGAGCCGGTCGATGAGCCCGACGCGCAGGTGGGCGAAGGCGCCCCGCTCGTCGGCCAGGCGCTTGTCGAGCCGCAGCTCCGGTACGTCGCGCAGATCGAACAGCGGCTCCCCGCAGTCGATCACCGGAATCGCGGACACCCTCTGGTCGGACATCAGCACGATCGGTGCACCGTTCATTTTCTTCACACCTCTTCAAAACGGATCGCTCCTGTCCGATCATGAGGTCGGCTGCTGTAAGTTCTCTGCAATCCCCGTATAAGAGGTGGCGGTGGAGTTTCGGCTGCTCGGCCCGGTCGAGGTATGGCACGCGGACCGACGGCTGGCTGTGGGCGGTCCCAAACCGCGCGCGCTGCTGGCGGCGCTGCTGCTCGGCGCCGGTCAGGTTGTGCCGGTGAGCCGGTTGGTGGAGCTCATCTGGGACGATCACGCGCCCGACACCGCCCGCGCGCTGATCCAGACGTACGTCTCGTCGCTGCGGCGCGGCCTGTCACCCGGCGGCGAGCCGAACCTGATCGAGACCCGGCCGCCCGGCTACCTGCTGCGACTGGAGGGAACGCGACTGGATCTCGACGTCTTCGAGCGCCTGCTCGCCAAGGGCCGCCGGGCGGCGGGCGCGCAGCGCCACGAAGAGACGGCGCGGCTGCTGCGGGAGGCGGAGGCATTGTGGCGCGGGCCCGCGCTGGGCGGGATCGGTGAGGCGCTGTCGGCGGAGGCCGCCCGTCTGGACGAGCTGCGCCTGTCCGCGATCGAGGAACGGGTCGCCGCCGAACTGCTCCTCGACCGGCACGCCGAACTGGTACCCGAGCTGACCGCGCTGGTCGGCGCGCATCCCGACCGGGAGCGGGTACGGGGTCACCTCATGATGGCGCTCTACCGGCTGGGACGTTCGGCCGAGGCGCTGGCGGTGTACGAGGACGGCCGGGCGGCACTGGCGGACCGCCTCGGCATCGACCCGGGCCCTCACCTCCAGGAGCTGCACCAGGCCATCCTGCGCGGCGACACGACCCTCCTGCTGGGCGGACACTCCCCGCCCATCCCCCACAGCGACCCCACCACGCCCGCCACCGCAGCCTGGACCTCCCCATCCGGTGCCACAGCCCGGACCTCCCCGCCCTCAGCGACCCCCCACGGGGGCATCACCCCGCCGGGCCCCCAGCCTCCCACCGCCCCCGAAGCCGCTCCACCCACCTACGCCACCTCCGAAGCCGCTCCACTCACCTACGCCACCTCCGAAGCTGCCCAGCTCCTTGCCACCGACGACGTCACTCCGCCCAGGCCGCCCCAATCGGGCGCGCAGTTTCCCCGAGGCCCTGACGCCCAGCCGGGCACCCATTCCCCCACCACTCCAGACGCAGCCCAACCCGGCGAGCCCCCCGCCACCCAACCCGCCACCCAACCCGCCACGCGACCCCCCGCGGAGCCCGGAAGCATGCGGCAGCCCCGTCCGCTCGCAACCTGGCAGCAGGCGCCCCCGGTCGTACCCGCGCAACTCCCGCCCGACGTACCCGACTTCACCGGCCGGACCGCTCTCATCAGCGACCTGATTCCGCTGCTGACCTCGACAGGCGGCGCCGCACCACCCGTGCTGGTCATCTCGGGCAAGGGCGGGGTCGGAAAGAGCACGCTGGCCGTGCACATCGCCCACCGGGCGGCCGGCCGCTACCCCGACGGCCAGCTCTACGCCGACCTGCGCGGCACCAGCGACACCCCGGCCACCGCCCACGAGATCCTCGGCCGGTTCCTGCGCGCACTGGGCATCGAATCGACGGCCTTGCCCGAATCGCCGCAAGACCGCGCCGACCTGTACCGGAGTGTGCTGGCCCAGCGCCGCGTCCTGCTGGTCCTCGACGACGCCCGGGGCGAACGGCAGATCCGCCCGCTGCTACCCGGCGGTGGTGGCTGCGCGGTGCTGGTCACCTCGCGCGGCCGGCTCGCCGGCCTGGCGGGAGCCCAGTTGACCGACCTCGACGTGCTGGACGCCGACTCCGCGCTCATCCTGCTCGCCTCCATCGCCGGATCGAGCCGGGTCGCCGCCGAACCGGACGCCGCCCGGACGATCGTCGGTCTGTGCGGGCTGCTGCCGCTCGCGGTACGCACGGCCGGAGCGCGCCTCGCCACTCGCAGGCACTGGACGCTGGCCACCATGACCGGCCGGCTCGCCGACGAGCACCGCCGGCTGGACGAACTGGCCGCGGGCGACCTGGAGGTGCGGGCCAGCGTCAGCCTGAGCTACCGGCTGCTCGACGAACAGGCCAAGGCGGCGTTTCGCCGGTTGGGGCTGCTGGGGGTGCCCGACTTCGCGTCCTGGATCGCGGCTCCGCTGCTGGACGTGTCCGCCGACGCCGCCGACGACGTGATCGAGCGGCTCATGGACGCCCAGCTCGTGGACTTCGCCGCCGTGGACGCCACCGGCCGGGCCCGGTACCGGTTGCACGACCTGCTGCGGGTGTTCGCGACCGAGTGCGCGGTGGCGTACGACGATCTTGAGGATCGGGACGCGGCGCTCTCACGTACGCTGGGCAGCTGGTTGTGGCTGATCACGCAGGCGGGCGCCCGCTCCCCGTCGGGCGAGGTCGAGCTGCGTGCCGAGTACGCCTCCGCGCGCCCCGTCGACGACCGGATCTCCGCGGAGGTGCTGGCCGATCCCGCCGCCTGGCTGGAGGCCGAGACGCCCGCGCTGATCGTGGCCGTGGCGCGGGCGGCGGCGTTCGGGCTGGATGTGGCGGCCTGCGACCTGGCGGCGGCGCTGTCGTTCTCGCACGTGTTCATGGCCAACCGGCTGAACGAGTGGCGTACCAGCCACGATGCCGCGCTGGCGGCGGCCCGCCGGGCGGGCAACCGGCTGGGCGAGGCGGCGCTGCTCGCCGGTCTCGGCCAGATCCATTACAAGCTCGACCGGTTCGAGCAGGTGTACGCGCATCTGTCCCAGGCCCTGCCCCTCTTCACGGAGGCAGGCGATGTACGGGGTGAGGCGGTCGTACAGGCGGGCATGGGCAGCGCCTGCAGGGAGCACTGCCGCCTGCGCGAAGGACTCGACCACCTCGCGAAGTCCGCGGCGATCTTCCACACCCTGGGCGACGACTCGGCCATCGGCTACACCGCCCGTACATCCGCCGCGATCCACCTCGAACTCGGCGAATACCAAGCAACCTGGCCCTTGCTCGAACAGGCCATGCTGGCCTACCGCCGCGCGGGCAGCAGGCGCGGCGAGGCGCTCACGCTGCGCACCAGGGGCCTCGTCCACCGCGCGCTGGGCGACTACGCCGAGGCGGAGCGGCTCAGCGGCGAGGCCCTGGACCTGCTGCGGGACAGCGGCGACCGCCTGATGATCGCCTTCGCCGTACAGGCACTGGTCAAAGCACAGCTCCGGCAGGGACGCGGCACCGGCGCGCTGCCATCGCTGCTGGACGCCCTCGAAGTGTGCCGCCGCCATTTCGACCGGTACGGCGAGGCCCTCATGCAACGCACCATCGGCGAACTGCACCTCTCCTGCGGCCGCCTCGAACTCGCCGAAGACCACCTGACCCAGGCGATCGCGATCTCGGAGGCCCTGCACACGCCGCTCCCCGCCGCCCGGGCCAGACGCGACCTCGCGGCGGTACGGGCGGCGAGCGGCGACAGTGCGGGCGCCGCATCCCTGCTCGCCGCCGCAATGGCCGTCTTCGTCCGCCATGACGCCCGTGAGCAGCACGAACTCGCCCACCTTGACCCCGGCACGATGGATTTGCACGAACTTACAGCGAAGTTCCAGAGGCGCGGACCAGACGACTGACTTCGTCCCACCCACGCGATCACGACGGAAAGGCACGACCGTCGACAGCCCTCAACACCGCCACCCGACCAATACGATCACCCACCAATACCGCTACGCGCCCGATCCCACCACAGGGCCAATGCGACCACCCACCCGATCCCCGCTGCCAGGCAATACGATCCCCCACCCGATCCCCCACCCGATCCCCCACCCGATCCCCCACCGCCGGGCAAGACGATCCTCCAACCGATCCCACAGCCGGACCAAATGCGGTCACCCGCCCGATCCCCTCATTCGGCCGACGCGATCACCGATCAATCCGGCCATCCAGATCAACGCGATCACTCAACCAATCCCACCACCCGGCCGAAGCGATCACCCGACCGATCCCACCCTCCGGCCGACGCGATCACCCGACCGATCCAACGCTGGGCCAATGTGGTCACTCGCTCATGTCGCGTCGCATCGCATCGCATCACGTCGCATCACGTCGCATCACGTCGCATCACGTCGCATCACGTCGCGGGAAAACAGGCCGCCCCGCAGAGGCGCGGTGGCCTCGGCAGGGCGGAGAGATTGCGGTGGCGGATTTGTAGCCGGGCTGGATCTCACTTCACCAGGCGCACCGTAAGGGGGTAACGGAAGTCGCCTTCGGTCAGGGCCGAGATGCCGCCGACGATGGCGAGAACAAAGGCCACGACCCAGATGACCGGGACGAGCAGGATGCCGATGACGGTGAACGGCAGCAGGATCGACGCCCCCACCACCGTGAGCTGGAAGTTGAGCGCCTCCACCGCCTGCCGACGGATGTAGGGCGACGTCTTGCCGCCGATGAGCATCAGGAGCAGCGGGCCGATGATCGGGATGCCGAGGGCCATCAGTCCGTGGCCGACGGCGGCGCCGAGGCGCTCGTTGCTCTCCGGTGCCCGCCCCGAGCGGGCCGGGGGCGGCGGGGCGAGCCTGGGGACGGCCTGGGTACCGTACAGCTCGGTCATGATGGGCATCAGGTCACCGTGCGTGCGCGCCGTCATGGCGCGCTCCAACCTGTCGTCGAACTCGAGCTTGTCGAAACGGCCTTCCGCGTAGGCCGACTTGACGTGCTCGACAACGTGATCGCGGTCCTGGTTGGTGACGCGCAGTTGAGCTGGCGGCACCTGTCCCGGCCCGGGGGTTTTCGGTACCCCAGCCATAATCGTCATGCCTCTCCTTTGAGAATCGGGCAGTCACCACTCATACTGCGTCGTCCACGCCCCAGGTGCTATCGGGAGAATCCCGGATCTGTCCCCTAGATCATCCCCGACGCGAGGGCTTCAGACGGTATAAAAAGGATTCATGAGATGGCGAGACCGCTACGGCATTCGTCGACTCCGCGGCCGCAAGATCGCGAAGTTCGACCGTGAGGCGACAGACGCCGACATCGAGGCGCTAATCGCCTTTGCTCGTTCGCGGCGGGGCGTCGAGTTTTATGTCGAGCCAGAGACTTTTGCCACCGACACGACCGCTGTGGCGGTGGCCGACGACGGCGAGTGGACCAGGCGCAGGGTCGGATCGCCGGCAGTGATCCACAAGGTCGCCCGCGACCTTGCCCTGCCGGTCTACGACGTTCAACTCACCGGGTATCCGCAGCGTATGCGCGCTTACAACGAACGACGCCGCAAGGAGGAAGGCACCCTTTGACCTGACACTCGGCTTGACCTGACACTCGGCGGGGCAACACCCGAGGCGCCACCCCGCCGAGCGATATAGCTCCTCCCCCGGGTACGGCCTGGCGGGCGGTCCGACCGCGGCCCACTGGACGGCCCGACCGCGGCCCGGTGGGCGAACCAGTGAGCGGTACGGGAACGGCACGGCAAACGACCCGACTGCCACACAGCGGACAGACCAGCGAGCAGCACGGGTACGACCCTGGTGCACGACCCGACCGCGGCACAGCGGGCAAACCAGCGGGGTGAACGACCCGACTGCGGCCCGGTGGGCGAGCCAGTGAGCGGTACGGAACGGCACGGCAAACGACCCGACTGCGGCACAGCGGGCGGACCAGTGGGCGGCACGGCTGCGGCCCAGTGGGCCCAGTGCACCGCCAGCCCGCCGCAGGTGGTGGAGATCCGGCGCCGGAACACAGGCCAGGCGTGCGTCAGCGCCGGCTGGTCCAGCCAGATCTCCTCGCCGGGTGGACAGCCTGATGCGACCCGGTGGGCGACCTGATGCGGCCCAGTGGGTGACCCGCCGCTAGATCGCCGATCCACCACTCGGCGAGACGACACCCGACCATCACCTGACGAGTGGCTGTTGGCCGGACGAGCGGCTTTAGGGCCTGACGCGATTCGACCGCCCAGCGTGATTCGACCACCTGACGCGGTGCGATGGCCTGACGCTTGATGGTTGATCTGATGCGCGGCATGGTGGCGAAGCCCGGCCGGTCCCACTCGACCGCTCAGGGTTCTGGGATTGTGCGGACCGGCCGGACGTCCGATCGTGGCACCGGGTCCATGCCGGCGCCGTTGTGCCCGTCGTCGCCATGCATTCTGGTGGTGTGGGTGGTCAGAGTGGGGGGTCGGGGGTGGGGTGGAGGACTTCTTCTTCTAGCAGGTTGACGAGGGGGACTAGCCAGGCGGCGGTGGCGGGGCCCATGGCGGCGTCCAGTTCCTCTGGGGCCGGTAGGCGGTCTCTGAGGATGGTCGGGGAGAGGAGATTCTGCAGGGCGTGCATGAGGAGGTTGGCCATCGAGTAGTGGGGGTCGGTGGTCAGGGCTCGTTCGAGGGCGATGGTGGCTTGGACGCTGTTTCCCGCTCGCCAGGAGGCCATGGCCAAGAGGGACGCGGCCGGGGGCATGAAGCGGGGCTCCAGTCTGCGGGTCAGGTCCTTCCATAGGGCCGCGTGGGATTCGTTCATCAGGGTCCAGGCTTCGTCGCGGACTCGCATGATGGTGAGGGCCAGGCCCAGGTGGGCGGCTTCGGTGTCGTCCAGGCGGCCGCCCTCGGTGTGGGTGTGCAGGGCTGATCTGACTCTGGCCAGGCCGTCGGACACGAACTGGGTGGTGAAGGCGTCCAGGTCGGTGGCGGTCATGAGGTTGGCTCGGAAGTCGGCGATGGCGTCGGCGGTGGCGCGGCGCATCGCCATTCGTACGGGGCCGGTTATGGGGGACAGTGTGCGTTCCAGGGCCTCGCGGTCGGGGAAGGCGACGAGGCCGTGCACCGTGGCTTCGGCTGATATCTGGCTGGTGGACAGGTCGTAAGGGGTGCCTTCTGCGGGGCAGCAGGTTGTCAGGTCGCAGATGTAGGACCAGTAGCGGCCTTCGTGAGCCCTCAGCGCCTCCCCTACGCGGACATGGGATTTGGCTGCCAGTAGGCGTATTGCGTCTACGGCTGGGGTCACCAGGTCGCCTGGGCCGTAGCCGACGGTGACGACTTCTGTGACGCCTTCTCGGTCGAAGAGAGGGGCCAGGGGGTCGAGGGTTCCGGCCGGGAACGGCAGGCCCCATCTGGCGACCAATTTGGCCTGGCCGCGGTTGAGCCCGATGACGATGAGGCTGCTGCGGGGGTGGAAGCCGACCAGGTAGGGGACGGCGGCCAGGATGTCGGTCGGGGTGCTGAGGGTCAGGCAGGGCTCAGGGGTGGGGGTGGAGGCGGAGGTGGAATTTGGAGCAGGCGTTGGGGTGGAGGTAGGAGCGGGGGTGGGGATGGGGCGGTTGCTCGTCATGGCCCATAGGGTGCCGAGGGTGGAGGCCGTGCCGCGGGGGCGAATGCGGTTCTGTGGATGACGGTAGGTGAGTGGGTCTGGGTTGTGGATAAGTGGCCGCCCTGCCGCCCTGCCGCCCTGCCGCCCCTACCAGCCCTACCAGGGATGTCGCGGTGTCACCGTGGCCGGCGGCTGTTGATCGGGGGATGGCCTTCCCTGGCGGTGGGGTTCGGTCACGACGTTCCCGTTGGTGAAGCAGCCCGTCAGTGAAGCAGCCTGGTGGCTGAGGGGGTGCGAAGGCCAGGGTCCGGTGTTGGAAGGCTCGGTGGCCTGCAGCCCGGTGTGGAGCGGCTGGGTAGTGGAAGTGCCGGTGGCGGAAGGCCGGCGTCAGCGGGCGCGGCTCGTGATCGCTGCCCGGGGGTGGAGCAGCCTGGGCCGGGCGCTTATTGGGAGTCCGCGCGTTCCCTATGGCTGAGGGCGTAAGCGGCTGGTGGAACGGTGTGGTGGAGGTGGCAGTGCTGGGTGGGTGCTGATGGGTTGGTGGGGAGGTGGCTGGTTGGGGCTGGGGAGGAGCGAGGGGGCTGAGCTTCAGGCGGGCGGATCGAGACGCTGGAGTGGAGAAGCCGGGGGC
>NZ_FNVT01000003.1:0-353552 GCF_900108335.1 Nonomuraea solani
GGCGGTCGTATCCGGTATTAGACCCAGTTTCCCGGGCTTATCCCAGAGTCAGGGGCAGGTTGCTCACGTGTTACTCACCCGTTCGCCGCTCGAGTACCCCGAAGGGCCTTTCCGCTCGACTTGCATGTGTTAAGCACGCCGCCAGCGTTCGTCCTGAGCCAGGATCAAACTCTCCAAAAAATGCCTGGAAAAAATGTCCCAGCCAGCACCCATCCCAAAGATGAATGCCAACCAAAGGAATCCGTCAATCAATATGACGGGGTTGTGCATCATGCACTGGCTTTTAACACACTGTTGAGTTCTCAAGAAACGGACGCGTACTTCCTTCACCAGAACCACTCTCGTGATCCCCGCTCGGAGGCGTTCACTTTCCGTTCGTTATGCCTTAATTCTTTCAGCCGTTCAAGTCCCTGTCAAATTGACCCGACTTGCTCGACCTGCGGTAATTAAGTGCTGTCCCTTTCGGCGACAACCCCTCTAACTTACCAGCCGATTCGAGTGGACGCGCACGTCCCACCGAAGTGGAGGTGTCAGGAGGTGGTCTCCGAGTGAGGCCGGCGATCAAGCCGTCCTCGCGGGACTGGTGAACTCTATGTACGGTCCTGGGAACCGTCAAATCGATGATTCGCCCGTGTGCCAGGGGTAGGTACGGGGCGTGCGAGATCAACCCGTACCCAGGACACTCGTCATCCTGGTGGGCGTCGCCGCGGCGGTGATCGCCCTCTTCGGCATCCGTGAGGTCGCCTCGATCGCCGGCCCCGTGGTGCTGGCCCTCGTGCTCGTCATCGCCGTATCCCCGGTGCGCGGCTGGCTCGCTGTCAAGAACGCCCCGGTCTGGCTGCAGGTCGCGGTGCCGTTCCTCATCGTCGTCCTCGTCCTGCTGGGAATGGTCGGCATCCTCACCATTTCGGCCACCCAGCTCGCGTCGCTGCTACCCGCGTACACAACGGAGTTCCAGCAGCTCCTCGTCGACGCGCAGCAGTGGGCGGCGGCGCACGGCGTCAGTGACGAGATGCTCGGCAAGGGGATGCAGGCGTTCGACCCGGGCAAGATCCTGGGTTTGGTGCAGAGCCTGCTGGGGAGTTTGATCGGCGTTCTGTCCGCGCTGTTCCTCATTGTCGTGCTGTTGCTCGCCATGTGTCTTGACGCGCCGGTGACCGCGAAGATTCTCACCAGCGGCGAGCACAGCCGGCCGCAACTGGTGAAAGCGCTGGCCACATTCGCGCACAAGACGCGGCGTTATTTGATCGTCTCGACCGTTTTCGGGTTGATCAACGCGGTACTCGACATGGTCGCGCTTTCTTTGCTGGACGTGCCGCTGCCGCTGTTGTGGGGTGTGCTGGCGCTCATCGCCAATTACATTCCCAACATCGGCTTCGTCATCGCGCTGTCGCCGCCTGCCATGCTCGCCCTGCTGGACGGGGGTGTGCAGACCATGGTGCTCGTCATCGCCGCGTACATCGTCATCAATGTCGTCACCCAGTCGTTCATTCTGCCGAAGTTCCTGGGGGACGCCGTCGGGCTGTCCACGACGATGACGTTCATTTCATTGATCGTGTGGACTTTTGTGCTGGGGCCGCTGGGGGCGATTCTCGCCATTCCGCTGAGCCTGCTGACGCGGGCCTTGCTGATCGACAGTGATCCGAACGCGAAGTGGGTGCAGGCGCTCGTGTCGGGGAAACGGCCGCGCGGGGAGCGTCAGATCAGCTGACTCATGGGTACGCCGCTCAGGCGCTTGACGTCGTTGGCCAGATGCGCCTGGTCGGTGTAGCCGGCCGTGACGGCCACCTCCGCCAGCGGAACGCCCTCGCGGGCCAGCCGCAGCGCCCGCTGGAACCTGACGATGCGCTGCAGGGTCTTGGGCGCGTAGCCGAACGAGGTCAGGCTGCGGCGCTGGAGCTGGCGTTCGCTGAAGCCGAGGGTCCAGGCGACCTGCGCCACCGTCTGGCCCTTGCGCAGGGCGGAGGCGATGGCGGGGGCGGCCGGGTCGGTGGGGGTGGCGCCGGTCAGACCGGCCTTGACGGCGGCCCGCATGGCCGCGAGCGCCCCTTCGGCGTCAACCGCGGGGTCCGCCAGCACGCCGTCGACATCGGCGCTCAGGTGCGTGAGCGCGCCCTGGGCATCGGCCGCCGGCCCCGCCAACGCGCCCCGGACATCGCCTGCCCGGCCCTTGAGCGCGCTCCGGACATCGGCCATCTCGCCCATGAGCGCTCCCTCGGCATCGGCCCCCGAACCCGCCGGCACGCCCTGGGCATCGGCCGCCCGGCCCGTGAACGCGCGGTCGGCCGCTGTGTTCAGGGCCTTTGCCAGGACGGCGGGGCCGCCGGGGAGGTCGGACAGGGAGATGCGGGCGTCGCGGATGTCCGCCAGAGGGACGCCGAAGAAGTCGCCCACCGCGCCCGGCCTGAAGCGGATGCCCACCAGCGCGGTGCCCGCCCGCATGGTGACGGGCATGGGCCCCGTGTCGGGGCCGGCCACGAACAGGCCGCCGGGGCCCCAGATGAGGTCGACGCAGGCGTCGGGCACCACGAGCTCCGTGCGGTCGTGCTCGCTGGTCCGGTGCCACTCACAGGCGACCCGGCCGGCGAGCTCCGCTGAGGGAGGTCGTTCGACGTACATGACTCCAACGTACGCGACGCCTCCGACAGAAGGACTTCAGCCGGGCAGCCGCCCGTACGCGCGCAGCGTCCTGAGCCGGTGCATCACGATGTAGCCGCCCCACTCGTGCGTGATCACCGGCGTCCAGGCCTGCCAGTTGATGCCCCATCCGCTCTCCTCCTCGAACCGCGTCTCCAGGTACGCGTCGAGGTGCGGGTCCAGGACCTCCTGGGAGAACAGCGGCAGCCGCAGCGGCGCGGGCGCGAAGTCCAGGGGGTAGTGGACGTGGCCGGGCGCGTGCGGTTCAAGGGTTACCGTGGCCAGGATGGCCTCCCGCAGCCGGTCGAACTCCGCCTCCGCCCGCTCCCGGTCGGGCGCCAGGTTCAGGAACGTCGTCACCGCCAGCGCCTCGTACGCCTCCGGCTCCTTCAGCGCGGCGATCCGCGACCAGCAGAACTCCGTGGCAGGAGCCAGCCACGGATGGGTGACACCGTGCTTGTGCAGCAGCCCGGCGATCGACGCGGTCGGGATGAGGTGCCCGGGAGGGTCGTCGTCCGTCTGCCACCAGGGGGCCGCCGGCTGGTCTCTGACGGAGGGCAGCACGAACGGCACGCCACCGTCGGGAGCGGTAATGGAGGCCAGGTAGTCGCAGGCGGCGGCCACCATCGGCGAGTCGAAGGCGTCGAGCTCGTCCAGGATCCAGAACGCCACCTCGACCGGCTCGGGCTGGCTGCCCGCGCCGCGCAGGTCGGGTTCGAGCGCGTTGCCGAACCCGCCGTCGGCGTTCTGGTAGCAGCGCAGCACGTCGAGCACCCGGTCGCGGGAGCCGCCCCGGAACAGCGCCTCGAAACGCAGCCTGTCGATGAGCCTGCCGTGGAGCTGCAGGTAGGTCTCCGCTCGGGTGAGCACGTCCATGTCGGTGGATCCTCCAGGGGAGAGCGGGTTCTGGCGCGACACTATCGCCGGCGGGGCGCGGGGCTCTTGTAAGAATCGGACACGGGTCACGGTGTGGCCAGGGCCTCCGTGGGCGACATCCGCGCCGCGCGTACGGCCGGATAGAAGCCGGCGATGCCGCCGATCACGAGCGTGGCGACGACGCCGCCGAGCATGGCCCAGACGGGCACGATGGCGGGCCAGCCCTGGAGCCCCGCGTACGCGGCCGTGACGCCGATCCCGAGCAGCACTCCCCCGACGCCGCCGATGGCCGACAGCAGCAGCGACTCGGCCAGGAACTGCACGCGGATCTGCCCGCGCGTGGCGCCCAGAGAGCGGCGCAGGCCGATCTCGGCGCGCCGTTCCAGGACCGAGATGACCATCGTGTTGGCCACGCCCACCCCGCCGACCAGCAGCGCGACCCCGCCGAGGCCGAGCAGGAGCGCGTTCAGCGTGGCGTCGGTGGCCTGCTTGGCGGCCAGGACGTCGGACGGCCTGGACACCTCGACCTCGTTGGGCTTGGCCGGGTTCGCGGTGGCGGCGAGCACGTCACGTACCTGGACGACGTACGCCTCCTGGGCCCTGGCGTAGATCGTCGTCGCGTAGCCGTCGAAGCCCAGCCGGGCCTCCGCGACCGGCCAGCCGACGAGCGCGGCCGTGTCCAGCTCGGGGGCGAGCGGCGCGGGTGCGAGCACGCCGACGACGGTGAACCACTGCCCGCCGAGCCAGACGCGCTGGTCGGGGCCGGCCTGGACGACGCCGAGCCGGTCGGCGGCCTTCGCGCCGAGGACGGTGGCGGGGTGGCCGTGGGTGGCCGCGTTCAGCCAGGTGCCGCTGACGACGGTGGCGCCGACGTCCTTGAGCAGGTCGAGGCGGGCGGCGGTGACGGAGATGCTGCCCGTCTCGGCCGCCGGGACGTGGTCGTTGCGGTAGACCTTGGCGGGCGTGCCGGCGGTCGCGGTGACCGCGGTGACGGGGGCGATCTGGCCGATCATGCCCTCCGACTCGGCGGGGAGGTGGGACGCCTCGCCGAACAGGCTCTGGCCGGGTGAGACGGTGAGCAGGTTCGTACCGAGTGCTTCGAGTTGACGGTTGAGGTCCTCCTGGCTGGAGGCGGAGATGCCGACGACGCCGAGCATGGCGGCGATGCCGATGGCGATCCCGAGCGCCGACAGGAACACGCGCAGCGGCCTGGCCCGCAGGCCGGCCCCGCCGACCCGGACGACGTCGCGTGGCCGCATGCGAGCAGGTGCGAGAACGGTCACGTGAGCACCGCTCCCTTCACGATCTGGCCGTCGAGCATTTCGACCTGCCGGGGTAGCGAGGCGGCGATGTCGCGGTCGTGGGTGATGACGACCACGGTGGTGCCGGCCGCGTTGAGCTCGCGCAGCAGCCCCATCACGCCGGCCCCCGAACGGGAGTCCAGGTTGCCGGTCGGCTCGTCGGCCAGCAGCAGCCGCGGGTCGCCGACGACGGCGCGGGCGATGGCCACGCGCTGCCGTTCGCCGCCGGACAGCTCGTGCGGGCGGTGGCCGAGCCGGTGCCCGAGCCCGACGCGTTCGAGGGCGTCGTACGCCCGCAGCCGCCGCTCCCGCAGGGCCAGGCCCGCGTACAGCAGCCCGTCGGCCACGTCGTCCAGCGCCGGCACCCCGGCGGCCAGGTGGAACTGCTGGAAGACGAAGCCGATGACGTTCGCGCGCAGGGCGGACAACTGCCGGTCGGTGAGGGAGAGCACGTCGTGCCCGGCGATGCGGACGGTCCCGCCGGAGGGCCGGTCGAGGGTGCCGATCATGTTGAGCATGGTCGATTTGCCCGAGCCGGAAGGCCCGACGATGCCGACGAGCTCGCCCTGCCCGATGTCCAAGGTGACGCCGCGGAGCGCCGCGACGTCACCGTACACCTTGCTGACGCCGTGCAGTTCGGCGATCACTTGGGCACCACCACGGTCACGCCCTCCTCGACGCCGGTGACCTCGACCTTGCCGTCGGCGAACATGCCGGTCTCGACGGCGGCGTAACGAGTGGCCGCGCCCTCCACGACCTGGACGCCGTAGCCGCCCTCGGCCAGCGCGACCAGCGCTCCGACAGGTACGGCCAGGACGTTCTCGCGGCGGCCCGCGACGATCGTCACGTCCACGGGCGCGGCGTCGAACGACTTCTTCAGCCCGCTCACCGACACCACGACCTCGACCGTGGTGGCGGTGTCGGCGCCGCTGCCGCTCTCGGTGGCGACCTTGCCCACCCTGGCCACCTCGCCGTTGACGGTGCTGCCGTCCGGCAGCTCGACGGTGGCCTTCATGCCCTTCCTGACCAGGTGCTCGTCGGCCACGTCGAGGTTGACGAGAACCTCGCGGGTGGTGCCGGTCGCGGTGAGCACGGGGCCGCTCGCGCTGTCGCCGAGGGTCTTCTTGAGGTCGGCGACGCGGATGCGCCCGTCGGCCACCACGACGTCGCCGGGCTGGACCTTGCCGGTGACGTCGAGCCCGAGGTCCTCCTGCCAGTCCTCGACCGCCTCCCTGGTGACCCAGGTGAACTCATCGTCCACGTCGAAGCCGGTGTAGCCGAGTTTGTCCAGGTTGCGTTCGAGCAGTTCGACGTCCTTGCCCTCGACGCCGTCTTCGAGGGTGCGGTAGAGGGGCATGGTGCCGTACAGGAGGGGGCGGCGGTCGGCGTCCGCGCTGTAGACGCCGTGGCCCCTGGTGATGGTGGTGCCCTCGCCGGGCAGCCAGGTGATCGTGCCCTGGGACTTGCCGGTGATGGTGAGGGGTTCGCCGTAGCCGAGGGTGCCGTCCACGGCCTTGGTCTCGGTGAGGGTGGTGCGGGTGACCTTGGCGGTGGCGGGGGGTGTGCGGCCGGCGACGGCCGTACCGGTGCCGTCACCGCCGAAGCCGATCGCGGCGGCCGCGACGGCGGCGGCGAGTAACGCGGCGCCACCCGTCCAGGCCAGGGTTCGCAGTGGGCGGCGCCGTCGCGGTGGCAGGGCCCGCGTGACCGGGCCGGTCTCCTTGAGCTGCGTCACTTGGCCGCCCCCATCCGGGGGAACTTCTTGCCGCAGACCTCGAACGCCTTCTTGAACTGGGGGTCGTCGCGCTTGAAGTTGCGTCCGGCGCCGGCGGAGAAGCCGCCGTCGGGGTCGGGATCGGGCATGTCGACGCCGTTGTCCCGCATGCACTGGGCGAACTCGCGCAGCCTGTCGACGTCCTCGGGCTTGAGCGTGGCGCGGTCCTTGAAGGGCGCCACGGCGCGGCAGGCGTCGAGGGCCGCGTCGACCTTCTTCTTGTCGATGTCCTGGCCCATCGCCTGGAAGCCGCCGCCTCCGTCGGGGTCGGGGTCCTCCATGGGGATGCCGTGCTCGCGCATGCACTGGGCGAACTTCCTGCCCTGTTCCTGCGGGTCGGCCGTCCCGGTGGGGCTGGCGCTCGGCGAGGGCTTGGCGCTGACGGCGGTCACGGAGGCCACTCCGGTGGCGGCCTGCTGGGAGCCGCAGCCGGTGGCCAGGGCGGCGAGGAGAGCCGTGAGAGCAAGTGTTCTTCTCATGCCCCGAATGTGCCGAGCGCGCTTCAACGCGGGCTGGGAACCGCCTCGGAGCCAGGTAGGAGCACGCGGAAGGTGGTGCCGCGGCCGGGCGCGGTGTCCAGCTCGACGCGGCCGCCGTGGGCGCGGACGATGGCGGAGACGATGGCCAGGCCGAGCCCGGCGCCGCCGTCGGCCCTGGATCTGCCCTGGCCGACGCGGTAGAGACGGTCGAACAGGCGCGGTACGTGCTCGGCCGGCACTCCAGGCCCGGTGTCGGCGACCTCCAGCACGGCCGAGCCGCCCCACCTGCCGACCCTGACGGTGACGGAGGCGTCGGGGGGCGTGTGGCAGAGCGCGTTGGCGACCAGGTTGGCGGCCACCTGACGCAGCCGGGCCTCGTCGCCGACGACCGAGACCGGGGCGAGCCGGTCGCTCAGCCCGGCCAGCTTGACCTGCCGGTCGGGCAGGCGGACCCGGGCGTCGCGAATCGTGTCGGCCGCGACTTCGAGCAGGTCGACGGGACCCCGGTCGAGCGGGCGCTCCTCGTCCAGCTGGGCCAGCGTGAGCAGGTCGTTGACCAGCACGCCCATTCTGGCGGCCTCGTCCTCGATCCGGCGCATCGCCTCGTCGGTGTCGCCGCCGCCCCTGCGGTGCAGTTCGGCGAAGCCGCGCACGGAGGTGAGCGGGGTGCGCAGCTCGTGGGAGGCGTCGGCGAGGAAGCGTCGCATGCGGGTCTCGGAGTCGGTCCTGGCGGCGATCTCGGACTGGAGGCGGTCGAGCATGACGTTCATGGCCGCGCCCAGGCGGCCCGGCTCGGTGTGCGGGTCGGGGGCGTGGACGCGGCGGGCGAAGTCGCCGCGGGCGATGTGCCCGGCCGTGCTCTCCATCCTGGTCAGGGGGCGCAGGCCGAGGCGTACGAGGGCGTCGGCGGCCAGGCCGAGCAGGAGCAGCACGAACGCGCTGACGGCGATGGCGATGGCGACGACCGAGGTCTGGGTCTCCTCCAGCTCGGCCAGGGACTGGGCGAACACCCAGGTGGCGCCGCCCGGCATCTCGATGGCGCGGACCCGCCAGGCGGCGCCCGTGGTGCCCGGCACGGTGGTGGCGACGCCGGGCTCCAGCTCCTCGATGACGGGGGCCGGCTGGTCGCCGGAGGTGGCGCTCCTGAACTGGAGCGTGCCGTCGGGGCTGTAGACCATGACCTGCTGGATGGCGGCGATCCGCTTGGTGAGCACGTCGTAGAAGTCGTTGGCCATGGGCGGCTTGGGGGTGAACGTCTGGAGGCCCTTCCCGTTGGCGATCTTGGAGATCGTCTCCAGTTGCGCGTCCACGCGGCCCATCAGGTTGTCGCGCAGCAGCATGACGCCGACGACGTTGGACAGGACGAGCCCGAGTGTGGCCAGGGCGAGCACGGCCATGACGAGGCGGGTGCGCAGGGTCCAGGTGGCGGGCCTCATCGGGGGGTCCTCAACGTATAACCGACGCCGCGTACGGTGTGGATGAGCTGCGGTTCGACCTTGTCGATCTTCTTGCGTAAGTAGTAGACGTACGACTCGACGATGCTGGAGTCGCCGTCGAAGTCGTAGCGCCACACGCTGTCGAGGATCTGCGCCTTGCTCACCACCCGCCCGGCGTTGGTCAGCAGGTATTCGAGCAGGTTGAACTCGGTCGGCGACAGGTCCACCGGCACTCCGGCCCGGCGTACCTCGTGGGCCTGCGGGTCCAGCTCCAGGTCGGCGTAGCGCAGGACGTGGTCCGCGGGCACGGTGCGGCTGCGGCGCAGGATGGCGCGGATGCGCAGGACGACCTCCTCCAGGCTGAACGGCTTCGCCACGTAGTCGTCGGCGCCCAGCGTCAGCCCCTGTACGCGGTCCTCGACGCGATCACGGGCGGTCAGGAACAGCACGGGAATGCGCTCACCGAGCCGCCGGGCCACCTCGAACCCGTCGAAGTCCTCCAGCATCACGTCGAGCACCACGATGTCGGGCTGGAACTCCCTGGCGGCCGTCACCGCCTCGGCGCCCGTCTCGGCCGTCCTGACCTCGAACGAGACGAGTCGCAGGGTCTGGGAGAGCAGGGCGCGGATGTTCGGCTCGTCGTCGACGACGAGCACCCTGGCCGGTCGGTCCATGTCTCATGGTCTACCCGAGCCACCTCAATGCCGGCTCAAAGCGTTTATTGCGTTGCCCGCCCGGAAGATCACCGCCTACAGTGACCGCCATGTCATGCATGTTCACCTGCCAGGTTTTCATTCGGATCCGCGCCGGCCGGGCTCTGGCCCGCTAGCGGACGCGATCACCTGAGGTAGAGCGTCCGCGGGCGCGGCCCAGGGCCCTTCGAGACCTTGTTCACTCTCGAAGACCCTGAGGGGCAGTGCTGTGGCGCAGAATTTCGCACACGGAAACTATTCACACACCCAGAAGAAGGCCAGGAACGGCGGTGGCGGTCGCACGCCCGTGGATCGGGCGCGGCGCGAGCTGTCGCAGAACTTCCTGGTCGACCGGCACGCCATCGACCTGATGGTCAAGGCCGCCTCTCCCGAGGGGCTCGTGCTGGAGCCCGGTCCCGGCGAGGGCGCGCTGACGCTGGCGCTGGCCGCGGCGGGCGCGCGGGTCGTCGGTTATGAGGTCGATCCGCGGCTGGCCGGTCGGCTGTCCTCGCGGACGCGCGACGACTCCCGGATCGAGATTGTCAGGGCCGACTTCACCACCGTACGGGCGCCGCGCGAGCCGTTCGCGGTCGTGGGGAACATCCCGTACTCGATCACGTCGAAGATCGTGGACTGGTGCCTGCGGGCGCCCGCTCTGACCTCGGCGACGCTGCTCACGCAGCGGGAGTACGCCCGCAAGCGGGCCGGCGACTTCGGCCGCTGGACCCTGGTCACGGTGGAGTCGTGGCCGTGGTTCGACTGGCGGCTCGGTGACACGATCGGCAGGAACGGCTTCCGTCCGGTCCCGTCGGTGGACTCGGCGATCCTGCGCGTCGAGCGCAGGCCAGAGCCGCTCGTGGACGACCGCCGGTCCTACCAGCGGCTGGTCGAGATCGGCTTCGGCGGGCTCGGCGGCTCGGTGCGGGCCTCGCTGAAGCCCCACTATCCGGGCGTCGACGAGGCGCTGGCCGCGGCGGGCGTCGCCCGCGACACGGTCGTGGGCTACGTCCACCCCGGTCAGTGGATCGTCCTGTGGGAGTGCCTATGCCGGTGAGGTGACCTTGACGTGGTCGGCGGACTTGAGTGAGGCCACGGCCGGGGCCGTCGCGAGGCGGCGGCCCCACGGCATGGCCAGCGCCAGGATCGGCAGCAGCACGATCGAGGCCCGCGACCAGTACGAGTGCAGCATCCACCACGTGTTGGTGTCGAACTGCGTCATGTAGAGGTAGCCGTAGCCCGCCCAGATCGACACGCCCAGGATGGCCGGCCAGGCGAACTTCGTGGGCCGGGCGATCAGGAACGGCATGAACCAGAGCAGGTACTGGGCGCCGAGCCGGGGCGTCACGACCATGAAGACGAGCAGGATGGCCAGGGTCATGTCGATCGGGTCGGCGCGGCGCCAGTAGAGGACGCACCCGATGACGCAGAGGTAGATGAGGTTGGTGCCGAACGAGGCCAGTTCGGGACGCAGATCCCAGTCGCCATCGGTGAACCACGGCGTCCAGCCGTATTCGCCTACGATCGGCCGGATGTCCTGGATCGTGCGGATGACGTCGGGGATCTGGTCGAGCCTGGTGCCCGCGAAGATCGGCAGCGTCACCAGGAAGAAGATCGGCACCATGCCGGTCATGAACGTGGCGACGACGCGGGAGCGCAGGTTGGGCAGGAGCAGCAGCATGCCGGGGATCAGCCAGATCGGCCAGCTCTTCGCGCACAGCGCCAGGCCCATGAGCAGCCCAGCCAGCGCGCCGCGCCTGAGGTCGGCCCGGTCGTTGTCGCCGGGCAGCAGGGCGCGGTGCAGCATGCCGCCGCGGCCGATCACGCGCGGGATCGAGGCGCGCACGCCGTAGGCCGCGACGCCGTTGCGCACCTTGCCGACCACGTCGGTGACCATGCCGGCCCGGTGGGGGTCGCCGGGGCCGCGCGCGACCACGAACGCGGCCACGCCGAACACCAGGGCGACCGGCTCCACCTGGCCGTGGACGGAGGCGATGAGGATGGCGAGCGGGCTGAGCGCGTACTGGAGGGCGCGCAGCGTCGCCTTGGGACCGCCGGCCAGCTTGGCGACCAGCGGGATGAGCACGATGTCGGCGACCACGGTGACCAGCCGGCCGGCGTATTCCCACGGGATGCCGAGCCACAGCAGGATGCCGTAGACGTAGGGGATGGTCGGCAGGAAGTGCCAGCCACCCTCGCTCGCCAGCACGGGGTCCTTGCCTTCGAGCACGGCCACGCCCGCGGGCTTGAAGCTCTTCACGAAGTCGACGGGCTGCCATGAATCGATGGCCGAGGTGTACATGATGAGCACCCGGACGAAGATGCCCACGGCAATGGCGACGACGAGCGGGGGCCGCCAGTCGCGCCATTGGGCGATGAGAGCGAGTGCGACACCGGAGACGAGGACGATCCCCGTGAGAAGTGCGTAATCCATGGCGTCATCTAGCCTGCCGCAACATGAGCACTGCTGCCACCAGGGCTTCCAATTCTTATCCCCGACATGCCGAGACGTATCCCCATACGACATCCCGGTCTGTGTTGAACTTTTTCCATGGGGGGATCGCAGGTCAACCAGGCACTGGTCAGGCGCTATTTCGAGGTGAGGGAGGGGTTGCGCGACCCGGTCGCGGCCTGGGCGAAACTCACAGGGAACTCACAGCAATATCGTCCCGCCCGAGGCGAGCGCCGGGTGCCGCTGGACGACGGCACGGCGGCGGAGCTCGCGGCGGCCGCGATCGTGCACACCGTCGCGCTGCACGGGGCCGAGCAGGTGGCGGCGCTGGCCACCTCGCCGCTGGCGCGGCTCGTCGGCGGGCTCGGGGGCGCGGTGCTGACCGAGCACCCCTGCGCGCCCGAGCAGGTGCTGGGAGCGCGGTTCGCCGGCCCCAGGGCCGATGACTGGGCGCGCGGGGCCTACGTCCTGCTGTGGGGGGAGAACAACCGGCTCGTACGCACCGCGGACACGCCCTGGGTGATCGCCGGGCGCTACAAGGGCCAGAAGGTGGTCGCGATCGGCACCCACCCGACCCGGCTGTCCGACGAGACGCTGGTGGTCCGCCCCGGCACCGACGGCGCGCTGGCCATGGCCATGGGGCACGTGCTGCTCAAGGAGTTCTTCCTGGACCGGACGCCGTTCGACGGGCACGCCATGGAGTGGACGGACCTGCCGTTCCTGGTGCGGCTGCGCGAGCGCGAGGAGGCGTACGTGCCGGGCGGGCTGACGGGCGGGGCCTTCGGGCGGCTCAGCGTGTACGGCGGTGAGGCGGTGGAGGTGCTCCTGCCGCGCTTCGACGACGGCCCCGGGGTGCTGCGGCGCGGCGTGCCGGTGCTGCGGGACGGCGACGACCTGGTGACGACCGTGTTCGACCTGCTGCTGGCCGCCTACGGGGTGGCGCGGCCGGGGCTGCCGGGCCTGTGGCCGAGCGGCTACGACGACCGGCACGAGCCGTACACGCCGGCCTGGCAGGAGACCTACACCGGCGTGGCCGGTTCGCGGGCGCTGAAGACGGCCAGGGAGCTGGGGGTGACGGCCGAGAAGACCGGCGGGCGGTGCGTGATCGTGCCGGGGCGGCTGGAGACGCCGCACGCCGACACCGCCTACCGGGCGATGCTGGCCCTGCTGGTGCTGACGGGATGCGGCGGCGGGTGGGCGCAGGTGGGCGGGGCGGGGATTCCGCTGGTGCCGTACCTGTGCCTGCACGCCTGCGGCGAGGACCGCTCCGACGTGGGCGCGCTGAGCTGGGCCCTGGCGGAGGGCCTGTTCGCGCGGCGGACGGCGCGCTCGGTGCTGCTGGAGGCGGTCCGCGACGGCTGGCCGATGGCGCCGCCGCCGCGCGTGCTGGCCCTGCCGCGGCCGATCTACCCGCTGCCGCCCGAGGTGGACCTGCTCATCGGGCCCGACGACCACTGCGACCTGTCCCCGCCCGACCCCGACCTGCTGACCGCGGCCGTGGCCAGGCTGGCCGGGGGGACGGTCCCGGCCGAGCCGGGCGGGGTGCGGGAGGCCGGGCGGATGCGGCTGCTGGTGGACCACGCCTGGATGCACGAGTACGGCGAGGCGCTGCCCACCTACCGTCCGCCGGGCCTGGGCCTGCCGGTCAAGCCCACTCAGCTCGTCCGGTTCATGTGAGGGCGTCGAGGTAGGCCCGGTGGCTCCGGGAGAACTCGTACCCGTTGAACGTGTCCCAGTTGATCGACCACGCCATCAGGCCGCGCAGCCCCGGATAGACGCCCCGCGGCCGGTACGTCCCGCAGTTGCTCCCCTTGGCCAGGCAGTCGAACGCCTTCTGCACCTCCGAGGCGGTCGTGAAGCCGTTGCCCGCGTTCACCGAGGCGGGCAGCCCGATGGCCACCTGGTCCTGGCGCAGCGGCGGGAACACGTTCGCCGGATTGCCCATGATCGGGAAACCGGCCAGCAGCATGTCGGTCATGGCGACGTGGAAGTCGTGCCCGCCCATCGTGTGGTACTGGTCGTCGAGGCGAGCAGGACCGCCGGGCCTCGAAGGTTCATGGGGGGTCCCTCAAAAGGAGGGCCCGCCTCTTTGTGGGAGGCGGGCCGCTCAGTGGGTCAGAAACCGGCGGTGATGCGGGTGAACTCCCAGTCGGCCTGGGCGATGCCGCTGCAGTTCGCGACCACGCCGCCGCCCGGGCAGGGGCGGTCCCGGTTGACGGCCCAGTAGGCGAACCTGGTCAGGCCCTTGGACCTGGCCCAGTCGCGGATCTGGGTCCAGGTGCCGGGCGAGGTCATCTCCTGCTGGTCGGACAGGCCGTTCATGCCGGAGATGCCCATGCGGGCGTACGCCTGCGCGTCGGTCCAGCCGAAGGCGCTCTTGAGCGCGTTCTTCAGTCCCTCGGAGGCGTTGACGGTGTCCTGGTAGATGTTGGAGCTGCCGAAGTCGAACGGCATGATCGTGTAGTTGTCGATCGGCACGCCGAGCGCCCTGGACTGGTTGATGAGCCGGATGCCGTGGCTGTTCGGGCCCGAGGTCGTGGTGCCGAAGGTGACGACGACCTTGACGTTCGGGTTGTTCTGCTTGACGATCTTGAGGCCGTTCAGGATGCGGTCCTGGACGGTGTAGTTCTCGAACTCGTCGGTGTTCTCGATGTCGAAGTCCACGACGGCCGGGCCGACGGCGTTGATGACCTGCTGCACCGCGCCCGCGAACGCCTGCGGGGTGGAGCAGTTGGGGCCGAGCTTGTTGCCCTGCCAGCCGCCGAAGGAGATCTGGACGTTGCCGCCCTTGGACTTGATCGTGTTGATCGCCTGCTGGTCGGCGCCGCCGGTCAGCGGGCGGTTGCCGTCCCAGGCCGGGTTGCAGCCGCCGCTGGACAGGATGAACGCCATCGTGAACGACCTGACGCCGGTCGCGTCCATGACCGTGCCCGGGTTGGGCGGGTTGCCCCAGCCCATGTAGAGGTACGGCGCGCCGGCCATCTTGCCGGGGTTGCTGCAACCGGAGGTGGTCGCGGTGGCGTCCCGGCCGGCCGACTCGCCCGCCGAGTTGTAGGCCCGCACCGTGTACGTGTGCGTCGTGCACGCGCCGAGCCCCGAGATCGTGGCGCTCGTGCCGGTGACCTGGGCGCGCTGGGCCGAGCCCTCGTACACGCGGTAGCCCGTCACCGTGCCGCTGGAGGCGCCCCAGCTCAGCGCGATGCTGGAGTTCGTGACCGAGGTGGTCACCGTGCCGGGCTGTCCTGGCGCGCCGGTGCCGCCCGAGGTGGTGGCCGTGACGGAGTTGCTGACGCCCGACAGGTTGCCGGCCGCGTCGCGGGCGCGGACGGTGTAGGTGTAGGCGGTGTTCGCCGCGCGGCCGGTGTCGTTGTAGCCGGTGCCCGTCACCGTCGTGACGAGGGTGCCGCCACGGTAGACGTTGTAGCCGGTGACGCCCACGTTGTCGGTGGAGGCGTTCCAGGCCAGGGCGACGCTGCTGGCGGTGACGCCGGTCGAGCGGAGGTTGCCGGGCACGGACGGGGCCATGGTGTCGGTGCCGCCGCCGGTGCCGGGCTTCCACAGCGCGGGCACGTTCGGCGGCTCCCAGCCGGGCTGGGAGGTGTGCCCCTGCAGGCACACGTAGTCGACGCCGTTGTAGGTGACGACCGCGCCGGTGGCGTACGCGGTCCACGGCGCCCAGGCGGCCGCCATCTGCTGGACCGAGCCGTACGCCGCGGGCGCGCCGGTGGTGAGCCCCGCGCCGGTCAGGGCGAGGACCAGGCCGGCCGCCAAGGCGGTGAGTCTGCTGCGTAATCTCATGGCATTCCCTGGAGGTGGGGCTTGACGGTCTTGGAGAACGACCAGTTGGTGCTGGCGTCCCAGTTGATGGACCAGGTCATCGCGCCCCTGATGTCCGGGTAGGCGCGCGGTGGCACGAAGGTCCCGCAACCGGTCCGCTTGGCGAGGCAGTCGAGCGCCTGGTTGACGAGCGAGGGCGCGACGATGCCCCCGCCCGCGGCGCCCGGTCCCGCCGGCAGGCCCAGCGCCACCTGGTCGGGGCGCAGGCCGTTTTCGAGCTGGATGCAGGCCAGCGCGGTCATGAAGTTGACCGAGCCCTGGGCGTACGCCTGGGCCTGGTCGCAGCCGAGCATCGAGCCGGAGTTGTAGAACTGCGTGTGGACGACCGTGAGGATGTCCTTGATCGACAGGGCGAGCTTGAAGTACTCCATCCCGGTCGACTGCATGTCGATGGTCTGCGGGGCCATGGTGATGATCAGCCCGGAGCCGGCCTTGGCGCGCAGAGACCTGAGCGCCTGGGCCATGTAGGTGGCGTTGAGGCCGTTCTCCAGGTCGATGTCGACGCCGTCGAAGCCGTAGCTCCGCATGAGCGCGTACACCGAGTCGGCGAACCTCGTCGCCGCCGCGGCGTCGGCCACCTGGACGCGGCCCGCCTCGCCGCCGACCGACAGGATGACCTTCTTGCCGCGCTGGTGCAGGGCCTGGACGTCGGCCCTGAACTGGGCGTCGGTGTAGCCGCCGACCGCGGCGGCCAGGCCGGGGTCGAGGGCGAAGACGACCTCGCCCGCCGTGGCCGTGGCCTCGCCGAACGCGATCGCGACGAGGTCGTACTCGGCGGGCACGGCCGACAGCTTGAGCTCGGTGGCGGGGTTGACGAAGTTGTGCCAGTAGCCGGTGAGGAAGTGCTTGGGCAGCGACCCGCCGCCGCCCGTGCAGCCGGTGGTGGTCGCGATGGCGTCCTGGCCGGGTGACTCGCCCTGGGCGTTGTACGCCTTGACGGTGTAGGTGTGGGTCTCGCAGGCGGCCAGGCCGCTGATCGTGGCCGAGGTGCCCGTGACCGTGGCCTTGACAGCGGTGCCCTCGTAGACGCGGTAGCCGGTCACCGTGCCGGTGGCGGCGCCCCAGCTCAGCGCGATGCTGGAGTTGGTGACCGAGGTGGTCACCGCGCCCGGCCGGCCCGGGACGCCCGGGTTCGTGGTGCCACCGCCGCAGGAGGCGCCGTTCAGGGTGCAGCCGCTGATGCCCGGGAAGTTGCCGGGGCTGCCGTTGAAGCCGAAGCTCGCGCTGGCTCCGGGCGCCAGCGGGGACGCCCAGCCCGGGTTGGTGAACGTGTAGTGCTGCCCGCTTCTCGACATGACCGCGTCCCACGCGGACGGGATCGAGAACCCGGCCGGCACGTCGAACTGGACGTTCCAGCCGGTCATGGCGGTGGTGGTGCCGTTGGTGACGGTGACCTTGCCCTCGAAGCCCGAGCCCCAGTCGGAGACCTTGGCGAAGGTCGCGGTGGCCGCGGCGGCCTGCGCGGGGAGGGCGTACAGGCTGAGTGCGAGAGTGACGAGGGCCAGGAGGATCGCGCGAAGCTTCACGGGCTCTTCCTTTGGGGGGTGACGTGCCGTACGACTCGCACCGGGGGGTGAGAGCACGGGTCGTACGGCACGGGCCCGCGGAGGTGAGACGCGGGCTTGGTGGTGGATCTATCTTTTAGGAAACTTTCCTAAGGATTGCCGCGATCGTAGCCTTGACACCCGTTCCTTACAAGACCCAAAAAGACTCCGCCGTACGGGGCCGAAATCCCGTACGGCGGAGTCGTGGTGGCGCTCTACGGTTGCTGGGTGATCCTGACGTCGTCGACGCCCGCCTCGACCAGGGAAGCCCCCGAAGCGTCGGCCGCGTCGATGAGGATGCGGACCGTCTGACCGGCGAACGCGTTCAGGCTCGCGGTCGCGGTGGCCCAGGAGCCGTTGCGGTTCGAGGCCGCGCCCGCCTGGTTGAGCACGGTGGTCGTCGTGTTGCCGACCACGCGGACCCGGAAGTAGTCCGCGGTCGAGGAGTTCGAGCCGTGGGCCAGGTACCAGGAGAACGACAGGTTCAGCGCGCCCGTCGAGGGGAGCGTGATGGCCGGCGACTGGATCGAGGTGATCCCGCCGTCGATGTCGAAGTCACCGGCGGCCGCGCCCGCCGCCGCCCCCGTCACCAGGTCGTTCGAGCCGCTGACCGTGGTGCCGAGCTGCTTGGCGCCGCTGGAGGTGGTGTCCGCGGGGTTACCGCGCTCCCACGTGCCGGTGGTGGCGGTGTCGGTGGTGGCCGGGTTGGTGGTCCAGCCCGTGGCCGTCTCGAAGGTGTCGGAGTAGACGGTCAGCGGCGGGTTGCCGGTGCCGCAGTACTGGGCCTCCTTGCCGATGACCCGGTAGACGCAGTCCGCGTTCTCCAGGAAGAGCAGCGTCGCCTCCCTGTTCCTGGTGGTCTGGGGGACGATCTGCTCGTCCGGCGGATAGAAGCCGGGGTTCGAGCCCGTCGGGAACATCTCGAACGTGTAGCTGAAGATCTTGTAGACGCCCCACATCCAGTCGTTGATGGTGCCGTCGGTGATGTAGAGGTCGCTGGCCTGCTCGGGCGTGTAGTTGTTGGTCGCGGCCATGTTCTGGCCGAGGGTGGCGTGCGCGTTACGGTCGTCCAGGGTCAGGCCCGGGGCCGTGTCGTTGAAGGTGTAGCCGTAGGGCCACAGGATCAGCTCGCTGTAGGTGTGCCAGTCGATGTGGGCCTTGATCTGCTGGGTGCCGCCGATGACGCGGCCGCGTACCCAGTTGGCCGCCGCCGCGACCTCGGGCGCCGACTCCGCGTTCGCGCCACGGTAGGTCTCACTGGAGGTCGTTCCTGACGAACCGCCGCAGCAGCCCCAGTTGTAGGCCCAGTTGCGGTTCATGTCGGTGCCGACCGCCGAGGAGCCGGCGTTCGTCTGGCGGTTCTTGCGCCAGGAGCGGTAGCTGCCGGTGGCGATGTCGTACTCGCCGCCGTCCGGGTTCATGTCCGGCATGATCCAGATCTCCCGGGTGTTCACCAGGTTGGTGATCCTGGAGTCGGTGCCGTAGCCGTCGGCGAGCAGGTGCATGATGTACAGCGCCATCTCGACCGTCAGGTGCTCGCGGGCGTGCTGGTGCGCGGTGAACAGCACTTCGGGCTCGTTCTCGTCCGTGCCCACGTTGTCGCTGATCTTGATCAGGCGCAGGTTACGGCCCTGGAACGACGTGCCGTAGTTGCTCTGGCTGACGATGTTCGGATGGGCCGCGACGATGCTGTTGATCTCCGTGTTCATCTCGGCGTAGTTGTGGTACCCGGAGTCCGCCGGCGGGAAGTCAAACGCGCCGACGGACGGGGGTGTCGGGCGCGGCACCTCCGACACCCGGTAGCCGAGCCGCCTGATGGCGCCGACCTCGGCTTCCGTGGCCGTGATCAGGACCGAGTCCGTGGCCACCTCCTCGATGGCGGCTCCGGTGGCCGCCACGGCGCTACGCTGCTGCGCCGTCGCCGGGCCCGCCACGCGGTACTGCTTGTTCGCCGGCGGTTCGGCGGTGGCGCCCGCCCCGGTCATGCCGGTCAGGCTGATCAGGCTGAGGGCTGCCAGCAGGATGACAAAACGGCGTTTCACCTCGTCCTCCTCAGGCGCTCGGGATCGGGTGGTGACCGGCGCCTGAACCGAGAGTGATGAGGTTGTATGCCCTAGGAAAGGCCCAAATTTCCGGACATGTGGCTCAGGGGTTCCTGCCGGTCTGAACACCGGCTGACAGGTCGCTGCCAGAGCGGCCCGGCACCGTCGAGAACATGAAAGACGCGATCGAAGCCGAAGGGCTCGTCAAGAGGTACGGCGACAAGGTGGCGCTCGACGGCATCGACCTGGCCGTCAGCCTGGTCGGCCGGCCGCGGATCCTGTTCCTCGACGAGCCGACCACCGGCCTGGACCCGCACGCCCGCGGCGAGCTGTGGACGGTGGTCAGGGAGCTGACCGCCGACGGGGTGACCGTGCTGCTGACCACCCAGTATCTGGAGGAGGCCGACCAGCACATGTCACATCCTGCCCTGCCGCCTTTCGAGGAGGGCCAAGCCGGTGGCCCTCCTCGAAACGCAGGGTCAGAAGTCGTCCGGCGTGCGGATGCGGTCGCGGATCCAGACGCCCGCCGGCTTGAGGCGTGAGGTGCCGGCGAAGGGGCCGTTCGGGCAGGTGCCCTGGGTGAAGACGGCGCCCGAGCGCATGTCGTCCGAGTAGTTCCAGTTGACCCAGCTGATCTTCTTCTGCGCCATCAGGTCCAGGTACTGCTGGGACCGGGTGAAGTTGTTCGACCCGTCGCCCGTGTACGTCTGGGTGCCGAACTCGGTGACGAAGACCGGGATCCTGTCGGCGGCCCTGGACAGGGCGTTCAGGTAGGAGGTGCCGTGCGAGGCGGCGTAGAAGTGGAACGTGTACATGATGTTGGACGCGTTCACCGGGTTGTTGATCACCTCGGTCTCCGTGGCGCCGTCCGAGACGCCGAGGGAGGACCAGGCGCGGGTGCCGACCAGGATCGGGGTCTCGGGGTCGCGCTGCCTGATGACGGGGATCAACTGCTCGGCGTAGCTCTTGATGGTGGACCAGGAGACGCCGCTGGGCTCGTTGGCGATCTCGTACAGCAGGTTGTTCTTGCCGTTGTGCCGCTGGGCGATCTCGCTGAAGAAGGTCTTGGCCCGCGACAGGTTGTACATCGGGTCGCCGGGGTCGAGCATGTGCCAGTCGATGATGGCGTACATGCCTCGCGCCGTGGCCTGTTCGATGAGGTTGTGGACCCGATCGGTGAACAGGCGCGGGTTGGTCTCGTAGCCGTCTTCCTGGATGTACATGGAGATGCGCAGGACGTCGGCCTGCCAGTCGTTCGCCAGCGCGTCGAGGGAGGCGGTGTTGAGGCACTGGGGGTACCACTGGATGCCGTGCGAGCTCATGCCGCGCAGTTGGATCTGCTTACCCTGCGCGTTGCAGAGCCGGATGCCGCACACCTTGAGCTGCCCGTTGGCCTGGACGGGGGTGACGGCCGCCTCGGCGGAGGTGGCGGGCAGGAGGGCCGCGGCGAGCGCGCCGATGACGGCGAGTCGCTTGAGTCGGTGCATGGGGGATGAGCTCCTAACTCGTTCATTAGGAAACCTTACTAACGAGCAAATGGGAGCCTAGATCGGATCTCTGCCTGATAACAAGACCCAATTTGACCGCGGCGGTCAAGCCTGGAGAAGAGTGATCGTCCCCGCCGTCACAAGGGCCACCGCCCACATGCGGTCCACGTTGAACCAGGCCCGCCTCAGCACGGTCAGCCCGGCCACCTTGTAGACGACCACCGCGATCGTCCCGGCCACGAAGAACATCGCCAGCGTGTGGTAAATGGCCACCGCCAGCCCGCCGGACACGGCATGACCGGCGTGCCCCTCCGCTTGCAGGCCGGTGAGCACCGGCAGCAGCATCAGCCCGGCCCCGTGCGCCGACGACATCAGGAACGACCAACCGGCCAGTTGCCACAGCGACAGGCGCATGCCCACCCACCGGAAATGCCGGCTCGACAACAACCGCCACAATCCGAACGCCACCAGCACCACCCCGCCGGCCACCGAGAGCACGGTCCCGGTGACCAGGGAGCCGGTGGCGGAGACCACGAGCGCCACCAGGGCCACCGAGGCGAGGTGGCCCAGGGCGATCATGGGGATCGACTGGAGAAGCCGATCGATGCTGCGCTCCTGCAGGCCGCGGGCCACGGCGAAGAGCCAGCCCATGGCGGGGTTCAGGCCGTGGAAGGCGCCCAGCAGGAGCACCGCCGTCAGGGTCACGGGTAGCAGTAGGAGTCGGAGGAGGCGTCGCCGCCCTGCAGGCGCACCTGGTGGGGGCGCAGGCCGCGGAAGGCGTCCCCGTGCGGGAAGAAGCGGGTGTCGAAGGTGAACGAGTCCGTGTCGATCTTGGCCATCCAGGCGCCCACGCCGTCGGGGAAGAACTGGTCGTCCCAGGAGCCGTACAGGGAGTTGGTGATGTAGACGCGGCGGCCGTCGCGGCTGACCTCGACCATCTGCGGGCCGCCGCGCAGCGGGAGCGCGGGCTGCGCCGGGTGCGGGGCCTCCTGGGCGATGCCGCCCGCCCGGAGCGAGGCCAGCTCCACCGGCTTGTACGGGTCCGAGACGTCATACTGCTTGATCTCCCCGATGCCCCAGCACGAGACGTACAGGCGCTGGTCGTCCACCGACAGGGCGATGTCGGTCACCAGCGGCGGCACCGCGCCGAACGGCTTCAGGACCGGCGGGAGGCGGTCGGCGGGGGTCGGCCGCGCGGGGATGGAGATGACCTTGCGCACCTGCCAGCTCCCGTTCTCGTGGAACCAGAGCCACACCGACGCCGACAGGTCCTCGACGCTGGTGACCACGCCGACGAAGCCGTACAGGCGGGTGGGATCGTGGGCGGGGCGCAGCTCCAGCGGCATCTGGTACTCGTCGCCGAAGTCGACCTCCTGGACGTGGGTGCGCTTGCGCAGATCCCAGAAGTGCAGTTTGTGGCCGTATTTGCGGCCGAGCAGCAGCTCGCCGACGACCCCGTCCTCGACCATCGACGGCGTGCCCCACTCGGAGGAGATCAGCACGTCCTGGTTGATGTGCCACCAGAAGTCGTAGGCCAGGTACTGCGGCCCCCGGTCCAGTTCCCACTGGCCGAGCACCTCGAACGAGGTGTGGTCGAGCACCGCGATGCCGCCCGGACCGTCCTTGCCGTCGGCGCCGCCGATCGCGGAGACGTACAGGCCCTCGGGGCCGCAGTGGACGGTGTGCGGGCGGGAGTAGCCGGCCCGCCTGGCGAGGGCCTCCGGCTCGATGACCTTGACCAGTTCCGGGCTGATCCGGTCCTTGGTGTCGTAGATGTGGATGCGGGACGAGCGCAGCCCCGGCACGACGAGGTAGCGGCGCTCGACGTGCGGGTGCGGCGCGTTGGGGCACAGGGCGCTGCTGCAGGCGTTCCAGCCGAAGTGGTGGAGTTCGTCGCCCGTGTTGGGCAGATCTGTCCAGCCGGCCACGGTGCCGTAACCGGGAGAGGACGGATCCGTGTCGATGACGGCCAGGGCGTCGGGGCGCTCGGCGGCGCGGTCGAACGCGGCGACGTAGGCCAGCCGCTCAGCGGGGGCGTCGGCGGCGTCGCGTGGTGAGGGATAGAAGGTGGGATCTGGAGTCCAGAGAGTCATCTTTCCACATATAGACCGATTCCCTATACGGTCAATAGGTAATTGGTTTACAGGCGCGTCCTTTCGTGATGCATTCGGGAAATGACCGTGCACGGCACTTGTGATCCCCGGTTCTCCCAGGTCGCGGAGGAGTTCGAGGCCAACCTGACGCTTCGCGGCGAGGTGGGCGCGTCGGTGTGTGTGATGGTCGGCGGCGAGGTGCTCGTCGATCTGTGGGGCGGCGAGGCCGCTCCTGGCGTCCCCTGGGCGAGCGACACGATCGGGCACGTCTGGTCGTGCACCAAGGGCGCCACCGCGCTCTGCGCGCACCTGCTCGCCGTCCGCGGCGACCTCGACCTCGACGCGCCCGTCATCCGCTACTGGCCCGAGTACGGCACCCGCGGCAAGGGCGCCACGCTCGTCCGCCACCTGCTCACCCACCAGGCCGGCCTGCCGACGCTGCGCGAGCCGCCCCCGCCCGGCGCCTTCTACGACTGGAAGCTGATGGCCGACCGGCTCGCGAACGAGGAGCCGTTCTGGGAGCCGGGCACCCGCCACGGCTACCACGCGCTGACGTTCGGCTACCTGATCGGCGAGGTGGTCCGCCGGGTGAGCGGGCGCTCGCTGGGCACGTTCTTCCGCGAGGAGGTGGCCGAGCCGCTCGGGCTGGAGTTCTGGATGGGCCTGCCGAAAAACCAGGAGGGCAGGGTCGCGCCGACGATCCCCGCCGACCCGCCCGAGGAGCCGCCCGCCTTCTACGTCAAGGCGTTCACCGACCCGGCCTCGCTGCCCGCGCTGGTGCTGGCGCACGAGGGCGGCTACATGGCGCTCGGCGAGTCCGACAGCCGGGCGGCGCACTCCGCCGAGATCGGGGCCGTCGGCGCGATCACGAACGCCAGGGGGCTGGCGGGCCTGTACCGTCCGCTGTCGCTGGGCGGCGGCGACCTGGTCACGCGGGAGCACCTGGCGTACATGGCGGTGACCGCCTCGGCCGGGATCGACGCGGTGCTGCTCGCGCCCACGCGGTTCTCGCTCGGGTTCATGAAGGCGACGGACAACCGGCACCTGCCGCCCGCGGACAGCGAGGGGGCGCTGCTGTCGGCGACCGCGTTCGGGCACGCGGGGATGGGCGGATCGGTCGGGTTCTGCGATCCGGCGGCGCGGCTGGCGTTCGGGTACACGATGAACAAGCAGGGCGCCGGGCTCGGCGTCAATCCGCGGGGGCAGGCGCTGGTGGACGCGACGTACCGAGCGCTCGGCTACCAGCAGGTTTATGGGGGGATGTGGTACGCACCAGGCGATTAATCACGCGATACCGTGACATGTCACCAGTACTCCCCCAGGAGCCAGCGGCATGTTCTTCGGCATCATCGACATCTGGGCCTACGTGATCGGCGCCTTCCTGATCATCCTGCTGCCCGGCCCGAACTCCCTGTACGTCCTCAGCCTCGCCGCCACGCACGGAGTCCGCCAGGGCTACCGCGCGGCGGCCGGCGTCTTCGTCGGCGACACCGTGCTCATGGTCCTGGCCGCCGCCGGCGCCTCGTCCCTGCTGCGCTCCAGCGCGCTGCTGTTCACCATCGTCAAGTACGCGGGCGCCGCCTACCTGGCCTGGATCGGCTTCCAGATGATCCGCGGCGCCTGGCGGGCCTGGCGCCAGGGGCCGGCCGCCGCCGAGGAGGCCGAGCCGGAACGCCGGCCCCGCCCGTTCCGCAAGGCCCTGACGATCAGCCTGCTGAACCCGAAGGCGATCCTCTTCTTCGTCTCGTTCTTCGTCCAGTTCGTGGACCCGGGCTACGCCACCCCCGCGCTGTCGTTCCTGATCCTGGGCGCGGTCATCCAGATCTTCAGCCTGCTCTACCTGACGGCGCTCATCTTCGGCGGCACTTTCCTGGCGGGACAGTTCGGCCGCCACCGCCGGCTCAGCGCCGGTCTGACCTCCGGCGTCGGCGCCGTCTTCCTGGGGTTCGGCGCGAAGCTCGCCACGACTTCACTGGGATGAAAGCGGCATTCAACCTCGAACTGTTTTCGTGGATACAGATGGAACGAGTCAAAAGAGGCAGTCGCACCACCCCGCCTCGGGTACGGTAGGCCACCGGCGTGCTTCCCGGGACAACCGTGATTGCGTTGCGGTTACGACTAGCAATCCATCTGGAAAAGCCTGGTCCCTCGAAGCCCGGGTAGACGCTGAACGTCGGCCTATCTGCGGAGCAGCCTTGAACCATCCCCCGGTCACCCTCCCCCGCCTCACCGCACTCGCGCGGCAGGCGGCCCCGCGGCTGCTCGAAGCGGTCGTCGCGCCTCTGGCACTCTTCTACCTCGCCATGGTCGTCCTCGACTTCAAATGGGCGCTCGCCCTGACCGTCGGCTGGGTCTACCTCGGAGTGGCGTGGCGGCTGTTCAGGCGGATCAAGGTGCCCGCCACGATGTACCTGGCCGCGTTCGCGATCACCATCAGGGCCATCGTGGCGTTCTGGACCGGCACCTGGATGTGGTTCTTCATCCAGCCCGAGATGGGCACCATCTGCATCAGCATGGCCTTCCTCGCCTCCGTCCGGCTGAACAAGCCGCTCGTGCAGAAGCTGACGCTCGACTACATCCACCTGCCGTCGGCGGTGCTCAAGCACGAGCGGGTGCGCCGGTTCTTCGCCCGGATCACCCTGCTGTGGGCGTTCGTGCTGCTGATGAACTCGACGCTGAGCATCTTCCTGGCCGTCTACGAGTCGCTGGCGGGCTCGCTGGGCACGTTCATGATCCTGCGGACCTCAGCGGTGGCCGTGATAAGCGGCACGGCGATCACGGTCTCGGTCATCGCCTTCAAGCGGCTCCTGCACCGGCTGCACGTCGCGCACGCCTGACCTCTCCACCAGCAGGAACGCCCCGCACATCCCCATGACCAGCCCGGTCAGCACGCCGAAGAGCTCCACGAGATCGGCCCCGCCGCCCCAGGTGAGCGGCCCGCCCACCAACGTGACGATCATCGCGTAGAGGCCCCACCCGAACAGCGAGCCCGAGCCCAGCCAGGCCACCACCAGCGGCCTCCAGAAGGGGCCCCGCCCCCAGCGCCTGACCAGCGCGGCGAGGGCGACGGCCCCGGCGATCGCGAGCAGGCCCTTGACGCCCTCCATCACGCCCGTGACGGTCTCCGCGCCGAACACCCGCGAGAGCCGCACCCCGCCGACCGCCGTGGCCACCAGCAGCGCGCCCCAGGCCACGACCGTCTGGAACGACCTGGTCGGGCTCGGGAAGTCCAGGCCGGCCGGCGTGGTGAAGACGGCCGGCCAGCGGTCGCGGGAGTAGAGGACGAAGGCCGCCATGAGGCCGATGCCCTGCCCCATGAACCCGCCGTAGACCATCATGTAGACCCACGGTTCGACGGCCGTGCCGCCGAACACCTCCAGCCCGGCCACCGCCACCACGACCGGCGCCGTGACGACCACCACCGACAGCAGGCCGGTGCCCACCCACAGCGGCGGCAGCACGAGCCAGGCCGGCAGCCGCAGGCCCTTCCGGGTGGTGAAGGCCAGCGCCAGCGCCAGGGCCACGGCCTCCATGCCGAAGGTCATCGCGTTCAGCGCGACCGTGGCCGGGTCGTTCATCAGGGCGGGATCCGTGACGCCGACGGAGCTGCCGGTCAGCCAGAGGATCTTCAGTGTGAGGTAGGGCAGCATGGCCGCGACCGCGACGATCGCGGCGGTGATCCGGCCTATCCCGGCTCTTTGCTCAGTCATGCTCCGAGCGTCGCCGGTCCGGCGCGGGGTTTCCTCCCGAGCAGTGGGGATCCGCCTCCCCCTTACGGGGGAAGGGTCACGGTCAGCTCGAAGCCGTCGCCCACCGGGCCGGCGGACAGGACGCCACCGGCCAGCCGCACTCGCTCGCGCAGGCCCGCCAGCCCCATCCCGCCGGAGCGCACCGTGGAGCGGGAGCGCGGCGGCCCGTTGCGCACGCTGATCCGCTCGGGCGCGACCACGACCTCGACCAGGGCCCCGGGGGCGTGCTTGGCGGCGTTGGTGAGCCCCTCCTGGACGACGGCGTGGGCCAGCTCCGGCACCGGCCCGGGGGCCAGGTCCAGGGTGACCTCCATGCCCGAGGCGGCGGCCCGCCGGACGAGCTCCGCCAGGTTCTCGTTCACGGGGACGAGCGGGGCGGCGTCGGCGTCCTCGCGCAGGAGCCCGATGATCTGGCGCAGCCGCTCGGTGGCGTCCGCCGCCGCGATCCGCAGCTCCCCCGCCGCACCGACCTGCTCCGGCGCGAGTCCAGGGGCCATTTCGAGCCCGGCCGCCCTGACCGCGATCAGGGCCAGGTCGTGGCCGAGGGAGTCGTGCATGTCCCGGGCGATCCTGGCCCGTTCGCGCAGCCTGGCCTGCTCCTCGGCCGACCTCCTGGCCTGTAGCCGCTGCTGCAGCAGCCGGCGCCGCAGCAGCCCGAACAGGTAGGGCACCAGGTAGGTGCCGATGACCCCGGTGACCATGGAGACCCACAGCCCCAGGTCGCCGCCCTGGGCGAGCACCACGGCCACGCCGACGACGCCGATCAGGCAGAACACCAGCAGCGCGGGCCACACCCTGGCCAGGCGCCGCCCGGTCAGGTAGGCGTACCAGACGATGAACGGCGACGTGGCCAGCAGCGGGACGATCTTCACGTTCCGCTGCGGCGCCAGCCGGCTCAGGTCCACGGTCGCGAACCCGTCGGTGAACCGCCACGGCCCCAGCGGCAGCACCAGCACCAGGGCGAGCAGCGGATAGGGCCGGCCGACGAGCACGGCCAGACCGCCGAGCACGATCCTGGGCACGGTCACGAGGGCGAACGCCGCGGGGTCCTTGACCGGGTCGGGCCCCATGGCGGCGATGAAGACGCCGAGCACGACCCAGAGCAGTAGGTCGTAGACCACCTGCCGGCGGCTGTCTCGGCGGAGTCGGTGAAGGTGCTGCACCGCACCGACGTTAGCGTCCGCGCCCGCCCGAGGGTCCCGTCCGAAGTCAGGCGGCGACCCTGACGAAAGTAAGGGTGGGGAGCGGCCTACCACGGTGGTGGGGCTAACCCCACCACGAAAGCGCCTACCCGCACTGCTGATTCCGCCTGCCGAAACCGCTTTGATCGATGGTGTCACCCGGAGGTCGCAGCGGCGCCCCTGACGAAAGTAGGGGGTACTGCGTGCCGATCGTCCGATGTGCCGTGACCTGCGGGGTTTCTACCTTCATGGGGTACGGCCCCTGACCCTCCTAGGGGAAAGGGCCGCGTTCGACCCGGGGCATCCCCGATGTTCCCGGACGATCCACACCGAGACGCTGTGTTGGTGCCCTAACGATCGGAGTTCACGCTAATGTCGCACGCCATCCTCGACCTGGTCGAACAGGTGATGTCGTCGCCGTGGTTGTACGTGGCGCTGTTCGGCCTGGCGCTGCTCGACGGGTTCTTCCCGGTCGTGCCGGCCGAGACCTCAGTGATCACCGCGGCGGTGTTCGCCGCGTCCGGCGAGACGAACCTGGCTCTGATCATCGTGGTCGCGGCGCTCGGCGCCTTCGCGGGTGACCACATCTCCTACCTGATCGGCAAGAAGTCGGCGGGCAGGCTGCGGGACAAGAAGGCGTTCGTCTGGGCGCGCGGCGCCCTGGAGGAGCGGGGCGGGCTCGTCCTCGTCGTGGCCAGGTACATCCCGGGTGGGCGTACCGCGACCACGCTGACCATGGGAGCGGTGCGCTATCCGCTGCGCTCCTTCACGTTCTTCGACGCGATCGCGGCCTCCTCGTGGGCGGTCTACTCCGCGCTGATCGGCTTCTTCGGCGGGATGGCCTTCGAGAACGACCCCATCAAGGGTCTGCTGCTCGGGCTGGGCATCGCGCTGTCGGTCACCGCCGTCGTCGAGATCGTGCGCTGGGTCAGGAAGCGACGCGCCATCCAGGCTTCCCCGGAACGACTTCCCATGGACACGTCCGTTTGACCCCGCCCGGTAACCATCCGTGTGAAAGGAGTGCGACATGACTGTGCTGGCCGCGGTGATAGCGCTGGTCGGTTCGCTGTTCTTCGCGCTCGGTGCCGCCCTGCAGCAGTTCGAGGCGGTCGGCACCGCGAAGCCGGGGCTGCTGGCCCTGCTGCGGCGGCCGCGCTGGCTGCTCGGCGGCGCGTCCATTCTGGCGGGTGGTGGGCTGCACATCGTCGCTCTCGGTCTCGGCCCGCTGACCATCGTCCAGCCGATGGGCGTGGCCAGCCTGCTGTTCGCGCTGCCGCTCGCCGCCACGCTGCACGGCCGCCGGCCGTCGCGCAAGGAACTGGCGGCGGCGGGGGTGGTGGCGGCCGGGCTCATCGGCCTGGTGCTGCTGGTCCCCGAGTCCACCGGCCCCACCGTCCTGGCTCCCGACGGCGTGCTCATGCTGCTCGGAGTGTCCGGGGTCGCCGCGGTGCTGCTGTTCGCCGGCTCGAAGGCGGCCTCGCCCGCGGGCCGGGCGGCACTGCTCGCCACCAGTTCCGGCGTGCTGTACGGCGCGACCGCGACCCTCATGCGCGTTCTCGTCGACGGCGCCTGGAACTGGTGGTATCTCCTCGCCCTGCCGATCCCCGCCCTGCTGGCGCTGATGATGCTCCAGCGGGCCTACGCCGTCGGGCACTTCGGTGTCTCCTTCGCCTCGCTGCAGATCGCCGACCCGCTCACCGCGGTGGCGTTCGGCGCGCTGCTGCTGGGCGAACCCCTGCCGACCGGCATCCTGCCGATCGCCGCCGCCCTGTTGACCGCCGCGGGCACCGTGGCCCTGGCCCGGACCAGCCCGCTGGAAGCCCACTGATGTCCCCATTTCCTGGCTCTCCCCAAGCCACCACCTAATCGGAGTTCACCGTCATGGCCATGCCCCTGCACGCCGTCCCCGACGTCGCCACCCTGGCTCCCGCCCCTGAGCGTCCACGCCGCGTCCTGATATCGAGCGATACCTATCCCCCAGATGTGAACGGCGCCGCCTACTTCACCCATCGCCTGGCCACGGGCCTGGCCGCGCGCGGCAACGAGGTGCACGTGGTCTGCCAGTCGGAGGCCGGCCCGGCCAGCGCCGACGTGGTCGACGGCGTGGTCGTGCACCGGCTGCGCTCGGCGCCGCTGCTGGTCCACCCCACCATGCGCGTCACCGTGCCGACCCGGCTGGACCGGCTGGTGGCGAGCGTCCGCCCCGACGTGCTGCACACCCAGGGCCACTTCGTGGTCGGCCGGGCCGCCATGGCCGCCGCCCGCCGCGCGGGGGTGCCGGTCGTGGCCACCAACCACTTCATGCCGGACAACCTCTTCCAGTTCGGCCACATCCCGGAGCGGCTGCGCACCAAGGCGGGCCAGTGGGCCTGGCGCGACTTCAGCCGGATCTTCAACCGGGCCGACCACATCACCACCCCGACGCCGCTGGCCGCCAAGCTGCTGTCCGACCAGGGCTTCGCCCGCGAGGTGGAGTCGGTCTCCTGCGGCATCGACCTGACCAGGTTCCACCCGCACGCCGAGCCCAAGGCGTGGTCGCGCAAGATGTTCGACCTGCCGGACCGGCCCACGATCCTGTTCGTCGGCCGCCTGGACGAGGAGAAGCACCTGGACGAGATCGTCCGCTCGCTGCCGATCATCCTCAACGACACCGACGCGCAGGTGGCGTTCGTCGGCAAGGGCAACCAGCGGGCCGAACTTGAGCGGCTGGCCAGGCGCATCGGCGTGGACGAGCGGGTCTTCTTCCTCGGTTTCGTGCCCGACGAGAACATGCCGCAGGCGTTCGCCGCCGCCGACGTGTTCGCCATGCCGGGCGTCGCCGAGCTGCAGAGCATCGCCACGCTGGAGGCCATGGCCTCGGGGCTGCCCGTGGTGGCCGCCGACGCGATGGCGCTGCCGCACCTGGTGTCCGGCAACGGCTACCTGTTCCAGCCCGGCGACGTGCGCTCCCTGGCCGGGCACCTGACGGACATCCTCACCGACGACCGGCTGCGCGCCCGGCTCGGCAAGGCCAGCAGGGACCTGGCGCTCACCCACGACGACCAGTTCTCCCTCGCCCGTTTCGAGCACATCTACGATGAGGTGGCCCGATGACCCTTCGGCGACGCGTCTGGGGCACCGTGATCGGCACGGTGGTGTCCCTTGGCGCGCTGGCGTACGCGGAGCTCTCGTTGCCCGCGCAACCGCTGATCAGCGACTACGCGCTGGTCTCCGGGGGGCTTGTGCCCATACTGATCGGGATGCTGGCGCTCGCGGGAGCGTGCCTGAGTCTCGCGTACGGACTGGTGGCGAGCGAGCCGTCGCGCACCGCCGCCGCCAGGGTGCTGCTGCTGGCCGCGGCGGCCGGTTTGATGATGAGCGCGATCTTCCCCACCGACCCGGGCACCTCGCAGATCGGCACCCTGTCCGGCGAGATCCACCGCTGGTCGGCGGCCGTGGTGTTCACCGCGCTGCCGGTCGCCGGCTGGAGCCTGGCCAGGCGGCGGGAGGCCGCGCCCCGGTGGAACGCGGTCCGGGCCATGAGCGTGCTCGCCGCACTGACGCTGGGGGTCTACCTGGCCGCCCACCCGGCCTCCATCACCTCGCCGCTGATCAACGGCGTGGAGTACTACGGGCTGCTGGAGCGCGGCGTGGTGCTGGCCGACATGGCGCTCCTCATGTTCATGGCGCTGGCCTCCTTCGCGGGGCGGCCGGTCGTCAGGACCGAGGTGGCACCGGTCGAGCGACCCGTGGAACGGCAGGAGCGACTCGCCGCCTGACACACTTCGACCGCCGTCGAAAGGACCTCGTCCTAGCGTGAACCCATGCTCATCACACGCCATGCAGAAGCCGGGGCGGTGCTCGCCGACACCAGGTACGTGCCGCCCCCCGTACGCCAGGACGGCGCGGAGGGAACGCTCGCCTGGCTGCGCGCCCAGGTGTCGCGGTTCAGCACCGGAGACTCGCACGCCGGGCGCCGCCGCCTGCTGGAGGAACGGCTGACCACGCTGGACCCCGCCGAGCTGCGCGCCGCGGCCAGGGCCGAGACCCGGCAGCGGGACGAAAACTGGCGGGGCGTGCCCACGGCCGTGCTCGGAGCCGCGCTGGGAGTCAAGGACACCACCGCCGTGCCCGCCGCAGCGGCCGGTTACCTGTTGGGTGAAGAGACCCCGGAGGCCGACGCCGCCGTCGCCGAACTGCTCGAACTGGCCGACCTGCCCGCGATCACCCTGCTCCTGCAGGGGTACGCCGCCACGGAGGGGCTCATCGAGGCGGCGCTGCGGCACGCGGAGCCCGGTGACGACATCGAGGCGCTGCTGCACGAGACGCTCCGGCAGGACCCGCCGCTCAAGGCCACCCGCAGGCTCGACACGCGGACCGGCGACGAGGTGACGATCGACCTGGTGGCCGCCAACCGCGACCCGGACGTCTTCCCGGATCCCGGGCGGTTCGACGCCTCACGCGGCCGGACCCCGCACCTGACCTTCGGGTACGGCGTGCGCCCCTGCCCCGCGCCCGCCCACGCCCTCGCGCTCGCCGCCGGTGTCCTGGAAGGACTTCTGCCATGAAATTTCGTGACCTGCACCGGCCCGGCGACCCGCTCCTCCTCCCGAACGCGTGGGACTACGGCTCCGCCGCCGCCCTGGCCGCCCAGGGTTTCAAGGCGATCGGCACCACGAGCCTCGGCGTGGCCGCCGTCTACGGCCGGCCGGACGCCGCCGGCGCCACCAAGGCCGAGACCATCGAGCTGGCGGAGGCGCTCAAGGACCTGGGCGCGCTGATCACCGTGGACATCGAGGGCGGTTTCAGCGACGACCCCGCCGAGGTGTCGGACCTGGTGGCGGGCCTGGCCGCGCTCGGCGTCGCGGGCGTCAACCTGGAGGACGGCCGTCCCGACGGCACGCTGCGCCCGATCGACCTGCACCAGCGCGTCATCGCGGCCGCCCTGGGCCACGGCGTGTTCGTCAACGCGCGCACGGACACGTGCTGGCTGCGTACCGGCGACACGCGCGAACGGGTGGACGCCTACGGCCACGCCGACGGGATCTTCGTGCCCGGCCTGAGCGACCTGGACGAGATCGCCAAGGTGGCCGCGAGCACGCCGCTGCCCCTCAACGTGCTCTACCAGCCGGGCGGTCCCACGCTGGCGCAGCTCGCCGCCGCCGGTGTGGCCAGGGTGAGCACCGGGTCGCTGCTCTATCGGGCCTCGCTGCAGGGAGCGCTCGCGACGGTGCTCGCCATTCAGGGCGAACCGGCGCCGCAGGTGCCGACATATGCGGAGATAACCGCAATGCTGCCGGGATAATCGACGTATGCGCTTCCAGATCCTCGGGCCCACCGACGCCCTGGGCGAGGACGGCGAGCCGATCGCGCTCGGCGGCCCCCGGGTACGGGCCCTGCTGACGCTGCTCGCCCTGCACGCGGGCCGCATCGTCGGCGCGGAGCAGCTCGTGGACGGCCTGTACGGCGCCGCCCCGCCGGAAGGCGTGGCCAACGCGCTGCAGTCGCAGGTGTCCCGGCTGCGCCGGGCGCTGGGCCGGGATCTGGTCGAGTTCCATCCGGCCGGCTACCGCCTGGTCGCCGACCCGCAGGACGTGGACGCGCGCAGGTTCGAGTCGCTGGCCCAGGCGGGCCGGCGGGCACTGGCGGCCGGCGACCCCGCACAGGCCGCCCTGCTGCTGCGCGAGGGGCTGGAGCTGTGGCGGGGCGCGCCGCTCGCCGACGCCCCCTACGCGGAGGCCGCCGCGTCGGCGCTGGCGGAGCTGCGGCTGGCCGCCACGGAGGACCGGGTGCAGGCGGACCTCGACCTGGGCCGGCACCGCGAGCTGGTCGCCGAGCTGCGCCAGCTCACCGCCGCCCACCCGCTGCGCGAGCGGCTGCGGGCCCAGCTCATGCGCGCCCTCTACGGCAGTGGCAGGCAGGCGGAGGCGCTGGCCGCGTACGACGAGGCCAGGAAGTCGCTGGACGAGGAGCTGGGCGTCGAGCCGGGCGCCGAACTGGCCGCCGCGCACCTGGCCGTGCTCAGGGCCGACCCCGCGCTCGGCGCCCCCGCCGACGGGCAGCGGTCCAGGCAGGGCATCCGCGCCCAGCTCACCAGCTTCGTGGGCCGGACCGAGGAGCTCGCGCAGGTGGGCGAGAGGTTGGGGGCGAACAGGCTCGTCACGCTGATCGGCCCCGGCGGCGCGGGCAAGACGCGGCTGGCCATCGAGGCGGCCGGGCAGACGCCGGGCGACGTGTGCTTCGTCCCGCTCGCGCCGGTGACCGACAGCGCGGGCGTGCCCCGGGCCGTACTGTCCGCGCTCGACATCCGCGACGCCCTGCTGCACGCCCCCGAGCGGCCCGCCGTCGACCCGCTGACCCGGCTCGTCACCGCCCTGGCCGACCGGCGGCTGCTGCTGATCCTGGACAACTGCGAGCACCTGGTCGAGGCCACGGCCGAGCTGACCGACCACCTGCTGGCCGCCTGCCCGGGGCTGCGCGTGCTGGTGACCGGGCGTGAGGCGCTCGGCATCACCGGCGAGTCGATCCTGCCCGTGTCGCCGCTGCCGCTGCCACCGCCCGAGGCGGGTGCGCCGCTGGACTATCCGGCCGTGCGGCTGTTCGCCGACCGCGCCGCCGCCGTCCGGCCGGGGTTCGCCGTGGACGCGGGCAACGCGGCCCAGGTCGTGCGGATCTGCAGGGCGCTCGACGGGCTGCCGCTGGCGATCGAGCTGGCGGCGGCGCGGCTGCGTACGCTGTCGCTGCCCGACGTCGCGGCGCGGCTGGACGACCGGTTCCGGCTGCTGACCCGTGGCAGCCGTACGGCGCTGCCCCGGCACCAGACCCTGCGCGCGGTCGTGGCCTGGAGCTGGGACCTGCTGGACGAGAGCGAGCAGCAGGTGGCCAGGAGGCTGACCGTGTTCGTGGGCGGCGCGCGGCCCGAGGCGGCCGAGCGGGTGTGCGGGCTGCCGGAGGAGGTGCTGTTCTCGCTGGCGGAGAAGTCGCTGGTCGAGTTCGTGGACGGCCGGTTCCGGATGCTGGAGACGATCAGGGCGTTCTGCGCGGAGCGGCTGGAGGAGTCCGGCGAGGCGGAGCCGGTCTTCGAGGCGCACGCCGCCTACTACCTCGACCTGCTCTTGATCGCCGACCCCAAGCTGCGCGCCCATGAGCAGTTGGAGTGGCTGGCCCGGCTGGACGAGGAGAGCGACGACGTCGACGCCGCCCTGCGCTGGGCGACCGAGGCGGGCCGGCTGGAGCTGGCGCTGCGGCTGCTGGCCATGAGCGCCTGCCACCGATGGATGCGCGGCCACCGGGGCACCAGCGCCGGCCTGTCCGCCGACCTGCTGGCCGCGCTCGGCGACGCGCGCTTGCCCGGCATGGAGGAGGAGTACGCCATGTGCGTGCTCGTCACGGCCTGGGCGGGAGGCGTGGACGACGCGCTGCGGATCCGGCTGGACGAGGTGCGCGAGATGCTGCCGGTGACCTTTGTGCCGATGCGCGTGGACTTCCTGATGATGCTGCGGTCGATGTTCACCGGGCCGCCGCGAGACTTCATCGAGGGGTACGCGCTGATCATGCAGAGCATCGAGGGGCTGCCGCCCTGGCAGCGGGCGTTGTCCAACGCCGGCGCGGCCTTCGTCCTGCAGGCGCTCGGCCGCGACGACGAGGCGGTGACCCAGTTCGAGCGGGGACTGAGCGCGTTCAAGGTCATCGGCGAGCGATGGGGCATAGTGCTGGGGCTGTCAGGGCTGGGCGCGCTCCGGCAGGCGCAGGGAGACTATCGGGCCGCGTACGAGCTCGCCGACGAGGCCATCGCACTGGCCAGGGAACTGGGCGCGAAGACGGAGATCGCCGAGGTGCTGTGCCGCCGGGCCGACGCGCTGCTCGCCCTGTCCGAGGGGGCCCGCGCGTGGGACGACTACGCGCTGGCCGCCGAGCTGTCGCGCAGGAACGGCTCCATGGAGAACCTGGCCTGGGCCTGCCTCGGCATGGCCGAGGTGGCGCTGGCCCGCGGCGACCTGGACGAGGGCCGCTCACTGCTGCTCCGGGCCCGCGAGGTGTGCCCCGGCGACTGGTACAGCGCCGAGGACACCCGCGAACGCATCGAGGCGCGGCTGGCCAAGCTCGGCGGGCAGGTCAGCGGGCCGGTCAGCGAGCGGTAGGCGGGCCGTCAGCCGTCCTGTGGACAGTGGCGGCATGAAGAACAAATGGGCCTGTCTGGCGATCGCCTGCCTGGCCACCCTGCTGCTCTCCCTCGATCTGACCGTGCTGCACCTGGCCCTGCCCCGGCTCGTGGCCGACCTGGGCGCGACCTCGACCCAGTTGCTCTGGATCGGCGACATGTACGGCTTCGCGCTGGCCGGCCTGCTCGTCACCATGGGCAACCTCGGCGACCGCATCGGCCGCAAGCGCCTGCTGCTGATCGGCGCGGCCGCGTTCGGCGCCGCCTCCGTGGTCACCGCGTACGCGCCCAGCCCCGAACTGCTGATCGCGGCCCGGGCGCTGCTGGGTGTGGCCGGCGCCACGATCATGCCGTCCACGCTGTCGATCGTCCGCAACGTGTTCACCGAACCGGGCGAGCGCACGATGGCCGTCGGCGTCTGGAGCGGGATGAGCGCCGCCGGCTTCGCGGTCGGGCCGGTCGTCGGCGGCCTGCTGCTCGACCACTTCTGGTGGGGCTCGGTCTTCCTGATCAACGTGCCCATCATGGCGCTGGTGCTGATCGGCGGCATGGCGGTGCTGCCGGAGTCGCGCAACCCGCACGCGGGCCGGCTCGACCTGGTCAGCGTGGTCCTGTCGTTCGCCGGCATCGTGACCGCCATCTACGCGATCAAGGAGGTCGCGCACAAGGGCGCCGGGCACGCCGACGTCGTGGTGGCGGGGATCGGCGGGATCCTGCTGCTGGCGTTGTTCGTGTGGCGGCAGACGCGGCTGGCCGAGCCGCTGATCGACGTGCGGCTGTTCCGGCGCAGGGCGTTCAGCGCGTCCATCGTGACGAACCTGCTGGCGATCTTCGGGATGTCGGCGATGATGCTGATGTTCGCCTGGTATCTCCAGCTCGTGCTCGGCTGGTCGCCCCTGCAGGCCGGGCTGGCCCAGCTTCCCGGCGGCCTGAGCGGCGCGGTGGGCGGGGTCCTGGCCGCCAAGCTCATCCAGCCGCTCGGCAGGAACGGCGTGGTCGCGCTCGGCCTGGCCATGAACGCGGGCTCGTTCTTCTTCTACAGCACGCTCGGCACCGAGCTGAACTACCTGACGCTGCTGCCCGCCATGATCATCGGTGGCGTCGGCGTCGGGTTCGCCTTCACCGTCAACAACGACAACGTGCTGGCCACCGCGCCCTCGCGGCGGGCGGGGGCGGCGGCCGCGGTGTCGGAGACGGCGTTCGAGCTGGGCGGGGCGCTCGGCATCGCGATCCTCGGCACGGTGCTGACCAGCGCCTACCGGGCCAACCTCGACCTGCCCGCCGGGGTGCCCGCCGAGGCCGCGCGGGAGTCGCTGGCCGGGGCGATGTACGCCGCCGAGACCCTGCCCCCCGACCAGGCCGGCGCACTGGTACGCGCCGCGCACGCGGCCTTCCTCGAAGGTGTGCACCTGACCTCATACGTCACGGCGGGCCTGCTGGCCGTGGTGGCGGTGCTGGCGCTGGTGGGGCTGCGCGGCGTGCCGAAGGTCATCCCGGAGGAGGTCCTGGCGGGCGCGGACCGGTAACGGCATGACTTAATTCACTCCATGTTGACTTCAATGGCGCGCCCGCGCCACCCGACCGTCCGAAGGGCACCCCACCCCAAGGACGCCCCTCCTCAAAGAGGCCCGCGCCATCCGGCGGACACCCCTCCCAGGGCGGCCGCGCCCCCTCCCCTCCTCCAAGGGACCCCAGCCGAAGTGCGGTCAGGCGACCGGGTTCGTGGGGCAGGGGCGGGTGGTCGTCGGGGAAAGGGAGTCAAGCCGAGCCCCGATCATCCGAGCGACCCCCTCGATCGTCTGGATCCCCGTCCCCTCCCCCGGCTGCCGATCCGTCTGCACCGACAACAACAGATCCCGCCCCGGCCCCACCACCCGCCCATAACTGGTCACGGCCCACGTGTGGTGGATGAACGGCCGGGGCGTCCACCCGTTCTTGAGCGCCACCCGATCCCCCGGCCGCGCCGCCGCGCTGACCCCCCACGCCTGGTCCTTCTGCACCCGCCCCATCAGCCCGAGCACCGTCGCCCGATCGGCGGAGGTCAGCCCCTTGCCCCCGTTGACCAGTACCTTCAACAGCCGGACACGATCGGCGGGGCTGGTGTTGGTGCCGCCCCAGAACCGGCTCGGCCCCGGCGTGGTCTCCCTCAGCCCGATCCGCCGGTAGAAGGCGCTCATGGCCCCACCGCCCCCGACCCGCGACCACAGGGCGTCGGCCGCGCCGTTGTCGCTCTCCCTGATCATGCGCGAGGCCAGGTCCCGCTCACCCTCACCCAGCCGGCCATCGCGCCGCGCCAGCAGGGCGGCGAGGATGTCCACCTTGGCCCCGCTGGCGGTGATCATGTCGTGCTCGTGCTCGCCGTACCCCAGTGAAACCCCCGTCACCAGGTCCAGCGCACTGTAGACGACCCGCCCAGGGCGGCGGCTCACGAATCGGGCGAGGTCCCGCTGGAGGCGGACGCGGGCGGCGGAGCCGGCCCGCGGGTCAGGAAATTTCAGGACACAGCGCGCCACCTTGACCGGCGCCTTCACCGCGACGGGCACCACCTGCACCCGCTCGACCCCACACCCGGCCGCAAGAACAAGCCCGGCGGCCAGAGCCAACCACTTCGCACGCACGCGCCAACCCCCGAGATCGAATCGGGGGTCGTACGCTTCCTGCCCAGCCCGCCCACCGGCCCCATCACACCCGGCGCTTTCGTGGCCAGACCTTCACCTCAGAGATGCTCGCCCAGGAAGGCGGCGGTGGCGTCGACGGCCTGGGTGACGTACGGCTCGCGGTCGTAGAGGTCGATGTGCTCCTTGGCGTCCAGCCAGACGATCCGCTTCGGCTGGTCGAGCCGCCGGTAGACCTCCTCGGCCCCCTCCGGCGAGCAGAACCGGTCGACCACACCGTGCACGATCAGGGCGGGTTTCGGCGACAGGAAGTCGGCGCCCATGATGTTGTCCATCGTGACCAGCTCACGCACACTCGCCCTGGTCACCTCGTTCGACCAGAAGAGCGAGGCCCCGCGCTCGGTCCCGTAGTAGGCGTACGGCTCGTCGCCCGGCATCGCCGCCTCCCCCGAGGCGGCCACGGCCGGCAGATATTCGACCGGCCCGCCGCGATCCTGCCGCTCCAGCACCTCGGCGAACGAGCCCAGCACGGCCGGATAGTCCATGCCCGACCGCATCGTGTAGGGGTTGTTGTAAGCCCCGGCGATGCCCGCGAACACCCCCACCCGAGGGTCGAAGGCGGCCGCCTTCAGCGCGTATCCGCCACCGAGGCAGATCCCGACCGCCCCGATCCGCTCCGCGTCCACCTCGGACCGCGACCGCAGGAAGGACACCGCCGCCCGCAGGTCGTGCAGCTTGCCCTGCGGGTCTTCGTGCCGCCGCGGTCGCCCGTCCGACTCGCCCCAGTTGCGGTGGTCGAAGGACAGCGTGACGTATCCGCGCTCCGCGAGGCGGGCCGCGTAGAGCCCGGTGACCTGGTCGCGCACCCCGGTGAACGGCCCCGTGAACACCAGCCCCGGCCACGGCCCCGCGCCGGCGGGCACCCGCAGGTCCCCGGCCAGCGTGAGGCCGTCCACGACGAACTCAACTCTCATACGCCCCAGTCTGCGCTAAGAATCGAACCCCAGCCCCATCCGGTCGAGCGCGCGCAACCACAGGTTGCGCCTGCCCTCGTGCTGGTCGGCCTGGGCGATCGACCACCGGGTGAACTGGATCACCCCGGAACGCACGGGTTCGGGCGGGAACGGGAGCGGCTTCTCGCGCACCATCCGCAGCTCGGTCCGCTCGGTCGGCTCACCCGACAGCAGGTCGAGCATGACGTTCGCGCCGAACCTGGTGGCCCCGACGCCCATGCCGGTGTAGCCGGCCGCGTAGACCAGCCGCCCGCCGTGCGCCTGGCCGTAGAAGGCGCTGAAGCGGGTGCAGGTGTCGATCACGCCGCCCCACCTGTGGGTGAAGCGAACGTCCGCGAGCTGCGGGAACGTGTCGTAGAAGTGCTCGGCGAGCTTGACGAACGTCTCGTCGCGCTGGTCGTACTCCGGCTTGACCAGGCCCCCGTTGTAGTAGACGGCGTCGTAGCCGCCCCACAGGATCCGGTTGTCGTCGGTCAGCCGGTAGTAGTGGAACTGGTTGCCGGAGTCGCCCACGCCCTGCCTGTTGCGCCAGCCCACGTCGGCGAGCTGGGCGTCGGACAGGGGCTCGGTCATGAGTACGTAGTCGTACACCGGGACGACGAAGTGCCGCAGGCGCCGCAGCAGCGGCGGGAACACCCCGGTGCCCAGCGCCACGTGACGCGCGGCGACCCTGCCGTGCGGGGTGCGCAGGGTGAGCGTGGTGCCGTCGTCGTCCATGGAGCGGACGGGGGTGCGCTCGTGGACGCGTACGCCGAGCCGCAGGCACGCCTCCCGCAGCCCCCAGGTCAGCCGGGCCGGGTCGAGCATGGCGCAGCCGCTGCGCTCCCAGAGGCCGCCCAGGTAGGTCGGCGAGTTCACCTCGGCCCGCACCTGCGCCTGGTCCATCGGCCGGTAGTCGAGCCCCAGGTCGGAGATCAGGTCCAGGTGCTCGTTGAGCCCTTCGAGCTGCCACGGCTCGGTGGCCACGTGCAGCTCGCCGGTGCGCTCGAAGGAGCAGTCGACGCTGTAGCGCTCCAGCGTGCGCTCGATCTCGTCGAGGTTCTCGACGCCCATGCGTTCGAGCCGGTCGATCTCCTCCGGCCACCGCTCCAGCCCGTTGGCCAGGCCATGGGTGAGGGTCGCCATGCAGAATCCGCCGTTGCGGCCGGTGGCCGCCCAGCCGATCCTGCGCCCCTCCAGCAGGACCACGTCCAGCGAGGGATCGCGTTCCTTGGCCATCAGGGCCGTCCACAGCCCCGAGAAGCCGCCGCCGATGACGACCAGGTCGGCGTCGGTGTGTCCGAAGAGCCGCGGTCGCGGCTCGGGTCTGGCCGGGCTGTCCAGCCAGTACGGCTTGCGCTCCGCATCAGCCAGCGCCTTCAGCGGATCCACAAATCCCACTTCCCCACGGGTGTCGGAGTGTTTCGATATTCAGTTCACGCGCGTCGCCGCGCCGCGACCGCGTTGGCGATCGCGATCAGCACCCCGATGCCGAAGATCAGCGTACCCATGACGTTGACCTGCGGCGGAATGCCGGTCTTCACCGCGCCGACGATCCACAGCGGGAACGTGACGGTCGAGCCGTTGACAAAGCTGGTGACCACGTAGTCGTCCACCGACAGCGCGAACGACAACATCGCCCCCGCCATCACGCCCGGCATGATCGACGGCAGCGTCACCTGACGGAACGTCCCCCAGGCCGTCGCCCCGAGATCCCTGGCCGCCTCCTCCAGCGACGGATCCAGGGTGACGATCCGCGCCCGCACCGTCACCACCACGAAGGACAACGAGAACAGCACGTGCGAGACGATGATCGTGTTCGCGTCGCGCGGCACGTTGCCGGAGACGAACAACGACAGCAGCGACGCCCCCATGACCAGCTCGGGCGTCGAGATGGCGGCGAAGACCAGGAAGTTCGTCGACCCCTTGCCGCGGAAGCGGTGCCGGCCCAGCGCCAGGGCCAGCATGGTGCCGACGACGACGGTGATCACGGTGCTGAACAGGGCGATCACCAGCGAGTTGCGCAGGGCCACGGTCAGGTCGGCGATCTCGAAGAGCTCGCCGTACCAGCGCAGGGTGAAGCCCTGCCAGGTGGTGTTCGACTTGCTCTGCTTGTCGTTGAACCCGAACAGGATCATCACCGCGATCGGCGACGACAGCCAGACGATGATGATCCACGTGTAGATGTGCAGCAGCCGGTCGCCGAGCCTGGTGCCTCTCATCGGGCCGCCGCCTCCAGCACGTTCTCGGTGCCGAGCGCCCGCGCGTAGATGAAGATCCCCACCAGCAGCACCGCCATCAGCGTGAACGACAGCGCCGAGGCGGTCGGGTAGTTGAGGTTCGTCAGGTACTCGGTCTGGATGATGTTGCCGATCATCGTGTTGCCCGTGCCGCCGAGGATCTGGGCGTTGATCGGGTCGGCCGTGGCGGGCACGAACGTCATCAGCACCCCGGCGAACACCCCGGGCAGCGACAGCGGCAGCACGATCCGGCGGAAGGCGGCGGCGCGGGTGGCGTACAGGTCCTGCGCGGCCTCGACCACCCGCGGGTCCACCCGCTCCAGCGCCACGTAGATCGGCAGGATCATGAACGGCAGGAAGTTGTACGTCAGCCCGCCCACCACCGCGAACGTCGTGGCCAGCACGTGGAAGTCGGCCGGCAGCAGCCCCCAGTCCTTCAGCGTGCCGAACAGGATGCCGTTGTCCGACAGCAGGAAGTTCCACGAGATCGTCCGCAGCACGAACGACACGAAGAACGGCAGCAGCAGCAGGAACAGGTACATCGACTTGCGCCGGCCGCCCTTGAAGGCGATCCAGTACGCCACCGGATACCCGATCACCAGCATGGCCACCGTCGCCAGCCCGCCGTAGACCAGGGAGCGCACGAGCTGGGTGCTGTACCTGCCGAGCGCGTCGCTGTAGTTGGAGAAGCTGAACGTCATCGCGAAGCCGTCGATCGCGTTGCCGGTCTGCAGCGACACCGACGCCATCGCGGCCATGGGCACGACCAGGAAGATCGCCAGCCACAACCAGGCGGGCAGCGCGAGCAGGTAGGGGGTGAGCCGCCGCATCGCTACGCCTGGGTGATCGACTGGAAGATCGGGTTGAAGACCTGCTGCTGCTTGTTGTTCAGCGGCGTGTAGTTGCGCAGCTTGGCGTAGTCGGCCTCGCCGGGGAACAGCAGCGGGCTCTCGGCCATGTCCTCCAGGGCCTTCTTGTCCTCGCCCTTGGCCGTCTTGGCCTTCTCCCGCAGCAGGTCCTGCACGGCCGGGACCGGCGTCACGAACTGGATGAACTCATCCAGCTCGGCGGCCACGGCCGGCTGGTAGAGGTAGTCCATCAGCATGATCGCGTCGACCGGGTTGGCGGCGTTCTTGGGAATGAGCATGTTGTCGGTCCAGATCGTGCCGCCCTCCTCGGGGACCACGAACTTGACCGGCTCGCCGGCGAGCTGCCGCTGGAACACGTCGCCCGACCAGGCCATGGTCAGCCAGACGTCGCCCGTGGACACGGCGTTGATATACCCTTGATCATAATATTTCCGCACAATTCCGGCGTCGCGCTGCGCCTTCAGCTTCTCGCCGGCCTTCTTCCAGTCGGCCTCCGTCGACTTCTCCGGATCGATGCCCAGCGCGATCATGCCGAAGTTCGCGATCTCCTGGGCGTCGGACATCATCCCGACCCGCCCCTTGTACTTCGGATCGAACAACGACTCGATGCTGGTGATGTCGTCCTTGACGTGGTCGGTGTTGTACGCGATGCCGGTCACCCCTGAGGTGAACGGAATCGTGTACTTGTTGCCGGGGTCGTAGCCCCGCTCCTTGTACTTCTGCCCGGCGTTGGCCTGGAAGTTCGGCAGCTTGGAGTGGTCGAGGGGCACCGCGTAGCCGAGCTCGATCATGTGCTGGAGCTGGATGCCGTTGGTCATGACGACGATGTCGTAGCCCAGCGACTGCCCGGCCCGCAGCACGGGGTCGGCCTTGCCGAAGAACTGGTCGTTCTCCTGGATGACCTCTTTGTACTCGTACGCGATGCCGGTGTCGCTCTTGAACTTCTCCAGCGGACCCTTGTCCTCCGGCATGTACTCGGGCCAGTTCGCGAAGACGACCTTGCCGTGCTTGGTCTGCTTGGACCAGAAGTCGGCGACGGCGTCGGCCTTGGGGGGCGCCGCCTTCTGTCCCTGAACGCCGCAGGCGGCGAGGGCGAGCCCGGCGGCGGAGAGGCCACCGAGCCTGAAAGCGTCACGACGGGTGAAGGGGTTCATAAGGCGGTGTCAACTTCCAATCACGTACGAATGCCGCGCCTGCCAGGACAGCCACACGGAGTCGCCCCGCTCCGCCGTCGCCGTCGCGTCCAGCGCGTTCTGCTGGAACACCGTGATCTCGGCCCCGTCAGCGAGACTCACGGCGTAACTGTTGTAGGTGCCCAGGTAGGCGACCTCGGACACGGTGCCGCGCACGGCGCTGCAGCCGGGGTCGGGTTCGTCGGTGCCAATGGTGATCTTCTCGGGCCGCACGGTGACCGTCACGTCGCCGCTCTGCCCGGGCACCAGCACCCGGCCGCCGCCGATCTTCAGCTCGCCACCGGTCGCGGCGCCGGCGAGCAGGTTGGAGGTGCCGATGAAGCCGGCCACGAACGCCGTCGCGGGCCGCTCGTAGATCTCGCGCGGCCCGGCGAGCTGCTCGACCAGGCCGTCGTTCATGACCGCGATCCGGTCGCTCATGGTCAGCGCCTCGTTCTGGTCGTGCGTCACGTACACGAACGTGATGCCGACCTCGCGCTGGATGCGCTTGAGCTCGATCTGCATGGCCTGGCGCAGCTTCAGGTCGAGCGCCCCGAGCGGCTCGTCGAGCAGCAGCGCGCGCGGCCGGTTGACCAGGGCTCTGGCCAGCGCCACCCGCTGCTGCTGGCCGCCGGACAGCTCGCGCGGCCGGCGCTTCTCCCTGCCGGTGAGATCGACGATCTCCAGCATCTCGCCGACCCTGCGGCCGATCTCCTCGTCGGGCGTCCTGCGCTGCTTCAGCCCGAAGGCCACGTTGTCCCACACGCTCATGTGCGGGAAGAGCGCGTAGGACTGGAAGACCATGTTGATGTCCCGCTTGTTCGGCGGGACGTTCGTGACGTCCTGGCCGTGCAGCTTCACCAGGCCCTTGGTGGGCGCCTCGAAGCCCGCGACCATCCGCATGGTGGTGGTCTTGCCGCAGCCGGACGGGCCGAGGAGGGAGAAGAACTCCCCCTCGGCGATGTCCAGCGTCACGCCCTTGACCGCCTGGACGACCTCGCCATGCGAGAGATACTCCTTGACGACGTCCTCAAGCTCGATCGCACTCAGCCCGGTCATTTCCAGGATTCGTCCTTGCTACTCGCCGATGTAGTGCATGACGTGCTTGACCCTGGTGTAGTCGTGCAGACCGAACACCGACAGGTCCTTGCCGTATCCCGAGTGCTTGAAGCCGCCGTGCGGCATCTCCGAGACGAACGGGATGTGCGTGTTGACCCAGACCACGCCGAAGTCGAGGCGGTTCGACATGCGCATCGCGCGGCCGTGGTCGGCGGTCCAGACCGAGCCGCTCAGGCCGTAGCGGACGTCGTTGGCCTTGGCCAGCGCGTCGGCCTCGTCGCTGAACGTCTGGACGGTGATCACGGGGCCGAAGACCTCGTTCTGCACCATCTCGTCGTCCTGCCTGAGCCCGTCCACGATGGTCGGCGCGAAGAAGTAGCCCTTGTCGCCGACGCGGTGGCCGCCGGTGAGCACCTTGGCGTGCGCGGGGACGCGGTCCATGAAGCCCTGCACCCGGGAGAGCTGGTTCTCGTTGTTGAGAGGGCCGTAGAGGGCCTCCTCGTTGTCCAGGTCGCCGGTGACCGTGCCCGCGGCGGCCTCGGTGAGCGCGGCCACGAACTCGTCGTGCACGCTCTCGTGCACGAGCACCCGGCAGGCGGCGGTGCAGTCCTGGCCGGCGTTGTAGAGGCCGGCGGTGGCGATGTCGGCGGCGGCCTTGCCCAGGTCCTTGACGTCCTCGAACACCACGACCGGCGCCTTGCCACCGAGCTCCAGGTGCACGCGCTTGAGGTCGTCGGCGGCGGTCTTGGCGACCGACATGCCCGCGCCGACCGAGCCGGTGATGGCGACCATGGCGGCCGTCGGGTGGCCGACGACCAGGGCGCCGCTCTCGCGGTCGCCGGTGACGACGTTGAAGACGCCCGGGGGCAGCACCTCACCGAGGATCTCGGCGAGCTTGAGCGTGGCGACCGGGGTCGTGTCGGACGGCTTCAGCACGACCGTGTTGCCGGCCGCGATCGCGGGGGCGATCTTCCAGACCGCCATCATCATCGGGTAGTTCCACGGCGTGACCTGGCCGATCACGCCGATGGGCTCGTGGCGGATGACGCTGGTGTGCTCGGCGAGAAACTCACCGGCCGTCGGGCCTTCGAGCGTGCGGGCGGCGCCGGCGAAGAAGCGGAAGTGGTCGGCGGCGACCGGCGTCTCGTCCTCGGCCATGCGGGCGCGCGGCTTACCGGTGTTGCGGCACTCGGCCTCGTTGATCTCGTCGGCCCTGGCGTCGATCGCGTCGGCGACCTTGAGCAGCAGGTTGGCGCGCTCACCCGGGGTGGTTCTGCCCCATGACTCGAAGGCGGCGGCCGCGGCGGCGAAGGCGGCGTCCACATCCTCGACGCCCGAGACGGGGGCCTGGACATAGGCCTCACCCGTACAGGGATCGATGATGTCGGAGAATCGGCCGCTCTTGGCGTCCACGAACTCACCGTTGATGAAGTTCTGCAGACGGGTCGTCAAGGTGACCTCCAGAGGAGTCTGAGATGCCGCGACTCTGACAGAGCAACCGCATCTGGACAAGGGATTTCGTGGCGAAGATATCAAATTGCTACGAATTCGCTTGACAGACCGCCGAGACCTGACAACATGTCGCACCAGGACGGCTACCCGGCGGGAACGCGCCCGTAATGCCGGACCGGTAGGAGGAATCCTGTCAATGACGACGCCGCCCCGCGTACGCAGAAACAGTTCGAGCGCCGGTCCGGTGGTGCTCGACGATCTGTCGAAGCAGATCATCGAGCAGCTCCAGAACGACGGGCGGATGCCGTACGCGTCGATCGGTAAGGCGGTCGGCCTGTCAGAGGCCGCGGTACGCCAGCGGGTGCAGCGGCTGCAGGACGCCGGCGTGATGCAGATCGTCGCCGTCACCGACCCGCTCACGCTCGGCTTCCCCCGCCAGGCCATGATCGGCGTCAACTGCGAGGGTGACCTGGAGTCGGTGGCCGACGAGCTGTCGGCCATCGAGGAGATCGACTACGTGGTGCTCACGGCGGGCTCCTTCGACGTGATCGTGGAGGTGGTCTGTGAGGGCGACGGGCACCTGCTGGAGATCCTCAGCAAGATCCGCGCCATCCCGGCCGTCCGGGCGACCGAGTCGTTCGTCTACCTGAAGCTGCGCAAGCAGACCTACTCCTGGGGCACCCGCTAGCCCGCCTCGGCGACGGCAGTGGTGGTGGCGGTGACGTCCACGATGGGCACGATCGGGGTGTCGGCCGAGCGGACCAGCCGCGGGCCCTCGGGGCCGTAGACCTCGCGCGGCTCGGGGAAGAGGACCAGCAGCGCCAGATAGAGCACGGCGGCGACGGCCAGCCCGATGGGCAGGGAGATGTCGACCTCGCCGGCCAGGTGACCGAACGGGCCGACGAACTGGCCGGGCAGGTTCACGAACAGCAGCGCCAGGCCGGCGGACAGCAGCCAGGCGCTCAGTCCACGCCAGTTCCAGCCGTGCGCGAACCAGTAGCGGCCGCCGCGCTGGCGGCGGTTGAACACCTGGAGCGCCTCGGGGTCGTACCAGCCGCGCCGGGTCACGTAGCCGAGCATCATGATCACCATCCAGGGCGCCGTGCACGTGATGATCAGGGTGGCGAACGTCGAGATGCTCTGCGTGAGGTTGGCCGCGAACCGGCCGGCGAAGATGAAGACGATCGACAGCGTGCCGATGAACACCGTGGCCCGCACTCGCGAGAAGCGGGGGAAGACGCTGGAGAAGTCGAGGCCGGTGCCGTAGAGCGCGGTGGTGCCGGTGGACATGCCGCCGATCAGGGCGATGAGGCAGACGGGCACGAAATACCAGCCGGGCGAGACGGCCAGCAGGCCGGCGACGTAGTTGGGGGCGGCGGGGTCGACGTATTCGGGGGCCTTGACGGCGATGATCGAGGCGGTGGCCATGCCGAAGAGGAACGGCAGGACGGTGGCGAGCTGCGACAGGAAGGCGGCGGCCATCACCCGCCCCTTCGACGCCGTGGCCGGGATGTAGCGGGACCAGTCGCCCAGGAAGGCGCCGAACGAGACCGGGCTCGACAGCACGATCAGGGCCGCGCCGATGAACGACGGCCAGAACAGCGGGTCGCCGGGGGCGAGGGTGCCGGGGTAGGACGGGTCGAAGTCGCCGGCGAAGGCGAACGCGCCGAGGACGAACAGCAGCGAGGCCGCGACGACCGCGATCTTGTTGACGAAGAGCATGAAGCGGAAGCCGTACACGCAGACGATGAGGACGAGGACGGCGAAGAAGGCGTAGGCGACGCCGTACGACAGGTCCGTGTCCGGCAGCCCGGCCAGCCGGTGCGCGCCGCCGATGAGCGCGTCGCCCGACGACCACACCGAGATCGAGAAGAACGCGATGGCGGTCAGCAGCGACAGGAAGGACCCCACGACCCGGCCGTGCACACCGAGGTGCGCCGAGGACGACACGGCGTTGTTGGTGCCGTTGAGCGGCCCGAACAACGCCAGGGGCGCCAGGATCAGCGAGCCCACCACGAGCCCGAGCACGGTGGCGGCCAGTCCCTGCCAGAACGACAGCCCGAACAGGATGGGGAAGGCGCCCAGCACGCTGGTGGCGAAGGTGTTGGCCCCGCCGAACGCCACCCGGAACAGATCGATGGGACGCGCGGTGCGATCGGCGTCCGGAATGCGCTCGACCCCGTAGGTCTCGATCTTCATGTCTTCTCCTGGATCGCCAGCAGGCTGACGAGGTCGTAGGCCACGTGGGAGGCGGCGATCGAGGTGATCTCCGCGTGGTCATAGGCCGGGGCCACTTCGACCACGTCGGCCCCGATCAGGTTCGTGCCGGCCAGCCCGCGCAGGATTTCGAGCAGTTCCCGGCTGGTGAGCCCGCCGGCCTCCGGCGTACCGGTGCCGGGGGCGTGGGCGGGGTCGAGCACGTCGATGTCGACGGACAGGTAGAGAGGCCGGTCGCCGACCCGCTGCCGCAGCAGGTCGATCACCTCGTCGAGACCGCGCCGCAGCACGTCGGCGGCGGTCACGATGCCGAAGCCGAGCCGCCGGTCCTCCTCCAGGTCCTTCTTGCCGTAGAGGGAGCCCCGGATGCCGACGTGGCTGAGCGCCTCGGTGTCGAGAAGCCCCTCCTCGACGGCCCGGCGGAACGGGGTGCCGTGGGTGTACTCGGCCCCGAAGTAGGTGTCCCAGGTGTCGAGGTGCGCGTCGAAATGCACGAGCGCCACGGGCCCGTGCTTCCTGGCGGCCGCCCGGAGCAGCGGCAGCGCGATCGTGTGGTCGCCGCCGATGGTGACGAGCCGCGCGTCCAGCTCGTCGGCCGCGGCCTCGATGGTCTCGATGGCCTGCCCGATGTCGAAGGGATTGACCGCGATGTCGCCGGCGTCGGCGACCTGCGCGCGTTCGAACGGCGAGACGTCCAGCCCCGGATGGTACGGCCGCAACAACCGCGACGCCTCCCTGACCGCGGCGGGCCCGAACCTGGCGCCCGGCCGGTAGGAGACGCCGGTGTCGAAGGGCACGCCCACGACCGCGACGTCGGCCCGTCCTACCTGATCGAGCCGGGGTAGGCGGGCGAAGGTGGCCGGTCCGGCGAACCGGGGGATCTTGGTGGAGTCGACGGGGCCCGTGTTCATGCGGCCCAGTGTTCGTCATGCCTCTGACCTGCGACAATTGTCGGCATCACGAAGTATTACGGTGTGTGTTGTGGCTGACCACAAGCTCACGGTCGAAGACCTGACCCGCTCCCCCGCCCTCCAGCTCCGTGTCCTGGCCGGTGAGTCCGGCCTGTCCCGCTCGGTCTCGTGGGCGCACGTGAGCGAACTGGACGATCCGACGCCCTGGCTGCTGGGGGCGGAGGTCATCATGACGACCGGCCTCGGCGTGCCCCGCTCGGCCGCCAGGCAGCGCGCCTACCTGCGCCGTCTCGACGACGCCGGCGTCTCGGCCCTCGCGCTCTCGGCGCAGCTCCACGTGCCGCCCCTGCATCCGGCGTTCTTCGAGACCGCCGAGGAGCGCGGCATGCCGATCGTGGAGGTCCCGCTCGCGGTCCCCTTCATCGCGATCGCCCAGGAGGTGGCCGCGGCGCTGCGGGAGGACGCCGGGCATCGCCTGGCGGCCCAGTTGCAGGTGTTCGGCGCCCTGCGCTGGCTGGCCACGGAGGATCTGGACACGCCGACCCTCTTCAAGCGCCTGGAACGCCTGTCCGGCTACGACGTCTACCTGTCCACCCGCCACGGCCGTCCGCTGCTGCCCGGCGTCCCGGTGCCGCCCCTGGACGTCCTGCCCGCCCAGCCCGACGCCCCGCCGACGATCCCGGGCGGCTTCGTCCTGCCGGTGTCGGCGCCCGGCGGCCCCGCGGGCCATCTGGTGGCCTTCGCCCGCGAGGGCGCCCGCCCGGCCGGGCTGGCGGTGGTCCAGCACATCGCCACGGTGGCGGCCCTCCAGGTCGCCATGGCCCGCCACGAGCGCGAAACCCTGCGCAGGGAGGGCGCGGAGACCCTGGCCGAGCTCCTCCAGGACATTCTGGACCCGCCGGCCGCCCGGCGCCGGCTGGCCCGGCTCGGCCTGCCGATGGACGCGGACACGGTTTTGCTGGTGGTGCGCGGCGTGCCGGACGACGCCCTCCGCAGGGCCCTGGACGACCTGCCGCACCTCATGCTGAGACGCGGCGACGACCACTACGTCCTGGGCCCGCCGGACCTCGGGCCGGCCGTGGCCGGCGTGCCGGGCGCGGCCGCCGGAATGTCGCGCCCTTTCCCGCCCGGGGAGTCACTGACGGTGGCCCAGCGCGAGGCCGTCTGGGCGGCCGCGCACGCGGGAGAGTCCGGCAGGCCGCTGGTCCACTACGGCGAGGACACCGTGGGCCGCTGGCTGCCCGACGATCCGGCGGCCCTGACCGCCCTGGTGGATCACGTGCTGGGCGAGGTCCTGGCCTACGACGAGGCGCACGGCTCCCAGTTGCTGACCTCCGTGCGCGTGTGGATGGAGCGCGACCGGCATGTGGAGAGCGCCGCGGCCGCCCTCCACATCCATCCCAACACCCTGGCCTACCGGCTGCGCCGCTTCACCGCGCTGACCGGCCGCGACCTATCGTCGAGCGCCGGTTTCGCCGAGGTCTGGCTGGCCATCCGCGCGACCCGCCCACGGGTCTAGTGCTCGCGGAACTGGATGGTCGCGATCTCCCACGGACCCAGCGGCAGGCGCACCACCCCATCGGTGACCGGCACCGGCTCACCCGGACGGCCGCGCAGGTCGGCGTGCCGGGCCTCCACGAGGTCGCCCGAGATGACGGCCTCCGTGGCGTCGGGGGTGAGGGCGACGACGCGGAGTTCGCGCCAGCCGTCGCGGTCCCGCAGGGAGGTCATCGTCACGCCCTCGCCCGCCACCGACAATCCCGGCTCGGGGGTGGGCAGCGGCAGGAAACGATCTCCCGTGCCGGGGACCACCAGCAGGTCGTGCCGGAAGGACTCCGCCTGCGGGACGACCTCCTGCCACGACTCCTGGTAGGGCATCAGCGCCAGGCCCACTTTGCGCACCCCGCGCGACTGCGCCGCCGGAGTGGGCAGCTGGGGGCCGGCCGGTTCGGGGCGCAGGCCGTTGCGGTTGCGCGACAGGTAGCCGACCGAGCGGAGCAGCGTCAGGGCCAGCTCGCCCTCGGTCACCTCGTACTCGGTCACGTGCTCCAGCAGCGCGGCCACGCCACCGGCGGCCACCCACGACGACGCCGGGAACGTCGGCAGCGGGGTCTCACCGCAGCCGCCCTCCGCGGTCAGCCCCCGGGTGACCACCGCGAACTGGCCCTCCGCGTACGACTCCGTCGCCTCCGGCGAAGGCAGCGGCACGTGCAGGCGCACCCGGTGGTCGGCGCACCGGTTGTCGAACTCGACGTTCAGGCGGACGAACGGCTCACCGGCCCGCAGCTCGACGCGCGTGGTGACCATGGCCCGCTCCATGCGGTGCCCCCTGGTCCCGGCGGGCACCTCGGGGGCGCCGTCGATCGACTCGGCCGAGGCCGGCCACCGGTATGTGCGCCGCACGTCGACGATCGCCACCAGCGGCCCCATGCAGACCAGCTCGACCGACACCGACTCAGGCTCGGACACCGTCACGTTCACCGGCGGCGGCGCGTGGTTGTAGGTGTCGCCCACGTCGCCGCCGTCCACGATGCGGCCCGCGCCGGTGACCGTGGTGCCGTCCTGGCCGACCAGCGTCAGCGTGCCGTCCGATCCGATGGTGACCCGCAGCAGCCCGTTGTCCAGCACCTCCTCGTCGCCGCGCACCGGCAGGGTCGCCGAGTCGGAGCTGAGCCAGCACGACGGGTGGTGCTCGCCGGGCAGGCGGGCCTGGGGGCCGGTGCCGTAGAGAGTCTCGCGCGGCGCAGGGCGGACGCTCGCGTGGCCCAGCGGCGGCACGTCCACCAGGGCCGCGACCGTGCGCCTGGGCTCGGCGAGGATGCGGAGGCGGGTCACATCGTCGAGCGCGCCGCGCAGGTCGTCGACGTCGAAGGCCAGCGAGGTCTCCCGCGCCACCGTGAATGTCAGCGTGCCGTCCTCGACCGCCCAGGACGTGATGTGCTGGCCGTAGAGCTCGGTGCCGTGGATGAAGGTCAGGGCGGTGGCGGGGTCGAGCTCGTCGTCGAACAGCAGCGTGGCCGCGTACTCCAGCGGCTGGGTGGGCACCGGCTCGCCCGCCGCGTTGGTCAGCGGGTCCGCGCCGGCCACGTCCACGACCACGACGCCGCGCCGGGTGGCGGGCGTGGGGTTGACGATCAGCACCCCGTCGGAGGGCACCGACGCGGACAGGCGGGCCGTCACCATGTCGCGGACGGCCTGGCCGAGGTGCTCGGCCTCGGCGATGCGCGCGGCCACCTGCTGGGCGGTGTCGTCGACGCCGCAGCCGGTCACCGAGTCGTGTCCGCTGGCGTCCACCAGCCGCCACCACGCCATGTCGAGGAAGCGTCCCGGCCACTCGCCGCCCCACAGGGTGGCCAGCGGCTCGGCGTAGCGCTCGACCATCCGCTCGGCGCGGCCCATGGCCTGCTTGACGTGGGCGCGGACCGAGATGACGCCGGGCAGGATGTTGGCGCGCGCGTGGGAGCGCAGCTCGCCGTGGGTGCGGGGCAGGCCCTCGACGTCACCCGAATAGGCCCCGATATATCCGGACAAGGTGTCCATGCGGGCGCCGATCGCCGCCACCATCTCGGGCAGCCCGCGCACGGGCGCGGAGTGGTCGGTGCCGTACATGGCCAGCAGCGCCCCCTCGGGACCGTGCCATTCGCGCATGGTCGCCACGAACGTCTCGGCCCGCCCGGCGAGCCCCTCGGTGTCGGAGAACAGGTGCGCGCCGTTGCCGTAGCCGCCCGCCGGAAGGTATTGGGTGCGCAGCGCCGTGCCGTCGGGCGCGACCCAGGCGAAGGCGTCGGTGGTGACGGACGACGGCACGCCGCGATAGACGCAGGCGTGCAGCAGCCCCGCCTTGCGCAGGATCTGCGGCATCTGAGCCGTGTGCCCGAACATGTCCGGCAGGTAGCCCACCGGCATCGACCCGCCGAGCTTGTCCGCACGGTCCATGCCCAGTTCGAGGTTGCGGACGATGTTCTCGCCCGAGCACAGGAACTCGTCGAGCAGGATCTGCCACGGGCCCACCGCCAGCCGCCCGGCCTCGACCAGCGCCGCGATGCGGTCGCGGTTCTCCGGCCGCACCTCCAGGTAGTCGTCCACGCAGGCGAGCTGCCCGTCCAGGGTGAAGTGATAGGCCGACTCGCGTTCCATGGTGTCGAGCACCTCGTCGAGCAGCGCCACCAGGCGCAGCCTGAAGCGCTGGAACGGCTCGTACCACTCCCGGTCCCAGTGCGTGTGCGGTACGACGACGATCTCCATGCTCACGCTGCCTCCCCTCCAATGGGCAGTTCATGCTGTACGGCGTAGCGGGCCGCGATCCGCTGAGCCGTCACGATGTCCTCCAGTCCGCCGCCCACATCGGTGAGCGGCGGCTTGCCATCGTTCACGAAAGCATGGAAGGCGGCGAGTTGTACCTCGAACGCCTCAGTCACATCACGCCACTTCGTCCGGCTCTCGCCGCCGGACACCACGGTGAGCGTGGTCGGGGCGTTCATCAGGTAGGGCGAGGGGAAGACGAGCTCGATCGAGCCCTGGTCGTGGTGGATGACCACGGTCTCCCGGTAGGCGGGATAGTCCTCCAGGTAGTGCCAGCGCAGGCTGAACCGGCCCTGGGCAGGCAGCGGCCCTGAGATCTCGATGGAGCCGGGCGCGGCGCCCCAGGTCTCGACGTACGAAATTTCCGCCGGAGAGCCGGTGAAGCGCCTCAAGAGCGACAGGTCATGGCAGATCGACCCCAGCGCCACCCCGTACAGGTGCCTGACCGGCTCCGGCGCCGACTCCCCCAGCGCCCGCGACACCAGCTCGTTCTCGGCGGCCCGCAGCGTCGCCAGCAGCCCGGCGTCCACGTCCCGTGCCTGCTCCAGGTTGGCGAAGGCGAGCTGCGACTCCCCGCTCGGGTGCAGCACGGTCACCTCGACCGCCCTGATGATCCCGGGCCCGCCCAGCCCGGCCAGCACCTCCTCGGCCCGGCGCACGGCGGGGTCGTACTGCTTCATGTAGCCCACCATCAACCGCCCCTCGGGCAGCGCCGCCACCTCGGCCCTGGTGAGCGCGAGCGGCTTCTCGCACAGCACGGCGTAGCCGGCCTGGAGCGCCTGCCGCACGGTCTCGCCGTGGGAGCCGGAGGCCAGCACGACGACGGCCTCGTAGCCGCCGTCGGCGAGCATCCGCTCCAGCGAGGTGTAGCGCCGCGCGGCCCCCAGCCGGTCGCCCACGGCGTCGGCCAGGGTCTGTGACAGGTCGCAGACGGCGCTCACCTCGAACAGGTCACGCCGCCTGGACAGCAGCGGCACGTAGACCGCCTGGGTGACGGCCCCGCACCCCACGAGCGCGATTCTCAAAGTCCCAAGTCCTTCAGCATCCGTCGGTTGGCCGCCTGGTCGGCGATGTTCTGGGCGACAGAGCGCCGTCCTGGCAGGGTGTCCTGCTCGATGACGATCCAGCCCTCGTAACCGATCTCGTCCAGCGTCGCGACCACGCCGGGCAGGTCCAGCTCGCCCTCGCCGAGCAGCGCGAACCCGCCGCGTCCCATCAGCTCCCGCAGGTCCACGCCCTCGGCCAGGGCCTGGGCGAGGATCTTCGTGTCGCCGTCCTTGATGTGCACGTGCCCGACCCGCTCGGCCCACGAGCGCAGCGCCGTCACCGGGTCGCCCCCGGCCAGCAGCAGGTGCCCCGTGTCCAGGCAGAGCTGCACGTCGGTCAGCTCCAGCAGCCGCTCCACGTCGTCGGGCGTCTCGACGTAGGTGCCGAGATGGTGGTGGAAGACGGGCTCGAAGCCGCGCGCGCGGCAGCGGTCGACGGCGTCCTGGACGCGGGCGGCGTAGGCGGGCCACTCAGGCGACGGCAATCCCGGAGCGCTGCCGCCCGGGCGGGCGAACCGCTCGGGCGTGCCCGAGCAGGCCAGCGTGGGCCTGGGCGCCAGGTCGCCCGGGGGCGCGGCGGCGAACACGTCCAGCGCGGCCTCAAGCGCGGGCAGCCCCCGCGTGTACGCCTCCGCGTCGGCGTAGCGCAGATCGACCCAGCCGCCCGCGAGCAGCAGGTCGTGCGCGGCCAGCCGCTCGGTCAGCTCGGCGCCGGTGCCCAGGTATCCGATCGGACCCGAGTCGATGCCCGCGTAGCCCGCCTCGGACAGCGCGGCGACCATCTCGTCGGCGGTCAGCGGCGGCGGGCCGTCGCTCAGCTCGAAGACGCCGAAGCTCACCGGGGCGTTGGCGACTTTCCTCACGCGCATAGGGCGATCACCTCGTTCTCATAGGTTTCCAACCGGTGCGGCCCGTCGATCGCCGGCAGCAGCACGCGCTCGCCGCGCACCACCTGCCGCGTGCCGTCGGGGCGTACCAGCACCAGGCCGCCGGCGTCCAGCGCGAGCAGCTCGTCGCCCAGCCTGACCAGCAGCGGCCCGCCGGGTCCCGTGGAGACGGCGGTACGCCCGGCGCGCACGCCGTCGAGCACCGCCGACACGTCCTCGGCCAGCACCCAGGTCGTGGGCGCGCCGGGCAGGCCGTCGGAGTCGTGGCGGTGGAAGTCGCTGCCGCCGATCGCGATCACGTCGTCGCGCCAGGCGTCCGCCCAGGCCAGCGGCGCGCCCCAGCGGCGGTCCCACCAGCCAGAGCTCCACACCTCGGCGACCCGGGGGCGGCGCGAGATCGGCAGCAGCCAGGCGCAGTCGCCGCCGAGCGGATGGTTGATCGACATCAGGCCGCCCGCGCGCTCGGCGTGCTCCGCCCAGGAGTCGGCCGGCCGCCGGAAGTCCACCCAGCCGACGTCGCCGAAGACGTTGGCGTGGCCGCGGTCGGTGGTGACCTCCTGGCCGGGGATGAGCGTGATGTCCCGGCCGATCTTGTCCAGCCAGGGGTGGTGGCTGACGGTGTTGTGGTCGGTGACGGCCAGGAAGTCGAGGCCGCGCCCGTGGGCCAGCTCGGCCAGCTCGGCGATGGTCAGGCCGCCGTCGCTGTGCACGGTGTGCGCGTGGAAGTCGCCCGCGAACCACCGCAGGCCGTCGATGTCGGGAATGTCGCGGCGGGGCGGGCGCTCGCCGTGCGGCGGCTCCTCGGTCACCGGCTCGGGCGGGGCGACGCTCTCCAGCGAGATGTCCAGCTTGTAGTCGAGGCCCTGCGGAGGAATCCGGTGCAGGCGCAGCCACACGTGCCAGGTGCCCTGCTCCGGCTCGCCCGGCAGGTAGCCGGGGGTGGCCCAGGACGGGGTGATCGTGTACTCGTCACGCGCGCCTCCCGACCAGCCGCGGAAGCCGTCCGGCGAGCCGCAGCCCAGGTCGATGACGCCCTGCGACCGGTCGTAGGACAGCCGCACGGTGACGGCGGCGGTCCCGGCGGGCACCTCGAACGGCACCTCCCGCAGGATCCGCTCCAGCCGGTCGTCCAGCGTCCAGCGGCCTTTCATACCAGCTCACCGTCCCGGTAGACGAGAGCACGGTCACGGCGGGGCAGGGCGTAGCCGTCGTCGCCGATGGCGGGCTCGCTGCCCTCAGGGACGACGACCTGCACGGTCACGTCGTTGACGTCGAGGGTCACCAGGTGGGAGGCGCCGAGGTTCTCCACGATGACCACCTTCCCGCCCAGCGCGCCCTCCACGGGCTCGGCCGAGTAGGACATGTACTCGGGCCGCACGCCGTACACGACCTGCTCGCCGTCGGACGGCCCGGCCGCGGGGAGCGCGACCTTGCAGCCCGCCACCTCCAGGGTGTCACCTCGTACGGTGCCGTCCAGCAGGTTCATGGGCGTCGAGCCGATGAATCCGGCCACGAACGTGTTGGCCGGCCGCTGGAACACCTCGGCCGGCGTACCGATCTGCCGGATGTGCCCCGCCTCCATGACGGCCATCCGGTCGGCCATGGCCAGGGCCTCGGCCTGGTCGTGGGTGACGAACACGGTGGTGACGCCCAGCTCACGCTGCAGCTTCTTGAGGAATGTGCGCGCCTCCAGCCGCAGCCGCGCGTCCAGGTTGGACAGCGGCTCGTCGAACAGGTACGCCTGCGCCTGCGTCGCCATCACCCTGGCCAGCGCCACCCGCTGCTGCTGCCCGCCGGACAGTTGCCCGGGCCGCCGGTCCATCAGGTGCTCCAGCCCGAGCCGCGCCCCCACCTCGGCCGCCTTCTCCTGGCGCGCGGACCTGGCGACCTTCTTGATCCGCAGCGGATAGGCGATGTTGTCCGTGACGTCCATGTGCGGGAACAGCGCGTAGTCCTGGAACACCATCGCCACGTCCCGGCCACCCGGCTGCACCCCGGTCACGTCGCGCCCGCCGATCACCACGGAGCCGCCGGTCGCCGTCTCCAGCCCGGCGATCGTGCGCAGCAACGTGGTCTTGCCGCAGCCGGAGGGGCCGAGCAGGGCGAAGAACTCGCCGTCGGGAACGGCCAGGTCGAGCGCGTCGAGCGCTTTCACCCCGCCGGGATAGACCTTGGTCAGCCCGCGTAGTTCGATGGCGGCCATTAACGCTTGATCCCTCCGTGGAAGCGGAAGCCGTACTTCTTGCTGACGAACAGGTACATGAGCACCACCGGGATCGAGTAGAGCAGCCCGAACGTGGACAACATGCTGAGGTTGGCCTGACCGCCCTCGGTGTACAGCGTGTACGTGATCACCGCCGCCGGCTGCTTCTCCACGTCGCTCAGCAGCAGGTACGGCATCAGGAAGTTCCCCCACACGTTGGCCACCGCCCAGACCGCGATGGTCGCCAGCCCGGGACGTACCAGGGGGACGACCACGTGCCGCACGATCTGCAGCGGCGTGGCCCCGAACACCCGCGCCGACTCCTCGTAGGACTTCGGCGTGGAGTCCATGAAGTCCTTCAGCATGAAGATCGCCGCCGGCAGCAGCCCGCCGGTCAGGATGAGGATCAGCCCGAACTGCGAGTCGATGAGGTTCAGCTCGACCGCGAGCTGGAACAGCGGCACCATCGCCGCCGTCCCCGTGATGATCGACGACAGCAGCAGCAGCGCGTAGAGCAGCGCGTCCCGCCCGGGCAGGCGCACCCGGCTCAGCGCGTAGGCGGCCAGCGCCGCCAGGATCACGACGAGCACGGCGGTCCCGGCCGACAGCACGACCGAGTTCCAGAGCGACGGCAGCGCGTACGGGTGCTCCAGCACCGCCTGGAAGTTGTCCAAGGTGAAGTCGGGCACCGCGACCTCGTACGTCGGGTCGGAGGTGAACGGCGCCGTCACCAGCCACAGCAGCGGGATCGTGAAGAACGCCAGCAGCACCGCGATCAGCGTGGAGAACCCGATCCGGCCCAGGACGAAGCGCGTCATTTCTTACTCCGCAGCAGCCGCAGGTAGAACACCGCCACGACCAGGTTGATCAGCAGGATGATCGTGGAGACGGCGGCGCCGTAGCCCAGTTGGCCGCTCTGCAGCGCGACCTTGTACACGTGCACGGCCAGGATCTCGGACTTGCCGTCGGGGCCGCCCGCGGTGAGCAGGAACGGGGTGAAGTCGTTGAACGTCCACAGGCTGATCAGCAGCAGGTTCGTCAGGATGTGGCCGCGGATGTGCGGGAACACCACGTCTCTGAGCTGCTGCCAGCCGGACGCCCCGGCCAGGCGGGCGCTCTCCAGGTGGGAGGGGGGCACGTTGCCGAGGGCGGCGCCGTACAACATCATCGAGAACGCCGTGCCGCGCCAGGTGTTGAACACGATGATCGACAACATCGGATGGTCGAGCAGCCAGGCGAACTCCGGCGTGCCGAGCAGCGCGTTCAGCGTGCCGCCGTCGCGGTCGAGCAGCGCCACCCACAGGAACGACACGATCGCGCTGGGCAGGATCCAGGCCAGGATGACCAGGCCCTCGACCAGCCGCTTGAGCGGGCCGCGCCGGTCGCGCAGCAGCCAGGCGATGGTGAAGCCGAGCCCGACCTGCCCGATGACGGCCGAGCCCAGCACGAACTGGGCGGTCAGCCAGGTGGAGTTCCAGAACGTGGGGTTGGCGACCGCGTCGAGCAGGTTGCCCAGACCGACGAACTGCGGCTCGGCCGCGGCGGCGCCGGTCAGGCGGTAGTTGGTGAGCCCCAGGTAGAGCACCCAGAGCGCGGGGAAGACGAGGAAGACGGCGACGAGCAGCAGGGCTGGGGCCACGAAGGCCCCGGCCCTGGCCCGTCCCAGGCCCGCCGCGTCCGAGCTGTAGCGTTCCTCTGGCTTGACCTCAGGAGGCGATATTGCCTGCGCCACCGACGATTCCTTCGAGCTTCTTCTGGTAGTCCGCCGCCGCCTGGTCGGGCGCGGTGCCGCCCACGACCGCGGCGGTGGCCTCCTGCAGCGCCACCGACACCTGCGGATAGACGGCGACCGGCGGCCGGTAGGCCGTCACCGGCAGCACCTTCTCCGAGATGAACGTCAGCAGCGGCTCGCCGGCGAGGATCTCCTTGTTGACGTCGGTGCGGGGTGTGGTCCGCATGTTGCCGTCCTTGGTCTCCTCCTTCAGCGCCGCCGGCGAGAGCGTGAACGTGGCCAGCTCGAACGCCTCCTTGGGGTGCTTGCTGCCGGGGTTGACCGTACGCAGGGCGCCGCCGGACATGCTGACGAAGTCCTGCCCGCGCAGCCCCTTGCCGGGCTCGATGGCGGGGATCATGGCGTAGCCGACGACCTGGTCACGGTCGTCCATCTTGGCGACGCCGTCCTTGGGGTTGACCACGCCGCGCCAGAAGTAGTCGCCCTCCAGCAGGATGCCGATCTCGCTCTTGGCGAACCGCTGGAACGACTTGTCGCGGCCCTTGGCCTCCTGCTGCAGCTTCGGGTCGCCGAGGCCGCCGCCGTAAATCTTCTGGTAGAGGGCGAGCGCGTCCTTCAGCGGCTGGCCGGCGCCGGTCCACTTGCCGTCCTTCTGCACCTCGCCGCCCGCGCCCGCGAGCAGCGGCAGCACGCCCTGCATCGAGGTGGCCTCGCCCATCGCGGTGCCGGCGTTGATCTGGATCGGTACGGGCACGCCGGACGACTTGAGCTTGGCCCCGGCGTCGAGGATCTCCTGCCAGCTCTTCGGCTGCCAGTCGGCGGGCAGCCCGGCCTTGACGAAGAGCGTCTTGTTGAAGTAGAGCACCCGGCCGTCGGTGCCGACCGGCAGGGCGTACCTCTTGCCGTTGAACTCGGCCATCCCCTGGACGGCCTCGGGGATCTGTGACCAGCCGTCCCAGCCGTCGGCGTCGGCCCCGACCAGGTCCGCCAGCGGCTTGAGATAGCCGGCCTCGGCGAACTCGCCGGCCCAGATGCCGTCGATGTCGATCACGTCCGCGCCCTTGCCCGACTTGAGGTCGAGGGAGAGCTTGGTCTTGTACTGCTCGTCGTCGACGCCGCTGGGAACGAACTTGACCGTGACGTTCTTGCCCTTGGCCTTCTGCGCCGCCTCGAACTGGGGGATGACCCACTCTTCGATGAACTTGGCGCCGGCCGCGTTCTTTCCGCCCTGGATGGCGTTCTGGGTGATCGTCAGCTCGATGGCGTCTCCACCTGCGTTGGAGGACTGGCCGCAGGCGGCGAGCCCCAGACCGGCCGCGGCGATGACCGCGACCACACCCATCGACCGTTTCCGCAATGCCATGCAAACCCTCCGACGTGTCCTAAAGGGAGGAAGCCATCGGCCAATATGTCATGACATGCATATGACGTAAAGCCCTGACCGTAACCTCAGCGAAAGATGGCACTTTCGGCAACATAGCGGACATCAGAATGTCATGACAATATGCCATAGTGTCGAAGATAAGCTCGGCCCAGGAGGCGCGTTGTACGACCTGATCACGATCGGCCGCTCCGGCGTCGACGTCTATCCGCTGCAGACCGGCGTCGGCCTGGCCGACGTCGAGACCTTCGGGAAGTTCCTCGGCGGCAGCCCCACCAATGTCGCCGTGGCCGCCGCGCGTCACGGCCTGCGCCCAGCCGTGATCACCGGGGTGGGCGCGGATCCGTTCGGTGACTACGTACGCCGGGCGATCCGCGGGTTCGGCGTGGACGACGCCTTCGTGAGCACGATCGAGGGCCGGCCCACGCCGGTGACGTTCTGCGAGATCTTCCCACCGGACCACTTCCCGATCTACTTCTATCGCGGCGAACATCCACCAGACCTGCAGATCTCCCCCACCATGCTCGATCTGAACGCGATTCGGGCGACGAACCTGTTCTGGTTCTCGCTCACCGGGCTGAGCCAGGAGCCGAGCGCCGCCGCCCACGCCGCCGCGCTGGAGGCGCGCTCCGACGGCTGGACGGTGTTCGACCTGGACTACCGGGCCACGCTGTGGTCGTCGCGGGAGGCCGCCCACGACGCGGCCCAGCGGGCGTTGCCGCGGGCCAACGTGGCGGTCGGCAATCTGGAAGAGGTGGAGGTGGCGGTCGGCGTACGTGATCCCGAGGCCGCCGCGCAGGCGCTGCTGGACGCCGGTGTACGAGTCGCGATCGTGAAAATGGGCCCTGAAGGGGTTTTCGCGCGTACCTCTGAGGAGAGCGCATTGGTGGAGCCCATGGAGGTGAAGGTGGTCAACGGAATCGGCGCGGGAGACGCGTTCGGCGGCGCCATCTGCCTTGGGCTGCTGCGCGGCTGGCCGCTGGAGCGCACGCTGCGCTTCGCCAACGCCGCGGGGGCCTACGTGGCCGCCCGGCTGGCCTGCGCCGACGCCATGCCGACGACCACCGAGGTGGAGGAGCTGCTGAACGGGGTGCGTTCTTGAGCGACATCACACTGTCCAGGACGGCCGACTACGAGCGGCTCACCCGCATCCGCGCCACCCAGCCGGAGGAGATCGCCGCGGCCGCGGCCCGCCGGCGGCGGCGCGGGCTGCCCGGCGAGGGCGAGCGGCTGCTGATCATCGCCGCCGACCACGCGGCCCGCGGCGCCCTGGGGGTGCGCGACCGCCCGCTGGCCATGGCCAGCCGTGTCGACCTGCTCGACCGCCTCAGGCTGGCGCTGTCGCGGCCGGGCGTCGACGGCATCCTGGCCTCCCCCGACGTCCTCGAAGACCTGCTCCTGCTGGGGGCGCTGGAGGGCAAGCTGGCCTTCGGCTCCATGAACAGGGGCGGCCTGCAGGGCTCGGTGTTCGAGCTGGACGACCGCTTCACCGGCTTCGACGCCGCCTCGATCGACTCGATGCGCCTCGACGGCGGCAAGATGCTCTGCCGCATCGACCCGACCGACCACGCGACGGTGGTCACGCTGGAGTCGTGCGCCCGCGCGGTCACCGACCTGGCCCGCCGCCGGCTGGTGGCCATGGTGGAGCCGTTCTGGTCGCTGCGCTCGGAGTCGGGCGTCCTGCGCAACGACCTGTCGCCCGAGGCGGTGATCCGCGCGATCAGCGTCGCCCAGGCCCTCGGCGCGACCTCGGCCTACACCTGGCTGAAGATCCCGGCCGTGGCCGAGATGGAGCGGGTGATGGCCGCCACCACGCTGCCCGCCCTGCTCCTCGGGGGCGACCCGCCCGACATCGACGCCGCCTACGCCGACTGGCACCGCGCCCTGAGCCTGCCCGGGGTGCGCGGCCTGGTGGTCGGGCGCGCGCTGCTCTATCCCCCGGACGACGACGTGGCGACCGCCGTGGACGGCGCCGCGGCTCTGGTGCGGGGGGCCGGCGCGTGACCCACCTTCCCTACGGCGAGACCGCCGCGGGCCCCTGGTCCGTGGAGATCACCCCGTCGCTGGCCGGGTGGACCTATTCGGGCCTGCGGGTGGCGGACCTCACCGACGCTCCGCTGAGGTTCGAGACGGGCGAGGAGGAGATGCTCGTCCTGCCTCTGGCGGGCTCCTGCACGGTCACCATTCCCGGCGACACGTTCGTGCTGACCGGCCGGTCGTCGGTGTTCGACGGCCCCTCCGACTTCGCCTATCTCCCGATTTTCACGGAAGTGACCCTGCAGGGTGCCGGGCGGATCGCGCTGCCCTCGGCCCGCGCCACCCGCGCGCTGCCCGCCCGCTACGTCGCCGCGGCCGAGGTCGCGGTCGAGATCAGGGGCGCCGGCCAGGCCAGCCGTCAGGTGAACAACTTCTGCTCCCCCGACGCCTTCGAATGCGACAAGCTGGTGGCCGTCGAGGTGCTCACGCCGGGCGGCAACTGGTCCTCCTATCCGCCGCACAAGCACGACACCGCGGGCCCGGACGAGGCGGTGCTGGAGGAGATCTACTACTTCGAGGTCGCCGACCAGGGGCTCGGCTACCAGCGGGTCTACTCCTCGGAGCGCGGCCGGATCGACACCCTCGCGGAGGTCTCCTCCGGCGACGTGGTGCTGGTCCCCTACGGCTACCACGGCCCCTCCATGGCCGCCCCCGGCTACGACCTCTACTACCTGAACGTGCTGGCCGGCCCCGCCGAGCAGCGTTCGATGGCGTTCTGCGACGACCCTCGCCACGCCTGGATCCGCTCCTCATGGGACGGCCTGCCCCTCGACCCCAGACTGCCGTTCGGGAGGACTTCATGATCCGGTTGACCGTCGCGCAGGCCATCGTGCGCTTCCTGGCCCAGCAGTGGAGTGAGCGCGACGGCGTGGAGCGCAGGTTCTTCGGCGGCTGCGCCGGCATCTTCGGCCACGGCAACGTCGCCGGGCTCGGCCAGGCGCTGGCCACCTCGGCCGAGGACCTGCCCTACCATCTGAGCCGCAACGAGCAGGCGATGGTGCACACCGCCGCCGCCTACGCCCGCGCCAGCAACCGGCTGGCCACGCTGGCCTGCACCACCTCGATCGGGCCCGGCGCCACCAACATGATCACCGGTGCGGCCGGGGCGACCATCAACCGGCTGCCCGTGCTGCTGCTGCCCGGCGACATCTTCTCCACCCGGGTGGCGGGCCCGGTGCTGCAGGAGCTGGAGGACCAGCGCTCGTACGACATTTCGGTCAACGACTGCTTCAAGCCGGTCTCCCGCTTCTGGGATCGGATCAACCGCCCCGAACAGCTCCCCTCCGCGCTGCTGGCCGCCATGCGGGTGCTCACCGACCCGGCCGAGACCGGGGCGGTGACGCTGGCACTGCCGCAGGACGTCCAGGCCGAGGCGTTCGACTGGCCGGACGAGCTGTTCGCCCGGCGCGTGTGGCACATCCCCAGGCCGCGGCCCGAACGCTCGGCGCTCGAACGGGCCGCCGAGCTGATCCGGTCGGCCGAGCGCCCGCTGATCGTGGCCGGCGGCGGGACGATCTACAGCGAGGCCACCGAGGCGTTGCGCGCCTTCGCCGAGACGCACGGGATCCCGGTGGCCGAGACGCAGGCGGGCAAGGGCGCGCTCCCGTACGGGCACCCGCTCGCCCTGGGCGCGATCGGCGCCACCGGCACCACGGCCGCCAACGCGCTGGCCCGCGAGGCCGACCTGATCATCGGCGTGGGCACCCGCTACAGCGACTTCACCACGGCCTCCCGGACGATCTTCGCCCCTGACGCCCGTTTCGTGAACCTCAACATCACCGGCTTCGACGCCGCCAAGCAGTCCGGTCTGCAACTGGTCGCCGACGCCCGCGAGGGCCTGGCCGACCTGGCCGGGGCGTGCGCGGGCTGGAGCACACCGGCCGCCTACCGCGAGCGGGCCACCGGGCTGACGCGGGCGTGGGACGTGGCCGTGGACGCGGCGTACGCGCTGGAGGGCACGCCGCTGCCGCAGTCGGCGGTGATCGGCGCGGTCAACACGGCGGCCGGCGACGACGGCGTGGTGGTGTGCGCGGCCGGTTCGATGCCCGGCGACCTGCACAAACTCTGGCGGCCCAGCGGTCCGGGCAGCTACCACGTCGAGTACGGCTACTCCTGCATGGGCTACGAGATCGCCGGCGGGCTCGGGGTGAAGATGGCGGCGCCGGAGCGCGAGGTGTTCGTGCTGGTGGGCGATGGCTCGTACCTGATGATGGCCCAGGAGCTCGTCACGGCGATCTCCGAGGGCGTCAAGGTGGTCGTGGTCCTGGTGGACAACTCCGGGTTCGCCTCCATCGGCCGCCTGTCGGAGAGCGTCGGCGCCGAGCGGCTCGGCACCTCCTACCGGCGCCACGACGGCGGGCCGCTGCCGGTGGACTTGGCGGCCAACGCGGCCAGCCTCGGGGCCACGGTGCTGCGGCCCGAGTCGGTCGCCGATCTGCGCAAGGCGCTCGACGCGGCGCGCTCGGCCACCGAGACCACGGTGATCTACGTACGGACCGACCCCATGACCGACGACGCGCCCTCCTCCGAGGCGTGGTGGGACGTGCCGGTGGCGGAGGTGGGAACGACGAGTGCCACTTACGCGGCGCGGGAGACGTACGAGACGAACAAGCGCGCCCAGCGCCTGCACCTGACCCCGCCCACCTGATCAGGGTTGCCCCTGATCACCCCGGGGAACGCCTCTGACCAGGGGTGACAGGGGGCAGAGGATGAGGCCGTGGCGGCTGCTGGGGTGGATCGCGCTCATCGCGGTGGCCGGGTTCTGCCTCTACCACGTGCGCACGGTCGCCATGTCGATCGTCATCGGCCTCTTCCTCACGGCGCTGCTGCTGCCCCCGGCCCGCTGGCTCCGGTCACGCGGGCTGGGCCGCGCGCTCGCCACCGCGATCGTCTTCACCGGCGGGCTGCTGGTGGCGGCGGCGTTGTTCGCGCTGCTGGTGCCGCCCACGGTGAACAGCCTGACGCAGTTGCGCGACAGCGTCGGCAAGGTGCTCGAAGACCTGCACGCCCTGACCGCCCGGTTCGGGCTCGACGACCGCGAGCTCCTCGCCCAGGCCAGGCAGCACCTGGCCGCCTCCGGCCGGCAGCTCACCAGCGGGGCGCTGGCCGGGGTCAGGACGGTGGGCGAGATCGTCATCGGGGCCGTGCTGGCGGTCATCCTGTCGGTGTACTTCGTGCACGGCGGCGACCGCCTCTTCCACTGGCTGCTCGGCCTGGCCCCGGCCGCCGCCAGGACACGGCTGTCCGAGACCGGTCACCTGATCTTCTCGGTGATCGGCCGCTACATCCGCGGCATCGCGATCGTGGGGGCGGTCGACGGGTTCTTCATCGGGATCGCCCTGTGGATCCTCGGGGTGCCGCTCGCGCTGCCGCTGGCGGTGCTGACGTTCGTGGGGGCGTTCCTGCCGGTGGTGGGGGCGTTCATGGCGGGGCTGCTGGCCGCGGTCGTCGCCCTCGTGTCCAAGGGGCTGCTGGTGGCGCTGATCGTGGTGGCCGTCACGGTGGCGGTCCAGCAGATCGAGGGGCACGTGCTGGCGCCGCAGATCTACGGCAAGGCGCTCGATCTGCCGAGCGCGGTGATCCTGCTGGCGATCGCGGTGGGCAGCCTGATCGCGGGCGTCGCCGGCGCCTTCCTCGCCGCCCCGGTCACCTCGGTGCTCGTCGCCCTCCTCCACCGCCCCTCGCCACCTGTCTGATCATTCGCGGGCGGCGTCGTCCTGGACCAGCAGCTCCAGTTCCAGCTCATGCCTGATCGGGATGCCGTCGGACTCGGCCGGGATGCCGGGCTTGAGTGCCCGTACCCGATCCACCGCGTTCCGGTGCAGGGCGACCAGGTCGAAGCCGTAGCGCTGGTAGAAGCGCAGGGCGTGGGTGTTGTCGTTGGTGGTGACCAGCCGGAGCCGGGCCACGCCTCGCTCGGCGGCGACCGCGCGCACCGCGTCCAGTAGCGCCTTTCCGGCCCCCACGCCGGGGAGCACGGCGTCGATGGTGATGACCTCCACAGAGCCGTCGCGCTCGGCGTAGGTGAGCACACCGGCGGGCTCCGCGCCGGACTCGGCGATGAAGCCGGGCAGCTTGGCGGCGTCCACCAGCTCGCCGCGGCCCAGGGCCATCACGGTGGACCCGCCCCAGCTTCCGGTGAGCACCCGGGTGACCAGCGGCAGGTCGTCAGGCGTTAGGGGGCGCACGGAGATCGCCATGAGGTTCGCTGTTCCAGTACGTCTAGGTTCGCTGTTCCAGGACGTCTAGGTTCGCTGTTCCAGGACGTCGGCGATGCCCGCCAGAAACGCGTCCACGTCCGCGATCAGATAGCCGGACCGGAACAGCACGGTCGAGAACTTGGCCGCCCGCACCTCTTTCGCCGTCACCGGATAGTCGGTCGTGCCGCGCAGCGTGGCCACGATCCGGTCGAGGAAGGCGTCGATCTCGTCCTCGTTGTAGCCGGTGCCCATGCGCCCGGGGCGGAAGGCCACCCGTTCCACGCGGGCGGCCTGCGTCTCGAACCACTCCTCGCGCAGCATCTCGCCGGTGGGCTCGTGCATGGCCAGCCGGATGGGCCGCCTGGCCTGCGTCTCCAGAGCCACGACGAACGCTTCGAGAGCGAAGTCCACCGCGGTCTCCTGGTAGCCGCCGCGCTTGGCGCGGAACGTGGCTCTGCGCACCTCGTCCGCGGTGACGGGCTCGAGCGCGTGAGAGCCTCGGCCCAGGGTCGATTCGATCCGCCCGATCAGGGCGTCGACTTCGACGGGTTCATAGCCTGAACGCATACCCATGACGCGCGGAAAGCGGTTCAAGCCTCACTCCTCTTGAGATGTGCTGGGGTCTCTCCATTGTCGGTCCTTTATCCCGGCCATGCGACCCGAGATATACCGTTACAGCACCATGCGTCTGTCCAAGGTCTCTTTCCGCTACCGAAGACGTGATTCTTTCGTCATCGAAGACGCCGACGCCCACCTCGCCCCCGGCGACGTGATCGAGCTCACCGGCGTTAACGGAGCAGGCAAGTCCACTCTGCTCCGTCTCCTGGCCGGCCTCGCCCGGCCGACGACGGGCACGATCGCCGACCGCCCGGCCGTCGTGGGCTTCGCCCCGGACCGCTTTCCCACAGATCAGGCGTTCACGGTCACGGCCTACCTGCGGCACATGTCCCGGGTACGCGGCCACGCCCGCTGGGAGCCGTGGACCGAGCGCCTGAACATGGGCCACCTCCTCGCCACGCCCCTGAGCGACCTGTCCAAGGGCAGCGCGCACAAGGTGGGCCTGGTCCAGGCACTCATGGCCGAACCCGGGCTGCTGATCCTGGACGAACCGTTCGCCGGCCTGGACACCGACACGCGTGTCACGCTGCCTTCGATAGCGACGGAGGTGGCCGGCAGAGGTGGCATCGTCATCGCCAGCGACCACCAGGGTGGTTTACGCGGCCTGCCGGGCCTGCGCCACTGGACCGTACTCGACGGCCACCTCAAGGAAAGCACCACCAACCCCCCGCAGCTCGAAACAGCCGCCGCTGGGACCACCGGCCTGACCTCCACCGTCGCCGTCACCGTGCCCATCGGCGACCTTCCGGACTTTCTCACCAGGATGCGCGCCGAGGGATACCGAGCCAGCGAAGTCGAGGAGACCGGATGATCGCCCTGGCCGTCTTCCGCCTGGCCGCCTACGTCCGCTCTCACCGCGTCTACCAGGCGTTACTCCTCACCCTGGGCCTGCTGGCGATCGTCTACGGCAACCGGGCCCCGAGAGGCGCGGAGGCGACGGTGCTCACGGACGGCGCCGTACTGATCATTCCCATCCTCGCCTGGGCCGCCAGGAGCCTGCTCGACACCGAGCCCGACCGGCAGCGCGAGATGTCGGCGATCCAGGTCGGCGGCCGGGGCAGGGAGGTGGCGGCGGGCCTGGTGGCGGCGTTCGCGGCGTGCCTCACGTTCGCGGCGCTCGGCATGGCCTGGGCGGTCCTGCTCGGCATGACCGGCACCCCGTCGTCAGGGCTGCTGAGCGCGGCCTTCGTCATGTACGGGCTGTCCGCCCTAACCGGCACCGCCCTGGGCGCCCTCACCAGCCGCGTCATCCTGCCGTCGCCGGCCATCTCGATCATGGTCCTGCTGCTCGGCTTCATGGCGATGCTGCTGCTGAGCGCCTCATCCTTCTACTGGCTCACGGTCCCGCTCATCACCTGGATGAAGGCCGCGAACTCCGGCGACCTCCTCATCCAGTTTCCCCAGCTCGCGGCGATCTCCCTGGCCTGGTGCGTGGCCGGACTGACCGCGTACGCCTGGCTCAGGCGCAGGGCATAGGGGGCCCGCTCATTCGGCGGCGGCGAGCTGCCCGCAGGCGCCGTCGATCTCCCGGCCCCGCGTGTCACGCACCGTCACCGGCACCCCGTGGAACTGCAGCCGCCGCACGAACGCCCGCTCGTCCTCCGGCCGCGAAGCCGTCCACTTGGACCCTGGCGTCGGGTTGAGCGGAATGAGGTTGACGTGCACCAGCTTGTTCTTGACCAGCTTGCCGAGCAGATCGGCCCGCCACTCGTGGTCGTTGATGTCCTTGATCAGCGCGTATTCGATCGAGACGCGCCGCTTGGTCTTGGCGGCGTAGGCCCAGGCCGCGTCGAGCACCTCGGCCACCTTCCACCGGGTGTTGATCGGCACCAGCGTGTCGCGCAGCTCGTCGTCGGGCGCGTGCAAGGACAGCGCCAGCGTGACCGGCAGCCCCTCGTCGGCGAGCTTGCCGATCGCGGGCACCAGGCCGACGGTGGAGACCGTGACGCCGCGCGCCGAGATGCCCAGCCCGTCGGGCGCGGGCTCCACCATGCGGCGCACCGCCCCGATCACCTGCTTGTAGTTGGCCAGCGGCTCGCCCATGCCCATGAACACCACGTTGTTGACCCGCCCGGGCCCGCCGGGAATGTCGCCGGCGGCCAGCGCCCGCGCCCCGGACACGACCTGCTCGACGATCTCGGCGGTCGACATGTTGCGGGTCAGCCCGGCCTGGCCGGTGGCGCAGAACGGGCAGTTCATGCCACAGCCGGCCTGCGACGACACGCACATCGTGACGCGGTCGGGATAGCGCATGAGCACGGACTCGACCAGCGCGCCGTCGAACAGCCGCCACAGCGTCTTACGGGTGGTGCCGCCGTCGGTGGTCTGCTCCTTGACCGGCGTGAGCAGGTCGGGCAGCAGCGCGGACAGCTTCTCCCTGGCCGTCGCGGGCAGGTCGGTCATCGCGTTGACGTCGGTGGTGAGACGCTCGAAGTAGTGGCGCGAGAGCTGGTCGGCGCGGAAGGCCTTCTCCCCCAGCTCGGTGACGGCGGCCCGCCGGTCGGCCATCGACAGGTCGGCCAGGTGCCGTGCGGGCTTGGCCCGCCGGGGCGCGACGAAGGTGAGCTGGCCTGCTGGCTGGGACACGTTGCTGCCTTTGCTTGAGGGGTTGTCGACCAGGGTAGTGAACGTTCGGATCGGAGGTGGCATTCCTGGTCACGGTACGGCTCGCGTCTTGGTCTCCGCCGGATCTACAGTCATCACGTATGGCGATTTTTCGGTCGGCATCTGGCGAGGGTGGCACCGAGGTCGTTCTCGCCGCCGGTAACCCGTACGGCAGCCGGACGCTCGTGGTCGAGCGGGACGAGGACTCCTCGGTAGCTTACCTGTGCTCGCCCGAAGGTACGGTGCACGGCGCCGTCTGGCTGGCCAACCACCGGCCCGCCCCGCCCGTCGTCGACCTCGCCCGCATCAACTCCGGCCTGCCGCCGCTGATGCCCAGGCCCAACACGCTGCACCCCGACGGCCGCCGGCCGCTCGGCCAGCTCAACCCGCTGTGGTTCGAGGAGGGCGACGGGGTGGCGCTCTACGAGAACGACGAGCTGCTGGCCGTCATCCCGGGCTGGGCGGACATGAGCAGGGGCATGCCCGGATACGCGCGCGACGCGGTGGGCGAGTCGCCGTTCGCGTGGGCGTTGTCGGAGGCGCTCGAAGGGCTGCGGCCCCGTATCTCCAACGCCAGATCCTACTGGCGCTGGCGGCACAGCGAAGGGTCGTGGCCGTCGTTCCAGCAGTTCGTGATGGGGCATCTGGACGGGGTGCTGGGGCCGGCCGATCGATACTGGGACGCCAGCGGCGAACGGCTGCCGACCGTCGGCATCACCGAGCGGCCGCCGCAGCAGGATCGCGGGTTCACCGTGCTGTCCACGGTGGGGATGAGCTGTCAGCGTATGCCGACGGTGGAGCAGTGGATCGACAAGCCGGGGGCGTACGCCAGGATCGAGCTGGCCGTGGCCACCCGCGAGGACCCGCGTGACGCGGCGCTGCTGCTGGTGTGGCTGTCGCAGTATCCGTGGCACTCGGTGACGTGGCTGGGCCACGGGCACACGGCCAAGTGGTATCACGCGCCTGAGACGTTCCCGCTGGGTCCGCAGTATTCGGGCGTCCTGATGCAGGCCAACCCACCCCACATGCCCGACATGTCAGGATTTGCGTTCGGCGGTGAGGCCGTACGGTGGCTGTGGCTGTCCCCCATCACCACGCAGGCCATGGAGTCGCAGCGCCACTAGGCTCTTCTTCAGAAGAAGAGCGTCATCAGCAGCCAGGCCGGCACCAGCGTCGTCACCAGCGAGTCCAGCCGGTCCATCAGGCCGCCGTGCCCCGGCAGGATCGTGCCCAGGTCCTTGATACCGAGATCCCGCTTGATCATCGACTCGATCAGGTCGCCCACCGTGGCCAGCAGCGCCGCCAGCGCGCCGATCAGCGCGCCCTGCCAGATCTCGCCCCCGAGCAGCCACACGACCAGCCAGCCCCCAACGGCCACACAGGCGATGACCGACCCGGCGAACCCCTCCCAGGTCTTCTTCGGGCTGATCACCGTCATCTTGTGGCGGCCGAAGAGCACGCCCGCGATGTAGCCGCCGATGTCGCTCGCCACGGTCACCGCGATGAAGATCACCACCCGGTGGTGGCCGTCCTCCGCCTCCAGCATCAGCGCCGCGAACGCGCTCAGCATCGCGGGGTAGAACAGCGTGAACACCGAGGCGGTGGCGTCCCGTACGTAGCCGTCCGTACCGTCGCTGAACATCCGCCAGACCAGCAGCACCAGCGCCGACAGGGCGAACGTGGCCAGCAACCACATCGGCCCGCCCCAGTAGGCCCCCGCCTGCATCGCCACCAGGCCCGCGAGCACCGGCACGGCGGGAACCTTGATGTCCCGGGTGTCGAAGGCCTTGATCAGCTCCAGCACGCCGACGCCGACGGCCCCCACCAGGACCAGGAGGAACAACTCCTTGATCGTGTAGAGGGTGCCGAGAACCAGCGCCCCCAGCACCACGCCGACGGCTATCGCGGCGGGCAGGTTCCTTCCGGTACGGCTGCCGCCGCTCGAGCTGGTGCCAGCCGTACGTTCGTCCACAGATCTCTCCAAGAGCCACGGCCCCCGGCCGCCAGAAGCCACGGCTCCTATCACGGGGGCCTAGAGCCACAGCCCCAATCGCCAGTGCCGCGCCACGGCCCCGTACACCCGGGACCGAGCCACAGCCCCAATCCTGGTGGCCGAAAGTCACGGCCGCCACCATCGGGGTCGGAGCCGAGCGCCCACGCCCTTGCCACCAGCTTGCCACCGGGACGAGGACCGCGGGCGCAGGGCCCATCACCCACGGCGGCCCACCGAACACGGGCCACCGCAGGCGCTTCGTATCACCGGCCCACCTGGAGGCGGACCCGCGTCGCGCTACCAGCCCACCCTAGAGGCAGACCCACTACGTACGGCGACCCACCTCGCGGAGCGCCGCCCAGTCTTGAGCAACTCGACCCTCAAGCCGACTCAGACCTCAAGCAACTTGAAGCCCCCGAGCCAACCCAGACCTCAAGCAACCTGAGGCCCTCAAACCGACCCAAACCCTCAGCAACCTGAGGCATTCAGGCCGACCCAGACTCCCAGCAACCTGAGGCCCTCGGGCCGGACTCGAACCTCAAGCAACCCGGAGCCCCAAAGCCGACCCGAACCTCAAGCAACTCGGAGCCCTAAAGCCGACACGAGCCTCAGGCGACCCAGAGATTCCGGGGCTTCAAGCGACCCGGAGCCTTCCAGGCTTCGAGGCTCCGAGCGACCCAGAGCCTTCGAGCCGCTCAAAGACCTCGAAACCTCGAACGAGTCGACTCGACTCGACTCGACTCGAACAAACTTGGCTCGACTCGACTCAGACCTCGAGCAGCTCGGTTTCCTTGTGCTTGAGCAGCTCATCGATCTTCGCGACGTGCTTCTGAGTGAGGTCGTCGAGCTCCTTCTCGGCCCGCCTGACCTCATCCTCACCCGCCTCGCCGTCCTTGATCATCTTGTCGAGCGTCTCCTTGGCCGTGCGGCGGATGTTACGCACCGACACCTTGGCCTGCTCGCCCTTGTTCTTGGCGACCTTGATGTACTCCTTGCGCCGCTCCTCGGACAGCTCCGGGAACGTCACGCGGATCACCTGGCCGTCGTCGGTCGGGTTGACGCCGAGGTCGGAGTCGCGGATGGCCTTCTCGATCGCACCCATCGAGCTCTTGTCGTAGGGCTGGATGAGAACCATGCGCGCCTCGGGCACGTGGAACGACGCCAGCTGCTGGATCGGCGTCGGCGTGCCGTAGTACTCGGCGTTGATCTTGTTGAACATCGAAGGGGTGACCCGGCCCGTACGGATGCTCGCGAAGTCCTCCTTCGCGACCGAGACGGCCTTGTCCATTTTTTCCTCGGCTTCGAGGAGGGTTTCGTCGATCACAGCGGCTCCCTGTCGTCTTCTAGCTGGCGGTGTCGGGCTCGCTCGCTCATTTGCCTGCGGGACTCACCAGCGTGCCGATTTTCTCACCGCGTACCGCTCGCAGGATGTTGCCCTCGCCCATGAGGTCGAAGACCACAATCGGCAGATCGTTGTCCTTGCACAGGCTGATCGCGGTCGCGTCCATGACTGCGAGGTCGCGGAGCAGCACCTCGCCGTAGTCAAGATGGTCGAACCTGACCGCATCCGGATTCTTCCGTGGATCGGAGTCGTAGATCCCGTCCACCTGCGTACCCTTGAGCAGCGCTTCGGCGCCGATCTCCAGGGCGCGCTGGGACGCCGCGGTGTCGGTGGAGAAGAACGGCGAGCCGAGCCCGGCGCCGAAGATCACCACGCGCCCCTTCTCGAGGTGCCTGATCGCACGGCGCGGCAGGAACGGCTCAGCCACCTGCTGCATGGTGATGGCGGTCTGCACGCGCGTCTCCACGCCCCGCCGTTCGAGGAAGTCCTGTAGTGCCAGGCAGTTGATGACGGTGCCCAGCATGCCCATGTAGTCGGCTCTGGCCCGGTCTATGCCGCCTTGCGACAGGGTGGCGCCGCGGAACATGTTGCCGCCGCCGACCACGACCGCGACCTGCACGCCCTCCTTGACCGCCTCGGCGATCGAATCGGCCAGGTGATCGACGACCACCGGATCGATGCCGAGCGGCTCGCTGCCGGCGAACGCCTCCCCTGACAGCTTCAACATCACCCGCTTCCACCGTAGTGGTCCTTGCGGGTTTGGAAATGGGGAAGCCGCCGTCCGTGTGGATTCGTGGGCTGTCTCCCGGTGGTCCTGCACGGCGGCGGCCTCCTTCATTCGGCGGATCGTTGAGCTGGCAGCTTGCCTAAGCCTAAGCCTGACCGACCTTGAAGCGGACAAAGCCGAGGACCTCGACACCGTTCTCGTCGGCGTACTTGCCCACGCTCTTCTTGTTGTCCTTCACAAAGGCCTGCTGCAGCAGCGTGAAGTCCTTGTACCAGCCGTTGACGCGGCCCTCGACGATCTTGCCGATGGCGGCCTCGGGCTTGCCCTCGTCGCGGGTCATCTCTTCGAAGAGCTTGCGCTCCTTCTCGACGACCTCGGCGGGTACGGAGTCGGCCTTGAGGTACTGCGGGGCCATGGCAGCGGCGTGCTGCGCGATGTCCTTGGCGACCTCGGCGTTCGGCTTGTCGAGCTGGACCAGCACGCCCACCGCCGGCGGCAGCGCCGGGTCGGTCTTGTGCATGTAGGCGCCGATGTAGCCGCCCTCCAGCACCGAGAACCGGCGGACCTCGATCTTCTCGCCGAGCGCGGCGTTGGCGACGTCGAGGTGCTCCTTGACGGACTTGCCGTCGAAGGAGGACTCCAGCAGCGTCGCCACGTCGGCGGGCTTGGTCTCGAGGATGTGCGCGACGACCTGGGCGGCCAGCTCCTGGAAGCGCTCGCCCTTGGCCACGAAGTCGGTCTCGCAGTTGAGCTCGAGGAGCGCGGCGGAGGAGTCACCGTCCTGCTTGAGCGCCACGAGGCCGTTGGAAGCGGTGCGAGCCTCGCGCTTGCCCACGTCCTTGGCGCCCTTGAGGCGCAGCAGCTCGATGGCGCGGTCGAAGTCGCCCTCGGACTCCTCCAGCGCCTTCTTGCAGTCCATCATGCCGGCAGCGGTGATCTCGCGAAGCCGCTTGACGTCGGCCATGTTCACGGAAGCCATTGCTCTTTTTCCTTGTGGGATTTCGTCGTCGTCATCGTGGATCGGGCGGGCACCGAATCATCCGGCCGCCCACCCTTTGTTCGTACGGCAACCAGGTGCCGTACGGGAGCGTTGTCTGTCGTACTCGTGACTCGGCTCAGCCCGGCTCTGCTGCTGCTTCGCTCGGCATACTGCCCAGCCTCGCCTCGGCCTACCACCTCAGCACAGCACTCGCCTCACCTCAGCACTCGAACCAGCCCGGCCCGACCTCGAACCAGCAACCACCTGGCCCAACCTCGAACCTGTAACCGTCTGGTCCGACCTCGAACCAGTAACCGCCTGGTTCAACCTCAGCTCAGCAACCACCTTGCCTGGCCTCAGCTCAGCATCCGCCGCGCCTCAGCACCAGCTTCAACCCAGCCACCGCTTCAGTCCGGCAACCGCCAGGCCCAGCCTCAGCTCAGCAACCGCCCAGCCTCAACCCGGCAACCACCTGGCAAGACCCCAGCTCAGCAACCGCTTGACCCGGCTCCAGCTCGGCAACCGCCTGACCTGACTCCGGCCCAGCAACCGCCTGACCTGATTCATGCCCTGCAACCGCCTAGCCTGGCCGGCTCCAGCTCAGCAACCGCCTGGCCCAACCTCGAGCTCAGCAACCGCCTCACTCACCTGGCTCAACCCGGCACCAACCGAACCTCAGCCTCAGCCTCAGCCTCAGCCTCAGCCTCAGCGACCGGCCACCACCCCACCCGGCCTTCCAAACCACGGCCCGAACACTCAAATTCCGAACCATGACCAGAACACCCAAGTGAAGTCGCATCCAGAAGCGGTCACACCATGCCCGCACGCCTTTGTACGATCACGGGCCACCGCCCTGTCTTCGCCGCCTGCGCCTTGGCCTGGCTTACCGCCCGAGCCCAGGGGCCGCCCCGCCCGGCATGCCGTACCGACTCAGCCATTTGCCGAGCCAGCACACACACCTTGCCTGACCGACCACCAAGAACTCTCAACCGCCGGTGGCTTGCCCTATTCAGCTGTCACGTTGCCTTGCCGCTCTGCCTCGCGCTGTTCCGCATCGCCTCACCGAGGTCGCAGAACACCACTCCGCAGGCGTTGCCGTGGGCATCCGCCCTGTTAGCAGACAGAGCCGCGCCACGCCTTACCGTGCCAAACCCGAACCTACTCGGCCGCCTCAGCGCGTACCCTCACGTGCCCTAACCCTGCCTGCGGCAACATCCGCCACCAGGACCCTCAACGACCACCAAGAAGATGACCGGCGAGAAGAACACCTGAAGATCCACCAGGCCCCTCAAGCCAAACCCTGGGATCAAGCCCTAAGACAAGACCCCTGAGTTCAGGCCTCGAAGCCGAACCTGAAGCCAGACTCCCCGATTCGCAGCCGAAGCCGAAACCGACATCGGGGAGTCTGAAGCAGCATCAGGCCTGCTGCTCGGTCTCGCCCTCAGCAGCAGCGGCCGGAGCCTCAGCCGGGGTCTCGACCGGAGCCTCGGCGGGGACCTCAGCCTCGGTCGAAGCCGCAGCCTCAACAGCGGCCTCGGTGGCAGCGCCTTCCTCGGCAACGGCCTCCTCGGCAACGGCCACGGGAGCAGCCGCGGCCTCGTCGGCAGGACGCTCACCGGTGCCCTGCTCGATGAGCTCGCGCTCCCACTCAGCCAGCGGCTCGGCGGCGGCCGGCTTCTCGTCACCGCGAGCGGCGCCGGAGCGAGCCATCAGACCGGCCGCGACACCGTCGGCGACGACCCTGGTCAGCAGACCGACGGCGCGGATGGCGTCGTCGTTGCCCGGGATCGGGTAGTCGACCTCGTCGGGGTCGCAGTTGGTGTCGAGGATCGCGACGACCGGGATGCCAAGCTTCTTGGCCTCGCTGATCGCGATGTGCTCCTTCTTGGTGTCGACGATCCACACCGCGCTGGGCACGCGGCCCATGTCACGGATACCGCCGAGCGTGCGCTCGAGCTTGTCCTTCTCGCGACGGCGCATGAGGAGCTCCTTCTTGGTGAGCCCCGAGGCGGCGACGTTGTCGAAGTCGAGCTCCTCGAGCTCCTTCAGACGCTGAAGCCTCTTGTGCACGGTGGAGAAGTTGGTGAGCATGCCACCCAGCCAGCGCTGGTTGACGTACGGCATGCCAACGCGAGCGGCCTGCTCGGCGATGGCCTCCTGGGCCTGCTTCTTGGTGCCGATGAACAGGATCGTGCCGCCGTGGGCGACGGTCTCCTTGACGAAGTCGTAGGCACGGTCGATGAACGACAGCGACTTCTGCAGGTCGATGATGTAAATGCCGTTGCGCTCGGTGAAGATGAAGCGCTTCATCTTCGGGTTCCAGCGCCGGGTCTGGTGACCGAAGTGAACGCCACTCTCGAGCAGCTGTCGCATGGTGACGACGGGGGCCATGTGCTGGTCCTCCAGGTCTTGGCGCCCTGCGGATGGGCGCGGTTTTCGGTTATGCCGCGACAGCGCGTTGTCTGCCGCCCTGATGCCCCGAACCCGCTCCCGCCGGGCACGTGGCCCGGACCGAAGGCGCGGTCCGCAATGGGGCATGCGAAGTCGGCCTGTGGTCACAGGCCACCGAAAAGTCTACCTCCCACGCCACCCCGGCCTGACCGTCCACGGTCAAAGGGCCACCCCACGCCTCCATCCCCACCAAACCCAACCATCAGCCCAAATCCCACTTCAGCCCGCAAACCCCCACTCACACACCCCCACCCCAAGCCACTTCACCCAACAACCCAAGCCACCCCACCAACCAGCCCCGGCCACCCCACCAACCCGAGCTACCTCACCAACTGAGCCGCGCCACCCCACTCACCAGCCCTCGCCATCCACCGACCTGAGCTACCTCGCCAGCTAGCCCGAGCTACCCACCAACCAGCCCGCGCCAGCCACCGACCCAAACTGCTAACCCACCAACTCGCGCCAACCCAGCTACCTCACCGCCCAACCCCGGCCACCCCACCAGCCCGAGCCACCCCACCCAACCCGAGCCACCCCACCCAACCCTGGCCACCCCACCGGCCAACCCTGGCCACCCACCCAACCCCAGCTACCCACCCAACCCGAGCTACCCCACCGGCCAACCCTGACCACCCACCCAACCCAGGTTGCCCCACCAGTCGGGGCCTCTCCCCGTCCCGCGCCACCCCACCAACTAGCCCACGTCACGCACCAACCCGAGCTACCTCCCAACTAACCCACGCCACCCCAATAGCCAGCCCGAGCCACCCCACCCGAACTGCCCAACCCACCAACCCGCGCCACCCAGCTACCTCGCCGCCCAACCCCGGCCACCCCGCCCGGCAAGTTGCCCCGCCAACCGGGGCCTCTCCCTCAGCCCGAGCTATCCCTCACCCTCACCAGCCCGAACCCCCGCTCAATCCCCGAACCACCACCAACGCTTCAACACGACCGCCTCAGCACTCCTCTCCAAACCAGCACCACCCGATCTGCAACCACTCAGGCCGCCGATCTCCCGAGCCGCCCAACCGCCGTGTCCTCCCAGGCCGCCACCGCCCGACCTCCACACCCCGACGTTGCGGCACCGCACCCCGACGTTCAGACCGCGTCGTGATCCTCGGTCGGCAGCCCCGGAACCCCTCTCTTCGCAACCGGGAACAAATTGACCTGAACCTCAGAGATCCTGGCCCCTTCCGGCGCCTCCGCCTCACTACGCCGTCGCACCCGATAGGGCTCGATCAACTTCTCGATCCCGTCCCTCAACTGCGCCAGTTCCTGAGCACTCACCCTGATCCGAGTCCGGCCGAACTGCGTCGCGTCACGCCAATCCTCAGGCTCCTGATCAACCTGCGACAGAGCTCGATTCGCCTCGTCATTGGCCTCCCGCCGAAACGCCGCCATCAACGAAACCTTGGCCGCCCGAACCTCCGGCTGATCCTCAGGCAGAACACCAACGCTGAGCGACTTGTCCACCGCCTGCCACAACCGCTCCCGGCCATCCCCTCGCGGCGGCGCATCCTCCACGAACCCGTACTTGGCCAACATCCGCAAGTGATAGCTGGCAGCACTGGGCGTGATCCCCGCAATCTCGGCCACCTCGGTGGCAGTAGCACTCCCCTCGACGCCAAGCCTGTCCAGAATCATCAGCCTCGCCGGATGAGCCAGCGCCCGCATCGCTTTGGGGTCACTGAGCCACTCACTGTCCCGCGTCATGAGCCAAAGGTACCTAGCCACAGTTCTGAAGTATTGCTTTCAGAACTGTGAAGGACTACCTTCACATCTATTATGAAGCGTTCCCTTCACAACCGAACCAGCCCCACCACAGCCACAAGCACCGCCCCCGCCACCTCCCGAACCGTCACCACCCCCGAAGCGACACCAGTAGAGCCAACCCCAAAGGCAGCATCAGAAGGCCTCACCCCGGAGGCAACGCCAGGAGGCCCTACTCCGGAGGCAACGCCAGGAGACCTCACCCCGAAGACAGCACCAGAAGGCCCCACTCTGGAAGCGACACCAGCAGGCCGTACTCCGAAATCGGCACCAGCAGCCCCCACCCCAGCGACTGCACCAAAGGCATCCAGACCAACCTCACCAACCGCCGCTACCTCAGCAGCCAAGCCAGAACCCACGAGACCGGCGGCCACACCAACTGCCATCGCACCTGAGCCGCCACCAATAACCACCTCACTTGAGAAACCGCCAAGAGCCGCCTCACCTGGAACGCCCCTTGGAGACGGCGCCCTTGGAGACGGCACCTCGGGAGACAGCACGCTTGGTGACGGCGCTCCTGGAGTCACCGTCTCTGAAGCGGCACCCAGAGCCCCGGCTCCTGAAACACCACCCGATGGCACCACCCCCCTCCGCAAGCAACGCGACTATCGCCTGCTCTGGACAGCCCGAACCATCTCGATCACCGGCTCAGAAGTGTCCAAACTGGCCATCCCCCTGACCGCGATCACCTTGCTCACCGCATCCCCCTCCCAAATGGGCATACTGACGGCCGCAGCCTCCATACCGGCTCTCCTGCTCGGCCTCCAATCAGGCGCCATAGCCGACCGGCTGACCCGCCACCGCCCACTGATGATCGCTTGCGAACTCGTGTCCTGCGCAGCCGCCGCCACGGTCCCCGTTGCCTGGCTCCTGGGCATCCTGAACGTCACCTGGTTGATCGTCGTAGCGTTGGTGATCGGCTCGGCCGGAGTGCTCTTCAAGGCGGCGAACTTCCCTCATGTGGCCGCAGTCGTCGCCCCCGCACAGCGAACCGAGGCGATGGCCGGCTTCCACGCCTCCTATTCGGTGGCCTCAGTCAGCGGCCCCGGCCTGTCGGGCCTCCTGGTACAACTCCTCACGGCACCCCTGGCCGTACTCACGGAAGCTTTGGCGTTCCTGACATCAGCCCTGCTGCTCCGCTCCATCCGTACCCCAGAGAAGACCACTCCCGCAGCGTCCCGAGGCATGTGGCGCGACGTCGTGGAGGGCCTCAAAACCAGCGTCACCCATCCCCTGCTACGCGCTCTCCTGGGCGCAGGCATCACGATCAATTTCTTCGCCATGGCGTACACCGCTGTCTACATGCTCTACATGCTGAACACGCTCAACATCCCCAAGGCCCTGATCGGTGTCCTCATCTCCCTGAGCGGCGTAGGCGGCCTCCTCGGCGCCTGGCTGACCGCCCGCCTCTCCAAGCGCTACGGCGAAAACCGCATCCTGCTCATCACGGTGCTCTTCTTCCCCATGGAAACCCTCGCGGTCGGCCTGCTGGACGGCCCTCTGTGGTGGAAGATCTCACTGCTCTCAATCACCGGAACGATCACAGGCGGCATCGTCGTAGCCTTCGCCACCTGCATGGGCGCCATCACCCTCCGCGAAACCGCCCCAGAACTCCGCGGCAGGGTGAACGCCACCATGACCTTCGCGGTTCAAGGCGTCCTCGCCCTCGGTGGCCTGGCCGGAGGCGTCCTGGCCGAATTCATCGGCCTCCGCCCGGTCATCCTCATCTGTACCGCGGGCATAGCCCTGAGCTCCGTCTGGATCTGGACATCCCCTCTACGCCCCCGCCGCCCCAAACCCTCAGCCCCGAACACACCGCCCGGACCCCCGACGATCACGGACTCCATGGACACTCTCGTCCACACCAAGCGCTATTCCTAGCCCTGCCAAAGCCCAACGCCCAAGCTCACAACCAGCCCGCTACCAAGACCGAAGCTCACAGCCAACCCGCTCCCAAAGCTGAAGCGCACAGTTGGCCCGCTACCAAGACCCAAGCTCACGCCCGCCCACTCCCAAACCGCGCAGCCCCATCATCCCGCTTGCCCAGCACCACTCGGCCCCTTCATCCACAACCCATCCGCCCCCGCCACCGGATATCCACAGAACGACGTTCGCCCGTCCGCGAACCGCGCGCCTCCAGCAACACTCCCACCATGAACCTCGCCCCCGCAGCCCTCACCCTCGCCCACCCCACAACCCAAGCCGCCAACACCTCCAACACCCACTCTCCAGCCCTCTACCAGCCCCAACCCACCGCTGCCGTCCCCTCCACAAGCCACAAGACCAAATCGATCGCGACACCAATACGCCGATCCCTCCTAGCCGCGGTCATCTCGGCGACAGTGGTCCTCCAACTACCCGCCCTCCCGGCAAGAGCCTCTCCTCCCACCTGGCGCTGGCCGCTGGACGGCCAACCCCGGGTCCTGCGCCGTTTCTCCCCACCGCCCCAGCCCTGGCTAGCCGGCCATCGCGGCATTGACCTGGCCGCTCCCACATCAACCCCCGTACGAGCAGCAGGAGCGGGCACAATCCGCTTCGCAGGCCCCGTCGCTGGAAAAGGCGTAGTCACCATCGATCACGAGGACGGCCTGCGCACCACGTACCTCCCAGTCACAGCATCAGTACGACGAGGCGACTCCGTCACGCCAGGCACCAAGCTGGGCGTTCTAGAAGCCGCAAAGCCTCACTGCCAGGAGTCCTGCCTCCACTGGGGTCTTCTACGCGACGCCCGATACCTGAACCCGCTCCTACTTCTAGGCCAGGCCCCCGCCCGCCTGCTCCCGTTCTGGCCCTCAACCACCACGGCCTCTCCCCCGAACGCCATCACCGCCCCGCCTGAAACGACCGCAGCCGCCGCAGCAGCCGTACAACCCCCCACATTGGCCGTGGCAGATTCCCCAATCACACCGGCTCTGACCTCTTACCTCCCGCCTGGCAGTTCCGCCCTCTTCCCATTCACATCAGCACTCCACGTCACATCACCAGCAGCCCCACCAAATCGAGCGCTACAGCCCCGCCCCGAAACCCCCGCATCAAGGCCGGAGACAGCACAAGGCACCATCCGCCCACCGCAGCTCCAGGCAGCAACCCTTGCCCCGGCCGCCACAACCCCCGAGTCGAACCAGCCCCCGCACTCCACGGCGACAACCCGACTCCTGACACGCTCGACCTCGACCCCCACCACCTCCGTCATCGGAATAGGCGTGCTGCTCGGGGCGATCCTCCTGGTCACCGCTCTACACCGCAGACTCCGAAGGAGCCGCCTCCGAACAGCCCAGCACCACCCGCCAAGAGGCCAACACCGCAAACAACGCCCCAGAAACGGCGCCAGGAACAGGCGAAAACGCCGAGGCAGAGCCAGCAGCAAACACGGACACAAACCCGGTGCTCAAGGCGAAGACCGAACACGCCCAGCCGAAGACCCGAAAGACCCGAACGCCAGGGACCCGAAGAAGGCCGAAGACGGAGAGTGCCATATCGACCTGCAACCACCCCTACGCCACAGATCAGCCGCCATTGCCCCGATCTCCAGCCCTGTCACCACTACTCCGGTGCCGTTGACAACCCACCGCCTAGCAACCCGTCTCCATCTTCGAAGATCAACCAGCGGTGTCACGGGTGGCAGATGACCGCCTTCACTGTCGTCTCCAATCGGAACGCCCTCGGGCACCCACCAGCGGATGTTCCCTACGCCAGCCTTCGGCACTCACCAGCAGACGCCCCCAACACAATTCCCGGCCATTCACCAGCTGACGCCCACTACACAAGCCCTCGGGCACGCCCCAGCAGACGCCCACCACGCACGAACACGCCCGGCAGAGGTTCTCTGCTCAGGCCCTCGGATGCGCCTGTCGATATGCCGCCCGCAGGCGCTCGATCGAGACATGCGTGTAGATCTGTGTGGTGTTCAACGACGCATGCCCCAGCACCTCCTGCACGCTACGAAGGTCCGCACCACCCTCAAGCAGATGAGTCGCCGCAGTGTGCCGCAAGCCATGCGGCCCCATGTCCGGTGCCCCCTCTACCTGAGCCAGCCGAGCATGCACCACCCGCCGCACGGTCCCGGCATCGATACGACCGCCCCTCACCCCGAGGAAAAGCGCCGGCCCAGACCCCGCCTTCACCCACAAAGGCCGCCCGTGGATACACCACCGATCCAAAGCACGAAGAGCAGGCAATCCGAACGGCACCGATCGCTCCTTACGCCCCTTGCCCAGCACCCTGACGATGTGCCGTTCACGGTCCACATCATCAACGTCAAGCGCGCATAGTTCACTCACCCGCACACCGGTGGCGTACAGCAGCTCAAGAAGCGCTTGATCCCGCAGTTCTTTGGGCTCACCGGTCGAGCCAACCTCGAGAACCGCCTCCGCCTGCCGCTGATCGAGCACGGCAGGCAACGGCCGTGGCGCCTTGGCACTCCCGAGCAGCAACCCAGGATCGACCGGCAGCCATCCTCGGCGATGACAGTAGGCGGTGAAGGTACGGGCGCAGGCGGTCCTGCGCGCCAACGTGGCCCGCGCTTTGCCCGCCCCATGCTGTTCAGCCAGCCATTCTCGGAGCGTCGCGATATCCAGCCCCTCTAGCCGGCCGTCCAGATGGTCGAGCAACGCGTTGACGTCTCCGAGGTAGGCCCGGACGGTGTGCGGGGAAAGATCACGCTCAAACCGCAGATACCGCCCGAACTCCGCCACCACCTCTTCCCTACCCACCTCCGGGCTTCCACCGCTACCCGTCCTCTCCCCGCCGACCACACGTCTACCGTCGGCCGTACCCCCGCCACTTCCCACACGTCTGCCGTCGGCCGTACCCCCGCCACTTCCCACACGCCCGCCTCTGGCCGCATCCTCACCACCGTTCCCCGCACGCCCGCCACTGGCCACGCCTTCGCCACCGACCACACGTCCACCGCCGGCCATATTTCCGCCCCTGGCCGCATCCTCACCGCCGCCCGTGCTTCCGCCGTCGACCGTACTTTCGCCGTTTGCCACATATCCGCCGCTGCCCGAACCGACATTCACGCCCGACTCCTACCGCTGGTCCGAACTAGTAGTCACGCCCAACCAACCTTCGGTTCCCGTCCTGTCTTCCGGTAACGCGCAATTCCTGCGCACGCTCTCCGCTCCTCTGACCGCACGTCCCTACATCGGCCGGCCGCCCGGTCGTTCGCCGCCGTCCCTCGTTGCCTGTACAAGCAGTCTGTGCGTGGTTCCGTCAGCACCAAGATTTCACTGAGCCCGCTCTACGTCACCCGTGCCTACGGCTCTGACGTCCGGGATTCTGCTTCCGCAGGCAGTGGTGTCAGTTGCCCTCCGTGCAGGGCAGCAAAGCGGGACGAGTACGCCTCGCGTCCGTTCTGCCGTACGGACTGCCGCCCACGGCTCTCGCCCTGAGATTGCACCTACAGGGGGTGGCCCCGATGCATCGGCACCCGAATCAGTGCGGAGCTGGGGACATGGTGACGGCCATCGCTTGGTCCTTGGAGGGCCTTGGTCGAGACCTTAGGAGAGCAGAACGATGGCCGCAAACACAGTCTGGCGGCTGAGCAGTGGCTCGCGCAGAGAATCGACCACCGGTGACCCCTACTTTGTGGCGGTCCAGAGCAGATATGTGAGTGAGGGTCGTGGGGGTGGGCCCGCGGAACCTCAGGCGACATCCCAGTGAGCGGTCTGGTTTCTCGCCTGCTCAACCGCGTTTGGCCTGGTAGGCGACCTGCCACTCGATCGTCGATCCACCGCTCAGCGGGATAGCACCTCTCCGAACGGCATCCCGGTGAGCGACGACGTTTCTCGCCTGCTCGACCGCGTTTGGCCTGGTAGGGGGCCTGCCGCTCGACCGTCGATCCACCGCTCGGCGGGATAGCACCTCACGGTGGACGATGTGGTTTTCGCCCGCTTGGCCTCGTGGGGTCTGGTAGACGGCCTGCCGCTCGATCGTCGATCTATCGCTTGGTGGCGTACCGCCTCCAATCCGCTTCTGGGGTGGGCCGTGCCTGATGCGGCGAGCTTTGCTGGTCGGCCTTGGCTAGTCGTGTTCCGGGTCGGGGAACGGTGGGGGTTCGGTTGGGTCGGGGTGCGGGGTGGGCGGGGGTTCCAGGGCGGCGGATTCTGGGGCTTTGGGGTAAGAAGTCACCTGTTTGCGGATGCGCCAGCCCTTGGTGGTTCGCTCTATGTAGCCTGCGGCTGCCAGGCCGCCCAAGGCGCTCAGGGTGGCGTCCAGTCCAATGCCGGCGGCCACGGCTATGGAGGCCGGGCCTGCGCCGCCTCGGGCGGGGATGGCGTCGAGGACTCTCTTGGTCGGTTCGTTGAGCTTGTCCCGGGGGACCACAGGAGCTCGGTTCTGCGTGGCCAGGTCGTCTCCTATGACGCCGACGAGGTCGATCATCTCCTCTGGGGAGGTTATGCAGACCGCCTTGCGTTCTCGGAGGAGTCTGTGGCAGCCGGCTGACATGTCCGAGGTGATCGGGCCGGGGACCGCTCCCAGATGCCTGTTGAGGGTCAGAGCGTGGGTGGCCGTGTTGAGTGCGCCACTGCGGATCGCGGCTTCTACAACGACCGTGCCTCTCGACAGGGCGGCTATCAGGCGGTTTCTGATGAGGAAGCGGGCTCGGGTGGGGTGTACGCCGGGTGGGCACTCGCTGATCACGACCCCCTGATTCCTGACGGCGTTGAACAGGGTGTCGTGGCTGCTTGGGTAGCAGACGTCCACGCCGCAGGCCAGGACTACGACCGTGGGCGCATCGGCTGCCAGTGCTCCTCTGTGGGCTGCTGCGTCCACGCCGAAGGCTCCGCCTGACACGACGGTCCAACCTGATTCGCTGAGGCCGACGCCGAACTCTGCTGCGATGTGCATGCCGTACGACGTGGCGGCTCGTGCCCCCACTATCGCTACGGACTTGAGGCAGGAGTAGCGGAGGTCTGCTGCGCCGTGGACCCATAGGGCGAGGGGGCGGCTCGGGCCTAGCTGGTCTAGTTGGGTGGGCCATTCGGGGCTGCCGGGGGTGATCAGCCTGGCTCCTGATCTTGCTCCTGCTTCCAGGTCGGCGATGGGGTTGGCGGCCGCCAGACGGGCGTACCAGGCGTTCAGGCGGGCGGTCAGGTCGGGTGGGCGGTCTCGCTGGGTGGTCTCTGCGGCTATGAATTCTGGTGGCAGGGTACGGGTACGGATTGCTTTCACCGCCGCTGCGGCGCCGTACTGCATGACGAGGCGGCCCATGATGGTGTCGCCTACGTCTGTGGCACGCATGAGAGCTGCTCTGGATTGGACCTCCACCATGGCCGCGGTTGTCGCCCCAGGTCCAGGTCCAGGTCCAGGTCCAGGTCCAGGTCCAGGTCCAGGTCCAGGTCCAGGTCCAGGTCCAGGTCCAGCCGCGATCATGGCTCCTGGTGTGGCCGTGGGTGGGGATTCTGGCTCGGGTTCTGAATGGCTGGTGGCAGAAGGTTCTGCAGGGGCCCTGCCGGCATGGGGTGCGGCAGGGTCGGGGTGTGTGCTCGTCATGGCGGCCTCTTCAGGTGCAGGTGTGCTGGTCACGGATGCAGGGGCGGGTTGTTCACGCTGTCTGCCGGGACGGCGGCCGCGGCGCAGTTACTCCTCTGAGCGGTGCCTGCGGCATCTGGATTTCTCCAGGTGATGCAAGGGGGCTTTGGGTTCTCGTAGATGGCGTGCGGGATCCGCAGCGTTCCGATGGTGACTCGCGCGATGTACGGCGCCCCCGTACATGGGTGTTTGCGCGATGTCAGAGCGCCATGGGTGGGGATGCGATACAGCTGGCGGGGTGGACGGTGGTGTCCCATCAGCTGGTGGGTCGACGGTCAGTGGGAGGTGTTCTCCAGGCCGCATGTGGGCGAGCAGGCGGTAACCACAGCGTTCTTGGGTGGGCTGTTGGGTGTTTGGGCTTTCTGGTGTGCGCTACGACTTCACCCCTAGCCAGAAGCTGAGGGCTGCGTTGGTTTCGTCTTGTTCTGGGCTGTCCTTGTCGGCCAGATCGGCGAGGGTCCAGGCGACGCGGATGACGCGGTCGAGGCCGCGGGCGGTGAGGGTGCCGGAGTCCAGGCAGGAGGTCATGGGCTGCATGGCGGCGGCCCCGGGGCGGTAGTTGGTGTTGAGGACAGAGGACGGGATCTCGGCGTTCGTGCGCCATGGAGTGCCCGCCAGGCGCTTGGCGGCTCGTTCGCGGGCCGCGAGGACGCGCTCGGCCACCGTTTTGCTGGATTCGACGAACTGGCGGTCGGCCAGGAGTTCGCGCCTGGATGAGCGGACCACCGTGACCTTCATGTCCACCCGGTCCATGAGCGGGCCCGAGAGTCTTCCCAGGTAGCGGCGTCTTACGGTGGGAGAACATCGGCAGGTGTCCCCCTGGTCCTCGGGCTGGGCGCAGGGGCAGGGGTTGGCGGCGAGAATGAGCATGAACCTGGCCGGGAACGTGACCGAGCCCGCTGACCTGGAGACGGTCACGCGGCCGGACTCCAATGGCTGTCTCAGTGCGTCCAGCACGTGGCGGGGGAACTCTGGGGCTTCGTCCATGAAGAGCACGCCTCTGTGCGCCAGGGAGACGGCTCCTGGACGGACGACCGTGCTGCCACCGCCGATGATCGCGGCGGAGGTCGCCGTATGGTGCGGGCTGACGAACGGAGGTCTGCTCATCATGGGGGCGTTGGAGGGCAGGACTCCGGCGACCGAATGGATGGCCGTGACCTCCAGGGCATGATCGAGGTCCAGGTCCGGCAGGAGGGTGGGGAGGCGTTCGGCGAGCAACGTCTTGCCGGTGCCGGGTGGGCCCAGCATCCAGAGGTTGTGGCCGCCTGCCGCGCACACCTCCAGGGCACGGCGGGCCACCGGCTGGCCCACGACGTCCGCCAGGTCGACCTCCGGGCTGGTGGTGGACCGGGGCGGCTCCACGTTCTCCTCGATCTCCAGCTCTGGCGGGTCATCGCCCTTGCGCAACCACTCCACGAGTTGGCGTAGGTGTGCCACCGGTACGATTTTCACGTCGGGTACGAGGATGGCTTCGGCCGCGTTTCCCGACGGGACCACTACCGTGGCGTCGCCGGTCTTGGCTGCCCCCAGGACGGAGGGGAGGATGCCGCGTACAGGTCTGATGCGGCCGTCGAGGCCGAGCTCCCCCAGGAAGAACAGCTCCGCGATGCGTTCGGCGGGAACCACTCCTGCGGCGCCCAGGATGGCCACGGCTATGGCCAAATCGAACTGGGATCCTCGCTTGGGGAGGCTGGCCGGGAAGAGGCTGACGATGATGCGGGCGTCGGGCCATGGGTAGGTGCTGTTGACCATCGCGGATCTGACGCGGTCTCGTGCTTCGCTCAGTGCTGTGTCGGGGAGGCCGATCAGGTGAAAGCCGGCCAGGCCGTTGCCCACGTCGGCCTCGACCTCGACCGTGTGGCCTGCCACCCCGGCCAGGGCCACGCTGCGGGTGCGGGCCACGGCCATCTAGATCGCCCCCTGTACGTGGCGCAGTGCGAAGTCGCCGGCGAAGCGCTCCAGGGCGATCACGTCTACCCGCACGGTCTCGTAGGTGTGGGGCTGGGCGGACAACCATTGGGCGGCAAGCATCCGGAGTCTGGCCAGTTTGGCGGGGCGTACGGACTCCAGCGCCGTGCCATGGGACCTGCCGGAGCGGGTTTTGACCTCGACGACGACCAGGGTGGGGCCGTCTTCGGCGATGATGTCGATCTCGCCGTGGCGGCAGCGCCAGTTGCGTTCGATCACCCGCATTCCCTTGGCTTCCAGGTAGGTCACGGCTAGTTGTTCGCCCTGTTTGCCTAGTTCGAGCTTGAGTTTGCTCCTTGTGACCATGTGCCATCTCCGTCCGGTCGGGTCTGTGCCAGAGGCGTGAGTCAGCCGGCCGGTCCCCGTCCTAAATCTGGGTCCAGGGGGTGGGGTAGGTGGGCTTGGCCTTTGGCTTGGGCCTGACTTTCGTGGATGTGGGGTGGGGGAAGAGGGGCCGAACGTGGTTCTGGGGATGGAGGGTGGGGTGGGCGGTGTGGTTGTGGATAGAGGGGAGGTGGCGAGCCGGGAGGTGGCGGGCCCGGAAGTGGCGGGCCCGGAAGTGGCGGGCCCGGAAGTGGCGGGCCCGGAAGTGGCGGGCCCGGAAGTGGCGGGCCCGGAAGTGGAACCGTGGAACCACGAAGATCGCGAAGGTAGGGACCGCTGTGCGGCAGGGGGCGGTGGCAGGCTCGGCACGACGTGGGATTGGCGCTGGGCGAGTGCGCGGGACGGGTGGGGTGCGGGATAGGGCGCGCTGAACGGTGGAACTATGCGGGACGAGGCGCGGCGAGGGTGTCGTTGGAACGGGCGGGATGCGGGGGATGCGGGGAGCGGGGCGCTGGACAGGGGTGGGTGCGTGGGTGCGGGATGAGGCCACTGCGGGATATGGCGAGGCCCGAGAGGGGTGTGGTGGGCAGCACGCTGTACAGGACGCGCATGGAACAGCACGCGAGGTTGGACGGACGGGCACTCGGCGAGGGGTGCGGCGCGGGGCAAGGACACAATGCGGGATGAGGTGGGCGGGAGATGAAGTGCGATGCGAAGCGGGAGGCGAGGTGGAAGGCACAAGATGAGGCGGAGCGAGGCAGGACGCGAGGTGCTACGTGAGGTGCGACATGACGTTGGGGCGAGCGCGAGATGGAGCGAGCGCCCGGCGAGGGATGAGGCACGGGGCAGGGGCACGACACAGGCTGTGGGCGCGGCGCGGCGCGGCACGAGACGGACGCGGTGAGGGGTTGGGAGCAGGCGGGAGGCGAGGCGCCGTGTAGGGCGAAGCCCCATGAGAGGTGCCTGGCGCCGTAAGAAGTGCGGGCTCCGTGGAGGGCGAACCGCCGTGAGAGGTACGGGTGTCCTGAAGGGCGAAACTCTGTGAGAAGCGCGGGTGCCCTGAAGGGCGAAGCGCCGTAAGAAGTCCGGGCGCCGTGGAGGGCGAAGCTCTGCGAGAAGCGCGGAGCGCCGTGAGAAGCGCGGGACGCTGTGAGAAGCGCGGGGGGCCGTAGGAAGTCCGGGCGCCGTGGAGGGCGAAGCTCTGTGAGGAGCGCGGGGCGCCGTGAGAAGCGAGGCGCTGGGCAGGGGTGGCGGCGAGGTGCTCGGTGTCCGATACGAGGCAAGGGACGCCTGCTACGGCAGCGAGGCCACGTCCCCGCCCTGAGAGCCCCTACAGGTGCACGTAGCGAGCAGACCGCGGTCGCGGGACTCCAGAGCTGTAGTGCGGCCCAGCGGCTGCCGGGCTCGCGATCACATCAAAGGCCCGCCTAGCCTGAGAAGCCTTCCTTTGGCATCTCCAGGTCTGCCTTGGCCAGTTCCTCCACGTTCACATCCTTGAACGTGACCACTCGCACGTTCTTCACGAACCGCGCCGGCCGATACATGTCCCACACCCACGCGTCCTGCATCTTCACGTCGAAGAACACGTCGCCGTTCTCCGCGGTACGGACGTCGAGGTCCACCGAGTTGGTCAGATAGAAGCGCCGTTCAGTCTCCACCACGTACGTGAACAAACCGACGACATCACGGTATTCGCGGTAAAGCTGCAGCTCCATCTCGGTTTCGTACTTTTCGAGATCCTCTGCGCTCATCGCGGTCCTCCTGTCGTACCGGTCCCCCGGTTCGCCTGCTCAGGCAACCCCGGCCCCCATTTCATTTTCACCCATCTCCCGCGCCACCGTGACGAAGGAGAATCGGTGATCAGGACACGGGCCGTGCGTTTCCAGCGCCAGCCGGTGTCCCGGTGTGACATACCCCTTGTGTTCGGCGAAACCGTACAGCGGGAAGCGCGCGTCGAGCGCGACCATCAGGCGATCCCTGGTCACCTTGGCCACGATCGACGCGGCCGCCACGCATGCGGCCACCTGATCCCCCTTCCACACCGCCAGCGACGGCGCCGGCAGGCCTGGCACCGGGAAGCCGTCCGTCAGGATGTACTCCGGGTCACAGGGCAACTGTGCGACAGCGCGCCTCATTCCTGAAACATTGCTCTTGTGAAGACCTTTAGCGTCGATCTCCCCAGGCGGGATGATCACTACGCCCACATGGGAAAGGTTCATGATCTGGTCGTAGAGGCGCTCACGCACCGGCGGGGCCAGGAGTTTCGAGTCACCCAGGCCGTCGATGGGCTTGCGCAGGATGACGGCGGCGACCACAAGCGGCCCGGCGCAGGCGCCGCGGCCGGCCTCGTCGACGCCCGCGATGGGGGTGAGGCCGCGGCGGGCCAGCGCCCGCTCATAGGCGTAGAGTCCGGAATCGCGGCGGACGACGCTCGGTCGAGGGCGGAACGCAACTGTCATGACACAGGCAGCGTACGCCCCATTCGCCGCAAACCGCGACCGAACGCCCTCTCTACTTGACCTTGTCGAAAGTGTCGGGCTGGGAGAAAAGATAGCCGCGCGACAGCGGCCAGTAGCGCACCACGGCCTTGCCGACCACCGCGTCCTCCGAGATGAAGCCCTTGCCCGGCTCCTCCTGGTGGGCCCTGGAGTCGGCCGAGGCGCTGCGATGGTCGCCCATCAGCCACAACTTCCCGGCGGGCACCGTGACGTCGAAGTCGTCGCCGGAGGGGAAATCGCCGGGATAGAGATAGGAGGACTCCTCCAGCGGCGTGCCGTTGACGGTGATGCGCTTCTTGGAGTCGCAGCACTTGACGCGGTCGCCGCCGACGCCGATGACCCGCTTGATGGTGTCTTCGCCGTTCCAGCCCTTGAACACCACGATGTCGCCGCGCTCGGGCTTGCCCGCGAGCTTGTTGACGAACACGCGGTCGTTGATCAGCAGCGTCTTCTCCATCGACACGGACGGGATGTAGAACGAGCCGACCACGAACGCCTGCAGCAGCAGCGCGATGCCGACACCCATGACGAGCAGCAGGACGGTCTCGCGGAACCCGCCCTTCTTCTTCTCTTTCCCCACGCCCTCCGCCTTCTTGGTGACGGCCATCAACGCCTCCTACGCAGCAGCCAGCGTCGACGGACCAGCACCAAGGGTACGGCGAACGCGAAGCCGGCGACCAGCGGCACCGACCCGCCCAGCGCCTGGAGCGCGGGCTGCGCGAACGTGTCGGGGATGTCTATCGAGGAGAACCGGTTGAACGGCCACACGATCACGAAGGCCCGTCCGATGACCTGACCTTCGGGAATGGAGCCGCCGCCCGCGTCGCCGGTGTGCGAGCGGGAGTCGAGCGAGACCGAACGGTGGTCGCCCATCACCCACAGCCGCCCCGGCGGGACCGTGATGTTGAAGAACTTGTCGGACGGCACGTTGCCCGGATAGAGGTAGCTCTCCTCCTCGATGGGCGTGCCGTTGACCGTGATGCGATTCTTGGAGTCGCAGCACTTGACGTGGTCGCCGCCGACGCCGATGACCCGCTTGATGTAGTCCTTCTCGCCGGGAACGATCCCGAACGCCGTGCCGACCCACCGGAAGAACGCCGCGATCGGGTTGGCCGGCTCTTCGAGCTGGAACTCGCCGTCCCACGAGTCGACGCCGGAGAACACCACGACGTCGCCGCGCTCGATGTCGCGGGTGTGGTAGACGAGCTTGTTGACCAGGACCCTGTCGTTCTTGAGCAGGGTGTTCTCCATCGACTCCGATGGAATGTAGAAGGCCTGGACCACGAATGTCTTGATGATCAGGGCCAGCACCAGTGCGACGACGATAAGAACGGGAAGTTCTTTCCAGAACGACCCCTTCTTCTCCTTTTTCTCGCCCTTGGCCGGCTTCTGAGTCTCTTCGGCGACCACTTCCACCTCGTCTTCGACAGGGCGGCGCGCCGCGCCGTGTTCCTGGCTCTCGCTAGTCATCGCTGACGAGCCTAGATGATGGAACGGCTCGACAAGCCTCGACCGACGTTACACCGTGCACGAGTCGCTCCACATAAAGGAAACGGCCCTGTAAAGCCGAATGGCCCGCGCCAGGCGCGGGCCATTCGGATGCGACGGTTACTTGGCGGTCGTCTCGCGCTTCTCGCGGATACGGGCGGCCTTGCCGCGCAGGTCGCGCATGTAGTAGAGCTTGGCGCGGCGCACGTCACCGCGCGTCACGAGCACGATCTTCTCGATCACCGGGCTGTGCACGGGGAACGTACGCTCCACGCCCACGCCGTAGCTGACCTTACGGACCGTGAAGGTCTCGCGGGCGCCGCTGCCCTGCCTGCGCAGCACGAAGCCCTTGAAGACCTGGATACGGGAGCGGTTGCCTTCGACGACTCGGACGTGAACCTCGAGCGTGTCACCGGGACGGAAGTCCGGTACGTCGCTGCGCAGGGTCGCTTTCTCGAGCTCCTGGATCTTCGTGTGCATGAGAGTCTTTTCCTCAAAGTCTTCGCGAGCACGCGGAGGTCCACTCGGCCGCGCCCGAGTCGAGCACGGCGACAGTAGCGGACACGCCTGCTGTCTCCTGGGGCCCCGGGTCAGTCGTTCCCGGGCACGCAACACCGACCGCTGAATGGTCGGCAGCGATTCAGTTTGCCACATCTTTCCGGCCGACGCGAAACGACAGCTCTTCGAGCAGCTTCCTGTCGTGCTTGTCGAGCGTCTCGGGTTCGAGCTCCGACGCCAGTTCCGGGCGGTTCCGTACCGTACGCCGGAGCGCCTCGTCACGCCGCCATCTGGCCACTTTTCCGTGATGTCCGGACAGCAGCACGGGGGGCACCTCGTGCCCTCGCCACACGGGCGGCTTGGTGTAGACGGGTCCTTCGACCAGATTCCGCATCGACCCGGGGGCGAACGAGTCGTCCACGGCCGACTGGGCGTTGCCCAGCACGCCGGGCAGCAGCCTGCCGATGGCCTCCACCATGACCAGCACCGCCACCTCGCCGCCGGCCAGCACGTAGTCGCCGAGGCTGACCTCGTCCACGCGCAGCCGCGTGGAGTAGTCCTCCATGACGCGCGAGTCGATGCCCTCGTAGCGCCCGCACGCGAACAGCAGCCAGGGCTCCCCGGCCAGCTCCTGCGCGAGCTCCTGGGTGAACGGCCGCCCGCTCGGGGTGGGCACGATCATGCGCGGCACCGCCCGAGTCGGTGTGACCCGAGTCGGTGTGACGGCGGTAGCAGCATCGGCCGCAGTGCCAGCGCCAGCGGAGGCCGTGGCGCCGACGCCGGTGGAAGGTCCAGTGGCAGCCCCGGCGGGGGCCGTGGTGGAAGGTCCGGCGGAGGCCCCGGTGGAGGGTCCAGCGGCAGCCCCGGCAGTGGCCGTGGTGGAAGGTCCGGCGGAGGCCCCGGTGGAGGCCCCAAAGTCGGGGCCGAAGCTAGGCGCGGGGGCGGTGCCGGAGCCAGGGGCGGGGGCAGCGCCGTTGGGGGTTGCCGTGCCGATCACGGTGTCGATGGCGTCGCCCCACACCTCGGGCTTCATGACCATGCCCGGCCCCCCGCCATAAGGGGTGTCGTCCACGGTCTTGTGGACGTCGTGGGCCCAGTCGCGCAGCTGGTGCACGCGTACGTCCAGAGTGCCCCGCTCCCGAGCCTTGCCGATCAGCGAAACGTCGAGCGGCGCGAAGTATTCGGGAAAGATCGAGATGATGTCGAGCCGCATCACAGCAGCCCTTCCGGCGGATCGACGACCAGCCGCCCCGCCTCCAGGTCCACCTCGGGCACCAGCGCCTTCACGAACGGGATCAGCGCCTGCTCCTGCCCCTTGCGCTTCACCACGAGAAGGTCCTGACCATGGTGAAGGATGTCGACCACCTCACCGACCGGCTCGCCGGAGACGGTCTCCACCGTCAGCCCCATGAGCTCGTGGTCGTGGAACTCGTCGGGGTCGTCGGAGGGCGCCACCTCGCCGGAGTCGATGACCAGCATCGTGCCGCGCAGCTCATCGGCCGCGTCGCGGTCGTGGATGCCCTCGAAGGAGACCAAGAGAACGCCTTTGTGCGAGCGGCGGCCCGCGATGACGAGCGGCCCCCTGCTTTCCGGGTCCGTGGCGATCGCCGCGCCGACCGCGAAGCGCAGCTCGGGATCGTCGGTGCGCACCTCCACGGTCACCTCACCGCGTACGCCGTGCGGACGACCTATCCGGCCGACGACCAGCTGCACGTGAACACAACCTTTCTCAACGCGGAGCGCCCCCATCGGAAGAGACCGATGAGGGCGCGCAAACCTGACGCTAACGGACCGCTTCGTGCAGGTCGAGCAGGTCGACCCGTACGTACTTCCCGTCGGCCAGGGCGTTCACGACCGTGCGCAGCGCCTTGGCGGTGCGCCCGCCGCGTCCGATGACCTTGCCCAGGTCCTCGGGGTGCACCCGGACCTCCAGGACGCGCCCGCTGCGAATGCGGCGTGCGCGGACCCGGACATCGTCTGGATGTTCGACGATGCCCTTAACGAGGTGCTCGAGAGCCTCCTCGAGCACGTCAGGCCTCGCCCTCGGCTGCCGGGGTCTCGGCGGGGGCCTCAGCGGCCTCTTCCTTCTTCTTGGCCCGCTTCGGCGTGGTGGCGGCCGTGCCGGTGTCGCCACCGGACAGCGCCTCCTTGGCCGCGGCCTCGTAGAGGGCGTGACGGTCGGGCGCGGGCTCAGCGACCTTCAGCGGCGCAGGGGCGGGCTCGCCCTTGAACTTCTGCCAGTCACCGGTGAGCTTGAGCAGCTTGAGCACGGGCTCGGTCGGCTGCGCGCCGACACCCAGCCAGTAAGCCGCGCGCTCGGCGTCGATCTCGATGCGCGAAGGGTCGTTCTTCGGGTGGTAGAGCCCGATCTCTTCGATCGCCCGGCCGTCCCGCTTGGTGCGGCTGTCGGCGACGACGATGCGGTACTGAGCGTTGCGGATCATGCCGAGCCGCTTGAGCTTGATCTTGACTGCCACTGGTGTGGTCTCTCCTGCATTCGAGCGTGGGTGAGCGGAATCTCGCCGAGTGGGGCACGACGGGACGACGCTCCAGGGACAGGCGCGTCCGGCGGGAGGTGAGAGGGCACCCGCCTGGTCACGATGTTCCAACATGTCATTGTGCCAGATCGATGGCACTGCCTACGACCTGACACGGCAGCGCGCCGCAAAGGCTCGGTAAGAGCCTTCACGGCACGCTGGAAAACCGCTAGTTCTGGCCGGGCAGGCGCAGCTTGGAGGGGTCGAAACCGGGCGGCAGCTCCATGCCCGGCGGCAGCTTGCCACCGAGGTTGCCGAGCACACCCCCCTGCTTGGGCGCCGCGGGCTCCTCCTCGGCGGCGGGCTTGCCCAGCGCAGCCTTGCGCGGGTCGCCGCTGACGCGCCGCCCCTTCTTCGCCTTCTTCTGCGCCTTGGCCGCCTTGCCGCGGCCCCCCGGCATGCCGGGGATGCCCATGCCGCCCGCCACCCGCTTCATCATCTTCTGCGCCTCGTAGAAGCGCGTGACGAGGTTGCTCACCGCGCTGACCGAGACACCGGAACCGGCGGCGATGCGGGCGCGGCGGGAGCCGTTGAGGATCTTCGGGTCCTGGCGCTCGGCGGGGGTCATCGAGCGGATGATGGCCGCGATGCGGTCGAGGTCGCGGTCGTCGATGGAGTTGAGCTGGTCGCGCATCTGGCCCATGCCGGGCATCATGCCGAGCAGGTTCTTGATGGGGCCCATCTTCTGGACCATCATCATCTGCTCGAGGAAGTCCTCGAGGGTGAAGTTTTCTCCCGACGTGAGCTTGCCGGCCATCTTGGCCGCCTGCTCCTCGTCGAACGTCTTCTGGGCCTGCTCGATCAGGGTGAGGATGTCACCCATGTCGAGGATGCGGGAGGCCATCCGGTCGGGGTGGAAGGCGTCGAAGTCTTCGAGCTTCTCGCCGGTGGAGGCGAACATGATCGGCCGGCCGGTGATGTGCCGGACCGACAGGGCCGCGCCACCGCGGGCGTCGCCGTCGAGCTTGGTCAGCACGACGCCGTCGAAGCCGACGCCCTCCATGAACGCCTGCGCCGTCGTGACGGCGTCCTGGCCGATCATGGCGTCGACCACGAACAGGACCTCGTCGGGCGAGACCGCGTCGCGGATGTCGGCGGCCTGCTTCATCATCTCCTGGTCGATGCCCAGGCGACCGGCGGTGTCGATGATGACGATGTCGTGCTGCAGGCGCCTGGCCTCGTCGATCGAGCGGCGGGCGACCTCGATGGGGTCGCCCACGCCGTTGCCCGGCTCGGGCGCGTAGACCGCGACCGCGGCGCGCTCGCCCATGACCTGGAGCTGCTGGACGGCGTTGGGCCGCTGCAGGTCGGCGGCGACCAGCATGGGCGCGTGGCCCTGCTCGCGCAGCCACCGGGCCAGCTTGCCCGCCAGCGTCGTCTTGCCGGCGCCCTGGAGGCCCGCCAGCATGAGGACGGTCGGCGGCGTCTTGGCCAGGCGGAGCCTGCGGGTCTCGCCGCCGAGGATGCCGATCAGCTCGTCATTGACGATCTTGACGACCTGCTGCGCCGGATTCAGCGCCTGGGACACCTCGGCGCCGCGGGCGCGCTCCTTGACCTGGGCGACGAACGCCTTGACCACCGGCAGCGCGACATCGGCCTCAAGCAGGGCGATGCGGATCTCACGGGTGGTGGCGTCGATGTCGGAATCGGACAGCCGCCCTTTGGCACGGAGGGAGGAGAAGACCGATGTCAACCGGTCGGATAGCGTCTCGAACACGTGGTTGGCCAGTCCTCGAAGCGAATGTACGTCGTCGTCTAAGACTCCAGCCTATCCGCTCCGCTAGCCGCTCCAGCCTGGCACGGCCATCCGAACCGTCAGCGCGTGCTCGACCAGGTGGATCAGCGCGCTCTTGACCGAGTCCTTCGACCGGGCGTCCAGGCGCACCATCGGGATGTGCGGCGCCAGGGTAAGGGCGTCGCGGACCTCGGCGTCGCTGTGGGCGTAGGAGCCGTCCCACCCGTTCACCCCCACGATGAACGGGAGCTGGGCCTCTTCGAAGTAGTCGATGGCGGGGAAGCTGTCGGCCAGGCGGCGGGTGTCCACGAGGACGACCGCGCCGATGGCACCCCGGACGAGGTCGTCCCACATGAACCAGAACCGGTGCTGGCCGGGGGTGCCGAACAGGTACAGGATCAGGTCGCGGTCGAGGGAGACCCGGCCGAAGTCCATGGCGACGGTCGTGGTCGACTTCAGCGGCGTCATGCCCAGGTCGTCGATGCCGGCGGAGGCGTCGGTCATGACGGCCTCCGTGGTCAACGGCATGATCTCCGACACCGCGCCGACGAACGTCGTCTTTCCCACGCCGAACCCGCCGGCGACCACGATCTTCGTCGAGGTCAAACCGGGGCTAGAGCCTGCGAAGTCCACTTAGCACCCTTTCCAGCAGGTTGACATCCGGCCTACCCGCTTCCAACTGCGGCTGGTGGACCCGTACCAGGCCCTCGGCCGCCATGTCAGCGATAAGAACACGCACCACGCCGAGCGGGATCCGCAGCAGGGCCGACACCTCGGCCACCGACCTGACCTGCAGGCAGAGCTGGCTGATCGCTTTGTACTCGGGCGTGATGTGGGAGAACTCCCGGTGCTCGGCCGTCGCCGAGGAGACCAGGGCCTCCATCGCCAGCTTGACCTTGGGCGCGGTCCGCCCGCCGGTGACGGCGTAAGGCCGTACCGGTGAGGCGGGGTCAGAGCTGGGTGGCGGAGGTGGCGGCGGCTCCCAGCCACCGCTGTTCCACCCGCCGCTGTTCCATCTGGGGTCTGTCACCTATATCACCTGGTCTGGCTGGCGCGTAGTTCCGCACGCACAGCCGGAGTCAGCACCTGACCGGCACGATCGACCATCAGCGTCATCTGGTACGCCACCAGGCCCATGTCACAGTCCGGCGCGGCCAGCACGGCGAGGCACGAGCCGTCGCTGATCGACATGATCAGCATGAGCCCGCGCTGCATCTCCACGATCGTCTGGTTGACCGCGCCGCCCTCGAACACCCTGGCCGCGCCCTGCGTCAGGCTCACCAGGCCCGACGCGATCGCGGCCAGCTGGTCGGCCCTGTCAGCGGGGAAGCCCGACGATGCCGCCAGCGGCAGCCCGTCGGACGAGACCACCACCGCGTGCGCGACGCCAGGGACCGTGCTGACGAAGTCGGTGATTAACCAATCCACCCCACGTGCCGATTGGCTCAGGTCGTTCATGCGCGCTCATCCCTGCTTTCAACACTTCTCGGACCGGAGGGGTACGTCCTGCCCTCGCTGATGTCGTCCCGTGCCGCCCTGAATCCCTGCTGGAAGCTCGAGAGCCGGCTGCGTACCCGGTCCGGCGAGACCGCCGGCATGGGTGCGACACCCTTCGGCGCCGAGACGGTGTCCGCCGATCCGGGCACCAGGTTGGCCTTGGGCACCCGCTTGGGCAGCCCGGCCGCCGTCGAGCCGTCACGTACCGGCTCCACCACCGCCTGGGCCGCGCTCCAGCCCGCGTCCGCCTTCGAGGAGCCCCACGTGGCCTCGCTCTCGCTGCCCTGCTCGAACCAGGCCGACTCGACCGAGGCGAAGATCGGCAGGTACTCGTCCCCTCCCGACGCGGGCTTGACCACGGGGATGGGGCCCGTCGCCGCGGACTCGGTCTCGGGCAGGTCGTACCGCGGCCGCCGCATCTCCGTTTCCGCCCAGCTCATGTCGGGGCGGTCGCCGGCCGGCGGGCCGCCCGTGGGGCGCTGGGGCAGGGAGGTGTTGCTCGACCAGGTGTTGGACGGCGAGTTCGTGCTGCCGGGGTTGCGCGAGGGCACCCACACGTCGGAGGTGTCGTAGCCACTGACGCCGCCACCACCACCGACGCCGCTACCGGCGCGCGGGTCGGACGGCCAGCCCGTGTCCATGCTGGGCTGGGAGGGGAAGGACGGGTGCCCTGGTCCCGGCCGGTACTCGCCGCCCCCGCCCCACTGGGGCATGGGGGGCGGCGGCACGGACGGCATCGAGGGCATGGAGGGCATCGACGGCATGGAGGGCTGGCCGGCGAAGCCGTCGGGGCCGCCCATTCCGTTGTTGCCCGGGGTCCCGTACGCCGGGGCCTGCGCCCCCAGCAGCGCTTCGGGCATCAGGACCATGGCGGTCAGGCCGCCGGTGCCATGCGGGCGCAACTGCACCCGTACGCCGTGGCGGTGCGCCAGACGGGCGACCACGAACAGGCCCATGCGGCGCGACACCGAGACGTCCACGCTGGGCGCGTCGATGAGGCGGTCGTTGGCCTGGACCAGTTCCTCGCCGGTCATGCCGATGCCGGAGTCGCTGATCGACAGCATCACGCCGCCGCCGTCGATCCGGCTGCCGGAGACCGTGACCCTGGTGTCGCGGGGCGAGAACGACAGGGCGTTCTCGACCAGCTCGGCGATGAGGTGGATGACGTCGTTGACGGCCTGTCCGGCCACCGCGACGCCGTCGGGCACCTGGAGCACGACGCGCTCGTAGTTCTCGACCTCGGACAGCGAGGCGCGGGCGACGTCGACCAGCTTGACGGGCTTGCTCCAGCGGCGCGGCGGTTCCTGACCGGCGAGGACCAGGAGGTTCTCACTGTTACGCCGCATACGGGTCGCCAGGTGGTCCAGCTTGAACAGGTTGCCGAGCCGCTGCTCGTCCTGCTCGCCCTGCTCCAGGCCGTCGATCAGGGTGATCTGCCGTTCGACCAGCGTCTGGCTGCGCCGCGACAGGTTCACGAACATCGCGTTGACGTTGCTGCGCAGGCGGGCTTCCTCGCCGGCCAGCCGGACCGCCTCGCGGTGGACCTCGTCGAACGCCCGCGCGACTTCACCGATCTCGTCGTTGGAGGCGACTCCGATGGGCTCGACCTCGACGTGGTCGCTGGAGGTCTCCGACTCGCGCAACTGGCGGACGGTGTCCGGCAGGCGGCGGCCGGCGATGAACAGGGCCTCCCTGCGCAGCCTGCGCAGCGGGCCGCTCAGCGAACGGGCCATGATGACGGTGACGAGCAGGACGAGGATGAGCAGGAGCACGATGGCGCCCGCCACGATCACGGCGCTCTGCTGCTCGGCGCCTTCCAGCGTGCGGCTGCGCAGCACGATGGCGTCGGCGGCCTGCTGCTCGACCTTGCGCATGCCGTCGATGGTCTCGGTGATGGCGTCGTACCAGGTCTCGCCGTCACGGGTGAGGCCGAGCTGACGGTCCGCGACCGGCAGGCCGCCGTCCTGAAGGATCAGGGCGCGCGCGGCGAGGATCTCGGCGCGGTCGACGGCCTTGCCGCTGACGGTGTCGTCGTACGCCTGGCGGAGCCCGAGGGGAACCTGGGCCCGGAAGGTGGACAGCTCACTGTTCTTCTGGGCGCGCGCGGCGATGAACGCGTCGAGGTCGTCCTTGCCGAAGCCCCGGGTCGCCAGGGCGGCGACGAGCAGGGCGCGCTGGGTGGAGACGTACTGCTTGGCCCGGGACAGGGCGGCGAAGCCGGCGACGTTCGCCGACAGCTCCTTGTCGACCGCGCCTTCGTCGATCTTGTCGTTGAGCGAGAGCAGGTCCGAGATGGACCGGTCGTACAGCTCGATGACGGAGTTGACGTCGAGCTGCGAGTCGATCGCGGTCTTACGCGAGGTCTCGAGCTCGTCGAGGCGGCTCTTGATGGGCAGGGCCTCGGCGGCGTGCGGGCCGTTGCTGGTCGTGAGGGCTTCGACGCCGCTCCTGACCTCGGTGACGAGCTTGTCGACGCGCTCGTACTGGGCCTTCACTTCCGTCGGGCTGCCACCCCGGCGGCCCTGGGCGACGTATCGGGCGCTGAGGTCGCGCTCCATCTCCATTTCGTGCGCGAGCTGGGTCAACTGGCTCGCCAGCACGGCGACCTCGTTGACCTGGGCGTACTCGCTGGCGGTGGTGATCGAGGTCGTGACGCGCAGGCCACCGAGCGCGAGCGCCGCGATGGTCGGGATGACGACCAGGACCACCAGCTTTGAGCGCACTCGCCAGTTGCGCAGGGAGAAGCGAGCCCCTGTCTTTCGCTTGCCGGCTTCCACTTTGCCCGGCATCGACGCCTGTGGCTTACGGGACGCATGTCGGGGGGCTTCTTCAGTTAAGCCCTGATCCCCGCCCACAGAGGGGACAACACTCTTCACTTGCCTCCGCAACCTCTCCTCGGATGGTCTGGTGCACGAAGATCACGTCATGCCGGTGGTTGCCGAGTGACGCCGACGCACCCTTGGGGCGAGAGCTAATTGGAGCACATCAACAGGAGATCGGCCAATAGCGCAAAGATCACAGTCGACCTACAACCCGGCAAATAGCCCAAATCACAACACCTGTTTCAATGGCCAGAAGTCAAGAGGTTGTGACCCTAGATATTCGGACAAAAGTAACATATCGCTATATATCGCCATATATCTCGTTAATTTCCGATGTACTTGCTGCGGTGGGCCGGGCCGCCTGCGCTAGGGTGCCAGCGTCGCTGAACACTTCGTTCGCACTTCACTCCCCCCGGTTCAAAGGAGATCCGCAATGCGGTTCGGTGCATTAGGGCGCACGGCCTTGCTTGGGCTCGTGGCCACCCTCGTCATCACGGGGTGTTCGAGCTCGGGCGACCCGGCATCCACGTCAGGCGCGGCCTCCGGCATGAAGACCGACCTGCTGATCGGCCAGTATCCCGGCGCGGACTCCGCTCCGCTGTTCATCGCCATGGAGCGCGGCTTCTTCAAGGAAGAGGGCCTCAACGTCAAGCAGGAGCCGATCCAGGCTCCGCAGGCGGTTCTGCCCAAGCTCTCCAACGGCACCATGGACGTCGTCCTCGGCAGCTACGCCACCATCCTGACGATCCAGGAGGCGGGCACCGAGAAGTTCAAGTACATCGCCGACTCCTACCAGGGTGCGGCGGGTGCGTTCGGCATCATGGTGAAGAAGGACTCGCCGATCAAGGATGTCGTCGGCCTCAAGGGCAAGAAGATCGGCGTCAACGCGCTGGCCGGTCTGGGCGTCCTCACCATGAACCCGCACATGAAGATCGCGGGTATCGACCCCACCAAGGACATCAAGTACGTCGAGGTCCCGACGACCAACTGGCTCTCCTCGCTCGACAAGGGTGACGTGGACGCCGTGTGGATGACGGACCCGTACGTCAGCCAGGCCAAGAAGGAGCTCGGCGCGACGATGCTCCTCGACACCATGTCGGGCCCGACCGACGGTCTGCCGATCACCGGCTGGGCCGCCACCGAGAAGTGGGTCGGCGAGAACCCCAAGACGCTCGCCGCCTTCCAGCGCGCCATGGCCAAGGCCCAGAACATCGCGGCCACCGACCGCGCCGCCGTGACCAAGGTCCTGCCGACCTTCACCAAGATCCCGGCCGAGACCGCCGCCACCATCAACCTGGGCGCCTACCCCACCACGCTGAGCGCCCAGCGCATCCAGCGCGTCGCCGACCTCATGCTCGACGCCGGCATGCTCAAGCAGAAGATAGACGTCAACTCCATGATTTACGCCACCCCTCAGGGATGATGGGCACAATCACCGCAACGCGGCGCGAGCGGACTCCGCTCGCCCGCGCCAAGCTGATCAAGCTAGCCCGCCACGCCACCGGCGTGGCGGGTTTTCTGCTCGCCTGGCAGTTCCTCGGAATGTCGGGCCTGGTCAAATGGCTGCCGCCGGCCGCGGACACGCTGGTCAGAGCCGTGACGCTGGCCGTCGACCCGACCTTCCTCGACGACCTGCGGGGCACGCTCACCGCCGCGGCCATCGGCCTGCCCCTCGCCGTGCTGGTCGCCGTACCTCTCGGCCTGCTTTTGGGAACGGTCCCAGTCGTCGAGGAGATGACCCGGGTCTTCGTGGAGTTCCTGCGGCCGATCCCCTCGGTGGCGCTGATTCCGCTGGCCCTGTTCTTCTTCCAGCCGGAGATCAACGCCAAGGTCGCGCTCATCGTCTTCGCCGCCTCATGGCCGATCCTCATCAACACGCTGTACGGCGTGCGCGACGTGGACCCGCTGGGCAAGGAGACGCTGCGCTCGTTCGGCTTCGGGCCAGGCGCGGTCATCTGGCGGGTCTCCCTGCCGAGCGCCGCCCCCTTCATCGCCACGGGAGTGCGGCTCGCCGCCTCCATCACGCTCATCCTGGCCATCAGCGTCGAGTACATCGTGGGCGGTTCCAGCGGCATCGGCGGCTTCCTCATCGAGGCGAGCACCGGCGTCGGCGCCGACGCGATGATCGACGTCATCGCGGCCATGCTGTGGGCCGGCGCGATCGGTCTCGTCGTCAACACCGTTCTCGTACGCGCCGAACGGCGTCTCTTCAAGTGGCGGACGACATGATCCGTACCCTCATCAAGCGGCTCTGGCTGGTTCCCGTCGTCCTGGGCGCCTGGGAGCTGACCGCACGGTCCGCGGACAGCCCGTACCTTCCCGGCCCAACCAAGATCCTGGCTCGTGCGTACGAGAAGTGGTTCTCCGGGCCCTACATCCTCACCGACGAGGCCATCGACAACTTCGTCCCCAGCCTGCTCAGGGTGAGCGGGGCCTGGTGCCTGGCCGTGATCGTGGGCGTCTCACTGGGCATCGCGCTCGGCAGGACCGCCTGGCTGGCGGACTTCATCTCGCCGCTGATCGAGTTCGGCCGGGCGGTGCCGCCGCCCGCCATGCTCCCGGTCTTCCTCGTGCTCTTCACGATGGGCACGCAGGTCCAGGTCGCGACCATCGTCTTCGGCATCGTCTGGCCGATCCTGCTCAACTCGATCGACGGCGCGCGCAGCGTCGACCATCTGAAGATCGAGACGGCGACCGTCTTCGGGGTGCCCGCGCGCCTCCGGTTCACCCGGATCATCCTGCCCGCGGCCTCGCCGAAGATCTTCGCCGGTCTGCGCCTGAGCGTCTCGCTGGCGCTGATCCTGATGATCATCTCGGAGCTCAAGGGCAGCACCGAGGGGATCGGCTACCTCCTCAACCTGGCCAGCAACAACGCCGACATGCCGGCCATCTGGGCCGGCGTCCTGGTGCTCGGCGTGCTCGGCTTCACCCTCAACACCCTGTTCCTCATGGTGGAGCGGCGTGTGCTCGCCTGGCACCGCGACGCCCACCGCCTCGCTTAGGAGAGTTCACCCCTGTGACCGAGCTGTTGCTGAAGAACGTGAAGGTCGTCACCCACGACCGGGACGAGCCCGTGGACGCGGACATCGCCATCGAGGACGGTCGTATCGTCCGGGTCGAGCCGGGGTTGTCCGCAGCAGGCGAGGTGATCGACGGGGGTGGCAAGCTGGCCTTCCCCGGGGTCGTGGACGCCCATCAGCACTGGGGCATCTACAACCCGCTGCCCGAGGACACCGGGTCGGAGAGCCGGGCCAGCGCCCAGGGCGGCGTCACGACCGCGCTCACGTACATGCGGACCGGCCAGTACTACCTCAACAAGGGCGGCCCCTACGCGGAGTTCTTCCCCGAGGTGCTCCAGCAGGCCGAGGGCAGGGCCTACATCGACTACGGGTTCCACCTGGCGCCCATGTCGAGCGGGCACATCGATGAGCTGCCCGACCTGGTCGAGCGGTTCGGCGTCGCGTCGTTCAAGATCTTCATGTTCTACGGCGGGCACGGGCTGCACGGGCGCTCCGACGACCAGAGCTCATTCCTCATGCTGCCCGAGGGCGAGCGCTACGACTACGCGCACTTCGAGTTCGTGATGCGGGGCGTCCAGGCGGCCAGGGAGCGCCTGCCCGAGCTGGCGAACGAGATCTCGCTGTCGCTGCACTGCGAGACGGCCGAGATCATGACCGCCTACACCAAGCTCGTCGAGGACGCCGGCGACCTGAGCGGGCTGGCCGCCTACAGCGCCTCCCGTCCGCCGCACTCGGAGGGGCTGGCCGTCTTCATCGCCTCCTATCTCGCCCACGAGACGGGGCTGGCGAACGTCAACCTGCTCCACCTGTCCTCCCGCAAGGCCATGGACGCGGCCGTCCGCATGGCGGCGACGTTCCCGCACATCGACTTCCGCCGTGAGGTCACGATCGGGCATCTCCTTGCCGACGTGGACACGGCCAGCGGCCTCGGCGGCAAGGTGAACCCGCCGATCCGGCCGCGCGAGGACGTCGAGGCCCTGTGGGAGTACGTGTTCGACGGCACGGTCGACTGGGTCGTCAGCGACCACGCCTGCTGCCGTGACGAGCTCAAGTTCGGCACCCCGCGCGACAACGTCTTCCTGGCGAAGTCCGGGTTCGGCGGCGCCGAATACCTGCTGCCCGGCCTGGTCACCGAGGGCCGCCGCAGGGGCCTGCCGTACGGCCGCATCGCCGCGCTGACCTCGTGGAACCCGGCCCAGCGGTTCGGCCTGCGCTCCAAGGGCACGATCGCCCCCGGTTTCGACGCCGACATCTGCCTGGTCGACCCCGCGCACACCTGGACGGTGCGGGCCCAGGACTCGGAGTCGACGCAGGAGTACACGCCGTTCGAGGGATTCGAGCTGACCGCCAAGGTCACGGACACGTTCGTGCGCGGCAACCACGTCCTCGAGGCCGGCAAGATCGTGGGTTCGCCCGTCGGCCGGTATCTGCGCAGACCCGCCTAAAACACGCAGCGCGACGCCACTGGGCCTGCGGCGTCGCGCTGCGAAGTCGATCATTCCTCCGGTACGCTCCCGCCCAGTGACGAAGGTCTCTCCAAGAAGCCTTCCGCCCCCCTGGTAGGAGAACAGATGACCCGCAAGCTATCCCGTCGGGCTCTCGCCCTCGGACTCGCCGCCTCTCTCGGACTCGCCGGCTGCGGCAGCGGCGGTGGCACGAGCGAAACCACCGCACCCACCGCCCCCGGCGGCAACGGGCTGGAGAAGACCACCATCAAGGTCGGCGCCCTGCCCATCCCCGACCCCGTGTCGCTCTACATCGCCAACGCCAAGGGCTTCTTCAAGGAAGAGGGCCTGACGGTCGAGCCAGTCACCATCACCGGCGGTGCCGCCGCATTACCGCAGATAGAGAGCGGCGCGCTGGACATCTCGCAGACCAACTACGTTTCGACGTTCCTGGCCGTGAGCACGGGCAAGAAGATCAAGATCGTCGCCGACATGTACCAGGCGGCGCCCAACACCTTCAACATCCTGGTCCCGAAGGACTCCCCCATCAAGACGGTGGCGGATCTGAAGGGGAAGACGGTGCTGGTCAACAACCTGCGCAACATCGCCACGCTGGCGGTGACGTCCCAGCTCAAGGCCGCCGGGCTCACCGAGACCGACGTCAAGTTCGCCGAGAAGCCGTTCCCCGAGATGGGCAACGCGATCAAGTCGGGTCAGGCGGACGCGGGCTGGATCACCGAGCCGTTCATCACCGCCAACCAGAACGCGCTCGGCTTCCGCTCGATCGCCGACACGATGACGGGGCCGACGGCCGACCTGTCCATCGCGGGCTGGATGGCCACGGAGGGCTGGGCCAAGGAGAACCCGAAGACGCTGGCCGCCTTCCAGCGGGCGATCGCCAAGGCGCAGGCGCTCGCGTCGGGTGACAGGAAAGAGATCGAGGCGATGCTGCCGACGTACACGAAGATCGACGCCAAGACCGCGTCGGCGATCACCCTGGGCGCCTACCCGAGCACGCTGGACGCGGCGCGGCTGCAGAAGGTGGCCGACCTGATGCTCGAGTACAAGTACATCCCCCAGGCGATCGACGCGAAGTCGATCATCGCTACCAGCGCCGGCTGATGACGGGTGCCCGAATACTCCGCGGCGCCGTCGGCGTCGCGGGGTTCCTCCTCGCGGGTGAGCTGGTCATCCGCTTCGGTATGAGCGAGGACCTCGTCTTTCCCACGCCGTCCGAGGTCCTCGGCCAGGTCGTGGGGCTCCCGGCGGACCCCGAGTTCCTGTCGGGCGTCGTCGCGACGCTGTCGAACTGGGCGCTCGGCCTGCTGATCGCGACCGTGGTGGCGGTGCCCGTGGGCGTGCTGCTCGGCGCGCTGCCTCCGGTGGAACGGGCCATCAGGCCGGTGCTGGAGTTCATGCGCCCGATCCCGTCGGTGGCGATCATCCCGCTGGCGATCCTGCTGATCCCGGTGGACGAGCTGATGAAGGTCTCGGTCATCGTGTACGCCTCCATCTGGCCGATCCTGATCAACACCCTGTACGGCATGCACGACGTGGACCCCATGGCCAAGGAGACCCTGCGCTCCTTCGGCTTCGGCCCCCTGACCGTGCTCGCCAGGGTGAGCCTGCCCAGCGCCGCCCCGTTCGTCGCCACCGGCGTCCGGATCGCCGCGGGTGTCGCGCTCGTCCTGGCCGTCAGCGCCGAACTGGTCGCCGGTGGCGCCGCCGGCATCGGCGTGTACGTCAACGTGGCCAGCAGCGGCAACCGGATGGACCTCATGATGGCCGCCACGTGCTGGGCCGGGATCGTCGGCGTGGCCGCGAACCTGGCGCTGCTGGCCGGCGAGCGCCGGCTCTTCCACTGGCACCGGGTGCGGACGGGGGCCGCTCGATGAAGCTCCTCCTCAGGATCCTGGTGATCCCGATCGTGCTCGCCGCCTGGGAGCTGATCGCCCGCGCGGTCGGGGACACCGACTTCCCGCCGCCCACGACGATCGTCGCCCGCATGTACGAGCTGTGGTTCTCCGGCCCCGCGAGCCGGGTGTTCCTCACCGATGACGCGATCGACAATCTCCTGCCCAGCCTCGGCCGCATGTTCGGCGGCTGGATCCTGGCCGCCGTGATCGGCGTCGTGGCGGGGTTGCTGCTCGGGCGCTCGCGCACGGCGACCGACTACGTGGACCCGCTGATCGAGTTCGGGCGCTCCATCCCGCCGCCGCTGCTGCTGCCGGTGTTCCTGGTGCTGTTCCCGAAGGCCCTGACCATGCAGTTGGCCACGATCGTGTTCGGCGTGATCTGGCCGGTGCTGCTCAACTCGATCGACGGGGCCAGGGCGGTGGACCGGACCTATACGGAGACGGCCGTCGTGTTCAACCTGTCGCGGGCGCAGCGGCTGCGCGTGGTCGTGCTGCCCGCCGCCTCGCCGAAGATCTTCGCCGGGCTGCGGCTGAGCCTGTCGCTGGCGCTGATCCTCATGGTGATCACCGAGCTGATCGGTGGCACCGACGGCATCGGCTACCAGTTGCTGCAGGCCCAGCGCAGCTTCGACGGCGCCGGGGTGTGGGCCGCGATCGCGCTGCTCGGCGTGCTCGGCTACGTCGTGAACTCGCTGTTCGTGCTGGCCGAACGACGCGTCCTGGTGTGGCACCGGCAGTCCGGGCGCGGCTGAGTCCTCAGCCGCCGGACCTTCAGTGGCTGGGCCCTCAGCCGCCGGGCCCTCAGCCGCCGGGCCTTCAGCCGCTGGGCCCTCAGCGGCTGGGTCTTCAGCGGCTGGGTCTTCAGTCGAAGGTCGCGACCAGGCGGAGCAGTTCGCCCAGGCCGGCCAGCTCGTCCAGCCGGGCCACCCGGTCGGTCACCGCGTCGGCGGTGGCGTCCGAGAGCCGGCCGGCCGTGTTGTCGCGGAACTTCAGCGCCAGTTCCGCCGCCGACAGCGGCCGCGCCGGACCGCCCCGGTTGGCGAGCACCTCCTGCGTCCACTCGCGGCCGTCGAGGTCGCGGGCCCGCAGCACGGCGGGGAACTGGTGCGGGAAGATCTCCGTCGCCCGGTCGTCGGGCACCACGTCCACCTTGGCCATCAGCTCGCGCCGAACGGGGTCGCGGGCCAGGTCGTCGGTGAAGTCGCCCAGCCCCACACCCAGCCCGCCGCCGCCGAGCAGCCCGGCCACCACCGCGTACGGCCCGCTGAACTGGGCCTGATACCCCGTCTCCGGTGCGCGCTTGGCCTCGATCGGCTGCCCGATGGTCCGGATGACCGGAGTGGGGACGCCCAGCGTCAAACTCTCGACACGGGCGGGGTCCAGGCCCTGCTCGCGCAGCCCCATCGCGGCGTCGATGGCCGCGTGGGTGAAGTGGTTGGCGGGGTAGGGCTTGAAGAAGATCCCGGGCACGGCCCACTCCGTGCCGAGGTTCCTGGTGATCTCGTCAGCGGCGTAGCGGCCGTGCAGGAACGCCTCGAAGAAGCCGAACCGGCCCTCCAGCACGGTCGGCGGCCCGGTGAAACCGCGCCTGACCAGGTCGGCCGCCGTCACCGCCGAGTGCGCGGCCCATCCGCAGTGCAGCCGCTTGACCGTGCCGCCCGTGCGGTTGCCCTCGATGATGCCCGCGGCCGTGGAGGCGGCCAGGCCGAGCACGTCGAGCACGCCGTCGCCGGACTCGCCGAGCAGCAGGGCCGCCGCGACGGCGCCGCCCATGGTGCCGCAGATCGAGGTGGCGTGCTGGCCGTGCTCGAAGAAGATCGAGTTGCCGGCCTCGGAGTCGTAGCCGGCCATGCCCAGCCGTACGCAGACCTCCAGCCCGACCGCGATCGCGCGGATCGTGTCGCGCCCTGAGGCGCCGGCGAGCTCGGCGGCGGCGAGCGCGGCCGGGATGACCGGGGCGCTCGGGTGCAGCACCGAGGGCAGGTGGGTGTCGTCGTAGTCGAGGGAGTGGGCGAGCACGCCGTTGGCCAGCGCGGCCAGCGCGGCGGGCACGGGCGCGCCACCGCCGACGATGTGCGCCTGCGGGCGGCCGCCCTGGTCGAGGACGTAGTCCAGGATGCTCGCGCTGGTCGGCAACCGGTGCGCGGCCACGCAGAGGCCGATCACGTCGAGCACCCGCTTGCGCACGCTGTCGACGACCGCGGCCGGCAGCGTGTCGTAGGAGGTGTCCACCGCGAAGTCGGCCAGCTCACGGCCGAGGGTGCGCTCAGCCATGGGACACCAGCGCCAGCGGCCGTACGGGAGAGCCGGTCGCGCCGAAGAGCGGCAGCGGCGACAGAACGAAGGTGAACTCGTGGACGCCCGCGGCGGCGAGTCCGTCCAGGTCCATCGCCTCGATGAGGTAGATGCCCGACTCCACCAGCAGCACCCGGTGCGCGGGCAGCACGCTGTGCCCCTGACCTGGGGCCAGGCACTCGAAGGCGATGGTGTCGGCGCCCGCCGCGTGCGGGGCGCGCCCGGCCAGCCATCGGGCGCCGGCCTCCCCCACCCCCGGTACGCCCGACGCGCCGCCGATGTAGACCTCGCGGTCGGGGTCGGCGAAGTGGCGGCCCCAGCCGCTGCGGACCAGGATGACGTCTCCCGGCTCGGGCTCGACGCCCTGCCGCCGCACGGTCGCGTCGAGGTCGGCCGGGGTGATCTCGTAGGCCGGCGCGCAGCACTCCACGCCGAGCGTGGCGGGCACGTCGAGCAGCACACCGCGGCGGACGATCGGCGCGATCGTGTGCACGCCGAGCTCGGGATAGACCCCGCCCTCGCAGGCTTCGGCCGCGTCGGCGCCGCCGTGCAGCCGGCCGTCGTGGGACACGTGGGCCAGCGCGTCGATGTGCGTGCCGACATGGGTGCCCATGAAGATCAGGTCGTTGGCGGCCGACCCCCCGTCGGGACGGACCTTGTCGCCGTGCCGGCGCGGCAGGGTGTGCGTGTAGGCCGGATGGTTCGGCGACTGCGGCATGCCCGCATAAAGCGGCCTGCCCAGGTCGTAGGTCGTCACGCCGCCGCGTACGGCGTCGAGCAGGGGGTCGTTCGTGGCGCTCATGTCCCTCTTGTCTCTCTTACAACCGGCCTGTGGCGTAGCGTACGGTGCGCTCCAGAACGAAGGGCTCCTGGGGTAGCGACGCCTCCAGAGCCGCCCTGGCCTCGGGCCGCAATGGTTCGGGGATGGTCTCCAGCGCCGCCCTGCGGGCCGCCGACCAGAGCCAGTCCCACACCTGACCCGCCTCGACGGTCACCTCGAACACCACGTCGGCGCAGCCGGCCTCGCGCAGACCGCCCTCTTCGAGCAGCCGGGTCAGCTCCTCGGGCCCGCCGAGCGTGTGCTGGAACGGGGCGCTGCCCGCGTCCGACGCGTACGGCTCCAGCGCCCGCCCCACCAACCCGAGCAGCTCGGCCTCGGCCGGGCTCGACCTGACCAGCAGACTGGCCGCCAGCCGGCCGCCGGGCCGCAGCAGCCCGGCCATGGACCTGACGGCGGCCGCCGGGTCGGGCAGGAAGTACAGCATCATCCCGGCCAGCACGACGTCGAACCGCTCACCCGGCAGCAGCTCCTCGGCCCGCTCCGCGTCGCCCAGCAGGACCGTCGCCTGGCCCAGGCCGTGGCGCTCGATCTCGGCGGCGGCGGCCATCACCATGCCCGGCGCGAGGTCCAGCCCGACGACCCGGCCGGTGGGTCCGACGGCCTGGGCCGCGGGGACGAGCGAGGCGCCGGTCCCGCAACCGGCGTCCAGCACGTGCTCGCCCGGCGCGGGCGCGGCCCGGCGGACCAGCTCGGCGGCGACAGGGCCGAAGAAGGGCACACCGACGCGCTCGTACGTGCCTGCCGCGCGGTCGAACAGGCCGGCCATGTACTCCTTGGACTTCATCAGGCTCCTCGCGGTGGGTCCGATGATCAGATGAGTTCGAGCTGAGCCTGCCATGAAAGGAGCGCAACGGGCAAAGGGTCATAATGATCACCGCACCCTTCGATGGCGACGGCCTGTGGGCTACGATCACGCTTGCCGTGTGCTCGTCCCGCAGGTGATTCCCTGGAAGGACATATGCCGGATTCCGCTGAGCTCCTCTGGGGAGCCGTAGGCGACATCTCCCGTTTCGCGGCCCTGCTCACCATGGCCGAACTGGGCCTGGCCGACCACCTCGCGCATGAGCCGCTCGACCTGGGCGAGCTGGCGTCGCGGTGCGGGGCGCACGCGCCCTCGCTGCGCCGGGTGCTGCGCGAGCTGGCCGCGATGGGGCTGGTCAGAGAGGCGGAGGCGTACGAGCTGACCGAGAAGGGGGCGGCGCTGCGCTCGGACGCGCCCGACTCCGTGCGCTCGTCGATCCGCATGCTCGGCGAGGAGGGCTTCTGGTACGCCATGGGCATGCTCCCCGCCACGGTCCGCGACGGCGGCTCGGCGTTCGTCAAACGCTACGGACATCTGTACGACCATCTGGCCGCGAACCCCGCACTGAGCGGCATGTTCAACGACTACATGAGCAACCGGGCCGTGCCGATCACCGAGGGCCTGGTCACCCGCCACGACTTCACCACCACCACGACCCTGGTCGACGTGGCCGGCGGCCAGGGCCACATCCTGGCCACGGTCCTGCGCGCCAACCCGCACATGCGCGGCATCCTGTTCGACCTGGAACACGTGACCGAGGGCGCCAGGCGGACGCTGGCCGCCGAAGGGCTGACCGGCCGGGCCGAGGTCGTCGCGGGCGACTTCTTCTCCGGGGTCCCGGCCGGCGGTGACGCCTACCTGCTGGCCAGCGTCCTGCACAACTGGGACGACGAGGACGCCGTCACGATCCTGCGCAACATCCGCGAGGCCATGAACCCCGCGGGCCGCGTCCTGGTGCTCGAAATGGTGCTGCCCGACGGCGATGAGCCGCACCTGGGCAAGGACATCGACCTGCGGATGCTGGCCTTCTTCGACGGCGGCACCGAGCGCGGCCTGGCCGAGTACGCCGCCCTGCTCGACCGGGCGGGGCTGGCGCTGTCCGGCGTCGTCGAGCTCGGCTCCGGCGCGAGCCTCATCGAGGCCGGGCGCCGTTGATCCCCACTCTCCTGAGAGAAAGGCGATGGCGATGAAGCCGGCCAGAATCATGATCGCGGGCATGACGGTCGCACTGATGCTGAGCGCTTGCGGTGGAGGAGGCGCGCCGGAGCCGACCGGCGGCACGTCGGCGGGCGGGCTGGAGAAGACGGAGCTGCTGGTCGGCGTCGTGCCGGTGCCGTCGTCGGCGCCGCTGTTCATCGCGGAGAAGCGCGGCCTGTTCAAGGCGGAGGGCCTGACCGTCAAGACGGAGATCATCCAGGCGCCCCAGGCGGTCATGCCGAAGATCCTCAACGGCAGCATGGACGCGTTCCTGACGAGCTACGTGTCGCTGATGGTCATCAACGACTCCGGCGCGGCCAAGCTGAAGTTGTTCCAGCACAGCCAGGAGGCCGCCCCCAACGTCGCCGGCGTCGTCGTGGCCAAGGGCTCGCCGATCAAGACGGCCGCCGACCTCAAGGGCAAGACCATCGGGGTCAACGTGCTGAAGGCGCTCGGGCAGACGCTCACCAACGCCCATCTGCAGGAGGCCGGGCTCAAGCCGGACGACGCCCGCTACGTGATGGTGCCGTTCGCCAACCAGCTCGACGCGCTGGCCTCGGGCAACGTCGACGCGGCCTGGCTGGTCGAGCCGTTCCTGACCGCGGCCAAGAAGAGCGGCGCGACGCAGATCATCGACACCACCGACGGCGTGACGGCCGGGGTGCCGATCGACGGGTGGGGCGTCAGCGAGCAGTGGTTGGCCGCGAACCCGAAGACGGCCGCCGCCTTCCACCGCGCGCTGGCCAAGGCCCAGCAGATCGCGGGCGAGGACAGGAAGGCGATCGACGAGGTGGTGCCGACGTACACGCAGATCCCGGCGGACGCGGCGGCGGCGATGACGCTCGGGAAGTTCTCGATGCGGGCTGACAGGACGAGCGTGCAGAAGCTGGCCGACCTGCTGCACGGCTACGGCTATCTGAAGGCCAAGGTGGACGTGGTCCGGTTGTTCGCGCCGATGAGCGGATGATCGGCCGCAGGCCGCTGCTCGGGGTGCTCGGCGTGGCGGGTTTTCTCGCCCTCGCCGAGCTGGCAGGGCGGATCGGGCTGATCCCGGACGTCCTGCCGTACACCTCGCGCGTGCTGGCCGCGGCGGTGGAGCTGCCGCTGGAGGCGGGGTTCCGTGCCGACGTGGCGGCCACGCTGCTGGCCTGCGTGACCGGGCTTGCCATCGCGATCGCGGTCGCGGTCCCCGCCGGGCTGCTGTTCGGGACCGTGCCGTTCGTGGAGCGCTCGACGCGGCCGGTGGTGGAGTTCCTGCGGCCGATCCCGTCGGTGTCGCTGATCCCGCTGGCGGTGTTCCTGTTCCCGGCCGGTCAGGACGCCAAGGTCGCGCTGATCGTCTACACCTGCGCGTGGCCGCTGCTCATCAACACGATGTACGGCCTGAGCGACGTCGATCCGCTCGCCAAGGACACGCTGCGCAGCTTCGGCTTCGGCCCGCTGGCGGTGGTGCTGCGGGTGAGCCTGCCGAGCGCGGCGCCGTTCATCGCCACCGGCGTGCGCATCGCCGTGTCGGTCACCCTGATCGTGGCGGTGAGCATGGAGCTGCTGGCCCCGGGCGGCGGCGGGATCGGGGCGTTCCTGTCGCTGGCCGGGGGCGCCAACCGGATCGACCGCATGCTGGCGGCCAGCGCGTGGGCCGGGTTCATCGGGCTCGCGGCCAACCTGCTGTTCACGGCGGGTGAGCGGCGCCTGTTCCGCTGGCACCACGCCCGTACGGGAGACGCCACGTGATCCGCCGGTTGGCGTGGTACTGGTTGCTGCCCGTGGCCGTCGTCGCCTGGGAGCTGGCCACGCGCTCGGCGCAGGCCGCGTACTTCCCGCCGCCGTCCCGGATCGTGGCCCGCATGTACGAGATGTGGTTCTCCGGCCCCTACATCCTCACCGGCGAGGCCGTCGCCGACCTGCTGCCCAGCCTGGGCCGACTGTTCGCCGGATGGGCGATGGCGTGCGTGGCCGGAGTGCTGATCGGGGTGGCGCTGGGGCGTTCGTCATGGCTGTCGGGCCTGGTGGAGCCGCTGCTGCACTTCGGCCGCTCGGTGCCGCCCGTGACACTGCTGCCGGTGTTCCTGGTGCTGTTCAAGATCGGCACGCCGATGGAGCTGGCCGCCATCGTCTACGGCGTCATCTGGCCCGTGATGATCAACTCCATGGACGGCGCCCGCCACGTGGACCGCCGGTACATCGAGACCGGCACCGTCTACCGGCTGGACCGCCGCCGGCGGCTGCTGCGGATCATCCTGCCCGCCGCCGCCCCGCAGATCTTCGCGGGGCTGCGGCTGAGCGTGTCGCTGGCCCTGATCATGATGGTCATCTCGGAGCTGGTCGGCAGCAGCGAGGGCGTCGGGCACCGCCTGCTGGAGGCGCAGAGCCAGTTCGACATTCCGGCCATGTGGGCGGTGATCGTGCTGCTCGGGCTGCTCGGCATCGCGCTCAACGCCGCCTTCCTGGCCGTCGAGCGCGCCCTGCTCGGCTGGCACACCAGCGCCAGGGCGCCCGGCTCCTGATCATCCCTTGCCGTGCAGCCGGTCGATCGCCTCGGCCTGGCGGGTCCTGAACCACGACCGGTCACGCACTCCTTCGGACAGGCCCTCGGGCCGCTCGACGTCGTGCCTGGCGTACTCCTCCGCCCACAGCCCGGTCTTCACCCGGCTGAGCAGGTTGCCCATGCCGGGCCGGCGCCGCAGGCGGCGCAGCGCGTCGAGGTCCAGTTCGGCGGCGGCGACGAGCGACTCGCCCGCGCCGGCCCGCGCGAGCACCCTCCCCTGGGGGTCGATCAGCTCCGAGCCGCCGTTGGTGGAGTCGCCGGGGATCGCGATGCCGGACAGGCCGCCGCTGTTGGCCGAGACCACGTAGGCCAGGTTCTCCACGGCGCGGGCCCGGCGGGCGATGGCCTTGGGCGTCAGGATCGGCGCGGACGCCTCCGAGGTGGGCTGGCAGAAGATCTCCGCGCCGCGCAGGGCCAGCGCGCGGGCCAGCTCCGGCATGAGGATCTCTTCGGAGGTGAGCACCGCGAGGTTCCCCAGCTCGGTGCGCGCCACCGGCAGCACGCCGTCGATGCCGTAGACCTCCAGGTAGCGCTCCCACACGTCGTAAGGGCTGGGCGAGAACATCGAGTGCAGCCTGCGGTACCGCAGCACCGCCCGCCCGTCGGGGGCCAGGATCACCGACGCCTGGAAGTACAGCTCGGGGAAGTGCTCGTCGCTCTCGTACGCGTTCACGCACAGGAACACCTGGTGCCGGACGGCGATCCCGGCCAGCGCGTCGTACTCCGGGCCTGCCGGGTCGAGGGCGGCCTTGTCGCGCCACTCGGGCAGGCTCTCGCCGAGGGGGAAGCCGGTCAGCACGTATTCGGGCAACACCACCAGGCGCAGGTCGGGCCCGAGCCACTGCTTGGACGCCCCCACCTGCTCGCCGATCCGGCCGATGGCGGCCCTGATCTCGGTGCGGGGGTCGGTGGCCGCGTTGACCGCCCTGGTCTCCACCTGCAGGGCCAGCGCCGTGAAGGCGGTCACGCGGCGCGCCGCTCGTCGATCAGGGTGCGTCGCACGCACACCCCGTCCTTCAGCCACTGCCAGACCCGGCTGCGCGACCCGCCGTCCTCGCTCAGCACGATCAGCTCGAACAGCCGCAGGTCCTGGCCCTTGTAGCGCCAGGTCAGGTAGATGGTGCTGTCGTCCAGCTCCCAGAACTCGCCCTTGAGCCGCTCGGTGTCGAACGCGCAGCGGCCGTTCCCGAGGTAGACGCCGGGGAACTCGTGCACCTCCGTACGCCCGTCGTCCCAGGTGTAGCGGTTGGTCTGGTGGTAGGCGTCGCCGCGGATCGCGCAGGTCATGTGGACCCGATGCCGGTCGAGCAGGGCGCCGTCGCGGTCGAGGTGCCGGTATTCGCCCTCCCACTCCCCCTCGTGCCTGGCCAGCAACGGCATGTCCGCGCGAAGTCCCATACGGCGCTACTCCTTCGTCGTGTGCCACCACGGGTCCGCGGTGGTCGATCGGTTGACCAGGAAGGCCCGGCGGCGCAGGAACCTGCCGATGGAGGCCGCCCCCATGCGCGAGCCGCCGAGCCCGGACAGGCGGAAGGAGTGCTTCTCGCCCTCGTGCACGAGCGCGGTCAGCGCCGCGTCGTTGACGCTGACCGCGCCGGCCTGGAGCCGGGCGGCCACCTCCATGGCCTCCTCCTCGGTGGCGGCGAAGACGGCGGCCGACAGCCCGTACGCCGAGTCGTTGGCCAGGGCGACCGCCTCGTCAGGACCGTCCACGGCCATGACCGGCAGCACCGGGCCGAACGTCTCCTCCGTCATGACCAGCATGCCGTGATCGACCCCGGACAGGACGGTCGGACGGCACCAATGACCGCCGCCGTGCCGCTCGATCCGGCCCCCGGTGTGCACGGTCGCCCCCTTGGCCACGGCGTCGGCCAGGTGGGCGGCGATCACGTCCTCCTGGCCGGGCCCGATGATGGGCCCGATGGGGCCGCCCTCGCAGGTCAGCCCGACGGCGGCGGCCTTGTCCACGAGCAGCGCCAGGAACTCGTCGTACGCCTCGCGCGCCACATAGACCCGCTCGATCGACTGGCAGGACTGCCCGGCGTTGGCGGTGCCGCCCCACAGCACGGCCGACGTGGCCCGGTCGAGGTCGGCCCCGGCCAGCACGATCGCCGGGTCCTTGCCGCCGAGCTCCAGGAACGCCGGCACGAACGCGTCGGCCGCCGCCCGCGCCACCAGCCGCCCGGTCTCGACGCTGCCGGTGAAGACCACGGCGTCGACCAGGCCCACCAGCGCCGCGCCCGTCGCGCCGTCGCCTTCGACGACCCGCAGCGGCAGCTCGCCGGGGACCAGCCGCATCAGCGGCTCGATGAACCGGGGCGTCACCTCGCTCGGCTTGACCAGCACGGTGCAGCCGGCGGCCAGCGCGGGGACGGCGTCGATGAGACCGAGCAGGAGCGGGAAGTTCCAGGGGCTGATCATCCCGGCCAGCTCGTACGGCACCGCGTCGCCGCCCACGAAGACGCCGGGCAGGGCGGCGGGGCGTTCGGGCGGCGGGGCGAGGAGGGCGGGCGCCTGGCGTACCCAGCGGGCGATCAGCCCGGCGGTGACCTGCCGTTCGAGCACCGACTCCCCCACCCGGCCGGTGTCGGCCACCAGCGCGGCGAGCAGATCGTCGTCGTCGGCCAGCGCGGCGCCGAACGCGGCCAGGACCGCCCCGCGATCGGCCCGCCGCCACGCGGGGGCCCTCTCGCGCAGACCGGCCGCGACGGCGGCCAGCCGGTCGGGCGGAATCGGGTCCAGTGCCCTGTCGGGCCGTCCGGTGATCGGATTGCGCACGTCCATGGGCTGCGGCCGCCCGGTGCCCGGGTCGCGCACGGTCATGAGATGCGGCCACGAAACATGGGGCTCCTCGCGATACTCGGCGGGAGCCATTGGATCAAGTGAGTGCCCGCCCGTCAACGCGTCCGGCGGCCGATGGGGCTACCCGCCCCACCCCGGCACGGCCATCCGGACCGTCAGCGCGTGCTCGACCAGGTGGATCAGCGCGTTCTTGACGGAGTCCTTGGACCGGGCGTCCAGGCGTACCAAGGGGATGTGCGGCGCGAGAGTCAGCGCGTCGCGCACCTCGATGTCGCTGTGCGGATACTGGCCGTCCCACCCGTTGACGCCCACCACGAACGGGAGTTGCGCCTCTTCGAAGTAGTCGATCGCCGGAAAGCTGTCGGCAAGACGGCGCGTGTCGACCAGCACGACCGCGCCGATGGCGCCGCGCACCAGGTCGTCCCACATGAACCAGAACCGGTGCTGCCCGGGCGTCCCGAACAGGTACAGGATCAGGTCGCGGTCGAGAGAGACCCGGCCGAAGTCCATGGCGACGGTCGTGGTCGACTTCAGCGGCGTCATACCCAGGTCGTCGATGCCGGCGGAGGCGTCGGTCATGACGGCCTCCGTGGTCAACGGCATGATCTCCGACACCGCGCCGACGAACGTCGTCTTGCCCACCCCGAACCCTCCAGCCACCACGATCTTCGTCGAGGTGAGGCCGGGGCTAGAGCCTGCGAAGTCCACTGAGCACCCTTTCGAGCAGATTGACGTCCGGCCGGCCGGCGTCCAGTTGCGGCTGATGCACGCGGACCAGACCCTCGGCGGCCATGTCAGCGATCAGTACGCGTACCACGCCGAGCGGGATCCGCAGCAGGGCCGACACCTCTGCCACGGACCGGACCTGCCGGCACAGTTGGCTGATCGCCTGGTACTCCGGCGTGATGTGCGAGAACTCCCGATGCTCGGCCGTCGCCGAGGACACCAGGGCCTCCATCGCCAGCTTGACCCGGGGCGCCGTCCGCCCACCTGTCACCGCGTACGGGCGGACGGGCGAGGCTGGGTCGGGATTCAGCTGCGACTGGGACTGAGGCTGAGGCGGAGGCGCCCAACCGCTGCTGTTCCATCGGGGGTCTGTCACGTACATCACCTGGTCTGGCTGGCGCGCAGCTCGGCACGCACAGCCGGAGTCAGCACCTGACCGGCGCGGTCGACCATCAGCGTCATCTGGTACGCCACCAGACCCATGTCACAATCCGGGGCCGCCAGCACCGCCAGGCAGGAGCCGTCACTGATCGACATGATCAACATCAGTCCGCGCTGCATCTCCACGATCGTCTGGTTGACCGCGCCGCCCTCGAACACCCTGGCCGCGCCCTGCGTCAGGCTCACCAGGCCCGACGCGATCGCGGCCAGTTGATCCGCCCGGTCGGCGGGAAAGCCCGACGATGCCGCCAGCGGCAGCCCGTCGGACGAGACCACCACCGCGTGCGCGACACCTGGGACCGTGCTGACGAAGTCGGTGATCAGCCAGTCGACTCCGCGTGCCGCATGGCTCAGGTCGTTCATGCGCCCTCCTCCGAGGAACCAACGGGTCCGGCAGGGAACGCCCTGCCCTCGGTGATGTCGTCGCGCGCCGCCCGGAAGCCCTGCTGGAAGCTCGAAAGCCGGTTGCGGACCCGGTCGGGCGACACCGACGGCATCGGTGTGACGCCCTTCGGGGACGCCGAGGTGTCCGCCGAACCCGGCACCAGATTGGCCTTGGGCACCCGTTTGGGCAGCCCGGCCGCCGTCGAACCGTCTCGTGCCGGCTCCACTACCGCCTCCGCCGCGCTCCAGCCCGCGTCCGCCTTGGTCGAGCCCCAGTTCGCGCCGTCGGAGTCGCGCCCGAACCAGGCGGACTCGACCGCGGCGAAGATCGGCAGGTAGTCGTCACCGGCGGACGCGGGCGGGACCGCCGGGATGGGGCCGGTGGCGCCGGACTCGGACTCGGGGAAGTCGAACCCCGGCCGCTGCGGCGGCATGGTGTCGTGGTTCCAGCCGCCGGGCGGCGGTTCGGGGACCGGGCGTTTGGGCAGGCCGCGGTCGCCGTTCCAGGCCGGGCCGCGAGGCGGCACCCAGACGTCGGAGTTGTCCTGGCCCCCGCGCCCTCCCGGCGGCCAGCCGGAATTGTCGGACGCGCCGCGCGGCTCCGAAGGCCAGCCCGCGTTGTCAGGAGCGCCACGCGGTTCGGACGGCCAGCCCGCGTTGTCGGGAGCGCCACGCGGTTCGGAGGGCCAGGCGGTGGGGTCGGGCTGCCACGGGGGCGCGGCCGGCCAGTTGCCGCCCAGCTCCGGGTTCGACGGGAAGGACGGGTGACCGGGGCCCATTTGACCCATCGGTCCCGGATGGAGCTGCGACGTCGGCTGCGGCCAGTCGGTGACGGGCGGGGCCGGGTGCGGTCCCGCGTACGGCTCGTTGCCGAAACCGCCACTGGCCGCACCCGCGAAGGCCGGCGGCTGATTGCCGGAGAACGACGGCGTGCCGGTGTAGACGGGGTTCTGGGAGCCCAGCATGCTCTCGGGAATCAGCACCATCGCGGTCAGGCCGCCGGAGCCGTGCGGGCGCAACTGCACCCGGATGCCGTGCCGGTGCGCCAGACGGGCGACCACGAACAGGCCCATCCGCCGCGACACCGACACGTCCACGCTGGGCGCGTCCGTCAGCCGCTCGTTCGCCTGGGTCAGCTCCTCCTGCGTCATGCCGATGCCGGAGTCGGTGATCGACAACATCACGCCGCCGCCGTCGATCCGGCTGCCCGACACGGTCACCCTGGTCTCGCGGGGCGAGAACGACAGAGCGTTCTCCACCACCTCGGCGAGCAGGTGGATCACGTCGTTGACGGCCTGCCCGGCCACCGAGACGCCGTCGGGCACCTGGAGCACGACCCGCTCGTAGCTCTCGACCTCCGACAGCGAGGCCCGCGCCACGTCGACCAGCTTGACCGGCTGGCTCCACCGGCGCGGCGGGTCCTGGCCCGCCAGCACCAGCAGGTTCTCGCTGTTGCGCCGCATGCGGGTGGCCAGGTGGTCCAGCTTGAACAGGTTGCCGAGCCGCAGTTCGTCCTGCTCGCCCTGCTCCAGGCCGTCGATCAGGGTGATCTGCCGCTCCACCAGCGTCTGACTGCGGCGCGACAGGTTCACGAACATCGCGTTGACGTTGCTCCGCAGCCGCGCCTCCTCGCCGGCCAGCCGGACCGCCTCACGGTGCACCTCGTCGAACGCCCGCGCGACCTCACCGATCTCGTCGTGGGTGTCCACGCCGATCGGGAGGACGGAGCCGACCGTGCCGTCGCCGGCCGCGCGGAGCTGTTGCACGGTCTCCGGCAGGCGGTGCCCGGCGATGTCGAGCGCCTCGCGGCGCAGCTTGCGCAGCGGCCTGATGAGCGAGCGGGCGATGAGCAGGATGATCGAGATGACCACGATCAGCAGCAGCAGGATGAGGCCGCCGGAGATCAGCGCCGAGCGGTTGGCGCCCTCCTCCAGGCCACGGGCGCGCAGGATGACGGAGGAGGACAGGTCCTTCTCCACGCTCCGCAGCGCGTCGATCTTGCCGGTGCTGACGTCGAACCAGGTGGCGCCGTCGCCGTCGGGCGGCACGCCGATGCTCAGCTCCTTGCCCTCCGCCGACTGCGCCATGGCCCGCAGCCTGAACAGGTCGGTCTGGTCGACGTCGCGGCCCACGACCGTGTTGCGGTAGAGCTCCAGTTGGTCGAGGTTGGCCAGGGTGGCGAACAGCGTCTCTTCGCTCTCCTCGCGCGACTTGGCGTCGGTGAGGGCCTCCAGCTCCCCGCTGTCGAAGCCCTTCTTGTCCAGGGCGCTGGCCAGGACGCCGCGCTGCTTGGACGCCTGCTCCTTGGCCCGCGAGATGGCGGCCATCGAGCCGGCGCTGCGCGAGACCTCGTCGTCCACCGCCACCTGGCCTACCTGGTCGTGGAACTGCAGCAGGGTCGCGATGATCTCGGAGTATTTCCTGATCATCGGCAGTGGCTGGATCTTGCCCTTGACCGCCGTGTCGCGCAGCGTCGGGATCTCCTCCAGACGCCGCAGCACCGGTCGTACGGCCTCGGCGTGGGTGTCCGTCAACGCGAGCGTCCGCTGCTTGGCCTCGTCGATGAGGCCGTTCACCCCGCTGTAGGTGCTGCGTAGCTGGGCCTCGCGATTCTCGGGCCGGCCCTGGGCGATGTAGAGAGCGGTCTGGTCGCGTTCGAAGGACAGCTCGTGCGTGACGGCCCCGAGTTGCTCGCTCAGCTCGGCGACCTCGCGAAGGGTCTGGTAGGTGTTGGCGTCGCTGAGCGAGGTGACGACGCTCAGTCCGCCCAGGCCCACGGCCACGGCCGTGGGAACGACGATCAGCGCGACAAGGCGCGATCTCACGTGCCAGTTGCCCAAACCGAACCTATTAGAGGAGGTTTTGGACAGCCGTCGCTTCTGATGGCCGTGCGGCTCGCGGTCGGCGGAAGCTTCAGCGCTCTGCGTTCTCACTTGCCTTCGCAACCTCTCGCCCTGAGGGGAATTCCCGGTGGTCATGCAGCTGAATGGACGCGGGGCAATATGTACCTCGAGATAAGCGTCATTTGAGCACACGCAGGGGTAAGGGCCAACCACTACTTGTGCCCCGATGAGGTGTTTATCCCTAGATGTCCAGAAAATACGACAGAATCGGCAAGATGCCGTCTACCAGGTAAAACGTAGCCATGAAAGATCGTTCCACGAGCCGGCTCCGGACTCGCGGAAATGATCGTCACATTGACACCCGAGGTCCCGCCAGTCACCTTCTTTCCCAAACCGGACAAACATGCGGGTCGTTTAATTTTCACGATAGAGCGGCAAACCGACATTGCAACCGTAAGTGTTATTTTCGCGATAACGACCGCCAATTTGGTGCTACGGTCGATCCCTACTTGTGCGTCAGGCACACACCCCCCGGGAGCAGAAGCCGCCCGGTCCCCCCATGGCTCCATCGGAAGGGAGTCCCTGACATGAGGCTTGGCCGTTCCGCCCGGGCCGCCATCATCGGATTCGCTCTGACGCTCGGCGCCGCCGCGTGCACCTCCGGCGTCGAGACGACCGCGAGCGCCCCGCCCTCCGCGTCCGTGAGCGGTCTGGAGAAGACGAAGCTCAAGATCGCCACACTGCCGGCCATCGACAGTGCCGCCCTGTACGTCGCCATCGACCAGAAGCTCTTCGAGCAGGAGGGCCTGGAGGTCACCCCGCAGGTCGTCCAGAACGCGCCCGAGGCCATCCCGATGCTGCTGAACGGCGAGATCGACGCCATGTTCGGCAACTACGTGTCGATGTTCGCGGCCCACGACAAGGGCTCGCTCAAGCTGCGCATCCTGGCGGAGGGCTCGCGTGCCGCCCCCGACTCGCTCAGCGTCATGGCGCTGCCCAACTCACCCATCAAGACCGCCAAGGACCTGGAAGGCAAGACGATCAACGTGAACGTCCTGCACAACTTCCAGGAACTCGCACTCACCCAGGTGCTCAAGGCCAACAACGTCGACCCGGCCACGATCAAGTACGTCCAGGTGACGTTCCAGAACATCATGCCCTCGTGGAAGGGCGGCCAGATCGACGCGGCCTACCTGGGCGAGCCCATGGTGACGGCGGCCACGGCCTCGATGGGTGCCCGCAAGATCCTCGACCCGGCCTCGGGTCCCGCCGCGGAGTTCCCGATCTCCGGCTACGTCAGCACACAGGACTGGTACGACAAGAACCCGAAGGTGTCGGCCGCGTTCCAGCGGGCGATCCACAACGCGGCCAAGCTCATGGAGACCAACCGTGAGGCGGTGGCCAAGGTGCTGCCGAACTTCACCCAGATCGACGCGGCCACGGCGGCGACCGTGACGTTCCCGTACTTCTCCAGCAACGACAACCCCGTCCGCCTCCAGCGGGTGGCGGACTGGATGCTGGAGGCCAAGTGGCTCACCAAGGCGATCGACGTCAAGGCGCTCATGTCGCCCACGACCTCGGGGTGAGCACACTCGCCCAGCCCCGCCTCCGCCCGGCGTCCCACGCCACGCGCTGGTCACGCCGGGCGGCCGGGGCCCTCGCCTTCGCCGCGCTCATCGAGCTCCTGAGCAGGACCGGGCTGGCCGACCCCGAGTTCCTGCCGCCCGCCACGGAGATCGTCGGGCGGGCGGCCACGCTGGCGGCCGATCCGGCCTTCCGCGCGCACGCCCTCACCAGCCTGCTCGCCTGGGCGATCGGGCTCGGGCTCGCGACGGTGCTCGCGGTGCCGCTCGGCCTGCTGCTCGGCAGCGTGCCGATCATCGACGCGGCCACCCGGTCCGTCGTCGAGTTCCTGCGGCCGATCCCGTCCGTGGCGCTCATCCCGCTGGTCGCCCTCGTGATCGGCACGGGACTGCAGCTCCGCGTCACGCTGGTCGTCTACGCGGCGCTGTGGCCGATCCTCTACAACACGATGTACGGCCTGCGCGGCGTCGACCCCCTGGCCAAGGAGTCGCTGCGCGCCTACGGCTTCGGCCCCCTGGCGGTGCTGCTGCGCGTGTCCCTGCCGTCGTCGGCGCCGTTCATCGCCACCGGTGTCCGGCTGGCCGCCGGGGTGGCGCTCATCCTGACCGTGAGCACCGAGATCGTGGCCGGGCGGGGCGAGGGCATCGGCGTGTTCCTCTTCTTCGCCGGCATCGCGGTGCCCGCGCGGATGGCCGACATCCTGGCCGGGGTGTTCTGGGTCGGGCTGTTCGGCGTGCTGGTGAACGCGCTGCTGGTGGCGGCCGAGCGGCGGGCGTTCCGCTGGCACCACGCCCGGCTGGGGGTGGCGGAGTGAGGGGCCGGGGAATGCGGACGGCCGTCTTCCGTACGGTGGTGCTGGTCGTGCTGGTGCTCGTCTGGGAGGCGGTCACCCGGCTGGCGGGCAGCCCGTTCTTCCCGCCGCCGAGCACGATCGTGGCCCGCATGCACGCGATGTGGTTCTCCGGGCCCTACGTCCTCACCGACGCGGCGGTCGGCAACATCCTGCCGAGCCTGGGCCGGATGGCGCTCGGGTTCGCGGGAGGCGCGCTGGCCGGGGTCGTGCTCGGGCTGGCGCTGGGGTTGTCGGCGCGGGCGTACGACTATCTCGACGGGGTGCTGCAGTTCCTGCGGGCGATCCCGCCGCCCGCGCTGGTCACGGTGTTCCTGGTGCTGTTCGGGTTCGGGCTGCGGATGCAGCTGGCGTTCATCATGTTCAGCATCGTGTGGCCGGTGCTGCTCAACACCGCCGACGGAGCCCGCTCGGTCGAGCCGCTGCACCTGCAGACGAGCCGGGTGTTCCGGCTGTCGCGCGGCGAGCGGATCTTCCGGGTGGTGCTGCCCTCGGCGCTGCCCAAGATGTTCGCCGGGCTGCGGCTGGCCCTGTCGCTGTCGCTGATCGTCATGGTCTTCTCGGAGCTGCTGCCCGGCACCACGAACGGCATCGGGTTCCAGCTCACCGACGCGTACGCGACCTTCGACCTGCCCGCCATGTGGGCCGGGATCGTGCTGCTCGGGGTGCTCGGCTATCTGCTCAACGAGCTGTTCCTGGTCGTCGAGCGCCGCGTGCTCGCCTGGCACCACGCCGCTCAGGAACTCGTGAGTTAGAGTCCCTCTTGGTCCTGCCGACCGATGGGGGCATCGTGAGAACGATGATCGTGGGAGGTGGCATCGGCGGGCTCAGCACCGCGCTGAGCCTGCGGGCCGCCGGGCTGGAATGCGTGGTCGTGGAGGCCGCCGGCACGTTACGGCCGCTCGGTGTGGGCATCAACCTGCAGCCGCACGCCGTGCGCGAGCTGACCGAGCTGGGGCTGGGCGAGGCGCTGGCGGAGCTGGGCGTGGAGACGACCTTCGTCAGGTTCGCCGACCGGCACGGCAACCTCATCCTGGGGCTGCCGCGCGGGCGCTCGGCCGGCTACCGGTGGCCGCAATACAGCGTGCACCGGGGCGAGCTGCAGATGATACTGCTCGCGGCCGTGGAGGAGCGGATCGGGCCAGTGCGCACGGGCGTCAGGTTCGAGGACTTCGAGCAGGACGGTGACGGGGTGCTCGTCACGCTCCGGCGGGATGGGCGGGTGCTGCGGGAGCGGGTGGACGTGCTGGTCGGCGCCGACGGGGTGCAGTCGGCCGTGCGGGCGCGGCTGCATCCGGACGGCGATCCGCTGCGGTGGGGCGGGATCAGGATGTGGCGCGGGGTGACGGAGGCCGACCCGATCCTGGACGGGGCGACGGTGCTGGCCGGCGGCTCCAACCTCGCCGGAAAGTTCGTGACTTATCACATCTCGCCCCGCAATCCCCGGCTGGTCAACTGGGTGGCCGAGGTGAAAGTGGCCGAGCCGGGCGTCGTGGCGGAGGCCGACTGGTTCAGGGAGGGCAGCCGGGCCGAGGTGTCGGCGCACTTCGCGTCGTGGAAATACGCGCTCACCGACATTCAGGCGCTGCTGCGGGACACCGACCGGATTCTGGAATATCCGATGGTGGACCGGGATCCGCTGCCGCACTGGGGTGAGGGGCGGGTGACGCTGCTCGGTGACGCGGCCCATCCCATGTATCCCATCGGGTCGAACGGGGGCTCGCAGGCCGTGCTCGACGCCCGGGTGCTGGCTCGGTGCCTGGCGACGTACGGGGATCCGGAGCGGGGGCTGCTCGCGTACGAGGAGGAGCGGCGCCCGCCGACGTCGGCGCTGGTGCTGGGGCACCGGGCGCTGCCCACCGACGCGACGATGAAGCTGGTGGAGGAGCGGGCGCCGGACGGGTTCGGCGACATCGGCGAGGTGCTCACCGAGGCGGAGCTGACCGCCCTGGGCGACGCGCAGCGCCGCATCTCCGACGCGGACGTGCGGGCGCTCAACGAGCGTGAGTCGTGGAGCGTATGAGGCTTGTGGCGCCCATGGCAACCCGAATCGTGCGAGAGTAAGATCGCGCCCAGATTCGGTTTACCTGACTGACATGTCCAGCATTTACCGCTCCGCTACAGTCATTTGTGACTCGTGAAAGAGTCGTCGCGGCCTCGCCCCTAGGAAATCCATTGCTCGAGATAGACAACCTTTCGCACGTGTACGGCGGCGGTACTCCCAACGCGCACCACGCCATCGAAGGACTCAACCTGAGCGTCGCCGAGGGCGAGCTGCTCTGCATCGTCGGGCCCTCGGGCTGCGGCAAGTCGACGCTGCTGCGCTCCATCGCCGGGCTGATCACGCCGACGGGCGGGCAGGTCAAGGTCGAGGGCAACGTGGTCCGCCAGACGCCGGACAACCTCGCCGTGGTGTTCCAGGACTACAGCCGGTCACTGTTCCCGTGGATGTCGGTGGCGGACAACGTGGCGCTGCCGCTGCGCCGCAAGAACATGGACAAGACCCGCCGCAAGGAGGCCGCCCACGAGGCGCTGGAGTCGGTGGGGCTGGAGGGGGCGGCGCGCAAATACCCGTTCCAGCTGTCCGGCGGCATGCAGCAGCGGGTGGCGATCGCGCGGGCGCTGGCGTACCGGCCGACGTTGATGCTGATGGACGAGCCGTTCGGGTCGGTGGACGCGCAGACCAGGGAAGACCTGGAGGACCTGGTGCTCAAGGTCCGCGGCCATCACCAGATGACGATCGTGCTCATCACGCACGACATCGACGAGAGCGTTTACGTGGGCGACCGGGTGGTGGTGCTGTCGAAGGCGCCCGCCCATGTGGTCGGCGACCTGAAGGTGGATCTTCCGGGGCCTCGTGACCAGATCACGACACGTGAGCACCCTGATTTCGTCCATCTGCGGGCTGAGGTCGGTCGTCTCGTGCGCGGTCACGCGACCGTCTGACCATTTTTCTTTTACGGCGGGCCGACATAACGCCGCCCGCCGTCCGGGGTTGCGGGCCTCCAGGGAGACGGCATCTGACCCGCACATGGCCGGGCCCCGTAACGGCGTTTTCTTTACCGGGCTCCGTGGTCTCTTTCGCTTAGGCTGGTCGTGTGGAGGATGCCTTAGCGGGGCGGGGTTGCGTCTGGGTTTTCACCGATGACGCGCTGCGGATCGAACCCCGGGAATCTGCTTCCAAGTTGCTCACCGAGTTGGGCGAGCGGGTCGTGCCTTATGCGGCCATCGCCGATGTTTCCCTGGCCCAGGGCAGGCGGGGCAGTGTGGTGTTGCGGGTGGTGCCGCGGCGGGGGGCCGACCCCGTGATCAGCGCGGCCGCCGGGCAGCTCAAGGAGACGGCCGATCCTTATCGGCTGGTTCTGCCCGCCGGCAAGGAGACGCTGGCCGATTATTACGCCGAGGAGGTGCGGTCGGCCATTACCGCCACTGAGCCGGTCGGGCGGTTCATGGTCGCGGGGCCTTCCGTGCCGCGGAGTTTCAAGGCGTGGGATGGCGCGGCCACCTTCGATGGCGAGGTCATCACCTTCACCTGGTTCTGGAGCGGGGCCACGTCCGCCAAATACGCCAGTGGGGACCAGCGTTATTCCGTCGATCAGTTGGAAGGCGTCGAATGGCACGGCGCCAAAGGCGACAACGGGTGTCTGCGGTTGAAGGTGCGGGGGCGGCGGATGCCGCTCGATCCGAGTAAGGACCCCGCCTCCGTCATTTTCGGGTGGGGGCATTGGGGGGCCACGCACAAGTCGTTGCCCTTCGCCGCCGCCGTGCTGGCCGCCATCCCGCCCGCCGAGTCGCCGGTCGCCCGTGGTGCCGAGGTCGCGGAGCTGATCGCCAAGCTGGGCGCGTTGCGGGATGCCGGGTTGCTGACGGAGGAGGAGTTCCAGGTCAAGAAGGCGGAGTTGCTCTCACGGATGTGAGGGTGATCGCCGAGCCGCCCCGGCCGAGCTTCAGCCCGACCCGGCCGGCGGGGGCGTCGGAGTCGATCTCCGGGTAGTCGTCGCTCGACACCGTGACGCGTAGGCCGTGCCCCGCGGCCACCCGGTGGTTGACCGGCCAGGTGCGGATGTCCAGGTCGTAGACCTTGCCGGGGCGTACCGTGGCCAGGCGCTCGTGGCCCTGGCGGTGGCTCGCCTTGAGCCAGCCCTGGGTGACGCGGGTCGCCGTACCGTCCGGGGCGGTGTCCTCCACCACGACGGCGATGTTGCCGTCGGAGGCCGTGAACGAGGCGCGCACCCTCGCCTGGATCTCGCCCGCCAGCACCAGGTCCCGTTCGAGCGGGCCCGTCGTGAACGACAACCGCTGGCCGGCACCGCCCGCGGCCGGTTGAGTGTTGACCTCGAACGTGCGGGTCGCCGGGGCGCCCGGGTCGGCCGACAGGCGGCCGTCCGCGCCGAGGCCGAGTCGCTGACCGCGCGTGCCGGGCGGTGGCCAGCTCTGGAACTGCCGCCAGCCGGTGCCGGGGGTCTCGTACGAGGTGATCTTGGCGGCGGGCAGCGGGGTGCCGGGGCGGCGCGCCAGCCAGCGGTCCCACCAGGCGAGGTAGGCGCCGTTGCCGATGTCGGCGGGCTGACCGGCGGGCCAGCCGTGCACCCATGGGCCCGCGACCAGCCACACGTTCTGCTTCCTGGCCTGGAAGTTGTCGACCATGCCCTGGCGGTAGCGGTCGTACCAGCCGGCGATCTCCAGGACCGGGACGTCCAGGTCCTTCCAGCGGGACTTGACGCTGCGCTCGCGCCAGAAGTCGTCGTAGAGGGGGTGCTCGGCGTAGGTGCGCAGGGTGTCGGGGGCCACCGAGCGCTGCCAGTCGCGAATCCTGGCCGAGTAGATGCCGCCTCGGTAGATCGTGTTCTCGTACCAGTCGCTGATGCCGTCGACGGGGATGATGGCGGTCAGGTGGGGCGGCTTGTTCACGGCGACCAGGAGGGAGGAGTGGCCGCCGTAGCTGACGCCCGTCTGGCCGATCCGCCCCGTGGACCAGGGCTGGGCGGCCAGCCATTCGATGAGGTCGTAGTTGTCGCGCTGCTCCTGTCCGCTGAAGGGGTCCAGGTGACCGGGTGAGTCGCCGGAGCCGCGCACGTTGCAGATGGCGGCGGCGTAGCCCCTTTCGACGAAGTACGCGGCGGCGCGGCCCTGGGCTTCGAGCTGGTCGTAGGCGTTGTAGTCGTAGACGATGCCGGGGAAGCGGCCTGGGGCCGGTTCGCCGTCGGGGGCGGCGGGGCGGTGCAGGTCGCAGGCCAGGTGGCTGCCGTCGCGCAGCGGCACGGTGACCCGTTCCCGGTGCACGCCGTACTGGGCGGGGCGGTCGTAGGAGAAGAACGGGTCCGAGGGCGGCTCCGTGGTCTGGGCCGCGGCGGTGGCGGCGGGGGTCAGGGAAAGGGTCAGGGCGACGGTCAGGGCGAGGGTGAGCGATCTCAAGAGGTCGACTCCGTTTCGGGCTCGGAGCGGGGTGGAGGGCCGGGAGGGGTGCCGCCGGGGCCGCGCCATCTCATGGCGATCGTCTCCTGACGGGGTCAGAGGGAGAAGGCGCCGGTCAGCAGCGCGACCACGGTCATCACGAGCGTCGTGGCGAACGCCCAGCCGAAGATGAAACGCTGGTGCTCCCCCAGTTGCACACCGCTCATCCCGACCAGGATGAACGTGGAGGCGGTCAGCGGGCTGAGCGGGAAGCCGGTGGTCATCTGGCCGAGGATGGCGGCCCTGGCGACCTCTGCCGGCGCCCCGCCGAACCCGGCGGTGGTCTCGGCGAGCACCGGCAGGATGCCGAAGTAGTAGGCGTCGGGGGTGAAGACCAGGCTGAGCGGCATGCCGGTGAGCGCCACCAGCACGGGCAGGTGCCCGCCGAGCCCGTCGGGGATGATCTGGACGAACGCGGACGCCATCTCGGTGATCATCTTGGTGCCGGTCAGGATGCCGGTGAACACCCCGGCCGCGAAGATCATGGTGGTGACCAGGACGACGCTCTTGGCGTGCTTCTCCAGGAGCTCCTGCTGCCGTTCCCAGCTCGGGTGGTTGACCAGCAGCGCGATCGCGAACCCGACCACGAACAGCACCGGCAGCGGCATCACCTGCAGCACCAGCGCGACCAGCAGAGCGAGGGTGAGGACCAGGTTGAAGACGTTCAGGACGGTACGCGAGCGCTCCGGCGCCAACCGGGTGCCGGGCCCGTCGCCCACCAGCCGCTCCTCGGACGCCCCGGCCGCCTCGTCTCCGGCCGGCCGCCCGCCGGGCACCTCGATGTCGAGCTTGCCGAGCCGCCGCCGCTCCCTGACCCCGATCAGGTACGACGCCACCAGCACCCACACGATCCCCGCAGCCATGGCGGGCAGCACCGGCGTGAACACCTGCGAGCTGTCCAGCTTCAGCGACGCCATCGCGCGGGCGGTGGGACCACCCCACGGGATGAGGTTCATCACGCCCGCCCCCAGGCAGACGACGCCGGACAGGACCAGCGGGCTCATCCCGAGCCGCCGGTAGACGGGCAGCAGCGCGGAGACCGTGATGAGGAACGTCGAGGCCCCGTCACCGTCGAGCGCCACGCACATGGTGAGGACGGCGGTGCCGACCGCGATGCGCAGCGGATCGCCCTTGGCCACCCGCAGGATGCCGCGGATCAGCGGATCGAAGAGCCCGGCGTCGATCATCAGGCTGAAGTAGAGGACCGCGAACGCGATCATGATCCCGGTTGGCGCGACCTTGGTGAGCCCGTCGAGGATCATCTTGCCGAGCTCGCCGCCACCGAACCCGCCGGCCAGCGCGGCCAGGACCGGGATCAGCACCAGCGCGATCAGGACCGACACACGTTTGCTCATGGTCAGCAGCAGGAACAGTACGATCGTGGTGAATCCCAGGGCCGCCAGCATGGTGTTCGCTCGCCTTCACGCGCCGAAGTGTTACGGAAGAGTTTCCGAGCGGCGAAATCCCAGGTCCAGCATCAAAGCAACATTTATCCATGCAGATTGCGCAATAGTGCCCCTCGCACCCCTATGCTCGCACCCCATGGAGGCGAACCTGCGGTTGCTGGCCGCGTACGCCGCGGTGGCCAGGGCGGCGAGCTTCACCGCGGCGGCGGCCGAGATGCACGTGTCGCAGTCGTCGCTCAGCCGCGCGGTGGCCGAGCTGGAACGGCTGCTCGGCGCCCAACTGCTGGAGCGCGACACCCGCAACGTGCAGCTCACCGCGGCGGGCGTGGAGACGCTGCGGGTGGCCGAGCAGATCGTCACCGCCCACCGCTCGGGGCTGAAGGAGCTGGAGCGCTACCTGCTCGGCGAGTCCGGCGTGGTCGCCGTGGCCACGCTGCCGTCGGTGGCCGCGGTGCTGCTCCCCCAGGTGATCTCGGACTTCCGGGCGCGGCGGCCGCAGGTGGGGCTGCGCATCATGGACGGGCTCGAACAGGTGGTGCTCGGCCGCGTGCTCTCGGGCGACGCCGACTTCGCGATCTCCACGGTGGGCGCGGCGCCCGAGACGCTCGAACACCGCCCGCTGATCAGAGACCGCTTCCACGCCGTGCTGCCCGAGCGGCACCCCCTCGCCGAGCGGGCCGAGGTCACCTGGGATGAGCTGGCCCGCGAGCCGTTCCTGGCCGTCGGGCCCCAGTCGAGCGTGCGCAGGCTCACCGACGCGGCGTTCGCGCAGGCGGGCGCGGGCGTGACGGTCGCGGCGGAGGCGGGCAGCGTGGCGACCGTGGGCGGCCTGGTGACGGCGGGGCTCGGCGTCTCGGCGATGCCCGCGCTGGTGCTGCCCCTGATGAAGGCCGGTCCGCTGGTCTACCGGCCGCTCACCGAGCCCGTCGTGGACCGCCGGCTGGACGTCGTCGTCCGCGCCAGGCGTACGCTGCCGCTGGCCACGAGCGCGTTCCTGGACCTGCTCGACGGCTTCCGCCGCGAGCAGCGGGACCTGCCGGAAGGCGTCTTCTGGAGCCGCGATTAATGCGTAAAGCGCATTGATTCATCGTTCTCTCGTGCTGGACACGCATTTCACCGTCTCGGCAGGATGAAATGAGTCGGGAGGCGAAGGAGCACGCGGGTGGCAGGCACAGATGGCGGCCAGGGGCAGTTGCCCGGGCTGAAGGTGGTGGAGTTCGCACACGTGGTGGCCGGGCCGATGGCCGGCTCCATGCTCGCCGACCAGGGCGCCGACGTGGTGCACGTCGAGACGCCCGGCACCGGTGACGCCGCCCGCGCGATGGGGCCCGCCAAGGACGGCGTGCCGCTGTGGTTCAAGGTCGCGGGCCGCAACAAACGATCGGTCACCCTCGACCTGCACGACGCGGCCGGACGGGAGGTCGCGCACCGGCTCGTCGCGTGGGCCGACGTCGTGATCGTCACGCTGCGGGCCGGGCGGCTGCGCGAGTGGGAGCTGGACTGGGAGGCCGTGCACCGGATCAACCCGAAGGCCGTGCTGCTGCAGATCTCCGGCTTCGGCGCGACCTCCTCCCGCGCGAACGACCCGGGCTTCGGCAAGATGGGCGAGGCCAGGAGCGGGGTGGTGCACCTGACGGGCTTTCCCGGCGGGCCTCCCGTGCACACCGGGTTCTCGCACGGCGACGCGGTGACGGGGTTGATGGGCGCGTACGCGGTGCTCGCCGCGCTGCACCGCAAGGCCGCCGACCCCGATTTCGACGGCGAGTGGATCGACCTGGCGCTGTTCGAGCCGCTGTATCGGCTGATCGAATGGCAGGTGATCGCGTACGACCAGCTCGGCGACGTGCCCGAGCGGGCCGGCAACCAGCTCGCCGTCGCGCCCGCCGCCGTGATCAACACCTACCGGTCCGCCGACGGCGACTGGATCACGGTGACGTCCGCGACCCTCCGCTCGGTACGCAACGTGGCCCGCCTGCTCGGCCTGCCCGAAGAGGAGTTCGCCACCTCGCGGCAGCAGCACGACGGCCGGGAGCGGCTGGACACGGGGCTGCGGGAGTGGGTGGCCGCGCGCGGGAGCGCCGAGTGCCTGGAGCTGTTCGGCCAGGCGGAGGTGGTGGCCTCGCGGGTGTTCACCGCCGCCGACATCGCCGCCGACCCCGTCTACGCCGAGCGCGAGGACATCATCACCATCGACGACGCCGACCTCGGGCCCGTGCGCATGCAGGCCGTGATCCCCCGCTTCCACCAGGCGCCGGGGCAGGTCTGGCGCACCGGGCCCGCGCTCGGGCAGGACAACCGCCTCGTCTACCACGACTGGCTCGGGCTCGGCGAGGACGAGCTGGCCGACCTGGAGCGGCGCGGTGTCATCTGATCCCCTGCGCTCCCTGCTCTTCGTCCCCGGCACCCGGACGGACTGGCTGGCCAAGGCGGCGGCCGCGGGCGCCGACGCGGCGATCCTGGACCTGGAGGACGCGGTGCCGGCCGCCGGCAAGGCCGCGGCCCTGGACCTGGTGGCCGCGGCGGTAAGGGCTCATACGGGGCCGATGGCGCTGTTCGTGCGGGTCAACCCGCTGGACGACTGGGCGGCGGCCGAGGAGCTGCGCACGATCGCGTACGAAGGGCTCGCGGGCGTCGTGCTGCCCAAGGTGCGCGGTCCCGAGGACGTGCGGTTCGCCGACCGGCTGCTCGGCTGGTGCGAGCGGGAGCGCGGCCTGCCGCCGGGTCACATCGCGCTGGTGCCGCTGCTGGAGACGGCTTCGGGGCTGCGGGAGGCGTACGAGGTGGGCAGGGCGGCCGGCCGGGTGGCCTACCTCGGGGCGGTCACCGCGCCGGGCGGCGACGTCGAGCGGGCGGTCGGCTACCGCTGGACCCCGGAGGGCACCGAGACCCTGGGCCTGCGCTCACGCGTGCTCCTGGACGTGCGCGCCGCCGGCGTGCCGAACCCGGTGGCGGGCCTGTGGACACGGGTGGCCGACCTCGACGGGCTGCGGGCCTTCGCCGGGCAGAACCGCGACCTCGGCTACGAGGGCATGCTGGCGATCCATCCCTCGCACGTACCCGTGATCAACGAGGTCTTCTCCCCGAGCCCGGAGGAGCTGGCCCGCTGCGCCCGGCTGGTCGCCGCCGTGGAGGCGGCGCAGGCGCACGGGGCGGGCGCGGTGACGTTCGAGGGCGAGATGGTCGACGAGGCCATGGCCGCCACCGCCCGGCGCCTGCTCGAACGCCACGAACACTAGGCGCCACGGAAACCAGACGGGCCCGCACCAGGGTCATGGTGCGGGCCCGCGGGTGAGGCGCCTAGCTGTTGATCAGGGACATGGCCAGCTCGGGGCTGAACTTCCCGGCCGGCGTGTTCGGCGGCGCGATGCCGCACTGGCCGTCGGAGTCACCCGGAACCTTGACCCAGAACAGGTACTCCGCGCCGCTGGTCTGCTTGACCGGCGGCGTGCCGAGGGCGCGACCGGGCGGGTTGCACCAGTTGTCCTCGGGCGTGCTGTCGCTCCAGGGGCCGTTGCCGTTGCGGCTGGTGTCGATCACGTACGGCTTCGCCAGCGCCCCGCCGACCTGCGCGGCCCACGGCTCGGTGACGCCGGTCGTGAGGTAGTTGGACACGTTGACGGAGAAACCGCGCGTGTTGCTGATGCCGGACTGCTGCAGCAGCGGGACGATCTGGGCCGGCGTGTGCCAGGTGGCGTTGCCCGCGTCGAGGTAGACCCAGGCGTTGGGGGCCTCCGTGCGCAGCACCTGGGTGGCGTTGGCCAGAATCGCGTACTGGGCCGCCGAGTTCGTGTCGGCGTCGCTGTCGCGGTCGAGGCAACCGGCGGCGGCCACCGCGTCCGGCTCCAGCACGACGATCGCGTGCCGGTTGCCGATCGCCTTGGCGAACTCGGTGATCCAGGCGGCGTACGCCTCAGCGGTGCCCGCGCCGCCCGCGGACTCCGTCGCGCAGGCGTCCCGGTGCGGAATGTTGTACGCCGCCAGCATCGGCAGCTTGTCCTGCGCCTGAGCCGCGCCGACATAGGTGTCCACGGCCTGCGTGATGTCGGGGAACCAGCCGCCGAACCACTCGAAGATCGGCTTGCTGGCGATGCTCGTCTGAATGGCCGTCTTGCTGGCGTGGTTCGGGTTCGCGGTGACCCAGGCCGCGGGGTTCGACTTGGTGTTGACGTAGAGCGCGGTCGGCCGCGTCGTCTGCGTCTGCATGAGCGAGACGTTGTCGAAGCGGACCACGGGCTTGCCGGTGGACCCGCCGAGCTGGAAGGTCACCTCCGCGGCGGTCGCGGTGCCGGCGGCGGCCACGAACGGGATGCTGTAGCGCTTGCTCGCCGTGGTCAGGCGGACGTCCGCGGCCAGCGACTGGTTGCTGCTGGGCGTCGCGGTGTACTGGACGGTGGTGCGGGCCGTGTAGGCCACGGTGGAGTAGGCGTCGAAGGAGAGCGTGTAGCTCTGGCCCGGGCTCAGGGCCGCTGTGGTGGGCGCGGCCACCATCGCGTCCCAGGGGTTCGAGACGACGCTCTTCACCTCGACCCGCATCTTCCCTGTTTCGACCGTGACGGCCGACTGGCCGATGGCGGCCCAGGGTGCGGTGGAGGTCGTGAAAGTGCCGTTCCCGATGAGCTGGGCGGCGGCCGAGGCGGGTTGCGGAACGAGCAGGACAGCGGCCAGAGCCGCGGATAACGCCGCGGCGCGGCTTACGAGGAGTCGCACGTGTTCACCTTTCGGCGGGTTCGGCGACGATCATGACGGACCGCCCTTGACAAGGTCAAGGCTCCCAGTGAGCAAAAGTGTTCGCTCTCACGTCAGCGGCCCACCACCCGGACGGGCCAGATGGTGGGCCGATGAAGATCCCGGCCTAGACGGGAGTGTGCATGTGGCGGGTCAGCGCGTGCTCCACCAGAGTGATCAAGGTGGACTTGACCGACTCCCGCTGCCGCGCGTCCAGCCGGACGATCGGGGTGTGGCCGCCGATCGACAGCGCCTCCCTGAGCTCATCCTCGGCGTGGGCGAACTGCCCGTCCCAGCCGTTGATGCCGATCACGAAGGGCAGTTTCGCCTCTTCGAAGTAGTCGATCGCCGGGAAGCTGTCCGCCAGGCGGCGGGTGTCCACCAGGACGACCGCGCCGATGGCACCCCGGACGAGGTCGTCCCACATGAACCAGAACCGGTGCTGTCCAGGCGTGCCGAACAGGTAGAGGATCAGGTCACGGTCGAGCGAGACACGGCCGAAGTCCATGGCCACGGTCGTGGTCGTCTTGTTCGGCGTGAGCGAGACGTCGTCGACGTGCGCGGAGGCGTCCGTCATGACCGCTTCCGTGGTCAGCGGCAGGATCTCCGAGACCGCTCCCACGAACGTCGTCTTCCCCACGCCGAAGCCCCCGGCCACGACGATCTTCGTCGAGGTTAGGCCGGGGCTAGAGCCTGCGAAGTCCACTGAGCACCCTTTCGAGCAAGTTGAGGTCCGGCTTTCCCGCGTCCAGCGCAGGCTGGTGCACGCGGATCAGGCCCTCCGACGCCATGTCGGCGATCAGCACCCGGACCACACCAAGAGGCTGGCGTAAAAGGGCGGAGATCTCGGCAACCGACCTGACGTTCCGGGTCAGCTGAATGATCGCCTGATACTCCGGACTTAGTAGGGAAATGTCTTGGTATTCCGACGTCACGGAGGACACCAGTGCCTCCATGGCGAACTTCATCCGCGGCGCGGTGCGCCCCCCGGTCACGGCATAGGGCCGGACCAAGGAGCTCTGCTTCTGCGGACGGGGGGCCGCCGGATGCGGCGGAGTGCTATCACCAGCCCAACCCTGCTGACCTGACACCATGATCTCCTGTTACCCGTCCGCTAGCGCGGGCGGGTTGCTTGCAGCTCAGCGCGTACGGCAGGGGTGAGCACCTGGCCCGCCCGTTCGACCAGCAGGGTCATCTGGTACGCGACCAGCCCCATGTCACAGTCGGGAGCGGCCAGCACGGCCAGACAGGATCCGTCGCTGATCGACATGATCATCAAGAGGCCACGCTGCATCTCGATAACGGTCTGGGTCACCATTCCGCCCTCGAAGACCCGCGCGGCGCCCTGGGTCAAGCTGATCACGCCTGAGGCCACCGCGGCCAACTGGTCGGCCCGATCCTTGGGAAAACCCTCGGAGAAGGCCAGCGGCAACCCGTCAGACGACACCACGACCGTATGAGCGACGCCTGGCACGTTGTTCACGAAATCCGTGATCAACCAGCTGATGCCGCGCGCTCCCTGGCTCATTTCTCTCATTTGTCCTCCTCATTCTCATCTCCGCGGGTGAACGCCCGGCCTTGCCGGACACCCTGCTGGAAGCTGGAGAGCCGGCTGCGCAACCGTTCGGGTGAGATCTGTGGTGCGGGTGACGTCGCCTGGGGCTCGGCCAGGCTGGCCGTGCCGGGCACCAGGTTGGCCTTGGGAACGCGACGGGGCAGGCCCGACGCGGTCGTACCGGCCTGCTGCGGCTGTGCCGCGGCCTGCGCGGCCTGGAAGCCGGTGTCCGCGGGAGAGGACCACGACGATCCCACCCCGGACTGACCGGGCCTGCGCTGCGGCAGCCCCGACTTGGTCGCCGTGCCGGGGTTCGTGCTGGGCCCGGAGTCGGCGAGCGGCTCGGCGGGCACCGCCGGGTGCACGGCGGTGATCTCCGGCTCGGCCTCGAACCCCTGCCCGAACCCCTGCCCGAGCTCTGTCCCGGTCCCGGTCCCGTGCCCGAACTCCACTCCGAACTCGGGCTCGGACCGTGGCTGCAGGACCTCCGGCTCCGGACGGCGGAACCAGTCCGAGCCGACCGACGAGAAGATCGGCAGGAACTCCTCGCCCTGCTCCTCCATGGGCGAGTTGCGCACCGCGGGCAGCGGTCCCGTCATGTCCTGCGAGGAGTAGTCGCCCTGTCCGAAGGGGCCGTAGGCGGCCTGCCCGTTCTGCTCGAACGAGTCGGCCGGCTTGGGCTCGTCGGCGAACGGCGAGCGGTAGTCGTCCGAGAACTGCTGCCGGGGGCGCTCCACCGCGTCGAACAGCGACCCGCGCGGTGCCGGGTCGGAGAACGACGACCAGCGGTCCTCCTGCGGCGGCTGCTGCTTCGGCGGCTCGGTCGCGAAGGACGGCCACTGCGGCTCGCCCTCCTGCAGGGGCGGCGGCTGCTCGGCGAACGAGGGCCAGCGGTTCTCGGCGAACGAGTTCGGCTCCGCGGCGGAAGGAGACTCCTCCGCGAACGACGGCCAGCGCTGCTCGCCGAACGGCTGCTGCTGCGGCGCCGGGGGCGCCTCCTCGGCGAAGGACGGCCAGCGGGGCTCGTCCTTCGGCTGCTCACCGAACGACTGCTCGCCGAACGGCTTCTCACCGAACGGGGACGGCGGCTCGCCGAACGACGGGGCCTGCTCGCCGAAGGGCGGCTGGCGATCACCGAAGGGCGGCTGCTGCTCGCCGAACGGCGGAGCCTGGTCGCCGAAGGACGGCGCCTGGCCGTTGAGGCTCGCGGACTGCCCGTTGAAGGCGGCCGGCTGCTCGCCGAACGACGGCCAGTTGCCGGTGCCGGGCGCGGGCAGCGAGCCCGGCCACTGCGTGTCGGCGGGGTTGGGCTCGTCGAACGAGGGGTGCCGGCCGGCGCCGTTCTGCGACGGCTGGCCGAACGTGCTCGGGTCGAACGTCGTGAACGCCTCGTACTGGCCGCCCTGCTGCGGCATCCCGGGGCCGCTGCTGATGAGCATGTCGGGCAGCATGACCAGCGCGCTCAGGCCGCCGGTCTCGCGCTGGCTGAGCTGCACCCGTACACCGTGGCGCAGCGCCAGGCGGCCGACCACGAACAGGCCCATGCGCCGCGAGACGGACACGTCCACGACGGGCGGGTTGGCCAGGCGCCAGTTGGCCTCGGCCAGCTCCTCCTGGCTCATGCCGATGCCCAGGTCGTTGATGGACACCATCACGCCGCCCTCGGCGAGGGTGCTGGTGACCTGGACCTTACTCTCGCGCGGGGAGAACGAGATGGCGTTCTCGATCAGCTCGGCGAGCAGGTGGACGGCGTCGGTGACGGCGGGGCCGACGATGAGGGTGCCGGACGGGATCTGGATCTGGACCCGTTCGTAGTTCTCGACCTCGGACAGCGAGGCGCGGGCGACGTCGACCAGCGGCACCGGCTCGCTCCACTTGCGCGCGGCCTCCTGGCCGGCGAGAACCAGGAGGTTCTCGCTGTTGCGGCGCATGCGGGTGGCCAGGTGGTCGAGGCGGAAGAGGTTCGCGAGCCGCTGCTCGTCCTCTTCACCCTGCTCCAGGCCCTCGATCAGTTGAAGCTGCCGCTCGACCAGCGTCTGGCTGCGGCGGGAGAGGTTGACGAACATCGAGTTGACGTTCGCGCGCAGCTTGGCCTCGTCGCCGGCCAGCCGGATCGCCTCGCGGTGGACCTCGTCGAACGCGCGCGCCACTTCCCCGATCTCGTCTCGGGTGTTGACGCCGACCGACGGGACCTCGGGGATCTGCGCGCCCTCGCCGGACTCGCGCAGCACGCGGACGGTGTCGGGCAGCCGGGTCGTGGCGACCTGGAGGGCCTCGGCGCGCAGCCGGCGCAGCGGGCGGACCAGCGAACCGGCCACGCGGGTGGTGATGACCAGGACGAGGAGCAGCAGGACGAGGATCAGCGCGCCGGAGACGATGGCGTTGCGCTGCTCGGTGTCGCTCAGCTCGCGGGTGGCGGCCACGATCTTGGTGGCCAGGCCGTCCTCGACCTTGCGCATCATGTTGCCGGTGGCGGTGGTGCTCTCGTACCAGTTGTTGAGGTCGCGCGCCTGCGGCGAGGTGGTGACGTCGAGGTCGCCGATCCGGTTGTACTCGCTCACCTGCGCCAGCGCGCGCTGGCGCATGGCGTCGGCGAGGTCGACCTGCGGGCCCTTGACGCCCTGCTGGTACGCCTTCAGGTCCGCCGGGTCGGCCTCCAGCTCGAAGGCGGCCAGCTCGGCCTGCTGCTTGTTCCAGGAGCCCAGGAAGTCGGACCAGTCGGCGGCGTCGAGCCTGCGCTGGGCGAGCGTGACGATGAGGATGATCTGCTGCCGCGAGACCTCCTCCTTGAGCCGCTGGATCGAGCCGAGCGCGGCGACGTCACCCTGGAGGGCGTCGTCGCTGACGCCGTCGCCCAGGTCGCCCTGGATGGAGGAGAAGACGTCGATCATCGTGCTGTACGTGCCGATGGCGGCTCGCGCGGGCACGTTGCCGACCATGGAGGCGCGCAGGCTGTCGAGGCCGCCGAGCCAGCGGCGCGTGTTGGCCACGCCCTCCTGGACACGGACCGAGTGCGTGGCGTCGATGGCCGCGGACGCGGAGAGCACCTGCTGCTTGGCCTTGTCCGTGGCCTGGCGCTGCGTCTTGAGCTGCACGAAGCGGCCGCCTCTGCGGCGGTCGGCGACGTACCAGGCGGTGAGCGTGCGCTCCCTGCCCAGCTCATGGTTGAGTGCGCCGATGCGCTGGACCAGCTCGGCCACCTGGGTGAGCCGGCGGTATTCGGCACTGGTGCCGATGGCGTTGGCCAGCTGGACGCCGGCGAGCAGCACGCCCACGACCGTGGGAATGAGGATCAGCGCGACCAGCCTTGAGCGCACACGCCAGTTCGCCAGCCGGAACCGTCCGCCTGTGTACTCCCCTGACCTCGTGTGCCTGGGGTCTTTCGTCCTCACTGCGTCTCGCAACCTCTCGCCGGTACGTGCTCGAAGAAAATCAGACACGCGTGTGGCGCATGGGATTCTGTCCGGCTGGGTAATTGGAACACAACCCGTACCAGATCGGCCAACCGAACATACCCCACATATGCGCCCAAAGAGGCCCTTTGGGCGGCATAACGCCGTACACGTTATCTAGGCGGGACGGAACGAATCCCGCTCGGCCGGTGCCGCGTGCTTGACCATCAGATGCCGCGTCACCGAATACTCCTGCACTGCCTCCTGGCTCATGTCCTTGCCGAACCCACTGCCCTTCACCCCGCCGTGCGGCGCTTCGCTGGCGATGGGCAGATGATCGTTAACCCAGGTCACGCCCACATCGAGCCGGTGTGAGACGCGCATCGCCCTGGCCACGTCACGTGACCACACCGACGATGCCAGACCGTACCTGGTGTCGTTGGCCAGTTTGACCGCTTCGTCCTCGCCATCGAACGGCAGGACGACCAGAACGGGCCCGAAGAGCTCGCCTTGGACGATCTCGCTGTCCTGTGCGACGTCGGTCACAAGCGTCGGCGGATAGAAGAATCCGGGACCCTCGACCGGGGCGCCGCCGTGCAGCACGCGCCCGCCGGAGCGGGAGACGAACCCGTGCACCCGATCGCGGTGGGCGGCGGAGATCAGCGGGCCGATGTCCGTCGCCGGGTCCCAGGGGTCTCCGACGGAGATGCCGGCAAGAGTTGCCCGGATGGCCTCGACGGCGTCGGCGTACGTTTCCCGGGCGACGTAGACGCGCGTGGCCGCCGTGCAGTCCTGCCCGCTGTTGTACGTCGCCCCCATCGCCACCCCGTGGGCCATCTCCGCCAGGTCGGCGTCCTCGAACACCAGCGCCGGCGCCTTGCCCCCGAGCTCCAGGTGCACCCGCTTGAGCGTGGCCGCCGCGCCGGTCATCACGGCCCGGCCGGTCTCGGTGGAGCCGGTCACGCTGACCATGTCGACCCCGGGGTCGGTGACCAGCGCCTGCCCGGCCTCGGCGTCGCCGGTGATCGCCTGCACGAGGTTGTCCGGCGCGCCCGCCTTGGCGAACAGCTCGGCCAGCCGCAGCGTCGTGCGCGGCGTCTGGGGGGCCGGCTTGATCACCACGGCGTTGCCCGCGGCCACCGCGGGGCCGACCTTCCAGACGGCCATGACGAACGGGAAGTTCCACGGCGCGATCGACCCCACCACCCCGACGGGGCGGCGCAGCAGGACCGAGGTGTAGCCGGGGCTGAACACGCCGGCGCCGGAGCCGTCGAGCGAGCGGGCGGCCCCGGCGAAGAAGCGCAGGTTGTCGACGGCGAACGGCAGCTCGCCGTCCCTGAACACCGCCGCCGGCTTGCCCGTCTCCTCGACCTCCAGCCGGGTCAGCTCGTCGGCGTCGGCCTCCACCAGGTCGGCCAGCTTCAGCAGCAGCCGCGCGCGCTCGCCGGGGGTGGTCTGGGACCACTCCTCGAACGCCGCGCGGGCGGCCTGGACCGCGGACGCCACGGCCTCCACCGGCGTATCCGGAATTTCGGCACAGGGGAGGCCGGTGGCGGGGTTGATCAGTTCACGCATGCGAAGAATTCATCTCTCAGGGGGGTCGTGCTACTGGCCGAGCTGCTCGATCAGGTCCGCGGCCTTGCGCAGGCCGTCGCGGCGCCGGATCTCCTCACCCGCGGTGGCGAGCCTCGCTCGCAGCTCGGTGTCCCCGAGCAGCTTCGCGACCGCCCCCGTGAGTTCCTCGTCGGTGAAGGTGTAGGTGGAGAGCCTGACACCATAGCCCAACTCATCGACCCTCTGGGCGTTGTCGTACTGGTCCCAGAAGAGCGGCAGCGCGATCATCGGCTTGCCGAAGTGCAGCGCCTCGGTGGTCGTGTTGTTGCCGCCATGGGTGATGACCAAGTCACACAGTGGGATGATCTTAGTCTGCGGAAGGAACTCCGCGCCCCACATGTTGTCGGCCAGCTTGATCTCCTCGTGCAGCGGGCCCTTGGAGACGATGTACTGGTGGGGCGTCGTGCCCAGCACGTCGACCACCCGCTGCATCAGCTCCACGTCGGAGGAACCGAGCGAGCCGAGCGAGAAGTAGACCAGCGCGCCTTCGGTGCGCTCGAAGGGCAGCTCGAAGTCGTCCTCGGTCTCACGAACGGAGGAGTCGAGACGGTGCCAGGTGGCGCCCAGCGGCCGGGCGTCGGCGTAGTCGAGGATCTCCGGGTAGACGTAGAGGTTCAGGTCGCCCTCGTGGATGAAGTCGAGGTCGGGCAGCGGCTCGGTGCCCTGGGCGACGGACCACTCGTTGAAGGCGGTCCAGAGCTCGCGGTGGGTGCGGTCGTACTCGGCCTTGAAGGCGTCCCACTCGGAGCGGTCGTCGGCGGGCAGGCCCGAGAAGACCGGCGCGACGTTCTCGCCGCGCACCTCCAGCGGGTTGCAGGAGACGATCCGGACGAACTTCTTGCCCGCGGTGAGCAGCGCCGGGAACGTGATCACGTTGTCCTCGACGATGATGTCCGGGTTCACCCGCCCGATGATGGCCTTGAGCTGCGGCTCGCAGTATTTGGCGCCCTCGACCAGCTCGGCCCAGATCGGCTTGGTGACCGTTTCGAGCTGCTCGCGCGTGCTCTTGCGGTATTCCGGCGCGGTCTCCCGGATGAAGTCCTTCCAGAACTGGCCGGGGTCCTGCTCCTCCTCCGCCGGCGGGGCCAGGTCGACCAGGTCTTCCTCGAAGCCGAGCGCTTCGAGCCTGCCCTTCCACGAGGCCTCGGCGGCGAAGACGACGCGGTGGCCGCGGCGGCGCAGGATGTCGCCGATGCCGATCGAGTTGTTGGTCGGGCCGTAGGCGCTTTCAGGCATGAACAGGATGGTGAGAGACATCGAGGCTCCGGGAGATCTCATCAATTTGAAGAGGAATTCAAAAACGCATCTAGCGGGAAGGTCAACTTAAGGGCACTATGGTCACGGCTAACTGAACGGTAGCCAAACGGGTGAAGGTGGTGGGGGTGGCTCAGCGTAAAAGCCGCAGTGACCGGCGCATCGACTTGATCGAGGCCGCGCGCAGGGCCATCATCCGTCATGGCATCGACGGTGTACAGCTCTCGCACGTCGCCGAGGAGGCCGGTCTGACCTCCGGCGCCGTGCTCTACCACTACCCCGACCTCAGCGAACTGCTGGTCGAGGCGCAGCACGCGGGGATGGAGCGCTTCTACGAGCAGCGGCTGCGCCAGCTCGCCACGCTCACCGACCCCGTCGAGAAGCTGGTCGTCACGATCAAGTCCGGGCTGCCCACCGGGCCGCTCGACCCCGACGTCCGCCTGCTCAACGAGCTGGGCGGGGCCGCGGGCCGCAACCGGGTCTATGGCGTGCTGCTCACCTCGCTCTATGACCGGCAGGTGTCGATGTACCAGGCGATCCTGGACACGGGGGCCGCGCTGGGGGTGTTCAGGCTGAGCGGCGACTCGCAGACGATCGCGCGCAACCTGGTGGCCCTGGAGGACGCCTACGGCTATCGCATCACGGCCAGGCACCCGCTGATCGGCCCGGCCGAGGCGGCCGAGCTGATCCTGTCCTTCGCCCGCGCGGCCACGGGCAACGACCTGGCCTACTGACCGGCGGGCGACGCCCTGGCCTACTGACCGGCGGGCAACGACCTGGCCCGCCGGCCGGCGGGCCCGGGCGGCGGCCTGAATCACCGGCAGGCGGGTCACCGGTCGACCGCCATGATCACGGCGTCCTGGGCGTTCCAGCGGACCTTGACCTTGGCGCCCGCCTGGACCGTGCTGGCCCCCTGTACGGCCGCCAGGACCGGCCTGACGTGACCGGGGACCTCCACGGAGATGTGCGAGACACCGCCGTAGAAGCTGACGTCCAGGACGCTGCCCGCCAGGCCCCTGGTGGCGCTCTGGTCGGTCAGCTCGATCCGCTCGGGCCGCACCGCCAGCAGCGCCTTGGCGCCCGCCGCCAGGGTGTCCAGCGGGGTGCCCGCCAGCATGCCGAACTCCGCGCTCCTGATCCCGTCGAGGCCGCTCGCGGTGCCCTCGAAGAGGTTGTTGGCGCCGACGAAGTCGGCCACGAACGGGGAGCGCGGGCGCTCGTACAGGGAGACCGGCGCGTCCACCTGGCGCACGGTGCCGCTGTCGAAGACCGCGATGCGGTCGGCCAGCGACATGGCCTCCTCCTGGTCGTGCGTGACGACCACGAACGTGATGCCCACCTCGTGCTGCAGCCGCTTCAGCTCCAGTTGCATGTCGGCGCGGACCTTCTTGTCCAGGGCCGACAGCGGCTCGTCGAGGAGCAGCAACCGGGGCCGCTTGACGATGGAACGGGCCAACGCGACGCGCTGCCGCTGCCCGCCGGAGAGCTGGGCGGGCTTGCGACCGGCGTGCGCGGACAGGCCGACCGTCTCCAGCACCTCGCCGACGCGCTGCCTGACCTCCTGCCGGGGCAGGCGCTCGCGCTCCAGCCCGTAGGCCACGTTCTTGGCCACGGTCATGTGCGGGAACAGCGCGTACGACTGAAACATCAGGCTGATCGGCCGTCGGTTCGGCTGCTTGTCCAGCAGGTCGTCGCCGTCGAGCGTGACCCGGCCCGCGTCCGGCGTCTCGAAGCCGGCGATGATGCGCAGCAGCGTGGTCTTGCCGCAGCCGGACGGCCCGAGCAGGGCGAAGAACTCGCCCTGGCCGATCTCCAGCGACACCTCGTCCAGCGCGACGACGTCACCGAACCTGCGGGAGACTCCGTCAATCTTGAGCACGGGACTCCCCGATCTTGGTCAGGCGCTGCCCGGCGATCACCGCCGTGAAGCTCACGAGGAGCAGGATCGCGGCCAGCGCGTTGATCTTCGGGGTCACCCCGAAACGAATCATTGAGTAGATGACGATCGGCAGCGTCTGCTCCGTGTTGCCGATCGTGAAGAAGGCGATCACGAACTCGTCCAGCGACAGCGTGAACGCCAGCAGCGCGCCCGCGACGATGCCGGGCATGAGCTGCGGCAGCGTGATCTTCATGAACGTCGCCACCGGGCCGGCCCCCAGATCGCGCGAGGCCTCCTCCAGCGAGGTGTCGGCCCCGGACAACCGGGTGCGCACCACCGCCGCGACGAACGCCATCGAGAACACCGCGTGGGCCAGGACCACCGAGTAGAGGCCGAGCGTGAGCTGGATCATCCCGTAGAAGACCAGCAGCCCGATGGCCAGCACCAGGTCGGGCAGCACGGCGGGCATCAGCGAGACCGCGTCGAGGGCCTTCGAGCGGGTGTGGCGGGCCAGGCCGACGGCCAGCAGCGTGCCGAGCACGGTGGCGATCACCGTGGAGCCGGTGGCCACGATCAGCGTGTTGACCGCGCCCTCCAGGACCCGCTCGTCCTGGACCAGCTCGCCGTACCACTTGAGGCTCAGTCCCTCGAAGGTGTACGCCGAGTCGCCGGAGTTGAACGACATGACGACGAGCACGACGATCGGCAGATAGAGGAAGGCGTACGTGGCCCAGAAGGGGACGTACAGCAGCTTGGATCTACGCACGGCGCGCCACCCATGCCTGCGCGATGAGCAGCACGATCAGCACCGCGATGAGGGCCAGCGCCAGCGTGGAGCCGAACGGCCAGTCGCGCGCCGACAGGAACTGCTGCCGGATCAGGTTGCCCACCATGATCGACTTGCTGCCGCCGAGCATCTCGGGGATGACGAAGTTGCCGAAGCTCGGCACGAACACGAACAGGCAGCCCGTCAGCACGCCCGGCACCGTGAGCGGCAGCGTGACCTTGCGGAACGTGGTGAACCCCGACGCCCCCAGGTTCGCCGAGGCCTCCCTGAGCTGCGGGTCGAGCTTCTCGATCGTGGCGAACAGCGGCAGCACCATCAGCGGCAGGTACGAGTACAGCAGCCCCGCCACGATCGCGCCCTCGTTGTAGAGCAGGTCGAGCGGCCCGAGCCCGAACAGCTTGAGCCCGCTGTTGAGCAGCCCTGGACCGTTCAGCAGGATGATCCAGGCGTAGACCCGGATGATGAAGTTCGTCCAGAACGGCAGCACGATCGCGACCAGCGCGATCGTCTTCCACTTACGCGGAAGCCGCGCGATCAGGTACGCCGTCGGATAGCCCACCAGCAACGCGAGCAGCGTCGTCAGCGCGGCGATCTTCAGCGAGCCGGCGACGACGTTCAGGTAGAGCGGGTCGAACAGGCGGGCGAAGTTCTCCGTGGTGAACTCGTAGACCACGCCACCGAAGCGCCCGCGCTGGAAGACCGTGTAGCTCATGACCAGCGCCAGCGGCACCAGCAGGAGCACGACCAGATATGTCAGCCCGGGCGACAGGAACACGAACGCGCCCAGCCGGCGTCCCCGCTTGTGGGACACCGGCCGGGCCTTGACCTCTGACTTCACTACAACGACAACTACTTCGCCTGGATGTCGGCCTGCAGGCGCGTGTACTTGGTGGACGCCTGGCCGAGGTCGATCAGCGACTCACCGTTCAGCAGCTCGGCGGGCTTGATGTTGAGCAGCGAGCCCTGGGGGACCTTCACCTGGTCCATGGCGGCCTTGTTGGGCACCTTGTAGTTGATGTTCTCGGCGGCCCAGCTGTGGATCGCGGGGTCGAGGATGTAGTTGATCAGGGCGTGCGCGGCCTCCTTGTTCTTGGAGGACTTCATGATCACCATGGTGTCGACCCAGAGGTCGCTGCCCTCGGTCGGCACCACGAACTTGATGTTGCCCTTGGGGTCGGTGGTCGGGCACCAGCCGTCCCACGCCTCGACCATGACGGCCTCGCCGCTCTTCAGGCGGTCGCCGAACGTGGTGTCGTCGAAGGCGAGCAGGTGGGGCTTGGCCGACTCCAGCAGCTCCTTGGCCTTCGCGATCTCCTCGTCCTTGTCGGTGTTGACCGAGTAGCCGAGGGACTTGAGCGCGGGCAGGGCCAGCCAGCGCTCGGTGGTCATCATCGTGATCTTCTTGTCGGCCCACGCCGGGGGCTTCAGCAGATCGTTCCAACTCTTCGGCTCGGCCTTGACGAGGTCGCTGCGGTAGCAGATGCCGGTGGTGCCCCAGGTGTAGGGCACCGAGTACTTGTTGCCCTTGTCATAGGAGAGCTGCGTGGCCTCGGGGTAGAGGTTGGCCAGGTTGGGGATCAGCTCGGGGTGGATCGGCTCCAGCAGGCCCTGGGCGTTGAGCGCCTGGGCGTACTGGCCGGACACGAACGCCACGTCGACGCCGCTGTCACCGGAGGCGGTGAGCTTGGCCATCGCCTCCTCGTTGGTGGCGTGCAGGCCGATCTCCATGTTCTTGACCTTGAGCTTCTCCTTGACCTTCTCGGGAAGCTCCTTGGGCGTGTAGTCAGCCCAGACGGTGACCTGGAGCGACTGCTGCGACAGGTCCGCGTTGGGCTTGAGCTGGTCGGCTGCCGCCGGTGCCGTGCCATTGGCGCTTGACGACGACTCACCGCCGCACGCCGCGACGGCAAGCGCGAGGCCGGCCACCGCGATGGTAGCCGGGAGACGACGGGTGAACCGGGTACGGGACACGGCCGCTACTCCTTCAGGTTTCGGTGGAAGAGGGGTCGCGCGACCTTACCGGACACAGCAGACCAGACCAGGAGTGTTGCAGCAGAAATCAACATGGGCAAGACTTTTGATGACATTGCCACCAGGAAGTTTGGTCATCGAGTTGAATTGGGATTCAATAAGTCATCGGCTGCTCTCTCTCGGTGAGAAGCCCCTGACCGATCGAGATCATGGCGTCACCGCCGGTCTCCTGAGGGTGCTGGCGGAAGAGCCGCCGCCACCCTTCTCGGTGCGCCGCTTCCTCCCGTTGCCCACCCTCTCGTACGGTCCTGGAGATCTCCACACTGGGGCCCCAGGTGAGCGCGATTTCGGCCCCCACGTGGACCAGACGAACTACTCCGTGGTCGTGGGCGAGCGGGTGGTCGTCAAGTGGCTGACCCCGCCGCAGCCCCTTCCGCACCCCACGCCGGAGGTCTTCGCGCACCTCGTTGAGGCGGGCTTCAACGACACCGCCCCGCCTTACGCCGCCCTGACGGCCGTGCTGAACGGCCGCCCGCACCTGCTGGCCCTGGTCACGGGCTACCTTCCGGACGCGCGGGACGGCTGGGAGTGGTGCGTGGACGAGGCGGTGGCGGGCACGACGGACTTCGCGGGGCGGATCGGCCGCCTGGCCGCCGACCTGCACCTGGCCTTGTCCACCCTTCCCACGCCGCCGGCCGCCGGCACGCCGGAGCTGGCGGAGCGGGCCGGGGCGGCGCTGGAGGAGGCGTTGCGGCTGACCGGCGGAGAGGATGGCGCGTGGCTGGCCGCGCGGGCCGCAAACCTCGGGAACGAGCTGGTCAGGCTGGGTGAAACCGGCTCAGGACCACGCATTAGAATCCACGGTGACCTGCACGTGGGCCAGATCCTGCAGTGGCGTGACGGTTACGCGGTGATCGACTTCGACGGCAACCCGACGGTCGCCGAGGCGGATCCGTACCAACCGGCGGCCAGGGACGTGGCCCAGCTCACCACGAGCCTCGAACACGTCGCCCAGGTGGCGATCAAGAGAAGAGACACCCCACCCGACCGAGCGGCGGCCTGGGCGGCCAAGGCCCGCGCCGCGTTGCTCACCACGTACAAGACCCGCCTGGCGGACAAGGGCGGGGCCGACCTGCTGGACGAGACGCTGCTCCGACCGTTCGAGGTGGAGCAGGAGTGCCGTGAGCTGATCTACGCCGCCCGCCACCTCCCCCGCTGGCGCTACGCCCCCATGGGCGTCCTGCGCACCTGGTACCCCGAGGAGAACATCGCGTGAATTCCGAGCTCTACCTGTCCGACCTCGAGGCCAAGCCGCAGGCCCTGACCGATCTGGCCGAGGCGCTGCGCGCGGAGGACCCGTTCGACCCGCTGCCCGGCGACATCGACCGGGTGCTCTTCCTGGGCATGGGCAGCTCCCGCTACGCCGCGGGCGTGGCGGCCCTGCGGCTGCGCGCCGCGGGGGTGAACGCCCACGCCGAGTACGCCTCCGCCACCGCGAGCCATCCCGCGGCCCCCGGCACCCTGGTCGTCCCGATCTCGGCCACCGGCTCCAGCCGCGAGACGCTCGACGCCACGGCCCGCTACGCCGGTGGCCCCGCCCACGTGGCGGTGCTCACCAACCGGCCCGTCTCCCCCCTCGCCGAGGCGGCCGACTCGGTGATCGACCTGTGGGCGGGCGAGGAGCGCGGCGGTGTCGCCTGCCGGACGTTCCAGCACACCCTGGCGCTGCTCCTCGCCCTGGAGTCCCGGCTCACCGGCCGCGACCGCGACCTGCCCGCCCTGATCGACAGGGTCGCGCTGGCCACGGCCGACCTGCTGGACCGCAGGGACGAGTGGCTGCCGCTGACCATGGAGCTGCTCGACGGCCCGCACGGCGTCTACACGATCGCCCCGGCCGAGCGCCTGTCGTCGGCCGAGCAGTCGGCGCTGATGTTCCGCGAGGGCCCGCGCCGCCCGGCCGACGCCTGCGAGAGCGGCGACTGGTCGCACGTGGACGTCTATCTCACCAAGACGCTCGACTACCGGGCCCTGCTCTTCCCCGGCTCCCACTACGACGGCCAGGCCATGGACTGGGTACGCGAGCGCGGCTCCACGGTGATCACCGTCGGCGCCGAGGTGAAGGACGCCACGGCGGCGATCCGCTACCCCGGCGACGACGACCCGGACGTCGCCCTGCTCACCGAGACGCTGGTGGCGGAGCTGGTGGCGGCATACTGGTGGACGGCCCGCTAGAGAAAAAGCTCAGTGGGCCCGTGCGGCCAGCGCGTGCTCGACCAGCGTGATCAGGGTGTTCTTGACCGCGGGCCGGGCCCGCGCGTCCGTGCGCACGATCGGCACGTGCGGCGAGAGCGTGAGCGCCTCCCGCACCTCGGTCTCGACGTGCGGGAACGCGCCGTCCCAGCCGTTGAGGCCGATGACGAACGGCAGCCCCGTGTTCTCGAAGTAGTCGACCGCGGGAAAGCTGTCGGCCAGCCGCCGCGAGTCGACCAGCACCACGGCCCCGATGGCCCCACGGACGAGGTCGTCCCACATGAACCAGAACCGGTGCTGCCCCGGCGTGCCGAACAGATAAAGGATCAGGTCGTCGGCGAGCGAGAGCCGGCCGAAGTCCATCGCCACGGTGGTGGTGGTCTTGCCCGGGGTGTGCCCGAGGTCATCGATGCCCGTCGACGCGTCCGTCATCACCGCCTCGGTGGTCAGCGGCATGATCTCGGACACCGAACCCACGAACGTGGTCTTTCCCACGCCGAATCCGCCGGCCACGACGATCTTCGTGGCGGTGAGCCGGCTAGAGCCTGCGAAGTCCACTCAGCACCCTTTCGAGCAGGCCCTTGTCGGGAAGCCCCGCCTCCAACTGCGGCTGGTACACCCTGACCAGCCCGTCCGCCTCCATGTCGGCGATCAGCACGCGCGCCACCCCGAGGGGGACGCCGAGCAGCGCGGAGATCTCCGCCACGGATCGTACCTGCCGGCACAGCTCGCTGATCGCGCGGTATTCACGCGTATAGGTCGTGCCGAGCTGCGCCGAGGTGGCCGAGGATACCAGTGCCTCCATCGCGAGCTGTGATCGCGGAGCGGTCCGTCCGCCGGTGACGGCGTACATCCGGACGAGCGAACTGCGCTCGGGCTCCGCCTCCCCGTTGTGCCACGATGCCACTGTTCACTCCCATCACCACGAGCGCGCGGCGGACAGCTCCGCCCGCACGGCAGGTGTGAGCACCTGCCCCGCACGCTCGACCAGGATCGTCATCTGGTAGGCCACCAAGCCCATGTCGCAGTCGGGGGCGGCCAGCACCGCCAGACAGGATCCATCGCTGATCGACATGATGAGCAACAGGCCGCGTCGCATCTCCACGATGGTCTGGACGACGCCTCCGCCCTCGAACACCCGCGCCGACCCCTGCGTCAGGCTCACCAGCCCCGCTCCGATGGCGGCGAGCTGGTCGGCGCGGTCCTGCGGGAAGCCCCGCGAGAAGGCCATGGGCAGGCCGTCGGCGGAGACGACCACCGCGTGCGCCACGCCGGGAACCTCGTCCACGAAGCCGCTGACCAGCCAGCTGATGTCCCTGGCAGCCTGGCTCAGCTCCCTCATGAGTCCTCCTCGAGCTCGGCGCGGCCCTTGCGCACACCCTGCTGGTAGCTGGCCAGTCTGGAACGCAGCCGGTCGGGAGACGGCGGAGGAGCGGGAACGGGCGGCGGCTGCGGGCTTGCGGTGCCCGGTACCAGATTCGCTCTTGGCGTCCGTTTCGGCAAGCCTGAGCTGGTGGTCCCGTTCTGGGCGGGTTCCGCAACGGCGTCGGCGGCCTGCCAGCCCTGGTCGGCCGGGGTCGTCCAGGGGGCCGGCTCCACGCGGTCGGCCGTGGCCGGGGCCTTGGAGAACCAGGTGCTCTCCTCGACGGAGGCGAAGATCGGCAGGAACTCGTCCTTGGACGGCGCGGGGGCGGCGCTCGGGGCGGCGTTCGGAGTGGCGTTCGGAGTGGCGAAGGCGGGCGGCGTGGCGAAGCTGGGGTACGACAGGTCCGGCGGCTGCTGCTCGACCGAGTTCGTGTGCGGCGAGCTGAACCAGGACGACGGCTGCGGCACGTGGTCGAACGACGGATGCCCCGGCGGCGGCCCGGTCAGTGGCCCAGTTAGTGGCCGGGTCAGCGGCCGGGACAGCGGCCCGTCGGGGAACGGCCCTCCGGACAGCGGCCCGGCTCCCGGCGGCGGCCCGTACATGGGCGCCTGCCGGTCCTGCCTGGGCGCCGGGACCCGCGACGGGAGCGCGGTCGGAACCGCGGTGAGCAGCGCGGGCGGGATCAGCACCATGGCGGTCAGCCCGCCGATGTCCTGCCGCCGGAGCTGCACCCTGATGTTGTGCCGCAGCGCCAGCCGCCCGACCACGAACAGTCCCATGCGCCGCGACACCGACACGTCCACGACCGGCGGGTTGGCCAGCCGCCAGTTGGCCTCGCCCAGCTCCTCCTGGCTCATGCCGATGCCGTTGTCGGTGACCGACATCATCAGGCTGCCGCCGTCGATGCGGCTGCTGGCGATGATGACCTTGGTGTCCCGTGAGGAGAACGACGCCGCGTTCTCGACCAGCTCGGCGAGCAGGTGGACCACGTCGGTGACGGCCTGCCCGGCGATGGCGACGTCCGACTCGACCTGAATGCTGACCCGGTCGTAGCTCTCGACCTCGCCGAGCGCGGCCCGCACGATGTCCATCAGCTCGACCGGCTCGCTCCACTTGCGCGCCGCCTCCTGCCCGGCCAGGACCAGGAGGTTCTCGCTGTTGCGCCGCATACGGGTGGCCAGGTGGTCGAGCCTGAACAGGTCGCCGAGCCTGGTGTCGTCGCGCTCGCCGCGCTCCAGCTTCTCGATCAGCGTGAGCTGCCGCTCGACCAGCGTCTGGCTGCGCCTGGACAGGTTGACGAACATGGCGTTGACGTTGGAACGCAACTGCGCCTCGTCGCCGGCCAGCCGGACGGCCTCGCGGTGCACCTCGTCGAACGCGCGCGCGACCTCGCCGACCTCGTCCTTGGAGAAGATGCCGATGGGCGGCACCTCGGCGTGGACCGCTCCTTCGCGCGACTCGCGCAGGTGCTGCACGAACTCGGGCAGCCGCTTGCCCGCGATCTCCAGTGCCTCGCCGCGCAGGCGGCGCAGGGGGCGTACCAGCGAGCGGGCCACTCCGGTGGTGATCAGCAGCACCGCCACGAGCAGCGCGAGCACGGCGCCGGCGGTGATGAACGCCCGCCGGCTCTCGTCCGCGCTGAGCGCCTCGCTGCGCGCCACGATGCCCTGGGCCCGGCCCTCCTCGATCTCGCGCATGGAGTCGACGACCACGGTCGCCGCGTCGAACCACTCCCTGGCGTCGTCGGGCTTGGCCTGGTCGAGCCCGCGCAGCGGGAGCCCCTTGGTGGCCCTGATCAGCACCAGCTCCCGCAGGAACAACATACGGTCGGCGGATCTGCCGTTGACGGTCTCGTCGAACAGGCGCCGCTCCTCGGCGGTGGCCTCGGCGGCGAAGCCCTTGCGCTCGCCGGCCTCCCTGGCCTGCTCGCCGAGCAGCCGCTTGAGCTGGTCCTGGTCGAACGCCCCCTCGACCAGGGCGACGGTGACCAGCGCCTGCTGGTAGGAGACGCTCTCCTTGGCGCGGGCGAGCCCGTCGAGCATGCGGGTCTGGCGGAACAGCTCGTCGTCCGAGCTGCCCTTGATGAGCTCGTTGTGCACGGACAGCAGGTCGTTGATCACCGTGGTGTAGAGCTCGACGGACGGGCCAGGCAGCAGGTTGGCCTCCAGGGCCTGCTCACGCAGCGCGGACAGGTCGTCGAGGCGGTTGAGCAGGCTTTCGAGCTGGTCGGCGGTACGTCCGCTGGCCTCGTTCAGCAGCGGCTGGGCGATGCCGCGCACCCGCCGGCTCGACTGGTCCACCTGGTCCATCTGGGCCTGGACCTCGCCGAGCCCGTCCTGCGGGCGATTCCTGGCGATGTACCAGGAGGTCGTGGCCCGCTCGGCGGACACCCAGTGGGTGAGCCCGCCCACCTCGGCGGACAGGCGGGCGAACTGGTTGGTGGCCGCGAAGTCGCCGGCGGCGGTCGTCGAGGAGAGCACCTGGATCCCGCCGAGCAGCACGGTGGCCGCCGTCGGAATCATGATGAGGGCGACGAGCCGCGCCCGGACCCGCCAATTGCGCAGCCGCCAGCCACCCTCGCTGGCGTGCTTGACGCCGAGCTGTGTACTCACCGAACGCACCTCGCCCGAATCGGCGTATATGAGGGGCCCTGCACCCCTGAGAAATCAGTAAGTGCGGGTAATTGGAACACAGACCATGGGTGGTGGCCAAGCGAACATAACGCGACAAATGTTGGGTCGTGTGACTGATGAGGATAGAACCTGGCGCTCCATGCCGGAAGCATGCAACGCGAGAAATACTCCAGTAACACAGCACGTGTCCGATTCTGGGTGTTTTGTTCGTTCCAAACGCGTAACGTGCTAGGCGCACCCTGGTCTCCGCAGGCCCACGGCGTTGAGATTCCCGCTATTCACCACATATGTTGAGCGACGTCAATCGAGGAGGCGAGTGTGGGAGATTCTCCCGACAGCGCGGCCATCACCGTTGCCGGCCTTTGGAAGATCTTCGGACCGAAGGCACAAAAGGTGCTGGACAGCGAGGACAAGCACCTGGACCCCGCCGCACTCAGGGAGAAGACCGGCTGCACCGCCGCCGTCAGAGACGTGAGCTTCGAGGTGCGCCCCGGCGAGGTCTTCGTGGTGATGGGCCTGTCGGGCAGCGGCAAGTCCACCCTCGTACGCTGCCTCACCCGCCTCATCGAGCCCAGCGCCGGCGAGATCACCATCGGCGGCGAGGACATCGGCCGCGCCTCGCCCGCCCGGCTCCGCGAGATCCGCCGCCACCAGGTCAGCATGGTCTTCCAGCATTTCGGCCTGCTGCCGCACCGCAAGGTGATCGACAACGTGGCCTACGGGCTGGAGATCCAGGGCACCGCCAGGCCCGCCAGGCACGAGCGGGCGGCCGAGATCCTCTCGCTCGTCGGCCTCGACGGCTACGCCGACGCCTACCCCGACCAGCTCTCCGGCGGCATGCAGCAGCGCGTGGGCCTGGCCAGGGCGCTGGCCGTGGATCCGCGGGTGATGCTGTTCGACGAGCCGTTCAGCGCGCTCGACCCGCTGATCCGCCGCGACATGCAGGCCGAGGTGATCCGGCTGCACCGCGAGGTCGGCAAGACGATGGTCTTCATCACGCACGACCTGTCCGAGGCGCTCAAGCTGGGCGAGCGGATCGCGATCATGCGGGCCGGCGCGATCGTGCAGCTCGGCACGGCCGAGGAGCTGGTGGGCGCGCCGGCCGACGACTACGTGGCCGACTTCGTCCGCGACGTGCCCAGGAGTCACGTGCTGACCCTGCGCTGGATCTGCCGCGACCCCGAGCCGGGCGAGCCGCTGGACGGGCCGGAGTTACCGGTCTCCACGGTCATCAAGGACGCCATCGGCGTCTCTTCCGCCTCTTCCCGCCCGATCAAGGTCATGGACGGCGACCGGCTGGCGGGCGTCGTCGACCGGGTGGACCTGCTCGGTTTCCTCTCCGGCCAGGACGTCGCGGTGAAGGCGGGCACATGAGCACCACGGCGGTCAGCACGCCCTCGGGGCTCCGGCTGCCGAGGTGGGTGCTGCCGGCCGGGGTGGTGGTCCTGTTCGCGGGCGCGTACCTGGTCTTCCAGGGCACGGGGACACTGCCGCACGACGACGAGGCGCCGCAGTTCCTCGCCGTCACCGACCTGCGCGAATGGATCGACGACCACCGCAACGACAACCCGCTCTTCCTGTACTTCCTCAACTACATCCGGCTCTTCGTGGGCGCGCTCTACGACCTGTTCCAGGGCACGCTGCACGCGCTCGGCTGGCCCGGCATCACCGGCGTCATGGGCGGGCTGGCCTGGCTGGCGGGCGGCTACCGGATCGCGCTGGTCGCGGTCGCGGGCGTGAGCGCGTTCGGCGTGCTCGGGCTGTGGGAGTCGAGCGTGGACACGCTGGCCCTGGTCTCGGTGGCGGTGCTGTTGTCGCTGCTCATCGGGATCCCGCTGGGCGTCTGGGCCGGGCTCTCGGGGCGCGTGCGGCGGGTGATCACTCCCGTGCTGGACGTCATGCAGATCATGCCGACGTTCGCGTATCTGGCGCCGCTGGCACTGTTCTTCCACATCGGCGCGCCCGCAGGGGCCATCGCGACGATGATCTACGCGATCCCGCCCGCCATCCGCATCAGCGCGCTGGCCATCTCGGAGGTCTCCCCCACGGCGGTCGAGGCATCGACCTCGCTGGGCGCGACGCGGCGGCAGACGCTGTTCAAGGTCTATCTGCCGCTGGCCAGGTCCACGATGGCGCTGGCGGTCAACCAGACGATCATGATGGCGCTGTCCATGGTGGTCATCGCGAACCTGATCTCGGCCCCCGGGCTGGGCGGCGACATCATCCGCGGCCTGTCGCGGGCCCAGGTCGGCATCATGCTGCCGGCCGGCATCGCGATCGTGATCATGGCGGTGCTGCTCGACCGGATGATGACGGCCGTCAGCCGGCGCGACCCGCACGCCAGGCGGCGCCGCAGTGACCTGATCGCGGCGGGCGCGCTGGCCGGGGCCGGGCTGGCGCTCATCCCGGTGCTGCCGCCGGTCTGGCCGGAGAACCTCACGATCAACCTCGTCGCCGAGGTCAACGACGCCGTGCGCTGGGCCGAGACCAACTGGTACGCGGTGACGACGTTCATCAAGGACGTCTTCTCCCACGGCCTGCTCAACCCGCTGGAGTCGCTGCTCGTCTCGGCCCCGTGGTGGCTGGTCGCGCTGGCGGTGCTGACCCTGGCCTGGCGGGTCAGCGGGGTACGCCCGGCGCTGATCGCCCTGGCCTGCCTGCTGGCGATCGCGCTGCTCGGCGTCTGGGAGCACACCATGCAGACGATGACCACGGTCGCCGTCGCGGTGCTGGTCACCCTGGTCATCGGCCTGCTGCTGGGGGTGGCCGCGGCCCGCTCGCCGCGCTACTCGGCCATCCAGCGGCCGCTGCTCGACGCGGCGCAGACGATGCCGGCGTTCGTCTACCTGCTGCCGGCGCTGGCGCTGTTCGAGACCACCCGGTTCACCGCGATCTTCGCGTCCGTCATCTACGCCGTCCCGCCGGTGGTACGCCTGGTCGAGGACGGCATCAAGGCCGTGCCCGCCACGGTCGTCGAGGCGGCGACCTCGGCGGGCTCCACCCCGCGCCAGCTCCTGTGGAAGGTGCAGTTGCCCATGGCCAGGCAGGCGATCCTGCTCGCGGCCAACCAGGGCATCGTGATGACGCTGGCCATGGTGGTCGTCGGCGGTCTGGTCGGGGCGGGGGCCCTCGGCTATGACGTGGTCGCCGGGTTCTCCCAGCGGACCGACTTCGGCATGGGCTTCGTGGCCGGCATCGCGACCGTACTGCTCGGAGTCATGCTCGACCGCATCACGCAGGGCGCCGACAGGCGTCCTTCCCCCCGAAAGAGGAAGTTCACATGAAGATTCGCCTGCTCGCAGGCCTCCTCGTCCTTGGACTCACCGCCGTCGGCTGCGGCGGTGCCACGGTAGAGACCGGCACTCCCCGTTCCTCCGCGCCGGCGGCCGGGGCCAGCGCCTCGACCGGGTCCGCCGGGACCGTGAAGATCGCGATCAACCCCTGGGTCGGTTACGAGGCCAGCGCGAACGTCGTCGCGTACCTGCTGAAGAACGAGCTCAACTACAACGTCGAGCTGCCCGAGATCAAGGAGCAGCTCGCCTGGGAGGGCTTCGAGACCGGCGACGTGGACGTCATCATCGAGAACTGGGGCCACCCCGACCTGAAGAAGAAGTTCATCGAGGAGAAGAAGACCGCGGTCGAGGCGGGCTCCACGGGCAACAAGGGCGTCATCGGCTGGTACATCCCCAAGTGGATGGCCGACGAGCACCCCGACATCACCGACTCCAAGAACCTCAACAAGTACGCCGGCCTGTTCAAGACCTCCGAGTCCGGCGGCAAGGGCCAGTTGCTGTTCGGCGACCCGTCGTACGTCAGCAACGAGGACGCCCTGATCAAGAACCTCAAGCTGAACTACAAGGTCGTCGTCGGCGGCAGCGAGGCCGCCCTGATCAAGGGCGCCCAGCAGGCGCAGGAGCAGAAGAAGGCGCTGCTGTTCTACTTCTGGGACCCGCACTGGCTGTTCAGCAAGACCGACCTGGTCCGGGTCAACCTGCCCGCCTACACCGAGGGCTGCGACGCCGACCCCAAGAAGGTGGCGTGCGACTACCCGGAGATGGACCTCGACAAGATCGTGGCCAAGCGGTTCGCCGACACCGGCGGCAAGGCATACGAGCTGGTCAAGAACTTCAACTGGACCAACGAGGACCAGAACGCCGTCGCCGACGACATGACCAACAACGGCATGAGCGGCGAAGAGGCGGCCAAGAAGTGGATCGAGGCCAACACCGCCAAGTGGCAGGCCTGGATCCCCAAGTGACCCCGTCCTGACCCCGTCTTGAGTCGCGGCCCCCGCGTTCGGCGGCGGGCCGCGGCCGCGGAGACCTCCATGCGAACGAAGACGCTCGTCGGGCCGCTGCTCGCGGCCCTGCTCCTGACCTCCTGCTCCGGCGCGGAGCCCGGCACCATCGCCCAGGCCAAGGGGACCGTCAACATCGACATCCACGCCTGGGTCGGCTACGAGGCCCAGGCCGCCGTGCTGGCCTATCTGCTCAAGAACGAGCTGGGCTACAAGGTGAACACCCGGCCCGTCAAAGAGGACCAGTCCTGGCGGGATTTCCAGTCGGGAAAGGTCGATGTGATCGTCGAAAGCTGGGGTCACAACGACTTGAAGAAGGAGTTCATCGAGGACAAGAAGGTCGCCCTGTCCGCCGGCCTCACCGGTAACAAGGGGGTCATCGGCTGGTACGTCCCCGAGTGGATGGCCAAAAAGTACCCCGACATTACGGACTACCGAAACCTCAATAAGTACGCGAGCCTTTTCCGGACCGACAAAACCGGAAATGCCGGCCAAGTTCTGGACGGAGACCCGACCTTCGTCACGAATGACGAGGCTCTCGTCAAGAACCTCGGGCTGAATTACAAGGTCGTCTACTCGGGCAGCGAGGCCGCGCTGATCAAGGCGGCGCAGAACGCGACGAGAAATCGGACGCCCTTATTGATGTATTTCTACGAGCCGCAATGGCTGTTCACGAAGGTGAGGCTCGTCAAGGTGGCGCTGCCCGCGTACGCCGTGGGCTGCGACGCCGACCCGGCCAAGGTGGCCTGCGACTATCCGCCGTATCTGCTGGACAAGATCGTGAGCAGGAGGTTCGCCGAGACCGGCGGGCCCGCGTACGAGCTGGTGCGCAACTTCACCTGGACCAACGACGACCAGAACACCGTCGCGAGCTCCATGATCAACGACAAGCTTACCGCCGAGGCGGCCGCCAAGCGGTGGGTGGCAGAGAACAAGATCGTGTGGAAGGACTGGATCCCCCGTTGAGGTTCGACTTCGTCATCGTGGGCGGCGGCTCGGCCGGTTGCGCCCTGGCCAATCGGCTGAGCGCCGACCCCTCGACGTCGGTGCTGGTGCTGGAGGCCGGCCGGCCCGACTACCTGTGGGACGTGTTCATCCACATGCCGGCCGCGCTGATGTTCCCGATCGGCAGCCGGTTCTACGACTGGAAGTACGAGTCCGAGCCCGAGCCGCACATGGACGGCCGCCGCATCTACCACGCCCGCGGCAAGGTGCTGGGCGGCTCCAGCAGCATCAACGGCATGATCTTCCAGCGCGGCAACCCGCTCGACTACGAGCGCTGGGCGGCCGATCCCGGCATGAAGCGGTGGGACTACGCGCACTGCCTGCCGTACTTCAAGAAGATGGAGACCTGCCTGGCCGACCCCGACACGGCCTTCCGCGGCGGCGCGGGCCCGCTGACCCTGGAGCGCGGCCCGGCCCGCGGCCCGCTGTTCGAGGCGTTCTTCGAGGCGGTGCAGCAGGCCGGCCATCCCCTGACGGACGACGTGAACGGCTACCGCCAGGAGGGCTTCGCCGCCTTCGACCGCAACATCCACCGCGGCCGCCGCCTCAGCGCCGCCCGCGCCTACCTGCACCCCGTACGCCACCGCCGCAACCTCACGATCAGGACCCGGGCCCTGGTGGAACGCGTGCTCTTCGACGGCACCAGGGCGGTCGGCGTGCAGTGCGACGGCGAGCGCATTGAGGCGTCCGAGGTCATCCTGTGCGGCGGCGCGATCAACACGCCCCAGTTGCTCCAGCTCTCCGGCGTGGGCCCGCAGGCGCTGCTGGAACCCCTGGGCATCAGGCCGGTCCTCGACCTGCCGGGCGTGGGCGAGAACCTCCAGGACCACCTGGAGGTCTACGTCCAGCACGCCTGCACCCGACCGGTGTCCCAGCAGCCCTCGCTGGCCATGTGGCGCCGGCCCTTCATCGGCGCGGACTGGCTGTTCCGCAGGAGCGGTCCTGGGGCGACGAACCACTTCGAGGCGGGCGGGTTCATCCGCTCGAACGACGAGGTGGCGTACCCGAACCTGATGTTCCACTTCCTGCCGATCGCGGTCCGCTACGACGGCTCGGCCCCCGCGGGCGGCCACGGCTACCAGGTGCACATCGGCCCGATGTACTCCGACTCCCGCGGCTCGGTCCGCATCACCTCCACCGACCCTCGGCAGAAGCCCGCTCTGCGCTTCAACTACCTGTCCACCGACCAGGACCGCAGGGAGTGGGTGGAGGCGATCAGGCACGCCAGGGCCATCCTCGCCCAGCCGGCCTGGGCGGATCTGGACGGCGGCGAGCTCTCCCCCGGCCCGGACGTGCGGACGGACGAGGAGATCCTCGCCTGGGTCGCCCGAGACGGCGAGACGGCGCTGCACCCGTCGTGCACCTGCAAGATGGGCACCGACGACCTGGCGGTGGTCGACCCGGACACCATGCGCGTCCACGGGCTGGAGGGCCTGCGCGTGGTGGACGCCTCGGCCATGCCGTACGTCACCAACGGCAACATCTACGCCCCGGTCATGATGCTCGCCGAGAAGTCCGCCGACCTCATCCTCGGCAACACCCCGCTGCCGCCGGAGCCCGTGGAGTTCTACCGGTCCAAGCGCTGATAGAGGCGGACCGACAGGGTGAAGAAGACGACGGTGATCACCAGGGGCCACACGACGGCCATCAGGACCGCGTGCTGGGCGATCCACGAGTCGCCGCCCCACCCCTGGTTCCCGAACAGGTGCCGGGCCGCCGCCACCGTGGACGACAACGGGTTCCACTCCGAGATCACGCCCAGCCAGCCCGGCATGGTGCCGGGGGCGACGAAGGCGTTCGACAGGAAGCCGATCGGGAACTCCAGGGTCTGGATCACCACCACCCCGCCGGGATCCTTGGTGATCAGGCCCAGGTACATGCCTGCCCACAGCAGCGAGAAGCGCAGCAGGAGCAGCAGGCCCACCCCGCCCAGCGCGCCCTGGAGCGTGGTCGGGCGCCAGCCGACCGCCAGGCCGCAGGCCAGCAGGCCGGCCAGGACGAGGACCGAGTTGAGCAGGTCGGCGACGGCCCGGCCGACCAGGACCGCGGAGGGCGCCATGGGCATCGAGCGGAACCGGTCGGTGACGCCCTTCGAGGCGTCCGCGGTGACGGCCATCATCGTGGCGCTGAGGCCGAAGAGCATCGTCATGCCGTACATGCCGGGCATGAGGAAGGTGAAGTAGTTCGTCCCGGCGGGCACCTGCACGGCGCCGCCGAACAGGTAGCCGAAGGCCAGGGTGATCATCACGGGGAAGATCACCCCGAACACCACCGTCATCGGCTGGTTGGCCCAGTGGATCAGGTCGCGGCGGGCGACCGTCCACCCGTCGGCCAGCGCCCATTTCAGCCGGTTCTCCGCGATCACGATCATCGTGCGCCACCTCCGGCGTCGGTGAGGTTGAGGAACACTTCGTCGAGCGTCGGACGGCGCAGCGCGACGTCCTCGGCCTCGATCCCGGCCGCCGCGAAGGCCGCGAGCACCTCGGTGAGCGACCGCACCCGCTCGCTCACCGGCACGCGCACGTGCCTGGTGTCCCGGTCGATCTCCGCCGGCCCCGGCACCAGCCGGCCGACGATCTCGGCCGCCTCCGCCAGCCGCGCCGGATCGTGGACCACCACGTCGAGCCGGTCGCCGCCGAGCTTCGACTTGAGCTCGTCGGGCGTGCCCTCGGCCACCACGCGGCCCGCGTCGATGACCGAGATCCGGTCCGCGAGCTGGTCGGCCTCCTCCAGGTATTGCGTGGTCAGCAGCACCGTGGTGCCGCCGGACACCAGGTCGCGCACCGCCCGCCAGATCTCCGTCCGGCTGCGCGGGTCGAGCCCGGTCGTCGGCTCGTCGAGGAACAGCACGGGCGGGGCCAGGATCATACCGGCCGCCAGGTCGAGGCGGCGGCGCATGCCGCCCGAATACTCCTTGGCCGGTCCCTTGTGCTCCAGCCCGAACCGCTCCAGCAGCTCCGCCGCCCTGGCCTTGGCCGCGGCCCCGCCCAGGTGGTAGAGGCGGCCGAACAGCTCCAGGTTCTGGCGGCCGGTGAGGACCTCGTCCACGGCGGCGTGCTGGCCGACCAGGCCGATGTTGCGGCGCACCTGGCGGGGGTGGGTGGTCACGTCGAAACCGGCCACCTCCGCTCGCCCGCCGGAGGGGCGCAGGAGCGTGGTGAGGATGCGGACGGCCGTGGTCTTGCCCGCGCCGTTGGGGCCGAGCAGGCCGCAGACCGTGCCCCGGGCCACGTCCAGGTCGATGCCGTCGAGCGCCGTCTTCTCGCCGTAGGTCTTGCGCAGGTTGTGCGCGAGTACCGCTGACATGCCGCCTCCTTCACGAATCGTACGCCGTACCGTACAGCCTACGATTCAAGAAGGCAACCGTACGGTGTACCGTACGAAGGTGACAGTTGAGTACTCCGGGAAGGGCGACCCGGCGCGCAGCCTCGCGCTGCTCTGGCGCACCAGCGAGCGGGCCAGCCGCAAGGGCAAGCCCGAGCTGAGCGTCGACCGCATCGTGCGCGCCGCCATCGAGGTGGCCGACGCCGAAGGGCTGCAGGCGCTGTCCATGCGCCGGGTGGCCGAACGGCTGGGCGTGGGGACGATGTCGCTCTACACGTACGTGCCGGGCAAGCCGGAGTTGTTCGACGTCATGCTCGACACCGTCTACGGCGAGACCGCCAGGCCACAGGACGTGCCCGGCGGCTGGCGGGGCCGGCTGGAGCAGATCGCCAGGGAGAACTGGGCCCTCTACCTGCGCCACCCGTGGCTGCTGCAGGTGGCGGCGAGCCGCCCGGCGCTCGGGCCGAACGTCACGGCCAAATACGACTACGAGCTGACCGCCATCGACGGCATCGGCCTGTCCGACCTGGAGATGGACTCGGTCATCACCCTGGTCACCGGCTTCGTGCACGGGGCGGCCAGGGGCGCGGTCGAGGCGGCGCAGGCGGAGAGCCGGACGGGCGTCAGCGACGAGCAGTGGTGGGCCGCGCACGCGCCCTTCCTCAGCCGGATCGCCGACGTCAGCAACTACCCCACGGCGGCCCGGGTCGGGCAGGCGGCGGGCGAGGCGCTCAACGCGGCCTACAGCCCGGAGCACGCCTTCGAGTTCGGCCTGGAGCGCGTGCTCGACGGCATCGAAACCCTGGTGAAGAAGCGGAGCGCCGCCACGGGGTGACGGCGCCTCTAAAAGATCTGGCGGATCTAGCTGACGGACGCGGCGCGCAGGCGCACGACGTGCTCGACCAGCGAGATCAGCGTGCCCTTGACCGAGTCGCGGTTGCGGGCGTCGGTGCGCACGATCGGCACGTGCGGCGACAGCGCGAGCGCCTCCCTGACCTCGTCCTCGCTGTGCGGGAACTGCCCCTCCCAGCCGTTGACGCCGACCACGAACGGCAGCTTGGCCTCTTCGAAGTAGTCGATGGCCGGGAAGCTGTCGGCCAGGCGGCGCGTGTCGAGCAGCACCACGGCGCCGATCGCGCCGCGCACGAGGTCGTCCCACATGAACCAGAACCGGTGCTGCCCGGGCGTGCCGAACAGGTAGAGGATCAGGTCGCGGTCGAGCGAGAGCCGGCCGAAGTCCATGGCCACGGTCGTGGTCTGCTTGTTCGGCGTCATGCCGAGGTCGTCGATGCCCGCGGACGCGTCGGTCATCACCGCTTCTGTGGTGAGCGGGAGGATCTCGGACACCGCCCCCACGAACGTCGTCTTCCCGACGCCGAAGCCACCGGCGACGACGATCTTCGTCGACGTGAGGCCGGGGCTAGAGCCTGCGTAGTCCACTGAGCACCCTTTCGAGCATGTTGAGGTCTGGCTGTCCCTGGCTGAGGCGTGGCTGGTGCAGGCGGACAAGCCCTTCGTCGGACATGTCCGCCACGAGCACCCGGGCCACGCCCAGCGGGACGCGGAGTAGGGCCGAGATCTCGGCGACCGACCGGAACGACCTGCAGAGCTGCATGATGGACTCCTGCTCGGGGGTGAGCATGGCCATCTCGTCATCCGGGATCGACATGGACGAGATCAACGTCTCCATCGCGAGGTGGTAGCGCGGCTCGGCGCGACCGCCCGTCATCGCGTACGGACGGAACAGGGGTTCTTCTTCCCCGATTCCGTCAGTGCCGTACACGGCCCTCTCCCATCAGTTCCATAACATCACCGGGTCCTGGCGGCCTGGAGTTCTGCGCGCAGGGCCGGTGTGAGCGCTTGTCCAGCCCTGTCTACCAGCAACGTCATCTGGTACGCCACGAGTCCCATGTCACAATCCGGACCCGCGAGCACGGTGAGAACGGAGCCGTCGCTGATCGCCATGACGATGAGCAGACCGCGCTGCATCTCGACGACGGTCTGCGTCACCGAGCCGCCCTCGAACACCCTGGACGCACCCACGGTCAGGCTCAGCAGGCCGGCGGAGACCGCGGCGAGCTGGTCGGCCCGGTCGGGCGGGAAGCCCTCCGAAGCGGCCAGGCACAGCCCGTCCGCCGAGACCACGACGGCGTGTGCGACTCCGGGCGTCTGGCGGACGAAGTCGGTGATCAGCCAGTCGAACCTGTGCGCCTCATGGCTAAGGGTTGTCACGCATCCTCCCCGGCGGGACGCTCACTCACTCTGTTCCTCCTGTCCACGTACTTCCTGACGGCCCCGTCGCACGCCCTGCTGGTAACTGGCCATCCGGTTGCGCATCCGGTCCGCTGAGACCGGAGGCGCCGGCGTCTGCCGCTGCGGCTGTTGCGCCTGCGCGGACTGGCTCGCCGTACCGGGCACCAGATTCGCCTTAGGGGTGCGTTTGGGGAGCCCGGCGGCGGTGATGCCACCAAGGCTGGGATCGCTGGCTGCGGCCGCCGCCTGCCAGCCGGCATCGGCGGCCGTTCGCCACGCTTCCTCCCCAGAGGGTACGGCTTGCGCGGGTGTGGCCTCTCCCCCATTTGCCGCATGCCGCCCGGGTTCTTCGGGCTTGCGGAACCAGGCGGACTCCACCGCCGCGAAGATGGGCAGGAACTCCTCCCGCTCCGGCTCCAACGGCGACACCTCGACCGAGGGCGCCGGGTCGGGCCGGCGCACGTCGTTGGTCGGGAACTGCGTGGGCGGCGGCGTCTGGAACGCGCCATTTCCCGATGCGCGAGAACCCGCGCCGGGGTACGAAGGGTAGCTTCCGGAGTCGAAAGAGGCCGGCTGCCTGCGGTAGGAGCCGCCGTCGGTGTCCGCGGTGAAGCCGCTCACGCCCGCTCTGCCCGGGTCGGAGGGGAACGCCCCGAACGCCGGTCCCGGCGCGCTGTCGTACGAGCGGGGACCCTGCCTGGCGTCGAACGCGCCGGGCCCCTGCCCGGCGGAGGCGCTGGGCCTGGCGGGATCGAACGCACCGGGCCTGGCGGGACCGTTGGCGGGGCTGTCGAACGCGCCCGGCCTGGCGGGACCATTGGCAGGGCCGTCGAACGTGCCCGGCCCCTGACGCGCGGGGCCGGGGTCGAACGCCTGCGGGACGTGCCTGCCCGCTCCGGCGGGCCGGGGACGGCCGTTGTCGACGGAGTCGAAGCTGCCGAACGACCTGAACGTCCCGTTCTGCACGGGCGCCGGCCCCGTCTGGCTGGGCACAGCGCCGCCGCCGAACGCCGGCCGCTGCGGCGGAGGCGGCTGGCTGCCGTCGGCGATCAGCGCGGGCGGCAGCAGCACCATGGCGATCAGGCCGTTGCCCTCGCCCTTGCGCAGTTGCACCCGGATGCCGTGGCGCAGCGCCAGGCGGCCGACCACGAACAGGCCCATGCGCCGGGAGACCGACACGTCCACGACGGGCGGCTCGGCCAGGCGCCGGTTGGCCTCGGCCAGCTCGTCCTCGGTCATGCTGATGCCGGTGTCGCTCACCGACAGCAGCGCGCCGCCGCCCTCGATGAGGCTGCTGGTGACGGTGACCTGGGAGTGGTTCGGGGAGAACTGGATGGCGTTCTCGACCAGCTCGGCGACCAGGTGCACGAGGTCGTTGGCGGCGCTGCCGAGCACCGAGGTGCCCCGGTGCACGCGGACCTGGACGCGCTCGTAGCCTTCGACCTCAGAGAGCGCGGCGCGTACGACGTCGACGAGCTTGGCCGGCTGGCTGCGCCGGCGGGTGGCCTCGTGGCCGGCCAGGACCAGGAGGTTCTCGGAGTTGCGCCGCATGCGGGTGGCGAGGTGGTCGAGCTTGAACAGGTCGGAGAGCCGGGCGCCGTCCTGCTCGCCCTTCTCCAGGCCGTCGATCAGCGAGATCTGCCGCTCGACCAGCGTCTGGGTGCGGCGCGAGAGGTTGACGAACATCGAGCTGATGTTGCTGCGCAGCTCGGCCTCCTCGCCCGCCAGGCGCACGGCCTGCCGGTGCACCTGGTCGAAGGCGCGGGCCACCTCACCGATCTCGTCGTTGCCCTCGACCTCGATCGGGTGCACCTCGGCCACGGACGTGTCGCCGCTGACGCGAAGCTGGTGCACCACGTCGGGCAGCCGGAACCCGGCCACCTCCAGGGCCTCGGTACGCAGCCGGCGCAGCGGGCTGACCATGGAGCGGGCGATGGCGACCGTGAGCAGCAGGACGAGCAGCAGCAGCGCCAGGATCAGGACACCGGCGATGATCGCGTTGCGGATCTCGGACTGGCGCAGCTCCTGGCTGCGCAGGTTCACCTTGGCGGCCAGCGACTTCTCGATCCCGTGCAGGACGTCGACGGCGGCCGTGTTCTGGGCGAACCACTCCTCGCGCTCCGCCCGCGCGGAGATCAGGTTGTCGGTGATCCTCGCGCCCGGCTCCCTGCTGCTGACCAGGGTGACCGCGCGGGACTTGGTGAGTTGGATGTTGACGTAGTCGGGCTGCGACGCCAGCGCCTTCGACAGTTCGGTGCCGATCTCGACGCCGGCCTCGGCGCCCACCTTCGAGATGTCGCTCTGCTGGCGGGCGTTGGAGGCGATGAACTGCTCGACCTCCTTGGAGCCCACGTTGCGGGTGTCGTAGGAGGCCCGCAGGAGCAGGACACGCTGCCGGGAGATCTCCTCCTTGGCCGCCGCGAGCGCGCTCAGGGCGCGGAACTGGCCGACGATCTGCACGTCCTGCGACATCAGGCTCAGCTCATCGTGCAGCTTGAGCAGGGTGTCGGTGAGGAAGTCGTACCGGATGGTGTTGGTCTGGCCCTCGGTCCTGATCTTCGGCAGGCGGCCGAGGTCGTAGCGGGCCTGGGCGGCGGCCTTGACCACGCGGGGGCCGTAGGAGTCGTCCATGGTGACGAGGTCCGCGCGGACGGACTTGACCAGGGCGTCGACGGCGGATTTGTACTCGGTGAGCTGGGGGTTCAGCTTCTTGCGCATCGCGCGGCTGGCCCCGATCCAGCCTCCGGTGTCACGCTCCAGCCCGATGGCCTGGACGAGGTCGCGGACGCGGCCCGCCTGCTCGGCCGCGGTGGCCGTGCGGTCGTAGTCGGCGATGCTCTGGACCGAGCCGACCACGCGCGCGCCTCCGAGCACCACACCGGCGATGGTGGGCACCAGGATGAGCGCGGTGAGCCGCCATCTCACGCGCCAGTTTCGCAGGCCGAGTCGCGGCAGTGACCGCTTGACGCGCTCCTGCCGCACGGCTGGCCCGCCGCCGCCGTTCCCCGTAGTCACCGCTCCGCTACCCCTCAATCGTCCCGTTAGCAACGGGTCATCAAGCCGTCCACAAGGTATCCGCAGGATCTGACTTATCAGGCATATCGGACACAATCGTTACAAATGCGACCGTGTTGTCTGTTGTTGGCTATCGCAGTGCGGCCAGGACTTGATCGCGGACTTGAGCCCTCTGCGCGTCGTCGCTGAGGGGGCGACCAGCGCGGTCCACAACGTAGAAGACGTCCACCGCCTCCGCGCCGAGAGTCTCTACGCGAGCGGCTCTCACGTCAAGAGCGCACTCCCCGAACGCCCGTCCAATGCGCCACAGAAGTCCCGGCCTGTCATGGGCCCTGACTTCCACCACGGTGGCGGTCGTGGAGGCGTCGTCCACCAAGGTCACACGGGGTGGAGCGACTGGAACGCGAGGGGGCCTCATAGATCGGGTGCGGCGTGCCAATCGTTGTTCGATGTCAAGACGTCCAGCAAGGACGAGACGGAGATCGGACTCCAGGGTCGCCGGGTCGGGAGGGGAGCCGTACTCGGGGATCACGGAGAACTCGATCACCGCCGTGGAACCGGCGGACGCGGACGACGCGGAGCGCACGACGAGCCGATGCGCGGACAGCACCCCGGCGGCGCTCCACAGCAGTCCGACCCGGTCGGGGGCGACGACCGTGACCGCTCCCCCGTTGACGCGGACGGCGCCGCCGCCGTGGCGGGCCAGCGCGGCCTGCTCGGGCGACAGGGTGGGCGGCTTGGGCGGGGGCGAGCCGGCCAGCACGGACCTGACGCGGCGCACGAGGTCGGCGACCAGGCCCGCCTTCCAGCTGTTCCAGGCGGCCGGGCCGGTCGCGTTGCCGTCGGCGACCGCCAGCGCGGCCAGCAGGTCGAGCACCTCGCGCGAGCCGACGGTCCCGGCGACCTTCTCGATCGTGACCGGGTCGTCGAGGTCTCTGCGGGTGGCGGTCTCGGGGAGCAGCAGGTGGTGGCGTACGACGGTGGCCAGCGTCTCCACGTCGGGCGCGGGCAGGCCGATGCGGGTGGCGATGTCGCGCACCACGACCTCGCCGGTCGCCGAGTGGTCGCCGGGCCAGCCCTTGCCCACGTCGTGCAGGAGCGCGCCGATCAGCAGGAGGTCGGGACGGGAGACCTCGCGGGTGTGGCTGGCGGCGTTCGCGGCGGCCTCGATCAGGTGGCGGTCGACCGTGAAGCGGTGGATCGGGTTGCGCTGCGGACGATGGCGTACGCGTTCCCAGTCAGGAAGCAGCTTGACAAGGATGCCCGCCTGGTCGAGCTCCTCCCACACGGGCACGGCGGCGCGGCCCGCGCCGAGAATCGACACCAGCGCGTCGCGCGCCTCCTCGGGCCACGGCACCGGCATCGGCGGTGACTGAGCTGCGAGGACGGACACCGTGGCGGGCGCCAGCGGCAGCCCGGAATCGGCCGCCGCGGCGGCCGCGCGCAGCACCAGGACGGGGTCTTTACGGGGATCGATGCCCCGGGCGAGCACCACTTCGCCACCGTGCTCGACCACGCCGTCCGCCAGCGGGCGGCGGCCTCGGGGAGCGGGCCCTGACAAGAGCCTGTCAACGGTGCGCCAGGTGGCGTCGAACGCGTGCGAGATCGTGCGGCCCGCCTCCGCGAGCCGGCGCATCAGCGCCTCAGCGTCCAGCAGGCCGAGCAGCCCGGCGACCGCGTCCTGCTCCTGCAGGACCAGCCGGTCGGTGCCGCGCGCGGTGACGACGTGCAGGGCGTGCCGCACGTCCAGGATGAACTCGTACGCCTCCCGCGCCCGCGGCCCCGGCGCCGAGGCGACCCAGGCGGCGGCCACGGCCTGCATCGCCTGGACGTCGCGGAGCCCGCCGCGCCCGTCCTTGAGGTCGGGTTCGAGGAGGAAGGCCAGCTCACCGCTGACCTGGGCGCGCTTGTCGGCCGCGTCACGCAGCTCGCCGAGCCTGCGCCGGGAGTCGGCGCGCCACTCGGCCAGCACCGCCTCCCTGGCCTTCCTGGTCAGCTCGGGGTCGCCGGCCACGTGCCTGGCCTGGATGAGGCCGAGCACGGCCTTCAGATCCTGCCTGGCGACCGACACCGCCTCGTCCACCGTGCGGACGGAGTGGTCGAGGTTGACCGCCGAATCCCAGATCGGATACCAGATCCGGTCGGCGATCCTGGCCACGTCGGCCCGGCCGTTGTGCAGCAGCACCAGGTCGAGGTCGCTGCCGGGGGCCAGCTCGCCCCTGCCGAGACTTCCGACGGCCACCAGCGAGACGTGGTCGCCGTCACTCGCCGTACGGAAGAGATCCTTGAGCCAGCGGTCGGTGTCGGCCGCGCGCTCCTTGCGGGCCGCGGCGTACGAACGGGCCTCTCCCCTCACTGCTGCGCCCCCTTGCCGAGCTCCGCCCGGACCCCGTTGTCCGGGCTTCGCCGCGGATCCGTCGTGAGAACCCTGTAGTGCTCCACCCGGACGCCGTTGTCCGGGTTTCGCCGCGAAGACCTCCAGCGTCTGATGGCCTCGCTCCGCGAGGCGGTCCTGCGATGGAGGTCCTCGCTTCGCCGCGGATCCATCACAGGGCTTCCGGACCCCGTTCTCCTGTGCGCACCCGGATGACGGTGTCGACGGGCACGGACCAGACCTTGCCGTCGCCGATCTTGCCGGTGTGCGCCGCCTTGACGATGACGTCGATCACGTCCTCGGAGTCGTCCTCTTCGGCGAGAACTTCGAGCCGGACCTTGGGCACCAGGTCCACCTGGTATTCGGCGCCGCGGTAGACCTCGGTGTGACCGCGCTGCCGGCCGTAGCCGCTGGCCTCGCTGACGGTCATGCCCTTGATGCCGAACTGTTCGAGCGCGGCCTTCACGTCATCCAGCTTGAAGGGCTTGATGATCGCCGTAATGAGCCTCATGCGTCCACCTTCTTGGGAGCGGGAGCGGCGGGACCGTTGGCGGAGTTCACGCCGGAGGCGTAAACGGTGCCGAGGTCGTAACCGGTCTCGGCGTGCGTGGAGACGTCGATGCCGGTGACCTCGGACTCCTCGGCGATCCGGAAGCCCATCGTCTTGTCGATGATCTTACCGATGACCCAGGAGAGCACGAAGGAGTAGCCGCCGACCGCGACCGGGCCGAGCACCTGGAGGCCGAGCTGGCTGAGCTGCCCGCCCTCGATCAGGATGCCCTTGTTCTGGCCGGGCAGGAACGGGTAGGCCGCCACGAAGCCCAGCGCGATGGCGCCGATCACGCCGCCGACGAGGTGTACGCCGACCACGTCGAGAGAGTCGTCGTAGCCCAGCTTGTACTTCAGGCCCACGGCGTAGGCGCAGCCCACACCGGCGAGCAGGCCGATGACCACGGCCGCCCACGGGTCGACGAAACCACAGGCGGGCGTGATGGCGACCAGACCGGCCACCGCGCCGGAGGCGACGCCGAGCGTGGTCGCGTGACCGTCGCGCAGCTTCTCCACGATGAGCCAGGCGCCCGCGGCCACGGCGGTGGCGACCTGGGTGTTCATGAACGCCAGGCCGGCGGTCTGGTCGGGGGCGAGCTCGGAGCCGGCGTTGAAACCGAACCAGCCGAACCACAGCAGACCGGTGCCGAGCAGGACCAGGGTCAGGTTGTGCGGCCGCATGGGCTCCTTGCGCCAGCCCTGGCGCTTGCCCAGGACGAGTGCGAGCGCGAGCGCCGCGGCACCGGCGTTGATGTGCACGACCGTACCGCCGGCGAAGTCCTCAATGCCGAGCTGGGTGAGCCAGCCACCGCCCCAGACCCAGTGGGCGACGGGGAAATAGACCACCGTGGCCCACACCAAGGAGAAGACCACCCAGGCGCCGAACTTGGCCCGGTCGGCGATCGCGCCGCTGATCAGCGCCACCGTGATGATGGCGAAGGTCAGCTGGAAGGCGGAGAACACCATCAGCGGGAAGTTGTCCGCCGCGGCCGCCTCGGGCGTCACGTTGCCGCCCGCGACGATGAGGTTCTCGTAGACCGCGTTGAAGACCCCGCTCAGGCCGACGAAGTCAAGTCCTCCGACGATCTTGTTAATGAAGCCGGTTCCGTCACCGGCGGTGTCGAACGCCAGGGAGTAGCCGTACAGCACCCAGGCGACCGTCACGACGATGATGCTCACGAACGACATCATCATCATGTTCAGGACGCTCTTGGCCCTGGTCATGCCCCCGTAGAAGAACGCGAGGCCCGGAGTCATCAACAGCACCAGGGCGGTGCATACGAGCATCCAGGCGGTAGTGCCGCTGTCGATCATCGAAGCGACCCTCCTTACATGTGACGTGTGGCCACAGCGTGTTCTCCTGGGGTTTCATGGCTCGACCAGGTGTGTTTCACATTCGTGAATCTCGCCGCGCTGGTGTTTCACCGGCGTTTCGGGCTTCTCACACGTACGATTTCGGCAACGCTATATCGGGCATGAGATAATTTAGGGTTGCCTTACCTAAGAGATCAAGGAATGCCCATGCGCCTCCGCCTGGCCACTGCCGCCATGCTCCCCGTTCTCGCCCTCGCCGCCTGTGGCACCTCCACCACCTCACAGGACACGGGCCCCACCCGTACCGTGAAGCACGCCATGGGTGAGACCAAGGTGCCGATGACCCCGAAACGGGTCGTCGTGCTCGACACGGACAAGCTCGACACGATGGTCTCGCTCGGCCTCTCGCCCGTCGGCGCGGCGCAGGCCCAGGGCAACCAGGCCTGGCCGAAATACCTGGGCTCCGCCCTGTCCGGCACCAAGGCCGTCGGGACACTGCAGCAGCTCAACATCGAGGCGATCATGGCGCTCAAGCCGGACCTGATCCTCGGCACCAAGTTCCGGCAGCAGGCCTTCTACGACAAGCTCAGCAAGATCGCCCCGACCGTGTTCACGGAGAAGGTCGGCGTCACCTGGAAGGAGAACTTCCTGCTCGACGCCGAGGCCCTGGGCAAGAAGGACCAGGCCCAGCAGCTCCTGACCGGCTACGAGACGCGGGCCAAGGAGGTGGGCGCCAAGTTCTCGAAGGTGCAGGTCAGCATCGTGCGCTTCATGCCGACCGAGATCCGCATGTACGGTCCCGAGTCGTTCAGCGGCATCGTGGTGGGCGACGCGGGCATCCCCAGGCCCGAGGTGCAGCAACTGGCCGCCCAGGCCGACAAGCGCTTCGGCAAGCTGAGCCAGGAGAACATCGCCCAGGCCGACGCGGACGCCGTCTTCTACACCGCGTACGGGGAGGCGGCCGCCAAGTCGCAGGCCACGGTGACCGGCGGGCCGCTGTGGAAGAACCTGAAGGCGGTCGAGTCGGGCAACGCGCACAACGTGGACGACGAGATCTGGATGCTCGGCATCGGCGTGACGGCCGCCGGCAAGATCCTCGACGACCTGGACAAGTACCTCACCCCACTAGCGTGACCTGATCGCCCTTTCTGATCCGGCCGGGCCGCAGGACTCGCGCGTAGACCCCCGCGCACGCCTGCGGCCCCATGTCGAACACCGGCACCCGGTTGTGCCGGGCCACCGTGCGCAGCGCCTCGGTGTCGCGCTCCAGCGCACCGTGCGCCAGCGTCGGCACCGCGCAGCGCGGGCTGGCCACGATGACGTGCAGCGCCACCTCGTCGCCGACGCGCAGCTCACGCCCTGCCCAGTCGTTCTCCGCGAAGCCTTCCGTCTCGGTCGCGATCACCAGGTTCGGCCGGTAGCGGAGGGCTTCGACCCGCCCGCGCGGGCTGAGCGCGCCGATCCGCTCGATGGTGGAGGTGGAGATCAGGTGGAGCGGCGCGAAGTCGAAGAACGTACCCGCCGGGGAGCCCGTGCCGATGGTGGTCATGGTGTGCGGAACCTCGGCCTCGATCCCCTCGGCCAGCACCCGCTCCGGCACCGACCGTTCCAGCTGGGCGCCCTCCGGCGGCACGTCGATCAGCCGGACCTCGCGCCCGAACAGCTCCGACAGCTCCGCGTCACCGGGCGGCGCGGCGCCCTCGATGGTCAGCAGGTCGCGCCACAGCCGGGGGTTCTTCGCGCTGGCGATCCTGCCGGTCGCGACGTCGAGCACCGCCCGCGCCCGGTCTCCGCCGAGCCCGCGTTCGGTCACCTCGCTCTCGGCGACCTCCTCCCCCAGCATCGACTTGACGGGGTAGCGGCGAAGAACATCGAGACGCATGAAACGAATCTTAGGACTGTGCCGTCTCTTGGGCCCAGAAGCGGCGTAGGTGCGGCACCAGCTCGGCCGCCCGCTCGTCCGGGAAGAACAACCGCCCACCTTCGATCTCCACGATCTCCTTCACGCCCGGGATCGTGTCGCGCAGCCAGCGGGCCCAGCTCAGGTCGAAGAACGGGTCGTCCGTGCCCCACACCACGAGCGTCGGCACCGTCAGCACGGTGAGCAGCGGCTCGATGGCGATCAGGTCCTTGGCGTCGATGGAGGTCAGCAGGCGCTCGAAGGCGCACCCCCCGTCCGGCTTGGCGAAGATCGGCCGCAGGTACGCCTCCACCAGCGCCGCCGGATCGTCGATCCGCTGGTAGCCGTCGCCGTAGGCGGTCCTGGCCACCAGCTCGGGCTGGTCGAGCACCGAGGCGATGAGCGGCGCCAGCTCGCCCCTGGCCGCGAGGTCGACGGTGGGCTTGAACGCCTCGGGCGGCGTGTTGGTGTGCACGTCGCAGTTGGTCAGGGTGAGCGTACGCAGGCGGTCGCGATGACGTACCGCGAAGACCTGGGCCACCGCGCCGCCGGTGTCGTTGGCGACGAGGTCCACGTCGCTGAGACCGAGGTGCTCGCAGAGCTCCTCGACGGCCTCGGCGAGCGCGGGGATCGACAGGTCGTCGCGTACGGCGCTGCCGCCGTGCAGCGGCAGGTCGATGGCCACGCAGCGGCGCTCGCCGCGGAGCTCGGCGACGACGTCGCGCCACAGGTACGAGCTGGTGCCGACGCCGTGCACGAACAGGGCCACCGGGCCTTGTCCCACGTCCACGTAGCTGATGCCGTCCATGGTGATCCCCCCGGATTACAAACCGACTGTCGGTCTACGAAATTACCGACTGACAGTCGGTTTGTCTATGGTGGGTCCATGAACCTCAAGGCGGAGCGCGGCGCGGCCACTCGTGACAAGGTCCTGGCGATCGCCACGCGGCTGTTCGCCGAGCGCGGCTACGACGACACCTCGATCGAGACGGTGCTCCAGGAGTCGGGGCTGAGCAGGGGCGCGCTCTACCACCATTACGCGGGCAAGGAGGCGCTGTTCGAGGCGGTGCTGGAGGCCACGGAGTCGGCCGTCGGCGTCAAGCTCGTGCAGGCGGTCAGGGGCATCAAGGACCCGGCGACGGCGCTGCGGACGGGCGTACTGACCTGGATCAGGCTCGCGGGCGATCCGGTGGTCAAGCGCATCGTGCTCATCGACGCGCCCTCGGTGCTGGGGTGGGAACGGTGGCGCGCGCTGGAGGAGCGCCACTCGTTCGGCATGCTGAAAACAGCGCTGGGGGCGACGGGCGCGGTGCCGGCCGAACACCTCGACCTGCACGCGCACATGCTGCTGGCCGCCGTCAACGAGAGCGCCCTGCTGGTGGCCAGAGGCGGCGACCACGCCGGCGCGGAGGCGGCCGTAGAGGAATTCCTCCGCCGCCTCCTACGCCAGGACTGACCCACCAGGCCGCGCCACGCGGCGCCCGGCCACCGCAGTGGTCAAGCGCCGGGCGCGGGTCAGGCGGCGGCGGTGGCCATTTTGCGGAGGCGGGCCAGGGCGTCGCGTTCGATGCGGCGGGCGCGGTCGCGGCCGATGCCGTAGCGCTCGCCGACCTCGGTCAGCGTGTGCTCGCGGCCGTCCACCAGCCCGTAGCGCCAGCGCAGCATCTCGCTGGTGTCGCCCTCAAGCCCGGTCAGCCACTGATCCAGCCGCTCGCGCTCCAGGATGTCGATGGCCTGCTGCTCGGGGTCGGCCCAGGTCTCGTCGGCGATCATGTCGCCGAGCTCGGTCTCGTCCTCGTCGCCCACGCCGAGCTGGAGCGACACGGGGTCGGAGGCCCACCGTCGCAGCTCGCGCACCCGCTCGATCGGCAGGTCGAGGATGCCGGCGAGATCGTGGTCGGTCGGCTCGGCGTCGAACTCCGCCAGCATGTCGCGCCGGACCCGCATCAACCGGGTCATCTGCTCTCCGGCGTGCGTCGGCAGACGCACCGGCCGGGCCTGCTCGTGAATGGCCCGCCCCACCGACTGCCGGATCCACCACGTCGCGTAGGTGGAGAACTTGTATCCCCGCCGGTAGTCGAACTTCTCCACCGCTCGGACCAGGCCCAGGTTCCCCTCCTGCACCAGGTCGATCAGCGGCATCCCCCGCCCGGAGTATTTCCGGGCCACCGCCACCACCAGGCGCAGGTTGGCCTGGATGAACTCGTCTTTGGCCCGCTGACCCGAAATGGCCAGCCGCTCCAGCTCCTCGTCGGCCGCGTCCCCGATGCGCGGCTCCGAGCCCCCGCTGTCGAGCAGCTGCTCGGCGAAAAGCCCCGCCTCGATCCGCTTGGCGAGCTCCACCTCTTCCTCCGCCGTGAGCAGCGGGACCCGGCCGATTTCGGCCAGATAGGTCCCGAGCAGATCGCGCTCGGCGACCTGCTGCTCCTGCGTGCGACTCCCCGTAGGCCTTGCCATCCCCAGGCACCTCGTTCCGCAGCTGCGTTCTATACCCGGCCAACGTCCGGCCAGGAGCAAAGATTCCCTAAAGCACTACGTCCGAGGGAGGGTTCTGGATGTCCTCCTAAAGGAGGAGACCACCCTGAAACACCTGGTGAACAAGGGGAACGCCGGGACGGTAGGCCAGGTGAACGTATGAGGGGGCGTCGAGGACGACGAGGTCGGCGCGGGCTCCGCGCCGCAGCCAGCCTACGTCCGTACGGCGCAGCGCGCGCGCCCCTCCGTACGTCGCCGCCCTGATCGCCTCCAGCGGCGTCATCCGCATCTCGCGTACGGCCAGCGCCACGCAGAACGCCATCGACGACGTGAACGACGAGCCCGGGTTGCAGTCGGTCGCCAGCGCCACCGTCGCGCCCGCGTCGATCAGCCGCCGCGCGTCCGGGTACGGCGACCGCGTCGAGAACTCCGCCCCCGGCAGCAGCGTCGCCACCGTCTCCGACGAGGCCAGCGCGTCCACGTCGGCCGCCGTCAGGTGCGTGCAGTGGTCGGCCGAGGCGGCGCCCAGCTCGCACGCGATCCGCACGCCGGGCCCTTCGGTGAGCTGGTTGGCGTGCACCCGCACACCGAGCCCGGCCTTCTGCCCGGCCGTCAGGATCTCCCTGGTCTGGTCTCCGTCGAACGCGCCCCGCTCGCAGAACACGTCCACCCACTTGGCGAACGGCGCGCACTCCTGGAGCATCTCGCCGGCGACCAGCCGCACGTAGGAGTCGGTGTCCACGCCGGCGGGCACGACGTGGGCGCCCAGGAACGTGGTCTCGTCGGTCAGGGCGGTGGCGATCTCCAGTGAGCGGCGCTCGTCCTCGGCGGACAGGCCGTAGCCGCTCTTGATCTCCACGGTGGTGGTGCCCTGGGCCAGCATCTCGTTCACCAGGGAGAGCGCGTGGGTGGCCAGCTCGGCGTCGCCGGCCTCGCGGGTGGCGGCGACCGTGGTCCTGATGCCGCCGCCGGTGTAGGGCTCGCCGGACATGCGGGCCTGGAACTCGGCCGTCCGGTCGCCCGCGAAGATCAGGTGGGCGTGGCTGTCCACGAAGCCGGGGATGACGGCGCGGCCTCCCGCGTCCATCCGCTCGTCGGCGTCGGGCGCCGCCCCGGCGGGACCGGCCCAGGCCACCAGCCCGTCCTCCAGGACGAGCGCCGCGTCCGCGATCTCCTCCCGCTCCGGATCACCGGTGTAGAGCAGGCCGATGTGGTCGATCAAGGTCGTGGTCATCGCAGAGGATCTCCCGTCGTCATCCCAGCTCCCCAATCGCCTCTGCCAGCAGGCGGCCGATGTCGCCGAGGTGGTGGTGGCCGTCGGTGACGACGCGGCGGCCGCCGGAGACGACCGAGTGGACGTCGGCGGCGGTGGCCGCGTAAACGATGGCCTCCGGCCCGTTCGTGCCCGCCGTGCGCACCGAGTCGAGCCGTACCGACACCAGGTCCGCCCAGGCGCCGGGCGCCAGCAGGCCCGCGTCGGGGAAGCCGAGCGAGGTGTGGCCCGCGCCCGTGGCGGCGGTGAGCAGGTCGGCGGCGCGCCAGTGGCCGCGCTCCTGGCTGGCCAGGCGCTCGTTCAGCTCCACCGCCCTGGCCTCCTCGAACAGGTCGATCACGGCATGGCTGTCGGAGCCGAGCGTGATCTGCGCGCCCTTGTCGGCCACCGTCCTGGCCGGGCCGATGCCGTCGGCCAGGTCGCGTTCGGTGGTGGGGCACATGCAGACGTACGTGCCGGAGTGCCCGAGCAGTTCGACGTCCACGTCGGTCAGGTGCGTGGCGTGCACCGCGGTCGAGCGCGGCCCGAGGACCCCGCGTTCGTGCAGGACCTGGACGGGCGTGGCGGCGTACATCTCCACACAGGCCGCGTTCTCCGCCCGCTGCTCGGAGACGTGCGCGTGCAGCGGCGCCGCGTGGCGGTGGGAGAACTCGGCCACGACCGGCATCTGCTCGGGCGGCACCGCGCGCACCGAGTGGATGGCGGCGCCGATCTCGACGTCGTGCCGTCCCTCGTAGGCCGCCGCCAGGTCCTCGGCGCGGACGGCCCAGCGTTCGGCGGTCCCGTCGCCGAAGCGCACCTGCGTGCCGGACAGGGGCGCGTCGACGCCGCCCGCCAGGTAGCAGGTGTCGAGCAGCGCGATGCGCAGGCCGGCGTCCCTGGCGGCCTGGATGAGGGCGTGGCCCATCGTGTTGGGGTCGGCGTAGGGCCGGCCGTCGCGGTCGTGGTGCAGGTAGTGGAACTCGCCCACGCAGGTCACCCCGGCCAGCGCCATCTCGGCGTAGACGGCCGTGGCCAGGCGCAGGTAGGTGTCGGGGTCGAGGCGGGCGGCGATCTCGTACATGCGCTCTCGCCACGTCCAGAAGTCGCCCTTGCCCTCCTGCGCGACGCCGCGCAGCGCGCGGTGGAAGGCGTGGGAGTGGGCGTTGGCCAGGCCGGGGATCGTCAGCCCCGGGAGCCGTTCGGCCGCGCCGGGCGGGCCCTGCTCGATCCGGGTGATCCGGGGGCCGTCGATCTCGACGAGCACGTCGCGGGCCACCCCGTCGGGCAGCCAGGCCTGCTCGCACCAGTAGGTCAGCGACACAGATCCTCCAGCACGTCCGCCAGTGCCACGACTCCCGCCTCGCAGTCTGCCCGTTCGGCGTGCTCGTCGGGGGAATGGGACACGCCGGTGGGGTTCCTGACGAACAGCATGGCGCTCGGTATGCCCGCCGTGGCCAGGATTCCCGCGTCGTGGCCCGCTCCCGTGGGCAGGATCGGCGCGGGCGTGTCGCCGCCGGCCACCCGGGCCAGCCGGTCGCGCAGCCCGGCGTCGAAGCCGACCACCGGTGTCCAGGACTCCTCGCTCGTCTCGGTCGCCAGGCCCGCGAGCTCGGCGACCAGCTCGCGGACGGCCCGCTCCGAGGCCCCGCGCACGTCGAGCCAGGCCGACACCAGGCCCGGAATGGCGTTGGCGTTGCCCGGCGAGACGCGCGTCTTGCCCACCGTGGCGACCACGCCGAGCCGCTCGGCGGCCTGCCTGGCGGCCAGGGTCATGCGGGCGAACGGCAGCATCGGGTCGTCCCGGTCGGCCAGCCGCGTGGTGCCCGCGTGGTCGGCCCGGCCGCGGAAGTCGAGCCGCCAGCGCCCGTGCGGCCAGATCGCGCTCGCCACGCCCACCGCCCGGTCCTCGGTCACGAGGCCGCGGCCCTGTTCGACGTGGAGCTCCACGAACGTGCCGACGGCGGCCAGCGTCTCGTCGTCGCGCCCGATGGCGGCCGGGTCGCGGCCCGTCCTCTTCATGACGTCGGCCAGGGTGTCGCCGGAGTCGTCGGTCAGCCCGCGCGCCCTGTCCGGGGACAGCGCGCCGGTGAGCAGCCGCGATCCCATGCAGGGGACGCCGAACCTGGCGCCCTCCTCGTCGGTGAAGCAGGCGACACCGATCGGGACAGATGGCGATATGTCACGATCTTTGAGGAGGTCGAGGGCGGCGAAGGCCGACACCACCCCGAGCGGCCCGTCGTACGCCCCGCCCTGCCGCACCGAGTCGAGATGGCTGCCCGTCACCACCCCGGGACGGCCCGGCGACGGGTCGCCCCACCACGCCCAGAGGTTGCCGTTGCGGTCTTCGCGCAGGCCGAGACCCCGCCGCCCGGCCTCGCCCGCGAACCACTCGCGCAGCTCCAGATCGGCGGCCGACCAGGCGTCCCGCAGATATCCACCGGTCTTCGGATCTCGGCCTATGTGCGCGAGTGGCTCAAGCATTCCCCCACTGTAGTGAATGGGTCCATTCAGTTGACCGGGCCACCCCGGGGCCGGACGGTCAGCTCGGTCAGGTGGGCGTCGGGCCCGGCGGTGAGAGCGGCCACCAGGGCCCGCGCCACGGTCTCCGGCTTGAGGTATTTGTCGGGCTCGAACGCACCCCCCTCGTACGCGCGCACCCCCCGCTGCATGTCGGTCGCCGTCCGCCCCGGGTAGACGGTCGTGACCCGGAGCGCGGGCTCCTCCAGCCGCAGCGCGTCCGCGAACGCCTTCAGCGCGAACTTGCTGGCCGCGTACGAGCCCCAGTCGGGGTTGGCCCGCTGCCCAGAACCCGAGTTGACGCAGAAGACATGCCCACCGGCGGCCCTGAGCGCGGGCAGCAGCAGCCTGGTCAGCTCCGCGACCGCGACGACGTTGACCTCCATGGTGCGGCGCCACACCTCGGCGGGCTGGTCGGCGATCCGGCCGAGCTCGCCGATCCCGGCGCTGTGCACCAGCACGTCGAGCCGGTCGACGCCCTCGACGTCGGCCGGCGTGACCCGCGTCAGCTCCACCGGCCAGGGCCGCGCGCCGGGCAGCCGGGCGGCGAGAGCGGCCAGCGCCTCCTCGTCCCGGCCACCGAGAAGGACGTCGTGCGTCGGCGCCAGCGCCTGGGCGACGGCCGCGCCGACACCCCGGGAAGCGCCCGTGACCAGCGCCAAAGGTCGTTCACTCATGAGGGGCAGCTTATTGAGCTTGACGGTTATACAAATTTGCATACAAACTTGAACACATGTCTTCGACACGCATCCTGATCCTCGGCGCCCTGCTCGACGGCCCCATGAACGGCTACGGCGTCCGCCGGCGCCTGGAGGTCATGGGCATCGAAAGCTGGACCAACGTGGCCTTCGGCTCGATCTACCACGGCCTCGGCAAGATGGCCGACGAGGGCCTGCTGGAGGTCGTCGAGGCGGGCAAGGGCGGCAAGGTCGTCTACGGGCTCACCGAGCTCGGCCGGGCCGAGTTCCACCGGCTGCTGCTGGGCGCCTGGCACGAGCTCAAGCCCATCGTGGACCCGTTCCAGGTGGCGATGACGTTCATGGACCGGCTGGAAAAGCAGGAGATATTGGACGCCCTGCGTGGCAGGATGGCCCAGCTCAGAATGTGCGTCGAGACCATGGGGCACATCACCGGCGTCAAGCACGCCCACGGCGCCCCCCAGCACGTCAACGAGAATCTCGGCCTGCAGCGGGCCATGTTCCAGGCCCAGCTCGACTGGGTGGAGCAGGCGATACCGCGCTTCGAGGCCGACCAGTTGCCGTAAGGAGCTGAACCCCCCGATGATCATCCAGGCACATGGCCTGCGCAAGACGTTCACCACCAGGAGCAGGAAGGGCACCCAGACCGTCGAGGCCGTGCGCGGCGTGGATCTCGAGGTCGAGAAGGGCGAGATCTTCGGCGTCCTGGGGCCGAACGGCGCGGGCAAGACGACCACCATCAGAATGCTCGCCACGCTGATCGTCCCCGACGCGGGCACGGCCACCATCGCGGGCCACGACCTGCGCAAGGAGGCCGCCGGCGTCCGCCGCAACCTCGGCTATGTCAGCCAGGCCGGCGGGGTGGAGGACACCACGAGCGCCAGGGCCCAGATCATGATGGCCGCCAAGATCCACGCCGTCGCCGACCCGAAGCGGGCGACCGCCGACGTGCTCGAACGGTTCGACCTCACCGAGATCGCCGACCGCCCAGGCCGTACGCTGTCGGGCGGCCAGAAGCGGCGCGTGGCCATCGCGATCGGGCTGGTGCACAACCCGCCGCTGCTCTTCCTCGACGAGCCCACCACCGGCCTCGACCCACAGAACCGGGCCAACCTGTGGGACCGCATCAGGCAGTTACGCGAGGCGGGCACGAGCGTGCTGCTCAGCACCCACTACCTCGACGAGGCCGACGTGCTGTGCGACCGGCTGATGATCGTGGACCACGGTCTCGTCGTGGCCGAGGGCACCCCCGGCGACCTCAAGCGGGAGGTCTCCGGCGACGTGATCTCGCTGCGGGTCGACGATCCCGAGCGGGCGGCCGACACGCTCAAGCCGCTGGCCCGCGAGACCCGCGTGGACGACGACCTGCTGCGCGTCTACGCCGACGACGGCGAGCACACCCTGCCCGCCCTGCTGCGGGCGCTGGAGGAGCAGAAGCTGCACCTCAGCTCGATCGCGCTCGACCGTTCCACGCTCGACGACGTCTTCCTGGCCAAGACCGGCCGCACCCTCCGCGACGCGGGAGCCGACGCATGATCCGCCACACCGCCCTGTTCACCGGCTACGAGCTGAAGAAGCAGTTCAGCAACCCGATCTGGCCGCTGTTCGGCATCCTGCAGCCGGTTCTCTACCTGGTGATGTTCGCGCCGCTGCTGAAGTCGATGACGCCGGGCGGCACCACGGTGGACGCCCTGCGCATGTTCACGCCCGCGGCGATGATGATGATCGCGGTGTTCGGGTCGATGTTCTCGGGGTTCGGCCTGATCGCCGAGCTGCGCAACGGCTCGCTCGAACGCTACGCCGTCAGCCCCGCCTGGCGCCCCGCCATCGTGCTCGGCCGGGTGGCCAGGGACATGGTCACGCTGGTCGTCCAGGCGGTCCTGGTGCTGGTCGTGGCCATCGCCATGGGCGTGCGGATCGGGGCGCTCGAACTGCTGCTGGTGCTGCTGCTCATGGCCGCGACCGGCCTGTTCGCCTCCGGGCTCTCCCAGGGGCTGGCGCTGACCATTCGCGACGAGAACGGCATGTCGCAGACGCTCAACCTGTTCCTGCTGCCGATCATGTTGCTGGCCGGGCTCTTCGTGCCGATCTCGTTCGCGCCCGACTGGATGAAGCTCCTGGCGCCGTTCAACCCGCTCTACCACGCGGTCGAGGCGGGGCGGGCGTTGTTCCACGGGCAACTGACGGACTCGTCGATCCCGATCGCGTTCGCCGTGTTCGTCGTGCTGGCGCTGCTCACGACCTTCTGGTCGATGCGGTCGCTAAGGAAGATCGCCGGCTAGGAACGTACCGGTCTCGTCGGTCATCCGCTCATATTCCTCCAGCCGGGCCTGAGTGCGCAGCGGCGCCGCGTCGGCCATGGCCTCCACCAGGGCCATGGCCAGCGCGAGCGGCGCCGCGTGCGAGTCGAACACCAGCCGGTCGCCCACCGGCGCGTCGAGCACCACCTCGGCGGGAAAGTCGGCCTTGTCGGTGATGGCGGCGACCCGCAGGCCGATCTTCTCCGCGTATTCGAGGGCGTGCACGACCTCCGCGGGATAGCGGGGCAGCACCACGGCCACCACCCACTCGGCCCCGGCCCGGCGCGCCGCGTGCAGCCCGTCGGCCAGCTCGGAGCCGCCGTGCGTGAGCAGCCGCACGTCGGGATGGATGCGCCGGGCGTAGTAGGCGAAGGTGGTGGCCAGGCCGCAGGACACGCGCAGCCCGAGCACGCACAGCGGCTCGGTCGCGGCCAGTTGCTCGCCGAGCTCCTTCAGCGGGAACACCGCCAGCCGCTCCCTGACCAGGCCCAGGTTGCGGATCTCGCAGTCGATGGCCCCGCGCAGCAGGTCTTCCGCCGGCGCCTCGGCCTGACCGCCCAGCACGAGCGGCCGCAGCGCCTGCCGCAGCTCGGGATAGCCGGCGAAGCCCAGCACCATCGCGAACCTGGTCACCGACGGCTGGCTCACCCCCGCCCGCTCGGCCAGCTCCACGCTCGACAGGAAGATCGCCTCGTCCAGGTGCTCACCGAGATAGTGCGCGATCCGCCGCTGTACGGGCGACAGCCTGCGGCCGTCGAGCAGTGCGTCGAGTCCACCGTGATATCCGTCCGCCACGCCACCTCCAACACCGCCCACCCGGCATTCTCATCCCTCTCATACGTAACAAAGGAGGTCAGGACTCCCGCATCGGTACGCGTACCCCCCGGGCGGCGGCCACCTCGGCGGCCTCGTCGTAGCCCGCGTCGACGTGCCGCATCACCCCGGTGCCCGGGTCGTTGGTGAGCACCCGGTTGAGCTTCTCCCGCGCCAGCGCGGTGCCGTCGGCCACCGTCACCTGGCCGGCGTGGATGGAGCGCCCGATGCCGACCCCACCGCCGTGGTGGATGGAGACCCAGGCGGCCCCCGAGGCCGTGTTGAGCATGGCGTTGAGCAGCGGCCAGTCGGCGATCGCGTCGGAGCCGTCGGCCATGGCCTCCGTCTCGCGGTAGGGAGAGGCGACCGAGCCGCTGTCGAGGTGGTCGCGGCCGATGACGACGGGCGCCTGGAGCTCACCGGAGGCCACCATGTCGTTGAAGCGCTCGCCCGCGACGTCGCGCTCCCCGTAGCCCAGCCAGCAGATGCGCGCGGGCAGCCCCTGGAAGTGCACCTTCTCCCCGGCCTTCCTGATCCACCTGGCCAGGGCCTCGTTCTCGGGGAACAGCTCCAGGATGGCCCGGTCGGTGGCGGCGATGTCAGCGGGGTCGCCGCTCAGCGCGGCCCACCGGAACGGGCCCTTGCCCTCGCAGAACAGCGGCCTGATGTAGGCCGGCACGAACCCGGGGAAGTCGAAGGCCCGCGCGTAGCCGGCCAGCTTGGCCTCGCCCCTGATGGAGTTGCCGTAGTCGAACACCTCCGCCCCGGCGTCCTTGAAGCCCACCATGGCCTCGACGTGCCGGGCCATCGACGTGCGCGCCCGCTCGGTGAACCCGGCCGGGTCCTTGTCGCGCTCGGTGGCCATGTCGTCGAAGGCGACGCCCAGCGGCAGGTACATCAGCGGGTCGTGGGCCGAGGTCTGGTCGGTGACGATGTCGATCTCGGCGCCGCGGGCCAGCAGGTCGGGCACGGCCTCGGCGGCGTTGCCGACGACGCCGATCGACAGCGGCCTGCGGGCGTCGCGCGCCTCGTAGGCCAGCCGCAGCGCCTCGTCGAGCGAGCCGGCCGCCACGTCGAGGTAGCGGTGCTCGATGCGGCGGGTGACCGAGCGCGGGTCGCAGTCGACGCAGATGGCCACGCCGCCGTTCATGGTGATGGCCAGGGGCTGGGCGCCGCCCATGCCGCCGAGCCCGGCGGTGAGCGTGATCGTGCCGGCCAGCGAGCCGCCGAACCTCTTGTCGGCCACGGCGGCGAACGTCTCGTAGGTGCCCTGCAGGATGCCCTGGGTGCCGATGTAGATCCACGAGCCCGCGGTCATCTGCCCGTACATGGTGAGCCCGGCCGCCTCCAGCCGCCGGAACTCCTCCCAGTTGGCCCAGTCGGGCACCAGGTTGGAGTTGGCGATCAGCACGCGGGGCGCCCACTCGTGGGTGCGGAACACACCCACGGGGCGCCCCGACTGCACCAGGAGGGTCTCGTCGCCCTCCAGCGTGGTCAGCGTCCTGACCAGCGCGTCGAAGGAGGGCCAGTCACGCGCCGCCCGGCCCGAGCCGCCGTAGACGACCAGGTGCTCGGGATGCTCGGCGACCTCCGGGTCCAGGTTGTTCTGGAGCATGCGGAGCGCGGCCTCCTGCGGCCACCCCTTGGCGGTGATCGTCGTGCCTCGCGGCGCGCGGACAGTCCTGCTCATGGCGCTCCCTTCGTGAATGGACCCATTCACAAAGAGACTAGCCGTTGATCAGCTCACCAGGAACTGGGTGGCGGCCAACTCCCGGTAGAGCTCGTCCGCCCCGACCAGCTCGGCGTGCGTGCCCACCGCCCGCACGCCGCCCCCTTCCATGACCACGATCCGGTCGGCGTTGGTCACGGTGGACAGGCGGTGCGCGATGACCAGCACGGTCGTCTCGGCGGCGACCTCGGCGATGACCTCGCGCAGCCGCAGCTCGTTGACCGCGTCGAGCTGCGAGGTGGCCTCGTCGAGCAGCAGCAGCCTGGGCTTGCGCAGCAGCGCCCTGGCGATGGCGACGCGCTGCCGCTCACCGCCCGACAGCAGCACGCCGCGGTGCCCGACCGCCGTGTCCAGCCCTTCGGGCAGCCTGGCCACCAGGTCGTCCAGCCGGGTACGGGCGATCGCCCGGTTCAGCTCGTCCTCCGTGGCCTCCTGGGCGGCGAAGAGCAGGTTCTCCCGCAGCGTGCCGGCCAGCACGGGAGCGTCCTGCTCGACGTACCCGAGGGTGGAGCGCAGCTCGGACAGCGGCCAGTCGCGGATGTCCCGCCCGCCGATCGTGATCAGCCCGGCCTGGTGCTCGTAGAAGCGTTCGAGCAGCGCGAACACCGTCGACTTGCCCGCCCCCGAAGGCCCCACCAGCGCGGTCAGCCCGCCCGGCGGCACCTCGAAGCTCACGCCGTCGTGCACGACCGGGCGGTCGTCGCCGTACCGGAAGACCACGTCGTCGAACGTGACCCCGACCGGCTCGTCGCTCCCGGCGGGCGCGGCGCCGACCGGCTCGGCGGGCAGGTCCTCGATCTCCTTGATGCGCTTCATCGCGGCCAGCCCCTGCTGGAGCTGCACGCCGCCCTGGATGAGCTGCCCGATGGGCATGACCAGGTAGAACAGGTAGAGCAGGAACGCGATCAGCGACGAGATCTCCAGCGTGCCCGCCGCGACCCGGGCGCCGCCCACGCCCAGCACGGCCAGGAACGCGATCTGCACCGCCACCGACGTCGCCACTCCCGCGAGCGACGTCCATCCGGCGACCTGCAGCCCGCGGTCGCGGGCCTGCACCGCGGCCTCGCCGACCACGGCGATCTCCCGCTCCTCGGCGCCGCTGGCCTTGACGGTCCTGTACGCCTGCAGCGCCCGGTCCAGCACCGCGCCCATCTCGCCCACGGACTCCTGGGCCTGCGTCTGCGCCCGCTGGATCTTCGGCATGACCGAGGCGACCAGCCCGCCGATCACCACCAGCACGAGCAGGGTGACCAGCAGCAGCACGCCGTCCATGGCCACCATCATGACGATGGCCCCCACCAGCATGAACGTCGCGCTGATCGACTCCACGATCCCGTTGGTGAGCACGGCCCGCAGCAACGTGGTGTCACCGGTCACCCGCGACAGCAGGTCGCCGGGCTTGAGCCGGTCCACGTCGGCCACCTTCAGCCGCAGCATGCGGTCCACGAGCCGGCGCCGGGCGCCGAGCACGATGCCCTCGCCCGTGCGTTCCATCAGGTAGTTGCCCACGGCCGCGACGACCGCGCCGACCACCACCACCAGGGTCAGCCATAACAGCGGCCCGGCCATCGACCGATCCTGGCCGAACGCGTCCACGACGAACTTGGCCAGCAACGGCATCGCGAGACCCGCGGCCGAGCCGACCAGGCCCAGCAGACCGCCCAGGACCAGGACCTTCCGGTGCGGGCGGACGTAAGCGAGCAGCTCTTTGAGCACCGCATCTCCTTTCACGACATTTCTCAACTTGCTCCAACGAACGGGGTCGCGCGTTCCGCACCACCCGACAGGGTCAACCTAAATTGACGACCTAAGTATGTCAACTTTGGTTGACCCTCATTCTCAAGGAGGAGACGACATCCGGAAGCGGCCCACGGACGAATAGGCCGTCGAGGAATCCGGCCGGAACCCTCGAACGTCACGATCAGCCCTTCCGAAAGGACCGAACATGGAGCTCCGGATCAACCGGCGCGCTCTAGTCGGGCTTGGCCTCGCCGCTGCGGTCGCCGCGTCGTCCCTGGCCGTGCTCCGCACAGACTCCGGCATCGCTTCCTCACACCGCGAGGCCCCCGCGATCTCGAACGACCCGCAGCATGACAACACCGACGTGTACGCGTTCGTCAGCCCTGACAAGCCAGACACCGTGACCCTGCTGTCGAACTGGATCCCGTTCGAGGAGCCCAATGGAGGCCCGAACTTCTACCCGTTCGCCACCAAGTCGCGGCACAACATAAAGATCGACAACGACGGTGACAGCAAGACCGACATCACGTACGAGTGGACGTTCCGCAACGAGGACAAGCGCGGCAACACCACGTTCCTGTACAACAACGGCCCCGTCACCTCGCTGGACGACCCGAACCTGCTGTTCCGCCAGCGCTACACGCTCAAGCGGATCACGCCCGGCGGCTCGAAGACCCTGGTCAGCGACGGCATCGTCGCGCCCAGCAACGTCGGCGCCGCCTCCATGCCCAACTACGCGACCCTGCGCAACCAGGCCATCAAGAGCCTTCCCGGCGGCGGCAAGACCTACTCCGGGCAGGCGGACGAGGCCTTCTTCCTCGACCTGCGCGTGTTCGACCTGCTCTACGGCGGCGACCTGTCCGAGGTCGGCCAGGACACCCTCAAGGGCTACAACGTCAACACCGTGGCCATCCAGGTGCCCCAGTCCGACCTGGCGCTCAAGGGCGACGCCAAGCGCAACCCCGTGATCGGCGTCTGCTCCACCACCGACAAGTTCAACGGCAGCAAGTTCGTGCAGGTCTCCCGCCTGTGCAACCCGCTGGTGAACGAGCTGGTGGCGGCCGCCGGGATGAAGGACGCGTTCAACGCCCTCGACCCGTCGCAGGACGCGGACATCAAGGCGCTGGTCAACCGGGTCACCGACCCCGAGGTGGCCAGGCTCCTCGAAGCCCTCTACGGCATCAAGGCGCCCGCGACCCCGCGCAACGACCTGGTCCAGATCTTCCTGACCGGTGTCGCCAAGAACAACGGCCCCATCAAGGCCGACCTGAACTCGCAGTCGCTCAACAAGGACGCCGGCAAGCAGCGCGGCTCCGAGCAACTGCGGCTCAACATGTCGATCCCGCCCACCAAGGACCCGAACAGGCTCGGCGTCCTGGGCGGTGACCTGCAGGGCTTCCCGAACGGCCGCCGGCTCGCCGACGACGTCGTGGACATCGAGCTGCAGGCCGTGGCCGGTGCCGCGCAGAGCGGCAAGCTCATCCCCGGGCTGACCGACAAGGTGGACGCGAACGACAAGACCTTCGACAACACGTTCCCGTACATCCCGCTGCCGAGCAACGTGGCAGTGAACCAGCGCTAACCCACCTGGCCGGCCGGTTCCCTCTCCAAACCGGCCGGTCCACCCCGGCGGCAGACTCCCGTCTCCCATCGTCTGCCGCCAAAGAGAGGGCCGGCCGGCCGTGCTCCCCGTAGCGGCCGGCCGGCCCCGCAACCAGCTCTGGAACCTTGGACGGACATGCGTGCCTTCGCGATATTCGCCGGAGTGGCCCTCATCGGGGCCATGCTCTTCACCATCTTCTCCTTCACGGCGACGCCCGCGGCGCCCTCGCCCGCGGCGGAGCAGCCGTCGCGCGAGACGCTGCAGGAACGGCTCAAGCGGGTGCCCGGCGACCACCGCGGCTGGGCCGAGCTCGCCTCCCAATATGTGGACCAGGCCCGCGTCACCGGCGACCCGTCGTTCTATGGCAAGGCCGAGGGCGCGCTCGCCACGGCGGCCAAGCTGAACGCCGGTGACGACGCGGTCCTCACCAGCCAGGCGGCGCTCGCCGCCGGCCGGCACGAGTTCACCGAGGCGGCGCGGCTGGCCGGCCGCGCCATCGACGCCAACCCGTACGGCGCCGCCGCCTACGGCGTGCTCGCCGACGCCAAGACGCAGCTCGGCGACCTGCGCGGGGCGCAGCGGGCCGTGGACGAGATGCTGGGCCTGCGCCCGGGGGTCGCGGCCTTCGCCCGCGCCTCGTACGCGGCCGAGCTGCGCGGCGACACGGACAAGGCCCGCGAATACCTTGAGTACGCCCACAACGACGCCTTCACCCCCGCCGACCAGGCCTATGCCCGCTACTACCTGGGCGAGCTGGCCCTGCACGCGGGCGACCTGAAGACGGCGGCCGACTGGTACGCCAAGGCGCTGCGGGCCTACCCCGCGTACACGCCCGCGCTGGCGGGCCAGGCCAGGACGGCCGCGCTCGGCGGCGACCTGAACGAGGCGCTCGACCTCTACGACACCGTGGTGAAGCGGCTCCCGCTCCCCCAATACCTCATCGAGCAGGGCGAGACCCGGATCAAGGCCGGTCAGCCCGCCGACTGGACGCTGCTCCAGGCGCAGCGCAAGCTGTTCGCGGCCGCCGGCGTACGCGACGACCTGACGTGGGCCGAGTTCGAGGCCGACCACGGCGACCCGGCGGCGGCCGTCCGGCACGCCAGGGCCGAGTACGACCGCAACCGGAGCCTCGTCGCCGCCGACGCCCTGGCCTGGGCGCTGCTGAAGGCGGGCAAGCCGGCCGAGGCGCTGCCCTACGCCAAGGAGGCCACCGCGACCGGCTGGCGCAACCCGCTGCTCTCCTACCACCGCGCCGTCATCGAGCAGGCACTCGGCCGCCCGGCGCGGGTGGATCCCACCTTCGACCCCACGCTCCCGGCTCTGGCGAGGTTCTCATGAGACTGGTGCGGCTCGCCCTGCTGTCCCTCGCGACGGGCCTGCTGCTGGCGCTGTGCGCGAGCGTCGCACCGGCCTCCGCCGCGCAGGCGGCTCACCCGCTGGGGCGGTTCACCGTCAACCACTACAACGGCCTGCGGGTCTCGGTCTCCGACGTGCGCAACCTCGCCGTCGTGGACCTGGCCGAGCTGCCGACCCTGCAGGCCGAGCCGGAGGTGAACCCCACGTACGCGGCCCGTCGCTGCACCGCCCTGGCCGCCGCCCAGCGGCTGAAGGTGGCGGGCCGTGCCGTGCCGTGGCGGGTGGCCGGCTCGGAGTTCGCCTACGCCCCCGGCGAGGGCGGTCTGCGGACCAGCCGGTTGACGTGCCGGCTCGTCGCCGAAATCCGCGCCTCGGGGGCCGTGGAGTTCACCGACGGGTTCGAGCAGGACCGGATCGGCTGGCGCGAGATCACCGCCGCCGGGGACGGGGTCCGGCTGACCCGCTCGTCCGTGCCCGCGACGAGCGCGAGCCGCGAGCTGCGAGCCTACCCCGACGACCTGCTGACCGACCCCCTCGACCAGCGCACCGCGACCTTCACCGTCGGCGGCCCAGCGCTCACCCGGCCGGCTCCCTCGGGCACCGGTGGCCCGATTCCCACCGGCCTCGACTTCGGCGGCCCGGTCGGCGACGCGCTGGCGGCCCTGGACCGGCTCTTCACCGGCCTGATCGGGGCGGACTCGCTGACGGTGCCGCTCGGTCTGCTGGCGGTCGGCCTGGCCGTGGTGCTGGGGGCGGGGCACGCGCTCATTCCCGGGCACGGCAAGACCATCATGGCCGCCTATCTGGCGGGCCGCCGCGGCCGTCCTCGCGACGCCCTCGTCGTGGGGGCGACGGTGACGGCCACGCACACGGCCGGCGTGCTGGTGGTCGGCCTGCTGCTGACCGTCTTCACGACGCTGGCCGGGGAGTCGGTGCTGGCCTGGCTGGGCATCGCCAGCGGCGCCCTGATCGCCCTCATCGGCCTCCGCCTCCTCCTGAACACCCGCCGCCCGGGCCACGGGCACGGTCACGGACATGGGCACGGACATGGGCACGGCCACGGGCATGGGCACGATCATGAGCACCCGACCAAGCGCTCGGGCCTCATCGGCCTCGGCGTGGCCGGTGGCCTGGTGCCCAGTCCTTCGGCCCTGATCGTCCTCCTCGGGGCGATCGCGCTCGGCCGTACCTGGTTCGGCGTGGCGCTGGTCACCGCCTACGGCATCGGCATGGCCGCCACCCTCACCGTCACGGGCCTGCTCCTGGTCAAGCTCGTGGACCGCCTGGAAGCGCGCGCGTCGGCCGGCCGCCGCCTGGCCGCCCGCCTGTCGAACCTGGCCCCCCTGGGCACGGCCGCCATGGTCGTCCTCCTGGGAGCCGGCCTGGCCCTCCGGTCGGTCGCGGCTCTATAGTCATCGTCATGACTAATAAGGTCCATGACTAACGAATGGCCCTCAAGCACGCGGTGCTGGCAGCGCTCCTGAACGGTGAATACAGCGGCTACCAGCTCACCAAGATCTTCGACGTCGGCGTCGCCGACTTCTGGTACGCCGCCCCCCAGCAGCTCTACGCCGAGCTCACCAAGCTGGAGGCGGAGGGCCTGGTGACGGGCCGCGAGGTGGTTCAGCGGGGCCGCCCCAACAAGCGCGTGTTCAAAGTCACCGACGACGGCCTCGACGAGCTGACGGCCTTCGCGGCGGCCCCCGCCAAGCCCCTGCTCCTCCGCGACGAGCTGACCGTCAAGGTGCACGCCGTGGACCTGCTCGACCCCGCCCCCGTGATCGAGCAGCTCCACGAGCGGGCGCGGGAGGCCGCCGCCAAGCTGGAGCTCTTCGAGCAGATGCTCGTGCGCCTGCGCGGCGACCAGGACGAGGAGACGTTCCTGCGCCAGAGCCCTCACGTGGGGCCCTACCTCTCCTGCCTCGCGGGATGCAGGCTGGAACGCGGGATGCGCGACTGGTGCCTGCACACCGCGCGGACGCTGACCGAGCGCTCCGCCAACCCCCGACGTGCTGGAAGGAAGACGACATGACGACCTACACCCGCTTCGTCGCCCTCGGCGACAGCCAGACCGAGGGACTCGGCGACGGCGACGACGTCATCGGCCTGCGCGGCTGGGCCGACCGGCTCGCCGAGCACCTGGCCAAGAACAGCCCGGAGCTGCGCTACGCCAACCTCGCGGTACGCGGCCGTCTGGCGGCCCAGATCCACGCCGAGCAGTTGCCCGTCGCGCTGGCGCTGCGCCCCGACCTGGCCACGGTCATGGCCGGGATGAACGACCTGATCCGGCCGAGCTTCGACGCCGCCCAGGTGGCGAGCGTCATCGAGGACATGATCGCCGAGCTGACGGCCGCCGGGGCGCGGGTGGTCACTGTGACATTTCCGGATATTGGCAAGATCGCGCCGCTGGCTCGCCGGCTCCGTCCCCGAGTGCTCGACCTCAACGCCCGCGTCCGCGAGGCCGCCGCCCGCCACGGAGCCCTGCTGGTGGACACGTTCCCGCTGGAATACGTCACCGACGCCCGGATGTGGAGCCACGACCGCCTGCACGCCAGCCCGGCGGGCCACGAACGTTTCGCCGCCGCCGTCGCCCACATCCTGGAGCTGCCCGGCAGCGACGACACCTGGATGGCGCCGCTCCCCCCGCTGCCGCCGGCGAAGGCCTGGCGGATGGCGACGACCGAGATGCGATGGATCGCCACGTTCGCGGGCCCCTGGATCGGCCGCCGCATCCGGGGCCGCTCCTCAGGGGACGGCCGCACCGCCAAACGCCCCGACCTCATCCCGTGGATCGGCTGACGGTCAGAGGTGGCGGCGGCCACGCCGGGTGGAGGGCAGGTCGTGACGTCCGGAGAGGAACTCCTGGAAGGCGATCTTGACCTTGATCACCGGTCGCCGCCACCGTTCCTCCCGGTGGATGGCCCTGGCCATCTTGCGCGGCGACCGCTTGGCGAAGAACAGGTGCGCCCACGGCGAGCCGGGCCTGGCCAGCCGGAGCGCGCCGACCACCAGCATCGGCGGCACGAACAGCCCGGCCATCCCCGTCCAGATCTTGCCCTTCAGCAGCGTGACGACGGCGAGCACCAGGTTGCCCACGATCAGCGCGGCCGGATTGACCGGCGTGCCGTAGTCCCAGGTGAGCGGCCGTAGCCCGATGAGGAGCAGCCCCGTCACGGCCACCGCGATGAAGACCGCGTCGACCGAGGTGCGCCCCTCCTCTTCCCAGTAGACGTCGTGCAGGTGCAGGATCAGCGCGAACTCGTCCAGCACCAGCGCAGACCCGACGCCGAACACCGACGCCGCGACGGCCATGCCGATCTGCGACCCGGGCGAGACGATGAGCCCGGCGACCCCGCCGACCAGCATCAGGATCACGCCGAACACGACGTGGTGGATGTGCATCTCGCCCACGTTGACGTTGCGGAACCACCCGATCTTCGCCCTGATCAGGCGCACGTTGATGCGGACCGCGATGAAGGCGGCGATGAGCATGACGAAGTAGCAGAACAGCGGCAGCCGTCCCGTGGCGATGATGCTCTGCTGAAACCAGTTCCCCATGACCCTGAATTCGATGGTACGAGCCGCCTGTACCTCTTATGCGCGCTCGCAAAGAAGATCACGATCTTCGGCGGTCAGGACAGGAACGCCCGCAGCAGCGCCGCCGTACCCTCCAGATGCTCCGCCACCGCCCGCCGGGCCGCGTCCGGGTCCTGGTCGAGGATGGCGTCCACGATGGCCCGGTGCTGCACGGCGGCGTGGTCGAGGTTGACCTGGAGCATCGGGATGGCGTTCAGCAGATCGCTCACCCGCGATCGCGCGTCCGCGCATGTCGTCGCGAGCAGGGTCGAGCCGGTCAGCTCCGCGATGGACAGGTGGAAGGCCGTGTCGAGGCGGCGGTAGTCCTCCAGGCCGGCGCCGTTGAGGTCGGACAGGCGGCGGACGAGCACCGCCCGCTTGTCCTGCGGCAGCTCGGTGCCGGCCAGGATCTGCGCCGCGCCGCACTCCACCGCCAGCCGGAACGTCAGCGCGTCCGACAGCTCGGCCATGCCCATCTCCTTGACGGCCTGGCGCAGCTCGCCGGCGTCGGGCTTGGGCGGGACATAGGTGACGAACGCGCCTCCGTAGCGGCCACGGCGCACGTCGAGGTAGCCCGCGTCCGACAGCGCGCGGATCGCCTCACGCAACGTCACCCGGCTGATGCCGAGCCGGACCGCTAACTCGCGCTCGGGAGGGAGCTTGTCACCCGGCGCGACCACGCCCAGTTTGATGGCCTGGAGCAGCCGCTCCACGGTCTCCTCGAAGGCGTTACCCGCCCTGACCGGGCGCAACACCGTCATCAAGCGCGCCGACTCGTCCAACGTGTCCTCAGGTCTTGACAATCGCTCCCGCCATGCACATCAATGGTCTGAGACTAGCCCAATTAACGGGAAAGCGCGTCAGGCCAGATCGGAGCGACGTAGCGTGAGCGAGCGAGCGGGCACCGGCTTCCTTTCCATCGGCGACCTGCGCGACGAGGTGGCGGCCGGCCGGATCGACACCGTGCTCCTCGCGATCGCCGACATGCAGGGCAGGCTGCAGGGCAAGAGACTGTCCGCGCGCTACTTCCTGGACGAGGTGCTGAGCCACGGCTCCGAGGGCTGCAACTACCTGCTCGCCGTCGACGTGGACATGAACACCGTGGCCGGATACGAGATGTCGTCCTGGGAGCGGGGTTACGGCGACTTCGTGATGAAGCCCGACCTCGAAACCCTGCGCAGGGTGCCGTGGCACGAGGGGACCGCGCTGCTGATGGCCGATCTGGCCTGGGAGGGCGGCGGCGACGTGACCGCCTCGCCCCGCCAGATCCTGCGCCGGCAGCTGGCCCGCCTGGCCGACCGGGGGCTGGCCGCGTACGTGGGCACCGAGCTGGAGTTCGTCGTCTACGACGACAGCTACGAGGACGCCTGGAAGCGCGCCTACCGCGACCTGTCGCCGGCCAACCTCTACAACGTCGACTACTCGCTGCTCGGCACCGCGCGCATCGAGCCGCTGCTGCGGCGGATCAGGCGCGAGATGGAGGGCGCCGGCCTGTACGTCGAGTCCGCCAAGGGCGAGTGCAACCTCGGCCAGCACGAGATCGCCTTCCGCTTCGACGAGGCGCTGCGGACCTGCGACAACCACTCCATCTACAAGACCGGCGCCAAGGAGATCGCCGCCCAGGAGGGCAAGTCGATCACCTTCATGGCCAAGCCGAACCAGCGCGAGGGCAACTCCTGCCACATCCACATCTCGCTGCGCAGCCAGGAGGGCGACCCGGTGATGGCGGGCGACGGCCCCTACGGCCTCTCGCCGCTCGGGGCGCGGTTCATCGCGGGCCAGCTCGCCCTCATGCGGGAGCTCACCCTCATGTACGCCCCCAACATCAACTCCTACAAACGCTACGTCCCCGGCAGCTTCGCGCCCACGGCCGTCAAGTGGGGCGTCGACAACCGCACCTGCTCGCTCAGGCTCGTCGGCCACGGCCTGTCGCTGCGGATCGAGAACCGGGTTCCGGGCGGCGACGTGAACCCCTACCTGGCGGTGTCGGCGCTGATCGCGGCCGGGCTGCACGGGATAGACGCCGAGCTGCCACTGGAGGACGCCTTCGAGGGCAACGCCTACGACTCCGGCGCCGAGACCGTGCCGCACACGCTGCGCGACGCGCTGGCGCTGTTCGAGGGGTCGAAACCGGCCCGCGAGACGTTCGGCGGCGACGTGGTCGAGCACTACGCGAACAACGCGCGGGTGGAGCTGGCCGCGTTCGACGCGGCGGTGACGGATTGGGAGCTGTTCCGTGGTTTCGAGCGGATGTGACGCATGAAGATCGTTAATCCGGCGACCGAAGACGTCCTGGCCGACGTCGAGCTCGCCGACGCGGCCGAGGTCGATCGGGCCGTGGAGCGTGCCAGGAAGGCCTACCAGGGGTGGCGCGACGTGGCCCCGGGCGACCGGGCGCGGCTGCTGCGCAGGTTCGCCGGCCTGGTGGACGCGCACGGCGACGAGCTGGCCCGGCTGGAGGTGGCGAACGCCGGGCACACCATCGGCAACGGGCGGTGGGAGGCCGGCAACGTACGCGACGTGCTGCACTTCTACGCCGGCGCCCCCGAGCGCAACCACGGCAAGCAGATCCCGGTGCCCGGCGGCGTGGACATCACGTTCCAGGAGCCCTTGGGCGTGGTCGGGATCATCGTCCCGTGGAACTTCCCGATGGTCATCATGACGTGGGGCCTCGCCCCGGCGCTGGCGGCCGGTAACACCGTGATCGTCAAGCCGGCCGAGTGGACTCCGCTGACCGCGCTGAGGCTGGCCGAGCTGGCCCTGGCGGCGGGCCTCCCCGAGGGGGTGCTCCAGGTCCTGCCTGGGGCAGGGGAGGTCGCGGGAGCCAGGCTGGTCGAGCATCCCGGCGTGGCCAAGATCGTGTTCACCGGATCGACCGAGGTGGGCAAGGAGATCGCGGCCAAGGCGGCGGCGCAGGTCAAGCGGGTCACGCTGGAGCTGGGCGGCAAGTCCGCAAATATCGTCTTCGCCGACGCCGATCTCGAAAAAGCGGCAAAAACCGCTCCTTATGCCGTCTTCGACAACGCCGGCCAGGACTGCTGCGCCCGCTCCAGGATCCTCGTCCAGTCCTCCGTGTACGACGACTTCATGGCCCGCCTCGCGGAGGCCGTACGCGGGGTCAAGGTCGGCGACCCGCTCGACGAGAGCACCGAGATGGGCCCGCTGATCAGCGCCGAGCACCTCGACCGGGTGCGGGGCTTCCTCACCGGCACCCCCTACCTCCAGGGCTCGTGCCCGGAGGGCAAGGGCTACTGGTTCCCGCCGACCGTGCTGACCCCCGGCGTCACGGACCGGGCGTTCACCGAGGAGATCTTCGGGCCGGTCGTGTCGGTGGCGCGGTTCGAGGACGAGGCGGAGGCCGTACAGATCGCCAATGACACCCCCTACGGTCTCAGCGGCTCCATCTGGACCCGCGACGTCGGGCGGGCGCTCCGCGTGGCCAGGGCGGTCGAGTCGGGGGCCCTGTCGGTGAACTCCCACTCCTCCGTCCGCTACTGGACCCCGTTCGGCGGCTTCAAGCAGTCCGGCCTCGGCCGGGAACTCGGCCCGGACGCCCTGGCGGCGTTCACCGAGACCAAGAACGTCTTCATCTCATCGGAGTGACACAGATGCAGCGGTTGCAGGATCGGGTGGCGGTCATCACCGGCGCGGGCAGCGGGATCGGGCTGGCCACGGCGCGCCGGTTCGCCGACGAGGGCGCCAAGGTGGTCTGCGCGGACGTCGACGAGGAGGCGGGCGTCAAGGCGGCGAACGAGGTGGGCGGCCTCTTCGTCCGGGCCGACGTCACCAGCGAGGACGACGTCGTCGCGATGTTCGAGACGGCGCACGAGACGTACGGCAGCGTGGACATCGCCTTCAACAACGCCGGCATCTCGCCTCCCGACGACGACTCGATCCTGGAGACCGGCATCGACGCCTGGCGGCGCGTCCAGGAGGTCAACCTGACCAGCGTCTACCTGTGCTGCAAGCACGTGATCCCCTACATGCGGCGCCAGGGCAAGGGCTCGATCATCAACACGGCGTCGTTCGTGGCGGTGATGGGGTCGGCGACCTCGCAGATCTCCTACACCGCGTCCAAGGGCGGGGTGCTGGCGATGTCGCGGGAGCTCGGCGTGCAGTTCGCCAGGGAGGGCATCCGGGTGAACGCGCTGTGCCCCGGCCCGGTGAACACGCCGCTGCTGCGGGAGCTGTTCGCCAAGGATCCGGAGCGGGCGCAGCGGCGGCTGGTGCACGTACCGATCGGGCGTTTCGCTGAGGCGACCGAGATCGCGGCGGCGGTGGCGTTCCTGGCCAGCGACGACGCCTCGTTCATCACGGGCAGCGAGTTCCTGGTGGACGGCGGCATCTCCGGCGCCTACGTGACGCCGTTCTAGATCATGGCGCCTCTCATCGGCATCACCTGCTACGTCGAGCCGGCCACGTTCACGGTGTGGCCGGACACTCGCGCGGCGCTGCTGCCCTATATGTACGTGGAACAGGTCGTCCGCGCCGGTGGCCAGCCCGTCCTGCTGCCACCGGCCGGCCGGCCCGCCGACGCGCTGCGTGGGCTCGACGGGCTCATCCTGGCCGGAGGCGGCGACATCGACCCGGCGCGGTACGGCCAGGATGCGGGTCAGCACACCGGCTATGTCCGTAAATTTCGGGATGAGGCCGAGTTCGAGCTGCTCACCGCCGCCCTCGACCGTGGCGTCCCGTACCTGGGCGTGTGCCGCGGCCTCCAGGTGCTCAACGTGGCCCTGGGCGGCAGCCTGCACCAGCACCTGCCCGACGTGGTCGGCCACGCCGGCCACGGCCCCGCGCCGGGACTCTTCGGGCACCTGCCGGTGCGCCCCACGCCCGGCAGCCGGCTGGCCAAGGTGCTCGGGTCGGACCCGGTGACGGTCCCGCACTACCACCACCAGGCCATCGACCGCCTCGCCGAGGGTCTCACGGTGACGGCCACGGCCGAGGACGGCACGATCGAGGCCGTGGAGCTGAACGCGAAGGCGTTCGCGGTGCAGTGGCACCCGGAGGCCGCCGACGACCACGCCCTCTTCGAGGCGCTGGTCAGGACCTGCTGACCGGTTCGAGGACGCCACTGACCAGCACGGCGTCCTTCCCGTACGTGTCCTCCAGCCTGCGGCGCAGGTCCTCGGTGGCCACCCACACGCCCACCCGCACCAGGCCCCGCATGGTGTCCGGCGAGGAGGAGATGAACTCGCCGCCCAGCTCTTCGTCGATCTCCCGCTGGATCGCGTGCAGCTCGGCCTCGGTGCGCTGGGCCCCGCTGACGCACAACGCCCCGCCCCAGACCTCGCGGATCCACGCCTCCCGGCCGGCCAGATCGCCGGTGAACTTGAGGTTGACCACGTATCGCAGCGCGTCTGTGTGCTCCTCCTTTTCCGGCTGAGGTCCGATCCGGTCGATCCAGGCCCCCGCGAACTCCTTGGCCGTCCTGGCCCGGTCCATCGCCTTCTGCATGGTCCGCTCGGTCGTCCTGCCCGGGTCGACGGGCCGCCAGCCGCCCTGAGGCTCGGGGCACGCGCTCGCGAACTGGTCCGCGTCGTCGGGGTCGGCCGGCTTGACGGGCTCGCCCGGCGGCTCGGTGAGGGTCAGCCTGGCGCCGTCCCATGTGCCCACCACCCGATAGGAGCCCCATTTCACGCCGTTCAGCGACTCGTGATCCACCTTGTCCCAGTCCCAGCCCACGACGTCGGGCCCGCCGCACTGCGGCGGGAGCGACTCCTGGACCATGTCGCACAACTGCGGCCCATGCCCGCCACCTTCGAGCACGGTGAGACTGGCCTGGTAGCGCGTGGGCGTGGGCGCCGCAGCCTGCTGGGAACCGCAGGAGACCAGTGCCAGGATCGCGATGAGACCAATGAGCCGCTGCACGCCCTATAGACGTCACCGGCCCCAGGGCGGTTCACGGAATATCAGAACGCGACAACACCCCCATGACGGCACTAGGCTGACGAACATCACCGGCGAAACCGTGCGGGAGAGCACCCTGACAGCCGGTCAGGGTCCCTGAAGGAGCAAGCCCTCCCCGCAAACCTCTCAAGGCAAAGGACCGCACGGCCGCCTAGTAAGAAACCTGCAAGAAGGGGCCGCCGCCCACTCTCGTGCCCAGCACGACCGTAGCGGCGGTCAACACGGCAGATTTCTCACTAGGAGGTGTCCTCTGGAAAGCAGGCCTGCGTGGCCTCGCCGAAGGTGAAAGTCCGGCAAAGGTCGGGCGAAGCTCTCAGGCATCGATGACAGAGGGGGAGGATGCTGGCATCCAACCCTGTCCTGAGGTGCGACAAATGTCCCGACCGACACCGCTACGAGACGTTCACGAGAGCCTCGGCGCCACGCTCACCGACTTCGCCGGGTGGCTCATGCCGCTCCGGTACGGGAGCGAGTCCGCGGAGCACAAGGCCGTACGCGAGGCGGCCGGGCTGTTCGACCTCTCGCACATGGGTGAGATCTTCCTGACCGGCCCGCAGGCCGGGCAGGCGCTGGACTACGCGCTGGTCGGCCACCTGTCGGCGCTGGCGCCCGGGCGAGCCAGATACACCATGATCGTCAACGAGCGCGGCGGGGTGCTGGACGACCTCATCGTCTACCGGCTGGCGGACGAGGAGTTCATGGTCGTGGCGAACGCCTCGAACTACGAAAAAGTCGCCGGTGAGCTGAAAAATCGTGCGAAGGCGTACGACGTGGTGGTCGAGGATCGCTCCGACCAGTACGCCCTGATCGCCGTCCAGGGCCCCCGCTCCCAGGAGATCCTGGCCACGCTCACCGACGCCGACCTCGACGGCCTCAAGTATTACGCCGGCCTGCCCGGCCTGGTCGACGGTCGTCAGGCGCTGATCGCCCGTACCGGCTACACCGGCGAGGACGGGTTCGAGCTGTTCGTCGCCAACCAGGACGCGGTGCCGCTCTGGCACGCCCTCATGGCGGCGGGCGAGCCGCACGGTCTCAAGCCCGCCGGTCTGTCCAGCCGCGACACGCTCAGGCTGGAGGCCGGCATGCCGCTGTACGGCAACGAACTGGGCGTGGAGCTCACCCCGTTCGACGCGGGGCTGGGCAGGGTGGTGAAATTCGACAAGCCGGGCGACTTCGTCGGCAGGTCTGCGCTGGAGGCGGTCAAGGACGACCCGCCCAGGCGCCGGCTCGTCGGCCTGGTCGCGCGGACCCGCCGGGTGCCGCGCCACGGTTACCCGGTCACCAAGGACGGCGTGGTCGTCGGCGAGGTCACCAGCGGTGCGCCCTCCCAGACTCTGGGAAAACCCATCGCGATGGCCTACGTGGACACCGATGCCGAAACAGGCCTGGCCGTGGACATCCGGGGCAGCCATGAACCTATGGACCTGGTCGAGCTGCCCTTTTACAGGAGGAAAAAGTGAGCAACATCCCTGACGAGCTGAGCTACACCAAGGAGCACGAGTGGGTGGCCGGCCTCGACGACGGTCTCACCGTGACCGTCGGCATCACGGCCTTCGCCGCCGAGGCCCTTGGTGATGTCGTCTTCGTGCAGCTTCCCGAGGTCGGAGCGACCGTCGAAGCGGGCGACTCGGTCGGCGAGGTGGAGTCCACCAAGTCGGTTAACGAGATCTACTCCCCCGTCAACGGTGAGATCACCGAGGTGAACCAGGCCATCGTGGACGACCCGAGCCTGGCCAACAGCGACCCGTACGGCGAGGGCTGGATGTTCAAGGTGCGCCGCGAGGGTGACCCTGAGGACCTGCTGTCGGCCGAGGAGTACACCGCGCTCACAGCGAGCGGCGACTCCTGACCCACTCGCCGGGGCCCGCGCGGGCCCCGGCCCTCCATGAAGGGCGCACATCAATGGCGATCAGCGTCTTCGACCTTTTCAAGATCGGCATCGGCCCGTCCAGCTCCCACACGGGAGGCCCGATGGCGGCCGCTCACAAGTTCGCCCGCGGCCTGCACGACGACGACCTGCTCACGCGGGTGGCGCGGGTCGAGGTCATCCTGTACGGCTCGCTCGGCCTGACCGGCAAGGGCCACGGCAGCGACAAGGCGGTCCTGCTCGGCCTGTCCGGCGAGAAGCCCGAGCTGGTGGACGTGGACAGTATCGACGGCCGGCTGGCCGAGATGCGCGAGTCGGGCAAGGTCCGGCTCTACGGTACGCACGAGATCGACTTCGTCGTGGGCGAGCACCTCGTCTTCGAACGCAAGATCTCGCTCCCCGAGCACCCGAACGGCATGCGCTTCACCGCGTACACGGACTCAGGCGACCCGCTCAGGGAGAAGGTCTACTTCTCGGTCGGCGGCGGCTTCGTCGTGGACGAGAACGCCGCCGGCGCCGACCGCATCAAGCCGGACGACACTGTCCTGCCCTACCCCTTCACCACCGGCGAAGAGCTGCTCAAGCACTGCTCGAACACCGGCCTGTCGATCTCCGCCCTCATGCTGGAGAACGAGCGGGCCTTCGGCCGTACCGAGGCGGAGATCCGCTCGGGCCTGCTGCGGCTGTGGCAGGTCATGTCGGAGTGCGTGACCCGCGGCATCGCGAAGGAGGGCGTGCTGCCCGGCGGCCTCAAGGTCAGGCGCCGCGCCAACCAGCTCCACCGCCGCCTGCAGGCGGAGTGGGGCGAGAAGGACCCGCTGCAGGCCATGGACTGGGTGGCGCTGTTCGCGCTGGCGGTCAACGAGGAGAACGCCGCCGGCGGTCGCATCGTCACCGCCCCCACCAACGGCGCCGCCGGCATCATCCCGGCCGTTCTGACCTACTACACCCGCTTCGTCCCGCACGCCGACGACGAGGGCGTGGTCCGCTTCCTGCTGACGGCCGGGGCGATCGGCGTGCTGTTCAAGGAGAACGCCTCGATCTCGGGCGCCGAGGTGGGTTGCCAGGGCGAGGTCGGCTCGGCCTGCTCCATGGCCTCCGCGGGCCTGACCGAGGTCATGGGCGGCACCCCTGAGCAGGTGGAGAACGCGGCGGAGATCGGCATCGAACACAACCTGGGCCTGACCTGCGACCCGATCGGCGGCCTGGTCCAGATCCCGTGCATCGAACGCAACGCGGTGGCCTCCAACAAGGCCATCACCGCCGCCAGAATCGCCCTGCGCGGCGACGGCCGCCACTACGTGGCCCTCGACAAGGCCATCAAGACGATGCGGGACACGGGCCGGGACATGTTGGACAAGTACAAGGAGACCTCACGCGGCGGCCTGGCCGTCAACGTGATCGAGTGCTGACCGGCCTTTCGAGTGGTACCATAATGTTGTACCACTCGAAAGGAGTTGGTCGTGTCCATCACCGCCAGCGAGGCTCGCCGTCGTCTGTTCCCGCTCATCGAAGAGGTCAACAACGACCACATCGCCGTGGAAATCGTCTCCAAGAGCGGTAATGCCTACCTCGTGGCCGCGGAGGAATACGAAGCCCTCCTGGAGACGGCCTATCTGCTCCGCTCCCCCGTCAACGCACGCCGGTTGATCGAGTCCTACCAGGAGGCGGTCGAAGGGCGTCATGAGCGGCACGAGTTGCAGGGCGACGAGGATGCTCGATGAAAGTCGCGTTCACCAGTCAGGGCTGGGAGGACTACGTCCACTGGCAGACAGCCGACCGGCAGATCCTCAAGCGCGTCAACCGGCTCATCGAGGAAACCCTGCGTGATCCTTACGAGGGCATCGGCAAGCCCGAGCCGCTCAAATACGCATTGGCGGGTGCGTGGTCGCGGCGCATCACTGATGAGCATCGCCTGGTGTACCTTGCCGTGAACGACGAGATCATCATCTTGCAGGCCCGCTACCACTACGAGTAGACAGCGGACCTCAGTGTGAGCCGCATGGTCAACGTGATCTAGTGCTGATCGGGCGGCGTACGTGCAGGTGGACGACGGCCGGGGTCTCGTCGTCGCGGACCTCGCGGCGGATCCGGCCCACGATGTCACCGTCCAGTTTCGTCACCACCGCCCCCACGTCCGCCGCCGCCGGGCACGTCAGGCCGATGTGCAGCCCGTCCTCCGCCACCCGGACCCCCGTCCTGCTGAGCCCGTCCACGCCCTTGAGGCCCACGAAGAGCATCGCGGTGCCCGTGCCGGTGTGGGTGCCGCGGCGGCCCCAGCCCAGGCCGAGCAGGAGCCAGCGCAGGGCGACCAGGGCCAGCAGCATCAGCCCCAGGGCCAGGAACCACAGCGGCCAGGGCTCGTCGGCCAGGGTGCGATGGGTCTGCGCGGGCAGGACCTTGGCCTGCGGCGGGAGGTCGAAGTAGCGGTCGTGGGCGCGGAGCCACGCGTACGTGCCGAGGCCCAGCAGGATCGCGCCGACGACGGCCAGCCCGACGCGGTTGCCCGTGTACTGGCGCATCAGACGGCCTTCCTGCGCAGCCGGACCACGACCTCGCAGGTGCTCAGCGTGCCGACGCCCGCCAGGCGGTCGCCCACGCCGGTCCCGACCTGTCTGAGCATCGTGCCCGAGCTCTCCGCCCTCGTCACGACGGTGACCTCGATGGTACGGCGGCGCAGGCGCACCCGGGCCTTGTCCACGCCCGCCACCTGCTGGGCGGCCGCGCACAGCGTACGGCGCAGGCCCGAACGGGTGATGCCGATGACGATCAGCGGGTCGGACGTCTCGACCGGCACCAGCCGGGAGCGGCCCGGCACGATCGCCAGCAGCAGCATGACCGCGCCCGCCGCCGCCATGAGGAGGGCCAGGGTGGACGTCTCCGGCCACGCGGTCGTGCTCGCCAGTTCCACCAGCTCGTTCACGGGGATCCAGCCGAGCGGCTTGCCGAGCAGCCCCGACACCACCTCTGCCGAGGTCGCCCCCAGCCCGGCGGCGAGCGTGGTCGCGACGATGACGCCCGGGACGGTACGCGCCGGCCTGAGCGCCAGGTTCGCCCTGCGCAGCCCCGTGTGCCGCGGGGTGACGGCGGCGCCGGGCAGTTTCTGCTGAAGCGTGGTCATCACAACGTCAGACGTACAGGGCGCCCGCATCGCCTGAACCGCGCCCTCGCCGCCGATTTGCCCGAACATTACGGGGGCGGCAACTAATGTGAACCTGGCTCATATTCATTCGCCCGATATGCCGTTACCCTGCTGGTATGGATGACCGGCAGCGGTACGACCGCGTCACAGCGGCCCTCGAACCGCCGTTCGCGATCCTCGATCTGGCAGCCATGCGCGCCAACGCGGCAGACCTCGTACGACGGGCGGCGGGCAAACCGATCCGGGTCGCCAGCAAGTCCGTCCGCAGCCGCCCGCTGCTCGAACGCGTCCTGGCCATGGACGGTTTCCAGGGCATCATGTCCTTCACCCTGCCCGAGGCCCTGTGGCTGGCCGGGCACGGTTTCACCGACCTCCTCGTGGCCTATCCCACGGCCGACCGGCAGGCGCTCGCCGCCCTGGCCGCCGACGCGCGAGCCGCCAGGGAGATCACGCTCACCGTCGACTCGACCGCCCACCTGGACTTCATCGAGGCGGCCGTCTCCGGAGTGCACCCGCGCGCCGAGATCAGGACCTGCATCGAGATGGACACCGCCTACGTCACCCTCGGCGGCCGGTTCAGGGCGGGAGTGCTCCGCTCCCCCATCCGCGAGCCGGCGGAGGCCGCCGACCTGGCCGCCGCGATCGCCAAGCGGCCGGGGTTCCGGGTGGCGGGGCTGCTGGCGTACGAGGCCCAGATCGCCGGAGTCGCCGACGCCCCGCGGGGCAACGCCCTCTACACCCGCGCCATCCGCGTCATGCAGGCCCGGTCGGCCAGGGACCTCATCGTCCGCCGCGGCCGCGTCGTGAACGCCGTCAGCCAGGTCGCCGACCTCGAATTCGTCAACGGCGGCGGCACCGGCTCCGTCGAGCGCACCGTACGCGAGAAGGCCATCACCGAGGTGGCCGCGGGCTCCGGGCTGTTCCATCCCCGGCTGTTCGACTTCTACCGCGGCTTCACCGGCCACCCGGCCGCCCTGTTCGCCCTGCCCGTGGTGCGCCGCCCGGCCCTCGGCACGGTGACGGTGCTCGGCGGCGGCTACCCGGCCTCGGGCGCCGCCGGACCGGGCCGCCTACCCCAGCCGTATCTCCCGGCCGGGCTGAGCTACGCCCCCGACGAGGGCGCGGGCGAGGTGCAGACCCCGCTGCGCGGCCAGGCGGCCGAAGACCTGCGGATCGGCGACCGGGTGTGGTTCAGGCACGCCAAGGCGGGCGAGATGTGCGAACGCTTCGACGCGCTGCACCTCATCGACGGCGACACCCTGGTGGAGTCGATCCCCACGTACCGCGGCGAGGGCCGCACCTTCCTGTAAGGCGCGGGCCGCGCCTCACCTGTAAACGATCAGCGGCGCCGGCGGCGACGCCAGAGCACGATGGCCGCCCCCACGACCAGCACCGCCCCGACCCCGATCAGCAACGGCCCCAGGTCGGGCCGCTCCTCGTCCCACACCCAATCGGGATCGTCACCGATCTCGACCGGTCTCGGGGTCACCCCCAGGGCATCGCCCACGGACGCCACCAGATGCCCGGCCCTGCTCTTGACGTCGGCCACCGTGCGCTCGGCGACCCGCTTGGGGCTCACCCGGTCGGCAATGGCGTCGACCGTGTGCGCCAACTCCTTGCGCGTCTGCGCGATCCGCCGCTCCAACTCGTCGGGATCGGTGTCAGCCATGGCTCTCCTTTCGACCGTACGCGTGGCCGCGCCCGCTCCGCGTGCCGTGCGGGCTCCGTCCGTTCTGGTCGTGATCAGTCTGTCAGGTCGGCACGCCGTACGGCACGGCGGCCAGGCCGGTAGGTTGGCGGGAGGAACTCAGGAGGGCCCTTTGACCGAAACCAAGCTCGCGCCCGGCGACGCCGCGCCCGAGTTCACGCTACCGACCGCCGACGGCGGCACCGTCTCCCTTGACACCTACCGCGGCAAGCGGGTGATCCTCTATTTCTACCCTGCCGCGATGACCCCTGGCTGCACCAAGCAGGCGTGCGATTTCCGCGACAACCTCGCCCAGCTCACCGCCGAAGGGTTCGTCGTCCTCGGCGTGTCGAAGGACAAGCCGGAGAAGCTGGCCAAGTTCGTCGAGCGCGACTCCCTGACCTTCCCCCTCCTCTCAGACCCCGACCTGGCCGTCCACCAGGCTTTCGGCGCCTACGGCCCCAAGAAGCTGTACGGCAAGGAGGTCGTGGGCGTGATCCGCTCGACGTTCGTCATCGACGGAGACGGAAAGGTGGAGCAGGCGCTCTACAACGTGAAGGCGACGGGCCACGTGGCCTCACTCAAGAAGAAGCTCGGCCTGGCCTGAGGAGCGAAGCGGGCTTCTCCATCGGAGGGCCCGCTCCTCGAAAGCGGCGATTAAAGCAGCGCGCCTCGCTAATCAACCACAAATGGCGCGGCGTTTTCCCGGGCTCACGTCATGGCGGCCCGCATCGGATATTCACCGGAGCCGCTCGCTCCGTCTCGAAGCGTCACCGTTCTGCCGGCCCGGCCGGGGTTCATGCGCGCCGACGTCCGCACCATCCTCCCTACCAGGGAGTTCTCGCGCCGACGGCGCCAGGCCCTGGGCCGCGCTTTGTGGGAGACGGGGTCCCGGACACGTGTGCAGGCTGTAAGATTGGCCGCACGTGGCAGGGAAGGCCGCTGGATAATCTTCCCGTGTCCAAATTGCCATTCCCGGGCCGAGCAACTCAGGGAATAGCAAAAGGGGTCGTAGCCCAATGGCAGAGGCGCAGTCTTTAGGTGGCTGTTAGTGTGGGTTCGAATCCCACCGGCCCTACAATCCAGCCGGTCATTCCGGCGTCGGCTCGTCCTCCTGGACCGGTGCTTCGGGAGCCTGGACCGGCTCGTCGGGGGCCGGGACCAGCACGTGCATCCCGGGCGCGCAGTAGGCGCCGTCCTCCGTCCGATAGCAGGCCGGCTCTCCCAGCTCCGGGCCCCCGTGCCTGTGCTCCATCCACATCCCGTGCCGCTCGTGGCGATCACCGAGACCGTCGAAGGCGGCGACCACGGTGCCGCCGAGCATGGCGCCGATGACGAGGCCGAGCACGCCGGCCGTGGTCACCTGGGTGCGTCTGCGGTGCAGGAAGTCCCTGAAGGTGGAGTCGTGGCCCGAATCGGCCGGCAGCGGGGTGGTGGGAGGGATCCGCGCGTAGGGCTGATCCGCCTGTTCCCCGTACTTCAGGCCGGGCTCGTGGAGTTCCTGGGTCGGGTCGCGCGGCGCTTCCTCTTCGCCGCGCGACCCGTCGTCGCGATCATGATCCGCCATCACGATCTCCCTTTACTCGCCCCGCTTGGGGGCGCTCCCAATAAAGATGATGCCCAACCCACCGTAAGCCTGGCGTAAGGCACACGCCATGTCAGACCTGGGTCGTAGGCGGACTTCCGCCTCCAGGCGGACCTATGTCTCTCTGGCCGTACATATCGTGATGATGTGTTCGGCAAGGTACGGGCGTGGTCCAGACACCACGAGAAGCTGGCGGGCGCCCTCCGGGTGTCCCCCCTGGCGGCGGTGTGCGCGCTGCTGGCGATCCCCTATGCGACGATCACGCCGCCCTCCGGCGCCCACTACCCCAGCGTGGCCGGCTATCTGGCTCTGTCGGCGCTGCTGCTGGCGCCGCTGGTGTGGCGCGATCGGCCGCTGGCCGTGTTCGCCGCGGTCTCGCTGGTCAGCTTCGGGCAGTGGCTGGCGAACATCGATCCGCTGCCGGCCAACCTCGCCGTGCTGATCGCGCTCTGGGCGGTGGTCTACCAGTGCTCGATCGGCTGGGCGCTGGCGGCGGGGCTGGTGGCGGAGCTGGGCGTGCTGCTGGCGCTGGTCGACTGGTCCGTGCTCACGTACGGCATGTTCTTCAGCGGCTCGATCTTCGTGATCGCCATCTGGCTGTCCGGCCTGTACGCCAACACGCGCAGACGCTACCTGGAGAGCCTTGAGGAACGCGCCGAGCGGGCGGAACGCGAGCGCGACCAGCAGGCCAGGATGGCGGCCGCGGCCGAGCGGGCCAGGATCGCCAGGGAGCTGCACGACGTCGTGGCCCACAACGTCAGCGTCATGGTGGTGCAGGCCGACGGCGCCGGCTATGCCCTGGACAGCGATCTCGACCAGGCCCGCCTGGCCGTCAAGAACATCTCCAAGACCGGCCGCGCCGCCCTCGCCGAGATGCGCCGGCTGGTCGGCGTCCTGCGCGAGAACGAGGCCGAGGGCACCGACTACACCCCACAGCCCGGTCTGGGCCAGTTGGAGGATCTGGTGCGCGGCTCGGCCGTGCCCGCCCGGTTGCGGGTCGGCGGCCTGCCGGCCGAGCTGCCGGAGGGCCAGCAGCTCGCGATCTACCGCATCGTCCAGGAGGCCCTGACGAACGCGCTCAAACACGGCGGCCCCGGCGTCCGGGCGACCGTGGAGATCGACTACGGCGACCCTGAGCTGGTCGTGCGCGTGACCGACGACGGCCGGGGCGCGCAGGCTCCGAAGAGCGACGACGGCCACGGCCTGATCGGGATGCGCGAGCGGGTCGGCATGTACGGCGGCGCCGTGTCGGCCGGCCCGAAGCAGGGCGGCGGCTTCGAGGTGCTGGCCAGGTTGCCCGTGGTCAGAGCGGCGTAGAGGAGGCTGCCGGGTGATTCGCGTGATGCTGGTCGATGACCAGGAGTTGTTGCGGGCCGGGTTCAAGATGGTGCTCGGGGCGCAGCCGGACATCGAGGTGGTGGCCGAGGCCGCCGACGGGGCCGCCGCGCTGGAGATCCTGAACACGACGGACGTGGAGGTGGACGTCGTGCTCATGGACGTGCGCATGCCCCGCATGGACGGCGTGGAGGCCACCCGGCGCATCGAGGGGCCGAAGGTGCTCATCCTGACCACGTTCGACCTCGACGAGTACGCGTTCTCGGCGATCAAGGCGGGCGCGGCCGGGTTCCTGCTGAAGGACGTGCCGCCGGCCGACCTGGTGCAGGCCATCAGGGTCGTGCACGAGGGCGAGGCCGTGGTGTCGCCGAGCACGCTGCGGCGCATGCTGGACCGCTTCGCCGCGCAGCTCCCGTCCCAGGAGCCGCCGCCCGCCGACGAGCTGACGCCGCGCGAGCGCGAGGTGCTGCTCATGGTGGCGCGCGGCCTGTCCAACATGGAGATCGCCGCCGGGCTGGAGGTGGCGGAGGCGACGGTCAAGACGCATCTGGGGCGGGTTCTGGCCAAACTGGGGCTGCGGGATCGTGCTCAGGTGGTGGTGTACGCGTACGAGGCCGGTCTGATCGTGCCCTCCCATCGACCGAAAGTCTGACGCGGGTCAGCTGCGGGCGCAGAACAAGTCCATCCTCAAGACCCACGAATCCCGAAAAATCCACTCCTAGCGTTGGTCGCGTTGAAATTTCGTGACCCATGAGGAGTGAACGTGACGCTCACCGAGACCCGGCGTCAAGCCCCGCCCGCCGTGGTGGCCACCGACCTGACCAAGGTGTACGGCCAGGGCGACGCCCAGGTCCACGCCCTTCGCGGGGTGAACGTGTCCTTCGCCACCGGCGCGTTCACCGCCATCATGGGCCCGTCGGGCTCCGGCAAGTCCACGCTGATGCACTGCCTGGCCGGCCTCGACGCCGCCACCTCCGGCACCGTGCACATCGGCGACGTGGAGCTGACCGGCCTGAGCGACAAGCGCCTCACGATGCTGCGCCGCGAGCGGATCGGCTTCGTCTTCCAGGCGTTCAACCTGCTGCCCACGCTGACCGCCGAGCAGAACATCCGCCTGCCGCTGGAGATCTCCGCCCGCCAGGCCGACCAGCCGCTGTTCGACCGGGTCATCGACACCGTCGGGCTCAGGGACCGGCTCTCGCACCGGCCCACGGAGCTGTCCGGCGGCCAGCAGCAGCGGGTGGCGGTGGCCAGGGCGCTGATCAGCAAGCCGCAGGTCATCTTCGCCGACGAGCCGACCGGGAACCTGGACTCCCGCAGCGGCGCCGAGGTCCTGTCCTTTCTGCGCACCTCGGTACGCGAGCTCGGCCAGACCATCGTCATGGTCACGCACGACCCGGTGGCGGCCTCGTACGCCGACCGCGTGGTGTTCCTGCGCGACGGTGAGCTGGTCACCGAGATCACCGCGCCGACGCCGCAGTCCGTGCTGGACACCCTCGTCCGGCTGGAGGCGTGAAGTGCTGAAGACCGCACTGGCCGGGCTGCGCGCGCACCGGCTGCGACTCCTGCTGACCTCACTGGCGATCATGCTGGGCGTGGGCTTCATCGCGGGCACGTTCGTCCTGAACGACACCATCGACGCGGGTTTCTCCCAGCGGGTCACGGCCGACGCGGGCAAGGTGGACGTGGCCGTCCTGACCAAGAAGGCCGGCGACGAGCTGCCCGAGGAGGTGCTCGAACGCATCCGCGCGCTCCCCGGCGTGACCGAGGCCCAGGGCCTGATCAGGGGTCCCGCGCCGGTGCTCGGCAAGGACGGCAAGACCATCGGGTACGCCCCCACGACCGCCCTGTCGATCACCCCGGGCCCGCTGGACCGTGCCGACATCGTCTCGGGCACCGGCCCCGGCACCGACGACCAGGCCGCCGTGCTCGACAAGAACACCGCCAAGGCCGAGGGCTTCCGGCTCGGCGACACGATCACCGTGCTCGACGCCGAGCAGGCGCGGCACCGGTTCAGGCTCGTCGGCCTCCTCGACCCCGGCGTGGACCAGGAGCTCTCCTTCACCGGCGCGGTCGGCTTCACCTCGGCCACGGCGCGGCGGATGACCGGCGAGAAGGGCTACCGCGAGATCGACGTCGCCGGTCCGGCCGCCGGGCTGAAGCAGGCCGTCGCGGCGGCCGCCGGCGGCGCGTACACGGTCAAGACCGGCGACGAGCTGGCCGGCGACCTGGCCAAGGCGGCCGGGGCCGACACTCAGATGCTGACGCTGGGCCTGCTCCTGTTCGGCGTCGTGGCGATGATGGTCGCCGCGCTCGTCATCTACAACACCTTCAACATCCTGGTCGCCCAGCGCACGAGGGAGATGGCGCTGCTGCGCTGCATCGGCGCCACGCGCGGGCAGGTGTTCGGCTCGATCCTGCTGGAGTCCGCCGTCGTCGGCCTGCTGGCCTCCGCGCTCGGCCTGGTCATCGGGTACGGCCTGGCATCGCTCACCCTGACGGTCCTCGGCGCGGTCGAAGCCCCGCTGCCCACGGACGCGACCGTCGCGCTCACGCCGGTCACCATCGCGATCGGCCTGGCCGTCGGCCTGGTGGTCACCGTGTGCGCCGCCCTGCTGCCGGCCAGGTCGGCCACCCGCGTCCCGCCGATCGCGGCCCTGCGCAGCCAGGTCGAGGAGCAGACGTTCCGCACGGGCCTGGTGCGGATCGGCTTCACCACGCTCTTCCTGGTGGCGGGGATCGCGACGACCTGCGTGGGCGTGTTCGCCCTGACGCCGGGCCAGGAGATCTCGCTGTTCGTCGTGATGGCCGGGGGCGTGCTGACGTTCCTGGCGGTGCTGATCCTGGGCCCGGTGCTGGTCAAGCCGCTGAGCGCGCTGGCCGGCTGGATCCCGCGCCGGCTGTTCGGGGTGCCGGGGCGCCTGGCGGTGGACAACTCGGGACGCAACCCGAAGCGGGCCGCGACCACCACGGTGGCGCTGACGATCGGGGTGACGCTGATGACGCTGATCTCCGTGGTTACCGCCTCCACGCGGCTGACGATGACGTCCAAGCTGGACGACCAGTTCCCGATCGACTACATGCTCTCCAGCCAGGAACGCGACTCCGTCATCCCCAGGTCCGTGGCCGAGGAGCTGCGCGGACGTCCTGAGCTGGCCTCCGTAGCGCAGATGCGCGAGGTCAAGGCCAAGGTCGGGGACGAGCGTCTGGACGTCGGCACGTACAGCGGCGCCATCGAGCCGTACATCTCCACCGGCTCCATGACCGCCTTCGGTCCCGGCCAGGTCGCGCTGGACGAGTTCGTGGCCGCACGACTCGGCGTGCGGGTCGGCGACACGGTGCCGCTCGCCACGAAGCGCGAGGGGACCGTTTCGCTGAAGGTGGTGGCGCTGCTCGACGGCACGCAGTCGTCGCTGCCGCCGGTCACGATCGCCGAGCAGCCGTTCGAGAGCTACTTCGGCGCGGTGCCGGACTCCCGCGTGCTGGTCAACATCAAGGACGGCGTGCCGCCGGAGCGGGCCAGGAAGGTGGTGGACGCGGCCGCGGCGCCGTACCCGGTCGTGCAGGTGGCCAGTTCGACCGATGTACGCGGGCAGTTCGACGAGACGCTCGACATGGTGCTGATGATCATCACTGGGCTGCTCGGGCTGGCGATCCTGATCTCGCTGCTGGGCATCGCGAACACGCTCTCCCTGTCGGTCCACGAGCGGACCAGGGAGTCGGCCCTGCTGCGGGCCCTGGGCCTGACCCGGCCGCAGCTACGCCGGATGTTGTCCCTCGAAGCGCTGGTCCTCGGGCTGATCGGGGCGCTGGTGGGGGTGGTGCTCGGCGTGGTCTTCGGATGGGCGGCGATGATGGCGATGCTGGACGGGGCGATCTTCGTGGCGCCCGTGTGGCAGATCGCGCTGTTCGTGGTGCTTTCGGGGGTGGCGGGCGTGGTGGCCGCCGTGCTTCCGGCCCGCCGCGCGGCGCGCGCCTCGATCGTCGGGTCTCTCGCCGCCGGTTGACCCGGACGAATAGCCCCTAAATCGCATAAATCCGAAAAAGTAGGATAGAGGGAATGGGCAGGTCGGGCGTCTTATGGGGGCGGCGCCCGGCCTTCACTGTTCCGGTTCAGCGCGGTGTACGGCCCGGCCAGAGCTCGGCCACCGTCTCGGGATCGAGCAGCGGCCGGGCCACCACCTCACCCGTCGCCCGGTCGATCACGACACACCCACCTCCGACCGTCTCCGGCAACTCGGCCGGGTCATCGGGATCCAGCTCGCGCACCCAGCCGACATAACCCCCGTCGAACCCGAACACCCCCACCGGCACCGCCTCCTCCGGCGGCCTGACCCCGTTGAAGTACTCCTCCGCCAGCGCCCTGGCCTGGTTCAGGTTCATCGGGGCCGCCCCTGACGGTCGAGTATCACGCAGAACACCCCGGTCACCGTCCGGTACGGCGGCTCGACGGACATGTGCCCCCGCTGGGCGTCGATCCAGATCACCTCACCGTTCGCGTTGACCGCGTTCCAGGCGTGGGAGCCGCCGCCCGGCCAGCGCACCACGATGACGGCGCCCGCCCCGTGACCGGCGTCGAGCAGCCGCCGCGCGATCAGCGGGTAGGCGTGCCGTCCCTGGCCCGCGTACTGCAGGCGCTGCCCCACCCACCCCTCGATCCTGGCCACACTCCCCTGCTCCCCGGTCAGCACGGGCCGGCCGATCCGGTCGTATTCGGGCATCCTCGGCGCGGCCGCCGCCGGCTCGCCGTGCCAGGTGGACATCACGGCCAGGGCGCAGTCGGCGGCGTTCGTGGCCCGGAACGGGTCGTCGGCGGGCCCGCCACCGTTCACCAGCCGCACCCAGGTGCCGCGCGGATCGGGAAAACGCACCCCGGGCCGCAGCGCCTCGGCGAGATCCCGCTCCACCTGCGGATCCGGCTTGGCCAGCCCGCCCGGCACGCCGTACGGACGGCTGTCGGCGAGCCTGGGCGGCCGCTGCTCCCGGTCGAACCAGTCGGCCCGCTCTAAAGCGACCGCCGCACCCACCAACCCATCGAACAGGCCACCCCCCAGCTCACGGTACGAGTCGTCGCGCGGATCATCCCGCGAGCCCTCACGGGAATCGCCGTGCGGCTCACCCTTTGAGCCCTCGCGGGAATCGCCCTGCGGCTCACCCTGTGGGCCCTCGTGGGAGTCGTCGTGTGGTTCGGTCTGCGTGTCCTCGCGCGTGGGGTCGGCGGCCCGCTCGTAGTCGAGCCACCGCACCCCGTCCGCCACCACGGGGTTGTACTGCCCCTCTGGAAGCACCCATCGGACACTCGGCTTGCGCTCGTGGAACACGGCCTGCCTCCTGTCATACCTGACAATCGATCGTAGAGGCGGCACCGTGACCTGGAGGCGAAGTCGGCGAGATTCTCCGCCACAACTACCCGCCTTACCTGCACAAACAGGTCGAACTCAGGCGACCTTCACCGTGATCGAGTGCCAGCCGGTGGCACCGTCGGGCGCGGGCGGCGCGGCCTGCTCGGTCTGGGTACGCCCGGCCGCGTCGGTGGCCCGTACCTCGATCGTGTGCTCGCCCGGCGTGAGATCCCAGTCGATCGACCACTGCCGCCAGGTGTCAGGACCGGGCACGGTGGCGAGCGTCACCTCCCGCCACTGCCCGCGATCCACGCGCACCTCCACGGCGTCCACCCCAGTGTGCTGCGCCCACGCCACGCCCGCGATCGTGGTCCGCCCGGCCTTGAGCGAGTCGCCCGCCTTGGGCAGGTCGATGCGTGACTGGGTCTTGATGGGGCCCTTGGCCGACCAGCCGCGCGGCGTCCAGTACGCCTCGTCCGTGTCGAACCTGGTCACCTTGAGGTCCACCACCCACTTGGTGGCCGACACGTACCCGTAGAGGCCCGGCACCACCTGGCGCACGGGGAAACCGTGGTCGACCGGGAGTGCCTCGCCGTTCATGGCGACGGCGAACAGCGCGTCCCTGCCGTCCATGACCACGTCGACCGGGGTGCCGCAGGTGAAGCCGTCGGCGGAGGTGGACAGGAGCATGTCGGCGTTCGACCGCAGCCCTGCCTGGCGCAGCACGTCGGCCATGCGCACGCCGAGCCAGCGGGCGTTGCCGGCGTACGGGCCGCCGACCTCGTTGGAGACGCAGGTGAGCGTGATGTCGGCCTCGGTGAGGGGCATCTTCAGCAGGTCGGCGTAGGTGAACTCGACGGGCCGGTCGACCAGGCCGTGGATGCGCAGCGTCCAGTCGGTCGGATCGACCTGGGGGACGACGATGGCGGTGTCGACGCGGTAGAAGTCGTTGTTCGGCGTGATGAACGGCGACAGGCCCTTGAGACGCAGGTCGGCGCCCGCCGGGATGGGCTTGGCCGGCGTCGCGGGCTTGGGCAGGGCCACCCCGACCCGCGCCGCGTCCACCGCCTGCCGCCCGCCGAGCTGCCGCCCGAGCACGGTGGCCACCCCGGCGACCACCACCCCACCGGCCACCCCGGTCAGCAACCGCCGCCGATCGAACGCCCGCAACTCCTCCCCGGCCCGCATCACCCCCGGCCGCTCGGCCCCGTCCGCCACGTTGTCGCCGGTGGTGCCGAACGTCCCGGGGGTCCCGATCGAGCCCTCAGCGGAGTCGCCGGCGGTGCCGGAGGCGCCGGACACGGTCGTGGGCGCCGCGGTCGTCGCTGTGGTCGCGGGCGCCGCAGTGGTCGCGGGCGCCGCAGTGGTCGCGGGCGCCGCAGTGGTCGCTGTGTTCGAAGGGGTCGCTGTGTTCGAAGGGGTCGCGGTCGGCGGGGCATGGTCCGTCGCGGCCGGGGCGCTACCCGTGCCGCCCGCTCGTCGTACCAGCCAGGACAGCACCCAGGCCCCGGCGCCCACTCCGAGCACGGTCGGGAGCACGTTCAGGGGCCCTGCGTCCGGCCGGGTCAGCACCGCGAGCGCGCCGACCGCCCCGAACGCCGCCAGCCCCGCGAAGCCGTAGGCGAGCCGGTGGCGGGACAGCACGCCGATCAGCGCCGCCACCCCGGCGAGCACCACCAGCACGCCCCCGATGAGAACGGCCTTGTCGTTCTCGCCGAACGTCGCGATCGCGAAGTCCTTCACCGGGGCGGGCGTCAGATCGACGGTGGCGTCGCCGACGGCCACCACGGGAAACGCCCCGGGCCCGACGACACCGGCCGCGAGCTGCGCGATCCCGAGGGCCACGGCCCCGGACACCAATCCCGCCAAGGCCCCCGCCCAAGCGGGCACCACATATTTCCTGCGCACAATCCGAAGGTACGCCGCCCCGCCCACGGCGGTTCTTACGCGGTGGTTACGAGATCACGCACGATCGGCGCCAGCGCCCGGAAGGCCCGACCCCGGTGGCTGATCGCGTCTTTCTCCTCGGGCGTCATCTCGGCCGTCGTGCGATCCTCGCCGTCGGGCACGAGGATCGGGTCGTAGCCGAACCCGTTGCTCCCCCGCGGCGTCGTCACCAGGCGCCCCGGCAGCGTGCCCTCGACCACCCGGTATTCACCGGACGGCAGCGCCAGCGCGGCGGCGCAGGCGAAGTGGGCGGTCAGCTTGTCGGCGGGCACGTCGGAGATCTGGGCCAGCAGCAGGCTGAGGTTGGCACCGTCGTCGCCGTGCCGCCCCGACCAGCGGGCCGAGAAAACACCCGGCATGCCGTTGAGCACGTCGACGCAGAGCCCGGAGTCGTCGGCCACCGCGGGCAGGCCGGAGCCCTGGGCCACGGCGTGCGCCTTGAGCAGGGCGTTCTCCTCGAAGGTGACGCCGGTCTCGGCGACCTCGCCGATCGAGGGGAACTCCTCCAGCCCGACGATGTCGAACCCGGACAGGATGCGCCGCAGCTCCGCGATCTTGCCCGCGTTGCGGGTGGCCAGCACGATCTTCATGACGCCAGGGCCTCCTGCTGGATCAGGGTGAGCTCTTCGCAGCCGGCCACGGCCAGGCCGAGCAGCCGGTCGAGCGCGGCGCGGTCGAACGGCGCGCCCTCGGCGGTGCCCTGCACCTCGACGAAGCTGCCCTCGCCGGTCATCACGACGTTCATGTCGGTCTCGGCGGCGACGTCTTCGGTGTAGCAGAGGTCGAGCATCGGCACGGTGCCGACCACGCCGACGGACACGGCGGAGACGGAGCCGATGAGCGGGTCGCCCGGGCACATCCGGCGCTCGCGCATCCAGGCGACCGCGTCGGCCAGCGCCACGTAGGCGCCGGTGATCGCGGCGGTCCTGGTGCCGCCGTCGGCCTGCAGGACGTCGCAGTCGAGCACAATGGAGTTTTCGCCCAACGCTTTGTAATCGACGCAAGCGCGTAGAGAACGCCCGATCAAGCGTGAAATCTCATGAGTCCGGCCACCGATTTTGCCGCGGACCGATTCACGATCGTTACGCGTATTGGTCGCCCGCGGCAACATCGCGTATTCGGCCGTAACCCAGCCCTGCCCGCTGCCTCTGCGCCAGCGCGGCACGCTGTCCTGGACCGAAGCCGCGCACAACACCCGGGTGCCGCCGAATTCGACCAGGACCGATCCTTCGGCATGAGAGAGCCATTGCCTGGTGATGGTAATGGGACGGAGCTGGTCAGGGTTGCGGCCATCCTGTCGGGACATGCAGATCACCCTATCTCCGCGCCACAACACTCTTGACCAAATGTGTCCGACACATGGATCCTTACGCAATGACAACGGGGGTGTTGCGAAACCCTGACTTCCTCCGGTTCCTCAGTTCGCATGTCGCGAACGAGCTCGGGGCGAATATCTCGCGCGTGGCCCTCCCGCTCGTAGCCGTACTCGTGCTGAACGCCGGGCCCGCGGAGGTCGGGCTGCTTTCGGCGTTACAGACGACCGCGTTCCTGCTCATCGGCCTTCCCGCGGGGGTGTGGGTCGACAGGATGCGCAAGCGCCGCGTGATGATGGTCTCCGACCTGGCCAGATTCGCGCTGCTCGGGAGCATTCCGGTCGCGGCCGAGCTGGGGCTGCTGTCGATCGGGATGCTGTTCGCGGTCGCGCTACTGGCGGGGGCGACGCAGGTGTTCAACGACGTGGCCGATCAGACGTACCTGCCCGACCTGGTCAACACCAAGCAGCTCAGCGACGGCAACTCCAAGCTGGAGGTCGTGCGCTCGGGAGCCTTCCTGGCCGGTCCCGGCCTGGGTGGCGTGCTGGTGCAACTGCTGGGGGCGCCGCGCACGCTGGTCGCCACCGCGGCCGGCGCGCTGGCCTCGGTGCTCTTCCTGAGGTCGGTGAAGGTGCCCGACAGACCGCCCGCCGACACCGAGCGGGGGCCGCTGCTGCGCGGCATTCGCGAGGGGCTGGCGTACGTGCTACGGGACCGGCTGATGCGCATGTTCGTGGCCTCGTCCGCGACCGTGAACCTGTCCGTCAGCGCCGTGGTCGGCCTGTCGGTGCTGTTCCTGGCGGAGGAGGTCAAGCTGGCGCCTGGCATCATCGGGCTGCTGCTGATGTCCGGTGGGATCGGCGGCGTGCTCGGCAGCCTGAGCAGCGCCCGGCTGGCCAAGAGGTTCGGCACCGCCAGGATGACCTGGCTGGCCACCGCGGTGGGCGCCCCGTTCGGCCTGCTGATGCCGCTGACGCAGGCCGACTGGCGGGTGGCGTTCTTCGCGATCACCTCGATGGCGCTCTCGTGGAGCGCCGCGGTGGCGAACGTGGGCCAGATCACCTACCGCCAGACCGTGGCGCCCGAGCACATGCTCGGCCGGATCACCGCGTCGGTCCGCTTCATGGTGTGGGGGATGATGCCGCTGGGCGCGCTCCTCGGCGGCCTCGTCGCCCAGCAGATCGGGGTGCGGCAGGCGTTGTGGCTGTTCATGTCGGTCAGGTTGCTGGCGGTCGTCCCGCTGCTGTTCTCGCCGCTGCCGCGCATGCGGGAGTTCACCGAGGTTCAGGCCAGGTCGTAGACCGCTCCACTGCGGGCCAGCTCGACCGGGCCGTCGTAGCCGCCGCCCGAGGCCTCGTCGAGGACGGTGGCCTGGTCGTTCCACGGCACGAGGTGGGTGAGCACGAGCCGGCCCACGTCGGCCTTGGCCGCGTGCTCGGCCGCCTGGCGGCCGGTCAGGTGCAGGTCGGGCGGCAGGTCGGGGCCCTCCACGAACGACGCCTCGCACAGCAGCAGGTCGGCGCCCGCGGCCAGCTTGACCAGCTCGTCGCACTGGCCGGTGTCGCCGGAGTAGGCGACGGAGGCGGTGCCGTCGGTGACGCGGAAGCCGTACGCCTCGACGGGGTGGTTGACCAGGCCGGCGGTGAGGACGAAGGGCCCGATCTCGTACGAGCCCGCCGTCAGGGGCACGAACTCGAACGCCGTCTCCAGGCCCGGCTCCTCCGGCATGCCGTACGCGGCCGCCAGCCGGGCGGGGGCGTCGGCGGGGGCGTAGACGGGCACGGTGGGGTAGGGCGCCTCCGGGCCGTAGGTGCGGGCCACGTGGTAGCCGCAGATGTCGAGGCAATGGTCGGCGTGCAGATGCGACAGGCAGATCGCGTCCACGTCGTACAGGCCGATATGGCGTTGCAGCGCGCCCAGCGAGCCGCTGCCGAAGTCGAGCAGCATCCTGAATCCGTCCGCTTCGACGAGGTAGCAGGACGCGGGGCTGTCAGGCCCGGGATAGCTGCCCGAGCATCCGACGATGGTCACCTTCATGTGGGCCTCCCGTTAAAGGTAGTACCCCCCACTGGTGCGACTTCGACCACATCGATCTCCGGGCCCAGGAAACGTCGCCCGAGCCGGGCGAAGAGCAGGGAATCGCCGGTGGCCAGGAAGCGATGCCGGGGGGTGACCTCGCCTCCCGCCGCCAGACCGCGGTCGTGCAGGATCCGATAGACGTCCTTGGCCGTCTCGTCGGCGCTGGAAACCAGCGTGACCCCGTCACCGGTGACGTAGGAAAGGGCGCCGGTGAGCAGCGGGTAGTGGGTGCAGCCGAGGATGAGAGTGTCGCACCCGGCGGCCCTGATGGGCGCCAGGTAGTCGCGCACGACCTCGATGAGCTGGTCGCTCATCGTCTCTCCTCGTTCGACGTACTCCACCAGGCGTGGGGCGGCCACGCCGGTGAGCTCTACGTCGGGTGCCGCGGTGAAGGCGTCGTGATAGGCCATGGAGTCGATCGTGGCCCTGGTCGCGATCACGCCCACTCTGCCGTTGCGGGTGGCCCGTACCGCGCGCCTGGTGGCCGGCTGGATCACCTCGACGACCGGGACGTCGTAACGCTCACGCGCGTCGCGCAGCACGGCGGAGCTGGCGCTGTTGCACGCGATCACGAGCATCTTGACGTCCTGCTCGACGAGGTGGTCCATCACCTCCAGGGCGTAGGCGCGAAGCTCCGCGATGCGCTTCGGCCCGTACGGCTGATGGGCCGTGTCGGCCACGTAAGTGATCGATTCGTGGGGTAGCTGGTCGATGATCGCCCGGGCGACCGTCAAACCGCCGACCCCGCTGTCGAAGATCCCAATACTCGCGTCCGGCACGCTCTAGAGGGTAGGCGACCTGCGCGATCAACACTGCGTAAGAATGCTCACAGGTGCGACACGTGAGCTTGATGCGATGTTGTCTTGGTCACACCCGGCCCTGTCAGCCCCTCCCGACGCGCGCCAGCTGGCGTGCCTGGGCCACCAGCCGGCCGGTCGAGTCGCGCACCTCGACCTCCTCGTCGAACCAGCCGTCGGAGACCAGGCGGCCGCTGCCGAGCAGCGTGAGCCAGCCGGGCGCGGGCAGGGCGCGCAGGTGCCAGGTGAGGTCCACGGTGGGCGCCCAGCCGCGCGCGCCGGCCGAGAACACCACGGGCGGCAGCGCGTCCACGGCCAGGGCCAGCACGTACGGGTCGGGGTCCTGGGGCTCGGTCATCCTGAAGTACGCCCGCGACTCGGGCCGGCCGGTGGGCTCGCCCTTCAGCCAGCCGATCGTGGGCGGGTCGAAGCGCAGGTCCATCTGGGCGTTCAGGGTCATGCCGGACTCGGGCTTGGGGTCGGGCAGCTTGACGCAGTCGTCGAGCCCCGGCATCTCATAAGCCGATTTTTCGGCATAAATTGGCTCGACCTCCTGCAGCGTGGCGGTCGTCACCAGCCCCTCGATCTTCGCCACACCGTCCTGCACCAGCGTGACCCTCGCGAACGCGGCCGTCCTGCCCGCCTTCAGCGGCTCCACCCGCACCTGCGCGGGCCCGGCCACCGGCGCCTTCAGGAACTGCGAGGTCTGGCTCACCGGGTGCTCGAACGGCGACGCGTCCACCGCCGCGCGCAGGATCACGGCCATCAGATAGCCGCCGTTGAGCGGCCCGCCGATCGCGTAACCGGGATCGAGACAAACGTCATAGGTGTGCTCATCGACCCTGATCGCCTGCGTCGCCTCGTCGAACTTCGTCATCCGTGCCTATCCCATCTCCGGAACCATATTCTAGAGGCACTCTAGAGCATTCGCCCATCAGCGTGCCTACCTGCGAAAACGTGATTCGCCTGAGAAAGTTCGATCATGGCAAGTGTCACCGAACTCATCGGTCAGTCCCTTTGGGACTCCAACGGGGTGTGGGTCGGTTTCGTGGTGGACATCCGGGTAGTCAGGCACCGGGGCGAGCTCCAGCAGAGCCACACCGTCTACGGGCTGGTCGTCTCCAGCCGGCGCGCCCCGCTCCTGCTGGGCCTCCTGCGCGACGCTCAGGGCCGCTCGACGTGGCTCTCGCGGGCGCTGGCGCGCCTGGTCTACGCAGGGTGCACATTCGTGCCGTGGGAGAACGTCGCCGACTACGGCGATGGCGAGGTCCACATCGATGTGCTCAGGAAGGAGCTCAATAGGGTCTGAAACCGACTTCAGCACATTGCAAGCGCTCGTCTAGCAACATCAGCTACCTTCTCTGTGGTCAAAAGTCCACATTGTGAGTTGAGTGATGTCTGCGAATAATCCCCCCTATGGCCAGGATCCAGACCGGACCACGGCGTACAACTGGAACCAGGGGCAGCAGCCGGAGAACCCGCCGACGGCGCAGTATCCGGGGCAGCCCTATCCGCCGCAGCAGCAGCCGTACCAGCAGCAGCAGCCTTACGGCCAGCAGTCGTACGACCAGCAGTCCGCGTACGGGCAGGGAGGGCAGCAGGCGTCCTACGGCGGCCAGCAGCCCAATTACGGTGCCCAGCCTGGACAGCAGCCTTCTTATGACCCCCAGTACGGCCAGCAGAGCCAGCAGAATTGGCAGCAGGCCCAGGGCGGCTGGCAACAGCAACAGCAGCCCCAGCAAGGTTGGCAGCAGCAGGACCAGTACGCCCAAGGCGGCGGCTGGCAGCAGCAGGGCCCCGAGGGTTTCGGCCCGGCCGAGCCCGCCAAGAAGGGCCGCAAGAACTGGGTGATCGCCATCGCGGCGGCGCTCGCCGTGGTCGTCCTCGGCGGCGGCGCGGTGTGGGCCGTGGGCGCCTTCGGCGGCGGCGGCACGCAGCCGAACGACGTCCTGCCCGCCAACTCGATCGCCTACGCCCGGATCGACCTCGACCCGGCCGCGAACCAGAAGCTGGCGCTGTTCCAGCTCGCCAGGAAGTTCACGGTCACCAAGGACTCCTTCTCCGGCGAGGACCCGCGCCAGGCGCTGTTCAACCAGCTCAACGATGGCGACGACAAGGTCGACTTCGCCAAGGACGTCGACCCGTGGCTGGGCAGCCGCATCGGCTTCGCCGCCGTTCCCTCCGGCAAGGAGGAGCCCGACTTCGCGGTGGCCGTCCAGGTCAAGGACCAGGAGCTGGCCAAGGCCGGTCTCGCCAAGCTCATGAAGGGCGAGAAGTACGGCGTCGCCTTCCGTGAGGACTACGCGCTGCTGAGCTCCACGCAGGAGCTGGCGACTAAGTTCGCGCAGGGCGAGGGCAGCCTGTCCGACAACAGTGAGTTCAGCGACGACATGGGCGCCGTCGGCGAGCAGGGCGTGCTGTCGTTCTGGGCTGACATGGGCGGTCTGCTCGACCTGGCCAAGAAGACCGTCTCCACCGAGCAGCAGGCGGCCCTCGACAAGGTCAAGGACGCCCGGTTCGCCGGCGCGCTGCGCTTCGACAGCGCGTACGTGGAGCTGGCCGGTGTCGTGAGGGGCGCCCAGGGCATGGCTCCCGAGGGCGACCTGCCCGTCGCCAACCTCGGCACCCTGCCGGCCAGCACGGCCGGCGCCCTGTCGGTCTCGGGCCTCGACCAGGTCGTCACCAAGCAGTGGGCCGAGATCGAGAAGCAGGCCAAGGCCTCCGGCAGCACCGAGATCACGCAGCTCTTCGAGCAGGCCAAGACCCAGTTCGGCCTGAACCTGCCGGGTGACCTGGCCACGTTCCTCGGCCAGAACTTCACGGTCGCCGTGGACAGCGAGGGCCTGGACAGCGACCAGGTCAAGGGTGGCGTGCGTATCGCGACCGACCCGGCCAAGGCGCAGGCCATCCTCGACAAGGTCACCAAGGCGCTGAGCCAGGGTGGCGCCGCCCCGCAGATCGCCAAGCAGTCCGGCGACGGCGTCTTCACGGTGGCGACGACCGACGAGTACGCCAAGAAGCTGGCCGAGGAGGGCACGCTCGGCGACTCGGAGACGTTCCAGACGGCGATCCCCAACGCGGGTGAGGCCAACTACGCGCTCTTCGTGGACCTGGACAAGGTCGAGAAGCTCTACCTGCAGTCCATGCAGGGCGACGACAAGGCCAACGCCCAGGTGCTGCGGGCCGTCGGGCTCAGCGGCACGCAGAGCGACACCGAGGCGGCGTTCTCACTCCGCCTGCTGTTCAACTAGTAGCTCACGCAAAAGGGGCGGCCGGTCGCATCGACCGGCCGCCCCTTTCGTGGCTCAGGCCCAGAGCTGGCCTTCGAGACGCTCTTCCGCCTCTTCCAGGGTGCCCTCGTAGGCGCCCGTGGACAGGTATTTCCAGCCGCCGTCGGCCACCACGAACGCGACGTCGGCCCGCTCGCCCGCCTTGGCCGCCTTCCTGGCCACGCCCAGCGCGGCGTGCAGCGCGGCCCCGGTCGAGACCCCGGCGAAGATGCCCTCGGTCTCCAGCAGCTCGCGGGTGCGCCGCAGCGCGTCGGCAGAGCCCACCGAGAAGCGGGTGGTCAGCACCGACTCGTCGTAGAGCTCGGGGATGAACCCCTCGTCCACGTTGCGCAGCCCGTAGACCAGCTCGCCGTAGCGCGGCTCGGCCGCGACGATCTGGATGCCCGGCACCCGCTCGCGCAGGAACCGCCCGACCCCCATCAGCGTGCCCGTCGTGCCGAGCCCGGCCACGAAGTGGGTGACGGTGGGCAGGTCTTCCAGGATCTCCGGACCGGTGGTCTCGTAGTGGGAGCGCCAGTTGGCCGGGTTGCCGTACTGGTAGAGCATCACCCACGACGGGTTCTGCGCGGCCAGTTCCTTGGCCACCCGCACGGCCTCGTTGGAGCCGCCCGCGGCGGGCGAGGAGATGATCTCCGCGCCCCACATGCGCAGGAGCTGGCGGCGCTCCTCCGAGGTGTTCTCCGGCATCACGCAGATCAGCTTGTAGCCCTTGAGCTTGGCCGACATCGCGAGTGAGATGCCGGTGTTGCCGCTGGTGGGCTCCAGGATCGTGCAGCCCGGCGTGAGCCGCCCGTCCTTCTCGGCCTCCTGGATCATCCAGAGCGCCGGTCTGTCCTTGATCGACCCGGTCGGGTTACGGTCCTCCAGCTTGGCCCACACCCGCACGTCGGCGGAGGGCGACAACCTCGGGAGCCCGACCAGGGGCGTGCGGCCGACCGAGTCGATCAGCGAGTCGAAACGCATGTCACCCGCCGGCGACGGCGGGGAGCACGGTCACCGTGTCACCGTCGGACAGCGGCGTGCCAAGGCCGCCCAGGAAGCGCACGTCCTCGTCGTTGAGGTAGACGTTGACGAATCGGCGCAGGGCTCCCTGGTCGACCAGGCGGTCCTTGATGCCGGGGTGGCTGGACTCGAGATCGCTGATCAGCTCTTCGAGGGTGGCGCCCTCGGCGCTGACGGCCTTGGCGCCGTCGGTGTAGTTACGCAGGATGGTCGGAATGCGAACCTCGATGGCCATCGCGCTCAGTCTCCTCAGTCAGGTCGTCGTCCCATCGGGGGCAACACCGATGGGTTGATACGGATTCCGAGTCACGGACAGTCGTACACGACGACAGCCGGAGTATGCGCAAAGAGATAGCTCTGCACCGGCCTGACCATCATGGGAGAAACCTTACCTCTTCCTCGGTGATCTCCCCATCGAGGATCCGGTACGAGCGGAACTCCACCTCGGCCTCGTCCCGCGTGGAGACCAGGACGTAGTGGGCCTCGGGCTCGGAGGCGTAGGACACGTCGGTGCGCGACGGGTACGCCTCGGTGGCCGTGTGGGAGTGGTAGATCACGACGGGCTCCTCGTCGCGGTCGTCCATCTCACGCCAGACCCGGAACTGCTCCATCGAGTCGAAGCGGTAGAAGGTCGGGGAACGCTCGGCGTTCTCCATCGGGACGAACCGCTCGGGAACCCCGTTCTTACCCGCGATAACGCCGCACGCCTCATCGGGGTGATCCGCCCGGGCATGGGCGACGATCTTGTCCACCAGTTCCTGCGAGATCGACAGCATGCCCGGAAATTACCAGAGGGCGCGAACCAGGCTGTCCTGCAGGTAGGTCAGCCAGTCGTAGGTGACGTAGGCCGGGTATCGCGGGTCGTCCTCGGACATCATCGCGATCTCGTCGTGGATCTCCTCGGTCACGTCGAGCTTGGTGCCGAGCGTGAGCCGCAGGTCGTTGAACGCGCGCAGCCACGCCTGCGCCTGCTCGGCCGTCAGCTCCGCGCGCCCCGACCTGGCGGTGTCGTGGACGGTCTGCGCGTCGGCCCTCTTGCCGTCGCGCAGCGTGGCCTCGGTGTAGCGGCGGAACTCGGCCGCCTCCTTCTCGTCCTGGTAGGCCGACGGGAACAACCTGGCCAGCACCGGATCCGACGGCACCACGCTGTCGCCGATGCCCAGCGCCCGCTCCAGCGGGTCGTCGCTGGTCTGCCCAGGGGACACCAGGCCGAGCATCATGGAGACGAGCGAGCGCAGCAGCGAGACCTCCGCGGCCTCGAACTCCGCGATGACGCCGCCGTTCTTGCCCCGCGAGAACCCCGAACTCACCGGCGCCGCCTCACTCGTCTGCTCGACCTTCTCGATCTGCTCATTTGACTGAATCCGGTTGTACCGTCGCCCACAAGCCGTAGGAGTGGAGAATCTGCACATCGCGTTCCATCTCTTCGCGCGTGCCACTGGACACGACCGCTTTGCCCTTGTGATGTACGTCCATCATGAGCTTCTCGGCCTTCTCTTTCGTGTAACCGAAGACCGTTTGGAAGACATAGGTCACGTAGGACATGAGGTTGACCGGGTCGTTCCAGACGATGGTCACCCACGGCAGATCGGGCCGGACGTCCGATGACGGACGCTCAACGGCGATTGGAGCGGTGCTACCCACATCCCCGAGTCTGCCCTATCTGGGCCGTAGTCTTCGAGTCGTGAGAATGACCATGAGCACTGCGTTGCTCACAGATCACTATGAGCTGACGATGCTGCAGGCCGCTCTCCGGAGCGGCGCGGCGCACCGGCGCGCGGTCTTCGAGGTGTTCGCCAGGCACCTTCCTGGGGGTCGCCGATACGGTGTCGTCGCTGGTACGGGACGTGTCCTGGACGCCGTCGAACGCTTCCGGTTCGGTGACGAGGAACTCACCTTTCTGCGCGAGCACCACGTCGTGGACGAGGCCACTCTGGCGTTTCTGGCCGATTACCGGTTTTCCGGAAACATCTGCGGCTATCGCGAGGGCGACGTCTACTTCCCCGCCTCCCCGATCATGGTGGTGGAGGGCACGTTCGCGGAGGCCGTCCTGCTGGAGACGGTCGTGCTGTCGATCCTGAACCACGACTGCGCCATCGCCTCGGCGGCCTCGCGGATGACGAACGCGGCGGGTAAACGGCCGCTCATCGAGATGGGCTCGCGCCGGACGCACGAGAGCTCCGCCGTGGCCGCCGCGCGGGCCGCGTACATCGCGGGGTTCGCCTCGACCTCCAACCTCATGGCCGGGCACGCGTACGGGGTGCCCACGGCCGGCACGGCGGCGCACGCGTTCACGCTGCTGCACGACTCGGAGCGGGAGGCGTTCGAGACCCAGATCGCCTCGTTCGGGCCGGAGACGACGTTGCTGGTGGACACGTACGACGTGGCCGAGGCGGTCCGCACGGCCGTGGAGCTGGCCGGGCCCAAGCTGGGCGCGGTCCGCATCGACTCGGGCGACCTGGCGGCGGCCGCCCAGGAGGTGCGCGAGCAGCTCGACGCGCTCGGCGCCTTCAACACCCGCATCCTGGTCACCTCCGATCTCGACGAGTACGCCATCGCCGCGCTCGCCGCCGCCCCCGTGGACGGTTACGGCGTGGGCACGTCCCTGGTGACCGGTTCCGGCGTGCCGACGGCGGCCCTGGTGTACAAGCTGGTGGCGCGGGAGACGGCGACCGGCAAGCTGGAGCCCGTGGCCAAGCGCTCGGTGGGCAAGCCGTCGCGCGGGGGCCGTAAGGAGGCGTACCGGCTGCTGGACGAGACGGGCCACTATGACACCGAGCTGATCACCACCGGCGGCCTCGCGCCCGAGGGCGGCGTCCCGCTGCTGCACGAGCTGGTGCGCGACGGCGAGGTGGTCGGCCGGGAGCCCCTCACCGCCGCCCGCGACCGCCACGCCGCCACCATCGCCACCCTCCCTCAGGACGCCCTCCACCTGGGCAGGGGGTACGCGGCGATCCCCACCGAATTCGCCTGACGTATCGTGCTGTCTATGGGCACCGCGTTGATCATCGTCGATGTGCAGAACGACTTCTGCGAGGGCGGCAGCCTGGCCGTGGCCGGGGGCTCGGAGGTGGCGGCCGCGATCACCCGGCACATCACCGACCACGGCTATGACCACGTGGTGGCCACCCGCGACTACCACGTCTCCCCCGGAGCCCACTTCTCCGACGCCCCCGACTACGTCTCCACCTGGCCCGCCCACTGCGTGGCGGGCACGCCGGGCGCCGACTTCCATCCGTCGCTGGACGTGGCGGAGGTGGCGGAGGTGTTCAGCAAGGGGGCCTACGAGGCGGCCTACAGCGGCTTCGAGGGCACCTCTGGCGACGGGGTCACGCTGGCCGACTGGCTCAACGAGCGCGGGGTGCGCGAGGTCGACGTGGTGGGCATCGCCACCGACCACTGCGTCCGCGCCACGGCCCTCGACGCGGTCGAGCACGGCCTGGCGGTGCGGGTTTTGCTCGACCTGACGGCCGGCGTGGCGCGCACGACCACGGAGGCGGCCCTGGCTGAGATGGAGCAGGCCGGCGCCGTCATGCGCGGCGCACCCGCCGTGGGCTGATCGATCCCGCACCCTGGGCAACGCTCAGGCCATGTGATATCGAAGAGGGCGAACCCTCTCCGAAGTTGAACAACTACGGAGAGCAACAGATTCTTGGAGGTTTCTCCATGCTGGCCCTCTCCCTCGGTCTGGCCTGGCTGCTCCTCGCCCCCCTCAGCCTGTGGTTGCTGGTCAAGGGCACCAACGCCGAGCGAGCGGGCGCGCTCGTCACGTTAGCCCTGCTGGAGGCCGGGACGATCGCGATGCACGCCGCCCCGCACGCCTAGGCTCTAGCCGGGTTGCGCCACCGCCGTCCGCAGGGCGTCGTCGAGCTGGGCGAAGACCTCGAACGCGTGGCGCAGCCCGGTGATCGACAACACCCGCGCCATGACCCCCTGCACCCCGCCGAGCAGCAGCCTGGTGCCTCTGGCCTCGCAGCGCTGCATGATGTCGACCAGCTCGTTCATGCCCATCGAGTCGCAGAACGAGAGCTCACCGAGGTCCAGGATCAGGAAGGGCTTGGGCGGCAGATCCCAGATGCGCTGCAGATGCTCCCTGAGCACCTGCAGCGCGGTGACATCGAGCTCACCTTCGAGCCTGATGATGATGGCGTTTCGAGAGAGGCCGGAAGTGACGATCAGCGTCGACTTTCCGGGGGCCTCAGACGACATGGGCAAGGTCCTTCTGCGTATCCAAGACAAGCCAAGAGTGGTTGTTGCCGATTACGTCGAGCTTCTAACAGGAGGCCACTGCTCTGTGGCCAAACGCGCAGAGTCGCGCGAGGTAGTCGCCGTCGATCCGCGCGCAGCGCTGGGGGGACGCGCCGCGCGCGACCGCGTTCAGCCCACTCCGAGCGTGATCACGTAGGCGATGGCCAGGACGGCGAGGACGACGAGCAGGACGCTGGTGCCGCTGACCACCATGACGACGCGCGCCCGTCTGACGAGTCCGCGGATCGCGGCCAGCGTCAGCGTGATCAGGGCCGCCAGGATGAACAGGGACAGGTGTCGGCTGTCGGTCGTAGTGGGCATTGCCACCATGAGGTGGAGGGCTACTGTTGGCATAGGGTTTTCCCTGGTGCGGAGACGCGCTCTGACAGAAACCTTGCGGTGCGGGCACCTCTGCTTTTGGCGGGTCAGGGGTGTCCGCGGTCTTTTCCGCGTGGGGATGCCGCTCCTGGTCCGGGACTCATCCGGCGTTCATCGAACCACCTCCACCTCTATTCAGTAGACTTCAGTTATCTTCACTGAACTTCTATTCTCTTTACTACCCAGAAAGGACGCGGGCTATTCGCACGCGAAACTTGGGGGTAAGTGGCTAGACTGGTGGCTTCTGTCGGTCCTCAACTGCGCGTTTACCCGCCAATCCAGAGTTCGGCCCGACTGGATATTTACTAGATATCGCTGAAGTTCACACGAGTGAGGCTAGGCATGAGCCGCGACGATGACGCGCGGACCGCGCTGGCGCGGCGACTGCGCGAGCTCCGCGACAGCCACTGGGCCGACCTGCGGGTCACCCAGGCACAGTTGCGCGACGCGTTCGGGGTCAGCGTCCCGCTGATCTCGTCGTGGGAGTCCACTCACGCCGTGAAGATCCCGCCCCTGCACCGGCTCGACAAGTACGCCGCGTTCTTCGCGAGCAGGCGCTCGGTCGCCAACGGCACCACCCGCGTGCTCACCCCGGCCGAGATGACGGCGGAGGAGCGCGACCGGCATCACGAGCTCTACACCGAGCTGACCCGGCTGCGCCAGGCGGCGCTCAGGTCTCAGAGCGACTTCGACAACGCCGACTCGGTACGCCTGCCGGACGCCTTCAGCGAGGGCCCCTGGCACTTCGCCACCGGGGAGCCGATCACGATCATCTGCTCCCAGGTGCCCGACGAGGACCGTGCGAAGATCCCGTACGCGTCTCCGTTGAGCGGCGACTACATCGAGCTCTACAAATACTCCGACCTGGACTCCCTGTTCGAGTTGTGGGGGCACCTCAGGGCCGCCAACCCGCACAGTCCCGTGACCTTGCGCGCCACCGAGGACCTGCGCTCCGACGACCTGACGACCCACATCGTGCTGCTGGGCGGCGTCGACTACAACGAGGTCACCGCCTCCGTGCTCGATCGCATCGATCTCCCGGTGCGGCAGGTGCCCGACTGGGAGGGCGAGAAAGGACCTTATTTCGAGGTCACGGAAGGCGGCGACACGCGGCGGCACCATCCCCGTTACGGGGCCGACCGGCGGCTGCTGCGCGACGTCGCGTTCTTCTACCGGGGCGTCAACCCCGACAACGAGCAGAGCACCTTGACCATCTGCAACGGCATGTACGCCCGGGGCGTCTACGGCGTGGTGCGCGCGCTCACCGACTCACGCTTCCGCGACCGGAACGCCGCCTATCTGCGGTCGCGTTTCGGCGCCGCGCAGTCCTACGGCATTCTCACCCAGGTCAGGGTCGAGGGCCGGGTGGTGGTCACCCCCGACTGGACCCTGGAAAAGTTCCGGCTCCACGAATGGCCGGAGCTCACTCATGGAGACTGAAATAGCACACGTCAGCGTGGAGCATCACCACGGCTCCCACAGAAAGCTGGTGGACGCGCCCGGCGACGCGTTCGTACCGGCCACGCCGGGCAGGGTCGACGCCATCGTGGTGCCGACCATCCGGCATCCCAGGTGGTTGAAGTACGCGATCTGCCTGGCGTCCGAGCTGAACTGCCGGCTCGTGTCGCTGCACAGCGGCAACTACAGCAGCGCCGGGGAGGCCGCCGCCCGGATGCCCGACGACGTGGACTTCCTCGCCGTCGACCTCGGGCAGGCGAAGCTGCTCAACCTGCCCGACTTCCGCACCACCGCGCTGTTGAAGGGCACGTCGTTCGCCCGTAAGACCGACCTGAGCGCGAAACGCAACCTGGGCCTGATGCTCGCCCGCCTCATGAAGTGGGAGCGCATCGTCTTCCTGGACGACGACATCGAGGTCGGCGGGCACGAGGAGGTCGTCAGGGCGGCCGCGCTGCTCGACGACTACGACGCCGTGGGGATGCACATCGGCGGCTTTCCCGACAACTCGGTCGTCTGCCACGCGCACCGGCTGGCCGGTGGCCGCCAGGACTCCTTCGTGGGCGGCGGGGCCATGGCGATCGAGACGACCCGCCGCCGCTCCTTCTTCCCGAACGTCTACAACGAGGACTGGTTCTACCTGCTGGGCGAGACGTCGCTGAGCCGGCTGGCGGTCACCGGGATGGTGCGGCAGCGCCCGTACGACCCTTTCGACCGGCCCCTGCGTGCTCGTGACCAGGAGCTCGGCGACGTGCTGGCCGAGGGCGTCTACTGGCTGCTCGACGAGCGGGCGAGCGGCGGCTGGCAGGCCGCGACCGAGCCGGCGCACTGGGCCGGCTTCCTCGCCAAGCGCAAGGAGTTCATCCAGGACGTGCTCGACCGCGTCAGGGAGCTTCCGCCGTCCTATGGGGCGCGTACCCGGATGGAGGAGTCCCTGATCGCCGCGCGCGGCCGCCACGACCTCATCACGCCGGCCCTGTGCGTCGCCTTCCTCGACGCCTGGACGCGCGACCGCGACGTGTGGGCCCGCCACTTCGAAACACTGCCGGAGCTCGGGGCCGCCACGGCGGACGCGATGAAGTGGCTGACCAAGGACGGCGTGCGGCCGTTGCGCTACTGGACCCCCGGGAACACGCCGCGTTGATTCACGCGAGCGCCGGACGGGAAACTCTCGGTCCGTGGGGGCACTTGATATTCGCCAAGCCGTCCATGCCGATCTTCCTGCCCTGATCCGTTCGCTCGGCCAGGAGACCTATTTCACCGACCGCCTGGCCAGGCAGGACGCCGGGCACGGCTTCCTCCTCATCGCCTGGGACGAGGAGGTTGCCGTGGGGGACGTCTACGTCTGGCTCGCTCCCGCCGAGGAGCCGGAACTGCGCGCCCTCTTACCCGGGGTCGCGCTCCTCACCCACCTCGAGGTCGCCGCCGGGCGGCGTAACGAGGGCATCGGGACCGAGCTGTTACGGGCGGCCGAGCAGCGGCTCGCCGCCATCAACCACACCAAGGTGGCGCTCGGGGTGGGATTGGACAACCCGGGCGCGCAGCGGCTGTACCAGCGTCGTGGGTACGTGGAGTGGCGGTACGGGCCGGTGGCTACGACGGACGTCGTGTACCACCCGAACGGCCGGCACGAACTCCGGCCAGAGCTGTGCCGCATCCTGATCAAGCCCCTGAACCGAACCCACCACCCCTGACCCGGCACAGGTCCTTGAGGAGGGATTGGACGCTCGGACAGGCCGGTCTCCCCCCACAGGACGGCGACGCCCAGGCGGCAGCCTCCCCGTGCCCCGCACTCCGGCCCGGCCCTCCGCACGACCGGCAGAGGCGACGAGCCGGGTCGCCCTCACCACCCCGGGCGACGGAAGTGACGGGCACCTCACCGCCCCTCGCCGGGCCCGGCCCTTCGCCGACCGGCAGAGGCGATGAGCCGGGTCGACCTCACCGCCCGGCCCCTTCACCCGAGGGGGCCGGTGCGCCGGCACGCGTCCTGGCCGCGAACCGGCCCCCAGCACCCAAGTCTCCAGAGGGACCTCAGCCGAAGTGCGGCGGGGAACGGGTCAGCGGCGCTGGGTGGCCCAGCGGCGGATGGTGTCGATGCGCTCCTGGATCTGCTCGGCCGTGGCCTGGGCGATAGGCGGCCCACCGCAAGCCCGGCGCAGGTCCGAGTGGATCACCCCGTGCGGCTGCCCCGTGCGATGGTTCCAGGCACCGACCAGCCCGTTGAGCTCACGCCGCAGCTCCGCGATCTGCTCGTGCGGAGCCAGCACCGGCTCGGCCTCCTGGGCGGGCTGCTTGCGCTTGGCGGCCTGCTGGTCAGACTGGCGCTTGCGGAGGAGCGTGGCCACCTGGTCGGGCTCCAGCAGCCCTGGCAGGCCGATGAAGTCTTCCTCCTCGGCCGAGCCGATCTCCGCGCCCGTGCCGAACTCGCCGCCGTCGAACAGCACCCGATCGAACGTGGCCGACGTCTCCATCGTCTCGAACGGAAGCTCGTCGCCCAGGACGTCGGGATTGTCCTTCTGGCGGTTGGCGTCGTCGAGGAGCGAGTCGTCGAGGCCGTCTTCAAGAGGCCGCTTGTTGAGCACGTGGTCGCGCTCCACCTCCATCTCGTTGGCCAGCCCCATGAGCGTGGGCACCGAGGGAAGGAAGACCGAGGCCATCTCACCGCGCTTGCGGGCACGCACGAAACGGCCCACGGCCTGGGCGAAGAAGAGCGGGGTCGAGGTCGAGGTGGCGTAGACGCCCACGCACAGGCGCGGGATGTCGACGCCCTCCGAGACCATGCGCACGGCGACCAGCCAGCGCTCCTCGGAGGCGGCGAACTGCTTGATCTTCTTGGAAGCGCCCGGGTCGTCCGACAGGACCACGGTGGCGCCCTCGCCGGTGATGTTGCGCAGGTGACGAGCGTAGGCGCGGGCCGTCTCGTGGTCGGTGGCGATGACCAGGCCACCCGCGTCGGGCACGCCTCTGCGCACCTCGGTGAGGCGGCGGTCGGCGGCCTGCATGACCTGGCGGATCCAGTCGCCCTTCGGGTCGAGCGCCGCCCGCCACGCCTGGGAGAGCTGGTCCTTGGTGAGCGGGGTGCCCAGCGTCGCGGCGATCTCGTCGCCGGCGCGGGTGCGCCACTTCATCTCACCGGAGTAGGCCAGGAAGATCACCGGCCGGACGACCCCGTCGTCGAGGGCCGGCCCGTAGCCGTAGGAGTAGTCGGCGACACTGCGCTTGAGGCCCTCAGCGTCCTCCTCGTAGCCCACGAACGGGATCGGGTTGTCGTCGGACCGGAACGGCGTCCCGGTGAGCTGGAGCCGGCGGGTGGCGGGCTCGAACGCCTCGCGCACGCCGTCGCCCCACGACTTGGCGTCGCCCGCGTGGTGGATCTCGTCGAAGATGACGAGCGTCTTGCGGTTTTCCGTACGGGCTCTGTGCAGGGCCGGATGCATGGCGACCTGCGCGTACGTCACCGCCACGCCGGTGTAGTCGCGCGAGGTGGCACCCTGGCTGTTCTTGAACTCCGGGTCGATGCCGATGCCGACCTTGCCGGCGGCGTCGGCCCACTGGCGCTTGAGGTGCTCGGTGGGCGTGACGATGGTGATCGCCCTGATCACCCCGTTGGCGAGCAGCTCGCTGGCGATGCGCAGGGCGTAGGTCGTCTTGCCCGCGCCCGGCGTCGCCACGGTGAGGAAGTCACGCGGCTCGCGCCTGAAGTAGAGGTCGAACGCCTGCTGCTGCCAGGCGCGCAACTTGGGGGCGGTGCCCCACGCGGCCCGGTCAGGGTATGAAGGCGACAGGTGGGACGCGGCGAAGGTGCTCACCGCATCACCTCTGGGGTTCGTGTGCTTCGCTCTCTCACAGTGACCCAAGAGTAATCGGGCCCACCGACAAGACGTGCCGTGAGTTGAGGATTCTGGCCAAGGTCTTTCTCACGTGCTATGTGGCTTATCTGAGGCTGGTCATCACTGCGTCGAGCGCCTGTCTCCTGCTGTTTTCCTCGGGCTGGAGCAGTCCGACGAGCAGTACGGCAGTGTCCTGGCGAGTGAGAAGCATCACTCTGAGGAACGCGGGCCGGTTGACCACATCCTGATATTCCGCCCGTAGGGCGCGTGTGTACCCATCGGGCATCGGCCGGTCCTCGACGATGGTCACGCGGTCGCCTTTGAGCAGGAGCCTGGAGTACAGCTCCGCCGCCTCCGCCGTGGCCTTCTTGGCGTCCTTCACCGCCCCCGGCACCGGTCTGGCCATGATCAACCCGCCGTCCCCGTCCCTGACGACCGAGGTGAACCCCGTGACCGGCGCCACCGCCCCCTCGGTCCACCCTTGTGGCAACGTCGCCGTCACCCCGGCCAGCGAGTCGCTCAGCCGCCCCGTCTCGACCTGTGGCGCGGTGAACCGCAGCACCACCACCGTCGCCCCCGCCACCAGCCCCGTCCCGGCCACCAGCGCCACCAGCACGCCCGCCCAGCGCCGCCACACCCCGCCGCCGTGCTGCCCCGGGTCCGCCGGAGTGCCGTAGAGACGGGCGGAAGGGGGCAGCGCGTCCCGGGGGCCCACGTCGTGGTCCAGACGGCGGATCCGGGGGCTCCAGGGCTCCTCCGGTTCGAGATCCAGAGGGTGCGGGCGCCGATCGGATTCCGTGAAGGCCCAGCCGGGCGCCAACGGGTCGGGCTCCGAGAAGCCCCGGCCCGGCGCTCGCGGAGCAGGGCCGGGCTCGGGTTCGGGTTCGGTGAAGGGCCGGCTCGCCGATCGGCGGCCGGGTTCGGGTTCGCTGAGGGGCCGCCCCGCTGCTCGCGGACCGGGACCGGGCTCTGTGGAGGGCCGGCCCCATGCTGACGGGCCACGGTCGCGTTCCAGGGCGCTCGCGCGGTCCCGCCATCCCCGGTACGGCTCCCCGCCACGACGCGCGGGCATCGTGTCATCGGGGGCCGGGCCGTCCGGGGCGTCCGGGGCGGCGTCGGCTGTGGCTGGAGCCGTGGGCCCAGGGGCTGTACCGTCCGAGCCCCGACTGCCCGAGCCCCAGCCGTCCGGGGCCCGGCCGCCTGAGGCCGTACCGTCCGAGCCCCGGCTGCCCGAGCCCCGGCCGTCCGGGGCCAGGCGGCCGCTGGGGGACGGGTCGGGCGGACGGCGGTGCCTGGGTCCCGGTTGAGGGGGCCAGACACGGTGATCACCCTCCATGGCACCTCCTTGCCCGCTGTCCTATCACTCCTCGCGACAAGGATCAGGCGATTCGTGATCGCTGTGGCAGGAGGGACGGAATTCAGCGGGTGCGCCCGGCGAGCAGCGTGGCGGACAGCCCGATGGCCGCCATGACGGCGGAGATGACCATGAACCCGGTGGCGATCTCGGCGGGCGCGTGCCCGATCACGTTCACCAGCGCGCCGGCGACCCCGATGGCCACCGCCGCCCCGAGCTGGTCGGTCACCGACAGCGCCGCCGAGTTCGCCCCCTGCTCGTGTACGGGCGACTGCTGCAGGGCCGTGACGCTGACCGTGGTCATGCCGAAGCCCATCCCGAAGCCCGCCAGGATCCACGCCGGTACGGAGATCCACCCGGTCACCCCGGGCAGGACGGCGAGCGAGCCGATCAGGATCGCGACCGTGATGCACCCGGCGCCCAGCCGGATCCGCCTGTGGGCCCCGGCCGCGCGCCTGCTCTGCAGGAACGACCCGCCGGACCAGCCCAGCGCCCCCGTCGTCAGCGCGATCCCCGCCGCCGTCATCTCGAAGGACTTCACCTCCTGCAGCGCCAGCGGGATGAAGGCGTTCACCCCGAAGAAGGACGCCGAGAAGAACCCGCGCATCATGACGGTCGTGGGCAGCCCTTGAGCGAACCGCAGCGCGCCGGGAGGCAGCAGCCGGTACAGGCCGTAGAGCAGCAACGCCAGCCCCGCCACCGTCTCCACGACCGCGGACGGGAAGTGGGTGTGCAGCCGGTCCACGCCGTGCAGCAGCAGACCGGCCCCGCCGGCCGTGGCGGTGGCGGCCAGCGTCATCGCCACCGGCCTGGACCGCGGCCCGCTGCCGGGCGCCGCCTTTTCGCCGGATCCCATGCGCAGAGCGGGTACGAGCATCGCCAGCGCCGGTACGACCAGCGGGATGATCCCGTAGAAGACGAAGCGCCACCCCCAGTGGCCCGCGACGAACCCGGCCACCGCCGGGCCGACCATGGCGGGCACCACCCAGGCCGCGGAGACGGCGGCGAACGCCTTAGGGCGTACCTCCAGGGGGTAGACGCGGACGATCATCACGTACAGGGCCACGATGGCGGCGCCGGCCCCCAGCCCCTGCACGGCCCGCGCCACCAGGAACATCCCCGAGGACGTCGCCGCCCCCGCCAGCGCCATTCCCGCCACGAACAGCACCACCCCGGCCAGGAACGGCACCGGATAGCCGCGCCGGTCCGACCAGAGCCCGGCCACCACGTTCATGAACAGGCTGGCGATGAGGAAGGCGGAGAAGCTCAGCCCGTAGAGGTCGAGCGCGTCCAGGTCGTCGGCGACGTCCGGCATCACGACGCCGACCGACATGCCCTCGAAGGCGATCAGCGTGATCACCAGGAGGATGCCTAAGGTGGCCGTGCGGTATTCGGGACCGAGGAGGCCAGGGGGTCGGTGTGGAGTGTCGAGTGCCTTTGGTGCTGTCACCCACGTATCGTAATTTGTCGGAAATCTAGGTGACAGTCGCGTCCCGGTACGCCACCCACATCCCCCGCATGCGCTCCGCCTGCCCGGCCGTGAACTCCGACATGCACCGGTCGTGGGCGTAGTCCATGAAGTTGTGCATCGGGTCCTGGCCCTCGTGCGCGGTGCAGGTGTCCTTGCCCTCGGGGCACTCCTCGGTCGGCTTGGCCTCGGCCGGGGTATCGCCGATGCCGTCGCCGGGCTCCGCGCAGCCGTTCTCGAACGTGTGGAAGAGCCCGAGCCAGTGCCCGATCTCGTGCACGCCGGTGAAGCCGCGGTTGTAGTTGGTCATCGCGCCCCCGGGCAGGCTGCGCCAGTCGATCACGACGCCGTCGAGTGCGGGCGCGTCGGCGTACCAGTAGGGGTAGCCGGCGAAGCCCAGCATGAGTTCGCTGAGCTGGGCGATGTACAGGTTGAGGGTGTTCGCCCCGCCCTGGTGCAGCGCCTGCTTCATGGCCTTCTCGGAGCCGACGGGGTCGGCGAACCAGGCGCCGTTCTCCTTGACGGAGATGCCGTCGAGGCGGAAGCGCACGCCGGTGTCGACGCCGCCGTACCGGCCGCCGTACGCGGCGTTGAGCGTGTCGATCTGGGTCCTGATCGCCTCGTCGGAGACCTGCCGCTGCCCCCTGGCGATGACGTGCACGCGCGTGGGCACGGTGATCTGCGCGGGCGGGGCCGCCCCGGCGAGCCGCCGTTCGAGCTCGGCCATGACCTTGGCCACGTCTTCCGGCTTGGGCGAACGCGGCCCGGGCGGCCCAGGCGTCCCCGGCCTTCCGGCCGCTTCCAGCACTCGCGGCGCTCGCGGCGTCACCGTCGCATTCCGGGCGCACCCGGCCGCCACCGCGGCGCCGGGCCGGAGCGGCGGTGTGAACCCGGCCGCGAGCAGGCATGCCAACGAGACGGCGGTCACGCGCCGGGCCATGCAATCCCCCCATTACGGTTTGAGCTGGTCTGGCTACCGACCGTAGCTCTACGCGCGGGGATTACCGCTCAGCAACACTCACTGCTTGTCGTCGCCGCCCTCGCCGCCACCGGGAGGCAGGCCCTCGTAGATCTCCTTGCACTCCGGGCAGACCGGATATTTCTTGGGATCGCGGCTGGGCACCCAAATCTTGCCGCACAGGGCGCGGATGGGCGTGCCCGTCACCATGCTCTCGGTGATCTTGTGCTTGTCCGCGTAGTGGGCGAACCGCTCGTGGTCGCCGTCGCCGTGCGACGTCTGCGGAGTGGTCTCCTGCTTGGGGAGGATCTTCGTGCTCACCCCATGAAGTTTATGCCCGGACGCGACCGGCCCCGGCACAGCGGTACGGCCCCCGCCAGGCGTGGCGAGGGCCGTACCGAAAAACCGGAAAGCGGGGATCAGCCCATGTGAACCGGCGCGCCCTCGGTCTTGCGACCGGCCTTGACGAACAACGTCAGCGCGGCCGTGAGCAGCGCGATGCCGGTGCTCACCAGGAAGGCGAGGTGCATGCCGTCCATGAAGGAGCTGTGCACGGCCGTCCTGACCACCTCGGGCAGGCCGGGAGGCGCCGAACCGAAGGCGGCGGCCTTCTCCAGCCCCGCCAGTTGCTCGGGCGTCATCGCCTGCGCCGCCGGGCCCAGGTAGCCGGGCAGCTTGGCGGAGATCTCGGCGGCCATCACGGCGCCCAGGATCGCGGTGCCGAGCGCGCCGCCGACCTGCATGGCCGACTGCTGCAGACCACCCGCGACCCCGCTCAACCGCACCGGCGCGTTGCCCACGATGATCTCCGTGGCGCCCACGAAGACCGGCGAGAGGCCGAAGGCCAGCAGGACGAACGGGATGGCGCTCTCGATGAACGTGGCGTCGATGCTGAGCTGCGACATGAGGAACATCGAGATCGCGGTGATCACCAGACCGGCCGCCATCGTGATCTTCGCGCCCAGCCTGCCGATCGCCATGCCGGCCAGCGGCGAGGCGAAGATCATGCCCGCGCTCATGGGCAGCATGCGCAGACCGGCCTCCAGCGGCGACAGCCCGTGCACGCCCTGGAAGAAGAAGCCCAGGAAGAACATCGCGCCGAACATCGCGAACGCGACCATCATCATCAGGACGGTGCCGATGGAGATGGAGGGGTTCGCGAACAGCGAGAGCGGCACCAGCGGCTGGCGGGCCCTGGCCTGCCAGAAGATGAACGCGCCGATCAGCACCACGAACGCGGCCACGAAGGTCAGCGTCGTGCTGTCGCCCCAGCCCCACTCGGGGGCCTTGATGATCGTCCAGACCAGCGAGAACATCGCGCCGGACAGCAGCACCACGCCGAGCCAGTCGATGCGCGCCAGCGTCTTCGCGCGGTTGTCCTTGATCAGGAAGATGCCCATGACGAGGGCGATGATGCCCACGGGGGCGTTGATGAAGAAGACCGACTCCCAGGTGGCCCGCTCGACCAGCACGCCGCCCACGATCGGGCCGGCCGCGCTGGACAGGCCGATGATCGCGCCCCAGGCCCCCATCGCCTGGTTCAGCTTGTCACCGGGGAACGCGCTGCGCAGCAGCGCCAGGGCGGCCGGCTGCAGCAACGCGCCGAACAGGCCCTGCAGCACGCGCAGGCCGATCAGCGCGCCGATCGGCGAGAGGCCGGGAATGATGTCCGCGAGCTCGGCGCTGAGACCGATGCCCACCGAGGAGACCGCGAAGCCCGCCACACCGATCAGGAAGACCCGCTTGTGCCCGAACAGGTCGCCCAGCTTGCCCGCGGTGATCAGGAAGACCGCCAGCGCGAGCAGATAACCGCTGGTCACCCACTGCAGATCCGACAGTGACGCCTTCAGGTCCACCTGGATCGACGGGTTGGCGATGCCCACGACCGTGCCGTCCAGCATCACCATGATGACGCCCAGGCTGACCGCCAGCAGCACGAGCCACGGATTGCTCGCCGCCCCCGTCTTCACCGGGCTGGGCGGTGGCGGCGCTTCGACCGCCTTCGCGTTAGCCATATCGTCCCCCTCAGTACACAACGCATGGATCTCGTAAGTCTCCGGCAATGTATGACAGTGACTGACATATGACAAACGACTTTTAAAAGTCGTCCTATGACTTATGGCACACTGTGACAGAAGCGTTTCGAGGGAGTGACCGCAGTGGGTCTGAGGGAACACAAGAAGGAGAAGACGCGCCTGGCGATCCTTGACGCCGCGCTCGACCTGTTCCTCGAACAAGGATACGAGGCGACCACCGTCGAGCAGATCGCGGGGGCGGTCGAAATCTCCCCCCGCACGTTCTTCCGCTACTTCACCAGCAAGGATCACCTGGCGTTGTGGTTCCACGATCACGGCGAGGGGATCATGCTGGAGACCTTGGAGGGCCGGCCCGCCGACGAGCCCCCGTTCACCTCGCTCATGCACGCGCTGCGCGCGGTGCTGGCCGACGTGCAGGCTTCAACACCCGAGGAGGCCGCCCGGTTCCTGAAGCTGCGGCGGCTGATGGACGGTCATCCGCACCTGATCGGCCGGTCGGTGGCCAGGGGGGCGAAGACCGAGCGCCACCTGGCCGAGCTGATCGCCGCCCGCAGGGGCGTGAACGCCGACGAGGACCAGCTCTCGCACCTGATCGTGGCGTTCGCCATGTCCACGATGCGGGTCGGCTTCGAGTGCCCGCACCACGACGGCACCCTGCCGGAGATCGCGCGGCGGATGACCGAGAGCATCGACCTGGCCGAGCGCTCCCTGCGCCCCGGCTGGGACCTCCGGCACTAGTTTTGAGTCGGGTCGTCCGGGCAGGTCGCCACGAAGGCCAGCTCGCCCGGCTGGCGGCGCAGCACGTGGCGCCACAGCGAGCCGGGGTTGGCGTGGAAGGTGTCACCGGCCTCGGAGTCGACGACGTACCAGGCGCCTTCGGCGATCTCGCTCTCCAACTGCCCCGTCGTCCAGCCCGCGTATCCCGCGAAGATGCGCATCTGCGCGATCTCCCCCTGCAGGATCTCGGGCGGCGCGTCCAGGTCCACCGTGCCCAGCCGTGAGACGGCCTCGGTGCCCGAGTGCAGCCGGCGCCAGCCGAGTGGTTCTTCACCGCTCGGCACCGCCGCCAGCGCGAGCGCGCTGTCCGTTTGCACGGGCCCGCCCTCGAAGAGCACGGAAGGCCCTGTCACCAGCGGATCCCACACCGGGAGCACCTGCGTCACGGAGATGTCGCTCGGCCTGTTGAGCACCACTCCCAGGGTGCCGCCGTCGTGGTCGTGTTCGAGGATGAGCACGACGCTACGCCGGAAGTTGGGGTCGTCGAGAAGCGGCGTCGCCACCAACAACCCGCCGACGTAGATCGCTTCCGCCATACCTCCATCATGAAGGCTCCCGGGGGGTCCGCGCTCCCCCAGGCCCCCGATGTTACTTTTCGCGGTCAGATGGGCACTTTAGGTAGCAAAGATCACGCTCGGGGGAGCTCATGCGCATCGGTACCCGTCTCGTCCTGGCCGCCCTGCCGGCGAGCGCCGCACTGCTCCTTCCGGCCGCCGCGCAGGCGTGGCCGAAACCGGACCCGGGCGACCCGTTCACGATGACGGTCGACGAGGCGGGCTGCCGTTCCGGCGAGGCGGCCGTCACGCTGCACAACCAGACCCGCCGGCTCGTACGCTTCGACCTCAGATCAGATGGTACGAGCATGGCGAGCGGCTCGATCCCGGCCCTCAAGACCATCGTCAGGCACGTGCCGGTGCACAAGGGCCGGCACGCCGAGCTGGAGGCGTACGAGGTCACCGACGACCACCCCGAGACGCTCATCGACTCCACCCGCGTCAAGAACGACTGTCCCTGGAGCCGCCGCCACGGCCACCTCCCCTACACCGGCCCGCCCGCCGACCTCATGGGCAGGCTGGCCACCGCCGGCGGCCTCGTGGTGATGGGCGGCATCCTGTGGTGGTACGGCTCCATCTGGCCGCGCTCGACCATGTGAGCTCAGTCGGGCGTGGTCACGAAGGCTCCGGCCCTGGCGGCGGCCAGCGTGCGCGCCACCGACGCCTCGGCGACCGCCAGCGTCACCGGCTCCCGCGTGACCACGAAACGGTAGTAGAGCGGGGCCGAGATCGCCCGGATCACCTCGTTGGCGTTGGTCCCCTCGGGCAGCTCACCCCGCTTGACGGCCAAATCCACGACGATGGCCCACTCCTCGATGCGGCGCAGGTAGAAGGCGCGCAGCGCCTGCTCGGCCTGCTCGTCGCAGGTCGCGGCGGCGATCACCGCCTGGAACGTGGCGCCGAGCCGGTCGTCGTTGAGCGCCTCCATCACGGAGAGGGCGTTGGCCAGCAGGTCGGCCTCGACGCCACCCGTGTCGGCATGCGGCATGGACTGGTTGGCCAGCTCGTTCATGAGGTCGGCGACCAGCCCGGCGGTGCTCTTCCAGCGCCGGTAGACCGTGGTCTTGCCGACCCCCGCCTTGGCCGCCACCTGGTCCATGGTCAGGCCGTGGAAACCGTGCTCGACCAGCTCGTCCTGTGTGGCGTCCAGTACGGACGCGCGCACCCGCGCGGTACGGCCCCCCGGCCGCACGGTTCCCGCCAAACGGGAAAGTTGTTCCATTAAGGCTCCTCATCGTGCTACCGTCATGCTCATCTTAACGGAACTCTTATCCCATTAGGGAGATGACATGACCATCCTGACCGAACGGGCCCGGCCCGATCGGATGACCACCAGGCAACGCCTGGTGCTGGTGCTGCTGCTCGGCTCGCAGTTCATGCTCGCCGTCGACTTCTCCATCCTGAACGTGGCCCTGCCCGTCATAGGTACGGGTCTCGGGTTCGCCCTGGCCGACCTGCAGTGGGTGGCGACGGCGTTCGCGCTCGCGGCGGCCGGGTTCACGCTGCTGTTCGGCCGGATCGCCGACCTGTTCGGGCGGCGCAGGATGTTCTTGCTGGGCATGACGCTGCTCGGGCTCTCCTCGCTCGCGGGAGGGCTGGCGACCTCGCCGGGGGTGTTGCTGGTGGCCAGGGTGGCCCAGGGACTCGCCACCGCCATCGTCACACCGGCCGGGCTGTCGCTGCTGACGACGTCGTTCGCGGAGGGGCCGCTGCGGGCTCGGGCGCTGGGGCTGAACGGGGCGTTGATGTCGGCCGGGTTCACCTCTGGCGCCATTCTAGGCGGACTCCTCACGGAACTGCTGAGCTGGCGGTGGGCGTTTCTCGTCAATGTGCCCGTCGCGCTGGCCGTGCTGGTCGCGGCACCGGCGCTGCTCCAGGAGAGCCGCCCGCCCGACCGGCCGAAGATGGACGTACCGGGCGCGGTGACCGTGACGGCCGGCCTGCTGGCGCTCGTCTTCGGGCTGACGCGGGTCGGGGAGCACCCTCCGCAGGGGGTCGTCGCGCTGGGCCTGGGGGCGGTGCTACTGGTGGCGTTCTGGTTCGCGGAGCGGCGCTCGGCGGCGCCGCTGGTGCCGGTGGCCATCATGGCCAGGGCGAACGTGAAGTGGGGCAATCTGGCGGGGCTGATCGCGTTCGCCACCGAGACCTCGCTCGTGTTCGTGCTGACGCTCTATTTGCAGGAAGTGCTCCGCTATTCGGCGCTGGCCACCGGGCTGACGTTCGGCGTGCTGGGGCTCGGCACCGTGCTGGGCGGCGTGGTGGCGCCGCGCGTGCTCGGCGCGCTCGGCACCGGCAGGGCGCTGTCGGCCGGGTTCGCGGTGCAGGCCGCCGCCACCGCCTCGCTGGCGCTGCTGGGCGCCGGGACCGGGTGGATCTGGCTGCTGCTCGTGGCCACGTTCGTCGGCGGTGTGGGGAACATGGTCGCCATCGTGGCCTTCATGGTGACGGCCACCTCCGGCCTGCCCGACTCCGAGCAGGGACTGGCCACCGGGCTCGCCACGATGACCCAGCAGATCGGCATCACGATGGGCATCCCGATCATGAGCGCGGTGGTCACGGCCGCCATGGGCACGGTGCTGCAGGGCGTGATCGTGGCGGTGCTCGTGAACGCCGCCCTCGCTTTCGCGGGGCTTCTGCGACCGCGTTCGGCAATACCGAACCAACGGCGGTAGGGTCCGGGGTGTGGGAGAGACGATTCAGTCGGTCGAGCGGGCCGCCGCGATCCTGCGGCTGCTCGCCTCCGGCCCCCGCCAGCTCGGGGTGGCCGAGCTGGCCAGGGCGCTGGGCCTGCCGAAGGGCACGCTGCACGGCATCCTGCGCACCCTGGTCCGCGTCGGGTTCGTCGAGCAGGACGACACCACGGGGAAATACCGCCTCGGCGCCACGCTGCTCCACCTCGGCAGCAGCTACCTCGACGTCAACGAGCTGCGCACCCGCTCGATCAACTGGGCCGACGCGCTGGCCGGGCGCAGCAGGGAGAGCGCCTGGATCGGCACCCTGCACGAGGGCCACGTGCTGGTGATCCACCACGTGTTCCGGCCCGACGACAGCATGCAGACGCTGCAGGTGGGTACCTATCTGCCGACCCACGCCAGCGCATTGGGCAAGGTCCTGCTGGCCTACGACCCCTACGGCGAGTCGCTCGCCCCGCCACTGACGGCCCACACCAAGCACACGCTCGTCGATCCGACGGCGCTGGAGGCCGAGCTCGGCCAGGTCAGGGCGCGCGGATGGGCGGCCGAGATGGAGGAGCTGACTGAAGGTGAGGTGGCCATCGCCGCGCCCATCAAGGATCCGCGCGGCCTCGTGGTGGGCGCCATCGGCATCCGGGGCGCCGTCGAACGGCTCGCCCCCGGCGGTGACCTGCACATGGAGTTCGTCTCGTACGTCCGCGACGCCGCCCGCGCCATCACCCGCGACCTCGCCCGATGAGACTTGAACCCGGTCGAGCGAGCAAATACCATTCGTTCGACATTGTCGAACCATTCAGCCGAACCACCTCTACCCGAGTGCTAGTGAGGAACCCGTGCCGCACTACGTCGCAGCCATCGACCAGGGCACCACGTCCAGCCGGTGCATCGTCTTCGACCAGGCCGGGCACATCATCTCGGTCGCCCAGCGCGAGCACCGCCAGATCTTCCCCAAGCCGGGCTGGGTGGAGCACGACGCGGACGAGATCTGGCAGGCCGTGCAGGGCGTGCTCGCCGAGGCCGCGACCGGCCTCGACATAGCCGCCCTGGGCATCACCAACCAGCGCGAGACCACCGTGCTGTGGGATCGCGCGACCGGCCGCCCGGTCTGCCCGGCCGTCGTCTGGCAGGACACCAGGACCGACGCGCTCACCCGCGCGCTGGCCGAGCACGAGGGATTGTTCAAGGAGAAGGCCGGGCTGCCGCTGGCGACCTACTTCTCCGGGCCCAAGATCCGCTGGCTGCTCGACGAATACGACCTGCGCGACCGGGCCGAGCGCGGCGAGGTGCTGTTCGGCACGATGGACTCCTGGCTGCTGTGGAACCTCACCGGCCGCCACATCACCGACGTCACCAACGCCAGCCGTACGATGCTGATGAACATCCACACGCTGGCCTGGGACGACGAACTGCTGGCCGCCATGGGCGTGCCGCGCGCGATGCTGCCGGAGATCCGGCCCTCCGCCGAGGTCTACGGCCACACCGCGGACGGCGTCCCGGTGGCCTCGGCGCTCGGCGACCAGCAGGCGGCGCTGTTCGGGCAGACGTGCTTCGCGCCCGGCGAGACCAAGAGCACCTACGGCTCGGGTAGCTTCCTGCTGATGAACACCGGCCAGGAGCCGGTCGTCTCCAAGCACGGCCTGCTGACCACCGTCGGCTACCAGATCGGCGACGGCCCGGCCACCTACGCGCTGGAGGGCGCGATCGCGGTCACCGGCTCGCTGGTGCAGTGGCTGCGCGACAACCTGGGGCTCATCTCCAGCGCGGCCGAGATCGAGACGCTGGCCAAGACGGTGGACGACAATGGCGGCTGCTACTTCGTACCGGCGTTCTCGGGGCTGTTCGCGCCGCACTGGCGATCCGACGCGCGCGGGGTGATCGCGGGGCTGACCGGGTTCGTCAACAAGGGGCACATCGCGCGGGCGGTGCTGGAGGCCACGGCCTGGCAGACCCGCGAGGTGGTCGACGCGATGAACGCCGACTCGGGCCTCGACCTGACGACGCTGCGCGCCGACGGCGGCATGACCGCCGACAACCTGCTCATGCAGACGCTCGCCGACGTGCTGAACGTGCCGGTGATCCGGCCGATGGTGGCCGAGACGACCGCGCTCGGCGCCGCGTACGCCGCGGGCCTGGCCACCGGCTACTGGCCCGATCTCGATACCCTGCGCGCCAACTGGCACAAGGCCGCCGAGTGGCGCCCGGCGATCGACGAGCCGGCGCGCGAGCGCGAATACCGCAACTGGAAGAAGGCCGTGGCCCGGACCCTCGACTGGGTCGAGCAAGAGGTCGAGCACTAGGGAGTATGGCAATGACGACCGTGATCGGCACCGACCGGGCAGAGATCCGCCACGAGCTGGCCGCCACCACCTATGACCTGCTCGTGATCGGCGGCGGCATCCTGGGCACCTCGGTGACCTGGATGGCCGCGCAGGCCGGGCTGCGGGTGGCGATGGTCGACGCGGGCGACTTCGCCGGCGCCACGTCCAGCGCTTCCTCCAAGCTCGTTCACGGCGGTCTGCGCTACCTGCAGACCGGCAACGTCAAGCTGGTGGCCGAGAACCACCGCGAGCGGCGCGCCCTGGCCGCCGACATCGCGCCGCACCTGGTCAAGCCGCTGACGTTCCTGGTGCCGATCTACAAGGGCGGGCCGCACGGGGCCGCCAAGCTGGGCGCCGGCGTGTTCCTTTATTCGGCGCTGTCGGTGTTCGGCGACGGCGTGGGCAAGGTGATCACGCCGCACCAGGCGCTGGCCAAGGTGCCCGCGTTGCGTACCGAGGGGCTGCGCGCCGCCGCCGTCTACGGCGACCACCAGATGAACGACAGCCGGGTCGCGGTCATGACCGTGCGGGCCGCCGTGGACGCGGGCGCCACCGTGCTCAACCACGCCGAGGTCGTCGGGCTGCGCAAGACGTCCGGCAGCGTGACCGGCGCCGAGCTGCGCGACCGGCTCGACGGCACCGAGTTCGGCGTCTCCGCCCGCCTCGTCCTGAACGCCACCGGCCCCTGGGTCGACCACCTGCGGCGCATGGAAGACCCGGACGCGGCGCCGAGCATCCGGCTGTCCAAGGGCGCCCACCTGGTCCTGCGCCGGCACGAGCCGTGGAAGGCGGCGCTGACCACGCCGATCGACAAATACCGGGTGTCGTTCGCCATCCCGTGGGAGGACCACCTGCTGCTGGGCACCACCGACGAGGCGTACGAGGGCGATCCGGGCGCGGTGCGCGCCACCGACGCCGACATCGCGCAGATCCTCGACGAGGCCGGGCACGCGGTGCGCGACTCGCAGGTCAGGCGCGAGGACATCACGTACGCGTTCGCGGGCCTGCGGGTGCTGCCCGGCGGTCCCGGGCAGGTGACGGCGGCCAAGCGGGAGACGGTCCTGACGCGGGGCACGGGCGGCATGTTGTCGGTGGCCGGCGGAAAGTGGACGACATATCGCCACATCGGCAAATACGTCCTCGACATCCTCGCCCACCTGCCCGGCCGCCCGCTGGGCGACGACCTGGCCGACATCCTGCCGGCCGTGCCGCTGCCCGGCCTGGCCAGCCCCGACGCCGTGGCCATGCGGCTGTGGACGGACCGCGACCCGGGCACGCGCATGGACCCGCTGGTGGCCAGGCACCTGGCCGGGCACTACGGATCGATCGCGTTCGACCTGTCCCGCCTCATCCGCGAGGATCCCGCGCTCGGGGAGCGCATCCATCCGGACGGGCCGGACATCTGGGCCCAGGCGGTCTTCGCCCGTGACCACGAGTGGGCGGCCACGGTCGACGACGTCGTACGCCGCCGCACCACGCTCACGGTCCGTGGCCTGGACACGCCCGAGGTCAGGGCCCGGATAGCCGGCCTGCTCAGCTGACGTACACGGGGTAGGGGGTAGGCATGTCTACTCCAATCAACGAAGCCCTCCTCCGTCACTTCCGCGACCTGCGCGACGGCGGCCACGGCCAGGCCGTCTCCCGGGAGGACAAGGAAGGCGTGTTCGCCACCGCGGTCCGGCTGCTGGACCCGGTGGCGCGCGCCGCCCTCGACGAGGTCAACGCCGACCTGCTGCTGGGCACCGGTGAGGTGGTGGCCAGCGGGGTCACCAGGTCGCAGGAGGGCGGCCTGAACGCGATGTGGTCGCTGACGTGGTCGCGGCAGCGCAAGTGCGGCGTCCAGCCGATCGCCCTGGTCGCCCATTACGGCTGCGACTTCCACCATCCGCACCTGCGGGGCAACACGGTCGGTGACTGGCCGCTGAACGTCTTCGACGAGACGGACGCGGCCGGCCAGCTCGGCACGCTCCGGGTGATCGCCGCGGCCGACGCCCACAACCTGGTCTTCCAGGAGAGCTATCGCCTGATGCCCGCCCTCACGATGCCGGCCGTGCATTGAGGAGGGCCAGCAGCCGCCCCGGCGCGTCCTCCTGCAGCAGGTGACCGGCGCCCTCGATCCAGGACAGTTCGGCCCCCGGCACTCGGGCGTGCAGCCACTTGGCGAACTCCGGCGGGAGAATGCGGTCTTCTGTTCCCCAGATCAGGCGCGTCGGCACCGGTATGTCCCCCAGCAGGTGCTCGAACTCCGCGGTGGCCGTCTGGTCGATCTGGCTGTACTGGCGGTAGAAGGCCGCCTGCCCTCCGGCCCCGCGCCAAGGGGCCAGGAACGCGTCGAGGACGCCCGGCCGGAAACCGGTGTGCGTGGCGTGCCGCAGATGGCTGGCCACCAGGGCCTCGTGCGCATAGCCGGGAAGCCGCGCGAACACGTCGGCGTTCTTCAGGATGAGCTGAAAAAGACCGCCTTCCCACTCGCCGCCGCTCACCGCGTCCATGAGGGTGAGATCGCGGTATCGCGCGCCTTCGAGGAGCAGCGCCCGCAGCACGACGGCCCCGCCGATGTCGTGGGCGACGACGCTCGGCCGGTCCAGCCTCCAATGGTCGAGCAGCCGGGTGAAGATCTTCGCCTGGGCCGCCGGGCTGACGTCCTGGCCGTCGCGCTGCTCGGACTGGCCGTAACCGAGCAGGTCGAAGACGTAGACCTTGCGGGTGAGGGCGAGCGCCGGCGCGATGTCCCGCCAGAGATACGACGAGTACGGCGTGCCGTGGACGAGCACGATCGGGTCACCTTGCCCGAAGGCCGTCCATCGCACCGTCCCGCCGGGGGTCTCGAACCTCTCGCCGAGCGTCCAGTCCATGCCCTTCTCTCCGTCCGTCTCCGATGAGCAGCGTTGATCTGGAAACGCTGCCCGTGAACTGCGGAGACGAACCTGAGAACCACGTGGCGGGTCAAGCGGGCGCCGTCGCGGCGGCCGAGCACGTGCGGGTCAGAGAGCGTTCCCCTGGAGGCCCTCAGCCCCGGTCGGCGCTCGGCGTGCCGCCGGCCCGCCGTAAAAGATCAGGCTTCTGTGAAGCCCCGGGCGCGGCCCCCGGCGGCCTCACGGACGGCCGCCGCGACGGCGGTGGCCACGTCGGGGTGGAAGACGCTCGGGACGATGTAGTTGGGCCCCAGCTCCTCCGGCGTCACGACCGCCGCCAGGGCGTCGGCGGCGGCCAGCAGCATCTCCTGCGTCACCCCGCCCGCCTGCGCGTCCAGCAGCCCCCTGAACACCCCCGGGAACGCCAGCACGTTGTTGATCTGGTTGGGGTAGTCGGAGCGGCCCGTCGCCACCACCGCGGCATACTGCGCGGCCTCGTCGGGCGACACCTCCGGCTCCGGGTTGGCCAGCGCGAACACCACCGCGTCCGCGGCCATCGTGCCGATGTCGTCGGCGGTCAGGATGCCCGGCGCGGACACCCCGACGAACACGTCGGCGTCCTTGACGGCACCGCGCAGGTCGCCCGAGTAGCCCTCGGCGTTGGTGTGGTCGGCGATCCACCGCAGCGACTCGTCGAGGTCGTCGCGGCCCTTGTGCACCGCGCCCAGGTAGTCGCACACGACCACGTTGCGCGCCCCGGCCGCCAGCAGCAGCCGCAGCACGGCGTTGCCGGCCGCGCCCGCGCCCGCCATCGTGATCTTGACGTTCTCGATGTTCTTGTTCACGACCCGCAGCGCGTTCTTCAGCGCCGCGAGCACGCAGATGGCGGTGCCGTGCTGGTCGTCGTGGAAGACGGGGATGTCGAGCAGCTCGCGCAGCCGGCGCTCCACCTCGAAGCAGCGCGGCGCGCCGATGTCCTCCAGGTTGATCCCGCCGAACCCCGGCGCGATCACCTGCACCGTGCGCACGATCTCGTCGACGTCCTGCGTGTCCAGGCAGATCGGCCAGGCGTCGATGCCCGCGAACCGCTTGAACAGCGCCGCCTTGCCCTCCATGACCGGCAGCGCCGCCTCCGGCCCGATGTTGCCCAGGCCCAGCACGGCCGAGCCGTCGGTGACGACGGCCACGGTGTTGCGTTTGATGGTCAGGCGCCGCGCGTCCTCCTTGTTGCGCGCGATCGCCATCGAGACGCGCGCCACACCCGGCGTGTACGCCATCGACAGCTCGTCGCGGTTGCGCAGCGGCACCTTCGACTTCATCTCGATCTTGCCACCGAGGTGCATGAGGAACGTGCGGTCGGACACCTTGTGGATGACGACGGCGTCGAGGGCCTCGAGCTGGTCGACGATGGCCTGGGCGTGGTCGGTGTCCCTGGCGGCACACGTCACGTCGATTCGCAGCTTCTCATGGCCCGCGTTGGTGACGTCGAGAGCGGTCACCACACCGCCCGCCGACTCGACGGCATGGGTGAGCTGGCTGACGGCCTTGCCGCCGGCGGGCACCTCAAGTCGCACGGTGATGGAGTAGGACACACTCGGGACGGTCGCCACGTCAATCGCTCCTTCGGGACTGACCAAGAAGTGCTCCCATGTTAGGGGGCTTTCGGTCAATCTCGTGACTCGGCCGCCTGGACGATCAGCTCCACGCACGTCGGCACCGGGATCGTGGTGCTGTCGATGACCAGGTGATATTGACACGGGTCGGTCGGATCGGCCCGGTAGAAGTGGCGTACGTAGGCGATCCTGGCCCGGTCGTTGTCCTCGATGATGCGGCGGGCCTCGCGCTCGCTCAGCTCGCCCAGCGTGGCCGTCTGGCGGACCCTGCGCTGGATCGGGGCGTCGAGCCGGACGTGCAGCGCCCCCGGATGGTCGGCCAGCACCGTCGCGCCCGCCCGGCCGAGGAACACGCCGCCCTGGTTGCGGGCCATGTCCTTGAGCATGCGTTCGGTACGGCGGACGAACTCCTCTGGCGCGTGCGGCATGACGCCGGGCACGTACATGTCGACGCCCCCGAACGTGACCGTGGGCAGCCGCATCGCTCCGGACAGCAGCCGGCCGAGACCGTGCTCGGCCCGGTCATCGTGGGCCAGGGCCTCCTCCAGCGTGCAGCCCAGCTCCTGGGCGACGGCACTGGGGATGGCCCGGTCGACGAAGGGCACGCCGAGCCTCTCGGCCACGGCCGGGCCGATCTGGCTCCCGGCCGTGCCGTAGGTCGCCGAAATTGTGACGACTCGCATATTCCCAGGTTAGAACAGCGCGCTCGCCAAAGCTCTACGTGCTTTCACCAAAGATGGATCGTCGGAGGGCAACGCGTCGAACAGGCCGAGCAGATGACGCCTGGCCTTGTCGCGATCGTCGCCCGAGGTGCGCTTGATCACGCCGATGACCCGGCTGAACGCCTCGTCGACCGAGCCCGACAGCATCTCCAGGTCGGCCGCGACCAACTGCGCGTCGAGGTCGGCCGGGTCCTGCAGGCGGCGCTGCACGTCGGCGGGGTCGACGTCGGCCGTGCGCTTGATCAGGCCGACGCCCGCCAGCCCCATCTTGGCGTCCTCGTTGCCCGGCGAGCGCGCCAGCAACCGCTCGTAGGCGGCGGCCGCCGCGTCCATGTCGCCGCTGTCGATGGCCTGCTCGGCCGCCACCATGTCGGGGTCGGCGGGCGGGCCCTCGGGGGCCTCGGGCTCGCCGGGCTCCGCCGACGGCCGGGCGCCGGGGTTGGCCTCGTAGAACTGCTCGACCGCGCCCATCAGCTCGTCGAGCCAGCGGCGCACCTCCTGCTCGGGCAGCACCTGCTGGAAGCCGGTGACGGCCTGGCCCTGGAAGATCGCCAGCACGGTCGGGACCGCCTGCACGCGCAGCGCCTGGGCGATCTGCGGGCTGGCGTCGACGTTGACCTTGGCCAGGACCGCCCTGCCGCCGAGGTCGCCGACGACCTTCTCCAGCACCGGGCTGAGCTGGGCGCTGCCCGGCGCCCTGGGCGACCAGAGGTCGAGGACGACGGGCAGGGTCATGGACCGGTCGATGACGTCGGTCGTGAACGTCTCCTCGTTCACGTCGACGATGGAGGCCGACGAGGCCGCCTGGGGACCTGCCGCCTCCCGCCGGGCCTGCGACTCCAGTGCCTGCTTGCGCGCGCCGAGATCAACCGCTCCGTAGAGCGACCCGGGCCTAGAGAAGTCCGCCATGCCCTTCATCTTGCCGCATGGACGAGACCGAGAAGTCACCCGCCGCCACCCGAAGCGTGCGCAACTGGTCGAACATCTGCTGGAGTTCGTTCTCGGCGTACATCGTCAGGCCGAATTCGGCCCCCATCAGATCGTTCGTGGCCCTCCGCACGACGTCCCGGCCCGCCTCGGTGATCTCGGCGAGCACGCCGCGCCCGTCGCGGGGGTTGGGCAACCGGCAGACGAAACCGGACTTCTCCAGCCTGTCCACCGTGTTCGTGACGCTGGTGGGGTGGACCATGAGCCGCTCGCCGATCTTCGACAGCGGCAGCGCCCCCGTCTTGCTGAAGGTCAACAGGACCAAAGCCTCGTATCTGGCAAAGGTCAAGTCATATGGCTTCAGGAGCGAGTCAAGTTGCGACAGCAGGATCTGATGGGCTCTCATGATCGAGGTAACGGCGGCCATGGCGGAGGACGGCCCGAAGTGAGCGCGCCAGCTCTCCGCGGCGCGGTCGATCGGGTCGAACGGCAGGTTGAGCGGCTTGGGCTGCGGCACAGCGCTACGGTAGCGCGCCGGTCGTCCCGGTTCGTCTGATTACTCTCGGCGACAGGCGTCTTCGCTTGACCAAGAATCCGGACATCAATCATCACGCTCAGTTATGGTTCTCGTACGCATGGTGACGCGGAAGCCAAGTCCACCAGCCGCGGGGAACCGGCCTGGACCCATTTCGTTTTCCGTCTCGCCGAAGGCACGGGGGGTGCTTGATGGACGACATCGGGGAGAAGCGTGCGTGAGCACGCGGGCGTTTCACGGGAGGAGCTGAAGCAGAGCGCGGCCGTCACGGTGGCCGTGCTCCTGGCTGTCGGCCTGGTCGCGGCGTGGAACGTCCTTATACCCGGCGTGGACGCGTGGGAGAACATCGTGGCCGCGGTCATCGGCTCGCTCCGGCTGACCGGGCCCGTCGCCGCGGCCTTCGCCGCCTGGGTGGCGCTGCGCAAACGCCGGGCGCTGCGCGGCCGGTCGCTCACGACGTGGCGGGCGCTCAAGGCGCCGCTGGCGATCGTGATGGTGGTGCTGGGGTCGTTCGGGGCGACGGTGCTGGTGCTGGCCGTCAAGACGGTGCTCACCGACCAGGCCGGTCGGCTGAGCCTGTCGGGGCTGGGCATGGGCATGGCGGGGCTGGCGCTCTACTCGGTGATCGGGTGGGTGGCCGGCTGGGTGCTGCCGAAGCCGTACACGCCGCCGCTGGCGGGGCTGGCCTGCTACGTGGTGTTCTCGTGGCTGGCCGACGACCGCGGGTGGGCCGACAAGCTGGCGCCGGGCACCGGGGAGCCGTACGACCTGTTCCAGGGTCTGAGCGGGGCGCCGTTCTTCGACCAGACGATCTGGCTGCTCGGCATCACGGCGGCGCTGCTGCTCGGCTGGGCGGCGCTGGTGACCCGGCAGGCCCTGGTCCTGGCGTGCGCGCTGCTGGCGGTGCTGGCTGCGGGGATGGGCGTGTCCAGGGTGCTGACCCAGTCGAAGCCGGCCGCGGCCGAGGACATCGCCTACAGCTGCCAGGAGTGGCCGATCACGGTGTGCGTGCATCCGGGCATGCGGGCGGCGCTGACCGAGCTGGGCGGGGCGTTCACGCAGATCGCCTCGCGGCTGGCGGGCACGCCCGCCGCGTTCACGCGGGTGGAGCAGCGGCCGCTCGGCGACGAGCTGCGGCCGTCCAACGGGCTGGCGCCGGTGCACGTACCGGATCTGTCGGCGGGGTTCGCGGAGGACGCGGCCTACGAGTACATCGAGGCCCTGGCGCCCCGGTGCACCAGCGCGGTCGCGGAGGGTTACCGGCAGATCGTGGTGGCCTGGCTGCGCGGCGAGCCGCTGCCGGGGGCGCCGCTGCCGGAGCACCAGTACGCGACGTCGTGGTTCTCGGCGCTGAGCGAGCACCAGCGGCGGGAGTGGCTGCGCATGTTCTACAGCGACTTCCAGGGCTGCCGGCTGTCGAGTACGCACTTCGGCGGCGGCCCCGGGCACACCCGGATGTCGCCGTCCGCGCGGCCGTCCTCCGAGTCGGCCCACGTCTACCCGGTGTTCCCGGACCCGGGCGGCGCGCCGGCGGGCGATCCGGCGCCGGCCACGCCCGGGACGGGCTCCGCGCCGCCGCCCTCGGCGGGCTGGGCCCCTGACGCGCCGGCCGGCGGCTGGGCGCCCGAGGAGTCCGACACCCGCTGGGCACCCGACACGTCGGGGACGAGCTGGCCGGTGATCGGCACGGTGTCGTCGGACGCGGTGTCATCGGACGCCGCGCCGTCTGAGGCACCGGCCAACGCGGCGTCCGAGGGCACGGCGGAGGAGACGGCGGCCCTGCAGGAGCGGGAGCCGGCGCCGGACGAGGCGCCGGCTCCGCCCTCCCACCAGCAGCAGTCCGGGCAGGACTCCGACTGGGGACCGAAGATGTCACCATACGGCTGGCAATGATGATCGCGAACCGGGTAGTCATGCACCCATGACTACTTCGCATACGACGCTGCCCGAGGCGAGCCCCGGGCGGCGCCGCAGGTGGCGATATGTGGCCGGATTACTGGTCCTGGCGGTTCTGCTCGTCGTGGGCGGCCGCCTGGCCTGGTCCTGGCTCAACCCGCTCGGCGAGCAGACCATCGACCGCAGCCAGCCGGTGCTCCTGCAGTCCATCAAGGACCTCAGCCGGTTCGAGGCGGCGACGGGCAACTTCCAGGTGGTGGTGGACCTGGAGAAGGACGCCAACTTCCTGCCCGACGCGATCAAGGGCACCCGCACGCTGTTCGTGGGGGCGGGCGGGGTGGACGCGTACGTCGACTTCGGCGCCATGGCGACGAACGCGGTGACGGTCTCGCAGGACCGTACGGAGGCGACCATCCGCCTGCCGCGCGCCCAGTTGGAGAAGCCCAACCTGGACAACAATCGCTCCTATGTGTTCGCGCAGCAGCGGGGGTTGTTCGACCGGGTGAGCGATTTTCTGTCGGGTTCGCCGGGTGACCAGCGGGAGCTCTATCTGCTGGCCGAGAAGAAGATCTCCGAGGCGGCCGTGGCGAGCGACCTGCGCACCCGGGCCGACGCCAACACCAAGGCGATGTTGTCGGGGATGCTCAAGTCGCTCGGCTTCAAGAAGGTCACGGTGAAGTTCACCGACGAGCCCTGACCTCCGTCCGGCGGGGCGGCGTAGGCGTGCCCGCGCCGCGCCACGCCTCCGAACTCGGCGTTGTACCGGGTGCGCCGCTCCTTGGAGAGGCCGTTGAAGGAGGAGTCGTTGGGATCCTTCGCGGCGCAGCTTTCCTCCGTAGCCGTGCTCGCGGGCCCAGGCGACGTCGCTGAGCACGTACCCGGAGCCCGTGTGCTCCCCGGCGGCCAGTGGCGGAAGCCCTGCCGCGCCGTGCATCGCTGGACGAGCAGCCCTTCGGCGCGCCGCGGCTCCGAGCAGCTCCGCCACCGCCGGGGCAGGGACGCCACCCGCCAAGGCCGTGCACAGGGTGGTGATCGGACACGGCACTGTTCCCCCTCGCTGACGTCGGTGATCTCAGCTTCGGCGGCCGTGCGGTTGTCCGGCGGCCCGCCCTAGGTACCGCCTTAGGGCCTCCCTAGGCGCGCCTACGTCCGGAGATAAGGCATACGCCCGATGTGTCGGGAGGGGCCTTAGGACGAGTCTTAAGCATGCAGGGAACAAGACACACCTAAGAGGAGCATTCGGATGAACGCCGAACTCGAATACACCGTCATGCAGCACCACGCCTCCGAGCTCCGGCAGGCCGCCGCCGAGCAGCGGCGCGTACGGGAGGCGCAGAAGAGCCGGCGGGGCGAGCGCCGTCACCGCTCGGTCTTCGCCAAGTTCCTGGCCTCATGACCGTCCACAAGCAGCCCGGCCGCAACCTCCCTCGCGGCCGGGCTGAGATGCCCCCTTAGGGGGCTACCGTTCGGGCCCGCATTCCTGGTCGGGCCAGAGCACCGCGTGACGAAGCCCCGGTCCATTCCTGGTTGGACCGGGGCATCGCACTGTCCGCGTTCAGACCACTTTGATCACGGTTTTTCCGGTCATGTGCCCCTCCGCCAGCAGACGCATCGCCTTCGGCACCTCCTCCAGCGGGTACGTGCCGCCGACGGCCGGGGTGAGCCGGCCGGATTCCAGGAGCTCCGCCAGGCGGCGCAGGTCCTCCTGCTTCGGCAGGGCGAACAGCATGCGCGGTTTGCGGCGCGTGAACGGCCCGATGAGAGCGGCCCTGAGCACCCGATCCATCCCCGACAGCCAGGGACCACCCTTGCCGCCGACGAGGACCGCCGTCCCACGCGGGGTGAGGACGCGCCGCAGGTGCGACAGCGGACGGTTGCCGGCCGTGTCGACGATGAGGTCGTAGCGGCCCGGCCCGGCCGTGAAGTCCTCGCTCGTGTAGTCGATGACGTGGTCGGCGCCGAGCGACCGTACGAGATCGGCCTTCGACGCCCCGCACACGCCGGTCACCTCCGCCCCGGACATCTTGGCGAGCTGCACCGCGAACGTCCCCACTCCCCCGCCCGCCCCGGTGACCAGCACCTTCCGCCCCTGACGAACCTCGCCCACGGTGCGCAGCGCCTGCAGCGCCGTGCCCGCCGAGGTGGGGACGGCGGCCGCCTGCTCGAAGGTGACGTTGGCGGGCATCGGCAGGATCCGGTCGTGGCGGGCGCAGGCGTATTCGGCGAAAGAGCCGTCGCAGGTGCCGAACACCTGGTCTCCCTGCTTGTACGCGGTCACGTCGGCGCCGACCGCCTCGACGCGCCCCGCGACGTCACCGCCGAGCCTGACCTTGGGGGCGCGCAGGCCGGTGGCCACCCGCATCACGTAGGGGATGCCGGCCATGATGTGCCACACGCCCTTGTCGAGGCCGGCCGCGTGCACGCGTAACAGCACTTCATTCTTCTTTGGCTCAGGTCTCTCGATGTCCCGATATTTCAAGACATCGGCGTTGCCGTACGTGTCCTGCACGATCGCCTTCATCAGACGCCTCCCAGCCCGGAAACTGGACACGTCTCCATTCTCTACACGCGGCCCCGGAACGTGCGCCGCAGGTCGTCGACCCATTCGCCGGGAATCTCCCACGGGATGAAGTGGCCGCCGCGATCGTGGGCGGTGAGGTTGACGAGGTTGTACCAGGCGCCGCGGTCGCTGCCGCGGAAGTGCTCGACGCGCCGGTCGGTGGTGACGCCGGGCGGGTTCTCGTAGCCGACGAAGGTGATGCCGGTGGGCGCCTCGATGGGCGGCAGGCGGTCGTGGGAGGGGGTCCAGGGGTAACGGTTGTTGTTGGCGTACGTGCGGACGGAGGTCCCGATCGTGTTGCCCACCCAGAAGATCATGGCGTGGGTGAGCAGGTCGTCCTTGCTGAAGACGGTCTCGATGTCGCCGCCGTTGTCACTCCAGTTGACCCAGCGTTCGAGGATCCAGGCGAGCATCCCGGCGGGCGAGTCGGACAGGCCGTAGGCGAGCGTGCTGGGGGCGAGCACGTGCGCGGCGAGGTGCACGGCGAACCGCCTGTCGAGGGCGACGATCCGATCGTGTACGTCGGCCGGCAGACCCTCGGGGATGGGCTGACCACCGCTGAGGTCCCAGGCCCGGTCGCCGTTGAACAGGGTGAGCTTCTGGCCCGAGCCGATGTGGATGCCGTGCAGTTCGGCCGCGTACTTGTGCCCGAGCTGCCCCGTGACCATGGCGCCGACGTCACACCCCGCGGCGGCGTACTTCGCGTGGCCGAGGACCTGGGTCATGAGCACGTGCCAGAGGTCGGCGACCTTCCAGAAGTTCATGTCGGGGTGGTCGTGCAGCGGCGCGGAGAACCCGAACCCGGGAAAGGAGGGCACGATCACGTCGAACGCCTCGGCCGGGTCGCCACCGTGCGCGGCCGGGTCGGCGAGCGGGTCGACGACCTTGGACCAGTGCCAGAACGTCCACGGCCAGCCATGGGTCAGGATCAGCGGCGTCGGGTCGGGCCCTGCCCCCGGCCTGCGCATGAAGTGCACCGGCACGCCCTCGACCTCGACGCGGTAGTGCTCATAGGCGTTGATCGCGGCCTCGGCCTTACGCCAGTCGTAGCGGGTGCGCCAGTGCTCGACGAGCTCCCGCAGATAGGCGCCGTTGACGCCGTAGCGCCAGTCCTCGTTGCCCACGTCGTCCGGCCAGCGCGTCAGCTCCAGCCGCCGCCGCAGGTCGTCGAGCACGTCGTCGGGCACGTGGATCGGCTCCGGCTTCAGAAGGTCTCTCATCGTCAACTCCCGCTTCGGTTGAGCTCGACCAGGCGCGCCAGGGCCGGGACCGCCACCGCGATGGCCGCCCGTTCCTCCGGCGTGAGCCCTTCGGCCAGCGCGGTCAGATGCGCCACCCGCTCGGCCCGCCGCCCGCTCACGATCGCCGCCCCGGCCTCGGTGACGTGCACGAGCACCGCCCGGCCGTCGGACGGGTCCGGCCTGCGTTCCACCAGGCCCTCGCGCTCCAGGTTCGTCACGATCTGGGTGATGGCCGGCTGGGTGACCTGCTCGCTGGCGGTCAGCTCGGTGAGCCGCATGGGGCCGTGGCCCGCCAGGGTGTGGAGCACGGACAACGTCGTGAAGCTCAACCGCTGCGCCTGGGGCAGGCGGATGTGCATCCGGGTGAAGTCCTCCAGCACGAAGGTCAGCTCGGCGATGTTCAACTCGGTGGACACGTCCGAAAGCGTATTAGAGATTTATATAAATATCTAATCCAATCCGGCGACCCTGCGCGCGAGCCGAGCGGTCGACAGAAGTGGCCCCACGCGACCGGCCGCGATCGACTGCCCGGCTTGTGGGGAAAGCTTCCTTTCCGACGGAGCGATCATCGGCGATCACGTTGTGTGATCGCGGGATGAGGGTTGATGATGCCGGTATGCGCAAGCGGGTGCTGGTGTGGAGCGGGGCCGTGGTCGCGGTGGCGGCCCTGGCGGGGCTGGGTGTCTACTTCGTACGAGTAGGGCTGGAGGAGGCCGACAGGCTGGCGAGCGTGATCGGGGTGTTCGTCGCGCTGGCCGGGCTGGCGGTGGCGATCTACGGGCTGGCCGGTGGCCGCACGCCCGAGGACACGCCGCAGGAACCGGAGACCCCCAGGCCGGACGTGTCGGCGTCGGGGCCGAGGTCGGTCGCGATCGGGGGCGACAACTCGGGCGTCGTCTCGACCGGGGACGGGGCGACCAACGTACAGATGCGGGCCGAGGCGTCGGGGCAGGGGCGGATCTACCAGGCCGGCGGCGACCAGACGATCAACGAGAAATAGCGGGTCGGCTCTCGTTCACGTACTCGACGACGGTACGCACGAAGGCCTGGACGGCGGCCGTGTCCCGGCTGGGGGGCCACATCAGCGCCCACTCGACGGGCGGAGCGTCGCGGAAGGGGACGAAGACGACGTCGGAGCGGCTGTAGAAGTCGGCCACCGTGATGGCGGCCAGAGTGGCCCCCTTGCCGGCGCCGATGAGCGTGAGCATCTCCTGCCAGCCATAGGCGGAGGGACCGACCGGGACGGGCCGTCCCGACGGGGTGCGGCGCGGGAATTCACGGTCGAGAAACTCCGGGGAGAACCCGGCGGGCCTGATCAGCGACGCGAGCGCGAGGTCCTCCAGCGAGACCGTCTCCTGCGCGGCCAGGACCGCGTCGAGATCCGGACCTCCAAAACCGATCAGCCACCGGCCGACGCCCTGCTGATCCGCCCGGACGCCCACATCGCCTGGGCCGCGACCCCCGGCGGACCCGCCGCACCCGCGCTGCGACAAGGCCCTCACCGACTGGTTCGGCACACCCTGAGACCGTGCATGGCATCCCATTGCAATGTTCGCCATTGCGTTTAGCCCCAGAGCCATTGCAAAGCTGGTTAATTCTGCAGCTTTATACGTTGACGAATCTATAAACGCAATGTACTGTCGCAGACGTTCAGCGATTACCGAATGATCTGCGCTAGGAGATGGACAGTGGAAACCTTCACCAAAACAGGCCTGAACCGGCTGCACGACGTGCTGGCCCGTCATGTCGAGACCGGGAAGATCCCCGGCCTGGTCGCCCTGGTCAGCCGCGGCGGCCAGACCCACGTCGAAACGATCGGCACCATGCGCCACGAAGGCGGCGCGCCGATGCGCCGCGACACCATCTTCCGGATGGCCTCCACCACCAAGCCGGTCGCGATGGCCGGGGCGATGGTCCTGCTGGACGAGTGCCGCCTGCGGCTGGACGACCCGGTGCAGGAGTGGCTGCCCGAGCTGGCCGACCGGCAGGTGCTCGCCCGCATCGACGGCCCCCTGGACGACACCGTGCCCGCCCGCCGGCCGATCACCGTACGCGACCTGCTGACCTCGACCTTCGGCCTCGGCATGGACATGACCGCGCTCGGCAGCCCGATCATGAACGCCATCATCGAGCAGGGCCTCACCCCCGACCTGCCCACCCCGATGCCCGGCCCCGACGAATGGATCCGCCGCGTCGGCACGCTGCCGCTGATGTACCAGCCCGGCGACCGCTGGCAGTACCAGATCAGCCACGACGTCCTCAGCGTGCTCATCGCCCGCGTCACCGGCCAGACCCTGGAGACGTTCCTGCGCGAGCGCCTCTTCGACCCGCTCGGCATGAAGGACACCGCCTTCCACGTTCCCACCGACCAGATCGACCGGTTCCCCGCCCTGTACGCCCCCGACCCGCAGACCGGCGAGTTCCACGTCTGGGACGAAGCCGCCGGCGGCCGCTGGAGCAGCCCCCCGGCCTTCCAGGGCAGCGGCGGCGGCCTGGTCTCCACCGCCGACGACTACCACGCCTACTTCCAGATGCTGCTCAACGGCGGCACGCGCAAGGGCAAGCGGATCCTGTCCCAGGCCGCCGTCGACCTGATGACCACCAACCGCCTCACCCCTGAGCAGCAGGCCGTCCGCCACGCCATGGCCGTCAACAACGTCCACCTGTCCTACGGCCAGGGCCAGCACGGCGGCTGGGGCTTCGGCATGGCGGTGCGCACGTACCGCGGCGACTACGCCCCCCTCGGCCAGTTCGGCTGGGACGGCGGCAGCGGCACCTCCACCTACGCCGACCCCGCCAATCAGCTCACCGGCATCCTGCTCACCCAGGTCGGCATGTCCGCCCCGAACTCGGCGCACCTCATCCACGACTTCTGGACCACGCTCTACCAGGCCCTCGACAACTAGGGAGCACCTGGCCCCGGCCACATCGGGCACGTGCTCGCTGCCAAGACCAAGAACATCGACCTGTACGGCGAACTCGCCGACCGCGCGTTCCCGGCCCCGGCCGAAGCGCTCGACGCCGCTTGAGACACAACCCCAAAGGTAGGCACATGTCAGGGTTACTCCCCGCGGTCGCCCTCGCGACCGCGCTCGTGGTCGCCGGCGCTCCCGCCGCCGCCGCGACGGCGAGACCGGCGATCGAAGTCTCCGGCGGGCTGACGCGGCCCGTCTTCTCCTACGCAGACGCCGTACGCGAGCACGTCCGGGTGCAGTCGCCGGCCGACAGCGACGGCGACGGCAAGAAGGACCTGGTCCGGGTGGACATCATCCGGCCGAAGGAGAGCGACGCCGGGCTCAAGGTCCCGGTGATCATGCACCAGAGCCCGTACTTCGACGAGCCGGGTGTCGGCTTCGAGCTGGACCACAAGCAGTATGACGCGGAGGGGAACCTGACGAAGTTCCCGCTGTTCTACGACAACTACTTCGTGCCGCGCGGGTACGCGTTCGTGTCCGTCGACATGATCGGCACCCGGTTGTCGGACGGCTGCCCGACCGTGGGCGGTCCGTCCGACGTGCTGGGCGGCAAGGCGGTCATCGACTGGCTGAACGGCCGGGCGGTCGCCTACGACGACAAGGGCGCGCCGGTCAAGGCCACCTGGACCACCGGGCGTACCGGGATGATCGGCCACTCGTACGAAGGCTCCCTCGCCATCGGCGTCGCCGGCACCGGCGTACGGGGGCTGGAGACGATCGTGCCGCTCGCCGGCCCCAGCAGTTGGTACGAGATGTGGCGCTCGAACGGCACCCTCACCGACATCAAGGGCGGCCAGCAGTGGATGGCCCAGCGGATCGACACCGACCCGGACGAGAAATGCGCGGCGGCGCACCGGCGCATGACCGAGGGCTCGGACGACGCCACCGGCGACTACAACGCCTACTGGCACGAACTCGACTACCGCACCGGGCCGGTCTCGAACGTGCGCAACGTCCGCGCCAGCGTCTTCTCCGTGGTGGGGCTGCACGACCGCAACGTCATGGCCGACCAGTTCTCCACCTGGTGGGCCGGGCTGCCGCGCGAGGTGCAGCGCAAGGCGTGGGTGACCCAGTATGGGCACCTCGACCCGTTCTGGGCCCGCCGCGACGTGTGGGTCGGCACCCTGCACCAGTGGTTCGACCACGAACTGATGGGCGTCGCCAACGACATCATGCGGCAGCCCCGCGCCGACGTACAGCTCGGCCCGGACCGCTGGATCACCCAGGCCGACTGGCCCGCACCGACGCAGAAGGTGACCTTCAGGCCGCAGCAGGACGGCTCCCTGGGCGCCCGGCCCTCGACCGGAACCGGCGCCTACCTCGACACCAGGCAGACCGAGACCGCGATGGCCGGCGACCCCGCCACCGCCGACCCCAACCGGCTGGCCTTCCTGACCCCGCCGCTGAAGACCGCGACGCGGCTGTCCGGAACGCCGACGGTGAGCCTGCGGGTGACGCTCGACAAGCCGACCGCCAACCTGGGCGTCCTGCTCGTCGACTACGGCACCGACACCCGCATCGACGGCGTCGCCGCCGACCAGGGACAGGGTCTCAAGTGGGCCGACGGCGAAGACTGCGTCGGCGAGAGCACGGCCGATGACGACGCCTGCTACCGCAGGATGGCCGACAACACGGTGACCTCCGGCTTCCAGGTGGTCTCCCGGGGCATCATGGACGCGCAGAACCACAGGTCGCTGAGCCGCCGGACGCCGCTGACGCCGGGCCGGCCGTACCAGATCACCTGGCGGCTGCTGGCGCAGGACTACGAGTTCAAGGCGGGGCACCGGCTCGGCCTGGTGCTGACCGGAACCAACGCCGACCTCACCTTCGACGCCGACGTCGAACCCGCCACCGGGGCCAAGGTCACCGTCGACCTGGCCGGCACGTCGGTGTCACTGCCGCTGGTCACCGGAAGATAGAGCGCAGCCCGGCGGTGTCGATGACGTGGGCCATCCTCGGGAAAACGCCGCTCATCAGGGTCTGGTGGATCTTCGGGTCCGGGTCGGCGACGCAGTCGGACAGGATGTAGAGCCGGTAGTCACGGTCGGCGGCGTCGGTGACGGTGGACAGGACGACGCCGCTGGTGGTGAGCCCGGCGATGACCAGGGTGGTGACTCCGCGATCCCGCAGCCGCCGGTCGAGGTCGGTGGTGGACAACGCGCCGTAACGGGTCTTGCGGACGGTGATGTCGCCGGGCTCGGGGGCGAGCCGTTCGTGAAAGGCGGTGTCGGGCTCCTCGTGGTGCAGGAGGTGCTGCCGGCCGATGACGGAGAACGTCCTGTTGGCCGGCGGAATCGCCGCCCAGTCCGCTTCGGTGAAGCCGGCCCGCACGTACGCGATGACGGCACCGTACGCTCGCATGCCGGCGATGGCGCCGGCCACCCGCGACAGCAGCGCTTCGGCGTCGGCCGGCTCGGGGAGCGAGGCCAGGATTCCGCGCTGGTAGTCCATGACGAGCAGCGCGGTCGTCCGAGGGTCCATGACGGCGTGACCGCCGCGATCATCAGGAGCGGGCAGGGTCACTTATACTCCATGCGGTTGTCGGAGGCGCTGGGCGCCGCCCATCGAACCAGAGCCCCTGGCGTACGGTCCAACAGCCGGCACGTCACGGTAAACAACCGGGAGTTGTTCATGGACCTTGACCTCGGTGCCGTCAGGACCTTCCTCGCCGTCGTCGACGACGCGCACTTCACCGACGCGGCCGCCCGCGTGGGGATGTCGCAGCAGGCCGTGTCCAAGCGCATCGCCAGGCTGGAGTCCGATCTGGGCGTCTCTCTGCTGATCCGCTCCCGCGCCGGAGTCAGGCCGACCAAGGACGGCGAAGCCTTTCTCCCGCACGCCCGGGCACTGATCAGCCTGGCCGACCAGGCCGCCGCGATGCTCCGCACCCGGCGCCGCCCGCTGCGCGTCGACATACTCGGGCGCGATTCGGCGTCCACGGACATGGTCCGGGCCTTCTACGAGACCGCCGACGTCGACGTGGAAATCGTCGTCTCCCGGGGCGTCGGCTCGCGGGAGTCGGTGCTCACCGACGGCTCGGTCGACGCGGCGTTCGGCCGCACCACGGGGAGCCTGCCACCGGGGATCGAGCGCGTCCCGGCGTGCCTGGAGCCGATCTCCATCCTGGTCGGCCGCCGGCATCGGCTCGCCAGGCGCAGGCGCGTACCGATGGCAGAGCTGTCGGGCCTGACGGCGTGGATGCCGGGCAACGCCGGGGACAGCGAGTGGGCGGAGTACTACCGTTTCCTCAGCGCCGAGTTCGGCGTCCGGATCGACAGCTCCGGCCCGTTCTTCGGCCGTGACCACATCATGGAGAAGATCGCGGCCTCACCGGACCTCATCACGTTCGGCAACAAGAGGCAGTATCCGGTGTCTCCCGGCGTCGCCGAGATCGCCGTCACCGACCCCACGCCGGTGTATCCGTGGTCTCTCATGTGGCACGAGGCCAACCGCCACCCGTCGCTGCCGCCGCTCATCGCCCACGTGAAGGACCACTACCGCCCGCCGGCCACCCGGAGCCAGTGGCTGCCCGCCGCCGACCACCCCTTCTTCCCGGCCTTCTAGCAGGCCGGCTACATCCGGGTCCGCGCGTACACCCGCAGCGCGTCGCGGACGAACCTCGCCCCCGCCGCGTCGTCGTACATGCCGGCGAAGCGGGGGTCGTCGACGTACATGTCTCCCAGGCATTCCACCATCTCGATCGAGCGCTCCCGGTCGCCCTCGGCCGTGGGGGTGCCCGGGATCTGACTCAGCCACCGGACGTGGCGGTCGGCCAGTGACTGAGCGGGTTCCGAGGCCGGAGAGATCCCGGCCTTCGCCGCGGCGACCCATGAGGCGACGAGGTCCTCGGTGTCACGCTTCCAGGCTTGCTGCTGGTCAAGGCTCTTGCCGTGCCACCAGTCATTGCTCGCTTGGAACGCGCGCTCGCCCCATTGCGAGATCACCTCGTCCTTGTAGCGGTCGTTGAACCCCGCCAGCATGACGTCCATCCGCGGTTCCGCCCCTGCCCGCAGGGCTTCGAGCGTGTGACGTACGGACCGGATCTGCCGTTCGACGCGGTCGCGTTCCTCTTCCAGCGCGGCGATGTGGGCACGGAGCCCGTCGCACGTGTCCACCTCCTCGGCCAGGACCTCGGCGATGGCCGGCAGGCCCATCCCGAGCCGGCGCATGAGCAGGATCCGCTGCAGCCGGGCGACCGCGGCGGGGTCGTAGTAGCGGTAGCCGTTCTCACCGACGCGGGACGGGGCCAGGAGCCCGACGCTGTCGTAGTGACGCAGGGTGCGGCTGCTGATGCCGGCCCTCGTCGCGAGTTCCTGGATCGTCCATTCCATCGTTCCAGTGTTACGCGCGGCGGAGAGTGGTCGCGATGATCTCCGAGCTGTCGGCGTGCAGGGCCTGCGCCGCCGTCCGCCCGGTCTCCGCCAGGTAGGCGTCGACGAGCCGGTTGCCCGCGGCGTACCCGGCGCCCATCGGCAGCCCCACCGGGGGGACACCGAGGTGCTCGGCGCCGGGGTCGCCGTGCACCCAGGCGGTGAAGTTCTGCATGCCCGTCACGTCGAGCCCGGTGAGCACCTTGGCGAAGACCTCGTCGTCGTGCAGGTGCGGCACGCCGATGCGGGCGGGGCCGAGCTCGTCACCGTAGAGCTGCCGCGCGAAGGCGTCGGCCAGGCCCTCACCGACGATGTGCTCGCCGACCGTGACGGTCATCGGGTCCCACACGACCCCGCCCGGCGCCCACCGCAGGTTGTGGTGCAGCTCGTGCACGGCGGTGGCCTCCAGCCGCGCCACGTTCTCGGGGAAGGGCCAGAGCGTGATGGCGATGTGGCCCGAGATGCCGCCGAACCCGGTCAACCCTTTACAGGGACCCATGAAGTGCTCGTCACCCGGATCGCCGAGGACGAACAGCACGGTGATGTCCGGAGCCTCCAGCCCCGGCGTCGCCTCCAGCAGCACGGCGAGAGCGTCGTCGAGGGCACGCCGCATCCGCTCCCAGGCTCCGGCCGCCGCCAGGGTTTCCAGCGCGTCGAGACAACGCTCCTCGTCGCGGTCGATGGGGAACCCGGACGACTGGAGGTGCAGGGCCACCAGGTCGACCTCGCCTGGGTTGTAGCGGTACATGCCCCTGTTGGCCTCCAGCATCGAACGCAGCAGGTCGACGCGGTTCGTCGCTGGTGCTCGCAGGATTTGCTTCATGGCGGAGTAGGTGTCAAGAACGGTGATCGACATGGCCCCGATGCTAGAAGTTGACGCAGCGTCAAGGTCAAACCGCTCGGGGACCGGATCCGCCGGGTACTTATGCTGAGCCGCCATCCAGCACCCTGGACTTGTCACCGGTCGCGGCCAACCGCACGCATTCTGGGCAGGCACACGCCAGCGTCGCCACAAACGACACATGCCAGTCCCCCACGATCACCGACCGCACCGGCTCAGCACACAACGCCACATCGTCGTCGGCCTCCATGGCGTGCTGAATCATGCTTCTACCGCTTCCTGAAGTTCCCGCCTTGTACCGTCCCGGAGACCGCGCCGGCTCACGTGAGACTCTTGGAGCGCACAGTCCGATTCGGTCGGAAAGGCGGTCCCGTGGCCACGAACCGGCTCGTACTCTGGGACATCGATCACACCCTGATCGAAACCGGGGGTGTGGGGCGGGAGGTCTTCGCCGACGCCTTCGCCCAGGTGACCAGCACGCCCATGAAGGCCATGGCTGCGGTCAGCGGGCGAACCGAACTCGTGATCTTCGGCGAGACCCTCGACCTCCACGGGATCCCGCATTCTGACGAGCACTTCGAGCGCTTCATCGAAATCCAGGCTCAAGGCTATGAGGAACGGGCGCATGAACTCCACCAACGTGGTCGTGCCCTGCCAGGAGCGCACAGCGCGCTCCAGGCGCTGAACCGTCTTGCCGGTGTCGCTCAATCCGTGCTCACCGGGAACACAAGGGCGTCAGCCCGGGCCAAACTCAAGATCTTCGGGCTGGAGCAGTACGTCGACCTGGATATCGGCGCATACGGCGAAGACAATCCCATTCGCGCCCATCTTGTAGCCATCGCGCGTGACCGGGCGCGTCTCAAGAGCGGGCTGGTCTACTCACCGAAGACGACCGTGCTGATCGGGGACACTCCTCAAGACGTCAGAGCGGGCAGAGACGGAGGGGCGCACGTGATCGGCATTGCTTCCGGCAACAGCAGCACCACTGATCTCAAGGCGGCCGGCGCGGACATCGTCTTCCCCGACCTCACCGACAGCGCTGCCCTCATCAGGGCGGTCACCGCGTGAGCTTGCCGGTTTGCTCCTCGATTCATTTGAGGTCATCGGCATCGCCGTCCACGATCGGCGTCACGATCATCTCGGCTACAACCTGAGCGACGGCCATCGGCGGGCAACGGCGCCGGTGCAGGTACCGGGCTCCTCGTCCGGCTCCTTCAGACATGGTCAGACCCTCTTCCCTCTTTGGGGTCGTCGGTCTGCCAGGGGTAGAGCAGTTGTTCGGGGCGCAGCTTCCATACTTGGAGCCAGAACATGGGCGTCCAGGGAGACCGTGCGGCTCGCGGTTTCACAGGCCCCTTGTGGCTCAGTTCGGTGGGCAAGGTATTGCCGGATGAATGCCACCAGGGGTCTCGAGGTGGTCATCCCCGGCTCAGGTCCTACGCCGGCCAAGGCTCGGGGGAGCGCGAGGGGGCTGGAAGCCCACTCGCCCAGGGATTCGGGGCGAAGCCGCGAATCCCAGGAAGGACGCCCGAGCGATCAGCGAGGACCGCTCGGGGTGGGTATCAGCCAGCCCACCGCGTAACCAGGCAACGGGTGGGCGAAGCGCGGTTTAGAGAGGGTTTTGGGTTTTGGGGACCGTGAGGAGGAGGGCGTCGCCCTGGCCGCCTCCGCCGCACAGCCCCGCCGCGCCGAAGCCGCCGCCTCTGCGCTTCAGCTCGTACGCCAGCGTCAACACGATTCTCGCCCCCGAGGCGCCGATCGGGTGACCCAGGGCTATGCCGCCGCCGTTGACGTTGATCTTGTCCAGCGGGAGGTCCAGGTCCTTGGCCGACTGCAGGACGACGCTGGCGAAGGCTTCGTTGATCTCCACCAGGTCCAGGTCGGCGGTCGTGCGGCCCTGCTTGGTCAAGGCGTGCTTGATGGCGTTGGCCGGCTGTGACTGCAGGGACGCGTCAGGGCCGGCGACGTTGCCGTGGCGGCCGATCTCGGCCAGCCATTCGAGGCCCAGCTCCTCGGCCTTCGTCTTCGACATGACGACCACCGCGCAGGCGCCGTCGGAGAGCTGGGAGGCCGAGCCGGCCGTGATCGTGCCGTCGGCGGCGAAGGAGGGGCGGAGTTTGGCCAGGATCTCGGCCGTGGTGTCACCGCGTACGCCCTCGTCGTCCTTGACGACCACCGGCTCGCCGCGCCGCTGCGGGATCTCGACCGGGACGATCTCGTCCTCGAAGAGGCCGTTCTTGATGGCGGCGGCGGCGAGCTGGTGGGAGCGGGCGGCCAGGGAGTCCTGTTCCTCGCGGCCGATGCCGAGCCTGGTGTTGTAGCGTTCCGTCGACTCCCCCATGGCGCACTGGTCGAAGGCGCAGTAGAGGCCGTCGTGGGCCATCGAGTCGACCACCTCGGACGGACCGTACTTGACCCCCTTGCGCAGGCCGGGCAGCAGGTGCGGGGCGTTGGTCATCGACTCCATGCCGCCCGCCACCACGATGTCGAACTCGCCGGCCCTGATGAGCTGGTCGGCCAGGGCGATGGCGTCGAGGCCGGACAGGCACACCTTGTTGATGGTGATGGAGGGGACGGTCATCGGGATGCCGGCCTTGACGGCGGCCTGGCGGGAGGGGATCTGGCCGGCGCCGGCCTGGAGGACCTGGCCCATGATGACGTACTCGACCGCCTCGGGCGCCACGCCCGCGCGGTCCAGGGCCGCCTTGATCGCGATGCCCCCGAGCTCGACGGCCGGGAGGCCGGACAAGGCTCCGAGGAGCTTGCCGATGGGGGTGCGAGCTCCGGCCACGATGACGGAACTGGACATGACAACGGCCTCCTGTGCTCACGTCGGGTTCTTTGACACCATACCCACGAGTAGAACGACGACCGCCATGGAGGTAGGCCACACATGTTCCTGCGTATCGACCACATAGGGATCGCCTGCCACGACCTCGAAAAGCAGATCGAGCTCTTCTCGCGCACGTTCGAGCTGACGGTCGTGGTCCGCGAGGTGAACGAGGAGCAGGGCGTCAAGGAGGCCATGCTGCACATCGCGGACGGCGAAGGCGGGGGCTCCTACATTCAGCTCCTGGAGCCTCTCTCCGAGGACTCCCCTGTGGGAAAATTCCTGGCTAAGCGGGGCGAGGGCGTCCATCATGTGGCATTCGGCGTCCCCGACGTCGCGGACGCCATGGCGAAAATCGGTGAGAAGGGTGTGAGGCTCCTGGACGAGCGTCCCCGGCATGGGTCGATGGACTCGCTAATCGCATTCCTGCACCCCAAGGACGTGGGAGGGATGCTGACAGAATTGGTCCAATCGGCCAAACCATCCCAAAACGGATAAAACGTTCATATGTAACTAGTCACGCAGAAAGTTGGACGGGGCTTCGCAGGTGGCACCAGCGGAGTACGCTTGACCTTCCACCGGACATGGGGCCTGCCGCGAGGCACAGGCTCCTGGCTCGGATGCCCCGAACCCCCCGTCCGGCCCGTGTAGCCGTCTCGACAACCCAGGATCGAGCCTCCATGCAGTCCGACATCGACGCACAGCTCAATAACTTCTTCGAGGACGCCCCAGCCCGCGAGTTCGACGTGGTGCTCCGCGGTTACGACCGGCATCAGGTCCACGATCATCTCAAGCAGCTCGACCAAGAGCTCCGCCAGGCCCGCGAGCAGGCTGTCGGTCTGCAGCGTGATCTGTCCGACTCGCAGCGCCAGCTCCAGGAGCAGGAACGTCCCACCTACTCCGGTCTCGGCGCTCGCATCGAGCAGTTGCTCCGCCTTGCGGAGGAGCAGGCGACCGAGCTCGTCCAGGCCGCCAGGTCCGAGGCCAACGAGATCAAGGCCGCCGCCAAGGTCGAGGCCGCCGATCTGCGAGCCGCCGCCGAGGCGGAGGCCGCCGAGAAGCGGGCCCAGGCCACGCGCGAGAGCGACGAGATGCGCACCTCGGCGGAACGGGACGCCGAGGACATCCGCTCCACCGCTCGCCGTGAGGCCGACGAGCTGACCAACACCACCGAGCGCGAGGCCGCCAAGCTGCGGGCCACGGCCGACCACGAGGTCGCGGAGAAGCGGGCCGACGCCGAGCGGGAGATCGCCAAGCTCCGCACCACGACCGAGCGCGAGGTCGCCCAGCTGCGGGCCTCGACCAAGCGTGAGCGCGACGAGGTGCTGACCACCGCCAAGCGGCAGGCCGACGAGATGCGCGCGCAGGCTCAGCGGGTGCTGGAGGAGTCGGAGGCCAAGCGGGCGCAGGACGAGGCCGAGTTCGAGATCCAGCTCGCCTCCCGCCGCGAGGAGGCCGAGCGCCAGGAGGCCGAGCGCCACGCCACCGCGCAGGCCGCCACGCAGAAGCTGGTCGCCGAGGCCGAGCAGCGCGCCGCCACGGCCGAGTCGAGGGCCACGAAGGCGACCCAGCAGGCCGAGCAGACCCGCCGCGAGGCCGATCTGCACGCCAAGCAGCTCGTCGCGAACGCCCGTAAGAGCTCCGAGACCATCGTGGCCGAGGCCAAGTCGAGCGCCGACACGATCGTCACCGAGGCGAAGAACGAGGCCGAGCGCACGCGTACGGCGATGCAGCGCCAGGTCGACGAGCTCACCCGCCAGCGCGACAGCATCACCAGCCACCTGGCCCAGCTTCGCCAGCTCCTCGGCGGCGCCGCGCTGCCGGGCATGGAGCCGGAGCCCGCGGTCACCGCGGCCCCGCCGAAGCCCGCGCTCGCGGCGCCCGTGGCGGAGCCGCCGGCTCCGGCCGCGGCCCCCGCGGCCAGGTCGGAGGCCAAGTCCGAGGACGACGCCGAATGGTGGCAGGAGTAGGGGCGGAACACCGTTTATCTGCATACACGGGGGCGGAATAGACGGCTGGAGAGAGCCTGGCGATTCGATGGTCGCTAGGCTCTCTCTTTGTTGTCAGGTGTGTACGGACTGACGCCGGTCCGTCATGCTCAGTTGCCAGACCCCCGGGAGTCCGCTTTGTCCGCAGAAGTCGAGCCCCCCAAAGTCGAGCCCCCCACAACAGAACCCGAGGCCCGGCGGGAGAGCGACCCCGTCGAGGAGGCCGCGCAGCCGTACGGGCTGCCGGGCAAGCCGCTGGCAAGGGGCCCGTTCCTGTTCGGGCTGGTCGGCGGCCTGGGTGTGCTGACGGCGATCGCGATCGCCCAGATGGTCGTCAAGTCGCTGAGCACGATCGTCCTGGTCGTCGTGGCGATGTTCCTGGCCGTCGGGCTCAACCCGGCCGTCGAGGCATTACAGCGCCGCGGCCTGGCCAGGCGTGGCGCGATCACGATCGTGTTCGTCGGGGTCATCGTGGCGTTCGGGCTGTTCGGGGTGGCCATCGTGCCGCCGGTCAGCCAGCAGTTCACCGAGTTCGTCAACGCGGTGCCCGGCTACTTCACCGAGCTGAGCAACAATCCGACGGTGCAACGGCTCGACGCCGAGTACAAGATCCTCGATCAGATCCGAACGTTCGTGATGAGCACCCTGGGGCCGTCGCTGGCGTCCGGGATCATGGGCGCGGGGCTGGTGGTGCTGAACGGCGTGTTCACCACGGTGACGCTGCTGGTGCTCATGCTCTACTTCCTCGGCTCGCTGCACACGATCAAGGGCTACCTGCTCACCCTCGTACCGTCGTCGCGCAGGACGCGAACGGGCGCGATCGCGGAGGAGATCCTGTCCGGCATCGGCGGCTACGTGGCGGGCAACGTGCTGATCTCGGTCATCGCGGGCGTGCTGACCTGGATCTTCCTGTCGATCGCCGGCGTCCAGTACGCGCTCGCCCTCGCCCTCGTCGTAGCCCTGACGGACCTGATCCCGCTGGTGGGCGCCACGATCGGCGCGGCGGTCGTGACCCTCGTGGCGCTGCTGCAGTCGGTGCCCGCCGGAATCGCCTGCCTGATCTTCTTCCTGATCTACCAGCAGGTCGAAAACTACTTCATCTACCCCAAGGTGATGAAACGCTCGGTGGACGTGACCCCGGCCGTGACGGTGATCGCCGCGCTGTTCGGCGGCGCGCTGCTCGGCATCGTCGGCGCGCTGCTGGCCATCCCGGTGGCCGCGGCGATCTCCCTGATCATCCGCGAGGTGGTGCTGCCCAGGCAGGAGCATGCCTAGCGCTAGCGCCGCCCCGCGCCGAGTTCGGTCTTCAGGAATTCGGTCACCGCCGCGTTGAACGCCTCCGGTTGCTCGACCGCGCTCAGGTGCCCGGCCTTGGGAATGATCTCCAGCTTGCCCTCGGGCACGGCGCTCGCCATGGCCTCGGCGTCGGCGGGCGGTGAGAGCTCGTCCTCCTCTCCCACGAGGATCAGCAGCGGCACCTTCAGGGCGCCGAGCGTGTCGAACGAGTCGCGCCGCGCCGCCATGGCCCGTTGCGCCCAGGCGACGGCGCCCGGCGGAGCGGACTGCACGAGCCCCTTGACCCGGCCGAACACCATGGCCCGCCGCTCTTTGGTGGTCGGCCCGATGAGCGTCGGCAGCACCTCGCTGACCAGCACCTCGCTGCCGCCGGACAGCACGGCCTGCGCGATGCGTTCCCTGTTCTCCCTCGCCGGGGGTGGGTCCGGGCCGGCCTTGGTGTCGGCCAGTATCACGCCGAGCACCCGGTCGGCGTGTCGCCGGCAGAACGCCATGGTCACGTAGCCGCCCATCGACAGCCCGCCGACCACCGCCCTGTCCGTGCCCTCCTCGTCGAGCAGCCTGGCGACGTCGTCGGCCATCAGGTCGAGGGACGGTTCGTCCTCGCCCAGGCGCGACCCGCCGAATCCGCGCAGGTCAGGTGTGATGACCCGGCAGACCTTGGCCAGCCCCTCCCGCTGCGCCAGCCACATGGCCGACGACAGCGGGAACGCGTGAAGCAGCACAACCGGGATCCCGGTCCCGGCAGATCTCGTGTAGAGCTGCACGGACCACACGGTAGCCCGGTTCCCGGCGACAGGCACTCAATGAGGTAGGTCGATATCCCTTAGCGACTTTGATAAAAGCCGCACTCCACCAATGTCCGCCATAAATCTGACATTGCCCCTCGAATAATTCCCGCGCACAATCCAGGCACGACCACCTGACACCCGAGGTGACGCCGATGCCAGGAACCCGCCCCGCGCTCCCCGACGCCACCAACGGCGACTTCCTCCTGGAGGCGCTCAAGGAGGCGAACGCCCGCCGGGCCCAGCACCACGTGCCGCCCCTGGTCATGGACGCGCTGCTGGTCGACTACGCCAAGGCGCGAGCGGCCGCCCTCTCCCGGCGTGAGGGGCACGACGGCCCGCGCGCGGGCACGGGCGAGAACCTGTTCTGGTACGAGGGCGAGGTCATGAGCGCCGCCGCCGACGCGGTGGCCTCCTGGTACGCCGAACCCTACGACTGGGACGACCCCCGCCCCGGCCCCTTCAGCCGGCTCCTCTGGAAGGCCACCACGAGCATGGGCGCCGCCCGCGTCGCGGGTCAGGGCTCGACGGCGTACGAGACGTACATCGTCTTCGTGTTCGAGCCCCCGGACAACGACGGCGAGCACCGCGAGAACGTCCTACGCGCCTGAGGCGGTGGCACGGGAGAACAGCGCCTGAGGCGGTGGTGCCGGCGAACCGCGCCTGCCTACGCGCCTGAGGCGGTGGCCGTGGCGCCGCCGTCGACGAACAGCACCTGCCCCGTCATGTACGCCGACGCCCGAGACGCCAGGAACACCGCCGGCTGAGCCATCTCCTCGGCCGTCCCCCACCGCCGCATCGGCACGGTGGCGACCGTCGCCGCCCCGGTCGCCGGGTCCTCCCAGAGGTTGCGGTTGAGCTCGGTGGCCGTCCACCCAGGGCACAGGGCGTTGACCCGGACCCCGGAACCGGCCCACTCCACGGCCAGCGTCTTGGTCAGCGCCACGAGCCCGGCCTTCGCGGCGGCATAGGGCGCGAGCAGGGGCGCGCCGAGCGCCGCCACCGAGGCCACGTTGATGACCACGCCCTCGCCCCGGCCGAGCAGGTGCGGCGCGACCGTGTGGCAGACGGCCATGGCGGAGTCGAGGTTGAGCCGCATCAGCTTGTCCCAGCCGCTCAGCCGCAGGTCCTTGAACTCGACCAGGAAGTTGGACCCGCCGGCGTTGTTGACCACGATGTCGAGGTGCCCGAGCCCGTCGATCGCCGCCGCGACGGCGCCCGCGGCGGCGTCGCGGTCGGTGAGGTCGGCCGGGATGACGACGGCGCGCCGGCCCAGGGCCTCGACCTCCTTGGCCACCTCGGCGAGCGTCTCGGCCGATCGGGACACGAGCGCCACGTCGGCCCCCGCCGTCGCGTACGCGAGCGCGATGGCCCGCCCGATCCCCTTCGACGCCCCGGTGACCAGAGCCTGCTTCCCACTGAGATCGAACGCGTCCACGCCGCCTCCTCGCCTCGGAACCGAACAAGATTCTATAAGAAGGAACCGGCGCGGGACCAGGAAGGTCCCGCGCCGGTCGGCCTCTCAGAAGATCAGCCCAGCCCGCCGAGCAGGGCGTCGAAGAAGTCGGCGATGTCGTCACCGAGCTTCCCGCCGCGCATGCCCAGGTTCGCGACCGCTCCCTTCCTGGTGTTGACCTCTATTTCCAGCTTCTCCGGCCGGAAGATCTGCTTCTGTCCCTGGCCGGAGCCGTTGCCGTTCGGGAGGTTCGACGGCGGCCTGCCCTGCGGGTACATCCGGCCGTTGCCGTAGACGGTGTAGGACTGCGTCGGCTGCGTGCTGCCGTCGTTCCGGTAGACCTGGCTCGGTCTCGGCTGTGCCGGCTTCCTGCTCACCTTCGGCGGTGACTGCCGCTGCGTCGACCTGTGGCTGGTCGGACGCCGTACCGGACGTGAGCGAGCGTGCTGGATGCCCTGCGGAAGGCGACCGGCCTGCCGGTTGCGCTCCCGCGCCCGCTGCGTGGCGCGCCTCTTGGCGGCCGCCTCGCGAGCCTCCTTGCGCGCCTCCCTGCGGGCCCGCGCCGCGGCCCGCCGTCTGGCCGCCGCCTCACGAGCCTTTCTGGCCTGCTCGCGAGCCTTCTTCCGCGCCGCCGCCAGGGCCCGCTTCTTCGCCGCGGCCAGGGCCCGCTTCTTGGCCTCTTCCCGGGCCCGCTTCTTGGCCTCCTCCAGCGCTCTCTTCCTGGCCGCCTCCAGCGCCCTCTTCCTGGCCTCCTCTCTGGCGCGCTTGAGGGCCAGGCGCCTGGCGGCCTGCTGGGCCGCCCTCTTGGCGAGGTAGCGGGCACCGACCCGCACGCCGATGCCGACCACGATCCACACCCACTGCCCGTCGGGGTCGCTCATGGAGACGGGGCTGTTGCTGGCGTAGGAGTAGCCGTTGAGCTGCTGCGGATCCACATCGTCGATGATCGGGTCCACCGACAGGAAGCGGCCGAACTTGGGGTCGTACTCGCGGGCGCCCAGGTGGACGAGCCCGGTCGTGGCGTCCTTGGTGCCGCCGACGAATCCGCGCTGGCCAGGCCACCACGGTGGTGCCGTGCCTCGGTCCTCACCGAACGGCGTCGACCTCCGTACGGCCAGGTCGCCGTTGGTGGCGTTCACCGCGGCCTGCGAGGTGCCCTGGTGGTCGGCGGCCAGGAAGAAGACCTGGTTGTCGTTCGTCCGTACGGCGACCGCCTGGTCGTTGATCGTGTAGTAACGGGTCTGCTCGACGGCGTCCTTGGCGAAGTCGAAGCGCAGCTCCATGTCGTCGATGTAGAGCGTGGAGTCCGTCGCCGTCTTGCGGATCAGCCGGTCGCCCTCGGCGTCGTAGACGAACGAGGTAGTCTTGCCCGCCTCCGTCACCGACTCCAGGTTGCCCTCGGCGTCCCAGACCAGCGCCTGGTCGGAGGTGCCGACCTTGCGCCGGGTGGTGTTGCCGGCGGCGTCGTACTCGAAGAGGTCGGCGCCGACGCTCTTCAGCGCGTGCGGCTGCTTGCCGCCGGCCGCCGGGTAGGTGTAGTCGCGGACCGTCTCGGCCGCGCCGCCCCAGGCGTGCTTGGTCTCCTTGGTCCGGTTTCCGGTGCTGTCATAGGCGTAGCTGACCGCGTACGGGGCCACGCCGCCGATCTTGCCCGAGGTGGGGCTGCCGGAGGCGCACTCGTCGGTGCCCGTCCAGGCCGAGGTCAGGCGCCGCAGGTGGTCGTAGGTGAAGCACTGCGTGTCCTGGCCGGCCGCGCCCTTGTCAGCGATCTTGGTGATGTTGCCGACCGCGTCGTAGGTGTAGCCGAGGTCCAGGTCGGTCGCGGTGGCGCCCTCCCTGTCCAGCCGCATGCCGGTCATTCTGCGGGTGGCCTCGTCGTGGGTGTAGGTGAGCCAGGACTTCTTGCCTCCCGTGCTCAGCTCGTACTGCAGGGTCTCACCGAACTTGGAGTAGCGGGCCGCGGTCACGTACGACGACAGGCCGGAGACCTTGGTGGGCTGGCCCAGCCCGTCGTAGGTGTAGACGACCGACTCCTCCGCCAGCCCGCCGGCGGCCGGGAAGCTGACCGACTGGACCTGGTTGTCGAGCGTGTAGCGGGTGTTGAGGACGTACGAGCCCGCCAGCTTGCCCTCCCGCTCGGGGATGGTGACGGTCTCGCGCAGCGCGCGGTAGTCGGAGTCGATCGCGTTGATCTCGGCCTTGTACTCCTGGCCGCCCGCGTACCGGATGCTGGCGTTCATGTGGCCCTTGGCCAGCGCGTCGTACTTCCACTCGGCGAGCAGCGGGCCGCTGGCGGAGCCGTCGCGCAGCTCCTTCTTGCGGCCGATGGCGTCGTAGCCGTACCAGAGCGTCTTGCCGCGCGCGTCAGTGGTGGTGACGAGCTCGTCGGCGTCGTTGTACGTCATCGTCGTGACGCCCTTGTCGGGGTCCTCGCTCTTGATCTCCCGGCCGCGCAGGTCGTAGTGGTGGCGCCACACGTTGCCCGCCGAGTCGGTCACGGTGGACAGGCGTCCCGCGTGGTCGTAGGTGTACTTGGTGGCCTCGTAGTCGCCGGTCGGGGTCGCGCCCTTGTACTGGCGCAGCTCGATCAGGCGGTCCTCGGCGTCACCGATGCGGGTGACCGCGGTGCCGCCCGCCGGCGGCGTCACGTGGATCCTGTCGCCCTCCTGCTTGGAGGTGACCCGGTACTTCTCCTGGCCCTTCGCCTTCAGGACCTGGGAGATCACGTCGCCGACGCCGTCGAAGACCGACACGACCTGCGTGGGCACGTCGGCGTCGGCCACCGCCAGCAGGTCGGTGCCCGGCGTCCCGGTGGCGAAGTAGCCGGTGTTGGCCTTGGACTGCTCGCCCAGGGAGTTGTAGAAGGTGTCGGTGATCGTGCGGCCGTCACGCAGCGCGGGGTCCTGCGTCTGCTCGTCCTTGGGTGCGGGCTCCTGGGTCTGGCGCTCGCGGGACAGGCCGTCGAACAGCTCGTGGCTGGCGGTGTAGTTGCCGTCGGCGCCCAGCGTCTTCGTGGTGACGATGCTGGGGCCGTCGGCCCGCATGGTGTAGGTGTACTCGGTGCTGGGCGACTGGTTCGCCGCCTTGCTGCGGTCGGGCTGCCAGACCTTGGTCAGGCGGCCGAGCGCGTCGTACTCCAGGTCGGTGCGCCGGTTGTTCGCGTCGATCTCGGTGACCGGCGAGCCCCAGGCCGGCTGGACCAGCGTGCGGTCCACGTGGCCGAGCTGGTTGGTCTCGACGATCTCGGTCGGCAGGGCGCCCGCCGCCGGGCTGTAGGCGGTCACGGACTTGGTGCCGACGGGGTCGGTCTCGCTCGTCTCGCGGCCGTAGGCGTCGTACGTGCGGGTGCTGTCGGTGATCGTCGTGCCGTCGCCGGAGACGACCTCCAGCACCGCGGTCACGTCGCCCTTGGTCGGGGCCTGACCGTGCGCCTTGCCGTCGTACTGCATCTTCTCGTCGGAGATGACCTCCTCGGCGGCCAGCGTGGAGACCGAGGTGCCGCAGGTCGCGGCCACCTTCTGGATCCGGCTGGGGTAGTCGAGCATCCACGAGGTGTCGTTGCGGGCGTAGGTGTAGCGGGTGCACTGGTCGTCGTCCGCGGTGGCCAGGTCGCCCTTCTCCTCGACCTGGAGGAGCAGGCCCTTGTCGTCGTACGAGCGCTCCTCCCCGGTACGCCGCCACTTGCCGCCCGCCACGGCGGTGCGGGTGACCATCGACTTCGCCTCGACCAGGTAGGCGGTCTTGGTGACGCCGCCCTGCGTGGACTCGGCGGTCTTCAGCGACCACGGGGTCTCGACGGCCGCCTTCTGGAGGGCGCCGCCGTCGCCGTCGTACAGGATCTCCTCGCGCTCGAAGCCGGAGTACTGGTCGAGGTCGTCGACCTTGACGCCCTCGGTGTCCTCCACCTGGGCGACCCGCTTCGAGCCGTCGGCCTGCTTGTCGCCGTGCATGCCACGGAAGTAGCGGAACTCCGTGAGCGTGCGCTTGGTGTCCTGGCCGTCGCCCTCACGGACGCGGACCCGGCCGAAGCCCCGGAAGTCGGCCCAGGTGCGGTGCTCGGGCTTGACCAGGATGTTGTCGGCGTAGTGCCAGGCGGCGCCGTCGAGATACTCGTAGCTGGTGACCACGCTCGGCGAGCCGGCGACGCGGTCGACCTCGACCGTCTGCGACACCACGTACTTGTGGAACCAGTCGTTGACCTCGGTCTCGTTCGGCGGCGCCCAGCGCTGCGGGAAGCACCGCTTGGTGTTCTTGTCGGCCGCCGGCAGCTCACCGGGCTTGCACTCGGTGGCCGAGTAGTTGACCCGCAGCTCGCCGCCGGTCCCGTTGTCGACCGCCTGGACGCGCCACTTGACCAGCGGGGCGCGGCCTTCCTGGCCGTCGACCCGGTTGGCGAGCTGGATGCCCATGAAGGTGGTCTTGGGCAGCGTGATGGTGCCGCCCACGTGGCCGGTCTGCTGCACCGACGCCAGCCAGAGCGCCGGGCTCATGCCGTCACCCGAGGCCGGGAACTGGTGTGCCAGCGCCCAGGAGTCCACCGCCGCGTACTGGCCGGCGGCGTTGACGATCTGGGTGGTGACCTTGGTCAGCCGCTTGCGGGTGAAGAACGTCGGGGTCGTGCGGTCGGTGCACTTCACGCCGGAGTCGCAGATCTGGTCGAAGGGGACGTCCGGCCAGTGGCTGGCGGTCTCCTTCTTGAGCTGGTCGGCGGCGCAGGTGATCGTGCCGCTGGGCAGGCAGCGCTCGGCCACCTCGAACAGCACGCGGGCCGCCGGGGCCTTGGTGAACAGCTCGTTCTGCAGGTAGCCGTAGTCGATGCGGGCCAGGTAGGCGTTGCGCACGTACGGGGTGCCGAGCTCCGGCTTGGAGTTGCGGCCGTAGTGGTTGCCCTCCTGCGTGTACCAGTACGTGGTGGCGTTGCCGTGCGTGTCCACCTCGTAGTCGAGGTTCCACCGGTACGCCTGCTGGCACCAGGCGTTGGCCGGGGTGCTGTTGTAGCAGGGCTCACCACTGTTGTTGCCGAACACCGGCACCGTCTGGACCGACTTGGTCTCGGCCTTGCCGGTCGCCCAGCCGGGCAGGCGGTTCAGGCCGAAGGTGTACTGGGCGCCGTTGGCCGTGGTGACCCGCCAGTACTCACCGTTGTTGTCGCCGTTCGTGGCGCCGGTGAGATATTCGATGCGGGTGCCGTCGTCGCGCTTGGGCCGCCACTGCTTCGAGGTGGTGTCCTTGACGAGCTCGACGGAGGTGCTGCCGAGCGACAGGGTCGCGTTGTCCTGGTCCCAGCACAGGTCGCCGGTCTTCTTGCCGTCGAGGGTGCAGGACTTGTAGCGGCGCTCGATGAAGCCGCCGGGGTTGAGCTCGAAGCCCTCACCGACCCAGGAGGTCTGGTTGTTGGTGGAGGCGGTGCGGCCGTCCACGCTCTGCGAGGAGTAGCCGAGGCCGATCTCCGGCTCGTCGCCGCCCAGCGCGGGCGGCATGCGCATGTCGTAGGACCAGGAGAAGTCGCCGGTCTGGGTGCCGACGCTCCATTCCGCCGAGGGGGCCAGCGAGGTGGCCGAGTGGTCGCCCGACGGGCCGGAGGCGGCCGCGGTGAGCGCGTAGACGGCGCCGCTCTCGACCTCGGCGGTGATCGTACCGTTCTTGGCGTTGTTGTCGCTCTTCACCGGCTCGGGGGCCGCGCAGTTCGCCGCGCGGGCGTCCAGCGCGCACTCGTCCAGCTTGACCATCCGGAGCCGGGAGCCGTAGTCGCCGCCGTAGGCGTAACGGAAGCCGGAGTAGTCGATCTCCAGGCGGGTCTTCTTCGCCGTCCTGGCCGTGGTGCCCTGACCAGGGGAAACGCGCATCGCCAGGCCGAGCCGATCGGTGTCGAGCAACTCGACACTGACGGGGTCTGTCGCCTGTGCCGTCTTGGCCGTCCCTGGCGCCAGCTTCACGGGGAAGCCGGCGGCCAGGGTCGAGGCGGAGCCGCCCAGCTCCGCCTTCTGCGCTCGTGGCCAGCTGACGCCGGGTGGCGCCTTCCAGGCCTGTTTCTGTACGGGATCGGCCAGCGGCGGCTCGACCGGGACCGCCTTGCCGCTGACCGGGCTCTCCTGCTGCGTCGCCGGTGTCGGCCGCGAGGCGGCCTGGGCCGGCATGGTCTGCACGAGCGGCACGACCAGCATGACGGAGAGCATGGTCGCGAGCCGTCGTGGCCAGGCGGACTCGCGCTTGGGTCCCTCTTCGAAACGGTTCCAGGAGGGGTCGGGGAGGTCAGGTTCGTCGGGTGGTTGAAAACGGTTCCAGCGGGATTCGGGCAGCTCTAACTCATCCGGCAGATCCATGAACCTCTCCCAGTCGGGGGTGCGGTACGGGAGTTACTGGGCGGCTAGCTGGGCGATTTGCTCGGCGTTCAGAACACCGTCATAGGTGCGGACGTCGTCCACCGTCCCCGGCCAGTAGCCGGTGAAGGCGCCCGCGGTCTTGGTGCGGCCCAGTTGCAGCAGGCCGGTGGCGTTCCACGCGCTCAGGTGGTCGGTGACGGTGGTGGTGGACAGGCGGCCGTTGACGTAGATGCGGAGCTGACCGGCCAGCGGGTCGTAGACGCCGGCGATGTGGGTCCACTCCATCGCGAACGGGATGGCGTCGGACCGGGTACGGACGAGCGCCGCGGTGTCGGTGTCGGCCGCGGCCATGCCGAGGGTCCAGCGCTCCTGCTCCTTGTCGAAGCCGAGCTGGAACCCGGCGGCCCTGGAGCCCGGCTGGGCCACGGCCGCGGTGTCGCGGGTGGGCAGGTAGTCGAGCTGGGTCCAGGCGGCCACCGTGAATCCGGTCCCGGTGTTGACCGCGGGCGCGGTCGTCTGGGCGTAGCCGTTGACACCGTCGAGGGCGAGGGCGCCGTCCAGCCAGCCCGCCGTCCACGTGGCGGCTCCGGACAGCGTCGCGGCGGTCCCCCGGCCCGAGGAGTCGGCCGCCGTGGTGCCGGTCTCCTCGTCCAGCGTCCAGTGGCCGACCAGCGTGGCGGCGCTGTTGACCAGATCGGCGATCTCGTCGGCGAACATGGCGCGGCCGTAGGCCCGCACCTCGTCGATGTCTCCAGCCCAGTGGTCCGCGGCCACCCCGTTGACCTTGCCTCGTCCGATGGTCAGGGGGCCGGTGGCGTTCCAGGGTTGCGTGACGGTGGCGGTGCCCTCCAGCTTGCCGTTCACGTAGAGCGAGATCCGCTTCGCCGCCGAGTCGTAGACGCCGGTCAGATGGGTCCACTCGTTCAGCCTCGGGGCGGCGGCGGACAGGGCCCGCACCACCGGCGCGGCGTCCGCGTCGGAGCCGGCCACGGCCAGCGCCCAGCGGCCGTCGGTCTTCGAGTACTGCAGCGAGAACGCGCCCGTCCTGCCGCCCTCCTGGGTGACGGCGGTGGCGGAGGTCGTCGTGCCGGTCAGGCGGGCCCAGGCGGTGACGGTGTAGTTGCGGCTGGTGTCGATGACGGGGCCGGTGGTCTGGGCGTAGGAGTTGGCCAGCTTCAGCGCCGTGCCGGTCTTGCCGGAGGTCCAGGTGGCGCCGCGCAGCGTCGCCGGGTGGGCGCCCGTGGCGTCGGCGGCCGTGCTGCCCTGGCCCTCGTCCAGCGTCCAGTGGCCGCTGGCGGCCTTGCCCGGGTTGACGTTGAAGACGTAGGTGCGGATGGGGCCGGTCTGGCCCGCGCGGTCTTTGCTGCGTACCGAGAGCACGTTGGGGCCGTCGTGGCGCGGCGTCACCGCGATGGAGGCGGAGCCGTCCTGGCCGGCCGCGACCTCCGCCGTGGGCGTGGTGTCCAGGCCCCAGAGGTAGGAGGAGACGTCGGAGACACCGTTCGCGCCGAAACGGAACGTGCCGGGCAGGCCGACGCCGTCGCTCCAGCCGTTCTCGGTGTACTCGGGCGAGGAGATCTCCGGTTCCCGCCCAGGGGCCGTGGCGTCCACGGTGGCCTCGCACCAGGGGCCCCACGCGCTGCTGATCTTGCCGTCCTCGGCGCGGGCCCGCCAGCGGATCAGCGCGCCGTCGGCGTACAGGCTGATCGGGATGGCCGCGTGGAAGGCGTTGTTCGACGAGCCCATCGGGGTGAGGTGCTCGCCCGTCTTCAGGCCGGCCGCGTTGTACCACTCGAAGCGGCCCTGGACCGAGTTGTCGGCGTCCTTCAGCTTCGCCCACAGCTTCGGCGAGGCGGTGCTGATGATCGGCCGGCCGTCACCCGAGACGCAGGGGCCGCCCGGGTCCGACCACATGTCGGCGGCCACGGGCACGCTGGGGATCGAGTTGTACTCGATGACCAGGCTCGGGTTGTTCTTGAACTTCTTCCAGGCGTACACGTCGGTCTCGCTGGTCGCCCGCAGGCCGATGGTGACGTTGGCCCACTTCTTGGCGGCGGCGTTGACGACCTGCGGCGTCACGTTGAACTCGACCCCGCCGGGCAGGCAGCTCGCCCCCCAGCCCTTGGCGACGTTCACGGTGTCCAGCAGGGTGACCCACGACGGCTGCTTGGCCCAGGTGGTGGTCTTGCTGATGGTGTTGGTGGCCCACGCCTCGACCTTGCGGGCGGAGCATGAATACGACCACGTCTCGTACGTCCGCAGCGTGGCCTTGATGATGTGCTTGCCGTGGATCGTCGTACCGGTGTTCATCTGGTAGAACGTGCGGTTCTTCTGCGACTCCACGTGCCCCACCCGCGCGACGTCGCTGGAGTTGAGGTAGTTGGAGTTGGGCCAGTTGCTCCAGACGGCGGTCCAGGCGTTACGGGCGGCCGAGAAGAACGGGTCCAGGTACACGGGGAACTTGGTCCGCGCGTCCGTCATCATCTTCCGGTCCGGCCGCAGCCGCAGTTGCCGGCCCGTCAGCTCGACGCCCATCGTGGCCTCGTTGGCCTCAGGCGAGCGGCCCTCCTTGAGCGCCTGCGGGCTCGTGATCCCCTCGGAGTCCCACATCTTCGGGGTGGGCGCGATGAACAGCGTGCCCTCGTTGCGGTCGACGGCCTCCAGGTTGCCCGCCTGGTCCGCCTTCAGCGTCAGCCCCTTGGCGGTCAGCGGGAAGTTCAGCTCGGTCATCCGCGCCGCGGCCTCGCGCGACTTGACGACCAGGACGTGGGAGAAGCCATCCACGTCGGCGGTGACCTGGAGGTCCACGCCGGGCATGACCTCGGCGTAGGTGGCGGTGTCGCCGTTGAGCGTCGGCTTGGGCAGCGTGCCCGACCAGCCGAGCTCCATCGACTTGGCGCCGCGCGACAGGCTGGCCAGCGGGGCGCTGCCGCCGCCGGAGAACGTCAGGCCGACCGCGGTGGCCACGGGCTCGACCGCGCCATCCGGGCGCAGGCGGAGCGTGGTGTCCACGGGGACCCAGCCGTCGCCCTTGCGCACGCGTACGGGGCGAACGTTCATCTCCATGGTGAGTCTGCCGTCGGGCTGCGCGAAGACCTGACGGGTCTCGCTGCGCATCGACTCGACCTCGATGGGCTTGCCGGCGCTGCGGGCGAGCGTGAGCGCGCCCCGCTCGGTCTCCGCCTGCGAGGGCGGCGGCTCGACGGTGGGGACGCGTTGTCGTTCCTGATCGGCGGCCACCGGATGGGGCACCGCCAAAGTGGTGATCGTTAAAGCGGCCGCGACCAGTCCATGCACAACCCGCATACGTGCCTCGCCCATGCCGAGCAGAACGTCACGCTCGGACTACAAGCGCCCGGCGTCTCCGCGATCTTCGGTTGACGATCGGATTCTCACCCTCGTCAATCCGCAGGTCTAGAGTTTTGTTCGTTTTGCTCAAAAATTTCTTCATGACCGCAATCCGGCCGGAAATATCCGTCAGACCTCCGTGGGCAGCGGCTGAGCTGCGGGATTGACCCGCTTGACGATCTCGTTGAGGGCGATTCGGACGTACGGCTCCCCCACCCAAAGGTGCTTGGCCCCCTCGACTCCGATGACCTCCGCCTGAGGCACCCTGGCGAATCTGGTACGCGCCTCGTCGGGCCGCAGGTAGTCGTCGAACTCCGGCACCAGCGCCACCAGCGGCCGCCCGAACCGGGCCCAGGCGTCCAGATCCTCGTCGGTGGCCCTGTGCAGCGGCGGCGAGAGCAGGATCGCCCCCTCCACCAGCGGATCGTGCGCCCACTTCAGCGTCAGCTCGGTGCCGAACGACCAGCCGACCACCCACACATGGGGCAGGTCGTGGAATTCGGCGTATTCGAGCGCCGCGGCCACGTCGAACCGCTCGCCCTCACCCCCGTCGAACGCCCCCTGTGAGGTGCCCCGCTCGGAGGAGGTGCCGCGGGTGTTGAAGCGCAGCACGGCCAGGTCGGCCAGCGCGGGCAGCCGGTTGGCGGCCTTCTTGTAGACGTGGCTGTCCATGAAGCCGCCGTGGGTGGGCAGCGGGTGCAGGGTCACCAGCGTCGCCACGGGGGGCCGGTCGAGCGGCAGGGCCAGCTCGCCGACGAGGGTCAGGCCGTCGCCCGTGTGCAGTTCGATCGGCTCGCGCCGGGCGGGGAGCACGGTCGCCGCGCGAATCTCCACCTGAAGTCCTTTCAGTAACGGCTGCGGCCGGGGCCGCGGTCGAGTCTCTTACGCCAGCAGGTCTGGTGCCAGTGGCGGCGCTCCTGGTCGCCCCCGGTCCAGTTGGGCCAGGCCACGATATGCGGCTGGCCGCTGCGGATCTCCTGGTCACAACCGGGGCAGCGATAGTCCTTCGTCGAGGAGGCGCCGGTGAGCACGCGAACCTTCCACTCGCCGTCCGGCCACTCCTCCACCTTGTCCGTGCCGGTCGGGAAGCCGAGAGGGCGTGAGGCGTCCCTGCGGCGGGCGCGTCGGGGGCTCATACCGCGCTGTCTCCAGACCGTTCGAACACCATGCGTCCAGTTTTCCAGAGCCGCTAAGGTGGGTCGTCATGCGGCTGGTCATCGCGCGATGCAGCGTGGATTACGTAGGACGGCTCACGGCACACCTGCCGATGGCGCCGAGGCTCGTTCTGATCAAGGCGGACGGCAGCGTGAGCATTCACGCCGACGACCGCGCGTTCAAGCCGCTCAACTGGATGAATCCGCCGTGCAAGCTCAAGGAAGACGGCGAGACCTGGACGGTCACCCACGGCAAGACCGGCGAGAAGCTGGTCCTGACCATGGCGGAGATCATCCATGATTCCAGCTACGAGCTCGGCGTGGATCCCGGTCTGATCAAGGACGGCGTCGAGGCGCACCTGCAGGAGTTGCTCGCCGAGCACATCACGACCCTGGGCAAGGGCTACTCGCTGGTCCGCCGGGAGTTCATGACGGCGATCGGCCCGGTGGACATCCTGTGCAGAGACGCCGAGGGCGCGACCGTGGCGGTGGAGATCAAGCGCCGGGGTGAGATCGACGGCGTCGAGCAGTTGACGCGCTATCTGGAGCTGCTCAACCGCGATCCGCTGCTGGCGCCCGTACGCGGGGTGTTCGCGGCCCAGGAGATCAAGCCCCAGGCCCGCGTGCTGGCCACCGACCGCGGCATCTCCTGCGTCACCCTCGACTACGACTCCCTGCGCGGCATCGAACCGGAGAACCCGACGCTGTTCTAGCCACCCTGGTAAGCGATGGCTTACCGATCTATCGTGGCACTATGACGACGCTGACGTTCGACTCACTCAACCCGGCCACCGGCGAGATCGTCGGCAGTCACCTCAAGCACACCCCCGACGCCGTGCACGAGGCGGTGGGCCGGGCCGAGGCGGCGGCCGCCTGGTGGGCCGGCATCGGCGCCGCCGAGCGAAGGCGGCGCCTGCTCGACTACAAGGCGGTCCTCACCCAGCGCCTCAGGGAGCTGGCCGAGCTGGTCCACCAGGAGACCGGCAAGCCGGTCGGCGACGCCACGCTGGAGATCGTGCTGGCCATCACCCACATCGACTGGGCCGCCCGCAACGCGCAGAAGGTGCTGGGCCGCCGCCGGGTCGCGACCGGGATGATCGGTCTCAACCTGAGCGCCACCCTGGAATACCTCCCCCTCGGCGTCGTCGCCGTCATCGGCCCGTGGAACTACCCGGTCTTCACCCCCATGGGCTCTCTCGCGTACGCGCTCGCGGCCGGCAACGCGGTCGTCTTCAAGCCCAGCGAGCTGACCCCCGGCATCGGGGTGCGCCTGGCGGAGCTGTTCACCGAGTCGGTCCCCGAGCATCCGGTGTTCCAGACCGTGACGGGCCTGGGCGAGACGGGCGCGGCGCTGGCGGCCGACCCCCGGGTCAAGAAGGTCGCCTTCACCGGCTCGACCGCCACGGCCAAGCGCGTCATGGCGGCCTGCGCCGAGAACCTCACGCCGATCGTGGCCGAGTGCGGCGGCAAGGACGCGTTCATCGTGGACGCCGACGCCGATCTGGAGGCCGCCGCGGACGCCTGCCTGTGGGGCGCGATGTCCAACGCCGGGCAGACGTGCGTGGGCGTCGAGCGGGTCTACGTGGTCGACGCGGTCTATGAAAGTTTCATGCGGGAGCTGTCCGGCCGGGCGGCGAAGGTGAAGGCCGGCGAGGACTACGGGCCGATCACGATGCCGGGTCAGGTCGACATCATCAAGCGGCACATCGACGACGCCGCCAAAGCCGGGAAGGTGGTGTCCGGCGGGCCCGGGTCGGTGCGGGCTCCCTACGTCGATCCGGTGATCGTCGAAGACGTGCCCGAGGACTCTCCGTCCGTGCGCGAGGAGACGTTCGGGCCGACCATCACCGTCCGCCGCACCCGCGACGCCCAGGAGGCGCTGGAGCTCGCCAACGCCTCGGCGTACGGCCTGGGCGGCACCATCTTCAGCCGCAACGCCCGCCGCGCGACGGAATTGGCGCGCATGATGCGGTCCGGGATGACGGCCATCAACTCGGTCATCTCCTTCGCCGGAGTCCCGGCCCTGCCGTTCGGCGGCGTCGGAGATTCGGGGTTCGGGCGCATCCACGGGGCCGACGGCCTGCGCGAGTTCGCCAGGCCGAAAGCCATCTCGCGGCAGCGGTTCGCGCTGCCCGGGATGAACCTGACGTCGTTCGGCAGGGGGCCCGCTGAGCTTGAGCGGCTGATCAGACTTGTCACGTTCTTGCACGGTCGACGTAAAAGATAATCTTCTTGCCCTTTCCCAAAACCGATCATCCGTCCATAATTGTGTGCTCTGGGGGCCACGATCATGTTGGACGGGTGGAATGTGAACCGGTCTTACCGGGGAATGTCGGCTGAGCAAAGGCTGGCGGACAGACGCGAGCGGCTGATGACAGCCGCGTACACGCTATACGCGAAGCCGGGTTTCACGGCGACGACGATCGAAAGGCTGTGCTCGGAGGCGAGGATCTCCAACCGGGCCTTCTACGAATGTTTCGGCGGCCGCGAGGAGCTCCTCCAGGCCTTACACGAGCGCTGTGTGGAGGAAAGCCTCGCTACCGTGTCCAAGGCGCTACAGGACGCGCCCAACACACTGGACGGCAGGATCCGGGCGGGGATTCGCGCCTATATCGAGTTCACCACGGCGGACTGGCGGCGGGCCCGCATCATGCACGTCGAGGTACGAAGGTCGGGAGATGTCCTGACGCTCTCCCGCCAACGGGCGGTGGACGCGTTCGCCCGGCTCATCGAAGACGCGTCATCCGATTTCCCGCGGCCGGCGCCGTTGAATCGGCGGCTGATCGCACTCGGAGTAATTGGGGCGTTACAAGAGTTGCTCATCGAATGGCTACTCTCAGAAGATCAACCGGAGATCGACGAACTCGTCGCGGTGGCCGTGCACATCTTCAACCGCAGCCTCGAACCGGGCTGACCGCGCGATATAGGATTCACCACCGAGTTTTGTGCAACCGAAATCTACATTTTGTCTAAGTCGACAAGGAAAGAGCGGGTAACGGCTGATCGTCACCCGCTCCGATATGTCACATCAGGCCACCGCGGCTGCTGGAACCTCCACATGCAGAACCCGATTCAGCCGGGTCACCGCGAGTATCCGCATGATCCGCGGTGGCACCCCCCGAAGAACGAGGCGGCGTTGCACGCTCAGCGCGCGCCGATGCGAGCCCACGAGCACGCCGAGTCCGGTGGCGTCGATCATCTCCAGCTTGGAGAGATCGAGGATCAGGTCGCCGTCGCCGGAGTCGAGCGCCTTGTGCAGCCGCTCGCGCACTCCGGCGGACGTGCCAGCGTCGAGCCGCGCACCGATCCGCACCACCTGGGCCCTCGGATTGCCCCGGACGCGCATGCCACCTCCTCGATCAGGCCGTCTCCCGGCATCAGACATCGCCCCGCCGGGATGAACCCCCTGTACTCTCCCTACCCACCCAACGGGAGTGACACGACTGCGTTCAGCAGGAACTGTCCGCCGGCCGTCGGATGGGCCGTCAGCCTGCCGCCCAGAGACGCCAGCCGCTCGCGCATCCCGGTCAGGCCGGTGCCCAGGTCGGCTTCCTGCGGGCGGGTCACGCCGTCGTTGTGCACCCGCAGCTCCGCCTCCTGCTCGGTGAAGCGGATCGTGATCTCGCAGAAGCTCGCGGTGCTGTGCTTGAGCACGTTGGTCACGGCCTCGCGGACCACATAGGCGAACACCGGCCCCACCCCGGCCGGCAGCTCGCGGTAGGGAATCCCCACCTCACAGCGGACCCCTGCCGCTTCGAGCACACCCTTTACGCTATTCAACTCAGCGGTCAAGTCAAGCTCGCGGTAACCGCGTACGGCCTGCCGCAGCTCTTTGAGCGCCTTCCTGGTGAGCCTGTTCACCTCGGCCATCTCGGCCTGGGCGGCGTCGATGTCCACGTCCGACAGCCGGGTGGCCAGCTCGGTCTTGACCGCGATGGCGGAAAGCTGGTGCCCCACGAGGTCGTGCAGGTCCCTGGCGAACCGCAGCCGCTCCTCGGCCAGCGCCAGCCGGGTGTGGGCCTCACGGCCCTCGTGGGCCTCCTCGGCCAGCATCCAGATCCAGACCGACATCCGGGTGGAGGGCGGCATGATCCCGCAGAAGAACCCGTAGATGATCGCGTAGTAGATCATCGACGCCTGGAGGCCCATTTCGGCGGCCATGACGCTCGTCCCGATCACCGCGGAGAGGGCGCCGAACCCGACGCCCACGACGAAGGTCAGGCCCGACAGCAGGAAGCTCATGCGCCTCGGGATGTTCAGCGTGGCGACCGCCAGCCAGCAGATGAGCATGAAGCCGTAGCCGATCGTCTCGCCCCCGCCCACGCCGGTCCCCACCACCGCGAGAACCGCCGCCACCACCACCATCCTGGTGGGGTAACGACGGTCCAGCGCCGCGTTGACCATCTTGGGGAACAGCCAGGTGAACAGGACGGCCGCGATCAACGCGGGCCCGGCGCTCCACCAGTAGAGCCTGCCCACCTCGATGGCCGCCCCGGTCTGGAAGAGAATGACCAGCCACAGCATCACGATGTTCGACAGGAGCATCTTCCAGGTGAAGCGGCGCGCCCGGGTGATCGCGTCCATCTACTTGGCGCGCAGGACGTCACCGAGCTTGAGCCGGGCGCCCGTCCGCAGCACGGCCCGCTCGTAGACCTTGGCGCCCACGGACAGCACCCCCGCCACCGCCAGAACCATCGCGATCATAGAGGCACCCACCTGCCACAGCGGCACCTCGGTCGCGGCCATCCGCACCGGCATGATCATTGAGGAGAACGGGGGGATGTACGACATGACGGTGGCCAGCGTACCCGTGGGCTCGTTGGTGGCATAGAAGGCCACGAAGTACGTGATCATGATGGTCATGGTCAGCGGCGTCGTCACGGTGCTCACTTCCTCCTGGCGCGAGACCAGCGAGCCGAAGGCCGCCGACATCGTGGCGAAGAAGGCGTACCCGAGCACGAACCACACCAGCACGCCCGCCACCAGCCCGGGGACGCCGGGCGGGAAGTCGGAGGTGAGGCCGGAGACCGACGCCGAGATGAGGGTCACCACCAGGATCGTGACCAGGTTGATCAGGCCGACCACACCCAGCCCCACGATCTTGCCGCCGAGCAGTTGCCAGGGCCGCACCGAGGAGAGCAGGATCTCCACGATCCGGCTGCCCTTCTCCTCGACCACGCCCATGGCGACCATCACGACCTGCGACATGAGCAGGAAGAAGAGGATGAGAACGAGGAACACGGCGATCCCGGTGCGGGCGTCCTGGTAACGGGTGTCCGCGCCCACGGACTGCACCTGCAGCGGCGGCACGGACAGGGCGGCCTGGCCGAGCTTGGCCTCCCTGTTGACGCTCTGCAGGAGCACGCCGAGCTCCTCGTCGATCTCCCCGTCCGTGAGCACCCTGGCGTTGTCCACCAGCACCGCGTTCACATCGCCGTCGAGCACGGCCTTCTTGGCCGCGGCCTCATCGGGGAACGAGCGCCACTCGAACGTCGCGGCCGGCATGGCCGCCTGCAGCGGCAGTTGCTGGGAGTTGACGGTGCCGAGCGTGTAGGAGTCGGGGCTGTCGAGCAGCTTCGGCGCGAACGACACCGCCGCCGCCAGCACGGCCGTGATGAGCAGGCCGATCACAAATGCCCTGGTGCGCACCTGTGTGGTGATCTCGCGCCGGGCGACCAGCATCAGTCCGTTCACGCCACGGCCTCCTTGAAGATCTCGGTGAGGGTCGGCTGCTCGACCCCGAAGTGCTCGACGTGCCCCGCCTTGACGGCGCGGCGCAGGATCTCCTGGTCGTCGCCGTCGGTGGTGCGCAAGGTGTGCCGGTCGCCGTTCACGGTGACGTCGCCGGGCAGGCCGTCCGCCCAGCCGGGGGCCGGGTTCCTGACGACCACGCGCAGGGTGTCGCCCTCGGCGGCCCGCAGGTCGGAGACCGTGCCGGTGGCGACCATGCGACCGGCGGAGACGATGCCCACGGAGTCGCACAGGCGCTCGACCAGTTCGAGCTGGTGGCTGGAGAAGATGACCGGCACGCCGCCCCTGCAGCGCTCCTGCAGCGCCGTGGCGAGCGCGTCCACCGCGATCGGGTCGAGCCCGGAGAACGGCTCGTCGAGGACGAGCACCTCGGGGTCGTGCACCAGCGCCACGGCGAGCTGCACGCGCTGCTGGTTGCCCAGCGACAGCGCCTGTACGGCGTCGTTCCTGCGCTCGGTCAGCCCCAGCCGCTCCAGCAGGTCGTCGGTGGCCCGCTTCGCGGCCTGCGCGTCGAGGCCGTGCAGACGGCCGAAGTACTCGATCTGCTCGCCGGCCCGCATCTTCTGGTAGAGCCCGCGCTCCTCCGGCATGTAGCCGAACCGCTGCCGGTCGTCGTAACCGAGCGGCCTGCCCTGCCAGGTCACCGTGCCGGAGTCGGCTTGGAGCACGCCCATGACGATGCGCATCGTCGTGGTCTTGCCGGCGCCGTTCGCGCCGACGAACCCGTACATCTCGCCTGGCCGTACGGCGAAGCTGATCCCGTCCAGGGCGACCTTGCCACCGGGGGCGTCCGGGCCGCCCGCGAAACGCTTGCGCAGCTCGCTGATCTCGAGCATCACGTCATCTCCTTCGTCATGCATCAATAGTGGCTTTTGCGGCGTTCACCCTGGTAGTCGCTGAAATCACGCGCCCGGCATGGATCTCGCGTCCGATCCGGGTGACATTTGTCATCACCCGCTGCCCCGTTACGCTGGGGGCCATGACGCGCGCCGACAAGGACAAGCCGGTCGTTCTCTCCCGCATCTACACCCGCGCCGGCGACGACGGCACGACAGCGCTGAGCGACATGAGCCGCACCTCGAAGACCGACACCCGGCTGGCGGCCTACGCCGACGTGGAGGAGGCCAACGCCCACCTGGGGCTGGCGCTCGCGCACGGCACCCTGTCCGCCGACCTCGTGGGGGTGCTGGTCCGGGTGCAGAACGAGCTGTTCGACCTGGGGGCCGACCTGGCCACGCCGGTGGTCGAAAACCCGGAGTTCCCGCCGCTGCGGGTGGAGCAGTCGTACATCGACCGGCTGGAGGAGCAGTGCGACCGCCTCAACGCCGACCTCAAGCCGCTGCGCAGCTTCATCCTGCCGGGCGGTGACCCCGCCACGGCGGCGCTGCACGTCGCCCGCGTCACGGTCCGCAGGGCCGAGCGCACGACCTGGGCGGCGCTCCAGGACCACGACGACATCAACCCACTGACGGCGACCTACCTCAACCGCCTGTCAGACCTGCTCTTCATCGCCTGCCGGGTCGCCCACGCGGGCAACGAGATCCTCTGGAAACCCGGCGCCACCCGCTGACCCTTTCACCGGGAGAAGACCGCTAGGCGACGTCGAGGTAGGCGCTGGGCGGGGCCGACTCCAGCCACGCCAGAAACCCCGTGAGAGCGTCGGCGCTCATCGCGAGCGACACCCCGCGCGTGGTCCCCTCGAAGTCCACCGCGTAGAACCCGCCGTCGATCTCACGCCGGGCGGATACGACGAGGCCGCGCCTCGCGATCGCGTGGCGCGGCCTGAGTCGGACGCCCAAGAACGGGATCCAATGGAGCTCTCCGTCGGCATAGCGAGCTACTCCGCTCTGCCAGCCGCGCTCCCCCACCCGAAGTCGACAGGGCACATGCCCGCGCGAGCGGGCCAGCGTGACCCAGCGCAACACGAGAAGGGCGGCAAGTAGTACGAGAAACACAACCGTCGCTATCATGCCGCCCCCTGAGCCCGCTTTATTGTATTAAACCTCTTCGCCCGCCGCGCGCAGCCGAGCCTTGGCACGCTTGGCCTCGATCGCCGCGTCGGCGTCTTCCTGATTGGCCTCGATCGAGGCCTGGGCCCGGTCGAGAGCGTCACGGGCCGCGGCGACGTCGACCTCGGAACCGAGTTCGGCCACCTCGGCGAGCACGGACACCTCGTCGTCGGCCACGGAGATGAAACCCCCGTGCACGGCCGCCGCGAGATCGCCCTCGCCTTCCCGCTTGATGCGCAACACGCCGCCCTCGACGAGGACGCCGAGCACAGGTGCGTGTTGCGGCATAATACCGATCTCGCCGTCCACGGTCTTGGCAATCACCATGTCGGCTTCGCCCGACCAGATCTCACGCTCGGGTGAGACAACCCCTACGCGTAGCTTCGCCACTTCTGTAGGTTCCTTTCCGATCAGGTAGCGGTGCGGTCATGGAGCGACCGCACCACCACCGTAGGCGATTAGCGACGCTCGAGTTCCTTGGCCTTCGCGATGGCCTGCTCGATGCCACCGACCATGTAGAACGCCTGCTCGGGCAGGTGGTCGTACTCACCCGCGCAGAGGCCCTTGAAGGAGGCGATGGTCTCGTCGAGGGGCACGGTCTCGCCCGGCTGGCCGGTGAAGGCCTCGGCCGCGTACATCGGGTGCGACAGGAATCGCTCGATGCGGCGGGCCCGCTGGACGGTGACCCTGTCCTCTTCGGAGAGCTCGTCGATACCGAGGATCGCGATGATGTCCTGGAGCTCGCGGAACTTCTGCAGAATCCGCTTGGTCTCCTGGGCCACCCGGTAGTGCTCCTCGCCGACGATCTGCGGGTCGAGAATCCGGGAGGTGGAGTCGAGCGGGTCCACCGCGGGGTAGATGCCCTTCTCCGAGATCGGCCGCGAAAGAACGGTCTGCGCGTCGAGGTGCGCGAACGCGTTGTGCGGGGCCGGGTCGGTGATGTCGTCCGCGGGCACGTAGATCGCCTGCATGGAGGTGATCGAGTGGCCACGCGTCGAGGTGATGCGCTCCTGGAGCACACCCATCTCGTCGGCCAGCGTGGGCTGGTAACCCACGGCGGACGGCATACGGCCGAGCAGGGTCGAGACCTCGGAGCCTGCCTGCGTGAAGCGGAAGATGTTGTCGATGAACAGCAGCACGTCCTGCTTCTGCACATCGCGGAAGTATTCCGCCATGGTCAGCGCCGACAGCGCGACCCGCAGACGGGTGCCCGGCGGCTCGTCCATCTGGCCGAAGACGAGCGCGGTGTCCTTGAGGACGTCCGCCTCCTCCATCTCCAGCCACAGGTCGTTACCCTCACGGGTGCGCTCGCCCACACCGGCGAAGCACGAGGTGCCACCGAAGTTACGGGCGACCCGGCGGATCATCTCCTGGATCAGAACGGTCTTGCCCACGCCGGCGCCGCCGAACAGGCCGATCTTGCCACCCTGCACGTACGGGGTGAGCAGGTCGATGACCTTGATGCCGGTGACCAGCAGCTCCGTGCGGGACTCAAGCTGGTCGAAGGGCGGGGACGGCCGGTGGATGCCCCACCGCTCCTCGATCTTGAGGGAGGAGGTCGGGACGTCCAGGGTCTCGCCCAGAGCGTTCCACACGTGACCCTTGACGACGTCGCCGACGGGCACCGAGATCGGGTTGCCGGTGTCGGCCACGGCCTGACCGCGGACCAGGCCGTCGGTGGGCTGCATGGAGATGGCGCGGACGAGGTTGTCACCCAGGTGCTGGGCGACCTCGAGCGTCAGGGTTTTGGTCTCGCCGCCGAGGGTCACCTCGACCTTGAGCGCGTTATAGATCTCGGGCATCGCGTCGACGGGGAACTCCACGTCGACAACGGCGCCGGTGACGCGTGCCACGCGGCCAGTGCCGGCCGCGGGGGCTTCTACAGTTTCTACAGCCTCTGCAGTCATTTCACTCTTTCCCCGCTGCGGCGTCAGCGAGCGCGTTGGCGCCACCGACGATCTCGCTGATTTCCTGGGTGATCTCCGCCTGGCGAGCCTGGTTCATCTGCTGGGTGAGCACCCGCATCAGCTCGTTGGCGTTGTCGGTCGCGGACTTCATCGCGCGCCGGCGCGCGGCCTCCTCCGAGGCCGCGGACTGGAGCAGCGCCGTGAAGATGCGCGACTCCACGTAACGCGGCAGCAGCGACTCCAGTACGTCGCCCGCGGTCGGCTCGAACTCGAAGTACGGCGGGATCACGGTGGACTCCGTCGCCTCGGTCTCCTCGACCTCCAGCGGCAGAACCCGCTTGACCACGACGTTCTGCGTCAGCATCGAGACGAACTCGGTCGAGACGATGTGGATCTCGTCGATCCCGTTGTCGTCCTTGAACGAGTCGATCAGCGTGTTCGCGATCTCCTTGGCGTCGGCGTAGGCCGGCTTACGGGAGAACCCGGTCCAGCTACCGCCCATCTCCCGGCTGCGGAAGGTGTGCCAGGTGACACCCTTCCGCCCGGTGACGAACGGCACCACGGTCATGCCGCGGCCCTCCAGCAGGCCGCGCAGGGCCTCGGCCTCGCGCAGCACGTTGGCGTTGAAGCCGCCGCAGAAGCCGCTGTCGCTGGTGACGACGAGGACGCCTGCCTTGGTCGGGTTGTCCTTGGCCACGGTCAGTGGATGGTCGACGCTGGCCGCGTTGCTGACGACGCCCGTGACGGCGCGAGTGATCTCGCGCTCGTACGGCAACGCCTCCTGCATCCGCTGCTGCGCCTTCACGATCCGTGAAGAGGCGATGAGCTCCTGGGCGCGCGTGATCTTCGCGGTCGACTTGACCGAGCTGATCCGCCGCCGCAGCAGCCTTAGCTGGGCACCCATGACCTACTTCTTCTCCGCCGACCGGACGACCTTCTTGATCTTCTCCTGGCCGACCTCATCAGCCCCGAGGGGCGCCACCGGCTCGTCCTTGACCAGCAGTTCGCCGGAGGAGGTGGTGAAGCCCTTCTTGAACTCCGTGATGGCGTCCTTGAGGGCGGTCACCGTGTCGTCGACCAGCTCCCTGGTCTCACGGATCGTGTCGAAGATGCCCTTGTGCGACGACTGGATGTAGTCCAGGAACTCGAGCTCGAAGCGACGGACGTCCTCGATCGGCACCTCGTCCAGCTCGCCCGTCGTGCCCGCCCAGATCGAGGCCACCTCGCGCTCAAGCGAGAACGGGCTGTACTGGGCCTGCTTGAGCAGCTCGACCAGACGCTGCCCGCGCTCGAGCTGAGCCTTGGAGGCGGCGTCCAGGTCGGAGGCGAAGGCCGCGAAGGCTTCGAGGTCACGGTACTGCGACAGCGACAGACGCAGCGTGCCCGCGACCTTCCTCATGGCCTTGGACTGAGCGGAACCACCGACTCGGGACACCGACACACCGACGTTGATGGCCGGGCGCACACCCGCGTTGAACAGGTCCGTCTCAAGGAAGACCTGGCCGTCGGTGATGGAGATGACGTTGGTCGGAATGAACGCCGAGACGTCGTTGCCCTTGGTCTCGATCACCGGCAGGCCCGTCATCGAGCCGGCGCCCAGGTCGTCGGAGAGCTTGGCGCAGCGCTCCAGCAGCCGGGAGTGGAGGTAGAAGACGTCACCGGGGAACGCCTCACGGCCCGGCGGACGGCGCAGCAGCAGAGAAACGGCGCGGTAGGCGTCCGCCTGCTTGGTCAGGTCGTCGAAGACGATCAGGACGTGCTTGCCCTGGTACATCCAGTGCTGACCGATCGCCGAGCCGGCGTAGGGCGCGATGTACTTGAAGCCGGCGGCCTCGGAGGCGGGAGCGGCGACGATGGTGGTGTACTCCATCGCGCCGGCCTCCTCCAGGCGGGCACGCACCTGCGCGACGGTCGAGCCCTTCTGGCCGACCGCGACGTAGACGCAGCGCACCTGCTTGGCGGGGTCGCCAGAGGCCCAGTTTTCGCGCTGGTTGAGGATCGTGTCCACGGCGATCGCGGTCTTGCCGGTGCCGCGGTCGCCGATGATGAGCTGGCGCTGGCCACGGCCGATCGCCGTCATGGCGTCGATCGCCTTGATGCCAGTGGCCAGCGACTCCTTCACGGGCTGCCGCTGGACGACCGTGGGGGCCTGCAGCTCGAGGGCGCGTACGCTCTCGGCCTCAATGGCGCCCTTGCCGTCGAGCGGGTTGCCGAGGGGGTCGACCACGCGGCCGAGGAAGTTGTCGCCGACGGGCACGGACAGGACCTCGCCCGTCCTGCGGACCGTCTGGCCTTCCTCGATGCCGCTGAAGTCGCCCAGGACAACGACACCGATCTCGCGGGTGTCGAGGTTAAGTGCCAGACCGCGCGTGCCGTTCTCGAACTCGAGCAGCTCGTTAGCCATCGCCGAGGGAAGGCCGGAGACATGGGCAATGCCGTCGCCGGCGTCGACGACGGTCCCGATCTCCTCGCGCGCGGCGCCTTCCGGTTCGTACGCCTGGACGAAGCGCTCAAGCGCGTCCCGGATCTCGTCCGGCCGGATCGTAAGCTCCGCCATCTCTACTCTGTCTCCCTATTCGCCTTAGCCGGCCAACCGGCGGCGGACTTCTTCGATTCGTCCCACAATGGTGGTGTCGATGATCTCGTCGCCGATGCGGACCGAGAACCCACCGAGCACTCGCTTGTCCACCTCGACGTTCAGGTGCACGTCACGGCCGAACGAGGTGCGCAGCCACGCCGCCAGGCGATCTCTCTGCGCTCCGGTCAGCTCGACCGCGCTGCGCACCACCGCCACGAGGCGCTGGCGCTGCTGGGCCACGAGCTGACTGATCTCCTCCAGGCCCACTTCCAGGCTACGCCCGCGTGGGTGCACCACCAGCTGCGTGATCAACCGCAGGCTGGTCGGGGCGACCTTGCCGTCGAGGAGGTCGCGCAGCAGCTCGCGCTTGCCCTCCTCGGGCGCGCCCGCGTCGGCGAGCGCACGGCGCAGTTCGGGGTTGGCGGCGACGATGCGGCCGAAGCGGAAGAGCTCGTCCTCCACCTCGTCGAGCCGGCTGTGGCTCTCCGCCTCCGCCGCCGCGGCGACGACGCCGAGCCGTTCGAGCACGTCGGCCAGGTCGCCGGCGCGCGACCACCTGGCCGAGACCGCGGCCTCGGAGGTGGCCAGGGCCGCGTCGACGACCTTGCCCTGCAGCAGCGAGCGCGCGACCTGCGCCTTCTGCTCAGCGCTCCTGGCCGGGTCGGACAGGGCGCGACGCAGGCCGTGCTCACGGTCGAGCAGATCCGCGACCGCGAACAGATCGTCGGAGAGCGTACCGAGGGACGCACTGCCGGCGACCGCGTTGAACCGCTCTTCGACCTCGGCCAGCGAAGCCCTGCTCATACCGCGCATCAGCGCACCGCCTGCGCGTTGCTGTTCTCAAGCTCGTCGAGGAACCTGTCCACGATGCGGCTCTGCCGGACCTCGTCCTCGAGCGACTCGCCGACGATGCGGCCGGCCAGGTCGGTCGACAGGCGACCGATCTCCGAGCGGAGCTGCGAGAACGCCGCCTGGCGGTCCGCCTCGATCTGCGCGTGCGCGGCCTCGACGAGACGACGGGCCTCGGCCTGCGCCTCCTCGCGGAGCTCGGCCTTGATCTGGGCGGCCTGCTCGCGAGCTTCCTCGCGCAGCCGGGACGCGTCACGACGAGCCTCTTCGAGCTGCTCGGCGTAACGCTTCTGCAGGGCCTGAGCCTCGGCCTGCGCCTCCTCAGCCCTCTTGATGCCGCCCTCGATCGCGTCGGTCCGCTCGGCCAGAGTCTTCTGGATGCGCGGAACGAGGATCTTGCCGACGACGAAGAAGACGACGAGGAACGCGAAGATACCGACGACGAGCTCGTACGTGTGCGGGATAAGGGGGTTGAACTCACCCTCCTCCGCCGCGAGGAGCGTAGCTGCCATAGTCATGGGTGCAGCCTTTCGTCAGGGATTCTTCCGGCCTTTACAGGTTCGCGAAGAGGAACGGGGCGACCAGACCGATCAGGGCGAGGGCCTCGGTGAGGACGAAGCCGAGGAGCATGTTCTGGCGGATCAGGCCGTAAGCCTCCGGCTGGCGGGCGATGGCCTGCACGCCCTGACCGAAGATGATGCCGACGCCGATGCCGGGGCCGATGGCGGCGAGACCGTAACCGATGGCGGTGACGTTGCCGGAGACCTCAGCGAGAACGCTCATTGCTGTTATTCCTTTACTGGACGGCCGGTGAAGTGGAGTCTCACCGGTCATGGATATTCCGGTATGTGGTTCTCAGTGTTCTGCGTGCAAGGAGCCACCGATGTACATCGATGCCAGCATCGCGAAGAGGAATGCCTGCAGGAACTGGATGAAGATCTCAAAACCGGTGAAGATGATCGTCATGACCACGCCGACCACACCGACACCGGCGCCCAGCGGCGTGAGCTTCTCGAACAGGAACCAGAAGCCGACCATGCTGAAGAAGGCCAGCAGCATGTGCCCGGCGAACATGTTCGCGAAGAGTCGGACCGCGTGCGTGAAGGGCGCGATGATCATGTTCGACAGGAACTCGATCGGCGACAGCAGCAGGTAGATCGGCTTCGGCAGCCCGGGGGGGAACATCATGTTCTTGAAGTAGCCGCCGAAGCCCTGGTGCTTGATGCCGAGGTAGAGCTTGAGCACGTAGATGGAGATCGCGAGCACCGCGGGGAAGGCGATGTGCGAAGCAACGGGGAACTGGGCGATGGGCACGACGCCCATGAGGTTCCAGACCAGGACCAGGAAGAACAGCGTCACCAGCAGGCCCATGAACCGGTCGGAGTCCTTGCCCAGGAAGGGGCGGGCGACCTGGTCACGGACGAAGACGTAGCCGTATTCGACGACGTTCTGCATGCCCCGGGGCACGAGCTTGGGCTTGGAGAAGGCCGCCCAGCAAAGGCCGATCACCAGGACCGCGCTGAGGAGCGCCAGCAGAACCGGCTTGGTGAACCATTCGACCCCCGCGATGATCGGGGGCAGGTCGAACAGTTCGTTGGGCGTCGGCGCCCCGAACTCGCCTGGGGCTGGGGCCGTCAGCGTAATCACGCGGCGTTCCCTTCAACGTCGTAGTGGATCACAAGGGTTTCCTCGGCGGAGTTTTCGCTACGTCGGACTAGCGAGAGAACTTCCGGTAGGCCAGATAGCCGGCAAGCACCAACCCCAGGACGGTGCCTATGGGAAAGAACGCGGACATGTCTAGCCAGCGGTCCAGCAACCACCCGAGTCCGCCATAGATGGCCATCCCTGCGAGCAACATGCTGGGGATCGACCACATGGCGTCGGCGAAGTCGCGACCGTCTGTTTCCGGTCGGCGTTCCTGTGCGCTCATCGCGGCCCCGACGATAGCAGGCGAGTAGAGGACTAGTCATATCGGACCCCGTCCGTGAACCAGCCTCATGAGTCGCCCTGTCCGGGGACCTTGGCTTCGGGGTCGACGTAAAGCATCTTGGTCTTGATGAAGGCGCGTACTTCGAAGGCCGTCCACACCAGCGTGCAGATGACGACCGTCCAGGCGAACGCCTTGGGGTTCCAGGCGGTCGTGTCGCCGAAGACGCTCAGCACGATCATGATGGCGACGACTTTGACGAGGTAGCTGACCATCGCGGCGATCGCCATCATCTGCGGTGAGACGCGGGCGGCATAGGACACCGCTACCACGCTGACGCTGAAGAAAACCCCGACGAGCAAGGTGCCGATGCCCGCGCCCAGCGCTCCCTTGCCACCGGCGACCAGGAGCGCGACGATCACGGCGACCAGTCCGACCGCGAAGGTCGGAATCGCGGCGCTCTTGAGTACGCGCACGTCGTTGGCCTGCATCGGTGCTCCATCTACCAGTTATCAAGCGAGCGTTTGCTACCTCCAGAAGCGGTACATCTGGAGTCCCTGCTCGTGAAAGATATCACAAGCTCACGGAAGACCGCTTTTACCTGCCGTTTCTAGTTCGCGATCAAGAACGGCTCGGAAAGGCTGGTATGACCGGATTACCCTCGGCGGTCGCGCGCTCGGCCGACGGCCCGTCGGCGGGCGGCATCTGCCCTCTGACCTGGGTGTCCGGCAGGATGGGCGGCATCGGCCCGGTGGGCGGCCCGTCGTCGTCGGGCTGGCTGCCGCGCGACGCCGAGTGGGCCCCGCCCTTGCCCCGCCAGCGCGGAGCGGCCATCAGGACGAGCACGGCCAGCGCCAGCACGATGACCACCAGGAACATCAGCACGGGCACGCCCTCGCGGGACATCAGCACCATGCCGAAGGCGAACAGGAACGCCCACGCGTACATGATCAGAACGGAACGCCGGTGTGAGTGGCCGATGTCCAGCAGCCGGTGGTGCAGGTGGCCGCGGTCGGGCGCGAACGGCGACAGACCCTGGGAGGTGCGCCGCACCACGGCGGTGATCAGGTCGATGAGCGGCAGCACCAGCACCGCGGCCGGCAGCATCAGCGGGAGCAGCACCGGGACCTTGTTCATGTCCTCGATGGCGGCCGGGTCGAGCGGGGTCACGGTCACGATGGAGGAGGCCAGCACCAGGCCGATCAGCATGGCCCCCGTGTCGCCCATGAAGATCTTCGCCGGATGGAAGTTGTGCGGCAGGAAGCCCAGGCACGTGCCGATGAGGACGGCGGCGATGGCGGCGGTCGTCGTGATGTTGCCGACGCTCATGCTCTGCGCGAGGAAGATCGAGTAAGCCCACGTGGCCATGGCGGCGATGCAGACGATGCCGGCCGCGAGCCCGTCGAGCCCGTCGACGAAGTTGACCGCGTTGATGGTCACCACCACGATCAGGATCGTGATGATCGTGCTCAGCGCGTTGTCGAGGCTGGTGGAGCCGCCCCACGACTGGGGCAGCGGGATGTAGAGCAGCCGCAGGTCGAAGAAGACCAGCACACCGGCCGCCGCGACCTGCCCGCCGAGCTTGATGAAGGCGTCCATGCCCCACCAGTCGTCCAGGAACCCGGTCAGCGTGATGAGCCCGCCGGCCACGATCAGCGCCGTCACCGCGTTGGCGTCGGACTCCGCGAGCGCCTCGCCCGTGTGCGTCAGCCGGCTGGCCACCAGCAGGCCCACGACCAGGCCACCGTACATCGCCAGGCCGCCGAGTCTGGGCGTCGGCGTGGTGTGCACGTCGCGCTCGCGAACCTCGGGCATGGCTCCGATGCGGATGGCGAAACGTCGCACCAGCGGGACCAGGAGATAGGTCACCGCTGCTGAGATGAGCGCCATGAACAGGTATTCGCGCACGGACCTAGTTTCCCGGATGCTCCGGCCAGCTGTGACCGGAAAACGACACAGACCTGCTTAATATTCGCTGAGATATGGCTGATGGATGGCGAGAAGCGCCGAAACTCTTTCCCGAACCTCCTGCGCACAGGCCGGATCGCGCACCACCCGGCTCACCAGAGTCCCCACTTCCTCAAGTTCCTGGGGCCCCATGCCCTGGGTGGTCACGCACGACGTGCCGACGCGGATCCCCGAGGTGATCGTCGCGGGCTCCGCGTCGTACGGGATCACGTTGCGGTTGAGCGTGATCCCGGCCGCCGCGCACCTGCGCTCGGCCTCCGCCCCCGACACCCCCAGCGCGCTCAGGTCGATCAGCGACAGGTGGGTGTCCGTGCCGCCGGACACGGCCCGCATCCCGTCCACGGCCAGCGCGTCCGTGAGCGCCCGCGCGTTCACGATCACCCGGCGGGCGTAGTCGGCGAACTCCGGCCGCATCGCCTCACCGAACGCCACCGCCTTGGCCGCCACCACGTGCATGAGCGGCCCGCCCTGGATGAACGGGAACACCGCCCGGTCGATCTTCTTGGCCAGCTCCTCCGTGCACAGGATGGCGCCGCCGCGCGGCCCGCGCAGCGCCTTGTGGGTGGTCATCGTCACGACGTCCGCGTACGGCACCGCCGACGGGATCGCGCCGCCCGCCATCAGCCCGATCGGGTGCGCCACGTCGGCCAGCAGCCACGCCCCCACCTCGTCCGCGATGCCGCGGAAGGCGGTGAAGTCGATCAGCCTCGGGTACGCGGTCGCGCCGCACACGATGAGCTTCGGCTGGTGCCGCAGGGCCAGGTCGCGTACCTCGTCGTAGTCGATGAGTTCGGTGTCGCGACGCACGCCGTACGACACGACGTCGAACCATCTTCCCGAGAAGTTCACCTTGGAGCCATGGGTGAGGTGGCCGCCGTGCGGCAGGGCCATGGCCAGCATGGTGTCGCCGGGCTGCAGGAGCGCGGCGTAGGCGGCCAGGTTCGCCGATGCGCCTGAGTGGGGCTGGACGTTGGCGTGCTCGGCCCTGAACAGCCGCTTCGCCCGGTCGACCGCCAGCCGCTCGGCCCGGTCCACCACCTCGCAGCCGCCGTAGTAGCGCCTGCCCGGGTAGCCCTCGGCGTACTTGTTGGTGAGGGTGGAACCCAGGGCGGCGAGAACCGCGGGCGAGGTGAAGTTCTCGCTCGCGATGAGCTGGATCCCGCTGCGCACCCGGTCGAGTTCGTCGATCAGGATCTGCGCGATCTCGGGGTCCTGCTTCTGTAGCAGCCCGAAGTCCGGACCGTAGGAGGGCTCTGCACCCATTTCTCCACTGTACGACTTAATGCCCGTTTCTCCCATATGCCGGTGATGCCCGGAAATTTCATCTCATGGGAAGGCATGCGGTGCGTTGGCCGACGTCGGGATCCATCGCGGCGTATCGGCCGCCTCGTCGCTGATGGTGGTGAGCACGGCGTGCCGGTAGGCGGCGAGCCTGGTGCGCCACTCGTGAATGTCCTGGATGTACCGCTCACCCACCGGGGCGTCCCAGGTCTGAGGGCTCTTGGCCAGGCCGTACGCCTTGTCGAGGGCCGTTTTGAGGGTTTCGAGCTGCGGCAGCACGGTGTTCCATGCCACCACCAGGCGCTGGTAGTCGGGGTTGAACTCCCAGGCGCGCTGGGGGATGTCCAGGGGGCCGGCGGAGCTGATCGGGGGGACCTCGTCGGTCTCCTTCTCGCGGGGGGCCGGCGGGTCGGCGTACATCATGCGCTCCTCTCCGGCGTACCCGGACCGACCGAACCCGGACCGACCGAACCCGGCGGGCCGTCCGGCCTGACGTCCCCTGGCGGCCATGCGCCCTCGTCGTACTCGCCGGGCGGGATCTGGACGGAGGGCATGTCGGCGGGCTGGATGTCGCGGTGGTGCTCGATCACGGTCTGGAGGGCGTCCAGGCCGGGCGCGGTGACGTCGACGGAAACGACCTCGCTGCCGTCGACCGCCCACACCCCCACGCCCGGCCCCGCCTCACCACCGGTTTCTCCACCGAAAGCAACCTGCACCCGCACGCCGTCTCCAGTCGTCACGTCGTATGCCACATTCGCCCCACCGCGCGTCACAGGCTCACCCTCGGCCCCAGCACCCGCCTCCGGCTTGTCGGCGACCGCGCCGCCGTCGCACGTTTCCGGCCCATATGCCGACTCGGCCCCATAGCCCGACTCAGCGGCAGCCGCCGTACCTGGTGTCGCAGCCGCCGTACCTGGTGTCGCAGCCGCCGTACCTGGTGCCGCGGCCGCCGTACCTGGTGTCGCGGCCGCCGTACCTGGTGTGTCGTCCGTGGCACCGTTGGGCGTCTCGACCGAGGGCTCGGTCGGCGGGATCGTGACCGGCTTCCCCTGGCCACCGCTCCCCTGGTCGCCAGTATCCTGACCGCCGCCGCCCTGGCCACCAGGCTCTCGGCCACCCGACCCTCGGCCGTCACCCGCCCCCTGGCCGCCGCCGGCACCCTGATCGGCACCGGCCCCCCGGTCGTCGCAAACACCCTGGCCGGCACCCGTGTCCCGGCCTTCACCGATGCCCTGGCCGCCACCCGTGCCGCTGCCTTGCCCTGCGCCCTGGCCGGGGTCGCTGTCCTGGGTCGGTGTGTCGTTGGTCGGGAGGTCCGGGGTCGGGTACCGGCCGTCTGGGGGCGTGTCCTTGGCGGAGTCGCAGGTGCCGTCGGTGGCCGTGGGGGTGTCCGATACCTCCGCCGTTGAGCCACCGTCCGAGGCCGTTCCCGACGGAACCTCAAGGTCCGGTAGATCCTGGGGTGCGATGTCGCGGTGGTTCTCCACGATCGTCTGCAGCGCGTCCAGGTTGGGCGGGTTCGCCGTGGCGGACACCACGTCGCTCCCGTCGTCGGCCCAGGTGATGGCGTCCGTGGCGTCGGCGGGGAGTCTCGGCATCTCGGCCGGTTTCACGGCGTCGGGGTTTTCGAGCATGTCCTCCAACTGGGCGGCCGTCGGCGGGTCGAGCGGCACCTGCAGGACCTTCACCCCATCGACCACCACGACCTGCGGCTTGGTGATCGCGTCCTTGGCCGGGGTGTCGGTCGCGCCGCCGTCAGCCTCGGCCCCTCGGTCGCGCCTGCTGCCCGAGTCATCGTCCTTGGGCTGCTCACCGGTGTCGTCCCCGGGGTCGTCGCACACTTTCCCGTCGGGGTCCTTGCTCGGCTCGTCGCCCGTTCCCGGCTGCTCGTCGCCCTTGGAGGGTGGCTCGACATCCGCCTTCGGGGGTTCCTCACCCTTCGACGGCGGTTCGACACCCGTCTTCGGTGGCGGGTCATCGCGGGTATCTCCGGGAGACTCCCCGTCGGCGCGTGGGTTGTCGTACCTGTCCCGATCCTCCCGCACGTCCTTGGGCTCGTCACCCGCCCCAGGCTGCTCATCACCCTTCGACGGCGGCTCGGCACCCGTCTCGGGCGGGGACTCGTCGCCCTTCGACGGCGGCTCGACGCCCGTCTTGGGCGGGGACTCGTCACCCGTCTTCGGTGGCGGGTCGTCGCCGGTCTTTCCAGGGGACTCCCCGTCGGCGCGCGGATTGTCGTACCTGTCCTGATCCTCCCGCACGTCCTTGGGTTCGTCGCCCGCCCGAGGCGGATCCGCCCGTTTCTCCAGCGTCTCCAGCCGGACGTTGACGTCCTTGACCATCGTGTCGGCCGCCTCGGCGACCTGGACGGGACGGTGGGTGGCCTGGGAGGACAGACCTGCCCGGCTCATGGCGAGCCGGACCCGATCCTCGACCGTACGTAGCTGCCTGGCCGCGTGTTTCACCTCGGCCAGCAGGTCACGGACCAGCTTGGGATCCATGCCGTCGTACTTGCCCACGGGCCCCTCCCGGATGAATCACCGCTCCGGGCCTCACCGTAATCACGGCCCGAGCGCGATAGCAGCCGGAATAAGCAGCGGGTATACGTCAGTCGTCAGTGGCGACGTAACCGATGATGCCGCGCAGCTTCTCCACCGGGATGGCTCCGCGCCGCAGCAGCCGGGGCACGGCGGTGGTGAGGTCGAGGATGGTGGAGGGCGTGTGGTCGGTGGTCTTTCCGCCGTCGAGGTAGACCGCGACCGAGTCGCCGAGTTGCTCTTCCGCGTCCTCCGCCGTGGTGGCGGCGGGCGAGCCGGAGCGGTTGGCGCTGGAGACGGCCATGGGGCCGGTCTCCTTGAGCAGGTCGAGCGCCACCGGGTGGAGCGGCATCCGGATGGCCACCGTCCCCTTGGTGTCACCCAGGTCCCAGGAAAGGGCCCTGTTGGCCTTGCAGACGAGCGTGAGCGGCCCCGGCCAGAACGCGTCTATCAAATCCTGCCCGTACGGCCCGAGGTCGTCTATGAGCGCTGTGGCGGCTCTGACGGTGCCCACGAGCACGGGCGGCGGCATGTCACGGCCCCGCCCCTTGGCGTCGAGCAGCGCGGTGACGGCCGCCGGCGTGAAGGCGTCGGCGCCGATGCCGTAGACGGTGTCGGTCGGCAGCACCACGAGCTCGCCGCGGCGTACGGCGGCCGCGGCCTCCGTGAGACCCTCGGTCCGCTGCTCGAGGTCGGAGCAGTCATAACGTCTTCCCACGGCGTGCATCCTAGTCCTGGCCGAGTCTGGCGGTGACGAAGCGGTCCCTTCGCGTGAGGTCCTGGCGCAGGCGCACGTCGCGCCAGCCGTGGTCCTCGGGGAAGGTCAGGTAGACGGCCCTGCCCTGCTCGTCGGCGTGCTCGACGGCCATCCAGCCGCCGGGGCGCAGCAGCCGGCGGGCCGTGCGCTCGACCGCGCGCACCTCGCCGAGCCCGTCGTCGCCCGATCCGTAGAGCGCCCTGGACGGGTCGTAGTCGCGCACCTCGGGGTCGCGCGGGATCGCGCCGGGCGGGATGTAGGGCGGGTTGGAGATGACCAGGTCGACCTTGCCGTTGAGCTCGGGCAGAGCGGAGGCGAGGTCTTCCGGATGCAGGTGCGTGCGGCCCTGGCCGAGCTCGGAGATGTTGCGCTTGGCCCAGGTGTAGGCCTCGGGATCGACCTCGACGGCGTGCACCTCGGCCAGCGCCACCTCCTGGGCGATCGACAGCGCGATCGCGCCCGAGCCGGTGCCGAGGTCGACCACGAGCGGCGCGGTGACGTCCATCTCGCGCAGGGTCTCGATGGCCCAGCCGGCCACCACCTCGGTCTCGGGGCGTGGCACGAACACGCCGGGCCCGACGGCGAGCTCCAGGTAACGGAAGTAGGCGTGCCCGGTGATGTGCTGCAGCGGCTCACGGGCCTCGCGGCGGGCGACGCCCTCCCAGAACAGGGCGTCGAATTCGCCGTCCCTGACGGTGTGGAGCTCGCTTCTGCGCACGCCGTGGACGAATGCCGCGATCTCCTCCGCGTCCGTGCGTGGTGAAGGCACACCTGCCTCGGCCAGCCGGGCGGTGGCTAGGGCGATCTCGTCCAGCAGAAATGTCATGAGTGTTGTGCGAGCTTCTCCGCCATCTCGGCGTCGATGAGGGCTTGGGTCACGGCGGTGAGCTCACCGTCGAGAACCTGGTCGAGGTTATACGCCTTGAAGCCGACCCGGTGGTCGGAAATGCGGTTTTCCGGGAAGTTGTACGTGCGTACGCGCTCGGAGCGGTCGACCGTACGGACCTGCGACTTGCGCTCGGCCTGGGCCGCGGCCTCGGCCTGCTCCTGCGCGATGGCCAGCAGGCGGGCGCGCAGGATGCGCAGGGCCGACTCCTTGTTCTGGAGCTGGCTCTTCTCGTTCTGGCACGAGACGACCACGCCGGTGGGCAGGTGGGTGATGCGGACCGCCGAGTCGGTGGTGTTGACGCTCTGGCCGCCGGGACCGCTGGAGCGGTAGACGTCGATGCGCAGCTCGTTGGGGTCGATCTGGACGTCGACCTCCTCCGCCTCCGGATAGATGAGCACGCCCGCGGCGCTGGTGTGGATGCGGCCCTGCGACTCGGTGACGGGCACCCGCTGCACGCGGTGCACACCGCCCTCGAACTTGAGCCTGGACCACACGCCCTCGTCGCCCTTGGCCCTGATGCCGACCGTGACGTCTTTGTAGCCGCCCAGGTCGGAGGGCTGGCTGTCGATGACCTCGGTCTTCCAGCCGAGCCGCTCGGCGTAGCGGAGATACATCCGCAGCAGGTCGCCGGCGAACAGCGCGGACTCCTCACCGCCCTCGCCCGCCTTGATCTCCATGATGATGTCCTTGTCATCGTTGGGATCACGCGGGATGAGCAGGTGTTTGAGCCGCTCTTCGAGCTGCGGGATGCGCGCTTCGAGCTCGGCGGCCTCGGCCGCGAACCCCTCGTCCTCACCGGCCAGCTCCTTGGCGGCGGTCAGGTCCTCGCGGGAGGACTCCAGCTCGCGGTAGGTGCCGACGATGGGCGTGAGCTGGGCGTAGCGTTTGCCGAGGGTGCGGGCCTTGTTCTGGTCTGCGTGCACGGCGGGGTCGGCGAGCTGCAGCTCCAGCTCGGAATACTCCTTGAGCAACTCGTCGAGGTTCACCGTGGGTCCTTCTTGCTAGGTCTGGCAATATGGCCATTTCACCGACAACGCCGACCCGGCGCACCGGGGGTGCGTCCAGGTCGGCGTCGGTGGAGCTACTTGCCGGAGGCCTTCTTGCCGAAGCGCTTCTCGAAGCGAGCCACCCGGCCGCCCGTGTCCAGAATCTTCTGCTTGCCCGTGTAGAACGGGTGGCAGGCGGAGCACACGTCGGCGTGGATCACGCCGTTCTTCGCGGTGCTACGGGTGGTGAACGAGTTGCCACAGGAGCAGGAAACCTGCGTCACGTGGTAGTCGGGGTGGATGTCGCTCTTCATTGCTGTCCTTTCGGGCTGCGGCCGCCGGGTCGCCTTCACGCATGGCGTGAACCGGAACCGCAAAATGGTCAGCTACCAGTGTGCCAGATCGTCCAACCATCCCAAGCCATCGGACATTCCCTCGATCTTTATGACGCGGCCACACCGGTCACATTAGGCTCCATCAGCATCAATCATCACTTTTCCCTGAAGGATGACCTCATCAGATGAAGAGAAGCGCGCGGTTGCTGCTTGCGACCGCCACGGGGGCCGTCATTCTCGCCGGAGGCATCGCCCTCCCCGCCACCGGCGCGTCAGCCGCCCAGTACGCCGTCACCATGGCGGACGACTTCTCGGGCAGCGCCTCGGCTGAGGCGTACATCCCGATCGCGAACGACGTCGACGGCAAGGTGACCCTCACGCTCAAGGACCCCGGGAAGGTCACGAGCGTCAGCGGCACCATCGAGCCGCCCGGCAAGTCCGGCAAGTCGGTCTCGTTCGATTTCAGCACGGGCGGCACGGGGGCCGAGCAGACCATCACCGGCCGGTGGCCGATCAGCAAGGACGACCCGGCCGGCGACTGGCAGCTCAAGGTCACCGTCACCCGCGACACCGGCACCAACACCACGCCGTTCGTGGTCCAGGTCTCCGACAAGCAGGGCATCACCGGCGCGAGCGTCAACCCCGACCCTGTCAAGCTCGTCAAGGGCCAGGACGTCAAGGTCACGGTCGAGGCCACGGTGAAGGACGCCAGCGGCGTCTCGGCCAAGCTCGTCAGCGACGCCAGCCGCGAGTACTACGACCTCGGTGACCTGTCCAAGGAGTCCGACGGCTACTACCGCGGCACCACCTACTTCGCCGACGACACCCCGGCCGGCTCCTGGACCCTGGAGATCTACGCCCGCAGGGGCGGCCAGACGCTCAAGGGCGAGGCGGCGTTCTCGGTCGAGGCGGCCGCGGGCGGCTCGACGAAGAAGACCAAGACCCGGGTGACGATCGCCGCGGCCAACAAGGTCAAGAAGGGCAAGACCTTCAAGGTGTACGGCAAAGTCTACCGGGGCTCGAAGGCGTACAAGGGCAAGAAGGTCGAGGTGTACTTCAAGGCGAAGGGCACCAAGACGTACCAGCTCGTGGGCTTCGCCAAGGCCACGTCGACCGGCAGGTACAGCAGGTCGTTCAAGGCGAAGAAGGACGGCTACTTCCAGGTCAAGGTGCCGGGCACGAGCAAGACCCGCAGCGCGCTGTCGCCGCAGGAGTTCGTGGACGTCAGGTAGTCACCGGCCCAGGTAGGTCAGGACGGCGAGCACGCGCCGATGGTCCTCGGGCGCCGGCCCGAGGGCCAGCTTGGCGAAAATGCTGGAGATGTGCTTCTCCACGGCGCCCTCCGAGACCACCAGCCGGGCCGCGATGGCGGTGTTGGAGCGGCCCTCGGCCATCAGGGCGAGGACCTCGCGCTCACGGGGGGAGAGCGAGTCGAGCGGGGCGCCGCGGCGCTGGCGGCTGAGCAGTTGCACGACGACCTCGGGGTCGATGACCGTGCCGCCGGCCGCCACCTGGCGCACCGCCTCCAGGAACTCGGCCACGTCGGCCACCCGCTCCTTCAGCAGGTAGCCGACGGCCCGGCCGATGAGGTCACCGGCATATTGCTCCTCGACGTACTGCGACAGCACCAGGATCGGGAAGTCGGGCCTGGCCTGACGGACCTGTAACGCCGCCCTGAGGCCCTCGTCGGTGTGGCTGGGCGGCATGCGTACGTCGACGATCGCCAGGTCGGGCTCGTGCTCCAGCACCGCCGCCACCAGCGCGGGCCCCTCGGAGACGGCCGCGACCGTCTCGATGCCGCCGTCGGCGAGCAGCCGCGCGAGCCCTTCACGCAGCAGTACGGAATCCTCGGCGATGACGACGCGCATGGCCCATGACTACCACTCGCACGGCAACTCCGCACGCACGAGGGTGGGGCCGCCGATCGGGCTGTGCAGGACGAGCACGCCGTCGATGGTGGCGGCCCGGTCGGCCAGCCCCGACAGCCCGCCGCCCGGGCAGACCAGGGCGCCGCCGATGCCGTTGTCCCACACGTCCACGACCACGCCCCGGTGGTCGCGCAGCACCGTGACCGACGCCTCGGTGGCGCCGGAGTGCTTGGCCATGTTGGTCAGGGTCTCGGCCACGGTGAAGTAGGCGATGCTCTCGACGGCCGCGGGCGGCCGGTCGTCCAGCTCGACGGACACGTCGACCCTGATGGGCGCCCGCGCCGCCAGCCCCGACAAGGCGGCGTCCAGCCCGCGGTCGCTGAGGATGGCCGGATGGATGCCCCTGGCCAGGTTGCGCAGCTCGGCGATGGCGGCCTTGGTGCCCGCGTGGGCCTGGGCGATGAGGTCTCTGGCCTCCTCGGGGTCGGTGTCGAACTTCGACTGCGCCCGTCCGAGGTCCACCGCCACCGACAGCAGCCGCTGCTGGGCGCCGTCGTGCAGGTCGCGCTCGATCCTGCGCCGCTCGGCCTCGGCCGCGTCGATCCCCCTGGCCCTGCTGGCCCGCAGCCGCTCCTCCTGGCTGCCGCCGAGCAGCACCGTGGCCAGCATGCCGTGCAGCCAGGCCATCCCCCGTACGAGGTAGGCTCCCAGCACCACCGCCACCACGCCGAAGAGCGCGGCGACGCAGGCACCCCGCCAGTCGTCGATGGTGAGGTCGCTGTAGACGCCCATGAACGCGTACAGGCCGTAGAGCAGGGGCTGGATCAGTAGCAGCGCCGCCGTCAGCCACACCACCAGCGACACCGCCGACTCGACGAGCCCGAGCGGGAGCAGCATCAGCAGGTAACCCAGGTCCTGCCAGGTGGCGCTGTCGGCCAGCAGCCAGCGCAGATGCGCGCCCAGCCCGCGATCGGGCCGCGGCAGGTAGGGGTCGTCGATCCTGATCCCGAGCGCCGCGGCCATCAGCCGCCGTTCCACCATCGCCCCGCCGCGCCACATCAGGACGGTGGCCATCGTGAGGGGTACGCCCACCCAGACGACGGCCAATGTGAGCGAGACCGGCACCGCGAAGCCCAGCACCACGAACCAGCCCAGCCCGAACGCCCCGGTGACCAGCAGGTAGGGGGCCGCCCGCCAGGTCATCGGATCGACCACGACCCCGATCGGCCCATAGGGCCCGAGCGGTACGCGGTCCTTCAACGCCACTGATCGCATGCCCCAAGCCTGCACGCGCGCGGCCCCGCCGTGAATCCGGGAAGCGCCCGTCGGGGGGTGGGGCTAGCCCCAGTATGCGGAAAAGGGGCGGTGGGGAGGGCATCCCCACCGCCCCTTTGCCAGGAGCCGCTAGTCGCGGTCGTTGCTCACCGTGGTCTTCTGGACCTGCAGGAGGAACTCCGCGTTGGACTTGGTCTCCTTCATCTTCTCCAGGAGCAGCTCCAGCGCCTGCTGCATGTCGAGCGCGTGCAGCACCCGGCGCAGCTTCCAGACGATCTGGAGCTCGTCCTTGCCCATGAGGATCTCTTCCTTACGGGTGCCGGACGCGTCGACGTCCACCGCGGGGAAGATCCGCTTGTCGGCCAGGGAGCGGTTGAGCTTGAGCTCGGCGTTGCCGGTGCCCTTGAACTCCTCGAAGATGACCTCGTCCATCTTGGACCCGGTCTCGACCAGGGCCGTGGCGAGGATCGTCAGCGAGCCGCCGTTTTCGATGTTGCGGGCGGCGCCGAAGAACCGCTTCGGCGGGTAGAGCGCCGTGGAGTCGACACCACCCGACAGGATGCGCCCGGACGCCGGGGCCGCCAGGTTGTAGGCGCGGCCGAGGCGGGTGATCGAGTCGAGCAGCACGACGACGTCGTGGCCCAGCTCCACCAGGCGCTTGGCCCGCTCGATGGCGAGCTCGGCGACCGTGGTGTGGTCTTCGGCGGGACGGTCGAAGGTCGAGTGGATGACCTCGCCCTTGACCGACCGCTGCATGTCGGTGACCTCTTCAGGCCGCTCGTCCACGAGCACGACCATCAGGTGGCACTCGGGGTTGTTGCGGGTGATCGCGTTGGCGATCGCCTGCAGCACCATCGTCTTACCGGCCTTGGGCGGCGAGACGATGAGGCCGCGCTGGCCCTTGCCGATGGGCGAGACGAGGTCGATGATCCTCGTGGTGAGGATGTTCGGCTCGGTCTCGAGGCGCAGGCGCTCCTGCGGGTAGAGCGGCGTCAGCTTGTTGAAGTCGGGCCGGTTGCGAGCCTGCTCCGGGTCCATGCCGTTGACGGTGTCGAGGCGGACCAGGGCGTTGAACTTCTCGCGGCGCTCGCCGTCGCGCGGCTGGCGGACGGCGCCGGTGATGACGTCGCCCTTGCGCAGGCCGTTGCGGCGGATCTGGGCCAGCGAGACGTAGACGTCGTTGCTGCCCGGCAGGTAGCCGCTCGTCCTGACGAACGCGTAGTTGTCGAGGATGTCGAGGATGCCGGCGATCGGGATGAGCACGTCGTCGTCGCCGATGACCGGGTCGCTGCTCTCGAAGCGCTCACGGCCCCTGCCGCGGTTGCGCTCACGGAAGCGGCCTCTGCGGCCACGCCGGTCGTCGTCATCGCCGCCGCCGCGCGGGTCGCTGCGCTGGTCGCCCCGCTGGTCACGGCCGCCGGAGTCGGCGGCGCGCTCGCGCTGGTCGCCACGGCCGCCGTCGCGGCCACCGTCACGACCGTCGCGGCCGTCGCGGCCGTCACGGCCATCGCGACTGTCACGGCCATCGCGGCTGTCACGACCGTCACGAATGTCACGGCCGCCGTCGCGCCCGCTCTCGACGCGACCGCTCTCACCGCGGTCACCGCCGGAGCGGTCACTGCGGTCACTGCGGTCGCTACTGCGGTCACTGGTGCGGTCGGTGCCACGGTCACCGCGGTCGCCGCGCTCACGGCGCTCGCCACGGCTGCGGCGCTCACGACGGCTCTCGCCACGGTCGGTACGCGAGTCGCCCTGTCCGGCGTCCGCGAGCGGAGCCTGCTGCTCCACGACCGGCTCGGCCGGGGCGGCGGCGACGGGCTCGGGCGCCGTCACGACGGGCTCGGCGGCCGGGGCCGCGGCCTGCGGAGCGGGCTCCTCGGCGGCCTTGGGGCGGGACCGTTCCCTGCGTGCGCGGGTGGGCCGTTCGGCCGCGGGCGGCGCCTCGGTCGTGACCGGGGCCGCCGCCTCCGCGGCGGGCGCGGCCGACGGTGCGCCTTCTCCGGATCCGCCACCCTGCTTCTCCTGGATGGCCGCGATCAGCTGGCTCTTCCGCATGCGCCCGGTCCCGCTGATGCCCAGCTCCGCAGCCATTTTCTGCAGCTCGGGCAGCACCTTGGCGGACAGGCCGGTGCCAGAGCGACGCGCACGCGGCTTGGCCGCTGCGCGGGTGGGGGTGTCGCCGGACGCCGGCTCAGCGCCTGATGCGTCGGAGAGGAGTTCGGTGGTGTCGCTCAACTAAAAGGTCCTTCCCAGGGGTCGGGCGCCGGTTTTGTTCTGCCGGGCGTCCCGGAGGTGCTTGCGATCCGGCGGGACAGACCGGGTCGGGGTGCACTTTGCGATCTTCGGCTGTCGCTGGGGACGGCCGCCACTCATAGAGGAGGGGCACGTCCACGCGGCCGATGGGCCCTGGCGCGTGGCTGACACACCCCCCAGATTGCTGTCGCCAACCAGATGTCGAGATGATTCGAACGCGCAGGTCCCCGTCGTCGCCACCTCGCGTTGCGCCAACCGGGTGTGGGCCAACCGGAGGCAACGGATTCCGGGGAGACAGCCGCGCTGCTCACGCCTCGCGACGTGAAGCATGATGCAGCGATGTATGGCTGACAAGCACGCACCCACCAAGGGGGCATCTGGTGCGGCTATCAGCCTAACATCACCAGCGCACACGGCTATTCCCTGAAGGTCTAAAGAGGCATCAGCGTGTCTCGGGGAACTGAACGTTCGCACCAACCGGGTCGACGTCCATTAGCTGGATGTGCCAGTCATTACCCACTTCTGGCGCGATCAAATCCTGCGTATCCGATGTCGAAAACGCAAGAATCGTGGGACCCGCTCCCGAAACGACCGCGGGCACGCCCACTGCACGCAGACGTTCTACCAGATCCGCGCTCTCCCGCATCGCAGGCGCGCGGTAGTGCTGGTGGAGACGATCTTCCGTGGCGGCGAGCAGAAGCCCTCGCTCGGGCCGCTGGGTCAGCGCGGCGATCAGCAGCGCGGCCCGGCCGGCGTTGAAGGAGGCGTCCTTGTGGGGCACGTCCTTCGGCAAGAGCCCCCGCGCGGCCTCCGTGGACAACCGCGTCTGCGGGACGAGCGCCACGGGACGGATCCGCTGGTCGGGAGCAAGCTTCACCATATGTGGCAGGCCGGCGTGGTCGGACCACGACACGGTCAGCCCGCCGGCCAGACAGGGGGCCACGTTGTCGGGGTGGCCCTCCAGCTCGGTCGCGAGCGCGAAGACGGCGTCGTCGGAGAAGGCGGCGGCGCGTTCGCTATCGGCCAAAGCGCGCGCGGCGAGAATGCCCGCGCACACCGCCGCCGCCGACGAGCCGAGACCGCGGGCGTGCGGGATCCTGTTGAGACAGCGCAGGTCGATCGCCTCGGGCTGAGGAGCCCCCATGCGGTCGAACGTCGTGCGCATCACGCGGACGATCAGGTGCCCCTCGCCGAGCTCGACCTCGCCCGCCCCTTCGCCCCGCACGCTGACGCGCACTCCAGGCTCCCCGCCGATCGTGGCCTCGATCTCGTCGTACAGGTTCAGTGCCAGCCCCAGCGTGTCGAACCCCGGCCCCAGGTTCGCCGACGTGGCGGGCACGCGGATCTCAACGGTCCTCAAATCTGTGTTCACTCCCCGTATGTCCCCGTCAGGCGAGGTTGAGCGCCGCCGCGGCGGCGTGGACATCGATGGGGATGACGACCGGCGCCGGCGCCCCCGAGATGGCCCAGTCAGGGTCCTTCAGCCCGTTACCGGTGACCGTGCAGACGATGCGCTGCCCCGGCTCCACCAGCCCCTGCGCGTGGGCCTGCAGCAGGCCCGCGACGCTGGCGGCCGAGGCGAGCTCGACGAACACGCCCTCCTCCTGCGCCAGCAGCTTGTACGCCGCCGCGATCTGCCGATCGGTCACCGCCTGGATGGCGCCCCCCGAATCGTCGCGCGCCGCGGTGGCCAGCGACCAGGAGGCCGGGTTGCCGATGCGGATCGCGGTGGCGATCGTGTGCGGATGGACGACGGGCGCGCCCTCGACGATGGGCGCCGAGCCGCTGGCCTGGAAGCCGAACATGCGCGGCCGCTTCGTCGACACCCCGTCGTCGAAGTATTCCTGGTAACCCATCCAGTAGGCCGAGATGTTGCCCGCGTTGCCCACCGGGATGCAGTGGATGTCGGGGGCGTCACCCAGGGTGTCGACGATCTCGAACGCCGCCGTCTTCTGCCCCTGCAGCCGGAACGGGTTGACCGAGTTGACCAGCGCGATCGGATAGCTGGACGACAGCTTGCGGGTCATCTCCAGGCAGTCGTCGAACGACCCCTCGACCTGCAGCAGCGTGGCCCCGTGCACGAGCGCCTGGGCCAGCTTGCCCATGGCGATCTTCCCCTTCGGCACCAGCACGGCGCAGGTCAGCCCGGCGCGCACGGCGTAGGCCGCCGCGGAGGCCGAGGTGTTGCCGGTGGAGGCGCAGATGACCGCCTTGGCCCCCTCCTCGACCGCCTTGCTGATCGCCATGGTCATCCCGCGGTCCTTGAAGCTGCCCGTCGGGTTGGCCCCCTCGACCTTCAGGTAGACGTCGCACCCCGTGAGAGCGGAGACGCGGTGTGCCGGCACCAGCGGCGTGCCGCCCTCGAGCAGCGTGATGACCGGCGTGTTCGCGGTGACCGGAAGACGCTCGCGGTACTCCTCGATGAGGCCACGCCACGACCTGCCCATGATGACTCCCTACCTGCGGTGTTGGGCACAGAGTGTACGGGGTGCGGCGGCCCCCCGCCGCGCCGCGTCCACAGGTCGGACGCACCCGTTGGACAGGGGCACTATTCAGGAAATTCTCAGCATCTCCCGATAAGGTCTCGGCAGGGGGTCACCACCATGAACGCGCGTCCTGCTCTGAGGCAGAACGACTTTTCACCAGTAGCGGCACCGCAGCTCGGCGCCTGGTCGCCCGCCCTTTCCGTGAGCGTGGTGATACCCGCTCACGGCGGGCAGGACAAGCTCGACCTGACGCTGGCGGCGCTGGCCGCGCAGACATATCCGGACCACCTGATGGAGGTCCTGGTCGTCGACGACGGCAGCCGCCCGCCGCTCCGGTTGCCGGAGCTGCGGCCGGTCAACACCCGTCTCGTACGAGTCCGCGACGGCTGGGGCATCTCCAACGCCGTCAACACCGGCGCCAAGGCCGCCGACGGCGAGATCATCCAGCGGCTCGACGCCGACATGGTGGCCTGCCGCGAGCACATCGAGGCCCTGGCCCGCTGGCACCACGTGACCGACTACCTGGTCACGATCGGGATGAAGAAGTTCGTCGAGGTGCCGCCGGTCACCGCCGCCCAGGTCTTCGAGGCCAAGCGGCTGGGCGAGGTGTTCGACCTCGACTCGGCCGTGTCGAGCTCGACCGAGGCCACGATCGCCAAGACCGACGGGCTGCGCAAGAGCCGTAATCCGTACCACGTGTGCACCGGGCCGACGTTCGCCCTGCCCAGGGAGGTCTTCCACGCGGTGGGCGGGCTCGACCCGACCGTGGCGCGCGGGGAGGACACCGAGTTCTCCTACCGGCTGGCCATGTACGGCGTCGTGTTCGTGCCCGACCTGGCCGCGGAGGCCGTGCATCTGGGGTTGCCCGCCCAGCATCGTAACCGGGAGCGGGCGGTGCGGGCGGTGGAGCCGTACCTGGCGCATCGGATCCCGCTGCGCAGGGACCTGCGCAAGGACCGCGGACGGCGGTGGCTGGTGCCGTACGTGGAGATCGTGCTCGACGTGACCGACACCTCCGAGGCCGTGGTGCGGCGGGCGGTGGCGGCGGCGCTGGACGGCAAGCTGCAGGACGTCGTGGTGACGCTGGTCGGGCCGTGGTCGCGGCTGGACGACTCGCGGCGTTTCGCCCTGTCCGACGCGTGTTTCGAGCTGCGGCTGATGCGTGACCTGTACGCGCACGACGAACGCGTCCGGCTCATCGACGAGGCCGCGCCGACGCCCGCGCCGACGCCGTTCCGCTATCGCGGGCCGGTGGACGTGCCGCTGCACCGGGCGACGCTGGAGCGGATGATCGAGTCGGTGCAGAAGGATCTGACCGGGGTTCTGGTCGTGGACCTGCCGGACGGGCGGACGGCCCGGCTCGAACGCACCTCGGCCCTCGGCCGCGCGGCCCTGCTGACGGACGGCGACTCCGACGTCGACGACGTCATCTCCGTCACGCACGGGGTGCGCCACGAGCCGCCGGACCGCTTCTGGCCCGCGCCGACGCAGCCCGAGCCGGTCACCATCCCCGCCCCGGTGGCGGTCGTCCCGGCGGAGCCGCCGGAGAAGACGCTGCTGCGCCGCCTGAAGTCGGCGCTCCGCCCGAACTGACGCCGAAAGCCCTCAAAGCCGCGCGAGCCGCCGGCTCTCGATCGCGCCGGCCGGCCCTCAGCCGCGCGAGCCGTCGGCCCTCGATCGCGCAGGCCGGCCCTCAGCCGCGCAGGCGGCGGCGGAGCGCGCGTTTCATCGTCGTGGACACCAGCGTGCGCAGGCTCTGCTGGGCCCGGTCGGCGGCGGCGAGCTGGCGGCGCAGCGTGCCGACCTCGCGGCGCAGCTCCACCGCCGACTTGCGCCAGCGGGTGGACTCCTCTTTCCACTTGGCCACCTGCTCGCGCAGCCGCTGGTTCTCCTTGGCCAGCCTGGCGGCCTCCGCCTGCGCCTCCAGGCGCGCCCGGTAGGCCCCTCGCCGTCCCAGCGGCGGCACCGGTTCGGTGGTGAAGCCGTAGGTTCCGGCCTCGACCCAGGAGACGCCCGACACCGCGTCCACCACGTCGTCCAGGTCCTCGCCGGGGGCGGCGACGACGCGGGCCCTGGCGAAGGCCGAGACGCGTTCGAGCCGGGCCGCCACGACGCCCTCCGACGACTCGTGCAGCAGCACGTTGACCAGGCCAAGGCCCTCGTCGCGGGCCAGGTCGAGCAGCCGCGCCAGGGTGTCCTCGCCGGGGATCCAACCGGCGGGCAGCCGCAGCACGAACGGCACCGCCGGGTCCACGTCGGGGGTCGTGGCCAGGCGTACCCGGCCGTCGTGGAGGTAGTGCCCGTGGACGAGCACCCGCTCCAGATCGGGGTCGCGGAGCGGGGCGCGGCGGTCGCGGTCGAGGGTGTCCCAGGGGCCGACGACGTGCGCGTGCAGGTCGGGGATGGTGCCGGCGAGCACCGCGTCCACGCTCGCCCGCACCTTGTCGTAGCCCGCCGTCCCGTCCACGACCACGGCGACGTACGGGACCTTCCACTGCCGCCCGGGATGGCCGCGCAGCCAGCGGTAGGCCGGGATGCGGTCGGCCACGAACGCGTGGCTGACCCGGTCGATCGGCGCCTTGTCGCGCATCCGCATCGTCGGCCCGAGGTGGTAGGCGCGGGCCGACGGCTCCGGTACGAAGACCGCCCCCGCCTGCCCCAGCCGGTAGCCCATCTCAGTGTCCTGCCCGAGGATCAGCTCCTCGTCCATCGGCCCGGCCGCCTCGATCAGCCGGGCACCGACCGAGGTCGCGCCGCCCACATGGAGGCTGAACGGACGCTGCGGGTTGTCTGTGAGGCCGTCGGTGCGCTCGACCAGGTCGACGATCCAGGCGTGCGGCTCGGCGGGCTCGAAGTACGCGGCGAGGTCGCCGGGCAGCTCGGCGGGCGGCGCCACGTCGGTGAACCGGATGTATCCGGTCACGACCAGGTACGGGGCCGCGTGGTGCCACCGCATGTGGGCCTCGATCGCGCCCGGGGTGAGCACCACGTCGGAGTCGAGCCAGTGGATCACGTCGCCGGTGGCCTCGGCCAGGCCGGCGTTGCGGGCCGCGGCCCGGCCTGGGCGCGAGCAGGTGATCAGCCGGGCGCCGGCGGGCGCGCCGGCGGGCAGCCGCAGCGGCGGCGCGCTGCCGTTGTCGACGACGATGACCTCGATGAGCCCGGCCGGGTACGTCTGCCGCGCCAGCGCGGCGAGCACCAGGTCGAGCTTGTCCTGCCCCCCGTAGGCCGGGATGACGACGCTGACCCTGAGCCGCGGCGTGAAACGTTCGTCGGGCTTCAGGGTCCGATAGTCGTTGCCGCGCACCCTGAGGCCGTCCGGCACCGTCATGCGGCTTCCATCAGCAGGCTCGGGCGGAACCCCCGCCACTGGTTGGCCGCCACCTTCACGAAGTGGGCCAGCGGGAGCTGCCAGGTGTGGTCGTCGCTGAGCCCCCTGCGCAGGACGTAGCCGAGCCCGTGCGTGCGATAGACGCGCGCGCCGGCATTTTGCGCCGCTTTCAAGAATTCACGATCAACGGCGCGCGGCAACGCAGGAAATCCCCCTATTTCGCGGAATTTCTCCCGGGCAATCATGATCGTTCCGCCCGCCACATGATCGGACCACACCTCGCTCGGATAGCCCGCCCCACTCGCGAACGTCGTGCGCCTGATCGTCGCCTTCAAGGGCGCCAGGTAGAAGAACTCGGCCGTCGTGCCGACGACGTCGGCCCCCGCGTACGACCTGGCCATGAACAGGTCGGCCAGGTGGCGGGGGCCGTACCAGTCGTCGTCGTCCCACTTCGCCAGGTGGTCGGCGCTCGCCAGGGCCGCGGCCCGGTTGAGCACCTCGCCGAACGGCACGGAGGCGTCCGCCTCGACCCAGCGCACGGGCAGCGAGCAGGACTCCACCGCCGCGCGTACCTGCTCGAACGCCACTCCGTGCAGCCCCAGCAGCACCTCGGCCGCGACGTCGCGCTGGCGCTCCATCTGGGCCAGCGCCGCGCCGACCAGGCCGGGCCGCTTGGTCGACATGACGATGCCGACCTGGGGCGCCGGGCCTGGGTGGGCCAGGCGGCGCAGGCGCACGCTGTGCTCCTCGCGCCGCAGGTCGGCCAGGTTGCCGGCGGTGCCGTCGGGGGCGTGGCCGAGCCAGGCGTGGTCGGTGAGCGGCGCGGCGAGGTCGCCGGGCACCCAGCGCGGCGCGTGGGCCGCCGTCAGCGGGATCCCGGCGGCGGCCAGGCTCAGCAGGCCGTCGAGCGGCACCTTCGCGGCCGGCCACTCGACTTCGAGGCCGCGCAGCGGCCGCAGTGCGGCCACGTCGGGCCGCTGACCATCGACCGCCCAGCCTTCGCCGGCCCAGTGCAGGCGGGCCAGCCCCTTCTCCGGCGTACGAGTGAAGCCGCAGGGGGTCGACATGGGTGGTGTGCTCCTTGACCGCTTGGGACTCAGTCGGCGCCTACCTTACGCCCGTTTTACTGGCGAGTAGACGCGGGTACCGGATTCGGCAGGCTCGGCCACGCAGGTCATGACGCCATGATTTCTCAGTTTTCCTCCAGGAACTTATGGCACGGTAGGTGCCGATGTTGATTAAGGTGTCAATAAATCCCCAGATGTCCATGACGCCTCTGATGTCCGATGCAGACGCCGTCAAGGCGTGAACGACGAAAGGTATGCGCGGATGCTCTCGCCCCGCCGACTGGCAGCGACCGCCGCACTCGTCGCAGTACTGGCCCTTGGCGTGCTCACACTTCTCGTGCTGGCCGGCCTGATCACTCCCGGAGCGGCGGCCGCCACGGTGGCGTTCCTGGTGTCGTTCGCGGCCCTCGCCCTCCTCGTCCTGTCCGTACGCCGCCTCGACGGCAAGGCGCACCGGATCGACCTGCGGGCCAAGAAGCACGAGGCCGAGCTGGCCAAGACCACCGCGGCGCTCAAGAACGTCGAGACCAGGCTGGACGTGCTGGTCAAGGCCATCGAGGCGTCGGCCGCGCGCCGGGCCGACGACCTCGGCGCCATCCTGGCCTCGCTCGGCGAGGACCGGGTGAACGCCATGGCCAGGGCGCGAGAGGTGGAGGAGCTGCGCGACGAGGTTCGCGCGCTGGCCAAGGACCGGGTTTGACGCGGATCAGGCACAACGACTACGGGACCCTGCGGCCGCCGGCCATGGGGTCGTGGCGGCCTGAGCTGCGGGTCTCCGTGGTCATCCCCGCCTACGACTGCCAGGAGGCGCTGGAGCGCACGGTGCCCGCGCTGGCGCGGCAGACGTACCCGTCCGAGCTGGTCGAGGTGATCGTCGCCGACGACGGCAGCCGGCCGCCGCTGGAGGTGCCGGGGGCGCGGGTCGTCCGGGTGAGCGAGGGCTGGGGACGCGGCGCGGCGCGGCAGACCGGGCAGCTCGCGGCCACCGGCGACGTGATCCACTGGCTCGACGCCGACATGCTCCTGGCCGACGACCATCTGGAAGCGCACATGCGCTGGCACCACCTGATCGACTACGCGGTGGTCATCGGGGACACGCGGTTCGTGGACGCGCCGGGCGAGGAGGGCGTCCCGACGGAATACACGCGGAAGACGCTGGAGTCCACCAGGCGGCTGAAGGACGCGGGGGCGAGCGCGTATCTGCTGCACACGGGCGCGTCCTCGTCCGTGCGCGCCGGCCTGCTGCGGGCGGCGGGCGGCGTGGACGTCTCGCTCAACATGGCCGAGGACACCGAGCTCGGATACCGGCTGGCGCAGGCCGGCGCGGTGTTCGTCCCCGACGAGGAGGCCAGGGCCTGGCACGTCGGGCCCTCCACCGTGATGCTGCGGGAGAAGGAGGTGCACCGGCACAACTGGTCGTATCTCGGTGACCTGATCCCCGATCTGCGCTGGTTGCGCAAGCATCCCCGGCGTCACTGGCTGGTCCCGTACGTGCGGGTCGCGGTGCCGGCCACCACCTACGAGGAGACGCGCGCGACCGTGGACTCGGCGCTCGCGGGCACGCTCACCGACGCCGCCGTCACGCTCGTCGGGCCGTGGGGCAAGCTGACCGGCGAACGCCGCTCCAGCCTCGACGACCCGCTGCTGGAGCTGCGGCTGCTGCACAACCTGTACGCGCACGAGCCCCGGGTGGAGTTCGCGGAGAGCGTACCGGTCTCGGCCGCCCCCGCCCCCTTCCTGCTCACCGTGCCCGCCGGCTGGGTGCTCGGCGCCGACACGCTGGCCAAGCTCACCCGGCAGGCCGGCACCGGCCCCCTGGGCCTGATCTGCGTCGCCCTGGCCGAGGGCGCGGGCGGGGTCGTGAGCGCCCGCCTGGAGCGCACGGCCGCCTTCGCCCGCGCCGCGCTGCTGCCAGGGGCGGCCGACGACCTGGTGGACGAGATGTACGGCTCCGAGTGGGTCGGCGGGGCCGAGTACGACTTCGCCCCCGCCGACGAGGCCGAGCCGCTGACCGGCGAGCCCGCGAAGTGGCGAGCGCTGGCCGGGCAGCGGCTGAGCGAGGTCAAGGAGCTGCGCGAGCGGGTGGACCGGCTGACGGCCGAGGTCGAACGGCTCACCGCCGCCGTCGAGGAGCCCGCGGACGAGGAGTCGCGCGGCCCGCTCAGTTCCCTCATCAAGCACCTGCGGAGCGCTGGATGATCAAGCAGTTGCTGGCGGAGTGCCCCGGGGCGCGCGTGTTCTTCGCCGGGATCGACGACGTCGAACCGCTCTACACCTCCGGCGCCGCGGTGGTGGACCTGGACCGGGACCTGCTGGAGCCGCAGGCCGAGCCCGAGCTGTCGCAGGAGGTGCTCGTGCTGGCCAAGACGCCCGCCGACCTGCGCAGGATCGCCACGCTGCACAAGCTGCTGCCCCAGGCCGAGCGCGTGGTGGTGGCCGTGCTCGACACGCCGGCCTCCCATCCGGCGCCCGTGCCCACCCCGACGCCCGCGCACCGGTGGCGGTCGCTGACGGACCTGCGGGTGCACCAGCCGAAGAACCGGGTCTGGGTGGTGGACGCGCGCTTCTCCGCCTCGACACCCGCCGGGCGGACGGTGACGGCCACGGCGCGGGCGTTCGCGGGGCATCGTCTCGACGTGATCGCGGCCCCGGCGGCGGCGATCGCGGGCGTCGGATCGGCGGACTGGCGGCCGGGCGACCCGAACGCGACCCCCGCCGAGGTCGGCGGCCCGGTGCCCGAGCGCGTCGGCGCCCCCGGCAGCGACGTGGTGCTCCGCACGCTGACCGGCGCGGACCCCGACCTGAGCGAGGCCGACCCCGAAATGTGGGCCGGGGACCAGACGCCCGTCGAGCGGCCCACCCTGGAGGCCGCGAGCTGGGAACGGCTCGGGCGGCCCGGGATGGCCGGCTCGCCGCTGGCCGACCCCGACGTGCTCGGCGAACCTTCCATGATCCCGCCGGTGGACGAGCGGCTGGTCAACCCGCAGGGCTTCGTCACCACCCCCTCGCGCGGCGTGGCGGCGCTGGAGGAGCGCGACGGGCGCTGGGCGATCGTGCTGGACGGGAAGGTCCTGACGTCGTTCGCCGAGTCGGGCGGCGTCACCGACGCGGACGTGTCCAGGCTGCGGCAGGTCCGGGGCGTCGAGGTGGACTGGCGGCACGCGCACAGCGGGCCGCTGGCCGCCGTACGGCTGCTGGCCGGGCTCGCCGCCGCCGGGGTTCCGCTGCTGGCCGGGGCCGTGCCGCGATGGGCCGGGGCGCTCGGGGAGGAGCTCGTGGGGCTGCTCGAACTCTCCCCCGACCTCTCGGACGACCTGCGGCGGGAGGAGCACAGCATCCGGCTGCGGCGGGCCGCGCTGCGTACGCATGGGGTGGCGGCCCGGTGGGAACAGCTCGGGGCTCCGGCCCCCGCTCCCCCGCTGACGTCGGTGCTGCTGGCGACCCGGCGTACCGACATGGTGGGGTTCGCCCTCGACCAGATCGCCCGCCAGCGGGACGCGCAGCTCGAAGTGATCCTGGCGCTGCACGGCGTGCCCCGGCAACATCCGGACGTGGCGGCCGCGATCGCGGCCTTCGAGGGGCCGGTGACCGTGTTCGAGGCCGACCACCAGGCCGTCTTCGGCGAGGTGCTGAACGAGGCCGCCACCAGGGCCTCCGGGTCGTTCCTGCTGAAGATGGACGACGACGACTGGTACGGGCCCGACTTCCTGGCCGACCTGCTGCTGGCGCATTCGTACTCGGGGGCGCAGGTGGTGGGCACGGTGCCCGAGTTCGTGTACCTGTCGTCCATCGACGTCACCGTGCACCGCCGGCAGATCACCGAGCAGATCACCAGCTTCGTGGCCGGGGGGACGATCCTGGTGGAGCGCTCGGCGTTCCAGGCGGTGGGCGGGTTCAGGCCGCTGCGGCGGTCGGTGGACACCCAGTTCCAGGAGGCGCTGCAGGCGGCGGGCGGGCAGATCTACCGTACGCACGGCCTGGGCTACATCCTGCGCCGAGGCCCGGCGGCCAACCACACCTGGCAGGAGCCGATCGGCACGTTCCTGCAGCGCAACAGACAACAGTGGCGCGGCTTCCGCCCGAACGCCCTCATGGCCTTGGACGGGAGCCCCGTTCGATGAACATCCCGCGTATCCGCCACAACGACTACGGCGTCCTCGCGCCGCCCGCCCTGGGCACCTGGGAGCCGTCACTCTCCGTCACGGTCGTCGTTCCCGCCCACGACCGCCAGGAGACCCTCGACCTGACCCTGGCCGCGCTGTCGGCGCAGAGCTACCCCGAGCACCTGCTCGACGTCATCGTCGTGGACGACGGCAGCGCCACCCCGCTCCGCCTGCCCGAGCTCACGCCCTCCCGGACGAAACTGATCTCCAGCCCGCCGGGCGGATGGGGGCGGGCCTGGGCGGTGCAGGCGGGCCTCGACGCGGCGACGGGCGAGGTCGTCTTCGTGCTGGACGCCGACATGGTGCCGCACCGCCGGCACGTGGAGGCCCAGCTCCGCTGGCACCACCTGGCGCCGTACGTGGTGGCGCTGGGCTGGATCGACTTCACCGCCGCCACCGAGCTGCCCACCCCTGACCAGGTACGGGAGGCGCTGGAGACCGGCGCGGAGGACGAGCTCTTCCCCCTGTCGCCGCACCGGCACGACTGGGCCGAGAAGATCATCCATGATCACGACGGCCTGCGCACCGCGCCCAGCTCGCTGGCCACGCGGATTCACGTGGGGGCGACGGTGTCGTACCCGGCGGCGCTGCTGCGGGCGGCCGGGGGCATGGACACGTCGCTGAAGCTGGCCGAGGACACGGAGCTGGGGTATCGGCTCACGCAGGCGGGCGCGGTGTACGTACCGGATCCGGAGTCGAGGGCGTGGCACGTCGGGCTGCCCACGGCGATGCGCGACCACCGGGCGCTGAAGCGCTACAACGACCCCTACGTGGCCGACCGGGTGCCCGACCGCCGCTATCTGCGCGCGGACCCGGGGCGGCAGTGGCTGGTGCCGTACGTGGACGCGACCGTGCCGGCGGGAGCCTACGAGGACGTCCGGGCCACGGTGGACGCCCTGCTGGCGGGGTCGCTCCCCGACGTCAGGGTCACCATCACGGGCCCCTGGGACACGCTGACCACCACCCGCCGTTCCCCCCTCGCCGACCCGTCACTGGACCTGCGGCTCATCCACGCCACCTTCGACCACGACCCCCGCGTCCACCTCCGCACCGACGCCACCGCCCCGCTCCCCGGCACGGCCCCGTTCCGCCTGTCGGTCCCGCCCGGCTGGCAGCCCGCCAAGGACACCGTGGAGCGCCTGGTGGGGCACCTGGAGGAGCACGACGGGGGCACTTTGTGCATCGCCCTGGAGGAGACCGCCCAGGGCGTCACGGTGGCCCGCCTGGACCGCACCTCGGCCCTGTCCCGCGCCGCCCTGGTGTCCGCTCCGGACGAGCCGCTGGACGACCTGGTGGACGAGCTGTTCGGCCTGGAATGGGTGGACGGGCCGAGCTGGGGCTTCAAACGCCGCCCGGCCACCTACCCGCCACGCAGGCGGCCGCCGTCGGAGCTGGCCCAGCTCACCGCCAAGCACGAGAAGGAGCTCGCCCTCCACCGCAAACGCACCGCCGCCCTGCGTGCCGAGCTGGCGCAGCTGCGCAGGGAGGCGGGCAAGAACGGCCGGGACGCGGCGCGGTGGCGCGAGAAGGCGGAATCATGGCGCCAGGAGGCGGTGCGGCTGGCCCGCGAACGCAACCGCACCGTACTCAAACGAGCCGTCCGCCGCGTCCGCGACCTGGCCTTCCCCACCGACTGACCAGCCGGAACTCACGGCACGGCCACCTCACCGTGGTCCTCGTCCGGCAGGGAACGCCCGGACGTCCTCATCGGTCACGGGCACGCCGGAGCGAGCCGTCACGCCGTGACCGGATTACTCGTCGCCCTCCACCCGCATCACGCTCGCCACCGCCCGCACGATGTCGAGCTCACGCAGCCCCTCCATGGTCGCCGACAGGGCGGCGTCGGTGGCGCGGTGGGTGACGATGACGAGCTGGGCGTCGTCACCATGACCCTCCTGGCGGACGGTCTGGATCGACACGTCGTGCTTGGCGAACAGGTCGGCCACCCGCGCCAGCACACCCGGCTTGTCGGCCACGTCGAGGGCCACGTGGCAGCGGGTGACGGTCTCGCCCATCGGGTGCACCGCCAGGTCCGCGTACGTCGACTCCTCGGGCCCGCGCGTGCCCGCCAGACGGTTGCGGCCCACGGCCACCAGGTCGCCCAGCACGGCGGAGGCGGTCGGCGCGCCGCCGGCGCCCTTGCCGTAGAACATGAGCTGCCCCGCCGACTCCGCCTCCACGAAGACCGCGTTGTACGCCTCGCGCACCCCCGCCAGCGGATGCGAGCGCGGGATCATCGCCGGGTGCACCCGGACCCCGAACGAGCGGCCGTCGTCGGAGCGGGCGCAGATGGCCAGCAGCTTGATGACGTAGCCCATGGCGTTGGCCGAGGCCACGTCGGTGGCGGTGATCTCGGTGATGCCCTCCCGGTGCACCTCCTCGGCCGTCACGCGGCTGTGGAAGGCGAGCCCGGCCAGGATGGCGGCCTTGGCGGCGGCGTCGAAGCCCTCGACGTCGGCCGTCGGGTCGGCCTCCGCGTAGCCGAGCGTCTGGGCCTCCTCCAGAGCGTCGGTGAAGGACGCGCCTGTGGAGTCCATCTTGTCGAGAATGTAGTTGGTGGTGCCGTTGACGATGCCGAGCACCCGTTTGACGTGGTCGCCGGCCAGCGACTCGCGCAGCGGGCGCAGCAGCGGGATGGCCCCGGCGACGCTGGCCTCGAAGTAGAGGTCGCCGTTGCCGGACCGGGCCGCCTCGTGCAGGGTGGCGCCGTCTTCGGCGAGCAGCGCCTTGTTGGCCGTGACCACCGACTTGCCCCGGGACAGGGCGGCGACGATCAGCGAGCGGGCGGGCTCGATGCCGCCGATGACCTCGATCACGATGTCGACGTCGTCGCGGGTGACCAGCGCCTCGGCGTCGGTGGTCAGCAGGGCGGGGTCGACGTCGATGTCGCGCTTGCGGCCGAGGCGGCGCACCGCGACCCCGGCCAGCTCAAGCGGGGCGCCCACACGGGCCGCCAGGTCGCCGGCCTGCTCGTGCATGAGCCTGATGACCTGCGAGCCGACCACACCGCAGCCCAGAAGAGCCACTTTCAGCGGTTTCACAGCTGCCCCCTCAACAGGTCGTCCTCGGTCTCACCCTGCACGATCACGCGGGAGACGCCGCCGGAGACGGCGACCACGGCGGGCTTGGGCAGGTAGTTGTAGTTGCTGGCCAGCGAGCGGCAGTAGGCGCCGGTCGAGGCCACGGCGATCAGGTCGCCGGGGGCCAGGTCGGCGGGCAGGTGGCAGTCGCGCACCAGAATGTCGCCGCTCTCGCAGTGCTTGCCGACCAGGCGGCTGAGCATCGGCTCGGCCTGGCTCTCGCGGCTGACCAGCGCGGCGGTGTAGTCGGCGCCGTAGAGGGCCGTGCGCACGTTGTCGCTCATGCCGCCGTCGATGCTCACGTAGGTGCGCAGGCCCTCGACGTCCTTGACGGTGCCGACCTCGTAGAGGGTGATGCCGCCGGTGCCCACGATCGTGCGGCCGGGCTCGACGGTCAGGCGCGGCACGGGCAGGCCCGCGTCCACGCACACCTTGGTGACGATCTCGCGCAGGCCGTCGGCCAGCTCCTTGATGTCGAGCGCCTCGTCGCCCTCGACGTAGGCGATGCCGTAGCCGCCGCCCAGGTCGAGCTCGGGCAGCACCACGTCGTGTTCGTCCTTGATCTGCACGAGCAGCGCGGCGAGCCGCCGCGCGGCGACCTCGAACCCGGCCGTGTCGACGATCTGCGAGCCGATGTGCGAGTGCAGCCCGACGAGTTCGAGCTGCGGCAGGGCCAGGATGCGGCGTACGGCCTCCGCCGCCGCCCCCGTGCTCAGCGACAGGCCGAACTTCTGGTCGTCGTGCGCCGTGGCGATGAACTCGTGGGTGTGGGCCTCGACGCCGGTGGTCACCCTGACCATCACCTTGGGCCGCTTGCCCTGCTGCTCGGCGAGGTAGCCGAGCCTGGCGATCTCGTCGTAGGAGTCGACCACGATGTGGCCGACCCCGGCCGCGAGGGCCCTGCTCAGCTCGGCGACGGACTTGTTGTTGCCGTGCATCGTGATGCGCTCGGGCGGGAACCCGACGCTGAGCGCGACGGCGAGCTCACCGCCGCTGGCCACGTCGAGCCCGAGGCCCTCGTCCTGGAGCCAGCGCACGATCTCCTTGCACAGGAACGCCTTGCCCGCGTAGTGGACGTCGGAGCCGGCGAAGGCGGTGGCGTAGTCGCGCATCCGCGAGCGCACGTCGTCTTCGTCGAGGACGTAGAGCGGCGTGCCGTGGTCGCGGGCCAGGTCGCGCACGTCCACGCCGCCGACCGTGAGCGCGCCATCGGTCCGGGTCGACGTTCGGGGCCAGATCGCGGGATTGATCCGGTTGAGGTCGGCGGGCGCCAGCGGAGGGCGCTCGTGGGGCAGCATCTCGGCGTGCCGGTCCCCGGCTGGATGGACGAATCGACTCACCCGATCGAGGCTATCGGAAGCGCAAGTGAGCCATGACCCTGTGCCCACGTATCGAGACGCGATCAAGGCCCAGAAGGGATATTTTTACGATTTTTCGCCGTTTAGCCGGATATTTTGTAACCGATCACAACCGCTCCGGCCCGGGCAGCACCTTTCCCACCGTCTCCGCCAGCCGTATCCGTGCCGTGTGCACGGGCCCCGGCTCCTCGTCCCCCACCGGAACGGCGGGCGCCCGCTCGTGCGCGTCGTGATAGGCCAGGGCCAGCCGCACCAGGTACGTCTCCCACCCCGGCTCCCTGCTCACCCGCCGCCCGGGCAGCTCGGCCAGCACCCGCAGCACCCGCCGATCGTGCGCGCCGGACAGCAGCTCGGGCCGGAACTCCTCGGCGGACACCCCCAGCTCCCCGGCCCACCGCCGCACGGCGCAGGTCCGCGCGTGCCCGTAACGCACCACGAACCCGGGGTTGTCCCAGGTCCGGGGGAAGTCGGGCCACGTGGGTTCGAAGGGGATCTCGCCGGGGTCGGCCGCCGCCAGCTCTCCCGGCGTGCTGACGACGATCCGCAGGAACCCCTTCCCCTGGACGTCGGCCGAGGCCACCCCGTCGAGGGCGCGCACCTGGGCGGCGAGCGCCTCGGCGGGCAGGCCGCGCCGCAGCGCGACGGCGGAGACGTACACGGCCTCCCGCTCCCACGTCCCCTCGGGCGCGGGCGGCTCCCCGAGCACCCCGGTCAGCTCGTCGGGCGTCATGCCGACGACCCTAGATGAGCGCGTGGGGCTCCGCCGAGCCGTATTCGACCAGGTGGGCGGCGCCCAGGAGCCAGCGGTCCTCGTCGCGTACCCGGACGTAGCCGAACCGGTCCGCCGAGAAGACCTTGATCCCGTCCGTACGGCACTGCCGCATGAGCACCTCGTCCCACCCGTCCGTGAGGTCGGCGAAGCCCAGCTCGCGCAGGGTGTTGCGCCTGGCCAGCATGGTCGCGCCGGCGATCTCCTGGAGGTAGGTGTACTCGGCGTCCGGCTGCTTGAGCAGCGTGGCCTGCGGCTTGCGCAGGTGGGCGTAGAAGGCGGCCTTGCCGACGATGTCGGCCGTACTGAACAGGAAGGCCCGCCGCAGGTCGGACAGGTAGTGGGGGCCGTAGACGTCGCGCGGGTCCATGACCGCCACCAGGTCGGCCTCGCACAGGTCGATGCCCGCGTCGAGCATCGCGCCCTCGGTCATCGCCGGGTGCGGGCGGCGGTAGATGATCTCCACGTCCGGCAGCACGTCGCGGGCGCGCAGCTCCGACTCCGGCGGCCCGATGATGATGAGCTGGTCGACGCCCGACTGCTTGGCGACCTGCGCCAAGGCGTGCTCCATCAGGTACGGGTCGAGGATCGGCAGCATGACGGAGGTGTTGAGCGTCGCGCGGGCGCTGGGCAGGCCGATCGCGTCGAGCAACTCGTCGATCCGCTCGGTCATCGTGCCCATCTGGTACGCCCGCCGCAGCGCCACGTGCGCCCGCCGCGAGTCGGGCTCGGTGCCGATGGGCGTGCCGCAGGCGGCGATCTCGGCCAGCCGCCACTGAGGCGTCCCTGGCGGGCAGTCGGCCGCGGCCGGCCACCGGTAGGAGGTGAGCACGTCGGGATAGGTCAGGTGCCCCGGCAGGAGCTGGTCGAGCGTGAGCACCCGGTCGATGCGGCCCCCGGCCAGCGGCACCGGGTTGTGCACCCGCGGCTGCACCCCGAACTGCAGCCGCGGCCAGGCCACGGTGAGGTCGGTGGTGAAGCGGTGCTCGAACAGCTCGGCCGCCTCCGCGTACGCCGCCACGTCGCCCTGCGTGTGCCAGAAGACCGTGCGGATGCCGCGCTCGTGACACCAGGCCAGCAGCGCCTTGAGGCCCTCGCCGGGCTCGCCGGTGATCTCCGCGGCCCACGGGCCCTGCGTGACGGACGCGACGACCAGCAGGTGCGGCACCTCAAGGGGCAGCACCCTGGCGAAGTCGCGGGGCGTGAAACCGGTCGTCTGCCGCCACTCGTAGCGCAGCAGCGCCTCGGCGTGCGCGTCGGCGACCACCGCGGCCGTCAGGTGCGGGCGCGTGTTGGGGCCGGTCGGTACCCGGTACGGCTTGAGCTTGAACGAGGCGCCTCCGAGCGTCCTGGTCGTGCTCGTGGCCTGGAACGCGGCCCCAGGGCGCTCGTCCTTGGGCTTGCCGGCGGCGGCCACGGGCTTGCGCTTGGGCGCGATGGGGCGCTTGACCGGCTTGGCGGCGCCCCGGAGGCCCTTGGCCAGGCGCACCGGGTTGCTCTTGCCGCTCTTGATGGCGTCACCGAGGCGGTTCCAGCGCGCGACCTTGATCGAGGACAGCTTCCAGTTGGCCACCTCGGCCTGGAACCGCTGCTCGGCCAGTTCTTTTCGCAGCTTGTCGGCGGCGGCCTGCTCGGCCTCCAGCCGCTCCTCGGTCTCGGTCAGCCGCTCGGCCAGCGCCTTGACCTCGTCGGCGCTCTGCTCGGCCGCGGCCAGCCTGGCCTGCGCGGCGTCCAGCAGCCTGGCCAGCTCGGCCGCCCGCTCCGCCTGGGAGATGGCCTCACGCAACGCCCGTCGCGTGCTCTCAAGCTCAATGGACACCGATCCTCCTTCGTCGGCCCGGCGTCAAGACGGTGCGTCTCATTGTTCGCTCGCTCCGCTCACTCACGAGCCTCCGCTCTCTCAGCTCGCAAAGGATACTCTTTTGCGGGAAGCGTCTCGAAGGGATGAGATCCGGTGCAGTTCAACGTGCGACCCTACATATCAGGCGCTCTCGGCCGGATCGACACTGCCATATTGGGCAAACTGACCGCCGCGGGCCCCAAGGTGCGGCCGGCGCTGCAGACGCCCGAGGCGGCGCTGTTCAGCTCCACGCCGCTGCCGCCCTACCACCGCGCCGGCGGGGCGTTCGCGTTCGCCTGGGGCGAGCGCAGGCCGAAGGCGGCCGACGAGTGGATCACGATCGCGGAGACGTACGAGACACCGGGGCTGATCGGCCAGGGTGAGCGGGTGACGCTGCACACGGGCGCGCTGGGCCTGGTGGACGTCTACTACGTGCGCCACGGCGACGCGATCTACTTCTCGTCGCTGATCCAGCCGCTGCTCAGCCTGGTGCCGATCGAGATCGACTGGTCGGCGTGGGCCTCGATCCTGCAGGTGACGTTCCCGCTGGGCGAGGCGACCCCGTACGCCGGGGTCAAGCGCCTGCCCGGGGCCGGCGCGCTGGTCTACGAGCACGGCAGGCTGGCCACCGAGCGCCGGTTGCCGCGGTGGCTGCGTACCGAGCCGTACGAGTCCTGGATCAGCCCGCAAGAGATCGTCGAGCTGCTGGACCGGGTCTACGACGACTACGAAGGGCGCAAGCTGCTCGTGCCGGTCAGCGGCGGCTACGACTCGCGGCTGCTGGCGAGCGTGGCCAAGGCCAAGGGCGCCGACGTCGAGTCGTGGACCACCAGCCCCGACGACGGCACCGACACCGACATCGCGTTCGCCAGGTCGATCACCAGGGAGCTGGGCATCCCGCACCGGGTGGTCTCCCAGCACGCGGCCGACTACCCGGAAGACGCGATGGAGGTGGCGCGCAGGCTCGAATACCTGACGCCGCACCACGCCTGGTACGCCCCCTTCGCCAAGGAGGTGCATGGCGCGGGCCGGATCCTGATCGACGGGCTGGCCGGCGGGCCGCTGCTGAAGAACTTCATGGTCAGCGGGGCCGCGCTGGAGGCCAGGACGCAGGCCGAGCGGTCCGCGGCCGTGCTGGGCTCGCTGTCGCTCGGGCAGCCTTCGGTGCCGTTCCTGTCCAAGGCCGCGGCCCAGTGGATGGAGGAGACCGTACGCGAGCAGTTCGCCGCCGCCACCTCCATGCTCCACGGGCACCGGGCCGAGCTGCCGCTGTCGGTGCTGCACACCAGGACCGTGCGGGGCATCGCGCGCTCGGCGGTCAACCTGGTGGGGCCGGAGGCGTCGTTCGCGGCGCCGTTCATCCATCCCGAGTTCTTCGACGCGGCCCTGTCGGTCGGCGTGGCCCGCAAGGACAAGGGCCGCTTCTACCGCGAGGTGCTGCACGCGGCCAACCCCCGGGTGGCCGCCCTGCCGTCCACGAACGTCATCAAGCAGCCGTTGCGGCGGGTACCTTTGCGGTCAACGGCGGCTCCCGCCCGGAAATATTCACATAGCATGCTCGAAACCGTGGCCAACCGGGTGCCGGGACTGCTGTCGGACGAGCTGCACGAAGTGATCGCGGGCGGACCCGACGCGCTGACCAGGTTCAACGGGTGGAACGAGCGGTTCTGGGTGCGCGGTCTCGTGCTGTTCGGCCTGTGGCTGAGCGACTTCGAGAACGACCTCTCGGACCTCGCAACACCTTTTTAGTGAACTCTCGGTAACAGGGCGATTACATATGGATCTCGCGGGTATTACACCCGGCACAGCAGAAGCGGGTTCCGGAAAGCCAACGGGCTGGTAGTGTTCGGCCCGTAAGCGCCGCACAAACGGGCACCAGATCACAAATCCGGTCTCGTTCGAGGGCATGGAGTTCGCAGGGATGACGACTCCACGCGGCGCGGTCACCACATAAAAACGCCGGGGCAACCGGTGACTTCGTCCTGCCCACATCTCTTCCTGTGAGCGACATATGATCAACGCATCCCCATTGCCAGAGCCGATCTCCGAGGCCTTCGTCTCGGAGGATCCCGCCTGGTACAAGCGGGCGGTGTTCTACGAGGTTCTCGTCCGGGGGTTCAAGGACTCCAACGGCGACGGCACCGGCGACCTGCGCGGTCTCATCGAGAAGCTCGGCTATCTCGAGTGGCTGGGCGTGGACTGCCTGTGGCTGCTGCCGCTGTACGAGTCGCCGCTGCGCGACGGCGGGTACGACATTTCGGACTATATGAAGATCCTCCCCGACTTCGGGGACTTGGGAGACTTCGTCCAGCTGATCGAGGCGGCGCACGAACGCGGCCTGCGGATCGTCACCGACCTGGTGATGAACCACACCAGCGACCGGCACCCGTGGTTCCAGGCGTCCCGGCACGACCCCGAGGGGCCGTACGGTGACTTCTACGTATGGTCCGATCATCCCGGGGGCTACCCCGACGCGCCGATCATCTTCATCGGCGCCGAGGAGTCCAACTGGACCTACGACCCGGTGCGCAAGCAGTACTACTGGCACCGCTTCTTCCACCACCAGCCGGACCTCAACTACGACAACCCGGCGGTCCAGGAGGCCATGCTGGAGGTGCTGCGGTTCTGGCTGGACCTGGGGATCGACGGCTTCCGGCTGGACGCCGTGCCCTACCTGTTCGAGCGCGAGGGCACCGCGTGCTCCGGGCTGCCGGAGACGCACTCGTACCTGAAGAAGATCCGCTCAGAGATCGACCGCCTCTACCCGGACCGGGTGCTGCTGGCCGAGGCCAACGGCTGGCCCGAGGACGTGGTGGAATATTTCGGCGACCCCACCACGGGCGGCGACGAATGCCACATGGCCTTCCACTTCCCGCTGATGCCGCGCATCTACATGGCGGTGAAGAAGGAGACCCGCGAGCCGATCTCCGAGATCATGTCGCGCACGCCCAAGCTGCCCGAGCACGCGCAGTGGGGCATCTTCCTGCGTAACCACGACGAGCTGACGCTCGAGACGGTCACCGAGGAAGAGCGCGACTACATGCACAAGGAGTATGCCAAGGACCCGCGCATGCGGGCCTACCTGGGCATCCGCCGCCGGCTGGCCCCGCTGCTGGACAACGACCGGGATCGGATCGAGCTGTTCACGGCGCTGCTGCTGTCGCTGCCGGGCTCGCCGATCATGTACTACGGCGACGAGATCGGCATGGGCGACAACATCTGGCTGGAGGACCGCGACTCGGTCCGCACGCCGATGCAGTGGAGCCCCGACCGCAACGCCGGGTTCTCCTCGGCGGACCCGGGGCGGCTCTACCTGCCCGCGGTCATGGACCCGATCTACGGCTACCAGGCGGTCAACGTGGAGGCCCAGCAGCGGCACGAGGGGTCGCTGCTGCACTTCACCCGCAAGATGCTGGAGATCCGGCGCAGGCACCCGGTGTTCGGGGTCGGCGCATACACGGAAATGTGGTCGTCGAACCCCTGCGTGCTCACCTACGTGCGCGAGGACGGCGACGACGTGATGCTGTGCGTCAACAACCTGTCGAAGTTCCCGCAGCCGGTGGAGCTGGACCTGCGGCGCTTCGAGGGCATGACGCCGGTCGAGGCGCGCGGTGAGGTGCCCTTCCCGCCCGTCGGGGAGCTGCCCTACCTGCTCACGCTGCCGGGTCACGGCTTCTACTGGTTCGCGCTGAAGAAGCCGGGGATGAGCCTCAGCGAGACGTGACGGGCACCTGGGCACGGGCCGCGCGGCGGGCGGGAATGAGCGCCACCGCGAGGGCCGTGCCCACGGCGATCAGCATGGTCAGGATCAGCGTGAGGGCGGAGGGCGCCCGGCCGATGCCGGCGCCCACGCCGCTGGTGTGGCCCTGAAGGTCGATCAGGCCGGTGACCACCGAGGCCCCGGCCGCGGCCCCCACGCACACCCCTAGCACGACCAGCAGGCCCGTGCCGGTCACGAGCGTGGCCATGACCTGGCGTGGCGTCAGCCCCATGGCCTTCAGCACGGCCAGGTCGAAGGCGTGGTCGCGCAGGCCGAGCGCGCTGGCGGTGAGCAGGTTGGCCAGGCCGATGAGGGTCAGCACGGCGATCAGCAGCACGATCACGATCCTGATGACCGCCAGCCGGTCGGCCGGGTTGACCGCGGCCTGCACGTCGAGGCCCTCGGCCGACTCGGCCAGCAGCCTGCCGCGCACCTCCGCCCGGTCGGCGCCGGGCTTGAGCGCGAGCGCGTAGAACTCCGGCGGCACCGAGTCCTTGGCCGCCAGGCTGTCGAGCCCCACAGAGAGCACCTCGCCGTCGAGGTCGGGCTCGACGTTCCTGCCGACGATCCGGACGATCAGCGGGCTGCCGCCCACGGTGAGCCGCACCCGGTCACCGATCTTGAGCCCGAGCAGGTCGAGCAGGCCCTGCCCGGCCACAGCCTCGCCCTGACGGCCGTAGAGGCGTCCCTCGACCACGGGGAACGGGTAGGGGCGCGCCGAGCTGCCGATGGCCCGCACCCGGACCGAGCGGGCCTCTCCGGGCGCCAGGGCGTTGACGTCGGTGCCCGGATAGACCGTGGCCACGCCGGGGTCCTGCTCGGCGATCCGCTGCGCCTCGGCCGGCTCCGTCTTGTCCGGCCTGACGTAGAGGGCGGCGTGCTGGCCCACCTGCTCGGGATGGGCCAGGAAGTTGTCCAGCGTGGCCCAGACGCCCAGGCCGATCGTGATCATCATCATCGGCACGGCCAGCCCGAACGCCGTCAGGAAGGCCGGCACCCGCCGGGTGAAGGCGTCTCTGGTGCCGAGGACGAGGGCGGGCGGGAGGCGTACGAGCAGGGCCAGCCTGGCCAGCCTGGACAGGTGGCCGCGCGGCGGGGCGGCGGGCACGTCGGGGATGGGCGGCGTGCGGCCGCCGCGCCAGGCGGGCACCCCGACGGCGGCCAGCACCACCAGGGCCGTGCCCGCGACGATGGCCAGCACGGGGCCCGGCGCCACGGAGAACGGGCCCAGCACGGCCGCCATCAGCCCCCAGCCCGCCGCGGCGCCGATCACGACGCCCAGCAGCCCCAGGGCGCCGTGCTCGACCAGGAGCAGCAGCGCGACCTGACCCTTGGTGAAGCCCATGGATTTCAGCGTGGCCAGGTCGCGGAGCTGCCCGAGCACCCGGCCGCCGGCCGCGTTGGCGAGGGCGAGCGCGGCGGCCACGAGCCCCGCCACCCCGAACAACGCCAGCAGCGTGCCCAGCAGCCGGTTGTCCAGCTCCATGGCGGCCCTGACCTCACGCCAGGTGTAGACGCGCTGCAGGCGGTCTTCCAGCATGACGACCACGCGCTGGGAGACGACCTGCGACGCCTCGGGATCGTCCAGGCGCAACCCGGTCACCCATTCGCTGCGGCCGAGCATGGGCTCGATCCGGTCGAGCATGACGGGCAGCACGTAGGCCAGGCCGGGCGTCCACTCGGGGTAGAAGCCCTGCTCGGCGGAGTCGGCGATGCCGCGTACGTAGAGGGTGTGGCGCTCGCCGCTGAGCGCGACGATCGTGAACGAGGCGCCGATCCGCAGCCGCAGCGAGGACGCGAACGAGCGCTCGACGACCACGCCGTCGGGCTGGACGGGGTCCAGCCAACGGCCCTCGGCCACCACCGGATGCGCCACCTGCGGCGCCGCGGCCGGCATCGCGCGCAGCGAGGCCGGCTCCTTCTTGCCGTCTTGTGCCACGGTCACGGGCGCCGACCGATAGGGGCCTGCGGTGCCCGTGACGCCGTCGATGTCGCCCAGGGCCACCTGAGGGCTGTCCTTGGTGTGCAGCCAGACGTGGGCCCCGTCGGTCTGGGCGAACAGGCTCCGCCACGGGTTGGTGCCGTCTTCGAGCAGGGTCGCCGCGGTGATCAGCGCCGCCACGATCCCGGCCACGGCCAGCACCGTGAGCACCGCCTGGCCCTTCCTGGCCCGCAGGTCGGCCTTGATCCACCGGCTTCCCGCCAGAGACGCGCTCATCGCAGGTCGATCACTTCTCCGGCGGTGCGCGTGCGCCGGCGCGCGATGCGCCCGTCGTCCACGATCTCACCGTCGAACAGCGACACCAGCCGGTCGGCCAGGGCCGCCACGCGGGCGTCGTGGGTGACCATGACGATCGTCTGGCCCTCCTTGTGCACCTCGGTCAGCAGGCGCAGCACGTCGCGCGTGTTGCGGCTGTCGAGGTTGCCGGTGGGCTCGTCGGCCAGCAGCAGGCTGGGCTTGTTGGCCAGGGCTCTGGCCAGCGCGACCCGCTGCTGCTCGCCGCCGGAGAGCTGGGCGGGCGCGGCGTCGGCCCTGTCGGTCAGGTTGAGTGCGTCGAGCAGGCTCTCCCTGCGCTCGCGGGCCACCTTGGGCGAGGCCCCGGCCAGCAGCGCGGGCAGCTCGACGTTGTCGCCGACGGTCATGTTGGCGACCAGGTTGAAGAACTGGAAGACGAAGCCGACCTTCTTGCGCCGCAGCAGCGCCCAGGCGCTCTCGGAGAGCGTGTCGGCGCGCTTGCCGTCGAGCCAGATCTCGCCGCTGGTCCTGGCGTCGAGCCCGCCCAGCATGTGAACGAGCGTGGACTTGCCGGACCCGGACGGACCCATGATCGCGACGAACTCACCCGGCTCCACCTGCAGGTCCACCCCGCGCACGGCGGGCACGGGCACCGCGCCATCCTGGTAGATTTTGACCAGATTGACCGTTTTCACAACCGCGCTCATGCCAGATCCTCCTGACAACGCTCCAGCCAGTCAAGATCCGCCTGCAGGTGCAGCATGGCGCCCTCGATCAGCAACATCGCCACCCGGTCGGTGGGCGGCGTGCGAGCCAGGAGGTCGTTGAGGTCACTCATGAGCGAAAGATAGTGCCGGCGCTGCCTGCTGATCAGCGCCATCCGGTCGGCGATGCCGGTGAGCGGGGCGAGCACGAGCTTCATGAAGAACTCGTCGCGCACCCGGGGACCTTCGGTGGGCTCGTCGACCCAGGTCGTCAGCAGCTCGCGGCCCTTGGCGGTCAGGTAGTAGACCTTCTTGTTGGGCCGGTTGGACTGCTCGACGTCGACCGCCCTGATCAGGCCGTCCTTCTCCAGCCTGCCGAGCGTGACGTATATCTGGCCGATGTTCGGGGAGGGATAGGCACTGCCGAAGGTCTGCTCGAGGGCCTGTTTCAGCTCGTAGCCGTGGGCCGGCTCTTTCGCCAGGAGCGCCAGCAGGTGCAGCCGCACCGCCCCACCTCCCCGCTGCGTTACGTATGCGTTACAGAGCAATCCGTTGACCTACAGATTACCTCTGTGCATAACATGAATGCATCTACCTAACACGTATGTAATCCACTCTGAACGCGGAGGAAACAGAGTGATTCGCTTGCTACCGGTGCTGTTGGCCGTGACCCTGGCGGCCGGCTGCTCGGCGGCGGGCGACGAGGGCGGCGGCGAGACGGGGACGGGCGGAACCGGGCCCATCACGTTCGCCACCGGGCGCGACACCACGGCGTACCTGCAACCCCTGCTGGACCGCTGGAACCAGGCCCACCCGGCCGAGAAGGTGACGCTGCTCGAACTGCCCGAGGCCGCCGACGAGCAGCGCGCTCAGATAGCGGCCAACCTCCAGGCCCAGAGCAGCCGATACGACGTCATCGGCCTCGACGTGGTGTGGACCGCCGAATTCGCGGAGAACGGCTGGATCATCCCCCTGGAGCGCGGGTTGTTCCCGCTCGACAGGTTCCTGCCGCCCGTCGTGGAGACGGCCGTCTACAAGAACAAGCTCTGGGCCGTCCCTTACACGAGCAACGCCGGGCTGCTGTACTACCGGACCGACCTCGTCAAGAAGCCGCCGCGCACGTGGGCCGAGCTTCGCGACCAAGCACGCCAGATCACGAAAAAGCACAACATAGGGGGTTATGCCGGGCAGTTCTTGGCCTACGAAGGGCTCACGGTCAACTTCTCCGAAGCCGTGCAGTCGGCGGGCGGGCAGCTCGTCAGCCGCGACGGCACGGAGGTGACCTTCGACCCGGCCAAGGGCGAGATCGCTCTCGACTTCCTGTTCCAGGGACTGCGCGAGGAATGGATACCCAAGGAGTCACTGAGCTTCAAGGAGGAGGAGTCGCGCCTGGCCTTCCAGGAGGGCCGGCTGGCCTTCGCCAGGAACTGGCCGCACGCGTACGGACCGGCCAAGGCCGAGCTGGGCCGCAAGCTGGGCGTGACCCGGCTGCCCGGCCTCGACGGACCGGGGTCCAGCACGCTGGGCGGCATCAACCTGGGCGTCAGCGCTTTCTCCAAGAACCAGCACACCGCGCAGCAGTTCATCCGCTACTTCACGAGCCTGGAGAACGAGCGACGGGTCCTGACCGAGGGCTCGTTCCCGCCCGTGTGGACCGAGCTGTACGACGATCCCGCCCTGATCAAGCGCTTCCCGTACCTCCCCGTGCTCAAAGAGAGCATTCTCGCCGCCAAACCACGGCCGGTGAGCGCCAACTACAACCAGCTGAGCCTGGTGATCGCCAGTTCGGTCGCCAAGGCGCTCGGCACACCCTCCACCGAGTCCGCGGACGACGTCGCGGCCTCGATCAAGTCAGAACTCGAAGAGATCATCAGAACCCAGTGAGGCAGCCATGCGAAAAGGCAGTGCAGCAGCGATCCTGGCGGGGCTGGCGGTAGCCGTCGCCGCGTGTGGCAACGCGCCGACGACGACGCAGCCCACCGCTTCGGAGTCGGCCCCCCCGGCCGCCGGTGAGAAGGCGCTCCAGGGCGTCAAGCTCGAGGTGGCCGCCAAGTGGACCGGCGCCGAGCAGAAGAACTTCGAGCAGGTGCTCAAGGCCTTCTCCGACAAGACGGGCGCCGAGGTCACCTACGCCTCCACCGGTGAGGACACCGGCGCCTACCTGGGCCCGCGCATCCAGGGCAAGAACCCGCCGGACGTGGCGATCCTGCCGCAGCCGGGCCTGGTCCAGCAGTACGCCGACCAGGACGCGCTCAAGCCGCTGACCGACGCGGTGACCAAGGAGATCGACACCAACTACACCCCGTACTGGAAGGAGCTCGGCTCCGCCGACGGCAAGCCGTACGGTGTGCTGATCAAGGCGGCGCACAAGTCGCTGGTCTGGTACCGGGCGCAGGCGTTCGACGACGCGGGCGTGCAGCCGGCGACGACGTGGGACGAGCTGGTCAAGGCCTCGCAGACCCTCGCCGACTCCGGCACGGCCGCGCTCTCGCTTTGTGGCGCCTCCGGCTGGACGCTGACCGACCTCTTCGAGAACGTCTACCTCTCCAGCGCGGGCCCCGAGAACTACGACAAGCTGTCCAAGCACGAGATCCCGTGGACGGACCCGTCCGTGGCGACCGCGCTGGAGAAGATCGGGCAGATCGTCGGCAAGAAGGAGTTCGTGGCCGGCGGCTCCTCCGGCGCCCTGCAGACCGACTTCCCGTCCTGCGTGAGCGAGGTCTACAGCACCAAGAAGGCCGCCATGGTGATCGAGGCCGACTTCGTGGCCGTCGAGGCCGTGCAGTCCGGCGCCAAGGTGGGCGAGCAGGCGAAGTACTTCCCGTTCCCCAAGGTCGGTGACACCGCCCCGGTCGTGCTCGGCGGCGACGTGGCCGTGGCCATGAAGGACTCCCCCGGCGCCATGGCGCTGCTGCAGTTCCTGGCCTCCAAGGAGGGCGGCGAGGTCTGGGCCAAGCTCCCCGGCTACCTGTCGCCCAACAAGAACGTCTCCCCCGACAACTACCCCGACGAGCTGACCAAGCAGCTCGGCCAGACGATCGTCTCGGCCGGCGACGCCGTCCGTTACGACATGTCCGACCTGGCGCCGAGCGCGTTCGGCGGCACCGACGGCAAGGGCGAGTGGAAGGCGCTGCAGGACTTCCTGCGCAACCCGAGCGACATCAAGGGCGCTCAGACCGCGCTCGAAGCCGAGGCCAAGAAGGCCTGGAAGTAAAGAGGTAAGGCCGTGACCGAACGGTTGGACGGCCGGCAGGACCCGCCCGCGGAAATCGCGGGCGGTCCCTCAACCGGACCGGCTGAAACCCCCCGTACCAGACGCCTAGGCCCATCGCCGGCGGTCGCCATCGTCTTCCTCCTCCCAGCGGCACTCCTGCTGGGCATCTGGGTGGTCTACCCGATCGTCTACTCGATCTTCCGGAGCCTGTTCGGCGCCGACCCCGCCGAGTTCGTGGGGCTGGGCAACTACGCCGAGATCTTCAGTGATCAGGCGATGCTCACGACGATCCGCAACAACCTCATCTGGGTCGTCGTCGCGCCGATCGTGGTCACCACGCTGGGCCTGATCTTCGCGGTGCTGACCGAGCGCATCAAGTGGGCGACGGCGTTCAAGCTGATCGTGTTCATGCCCATGGCGGTCTCGCTCATGGCGGCCGGCGTGATCTTCCGCCTCGTCTACGAGGAGAACCCGGACAAGGGCCTGGCCAACGCGATCCTGACCACGGTGTCCGACACCTTCTCCTCCTCGCAGGGCTACCCGGAGGCGCGGCCGCGCGAGGGCGACCAGTCGCCCGTCGCGGCCCAGAACGGCGCCATCGTCACCAAGCAGCCCGCCCAGGCGGGCCAGCCGGTGCTGATGCCGATCGTCGGCGTCAAGCCCGACGTCATGCCGGGCAACGCCCGGCCGGCGAAGGCTCCGGCGGCCGGCGACGGCCTGTCCGGGACCGTCTGGTTCGACTTCACGCCGGGCGGCGGCGGCCAGAGCGGCGCCGTGGACGGCACCGAAAAGGGCCTGCCGGGCATGACCGTCGAGGCGGTCCAGAACGGCCAGGTCGCGGCGACCGCCACGACGGCCGAGGACGGCTCGTTCCGCTTCGCCGGGCTTCCCGCCGGGTCCTACGTCGTACGGCTGCCGCAGTCGAACTTCGAGGCCTCGTACGGCGGCCTGACCTGGCTCGGCCCCACGCTCATCACCCCCGCCATCATCGGCGCGTTCGTCTGGGTGTGGGCCGGTTTCGCCATGGTGCTGATCGCGGCCGGTCTGGCGGCGATCCCGCGTGACGCCCTGGAGGCGGCCCGCATCGACGGCGCCTCGGAGTGGCAGGTGTTCCGCAGGATCACCGTGCCGCTGCTGTCGCCGGTGCTGCTCGTCGTCTTCGTGACGATGATCATCAATACGCTGAAGGTGTTCGACCTGGTGTTCATCATCGCGCCCGCCTCGGTGCAACCCCAGGCGAACGTGGTCGCGCTGGAGATGTGGCGCGTCTCGTTCGGCGGCGGGAACAACCAGGGGCTGGGCAGTGCGCTGGCCATCTTCCTGCTCATTCTGGTCCTCCCCTTCATGATCATGAATATCCGCAGGTTCAGAAGGGATGAGTCATGAGCACGGCAACGGCCACGGCGCCGAAGGGGCTGGAGACCGGAGCGCCGCGCAGAAGTCTGGCGAGCAAGATCGTCGACCGGCTGGGCAGCGGCGCCGTCCAGGTCGTGATGGTGCTGCTGGGCGTGTTCTGGCTGGTGCCGACGCTGGGCCTGCTGGTCGTCTCGATGCGTACGAGCGAGGTCAACAACGCCGAGGGCTGGTGGACGATCTTCACCAAGCCGGCCGAGCTGACCATCCAGAGCTACGCCGGCCTGCTGAGCAGCGGCTTCACCACGTCCTTCTGGAACACCGTGCTGATCACGGTGCCCACCACGGTCCTGGTGATCGGCATCGCGGCGATGGCGGCGTACGCGTTCACCTTCATCGAGTTCCCCGGCCGGGACGCGGCGTTCCTCGTCGTCGTCGCGCTGCTGATCGTGCCGATCCAGATCGCCCTGATCCCGGTCGCCACCCTCTACGGCAACACCGGCATCTTCGGGTCGATCCCCGGCGTGGTGCTGTTCCACGTGGCGTTCGGACTGCCGTTCGCGATCTTCCTGCTGCGCAACTTCTTCGTCGGCATCCCGTCGTCGCTGCTGGAGGCGGCGCGCATGGACGGCGCGCCGGAGTGGAAGATCTTCGTGTCGGTGGTCTTCCCGCTGGGCAAGCCCGCCATCGCCTCGCTGGGCATCTTCCAGTTCCTGTGGGTGTGGAACGACATGCTGATCGCGCTGGTCTTCGCCAACACCGACAACCAGCCGATGACCAAGTATCTGCAGTCTCAGATGCGCCAGTTCGGGTCGAACGTGGACATCCTGTCCTCCGGCGCGTTCCTGTCGCTGATCATTCCGCTGATTCTGTTCTTCTCGTTCCAGCGGTACTTCGTCCAGGGCATGATGGCCGGCTCCGTCAAGTGACGTCACGGGCGCCCGCGCACCGCGGGCGCCCTTCGTCGTGATCATTCTGGTACGGCCGCGACTCGCGTTTGGGCCGCAAGCCGTACCAGACCTGGCTAAGCTCAACGGCCATGGCAGGTCGTCCCCTTACCGAAGTCGTCGAAGCCGGATGGGCTCAAGCGCTCGAGCCCGTCTCTGAGCAGATCTCCCAGATGGGCGAGTTCCTGCGTCAGGAAATCGCCGAAGGCAGGCAATACCTGCCCGCGGGCGCGCACGTGCTGCGCGCTTTCAACCAGCCCTTCGACGAGGTCAAGGTGCTGATCGTGGGTCAGGACCCCTACCCCACGCCCGGCCACCCCGTCGGGCTGTCGTTCTCGGTGGCCCCCGACGTGCGGCCGCTGCCGGGCAGCCTGGTCAACATCTACAAGGAGATGGAGACCGACCTCGGCCTGCCGCGGCCCGCCAGCGGCGACCTGACCCCGTGGGCCGACCAGGGCGTCCTGCTGCTCAACAGGGTCCTCACGGTGATGCCCGGCAAGCCCGCCTCACACCGGGGCAAGGGCTGGGAGCAGGTCACCGAGCAGGCCATCCGCGCCCTCGTGGCCAGGAACAAGCCGATGGTGGCCATCCTGTGGGGCCGCGACGCCCGCAACCTGGCCCCCATGCTCGGCAACGTGCCGTGCGTCGAGTCGGCCCACCCGTCCCCGCTGTCGGCGCGCAGCGGCTTCTTCGGCTCGCGGCCCTTCAGCAAGGCCAATGAGCTGCTCGAACAGCAAGGCGCGGCTCCCGTCGAGTGGAAGCTGCCCTAGCCTTATCGCCATGAGTGATGAACCGAAGTTCCTGCGCCTGACGGTCGAGCTGACCGTCGAGGTGCTCGACATGGACGCGCTGCAGGCGGCGGCGCTGGCCGAGATCCGGCACCCCGAAGCCGATCTCACCGATGAGGAGCGCACGGAGCAGGCCGAACTGGTCGGCTCCGACGACAGCGGCGCCTCCGCGCTGCAGTGGCTGATCGAGCCCGACCACGTGCTGGCGCTCGTCGACCACATCAGCGAGATCGAGCCCCGCGAGGCCGTGCTCGGCGTCGAGCCGTCCGAGGGTCCGAGCGACGAAGATGATGAGGAAGAGCACCACCACCACGCGTGACATCATGCGTGCATGACGTACGGCGGCGGCCACGACGTTTCGACACGTCGTGGCTTTTCGCCTTTATGGAAGGGGCCTCCTCATCATGATCGTCGCATTTTCCATCACCCCGCTGGGCGTCGGCGAAGGGGTCGCCGAGCCGGTGGCGCGCGCCGTCCAGGTGGTCCGCGACAGCGGGCTGCCCAACCACACGGACGCGATGTTCACGACCGTCGAGGGCGAGTGGGACGAGGTCATGGACGTGATCAAGCGGGCCGTGGAGGCCGTGGCGGAGGTCGCGCCCCGGGTGAGCCTGGTCCTGAAGGCCGACATGCGGCAGGGGGTCACGGACGGGATGACGTCCAAGCTGGAATCCCTGGAGCGGCACCTGTCGTAATCAGATTTCGCGACATATCTTGACTCTCTCCTGAGACGCGACATATCGTGTCGCTCGTCGCAGACGCGATACTACGCGTTCTCGAAGGGGGAGTGCAATGGAGCGAGTGCCGGTCCTCGTGGTCGGCGGGGGGTACGCCGGGCTGAGCGCGGCGACCCTGCTGGCCTGGCGTGAGGTCTCCGTCATGCTGGTCGAACGGCATCCGGGCACCTCGATCCAGCCCAAGGCGTTCGGCGTCGGCCCGCGGGCCGTCGAGCTGCTGCGTCCCGTGGACGGTCTGGAGGAGACGCTCTCCGGCATCTGGGCGGGCATCGGCGACACCATGCGCATCGCCATCGCCCAGAGCCTGGCCGACCCGAACCCACACATGATCATGAACGACGAGCAGGAGGACCTGGCCTTCCTGACCGACCTCACGCCCGCCGCGCTGGTGGGCGCGCCCCAGGCCGAGATCGAACGGGTGCTGCGCCTCAAGGCCGAGGAGCTGGGCGCCGACCTGCGCTTCTCCACCGAGCTCGTCTCATTGGAGCAGGACGAGGACGGCGTGACCGCGCTGATCCGCGACCCGGACGGCGACCACGTCGTCCGGGCCGACTACGTGGTCGCCGCCGACGGCTATCGCAGCCCGCTGCGGGAGCTGCTGAACGTGCCCACCTCGGGCAAGGGCGACCTGGGCCGGATGTGCTCGATCATGTTCGACGCCGACCTGACGGGGATGGTCCGCGAACGGGAGGTCACGCTCTGGTACCTGCGGAACGAGGTCTTCACCGGCGTGATCGTGACCGGCACCGGGGTGGGGGCCCACGTGCTCGGCGTCAACTACGCTCCAGGCGAGAGCGCGGCCGACTTCACCGACGAGCGCTGTTCCGAGCTGGTACGAATCGCGACCGGCCGCCCCGACCTGGACGTCCAGGTGCTGGACAAGGCAACGTTCGGGCTCGGCCACGTGCTCGCGGACACCTACCGGTCGGGCCGGGTCTTCTTCGCCGGTGACGCGGCCCACACCATGCCGCCCACCGGCGGGCAGGGCGGCAGCACGGCGCTCCAGGACGGATGCGACCTGGCCTGGCGGTTGTGGCTGGTGCTCACGGGGCAGGCCGGGCCTGACTTCCTGGACACCTACGACGCCGAACGCCGCCCGATCGGCGCGCTGACGGCCGACGCGCAACTGGCCAACCTCGGCGTACGCATGCCGCCCGCCGCCCGCGCCGGCTACCCGGAGCCCCTCGACGACCAGGCGGGCGCCCTTCTCGGGCATCGCTACCACTCCACGGCGATCCTGGACGAACCCGGCGACGACGGCTCGATCCTGGAGAACCCCCGCGTACCGAACGGCCGTCCCGGCAGCCGCGCCCCCCACGTGGTGCTCGACTGGGACGGGCAGCGCATCGCGATCAGCGACCTGTTCGGCTCCGGTTTCGTCCTGCTGGCCGACCGGGAGTGTGGGCAGGCGTGGATGGACGCCGGGCGGCTGGTCAAGGAGCGGCTCGGGGTGGGGCTGACGCGGTTGCTGGTGAACGACGAGCTGATGGACGTGGAGGGGGTCTTCCGGGAGCGGTACGGCGTGGGCGGGGGCGGCGCCGTACTGGTCCGGCCGGACGGATACGTGGCCTGGCGCTCCCCCGACCTGGTCACGGACCCGGCGGACACCCTGGAACGCGTCCTGCGCCGCGTCCTCAGCCGCTCTTAGTCCAGAGGCAGGGGGCGGCGGGGCACGGGGGCGGTGTGGATGAGGGACGTGGTCGTCTGACCGTAGGGGGTGAACAGGTCGAGGATCGGTTCGAGCTCGTCGACCGCCCGCAGGTGCATCGTGAAGTAGAAGCAGTCGTCGCCGGTCATCCGGTAGCACTCGACGATCTGCGGCACCTCTTGGGCGATCTTTGAGATGCGCCGCAACTCCCGGGCCGCCGGCCGGATCCGGACCATCACCGTGACGGGGAACCCCAACGCCCGCGGATTGACCTCGGCGCGATAGCCGACGATCACACCCGTCTCCTCCAGCCGCTGCATCCGGTCGGCCACCGCGGGGGCCGACAGACCAACCCGGCGGCCCAGCTCGGCGAAGCTCACTCGGGCGTCGATCTGCAGCTCGGCCAGAATACGAAGGTCGAGGGCGTCCATTTCCTTGGATTCGTACGCCCGCTCGGGTCTGATCTTGCGATTGGCCATTCTCCTAAATTACGACTTCCCCGACCATGAACGATGCCGCCTATCGGCCCCCGCGCCGTACTCTCCGCGGCGCCTCCCTGGACCTACTTCGCCGGAAGCGCCGTCTTCCACTACCTCGGTCCCGCCTTCGCCGTCCTCCTGTTCACCCGGCTCACCCCCCTCGGCGTCACGACCCTCCGAATCTGCACCGCCGCCCTCGCCTTCGCCCTCTGGCGCCGCCCCTGGCACGTCCTCTCCCGGCTCGACACCAAGGGCCGTCGGGTGATCGTCGCCTGGGGCGCGGTGCTGGCGGCGATGAACGGGTGCTTCTACCTGGCGATCGCCCGCGTACCCCTGGGCACGGTCGCCGCCATCGAGTTCCTGCCGGTCATCGCACTGGCCCTGTTCGGCGCCCGAACACCGCGCAACCTGGCGGCGGTCGCAGCGGCGACCACCGGCGTCTACACCCTGACCGGCCTCCAGCCGTCCGGCGACCCCCTGGGCCTGACGTTCGCCTTCGCCAACGCCCTGCTGTTCACCGCCTACATCCTCCTGGCCCACCAGGCAGCCCAACACCTCCGCACCGCCACCGCCCACAACATCGCCGACAGCGACGGAAGCAGCGGGAGCGACGGGAGGAACGGGAGCAGCGGCGATGGCGACGACCACGACCGCAACAGTGGCAGCAGCGGCGACCGCGACCGCAACGACGGCGGGGACGCCGACGACACCCGTGACACCCACGATGCCCACGATGCCCACGATGCACACGATGCCCACGATGCCCACGATGCCCACGATGCCCACGATGCCCACGATGCCCACGATGCACACGATGCCCACGATGCCCACGATGCCCACGATGC
>NZ_FNVT01000003.1:353562-958553 GCF_900108335.1 Nonomuraea solani
ATGCCCACGATGCCCACGATGCACACGATGCCCACGATGCCCACGATGGCCGTGACACCCTAGGCGGCCGAGGTGGGCTCGATCGCATCGATGGCATCGACGGGCTGGCTGTGGCCATGCTTGTGGCCTGTGTGTTCGTCGTACCGGTCGGGGTCTGGCAGGTCGCCCCTGCGGTGATCGACCCGGTCACGCTCGCTGCGGGGGCCGGGGTCGGGATCTGTTCGTCGGTGATCCCGTACGTGTGCGACCAGCTCGCCATGGCACGTATGGCGCGCGCCACGTACGCGCTGCTGGTGGCATTGCTGCCCGCCACGGCCACGGTGATCGGTGTCGTGGTGCTGCGGCAGTTGCCCTCACTCTCCGAACTCGCCGGTATCGGGCTGGTGGTGCTCGCGGTCGGGCTCCATCGCTCGCAAGAAGGCTCACAGAAAGGCATGAAGCAATGCGATATGTGAACTTGGGCTCGTCCGGGCTGCGGGTCTCCCGGATCTGCCTGGGCATGATGACGTACGGCGATCCGGGTTCCTCGGCGTGGATGCTGCGCGAGGACGCCGCCGAGCCGATCGTCCGGCGTGCCGTCGAGGCCGGGGTGACGTTCTTCGACACCGCCGATATGTACTCGAAGGGTGCGAGCGAGGAGATCACTGGACGACTGCTCGCCAAGCTCTTCGGTCGCCGCGACGACTACGTTCTCGCCACGAAGGTCTACTTCCCGATGGGGCCGGGCCCGAACGACCGTGGGCTGGGCCGCAAACATGTGATGGCCGCCATCGACGCCTCCCTCACCCGGCTCGGAACCGATCATGTCGATCTGTACCAGATCCACCGCTGGGACCCCGAGACGCCGATCGAGGAGACCATGGAGGCCCTGCACGACGTGGTACGGGCCGGCAAGGCGCGGTATGTCGGAGCCTCCAGCATGTACGCCTGGCAGTTCGCCAAGGCGCAGCACATCGCTCAGGCGGCCGGTTGGACCAGGTTCGTGTCGATGCAGAACCACTACAACCTGGTGTACCGGGAGGAGGAGCGGGAGATGCTGCCGCTCTGCCTGGACCAGGGGGTGGGCGTCATCCCGTGGAGCCCTCTGGCGCGCGGCCTGCTCACCGGCAGCCGCCACCGCGACGGCCGGCACCGTACGGTCCGCTCCGGCAGCGACTCCCTGGCCGACACCATGTACGAGGACACTGACTTCGATGTCGTGGATGTGGTGTGCGCGATCGCCGAAGAACGCGGTCTGCCGCCGGCGCAGATCGCGCTCGCGTGGCTGCTCGGGCGAGCCGGGGTGAGCGCGCCGATCGTCGGGGCGAGCAAGGTGGGTCAGTTGGAGGACGCGGTGGCGGCGGTGGGGGTCACGCTGAGCGAAGAGGAAACGACCCGCCTGGAGGCCCCATACCGGCCGCACCCGGTAATCGGACACTTCTGACCGCGCCCGGGTCCGAAATTGGAGTGGGTTCGAGGCCGGGCTGGGACTGAGTTCAGAGCTGAGGCCAGCTTCGGGCTAGGTTCGGGGCTGGGGCCGGATTCAAGGCCAGGCTCGGGACGCAGGTCGGGACCAAGGCCCGGAGCCGGGGACCCTGAAGCCCGAAACCCCGGGGGCCAAAACCCGGGGCCCAAAGTCCGCAGGCCCGAGGTCCGCAAGCCCGAGGTCCCGGGGTGGGGCTGGAAGCTGAGGTCCGGGGGTTCGGGGTGGGGTGGTTGTTAGGCGGCGAGGGCTCGGGCTGGGTCCAGGGGGCGGCTTTCGGCCAGGGTGAGTGGGGTTTGGTCGACTGCTTGGGTTGCGCACAGCCAGTCGTTGAGGGAGCCGGTGAAGCCCGATGGTGGGCCGACCTTGAGGCAGGTGATCTGGCCTGTGCCTGGGGCGGGGCCTACCTTGAGGCGGCGGATGCTGCCTGTGCGGCCCAGGTCGCCCGTGTCCGTGTCGTATGGAGTCAGGTGGACGCCGAAGGGGAGGCCGCCGTCGGGCTGGTCCGAGGGCTGGATCTGGAGGTAGTCGTCGATCTTGCGTTCGGTGGCTTCCGGGTGGGTGGCGAGGTAGGAGAGGTGATCCGTCACCAGGCGGGTGGCCACTGTGCGCAGGAGGTTCGTGGCGCACAGGTTGTGGGCGCAGGCGGCGCCGTCGAGGGTGATCTCCGGGAGGGCGAAGCGGTGCAGGCCGCGGGAGGTTACGCGGAGGCAGGCGCACACGCCCGTGTCGGCCGGGTCCCAGGGTGGGCAGGTGGCGGCGTCGTGGACCTGGACGTCCCAGGCCAGCCAGTCGTCGGTGAGGCGGAAGTCCGCGGGCTCCCCGGCGCATCTGCCGCAGGTGAGGATGGTCGCGGCGGTCATGGGGTCGATCAGGAGGCCGTCGCACTCCCTGGCTAGTGCCCTGGCCGTGGCGCGGGTCAGTTGGACGGCGGCTGGGAGGCGGTGCGGGGGTGCGGTGGAGGAGATCACGATGTGTTGCTTCGTACGGCGTAGGCGGCGTCTCTCGTCGTCCGTGAGGGTGGTGCCGGGTTGTTTCCAGGGGGTGGGGTGGTGGGTGGCGGTCAGCAGGCCCTTGTCGGCCGCGCTGATCACGGCCTTTCTGTACGGGCCACCGACGCGCCAGGGCACGAACGAGTCGAGGTCGAAGGGGAGATGTTCCATGGCGACGATGAAGAGGGTGGTGAGGGTGGCGGGCAAAGGGATGGTGATCTTCATGGGAAAGTGCCTCCAAGTGAGTCGTCAGGTTGAGCAGTCCTGAGGGAGGCACTCAGGATGTGTGATGGTGCGGGTTGCTGGAGGGGTGGAACGGGGTTCTGTGGATGGGGAGAGGGAGGGGGCGTCCCTCTGTGGATAACTGCTCGACGGGTAACCGCCCCCTGGGCAACAGCCTGTGGAGGATGTCCTTGGGCAGGCAGTTACCTATAGACCACGGCCGGGAAACCGACCGGGAAGATGCCGGTCGGGCAGAGCGGCAGACGGCCGTGAGGGTGCTGGTCGGGCAGGGGTGTGAGGGTGGTTGGTCAGGTGGGGCGGCAGATGGCCATGGATTGGGCCGGGAGGCGGAGGCCGTCCTCGACCGCCGTTACCGGATCGTCCGAGGCCAGGAGGACCGTTCCCGGCGACAGTGGCAGCGTCACCGACTCCAGCGAGAAGTTCACCGTCACCGCCAGCGTCCCCCGCCACACCAGCAGCCACTTCCCCAGCGGATCCACCTCCACCCGCACCCGGTCCAGGCGCGGGTCCGACAGTTCGGGCAGGGCCTTGCGGAGGGCGATCAGGTCGCGGTACCAGCACAGCAGTGACCAGTGCGCCTCATCCTTCAGCTCGCTCCAGTCCAGCTTCGAGCGTACGAAGGTCTCCTCCTCCGACGGATTCGGCGCCTCCCATACGTACCCGAACCCGTCGAACTCCCGCTCCCGCCGCACCCCCTCGCTCTCCCGCAGCTCCGTCTCCACGTGATCGGAGAAGAACAGGAACGGCGTCCGCGCCCCCCACTCCTCCCCCATGAACAACATCGGCGTGAACGCCGAGGTCAGCAGCAACCCGGCGCCCAGTTTGAGTGAGACGATCGGGAGCCGGTCGCCCGCCGGGCGGTTGCCGATCTGGTCGTGGTTCTGCAGGCAGGCCACCAGCCGGTGGCCGGGCACCCCGGCGAACGAGCGCCCGTGCCGGCGGCCGCGGAAGCTGGAGTAGGTGCCGTCGTGCAGCACGCCGTTGGTCAGCACCTTGGCCAGCGCGGTGAGCTGCGCGAAGTCCTGGTAGTAGCCGTGGCTCTCGCCGCTGACGGCGCAGTGCAGAGCATGGTGTACGTCGTCGTCCCACTGCGCGGTCATGCCCAGCCCGCCGGCGTCGAGAGGACGTACCATGCGCGGGTCGTTGAGGTCGGACTCGGCGATCAGGGACAGCGGCCGCCCGACCGAGCACGCCAGCGCGTCGACCTCCTCCGACAGCTCGGCCAGCAGGTGGGTGGCGCGCTTGTCGTGCAGCGCGTGCACGGCGTCCAGCCGCAGCCCATCGATGTGGAAGTCGCGCAGCCACTGCACGGCGTTGCCGATGAAGTACCGCCGCACCTCGTCGGAGTCCGGTCCGTCCAAATTGACGGCATCGCCCCAATAACTGCCCTTAAATCCGGAAAAATAGGGGCCGAACGGGTGCAGGAAGTTCCCCGACGGCCCCAGATGGTTGTAGACCACGTCCAGGATGACCCCGATCCCGGCCCGATGACACGCGTCCACGAACGACTTGAGCCCGTCAGGCCCTCCATAAGTCTCGTTCACCGCGTACAGATCGACCCCGTCATACCCCCAGTTCCGCCCCCCGGGCACCGGCGCGACCGGCATGACCTCCACGAAGTCGACGCACAGCTCGACCAGGTGCGGCAGCCGCTCGATGGCCGCCGCGAACGTCCCCTCCGTCGTGAACGTCCCCACGTGCAGCTCGTAGATCACGCCCCCACGCAGGTCCCGCCCCTTCCAGTCGTGGTCCGACCAGGTGAAACGAGCGTGCTCGTACACCATGCTGGGCCCGAAGACCCCCTCGGGCTGCCGCCGCGACCGCGGATCCGGGTACGGCCCGTCGCCGTCGACCACGTACGCGTACGAGGAGCCGTGCCCGGCCCCCTCCACCTCGCCCGACCACCAGCCCCCCTCGCCGGGCGACATCGCCCGCCGCTCCCCCGAGACGAGTACCTCGACGAGCGTGGCCTTCGGTGCCCAGACCTCAAAGATCATGTCGCTCCAGGAGTGAGACCGGATACTGACCGAGCAGGTGCGCGAGCGGGATCCGCCCGGTGTGGGAGGCACCGGTGATCAGGTCGCGCCAGGTCCCCGAAGGCAGGGTGAGCGTCGTGCCGCCCCACCCGGAGGCGGCCAGCCGCACGGGCAGCCGGGTCGCGACGGCGACCGCCTGCGGCCGCTCCCCGCGGGCGAAGGCGATCACGTGCTCCGCCGCCTCCCCTTCCGCGGCCAGCGGCGTGTACGGCGCCGCGCCCCCGAGCCGTCGCCGCAGCCGCAGCGCCTGGGTCGTCACCAGCAGCTTGGCCGCGTCCCATGAGGTCTCGGGCTTGCGCGGGTAGGTCACGGGCCGGCGGTTGTCCGGGTCGACCAGCGAGAAGTCCGTGGTCTCGTTCCCCTGGTAGACGTCCGGCACCCCCGGCATCATGAGCTGCACGAGCTTGGCCCCGAGCGAGTTCGACTGCGCGAAGGGGTCGATCCGCTCGGTGAACCCGCCGATCGGCAGCCGCACGGCGGCCGCCGCGAACTCCCGCAACCGCCGCTCATAGGACGGATCCGGATTTATCCAAGAAATGGCGGTCTTAGCCTCCCGAGCGGCCTTCAACAGATAGTCCGTGAACCGCTCGGCCGAGATCGGCCACGCCGCCATCAGGTTCTGCCAGGCCAGGTAGTCGAGGTGCGGATCGAAGCTCACCTGCGCCGACCACTCCGCCACCGCCGCCGCCCACTCCCCGGGGATCTCCGACAGCACCGACAGCCGCGCCCGCACGTCCTCGGAGCGCTTGGTGTCGTGCGTGGACAGCGTGGTCATCGTGTACGGTGCCATCTCCGCGCAGAACTCGTGGAACTCCGCCACCCCCACCCCGAACACGTCCGGCTCCCCGCCCACCTCGTTGAGGCACGCCAGTGGGAACCACCGGTACAGCGCCGTGTCCTCGACCCCCTTGGCCATCACGGGCCCGCAGGTCTGCTGGAAACGCACGATCGTCTCGGCGGAGCCGTACAGGACCTTGCGGACCAGCGGCTGCACGTCCGGCGAGCAGGACTCGGCGGCCAGCTCGACGATCTCCACCGACTCGGGCGGCGGCCGCTCCCCCGGCACCACGTACGCGCGATAGACCGGCATCGCGGCGAGCAGCTCCCGCACGGCCTCGGGAGACCACGAGGCGGCCCTGGCCAGCCGGTCCACCTCGGCCCCGAAGAACAGGTCGAGCACCTCCCGCTTGGCCTGCGCCATCACCGGCCGGTAGTCGGACGGCTGCCCCGTCATGTCCGCAAAAATCTGGATCAGTGGTTGCTTGCCGGCCGGATCCACGAACAGGCCGTTGACCCGGTTGAGCACCTCATAACCGCTGGTCCCGTCGCACGCCCAGTCGCCCGGCAACCGCTCGGAACCGATGAGGATCTTCTCCACCACCGTCCACGCGCCCCCCGTGCGGTCGCGCAGCCGGTCAAGGTAGCCGCGCGGATCGGCGAGCCCGTCGGGATGATCGACCCGCAGCCCGTCGACCAGCCCCTCGTCGAGCAGCCAGAAGATCACCTCGTGCGTGGCGAACAGCACCGCCGGATCCTCGACCCGCAACCCGATCAGCGACGACACGTCGAAGAAGCGCCGGTAGCCGGGCCCCTTACGCCAGTCGACCAGCCGATAGTGCCCGGGATGAGGGTAGGCGTGCTCGTGGTAGCGCAGCACGTCGCCGTCGACCACCGGCTCGGTGTCGTCGCCCAGCACGGGCAGCGCCACCTTCCCGTCGGCGGACCAGTCGATGTCGAACCAGCTCGCGTACGGCGAGTCGGGCCCCTCCTTCAGCACCGACCAGAACTGCGCGTTCACCGTGTTCATGTGGTTGGGCACGATGTCCACCACGATGCCCAGATCCTGGGCGGCGAGCTGCTGGGCCATCTCCCTGAACCCCGTGGCCCCGCCGAACTCCTCCCTGATCCTGGAGTGGTCGGTGACGTCGTAGCCGTGCCACGACCCGGGCGTGGCCTGCAGGATCGGCGAGAGGTAGACGTGGCTCACGCCGAGGTCGCGCAGGTAGCCGGCGATCTCGGCCACCTGGGCGAAGCCGAAGTCCGGGGTGAGCTGCACCCGGTAGGTCGAGATGGGCCTAGACACGGCGCAGCACCCGTACGCTGCGGCCCGGCACCGCGATGGCTTCGCCCGCCTTGCACATCCGCGCGTCGAGCCTGATCGGCATCGCCGTGTCGATCTCCGTGTGCCACATCTCGCCGTAGTCCTGGGGGATCGTGAACTTGATCGTCTCGTAGTGGGCGTTGAACAGCAGCAGGAACGAGTCGTCCCTGATCGGCCGGCCGCGCCGGTCGGGCTCGGTGATGGCGTCGCCGTTGAGGAAGACGGCCAGCGACTTGGCGTATCCCACGTTCCAGTCGCCGTCGTTCATCTCCTCCCCGGACGGGGTGAGCCAGGCGATGTCGTTCAGCCCGCGTACCGGCTTGCCGTAGAAGAAGCGCCTGCGCCGGAAGACCGGATGTCGTTTGCGCAGCTCGGCCAGGCTCTGGGTGAACTCCAGCAGCAGCCAGTTCTCCCGGACGTCCGACCAGTCCACCCAGGTCAGGTCGTTGTCCTGGCAGTAGCCGTTGTTGTTGCCCCGCTGGGTGCGGCCCAGCTCGTCGCCGTGCGAGAGCATCGGCACGCCCTGCGACAGGAACAGCGTGGTGAGGAAGTTGCGTTTCTGCTGCTCGCGCAGCGACTCGATGGCGATGCCCGCCGGGCCCTCCTCGCCGCAGTTCCAGGACCTGTTGTCGTCGGTGCCGTCGCGGTTGCTCTCCTTGTTGGCCTCGTTGTGCTTGCCGTTGTACGAGACCAGGTCCTGCAGGGTGAACCCGTCGTGGCAGGTCACGAAGTTGATCGAGGCGGCGGGACGGCGGCTGTCGTCCTTGTACAGGTCGCTCGACCCGGTGAACCTGGACCCGAACTCGGGCAGCGTCGCCGCCTGCCCCCGCCACAGGTCGCGGATCGTGTCGCGGTAGCGCCCGTTCCACTCCGTCCACCGCGACGGGAAGTTCCCGACCTGGTAGCCGCCAGGACCCACGTCCCACGGCTCGGCGATCAGCTTGACCTGCGACAACACCGGGTCCTGCTGCACCAGGTCGAAGAACGCGCTCAGCCGGTCGACCTCGTGCAGCTCACGCGCGAGCGTCGAGGCCAGGTCGAACCGGAACCCGTCCACGTGCATCTCGATGACCCAGTAGCGGAGCGAGTCCATGATCATCTGAAGGACGTGCGGGGAGCGCATGAGCAGGCTGTTGCCGGTGCCCGTGGTGTCCACGTAGTAGCGCTTGTCGTTCTCGACCAGCCGGTAGTAGTTGACGTTGTCGATGCCCCTGAACCCGAGCGTCGGCCCCAGGTGGTTGCCCTCGGCGGTGTGGTTGTAGACGACGTCGAGGATGACCTCGATGCCCGCCTCGTGCAGCGAGCGCACCATCGCCTTGAACTCCAGCACCTGCCCGCCGCGCTGCCCCTGACTGGAGTAGCGGTTGTGCGGCGCGAAGAACCCGATCGAGTTGTAGCCCCAGTAGTTGGACAGGCCGCGCTGCTCCAGGATGTGGTCGGTGACGAACTGGTGCACCGGCATCAGCTCCAGCGCCGTCACACCCAGCCTGGTGAGGTGGTCGAGGATCTCGGGGTGGCCGAGCGCCGCGTACGTGCCGCGCAGGTGCTCCGGGATCTTGGGGTGGCCGATCGTCAGCCCCCGCACGTGGGCCTCGTAGATCACGGTGTCGTGGTACGGCGTCGCGGGCGGCCGGTCATGCCCCCAGCCGAAGAACGGGTTGATCACGATCGAGCGCGGGACGTAGGGGGCTGAGTCGTGATCGTTCCTGGTGTCCGGATGGCCGAAGCGGTAGCCGTATACCGCCTCGTTCCAGTTCACACCCCCTTCGATGGCCATCGCGTACGGGTCGAGCAGCAGCTTGGCCGGGTTGCTCCGCATCCCGTGCGCGGGATCGTAGGCCCCGTGGACGCGGTAGCCGTAGCGCTGACCCGGGTTGATCCCCGGCAGGTAGCCGTGCCAGATGAACCCGTCCACCTCCGTCAGCGGCACCCGCGTCTCGACGCTCTTGTCATCGAACAGGCACAGCTCGACCAGGTCGGCGACCTCGGTGTAGAGCGAGAAGTTGGTGCCGGCGCCGTCATAGGTCGCCCCGAGCGGATAGGGGTCTCCCGGCCAGACTTCGATCATCGAGGCTCCCTTGCGGTCTCTCCCCATGTTCTGTTCCCCCGCCTCACCCGACAAGCCCGAGCCCTGTCGATCACTCTGTTCATTCCCTGGCGGCCCTGGTCAAACAGGGTGAACCGCCCCCGGCGGCGCGGTACCGGAGGCGATCCACGCATTCAGCATGCTCCTGATCCGTTTGCGGGCGCCGTTCCGGGCTACATGCGGTTGTCATGGGTGGTTTCAAGCAGTTCTTACTCCGGGGCAACATCGTCGAACTGGCCGTGGCGGTGATCATCGGTGCCACGTTCAGCGGCCTGATCCAGGCGCTGGTCACCGACCTCATCACGCCGCTGATCGGCGCGATCACCGGCGGGCGGCAGCCGGACTTCGCCCAATACTCGTTCACGATCAACGGCAGCCGCTTCAAGTACGGCGACTTCCTCAACCATCTGCTCAGCTTCCTGATCGTCTCGGCCGTGGTCTACTGGCTGGTCGTGACGCCGATGACCCGGCTGATCAGCCTGTTCGAACGGGACAAGGCGACTACCACGAAGCAGTGCCCCGAATGCCTGTCCGACATTCCCACCGAGGCGCGCCGGTGCGCGAACTGCACCGTCGAGCTGGTGCCGAATTCGGAAAAACCCAGGTAGTAGCGTGCGCGGCAGCGGTACGGGTCCGTCAAGATGGACCGATGAGCGTTGAGTTGATGGTCTGGGACGAGCCGGTGCCGATCAGCGGGGACCAGGCGCGCGCGACGTACCTGGCGGTCAAGCGGACCGAGCCGGGCGGCGACGACCTGCCCGACGTCGCCAAGGAGCTGCCGGGGGAGGTCACGCTCTATCCGGGCCACGTGCTGGTCACGATGGACCTCGACACGATGGACGAGACCTCCGCGCAGGTGTTCACCATCGCCAGGGCCCACGGCCTCGTCTGTTACGACCCCCAGCGCGACCTGGTGCACAACGTCGCTCCGCTGGGGGTCTACGAGGGCATGCAGCTCCACACGGGCGACGGCCTGATCGTCAACGACCCCGACCTGGGCCTGGTCCACGACGTGCTGGCCACGCTGTCGCCGCAGAACCCGTTCGCGGCCCTGGTCAACTTCGGCCGCCACTTCCTGCAGGTGTCGCCCGGCTACGAGCTGGAATACAAGGAGGGCGCGCTGGTCAGAGCCATGGTGCCGGAGCTGGCGGAGGTGCGGCGGAGCTTCCACGAGTACGCCACGGGTGAGCGCGCGTTCCTGAACCGCTATGAATGGGGTTCATGAAAACCCTGTATCCGCCCATCGACCCCTATGACTCCGGCCTGCTCGACGTGGGTGACGGAAACCGGATCTACTACGAGGTCTGTGGCAACCCCGACGGCAAGCCGGCCGTCATGCTGCACGGCGGTCCCGGCGGCGGGTGCAGCGCCAAGCACCGCCGCCAGTGGAACCCCGAGCTCTACCGCATCGTCCTGTTCGACCAGCGCAACTGCGGCCGGAGCCTGCCGCACGCCTCCGACCCCGCCACCGACCTGAGCGCCAACACCACCTGGCACCTGGTGGCCGACATGGAGCGGCTGCGCGAGCACCTGGGCATCGACCGGTGGCAGGTGTTCGGGGGGTCGTGGGGCAGCGCGCTGGCGCTCGCGTACGCGCAGACGCACCCGGACCGGACGACCGAGCTGGTGCTGCGCGGCATCTTCACGCTGCGGCCCCAGGAGCTGCGCTGGTTCTACCAGGAGGGCACCGCGCAGCTCTTCCCTGACCTGTGGGAGCGCTACATCGCCCCGATCCCGGAGGAGGAGCGCGGCGACCTGATCGCGGCCTTCCGCAGGCGGCTGGAGGGGCCGGACGACGACGCCCGGCTGGCGGCGGCCAGGGCGTGGGCCCAGTGGGAGGGCGGCACGGTCACGCTGCGGCCCGATCCCGCGCTGGTCGCGGAGTTCGGTGAGGAGAAGATGGCCATCTCCTTCGCCAGGATCGAGAACCACTACTTCACCCATAGCGGCTGGTTCGAGCCCGAGCAGCTCATCAGGGACGTGGACAAGATCCGGCACATCCCGGCGGTGATCGTGCAGGGCCGCTACGACGTCTGTACGCCCATGGCCACGGCCTGGGCCCTGCACAAGGCGTGGCCCGAGGCCGAGTTCCACGTGGTGGACGACGCCGGGCACGCCTACTCCGAGCCGGGGATCCTGGACCGGCTCATTGGGGCGACAGACGGCTGGGGTGGATCCGCGGCGTAGCGAGGAGATCCACCTCGGCCCGCCGAGCGGAGCTCGGCCAAATAGGCACGGGCGAGGCGCACGGCAGGGGTGACGGCGCCCACCACCAGCAGGGCGAACAGCGGGGCGAGCGCCGTACCGAGGAGGAAGCCCGCGGCCACGTCGTGCGGGTAGTGCACGCCGACGAACACCCGCGAGAACGCCATGACCAGCGCCAGCGGGAACACCACCCAGGCCAGCGAGCGCCAGACCAGCACCAGCGTGGCCGCCGCGCCCGCCGCGATCACCGAGTGGTTGCTGGGAAAAGACCAGTCCTCCGGGGGCGGGCAGACGGCGATCGTCGTGATCCCGCCCCGGCACGGCCGGTCCTCCCTGATGAGGAGCTTGACGACCTCGCTCACGACGTACGCCATCACGATGCCGGCCGGCCCCGCGATCACCAGCGCCAAATCGCGGGCCGGCGCCCGCCACGCTCGCAGCCCGGCCACCACGAAGAGCGCCGCGAACACGAATAACCCCGCGTCCGTGCCCACTTCGGCGAAGGTGTGCAGCCAACCGGGCGTGGCCAGGGCAAAGCCGACGATGTCCTGATACAAGGGTGTCCAATCGATGAATGTGCGATGGACACGACCTTACGAACAGAAGTCGTCAAGTGCCCCCATGATAGGGCGAAAAGTCGTGAAATCCTCGGAACCCGCGGGCCGCGGGTGTCCGCGTATGAGCAGCTCGGAGCGGGTAAGAGGGCATGCGTGATCGGTGCGCACGTGATCGTCGGCTACAACAGTGCCCCGGGCGGGCGCGACGCCCTCGCCCTGGGCGCCGCGATCACGCGCGTGACCGGCGGCGAGCTCACGGTGGCCACCATCTACCCGCCGGGCAGCCCCGGCCTGGCCGTGGAGGCGCAGGCCAACCTGGCGCACGCGGGCGAGGAGCTGGGGGCGGCGCCGGCCGAATATCTCACGTTCGAGAGCCGGGGCACCGGGCGCGGGCTGTCGCTCCTGGCCGGCCGGATCAGGGCCGACCTGATCGTGGTCGGCTCGGCGACCGGCGGGCAGAGCGGGCGCATCACGATCGGCTCCACCTCCGACCACCTGCTGCACCTGGCGTCGGAGGCGGTCATGCTGGCGCCGGCGCACTACGAGCCGCCTGAGAAGCCGGCCCGGCTCACGCTGGCCTACGTGCATCGGCCGGAGTGCGACGCGGCGGTCGAGCGGGTGGCGCAGGCGACGCTGCGGCTGGGCGTGCCGCTCCGGCTGATCACGCTCGACCTGCGCACGGACGACCAGGGCAAACTTAGAGACGATCTCGCGCTGGCCGTCCGGCTGGCCTGGGAGACGACCGGGATCGAGGCGGAGTCGGAGGTGGCCGAGGGCCACGACGCGGCGGCCGCCCTGGCGGACGTCGAATGGCTCCCGGGAGAGCTACTGGTGTGCGCGGCCAGCGAGGACGCCCAGCCGCACCGGGTGTTCCTCGGCGAGCTGGCCATGAAGGTGCTCCGGGCGTCCTCCTGCCCCGTCACGGTGCTCCCCCGGGGCTTCTCCTGAGCGGCCAGCGGCTAACGGCTTCCGGCGACCTTCTCGTACAGCTCCAGGTAGCGCTCGGCCATGACTGCGGGTGAGAAGCGGCGGCGGGCCTCGCGGCGGCACTCCTCCGGGTCGATCTCGTCGGTCCGCAGGACGTACTCCGCCAGCTCCTCCTCGGTGTCGGCGAGGAAGCCCGTGCGGCCGTGTTCGATGATCTCCGGCAGGCAGCCGCGCCGCAGGCCCACGGGCGGCACGCCGAGTGCCAGGGCTTCGACCACGGCGGTGCCGCCGGGCTCGTCCCACTGGATGGGGAAGAGGGCGGCGCGGGCCGTGGCGTACAGGCGGTCTCTCTCTTCGCCGCCCACCGCCCCGACCCACCTGACCAGCTCGCCGTCCAGATAGCGGGACACCTGGTCCAGGTGGTAGCGCACGTCCGGGTGGCTGTGCAGCGGATGGTAGGGGTTCTGGGCCACGTCGTCCAGCTCGACGACGGTGTTGCGGCCGCTCACCGGGCCGGCCAGCACCAGCGGCAGGCCGAGCTTCTGGCAGATCCTGGCCGCCACGTGCTGGCCCTTGAACCCGCAGATCCGGCCCATCACCACCAGATGCTCACCGCGTTCCGGCCGCAGGTCGCGGTCGGCGAGCGGGGTGGCCAGGTGGACGGCGCCGAGCGCGGCCGCGCGCAGGGCCGCGGGAGCGCGGGCGAGCTGCGACTCCGAGACGCCGTTGACCGCGACCGACGGCGGGAAAGCCCCGTAGAAGGCCGGATGTTTGTGCAGGTCCCAGTGCAGGGTGTGCAGGACGGGCGGCCCGCCGCAGGCCGACAGCACCGCCGGGCCAACCACCTCGACGTGGTCGTGCACGAGGTCGATGTCGTCGCGGTCGCGCAGCTCGGCCACGACTCTGGCGAGGTGGGCGTGCGTGATGCCCATGACCTGGTTGTACGGCTTCTGCAGCTCCGAGAACTGACCCTCGTCATAAACGCTGATCAGCTCGTCCACCTCCAGCGTGCTGGCGCCGACGGAGGCCAGCACGACCTGTACGCCACGCTCGCGCAGCGCGGGCACCAGCGTGGCCACCACGTTCTCGATCCCGCCGTAGCCGGCGGGCGGGACCGTGAGCCACGGCCCCGCGTTCACCAGGACTTTCATGCCAGATCCTCCTGAAGCACAAGGGAGGCGAGCGGAGGTCGCTCCGCCACGGCCACGTCCACCAGGCCCGCCTGACCTTCCAGCCCGAACTGCAGCAGCGTGTGCGCCGGCGGCTCCGACGCCAGCACGCGGCCCTGGCGTTCCAGGCGGGACCAGGCGGTGTGCATGATCTGCCCGGCCATCCGGCCGAGCGCGGTCATCGACTGGTGGGTGTGGGTGCGATGGCCGAGGTCCACCTGGGCCATCGCGTCCAGCCCGACGAGCTGGAGCAGGTCGACGAGGAGCCCGAACTCCACGCCGTACTCGGTGGCGAAAGGCAACTGTTCGAGGATCTCCCGCCGGGCGGCGTACTCACCGCCGAGCGGCTGGGCGAAGCCGGCCAGTTCCGGCCAGAACATATTGAGCAGCGGCCTGGCCACCAGCTCGGTCACACGTCCACCGCCGCCTTGCTGGGTGGAGCCGTCCGCGCCGATGTACGGCCGTTCGTAGGTCGCCTTGACGAAGTGGATGTCGCTGTCCACCAGGAGCGGGCCCACCAGCCCCGACACGTAGTGCGCGCCGAAACTGCGCAGGTCGGCGTCGATGAACACGACGATGTCGCCGCCGGAGGCCGCCACTCCCTTCCAGAGCGCCTCCCCCTTGCCCGTCAGCGGCGGAAGGTGCGGCAGCACCTGGTTCTGGGCCACCACCCGGGCGCCGGCCTCGCGTGCCCGTTCGGCGGTGGCGTCGGTGGAGTTGGAGTCGACGACGAGGATCTCATCGACGAGCGGGGTCCGCTCGACGAGGTCCCTGCGGATCACAGAGACGATATCGCCCACCGTGCTCTCCTCGTCACGAGCAGGCAGAATCACGCTTATCGTGCGATTTCCCTTGGCCATCATTAACGCGTCCACCGGCCACTCGGCTGCGGTGCTCGAGTGCGGGCCGTACCATTCCTGGACCCTGGCCAAGGCGTGCACATCTCTCTCCATGCAGTCAGCCCCGATCTCATGAGGTCACGGCTTCTGCCCGATCTATAGGCGTTCGAACATGTTTGTTTGATTACGCCCAGACGTGGCATATGCCGGGTTGTGTCCCCAATGACCCGTATCGGCATCGTAGGTGCCGGAAATGTCGCCGCTCGCCATGCAGACGTCCTGTCCGGGTTCCCCGATGTCACGATCGCTGGAATCGCCGACACCGATCCCCACAAGGCCGAGGCTCTGGCCTCGAAGCATGGCACCCCCGCCTATGGCGGCCATGCAGACCTGCTCAATGCCGGCGGTCTGGATGCTGTCTACGTCTGTGTGCCTCCTTTCGCGCACGGTAACCCGGAACATGATGTTCTGTCGTGCAATCTCCCGATTTTTGTGGAAAAACCACTTTCACTCGACCTCCAAACGGCAGAAATGATCGCGACCGAAATCGAGCGGAGATCTCTGCCCTCCGCGGTAGGTCATCATTGGCGTTATCTGGACATCGTCGAACAGGCCCGTGACCTGCTCGCCGACCGTCCCGTACGCCTCGCGCTCGGCCACTGGCTCGACAAGGTGCCCCCGGTCGGCTGGTGGCTCGACCGGGGCCTGTCGGGCGGCCAGATCGTCGAGCAGGCGGTCCACGTCCTGGACCTGGCGCGGCTCCTGGTGGGCGAGGTGTCCATGGTGCACGCGGTGCCCGCGGGGCAGCCGGTGGACGGCGAGATCGACCGGGCCACCGCGGCCATCATGAGTTTCGCCGACGGCGCCGCCGGGGTGCTGGCCACCTCCTGCCTGCTCCCCCAGAAGCACCGGGTGGGCCTTGAGGTGTGCGCCGACGGCATCGCGCTGGAGCTCAGCGAGACGCGGCTGCTGGTGGACGGCGAGCGCGTGATCGAGGACGACGGGCGGGCGAAGACACGGGTGGACCGGGAATTCGTCAACGCGGTGCAGGGCAAACCGGCCGATGTGCGCGTACCGTACCGGGAGGCGCTGCGCACCCACCGCCTGGCCCTGGCGCTGGCGCGGTCCGCGGCCGAGGGAAAGCCGGTGATGCTCCATGAGTGACCTGCTCAGCATCGAGGCGCCGGGCGAGGTGCGCCTGGTCGAGGAGAAGCTGCCCGACCTGCCCGAGGGCGGGTTCATGGTGGAGACCGTCTACAGCGGGATCTCCGCGGGCACCGAGCTGACCTACGTCAAAGGCGACAATCCCTACCTGAGCTCGACCTGGGATCCGGCGCTGGGGTTGTTCATGGAGGGCACGCCCTCGGTCGAATATCCGGTGCGCGGCATCGGCTACATGCAGGTCGGCCGGGTGGTCGAGACGCGGACCCAGGCGGTCGCGGAGGGCACGCTCGTGGCGATGGCGTACGGGCACCGCACGGCGTACGTGGCGGACCCGATGAAGGACCGGTTCGTCGAGCTGCCGGAAGACCTCGACCCGCTGCTCGGCATCTACGTCGCCCACATGGGCCCGATCTGCGCCAACGGCCTGCTGCACGCCGCCCACGACCTGCACGGCCCGGCCGTGCGGCAACTGGGCGACGGCGTGCGCGGCCGGCGGGTCGTGGTCGTGGGCGCCGGCGTGGTCGGGCTGCTGACCTCGTGCTTCGCCCTGTCGGCGGGCGCGGCCGAGGTCGTCGTCGTGGACGAGACCCCGGCCAGGCTCGCGATCGCGGCGGCGCTCGGCGCGGACGTGCTGAACGCCCGCGACAACACTGGCAACAACACTGGCAACGACGCCGGCGACGACCCCGCTGTGACGCTGAAGCGCCGCTGGCGCCACGCGCCGAACGACCGCGGCGCCGACGTGGTGTTCCAGTGCCGTGGCCAGAGCCGGGCGCTGGCGCTCGGGCTACGCCTGCTGCGCCCCCAGGGCACGCTGGTCGACCTGGCCTTCTACACGAAGGGCGCCGACGAGGTGCGGCTCGGCGAGGAGTTCCACCACAACGGGCTGACCCTGCGCTGCGCCCAGATCGGCCGGGTGCCGCGCGGCCTGGCGCACGCCTGGGACCGCGAACGGCTCTCGCACGAGACCATCACCCTGCTCAGGGAGCACGGCGGGCGGCTACGCGAGCACGTGATCACCGACGTGGTCGGTTTTCGCGACGCCCCCGAGCTCCTGGCCGACCTCGCGGCCAGACGCCGGCAGACCGTTCAGGCCGTGCTCGGCGACGACGTCGAGGATGAGGGCGGCTGACCAGCTGAAGTCGCGGCAGCCGTGCCCGCGCAGCGCGAAGGGGTCGAAGTATTCGCGGAATCCGGCCTGCGACACCGCGCCGATCATCGCGTCGGCGAGCGTCGCCGCCAGGTCGGGGCGGCGCTCCTTGAGCCCCTGCCAGACGAGCCAGGTCAGGTTGGTCCAGCTCGGGCCGCGCCAGTAGCGGGCCGCGTCGAACTCGGGCGCGTCCGGGGCGTAGCTGGGCAGCACGGCGTCCTTGACGGCGAACCGGTCGACCGCGGTCGTGATGAGCGCGTCGGCGACCCCGGCGGGCAGCTCGGGCAGCATGAGCGGCGTCAGCCCGGCGGCGCTGCTCGACCTGATCAGGCCGCCGGTGCGCACGTCGCGGGCCTGGAAGAGGGCGCCGTCGAAGAGGTGCTCGACCATGGCCTGGGTGATCGCGGCGGCCTCGCGCTCGTGCGGCTCGGGGTCCAGGCCGCACACGTCGGCGATCTTGGCCAGCGTCGACTCGGCGACCCCGTACGCGGTGTTGAACAGCGGATCCTCGATCTGGAACGCGCCGGGCACCTGGTAGCCGGAGTCGCGGTAGGCCCGCGCGAGCCCGACGTAGCGCTCGTAGTCGCGGTCGGTGGGCCGCTCGTCGGCGCTGACGGTGTCGAGGTCACGGCGGATGAAGCCGGCCACGCCCGTCTCGACGGCCTGCAGCGGCAGGTCCCAGGCCGGGCTGTTGTCCATGCCCGACTCCCAGGGGTGCACGATCGAGATCAGGCCCTCGGGGGAACGCCTGGCCGCGCGCAGGAAGTCCTGCTGGGCCACCAGCCGGGGGTAGATCCGGCGCAGGAACGCCGGGTCGGGCTCGACCAGGTGCGTCTTCCAGGCGGCCAGCGCGTGCACCGGCGGCTGGACGATGCCGGAGGTGGCCGACCCGGACGGCGCCCGCGCCGCCCAGAACTCGGGGCCGGGGAAGTAGGCGCCCTCGGCCACCCGGGGGTTGAACACGATGTGCGGCACCCTGCCGTCGCGCCACTGGGCGCCGAACAGGGACAGCAGCTCCGACCTGGCCCTTCGCGGCGACCATCGGGCGTGGCCGATGGCGATGAAGGCGGAGTCCCAGCTCCACTGGTGCGGGTAGAGGCGACGGGAGGGAACCGTGTAACTGCCGTCCCAGTTGTTCACCAGAACACGCACGGCGTCGCGGAGGATCATAGATATTTCCTGACAAAGGCTGCGGTTTGGGGGAGAACGATCTCGGCCTCGCCGCGCAGGCGGCATTCGAGGGCCAGGTAGCCGTCGAAGCCGACGGCGTCGAGGGTGGCGAGCTGCGCGCCCCAGTCGAGGTGACCGGTGCCCGGCTGGTTCCTGTTGGACTCGCTGATCTGCATGTGCGCGATATAGGGGGCCGCGTCGGCCAGCGCGCGGCAGGGGTCGTCCTCCTCGATGTTCATGTGGTAGGTGTCGCCGACGATCCTGATCGCGTCGGAGGCGCAGTAGGAGACGGCCTCGGCGAGCGTGTTGACCATGTGGTTCTCGTAGCGGTTGAGCGGCTCCAGCATGATCAGCACGCCGTTGCGGTGCGCGTGCTCGCCCAGGATGCCCAGCGCCTCGGCCAGCACCTCGCGGTCCTCCTCGGGGCTGCGCGGCGGCTCGAACGGCGGCAGCCTGCGCGAGAACTGTCCCCAGGAGGCGGGGGTCATGACGCCGATGCCGCCCAGCTCGCCGATCACCGTGAGCTGCGACCTGAGCTGCTGGATGGCGTCCTTGCGCTTGGCCGGGTCGAAGTCGCCGATGAAGTGCGGCATGTCCACGCAGACCGTCGGCATGACCACGCCGTCGGCCAGGGCGCGCTTGAGCTCGGTCAGGCGGCCCGCGAAGTGGAAATCGCCCTTGCCGCGCAGCTCGATGGCGTCGAACCCCGAATCGACCGCGAACGCGTACTTCTCCTGCAGCGTGCGGCCGGGCAGAAGCTGCTCCTGTACGGCGAGCTTCACTGTGACTCCTCAAATTGGAAGACGAGCTGGAGCACCTCGGACTGGTGCTTGTCGAGCAGGTCGAACGCCTCGGCGGCCCGGTCGACCGGCATGACGTGGGTGATGAGGTCGGCGGCGTCGATCTCGCCGCGGTGCACGAGCTCCATGAACGTGCGCTGCAGGCGCTCGACGTCCCAGCGGTGCGCCAGCCAGGAGGCGACGCCGCCGATCTGGGAGGAGACGAGCTGGACCTGGTTGTGGTGGAACTCCTCGCCCAGCCGCAGCCCGATGCCGTCGCCCTGGTAGAACCCGGCGGCCACGACCCGGCCGCCCTTGCGGACGCTCCTGATCGCCTCGTGCAGGCCGAGATGGCTGCCGCTGAGCTCGATGACGGTGTCGGCGCCGTCGACGCGCTTGCGCATGAACTCGGCCACCGAGCCCGAGGCGACGTCGAACGTCTCGGCCGCGCCGAACCTCCTGGCCAGCTCCAGCCGGTCGGGGATGGCGTCGGTGGCGACCACGCGGGCGCCGCTGAGCACGGCCAGCCGGGTGGCGAGCAGCCCGATGACGCCCTGGCCGAAGACCGCGACCTGGTCGCCCAGGTGCACGTCGGCGGCGTGGACGGCGTTGAGCGCGATGGCGCCCACCCGGGCGAACACGCCGGTCACCGGGTCGGCGCCGGGCGGCAGGACGTGGCCGACGAGCTTGTCCGCCGGGACGACGGCCTCGGCGCGGTGGCCCCAGATGCCCCACACCAGGCTGCCGATCGGCGGATCGGCCACATCGGGCGCGGCCTCCACCACCTCGCCGACCTCTTGGTAGCCCCAGCCGCTCAGTGGGTAGGAGTGCGTCTGGCCCTCGACGAAGAGGCGACGCTCGGTGTCCCACTTGCGGGTGAGATAGGGATTGGTGCCGCGGTAGGCGGTGAGTTCGGTGCCGGCGGAGACTCCCGAATAGAGAGTCTTGACCCGCACGGAGCCCGGCACGAGATCGGCGGGCGACTCCAGGCTCACGCGGACATTGCCTGGCTCTTCGAAGGTGATGACGCGCATTCCCCACACTTACGCTTTTTGATCAAACAAAAGTCAAAGATTTAGTGCTTGTTTGCACACCATAGTTGCGCTCGTAACACTCTTAAGTCTACGACTTCCGTCGGAGGTGACTGATGAAATTGGGGTTTCTGACAGCGTGTCTTCCGGAAAGCGACCTTACCGACATTGCAGACTGGGCCGCCAGCCACGGGTTCGAGGCTCTGGAGGTGGCCGGCTGGCCCTCAACGGATGACCGAAATCACATCAGAGTAGATCGTTTCGACGAAGCCGAATGCGATCGAGTCAGGCGAATCCTCACGGAGACCGGACTGACGCTTTCCTCGATCGCCTACTACGAGAACAATCTGCACCCTGAGCAAGGGGCGGAGGTGAACGCCCACGTCAGGCGCTGCGTCGACGCCGCCGCCGCGCTCGGCTGCCCCACGGTGGGCACGTTCGTGGGCCGCGACCCGGGGCGGCCGGTGCGCGACAACCTCAAGCTGGCCGAAGACGTGTTCGGACCGCTGGTCGAGTACGCCGCCCGCCACGGCGTCGAGATCGTCATCGAGAACTGCGTGATGAAGAGCTGGCATCCCGACGGCTACCCGGGCAACCTCGCCTACTCCCCCGAGCTGTGGGAATGGATGTTCGGCCTCGGGCTCAAGCTCAACTACGACCCCTCGCACCTGGTGGCGCTCGGGGCCGATCCGGTGGCGGCGCTGAGGCCGTACGTCGCGAACATCGCTCACGTCCAGGCCAAGGACACCGAGCTGCTGCCGGGCAAGATCGACCGGTACGGCTTCTACGGTCCCATCAGCGGTGAGAAGGGCTGGTACCGCTTCCGCGTGCCGGGGCTCGGCGGGGTCGACTGGACCCGGGTGATCGACGTGCTCTACGAGGGCGGCTACGACGGAGTGGTCTCTGTGGAGCATGAGGATCCGGTGTGGAGCGGCAGCACGGAGAGGGTACAGACCGGTCTCGGAATCGCCTACCGCACGTTGCGGCATCTCGTGCGGGGGTAAGGGCGGCATATCCCCAACAGAGGAGCGTGCTATGCCGACGAAGGTAACCGCCGTCCTCTCCGCCACACTGCTGGCCGCCGTCTCTCTGGCGGCCTGCGGTGACGGCGGTGGCGAACAGCCGTCAGCGAACGAGATCACCGTCTGGACCGAGGAGAACCTCGAAGACCGGATGGCCGTGCAGAACACGATCGTCGCCGAGTTCACCCAGAAGACCGGGATCAAGGTGAGGCTGGTCGGCGTCGCCGAAGACCAGTTCAGCCAGACCATCACCGCCGCGGCCGCCGCCGACGACCTGCCCGACGTCATCGGGGCGCTGCCGCTGGCCTCCATCCGCGAGCTGGAGGCCAACGAACTGCTCGACACCGAGACCCCGGGCAAGATCGTCGATCAGCTCGGCCGGGACACCTTCTCGGCGCGCGCGCTGGAGCTCGACACCTCGGACGGCAAGCTGCTCGCCGTGCCGAGCGACGGGTGGGCGCAGCTGATCCTCTACCGTAAGGACCTGTTCGACAAGGCCGGGCTGGCGCCGCCGGACACGTACGAGGCGCTGGAGGCGGCGGCCGCGAAGCTCAACACGGGCGGGGTCGCGGGCATCACGCTGGCGATCGCGCCGAAAGACTCGTTCACCGCGCAGAGCTTCGAGCACGTCGCGCTGGCGAACGGGTGCCAGCTCGTGGACAACGCGGGCAACGTCGCCCTCGACTCGCCGCAGTGCGTCCGCGCGTTCGAGTTCTACGCGAAGCTGGCCAAGGACTACTCCGTCAAGGGCAAGCAGGACGTCGACTCCACCCGGGCCACCTACTTCGCGGGGAAGGCGGCCATGATGATCTGGTCGTCGTTCATCCTCGACGAGATGGCGGGGCTGCGTAAGGACGCGTCGCCGAGCTGCCAGCAGTGCCGCGCGAACCCCGAGTGGCTGGCCGAGAACACCGGGGTGGTCACGGCGCTGAAGGGGCCCGACGGGAGCGCGCCCGCGCAGTACGGCGAGATCGTCTCCTGGGCGATCACCCGTGACGCCGCCAAGGACCCGGCCTCGAAGTTCGTCTCCTTCATGATGAACGAGGGCTACGAGCGCTGGATCGGGATGGCGCCCGAGGGCAAGTTCCCCGCCCGCAAGGGCTTCGAGGACAAGTGGGACAAGCTGCCCGCCGGGGTGGACACCAAGAAGCCGCTGGCCGACGTCTACCCGGCCGACGTGCTGGCGGCCCTGCGCAAGAGCCCCGACACGTTCGGCCGCTGGGGCATCCCGCAGGGGCAGGGCAAGCTGGTCGGCGCCACGATGGGCGAGCTGCCCGTGCCGAAGGCGCTCAGCTCGGTGGCCGACGGCTCCATGACCCCGCAGGCCGCCGCCGCCCAGGCCAAGGCCGACGTGGAGTCCATCAAGCGCGGGATCAGGCAGTGAGGCGAGGGAGTGCCGCCGCCTGGAGGAGCGCGGCGACCAGAGTGCGGGAGGGCATCCGGCGACCGAGCCCGCCTCACGGAGTGAGGCCATGAGACGCGGCCGGACGCTACGGGAGCAGGAGGGGCGCGCCGGGCTCGCGCTCATCTCGCCCACGCTGATCATCACGCTGGTCGTGGTGGTGCTGCCGCTGCTCTGGGCGATCATGCTGGCGTTCCAGGACGCGCGGCTGATCAACATCCGGCGGGTGGGCGTCTTCGGGCACTACACGCTGGAGAACTTCACGTACGTGATGTCCGAGCCGGGCTTTTGGACCTCGCTGGTCAACACGCTCGTCTACACCGTCGCGGGGACGGCGTTGTCGATCGTGATCGGCCTGGTCACCGCGCTGGCGCTGCGCGACAGGTTCAGGGGGCGGACCCTGGTCAGGGCCGCGATCCTGATCCCGTACGTGGCGCCGGTCGTGGCCGTGGCCTTCCTGTGGGAGACGATGCTCAACCCGCAGTACGGCATCGTCAACACCTGGCTGAGCGAGCCCATCGCGTTCCTCACCCAGGCCAGGGGCGAGTTCCTGGGCATCCAGGTGCCGGTGGCGCTGCTCACGGTGATCGCGTTCGAGGCGTGGCGGTATTTCCCGTTCGCGTTCCTGTTCATCCTGGCCAGGCTGCAGGCGCTGCCGGCCGAGCTGGACGAGGCCGCGGTGGTGGACGGCGCCACGCCGTCCCAGCGCTTCCGGTACGTGATCATGCCCCAGCTCTGGCGCATCATCGCGCTGCTGTCGGTGCTGCGGTTCGTGTTCACCTTCACCAAGTTCGACGACGTCTACCTGCTGACCGGCGGCGGGGCCGGCACCGAGGTGGTCAGCGTGCGGGTCTACAACTTCCTGACCTCGCGCGACGACATCGGGGCCTCGGCGGCGCAGGCGATCGTGCTGGCGATCTTCCTGGTCGTGTTCCTCGCCATCTACCTGCGCTTCTTCGCCGGAGGTGAACGTGAGCAGAGATAGGTTCGAGCGCGGCCTGCTCAGGGTGCTCAAGCCGCTGGTGATCGCGTTCCTCTTCCTGATCACCGCGTTCCCGTTCTTCTACATGGTGATGCTGTCGGTACGCGACATCCAGGAGCTCATCCTGGAACCGGGCTCGCTCTGGCCGCGCAGCTTCACCCTGGACACCTACGTGAACGTCCTGACCAGGCAGGGCTTCCTGACCTTCCTCAAGAACAGCGCGATCATCGCGGTCGCCTCGGTGGCGGTCACGCTGCTGATCTCGATCCCGGGCGCCTACGCGGTGGCCCGGCTGCGCTTCTTCGGGCGGCGGCAGGTGCACTTCCTGTTCCTCGCGGTGTACCTGTTCCCGGCGATCGTGCTGGCCATCCCGCTGTTCGTGCTGTTCACCATGATCGGGCTGCGCGGATCGCTGGTCGGGCTCATCCTCGTCTATATCGCGCAAACCGTGCCCGTCACGGTATACATGCTCCGCAACTACTTCGAGACCGTGCCGCAGAGCGTGGAGGAGGCGGCCGCGATCGATGGGTGCACGAGGTTGTCGACCATCTGGCGCGTGGTGCTGCCGCTGTCCAAGCCCGCGCTGATGGCCACCGGCCTCTACGCGTTCATGATCGCGTGGAACGAGTTCCTGTTCGCCCTGCTCTTCCTGGTGGAGAGGCGGGAGAGCTGGACCGTTTCCCTGGGGCTCTCTCAGCTTGCGGGGAGCATAGAGATCCCGACGACCGTCCTCATGGCAGGATCGGTGGTGCTCACGCTGCCCATCGTGATCGTGTTCTTCGCCAGCGAGCGACTGCTGACGGAGGGCCTCACCGCAGGAGCGGAGAAGGGATGAACCATGCTGACGGCAGGGCAGATCCTCCAGCTCATCCGCAATGGCTCCTGCCGTACGCGTAAGGAACTCATCGAGTACACCGGCCTGTCCCGGTCGACGATCACCGACCGGGTCGACCGGCTCATCATGGCCGGCTACATCCACGAGTCCGGCGTCGGCACCTCCGGGGGCGGGCGGCCGCCCTCGGTGCTCGACGTCGACGCCGCCAAGCGCCTGATGCTGGTGGCCGACCTGGGCGCCACCCACGCCAGGGTGGCGCTCACCGACCTGGCCGCCCGGCCGATGGCCGAGGAGCACACCGAGATGCGCATCGAGCTCGGGCCCGACGCCGTGCTGTCGTGGGTGCGGGAGGCGTTCCAGCGGCTGCTGGACCGCGTCGGGCGGCCCGCGAGCGAGGTGTGCGGGATCGGCCTGGACCTGCCCGGCTCGGTCGACCACACCACCGGCCGGGTGATCCGGTCGTTCCTGATGCCGGGGTGGGACGACCATCCGGTGGGCGAGGCGATCGGGGCCACGTTCGACGTGCCGATCCTGGTGGAGAACGACGCCAACGCGATGGCGCTGGGCGAGTGGTGGTCGCTGTGGCGGCACACGGACTCGCTGGTCCTGATCAAGGTGTCCACCGGGATAGGGACCGGGATCGTACTCGATGGGCAGATTTATCGCGGTGTTGAGGAGGCCGCCGGAAATATCGGGCATGTGCGGTTGCGGGAGACCGACGACCGCGTCTGTACGTGCGGCTCACGCGGCTGCGTGGCCTCCCTCGCCAGCGGCCACGCCCTGGCCCACGACCTCGGCCAGTCCTACAGCCGCGACGTGGTCCGCCTCGTCCAGGCCGGCGACCCCGAGGCCATCGCCCGCACCCAGGAGGCCGGGCGCACGCTGGGCATCGTGCTGGCCACGGCGGTCAGCCTGCTCAATCCGGGCGTGCTGGTGCTGGCCGGGGACATGGCGGAGACCAGGGAGCACTATCTGACGGGCATCAGGGAGATCGTCTATCGGCGCAGTCTGCCGTACACGACCAGGAACCTGGAGATCGTCAACAGCTCGCTGGGTGACCGGGCGGGGATCGTGGGCATGGCGGTGATCGTCATGGAGCACGTCCTTTCTCCCTCGTCGGTGGACGCCGCGCTCGCGGCCGCGGTGGGCTGACCGCTCAGCCCAGCGCGCGCCGCAGCTCGTCGCGCGCCGTCACGAGCGAGGGGCCGTACCAGGTGAGCAGGCGCCCGCTGACCAGGGCGCAGGGCAGGCCGGGGAAGGACTCGGGGCCGTCGGTCGCGCTGAACGCGTAGGGCTCGTCGGGCAGGACCACGAGGTCGGACCGCCGGCCGGTCAGCTCGCCGAGCGGGATCTTGGGGTAGCGCTCGACGTGGCCGGCGTACAGGTTGTCGACGCCGAGATGTCTCAGCGCGTCGCCGGTGAAGGTGTCGCGGCCCACGACCATCCACGGCCGCCGCCAGATCGGGATGACGGCCGTCCGCCGCGGGCCCGCGTAGGGCGTCTGCCACGCCTCCCGCGCCACCGCCAGCCAGCCGGGCGGTTCGGTACGGCACGCGTGCTCGAACATCCGCTCCAGCGACACGAACGCCTCCGCCAGCGTCTCGATCCGGGTCACCCAGACCGCGACCCCGGCCTCCCGCAGCGCCTCGATGTCGGGCGCGCGGTTCTCCTCGGCGTTGGCCAGCACGACGTCGGGCCGCAGCCGCAGGATCGCGTCAAGGTCGGGGTTCTTGGTGCCCCTGACCCTGGCCACGTCGAGGCCGGCCGGGTGCGAGCACCAGTCGGTCGCCCCGGCCAGCGCGTCGGGCACGGTCGCCGCCACCGACTCCGTCAGCGACGGCACCAGGGACACGATCCGCCGCACGGTCTCGGGAATTCGTACGCGCACACCGGTGTCGTCCACACCAACAGGCTAACCATGATCGAATGTCGGTACGGGTCCGTAGAATCCGAGCAAAGATCGTTTACTTGTGATCGGGGGATGGACGGTTGGAGCGAGATTCGTCAGGCTTCGATCCGCACACACCCAACGTGGCCCGGCTCTACGACTACTTCCTGGGCGGCAAAGACCACTTCCCGGCCGACCGGGAGGCCGCGGAGCGGATCCTGCGGGTGGCCCCCGAGATCCGCGCCGCGGCCCGGGCCAACCGGGCGTTCCTGGGCCGGGCGGTGCGCCGGCTGGCCGAGGCCGGCGTCACGCAGTTCCTCGACCTCGGCACCGGCCTGCCGGCCTGGAACAACGTGCACGAGGTGGCCGCGAAGGTGACGCCGCACGCCAGGGTCGTCTATGTCGACCGCGACCCCGTCGTGCTGGTGCACGCCAGGGCGATGCCGCCCGGTCCTGGCACCACCACCGTGGTCGAGGGCGACCTGCGCAAGCCCGAGGCGATCCTGCGCGACCCCGACGTGATGCGGGCGCTCGACTTCGGCCGCCCGGTCGCGGTGCTGCTGGTGGCGGTCATGCACTACGTCACCGAGTCAGAGCGCCCCGACGAGATCGTCGCGGCCCTGCGCGAGGCGCTGGCGCCGGGCAGCTACCTGGTCATGTCCCACGGCACCAGCGACGCCCGCGCGGCCTTCGTGCGGCAGAGCACCCACATCTACCAGCGGGCCAGCCTGCCGCTCACGCTCCGCGGCCGTGACCGGATCATGGAGTTGTTCGAGGGGTTCGAGCTGGTCGACCCGGGTCTCGTCTGGTTGCCGGAGTGGCGTCCCGAGCAGGCCGACCTGATCGACTTCCCCGGCGGCCCCGAGTCGTCGCTGGCCCTGTGCGGCGTGGGCCGGCTCGGGGCCGGGCGGAGAAGACCTACTTGAGCGCCGAGAGCGCGCCCTCGTAGTCGGGCTCCTGGGTGATCTCCGGCACCAGCTCGGCGTGGACGACCTTGTTGTCGCCGTCGAGCACGACCACCGCGCGCGCGGCCAGCCCCGCCAGCGGGCCCGACTCCTGCGCCACCCCATAGTCGGCGAGGAACTCACGGCCGCGCATGAGCGAGAGCGTGGTCACGTTGTCGAGCCCCTCGGCGCCGCAGAAGCGCTTCTGCGCGAACGGCAGGTCGGCGGAGACACAGACCACCGCCACGTCGGGGTGCTCGCCGGCGATCTGGTTGAAGCGGCGCACCGAGGCCGCGCAGACGCCGGTGTCGACGCTCGGGAAGATGTTCAGCACCTTGGTCTGCCCGCCGAAGTCCTCCAGCGTGCGCTCGGCCAGGTCACCGCCCACGAGACGGAACGCGGGCGCGGTGTCGCCGAGCTTCGGGAAGGTGCCGCCCACGGTGATCGGGTTGCCCTTGAAGGTGACGTCGGACATGGAAGCCTCCTGTTAAGCGATGTGCCCAAAGCGCGATCCTATCGACGCGGGCCAACCGCTCAGACGTTGCGTCTGTACTGGCCTCCCGCTTCGAACAGGGCATCGGTGATCTGCCCCAGCGAGCACACGCGCGCCGCCTCCATCAGCACCTCGAACGCGTTGCCCGGCGACATCGCCACGTCACGCAGTCTGGCCAGCTCGGCGGGGGCCTCTGAGCGGTTGCGCTCGTGGAAGGCGCGCAGGCGGTCGAGCTGCGACTGCTTCTCCGCCTCGGTGCCCCTGGCCAGCTCCAGCTTGTGCGGGTCGGCCTCGTCGTCGCCGCGCGGATTTCGGAAGGTGTTCACGCCGACGATGGGCAGCGAGCCGTCGTGCTTGCGCATCTCGTACAGCATGGACTCGTCCTGGATCTTGCCGCGCTGGTAGCCGGTCTCCATCGCGCCGAGGACGCCGCCCCGGTCCGACAGCCGCTCGAACTCGGCCAGCACCGCCTCCTCCACCAGGTCGGTGAGCTCCTCGACGATGAACGAGCCCTGCAGCGGGTTCTCGTTCCTGGCCAGGCCCCATTCGCGGTTGATGATGAGCTGGATCGCCATCGCGCGGCGCACCGAGTCGGCCGACGGGGTGGTCACGGCCTCGTCGAAGGCGTTGGTGTGCAGGCTGTTGCAGTTGTCGTAGACGGCGATCAGGGCCTGGAGGGTGGTGCGGATGTCGTTGAAGTTCATCTCCTGGGCGTGCAGGGAGCGGCCCGAGGTCTGGACGTGGTACTTCAGCTTCTGGGAGCGCTCGCCGGCGGCGTAGCGCTCGCGCATCGCCACCGCCCAGATGCGGCGGGCGACCCGGCCGAGCACGCTGTACTCGGGGTCCATGCCGTTGGAGAAGAAGAACGACAGGTTCGGCGCGAAGTCGTCGATCTTCATGCCTCTGGCCAGGTACGCCTCCACGTACGTGAAGCCGTTGGCCAGCGTGAACGCGAGCTGGCTGATCGGATTGGCCCCGGCCTCGGCGATGTGGTAGCCGGAGATCGAGACCGAGTAGAAGTTGCGCACCCCGTTCCTGATGAACCACTCCTGGATGTCGGCCATCATCCGCAGGCTGAACTCGGTGGAGAAGATGCAGGTGTTCTGGCCCTGGTCCTCCTTGAGGATGTCGGCCTGGACCGTTCCCCTGACCGTGGCGAACGTCCTGGCGCGCAGGTCGCGGTCCTCCGTGCCGTCGGGGTCGCGGCCGTGCTCGGCGCGGAAGCGGTCTCTGGCCTGGTCGACGGCGGCGTTGAGGTAGAAGGCCAGGATCGTGGGGGCCGGGCCGTTGATCGTCATGGACACCGACGTGCCGGGCGCGGCCAGGTCGAACCCGTCGTAGAGCACCTTCATGTCGTCGAGCGTGGCGATGGAGACGCCCGAGGTGCCCACCTTGCCGTAGATGTCGGGGCGCGGGTCGGGGTCGTGGCCGTAGAGCGTCACCGAGTCGAACGCGGTCGACAGCCGGGTCGCGGGCTGGCCCTCCGACAGCAGCTTGAAGCGCCTGTTGGTGCGGAACGGGTCGCCCTCCCCGGCGAACATCCTGGTCGGGTCCTCGTCGTCGCGTTTGAACGGGAACACGCCGGCGGTGAACGGGAACATCCCCGGCAGGTTCTCGGCGCGCAGGAACCGCAGCAGGTCACCGTGGTCGCTGTAGCGGGGCAGGGCCACCCTCGGGATGCGGTTGCCGGACAGGGTCTCGCGCCAGAGCGGCGTGTGGATCTCCCGGTCACGGACCTTCACGACGAGCTCGTCGGCCGTGTAGCGCTCCTTGACGGCGGGCCAGGCGTCGAGCAGCGCGCGGCTCTCGGCGGACAGCTCCCCCTCGACGCGCTCGATCTCCCTCGCGCCTTCGTCGCTCAGCAGGTCGCGCACTGCGGTGAGCTGCTGGCGGCGGCGGGCGATCTCGGCCTGGGCGAGCGTCTCGGCGTGGTAGGCGCGCACCGTCTCGGCGATGTCGGCCAGGTAGCGGACACGGGCGGGCGGGACGATGGCGGCCGACGTCTTCGAGGTGCGGCCCTCGGCCGGGGCCAGCAGGCTGGGGCTCTCTCCCGTCGGCAGGAGGGGCTTGAGGTACTGGTAGAGGGCGGTGACGCCGGAGTCGTTGTAGCGGGCGGCGATGGTGCCGAAGACCGGCATGTCGCCGGGGGACGCGCCGAACGCCTCGCGGTTGCGTACGAGCTGGCGGCTGACGTCGCGCAGGGCGTCCTCCGCGCCGCGCCGCTCATACTTGTTGATCACCACGGCCTCGGCGAAGTCGAGCATGTCGATCTTCTCCAACTGGGAGGCCGCCCCGAACTCGGGCGTCATCACGTAGATGGGCACGTCCACGTGCGGGACGATCCCCGCGTCGCCCTGGCCGATGCCGGGCGTCTCCACGATCACCAGGTCGTAGCCCGCGGCGCGGCAGGCCGCGATCACGTCGTCGAGGCAGGCGGGCACCTCGTTGGCGGCGCCCCTGGTGGCCAGGGAGCGGAAGTAGGTCTGGGGGCTCAGGCTGTTCATCCTGATGCGGTCGCCGAGCAGCGCGCCGCCGCCGCGCCTGCGGGTGGGGTCGATGGCGATGATCGCGATGCGCAGCTTGTCGTCGTTGTCCACCCGGAAGCGGCGGACGAGCTCGTCGGTGAGCGAGGACTTGCCCGAGCCGCCGGTGCCCGTGATGCCGAGCACGGGCGCTCTCCTGCCGTCCGCCTTGAGGCCCGCCAGCAGGTCTTCGGGGGCGCGCCCCGACTCGATGAGCGTGATCGCGCGCGCCAGCGCGGCCTGGTCGCCCGACACCACGGCCTCGACCGGCGGCGGGCCGCCCAGCTCGACGTCGCAGTCCTCGATCAGCTTGTTGATCATGCCGGGGAGGCCGTACCGCTGGCCGTCCTCGGGCGAGAAGATGCGCGTGACGCCACGGGAGTGCAGCAGCTCGATCTCCTCGGGAACGATCACGCCCCCGCCGCCGCCGTACACCTTGACGTGCCCGGCGCCGCGCTCCCGCAGCAGCTCGACCAGGTAGGAGAAGAACTCCACGTGCCCGCCCTGGTAGGAGCTGATCGCCACGCCCTGCGCGTCCTCCTGGATGGCGGCGGTGACGATCTCGTCGACCGAGCGGTTGTGCCCGAGGTGCACGACCTCGGCCCCCTGGGACTGGAGGATGCGCCGCATGATGTTGATCGCCGCGTCGTGGCCGTCGAACAGGGCCGCGGCGGTCACGAATCGCACTGGGTGTACCGGGACGTGCACGCCTGATCACTCCTTCGTGGAGGCTTCACCTACGAAGATACTAGGACGTCCTACTATTTTGCGAGCGACGTCTGGGTAGGTGCACCCCAGAGGGGGTGGCCATGATGCGCGCGCTGACATTCGTGCCGGGAGGAAAGGGCACGCTCGACGTCGAGGAGGTGCCCGACCCGGAACCGGGCAAGGGCGAACTGCTCGTCCAGGGGCTCGCCCTCGGCATCTGCGGGACCGACAGAGAGTTGGACGCGGCCGACTACGGCTGGCCGCCGCCCGGCAAGGACCGGATGATCATCGGGCACGAGTCGCTGGGCCGGGTGCTGGAGACGCCGGAGGGCTCGGCGTTCTCACCCGGCGACCTGATCGTCGGCGTCGTACGGCGGCCCGACCCGGTGCCGTGCGGCGCCTGCGTGCGCGGCGAGTTCGACATGTGCCGCAACGGCCGCTACACCGAGCGGGGCATCAAGGAGCTCGACGGGTACGGCAGCGAGCGCTGGACCGTCGAGGCCGGTTACGCCATCCGGCTGGACCCGGCGCTGGAGAGCGTCGGCATGCTGGTCGAGCCCGCGGCGGTGGTGGCCAAGGCGTGGGAGCACATCGAACGGATCGGCGCGCGGGCCTGGTTCGAGCCGCACACGCTCCTGGTCACCGGGGCCGGCCCGGTCGGCCTGCTGGCGGCGCTGCTCGGGCGGCAGCGGGGCCTGGAGGTGCACGTGCTCGACCGGGCCGCGGGCGGGCTCAAGTCGAGCCTGGTGGAGGCCCTGGGCGCGACCTACCACTCGGGGACGTCGCTGGAGTCGTTCCGGGCGGCCGAGCCGGACATCATCATCGAGTGCACGGGGGCCGGGTCGCTCGTCATCGAGACCATGACCACCACGGCCGCCGCGGGCATCGTCTGCCTGTGCGGGCTCTCGGCCGGCGGGCTGACCCACCGCGTGGACGCCGGGGTGATCAACCGGGACATCGTGCTGGAGAACGACGTGGTCTTCGGCACCGTCAACGCCAACCAGCGGCACTTCAGGGCCGCCGCCGAGGCACTGGCGGAGGCCGACCGCGGCTGGCTCGAACGGCTCATCACCCGCCGGGTGCCGCTGTCGCGCGCGCTGGAGGCGTTCGAGCCGGCCGGCGACGTCAAGGTGGTGCTCGACCTCACGGCCTGACTCAGGTCGGCTCGTACGGCTTGCGCCTGGCGGGGGTCGAATGCCTGGTGGCCACGTGCCCGGAACCGGCGGGGACCCGGGTCCTGGCCGGCTGGCCCTCCTGGTGGAGCTTGGACTGCGGCTGGCGCTTGGCCTGTTGTTTGGCCTGTTGTTTGGCCTGTTGTTTGGCCGGGGGTTTGGCCTGCGGTTTCACCGGTGGCTTCGCTCCGGCGCGGGTGGGCCGGCGCCACGGGAAACGGCGGTGGGTGCCGCGGCGGCGGGACACGCGTAAGGAGAGCACGACCGTCATGAGCACCATGAAGGCCAGCAGGGCGGGCGGCGTGCCCAGGAAGTCCAGCGGCGAGGCGGGCGGGCCCTCGGCGCGCGGCGCGGAGACGAAGGGACGCTCGGCCGAACGGATCTCGGCGAGCTTCTCGACGTTGCCCTTGACCATGCGCGGGATGCCGTACCCGACGACCTTGTCCGTCTCCCGGGTCTTGCGCTTCAGCCAGACACGGTCGACGTTCGCCTCGATGGTGTGGATCTTCTTGCCCTCGACGCGCTCGACGACGCCGACGTGGTCGATGCCCTTGTAGTTCTTGCCGCCGCCCCAGTCGTAGAAGACCAGCGCTCCCGGCTCGGGCTCGCGCGTCCAGGCGCCCTGCTGGATGAACCAGGCGGCGTGGGACGGCGTCCAGGCGAACTCTCCGACATAGGTGGTGATGCCGGCCTTGTCCGCGGCCCAGGCGAGGAACATGTCACACCACGGCGCGTCGCGATACTGGGTGTCTTGGACGCGATCCGCGTACCACTGGCCGAACTTGGTGAACTGGCCGCTCTTCTCCTTATAGCCGAGTTCCTGCCGCACCGTTTTCAGCAGCTCATCCGCGATCGGGTCCAGGGTGACTCCTCCCAGAAATCCGACAAGCCACGATGGACTGTAGTAGCGCCATCGCGAAAATGCGCGGGTCGTCAGGAAAGTGTCTCGCTATGAACCGAAATTTCGGGTATGTGACTGGTGAGGCTGGTGGGGCTGCCTACTACTCTTGTTAGGACCCGGCGCCCACGCGGAACACGCTCACCTCGCCCGCGCCCGGCGCGACCACGTCGGCCACGATCACGGTCACGTTGTCGGGCGAGCCGCCCTCGTTGGCCAGATCGATGAGACGCTGGACGGCCGCCGCCGGGTCTGCCACCGTGGTCAGCACCTCGTGCAGGACCTCGGGCCCGAGCACGGTCGTGAGCCCGTCGGAGCAGAGGAGATAGCGATCATCAGGCTCGGCTTCGCGCAGCGCCATGTCGGGCTCGGCCCTGCCCTCGCTGCCCAGCACGCGCAGCACCATCGAACGCCGGGGGTGCACGGCGGCCTGATCCTCAGTTATCCGGCCTTCGTCCACCATCGACTGCACAAGTGTGTGATCCTTGGTCATCTGGTACAGCGCACCATCGCGAAGCAAGTATCCGCGGGAGTCACCGAGATGAGCCAGGGCGAACCGGTAGCCGTCCCACAGCATGGCGGTCACCGTGGTCCCCATCCCCCTGCGCGCGGGGTCGATGTCGGCCAGCTCGACCAGCCTGCGGGCCGCCTCGTGCACGGCGCCCTCCAGGGCCGCCTCCAGGTCGGAGCCCGTCTCGGGAAGCGTGGCATCCAGCTCGCGCATGACGGCGATCGCCGCCGAGCTCGCCAGCTCGCCGGCGGCGTGCCCACCCATTCCGTCGGCAACCACGAGCAGCCGGCCACTGGCATAGCCGGAATCCTCGTTCTGCTCCCTGCGGCGGCCCACGTCTGATCCGGCGGCATAGCGGATGTTGTGCTTCATACCCTGCAGTAAATCATTGGTTGAAAGACTTCACAAGCAGATGCGCTGAAGACTCTTGTGAACTACTCTGGGCACCATGAGCCACGACCCGACCGTCAACGCCGGGGACATCGCCCGGCTCGCCGGTGTCGGGCGTGCCGCGGTGAGCAACTGGCGCCGCCGCCACGACGACTTCCCCCAACCCATCGGCGGAACCGCGAACCAGCCGCTCTTCTCCCTGCGGCAGGTCGAGTCGTGGCTGCGACGCTATGGGAAGTCCTACCAGGTCTCCCTGGGAGATCGGGTGTGGCAACGCCTGAAAGCCGCGGGCGATTTGCGCCTGGGCGAGCTCGTGGCCCAGGCCGGAGCCCTGCTGACCAGGCCGGACACCTCTGGTCCCGGCGACTCGCCGGGGGCTGCCGGGTCTCTCGACCCTGAGCTGGCCGGGCTCGTGCTGGAGCTGGCCGGGGAGCTCGGGGCGCTGAGCGCGTACGAGTTCCTGTGCGAGCGCTACCTGGAGGCCCACTCCCGGCAGCTCTCCGTCACCCGTGAGGACGTCGCCGGGCTCATGGTCCGGCTGGTACGCGCCGACGGCGGGACGGTCCTCGACCCGGCCTGCGGCGTCGGCACCCTGCTCCTCTCCACCGCGGCACCGGGCGCGGCGCGCCCAGACGGCCAGGCTCCAGGACAGACGCCCGGCCAGACACCGGCCCCAGCGCAGGGCCGTACGCTCGGGCAGGAGCTCAGTGAGACCTCGGCCGCGATCACCGCCTCCAGGCTGCGGCTGCGCGGCGTCCAGGCCAGTGTCGTGGCCGGCGACTCCATGCGCCACGACGGCTTCGCGGGCGAGAAGGCCGACGCCGTGGTGTGCGACCCGCCGTTCAACGAGCGGGCCTGGGGTTACGAGGAGCTGACCGGCGACCCGCGCTGGGAATACGGCCTGCCGCCGCGCGGCGAGCCCGAGCTGGCCTGGGTGCAGCACTGCCTCACCCACGTCAAACCGCGCGGCCTGGTCGCCATCCTGATGCCCCCGGCCGCCGCCAGCCGCAAGGCGGGCCGCCGCATCCGGGCCAACCTGCTGCGCGCCGGCGCCCTGCGGGCGGTCGTGGCGCTGCCCGGCTCCGACCTGTGGCTGCTGCGCCGCCCGGCGGCCGGCGAGCGACCGCCCTCCGACGTGCTGATCCTCGACGCGACGGCCGACCTGAGCGTGGTGGAGCCGGCCTGGCAGGCATACCTGGAGGACAGTTCCGAGCAGACCGTACGGATCATCGACCTGCTGGCCGACGAGGTCGACATGACCCCGGCCCGGCACCAGCGGCGCGACGACGTGGGCCGGGCGTTCGCCGAGGCGCGCGACCGCTTCCTGGCGGCCGCCGCCGTGCCGCCCGACCTGAAGGTGCTGGAGCAGCCCCTCGACCAGCCCGCCACCACGCTGGGCGACCTGATCAAGGAGGGCCTGGTGGCGACGTCGCAGGCCCCGCCCAAGATGGCCGCCGAGGGCGGCGACATCCCGGTCCTGACCTCCGACGACGTGCTCACCGGCGGGGCGCCGTCCGGGTTCACCACCATGCAGCAGGGCCTGATCGCGATCCGGCCCGGCGACGTGGTGGCCTCCTACTCGGCCGTACGCGTGGTGGCCGAGGGCGGCGCGATGCTGGGCCCGCACCTGACCCTCTACCGGATGGACTCCCGCCGGCTCGACCCCGACTTCCTGGCCGGCTTCCTGCGGGCGGCGGGCGGGCGGGTGACGACCGGTTCCAGCAGGTTCGACGTACGCCGCACCCGGTTGCCGCGACTGACGCTGAAGGAGCAGAAGGCGTACGGCGAGGCGTTCAGGCAACTGGCCGTGCTCGAAGACGCCATCCGCGAAACCTCGGCTCTCGGACAGGCGCTGATCCGGCTTGGCCTCGACGGTCTCGCCGACGGGCACCTGCACCCGCAGTCCTGACGGTGTAGTTTTTTCCCGGAACGCGGCGGAGGGGGCACATGGTCATCGGTGACCGCTATGAGCTCGACGACCTCCCCCTCGGGCAGGGGGGCATGGGCGCCGTCTACGCGGGTCACGACCGCCACCTCGACCGCCGGGTCGCAGTGAAGCTGCTCAGGCTGCCCGGCGGGCACGATCACGAGATGGAGCGCCGGTTCATCCGCGAGGCGCGCATCCTGGCCAGGCTTGAGCATCCCGGCGCCCCTGTGCTCTACGACTTCGGCACCCATGACCAGCGGCTCTTCCAGGTGATGCAGTTCATCGAGGGCGTCACGGTGGCCGACCTGGTGCACGAGCACGGGCCGCTGCCGGTGCCGTGGGCGGCGGCGATCGCGGCCCAGGCGTGCGCCGTGCTGTCGGCGGCGCACGCTCTGGCGATCTGCCATCGCGACCTCAAGCCGACGAACCTGATGCTCTGCCCGGACGGCAGCGTGAAGGTGCTCGACTTCGGCCTGGCGATGCTGCGGGAGTCCGATGTCACCACGTTCACCAGGATCGGGCAGATTCTGGGGACGCCGGCGTACATGGCTCCCGAGCAGATCCAGCACGGCGTCGCCGAGCCGCGCAGCGACCTCTACTCCCTGGGCTGCGTCCTGCACGAGATGCTGACCGGCCGCCAGCTCTTCACCGGGCCCACCGACTACGTGGTCTTCGAGAAGCAGGTCAAGGAGCGGCCTCCGGCCATCCCGGGCCTGCCGGAGTCGCTGAGCGCGCTGCTGGCGCAGCTCCTGGAGAAACAGCCGGCCGACCGGCCGGCGGACGCCAACGAGCTGTACGAGCGGCTCGACCCGTTCGCGGTGGGCCTGCCCATGCTGCCCGGCTTCCTGGCGAAGGCGCCGAGCCCCGGCCGCATGTACGCCCGGATGGCGGGCCGCGCCCTCAGCGCCTGACCCACCTCGGGGCACCGGTGCACATGCTGTCGTCCCGCTCGTCCTTCACCACCCGTACTCCGGCACAGGTCCCTTTACTGGAAGAGGGCTGACCTGGCGGTCCATCGAAGATGTCCCGTCCACCCGCGCCAAGAGGGCTCAGCCCGCGCTCTCCCGAAGGACCTCAGCCTGCCCCTCGCCCCGCAAGGTCCCTCGCCGGCCGCGCCCCTCCCCGAAAGGACCTCAGCCGAGCCCTTCCTCGCCCTCGAAAGGCCCCCGCCGAAGTGCGGCGGGTCAGGGTGGTAAGCGGGCGTAGGTGGTGATCAGGCCGTCGGGGAGTTCGTTGCGCCAGCAGTAACGATCGTGCCCGCCCTCGAACTCCCGGTACGTGCCCGAGCCCCCGAGCACCTCCCGCATCCGGGCCGTCGGGCCGGCGAGGGCCCACTCCAGCGTCCCGACCTGCAGGTGCACCGGGGGCGGCCGCAACCGGGCCAGCTCACGAATCAGCCACTCCGGGTCGGGACCGCTGGGCCACCAGAACGAGCCCGACTGCGACACCGCCGCCACGAACCGGCCGGGGTGGCGGTGGGCGGCGTACACGGCGGTCAGCCCGCCCAGGCTCTGCCCGGCGATCACGGTCGGCCCGCCGTGCGGCAGCGCGTCCACGAACTCGTCGTTGCACGTCAGCCGCCGCACCCGGTCGGGCCCCGACTCCACCAGCCAGGCCGTGACGGGTGGCAGCGCGCCGGCCTCGATGAGGTTGTCGAGCATGACCGGCAGGTCGTCCACCCAGTGCTCGCCGTCCAGCACGACGAGGGTGCCGAGCGGCGGGCGTACCGGATCGTAGCGCCAGCCGATCGCGTGCCGGGACAGCTCGTGACGCGGCTCGCCCACGGCGGCGAGCCACGGGGACGGCGGGGAGGTCTCCGCGATCGAGTGGCCCTGCCAGACCTTGGGGTTGAGCGGGTCGGTGAGCTCCGCGCCGTCCACCGACAGCCGGTAGGAGGCGCGCCAGCCGTGCCGCACCCGATACGTACGGTGCCACACGTCACCGGTGCGCTCCATGACGGCGGCCTCGGCGTCCTGGGTGAGCTTGTTGGCCAGGACCCGCACCTCCTTCGCCGGCCCGCGCCAGTAGAACGTGACCGCGCGGTATTCGTCGTCCACCTCGGTCACCAGCGGCGAGACGGTCGCGTCGAGGACCGGGGTGGGCAGGGTCTGCGGGGGCGCGGGCCTGGGCACCCACGGGGGGAGATCGCGCATCAGGAGAACCCCCTGCTCTGTCGTCGTCGATAGTCAGCTTACGACCGAACTCGCGATGACCTCACCAGCCGTGAACGCGCTCTCTCGTACAACCGGATCGTTATTTAACCTCCGTTGACAGAGGCATGTGAGCCCCGCGACTCTCGTGAGAGAGCGCTCTCTCACTCACCCCCTAGCACCGACCCAGGAGGGTTTCCCATGACCCCTCGCATCCGGCGACTCGGCCTGCCCGTGCTCACCGCGTCCGTTCTCGCTCTGGCGACGGCGTGCGGCGGTGGTGGCGGCGGCGGAGGCACCGCGGCCGAGTCGAGCGCCAAGCCAGGAGAGAAGATCAAGCTGACCATCGGCCTGTTCGGCGACTTCGGCTTCAAGCCGCTCTACGAGGAGTACAAGAAGACGCATCCCGACATCGAGATCGTCGAGAACGTCACCCAGTTCAACGACCACCACAGCAACCTGGTCAAGCGGCTGGCCACGAACGCCGGCGCGGGGGACATCGAGGCGGTCGAGGTCGGCTACATCAGCACGTTCACCGCCCAGCCGGGCCGGTTCAACGACCTCAAGCAGTACGGGCTGGACAAGCGGCAGCCCGATTACCTCGACTGGAAGTGGCAGCAGGGCCTGAGCAAGGACGGCGCCCAGGTGCTCGGCCTCGGCACCGACGTGGGCGGGCTGGCCATGTGCTACCGCAAGGACCTGTTCAAGAAGGCCGGGCTGCCGACCGACAGGACCGAGGTGGCCGCGCTCTGGCCGACGTGGGACCAGTACATCGCGACCGGCAAGAAGTTCGCCGCGGCGAACGTGGCCGGCGCCAAGTTCGTGGACTCCCCCGGCGAGATCTTCCGCGCGATGGTCAACCAGGCGCCCATCGGCCTGTACGACGCCCAGGACACCATCATCGTGGACTCCAACGCCGACGTGAAGAAGGCCTGGGACCTGTCGAACCAGATCACCCAGGAGGGCCTGACCGCCAAGCTCGCGGCCTTCTCCCCGCCGTGGAACACCGGCTTCGCCAAGGGCTCGTTCGCCACGATCATCTGCCCGGCCTGGATGACCGGCTTCATCCAGGAGCAGGCCAAGGACGCCAGCGGCAAGTGGGACATCGCGACCGTGCCCGGCGGCTCGGGCAACAGCGGCGGCTCGCACCTGATGGTGCCCAAGCAGAGCAAGCACCCGAAGGAGGCGGCCGAGCTGATCGACTTCCTCACCTCCAAGGACAACCAGGCCAAGGTGTTCAAGGAGGAGGGCACGTTCCCGTCGATCCCGGCGCTCTACGACGACCCGTCGATCCAGAACTTCACCAAGCCGTTCTTCGGTGACGCCCCGATCGGCAAGATCTACTCCGAGGCGGCCAAGGCGCTCAAGCCGCAGCACCTCGGCCCGAAGGAGGCCGACGTGCGGGTGGCCATCGGCAACGGCCTCGGCCGGGTCGAGCAGGGCAAGCAGACGCCGGACGAGGCGTGGGCGCAGGTGCTCGAGGACGTCAAGAAGATCAAATGAGCACCCTTCCCCTCGCGGTCACGCGACGGCGTAGGCGCAGCGTGCGGCACACCCTCGACGTGAGGGTGTCGCCGTACGCCTACGTGGCCCCGTTCTTCCTGCTGTTCTGCGCCTTCGGGCTGTTCCCGCTGGCCTACACGGCCTGGGTGAGCCTGCACGAGTGGACGCTGCTGTCGGAGACGCAGACCTTCATCGGGCTGGACAACTTCTCGGCGCTGCTGTCCGACGCCTACTTCTGGAACGCGACGTTCAACACCCTGTCGATCGGCGTGCTCTCGACCGTGCCGCAGCTCGCGCTGGCCATCTGGCTGGCGCACCTGCTCAACCGGCGGCTGCGGTTCCAGACGTTGTTCCGGGTCGCGCTGCTGCTGCCCAACGTCACCAGCGTGGTGGCGGTCGTGGTCATCTTCAGCCAGCTCTTCGGCCGGGACTTCGGGATGATCAACTGGATGCTCTCGTGGGCGGGCGCCGGGAGCATCGACTGGGCGGCGGGCACCGCGACCTCGCACATCGCACTGTCGGTGATGATCATGTGGCGCTGGACCGGCTACAACGCGCTGATCTTCCTGGCCGCCATGCAGGCCGTACCGCGCGAACTGTACGAGGCCGCCACCCTCGACGGCGCGAGCAACTTCACCCAGCTCCGCCGGATCACCATGCCGATGATCCGGCCGACGATCATCTTCGTGGTCATCGTCTCGACGATCGGCGCGATGCAGATCATCGCCGAGCCCATGCTGTTCGGGCAGAGCAGCGGCGGCGGGGGCGGCATCGCCACCGGCGGGCCCGACCGGCAGTTCCAGACGCTGGCGCTGTTCGTCTACGAGCAGGGCTTCGCCAACTCGACGTTCGACTTCGGGTACGCCTCGGCGGCGTCCTGGCTGATGTTCGTGGCCGTGGTGGTCGTGGCCGGGATCAACTTCCTGATCACCCGCAGAGTGAAGGGCGGCCTGATATGAGGCTGCGCTACCTGACCCTGACCGCGGTGGCCTTCTTCTCCGCGTTCCCGCTCTACTACAGCGTCGTCGTGGCCTCCCGGCACAACTCGGCGCTGGCCGAGGTGCCGCCGCCGCTGCTGCCCGGCGGGAACTTCTTCGCCAACGTGGCCCGGGTCTTCGACACCGTCCCCTTCGGGCTCGCGCTGGCCAACTCGGTGATCGTGGCCGGGTCGATCGCGATCGCGGTGATGTTCTTCTCGACGCTGGCGGGGTTCGCCTTCGCCAAGCTGAAGTTCAGGGGCAGGAACGTCATGCTCGTGATCACCGTGGCCACCATGATGGTCCCGGCGCAGCTCGGCATCATCCCGCTCTACATGCTGATGGTGAAGCTGGAGTGGACCGGCACCAACTACGCGCTCATCGTGCCCGCGCTGGTCAACGCGTTCGGCGTGTTCTTCATGACGCAGTACCTGTCGCGCGCCCTGCCCACCGAACTGCTGGAGGCCGGGCGGGTGGACGGCTGCTCGACCTGGGGGCTGTTCTGGCACGTCGTGCTCCCGGCCGCGCGGCCCGCGGCGGCGGTGCTGGGCATGCTGACGTTCATGTCGGCCTGGAACGACTACTTCTGGCCGCTGGTCGTGCTCAACCCGGACAATCCGACTGTCCAGGTAGCGCTCTCGACCCTGGCCAGCGGGTACGTCAACGACTACGTGCTGGGGCTGGCCGGCACCGCGATCGGGACCCTGCCGCTCGTGGCCGTGTTCGCCCTGTTCGGCAAGCAAATCATCGGCGGAATCATGCAAGGAGCTGTTAAGGGATGATCTTTCCCGAGGACTTCGTCTGGGGCGCCGCCACGGCCTCGTACCAGATCGAGGGGGCGGTCAAGGAGGACGGGCGCGGCCAGTCGATCTGGGACACCTTCTCCCACACCCCCGGGAACGTGGCGGACGGCGACACCGGAGACGTGGCCTGCGACCACTATCACCGCTACCGGGACGACGTCGGGCTGATGCGCGAGCTGGGGCTGGCGGCCTACCGGTTCTCGGTGGCCTGGCCGCGCATCCAGCCGGACGGCGAGGGCTCGATCAACCCCCGTGGGCTGGCTTTCTACGACAGGCTCGTAGATGAACTGCTGACCGCCGAAATTTCGCCTTATGTCACGCTTTATCACTGGGATTTGCCGCAAGCGCTCGAAGAGCGCGGCGGCTGGGCCCACCGCGACACCGCCTACCGGTTCGCCGACTACGCCCAGGCCGTCCACGACCGGCTCGGCGACCGCGTCGCCGACTGGACGACGCTGAACGAGCCCTGGGTGTCGGCGTTCCTCGGCTACGGCAACGGCGTGCACGCGCCGGGCCGCCGCGACCCCGGCGACGCCCTGCGCTCGGCGCACCACCTGCTGCTCGGCCACGGGCTCGCGGCGCGGGCGCTGCGCTCGGGGGGCGCGGGGAGCATCATGTTCGTGGTCAACTCCGCGCCCGTGCTCACGCCCGCCCAGGTCAACGACCCGTCGGCGGTGCCGAGCGAGGCGGACGCGGCCGCCGTCCACCGCATTCACGCGCTGTTGACCAGGCAGTTCCTGGATCCGGTGGTGTACGGGACGTACCCGGAGGAAGTGCTCGCGGCGGCCGCCCGCAACGGCGGGACCGGCCACATCCAGGACGGCGACCTGGCGCTGATCAACGCGCCCATCGACCTGGTCGGCGTCAACTACTACAACCCCTGCGTCGTCGAGGCGGGCCCGGGGCTGCCGGCCGACGCGGCGTGGCCGGGCTCGGAGGACGTCAGGTTCGCCACGGCGGACGCGCCGACGACCGCGATGGGCTGGCCGATCGTGCCCGACGGCCTGTCCAGGCTCCTGGTACGGCTCTCGAAGGACTATCCGCAGGTCGGCCTCATGGTCACCGAGAACGGCGCGGCCTTCGACGACGTCGTCGAGAACGGGCGGGTGCACGACGACGACCGCGTGGCGTACCTGGACGGGCACCTGCGCGAGGTGCACCGGGCCATCGAGGCGGGCGCGGACCTGCGCGGCTACCTGGTGTGGTCGCTGCTGGACAACTTCGAGTGGGCGGAGGGCTACCGGCGGCGCTTCGGCATCGTCCACGTGGACTACGCGACACAGTCCAGGACTCCCAAGGACAGCGCGCTCTGGTACAGGGACGTGATCGGCCGAAACGGCCTGTAGATTTTTTCCGTGCTCTCCCTTCTGGTGCAGTCATGAGACGCCCGACGCTCGAGGCGGTCGCCGCCCGGGCCGGCGTCTCGCGCGCCACCGCCTCCCGGGTCGTCAACGGGCAGACGACGGTGGCGCCCGCCATCCGCGACGCCGTGCTGCGCGCGATCGACGAGCTGGGCTACGTGCCCAACTCGGCGGCGCGCAGCCTCGTCACCCAGCGCACCGACTCGGTCGCCCTGGTGGTCAGCGAGCCGGGGACGCGGGTCTTCTCCGAGGATCCGATGTTCTCCACCGCGATCAGGTCGGCCTCCGTAGAGCTGGAGGCGATCAACAAGCAGGTCGTGCTGATGCTCGCGTCCTCGCCCAAGAGCCATGCCCGGGTGGAGCGCTACATCGCGGGGGGCCACGTCGACGGCGTGATGCTGCTGTCCATGCACGGCGCCGACCCGCTGCCGTCCGCGCTGTCGCGGCTGCGGGTACCGGTGGTGTCCTACGGGCGGCCGGCCGTGCCGGTGAACATCCCGTTCGTCGACAACGACAACGTGGGCGGGGCCGAGGCCGGCGTCCGGCACCTGGTGGAGACGGGCCGCCGCCGGATCGCCACGATCGCCGGCCCACAGGACATGATCGCCGGCCAGGACCGGCTGGCCGGCTACCGCAACGTGCTGCGCGACTCCGACCGCCGCTCAATCGTCGCGGTGGGCGACTTCACGCGGGAGTCGGGCGCGGTCGCCATGCGCCAGCTTCTCGGCGACGACCCAGGGCTGGACGCCGTCTTCGTGGCCAACGACCTGATGGCGGTGGGGGCCCTGCAGTCGCTCCGGCAGTCGGGGCGGCGGGTGCCCGACGACGTGGCGGTGGTGGGCTTCGACGACATCGAGGCGGCCAAGTACACCGAGCCGCCGCTGACCACGCTCCGGCATCCGGTGGCCGACCAGGCGGCGGCCATGGTCCGGCTGCTGCTCAACCTGTTCGAGGGCGGCCCGACGGAGCCGATCATCCTGCCGACGGAGCTGGTGGTCCGGGAGTCGGCATGAGCCCACACTCGCCGGGCGCCGCCGTACGCGCCGTGCTCGCCGTCGCGGCCGAGCACGGACTGCCGGTCGATGATCCCGTCGTGCTCAACGACTCCTTCAATCTGCGTGTCCACCTGCGGCCCGCGCCGATCGTGGCGCGGGTGCCGACCGTTACCGCGCTCGCCCGTCCCCGGCCGGCCGAGGCGCTGGAGCGGGAGCTGAACGTCGTGTCGTTCCTGCACGGGGCCGGGGCGCCCGTGGTGCCGCCGAGCGACCTGCTGCCCGCCGGGCCGCACGTGCGGGACGGGGTGGCGGTGTCCTTCTGGGCGTACGCCGAACACGATCCCGCGCACGTGGTGACGCCGGACGTGGCGGGGCGGATGCTGGCGGAGCTGCACGAGGCGCTGCGTGCCTATCCCGGCGAGTTGCCGTACCTGGAGCCGGTGCTGAACGAGCCGGCGCGGCTGATGGAGTCGCTCGACGGCGTGCTCGACGGCGTGCTCGACGCCGGTGAACTTGCCCGGCTGCGGGAGGCGCACGCGGAGCTGGCCGAGCGGCTCTCGAAAGAGGCGGGCACGCAGGCCGTGCACGGTGACGCGCATCCGGGTAACCTGCTGGCCACCCCCGCCGGGCTGCTCTGGAACGACTTCGAGGAGACCATGGCCGCGCCCGTGGGGTGGGATCTGGCGTGCCTGCTCCGTTCGAGGATGCTGGACGGGCGGGCGGCCGTGCGGGCGTACGGGGCCGATCCGGGCGAACTGCGGACGTTCCTGGCGGCGCGCGGCCTGCAGGGGACGGTGTGGGTGCTGGTGCGGACGCTGCGCTTTCCTGAGGAGGCCGCCTCGGCGCGGGCGGCGCTGGAGGCCTGGCTACGCGATCCCAGCGGCGAGCGCCGCGCCTAACGGGGCGGCACGCGGAAGACGCGGAGCTGCAGGGCCAGCGTCGTGTAGTAACCGACCAGGGTGGTCAGCTCGAACACCTCCCGCTCCCCCAGCAGCGCGTACTCCTCGTCGTCCAGGTCACTCTTGGTCACCAGCGCCCGGGCCACGGCCAGTACCGCCGCTTCCCCGGGGTCTGGCAGTGTGAGGGGGTCTCCGTCGCGCAGGGCGCGTAGCTGCTCGTCGGTGAAGCCCAGGTCGCGGGCGATCGGCTCGTGGGCCGCCTGCTCGAAGGCGCTGTCCTGGTGCCCGGCCACGACCAGGATCGCCAGCTCCCGCGCCCGGTCGGTGAGCGAGGAGCGGTAGCGGAGGGCGGCCCCGAGCTCCTGCAGCGGGTCGCCGACGGGCGGGCTGAGCAGCATCGCGTTGAACGGGCCCGTGAGCCCGCCCGCCGGATCCACCATGAACCCGCCGCGCGGCCCTTGCGTGATCGTGTCGTAGAGCGCCCGGCCCTCCGGGTCGAGCTCGTGCGGGGGCGTTCTGCGCAGCCGTGCCATTGGGGGATCGTAACGGGCGCCGGGTGGATGTTTCCTGGAAGGTATGACGGAGATGTCCACGAGACGGCTGGAGTTACGACCGGCCGGGTTGAGCGACCTGGGCGTGCTCGTCCAGCACTGGAACGACCCCCAGGTCAGGCGGTACCTCTTCGATGACCGTGAGGTCAGTCCCAAGCTGGCCGAGACGCTGCTGCGCGACAGCGAGGCCGACTTCGCGCGGCACGGCTACGGGCTGTGGAAGGTGGTCAAGGACGACGTGCTCATCGGGGTGTGCGGGCTGCGGCGGCGCGGTGAGGAGCGGGTCGAGATCCTCTACAGCCTCGATCCCGGGCACTGGGGCGCCGGGCTGGCGGCCGAGGCGGCCGAGGCCGTGCTCGGGGCGGGGCGGCGGGCGCGGCTGACGGAGGTCCTGATCGAGACCGATGACGGCAACCTGGCCTCCCACCGGCTGGCCGATCGGCTCGGCGCGGTGTTCGAGGGCGCGGCGGACGGACGGCGGAGGTATACGTTGACACTGTAAACAATGCGCGTTTACGGTGTATACATGAAACGGGGAATATTCGCTCTGCTGGCTTCGGCGGTGCTGTTCTCTTTAGGCACCGGATTCGCGCCGATCCCGGCTCTGACGTGGGTCGCGCCCTTGCCGGTGCTGTGGGCGGCGACGTGGATGAGCGGGCGGGCGGCCTTCGGCGTGGCCTTTCCGGCCTACCTGCTGGGGCTGGCCGGGCAGTTCGTGTTCTTCCTGCGGACGCCGTCGGTGCCACTGCCGATCGGGCTGATGATCCTGGTGGGCAGTTCGGTGCTGTTCGGCCTGGTGGTGCTCCTCTTCCGGGCACTGGCCGGCAAGGGGCGGACGCTGGTGGCGGCGTTCGCGGCGCCTGCGGCCTGGGTGGGGGCCATGCACCTGGTGACGCTGGTCAACCCGAGCGGCATCATCTGGCCCCTCGCCACCAACCAGGCCGAGGTTCCGCTCGTCACCCAGATCGCCTCCGTGACCGGGGCGTGGGGTGTGGAGTTCCTGGTGCTGCTGGCGCCCTGCGCGGTGGCGGCGATGCCGGCGGGCGGGGCGTGGGTGCGTACGGACGGTGGTGCTGCCCGAGGGCACCTTCGGCACCTCCCCGAGCAGCCTGCCCGGCGTGATCGAGCCGCTCGCGCAAGCGGGGCGGCGGCATGGGGTCGACGTGGTCGTCGGGATCATTCACACGGCGCCGGGCCTCAAGTACAACTACTCGGTACGGCTCCCGGCGGACGGCTCGAAGCCCGCGTACTACACCAAATGGCACTTCTCACCCGGAGAGCCGTTCAGGAAGGGCGTGGACCTGGTGGTCGCGAAGGGGATCGGGCTCGCCAACTGCATGGACCTCAACTTCGCCGCCCCCAGCCGCGACTACGGGCGGGCGGGGGCGCGGCTGCTGGCCGTACCGGCGGCCGACGAGTTCGGCAACGGGTGGCAGCACAGCCGGATGGGGCTGCTGCGCGGCGTGGAGAGCGGGTTCTCGCTGGCCTGGTCGGCGCAGTGGGGCACGCCGATGATCTCCGACGCGTGGGGGCGGGTGCTGGCCTCGACCGACACGGAGGGGACGCGGGCCCCGTTCGTGGTGGCCGTCGCGGACGTGCCGGCGGGGCCCGCCGGACCCACCCTGTACGCCCGGTTCGGCGACTGGTTCGGGTGGGTGTGCGTCATAGGAGCGGCAGCGGCGCTGCTGATCAGGCGCCCCGAGCGGCAGCAGCTCCGCCCGGGGCGTGATCGGTCAGAGCTCGGTGAGCCAGACCGTGGTGTCGGAGGGCAGGCGGCCGTCCTCTAGCGGGCCGCTCGACAGCACGACCTTGCCGGCGGGCAGCGGCACCGGGTCCGTGCCCAGGTTGGTGACGCTGGTCAGGCCCGAGTCGCGGGTGAAGGCCAGGACCTGCTCCCCCAGCGGCAGCCAGGTGAGCGTGCCGTCCCCGAGCAGCTCCCTGCGCAGGCCCAGGGCCGTACGGTAGAGGTTGAGCATCGAGCCCAGGTCCGTGCGCTGGGCCTCGGCCGTCAGCTTGCGCCAGCTCTCCGGCTGCGGCAGCCACGGGGTTCCGGTGCCGAAGCCGAACGGGGGCTCGTCGCCCGACCACGGTAGCGGGATCCGGCAGCCGTCGCGGCCGGGGTTCGTGCCGCCCGAGCGGGCGTGCATCGGGTCCTGGCGCACCTCGTCCGGGAGGTCCTCCACCTCGGGCAGGCCCAGCTCCTCGCCCTGGTAGACGTAGACGGAACCGGGCAGCGCCATGGCCAGCAGGGCCGCGGCGCGGGCGCGGCGGTAGCCCAGCTCCAGGTCCGACGGGGTGCCGTGGAGGGCGCCGCCGTGGGCGAACGTGGTGTCGGCGCGGCCGTACCGGGTGACCGGCCGGGTGACGTCGTGGTTGGACAACACCCAGGTCGGCGGGGCGCCGATGGGGGTGTGGGTGGCCAGGGTGAGGTCGATGGACCTGCGCAGGTCGGCGGGGTCCCAGGCACACGACAGGAAGTCGAAGTTGAAGGCCGTGTGCATCTCGTCGGGGCGCAGGTAGAGCGCGAAACGCTCCTGGTCGGGGAGCCAGACCTCCCCGATCAGGACGCGCTCGCCGTACTCGCCGGCCACCTCGCGCCACCGGCGGTAGACGTCGTGGACCTCGTCGAGGTCTTCGTAACGGGTGTCCGACTTGAACAGCAGGGCGGCGGAGTCGATGCGGAAGCCGTCCACGCCGCGGTCGAACCAGAAGCGCAGCACGTCCTCGAACTCGCGGTGCACCTCCGGGTTGGCCCAGTTGAAGTCGGGCTGCTCGGGGGCGAACAGGTGCAGGTACCACTGGCCGTCGGGGACCTGGGTCCAGGCCGGGCCGCCGAAGATGGACTGCCAGTCGTTGAGGGGCTCGTCGGCGAACCAGAAGCGGTCACGCGCGGCGGGGTCGGCCAGCGCCTCCTTGAACCAGGCGCTCTCGGTGGAGCTGTGGTTCGGCACGACGTCGATGATGACCTTGATGTCGAGCTCGTGCGCCTCCTCGATGAACCGCTCCGCCTCGTCGAGCGTGCCGAAGACCGGCTCGATGCCCCGGTAGTCGGCCACGTCGTAGCCGCCGTCGGCCATCGGCGACGGATACCACGGGTTGAGCCAGATGGCGTCGATCCCCAGGTCCTTCAGGTACGGCAGGCGGGAGCGCAGACCGGCCAGATCGCCGGCGCCGTCACCGTTCCCGTCGGCGAAGCTACGCAGGTAGACCTGGTAGATCGCGGCCCCCCGCCACCACGTTTGCGACATGCGCTATCCCTTAATGCTTCCGGCGGTGAGGCCCGCCATGATGTGCCGTTGGAAGATGAAGAAAACGATGATCATGGGAATGCTGGTGATCAGCAGACCGCCCATGACCTGGTTCTGGGTGACGGCCCCGGCCGTCTGCGACAGGCCCACGCTGATCGTCATCTTGTCGCTGTCGGTCATGACGAGCAGCGGCCAGACGAAGTCCTTGAACGAGGTGACGATCGTGAAGATCGAGACCACGCCCAGGATGGGCCTGGAGATGGGCAGGACCACCGAGCGCAGGATCCGCACCGGCCCCGCCCCGTCGATCTGCGCGGCCTCGATCAGCTCCCGTGGGATCGAGTCGAAGAAGCGCTTGAGCAGGAAGATGTTGAAGCCGTTGGCCGCCGCGGGCAGCCACAGCGCCCACGGGTTGTTGAGCAGGCCCAGGTCGACGACCGTGACGTAGAGCGGGATCAGGATGACCATCGCCGGGATCATCAGCGTGGCCAGCATCATGCCGAGGATGACGTTGCCGAACATCGGGCGCAGCTTCGACAGCGCGTACGCCGCCGACACGTCCACGGCCATGCAGACGGCCCAGCCGCCCAGCGAGTAGTACGCGGTGTTCGCGAGCAACGTACCGATGTCGAACAGGTCCCACGCCTCGAAGAACGCGTCCGGCGCCGGATCGGCCGGCACGAGCGTCGGCGGCATCTGCGCGAGCTCCTCCGGCGTCTTGAGCGCGCCGGTGATCATCCAGTAGAGCGGGAAGACGAAGGCGAGCGTGAACACCACGAGGACCGTGACCAGCACGAGCCAGTAGATCCGCCGGCCCCACCTGCTGTTGAGCTGGTGCGGGGAGACGATCGTGCGGAACTGCACCTCGATCGGCTTCGGCGACCGCTTCCTGCCCCGCTTGCGCCCGGTCGCCGCGCGGGCTCCGACGGAGATCACGCCTTGTCCTCCCTGGTCAGCCGGAGCTGGAGGGCCGCGAAGACGAGCAGCACGATCATGAGCATCATGCCGAGCGCCCCGGCCGAGCCGTAGTCCTGGAGCGTGAACGCGTTCTGGAACATCAGGTACGCCACCGTGACCGTCGCGTTCTCCGGCCCGCCGCCGGTCAGCATGTACGGCTCGATGAACACCTGCATGGTCGCCACGATCTGCAACATGAGCATGAGCAGCAGGATCAGCCGCGTCTGCGGGATCGTGACGTGCCTGATCCGCTTCCAGATGCCGGCCCCGTCCAGCTCCGCCGCCTCGTACAGCTCCGGCGGGATGTTCTGCAGCGCGGCCAGGTAGATCAGCGTCGCGCTGCCCATGTTCATCCAGGTCGAGACGATGACCAGGGAGATCAGGGCGGTGGACGAGCTGTCCAGCCAGGCCAGCGGCGGCAGGCCGAGGACGTCGAGCACCTGGTTGAACAGCCCGGGCCCCGGATCGTAGAACCACCTGAACAGCAGCACCGCCACGATCGGCGGCAGCATGACCGGCAGGTAGACCACGAACCGCAGGTAGGCCCGGGCGTGGCGCAGCTCGTTCAGCACGAGCGCGACGACGAACGGCACGGCGTAGCCGCACACGAGCGCGAGGAGCGTGAACTCCAGGGTGTTCAGCCAGGCTTCGCCGAAGGCGGGGTCCAGGAACGCGGTCGCGAAGTTGTCCAGGCCCACCCAGGTCGGCTCGTTGATCAGGTCGGTCTTCTGGAAGCTCAGGATGAACTCCCTGACCATCGGATACCAGGCGAACACCGTGAAACAGGCCAGCGCCGCGCACAAGAACCCGTAGGCCGTCAGATTGCGCCTCAGAATCTGCATGCAGGTCAGCCCTTGGCCGCCAGCATCGAGTTGGCCTTGGTCTCGGCGTCCGCCAGGAGCTGGTCGATGCCGGCGTCCTTGCGGCTCAGCACGCCGGACATCGGCACGTCGAGGATGGCGTACAGCTCCTGCGCGTGCAGCGGCTCGGCCTTCGGCGGGATCGTGCCGGCGGCCTGGACGTAGGAGTCGTAGTTGGCGACCGGGAGGGAGGCGTTCTTCACGCGGTCGGCCTGGATGGCCTGGCCGGTGGCCGAGTCACCGAAGACGGCGTTGTCCGGCACGCCGACGGGGTTGCCGATGGCCTTTCCGCGGGCGAAGTCGAAGCGGCCCTTACCGACGGTGTTGAAGCGGAAGTCGATCCACTCCAGCGCGGCCTTCGCCTCCTCCGGGGTGGCCTTCGGGTTGATCATGAACGACTCGCCGCCGCTCAGCGACGCCTTGGCCTCGGGGAAGCCGGTGATGCCGTAGTCGGCGACGTTGCCCTTGAACTTGTTGACCACGTCGGTGACGACGTCGGGGGCGCCGAGCATCATGCCGACCTTGCCGCTGCCCATGGCGACCATGAGGGACTCCCAGCCGACCAGCAGCTTGGTGCCCATGCTGTTGTCCACCCAGCGCATGTCGTGCAGGTTCTGGAGCACGGCCTTGCCCTCGGGCGAGTTGAACGCGGCCTTCTTGCCGTCGGGGGCCAGGATGCTGCCGCCGCGGCCGTAGATCGACTGGGTGAAGTGCCAGCCACCGGTGTTACCGCCGGAGTATTCGCCGAAACCGACGTGTCCCTGGCCGAGCGCGGCGATCTTCTTGGCGGCCTCGCGCACCTCGGTCCAGGTCTTGGGCGGGGTGTCCGGGTCGAGCCCGGCCTTGGTGAACAGGGCGCGGTTGTAGACCAGGCCGACGCTGTAGTGGACGTTCGGCACGCCGTAGACCTTGCCGTCCTTGGTGACCAGTTCCTTGTGGTCGGCGCGCAGGTCGTTCCAGGTCTTGATGACGCCGGTGTGCTGGGTGATGTCCAGCGCCTGGCCCTTGGAGATCACGTCGTTGTAGTTGGTCACCGGCACCACGAAGGCCGTCTCCATCTGGCCGCCCGCCAGCTTGGGGCCGAACGTCTTGGGGTCGAAGCACGGCTGCTGGTCCGTGCTCTTGACCGTCACGCCGGGGTGCGCCTTCATGAACGCGGCCACGTCGTCGTCCCAGGCCTGGCGCTCCTTCGGCGCGGACTTCGCCGGCTGGCAGGCCACCGTGATCGTCACGGCCTTGGCGCCGCCGCTGGCGTTGGGGGTGGCCGGCTCGCCCGAGCCACAAGCCGAGGCCGTGAGCCCTAGCACGGTTACGAGCAAGAGTCCGGTGGATCTCTGCATGGTCTGACCCTTCTGATGCGAGGTGCCCACACCATAGGATCGCCGACCGAAGGACGCAATATTTCGACTTCATTTTGCAAGATAACGACTGAGTTACGCTCCCGCGCGCGCCGTGGAGGCCCGGACCACCAGCTCGGGCTCGAACAGCAGCTCGTCCGCCGGTACGACCGCCTTGTCGATCTGGGCGACCAGGAGATCGACGGCGGCGCGGCCCATGGCGTCGATGGGCTGGCGGACCGTGGTCAGGGGCGGGTCCGTGCAGTTCATCAGGGCCGAGTCGTCGAAACCGATCACCGAGATGTCGGCGGGGACGGTGCGGCCGGCCCGGCGGGCGGCGCGGACCGTGCCGAGGGCGAGCAGGTCGCTGGCGCAGATGACGCCGGTCACCCCGCGCCTGACCAGCCGGGCGGCGGCCGCGTGGCCGCCTTCGAGGGAGAACATCGTGTGCTCGACCAGCTCGGCGTCGCCGCCCTCGGCCTGGAACGTCTCCAGCTTGCGCCGTGAGGGCATGTGGTCCTTGGGCCCCAGCACCATGCCGATCCGCTCGTGGCCGAGCGCGCGCAGGTGGGCGATGGCCATCTCGGCAGCCACCACGTCGTCGCAGGACACCTGCGGGAAGTCGAGGTGTCGGACGGCCGCGTTGACCAGGACGGTGGGCAGTTTGCGCTCGTGCAGCAGCTCGTAGTGGCCGTGCGCGGCGTCGGCCTGGGCGTACAGGCCGCCGGCGAACACCACACCGCTGACCTGCTGCTGCAGGAGCAGATCGACGTAGTCGGCCTCCGAGACGCCGCCGACCGTGCGCGTACACAGCACCGAGGTGAAACCCTGCTGCGCCAGGGCGCCGCCGACCACTTCCGCGAAGGCGGGGAAGATCGGGTTCTGCAGCTCGGGCAGCACCAGGCCGACCAGCCGGGCCCGGTCGCCGCGTAGTTGGGTGGGGCGTTCGTAGCCGAGCACGTCGAGTGCCGTCAGCACGGCCTCGCGGGTCGCGTCGGACACCCCGGGCTTGCCGTTGAGCACGCGGCTCACGGTCGCCTCGCTCACCCCGACCTTCTTGGCCACCTCTGCGAGTCGTCGTGTCATGCGCAAACTATACGGCCTACAGCGCAAGCGCTTGCAATGGCTTACGTCGATCGGACGTCATCGCTTGCGCCGCGTCCCAGGCGGGCTTCCGGCCCTTTATTGCCGTCTGACCAGCGATAGCGGGCTTTTCGACCCAACATCCACCAGTCAGATGTTTGCGAAATATCGTCGAAATATTGCGGTCATCTGCTCGACATCCTATGGTTCGGCCATCCGTCTTCCCCGAAGGGCCACCCCCATGAGAGCTCTGCTTGCCGCCCTTACGTTACTCATCGGATTTCTGGTCGCGCCGCCCGCGCACGCCGCGGCCGACACCAACCTCGCGGCCGGCAAGGCCGCCACCGCGAGCAGCACCAACGACGTCTACCGCGCCGCCAACGTGACCGACGGCGACCAGGCCACCTATTGGGAGTCGGCCAACGACGCCTTCCCGCAGTGGGTCCAGGTCGATCTGGGTTCCAGCGCGAGCGTGAACAGGCTGGTGCTCAAGCTGCCCTCCGGGTGGCCGAGCCGGACCCAGACGCTGACCGTCCAAGGGAGCACGAACGGCTCCACCTTCTCGACGATCGCCTCGGCCACCTACACGTTCAACCCGGCCGCCACCATCACCTTCGGCGCGGTGACCGCGCGTTACGTCCGCGTGCAGATCACCGCCAACTCCGGCTGGCCGGCGGGCCAGCTCTCCGAGTTCGAGGTCTGGGGCAGCGGGCCGGACGACCCGAGCACCAACCTGGCTCTGGGCAAGGCCATGGTGGCCTCCTCACACACCCACACCTACGTGGCCGCCAACGCCAATGACAACAACGTCCAGACCTACTGGGAAGGCGCCGCCTACCCGAACACGCTGACCGCGCAACTCGGCGCGAACGCGGACCTGACCTCGATCACGCTGAAGCTGAACCCCGACGGCGCCTGGGCCCGGCGGACACAGACGATCCAGGTGCTCGGCCGTGAGCAGAACGCGAGCGGCTTCACGAATCTCGTCTCCCAGGCCGTCTACACCTTCGACCCGGCGACGGGGAACACGGTGACGATCCCGGTGACGGCCAAGGCCGCCGACGTGCGGCTGCAGATCACCGCCAATTCCGGCGCACCCGGTGGGCAGGTCGCCGAGTTCCAGATCTTCGGCACGCCCGCCGCCAACCCCGACCTGACCGTGTCGAACCTGACCTCCTCGCCCGCCGATCCCGTCGAGACCGACGCGGTGACGCTGTCGGCCACGGTCAGGAACACCGGCACCGCGGCCGCCACGGCGACCTCGGTGAACTTCTACGCCGGGACCACCAAGGCCGGCACCGCCGCCGTGGGCGCGCTGGCCGCCGGGGCCTCCGCCACCGTGACGGCGAACATCGGGGCCAGGGACGCGGGGACGTACCAGCTCGCGGCCAAGGTGGACGAGGACGGCAAGGTCGTCGAGCAGAACGAGGCCAACAACGGCACCACCGGCACCCTGACCGTCAGGCCGGTCGACACCGCCGACCTGATCGCCTCCCCCGTGGCCTGGGCGCCGGGCAATCCGGCGGCGGGCACCACGGTGACGTTCTCGGTCGCGATCAAGAACCAGGGCACCGTCGCCTCCAGCGGCGGCTCCCACGGCGTCACGCTCACCGTCACGAACGACTCGGGCACCGTCGTCAAGACGCTGACCGGCTCGACCGGCGGCGCGATCGCCGCCGGAGCCACCACCAGCCCGGTGAGCCTGGGGACGTGGACGGCGGCCAACGGCAAGTACACGGTCAAGACCGTGCTCGCCGACGACGCCAACGAGCTGCCCGTCAAGCGCGCCAACAACACCAGCACGCTGCCGCTGTTCGTGGGGCGTGGCGCGAACATGCCGTACGACACGTACGAGGCCGAGGACGCCGCGATCGGCGGCGGCGCGGCCCGCGTCGGACCGAGCAGGGAGATCGGCACCATCGCCGGCGAGGCGTCGGGACGCCGCGCGGTGACGCTCGGCCAGACCGGCGCCTACGTCGAGTTCACCACCAGGGCGCCCACGAACACCCTGGTCACCCGCTTCTCGATGCCCGACGCGGCGGGCGGTGGCGGCCTCAACTCCACCCTGAACGTCTACGTCGACGGCACCTTCCTCAAGACCATCAGCCTGACCTCCCGCTACGCCTGGCTCTACGGCCCCGAGGCAGGACCGAACAACTCCCCCGGCTCAGGACCGCCCCGGCACATCTACGACGAGGCGAACCTGCTGCTCGGCACCACCGTCCCCCAGGGCAGCAAGATCAGGCTGCAGAAGGACGCGGCCAACACCCTCACCTACGCGATCGACTTCGTGGACTTCGAGCAGGTCACGGCGGCCGCGAACCCGGATCCGGCGAAGTACGCCGTACCGGCCGGATTCTCGCACCAGGACGTGCAGAACGCGCTCGACAAGGCCCGCCTGGACGCCAATCTGACCGGCGTCTACCTGCCAGCGGGCGACTACCAGACGAGCGGTAAGTTCCAGGTGTACGGCAAGGCCGTCAAGATCGTCGGCGCCGGCCCCTGGTTCACCCGGTTCCACGCCCCCTCCGGGCAGCAGAACACCGACATCGGCTTCCGCGCCGACGCCACGGCCAACGGCTCGACGTTCGCGGGCTTCGCCTACTTCGGCAACTACGTCGAGCGCATCGACGGCCCCGGCAAGGTGTTCGACCTGTCGAACGTGGCGAACATGACCATCGACAACATCTGGGCCGAACACCAGATCTGCCTGCTGTGGGGCACGAACACCGACAACCTGACGATCAAGAACTCGCGCATCAGGAACGTGTTCGCCGACGGCCTGAACATGACCAACGGCAGCACCGGCAACCACGTCACCAACATCGAGACCAGGTCCACGGGCGACGACAGCTTCGCGCTGTTCTCGGCCATCGACAACAACTCGGGCGAGCAGTCCGGCAACGTCTTCGAGAACCTGACCTCGCTGCTGACGTGGCGGGCGGCGGGGCTGGCCGTGTACGGCGGGTACGACAACACCTTCAGGAACATCTACGTGGCGGACACGCTGGTGTACTCGGGGGTCACGATCAGCTCGCTGGACTTCGGGATCCCGATGCACGGCTTCGGCGCCAGCCCGCCGACGACCTTCGACAACATCTCGCTGGTCAGGGCCGGTGGGCATTTCTGGGGGCAGCAGACGTTCCCGGCGATGTGGCTGTTCTCCTCGTCGAAGGTGTTCCAGGGGATCCGGGTCAGCAACCTGGACATCGTGGACCCGACGTACAGCGGGATCATGTTCCAGACCGGCTACTCCAGCCCCGCGACACCGTTGAACCCGGTCAGGGACACGATCCTCACGAACGTGTCGATCAGCGGGGCGCAGAAGAGCGGTGACGCCTTCGACGCGAAGTCGGGGTTCGGGATCTGGGTGAACGAGCTGCCCGAGCCCGGTCAGGGGCCCGCGGTCGGGGCCGCGACCATCAACGGGCTGCGGTTCGCGAACAACCATCAGAACATCAAGAACACGACCTCGACCTTCACCCTGACCGTCAACTGACCTTCTGAAGGGGGAGGCGGGTGGTCGCCGGCCGTACCTCTAGAGTTCGGCTCTGGTGGGGAGGCCCTGCCAGTCGCTGACGCTGGTCACCGCGGCGGCGCTCAAGAGCGCCCCGCGGTGCAGGCGTTCCTGGGGGATGAGGCCGTCGAGCGCCGCGCTGATGTAGCCGGCCGCGAACGCCTCCCCCGCGCCCGCCGTGTCCACGACCGGCACCTGCCAGCCCTGTACGTCGTACCGCATCCGATCGGCCCGCACGCTGGCCCCCTTGACGCCGCGGTCCACCACGACCTCCCGCTCCGGCGTGAGCGCGGGCTTGACCAGGTCGAGCTCGTCCTGGCGGAGGAAGAGCAGGTGCGAGTCGCAGGCCAGCTCGCTGAGCACCTCCTCGGCCTCGCGTACCGACGGCCACAGCTCGGGGACGTACTCGACCGCGAACGACACCATCACCTCGGCGTTCCTGGCCGCGCTCACGGCGGCCCGCACGGCGTCGAGCGCGTCCCTGCCCAGCCCGGCGGTGATGCCGGTGACGTGGAGCATCTTCGAGGCGGCGATCCGGTCGATCGGTACGTTGCCCGGCGCCAGCATCGAGCCCGCCGAGCCGGCGCGGTAGTGCGTCATCTTGGGTTCGCGCGCGACGCGCGACTCCCGCAGGACCAGCCCGGTGTGCCAGCCCTCGGTCACGCGCACGTCCTCGACGTCCACGCCCTCACCCTTGAGTACGGTGAGCGCCCTGGCGCCCAGTTCGTCGGCGCCGAGCTTGCCCAGGTACGCGGCCTGGTGCCCGAGCCGGGCCAGGGCGATGGCCAGCGTGAACTCGGGCCCGCAGACGTCCAGCCTGGCCTCGGTCTCGTGCCTCACCCGGCCACTTGAGACGACACCCAACGGCTCACCGAGCGTGTAGACGTCCGTCATGGCCCAGACTGTAGCCGGTCAGATCACGACATAACCGATTTTTCGGTATAAGCCCTGGTTAAACACGTGATCAAATATTTTCTGTAACTTTTGCGAACCTTTCCATGTCTTCGTGGCTCAAAGTAGTAGAGGAGCGGGCACCCCGAGCCCGCTCTGAAGTCAATACGGGGAGAGGAATCAGCACCCTCATGAGAAAGATCGCAATTGGAATCATCTCCGCCTTCGTGGGCGGGGCCATGCTCGTGTCGGGCGCCGGCGCCGCTTCCGCGGACCGGACGGACACGCAGCTCAAGATTCGCGACATCACGCCGAACCCGGTCGTGGTGAAGGCCGGTTCCGAGACGACCGCGTACTTCGACATCGGCGCGAGCTCCGACGTCAAGAAGGTCGAGCTCAGCGTGGCCCCCGAAGAGGGCATGCGCACGATGCGGACCAAGGACGTCCGTGACCTCGAGGGCTGGCGTTTCGCCATCGGCTTCAACGAGAACGACGCGGCCGGCAAGTGGAAGGCCACGGCCGTCGCGTTCGACAGCGCCGGCAAGGAGATCGCCAAGGACTCCGCGTTCTTCGCGGTCGACGTCCAGAAGGGCAAGGCCGAGACGCGGATCTCCCGCTTCACCGCCGACCCCTACAAGGTCCGCAAGGGCAAGTCGATCTACTTCTCCGGTCGCCTCCAGGTTGACGAGGACGGCTGGGAGGGTGTCCGCGGTGAGCGCGTGAACATCTACCACCGCGCCAACGGCTCCAGCGGCTGGAAGTACGTCGCCGGTGCCAACACCAAGTGGGGCGGCAAGTTCTACGCCAAGGCTCGTGCCTACAAGAGCGGCACGTTCCGCGCCGTCTTCAGCGGCTCTGACGAGCTCGATGGCGCCACGAGCCGCACGGACTACGTGCGGGTCTACGGCTACGGCTGGCGTCGATAGTTTCTCTCGCGGAGGCCCGGTCCCTGGGGGGCCGGGCCTCCGGCATTTCCGGAATCTTTTTGCCTTCCGGAGGTTTATCGATCACGCAATCGCCGCAGGGTGATTCCCATTGCGATGATCGACCCCCGAAGGAGCACTCGTATGGCGCACCCCGTGATGGCCCTCGTCCTGAGCGTGACGAGCACACTGGGGGCGGCGCCGGCGCCAGAACTATCCGTCCGCTACGAGCGTGCCGGGTCGCCGAGCGCCGAGCAGGCCAGGGAGGCGCTGAAGGAGAGCAAGGTCCTGAAGACGCGGATCCGGCTGCCGGAGAGCATCGAGGTGGTCGCCCGCGACTGCGACGAGCCGACGGCCTCGTGGGACCACGACAAGCGCCAGATCACGATCTGCTACTCGATGGTCGGCAAAATCCGTACCACCATCAAGGGCCTGTCGGAGACCGAGGAGACGAGCACCAAGGCCGCGGCCACCCGCCTGGACGGCGCGCTGACCGTGCTCTTCCACCACGAGCTCGGCCACGCCCTGACCACGCTGAACGGCATGCAGGACAGTGACGAGCAGGCCGACCGGTTCGCCGCGCTGACGCTCGCGGCCGACGCCCCCAAGCGCGTGGTGGCCGCCGCCGAGGCCCGCCACCTGCTCGCCGGGCACATCGGTGGCGAGCACCTGTCCGGGCTCGAAGAGTCCGCCACGTTCGCCTGCCTGCTGTACGGCTCCGACCCCGGCAAGTACGCCCGGATCGTCAAGGGCGGCTGGGTTCCCGCCGAGCGGGCGCCGTCCTGCGCCGGCGAGTACGACCGGGTGAAGTCGGCCATCGGCTCCATGGCCGTGAAAGCCGGCACGTAGCGGGTAGCGTCCCGGTATGGCCGAGGATCTGCTGAGAGACTTCAACCCGTTCGACATCTTCGACGCCGAGGCCGACCGGCTCGACCGGTTCTTCTCGGGGCTCGACGAGGCCGGATGGCGGCGGCCGTCACGGGCCGGCGGCTGGTCGGTGCGCGACGTGCTGGCGCATCTGGCGGGCGAGGAGCTCTACAACCACGCCTGTCTCGACGGGACCGTACAGGAGCTGATGGGGCGCCTGGCCGACGAGGGCATCACCGGGTTCAACGACTTCAACGAGTGGTGTGTACGGCAGCGCCGCGACCTGCCGGTCGAAGAGGTGCTGGCCGAGTGGCGCGCCAAGAACGGCGAGACGCGCCGGCGCATGCGCGAGCTGGGCCCCGGCGGGCCGCTCGACACGATGGCCGGGCCCTATCCGGCGGGGCTGCAGACCTTCCACTACGACTCCGAGTACGCCACCCACGCCGACGACGTCGGGGCGCCCGTCTCCGAGAAGGAGGCCGAGGACCGGACGTTGTGGCGGGTGGCGGTGGGCCGGTTCGCGCTGGCCGAGCAGGACTCCAAGGTGCAGGTGGAGCGGACGGCCGACGAGATGTTCGTGGCCGTGGACGGGCTGACCGCCACGATGCCCTACCACGAGTTCGTCGAGGCCACCGTGGGCCGCCTGTCCGGTTCGCACGGGCTCGACCCGCGCATCGCCTCGTCATTGCGGTGCCTGGCCTGACGGCTCACGTCGTCAGGACGGCCAGCAGCACTCACGTCGTCAGGACGGCCAGCAGCAGGAGCACGATCACCAGGGCGCCGACCGAGAAGATCACCCAGACGTGCGCCAGCGCCCACATGCGAAACCGGTCGTTACAGGCCCGCGGGAAGACGTCTCCGCCGGACTCGATCCGGTTGATCGCGGCCACGCGCCTGGCCAGCTCGGGGTCCTCTCGTTCGAGGGCGCGCTCGATCTCAGCGAGTATGCGGCGTTCCCTTCCGGAGAGACTCATCCCACCACCACTTGCTCTCACGCCGGTGCCTGGCTTTTACCCACCGGTCGTCGTCGCATGCCACGCCCTTGACAACTCACCGTGACGCGATGTGCCGGAATGGGAACGCAGGGATACTGAGAGGATGTCCACCCCGCGACAGCGCTACCGCGAGCAGGTCAGGAGCGAGATCAAGCGGGCCGCGCTCGCTCAGGTCGGCTCCGGCGGGGCCGCGGCCCTGAGCCTCAACGCGGTGGCCAGACAGCTCGGCATGACGGGCCCGGCGATCTACAAGTATTTCGACGGCCGCGACGACCTGCTCACCGAGCTGATCCTCGACGGTTACGGCGAGGCGGCGGCGGCCGTCCGCGCGGGAGTGTCCGAGGGCGCGCCGCGCGAGCGGCTGCACGCGCTGGCCGGCGCCCTCGTCGGCTGGGCGCTGGCCCATCCGCACCTGTTCGAGCTGGTGACCGGCACTCCGTCGCCCGGCTACCGCGCGCCGCCGGAGAGCGTGCGGCGGGGCAGGGAGGTGCTCGGGCCGTTCTTACCGGTCTTCGGCCTGGGCCGGTGCGGGCCGGCCGCCGAACCGCTGCGGGAGCAGGTGCGGCGCTGGGTCGAGGAGACGCCGGAGGTGGCGGCGTGGGTGCGCGCGCACGCGCCCGGCGCCGACGCGGCGACGGCGCTGACCGGCACCATCCTGGCGTGGTCCCGCCTCCAGGGGATCCTGGCGCTGGAGGTCCACGGCCGGTTCGTCAATGTTGGGCCCGCGCTGGTCACCGCCGAGATGGACACGCTGGCCGACGCGATGAACCTCTAGTGCGGGAACGCCTTGGGCGGGCGGGGCGTGATCTCGTCGCGGAAGTCCTCGATGAGGCTGACGATCTGGCGCATGAGCACGGTGTTCTCCAGGCGGTCCAGATAGAGCGAGCGCTTGGCCAGGGCGTCGAGGTCCACGGCGAAATAGAGCGCCATGAGCGGGTTGATGAACAGCTCGCTGTTCCTGGTCCTGTCGGTGAAGCGCACGTCGCCGAACTCGCCGCGCACGGCGGCCGCGATCGAGCCGTTCACGATGCTGGGGTAGGCCGGCAGCTCCGCCTGCGCGTGGGCGACGGCGTCGAGGTAGAGGGCGCCCGCCTTCGTGACCCTGGAGACGGAGAACGCGCCCAGGTAGGCGCCCTCGCGTTCGAGCGCGGCGAGGTTCTCCAGCACCTGTACGTGGTTGACGCCGTGATAGGCGTCCACGCCGAACCCCAGGCAGGCCACGATCTTGTCCGGAATGTCGAGGCCGTGGACCGCGGCCAGGCTCGCCATGTCGTCGGCCGGGGTCCCGAGGCCGGCCTCGTCGCCGCGCATCAGGATGTCGGTGCCGCCGTCGACCAGCACGATCGTGTCGAGATCGAGGTACTCGGCGAGCTTGGCGTAGGCCGCGCGCAGGGGGCGGACACCGATCTTGGGGAAGGCGTACACGGTGGCGGGCTGGCCGTGTTTCGCGAGCCAGCGGGACAGGCAGCCTTCGGGGAAGTACCAGTCGCGGGCGGAGGTGTCGGGATGGATCTCGGCGACGTCCTCGGCCAGCCAGACGTCGAGGTCGAGGGCGTCGAGGTGGCTGAAGGACAGGTTGGCCAGGTGGACCTCTTTGCCCGCTTCTCTGAGGGTCAGGGCGAGAAATAATCCGGCGTACACGTCGGAGCCACCGCCCGCCCCGGCGACGAGAATCCGGTGGGAACGCTCGAGCCGGGCGGTCAGAGGGGTGCCTAACATGCGTCACATCTTTCCGTACCTCTGCTTGAAGCGCTCGACGCGTCCGGCCGTGTCGAGGATGCGGCCGCGGCCCGTGTAGAAGGGGTGGCTGGCGGACGAGACGTCCACGTCGATGACGGGGTAGGTCCTGCCGTCCTCCCATTCGACGGTGGCGGCGCCGCTCAGGGTCGAGCGGGTGAGGAAGGCGAAGCCGGCGCTCGGGTCGCGGAAGACGACCGGGCGGTACGCGGAGTGCAGGTTCTTCTTCATGGCCCGTGCAACCGTGTGACAACGGTTTTCATTCCCTGGCTTCCGGATCCATTCCGAGCACCGTGCGGCCGCCGTCCACGGGGATCGTGGCGCCGTTGACGAAGGCGGCGTCCTCGGACAGCAGGTGCGCCACGACGGAGGCCACCTCGGCGGGCGTGGCGACCCGGCCCAGGGGGTGCAGCCTGGCCAGTTCCTCGGTCAGCTCGTCCCGGTAGCGCTCGGTGGCCACCGAGCCCGGGGCCACGGCGTTGACGCGGATGCCGTGCCTGCCGTACTCGACCGCCAGCGCCCTGGTCAGCCCCTCGGTCCGCGGCCTTCGCCGTCGAGTAGGGCAACGCGCCCGGCACCGCCCTGGTGGCCTGGTGCGAGGTCACGTTGACGATCGCGCCCGGCGTACCGGCGGCCAGGAAGTGGCGTACGGCGACGGCGCAGCCCACCACCGCCAGGTCCAGGTTGGCCGCGATCAGGGCCCTGACCTCGGAGATCGGGGACGAGTGCACGGAGGCGTCGCGGAAGACGGCGGCGTTGTTGACCCAGCCCGCCAGCGGGGCCGCCTCCTGGGCCAGGTCGGCGGCCCAGGCGGCGACCTCCTCGTCGGCCGCGTCGCCGATCAGCGGGATGACCCTCGGGCCGGCCCAGTCGAGCGCGCGGGGGTCGCGCTCGATGACGACCACGGTGTCCTTTTCATGGAGAAGCCGTTCCACCACCGCCCTGCCGATGCCACGTCCGCCACCCGTCACCACGTACGAAACGCTCATGACCTGACGCTATGCCCGGAGTGACTTGTTTCACCGTATTGCCGGCTGGTGAACGGGAACGAAAGAGGGGTGATCGCCACCGCCGGATCGAAGCCGCCCGCGCGCATGATCGGTGCACTTGCCATCACCCAGACCGCCGGATATGGCGTGCTTTATTACGCGTTCTCGGTGTTCATCCCGCCGATGTCGCGCGACCTGCACGCCGGGGTCGCGCAGCTCACCGGGGCGATCACGCTGTCCGTGCTGGTGTCGGGCCTGGTGGCGCCGCTCGTCGGGCGCTGGCTGGACCGGCACGGCGGGCGAGGGCTGATGACGGTGGGGTCGGCGCTGGGCGCGCTCGCGGTGCTGGCCTGGTCGCAGGTGCGCTCGCTCGTACAGCTCTATCTGGTGTGCGGAGTGCTGGGCGTGGCGTCGGCGATGGTCCTGTACGAGGCCGCGTTCGCGGTGATCGTCGCCTGGTTCGACGCGGCGCGGCGGGCACGGGCGCTGCTGGCGGTGACGGTGGTGGCGGGGTTCGCCTCCAGCATCTTCCTGCCGCTGACCGGGTTCCTGGCCGAGGCCTATGGGTGGCGGCAGGCGCTGGTCATCCTGGCCATCGGGTACGCGCTGACCGCCGTCCCGCTGCACGGGCTGGCCGTGCGGAGCCGGGCGGCGCCGCCGCACACCGACCGGCGGGAGATCGTCGGGGCGGCGGTGCGCGAACGGCCGTTCTGGCTGCTGGCGGCCGCCTTCCTGACCCAGACGGGCGCGGTGGCGGTCATGGGGGTGCTGCTGGTCACGTACCTGATCGTGCTCGGACATCCGCCGGTGTTCGCGGCCGGCGTGGCGGGGCTGCTGGGCGTGCTGTCGGTGACCGGGCGGCTGGTCACCACCGGGCTGCAGACGCGGTGGCCGGTGGCGGTGATCACGGCGGTCATGTTCGGGCTGCAGGGGCTGGCGGCGGTGCTGCTGCCGCTGGTCGGGCGGAGCGTGGCGGGGGCGGTCGTGGCCGTGGTGCTGTTCGGGCTGGGGTTCGGGGTGGCCACGATCGCCCGTCCCGCGCTGCTGGCCGACCGGTACGGCACCGCCGCGTACGCGTCGCTGAGCGGGGCGCTCGCACTGCCCATCACCGTCGCCAAGGCCATCGCGCCGCTGCTGGCGGCCGGGGTGGCGCAACTGGCCGGGTATCCGGCGGTGATGGGGGCGGTGGCGGCGGCGTGCGGGCTCGGGGCGGTGGCGCTGATCTTCTATCGGCGTACGGAGGGGGCCGTGGCTTGAGTACGGTAGTGGCTGGTTCCACGACCTCTCCGCCGTCGGCGGACGTGACCGGCTTTGAGGCCGCTGGCTTCGGGGCCACTGGCTTTGGGGCCGCTCCGCCATCGGCGGAACTGACGAACGGTCAACCCACGAACACGTAAGGTAGCCGCATGGATACCCCCACCGAGGTTCTGCACCGCGTGTTCGGCTACGACTCGTTCCGGGAGGGTCAGCAAGAGATCATCGATCACGTGGTGGGCGGGGGCGACGCGCTCGTCCTGATGCCCACCGGCGGCGGCAAGTCTCTCTGCTACCAGATCCCCGCCCTGGTGCGCCGTGGCGTGGGGGTGGTCATCTCCCCGCTGATCGCGCTGATGCAGGACCAGGTCGACGCGCTGCGGGCGCTCGGCGTGCGGGCGGGGTTCCTCAACTCCACGCAGGACTTCGACGAGCGGCAGCTCGTGGAGTCGGAGTTCCTGGCCGGCGAGCTCGACCTGCTCTACCTCGCCCCCGAGCGGCTGCGGGTGGACGCCACGCTGCGGCTGCTGGCCAAGGGCGACATCTCGGTGTTCGCCATCGACGAGGCCCACTGCGTGGCGCAGTGGGGCCACGACTTCCGACCCGACTACCTGGAGCTGTCGCGGCTGCACGAGCTCTGGCCCGACGTGCCGCGCATCGCGCTGACCGCCACCGCCACCCCCGCCACGCACGCCGAGATCTCCTCCAGGCTCGGCCTCGAACAGGCCCGACACTTCGTGGCCAGCTTCGACCGGCCCAACATCCACTACCGCATCACGGCGAAGAACGAGCCGAAGCGGCAGCTCCTGGAGTTCCTGCGGAGCGAGCACGACGGCGACTCCGGCATCGTCTACTGCCTGTCGCGGTCGTCGGTGGAGAAGATCGCGGAGTTCCTGGTGGACAACGGGATCGCGGCGGTGCCCTACCACGCGGGCCTCGACGCCCGCACCCGCGCCCTGCACCAGTCCCGCTTCCTGCGCGAAGACGGGCTGATCGTGGTCGCCACGATCGCGTTCGGCATGGGCATCGACAAGCCCGACGTGCGGTTCGTGGCCCATCTCGACCTGCCCAAGTCGCTGGAGGGCTACTACCAGGAGACCGGGCGGGCGGGGCGCGACGGGCTGCCCGCCAGCGCGTGGATGGCCTACGGGCTCAACGACGTGGTGCAACACCGGCGCATGGCCATGGAGGGCGACGAGGCGCACCGCCGCCGCCAAGTGCTGCACCTCGACGCGATGCTGGCGCTGTGCGAGACCGTGACCTGCCGCCGGATCATGCTGCTCGACTACTTCGGGCAGAAGGACTCCCAGCCGTGCGGAAACTGCGACACCTGCCAGACGCCGCCCGAGTCGTGGGACGGCACCGTTCCCGCCCAGAAGGTGCTGTCGGCCGTGCTGCGACTGGCGCGCGAGCGGCGGCAGAAGTTCGGAGTCGGGCAGGTGGTGGACATCCTGCTCGGCAAGAAGACCGCCAAGGTGCTGCAGCACGGGCACGAGACGCTGACGGTGTTCGGGGTGGGCGACGACCTGGGCAACGCGGAGTGGCACGGCATCGTGCGGCAACTGCTGGCGCAGGGGCTGCTGGCGGTGGAGACCGACTACGGGGCGCTGGTGCTGACCGACGACAGCGCGGGGGTGCTGCGCGGGCAGCGCGAGGTGCTGCTGCGCCGCGACACGCTGCGCCCGGCCCGGGCCAAGACCTCCTCCTCCGCCAAGGCCGCCGCCCAGGTCGAGCTGCCCGCCGAGGCCGCTCCCGTCTTCGAACGGCTGCGGGCGTGGCGGGGAGCCACCGCCAAGGAGCAGGGCGTCCCGGCCTACGTCATCTTCCACGACGCGACGCTGCGCGAGATCGCCACCCGGGCGCCCACGTCACTGGCCGAGCTGAGCCAGGTGAACGGGGTGGGCGAGAACAAGCTGGCCAAATACGGCGAACAGGTCCTGGAAACACTCCGCGAGGCCCCCTGACCGGCGTTCCCGTAGCCCGCGATCGGCCCGGCGATCCATACGGTGATCTATGCGGTGATCTATATGGTGCTCGACGTGGTGATGGCGACGGCCGCACGAAGAACGGTCGTCGCCACCACGTGGGTCGGCCTGGGCCGCTGGCGCGCCGCCTCGCGGACCTGGCCGGACGGGCTCCCCGTGAAGTGGTCCGAGATGTCGTACAGGATGATCGTACGGCGTTCCGGCGGGAAATGCGGGGTGAGCGGGGCCCTTTAGTTGCAGACGAACCAGTCCGGCCGCCGGCCCAGGTAAGCCAGCAGGTGATCCTGCGCGGGCGCATACGCCGGCACCGCCACCGGACGCCCGAACCTGGACGGGCGGTCGTGGGGGGTGATGAGCAGCAGGGCCAGGTCCAGCAACTCCTCGGCCATGGGCGCCGGAATCGGCCGCCGCTCACCACAGGCCGTGGCCACGTCCCAGCCATGCACGGCGATCTCGATCGCACCGACGGCGGCCACCATGGGGCTCGTCAGGTGGCGATCACCAATGGCTATCGGCCCACCGGCGAGCACAGCCGCCCACCGACCCAGCACCTCGGCCGCACCGTCCCGCAACAGAAGCGCCGGATTCCCAACACCGGCATCCAGGGGCACCCGTTGATACGGAACAGCCCCTTGCCCCGACGTGCGCCGCAAGACGCCTCTTCGATCCACGCCCCGACCCGAAACACCCCCCAAGTCAGCGTGCTGACCCACAACGCTTCCTCGATCCACGCCCCGACCTGAAACGTCCCCCAGGTCAGCGTGCTGACCCACAACGCTTCCTCGATCCACGCCCCGATCCGAAACAGCACCCCGGCTACCGGGCTGACACGCCGCAGACCCTCGGTTCATGCCGTGTCCCGGCCCGGCCCCCGGATCGGCCCCCGGATCGGCAGACCCCCGATCCATGTCACGCCCCGGAACGGCCTCTTCACTGGCGGCCTTGTGCACGCCGGACCCGCAATCCTGACCGGCGGCCTGGCTCGCGGCGCGCCCCCGATCCACGCCATAGCCCAGCACTGGCGCTTGGTCGGTGGTGTGGTGGATCTTGGGGGTGGCGTATCGAGGTGGGATGGGTGGTGGTGAGGGTGGGTGGATGTGGCCGGTGGCGGCTTCGTTCAGCGTGTGGAGGGAGTCGTCCAGGTGCTCCAGTAGCTGTTGGAGGTTCCAGCCCGCGCATGGTGTGGCGCGGCAGAGGGCGGCCGGGGTCACCAGTCGCAGGCTGCCCAGCGTGTAGTTGATCGCCCGTTCCAACAGCGCAACACCTGCCGCCAAAGCCTGTCCCTGCTCGCTCATGTCGCCTCCTCAAGATTGCAGACCCGGGAAACCGTCGAAACTCATCGGCCCGGAGCGCTCACTGGGCGAGTCGTACGCTCGTCCCGGAGTCCCGGAGTCCCGGAGTCTCGGAGGGCTGGTCGTACGCTCGGCCCAGGCCCCAGGTGGGGCTGGTCGTACGCTCAGCCGAAGCCCTGGCGGGCGGGCGCGACGAGCTCCCCGGGCCCCGGGCGGGGATAGGCCGGCGGGGGCGGGTCGGGCGGGGGTGGGTCGGGTGCTCGGCCCGGAGTCCTGGCCGAGCGGGGCGTACGTTCGGTCCGGAATTCTGAGCGCGTGGGTCGTACGCTCAGCCCGGAACCTCGGCAGGGCGGGCGTACGCTCGGCCCGGAGCCCTGGCGGGGCGGGTCGTACGCTTGGGGGCGGAGCGAAAGGATCTGTCATGGGCGTGCTCAGCAGACTGTTCGACCGTTTCCTCGACCTTCCCCCGGCCTCGACGCCCGACGTCGAGGTCACCCGTGACCTGCCCGTGCCGATGCCCGACGGCGTCGTGTTGCTCGCCGACCGTTATCGGCCGCGTGGTGCGGGGCCGTTGCCGGTGGTGCTGATGCGTACCCCGTACGGGAAGCACAAGTTCGATGCCAAGGGCACCGCTCGGGTCCTGGCCAGGCGGGGGATGCAGGTCGTGGTGCAGAACGCCAGAGGGACGTTCGGCTCCGGCGGCCGGTTCTCGGCCTTTCATCAGGAAAAGGACGATGGCCTGGCCACGGCCGCGTGGTTGCGGGAGCAGGGCTGGTGCGACGGGCGGCTGGCGATGGCGGGGGCGAGCTACGTCGGGTACACGCAGTGGGCGGTCGGGCCCTATCTCGATCCGCCGCTGGAGGCCATGTGCCTGGGGGTGACGGCCAGTGAGTTCAGGACGACGTTCTATCCGGGCGGGGTTTTCGCGCTGCACAATCTGCTGACGTGGGCGGCGCTGATCGGTACGCAGGAGGAGGCGCGCTGGGGCGGTCTGCTGCCCGATCCGCGCCGGGAGCGCTCGGTACGCCGGGCGATGGCTCACGTGCCCATCGGCACCTCCGACATGGCCGCGATCGGCAGGCGGGTGCCGTTCTTGCGGGAGGCGGCCGCGCACACCGACGCGGACGACGCGTTCTGGACCGAGACCGACAACAGCGCCGCCGCCGTCAGGATGACGACCCCGACCAGCATGGTCACCGGCTGGTGGGATCTGCTCCTGCCCGCGCAGCTCCGCGACTTCGCCGCGCTGCGCGAGGCCGGGCGGCGCAGCCGGATCCTGATCGGGCCATGGGGGCACGACCTGGGGGCGCTGCGGGCGCTGCTCAGCGACGAGGTGTCGTGGTTGTCGGCCCACCTGCTCGGCGACACCGCCCAGCTCCAACGCCCACCGGTACGGCTGCACCTGCAGCGGGCCAACCGGTGGCTCGACTTCGACCGGTGGCCGCCCGAGCAGTCCAGGCCGACGCCGCTCCACCTGCTGCCGCATCGCGGGCTCGGCTGGGACGTGCCGCCGGGTGAGGGTGGCGGGCCCGACCGGTTCGAGTACGATCCGGCGCGGCCTACGCGGTCGCGGGGCGGTCCGCTTCTGGACATGCGTGTGTCGAAGCAGCGCGACAATCGCGACATCGAGCCTCGTTCCGACGTGCTGGTGTACACGGGGGCGCCGCTCCCCCGCGATCTCGACCTGATCGGGCCCGTCTCGGCCACCGTGTACGTGCGGACCGACACCGGGTACGCCGACCTCTTCGTCCGGGTGTGCGACGTGGACGCTTCCGGGGTCTCACGGAACGTCACGGACGGGATTCTGCGGCTGCCTTCCGGAGGTGAAGGGGTGGTGCGGGCCGAGGTCGAGCTGCATCCGACGGGGTATCGGTTCCTGCGGGGGCATCGGCTGCGGGTGCAGGTGGCGGGCGGGGCGTTTCCTCGGTTCGCGCGTAACCATGGGACTGGGGATCCGGTGGAGTCGGCTGTACGGACGCGGGTTACGCGGTTCGAGATCTTCCATGACGCGGAGCACCCGTCGGCCGTTACGTTGCCGGTGTTCGGCGGTCATTAGGCGGCTGGAACCTTTTGCCCTGGGGTCGAGTAGTGGGAGGTGGAAGAAGAGGAAGGTCCGGGGTTGAGGAGGTCTGATGGGGCTGTCGGTGTTGGGGGCGGCTGCTTCGGGGGTGGCCGCTTGGCGGGCGACTGCTCGGCGGGGAGCCGGTTCGAGGATGGCCGGTTCGACGGTGGCCGGTTCGACGGTGGCCTTGGGAGTGGCCGTTTTGGGGGTGGTGCTGGTGGCGGGGTGCGGGGGTTCCGTGGCGTCGCAGTCCGGCTCTGCTCAGGGTTCCGGACCGGCGGGACCGGTTGGGTCGGCCGGGCCTGTGGGCACGGACGGGGCCGTGGGAAGTCCGGGGGCGAGCCGTGGGTCTGCGGTGCCGGAGGTCGCGCCGACTCCGAGCCCGGTCGTTGCGCGGGAAGGGTGTCGTGGCAGCCGCATCCTGATGGGGGCGGGATTTCCCGAGGTGCAAGGGACGGCTCGGGATGCCGAGTTGTGGGGGCTGTTGTTCATCGCCGAGCCCCCGCTCGCCAGTGGCAGGGAGGTCAAGATCGTGTGGCGGATGACCGGGGAAGGGCCGTTGAAGGTGAAGGGCACCCTCCCCGATGGCACCGCCGCCAAGCTGGTCTGGGGTCCCGAGATGCACGGCGGGTCGAGTTGGCGGCGGCCCGGGCAGGAGTGGGGCACCGGGCTCAGGTTCCCGAAGCCCGGATGCTGGAAGATCGAGCTCACCCGCACCCGAGGTTCGGGCCACGTCTGGTTGCCTGTCAAGTAAGGCGCGGCCGATAGAGTGCCCGGTCAGGTGAGGGCACGATCGACCGGGTGCCCGTCAGGTCGGTCCGGTGACCGTCCCGTCAGGTCGGTCCGATGGTCGGCCGTCGGTTGAGGGCACCGTCCATCGGGTGCGCGTCGCGTTAGGTGGCGGCCCGCTGGGCACCCGCCGCATGAGGGTCCGGTCCGTTCGGTGCACGTCACGTGAGGGCGCGGCCCGCTGGGCACCCGCCGCATGAGGGCGCGGTCCGTTCGGTGCACGTCACGTGAAGGGGCGGTCCGTTCGGTGCACGTCACGTGAAGGGGCGGTCCGTTCGGTGCACGTCACGTGAAGGGGCGGTCTGTGGGGTGGTCGTCAGGTGAGGGTGCGGTCGATGAAGGTCGTTACGTCGTCGAGAACCTCGTCCTTGTTGGTCTCGTTGAAGACCTCGTGCCTGGCCCCCGCGTAGATCCGCTCCGCGAAGTCCGTGCCCTTGACGGTTTCGATGCCGGCACGGCTGCCGGGCAGGGGGACGAGTTGGTCGTCGTCGCCGTGCACCCACAGCGTGGGCAGTGCTCCGAAGGTGCCGCTCTTGGCGATCGTGGTCAGTGTCGTCGCGAACGCCTCCAGAGTGGTGCGCTTGAACGGGCCGTGCCAGACCAGCGGGTCGGCGGCGTACGCGGTGCCGATCGAGAGGTCGCGGGAGAGCGTGGCCGGGTCGATGGGTACGTCCGGCGGCACCTCGTACGCCAGAAGCGCCGGCACCACCGCCCATTCGCCGATCACCGGCCCGGACAGGACGAGGGCGGCCAGGCCGGAGCCGTAGCGCTGGGCGTAGCGGGCCGCGATCATGCCGCCCATCGAGTGGCCGATCACCACGACCGGTACCCCCGGGTGCTCGGCCCTGGCGCGCTCCTCGACGGCGTGTACGTCGGTCACCACGTCTTCGAAGTCCTCGACGAGCACCCGGTCGCCCTCGGACTTGCCGTGGCCCATGTGGTCAAGGCCGTAGACGGCGGCGCCGTGGCGGACGAGGCGGTCGGCGACGTACTCGTACCGGCCGATGTGCTCCCCATAGCCGTGCACCAGGACGGCGAGGTAGCGGGGCCGGTCATGGGGCCATTCGCGGGCCACATTGCGTCCCCTGGTTCCGGTGAAGGTGTGCTCGCGCGACTCCGCCATGCTCACTCCTAGCTCGAAATTGCGGTGAGCGTACGCCGTCCCTGCCTGATCGTCCAATTGGTGGCCGCGATGTCCGAAAATCGCTGACTTTCGGGGAGGCGGCGGTGTTGTAGAAGGTATGGACATCTACACCACGATCGACAGCCCGCTGGGTGAGATCCTGTTCGCCGGCGACGGCTCTGCGCTGACGCGCGTGTCGTTCGACGTGGCCGCCGTACGGGCGGGGTGGCGGCGTGAGCCGGCCGCGTTCGCCGAGGCCGAGCGGCAGTTGGGCGAGTACTTCGCGGGCGAGCGCACCTCCTTCGACCTGCCCGTCGCCGCGCGTGGCACCGCGTTCCAGGAGCGGGTGTGGGCGGCGATGGCGACGATTCCGTACGGCACCACGACCTCCTATGGCACGCTGGCCGCCCGCGTGGGCGCGCCCGCCGACCGGATCCGGGCGGTCGGAGCGGCCGTCGGGGCGAACCCGCTGCTCGTCGTCCTGCCCTGCCACCGCGTGGTGGCCGCCAACGGCGCCCTGACCGGGTACGCGGGCGGCCTCGAACGCAAGCGTGAGCTGCTCACGCTCGAAGGCGTGCTGCAGCCGCAGCTCTGGAGCACGTCATGAAGGCCGACCAGATGGCGCTGATCACCAGCGCCGACCAGGCGGCGCCGATCGCCAAGGCCGACCAGGCGCTGCTGAACACGGAGACCGACCGGGCGACGCTGGACACGGAGGCCGACCGGGCGCTGCTGAACACGGCGGGCGGCCAGGTGGCGCCGATCGCGAGCGCCGACTGGAGGAAGCTGGCCGCCGAGCTCGACGCGTACGGGTGTGCGCTGACCCCGCAGGTCCTCACGCCCGAGGAGTGCGGGGAGGTCTCCGGCCTGTACGACGACGTCCGCTTCTTCCGCTCCACCATCGACATGGAGCGCTACCGGTTCGGCTCCGGGCAGTACCGGTACTTCGACCACCCCATTCCACCCTGGTCCAGCGGCTGCGGGCGGCGTTCTACCCGCGACTGCTGCCGATCGCCCGTGACTGGGCGGCCCGGCTGGGGCAGCCCGCGCCCTGGCCGGACGACTTCGGTGAGTGGCTGGACATGTGTCACCAAGCCGGGCAGACCCGGCCGACGCCCATCCTGCTGCGGTACCGGGAGAACGACTGGAACGCCCTGCACCGCGACCTGTACGGGGATCTGGTGTTCCCGCTGCAGGTCGTGATCGGGCTGGACCGGCCGGGCGAGGACTACACCGGGGGCGAGTTCCTGCTGGTGGAGCAGCGGCCCCGGGCGCAGTCGCGGGGCACGGTGACGCTGCTGCCGCAGGGCCACGGACTGATCTTCACCACCCGCGACCGGCCGGTACGGTCGTCGCGGGGCTGGTCGGCCTCGCCGGTGCGGCATGGCGTGAGCACTGTACGGTCCGGGCTGCGGCACACGCTGGGGCTCGTCTTCCACGACGCCAAGTGAGGTACACGCTGATCGGCCCCGATGGCCGCCCGTATCCGAGCCCTGTGCCCGGCACGCTGGGCGGACATCGCGGGGCCCGGCTGTACGGGCGGCTCGACTGCCCGTCGGCGCTGCGGGCCATCGCCGGTGGGGGATATGTCAGGAATCGGGCGTTCTTCGCAGACGCCGCCACGGCGATGGCCGCCGGGTACCGGCCATGCGCCGTCTGCCTGACGGAGGAATACCGGAGGTGGAGGAAGCACCGGGAGCGGCGGGCGGCGCCTGGTGAGCCCGCCCGGGAGATACCCGCCGTCATCCAGCCCGGCGCCATTGAGCTGGCGCGGGTGGTGGAGTTGCTTCGAGGGGCGCAAACGGTGGTCGTCGGGCATGGGCGTGGGGCCGGAGGGGTGGTGGAGGCGTTTCAGGAGGTCTGGGAAGGGACTGTGCTGGCGGTGGTGAGCTGGCCGGAGGTGGCGGCCTCGTGGTTGCGGCAGGCCAGGCGGTTCGTCGCCGGCGAGCCCGATGCCTGGGTGGTGGCCGGGGCGGCGCGGGGGTGGGCCGGGATGAGTGAGCGGTTGCGGCGCAGCACCGACTGGGATCCGTCCCGTACGGTCGGGTTCGCGGACACGGCCGGCGCCGTGACGATGGCGCCGCCTGGGACACTGGAGGGCATGCGCGGCGCCGACCATGACGGGAATGTGTGGCGAATCGGTCGTAACGTGATATTTCGGGAAGAGTCGTGATCAGGGAGATCGCCCCCGGCGCGGTGCACGTGCCCGGCTGGCTCACCATCGACGAACAACGGCACCTCGTCCAAGCGTGCCGCGCCTGGGCCACGGGCCCGGTGCCGATCCGGCACACCGTCCTGCCCAGAGGCGGCGTCATGTCGGTGCGGACCGTCTGCCTGGGCTGGCACTGGCAGCCGTACAAGTACACCCGCCACGCCCACGACGTGAACGGCCGCCAGGTCGCGGACTTCCCCGAATGGCTGGGCGACCTCGGCCGCCGCGCCCTGGAAGAAGCCTATGGCCGCCCCAGCGAGGCGTACGCCCCCGACACCGCCCTCATCAACTTCTACGACGGCCAGGCCAAGATGGGCATGCACCAGGACAAGGACGAGAAGTCCGACGCCCCGGTGGTCTCGCTCAGCATCGGCGACACCTGCCTGTTCCGCTTCGGCAACACCGAGACGCGCGGACGGCCGTACACCGACGTCCAGCTCGCCTCGGGCGACCTGTTCGTGTTCGGCGGGCCGTCGCGCTTCGCCTATCACGGCGTGCCGAAGGTCTACCCGGGCACCGGCGACCCGGCGACCGGCCTGGCCTCCGGCCGCCTCAACCTGACGCTGCGGGTCACCGGCCTAGCGTGAGTAGCCGAACTCGTCGTCGGAGAGCGTGCGCCGCAGCGTCCGCAGGACCTTGGCGGGGTCATCCCCCGGTCCCTGTACGTAGTAAGGCTTGCCCAGCAGCCCGAAGGTGACCGACGAGCCGCCCTCCCACTTGCCCAGCAGGTCGGACCCCGCCCCGAACTGCGCGTCCGGCTCGAACCCGAGCGTGCGCGCGTAGTCGATCGACCCGAAGACCAGCTCCCTGGCCAGCTCGATCGGCGCCTCCTGCCAGCCCGGATATTCGCCGAAGAAGTATTCGCGGAACCGCAGCAGGTCGCGGTCGTTGATCACGTCGGGGCCGATGGCGTTCTTCACGCCCATGCAGTAGACGTCGGCGAGGAAGCCGCACGCCTGCAGCCGGTCCCAGGAGTGCCGCCGGGCGACGAGCACGGACACCATGCCGCCCACGCCCGACTCGGGCGCCTCGTCCACCCAGCCGTGCGCCCTGTCGAGGCCCAGCCCCTCGCTCCAGCCCACGTTGATCCAGCAGCCGACGACCTCGGCCTCGCCGGTGGTGCCGGCGCTCTCCTCGGCGATGGCCCGCACGAGCGGCGCCACGACCGAGGGCGACACCTTGAGCGCGCGGGCGATCTCCTTGGGAGAGCGGCCCTGCAGGCGCAGCTCGCGTACCTGCTCTTTCAAGTCCATTGCGGCAGCCTAGCCGTCCACGGCACCAGGCGGCTCAGGTGAGACGGCGGGCCAGCCAGGCGAGGGCGAGCGGGTAGCGGTATTCGATGGCGCCGTGACCCGCGTCGAAGAGCTCGAAATAGACCCGCTCCTCCGGTACGCCCGCCGCCTCCACCGCCCGATGGAACGCCACGGCGCCGAAATCGAGGAAGTATTCGTCCCGGTTTCCGGCGTCCACCCAGATGCCGCGCATGGAGCGCAGCGCCTCGGCGTAGCGGGGCTCACGCGCCATGACGACGGGGTCGCAGGCCAGCCACCGCTCCCACACCTCGGGCACGACCGCGCCGGTGTCGTCGAAGGGAATCCGTACGGTGCCGTCCGCGTCGGCGGAGTAGGCGGACGCGTAGGCGTACATCTCCAGCAGCTCCAGGTCCCCCTCCTTGGTGCCGGCGAGCCGGCCACGGAAGTCGGCGAGGAACTTGTCGTACGAGCCGTCGTACATGTCGCGCAACCTGCGCGCCAGCTCCGGGAACGACCGCCGCGACGCGACCTCGAACAGCGCGTCACCGGCGTGCGTGGCCAGCGCCCCGAACACGTCGGGCGCCAGCATGGCGGTCACCATGGCCCCGTAGCCGCCGCTGGACTTGCCGGTGATCGCGCGGTGGTCGCGGTCGGCGATCGTGCGGTAGTGCTCGTCCACCCACGGCACGACCTCGTCGCGCAGGTAGGAGTGGTACGGCCCGGTGGCGGGCGAGTCGAGGAACTGGCTGCCGCCGAACGAGGTCCACGCGTCCACGTACACGACGATGGCGGGCGGCACGTCGCCGCCGGCGAACAGGGCGTCGGCCAGCTCGGGGTACGGCTGGCGGAACGGCGCCCGGTTCAGCCACATGGCGACGTGGCCGGTGTAGCCGAGCAGCACGTAGATGGCGGGGTAGCGGCGGCCGGGCTCGTCGTCGTAACCCGGCGGGACGTACACCATCAGCGGCCGCTCGTGCGGGTCGCCCAGCGGGTTGCCGCGCAGCAGCGTGCTGTCGACGACGCGGTGGTCGAGGCGGCCGGCCAGCTCGGCGGACCAGGGCAGCATAGAGGTCTCCTTCAGCCAACGGACGAGGTCACTGTGTCGACGCCCGTCTGTCCGACGGAGCGCCCTGAGACCAGCACGAGCACGAGGTCGCGCAGGTCGGCGATGCGTTCGAGGGGGTCGCCCCTGACGGCGATGAGGTCGGCCCGCTTGCCGGGATCGAGGCTGCCGGCGACCTGGCCCAGCCCGCAGGCGTCGGCGGCGAGCACGGTGGCCAGTTCGATGATCTCCGCGTTGCCGTAACCGGCCATCGCGAACACCTCCAGGCCCCCGACGTAGCCGTCGGTCCTGTTGGCCACCCCCTCCGAGGCGAACCCGGCGTCGGTGCCCGCGATGAGCCGGACCCCGGCCTCCCGCATGGACGTGATCGACCGCAGCCAGTCGTCGACCATCGACGGTCCGTACGCGTCGCGCAGCCGCCAGTACACGCCGTGGACGGTCGGGCAGACGTAGATGCCGCTGGCCGCCACCACGTCGGCCAGCGCGGGGTCGTAGTCGTGGCCGGACGCGGTGAAGAACGTGCAGTGCTCGATGGTGGTGACGCGTGCCTCGACGGCGCTGCGGATCGACGCGTGCGCGTGGGCGTGCGCGGCGACGCCCTTGCCGCGCAGGGCGGCCTCCTCGACGACGACGCGCAACTGCCGGGTGTCGTACTGAGGCTCCCAGCTCGGCGGCGCGCTCGGCGTCATCAGCCCGCCCGAGGCCATCACCTTCAGGCAGTCGGCGCCCGCGCGCAGATTTTCCCTGGCCACACGGCGGATGGCGGGCTCGTCGTCGGCCTCGCCGCCCATGTACCAGCAGTGGCCGCCGGTGATGGTGATCGGCCTGGTCGCGGCCACGATGTGCGGCCCGACGGCCAGGCCCTCCTCGATCGCGTCGCGCAGCGCCAGGTCGAGGAAATTGCGCGCGCCGAGGTCACGGGCGGTGGTGACGCCGGCGGAGACGAGCTTGCGGGCGTTCTCGGCCATCCGCAGCAGCAGGCGGTGGTCGCTCTCGGGGCTGCGCCGGGTGACGGGGTCGACCTGGGCGTCGAAGCCGAGGTGGACGTGCGCGTCGACCAGGCCGGGCAGCACCGTACAGCCGGGCAGGTCGAGGACCTCGCCCGCCTCCCCGGCGCTGCCGCGCGGCCCCACGGAGACGATCGTGGCGCCGTCGATGAGGACCTCACCGTCCTTGATCGACTCGCCGGGGCGGCCGGTGAGCACCTGGGCGGCGCGGATGATCCTCATGCGATCCACACTGCCACGCCCCTTAAGGCCCCGAGAAGGGGATCGTAAGCGCCTCCGGAGACCTTGGAGACATCGCAGCGCCGAGCCCCGGAGGATCGAGACGATGACCCAGACCGCCGAATACCACCTCACCCGCCACTTCGACGCGCCCCGCGAGCTGGTGTGGGCCGCCTGGACCGAGCCGGAGCGGTTCTCCCGCTGGTTCGGCCCCACGACGCTGGCCACCCCGGTGGGCCGGATCACGCTGGACGCCCATCCCGGCGGGGTGTGGCGGGCGACGTTCGTGGGCGAGGAGGGGTTCGAGGTGACGCTCGACGGGACGTACCGGGAGGTGGCGGCGCCGGGGCGGCTGGTGTTCACGACCGGCGACCCCGACGACCCGGGCGACGGGCCGGCGTCCGTCGTGACGATCGGCCTCACCGAGGTGGACGGCGGGACGGAGATGCACTTCCACCAGTACGGCGTCAACACCGACCAGGAGCACGCCGAGGGCGCCAAGGAGGGCTGGATGGAGTTCTTCGACCGGCTGGCCGAGCACGTCGCGGCCTAGCCCCTACGACAGCAGGTCCTGGGCGTCGTCCAGCTTGCGTGCGGCGCCCAGCGCGTACGCGGCCGCGTACGCCTCCTCCCCCAGCGCCGCGCGCGTCCGGGTGGCGGCGCGCTCGATGTCCTCCAGCTCCGACGGCCCGGCGGGCAGCTCGTGGTGCTTCCTGGCCGCGCCCGCCAGCCCCAGCAGGGTGGCCGACAGCTCGGTCGGGCCCGCGGCGGCGGCCGCGGCCTCCACGGCGCCGATCGCGGTCCGGGGGTCGCCGATCTTGAGCCCGGCGGCCAGCGCCTCGGTGTGCAGCTCCATGGCCGTGGCCAGGTCGCCGCGCAGCTCCAGCAGGTAGCCGAGTTCGAGGAGGGTGTCGGGCAGGTGCAGCGCCGGCTCGTCGTCAGGGTCCCGCGACACGCCTTCGAGGAGGTGACGCAGGTGCGGCTCGGCCAGGTCGAGCCGTCCCGACCGGCGCGCGGCGTAGGCCAGGCCCATTTCGGACATGGTCGCGCCCTTCATGTAGCCCTGCGCCGTGGCCAGCTTCAGCGCCCGTTCGCACAGCTCGATGGCGCGGTCGTACTCGCGGCTCTGCATCGCGACCCAGCCCAGCCAGGCGATGTGCGTGGCGACCTCGGGCCACAGCCCCAGGTCCTCGGCCATCCGCAGGCCCTCGCCGAACAGCCGGTTGGCGCGTTCGGCGTCGTTCGTCATCTCGGCCAGGGACGCCTGCCACTCGGTGGCGCGCAGCAGCCCCCACTTGTCGCCCAGCTCGGTGAACAGCCGGGCGCTCTCCCCGGAGATCCGCTCCAGCGCCTCGATGTCGCGCAGGGTGAAGGCATCCATGGCCTGCCGGGTGAGCGCGACGGCGATGCCCCACTTGTCGCCGAGTTCCCTGAACGTGCCCAGCGCCTGCTCCGTCAGCGCCTGCCCGGTCGGCATGTCCTGGACGTGCAGCCCGATGAACAGCTCGGCCCTGGCGCGCTCCCCCGGGTCCTGGATGGCCGCCAGCACGGGCTTCCAGTCGACCTGCTCGCCCGCCATGAGCCGGAAACCGGCCAGCCAGCCCGCCGCCTTGGCCCTGACGTCGCCGGTGCCCTCAGCGGCCGGCACCGCCAGCGCGGCCGCCAGTGCCCGGCTGCCCTCGGCCAGTCTGCCGCGCAGGAACCAGTACCAGGCCAGCGCGTTGACCAGCCGCGCCGCGCCGTCCGCGTCGTCGTGCGCGACCGCCGTGTCGAGCGCCGCCCGGAGGTTGGCGGCCTCCGCGTCCAGGCGCAGCAGCCAGTCCCGCTGGTCGTGCCCGTAGAGCTCCGGCTCAGCCTGTACGGCCAGGGCCAGGTAGTGGCGCAGGTGCGCGAGGCGTACCCGATCGAGCTCCCCCGCGTCGGACATCCGGGCCCGGCAGTACTCCGACACCGACTCCAGCAGCCGGTAGCGAACCCCGGCGGCGCCGTCCACGACCACCACCAGCGAACGGTCGACGAGACGGGCCAGCAGATCGAGCACGTCCTCGTTCTCGTCCCCGTTCTCGTCCTCGGCGCAGACCGACTCGGCGGCCTCCAGCGTGCAGCCGTCGGCGTGCGCGGCCAGGCGGCGCAGGACCACGCGTTCCTCGTCGGTCAGCAGCTCCCAGCTCCAGTCGATCACCGCGGTGAGCGTCTGCTGGCGGGCCGGAGCGCCGCGCTGCCCGGAGGCCAGCAGCCGGAACCGGTCGTCCAGCCGGGCCACCACGCCCTTCACGCCGAGCGCGCGTACGCGGGTCGCGGCCAGCTCCAGCGCCAGCGGGATGCCGTCGAGCCGGCGGCAGAGCTGCGCGACGGCCTGCGCGTTGCCCGCGTCGAGCGCGAAGCCGCGGGCGGAGGCGGCGGCCCTGGTCACGAAGAGCCGGACGGCGTCGGATCGCGCCATGACGGCCAGGTCGGCGCTGGCGGGCACGTCGAGGGGCGGCACGCTCCACAGCACCTCGCCGGCCACGGCCAGCGGTTCCCGGCTCGTGGCCAGGATGCGCAGGTCGGGGCAGGCGCGCAGGAGCACTTCCGCCAGCTCGGCGACCTGCTCGACGACGTGCTCACAGTTGTCCAGCACGAGCAGCGCGCGCCGGGACCGGAGCGCGTCCGCCAGCCGCCCGGTCAGGGCATCGGCCACGTGGCACCCGTCCAGGACGTGGGCCGGCTGATCACCGGTGTCCTCCCTGATGTCCAGGGCGGCCATGACGGCCTCGGCCGGGGAGCGGGACGCCTGGTCCAGCGCGACCAGCCAGGCCCCGTCCGCGAACTCCTCCACCAGCCGGTTCGCGGTCTCCAGCGCCAGCCGGGTCTTCCCGACGCCGCCGCTGCCGGTGAGCGTCACCAGCCGCTCCTCCGTCACCAGCCCGCACACCTCGCCCAGCGCCTCGTCGCGGCCGATCAGCTTGCTGAGCGAGGCGGGCAGGTTCGTCGCGGGGCGTTCCGCGGGCACGCTGAGCGCCGGGTCCTGCCCGAGGATCGCCTGGTGGAGCGCGGTCAGCTCGGGGCCGGGGTCGAGGCCGAGCTCTTCGGCCAGCTTCTCGCGCAGCTCGCCGAAGCCGGCCAGCGCCTCGCTCTGCCGCCCGGCCCGGTAGAGGGCGCGCATGTGGACGGCGCGCAGCCGTTCCCTGAGCGGGTGGCGGGCCACCAGGTCGCCCAGCTCGCCCACGAGCAGGCCGTGCTCGCCCAGCTCCAGCCGGGCCTCGGCGTGCTGTTCGAGCGCGGACAGCCGCTGCTCCTCCAGACGCAGGATGGCCGACCTCGTGTACTCCTCGTCGGCGAAGTCCGCGTACGCGGGCCCGCGCCACAGCGCGAGCGCGTCGGCCAGCAGCCCCGCCCTGGTCCTGGCGCTGTCGGTGGCCTCCGCCCGCGAGAGCAGGCCGGCGAAGCGCACCGCGTCCATGGCGCCGTCGTCGCAGCGCAGCAGGTAGCCGGGGGCGCGGGAGACGACGAGGTTCTTGCCGCCGGACTCGGCGTCCTCGAACGCCTTGCGCAACTGGGAGACGCGCACCTGGAGGGCGCCCGCCGGGTTGTTCGGCGGTTCCTCGCTCCACAGGTCGTCGACCAGGCGGTCCACGGAGACGGGATGGCCCTCGTGGACGAGCAGGTTCGCGAGCAACGCCCGGACCTTGAGGCCCGGGATCGTGACGGTGTCCCCGGCGTCCGTCCAGACCGCCAGCGGGCCCAGCACCCCAAATCGCATGTTCGTCACCTTATGCGCATGAGGGTCCCGGCGGCTCAGCTCGCGGGCGGGGCCTTCCTGGCCGAGCCGCGGTAGAGGTCGGCGTCGTAGCGGCGGTCGTTGTCGTCGAGCTTGGCCCGGGCCGCCGCCACCAGGTCGACGCCGAGGACGTCCGCCAGGCGTACCAGGTAGAGGGTGACGTCGCCCAGTTCGGTACGGATCCTGGCGAGCGTCTCAGGGTCGGGATCGCCGGACTCCTCCGCCGTCAGCCACTGGAACTCCGCCACCAGCTCCCCGACCTCGCCCGCCAGCGCCATCGCCAGGTTCTTCGGGGTGTGGAACCGCTCCCACTCCCTGACCTTCGCGAACTCGCGCAGCCGCGCGGCGAGTTGCTCCAACTCCGTCGTCACGCCACAGGACCCTACCGATAGCGCCTGTATGTTGCTGAAGATGAATGGGGTCGAACTGTTCCTGCTGGGCCGGGCACTGATGAAGATCGGCGAGGAGGCCATGCCGACCGAGGGCATCGGCGAGCACTCCACGAGCCTGCGTACCGTCCTGATCGTCGCAAGCGATCTGCGCGGCCACCCCGACACCACCGTGGGCGAGATCGCCACCCGCACCGGGCTGCCGCAGAGCGCCGTGTCCGCCGCCATCGCGCGCCTGCGCACCGCCGGTGCGGTGATCACCGAGACCGACCCCCGCGATCGGCGGCGCACGATCATCCGGGAGGCGCCCGAGGTGTCGGAGCGGGTGACGCGCGTGCGCGACACCCCGATCGACGAGGCGTTGGCCGCCGCGCTGGGCACGGACGATCCCCAGCGGGTACGCGAGACCGTGGCGGCCCTGGAGGAGCTGGCGGAACGGCTGGTACCTGGCCTGCGACGATAATCCATCAAATTTGATTGATTATCGTCGCCTGCTCGGCGTCGGCGCGGTGCACGACCGCCTCCAGCGCCATGGTGGTCCATTCAGAGATTCAAACATATGATCGAGCGTCCCGCACCGTGTACGCTTCCGCGCGTGTCCGACTTATCGGTCCCCGGCTACGAGATCAAGGGCGTGCTCGGCCAGGGCGGCTTCGGTGTGGTCTACCTCGCCCTGCAGTCGGCGGTCGGCCGCGAGGTCGCGCTCAAGGTGGACAACAGGGTGCTGCTGTCCGACCGCGACCGGCGGCGTTTCCTGCGCGAGGTCACGGCGGCCGGTGCCCTCTCCGCCCATCCGCACGTGGTGCCCGTCTATGACGCGGGGCTGCTGCCGGACGGGCGGCCGTACATGGTGCTCGAACTGTGTCCCGGCGGCTCGCTGGCCGGGCGGGTGCTGTCCCCGATCGAGGCCCGCGACGTCGGGGTGCGCATCGCCGACGCGCTGGCCGCCGCCCACGCGCAGGGAGTGCTGCACCGCGACGTCAAACCGGGCAACATCCTGCTCAACCGGTACGGCCAGGTGGCCCTGTCCGACTTCGGCCTGGCGACCATGCCGGCCTCGGGGCCCGAGGCGTCGGTCACGCGTGAGTCGCTGACCCCCTCCTACGCGCCGCCCGAGGCGTTCGAGCTGGCCGAGCCCACGCCGGCCGGGGACGTGTACGCGCTCGCGGCCACCGTCTACGCGCTGCTGTCCGGCCGTCCGCCGCGCTTCCCGGAGAGCGGGGTGCCGAACGTGGCGATGATCCTCGCCCTCCATCGGCTTCCGGTGCCCGACATTCCCGGCGTGCCACCCCAGTTGACCGCCGTCCTCCGCCAGGCTCTGGCCACCGGCCTTCGCGAGCGTACGCCCAGCGCGGCGGCCCTGCGCGACGCCCTGGCCGCCGTGCCGCTCGATCCCACCTCCAGCCGTCCCGCCGCCCCCTTCGCCCCGTCCCTGCCCGCCCCGGTCACCAGGCCCTCCGCGTCGCACGGGGTCAACAAGGCACTCGTGTCGGTCATCGCCGCCCTGTCGCTGGTGATCCTGGGCGGTGGCGGGCTGATCGTGTACCGGCAGATCGTCCAGGCGCCGGTGACCGGGGAAGCCGGGCCCACGGTCTCGGCGGAGCCCGAGAAGGCGTCGGTGTTCGCCGGGCTGGACACGTACACGGAGAATTGCCCGGCCGCGAAGGTGCGCGACGGCGGGGCGGCCTGCGTGCGGGAGTCGGAGTGCTGGGGCGGCCTGGTCATCACCGCGGGCGACACCAAGGCCAGGCGGCTGGGGTGCGAGGAGACGCACTCGTGGGAGACGTTCGCGGTCGCCCCGATTCCGAAGGACGCGCAGACGTACGTGCAGCAGGACCTGGCCAGGCATCCGACGATCAAGCGGGTCTGCAACCGCAGGGTCCTGCTGGCCAGCCGGATCGGCACGGCCAAGACGATCGCGGCCGCCCGCTGGACGGCGGACGTCATGCCGCCGTCGCAGGCCCAGTTCGAGGACGGCGTCCGCTACTACCGCTGCATCGCCCACCTGACGGGCCAGGAACCCCGCCGTTCCTTCTTCCACTGACCGCTTTTTGGTCTTTCGGCCGAGGCGGCAGGGCCGGGAGCGCCTCTATCGTGCGGATCCGTGAGATCTGTGTCGATAGGAATGGCCGTGGTGAGCGTCCTTTTCGTGCCATGGTGGGCCGTCGTGGGGCTCGGAGCGGTGACGCTGGCGTGGTTCGCGGTGCGGGAGCGGGCCGAACGCCTGGCGGTCGTGCGGGAGCGCCGTCGCATAGCCCAGGACATGCACGACGAGCTGGGCCACGACCTCAACCTGATCGCCCTCGCGGCCGGCGCCCTGAAACTCGCCCCTGACCTGCCGGAGTCGCACCGGGCGAGCGCCCAGGACCTGCGGGCGCGAGCGGGGCACGCGGTCGACCGGCTCGGCGAGATCGTCGGCGTGCTCCACGAGCCCGCCTCCGTCGAGAGCCTGGTCGAGGCCGCGTCGGCGGCCGGCCTGCCGGTCACTCTGCGTGTGGACGGCACGCCGAAGGATGCCGGACGGACCGTGTACCGGGTGGTTCAGGAGGGGTTGACCAACGCCGCCAAGCACGCCCCCGGCGCCCCCGTGACCGTCCGCATCAGCCACACGCCGGCCGAGACGCACGTCGTGGTCGAGAACGGCCCGGCGCCCAGGTCGCTCCGGACCGGGGGTGGCCGGGGGCTCACCGGTCTGGACGAGCGGGTCCGGCGGGCGGGCGGCACGCTGACCTGCGGACCTTCCGGGGCCGGTTTCACCGTCGAGGCCCGGCTTCCCCACCGTCCGAACCGGAGCGCCGCTCGTATCCTCGCGGTCGCACTCGTGGCCGCCGCGCTGACCGGCGGCGGCCTGCGGGTCTGGGAGGTGCTGGCGACCCAGGGGGCGGTGCTGGCCGCCGACGAGTACGCCGCCCTTCGTCCCGGGCAGATCCGTACGAACCTGGCGCTTCCCTCCCGGCAGGCCGCCCATCGATCGTCCCGCCCGGGATGCGAGTACTACGCGATGACCTCCAACCCCTTTCACGACCGTTACGGCGACACCTACCGCCTGTGCTTCGACGCGGGCCGCCTGGTGTCGGCGGACGCGCTGGTGGCCAGATGATCCGGGTCCTGGTGGCCGACGACGAGCCGATGGTACGGACGGGCGTACGGGCGATTTTGTCCACCGCGCCCGACATCGACGTCGTCGCCGAGGCCGCCCGCTGCGACGAGGCCGTGCGACAGGCCCGTACCCATCTGCCGCATGTCGCCGTCCTCGACATCCGCATGCCGGGCGGCGACGGCATCGAGGCGGCGGCGGAGATCCGCAGGACCGTCCCCGGCACGGCGGTGGTGATGCTGACGACGTTCGGGCAGGACGACTACATCCTGCGGGCGCTCGGCGACGGCGGGGCCACCGGATTCCTCATCAAATCGGGCGAACCCGAGGAGCTGATCGCGGGTGTCCGCGCGGTGGCCGGTGGGGCGGCGTACCTGTCACCGAAGGTCGCGGCCCGGGTCGTCGCGCATCTCGCGTCGGGCGCGGGCGCCGCGGCGAGCCGCCGCGCCGCCGCCCGCGGGCGGCTGGACACGCTGACCACCAGGGAACGGGAGGTCCTGATCCACCTCGCCGCCGGGCTGTCCAACCGCCAGATCGGACGGCGGCTGGACCTGGCCGAGGGTACGGTCAAGGCGCACGTCAGCTCGATTCTGACCCGCCTGGGCGTCGGCAACCGGGCGGCCGCGGCGGTGACCGCTCATGAGGCGGGCCTCGGACAACCGTGAGACCGGCGGGGCGAGCACCAGCAGCACCGCCACCGTCACGCATCCCCCGAGAGCCCCGCCCGCCAGCACGTCATGCGGATAGTGCACCCCGCCCAGCACCCGCAGCAGCCCCGCCGCCACGGCCAGGGACACCGCCGGCACGGCCAGCCGGGGCCGCAGCACCGCGAGCCCGAACCCCAGCCCGGCGGCCAGGGTGGCGTGATTGCTCGGAAACGCCCAGTCCCCCGGCGGCGGGCAGTCCGCCATCGCCACGATCACCCGGCACGGCCGCTCCTCGTCCACCACCAGCTTCAGCCCTTCGCTGAGCGCGTAGGCGGCCACGGTCCCCACCCCGATCATCACGGCCCCCGAGATCCCGGCCGCGTCCCGCCGCCGCAGTGCGTTCAGGGCGACGCCGGCGAGCACCGCCCCGAGCACCACCAGCGGCCCGTCGGAGGCGACCTCGATCCACGGTGCCGCCGCCACCTGGACGGCCCACCGGTAGACGTCGGCCGACGTGCCGCTCACGACCCGTACCGGATCCGCGTCCCCCAGCCCGCCTGGGGCGAGCCAACCCACGACGATCGCGGCGGCACCGAGCAGGACGGCCGCGGTGAGCAACCGCGGCCAGAAGTCGATTCGCATGAGGAGCGACCCTAGAAACGGCCGCCCGCACGCGCCCTGGCCGAACGTCAGGTCCCGGCCTAAGCGAACGTCAGGGTTGACAGGAAAGCCGCCCGCCCTGGCGGGGCGGACGGCTCTGCGGCGCTCTCATCAGGCGATGACCAGGATGATCAGCACCAGGACGGCGGAACCCATCACGACGGCGTGCCGGATGTTCTGGAGGACCGGCAGCACCCAGGTCGGGAAGCCCTTCTCGGCCGCCGTGAGGAAGGCCGGCACGTCGATGCTCCGCAGCACGGGGTCGCCCTTGCGCTCGAAGGCCCGGGTCACGGACTTGGCGGCGGTGAGCTGGCTCCACAGGATCAGGACGTTGCCGGCCAGGACGAGCGGCATGAAGATCCAGGACAGGGTCTGGCCCCAGGCGTTGCCGGTCAGGTTCAGCACGGCGAGCACGATCATGATCAGCGCGACCGTGCCGGGCACGATCGACTCGTGGCCGCTGGCGTCGAACTTGATGTTGTTCTCCTCCATGACCGTGGTGGGCACGCCCTGCCGCCTCAGCTCCGCCTCGGCGTGCGCCTTGGCGCTGGCTCCGTAGCGGTGGCGCACCAGGGGAATGCTGATGAAGGCGAGGGCGACGAGCACCTGCAGGACTGCGGCGAAAGTGAACATGGCGGGGGTCTCCTCATCCGGAAGGCCCTTCTGCCGGGCGCTTCCCTTCTCGATGAGGAAGACGATGCCTGCCTGCGCTGATACGGACCTTAGACGGCGCTACCAGGCGCTGTCAGCACCGTCTCAGTAGGGGTCGCGGGCCGCCCGGTCGAGTACGGCGCCGAACACCGCGGCCGGGATCCTCAGCCCCGACTGACCACGGGCGATCTGCCCCGCGGTGGGCACCTTTCCGCTCTCCGGCCAGCTCGCCGTGTCCCACAGCGACGAGCGGGCGAAGGCCCGGCTGCAGTGCAGGAACAGCTCCTCGACGTGCACCTCCACGCCCAGCGGCGGCGTCACGCCCCGCATGGTCAGCCGCTCCAGATAAGGGGCTTCGGCGACGATCCGGGCGCGGCCGTTGACCCGCACGGTGTCCCCAGAACCGGGCACCAGGAACAACATGCCGACGTGCGGGCGCTGCAGGATGTTCTCCAGGCTGTCCAGCCGGCGGTTGCCCTTCCGGTCGGCGAACGCCAGGGTGCGGTCGTCGAGCACCAGGACGCTTCCCGGCGGGTCGCCGCGGGGTGAGACGTCGCAGGTGCCGTCCTCCGCCGAGGTCGCCAGCAGGAAGAAAGGGCTCAGCTCGATGAAGCGGCGCGACTCGGCGTCGATGTGGTCGATGCCCTTGTCCGCGATGACACGTAACGGCGGTTTCACGTATTGGCGTAGCTCCGCGACCGTGCCGATGGTCTTCGTCATGTTCTCTCCGTTCGTTGCGCCTGGGCCGCCGCGAGTCGCACGCGTACGCCGTCGAGCAGCAGCTCCAGGCCGTACGCGAACCGCTCCTCGGGGTCGGCCTCGATCACGCCGGACAGCGCGCGGTGCGGCTCCGTGTCGGGCAGGCCGGCTCCGCGCTGCTCCCAGTCACCGGCGGCGAGCTGGGCCTGCTCCTCGATCGTGTGACCGACCACGTAGTAGAGCGCCGCGAAGATCACCCAACCGGCCCGGTCGAGCGGGAAGCCCGCGTCGGTGAGGATGCGCACGGCCTGCTCACCGCCGCGCACGGTGTTCGGCTCCACCACGTACGTGCCGGCGACCACACGCGCGCCGTCACGGTGGGCCAGCATGGCGCGGCGCAGGCGGTGGGCGATCTCCGCCAGCCGCGCGTCCCAGGGGCCCGGGGCGAGCGGCGTTTCGATGACCTGGCCGGCGATCCGGTCGGCCATGGCGCCGAGCAGCGCTTCCTTGTTCTTGAAGTGCCAGTAGATGCCGCCGGCCTGCACTCCGAGCCGGGCGCCCAGCTTGCGCATGGTCAGCCCGTCGAGGCCGTCGGTGTCGAGCAGCGCCAGGGCCCCGGTCACCACGTCGGCACGTTTCAACTGCATGAGTGGAGTGTCACAGCAAACCTGAACACCGTTCAACCTGAACGGCGTTCAGGTGAGCTATGTCACAGTGCCCTCGCCCCTGCCGACCGGAGTCTCTCCGCCAGCTCGCGGCTGCGTCTGCCCAGCTCCGGCGGGTCGAGGATCTCGAAGTCGTGCCCCAGCATGAGCACGTGCAGGAGCACCCGGTCGAGGTTGTCGGCGCCGCTGATCACCTCACAGCGCTCGCTCCCCCGCTCTCGTACGACCGCCGCCGACGCCGAAACCTGAGTCCGCACCATGGCGGCCGGCGCGTGCACGAGGAAGCGCGCCTGGTGCGGGTAGACCCGGCTGGCGACGCTCTCCTGCACGTACGCCGCCGCGTCGGGCGCCGCGCGCGGCCGGAAGCGCCAGGTCCGTGCGGACACCTCCGTCATCCGATCGACGCGGAAGTTGCGCCAGTCGTCGCGATCGAGGTCGTACGCGAGCAGGTACCAGCGCCGGTCGGAGGCCACCAGGCGGTACGGCTCGACCCGCCGCCGCCTCACCTCGCCACCGGACGGATAGCCGAAGCCGGCCTCGACCTCGTCGCGGCAGGCTCTGGCCAGCGTCATCAGCACCTCGGAGTCGACCGGCGTGCGACCCCCGCCGAAGGACTCCACCGAGCCGGACAGCGCGCGCACCTCGGACCGCAGCCGGGTGGGCAGCACCCGGTCGAGTTTGGTCAGCGCCCGCAGCGCGGCGTCACCGCCTCTTTCCACCCCGGCTCCGGCGAGCAGCGAGAGCGCGGTGGCGATCGCCTCCTCGTCGTCGAACAGCAGCGGCGGCAGGTCCTGCCCCGGGCCGAGCTGGTAGCCGCCGCCGACGCCCTGGCTGGCGTGCACCGGGTAGCCGAGCGTACGCAACCGTTCGACGTCACGTCGCACCGTGCGCGCCGTGACGCCGAGCCGGTCGGCCAGCTCGGGGCCGGTCCAGACCTGGCGCTGCTGCAGCAGCCCGAGCAGGGTGAGCACCCGTTCCGTCGTCCCCCGCTCGTCACCGCTTGGCCCGTCCATGTCCTCCACCTTGCCAGATAGCGGACCGCCCCTGTCCGCTATGGGGGTAAGAGTGGCTTCATGGACGCAGACGAACTCGACTGGAACCGGACCCTGCGCGAGCAGATGGAGTTCCACTGGAACCACCAGCTCCGCGCCCGGCTCGACGGCCTCACCGACGACGAGTACTTCTGGTCGCCCGTGCCGGACGCCTGGAGCGTGCGGCCGCGCGGCGACTCGACGGCGCCGATACAGGCCGGTGCCGGGGACTTCGCGATCGACTACGCCTTCCCGGAGCCGGTCCCGGTGCCCTTCACCACGATCGCCTGGCGGCTCGGCCACGTCATCGTCGGCGTGCTCGCCGCGCGCAACGCGGGGCACTTCGGGGCGCCGGCGGCGTCGTACGAGAGCTGGGAGTACGCCGGCGACGCCGCCACCGCGCTCGACCAGCTCGAAACCCAGCTCGACGTCTGGCTGGCCGGGGTACGCGGCCTCAGCGACGTCGCGCTCCGTACCCCGGTCGGCTCGAAGGAGCCGTATCCCGAGGCGCCCATGGCCGATCTGGTCCTGCACATCCACCGCGAACTGATCCACCACCTGTCCGAGGTCTGCCTGCTGCGCGACCTCTACCTGCACACGCACCTCGCCACTGATGGAGCCGCCCGATGAGCCGCCACGTCCAGATCACCTTCGACGCCCACGACCCGCAGGCACTGTCGGTCTTCTGGCGCGACGCCCTGGGCTACGTGATCCCGGGCCCGCCCGGCGTCGACCTGCCGGAGGGCGCCGACCCCGTGGCCGCGTGGAACGAGTTCCTGGAGCGGATCGGCGTACCGGAGGAGGAGCGCAACACGAGATCGGCCCTCGAAGACCCGGACGGACAGGGCCCGCGGCTGTTCTTCCAGCGGGTGCCTGAGGACAAGGTCGCCAAGAACCGCGTCCATCTCGACGTCCGCGCGGCTCCCGGGCTGCAAGGGGAGGAGCGGATGGCGGCGCTGGAGGCCGAGTGCGACCGGCTGGTCGCGCTGGGGGCGAAGCGCGAACGCCGCTTCGAGCCGGACCCGCCGATGAGCGGCGGCTTCATCGTGATGACCGACCCCGAGGGGAACGAGTTCTGCCTGGACTGACCCTGGACTGACCCGGCCCGGCCGTGGCCGCCCGCATGAGGGAGGCCACGGCCGGCCATCTCGACCGCCTCGATGACCTGTCCCCCGTCATCGAGGCCCGCGTCGCGTCACTCGCAATGCGGCACCGCGATGTCCGTCGCACCTTCTGCTCCGCGATGGGCGGCCAGAAAACGGTTCGACGGCTTTGCGGAGCCCTGACACAGTGGCGCACCATGACGAACTTCGAGCCCTTGACCGCCGCGGACGTGCGGCTCATGCAGGGTCTGGCGCAGCGCGTCACCGCCACCCGCCCGGACCTGGTGAACAGCGACGCGTCGTTCGGCGAGCTGGCCTGGAACTGGGGCAAAGGGCATGCCGCCTATGGCGCGAGCTGGGGGCGCCGGTTGTGGTTCTCCGGCGGGGAGTTGGTGGCGTGGGGCTGGGCCCATCTTCCGCACCAGGTGAGGTGGAACGACGGGTCGGTGAAGGACGTCACCGGCGCCTATCTGGCGTATCAGGTCCATCCCGACCACGCCGGGCTGGTCGACGAGGTGATCGACTGGTACGACGCCACCGCGGCGGGCCTTGAGCGTACGGTGCTGCCGGGCGCCGCCGACGAGTTCGCCCTGAAGCGGTGGGCGGCGCACGGCTATGAAATGGACGCGGCCGAGCTCGGCGACACCGGATCCTGGACCCAGCTCAACGAGCGGGACCTCACCGACGTGGAACAACCGGTTCTGCCGGACGGGTTCCGGTTCCGCACCGCCGACGAGGCCGGGCCGGAGGCCGCGGTCCAGGCCCATGTGAACGCCTGGACTCCCTCGCCGTACACGGCCGAGGCCTACCAGGGCGTCCGGCGGACGGCGGGCTACCGCGGCGACCTGCACGTTCTGGTGGAGGCGCCGGACGGAACGATGGCCTCCTCGACGATCATGTGGCTCGACGAGGTGAACAAGACCGCCGAGTTCGAACCGGTCGGGACGCATCCGGGCTACCGGCGCCGGGGGCTGGGCCGGGCGATGCTGCTGCACGGGATGCGGCTGGCGCGGGCGGCCGGGGCCACGCACATGACGGTCGTCTGCCTGGGTGCGCCCGGGCATCCCGGCGCGCGCGGGTTGTACTACGGCGTCGGGTTCCGGGAGTTGTCGCGGGACGTGCCGCTCATCAAGACCGCGACGGCCGGCTGAGGTACCGAGGAGCGCGGCGGATGCCTTCCGTTCGTGGGAGCCTCAAATGGTCATTGCGGAACTCCTTTGGTCGGGTGAGTCCCGTGTCAACGGGAGGTGAGGAAGGTTTCGGACTCGACGCGCGTGAGCTTTTCGGGGTTGCGGACGTAGTAGAGGCCGGTGACACGGGCGTTCTCCACGCGGAAGGCCAGCACTCCGTCGATCACGCCGTCCAGGCGCAGGATGAGCCCGGGGTTGCCGTTGACCGTCGTGGGCTCACTGGTGAAGGTGCCGCCGGCCTTGTCGAGACTGCCGGCCATGTAACGGAGCACCTTGTCGGCGCCGGTGACCGGCCGCGCGGCCGCCAGCTTGAGGCCGCCGCCGTCGCTGACGAAAACGACGTCCGGGGCGAGTACGTCGAGCAGCCCCTGCAGGTCTCCGGTCATGAGCGCGACCTGGAACGAACGCAGAGCCGCCCGGGCCTCGGCCGGGGAAGCCGGTGTGCGCGGCCGGCGCGCGTCGACGTGCCGGCGGGCGCGGTAGGCGAGCTGGCGTACGGCGGCGGGGCTCTTGCCGATCGCGGCCGCGATGTCGTCGTAGCCGATGTCGAAGACCTCGCGCAGCACGAAGACGGCGCGTTCGGCAGGTGAGAGGGTTTCGAGGATGAACATGAGTGCCAGCGACAGGTGCTCGGACAGTTCGACGTCCTCGGCCACGTCCGGCGCGGTGAGCAGGGGCTCGGGCAGCCAGGGGCCGACATATGCCTCCTTGCGCCGTTTGAGGGTGCGCAGCCTGTTGAGTGCTTGCCTGGTCGTGATCCGCACCAGGTAGGCGCGCTGGTCCCGCACCTGCGCCAGGTCGACTTTGACCCACCGCAGCCAGGTCTCCTGGAGGACGTCCTCGGCGTCCGCCGCCGATCCGAGCATCTCGTAGGCGACGGTGAACAGCAGGTCGCGGTGGGCGACGAAGGCCTCGGTCGCGGGGCCGGTGACGTGGTCGTTCATGTCGTACGCTTCGCTCTCTCGCGATCTGCCGCACATGCCGGAAGCAGGCCGTGGAAATGTACCCAGTCCGAAGACGGGCTCGCCGGCGGCAGCCTGGCGGCTAGGTCGTGCGGTGCCGCGGCTGAGGCGGTTCCTGACGAGCGGTGCCGTCACCAGGGGATGCGGGGGCACCGGCCTTGCGTGCCCCCGACGCCAACTGATCGAGGGGGAACCGGCAGGCGAACTCCTTGACCTTGGCACCGAGCCGCCCGCTGATGTGGAGCGCGTTCGCCCTGTCGTTCAGGTAGGAGAACTGGGTGACGCCCTCGTCGCGGCCGAGGCTGATGCACTGCCCGGCGAACAGCAGCCGGACGGGAGCGGGCGTTCTCCCCGCGATCCGGCGCAGGATCGTGGCCGCGGCCCCCGCGCCCAGTTGCACGGCGGCCTGGCAACTCATCCGAAAGGGCCGGTCCATCATCGCCGCCGCGTCCCCGGCGGCGACGATGCGCATGTCGTCCACGCTGGTCAGCGTCGCGTCGGTGAGCAGGCGGCCTTCGGTGTCGGTGCGCAGCCCGCTGCGGGCGGCCAGGTCCGGGACCCGGAATCCCGCCGTCCAGATCGTCACCGCGCTGGGCAGCTCACGGCCGTCGCCGAGCCGTACGGCATCGTGTGTCACTGCCGTCACCCGCGCGCGGGGGCCTTCGAGGACGGTCACACCCAGCTCGGCGAGCCGGCGGGCGACCGGGTGGCGGCCCCGGGCGTGCAGGTAGGGGCCGAGCACGCGGCCGCAGACCAGGGTGACCTGGCGGCCCAGCTCCGCCAGCTCGGCGGCGGTCTCTATGCCGGTCGGGCCGGCTCCGACCACGGTCACCGGAGCCGTGGCGGGCGTCGCGTCCAGCGCCGAGCGCAGCCGTTGCGCCCCCTCCAGGTCCGACACCGAATGAGCGAACTCCGCCGCTCCGGGCACGCCAGGATCGGCGGCGCCGCTGCCCACCGCGTAGACGAGGTAGTCGTACGTGACCGAGCCGCCGCCCGCCAGCGACACCCGGCGCTCGGCGGCGTCGATCCGGGTCGCGGCGTCGACCACCAGCCGGACGTTCCCGCCCAGAACCTCACCGAAGCCCTCGACCGCGTCGTCAGAGCCGGTCACGAGCTGGTGCAGGCGGATCCGCTCGACGAAGTCGGGCCGCCGATTGACCAGGGTCACCGACACGCCATCGCGCCGGGCCAGGCGATTGGCCGCCATCACGCCCCCGTACCCGCCGCCGACCACGACCACCTCGACGTTGCCGTTCATCATGTCTCCCTCGCGTTTGGACTCGGCATGGAGACACCGGCCGCGCATCCGATGTAACGGCCCGCGGATGAGACGTAGCGCACATCGGACGCTTCCCGCTAAGGAGGTCGTACGCCGGCCGTGAGCCGGACCACCTGTCAGGCGAGCACCCCGGACTCGACCGGCAGCCCGGCGGCCACCCAGTCCTCGATGCCCTCGACGTACCGGCGCACGTTCGTGTAGCCGAGCGCGATCAGGCGACCGGCCACGGCCTTGCTGTTGTTGCAGGACGGGTTGGTGCAGTAGGTGACGATGGCGGCGTCCTTGTCGGGCAGCAGGATGGCCGCGCGCTCGGCGACCTCGCTCTCGACCAGCGAGAGCGCGCCGGGCAGGTGCTGCTGCGCGTAGTACTGGCCGCCGAGCGTGTCGAGCACGACGACGTCGCCCAGAGCGGCGTGCAGCTCGTCTCGTGTGATGGTGATCATGGTTGCCCTCTCCTCAAAGTGGACTGTGGTCCGATTAGTTCCGAACTTAGCGGACCGCAGTCCGCTTCGTCAACGAAATTCGTTGGACAGGGCGCCCGCGCGTTGGAATAGTCCGGCAGGTGACCGTGCCGGACGCCACTTCCGTCGTTTCGCTGCCCGGGGGCCTTGTCCTGAGGCAAGCGCGCCCCGCGGACCTCGACCAGATCGGGGCCCTGCTCACCGAGCGCATGTCTTCGGCCGACGCCGTCGACCATCGGCTCGTCGTCACCGATCCCGACGCCGGCTGGGGCTCGTGCGCCGTGGTGACCGACGGCGACCGCGTCGTCTCCACCGCGACCCTCCTCGACGAGGAGTTGCGCATCGGCGGCCTGCGGCTTCCGGCCGGTCAGGTCGAACTGGTCGCCACCGACCGCGAGTACGAAGGCCGCGGCCTGGTGCGGGCGCTCATGCGATGGGCCCACGACCGGTCGGCCGCGCGGGGTCATGTCGTGCAGGTGATGATCGGTATCACGTACTTCTATCGCCGGTTCGGGTACGAGTACGCCATCGACATCCAGCCGGCGCTGCCCCTGCGCACCCTTCCGCCAGCGGACGACCCGACGGCGCTGCGGCCCGCCCGGCCCTCGGACCTCCCCGCCCTGACGGCTCTGCAGGACGCCGCGCAGAGCGGTTTCGACGTGACCATGCCGCACTCCGTACCCTGCTGGAGATGGTTGCTGGCCCACGAGGCGAGCACCGTCTGGGCGGTCGAGCGCGCGGGGGCCGTCGTCGCGAGCGGCCGCACGCTGCCGCCCGACGACGAGGAGATCCTTCTGGCGGAGGGCGCGGCGGCCGACGAGGCCGCCGCGGCCGACCTGCTCCGTGGCGTCGCCGCCCTTGTGCCCGGCGGGCAGGTACGCGGCGCCGGGCGTCTCGGGACGGTATGGCGAGACCTTCTCCGCGACGAAGAGCGGCCCCCGGCCGAGCAGTACTACGTGCGCATCCCCGACCCGGCGGCGCTGCTGGACCGGCTCCGGCCCGTGCTCTGGAACCGCCTGGTCACGGCCGGGATCGACCATGGCGGTCGCGACCTGGTGATCTCCACCTTCGGGGCCCACCACCGGATCCCGGTCCACGCCGACGGCCTCGGCGAGGTCTCCACCGGTGGCCCGATGCAGGCGCCCGCGTCCATGGGAGGCGCCGGGGTCGCGCCCGACTACCTGCCCGCGCTGCTGTTCGGCCCGCACGGCATCGACGGCCTGTCCCGCATCCGCCCCGACGTCTATTGCGGTCCGGAAAAGGAGCTGTACCAGGCCCTCTTCCCGCCGCTCACCGCCGACCTGCTCACGTACTACCTGCCGTACTGAGGCGGGATTCGAGTGACGGAACGGTTGGAGCGCCGCTAGGTTGCGGTGGCATGGCGTTCCTTTATGTGATCGATGAGGACTTCGTTCCACCGGATCGGGGTGACGAGCAGGAAGGGCCTGAGTCGGCGCTTCCCGCCGGTGACCCGGCCGAGGCCGTGCGGCTCTTCCACCACTACCGGCGGTTGATGGCGTGGATCCTCGGATACGAGGAGGAACTCCCCGCTCCCGCGAGCGAGGATGACCTCGCCGCGGTGGAGGAGAGGCTCGGCATCGTGCTGCCTCCAGACCTTCGGGCGCTGTACGGCATCGCCGACGGTGACGGTGACCTCATCAACCCGCTGTTCGACCGGCACGAGTGGCTCCCTCTTTCCGAGATCGGCGAACAGGATGACGAGTGGCTCCACATCTCGCAGGAATGGCAGTACGAACCCTGGCGCCGGACGGTGTTCGACACCCGGCCCCCGGGCACCGTCCGGAGGTCGCCGCTGCGGCCGGGCTGGATCCGGTTCGCGTTCGACACCGGCGGCAACTGGCTCGCCGTGGACCTGGATCCCGGGCCGAACGGTCGTCCCGGGCAGGTCATCAAGGTCGGCGTCGACTACACGGACCGGCCGACGTACGTCACCGACTCGGTGACCACGTTCCTGCGCCGCCTGGTGGAAGCGCTGGAACGCGGTGACCACGTCCGTCACGACGAGAGTCTGTGGATCGACGCGGACCTGCCGGATCTGCCGTCCGACGAGGACGCCATGTACAGCGGCGGCCGGCCCACCCTCGCGCGGGCGGGTGTGCAGGACGTCCGGGTGACCGACGTGCAGGATTGCGCGTTCCTCGCCGCGATGCCCAACGTGTGTTCGCTGACGCTGTCGAGCAAGGGTTCGCCCGATCTGACCCCGCTTGGCGGCCGTTCGGTGGAGTATCTGAACCTCGATGTGGACTCGCCCGACCTGACGGCGCCGGCCAGGAACCGGGAGCTGCGTTCCCTGTCGGTCACCTGCGTGCGGCCCGTCGAGCTGGCTCCGCTCCGTACGCTGCCGAACCTGTGGGCGCTGGACATCGCGGCCGCGGCCGTCGCCGACCTCGCCACGGTGACCGAGCTGAAGGGATTGCGGTATCTGGAGGTGACCCAGGACCAGTGGCGGGCGCTGTCGAAACTCGACGACCTGCCGCCGCTGGCCGTCGTCGGCATCCACCCCCACCGCCCCGAACGCGAATGGCCGCTGTCGACGAACTGGGTCACCATTCACGACGAGCCGCCTTCACCGGCTGCTTGAACCGGTGGCTCCGCTCGGTTTCGGCGTAGTAAACAGGCTGACGGTGGTGTGCGGTCACATGTCGGCGATGAGCCTGTCCACCCGCTCGTCGACGCTCCGGAACGGGTCCTTGCACAGCACCGTGCGCTGGGCCTGGTCGTTCAGCTTCAGGTGCACCCAGTCGACCGTGTAGTCGCGGCGCTTCTCCTGCGCCTTGCGGATGAACTCGCCGCGCAGCCGCGCCCGGGTCGTCTGCGGCGGCACCGACTTCGCCTCGAAGATCTTGATGTCGGACGTCACCCGCTCCACCGCCCCACGCCGCTGCAACAGATAGAACAGCCCACGCTTGCGGTGCACGTCGTGGTAGGCCAGATCCAGCTGCGCCACCCGCGGCGACGACAACGGCAGGTCGTACTTCTTCCGATACCGCTCGATCAACTGAAACTTCGTCACCCAGTCGATCTCCCGCGACACCAGGTCAAGATTCCCGGTCTCGACCGCCCGCAACGTCCGCTCCCACAACTCCAGCACCCGGTGGACGATCGGATCCCCACCGCGCCGGTCGACCAAGTCCTTGGCCTTGCCCAGATACTCCTGCTGGATCTCCAGGCCCGACGCCTCGCGCCCGTTGGCCAGCCGCACCCTGCGCCGGCCCGTCATGTCGTGGGAGATCTCCCGGATCGCCCGGATCGGATTCTCCAGGCTCAGGTCACGCATCACGACCCCGGCCTCCACCATGCGCAGCACCAGGTCGGTCGCGCCGACCTTCAGCAACGTCGTGGTCTCACTCATGTTGGAGTCGCCCACGATCACGTGCAGGCGGCGGAACCTCTCGGCGTCGGAGAGCGGCTCGTCGCGCGTGTTGATGATCGGCCGCGACCGGGTGGTGGCGCTGGACACGCCCTCCCAGATGTGCTCCGCGCGCTGCGACACGCAGTAGACCGCCCCGCGCGGCGTCTGCAGCACCTTGCCCGCCCCGCAGATGAGCTGGCGGGTCACCAGGAACGGGATCAGCATGTCGGTCAGCCGCCCGAACTCGCCGTGCCGGTCCACCGAATAGTTCTCATGGCAGCCGTAGGAGTTGCCGGCCGAGTCGGTGTTGTTCTTGAACAGGTAGACGTCCCCGGCGATGGCCTCCTCGCGCAGCCGCTTCTCGGCGTCGACCAGCAGGCCCTCCAGGATGCGTTCGCCCGCCTTGTCGTGGGTGACCAGCTCGATCACGTTGTCACACTCGGGTGTGGCGTACTCGGGATGGCTGCCCACGTCCAGATAGAGACGCGCGCCGTTGCGCAGGAACACGTTGCTCGACCGGCCCCAGGACACGACCTGCCGGAACAGGTATCGGGCCACTTCGTCCGGGGATAGCCTGCGCTGTCCTCGGTACGTGAACGTGACGCCGTACTCGTTCTCCAGGCCGAGGATGCGACGATCCATTACCTCACACTATTCTCCGCACGCCCGCGATGGGGAAGATCTTGACCGCGAGGCTGGCACACCCGGTCGGATCCGATGGTCGCTCCCACAACCCGTGGACGACGGCGACCGCATTGTCACCCGGCATGCAGACGAAAGAAGCACGACAGTCTGACGACAGCCCATCTGCCTATGGTTTCCCTGATTTCTCTTACCGAGCGCCTGAGAAAAGGAACACATCAAGCAGCTATCCACGCTACGACCGTTCAACGAAAGGTCTCCATGAGAAAGTTACTCTCGGCGGTGGCCGCCATGGCGATCGCCCTCGTAGTGCTGCCACCCGGCACGGGATCAGCGGGAACCAGCCGCCCAGTGTCCCCGGAATGCGGCAGCACAAGTGATCAGCAGACGGCGATCCGCGAACTCGTCCAGCGTACGAACGACCGGCTGAAGGTCAGCGTCAAGGCCGAGGACTACGAGGTTCAGTCCGACGGCACGAATTGTGTCGTCAAGCCCCGCGGCAGCGGGCCGGTGACCACCGAGGTGGTGACCGACTCCGCCGGCCGCAAGACGATTACGGCGAAAGCCAAGCTCGAAGCCGCCCCGGCCATAAAGGCCGGCGGAAACGCAACGATTCAACAGGACGCGCAGTGGTGGCAGCCCACCTGCTACGCCGCGTATGAAGACGCGGCCCGTGTCGGCATCATGAACCCCATCTGCTTCCAGTGGGGAAGCATGAACTATACGGGCGCGACCCGGTGGAACTACGTGGCCCGCATGTACGCGACCTGCGCCGCGAGAAAGGGCGGACCCGACTTCTGGCAGGTCTATACCTGCTCTGTGGGGACCAGACCCCAGGACACTTCGCCGCCGCTGGTGCTGAACGACTACAGCCCACGGAGCACGCAGACGCTGAGTGGCTGCCAGAACGTGCCTCTCAACATCACAGCCGGACCGGTTTCGACGGGCGTTTTCGTGAACACCTGCGACAAACTGGCCCTCATAAAGGAGCCCTCGGCCAATCGGCCGGAGATGGAGGTGGCCTGGCAGGGCAGAGCGTACTGGGCCGAGGACAAGCGGGAAACCGGATTCCTCCTGGGCATGGGCAGCCCCATTGGGCAATCGCCCCAGATGTGGGCCGTCTGGAGCATGGGCGTAGGCCCCTGCTCCCTCCCCCCGCAGCCCCCGCCGTGGTGCGCCATGTGAGCGGCTTGACCTGATGGGCCCGTGGATTTCCGCGGGCCCATCGCGGCATCCATTGACCAGCCCGGGCAGCATAGACTGCCACGCCATGACAACCGACGCGCGATTCTGGCCCAAGATCGATGTGCTTGGTGGCGTGGCGGACGAAGAATCGTCATCTCGGCTCGAAGCGGAGCTCAGGGCCTGCGACGATCAAGCTCTCGAAGAGTTCGCGGACACCCTTCACGACAAGCCGCACTCTCTCACCAACTGCCGTTGAGATTTCTCTGAGGCCGAGTTTCTGATCAACGCCGTTTCGGTGTGGATACTCTGTTCCCAGGTTGCGTTCCCAGCGGGGGCCGCCCGAACGCGACGCCTACCCCGTGTTCGTCGACCGGTGCGGCTCTGCCACCGTCCTGTTCGAGTGGAACCACCTCGGGACGAACCCCGCCGTGCTCCAACGGCTCAGCGAGGGAGCGCGCGTCTACAGCGCCTGGTGGAACGTCAACGCCAACAGCCTGCTGAGCTTCGCGGTCGGAGGCGAGCTCGTCCTGGCGATCGACGCGCTCTTCCCCGGGCTCCAGGAACACCATGCGGGCCTGGGCCGGTGGCCCGAGCTGCAGGCGATGACGGACTTCTTCGCCGCACCCATGCCCGAGGACCCCGACGAGGACGATCTCGGTGATCGCGCCGGCTGCGACTGGAGGGCCGCCTGCTTCGCGGTCATCGACCGCACCACCGGCGCGCGGCTGACCGGCGAGTGGCTGGAGCGGCCGCATCCTTATGTGACGGTACGGGTGCCCGACGCGACTCGCTGACCCCTGCCCTGGCCATCAGGGAAGATCCGGTCGCTGGCCACGCAGTTCCTCCAGCGCGGCCGCGACCTCCCGAACCTGCTCAGGCTGCCGCGTACCCCAATCAGAGACACCGTCGAACCATCGGTTCCAGACGGACCGGACGGCGTCAGCGGTGATCTCCTCCCGACCGCCGCACACGAGCGCGGTGAGATCACCCACCTCGGGGTCGTATTCGTCGTCAGGAGCACCCATGCCCAGCAGGCCCTCGGGATCGTACCGATTGATCAAGGCACGGACGGCGGCGGCCACCTGATCTTCAGTCATGACGTCCTCCGGAGGGCGAGGCGGGCCTGGTGGGCGGGCAGGCCCGCCTGCGTACGTTTGGCCAGGCCGAGTTTGTCGAGCAATCGTGAGACGTAGCTCTTGACCGTGGTCTCCGGCAGGAACAGCCGCGCCGCGATCTCGCCGTTCGTCAGCCCCTCACCGAGGCAGCCGAGCACATCGCGCTCCCGCTCGCTCAGCGCGCCGGCATTCTCCTGCGCGGCTCTGATGTGGTCGTCGGACCTGACACGCGAGACGAGGTGGCGGGCGGCGGCCGGTGACAGCACGGTGTGCCCCTGGGCCGCCACTTTGACGAGGCCGAGCACGCCCGGCATCCGGATGTCGATCAGGACGCCGCCGGGAGCCGTACGCAGCACCTCCTCCACCACCTCGATCTCGCCTGCCGAGGTGAGGATCATCTGGAGGTGACGGCGGACCATGGGATCGTCGTCGGCCACGAGCACCTTGATCATGTCGCCTCCCGTCCCTGCCCGCCCACTACGAACATCCTGCCCGATCTCCGTGGGGACAGAGGCGGGGAGATCATGGGCAGTTGAACAGGTCGCATCGGGGCACGGACGTGGTGGCGGTGCTGCCCGGGCGCTCGCCGATCAGGTGAGCGCCCGGTTTGCCGCCCTGCCGGCGCGGCCACGCCCTGCCGCTCGACGCGGTCAGGATTCGTCGCGAACTCATGGCCGGAACCTAGGCCGCGTCAGGCCACGTTTGCCCTCTTGACGATCCTGCGTACCCCGCTCGTCGCTGGTGTTGCGGTTGCGCCAGGCGATGTAACGGCGGAGCAAGCTGCCCTGCTCGCGGTGGCTATCGTGGTCGGTGCCGTTAGGGTGAACTCGCGCACCCGGACCGGACCGGCGCCCCGTCGGCCGCCCAGAAGCATGCCGTGTGACGCACCTCTTTGAGACTGGCGAGGCCCCGGTGCTCAGTTCGCGTACTCGAGGCCCGTCTGACGCTCGGCGGTGACCTCCAGGCCGACCACACCCTCACGCACAGGTATGACCCTGAAGACGATCCAGTCGCCGCCCACCTGATCCGCGGCCAGCGGTTCGACCGTGTACCCGCCCTCATCGACCACGACGCGGCGGAACTCCGCACTCAGGCCGCGCTTGCCGACCTCGCCCAGCACATCGTCGACGGTCCGGCCGCTCACCTTGACGCCGGCCAGCGGCTCTCCGGGACGGGTGGCCGACTGCTGGTTGTTCTCGTAGGATTCCCCCGGCTTGGCTTGCCTGCCCAGCTCAAAGTGCACCGCATTGGGCGTGCCCTTGATCGCCGCCGGGACGGTCACCACCATGAAGCAGCCGCTGTCGGTCAGATCGCAGTCCGCCGGCTCCTTGCGGGCCCCGATGGGCGCGTTCGCCGGGGTGAGGCCGCCCCCCAGGCTCACGATCTCGCCGACCGCGCTGGGCGAGACCGGAATCACCCTGAGCTCCACGTTGAGGCCGAGGGAGCGGAACGCCTCGGAGAACTTCCGCTCGTCCGCGTAGGGGTCCTTGATCCGGGCGACGTAGGTGTCGGCCTCCTCGTGGATCTCCACCGCGGAGTTGGCGTAGGAGGTCGCGACGCCGCCGAGCAGGCTCGGCCCGAGGACGACGCCGAGAGCGAGGACGGCGGAGGCGGCGAGCCCGAGCAGCGCGCGACGCCCTAGGCCACGCCTGCGCGGGTGTCGTAGGAGCGCCGCCACCGTCGTCGTGTCCCGATCCTGGGCGATGATGTCGGCGAACAGCGCCTGCGCGCGGGCACCGCCAGCACGCCCGCCTGGTTCGTCCGGACTGATCCGGGCCAGCGGCCTCAGGAGTTCGTTGATCTCGTCGATGCCCCTCATAGTGATCTCCCCGTGGGAACGACCGCGTCGGTCGGCGTGAATCGAACGTCGGCTGCTTCGAGCGCCCGGGACAGGCGTCTGCGCGCGCGGTGGAGCCGGATACGGACGGCGTTGCGGGAGAGCCCCAGCATCGTGGCGATCTCCCTGCGGTCCAGGCCCTCCCACGCGACCAGCGCGAGCAACTCGCGGTCGCCCTCGGGAAGCGTCGCGAACGCCTGGGCGATCGCGTTCCTCTCGACGCTGTGGTCGGCGAGATCACCGTAGAGGTCGGCCATCTCCGCGTCGAGGTCCCGGTGCCGCGCCTGGCGCCGCAGCGCGCTGCGGCGGTGGTCGGCCAGCACGTTGCGGGCCACCCCGTAGACCCAGAGCTTCGCCTGCGCGCCCGGGGGCAGTTCGTCGATCTTGCGCCAGACGATGACGAAGGTCTCGGCGACCACGTCGGCCGCGTCCTGCGGCGAGTCACAGCGGCGTCCGGCGTAGGCGGTGATCTGGTCGTAGGTCGCCCGGTAGACCGCTTCGAACCTGTGAGTGTCATCTGACACAGGCGGTTCCCATCGTGACGTCCTCCACTTCCGGTACTGATACGAACGCTCTCTTCATGGGTGGAGGCGCCCCGATCATTTCGCCCGGAACCGGAAAATCTCGCGTGGCCTCGCCGCTCTCCTGTCCAGAGTGGCTCGCGGAGACCGGCGAAGCTGGCCTCCCGGGCCGTCGGGCGTGATCACTTCAGAATGCGGGCATGGCTGAGCGAGTTCGCGTTCGCGAGATCGATGACGACGAAGGAAACCGGCTGCTGCGCATCGTACGGCGCGGCACTGGCTCGATGAAGATCTTCGGACCCAGCGAGAGAAGGGCCGACGTTCGCTGAACTGCTTTCAGGCTGCACCACGTCGGCCGTTCACCTTGAGATCCACGACGCTCATATGACGTCTGATCCGGGGTTCATCGCGTTCCAAGCGGGACGCGACTTCATCGACCACGACCAGGCCCGCGCCTGGATCGACGTCATAGCACCTGCCGTCGCGCGTGGCGTAGCGGTCAGACGCGCCCGCATCGTCTCGGAACCCGTAAGCGACTACATCAGGTACATGCATGCGGTCGCTCCAGCGTTCCAACTGGCAGCCGGAGAACAACTGCGCTGGCTGCCCCGGTATCTCTCATCAGCGCTGGCGCTACCCGGAAACCCGTACTGGGTGTTCGACGGGCGCTTGGTCAGATTCTCCGTATTCGACGGAGCCGGAGAAGTGGCAGGGCATCAGTTCAGCGAAGATCCCGGCGTGATCGAGCTGTGCACGACCGCGTTCGAGGCGGTTTGGGATCTCGCCATCCCGCACGACGAATATCGCCTGTGAGATGCCCGTGCCGAGTGGCCGCACCGACTCTGCACACTGGTAGTCGTGCCATCGTCATCCTCTTCTAGCGCCCAGCAAGCCAGGCTGGCGCTTGCCGGTCTGCTTCGCGAAATGCGTGAAGACGCGGGGCTGACCGGTGATGAGCTGGCCGAAGCCGCCGGATGGCATGGCAAATCCAAGGTGTCCAAGATCGAGAGTGGAACACGGCCTATCTCCGCCGATGACCTTCGGGTCTGGTGTCGCGCCTGTGGAGTGTCGCCGGAGCGCACGAACGAGTTGCTTGCCGCGCGACGCGAAGCAGCCGGAATGTGGACCGACTCACGCCGAATCAATCGAGCCGGACTGCGAGCGGCTCAAAAGGGCGTGCGGCCCATCTTCGACCGCAGCACTTCAGTGCGTTCGTACCAGCCGCGAATGATCCCTGGGCTACTCCAGACAGCGGACTATGCGACGGCGGTTCTCAAGGCTGTTCAGCAGCGCCACAGCGTCCAGGCCGACGACGTGGCGGCGGCCGTCGAAGAACGCCTGGCGAGACAATCCATCCTCAGGCAGCCGGGAAGAACCTTCGCGTTCCTGCTGGAGGAGGCGGCTCTCAGATACCAGCTCTACGACAGGGAAATACTTGAGTCCCAGCTTGTGCACCTTGAGGAGGTAACCCGCCTGCCGTCCGTGTCACTCGGGATCATCCCGTTGCAAGCGGCGCGGGCGCATTCTCCTCATGCCGCACCGGTGGAGGGGTTCACCATGTTCGATGACGGGATGATCAGCGTGGAACTGGTTTCCGGCCATCTTCAGCTCACACAAAAGTGGGAGATCGCGCTCTACGCGGAACGCTTTGCGGCTCTTGCGAACATCGCGGTGTACGGACCTCAGGCTCGCCGGATGATTGCAGCCGCCAGGGGTGCCAAGTAAGAAGGGGGCAACAAGTGGCAACATCATTGCTCCTGGTCAACGCCTGCTTCTAGCTTCGATGTATGCCCGGACAGGCCGTCCCCTCCCACGTGTGTACCAGCGTGGCGCGGTTAGCCGACACCCCCACCCCCGATCTAGACATTCCGGCATGGCCTCTTTCCGGGCGCTTCGAGGCACATGCCCGCGCGGCTTCACCGATCTGGGCCTGGGCGAAGGGTCGGCCCCATGCGGACTGGGCCGGCGGCGTACCTCGAAGCAACGCAGGAAACGGACTGCTGGAGTGCCGGCCCAACACCGAACCCAGCTCAGGAGGCTCCATCATGGTCAACGCCGAGACGTCAACGGTGCGCGGAGTAGGCCCTTGGGTTGCAACGCACGCACCGGAGATCAATAACGCTGTCGCCGTGCGGCGGGCCGTCAAGGGCGGGGTGGTCCAGGTCTGCGAACTGGCGAACCCTGAGCACATCGCCACCATAACGGCTACGGCGTGGGCGAACTTCTGCGCAAAAGTACGCGACTACGAATACCAGCCGGAAGCGTACGGCGACATCGCAATCTTCAGGGTCGCGGAAACGGGCACCAGTCCAAAGCCGATCATCACCACCATGACGAACTACCAGGTGTTCACGCATGCTATCCGGGAAGGACGTTTTGACAGGCTTCCGCCCGTCGACATCGGCCTATCGGTCGGCAAATGGATGACCGCCACAAATGTCGTCCGTCCTATCGGAGAGCCTCAATGAGCGAAGAAGAGCCCACTAGAAGACCCACAGTGATCGTACCTCACATCGCGTGGGTTCGTCGTTCCGACAACATGGAATACGGGATGATGGGCAGCATCAAAGCGTTCTCGATCCACTTCTTTCTGAACCGCTACAACCTGAATCCGCGCTTGCCCGGATGTACCGGCATCGCCATGCAGGGCGGGGAATTCATGACGGCGGACGACGCGCGCGAAGCTGCCGAAGAAATCCGCAACGAATGGCGGAAGTCACTTGCGGCACCCTACGAAGGGCAACTCAAGGAAGCCTCATAGACGACCCGACCAGAGCAGGCAGACGAACCCCTCGCACTTGACACTGAGGATGCGCCGTTCGCGGTTCCTCCATTCGCCCCCGGGGTAGACCCGACGGGCTACATGATGTGGAAGCGTCTACCGGCTCATCTTGTTGGCCGACCGAAGGGGTGGGCGCAGGCGCAGCCTGCGCCCAAGGGAAGAACGGCTGAGCTCCCTGGCGCGAAGCGCCCCCTTGCGATGACCTTGCGTGCCGAAGGCGAGCCCAGGGGAACAGCCCGAGCGATCAGCGAGGACCGTCCGGGGTGGGAAGAGTTCGTCCTTGGCGGCCAGGTCTACTCCGCGACGGTGATGCCTACGCCATCTCAATCGATGTGGCGGCAGGCGTGGCGGGACGGGCTGGCGCGCGGCGCCCGCTACCTGGCCGACGCCCCCTCCTGAGGGCTGGTCCCCCGATCAGGTGCAGCGGCTCCTCGACGAGGCGTGCACGACGGTCGGCCAGTCGCGCATCATCGGCAGGTGATCTATCGCGCACGGTCGAGGACCGGCGGCAAGACCCGACAGGGTCGGCACCACGCATCCGGCGTTGATCAGCACCGCAAGGATGACTAGCCTGGTCGCCGAACCGCCGAAAGGCGGGGCCGGGGTGATCGCGTCACGCGGGAAGGGCCCCGGCCACGACGGATTGCTCGACCACATCGCCATGGAGTTTGGGACCGACTAACGATGAGCGCGGAAGAGGATTTCAAGCAGGTCGGTGCCGAGCTGGCCGACCTGGGTGTACACATCTCCAGGATGATGGGGAGTCCCGCGCTGAAAGATCAGGCAGGGAAGATGTTCGCGAGCCTGCAGCGCGACGGCGCGATGGTGTTCCGGCTGGTCAGGGATACCCCCGAACACACGGCCGCGCTCAAGCTGCCTGGGGCGTCTCTGTTCGACCCCTCGGGGAAGGGCCGGGCGATAAAGGACTGGGTGGTCGTGCCCCACTCCTCGGTCGAGACATGGACGGATCTGGCCGAGGTAGCCCTCAGTCGTCCACGCTGATCAGTAGGCCACGTCGACGGTGTGGCGGTGGGTGCCTGCGTCGAGCGGGACACGGAACACTGCGTCGGTGAGGTCAGCGCGGGCCATGGTGGAGCCCACCGCATCGTCGACCCGCGTACGGTAGTCGCCGCGCGCTGAAATGCGCACCTTTCGACTCCCTCCATCCGCCCTTGGGTTCCGGCGGCTCATATGATCTCGAAGCGGCTACCAGCCCACCTTGCTTGACCGCCTGAAGGGGTGGGCGCAGGCGCAGCCTGCGCCCCGCGGAAGGACGGCTGAGCGGAGCGAAGTCCTTCAGGGGTCGGGGCCCCGGCCCGACTGGAATGAACGGCTGAGCTTCCTGGGCACAGGCGGAGCCTGCGCCCCAGGGAAGAACGGCTGAGGTCCCTGGCGCGAAGCGCCCCCTTGCGATGACCTTGCGTGCCGAAGGCACACCCCAAGGAAACAGGACCATTCGGGGCGCACCGGGTAACCAGCCCACGGGTGGGCGCGCCTAGCGAGGGGTGGCGGTGCTTTCTCTCACTATGAGGTCTGTGGCCAGCTCGACACGCTTCGTCTCCGGGACCTCGCCGTGGCCCATTGCCAGCACCGTACGCGTGGCCAAAGCCGCCATCTCCTGCAGTGGCTGGCGGACCGTGGTCAGCGGGGGCCAGGCCGACTTCGCCAAAGGCAGGTCGTCGAAGCCCACCACCGACAAATCCTCAGGCACGCGCAACCCCCGCTGCCGAGCCGCCTCGAAGACGCCGAAGGCCATCAGGTCGCTGCCCGCGAAGATGGCGGTGGGCGGGTCGGGCAGGGACAGGAGGGCGTGGCCCTGATCGTGGCCCGAGTCCACCAGGAACGTGCCGCGCCTGATCAGTTCCGGCACCACCGGTACGCCGGCCGTCTCCAGCGCCGCCCGATATCCGTCGATTCTGGCCTGGCTGCACAGCATGTCCGCGGGCCCGCTGATCATGCCGATCCGCCGATGGCCGAGCTCCAGGAGATGCCGGGTCGCGGCCAGGCCGCCGTTCCAGTTGGTCGCCCCCACCGAGACCACCCCGGGAGCGGGCTCCCCCTCCGGGTCCACCACCGCGAACGGCAGTGAGCGTGCGCTGAGCTGGGCCTGGATGCCGATGGACAGTTGCGAGGCCACTATCACCACGCCGTCCGTCCGCCGGGCGGCCAGGCGCTCCAGCCAGTCGCGGCCGGGGCCCGCGTGCGTGTGCAGGACCGAGATGACGACGCTGGCCCCGGCCTCGTGGGCGGCGCTCTCCGCGCCGCGGACGATCTCCATGGCCCAGGGTGACTCGATCTCCGCGAAGACCAGGTCCACCAGGCCGGCCGGGGTGTCGTCCTGGCTGATGCGCCGTTGGTAGCCGTGCTCCTGCAGGAGGCGTTCCACCCGATGGCGGGTCGCCGGAGCGACCTCCGGGCGCCCGTTGATGACCTTCGAGACCGTCGGTATGGAGACCCCGGCCTCCTCCGCGATCAATGCGATCGTCACCCGCCGCTTCGCTGACACAAATCGGGAGTGTATCCGAAAGTTTCGGTTTGGGATCGCTCCCACCCGAGGTGTTGACGCTTTACCTGGCATTTACCTACGATCCAGGCGACGAAAGTATCGGGGGGTTCACGAAAGTTTCGCCGACTTGAGGAAGGGACCCCATGAAACGCAGTCTGGTGTTAATCGCGGCCGCCGTGCTCGTGGCCGGTTGTGGCGGCGGTGGTGGGGGAACCGAGGCTCCTCAGCAGAGCGGCGGCTCTCCCGCCAAGGTCACGCTCGAATGGTGGCACCTGTCGACCGCCGAGCCGCTCAAGTCGCTCTGGGCGCAGCGCGCCAAGGAGTTCGAGGCCAAGAACCCGAACGTCACGATCAAGGCCACCGTCCTCGAGAACGACGCCTACAAGGCCAAGCTCACCACGATCACGCAGTCCGGCAACGCGCCCGACCTGTTCGCCACGTGGGGCGGCGGCGTGCTCAGGCAGCAGATCGACGCGGGCCTGGTCAAGGACATCTCCGCCGACGTCGGCGACGTCCTGCCCACGTTCACGCCGGCGGCGCTGAGCGCGTACCAGTTCGAAGGAAAGACGTACGGGCTCCCCACGGACATCGGCCTGGTGGGTTTCTGGTACAACAAGAAACTTTTCACCAAGGCCGGCATCACCGAGCCCCCGGCGACGTGGGCGGCGTTCCTGGAGGACGTCAAGAAGCTGAAGGCGGCGGGTGTCACCCCGATCGCCCTGGCCGGCAAGGAGAAGTGGCCGGGCCACTACTACTGGGCCTATCTCGCCATGCGCATCGCCGGCCTCGACGCGCTCAAGCAGGCGGCCACCGACCACGATTTCACCAAGCCCGACTTCGTGGCGGCCGGCGAGCAGGTGAAGGCGCTGGCCGACCTCCAGCCGTTCCAGAAGGGCTTCCTCGGCGCGGCCTACTCGACCCCGGACGGCCAGTCGGCCACGGTCAGCAACGGCAAGGCGGCCATGGAGCTGATGGGCCAGTGGGCGCCGAGCGTGCAGAAGGACTCGGGCAAGGGCCTCGGCGACGACCTCGGCTTCTTCCCCTTCCCGGCCGTCGAGGGCGGCAAGGGCCAGGCCGGTGACGCGTTCGGCGGCGGTGGCGGGCTGGCCGTGGGCGCGGACGCGCCGAAGGAGGCCATCGACTTCGTGAAGTTCATGACCGAGATGGGCAACCACTCCAAGGCCGTCGAGTCCGGTGGCGTGCTGCCGGTGCTCAAGGGCGAGGAGAGCGCGGTCAAGGACGCCAACCTCAAGCAGGTGGCGACCCTGCTGGCGGGGGCGAGCGGCTACCAGCTCTACCTCGACCAGGCCTACCCGCCGGCCGTCGGCCAGCAGGTCAACGACAGTGTGGCCGAGCTGATCGCCGGTACGAAGACGCCGCAAGAGGTCGGCGCCGACATCAGCGAAGTGGCCAAGAGCGAAGGATGACGACGCTCACGAGAGGGCCGGAGGCGCTCAGGCTTCCGGCCCCCGCCCCTGCCGCCCGGCGTCGCGGACGCTGGCTGACCATCGTGCTGTTCCTGCTGCCGGCCCTGGTGTTGTTCCTGCTGCTGGTCGTGGCGCCGATGCTGGTGGCGCTCTACTCCAGCGTGTTCAGGTGGAACGGCTTCGGCGGCCTGCCGAGCAACTTCATCGGGCTGGACAACTTCACCCGGCTGTTCGGCAGCGAGATCTTCGCCCAGGACATGGCGCACCTGCTGGCGCTCGTCGCACTTTCGATCTTCGTGCAGCTGCCGTTCTCGCTGGCCATCGCCATGCTGCTGAACCAGCGCATGCGCGGCCGGGCGCTCTATCGGGTGCTGTTCTTCGCCCCGTACGTGCTGTCCGAGGTCATCACCGGCGTGCTGTTCTCGCTGATCCTCTCGCCCGAGTCGGGCATGGCGAACCAACTGCTGTCGGTGGTCGGGTTCGAGTCGGAGTGGCTGGCCGACCCCGCCACCGTGATGCCGTCGCTGTTCCTGGTCATGACCTGGAAGTATTTCGGCTTCCACATGATGATCTATCTCGCCGGGCGCCAGAACATCCCGAACGAGCTGATCGAGGCCGCCCAGATCGATGGGGCCACGGGCTGGAAGACGTTCCGGTACGTCACGCTGCCGCTGCTCGGCCCGACGATCCGGATCAGCATCTTCCTGTCCGTCATCTACACGATCCAGCTCTTCGACCTCGTCTGGATCCTCACCGGCGGCGGCCCCTCGCACTCCTCCGAGACGATGGCGGTCACCATGATGGACTGGGGCTTCAAACGTACCCAGGTCGGCTACGCCAGCGCGATCAGCGTCGTGATGTTCGCGCTCAGCCTCGTCTTCGCCCTCGTCTACCAGCGGTTCGTGATGCGCCGCGACCTTGAGGGCGCGACCACCTCGATCGGAGGCCGGTGATGAACCGTACGAAGAACACCGTGCCGCTGCACGTGATCGCGTGGGTGGTCGGCGCGTTCATGGTCATTCCGGTCGTGTACGCCCTGCTCGGCGGCTTCAAGAGCAACAGTGAGCTGTCGGAGAACCCGTTCGGCCTGCCCAAGACCTGGATGACGGCCAACTACACCGACGTGCTGGGCTCCGGCTCGTTCTGGCTGCAGGTCTGGAACAGCACGTTCATCGCGGTCGTCACGACCGTCCTCACCGTGGCGCTGTCGGCACTGGCGGGGTTCGTGTTCGCCAGGTTCGCCTTCCGCGGCCGGGAGCTGTTCTTCACATTGTTCACCGCCGGGCTGATGTTCCCGTTCGCGGTGGCCATTCTGCCCATCTTCGTCCTGCTGCGTACGCTCGGCCTGCTGGACAATCCGCTCGGCGTCATCCTCACCCAGGCCGCCTTCGGCCTGCCGTTGACGATCATCATCCTGCGCGGCTTCTTCCGCAGCATCCCGGGCGAGATCGAGGAGGCGGCCACGATCGACGGGTGCACGCCGTTCGGGTTCTTCTGGCGGATCCTGCTGCCGATGGCCCGGCCCGCCATCGCCACCGTCTCGGTCCTCGCCATCGTGGGGAGCTGGAACAACTTCATGCTCCCGCTGGTGGTCTTCAGCGAGGAGGCGAGCTGGACGCTGCCGCTGGGCATCCAGCAGTTCCAGGGCCAGTACGCCTCCGACACCGCCCGCATCCTGGCCTATCTCATCCTGGCCATGGTGCCCGCGCTCGGTTTCTACGCCATAGCAGAACGTCACCTGGTCGGTGGGCTCACCGCGGGTGCGACGAAGGGGTGATCGCCGCATGCTGCACGTGTCCGGAACCCATCTCGTCACGGACGACCACGAGCCGGTACGACTGCGGGGGGTGGGTCTCGGGGGCTGGCTGAACATGGAGAACTTCATCACCGGCTACCCCGCCAACGAGAGCTCCATGCGGTACGCCGTGCGCGCCGTCATCGGTGACGAGCGCGCCGAGCTGTTCTTCGACCGGCTGCTGGCCTCGTTCTTCACCGAGCAGGACGCGGCCCTGCTGGCCGGGCTGGGCATGAACTGCGTACGCATCCCCGTCAACTACCACCACTGGGAGTCGGACGACCGGCCCCTGGAGATCGACCCGCGCGGCTTCCGCCACCTGGACCGGGTGATCGGCCTGCTGGGTGCGCACGGCATCTACAGCGTGATCGACCTGCACGCCCTGCCCGGCGCCCAGAACCAGCACTGGCACTCCGACAATCCCACGCACGTGGCCGCGTTCTGGCAGCACCGGCACTTCCAGGACCGGGCGGTGCGCCTGTGGGAGGTCATCGCGGACCACTACCGCGACCATCCGTGGGTGGCCGGGTACAACCCGGTCAACGAGCCGGCCGACCTGACGGGCAAGGTCATCGGCCCCTTCTACGACCGCCTGGTCAAGGCCGTCCGGGCGGCCGACCCGGGCCACGTCCTGTTCCTGGACGGCAACACCTACTCCACCGATTTCTCGATATTTCGGGAGGTGTATGAGAACACGGTCTTCGTCATGCACGACTATGCCCTGGCCGGGTTCGCCCACGGCGGCCCCTATCCCGGGTACACCCGCGGCGAATGGTGCGACAAGAACCAGCTGGAGGCCCAGTTCGCCACGCGGTCCCGCTTCCAGCGCGAGACGGGCACGCCGCTGTGGGTGGGCGAGTTCGGGCCCGTCTACACCGGCGACCCGGCCATGGACCGGCAGCGCTACCAGGTCCTGCGCGACCAGCTCGCGATCTACGACGCCCAGGACGTGGGCTGGTCGCTGTGGACGTACAAGGACGTGGGGTTGCAGGGGCTGGTGCACGCCGCGGGGCCGTACGTGGACCGGTTCGGCGCCTTCATCGCCAAGAAGCGGCGGCTCGGGGCCGATCGGTGGGGCTCGACCATGGAGGAGTCGGCCGACGTGCTCGCTCCTCTGCACGCGCTGGTGGAGACCGAGTTCCCGGACTGGCGGCCGTACCCGTGGGGTGCCCGCTACCAGGCCGACGACCTGATCAGGCACATCCTCATCGCCCAGGCGCTGCTGCCCGAGTACGCCGAGTTGTTCCGCGGGCTCGGCGACGAGGAGCTGCTCGCCCTGGCCGACTCGTTCCTCCTGGACCGATGCGTACACCGCCACCCCCTCCTCGACCTGCTGGCCGACAACCTCACCCGGTGAGGGCTTGCGTGCGGAACCTCCGGCTGTCCTAATTTAGGCAAGCCTTTCCTCATCGAGGAGGAGTGCCGGTGTCCGCCAGTTTCCTCATCGGCTTACGCGAGGGGCTTGAGGCGACGCTCGTCGTCTCGGTCCTCATCGCCTTCCTGGTCAAGAGCGACCGCAGGGACAAACTCCCCCATGTCTGGGCCGGGGTCGGCGCGGCCATCACGCTGTCGGTGGCGTTCGGGGCGCTGCTGACCTTCACCGCGGCGCGCCTCGACTTCACCTCGCAGGAGCTGTTCGAGGCGATCACGTCGCTGCTCGCCGTCGCGTTCGTCACCTGGATGATCTTCTGGATGCGCCGGACGGCCCGGGCCCTCTCCGGCGAGCTGCGGGACAGGCTCTCCGAGGCGCTCACGATGGGCTCGTTCGCCGTCGTCGTGATGGCGTTCCTGGCCGTGGCGCGCGAGGGGCTGGAGACGGTGCTGCTGTTCTTCGCCGCCGCGCGGGGCGCCGCCACGACCGCGGAGCCGCTGATCGGCATCTGCCTGGGGCTGCTCACGTCCGTGGTGATCGGCTGGGCCCTCTACCGCGGGGCTGTGCGGATCAACCTGTCCAGATTTTTCACCTGGACGGGGCTGCTGCTGATCCTGGTCGCCGCCGGGATCTTCAAGTACGCCGTGCACGACCTCCAGGAGGCCGGCGTGCTGCCGGGCCTGAACACGCACGCCTTCGACCTCAGCGCCGTGCTGCCGGCCGACTCCTGGTACGGCGCGCTGCTCACCGGGATGCTCAACATCACCCCGCAGCCCTCGGTCCTGGAGGTCGTGGCCTGGGCCGCCTACCTCGTACCGACGCTCGTCCTCTTCCTGCGCCCGCAACGGGTGACGACGCCCGCCTGAACAGGAGCATCATGCGTACCGCAATCCGCCTGTCCTCCGGTGTGCTCGCCCTGGCGGCGCTGACCGCCTGCGGCTCCGGGACCGCTCCCGCGCCCTCCGGGTCCGCCGCGCCCGGCAAGGTCGCCGTGGCCGCGTCCGACACCGAGTGCAAGGTCGCCGCGGCCGAGGTCGCCGCGGGCACCACCACGTTCGCGATCACGAACGGCGGCACCAAGGTCACCGAGTTCTACGTGTACGCCCCGGGCGACCGGGTCATGGCCGAGGTGGAGAACATCGTCCCCGGGCTGACCAGGGAGCTCATCGCCGAGTTGCCGGCGGGCGCGTACGAGACCGCGTGCAAACCCGGCATGGTGGGCAAGGGCCTCCGCAACGCGCTCAAGGTGACGGGCGAGCACAAGCCGCTCAACGCCGACGCCAAGCTGGCCGAGGCCACGAAGAGCTACCAGCGTTACGTGAAGTCCCAGAGCGACACGCTGCTGGTCAAGACGCAGGAGTTCGTGGACGCGGTCAAGGCGGGCGACATCGAGAAGGGCAAGGCGCTCTTCCCGGTGTCGCGGACGTACTGGGAGCGCATCGAGCCGGTCGCGGAGATCTTCGGCGACCTCGACCCGGCGATCGACGGCCGCGAGGCGGACCTGGCCGAGGGCGACGAGTGGACCGGTTTCCACAAGATCGAGAAGGATCTGTGGATCCACAAGGACATCAGCAAGAGCGGCCCCATGGCCGACAAGCTGATCACGGACGTCAAGACCATCGTGGCCAAGGCCAACGCCACCGAGCTGACCCCGCTCAACCTGGCCAACGGCGCCAAGGAGCTGCTCGACGAGGTCGCCACCGGGAAGATCACCGGCGAGGAGGACGTCTGGTCGCACACCGACCTGTGGGACTTCGACGCCAACCTCGACGGTTCCAAGGCGGCCGTGCAGGCGCTGCGGCCGGTGCTCGAAGAGCGGGCTCCCGATCTGGTCAAGACGCTGGACGAGAAGTTCGCCGCGGCCGAGGCGGCCCTCGCGGTGCACCAGAAGGGCGACGGCTGGCGGCTGCACAACGAGCTCTCCAAGGCCGAGCTGAAGACGCTGTCGGACGCCATCAACGCGCTGGGCGAGCCGATCAGCCGGATCGCTCCGATTGTCGCGAAATAGGGGGACGTCATGACGCCAAAGCCACCCGTCAGCAGGCGGAAGCTGCTCGGGTTCGGCGCGGCGGGAGCAGCCGCGCTGGGCGCGGGGGCGGTGGCCGCGCGGTCGCTGCTGGACGAGCCGCCCGTGGCGCACGCCTCGTCGGCCTCCGACCCGTTCCCCTTCTACGGGCAGTATCAGGCGGGCATCGTCACGCCCGCGCAGGACCGGCTGCACTTCGTCTCCTTCGACGTCACCACGGACGAGCGAGCCGAGCTGGTGGAGCTGCTGCAGGACTGGACGGCCGCGGCGGCGCGGCTGACGCAGGGCAGGGAGGCGGGCTCGTACGGCGCGGTGGGCGGCGCTCCCGAGGCGGCGCCCGACGACACGGGCGAGGCGCTGGGGCTGCCCGCCTCCGGGCTGACGCTGACGGTCGGGTTCGGGGGCTCGCTGTTCGACGGGCGGTTCGGGCTGGCGGGGCGGCGCCCGGCCGCTCTCGCCGATCTGCCGAAATTTCCGGGAGAGCTGCTGAATCCCGAAATTTCGGGAGGTGACGTCTGTGTCCAGGCGTGCGCCCACGACCCGCAGGTCGCCGTGCACGCCATCCGCAACCTCGCCAGGATCGGTTTCGGCAAGGTCTCCGTACGCTGGTCGCAACTCGGCTTCGGCCGCACCTCCTCGACCTCGCGGGCCCAGGCCACCCCGCGCAACCTCATGGGCTTCAAGGACGGCACCAACAACCTCAAACTGGAGGACTCCGCGCTGCTGCGCGACCACCTCTGGGCGGCGGCGCAGGACGGCAGCCCTTGGATGGCGGGCGGCAGCTACCTGGTCACCAGGAAGATCCGCATGACGGTCGAGACCTGGGACCGTACGTCGCTGGCCGAGCAGGAGCAGATCTTCGGCAGGAACAAGGGCGAGGGCGCGCCGCTGGGCAAGAAGGCGGAGTTCGACACGCCGGACTTCACCGCGAAGGGCCCGGACGGGGAGTTGCACATCAAGAGCGACGCCCACGTACGGCTGGCGCACCCGAGCGCCCACGGCGAGGCGCGGCTGCTGCGGCGCGGCTACAACTTCGTGGACGGCTCCGACGGGCTCGGCCGGCTGGACGCGGGGCTGTTCTTCATCGCCTACCAGCGCGACCCGCGCAAGCAGTTCGTGCCGGTACAGATGAGCCTGGCCAAGAGCGATCCGCTGAACGAGTACATCAAGCACGTCTCCAGCGGGCTGTTCGCGTGCCCGCCGGGGGTGCGGGACGCGAGTGACTATTGGGGGCGCACACTGTTCGAAGGGTGATTTGTCGGGTGGATCTGGTAGGACAGGAGCCGCCGAATCCCCCCGACTCTAGGACCATCCGTGACCGAGCGACCGAGCCACTGGGACGAGTACACCGAGAGCTACGCCGGGCTGCCCGTGGCCTTCTCGCCCCTCCCCGAAGAGAGTTCACCGCCGGACGTCGCCGCCTGGCGCATCCATGGCAGCGACTGGGAGCACAACGACTCCCCCAAACGGATCTCCGAAAGTTTCGACTGGTTCTTCGAGCACGTCGACACCGGGAAGGTCACGGCCATCGTGATCGGCGGGTGGGAGGACTCCGGCGACAAGGACAGCGGGGAGATCGTCGCCCGGCTGGCCGACAACGCCGACCGGCTGCCCGGGCTGCGGTCCCTGTTCTTGGGCGCGATGACCCCGGAGGAGAACGAGATCTCCTGGATCCAGCAGTCCGACGTCACGCCGCTGCTGAAGGCGTACCCGAGGCTGGAGCGCCTGGAGGTGCGCGGCGGCAACGGGCTGGGGTTCGAGCCGGTGCGGCACGAGTCGCTGCGGACGCTCAGGTTCGAGAGCGGCGGCCTGCCCGCGCGGGTCGTGCGCGGCGTCGGCGACAGCGATCTGCCCGCGCTGGAGCACCTGGAGATCTGGTTCGGCGACGAGAACTACGGCGGCGACTCCAGGGTGACCGACTGCGCGGCCGTCCTGACCGGCGAGCGGCTGCCCGCTCTGCGCTACCTGGGCCTGCAGAACTGCCCGTTCGCGGACGACCTCGCCGCCGCGCTGGCCGCCGCGCCGGTCGTGGCCCGGCTTGAGGAGCTCAACCTGTCGATGAGCGCGTTCGGCGACGCGGGCGCGGAGGCGCTGCTGTCCGGCCAGCCCCTCACCCACCTGCGCCGGCTCGACCTCGACCATCACTTCGTGGGCGAGGAGATGATGGCCCGCCTGGTGGCGGCGCTGCCCGGCGTCGAGGTCCTGCTCACCGACCGGCAGTCGTCGCACGGCGACTGGCTGTACGTCGCCGTGGGCGAGTGACATGGCGCTGGAGCACCTGGAGTTGTGGCTGGGCGTGGAGAGCTACGGCGGCGACCACACGGTCGCCGACCTCGACGGCATCCTGTCGGGTGCGCGGCTGCCCGCGCTGAGACGGCTCGGCCTGCGCAACAGCGAGCAGCAGGACGAGGTCGCCGCCGCCGTGGCCGCCGCGCCGGTCGTCGCCCGCCTGGAGGCGCTCAGCCTGGGCATGGGCACGCTCTCCGACCGGGGCGCGGAGGCCCTGCTCAGCGGCCAGCCGCTGACCCACCTGAGCGCGCTCGACCTCGGCCATCACTTCCTCAGTGACGCGATGGCGGCCCGTCTCCGGAGTGCGCTGCCCGGGGTGGCCGTCGATGTGAGCGACCAGCAGGCGGACGACGACTGGCTTTACACGGCGGTGAGCGAGTGACGGTGCGCTTCACCGCCGTCGGGACGCCGGAGGAGATGCGTTTCGCCGTTGTCGGGACGCCTGAGGATCGGCGGGTCACGCTGTTCCGCGACGCGGTGGTCGCGCGGGGGCTCGCGGAACCGCACGTCATCCCGTGGCGGGACGTGCTGGCCGGGCGGGAGTTCGGCGCGCCGGAGGGGTCGCTGCTGCGGATCGACTCCCCCGGCGAGGACGCCAGGGCCGACGCGCTGCTGCGCGGGCCTGGCGATCCGGCGCGGGCGGGCGGCGGCGCGGCCTGGTATCGGGCCTTCATGGCCGGGCTGGAGCGGGTCACCGCGCTTCCGGGCGTGCGGCCGCTGAGCGATATGGGCGAGATCGGGGTGATGTTCGACAAGCGGCGCTGTCACGCGGTGCTGGCGGCGGCCGGGGTGCCGGTGCCGGCCGCGTTCGAGGCCCGGTCGTACGACGAGTTGCGGGACGGCATGACGGCGCGCGGCTGGGCCAGGGTGTTCGTGAAGCCGGCCCACGGGTCGTCGGCGTCCGGGGTGATCGCCTTCCAGGCCCACGCCGGCCGCCTCAAGGCCGTCACGTCGGCCACGTGGGTCGACGGGGTGCTGTGCAACTCGCTGCGGGTCCGTACGGTGACGGACGAGGCGGAGGCGCGGCGGCTGGTCGACTTCCTGGCGGCCGACGGGCTGCACGTCGAGCAGTGGTTTCCCAAGGCGTCCACCGGCGGGCGGGCGTTCGACCTGCGGGTGGTGACCGTGGCCGGGCGGCCGACGCACGCGGTGGTGCGCACGAGCCGCGTCCCCATGACGAACCTGCACCTCGGCGGCACGCGGGGCGACCTGGAGACGGTACGCGGGCGGCCCGGGCTGTGGGAGCGGGTGCTGGAGGTGTGCGCGCGGGCGGCCGGCTGTTTTCCGCGCAGTCTGAGCACCGGGGTCGATGTGATGGTCGGGGCGGACTGGCGGTCGGTGGCCGTGGCGGAGGTCAACGCGTTCGGGGATCTGCTACCGGGATTAGGGGATTTTTCGGGACATGGGCGGGACACGTACGCCGAACAGGTCGAGGCGGTCGTCGGTGGGCGCTGACCGGCTGGACATGAACACGATCATCGGCACCCACGATCTTCTCCTCGTCACGCTCGACACGCTGCGCTACGACGTGGCGGCCGAGCTGGCGGCGGCCGGGCTGCTGCCGAACCTGCTCCCGGCGGGCGCGCGCTGGGAGCGCCGGCACAGTCCGGGCAGCTTCACCTACGCCTCGCACGCCGCCATGTTCGCCGGTTTCCTGCCCACGCCGGTGACCCCCGGGCCGCATCCCCGGCTGTTCGCGGCCACGTTCCCGGGTAGCGAGAGCACGGCGGACGGCACCTGGGTGTTCGACGCGCCCGACCTGCCGGCGGGGCTCGCGCGGGCCGGGTATCACACGGTTTGCGTCGGCGGGGTCGGGTTCTTCAACAAGCTGACCCCGCTCGGGTCCGCGCTGCCGGGCCTGTTCGCCGAGAGCCACTGGGAGCCGGAGTTCGGCGTGACGAACCCCGCCTCGCTGGAGCACCAGATCGACCGCGCCGCCGAGGTGCTGCGGGACGTACGCGAACCGGTCTTCCTGTTCGTCAACGTGTCGGCTCTGCACCAGCCGAACCACCACTATCTGCCGGGGGCGGCGGGCGACTCCGTGGAGAGCCACGCGGCCGCCCTGCGGTACGTCGACCGCCACATCGGCCGCCTGTACGCCCTCATGACCCGCCGCCGTCCCTGCCTGGCGATCGTCTGTTCCGACCACGGCACGGCGTACGGCGAGGACGGGCACATCGGCCACCGGATCGGCCACGAGGTCGTCTGGACGGTTCCCTACACCCATTTCGTCCTGGAGCACCATGCGGCCGTATGAGGGTTATGTCTACGCCTATCCGCACAAGACCGCGTACCGGCCGCTGGACCCGCGCCCGCACCTGAAGGAGGTCTGGGCCGGGGAGCGCCCGGGCGCACTGTACGCGCACATCCCGTTCTGCGAGATGCGCTGCGGCTTCTGCAACCTGTTCACCCGCACCGGCGCCCCGGAGGACCTGGTCACGGCCTACCTGGACGCCCTGGAACGCCAGGCCGAGCAGGTACGCGACGCGCTGGAGAAGCCGGCCTTCACCACGGCGGCGTTCGGCGGGGGCACGCCGACCTACCTCAGCGCCCGCGAGCTGACCCGGCTGTTCGACCTGACCGAGCGGACCATGGGCGTCGACCTGGCCCGGATCCCGCTCTCGGTGGAGACCTCCCCCGCCACCGCCACGCCCGACCGTCTGGCCGTACTCGCCGAGCGCGGAACGTTCCGGATCTCGATCGGCGTGCAGAGCTTCGTGGCCGCCGAGGCCCGCGCGGCCGTGCGCCCGCAGAAGCGCGCCGAGGTGGACGCCGCCCTGAACGCCATCAGGGCCTCCGGCGTGCCGGTGCTCAACATCGACCTGATCTACGGGATCGACGGGCAGACGCCGGAGTCGTGGCTGTACTCGCTGGACACGGCGCTCGGGTGGCGGCCCGAGGAGCTGTTCCTCTACCCGCTCTACGTCCGGCCGCTGACCGGGCTCGGCAAGCAGGGCCGGGCGTGGGACGACCAGCGGCTGGAGCTGTACCGGTCGGGGCGCGACCACCTGCTGGCGGCCGGGTACGAACAGGTGTCGATGCGGATGTTCCGGTTACCGGGGACGGGCGCGGCCACGGACTACTGCTGCCAGACCGACGGCATGGTGGGGCTGGGATGCGGAGCGCGGTCGTACACGAGCGAGCTGCACTACTCCTTCGAGTACGCCGTCGGCGCGCGGCACGTGCGCTCGATCATCGACGACTACGTGGCCGGCACCGACTTCGGCACGGCCAACGTGGGCTTCGCGCTCTCACCGGACGAGCGCAGGCGGCGGCACCTCGTCCAGTCGTTGCTCCAGGCGGAGGGCATGTCGCGGCGACTCTACACCGACCGGTTCGGCACCGACGTGCTGGCCGACTTCCCGCTGGACGACCTCGCTTCATGGCTGGTCATTTCGGATGAGACGGTGCGGCTGACCCCCGAGGGGCTGGCGTACTCCGACGCGATCGGTCCCGCCCTGTTCTCGCCCGGGGTGCGGGGGCTCATGGACGGGTACGCGGCGTGCTGACCATCCTCTATCGCGGGCCTTTGTCCAGTTGCGACTACGACTGCGCCTACTGCCCGTTCGCCAAGCGCCGCGACAGCCCGGAGCGGTTGCGCGCCGACCGGGCCGCGCTCGAACGGTTCACCGGGTGGGTGCGCGAGCGGGACTTCGAGGTGTCGGTGCTGTTCACGCCGTGGGGTGAGGGGCTGGTCAGGTCGTGGTACCGCCGCGCGCTCGTGGAGCTCTCGTGGCTGCCGAACGTGGCCAAGGTCGCGATCCAGACCAATCTGAGCTGCCGTACGGACTGGCTCGCCGAGGCGTCGGACCGGGCGGCGCTGTGGGTGACGTACCACCCGACACAGGTGCCGTACGAGCGGTTCCTGGCCAAGGTCGGGTCTCTCCCGGTACGGCACAGTGTGGGCATCGTGGGCGACCCCGCGCACCTGCCGCACGCCAGACGGCTCAGGGAGGATCTGCCGCCTGAGACGTACCTGTGGGTCAACGCCGAGGAGGGCCGCCTCTACACCGACGCCGAGGCGGCCGACTGGGCGGCCATCGATCCGCACTTCCACCACAGCCGCTTCCCGCACCCCAGCCTGGGCCTGCCCTGCCGCACCGGGGACACGGTGATCTCGGTGAACGGCGACGGCATGGTGCGCCGCTGCCACTTCGTGCCGGAGGTGCTGGGCAACCTGTACGACGGCTCCTACCGCCCGGCCCTGCGCCCCCGGGCCTGTCCGGCCACGGCCTGCGACTGCCACATCGGGTATGTCCACCTTGAGCCGCTCGGCCTCTACGACCTCTTCGCCGGTGGCGTGCTCGAACGCATTCCTTTCTAGCAACGAACCTTTTGGCTCCTCGCCGGCGTCGGTAACGGGCGAGAGGAGTCATCTTGGACCGCAATGACAGCTTCCGCGCGTTCGTCGCCGGGCATCAGCAGTCGCTGATGCGCACGGCGTACCTGCTCACGGGAGACGCGCACCAGGCCGAGGACCTGCTGCAGAGTGTGCTGCTGAAGGTCCTCGGACGCTGGTCCAGGCTGTCGCGCGTGGAGCACCCCGAGGCGTACGCACGCAAGGCCCTGCTGAACCAGCACATCTCCTGGCGACGGCGCCGGGTCAAGACCGAGCTCCCCAGCGCGGCGCCGCCCGAGCGGCCCTACTCGACCGAGGACTCCACCGTCGCACGGCTCGTCATGCGCCAGGCGCTCATGCGGCTCCCGCCGAGGCAGCGGGCGGTGATCGTGCTGCGCTACTACGAGGACCGCACCGAACGGGAGACGGCCGAGCTGCTCAACTGCTCGGTCGGAACGGTCAAGAGCCAGGCCCACTACGCGCTGGCCCGTTTACGCGAACTGGCGCCCGAACTGGCCCCGAAGCTCGCCGACTTGAGGGAGGCACACGGATGACCTGGCTGCGGGACGTGCTCGTGGACCTGGCCGACGACTCGCCGGAGGTGGACCTGGCCGAGCGCACGATCATGACGTACGACCGGCGGCGGCGTACCGCGATCTCACTGGTCGCGGCCGCGACGGTGGTGGTCACCGGGCTCGGCGCGACGATCGCCGTGCGGATGCTGCCCGGCCCCCAGGAGGTGCCCCCGGCGAGCGAGCTGCCCGCGAACGGGATGGGGTCGCTGAGTCACGCGTACAAGACCTTCTGCCGGCCGAAGAACAAGGCGCCGAAGGGCTGCCGGGACGGGTATTGGCGGGTGGTGACGCGCGGCGGCAAGTCGTACTACGTCACCGACGCGCTGCCCAGCCTCAGCCCCGGGCGCAACGGCCTGCGGGACAGTCCGCTGGCGATCAGCAGGGACGGCGGCAAGATCGCCTACTACAGCGCCAAGGAGAGCACCTTCCAGGTCCGCGACCTGGCCACGGGCGCGACGACGACGGCCGCGAGCAAGGTGCCGGAGAGCCGGTTGGGCAGCATCTCGCGGCTGATGTTGTCGGACGACGGCCGGTTCGTGGCCTTCAGCAAGGTCCCGGACTTCAAGGATCCCGCGCTGCTCTTCGACATGCGTGACGGGGTCGTGCGCGAGCTGCCGAACCGCTGGGTCCCCGTCGGCCTGTCGCCGGACGGGGCCACCATCACGCTCGCGCAGTATTCGCCCAACTCGCAACTGCGCACGATCTCGAACCTGTGGCCGGCCACCTCGGCGGGCGACTCCACGTCGGTCATCCTGCCGAAGGCCTACCACTTCAGCCCGCTCGCCCCCGACGGGAAGACCGTCGCGGTGATCGAGGACCGCGGCACCGCCGAGAAGCCGTGCCGGATCGGCAACCTCGCGCTCATGGACACGCTCACCGGCAAACCGCGCAAGAGAACCGTCATCAGCGGCCTGTCCCCGGACGTCTCCCAGGTCTCGCTGCGCACCTGGCTCAGTGCGGACGAGGTGATGGCACTGACGACGTCGGTCCGGTGCAGGCCGGCCTCCGAGGTGCCGATCGACGAGCCCGCAGTGGTCGACCCGCCGCCGATCACCATGACCTCGTACGCGCTGAACGTCAGGACCGGCAGGGCCAGGAAACTCACCACGTACAAGGCGCTGGACTTCTTCGGCATCGTCCTGCCAGGCCCCCCGGGAGCCCTCTGACCTCAGGTCTCTCGCTGCGGGTGGTAGTCCTCCTCCCCGACCCCGAACGTCCACGCCACCCCTTGCCTGGCCCGCTCGACCCACGGCGGCACCCGCAGGAAGTAGGTGCGGCTGGTGCCGTCGGGCTCGGGGGTGGAGTTGACCACCTCCACCATGGCCAGCGGCTCGTCACCGGGCAGCTCGATCCGCCACAGGACCCCGGTCTCGTCGGAGTGCACCGGCTGCGCGCCCGACTCGGCCAGGTAGCGTTCGAGCCCGAAGTGTTCGAGCATGACACGACGCAGCTCGGCGTTGCTCTCGGCCCGGATGCGCTCCGGCGTGACCTCACCCAGCTCGGCCCCGAACCCGGCGGGAACGGGCATGCCGTGCCAGGCGTGCAAAGCGAACCCGTCGGCGTAGAGCAGCGCGGGCCCGTCGGCGCGGTGTAGGCGGCCCAGGTCGTCGAGGTGCACCTCGACGGGCCGCTCCGTGACGATGGCCAGCCGCTCGTACGGCCACCACCAGCCCGCGCACTCGGCGACCCGCTTGAGCCCGTCGAGGCCGTCGAACGCCGACAACCAGGGTGCGTCGTGCTGCCCGAGCACCGCATCCAACGTCACCCGCCGCAACGCCTCCCCATCGGAGACCTGCGGCGAAAGCCCACCGAAAACCGCCATCCCCGCCCCTCCGGGGACCCCCTCCCGGGGTCCGTCGCCGGTGGGGTCTGTCGCGCCGAGGGTGGCGATGGCACGGCGGATGTCGCCGACCAGCCGATCGACCCGGGGCCACAACCGCCCACCGGTCTCCCCCCAGTGCACCGCCCAGCCGCTCGCCCCCAGCTCGGCGTACGCCTCCGCCCTGGCCCGCTCCCACGGCCTGGTCCGCACCGCATCGCGCACGGACGCCCCGGCGTCGGCCTCGGTCAGCCGCGCGGCGGCGAGCGCGCCGGCGGCGGGCGAGGCCAGCACGACCAGCCGCTCGGGCTCCGCCAGCCCGGCCTCCCGGTACGCCTGCCGCACCGCCGCCCCAAGATCCCCATCACCCCGGCCGGCGGCGAACGCGACCTGCTCCCACGTCAACGTCGGCATCAGTCGGCCACCACCCGATAGGACCCCGGCACGTATTCACGCTGCCGAACCACCCGATACCACCCCTTCGGCAGGGAGATCGCGTCATGCTCCTCATGCACGAGCCGCCCGCCTTCGGGCAGGTGCAGAAACCCGCCGGCCAGGGTGCCGGGACCGGGAATGGCATGGCAGTGCCCGGTGGCCTCACCATGCGCCAGCACGAGCCGCCCACGGGCGTCACGCGGCTCGGACCGCAGGCCCTTGGGCGCGACCTCCTCCGGCACGGGCAGAATCAGGATGTCGCCCTGTCGGTACATCGACCAACCTCCATCGTCGGGGGGATGATCGCAAGCTACCGACCCCGACCGACAATTCCCGCCGTCACCGGTGGCGGGCGCGGGAGGCGGCCGCGTGGGCGCGGTTGGCGCAGCGGGTCGAGCAGAACTGGCGCTTGCCCGGCCGGCTGCGGTCGATGAAGGCGTCCTGGCAGGGCCGCGCCGCGCACAGGCGCAACCGGGTCCAGTCCCCCGCGCCCGCCACGTCCAGGAGTTCGGCCACCGAGCGCACCGCCAGCCGCTCGGCCAGCCCGGCGTTCTCCGGGGTGACGAGCCGCAACCGGGGCACACCGGAGGAGTCCGCCACCGTGACGCGTACCGGCAGGCCGGCCACCCAGTGGGCCAGCGCACCCGTACGTTCGCCCGCCGGGCACGCCAGCACCGCCCGCAGCCGCTCCCGGACCTCCCGTACCGCCTCCAGATCGCCCACCGGACCCGGTACGCCCAGTTCGTCGCAGAACCGGCTCAGCGCCTCGGTGTCCGGCAACCGTTCGGGATCGTCCAGGTATTCGTCCCACGTGTTGGCCAGATCGATGGCCACCAGGCCCGTCTCCGCGTACTGGCGCATTCGCCCTCCTCCTGTTAACGTCACGACTATGAACACAATAACCCCTGACACAAGATTCACGGTCCTCGACGCCCCCTCCAATCTCGGCCTGCGGCCGCCCGCGCCCGACGTCGTCCCCGGCTGCTACAAGGCCCCCTGGGCGCTCAGGGACACCGGCCTGCTCGAACGTATCGGCGCCACCGACGCCGGCGCCGTCGTCCCGCCCCGCTACGTCGCCACCTGGAAGCCCGGCGACGGCGTGCGCAACGGCCCCGCGATCGCCGCCTACGCCCGTACGCTCTCCGAGCGCGTGGCCGCCATCAGGCGGGACGGCGGGTTCCCGATCCTGCTGGGCGGCGACTGCTCGATCCTGCTCGGCCCCGCGCTGGCGCTGCGCAAGGCGGGGCGATACGGGCTGGCGTACCTGGACGCGCACGCCGACTTCCGGCACCTCGGCAACTCCCCGCACGTCGGCTCGGCGGCCGGGGAGGACCTGGCGCTGGTCACCGGGCGGGGTGACGAGTACCTGGTGGACATCGACGGGCTGCGGCCGTACGTCAGGGACGAGGACGTGATCGTGCTCGGGGTCAGGGACGAGGAGGATCTACGGGACATCGCGGACAGCGGGCTGGCGTACGTCCCCGGCGCCGACCCCTCGCTCGACCTCGCCAGGGAGGTGCTGGTACGGGACGAGCTCGATGGATTCTGGATCCACGTGGACGCCGACGTCCTCGACCCCTCCGTCCTGCCCGCCGTCGACTCCCCCACCCCGGGCGGGCTCGACGCGGCCCGGCTCACCGAACTGCTGCGCGGCCTCCTGCGGCTGCCGGGGGCCGCCGGGCTGGAGGTGACGATCCTCGACCCGGACCTGGACGAGGACGGCAGCCAGGCCGCCCTGCTGGCCGACATCCTGGTCGCCGCCCTGACGACCTGACCCACGTTCACCGCCGTACTTCAGCGGAGTCCTTTCGATGCGAGGGGGCAAAGGATGAGGTCCGCAGGCAGGGGCAGGGCGTCACAGATAGGCCGCCCGGAAAGGGCTCGGCTAGCGGATTGTGTAGGGGCTCGTACTGGAGTGGCCGGTCGCGTTCGTGGCCGTGATGGAGGTCCAGGAGCCCGACGGCACGTACGGAGCCCAGGCCGATTCGAGCCGCCCGCGCGAATACCCTTCCTGCGCCACCACCACCTCCCCCACCCCTTCAGGCGCGAACCGCAGCGTGCCGCCCCGCAGGTTGTGGCCCTCGACGAGGACCCCGGCCCGCCCGTTCAGCTCCTTCCGGTACGCGCCCACGATGATCGGCTGCTCCCACCCGGCCGCGATGTCGTCGGCCAGCGAGGGCGTGTCGTAACGGGCCTGGCAGGTGAAGAACGGATCCCACCCATAGGAGATGACCTTCGCGGCAAAGGGACCGGCGGCCATGACCTGCTGGTCGAGCCGGCTCTTCGTGGTCCGCCCGCGCAGCGGCAGCGGCTCCACCCGCCCGCACTCCCCGGGAGCGGGGGTGGGCTCGAAGCCCTCGACGTTCACCCACAGCTCCACCCCGTCCGGCACCCGCCGGGCCGCCGCCTCGACATAGTCCCGCGTGGACCCGTAGTAGCCCTGCGCGTTGCTCACGTCCCCCACGACCGGCACCAGCCGGGGCGCCACCTTGGCGTCGGCCTCGTGCACCCCGTACACCGGCACCTTCCCCGTCCCCCGGCCGTCCTGGACGGCGACGGCCATGGGCAGACCGGCCCGCGTCCCCGCGATGTCGGCCAGCCCCTCCTCCACCTGCGACGGCGGGAACCCGCGCCCGCGCCGGGCGTCGATGTACGGGCTGACCACGATCTTCTTGCCCGGCAGCACGGAGGCGACCACGGCGTGCTGGGCCGCGTACAGCCGCACGATCGGATCCTGCTCGGACCGCGCCCGCACGGCCAGCTCGAACGACTGGTAGACCCCGCCGAACGAGGCCAGCCCCTTGAACCGCTCCCGATAGTCGGCCAGCACCCGCGCCGTGAAGGCGTTCAGCGCGGCGGTGTGCGCGTGGTCGGGCTCCCACGGCTTGCCCGCGAGCTGCGGCGCCGCGGGCAGCCCGGGAAAGACCGTCATCCCGTACGCCGCCGCCTCGGTCATCAGGTTGCCCAGTCCGTCGCCGTCGGTGGCGACGATCACGAGGTCGTGCACGGGAGCGTCGCAGGTCTCGGCCAGCGACACCCGGTAGAAGATCCGCCCCTCGCCGACGATCCGCCGGTCGAGCCCGGGGCAGCGCAGCATGGACGGCCCGAACTCCTCACTGCTCACGTATGTGTAGACCTGCCGGATCTCCGTACGAGGCACCTCGGCGCAGTTCCGCCCGTCGACGAGGCAGGCGTCGAAGCCGGGATCCAGCCCGGCGGCGAACCGCGGCCCGAAGGTGATCAGCGTGTCGCCGCCGATGGCGTGCACCGCCTCGGCCATGCGCCGCGTGACGCACCGGTCGGCGCGCGGGATGACCCAGTAGCCGGTCACCGCGTAGGGCGCCACGACCCGGGTGTCCCGTGCGGAGCATTCCTCCACCTCGGCGCCGTCCGGAATGACCATGCCCACCACGAAGGCGACCGCCACGACCAGCCACAGGATCCGGTGCACTCACTCCCCTTCCACGCCGATCCCCACCCTACGCACCGAACACGGGCCGCGACCCCGGTGTGAGCGGCCGTGATGAGGTCACGCAGAATGGCGGCAGGGGGTGGGAGATCGTGCGTATCGACCTCATCGGCAAGACGGCGCTGGTGACGGGCTCGACCCAGGGCATCGGGGCGGCCATCGCCACCGGGCTCGCGCGGGCCGGCGCCCGGGTGGGCGTCAACGGCCGATCCGAGGACAAGGTCGCGGCGGCCATCGAGCAGATGGGCGGAGACCTCGACCTGGTCGCGGCCCCCGGCGACGTCTCGACCGAGGACGGCTGCGACCAGGTGAGACGCGAGCTCCCGCACGTCGACATCCTCGTCAACAACCTGGGGATCTTCGGAGCGACCCCGGCACTGGAGATCACCGACGCCGAGTGGCGGCGCTACTTCGAGGTCAACGTGCTGGCCGCGGTCCGGCTGACCCGCGCCTACCTGCCCGCCATGAGGGAGCGCGGCTGGGGCCGGATCCAGTACATCGCCAGCGACTCCGCCATCGTCGTCCCCGCCGAGATGATCCACTACGGCATGACGAAGACCGCGCTGCTGGCCGTCTCCAGGGGCTTCGCCAAGGAGGCCGCGGGCAGCGGCGTCACGGTCAACTCGGTGATCGCGGGGCCGACGCACACCGGCGGCGTGGAGGAGTTCGTCTACCAGCTCGTGGACAAGGACCTGCCGTGGGAGGAGGCGCAGCGCGCGTTCATGCGGCTGCACCGCCCGCAGTCGCTGCTCCAGCGCCTGATCGAGCCTGAGGAGATCGCGAACATGGTGGTCTACCTCAGCTCACCCCTCGCCTCGGCCACGACGGGCGGCGCGGTACGGGTGGACGGCGGCTACGTGGACTCGATCCTCCCCTAAAAGAGACTCACCCCCTCCCACCAATGGGGGATCTCACGAAGGGCGCCCGCCGACAGCCTTGAGGGCATGATCTTAAGGACAGCGCTCATGAGCGCCCTCACCTTCGGCACCCTGGCCGCCCCCGAGCCGCCCGCCATCACCTGGAGCGAGTGCCCGGTCTACTCCGACGCCGTCCTGCGCTCGCTCGGCGTCGACGACCAGGACCTGCCCCAGGCCAGACGCCTGTTCGACCGCCTGGAGTGCGGCACCGTCGCCGTCCCCCAGGACTACGCCGACCCGGACGGCAAGCAGATCACCGTGGCCCTGACCAGGCTGAAGGCCAAGGGACGCCGTCTGGGCAGCGTGGCCGTCAACCCGGGCGGCCCGGGCGGCAGCGGCCGGCTGATGCCGGTCGAGCTGGCCATGAGCGGCCTCGACCTGAACGACCACTACGACCTCATCGGCTTCGACCCGCGCGGAGTCGGCGCCAGCACGAAGGCCGCCTGCCAGGTGGACCGGCAAGAGTCGCCGCCGCCCGGCCCGATCACCAGGGCGCGGGCCAGGAAGATCTACGACCAGACCGTCAAGAACAACCGGACGTGCGACTCGGCCTTCATCGGCCGGCTCACCACCGCGAACGTCGCCCGCGACCTCGACCGCGTCCGCGCCGCACTGGGCGAGCGCAAGATCGGCTTCCTCGGCGTTTCGTGGGGCACCTGGCTGGGCGCGGTCTACCGCAGCATGTTCCCCGGCAGTGTGCACCGCATGTGGCTGGACAGCGTGGCCCTGCCGGTGCCCAGGATGGACGTCTTCGCCGGCGTACGCGCGAAGGCCACCGACCGCGGCTTCCAGCGGATGGCCGCCTGGATCGCCGAACGGCACGGCACGTACGGGTTCGGCACATCGAAGGCCGGCGTGGTGTCGGCGCTGACCCGGCTGCGCGAGAAGTACGACGCCCACCCCATCACCTTCACCGACGTCGACGTCACCATCGACGGCCGGATGATCGCCGAGGCCGCGGCCCAGCCGAGCATGGCCTGGCCGGACGTGGCCCAGGTCCTGAAGGAGCTGGTGGACGCCACGGGCCCGGAGGCGCCGCCCGCGCTCAAGCGCGTCATGGGCGGCGAGCGCCCGCCGATCCCGCCGGACGCCCCGGAGCGCCAGAACATCACGGCGCACGTCGCGCTGTTCTGCAACGAGGACCTCGGGCCGCGCACGTTCGAGTCGGCCTGGAACGCCTACACCAGGCGTCTCAAGAGCTACCCGGTGACCGGCCGCGCCAGCCAGTTCTTCCCGCCGTGCGCCGGCTGGCCGCACCCCGTACAGGCTCCCCGGCTGCGGCACGGCGGCGGCTCGCTGGTGCTGTCGGGGCACCTGCGCGAGAACCTGTCCCCGTACGAATGGACCCTGGAAACCCGCGAGGCGACCGGCGGCCACGTGGTCACGATCGACGACGACGTCCACGGCTCCGCGCCCAGGACCCCGGGCTGCCAGGCCAAGATCGTCACCTACTTCGAATCGGGCCGCCTCCCGGAAACGTGCCCGGCGGCGCCGGCACCTGCGAATGAACAAACGAGGCGATAGGGATAACCGTTCGCCACATTCCCGGTCTCGAAATGTGATGGAATCACGCGTCACATCCGTCACATCCGCAACAAGCGATCTTTGCAGACCCTTGCAGATCATGTTAGAAGAGAGGGAAGCAGAGAGGACCGGGCACAGTGACGCTGAAATTCGATGGCGTCTCCGTACGGCAGCGCGGGGAGACCTGGCTCGACGACATTCGCCTGGAATTATCTAATGGAATGACCACGCTCGTCGGCCCCCTGATGGCGGGGAAGACGACATTGATGCGCGTGGCCGCCGGTTTACTGACGCCCGATTCGGGCCGCGTGGTGATCGACGGAAAAGACGTCACCGGAATTTCGGTGCGTAAACGATCTGTCGCCTTCGTCTACCAGCAATTCATCAATTATCCGTCGCTCACCATCTACGAGAACATCGCCTCCCCGCTCAGGCTCGACCCGAGGTTCCGGGGCGGGGCCATCGACCGGCGGGTACGCGAGGTGGCCGAGCTCATGGGCATCGCCGAGCTGCTGCCCCGCAGGCCCGCCGAGCTGTCGGGCGGCCAGCAGCAGCGTACGGCCATCGCCCGCGCCCTGGCCCGCCCGGTGGACGTGCTGCTGCTCGACGAGCCGCTGGCGAACCTGGACTTCAAGCTGCGCGAGCAGTTGCGCGCCGACCTGAAGACCATGTTCACCGGCTCGGAGGGCGTGGTCCTCTACTCCACCGCCGACCCGAACGAGGCCCTGACCTTCGCCGCGCCGGCGGTGATCCTGGGCGAGGGCAGGGTGCAGCACACCGGGGACGTCGCGGAGATGTACGCCCATCCGCCCACGCTGGCGGTGGCGGCCACGCTCAGCGACCCCCCGCTCAACCTGCTGCCCGGCGTGGTGCGCGAGGGCCGGATCGAGTGCCTCGGCACCTCGTTCCCCGCGCCCCGCGCGCACGCCGAGGGCCGCAACGTCGTGCTCGGCGTCCGCCCTCACCAGGTGACGATCGGCCGGAACGGGGCGGGCGCGCTGGAGCTACCCGCCGAGATCAGGCTCGCGGAGGTGACGGGCAGCGCGACCTTCCTGCACCTCCTCCTCCAGGGCAACCGCCACCTGGTCGCCCACCTGCCGGGCACCCAGCTCTTCACGCCGGGCGAGTCCACGGTCGCGTACGTGGACCCGGCCCATCTGTTCGTCTTCGACGACGACGGGGGCCGGCTGCTCGGCACCAGCGCGGCGGAGGTGGATCTGCATGGCTGACATCCGGCTGGAGGGCGTGGGCCACAGCTACGACGGCGGCAAGACATGGGCGCTCAAGCCGACGACGTGGACGTGGCGCGGCTCCAGGGCGTACGCGCTGCTGGGCCCGAGCGGCTGCGGCAAGACGACCCTGCTGAACATCATCTCCGGCCTGATCACCCCGACCGTCGGCCGGATCTTCTTCGACGACCGCGAGGTCACCGGCGTGCCCACGGCGGGCCGCAACATCGCGCAGGTCTTCCAGTTCCCGGTCCTGTACGAGGAGATGTCGGTCTACGACAACCTGGCCTTCCCGCTCCGCAACAGAAAGGTCCCGAAGCAGGAGATCGACCAGCGGGTCCGCCAGGTGTCGCGGCTGCTCGGTCTCGACCACGTGCTGCGCCGCAGGTCACGCCGCCTGGACGCGGGCCGGCAGCAGATCGTCAGCCTGGGCCGCGGCCTCGTACGCTCCCAGGTGGCCGCCGTCCTGCTGGACGAGCCGCTCACCGTGGTGGACCCGGCGATGAAGTGGACGCTGCGCAGCAAGCTCAAGGAGATCCACCGCGACACCGGCCACACGCTGGTCTACGTCACCCACGACCAGACGGAGGCGCTGACGTTCGCCGACGAGGTGGTGGTGCTCAAGGACGGGGCGATCGTGCAGGCCGGCGAGCCGGCGGAGCTGTTCCTGTCGCCTGCGCACGAGTTCGTCGGGCACTTCATCGGCTCGCCCGGCATGAACATGCTGCCCGCCGAGATCGCCGGCGACGTCGTCCGGGTCGGCCAGGCCGACGTGGGCCGCACGGCAGGGGAGGTGCTGCCGCCGGGACCGGTCCGGATCGGGGTCCGGCCCGAGTTCGTGCGGATCACCGCCCCCGGAAATTCGCCCGGGCTGGCCGCCCAGGTGACCGGGATCGACCGGATGGGCGCGTACGACCTGGTCCACACCCTGGTCGGCGAGCATCCGGTGATCGTCAAGACCGACGCCGGCTCGGCCTACGAGCCGGACGCGGTCGAGTTCCTGCACTTCCCGGCCGACCGCACGTTCCTGTTCAGGGACGAGGTCAGGTGCGGCTCCCTCGCACCCCTGAACGGAAGGGGCCAGGCGTGACCGACCAGACCACCGTGGCGGGCAGCCAGGTGAGCGGCGAGGTCGTCACTCCCCCGCCGGCCGAGGCGCCCGAGGAGACGCGGGCCGAGCCGAAGCGGAAGAACAACCGGGCCTGGTGGCTGGTGCTGCCGGTGGTCGTGTCGGTGGCCTTCACCGCCGTGATCCCGCTCATGACCGTCGTCAACTACTCCGTCCAGGACGTCTTCAGCCCGACGGACCGCGTCTTCGTCGGCCTGGAGTGGTTCCAGTCGATCACCCGCGACCCGGAGGTGCGCTCGGCGCTGCTGCGCACGCTGCTGTTCTCGGCGCAGGTGCTGCTGCTGGAGATCCCGCTGGGCGTGCTGCTGGCGGTGTCGATGCCGCGCAGGGGCCTGTGGGTGTCGGTGTCGCTCGTGCTGGTCGCGCTGCCGCTGCTCATTCCCTGGAACGTGGTGGGCACGATCTGGCAGATCTTCGCCCGCGGCGACATCGGGCTGGGCGGCTGGACGATCAACAACGTGCTGGGCGTCAACTTCAACTACACGCTGGACTCTACCGACGCCTGGCTGACGGTGCTGGCCATGGACGTGTGGCACTGGACGCCGCTGGTGGCGCTGCTGGCGTACGCGGGGCTGCGCTCGATCCCCGAGCCGTACTTCCAGGCGGCGCAGATCGACGGCGCCTCGGGGTGGGCCACGTTCCGGCACATCCAGTTGCCACGATTGCGCGGGGTGCTGACGATCGCGATCCTGCTCCGGTTCATGGACAGCTTCATGATCTACACCGAGCCGTTCGTGGTCACCGGCGGCGGGCCGGGCAACGCCACCTCGTTCCTCAGCATCCTGCTGTCGAAGATCGCGGTCGGCCAGTTCGACCTGGGGCCCGCGGGGGCGTTCTCGCTGCTCTACTTCCTGATCGTGCAGATCCTCTGTTACGTCTTCTTCACCGTGCTGACCAGGTCGGGGAGGTGATCCGATGGCGCGGGTGACCGGGCGGCGGCTGCCGTGGGCGCGTACGGTCTTCTGGCTCTACGTGGTCACGCTGATGCTGCCGCTGCTGTGGATGTTCGGCATGTCGATCCGTCCGAACGAGGACATCCTGGGCAGCTTCTCGCTGTTCCCGCAGCGCGTGACGTTCGACAACTACGCCACCTTCTTCACCGACTCGTCCTGGTATTCGAGCTACCTCAACTCCATCATCTACACCTCGATGAACGCCGTGATGTCGCTCATCGTGGCGCTGCCGGCCGCGTACGCGTTCTCGCGCTTCCGGTTCGCCGGGGACAAGCACCTGTTCTTCTGGCTGCTGACCAATCGCATGGCGCCGCCCGCGGTGTTCCTGCTGCCGTTCTTCCAGATTTACCAGAGCGTCGGCCTCTTCGACACGCATCTCGGCGTGGCCATCGCGCACATGCTCTTCAACGTGCCGCTGGCCGTCTGGATCCTCGAAGGATTCATGTCCGGAATTCCCCGGGAAATAGACGAGACCGCGGCGATCGACGGTTATTCTCTGCCGCGTTTCTTCGTCAAGATCTTCCTGCCGATGATTCGCTCCGCGATCGGCGTGACCCTGTTCTTCTGTTTCATGTTCAGCTGGGTCGAACTGCTAATCGCCAGAAGTATCACCTCGGTGGACGCGAAACCCATTGCCGCGACAATGACGAGAACGGTGAGCGCGGCGGGCGTCGATTGGGGATTGCTGGCGGCGGCGGGGGTTCTCACCATTGTCCCCGGCGCCATCGTCATCTGGTTCGTCCGGAATTACATTGCTAAGGGCTTCACGATGGGAAGGGTCTGACCATGCTCGAGTGGATGGTGTGGACCACCCCCACGGCCCTGGTCTTCGCCGGGCTCGCCCTGCTGCTGGTCGTCATGACGGTCTGGGCTCGCATCTCCCCTCCCGTGGCCAGGCGAGGCTTCCTGCGCATCGAGACCGACCGGGGGGACCGGCTCTACATCGGCCTGATCAGCGCCGCCGTCGTGCTGGCCGGCTGGATCGCCATCACCGACCTGTCCATGTGGCTCGCGCTCGGGTGCGCGCTGCTGGTGACGGTCGTGATCGGGATATGGGGCTAACAGATAAGGAGCGAAGCGATGAGGCATCGGGCAGGCAGGTCCGCGGCCGTGGGTCTGTTCGCGGTCGTCCTGATAGCAGCCGGCTGCACGCAGAGCGCGGAGAAGCCCGCGAGTGACTTCAAGGAGGCCGATGGCAAGGCCGCGGCCCAGAAATGGGTGTCGGAGCAGTTCACGCCGAGCACCCTGTCCAAGGACCAGCAGATCGCGGAGATGGACTGGTTCATCAAGGCCGCGGCGCCGTACCGGGGCATGCAGATCAACGTGGTCTCCGAGACGATCACCACGCACGAGTACGAGTCCCAGCAGCTCGCGAAGGCGTTCACCGAGATCACCGGGATCAGGATCAAGCACGACCTGATCCAGGAGGGTGACGTCGTCGAGAAGCTCCAGACCCAGATCCAGGGCAACCAGAACATCTACGACGCCTACGTCAACGACTCCGACCTGATCGGGACCCACTCGCGCGGCGACTACGTGGTCCCGCTGTCGGACTACATGGCGGGTGAGGGCAAGAACGTCACCTCGCCCACCCTCGACCTGAACGACTTCATCGGCATCAGCTTCACGACCGGGCCCGACAAGAAGATCTACCAGCTCCCCGACCAGCAGTTCGCGAACCTCTACTGGTTCCGCTACGACTGGTTCACCGACCCGAAGATCAAGAAGGAGTTCAAGGACGCCTACGGTTACGACCTCGGCGTCCCGGTCAACTGGGCCGCCTACGAGGACATCGCCGACTTCTTCACCAACAAGGTCAACGGCAACGGCACCATCGACGGCAAGAAGGTCTACGGCCACATGGACTACGGCCGCAAGGACCCGTCGCTCGGCTGGCGCTTCACCGACGCCTGGCTGTCCATGGCCGGCAACGGCGACCCCGGCATCCCCAACGGCCTGCCGGTGGACGACTGGGGCATCCGGGTGGAGAACTGCCGCCCGGTCGGCTCGTCGGTCACCCGCGGCGGCGACACCAACGGCCCGGCCGCGGTCTACGCCCTGACCAAGTACGTGGACTGGCTGAAGAAATATGCCCCCAGGGAGGCGGCGGGCATGAACTTCAGCGAGGCCGGCCCGGTCCCTGCGCAGGGCAACATCGCCCAGCAGATCTTCTGGTACACCTCGTTCACGGCCGACATGACCAAGGAGGGCCTGCCGGTCGTCAACAGCGACGGCACGCCGAAGTGGCGCATCGCGCCGAGCCCGCACGGCGCGTACTGGAAGGACGGCAACAAGCTGGGCTACCAGGACGCCGGTTCGTGGACGCTGCTGAAGAGCACCCCGCAGGACCGCAGGGCGGCCGCCTGGCTGTACGCGCAGTTCGTGACGTCGAAGACGGTGTCGCTGAAGAAGTCGATCGTCGGGCTGACGTTCATCCGCGAATCCGACATCAAGAGCCAGTACTTCGCCGACAACGCCAAGAAGTACGGCGGCCTGATCGAGTTCTACGGCTCACCGGCCCGCGTGCAGTGGACGCCGACCGGCACGAACGTGCCCGACTACCCGAAGCTGGCCCAGCTCTGGTGGCAGAACGTGGCCACGGCCGTGACCGGCGAGACCACGCCGCAGCAGTCGATGGACAACCTGGCCAAGCAGCAGGACGACATCCTGTCCCGGCTGGAGCGGCTCTCGCGTGAGCGCCAGGGCTTCGCCGGGCAGTGCGCGCCCAAGCTGAACCAGGAGCGTGACGCCCAGTACTGGTACGACCAGCCCGGCGCCCCGGCACCGAAGCTGGCCGACGAACGCGGCAAGCCGCAGACCCTCGACTACGACAAGCTGATCGCCACCTGGAAGCAAGGGAACTAACGCAGGCGTTCCCCGAGCCAGTCGAAGGCGCGCTCCTGCATGGGCACGTCGAAGCTGTGCGGTACGTCGGCGAAGACGGCCTCGTAGGCGTCGGGCGCGGCGGCGTACCGCTCGGTGATCATCGTGTGCGCGCGCCGCATGCCGGTCGCGGGGAACAGCCGGTCGCGCAGGGCGTACTGGACCATGAGCGGCCCGGGAGCGCGGGCGGCGACCAGGTCGGGCCAGTCGCCCAGCCGCGGCAGGCCCGGCGGCCACAACATCCAGGTGTGGCCGGGGACATGCTCGGCGATCATGTCCCGATAGGAGGAGACCATCGCGGCGACGACCACCGCCCGCATGGCCGGGTCGAACGCGCCGAGCAGCGCGGCCCGCAGGCCGCCGCCCGACAGCCCGGCGCAGCCGACCGCGCCGACGTCCGGGCGTGAGCGCAGGTAGGCCGCCGCCGCCAGGTCCTCACCCGCCACCACGCCGGCGAACGAGATGCCGAGCACCTGGCAGTGCTTGGCCACGATGTGCTCGTGGTCGCGGGCGGCCCGGTCGTAGCGGTCGGCCTCGCTCAGCGCCGGGTCGTCGGGGAGCTCCAGCGGGAAGCGGCGGCTGCCCCACACGAACGCGTCGTGCGCCAGCACCGCGAAGCCGCGCCTGGCCAGCGCGTTGGCGAAGGCCCGGCCGCCGTAGATGTCGTCCCGCAGCCGCCGCACCTCGGGCGTCGGCCCTTCGGGCGCGTCGGCGATCTTCTCCTTGCCGGCCCACTTCATCCCGGCGTGGCAGTGCAGCGCCACGACCCCGGGCAGCGGCCCGTCGGCGTCCGCGGGCCGCAGCAGGTAGGCCCGCGTGCGCGGCCCGAACCCGACCGACCAGGACAGCTCCTCACCGTGGAGGCCGTCGTGCGTCCAGGTCCGCTCGACCCGCACGTCATCGGCGGTCAGGTCGAGCACGCCGATGGCGTCGCGCGCCGCCGCGCGCAGCTCGGGGCCCCCGAGAACGGGGTAGAGCCCGCGCTGCGCGGCGGCGACTCGCGCCAGCTCAGCGAACACGCGTGCCGTCGTCCTCAAGGAACACCGGAGCGCCGGTCCTGGCCGAGACGTTGGCCGCGTGGCCGGTCAGCACGCTGCGGATGCCGTCGCGGTAGCCGGCCTGCCGGGCCAGCGGGTCGTCGCCGGGGCCGCGGAAGACGTCGTTGAGCAGCAGCCGGTCGCCGCCGCCGTGCCCGCCGGCGCCCGACTCGATGGGCACCTCCTCCGCCTCGTTCCAGTGCCGCTGCAGCGTGAGCCGCTCCCAGGCGCCGGTCGCGTGCTGCTTGGAGGCCGCGCTGGGGTCGATGGCGGCGTGCGGGGGCGTCCACTCCCGCTCGACGACGGCCAGTTCGAGCCGGCCCTCGGTGCCGTTGAAGGCCACCCGGTAGCCCTCCCACGGGGAGTGGGCGTGCAGCGAGTACGTCAGGATGCTCCGGTTGTCATAGCGCACCAGGACGGACATGTTGTCGTCGATGTTGACGCCCTCGCCGAAGACGTCCTGGTCGCGGATGTAGCCGTCCTCGTGCTCGGCGTCCAGGTAGAGCCGCTTGAGCCGGGGGTCGGTGGAGATGTCGAGGATGAACGGGTCGGTGCCCAGCCCGGGGGCGCCCTGCCCGCGCTCGGGACGCTCGCCGAGTCCGCGCTTCCTGGCGTTCTCGGCGCCGTAGAAGCGCAGGTCGGTCTGGGCGTAGACGCTCACGGGAGCGGCCGCGAGCCACCAGTTGACCAGGTCGAAGTGGTGGGTCGACTTGTGCACCAGCAGCCCGCCGGACTTGGCCCGGTCGCGGTGCCAGCGGCGGAAGTAGTCGGCGCCGTGGATGGTGTCGAGCGTCCACTCGAAGTGCACGGACGTCACCTCGCCGATGGAGCCCTCCTGCAACACGCGGCGGACGGCCGAGTTGCGCGGCGAATAGCGGTAGTTGAAGGTCACGATCAGCTTGCCGGTGCTGCGCTCCGCGGCCTCGGCGATGGCCGCGCAGCCGTCGGCGTCGATCGTGAGAGGCTTCTCCACGATGACGTCACGGCCGGCGTCGAGCGCCGCGCACACGTATTTCGCGTGCGTGGCGTCGACGGTGGTGACGATGAGCGCGTCGGCGAGCTCGAGCACCTTGTCGAACTCCGTTGGGGCGAAGCACGGCACCTCGTGACCGATCCGCTCGACGTAGTAGTCCATGCGGGTCCGGTTGGTGTCGCACAGGGCGACGATGGTGCCTGCGTCGCGCCACTCCCCGAGCAGCGCGTCGACGTACATTTGCGCGCGGTGCCCGAGCCCGACGAACGCGTACCTCATGTGTCTCCTTAGCCGGCGATCGAGGCGTTCGCCTCGGTGATGAACTTCTGGGCGGCGTCGTCGGGGGTCATCCTGCCGAACAGGACCTCCTCCGAGTACCGCGTGAGGATGTCCTCCATGGCGCTGGCGCCCTTCGGCGGCGCGGCCGGCGGGTCGGCCAGCTCGCCCTTGACCTTGTCGAGGAAGGCCAGGGTCTTCTGGTCACTGGGCGGCAGCTTGTCCTTGACCGCCGCCAGCACCTTGGAGCTGGCGGGCAGGCCGCGGTCGCTGAGGATGATCTGGCCCGCCTCGGGGTCGTTGATCATGAAGTCGATGAACTTGGCGGCCTCGGCCGAGCGCTCGGACTTCGCCGAGGCGGTGTAGAACATCGCGGGCTGCAGGAACATGCCGCCGGTGGTGGCGCCCTCGATCTTGGGCATCCGCAGCAGGTCGACCTCCTTGCCCGACGCCTTGTTGATCGCGCCGAGCTGGTTGCTCCACCACATGCCCATCGCGCCGTTGCCGGTGGCGAACAGCGACTGGTCCACGCTCTGGGCGCCGACCTCGGCGCTCTTGGCGGCGTCGGGCGAGCCCTTGCTCTTGATCAGCTCCTGCATGATCGCCCACCACGCCTTGAGGGTGTCGGGCGAGACGCCGAGCTTGTTGCCGTTGTAGAAGACCTCGCCCCGCTGCGCGGCGAAGATCTGCAGGAAGGCCGGGTTGAACGCCTGCTGCGTACCGTAGACCTTGCCGCCGCTCTCGGCGGTGACCTTGGCGGCCAGCGCGGCCCACTCTTCCCAGGTCCACTTGGTGTCGTCGGGCATCTTCTGCTTGGCGGCCTCGATCGCCTGGGGGTCCACGACCAGGGACCAGGCGTTGACACCCGAGGGGATGGCGTACTGCTTGCCGTCGATGGCGCCGGTGGCCAGCACCTTGGCATCGATGTCGGCGGTGTTGACCTTGCCGGACAGGTCGGCCAGGGTGCCGCGGTCGGCGTATTCGCGCAGGCCGCGGATCTCGATGGTGATGACGTCGGGCGAGTCGCTGGCCGCGACCTTCGTGGACAGCGACTCGTAGTAGCTGCCGAAGTCGGAGAACTCACCCTCGACGTCGATCGTCGGGTTCTTCGCCTCGAACTTCTTGATCGCCTCTTCGGTCATCTTCTGCCGCGCGTCGCTACCCCAATAGGAGAAGCGCAGCTTGACCTTGCCGTCGGCGCTCTCGCCGCCGCTGCCGCTGCCGCAGGCCGCGGTGACCGCCAGCACAGCCGTGGCCAGCAGGGCCGCCGACCACATCTTCTTGCCAGAGCTCACGGCTCTACCTCCTAGAGGGGTGTTCTTCTTGGGGGGTGGAACGGGCTACTTCAGTCCCGTGGTCGCGACGCCACGGATCAGATATTTCTGGCCGGCCAGGAAGAAGCCGAAGATCGGGCCGAGCGCGATGATCGACATGGCGAACATCGGGCCCCACGACGACTCTCCGCTGGAGTCCAGGAACGTGCGCAGCGCCACCGGGACGGTGAAGTTGTCCGGGTTGTTGAGGTACAGCAACTGGCTGAGGAAGTCGTTCCACGTCCAGATGAACGTGAAAATCGCGGTGGTGGCCAGCGCGGGCACACAGAGCGGCATGACCACCCTGATGAAGATGCGCCAATAGCCCGCTCCGTCGATCTCCGCCGCCTCGTCCAGTTCTCTCGGCAGAGTACGGATGAACTGGACCATGAGGAAGATGAAGAACGCGTCCGTCGCCAGAACCTTCGGCATGACCAGCGGCCAGATCGTGTTGATCAGGTCGAGCTGGGAGAACATGATGTACTGCGGCACGATCACCACGTGGTGCGGCAGCATGATCGTGCCGAGCATGATCGCGAACCACAGCTTCTTCAACGGGAAGTTCAGCCGGGCGAACGCGTACGCGGCCAGCGAGCAGGCCACCAGGTTCGCCACCACCGACAGGGCCGTGACGACCGCCGAGTTCCACAGGTAGTAGCCGAACGGATGCTTCAGCGCCGTCCAGCCCTCGGTGTAGTTCTCCAGGGTGACCTCACTGGGCCACAGTCCCGGCTGCCGGAAGATCAGCTCTTCCGGCTTGAGCGAACTGGAGATCATCCACAGGAGTGGATAGAGCATGACCAGGCCGAAGCCGATCAGCAGGATGTGCTTGACCACCGGCCCGCCCCTGAGGGGACGGAACAACGCCGGGACCGGCCTACTTGGTGTCGCCATAGAAGACCCAATACTTAGACGCGAGGAAGTTCACTCCGGTCAGAGCGGCGATGATGACCAGCAGGACCCACGCCATCGCCGCAGCGTAGCCCATGTCGAAGTTCTTGAAACCCTGCAAATAGAGGTAGAGCGTGTAGAAGAGGGTGGAGTCGGCCGGGCCGCCCTTGCCGTTGCTGACGATGAACGCCTGCGTGAACGACTGGAACGACTTGATGAGCTCCAGCACCAGGTTGAAGAAGATGATCGGCGTCAGCAGCGGCAGCGTGATCGAGCGGAACTGGCGGATGGGGCCGGCGCCGTCCACCGAGGCCGCCTCGTAGTAGCTGCCGGGGATCTGCCGCAGGCCCGCCAGGAAGATGATCATCGGCGCGCCGAAGGTCCACACGTGCAGGATGATCAGCGTGCCGAGCGCGGTGTCCGGGTCGCCGACCCAGCCGGGCCCCTCGATCCCGATCAACGCGAGCATCGCGTTGACCAGGCCGTCGGCGCCGAAGACCTTGCGCCAGAGGATCGCGATGGCGACGCTGCCGCCCAGCAGCGAGGGCAGGTAGAAGATCGAGCGGTAGATCGGCAGGCCGCGCAGGCCCCGGTCGAGCACCAGCGCCAGCGCGAGGGCGAAGGCGAGCTGCAGCGGGACCGACACCACCACGTAGATGGTGGTGACCTTCAGCGAGTTCATGAACCGCTGGTCTTCGGTGAACATCTTGATGTAGTTGTCGAACCCGACCCACTTGGCCTCCTCCAGGAGGCTGTAGTCGGTGAAGGACAGGTAGAGCGAAGCGAAGATCGGGCCGATCGTGATGACGAGCAGGCCGACGAACCAGGGCGCCAGGAAGAGATAGGCGGCCCGCGCCTCACGGCGGGAGCGCTTGGTGGAGCGGTGACCGCCGCCTTCGGGCCTGGTCGCCGTTGCCCGGGGCGTCACCGCCACCGAAACGTCTGTCATCACACGGACCTTCCGGCGAAACGTGAATGGATAGCGCTTTCCTATAGCTGTCAGGAAAGTTCCGTCAACCCTTTGCAGGCGTTACATAGCCGTTACCGATATATCGCAACGATGTTTCCGCAGGTTAGAGCCTCGACTTCCGAAGAAGTCAGATGATTTTCGGCTGCATTTGTTACAACCGTTTGCAGAACCCGCCCTATCGTGGAGCAGCGGTGGAGTCCCTGATCACGAGCCTGGTCTCCAGCGAGGTGGTGGCGGTCACCTCCTGGATGAGCAGATCGACCGCCAGCCGCCCGGCGGCCGCCGTCGGCATGGCCACCGTGGTGAGTTTGGGACGGCTCAGCCGCCCGGGAACGATATCGTCGATCCCGACCACGCTGACGTCCGCGGGCACGCTCAGCCCCAGGTCGCCGAGCCCTTCGATGAGCCCGATGGCCACCAGGTCGTTGTAGGCCAGCACGCCGGTCACCTTGGCGTCCCGCACCCGGCCGGCCGCGGCGTAGCCACCGCGTTCGGTGGGCGCGTTCGGCCCGACGACGACGAGGTCGACGCCCGGCACCTGTTCGGCGGCCGTACGGATCTCCGCGCTCGTCCACGAACCGGCGGGTCCCGACACCAGCGCGACGCGCCGATGCCCCAGCCCCGCGAGGTGCTGGACCGCCAGCTTGGCGCCGTGCCCGACGTCCATCAGCACGGTCGCCGCGCCGCGCAGCCGCCGGTTGATCACCACGAACGGCACCCGCTCGGCCAGCCGCTCCAGCGCCTTGTTGGACGAGCGCGGGCTGCACAGCACCACGCCGTCCACCTGCTTGGAGAACGCCTGCACCAACTCCTCCTCGGCGGCCGGCTCCTCGTCGGTGTCGGCCACGAACAGGTGGTAGTCGCGCTGCCGGGCGGCCGCGTGCGCGGCCTTGATCAGTGGCGGGAAGAACGGATTGGCGATGTCGGCCACGATCAGGCCGAGGTTGTGGGTACGCCCGGTCGTGAGCGCCCTGGCCGCGCGGTTGGGCCGGTATCCGAGCTCCTCGGCCACCGCCATGACCCTGGTGCGCGTGGCCGCGTTCACCATGTGCGGCGCGGAGAACGTCCGCGAAACGGTCGATACATGCACTCCGGAGGCCCGGGCCACATCACGAATCGTCACTGTCACAGCCGCCCACCCTAACGCAACCGCTTGCAGAACCCATGAGTACGATGAAAGCGCTTGCCGCACGCCCCGGCCCCGGAAGGCTTCGGGAACCCGCAGCTAGAGAGGCGGTAACCAAATCGCCTCTTGACGCCTCACCCTTCCGGACAAGAAGGTTTAGTGCAACTGTTTGCAGTCTTGAAGGAGCCCCTCACGGTGAGCAGAGTCCTCGTCACCGGAAGCGCAGGACGCCTCGGCCGCAGCGTGGTCAGCACGCTCGCGGCGGCCGGGCACGAGGTCATAGGCGTCGATCGCGCCCCCGGAACCCCGGAAGAGGCAGCGGTCACCTTACCCGCCGACCTCACCGACACGGGAGAGGCGTTCGAGGTGATCGCCAGATTCCGCCCGGAATCGGTGATCCACCTCGCCGCGATCGCGACGCCGTTCAGCTTCCCGGAATCGGTGATCTACAAGGTCAACACGCAGCTCGCGTTCAACGTGTGCGAGGCGTCGGTGGCCCTGGGCGTGGCGGGTGTGGTGGTGGCGAGCAGCCCCACGGTCATGGGGTACGGCGCGCCCGGCGGCTGGGCGCCGGCGTACCTGCCGATCGACGAAGAGCACCCGGTCCGCCCCTGGAACGCCTACAACCTGTCCAAGGTGGTGGCGGAACAGACCATGAAGGCGTTCGCCGTCGCGGGCGGCACGAAGCTGGCCGCGGTGCGGCCGTGTTTCGTGATCCCACCCGAGGAGTGGGCGGGCGCGCCCACGCAGTCCGGGCACACGGTGCGCGAGCGGCTGGACCGGCCGGAGCTGGGCGGGGTGTCGCTGTTCAACTACATCGACTCCCGCGACGCCGCCGAGATGATCGCCGTGCTCTCCGAGGCGCTGCCCGAGCTGCCGAACGGTGAGGTCTTCTTCGCCGGCGCGGCCGACGCGCTGGCCAGAAAACCGCTGGCCGACCTGCTACCCCAGGTCGTTCCCGGCACCGAGGCGCTCGCGTCCGGGCTCACCGGCACCACCCCCGCCTTCTCGACCGCCAAGGCAGAACGCCTGCTCGGCTGGCAGCCCAAGCGCACCTGGCGCAACGAACTCAAGGAATCCTGATGAATCTCAGCGGTGTGCTGTTCTTCCCCGTGACCCCCTTCGACGCCGACGGCACCCTCGCCGAGCAGGTGCTGGCCGAGCACGTCGGGCAGGGCATGGAGCATGGTCCCGGCGGGGTGTTCGTGGCCTGCGGCACCGGCGAGTTCTCGGCCCTTTCCGAGTCCGAGCACGCGCGGGCCGTGCGGGTGACGACCGAGGTCGTGGCCGGCCGGGTGCCGGTGCTGGCGGGGGCGGGCGGGCCGCTCGGCGCGGCGCTCAACCAGGCGCGGGCCGCGCGGGACGCGGGCGCCGACGGACTGTTGCTGATGCCGCCGTACCTGGCTCAGGGGCCAAGGCAGGGTTTCGAGGCTTATGTACGGGCGGTGGCCGAGGTGCTGCCGGTGATCGTCTATCAGCGTGGCTCGGTGGTGCTGGAGCCTGAGGCCGTGGTCGCGCTGGCGGGCATCCCCGGGGTGATCGGGCTCAAGGACGGCCTGGGCGACATCGACCGTATGCAGCGCACCGTGCTGGAGGTGCGGGAGGCGTACCCGGACTTCCTGTTCTTCAACGGGCTGCCGACGGCCGAGCTGACCATGCCCGCCTACCGGGGCATCGGCGTCGAGCTGTATTCGAGCGCGGTGTTCGCGTTCGCGCCGGAGATCGCACTGGCTTATCTGCGTGGCGACGAGCGGCTGCTCACCGAGTTCTACGCCCCCCTCGTACGGCTCCGCGGCAAGGTCCCCGGCTACCCCGTCGCCCTGGTCAAGGCCGGTGTACGGCTGCGCGGCCTCGACGTGGGCACCGTGCGCCCGCCGCTGGTGGAGGTGTCCGACGAGCACCTGGAAGAGCTGGAGGCGCTGATCAAGACCGGGCTGGAGCTGGCCGCGTCATGACGATCGCGGATCTGCGTACCGAGCTGCGCACCGCACCACTACCCCGCCCCTGGGGCGCGGACGTACCCGCCAACCACGTCATCGTCACCCACGTCACGCTGAAGGACGGGCGGACGGGGACCGGGTTCTCGTGGACGCCGCAGATCGGCGCGCACGCCGTCAAGGCGCTGCTCGACCACGACCTGCGCGAGGCCCTCATCGGGCTGCCCGCGCACCCCGAGGTGGTGTGGGACCGGCTGTGGCGGCACCTGCGCGAGGCCGGCCCCGGCGGGATCACCACGATCGCGCTGGCCGGGATCGACCTGGCGCTGTGGGACCTGCGCTGCGGCGGCGAAGGGCTGGCCGACGTGCTGGGGCGGCGGCGCGACGAGGTCCCGGTCTACGGCAGCGGCGTCAACCTGCACTACTCCCTGGACGAGCTGACCGAGCAGGCCAGGCGCTGGGTGGCCGCGGGCCACCGCGGCGTCAAGATCAAGGTCGGCCGTCCCGACCTGGCCGAGGACGTGGCGCGGGTGGCCGCGGTGCGCGAGGTCATCGGGCCCGACCGGCTGCTGATGATCGACGCCAACCAGCGCTGGGACCTGCACCGGGCCCGGCGGGCGCTGGCCGCGCTGCGGGAGTTCGGGCTGCACTGGATCGAGGAGCCGCTGCCGGCCGACGACGTGGCCGCGCACGTGGAGCTGCGCCGCTCCATCGACGTGCCGATCGCGGTCGGCGAGAACGTCTACACCACCTACGGCTTCCGCGACCTGCTGACGGCGGGCGCGTGCGACGTGGTGCAGCCGAACGTGGTGCGGGTCGGCGGGATCACGCCGTTCCTGCGGATCGTGGAGCTGGCCAGGACCTTTGACGTGCCGGTCTATCCGCACCTGCTGAGCGAGGTGTCCGGGCAGCTCGCGCTGAGCCTGCCGCTGCCGGTCATGGTGGAGGACGTGGAGGACGCGTCGTTCGGGCGGCTGGGGCTGCTGGCGGAGCCGTACCCGGTGGAGATCGCCGGTGGCGTGCTGCGCTCGGGCGGGCACGCCGGGCTCGGGCTGAGGTGGTCGTGATGGCGGCACCGGTGAAGGTCGTCCTGGCCGGGGCGCAGGGGCACGGCCGGCATCACCTGGCCCATTTGCGCATGCTGAGCGATCTCGGCGAGATCGAACTGGCCGGGATCTGCGACCTGCGGCCGGTCGAGGTGGACTTCGGCACACCGCTGCAGTCGTCCGACCTGGCCGAGCTGATCGAGAAGACCGGCGCGGAGATCACGATCATCTGCACGCCGATCCAGACGCACGCCGACCTCGCGGTGACCGCGTTGCGCGCCGGCTCGCACGTGCTGCTGGAGAAGCCGCCCGCGGCCAACCCCGAGGCGCACGCCAAGATCGCCGCGGCGGTGGCCGAGACCGGGCTGGCCTGCCAGGTCGGGTTCCAGTCGCTGGGCTCCGAGGCCGTTCCCGCGCTGCGCGAGCTGATCGCGAGCGGGGCGCTCGGGCGGGTGCGCGGCATCGGCGGCGCGGGCGCCTGGGAGCGGCCCACGTCCTACTTCACCCGTTCCCCCTGGTCGGGGCGGCGCCGGCTGAACGGCGTGGACGTGGTGGACGGGGCGCTGACCAACCCGTTCGCGCACGCCGTCGCGACCGCGCTCGCGCTGGCCGACAGCCCGATCGCGGAGATCGAGACCGAGCTGTACCACGCCTTCCCGATCGAGTCGGACGACACGTCCTGCGTGCGCGTGCGGCTGGCCGACGGGCTGGTGATCACGATCGCGGTGACGTTGTGCGCGCCTGAGCGGCACGAGCCGTACCTGGTCGTGCACGGTGACCGGGGCCGGGCCACGCTCACGTACACCCAGGACCGGCTCAAGGTCGAGCTCGCGGACGGCTCGGTCACGACGACCGTGCACTCGCGTACCGGCCTGCTGGAGAATCTCATCGACCACATCCGCACGGGTGCGGAGCTGCTGGTCCCGCTGGCCCGCACCGAGGCGTTCACGCGGGTGCTGGACGCGGTGCGGCTGGCTCCCGAGCCGGTGCCGATCCCCGAGCGGCACCAGGTCGTGACGCGGGACGGCGAGGGCGCGGTCGTCGGCAGGGTGCTGCCCGGCGTGGCCGAGCTGACCGACCGCAGCGCGGAGGAACTGGCGCTCTACTCCGAGCTCGGCGCCCCGTGGGCGCGGGTGGGGCTGCTGGTGTCCGGGACGGAGGTGGCGGCGTACGAGCTGAGCCCCGACCTGCCCGTCACCGACTCGCCCCGCCCCTACCTGCACGAGGTACGCACCCTCGGCGGTGTCACGGTCACCGAGGTCCGCCCCGAGGACCACGTGCACCACCTGGGGGTCGGGGTGGCGATCTCCGACCTGGGCGGCGCGAACTTCTGGGGCGGCCGGACCTTCGTCAAGGACCAGGGGCCGACCTGGCTGGAGGATCACGGCACGCAGCGGCACGTGTCGTTCACCCGGCTGGACGACGACGGGTTCGTCGAGGAGCTGGAGTGGGTCGGGCCCGGGGGTCTCGTGATGGCCCGCGAGGAGCGCACGGTCACGGCGCGGCCGGTCGGGGACGCGTGGGCGCTGGACTTCGCGTTCACGCTCACCAACCTGACCGGGGCGCCGCTGACGATCCAGAGCTCGGCCACCAAGGGCCGGCCTGGGGCCGGGTACGGCGGCTTCTTCTGGCGCGCGCCCGGCACCTCGACGGACCGGGTCACGCTGCCCGGGGACGAGCCGGTCGTGCACGGGAGTGATGGGCCGTGGGTGGCGATGTCCGGCACCACGCCCGAGGGGCGGGACTGGACGCTCGTCTTCGTGCAGGCGGACGGCGATCCGTGGTTCGTGCGGGTGGAGGGCTATCCGGGGGTCGGGCAGGCACTGGCCTGGGACACCCCGCTGGTCGTCGAGACGGCACTGACCAGGCGGGTCGTCACCGTCGTGGCCGACGGCCGCCTGACCGAAGACCAGATCACCACCCTGGCGACCACCGTCAGCCCCTGACCCTCCCGGTCGCGGCGGCCCCCCTCCGGCCGCCGCGACCATCCCTTAAGGCCGCCCTGTTTCCAAAGGGACCTGTGCCGAAGTGCGGCGCGGTCAGTCGCCCGCGGGCTTGGAGGTGGAACGCAACAGCCGCAGAGCACCCCGTGACAAGGCGGTCAGGATGTCGGCCGCCTCCTCCAAGTCGGGGTAACGCCCCTCCAAATGCCCCATCGCCAGCGCGTTGGTGGCCGCGTTGATCCCCTCGGCGATCATCTCCAGCCGCCGCCGATCCCGCTCGTTGTCCGCCGTATAGCCAAGAGCGGCCAGGTCAGCGGCATGATGATCGCGGTAGGCGGCCGCCGTCTCCACCGCGAAGTCCCGCAGCGACGACGACGGATCGTACCGGGCCCTGAGCTGGATCCGCAGCAGCTCGGGATGCCGGCAGATCGCCTCCAGCGGGATGCGGAACGTCTCGCGGTGCCGTTCGAGGTCGTCGGGCGCCTCCCGGGCCTTGCGCCGCGCCTGCCGCATCGACCCGAGCAGCCGCGCGCCACCCTCCTCCGCGAGCACCCGCAGCAGCTCCTGCCGGTCCTTGAAGTGCACGTAGAAGCTGGACTGCGCGATGCCGGCGGCCTTCGCCACCCGGACCGTGGTCAGGCCGGCCTCACCCTCCTCGTCGAGGATCGCCAGCGCGGCGCGGATGAGCTTGCGCCTGGTCAGGTCTTTGGCCTCGCTCCTGGTGAGCGGCGTGCCCGTCATTGATGCCCCCTCCCCCTCCGTAACGATTCTCCCGTGGCTCTTGTGCGGTTTTTCACCGATAGTACTATCGGTGAAATTGACTCTCGGGGGAAATACCGGGAGGAGGCGTGGATGAGACGCTGGAGTACACCGGCCACGCTGTTGCTGGCCACGATGCTGCTGCTGTCGTGCAGCGGCCAGCGGCCGGTCGAACAACCGCAGCGGCCCAGCGCGGCCGGGACAGGCCCGGCTCAGGGCGGGCGCCTGGTCTACGCGCTCAGCGCGGACGCCAACGGGTTCAACCCGGTCACCGACCAGTTCGCGGCCCAGAGCTACAGCATGGCAGGCTCGATCATCGAGGCGCTGGTGAGCGTGGACGCCAACGGCGACTGGAAGCCGTACCTGGCCGAGTCGCTCACCCCCAACAAGACGTACGACGAGTGGACGATCAAGGTCAGGTCCGGCATCTCGTTCTCCGACGGCATGGCGCTGACCGGTGACATCGTCAAGGCCAACCTGGAGGCGCAGAAGGTCTCGCCGCTGACCGCGGCCGTGTTCGTGCCGATCAAGTCGTTCGAGCTGGCCGGCCCGATGACGGTCAAGGTGAGGCTGAACCAGCCGTGGGTGGCCTTCCCGTACTACCTGACCACCCAGACCGGCATGATCATCCCGCCCGCCTCCCTGAACGACCCCAAGGCGGCCAGCCTCAAACCGGTGGGCACCGGGGCGTTCATCTTCAAGGAGTACGTCCCGGACAACCGCATGGTCGTCACCCGAAACCCGCGCTACTGGCGGCAGGGCCTGCCGTACCTGGACGAGATCGAGTTCCGGATCCTGCCCGACAGCCAGACCCGCGCGCAGACGCTCGAAGCCGGCGGGATCGACGCCATGGGCACCGCCCGCGACGAGGACATCACCAAGTTCGGCGGCCAGAAGGACGCCTACACCGTGCACCGGGCGCAGGGCATGGCCGTGCCCGAGTACATGTTCATGCTCAACACCGCCGTGCCCCCGCTCGACGACGTACGGGTCCGCCAGGCCCTCGCCTACGCCACCGACCGCAAGACCGTCATCTCGACCCTGCGCGGCGGGCTGACCAAGCCGGCCGACGGGCCCTGGGCCGGCGACTCCAAGTGGTACGCCGGCGGCGGCTACCCCGACTACGACCCGGCCAAGGCGGCCGCCCTGATCAAGGAGGTGGAGACGGAGAAGGGCCCGATCCGCTTCGAGCTGCTGTCCACCCCCGACCCGAACACCATGCAGGGCGTCGAGCTGGCCCAGGACATGTGGCGCAAGGCCGGCGTCGAGGCGTCGATCAAGCAGGCCGACCAGGCCGACCTGATCAACCGGGCCGTCACGGGCAACTTCGCGGTCACCGTGTGGACCCAGTTCTCCGCGCCCGACCCCGACGGCGAGTACATCTGGATGCACCAGGCGTACGCCAAGCCCATCGGCGCCGTCTCGCTCAACTTCACCCGGCTCAAGGACGCCAAGCTGAGCAGCGCGTTCGACATCGGGCGGACCAACCCGGACGAGGCCGCGCGCAAGCAGGCGTACGGAACCGTGCAGGAGCGGCTGCGGCAGCTCGTGCCGTTCGTGTTCATCGACCACCTCAACATCGGCGCCATCGTGGCCAAGACGAAGGTGCGCGGCATCGGCGAGCACGTGCTGCCCGACGGTGAGAAGGGGCTGCCGCTGACCGGTTCGCCCATTCCGTACCACCCGTTCACGCAGCTCTGGGTCAGCCAGCGGTGATCATCCTGCACCGGCTGGTCCGGCTCGTCGTGGTGCTGCTCGTGGTGACGTTCCTGTCGTACGTGCTGCTCAACCTGCTGCCCGGCGATCCGATCACGCAGATCCTGGGCCTGTCGGCGACGGAGGAGGCCCGCGCGCAGCTCCGCCAGGAGCTCGGGCTGGACCAGCCGCTGCTGGTGCGCTATCTCGACTGGGTCGGCGGCCTGGCCGGCGGCGACTTCGGCGACTCCTACATCACCAGGGTGCCGGTGGCCGACGAGCTGGCCGAGCGGCTGCCGGTCACCCTGGAGCTGCTGGCCGCGGCGCAGATCATCGCGCTCGGGCTGGCCGTCCCGGTGGGCGTAGCCGCTGCCCGCCGGGCCGGCCAGGCCCTGGACCAGGCGCTCACCGCGCTCAGCTTCGCGCTGCTGTCCACGCCCGTCTTCGTGCTCGGCGTGCTGCTGATCCTCGTCTTCGCGGTCACCTGGCAGGTGCTGCCCGCGACCGGGTGGACTCCCATTTCGCTGGATCTGGGGTGGAATCTCACCTCGGTGATCCTGCCCGCGGTCACGCTCGGGTGCGGGCAACTGGCGGTGTACGCGCGGTTGCTGCGTACCGACCTGATCGCCACCCTCCAGGAGGACTACATCACGCTGGCCCGCGCGCGCGGCCTGTCACCGCGCCGCATCCTGTGGCGGCACGCGCTGCGCCCGTCCGCGATCACCCTGATCACCGCCATCGGCCTCAACCTGGGCGCGCTCATCGGCGGCACGGTGATCATCGAGACCCTCTTCGGCCTGCCCGGCGTCGGGCGGCTCATCGTCGACTCCATCTTCTCCCGCGACTACCTGACGGTTCAGGGGGGCGTCGTGCTGATCTCCGTGGGTTACGTGGTGGTCAACTTCGCGGTGGACCTGGTGTACGCCGCCGTCGACCCCAGGATCCGTCGTGCGTAGGCGCCTCGGATGGGGCTTCTGGCTCGCGACCGGCTGGATCGGGCTGGTGCTGCTCGCCGCGCTCCTCGCCGACGTGCTGCCCTTTCCCCGCTACGACGAGACGCTCTCCGGCCCGCCACAGTCCGGGCCCAGCGCCGCGCATCCGTTCGGGACCGACGGGCTCGGCCGCGACATGCTCAGCAGAGTCGTGTACGGCGCCCGCGTCTCCCTCGGCGTGGGCATCGGCGCCGTCCTGCTGGGCCTGGGCATCGGCGCCCCGCTCGGCATCCTGGCCGGGTACCGTCGGCGGGCCACGGACGCGGTCATCATGGCGGTCAACGACGTGGCGCAGGCGTTCCCTGCGCTGGTCTTCGCGCTGGCCGTGGTGGCCTTCGCCGGCGCCAACCTGCGTAACGTGCTCATCGTCCTCGGCGTGCTCGGGGTGCCCTCGTGGGTCCGGCTCATCCGGGGCGCCACCCTCACCTTCGCCGAGCGCGAGTTCGTGCTGGCCGCCCGCGTCCTCGGCACCCGTGACCGGCGGATTCTGTGGCGGGAGATCGTGCCCAATGTGGCGGTTCCCGCGGCGTCGTACGCGTTCGTCGGGATGGCCGTGGTCGTGGTCGCCGAGGGCAGCCTGGCCTTTCTCGGCCTGTCCGTCCAGGCGCCCACGCCGACCTGGGGCGGCCTGATCAACGAGGGCCGCACGCTCATGGAGACCGCGCCGCACGTGGTGCTGGCCCCCTCGGTGGTCATGTTCCTGACCGTGCTCTCGTTCAACCTGGTGGGCGACCGGCTGCGGTCCCTGACGGACGTGCGGGAGAGCGGCCTGGAGCCGGTACGCCAGGCCGCCCCCACCGAGCTGCCCGCCACCACGCACCCGATCCGCGACTGCCTGCTGCAGGTGGAGGACCTGCGCACCCACTTCGACACCCCGCGCGGCGTCGTCAAGGCCGTGGACGGGGTCTCCTTCACCCTCGAACGCGGCAGGACCCTGGCCATCGTCGGGGAGTCGGGGTCGGGCAAGTCCATGCTGATCCGCTCCATCCTGGGACTCCTGCCCGGCAGCTCGGTCAGGGGCGGGAACGTGTACCTGTCGGGCGACGACCTCACCGGCTACAGCCCCGAGGAGATGCGCTCGGTGCTCGGGCCCCGGCTCGGGACCGTGTTCCAGGACCCGATGACCGCGCTCAACCCGGTCAGGACGATCGGGACGCAGGTGACGGAGCCGCTGCGAGTGCACCTGGGCATGGGGCGGCGGGAGGCGCGCGGCGCGGCCGTCCGGCTCCTGGCCTCGGTCGGGATCCCCGATCCCGTACGCATGCTGCGCCGCTACCCGCACCAGCTCTCGGGCGGGATGCGGCAGCGGGTGACGATCGCGATGGCGCTGTCGTGCGGGCCCGACGTGCTGTTCGCGGACGAGCCCACGACCGCGCTCGACGTGACCATCCAGGACCAGGTGCTGCGGCTGCTGCACCAGCTCCGGGAGGAGCGGGACATGGCGGTGGTGCTGGTCAGCCACGACCTGTCCGTGGTGGCCCGGTGGGCGGACGAGGTGATCGTCATGTACGCGGGCAAGGTGGTGGAACGGGGGCCGGCGGCGGAGGTGTTCGAGCGGCCGCGGATGCCGTACACGGAGGCGCTGCTGCAGGCCGCGCCGAAGCTGACCGACCCGGTGCACCACCGGCTGCGCGTCATCCCCGGCCGGCCGCCGGACCTGGTGGATCTGCCGCCGGGGTGCGCGTTCCGGGCGCGGTGCGGGTACGCGCAGGAGCGGTGCGAACGCGAGGCGCCCCCGCTGTTCGAGGACGGCCACCGCTACGCCTGCTGGCACCCCCGCCCGGCCACGCCCCTCGCTTTCCCGGCGGCCACGTCTTTACCGGCGGCGGCCGAAGCCGAGCCCTCCCACCCCCTCACCGACCGCTCCCATCTCTTTACTGCCGACGACGGGACGGAGGCCGCTCACGACCACCGCCCCTTCCCGCAAAGACATCCGAAATCGTGACAGGAAGGGCTGATCACCGTGGCCGGTAGCGGAAGTGCCCACCTGCGTGCCCGTGACGAGGTGCTGCTGCGGGTGGAGGATCTGGTCGTGGAGTTCCCCGCAGGCCGCGGCCGTACCGTGAGGGCGGTGTCCGGGGTGAGCTTCGACCTGGCGCGCGGCGAGACGCTCGGCATCGTCGGCGAGTCCGGCTGCGGCAAGTCGAGCGCCGCCAGGGCGCTCGTGCAGCTCCCGCCGCCCCGCGCGGGCTCGGTCCGGCTCGACGGCGTGGAGCTGACCGCCCTGAGCGGCGAGGCGCTGCGCCAGACCCGCCGCCGCCTCCAGATGATCTTCCAGGACCCGATCTCCTCGCTCAACCCCCGCCGCCGCGTCCGCGAGATCGTCGGCGAGGGCCCCCGCGTGTGGAACCTGCCCGGCGACCGGGTCGACGAGGTCCTGGAGGCGGTCGGGCTCGACCCTGCAACGGCGGCGGTACGGCGTCCGCACGAGTTCTCCGGCGGGCAGTGTCAGCGCATCTCCATCGCCAGGGCCCTGATCCTGGATCCGGAGGTGGTGATCTGCGACGAGCCGGTGTCGGCGCTGGACGTCTCCGTACAGGCTCAGATCCTGGGCCTGCTGGAGGACCTCAAGGATCGGTATCGGCTCACGCTCGTCTTCATCGCCCACGACCTGGCCGTGGTGAAGAACGTCAGTGACCGGATCCTGGTCATGTACCTGGGCAAGGTGTGCGAACTGGCGCCGAGCGCGGAGTTGATCAGCCGTCCGGCGCATCCGTACACGCGGGCGCTGATCGCCTCGATTCCCGGCGGCGGCCTGGACCTGCCCCCGGCCGACACCCTGATCAGCGGCGAGCCGCCGTCCCCGGTGAGCCCGCCGACGGGGTGCCGGTTCCGTACGCGCTGCCCGCGTGCCGCCGCGCGCTGCGCCGAGGAGGAGCCCCAGATCAGGCAGGTCGGCGAGGACCATTGGCTGGCCTGCCACTACCCAGCAGCTTCCACTATTTAAGGAGAAATATGGCCATCGATTTCACCCTCGCGCCCGAGCACGAAGAGATCCGCAAGCGGGTCCGGGCCTTCATCCAGGGCACGGTCATGCCGGCCATGGAGCAGGTGAAGGAGGACGATCGGGACGAATACCTCCGCACGATCTTCCGCCTGCGCACGCAGGCCAAGGCGGAGGGCCTCTGGCTGCCCCACATGCCGAAGGAATGGGGCGGCATGGGCCTGGGCCACGTGGAGCTGGCGATGGTGCAGTCGGAGGCGGCCAAGACCCGGGTCGGCCCGTGGGTGCTCAACTGCAGTGCGCCCGACGAGGGCAACATGCACACCCTGCTGCATTGGGCGACAGATGAGCAGAAGGAGAAGTATCTGCGGCCGCTGCTGGACGGCGTGAGCATGTCCTGCTTCGCCATGACCGAGCCCGAGGTGGCCGGTTCCGACCCCACCCTGATCCGTACCGAGGCCGTACGCGACGGGGACGAGTGGGTGATCAACGGCCACAAATGGTTCATCTCCAACGCCCGCCGCGCCAACTTCGCCATCCTCATCGCCAGGACCGAGCCGGACGTGCCGGCGGGTTCGCGCGGCGCCAACACCGCGTTCCTCGTGGACCTGCCCAACCCGGGCTGGATCGACGTACGCGAGGTCGAGACGATGCACGGCTCCACGGGCCACAGCGAGATCGTCATCAAGGACCTGCGCCTGACCGACGACCAGATCCTCGGAGGCCGCGGCAACGGCCACCGCCTGGGGCAGTATCGCCTCGGCCCGGCCCGCCTGGCCCACTGCATGCGCTGGATCTCCCAGGCGGAGACGGCCCTGGACATGATGGTCGACCGCGCCCTCAACCGCTACAGCCACGGCTCGCTGCTGGCCGAGAAGCAGGGCATCCAGTGGATGATCGCCGACTCGGCAATGGAGCTCTATCAGTGCAAGCTGATGGTGCTGCACGCCGCCTCGAAGATCGACAAGGGCGAGGACTTCCGTACGGAGGTCTCCATGGCCAAGCACTTCGTGGCCGGCAGCCTCAACCGCATCGTGGACCGCGCGATCCAAGTCCACGGGGCACTGGGCTATTCCACGGACACCCCGCTGGCCAACATGTTCCAGCACGCCCGCTGGGCCCGCTTCGCCGACGGCGCCGACGAGATCCACCAGATGCGCATTGCCGAACGCACCATCGCCGCCTACCAGTCCACCGGCTCCACCAGCACCGCCACCGGCGGCCTCCCCCTGTAACCCCACCCACCCAGAAGGAACCCACCCGCAGACCGTTCCCCCGCCGCCCAAGGGAACCCACCACGGAACCTTCATCACCGCGCGCCCAGAGGGAACCTCCTCACCGCGCGCCCAGAAGGACCCTCCGCCACAAGAACCTCACCACCATCCGGGAGAACTCGGCGCGGCGGAAGGACTTCGCACGGGGAGGACATTCCAATCCACGGCCTACACAAAACGGCCACTCCGGCCCTGGGCACGCCTCAGACGCTCCGGCCCTGGGCACGCCTCAAACGGCTCCGACCCTCAGCGCGCGTCAGACGGCCACTCCACCCAGCCCTCTCCCCGCCCCGCGTCAAACGGTCATTCGCGGGGCGGGCAACGGCACGATCTCACGCTCGTAGTAGGTCCGGAAGTCCTCCCCAACAGAGAACAACTTGTCGAGCTCACCCCGGCAGGCCGCGATCACATCCCGATCATCGATCCGCCGCGCGCCACTGTGCGTGCCCGCCGCGTCGTACGTCACCTCGTACATGACCGACGTCCCGAGCACGACCAGCTCAGGCAGCCGCCGCCCGACCTCGAGCTCGGCCACCTCCCCGGCGTCCAGCACCCGCACCTGCTCAGCGTCGGCCACCCGCAGCGCCAGCACATGCATCTCCCACTGCAGGTAGGGCGTGATGGGCTCCTCAACGACCCGAATCCGGCGACGCACGAAACTCCCCCGCTCGTACGCCCCGCCCCGCTCATCGTCGATCAGCTTGAGAGACCGCTCCCAGTCCCCCGCCATCATCGCGACCCAGCTGGCCTGCCCGGCCTCCCGGAAGCTCTGAATCCGCTCAAGCTTCCAGAACACCTCATCGATGTTCCGAAAGTTCGGCCAGAAGTCGTCCAGATACTCATCCGCACTCAGCAAGACACCCGTTATCTCATGGATGCGCTCAAGCACGAGGGTTATCCCTTTTAGCCACAAGCAGCTCGTTTCCCCGCCCCAACGGAAATGACCGCTCAAATTCACAGGTCCCTTACCTGCCTATCACCGCACCCACCCATTGTCGAGTTCCCGCAGGTCAAACGGGTGGTTCGCCCACCACACCCATCAGCCGCCCCAGACCCGACCGCCAACCCCGCCCTGAACCGACAACCCCCCGCCCGACCCAAACTCAGCAGTTCCACCTAACCCAAGCCCACACCCCCACACCCGCTCTGGGCCCGGCAGCCCCACGCCCGAACCAGACCCGCGAGCTACGTCCGCCCCACCACCGCTCGACCGACACCCGATCAACCCCCGGCCGCCCAAACCCGGCCGACCCACGACCGCCCCCGGCTCGGCTGAAATCTCTTACCTGGTCACGTCCATGAGACCTCCTGGAGTTCGCCGAGGTCTCGCAGTGTGATCCGGTCCTCCTCGGCGAGCGCCGCGATCATCGCCAGCGCCTCGTCCACCCGCACATGCCGCCCCAAGGATCGCTGCCTCACCACGTCGGGCGTCTCCGCCCAGAGCCGGATGCCCCGCTCCCAGGCGAACTGCAGCACGCTCCCCGACCGCCCCTCGTAGCAGATGAAGTTGCCGTCCCGGGGAGTCATCCAGAGCATCAGATCCCGGCACTCCTGCCCCGACATCACCACCGGCTCCTCCCGCGAAACGGACGCGTTGTCGCAGTAGGTGACCCGCAGCCCATCCACAGGCTCACCCTCCACGCCGGACCCCGGATACTCCGCCAGCCACCCGAAACGCCGCCGCCGCCAGTCCATCCTCACGCGAATGCGCTGTCCCACGTCTCCGCTCCACTCCACTCCAAGTCCCCGCCCCCGGAGCACCCGCACGATCTCTCCCCCAATGACCTCATCACGGTCCTCGACCCCGCCGGCCCGAACCTCACCCACATCGCCGGACCCGCCAGCCCCAGCGCCATCCGCTTCGCCGGAACCACCGAGCCCCACACCAGCCACGCCGCCGAACCCACCGACCCCAGCACCGTCCGCGCCGCCGGACCCGTCGGTCTGAGGCCGATTCGTGTCGCCGGGCACGCTGGGTGACGGGGCGTCGGCTGTGTGAGCTCCGAACGCCAGGTAGACGTCCCCACCCCCAGCCGCCCGTTCGGCGTCCTGCTGATGGTAGAAGACATAGCCCCGAGCACCGGAAACGTCCCCGGCCTCCCGCCTGATCTCCCCCACCCCGCACCCGGTGCAGCAGGTGTAATGCTCTCGCGCGACGATCCCCGCCATGGCCAGATCCAGCATCGCCATGCTCAGCCGATCGCCGTCCGTGACCGCCGGCCACGTCGCCTGCGCGGCGAGATGGCCGGCGAACTCCCGCGCCACGAGATCCCGGACACCCCGCTCCAGCAGGGCCTGATCGTCGATCTCGTCCAGCCGGCTCTCGACGACGCCGTGGAGCACCTGCTCGAAGCCGGAACGCCCGATGGCCACGTGCAGGCGTACGTCCTCGGCGATCTCAGCGCGGTCGGTGGGATCAACCAGGTCCCAGTCGCCCTCGTTCATGGCCGCCCACTATGCCATCAAAATAGGACATTCCGCCGCCACTCCAGCAACCCCAGACCCCAATCGGCCCAGATCGCCGCGTACGCCCCTGCCGTACCGCATGCCCCCGAAGGTCCGGCCGGTGGGTGAGGTAGCGCTGGAGCACCGGGTGCCACCGGTTGGCGGGCAGGTCGCGCAGTGCGGCCACCGCGAGGCAGTATTTGCTCACGTTGACCGGCCGCACCCCCATGCGGCGCAGCACCTTGTCGGCCTCCGCCCGCCCGTCCGCCGACTTCGACTCCAGCAGCACCAGGTCACCGCGAGCCGGCGAGCTGCGCCGGCCGTCGCGGCACAGCAGGCCGGTGTCGCAGGTCAGCCGGGCCGCGCCGGACCGGTCGATGAGCGTCACCCGCTTGTAGTCCGTGGACAGCACCGGCCCCAGCGTCTCTGGCGCGATCAGGCGCAGCTCGCCGAGCAGGGTGTCGCGGACGAAGTCGAGCGCCTCTCCGGTGAGCGTCTCGCCGGGCGCGTCGTCGTACGGGATGCGGTGCTTGTCGGTGAGCCCGCGCGCGCCGCTGAGCTTGAGTTCGAGCCATCGGCCGCCCCCGTCCAGATAGGTACGCGTCCGCACCTTGAACCTGCGCCGCCGATCCTGGCGATGCTGGTAAAAGGTGAGCAGCTCAGGCGTGTCGAAGTAGGTCGAGGAGTAACGGAACTGCCGCAGCCCCCCGATCTCCAGGGCGCTGAACCGATCACCCAGCTCCCCCGCGAGCCGGGCCATGGTCGCGGCCGGCACCAGGTATTTGCAGTCGACCCGGCTCATCAGCTCCGGCACCTCCGCCAGCCCGATCGGCGGCACAGCCGCCGCCACCCCGGCGAGCAGCACATCCGCGTCGAGCCTCGCCATCACCGCACCCCCACGCGCGGGTTCGGGACCACGTAGCGCACGTCGACCACCGTCACGTCGCGTACGTAGTCGACCTGGGTGACCACGCAGTGCAGCACCCGCGCCCGCAACCGGCTCTCCAGGTCCACCCGCAGCAGGTCGGGGTCGGCGTGCACGACGTCGAGCGTCACGAGCTGGTGCCGGGTGCGGCCGAGGAGGCCGGGGTGGTCGGCGAGGTACATCACCCCCAGCAGCACCCCATTGAGCAGCAGCGCCGTCAGCGGCCACGCCCCCGCGATGCCGTTGACGAGCCCCAGCACGATCGCCACGAAGTAGTAGGCGATCTCCTGCTGGGTGATCTCGCTGGACCGGAGCCGGATGATCGACAGCACGCCGAACAATCCGAACCCGACGGCGATGTCGACCCGCTGCACCAGCAGCAGCGACACCACCGCGAAGATCCCCACGTTGAGCGCGACATAGGCGAACAGCAGGTCGCGCCGATGGTGACGCCGATAGTAGAGACCGTAGGCGAGCACGATGATCGCCACGAGATCCATCACCAGTCCGGTTATCAAGACCGTTCCTTCCGTAGTGTCCTTGGTGAACAGCCTCTAGGAGCGGTGTGAAGCGACCGTGAGCTGATGATTAGGCGACTCTCATGCGGTATCCGGTGCCCCTGACGGTCTCGATCCGGTCGGCGCCGATCTTGCGCCGCAGGTAGCGCACATAGACGTCCACCACGTTGGACCCGGGGTCGAAGTCGAACCCCCACACGTGGCTGAGCAGTTGTTCGCGGGTGAGCACCTGGTCGGGATGGCGGCAGAAGATCTCCGCCAGCGCGAACTCCCTGGTGGACAGGTCGACCGCCCGATCGCCGACGTAGGCCCGCCGGGTGCGCAGGTCGAGCGACAGGTCGGAGACGCGCAGCACGGTAACCTCGGGCGTGCGGTCGGCCCGCAGCCGCAGTCGCACCCGGGCCAGGAGCTCCTCGAAGGCGAAGGGCTTGGCGATGTAGTCGTCGGCCCCGCCCTCCAGCCCCGCCACGGTGTCGCTCACGCTGTCGCGGGCGGTCAGGATGATCACCGGGATGGTCACCATGGACCCCCGCAACCGCCGCAGCACCGTGAAGCCGTCGCTGAGCGGCAGCCCGATGTCCAGGATGAGCAGGTCGAACCCGCCCGCGCTGGCCAGGTCGTAGGCCCCGACCCCGTCTCCCACCACGGCCGTCACGAAGCCGTTGGCCCGCAGCCCCTTCTCCACGAAGGAGGCGATCCTGGCCTCGTCTTCAGCGATCAGAATCCGGTTCAACGTATCCTCCACAGCTCCCAGAGCGGCAGGGACATGACGAAGCAGGCCCCACCCCCCGGAGCCTCCGTCACCTGCACAGTGCCTCCATGGGCTTGGGCGATGGACCGGACGATGGCCAGTCCGAGCCCGGCTCCGTCGTAAGCGCCGGTGCGGCCGGCGCCCCTGACGAACCGCCCGAAGATCCGTTCGCGCTCCGCGGGCGCGACCCCGGGCCCGCTGTCGCGCACCCACAGCTCGACCCGCCCGTCGCGGACCGCGGAACCGACGGCGATCAGGTCGTCGTCGGTGGTGTGCCGCACGGCGTTGGCCACGAGCTGCATGAGCGCCTGCGTGAGCCGGTGCCGGTCGGCCGGCAACCGGGCCTCGGCCACCTCGTCGACCCGCCATCGGCGCTCGCCGAGCGGGCGGGCCTTGGCGACCACGCTGACCGTGAGGTCGGCCAGCTCGACGTTGTCGAGCGCCAGGAAGCCCGGCTGCTCGGACTTGGCCAGGGTGAGCAGGTCGTCGACGATGCGGTTCATCCGGTCGAGCTCGTCGGTGACCAGGGCCAGGGTGTCGGCGCGCTCGGCCGGGTCGTCGCCCATGAGCTCCAGGTGGCCGCGGATGACGGTGATCGGCGTGCGCAGCTCGTGCCCGGCGTCGTCCATGAAGTGCCGTTGCACGACGAACGCCTGCTCAAGCCGGTCGAGCATGTGGTTGAACGTGGCCGCGAGCGCCGCCACGTCGTCGTCGCCCGGCGCGTCGAGGCGGCGGGTGAGGTCGCTGGAGTCGCTGATCTGCTCGGCGGTCTGGCGGACCAGCCGGACCGGCGCCAGCACCTGCCCGGCCACGAACCAGCCGGCCGTGCCCGCCAGCCCCATCGCCGCCAGCGCGGACAGCCCGAGCACCCGCACCGCGTCGACGATCTCGTCGCGGTGCAGGTCGTAGAAGTGCGCCACGACGAAGTGCCCGGCGCGCGCGTCGCCGGACACGGTCACCGGGATCACCGTGTAGTGGACCGTTCCTCTGGCGGTCTCGAACTCGTCGCTCACCACGCGGGTGGCCGAGGCCATCTTCGCGATGAGCGCGGGGTCGGTGTCGATGGGCACGGGCGGCGGAACGCCGGGCATCTTGTCCACCTCGCCGCCGACGATGGTGAGGAAGGTCTCCCACCGGTCGGGCAGGTTGAGCTCCAGATAGCCGGTCATCAGCTCCTGGACGTCGGTGACCGCGCGCCCGGTCTGGGGATCGAGCGCGGTCGAGGCGTAGCGCCGCAGCTTCTGCACCTCGTTGGTGCGCTCGGACGTCATGCGGTCGTCGAGCCTGGTGAGCAGGATGGTCCAGGTCGCGAAGATCGAGACGGACAGGGCGAGACCGACGACGGCGAGCATCCAGCCCACGATCCGGGCGCGGGCGCTCATCCGCATGCGACCTCCCCATCAGTCATCGTCATCCCCGCCGCCACCATCATCGTCGTCATCGTCATCGTCGCCGCCGCCACCAGGTCGCGGGGAGGGCGGCTTGACCGGCTCGGCCTTGGTCTTGCGCGGCGTGGGCCGCACGGTCTTGGAGGGCTCGGCCCTGGTCGTTTCGGTCGCGCCGGGCTCATTGCCCGTGGGCGAGCTCGAACCGGCCTCCGGCCGCCCGGTGCGCGCGGGCTCGGACATCGGCCGCCCGCTCGGGCCGGGGGACGAGGTCACCACGATCGGCCCGCCCAGGTCGGGTTCGTGCTCGGCCGCCCGCACCAGGCCCACCGACAAGAACCCCGCCACCGCCGCCCCTAGGACGAGGAGGATCACCGTTCCCCGATGTTTCATGAGGTAGACCCTGGCGCCTTTCGAGGAGACCACGCTGAAGCACAGATGAGAAACCTCTCATCTGAGCGGGTCCCACCGCAGTAGAATCATGTTCGGATACCGACTGGTCGGTTCAGGAGGATCGCTTATGCGGGTACAGGACAAGGTCGTCGTGGTCACGGGCGCGGCCAGTGGCATCGGGCGCGGGCTGGCGCTCAGGTTCGCCGCGGAGGGCGCGGCCGGGGTGGTGGTGGCCGACCTCGACGAGGTGGGCGCCACCGCGGTGGCCAAGGAGATCGGCGCCCGCGCGGTCGCCGTACAGGTGGACGTTTCGTCGGAGGCGCAGGTGGCGGCGCTCGCCGACACGCCGTTCGGGCCCGTGGACCTGTTCTGCTCCAACGCCGGCATCATCGGCGGTCACGGCCTCGACGCTCCCGACCAGGAGTGGAGCAGCCTGTACGCGGTCAACGTGCTCTCCCACGTGTACGCCGCCCGCGCCGTCATCCCCTCCATGATCGCCAGAGGCGGCGGCCACCTCCTCAACACCTGCTCCGCCGCCGGCCTCATCAGTTGCCCGGGCGACGCCCCGTACGCGGTCACGAAGGCCGCGGCGATCGCGTTCGCCGAGTGGCTGGCCATCCACTACGCCTCCAAGGGCATCAAGGTCAGCGTCCTGTGCCCGCAGGGAGTGCGTACGGCCATGCTCGAACGCGGCATCGAGGAGGACCACCTGACCGCCAAGGCCGTCAACGCCTCGGGCGCCATCCTCGACCCGGCCGACGTGGCCACGACCGTCATCGAGGGCCTGGCCGCGGAGCGGTTCCACATCTTCCCGCACCCCGAGGTGGCGGAGTACGCCCGCCGCAAGGCCGAGGACACCGACCGCTGGCTGGCCGGAATGTCGCAGTTCGTCGACTCCCTGGAGGCGTGAGACCCATGAAAGACGCAGCCCGCCGCGCCTGGCGCCGCCTGGAGCCCCTGCACGGCATGATCTATTTCGTCCCGGAAGGCAGCAGGCGCTACACCGAGCTGGGCCTGAACGGCAGGTCCGGATATTTCGCCTCCCGAAGCGCTCCCATGGGCCGCGCCTCCGCCGACCTGGTCATCGCCACGTTCTACAACTTCTGCCCCGACCTCGTACGCCGCTCCATGAAAGACGTCTGGGACACGGTCACCCCGGAACAGGTCCTCCAGGCCCGCCACGAGGCGGCCGCCGAAGCCCTGCGCCGGGCGGGCGTCCACGAGCTGCCCGACCTCGAACCCACCCTCGACCTGGCCCGCCGCGCCGCCGAGGCCGCCTGCGAGCACCCTCAGGGCCGCCCGCTGTTCGCCGCCCATGCCGCGCTCCCCTGGCCCGACGACCCGGTCATGGCGCTGTGGCACGCGCAGACCCTGCTGCGCGAGTTCAGGGGCGACGGCCACGTGGCCACCCTGCTCACGGAGGGCATAGGCGCGCTGGAGGCGCTGGTCCTGCACGCGGCCACCGGTGACGTGCCCACGCCCTTTCTCAAGATCAGCCGGGCCTGGCCCGAGGAGCAGTGGGCCGCCGCCGAGGAGGGCCTGCGCGCCCGCGGCCTCCTGGACGGCGACACCCTCAGCCCGGACGGCAAGGCCCTGCGCCGGCACGTGGAGGACCGGACGGACGAGCTGGCGCTGCCGGCGTACCGGGCGCTGGGCCAGGACGGCTGCGAACGCCTGGCCGAACTGGCCCGCCCGTTCGGCCGCCGGGTGGTCGACGCGGGCCTGCTGAGCCTCGGCTGAGCACTCCCAAAACGTGAAAGCCACTTAGAGTCGCGGGTGTGAGCGGAGACTTGGTTCCGCGGCCGCCCGAATCGAGGATGTCCGACGCCGACCGCGAGCGGATCACCGCCCGCCTGCGGTCGGCGCACGGCGACGGGCGGCTGACCTTCGAGGAGTTCGAGCAGCGCCTGAGCGGCGTACTCGGCGCGCGGACGTTCGGCGAGGCCGACCCCTACGTCGCCGACCTGCCGGGCGGCCCGGTGGCGGCGCCCGTGCACGACCGGCTCGACCTGCGCGCCTCGGCGTCGACCCTGAAGCGCCGCGGCCCCTGGGTCGTGCCGCGCCTGCTGCGGGTGACGAACCGGCCGGGCCCGGTGAAACTGGACTTCACCGACGCCGTCATCCCCCACCGGGTAGTCGAGATCGAGCTGGACGTCACGGCGGGCTCCACCACGCTGATCCTGCCGCCGACCGCCTCGGTCACCATCGACGACGTGGAGCTGATCGCCAGCCCCGCGCGGGTGAAGGACCTGCCCGCCACGCCGGGCCCAGGCGTGCATTTCGTGGTCCGCGGCAGGCAGCGGTTCGGCCGCCTGCTCGTACGCACCCAACGCCGTCTATGGCGTTTACGCAGGTGACAGAGGGTTTTGGTGTTGACGATCACGGTTATGCCCATAGGCGATGAACCTGTGGGAGTACGTCGAGGATCGATGGGACCTCATCCTCTTCGAGACGGTCCAGCACGCCAGCATGGTCGCCCAGTGCGTCCTGGTGGCGGCCGTGCTCGGCGTGCTCATCGGCGTGGCGACCTACCGTCACCCGAGGCCCGCCGCGCTCGCGACGGCCGGCGCCGGGGTGCTGTTCACGATTCCGTCGCTGGCCATGCTCGGCCTGCTGATCCCCCCGCTCGGGCTGGGAGTGGCGCCGAGCGTGACCGCCATCGTCCTGTACTCGCTGCTCCCGATCATCCGCAACACCGTCGTCGGGCTGCGCGGCGTGGACGCGACGCTGGTGGACGCGGCGCGCGGCATCGGGATGAGCCGCCACAGGTCGCTGACCAGGGTGGAGCTGCCGCTGGCGTGGCCGGTCATCCTCACGGGCATCAGGGTCGCCACCCAGCTCGCCATGGGGGTCGGAGCGGTGGCCGCGTACGTCTCGGGTCCTGGCCTGGGTGAGCAGATCTTCTCGGGGCTGGCCAGGCTCGGCGGCGCGAACGCGGTCAACGCCACCCTGACCGGGACGATCGGGGTGGCGCTCCTCGCGCTCCTCTTCGACGGCGTCTTCGTCCTGATCGGCCGGTTCACCACCCCGGGGGCACGACCGGCGGCTGCCGGTGGCTGAAACGAACACCGGCGGCGTCCCGATCGAGCTGCGGAAGGTGACCAAGCGCTTCGCGGGCAGCGACGAGCCGGCCGTACAAGAGCTGGACCTGAACATCCCCGCGGGCGAGATCGTGGTCCTGCTCGGCCCCTCGGGCTGCGGCAAGACCACCACGATGCGCATGATCAACCGCCTCGACGAGCCCACCTCGGGCGACATCCTCATCGGCGGCCGCAGCTCGCGCGACATCGACCCCGACCGGCTCAGACGCCACATCGGGTACGTCATCCAGCAGGCCGGGCTCTTCCCCCACCTGACGGTGGCCGCGAACATCGCCCAGGTCCCCAAGATGCTCGGCTGGGAGCGCGACCGGATCGCCGAGCGCGTGGACGAGCTGCTCACGCTGGTGGGGCTGGAGCCGGAGACGTACCGCGAGACCTATCCGCGCCGGCTCTCCGGCGGGCAGCAGCAGCGCGTCGGCGTGGCCAGGGCGCTGGCCGCCGACCCGCCCGTGCTGCTCATGGACGAGCCGTTCGGCGCCCTCGACCCCATCACCCGCGAACGCCTCCAGGACGAGCTGCTCCGCCTCCAGGACGACCTGGCCAAGACCATCGTCTTCGTCACCCACGACGTGGACGAAGCGCTCAAGATCGGCGACCACATCGCGATCATGCAGCGCCCGGGGCACATCGTTCAGTACGCCAGACCGGCCGAGATCCTCACGAACCCGGCCAGCGAGTACGTCGAGCAGTTCCTCGGCGGCGGCTCCTCGATGCGCCTGCTGCGCCTGACCAAGGTGGGCGACATCGAGCTGGACCAGGCCCCGTACGCGTCCGAGGACACCGACGCCCAGGAGCTGCTCACGCGGCTGGAGCCGGACGAGCACGGGTACGCCGTGATCACCGACGGCATGCGGCGGCCGCTGCGCTGGATCACCCCGGCCGCCCTCGAAGAGCTGCGCGGCCCGATCGGCACGACCGGCGAACCGATCACCGGCTCCATCGGGCACCGGATGACGCTGCAGGACGCCCTGGAGACGCTGCTCAACGCCGACACCGACTACCTGCCCGTGATAGGCAGGCGGCAGGCGTACGTGGGAGCGCTGTCGCTGAGCACGGTGCAGAACGCGATCCAGGCCATCAAGTCCCGCGAACGCGAGCGCCGCCTGCGGCGGGGCGAGAGCCCATGACGGTCGAGAGCGCCGCCGCCAAGGAGGCCACCACCCCGGAGCCGGACATCGGCCGGTCGTGGCACGTCGTCCTACCGCCTTTGTGCTATCTCGCGGTGGCCGTCGCGATGGTCGTCTACACGCAGGTCGTCCCGCTCGACGGCATCGAGAGCGGCTCGCTCAACCTGACGTTCATCCTCAGGCGCACCTGGGAGCACATCCAGCTCGTCTTCTACTCCACGGTGCTGGTGCTGGCGGTGGCGCTGCCGCTCGGTGTCCTGCTCACCCGGCGCGCGCTGCTCAAGGCGACGCCGTTCGTGATGGTCCTGGCGAACCTGGGCCAGGCCACGCCGTCGGTCGGGATGGTGGTGCTGCTCGCGGTGCTGTTCCAGATCGGGTTCTGGACGGCGGTGGCGGCGTTGTTCGCCTACAGCCTGCTGCCCACGCTGCGCAACACGATGGTCGGGCTCGAACAGGTGGACCCGCGGCTGATCGACGCCGGGCGCGGCATCGGCATGTCGGCGGCCGGGGTGCTGTTCAAGGTCGAGCTGCCGATGGCCGCGCCGGTCATCCTGTCGGGCGTCAGGACGACGCTCGTGCTGAACGTGGGCACGGCGGGCATCGCGGCGTTCATCGGGGCGGGCGGGCTCGGCGACCTGATCACCACCGGGGTGAGCACGCAGCGCAACCTGGTCCTGATCACCGGGTGCGTGCTGATCGCGGTGCTGGCGCTGCTCATCGACTGGCTGGGCGGGCTCGCGCAGCGCTATCTGGCGCCCAAGGGGCTGTCGTGAGGGCCAGGCTGCTTCTCGCGCTGCTGCTGGTGGTGGCCGGTTGCGGGTTGCGGCCCGCGTCGTCGTTCGTGCCGCCCGTGAAGCCGGGCAGCATCCGGCACCTGCCCTCGCTCGAAGGCACGACGATCCGGGTGACCTCCAAGGAGTTCACCGAACAGCTCGTGCTCGGCAAGATCGCGGTCCTGGCCCTCGCCGCGGCGGGCGCCGACGTGAAGGACCAGACGAACGTCCAGGGCAGCGTGAACGCCCGCGCCTCCCTGCTCCGCGACGAGGCCGACCTGATGTGGGAGTACACCGGCACCGGCTGGATCACCTACCTCGGCCGGCCCGACCCGATCCCGGACGCCGAACGGCAGTACGAGGCCGTACGCGACCTCGACCTGCGGCGCAACGGCATCGTCTGGCTGCCGCCCGCGCCGCTGAACAACACGTACGCGATCGGCGTCACCCGCGCCACGGCCGAGAAATGGGGCCTGTCGAAGATCTCGGACATGACCAGGATCCCCCTCGCACAACGTACGTTCTGCGTCGACCACGAGGCCTTCGGCCGCGACGACGGCTTCCTCGGCATGCTCAGGGGCTACGGCCTGGAATACGGCAAGGACATCCCCCGCGGCAACGTACGGCGGCTGTCGGTCGGCGTCCTGTACAGCGCGATCGCCGGCGGCGAGTGCAACCTGGCCCTGCTGAGCACCACGGACGGCCGGATCGAGGCGCTCGACCTGGTGCTGCTCCAGGACGACAGGCACTTCTTCCCGCTGTACAACGCGGCGGTGACCATGCGGCGGCAACTGGCCGACGCCCATCCGGAGATCGCCGGGATCTTCGCCCCCATCAGCGCCAAGCTGACCAACGACGTGATCCGCGGGCTCAACGCCCAGGTGGACGTGGACGGCCGTGAGCCGGCGCTGGTCGTCCGCGACTGGCTCAGATCACAGGGCTTCGTCAAGTGAGCGTGACGTTAGCCGTACCCGGGACAGGGCAGACCGCTGGGCATGTCGACCACATACCCGGGACACACCGGTGAGATGAGCCCCGAGCCGCGCGACGAGATGCGCGACTACGAGGGCAGGGACCTGCTGAAGGGCAAGAGGACCCTGGTCACCGGCGGTGACTCGGGCATCGGCCGGGCGGTCGCCGTGGCCTTCGCCAAGGAGGGGGCGGACGTCGCGATCGCGTACCTGAGCGAGCACGAGGACGCCGCCCACACCAGCAAGCTCGTCGAGGCGGCCGGGCGGCGCTGCGTGCTGCTGCCCGGCGACCTCGCCGACCGCGCCCACTGCGCCTCGGTCGTCGAGCAGGCCGTCTCCGAGCTGGGCGGCCTGGACGTGCTGGTGAACAACGTGGCCTACCAGCAGCCGGTGAACGGCCTGGAGGAGCTGGCCGACGAGCAGTGGGAGCACACGTTCGCGGTCAACATCCACAGCTACTTCCACGTCACCAAGGCCGCGCTCGCGCACCTGCGCGAGGGCAGCGCGATCATCAACACCTCCTCCATCAACGGGCTGCGCGGCAACAAGACGCTCATCGACTACGCCGCCACGAAGGGCGCCATCAACGCCTTCACCTACTCCATGGCCCAGAACCTGGTCGAGCGCGGAATCAGGGTGAACGCCGTGGCACCGGGGCCGGTGTGGACGCCGCTGATCCCGGCCACGATGCCGCCGGAGAAGGTGGAGAAGTTCGGCGAGCACGTGCCCATGGGGCGGCCCGCCGATCCGGACGAGATCGCCCCTTCGTACGTGTTCTTCGCCGCGAACCGGCTGTCGTCGTACTACACGGGCGAGGTGCTGGCCCCGATCGGCGGGGAGACGCTCCCGGGTTAGTCCACGTAGAGGTTGCCGCCGAGCCGCCTGAACTCGGCGGCCTTCTCCGCGAAACCGGCCTCCCGGATGTCGTGGCTGATCCGCATCGAGCAGAACTTGGGCCCGCACATCGAGCAGAAGTGCGCGGTCTTGGCGGGCTCGGCGGGCAGGGTCTCGTCGTGGAACGAGCGGGCCGTGTCAGGGTCGAGCGACAGGTCGAACTGGTCCTCCCAGCGGAACTCGAACCGCGCGTCCGACAGCGCGTCGTCGCGCGCCTGCGCCCCCGGGTGACCCTTGGCCAGGTCGGCGGCGTGGGCGGCGATCTTGTACGTGATCACGCCGGTCTTGACGTCGTCCCTGTTCGGCAGGCCGAGGTGCTCCTTGGGGGTGACGTAGCAGAGCATGGCGGTGCCGAACCAGCCGATCATGGCGGCGCCGATGCCCGAGGTGATGTGGTCGTAGCCGGGCGCGATGTCCGTCACCAGCGGGCCGAGCGTGTAGAACGGCGCGTCGTCGCAGACCTCGCGCTGCAGGTCCACGTTCTCCTTGATCTTGTGCATGGGCACGTGCCCGGGGCCCTCGATCATGACCTGGACGTCGTGCCGGCGGGCGATCCCGGTCAGCTCCCCGAGTGTGCGCAACTCGGCGAACTGGGCCTCGTCGTTGGCGTCCGCGATCGACCCGGGACGCAGCCCGTCGCCGAGCGAGAACGACACGTCGTAGCGGGCCAGGATCTGGCACATCTCGTCGAAGTTCTCGTACAGGAAGCTCTCGCGGTGGTGCGCCAGGCACCAGGCGGCCATGATCGAGCCCCCGCGCGAGACGATCCCGGTCTTGCGGCGGGCGGTGAGCGGCACCCACGCCAGCCGCACGCCCGCGTGCACGGTCACGTAGTCGACACCCTGCTCGCACTGCTCGATCAGGGTGTCACGGAAGACCTCCCAGGACAGGTTTTCCGGGCGGCCCTTCACCTTCTCCAGGGCCTGGTAGATGGGCACGGTACCGACCGGTACGGGCGAGTTGCGGAGGATCCACTCGCGGGTCTCGTTGATGTCGGAGCCGGTGGACAGGTCCATGATCGTGTCGGCGCCCCACCGGGTGGCCCAGGTCATCTTCTCGACCTCCTCCTCGATGGAGGACGTGACGGCCGAGTTGCCGATGTTGGCGTTGATCTTCACCAGGAAGTTGCGGCCGATGATCATCGGCTCGGACTCGGGATGGTTGACGTTGGCCGGGATGATGGCCCGGCCGGCGGCCACCTCGTCCCGTACGAACTCGGGCGTGACCCCCTCACGCACCGCCACGAACTCCATCTCCCTGGTGATCAGCCCGCGCCGGGCGCAGCCGGCCTGGGTGACCGGCTCGCCGGCGGCCGCGCGCTCGCGCACCCACGGCTCGCGCGGGCGCGGCAGGCCACGCCCGAGGTCGGGCTCGAAGGAGGGGTCGGTGTACGGGCCCGAGGTGTCGTACAGCGTCACCGCCGAGCCGTCGGACAGGCGCACCTCGCGCATCGGGACGCGCAGGTCACCGGTGTAGATCTTGGAAAAGCGCGCGGCAGTCATCGCGCAAGCTCCCTTCGCCGGCATTACCCGGAGCAGGTTCTGGCGGTCGGCGGCTGTCAGCCGTCCTCTCAGCCCGGTCCACACCGGGCTCCCGCGTTGGTCGGCGGTGATCGTACCCACGCCCGCGCGCGCCCGAAACATCACGGTGAGGTTTGACGATCGCCCTCAGCGGTACGGACTCCTTCAGGGGGACTATGAAAGAGATCGCCGCTGTCGTCGGACTCGTGGTGATGGCCATGTCCGGCGCGACCGCCGCCGCTGGGGACGGTATCGACCAGCACGAAGTGAGCCAGGAGCAGTACCAGATCCTGATCGCCCAGTGCCGCTACGCGGACACCGGAAAGGCCAAATGCCGCGCCGCGGTCGAGGAGATGTATCGCGTCGGCAAGACCGACAGCAAGCTCGACTGCCGGTCATACTCCGGCGTGACCGTGTGCGGCACGCTGAAGCTCAGCAAGGCCGAACGCTCGTGCACGCGTGACTCCACGAAGCAGGGCCTGCCGTTCCGGCGTGCCGAGGTGGAGTGCTACGCGCTGTGATCATCGTCGGAGTGGACGGCTCCAGGATCGGCCTGGAGGCCGCCGCCTGGGCCGCCGCCGAGGCGGCGCTGTGCGACGCGCCGCTGACCGTGGCGCACGCCGTGCCGAAATGGATCTGCGAACCGGGTCTCGACCGGTACGCGGAGGTCGCCCAATGGATGCGCGACGGCGCGAACACCGTACTCGGTGAGGCCGAGGAGGCGGCCCGCCGCGCGTGGCCCGGGGTCCGCGCCGAGCGGGTGCTGCTGCCCGGCGAGCCCCGCCAGGCGCTGATCAAGGCGTCGGAGGGGGCCGAGCTGCTGGTCGTCGGCAGCCGGGGGATCGGTGGGGTGCGCGGGCTGCTGATCGGGTCGGTGGCGCACGGGGTGGCGGCGCACGCGCGGACGAATGTCGTGCTCGTCCACGAACGGCCCACGTCCGCGCGCGGCGAGGTGGTGGCCGGGACCGACGGCTCCTCCGGGAGCGCTCAGGCACTGGAGTTCGCCTTCGCCGAGGCGGAGTTGCGCGGTGCGCGGCTGCGTGTCGTACAGGCGTGGGCCTGGCCGCGGCCTGGCGGCTTCGAACCGGCCGACCCGCAGGGCCAGCAGGACGCGCTGCGGGCGCTGGAGGAGTCGCTGACCGGATACCGGTCGCGGCATCCCGGGGTCGAGGCCGTGGCCGAGGTCGTGCACGGGCATCCGGTCGAGGTGCTGAAGGAGGCCGCCGGCCGGGCGGACCTGCTGGTGACCGGGTCGCGCGGGCACGGGCAGCTAGCCGGGATGCTCATCGGCTCTGTCAGCCAGGCCCTGCTCCACCACGCCCCCTGCCCGCTGGCCGTGGTCCGCCGCTGAAAGTTACATCAGCCTGACCCCTATCACCGCAGGTCAGCCGACATGCCGTGATCGCCTCCCTTCCCGCCCGCGCCCGCACCTCCTTACGATCTGCGCAGGCTACGACGGGAGAGCAGACGAATGCGCAAGTCCGGCTCCAAGCCGGCGGCGGTGGTGCTGGCACTGGTCGTGGCGGTGTTATTCGCCTCCACGCTGTTCGCCACCACCACCTCGGCCACTGCCGCCGCCACCAGGATCATGCCCCTGGGCGACTCGATCACCGGATCCCCCGGCTGCTGGCGGGCCCTGCTGTGGAACCGCCTCCAGAGCACCGGCCACACGAACATCGACTTCGTCGGCACCCTGCCGACGCAGGGCTGCGGGGTCGCGCACGACGGCGACAACGAGGGCCACGGCGGCTACCTGGCCACCAACATCGCCAGCCAGAACCTGCTGACCGGCTGGCTCTCCGCCACCAAGCCCGACATCGTGCTGATGCACCTCGGCACCAACGACGTGTGGAGCAACATCGCACCGGCGACGATCCTCAGCGCGTTCACCACGCTGGTGAACCAGATGCGGGCCAGCAACCCCGGCATGAAGATCCTCGTCGCCAAGATCATCCCGATGGCCCCGTCCAACTGCGGTGACTGTGGCCAGCGCGCCGTCAACTTCAACAACGCCATACCCGCCTGGGCCGCCGCCACCACGACCGCGCAGTCGCCGATCACCGTGGTGGACCAGTGGGCGGGCTTCAACACTGGCAGCGACACCTACGACGGGGTGCACCCGAACGCCGCCGGTGACCAGAAGATGTCCGACAAGTGGTATCCGCCGCTGGTCAGCGCCCTGGGCGGCACCTCCACGCCCACCGCCACCACCACCATCACCCCGCCGCCTCCCGGGGGCTGCACGGCCACGTACAAGAACGGCGGTCAGTGGCAGGGCGGGTTCCAGGGTGAGGTCACCGTCAAGAACACCGGCTCGTCGCCGATGACCGCGTGGACGGTCGGGTGGACGTTCGCCAACGGGCAGCAGATCACTCAGATCTGGGGCGGCACGCTGAGCGCGAGCGGCTCGTCGGTGACGGTGCGGAACGCCGGCTGGAACGGCTCGCTGGCGCCCGGGGCGTCGACCACGTTCGGCTTCCTGGCCTCCTGGAACGGCACCAACACCGCTCCCACCCCTAGTTGCTCGCGGTGATGGCGGCCATTCTGGGGGCCGCCAGCCGTACGTAGTCGTCGGTGGCCAGTGCCACGGAGCGGTCGAGCCTGGCCGCGTTGAAGTACAGCTCGGGCTGGTCCAGCAGCGATGGATCGGCGACCAGCTCGAGCCTGGGGTCGTAGCTGAACGGCAGCACGGTCCCGCTCACGCTGCCGGCCAGCTCCTCGGCCTTGTCCTTGGCGGCGAAGGCGACGTATGTGCCTTCCAGCAGCTCCTTGACCGCCTGCAGGTCGAGCCGCGCGTCGCCGGGCACGACGGCCAGGACGTGGCGGGTCTGCTTCTTGCCTATCTTGACCATCACCACCAGACACTTGGCCGCCTGCCCGGGAGCGTGCCCGCGCAACGCACTGACCTCGTCGGTACGCCCTTCCGGCGCGTGCTCGATCAGCCGATAACGCGCTCCCGCGGCATCCATGTCGGCGATCAGACGCTCGTAGGCGGCGTGGTGCTCACCAGTCACTGCTCAACAACTCCTTCGCCGCCGCGATTCGTTCCTCGTCGCGCTGGTAGAACACCCACTGCTTGATCTTCCTGCCGCGGATCAGCCCCGCCTTGGCGAGCACTTTGAGGTGCTCGCCGCAGGTGGGCTGGCTCACGCCGAGCTTCTCGGCGATGAACAGCGAACAGACCCCGTCCTGTACGAGGTCACCGTCACGTTGCGGCGGGAAGTGCCGCTCGGGATCGCGCAGCCAGTCCAGGATCAGCAGCCGCTTGTCATTGCCCAATGCCTTGACCAGATCAACGTCCAGCACCAGCCCATTATGGCAATTAGCTAATTCCCTGTCTATTCCTTCGAATCAGGGACCACAGCCGGCCCCCCGATCACGACCGCTGCTGAACTACCGGCACACCCTCACTGGCCTGCACCAGGACGAACCCCTGCCCACTGAACGACAACTGCATGGCCTCCCCGCTCCCCCGCCCGATCAAGGCTCCTGCCTTCATCGTCCGATTGACCCCGACGTTCAGCCCCGTACTCCAGCACACGGCCGACTGCCCATCCGCGAACGTCGGCATGCGAGCCGCATCCAGCAGCACCGGCGTGCCGTGCGTGGTCACCGCCACCCACCCGGTCCCGGTGATCGTCGTGTTGAACAGCCCCCCGGCCGCCATCCCGGCGCCCTGCACCCGCTGAATGTCCCAGCCGAGCTGCGGCTGAAACGCCAGCAGGTTACGCCCGTTGACGGTGATCCCCTCGTTCTCCAGGTAGAACAGGTGGATGTCGTCGGCGTTGTCGGCCAGGTAGAGCAGCCCCTGGCCGCGTACGCGCATCAGGGACGCGCCCTCCCCCGTCATGGCCTTCTTGAACATCTTCCCGAGGCCACCCGAGCCCTCGTAGTTGAAGTCCATCTGCCCCTGGAAGGCGACCATCGACCCCTGCTTGGCCAGCACCTCATCGGGCAACTGGACGCGCAGCATCTTGCCGTTCTCGAGGGCGAAGGCCGGGGGCAGATGCTGGGGGTCAAGGTTGCCGAAAATCGAGCTACGCACGTTTCTCCCTAGGTTCGACCGTGGCACTACAGCCGTGTGCGGGCCTCCTGGATCGAGCGCATGACGCCCCCGGCGCCATCCTCCTCGGCGATCGCGGCCGCCTCATCAAGCACCGCCACCGCCTCATCCCGCCGCCCTTCGGCAAGGGCGATATAGGCCAGCCCTACCAGGTTAGCGGCCACGCCGGCCATGAAGCCGATCTCCCTGCGCAGCCGCACGGACTCCTCCAGCAGTTCCCGCGCTTCAGCCAGCCGCCCAGCGACATGCTCACCAATCCCCAGATGCCGCAGCACGTACGAAAGCGTCAGCCCATCCCCGGCCCGCTCCGCCAGACCCCGCGCCCGCTCGAACACCGGCCGCGCCGAATCCTGATCCCCCGCACTACCTGATGCCAAACCCCAACCCAGAACAGCCCTTCAGCTTCCCCCCATACATCCCCCAACCCCCGATAAAGCCCCACAGCCCGCTCAAACAGCCCAAGCTCCAACTCCAGCTCCAACTCCGGCTCATCAACCCGGTGCTGCCCCTCAAGAAACCGAGCATGAACGAGCCGCCCACGCGCCAGCACCAACTCGGCCTCAACCCGATCGAGCCCCAGCTCAGCCTCCGCCAGCCCACCGGGATCCCCACCGAACACCGCCCGCTCATAGGCATGCCGAGCCCGCTCAACCGCCCCCATCACCAGTCCCGCCGGATCAAACCCCGCTGCGTCAGTCCCGAGCCCCAGCAGCCAAATCCCGCACAACCTGGATCAACTCCGCCGGATCGAACGGCTTGGTCAGGTAGGCATCCACCCCGATCCCCCGCCCCCGCCGCTTGTCATCATCCTGCGCCCTGGCGGTGATCAGCACGACCTTGATATGGCTGGTCGCCTCCTCGGTACGCAACCTCTGCGCCGTAGCCCACCCATCCAGACACGGCATCATCACATCCAACGTGATCACGTCCGGCATGACGTCGAGCACCTGCTCAAGACAGTCCTGTCCATCGGTGGCGGTCGCGACCTCGAACCCCTCCAGGTTCAGGTTGACCGCAATCAGCTGCCGGATGACCTCGTCATCGTCCACGACCAGTACTTTGCCAAGAACCTCGCCCACGGGCGCAAAGCTAACCTGTAGCTAGCCGGTCACGTGCGGTTTTCGCCGGATGCGTTCGCGGAGCGTTATCTGGTGCCGAGTGCTCTCCGGATACTGGTAGCCTTAACACCTGTCGAGCCCCCTTAGCTCAGGGGATAGAGCACCGGCCTCCGGAGCCGGGTGCGTAGGTTCGAATCCTACAGGGGGCACTCGATCTTGAGCAGCGGTTCCGACCGCTGACCAGGGCTAACATCATACGAACGGGCGGGCCTCCAGTCTCACGGAGTCCCGCCCGTTCTCGTCGTAGCTCACTGGTTGTGGACCAGTTGTGGACCATGATCGAGCTTCCATCTGAGCCTCGAACGGCGAGACAGCTCCGTGTCCCCTCGCGTGCAGACCGCCTGCTGGCCGCGCTGCGGCTCTGCGGCCGGTCGCGGCCAGCGCAGCCTGCGCGCCGGAATGCCGAATTCCATCCCTGTTCGCCAAGTTCGTTCAGTACGATCTGACCATACGGGAACGAACTGTCACGATGGGGGAGCGCATGGACGGGCTGCCGATCCGAAGAGTGATCGAGCATGTTATCTCAGGGTCTCTTCGCATCCCCGCATTCCAGCGCGGCTTTGTGTGGGATGCGGAGCGCGTGGCATTCCTCATGGACAGCATCTACAAGGGATACCCATTTGGTGCCGCGATTCTATGGCGCACCAAAGAGCAGCTCAAGACGGAGAGGGCGCTAGGCCCTTTCACGTTGCCCGATCGTCAGCCTGAATACCCCATCGATTATGTTCTAGACGGACAGCAGCGCCTGACCTCAGTTTTCGGTGTCTTTCAGACGGAGATTCCGGCTGATGGTGACACTAGCTGGACAAATATCTATTTCGACATGGAAGCATCTGAGAACTTCCAGGACTCTCGGTTTGTAGCACTAGATCCACAAGAAGCCGACCTTGAGCGTTACTTCCCAATCGGAACCTTCTTCGACGTTCTAGGTTATCGCAATGCAACGAAGGGTCTAGATGCTCAGAAGGCAAGCCTAATAGACTCTGTTCAAGCCACGTTCAAAGAGGCGCAGATCCCAATCCAATATATTGAGACGGATAATCGAGCAAAGGTAGCAATCGTTTTTGAGAGGGTCAACCGGATGGGCGTCGAGCTAGACGTCTTCCAACTCCTTTCCGCATGGACATGGAGCGAGGATTTTGACCTCCAAAATAAGTTCACCGAACTGGCGGACGACCTTAAGCCCTTCGGGTTTGAATCGGTTGGAGACGACACTAACCTCCTACTGCGTTGCTGTGCGGCAGTCGTGAAGCATGATGTCTCTCCAGGTGCGCTGGTTAGCATGGACGGCTCCGAAGTTCGAGATCGGTTCTCGGAGGTTGAGAACGGAATCAAGGGCGCCATAGATTTTCTTCGCAACAACTTCAACGTAGAATCGCTCGATAATCTACCTTATTCGACTCTCATTGTTCCACTGTCGGTGTTTTTCGCTGTCGGTCAGGGTAAGAGCGTAAAGCTATCAACTTCGCAGCGAGAAACCCTAATCCGCTGGGTCTGGCGGGCATGCTTCTCGCGCCGGTTCAGTGCTGGAGTAATCAGGAATCTCAATCGTGACATCGAGGAAGCACAGAAGCTTCGCACTCTCGGCAAATCAGCTCTGGCGCAGATCAATGTGTCCATTGACGCTCCCTTCTTTAGTGAGCAGTTTAGTGTGCGTACGACGAACACTAAAACCTTTGTCATGCTCTTGGCGCACTCTCGGCCTTTGAGTTATGTATCTGGGCAACCTATATCCCTGGCAAGCGTCCTGCAGAATTACAATCGCAATGAGTTTCACCATCTCTATCCGCAGGCATTCCTGAAAAAACTAGAGTATGCTGCGCCAGAGATAAATAGGTTGGCAAACTTTGTGTTCATGTCATCTCAGGACAACAAAACGCTTGGCGGCGTGGCACCTAGTATCTATCGTGGGCGGATGGACTCGGTAGCCGTACCAAAGATCCTGGAGCGTTCACTTTGCCCTGCCAGTCTCTTCGATGATGATTTCGAAGCTTTTATAGAAGATCGGTCACAGATGTTGGTCGATGCCGCAAAGCGTCTTATTGGATCCTGAAGATCTTAGATCTGCCGCACGATCGCTGGGGCCGTGACGATCGCCGACTTCGGTCCTCGCTATAAGGACCATAAGGGCTGGGGCGATCGGCTGCCGCGGTCCTCCTGCGTCGGGCCTCGCCACCGGGCAGTTGGGCTGACCACAACGTGGTGCACCACCAGCACTCAGCGGCTAACGCCTGCCACCGCTGGCCCCGGAACCCTCTGTGTCAGGGAGGTCAGTCCGCCTGAAAAGGGGAACGTCGGCGGTTCGACCCCGCCCCTGGCCACAGCAACTGACCAGCCAAGACGCCCCGAACGGATTGTCGTTCGGGGCTTTTTGATCTTCCCTGACAGCAGCAGTGACAGCAACAGCCGGCGGTGAACCACCAGACCTGCACGGACCGGATCTGCGGGCGCCTGGCCAGGTCGTAGCCGGAATGCCTCATGACGGTGCTGCTCCCTTCGCCCGGTAGTCATGAGCAACCGCCGTCGTCCGCGCGTGAGGGAGATGGCTTCTTCCTTGAATTTCGGTGTGGGCCGACTATGACGCCTCGTCACGTACTTACCTCTTCCAGAATTCTGTCAGCTTATGTAGCCAACTATCCGGAACCTGTGGGGACACCTCAAAGTTCGTGCGTTGACTCGGATGAGGTGGTCTTCGACAGCAGTCTGTCGGCGTGTTCGGTATCTCTTAGAATAGACACAAAGTGCGTGACAACCTGGCCTCGGTCAAAGACCGTCCCGAGCAAGCACAGCAACCGCTCATACATCCAGGCGTCGCGCTTCCATAGTACCAAAGTCACGACGGCCATGACCGCAAGCAAAAGGCCACCCGCGATAAAAATAGCCATCGGCAACGAACCGCTGAGCATGAGCGTGACAACCAGGCCACCGGTGCCGAACTTCGCCGCGATTGCCTTCCCTGATGAGAGCTCCGTCCGAGCCGACTCTCCTTCAGCTGGCAGGCTCTCTCGTTGGGTCGCCATTCCAGTCCCTACCAACCCTGCGCCCAGATGGCGGCGTCTTCCGTAGGTTCGCCAACGCCGACCTGGGGTTCCGCAAGACCCAGCTCGTCTACTCGTGATCGCCCAAGGCCTCCTCTGTTCATAGAAACTGACCTCCAGTTAGATAGTTCTACGATTGTCGTCCAGTCTCGGTGCGCTCACCCGCCGATCGAATGCTTGTGCGAACAATTGGTAGGCGACACACCCGGCATTTACGTACTCTCCTTGGTCATCGCATACGTTGTTGCCGGTCAAGCTGTTACGGTCAGGTTCAGTGCACTGCCGCTCACACGAAGTGGCCAGGCCAGACTGGCGGACACATCACCGGACACATCTGCGAACGAGTCGTTCTCTGTTCCTTTCGCCCTGTGTATTGGTGGATAATGTGGAAGCCGCAAGCCTGGGGTGCTTATGATCCAACATCCTCCAACCAACAGGAAGTTTGTTGCTGCTCGCATCGCACGAGGCTGGCACACTCAGGAAGACTTCGCCGAGGCCTATGAGGCTAAGGCCCACGGCATGTGCGAGCAGGCCCGAATCTCGGTCCGACAGGTCCGCAGGTGGGAATCGGGTGTCACCACATGGCCCAATCGTGACGCTCGTCGAGTCCTCCAGGCTCTATTTAAGTTGTCACTGGAAGATCTTGGATTTGTTCGGCCAATGCGCTCTAGTAACCAGGGAGAGGATCCCCCTACTCTCCTGGAGGACGCCGTTCGTCGGCGCGCCTTCCTAAGCGGCGTTCTGGCGGGTTCAGTCCCGCTATTCGACCTGGAAGCGCTCGAGCATCTGACTGCCGTTGCCCAGAACGCCCGCCACTACTGCGATCACGAACTCGTCAATCATTTACGTGGCGCACTGGACCAAGCTGCTCATGCGGACGGCCGATTAGGCCCTCACCAGGCTCTTCCCGCGACACTCGGAATTTTGGCCGTAATCAACCACGCTGCCCGCGCTGCTCGAACCGAAATCCGCCGCGACCTGCTCATCCTCGGTTCCCGCGGCGCAGAATTTGCGGCTTGGCTTCATAAGGACGGTGGCGCCCCCGCCCGTGACACCGCCTATTGGCATCAACAGTCAAAGGAGTGGGCTACTTTTACCGGTGATGGTGCAATGTACGCCTACGTCCTGCTGCGGCAGGCCCAAGCTACCGATCGCACCGACCCCGTTCGGATGCTCGACCTGGCTCGCGCTGCCACCAGGGGACCGTGGGTTTTACCACCTCGCTCGCGCGCCGAAGCTTTCCAGCAAGAAGCTCGGGCACTTGCGATGACCGGCGCCCCGGTCGGCGAGGTCTACCATATTCTTGACTGTGCACGCGCCGCCCTCGACCACGCCACCCCGGTAACCGGGCCTGTCACTTGTAGCGGACCACTCGGCGACAGCTATACCCCCGAACGCTTGATGGTCCAGACCGCAATCTGTTACCGCGAAGTCGGACAATTTGAACGAGCAGTAAGCTTGTTCCAGGAGCACCTTGCCTCCGGCAATTTTGCCGATAGGGACCGCGCATTCTTCACCGCTCACCTCGCTGGTGCTCTCGCTGCCGCTGGCGAACCGGACGAAGCGGCTACTGCCGCTCTTCAAGTCCTCGATCTTGCGGCTGTTGCCAACTTTGGGCAGGCCCTCGCTGAATTACGCCGTGCCACTGTACATCTGCAACCACACATCAACCGACCCACAGTCCAGGAGCTTTGCCAGCGCCTTGCCATCCTCGGTGATTGATTCCATCTGGGCTGGGAGGCAGACAGGGAACGGGTGTAGATCATCGGTCTACACCCTTACTAATGAGAAACTCGATTACTGGACCGAAGAAACGACATCACCGCAGTTCGGCGCGTTGAAATTGTCCGGTGAAATAGTTTCCCTCCAGTAGCCGTTGAAATCGCTCATCGGGTAGCCACACAAAAGTACGCAATTGTTGACGGCCTAGCTCTAATCGATGACGAACCTACCGACTAGCTCGATGACCTCACGCTGCCATATTTTCGTTTGCGGGTCCCGGTACTCCGGATCCTCGTGGACAGCGAAACCGTGCTGGGCGCCATCGATCTCCACGAGTGCTGTGCTGCCGCCAAACAACGGACGGAATCGGCGGGAGAGCTCAACAGATACAAAGGTGTCTGCGGTCCCATGCACTATCAGAGTAGGAACCTGAACCGCAGCCAGAACCGCCGGGAGGTCCCACAGCAGCACCTCGTTCAACAGAGCCCGCCCAAGTTCGAACGAGGACCGCTCGGTAAATCCCTGATCGTCCAATTTCTGCGCCATCTCGGATGACAGATAATCGTTGACCCATCCCACGCGAGAAGTGGTGTACCTCTCGCGATAGTCCAGTCGCGGATTCAATAGCACCAATTTTGATACGTCGTGGGGGCGATGTCCGGCGAACAGTGCGCAGGCGCCCCCAGAAAACGATGCCGAGATTACGTGTACCGGACCATCCCAGCCGGTCTGGCTACGAAGGTGATCGCATGCTGCCTGAACGTCATTGACTACGGATGCAATTGTCAGTTCCGATTCTCGGCCCCCACTCGCGCCGTGCGCCCGGAGGTCAAAGCGGAGATTGGGCACTCCAGCCGCAGCAAGACCGGCCGCCATGCGCGTGAAAAAGCCGCCCTCGTCACGAGTAACCCCTGAGCCATGAACCAAGACGCCAACCCCATTCAGCGTGGTTCCTTCTGCGGCGATCGTGCCAAACAAAGCCGTGCCATCAAGTGACCTGAACGCTGTCTCGTTATCCGCCATGTGTCAACTCTAGTACAGCAGACGCCATTCGTAGCCGAGTTGGGTGTATGTGAGGGACTGTACGGTTTTCGGCTCTGGCCCACTTTCGGTGGTGACGGTACGTGGCTAGCCGAGCAGGATGCGGTGGCGAAGGAGAACGAACCCGGCGCGGCCGTACATCTGCCGTTTGAGGAGCTTGGTCTTGGTGTTGACGCCTTCGGTACCGCCGTTGTGGAACGGCAGGCTGAGCGCGGCGTCCACGGCGGCGCGGTCGTTGGCCAGGCCGCGGGTAAAGGCATGCACGTGCGGCAGGTCGACTTGTCGTGCGAGCTCTATCCAGACGGCCAGCAGCCGGTCGTTACCGTCCTTCGGGTCGAGGAGGGCGGCGAAGTCCCGGATGAGGCCGCTCAGCATGGTCATCTCACCGCAGGCGCCGATGGCGGCATCGAGCCGTTCCCGCTGGGCGTCGGTCAGTGTGCCTGGTTCACTGAGGAGCAGGCCTGCCAGTCGCTTCGGCGAGATCGCGAGCTGGTCGCACTCGACTCTGCCTTGGTTGATGTACCGGTACAGCAGGTTCTGGCTGCCGGTATAGCCGAGCTCCTTGATCTCGGCGAGCAACTGCTGAACCGAGACGGCGGGCTCTTCGGCGCGGCGGCGGCGCAGGTGATCACGGAACGGGTCGACGAGCGTAGGCCGGTACTTCGGGACCCGGACGAGCCGCTCGGGCTCAGCGATGCGGGCATACCGCTTGACGGTGTTCAACGCCAGACCGAGACGGCGGGCACATTCCAGCAGCCCAACGCCCTGGTCGAGCAGAGCATGGACCTGCCGCCACCGATCGCGAGTGGTGGCGGCCCGCACCCCCTCTCTTGGCGGCGGGCCGCTCTTGCCCCAGCAGACCGAGTGCGCGGCGACCTCCTTCACCACGGCTTCAGCCAGGTTGTGCCAGATATGCCAGCGATCACCGACCTGCACCGCTTCAGGCAGAGCGCGACGGATCGCCTCGGCGTAAGCGCCGCTGCTGTCCCGGCACACCACCCGCACGCCGGGATGGGCGCGCAGCCACGCCTCCAAGGTGTCGGCCTGACGGTCGGCGAGCACATCGAGCCGCTCCCGCGTCACCGCGTTGATGATCACCGTGGCGTAGCGGTGCCGCTTACGGAGCGCGAAGTCATCCACCCCGATCACCTCCGGCGTTGGACGGACTGGCAGTGGCAGGCGTAGCAAAGACCGGATCGCGCTCTGCCGCGAGATCCCGACTCCCAGCACGTCCAGCAACCGAGACCCCGCCCGCCCGGCCAACTCCCGCACCACCGCCCCCACCTGCGCGCTCAAGGCGATCGTGCGGCGCTGATACGGCTCGGCCAAACCGGGCAACGGCTCCCGGAACGTCTGCCGCTCACACCCGACCGTCGCGCACCTCAACCGCCGAAACCGCAGTCGCACGAGCACTCGCTGCCCGCCCAACGGCAGGTCCGCCAGCTGCCGATCCACATAGCCATGCACCCGTCCGGCTGCCCCGCAGCCGGGACACGCCACCGGCGCCCCCTCGGACGTGACATGCACAACGATCGCCCCGGCCCCGGGCCGGACGCTGCCGACGACCAAGCCGGCCAATTGCGGGAACACCAGCTCCGCAAGATCCTTTACGTCACACCGGCGTCACGCTGACACAGCACGGCGAGATAGCCATGTACCGACACGAGCTATCACGTTCCGTCACCACCGAAAGTGGGCCAGAGCCGAAAACTGGACACACCCGGCGCTTTACCCATGATGGAGTTCATGCGCGGGGATGCGGATACCTGTGGTGACGACCTGGATCGCGGCGTCGGTCAGCACGGCGTCGAAGGCCGCGGTGAACTTGGCGTCGCGGTCGCGGATGAGGAACTTAGCGCAGGCGCCCACCTCGTTCAGGTCCATGAGGTTGCGGCCGAGTTGGGTGACCCATTGGGCGGTGGGGTGGGCGCTGGTGCCAAGGATGCGGATGCGGCGGGTGGCATGCTCGATGACGGCGAAGACGTAGAGTCGCGCCCCGGTCAAGGTGCGGACCTCGAAGAAGTCACATGCCAAGAGTGCGTCGGCTTGGTCGCGCAGAAGTCGGCCCAGCCGGTGTGGGTGCGTTGCGGGGACGGAGCGATACCGTGCTCTTTCAAGATCTCCCAAACGGTGGAGGCGGCGATCCTGATACCGAGTGCGGCCAGTTCGCCGTGGATCCGCCGATAGCCCCAGGAAGGGTTCTCCCGTGCGAGCCTGAAAGCAGTGGTCGGTCCTCCGGAGTGAATCTGGGTTTGGGCACCTGCCGCTGTAGAACCGTCAGCTGATGCCGGAGCGCCAGGATCTCGACCTCCTTGTCACGATCGGCCATCGGTAGGAGCCGCATGAACGAGAAGGTGTTCGTGACGGCGAGGTAGGCCAGGCGCAGCAGCACGATAGATCATCATGCCGATTCCGGTGTGGCCCCGCGACCTCCAGGCGCGAACTGCATGATCACCCGACAGCGCCGCGACCTGCACGGATGAATTCTCGGCACCCGCAAGGCCAGAGCGGTGGAGCTGCCGCCAGCACCAGCCCGGCAACCTTCACCCCGAAAGCCTAACGAGTCGCTCGTCCGGCCACGCCGCATCCGCCCTCTCACGCCTCGCGGTCCTCGCGGTCCTCAGCCGAGGTTTTCAAGCGCGGCGGCGGCGCGGCCGCGCTCGTCCTCGTCGCCGGTCTCGGCGGCGATCGCCAGCGCCAGCCGGTGCCGCTGCGCCGCCTCGCCGTCACGGCCCATGGTGCGCAACGCCTCACCGATCGCGTTGAGGACACTCGCCTCACCGTACCTGTGCTTGGTCGCCTGGAAGATCGCGAGCGCCTGCTCCAGGTGCCACAGGGACTCGTCGAATTTCGCCTGACGGCACAGGGCGGTGCCGAGGTTGCTCAGCGCGGTCGCCTCCCCGTCACGGTGCTCGATCTCGCGGAACAGGCTCAGCGCCTCGCGCAGTTTCGCGACGGCGAGCGCGTCCTCGCCCAGCGAGCTGTAGATCTGGCCGAGGTTGGACAGGGCGATGGCCTGCCCGGCACGCTCACCGAGCGCGGCGAAGATGTCGTGCGCGGCCAGGAAGTGCCGCGCCGCCTCGGTGTGCTCGCCGATCGACTCCTCGAGGTTGCCCAGGTTGGTCAGCGCCGCCGCCTGGCCGAAGGGGTCGTCGATCTCGCGGTAGAGCGCGATGGCCTCGCTGTGCCGGGCGGCCGAGGAGGCGAACTCGCCGAGACGTTCCTCGATGATGCCCAGATTGGACAGCGAGCGGGCCTGGCCGTGGCGGTTGCCGATGCGGCGGCACAGCTCCAGCGCCTCGCTCAGTTCCTCGACGGCCGGAGCGTACCGGCCGAGCAGCCGCAGGATGACCCCGGCGTTGGTCCGCAGATGCGCCTCGCCCTCCGAGTCTCCCATCCCCCGCGCGGCGTCGACGGCGCACTCGTAGATCGACAGGGCCTCGGTGCCGTGCCCCGCCTCCAGGTAGCGGTGCAACGCGGCGGCGAGGGTGACCGCCCGCTCCGGCCGTCCCTGCCTGACCGCGAACTGGCAGATCGTGCCGAACGACGCCAGCTCGCCGTCCAGCCACGACAGTGCCGCGCCCGGCGTGAGGGTGACGCCGCCGGGCTTGAGGGCGAGCCCGGCGTGCCGCCAGCTCCCGCTCCACCCGGGGTAGAGGGTGCCGCTCGCCTCGACAGCGGTCCCGCAGTAGTGCTCCAGCAGCCTGTCCACGGCCGCCTGCCGCTCGGCCTCGCCGTCCATGGCAAGGCTCATCTCGGCGGCGTACGCACGCAGAAGGTCGTGAAACCCGTAGCGCCCCAAGGCATCGCATCGCAGCAGGTGCGCCGAGGCGAGCCGGTGCAGGAGCCGGGCCGCGCCGATCTCGTCGACGTCCGACAGCGCCGCCACGCAGGCCGGCGTGGAGTGCGGCGCCGGGTTCAGGCTCAGCAACCGGAACAGGCGCTGCGCCTCGGCGTCGAGCAGCCGGTACGAACAGCCGAAAACGTGCCGGATCGCCGCCCCGCCGCCCCAGTCGAGCAGCTCCAGCGGTCCGGCCCGGCGCAGCCGCGTCACCACGCCGGCCAGCGGCAGGTGCGCCTGCGCCCCGGCGTACTCGGCGGCCAGGCGCAGCGCCAGCGGCAGACGGGCGCAGATGGTGGCAAGCGAGTCGACGCTGCCGGGATCGGTGCCCGCCCGCTCGTCCAGCAGCCGGCGCAGCAGGTGGACGGCGTCGGTGCGGGGCAGCAGGTCCAGTTCGACGCGGTGCGCGCCGTGCAGGGCGACCAGGGTGGCCAGCCTGTCGCGGCTGGTGATCACCATGAGGGTGTCGTGCGTGCCGGGCAGCAGCGGCCGTACCTGCTCGGCCGAGGCCGCGTTGTCGAGCAGCACAAGCAGTCTGCGGCCGTCGGTCTCGGTGCGCCAGCGCGCGGCCCGCGACTGGGTGTCGGCAGGAATGTCCTGATCGGACACGCCGACGGCGGTCAGCAGGCGGCCCAGCGCCTCGTGCGGGGGCAGCGCGTGTTCGGCGTCGTCGCCGCGCAGGTCGAGGTGGATGCGCCCGTCGGGGAACAGCTCGCGGTTGCGGTGACCCCAGTGGACGGCGAGCGCCGTCTTGCCCACGCCCGCGGTGCCGCAGATGACCGCGATCCCCGGTGGGCGGCGGGCGTTCGCGGCGTCGAGCAGGGCCAGCTCGCCGGCGCGGCCGGTGAAGTCCGGCACCGGCGCCGGGAGCTGCCGCGGAATCCTTGGCACACCACGGCTTTCCTGCTCTTCAAGCAGGTGCCGGTGCGCCCGTTCGAGCTCCTCGCTCGGCTCCACGCCCAGCTCCTCGGCCAGTACGAGGCGGGTGGCCTCGTACCGCTCGAAGGCGATCGTCCGCTGGCCCGTCGCCTGGTACGCGCGGATCAGCCGGGCCTGCACCGCCTCGTCGAGCGGGTTCGCCGCGCCCTGCGCCGCCAGCGCGGCGATGATCTCGGCGGCGTGGCCCGCCCGCAGCATCAGGTCCCAGTAGGACAACTGCGCGCGGCGGCGCTCGGCCTTGAGGCCCCACACCTTAGGGTGGTCTTCGAGCGCCGGCACGTCGCACAGGGGGTCGTCGTCCTCCCACAGCCGCAGCGCCTCGCGGAACAGCGCGGCCGCCCGCGCCGGGTCGCCGTCGCTTCCGGCCCGCTGCGCGGCTGCCATCGTACGCCGGAAGCGCAGCAGGTCGAGGGCGGCCTCCGGCAGGCGAAGCAGGTAGCCGTCGCCGACGGTGGAGAGCACACCGCCCTGGTCGCGCGGGCTGTGCCGCGGGTCGAGCAGGCGGCGCAGGTGTTTGGTGTGGGTGTGCAGCACGTTGACCGCGCTTGACGGCGGCCGTTCGCCCCACAGCGACTCGATCAGTTCCCGGCGGGTGGTCAGCCGCCCGGCGTTGAGCGCCAGGACCCCCAACATCAGGCGGCGGGCGGGCGGCCCGGCATCGACCTCGAGGTCATCGTGCCACACCCGCAGGCGGCCGAGCACCTGGATGACCAGCACCGCCACAGTGTAGCTGCGGTGTTCAGTAAACATCCAGAGCCTGTCCAGAGGCTGGTGTTTTTCTTCGCCCGACGTACTTCCACGAAGGGAGTAACGCGTGGCCAGATGGACAGCGGGGATCGCGAGCGTCGCTTTAGGGCTGTCAGCCCTGCTCGTGCCCACCGCCCCGGTGACGGCGGCACCGGACAGGCCCGCACCGGAACCCGCCGTCGCACAGGAGTGCGGCACCGACCTCAAACAGCACGCGGAGACGCTCGCCGCGACCGGGAAGTCCGGGACCGCCACCTGTATCCGTAAGCAGGCGAGGAAAGCCGACCGGGTCACGACCGGCGCCGGGGTCGCCGCCGACATCTGCGGCGGGAGCCCCACGCTGACCCGGACGGCCGCATGCGTGATCGAGGACGGCATCCTGCTCATCTTCACGGTGCCCAACGGGGCCGTCATCGGCTCGATACAGTTCACCGTCTCCAGCTTGACGACCCTCGACCACGGTTCGCTGCGCTGGAGCCAGTCGTGGCACTACCAGGCCAACTCCGTCGCCGGCCCGGCGATCCCGGCGGTGCTCGACTCCCTCGTCTACGCCGAGCCGGAATGCCTCGCCAGTTGCACGGTGTCCAGCAGCGGGCTGGTCGGCGGGTCCGCGCTTCCGGGCCGCGTCCACTCGACCACCACGTACTTCAACAGCCCGCTCAGCGGCTACAAGTGGGGTGCACACGGTGGGATGAGGTACTGGTTCGCCAACTCGGCATGGGTCAACCCGACGACAAACGCCTCGATCACGGCGCCGGCCGTGCATCGCTGCGACGACGCGCTGCCCGGTTACCCCTCGGGCTGCGTCTACGACTCGGTCCGCCCGGTGCACGACGTCCTGTCGTCACGCTATCCGTCGTATGCCCGCCACCTCCAGCTCGCCATCAACCATTTCAAAATGACGGACATCCTGACCAGGACCCAGAACGAGACCATCATCGACCGCAACTACAACACGGCCTGCCCACCGGGGCACCCCAAACCCACGGCTCCGGGAGTCTGGTCCTGTGACGAGTACCCCTACAAGTCCACCTACAACGGCGCGTACTCCCAGCCCTACGGCCGAAACATTGTGATCATCAACTGGAACACCGGGTCCGGGTTCAACTGCAACGCGTCCTGGCTGGATATCCGCAGCCCCACCGACTCCGGCGGCTACAGCGTCTGCATGATTCCCTTGGCGGAGAACACTCTCGGCGGATCCGACCTGGGCGCCTTCCACTACAACATCTCGATGCTCTCAACGTCGGCCGAGTTCGGTGCGTAGCGTGCGGGCGCGGCCACACTTTCCACGCTGGGCCTTTCAAGGGCGGGTAATGACGTTTACTCGATCATCATGTGGAGCCGTTCCGTGTAGAGGTTGATCTGTCGCAAGACACTCTTCCGCCGACGGTTCAACACCTATTTCTGGCCAACTGTGATACTCGAATTCGATCTATCCGGATCTCTTTCGTCGAAAAAACCTCAATGTCTGCCAAAGTTCGAAGCGTGTCGTGATGCCAGTACTACTAGATCTACGAAAGTAGTACCCCTATCATGGAAATATTGACAACAAAAGTGTTGCGTCAGGATAAAGTAAAAGACTGGGGGACGTTTGGAAGCCCGGATACTCGGGCCGCTGAGTATCAGCGACGGCCATCGAACGATTCCCGTGAACTCCGGCCGTCAGCGCGCGCTACTGGCCGCACTCTTGGCAAAACCGAACCAGCCTCTTTCGGTGGAACACCTGATCGAGGTCCTCTGGGGCAGATACCCTCCGGACAACGCCAGAGTGGCTCTGCGCACCTATGTGATGCGGCTGCGTCAAGCACTGGGCGACGAACTGGGCGGCAGGATCGTAACCCGGCCGCAGGGCTACCAGATCAGAGCCGAGGTGCATGAGGTAGACCTGCTGATGTTTCAACGGCACGCGATGAGCGCGAGGTCCGCCGTACGGGAGGGCGACTGGGGGGCGGCCGCAGGCGAGCTGCAGCGAGCGCTTGGGCTTTGGTCTGGCGAGCCATTCACCGAGGTGCCGTCCGCAAGCCTTCGGGAGCGCGAGCTGCCCCACCTCGAGCAGCTTTATCAGCGGACTCTGGAGCTGCATTACGAGGCCCAGCTCGCGCTCGGGCATCACGATGACATCGTGTTGGAGCTCGAGCGTGCTGTCGAGTCACATCCGTTCCGTGAGCGGTTCTGGGCTCAGTTGATGACGGCCCTCTACCGCAGTAGGCGTAAGGGTGACGCTCTCGCCGCCTTCCAGAGGATTCGCCGCGAGCTCATCAAGGAGCTGGGAAGCGAGCCGGGGCTCGAACTGCAGCAACTGCATCTGGCGATACTCAAGAACGACGAAACCCTGGTCGCGCCGCAAGTCAGTGAAGAACCAGAAGTCCGACAGCAGGCGATCGAGTCGCCCGCGATGGTACCCCGACAGCTGCCCGCAGCTCCATGTCACTTCACAGGACGAGTCGACGGGCTAAGAGTACTTAACCGAGCACTGAGTCAGACTCAGCGAGAGGACAGGACGGCTGCCTCCATCGTGGTGATCGGCGGCATCGGGGGCATCGGCAAGACTGCTTTGGCCGTGCACTGGGCACATCAAGTGGCAGATCTGTTCCCTGACGGCCAGCTCTTCCTCAACCTCCGAGGCTTCGAGACCTCGGACAATCCGATCGAGCCGGAGACCGCGCTCCGGTCCCTGCTCAACGCGCTCGGCGTTCCGGAAAGTCGATTCCCGGCACAGCTCGAGGCGCAGGCGGCCCTGTTCCGAAGTGTGCTCGCGGACAAACGGGTGCTGTTGATTCTCGACAACGTCAGGGACACCGAGCAGGTAATTCCCCTGATCCCCGCTTCGTCTGGCTGCCTGACCGTCATTTCCAGCCGCAACCAACTGACCGGTCTCCTGGTCAGTACCGGCGCTCAGTCGATCAGGTTGGGACCGTTGCGGATGGACGAGACGGCCAAGTTGATCGAGGATTTCGTCGGGGACGAGCGGGTCAAGGCTGAGCCCGAGGCGATATCCACGATGGTCGCGATGTCAGAGTGCATTCCGCTTGCGGCCAGCATCCTGGCCTCGATGACCCTCAGCCAGCCATCGTTGCGACTCGCGGACTTCGTAGAGATGTTCGAGGAGACGCTGAGCGCGCTGGACCGGTTGGAAACCGGCGACACCGCGACCAGCATGCGGTCCTTGCTCCACGGCTCCTACCGGCACCTGACTGACGATGGACGTAGGCTGTTGCGCTTCTTCGGCCTCCATCATGGAAATCAGGTGACCACTGCGGCGGCGGCCACTCTCGCCGGGATGTCCCTGGCGAACACGCACAAAGCTCTCACCCACCTCGCGAGAAACCACCTGGTGGAGAATGTGAGACCGGGGCAGTACTCGATGCACGACCTGGTACGCAGTTTCGCCGCGGAGGTCGTGAACCAGGAGGAGCTAGAGGCCGACCGACGGTTGGCCTCCAACCGTGTGCTGGATTACTACCTCCACAACATCCACAGAGCTGTGGGACTGCTCATGCCCACCCGCCGCCTCACCCCGCTGCCCACCCTGCAGCGCGGAGTGCTCACGGCCCATTTCCAAACGGTGGCCGAGGCTGGAGCTTGGTTCGAGGACAACCGGAGCTCGATCATCGCAGCACTTCTCAAGGCACAGGACGACGGCTTCCCCAACCACATGTGGCGGATCGTCGAGGGGCTCGCTCCCTTCCTGGAATGGCTCGGCCACTGGCACGACTGGTATCGGGTGGCCAAGAACACGGTCGATGTGACCTGTGCCCTTGGCGATCCGTACGCTGAGGGCATCGCGCGGCTGGAGTTCGGGAGTGCCGGCGACTTGCTGGATCCCACAGGCGAAGACGCCGAGCCAGAACTGGTCCGCGCGCTCGCCCTGTTCGAAGAGATCGGCGACATCAGCGGACAGGCCAGGACCCATCACCGTCTCAGCGTGTACAGCGGTAGACGTCACCGTAAGCACGAGTGCCGGCACCACGCCGAGCGGGCATTCGATCTGCACACCAAGGACGACAACCCGGGCGGGCAGGCCGAGGCGCGCAATGCGTTGGGTTGGTACTTCGCATCGTTCGGCGATTACGACACGGCTGTGTCGGCCTGCCGCGAGGCACTGACCCTCAATCGCGAATCCGGAAACCTGGCCGGCGAGGCCGACGTATGGGACAGCCTCGCCTACGCGTACCAGAGCAGCGGCGACCTTGATGCGGCTGAGGAATGCTATCGGCAGGTGATTCCCATGGACGAGCAACTTCCCCGGCTTAGGCACCGCTATAACAAGGCCGAGACCTTGAGCAGGTACGGCGACCTTAGACAAGAGCTTGGGGATACAGTCGGGGCGCTGCAACTCTGGCGCAAGGCCCAGGAACTCCTAGAAGAGCTCAACCACCCATTGCGCGATGCGGTTCATCAGAAGATCCATTCCATGCTCGGCCAGTGAACGTCACCTGTCCTTGCCGATGGCATACCAAGCGGGGACGAGGGCCAGCACGGAGATCGCGCCCATGATGATCCAGGCAGGCTTGCCGAGGGTGCTCCAAAGGACGACGCCGATAGCGGGGCCGACAGCGGTTCCGATACCGAACATCGCGTGGGTGGCACCCTGATAGCGCCCGCTGCTCTCAGGGGGGGCGGCGAGGGCGGGGTAGGCGAACATTGACGGCCCCTGGATGATCTCGGCGAGTGTCCAGAGCAGGGTGCCGATGACGAACACCGCCAGTCCGCCAGGCAGCGCGTATACGGCCATACCGGCGCCCAGCAAGAAGAAGCCGACTGTCACCACCCGTCGCATCCGCCACGTCTGGACGAGCTTGGTCATCAGCAGCTCGAAGCAGATCACAATCGCACCGTTGATCGCGAGCATGACTCCGTACCAGAAGGTGCTGAAGCCCGCCTCGCGGATGGCAAGAGGAAGAGTGCTCATGTACTGGATGTACACCGCCGAGTTGAGCATCACAGCGAACATGAAGGCCACGAAGCGGCGGTCACGCAGGACCACCAAGTACCCACCTGTGCGGCTGGCAGGGGTGGCAACTGATGCGACGGTTCCGCGCGGCAAGGCCACCAGGACGATCACGGCGTAACAGAGGGCGGCGGCCGCTTCGCCGTAGAACAGCAGCTCGTAGGAGACTGTTGCCAGTGCCGTTCCGAGCAGCGGAGCGGCGGTGGTGCCCAGGTTGAGCGCCAGCCGGTACATCGCGGTGATCATCACCTGCCGGTCGCCTGAGATCAGCGCGGCGATGTATGAGGAGGCTGCCGGCCGGTAGACCTGGCTGATCATCCCGACCAGAGCCACCGCCGCTAATATCCCCGCGTACCAGCGGATGTGCAGCACAGCGACGAGAAGTACGGCAGTTCCCAACATTCCCAAAACGATGGTCATCCGGGCGCCGATGCGGTCGGCCAGCGTGCCGCCGATCAGCACGCCCAGAACGGAGCCGGCACCGTAGACGCCTAGTGCTATCCCTGCTTGGACCCCTGTGAAACCACGGGTGGTCATGAAAAGGATGAGGAAGACCTGGACGAACGAACCCAGCTTGTTGACCAGAACACCGAAGAGAAGCGCCTTCACGGCGAACGGCGACTCGGTGAAGGTCGCGAGTACACCGACTTTCCCGGCGTGGGTCGCAGGGGGGTGGGTGGTCACCGGACCTCTGTCCTTTCTCTGATCTGCAGTGCTTTGGCCGCCTGGTCGAGGGCGGCCACGCACTCTTGCGCGGTCGGGGCGACCGCGGTGGCGTACGCGATCCGGCCCAGCAGCAGGCCGCGCGGTGGTGGGGAGACGGTGTCGCCGGGCATGACGACGGCGACTGCTCGGTCGATTTCGGCCGGCAGTGCCGCAGCGTCGAACTTCACGCTGTCGATAACGGTGTCGTCATGCTCGGGATAGAAGAACCGGATCGCCGCCACCAGGTCGCGTTGCGCCTCGAGCACTGGCTCCGTGCCGCTGGCCAGCGCGGCGATAGCCAGGCCAGGGTCGATCCCTGAGGCGGCCAGCCCAAGATAAGGGATCATGTCACCCCCGAGCCGGGCGTTCACCTCGATGACCTTCAGGATCGGGTCGAGTTTCAGCTCGGCGTGAGTCCAGCCGTGGGTGAAGCCGAGCGCAGTGTGGGTGTCCTGGAGCAAGCTGAGGAAAGTGGGGTCGCGCAGCAGCGGGTCATGGTTCGTGACCACATGGCCGGTTTCCTCGAAGTAGGGCGGGTAGCCGGTTTGTTTGCGACCGACGAACAGCGGTGTCACGCGCCCACCGACGACTACGGAGTCCACACTCACTTCGGGCCCGGCGAGATACTCCTCAACCAGGACTGACTGGTCGAACTCCGGCATATGGGCCACGGTTGCCTGGTCCGCGAAGGCGAAGGATTCGGCCATCTTCTCGGCAGAGCGCACCAGCGACACGCCATAACTGGCCGCTGCGGCCCGGGGCTTGACCACCACTGGATAGCCGATGTTCTCGGCTGCGGCCAAGGCCTCTTCGACGGTCCCGGCCAGAGCGAACTCCGGCTGTGCAAGCCCGGCCAGGGCCAGGGCGGAGCGGCCCTGGTATTTGTCGCGGCAGCGCCACACTGCCTCGGCAGGAGTATGTGGGAGGCCGAGGCTCTCGGCGACGCATGCTGCCTGGTGGACCCGGGATTCGTCCCAGCAGATCACGCCACTGACCGGCTCACGCGCATTCAGCTCGGCGGCCGCCACGGTGAGTGTGTCGGTGTCGGTCGCCGCGACGACGGTGCTGCCGACCAGGTAAGGATCTTCCCAAGTGGTCGGGGTCAGAGTGAACAGATGGATCCGGTAGCGGGTGCTGATGCTCGCCAGTAGGTACTCACGGTACTTCTGAAGGCCCGTCACGATAAGGATGAGCAGGGGCCGTTGTCCTTGGGCGTGAATGGTGACTCTCCAGGGGGCGATCGGCTGTTAAGTCAGTAATCATCCCGTGTCATCCGTATCGCGCAGGTATCGCCAGTGGTCGTCGGTAGCGGCTGGTCCTGCGGTCCAGGTGAAGCGGAGCCGCTGCCGTCCTGTGCTGATCTGGTGCGCCATCTGCGCGATACTGCTGCGCTACTCCACGGGGGGATGTTGTTCACCCAGCAAAGATTCAGGGCGGGTGGACAGTGATCCTCACGGGTGCCGAGATTGAGCGGGAATGGGCGAATGGTCGTATCACCATCGAGCCCTTCACTCCCGAGCAGGTGAATCCGAACAGCTACAACTTCCGACTCGGTCGGACGCTATGCGTCTATCGGGACATGCCATTGGATGCTCGGCACGGCAACGAGTGCGACGAGATCGAGATCCCCGACGAAGGATATGTCCTTGAGTCTGGTCGGCTGTATCTTGCGCATACGATCGAGGTCCTGGGCAGCGAGTATTATGCGCCGACCTTCGCCGCACGCTCATCGGTGGCAAGGCTAGGGCTGTTCATCAACCTGTCGGCGAGTCTGGGCGACATCGGGTACAAGGGCCAATGGACGCTCCAGCTTTACTCCATGAACAAGATCCGGGTCTATCCGGGCATCAATATCGGTCAGATGATGTGGTGGCGACCGCAGGGAGATATCGAACTCTACGACGGTAAGTACCAGGGCGCGACCGGACCCCGACGCAGCGACATCCATAAGGATTTCCACAAGCAGTTCGCCCGGCAGCGCTTCGTCGGTTTGAGGGCGAGCGTCGACCCCGCTACGACAGGACCGAAGTTCGCCGCTCTGGCGGCGCACAGTCGCCGCTTCCGAGTCCCTGACGCGTTCTGCATCTCAGCCGAGGAGTTCGACGGAGCGTTCAATGACGGCCAGCGCCGCGGGTTGGCCGCAGCCTTCGATGACCTTCGAGCCACAGTGGGAGCATTCCTCACGGACTCCCTGATGGACATCCACAAGATCGTGTCCGGGGTGCACCTGACCGAACAGGCCCGGCAATTGCTGGCAATCCGGATCGCCGACATGTTCGGCGATGACGAGAGCGTCGAGTTCGCCGTCCGCTCCTCCGGCCTCGACGAGGACACCGCCGGCTCGAGCCTGGCCGGGATCCATACCACGGTCCTGAGTGTACAGGGCGTTGATGCGGTGGCCCAGGCGGTCGAGCAGTGCTGGCGCTCCTACTACGAGGCCTCCGCTGTGGCGGCCCGGATCCGCGCGGGCGACTTCTCCCATAAACCCAGGCTGGCCGTCATCGTCCAGAGGATGATCCGGCCGGAGCTGGCCGGGGTCGCCTTCTCCGACCCCGAGGACGGGGTCGTGATCGAATATGTCGAAGGCTTGGCCGACTCTCTGGTCGCCGGGGTTGCCGTGCCGGTCCTTGCCAAATCGGCTGAGCTCACCGGTGATGTCCCTGCGCTGGCCGAGGTCGTGCGGTTGGTACAGGCGCTCCGCGCGGCCGAGGGCTATGACGTGGATGTCGAGTGGGCCGCCGACGTTGACGGGGTGCACCTCATCCAGGTCCGGCCGCAGACCGCTACGTCCCAGCAGAACCCTTGCCATGACGAGCCGGTTGCTGATGCCTACAGACTGTACTTCGACGAGATACCCGCCTCCGCCGATCTCGGTGAGGTCTCCGCAATCTATGGCGGCTATGCGGCCAAGCGTGGGCCGGCGCACAGGCTGGCCGTCGAATGCGGTGTCGGTGTCGGCCACGGCTGGGTCGTCCACTTCAACGGGCGTGGCCTGAGCGCTGCGGAGACCGGTGGTCGACTGCGTGAGGTCATCGACGAGGGTGGCGCCGACGAGTGCGTATTGGACTTCGGTGACACCCTCCGGCAGATCGTGGTGCACAAGGCGGAGCTTCTCGACCGGCTCGCCGAGACCACCGGAGCAGGACCGGACTCCACCCGGCTGCACACAGTGATCGTTCGGGACTACCTTCGGGGCGATCTGGGAATCATCTCCCGGCGGGTCGGCGACGACTTCATCGTCGAGTACACCCCTGAGGGCCTCATGGCACTCAACCGCGGCACCTCGGGCGCCGCGGCGGTGATGATACGTGACGGACAGATCGACCCGGCCGACAACCCGATCAACGCCCATTTAGGCGAGCTTGCCCAGTTCACCGGGGCCATGAGTGACCGGTACGGACCGATGACTCTTGAGTGGGTGCGGCAGTCGGGGAAACTGTTCTTCGTCGACTACTCGCTGTTGGGCGGGGACGCCCTGAACTCCGCCGACGCGCGTGTGATCTCGGCGGGAACCGCCGCTGGGCCGCTGCTCGACCTGGACGAAGACGAAGTGCTCAGCCGGCTGTCGATCGGGCCGGCAGTCAGTGTTGACAGGTCGCAGGACCTGTCCGGCCACGAAGGGCTCGCGGAGATCATCGCGCGAGTCCGGGCCTGCTCGGAGCCACCGATCGTCCGGGCCTCTCGCCCGTACGCCGTGCTCTCGGTCCTTATCGGTGAGGTCGCAGGGTTCGTCTTCGATCAGGGCTCCACCCTTGGCCACCTGGCCATCCTGCTGCGGGAGGCCCGCCTGCCAGCGGTGGCGGCCCAGGGCCTGCCCAGCGAAGGACATGCAGTGATCAGCGGCGGGACCGTCACTGTGACGGGCGGAAAGTGAGACTGAACGTGACAGAGAGCAACTACTGGCTGGTTCTGGGCGGGTTGCACGTCCTTAACGGAACAGCTCCGCTGCGCGCGGACGAGCCGCTCATCCTGATTCCGCTGGAGCTGCAGGCCCCGGGCAACACCCTCGTGCTGCGCTGGTCCGACCTCGGCCCGGTCGAGCTGATCGCTGGTGACTGCCGGGTCAGATCTGAGGGGGTCGCCCTGTTCCCCGGCATGCGGCCGAGCCAGGAGGTCCGGAGCCTGCTGGGAGACGGCCCGATCGTCCCACTGTTCTACCTGAGCGACACCAGCGACGGGCTGCACGTGTACTCCCAGATCCGATTCCTTGAGGAAGACGCGTGCTTCATCCGGATCACCTCGAGTCCGCTGGCCGAACCTGCCGATTCGCTGCGCTGGCTGCCCGAGGCAGCCCGGCTCCACAGCGAGCAGGCGCTGTTCCTCAACAACCACCAGCGGTACTACCGCAAGTGCTTCGTCGGCCAAGAGCTCGAGTACAAGTACACACTCACTCCCCCAGTGGACATATGGACCGCCAACCTGGACCTCTATCGGAGCCTGCTAGCGGGCGACCTACCCGGCTACGTCATGGAGTACCGCGATGAGTTCCAAGCGTGGGACTACCTGAACCACCTGTACGAGATCACCGCGCCCGCGGCAGAGCTGGGATACGTCTCCTTCATCCCCACTACCGACGGCAAGCATCTGGTCAAGCGCAAGTGGTACGCCGAGGACTCCTTCGAGCGCAGGGAGAGCCACACCTACGGTGTCGAGGTCGAGCAGTTCGGCGACTACATCACCAACGTGCTAGGCGTTGAGGCGGTCCGGCTGCCCTCCTTCCGTCGGGTCCGTTACGACGTCAACTTCGAGTCCGTGACCACCGGACACGTATACGGGATCTTCTTCGACCACTGCAGCCTGTTGGACGCCCCCGACGTCGTCTTGCACCAGTGCGAACTGGAGTACCTGCGCAGCCGTACTGCAATCGCTGCAGACGAGGCCGCTGTCCTGGATGAGATGGCGGAGATCGCACAGTGGCTGGAAGGGTTCCTTCGAGCCCGCGGCCTGAACGACCAGCGTGGCTTCTACTCGAAGAGGACCTTCCTGAAGGACTCTGTGTCCGCCCGCCCCGAGCTGGCCCTGGCGGTGCGCTGAGGTGGACACGATCCTGCTCGACCTGGAAGGAACGCTTTACGCCGAGGGTGAGCCCATCCCGGGCGCGACGGCAGCGGTCGCCGCGCTGCGTGAGCAAGGCCACGTGCTGCGGTTCCTGACCAACACCGACTCCAAACCTCTGGTCCGAGTCGCCGCAGACCTGGAGGGCTTCGGGCTGAGGATCCAGCAGGAGGAGCTGTTCACACCGGTGGTCGCAGCTCAACGGCTGCTCGAGGCGGCTGGAGGGAACGCTTATCTGGTCGTTGCCGAGGCTCTGCGCACTGAGTTCAAAGCCGTAGCCTGCGCTCCCCGCACGCATGTGCTGGTGGGGGACTGCCGCGACACCCTGGACTATAGCCTTCTCGACGGAGCGTTCCGCGCGCTCCGCGCGGGAGCGCAGTTGGTGGCGCTGCAGCGCGGCCGCTATTTCAAGCGCGCAGACGGCGATCACCTTGACACCGGGGCGGTCGTCGCCGCGCTGGAGTACGCCGCGGGCTGTCAGGCCGTCGTCGTAGGCAAGCCGTCGGCCGAGTTCTTCACCCTGGCCGCTGATTCGGCCGGGACCCCGGTCACCGGTTGCGTCGTCGTCGGGGATGATGCCACCACCGACATCGTCGGAGGCCGCGCCGTCGGAGCTGTCACCGTCCAGGTACGGACTGGTAAGTTCGCCGATCAACAAGCCGAAGGGCTGACCGGCGGTGCTTCGCACACCATCGACTCGATCGTGGACCTGCCCGATCTGTTGGCCGGGCCGCGATGACGGTCTACTGGGTGGTCTGGGATGCCGCAGCGGCCTGGATCGTCGACCGGCTGGAGGCCGAGGGGTCGCTGCCGGCGGTACGGAGGCTGCGGGCAACGGGGAGCTTCGCCGCTGCGAGGCCACCGCGCCCCAACTGTCAGACCCCGCCCTCCCTCGCGACTCTCTTCACGGGGACAGGGACGGAGCGACACGGCGTGACCGGCTTTCCCGTTCCGGACCGGGACGGGCCGGTCACCGGGATGAGCTCGGGTTTTGGGCCCAAATTCCCGCTGATGCCGCCGGTCTGGGCGGAGCTCGGTCTGCGGGCGGCCTTCGTGCACGTCCCATGGGTGTTCGACGCTGATGGCGCCGTGGCGCCTTGGGTCGACGCCGCTGTCGAGGCTTTCAGCGGGCGAATCGCCCGCCCTGGCCATCTGCCGGTCCCCGCCGGAGCAAAGGTGCAATGGCAGGGGCACAGGCTTGAAGCTGTGCCGGGCGGGCTGCTGTTCGACGGCCGACTGGTGCGCTCGGCCGAGGGGTGGGTCGAGCGCCGGTTCTCTGACGGTCTCGGCACCTGGATTCGTTGTCTGGAGCAGCCGGGCGGCGATCGGTTGTTCGCCCATACCGGCCTCTACCACGCCCGTTTTGCGGGAGCGGACCTGGCTCTGGTCGAGGCGATGCGCACCGCTCCGGTCTTCGCCGGGGAGAGTCTCGGTCCCTCCTACCGGACTGGGGTGTTCGGTCCCCGTCTGGTCGAAGGCGGCGATGGTGCGGCGGAGGAGGTCTTTCTCTCTGCGGTCCAGTGCGCGGCGCGGGCGTTCATCGGGGCGGCAGAGCGGACGCTGGCCGGCCATGAAGCCGATCTCGTCGTTCTTTATCTTCCGATCACCGACGATGTCGGGCACGAGTTCATCGGCTGGTGCGACGAACGCAGCGGGATGTTCCGCCCCGAAAGCGCCCCTGCCCTGTGGGAGCTCGTGCGCCAGGCCTACGGCTGGGCTGATCAGTTCCTCGGGCGGGTGCTGGACCGAGCCGACCAGAACGACACCGTGATCCTAAGCGCCGACCACGGCATCGTGGGATGCGCGAAACTGGTCCACCTCAACGAGCCCCTGATCGAGGCGGGCCTGGCCGTGTGGGACGCGGCGGGTGCCCTGGACCCGGCCCGGTCCAGTGTGGTCTACCACCCTGCCAACAATGGCTCGCTCTGCGTCAACACCCTGGACCGCCCTTACGGGGTGGTCCCACCGCAAGAGGCCGGACCTGCCATGGCCAGGGCGATGGCTGTGCTCCAGGAGGTGATCGATCCCGACTCCGGTCGTCCGGTCGTCGCCCGGTTCCTAGACCAGCATGGCGTGCCGCTGTCAGACGGAGCCGTTCCTTCGGTCATCTTCGTCGAGTTGCACGACGACTACCAGCCGACCGCCGCGCCAGCCGGGGCCGGTCCTGTGGTGCGGCCGGCGGCCAAACCGGGTGCCCACGTGGTCAACACCGGAGATGACCGGCTACTGGCCACCTTCGCGGTTGCGGGCCCCGGCATCGAGGCCCGCTGTCACCTGGGCGAAGTCGATAACACGTTCGCGGCCCAGTTGGTGCGACGGCGATTTCTCAGCTCCCTCCAGAAAGTCGATTCATGAATCTCTCCACGACGCGGCTGGCCGAGCAGAGGCACGCCAACGTCACGACCTTCCTGCGAAGCAGGCAGCTGGATCCGGCGGCGCTCGGCGCACTCATGACTGAGCGAGTCGGCCCCGGACAGCTCCTGATCACCAGCTCGCCGGTGCACGGTCTCGCCAACGCGACCAGCGACCTGGACTTCATTCGAATCCAGGACGAACCCCTGGAAGGTGCCCGGATCTCCACCAAGATCTTCGAGTGGGGTGAACATCTGGAGGTCGTCTCATTCTCCGCCGCGGAGCTGGCTGCCAACCTCAAGGAGCTCACAGACCTGGCCATTCGTCCCCCGGAAGAGATCGTCAAGGTCTTCCGGAGCTGGGACAAGCATCGGGAACCTCGGCGCAAACAGACCGAGCGCATCATCAACGGCGTGACTCTCGATGGGCAGATGCCTTATGTCGCCGCGCTGCCGGCACTGGCGGCCGTGTGGAGCAGGGCGGCACTGCAGAGCTCGATCGAGCAGGCGGTTCATCTCGCCCTGGCCGAAGCCGCCGGCGAGCTGCGGGGCCGGGCCGGCTATGCGATCAACACGCTCCTGTTCCTGATGGACGCGATCCTCTCCCACCACGGTGACGTCTACACCACCCGGAAGTGGTACCTGCTCAGGTGGACTCGGCTCGTCGCAGAACAGGGCTGGGCGGATGCCTCGTTCGCCGCGCTCGGTGCGAAGGTGGAGCGGCTGCGTGTGACAGTAGCCTCCGCCCTGACCCGGCCGGATGCCCGGATCGCCGCCGACTACCTCGCCTTGGTGAGGGAGGCGGCAGCCCTCACCGCGCAGACCCATTCGGTCAGTGTCGCCTTCGACCCGGCCGATCGCGCGGACCGGTATGCCTTCCTGCCCGGCGCGGAGCTGCTGCTGACGTCGGACGGTGCAATGCCTGCTTCTGGCCAGGCTCCCGCTGGACCGTACGCCCTCACCGGGTTGGGGGCCATCCCCGGCCGCGAAGCCGGAGTGCTGCTGCGCGCCCTGCGGGGTGGCGCCTTGGCCCAGCGGATCGACTACACCGGAGGAACGAGCGCATGAACGCAGCGGACATCCCGGTTTTCCCCCAGGTCAGGGCTGGGCATGCACGGCCCGTCACGGCGGCGGTAGGGGCCTGGATCCAGGCCGCCTGGCTGATGCTGGCCGAGGGCCGCTCCTATATCGAGGACATTGAGGGCGGGACTGATCAGCCGCAGATGCAGAGTGCCGTCAAGCTGCGACTGCTGGAGCAACTCGTCGACGTAGACAACCGGCTCGCAGGACGAGTCCCGGTGGCCGACGCGCACTGCCTCGCGCTCGGATTGGAGTACGGGCTGCAGGAGGTCGCGCAGGCCTCTGGGACCGACCTCATCGAGATCTTCGCCCTGGCGGAGGAGTTCGGGGGCCCCAGCTCCCATGACGAGATCTTCGTGTTCTGGGAGCGGCTGCTTGAAGCCTTCCCTGGCGAGCTGCCCGACCGTCTGATCGCGCAGGGACAGCGCGACATGCTGGTGACCCTGCGCTCTTGGGCTGTGCTCTCCCGTGCGGTCGGTCTTGACATCGGCTTCCTCGCTCCGTTCATGAAGGAGGCGTGATGCCTCAGATCTCCGCTACGGCCTTTGTCCCCGCGTCGGCGGCCGAACTCCGCCAGATCGTACGGGAGGGTATCGGCCTGCCGACGCTCGCGCCTCATGTGCTCGAGGTCGAGCCGCAATCGGACGGGACAGCCCGTTGGAGCGTCCTGCTCAACGGAAGCCGGGTGGGCTGGACTCAGCGGGAGGCCACTACCTCAGGCCAACGGCTGGTCTTCACACAGACCCAAGGCGACTTCGACTCCTTGGCCGTGACTTGGACGTTCGCCCCGGACTGCGCCGGCACCTGGGTCGGACTGAACATCGCTTTTCATCTCGGGATCGACGGGCTGGCCCCGCTGCTGGACCCCATCTGGGCGCAGTCGCTACGCGCTCACGCAGACCTCCTGCTGTCCGCCCTCGCCTCTGCCAAGGAACCCAATGACCATGATTGACCTCGAATTCCTGAACACCGTGATCCGGCTCGAGATCTCACCCGACGCTGAACCCGCCTTCCAGCCGATCCGCCGCTTCTTCCGGCATCTGCTGGTGCCGGTCTCGGACCGGTCGGCCACGTTCACGATCAAGGTGGATGCGTACGATCCCGAAGCTGACGTTGACCGGCGGATCTGGGACACCGAGCAGTCTGTGATCCGGCGCAGCAACGCGGCAGAGTTCAACTTCGACGCCCATGTGGTAGAGGAGGGCGACCGCCGCCTCTACGTCAACCGCGCCACTTTGGTGGACGTCCCGAAGGACGCCCGGTCGGACGGGCTGTTCCGGCTGCGGATCACTGCGGGCTCCGCCATCCAGGTCATCGACTTCCTGCGTGATCTGATCATCCGGACCGAAGAGGACCTCGGCACCGTGGTTCTGCATGCCTCCGGGCTGGTCCGAGGCGATGAAGCCGTGATCATTGCCGGGGCGAAGGGCGCGGGTAAGACGACGACCATGCTGTCGGCGCTGCGCCGTCCCGGTTGGTCCTACTTCACCGGCGACAAGTTGTTCTGCCGCCGCGTTGGCGAGAAGATCGAGGTCTACCCGTGGCGCGACTACCCGTACGTCGGTGTGGGCACCATCCGAGCCGATGCCCGGCTGGAGCGGCTGGTCCGCGAACAGGTGGACCCCGGAATCGATGAGCGGGCCGCGACCGACAAAGTGCTCATCGATCCGGACCTTTTCGAGGGCTGGCTGGGGGTTGAGTTCTCGGCACAGCCGCGGCGGCTCGCAGCGATCCTGTTGCCCGAGGTGCGGCCCGGCGAGCCGCTCACTACCTGGCCGCTACGGTCAGAGGCCGAGCGCTGGGCTCACCTTAACAAGATCGTTGACCGTCAGGTGGACACCACGTTCTTCACCTGGCAGTCCCACCTGGTACCGGACTATTGCGCGTTCTACCGATCGCTCGCCGACCTCCGTGAGGTTCTTCCGTCGGTGGCGATGATCCGACTGCGTGGCACCCTCGATGTGGACCCTGACCGGGTACTGCGCGGCGGAGGCCTTCGGATCGCCGTGATCGGCCTGGCGGGCAGCGGGAAGTCGACGACCGCGTCCTTGCTGGAGGAAGCAGCGACCGCCGCAGGCCTCAGCCACGCCAGGGTCAAACTGGCGAAGCCCTTGTACGACCTGCAGGACTCGGTGTATACGGCTGCGGGCCGGGAAGTGGGCGCCGGAGCGCAAGACCAGATCCTGATGGAGAACCTGGCCGACAACCTACGCCGGATCAACCCGCGCGCTTTTATCGATGACTTCACGGTCAGGCTGAGTACCGCCGACGCGGACGTGATCGTCAATGACGACTTGCGCGACCCGCAGGTGGACGCCGTCGCCCTACGTGCCCTGGGCTTCCGGGTGTTGCGGGTTCGCTGCGATGAGGACCTGCGGCAGAAGCGATTAGCCGAACGGGGCGACCCGACACGCGCCGATCGCTCGACCAGCCGGCTGGACGAGATCGAGGCGGACCTGGAGCTGCACAACAGCGGTGATCTGGACGGGCATCGTGCCGCCGTGCGCGAAGTCCTGGAGGGCTGGCTGTGATCCTCACCGGCGCGCAGATCCTGGCCGAGGTCGAGGTCGGCCGTATCCACATCGATGACTTCGACGCCGAAAGGCTTGAGCCCAACAGTTACGGCTTCCGGCTGGCGGAGGACATCCTGACCTACGAGCAGGAGGTCATCGACTGCTACGAACCACGGGAGACGGTGCACACCATCATGGGCTCGGACGGGATGGTTCTCGAACCCGGCCGACTCTACCTCGGTAGCACGATGGAGGCGATGGGCGGCCCCCACCACGCGGCCACGCTCTACGCCTGCCGGTCGGCCTCGACTCTTGGCATCTGGATCCAGTACTCGGCCCCGCTGGGACACAGCGGCGCCGTCTTCCCCTGGACGCTTGAGATCAAGGTCGCCCATCCCGTCCGGGTCTACCCCGGAATGATCATCGGAAAGCTTGCCTTCTGGGCGATGCAGGGTTCCGCGATCAACTACGACGGCAAGTACACCGGATCTTCCTCGGCTGTGGCGTCCCGGTTCAGCCTCGATTTCCGGAGACCATAGTGAGCATCACCGACGGTGACCTGTTCGGCATCCTGGCGGCGTTGGCAATCCTGCTGGGCTCAGCCAACCTGTTCGCGCGGATGTTCAAACGGTTCCGCCACCCTCCAGTGATCGGGGAGATCCTCGGCGGCCTCCTGCTTGGGCCGACGCTCTTCGGCATGTTCGCTCCTGAAGCACAGGCATGGCTGTTTCCCCGGACCGGAGCGGTCGCCAGCGGGCTCGGCCTGGTCGGTCAGATCGGAATGCTGCTGCTGATGTTCCTTGCCGGTGCGGAGATGAGGACAGTGTTCTCTCGCCACGACGGCCGAATGGTCGGCATGATCGCAGTAGCGGGGATAGTGGTACCTCTGGCCGGGGGCGTGCTGTTCACGTGGTCCCTGGACGGCTCCGGACTCATCGGCCCGGCAAACGACAGCACTGCGTTGGGGCTGGTGCTGATCAGCTCGCTCGCGGTCACCAGCATTCCCGTGATCGCCCGGATCATGCTCGATCTGGGCATCATGCAAACGGTATTCGCGCGAGTTGTTCTGTCGGTTGCGGTGCTGGAGGACATCGTGCTGAATGTCCTACTCGCCGTCGCGCTCGGCATGGTGAGTCATGCGAAGCAGGACGCATTCGGTCTGTCCACGGTCTTGCAGCTTTCCTCCACCACCGAGTCGATCGCTTACCACACGCTTGCCTCGATTGGATTCCTGCTGCTGGTGTACGGGGTCAGCAAGGTACGTCGGCCAACTCGCCGGCTCGTGTCCGACCGCGCCGCTGATCAGGTGGCGATCCGGATCGTGCTCACGCTGGGCGTGGCCGCTTCATGTGTCCTGCTCGGGCTGGCGCCGATCTTCGGTGCATTCGCTGTCGGACTGCTGACGGACCTGCCTCGCACCGGATCGGAATCCATGACGGTGATCCGCTCCTTCGCCTCCGGGTTCTTCATTCCCATTTACTTCGCGATAGTGGGCCTCAAGCTTGATCTGGTGCACGGGTTCGCCTTGTGGTTCACCATCGGGTTCATCCTGCTCGCCTGCGCACTGAAGATCGTCGGGGTCTTTGTCGGGGCGCGGCTGGCCGGGAGCCCCGCACAGAACGCGATCAACTTGGCGGTCGCGATGAACGCGCGCGGCGGCCCAGGGATCGTCATGGCGACACTCGCCTTTGACGCGGGGATCGTCAGCCAGCAGTTGTTCACCACCTTGATACTCACCGCGATCGCCACCTCACTTCTCGCCGGCTCCTGGCTTGAGCGTGCGCTGGCTCGGGGGCAGCTCATGCCCAAGGCCACAGAGTCCGACCCTGCCCTGGTGTCATCCGCATCGTGACCTGGGAGGTAGAGAGCTTGAAGTACATCTTCGTTACGGGCGGGGTCGTCTCCTCCCTGGGCAAGGGGCTCACCGGCGCGAGCCTTGGGACGCTGTTGGCCGCCAGAAGGGTGCGGGTCACCATGCAGAAGCTCGACCCTTACCTCAACGTCGACCCAGGCACCATGAACCCGCTACAGCACGGCGAGGTCTTCGTCACCGAGGACGGTGCCGAGGCCGACCTGGACATTGGCCACTATGAACGGTTCCTCGATGTCGACCTCAGCTCAGTCGCCTCCATCACAACGGGAAAGATCTATTCGGAGGTACTCGCACGAGAGAGACGCGGTGGCTATCTGGGGGAGACCGTCCAGGTCATCCCGCATATCACCGAGGAGATCAAGGCGAACATCCGGCGGGCGGCGCACGACGTCGATGTCGTCATCACCGAGGTCGGCGGTACCGTCGGTGACATCGAGTCGCTCCCTTTTCTGGAGGCGATCCGGCAGTTGCGGCACGAGGAAGGTCCGGGGAACGTCTTCCACCTCCATGTCTCGCTTGTCCCCTACCTGGGCGCGTCCCAGGAACTGAAGACCAAGCCGACCCAGCACTCGGTAGCGGCCCTGCGCAACCTGGGCATCCGGCCGGACGCGTTGGTACTGAGGGCCGATCGCGCCATCCCCGACAAGCTCAAGCAGAAGATCGCTGCAGCCTGTGACGTGGAAACAGAGGCGGTGGTCGCTGCCATCGACGCCCCCTCCATCTACGACATCCCCTGTGCGCTGCACGCCGAGGGACTGGACCGTGTTGTCATTGGCAAGCTGGGCCTGGTCGCGGGCGAGATCGACTGGACCCGATGGGATGATCTGGTCGGGCGGGTCCATCACCCGCTCCACGAGGTCACCGTCGCCGTGGTCGGCAAGTACGTCGAGCTGCCGGACGCCTATCTTTCGGTCGCTGAGGCGCTGCGGGCCGGTGGCTTCGCGCACCAGGCCCGGGTGCACCTCCACTGGGTGGACGCGGAGGCCTGCCTGCCCAACCCCAAGACCGTGCTGCACGATGCGGATGCGATCGTCATACCCGGCGGGTTCGGTGACCGGGGCGTCGCCGGGAAGATCGCGGCCGTGACATATGCCCGCGAGCAGCAGGTTCCGATGCTGGGTCTCTGCCTCGGCCTGCAATGCGTCGTGATCGAGGCGGCCAGATCGCTGGCAGGAATGCCTGACGCGGACTCCACCGAGTTCCGTCCTGACACCCCGCACCCAGTGATCTCTACGATGGCCGACCAGGTCGCTGCAGTCTCTGGCGAAGCCGACCTGGGCGGTTCCATGCGGCTCGGGGGTTACCTGGCGGTGCTGGCAGAGGGCACGTTGGTCCACGAACTGTATGGGACCACCGTCGTCCGCGAACGCCATCGGCACAGGTACGAGGTGACCAATCGATATCGCGAGGAACTGGCCCAGCGCGCCGGCCTGGTGTTTTCCGGCACCTCCCCCGACGGGGAATTGGTCGAGTTCGTCGAGTATTCCCGCGCGATTCACCCGTTCCTCGTCGCCACCCAGGCACACCCGGAGTTTCGTTCCCGGCCCACCCGGCCACATCCGCTGTTCTCCGGACTCATCGGAGCGGCCCTGAACAGGAGGAACCCGTGACCCAGCAGCCTGTCGTCGCGATTGTCGACGCGTACTCGACCGCCCGTTTCCTAGCCCCCCTCTTCCATGAGCGGGAATTCCGGACCCTGCATGTTCAGAGCACACCAGAACCGCCCCCGATCTTCGCCTCCCGCTACCGGCCAGATGACTTCTACGAGCACATCGTGCACCGCGGAGACCTGGAGGAGACACTCCAACGGGTCGCCGCACAAGGCCCGTACGTTGTCATCGCCGGGGCGGAGAGCGGCGTCGAGCTCGCGGACCAGCTCAGTGACCGGCTGGGTCTTCGCACCAACGGAGCCGCTCTCAGCTCCGCCCGCCGCGATAAGTACCAGATGGTCGAAACGGTGAAGGCGGTGGGCGTCGCGGCCGCCGAGCAGGTGCGGGCGACCGACGAGCAGACGTTGCTCGACTGGTACGAGAAGGTCGGCGGCAGAGTAGTGATCAAGCCGCTGCGGAGCGCGCTCAACGACGGGGTCTCCTTCTGCGACTCCGCCGACGAAGTGATCGCGGCCTTCCGGTCACTCGCCGGTTCATACAGCGCCTTCACCCAGGTGAACGACGGGGTCGTTGCCCAGGAGTACCTGCGCGGCACCGAGTACTACGTCAACTCGGTCAGCATGGACGGAACCCACTACATCTGCGATATCTGGGAGACCCAGCACCTAGACATCAACGGAGTCAAGGATCTGCTCGGCGGGTCTGTGCTGATGCCCCGAAGGGGGCCGGAGCAGGACTTGCTGGCCGCATACGCCGGCGAGGTCCTGAACGCTCTGGGGGTGCGCAACGGCGGCGCACACACAGAGTTGAAGCTCACCCCAGACGGGCCGCGGCTGATCGAGACCGGCATCCGGATTTGCGGCTCTGACCTGCCCGTGCTCACGGGCAAGGCGATCGGTGAGTCGCAGCTGGAGTGGACCGTTGACGCATACGTCGACCAGGACCGCTTCAGAGAGAGGGCGGTTCGCGATTACGAGATCTCGCGCCACGCCACCTGCGTCAACATGATCTCACCTAGGTCGGGTGCCCTGGCCGCATATCCGCGGATGGCCGAGCTGGAAGCCCTGGAGAGCTTCGACGAGGCCCTGATCCGGACCCGGGTAGGGGACACGCTGCATCGCTCGATCAACGACATGACCTACCCCATGCTGGTCCATCTGGTCCACGAGGTGCCGGGGGTCGTCGAGCGGGACTATCACACGGCCCGCTACCTCGACGGGCAAGGCTTCTATGAAGTCGCCAACTGAGCGGGTCACTCGCATCGCCCACATCAGCGACCTGCATATACACGCGGCCGGGCGCCATGGTGCCCGGGCGTCCCGCGTAGTGGAGTATCTGCGGCGGCGGGCGGAGCACCTGGCGGGGGTGGTCATCACTGGTGACCTGACCCAGGACGGGCTCGACCGCGAATACGAGGCGCTCGCGGAGGTACTGGATCCGCTGTCGGGGGTGCTGCCGGTCTTCGTCTGCCCTGGCAACCACGATGACCGAGGCCTGATCCGCCGGATGCTGCTGAACCAGCCAGGGGACGGTCCGGTCAACCAGGTAGCCAGGGTCGGGGAGCTCACGGTGCTTCTCTGCGACGCTGTTGTGCCGGGCAGTTCGAGAGGCGAGCTCGGAGCGGCAACGCTCGAATGGCTCGCAGAGGCGTTGCGCGGGTACAGGGGGCCGACCGTGGTCGCCTTCCACCAGCCTCCGCTCGCACTCGGTATCTCCAACCTGGACGGCTCCCGACTCGCCGATTCTCAGGCACTCGCCGACGCGCTGGCCGACCACCCCCAAGTGGTCGGGATCTTGTGTGGCCATGTCCATACGGCCATACGTACCGAGTTCGCCGGGATTCCGTTGATCATGGCGCCCAGCACGGCCTATGCCTGGAAACTCCCGCTGGACCGAGCGGATCCTGATCATGGGGTCACTGAACCGTTGGTGGTCTTGCACGAATTCTGGGACGACCGCCTGTTCACCTATTTCCAACCATGCCCTGACTACAAGATGGAGCAATTCTGATGGGCGTCATCAAGCGCGACGGATACGACGAAGCGCTCTTCGAAGATCTGGCGGCGATCAACGACGGCGGCGTAGACGCCACCGAGAGCGCAGTGATCCGGCGGCTCGCCGGCAACTGGCACCGCCGCGCGAGCGTCAAGCGTGACGAACTCCGTTTGGAGGACCTGTACGAGTTGGATCGCCCTGACTATCCGGAGAGCATCCTTCCGTTCCGCGCCCATCCGACCTGGCTTGCTCTCGACCCAGCTCAGCGCAGCGACGTGCTCACCTGGGCGATCATCGCCTTCAACCGGAAGACGATCGTGACCGAAGAGGCGATCGCCAACCCGGCCTTCGGGTTGGTCATCAGCGGGGAGTTCCCTGCCCTGTCCGGTGACGAGCTGGAGACGTGCCTTACCCAGGCGATGGTCGACGAGCAGTACCACACGCTCATGCACATGAACGCGAGTGCCGTCACGCGAAAGCTACGTGGAAGACCATACCCGGATAACGCGCTGCCGCTGCCGCTGCACTCGCGGCGCCACCAGGAGTTATGGGAAGGGTCTGTCGAGCGCTGGCAGCGTAGCCTGACGACCCTTGCCTTCGCGACCATCGCCGAGATCGGCATCGGCCCGTACCTCGACACGATCGCTGACGACCCCGACATCCAGCCCGTGCACAGCGCCACCGCACGGCTACACGCCCGTGATGAATACTGCCACTCGGCTATCGCGGCCGAGTTGGCCAAGAAGGTCTATCCGAGCCTCGACCCAGCGCAGCAGCGATTCTTCACCCGCTCGGCCTTCGAGGCCCTGACCGCTTACACGACCGCTGACTACGGTACGTGGGAGCGCATCATGGACCTGGCGGGCGTGGCGGGGGGGCGCAGCATGCTGGAAGACTGCAAGAGCCCCGGCCGCAGTCGCCTGTTCAGCGACTTCGGTGGGATTCACTCGCTGTTCTCGGAGATGGGCGTCCTCGAGGAGATCGACTTCGATTGGTCGGTCGTCCAGATCCATCGGTAAACCCGCAGGGCTCTCGCGAGCCAGGCATCTCCGCAAGTCAGGAGGCTGACCGGCGGGCGAAGATCGACGCGGAGCTCCGGCGGGCACGGATGCAGGAGGAGACCCGGCGGGCGTTGGCCGACCTGCTGGCCACGGTCATCACCACGTATGCGGCGCTGATCGCGGGGAACGGGGAGGCTGCGGCGGCCGGTCTGGAACAGATCACCGCACAGGCGGGTGCGCCCCCCGTGCGGCCAAGACCCTGGCAGTGCCTTCCCGGTCCGGTCTGGTTCGGTTCGGGCACGGCGGGGACGGGTGACCGGTCCGCGCCGCGCCCCTGGCCGCCTTGTGCACCGCGCTGGAGTGCAGCCCCAACGACCGAGGTTGACACCTCCCGTTGAGCAGCCCGTCCGGCCCCCGCAGCCGACAGCCGAGCCGAAGGCCGTCTCCAGCGGGGGCCGGTCCATGCCACCGCTGTGACCTGAGCGGGAGGGCGGCGACGGGCCAACGGCAACGCGACTGCGTGGACTGCGGCGGCCCCCGCCGACCTTGCTGGCTAACTCAACTTCAGGAGGTTAAAGCAAGTTCTGCCAGTTCAAGGCGCGCGAGATGGCTGGTGCGACCTCGATCGAGGGGCTGGTTGTCCCACCAGGCGTCGAGGCGGATCAGGTTGAGGGCGACGGCGGAGAAGACGTGTTCGAGGTGGACTTTGGCGATGCCTCGATAGCGGGCGCGGCGAAGACCGGTGACCGCGATGGCCTGGCGGACCGTGCCCTCGACCCCGGCGCGGATCTTGAACTTGTCCTGCCACTGTCGGCTGGTCTGTTCAGCGCGGGCAGCTTGCAGGGCCTGCTCGATCGTGTGCCGCTCGAATATTGGGTTACGTGGCCTGAGCTGCGGTTATGCGGCGTGGCGGTATTCGTTAATCATGCCTGTGACGACGGGTTTTCGGCGAACGGATCGCAGGTCGCTGAGGTCGGTCACATCCCGGGCGGGCTGCGCTGCGATGTCTGGGGGACGCTGGTGCCGGGACTGGTGCGGCCGGTCGTTGTAGTGGATCAGATATTCGCGGAGCACGAATGCCAGGTGGGGTTCGTCGAGGATCAGTATCCGGTCCAACAGCTCACGGCGCAGAGTACCGATGACGCGCTCGCAGATGGCGTTCATCCTCGGCGTCCGCGGCAGCGTGGTGATGTCCCGCAACCCTTCGGCTGTGAAGACCTCCCGGAAGGCGGAGGTGAAGAGCGGGTCCCGATCGTGGATCAGGAACCGCAGCCCGGCGATGCGGTCACCTGAGGCCATGACCAGATTGCGGGCCTGTTGCACCGTCCATGCTCCGGTCGGGTGCGGGGTCACTCCGGCCAGGTGCAGTCGCCGGGTGCCGTGCTCGATGAAGATCAGCACATACAGTCGTTTGAGCATTATCGTTTCGACCACCAGGAAGTCGCACGCGATGATCGCGTGGGCTTGTGCGGTCAGGAATTGCCGCCAGGTCGGCCCGGTCCGACGGGGTGCCGGATCGATACCGGCGGCGTGCAGGGTCTCCCACACGGCGGTGTGCTCCACGAGTACTCACAAGCGGCTTGAGCTGCATGGATGGAATTTTCGGCAGGCGCAGGTCTGGGTCTTGTCGAGATGCTCGTATACCGCCGATGGGCGGGGCACGCCGAACAGGTCGGCGATCTGCTGGGCAGTCGTCGATTCGCGGGAGTCGTAGAGCTGTTGGGTGGGCGACCGTCCGCTCACCACTGTTCCAAGCAATTCACGTGAGCGCTACACCGGTGGTCGTGATGGTGTGGGTGCGGCCTGCAGGTAGGCCAGGACCGCCATGACGCGCCGGTTGTGGTCGTCGGACGGAGGAAGGCCGAGCTTGGCGAAGATGTTGTTCGTGTGCTTGCCGATCGCCTTGTCGGTGATCTGGAAGCGGGCGGCGATGGCCAGGTTGGACAGTCCCTCCGCCATGAGCGCGAGCACCTCACGCTCCCGGGGGGTCAGTGCGGCCAGCGGCTCGTCGCGGCTGCGGCGGGTCAGCAGTTGGGAGACCACCTCCGGGTCCATCGCGGTGCCGCCTGCGGCGACCTGGCGTACCGCGTCGATGAATCTGTCGACATCGCCCACCCGGTCCTTCAGCAGGTAGCCCACCCCGCCGGAGCGGTCGGACAACAACTCCCTGGCGTAGAGCTGCTCCACGTACTGCGAGAGGATCAGCACGGGCAGCCCCGGGATCCGGCTGCGCGCCTCCAGCGCGGCGCGTAGTCCCTCGTCGGTGAAGCCGGGCGGCAGCCGCACGTCGATCACGGACACGTCCGGGCGGTGCCGGATCAGCGCCTCCAGCAGCATGGGACCGTTGTCCACGGCCTCCACGACGGTGAAGCCGTTCGCCGACAGCAGGCGGACCAGCCCGTCCCTCAGGAGTGCCAGGTCTTCGGCTATGACAACGTGCACGGGACCTCCATGGTCAGTACGGTAGGGCCGCCTTGAGGGCTGGTCACCGTGAGCGAGCCGTCAAAGGCGGACAGGCGGTCCTCGATGCCGCGTACTCCGGTGCCACCGTCGCGGCGCACCATGCCGCACCCGTTGTCGCCCACGGTCATGCGAAGCACGCCGGCGGTGTGCCGCAGCCGCACCCATGCGCGGGAGGCGCCGCTGTGCTTGGCCACGTTGACCAGCGCCTCGGCAACGGCGAAGTAGACGGCGGACTCCACGGGCGGTTGCGGGCGGCCGGGCAGGTCGATGTCGACCTCGACCGGCATCGGGCACAGCAGCGCGGACGCCTCGATGGCGCCGGCCAGACCCCGGTCGGACAGCACCGGGGGATGAATGCCGCGCACCAGGTCACGCAGGTCTGTCAGCGCCTGGCCGGCGACCTCCCGCGCCTCTTCGATCATGCGGACCATCTCGCCCGGATCACGGGAGCCGCGGGCCAGCCCCAGGTGCAGGCGGACGGCGATCAGCTTGGCCTGCGCGCCGTCGTGCAGGTCGCGTTCGATGCGCCGCAGCTCGGCTGCGCGCGCGTCGACCACCGCGGCCCGTGACGCGGTCAGCGCCTGGATCCGCGCGTCCGTCGCGGTGCCGCCGTCCAGCAGCCGTCGCGCCAGTCGTGCCTGCCCGATGTGGAACAGGGGGACGGCCATGAGGGCGACGACCGCGATGGCCACGATGGACAAGCTGAGGGCGAACGTGTTCAGCGTGCTCGTCTCCGCCGGCCGCAGCCGGAACCAGACATAGTCCAGGGCGGCCAGCATCGCCCCCATCGCCACCACCGGGGCGGGGCCCGTGGCGACGTGCACGGCCAGCCAGCCCAGTTCACGCCGCGTGCCGCGCCGGCGCGGTTCCGGCACCGCAGTGGCCCGCCACGGCCGGTCGGTTTCGCGCTGGTGGCCGCCTGCGGCGCCGTCCCTGCCGAGCACCCGGCCCGCCCAGCGGCGTTGGAAGGCGGCCAGGCGGTGGACGAGAACGAGCCCGAGGCCGAGCGGCGTCCGCCCGAGACCGGCCACCGGCACGAGGGCACCGCTCACCAGCACCAGAGCGAGCACCACCAGCGCCGCAAGGCCGGTGACCGCGTTCAGCGCCAGCGCCGCCAGGCTGCTCACTCCGTTGCGCGCGTACCCCTCCAAAGCATTGACGGCCTGCCGCGCCGGCCCGCCGGACCCGGGTCGTATCCCCATCACAGGTGCAGTCTGCCCTGCCGACGAGGAGAAGGCGGTGGGGCTGGCCCTACCCCTTGAGGTGGCGATTTCCCACCCTGGCCGGTGGGCCGACGCCCATGGAGGCCGGAACCCTGGACCGCGAGGCTGGTCGCGCGATCGGATCGAGCTGATCGGCCCGACCTGGCGGACAAGGATGAGACGTGATCGAAGTGAGAGGGCTGAGCATGCGATACGGCCGCACGCTCGCCGTGGACGACCTGACCTTCACGGTCAAACCGGGCCTGGTGACCGGATTCCTGGGGCCGAACGGAGCCGGTAAGTCCACGACCATGCGAGTCGTACTCGGGCTGGAGATCCCCACCGCGGGTGAGGCACTGGTGGACGGGCGCCCGTACGCGTCGCTGCGCCGGCCCATGCGCACGATGGGAGCGCTGCTGGACGCCGGAGCGGTGCACGTCGGGCGTACGGCCCGCGACCATCTCGGCTGCCTGGCACGCAGCAACGGCATCGGCTTGAAGCGGGTGGCCGCCGTGCTCGACCAGGTCGGCTTGGCCGACGTGGCGGGCCGGCGGATCGGCGGGTTCTCCCTGGGCATGAAGCAGCGCCTCGGCATCGCGGGGGCGCTGCTCGGCGACCCGGCGGTGCTCATGTTCGACGAGCCACTCAACGGCCTGGACCCGGAGGGCATCCGCTGGATCCGCGACCTGCTACGCTCGCTGGCGGCCGACGGCCGCACCGTCCTGCTGTCCAGCCATCTGATGAACGAGCTGGCGCTGACCGCCGACCATGTCGTGGTCATCGGGCGCGGCCGGCTGATCGCCGACACGACGACGGACGCACTCGCCGCACGGTTCCAGCGCGACGTGCTGGTCCGCACGGCGCACCCGGACCGGCTGGCGCAGACCCTGCGCGCGCACGGTGCGAGCGTGACCGCCGACGCCCTGGCGCCCGGCGACCTGACGGTGCGGGGCATGGACGCGACCGAGATCGGCGAGCTGGCCCTGCGGGCGGGCATCGCGCTGCGGGAGCTGACGCCGCGCAGCGCCTCGCTGGAGGAGGCGTTCATGGAGCTGACCGAGGACAGCGTCCAGTACGGCGCCCGCCCCGCCACCACCGAAACCGTCTCGGAGGTGACCCGATGAGGGACGTGATCGCCTCAGAGTGGTACAAGCTCCGCTCGCTCCGCTCCAACGTCTACCTGCTGGCCGTCTCGATCCTCGCCGTGCTGGTCTGCGCCGGGGTGGCGTACCTGGTGGGGCGGGGGTTCGACCGCCAGACGTTCGAGGAGCGGCTGAGCTTCGCCGGCAACGGCGCCGGGCTGGGCACCGGGCTGCCGGTCGCCTACTTTGTGCTGGGCACGCTGGGCGCGCTCTCGATCACCTCCGAGTACGCCACAGGGATGATCCGCACCAGCCTGGCGGCGGTGCCGCGGCGACAGGCGTTCCTGTTCGCCAAGATCCCCGGTCTGGCCGCGGTCACCCTGGTCGTCGGCCAGGTGCTGGCGTTCGCCATGCATCTGGCAGCCCAGGCCGTCCTCGGCGACCGCGCCGGTCAGATGCTGCTTGACGGGGGCACCCTGGGCACCCCGCTTTCGGAGCCGGGCGTGCTCGCCACGGTGGTCGTCGCCGGGTTGTCCATGACGGCCGCGGCGCTGATCGGGCTCGGTGTGGGCGCGGCGATCCGGTCCACCCCTGGCAGCCTGGTCGCGCTCGTCATGTTCTTCCTGGTGATCCCGATCGTCGCCCAGGCGCTGCCGTCGCCGCTGCGTTCGCAGGTGGGCTCGTACATGATGGAGAATCTGCCGTCGCAGATCGCCGGGGTGGGCGGCGGCCTGCTGCCTTCGGGGACGGCGGCCGCGCTGCTCGTCGTCTACGTCGCCGCCGCGCTGACGGCGGGCGCGACGGTGACCGCGCTGAAGGGACGCCACAAGGTGCTGGCCATTGGAGCGACCGCCACGCTCCTGACCGCTCTGGTAGCGGTGCCCGCCACCGCAGACTCGACGCCCTCCGGCCCGTCCTCGCTGGCCTGGCGGCCGTGTACCGGCAAGGACGCCCCTAGGGACATGCGCTGCGCCTCCGTCCAGGTGCCCCTCGTCTGGACGGAGCCCGCGGGACGGAAGATCACCGTGCCCGTCGCGCTGCTTCCCGCCTCCGGTGTGGCACGCCGGATCGGCACGGTGTTCTCCATCCCCGGCGGCCCTGGTGTGTCGGGCATCGACGAGCTGAAGCAGTTCCACGGGAGGTTCGCCAAGCTGCGTGACCGCTTCGACGTGGTCAGCTTCGACCCGCGCAACACCGTCGAGCCCGGCGGTGTACTGCCGTACGAGTGCCTGGCCACCGGCCCCTATCTCACCCTGCCGGACACCCGTGCCGAGTACGCCGCACTCGCCCGCACGAACCGCGAACACGCGCAGCGGTGCCGGTCGGCAGACCCGGAGTTCTTCGACCACATGGACTCGGCCTCCGTCGCCCGCGACATCGAGGCCGTCCGCACCGCCCTGGGCGAGCAGCGGCTGAGTTTCCTCGCCACCTCCTACGGCGGACATCCCGCGATGGCCTACGCCCGCCTGTTCCCCTCCCGCATCCGCGCCATGGTCATGGACGGCACCGCCGCCCACATCCAGGGGGCAGCGGCCAGGGATGCCGACATGTATCCGAGGGCGGAGAAGCAACTGGAGCGGTTCGCCGCCTGGTGTCGTTCGGCCACGGCCTGCGCCCTGCACGGCCAGGACACCGGCGAGGTATGGCGCCGGCTGGTGGTCGCCGCCGACCGCTCCCCCGTGCCGGTGCACAACGACCCGACCGGGGCCGCCTACACCGGGTTCGACCTGAAGGTGGCCGCCGCCCCCAGCTTCACCTCGCCCGGCCCGGAACCGGACGTCCCGCGCTGGGTCGAGCTGGCCGAGGCGATCAAGAAGGCCGCCGAGGGCGACGCCTCCGGGTTCGCCGAATACGTCCGGCGGGCCACGGGCAGACCCAAGCTCCCCTCGCTCGCCGGGCAGAACATGACCCACTGCCTCGACGGCCGAGTGTATGAGAGCTACGCGGCCTACCGCAGGGCACTGCGCAGGGCGCGAGAGCTGTCGCCGAACTTCGCGGGGCAACGGGCGTGGTGGCCGCTGGGCTGCGCCGGCTGGCCCGCTCCCGTCACCAACCCACCGGCACCGCTGCCCACCAGCGGCCTGGCGCCCTTCCTCGGAGTCGGCAGCTGGACCGACCACGACGAGGTCACCAGTATCATCCGCCACGTGCCGGGCTCCTCGAGCGTCCGGTACGACGGACACGGCCACGCCCTCTACGTCTACGGCAAGGGCGGCTGCGTCACCGCCCACGTCAACCGCTACTTCACCAGCTTGAGGCTCCCACCCCCAGGCGCCACCTGCCAGGCCACCGGATGACGACCGGCCGTGCGGCCTGGTCTCGCCAGTGCCGCACCCCTGGGGGATCGGCCGGTTCATCCCGCACATGCTCGAACTGCCCAAGGCCGCGGCCGACGATTCCGGGCACCTTCCGCTGCCGCACCGCCTGCAGGACGCCTACCGGCGGCGCATCGCCAAACTGCCCGCGCCGGCCCGTACGGCGCTGCTGGTCGCGGCGGCGGAGGAGAGTGGCGCGCTGGCGGCCACGCTGCGCGCCATGGCCGGTCTCGGGCTGACGGCCGGCGCGCTGGCGGCGGCCGAGGGCGAGGGGCTGATCACCGTGGAGGCGCAGAAGATCAGATCGACGACGCGGCGGCGCGGGCGTTCGAGGCCAGCGAGCGGGCCTGCCGGACGGTGAACTGGGAATTCGCACGGATGGGTGTTCCCGATCCGGTGCTGATGGCGAATATGCGATGGCTGGCCCGCTCAGGAGTTCCCGGACTGAACACGAGACCAAATCGCGGCCTGTCCTCCAGGTCACCGACCACTGGTCAGTCCACCCCTCGTCCAGGTCCAGACCAGACATGCCTGCCTCCACCCCGACCGGGGTCAGCAGGCCGTCCCACCCTGCCGAGTGCGACCACAGCGGACCAGCCCGACCTACCCCGCTATCACCCTCAACGTCCACGGACACTACTGTCCGTCGATCGTGAGAATCGGTCCCAGAATGCCTGAGACCTACCGCCCGGTGCCAACTACCGCGAGAAATCGGTTCCAACAAGCGTGAGCCGACCCACCCAGACCCCAAGGTCACGGCACCTCATCGGTTCCAGCTATCTCGATCAGGCTCATTCAGCTGAAGGCCGTGGGCAGGTGTGGATCGTCTTCATGTCAGCACTCCCGCATCGCGGCGCGGGTCTGCGCGGTGGACATGGGCGGCACCGGCAGGGGCCGGGCGGCGGCGAGGCGCAGGCCGTCCAGGGCGAGGGCGAGGTGCCGCCGCCAGGCTCCCGGCGCCACTTTGGACGTGGCTCTGACGGTCGCCGCCACACCCCAGAGCACGAATGCCATGTCGGCGAGTGTGACGTCGCCGCGCAAGTCCCCGGATCGCTGGGCGCGTTCGAGGATCTCCCCCATCAGGCCGAATCCGCGATCCCCGTCCACCGCCACCGTCCGCGCGGCGAGGTCGTTGTAGCCGAGGTCAGCCGCCTGCAGTTCGCACACGCCGGTCAGGAACGCGACGAACCCCTCCCAGGCGTCGTCCATCGCCAGCGCCTGCTCGGCCAGCTCGGTCACGGTCGCCGCACGATCCGCGAACACTGCCTCCACCAGGGCGTCGCGTGTGGGGAAGCGGTTGTAGAGCGTGCCGATGCTGACACCGGCCGAGCGTGCGATCTCCTCAAGCGGTACGTCGAGCCCCCGGTCCGCGAACAGCTCCCGGGCCGCTCGCAGGAGGCGCTCGCGGTTGTGTACGGCGTCCTTGCGCATGCCCGGAATCCTAGCTAAGTTGAGGCTCATCTCAAGTTGAGGAGGACCTCAAGTTATGGCCCGCACTATCGTGATCACTGGCGGCACGAACGGCATCGGCAAAGCCCTCGCCCGCCACTACACCGAGCTCGGCGATCAAGTCGTGGCCGTGGGCAGCAGCGAGGAGGGCGGGCGACGCCTGCGCGAGGAGGTGCCGAACGCCCAATTCGTCAGAGCTGACCTCAGCTCCCTGCGCCAGACCCGCGACCTGATAGAACGACTCAGCACCGAGCACCCCGTGATCGACGCGTTGGTGCTCGCCGCGTTCCGGTTCAACGCGGTACGAGTGGAGACCGATGAGGGTTTCGAGCACACCTTCGCCCTCTACGTGATCAACCGCTGGCTCATGGCCGAAGGACTGCGCGACCCGTTGGAAAAGGCACCGATACCGGTGATCATCAACCTGTGCGGCGCCGGACAAGGCGGCAAGATCCAATGGAACGACCTCCAGCTGAAGGACAAGTACCGGGGGCTGACCGCAACCATGCAGGGAGCCGCGGCCAGCGAACTACTGGGGATGGCCTACTCCTCTGAGCGGACGAAATACGTGCTGTACAACCCGGTGTTCGTGGCGACCGGCTTGCATGAGCCCTTCAAGCAGCCGCTGCGCGGCCTCGTACAGGTGGCATCGGCGGTGTTCGCCCAACCGGTGGCCAAAGCCGTGCCGCCGCTAGCCGCACTCATCGACCATCCGCCGGCCAAGCCACTCACGACCTGGAAGAAGGGCAAGCCGATCGATCTTGCCGTGGACCGGAACGAGGCGCGGCGTTTCGAGGAGACCATCCGCACTGTGACCCAGTCCGCCCTCCCGTAAGCCCCGGGGGCGAGATGCCGTCACGGGATGCCGACTGCCCTTTCCCGGCTCACACGGCACCCACTCTTGGTTACGAGAACCACTTTCGAGACCAACTTATGAGACTGGCCGACCTGCGGAAATGTCGCTGCCGCAGGTACGTCTGGGGCTCGTCTCGAAAGCATGGATCCAAGAAGAGCGGGACCCGTCACTATAGGTGACGGGGTCGTGGACTGGCGCTCAAAGCAACAATCGAGCATCGCTCACGGGATCCTGGAACAGTGACCCGTTACGCCGGGGTCGGTGTGTTGCCGTGGATCACCCGGACGCGTGCTTCGGCCAGGAAGTCCAGGCCGATGTAGCGGCGTGCCTCGCCCCATTCTTCCGGGTGACGTGACGTGCTTGATGGCGATGTCCCGCCCGGTGACGCGGGGGTGCTCACGGCGTGGGTCTCACTCAGCGGCATCATCCTCGACATCCTGGGTCCGCACCGGTCACCGCACGCAGCTGGATTTCGCTCCTTAAACGGCAGGGCCCATCACCAAGTGCCTGACGCCGTCGGGGATCTTCGCCGAACAAGGGATCAGCCGGTTTCGCGCCATGCACGTGGTCGAGGGATGCCATGGTCAGGCGGTGAGGCCGAGCCAGGTGGCGAGCTGGGTGAGGTCGCGGTTGGAGCGGTCGGACCATGGCCACCGAACGCCAGCGATGCGGCCTCTGCCTGTGGGCAAGCTTGCTCTTCCGGGAGTCCCGGGCGATCCGTTCGGAGTTGCGGATGATCGTCTGGAAGAGCGGCGCGCGGCTGGACGGCGCCGTAGGCGGCCATGGCCAGGATCGAAGACCATTGCACCACCCGCTGTTTGCCGGTCGAGGCCGCGTCTCGGAAAGGATCGCCGGCCCTCGATGCCGCCCCGAGGCCCAGCGGGACGACATCGGCGCCGAGCTGCGGCGGGCTTCGCGTCACGGTACAACTACCCGCCGCACCTCCATCCGGCGCCAGCCGTACAAAACGCTAGGCTGAGGTCTCGAACCAGAGCGCGTGTGCTGGGAGGGGCTGGATTGCTAACCATCGGGCAACTGGCCGCACGGGTGGGCATGACCATCCGTGCCATCCGGCATTACCACCAGCGTGGCCTGCTTCCCGAGCCCGAACGCGATGCCTCGGGTTATCGCCGCTACGGCCCGCGAGCCGTGGTCGATTTGATCCGGATCAAGACGCTGGTGGCCGCAGGCGTGCCGCTCGCGCGGGTCGAACAATTGCTCGCCGCCGGCCAGGGATGTCTTCGAATCACTGGCGGCTATATGGCCCGTCTGGGCGACGACGTTCGGCGGCGCGGGTCAGTTACCGCGACGACCTCACCGCAGCGGCAGCGAGGTAGTCGTGCAGCACGGCGTGCCGGAACTGATACACCGGCCCCGCGGTGCGCAACAAGCCAAGACGGTGGGCATCGTCCAGGAACGCCATCAGGTTACGAGGAAGGTGCCCCGCCCAGGCCAGTCGCCAATTGGTGATCTTGCAGATCATCCAGGCATGGTGCTTGCCCTGCCTGAGTCCGAGCACTAGCCCCACAACGAGCCCGGGCGCAAGCCCGTCTGTGATGCCCCCCTTGATCCCTCCCACAGAGGCCTCCAGGAGCCCAAATGCCAGCCCGCCCAAGAGCATTGCGGCTGTTGTTCGCAGCAAGGTGAGAGTGCGGTCGGACTTCCATATCGCCAGCGGGGTGGTGGCCTTCGCATAAGACGCTGGTTGTTCCAGCCACTCGATCGCCGCCTTGGCGAGCAGGCCGGTCCCCACGCCTACCCACAGCACGGCCGCGAACGAGGCCGTTGCCGCGAATACGATTCCGTCCTGGGCCGTGAGCAGGCGCCCGTCGGAAAGTTCGTACGCGATCTTGAACGCAAGTGCGATCGTGAAGGGGAACAGGACGATGAATGCGATCGTCACGCGCAGGCGTCGGGCGAGGGCGGTCATCCGCCCGGAAAGCCGGAGGTCGGCGTACCCGGGTGTCTGGTCGAACCATTGTTGAACGTGGGGGGTGGCCAAGGTCACGAGCCCGCCCACGAGCCCAGCTACCAAGGTGCTCCCAGCGTCACCTGAGTAGGGTGCGCTGAACGACAACGTGAGCCAGGTGGCGACCGCGGCGGCGATTTTGATCCCGGTCGCCGAGACGAACGTGATCGCTAGCGCGCCGACGAGCCCCACCGTGAGCCCGATGGGCAATCCTCCCATGAGCCCAACCGGGAGGCCGGATTTCAGCCCGATCGCAAGCCCGATCGGAAGGCTGACCGGGAGGAGAAAAGTGATCCCTGCCGTGATCGTGGCGGTGAACTTGCGGCGACGCCCGGGAGCTAACCTGGCCGAGAGCCAGCAGGCGAGCGCCAGTCCGGCCACCAGCCCCACCGCCAGGCCGACCGGCAGTCCGAACGCCAGCCCTACCAGGAGGCCGGTCGCGACGCCGGCGACGAGCTTGATGCGACCAGCCACACGGCGTCGCTCGTCGTCAGGCGTGGTATCAAAGGACAACCGCCACCAAGCCAGGTCGTAGGTACTGCGGCCATGCAGCACGCCAGCGAGATATGACAGGTGATCGCGGGTGCGATCAGGGTCCCACTGGCGGCGGGGTCGAAACTGGTCGGAGCCGGCATCGTCTGGCGGGCGCGTCTTGATGAGCGCCGGGATGAGCCGGTCGAGCAGATAGGTGCGCAACGCCGTGGCGTCCTGCCCTAGAGGACCGGCCAGCGGTCGGGGGTCTGCGCCGGGAGCCATGAACACTGTACGGATCAACCACAACCACATCGGGATACCGGACAGCTCGGCCAGGGCGGGCACGGAGCCCGAGCGCAGCGCGGCAAGCACTTAGTCCAGGCGGGCGGTGGATGATCGGGGAGGCAGGCCGCCAGGTAATCGGCGGCGGCAGCTCGCGACAGCGGCCTGGCGACGATGACCGCGGCACCAGTGAGTGGGCGCCCCGCATCGCGGACTGCGGCTGTGAACTCGATACGGCGGCTGGTGAGGATCATCCCGTCGCCCTCACTGAGCGAGCTGTTGAGTGCCTCGATGATCCGGACTCGCATCGGCGCCGACACCTCATCAAGGCCATCCAAGACAGGCAGGATGTACCCGCCGTGGACAAGCGCGGCGGCGCTCGTACCGAGTTCCGGCGCGCGAAGCGCCGGATAGTCCAGATCCAGCCGGGCAGCAAGCCAGCTCTGGAGCCGGGGATAGGCTTCAACGTCCCAGCCGGAGACCGGGAACAGCACTGGCACCGGCACGAGCTGCCCCTGCCCGGCAGGTGTTTTGTCCGTCGGACGGGTGGCGAGAAGATGCAGCAATAGCTGGACGGCGAGGGTCGTTTTCCCCATTCCCGCGCCGCCCGTTATAACGATCCGTCGGCGGGCGAGAGATCGGAAGGCAGCGCCCAAGCGGTCGATGTCATCACTGCTCACATCGAGATCGGACTCCTGTTCGCCGCTGATCAGACGAGGGCTCCTCGTTACTGTCGGGTCACTGGTCAGCTTCCAGCGCACGGAGATGGGCACCGGGTCATCGAGAAGGCGGTTGCGGGCCTCCTCGCGCCATTGACGCTCCACCAGCCCGGCCAGCACATCGGCGGCCTTGCCGACCTCGGCGGGTAAGGAAGCGGGCGCGCCACCCCAGCGCAGCGCCCAGGTCAGGACCGCAGCCACCGCGGTGGCCCCGGCCAGCGCCACCGCGGCGAAGTCCGCGAGGTTGACTGCCTCTTTCGGCGAATAGGACCGCCACACCAACAGCACGAGCATGCCAACGACGAAGAAGGCAATCACGGCGAGTGTGGTGCGCCAGCCGAATCTACGCGTGCGCTTGCTCACGCCTACATCGTCACTGCGGGACGGCTCATTTGCAGCATGTGCACAGACCCTGATCTTGACTCTGTCGGGAATCTTGAAAACATCCGGCATGTCCCGGAGGGCGACTGATCAGCAACTGTGCGGCTTGGGGGGCGGCGAAGTCGGTCATTCCCCCGAGGTGGTCAGGTGTCTCTACCGGTTAGTCCCCGGTCCGCGCTGGAGGTCCCGGAGCTCACCGCCCAGGTAGCACGAGCGAGTAATCCCCGTGGCCAACCGGCCATGTGGATCCGCGACCGGCTGGATGGGTTATGGAGCGGTGAGGACTTCGCGCAGTGGTATCCCCGCGACGGCCGGCCGGGACTCTCACCCGCCCAACTGGCCACGGTGAGCGTGCTGCAATTCGTGCTGGACCTTTCCGATCGCGATGCCGCCGAGGCCGTGCGCTGTCGCATCGACTTCACGTACGCGCTCGGCCTCGAACTGGACGATCCCGGCTTCCACCACGGCGTGCTCGGTGACTTCCGTGACCGCCTGCTGCAGGACGGGCGGGCGGACCAGCTTCTCGATCTTCTGAAGGAGGCCGGACTGGTCCGCGAGCGCACCACCCAGCGCACCGATTCCACTCATGTCCTGGCCACCGTGCGCGAGCTGACCCGCCTGGAAGTTGGTCACCGAGGCATGCGCGCAGCCCTGGAGGAACCGGCCCGCACTGCCGCTCACGCGCTGAACGGCTTGGTCGATGAGGACTGGGGACGCCTGTGGGATGCGGAAACTCGACCTGGTGCTGCCACCTGCGGTTATACGGTGATCAAGGCTGATTGTCTAGGCATGATGTGGTCAAGTGCTTTACATGATTGTCCGGCATCTGGTCGGAGGGCTGGTGCTGCTCGCGCGTAGCGGCGGTGCCAAGGAAATCGAGATCCTGGTGCTGAGGCATGAGGTCGCCGTGTTTCGGTGGCAGATCGCCCGTCCGCTGCTGCAGCCTGCGGATCGGGTGTGGCTGGCCGCACTGTCGCGTCTGCTTCCTCGCGTGCGCTGGAGTGCGTTCTTCGTCACTCCGGCGACGTTGCTGGCTTGGCACCGTGATCTGATGCGGCGACAATGGAGCCATCCCCGCCGGACATCAGGTCGTCCGCCGATGCCCGATACGGTGCGTGAGCTGGTGATCCGACTGGCGCGGGAGAATCCGAACTGGGGCTACCAGCGCATCCATGGCGAGCTTAAGCAACCGGGTCACCGCATCTCGCCGACCACGGTCCGGATGACTCTTGCTCGTGCCGGGCTTGGTCCCGCGCCGCGCCGTTCGGGGCCGACCTGGAGGCAGTTCCTCACCGTCCAGGCCCAGGGCATTATCGCCACCGGCTTCTTCCACGTGGAGACCTTGTTCGGTGTCCGGCTGTACGCGTTGTTCTTCATCGAGCACTTCAACCGGCGCGCCCATCTGGCCGGTGTGACCGTCCATCCGACCGAACAATGGGTGGCTCAGCAGGCCAGAAACCCCATCATGGACCTCGGCGATCGCTTGGCCAGAGTGAAATTAATCGTTCATGATCGCGACACCAAGTTCACGGCGGCCTGCGACGAGGTGTTCATCGGTGAAGGATGCCGGATCGTCAAGACGCCGGTTCGCGCGCCGCGGGCGAACGCGATCTGCGAGCGGTGGGTCGGCAGCGTTCGCCGGGAATGCCGGGGCCGGCTGCTGATTCAGGGGAAGCGACACTGCAGAGCAGCCCTTCGCGCCTACGTCGATCATTACAACCGCAAACGGCCCCACCGGTTCCTGGACCATTTCCCTCCCGATCCGCCGTCGGAACCCGCGGATCTGGCCAAGCACCGGATCGAACGTCATAAGATCCTCGGCAGCATCATCAACGAGTATCACCGCGCAGCATAGAAGAGCCAGTGTCCCACTCAGGGGCTTTTATTGGCCAATCGAGCGGTCTGCCGCTTTTTCCATATATGCGGGTGGGCCAATGTCGTTGTATACGGGGCGGAATAACGGGGGTCGCCGCCATGGCAATCTGTTCTCCACAGTGCGCGCTACCCACGGGATCCCATTCGAGTGACTGCCAAAAGGTCTGTACCAGTGAGGATTAGGCCTGTGCAGAAACGGGTGAGCTTCAGACGGAGGTTGAGGATGGGTGCGCTCGTGGCAGGGCTATCGGTGGCCTGCGGGATTATCGTCGCGTTGGTGTGCTGGATCGTCCTGAATGCCCTCGGTGCTGATGGCGTGGTGGCGTTCACCACCAGCGCTGGGGCTGTCGTCGTCGTCAGCGGGGCGGTGGTGGGGCTCGTTCAGTTCGTCAGGAACTTCGACAAGAAGTCTTAAGCCTGCCCTCCTTTGCCGTTGAGTAGCCGTGAAGGGCCGGGCCGGCTCAGGGACCGCCGACTGCTCCTCCTGAGCCCTCACGATCCGATGCCAGTTCACCCACCTGCCCAGGGTGCTGGCGTTGATGTCAAACTCGTGCGCCACCAGCGCGACTGTCCGATCGCCCCGGCGCCAAGCGGATGGTTTTCCGCGACAACTGCCTACGACGCCTCGTTGCGTACCTACCGCTTCCAAACTTCTGTCAGCTTATGTAGCCGACTGTCCGGAACCTGCTGAGCGCCTCGCTCTTGCTATATCGGATGAACCAAAATACCCATAAGTGCCGTAGGTGTGCGTCGCATCGGTAACAGGAGAACCTGCTGGTGCTATGAGGGATAGACGGAACTGACGTTCCTTCCGGCGTGGGGGATGGCCTCGAGCATCTTGGATGTTGAGCCGAGCGGGCTGTACAGGGGTGATCAGTGAGCTTTTTGGACCGGTTCCGGCGGGAACCCACTCCACCGACAAGGACCGCTCCGCAACCTGGATCCACCCAACATCCGTCCTCTGCGCGCCCCGGTCGCTACACGATGCACGCTTCTGCCCCGCCAACGCCGCCGGCTCGTTCGCACGCTCCCGTAGATCCATGGCTGCGTCCGGGAATGGGAGTAACCATCGCGGGCTACAACATCGTCGGCGGGCTCCTCTACATCGGCACGCAGTTGGCCGCGCCATCGGGCTACACGGTGGACCCGGCGCTGATCAATCCTGCCTTGCCCGTTGACCTGCGTCAGCCGGACTGGGGCGGGCAGGGTTTGGACTATTGGCCGTCGTACAGCGACATTCCGCCGCGGTCGAGGGCCGCCTATCTGGCCTGGCTCGCGGATGGGCGGCGCTTTCCGCAGGCGCCGATCGGGTATGTGTTCCTCTACTTCTACGGGCTGGAACGGCGGGTGCTCTACGACCTGCAGCGGGACCGTTCCAGCGCAGCGTTCGAGCTGCCGATCATCCATCAGGAAGTTCGGCGTCTCCTGTCCATCTACGGTGGACACAGAGCCTTCAAGCGGTACGTGGGACAGTTCGAGCAGGTAGTGGACATGTTCACGGCTGAGCCCTCCGCGAAAGCGCCGGAGCCCACCCGCGACTACCCGCCCCCGTTACGGCTGCGCACCGGTCTGGGAACGTTCGCTGCTCAAGGCGTACCTGTACCTGCTGACTGGGCGTTGACCTGGATCCGTTCGCATCCGGAGTACTACCCGCGTACCCCTGCCACCCGTTGCACCGCCGAGTTCGACGCGCTCTTCTTGCAGCGCTACGCCGCCCGCTACGGGAAGGGGCTGCTCGTGCGGCCCGGCCGCAAGGAGGTCACGCTGGACTACCGGCCCGCCAGTGCCGGGTTTCGTGGAGTCGCCGAACTGACCCTGCCCGGCATCCCCGACATAATCGGATACGCCGCGCCGACCCGCAAACTGGTCGCGCTGGCCGACGAGTGCACCGCGGAGCTCGAGGCATACAGTCGCTACCTCGGCCGGGTGCCCGACGGGCAGCGTTCGGTCCAGGCGCAGGCGCTGCTCCCGGCCGAACTGGTGAACCTGTCTGGCGGCGGCGCCGGGCAGGCGATCGCGTGGGCGCGCCACCGGCTGGACACGCAGGAGTCCGCCGTCGTACCGGTAGGAGAGTTCTCCGCCTTCATCTCCTCACCTCAGGCGGCGAAACCGACCAAGAAGGACATAGTCGCCCTGGCGCAGGTGCTGGGCCGGGCGGGGGTCGGCATCGAACCCGACCCGCGCCTGGGCGGCGCGGTGCTCACCTCGGGCTCCATGGTGTTGTTCGCGGCGCCGGACGGCCCGACGGCGGCGGCCTCGGACGCCTACCAGGCGGCGACGCTGCTGCTGCACCTGGCGGCGGCGGTCAGCGCCGCCGACGGCGACTTCGACGAGACGGAGCAGCGCCACCTGAGCGACCATCTGGAGCGGGCGCTGCACCTGACCGCCGACGAACGGCTGCGCCTGCACGCGCACCTGCGCTGGCTGACCGTCACCCCGGTCAAGCTCACCGGCTTGACCCGGCGCATCGCGGGCATCGACGCGGCCCAGCGCCAGTACGTGGCGGAATTCCTCACCGCCATCGCCGCGGCCGACGGCCGGATCTCCCCGGACGAGGTCAAGACCCTCACCAAGATCTACCGCCTGCTGGAGCTCGATCCCGCCCTCCTGCCGGCCACCACCAAGCCCGCGCCGACGACGGAACCGGTCGTCGTCCGCCCAGCACAACCAGAACGCGGCTACGCCATCCCGCAGCAGACCGAGCAGACCGCCGGCCCGCTCGTCCGGCTGGACGAGGCAGCGATCGCGGCCAAGCTGGCCGAGACCGCCCGCGTCGGCGCGCTGCTGGGCTCGATCTTCACCGAGGACGAGCCCCCGCCAGCCGCTGCGCCGCTGCCCGCCGCCGCACCCGTGGCCGGGCTCGACGGGCAGCACTCCGGGCTGGTAGGTGAGCTCGCGTCCGGCGAGCAGATCTCGCGGGCGCAGTTCGAGCAATTGGCGGCGCGCTGGAAGCTGCTGCCGGACGGCGCGCTGGACCGGATCAACGAGGCCGCCTACGAGCTGGTGGGCGAGCCGCTACTGGATGGTGACGACCCGATCTGGGTCGACCGGAACCTGCTGGGAGAGATGCTGACGTGACATCGACCGCGATCCGTCCCCGAGAGCGTGACGCCCTGCTGCAGTCCCTGCGGTCCGGCGTCGTGCCGCGCATCGGGCAGCGCCACATCCAGGTGGGACGCGAGCCCGAGGTGAAGGCGCTGGTGACAGACATCGACCGGATCTCCGACGGCGGGTCGGCGGTGCGGTTCGTGATCGGTGAGTTCGGCGCAGGTAAGACGTTCTTCCTGCATCTGGTGCGTTCCGTCGCGATGGAGAAGAAGCTGGTCACGGCGCACGCCGACCTCAACCCGGACCGGCGCCTGCACTCCAGTGGCGGTCAGGCCCGCGGCCTGTACGCCGAGCTGATGCGCAACCTGGCCACCCGCGCCAAGCCGGACGGGGGAGCGCTGAGCAGCGTGGTGGAACGGTTCGTCTCCACCGCGCTGGCCGAGGCCCAGCAGAGCGGCGCCGACCCGTCGCACGTCATCCGGGCCAGGCTGGCGCACCTGAGCGAGATGACCGGCGGCTACGACTTCGCCGAGGTCGTCGGCGCCTACTGGCGCGGCCACGACAGCGGCGACGAGCAGCTCAAATCGGCCGCGGTGCGCTGGCTGCGCGCCGAGTACGCCACCAAGACCGAGGCCCGCTCGGCGCTCGGCGTGCGCACCATCATCGACGACACCACCGTCCACGACCACCTGAAGCTGATGAGCCGCTTCGTCCGGCTGGCCGGCTACGACGGGCTGCTGGTGTGCCTGGACGAGATGGTCAACCTCTACAAGCTGGCCTCCACCCAGGCCCGCAACTCCAACTACGAGCAGATCCTGCGCATCCTCAATGACACCCTGCAGGGCACCGCCGCCCACCTCGGGTTCGTCTTCGGCGGCACCCCGGAATTCCTCGCCGACACCCGGCGCGGCCTGTTCAGCTACCCGGCCCTGCAATCACGGCTCGCCGAGAACACCTTCGCCACCGTCGGCCTGGTCGATTACTCCGGCCCGGTGCTGCGCCTGGCCGCACTCACCCAGGAAGACCTGTACGTCCTGCTGACCAAACTGCGCCACGTCCAAGCCGGCGGCGACACCTCCCGCTACCTGCTGGCCGACGACGCGCTGGCCGCCTTCATGTACCACTGCGCCAACCGCATCGGTGAGGCATACTTCCGCACCCCGCGCACCACCATCAAGGCGTTCTGCGACCTGCTGGCCGTCCTGGAGCAGAACCCGGGCGTGGACTGGCGGCAGATCCTGCCCTCGGTGGAGCCGGCCCCGGAGACCAACCCCGATCTGGAGCCCCTCGACGAAGGCTCAGACGGAAGGCCCGGCGATGACGACCTCGCCTCCTTCCGGCTCTGACGCCTTCGAACGCCTGCATCCCAAGGTCCAGCAGTGGATCTGGCAGCAGAACTGGCGCGAACTCCACGAGGCACAGGAAGCCGCCATCGCCCCCATCCTGGCCGGCGACCGTGACGTGCTCATCGCCGCCGCCACCGCCTCCGGCAAGACCGAGGCCGCGTTCCTGCCCGTCTGCTCGGTCCTGACCGAGCAACCGGACAGCGCGGGGTTCGCCGCCGTCTACATCAGCCCGCTCAAGGCTCTCATCAACGACCAGTACGGCCGGCTCGACCAGCTCTGCGATCACCTCGGCATCACGGTGTCCCGCTGGCACGGCGACGTCGCCACCTCATCCAAGAGCAAGCTGCTCGACCGCCCGCGCGGCATCCTGCTGATCACCCCGGAGTCGCTGGAGGCCATGTTCGTCCTGCGCGGCTGGAAGATCCGCGACTTCATGGCCTCCGTCCGCTACCTCGTCATCGACGAACTGCACTCCTTCATCGGCACCGAACGCGGTGCCCAGCTGCAGTCCCTCATGCACCGCCTCGACCTGGCGGCTCGTCGCCGTATCCCCCGCATCGGCCTGTCGGCGACCCTCGGCGACATGGGCAAAGCCGCCGACTTCCTGCGCCCGCGGGCCGGCGACGACGTCACCGTGATCGTCTCCAGCAGCGACGCCCAGGAGCTCCGCCTGCAGATCCGCGGCTACGTCCAGACCGCGCCCACGCTCGACCTGCGCGCCCGCGCCGCTCACGAAGCGCTCGGCGAGGAGGTGAGCGCCGACGACGTTGCCACCGGCGACCGGCTCGCCATCGCCGACCACCTGTTCACCACGCTGCGCGGCTCACACCACCTCGTCTTCGCCGGCTCCCGCGCCGCCGTCGAGGACTACACCGACCTGCTCAACCGCCGCTGCGAGAATGCCCGCGTACCGGAGGAGTTCGTCCCCCACCACGGCAACCTGTCCAAAGACATCCGCGAGCACGCCGAAGCCCGCCTCAAGGACCGCACCCGCCCGGCAACCGCCGTCTGCACCTCCACCCTGGAGATGGGCATCGACATCGGCTCCGTCACCTCCATCGCGCAGATCGGCGCCCCACCCAGCGTCGCCGCCCTGCGGCAACGCCTCGGCCGCTCCGGACGCCGCGGCGGACCGGCCATCCTGCGCCTGTACGTCAGCGAACCCGAAGCCACCCCGGCCATCCACCCGGCCGACGAACTGCGCGCCCAGCTCGTCCAGGCCATCGCCACCATCGAGCTGCTCCTGCAACGCTGGTACGAGCCCCCGGCCGCCGAAGCCCTGCACCTGTCCACCCTCACCCAGCAGATCCTGTCCCTCATCGCCCAGCATGGCGGCATCACCCCGGCCGACGCCTACCGCACCCTGTGCGCGCAAGGCCCCTTCCGCGCCGTCGACAGCCCCACCTTCGCCACACTGTTGCGCGACCTCGCCGCCGCCGACCTCATCCGCCAGGAGAACGACGGGCTCCTGCTGCCCGCCGAGACGGGGGAGCGGCTGATCAACCACCACACCTTCTACGCAGCCTTCGCCGCCCCCACCGAATACCGCATCGTCACCGAGGGCCGCACGCTCGGCAGCCTCCCCATCGAACAACCGCTCCCGGAAGGCAGCCTGATCATCTTCGCCGGCCGCCGCTGGCGCATCCTGACCATCGACACCCACGCCAAACTCATCGAAGTCACCCGCGCCTCCGGCGGCCGACCGCCCCGCTTCACCAGCACCGGCCCGCTCGTCCACGACCGCATCCGCACCACCATGCGGCGCCTGTACGAGGAGGAGAGCACGGTCCCGGCCTACCTGGACGCCACCGCCCAGAGCCTGCTCGCCGAGGGCCGCGCCGCCTACCGCCGCCTCGGCCTGCACGACACCCCGCTCGTCGGCTACGGCAACGACACCCTGCTGTTCCCCTTCCGCGGCGACGCCATCATGACCACCCTCGGCCTGGCCCTGCACGCCCACGGCGTCGACGTCGTCCGCTACGGAGTCGCGCTGCTGATCAGCGACACCTTCCCGCAAGCCGCCGCCGGCCTCCTGGCCGACCTGGCCGCAGAGGGCGTTCCCGACGCCCTCGCCCTGGCCGCGCTGATCCCCGACAAGCGCGTCGACAAGTACGACGACGTCATCGGCGAAGAACTCCTCACCCGCTCCTACGCCCACCGCCTCAACGTCACCGAAACGCAGCAGTCCATCAGCGCTCTCGCGACCACCACTGACCGCACCCGAGCGGTCAACTTGGATCCGCCCAAGGCTGCTGTCCCGCCCCGTCAGCACCGCATCGGCTCGCTGCCGTACGCCGTCGTGGACATCGAGACCACCTGCCTCGACACCCGCAAGGCCCGCATCACCGAAATCGCGATCATCCGCCTGCACCCCGACGGCAGCAAAGACCGCACCTACTCCACCCTGGTCAACCCGGGACGCTGGCCTGGGCCCACTCACATCCACGGCCTCACCGAGGGCGAGTTGGCAGCGGCACCTCATTTCCCGCAGATCGCCGGAGATGTGGCGGCCATGCTCGACGGCGCGATCGTTGTGGCCCACAATGTCCGGTACGACAGCGGAGTCCTCAGCACCGAATTCGCCCGCGTTGGGTACGCCCCCGACAACCTCATGACCTTGTGCACCCTGAACCTGGCGCGCCGCTTCGGGCCGCCAGCGACCTCGCACCGCCTCGCCGACTGCGCCGCTGCCGAAGGACTCGACCACGGCACAGCGCACCACGCCGAGAGCGACGCCCGAGCATGCGCCACCCTGCTGCAGATCTACCTTGAACGGGCAACGGCACAAGGAGTGCAGTGGTTCAGCGAACTCGGCGTAATCGGACAACTTCCGGCGAGGCCATGGTGTCCGGCACCCGTCTCGGCCCTTGCGCGACCTCGCGCCATGCCGGAATGACGGACCATGCCTGAAGCGTGGCGTTGTCGTCCCCGGCCTGGGCGACGACGAACGCATGCGCACAGGCGGAGCGGCCCGACTCGTCTCAAAGACGACTTCCCTGAATATGTGTGCGGGTTGCTGGCTGCTTTCTCGGCGTGGTTCCCGTAAGTGGATTGCTTACCTGCTCGTCGTGCTGGTGTGCAAGGTTTGCTGCGTTCTGCAGTGGCTGCTGTCGTCGCCGCCTGAGGCATGTCCGGCGCGATGCGGGGGCTTGACACTTGGGTGCAGGTAGGTGTCGATACCGGTCCGGTGCCGGTCGGCTGTCCAGCGTCAGGGCGGTTGGGCGGGAATGAGGGGCGCTTTTGGTGGGGCAAGGTGAACCCGTGGTCTGAGAGGGGGAGACTGCCGTTGAGCCCGCTGGGGGTGTCGCGTTCGCTGTTGCGGGTTCATGGGTGGGGCGTTGTCCGGCGTTGTTTCGGTGTCGCGTTTTGTTGTTGCGTTCGGTGTTGTGGCTGAGAGCGCCTCGCACTATGGTGTGCCGTTTGCTCAGGTGGGGTGGGTTTGATTTGGTCTGTTGTGATGGCCGCCCCGAATCGCCTTGAGGCGACTCGATAAATTTGTGTGCGGGCAGGTTGGCGTGCCGGGTGTTCTGTTCCAATGCCGGTGTGGTTCGTGCTGCTGCCGCCCGCGGGCGTGTCCGTACTCCAAGCTGTGGACGGTGCCATCGAGGGCGTCGGCGTCGAGTTGCGCCATGAGGAATAGGGCGCGCAGCATGTCGCAATGCGCGGCGTACTTGCGTACATTTCCGATGATCCCATCCCGGAGCCCGCGCCGTGCGTCTGGCTGCAGGACGACGGGGGCGGACTACGAGAGCCACGGCCGATTGTCCTGCCTGCCTCCGAGGATGGGCCGATCAAGGGTAAGGATTACTCCAGTTTGCCGTGAATGGGAGGCTAGTCGGGAGCGTCTTTAGGGGGCTCAGCAGGTCGCCGTTTCCTTCTCGCGGCTTCAATCCACTCGGCGAACTTGGCCCACTGTCGCTCTGTACGGATGTCTGGCTCTGCTTCCACCCATGGCCCTCGGCTGATGATTCCCAACGCGCCGAGTTCCTCAGCTCGTTCGGCTAGTTCTTCGGCGGCTTGCTTCCTCGCGTGCGGGTCGAGCTCCGTCGCTGCTCGTTCCACAAGAGATTGAATTTCGTCGCGAGCCTGCTGTTCGGCCACTTTCAGGCGAATCTCAAGCCCGCCGGGAAGCATGATCTGTTCCAGCCGGTCAATGAGCCGGGCAACGGCGTCCTTGTGGCGTCGCATCACAAGCCACACCGCGACGGCAAAAGCCGCAGGCCAAGCGACAGCCCCTACCAAGCCTGCGACCGCTTCGATCAACTTCGCCCAGTCCGTCATGGCCTGAGCATCGCGGCGCTCACAGTCGTGCGGAAGGCCAGCGCCCAGACCGTGACCAACCAGATGCCGCCACCGCGGAGCGGATTCCGATGTCGGTTTGACTAAAATTAGCCGATTGCGGTGTCCTAACTCGGCCATTCTGGCCGGCATTTCAATAAGTGACAGGGATGATTCGCTCGCGAGATCGGGGCGTTTGATGGTGGCCGTACAGTCCAGTCACGTCCGAATCTGCATGCTGTGCCTTTCATGCCAACTGGGGGCGCTGCCATGCGATCGGCGGGGGGCCTTTCTTCGTGAGGCCGGCGTTTCCGGCCGAGGCATGCAACTGGAGGCTCGAGGTCAGTGGCGCCCGGTGACGGCCTTCAACCAGCCGCCGACCTTGGCGGCAAGAAAACCTTTGGCCTTGGCAGACGAAGGAAACTTATACTCTACGTAATCACGTGCATGCGGTGCGTGCCTATCCCTCTGGAGGGGCGATGAACCCATTGAGACGCCGGACTGCGAACGCGCTACTGGTCGCGGCTGCGGTCTGTGGCGTGCTCAGCATCCCCGCCGCGCAAGCTTCGACCGCGGCGCGACAGCAGGCCCGCGCAGATCCCTGCTGGGCAGAGCCAACTCACCGCATCGGCGGGGGCCTCATCAAGTACGAGCAGTTCGGGGCTCGGTCGCTCTGCAAGCCGCAGACATGGATGCATTGGCATCAGGTTCACCTCGAGTGCGCCGACGGAGGGGGTCCGGCCTATCACGGCAACATGACCGGAGGGACTGGTGTGTCGGAGGCATGGTGTCCAAAGAACACCCACCGGACTAATTTCTGGGTGACTCAGGGGCCAGACCACCCCTAAGCAAGTACGCGCACTCCGCCGGTGACCCTGCACGGTCGCGCACCCGGGCGAGGATCCGGGATATCCGCCGACGGCACGCCCATCTACTGGAGGCGTGCCGTCGGCGCGGCTTGGCCGCGTCGCGGTCAGGTGGCCAGGCGGAGCTTGTCGATGATGGGCAGAATCTCTATCTCTGACCTTTGGCCCTTCTCAGGCGATCACCTCTAGGTGAGCAGGCCATTGCTCTGGGGACCCGCGGACAGCAACGATGAGGGCAGTGGGCCGCCACCGACTCAGCGGCTGTTCAGCGGGGTGACGTTGCAGGCAGCGCGTTCCAGCCGCTCGCGAAGACTCCGGTTCTCCTCTTCCAGCTCCGTGTTGCGCAGCGTGAGGACCTGGATGTGGTTCGCGTAGGTGTTCACCGTGTCGGTCAGCTCGCGGCTGTCGGCCGCCTTCTCCGACCGCAGCTCGCGGTCAGCCTTCTTCGACCGGCTGATTTCCGCGCGCAGTTCCTCGGCCTCAGGCCGGGCGACGGCCGGGGCCGCGAGGAGCTCCTTGGTGGCGGCGGCGACCGGGGAGCGGTAGTAGGAGGCGCGGGAGACGCCGGCCTCGGTGCAGATGTTGGTGACGGTGACGGTGCCGTCGGTGATCTCGGGCTGGCCGAGCATGAGCCGTTCGAAGCCGTTCATGATCTGCCGGTCGAGGTCCGTGAGCGAGCGTTCACGGGCCAGGCGCGCGAACGCGGCCTGAACGACTCGGTCGGTGTCGGTCGTGATGGCGGTCATGCGCAGGGTGCTCCGTCCTGGTGAAGCTCGGCGATGAGCTGGTCGAAATCGGTGACGTGATTGGTGAGCGCGATTTGCTGCAGCGGTGGCAACCCGGCCGAACCGTCGAGCGTGTCCCGGGCCTGGTTCCGGACCAGGCGGAGACGGGGAAGGTGAACGGCGGTCCGCCGGGAGCTCGGGCAAACCGAGCACATGTTGATCATCGGCAGCGGCCGGCCACCGAGCGGCTTCGCGCGCTTGGCGCAGACGGCGACGGCAGACTGGAAGAAGCAGTCGTTGAGCACGCCGGGGTGCAGGACCTTGGTGAGGTGGCGCAGCATCGTGCGCAGCCGGGCCGGGCTGGCCACGATCCCGGGCAAGTCGCCGAGCTCACGCCGAATCCGGTCGAACTCGGCGTCGATGCGCTGGGCCAGCCGGGCTCGCGGTACTGCTCGGTGGCGGGCGAGGACCGTGGCGAGGGTCAGCTTGGTGATCATGCGTGGGCTGGGTCGTTTCCGCACCGGTGGTTGGGGAGCGGTGTGTCCTGATCGGCGTGCTCGATCAGGACGCGCCGCAGGTGACGGTGCCGCCCGGCCGTACCCTATGTCTGCATGAGAGGGAGAGCGACGTAGGGGAAGGTCGGTCCTGTCGGGGTGCCGGGTCCGGTGATGGGGCTCTCGCCGAGGTGTGGTGCGCCAGGGCCGGCGGGTTCTCCCATGAGCATGCGGACGGTGATGGCGCCGACGTCGTCGCCGAGCCGGCGGCCGTTGGGGAAGCCCTGCAGGTCTCCGTCCAGTACGCCGAATCGGTTCGGTCGCCCGGTGAGCGGTGTGGTCATGTTGAGCCGTAGTTGGTCGGAGGGCGCGAACGCTTGTGGGTCGGCGTCCCGGTTGAGCAGTTGAGAGTTCAGATCGGTGCGGATGGGCCCGTTCGCCTTGGTGGTCAGCCCGGTGAGGAAGATCTCCTCGAGGTCGGTACGGGGTTCGTCCGGTGCCTTCGTGCCGGAACTGGCCGCGATCGTGTGGGGCAGCCGAGGCTTGCGTACGGTGTCGATCAGCCCTTTTGCCCGTTGATCGTCTGCGGGTGTGATCGTGTTGTAGTGGGGCGCGAGTTCGGGGATGATCGCGTCACAGAAGTTGGGGTTGCCCATCCGGGAGACCTGCCGGTATCCCCCGCCGCTCGATCCGCGCAGGTCGAGTGTGGAGCGGCCGGCGGCCGTGGTGACTCCGATCACCGGGTTGCGCTGCGGGTCGCCGCCCCGTGCGAGGGTTGTCTTGGGCACCTGGATGGCGAGTGTCTCGATGTTCTCCTGCAGGCCCAGGTCGGTCTTGGGGGCGAGGGTGGCGAAGCCGAGCCGGAGCATGCCGGCGATCTTGAAGTCGAAGAAGAAGGGGTCGGTCGCCTGGCCGGCGTAGGTCTGCCCACCGCCGGGGAGTGTGGTGATCGCCCTTTTGCGGCGGGCCGCGAAGTCGCCGAACGGCCCGGTGGACACCGTGGGCGCGATCCCGTTGCTCACCAGGGTTCGTGCCGGCCGGCCGGGGCGGAGCTCCTGCAGCGTGTACGACTGGTCGGGCCCGAGACCGAGCGGACCTGTGTTCTTGAACGTCCAGCGGTAGGTGAGGCTGGACCGGCCGGTGCCGTCGGTGTCGATGTCGATGTCGTAGTAGGCGTCTGTCGCGAACTTGTACCTCGGCGAGGGTACGGGGCCCTGAAGCGGGAAGTAGTTCGCGATGAGCGTCACCGTGTCCGGCTTGTCGAGGCTGGTGAACGCGTACAGGTCGGTGGTGTCCATTTGCGGATCGGCGGCCAGCAGCACGGTATCGAGATGGCTCGACGCCTGGACCGTGCCGGGCCCGGAGCCGGCGATCGTCGCCAGCAGGATCGCCCCGGTTGCGCTTGCGGCCAGCTTCGGCGTCTTCGTCCGCCTTCTATGTGAGATTTCCATGCGGCACCTATCGGCTCGGATGACGAGAAGAGAGTTCATACCGGCTCAGTGCCGGCGCGTTCCCACGGCGGCGCAGCCGCCATGCTCTGGCGGCTGCGTTTGTGGCGTGGTCCATCTCCCGGACCGAGTGAGGTCACGCGCCTCCGGAAGGCGGCACGAACGTGAGATCCACAGTTAGGTCCCCGAAGGGATCCCCCGCGACGAGCCTGGTGCCGAAGAGCCGATTGAGGTCCGCGGCCCATCGTGCGGTCAGCTTCATCGGGAACTTGTCGATCTTGTAGCCGAAGAACCGTGGCCGGAGCGTTTCGGCCACCTGCGCGGAGTTGAAGGTGGCCAGCTTGTAGTTGTCATCCGCCGGTGTGCCGTTGATCTTCACGGCGGCGTTGGTTCCACCCTGGACGATGTTGAGCCAGAACGGGTCGACGTCGAATTGGGTGCCCTGCCCGGGGTTGTTGAGCGACCAGCCGCCCGGGTAGTAGATCTGGACCCCGGTATTGATGTTGTTGTGCTGCATGCCGACTTTCATCACCAGTGTCCGGCCGTCGGGGACGTTGACCGGGTTGATGCCGGTGAGCGTGGTGCCCGTCCGCTGGAGTTCGCTGTGGAGCTTCGCTCCGAACTGGAAGTGGGCGGTTCCCCAGGGGGCGATGTACATCCCCGGCCCCGGCTTCGGTGGCGGCGGATCGGCGGCGAGCGCGGCTGTGGGGGTGAGCGTCAGCGAGGTCAGTACGGCCGCCGCGATGATGGCGATGCGCTTGATGGACATCTGGGACTCCCTTGGTGGAACCGCCGCCGAACGGGGGCGGCGGCGGAGTGGGATCTGCGCCATGCCGGAGGGGTGAGCACCTCAGATCGTGGCGCGCCGACCTCGTTGACCACCCTGCAGCGTATAGTAATCATATGATTACTCTCTGTAAATAGTATGCGAGGTGCGGGGCCGGCAACGGGATGGCGAGGTGGGAGGCACATGAGAATGTGTAAGGCACTTGGCATTGTTCTGGCCGTGGCGACGTGCCTGGTCATGTTCGGGCTGTTCGGATCGCCTCGCCCCGGCGCGCCGGACCGGCAGGCCACTGCGACGGGGTTCATCGAGGCCGCACAGGACTACCTCCGCCGGCATCCTGACCACGCGCAGACCTTGGCGGAACTCGGCAACGCCTACCTGGAGCGCGCCCGCCAGAGCGGCGACGTCTCCTACCAGGTCAAGGCGGAGGGCGCCCTGCGCAAGGCCACGGCGATCGACCCCGCCAACGTGGACACGCTGGTCGGCCTCGGAGCCCTCGCCAACGCCCGGCACGATTTCCCGGCGGCCCGCGAACGGGCGGAGCAGGCGAGGGACATCGACCCGCGCCGCTGGGCCGCCTTCGGTGTCCTGACCGACGCGCTGGTCGAACTCGGGGAGTACGCGACCGCGCGGCAGGCGCTGCAGCAGATGCTCGACCTGCGGCCGGGCGTCGCGTCCTTCACCCGGGCCGCGCATCTGCTCTGGCTGACCGGAGACGTCGACCGGGCGCGCTCGGTCCTTCAGCGGGCGTCTTCCATGGCGGTCGCCCCGGGCGATGTCGCCTACTGCCAGTACCGTCTCGGCGAACTGGCCTACGAGACGGGCCGGCCATCCGAAGCCCACGAACTCTTCGACCAGGCCGCGCGCGCGGGCTTCGGGCCGGCCCTGGCCGGCCGGGCGAGGGCCAACGCGGCCATGGGGCGAACGGAACAGGCGCTGCACGACTACGCGGCGGCGGGCCCGCCCTACGCCGCCGAACTCGGCGATCTGTACGAGTCACTCGGCCGCCACTCCGAAGCCCAGGCCCAGTTCGTCATGTTCGCCGCCCTGCAGCGGCTACAGCCTGACGATCTGGCCCTGGGCCGTTTCGAGGCCGACCACGGCGACCCGGGGAAAGCCGTACGCCTTCTGCGAGCCGAGTGGAATCGACGAAAGAGCGTGGACGTCGCCGACGCCCTCGGCTGGGCGCTTCATCGGGCCGGTCACAGCGCCGAGGGCCTGTCATTCGTCCGGCGCGCCGACGCCCTGGGCGGACGCAGCGCACGCTTCGCGTACCACCGAGGAGAGATCACCCACGCACTCGGCGCAGACGCCGAGGCCCGACAACACCTGACACGCGCACTCGACATCAACCCGCACCTCACCGCGGCGCAAAAAGCCCTGAAGAACCTCGCGCGCGACGCCCTGCCACAAGCATCTCGGCGGCCCTGATGGAGGTCTGTGAGCGTCCGTAGACGAGCCGCGACATCGCCATCGCGGCCACAACCCGAAGCCCTGCGGGGGAGCGCGGAGCCGCTACGCCACTGGGGAACACTGAACGTCACCGTCAGACCCGATGGAAACGACAATTCAACAAACTCAATAAGCCAGTCCAACGCCCAGTACCGTGCCGCTGGCCGTGAGGTGCAAAGACGGGCCCTGACGCGGCGGGCCTCGGCCGGCGTCAGTCCCAGCCCAGGCATTGCTCCAGCCGCACAGTGACCGAGCTTTTGCCGGAATGAAAAAGGCCCAGGGCGGGCGCCCCCGGTTCATCCGGGAGCTGAGAGAGACTCAGCCGCCCGGGGCCGCATTCTCGTCTCGGCTGCATGAGCCGGCGGGCTCTGACCGGCCACGTCGACCCCCGCCGGCCCCTCGCGTATTTGAACGGCGACGTGCCCAATACGTCATCGATCACGAGATCGGGAGACGGTGGAGCGCGGTCAGAAGAAGCTGGTAGGCGGGGTGATCGGGGCCAGTTGACGGCGGCGCGGCCCGGCTCGGCCGGGGCAGGATCTTCCTCGGCGAGGGCGATGAGGGCCTTGCGGCTGATTCGCAGCGTATGCCGCCACAGCGATCGCAGCCGGCCGTGCGGGCCCGCTGGGCGCGGGTCGTATTCCCATCACGGACACCGCCTGCCCCACCGTTCCGGGGACGGCGGTGGGGCTGGCCCCACCTTCCGAGGTGGCGATTTCCCACCCGGGCGGTGGGCCGACGCCCATGGAGTCCGGCCTCCCAGAGCGGAAGCCTGGACAGGCTCGATCACAGCGAGCCGATCGAGCCCGGCCGAGCGAATGAGAGGAAGAGATGATCGATGTGAGGGGGCTGAGCATGCGATACGGCCGCACGCGCGCCGTGGACGACCTGACGTTCTCGGTGAAACCGCGGCTGGTGACCGGGTTCCTGGGGCCGAACGGCGCCGGCACGTCCACGACCATGCGGGTCGTGCTCGGGCTGGAGGTGCCCGCCGCGGGCCAGACGCTGGTGAACGGGCGCCCGCACGCCTCGATCCCCCGGCCGTCCTCGACGAGCCGTTTAACGGGCTGGACCCGGAAGACATCCGCTGGCTGCGCGGCCTGCTGCGTTCGCTGGCGGACGAAGGCCGTACCGCGCTGCTGTCCAGCCGTCTGATGAACGAGATGGCGGTTACCGCCGAACATCTCATCGTCATCGGGCGGGGTCGGCTGATCGCCGATACCGCCATGGATGCCCTGGCCGGGTACTTGCAGGGCGACGTGCTGGTCCGCACGCCGCACCCGGAGCAGTTCGCCGGCCTCATGCGCGCGCACGGAGCGACGGTGGTGTCCGAGGGCGACGGCGCCCTGTACGTCCGTGACCTGAACGCCGCCCGGATCGGGGAGCTGGCGCTGGCGGAGTTGTCTCCCCGTGGCGCGTCCCTGGAGGAGGCATCCATGCGACTCACCGAGCACAGCACCGAATACAGAACCGGCGGCGGAGCCGCTTCGAAGGAGGGCGTGCGATGATCGACGCGATCGCTTCGGAGTGGCTGAAGTTCCGTTCCCTGCGCTCCAACCTGTACCTGCTGGCCTGTTCGGTGGCAGCCGTGCTGGCCTGCGCCGGGTTCGCGTTCCTGATCGGCCGCGGGTTCGACGACCAGACGGCGGACGAGAAGATGGCCTTCACCGGCAACGGGGACGGCGTCGGCAACGGGATCGCGGTCGCCTACCTGGTGTTCGCCCTGCTCGGCGCCCTGACGATCACCTCCGAATACGGCACCCGGATGATCCAGGCCAGCCTGACGGCCGTGCCGCGCCGGCAGGTGCTGCTGCTGGCCAAGGTGCCGGGCCTGGCCGCGGTCACGCTGGTGGCGGGTCAGGTGCTGGCGTTCACCATGCACGCCGCCTCCATGGCGACGCTCGGCGACCGGGCCGATCAGTTGCTCCGCGACGGGACGACGCTGGGCACCTCGCTGTCGGAGCCGGGCGTGCTCGCCTCGGTGATCGCCGCCGGGCTGTCGATGGCCGCGGTCGCGCTGATCGGGCTCGGCGTCGGGGCCGCCATCCGCTCCACCGCCGGCGCGCTGGTCGTGCTGACCGTGATCATCGTGGTGCTGCCGACGGCGGCCAAGGCCCTGCCCATGCCGCTGCGCGCGCAGGCCGCCTCGTACATGATCGAGAACCTGCCGCTCCAGATCGCGGGAGTCGGAGGCGGCATTCTGCCGCCCGCCGCGGCGGCGGGACTGCTGGTCGGGTACGTGCTCGCCGCGCTGACGGCGGGCGCGACCGTGATCGCGTTGACCGGCCGCCGGATCAAGGTGCTGGCGATCGGCACGGTCGCGGCCGTCCTGGTCTCGGCGCTGCCCGCCACCGCGGCGAGTTCGCCGGCCCCCGCCTCGACGCTGGCCTGGGCCGACTGCACGGACAAGACCCTGTTCAAGGAGATGCGCTGCGCCTCGGTCGAGGTACCGGTGAACTGGGACAAGCCGGCCGGGCGGAAGATCGACCTGACCGTCGGGCTGCTGCCGGTCATCGGCGCGCAACGCCGGATGGGCACCGTGTTCGCCATCCCCGGCGGGCCGGGCGGCTCGGGCGTGGAGGATCTGAGCAAGGCCGCAGCAAGTTTCGCCGAGCTACGCGAACGATTCGACGTGGTCAGCGTCGAACCCCGCAACACCACCGACAAGGGCCTGCTGCCCACCGAGTGCCTTCTCTCCGGCCCGTGGATCACCCTGCCCGACACCCGCGCCGAATACGCCGAGCAGGGCAGGCGCAACCGGGCAGCGGCCGAGCGATGCCGCGCCACCGACCCCGAGGCCTTCGACAACATGGATTCGACCTCCGTGGCGCGGGACATGGAGGCGATCCGCGTGGCGCTGGGCGAGGAGAAGCTGAGCTTCATCGCCAACTCCTACGGCGGCATACCCGGGGTCGTCTACTCCCGGCTGTTCCCCGGCCGGGTGCGCGCGATGGTGTTCGACGGCCCGGTCAACCTGTTCATGAACCGCGCGCGAAGCTGGCTCGTCAACGAGGAGTCCTTCGCCCGCTTCACCGCCTGGTGCGCGCAGGCCACCACCTGCGCCCTGCACGGCCAGGACGTTGGCAAGGTCTGGCGGGCGCTGGTGGCACGGGCCGACCGCGTCCCGGTGCCGGTCAGGGGAGAATCGCCGCAGGCCGCCTACAGCGGCTTCGACCTCAAGTTCGCCGCCTTCCCCAGCTTCAGGCAACCGGGCGCCGAGCCTGAGTACCCCCGATGGACGGAAGTCGCCGAGGCGATCAAACGGGCCGCCGGTGGTGACGCCTCCAGGTTCGCCGACTACGTCCGGCAGACCACGAAAAGCCCGAAGGCCACGGCGGGGGTCGGGATCAACATGACCCACTGCGCCGACGGCCACGGATATTCCAGCTACGAGGAGTACCGGAAGAAGCGCCGCGAAGGCGAGCGCCTGCTGCCGAATCTCGCCGGATCCGAAGTCTGGCACCCGCTCGCCTGTGCCGGCTGGCCGACCCCCGTCAAGAACGAGCCCGCGCCGCTGCCTGCCCAGGGACTGCCGCCTTACCTGGGCGTCGGCTCCTGGACGGACTCCGATCGTGCCGCGGAGATCGTCGGGCGGGTGCCCGGCTCGGCCGCGATCCAGTACCAGTGGCACGGCCACGGCCTCTACAACGCCGGCGTCTCCTGCATCATCTCCCACGTCAACCGCTACCTGACCAGCCTGCGCCTGCCCGCGCCGGGCAGCGTGTGCCGCGGACCAGAAAGCTGACGGTACTGAAGGTTCCAGATCCGCGAAAAGACTCACCGCACCATTGACCCGGAGAACGCCGGGCTACCGAGTGCCGGCGCGGTGCCGTATCTCCTGCGCGGAGGCTTGGCGGTTGATCGTCAAGTGGCGTGGGCGGGCATGTGGCCAGCTCGGCCGCACCTTCGCCTGAGGCAGAGATTCCTTGCGAGCGGCGGGCGTTCCGACAACCACCGATACTGTGTCACCGGACACCTCGGCGGCGGCGTTCCCCGTCCACCATGACCGTGCTGTTCTTGGCCTTGACCTTGAGCAATATCCGGGTGGGCGTGCAGAACAGAATTACCTCGATCGTTCCCACATGGACACGACAGCGGGCTCGGTCGGCCCCGCGAAGCCTTCCTCGGTGGTGATCGTGGTGCCGGACTCTTTGAGCGGCTTGGAGAATGACCAGCCGAAGTCGTCGGTTCGTCCGGTAAGCCGTCCTTATGCCGGCCGCCCATGGGCGGCAACCGCAGCGCAGAGAACGTATTCCTGATGGTGAGGTAGGCCAGGCGAAGGAGCACGTTGGAGGGCGGCACACGTTCGCCGGTCTCCTGGCCTTCCAGTAGGAGCGAACCGGGTCACCATCACATCGTTGAGTACGGCCTTGCGTCATGATGGCTGTTGACCTGCGTCGAGGCGTATGACGAGCCAGAGCCGCCCGCAGCGGGGAAATCCGCCCAGGCCCCCAGACCGCTGCCGAACGCGCCGCCGACGAAAGGGGAGATTGCCCGGACCGTCTGCTCGCCGATGCAGAGCGCGCTGACCAGGGCGGCCCGGGTGTTGAGGATCATCCGGGGTGTGTCTCACAGGGTAAGCCGGGCGCCGTCCCAGTGGGTGGCGTGCGGTTCCATCGGATTATGGTGCTCACGCTGGAGCCGGTACGTCCGTTCCAGGCGGGTGTGAACCGCCCAGATGACGACAACCGTCACGGTCGTCTCGGCGCGAGTTCACCCGCGGGTGATGGTCAGGTGCATGCGCTGGTAGTCGAAGGTGATGGCATACGGCTTGAAGAACTCGTGGGTGAAGTTGGCGATCAGGTCGAAGCCGAACATCGCCGACTGGCCCGGCCCGGGGAAGCCGGGGAAGACATTGTCGGCCGCGTGGCCCGGAAGGTTGCGGCCGACCGCGCGGCCCAGGCTGATGCGCTCGGCCGTGATCGGGTAGAGCTTGATGCCGCCGGGCTGCGGTATCGGGTGGTCGCGGTCCACGGTGATGCCGCCCGCCTGCTCGGCGATCTGCACCGTGGTGTCGAGGGCGACGCCGATGCCGCCGGTGTCGACGGTGACCATGCGCGGGCCGTAATCGCCGAGGCTGCCCACCGTGCAAGGGTAGTGATCGCCAGCCAGCCAGAGCGGCAGCCGGTCGACAAAGTGCGCTCGTGGTGCGGCCTCCGTCCTGGGCCTCAAGGTCAGGGCCTTGCGGGCGTAGTCCATCGTGGTCAGGAAGTGGTAGAAGATCGTCGTTCCGAAGGCGCCCGCCGCTGACGTGCCGTCTGGCAGAGGCGGACGCCGTGCGTTGCTCCACTGGACCGGCAGGTTGCGGACCTCGACGTTGCCGACCTTGAACGAGTCGAGAATGCCCAGCGAGATGGTGATCGGCTGGTTGTTGGCCACCCCACCGGACATGGTGGTCACCGCGCGCAGGCCGGCCTCCTGCGCCATCTCCTCCGACAGGTCGAGCGTGGCGTAGGTGTCGAGCCAGAAGGTACCGCGCCGGCCGTTCACCGTGGCCTCGACGGCGGGTACGGGGTCGAGGGTGACGAAGGGGATGTGCGCGCTTTTCGCCCCGCGCAGCTGCCACGGGGTGCCGCTGATGTGGGAGTAGAGCTCGGTCAGCGCCTTCTCGCGCGGCCGGTCAACCTTCCTCAGCAACGGCACCGCCTTGGACAGCCGGTCCTGCCGGACGAAGCACTCGGCCAGCCGCTGAGCCGAGGCGACGTCGCCGGGCTCCAGGTCGAGGGCCTTGGACAGCCGCTTCTCCGCCTCCTCGAAGCGGTTGGACAGTAGCGCGAGGTATCCGAGTTGCGCCAAGGCTCTTGCGTCACGCGGCTGCGCGCGCAGCCTGCTCCGGTAGCCGCGTTCGGCGGCGGCGAATCTGCCGGCCTTGAACAGGGCGTCGGCGTCCCCGTCCGCTTCGGCGGCGGCCGGCAGGGCCGGCGCCGCCGGCGAAAGCACCGCTCCCGCCGCCACGGCCAAGCCCGTCCGCCGCAGGAACGCGCGCCGATTGGGGAAGTGCAGGTCAGTCATGCAAAGACTCCTCGGTCCGCTCCGCCGACCGAACACGGCGGGCGAGGATAGCCAACACACAAGCGCGTTTCCTCCGCGTTTCCACCGCCGTGCCGCTCCTCACGTCCGAGCTGAGCGGCGACCGCGTCCAGGACCTCGTTCGGCACCTCCAACGGTCGGGTCGGTCAGGAAACACCCGAGATAACGCACGGTTGTGCCGGCCGATGCCTGGCGTGTCGTGAGGCGGGTGGTCAGCTGGTGGTGTTGGTGACGGGAAGGAGGCCGCGTGCGGCGAAGACCTTCTTGGCGACGAAGGTGGCGTTCAGCGAGCGGGGCATGCCGCAGTACACGGCCGCGTGCAGTAGTGCCTCGGTGATCTGGGTCGGGGTGAGGCCGACGTTGAGTGCTGCGTTGATGTGCACTTCCAGCTGGGGTTCGCAGCCGCCGAGGGCGGTGAGCATGCCGAGGGTGACCAGTTGCCGGTCGCGGGGTGCCAGTTGCGGGCGGGCGTACATCTCGCCGAAGGCCCAGGAGACGACCTGGTGGCCGAGTTCGGGGGAGATGTCGGCCAGAGAGTCGATGACCTTCTGTCCGGCTTCGCCGTCGATCTGCTGGAGCATCGCCAGGCCGTGTTCGTACTGCTTGTCGCGGTTCATATCTCTCCCATGAGCTTCACGTAGTGGTCGATCTTGTCGTCCAGCGCGTCGCCGTTGGCCTGCAGGTGACGGATGCGCTCGTCCAAGCGGGCGCGATGTTCGCGGAGCAGGACAAGCCGGTCGGCGATGGTGGTGCCGCCCGTACGGCGCAGCGCTGCGAAGTGCTGCATGTCGGCGATGGACATGCCCGTGTCACGCAGCCTGAGCAGGAAGGCGATCCAGTTCAGATCGGCGAGGGCATAGTGGCGCCGGCCGCCTGCGGATCGGCTGATGGGGCTGATGAGGCCAGCCTTCTCGTAGTACCGCAGGGTGTCAGGGGACAGCCCTGTCCGCTCCGCCACCTGCGTGATGGTGAGCGTTTCCACAGGTTGTGGCGCCGCGCTGGTCATAGAGGAACGGTAGAAGTTGGAGCGCGCTCCAACGCAAGCCAAGCGCACGTGACGTACACCACGCCGGAGCGGGCGTCACGCGATGGCTCCGAGGCCAGATCGGCCAACCGTTGCCGGGCCGCACCCTGCGCCTGGCCGTACCCGTCGAGAAGCCGCCGTACAAGGACGACAGCCTGATCTACGGCGTGACCGAGCTGCCCGTCATCTGGTGGTCACGCCGCTGACGTCGCATGACCGCGCCGGTGCGGGGTCAGCGCGCGGTAGCGCGGATCGCGCTGATCACCATGTCGAGCTCGGCGTCGAAGATCTCGTCAGGCGTCACCGCCCGCAGGCTCGGGAGCAGGGCCTTCAGTCGCTCCGCGTCCCGGCTGGCCTCCGCGGCGACGAACAGCTCGGCGTTGCGCCGTGGCGTGGTCGGGTCGCCCTGCAGCTCGCGCTGCACTCGCCCGAACACCAGGTCCACGAAGATCAGGAAGTATCGTGCCGCGGCCACGTCGTCGAGGTCGGCCGCCGCGAAGATGTCGGCGATCGTGTCGGCGATCCGCACCCCGCCCGGCCCGGCGTTCGCGCGGCTCATCACGCGGTCGACGAGTCCAGGGTACTGGCGCAGCACGTCACGCATGCTGTGCGCGAGCCGCCGGAGTCGCTCCTCCCACGGGCCGCTCAGCGCCTCGTCCGGGATCACCTGGCGCATGGCGACCTCGTTGGCGACCAGGTCCAGCAGCGCCTCCTTGTCTGCCACGTGCCGGTACAGCCCCATCCGGGACGCTCCCACCTCGGCGGCGAGGCGGCGGATGGTGAGCGCCTCGACGCCTTCCTTGCGTGCGAGCTCGATCGCGGCGTCGATGATCTGCGCCCTCTCCAAGCTGCCCCACGGCCGGCGATCTGTCACGGCACGCATCCTACTTGCGGACATTGTCCGCAAGATGTTTAAGTAAGTCACCTAATCGGAGGTGCGCATGGAGAACTGGGACCAGTGGCCACTGCTCGAGGTGAGCGATGGGGATCCGGCATCGGTCACCTCGGCGCTACGGTCGGCCACGGAGCGACAGACACCCTTCGCCGCCGTGGTGGCGCTGACAACCTCGGAACCCGCCTCGCGCGGGCAGGAAGCGCGGGCCCGGGTGCGGATGCTGATGCAGATCCGGCCGGGCCTGCGCCGATGGTGTCGCGGCCTGGCCTTCGTGCTCGAGGGCGACCTGCCCGAAAAATCCTTGCGATCGGCCGACAAGTTGTGGGGCTGCCCCACGTACACGACTCGCGACCTGGCACAGGCCAGGGACTGGGCACGCCGCGCACTGGCCGAGGACGCCTGATAGGGCCCCGGCTGGACTCTTCCCGCCGCTCCTCCCATTCCGCTGCACATCCACGAAAGGCCTGTATATGGCAACGAGAACCACCGTCGCCGCAGTGCTGGTGGCCGCGTTCGCGGCGAGCACCGCGCAGACGATCGTGATCGCGGCGCTGCCCGCGTTCACCCGCGAGTTCGGCGTGTCCGCCACCGCGGCACCGTGGGCACTGACCGCCTACATGCTCGCCGGCGCGATCGCGACGCCGATTGCCGGGCGGCTTGGTGACCTGTTCGGCTACCGGCGGATCGCTCTGGCCTGCCTCGGGTTCTTCGTCACGGGCCTGCTGCTGTGCGCACTGTCCGACTCCTTCCCCCTGCTGCTCGCCGGGCGGGCCCTCGCCGGGGTCTCCGGCGGCCTGTTCCCGCTCGCGTTCGGGCTCGTGCGCCGCGCGGTCTCGCCAGCCAGGCTGGCGGGTGTCATAGCGCTGCTGTCGGCCATGTTCGGCATCGGCGGCGCGGCCGGCATGCTCGCCGCGGCCCCCCTGATGAACGCGTTCGGCACGGGCTGGCTGTTCTGGCCGCTGCTCGCACTGGGGATCGTGGCGCTCGTGCTGGTGACGCTGCTGCCAGCCGACGAGCCCACCGGCGGCGGCCGCGTCGACCTCCTGGGCGCGGTGCTGCTCGGCTGCGCCCTAGCGGGACTGCTGCTGGGAATCAGCCAGGCGAGGTCCTGGGGGGCGGGCCCGGCCATCGGCGTGTTCGTGGTGACGGCCGGGCTCTTCGCCGGCTTCGCCGTCGTCGAGTTGCGCGTACGGCAGCCGCTGGTCGACCTCCGGCTGCTCGGCCGCCGCACGATGATGGTGACGAACCTCACCACCGTGGCGATCGGTGCGGCCATGTTCGGCGTCGTCACACTGATCCCGCACCTGGTCGCCGAGGACCGCATCGCGGTGGCGCTGCTGCCCATGGTCGCGACGATGCTGGTCGCCACCCCACTCTCACCGCGGCTCGGCGGCCGGCTCTCGGTCCGCACGGGCGCCGCGCTGGGCATCGTCTCCTGCGTGGCGCTGGTGTTCGCGCATGACGAGCTGTGGCAGATCTGCGTCATCGGCCTGTTCCTCGGCGCCGGCTACGGGCTGGCGTTCGCGGCGTTCGGCACCCTCGTGGTGGACTCGGTCGACGTACACCAGACGGGGATGGCGACCGGCGTCAACACGATCATCAGGACGGCGGGTGGCGCGATCGGCGCACAACTCGCCGCCGTGCTCATGGCCGGCGGGAGCTACGACTCCGCCTTCACCACGTTCGCGCTGATCGCGATGCTGGCTCTGGCGCTCACCGCCGCCCTGCCCCAACGCGCGCCCCAACCATCAGCCGCATAACACTCGATCGCCACCGCTCCATCCTTCGACGGCTTCCTCGCCCAAGTCTTCACACGACGACCACCGCGCGTAGACGGACCCCGCCCCATCACGGTATCCGCAGCTTACGATCAGAAGAAGCGGCGACGGCTGCCCAGGCAGGCTGCGACGTCGCCGAACGCGTCGCTGATCGCCTTCAGCCACGGTCTCGCGCTGCTCTTCGGCCGGCCCCGGGCCCGTCGGGGCCGTTCTTGATCGCCTGTGCAACGGGGCCCGACCGTCTTGTGCCGCCATGTCTCTGCCTGAAGCGGGGACATGGTCCCGCCACCTGCGCGAGAGCGCGGCCCGCCATCGCATCGGATCCGCTCGATGCATACTGCGGTGCCGATGATCTACCATGCTGCTATGCAGCACCTTTGTGCCTGACCAGCAGATGCCCCGCTCCCCCGCAGGGTGCGGGGCCGACGACTCGTCTTCGTCGCTCTCTCCCGGTCGCTGCCCGGGATCGATCACTGCTGGAGTCATCGGTGTCGCCTTCTTGCCCGCCGTCTTCCGGAAGCCTCTTCGCGTTGCTACGCGGCAACGCCGATGTCAGACGTCTCATCGGTGCTTGCGCGTTCAGCCTGAGCGGCGACTGGTTCGCCTTCGTCGCCTTGAGCGGGTTCGTCTACCACCACACCGGCTCGGCCGGGTGGACGGCGCTGCTGTTCGCGATCAACTCTCTTCCTGGAGTGCTGCTGTTCCCGCTGATCGGGCCGATGACCGACCGCTTCGACCGGCAACGTCTTCGAGTCGCGTGCGACCTGGGCTCGGTGGTTCCGGTCATCGGCTTACTGATCGCTTTTCATGCTGGTTCTGTAGCGCTGGCCCTGGGGTGCCTGGCCGCATTGTCCGTGCTCGCCGCGGTGGCCGGCCCCATCCCTGAGGCCGCACTGCCGAACCTCGTCACCAGCCGGGAACTGCCACTGGCCCAGACCGTGATCGGCAGCCTGTATTCGGCCGGCCTGCTCGTGGGAGCCGGCCTGGGAGGCGTGGTCACCGCGGCATGGGGGACGTCGGCCACACTCCTCATCGATGGCGCCTCGTTCCTTGTCTCCGCGCTTCTTGTCGCGAAGATCAAGCGGCCCTTCTCCAGCGCCATGACAACGCGCCGGCTGCGGATACGGGCTGACACCGCCGAGCTCTGGCGGTTTCTGCGAACGACTCCGGTGGCATCGGCCCTGATGTGGCTGACCGCAGGACTGCGTCTTTGCTACGGGATGGTCGGACTCCTGCCCCTCTACGCCCTCGATCGCTTCCATGTCGGCGACGCGGGAGTCGGCGCCCTGTACCTCGCGCAAGGGCTCGGCGCCGTTCTCGGGCCCTTCGTGGGCAGACTGCTCACGGGCAGCTCAACCCGTCGACGGCTGTACGTGGCCTCGGCGGCCTTGGCCACCTTCGGCCTCGGATACTTGCTGCTGGCTCACAGCACTCACCTTGGCCCGGGAATGGCCGCGGCCTTGCTAGGCCACATCGGAGTAGGCGCGTGTGCGATCCTCGCCCTCAATGGTCTGCAACTGACGACCCCCGACCACCTCCGTGGGCGGGTCATGGTGTTCGTCTTCAGCCTCTCGTCCGCATTACAGGGGCTGTCGACGCTTGCGGTCGCACCCATGGCCGCGACCATCGGGATGACCGATACCACTCGTCTCCTTGGGGCCTTCGCCGTTTTCTACGCGATCACCTGGTCAATCGGGTCAACACGTATCAGGACCAAACAGTTGGACGCCCCCCATGAGGCGGCTTGACATCCTCCGCCCGCTCTGCCGCCGTATCACGTACGTTCTTCGCGGCGTTGACGTCGGCGTGGTCTCGATGCCCGCAGGCCACGCACCGGGAAAAGGGGCTTGGCTCTCCCGACTGTCCCGGGGCGGTGTGCGTGCAAGCGTCGCAGGTCTGCGACCTGGTCGAAACGGGCCATGAATTGCGGTTCGCCGCCAACCAGCTCGGCGTGGCCCGTTAGTTGTCCGGAAGCCGGTGCACCTTCTGGCAGCGCACAGCGTTGCCGGCAAGACGCGACGGGTGCCTTCGGAGCAGGCCCGGTGCGACACCGCCGAGAACGCAGGTGGCCAGGATCGTGAAGCCGGTCAGCGCGACGCGCGCGTCGGCGTGCCGCGCGGCCACCCCGAGGCCGATCACCGGCACGGACATACCGACATAGGCGGCCAGGAACAGCGTGGCCAACACCCCGGCCCGCTCGTGCCCGCCGTACGACAGCGTCGTCCCCGTCGCCAGACTCACCTTGAACAGCAGGCCGGCACCGCCCCCGCACAACACACCACCAAGCAGGAATATGACCAGCCCCGATGTCCAGATGGCAACCGTGCCCAGCGTCAACCCGCACAACAACAGGACCAGGGACGACACGACCAAGCGAGTGCGCTTTAGCCGATCGGTGAAGAGCTGGGTCACCGCGCCCGCGGCCAGGACCGCGGACACCGCCGCGCCCGAGAGCGCGGGTGATCCGCCGTGGCCGATGGCGGCCAGGAATTCGGGCACCATGCCCACGAAGATGCCCAGCACCGCGAACGCCAGCAGATTTCCCCATGCCGCCGACCAGAACAGGCCCCTGCCCGAGTCGGGGATCGCCGGTCGCTGCGGGTGGTATCGCCACCCGGACACCGCGATCCGCGTTTCCGGCACCAGCCGTAGCCCCGCAAAGGCCCATGCCAGCAGCGCCGCATGAACCAGATGGGGCAGCACGAGCGGCGCGGGCGCCCACTGACCCAGCGTCCCTGCCATAAGCGGCCCAGCGGCCAGGCCGCCGAAGTTGGCCGCGGTGCCGACTCTCGCCGCGCGGTCCGGGCCCGCGTCCGCGTAGAGATCAGCCAGGTAGGCGCTGGCCGTGGGCGTGAGGATTCCCACGGCCAGACCGGACAGGACCCGCGCGACGAGCAGCCCCGCCAGTCCCGGCCAGAGCACGAACGCCACGATGCCGAGCGCCTGCACCGCCACCGATGCGACCAGCACCGGCCGCCGCCCGACGTGATCGGACACCCGACCGACCATCAGCAAACTGGCCAGCACACCGGCGGCATATACGCCGTAGACCAGCGTCACCATCGAGACATCGAGCTGGTCGCGCTGCTGGTACAGCGGGTAAAGCGGCGTGGGCACGGTGTTGGCGGCCATGCCGGCCGCGTAGCACCCGCCCACGATCTTTATGGACAGCCCTGTTCTGGACATGACCTCTACTGTGGAAGGACCATCGATCTCGGTCCAACATGAAACTGGGATGGGTTGAGCTGAAACACAGATGGATCTTCGTAAGCTGGAACATTTCGTCGCCGTAGCCGAGGAGCGAAACTTCACCCGCGCGGCCGCGCGACTGCACATCGTGCAGTCCGGCATCTCCTCCTCCATCAAGGCACTGGAGCGTGAGCTCGGCATACCGTTGTTCTTGCGCACCACCCAGCACGTCGAGCTCACACCCGCTGGTCACGCCCTACTCGTTCAAGCTCGCCGCATCCTCGCCGACGTCGCCGACGCCCATCAGGCGATCGCACGCATCCGCGGCGGGCTGATCGGCACGCTCAACCTTGGCATCCTGTACGGCTATTCGCCGACCGGCATCGCCACCCATCTGGCGCGCTTCCGCGCCGGGCATCCCCAGGTCGCCATCCAGCTGCGTGGCACAGGCGCCCATGACATCGTCGATCATGCCCAGCGGCTCCACAACGGCGACCTCGACCTCGCCTTCCTCTTGGTCACCCGTCCCTTGCCCGGACTCGTCCTGTACCCGATCGGCACCGAGACCGTGCTCCTGGCCTGCCACCCTGACCATCCCCTGGCCACACACGACACCATCAGGCTGGCGGATCTCGCCGCCGAGACCACGATCGACTTCCCTCCCACCTGGGGGGTGCGTTCCGCAGTGGACGCGGCCTATGCCGCGGTCGGTCTCGAGCGGCAGGTCAGATTCGAGATGAACGACCTATCCACCATTCTCGACCTGGTCCGGCACGGGCTGGGAGTCGCGTTCGTACCCGGGTTCCTGACCTGCGAGGCGCCCGGCGTGCGGTTCCTGCGGGTACGCGAGCTCCCGGCCGAGTTCGAGGTCGCCCTTGCCGCCCCCTCCTCACGCCCGCTCAGCCCGGTAAGCGGCGCTTTTCTCGACACGGTCCTGCGACCGATGTGAGTCCAGGCCCTCCGCCAACACGTCGACGCCTGGCTCCAGCAGGCCGGGGACGCGGCAGTGCCCAGCGTCGGAGGTAGCGGATCACTCACATGCTACGATGAATAAACGTTTACTCAATGAGGTGGTCATGTCCAGGACTCGAAGTGAGCAGGCGGTATGGCGCCGCGAGCAACTGCTGGACGCGGCCTTGCGCGTGTTCGCCGACAAGGGCGTGGACGGGGCCACGGTCAAGGACGTGGCTCAGGCCGCCGATGTGACACCGGGCCTGCTGTATCGCTACTTCGACAGCAAAGAAGCGATGGTGGAGACGCTGCTGTCGGAGCGGGGCTTCCTGCCCCGCCTGCGGGAGTTGCGGACGGAGCAGCACGACTCGCGGCCGGCTCCCGAGGTGCTGGCCGAGTTGCTGGAGGCGTTCGACCGGCTGCTGGCCGACAACGCCGAGCTGATGGCGGTGTTCTTCAGCTCGGCCCAGGCCCGCGCGCCGCTGGCGACGTTGGTGAGCGAGGGTCAGCGGCTCATCGGCGACTTCCTGCTCGAACGCATCAATGCCGGCGAACTGCGCCCGCACGACACGGTCACGGCCGCCAGAACCCTGTTCGCCACCGTCGCCGTCAACCGGCGGCTGGGCACCCCCATCGACATCACGGCCCTGGTCGGGCTGCTGTTTCCGGAAGAAGGATGAGATGCGCGCACAGTGCTGTGTCGTCGGGGGCGGCCCCGCGGGCATGATGGCCGGGCTCCTGCTGGCCCGCCAGGGCGTGGAGGTGATCGTGCTGGAGAAACACGCGGACTTCCTGCGCGACTTCCGCGGCGACACTGTCCACCCCTCCACCCTGCAACTGATCGCCGAGCTGGGATGGATCGAGGAGTTCCTGGACCTCCCGCACACCAAGATGCCCCAGGTGGCGGTCAACATGGGCGGCCAGGACGTCACCTTCGCCGATTTCAGCCGGTTGAAGGTGCGCTGCCCCTACATCGCGTTCATGCCGCAGTGGGACGTACTGGACTTCCTGGCCGCCAAGGCCACGGCCTACCCCTCCTTCCGCCTCCTGCGCCGCACCCAGGCGACGGAACTCCTCACCGAGCGGGAGCGGGTGACCGGCGTCCTGGCCGAGACCGAAGACGGCCCCGTGGAGGTGCGGGCCGACCTGGTGATCGGGGCCGACGGCCGCCACTCCACCGTACGGGACCGCGCCGGCCTCACCCCCGTCAGCGCCTCGCCCCCCATGGACGTGCTGTGGTTCCGCCTGCCCCGCCGCCCAGAGGATCGGGTGCCCTTCTTCCAGGGCGGCAAGGGAGCACTGATCTCCATCGACCGTGGTGACTACTGGCAGCTCGCCTACGCGATCCAGGCGGACGCCTTCGCCGAGCTCAAGACCGCCGGGCTGCCGGCGTTCCGGAACCGGGTAGCGCAACTGGCACCCGCCCTGCGCGACCGCGTGGACCACATCCACGACTGGGAGGCGGTGCACCGGCTGAGCGTCCGGGTGGACCGGCTGCCGAGGTGGCACCGGCCAGGGCTGTTGTGCATCGGCGACGCCGCCCACGCCATGTCCCCCGCGGGCGGCGTGGGCATCAACCTGGCCGTGCAGGACGCGGTGGCCACCGCCAACCTGCTGGGCCCGCTTCTCACCCGAGGCGGCGAACCACAAGACGCCGATCTGGCCCGGGTGCAATCACGAAGAGAACGCCCCGCGAGGATCACCCAGGCCTTCCAGCTCGGCATCCTGCGCGATCTCTACCCCAAGAACCTGGGCGACGACACCACCCAGCACGTGCCACCGATCTTCACAGCCTTCCGAACACTGCCGCCGCTACGCCACCTCCTGGGTCGTTTCATCGGCATGGGCGTCCGTCCGGAGCACATCGCCGTCGGACGGTCCTGCGCAGGGGTGGCAGGGTGAGAAGGGTCCGCCATCCCGGCCGGCCCTCGGGCGTGCTCATCCAGTCCAGCCCTTGACCGCCGCCGCCGTGGATGAGCACCACCGGATAGGGCTGGGTCCGCGATTCGAAGACTTGTCCTGTCCATGGATCGGCCGGGCCTCAGCGCGCTGTCGCGTTCCGCGCCCTCAACACGGGCATGACCTCCTCCACGAACAGCCGCCTGTCCTCCGTTGAAAAGAGCTCGACGAGCAGCCGGCGCGCACCGGTTTCGTCGATCGTCCGCTGGAGATTCTCGATCACCTGATCGGGGGTGCCGAAGACGGCGATGGCCGGCCTGTTCTTCTTGGCCGAGCCGGTATCGACATGGAACTCGGCATCGCTCTGGGGGACGGCACGGCGCCCTCCCGCGGTGAAAAGTGACAGGAACCGCCCGAAGGAGTCCGACATCTTCTGCAGGTTGCGCTCGGCCTGTTCCTCGCTCTCCCCGACCGCTACGAATCTCTCGATCATCATGTTCGCGCCGGATCTGACGTGGCCGTGCTCGGCGGCGACCTTGGTGTAGTGCTCCAGCGCCTCTCGGTGGTCCTGGTTGCTGCCGAAGTTGCGCATGACGTTCCAGCCCCGCTCGGCGGCTCGGCCCATGGTGTCCAGGCTCGCGCCGCCCAGCCAGATCGGGAACGGGTCCTGCAGGGGACGGGTCGCGATCGTCGTCGGACGAGTGACCTTGTGGAACACGCCGTCGTAGGTGAAGTCCCGCTCGGTCAAGGCGAGCTGCAGCAACTCGAGGCTTTCTGACCACCCCTGGTTCTGCTCCTCCGGGGTCAACCGTCGGCCCACCGCGATATGCGCTTCACCCGGCACGCCTCGCCCCAGGCCCAGCTCGAACCGGCCCCCGCTCAACAGGTCGAGGGTTCCCGCCTCCTCCGCCACCCTGATCGGGTGATACAGCGGCAGCACCGTCACCGCCGTCCCCAACCGGATCCGGCTCGTCCGTACCGCGGCGGCCGCCAGCAGCAGATGCGGTGACGGGCACGTCATCAACGGCGCATGATGTTCGGTCACCGTCACCCCGTCGAAGCCCAGCTCCTCGGCCTCGACCGCGAACGCCACGAAATCGTCCACCTGACGCTTCTGCCAACGCGGATCGTGGACATCGGGATCAGACTCCGCACCATGCAGACCCACACCGTAGGTGTGCACGAACTTGAGCGTTCGCGGCCCGTCGCTGAGTGCGTCCATGAGCCAACCTCCAAGGAGAGTGGGTGAGGCGACCACAGGCCGACAGAATGTCGGCCACGCCGCGACGATATGCCGCCCTCACTGCCGCACCGATCCACTCAGCGACGTGCCGATCCGCTGGGCGACACGAGGATGACGGCCGGTGCCGCGACGTACCCCCTTCCGAGCCCGATCAGGCCTGGGAAGGGTGCGCCGTCGTGGTCATGTCCGGCCGAGACGAGCGCAAAGTCGTCGAGGGCGGCACCCCGTAGCGCTCCTTGTAGCCGCTTGCGAAGCGCGGCACGTGGCTGAACCCCCACCGGAACGCGATCTCGGCGACGGTGGCACCGGCCCCGGCGACGAGATCGTCGTGCGCCCGCGCGAGCCGGATGCTCTGGATGTACTCCCGCGGCGACACGCCCATGTACCTGCGGAAGTTGCGCTGCAGGGATCGCGGCCCCACGCCCGCCACGGCGGCGAGCCGGGCCGGTGAGAGGTCGCTCGCGGGCTCCTGCTCGATGAGGTCGACCACACGTTTCATTGAAGGTGGACGTGCGGCGGCGTCCGGCCGCTGCGCCAGCTGCGCGGAATGATCGTGCGGTTGCGCCAGCAGCAGGCCGGTCATGAGAAAGTCCGGCCACGGGCTGAGCTCTGGCCCGAATGCGCTCAGGCCCGACGGCTCGTCCAGGTCCCGGACGAGAAGATGGACGGCCTGGGCCCAGGACGCGAGCGCCGGCGCGGTCAGATCCATCTCGGCCTGGAACCGGATGGGGCCGGCGACGTGCCTGCCGAGCATCCGCTCGAGGTGCCGCTCCAGCGCGAAGCGTTCGATGCGCAGGTGCAGCTGGCTGTAGCCGTCGCTGAGGTGCATGGCCGCCCGCATGCGCGGCGAGATGATCCCGGCCGTTCTTGGCGTGAGCACCAGCCGTTCGTCGCCGCACTCGAGCCGATTGCGGCCGGCGAGCGCGAAGTTGACGTCGTAGTAGGAGACCTGCTCGGTAAGCTCGATCCCCACCTCGTCACCGTAGCTACGGCCATAGACGAGCGACATCGGCCCGAGGTCGACCGCAGAGAGATCGGCCAATAAGCCGGGGCCGCCACCAGCGGTGGGCCGATGTGACGACAGGAGCCGGGAAAGACTCGGTCGCATCTTGTCCCTGCCCGCCGACCGAAGCACCGAGAAGCGTCGCAGCGGAGCGTTCACGGGCGCATGCCCTCCACCGATCTCTATCATGAGGTCCCGTGCCCCTGTGGTACATACCGGCGGCTCATCAGTCAAGATCGTGATCAGCGCCGGTATCGACGTTCCTCAACTTCGCCATACGTTCCCGGAGCGCCTCCGTGCCGAGGATGAACGTCTCGATGCCCAGTTCGAACTGAACGTCGTCGTAGGTCGTGACGGGTAGAGCGGCGATACGCGTGAGCGTTTCGAACTGGTGCGGGTCACGCTGCTCGAGTGCTTTGCGCAGGATGACCGGCCGGGGCGGCACTCCGCTTCGCGATGCAAGGTTCGCATCACGTACATAGGCCAGGCAGATGTTGGCGAGCAGCGACAGCGAACGCATCGCGGCCTCGTCGTCGAAGCCGGCGTGGACCATCTTCTTCAGCACCGCCTCGCTCGGTTCCAGCACCCTCGTCACATGCGCATCACTGAGCCGGAGATGTTCGGCGAGGTTGCCGGCGGCGAAGACGCTGTCGGCGAAGGCCCGTGCGAAGGCGCGGCACGCGTCCTGCCATCGGCAGTGGCCATCGATCTCCACGGACGAGAAGCTGTCGGAAAAGGCCTCCATCGCAACCATCGCGAGCAGGGTCTCCCGATCATTGACGTGATGGTTGAGCGCCTTGCGATCGACGCCGAGCGCATCGGCGACGGCCTGCATGGTCAAGTCATCCGGATCCAGCGACCGAGCCGCATCGATGATCCGTTGCAGGGTGAGGCCGGCCCTGACGCCGACGGCGCGGCGGCTTCGTGCGCGCGGCGTTTCCTCGACTCGGCCCATGAGCTTTACCTCTTCGCGGTCGGACTTGACGATCAGCAGGTCACAAGCCTACGCTGCCACTCCAGTTCCCGGCCGGGAACTTGAGTCGGGATCGTTGGAGTCGCAGCATGGACACTGGCAGGAGCGAGCGCACGGGGACGAAGGACTTCCGCATCGTCACCAAGGAGCGAATCGAAGGCACAGCCCAGCGGTGGCGCCGGTTCGGCGAGCCCGTCCCCGCCGGCGGCTCGGTGAAGGAGGACGGCACGCCGGACTACGGCATCTTCGGCCCAGGTTCGATGGTGTGGCAGGTGCTCCTGCACCCGGCCACCATCGTCTTCCAGTACGCCTTCCAGGGGCTCATGCAGTCCACCTACAAGCCGGTCATCGCGGGGGTGCGCGATCACGACCCGCTGTCACGCAACACCCGCAAGGGCACGGTGACCATCTTCGACCTCTTCGAACGCGGCCAGCGGAACTCGGGCATGCACGCGCCGATGTGGCTGGGCGACACCGAGACCGCCCGCCGGATGGCCAAGCACCTGCACACCATCCACAAGAAGGTGGCAGGCGACGTCATCGACGTGGGCGCGCCCGAACTGGGGGGCTATGCGGCGAGCGAACCTCGGGACGCCATGTGGGCGGCCTTGACCGAGATGCACTCGATGCTGTGGCTGTACGAGAACTTCGCCTTCCGCGACGGCTTGCCACCGCACCGGCTCTCGCGCGCGCAGCGTGAGCAGTACATCGCCGAAACGGCCGCCTACTGCCGGCTGGTCGGAGCGCCGGAGGAGGAGATCCCGACCTCGATGGCGGAGCTCGATCGCCTGTACGCGAAGTACGACGACCTTTTCGGCACGAGCAAGTCGATGGCGATCTACCCCGACAACGGACAGAGCTTCCCGATGCAGATGTTCGGCACGATGAAGAAGAACTTCCACCGCTCGCAGCTACCCGCGCTGTTCTACGCCGGGGTACTCGACCACGGGCTGTTTCGGCAGCTCGCCGCCGGAGCGTCCTCTGGCCGGCTGCGCAAGTCCCTCGGCATGGGACGCGCGCGCAGCGCGGTGGCGGTCGCGACGCTGAAGATCTCGTTGCCCTTCATCTGGATGATGCAGCGGGGTAGGTTCGAGCGGCACTACATGCGGCTGATGTGGGGCCCCGACGGCGTGACGCTCATCGAGGCGGCCCGCGCCCTGCAGAAGACGGCGGGCCGGAGCTGAGATGAGGCACCAGAGCGAGACCATCGAACGACCGGGCCAAGGTATCGCGGAGGTGATGGCCACCGCCCGCCGCCGCTTCGACAGCGGCGCGACGCGCTCTCTGCCCTGGCGGATCACGCAACTCGACGCGCTGCATCGCCTGCTGCGGGAGAACGCCACCCTTATCGAGGACGCCCTGTCGACGGATCTGGGCAAGTGCCCGACCGAAACCCGGCTCGCCGAGACCGGTGTGCTCCTGGCCGACATCGACCACACGCGCCGGCACCTGCGGCAGTGGGCCAGGCCGCGCCGGGTCGGCCTGCCACTCAGTCTGTGGCCGGCGACCGCCAGACTCATCCCGCAGCCCCTGGGCGTCGTGCTCGTCATCGCCCCGTGGAACTACCCGGTGCAACTGCTGTTCGCGCCGATGATCGGCGCCATCGCCGCCGGTAACGCGGTCATCCTGAAGCCGAGCGAGCTGACCCCGACGGTCTCGGCGGTCCTGGCCGATGTCATCCCCCGGTACTTGGATACCGACGCCATCCACCTCGTGCAGGGAGGCGTACCGGAGACCACCGAACTGCTCACGCAACGCTTCGACCACATCTTCTACACCGGCAACGGCACGGTCGGCCGCGTGGTGCTGCGCGCGGCCGCCGAACATCTCACGCCCGTAACGCTCGAACTCGGCGGGAAGTCGCCGGTCTGGTTCGACGACGACAAGCACCTGGACCAGGTGGCCCGGCGCATCGCGTGGGGCAAGTTCATGAACGCCGGCCAGACCTGCGTCGCCCCGGACTACGTGATGACCACCCCCGACCGCGTGGACACCCTCATCGAGGCGCTCAAGCGGGCCGTGCTCGACATGCTCGGCCCGGACGCCGCCCAGAGCCCGGACTATGGGCGCATCGTCAACGCCCGCCATCACACCCGGCTCCTGTCCTACCTGGAAGGCGCGGACGTCGCGTTCGGCGGCCAGGCCGACCCTGAGACCTGCTATCTCGCACCTACCATCGTGCGCATGCCGGCCCCGGTCCCGGGCGCGTCAGAGCCGCCTCTGATGAGCGAGGAGATCTTCGGCCCGATCCTGCCCATCGTTGCGATGGCGTCCTCCGAGGCGGCCATCGACTACATCAACGCGCACGACAAACCGCTGGCCCTTTACGTCTTCTCCGCCTCCCGCACCACCCGCGAGAGCTTCGTCGAGCGCACCTCCTCCGGCGGCGTCGGCCTCGACGCGCCGATGCTGCAGGCCGGCATCGAAGCCCTCCCCTTCGGCGGAATAGGGGCCAGCGGCATGGGCAGCTACCACGGCCGCTACTCCTTCGAGACGTTCAGCCACCTCAAACCGGTCGTGCGGCGAAGCCACACCTTGGACACGCTCGGCTTCGCGCGACCGCCGTTCACGGCGTTCAAGCAGAAGATCGCGGCCCGCTCCGCCGGCACCACCATCGATTAGACCTCGGGGTATCGCAGGGAACTGTCAATCCCCTCAAACCGTGGAGACGGTCCTATGCCACAGCGGCCCTCAGCAGGGCTCGCCTCTTCTCGATCATCTGACGCTCGAATGCGACAGGCGGCAGCCCGTCGTTGGCGCCGTGCCTGCTCTTGACGTTGTAGAAGTCCGTGATCCAGGTCGCGATCTTCAGCCGGGCCTCCGCCCGAGTTCCAAGCAGTGCTCAAGCCGTCTTCGGCCGAGTTCACGCGCAGTCGGTGCGGCGGCCCGGGTGCCGCTCATAGCCCCCGCGAATCGGTACGGATCGGCTCCCGCCGCTTGACCGGCCTTTTCCGTGTGGCTGGTAGGGCGCGGTCGAAAATAGGAGGTCAGGGCGATGGCGCCGCATCTGTGAGCGTCTGGTGCCCCTCGTACGGATCCGTAGCAGGAGAGGCTCATCATGGCTGGGATGCCAGGCTCAACCTCATCAGCTCAGCCCGAGCGCCCGGGCATGAGGGATGGTGTGTGCAGCGAGTTCACCGTCTTTTCCAAGATCAAGCCGGGTCACGCGGATGCGCTGCGTGAGGATCTCGCCGCGCTCGCCGGCGGGTCGTCTGACGTGGAAGCTCGTGCGGCGCTGCGCCAGATCGGCACCCTGCACGACGCACGCCATGTGATATTCGACAACGACACCCGGCACATGTTCGCGAGCGTCTTCGACGGCTCCTGGGACACCTACATCGACGACTTCGGCAAGACGGCGGTCGGGGCCCGCTTCGACAAGGTCTTCTCGCACACCGAAGGGTTCCCTGGCGTCACCGACCCGGGGGTGAAGGACTGGTTCCTCGCCCGGCAGGCGCCCGCGGGGGTCTTCGTCAGCTCCTATCCCGATCTGACCGTTCAGCAGATCTGGAAGAACCAACGCGTGAACGAGGCCTTCCAGGCGGTGCTGGACATCCCCGAGTTCCGGGCGGCGCTGGACAACCCGGCGAACGCCGAGCTGCTGGCCACGCCGGCCTTCCAGAAACTGATGGAGGAAGCCGCAGGCTGAAGCTTTGAAGACGACCGATCCCTGAGGCCGAGCCGGCGGCGCAGCGGGGGTGACGCGGGCAGCGGCCGATGCGCACGGATGCCGCGGCGGTGAGTACCGGCGCGCCATGGACCGGGTCGGCGGGCGCGAGCCGACCGGCGCGGGGTTGTCCAGGTGAAGACCAGTGCGGAGGCACAACCGATCATGAACGCGGCGGCAAGCGCGAGCGGGGCCAGCGTGCCCATCGAGGTCGACGACATCCAGAGCGGGGCGTTGCATCCACGGCCCATGCCGTATGTGGGCAGGTTCGTCTTCCTGCGCGTGGATGACCGCCATGCCGGGCGTTCGCTGCTGCGCCGGCTGCTGCCGGCGGTCGAGGGTGGTTTCGCCAGCGTGGATCCGAGCAGGGATGCCTGGGTTGCGGTGGCGTTCACCTACCAGGGGCTGCGGGCGCTGGGGGTGCCGCAGGAGTCGCTGGACAGTTTTCCGCGGGCGTTTCGCCAGGGCATGGCCGCGCGTGCGGACCTGATCGGTGACGTGGGCGAGAGCGCCCCGGCCCACTGGGAGGCACCGTTCGGAACGGGTGAGGTGCATATCGCGTTGAGTGCCCTGTCTCCCGATGCGGCGCGGCTGGAGAAGGCTCTGGAGCGGGCCCGCGTCGCCTGCCAGGACACGCCTGGTGTCCAGGTGATCTGGCGGCAGGAGGTTCGCCAGCTCCCGACCGGGCGTACCACCTTCGGCTTCCGCGATGGCATCAGTCATCCGAACATCGAGGGCCTTGGGCTGCCCGGCTCCAACCCCCGGGAAGCTCCTATCAAGGCGGGCGAGTTCCTCCTCGGCTACCCCGACGAAACCGGCAATCTGCCGCCCATGCCCAGCCCCGAGGTGCTGGGGCGCAACGGGACCTACGTCGCTGTGCGCAAGATTCACACCAAGGTGGCGGCCTGGCGCCGGTACCTGCGCGCGAACACCTCCAGCGCCCAGGAAGAGGCGCTCCTGGCGGCGAAGATGGTCGGGCGCTGGCCCAGCGGGGCGCCGTTGACGCTGACCCCGGAGCACGACGACCCGGAGCTGGGCGCCGACCCCCAGCGCAACAACGACTTCCTGTACCGGGAGAACGACGATCGCGGCTTCCGGTGCCCGGCTGGTGCGCACATCCGGCGTACCAACCCCCGCGATTCCGCCATCATCGGCGACGCGCGCATGCATCGCCTCATCCGCCGCGGCACCAGCTACGGCCCGCCGCTGCCGGAGGGCGTGCTGGACGACGACGGCGCCGACCGAGGGCTGGTCGGGGTCTTCATCGGAGCCCATCTGGAACGTCAGTTTGAGTTCATCAAGGCCGAGTGGGTCAATGACGGCAACTTCATCGGCTTTCCCGGCGAGAAGGACCCGGTGGCCGGGCATCACGGCGGGACCGGCAGCGTCACCATCCCGGACAAGCCGATCCGGCGCCGCCTGCAGAACCTGCCCAGCTTCGTGGTCACCCGAGGCGGCGAGTACTGCTTCGTACCGGGTCTGCGCGCCCTGCGCTGGCTGGCCGCACTGGAGGGCTGAGGGCCCGCCCTATCCCTGAGGTCTCTGAATCACGGCGAGACCTCAGCTGCGCTGTGTGGCTCCCGGCGCTGCTGGTGGTTGAGCCGGTGACGCTGCAGGGAGGAGCGGCGGTAGACCTCCTTGCGGGCCCGCATGATCTCACCGAGCGGGGCGTGTTCGGCCGTGACCCGCCATGGAGTGAAAGAGAGCGCATCCATCTTCGTGAGAGTTTCCTCAGCTGAGATGTCCTGCTGCGGCAGGCGCAACTTGGCGACCGTAACGAAAGGGGACAGCCGCTCGGGCCACTCGACGGTGAGGTCCTCCACTGGCATGCGCTCCAGGTCGGCGCAGAGCTGGACCTGGATGTCGAACGCGTAGGGCCGCTCTCGCATCTCGGCCACCAGGGCCGGCCGGAACACCTCCTCCGCCGAGGTCAGGTCGATGGCGCGATGGACCACCGCGGCCGCGCGACCAGGGTCGGGGACAAGGCGCACCTTGGCGATGTAGTCGCCGTGCCGGACGGCGCCCATCGTCCAGTAGGTCGACAGCAGCACGTTCACCAGCGGCCGCTGCGCCACCGTGAGGAAGGCCAGGAACTCCTCCCACGCCCACTCATCAGGCTCCAGGCTCCCCTTGCCGGTCACGAACTCGCGGTAGAAGCGATGCCGCCCGGGCGGGCCCTGGGCGAAGTACTTCGGCGCGTCCAGGAACAACTCCTGAATGAACAGGTAGTGCTTCACGGTGTTGCAGAAGAAGACCGGCGCGTTGATGAGGGCGTAGTCGAAGGTGCCGGTGTCGGGCTCGTCCTCCAGCAGGGTCGGGCCCCCGATGCCGAACATCTTCAACGCCAGCCCGGTCGCGCGGCCGAGCCGCGCGTCGGCGCCCGCGTGCGGTGAGCCGTTGGAGAAGCGCACGAGCGCGTCATGCCGTCCCGGCGTGGCGTAGATGCCCTGCGCGTACTCGGTGGGAAGCCGGTCGAGGATCTCGACTTCGCCCCTGACGATCCCGTACCCCTTGGCGTGCGCGTCACGGACCGCCAGGCCGGTGCCCTCGGCCGTCACCGATTCGGCGATGAACCGCTCGGTCTTGGCGATCACCGTCTGCAGCATCTCGTCGAATTGTGGACAGGCGGCTTCGATGTCCGGGGTGTATGGGATGAATCGCGATGGCATGCGCTCGATCATCTCCGCTCGCCTGCCGCTCGACTGCGGGACAATACCGTCGATCCAGACCCGGGGGCGGCAGGATCACGTTGTAGTCCCAGGTCACAGCTCAGCGTAGGCAGGCCGACGGGCCGAACGCGGGCTCGAGGACAGCGATTTGGCGGTCAGATTGTCAGCGGATCGCCAAAGAATCGCTCGTTCATGCCCCCGGGGAATCCGTCGTGCGCTGGCCCAACGACTCGCCGCCGGATCGGGCACCGCCCAAGGTGCGACGCGCCGGGTGAGACGATGGCAGGGAAGGGCTCCTCAGGCAGGTCAGCGGGTCAGGTCCGCGGCGCCGCGCCGACCAGGTCATCCCGACCGGCACATGGAGACCGTCATGGGCAAAGCTCTCGGGGACATCCTGGGCCTGGCCGCCGGCGTCGCGGTCAGCCCGCTCCCGATCGTCGCGATCATCCTCGTTCTGGCCACACCGCAAGGACGCCTCAACGGATCGCTGTTCACCCTCGGCTGGCTGGCAGGACTGTCGGTGCTGGGCGGCGTGATGCTGGCGATCGGCGGAGCGGGAGGCTCTTCCGCCCACCATCAGCCGGCCACCTGGGTGGGAGCGCTCAAGCTGGTCCTGGGCATCCTGCTCGTCCTGTTCGGCATCCGACAATGGCGACACCGTCCCACCGGCGCCTCACCAGCCGAACTGCCGAAGTGGATGGCCGCGATCGACCGCTTCAGCCCGGTCAAGGTCTTCGGCCTCGGCCTGGCCCTGTCGGCGGCCAACCTCAAGAACGCGCCATTGACCCTCGCCGCCGCCGCCTCGATCAGCTCCTCCGGCGTGGCGACCGGACAGCAGGTCGCCTCCCTGGCCATCTTCGTGATCATCGGCTCTCTCGGGATCCTGGCCCCACTCGCCGTCTTCCTGTTCCTGGGCGATCGGGCCAGAAGCGTGCTCGGCGGCTGGAAGGACTGGGCGGCCCGGCACAACGTCGCCGTCATGGCCGCCCTGTTCTTCGTGCTCGGGCTGAAACTGCTCGGCGACGGCCTCGGCATCCTCACCTCCTGAACCCGGCGCCAGGGCCTTTGACGTGGGGCGGCCTGCGACCCACAGCACGTGAAGGAGACGCTCACGCAGGAGGGACGCTCGCGGCGGACCATGTTCGTCGCGAGCGCCGCCCGGGAGATGTGCGCTTCGGAGCGCTGGACCGGCCGTTCATGTCTCGGCAGTTGCGCCGGGCTCACATGATCCACGAGAGGGTACGTTCACCACCCACCTCTTGGGCAGCACCACAACCGGTATGCCCGGGAGGCCGGGATACGATCATGAGGGTAAGGCTGAGGAAATCGCGGGCCCAGTCGACCAGAGCTCCGGCGTAGGCGCTGTTGACCCAGGCAGCCCCCGCCATCGACCGAGACGCGGCGCGGTGGGCGATGTGGGTGAGCTGACGGCGACCTGGGCATCACGTTCAAGGTCGAGGCGCGGTTCGAACCGCACGTTCGCGAGGACGGGCCGCTGTCGAAGGTGCCACCGGTGTAGCTGACCGTGTCCTGCTCGTAGGAGACGTGGACGGCCATCGGCTGGACGACCCGGCATGAGTACCGCGCCCGTCGACCGGCGGCCGGCGGCCGGCGGCCGGTCACCATCAACGGCTTGGCCATGTTGGGAGGAGGCGTCCGGCCGCCGCAGTTGCTGTCGGCTGGACGCCTCAGCGGAATGCGCCCCCCTACAGAACGCTGCCCCGCACCACTCTTGAATATCAGTAGCCAAGCGATCACGTGGAGCGAATCGGAGAACTCGACATTCCAGCCCGGCAGTTTGATCGTCGAGGAGATCACCAGTTCGGACACGGACACTCAGTCCCAGGCCTGGCCGATTTCTGAGCGAGATCGGGCGGGTCCTGGTTCGGTCGCCGTGGTCGCCGGGCTCTGGAAAACGTTGAAGGCAGGCCCCCGCGTGCTTAAGTTCTAGCGGTCGTCACACCACGCCGTCCGCCCCGGTCACCCCATGGGCCGCTCCAACGTGGCGAGGGCTGTGCACATACTTCGGCGTATGTTCAGGTCGGCGATGCACTTGGGGTCTGTGAACACGCGAGGGTGTGAGCCGCGTCGAGAAGGCGGCGCAGGTGCAGGGTGTCGGGGGCGAGGGCGGTGACCAGGACGGCAGGTCCGGCGAGCGGGGTCAGCGCGGCCTGCCCGTGCGCCGGGTCGTGGCCGAGCAACCGGACGTCGGACGGCTGTGTGCGGTAGGCCGGGTCGACGATGAGGAGTTGACCGGCGGCGCGGTGGCCGGCGAGGACGGCTGGGCCGTCCCAGCCGGGCGCGTCCGGGCCATAGACGCTCTGCTGGTCCAGGAGGGGGCGTCCGTCGAGACGGACGGTGAGGCGGGTGGTCAGCCGGCCCGGGGGCTCACCGGCGCGGCCGAGAACTTGTTCTTCGCGTAGCACGAGCCTTGCGGTGGGGGCCAGGTCGATGGTGCAGGTTTGGCGCAGGTTGCTGCGTGCGGCGGAGATCAGCGGCTGGGGCAGCCAGTGCAGCGACGCCCGCTCCGCCACGGTGAGCCGAACGTCGTAGGTGGCGTGCTCGGGGGTGGGGCCGCGCAGGGCGATGGTGGCGGCCGCAGAGGTGATGTGCAGGTTGGCGCCTTGTTCGGCGGTGACATCGATGCACAACCGGTCGCCGCCGAGGGGAGCGCACATGGCGCCGGTGATGCACACCCGCGCCTGGTTCCCGTGGGAGCGGTTGCGGCGCAGGTCGAAGGGCCCGTCGCCGGCCAGAACAGGGAGGATGGTGGCATGGTTGGAGGTGGTCGCCCTGATTCGGGCGGTGGCGTGCACGCCCGGCGCGGTGCGCGCGGTGTGCGTGGCCGGGGTGGCCGGGGTGGCCGCGATGGTCATGCGGGGTTCGCGCTCCAGTTCGCCAGGCGCTCGCGGACCCAGTCCGCGACAGGGGTGACGCCCCCTTCTGTCTTGAGCGCGGTGAAGGCGACGGGCAGGCCGCCGCGCTGAGCCTTGGCGTCGCGGGCCATTGCCTCCAGGTCGGCGCCGACGTAGGGGGCGAGGTCGGTCTTGTTGATGACGAGCAGGTCGGAGGCGGTGACACCGGGGCCGCCCTTGCGGGGGATGTCGTCGCCGCCGGCGACGTCGATGACGAAGATCTGGGCGTCGACCAGGCCTTTGGAGAAGGTCGCGGTGAGGTTGTCGCCGCCGGATTCGATGAGGATCAGATCGAGCGAGCCGAGCTGGTCCTCCAGGTCTTCCACGGCTTCGAGGTTGGCGGAGATGTCGTCACGGATGGCGGTGTGCGGGCAGGCGCCTGTCTCGACCGCGGTGATGCGCTGGGCGGGCAGGACGGCCTCGCGCAGCAGGAATTCGGCGTCTTCCCGGGTGTAGATGTCGTTGGTGACGACGGCGATGGACAGCTCCTCGCGCAACGCACGGCACAGCGCGGCGACGGTGGCGGTCTTGCCGGTGCCGACCGGCCCGCCCAGGCCGATGCGCAGGGCGCGACGGCGCCCGTCGGGGCGCTCGTCGCGGGAGCCGCCGGGGCCGTGAGGGCAGTCCTCGGGGAAGGCGTCGCTGTGGTGGAGGTGCATGGCTGCTCCGGTAGTCCAAGGGTGGCGCGGCGGTCAGGAAGCGAACAGGCGTACTGGGCGGGCGGCGTGCTGTTCGGCGGTGATGTCGAGCAGTGGCGCCGAGGTGGCGGGCAACGCCTCGACGCCCTCGATCAGGGCGTGCTGCGCGGATTCGGCTGCCCGCGCCGCGACGTGGTCGATGCCGGCGGCGAGGCGGGCGAGGATGGCGGCGGCGTCGAAGGGGTCCAACCGGAGCAGGCGGACGGTCGCGGTGGCTGGGCCGCTGACGCTCTCATAGGCCGCCACGTACGCCGCGTCCAGCGAGGTCAGGCCCGCGCAGCGGGCGGTGAGGCCAAGCACGACACTCTGGTGGGAGCCGCGCGGCCGGGCCGCGGCCAGGGCGTCAAGGGCGGCCGACGGCCAGGCGGCGCGGGCGGCGCGCAGCAACTGCCGCCCGAGTCTGCGTGCGCTCTGGCGCAGAGCGGGGGCGGGGGTACGAGCATCGGCGGCCTCATCCAGCAGGAGTGGGTCGTAGCCGGCGGCGGCCGCGGCAGCCAGACCCGCCGCGACCAGACCGCTGGTGTGCAGCCGGCCGCTGCAGAACTCCTGCAGGCTCACCACATCGTGAACGCGTCCCGCCGTGACGGCCGCCTCGGCTCCGCCGGAGTGCGCATGCCCTCCGGCGGGGAAGCGGCCGTCGGCCAGGACGAGCAGGGCGGCACGGTTCATCGTGCGTGGCTCACCTTTCCTTCGCGGTGCTGGCGTTCACGGTGCTGGCGTTCACGGTGCGATCGCTGGGCGGCGCTCAGAAGAGGAAGTACCGCTGAGCCATGGGCAGTTCCTGGGCAAGGTGGTCCCACTTGACGTCGACGCCGTCGATCTCCGTGGCCACGTCTCTGGCCTTCGCTCCGCCGATCTCCACCTCGAAGGTGTCGGGATCGACGCGGACGGCGGGGCGGGCGTTGTTCTCCCGCATGTCGGCCTTGAAGACCTTGCGGGTGTCGCGGATCGCCGTGAACTTCTTGCCCACCTTGAGCGTGGCGAGCAGGCCGGCCTCGATGGCGTCCGCGGTGACGAAGTTGACGGAGTTGGCCGCAGGCGCTTGGCCGCTGGCGCCCCACATGGCGCGGGGCAGCACCGGCTGCGGGGTGGTGATGGAGGCGTTGGCATCACCCACCTGCGCATAGGCGATCTGACCGCCTTTGATCACCCGGTGCGTCTTGACGCCGAAGAACTTCGGTTCCCACAGCACCAGGTCGGCCAGCTTGCCCACCTCGACCGAGCCGACCTCGTGGTCGATGCCGTGCGCGATCGCCGGGTTGATGGTGTATTTGGCGACATAGCGGCGGGCGCGATGGTTGTCGGCCCCCTTGTCTCCCGCCTTGTCATCGGGCTTGTCACCGGGCAGGCTGCCGCGCAGCGCCTTCATCGTGTGCGCCGTCTGCCAGGTCCTCATGATCATTTCACCGATGCGGCCCATCGCCTGGGCATCCGACGACATGATCGAGATGGCGCCGAGGTCGTGCAGGATGTCCTCCGCGGCCATCGTGGAGGGCCGGATCCGCGATTCCGCGAACGCGCGATCTTCCGGCAGTTCCGGGTTGAGGTGATGGCAGACCATCACCATGTCGATGTGCTCCTTGACCGTGTTGACGGTGAGGGGCCGGGTGGGATTGGTGGAGGCGGGCAGCACGTTCGGCAGGCTCACCATGGTGATCATGTCGGGGGCGTGGCCGCCGCCTGCGCCCTCGACATGGAAGACGTGGATCGGGTGGTCGCCGATGGCTTCAATGGTGTCGGCGACGGCGCCGGCCTCGTTGAGGGAGTCAGCGTGCAGGGCGAGCTGGACGCCGGTCGCCCTGCACACCTCCAGGCAGCGGCGCAGGACAGCAGGGGTGGCGCCCCAGTCCTCATGGATCTTGAAGCCGAGTACGCCCGCCTTCACCTGGTTGTAGAGGGATTCGGTGGACATGGTGCTGCCCTTGCCGAGCAGCCCGACGTTGACCGGGAAGGCGTCCAGCGCCTCGAACGTCCTGCCAACGTGCCAGGCGCCGGGCGTGACCGTGGTGGCGGTGCTGCCCTCCGCCGGGCCCGTGCCGCCACCGATCAGGGTGGTGACACCGGCGGCGAGCGCCTCGTGGATCTGCTCGGGACAGATGAAGTGCACGTGGGTGTCGACGCCACCCGCGGTGAGGATCTTGCCGTTGCCCGAGATGATCTCGGTCTCGGCACCGATCAGAAAGTCCGTGGCCGTGGCGTGGCCGTCGTGCAGCCGGTCCATGGTCTCGTCGTTATAAGCCTTGCCGAGCGCGACAATCCGGCCGTCGCGGATGGCGACATCGGCCTTGACCACCCCCCAATGGTCCAGAATGACCGCCCCGGTGATGACCGTGTCAGGAGGCTGGGGAGCGCCGAACGCCATGGCGTCGCGCGGCGCGCAGGACTGCCCCATCGACTCGCGGATCACCTTGCCACCGCCGAAGACGACCTCATTCCCACTGCGTCCCGGACCGCCGGACCAGTCCTCGGTGACCTCGATCCGCAGGTCGGTGTCGGCCAGGCGGATCCGGTCCCCGGCCGTCGGGCCGAACCGATCCGCGTACTCAACGCGGGTCAGCGGCTCATGCCGGTCATGCCTCTTGAAGGTCAGGGGCTCAGGCATCGAGACGACCTCCGACCTCACCGCGCAGGCCCGCGACGACGCGCCTGCCCTCGATGGGCACCAGCTCTACCTCCAGCGGGCAACCGGGCTCGAACCGCACGGAGCTGCCCGCCGGGATGTTCAACCGCTTGCCGTAGGCGTCGGCGCGTTCGAACTTCAGGCCGGGATTGACCTCGAAGAAGTGGTAGTGCGAGCCGACCTGGATGGGACGGTCGTCATCGTTGGAGACGGACACAATCGTGACATCACGGCCGACATTGAACGGCACCAACTCGGCGTCCCGGGGATGGTCGATCTTCCCAGGGTGATCAGACGGTTGCTCTCCCTCCTCGGCCAGCGGGGTGCGGATGGTGACCAGCTTGGTGCCGTCGGGGAACGTCGCCTCGATCTGGACATCGGAGATCATCTCCGCAACGCCCTCCATCAGATCCTCGCGGCACAGCACCGTCTTGTCCGGAGGGACCATGAGCTCGGCGACGGTGCGGCCGTCGCGGGCCCCTTCGAGAACGTGTGCGGTCAAGATCGCGACCGCTTCCGGGTAGTTGAGCCGAACCCCCCGCTCCTTCCGCTTGCGGGCCACCTCCGCGGCCACATGAATCATCAGACGTTCCTGTTCATGCGGGGTCAGATGCACTCCCGCCACCTCGCCTTCGCTTCGCCCCGGGCGCTCCCGAAGCCACCGATGCCGCCGGCACCCGCCACCGACACAGGCCGCGGCCCGTGTCCGCTTCCAGGGAGGGACGGACTGCCCGCCCCTTGCGCCGCAGAAGCGCCCGTCGAATGTGATGCCTGCGCGGCGGCCCGGAGCCTTGGCCGATCAACACCCCACGGCGCACCGACCGTAACTTGGCGAATTCATTGCGTGACATAGCGTGATGGTAAGAGGTCCATCACCGGTGACACCGAATCCGCCTTATCTGTCACATAGACACGCGGGCGAGGGTGGCCGCCGCCCGCGCCGGGTATGCCCAGCCCCCGGCCCGTCTGATCGCTATCACCGGTTCGCATCACCCGGTCGCCGACATGAGCCCGAAGGCCTACGCCACGGTGGACCGATCACATGGAACCGGCACCTGTCCGCGTTGCGCTCCTTCACCCGTACCGCTCGAATATTAAGTTGAGCGTCCTGAGCTGCGGAGCAGTGAGGTGTGCCGGGCGTCGATGGCGCCGGTGAGGTCGCCCGGCAGGTAGCGGACCTGCGCTTGCCCACTGGCCAGGGCGGCGTGGTCGTAGGTGCCGATGAGCGGTGCGACCTGGTCTTTTGTGGAGGAGACCCGTTCGAAGCGGCGCTGATGATTTCTGACGGTGGAGATCTCTACGCTGCCGCTTATGAATCGTGAGCGGATTCTCCTGACCCATCCCGGCACCTCGAAGCCCAAATATCTGGAGCTCCGGGTCGACGGGGTCGAGTTGCGCCGGAGCTGGTGGACCGGTGCCGGGAAGCCTCAGGAGCGCATGAAGTCGTTCGGCGGCGGACGCGCGGCGCGCGAGGCCCTGGAGAAGATCGTCACCGAGAAGATGCGTGACGGGTACGCCGTGCTGCGTGACGTCGCCGCGACCGAGCCGGGCGACGTCGTCGTCCAGTGCGCGACGCCGGCGACCAACGGGATCGTCGCGTTCGCCCTGCACCCGGACGGCGGCACCCTCGCGGTCGCCCGCGGCATTCCTGACCGGGTCAGGCCGCGGCTCGGCTCCGAGGTGCAGACCATCGACTTACGGACCGGTGCCCGCCGGGTGGTGTACGCCGATGCGTCGCGGAACTCAGCGGTCCATGACATGGCGTTCGAACCGGGCGGATCACACCTGACGTTCACCGTCCGGAACACAAGCAGCGGAGGGGACACGAGCCACACGGTGGAACTCGCCACCGGTCACGTTCAGCGCCTGCCCCACACCCCCTTGGGGCGCGACACCGTCGCCGGCCGGATGCTGGTGTCCGACGATCACACGTTGCGCGTGCTGGGCCCGGATGGCCATTCGTGCCTCGACCTTCCGGCGGGCGAGCCCTCGCGGACCGGCACCGCCGCCCTGTCTCCGTCGGGCCGGCTCGTCGGCCTCATCCACCACCCGGACAACCGCGATACGGAGTACGACCTCGAAGTCTGGGATGTCGACACCGGCCGGCGAGTGCTCGGTGCCCCGTACCCCTTCCCGACGAGAGCCGACAATGCCCGTGGGCTCGGCAAGCTGATGTTCGACCGGACCGAGCAGCTTCTTGTCGCGAGCGGTGAGACGTTGGGATGCTGCGGTGTCTCGGTGGAATCCGGTGCCTTGTGCTGGACGATCGAAGACAGGTTGGCCGACGTCGCGCTGGCGCCCAACGGCACCCGGCTCGCCGGCGCCCGCATCCAAGGTCCGGTCATCGTCTATGACACCGCGACCGGACAGCCGCTGGAGCCGCGTTTCGTCGTACCCGGCGAGCCGTCACTCTATTACCGCACGGTTGAGTTCTCCGCCGATGGCCGGCTGCTGGCGGTCGGCGACTACCCCGGCCGCGTCACGGTGTTCCGGTTCGACGGCCTGGAGTTCACCAAGCCCGGCGGCTGACCGGGCGGGCGTTCAACCCTTGGAGTCCGGAGCCGGTTGGCGCTGATGAGGGTGTGTGGGTGAGCTGCCTGGTGGTGGCTGATCCGGTGGGCTTTGCGCGAGCGAATGAGCCCGGTCAAGCCGCTCGACGATGACCGGCAGCCCCAAGTAGTGAAGGGGGCGTAGCTCGCCGACGGCGGTCGGCAGGTAACGGCTGTTCCGCAGCGCGACGAACTGGATCAGGCGAGCAACCGGTCGACCAACCCGTCGAGGTAGTCAGGGGTGAGCGGGCCCGCGCCGAACAGGACGCGCATGTAGATCGGCGCCAGAACATGGTCCAGCACCTCCAATACGTCAGGCGGCTCCTCCCCGCGGTCGCGGGCGCGGTCGAGCATGGCCTGCAACTGCCTGGTGCGGTCGGCCAGGAGCTCGTCGCGCGCCTGAAGGCCATGCTGACCCTCGCCTGACAGCGCGAGGGTCAGCCGCACCAGCGCCAGGCCGTCGGGTCCGGTGACCTCGCGGGCCACGTTGGCGGCGTGGGTCCGCAGGTCGCCGGCCAGGCTGCCGGTGTCAGGCATCGGCGACTTCGCGTTGAGCCGGGTCAGCAGCACATCGCTGAGCAGGGCTTGGAGGTTGCCCCACCGGCGGTAGAGGCTGGTGTCGGCCACGCCCGCGCGGGCCGCGATGTCGCCGACGGTGAAGTGTCCGTAGCCGCGCTCGCCGACCAGGTCGGTAACGGCCTGATGCACTGCCGCGCGGACCCGGGCGCTGCGCCCGCCGGGCCGCCTGGCCCGCCCCTGCTCATCCATGTCCCCACCTTAACGCAGTCGAGACTTGCGTTAGAGCCTACGAGGGTCTAAGTTAACGCAGTCATCGACTGCGTTTAGGAGATATGTACGTGAAAGCGTTGCTCACCCTGACCTGCGCGGGTCAGTTCATGGTGCTGCTCGACAACACGATCGTCGGGGCCGCCCTGCCCGACATGCAGCAGGGGCTCCACACCGGGCTGACCGGCCTGCAGTGGATCGTCGACGCCTACGTGCTGCTGGTGGCCATGCTGCTGCTGTCGGGCGGCGTCTTCGCCGACCGGTTCGGCCGCAGGCGGGTGTTCCTGGCCGGGGTGGTGGTGTTCACGGCCGCGTCGGTGGTGTGTTCGCTCGCGCCCTCGGTCGGCTGGCTGATCGCCGGGCGGGTCCTGCAGGGCGTCGGGGCCGCGGCGCTGAGCCCCGCCTCACTGGCACTGCTCACCGCCGCGTATCCCGCCCCGAAGGAGCGCGTCAGAGCGATCGGGTTGTGGGCCGGGTTCAGCGGCATCGGCCTGGCCGTCGGACCACTGGCGGGCGGGATCCTGGTGGAGTCCTTCGGCTGGCCCGCCATCTTCCTGGTCAACGTACCCATCGGGGCGGTCCTGCTGCTGTCCGGGCTGCGCGTGCTGAGGGAGTCCCGCAACCCGAGCGCGCCGCCGATCGACGTCCCCGGCACGGTCCTGTCCGTCGCGGGCGTGGGCGCTGTGACCTACGGCCTGATCGAGGGCGGTTCCCGAGGCTGGACCTCGCCGGTGGTCCTGGGCGGCTTCGCCGCCGGACTGGTGCTCCTGGTCGCGTTCGTCGTGGTCGAGGCTGGTGTGTCGACGCCGATGCTGCCGCTGCGGCTGTTCCGTCAGCGGCTGTTCACGGTGTCCAACACGGCGATGGTCGTGGTCGGGTTCGCGCTGATGGGGTCGTCGTTCTTCTTCTCCCAGTTCTTCGTCTACGTCCAGGACACTTCGATCCTGGTCGCCGGGCTGCGAACCCTGCCCACCTCGCTGGCCATGGTGATCGTCAGCCCGTACGCGGGCCGGTTCGCGGCCAGGTACGGCTTCCGTGTCGTCGTCAGCATCGGCCTGGCGCTGGCCGGGCTGGGACTGCTGGCGCTGGGCTTCGTCCACGCCGATACCGGCTACGGGAACGTGTGGTGGCGGCTGGCGGTCGTCGGCATCGGATTCGCTCTCACCATGTCGCCGCTTACCGCAGCCGCCATCCAGGCGGTCAGCCCACAGGAGGGCGGCCTCGCCTCGGGCGTCAGCAGCACCACCCGGCAGATCGGCGCGGTCCTCGGCGTGGCGGTGCTCGGGGCGATCGTTCACACGCGGGAGTCCGGCGGAGCCTCCTTCGAGTCCGGCCTCAACAGCGCTTTCCTCGCGGCGGGCGCCGTGACGCTGGCCTGCGCCGTGTTCACCGGCCTGTGGCTGACCGCGGCCCGGACGCCAAAGGACGTCCTGGCCGAACGGTCAGGAGGCCGAGCGGTCAGCGAGCGGCCGCTGACGGCTCCTCCCAGTCGGCCCACGTCTTGAGCCGATTGGCGTGAGCCTGCGGCCACGCTCGCCGCGAGCACCCGTGCGGCGTGCGGGTCGCCATCGCCGAGACGTTCGGCGATCGCGTCGATGAGCGGATGTTCGATCGCGGTGGTGGTTTCGACGAATGCGCCGCGCAGCGCGGGGAGGGCCGCCGCGCGCATGGCCTCTCGGGGGGCCGCTTCTTCGGCTCGCGCGGCCCCCTCCGTCTCGTCGTCACCGTCCCAGCATTCCCGATTTGATGCGTGTACGCAAATTTGCGTGCGCGCATTTTTCTTTCTAGCCTGGGCGTCCTCATCCCACAGGAAGGATCAACGCAATGAGGGCCAAGGGCATCAGCTACGACACCGGCTTCGTGCGCAACGGCGGATGCTCCCGCGAACGCTTCGACCCCGGCCTGGTCAAGCGCGAGCTGGAGATCATCCGGGACGACCTGCACTGCACCGCCGTCCGCGTCATCGGCGGTGACCCCGAACGGCTGGAACTGGCCGCGACCTACGCCGCCGACCTCGGCCTGGAGGTCTGGTTCTCGCCCTACCCCCTCGAACTGACCACCGACGAAACGCTGGCGCTGTTCGCCGACTGCGCGCGGCGGGCGGAGCGGATCCGGCGGCGGGGCGCCGAGGTCGTATTCGTCGCCGGTGCCGAGCTGAGCCTGATGAACAAGGGATTCCTGCCCGGCGACACCCAGGAGGACCGGCTCGGACTGCTGCTCACGCAGCGCGACAGCCTGGCCGAACGGGTCGGCGAGCTCAGCGCACGGGTCAACGACTTCCTCGCCCGCGCCGTGGCACTCGTTCGCGAGCGCTTCGGCGGCCGGATCACGTACGCCGCCATCCCGCTCGAACGCGTCGACTGGGCGCCCTTCGACATCGTGGGCGTGGATCTTTACCGGTCGGCCGAGGTCGCGGGCCAGTTCGCCGACGGCGTCCGCACCCTCGTCGCGCAGGGCAAGCCGGTCGCGATCACCGAGTTCGGCACCGCCGCCTACCGCGGCGCGGGCGACAGGGGCGGCCGCGTGTTGGAGGTCCTCGAATTCGATCGGGAGACCGGCGCGCCGATCCGCCTGAACGACGCGTACGCCCGCGACGAGCCCGGCCAGGCCGCATACGTACGCGAACTGCTGGAGATCTACGACGCCGCGGGGGTCGACAGCGCCTTCGTCTTCGTCTTCGCGCTCGACAACTTCCCGCACCGCCCCGACGGCGACCCCCGCGACGACCTCGACCTGGCCAGCCCCGGCATCGTCAAGGTCCTCGACGGCCGCCACGGAAGCACGTACCCGGACATGCCCTGGGAACCCAAGGCCGCCTTCACCACCCTCGCCGCCTACTACAGCGGCTGACCGCACACGCTTCATCCGTCCTGTCCCTTTGCGGGCGAACAAAGGAGTACACATGATCACAGATGTCGTCATCGCCGGCGGCGGCCCGAACGGGCTGATGCTGGCCTGCGAACTGAGCCTGGCAGGGATCCGGCCGGTCGTGCTGGAGCGGCTGCCGGAGCCGGACGAGGAACCGAAGGCGAACGGACTGCTCGGCCAGGTCGTGAAAATGCTCGACCACCGGGGGCTGCACGAACGCCTCAGTGGCAGCCCAGTACCGCCGCGGCCGAATTCCACGTACTTCATGTTCGGCGCGATGGGCCTGGACCTGAGTCTGCTGGAGGACAGCCCCATCTATGCCCTGCCGGTGCCGCAGCGACGCATCGTGCAGGTTCTGCAGGAGCGCGCCATCGAACTGGGCGTGGAGATCCGGCGGGGACATGAGGTCGTCGGCCTGTCGCAGGACGATGACGCGGTCACCATCGACGTCGCGAGCCCGGGCGGGGCCTACCCCCTGCGGGCTCGGTACCTTGTCGGCGCGGATGGAGCCCACAGCACCACGCGCAAGCTCTCCGGCATCGGATTCCCCGGCATCACCTACGACCGGATGACCGTCCGCTCAGCGCATGCGACGGTCCCGGCGGACTGGGTCGATCCTGCGACCGGCGCGCTGAACGTGCCCGGCTACGGCCCCGTCATGCCGTTCATGCCCCACCGCACCGAACGCGGAGGGTTCTCCTACGCGCCGATGCCCGGCCACCCGCCGCTGGTCAGCACCACAGAGTGGGACCAGCCCACGACCGACGCTCCGATGAGCCTGGAGGAGTTGCGGGCGAGCATCCGCCGCGTACTCGGCGCCGACGTGCCGCTCGGTCCGCCCGATGGTCAAGGACCGCATGCGCTGCGCCGGCTGAGCGGCGGTAACACCCGGATCGCCGAACGGTTCGCCGACGGCCGGGTGTTCCTGATCGGTGACGCCGCCCATGTGTACGCCGCCACGGGAGGCGGTCCAGGGCTCAACCTCGGCCTGCAGGACGCGGTCAATCTCGGCTGGAAACTCGCCGCCGAGATCCGGGGAAGCGCCCCGCCCGGCCTGCTGAACAGTTACGAGACAGAGCGGCGATCGGCCGCCCAGCGCATGGTGCTGAACGCGCGGGCACAGGCGGCCCTGATCGCCCCCGGCAGCGATGTCACCGGACTGCGCGAGGTGTTCACCGAGCTGCTCCGCGACCCGAGCACCGTGCAGCGCCTGGCCGAACTCACCGCGGGCGCCGACGTCCGCTACGACATGGGCGGAGGCGAGGCGCACCCGCTGGCCGGCCGGTTCGTCCCGGACATGGAACTGCACACCCCGACAGGGCCGGTCCGGCTGGCCGAGCTGACCAGAACCGCACGTCCCCTGCTGCTCGACCTGACCGAAGGAGCATCGCTGGCGGAGGCACTCGCCCTGCGCGACGACCAGGTCGAGATCGTCGCCGCGCGCTCCCAGGCCCCCGCGCCCACCGCCCTGCTTCTTCGACCGGACTGCTATGTGGCCTGGGCATCCGCATCACCCCGGCCAGATCCCACGGAGATCGAAACACTCCGGGCAGCCTTGCGGCGGTGGTTCGGTGTCGCCGAACCCGCCCACACCTAAACCGACGGTCCCGCGGGGACGGCTGGGCCGCAAGCGTTGACCCGGGCACGTACGTGGGCAATCCACGACATCTTCGCCGTCAGAGCCAGCCCGCGTCGCGGGAGATGCGGATGGCGTCGATGCGGTTGCGGCCTCCGACCTTGCTGATCGCGTTGGACAGGTAGTTGCGTACGGTGGCATGCGACAACGAAAGCTGGGTGGCGATCTGGGCGGTGCGGATGCCGCTCGCGGCGGCTCTGAGCACCTCGGTCTCCCTGGCCGTGAGCGGGCTGGTGCCGGTCTCGAGCGCGGCGGCGACGAGTTCGGGGTCGATCACCCGCTCGCCGCGGGCGATGCGGCGGATCCCGTCGGTGAGGGTCTGCGCCGGGGCGTCCTTGACGATGAATCCCCGCACGTGCACCTTCAGCGCGCGTAGCAGGTTGCCGGGCTGGCTGAGCCCGGTGAGCACGAGGGTGCGGCAGCCGGGAAGGCGCTCGGACAGATGCTCGGCCGCCGACAGCCCGTCCAGGCCCGGCATGTCGATGTCGAGCACGGCGACGTCGGGGCGCACCCGCAGGGCCGCCTCCAGCACCTCGTCGCCGCGCTCGACCTCGGCGACGACCTCGATGTCGTCCTCCAGCGACAGCAGCGCGACCAGGGCGGACCTGATCAGGTGCATGTCCTCGGCGATGAGTACGCGGATCACAGGGCTTCCTCCGGGACTTCGACGGACAGCCGGAAGAGGCCGTTCCGGACGGCGGTGGCGGAGGTGCCGGACACGGCGCGGGCCCGCTCGCTCACTCCGGCCAGCCCTGAGCCGGGGGCCGCGACGCCCCGCACACCGTCGTTGACGATCTCCAACCGTACCGTCCCGTCGAGTCGGGACAGGGTGATGGAGCAGGTCTGGGCCTCGCTGTGGCGCAGCAGGTTGGTGGTGCCCTCGCGGATCGCCCACGCCAGCGCGTCCTGCGCGGGGCCGGGCAGCGGCGGCAGGTCGGCCACGTCGAGCCGGGTCTCGACACCGGCGGCACCGAGCAGGGCCGCGGCGCCGTCGATCTCGGTGCGCAGCGACACGGCGTGCTCGTCGCGGGCAGCCCACCGCCCCCAGCGGGGCCAGCACAAGCATGCGCTCAGAACGCCAGAGCTCCGCCAATCCGCCCACCTCCCGCTCTTCGGTACCGGCTGACCAGGGTAGACGCGCTGGTCGTGCGGTGGTACCGGCCGCCGGCGGCCGCCTGGAGGGTGCGAGCGAAAGGGTCATGTACGGGTCTGGCCTTCCTGCCGCCGCAGGCTATGGGCGAGCGATCTTCACCCTGCACCGGCGGGCCGCCGTGGAACAGATGCAAATGTCACCGAGCCCGCCATGCGCGGTCGGGTCGGGACGCCTGCCTGCTCGGCCGTTCCATCTGCCGGCTGGTCACATGGCGGGCGTGGACTGACGGGCGCGATGGCGGCGTACCGCGTCCCGGTTGGCGCATGGCTGGGAGCAGTAACGCTGCCGCGCGGTGCGTGAAGTGTCCGCGAAGATCGTCTCGCAACCGGTGGCGGCACACCGTCCGAGCCGGTCCATGCCCCGGCTGACGAGGTGCATCGCCGTGCCCACGGAGATCAGCGCGAACAGCACCGCGCCGAGCGGCTGCAGGTCGTCGCGATAGTGCAGATGCCAACCATGAGCGTGGTCGGTCAGCCGGGGGTAGGCGGCCGACAGGGCCAGCATCTGGTTGACCCGCTCGGCCTTCTCGCGCTCGCCCGTGGCGTCGACGACCTTCGTCCAGGCGTCGATGACGGCGAGGGTCTGGTCGAGATCCGACGGTTCGACGGGGCGTTCCAGCACCAGACCGGCCGCGCGGCAGCGGTCGGCGAGTTCGTCGGCGCTCGCCGGTGGGTGGTTCGCCAGCTCCGCGGCGAAGTTCACCACATCTGCGCCGTAAGGGTTGAGGTGCACAAGCCCATTACACCAGCCTGTACATCATTATGCGAATGGCAACAGAGCGCGACATTCCGGAACTCGTCCGTCTCCGGGCACTGCTCTTCAGCGACCTCGGCGGCGACTTCTTCAACCCCGCGAACGCCGGTGACGACTGGCGCGACGCGCTCGCACGGGTGTTCGAGCAGAAGCTGACCGAACCCGACTGCCGGATCCTGGTCGTGGACGGCGACACCGGCCTGGCCGCCAGCGGCATCGGCACGATCGAACAGTGGTTCCCCGGTCCCCACTCCCGCAACGGGAGGATCGGCCACGTCATCGGCATGGTCACCGACCCCTCGTACCGGCGGCGCGGGCACGGCCGGGCGATCATGCTCGGCCTGCTCGCCTGGTTCCGCGATCGCGACGCCGTACGGGTCGACCTCACCGCCTCCCACGAGGCGGAATCGCTCTACCGGAAGCTCGGCTTCTCCGACCACCCCGATCCCCTGCTGTGCTGGAAGCCGTGAAGACCTCGCGATACCGCTGGGTCATTCTGGGTGTCGCGACCTTCACGCAGGCCGCGGCCGCGTTCTTCGTGCAGGGCATCGGTGCGATGAGCGTCCACCTGCAACGAGACCTGGCGCTGAACACGACCCGGCTGGGCCTGGTGGCCTGGCCATGGGCATCCGCCAGGCGGGTCTCCCGCTCGGGGCGTCCTCGCCGCCTTCGCGCTCCCACCGCTGGCCACGACCTTCGGCTGGCGATCGACGCTCATGGCCGGCGCGCTCGTCGCCTTGTCAGGCGCCGTCGCCTTCATGGCCTTCTACCGCCGCCCACCGGGCCAGCGCCCCATGCCGATCACGTCCCGCGTGCGGCTGGAACTGCTCCGCGAGCCGTACATGAAGAAGATCATCTTGTCCGGTGGCGGTCATCCTGGCGCCACCCGTGCTCGGCCTGCTCACGAACCTGACCGGCGGCTTCGCCTCGGACGACGGCGGGCGTCTCCGCGAACGCCGTCGCCGCCACGTTCGGCGCGGGCAGCCGCCCTTACCGGTGCCCGGCGTCCGCGCCCGAGCTTGACCTCCCTCCATGCCCAGGCCGCCGGTAATTCACGGGCCGCCTGATGACATTTGCATCTGTTTGCCGATGACCTGCGGGTACAGGCTGGAGCCCTCACAACCACCCCTGGAAAGGCAGGCACCGATGGAGACGTCACCCGCGGTACGGATCGAGCAGACCTATCCCGCCACGCCCGAGCGCGTCTGGCAGTTGTGGACTACGGCCGAGGGCATCGAGTCGTGGTGGGCGCCCGACGGTTTCACCGTGAAAGTGAACAAACTTGACCTACGTCCCGGCGGGGAGCTGATCTACACGATGACCGCGACGGCTCCGGAGACGGTGGCGTTCATGCAGGAGGCCGGGATGCCGCTCAGCACCGAGTCCCGCAAGACGTTCGTCGAGGTGCAGGCGCCGTCCAAGCTCTCCTACAGCTCGCTGGCGGACTTCATCCCCGGCGTGGACCCCTACGACTTCCTGACTGTGGTCGAGATCCGGCCCGAGGGCAGCGGGGTCCGGGTCACGATGACCGCGGACGCCATGCACGACGAGGAGTGGACCCAGCGCCTGACCGCCGGCCGCACGAACGAGCTGGCCAACCTCGGCAAGCTGCTCCAAGCCTGACCAGGGGCCCGCTGGAGGGCCGCCCTGCCGAGGGTGACCAGGTGCTGGAGGTCGTGGCGGGTGGTCCAGGCCGGCCAGAGCCGCGCTCATCCGCGCCGGCAGCGCCGCGATTCTTCTGGCATCACGCCTGCGGGACGGGGCCGAACGCCTCGCGGAGCTGCCGGCGGTTGGTGATGGCGAGTTTGCGGTAAGCGCGGGCCAGGTGGGTTTCCACGGTCTTGATGGTGACGAACAGAGCCTGGGCGATCTGGCTGTTGCTGTGGCCGTGCAGGGCGAGGAGGGCGACGCGCCGCTCGGCCGGGGTGAGGGCGTCGATGCCGGTGACGGCGGCGCGGCGTGGTCGTACGCCGGCGGCGTGGAGTTCGGTCCTGGCGCGCTCGGCGAGGAGGCGGGCGTGCATCCGGTCGGCGAGTTCCAGGCCCTGGCGGAGCGGTTGCCGGCACTCGTTCCGACGGCCGGCACGGCGCAGGGCCGCGCCGAGGTCGACGAGGGCGCGGGCGTGTTCGAGGACCGCCGGGGTCTCCTGGAGGGTATGGCACGCCTCGGCGAGGAGGCCGAGGTCGGGGCCCGGGCGGGCGACCAGGCCGGCGACGCGCAACGCCGCCCCGACGGCCTGCGGCACGCCGACCGCGCGGGCTCGTTCGGCCTCCTGCCCGGCGAGCAGCACCGCGGTGCGGTGGTCGCCGAGGTGATGCGCGGCGAGGGCCGCCGTGGCGCGCCACGGAAGCAGACCGGGGTGGTCGATCTCGTAGATCTCCTCAAGGTGGCGGCCGGCGGCGCGGGCGGTGTCGAGCGCGGTCGCGGGCTCGCCGCGGAGCAGGCTGATCCGGGCTTGGGAGTCGAGCACGAGCGCGAGGTCCATGCCGTCGGCCGGACGCTTGTCTGCCAGGTGCAGCGCCTGTTCGGCGCCGGCCGCGTCGCCCTGTTCGAGACGCAGCCGGGCGAGGAGGGAGCCGATCCAGCCGCCCGCCGAGATCCAGCCCTCGCCGTACGGCATCCGGGCCGCCTCCAGATCGGCCAGCGCCGGGGTGAGCGCTCCCAAGTGGTAGCGGGCGAGCGCGCGGTGATAGCTGGCCCCGGCGTAGGCGATGACGTCTCCCCGGCGGCCGGCGGCGGACAGCGCCGCGTCGGCGGCGGTTTCCGCGGCGGTCAGCTCGCCCGCGATGACGAGGGAGTGGACGACGATGCCCAGCAGTCCCCCGTGTCCCTCCGGACCCACGAGCGGGTCTCGGGCCAGCGCGAGCGCGGCCGTCCGCCGCACGTCCGCCGGTGGGGCGCCGGCCAGCGCGAGCCTGAGCGTGACATGGGCCAGCAGGCCCGGCCGGTCCGGCGGCCGTCCGCGCCGGGTCTCGGCGAGCACCGGGGCCAGCAGTCGCTCGCCGTCGCGCCGCAGCGGCGGATGGAATGTCGAGACCATGAGATAGCCGGCCAGCGCGTTCTGCCACTTCGCGCTGCCCGGTTCCAGTAACGCCAGTGCCTCGTGGTGGGCCACGGCGGCCCCGGCGAAGTCGTCGCGGGCGTGGCGGACCTGAGTGAGAAGATTCAGGGCGCGTACCTTGCCGGGCGCGCTCGCCTCGCCGAGCAGGGCGAGCCCTTCGGTCACCGAGGCGAGCGCGCCGATGTCGCCGGCGACCAACTGCGCGCGTGCCAGCTCGACCAAGAGCTCGCCGCGCCGTTCCCCGGACATTTCGTCGGGCAGGGCGCGGTGCAGCAGCCGGACGGCGGCGGCCGGGTCGCCGCGGCGTACCGCCCGGCCGGCCGCCTCGCGCAACACTCGCGCCACGGCGGAGTCGCCCTCGGGATGGGTGGCCAGCAGGTGTCCAGCGATCTTCTCGACGCCCTCGCCGTCCGCGGCGAGCAGGTCGGCGGCCCGGTGGTGTGCCCGGGCACGGGCGAAGGCGGGCAGGTCCGCGTGGATGGCGGAGGCGATGAGCGGATGGACGAACGCCAACGGGTCACCGGGGCGGAGCAGGTGGGCCGTCGCGAGGACGTCGGCCGCCCGCTCGGCCGGTGCCGGCTCAAGTCCCGCGTGGGCGGCGGCGCGGCGCAGCGGCGTACCGTCGCCCAGCACGGCGGCCGAGGCGGCGAGCCGGCCCGCGTCGGCGGGCAGGCGGGCCAGCCGGGCGAGCACCGAGCGGAGCACCGTGTCGGGCACGATGCCCGCGACCGCGTCCGCCGCCGGAACGCCACCGTCTGCTTGGAGCGATCGCAGCAGCTCGCCGACCAGGAACGGGTTCCCGCCGCTGGCGTGCGCCACCGCGGCCGCCAACCCGTCCCCGCCGTCCGGGAAGGCGTCGCCCACCAGCCGGTCGACCGCCGCCGAGCTCAGCGGCGCCGGGGTCAGCAGGCGATGCGGCGGACGCGACGCCAGCGTGCGCAGCGCCGGCACGTCGGACTCGGCTCCGCCGTCACGCGCCGCCACCACCATGGCGATGGGCAGCTTGCCGACCCGGTCGGCCAGCATGGTCAGGAAGCGCAGCGACGCCTCGTCCGCCCACTGCGCGTCGTCGACGGCGACCAGCATGGGAAGTGTCGCATCGGCCCGATCCCAGCCGGTCAGGTTCGCGGCCAGCCAGCACATGCCGTGGAGCAGCACGTCCGCGTCGAGACGGACGGCCGAGTGGGCCCCGGGGAGGAGCCCGGGAAACAGCGGGGCGGCCGGTGCGGCCATGCCGTGCACCAACCGGGCACGCTCGCCGGGGGCGGTGGCGGTCACCGGCGGCGTCAGCAGTTCGAGCGCGACGCCGAGCGCGATCTCACGCTCCAGTTCCCGCCCGCGCGCCTCCAGCACCCGCAGCCCGGCCGCCCGGGCGCAGTCGACCGCCGCCGTCAGCAGACTCGTCTTTCCCGCCCCGGGCGGTCCCTGCACCATCGCCAAGCAGCCGCTGCCGGCGCGGGCGGCATCCATCGCCGCCCGCAGCGCGGCGATCTCCTTGGCACGCTCCAGCAGAGGCCCCTCTCCCACCCGCACCGCCACGCCCCAACCGTACGTCGGCCGGGCCGCCTCATCTAGATCTTCGTGAGGGAGGGAGGGTGGCAAATGTCAGGGTGCCGACCCTGACGCGGCCGGTTCGCGGCGACATGAGACTGCACGGGTGAGCGAATCTGGGTATCGCGTCCGGCTGACCGTGGAGGTCGTTCTGTCGGCCGACCCGATCGAGGGCGTCCTGCGTCATCCGCACGGGGCCGGCAAACCCTTCGCCGGCTGGGTGGCGCTCATCCGCGCGCTGGAACTCGCCCTCGACACCGAGCGCGCTCACTCCGCTTCCTCGCCACCGGGCTGACCGCCGGCCGGCGTGCCTGGGACCGGGCACTCGAGTTCCCATGCCGATCGACGGTGCCCCGTCCCAGAAGCTGCGACAACACGACAAGGAGCCGACCATGCCACGCGAAAAGGACCTGACCAACCCCGGCAAGGACTACAAAGAGTCTCTGGACGAGATCAACGAGGACGTCAAGCAACAGGGCACCGAGCACGATCCCGGCAGGCAGCGGGCGCGTCAGCTCGGTGAGGAGATCACCGAATACACCAACGCCCTCGGCATAGAGTCGTTCGCCGACCCTGTCGTGGAGAACGTCCAAGGAGGCGAGGTCGTCGAGAACCCCGGCGAAGCCGTCGCCACCGAGGACAAGGTGATCAAGGACCTGCACGACAAGCTGGCCGCGTTGTCGATGAAGTTCGCCGAGCAGGAGACGCCGCGCAAGCAGTACAACCTCGCACGGTTCCTGGCCATGTTCAGCGTCATCAGTTCGATCGGCGCCGTCGCGACGCTGATCTACAACGGGCTGCGCAACGCCCAGCTCGACAAGCCGATGCCGCCGGAGATCCCGCCGGACACCGCGGCCAGGATTCGCGCTCTGGTCAAGCAGTGGAACAACGAGACCGACCCGTACTACTGGCAGAGCCTGGCCGACTACACCGAGCTTTCCGCCAAGCACGGCACCCCGCTCACGCTGGCGGACCAGCTGCTGTTCATGGACTACACCATCGGGTTGTTCCCGGGTGGGCAGCCGTTCCTCTGGAACTCGGGCGACGATCTCGTGGGCTTCGTCGACCAGCTCGTCGCCGTCTACCGGAAAGCGGGCAACAGCACGCCTGCCATGTACAGGCACGTCCCTGACCTGCGCTACCGCGACCAGCCGCTGCCCCGCGCGGTGGCCGCCGGGCTGCTGCGCTACGCACTCACCCAGATCCTCGTCCTGCTCGACCCCGTCGTCTTCGTGCAGGGGAAGGAGGGCGACGAGGGCGAGCTGTCCCGGCCCAAGGACGAGGACGCCCAGCGCGAGGAGAGCGAGGAGGAAGCGGAGGCGACCCGCCAGCGCGATGAGTTCGCCAAGGAGAACAAGGAGAACGCCAAGGCCATCGACAACGTGGTCAGCCGCCTCACCATCGACAGCGCGAACTGCCAGGCGGTGGACGCCGCGCGTACGACGATGCCCGAGGTGACCAGCAGCGCGATCAGCAGCCCCGAACCCGACTCTCGCCTGGACGAACTGCGGGAGGCGGGCCGTGTCGCCGCCGGCAGAACAGCGGATGCGAGCGAGCCCGCCAAGAACAACAACACCCGCCGCTACCTGGCCCGCTTCATCGGCCTGACCGCCGTCGGCTCAGCGGCGGCCGTGATCATGGAGTACCTGATCCGGCAGGCGCGCAGGCAGCCCAGCGGCGACCTGCCGCCCATTCCGGAGGACACCAAGCAGAAGCTCCACGCGCTCGTCGACGGGTGGAACGCCCAGCCGGACGCCACGTACTGGAACAATTTCGCCGACTACGTCGACACTCCCACGGCAGAGCTCACCGCCGCCGACCAGATCCTGTTCTGCAACTACACGATCCAGCTCTCACAGGCGGGCGGGTTCTTCCTGTGGGACAGCGCGGCGGACAAGGCCGGCACCGCCGACCTGCTCGTCAAGGCGTACGAGGATCGGAGTAAGACCTCGGACATGTACCGGGCGGCGGCGAAACTGACCTACCACGACAAGCCGCTGCCCAGGGCCGACACGGCGGACCTGCTGCGGCTGGCGCTGACCTGGATCTTCCGGACCGCCTTCACCCCTGACCCACTACGCGCGGCGTCCCTGGAAAACGCCGAGCATCTGCGGCCGAGGGTCCATGTCGCGGCCGTCGCCGGCGGCGGCGACAGGGCCGGCTACGCCCGCGAGTTGCTCGCCCGGCTCTACCCCGGCCTGCCGCCACGCGCGGCTGCGGCGTTGGAGAATCTCACCCTGGCGGAGGGCACGCCGCACCGGCTCCTGGACTCGGCGAAGGTGATGGCGGCGCTGCCCGCGCCGGTCAGGGCCAGGCTCGGCGACCAGTACGCGCTCCTGCTGGCCAAGCTCAACCGGACCTTCGCCATTCTCGGCAAGGAACGGCTGGAGCGTTCCGCGATCACCGCACTGGCCGAACCGGCAGGAGACCTGCCCGCCGGCACGCTCTGCCTGGTCCGCGAGACGAGCGCGGCCACCGTCCACTACCTGCTCCCCCACATCGTCGTGGACGCGGCCACCGGCACACCCCGCCTCACCGGCCTGCCCGCCCCCGCCACCCCGCGCCCTTCCCAACTGCCCAAGGTGCGGCTGTTCGGCAACGCCGCGAACATCGCACTCCAGGTGTCGGGCACCCTCGTGTGGGCCCTGCCGGAGCCATGGGGCCCGCTGGCCGCCGGTGGCGTGACGCTCATCCAGCTGCTGTTCGGGCAGAGCGATGACGGCAGCCCGTTCACCGGCGTGGTGACGCAGCTGGAGGACTTCATCAAACAGCAGGACATCACCCATCACGCGACCGTGGTCAAGGCCTTCGTCAACTGGATGGTCGAGCAGCAGGAAGTGCTGAAGACCGTCCAGGGCGACGACTCCAAGTACATCAACGAAAGTCTGCTGCCCGAGCTGCGCAAGATGACCGCGCCAGGCGACGACAGCGTGTACGACGCGGTCTACGACCTGGAGAACTACCTGCACGTCCCCGGCGCCTTCGACCTGATGGTGCTCGCCGTCTCGGTGTATCTGCTCGGCCTGAAGATGATCGTGCAACTCGATGCCATGCTCGCCTCTCCGGCGTACAAGTCGGGTGACCAGAGCACGTACAACCAGTACACCCAGCTCTGGCTCGGCGACTACGCCAACTTCCACACGGCCGTCATGGGCGGCGACGGCAACCCCGGCTGGGTGCAGCGCGTCGGCCGGCACATCGCCGACTTCCAGACCGCCCACCTCGCCGAGATCACCGGCGTCTATCGGTACGACAACCGCGAGTTCGTCTCCGGCACCTCGATGTCGTTCGTGAAGGACAGCTGGGGCTGGACCTACCGCGACACCGCGCTGGGGGAGGACGACCTGGCGCACTTCATGGTCGACACCTTCGTCACCAGCGGCTGTTGCGCCTCCGACTCCACCAGGGTCGAACACCGCACGGAGGTGCAGGCCGCTCATGACCAGCACGTGGCCGCGGTCACGCAGCTCCTGGACGCCCAGTACGGCAAGCACGTCGCCACGGTCAAGGCCTGGCAGACGGCCATCGACCAGTGGAACGAGCACCTGCCGCCGCAGCGGCCCACCCAGGCGCCGACGATCAGCCCGGACGGCTGGCGGTACACCACGCCGCGCGGAGCGTACTGGGTGGACAGCAACCAGGTCTCCTATGCGGTGGCCTTCGCCAACCACGGCGGCCCCTCGCCGACCGGTCCCTGGTCCGATCCGGTGATCATCAAGGGCAAGGCGGGGCCGACGCTGACCGGACTACCCGACGACCCGCTGGGGATGGCGGTCTCCCGCCAGATCTGGCGCCGCTTCGACCTGTCGAACGGCACCAAGAAGATCGAGATCGTGGGCTTGACGACCGGCATGGACGAGCACACGTTCAAGGACGACTCCACCACCTGAGGCTCCCCGGCCACCTCCTCGGCGTCTGCCGCTTCCTACTGGCAGCGACCCTGTAGCGTCGTACAGTGCTCACCGGCTCACCGGACACGATTTTGATCGTCATCCGCGGCAACTCCGGATCGGGCAAGTCCACCGTGGCCCGGACCGTGCGGGAAACATACGGCCAGCGCGGCATGGCCCTCATCGGTCAGGACGTGGTACGCCGCGAGATCCTGCGCGAGCACGACGAACCAGACGCTGTGAACATCGGGCTGCTCGACGTCATGTGCCGCTACGCCCTGGACGCCGGCCACCACGTCATCCTCGAAGGCATCCTCGCCCGCAGCCGTTACGGAGAGATGCTGCAAGCGCTGTTTCGCGACCATCGAGGCACAAGCCGCGGCTACTATCTGGACGTCTCCTGGGAGGAGACACTTCGCAGACACCAGACGCGGCCTCAGCGCAGCCGGTTCAGCCCCGATGACATGCGGCAGTGGTACGTCGAGCGAGACATCCTGCCCGACACCATAGAGATGATCATCGACGAGGACAGCACCCTGGCCGAGACCGTCGGGCTGATCCTCCAGCACGCCGGTCTCCTAGCAGCCGACGCGGCGACACGCCCGTGCCGCCGTCCCTGAGCGAAACTGCAATCGGCCGGCCGAGTGGCACAAGCGCCGTGGGGGTTGCCGACCGGCAGCCCTCACCCGCAGATCACTGGGGTATGGCATGCGCTCGCCCATAACCTGCCGCGTTGGTCCGATCAGATCGACGACCTGAAACGAGAGCACTGCTCTTGACGTGGATGCCATCCTGAGAGAGCATTGATCTCGCAAGAGAGCGGCGCACCAAAGCGGAGGAAATCATGGGCAAGCACGTCATCGCAGGAGCGGGACAAGTCGGCAAGCACCTCGCCGAGCACCTGCGCGCACAGGGGCACCAGGTCGTCGTGATCAGCAGGTCGGGCGGAGGCCCAGCCGGCGTCGAGTCCATCGCGGCCGATCTCACCGACCGCGACCGGCTCACCCGGATCGTCAAGGGCGCTGACGCCCTCCACAACTGCGCGGGTCCCGCCTACCCCCGCTGGGCCCAGGACTGGCCGCCGCTGGCTTCCGCGTTGCTGGCCGCCGCCGAGGCCACCGGCGCGGTACTCGTCACCGCCGGCAACCTCTACGCCTACGGACCCGTGACCACGCCGATGGTCGAAAACCTCTCCCTCGCCCCCTCCGGCGTCAAGGGCCGTGTCCGCGTCAAGATGTGGACGGACGCGCTGGCCGCGCATCAGGCCGGCCGTGTCCGCGTCACCGAGATCCGCAGTTCCGACTACTTCGGCCCGGGCGCCAGCGACCAGACCCCCGTCGGCACCCGCTTCGTGCCTTCGCTGCTCGCCGGCAAGAGCACGTCCTTCCTGGGCGACGCCGACCAGCCCCACTCGTGGACCTACCTGCCCGACGTGGCCGCCGCGATGGCCATCGCGGCAACCGACGAGCGCGCCTGGGGCCGCGCCTGGCACACCCCCACCAACCCGGCGCTATCGGCCCGCGCACTGGCCGGGCGGCTGTGCGAACTCGCCGGAGCGCCCGCACCGCGCCTCAGCCGCCCGCCGGCGCCGATCCTGCTCGCACTCGAGCTGCTCAACCCCGTCATCCGTGAGCTGAAAGAGACGCGCTACCAGTTCGACCACCCCTTCGTCGTCGACTCCTCGGCGTTCGAGAACACCTTCGGCACGACCGCCACCCCGCTCGATGCCGCCCTCAAGGCCACCATCGCCGCGGCGTCGCATTAAGCGCTCCCTTCTTCTACAGAACTACCTGCAGGTCAGCGTCGAGGGCGCGGTGCACGCCTTCCGCAACCGCGGTGGTCGTCCCAGCGGCATTCGCGCTGGTGAATCACATCAGCTCCGCGTCGTAGGAGCCGGGAGGTTCAAGTGGCGCATGTCCGCGATGTCGCAGACGGCCGGGAGGCGGTGACGGGGCGCGTCGGTGTGGGCGGAGGTCACCAGTGGGCTGCTCGGCGATGGTGGCCCCGGCCTGGTTGAAGGGTGGGGTGCGCGACGCGCATGAAGTCTTCGTGGGCGTCAGGGGCGCTTCGTCCCATTCGCTCTACGTAAGCAGCAGGCGCCATGTTGTCAGGGCGAATCGGGCGCGGGTCATTCCGGTGGGGTCGGTGAGGTCGATGCCCAGGGTTTTTCCGAGTTGTTCGAGGCGGCGGGAGACGCTGCTGTGGTGGAGGTGGAGGAGGTCGGCGGCGCGGCGGAGGGATCCGGTGGCGCAGTAGGCGTCCAGGGTTTCCAGGTCTTCCGGGTTTTCGGCGAGGCGGGCGATCGCCGCCACGTCGGCGTTGCCGCGGGCGGCGTCCTGGGGGATTTCGGCCAGGAGAGCCAGTACGCCCAGGTCGGCGTAGCGGATGACGGGTTCGCGGGGGGTGGTGAAGCGGAGGGCCGTGCGGGCCTGCTGCCAGGAGTGGGCGATGGTTTCCGCGGTGCCGATGCCCGCGTGTACGCCTGGCGGGAAGCGGGCCGGGTCGACGGTGGTGGCCAATATGACGCCTACGTCGGCGAGGGGTGCCGCCTTTACCGGGCGAGCCGGGCAGATCTGGGCGCCGACCTGGTCGAGGGGGAGTTTCGAGTGTACGGCGACGACGTGGACGGGCATGTCGGCGGCGAAGCCCAGCAGGCGTAGTGCCCTGGCTCTGGCGGCCTCGTCGCTGTCGGAGCTGATCGCGAGTTCGACGAGGGCGGGGTCGGCCATGGTGGTGTGGGCGGGGCCGTACCTCTCGATGACCGCCGCCGCGGCGAGGGCGAGTCGGTCCAGCAGGAGTTCGTCGAGCAGGCCCGGTGATCCGGGGACCTCCAGCCACACCGTGCCTATTTCCTCCTCGTCGAGGGTGATGGGCACCGTGGTGGGGGTGGGCGGTGGCGGGGTGGAGGCCCGTCTGCCGTCCGGCGCCATGCGGATCACCTGGCCGGTGCCGTGGATCCGGATGCCGGCCACGCACTCGGCCAGGCCCGCCGAGGCTCGGGCGAGTGCCGGGAGATCGACCCGCCGGCGCATCAGCGTGTCGTAGAACATGACGACCCGGATCGCGCCTCCGGCCTGTGAGTCCAGGTGCGACAGCCGTAGGGCGAGTGCCTCCATAAGAGAGAGGATATGCGCCGAATGAGGCGTCACGCGGTGGTGAGCTCCCGGGCCGGCCTGCTGGGGATCGGGGCGGTGAAGACGAGCCACGCGGTGGTCAGGTGGAGCGGGATGACGAGCAGGGCGAGCAGGCCGAACGGGTAGACCGACTCGCCGGTACGCAGGACGGTGTCCTGGATCGTGCCCGACACCTCGAACGGGCCGAAGACCGGGGCCTCCAGCGGTACCTCCACGCGGAATGTGTGCTGTTGGCCCGGCTGGATCGTGCCGATGGCTGGCGAGGTGATGATGGCGCCAGGACCTCCCTCGGGGCCGGACTGGAGGGAGACGGGCGGGTTCTCCGCGGCGGCCGTACCGTCGTTTCTGATGGTGATGTCCAAGGGGGTGCTGCCGGACAGGCCGAACAGCCACCACCATGACGGCCCCTCGGGCAGGGCGGTGTCGATGATCGTGAGCTTGGGGGTGCCGGTGTTCTGGGCGGCCGCCGTCTGGGGGGCGCCGGAGAGCTGGAGGGGTACGGTCGTGGCGGCGACGCCGGTCACCGCGGTGGCCGCGACCACGCAGGGGCAGGCGACCGGTGGGGCGGGCAGGGGCAGGGGGACTCGGGTGGTGCCGCCGTCGAGCACCACGGCGGCGACCCCGCCGGAGATGGCGCAGTCGCTCGAACCGCCGCGGCGTTCGTTGCCGCAGACCTCGACGAGTACGTTGCCCGGCGGCCATCCGCCCAACGTGACGGTGATCGTCTCGCCGACGGTGGCCGCCGTCCGATCGAGTTCTATGGCTGGTACGGCCTCCGTCACGGAGGATGGATCCGGTGCCGGGGTCATGGCGGAGAACAGACCGGTCGCGGAGGGTGAGCCGGGGGCTGGGGTGGTCAGGAGCAGGTAGCCGAGGAGGAGGAGAGCCTTCATCGGCGGCGGCGCCGTATACGTATGGTGACGACCACGGCGGCGAGGGCGAGAGCGGCGGCGAGGAGCCAGGGGACGGCCCAGCGGCCTGTGGCGCGGGCGATCGGTTCGGAGACGGCCATGCGTGGAGCGAGGCTGACGGTGGCCGTGATGCGGCCGGCGGGGAAGATGTTCGCGAACCGTTCCTTGATGGTCAGGGTGCTTCCCGGCAGCACCTCGGGCAGTTCCTTGTCCCGCGTGCCGAGTGTCCAGCCCAGCGGGCCGGCCAGGCTGACCTCGCTGCCGGCGCCCAGCCGTACATTGCCGGTGTTCCGAAGGGTGTAGGTGATCTCGGCGCCGCCGCCCGCGAAGGGGTTGACCGGATTGTCGTAGGTCACGTCGAGGGCGTCGAACTGGAGGGCGGGCCGTAGGGGTCCGGCGACTCGCAGGTAGACGCGGGCGGCTACGCGCCTGTCGACCTTGATGCGCTGCCCGGTTCCGGAGAGCGCCTCGCCGGAGACCGAGCCGATGACGCCGCCCACGTGGTCTCCGGGTGTGGCGTCGGTGGGCACGGTGATGGCGATGGGGACGTCGACCCGGGCGCCCGGTCCGATGGTGTGCGTGACGGTGGAGACGGCGATCCAGGTGCCGACGTCGGATGCCGCCCGGTCCGCCGTGAGCAGGGCGAACGAGCCGTCTGGGGTGGTGAAGGCGTCGGTGCCGTAGATGTTCACGGTCAGTGGGTCGCCGCCCAGGTTGGTGACGCCGACGTAGTCGGTGATCGTCTGGCCGGGGCGGACGTCGTAGACGAAGTAGTCGCGGCCGGTCGGGCCGGTCGCCGAGGAGGGTTGCACGGCCCAGCGATAGTCATCGGCACTCGACATGATCCGGCTCGTGGCGCCGACCTCAGCCGCGGCCAAGGTCACGGCGCCGGCGTCTGACGCCGCCCAGCTCACGGCGCCGGCGTTCGGTACGGTCCAGCCGGCCAGTAAGGCGAGGGCGGCGACCAGCTGCTTCATGGCGATTAACCTTCGTGAATAGGGTGGTGGACGATTGAGGCGTCCACCACCCGGCTTACGACAGGGTGAGCGTCAGCGTGGCGCTGTAGCCGCCAGGCTTCGTCCCGCCCGGGATACCGAGCTTGAGCGCGGCCCCGCAGTCCGAGGCGCCGGCGCCCTTGCCGGTGGGAGCGGAGCAGAGCGCCGCCGCGGTGCCGAAGCCCGTGCCCGGCTGGACGACCCCACCCGCGGTGACACCGTCGCCCGTGGCGGTCGGCGTCCAGCCCAGTTGCGCCGCGGGGATGGTGCCCGCGTCGCCGCTGAAGTCGCCCACCTGGCCGACCAGGCTCCACCCGGCCGAACTGCCGCGCTGGTCGGTGACCTTCGCCGCGTTCATCTGCCCGGTGGCGGTGCCGCCGACGGTCGCGGCCGACAGCGCGACCGCGTCACCGGCCACCGACAGCGACAGGGCGCCGCCGGTGACGTCGACCGACAGGGTCTGGTCGGCGGTGGCGACCGGGTCGGTCCCGGGGTCCGGGTTGCCGCCTCCGGTCTTCCACGTCACAGGAATCTGTACGTCCTGCGTACGGTCACCGCCCCGCGTGTGATCGGCCCTGGTGTACACGACGCACTGAACCCCGGCCGCCCTGCAGTCCGTTCCCTGGTCGTCAACGGCCTTGACGTCCAGGTTGAGGTCGAACCCGCCCTTGCCACCACCTTCGTCCGTGTACGGCTTGGCGATCCCGACCCCGTACGGCGGCGGGTTGGAGGAGATCCAGTACATGCCGTGGCTCTGCCCGGTCATGTCGATGCCGCCCACGCACGGCGTGGCCACCTGCCCCGCGCCCTTGGACACGCACAAGGCGAGGTAGATGCCCTTGCCGATGTCGTATCCCGTACCGGTGACGCGGATGCTCTCGCCGGCGGGATCGATCTCGGCCTTGGCGGCCGTCAGCGTCTGGCCCTGGGGACCGGTGGCGCTGACGTCCGCCAGGGCGGGTCCGGCCAGTGAACCGAGGGCTAACGCCATTCCGGCCATCACCACTGCGGCTCGCCGCAGCTTCAGGGTGCTCATGGTCCTCACTTTCTGTAAAGGGGGGTTTGACGCCCCGGTCGCGCCGGAGGGTCTCCGGCGACGTCTCTACCGGCGGGCGCCGGCGCGGAGCTCACGGCCGACGTACATGAGCATTCCGCCGCCCGCCAGGACGGCGAGCCCGACGACGGTGGCCGTCCACACGTCCACGCCGGTCTTGGCGAGCTTGGCCCGCCGGGTGGGCGTGGCGGTCGGCGTCTGCTCGACCTTGGCGTCGATCTGCGTCTCGACGTCCCCGCTGGAGGAGGTGGCCACCGGGGTTGGGGTCACAGACGGAGACGGAGAAGAGGACGAGGAAGAGGACGGGGACGGGGTAGAGCCCCCGCCTGCTGAGAACGTGAGCGGGATCCTGACGTCCTGGGTCCGGTCCGCGCTGCGGGTGTGGTCGGCCCTGGTGTAGACGACGCACTTGACCCCCGCCGCCGTGCAGTCCGTCCCGATGTCGTCCTTGGCCTTCACCCCCAGCCGGATGCTGAACCCGCCCTTGCCACCGCCTTCGTCCGTGTACGGCATGGCCAGGTCCTTGCCGTAGTCGGGCGGGTTGGAGGAGATCCACTTGGAGCTGCCGCTGCTCCCGCTCATGTCGACCCCGCCCACGCACGGAGTGGCGAGCTGTCCGGCGCCCTTGTCCAGGCAGACGGCCACGTAGATGCCTTTGGCAGCGTCGAACCCGGCCCCGGTGACCGTGATCTCCTCGCCCGCCGGGTCCAGCGCCGCCTCGGACACGGTCAGCGTCTGCCCCTGCGGACCGGTCGCCGAAGCCGAGTCGGCCTGTGCGGGCCCGGCGAGGATCACCAGGATTCCCGCCGCGACCAGCAGGCGGGTCGCAACCACCACGTGGACACTCCCTTGTCTTGCGTGTAGATTGATCTCGCCCTTGTTAGGTGAGCCTTACCTAAGTTCGCCGTGATTGGATCACCTCCGAGGGAGAAAGTCAAGAATTTGATGACACAACGTCATAAAGTGGCGGCCTCGTGCCTGCTGCTGCCCCTGGCGCTCGCCCTCTCCCCCGCCCCCGCCGCCACCGGTACGGCGGGCCAGCGGCTGACGGTTTCCCAGGCCGCCGGTCTGTCCCCGGACGGGCAGACGATCACGGTCACCGGCCAGGGCTACGACACCTCCAAGGGCGTGTACGTCGCCTTCTGCGTCCTGCCCAAGCCGGGCGAACCGCCCACCCCGTGCGGTGGCGGCGCCGACATGTCCGGGGCGTCCGGCGCGTCGAAGTGGATCTCCTCCAACCCACCCAAGTACGGCCAGGGGCTGGCCCAGCCGTACGGCGACGCCGGATCGTTCACGGCGACCCTCAAGATCAGCCCGGTCATCGGCGTGGCGGCCGAGGGCTCCCAGGTCTTCGACTGCCGCGAGGTCGCCTGCGGCGTCGTCACCCGGGCCGACCACACCCGCACGGCCGACCGTAGCCAGGACGTGTTCGTCCGCGTCACGTTCGCGAGCGGCTTCCCCACCGGCGCGGTGGCGGCGGGCGCCGGTGGCGTGCTGGTGCTGGCGGCCGGCGCGGTGGTCGTGGCGCGGCGCAGGAAACCGGCATGAGAATCCGGCTGGTGACGCTGGCACTCGCGATCATGGGCTGCGCGAGCGTCACGGGCTGCGCGAGCATCACAGGCTGCGCAAGCGTCACGGGCTGCGCGAGCACGCCGCCCCCGAGCGCACCGAGGGCCCCCGTACAGACGGCCCCGCCGCTGGAGATCCTCCCCGACGTGCCCCGGCCGGACCTGCCCGTGAAGCTGACCTCGGCGGACGGCAGGAAGATCACCGTCACCGACGTCTCCAGGATCCTGCCCCTCACCGGCGCGATCTCCGAGGTCGTCTTCACCCTGGGCCTGGGCGGCAACGTCGTCGGCCGGGACATCGCCGCGACGTTCCCGCAGGCCGCGCACCTGCCGCTGGTCACCCGAGCGCACGACGTCTCCGTCGAGGGTGTGCTGTCGCTGCGCCCGACCGTGATCCTGGCCGACCGTGACACCGGCCCGCCCGAGGCGATGGAGCAACTGCGCGGATCCGGCATTCCCGTCGTCATCGTCGATCCCGCGTGGAGCCTGCCCGAAGTGACGCCGCGCATCAAGGCGATCGCCAAGGCCCTCGGCGTGCCGGGCGCCGGTGAGCGGCTGGCCGAGCGTACCGAGGCGCAGGTACGGGCGGCGCGGGCCAAGGCTCCGACCGGCGCGCCCAGGCCACGGGTGGCCTTCCTCTACCTCCGGGGCACCGCCGGGATCTACCTGATCGGCGGCAAGGGCTCGGGAGCCGATTCCATGATCGAGGCGGCGGGCGGCGTGGACGCGGGCTCCGCGATGGGCCTGACCAAGGCGTTCACCCCGATCACCACCGAGGCGCTGATCGCCGCCCGGCCCGACGTCATTCTCGTCATGAGCAAGGGCCTGGCCTCCGTCGGCGGCATCGACGGACTGGTCAAGATCCAGGGCATCGCGCAGACGCCCGCCGGGCGGCACCGTCGCGTCATCGACGTCGAGGACGGCTCTCTGCTCAACTTCGGCCCGCGCACCGCCCGCGTACTGGAGACGCTCGTCGAACGGCTGTACGCGACATGAGGACCGGTGCGCTGCTGATCACCGGGCTCGCGGGCGCGCTCGCCGTCATCTTCCTGACCGCCGGCGCGAGCGGCGCCTACCCGGCGGGGCCGGCCGACGTGCTGGGCTCCGTGCTGAGCCGGGTGGGCCTGTCCGAAGGCGCGCCGCTCGACCCGCTCACCGAGACTGTCCTGTGGGATGTACGTTTCCCGCGCGTGGTCCTCGGTGTGCTCATCGGCGCCAGCCTCGGCGTGGCCGGGGCGCTGATGCAGGGCGTCTTCCACACACCGCTGGCGGAGCCGGGCGTCATCGGCATCTCGTCGGGCGCCGCGCTCGGCGCCGTAACGGCGATCGTGGGCGGGTTCACGCTGCTGGGCACGTGGTCGGTGAGCGCCGCCGCCTTCGCGGGCGGGTTGGTCTCGGTCGTCGGCGTCTACCTGGTCGCCAGGAACCGGGGCCGCGCGGAGGTGATCACGCTGCTGCTGACCGGCATCGCGCTCAACGCCTTCACGGGGGCGGCCATCGGGCTGCTGACGTTCTTCTCCGACGACGCCGAGCTGCGCTCGATCACGTTCTGGACGCTGGGCAGCCTCAGCGGCGCGTCCTGGCAGACGGTGCTCGCCGTCGCGCCGTGCGCCGCCCTGGGGCTGCTGGCGGCGCCCCGGCTGGCCAGGCCGCTCGACCTGCTCTCGCTCGGCGAGCGCTCCGCCCGCCATCTGGGGGTGGAGGTGGAGCGGGTACGGCTGGCCTGCATCGTGCTCGTCGCCCTGCTCAGCGCGGCGGCGGTGGCGGTGGCCGGCATCATCACCTTCGTCGGCCTGGTCGTGCCGCAGCTCGTCCGCATGGCCACCGGGCCGGGACATCGCGTCCTGCTGCCCGCCAGCGCGCTGGGCGGCGCGGTGCTGCTCACCGGCGGCGACCTGGTGGCCAGGACCGTGGCGGCGCCCGCCGAGGTGCCGCTCGGCGTGCTGACCGCGCTGATCGGCAGCCCGTTCTTCTTCTGGCTGCTGATGCGTACCCGGGCCAAACAGGGTGGCTGGGCATGACGCCGGAACGGCCCGCGGCGGGCGCGGTCTACGCCGAGAGCCGGGGCGTGCGCTTCGGGTACGGCCGCGCCGAGGTGCTGCGCGGCGTCGACCTGAGCATCGTGGCCGGTGAGGTGCTCGCCCTCGTCGGGCCGAACGGCTCCGGCAAGTCCACGCTGCTGTCGGTCCTGGCGGGGGACGAACGACCGGCGTCGGGAGCCGTACACCTGGACGGGCGGCCCCTGGCCGAGTGGACGGCACGCGAGCAGGCGCTGCGGCGGGCCGTGCTGCCGCAGCAGCTCACCCTCTCCTTCCCGTTCACGGTCGAGGAGGTGGTGACGATGGGCCGCGCGCCGTGGGAACGCACCCCGCAGGAGCGATACGACGAGGAGATCGTCGAGGCCGAGCTGGAACGTACGTCGACCCGCGACTTCCGTACCCGCTCCTTCCAGGAGTTGTCCGGCGGCGAGCGCGCCCGGGTCTCCCTGGCCAGGGTGCTCGCCCAGCGCGCGCCGATGGTGCTGCTCGACGAGCCGACGGCCGCGCTGGACATCCGCCACCAGGAGGCCGTGCTGGGCATCGCCCGCGAACGGGCGGCGGCGGGCGACGCCCTGGTGGTCGTCCTGCACGATCTGGCGCTCGCCGCCGCCTACGCCGACCGTGTAGCGGTGCTGTCGGAGGGTGTCGTGGCGGCGTGCGGGCCGCCGGGCGAGGTGTTCACGGAGGAGTTGCTCTCCCGCGTCTACCAGCACGCCATCGAGGTGCTGCCGCATCCCAGGACGGGGGTCCCGCTCGTGGTGGCCAGGCGATGAGACTGCTGCTGGCCCGCGCGGCGGGGATCTTCGGCGAGCTGGTGCTGACCTGCGGCGTCGTGCTGACCTTTTTCGCCGCTTATGGCCTCTACGGTACGGACGGCGAGATCGAACAGCAGCAGGCCCACTTGGCGACGGTCTGGACCGAACCCGTCCAGCCCGTCGCCGTTTCCGCCGGCGAGCCCGAGCCCGAGCCCGAGCCCGTCAGCCGGATGCGCATCCCCCGGCTGAAGAAGAGCTGGGTGGTCGTGGAGGGCGTCTCACAGAAGGCGCTCAAGCGCGGCCCCGGCCACTACCCGGAGACCGCGCACCCCGGCCAGAAGGGCAACTTCGCCGTCGCCGCGCACCGCATCCCGGCCTTCTTCTGGGATCTCGACCTGCTGCGCGACGGCGACTCGATCATGGTCGAGACGCGCAGCGCCGCCTACGTCTACCGCGTCACCGAGCGGCTCGTGGTGACGCCCGAGGCGGTCGAGGTGCTGGACGCGCGGCCCGGCGAGCGGCTGCTCACGCTCACCACCTGCCACCCCAAAATGGCCAACTACCAGCGGCTGGTCATCCACGCCGCACTCGAAGAGACCTGATGTACGCCTGGCTCTGGCGCCGCCTGCCCGGCGGACCGGTCACCCGGCTGCTGTGCTGCGCCGTCCTGCTGACGGCCGTCGCCGCCCTGCTCTGGCACGTGATCTTCCCCTGGGCGGAGACCCTGCTTCCCTTCGACGACAGCGTCGTAGGGCCGACACGAGAAAGCTGAACCATGCGTGTACTCCGGGGCGCGATCGCCTCGATCCTGGCCGCGGCGGCCTTACTGACCGCCGCTCCGTCGGCGCGCGCCGACACCGTCGCCATCACCGTCGGCACCCTCGACTGGGGCGTGAAGGAGAGCTTCCGCACCTACATCACCGGCTCCATCGCCCACGGCACCATCACCACCGGCGGCGGGGCGGCCGACAACGGCGACGGCACCTTCCGTTTCCCGCTGGCCAAGGGCACCTACGACACCGAGCAGCGGACCGTCCTGCTCTCCTACACCGGCCAGGTCCGCTTCACCGGCCACTCGGGCGCGCTCGACCTCCTGATCGCCAATCCGCAGGTGGCGATCGGGGCGACGGGCAGCACACTGTACGCCGACGTCACCAGTCTGCCGCTGGACGGGACGAAGCCGGTGTCGTACCCGGTCGTGGACCTCGCCACCCTGACGCTCAACACCCCCGACGGCAGCACCTGGACGGACCTGCCCGCCGCGCTGACCGCGGCCGGGGTGCCCGCCTTCGCCGACTTCTACGGCGAGGGCGAGGCGCTCGACCCGGTCACCGTCACCTACGACGGCCCCGGCGGCACTCCGGCGCCGGGCTCGCAGGCCCCCGTCCCCGAAGGCGGGGGCGATCCCGGCGAGCCCGGGGAGGAGTGGACGCCGCCCGGCACGGTCAAGCACACCTCCGAGGCGCTCTCCCCCGGGCTCGCCGGGATCACGAGTGTGGACGTCGACCAGCGGCGGAACCGCGTGTACGCGGCCGGCGCCGGCAAGGTCACCGCCGTCCCCGGGGGCACGAGCACCGACATTCCGGGCGCCCAGCACGTACGCGTCGATTCGGCCACCGGCGACGTCTACGTGCTCACCGGCCGCACGTACGGCCAGGAGGGCGACCAGAGCACCGTCACCCTGTGGCGCGACGGCGTCGAACTCCTCGCCCTGAACGCCACCTACGCCCAGGCTCTCGCGCTCGACCTCGAACGCGACCGGATCTACGTGATCCACTTCGAGGCGGGCGCCAACCTCGGCGACGCCAGGCTCTCCCTGCTCACGCGTGACGGTGACGCCTGGAAGGTCGCCGCCACGGTGAGCCGGCCGTACGCGTCGTCGGTGGCCGTCGCGCCGGACGGCACCCCGTACACGGGGGCGGGGACCAAGCCCGGCGTCGTCCGCCACGACCCGGCGACGCTGGCGGGCGCCACGGTCGTCGAGGACGCCCACCAGCTCCTGGCCTTCGCGCCCGACGGCACCCTCTACGCGGGCAGCCTCTTCGGCAACGTCACCAAGATCACCCCGTCGGGGGTCGAGACCTTCCGTACGGTGCTCTACCAGACCTCCCTCGCGGTCAACCCGCGGACCGGCGACCTGTACGCGTCCCGCGCCCTCGGCTCGGACGTGCTGGTCTACCGGGACGGCAAGCTCGTGGAGGAGGGCATACCGGGCGGTGTCGCGCGGTACGGCATCGCCATCGGGCCCGACGACAAGGTGTACGTACCGGACAACACCCAGGACCGCCTCGCCGTACTGACCCGCAACCAGTCGCCCACGATCGGCCAGAACCCGCGCAGCGTCACGGCCGCCCGGGGTGAGCAGGTCACCTTCACCGCGTCGGCCACCGGCGCACCGGAGCCGGCGGTCACGTGGCAGGCCAGGCCCTCCGGCGGCGAGTGGGCCGACGTACCGGGCGCGAACACCACCACGCTGACCGTACGCGCCGAGCAGGACAGGACCCAGTACCGCGCGATCTTCACCAACCCGGCGGGGCGCATCGCCACCGCGGCCGCCCTCCTGGCCCTCGAAGGCGGCGCCGCCGCCTCACAGACCGTCAGCGCGCAGGTGGTCGCGGGCCACCTGACCTTGAGCGTGGCCGGCACCGCGGCCACCCTCACGGCCGCGAACGCCGGCCAGTCCGCCACCGGATCGCTCAACACCGCCACGGTCACCGACCAGCGCGGGACCGTGGCGGGATGGAGCCTGGTCGGGCAGGTTACGGACTTCACCTCGGCGGCGGGTGGCGCCATCGCGGCCTCGGCCCTGGGCTGGCGTCCGAGCACGGACGGCGCCGCCGCACCGGGCCCCGGCGCCGCGCTGGGCCAGGCCACCACGCTATGCTCGGCCGCCACCGGCACCGGGACCGGCGTCTCCGCGTGCGCGGCGGACCTCACCCTGAACGTCCCGGCCGGCACCAGACCGGGCGCCTACACCGCCACCCTCACCCTGACGCTCTCCTGACGGCTACCACTCGAGGACCAGCTGCGTGTGGCGCTTCTGGAAGACGCGGCCGGTCACCGGGACGGGCACGGCGGCGTGCTTGGGATAGAGGGCGAAAGCCGGCCCGGGGTGGTCACGCCAGTCGCGATCCCAGGTCTGAACGTGGGTGAGGAGCCGCTGAGCGAGCTTCTCACCACCCGGCCCGTGCGCGCGGACGCCGAACTCGTGGCACCGCAAGCCGATGTCGCGCATGGTGAGGTAGGCGAAGCTACCGGGCGTGATGAGCGCCGGGGTGAACCAGCGCAGGGCGGGCTCGGCGAGGTCGTCGCCAGCGTCCGGGTCGCGCCAGATGATGCCGAAGGTGTCGTCCACGGTCGCGAGCCACAGGTGCATCGTGTCGAACGGAACGTCGTCGCCGATCTCCACGCTCGTCCAGCGCACGGTCCTGGGACTGGCCAGCGCCCGGTCGAGCGCGGCGGTGTCGAGATCAGGACCGCCGTCGATCGTCAGCGTCACGGCGCCACCGGCCAGCGACGCGAGCCGCGTCCGGTGGGCTCCCGCGCCCTGAACCGGTACGAACCCGCACACGGTCGGATCCAGCCCGACGAGCCGGTCACCGTCGGCGGAGAAGGTGATCGCCCGGGTGATCCCGGCGAACCGCAGCGGTACGACCATCCGGCCCTCGGGGGCGAGCAGGTGCCCCCATGGGCAGTCCCAGACGCCGACGGTGACCAGGATGGCGTCGAAGGGCGCGAACTCCTCGGCGGCGTGTTCGGCGTCGCCGAGGACGACCTTCACGTGCGGATAGCCGGTCTCGGCGAGGAAGCGGGCGGCGCGCTCGGTGACGAACGGGTCGATGTCCATGGAGATCACCGAGCCCTCGGGCCCGACGAGCTCGGCGATCAGCGCGGCGTTGTAGCCACCGGACCCGATCTCCCACACCCGCGCGCCGGGGCCGATCCGCGCGGCTTCCAGCATCTGGGCCTGCAGCCATGGGGCGCTGACGGAACTCATGGCCCAGCCGTCGGGGCTGCGCTTGGTGACGATGTGGTCCCGGTAGGAGTAGGCGGCGGCGAGCTCGGCTTCCGGCACGAACTTCTCGCGAGGCACCTTCGCGAACGCCTCGGCGACCTCGGGAGACCGGATCGAGCCGGTCTCCCGCAGCCGGTCCACCATGAGGGCGCGGAGCGCCGATGATGACGGTGTGCAAGCGGTCACTCGCCCAATGTTAGCCCCGCGTTCAGATCACCCGGCCGCTACGACGGGCCAGCGCGAAGGAGATGAGCACGAGCAGCGATGATCCGCCCCAATAGAGAAAGTCGCGCGTGCTGTGCCAGGTCACGTCCCCGCCACCGAACTGGAAGAGGGCGAGGCCGGTCCACACGTAGATCGCGCTCGCCAGCGCCCAGCGGGCGTCCCTCGCCGCCACCGTGGCCCACACCGCCAGACAACGGTGGCTCCCCATCTGTCGCTCGTCGCGGCGGACGCCGGCGGGCAGCCGTGGTGCGGCGGGAACGCGAGCCGGCGGTCGTCGTTGCAGGCCAGGTACGTCCACATGTCGGCGGCCAGCGGCACCATCGCCACACCCCGCACAGGCGAAAACGACCAAGCATCCTCGTATGTCCCAGTGAGAACGTTGGTCCCATCTCATAACACTTTCTCAGCGACTGACCAAGAAGGGGTGTAATCGACGAAGGGAGCATGGCCGGTGCGTCTCAGACAGGCGGACATCGCCACGGACCCGGACGCCTTCGAGGCCTTCTACCGGCGCCATGTCGACGCGATCACCTCGTTCCTCGCCCGCCGGGTCGCCGACCCGAACACGGTCGCCGACCTGGTCGCGGAGGTGTTCGTGGCGGTGCTCGACTCCGCCCACACCTACCGGCCCGGACGAGGCAGCGAGATCGCGTGGTTGTACGGCGTGGCGCGCAACACCCTCTCGGCCGAGCGGCGGCGGGTGTTCAAGGAGACGAGGCTGGCCGACCGGGTGGGCGGGCACAGGCCGCTCGACTCCGACGACGTCGCCGAGCTCGAAGCCCGGATCGACGCGGAGAGCCTGGCCCGGCGGGCCTTCCAGGCCATGGCCGGACTCCCGGACGGTGATCGCGCGATGCTCGAACTGGTCGTCATCGACCAGCTCTCGATCGGCGAGGCGGCCACCGCTCTGGGCATCCGGCAGGGGGCCGCCAGGGCCAGGCTGCACCGCGCCCGCCGCACGCTCAGGGACGTGCCGGAGATGGCTCCCTTCGTCATGGAAGGAACACGATGAATTTCAAGGAGCACGTACTGATGGAACTCAAGGCCGAGATCGTGGCCAGGAACCAGGCTCGGCGCCGGCTCGTACGGCGGCGCCTGATCACGGGGGCGGCGGTGGCGGGGATCGCGGCCTCCGCGGCCATCGCGGTGCCGTTCCTGATCGGGTCGGAGAGCCCGGCCTACGCGGTCACCAAGCACGACGACGGCACGATCACCTTGAAGATCAACGAGTTCAGGGACCCCGACAAGGTGGAGAAGGACCTGGCGGCGGCCGGTCTGACCGCCGACGTCTCGTACGTCAAGCCCGGCACCCGGTGCGCCACCGGGCGCGGGAAGAGCGAGGGCAGCCCGTCCTTCCCCAAGGAGGAGCTGCAGAGCAAGGATCCCGCCGTCCAGAAGAAGATCGAGGAGGCGATGGAGCAGTCGCAGAACGCCAAGGCGTTCAAGCTGGGCCGTGGCGAGGTACGGATCAGCCCGCAGTACATCAAGACGGGGCAGACGGCCGTCATGGAGTTCGTCGAGAACAGCGACCAGAGCTCGGGCCCGGACAAGCCCCGAGTCCTGTGGGAGTTCGCGGGCTTCGTCATCACCGGCCCGGTCCAGCCCTGCAAGGTCGTCAAGGACCCGTCGTGGGACAAGCTGCCCGACCCCAAGACGAACCCCGAGGCGTACCCGCCGGCCGGGAGCTGACCAGAGGCTTCAGCCGGGCTGAAGCGGGCGTCCGAGGCGACGGCCCGCGGGCCGGGATCCGCGGGCGCGGGTGGTCCCGGGGGCACCACCCGCGCACCGTCGCCGGGTCGCTACACCACCTGCTCGTACCGGCGGACTCCGGAGAGCAGGCCGGTCGCCTGGAGCACGGCGGCCGCCACCAGCACGAGCAGCAGCCAGGGCAGCCACCCGGCGTAGTCGTGGGGGAAGCCGGTGTTGCCGCCGTCTCCGAGCATGAGCCGTCCGAGCTGGCCGAGCGTGCGGACCGCGACGACCGGATAGAGCAGCCACGCGGCGCCCGCCAGCAGCGCCGCGATGGTCCTGGCCCGCCCCCGCAGCCCGGCCGACAGCAGGCCGAGGCACGTCACGGCGAGCGCCGCGAAGCCGGCGAGGAGACCTCGCGGCCCGCCCTCCGCCCGCACGCCCGCCATGTCCTCGGCCAGGCCGCCGTCCTGCCTGACCTCGTACGCGCCCGGGCCGGTCAGCACCTGGCCGACGGCGTCCCGCATGGCCAGGTAGTGACCGGCCACGAAGGCGGCCGCCGGCAGGAGCCCCAGCACCACCAGCACCTGCCCGCGCCGCGTCATCCGGTCAGTCCTGGCTGAAGGAGGAGTAGGCGGCCTGCCGGCCCGTCTCCGGAAGGGTGCCCAGCTTGTTGACCTCGTTGGCCAGCCCTTCGAGGACCGCGCGCAACTGGACCTGGGTGACCTCCGCGAAGGTGCGCAGGTAGGCGATCCGGCGCTCCAGCTCCTCGGCCTCGGCCGACTGGGCACCGCCGCTCGAACGGTAGACGTGCACCGCCTGGCTGGCGGCGTCTTCCGCGCGCTGCTGCGCCTCCTGCAGGACCTGCTCGTACTGGCCGCGCGCCTGGGCCACCAGGCGGCGGGCGTAGTCTTCCGCCTCGGCGATCTGGGCGTCCGCCGTCTGCTGGGCGCGGGACAGGAGGTTGACCGCGTCGACGTTGAGCCTGGTGCCGCGCGCGGCGGGGTTGGCGACGTCGGTGCCGTGGTCCTTGTACCAGTTCTTCAGCCGGTCGATCTCGGCGCGCAGATCGGCCTTCTCCGTGTCGCCGGCCGCCATGTCGTCGGCCATGCGGTACAGGAAGTTGCGTACCTCGTCCTCGCTGTAGCCGCGGTGACCGAGCTTGGTGCGTGAGAAGTCCTTGTTCCGTACGCGATCAGGCGTAAGTCGCTGGCGGTCGTTCGATGGGCGTTGTGCCCATGGCGTCTCTCCCGTCATTGCGCCCTACCTCCAGCACTGGTGAACTCGTCGAAGCGGATTAGCTCGGGCGGCACGCCGGCGTCCAGGAGCCGGGCGACCGAGCTCTGGACCATCTCTTCTGAGCCGCATACGAATACATCCTGACCGCGCCAGCCCTTCAGCGCGACGTCCACCGCGTATCCGTGCTCACCGCTGTAGAAGGCGTCATTGGACACGACGGGCACCACGCTCAGCCACGGGTTCTCGGCGTCCAGCTTGGACAGCGCCTCCAGGTCGTACAGCTCCCTGGAGGTCCTGGCGCCCACGAAGAGCCGGACGTTGCTGCGCGGCCCCTCGTAGGCCACCTGCTCCACCAGCGCCTTGAGCGGCGCCAGGCCGGTGCCGCCGGCGACCAGGACGAGCTCCCTGGGGCGGCTCGTGTCGAGGGTCAGCCGGTCGCCCACCGGGGCGCCCACCTTCAGGATGTCGCCGCGCTGCGCGCCGTGCACCAGGGCCGTGCTGACCGTGCCGCCGTCGACGACGCGTACGTGCAGGTCGATGGTGTTGTCACGGCGCGGCGCGTTGGCGAAGGAGAAGAAGCGCCACAGTTTCGGCCGCAGCGCGATCGAGACCGACGCGGACTGCCCGGCGCGGAAGGGGTAGGCGTAGTTGAGGCGGGCCCGGATCACGGCGATGCCGGGGGCGCGCACCTCGTGGAGGATGATCTCGCCCTCCCACCAGGGTGGCGACGTGGCCGACGACTCGTCGGCCGCCTCGGTCATCACCTTGGCGACCAGTCCGTACGCCTGCGACCAGTCATGCGCCAGGGCCGGCGTCCAGCGATCGCCGAGAAAATGCCCCAGGGTGGCGAGCAGCGCCTCCCCGACGGCGGGGTAGTGCTGCGCGACCACGGAGAACTTGCGGTGGTCGCGGCCGAGTTGCTGGAGGAAGGGCACCAGGTCGTCCACCCGGTCGACATTGCTGACGACGTGCCCCAGCGCGTTGACCAGGCGGTCTCGCTGGGTGGCCATGGACACCGGGAACAGGGTGCGCGTCTCCGGGTACATCAGGAATAAGGCGGAGTAGAAGAACAGCGGCACCTGGTCGCCCGACTGTGCGACCAGGTGCCAGCTGTCCTTCAGAGCTTGCGTGTCCACTTAACCGGCTGCCTCTGCGGGCTGCTCCACGATGGCCCCGCGCACCGCGCCCAGGGTCGCGACGACGTGCTCGACGACGTCCTCGCCGGCGCCTAACTCCCGGAGCACTCCGATGAGATGGCCGCCGACCCTCTGGTAGTCCTCCCCCGTGACGCCCATACCCCTGTGCGCGTCGGCCAGGTCGTGGCCTTCGTACACTTCCGGACCGCCGAGCACGGAGCAGAGCAGCATGACCATGTGCCGCTTGAGCCTCGCCATGTCGACGCCGTCGAAATAGGGCTTGAGATCGACGTCGTCCAGCACGACCACGTAGAACCGGTCGACCGCTTCGCGGACGGTGGGGGCCCCGCCGATTTTCTCATAGTACGAAGCCATGGGGACTGCAAAACCTCCTAGATCGGGACATATTTCATGCGTGTTTACGCAGAGTAAATGTCTCGGTGGAACGATATAATGGCGTCATTCCTGCTGGACCGGTCTGTCCGAGCCCTCGGCCAGGGACGCCACACGGGCCGTCCACCTGCGCCGACATCTCCCGGGACTACACCGAAACCCTCCACGGTCGAGGAACAAGCCGACCGGCGCGGAGCCAGGAGAAGCGGGCCGGCGGAGGTGAACCTGGGCCGGCCCTTAACGCTTCGCGTTTTCCGCGCTCGCGAACATGTCTCAGGAACACTAAGGGCTGATCAAGTCGCTCGCAACCCAAACAGGACGACTATGTCGTGATTTCGGATGGCCATTCAGCCTTTAGTGGCTATTCCACGCGGAACAACCTATATCTCCTCGTTACCGGGCTGTCGCCCCGAACTTCGCAGGTAGGCGGCGGTGTGCCGTTTGCCGCCGTACTCGGCCCAGCCGAGCGGGGTCGCGCCGTGCCGGGTGTCCTTGATGGCGGGGTCGGCGCCGAGCTCGATCAGGGTCCTGGCGGTCTCGACGTCGTCGTTCCAGGCCGCCGCGTGCAGCGGGGTCGAGTGATGCAGGTGGTCGACGTCGAAGCCGAGGGCGGCGAGGAGGCGTACGGCGGCGGGCTTGCGTTGTTCGGCTGCTCTGTTGATCAGCTCGGGGGCGTCGGCGAGCGCCTGGGCCGCGCGTTCCCGGCCGAACGCGGCCACCGCGGCGGCGTCGCCGCGCATGCAGGCGGCCACGAACGCCTCCATCTCGTCCAGGGCCGCCGTGGCGCCCGCGGCGGCGAGCAGCTCCGCGACCTCGGTGTGCCCGTGCAGCAGGGCCAGCTCGTAGGGGGTGCGGCCGCCGTACGCCGGATGGTCACCGAGGCCGTTCACCTCCGCGCCGTGCGCGAGCAGGAGCCGCGTGCGCTTCGGGCCGCCGCGCAGCGCGGCGGTGGCGAGTTCCTCGCGCAGCAACTGCCGCGGGGGCTGTAGGGCCGGGCCCAGCCGGGCGCGCCACGACCCGCCGTCGCCACGGCCCAGGCCGAACTCCAGCAGCAGTTCGAGATGCGCGGTGTCGTCGGAGAAGGAGCCGCCGAGCCCCCGGTTGTAGAGGGTCTGGTCGTCGTTGGGGTCGGCCCCGGCCTCCAGCAGCAGCCTGGCCAGCGCCGGGCCCTCCGGGTGGGGCGGCTGGTCGCCCTCCCCGCCGCCGAACGCGCCGGTGAGCGCGGTGAACGGCGAGACCAGGCCGTCCCACAGGAAACCGGCGCCCGGGTCGGCGCCGTGGTCGAGGAGCAGCCGGGCCGCCGCCACATAGCCGCCCGGGGTCTGGAGGCGCGCGTACGTCAGGTACAGCAGCGGCTCCCAGCCGTAGGGCCCACCCTGCGCTCCGGCGCGGCCCGGATCCTCGGCCAGCGCGGCGGCCAGGGCGTCGGCCGAGCCGGTGGCCGCCATCGTGAAGACGTTCGCGGTGGCCAGGTGCGGGTGGCGGGCCAGGAGCAGGTCGGCCTCGCCGGTGCGGCCCGGGTGGTCGGAGCCGTAGGTGAGGCAGGCGAGCCGCAGGAACTCCTCCGCCGGCTCCTCGCTCGGCGCGACGCGGTGCGGGGAGCGGGTGTAGCGCTCGACGGTGCCCAGGTGGTCTTTCAGCTCCCGCCAGGTGGCGAAGCCGTACATGCGGGCGGTGACGAGCTGGGCGTCGGCGAGCTTGGGCGTCTCCGGTGACCGGGGGTGGAACTCGGCGACGAGCGCGCGGGCCTCGGGTACTCCCGCCTTCGCGTACTGCAGCAGGGTCTTGGCCTGCTTGCGGAGTCGTTCGAGGCTGGGGTTGTCGGGCAGGCGATGGATGGGCACGAGGGCCTCCTTTCCGTGTGGCCTGGCGTCCGCATGGTCAGGCTGGAAAAGAGGTCGGGCCTGGATCGCACGATGAAGATCAGGTGGGCTTGGCCCTTTCCGCGGACTGGTGGCGCCCTGAGCGCTCACCGTCCACTCTACGCTCGCCGTTCGCCCGGGGCGATCAGTCCGGTCTCGTACGCGAGGACGACGGCCTGCACGCGGTCGCGGAGGCCGAGCTTGGACAGGATGCGGGCGACGTGGGTCTTCACCGTCGTCGCGCTGAGGCTCAGCCGGTCGGCGAGTTCGGCGTTGCTCAGGCCGGTGGCGAGCAGCCGCAGCACCTCCAGCTCGCGCGGCGTCAGCTCGGACAGGTCGCGGTGGAGGGTGGCCCTGGCCTCGTCGCGGTGGGCGAACCGTTCGACCAGGCGGCGGGTGATCGTGGGCGCGAGCAGGGCGTCGCCGGAGCGGACCAGGCGTACCGCGGCCACCAGTTGTTCGGGGGTGACGTCCTTGAGCAGGAAGCCGCTGGCGCCCGCCGTGAGCGCGGCGTAGACGTAGCGGTCGAGGTCGTAGGTGGTCAGGATGAGGACGCGGGTCTCGTTCGCCTCGCGGGCCACGATTCGGCGGGTGGCCTCGATGCCGTCCATCTGGGGCATGCGGATGTCCATGAGCACGACGTCCGGCCTGGTACGCCGGACCGCGGCGACCGCCTCGGCCCCGTCGGCCGCCTCGGCCACCACGTCGATGCCGTCGGCGGTGAGGATCATGCGGAAACCGGTGCGGACCAGCGCCTGGTCGTCGGCGATGACGGCGCGCAGGCTCATACGGCCCTCCAGATCGCGGCGCGCGGGCTCATACCGTCCTCCAGGGGATGCTCGCGCTGAGCCGGTAGCCGCCGCCGGCGACCGGAGCGGCGTCCAGGGTTCCGTCGTAGAGGGCCAGCCGCTCGCGCAGCCCGATCAGCCCCCGGCCGTTGCCGGTGCGCGCCTGGTCCGTCCGGGCGCCACCCGTGTCGGTCACCTCGATCTCCAGCCGGTCGCCGTCGTGGCCGATCGTCACGGTCGCCGTCGCGCCCGCCGCGTGCTTGATCGTGTTGGTCAGGGCCTCCTGCACCACGCGGTAGGCCGCCAGGTCGACCCCGGGCGGGAGAGGGCCGGGCAGCGGCGAGACCTCGACGTCCACGGACACCCCGGCGGCGCGTACGCGTTCGACGAGGTCGCCCAGCCGGTCGAGCCCGGGCTGGGGCTCCAGACCGTCGCGGCGGCCGTCGTCGTGCCCGGCGAGCAGCCCCATGACGTTGCGCAGCTCGGCCATCGCGGCCCGGCCGCTGGCCTCGATCGCGACCAGGGCCTCCTTGGACTGCTCCGGGTGCGCGTCCATCACCTTGCGGGCGGCGCCGGCCTGGATCACCATCACGCTGACATTGTGGGTCACCACGTCGTGGAGTTCGCCCGCGATCCGGGACCGCTCGGCCTGGACCGCCTCGCGCATCGCCTCCTCCTGGGTCCGCCGCAGCTCGGCGATGCGGTCGCTGCTGTGCTGCCAGAACCGTACGAAGCTCGCCAGGGCCCCGGCGCTCAGCAGGACCACGTACGGGCCCAGCCAGCTCGGCAGGCTGGGGACGATGTCCTGCTCGACCGCGCCCGCGAGCAGGGCCGCGAGCAGGAGGGAGGCCACGGCGGGCACCCGGTTGCGGCTGTGCGTGACGGCGCCGTAGGCGGCGATCGCGACCGACAGCACGGTGATCCACGTCTCGCCCACCTCCATGGCCAGCGTCGCGGTCAGCACCGCCCAGAAGGCGCCGAGGGGGTACCGGCGCCGCAGCGCCAGCGGCAACGTGGTGAGCGCCACCAGGAGCAGCGGCACGCCGCCGGTGTCCGAAGCGGCCGGGACGGGCACGGCGGGCGCGTCCGGGAGCGACGGCAGGTCGGGCAGGGGCGGGAGCGACGGCACGCCCGGGAGCCGCAAGAACTCGGACACCGGGTGCGGCTGGCGCGCGGGCTCGTCCAGGCTCGCCGCCGCGAAGAGCGCGACGACGCTCAGGACGATCGCGAGCAGCGCGTCGACGGCGAGCGCGCGGCGGGACGGCCGGGCGGTACGCGCTTCCGGCCGCAACAGGTCGATCGCGTGCCGCCACCATTCGTCCACTGCCACCAGCACATTGTCCCGTCCGCCCGATTCGTCGCGCATCGTGCTGAATGACCAGGGCGTTGCCCGCCGGGAGTACATCGCAAGGATGACACCGCGATCGGTCGTCCCCGGGAAGGACACGATGTCGGCGCGACGGCCGACGCGCGCCGCGACCGGCCGGACCTAGCCTCGTTCCCGCCATCGGGCCTCCCGTCGAGGCGGCCGTCCGACCGGAAGAAACGGATACTCATGCGTCGTATGACAGAACGAGCCGCCAGGCCCCGACGTGGCGGCCTCGTGGTCGTCGCCGGGCTGATCGCGTTCGCGGGGAGCGTTTCGCCCGCGAACGCCGACACTTCGACCCGGCTGCCCGCGCCGACCGGTTCCCTCCCCGTCGGCATCGCGTCCCTGTATCTGAAGGACACCTCCCGCCCCGACCCCTGGGTGCCCAGCGTGAAGGCCAGGGAGCTGATGGTCTCCGTGTGGTATCCGGCCACGGCGAAAGGCCGTCAGCGATCCCCGTACATGACGCCGAAGGAGTCGGAGCTCCTTCTCAAGGAGTCGGAGATCACCAGTCTGCCGGCCGACGTGTTCAGCAAGACGCGCACCAACGCCTTCACCGACGTGAAACCGGCCGGGCGCAAGAAGAGCCTGCCCCTGGTGGTGCTCTCCCCCGGTTTCAAGAAACCCCGCAGCACGCTGACCGCCCTGTCCGAGGAGCTGGCGAGCCAGGGCTATGTCGTGGCCGCGATCGACCACACGTACGAGAGCGTCGCCACCGCCTTCCCCGACGGACGCGTCACCACCTGCGTGCCCTGTAATGGCGACCACGACCAGAGCCTCTTCACGAAGGTGTCCAACGTGCGGGCGGCCGACGTCTCGTTCGTCCTCGACGAACTGACCGGGGCGCGCCCGAAGTGGAAGGGCTCGGCGCTGATCGACCGGTCGCGGATGGCGATGGCGGGCCACTCGGCGGGCGGCGCGGCCGTGATCGCCGCCCTGCTCACGGACTCCCGGCTGCGGGCCGGAATCGACATCGACGGCACCACGCCGGTCGGGATCCTCGAAGGGAAGAAGGTGTCGCGGCCGTTCATGTTCCTGGGCAAGCCGTCCACGTACACCCCGGGAGCCGGCCAGGCGCCGGCCGCCACCTGGGAGCGCGACTGGAAGCTCATGACCGGGTGGAAGCGCTGGCTGCTGCTGACCGGCGCGGAGCACGAGTCGTTCACCGACATCGGACTGCTGGCCGACCAGCTCGGCCTCGGCGCCGCGAAGATCCCCGGGGCCCGCTCCTTGGAGCTCACCCGCCGGTACGTCCGCGCCTTCTTCGACCTCCACCTGCGCGAGCGGCCGCAGCCGCTGCTGAACGAGCCGTCGGCCCGCTATCCGGAGATCAAGCACTGCGTACCGGAGAAGAAGAGCTGTAAATAGCGGCCGGACGTGGCCCTTGCGGATCGCACGGGTGGCGGCTGTCGGGGCATGATGTGTGCTTCATGTGGTCTTTCAAGGGAGGCGCAGGCATGCACGACGACGAGATGCCGCTCCACGACGCGGCCGGGCGCGGCTCGCTCGACGAGATCGTGGAACTGGCCGCGAGCGTGAAGGACGTGGACGCCGAGGCCGAGGGCCGCACCGCGCTCTGGGTCGCCGTGTACGAGGGCCACCACGACGTCGCCCGCGCCCTGGTCGAGGCCGGGGCCGACCCGTGGCGGCCGATGATGGGCGGCTGGTCCCCCGGGCGCCTCAGCCTGGCCGGGCCCGAACCCGGGCTGTTCGACCGGCCCGCCGAGGTGGACGGGCTGACGGACGACGAGGCCGAGGTGGTGGCCGAGGCCAGGCGGCTGACGACGGCGCTGGGCGCGCGCTACTTCGACGGCATGGGGATGGCGTGCGTGGCCGGGATCGACGCGGCGGAGGCGGCGCGGCGGCTGGAGATCACGGCGGAGGACGTCGATCCGGAGGAGTTCCTCGACGAGATCGACCCCTTCGACGAGAAGAACCTCAACCTCGTCGGCCTCACCGACGTGCCCGGCGGTTGTGTCGTCGCCCAGCCGTGGGGCCCCATGCCGCAGACCGCCGGCGTCCTCAAGCCGCTCGCCGAGGGGACCACCTGTTACGGCCTGTACGTCAACCCCAGGAGCGGCAACGAGGGCAGCAGCGTCCGCGACGGCGAGATCGCCGGCTGGGACCTGACCCCCGGCGCGGCGGACACGCCCCAGGAGATCCTGTCCGCCTTCCTCTACCGGGACAACGCGGTGGCCCGCGCCTGCGCCGCCGCCGGACTGCGGCTGGCCGAGGCCCGCGCGATCACCGGCCCGCCCGACGTCTGGGCGCGCCTGCCGGAGCGGCTGGTGGAGCCGGGCTGACGCCGGTGCGCGCTTCGGACAGCTCCCACAGGCGGCGGGCGGTGTCGGTGTCGCTGAGCGCGCGTTCGCCGGTGCGCCGGGTGGGCGCGCCCCGGAGTTGCAGCGGGCCGTCGGGGACGATGTAGGAGCCGCCCGGCAGGTCCTCGACGGTGGCGGCGTACAGGGAGGTTTTGGCGCCTTCCGGGGCAGGGCGGAAGGCCACGCGCAGGAGGAACCGGATGAAAGACCGGTACAAACCGCCTCTGGCCTGGTTGGCGCCGCCCGTCAGGACGTTGGTACGCGTGAGACCGGGCGCCACCACCATGCTGCGCAGGCCGAGCCCGGCGGCGTCGGCCCGGCGCTGGAGCTCCATGGCGAAGTAGACGTTGGCGCGCTTGGACTGCACGTACGCCAGCGGCGCCCGGTAGCCGCGCTCGGCGTCGAGGTTGTTCAGGTCGAAGCGGGCGAAACGCTGCCCCTCGCTGCTGACGGTCACCACGCGAGGGGCCGGGGCGGCCAGCAGGTGGGGCAGGAGCAGGCCGGTCAGGGCGAAGGTGCCCAGGTGGTTGATGCCGAACTGGGACTCGAATCCGTCGGTGGTCAGCGCGTACGGCACCATCGCCACGCCCGCGTTGTTGACCAGCAGGTCGAGCCGGTCGTGATCCCAGCCCGCGGCGAACCGCCGGACCGAGGCCAGGTCGGCCAGGTCGACCTGGCGCACCTCCAGGCGGGCGCCGGGCGCCTCCTCCCGCATGCGGGTGAGCGCGGCCTGGGCGCGGTCGGGATCGCGGCAGGCCAGGACGACGTGGGCGCCGCGGCGGGCCAGCTCCCTGGCCGTCACGTAGCCGATCCCGCTGTTGGCGCCGGTCACCACCGCCACCCGCCCGGACTGGTCGGGAATGGCGTCGAAAGCCCACGCACTGTGCATGATGTCCACCTCATCCGATCTATCGCAACTCCAAGTTGCGATAGATTCATCATGCAACACTGCCCACCTCTATCGCAACTTGGAGTTGCAATGCAGTCGGATCGTCCCGCTGCCCGGCCGGTCGGCCGCGGCGCCAAGGTGCGTACGGCCGTCCACGCGGCCACGCTCGCCGAGCTCGTGGAGAAGGGTTACGCCGCGCTGACCGTCGAGAACGTCGCCCAGCGGGCCGGCGTGCACAAGACGACGGTTTACCGGCGGTGGAACGATCGCGAGAGCCTGCTCACCGACGCCCTCGCCGAGCACCTGGCGGCCGACATCCCGATTCCGGACACCGGGGCGATCGAGACCGACCTCCGGGCCCTGGCCCACGGGCTCGTCCAGTCGTTCGCCAGCCCGACCGGGCAGGCCGTCCTGGCCGCCATGTTCACCGGCGCGGCCCACCTCCCGGAGATCGCCACGGCCCGGCGGCGCGTCTTCCACGACCGGCTCGTCCGGGCGGAGCCGGTGGTGACCCGCGCCGTCGAACGGGGCGAACTGCCCGCGGGCACCGACCCCGCCGAGCTGGTCAGGACCCTCGTGGCCCCGATCTACCTGCGCCTGCTGATGACCGCCGAGCCCGTCGACGCGGCGGTCGCCGACCAGACGGCACGCGTCACGCTCGCCGCCGCCCAGGCCGGCGCCCTCCGGCCGGCCAGCCCCAGTGGCCGGCATGGCCGTGGGTGATGACGATCCCGCGCAGGTCAGCGCCGGGTCCATGGATCGGGACGTACGGCTTGACGGTTGATCAGGGATGCACCAGATTGATCGCGTCTTTTCGGACCGTTCCCAAGGAAACCAATGAAGCGAACCATCGTCGGTCTCGCCGTGGTCGCGGGGGTGGTGGCGCTCGCCGCCGCACCCGCGCAGGCCACGTCCTCGACCGACCCGGTCAAGGCGCTCCAGGCGAAGTTAGCGCGCGGCAAGGCCGTCAACATCCAGTCCACGGCGAAGATGACGGTCACGAGCGACCAGGTCGTCACGTCCGGGCTGTCCGGCACGATCGGGTTCGGCCCGCGCGGCGCCGTCGCGTCGGACCTGGAGCAGAGCGTGCGCTACAGCAAGGCTCTGCTGCGCAGCGCCATGAAGACCGACCCGGAGGAGACCGAGGCCCTGCACGAGGGGCCCATCCGGATGATCTCCTCCGGTGCGAACACCTACGTCGCCGGCCCGGTGGTCGACGACGCCCTGCCCGAGGGCACGAGCTGGGTGCGCTACGGGTCGGCCGACCTGCCGGGCAGCAACCTGGTGGTCGAGACCCTGGAGCCCGCGACGCTCAAGTCGCTGCTGGCCAACCGCACGTCGTGGGGCGACGGAGTGGTCAAGGGGTCCGTGCGGGCGTCCACGCTCGCGAAGGTCTCGCCGGCCTTCAGGGCTCATTTCGGCGGTTACGACCGCCGCGACGGCAAGATCGGCTACACCTTGTGGTTCAACTCCGACGGCCTGGTCGAGCGGGTGGCCGCCAAGGCGGTCCTGCCCTTCAACGGCAGGTCCGTACGGATCGAGTCGGACACGCGTTTCGACGACTGGGGTCGTGAGGCCACCGTTCTCGTGCCGCTCAGGGGCGAAGTGATCGACCAGAGCGAGGTCAAGAACGACGTGCCGTCGTCGGTTCCGGGCATCTGGAGCTAGCTTCACGGGAGGTGTGATGCTGATCACGCATGCCACCTTGTGTGGATTTGTCAACAGAACACCTCCCACATCCGCCTATAGCGTCCTGCGGTGTCCGACACGATCCGTAAGGCACCACTCAAGGCGGAGGTCCCGATGAACACGTTCGAGCAGATCGGCAACGCACGTTCCATGTGGCGCCGCGTGATGGCGGGAGCCGCGGCCACGGCAGTGCTCACCGGCGGCGCCCTTGCCGTTACCGCGACGCCGGCCGGCGCCACCGAAACGGCGGCGAAGAAGTACTACTTCGCCAGCGGGCTCCTCGGCAGGAACGAGGTGCCGGAGCCGGGCAAGAAGGTCAACGACCGCGACGGCCTGGCGGTCGCGAAGTTCCGCATCCACGGTGACCGCTTCTCCTACTGGGTGCAGTGGAAGAAGACCGGCAAGCCCACCGCATTCCACATCCACAAGGGCAAGGCGGGCAAGAACGGTCCCGTCGTCATCGACCTGCTGTCCAACGGCAAGATCCGCGGCAACGTGAGCTTCGGTTCGGTCCGCGTCAAGGCCGGCCTGCTCAAGAGCATCAAGAACAACCCGAAGAACTGGTACGCCAACCTGCACACCGCCCAGTTCCCCGACGGCGCCGTCCGTGGCCAGTTGCACAAGGGCGGCCACTGGTAGACCGGCCTCAGCCGGCGCGCAGGACGTCGAACGCCCGGTCGGCCAGGCCGCGGGCCGACTCCAGCGTCCGCTCCTCCTCCGGGAGTTCGTGAAAGGCCAGGACGGTGGCGCGCAGCGCGGCCACGCAGGCGCGGGCGAGCACGGAGGCGCGCAGCCCTGAATCGTTCGCGGCGAGCCGGTCGCGCAGCGCGTCCGCCAGGCCGTCCTCCAGCTCCAGCAGCACCGACATCGCCGACCTGGCCGGTTGCGAGAGACCCGGCCTGGCAGCCCGCTGAAGAGCAGGGCCACCCCTGTGGCGCGGGTGCTCGCGAGGTCGAGCAGCGCGCTCCGCACCGCCGTGTACGGCTCCTCACCCGCGGGCCGTTCGCGCACCAGCCGCGCGAACTCGGGGAACAGGTCGAGCACCTCCCCCAGAACGAGGTCCTCCTTGGAGGGGCACTAAGATGGCGCCGTACGAGGAGTCGACGCGGGTGCCGCTCGTCATCTCCGGCCCCGGCGTCGCGCGCGGCAGGACCAGCGCGATGGCCACCTCGATCGACTACGGGCCGACCATCCTCGACCTGGCCGGCGTCCCTATCCCGGCCGACGTGGACGGCGCCTCGCTGGTGCCCACGTTCGGGGGCGGCGTGCCCAGCGGCTGGCGCAAGGACTTCTTCGGCCAGTACGCGAGCGACGGCGTGACGGACCGGGACGGCATCTTCCAGGAGTACACCGAGGGCGACAACAAGGAGATCTACCTCATAGACGTGCCCTCATGGAGTTCCCCGCGGACCGAGCGCTACGTGTACATCCGCTGGTACGATCTGGAACGTTCCATGACCAAACGCGAGTACGAACTCTACGACCTGGTCAAGGATCCCTACCAGCTGCACAACCTGCTGGCCACACCCACCGGCCGCAGGCAGCACGCCGACCTGGCGGCCCAGCTGGGCAAGCGCATGGCGGAGCTGAGCTCCTGCCAGGGCGCGACCTGTCGAACCACCGGCTGAGTCACCGGCTGAGCCACTGGCCGCGGCGGGAGGTCCTGGAGGGGGACCTCCCGTCCGCGCGCCGGGCGATTGCCCCCTTTAGCGACAATTGTGGTTAAGTCTCCGTCATCGCTTTTGTCACGGAGGCCCCATGCGTACCTTTGCCATCGCCGGCTTGACGACCTTGCTGCTCGGGCTCGGCGCCCATGCCGCGGTCGCCGAACCCGCCGCGGACGAGCCGGTTGAGCACCAGGTGCCGGCCACGTTCGCGGCCGGGGACGACTATTGGACCCCGGAGCGCATGAGCGCCGCCGAGCCGCTCCCCGAGCCCGCCGGCAAGGCGATCACGACGGCTCCGAAGTCGGCGCTGGCCGCCGAGGAGCAGGTGGACGTGGCTCCCAGCAGCTTCGCCACCAACAAGCGCCTGTATCCCCCGTACTCCACCAAGGCCGCCAAGCAGCAGACCTGGAAGTCCGGCGGGCTGATCACCAAGACCGCGGGCAAGGTGTTCGGCACCGGCGGCAACGGCAAGGACTTCGTGGCCTCCGGGAACGTGGTGAACAGCGCGGACGGCGACGTGGTCGTCACCGTGGCGCACGCGATGATGGACGGCGAGGGGCGCTGGAGCAAGAACCTGGTGTTCGTGCCGGCGTACAAGAACGGCGCGGCGCCGTACGGGAAGTTCCCGGCGCGGACCATGTTCATGTGGTCCGGCTACTACAAGGACGGCGCGCACGTGCCGCCGCTCGACTTCGGCATGCTGGTCGTCAGGCCGGTCAAGGGCAAGTCGGTCGTCAAGACCGTGGGCGGGCAGGGCATCCGGTTCAACGCCACCTCGGCCGGCACGTCCAACCTGCTGCTCGGCTACCCGAGCAACGGCAACGCCGGCAAGACCCTGCAGTACTGCAGCGGCGCCGCCGCCACCCCGGCGTACGGCATGAAGTACGCGATGATCTGCGACATGGGCGGCGGCTCCAGCGGCGGCCCGTGGTTCCACTCCTTCAACAAGACCACCGGCTCCGGCTACCAGATCTCCGCCCACGCCCTGCGCAACACCACCACCAGCTACGGCGCCTACTTCGGCCCGGAGGCGCTCAAGACGTTCCGCGCCGCCGAAGCCGCCTGATCCTCGTTCGAGGTTGACGGCGGCCGCGCGACCGAGAGCCAGCCGAACGTCAGACAGCCGGCCAGGAGCACCACTCCCGACAGCACCCCACTGACGATCGGCACCCACGCGAGGGCCGCCGTCGACGCCATGACCAGGCCGACGGCGCCGAGCAGGCTCAGCACCCCGCCGGGCACGGCGATGCTCCAGTCCTTCCAGACCGGGGCGAGGGCGATGAAGTGCACGCCGACCACCAGCGCGACCCAGGCCACGTTGGCCTGCTCGGGCTGCCCCAAGGCGGCCAGGACGCGGACCCCGCCGAAGAGCAGGATCGCCTCGACGGCGACCACGATCAGGTAGCCGCGGGTGAACATGTTCCGGCGGGGCCCCTCCTCCGGCTTGTCTTTCCGTACGGTGACGAACCACAGCCCGAGTACGGTCGCGGCCCCCAGGACGGCGACCACCCGCAGCACGGTCGCGACCGTGGCGGGGAGCGGGCTCTGCGCGTTGACGACGACGAACACCGCGCCGAAGACCGCGCCGACCAACAATCCAGTCATGCGTTGCATGATCCCCATTGGACCGCGTCGCGGGCCCGGCCCGCATGGAGGCTAGGGCGAGCCCCGGGTAGGTCTGGCCCTACCTCGCCGCCCCGCTCGGCCGGCTGCGCCGGCGACACGTTCTCGTCCACGCTCCTACTTTGACGCGGGTTCCCGCACGGTCAGGGTGATGCCGATCATGCGGGCGCCGGTCTCCGTACGGGGCTGGTGGCTGCTGCCCGGGGCGAAGACCACGTAGCTGCCGGGCCCGAGCCGGTGGCCGCGGTCGACGAACTCTCCCGACACGACGTAGTAGCGCTCCTCCGTCTCGTGTACGTCCACTTCGGGCCACTCGGTGCCGGGCGCGAAGTCATACACCCAGCCGCGGGCCGCCCCGGTCACCGGCAGTCCGCGCCGGACGATGCCGGGCGCGACCTCGGTGCCATCGATGTCGTCGATGCGCAGGACCTGCATGTCATCTGTCATGGCCTCATCGTGCGGGGCGGCCGGTGATCGCGGACAGCGTCTCGATCGTCATCCTTGGATATATTCCTGCCATGCACCGTGTCGTGGCTCTGGTCGGGCCGCCTCAGTCCACGTTCGAGCTGGCGTGCGCCGCCGAGGTCTTCGGCGTGTCCCGGCCGGGGCTGCCGTCCCCGTACACGTTCGGTGTGTGCGCGCCGGTCCCGGGCACGATCCCGACGCTGGCGGGCTACGACATCCAGGTGGGCCAGGGGCTGGAGGCGCTGGAGCGGGCCGAGACGGTCGTGATCGCGGGCTGGCGGTCACGCGCCGAGCCCGCCGGGCCGGCCGTGATCGACGCGCTGCGGGGGGCTCACCGGCGCGGGACACGCCTCGTGGCGATCTGCTCGGGCGCGTTCCTGCTGGCCGAGACCGGGCTGCTCGACGGCCGCCGGGCCACCACCCACTGGCGGCTGGCCACCGAGCTGGCCGGCCGCTTCCCGCAGGTCTCTGTCGAGCCCGACACGTTGTACGTCGATCTCGGCGACGTCGCCACCAGCGCGGGCACCGCGGCCGCCGTCGACCTGTGCCTGCACCTCGTACGCACCGACCAGGGCGCCGCCTACGCCACCCAGGTCGCCCGGCACATGGTCATGCCGCCGCATCGGGAGGGCGGGCAACTCCAGTACGCCGCCCCGCCGGCCGCTGATCGCCCGCCCGAGTCGCTGGCCCCGCTGCTCGACTGGGCCGCCGCGCGCCTGCACGAACCCCTGACCGGCGACGACCTCGCCGCGCGGCTGGGGGTCTCGACTCGCACGCTCGCCCGCAGGTTCGCCGGCCAGGTCGGGGTCAGCCCCGGTAGGTGGCTGCTGGATCGGCGCATCGCGGCCGCGCGGGCGCTGCTGGAGGAGACCGAGCTGCCGGTCGAGACGATCGCCCGCAGGGTGGGGCTCTCGTCGGCGGTCAACCTGCGCCGACACTTCCAACACGCCCTCCGCACCACCCCCGGCGCCTACCGCCGCTCCTTCGGCACGGGCCGCTCAGACAGTTCGGGCGGCTCGGGCCGCTCAGGCAGTGCGGGCAGTACGGGCAGTACGGGCGGTGCGGGCCGCTCAGGCGGCTCGGGCGGGCGCTCCTCCGGCTCCTCCGGCTTGGCCCGCGCCTGATTGCGCCCTGCCCTCGATCGGATCTACGCCCCTCGGCGCCCGGCTTCTCGCCGTCCGGCCCCTCGGCGCCCAACTCCGCCGCCCCGACTCCTGGGCGCCCGACCCTTCGGGGCCTGGCCCCGCGATCTACAGCTTTTCGGCGTGGACGAAGCGTTCGATCTCCATCACCTTCATCGAGCGGCCGATGGGGTCGAGGTAGCGGGCACGGTAGTCCTCGGTGCCGACCTGCTCCAGCTCGTCCCAGCCGTACTCCGCCAGCCACCCGACGACGCCACCGGGGTGGAGACCGAAGTGCCAGAGCCGGCGGGCGGTCACAAACTGCCGGTGGACCCGCTGGAGGCCGTACATGCTGGTGCCGTCCAGGAAGTCCTGGCGAATGTAGGTGAAGAGCAGTCGGCTGCCGGGGGCCATCTTGGCGAGGAAGGCGAAGATGCCGCGCACGGCGTCCTCGGTGAGGTACGGGGTCACGCCCTCCAGGACGACCATGGCCGGCTGGTCGAGCCGGAACCCGGCCGCCGTCAGGGCGGTGCCCAGATCGTCCACCTGGAAGTCGGCGGGAACCAGCCGTACGTGCTCGGGCACCCGGCCGTACAGACTCTCCAGCCGCCCCCGTTTGGCGGCGCTGTTGACCGGCAGATCGACCTCGAACGCGGCGACACCGGCCGTCCGGCAGGCGCGGGTGTCGTACCCGGCGCCCAGGACGACGAGCTGCCCGACGCCCGCGGCCAGGGCCTCGGCGACCTTGTCGTCGGCGTAGCGCTTGCGGCACAGGATGCCGCCCCACACGCCCGGCGCCCGCCGGTCGCTGGCGTCGACGAGGCGGTCGCGTACCCACCGTCCCGCTGCCGCCCGCGCGAACAGGCGCACGGAGGCCGGGAGCAACCGGACGGCCAGGTGGTCGCGGGTGATCCGCTGGGCGGCGGGAACGTGCTGCTCGACCGCCACGATGGCGATCGGGCCGAGCGCGGAACTCGCCGCAGGAGACCGTCGGGGCATGCTCGACCTCTCTCACAAGCCAGGTGAAAGTCCTCAACTCCGACTCTGCCGATCAAATCCCCGCTCGGCAATCATCCCGGTCCACCGATCTCATCCCGTCAGCACGGCCTCAACCCGACACGGCAGATCCCAACCCGCCAGCACGAACCTCGGCCCGACACCACGGCCCCCAACCCGCCAGCACGAACCTCGGCCCGACACCACGGATCCCGTCCCGGTATGACGGACCTCACCCCGTCACGGCGAGGACGAGGGATGCTACCGCCAGGGCGAAGAAGATCCCCGGGGCGGCGATGTTGTGGAACACGCGGGCGCGGGTGTGCACCACGAGGGCTCCAGCGAAGAACAGGACCAGTCCAGCGGCGGCCGCGACGCCCAGAGGGCGGACGCCGAGGAGCCCGGCGAGCAGTCCGGCGGCGCCGACGGCCTTCAGGGCGGCCAGCAGCGGGATCCAGGACGGCGCGATACCCAGTTCGCTGGAGTTGGCCAGGACGAACTTCGCCCTGACGACATCCGCGAGAGCGGCCCAGACATTGATGGCGATGGTGAGAACGGTGACGATGGCGTACATCCGGTGAAAACCTCCGGATCAAGGCTGACCGAGCGCTGGCTTGGCGTCCAATACCTGCATCTATAACCTGACGGAATGGATGTGGACACGCGGCTGCTGCGGTATTTCATGGCCGTCGCGGAGGAGGGCGGGCTCACCCGGGCCGCGCATCGGCTGTTCGTGTCGCAGCCGGCGCTCACCAAGCAGATCCAGCAGTTGGAGGCCCAGCTCGGCCTGCGGCTGTTCACGCGTTCCCGGGCCGGGATGGCTCTCACCGAGGCGGGCCAGGCCCTGGCGGAGCGGGTGCCGGGCCTGCTGACCGGCTGGGATCTGGCAGTACGGGAGACCAGGCAGGTGGCCGAGCGGGCGGCCCGCGTGCTGCGGGTCGGCTTCATCGCCAGCGCCGCCAACGAGGCCACCCCGCGCATCGTCGCGGCGTTCACCGAACTCCGGCCGGGCTGGCGGGCCGACATGCGGCAGGCCGCGTGGTCCAACCCGGCCGCCGGGCTCACCGACGGCGAGGTCGACGTCGCCCTGCTGCGCCTGCCCTTCCCCGGTCAGGACGCCCTGCGGGTGGAGGTGCTGTTCACCGAGCCGCGCTGGATCGCGCTGGCCTCGACGCACCCGTACGCGGGCCGCGACGTCATCCCCTTCCGCGACCTGTGGGACGAGCCGTTCGTCGCGGCCCCGCGGGAAACGGGCCGGTGGCGGGACTACTGGCTGGCCACCGATGAGCGCGATGGCCACCCGGTTCGCGTCGGCGCCGTCACCGACCAGCCCGACGACTGGCTGAGCGCGATCGCCAACGGCTACGGCATCGCGCTGGCCCCCGAGTCGTCGGCCCGCTACTACGCGCGCCCCGGAGTCACCTACCGGCCCGTCAGCGGCGTCAGCCCCAGCCAGGTCTGCGTCGCCTGGTCCCCCGCCGACGACGCCGATCCCGTCGTACGGGACTTCGTCCGCTGCTGCCTGGAGGCGCGCCACTGATTCTGTCGGTGCCGCACGAAAAGATGCAGGCACCGGAAGACAGGAGATCGTGGTGTCCATCAAGAACCAGCGGCTGGCCGGCCATGCCTTTCTCGCGGAGATGTACGACGACGGCTACTTCCCCGACCACCTCGTCGACAAGGGCAAGGCGATCCTGCTGCGGCTCTGCGAGCGGATCGAGACCGAGCAGCCGGCCGACCTGGCGGCGCTCTACGCGCTGACGCAGGCCGCGACCGAGGAATTCAACTTATTGGAGGAGGAGTTCGACGCGGCGGGCAGCGAGATCGAGACCGCGGCCCGCGAGGCCATCGGCGCGGACTTCTGGATCGTGGCCACGGCCTACGGGTTCACGGACGCGGACTCCGAAAAGCTGATCGCAACCCGGAACTGGTGACCTTCAGCCTGAAATTGGTGACGTACAGGCCGAATCGGTGACCTACAACCTGGAACCGTTGACCTTCAGCCCGGAATTGGCTACGCACTGGCCGAATCGGTGACACACAGCCTGAACCGGTGACCTACAGGGTGATCACCACCTTTCCTCTGGCATGCCCCTTCTCCAGATAGCCGACCGCCTCGGGCACCTCGCCCAGGGTGTAGCCGCGGTCGATGACCGGCGTGATCTTCCCGGCCTCGATCAGCTCCCGCAGGACGACGAGGTCGTCCTGGCTCTCCTTGCACAGGACGAACGGCATGCGCCGCCGCACGATCTTGGAGTACACCATCATCTTGACCAGCGCGACGACCGGCCCCGCCCACAGCCCCTCGGCGGGGGCGCACTCCAGGAACACGCCCTTCGGGTCGAGGATCCGCCGGTTGTCGGTGAGGCTCCGGTTAGCCACCAGGTCGAGGACCAGGTCGTAGCGCCGTCCGGTGCGCGTGAAGTCCTCCTTGGTGTAGTCGACGACGTGGTCCGCGCCGATCGACCCGACCATCTCCACGTTCCTGGTGCTGCACACGGCGGTCACCTCGGCCCCGTACGCCTTGGCGAGTTGCACCGCGAACGTCCCCACGCCGCCCGCCGCCCCGTTGATCAGCACCCTGTGCCCGGCCCTGATCCGGCCCTTGTGGCACAGCGCCTGCAGAGCGGTGACCGCCGCGACCGGCACCGACGCGGCCTCCTCGAACGTCAGGCCGACCGGTTTCCTGGTCACCATGGCGTCCTGGTGCAGGCTGGCGTACTCGGCGAACGCCGCGGCGCGCTCAATGGGAGAGTTCCCGCGCCCGCCGAACACCTCGTCCCCGGGGCGGAACTTGGTGACGTTCCGGCCCACCGCCTCGACGCAGCCGGCCAGGTCGCCGCCCATGGCGTGGTCCTTGGGCCGGGAGAGCCCCATCGTCAAGCGGACCAAGTAGGGGGTGCCGCGCATGTTGTGCCAGTCGAGCGGGTTGACCGAGGCCGCCTTTACGCGGATCAGTATTTCGTCGTCGCCAACGGCGGGCATGCCCACGTCTTCCAGTTGGAGGACGTCGGGCGGGCCGTAGACGCGGTAACGGATCGCCTTCATCGTGGTGTCCCTCGATTCACCGGTGAGCGGATGTCGGCTGGGCGCCGCCGTACGCGAGGCGTACGAGGCACCGGCCATGCGTTCAGCCTGCGGGAGTGTGCCGTACGGCGAAATCACGAGAATTCGTGATTCGCGGGGTGACGCGGGCGCTCGGGGCGGTAGTAGGGTCCAAGCCACCATGGCCAGACTCGCGCGCCGCCCGGGCAACCTGCCGGCCGAGCCGACCAGCTTCATCGGCCGCCGCCGCGAACTCGCCGACGTCAGGAGGAAGCTCGCCGACGCCCGGCTGGTCACCCTCGTCGGGCCCGGCGGGGTCGGCAAGACCCGCCTGGCGATCCGGCTGGCGAGCGACCTCGGCCGCGGGTTCCCCGATGGCACGTGGCTGGTCGAGCTCGCGGAGCTGCGGGACGCCGGGCTGGTCGCCAACGCCGTCATGGCCGCCCTCGACCTGCGCGATCAGGCGGTGACCGAACCGGCGGCGCTGGTGCTGTCGTACCTGCGGGACAAGCGGCTGCTGCTGGTGGTCGACAACTGCGAGCACCTGCTCGCGGCGACCGCCCGAATCGTCACGAACGTCCTGCGGGCCGCACCGGGCGTACGCGTGATCGCCACCAGCCGCGAGCCACTCTCGGCCCCGGGCGAACACGTGGTCCCCGTCCCACCCCTGGACCTCCCGCCCGCCAGCGCCGGACTACGGCCGGCGGGCACCAGCCCGTCCGCGAGTATCGGCCAGTCCGCGAGACGCACCGGACCGCCGTCAGCCAGCACCGGACCCCCGTCGGCGAACCCCCGACCGCCGTCAGCGAGCACCGGACCGCCCTTGGCGGGCACTGGACTGCCGTCGGCAAGCGCCGGGCTGTCATCGGAGCGGGCCGGACGGCCATCAGCGGCAATCGGCCAACCACCGGAGCGCACCGGACCGCCGTCAGCGGGCACCGGCCAACCGCCGGAGCGGACCGGACCGCTGTCAGCGGGCGCCGGGGTGCCGTTGGAGTGGGGCGGGGTGCCGTTGGTGGAGTTGCGGCGGAATGAGGCGGTCAGGTTGTTCGTGGAGCGGGCCGCGGCCGGGTCCGGGACGTTCGAGCTGACCGTGGCGAACCAGGCCGCCGTCGCCGATCTGTGCCGCCGTCTCGACGGCCTGCCGCTGGCCATCGAGCTGGCCGCGGTCAGGACCCGCGTTCTGACCGTCGAGCAGATCCTTGACCGCCTGACCGACCGGTTCGGGCTGCTCACCGGGGGCGGGCAGGCCGCGCTTCCCCGGCACCAGACGCTGCGTACGACCATCGACTGGAGCCACGACCTGCTGACGGCCGCCGAGCAGGCGCTGCTGCGGCGGTTGTGCGTGTTCGCGGGCCGGTTCACGCTCGACGACATCGAGGCGGTCTGCGCGTACGGGGAGGCGCCCGAGGCGCTGAACCTGCTGTCGTCGCTGGTGGACAAGTCCCTGGTGTTGAAGGAGGAGGTCAGGGGCCTGGCCTGCTACCGCCTGCACGAGACCATGCGCGAATACGGCCGGCTCAGGCTGCGCGCGGCGGGCGAGGAGGAGGAGCTCGACCGCCGGTACACCCGGTACTACCTCGGTAAATGCCGGCGCTCCTCGGTCGAGGCCAGGCGGCGGCTCGTCGAGTGGCTCGCCTGGATGGACCTGGAGATCGACAACATCCGGCCGGTCCTGCACGCCCTGACCCGGCAGGACACCGGGCGCGGCCTGACCCTGGCGTTCTCCCTCGGTTACTACTGGATGACCCGCGCGCTCAGCGAGGGCGCCGGCCGGCTCGACGAGCTGCTCGAACAGGGTGGCGGCCGGCCGCACGAGCGCGCCCAGGGCCACTTCATGCGCGGCTTCCTCGCCGTGCTGCAGTCGGACGCGGCGACCGCCGTCCCGGTGCTGGCGGAGGCGGTACGGCTGGCCGGGGAGGCCGGGACGCGATCCGTACTGGCGCAGTCGCTGTCGCTGGCCTCGATCGCGGCGAGCATGGCCGGTGATCGCGCGGCGGCGGAACGCCTGGACGGCGAGGCGTACACCCTTGTGCCGGAGTCCGGCGACGACCAGGCCCGGCTGATGCTCCTGCAGTCGCGGGCGCTCGTCGGGCTGTTCCACGGCGACCTCGATGTGGTGCGGTCGGTGGCGTCGGAGGGCGTGCGGATCAGCCGGGAGACGGGCGACCTCTACAGCCTCGGGATGATGCTGGTGAACCTGGGCTCGGCCCGGTTGATCGCCGGTGACCTCGACGGCGCGCTGCCGTTGTTCGTGGAGGGTCTGCGGGTGGCGTACGAGATCGACGACCGGGTGGCACAGTACGTGCTGCTCGACGCCCTGGGCTGCCACGCCGCCGGGTCAGGGCGGGCACCGCTCGCGGCGCGGCTGCTCGGGGCGGCCGAGACCGTGCGGGCTGGGGCGGGGGCGAGCGTCCTGCCCTTTCTCGCCCCGCTGCTGACCAGGGCGGAGGAGTCGGCCACGGCGGTGCTGGGGGCGGCGGGGTACGCGGCCGGGTTCGCGGCGGGCGGGCGGCTGAGCCGGGAGGCCGCGATCGCGCTGGCGCTCGGCGAGCCGGCCCCGCCCCCGGCGGACGTTCCGGAGACGTCGCCGCTGGGGCGGCGGGAGGCGGAGGTCGCCGGTCTCGTCGCCGATGGGCTCAGCAACAGGCAGATCGGCGCGCGGCTGTTCATTTCCGAGCACACGGTCGACAGCCATGTACGGGGGATCATGAACAAGCTCGGGTTCAACTCACGCGCCCAGATCGCCGCCTGGATCGCAGCGAACGCCAAGCCATAGACCACGGTTCCCCGGTCAGCGGGGGCGGTCGGCGAGGAGGACTCGGGCCGTCCGCTGGACCAGCAGTTCCAGGAGGTGCTGGTCGTTGGCGCTGAGGCGGCGTACCCACCGGTAGTGCAGTGAGACCATGCCGACGGTCGAGCCCGCCGGATCGAACATCGGCGCGGAGATCACCGTACGCACCCCGGCCTCGGTCAGGACGGCCAGCACCGAGCTCCTGGCCAGGATCGCGTCGCGCTCGATGTCCGGCACGAGGACCGCCCTGCCCTCGGACATCGCCCGCCCGCAGATCGAGTCCCCGCCACGGACCACCTCGAAATGGTGCAGGAACTGCCGGCCGAACCCCCGCTGGGCGACGATCTTGAGCCCACCGGCGACCGGATCCAGGAGCTGGACGTTGCCCATGTCGGCGCCGATCATGGGGACGATGGCGGCCAGGGCCTGGGCGGCGATGACGTTCCGTTCGAGGCCGGCGCCGAAGGAGGGGCTCATGAAGACGCGTACGTCGAAGAGCGCCGGATGGGCCGCGTCCGCCCACCGGATCGCTGAAGGGCTCCATCGGCGGTTCAAGGGCGGGGCGGGTGACGCCAGAAGTCGCCGATCAGGAGGTCGAGCTCGCCTTGGAGCTGCTCGGCGCGCTGCCGGGCGCGCTGGGCGCGGCGCCGGGCGTGCTCGGTACGGGCCCGCACGCCGTTGAGGGCCGGCCGGCCGTTGGAGGCGGGCAGGCTGGTGGCCAGCCGGATGGTGAAGGACTCGTGGGCGCGGACGGCCTCCACGCGGTCGCAGAGCAGCCGGGCCAGCCACAACCCGGCCCCGCCGCTGAGATCCTCCCCCGGAGCCAGGTAGCCGGCGAGGGGATCGTCGAAGCCGCGACCGGCATCGGTGACAGTGGCCAGCAGCCGGTCGGCGCTCGCCCAGATCAGGACGCGTACCGGGAGGCGGCCGTGCTGCAGACCGTTGACGGTGACCTCGCCGACGGCGGCGATGAAGTCGTTGCGGGTGGCCATCGGCACCGGCAGTGTGCCGATCAGATCCTGCAGGTCCCGCCGTAACCTGGAGACCTCGCTGAGGCTGGTCAGCGGCGGGTGCTGATACAACGCGGGCGTGGTCTGCAGCGGGTCGAGACCGGGGGTGGCGTGGCGGCGCAGCAGGGTGGCGGGTGACCGGTAGCCGGGGTTGCCGTCGCTGCCGGTGGCGCTCAGCAGGCGGGGGTGGGCGTGCTCGACCTCGGTCAGCAGGCTCGCGGGCAGGTTCGGACGGTGGTAGAGGCACAGGCTCGTCAGCGGCTCGGCGGCCAAGGCGACGTCGGCGGCCGCCTCGAACTCGACGGCCGCCGCGTACCTGCCGGGCCCCGCTCCCAGGCCGGCCCCGAGGTCGGTTTCGCGTACGAGCAGGATGCGCCCGTGTTCGGCGGCCGAGTACGCGCGCGTCAGCCGCCGCAGCAGGTCCACCGCGACGGCCGGGCGGCCGCCGTCATCCGCGTTCAGCACTGTGAGCCGCCCGGCGGCCGGGCGGTCGCTCGGTGCGACGGCCAGCTCCCTGGCCAGCAGCTCGGTGTTGGCCTGCCCGCAGGCCAGGACGACCGCCTCCCCGGCAGCCAGCCCTCGGCGCAGCATCGGCACCACGACGGCCCGCAGATCCTGCGACGTTTCGTAGAGCAGTAATTGGTGGAGGTGACCCTCGCGCGGCGGCTTGGTCATGAGCCCGCTCCTGCGACGCCACGACGCCGCGCCACCGTGGCGTTCCACGCAGCCGTAACAGGCTCGGCAAGATGCGACATGTGCCGCCCCTTACAGCGGATCAGTCCTCATGGGGCGTTGCCCAAAGGCCTCAAAAGCACGGTACTCTCCGGCGCAGGCACAACATAGACGTCAGATGTGGTTCTTACCCGGCCGCGTCGCCGAACCACGTGGTCAGCGCGTCGTCGAGGGAGGTCGCGGGCCGGTCACCGGTGCGGGTGGCGACCCACGCGGTATGCCCGTCGGGCCGGATCAGCAGAGCCACCAGATCCGGCTGCTCATCACAACGAGCGGCGTAGGCGTCCACCCACGGAGACGAATGGCCAGCGTCCGTCGCAGGCGAACGGCCGCCATCCGGGGCGGGTGAACGGCCGGTGTCGAAGTCGAGCAGCACTCCGCGGCCCGTCCGCAGGAGCCGGGCGACGCTGGTGGCCGAGCCGTCCACGGTGAGCGCCAGGTTGGGAGCGAGCCGGCCGAGCCATGGATGCCCCTCGCCCGCCCCGTATCGGGTGGACACGCCGGTCGTCAGCTCGGCCAGGTAGCGGTTGACCGGCCCCATCCCGGCCAGGTCGGAGAACAGCTCGCGCAGCGGCACCAGACGCGGGTCATCACCGCCGAGCAGCTCCTGCACCCGGGTGTGCCGCAGCACCAGCGCCCCCGCCGCGTGCCGTTCGGCGTGGTAGCTCTCCAGCAGCCCGTCAGGCGCCCGCCCCTGTACGGTGGCCGCCAGCTTCCACCCCAGGTTGACCGCGTCCGCCAGGGCGACGTTCACCCCCACCGCACCCGCCGGCGGATGGATGTGCGCCGCGTCCCCGGCCAGCACGACCCGGCCGGCGACGTACCGGTCGGCCTGCCGCGCCGCGTTCCCGAACCGGGTCAGCCAGCGCACCTCACCGATCGGCACCCGCCGTCCCAGCGCATGCTCCAGGGCGTCCTGGAAGTATTCGAGCGTCACCGGCCCCTCCGCCGGATCCTTGGTGACGATCCGCACGTAACCGGGACGCGGAATCACGAACACCACCCCGTTCTCCCCATGCGTCACCCCGAAGGGCAGATCGTCGGCCCGGCTCAGCACCACGTCGCCGAGCAGCGTGTACTCGGTCGCCGCCGTCCCCGGAAACCCGATCCCGGCCAGCCGCCGCACAGTGCTCCGAGCCCCGTCGCAACCGACGACGTACGAGGCCCGCAGATCACCCCCCGACGTCCGCACGGTCACGGCGTCCGGGCCATCGTCCACCCCGACGACCTCGCACCCCCGCCGGATCGGCACGCCGAGCTCGGCCACCCACTCCTCAAGCAGCTCCTCGACCCGCGTCTGGGCGATCCCCAGCGCGTAAGGGTGATCGGTCTCCATCGCGGTCAGATCCAGCGGCCGGCTCGGGTCCCCGAACATCCAGTACGGCACCGTCGGCCCCTCGGCCAGGAACCGCTCCGCGATCCCCCGCCGATCCAGCAGCTCCAGGCTGCGCGCGTTGAGATTGAACCCCCTGCACTGGTCGGGCCGCCGCTCATGACGCTCCACCACCAGCGCGCGCACGCCGGCCAGGCCCAGCTCCCCCGCCAGCATCAGCCCGGCGGGCCCCGCGCCCACCACGATCACCTCGGTGTCCATCATCGGCTCCCCTCGGCCGGCCACGCCAGCGTCCCCGCCTCGATCTCGGCGATCGTCTCGTCCACCCAGGCCAGCTCGGCCTCCATCACGCGCAGCGCGTATTCGGCCTCGATGACGAACAGCCGGGGCACCTGGCTCAGGGCCTCCTGGTGCCCGCGCCGGATGTCCTCGACCTGCCCGCGCAACCTGCCGGACCGCTCCCGCAGCGCCTCGGCCGCGCCTTCCCGTCCGAGCGCGCCCAGGTAGGTGACGGCCGACAGGAACTTCGGGTATTCGTCGGCCGGGACCCGCACCAGCTCGTCCAGCCAGCGCAGGAACTCCTCCTGGCCGAGCGGCGTGTGCGCGTAGACGGTGCGCTCCGGCCGGCCGCCGACGCGGGCGGTCTCCTGCGCGGCGATCCACCCGGCCTTCTCCAGGGCACGGACCACGTCGTACAGCGAGCCGGTCGTGAGCTTGAAGCTCTGGTCGAGGCCGCGCTCCCGCAGGGTCGCGGCCATCGCGTGCGGGTGCATCGGGCTCTCCTGCAGGAGCCCGAGCACCGCCAGGCCCAGCAGATTGGACACTTTCCGCTTGGTACTCGTCACCGATTCCTCGCTTCCGATTGCTCGGATCCGAGTATATAGGTCAGAGCGCCTTCCGCGCATAGGCCCGAACATCGGCGTCCGTGTCGGCGAGCGCACCGCGCAGCGCCCCACCCAACCCCGACGCGAGCCACCCACGAGGCGAAACCGAGGGCGAGGGCGAGGGCGAGGGGGTGAGGCGAGAGGGGGTGAGGCGGGAGGAGGAGGCTACCCCCGCTCGCCGGGACGGTCCACGATGGCCGAGGCCAGCAGGGCCGTACCGCCGACCGAGCCCTTGCGGAAGGCGGGCTCGGGGCCGTCCCCAAGGTACTCGTCGCGCAGCCACACCATCCGCGTCCCCAGGTACCGGTACGTCTTCGGATCCAGGATCTCGTAGCGGCGGTAGGCGAAGTCGTGGCCGCCCTCGAACCAGATGCCCAGACCGACGCGACCGGCCGGGTCGGCGACGCCCTGCTCCATCCGTACGCCGGGAATGAGCGCCAGGGCGCGGAACATGGCCGCTTCCAAACGCGGCGGCATCGTGCCGTACCTGCTCAGATAGAGCATGATCACGGTGTAGGCCCGGATGTCGGCGGGCGTGATCTCGTGCGGGACTCCCTCCTCGCGCGCCCCCTCGATCCAGTGGCGATCGGCCGTCACCTTGGCCAGCAGCTTTCGAGGGTCGGTCGGCAGCTCGCGGAGCTTGGCGTCGTACTGCTGCGGCGTCAGGTCGTCGTCCCCCGGGTCCAGGGGGTTTCTCCTCGGGACCGACCTGGAGCTTGCCGTCCTCGTCGAAGCCGGCGGCCTGCATGCCGTCATAAAGCCTGAACGGCGGCCTCCGAGAGGAAAGGCCGCCGCTCCGGATGATGGGTCAGAACGGCTGGTTGTCCAGCGAGTTGACCTTGATGGCGGTGATCTTCACCTGCAACATGCGCACCTGCGCCGTGCCCCCCGGCTTGGTGCAGGCGAAGCTGAGCTGCCCGGTGCTGGTGAAGTTGTGCACGACGTTGAGGAAGACATCCTGCTTCCCGTTGGCCGGCAGGGTGCCCTCGGCGTTGTCGGTGTCGGCGCCACCGGCCGCGCTGATCAGGCAGGTGTAGTCGATCGCCGCGGCGCCGGTGTTGTGCGCGGTGAGCTTCGCGGTGATCGTGTACGCCCCCGAGGCCAGGAACATGTTGAAGCCAGGGCTGAGCGAGCCGGAATGGATCAGCTGGTTGTTCCACCGGCTGATCACCTCCGGCGGCACCGCCTCGGCCGACGTGACGTTCCCGGCCAGGCTGTGCCACGCGACACCGCCGGGCACGTCAGCGCGTGCCGTACGCCCCTGATCACCTCCTGCGTCAGCGCGTGCCGTACGCCCTGATCACCTCCTGCGTCACCGTGGACCCGGCCGCGTCCGACGCCTTGACCCGAAGCGACACCACGCCGGAGGCGGGCCACTCGATGAGGGCGTCGTACCTGCCCTGGCCCACGTCACGCACCCGCTGCGCCGGCCGCCACGTCCTGCCGTCGTCCGCGGACGTCTCCAGGGACACATTCGCGATCGCGCTCCCCTTGGCGCCCGGCTGGTGGGCGACGGTCAGGCCGAGCCGGGTGGAGCCGGCCTGGTTGGCCACGTCCACGGGCGCGTCGTACGAGAGCGCCAGCAGCGGCAGCGCCACCGCGTCCCCCACGACCCGCTCGGAGTCGAACGTCCACACCGTCTTCGTCCTCGTGGACAGCCGCGCCCACTTCGACCGGTTCTCCACCGTGTACTCCACCCGGTACCCGGCCCGCTCCGGCGTCAGCCACACCTGGCCGGAACCGCCCAGATCGGTCCAGGCGACCAGCTCGTCGCCCCGGTAGATGCGCCAGTCCGACTTGACGCCGTGCTCGAACGGGTCGCTCGGCGTGCTGCCCACGTTCCCGTCCCCGTCCACGAACGCCCGCATGTCGACGGTCATCACGTCGCCCTGCCGCGTCGTCGGCGAGTCGGCCGGGAACCCCGCCGCCACCGGCTGCTTGAACCAGGTGTGCGCGGTCCGCTCGCCCGCCTTGTAGGCGCGCTCGACGTCGGCGACCGAGACCTGGCCCTGCTCCTCCTCGGGGAACTGCACGTTGTAGGGCCGTTCGGGCATGTCCGCCGACGTGCTCCACCGCACCTCGGGTGCCGGGCTCAGATAGTCGGTACGGACCCGCGGCGCGCCCGGCACCGGCCTGGTGACGTCCCACGAGGTGCCCTCCCACGGCATCCAGCCGTACTTGGCCTCCGACTGCGCCGTACCGGGCTGCTGACCGTGGAAGGCCGTGTCCACCCGGGCGAGCGAGTCCGTTTTGACGGTGTACGCGGGTTCGTCCCTGATCCGGCCGTTCTCGCTCAGGTACAGGTCGTAGACGTACGGGCTGGCCACCACGCCCTTGGCCACCACGGTGACGAGCTGGGCGCGCAGCAGCTCGGCCAGCCGGGTGCCCTCCTGCTCGGTGAGCATCACGGCAGGCGCCTTCAGCTGGGCCTCGTTCCAGGTCAGGTGTCGGTCCCCGTACACGGCGACCATCCGGGCGCCGGCGGCGGCCGCGGCGTTGACCAGCGTGGAGACCGGGACGTCCGGCGTGCGGCGGACCAGCGCCAGCTTGCCACCCAGATCGCGGCGCCCCGCGAGCGCCCGGCCGTCACCGGCGTCCACGGCCTGCAACCGCTCGGTCCCGTCGAGGCGCGGGAACTGGGTGGACCTGTTGCTGAAGAACACGGCGTCGGGGTATTCGGGGTCGAGATCGACGCCGGCCACGCGCATGGTGATCGCGGGCGCGTCCAGCCGCCACCGCGTGGCGACGGCGAACTCGCCCTTGCTCACCTTGGCGGTCGGCTGCAGGTAGAAGCTCTCTTCGAGGCGTCCTTCCTGGAGGAAGCTCTCGGTGTAGCGGGGGCCGTCGGCGGGCGCCCTGGTGTAGATGAGCTTGGTGGCCGCGCCGGGGTTCCGCTTCGTGACGTGGTCCGGCGTGTCGATCCGCACCGCGACCGCCTTGCGGGCGTCCATCACGTACGTGGTGTCGCGGGTGACCTCGATCTGCGGGTTTCCGACGAAGCTCTGGTTGAGCACGTCGCCCCGGTTGAAGAACTCGCCGCCGTCATAGTCCGGCCGCATGGTGTTGACGAGCCCGAGGATCGAGTACGTGCCCGGCGGCACGAGCCAGCAGTACCCGGTGTCGGCCGCGCACTCCCTGTCGGGGTCGCCCGGCAGCTCACGGCCGAACAGCCCGCCGGTCGCCAGGTTCATCACGTTGGGCAGCGTGCGTTCCGGGCGGCCGTCCCGCGCGACGGCGCTCACCCGCAGCTTGACCCGCTCGACCTCGACGTTGCCGGTCAGCGGCGTGCGGAGCGCGGCGCCGCCCGAAGGGGTGGCGGTCAGCTCCGTGCGCACCCAGCCGGCCTCCGCCTTGGCGGGGTCGAGGGTGACGTTCACCTTGCCCTTGCCGCCCGGCGGCAGGGTGAGCTCGCTCGCGGAGAGCGTGAACGGGGCCTTCGCCGCGAGCGCGAGGGTGACCGGCGCGGTGCCGGGATTGCGGTAGGTGACCGGGCGCGTCACCGGGGCGCCGGTGCCGGCCGTCGAGAGCCCGAAGTCGAGCACGGCGGCGTCGGCCAGCACCGTACGGGCGAGCGCGCCGCCGATGGCCAGCCGGCCCGCCCCGCCCTTGTCCACCGGTACACCGGAGTGCGCCTCCGAACCGCCCACCAGCGCCGACTTGAGCTCGGGCGCGGTGATGCCGGGGGTGGCCTGCCGGAGCAGCGCCGCCGTGCCCGCCGCGGCCGAGGCCGCCAGCGAGGTGCCGGAGAAGCGCGCGTAGTGCTCCCCGATGGCCTCGCCCACCGGGGTGCCCTGGGCGCGGCCGGTGACCACGCCGACGCCGAGCGCGGTGAGCTCGGGCTTGACCGCGCGGTTCAGGCCCACGGGTCCGTAGCTGGAGAAGTCCGCGAGCGCGCCCTTGCCGTCCACGGCGCCGACCGTGAGCGCGGCCGGGGCGTCGGCGGGGCTCTCGACGCACGTCTGGCAACCGCGGTCGTTGGAGCTGATGACGAACAGGGTGCCGTTCCTGGCGGTCAGCTCGTCGACGGCCTCGGTGAGCGGGCCACCCGAGGCGGGTACGCTCATCGCCATCGCCACGACCTGGGCCTTGACCTCCTGGGACGCCCATTCCATGCCCTGGATGGCCCACGAGGCCAGCCCGGCGCCGCCGGAGTCGAGGATCTTGCCGTTGGCCAGCTTCGCGCCGGGGGCGACGCCCTTGTACGCGCCTCCCGAGGCGGCGCCGCTGCCCGCGATGACGGCGGCCATGGCCGTACCGCTGCCGAAGTGGTCGGCGGGATCGGCCTCCCAGGTGAAGTCCCGGGCGGCGGTGATCGCACCGGCCAGGTCGGGGTGGCCCGCGTCGATGCCGCTGTCGAGCACGGCGACGGTGGTGCCGGCGCCGTCTTCCCCGCTCGCAGCCGCACCCGCCGCCGGGACGACGGCCGCGCCACCCGCCGCCGGGGCCACGGCGGCGCTCGCGGCCCGCCCCGCCTTGACCTTGTGGTCCAGCCACACCTTGGTCACCCCGGCGGCCAGCCCGGCGGGGGTGACCAGCCCGGCGGCGAAGGCGGCCGCGTCCTTCTTCGCCAGTTTGATCCCCGCCCCGCCGATGCTCGCCAGCCGGCTGACCGCCGTCGCCCCGGTGAGGGGCACGGGGGCGTTGCCGCCGTACTTGACGATCAGCGGAAGGGAGTCGGTCTGCTGGTCGGTGTATCCCTGGGCGGCCAGCGACGTCACGTTGAACAGCTCGGGATCGAGCCGCTCCGGCACGAGGGCGGCCACGTCGGCGGGCAGCACGGACAGTTCGCCGTCGTGCTCGACCATCCGGAACCCGGCGCCGGGCGGCTTGCCGGCACGCGGGGTCACGCTCGCCCGCTGCCGGCCGTCCTTGCCGACCGTGACGTGCACCTTGTCACCGGTGATCAGCGTGACGTCGTAGTCCCGCCGCTCCTGAACCGGCACCAGTCCCGGTAAACGACGCTCCGGCGCGCTGTCGGCTCTCGCCACCGTCACCGGAGTCCCGCTCACGACCAGCGCCGCGGCGACCGCCATCCATCGCCGAACCGGACGCCACTGCCCTGGCCACATCGTCCCCGCCTCCACACATACGACGTACAAGCCTGCCCAGCGTGGCACCGGCCGTCCGCCGCTGACCGGGTTTCGGCTGGCGGGGTCCGGACATGTCATAAACCCGCCACGTTCAACCCCGGCGTGGCAAGGACGGCGCCACCATCCCCCCACGGCGGAACCGGCCCGGAACACCCGGAAGTCGCGGGCCTCAGCGGTCAGCAGCGCATAGTTCGGCGAAACGACGTGTGTCGATGTTCCCGCCAGAGATGATCACGCCGATCCGGGACGGGACGCTTTCAAGGCGCCCCGCCAGCAGGGCGGCCAGCGCGCTGGCACCGCTCGGCTCCATGACGATCTTGAGCCGCTCGAAGGCGAACCGCATCGCCGCGCGGATGTCGTCATCGCTGACCAGGGCGATGTCGTCCACCAGGCGCCGGTTGACGGAGAAGGTCAGCTCGCCGGGCGTCTCGGCGGCCTGGCCGTCCGCGATCGTGCGCGGGACGGGAATCGACACCCGCTCACCCGCGGCCAGCGACCGCTTGGTGTCGTCGCCCGCCTCGGGCTCCACGCCGATCACCCGGATGCCGGGGAGCAGGCCCTTGGCGGCCGTGGCGCTGCCCGCGATGAGCCCGCCGCCCCCGACCGGCACGAGCAGCGCGTCGAGGTCGCCCGTCTCCTCGATCAGCTCCAGCGCCGCGGTGCCCTGACCGGCCATGACGTGCGGGTGCTCGTACGGCGGGATCAGTGTCAGGCCCCGCTCGGCCGCGAGCGCCGCGCCGATGGCCACCCGGTCGCCGGTGTAGCGGTCGTAGGTGACGATCTCCGCGCCGTATCCGGCGGTCGCCTCGACCTTGGAACGCGGGGTGTCCTCGGGCATGACGATCACCGCGGTGCCGCCCAGCTCGCGCGCGGCCAGGGCGACGGCCTGGGCGTGGTTGCCGGAGGAGTACGCCGCGATGCCCCGGGCGAGCTGGTCCGGCGACAGCCGGGAGACCGCGTTGTAGGCCCCGCGGAACTTGAACGCCCCGATCCGCTGGAGGTTCTCGCACTTCAGGAAGACCTCGGCCCCGGCCAGGGCGTCGAGGGTGCGGGAACGCACGACGGGTGTGCGGTGGGCCACGCCCTTGAGCCGGGCGGCGGCGTCGTACACGTCGTCGAGGGTGATCGGGTGCGTCATGCTCAGACCTCCAGGATGCTGCTCAGGGTGCGCGCCAGGTGGCGGACGAGTGACTCGGGCGTCATCTTCGACAGCGGCCCGGTGCCGATGACATAGCGGCTGAAGGTGACCCCGATCAGGTGGGCGCCGAGCAGGTCGACCCGCTCGTCGGCGTCCGGCCCGGTCACGAGCGGCCCGTAGGCCGCCAGGCTGCGCTCCCTCATGGCACGGTAGAGCGCGGTCGCGGCCCGCTCGTCCGAGGCCGCGCTGCGGATGAGCGCGATGAACGGGTCATCGCCGTCGGCCCGCTCCATGCGGTCCACGTACGCCCGCGCGATGCGCTCGGGCAGGGCCTCGGGCGTGCCCGTCAGGCACCCCGGGCTTTCCGGGCCGACCGCGCCCGGCATGTCGGCCACCAGTTGGTCCTTGGCTTGATCCACGCCGCAAGCGTACATTTGGCCGGCGGGCGCCGACGCTTCAAGATCGGCGATACCCTTTCCTCACAAGCTATGAGGTGTCATGGCAGAGCACGCGCCGCCCGGGATCGACCCCAAGACGCCCAGCATCGCCCGCGTCTATGACTACTTCCTCGGTGGCAAGGACAACTTCGAGGCCGACCGCAGGGTCGCCGAGGAGGCCCTGAAGATCGCGCCCGACGCCCGCGAGGCGGGGCGGGCCAACCGCACCTTCCTGCGCCGCGCGGTGCACCACATGGCCGCCGAGGCCGGCATCCGCCAGTTCCTCGATCTCGGCTCGGGGCTGCCCACGCGGGGCAACGTCCACGAGATCGCCCAGGCGGTGGCGCCCGACGCCCGCGTCGTCTACGTCGACAACGACCCCGTGGTGCTCGCGCACGGCCGGGCGCTGCTGGCCACCGACGACGTCACCAAGGTGGTCGGCGGCGACGTGCGCCGGCCCGCGGAGATCCTGGAGCACCCCGAGATCGCCGGGTTCCTGGACTTCAGCCGGCCGCTCGGGATGTTGTTCGTGTCCGTCCTGCACCACGTCAACGACCACGAAGACCCCAACGGCGCCATGGCCCGCTTCCGCTCGGTCCTGGCTCCCGGCAGCCATCTGGCCATCGTGCACTTCCACAATCCGGGCGACGAGCATCCGGAGGCGTCCAAGATCGCCATCGAGGCGGAGCGGAACTTCAACGCGAACCTGGGCACCGGCCGCTGGCGCACCCGCGCGGAGATCCTGTCGTACTTCGGTGACCTGGAGCTGCTCGAACCCGGTCTGGTCCCGCTGGCCGACTGGCGTACCGAGCCCGGCGACCTCATCCACCAGGACGTGACCCGCCACAACGTCGTGGCCGGGCTCGCGCGCCTGAATTCATGACGGACGCCCGGCTGGAGGGGCGGTTGCGGGAGGCGGCGGACGAGCTCGTACGCTCCGGCGCCGAACGCGGCCTGCAGATCGCCGTCCACCGGCACGGCGAGCCCGTCGCCGACGTCGTGGCCGGGCTCGCCGACGCCGCCACGGGCCGGCCCGTCACCCCCGCGACGCCGTTCCACGGGTTCTCCGCGGGCAAGGCCATCACCGTCACCGTCGTCCACGTGCTGGCCGAGCGGGGGCTCCTCGACTACGACCTGCCGATCGCGCGGGTCTGGCCGGAGTTCGGGGCGCACGGCAAGGGCGCCGCGACGGTACGGGACGCGCTGACGCATTCGACGGGCGTACCGGGGCTGCCCGCGGACCTCACCCCCGAAGACCTGTGCGACTGGGAGCGGATGTGCGCGCTGATCGCCGGCGCGCGGCCCTGGTGGGAGCCGGGCGCCCGGACCGGCTACCACTCCTACACCTTCGGCTACATCGCCGGCGAGATCGTCCGCCGGGTGGCCGGCGCGCCCATCTCCGAGGTGCTCAGGCAGGAGGTCGCCGGGCCTCTCGGGGCGGCCGGGGAGCTGTTCCTCGGCGCGCCGCGAGCCGAGCTGGGCCGGTTCGCCCGGCTGGAGGACGCTCCGGGCTATGACGAGGCGCCCGACGGCTCTCCCGCGCTCGCGGTGGCGCCGCGCGGGGTGTGGCCCAGTGCCGCGTTCGGCAACCGCGCGGACGTGCTGTCGGCCCCGATCCCGGCGGGCGGCCAGATGACGGCCCGGGCCATGGCCCGCATGTACGCCGCCCTGCTCGGCCCGGTGGACGGTGTACGGCTGATCTCCGCGAACCGGCTTCGCGACGTGACCAGGCCCCTCGTGGATGACGTCGACCAGGTCTTCGGCAACCGCGCCGTCCTGTCGTGCGGCTTCGCCGTCGGCCGGCTGGGCGCCGATCCCGGCGACGCCAGGACCGTGTTCGGCTGGCCGGGCGCCGGCGGCTCCTACGCCTGCGCCGACACCGCCACCGGAGTGGCGTTCGCGGTGGTCAAGAACCGCCTCACCGCCGATTTCGGCACCGCCCAGACCATCGCCCGGATCGTCGCGGACGCCTGAGTCACCCGATGGTCAGACTGCTGTCGCCGTCGATGAAATAGAGGAAGTCCTCGTCCCCGCCGACCGAGGCGTCCGTGTAGTCGCCGTGGTGCGACCACGCGCCCCCGTCGTCCGCGACCGGCTCGGGAGCGGCCGGGGCCTCCCACCCCTGGTCCCAGCCGTCACCCCAGCTCTCTGTGGCCACGGCCGCCGAGGTGACCGCCACCGCGATGGCCGCCGGGATCCAGAACCGGGTCTCCGACGCCTCCCCGGTATACGCCCGCGCCGTCTCCCGTGCCCGGTCGAACTGGCTGGTGAAGATCGACATGGCGGCCTCCGTCAGAAGTCCAGGAAACGCGGTGTCCGTACGGCCTCGCGGGCGGCACGCAGATGGTCGGCGATCTCGCCCCGCCGCAGCCGTACGCCGGTGCCGCCCGGATAGCGGCGCATCACGTCAAGAATGGCCAATCGCCGCGCCACCGCGCGCAGCACCGCCGGCCGGGCGGCCTCGGGCGCGGCGGCCAGCTCCTGGCCGATGCGGCGGGCGGTCTCCCAGCGCAGGCCGAACACGTTCTCGGTGAGGACGTACCCGAGCACCGGCAGCGTGGTGGCGACCAGCGCGTTCCAGCGGTCCAGCACGATCGCCCAGCCGCGCTCGGCCTGGGCGGTCACCTGGGCCTTGCGCTGCTCGCCCTGGGCGTGCGACGAGTACGCCTGCGAGATGCCCGACACCGCGAACACCGGGTTGAGCAGCGCCGCCGCACCCAGCGACAGCGCCGCCGCCGCGTAGCCGACCTTGGGCAGCGCGTCGGGGTCGAGGTCCATCACCCGGGAGAGCCGCCCGGCGAGCTGCCCGGTCTCCGCCGCCGCCCGCTGCACCGGGGCGAGCGCGGCGCGCAGCCGGCCCTCCTGGGCCTTCAGCCAGTCCGGCTCGGCGCCGTTCGTGACCGCCGCCAGCAGCCGCGCGTCCCGGTGCCGCAGGAAGGCCGGCAGCACGGAGGCGACCTGGTCGAGGTGGGCCTGCAGCTCACCCAGCCCGACCTGCAGGACCGCGGCCACCCGCGAGCGCTCCTCGGCCTCTTCCGGCAGAGTGACCTCCTGGGACAGCCCGTCGGCGCCGACGTCGCCGAGCAACGCCGCGTGCAGCTCGTAGAACGGGCCGAACACGGTGTAGAGCAGGTAGTCCTCCTCCAGCCCGACGGCGGCCCGCAACATGCCGGGCACCCGCGCGGGCTCCGCGCACGCGTTGCTCCACGCCCTGACCTCGATGTGCAGGGCCTGGACCAGCTCGGGCGCGGCGACGACCTCAAGCTCGGTCCGCTCGGTCGTCAGCCGCACCGCCGCCCGCGGCAGCCCCGGCCGCCCCTCGACCGTCCTGATCGACTGGTACGGGATCCGCAGGTTGACCCCGGCCCCCTTGACCCGCATCCCGTCCGGCGCGAACGCGCACGCCACCGGCCGCCCGTCGGCCAGCTCGGCGGGCAGCACGCCGGAGGTGAGAGTGCGCTCGGCGGCGGCCCGCAGCTCCGCGTTCTGGTACAGCCGCCGCCCGAACACCTCGGAGGCGCACTCGACCGTCACCGGGCCGTGCGCCGGGCTGAACACGACGAACCGCTCGACGGTCCCGGCGATCCGGAGCCGCGGGTCGCCGAGATCGAAGTGCGCAAGCACCTCCTGAGTGTCGGGCGACTGGAACTCCAGCTCGTGCGCGCTGAGCACACAGTCCGCCTTTCCGTCGCCGCCTCCGTTCAGGCCGCGGAGCGTCACCGGCGCGGACGTGCCCACCGTGCGCGGCCCTGGGCCCGCCGACCCCATGACGGCCATGAAGGCCTGCCGGACCTGCGGGGTCACCAGGTGCAGGGTCGCGCCGGTGAGGAAATGCCCGCCGAGCAAAGCGCCGCCCCGCAGCGTGACTGCGCTCGGCCCGACGGGAGTCACGGTGACCCGGTTCACGGGCCACTCGATGGGGATGTCGCCGCGGCTGCGCAACTGCAGCCGGCCTCCGGCGACGACGACGTACGCGGCCAGCTCCTCCGGCGCGGAGCCGTCGGGCGCTGATTCGTACGCCAGGGTGATGGAGATCGCGCACGGGCTGATGAAGTCCGTCGCGGCGGCCCCGGGCATCAGCCGGCCGCGCAGCCCGGTCAGCGCGGTGAGGGCGGGCTGGTCCAGTTCGCCCGAGGTGAGCTGGATCGTCCTGCCCTGCGGCAGCCGCAGGTCGGCGACGAGCCTGGTGCTCGCGTCGACCAGTTCGATGGTGGCGTCGGGGTCGGCCGCCGGGTCGAGCGCGGTGACGACCGGGGTGCCGAGCCCGCCGGTGTCGTGCACGTACACGGCCGGCTGGTCGGTCAGCAGCAGGGAGCGGGTCCCGGTCCACGAGAATCCGGCGGACTGCCGCTCCATGAACAGGGGATGCAGGGAGCTGTCGAAGACGACCCGTCCTCGTACGGTTCCCCAGGCCACCGGCACGGCTGCTCCCTCCTGCCGTTTCTCCAGAATCGTGCTCTCCCAGAGCACCGGCGTACAGGGAGAAATACCTATTGGGCGATGGTGAGGCGGCGAAGGACGTACTCGACGGGGCCGTAGCGGTGGTTCCGCAGCCAGAGCGCGCTGAGCCAGAGCAGGACCGTGTAGATCACCAGGGCCACCCCCATCACCGCGATCGGCGCCAGCTTGCCCGCCAGCGCCAGGCCGTACCCGGTGAAGACCAGGCAGGCCAGGATCGACTGCCCGACGTAGTTGGAGGCCGCCACCCGGCCGGCGGGCGCCAGCGCGCGGCCCACGGCGGGGACGCGTCTGATGATCCTCAGCAGGGTGGCGACGTAGGCGGCGGCGAGCAGGATCGAGGTGACGCTGTTCAGGGCGGTGACGGCCGTCCCCGCGGCGCCGGAGCCGCTGGCGGTCACCGCGAGCAGGATTCCGCCCGGGATGCCCGCGCCGAAGCCGATCCACTGGATCCGCGGCAGCAGCCGGGACCATCGCCCGGTGTCCTCCAGCAGCCTGGACTTGCCCGCCGCCAGCCCGAACAGGAACATGGCCAGCGCCATCGGCCCCTGGAAGACCCAGACCATCGCGACGAGCGGCGGATAGAGCTTCAGTTGGAGGGTCAGGAAGTCGAGCGGGCCGCCGGTGGCCAGGGCCAGCGTCCGCGCCGCCACGGCCGGGTCGGCCGCCTGGGCCGCTCCGGTCTCCGGGACCAGGAGGCTCAGGAGCGCCAGGGCCGACAGCAGCAGGGTCATCACGCCGACGATGACGGACCCGGTGATGACGGCCGTCTTCGGCTTGACGTTGCGCATGGCCAGCAGGATCAGGCCGAGGACGGCGTACAGGGTGAGGATGTCGCCGACCCACAGCAGGATCCCGTGCAGCACACCGATCACGAACAGGCCCAGGCACCTGCGCAGAGTCCTGGCCGTCACGCTCGCGCCCGCCCGCTCGGCCGAGCGCATCTGCAGCGTGAACGAGTAGCCGAACAGGAACGAGAAGATGATGTAGAACTTGGTCAGCACGAAGGCGGTGATCGCCATGGCGACCGGCCCGTCGGGGATGGGCATGGTGCCGTCGATGGCGTAACCGGGGTCGGCGAAGAAGCCGATGTTCGCCACCAGGATGCCCGCCAGCGCGAACCCCCGGATCGCGTCGATCTCGTGGACCCGGGCGGGGAGTGGCGTGCGCAGTTGCGTCATGATCCCGAAGCTACGGACGGCGGGCGGGGCCCGGCATCGAACCTTGGTCGCGCCCCTGGCTACCAAAGCATCGCCCTGGGGAGTTTGTGGGGTAGTTGGGGCGCAACGTACAGGACTGCACCACAATGGGGGAATGGCATACCCTCCACAGCCTCCGCAGCCACAGCCCCACCCGCAAGGGCCCTGGGGTGCGCAGGGTCAGGGAGCGCCGCAAGGGTACGGCCCGCCCCAGCCTCATGGACCTCGGCAACCGCCGTACGGACCCCCGACCCAGCCAGGCCAGCACCCTCCGACCCAGCCTCAGAACCAGTACCCCCCAGGCCAGCACCCCCCAGGCCAGCACCCCCCAGGCCAGCACCCCCCGGGCCAGTACCCTCCGACCCAGCCCGGCCAGTACCCCCCGTCCGGCTACATCCCGCGCCCCCCGGCCAAGAGCAACACCGGCCTGATCATCGGCCTGGTGGCGGGCGTGGCCGTGCTCCTCCTGGGCGGCGCCGGCATCGGCGCGTACTTCTACCTGAGCTCCCCCGGCCCCGCCCCCATCAGCATGCCCACCATCACCCAGTCCTCGGACCCGCCAGCGTCCGACCCGCCATCATCCGCGCCTGCGGAGACTCCGACGGCCACCCCTTCCGAAACCCCGACGGACCCGGAGCCGTCCGAGACCACCGGCACCTCGAAGCGCGCGCAGCCGAACTCCCCGCTCACCCATAACGAGTTCAGCGACTGGAACTTCGCCCTGGGCGGCGTCAAGCACAAGGCCGACAAGGTGGCCGGCTGGACCTACAACTCGTGCGACCCGGTGGACGGCCAGGGCGTGCTGGCCAAGAACAAGTGCCAGCGGGCCGTCGAGCTCGCCTACTCCGCGTACGGCGGCCACCTCAAGGCGGTCCAGCTCATGATGTCCTTCCCCACCGAAAAGGCCGCCAAGACCGCGGCCGACCGGCTGGCGAAGCTGAGCTCGGACGCCGTGACCTGGCGAAAGAACAGGGCGCACAGCACGTACGCGTACGGCAAGGTCCGTTCGGGCGCGTCCAAGAAGTATCTGGTCGTCACGATCGTCACCGCGGACAAGTCGGCCCGCTCCAAGGCCACGAGCTTCCACGCGTACCTGCAGAGCGACCACGCCGGCTACTTCCTCCTGCGCGACCTGACCATCACCAGCTGACCCCGGACGCACGACGGTGGGCCGGCTCCCGAGAGCCGGCCCACCGGTCTCCACCGAATCAGCCGATGCTGAAGTGGCCCTTGAAGCCGGCGCTCTTCACCCCGCCGAACAGCGCGCCCGCCGTGCACTTGCCGGCCCCGCCCAGCAGGTTCGTGTCGAACTCACCGGTGAACCGCTGCCCCTCGAACACACCCTTCGTCACGACACCGGACACCTTGGCGGTGTTCAGCATGGTCTCGTCGATGGTCAGGTCGACCGTGCTGGTCTGCTTGCCACCGTTCACGGTCCACTCGATGGTGGCGGTACCCGTGCCACCGCCGAAGTCGCTCGCCACACAGCTCAGGTCCACGTCGCCGAACGTGGCGCTGAGGCGGGCGGAGGTGATGCCCATGTCGCTGTGGTCGATGCAGCCCCGCTCGGTGCCACGGTAGGCGACGGCCTCGGACTGCGGGAACATCTGCACTCCCGGCGAGAAGTGCGTGTCCCCCGCGGCGTCACAGGAGATCTCGGTGACGGCCTGGGCGGGCTGCGGGGCGGCGAGGAAGAGTGCGGACACACCGAGGGTGGCGAGGGCGGGAAGGGTCTTGGCGAGCTTGGACATGAACTGCTCCTTTCGAGGGCAGGACGAGGCGGCGGCGGCGATCACCGTCGCCGCCCCCGTGAAGGGTTCTCGATCACTGGACGCTACGAGCCGTAGCGCAAAGATCACCCAAAGCGATCGCCCGTGGTCTTCCAGTTGTCGCGACAACCCCGAAAAACCCCGCTGCGCCCGACGCCGATCGCGCCGGCACCTGCTCACCGCCGCTGACCCGGTCGCCGGCCAGCCGCCAACCCAGCCGGCTCAGCCGAGGTCAGTCCAGCAACCCCCGTTGCCGTGCCGTGGCGGCCGCCTGCGTGCGGGTGGAGGCGTCAAGTTTGCCCAGGATGTTGGACACGTGCACGCTCACCGTCTTCTGCGCGATGAACAACCTCTCAGCCACCTCCCGGTTGGTCAGCCCCTCCGCGACCAGCCGCAACACCTCGACCTCCCGGGCCGTCAGCCCACCATCACCAGGAACGCCCGCACCGGACGAGCCGCCAGAGCCGCCACTCCCGAACCGGGCCCGCCGCCCGAAGTCCAGCAGGGCGTTCTCCAGTGGCGCCGCCCGCAGCTTGCCCGCCGTCTCCCTGGCCAGGCCGAACTCCACCTGGGCGGCGTCGCGGTCGCCGGCCGCCAGCAGTGCCTCGGCCAGCCGCCACCGTGCCCGCGCCACCTCATACACGAACCCGAAGTCGAACGCCGACACCACCCCCCGCCACAGCTCCACGTCGAGCCGCCCGTGCACGCGGTGCCACTCGGCCTCCACCCGCGCGGCCCAGGCCAGCCCTTCGGCGCCCATGTGCCCGCCGTCCCCCGTGGGGCCCGCCTCGACGGCCAGCCGGGCGCTCGCGCGCAGCTCGTCGGCCCCTTCCGTGGTGCCCAGCTCGGCCAGCGCCCACAGCCCGACGGCGGCCAGCCGCACCACGCCGGTCTCGCCGGGGACCAGCGGCGCCATGGCCGCGCGCACGTGCTCGAGGGCTCCCTCGGGATCGCCCTGCCACAGCGCGTGCTCGGCCGCCAGACCCCTGGACATGTAGGAGACCAGCTCGTCGGGCCAGAACGGACGCAGCCAGCTCAGCCGCCCCTCGACCGCCGGCAGGCCGCGCGCCACCTCGATGAACAGCGCGAACGACGACAGGATCGCCTCCGGCACCGTGCCCACCCGCGCCCCGAACCCGGCCGCCACCGCCTCCGCCTGATCCCACTCCCCGGCCAGGTAGTGGATCAGGAAACGCAGGAAGCGCAGGTCGGTGCCGTAGGTGCTCCACTTGAGCCCGGTCTCGAACGCCAGGCGGACACCTCCGTCGGCCACGTCGGCGGCGTCGGCCAGCAGCCCCTGCTCGTAGTGGATGCGGGCGTGGTGGAAGCGGGCGCGCAGGTCCATGGCCAGGTTGCCGGTGCCCTCGGCGGAGGCGGTGTCGACCAGCTCGTGGGCCCTGGCCAGGTCGCCCCGGACCTCGACGAAGGTGGCCAGCGTGAGCATGGCGCCCGCCTCGGCGTCGCGGGCCCCGGCGGCACGGGCGGTCTCCAGCGCCCGCGTGGACAACTCCTCGACCTCCTGGTGACGCGACGTCCAGAGCAGCGTGCGGGCGTAGGTGGCCAGCGCGCGGGCGAGCGCGACCTGGTCTTCGGCGCTCTCCACCGCCCGCTCGGCCGCCTCGATCGCGCCCTCGCGGTCGTCGAGCTCGTAGAGGTAGTAGGCGAGCCGCTCGCTCACCCGGGACGTCGGCGGCAGCGCGCGGAGCTGGGTGGCCGCCCGGTGGTTGTCACCGCTGTCGGCCGCCATGAGGGCGCTGCGGAAGGCCAGCTCCACGCGGCTCTCCCCGGCCAGCCGCTCCGCCTCCCGCACGCGTTCCCACAGGCTGAGCGCCTGGTCGTAGTGGCTGTGCGCCTCGGCGGGCGCCCCGACCCGCTCGGCCAGCCGGCCCGCCTCCACTGACGCCGACAGCGCCCCGGCCAGGTCGTGGCCCGCGAGGTAGTGGTGCGCCAGCTCGGCCGGCGAGGTGAGCAGGCGGGCGAAGGCGGCGTGCAGCCTGGTGCGCTCGCCGGGCAGCAGGTCGGTGTAGACGGCCTCCTGCAGGAGCGCGTGGCGGAAGGCGTAGCCGTAGCCGTCGACCCGCAGCAGCCCGCGCGAGACGATCTCCCTGACCACCTCCTCGAACTCCGCCGCCGGCAGCCCCGACACCTCGCGCAGTAGCTCGTCCTCCACCCGGCGCCCGGCCACGGCGGCGGCCCTGAGCACCCGCTGCCCGGCCTCGGACAGCAGCTCGACCCTGGACATCAGCAGGCTGGCCAGCTCGTCGGGCAGGCTGTCGCCCTCGGCCATGGCCGCGAACAGCTCCTCCGCGTAGAACGGGTTGCCGTCGGCGCGGGCGACGATGAGGCCGAGCCCGTGCGCGTCCACCTCACCCAAGGTGGCGACATAGTCAGACATTTCGCCCGAACCCAGCGGCCCCAGCTCCACGCTCATCACCGTGGGCAGCCGCTTCAGCTCGGCCAGCACGGAGCGGAGCGGGTGGCGGCGGTGCAGGTCGTCGGTGCGGTAGGTGCCGACGACGCAGACCCGCTCGCTCTGCACCATGCGGCTGAGGAAGACCAGCAGGTCGCGGGTGGAGCGGTCGGCCCAGTGCAGGTCCTCGATCACGAACAGCACCGGCTGCAGGTCGGCCAGCAGCCCGAGCAGCGAGCCGAACAGCCGCTGCTGGGTCAGCCCGGCCGAGGACGCGTTGTCCGTGCCCGGCAGCAGTTGCCCCAGCATGGGATGGGCGGCGGCGGCCTCGCGCACGGCGGGCTCCGCGCCGCGCAGCGCGTCGGCCAGCGGCAGGTAGGGCAGCGCGTCGCCGAGCTCGGCGCACTGGCCGATCAGCACGTGGAAACCGCGCTCGCGGGCCTCGGCGGCCAGCTCGGAGGTCAGCCGGGTCTTGCCGATCCCGGCGTCGCCGCCGACGAGCGCCACCCCGGCCGTGCCCTGGGCGGCCGAATCCAGCACCCGCATGAGTCCGGCCAACTCCGCTGAGCGCCCGACGAGAAGACCGTCCACGTCAGAAACTATGCCATGCTCCGCCGACATTCGATTGGTCTATAAAACCGGCCGCGGATTGGCACTCATCGACATACCAAACCCAACATACGCTGCTGTTTCGTGATCCCTCCAACGACCTTCGCCCTTTTCGTGACGGCCTCGCTCGCCCTGGTGCTCATCCCCGGCCCGAACCATCTCTACATCACCGCCAGAGGGCTGGCCCAGGGCCGTTCGGCGGGCCTGGCCAGCGCGCTCGGGGTGGAGACGGGCACGCTCGTGCACATCGCGGCCGCCGCGGCGGGCCTGTCGTACGTGATCTCACAGTCGGCGACGCTGTTCGCCATCGTCAAGTGGGCGGGCGTCGCCTACCTCATCTACCTGGGCGTACGCGCCTTCACCGGCAAGCAGACGGAGACGGGCGCCCCCGAGCCGCAGCCGCTGCGCAAGGTCTTCCTCGAAGGCATGCTGGTCAACGTGCTGAACCCGAAGGTGGCGCTGTTCTTCCTGGCGTTCCTGCCGCACTTCGTCGACCCGGGCGCGGGCTCGGTGGCGGCGCAGGTGGTGGTGTTCGGCCTGACGCTGCTGCTCCTGGGCCTGATCTCCGACATCGTGTACGCCCTCACCGCCGGCGCCCTCGGCACCCGCCTCAAGCGCGCCGCCAAGACCCTCCGCTACGTCAGCGGCATCGTCTACCTGGGACTGGGAGTGGCCACGGCCTTCGCCGGGAGAAAATGAGCCCTATGGCGCCGAGGAAACAGCAGGAGATCTTCGATGCGACGCTGCGGCTCGTCGCCGAGAAGGGCTACGACGGGCTGACCGTCGAGGGGGTGGCCGAGCGGTCGGGCGTCAACAAGACGACGATCTACCGCTGGTGGCCGTCGAAGGCGGCGCTCCTGGGCGCGGCCCTGGTCGAGTCCGATGTGCTGGGCTTCGAGGCGCCCGACACCGGCAGCCTGCGCGGCGACCTGGTCGCCCTGGTCGAGGGCATCGTCCGGCTGCTGACCGAGCCGCCCGCCAGCGAAATCGCGGTCGCCGCGCTCGGCGCCGCCGTCCGCCATCCCGAGCTCGACGCCCGGCGCTTCTTCGCCGACCGGTTCGCCAGGGAGCGGGAGATCTTCGAACGCGCGGTGCGCCGGGGCGAGCTGAAGGCGTCGGTCGACCCGATGCTGATCATCGATCTGCTGGCGGGGGCGGTGTGGATGCGCACGGTGTTCAGGGGCCTGCCGGTGACGGACGACTTCCCCGGCGAGGCGGTCGCGGCCATCCTCGACGGCGTCTGACCTCGTTTCTTCCACATGTGCCGAGTCGCCACAAGCGCACCGGCCTCCTTCCTTCCAGAAGGACTCCCGCCGGAGTGCGGCGGAAAGCCGGTGGGGGCCAGGAAGTTGATCATAGGATCCTCTGGTGGCCGTTCAGAAGACAAGACGCCGTTGGCCGGTGATCGTGTTCGCCCTCGTGATCACTCTGCTGCTGGGGGCCGCCGGTCTCTATCAGGTGGCGAACGCGCGTTCGTTCCAGCTCGCCGGAAAGCTGACGAACCGTGTGGAGACGACCGAGAAGCTCGTGGCGCTGACGTTCGACGACGGGCCGGACGAGCACACGCAGGAGATCATCGACGCGCTCGCGGCCGAACGTGCACCGGCCACGTTCTTCGTGGTCGGCGCCCAGATGGAGGCGAACCCCGGGATGGCGGAGGCGCTGGTCAAGGCCGGGCACCAGCTCGCCAACCACACGTACACGCACCGAAGAATGATCTTCGTCTCCGAGGAGACGGTCGCCGGCGAGATCGAACGCACCGACCGGCTGATCAGGGCCGCGGGGCAGCAGGGAGAGATCTTCTTCCGGCCTCCGACCGGCAAGAAGCTGGTCACGCTGCCGCTCTACCTGTCCGAGCACGACAGGCACACGGTGATGTGGGACCTGGAGCCCGACTCCGGCGCCACCCCGACGGCGGCCGAGATCGTCACGCAGGTCGGCCAGGAGGTCAGGCCCGGCTCGATCATCCTCCTGCATCCCTGGTATCAGAGCGGCCAGAACACCCGCGACGCCATCAAGGACCTCACCGCCACGCTCCGCGCCGACGGCTACCGCTTCGTCACGGTGGGCGAGCTCCTGGCCCGCGCCTGACCGGGCCTACAGGGCCAGCGCGGCCGGAATGCGGTCGAGTACGGGGTGCGGCACCAGCCCGTACGCGTAGAAGTCGACCGCCAGCGCCCCGGCCGCCTTGGCCCCGCGCGCCTTGGCCACCAGCCGGTCGGTGGAGTCGCTGTCGGGGTAGCCGGGCCGCAGCACCGCCCGCACCTCCCGGTCCTTGCCCACGGACCGCAGGTAGGCGCCCACGTCGTCGGCCACCCGCGCCGCGTCCCGCGCGTACGCCAGCACCCCGAACGCCGGCACCAGGTCACCCAGCGCCACCAGGTCGACCCCGAGCTGCCAGGCGTCGTGCGCGGCCAGCCCGGGCGTGGGCAGCCCGTCGGTGTAGCCCTTGACCGCCCCGGTCGAGTCGATGAACACCAGCCTCGACCCCTCCTCGGCCACCGCCGAGGCCACCTCGGACACCAGCGTGGTGACGGTCTCGGAGCGCGCCCGCGCGTAGGCCACCACCTCGGGCCCCGCGTACGCGGTCAGCGCCGCCCTGGTCACCTCACCCTGCGCGGGCGGGTCGCCGTCGAACACCCCGCCCACGATCCTGGCGCACTCCTCTCGCGCCACCTCGGCGTTGACGCCCAAATCGGTGGCCCGGCGCATGCAGTAGTCGCAGAAGCAGAGCCCGAACAGGTAGGCGTCCATCGGCCCGAGCGGCACGAACGAGCGCTGCGGCTTGAGCGGCCTGAAGTGCAGCGACTCGGCCACCACGCTGTCGACCCCGAGCCTGGCCACCGCCCTGGCGAGCGCGACCGCGTAGTCGCGGGCGTCGGGGTGGGCGGGGCACAGGTCGGTGAGCGAGCCGCGGTCGCCGAAACAGTCGCGCACGGTCACATCCGGATGCTCCGTGCCGAGCGCCGCGTTGCGCAGGAACACCGTCCATCCGTGGAGCTTCATGGACCGCTTCGCACACTCTTCGCGCAGCCCGTCGAAAGCATCCAGATAGCCCGGCACGGGAGACAGCCGGAGCCCGTCGAACAATTCGGGCGGCGGGGTGAAGTGCGCTCCGTCGTGGCGGAGGGTCAGCCGGGACAGTCCGTGCGGGGTGACGTCGCGGGAGGCGTGGTGCACGGCGCCGACGGTGATGCCGGAGACGCCGTAGCCGCTGATCCTGTCGAGCACCCGCTCGACGCCTTCGCCGCGCAGGTCCTCGACGAAGACGTACACCGAACTGTCCACAACCGAACCTTAAGCGCTCTTGTACGCGACGAAGTCGATCTCCACCAGGATGTCCATCAGGTCGGACCCCACGGTCGTGCGCACGGGGAACGGCTGGTTGAAGTACGACTTGTACACCTCGTTGTAGGCGGCGAAGTCGCGCTTGAGGTGCTGCAGGTGGACCGTGGCCTTGATCACGTCGTCGAAGCCGAGGCCGTGCGCGGCCAGGATGGCACCGAGGTTGCGCATGGTCTGGTGAGTCTGGGCGGCCACGTCGTCACCGACCACCTCGCCGGTCCGCGGGTCGAGCGGGCCCGCGCCGGAGGTGTAGACGAAGTCACCGACCACGAGACCCTGGGAGTACGCACCGATCGGGGCGGCGCCTTCCGTGGTCTTAAGCTCCTTTTTCACGAAATCTCCCTAGAAGTTGGTGCTTATCGTGCCTACGACACGGTAGTCCCGGTCCACGAGCGGCAGCACCCGCCACTTGTCGAACGCCGTGCACGGGTGGGAGATGCCGAAAGCCAGCAGGTCACCGGGCTTGAGCCCGTCGGCGCGCACGATGGTGTGCTGATCCTGCATCTTCATGATCGTGACCCCGCCGCGGCGCGGAATGGGCAGGCCCTCGTCGTAGGGGGCATCGCGCTTGCCCATGCCCACGATCGCCAGACCCGGCTCGGGCGTGGACAGCACGTGCGCCCACACCTCCAGCGCCGGGCGCAGCTCGCCCTCCATCCGGTTGAACGGCGTGCGCTCCCGGTAGTAGCCGTCGTCGTGGCTGACGTAGGCGCCGCTGCGCAGCAGGATCCTGGCCTGGGTGGCGACGAGTTCGCGGCCGATCACGTCGAACCACTGGCTGCCGCCGACGGTCAGGATGGGATTCTTGACGCGGACGTATTCGATGGCCTCCTGCAACGAATCCAGATATTTCCGGACCTCGTCGCCGGTCGTGAGCCCGCCCTCGTACCCGGCGATCCCGGCCGGCTCAACGCCGGGCGTCGCCTGCACGTGCGCGGCGACCTCCAGCACCCCGGCCAGTGTCCGGCACCCGGCCCGCCCGCCGTCGTGCCCCACCTCCACCAGCACCTGGAACGGCCTGGCCCCGGCGTGCCGGGCGAGCTGGTCGACCCCGGCGATGGAGTCGACGAAGCTCAGGAACTCGAAATCCGGGTCGCGCTCCAGCTCGGCCGCGGCCCAGGCGAGCCCCACGGGGTCGACGACCTGGTTGGCCACCATGATCCGGCCGACCCCGAACCCCCTGACCACCTGGGCCTGCCGGGTGGTCGCGACGGTGAGCCCCCAGGCGCCCGCCTCCAGCTGGAGCGCGGCGATCTCGGGGGACATGTGGGTCTTGGCGTGGGGGGCCAGCTCCATCCCGTGGTCACGGACGAAGGCCGCCATCGTCGCGACGTTGTGCTCCAGGGCGTCCTGGTGCACCACCATCGCGGGAAAGCCGAGCCCGCCGTCGAAGATCGACTGCCCGAGCACAACACCCCCTTCGTCCGCGTCCGACCCTATCCCAACCAGCCCTCAGCCTCAGGGCCGGAGCGCGCGACCGGCGGTGGCGCCCGTCAGCTCACCGGCCGCCAGCACCGGCACCCCCGACACGACCACGTCGTCCACCCCGGCGGCCAGCGCGCGGGGCTCCTCGTAGGTCGCCAGGTCGCCCACCACGCCGGGGTCGAACACCACGACGTCCGCCGCGAACCCGCGCCGCAGCAGCCCCCGGTCCATCAGCCCGAACCGCCGGGCCGGATGCGCGGCCAGGTGCGTCACGGCCTGCTCCCACGTCCAGTCGCCCAGCTCCCTGACGTGCCGCCCGAGGAACCTGGCGAACGCCCCGAACCCGCGCGGATGCGGATGACCGCCCACGTAGATGCCGTCGGAGCCGCCGGTCTGGGACGGGTGGCGCAACATCCGGCGTACGGACTCCTCACCCTCGGGCCCCTCGTCGGGCCGGGCGGACACCACGCCCGCCTCCAGCCGCGTCTCCGTCAGGAGCCGCCGGCAGAACGCGGCCGGCTCCACCCCCGCCCGCTCGGCTGCCGCCACCATGGTCAGCCCCTCGGCCCACTCCAGCCCCGGCGCGTGCGAGATGGTCAGCCGCGGCCAGGTGCCGGCCAGCTTCGGCCACCACTCGTCCAGCCCGTCGGAGGCGATCATCTCCAGGGCGAGGTCGGTCTCGGCGCCGGGCACGGTCGGCGGCAGCACCACCATGGCCAGGATCGTGTTGCCGCGCAGGTAGGGATAGGTGTCGAAGCTGAGGTCGACGCCCTGGCCGAGCGCCTCCTCGACCAGCGGGAGCAGCACGTCGGCGGGCCCGTGCAGGTGGGAGACGTGCACGGCGGCGCCCGAGCGGCCGGCGATGTCCATGACCTCGGCCATGCCCTCCCCGGCCCGCGTGCCGTAGGCCCGCATGTGGGTGACGTACGGGAGCCCGCCGAGCGGGACGCACAGGGCGGCCAGCTCTTCGGCGGAGGCGTACCGTCCGGGCAGGTATTCCAGCCCGCTCGACAATCCGGCGGCGCCCTCCGACAGCCCCCGCTCGACGTGCCGCAGCATCGCGGCCAGGTCGTCGCGCGAGGCCGGGCCGGATGAGGGGCCCATGACGTCGTAGCGGATGGTGCCGTGCGGCAGCAGGTAGGCGGTGTTCACCGCCACGGCCCGGTCGTAGCCGTCGAGCAGCTCACCGACGGTCAGCGGCCCCTCCTGCGGGAGCGGGCCGTTGACGGCGGCGAAGTAGCGGGCCGCGTAGGCGACGGTCGCGGCGGAGCCGGGCGCGTAGGAGAGCCCGTCCTGCCCGAGCACGAACGTCGTCACCCCCTGCCGCAGCGCCGCCCGCTGCACGCCCGGATCGAACACGGCCGCGTCGCCGTGCGCGTGGCAGTCCACGAAACCGGGCGCGACCAGCCGTCCCGTCGCGTCGATCACGCGCTCCGCCACCGCGCCGTCCAGCCTGCCGACCGCCGCGACCCGGTCGCCCGAGATCGCCACGTCCGCCCGGTACGGTGGCGCGCCCGTGCCGTCGAGCACCCGCCCACCGCTGATGACCACGTCGAAGCTCACCCCAAGATTCAATCAGAGCGATCCTGGAACAACGGATGACACCGCAGTGACCTGTCCACGGGCCGCTCCGCCATCAGGTCGACGGCCTGCGATCGGGCCAGGTTCCAGCCGTTCCACGGGTCGTGGCCGAGCAGCCCGTTGGTCGCGGACACCCGGGCGAGCACGCAACTGCGCTGCGGCTCGGGCAGCCGGTCCAGGGCGGGCACCGCCTCCGCGCCCAGGTCGCCGAGGTAGGTGAGATCCATCTTGGCGACGGTGCGCACCGCCACCTGCGACTCCGCCACCCGCAGATCGGGATTCACGAGCGCGAACGCGCCCAGCCCCAGCCCGGTGACCAGCACGATCGTCCTGGGCAGCCACCCGGACCCGCGCCCGGTCAGCCGCGCCGCGCCGGCCAGCAGCACGAGCGCGAACAGCGCGCCCATCCACCAGACGACGGCCTCCACGGACAACCGCAGCCGGGACAGGCCGTAGGCGTCGGTGTAGAGGTTCATCCGGTGCAGCGCCGAGGCCAGGATCACCATGGTCAGCCCGCACAGCACACCGAGCAGCAGCGCCACCGGCCAGCGCTCGTGCCGCTCGACCTTGACCAGCCCGGCGGTCACCGCCACGATGCCCAGCACGAACACGCTGACCACCACGAGCTGGAAGAACCCCTGCCTGGCGTATTCGGCGTAGGTCAGCCCGGCCGTCTTGAGCACCCAGGTGTTGCCGCCGAACAGCGCCGTGATCTGCACCGCCACGAACGAGGCGAACAGCAGGTTCACCGCCGTGAGCGGCACGGCCCAGAGGCTCCTGCTCACCTTGAACCGGGTGTTGGGCCCGACGGGGTCGACCACGGGCCTGAGCGCGACCAGCACCACGGCCGCCAGCAGCACCGCGAACGTCCCGAACAGGATGATCCGCGACGGGATGGACTCCGCCCAGTCGGGCGCGGCCGTCACCCGCTCCAGGAAGGCGGCGAACACGGCGTCCGCCGAGGCGAACAGCAGCCCGAACACCAGCAGCAGCACCGCCGTGATGCCCAGCGCGGCCACCATCGGCAGGATCCGCCGCTTGGCCGTCAGCCCTTTCAGCGGCTTGGCCAGGAACCACGGCACCGGGCCGAGGGTGATCAGCACGGACATGCCGCCCCTGATCACGCCCAGCCAGCCGGCGCCCGCGCCGGAGACGGCCAGCGCGCCCAGCCCCGCCCCCGCGAAGAGCAGCGCCGCCACCAGCCAGTCGGCGTCGCGCACCGCCGCCATGGAGATCAGCCAGTACGCCGTCACGCCGAACGCCACCGTCCACGGCGTCATCCGCCGCAGCACGGCCGGCAGCGCGGCGGCGCCGAGCACCATCGCGACCAGCACGATGCCCAGCCCGACGTGCGCGCCGGGCAGCGCCACCGCCGCGAACACCCCGGCGCCCGCCGCCGCGGGCAGCAGCCATCGGGGCGGCTCGGGCAGCTCGGGCCTGGGGAAGAGCGGCGGCGGCACGTAGGGCGCCGCCGGCCCCGCCTGATTCCGGTACGGTGCCGCTCCCTGGGCGGCCGCCTGGTACGCCGCCGCGGCCCGCCGCCCCGACCCCGCGCCCATGGCCGCGCCGACGCCGCCCAGGACGGCGACGCACATGACGAACGTGACGAGCGCCAGCCCGTCGCCCACGGTCACACTGACGAGCACGGCCGCGAACATGCCGATCAGGAACCCGATCAGCAGCCCGATGACCCCGCCCGCGACCATCCGGGCCAGCCCGCCCCCGGTGGGCGCGGGCGGCACGAACCCGCCAATGGGTGGCCCTCCGGGAACACCGGGCCCGCTCAGTCCAGGCGGCCCATAGGCCCCGCTGAAAGCACCAGGAGCCCCGCCGAAAGCGCTCGGCCCGGACATTCCCGCAACACTCAGACCGGCCGGCCCGGCACCGCTCAGAACGGGCGTTCCACCAGAACCCACCCCAGGCCCGCTCACCTCGGCAACGGCGCCCTCGGGCTCCCGGGCCTCACCGGCGGCTGCCCCCGCCGCCGCGCTCACGGCCGGCACCCGCTCCACCTCGGCGGCGGCCCGAGCGACCTCGCGCTCCTCTTCCCCCTTGGCCGGCTCGGCCTCAAGCGGTACGTCCGCCATCGTGGTCCTCCCTGGTAAATCGACCACCATGCGGCATCCCGCGCAGTCGTCGATGCGAATGGATCCCCCGTGCAGTTCGACGATCTCCTTGACGATGGCCAGCCCCAGCCCGGCGCCTCCGGCGTCCGCCGTCCGCCCGGCGTCCAGCCGGGAGAAGCGCTCGAACACCCGCCCCCTGGCCGACGCGGGAATCCCGGGCCCGAGGTCGGTGACGGAGATCCGCACCCCGGCCCCCTCGGGTGATCCGCTCACGGTCACCACACCGTCCGGCGGGCTGTGCCGTACCGCGTTGTCGAGCAGGTTGGCCAGGACCTGGGCCAGCAGGTCGGGGTCGGCGCGCACGACCAGGCCGGAGGGGACCGCCGGGCGGATCACGACGTCCTCGCGCGCCAGCCCGGCCTCCCTGACGGCCTGCTCGACCAGCGTCGCCAGCTCGATGGACTCGGCCTCGATCGGCCGCGCGCCGGAGTCGAGCCTGGACAGGTCCAGGAGCTGGGCGACGAGCCGGCCGAGCCGCTCGGTCTGGGCGAGCGCGGTCCGCATGGTCACGGGGTCGGGGGCGGAGACACCGTCCACGACGTTCTCCAGCACGGCGCGCAGCCCGGTGATCGGGGTACGCAGCTCGTGGCTGACGTTCGCGACCAGCTCGCGCCGCTGCCGGTCCACCTCGGCCAGGTCGGCCGCCATCGCGTTGAACGCCCTGGCCAGCTCCCCCACCTCGTCCCGCGACGTGGCGCTCACGCGCAGGCCGTAACTGCCCTTGGCGATCGTCTGGGCGGCCCTGGCCATCTGGCGCAGCGGCTTGGTCATGCCCATGGCCAGCACCTGGACCATGATCAAGGCCAGGATCACGGCGACCGCGATCCGTACCTCCCGGGAGAAGCCGGAGGCGATGCCGACCTCGTTCACCACGAACGCGGTCGCCACGGCCAGCACGATCACGATGCCGAGCTTGACCTTGATCCGGCCCAGGAAGTCGAGCGGCCTCATCGCCGCACCAGGGCGTATCCGACGCCGTGGACGGTGCGCACCACGTCGGAGCCCAGCTTGCGGCGCAGCGCCCGGACGTGGCTGTCCACCGTCCTGGTGGCGGCCGCCTCCGAGAAGCCCCACACGTCGGACAGCAGCCGGTCGCGCTCGAAGACCTGCCCGGGCCGCTCGGCCAGCCGCCGGAGCAGGTCGAACTCGGTCCTGGTGAGCTGCGCCTCCACGCCGTTGACGAACACCCGGCGGGCCGCGGTGTCGATCTCGACCTCGCCCACCCTGATCACCGTGTCCTCGACCGCGAGCTGTGCCGCCCGCTCCACCCGCCGCAGCAGCGCGTGGATCCGGGCGACCAGCTCGCGCATGCTGAACGGCTTGGCCAGGTAGTCGTCGGCCCCGACGCCGAGCCCGACCAGCACGTCGGTCTCGTCGCCGAGCGCCGTCAGCATGAGGACGGGCACCGGCCTGGCCGCCTGCATCCGACGGCACACCTCCAGCCCGTCCAGACCGGGCAACAGCCGATCGAGGATCACCAGGTCCGGATCGGCCTTGCCGTACTGGACCAGGGCGTCCTGCCCATCTCCCGCCACCCGGACATCGAAGCCCTCGGCGGCGAGCCGGTTCCGTACGGCCAGGGCGATCGTCACATCGTCCTCGACCACGAGGATGCGTCGCTGCTCTGCCACGTACGAAAGACTAGAAGCGCGCTGTGCAGACGACACTCCTAAATATGTGCACATACAGTGCAGACTTGGCTGGTGAACACAGCCGGATACCTCCGCCGCCTCGGCCTGCCCGCCCTGCTCAACGCCCCCACGAGCGCGGAGAACCTGCGGGCCCTCCACGTCGCGCACATCGAGAAGGTCTCGTACGAAGCGCTGGAGATCTGGCTGGGCCGTCCCACCACCGTCGATCCCGTGGAGTCGGCCGAGCGCATCATCCAGGGCCGCGGCGGCTACTGCTACCACCTCAACGGCGCCTTCTCCGAGCTGATCGCGGCCCTCGGCTACGACGTGACCAGGCATGTCGGCGGCGTACAGAACCGCGGCGCGGAGCCCGGCATCACCGCCAACCACCTGGTGCTCACGGTGCGCGGCCTGCCGTCGGCGGACAATCCGGGCGGCGAGTGGCTGGCCGACCTCGGGCTCGGCGACGCGCTGCACGAGCCGCTGCCGCTGGTCGCGGGCACCTACCGGCAGGGCCCCTTCCAGTACGTCCTGCGCCCGTCGGAGGTCGCCCCCGGCGGCTGGCGCTTCGACCACGACCCGAGCGGCTCGTTCGAGGGCATGGACTTCGGCCTGGCCCCCACCGGAATGTCCGCGTTCACCGACATGCACCACCACCTGACCACGTCGCCGACGTCCGGCTTCGTCCGCGTGGCCGCGGTGCAGCGGCGCGACGCCTACGGCGTGGACACCCTGCGCGGCCTCGTCCTGACGCGGCTCGGCAACGGCAAGCAGACGGTCACCCTGAGCAACGCGGCCGACTACTACGCGGCGCTGGCGGACATCTTCCTGCTGCCGCTCGACGACGTGAGCGCCACGGAGAAGGACAAGCTCTGGCGCCGGGTGCACGACGCGCACGAAAGATGGCTCAGCGGCGACCCCGCATGATGGACTGGGGCTCGACATGGCTGAGACCAGGAAGCTGAACGGTCGCTACCGGCTGCTGAACGCTCTGGGCACGGGATCCGTGCGCCTGGCCTTCGACGAGGCGGAGCATCGTGACGTCGCCGTCAGGGAGTTGCGCGTGCCCCCGGAGCTGCGGGACGCCGCGCTGCACGAGGCCCGCCTGGCCGCGGGGCTGCGGCACGCCTCCATCGTGCGGGTGCTCGACGTGGTGGTCGAGGACGGTGCTCCGTGGCTGGTCATGGAGTTCGTCTCCGGGACGTCGCTGGAGCACGCCGTGCACTCGCACCGCCCGCTGCCCGTCGCGCAGGCCGCCAGGATCGGCGTCTACGTCCTGTCGGCCCTGACCGCCGCGCACGAGGCCGGGATCGTGCACGGCCGGGTCGCGCCCGGCAACGTGCTGCTCACCGCGACCGGCCGGGCGGTGCTCACCGGCTTCGGCTTCCCCAGTCTCAGCATGCTGCCTTCCGCCGACCTGTGGTCGCTGGCCGCCACGCTGCACTTCGCGGTGGAGGGCCGCCCGCCGGGCCAGGTGCCCGCCGGGGGTCTTGACCCGCTGAGGTCGCTGGTCAGGGCGATGCTGCGGCCGATGGGGGCGCCGCCGGTGGAGGTGGTGCGCGAGACGCTCGACCGGCTGGCGGTGGACCGCCCGCTCGACGCCCTCGTCGCGGCGTCGGGCCCGCTGCCGCCCGCCACCGTGGCCATGATCGGGCTGGCCGTGATCGACCGGCTCGCGGCCTGGGGCGAGTTCCACGGCGGAGTGCAGCCGGGCAACGTGCTGATCGACGCGGGCGGCCGGGCCCGGCTGACGCCGCTCCTCAGGTCGGGAACGGTCCCGGCCTACACGGCGCCCGAGGGCGCCGCCACCCAGGCCGCCGATCTGTGGTCGCTCGGGGCCACCCTCTTCACCGCCGTCGAGGGCACCCCGCCCGCGCCGGGCGCGCCGCTGCGGCGCGCGGGAGCGCTGGCGCCCGTCCTGTTCCGGCTGCTGTCGGGCAACCCCATGGAACGTCCCACGCTGGACGAGCTCCGCCGCGACCTCCTGGCCATCGCCCCACCGTGAAAAGTGCGACAACAATTGCGATACATCGCGTTATGGAACCCAGAGGGTGGGTTCACACGTTGGACAGGGGACGCACAATGTGGGAGAGGCGGGGCGCGCGCTCCGCGTTCGGAGGATGTTGAGGATGTCGCCAGTCCAGAAGTACGCCATTGGCGCAGGCGCCGCGGTGCTGCTCTCTCTGATCATCTTCGGAACCGGATGGATCACCCTTCTGGTAATCCTGGGCGTGGTCGCCGCCCCGGTGGTCGGATACCTGATGCTCGACCCGTCGCAGCGCGAGCGGCTCAAGAGGGCCCGCAGGCGCGGCATCGGCCACTGAGGTCGCTGAGGTCGCTGAGGTCGCCGAAGCCACGCTGAAGCGACGCTGGGGCCGCCGAGGTCCGGCGGCGGGGGCCTCAGGCCTCCGCCGCGGCCGGCGCCGCCTGCACGCGCTGGGTCACCCGTCGCTCGACGTAGAACGACAGGAACGGCACCGTGCCGCCGAGCATGACACCGAGCATGTACGGCCACGCCCAGCGCGCCTTCATGCCCAGGTTCATCACCGCGACCAGGTAGAGCATGTAGAGCCCGCCGTGAATGGGGGCGATGATCTTCGAGAGCGACGCCTCGCCGAAGCCGTAGCGCAGCACCATGGCCACGCAGAGGATGAGCAGCATGACGCCGACCACGTAGGCGAGCACCCGGAAGGGCTTGAGAGCCGATTCCACCGTTAACCTTCCAGAACCATCTCAGGGGACGACTTGCCGCGGTCCCGATCACTTCGCACGGCATCGCGCACGAAGTGGAACCACATGAAGACGGCGAATCCAGCGAAGATCCACCAGTTGGCGGCATAAGCCAGATTACGCCAGGTCAGTGTGCCGCCGACCACCGGCGGAGCGACCTTGACCGGTGTCAGCGAGCCTGACGCCGCCTGCGCCACGACGAAGCCGGTGCGCACCTGCTGCCCGGCCCACAGGTTGACCAGCTCGCCCGTGGACACGGTCTGCACCTGGCCGGCGGGCAGCCCTTCCGCGCGCCGCTGCACGCTGTCGGTGCCCTGCTGCGGCCGCAGCCGCCCGGCCACCGTGACCCGGCCCTGCGGCACGGCCATCGCCGCGGCGTCGCCGGCCTTGGCCGTCCAGCCGCGTACGACGGGCATCAGCGTGCCGTCGTCGAGCTTGACCGGGGTGAGGACCCAGTAGCCGTCGTCGCGCGAGACGTTGCCGCCGGGGGCGTCGACGTCGGCCCGCCGGTCGGCCACCAGGAGCTGGCGGCCGGCCTCGTAGACGCCTTCGGCCGTGACCTGCCTGCCGACGGCGTCGCCGGGCATCTGCGCGCCCACGGGGGCGAGCGTGGCGACCCCGACGGGCGCGGGATCCGTGGCGGCGTGCGGCTTTCCCGAATCTTGGAAGACGCCGAGCTGCCAGCGGCCGAGCAGGATGAACGCGACGAGAACCCCGGCCGTGAGCAGGTGCAACCCCATGACACGGGGAGAGAGCAGGGTCCTCAGCATGCTTCAAAGCTATCCGCCGTGGTGGCCGGTCCCCTAATCAGCCCATCCCTATAGATCCCGCCAAAAGGCGCAAACGACGCAGGCGATCACGCTAGGCTGCTGGCCATGTCTGACCAGCACATAGACCCGGCGGGCAACACCCAGGCCTTCCGCGCGTTCGCCAACGCGCGCGAGCAGGAAGCCGCGGTCCCGCCCAAGAAGTCGCCCCTCGTGCCCATCATCGCGGTCGTCGCCGCGATCGTGATCATCGGCGTCGCCGCCTTCCTGCTGCTCCGGTAGCCATCAAGGAAGGATCACCCGCCGCGGGGGCCGTGGCGGGTCTTCGTCGTTCCCGTACGTGACACGCCGACCTCTGCTCCCTATATTGGATTATGCGTCCAATAAGCGTGGGAGGGCCAGTGATAGCGATCATCGGGTCCGGCTTCGCCGGGATCTGTATGGCCATCAAGCTCAAAGAAGCCGGATATCACGACTTCGTCATTCTGGAGAAGGCCGCGGAACCGGGCGGCACCTGGCGCGACAACACCTATCCCGGCTGTACGTGCGACGTGCCCTCGCACATGTACTCCTTCTCGTTCGAGCTGAACCCCGCCTGGTCGCGGATGTTCTCCCCGCAGCAGGAGATCCAGGACTATCTGCGCGCCTGCGTCACCACGTACAACCTCACCCCCCACCTCCGGTACGGCAAGAACGTCGTCGGCCTCGAATACGACGACGACCGGCGCGACTGGTCGGTCACCACGGACGACGGCGTCACGATGCGGGCGAACGCGGTGGTCTCCGCCATAGGCGCCCTCCATATCCCGAAATTTCCGGAAATTGTGGGGCGGGAGTCGTTCGCCGGGCCCGCCTTCCACTCCGCCGAATGGGACCATTCGGCCGACCTGACCGGCAAACGCGTCGCCGTCATCGGCACCGGCGCCTCCGCCGTCCAGTTCGTCCCGCAGCTCGCCCCCACCGCCCGCCACCTCACCGTCTTCCAGCGCACGGCCCCCTGGCTCCACCCCAAGCCGGACTTCGCCTTCTCCCCCGCCGCCCGCCGCGTCCTGCGCCTGCCGGGCCTGGCCAGAACCCTGCGCGGCGGCATCTACTGGGCCCTGGAGAGCAGGGCGCTCGGCTTCGCCGTGGACCCCCGGCTGATGAAGGGCCACGAACGGCTCGCGCTCCGGCACCTCCACGCCCAGGTCTCCGACCCGGGCCTGCGCCGCGCCCTCACGCCCGACTACCTCATCGGCTGCAAGCGCATCCTCATCTCCAGCGACTACTATCCGGCCCTCACCCGGCCGGACGTCACGCTGGTCACCGACGGGATCACCGAGATCAGGGAGCGCTCGGTCGTGGACACCACGGGGACCGAGCACGAGGCCGACGCGATCGTCTACGGCACCGGCTTCAAGGTCGTGGACGCGATGAGCGGCCGGCACCTCGTCGGCAGGGACGGCCTGAAGATCCAGGACGCCTGGCAGGACGGCGTCGAGGCCTACTACGGCATCACGACGTCGGGCTTCCCCAACCTGTTCTTCCTGCTCGGCCCCAACACCGGGCTGGGGCACCAGTCGGTCGTGTTCATGATCGAGTCGCAGGTCCGCTACATCGTCGAGTGCCTGCGGCTGCTCTCGCGCACCCAGGCCAGGGCCGTGGACGTCAAGGCCGGGGCGCAGCGGGCGTTCAACGAGCGGCTGCGCGCCCGGCTCGACCCGCTGGTGTGGAACGCGGGCGGCTGCTCGTCCTGGTATCTGGACGAGCACGGCGTGAACCGGACGATCTGGCCGGGCTTCACCTTCGAGTACTGGGCGCGTACGAAGAGGGTGAAGCCCGGCGCCTACGAGCTCATCTATTAGTCGAGACCACCATCGCGCTGCCGCCGCCGCGCCGGGACGGCTCGGCCACGGCCTGGATGATGCCCCTGCCGCGGAGCTCCAGCGCCGTGGCGGCCCCGATCTCCGGGTTGAGGGCGAAGCTGTGCCCCTTGGCCTCCAGTTCGGCGCGGTAGCGGTCGAGGAACGCCTGCTCGGCCTGCGTCTGCGCGGTGTTGCGCTGGGTGGCGCGCGGCGCGGCGAGGGCGTCGGGCAGGTTCATGCCGAACTCGTACCGGTTGATCAGGATCTGCAGCACGGTCGTGATGATCGTCGAGCCGCCGGGCGAGCCGGCCGCGAGCACCGGCCTGCCGTCGTCGAACACCAGCGTCGGCGCCATCGACGAGCGCGGCCGCTTGCCGGGGGCCGGCAGGTTCGGGTCGCCGGGGGCCGGGCCGAAGGTGAAGTCGGTCAGCTCGTTGTTGAGCAGCACGCCGCGCCCCGGCACCACGATGCCGTTGCCGCCGGTGGACTCGATGGTCAGGTTGTAGGCGATGACGTTGCCCCAGCGGTCGGCGACGACCAGGTGGGTGGTCTCGGGGCCCTCGTCGGTGATCGGGGTGGCGGTGCCGGTGGGCCGGCCACAGCCCCGGTAGGAGCCGTCGGGCTCGCCCGGCAGGGCCGGGTGCGCGATGGCGGTGGCGCCGATCTGGCAGGACCGCTCCTTGGCGAAGCCGTCGGAGAGCAGCTCCTTCAGGGGCACGCCGGGGATGTCGCCGACGTATTTGCCGCGGTCGGCGAAGGACAGCCTGGACGCCTCCAGGTATTCGTGCAGGCCCACCCGCGGCAGGGCTTCGAGGATGTTGAGCGCCTCGCCGACCGTCGAGCCGCCGGAGGACGGCGGGGCCATGCCGTACACGTCCATGCCCTTGTAGGAGATCTTGGTGGGCTCGCGGAACAGGGCGCGGTAGGCGCGCAGGTCGGAGAGCTCCATCAGGCCGGGCCGGACGTTGCGGGTGCTGCCGGGGGTGACCGGGGGCCGCTTGACGGTGGCCACGATCTCCTTGCCGAGCTGGCCGTCGTACAGCCAGCTTGGCCCGCGTCTGCCCAGCTCACGGTAGGTGGCGGCGAGCTCGGGGTTCTTGAAGACCGACCCGACGGGCGGCGGGGCGCCGTTCGGCAGGTAGAGCTTGGCCGTCGAGCTGATGTCCTTGAAGCGGGCGGCGTTGGCGGCGGTCTGGTCGAAGAAGGTCTGGTCCACGACGAAACCGTTGGAGGCGACGTCGATCGCGGGCTTCAGTGCCTGTTCGAGCGAGATCGTGCCGAATCTGCGCAGGGCCAGGTCCCAGTTCGCGACCGTGCCCGGCACGCCCGCCGACAGGCCGCTGGTGACGCCCTCCTCGAACGGGATGCCCTCCAGCGAGGTCGAGGTCATGGCCTGCGGCGCGGTCTCACGGCCGTCGATCGTGAAGACCTTGCGCTGCCTGGCGTCGTAGTAGACCATGAAGCCGCCGCCGGCCAGGCCCGACGAGTACGGCTCCGTGACGCCGAGCACCGCGCCGGCGGCGACGGCGGCGTCCATGGCGTTGCCGCCCTTCCTGAGCACGGCGATGGCCGCCCTGCTCGCGTCGAGGTCGACGGTGGCGACGGCGCCACCGTACCCTTCGGCGACGGGGACCTTCTGCGGGGGCTCGGCCAGCGCGGGAGGCGCCGACACGAGCGAGACGAGGACTGCTGCTGCGGGAACGATCACACGGCGCATGGTCTCCACGATGGCGTAGCTACGCCCATCGCGGTAGGGCCCCCTGCCACCCAGGGATGATGCGCTGGTCAGAGGGGTGATCTAGCGTGGGTGACGTGCGCAGGAAGTACGGCTTCGATCCCTATGCCGCTCTTATCGTGGCGGTCGCCCAGCTGGTCATCGGCCGGGGCGCCTCCTGGGGTCAGCGGGAGACCAGGGAGGCTCTCGACCCCCTTGCCATCGGGCTGCTGCTGGTCGGGCCGCTGGCCATCCTCGTCCACCGCCGCTTCCCGCTGCTGTCCACCGCCGCCGCGCTGGCCGCGTGCGACCTGTTCCTGATCGGCGGCTACGCCTACGGCCCGAGCTTCATCAGCCCGGGTGTGCTGCTGTTCCTGCTGGTCGTGCAGGGCAGGCGGCTGCTGGCCTGGGTCATGGCCGGGATGACGCTGCTGTCGTTCCTGAGCTACGGCTGGCTGGTCGGCAACCGCGACGTCTTCCACAACGTGTGGATCCTCACCGTCATCCTGCTGCTCATGGTCGTGGCCGAGCTGGTCAGGATCCTCAAGGAGCGCCGGGCCGAGCGGGAGCGGATCGCCGAGGAGGAGACCAGGCGGCAGGCCAGCGAGGAGCGCCTGACCATGGCGCAGGAGCTGCACGACGTGCTCGCGCACAACATCTCGCTCATCCACGTCCAGGCGTCCACCGCGCTGCACCTCATCGACGGCAACCCCGAGCAGGCCAGAACGGCGCTGGCCACCATCAAGACGGCCTCCAAGGAGGTGCTCGGCGAGATGCGCTCGGTGCTGAACGTCCTGCGCGAGGGCGCCCCCCGCTCGCCGACGGCCGGGCTCGACCGCCTCGACGAGCTGATCGAGCGCTCGGGGCTGCGGGTCAAGCTCAAACGGGTCGGCTCGCGACCGCTGCCGTCGCAGGTGGAGCGGGCCGCGTACCGGATCGTGCAGGAGTCGCTCACCAACGCCGGCCGGCACGCGCCCGGCGCGGAGGTGAGCGTGCGCCTGGAATACGGCGAGACGGAGCTGGCCGTCCTGGTGAGCGACTCCGGGGCGACCAAGCCCGCCGTGCTGTCCGAGTCGGGCAGCGGCAACGGCATTCCCGGCATGCGCGAGCGGGCCTCCGCGCTTGGCGGCACCCTGGTGGCCGGCCCGTCGGACGGCGGCTTCCAGGTCGAGGCCCGGCTGCCACTACCCGAGGAGACTTCATGATCAACGTGCTGCTGGCCGACGACCAGGCGCTGGTCCGGGCGGGTTTCAAGGCGCTGCTCGACGCCCAGCCCGACATGACCGTGGTGGCCGAGGCCTCCGACGGGGCGGAGGCGGTCCGGCTGGCGGCCGAGCACGGTCCCGACGTGGTGCTGATGGACATCCGCATGCCGGGCACCGACGGCCTGACCGCCACCCGGCAGATGCCGCCGGGGCCGCACATCATCATCCTGACGACGTTCGAGCTGGACGAGTACGTCTTCGAGGCCCTGCGCGGCGGGGCCAGCGGCTTCCTGGTCAAGGACACCGAGCCGGCCGAGCTGATCCAGGCGGTGCGGGTGGTGGCGGCCGGCGAGGCACTGCTGTCGCCCAGCGTGACCCGCCGGCTGATCGCCGAGTACGCCACCCGCGCCAAGGCCCCGGTCGCCACCGACGGCCTCGACCAGCTCACCGAGCGCGAACGCGAGGTGCTCGCCCTGGTCGGCACCGGCATGACGAACGACGAGATCGCGGCCAAGCTGTTCATGTCACCGGCCACGGCCAAGACGCACGTGAGCCGGGCCATGATGAAGCTGCACGCCCGCGACCGCGCCCAGCTCGTCGTCATCGCCTACGAGTCGGGGCTGGTCAAACCCGGCTGGCTGTGAGCCCCAACCACTCCCTGGCCGCCTCGGTGGGGTCGCCGTCGCCCGCCCAGGCCACGTATCCGTCGGGCCGGATCAGCAGCGCTCCTGCGGGCGGGTCGTCGCAGCGGGCCCTGACCACCTCGATCCAGTCGTCGTCGAGCGTGACGCCGGCGCCCAGGTCGAGCAGCACGGGACGGCCCGCGCGCATCAGCTCGGCCACCCTGCCGCCGCCCTCCAGCGGCAGGTCGGGCACGAACCGGCCGGTCAGCGGGTGCCCGCCGGTGCCGTAGCGGACGCCGGAGTCGTGCAGCAGCGTGGCCAGGTGGCGGGCGGGCTGCTCCAGGGCGAACACCTCGGTGAGCAGTTCGAGCAGCGCGCCGTCCTCGCCCTCCAGCCGGTCCATCATCGCCTGGGCGCGGGTCTGCATGAGCGTGCGGGCGCCGATCGCGCGGCGCTCCGGCTCGTAGGTGTCGAGCAGCGCGCCGTGCCGAGTGTCCGGCACCCGCCCGCGCAGTACGGCGGCCAGCTTCCAGCCCAGGTTGACCGCGTCCGTCATGCCGACGTTGAGCGCCGAGCCGCCCGCCGGGAACAGGTGGGCCGCGTCGCCCGCCAGGAACACCCGCCCGGCCCGGTAGCGCTCGGCCAGCCGGGCCTGCGCGACCGTGCCTGACAGCCAGATCGGCTCGCCGAGCGCCAGGTCGGAGCCCCACACGCGGCGCACGGCCGCCTGGAAGTCCGCCAGGGTGACGGGGCCGTCCGGGGCGATGCCCGGTTCGCGTACGCCGGCGATGAGCACGCCCTCGTGCAGCGACGTGAGCAGCAGCCGGCCGCGCGGCGTACGGTTCCAGCCGGGCCGCAGGCCGTCGGTCTCCAGGGAGTCGAACACGCCTATCCCGGTCTTGAAGTGGCCGATCAGCAGCCCCTCGTCGTCGGTGGTGCCGGCGAACTCGATGCCGGCCTGCTCGCGTACGAGACTCCTGGCCCCGTCGCAGCCGGCCACGTAGCGCGCCCTGAGCCGGTCACCGTCGCCGAGCTCCAGCGTCACCCCCTCCTCGTCCTGGGAGAGCGAGCGCACCTCGCACCCCCGCCTGATCTCCACGCCGAGCTCCAGAGCCCGCTCGGTCAGTAACCGCTCCAGCCGGGGCTGCTGGATCAGCAGCAGCCGCATCGGGATGTCGTCGAGCCCCTCGAACCGCAGCGGCACGCCGCCGAACGGGAACCCGGGCGCCCGGCCCGAGAACGGGCTGCCGACGCTGAAGCGCTCCAGCAGCCCCCGGTGGTCGAGCAGCTCGACGATCTGCCCGCCGAGGCCGTTGGCCTTGGGCAGCTCGCTCGGCTCGGCCCTCTTCTCCAGCACGATCGGGCGGACTCCGGCCAGGCCCAGCTCGCACGCGAGCATCAGCCCCACGGGTCCCGCCCCCACGATCACGATGTCGTCCATGCCTGTCAGGCTAGATTGACAAAAATCGGCTTGTCAAGCTAGCCTGACAGCGTGGACGTTACAGAGCTGTCCGAGCGGATCAGGGCCAACGACCCGGCCATGGGCCTGCGGGCGGTCGGCGCGCTGCACCGGCTGGCCGAGCAGGTCGAAGCGCTGTCCGTGGCACAGGCCAGGGAGCAGGGCTGGACCTGGGAGCAGATCGGCGACGCGCTCGGCATGTCACGGCAGTCGGTGCACGCCAAATACGGGAAGTGAGGGCTGACGATGTTCGGCAAGGAGAAGAGCCCGGTCTGGGTGATCATCAAGGCCGCGTTCGAGGAGGCCCGCCTGCGCGGCGACCGGCGGATGGGCACCGAGCACCTGCTGCTCGGCCTGCTGCACCACGACGCGTCGGCGCGGGCGCTGGGGGTCGACGTGGCCGCCGCCCGGGCGGCGCTCGACGAGCTCGACCGGGCCGCCCTGCGCATGCTGGGGCTGGAGATCGGTGACGCGCCCAAGACGCCGCGCAAGCATCCGGCGGTGCCCAACACGGCGCTCACCTCCAGTGCGCGCGCCGTGCTCAACGCGGCCATCAAGGCCACGACGCGGAAGACCAGGGACGCGGAGACGCCCCGGCACCTGGCGCTCGGGCTCCTGGCGCAGACGCGGCCCGACCCGGCCGCGCAGGTCATCGACCAGCTCGGCCTCGACCGCGCGGCGATACGTGCGCGCGTGGCTTGACCTGAATTGGGTTGATCGGCCGGGCGGGGCGCTGAGATGGTCGGAGCATGATGCGGCGCACGTACGACGACCTCGCCCACGAGGCCGGCACCGTCTCCGTCGACGGCTGGGACTTCTCCTGGCTGAACGGGCGGGCGAGCGAGGAGCGGCCCTCCTGGGGCTACGCCCGGCTGCTGGGCGACCGGATGGCCAGGGCGCGGGCCGCGCTCGACCTCCAGACCGGCGGCGGCGAGATCCTGGCCGGCCTGCCCACCCTTCCTCCCATAACCGTGGCCACCGAGTCGTGGCCGCCCAACCTGGCCCTGGCCGCCGCCCGGCTGCGCCCGCGCGGCGCCTGGGTGGTGGCCGACGACGACGAGCCGCGCCTGCCGTTCGGCAACGGCGTGTTCGACCTGGTGACCAGCCGCCATCCCGTGGCGACGTGGTGGGCGGAGATCGCCCGCGTGCTGCGGCCCGGCGGCACCTACTTCTCCCAGCAGGTCGGGCCGTGGAGCGTGGCCGAGCTGACCGAGTTCATCATCGGGCCCCACGACGGCACGGGACGCGAGCCGGACCGGGCTCAAGAGGCGGCCGAGTCCGCCGGGCTCGAAGTCGTGGACCTGCGATATGAGCGGCTGCGGATGGAGTTCCACGACATCGGCGCGGTCATCTACTTCCTGCGCAAGGTGATCTGGATCGTGCCCGGCTTCTCGGTCGAGCGCCACGAGGACAGGCTGCGCGAGCTGCACGACCGGATCGAGGCGGAGGGCCCGTTCGTGGCCCATTCCTCCAGGTTCCTCATCGAGGCGAGGAGGCCCGATGGCCCGGCTGCGTGACGTGGTGGTGGACTGCCGGCATCCGGCCTCGCTGGCCCGGTTCTGGGCGGCGGCGCTCGACGGGTACGCCGTGGCGCCCTATGACGAGGCCGAGCTGACGCGGCTGCGCGAGAACGGCGTGCTCGACCCGGAGGACGATCCGACGGTGCTGGTCGAGGGCGGGTCGCCACGGCTGTGGTTCCAGCGGGTGCCGGAACGCAAGATCGGCAAGAACCGGCTCCATCTCGACCTGCGCGCCGACGACCTCGACGCCGAGATGGACCGGCTGACCGCCCTCGGCGCCAAGCTGCTGGCCACGCATGACGACTGGGTGGTGCTGGCCGACCCCGAGGGCAACGAGTTCTGCCTGGCCTGACGTCTACAGCGGCCGGAGTACGTCCGGCCGCCCGCGCACTCCCGGCGATGCAGCGCGAACCGCGACCTGTGTCCGATTCGCCGCGCCCTCTTCCGGCGGACCCTTGAGGTACACGTCAAGGAGGAGACCATGAACATGATCACCCAATGGGCGCCGCACTGGGGCGCCGGGGGTTTCTCGCCGATCTTCCCGGCCTTCTGGGGCCTGTTCTGGATCGCGGTCGTCGCGCTGGTCGTCACGGCCCGGCGCAGGGGCTGGTGGGGGCCGCGCCGTACACCGGCGACGGCCGGACCCTCGCCCACCGCGTCCGCTGAGCAGATCCTCGCCGAGCGGTACGCCCGGGGCGAGATGAGCGACGACGAGTACTTCGAGAGGATGTCCGTACTCAGGGGCGGATCGTCGTAAACGTCACCATGAGTGCGACAACTGTCACTGGCCGCGTTCACCAGGCGGCGTTACGTTGCGTATACGGCTTCCTAACGGAGTGGGGACGCGCATGCGGTCCATCGCCAGGTTCTGCGGCCAGTGCAGTTGCGGCTGCCCCGAACTCTTCGTCGACCACGATGCTCCCGCCGAGCGCCAGGTGGTCATCACCGACGACTTCGGGCAGCGCGTGGAGATGAGCCTCGACCAGTTCGGCTCCGTCGTGGAGGCGGCGAAGAGCGGGGCCCTCGACGGCCTCGCGCTCGTCCGCTGAGCGCACAGGCCGCCGGCCTGCTGGCCGGCGGGCTCGCCGCCGGGCTCGTCGCGGGGACCGCCACCTGCACCGCCGCACAGGGCGGGCTGCTCGTGGGCCTCGTCGGCGACCGCCGGGGGCGCGATCCCGTGCTGGTCGGCTGGTTCCTGGCGGGGCGGCTGGTCTCGTACACCGTGGCCGGGGCGCTGCTCGGGCTGCTCGGCTCGGCCGTCAGCCTGCCGCCGCGGGCGCGGGCGGTGCTGCTGGTCGTCGCCGGTCTCACGGTCGTCGCCTTCGCGCTCAGGCTCATCCGGCGCGGGCGCGCCGGGTGCGCGCCGCCGGCGCCCCGGGCCCTGTCGCGGTACCGAGCGCCGCTGCTGGGCGCGGCCACCATCCTGGTGCCCTGCGGCGTGACCCTCGGCATGGAGATGCTCGCCGTCGCCAGCGGCTCGCCGGTGGCGGGGGCGGCGGTCATGGCGGGGTTCGTGGCCGGCACAGCGCCGGCGTTCGCGCTGCTGGGGTACGTGCTGCGGCGCGTCTCGCACACCCGGCTGGCGCGGCTGGCCGGGGTGGTGGCCATCGCCGCCGGGCTCTGGACCGCCGGCATCGGGATCAACCTGGGCGGCTGGCTCCTGCCGCCCAGGTTGATCCCGGCGCCCGCCGAGGGGCCCGGGGCCGGGACGGTCACCGTGTGGGCGACCCGCGAGGGGTATCGTCCCGCGATGGTGACGGCGCGGGCGGGCGTACCCGTCGAAGTGGTCTTCAAGCTGGTCGATCGGGGCTGCACGGCGACCGTCACGATCGGCGGGCGCGACGTCGCGCTGCCGGCCACCGTGCGCCTGCCGCCGCAGCGGCCCGGCTCGATGCGGTACGTCTGCGGGATGGGCATGTACACGGGCTTCATCAACTTCTCGTAGGCCTTGTCGGCGATTACTGTTCGCGATCGCGTGATCACATGCCACTCTGTCGCCATGTCCTGGCAAGGAGAGGTGGCGGCGCCGGCCGTACCGGCACCGCGGGTGGGAGACGAGTCCGAGTTGCTGACCGCCGCGCAGGCGGGTGACGCGACGGCCGCGCATCGGCTCGGCAAGCTCTACGCGCAGCACGGCGACCGCGGGTCCGCCAAGCACTGGTGGGAGCGGGCCGCGGCGGGCGGCAACATCGACAGCGCCTACAACCTGGGCATCTGGCACGAGAAGCACGGCAGCCTGGAAGAGGCCGTCACCTGGTACGAAGCCGCCGCGAGCACCGGCGACACCGAGGCGGCGACGAACCTGGCCACGCTCCTGCTGGAGCAGCGCGGCGACGCCGAGGCGGCCAGGGTGTGGTTCGAGAGCGCGGCCACGGGCGGGTCCAGGACGGCGGCCCGCAGGCTGGCGTTGTTGTGCGAGGACGCGGGCGAGCTGGCCCAGGCGCGCGAGTGGCACCGCCAGGCGGCCGGCGACGGCGACGTGGCCTCGGCCCACGACCTGGGCTTCCTGGCGTACTCGTCGGGCGAGGACTCGGAGACCGTGCGCTGGTGGGAGTGCGGGTCCAGGGGCGGCCACGCGGAGTCGGCGTACTGCATGGGCCTCTACCTGCACGCCAGCCGCGACCCCGAGGGCGCCGAAGCCTACTACCGGCTGGCCGCCAGGAGCGAGCATCCCGGCGCCGCCTCCCGGCTCGGCGGGGTGGCGCTGTCGAGGGGCGACCTGCGTACCGCGCGGGCCTGGTTCGAGCAGGCCGCCGCGGCCGGGCGGGTGGAGGACCAGCGGATGGCCGGGTTCGTCTGCGTGGAGCTGAGCGACAGCGCGGCGGCCAGCCACTGGTTCGGCCGCGCGGCGGCCGGCGGGGACGCCGAGTCGGCCTACAACTACGGCCTGCTGCTCATCGCCGAGTTCGGCGACCTGGCGGGCGGGCAGCACTGGTTCCGGCAGGCCGCGCAGGCCGGGCACCACGAGGCCGCGGTCGAGCTGGGCGGGCTGCTGTCGGTGGCCGGCGAGCACGGCGAGGCCCAGGAGTGGCTGTCCGACCCGCCGCCGCCCGCCTGGGGCCGCCCGGCCGAGCCGGAGCTGACCGCGCGGGCGGAGCTGGCCTCGGCCGCCACCGGCCGCCGGGGCGGTGTCGCGCTGCCGGTGGCGGACCTGGCCGAGGTCCTCGGCACGTGGGACCTGGTCACCAGGCCGCTGCACGACCATTCGGACGTCCAGGGCTGGCTGGTGGAGCGCAGCGGCGTGCACGCGAGCGCCGTGGAGCACCTGGCGTCGGTACGCGGCACGCTGCTGCGGCCCGGCAGCTCGCCCTGGCCCAGCCCGGGCGAGCTGCGGCACGTCCTGGCCACCGCCCGCGACCTGCGGCGGCGGCTCGGCATGCGGTGATCAGCGCTGGCCGAGGTGGAACAGGTGACCTTCCTCGTCCTTGAACACCGCCGACCAGCCCCACGGCTGCCGCGTCGGCTCCTGCGTGAACTCGACACCGCGCGCCGCCAGCTCCCTGTGCGTCTGGACGATGTCGCCGGCCTCGAACATCACGTAGCCGGGCAGGTCCTTGCCGAGCGCCGGCCCCTTGGGGTCGGCCTTGTGGAGGACCAGCCGGGGGCCGCCGTCCGGTGCCTGGACCTCCAGCCAGCGGTCCTCGCCGTACGGCATGTCCCTGGTGATCTCGAAGCCCATCTTGCCGGTCCAGAAGTCGGCCGCCCGCTGCTGGTCCTCGACGTAGATGGTGATCTGGCTGATGCTGAGCATCTTCGCCCCTAGATCAGGTCGGCCACCGGCGTGTACGGCAGGCCGAGCGCCTGGGCGACCGGCTCGTTGGTGAGCAGGCCGTTGTGCGTGTTGAGCCCGCCCGCCAGGCCGGCGTCGGCCTTGAGCGCCTCGCGCCAGCCCAGGTTGGCCAGCTTGACGGCGTACGGGAGCGTCGCGTTGGTCAGGGCGTAGGTGGAGGTGTTGGCCACCGAGCCCGGCATGTTGGCCACGCAGTAGAAGACCGACTCGTGCACCTTGTACGTGGGCTCGGCGTGCGTGGTCGGACGCGAGTCCTCGAAGCAGCCGCCCTGGTCGATGGCGATGTCCACCAGCACGGAGCCCGCCTTCATGCGTGACACCAGGTCGTTGGAGACCAGCGTCGGAGCCTTGGCGCCGGGGATCAGCACCGCGCCGATGACCAGGTCGGCCTGGAGGACCTCCTGCTCGATCGCGTACCGGGTGGAGATCAGCGTCTTGAGCCGGCCCTGGTAGATGGCGTCGATCTGGCGCAGGCGGTCGATGTTGGTGTCGAGGACGGTGACGTCGGCGCCCATGCCGACGGCGATCTGCGCGGCGTTCAGCCCGGAGACGCCGCCGCCGATCACGACCACCTTCGCCGGGGCCACGCCGGGCACGCCGCCCGGCAGGACGCCCCTGCCGCCGTTGAAGCGCATCAGGTTGTACGCGCCCACCTGCGGCGCCAGCCGGCCCGCGACCTCGGACATCGGGGCCAGCAGCGGCAGGGCGTTGCCCACCTGGACGGTCTCGTACGCGATGCCCGTCGTCTTCCCCGCCAGCAGCGCGTCGGTGCACGGCCGGGAGGCGGCCAGGTGCAGGTACGTGAACAGCACCAGCCCCTCACGCAGCCGGTGGTACTCCTCGGCGATCGGCTCCTTCACCTTGAGCACCATGTCCGCTTCGCCCCACACGGCGTCGGCGCCGTCCAGGATCTTCGCGCCCGCCGAGAGATACTCCTCGTCGGTGATCTGGGAGCCCAGGCCCGCGTTCCGCTGGACCAGGACGTCGTGGCCGTTGCGAACCAGCTCGTGTACGCCGGCCGGAGTGGCGGCGACGCGATATTCGTGGTTTTTGACCTCGGCCGGGACGCCGATCTTCATTGCGGTGGATCCTTTCGGGAACCGGCACACCGTTGTGCCGGATTGAGGGGTGTTACAGCTCTTACAGCCGTGCCCACGCTTCGGTGAGCACGCCGCGCAGGATCTGCCCGATCTCGTCGAACTCCTTCGGCCCCGCCACCAGCGGCGGCGCGAGCTGGATCACGGGGTCGCCACGGTCGTCGGCGCGGCAGTAGAGGCCCGCGTCGAACAGCGCCTTCGACAGGAACCCGCGCAGCAACCGCTCGGACTCGTCGGCGTCGAAGGTCTCCTTGGTGGTCTTGTCCTTGACCAGCTCGATGCCCCAGAAGTAGCCGGCGCCGCGCACGTCGCCGACGATGGGCAGGTCGCGCAGGTCGTCGAGGGTCTGCTGGAACAGCGGCTCGTTCTTCGTGACGTGGCCGAGCAGGTCTTCGCGCTCGAAGATGTCGAGGTTGGCCAGCGCCACCGCCGAGGACACCGGGTGACCGCCGAAAGTGTAGCCGTGGGCGAACATGGTGTCGCCGTTCTTGAACGGCTCGAACAGCCGCTCGTGCGCGATCATGGCGCCGATCGGCGAGTAGCCGCTGGTCATGCCCTTGGCGCAGGTGATGATGTCGGGCACGTAGTCGAACTTCTGGCCGCCGAACATGGTGCCCAGCCGGCCGAAGGCGCAGATGACCTCGTCGGAGACGAGCAGCACGTCGTACTCGTCGCAGATCTCGCGCAGGCGCTGGAAGTAGCCGGGCGGCGGCGGGAAACAACCGCCGGCGTTCTGTACGGGCTCCGCGAAGACGGCGGCCACCGTGTCGGGGCCCTCCATCTCGATGGCGCGGGCCACCCGGTCGGCGGCCCAGATGCCGTACTCCTCGGGCGTCATGCCCTTGACGCCGGTGATCTCGTCGGCGCGGTAGTGGTTGGTGTTGGGCACGCGCACGGACCCCGGCACCAGCGGCTCGAACATCTGCTTGAACGCCGGGATGCCGGTGATCGACAACGCGCCCTGCGGGGTGCCGTGATAGGCGATCTGGCGGCTGATGACCTTGTGCTTGAGCGGCTTGCCGACCAGCTTGTAGTACTGCTTGGCCAGCTTCCAGGCCGACTCGACCGCCTCGCCACCGCCGGTCGTGAAGAAGACGCGGTTGAGCTCGCCCGGCGTGTAGGCGGCCAGGCGCTGGGCCAGCTCGGCGGCCTTCGGGTGGGCGTAGGACCACAGCGGGAAGAAGGCCAGCTCCTGCGCCTGCTTCGCGGCGGCCTCGGCCAGCTCCTGGCGGCCGTGGCCCACCTGGACCACGAACAGCCCGGCCAGCCCGTCCAGATAACGCTTGCCGTGGATGTCGTAGATGTGGGATCCCTCACCCCGCACGATGGTGGGGATCTCGGCCTGCTGGTAGGCGCTGTGCCTGGTGAAGTGCAACCACAGGTTGTCCTGCGCGGCCTTGAGGACGTCGTATTCCGGCTGCGTCATGGCTATCTTCCCTCGTATCTCAACTTCCCACAGTCTGCAGGTTCCCCTGTCGATTTGCCAAGCGAATCGGTCGCACCACTATGCAAGAAAACGGGTATCCGCAGAACCGGTATGTAACGGCAACGAAATCCGAAGGTAGATTGGCCCGTGGGTCAGGGCCAGGCCGCCTGCCCCGTTTCCGCAGCGTGGGGCCGGTTGTGATCCAATGAGAGCGAACCATTGCTAACCGCTAAGAAGTGCTGTAGACCGCCGATCCTCGTTGATACCGATGAGAACGACCCCCGGGGGACCGTCCTGTGACTCCTGACCAGATTGAGAGCGCTGTCCGCGCCGCGATGCCACAGGCCATTGAGGACCTCAAGCGTCTGGCCGCCATCCCGTCCGTGGCCTTCCCGGGGCATCCGGAAGAGCCCGTCTACGCCGCCGCCTCCCTGACGGAGGAGCTGCTGCGCTCCGCCGGCCTGCCGCGCGTCCAGCAGGTGCAGGTGGACGGCAGCTTCCCGGCCATCTACGGCGAGGCGCCCGCGCCTCCCGGCATGCCGACCGTCCTGCTCTACGCGCATTACGACGTCCAGCCGGCCGGTGACCCGGCCGCGTGGCGCACCCCGCCGTTCGAGCCGACCCTGATCGACGGCCGCCTGTACGGGCGCGGCTGCGCCGACGACAAGTCCGGCGTCATCTCCCACATCGCCGCCCTGCGCACCTTCCAGGGCCGCTTCCCCGTGGGTATCAAGGTCATCATCGAGGGCCAGGAAGAATACGCGGGCGAGCGCCTGGAGGCGTTCGTCGAGCGCAACCCCGACCTGCTGCGGGCCGACGCCATCGTGGTCGCCGACACCGGCAACCCGCGCGTCGGCGACCCTGCTGTCACGACCTCGCTGCGCGGCATGGCCGCCTTCACCATCGAGGTCCGCACTCTGCAGGGCGCCGTCCACAGCGGCTCGTTCGGCGGCGCCGCCCCTGACGCGCTGGCGGCGCTCATGCGCATGCTGACCTCGCTGCACGGGGACAACGGCGACATCCGCGTACCCGGGCTGCCGCGGGGCGCCTTCCTGGGGCAGGGGCCTTCGGAGGAGGAGTTCAGGAAGACGGCCGGGGTGCTCGAAGGGGTGTCGCTGGTGGGCTCGGGCTCGCTGGCGGACCGCCTGTGGTCGTCGTACGCCATCACGGTCACCGGCCTCGACGTGCCGTCGGTTTCGGGCGCGGTCAACGCCGTCCAGCCGGCCGCGCGGGCCCGGGTGACGGTCCGCGTACCTCCGGCGGGCGACCCGAAGACGACCGTGAACGCGGTCGTGGAGTTCCTGCGCCAGGTGGCGCCATGGGGCGTACAGGTGTCGTTCGGCGACTTCACGGTGGGCTCCGGCTTCCAGGCGGACTCGGGCGGCAAGGCCCGCGCGGCCCTCAACCGCGCCATGGAGTGGGCCTTCGGCCGCCCGCCGCGTGACGTGGGGGCTGGCGGCTCGATCCCGCTGGTGAACACGCTGCTCAAGCAGTTCCCTGCGGCGGAGATCCTGCTGTTCGGGGCGGAGGACGAGGACGCGGCCATCCACGCGCCTAACGAGCGGGTGGACCTGGAAGAACTCCGCAAGGTGGTCACCACGGAGGCCCTGTTCCTCCACGAACTAAGCCTGCCTTCGGCATTGGGCGTCTGAGGTTTTCGCAGGGGGCGCTATGAGCACAAGCCTCAGGCGCCTCCCCCACCCGTTGCCCGATTACCGGGTGGGCCGCCCGACACCCACCCCAAAAGGGCTTCGCAAGGGGGCGCTACGCGCCACAGGGCTCAGACGCTCTCATTTAGGCGCCTCCGGCGCAACCCCCGCGCCTCCGGCGCCATCGCCCACCCGCTGCCCGATTACCGGCCTCAGGGAGCCCACCCGGACGCCCGCGTCAGCGCCGCGACCACGGCCTTGGGGTCATTTCCCCCGGCTCCACCACAGGTCAAGGCCGCCGCCTGGCATAAGTAGCGGCGCTTTCACAACAACCTGCCCCGAGTCAGGCGTTCGGCTCGTGTGAGAACGAGTCAACAAACGCCTCAACTCCGGACGCGGTGCCGGTCCACGGCCACCATCGACAGCTCGACCGGATCGCGCATCGAGCGGAAGTTCGCCACCTCGAAGCGGATCAGCACTGCATCACTCCTCGCATAGGCATTATTTCGTCGAAGATCTGCGAAATCGGAGCTCTGACTGCATCCGAAGTGCGCGCCGCAACTCGCCTTCAAGCGTCCAGACGCGCCTCAACCTGGTCTCGGTCGGTCGATGCCGCCGTTCCAGGGGAGTCGGCCCTCGAAGCAGGTCTGCTTCCGGTGCTGTTGTGAAGATCTTGCAGGAGTCCGTCGTGTGTTCCTCCGGAAAATTCATGGAACCGCCGCCCCGGCTCGTGGCAATTACTCCTGTCATGTCCAGAGACACCCGAGAGGCAAGAGATGCGACACGAAAGCCGGGCGAGCGTTTCGTCACGGCCCGGCGCCGCGGGGGCGGATGGCGGGGTCGTGGGGGGCGGGCTGTCCCGGTACGAGTCCGAGCGGGTCGGCTCCCTGTTCGTCCAGCATGCCCCCGAGCTCAAACGGTACGTGGTGCGGCGGCTGGGGCTGGAGCCGGCCGATGACATCGTGGCGGAGACGTTCGCCGTGGCTCTGCAGCGGCTCGACTCCTACGACGGGAGGCTCGGCGACGAGCGGTCCTGGTTGTACGGGATCGCCACCAACCTCATCGGGCGCCACCGTCGCCGTGAGATCGGCCTTTACAGAGCACTGAGCCGGACAGGGGCCGACTCGGTGATCGAGCCGTTCACCGATGAGGTCGATCGGCGGGTGGCCGCCGACGGGGTGAGCCGGCGGCTGGCCAAGGCGCTGGGTGGGCTGTCGCAGAAGCATCGGGACACGTTGCTGCTGGTGACGTGGACGGAGCTCACGTACGAGGAGGCGGCGGTGGCGCTGGGTGTGCCCGTGGGGACCGTGCGATCCCGGGTGAACCGGGCTCGGAGCAGGTTGCGCCGGGTGCTGGCTGGGATCGATCCGACCGTGGTCGACGAGGGATGAGGGGATGGCCGATGGTAGACGAGATCGAGCTGCTCAGGAAGATGCGGGGCGAGGTGCCTGAGCGTATGGACGTCGTGGGGGCGGAGCGCAGGCTGGCCGCGATGGTGAACGGGGCTCCTGCCGTGCGGCGGCCGAAGCCTGTGCATCGGGTGCGGATCGGGCTGGCGCTGGCCGGGGCCTGTGCGGTGGTGGTCGCCGCGGTGGCGGTGGTTCAGGCGCAGGAAGGTAAGGATGTGGGGGTGCGGCCGCCGGGTGGGAACGGCCTTGCGCGGCCGTCAGGGGGGAGCAACGGCGTGGTGGCGGTGTTGGAGCGGGCGGCGCTTGTGGCGAGCCGGAGTTCCGTTGCCGGGATTCGGTCTGACCAGTGGTTCTACCTGAAAGAGTCGCAGCACCTGGGTGGCGATCTGCCGGCCTTCGAGAGCTGGGATCGGATGGACGGCCGCAGGTCGGCGGTCCGGGTGGAGGGCGAGGAACTGCGGGTGGGTGCCGCGGAGAAGGGGCCGACGCACGTGGGGCGTACGCAGAAGGAGGTCGAGGCGTTGCCGTCCGACCCGGACGCGCTTTTGCGGCACTTCCGGGGGCTGGAGAAGGAGCGCAGCCCTTTGTCGATCTGCCACCCTCGCTGCGCGCCGGAGATCGCGGACGACGTCAAGGTGTTCGGGGCGATCGGGTGGTACATGAAGTTCGGGCCGATGATTCCGCCGGAGACGGTGGCGGGGATGTACCGGGCGCTGGCCAAGATTCCGAACGTGTCCGTCGAGGAGGGCGTCACGGACGCGGACGGCCGTCAGGGCATCGGGGTGGTGTTCGATGCCGGCGACGGAGTCAAGGGGTACTACATCCTCGATCCGGATGATTACCACTACATGGGGGTCAAAGTGGTGCGGGCCGATGGTGAGTCGGCGGGGATGTCGGTGCTCGGTTCCGGCATCGTGGACGAGCCTGGTCAGACGCCATGACAGCGTGACACGAGGGACAGGAGGCGTTCGGCCTGAGAGCGGTCGGTGGCGGCCAGGGCTATGCCTTTGACGAGGGTCAGCAGGTCGCGTACGTCCAGGTCGGCGTGGACGTCGCCGGCTCGTTTGGCCTCCTCCAGCAGGTTCGAGGCGGTGTCGAGCATGGCGCGGTGCCAGTCGGCGTGTTGCGTGGCCGAGTCGTCGGTGACGGCCAGGGCCAGGTCGCGTTTGGTGGTGATGTGGTCCATGAAGAGCCGTAGCCAGTGGCGGAGTGCCTGGGCCGGTGGCTCGGTGGTGCGCAGGGTCTCGGCGCTGGCGCAGAGCTGGGCCACCTCGTCGGCGTAGACGGCGGCCAGCAGGTCGGAGCGGGTGGGAAAGTGCCGGTACATGGTGGCGTTTCCGACTCCGGCGCGGCGGGCGACGTCGTCCAGCGGGGCTTCGGTGCCGCGTTCGGCGAACAACTGGGCGGCGGCGGCCAGCAGGAGGTCGCGGTTGCGCTGCGCGTCGGCCCGTAGAGGGCGCGGTTTCAATGAGCACTCCTTGCTAAGTGGGGAAGTCCCCGGTTAGTGTAGCCGGGGATACGAAACGGGGAACTCCCCACTTAGGTCAGGAGGGTGCGCCAATGAGAGCAGGAGATGTGCATCGGCGGATACTTGAGCTATATCCGGAGGTTCTCGCGACCGGGCGGATGGACGAGGCGCTGGACCTCATCGACCCTGACGTGATCGACCATCGGGGCGGTACGGACGGCGACCACCACGGGCTGGCGGCGTGGCGGCAGAAGTGGGAGCGGGCGGTCTCCGGGGAGACGGGCTTCCACGACGTTTCGGTCACGGTCGAGCAGAACGTCTGCGATGGCGATCTGTCGGCCAACGTCTATCTCAGCCGGGGGACGCACACGGCCTCAGGCCGCCGGTACGAGGTGCGTGGCATGGACCTGATCCGGGTACGGGACGGCCGGATCGTCGAGCACTGGGCCGTCAGGGACGCGGTGGCCATGCGCCACCAGCTCGGATTCGATCAGTAGTCGACGGTCCGCCGGTGGACGAGGCGTAGGCCCGTTTCGATCAGGGCCCAGCCCAGCCGTATCTCCCACATGCGAGGCGCGGGCCGCGTCAGGCGGTGGTGGTCGGCGGCGGCTCTCAGTTCATGGGCTCTTGCCTGCTCGACATACAGGTATATGTCGGGATCCATTGGGCTCTCCTAAGTCCGGAACGGGAATCCGTGCGCGTGCACGGCGACGTTCTCGCGGCCCTCCATGTCGCCCGCCTCCCGGGCCGCCTTGGCCCGGGTCTGCCACCGGGCGACGAGCTCGTCGAGCTCCTCCTTCAGCTCCCGCAGCTCGTCGGCCGTGAGCGGCATCAGGTATTCGGAGCCGAAGGCCGCATTGCGCCAGCCGGTGTCCCAGGTCTGCTTCGTGTCGAGGTAGGTCTCGTACATCTCGCCGTGCTGCCGGGCGTACACACGCGAGACGGCGGTGTGGACGGCGGCGCGCTCGGGCGCGTCGCTGAAGTCCTCGTCCATGGTGGTGATCCGGGTGGCCACCGGCTGCCACCAGCGCTCGCGGCCGTCGCCGCGGCCCGCCTCGGCCTCCTCGATGATGCCGTGGGTGGCCAGCTTGCGCAGGTGGTAGCTGACCAGCGAGACGGCCTCGTCCACCTGGTCGGCGAGCTGCGAGGCCGTCGCCGTGCCCGCCACGTAGAGCGCCCGGTAGAGCTTGATGCGCAGGGGGTGCCCCAGGGCCTTCAGCGTGTCGAGGTCCTTGACGCGGTGGATCTTCCTGGTGGCCATGACACCACCATAAAAGCAAAAGGAAAGTTGCGCAAATAAATTTTCCTAATCGGTGGCGGGACTCCAGCGGATCTGCGCGTAGTCGCCCTTGCGGAAGCCCAGGACCTTCGCCGGGGCCACCTCGAAGACCAGGGCGGGCCCGGCGTCGGGGTTCACGAAGACGCCGTCGCCGACCTCGTAGTGCCATTCGGCGCCGTACTTGGACTCCCAGGCCTCGGCCAGCCGCTTGAGCCTGCCGGGGTCCGTGACCCGCTCGGCCAGGCCCTCCACCACCAGGTCAAGGCCCTCGTGCAGGGAGCTGGCGCCGGTAGTGAGCGCGCAGTGGCGGTTGGACTCCAGGTTGCGGGCCTTCTGCTCCTCCGGGCCCGTACAGAAGTAGATCGCGTCGTCCCGCCAGACGGCCATCAGCGTCGTGACGTGGGGGCGGCCGTCGGTGCGTACGGTGCTCAGCCAGTACGTCTCCGCCCGTTCGAGTTGGTCGCGCGCCTGCTCCCAGGGCGTCGGAGCAGTGTCGGGGGCGCTGAACCGCGTGTCCAGTTTCGTGTCCATGGTCACTCCTCTGTCTCAAAGGACAGACCTGCCCGGGAGCGGGAACTCATCGCCCCGGGGGAAGGGGACGCCGGCACCGTGGTCGACGCGACCGCCGCGACCTGGTCGTGGTGGCCCATTCGCGGGGCCGCTCGACGAGCTATCTGATCGGCAGGTCGTAGACGCGGCGCACGCTGCTGCCGAGCCGGCTCACGTCGGCGCCGTAAACGTGCACCGACACCCCGACCTCCGCGCTCGTGTTGCGCACCCGGTGAATGTCCCCGGGCGGCGCGAACCCGCTGACCTCCCCCGGCAGGTTGTCGGCCCGCCCGATCTCCACCAGATGGTCGCCCATGTCGCGGTAGAGCGTCTCGTGCTCGATACCGCTGAGGATCCCGAACGTGCACCACGACACGTGGTCGTGGATCACCGTGTACTGGCCGGGCCGCCACACCACGGCCACGACCGAGAAGTGCTCCTCGGCGTACAGGATGTGGGAGAGGTAGCCGTCGGGTGAGCCCGCGCGCTCCTCGGGCGTCAGGAGGTCGAGGTCGGGAAGGTGCGCGCGGAGCACGTCGGCGACGGCGGTCGCGCTCTCGCGGAGCCCGAGCCTCCGGGCGACGACCTGGGACACGCCCGACACCAGCGGGTGGAGTCCTGGCCTGATGGCTGTGGTGGCGGCCATATTCATGGGATTCCCCTAGGGAAAATCAGTAATCTGCCTTCCCCTCCTACAGTCCTGCATCTCGACCGATAGGTCCAACAGAAGTCTTCTGGGGCATCCATAGATATGATTGATGAATGCTAGACGTCGTGCGCCTGCGCGTCCTCGTCACGGTCGCCCGCAAGGGCTCGCTGACCGCGGCGGCCAAGGAGCTGCACTACTCCCAGCCCTCGGTCAGTCACCACCTTGCCAGGCTGGAGGCGGAGACCGGCGCCAAGCTCATCCAGCGCGCGGGGCGCGGCATCAGGCTCACCGAGGCGGGCCGGCTGCTGGCGGAGCGGGCCGCCGACATCATCGGCCGCCTCGACGCCACCGCCGACGAACTGGCCGCGCACGTGGGGCTGCGCTCGGGCCGCGTACGGCTGGCCGCCTTCCCCTCCGCGCTGGGCACGTTCATCCCCAAGGCGGCCGGGCTCCTGGCCGGCGCGCATCCCGGGCTGCGGCTGCAGCTCACCGAGACCGAGCCGCCCGAGGCCCTGCGGCTGCTGCGGGCCGGGCGGGTGGACGTGGCGGTGATGTTCCGCTACGACGACACCGCCCCCGAGGACGGCGGCCTGCACCTCGTCCACCTGCTCGACGACCCCAGCTACCTGGTGTCCAACGGCCCGGCGGGCGCGCTGGCCGACCACGCCGATTCGGCCTGGATCGCCGGGTGCGACCGGTGCCGCAGCCATCTGCTGGACGTCTGCGAGCGGGCGGGGTTCGAGCCGCGGATCGCGTTCACCAGCGACGACATCGTGGCGGTGCAGGCGCTGGTGGCGGCCGGGCTGGGGCTGACCATGCTGCCGGGGCTCGCGCTGCGCGCCCATCGCCATCCCGACGTCGAGGTGGCGGAGGTGCCGGGCTCGACCAGGCACGTGTACGCCGCCGTCTACGGCGAACCCCCGTACCCACCGGCCACGGACGCTCTTCTGAAGGCCCTCGAAGAAAGTCTTTGACGCGACCTTTACCATGGCCCCATGCCGGACATTTCCACCCTTGCCATCTTCTGTGCGGCCACGCTCGGGCTGCTGATCGTGCCCGGGCCGGCGGTCCTCTACATCGTCACCAGGAGCGTCTCCCAAGGCCGGGGCGCGGGCCTGATCTCGGTGCTCGGCGTGCACGCCGGCTCCCTGGTCCACGTCGGCGCCGCCGCGCTCGGCATCAGCGCCCTGCTGGCGGCCTCGGCCACGGCGTTCACCGTGGTCAAGTACGTCGGCGTGGCCTACCTCCTCTGGCTCGGCGTGCGCAAGCTGATGCGCAGGGGCGACGACCAGGAGCTGATCGAGATCCAGGTGCAGTCGAAGCGGCGGCTGTTCTGGGAGGGGTTCGTGGTCAACGTGCTCAACCCCAAGACGGCCATCTTCTTCATGGCGTTCCTCCCGCATTTCACCGACCCGGCCGCGGGGCCCGTCGGTGTGCAGATCCTGGTGCTCGGGGTGCTCTGGATCGTGCTGGGGATGGCCTCGGACGGGACGTACGCGATGCTCGCCTCGGCCCTCGCCGGCCGGGTACGCGGTTCCGCCCGCGCCCGCCGCCGGCTGGACGTGGGCAGCGGGGTGGTGTACCTCGGGCTGGCGGCCTGGCTCACGACCGAGAAGGCATGACAAGCCGCGAAATTTCTAGGCCATAGTGCGATAGTGAGATCACAGGCTGACCGGGGGCGGCACGTCGGGACGTAGCTAATGGGCGGGACCTCATGGACGCGCCACCGCACCGCCTCGGGCTCGAACGGGCCGTCGAGGTCTATTCGGGGCACGACGACCTCGTCGGCGTGACCGGCTCCGGATACGTGCTCGGCCCTGACCTGGTGCTGACCTCGGGAGCCGTGGTGGACCCCGAGGTGCCCTGCCAGGTACGCGCCCCATGGTCGGCCCGATGGGCGGCGGCCGAGCAGGTGTGGCGGGGCGCGGACGCCGTGCTGTTGCGGGTACCGGACTCCCCCTGGGCGAACCTCCCGGGCGTCGAGCACACCCGCTGGGCCCGGGTGGTCTCCGACGCACCGCTGCGCTGTGTGATCAGGGGCTTTCCACGGGCGGGGCAGCGGGCCGGGTTCCGCGACGCCGCCACGGTGCCCGGGCTGGTGGACGTGCCCACGGGCGTGGTGTCGAAGGCCCTGACGGTCGGCGTGCCGGCGTCGGTGCGCGGCTCGCTCCTGCGCGGACTGCCGGGCGCGGTCCTGCTCGCCGAGCCCGCCGGGCAGGTCGTCGGCGTGATCGCGGCCGGGGGCGCCGAGCACCGCCTCGACGCCATCCCCGTGACCGCGCTGCTCGGCGACGGACGGTTCCGTGAGCTGGCGGGCGTGGCTCCCGGGCCGCTCGAAACCGTGGCGGAGGGCGACTCCTCGGTGAACCTGCCGGGGCTGCTGGTGCCCGCCCGCGAGGCGTTGCCGCAGGACCGCGCGGACTGGACGCTGCTGATGGCGCGCCATGCCGTGGTGCCGTTCCTGGGGCGGGTCGAGGAGCTGGCCGAGCTGCGATCCTGGGCCGCCGGTCCGGCCGCGCTGTCGATCGCGATCGTGACGGGGCGCAGTGGCACGGGGAAGAGCCGGCTGGCGGGCGAGCTGTGCGCGGAGCTGGCGGAGGCGGGCTGGGACACGGGGTTCCTGCCCCTGGAGCCGCTCCGCGAGCCGCTGTCGGGGCCTATGCCGGGTTTGGATGCGTTGCGGCCCAGTCTGCTCGTCGTCGATCGGCCCGAACCGTACTCGCCGCTGCTGGGCGAGCTGATCCGGCGGCTGGCCAAGCACGGGCGCAATCCCCGGATACGGCTGTTGCTGCTGGTCAGGGAGCCCGGCGAGGCGGACTGGTGGCGGCGGCTGGACACCGCGGCGGGCGGCTGGCTGAGGCGGCTCAACACCACGACCGTGCAGCTCAACACCGCCCCGCTCACCCTGTCCGAACGGCGGGAGCACGTGCTGACGGCCATGAAGGCGTTCGCCCCGAGCCGGGCCGCGCTGCCCGCGCCGCCGCGGCTCGACGACCCGGACCACGGCCTTCCGCTGCACGTGCACGTGGCCGCCCTGCTGCGGCTGCGCGACGGTGACCCGGACGCTCATGACAGCCGGTCCGAGGTGGGCGGCGGGCTGTTCGGGCGGTTCGTCGCGCACGAACGCGATCGATGGGCGCGGGTGTGGCCGGACGGGGTGGAACGCCTGGGCGAGGTGACGGCGCGGCAGGTGGTGGCGGTGCTCACGCTCACCGCGCCCACCTCCGCCGAGTTGCCGGGGCTGCTGACGGCCGTGCCCGGGATCCGTGGCCGTGGGGTGAGCGCCCTGGAGGTGGCGGGGTGGCTTGGCCGGATCTTTCCCGATGGTGAGCCGCTCGGGCCGGATCTCGTGGCCGAGCAGTTCCTGGCCGGTACGGAGGATCTGGACGCGCTCGTGCTCGCCGTACACGATCATGAGGGTCGTACGGCCGAACACCTGGTACGCATGCTCGACGTCCTGCGCCTGTCGGCCACGCGGGAACGGGTCAGGGCGGCACTGTGGTCGCTGGTCGCCGGTAGGGCCGGGAAGCTGGTCGCCGAGGCCGTGGCGAACCCGGCGACCCGGCTCGGCGACGTGCTCGACTCAGCGCTCGCCCTGTTCGCCGCCGACCGCCACCTCGCCGAAGCCGTGGCCACGGCCGTGACCGAAGCGCCGGTCGCCGCGGCGGTACGGCGGGACGCGGGGCCGGGGTCGCGGGCGCTCAAGGTGACGCTCGGCGAGCTGGCCGTGCGCCATCACCGGGCGAGCGGGGCGCGGATCGCGCTGGCCGGGGCGCTGACCTGGTCGTCGGGCGGGCTGGCGGCCGTGGGCAGGGTGGGCGAGGCGGTCGTCGCGGCGGCCGAGTCGGTGGAGATCTATGCCGCCGCGCCCCCGTACGAGGAGGCGGCCGGGCGGGCGGAGGCGCTGTTCGGGCTGGGCTCGTGCCTGCTGCTGGCGGGAGAGGCGGGCAGTGCGCTCAAGCCCGCGCAGGAGGCGGCGGCCAGGTTCCGCATCCTGGCCGAGGAGGATCCGCGCTACGCGGAGCGGGCGGCGCGGGCGCATCACAATCTGGCGTGCGCGCTGCTGGAGGTCGGCCGGCCGGCCGAGGCGGCGCGGGCGTTCGAGGCGGCGGGCGGCGACACCGCCTTCGCGGCCGACGTGACGGGCATCCTGTCCGTGCTCCCGAACCCGGAGCCGGAAACACCACCGGCGACGTTCCCCCGCCCGCCGGCCACCACACCGCCGAAAGCACTCCCGCTTTCCGCGCCGCCGGGAGCGCCGCCGGGAGCGCCGCCGGGAGCGCCGCCGGGAGCGCCGCCGGGAGCGCCGCCCAGTCTGCCCCCGCCGTACCAGGCGTTCCACCCGACGGGATCGGCCAAGAAGCAGCGGCGGCAGGAGTCCAAGTTCGCCATCCAGCGGCCCCGGCCGGTGGCCGCCGCCTTCGTCCAGGCGGCCAAGCCGCCGTCGGCCCCCGTCGTGACCAGGTCGCCGGAGCCGCTGGCCCCGTTCGAGGAGGCGGACGCGGCCGCGCTGCCCGAGGTGGCCGCCTGTCTCGCGGTGGCCGTCGCCGCAGCCGTCAAGTACGCGGCCCCCACCAGCAGGGACGTCGCCCACCGCCTGCACAGGATCGCCGTCTGGCTGGAGGAGCGCGACCGGCCGGCCGACGCGCTCGTCCCGGCGGCCCAGGCCGTGACGCGGCTGCGGGCGCTGGCCGGTGAGGAGCCCGGGTTGCGGGCGATGCTGGCCTCCGCCGCCGCCCTGCCGGCCAGGCTGCACGCCCGCCTGGACGACCTGGACGCCGCCGAGCGGTCCGCCGCCGAGGCCGTACGCAATCTGCGGACCCTCGTCACCCTCGACCCCGACGCGCACCGCCCGGCGCTCGCGGGACAACTGCTGGACCTCGGCGAGCTGCTGCTGATCGACGACCGCCCGGACGCCGCGCTGGGCCCGTTGCAGGAGGCCATGGCCGTGGCGGCGGAGGGGCACGCGGCGGCGCAGGCCAGGGGCCGGCGGCTGCTCGGCCTCTGCCTGGACGAGCTGGGCCGGACGGCGGACGGCCGGGCGCAGCTGGAGATCGCCGCCGAGCTGTACGACGTGCTGAGCGACGACGACGGCCTGCGTCACCGCTCCGAGGTACGCGCCCGGCTGCGCAGGTGGGAGGCGGCGCCGCCCGCCGATCCGGCCGGTGGGCGGCCGTGGTTGCTGGCGCTGGTCGTGGTCCGCCCCGACGAGGCCGTACGCAGGGCGCAGGCGCAGTTGGCCGAGCGCAGGAGGGCGGTCGAGAGCGGCGGCGGCGGGCTGGGGCGCGAGCAGATCGACGCCTATCTGTCGGCCCAGGCCATGCTGGCCGCCGCGTGGGCGAACGCGGGGCGGGCCGGGGAAGGGTTCGGGCTGGCGATGCAGGCGGCCGAGCTACTGCAGCGGCAGGCCGCGCCCGACGGGCCGCACGTGCTGGCCGTGGGCATGGTCGCCGCGGCGCTCGGGCGTTCGCTCGTGGGGCTGGGCCGGCACAAGGAGGCCATTCCGCACCTGCTCACCGCCATCGAGTCGTACGAGCCGCACACCGGGACGAGCCTGGTGTTCCGTACCGAACTTGCCGAGCTGCTGATCCTGGAGACCGTGGCGCTGTCCCACGCCGCCTGCCCGTCCGACGCGGAGGCGGCCGCGGACCGGCTGGTCGAGCTGTACGCGGGGCTCGTGGCCGAGCGGCTCGAAGAGCCCCTGGCCCTGGCCGGGGCGCTGCGGCTGCAGGGCGGCATCCGCTTCACCAGGCAGGACCCGGAGGGCGCGCTCCGCTCGGTGGGCCGCGCGCTCGACCTCCTGCCGTCGGACCCGACGGACCCCGAGAGCCCGGAGCCGACGCGCCTGCTCGCGGCCACCTGCCTGGAGCTGGGCGGCCTGTGCCTGGCCCGGCTGGCCGACGGCGACGTGGCCATGGAGCGGCTGGCGGCGGGGACCGCGCTGATGACCCGGCTCGGACCCGTGCCGCACGACCTCGTCTCCGTGCACCTGCTGGCGCTGGTGCGGCTGGCCCGGCTGCGGGTGCGGGAAGAGGGTCCGGCGGCTGGAGTCCCCCTGTACGCGCAGATCCTCGGCATGCGGCCGCTTCCTGGGACGGATGTGCTCGAAACGCTCATCGAGGAGCTGTCCGAGCACGTGGAGACGGTGGCGGCGCCCGAGCTGGTGCCGCCGCTCACGGCCTTCGCGGAGGCGCTGGAGCGGGAGGTGCCGCTGAGCGCCTCCCCTGGAACGCACGACCGGTACGGCCGGTGCCTGGCGCTGTTCAGTGCCACCGCGGCGCGGGCGGGTGACCTCGGGAGCGCCGTCGCGGGGGCCGAGCTGGCCGTTCGCGTCTACCGGGGGCTGGCCGCCTGTTCGAGCGTCTATCGCGGGCCGCTCGGGTCGGCGCTCGCCGCGCTGGCACGGCTGCGGCCCGACGACGCGGCCGGGCTGGAGCAGGCCATCGACCTGCTCGGCGGGCAGCAGGATCCGGCGCTGGCGGAGACCCTGCACCTGTACGCCGCAGAACTGCTCGAACGCGGCCGTCCCGTCGAGGCTCTGGCCCAGTGCGAACGGGCCGCCGACCTGTGCGACGAACTGGACGATCCGGCGGTGGCCGCCGCCATCTACGCGCAGCTCGGCGCCACCCTGGCCGCCCTCGACCGCCCCCAGGCCGCCCTGGAGGCCATCACCTGGTCCCTCGCGGAGCTGGACAAGGCCGGGACAGACGTAGGGCGCGTGCGGGCGCGGGCCGTACAGGTGCGGGGTCGGGTGCTGCGGGCGTTCGGACGGGAGCGGGAGGCATTGGCGCACCTCGTGGAGGCGCTGCGGCTCTTCACCCTGCTGCCCGAGCCGCGCGCCGCCGCCGAGACGGCCGCCATGATCGCCGACGACCTCCTGGCCGCGGGACGGCCGCAAGAGGCCGTCGAGTACGCCGCCATCGCCCTGACCGGCCACGACCCGGGCACGGTCAAGCACGCCCTGGCCACCCAGCGGCTCGTCAGGTGCCACATGATGCGCGGCGAGCTCAAGGAGGCCAACGACCTCGTCGAGGGCCTGATCCCGCCGGCCAGACGGTCACGGGACGACCTGACGTACCGGGCGGTGCTCGCCGACTCGCTGGCGCAGAGCTCCGAGCTGATGCCCCTCCTCGACCTGGACGGCGGCACGGAGGCCGAGGCCAGGGCCCGTGAGGCCATCGCGATCTACGACGAGCTACTGACCACGGGCATGAACGCGCACGCCCTGCACACCAGCCGCGCCGGAGCCTGCCTCACGCTGGCCGCCGCGCTCAGGATGCGGGGCCTGGCGGCCGAGGCGATCCAGCCGCTGCGGGAGGCGGTCGCGGCGCTGGAGCGGTTCTCCCCCGGTAACCCGCTGCAGGCCGGGCTGCTGTCGCGGGCGATGCTCATGCTGGGCGACGCGCTCATGGAGGCGGGCCGGGCGCTGGAGGCCGGGCTCGTGTTCCACCGGGGCACGCAGGTGACGCGCGACGAGCTGTCCAGGGCCGTGGCGCACGCCCGGCTCGGCTTCTGCCAGCGGGAGCTCGGCAGGAACGACGCCGCCGACGCCGCGCTGCGGGCCTCCGCCGGCCTGCTGCGCGGCCTGCTCGCCGCGCAGCGGGAAGCCGAGCCGGAGTCCGAGCCGGCCCGCCTGCTCCTTGACGTGCTGCGCGGCAGGGTCACGGTGCTGGAGCGGGCCGGACGGGACGATGACGCGAAGGCGGTGGAGGACGAGCTGCGCCGCCTCAGCCGTTGATGGCCTCCACCGTCTCCTTGGCCCACCGGTAGTCGGCCTTGCCCGCCGGTGAGCGCACCATTTCGGTCACGAACGCGTACGTACGAGGCACCTTGTACCCCGACAGCAGCGTCCTGCAGTGTTCGTCCAGTTCGGCTGCCGTGACCTCGACGCCGGGGCGCGGCTCGACCACGGCGCACACCCGGTTGCCCCACCGGTCGTCCGGCACCCCGGTCACCACCGCGTCGAACACCGAGGGATGCCCCTTCAGCACCGCCTCGACCTCCTCGGGGAACACCTTCTCCCCGCCGGTGTTGATGCACTGCGAGCCGCGGCCGAACACGTTGACGGTGCCGTCGGTGTCCACCGTGGCGAGGTCGCCGGTCAGCAGCCAGCGGGTGCCCTCCTCGTCGGTGACGAACGTGCGGGCCGTCTTCTCGGGGTCGTTGTAGTAGCCGAATGCCACCGTCCCCGACCTGGCCACCGTGCCGAGGTCGCCGGAGCCGGGCCGGACGGGCCGGTGCGCCTCGTCGAGCACGGCCAGCTTGACCACGGAGTTCGGCTGGTAGCGCAGGCCCTTCTCCGGTGAGGAGCCGGCCACGCCCGAGGCGGTGTAGCCGGACTCGGTGGAGCCGAAGTTGTCGAGGATCATCACGTTCGGGAGGAGTTCCTGGAGGCGGTCGCGGACGGCGCCGGACAGGATGGCCCCGGTCGAGCTGATCACGAACAGCGAGGAGACGTCGTGCTCGCCGCTCTCCAGCGCCTCGGCGAGGGGTCTGGCCATGGCGTCGCCGGTGATGTTGATGGTGGCGACGTTCTCCCGCTCGACGGCCCGCCAGACCTCGTCGGCGTCGAACTTGCGCACGTACACCATGGTCGAGCCCATCCACCAGGCGATGAACGTGGCCATCTGCGCGGCCCCGTGCATCAGCGGCGGCGCGGCCATCATGACCATGGGGTTGGCCTTGACCGCCTCGTCGATGACCTCCTGCGGGGTGGTGCGCGGCTCGCCGTACGGGTTGCCGCCGCCGAAGCCCATGAACAGGTCCTCGACGTGCCACATCGCGCCCTTGGGCATGCCGGTGGTGCCGCCGGTGTAGATGATGTACACGTCCTGGCCGGAGCGCGGCGGGAAGCCCCGTTCCGGCTTGCCGCTTTCCAGGGCCGTCTCGTACGGCACCGCCGAGGCGATCCCGGGCGGCCCGCCCACCGAGATCAGGTGTTCGAGCAGCGGCGCGTCGCCTGCCACGGCGGCCACCCTGGGCTCGAACTCCACGTCGTAGACCAGCGCGCGCAGGTCGGCGTCGCGGTACAGGTAGAGCAGCTCGGCCTCGACATAGCGGTAGTTCACGTTGATCGGCACGGCCCTGATCTTGAGGGCGGCCAGGAGGCCGGCGATGTACTCGATGCCGTTGTAGAGGTGCAGGCCGACGTGCTGGCCCGGCTGGACGCCCAGGTTCATCAGGTAGTGGGCGAGCCGGTTGGACTCGGCTTCGAGCTCGGCGTACGTGCGCCGTTCCTGACCGCAGATGACGGCCGTCCTGTCCCCGATCGCGTCCGCGAGACCTTCGAACAGGTCAGCGTGGTTGAACTCCATCGAAAGCCTCCCATTGATTCGGGGTATGCGAGGTGTCCCCGCAGGTCAGGGCTTCTCCCGTCCGACGATCCACATCGCGAAGAACTGGGCTCCCCCGCCATAGGCGTGACCGAGCGCCGTACGGGCGCCGTCCACCTGGTGCTCGCCGGCCAGGCCGCGCACCTGCTGCGCCGCCTCGGCGAACCTGATCAGTCCCGAGGCCCCGATCGGGTTGCTGGACAGCACCCCGCCGGAGGCGTTCCACGGGATGTCACCGTCGAGCGCCGTGGCGCCCGACTCGGTGAGCTTCCACCCCTCCCCGTCTGCGGCGAACCCCAGGTTCTCCAGCCACATCGGCTCGTACCAGGAGAACGGCACGTACGTCTCGGCCACGTCGATCTGCCGCCGCGGGTCGGCGATGCCGGCCTGCCGGTAGACGTCGGCGGCGCAGTCCTTGCCGCCCTGCGGGCTGACCGTGTCGCGGCCCGCGCGGAAGATCGGCTCGGAGCGCATGGCCGTCCCGTGCACCCAGGCGGGGGTGCCGGTGACCGCCGACTCCGACGACAGGATCATCGCGCAGGCGCCGTCGCTGGACGGGCAGGTCTCCAGGTAGCGGATGGGCTCCCAGAGCATCGGCGTGGACTCGACCATCTTCTGGTCGATGCCGGGGATCTTGAGGTGCGCGTACGGGTTCTTCAGCGCGTTCAGCCGATCCTTGACCGCCACCAGCGTGCCGATGTGATCGGGGGCGCCCGACCTGCGCATGTACTCACGGATGTGCGGCGCGAAGTAGCCGCCCGCGCCCACCACCAGCGACGCGCTGAACGGCAGGTGCGTGGACAGCGCCCAGGTGGCGTTGGACTCCGACTGCTTCTCGAACGCCACGACCAGCACCCGGTCGTGCACCCCGCCCTGGATCAGCGAGGCGCCGACCAGCGCGGTGGAGCCGCCGACGCTGCCGGCCGTGTGCACGCGCATCATCGGCTTGCCCGCCGCGCCGAGCGCGTCCGCCAGGTACGCCTCCGGCATCATCACGCCCTCGAACAGGTCGGGCGCCTTGCCGATGACCACGGCGTCGATGTCCTTGAACGTCAGCCCGGCGTCCGCCAGCGCCCGCAGCGCGGCCTCGCGTACCAGCCCGGCGATGGAGACGTCGCGCCGCTTGGTCGTGTAGTGCGTCTGCCCGACGCCGATGATCGCGCACCGGTTGCCCATGCTCATGCCTCCAGGACGGTGACGAGGTTCTGCTGCAGGCAGGGACCGCTCGCGGCGTGGCCGACGGTGCGGCGCGCGTCGCCGTCGTGGATGCGCCGCGCGGCCTCGCCGATGCGGATGAGGCCCGTGGCCATGACGGGGTTGGCGGCCAGCGGCCCGCCCGAGGGGTTGATCACCGTGCCGTCGCCGAGTTCGAGCGCCCGGCGCAGGACGAGCTCCTCGTGGGGGAACTGGGCGTGCAGCTCCGCGACGTCGACAGGGCCCTTGCCGACCCCCGCCGCTCGTGCGGCATCGGCCGTGGAGGCCGACAGGGCCAGATTGCGCATACCCAGGTAGTGCGGCTCTATTCGGTGGGCGATTCCCCTGATATAGGCGGGGTTGGCGCACAGCCGCCCGGCCAGGTCGCCGGTGGCGAGCACGATCGCGGCGGCGCCGTCCGTGATGGGCGGCACGTCCGTCTTCCTGAGCGGTTGCACCGCGTCGTCCTCGCCGTCCGGGTCGGGCAGATCGAGCGCGTACGGGTTGCTCCTCCCGTCCGCGCGGCTGCGCCGGACGATCTCGTCCAGTTCGGCCCGGTCCGCGCCGACCGCGTTCGCCTGGAGCGCGGCGAAGGAGAGCTGGTCAAGGCCGAGCGGCTCCAGATAGTACGGGTCGAGCTGGAGCGTCATGATCGTGCGCAGGTCGCCCAGCGAGGACTTGCCGAAGCCGTAGACCAGGGCGGAGTCGATGTCGCCGTGCTGGAGGCGCACCCAGGCTTCGTACAGGGCCCAGGCGGCGTCCATCTCGACGTGGCTCTCGGAGATCGGCGGCCAGGCGCCGAGCGCGTCGAGCGCGGACACGAACGAGAACGGGGCCCCGGCGAGGTAGTCGCAGCTCCCCGAGCAGGTGAAGCCGAACCGCTTCAGCCCGGTGCGCTCCTTGACCTCGTTGATCACGGGCAGGATCAGCTCGGGCTCGGTCAGGCCGGTGTCCTGGCCGGTGTGCCGGGTCTGCGCGAAGGCGACGATCGCCACGTCTCTCATGACAGCTCCACATCGGGCTCGCCGGTGGGGGCGAACCAGCGGATGTTCGCCATGGACGCCGTGCGTTCGCTCTCGGGGACCCAGACCGCCTTGACGCGCATGCCCTGGCGTACCTCGTGTGCGGGAATGTCGCCGATCAGGGCGATCATGGGGATGTCGGCGTTGTCGAGCAGGATGTACGCCGACACGAACGGCACCTGCGGAGCCCGGGGGTCCGGCAGGTTGTTGATGGCGAACGTGGTGATCGTGCCGGTGTCGGGGAGTTCGACCGGATCCTCGATGAGGCTGCCGCATTCGGGGCAGGACAGGCGGACCGGGACGTACACCTTGTCGCAGGTGCCGCATCGGCCGCCGAGGAAGACGCCGCGCTCGATGCCCGCCAGGAAGACGCGCAGCGCGCCGCCCACCTGGAGGCGGTATTCGGAGCGCACGGGGGACACGATCTTCGTGACCTCCGGGGCGAAGTACGAAATGTCGGTGATGTGGCCAGTGGGCCGGTCGCACCAGACCGGCCAGACGCGTGTGCCCGCCGCGATCGCCTTGGCGTTGCCCGCGTCCACGGCGTGCAGCAGCGCGGTATCGGCGCCGTCGAGCTCGATCAGCGCCCAGGCGAAGGGGCGGTCGAGGGGGTGGGATGGGAGCGGCTCGTCGACCCAGGCCCAGGTGGTGACCGTGCCGGCCGGGCCGACCTCGACGTACTCGCCGGTCACCGGCTCGCCCGTGTCGGGGTCGTACTCCAGGGGCGGCACCAGCACCCGGCCTTCCGCCGTGCGCACCCCAACGAGGCGGCGGGCGCGCAGCTCGGTGAGGAAGCGCCCGATCACCGGGCCGGTGGTACGCGTGTAACCGCCGGGGAACTCAAGGACGTGCTGAGCGACCAGCGGATCAGATGGCACGGTCGTGTCCCTCCCAGTACGGGGCGCGGAGTTTGCGTTTGAGCAGCTTGCCGTTGGGCTCGCGGGGCATCTCGGCGATGAAGTCGACGCTCCTGGGCCACTTCATCCGGGCCAGCCGGCCCTCCAGCGAGGCCAGCAGCTCGGCGGCCAGCCCGGGGCCCGGCTCGATGCCCGGCGCGGGCTCGACCACGGCCTTGATCTGCTCGCCCCACTCCTCGTCCGGGATGCCGAACACGGCCACGTCGGCCACCTTCGGGTGGACCATCAGCTCGTTCTCGATCTCGGCCGGGTAGATGTTCGCGCCGCCCGAGATGATCATGTCGGCCTTGCGGTCGCACAGGAAAAGGAAGCCGTCCTTGTCCAGGTAACCGATGTCACCGACGGTGAAGTGGTCCTTGAGCCGGTTCGCGGCGGTCTTGGCGGGGTCGCCCTTGTACTCGAACGTGGCGCCCATCATCTTCATGTAGATCGTGCCGGGCGTGCCGGCCGGGACCGGGTCGCCGTTGTCGTCCACGATGAGCAGCTCGCTGATCGGCCACGCCTTGCCGACCGTGCCCGGGTGCTCCTTCCAGTCCTGCGGGGTGGCCAGGGTGCCGCCGCCCTCGGTGGCCGCGTAGTACTCGTACACGCACTCGCCCCACCATTCGAGCATCGCCCACTTGACCGGGACCGGGCAGGGGGCGGCGGCGTGGATCATCCACCGCAGCGAGGACAGGTCGTAGCGCGCGCGGGTCTCCTCCGGCAGGGCCAGCAGCCGCTTGAAGTGGGTCGGGACCAGGTGCGAGTTGGTGACGCCGTAGCGCTCGCAGAGCCGCAGCAGCTCCTCGGCGTCCCAGCGGTCCATGTAGACGAGCGTGTGGCCCATGTGCAGGGCGGTGCCGCCGAACTGGGTGACCGCCGTGTGGTAGCTCGGCGAGGTGACCAGGTGCGCGTTCGGGCGGCCCGGGGTGATACCGAACAGTCCGAGCAGGAACGTCATGAGTTCTGCGGAGTCGTCCGGGTCCAGGCCGCTGAGCTTGCGCCGGACGCCCTTGGGCTTGCCGGTGGTGCCCGAGGTGTAGTGCATGGTCAGTCCGGCCGTACGGTCGGGCGGGGCGCTGTCGGGTTGCCCGTCGGTCAGCTCGCGGGCCGGGCGGAACCCCTCCGCGCCCTCGCCCAGGATGAACCGGCGGTGCGGCTCGACCGCCTCCGCGCCTATGGCGCCCGCTTCGGCGAAACGCGGGTGGACGAAGAAGGCCTTGGCCTCGCTGTCGGCCACGATGTAGGCGATCTCCGGGCCGGTGAGATGCCAGTTGACCGGGGTGTAGTACCAGCCGGCCTGTAACGCGGCCAGATAGAGCACCAGGCCGTCGGCGCCGTTCGGGACCAGGCCGCAGATGCCGTCACCGGGCTGGAGGCCGAGTGCGCGCAGGCCGTGCACCAGGCGGTTCGCCTGGGCCAGCAGCTCGCCGGCGCGATGCTCCGTACCGTCGGGATCCACTGCCGCGATCCACTCGGGATCCGCCTGGGCGAGCCTCCAGAAACCGAGCGTGCCCATCTGATCTCCTCAGCTCAGGGCCAGCAAAACAGGAACCTGTTCTCGTTTGCTGGTGGGAGCGTATCCCGGCGGAGAAGCCCTGAGCAAGCGCTTGATCTGTGAGTTGCGACGGGCATCGTGCCGGCGGCCGGGGCGGGGTATGATCGCCACCTAACAAGCGCTTGATTCAGCGACTTCGGAGGCATCCGTGGAGCTTCTGCCGATCAGCACCCCGCACTGCCGGATCGAACGCGACGGCCAAGTCCTGGTCGTCACCATGAACCGGCCGGAGGCCCGCAACGCGCTCTCCTCGGACATGCTGATCGGCCTGGCCTCGGCGTGGCAGTACGCGTCGGCCGAGCCCGGCGTCCGGGTGGCGATCCTGACGGGCGCGGAGGGCACGTTCTGCTCGGGCGCCGACCTCAAGGCGATGGGCCAGCCGTCCACGGACCCGGAGGTCCAGGCCAGGGCCGCCCAGATCGCCAACTTCCACTGGAAGGGCCTGCTGCGCGAGGACCTGCCCACCAAGCCGATCATCTGCGCGGTGGAGGGCTACGCGGTGGCCGGCGGGACCGAACTGCTGGTGGGCACGGACCTGCGGGTGGTGGCGGAGTCGGCCACGCTGGGGCTGTTCGAGGCCAAGCGCGCCCTGTTCCCCATGGGCGGCAGCGCCGTCCGGCTGCCCCGGCAGATCCCGTACTGCCATGCCATGGACCTGCTCCTCACCGGCCGCCCGATCACGGCGGCGGAGGCACTGTCGATGGGCCTGATCAACCGCGTGGTCCCGGACGGCCAGGCCCTGACGGCGGCCCGCGAACTGGCCGACGACGTCGCCGCCTCGGGGCCGCTGGCGGTGCAGGCGATTTTGCGCACGTACCGCGACACCCTGGGCCTGCCGGAGCCGGAGGCCCTGAAGGTCTCGGACGACCTGGGCTGGCCGGTGATCGGCTCGGAGGACGCCAAGGAGGGCACCCGCGCCTTCCGCGAGAAGCGCCCCCCGACCTACCAGGCGCACTGACGTTACTTCACACGTAACTTGGAAGCCGTAGCACGGTGAGCTGCAAGGAGCCATCGGGAGCCGTCTAGGGCCAGTGTGGGGTTTCCCTGGGAGCGGTCTCGGTCCAGTCGGTGCGGGGCGGGGAGAACGCCTCCACCACCACGGCCCCGTCCGGACCGGCCGTGACCTCGTGCGGGACGTCGGCGCGGATACACCACGTGCCGCCAGGGCCGAGGTCGCGGGTCTCGTCGCCGACCCGGAACGTGAGCGTGCCGGTCAGGCACAGGCCGAGTTGTTCGTTGGCGTGATGGTGCTCGGGAACCACACCCCCAGGGGGCAGTTCGACGACCGCCAGGGTGAGCCGGTCACCCTGGACGACCCTGGCCAGGACGTCCTTCCAGATGCGCGTGGGCGCGATGGCGCTCAGATCCGTCAGCATCACACACCTCCGTACCCGCGAATCTAGGCAGGGCGAGCGTTAAGGACAATCGACAGCTTCTTAACGCGGGGTTTAGCGTTTCCACATGCTCGACCTGGCCAGGCTCAGGGTGCTGCGCGAGGTGGCCCGCCATGGGTCGCTCACCCGCGCCGCCGCCGCGCTCTCGTACACCACGTCGGCCCTGTCGCAGCAGATCGCCGTGCTGGAGCGGGAGGCGGGCGCGCTGCTGCTGGAGCGGCACGCCCGCGGTGTGCGGCTGACGGAGGCGGGCCGGGCCCTGGTACGGCACACCGAACGCGTCCTCACCGAGTTGCGCGCCGCCGAGAGCGCGCTGGCCGCGATCTCCACGGGCGAGGGCGGCCGGCTCCGGTTCGGCTCGTTCACCACGGCCAACGCCACGCTGATGCCGCCGGCCGTGCGCGCCTTCCAGCGGGCCAGGCCCGGGGTCGAGGTGGAGCTGACCGAGGCCGACCGCGACGAGGCGATGGCGGCGGTGGCCGCGCACGAGCTGGACCTGGCGCTCGTCTACGAGTTCCCGGTCGTGCCGCTGGAGGTGCCGCCCACCGTCGAGGTACGCCCCCTGCTGGCCGACCCGCTGCACATCGCGCTCCCGCCGGACCACCGGCTGGCCGGGCGCGAGCGGATCAGGCTCGCCGAGCTGGCCGGCGAGCGGTGGATCCAGGGCGTGCACCGCGGCTCGACGATCGACGTGCTGCCCAAGGCGTGCCGGGAGGCGGGGTTCGAGCCCAGGATCGCCTTCAGGACCGACGACCAGATAACGGTGCGGGGGCTGGTGGCGGCGGGACTGGGGGTGGCGCTGGCGCCGTTCCTCACGCTGCCCGCCACCGCGCCCGACCTCGTCGTACGCCCCCTCAGCGAACCCTCGCTGACCAGGACCGTCATGACCGCCACGCCCGCCGGCCGCTACCGGCTGCCCGCCGCCACCGCCATGATCGAGCACCTGCGGGCGGTGGCCGCGGACCTGACGCGGATCAGTCCTCCGTGATGCGCTCCAGCCGTTCCAGGGCCTCGCCGTACTCCGTCACCAGGTCGAATACGACGTCCTTGGTCGACCTGACCTGGTTGGTGATGCCGATGATCTGCCCGGCCGGGAACGTGGCCAGCTCCGAGGCGTCCGAGCGCCCGATGCGGCGCAGCGCGTCCGACACCAGCATGAACTGCAGCGGCATCGGCAGCGTCCCCGGCGACTCCTCCGACTCCCACGCCTCGGTCCACTCGTTCCTGAGCAGCCGCGCCGGCTTGCCGGTCCAGCTCCGCGAGCGCACGGTGTCCCGGGAGGTGGCCTCCAGGATCCGGCGCTTGGCCATCTCCGGCGTGTCCGCCTCCTCGACGGTGAGCCACAGGGAGCCGGTCCACACGCCCTCGGCCCCCAGCGCCATTCCGGCGGCCATCTGACGGCCGTTGCCGATGCCGCCGGCGGCCAGTACGGGCACGTCCACGGCGTCCACGACCTGCGGGATCAGCACCATGGTGGAGATCTCGCCGGTGTGCCCGCCGGCCTCGGTGCCCTGGGCGACCACGACGTCCACCCCGACCTCCACCTGCTTGAGCGCGTGGCGCGGGGTCGAGGCGAGGGCGGCGACCTTGACGCCGTGTTCGTGGGCGAGGTCGACCACGTCGGCGGGCGGCGGGCCCAGGGCGTTGGCGAGCAGCGCGATGGGGTGGCGCAGGGCGACCTCGACCTGCGGGCGCGCGGTGGCGTCGGTCCAGCCGAGCAGCACCTTCCCGGCGTCCGCGTCGGCGGAGAGCTGCGGGACCCCGTGCTTGGCCAGGAGGTCTTCGACGAACGAGCGGTGGCCCTCGGGGATCATCCCCTGCAGGCGGCCGACCAGCTCCTCGGGGGCGAAGTCGGCGCCCTCGTACGAGGCCGGCATGACCACGTCGACGCCGTACGGCCTGCCGTCCACGTGGTCGTCGATCCATTTGAGCTCTGTCTCAAGCTCTTCCGGCGTGAAGTAGAGCGCCCCGAGCACCCCCATGCCGCCCGCGCGGCTGACGGCGGCGACCACATCCCTGCAGTGGCTGAACGCGAAGATCGGGAGCTCGATTCCGAACATGTCCGTGACACGGGTCCGCATGGCCCGACAATACGTCCGGCCACCGGCAAACTGCAACGTGTTCTAGACTAGAACCTTTCGTCTGGTACCGGTGAGTAACCTTCGACTATAACGAGTTCTAGTAAAGGCGGGCAAGGCAAAGAAAAAGGGCCCGTTTTCACGGGCCCCCAAAAACGTGGCCGATTACTCGGCGGCGGCCGGGCGGCGACGGCCCAGAAGAACCCCGGCGACGACGAGGACGACCCCGACGACGAGCAGGATCAGCGGGATGGTGTTGCGCACCAGGGTGATCATGCTCTTGCCCTCTTGGGCGTTCTTGACCAGGTCGCTGACGGTCTGCTCGGTCATCTTCGCGGTCGCGACGAAGGCCGCCGTGCGCTCCACGCCGTCCTGGGTCTTCAACACCTCGTGGCGCTGCATCTCCTGGCGGACGGGGGCGCCGGTGACCGGCTCGACCCAGAACGTCGTCTTGCCGTCGTACCAGCGGTCCACCTGCACGTCGCCGGTCGTGCCCGTCATGCCGAGCACGTTGGCGGGCGCCGAGCGGGTCTCGGTCTTGGTCGGCGGCACGGTCTGCTCGAAGACGTAGACGGGCATGCCGTTGACGTTGTCCTCGCGGACGAACTTCGCGTCGAACGCCTTCTGCGCCGTGGAGTTGAACACCTTGTACGTCTTCTTCTGCACGTCGAAGGGGAACTTGTAGATCTGCCCCTCCAGCGTGACCGGCGCCTTCTCGATGCTGGTGCCGCAGCAGTTGACGCCCAGGCCGGTGTACCGGTCGAAGGCGCTGCGGCGCTCGGAGAGGTCGATCTGCGGCCGGCCGTTGGTCACGTCGTTGACGACCGTGGCCTCGTCCCAGACGACCCGCTGGCTGTTGGCCTCCTTCACGTCGCCACGCGTGGTGACGATGATGTCGAGGTCCCCGGTGAGGACCTTCAGGTCCTGGAGGGAGAAGTATTGAGCCCCCTTGGCCTCCAGCCGCGAGATGCCGAACTGGTCCGCCGGGGCGGAGATGATCTGACCCGCCGCCCAGAATTTCAGCAGCGGCGCCAGTGCGATGAAGAAAGCACCGAACCCGATGAGGACAAGTGTGGAGATGCGACCCATCGAGGCCTCCGCATTTGTAGAACGTGTTGTCGTCTGGTGCGATCGTCGAGCAACAAAGTATGACAGTGCGTGATCCCCGTCACCGCCGGGCATATCACCGCAACCAAATCGATAGAAACAAGTTCTATCGTGGTTTGGCCAGTGGTTCGGCCATCGAATCCGAGAGATTGGGAGCAGCGATGAGGAGCAGGGACGCCGCCCTCGACGGCATCCGCGCGTTCGCGGCGCTCGGCGTCTGGCTGCTGCACGTCGGGAGCAACACCGGCGTCATGTACCGCGAGGGCATGTTCGCCTGGATGATGAGCCGTCTGGGCATCGCCGTACCCATCTTCTTCCTCCTGTCGGGCCTGCTGCTCTACCGCCCGTGGGCGCGCGCGGTGATCGACAATACGCCACGGCCGAAGCCGCTGCGCTACCTGTGGCGCCGGGTGCTGCGGGTCATGCCGGTCTACTGGCTCGTGACCGGGCTGGCCCTGTGGGCGTGGAGCTCGTTCGACTGGCTCGGCTGGGTCAAGTGGATGCTGCTGCTGCAGAACTTCTTCCAGGGCGACCCGGTGCCCGACGGGCTCTACCAGATGTGGACGCTGCCCATCGAGATGTCCTTCTACGTGGTGCTGCCGCTGCTCGCCTGGCTGCTGCACAGGTTCGCGCGGAGAGGGAACCGGCCGGTCCGGCTGCTGGTGGGCATCGGGGTGCTGCCCGTGATCTCGATCGGCACCGTGGCCGCCGCGCGGGTGTTCGAGGTGCCGCAGCTCGCGCTGCTGCTGCCGTACCACCTGGTGTACTTCGCCTGCGGCATGGCGATGGCCGTGCTGTCGGTCTGGATCGGGCACAGCCGGGTGATCGACTCGCTGGCGCCGCAGCTCCTGGTGCTGGCCGCCCTGCTGTACGCGGCGCTGAGCACCGGGCTGGCCGGGCCGCGCACGCTCACGCTGCCGACCATCTCGCAGTCGTTGTGGCGGGTCACCCTGGAGGCGGCCGTCGCGGTGCTGCTGGTGGCGCCGTTCGCGCTGGCGTCCAGGCCCGACTCGCTCAGGAACCGGGTGCTCGGCAACCCCGTCGCCGCCTACCTGGGGCGCATCTCCTACAGCTTCTTCCTCTGGCACGCGCCGGTGATCACGCTGCAGCTCAAGCTCACCGGCGCGCCACCGTTCGCCGGTGACTTCACCAGCGTGGCGGTGGTGTCGTTCCTGGCCACGCTGCTGCTGAGCGTCGGCAGCTATCACCTCGTCGAGGTGCCCGCTCTCAGGCTCGGCCGGCACCGGTCAGCACCTTCTCTTCCGCCGACGCCGGCGGCTCCGCGGCCGGTCGCGCCGGCTCCGTGACGAGCTGGCCGAACAGCACGCCCACGGCCGCGCAGGCGGCGAGCTGCGGCACCTGGTCCAGGAGCGGCGCGAGCGCCACCCCGTAGTCCCGCAGCACCAGGGCCGTCGCCAGGGACAGCGTGGCGGCGCCGAAGATCCCGGCGGCGAGCCAGTGGGCGGGCCACCCGCGAGCGCGCACCAGGAGGGTCACGAGGACGGCCGCGACGACCGCGATCATGCCCTGCCAGTTCGCCACCCAGCCGCCGAACGCCAGGCCGAGCACGACCGCGTACGGCGCGCGCAGGCGCGACATCCGCGTGGCCGGGGCGGCGGCGGTCTCGCGCACGTGCTCGGGACGCGGCCCGCGCAGGATCAGCGCGAGCAGCGCCAGCAGGGCGATCCCGGCCAGCCCGAGGATCAACGCCAGCCGGTACGCCTGATCGGGCAGGTACTCCAGCCGGACGGTGCCCGCCGTGCCCGCGGGCAGCTCCCAGCCCTGCTTCCAGCCGTCGATCCGCACCGGTTTGAGCGTCTTGCCGCTGATCTGGGCCCGCCAGCCGGGGTTGTGGTTCTCGTTGACGACGAGGAAGGAGTCCTTGGGCGCGCTCACCTTGAGCTCGCGCACCGACGGGGTCCATGAGCTCTGCACGGCGGCGCCCTCCACGCCGCGCGGCTCGTCGGGCAGCGTGCCGACCACCAGGCCGTCGATCACGAACGAGTCCCAGCCGGCCACGCGTACCCGGTTGTCACCCTCGACGACCCGCGCCTTCGCGCAGCCGAGGACCTGTACGGGCCGCTGTTCCAGCAGGTCGGCGTGGGTGCCGGCGACCTTGGTGGGAATCGTGCGGCCGTTCACCTCGATCCTGGGCCCGAGCCCGCAGGCCAGCCGCAGCGGGATGTCGGCGGGTCGTCCCACCGGGTCCACGCCGGGGATGACCAGCTCGGTCACCTGCAGCCGCTTGGAGAACGGGGTGAAGCGGAGCTTGAGCCGCGAGGTGGACATGGCCTTGAACGTGAGGGTGCCCCGCTCGTCCACCCGGCCGGCGCGTACGACGCCGCGGTCGCCGGTGACGATCACGTCGACCGGCTGCTTGTCGCCTCCCGGGCGGCCGATCTGGATACGGGAGATCGTCCGCCTGCCCTTCCAGGCGATGGAGAGCGTGGGCTCGGCGTCGTCGCCGTGCGGAATCCAGGTGGTGCTGCCGTCCGCGTCGAACGCCGATCTGGGCGACACCACGGCGTCCTTGCTGATCTGGGACGAGCCGGTCACGGTGGTCAGGTCGGCGCGGACGCGGGTGAACCGGTCGATCAGCCCGGGATCCTTCAGTACGGCGGTCCCCCGCACGTTCGCGCTCGCGGCGGACTCCGCGCTGAAAGTCCGGTCGAACCCGGTCTCTTCGCCCTGCTTGGCCAGCACCACGTCGTTGCAGATCCACCGATGCTGATTCCGCATGCACCCGGGCCGCTCGTCAAGCCCCCGGTCCATGACGAAGACGTCGCCGCCGTCGCCGGGCAGCCGGACCGAGCGCCCCGCCGTGACGCCGGGGATCGACAGCTCGATGATCCCGATCCGCTGCCCGTAGCTCCACTCCTGCGCGGCCGTCGCGACCACCTTGATCCGTACCCAGCCGGTGGTCCCGGCGGGCACGCGCAGCCGCTGCGGATCGGTGGTCCGGCGAATGTCCTGGACGAGGCTGCCCGACTCGGTCTCCACGGCCACTTTCCTGATCACCTGGCCGAGCAGCAGGTCGGGGGCGAACATGACGTCCACGTACGGCACCCGCACCTGCCCGGCCAGGTCCACGCGCAGCCACTCGCCCTGCGGGGCCTTCGAGCCGTCGCTCTCCCACCCAGTGCCGACGTTGCCGTCCATGGCCGCCCACGGGCTGCGCCCGGTGGTGCTGATCCCGGCGATCGCGTACGGATCCGCCACCGAACTGGAGGCGCTGATGCCGGAGATGCCGTGATACTCGGCCACGGCCGTCTCGTCCAGCCAGCCGTCCTCCAGCAGGTCGAGCTCTCTGACCCCGGCGAAGTCCGCCTTCTTGTCGGCCGTCAGCGTGGTCGACCAGTTCGACCTGATCTCACCGAACGAGCGCTCGCGCAGCCGCAGCGCGTCACTGACCACGGTCGGCGCCTCCCGCCTGCCCGCGTCGCCGTTGACCAGGATCGGGCCCTCGCGCAGCAGGCCGAGATCGCCCATCGTGAGCAGCGAGTCCGGCCCGCCGCGCACGGCCGTGGCGTCGGCCACGGGCTGTACGGACACCAGGTCGGAGCCGCCCGACACCTCGTAGAGGTCGAGCGCGGGGAACGGCGCGTCCACGGAGTTGACCGCGTCGTCGGTGTCCCTGTCGCCGATCATCTCGCCGAACGAGCGCACCTTCTTGATGCCGGGCGACTCGCGCAGCGCCTCGAAGATCCGGGCCGGCCAGGCGCCCTGGAGGTGCTGCCGGTTGAGGTCGTTCCTGACGAGCAGGTAGCGCACGCCCATCCTGCGCAGCACGGCCGTCACGCCCGCCGAGCCGTGGCCGGCGGTCAGCCGCTGGTCGATGACGTCGAGCAGCCTGGTCAGGCCCACGGAGCCGGGGGGCGTGATCTGCCGGGTGGTCCAGCGGGCGGCGGACAGGGCCTGCATGGGCTCGTCCATGGGGCGGCCCCAGACGTACTCGCCGAACTTTGCGCCCGGCACGATCAGCACGCCGTCGTCGCCGGCGTTCTCGTCGAGCCAGGCCGCCGCCTCCGTCCAGTGGGACGGCACCTCCTTGAAGTCGCCGGGCGCGGCCAGGCCCTGGTTGAAGACGGGCAGCACCAGCGCGGCGGCGGCCGTCACGGCCAGGGTGCGCAGCGGCAGCCGGGCCCTGACCAGCAGATGGGCCAGGCCGAAGGCGAGCGCGAGCCGGACGAGGGGGTCGAACTTGCGCAGGTTGCGCAGCGGCGCGAGCGGGCCGTCCAGCAGCCAGCGCACCGGCTCGGCCACGATCGGCTCCAGCGCGCTCGCGTGCCCCGCGACCAGCGCCGTCACGCCGACCAGGAACAACGCCACCACGAACCCCCTGGCGGGCAGGTCGCGGCGGGACAGCCCGGCCAGGCCGAGCGCGGCGATCACGCCGGTGACCACGACCATCGTGGCCGAAGTGGCGATCCTGAAGCCGGGCGGCTGCTCGAAGACGCCGTTGAGCGGCAGGTAGCGCACCCAGTCGGAGGCGCCGCGCAGCACGTTCGTGAGCGAGGTGACGGCCGTCGTGGTGTCCGCGGTCTCGGTGTACGGCAGGAACGAGAACGCGTAGCGGCCCACGAGCAGCAGCGGCAGCGACCAGAACAGGGTGGCCACCGCGACGGCGGCCGACCACCAGCCGAGCATCCGCCAGCGCGGCACCGGGCGCGGCCGGGTGAGGATGTACAGGACGGGCGCGACCAGCACGGCCAGCACCGCGACCGCGTTCACGCCGCCGCACAGCGCCACCGCCAGCGCCGACCTGATGGCGCCGCGCGCCCGCTGGCCCGTCTCCGAGGCGGTGAGCAGCGGGATGAGGATCCACGGCAGCATCGCGGCGGGCAGCCACTCGATGGAGATCTCGCCGAGGATGGACAGCGTGCGCGGGGCCAGCGCGTACGCCAGCGCCCCCGCGATCCTGGTCCCCGGCGTGCCGAGGCCGAGCTGCCCGCTCAGCCGCTCCACCCCGAGGAAGGCCACGCACATCAGCACGGTCAGCCAGAGCCGCTGCGTCACCCACGGCTGCACGCCGGCCAGGTCGCCCAGCGCGAAGAACGGCCCCATGGGGAAGATGTAGCCCGCGACCTGGTTCTGGAGCTGGCCGAAGTGCTGCAGGTCCCACAGGTGGCCGGCCCGCTCCAGCCAGCCGACCGGGTTGAGCGCCAGGTCCATCTTGGTGTCGGAGATCAGGTAGCCCGGCTTGGTGGTGAACGCCAGCAGGCCGAAGCCGAGGCAGCAGAGCAGCAGCCAGAAGCGGCGTTTCGCCGGTGCGCCGACGGGGCGGCCCGCGCCCGTGCGCCGCCCGGCCACCAGCTTGTCGGTCGGCAGCAGGGACCTGATGACCCGCTCGCTCACCGTTCCTCCCAGCCGGGTCCCGGGTCGTGGCCGAGCATCAGCGCGGTGAGGCGTTCAGCACCGCGGTCCCAGGAGAAGTGGTCCGCCCAATCCCGACAATTCACGATATAAGTGTGGTCCAGCTCGTCGAGTGCGGCGGCTATCCCCTTGGCCAGGTCCGTACCCTCGGGGCCCTCGGGGCCCTCGGGCAGGAGCCAGCCCGTCTCACCGGGCCGTACGGCGTCCCGCAGCCCGTCGACGTCGAACGCCACCGTGGGCACGCCGAGCGCGGCCGCCTCCAGCACGCTCAGCCCCCAGCCCTCCCCCTGCGAAGCGCTCACGTGCAGCCACGCCCGCGCGACCAGCCGCGCCTTGTCCTCCTCGGACACGTACCCGTGCAGCGTCACGCCCTCGGGCAGCCGGGCCCGCAGCGCCGCCTCCTCCGGGCCCCGGCCGATGATGTCCACGACCAGGCCGGGCCGGCGTTCGCGCAGCTCCGCCACCGCGTCGAGGAGCAGGCCGACGCGTTTGTGGGCGACCAGCCGCCCGAGGCAGACAAGCCGCGGCTCACGACTTTTCACGACATTTGCGGGTTGAGCGATGCTCACCCCGTTCGGCACGATGTGCACCGGCCCGCGCCACCCGAGCCGCTCCCGCATGGCCAGCACCGTGGACGGCGAGACGGCCACGCTCTCGTGCCGCCGATAGCTCCACCGCGACACCGGCCCCTCCAGGAACCGCCCGAACGCCGCCAGCCACCCCGGCATGTGCACCCCGAACTGCCGGTCGTGCACGTGGTGCACGACGCAGAGCACCCGGGTACGCCGCCGCAGCACCCAAGGGGTGAAGAACGGGATCCCGTTCTGGCAGTCGAGCACGGCGTCGAAGCGCCCGCGGCGCACCAGCAACCAGGCCAGCACCAGCGGATAGACGGTGAACACGCCGCCCATGCGGACGATCCGTACCCCATCGGCGACGTCCCGTCCGCGTTGACCGGGCGCCCGCGCGGTGACGAAGCACACGTGGTGCCCCGACCCCGCGAAGCGCCGGGCCATCTCCCAGGCGAAGGTCTCCGCGCCGCCCGCCTGGGGATGCCAGGGGTCACGCCAGTTGACGACAGCGATCTTCACGGATATCCGACGGGGTCGAGCGGCGGCTCCCAGGCCGGGCGCGCGGCGGGAGCGGGCCGGGCGCGCAGCCGCAGCCAGATCCGGCCGAGCTCCAGCACGATGCCGAACGTGTGCCGGGCCGGCGAGAACCGCGAGCCCGGCATGTCACGCCAGCGCACGGGGATCTCCTGGACCTGCGAACCCCGTTCGACACAGCGGGCGAGCAGCTCGACGTCGAAGGCGAAGCCCGGCGTGCGAAGCCGCGCGGCGGTCTCGCGGGCCAGCACGCCGTCGAAGAACTTGAAGCCGCACTGGGTGTCGCTCACCCCGGGCACGAGCACGCCGGCCAGCGCGCGGAAGCCGAAGGCGCCCAGCTCGCGGACCCGGCTGTGCCGGTTCTCCACGAGGGAGGCCCGGTGCGCCCTGGAGCCGATCACCACCCGCTCACCGGACAGCAGCAGCCCGAAGGCCACGTCGATGGCGTCGAGGTCGGTGGCCATGTCGGCATCACAGAAGCCGACGAACGGAGCGCTCGTACCGAGCAGTCCGGCACGGACGGCGGCTCCTTTCCCTGGGGTGGCGCACTGGATGAGGCGCACGGGCACGGGGCCGCGCGGCCGGTTCTCGACGATCTCGGCCGTACGGTCCGTGCTGTTGTTGTCGACGACGATGACGGCTGTCGGGAACGGCATGCGGGCAAGCTTCGCGCACAGCTGCAGGAGCCCCCCGGGTAGTCGCCCTTCCTCGTTGTGAGCGGGAATGACGATCTCGAGCAGTGGTGGCCGGCTCGTCCCCTCGTCCCCTCGCGGAGAGGGCGGCATGATCGACTCGGGTTACCGCTCGCCGTAGTTGTAGAGCGGCTGGTTGACCGGCGTCGCGGTGGCACCGGTGAGGGAGACCGTCGTGACCGTCGCCACGAGTGCCGCCACGGCGATGCCGATGATCGCTGCTAAGAGGATCTTGATCACGAGGGTTCCTCCTCGAGCGGGCTAAGGTGCGGGCGTCCCCAAACTTAGAACCAATTCTTGCTACTCGGAAGTAGCTCTACGAAATCTTAATAAATCCGCTGATCAGCGGCCTGGTCCGCCCCGACGGGCCCGTCGAACCGGTACAACCGCAGGTCACCGGTATCGACCAGGGTCCTCGCGCTCCGTAGCCACACACCGAACCGCTGCCGTTCTTCACCTGTCCCCGCGTCCACTATCACGTAGCGAAAGCCAGCTCCCGCCAGATCCGGCGAGGGCCCTTCTAGTACGCGTTCTACCTCTTGGGCGCGTGGATCCTCGCTCCTGATGACCATGTCGCCGACCCGTACGGCGTCATTGGACACCACCCGCCGCCCCCCGACGGCGAAGAACCGCTGCGCCGGATCCAGCACCGGCCGGCCCCCGTTCCACGGGAAGCGCCGGTAGGACTCGAACGGCAGCACCAGCACGTCTCCGGCCGCTCGGTCGCGCGCGACGATCTCCCGCGCGGCCGTCCAGCTCTCCGGGTACGGCACCGACCCCAGCGTCCCGAGCGCCCCCCACGCCATGGTCGGCAGCACCGCCACGGGCACCAGCGCCATCGCACCCACCCACGCCCGGTCCCGCGCCACCGACTCGCACAGCAGCCCCAGCCCGAGGGCCGCGACCAGCGCCAGCGGCGCGACGAACTGCTGGGCGTCCCTGAACACCGCGAACCCGCCCCACACCTCCACGAGCCGGCCGAACGCCACCCGCCCCGGCTCACTCACCCCCACACAGGCCACGCCCAGCCCGATGCCGGCCGCCACCGCCAGCCCCTTCTTGTACGGCGCCGCCCCCCACAGGAAGGCGGCCACCCCGGCCAGCGTCAGCAGCAGCCTGGCCACCGCCCCGACCACGCTCTCGTAACCCGGCGGCACCGCGTGCGCGTTCCAGATCCCGCCCAGCGACAGCAGGCTCCCCACCGCCCCGAACGGCGTGTCTGCCCTGGCCGCGAACGCCGCCACGCCCACCGGATCGCCCGCCAGCCCCTGCGGCCGCAGCGCGGTCGGCACCAGCCACGGCAGGCTGAAGGCCGCCAGCACCAGGACGACCCGCGCGACCGCCTTCCAGCGAGGGACCGCGACGGGCAGCGCCGTGATCGCGGTGACCGTCATCGCCGCGAACCCGCCCACCGCCGCCGGCAGCACCGCCAGCGCCACCCGCCGCCCCGACCACACCGCCCGCACCACCCAGGGCAGGCCGGCGTACCCGAGGAGCAGCGCCCACTGCCCGATCAGCAGCCGCTCGGCCACGTACGGATTCCACACGTAGAAGGCCCCCGCCACCAGGCGCGGCCCCAGCGACTCCGACGGCAGCAGCAGCGCCGCCCCCGAGCACCCGAGCACGAAGATCGCCAGCAGGATCAGCTTCTGCACCAGCTCGGCGGGCAGCACCTGGGCCAGCGCGGTCACCACGGCGTCGCTCGGCACCACCCGCGCCGCCCCGCCCGCCAGCCCGAACGTGAACCGCGAGAACTCCGGATCCGGCACGAACACCAGGTCGTGCAGGAGCGTGAACCCCCAGCCCAGCGCGGGCCCGAGGGCCAGGCAGCCGAGCGCGAGCCCGAGGAGGGCGGCGGCGGTCCCTGCTCGGGCCGTGTGCGGCATCCCGCTATGACATCACAACCGGACAACGATCATTCCACCGAAGACGGTCAGGTGGTTACTCTTCGCCGGGAGGCACGGGGCGATGACGACGATGACGGCCACGGGGGCACGTCAGCGGTCACGCGGCGGCGACGCCGTGCTGGCCGCCGGCCTGGTGATGGTCGCGGTACAGCTCGTGTGGAAGTTCGAGCTGGTCAGGCAGACCTATTTCCGGCAGGACGACTTCCACTACATCATCAGGGGCCAGGAGAGCGGCTTCACGTGGGACTACCTCATGTGGGTCGACGTGGGCCACCTGCTGCCCGGGGGCTTCGGCATCTCGTGGGCGATGGCGCGCCTCGGCGGCTACAACGAGGTGCTGGCGCACACGATGACGATCGCGCTGCAGGCCGGGGCGAGCCTGGCGCTGCTGCGGCTGCTGCGGCTGCTGTTCGGGGCCCGGCCGGCGATCCTGGTGCCGCTCGGGTTCTACCTGCTGACGCCCATGACGATCCCGTCGCTGTCGTGGTGGGCGGCGGTGCTGGAGACGCTGCCGCTGCAGCTCGCGCTGCCGATGGCGCTGTCGGCCCACATCCTGTACGTGCGCGACGGGCGGCTGCGGCACGTACTGGCGGCGTGCGCCTGGACGGTGTTCGGGCTGCTGTTCTTCGTCAAGGCGGCGTTCATCCCGGTGCTGATGTTCGTCGTCACCGTGGGCTGGCTGGGGGTGTCCTGGAAGCGGCTGTGGCGGGCGTGGGCGCCGTACACGGCGATCCTGGCGGCGTACTCGGTGGTGTTCTTCACGGGGCTCTACAGCTCCGTGCAGATCAACAACGCGACGCAGACGCCGGAGCTGCCCGACCTCGGGGTGGGCGTCGAATTCGCCTGGATCCTGGGCTCGCGCGGGCTGGTCCCGACGATGCTGGGCGGGCCGTGGGCGTGGCAGCCGATCGGGGACGACTACGCCATGGCCGCCACGCCCGGCCCGCTCGCCTGGGCGGCGCTCGGGGTCGCGGCCGTCGCGGTCGCGGTCACCGTGCGGATCCGGCGGCGGGCCTGGCTCGCCTGGCTGACGTTGCTGGGCTACTTCCTGCTGGCCGACGTCGTGCCGGTGCTGCTGGGGCGGATCGAGCTGCTCGGTCCTGGGGTGCTCGGCTACGAGCTGCGCTACCTGGCCGCCACGGCCATGGTCGCCGCCATCGTGATCGGGCTGGCCGTCATCCCGATGAACGGGGAGGAGTGGCCGCGTTCGCGGTTGACGTGGGCGTGGGTGCCGCTGGCGGCGGTGTTCACGGCGGGCTCGATCTGGTCGGTGACGGCCTACGCCGACCGGCCGCTCGGCAGGACCGCCAGGAGCTACGTGGAGACGGCCAGGCTGGCGCTGTCACGCGTCCCGCCGGGCTCGCTCGTCCTGGACACGCACGTGCCGCCCACGGTCGCCGCCGCGGCCTTCTTCCACGAGTACGCCCGCCACTCCAAGCTGCTCGGCGTGCCCGACCGGAAGCCGGTGCGGTGGATGGAGCCGCTGACGGGCACCGTGCGGCACCCGCTGATGTTCGACGAACAGGGCCGCCTGCTGCCGGTGGCCATCGAGGGCACCCTGGTCCCGCAGGGCGCCACGTGCGTGCCCGTCGGCCCCAAGGAGGTCCGCTTCCCCCTCCCGAGCCCGCAGCCGGGCGGCGACTGGACGGTGCAGATCTCCTACCTGAACGGCACCGAGACCACCCTGTCCGTACGCCTCGGGCTCGGCCGCGCCACGGCGCCCGCGAGCAAGGGCCTGGGCAGGACGTTCACCCGGATCCAGGGCCAGGGCCCCGAGCTGGCCATCAGCGCGCCCGCCGGCTCCGGCGCCTGCGTCGGGGAGATCAGGATCGGCCGCCCGGTCCCGGCCAAGAACGCCGCGCCCGTCCCCCCACAGGCCGTGGGGGGATAGGCCCGGCCGATCGCCTACTTGCCCGGCTCGGGGTCTCTGGGCAGGCCGAGCATGCGCTCGGCGATGATGTTGAGCTGCACCTCGGTGGTGCCGCCGTAGATGGTCATCGCCCTGGTCGCCAGCACCGCCCGGTTCCAGTAGCCGGCGTCGCCGAGCTTCATGTCGGCGGCCACCACGGCGGCGGCGCCGAGCAGCTCGACGGCGGTCTCCGATACGTGCTGGGCGTGGGAGGTGGACAGCAGCTTGCGTACGGAGGCGTCCGCGCCCGGCTCGGACCCGGCGAGCTGCTTGAGCGTGACCCGCAGCGACAGCGCGTTGATCGAGTGCCCCTCGCAGACCACCTCGGCCACCCGCTGGGCCTCGACCGGCGTCAGCTCCCGCCCCAGCCGGCCGATCAGGCCCAGCAGGTCGCTCACGGACGCGCCGGTGCCGCCCGAGCCGGACGACAGCGAGACCCGCTCGTTGGACAGCGTGTTGCGGGCCACCTTCCAGCCCTGGCCGACCTCGCCCACGACCAGGTCGTCCGGCACGAACACGTCGTCGAGGAAGACCTCGTTGAACAGGTTCTCGCCGGTCATCTCGGTCAGCGGCTTCACCGTGACGCCTGGGGCCTTCATGTCGACCAGGAAGTACGTGATGCCCTCGTGCTTGGAGCCCTCGCTGGAGTTGCGGGCGATGCAGATGCCCCACTCGGCCACGTGGGCGACCGAGGTCCAGACCTTCTGGCCGTTGAGCCTCCAGCCGCCCTCGACGCGCTCGGCCTTCATCTGCAGCGAGGCCAGGTCGGACCCGGCGTCCGGCTCGGAGAAGAGCTGGCACCAGATCATCTCGCCGCTGAGCGTCTTGGGCAGGAAGCGTTCCTGCTGCTCGGGCGTGCCGTACGCGGCGATGGACGGCACCACCCAGGCACCGATGATCATCTGCGGCAGGCGTACCTTGGCGGCCTTGAGCTCCTGGGCGATGAGCACCTGCTCCAGCGGCCTGGCGTCGCGGCCCCACGGCTTCGGCAGGTGTGACATCACGAACCCGCGGCCGGCCAGGGCCCGCTTCTGCTCCTTGCCCTCCAGCGCGGCCATCTCCGCGACCTCGGCGCGGATCGACTCGCGCAGCTCCTCGGCGTCCTCGGGGAGGTCGATCTCCATCTCACGGGCCACGCCCCGCAGGGAGAGCGCGGCCACGGTGGCGGCCCACTCGCCCGACGAGCCGAGCAGGGCGCGCAAGGTGAGCGCGCGGCGGTAGTAGAGGTGGACGTCGTGCTCGAAGGTGTAGCCGATGCCGCCGAAGGTCTGGATCGCGTCCTTCGCGCACCGCACGGCGCCGTCGGGGGCCATCACCCCGGCCACGGCGGCGGCGAACTCCAGCTCTTCACCCTCCGCGCGGGTGGCGTCCCAGACCGTGGCCCTGGCCTGCTCCAGCGCGACCAGCATGCGGGAGAGCTTGTGCTTGATGCCCTGGAACTGGCCGATCGGGCGGCCGAACTGGACGCGTACCTTGGCGTAGCCGGCCGCGGCCGTGACGCACCACGAGGCCAGGCCCGCCGCCTCGGCGCCGAGCACGATCGCGGCGAGGTGGCGCACGTCGGAGCTCTCGACGCCGCCCAGGATGCCCTCGGCGGGAACGGTCACCTCCGACAGCTCCACCTTGGCCACCGGCCTGGTCACGTCGAGCGACCTGATCTCGGTGACGGTGGCGGCGGAGGCGTCGATGAGGATCCACTCCTCGCCCTCGTCCGTGGCCACCGGCAGCACCAGCACATCGGCCAGCGAGCCGCCCAGCACGGGCTCGGCCGTGCCGGAGACGACCAGCGAGCCGTCCTCGGTGCGAGTGCCGCGCAGCGCCCCGGTCAGCGCGACGGCCCCGGTGAGGGTGCCGTCGGCGAGCGACTCCAGGTGCTCGGGGCGCTTGGAGGCGTTGATCACCGCACTGGCCAGCACGGTGGGCACGTAGGGCCCCGGGGCCATGCGCTCGGCCAGCGCCTCGACGGCCACGGCCGCCTCCAGCAGCCCGTAGCCGGAACCGCCGTACTCCTCGGGCAGGTGCAGGCCGAGCAGCCCCTGCTCGGCGAGGCCCGGCCAGAACGGGGGGCGCCCGTCGGCCCCGGCGCGCAGCAGCTCCGAGGGGATGTTCCGCTCCGCCCAGCCGCTCACCGACTCGTGGAGTGCCTCGTGCTCCTCGCTCAACCCGATCGCCATGTGTTCATCCTCCAGCCAGGTCCAGGTCTATGCCCAGAACCATATTCTAGAGCATGCTTCTGGCCTAGAGCGGACGAACCTGCGCGGCGATGGTGTTCAGGTCGCGCCAGCGCTGCTTGTTCGACTCGGGAATAGAGCCCAGCAGCATCGCCGGCTTCGTCTTGCCCACCTCGACGACGGTCACCACGGCCTGGGCCTCCTGCTCCTTGCCGCCCAGGATGTAGGTGACCTTGTAGGCGAGCGTCCAGCCCTTGCCGACCGGGATCTTCTTGGAGGCGTTCCACGCGTCGAGCTTGGCGCCCGCGGGATACTGCGTGCGGATCGACCAGCGGGCGGCCTCGGCGGCGAGCGCGCGGTAGTCGGCGTTCGTGGAGGGCTTCTTCTCCGGCGACTCACCCGGGTACATGGCCGAGGCGATCACGGTGTGCGGGGCCGCCACCTTCCCGATGCGCTGCGCGATCGAGAACGGCGGGAACGACTTGGCCTTCCACGGCGAGGCCAGCCTCGGGTAGGTGATGCCGACGGACTTGTCGGTGATCAGGCCGGTGACCACGGACGCCGTGCCGGACAACTGGGCGTACGCCTTGCTCGCCGGCACCGGCGGCAGCACGACCGGGCTCACCGTGGGGGTCGCGCTGGCCGACGGCGAGGGGGTGGCGGTGGTGGGCACGGGGGCGACGCGGACGACCTGCTCGCCCTCCGGTTGGTTGGTGGGCACGTCACCGGAGAAGACCACGAAGATCAGCACGACGGCCAGGACGGTCGCCAGGATGGCGCCGAGCAGGTAGACGGCCTTGATCGGGATGTCGCCGAGACCGCGCGACGGGGGCTTGGCGGGGAGCGGCGCCATGGGCTGCGGGCCGGGCTGCGCGAACGGCTGCGCGGCGGGCCGGTGCGCCTGCCCCCCGACCGGGCCCGGGCCCGGTGCCGGCCGTGGCGGCGGCCACACGGGGGTCCCGGCCGGAACCGGCAGCCCACCCTGAGGCGGGGTCTGTGCGGGGGCCTGGTTCTGCGGCGGGGTCTGGTTCTGAGGCGGGGTCTGCGTGGGGGCCTGGTTCTGACCTGCGGGCCTTATCGGGCTGGACGGACCTGGCGCCGGAGGCTTGGCGATCCGGATCGTCTCCTCCGCGGGCAGGACGATCTTGCGGAACGGTGTCGTGGGTGAGTCATACGCAGGTCGCTCGTCGCCGTCATCCGCCATGGCCTTCAGGTTACGTCACCGCGGAGGAGGATAATTCCCCTATTCCCCCTGCAGAATCTAATTCTGTATGGTCGGCGGACATGAGGGGTTTCTACGAGATCGCCGCCGACGACCCTGAACGCCCCGCCCTCCTCGGTGACGAGGGCACTACCTACGGAGAGCTGCTCGCCCTGGCGAACCGCGCCTCCAACGGCCTGACCTCACGCGGAACCGCCCCGGGCGACTGCGTGGTGACCGTGCTGAGGAACGGGCTCGACGCCCTGACGATGATGCTGGCGACGTACCAGATCGGGGCCTATCTCGTTCCGGTCAACTGGCACTTCACGGCCGAGGAGATCGACTACATCGTGGCCGACTGCGGGGCCGGGGTGACGATCTCGCCGGGGACCCTCACGGTCGGCGAGCTCGTGGCGGGGCAGCCGGACACCGCCCCCGCCCACCGCCGGGCCGGGTCCATGATGCTCTACACCTCGGGCACCACCGGACGGCCCAAGGGGGTGCGGCGGCGGCTGCTGGACCTGACGCCGGAGGAGCTGTACCCGATCCTGATGCGCAAGAGCTGGCGGCACTTCGGGCTGCCGATGGGCGGCGTGCACCTGGTGTGCTCGCAGCTCTACCACTCGGCGCCGTACGGGCAGGCGATGATGGCGCTGCAGCTCGGGCACACGATCGTGGCGCCCGAGCGGTTCGAGGCGGCGGCCGCGCTGGAGCTGGTCGAGCGCCATCGGGTGACGAACGCGTTCATGGTGCCCACGATGTTCCACCGGCTGCTGGCGGTGCCGGAGCGGGCGTCGTACGACCTGTCGTCCCTCACCCACCTCTACCACGGGGCCGCGCCCTGCCCGCCGGCCACCAAGCAGGCCATGATCGACTGGCTGGGCCCCGTGGTGTGGGAGTACTACGGCTCCACGGAGGCGGCCGTGGCGACCATGGTGTCGTCGGAGGAGTGGCTGGCCAGGCCGGGCACGGTCGGCAAGGCCCTGGACGGGATGACGTTCACGATCGTCGGGGAGGACGGCAGGGAGGCCGCGCCCGGCGAGCCCGGGCTGGTCTACATCGGCGGGATCAACCGCTTCGAGTACCACGGCGACCCGGACAAGACGGCGGCCTCCATGCGCGGCCAGGACTACACGCCCGGCGACATCGGCTACCTCGACGACGACGGCTACCTGTTCCTGCTGGACCGGCGGACCGACCTGATCATCTCCGGCGGGGTCAACATCTATCCGGCCGAGATCGAGGCGGCGCTGCTGGAACACCCGTCGGTGGCCGACGTGGCGGTGATCGGGGTCCCCGATCCCGAATGGGGACACAAGGTCGTGGCCCTCGTCCAGCCGGTGACCGGGATCCCGGGCGGTGACGAGCTCACGGCCGAGCTGCTGCGGCACTGCGCGCCCCGGCTGGCCCGGCTCAAGCATCCACGGGTGATCGAGTACCGGGAGTCGCTGCCCCGAACACCGACGGGGAAGCTCAGCAGGCGGAACGTCCGGGAGGCGTATCTTTCCCGCTGAGCTGGGCAGGAGCCCCCCATGAGGGAGCTCGCCGCAGGTCTGGCCGCCGCCGTCGTACTGATCGCCGCCTGCGGGCCGCCTCCCCCCGCGACCCGGAGCACCGCCACGCCGTCGTCGGCCCGGCCCACGCCGTCTCCGACGGCCTCCCTGCACTCGCTGGAGGCGGCGTACGAGCGGGTCATCACGAACGTCCTGCCGTCCATCGTGCAGATCACCACCAAGGTCGGCCTCGGCTCCGGCATCGTCTTCGACTCCAGCGGCCACATCGTCACCAACGCCCACGTGGTCGGCCAGGCCAAACAGATGAACGTGACGATCGCCACGGGCGGCGCCGCGCGGTCGGCCAGGCTGGTCAAGTCCTTCGCCGCCGGCGACCTGGCGGTGATCAAGGTGGACAAGCCCGACGGGCTGCGGCCGGCGAAGTTCGGCGACTCCGCCAAGCTGCGCGTGGGGCAGATCGTGCTCGCCATGGGCAACCCGCTGGGCCTGTCGGGCAGCGTCACGAACGGCATCGTCTCGGCTCTGGGCCGCACGGTCACCGAGCCGCAGAACCCCGGCTCGCCGGGCGCCACCATCGCCGGGGCCATCCAGACCTCGGCCGCGATCAACCCGGGCAACAGCGGCGGCGCGCTCGTGGACCTGTCGGGCCAGGTGATCGGCATTCCGACGCTCGCGGCCACGGACCCGGAGCTGGGCGGCGGCGCCGCGCCGGGCATCGGCTTCGCGATCCCGAGCAACACGGCGACCGACATCGCCGCCCAGATCGTCAAATACGGCAAGGTCACCAACACCCACCGGGCCGCGCTCGGCATCCGGGGCAGCACGGTCGTCGGCTCGGACGGTCAGCCCAGCGGGGTCGCGGTGGCCACGATCGAGCCGGGTGGGGCCGCGCAGAAGGCCGGCATCGAGGCCGGCGACACGATCGTCTCGATCAACGGCAAGGAGACGCCCACGATGGCGCAGCTCGCGGAGTTGCTCACGACCCTGCGGCCCGGCGCCCGGGTCAAGGTGGGCGTGACCCGGCCGGACGACACCCAGGAGACCGTCAACGTCACGCTGGGCCAGTTGCCGGGCGAGTGAGTCACTGCCTGGCGGTGAAGACGATCTCTACGCGACGGTTCTTGGCGCGGTTCTTCGCCACGGGCTTGCCGTCGATCAGGTTGGGCAGTTTGGGCCGGGTCTCGCCGTACCCCTGAGCCTGGAGGGTGACGCCCGCGCCGGCCAGGTGGCCGCGCATGACGGCCTCCACGGCCTGCGCCCGCCGCCGCGACAACGTCACGTTGTACGCGTCCGCGCCCTGGTCGTCCGTGTGCCCCTCGATCCTGACGACGCCGCCCGCGCTCTCGGCCTCGACCCTGCCGGCCACCTTCGCCAGCCGCTGCCTGGCCTTGGCGTTCAGCGTCCACTTGTCCAGCGCGAACAGCACGTCGCTGGTCACCGACACCGTCACCTCCCGGCCCTGCTTGGACTCGCTCTCCGTGCCGTCCATCGACTCGATCTCGCCGACGATGTCCTCGACGGGCAGCACCAGGTCCTCGATCGCGCCGTTGGCGTCGGCCGGCACGCTGGGCTGCGGCGTCGGTGACAGGACGAGGACCAGGGCGGCGCTAAGAGATCGGAACATCGGTGATCACGCCGATCATGGGCATCTCGATGTTGAGCTTCGTGACGTCCGCGGGCGGGGCCGCGAACACCGCGTACAGGGTGGACGCCTCGTCCTTCTCCAGGAACTGGCCCTGGGTGCCCGAGCACACGCACTCCGCGTCCTCGCCGGTGCCGTTGCGGGCCGTACGGTAGCGCTTGGCGTTGACCGGGTCGATCAGCGAGACGGCCGAGACGGTGAAGTCGAGCGGCGCCGTGCCCATGCCGTTGTGCACGTTGACCTTGCCGTCGGTGGCGGTGATCGTCCAGTTGAGGGTGAGGGTCTTGCCCTGGCGCTTGAGCGCGGTGATGTCCGCCCGGGCCTTGCCGTACATGTCGCCCGCGCCGACGCTGGCCTCGCGGGTGGCGATCACGCTGTCGGGCTGGGCCGTCTGCTGGGGTGCCCGTTCGGGGGTGGCGGACGTGACCTGCTCCGGCGTGGCGGCCGGCGGCTGCTGCTCCTCGCCACCGCCGCCCTGCTGACCGGGGAGCACGCCGCAGCCTGCCAGCGCGACGGCCGCGACAGCCAGCGCGATCGTCTTTCGCATGATGTGTTCACCTTCGTCGTCGGGGTTGTGCCCTCACCGTAGGGAAGCGACCTTCAGGATCCGCATAGTCCCCACCCAGGGCCGTCAAACCCTCCCATAGTTCGCTTTAGGGTCTCAACCGGTCGCTTGGCGTATCGACCGGGCCTGTGCGGCATTTCTGTGGTCCCCGTACGAGGTGAACGTCTCCAGCGCCGCCCGCGCGGCCGCCGCGGCGGCCTCTTGGTTCCCTTCCGCCTGGGCGATCTCGGCCAGGACGAGCTGCGCGACCGCCTCGGGCAGCCGGTCGCCGAGCCGCCGGTTGACCTTCAACCGCCGCTCCGCGCAGTCGCGCGCCTGGGGGTGACGGCCGGCGGCGAGGTGCAGCCTGGCCAGGTCGAGCAGCGCCTCCGCCTCACCCCGGGGGTCACCCAGCTCCTGGTACGCCGCCAGGCTCTCCACCAGGGCGCCCTCGTCCCCGCGCGCCGCGCCGAGCGCCCGTAAGGCGTCCGCCCGGCCACGGCGGTCCCCGGCCTCCTCGAACACCCGCAGGGCCCGCAGGAACGCCCGCTCGGCCGCTCTCGTGTCCGCCTCGACCAGGCCGAGCCGGAGCGTGACGCGGGCCAGCTCCAGCCCTTCCACCAGCGGCTGAGCCGCCCGCAGCGCCGCGGCGGCGGCCTCTGTGCGGCCTTCCGCCCGGTGCAGGTCGGCCAGGCCGCGCAGCAGGAGCGCCTCGCCGTGCCGGTGACCCGCCGCCCTGGCCGCGTCGAGTCCGGTGGCGGTGGTCGCGTGCCAGTCGTCGTGGTGGGCGCCCAGCTCGAACAGCGGGACCAGGTAGAAGGCCAGCCGCCACGCGGGCTCGTACAGGCCGGCGCGGAAGAAGTCCTCGACACTCGCCACCAGGAACCGGCGCTCGGCACTCAGCCACCGAGCCTCCTGCCGCAACCACCCGGTCTCCAGCCCCGAACCGGGGTATCCCGGCAGACTCGAACCCGGGTGGCCCTGCACAGGGACCCCTTCCAGGCTGAGGGCCGGGTGGCCTGGCAGGTGGGCCTCGGTGCGGCCGGTGCCGGGTTCGGCGGGGAGCAGGGACTCCCTGGCCTGCCTGGTCCGCTCCAGGATCGCGCCCGCCCTGACCGCCAGCACGCGGGCCGGGCCGCCGTCCTCGTCCCGCAGGCGTTCGGCGGCGTACAGCCTGGTCAGGTCGTGCCAGCCGTACCGCTCCTGGCCCGCCTCGTCCAGGCCGCGCGACTGCAGGAGCCCGGCCTCGGCCAGCGGCTCCAGGTCCGCGCCGAACACCCAGGGCGCGAAGTCGGGAGCGGACAGAGCGCCGAGCTCGCGCAGAAGCCGCCGCTCCGGATCGGGCAGGCCGCGGTAGCCGAGCCCGAGGCTGCCTCGCACGGCCAGGTCGCCCGCGCTGAGCTCGTCGAGCCTGCGCCGCTCGTCGCTCAGCCGGCCCGCCAGGTGGTCGAGCGTCCAGCCCGGCTTCCTGGCCAGCCGGGACCCGGCGATCCGCAGGGCCAGCGGCAGGTGGCCGCAGAGCCGGACGATGCGCAGGGCGGCCTCCGGCTCGGCGGCCGTCCGCTCGGGTCCCGCCACGCCGCCGAGCAGGGCGACGGCCTCGTCCTCGCCGAGCACCCCCAGCTCGTACGCCCGCGCCGCCTCCAGCCCTGCCAGCGACGACCGGCTCGTCACCAGGGTCACGCTGCCCGGCCCCGTGGGCAGGAGCGGGCGCACCTGGGCCTCGTCGGCGGCGTCGTCCAGCACGACGAGGAGCCGCTTGCGGGCCGTCATGCTCCGGTAGAGGCGTACCCGCTCGTCCAGGACCGGCGGCACCGCACGGTCCGGGCAGCCGAGCGAGCGAAGCAGGTCTTCGAGCACGGCACTCGGCGGGCGGGCACCGAGGACGGCGTAGAGCCGGCCGTCCGGCGGTTCCAGGCGGGTGGCGGCATGCACGGCGACGGCCGACTTCCCGCAACCGGGCGGGCCGTGCAGGACCAGGTGCACGGGGGCGGAGGCGTTCTCGTCGACCGCCCGCGCGATCCAGTCGAGCACGGCCCGCCGCCCGGCAAAATCCGAAATATCCGGCGGCAACGCATCCACCGGCGCCCACAACCCCGGCCCGCCCAGCGATACCCCGTCCGCCGGGAACCCCCGACCGACCGGCGGCACCCCGTCCGCCGCGAACCCCGGGCCGATCGGTGGCGCGGCGTCGGCCGGGAATCCCCAGCCGGCCTGCGGATACCCGGCCGCTGTGACCGGGGGCGGGTCCTCGGACAGGACGCGCTGGTGGGCGGCGGTCAGTTCGGTGCCTGGTTCCAGGCCCAGTTCCTCGACCAGGGTGCGCCGGGCGTCCTGGTAGGCGCTCAGGGCCTCCGATCGGCGGCCCGCCTGGTGCAGGGCCTCGATGAGGTGGACCCAGGCACGTTCGCGTAGCGGGTGTGCGCCGACCAGCGCCCGCAGCTCTCCGACCACCTCCGCGCCCCGGCCCAGCCGCAGGTCCAGTCGTATCCGTTCCTCCAGCGCGGTCAGGCGCAGTTCCTCCAGCGGTACGCCGTGCGCCCGCCGCAGCGCCGACGACTCCACGTCGGCCAGTGCCGAGCCCCGCCACAGAGCCAGCGCCGCCGTGTACCCGCCGGCCGCTTCCACCACCTGCCCCGCCGCCCGCAGCCGCCGGGCCTCGGTGACCAGCCGCTCGAAGCGGTGGCAGTCCACGTCATCTCGCCCGACGTCGAGCAGGTAGCCGCCGGGCACCGTACGGATGCCGTCCACGAGCTTGCGCAGCGCGCTGACGTACACCCTGAGCACCGACTCGGCCGACGCCGGTGGCCGGTCGTCCCAGACCACGGACATCAGCCGCTCGACCGGCACCTGCTCCCGCGCGGACAGCAGCAGCGCCGCCAGCAGCGCCCGGTGCTTGGCCGGTCCGGGAGCCTGGCCGCCGTCGATCCGCAGCGGCCCGAGCACCCCGAACCGCACCGGGCCCGCATGTGCCGGGCCCTCGGGGGCCGGTTCCTCCTGGCGCACGTGTCAGCCGCCGGTCGCCGGTCTGGCGGCGAAGGAGTCGAAGCGGACGCGGACGGACCCGGTGGCGGCGGAGGCCGCGTGGACGCCGGCCTCGTCAGGGCCGTACGGGGCGTCGGCGTCGGAGACGTCCGCGACCAGGCGTCCGTTCAGCCACATGCGCAACGTCACCTTGCTCCCGCTCTGGCCGCACTCCGCCACGATGCGGTTGGTGGCCATACTCTGCGCGTTCGCCGGACCGTACAGGACCGTGCCCTGGGTGCCCGTGCGGCGCTTGACGATCGTGACCTCGCCCGCGCCGCTCACCCCGAACTCGTAGCGATCTCCTGAGCCCGCCGAGCCGTGGCACCACACACCGTACTGCCCGTCGCCCTCCTCCAGGGTGGCCTTCGCGCTGACGATCACCCCGCCGTCCGGCTCCCGTACGGGGGCCGACTTCCACAACCGCCAGCCCCGCTTGACGGTGAGCTCGTAACCGGTGCCCGTCACCCGCGCGTTCCCGCCACCGGACGCGCCGTCCGCCCACGAGCCGAACCCCGCCTCGTACGGCCACGCCTGCCGCCAGAGCGCCGGCACGGCGGCGGACACCATGAGAGCGACGATCCCCACGGCGGCGACCCACGGCCACCGCCGGCGGCGCCGCACGACGGGAGAAGGCCGGCCCGTCCACGTGCGTTCCACCACTTCGGTGGCCGTGGCCAGGCGGGTGCCGCCGACCAGGTCAGCGAGCAGTTGCTGGGCCGTCGGCCGCCGGCGCGGGTCTTTGGCCAGCGCCCGCCCCACCAGCTCCCTGATCCCCTCGTCCAGCCCGTCGAGCCGGGGCTCCTCGTGCACGATCCGGTACAGCGCCTCGGAGGACCCTTGCCCGAACGGCAGCCGCCCCGTCCCCGCGAACGCGATCAGCGCGCCCCAGGCGAACACGTCGGCCGCGGGCGTGAGCGGTTCCCCCGTCACCTGTTCCGGCGCCATGAAGGCGGGCGTTCCGAGGATCGCCTGGCTGGCCAGGCCGTCGTTCGCGACGATCTGCGCGATCCCGAAGTCGATCACCCGCGGCCCGAGCGGCGAGAGCAGCACGTTGGAGGGCTTCAGGTCGCGGTGGATCACCCCGGCTCCGTGGATGGCGCTGAGCGCGGTCGCGATGCCCACCGCCAGCGCCTCCAGGTTCCCGCCCGACAAGGGGCCCTGCTCGTGGACGGCCTGTGCCAGGTCGGGGCCCTTGACATATTCGGTGACGAGGTAGGCCATCTCGCCGTCGATCCCGGCGTCCAGGACGGGCGCGGTGCAGAACCGGGCCACCCGCCGGGCCGCCGCAACCTCCCGGTCGAAGCGCCGCCGGAACGCCGGGTCACGGGCCAGCGCCGGATGGATGAGCTTGACCGCCGCCAGGCCGCCGGTGGGCGTGGTGGCGAGGTGCACCTCGCCCATGCCGCCCCGGCCGAGCAGGCGCCGCAGCGCGTACCCGCCTATGACCCGGTCACCGTTCATCGGAGACACATTAGCCAGAAACGGACATCCCAACCGGCACCTGGGTGAGGCGGTAGCGGGAGGGCGGGATGCCGTACCGGTCGAGGAACGCCTGCCGCAGCGTCTCCGCGGTGCCGAAGCCGCACCGCACCGCCACCGCCGCCATCGGCAGCGACGTCGAGGCCAGCAGGTGGGCGGCGGCCTCGGTGCGGGCCTGCCGGACGTACCGGCCGGGGGTCTGGCCCAGGTGTTTGAGGAACAGCCGGGTGAGGTGGCGTTCGCTGACGCCCGCCGCCGCGGCCAGCACCGCCGTGCTCAGGTCGTCGCGCAGGTGGGCGCCGATGTGCTCGATGGTGCGCCGGACCAGGCTGTTGGCCGGTGAGGGCGCGTCCACGAATATGCTCATCTGCGCCTGGTTGCCGGGCCTCTGCAGGTAGGTGACCAGGTTTCTGGCCACGGTCCTGGCCAGCTCGGTGCCGTTGTCCTCCTCGACGAAGGCCAGCGTGAGGTCGAGCGCGGCGGTGATGCCCGCGGAGGTGGCGACGTTGCCGTCCCTGATGAAGATCGGGTCGGGGTCCACGGTGACGTCGGGGAAGCGGCTGGCCAGCACCTGCGCCTGGTGCCAGTGCGTGGTGCAGCGCCGCCCGTCGAGCAGGCCGGCGGCGGCCAGGACGTACGCTCCCGTGCAGACCGACGCGACGCGTCTGCTCTCGCGGGCCAGCCGCCGGATGTGCCCCACGATCAGCGGGTTCGCGGCGGCGTCCTCGTGCCCGATCCCGCCCGCCACCATGAGCGTGTCGAGCGGCCCGGTGACCCGTTCCAGGGCGAGCTGGGCGTTCAGGGTCAGCGCGCTGGCGGTGGTGACGGGGTGGCCGCCGGGCGTGGCCACGCGATGTTCGTAGTAGGGCTGTGCGCCGTGCCAGTTGGCGCTCTCCAGCGTGGAGGTGATGCTCGCGATCTCCAGCAGTTCCGCCGCCTCGTACGCGACGATCACGACCCGTCTCGGCTCCATGGCCATGACTGTAGGTCCGAAGGACCAAGGACCCAAGTTTCCGGACCTTCCCGGCCCTCGATCTTGGCACGCGGAGGCGTCATGGGACACGGTTTCGGCATGACTTCGACAACCGCCAAGCCCGGTCGCCGCTGGGGCCGGTTCGCCCTCCACTACGTCGAGATGATCATCGCCATGTTCGCCGGCATGTTCGGCCTCGGCATGCTGCAGTCCGCCCTCGGCCTGGAGCTCTCCCACACCGCGCAGCCGGAGCTCTCGTACCTGCTGATGGCCTTCAACATGTCCGTGGGCATGGCCGTGTGGATGCGGATCCGCGGGCACGGCTGGGCGCCGACGCTGGAGATGTGCGCCGTGATGTTCGCGCCCGTCGTGCCGCTCTATCCGATGTTGTGGCTCGGGATCATCGACGGCGGCACGCTGATGATGGTGGCGCACGTGGCGATGTTCCCGCTCATGCTGGTGGCGATGCTGCGCCGCCTGGACGAGTACGCCGGGCACGCTCATTGACCTGCTTGCGGTAGCCGTCGAGCACGTCCTGCCGCAGCAGATGACCGAACCCCGCCTGCACCAGCCGCATCCCCAGCGCCGCCTCGCTGATCCGCAGCGTGGCGGCGCTGCCGGGCAGGCTCCAGCCGTGCTCGGCCAGCACGCTCAGCAGGTGGCCGCGCCGGGTCTGCGCCACCGACAGCCGGAACGTCTTCAGGTACGCCAGCCGCCCGTCCGCGTCGGTGATCGTCTCGCCGATGTGGTTCTCGGCCTTCCGCTCGAAGCCGGGCAGGAAGCGGCTCAGGGTGTAGCGGCCCATCCGGTAGACGTCCTCCACCTGCGCGGGCGCGCTGATCAGGCCACCGGCCATCACCGAGTCGTGGAACGCCGCCCACTCCCGCTCGTGGCGCACCGCCTGCGCCCGCAGGTCGGCCGGCGACGAGACCAGGCCGTCGTCGATCACGGCCGGGAAGTCGGCGGCCGGGTAGAACAGGGCGTAGTCGTAGATCAGCTCGCCGTACATGTCGCGGATGAGCGTCGGGTGCAGCGCCCGGTAGTCCTCCGGGTGCGGCACCACGAAGGCACTGGCCAGCGAGTCGGCGGCGTACACCAGCAGCCCGCACTGCCCCGGGTAGATCTCGAACACCTTGAGCGCGTCGTCGAGCCCGGCGATCTCGGCGCCGTAGTAGACGTCCTCGACGCGCGGCGACAGGCCGTGCGTGAACGCCTGGCGCGACCACTCCTCCCACGCGAGGTCGGGGCCGCCGAAGTGCAGCGCGAGGAAGCCCTCCACGGCCAGGTGCAGCGGCAGGAACCGCAGCCGCCTCTTGTCCACCCGCCGGGCCATCCGTCGCCGTGACCTGACGGCCATGTGCCGCAGCGGCTCACCTAGCTGGGTCCCGTACGCGGCCGCGGGGGTGTCGCCGTCGCCCCAGGTCGCGACGAAGGCGTGCGGCACGTACGCGGTGTAACACGACCTGTCCGGCAGGGACACCATGGACAGCTCGTCGCCGTACACCTTGGCGTGCAGCCGCAGGTCGTGGATGGGCTCGCGGCGCACGAGCGGCACCAGCCGCAGCCCGCCCCAGGTCTGCGCGGGCCGGGTCTCCAGCCCCGTGAAGTCGATCATCGCCGGGCCGCCCGCTCCTCCAGATACGCCCGCAGCTCCCCGAGCCCGCTCCGCCCCTCGGCGAACCTGGCCAGCTCCACCAGCGCGGGCAGGTCCTCCGCGTCGCGGATGCCGGCGGTCGGCACCACCGTGGACAGTCGCCGTACCTCCAGTTGACCGGCGTCGAAGACCGGGTTCAGGTGCACGATGCCGACCTCCCCTCCCGGGTCGAGCTTGCGCCGCCAGACGCGCAGCACCTCGGCCGCCAGCCCGGGCGGCGCGTTGTCCCAGCCGTCGGAGACGATGACGAGCAGATCGGGCCGCCCTTCGAGGGCGTCGATGACGCGCCGTCCCAGCGGCGTCGGCCCGGACGGGCGCGCCTGCAGCGGGTCGCTCCGGCCCGTCAGCCACAGGTCCCGGTACGACCCGGCCAGCGCCTCCAGCAGGTAATGGCAGGCCAGCGCGACCGCGAGCGGCCGGCGGCGCTTCACCGGCGAGCCGAACGAGGAGAAGCTGTCGTCGAGCACCGCCGCGACGCTCCCCCACGTGCCCGCCCGCGCCCCGGCCACGCGCCGGGCCGCGGCGCGCAGCGCGCCCTCCAGCTCGTCCCGCCGCCGGGTGCGTACGTCGCCGGCCAGGGACAGCACGTACGAGGCCAGCCTGACCAGCGGCAGCGCGGCCAGGTCCGCCTCGGTGTCCACGCCCCGCTCCGACGCCGACTCCGTCAGCCGCAGCCGCTCCAGCCGGGTCAGCTGGGGCGCGATGCGCTCCATGAAGATCGTCCGGTCGATGCCGTGGCGGGCCGCGAAGCCCTCGGCGACGGTGTACGGCAGCTCGTACAGGGCCTTCTTGTCGTAGTGGGCCCGCCGCCACGTCTCCAGGATCGGCGTGTCGTAGCGGGGCCGGCTGAACGGCGCGAACAGGAAGTCGGCCAGCTCGCCCGCCGGCCGCAGGTGCGCGTGCCGCACCGCCGACTTGACCGCCGAGCGATACTTCACCGCGTCGAAGGCCAGGTCGGGCCGGGCCGCGAGCCAGTCGCGGATCAGGGCCCTGGTGCGCCGGTTGTTGACGCCGTCGCGGCGCAGCCCCTGGAAGAGGCGGTAGACGCGGGGCGGGCTCATCCGGCCCAGCCGCCACGCGATCAGCCGCCCATCGCCCACGCCGCCCCGCTGCCGGAGCAGGTTGGCGATGATCATCGCCGCGTTGTGGTCGTTGATGTCGAGGGCCAGCGTCGCGGCGTACAGGTCGGGGTAGTTGCCCTGGATGTAGCTGTGCAGGAAGGCGAGGGAGAGCCGCTGCTCACCGGCCGCGCTGTGGAACTCGCGCTGGCCGGTCGAGGTGATCGCCGCGTTCGCGAAGAGCAGCACGTCTTCGCACTCGATCAGGTCGGCGTAGGTGTCCATCGGGCTCCCCGGAAGGTCTGGGACCGGCCGGGGAATGGGGGCACGAGCTGCGAACTATCGCTGTACAGGCGGATTCCGGAAGTCGTACCTGAAGTCCCGCGGCCGGTCTGATTCCGGACCCTACTCGGCGTTCCTGGCCGGCGCGACGGGATTTACGCGGGCCTTGATCTCGCCGAGCGTGACCTGGCCGGTCCTGATGTCGGAGATCAGCACGTACGCCACCAGCAGCAGCCCCAGGCACAGCACGTCGGCCGCCCACCACGGGATCTCGGCCAGCAGCAGGTAGCCCTGGCCGTCGCTCAGCGACCTGATCACCACCGTGACGACCGCCACGACCACGGTGACCATCAGCCAGCTCCGCAACCGCGGCAGGTTGCCCTCCTTCCACAGCCGGATCCGCCAGTTCACGAACACGGCCAGCACGCCGAGCAGCGCGCAGAACCCGATCAGCCACCAGGGCAGCGCGAAGGCGGTCTGCTCGGAGATCTGCTCCCGCGTGACGCGCAGCTCGGACTCGGCCTTGCGCTGGGCCTGCACGGCGGCGTCGAGCTGCCGCTTGAGCTGGGCCACGCTCTTCTCCTGCCGCTGCGGCGGCGTGGAGGGCTCCGTCGGCAACATCCGCGCCACCACGGTCAGCATGATCGCCACAAACGACAGCGCCAGCACGATGGCCATGAACAGGTCGATGAAACGCAGGTCGAGCGGCGGGGCGAACGACCTGGCGGGCCGCTTCCTCACGGCTCCCTCACGAGCGTGTACTTGTGCGGCCGGGCCTCGGCGGCGCTCAGCCGCTCGACCGCCGTGCGCAGCGCGTCCAGGCCCTTGACGAGCTCCTCGGTGCGGCCCCTGGACTGGGCCAGCTCCTGGGTGAGCCCCGCCATGGCCGGAGCCGCCTGCTTGGCGGGCAGGCGCGCGATGTAGACCAGGAACACCTCGTCCGCGGCCACCACGGACGCCCGCTCGGACCGCTCGACGAAGGCCATGGTGCCGAACGCGATCACGCTCAGGAACAGCGCGACCAGCGTGACGCCGAACGCGGAGGCCAGCTCGGGCAGGACGTACTGCTTGAGCGCGGCGATCAGCACACTCGGGTCGCCCTGGCCGTCCAGCGCGTTGGAGAACGAGTTCACCATCGCGCCCATCGTCAGCGCGGTGCCGATGAAGCCGAAGACCGGCAGCGCCCAGATGAGCGCGTGGTCGAGGTGGTGCTTGTTGGCCATCTCGCTGTCGTCCAGCGCCGAGCGGGCGCTCAGCACCGCCTCACAGTCGTTGCCGGCCTCCGCGGCCTCCTTGAACAGCTTGAGCCGCCGTCCGACCAGCGTGTCCTCGGACGGCTTCACCGCCCCGATGTTCGTCACGGCCCGCGCGGTCGCGGCACTTTCGCGCCGGATGTCCGGTACGGCCCTGACGATCCTGAGGACGGCGGTCAGGAACACCGCGATGATGAGGGTGACCACGAGCTCCGCCGCCACCGGTGCCGTGGTCGCACCCACGGACACCAGCAGCGCCTCCACCGCTCCGGCCACCATCAGCAGAGCGGACACCATCAGGCTCACCACGGGTGCGAACACCGAGTGACGCCAGTCGTACCTTGACACCCTTCAACCCCACTCCGGCACACATTAAGTCAAAGCAACACCTAAGCACACGTATAGCAGTGTGTGGTGGCGGAGTGCCAATCTGTGACTTAGTCGCACTTCTGGGTGGAGACCCGCTTGGTTGGCCGACACGTCCGCGATGGGCAGCGGCGGGGCGACCGTCTCCGGCGGGACGACGGGCTTCGTGGCCAGGGTTCGGACGGCCGGTGGCGATCCGATCGAGCAGCCGGACAGGACGAGCAGGGCCGCGCACCACAGGGCTAACGCTCGCCCAGAGTCCACCGTTCGACCTCGTCCTTCAGCGCCCGTTCGTCCAGCGCCGGGATGACCACGCCGGCCGTCCACGCCACCAGCAGCCGGACGAACTCCTCGTCCGTGTCGTCCGCCCGCCCGTGGACGTGGAACCACGTGATCAGCGCCGCCGCGTGCGGCCGGTCGGCGTCGCAGGACCCGCACAGCACCACGCCGCTGTAGCCCTCCACCCGCCCGCCCGTCGCGTTCTCCCAGCCGTGCGGCACGCGCGCCCACAGCAGGGACGCGCCGCCGCAGCGGGGACAGTCGGGCGGCGCGGCCTCGGTGACGACCTCGATCCGACGGTTCACAGCGACAGGGATTCCGGCCCGAGCAGCGCCTTGATGTCGGCGGCGAAGCTGGGCTCGGCGTTGACCGACCACTCCGGCAGCGCCATCACCATGACCTTGCCGGCCGGCCGCCGCAGGTTGACGTGCAGCGGCACCCGGCCCTGGTGCAGTTTCAGCACCTGGCGCAGCTCCTCCAGCAGGGTCGGGGTGATGCGCTCCTCCCGCAGGAGCAGCGTGATCGGCGCCCCTGACTCGCTGTTGACGCCGGACACGTCGATGGGGGTGAGCTCCTGGGCGAAGACCGAGATGGCGCCGTCGCGGTTGTTGATCTGGCCGCCGACCGAGACCACGATGTCGGGCCGCAGCTCGGGCCCGTACAGCTCGTAGTTGCGCGGGAAGAACAGGCACTCGACGGCGGCGTCCATGTCCTCGACCGTGAGGATGGCCCACGTGTTGCCCGCCTTGTTGACCCGCCGGTCGACCTTGGTGACCAGGCCGGCCACCCGGACGTCGCCGCGGTCGTCGCGGCCGCTGTCCAGGAGGTCGACGATCGTGGTGTCGCGGTTTCTGGCCAGCAGCCGCTCGGTGCCGGCCAGCGGGTGGTCGGACACGTAGAGGCCGAGCATCTCGCGCTCGAAGTCGAGCTTGGTCTTCTTGTCCCACTCGCCTTCGGGGATGGCGATGGAGAACACCTCGTCGTCGCCGTCGTCGGCGAGGCCGCCGAACAGGGAGTCCTGGCCGTGCGCCTCGTTCTTCTTGATGTCGATCACCGACTCGACCGCCTGCTCGTGGATCATCAGCAGGCCCTTGCGGGGGTGTTCGAGCGAGTCGTACGCGCCCGCCTTGATCAACGATTCGATGACCCTCTTGTTGCAGGCGGTCAGCGGCACCTTGCCGAGGAAGTCGTTGAAGTCGGTGAACTTGCCCTTCTCGGTGCGGGCCTTGACGATGCCCTCGACGACGTTCTCACCGACGTTACGGACCGCGCCCATGCCGAAGCGCACCTGGGTGTCACCGACGGCGACGAAGTCGAGCTGGGAGTCGTTGACGTCCGGCGGCAGGACCTGGATGCCCATCTTGCGGCATTCGGCCAGGTAGACGGCCGCCTTGTCCTTGTCGTCACCCACCGAGGTGAGCAGCGCGGCCATGTACTCGGCGGGGTAGTTGGCCTTCAGGTGGGCGGTCCAGTAGGCGACCAGTCCGTAGCCGGCGGTGTGGGACTTGTTGAACGCGTAGCCGGAGAAGGGCAGCATGACGTCCCACAGCGCCTGGATCGCCTCGTCCGAGTAGCCGTTGCCGCGCATGCCGGCCTGGAAGTTCGCGAACTCGGCGTCCAGGATCTCCTTCTTCTTCTTACCCATGGCCCGGCGCAGCAGGTCGGCGCCGCCGAGGGTGTAGCCAGCCAGCTCACGGGCGACGGCCATGATCTGCTCCTGGTAGACGAGCAGATGGAAGGTGGGACCGAGGATCGGTTCGAGCGCCTCCTTGAGCTCCGGGTGGATCGGCTCGATGTCCTGGCGGCCGTTCTTGCGGTGGGCGTAGTTGGTGTGCGCGTTGGCCGCCATCGGGCCGGGCCGGTAGAGGGCGAGCACGGCGGCGATGTCCTCGAACCGGGTCGGCTCCATCAGCTTCAGCAGCGACCGCATGGGGCCGCCGTCGAGCTGGAACACGCCGAGCGTGTCGCCGCGGGCCAGGAGCTGGTAGGTCTTGGCGTCATCGAGCGGCATCGTCAGGGTGTCGAGCTCGATGCCCCGGTTCTGCTTGATGATCTTGATGGCGTGGTCGATGATGCCCAGGTTTCGCAGACCCAGGAAGTCCATCTTGACCAGGCCCATGTCCTCGCACGACGGGTAGTCGAACCCGGTGATCACCACGCCGTCCTTGTCCCGCCTGTGCATCGGGATGAGGTCGAGCAGCGGCGTCGAGGACAGGATGACGGCGGCCGCGTGCACGCCGGTGCCGCGGATCAGGCCCTCGATGCCGCGGCCGGTGTCGATGACCTTGCGCACGTCGGGGTCGTTGTCGTAGAGGGCGCGCAGTTCGGTGCCCTCGTTGTAGCGGGCGTGGTTCTCGTTGAACAGGTCGGCGAGGGGGACGCCCTTGCCCATGACGTCCGGCGGCATCGCCTTGGTGATCTTGTCGCCCATGGCGAACGGGTAGCCGAGGATCCGGCTCGCGTCCTTCACGGCGGCCTTGGCCTTGATCGTGCCGAACGTGTTGACCTGCGCGGTGTACTCGCTGCCGTATTTCTGGGTGACGTAGGCCACCATGCGGTCGCGCTGGCGGTCGTCGAAGTCGAGGTCGACGTCAGGGGGGTTGATGCGCTCGGGGTTGAGGAACCGCTCGAACAGCAGGCCGTGCTCCAGCGGGTCGAGCTCGGTGATGCGGGTGGCGTAGGCCACGATGCTGCCGGTGGCGCTACCACGGCCGGGGCCGACCGCGATGCCGTTGTCGCGGGCGTATTTGCAGATGTCGGCCACCACGAGGAAGTAGGAGGAGAAGCCCATCGGGCCGATGACCTTCATCTCGGTCTCGTAGCGCTCCAGCACCTCCTCGGGGATCGGGCTGCCGTAGCGCATCTCCAGGCCGCGCTCGCACTCCTTGCGCAGCCAGGACTCCTGCGTCTCCCCCTCGGGCACGTCGGGGTAGTCGGGCATCCGGTCCACCTGGGCGAACACGTCGCCGTAGTCGCCGATCATCTCGGCCACGAGCAGCGTGTTGTCGCACCCCTCCGGCAGCTCGGGGAACAGGGCGTACATCTCTTCGGCCGGCTTGAGGTAGTAGCCGGAGCCGTTGAACCGGAACCGGTTCGGGTCGTCCTTGTTCTTGCCCACGCCGACGCACAGGAGGCTGTCGTGGGCGTCGGCCTGGTCTTCGGTGACGTAGTGGGAGTCGTTGGTGACCAGCAGCGGGATGTTGAGCTGCTTGGACAGCCGCAGCAGGTCGGCCCGGACCTCCTGCTCGATGCTGATGCCGTGGTCCATCAGCTCGAGGAAGTAGTTTTCCTTGCCGAAGATCTCCTGGTATTCGCCGGCGATCCGGACCGCCTCGTCGTACTGGCCGAGCCGGATCCGGGTCTGCACCGCGCCGGACGGGCAGCCGGTCGTGGCCACGATGCCGGAGGCGTACTGCGAGACCAGGTCCTGGTCCATGCGCGGCTTGGAGTAGTAGCCCTCGAACGAGGCCAGGGACGACAGCCGGAACAGGTTGCGCAGGCCGTCGGCGTCCTTGGCCCACATCGTCATATGGGTGAACCGGCCGCCGCCGGAGACGTCCTTGCCGCCCTCGCCGTCCGCCACGCCGGTCTCGGCCCGCTGGCCCCAGAACACCGGTTTCTTCACGAACCGGTTCTCGGGCGCCACGTATGCCTCGATGCCGATGATCGGCTTGACCGGGGAGCCCGACGCGACCTTCTGGAACTCGTACGCACCGAACATGTTGCCGTGGTCGCTCATGGCGATCGCCGGCATCTCCAGCCGCTCGGCCTCCTTGAACAGCGGCTTCAGCTTCGCCGCGCCGTCAAGCATGCTGTATTCGGTGTGCACGTGCAGGTGCACGAAGGACTTGCTCACCCGGTCCCCTAACGTTCGCCCCGGCCAGACTTGCCCCATGAGCCTATTCCGTCTCATGGGGCTCTTGGGGCAATGCGCCCGCCGTACGGCACCTTGTTGCCGCCCTGTTGCCGACGCTCCGTACAAGATCGGCGACACGCGATATCACCGCAGGTGAGAGGCGGTAAGTTCCTCCACCGGGGTGTAGGGCTCGGTCAGCCCGAAGCCCGCGGGCCCGAAGCAGTCCAGCGCCTCGGGGGTGCGCATGATCGCCGGGGTGCTGATCGCGTAAACCGTCAGCCGCTGGCCGAACGAGAGAGCTTCCGTGGTCACCGGCGAGCCGGTCTCGCTGTTCAGCGTGCAGATCAGGTCGGGGACGATCGCCGCCGGCCGGCCGTTGCGGCGGGCGACGAGGTGCTCGTTCTGGAAGGTGATCTCCATCACGTCGGCCGGGTCGTCCATCGCGGCCAGCCGGACTCCGCCCCGGGCGAAACCGTCCACGGTCCGCCGGTCGACGTCGATGACCTTGCCCCGGAACAGCACCAGCCCGTGGCTGTAGATGGTGCCGGCCAGCATCGCCGTCAGCGCCTCGAACGGGTCGCGATGCCGCTCCCGCGCCGTCCTGAGCGTCTCGCCGATCCGCCGCGCCAGCGTCAGCGTTCCCGGTACGGCGGTACGGCGCACCGTCGCGGCGTCCATCGGATAGTCGCAGATGTACGCCGACCCGCCCATTTGCACCGTCATCGCCCGGGCGAGCCGCTCCATCCGCTTGTTGTCCACGGCGTCGATGATGCCCGCGTCGCCGTGGTCGGAGGCGATCGACATCGGCGAGCCGGGCACGCCCATGACGGCGAACGTCTCCATCTGCAGCTCGGGGAACGCGCGGCCCATCCCGTCGGCGTCCACGACGGGCAGGCCCGTCTCCGCGCCCAGCAGGAGCGGGATCATGGAGTTGAACCCGCCGCACTCGATCGGCATCGTCGCCGCCGCCCTGCGGCCCAGATGCGCCTCCAGCGTGCGCAGCGCGGTCGTGATGCCCTTGGGGCCGGGCAGTTTCTCCCAGAACACGGTCGGTGCCCCCATGAGCGCGCACGGCAGGACCAGCGCGTCGTCGGGCAGCTCGGCCACGTCGATGACGCGTACCGTGCGGCCCGCGCGCAACTGCCGCTCCACGAGCAGCCGGCCCACGTACGGGTCGCCTCCGCCGCCTGTGCCCAGGACGGCCGCGCCCTCCGAGAGGTCGCGCAGGGCCGGCAGGGTCAGCTCTACGCCCACTGGTCGTCCTCTCCGTCGCGCCGGCCGGCGAGGTCGAGTTCGCCGACCGCTTTGACCCGGACGCGTACGGCGTTGCCCGGCAGGTAGGCGACGTGCACCTCGTCCACTTCCTTCACCTCCACGGTGCCCGGGGCCGCCCCCGCGGCCGTCGCCCGCTCGATCGCCTCGGCCCGCGCCTCCTCCAGCACCGCTTCACGGGTACGGGAGGCGGTGATCGTCCACAGCCGGTCCACGTCGCCGCCGATCTGGCCGATCGCCGCGCCGATCGCGTTGGCCACCCCGTGGTGCTTGGGCCGGTGTACGGCCGACACGCCGGGCAACTCCGGAGGAATGAGCACGCTGCCGCCGCCCACCAGGACCACCGGCAGCGGAGCGGCCGAGATCCGCATCCGATCCACCAGTTCGGCGACCTTCTGGACCATCCACTCGATGCCGCGGCCGACGAGATCGCGGTCCAGGTGCCGTACCAGGGACACGTCGCCGAAGTCGGCCAGGCCCGCGGCGACCGCCAGGTCCGACGCGGTCAGGACCTGTCCGCCGAACACCAGGGCTTCGCTGGTGAGCCGATAGCCGACCGAATCCGGGCCGACCTCCACGGGGTCGCGGGTGACGCGGCTGCCGCCTCCGAGGCCGAACGACAGCACGTCGGGCATCCGGAAGTTCACCCGGACCCCGCCGAACTCCACCTCACCGCCCGCCTGGCGCGGATAGCCGCCGGTCAGCACGCCCACGTCGGTGGTCGTGCCACCGATGTCCACGACGGCGCAGTCGAGATGGTCGGCGAGGAACGCCGCGCCCCGCATGCTGTTGGTCGGCCCGGAGGCGAACGTCCGGATCGGGTAGCGGCGGGTGAACTCGGCGTCCATGAGGGTGCCGTCGTTCTGGGAGAGATACAGCGGCGCCGTCACCCCGACCAGGCGCAGCGCGTCGGTGAACGCCGCCACGATGTCGTCGGCCAGGTCGCGCAGGCACGCGTTGACGATGGTGGCGTTCTCCCGTTCCAGCAGCCCGATCCTGCCGATCTGGTGGGAGAGGCTGATGTGCAGGCAGGGCAGCTCGGCCAGCAGGATCTCGGCCGCGGCCTCCTCCAGCTCGGCGTTGACCGGCGAGAACACCGAGGAGATGGCGACCGTGCCGATCTCCTGCGCCGCCAGCTCCCCCGCGACGCGTTTGAGCTCGTCGGGCCGCAGCGGGGCGATGGGGCGGCCGTCGAACTCGTGGCCGCCATGGCACAGGTGGATGCTCGGCCGCAGCGCTCCCACCAGCCGCTCGGGCCAGTCGACCATCGGTGGCAACGCGGCCGTGGCGGGCAGCGCCAGCCGTACCACCGCCGTCCTGGCCAGGCCGCGGCCGGTCACCAGGGCGTTGGTGAAGTGGGTGGTGCCGATCATGACGCCGTGGACGGCCGAGCGGTCCACGCCGGACTCGGTCAGCAGTCGTTCGAGGGCGGCGACGATGCCGCCGGTCACGTCGAGGGTGGTGGCCGTCTTGACGGAGGCCAGGACCGTGGTCCCGTCCATCAAGACGGCGTCGGTATGGGTGCCGCCGACGTCAATCCCGATCCGCAAGGAGACTCCGTTGGGTGGATCCGGTCAAGCCGAGCCTGCCCGCGATCGCGTACAGGATGAAAGCCGCCAGCAGCGCGTTCAGCGCGGGAATCCCCACGGTGACGTAGTGGCCGACCGCCGCGGCCACCAGCCAGATCACCAGCGCGGCCGGAACCCATCCGGGAGCGGAGGCCGGCAGAGCGCCGGATTCCCGCGACTCGTCCAGGACCGGGCGCCAGGTACGCACCACGTAGTACTCGGCCACCATGATCCCGGCGATCGGCGGGATCATGACCCCGAGCAGGATGAGGAAGTCCACCAGGTGGTCGGCGATGCCCAGGGCGGCCAGCGCGGTGCCGACGACGCCCAGGACGATCGTGACCACGGCGCGGCGGGCCTTGATGGCGAACGCGGTGTGCAGCGCGCTCGTGACGCCGAGCGAGGCGGCGTACAGGTTCCAGTCGTTGGTCTTGGTCGTGGCCGCGACCAGCACGATGGTGCCGACGACGCCGGAGGTCGTGGTGACGATGGCCACCACGTCGCCGGTCCGCAGCGCGTGCGCCAGGAGCACGCCGACGAGCGCGAGCACGTACTCGCCGAGGGTGATGCCGATGATGGTCTGCTTCACGACGTCGGCCGCGGATTTGTTGAAGCGGCACATGTCGGGGCTGATCACGGCGCCCACGATGAACCCGCCGGCGACCAGGGTGGCGCCCTGGGCCAGGCTCAGCGCCGGACCGGGCGGAGCCGAGGCGATCAGCTCGCCGAGCGGCTGCTTGCCGAGCTCGACCACGACCGCCCACCCGGCCAGCGCCAGGAACGCCGGCACGGTGATCCACGCCGTCCAGGCCATCCCCAGGAACCCCGGAACCACGATGGCCGTGATCGCCAGCCCGCCGACGATCGCCCACACCCAGGCCGGCCCTCCGAGCAGGGAGGCCATGCCCTGGCCGAGCACCGCGGACTGGACCCCGAACCAGCCGAGCAGGCACACGGCGATGACGATGCCGACCAGCCCGGACCCGTGCCGCCCGAACCCGCTCCAGCGGGCCAGCACGGTGGTGGACAACCCTTCCCGCATGCCGGCGATGCCGATCGCGATCGCGACGATCTCCAGGATGACGGCCCCGAGCGTCACGGCCAGAACGGCCTGCCAGAACGTCATGCCCATGCCGAGAGTCGCACCTAGAAGGAACTGGGACAAAGCGCTGAGGAGACCGAACCGCTGAATGGCCACGGTCGTCCAGCCGTAGCGGGCACCGGCCGGAACGCGCTCAAGGGCGTAATCTTCGCGAGCCAACCCTTCGCCTGCCGCGCTCGGCGGCGACGCTGTCGAGGTCATAGACGCATCTATCCCTTCGAGTCAGTGCATGGAAGAGACGTTAAAACGAACACGCACTCGACGGAAGGGGTGATCCACCAACCCGGCAGTCCGGCCCTGCACGTACAGGGAAAACGGTCCGCGGGACGAACCGGCGCACTCTCACTTCAGTCCATGGCTCAGTCGTCCCACGATCAGGCGCGGGCAACCTTCGCCCCATCTCACGCGTAGATCAGTGCGAAATCGCACGACTGATCCCTCGCCGACGAGAGGCATGCCCATTGAAGCCGGTCATCAGTGCCTTACTCCTGCTGGTACTCCCAGCACCCACGCTCGACACCACCACCAGCGCGGCGAAACCGGTCGAAGGCCGGGCGGGGGCCGTCACGCTGATCACCGGGGACGAGGTCCGCCTGGTCGAGGGCGGACACGTCATCGAGCGAGGCCCGGGTCGCGAGGACGTCACCTTCGCCGTCGACCAGGCCGGCGACAGGCTTCGGGTGGTGCCCAGCGACGCCGCGCCGCTCCTCGCGTCCGGCCGGCTCGACGACCGGCTGTTCAAGGTGACGAACCTCCTGGACTTCGGCTACGACCGTCAGGAACCCCTCCCGCTGATCATTTCCCACGACGGCCCCACGGCCAGGAGCGGCGTACGCGACCGGATGTCCACCGCCGGCGCCCGCGTCGTACGTGAGCTGCCCAGCATCGACGCCCTCGCCGTCCAGGCGGAAGGGAAGGACCGCGGCAAATTCTGGGCCGAGCTCACCGGGCGCGGTCTGAAGGCCACGGGCGTGAAGAAGATCTGGCTGGACGGCCGGATGAGGCCCACGCTCGACAGAAGCGTGCCCCAGATCGGCGCACCGGCCGCATGGGCGCGCGGGCTCACCGGTACGGAAGTGAAGGTCGGCGTGGTGGACACCGGCGTGGACGCCACCCACCCCGACCTCGCCGGACGGATCGCCGGACAGCGTAACTTCACCTCAGATCCGGAGGAGAACGACGTCGTCGGCCATGGCACCCACGTGGCCTCGACCATCGTCGGCGGCGGCGAGGCCTCCGGCGGGCGGAACCGCGGCGTCGCGTACGGCGCGACGGTGCTCAGCGCGAAGGTGTGCGGGGAGTCCTGCCCGGAATCCGCGATCATCGCGGGCATGTAGTGGACCGCCGAGCAGGGCGCGAAGGTGGTGAACATGAGCCTGGGCGGAGGGGACGACCCCGGGCTCGACCCCGTGGAGCAGGCGTTGGAGAACCTGACCGCCCAGCACGGCACCCTGTTCGTGGTGTCGGCGGGCAACGCGGGAAGGCAGCGTACGATCGGCAGCCCGGGAAGCGCCGACTCCGCGCTGACCGTCGGCGCGGTGGACAGGAACGAGCGGCTCGCCCCGTTCTCCAGCCAAGGGCCGCGCATAGGAGACCACGCGCTCAAACCCGACATCACCGCTCCAGGCGTCGGCATCGTGGCCGCGCGGAGCACGCACGCGCATGAAGGGGAGGGCTCCTACCTCTCCCAGTCGGGCACGTCGATGGCGGCGCCGCACGTCGCGGGCGCGGCGGCGATCGTGGCCGCTCAGCACCCGGGCTGGACTCCGGCCCGGCTCAAGGCCGCGCTGATGGCCTCGGCCCGGCCAGGGACGATCGGCGTGTACGGCCAGGGCGCGGGCCGCGTGGACGTCGACCGGGCCACCACCCAGCTCATCACGGCGAACCCGCCCGGCCTGGGCTTCGGACACCAGCGCTGGCCGCACACCGACGACGAGCCGATCACCAGGACGCTGACCTACACCAACACCGGCCCGGCACCGGTCACCCTCGACTTCTCGGTACGTGCCCTCGACGGTGGGGGCCGGCCCCTCGACGCGGCGCTGTTCAGCGTGACCCCCGGCTCCGTCACCGTTCCCGCCGTCGGCAGCGCCGAGGTGTCGGTGACCGCCGACACGCGAGCGGACCTCCCGGACGGCCCGCTCGGCGGGTATCTCACGGCGACCGGCGGCGGCACCGAGGTCATTACGCCGCTCGGCGTGGACAAGGAGGTGGAGAGCCACGACCTCACGCTCAACCAGACCGGCCGCGACGGCCGGCCCGCGACGAGCATCAGGACGGTGCTGCATCGCCTGGACGGCGGCTCCGAGGACATGATCGTGCTCATGGGCCAGCAGGCCACGACCACGCTCCACCTGCCCAGAGGCACCTGGTCCATCAGCACGACCTTCCTGGGCACGACCGGAACCCTCCTCACGCACCCCGGGCTGGAGTTGACCGCCCCGCGTACGCTCGACCTCGACGCCAGGCTCGGCATGCCCCTGTCGATCACCCCACCCGATCCGACGGTCAAGCAGGTCAACGCCCAGGTCGGCTACCGCGGACGGCTGGCCGACGGCACGTTCTTCGCGAGCCTGGTCACCAGACCCTCGTTCGAGACCCTCTACGGCGCACAACTCGGCGGCGACCAGACCTACCCCCATGCCCTGAGCAAGGTGTCAGGCAGCTGGGCCGGTGGCACGGACGACAGTCCCTATGCCTACCATCTGGGTTACTTCACCCCCGGCCGGATGGTCACCGGCTTCCAGCGAAAGGTGACGCAGCAGGAGCTGGCGACGGTCAAGGTGGACAACGCTCAGCAGTTCGCGGGCACGACGGGCACCACGGCCACCGGTCCGCAACCACGGGACGGCGATTTCGCGCACTCGTACGCCGGCAACGGCATCGCGCTGCCCTCCGTCCAGACCGAGTACGTCAACACCGACGGCGGGATCCGGTGGAAGCGCTGGTTCCACGAGACCGGCGCGGAGGGCGACGAGGTCCAGAGCGTCAATGGCCGGCCGACCACCTATCAGCGCGGCCGCACGCATACGGAAGAGTGGAACCGTGGCGTGTTCGCCCCCGCCTACGAGGCGGCGGGCGTGAAGGGCGAGGGGATCACCAGGAGCGTCGACCGGATCTTCGTGCACTTCGACTTCTACCACGGTGACGGGCAGGGGCGCCCGGGCTCTTCCTCGGCGCCACGGCAACGCTCGGCGCTCTATCGCGACGGGGCGCTGGTGGCGAAGGGGACAGGGGTGGGCGCCCAGGTGTTCACCGTCCCGCCCGAGGCGGCGACCTACCGGGTGGAGACCGAGGCCGAGCGGGACGAACCCTTCACCTCCACCCGGATCCTCACCGCATGGACGTTCAGGTCCGAGCAGGCGCCAGACGCCGTACGGCTCCCGGCCGCGACGATCAGCTTCGCGCCCGCGCTGGACAACCGGAACATCGCCCGTGGCGGCGTGCCGTTCACGGTGCCCGTCACCGTGTGGCCGGCATCGGGCTCCGAGGGCCACCGGCTGAAGGACCTGACGGTGGAGGCGTCCACCGACGACGGAGCGACCTAGAGCACCCCCAAGCTGGTCAGGACGCCGGCGGGCGGTGTGCTGTTCCTGCGGAACCCGGCCACCGGCCACGTGTCCTTGCGCGCCAAGGCCACCGACGCCTCCGGCAACATCGTCGAACAGACGATCATTCGCGCCTACCGTACGGCGTAAGCAGGACCCCACAACAAAAAACCGCCTCTGATCTGCCGGAAAATCAGCAGCTCAGAGGCGGTTTTCACAGTGGACCTGCTTACCACTCACTCGAACACCCCACCGCGGGTGGCAGCTCTGTGCGATGTTCTCAACCCGGCTTGATGGAACGCGCCGTCGTCCCGCCCCAGCAGGCCCGTGCCTCGACGGTGGCCTAAGATCAATCATTTTCGGTAGGGGGACGTCAGCGAGATCGGTGTACGGGCGACCTCAAGTGCGGGCTCCGGGAAGCGTCGGCCGGCCGGGTAGTAGCGGGATCTGGTCCGGCCCACCGATTCCAGGACTCCCGCCGCGACGAGATCACGGAGGTCTCGCTGCGCTTGCTGGGTGGTCAGCGCCTCGGCGTGCTCGTAGCGTAGCCGTCGAACGCGTCCGGCCATGGCCACCTCGTGGAGAGCCGAGATCACCCGTTCATCGAACGTCTCGCGCTCGACGAAATCCGCGAGGATCGTCCAGACCCTCCCGGATCGATGGAGGCGGGCCCGAACGGTCTGGGCCTGCTGGTGGTAGGCGGTCAGGTTGAACCGAATCCAGCTGTGGACCTCCTGGTCGGGGAGGTAGGTGGCGCCGCGGGCGCCGAGCTCGCGGTAATACTCCCAGGTGTTGCCCGGACGGCCGAGCCAGGCCTCGATGGAGGAGAATTCGGGAGCCAGGACACCCTCCCGAGCGATCATCAATGTCTGCAGGGAGCGGGACATCCGCCCGTTCCCGTCGCTCCACGGATGGATCGACACCAAATGCAGGTGGGCCATCGCGGCGCGCACCAGCGGATGCGTCCCATCCTCGGCGTTCAACCAACCGACGAGTTCCGACATCAGCGTCGGAACTTCGGCCTCGTCAGGGGCCGTGTAGGCGGCGATGCCCGGATCGCGCGCGTCGGTGACGTAGACAGGCCCTCTGCGCCACTGGCCGGCCGGCTTCCTGGCGGCGTGCCGATGCCCCTGGAGCATCCAGTGGAGCCCGTTCAGCAATCCCTTGCTGTAGGAGAAGTCCTCCACGTCGTGGAGGGACTGGATGTAGTGCATCATCCGCTGACAGGCCAGTGTCTCCTCGCGATCCTCCTCGGACACCTCCACATCGCGCTCCCCTTCCATCAGATCCGCGACATCGACGGTGGACACCCGAAAACCCTCGATCGAGTTCGAAGCGGCAACGGCGTCGGCGGTGAGGAACTTCCGCAGGCCGGCTGTCCACTTCGCCGGAGCGCTCACCTGATGGCGCAGCTCACGACGCATCTGCTCTATCTCTTCGAGAACCCTCTGGTCCTCGGAATCCAACGCCGGGGTCGGGAACAACATAGAGCGATGATGCATTGACGCAATCACTGCGTCACCACGTCACACGCTGGACGTCGGTTCTCCACCACCCGTTGAGGCTCCTCATGGGTCATGAAAGCGGTGCGGCCCTCCCGGCCCGGGGAACGTGGGCAAGCGTGCTCTTGCACCCACATTGCCCCCTTAGACGCGAAAACCGCCCCCTGCCTACGGAATGTCCGCAGGTAAGAGGCGGTTTGATCTCGTGGAGGTGGCGGGAATCGAACCCGCGTCCTTCAACCCCAAGTCAGGGCTTCTCCGGGCGCAGCCTGTTGTGCTTTTCTCAGCCCCGGCGATCACACAGGCGAGACGCCGACGGGCTCAGCCACTGTTTGGTTTCCCGATCTCCCCCGTGGCCGGGTCGATCGGTTGAGCCTTCTAGCGATGCCAGACCCCGGGCCGAAGGCACTCCCGGGCTGACAGTGGTTTCGCTGCTTAGGCAGCGAGGGCCAGGGAGTCCCTGGCCGCCACAGTGCTCTTGGAATTGGCACTTGTAGTTTGCGGTCACAGGATTAACGAGGTTATGTCCGCAGTCCTCGGCCCGCTTCACCTGGCTTGCAAGGCCAAAGTCGAAGCCAGTCACCCCCTGTGCAGTTATCAACACGCCCCCGCGAAGGGACGAGCAACACTGAATGTACATGGGATAACACCCTCAACGCCAACTTAATTCCTGCGTGGCGAAACCCCCGGGAGCGCGGCACAGCAGCACGCGCTCCCGGGGGCCGACCGGCAGGGTCGAGCCGGTCCGGACGGCAGGACTTCCCCCGAGATGAAGTCCTGATCTCATCACGGCGATTGGGACCGCAACCCCCCGAGCGGGCCCAATCACTGAGTAAGACGCCACCGGACGCCGCGATGGTTGCTCAGCGTCACAACATTTTCACGGACGGCTTCCGAGGCCCGCGAAGAAGCTGCCCGCCACCGCCCCCGCGTTGTAGCTCTTCGCCAGCACCGCGATCGCCACATCGCCCTGCCAGCCGACGAACCAGGTCTGCTGATCGCCCGCCGTGGCCGTGACGCCGTAGACCTTGCCCTTGCCACCCTGCGCCGGGGTGCCGGCCGCGCCGGCCCGCATCATCGTCGTCAGGAGGGAACGGACCTTGGGGTCGACGGGCACCGGGGCCGGCTGGGCCGCCGGCGTCGCCTCGGCCGACGGGTCGGGCGACTTGGGCTCGGTCACCAGCACGGGCGCGTGCCAGGTGCCCGAGGCCACCGCCGCCGCCACCAGGGCCATGCTGAGCGGGCTCACCTCGACGTTCTGGCCCGCGATGGCCTTGGCCTTCTCGGCGTCGCTGGACAGCGCCGGCAGCGCCCCGCTGAACGACTTCAGCGGCAGCCGCCACGGCTGCCCCACGCCGAACGCCTTGGCGCTCTTGGTCAGGTCGTCGGCGTTGACCCGGCGGGCCAGCGAGGCGAGCGCGGTCACGCAGCCCCTGGCGAAGTTTTCCTGGAAGCTGGCCGAGGTCGTGATGCCCGTGGACTGGCCGAGGTGCACGAACTTGGCCCCGCCCACCGTGCGCTCCTGCGGGCAGGCCAGCCGCTGCTTGGGGCTCATCCCCGCCTTGAGCAGCGCGTCGGCGGCCACGATGGAGAACGCCGTGCCGGCCGGGAACTTGCCGGCCAGCGCGTCGCGCTCCTGGTGCAGGTCGCCCTTGGTGCTGACCGCGAGGATCTCGCCGGTGTCGCGCTGGACGGCCACCAGGGCGCTCGTCTCCGTCTCGGACACCGCCTGCTCGGCCGCTGCCTGGATGCCCCGGTCGATGGTGGTCTTGACCGAGACGTTCTGCCGGCCCGGCCACTCCTTGAGATTGGCGACCTCTTTCCCGGTCTTCAGATCGAGGGTGATCACCCTGGTCTCCGTGGAGCCGGTCAGGTAGTCCTGGTAGGCCTGCTGCAGGCCGCTCTTGCCGAGCGAGTCGCCGGCCTTCTGCGGGCCGCCGAGCTCCTGCTCGGTCTCGGGGGTGAGCGCGCTGACGGTGCCGACGATCTGCCGGGGCGCGTCCGGGTTGACCGGCTGCTCCTGCGGCTGCGTCTCGATCCCGGCGATGGCGCCGAGCTTGGCCTGCATCGACTGGTAACGCGAGCGGCCGAACGTCACCAGCGGCACGAACTTGTCCGGCGGCGACGACCTGACGCGGCTCAGCAGGCGGTCTTGGGCGTAGCCGGTGACCTCGGCGAGCTTGGCGACGGCCGCCTCCGCCTGGTCACCCACCTTGGCGGGATAGACGCCGGCGACGTAGAGGACCTGGTTGCTCTGCAGCGCGTCACCGGCCCTGTCGACCACCGGCTGGCGCGGCGTGGGGTTGGTGTCGACCGCGAACCGCTGCCCCTCCTTGAGCTGCGGATGCAGGACGGAGGGCGACCAGCGCACCTTCCACGAGCCATCGACGAGGTGCAGCGGCAGCACTCCGTCGTATTCCCACAGGGGGTTGTTCTCCCCCAGGTCGACCTCGGCGTGGAAGCCGGCCTTGGACTGGTCGCCGGTCACGCTGACGCTCGTGATCTTGAAGCGGAACGAGGCCGCGTCGAGCTCCACCTTGGCGTCGGCCAGCGCCTCGCGCACCTTCGCGACGTCTCCGTCGGTGCGCTGGGCGGCTAGGTCGTAGTCCTCGGACTGCCAGCCCACGAGGAAGTCGCGCACCGCGTCATGCGGTGACGACTCCTCGAAGCAGCCGGTCAGCGTCATGCTCGCGACCGCCAGGGTGACGGTCGCGGCAAGGGTGCGGCGGGCGCGTCTCATTGGTTAAGGTGCCGCCGCTCTCATCGGTTGCGGTGCCGCATGGCCCGGGCCATTTCCCGTTTGGCCTGCTGCTCCGCCAGCGACTGCCGCTTGTCCCAGTCTTTCTTGCCTCGGGCGAGCCCGATTTCGATCTTGGCCCTGCCGTCCTTGAAGTAGAGCGACAGCGGCACGATCGTGAGCCCGCCCTCCTTCGTCTTGGCCGCGAGCTTCTCGATCTCCTTGCGGTGCAGCAGCAGCTTGCGCTTACGGCGCGCCGTGTGGTTCGTCCACGTCCCCTGGGAGTATTCGGGGATGTGGACGTTGAGCAGCCACGCCTCGTTGCCGTCGATGCTGGCGTAGCCGTCGACGAGCGACGCGCGGCCTTCGCGTAGCGACTTCACCTCGGTGCCCTGGAGCACGAGACCCGCCTCGAAGGTGTCCTCGACGTGGTAGTCGTGCCGAGCACGCTTGTTCTGGGCGATGACCTTCCGCCCGGTCTCACGTGGCATGCTTCGACTTTACCGGCGATCCATTACACCCTGAGGTAACGGCGGAGCGTCAGGAACGATGCCAGCACACAGATGATCACACCGATGCCCATGGTGATGGTGATCGTCTGGGCCACGTCGTTCCAGCCGAGCTGGGCGGTCGTGGTGCCGACGAAGTATTGGACGATCTCCTCGAACAGGAACACCTTCGCCACGATCAGGATCACCGCGGCGAACACGCCGCCGATCAGGCCCGCGATCGTGCCCTCCATGACGAAGGGGAGCTGGATGTAGAGGTTCGACGCGCCGACCAGCCGCATGATGCCGGTCTCCCGGCGCCGGTTGAACGCCGACAGCCGGACCGTGTTGCCGATCAGCAGCGCGGCCGCCAGCACCAGGGTGATCGCGACCGAGAGGGCGGCGACCGAGAGCTTGTCCAGCATGCCGAAGAACTTGCCGATGAGCTGCTTGTGGTCCATCACCGAGGCCACGCCGGGCTGGCCGCTCACGGCCTGGACGACGGGCTGGTAGTTGTCCGGGTCGACGAGCTTGATCCGGAACGACTCAGGCATGTCACCGACCTTGGCGGTGTCCACCAGGGCCTTGTTGGTCGTGAACGACTTCTGGAAGTTGGCGTACGCGGTGGCCTGGTTCTCGAAGTAGACCGCCTCGACACCCTGGGTGCCCTTGATGTGCGTCTCAAGGGCCTTGGTCTGCGCGGGTGTGATGGCCTTGCCTTTGCACGCCGGCATGGCCGAGGTCTTGCCGCACAGGAACACCGAGACCTCGACCTTGTCGTCCCAGTAGCCCTTCATCATGCCGACCTGGGCGTTGATCATCAAGCCGACGCCCAGCATCGCCATGCCGACGGCCACGGTGATGATGACCGCGATCGTCATGGTCAGGTTGCGACGGAGGCCGATCCAGACCTCGGAGAAGATGAAATTCGCCCGCATTTTATGTCTGCAGCTCCCTGTCAGTACGCCTGGCCGTACACGCCACGCGACTGGTCACGGACGATCTTGCCGTCCTCCAGCTCCACGACACGTTTGCGCATGGAGTCGACGATGGCCGCGTCATGCGTGGCCATGACGACCGTGGTGCCAGTCCGGTTGATGCGGTCGAGCACCTTCATGATGCCGATGCTCGTCGCGGGGTCGATGTTGCCCGTGGGCTCGTCGGCCAACAGGATCATCGGCCGGTTGACGAACGCGCGGGCCATGGCGACGCGCTGCTGCTCGCCGCCGGACAACTCGTCGGGCATACGGTGGGCCTTGCCTTCCAGGCCGACCAGCTCGATGACCTCGGGAACCACCTTGCGGATGAACCGCCGGGGCTTACCGATGACCTCGAGCGCGAACGCCACGTTCTCGTAGACGTTCTTGTTCGGGAGCAGCCTGAAGTCCTGGAACACGCAGCCGATGCGGCGGCGCAGGTGAGGCACCTTGAAGTTGGAGAGGCGCGCCAAGTCCTTGCCGGCGACGTGAATCGCCCCGGAGTTGGGCCTCTCCTCTTTGAGGATCAGACGCAGGAACGTCGACTTGCCTGATCCCGAAGGGCCGACGAGGAACACGAACTCGCCCTTGTCCACGTCAACGGATACGTGGTCGAGAGCGGGCCGGTTCTGGTTCGTGTAGACCTTGGTGACATTATCGAAATGGATCACGAGAGCATCACGGCATGCCAGTCTAGGGGTCAGGACGGAAGCGAGGGTGGCATATGCCCACTTCCCGCCGCCGGCCGAGCGGGGGCGTCGTCTTTACTGATGATCGACGTTCCGATTGGCCAGACGACAGTCTAGGGGGAAGACTGGCATGGAACGTCCATAACGGAAACAAAACGATTGTGCGGCTAGACTTGGGGCTGTCATGAGTTGCGAACACCTCGTATGCGCGCAGTGCGCCCACCCCGTGATCGAGGGCCGCTGCCCCCTGTGCCGCGCCAACAGAGAGCGGATGCACAACCACGGCTTCGCCGGGCTGTCACCCGCCCTCATCATCGGTCTTCTCGTCGCCCTGCTCTTCCTGAGCCTGGCGGTCAAGCACCTAAGCGGTCTCTGACTCCTGGCGGCGCATCCAGCGGATCTCCGACTCGATGAACGCGTCGAGGTCGCCGTCGAGCACCGCTGACGGGTTGCCCGCCTCGGTGCCCGTGCGCAGGTCCTTCACGATCTGGTAGGGGTGCAGGACGTAGTTGCGGATCTGCGTGCCCCACGACGTGGTGGTCGCCCCCCGCAGCTCCGACATCTTCTCCGCCTCCTCCTGCCGCTTGCGCTCCAGCAGCTTGGCCTGCAGCACGTTCATGGCGGAGGCGCGGTTTTGCAGCTGCGAGCGCTCGTTCTGGCAGGAGACCACGATGCCGCTCGGGAGGTGCGTGATGCGCACCGCCGAGTCGGTCGTGTTGACGCCCTGGCCGCCGGGACCGCTCGAGCGGTAGACGTCGACCCGGAGCTCGTCCTCGATGATGTCGATGTGGTCGGTCTGCTCGACGACCGGCACGATGTCCACCCCGGCGAACGAGGTCTGCCTGCGCCCCTGGTTGTCGAAGGGGCTGATGCGGACCAGCCGGTGGGTGCCGTGCTCGCCCCTGAGCGTGCCGTAAGCGTAGGGGGCCTTGATCGTGAACGTGGCCGACTTGATGCCGGCCTCCTCCGCGTAGGAGGTGTCGTAGACCTCGGTCCCGAAGCCCTTGCGCTCGGCCCACCGCAGGTACATCCGCAGCAGCATCTCCGCCCAGTCGGCCGCGTCGACGCCGCCGGCCTGGGAGTTGATCGTGACCAGCGCCTCACGGGAGTCGTATTCGCCCGAGAGCAGGGTGCGGACCTCCAGGGCGCCGATGTCGGCCTTGAGCGTCTCCAGCTCCTTGTCGGCCTCGGCGCGCGTGTCGTCGTCGGCCTCCTCGGCCGCCAGCTCGTAGAGGACCGTCAGGTCGTCGAGGCGGCGCGCGACGCCCTCGACGCGGTTGAGCTCACCCTGGAGATGAGAGAGCTTACTGGTGACCTTCTGAGCCTGCTCAGGGTCGTCCCACAGGTCGGGCGCGGCAACCTGCTGCTCCAGCTCAGCGATCTGCTTGCGCATCGCGTCGAGGTCGAGCACGTCCTGGATGCTGCGGACCGTGCCCGCGAGCTCGTTGATCTCTTCTGCCGGATCGATGCCTGCCACGTCTCCCAAGGGTACGCGACCCTCGCGGGCCCGAATAACATGGCCAGGTGCGTGCATACGGTCGGACGAAAGCGCTGGCGCTCGCCGTCGGCCTGCTCGCCGCGGTGACCGCCTGCACCGGTGATGCCCGGTCACCGGCCACGAGCCCGGCCGCGGCGGTCACGACCAGCCCTCCGCCTTCGCCTTCCCCCGGCGAGCCCGTGGTGACGCGGGAGGAGGCGGCCCAGGCGTTCACCGATGTCACCGTCACCGACGACGAGGTGCGGGCGGCGCGCGATCCGCAGGGCCGGACCGAAGAGGAGCTGCAGGGCCGGCTGAAACTGGCCGAGGACCTGACGACCGGCAGCCAGACGGCCCTCACCGTGGCCGCCTACCTGTCCACGGGCTACGCGCCGCACCGCTACCGGTGGGGGCCGCCGACGCTGTTCGTGCCCAAGTTCCGCCAAGGGGAGAAGGCGCCCTGGTTCAGCGCGCTGGCGACGCGCGACGGGCGGCCGACGCTGCTGACGTTCGCCAAGGCCCGCATCTGGCGGCTCAGCTCCGCGGCCGAGCTCCTGCCGGGGCAGCGGCTGCCGGACATCGAGCTCGACGCCGACGGCTACGCGACGTCGGTGCCGCCCGACGACAAGACCATCACCATCAGCCCCCAGTTCATGGGGCCGGTGCACGCCAGTGTGGCCGAGACGGGCAAGTCGGGGGTCACGGCGGGGCTCCTCGCGCCGGGGCCCTACACGACGGAGGTGGCCGAGCAGATCGCCACACAGCGCGACGACGCCAAGTTCCGCGAGCTGAGCTACGACTCGATCTTCAGCGCCGACAACTACCCGGTCTACGGGCTGCGGACGGCGAACGGCGGGGCGCTGATCCAATACTCACTGTCACGCAACAGCACCACGAAGAACATGCTGGACGAGACCTACCGGGCGATCACCGTCCCCAAGGAGGCGAGCTGGTGGATCTCCTCCGAGACCGTGCCGCTCAGCCTCAAGCTCACGGAGATCCACCAGTACGCCACCGCCGTCCCGCCGCTCAGCGCCCCCGCGCCCGCCCCCGTGATCGCCCATGAGGGCGCGCTCACCCGCGCCACGGGCGACTAGCAACCCAAGTTGACCTGTACGTAATCGCTCACTTACCGTTGCCGCATGCCGGAGATTCCCGTTCCCCAGGAGCCCGCCGACGCGCTGGCGGCCGTGGCGGCGTTGCGGCGCCTGGCCGACCAGTTGGAGGACGCCGCGGTCGAGCAGGCGATGCGGGCGGGCTGGAGCTGGCCCCTGGTCGCCGAGGCACTCGGAGTCACCCGCCAGGCGGTCCACAAGAAGCACGCCAAGCGGCTGATCGCGGCCGGCGTCACGCTGAGGAGACGACAGTGAGCGCCATCGACCACTACATCAACGCCGTCATGGAGCGGGGCGAGGCCGAGGCGCGGGCGGACGGGTCGGCGGCGGTCGAGGCCCACCACCTGCTGCTGGGGATCGCGGCGCACGCGGAGACCGCCGCCCGCGCCGTCCTGGAGTCGGCGGGGCTCGATCGCCCGGCGATCCGCGCGGCGCTGGACCGGGAGTTCGAGCACAGCCTGAGCGCGGCCGGGGTGTCCCTGGCCGCCTACGACCTCCCGGCCGCGGCCCCGGACCCGGAGCGCCGGGTGGGCGTGGGGGCCTCGTCCCGGCTCGCCCTCGAACGGGGGTTCGCCACCGTGGACCGCAAGAAGGACCTGCGGCCCGCGCACCTGCTGCTCGGCGTCCTGGAGGCGGAGGTCGGCACCGTCCCCCGCGCGCTCGCCCTGGCCGGGGTCGCCCGCGAGGACCTGGCGAACCGCGCCCGGGAGGCGGCGGCCACAGAGGCCTGGTGACCGGCCCGACCCGATCCGGTCCACGAAGCGCTGGTCCTCCACGAACCACCGGTCCTTCACGAACCACGCGCAAAGCGGGCGCCGTGAAAAACGACGCCCGCTTTTGCGGGCCTACGCCTCCGTGTGCGGAAGGTTGCTGGCCGCCACCAGGGTCCTGATGGCGCGCAGCGCGACCGACAGGGTGGCCAGGTCGAAGTTGTCGCTCTCCCAGATCTCCGACAGCGTCTGCCGCGCCCTGGACACCGCCGCCGAGTTGGCCTCCGACCACCGGGCCAGCCGCTCCTCGGGCGCCAGCCCCGGCGTGCTGTGGGCCAGCACGTCGCGGGTCAGCGAGGCGTGCGCCGCGTAGAGGTCGTCGCGGAGCGCCGAGCGGGCCATCGAGTTCCACCGGTTGTCCCGGGGCAGCGCGATGATCCGCTCCCGCAGCCGGGCGAGCTGCAGCCGGTCGGCGAGGTCGAAGTAGACCTCCGCCACCTCGTTGACCGGCCGCCCCGTGACCGAGGAGACCTCCACCAGGTCGAGCGTCGAGTACGCGGGCACCATGGCCGCCACCCGCTCGGCCAGCTCCTGCGGCACGCCCCTGGCCGCGAAGGAGTCACGGCGCTCCTCGTACGCCGCCAGGTCGGGCCCGGTCAGCAGCTTGGGGACGTGGGCGACGAGGCTGTTGACCCCCTTCATGAAGAAGTGCACCGACCCGGCCAGGTCGAGCGGCGGCCGCCGGTTGACCAGCAGCCAGCGGGCGCCGCGCTCGGCCAGCTTCCTGGCCTCCAGCAGCATCGCGATCTGGGTCGCCGTGTCCACCTTGTTGTCCAGGGCCTCCACGGCCCGGTAGAAGCCGGGCAGGTCGAACACCTCGCGCGCCACCAGGTAGGCCCGCACGATGTCGGTCGTGGAGGCGCCGGTCTCCTCACCGAAGCGGTACATGAACGTGGTGCCCGCCGAGTTGACCAGCTCGTTCACCACGCAGGTGGTGATGATCTCCCGTCGCAGCGGGTGTTCGTCCATGTACGTACGGAACCGCTCCCGCAGCGCCGACGGGAAGTACGACACCAGCCACGACGCCAGGTAGGGGTCGTCGGGCAGGTCGGACCCGAGGATCTCGGCGTCGGCGACCAGCTTGGTGTAGGCCAGCAGCACCGAGAACTCCGGCGCCGTCAGCCCCAGCCTGGCCTGGCGGCGCTCGGCCAGCGTCTTGTCCGAGGGCAGGAACTCCAGCTCCCGGTTGACCAGCCCGTCCCGCTCCAGCCGCCGCAGGTAGCGGGCGTGGATGTGGAGCATCTCGACGGCCTGGGCGCGGGAGGCGGCCAGCACCACGTTCTGGGCGTAGTTGTCGCGCAGCACCAGGGCGGCGACCTCGTCGGTCATCGAGGTGAAGACCTGGTTGCGCTGCTTGTCGGTCAGCTCGCCGTCGCGGACGACCTGGTCGAGCAGGATCTTGATGTTCACCTCGTGGTCGGAGGTGTCGACTCCGGCCGAGTTGTCGATGAAGTCGGTGTTGACCAGCCCGCCGTTCCGCGCGAACTCGATGCGGGCCAACTGGGTGAAGCCCAGGTTGCCGCCCTCGCCGATGACCTTGCAGCGCAGCTCGGAGGCGTTGATCCGGAGCCCGTCGTTGGCCTTGTCGCCGACGTCGGCGTTCGACTCGGCGGCGGCCTTGACGTAGGTGCCGATGCCGCCGTTCCAGAGCAGGTCCACGGGGGCCCGCAGGATGGCGCTGATCAGGTCGTTGGGCGCCATGGAGGTGACGCCGTGGGCGATGCCCAGGGCCTCGCGCATCTGCGGCGTGATCTGCACGGACTTGGCGGTGCGGGGGAAGACGCCGCCGCCGGCCGAGATCAGCGAGGTGTCGTAGTCCTCCCACGAGCTGCGCGGCAGCTCGAACAGGCGCTGCCGCTCGGCGTACGAGCGGGCCGCGTCGGGCGAGGGGTCCACGAAAACATGCCGGTGGTCGAAGGCGGCCACCAGCCGGATGTGCTGCGACAGCAGCATGCCGTTGCCGAACACGTCGCCCGACATGTCGCCGACGCCGGCCACCGTGAAGTCGGTGGTCTGCACGTCCACGCCCGTGGTGCGGAAGTGGTATTTCACCGACTCCCAGGCGCCGCGGGCGGTGATGCCCATGGCCTTGTGGTCGTAGCCGATCGAGCCGCCGGAGGCGAAGGCGTCGCCCAGCCAGAAGCCGTACTCCTTGGCCACGCCGTTGGCGATGTCGGAGAAGGTGGCGGTGCCCTTGTCGGCGGCGACCACGAGGTAGGTGTCGTCGCCGTCGTGCCGGACCACGTCGGGCGGCGGCATGACCTTGCCGTCCACGAGGTTGTCGGTGACGTCGAGCAGCCCGGAGATGAACATCCGGTAGCAGGCCACGCCCTCGGCGAGCAGGTCTTCCCGCGTTCCGGACTTTGGCGGACGCTTCACGACAAAGCCGCCTTTGGACCCGGTCGGCACAATAACGGTATTTTTCACCATCTGCGCCTTGACCAGCCCGAGAATCTCCGTCCGGAAATCCTCCATTCGGTCAGACCACCGCAAACCACCCCGCGCGACTTTCCCGAACCGCAGATGCACACCTTCGACCCGCGGCGAGTACACGAATATCTCGAACTTCGGCCGCGGCAACGGCAACACAGTGATGGCTTGCGGGTCGAACTTGAGCGAAATGTACGGTTTGCGACTTCCATCTACCTTCTGGAAGTAATTGGTGCGCAATGTCGCCTGAATCATCTCCAGGTACGCCCGCAGAACCCGGTCCTCGTCCAACGAGGCCACCTCGTCCAGCGCCCCGAGAATCTCCTCGTTGAGCGCCTCCACGAGGTCCACCCGCACGTCCTCACCGCGCCGCGGGTCGAGCTTGGCCTCGAACAGCCGTACGAGCAGCCGCGCCAGCCGCACGTTGCCCATGAGCACCCGCTCCATGTACGGCTGCGAGAACGTGCTCCCCGCCTGGCGCAGGTATTTGGCGTAGGCCCGCAGGATCTCGACCTGCTCCCACGTCAGCCCGGCCGTCAGGATGAGCGCGTTGAAGTCGTCGGCCTGCACCCGGCCCTTCCACAGCGCGGTGAGCCCGTCCTGGAAGAGCCGCTTGAAGTCGTTCCTGTCCACCTCCGCCGACGGCGTGTAGCGCAACCCGAAGTCGTAGATCCAGGCGTTCTTGGTGCTGGGGTCGTTGTCCCGGTCGACCTCGTAGGGCCGCTCGTCCACGACCTCCACGCCGAGCCGCTGGATGAGCGGCAGCGCGTGGGACAGCGAGATGGGCGAGCCGACCTTGTAGATCTTGAGCCGGCGCTCCCCCTCGGCCGCGTCGTACGGCTCGTACAGGTTGATCCCGACCTTCTCGCCGTCACCCGCCTCGACGAGCTGCTCCAGCCGCCGGAGGTCGACCACGGCCACCTTGGGCGGGAAGTCCGCTTTGTACCCCTCGGGGAACGCGGAGGCGTACCGCCGGATCAGCCCGGGCGCCTCCTCCTCGGAGGCCATCTCCCCCAGCGCGGCGGCCAGGTCGTCCTCCCAGGAGCGGGTGATGGCCGCCAGGCGGGCCTCCAGCTCCTCCACGTCGACGCTCGGCGGCGGCAGCGGGTTGCCCCGCGAGCCCCGCACCACCACGTGCAGCCGGGCCAGCACCGACTCGCCGATCATCGCGCTGTAGTCGAGCGACGCGCCGCCCAGCGCCTTGAGCAGCACGTCCTGCATCTTCAGCCGCACCTTGGTGGTGTAGCGGTCGCGCGGCAGGTAGATCAGGCACGAGATGTAGCGGCCGTAGTCGTCGCGCCGCAGGAACAGCTTGACCTGCTTGCGCTCGCGCAGCCGCAGCACGCCCAGCGCGATCGGCAGGAGCTGGTCGATCGAGGTCTGGAACAGCTCGTCGCGCGGGAAGGTCTCAAGGATCTCGATGAGGTCCTTGCCGTCGTGGCTGTCGGGCGCGAGCCCGGCCTGGTCGAGCACGTCGGCCAGCTTGCGCCGCAGCACGGGGATCCTGGAGATCGACTCGTTGTAGGCCACGTGCGTGAACAGGCCGAGGAAGCGCCGCTCCCCGATCACCTCGCCGTCGGGCGAGAACAGCTTGACCCCGATGTAGTCGAGGTAGGTCGCCCGGTGCACGGTGGCCCTGGAGTTGGCCTTGGTGGTGATCATGAGCTGCTTCTCGCGCGCCTTGGCCCGCACCTCGGCCGGCAGCGCCATGAAGCTCTCGGAGCCGACCTTGTCGTCGCGCAGGATGCCCAGCGCCGCCCCGGGCAGCGCGCGCAGCGTCTCGCCCTCGTCGGTGTCCTCCAGCCGGTATTCCCGGTAGCCGAGGAAGGTGAAGTGCCCGTCGGCGAGCCAGCGCAGCAGGTCGATGCTGTCCTCGACCTCGGCGGGCTCCAGCGGCGGCGGGTTCATGCTCAGGTCTTCCGCGGTCTGTACGGCCAGCGCCCGCATCTTCCTGAAGTCCTCGACCGCGTGGCGCACGTCGTTGAGCACCCGGTCGAGGTCGTTCTCTAGCTCCTTGAGCACCTCGGGGTCGCCCTGCCGGTCGATCTCGATGTGCATCCAGGACTCGACCAGCATCTGGCCGGTGACGTCCTCCTGGCCACGGCCGAGCATCCGCCCGGTCATGTCGCGGCGGACCCGCATCTGCGGGTGCACCACCAGGTGGACGCCCAGGTCGTGCCGGTCGAGCTCCATCGTGACCGAGTCGACCAGGAACGGCATGTCGTCGGTGACCACCTCGACGACGGAGTGCCCGGGGTCCCAGCCGTTCTCGTCGAGCGTGGGGGTGTAGGCCCGGACCACGGCCCTGCCCTGGGGGCGGATCTCCGCGAGCTTGCGCTGCGACATCGCGGGGCCGTAGACGTCAACGGGGTTGCGGTGCAGCAGGTCTTCGGGGGCCACGTGCCGGTAGTAGAACCGCAGAAAGGACAGGGCCTCCTCGGTGCTCACATGTTCGCTGCCCACCGCGCAACTCTCGGCGGCTCGCTGGAGCAGCTCATCCTTGGCCTCGTCGAGCGGCATTTCGCTCTCACTCCTTTGTGAGGGTTCGCCATGACTGTTCATAGCCTGGCCCGTAAGTCCCACAGCAGCGGGAAATAATGCATGCCCGTCCTACCGTGGAGGTAGGGGGCACCCGTCGAACCGCCTGTGCCCGACTTGGTGCCGATCTGGCGTTCGACCATCTGGACGTGGCGCATCCGCCACAGCGCGGCGAGCTCGTCGTGCGTCAGAAGGTCTTCGGCGAGTTGCCACAGGTCGTCATGAGACCCGCGATCCCTCGCCACGGCCAGCAGCGAGCGCATGATCTCCTTGTCGTCGGAGATCCGCAGGCCACGCTGGGAGAGGGCGGTGAGATAAGCATCCCACAAGGTGGGTTCCTCCAGCCTGCGGCGCAGCCTGGCCAGCTCCTCGTCGCTGATGTTCCTGAACCTGCCGAGGTAGGCCGGGTCCTTCCGACCCGACAGGAACTCCAGTTCACGGAACTGCACCGACTGGAAGCCGCTGGCGGGCGCCAGCTTGGCGCGGAACTCGAGGAAGTCCTGGGGCGTCATCGTCTCCAGGACCTCGATCTGCTCGAACAGCACCCTCTCGACCGCGTGCACCCGTCTGAACAGGTGCCTGGCCAGCCACAGCTCACCGGCGGACATGGCCTCGCGGGCGGCCTCCAGCTCATGGAGCAGCAGCTTGAACCACAGCTCGTAGACCTGGTGCACGGTGATGAAGAGCAGCTCGTCGGGCGCCTGCGACTGCGGGAGCTGCTGGGCGAGGAGCTCGGGCAGGCGGAGATAGCCGCCATACGACAGCCGGCCACCTTCTTCGCCGAACCGCCGTCGCGGGGGACCGGGCGCATCGCCGTCGATGCCCACCGAACACCTCCCCCTGACCGCCCGGCCACGCGGGACCGGGCGCAACGCCTCGCCGTACCGATACCACCCGAAAAGGTCATAGACGTCAACGTGACATGGACATCGGGGGATCGTCGTCGGAGGCCGAGGGAGTGTTCTTGAGTCCGTCGAGCTGCTCCGGCAGCTCGGCAAGCTCAATCAGCTCCGCCTGGCACTGCTCGCACGTATCGAGGTGGCGTTCGAACGCCTCGTGTTCCTCATCATCGAGGACGCCGAGGACGTAGGCGGCCACCCCGTCATGCATCAGCCGGCTACCCCCTTGTCCCGCAGCAGCTCGCGGAGAGCCCGGATCCCGTAGTAGAGCCGGGACTTCACCGTGCCCGGCGGGATCCCCAGAATCGCCGCCGCCTCACTTATCGTACGGTCTCGGAGGTAAGTCTGCTCAATCACTTCGCGGTGTTCTTCAGACAGGGATCGGAGAGCGTCCGCGACGACCATCGCCGATAACGCCCGTTCCGAGCCGTCTGGCACCGCCATCATGTCGACTTCGGGTGGCTCGACCTCCTGCGGTCTCACACTCTTCCGCCGACGTCCGTCAATGACTATGCGACGGGCCACCGTCAGTAGCCACGCCCATATGAGGCTCGGTTCCCATTGCAGTCTTGCCGAGTTCCGCCAGGCTCGGACGAGCGTCTCCTGCACCACGTCCTCAGCCCACTGAAGGTCGTTACCTGTGGATTTGCGGACGTGTCGCAGTAGAGGGCCGCCGAACTCCTGGTAAAGCACCGCAATGCGATGCTCCGCCTCGGCATCCGCACTCTCGAACCTGCCGTCGAGGTGACTTAGCACGGGGCACATCTTTACACCTTCGTTATCCAAGCGGTAGCCACTCCGATAACTCCAGTCATTTCTAACTATCTCCGGCCATAGCCTGAACCTTGCGAGGCGTGCCCGCGTACCTCCGACCATGCACAGGCTTTTGCGCGGAGAGTTGTTCATGCTCGGTGGCTTCGTCGTAGCCGCCGCCGCGACGATCGCGCTGGTCATGCCGCCGTCCATCGATCCGGCGGCGTCCCAGTCCACAGAGACGTCGTCGGGGCCGCTCACGGCCGCCGACCGCGATCTGCTCGTGAAGGTACGCCAGGCAGGCCTCTGGGAAATGCCCGTGGGTGAGTACGCGCAGACGCGTGCCCAGTCCCAGCGGGTCAAGGAGGTCGGCCGGCTCATCAACAAAGAGCACATGGACCTCGACCTGCTGACCCGCCAGCTCGCCAAGAAGCTCGGCGTGGCCCTGCCGGACGAGCCGAACCCCGACCAGCAGCGCTGGATGGCCCAGCTGGCCGCGGAGAGCGGGCCGGCCTTCGACAAGGACTTCGCGAACCTGTTGCGTGCCGCGCACGGCAAGGTCTTCACCGTCGTGGCAGGTGTTCGGTCCGGGACGCGTAACTCCGAGATCAGGAAGTTCGCCGCCGAAGGCATCAACTACGTCATGCGTCACATGTCGTACTTGGAGTCCACCGGCCTGGTGAACCACGACGATCTGCCCGAAGCACCGACCCCGGCCCCGGCGCCCCCCATCGCCATGGCGGCCGATACGAGGAGACACTCATGACGAGATCCAGACGCATGGCCGCGGCCATGTCGGCCTTGGCCGTGGTGGCCACCGGGTTGGTGTCCGCGGCAGTCATCGGCGTAGCGTCCCCGGCCATCGCCGACCACTGCGACCCGGCGGAGCAGGGGCAGGGTCAGAACCAGAACCAGAACCGGCAGGGTCAGCAGCAGGACCAGGACCAAGGCCAGCAGGACCAAGGCCAGCAACAGGACCAGGGCCAGCAGGATCAGGGTCAGGGGAACCAGGACCAGAACCAGCAGGACCAAGGCCAGCAGAACCAGGACCAGCAGGGTCAGCAGCAGGACCAGGGCCAGCAACAGGATCAGGGCCAGCAGCAGGACCAGAACGGCGACCAGCAGCAGGCGCCCCAGGGCGGCAGCGTCGCCGTGCTCGACCCCGACCAGAACCAGGACCAAGGTCAGAACCAGGATCAGGGTCAGCAGCAGGACGAGCAGCAGGACCAGGGCCAGCAGCAGGATCAAGGTCAGCAGCAGGACCAGGAGGCCGCCGAGCCGGAGCAGACCGCTTCGACGTTCGGCCGCCGCGGCAACAACCGCCCCCGCCCGAGCCAGAGCCCGACCGCGTCTCCGTCGCCCTCCCCCACCGGTGGCGGCGACGAGGAGCAGTGCGCCGACCTGGGCCCGTTCCCCGAGGACTTCGTGGACATCCGCCAGGTGCGGGGCAACGGCGGCCTGCTGAACCCCCGCTTCGGCAGGAACGGCTCGCGCGGCTCGTTCGTCTCCCAGTGCGGCACGAACCGTAACGGCCACAACAACCCGGACAACTTCATCGTCGCCCCCGGCGTGAGCAACGGGGCGCACCACCTGCACGACTACGTGGGCAACGTGTCGACGGACGGATTCTCCACCGACGAAAGCCTGGCCGCGGCGGGGACGACCTGCCGGCTCGGCGACAAGTCCACGTACTTCTGGCCGGTGCTCAGAGACCGCAAGTCGGACGCCAACTCCAACGACCCCGACGGCAACGTCGGCCAGGTGCTGCGCGCACGCTCCGTGACGCTCCAGTTCCGCGGCAACGCCAACTCCCGGGTCGTCGCCATGCCGAGGTTCCTGCGGGTCATCACCGGTGACGCCAAGGCCGCGACGAACGGCACCGCCAACGCCCGCGCCGCCTGGAGCTGCACCGGCTTCCAGAATCGGGTAACTGCCGACAAATATCCGCTTTGCCCGCGCGGCAGCCAGACTCTCCGTATCCTGGACTTCCCCAGTTGCTGGGACGGTCAGAACACCGACAGTGCGAATCACCGGACTCACATCGTCTTCCCCGACCAGAACGGCACATGTCCCCAGGGCACCAGGGCGGTTCCGCAATTGCGCATGACCCTCGCGTACGTCGCACCTCAGGGTCCTTCGTTCGCCTTGGACGCGTTCCCGGAGCAGAAGCACAATCCGGTCACCGACCATGCCGACTTCGCCAACGTGATGCCCGACCGGTTGATGCAGAACGTCGTCTCGTGCATCAACCGGGGCCGCCGTTGCTGACCTGAACAGCCTTCCGAGTCGCACCCTCACCCGACCTTGGAGGGAATAGATGCTCCACCGACGACACCCCAGGCACGCCCCCACCAAGCTGGACTCTCGTAGCTTCCGGCTGGGGGCGAGCGCCTCGATCGCGGCGATCGTCCTGGCAGGCTTCGTGCTCACCAGGACAGAGCGCGGCATCGCGATGCTCGGCCAAGGGGTCGGCTTCCTCGAGTTCTACGCGGGCGTGTTCGGCCTGGTGCTGCTGACCGCGACCGTCGCGCTCGGCCTCATCACCACCGAACGCGTCTTCCTGTCACCGGCCAACCGGGTCAGGGCCCAGCTCGCTCACCGGGCCACCGCGCTCATCGGGATGGCGTACCTGATCACCCACATCTCGCTGATGATCAGCCTGGGGCACATCCAGCCCGGGGCGGCGGTCGTGCCGATCGCCGGGCTCTACGTGGGACTCGGCACGCTGGCCTTCGATCTGATGATCGTGGCCGTGGTGACGGGGATGCTCCGGGGACGGTTCGCCGTACGGACCAGGCCATGGGTCTGGCGGGTCATGCACTCCGCCGCGTACCTGGCCTGGCCCATCGGGATCATGCATGGACTGACGGCCGGCCGTCCGCCGGCCGGATGGGTGGCCTGGTCGTACGTGGCCAGCATGGCGGCGGTCGGCTCCGCGCTGATCGTCCGTGTGCTGGCCTCGCTCCGCCGGCCGCCCGTCATCTCCGAGAAGGTCGCAGGACCCGCGGTGACCGCCGCCGCCACCGCGGAAGTACCCGTGGAACGGCCGCAGAAGACTCCGGTTCCCGCCGGGGTGACCGCGGCGCAAGGCAACGCACCCGTGAGCCTCGCGGAGGCTCGGCGCAGATATCGGGAGGCCGGATGAGCCTGCTCGCAGTTCTCCAGGAGCGATCGTGATTCCGGCTCGAGTTCCTCGAGTGCTGCGCATGGGTCCGGCCCGGCTGACCGCCGGGCTGGACCATTGCCGCCGCCTCGACCTGCCCGCCCACCGCACCCTCCACGGCGTTCTGGAGCCGCGGGACCTGGGCGAGCTGATCTCGTACGCGAACGAGGTGGACATGCGGGGCCGCGGCGGCGCGGCCTTCCCGTTCGCCCGCAAGCTGAAGGCCGTGGCCGACGCGGCGAAGGGCGGCGACTGCGTCGTCCTCATCAACGGGGCCGAAGGTGAGCCGGCCAGCTCCAAGGACGCCATGATGCTCACCCGTAACCCCCATCTGGTCCTCGACGGCGCGGTACTGGCCGCCGAGGCTTTGGGCGCTCGTGAGGTGGTCCTCGCCACGGCCGGTGGCGAGGTCGCCGAGGCGTCCGTGAACGCCGCCGTCGCCGAGCGCCGGGCCGCCAACATCTCCGGCGGCGCCGAGAGCCGGATCCCGATCCGGGTGGTCGGGATCAAGGAGCGCTTCATCTCCGGCGAGGGCGGCGCGCTCGTCAAGGCCGTCAACGGCGAGGAGGGCATCCCGCCCGGCCGGAAGAAGCGCGCCGCGACCAGCGGTGTCGACGGGCTGCCCACGCTGCTGTCCAACACCGAGACGTACGCGCAGTTCGCGCTGCTGGCCGAGTACGGGCCGGAGAAGTACGCCCAGGTGGGCACCAGCAAGGAGCCGGGCACGATCCTGCTCACCGTCAGCGGCGGCGCCGCCCACGGCGCCGTCATCGAGACGCCGACGGGCACCCTGCTGGCCGACGTCCTCGCCCTGTGCGAAGCGGATGTCGGCGAAGGGGTGCTCATCGGCGGGTACCACGGCGCGTGGCTGTCCGCGGAGGCCGCCCAGACGGCCGTCATCTCCCGCGAGGGCATGAAGCTGGCCGGGGCCACTCTGGGGGCCGGCATCATCGTCCCGCTCGGCGAGACCACGTGCCCGCTGGGCGAGGCCGCCAGGGTCGCGTCCTATCTGGCGGCCGAGTCGGCGGGCCAGTGCGGCCCCTGCCGGCTCGGCCTGCCGGACATGGCCAGGGCCATCAACGCCCTGGTCGAGGGCGCGGGCTCGGTGGACGCGGTACGCCGCTCCGTCCGCGTCGTCGAGCGCCGCGGCGCCTGCTTCCACCCGGACGGCACGGCCAAGTTCGTGCTGTCGGCGCTGGAGGCGTTCGAGATCGAGATCGCGACCCACCTGGAGCACGGCTCGTGCGGCCGCCCGGTGCGCGGCGTGCTGCCGATGCCCGAGCGCGAGGCCGAGCCCGAGTACCGGCTGGAGGTCGACTGGTCCCGCTGCGTGGGACACGGGCTCTGCGCGCACCTGCTGCCCGAGTTCGTGGACCTCGACGACTACGGGTTCCCCTCGTTCAGGAAGATCCCGGGCTTCATGGCCAAGGACGCGCGGCGCGCGGTCGACATGTGCCCGGCGCTGGCCCTGCGGCTGGCCCAGACCAACGGGGACGGCCACGGCGGGAAGCCCGCCGGCTCGCCGCTGCGGCTGGTCAAGGACAGAGGCGGGAAGAAGGGCGAGAAGGGCGCGCCGCAGCTCCCGCGCACGGGCGGCCTGCCACGGATCTCGAAGGTCGGAGGCACCGCCGGGTGATCCTTAGATGAGAGTCCCGGCGTGGTTTCCGAAGTGATGGAGATGTGACCAACCCGGCGGATCCCCCGTACGTCTCACCGATGGTCGTCCACGATCTTCGGGGAGGCGTTTTGGACCGCCGTGACTTCCTGCACGCCGCCGCGCTCGCCCCGCTGGCACTCTTCGCGCCGCCGCCCGACTGGGCCAGGCTGCGGAGACGGCTGGCGGGCACACTCGTGTTGCCGGGCGACGCCGGATACACCTCCGCGCGCCGCCTGTACAACCCGGCCTACGACCGCGTCAGGCCGGAGGCGGTCGCCTACTGCGCGAGCGCGGCGGACGTTTCTGCGTGCCTGGCGTTCGCGCGGGTCAACGGCGTGCCGGTCACGTCCCGCTCGGGCGGCCATTCCTACGCGGGCTGGTCCACCGGCACCGGGCTGGTCATCGACGTGTCCAGGATGAGCTCGATCTCGTACGCGGGCGGCCTGGCCACCATCGGCGCGGGCGCCAAGCTGATCGACGTCTACGACCGGCTCTCCCGCCACGGCGTGAGCATTCCCGCGGGTTCCTGCCCCACGGTCGGGATCGCGGGCCTCACGCTGGGCGGCGGGCTCGGCGTCGTGTCCAGGGAGCACGGTCTCACGTGCGACTCCCTGCGGTCGGTACGGGTCGTCACCGCCGACGGCCGGCTGCTCACCTGCGACGCCCGGCACCACGCCGGCCTCTTCTGGGCCTGCAGGGGCGGTGGCGGCGGCAACTTCGGCGTGGCGGTGTCGTTCACGTTCAGGACGCACGAGGCCCGCGACCTCACCCTGTTCTTCCTGGACTGGCCGTGGGCCAAGGCGCGGGCGGCGGTGCGGGAGTGGCAGGCGTGGGGGCCGTCGGCGCCTCCCGAGCTGTGGTCGTCGCTCCGGCTGTCGCGCTCGGCGGACGGGCTGGGCGTGCGGATCCTCGGCACCCACTCCGGGGGCAAGGCCGTGCTGGAGCGGCTGCTGGGCCCGCTGGTCGCCACGATCGGGCGGCCGTCGTCGCGGTCTGTGCGCACGGTGTCCCATCTGGAGGCGATGAAGGTCATGGGCGGCTGCTCGTCGATGCCGGTGGCCGAGTGCCGGCGGAGCCCGCGGACGGCGTTCTCGGCCAAGTCGCATCTGGCGTACCGGGGGTTGTCGCGGGACGGCGTGCGGGCGCTGGTGGCTGGAGTGGCGCGGGGCGGGCGGCACTCGGTGCTGCTGGACGCCATGGGCGGGGCGATCGGGCGGGTGGCGCCGACGGCCACGGCGTTCGCGCATCGGGCGGCGCTTTACAGCGTGCAGTATTACGCGGACGGGACGTCGCGGCGATGGTTGCGCGGAATTCACGACGACATGTCCCAATATTTCGGGAATCATGGCTACGTGAATTATATTGACCCGGATCTGGGGAATTGGCGGAGCGCTTACTACGGGACCAACGCGCCGCGCCTGGCCGAGGTGAAGGCCACCTACGATCCCGGCCGGCTGTTCCGGCTGCCGCAGGGGGTGTAGGTCAGACGATCTTGCCCCGGACGTACACGGGCTCGCCGGGCTTCACCATCGCGTACAGGCGCTTGGACGTCGTGAGCGGGACCCGCACGCAGCCGTGCGAGGCCGGGCGCAGCGGCACGCTCGTGGAGCCGTGCATGGCGATGCCGCCCGTGAAGTAGAGCGAGTTGAACATCGAGCCGAGCCGCCCGGTCGTCCAGCCGGGCGACCGCCTGCTGACACGGAAGTCCCCCACCGGCGTGACCGCGTTGCCGCAGTGGCCGTTCTCGCAGTAGTGCTCCTCGGCACCGGAGGAGATGTGCGTGATCAGCGCCGGGCGGTTGCGCCGGTAGACGGTCAGGAGCTGGTCGCGCAGGCTGATCTCGACCCGGTTCGAGGCGCCGCGCGGCACCAGCGGCCGGTGCCGCGCCCGCCGGTCGAACGCCGCCCACATCTCGGGCCCGACCGTGTTCTCCGGCCTGAGCCGCCGGTCCTTCTGGAACGCCCACACCGCGAACTTGGTCTGCTCGTCGAAGACCCCGTTGGCCCGGCTGTGGTAGTAGTGGCCGGCGCGCAGCCGCTCCTGCAACATCGCGACCGCCTCCCCCCGATCGCCCGGCCGCAGGACGAAGGTCTCCCCCTCTGCGGCGGCGGGCGGCGTGAACACGAACGGAAATCCGATGGCGACGACGGCTATTCCCAGCAGCTTTCTTCTCATAAATCACGCCTACCCCGATCACCGTGAATTCCATCTCATAAAGAGGTTTTGCCAAGCAAAACCCAGCCCCATTCTGCAAATCCGCCTAAATGACGAAATACAGGTCAGGCGTCGCGCCGCCGCACCAGCAGCCCGCCGCCCAGGAGCGCCGCGGCGGCCCAGGCGGCCGTCACGCCCAGCCCGGCCCACGGACCGAGGGGCAGCACGTCGGTGGTGGCCTGGACGGCCAGCCCGGCGTTCGCCGGCGAGAGCCGCCACAGCAGGAGCTGCTGGTCCTCGTTCCTGAGCATGAGGATCGCGACCGGGAACAGGTAGAGCAGGCCGAGCACGGCCGCGGTGGCCGCCGCCGAGTCCCGTACGGCCGTCGCGACACCCAGGCTGAGCAGGGCGATCAGCACCAGGTAGAGCACGGAGCCGGCGGCGGCGCGCAGCGTGGGGCCGTCGGCCGGCAGGTGCGGCAGCAGGAGCCGGCCCGCGAGCAGTGAGCCGAGCACGGCCAGGGTGCCGGCGCCCAGCGTCAGGCCGGTCAGCACGCCCGCCCTGGCCGTCAGGGTGACGATCCGGCGCGGCATCGCGGCCAGGCTGGTACGGATCATCCCGGTGCCGTACTCGCCGCACACCGCCGTCACGGCCAGCAGCGCGACCAGCCCCTGGCCGAGCTGGACGCCGAAGAGGCCGATCCGGGCCGCGTCGCGGCCGGGGCCCGCGGTCACGCACGCGACGGCGCTCGCGGCCACGGTCACCACCACGATCCCGGCCGCCAGCCACCGGGGACCGGGCACGGTGCGCAGCTTGGTCCACTCCGCGCGCGCTTCCCGCCTCACGCGTCCCTCCTCTCGATCCGGTACGCGGCCACCCCGAGCGCCAGGCCGGCGTAGGCGCACAGCACCGCGAAACCGGCCCACGGCGGCAGCGGGAAGTAGCCGGACGCCGGCGCGTAGTGGCCGGTGACCTGCTCGTACTCGGGGATGCTCTGCTGGATGGCGAACCCGGCGGCCGGGGTGAGCCGCAGCAGCCACCGCGAGACCTCGTCGGGCAGGATGGACGCGATCGCCAGCACGTACGGGACCACGAGCCCGGCGATCGCCGCGATGACGGCCGTCGAGCCGCGCCGGAAGAGCGTGCCCAGGGCGAGGGCGAAGACGGCGGCCACGGCCAGCAGCGCCGCGACCCCGGCGATCACGCGCCACTCGGTCCACGCGCTCACCGGCAGCGTGAACACGCCACCGCCCTGGAGCCGCCCCGCGAGCGGCACCGTGACGGCGGTGGCGGCCAGCCCGAAGACGAACGTGGCGCCGCCCGCCACCACGGCCTTGGCCGCGAGCGTCCGGCCGCGCCGCGGGGCGGCCAGCAGCGTGGTGTGGATCAGCCCCCGCCGGTATTCGGCGGTCACGAACTGCGCCGCGACCACGATCACCACGATGAGCGCGATCAGGGAGCCGACCAGCGAGCGCTCGATGGTGCTCTCCGTCGTGTTCGGGGCGATGTCGCCGGTGCCGGTGACGGCGAAGGTGCCGCCGTTCCTGACGAGCCCGCCCCCGTGGTGCACGCTCCCGTCGGGCTCCACCTCCGCGCCGACGTCGTCGCGGCTCCAGGAGCCCCCGGTCGCCGCGCCCCGCACGCCGACCTCGTCCATGGTCGCGGTGACCTCGGCGAAGCGGGAGGACACGGCGGAGCCGCCGAGGGTGTTCGGCGTCACCCGCACGTCTCCCGGGGAGGCCGCGAACAGGCCGACGCGCACCCTGGCCGGGAGCCCGGGCAGGCGGGCCGTGCCGACCTTGATCCACCGCTCGCCGTCGGCGGACTCCTCGCCGGTGATCGTCTCCCCGGTGCGGGTCAGCCGCAGCCAGCGCGGGGATCCGCCCGCGGTGCCCGCGACGTCCTCGGTGAAGTCGTGCTGCATCCGTACGCCGTGGGCGCCGGTGACCATCACCGCCGCGTACGCGGATCCCGGCTCGGTGCTCCGCTTGATCATGACGCCCGCCTTGGCCCAGGGCACGACGCCGGAGACGACGTTCCGGACGCCGGGGGTGGCGTCGGGCAGGCGGATCTGGCCGGTCATGGAGCGCACGCGGGCGGTGATCGTCCCGTCGCCGTCCAGCGGCTGGTGCACGAAATAGAAGCGGTCCTGGACCGCCTCGCCGTCCGGGCCGAGCGGCGGCACGAGGCAGGGCACCTCGACCGGCCCATTGCTGCACGAGGAGTGCGAACCGGTCGCGAAGAGCACGCCGATCCCCACGATGAGCAGCGCGGCCGCGGCCAGACCGGCCATCCAGCCGCGTACCGTCCTGAGCTTGGTCCACTCCGCGCGCAGCAGATGACGGAAGTCCGAGGTCATCGCGCAGCACCCCGGAACTCGACGGCGTCCCTGGTCAGATCCAGGTACGCCTCCTCCAGCGTCGCCCGATATCCGCTCACCTCGGAGAACGGCACGTCGTACGCTCCGAGCAGGCGCACGATCCGCTCGGCGGGCAGCCCGGAGACGACGAGGGCCTCCCGGTCGCCCGCCGCCACGGTGGCGCCGGCGCCGGCGAGCGCCGCCATGGCCCGCGCCCGCGCGGCGGTGCGCAGCGTCACCCGGTCGCGGGACGCCCTGGCGATCAGCTCGGCCACCCCGATGTCCGCCACGACCCGCCCGCGGCCCGCCACCACGAGATGATCGGCGCTGTCCTGCAGCTCGCTCATCAGGTGGCTGGAGACCAGCACGGCGCGGCCCTCGGCGGCCAGCGCCCGCAGGAGCCCGCGGATCCACACGACACCCTCCGGGTCGAGCCCGTTGACGGGCTCGTCCAGCATGAGGATGGGCGGGTCGCCGAGCAGCGCCGCCGCGATCCCGAGCCGCTGCCGCATGCCGAGCGAGTAGCCGCCGGCCCGCCGCCGCGCCGCCGTGGTCAGCCCGGCCTGCTCGATCACCTCGTCCACCCGCCGGGCTCCCAGGCCCTGGGAGTGGGCCAGCCACAGCAGGTGGTCGCGGCCGGTGCGGCTCGGCTGCAGCGCGCCGGCGTCGAGCAGCGCGCCGACGTGGCTCAGCGGGCGCCGCAGACTCCGGTACGCCCTCCCGCCCACCAGCGCGTGCCCCTCGTCGGGGGCGTCCAGGCCGAGCACCACGCGCATCGTGGTGGACTTGCCGGCGCCGTTCGGCCCGACGAAGCCGGTCACCTGGCCGGGCCGCACGGTGAACGTCATCCCGTCCAGCGCCGTCGTCCGGCCGAAGCGTTTGCGCAGACCGCTGACTTCGATGGTCGCTTCCATGACGAGGGACACTAGGCGGCGGCCCCCGGAGCGGTCGTCACGCCAGGGAGTGATCCTCGCCGTCACTCGTGTGAGGGACGCCGCACTGGTGCGGGGCGGGAACAATGGTCGTCGTGGAGCGAGTGTACGGTCGGCTGGGCCTGAAGACGGGTGCGACGCCATGGGTGCTGATCGCGATCGGCGTCGTGCTGGCGCTGCTGGGGGTGGCCGAGGCGCTCGCCCAGGCCGGGGCCCCCATCCTGCTCGGCGACACGGAGCCCGCCCCCGTGAACGGGCCTCTTAACAGCCCGGTTCCTCAGGTCGACCCCTCGCGTTTCGTCATGATCCTGCCCCTGCTGGCGCTGGCCACCACGCTGCCGATCGCCCTGCTCTGGCACCAGCCGGCCGCGACCGCGCTCCTGGTCTCCGGGATGAGCGTGCTGTCGATCACGGCCTTCCACATGGTGACCATCGCCGGGCTGGTGGCGCAGCTCGTCGCGGGCTACCGGCACGGCCGCCACGGGTCGCCGGTGCCGGCCGTGCTCGTCACCGTGCCGTTCCCGCTGCTGGCCATGGGGTTCGCGACGGCCGGTGGGCCTGACAGTCCCTTACGGCTGTCCTCCCTGCTGCTGGCCTGCCTGCTCCCTGCGGCGGCGCTGGCCGGGATCGCCCGCCGCGCCCGCGGCGAGGCCATGGCCGGCACGGCGGCCCGGCAGGTGGTCGCCGACAGCCTGCTGGAGCACACGGCACGGGGCGAGCGCGCCCGCATCGCCCGCGAGCTGCACGACGTCGTCGCCCATCACATCTCAATGGTCGCCGTGCAGGCGGAGGCGGCCCGGCTGGCCGTGCCCGGCATGCCGGAGGCGGGGGCCGAGCGGCTATCGGCGATCGGTGACACCGCCAGGGCGGCGCTGACCGAGATGCGGCGGCTGCTGGGCGTGCTGCGCGAGGACACCGAGGAGCAGCCGGACTGGCGGCCGCAGCCCGGGCTGAGCCTCGACGAGCTCAACGAGCTGCTGGACGAGTCGCGTGAGGCGTCGGGCAGCGGCACGCGGCTGATCCTGCGCGGTGCGCCGGTGGAGCTGGATCCTGGGGTGGCGCTGGCGGCATACCGGATCGTTCAGGAGGCGCTCACCAACACCCGGCGGCACGCGCCCGGGGCGGCGGTGGACGTGGAGCTCGACTACACCGGCGACATTCTGCTCCTGACCGTCCGCGACAACGGCCCCGGCCCGTCCGAGCCCTCTGACGACACGGAATCCTCTGGGCTCGGGCTGACCGGGATGCGAGAGCGGGCCGCGGCGGTCGGCGGGGAGCTGCGGACGGGGTCCGCGCCCGGCGGCGGGTTCCTGGTGGAGGCCCGCCTGCCGCTGAGCGAGCAGGACCCTGAATGAGCACGATCAGGGTGCTCATCGCCGACGACCACCTGGTCGTGCGGACGGGGTTCGCCGAGCTGCTCGACACGCAGCCGGACTTCGAGGTGGCCGGCGCCGCCGCCGACGGAGCCGAGGCAGTGCGGCTGTGCCGCGAGTTGTCCCCCGACGTCGTGCTCATGGACGTGCGCATGCCGGGCATGAACGGCATCGAGGCCACCCGGCTCCTGGCCGGCCCCGAGGGGCCGCGGGTGCTGATCCTGACCACGTTCGACCTCGACGAGTACGTCTACGACGCCCTGCGCGCCGGCGCCAGCGGCTTCCTGCTCAAGGACGTCACCGCCGAGCGCCTCTTCGACGCGGTACGCGTGATCGCCGCCGGGGAGGCGCTGCTGGCCCCGGCCGTCACCCGCCGCCTCATCGGCGAGTTCGCCCGCCTCGGCCCCCGAGGTCCCGAGGTGGCGCTCTCCGCGCTCACCCCGCGCGAGACCCAGGTGCTGCGGCTCGTCGCCGAGGGCCTGTCCAACCCCGAGATCGCGGCCCGGCTGGTGGTCACGGAGGAGACGGTCAAGACCCACGTGAGCCGGATGCTCAACAAGCTCGGCCTGCGGGACAGGACCCAGGCCGTCGTCACGGCGTACGAGACGGGCCTGGTCGTGCCCCGTGGCAGGGCGTGACCAGGCCCATCGGAAAGCCGTCAGAAGTCGAAGTCGTCGATGTTCTCCTTGTTGAAGACGGTCGGCTTGCCGAGCAGCACCTCGCCCTTGGCCCCGACGGTGTAGTCGCCGAGCTTGCCGGCCTTGAACTTCTCCCCCTCGGCCCCGGTGATCTGCCCGGAGGCCAGCGCGGCGGCCGCGTACGAGGCCAGGTAGCCGAGGTCGGCCGGGTTCCACAGTTCGAACGCCTCGATGGTGCCGTCCTTGACGAACTTGCGGAGCTGGTTGGGGGTGCCGAGCCCGGTCAGCTTGACCTTGCCCTTGGACGGCGAGTCGGACAGGTAGCGGGCCGCGGCGGCGATGCCGACGGTGGTGGGCGAGATGATGCCCGCCAAATCGGGATATGAGCGGAGAAGGCCCTGGGTCTCCGTGAACGACTTCTGGTCGTCGTCGTTGCCGTAGGCGACCTTGACCAGCTCGATGTCCTTGTACTCGGGCTTCTTGAGCTCGTCCTTCATGAAGTCGATCCAGGTGTTCTGGTTGGTCGCGTTCGGCGTGGCGGACAGGACCGCGATCTTGCCCTTGTTGCCGATCTGCTCGGCCAGGAGCTGCACCTCCGTCCGGCCCAGGTCCTCGGCGCTGGCCTGGTTGACGAAGATGTGGCGGCCGTCGGCGGCGGTGTCGGAGTCGTAGCTGACGACCTTGATCCCGGCGGCCATCGCCTGCTTGAGCGCGGGCACCACGGCGTTGGGGTCGTTGGCGGAGATGACGATGGCGTCCTGCTTCTGCTGCGTCAGCGTGTTGATGTAGGACACCTGCGAGGACGCGCTCGCGTCGGACGGCCCGACCTCCTTGCCCTCGCCGCCGAACTCCTTGGCGGCCGCGATGCCACCGCCGTCGGCGATCGTGAAGTACGGGTTGTTGACCGCCTTCGGCAGGAACGCGATCTTGAGTCCCTGCTTGAGCGGGGCGTTCGGGTTGGCCGCGGCCGACGACGCGGCGGCGGTGGCCGGGGCGGACGACTGCTGGGCGACGTCGCTCTTCGTGGTGCCGCCGCAGGCCGCTGTGAGCAGGGCGAGCCCGGCCAGGAGCGCCGTTCGCCGCCAAGGGATACGCGTACTCATTATGCGGACTTCCCTTCCAATTGGGGTGATGTGCGCCGCCGCCAGACCGCCCCGAGATTCGGCGCCAGCACGGATGCGACGAGCAGCAGGCCCGTCACGAAGTTCAGGACCTCGTTGGCCACGTCGGCCAGGATCAGCGCGTTGCGTACGACGCCGAGCAGCAGCACCGCCATCAGGACCCCGGGCAGCGTGCCGCGCCCGCCGAAGATCGACACCCCGCCGAGCAGCACGGCGGCCACCACGGCCAGCTCCAGCCCGGTGCCGTTGTCGGCGCGGGCGCTGGCGTAGCGGAAGGTGTAGACGAGGGAGGCCAGCGCGGCCATCACGCCGGAGGCCACGAACAGCCAGAACTTGATCCGCTTGACCCGCACGCCGGCGAAGTAGGCGGCCTCCTCGTTCGAGCCGAGCGCGAAGATCGAGCGGCCGAGCCCGGTGGCGTGCAGCACCACGGCCGCGATCGCCGCCAGCACCGCGACCAGCACGGTGGCCAGCGGAACCGGGCCGATCGAGGCGGTGGCCAGGCTCGTGTAGGCGGGCGGCAGGTCGGCCACCGCCTGGTCTCCGAGCATCACGTACGCCAGGCCGCGGAACAGCGCGTACGTGCCGATCGTGACCGCCAGCGAGGGCAGGCCTAGCCGGGTCACGAGCAGGCCGTTGAACGCGCCGCAGGCCGCCCCGACCAGCAGGCAGATCGGCATGATCAGCTCGATGGAGAGCCCGGCGTTCCACAGCCAGCCGAGCACCGCGCAGGACAGGCCCAGCGTGGAGGCCACCGACAGGTCGATCTCGGCGGCCACGATGACCAGCGTCATGGTCAGCGCCATCAGGGCGATCTCGGTGGTGTCGAGCAGCAGGAACGAGACGTTGGAGCCGTTGGCGAAGCCGTCCACGCCGAGCGAGGCCCACATGACAACGGCGGCGAGCAGGACCAGGATCAGTCCCTCCCACCGGCGGACCAGGTCAATGCGCATCGTGGAACCTCCTGCGGCGCAGCGCGGCGGCCACCCGCAGCGCGAGCACCCGGTCGAGAACGATGGCGGCGATCAGCAGCGCGCCGTTGATCGCCGTCTGCGCGAGCGCGTCCACCCGGAGCACGGCCAGCGCGCTGGTGATCCCGGTGAGCAGCAGCGCCCCGAGCGCGGCCCCGTAGACGGTGCCGCTGCCGCCGAAGATGGCCACGCCGCCCACCACGACGGCCGCGATCACGTCGAGCTCCTTGCCCGTCGCCACGGTCGCGTCCACGGTGCCGAACCTGGCCGCCCACATGACGCCGGCCAGCCCGGCCAGCGCCCCGCTGGCGACGAACGCGGCCACGATCCGGCGCCGGACGCCGATCCCGGCCAGGACCGCGGCCTCGGGGTTGGAGCCGATGGCGTACAGCTCGCGGCCCGAGCGCAGGTTGCGCAGCATCCAGCCGACGACCAGCAGGACGGCCAGGGCGACGAGCGCGAGCAGCGGCACGCCGAGCACGGAGCGGGCGCCCAGGGCCAGGAAGTCGTCGGGCATGTCGGCCGCGTTCACCTGGCGGCCGCCGGCCCAGGCGTAGTCGATGCCGCGGAAGGCGTACAGGGTGCCCAGGGTGGCGACCAGCGCGGGCACCTTGGCCGCGCCGACGAGCAGGCCGTTGATCGCCCCGCAGAGCGCGCCCAGCGCCACGCAGCCGGCGATCACGACCGGGATCGGCACCCCCGGGTAGTCGGCCAGGATCAGCGCGCTCCCGAACGCCGACAGGCCCACCACGGAGCTGACCGACAGGTCCACGTTCCTGGTGATGACGACGAGGGTCTGGCCGACGGCGAGCAGGGCCACGATGGCGGAGTTCAGCAGGATGTCGCGCAGGCTGTCGTAGGTGAGGAAGCTCGGGTTGACCGCGCCCGTGACGCCGAACAGCACGCCGAGCGCGACCACGATGCCCAGCTCGCGCACGCGGGCGACGCGGTCCACGAGCCGCCGCCCGCCGTTGCGCCGCACCCCCTCCTCGGGCCTGGCGGCCGTCGTGGTCACGCGGTGCTCCTTCCGGTGGCGGCGGCCATCACGCTCTCCTCGGTCGCGTCCGCGCGGGCGAACTCGGCGGCCAGCCGCCCTTCGTGCATGACCAGCACCCGGTCGGCCATGCCCAGCACCTCGGGCAGCTCGGAGGAGATCATCAGCACCGCCACCCCGTTCCCGGCCAGCTCCGACAGCAGCCGGTGCACCTCGGCCTTGGTCCCCACGTCGATCCCCCGGGTCGGCTCGTCCACGATGAGCACCGACGGCCTGCGCGCCAGCCACTTGGCCAGCACGACCTTCTGCTGGTTGCCGCCGGACAGCACGTTCACCGGGTCGGTCAGCTTGGCGAACTTGAGCCGCAGCCGCACCGCCCAGTCCTTGGCCCGCTCCCGCTCGGCCGGCCGGGAGATGAGCGGCCCCTTGCGGACGTCGGCCAGCCCGGCGAGCCCGATGTTGCGCTCGATCGACAGGTCCATGACCAGGCCCTGCTGCCGCCGGTCCTCGGGGACCAGGGCCAGCCCGGCCGCCATCGCCGCCGTGGGGCTGGCCCGCCGCAGCCGCCTGCCGTCCACCTGGACGCTGCCCGCGTCCCAGCGGTCGATGCCGAACACGGCCCTGGCCACCTCGCTGCGCCCGGCCCCGACCAGCCCTGCCAGCGCGACGATCTCGCCGCGCCGCACCTCGAAGGACACGTCGGTGAAGACTCCTTCGCGGGTGAGGCGGCTGACCCGCAGCGCCACCTCGCCGGTGTCGGTCTCCTGTTTGGGGAACAGGGCCTCCAGCTCTCTGCCGACCATGCGGCGTACGAGGTCGTCGGGGGTGATGTCGTCGATCAGGTCGGTGGCCACGAACGTGCCGTCGCGCAGGGTCGTGACCCGCCGGCACAGCTCGAACATCTCCTCCAGCCGGTGCGAGACGAACAGCAGCGCGCACCCCTGCTCCCGCAGCGCCTTGGCCACGCCGAACAGCCGGGCCACCTCCTTGCCGGACAGCGCGGCGGTGGGTTCGTCCATGATGAGCACCCGGGCCTGCCGTGACAGCGCCTTGGCGATCTCCACGAGCTGCTGGTCGGCGATCGACAGGCCGCGGGCGGGCCGGCCGGGGTCGAGCCGCACGCCGAGCCTTTCGAACAGCTCGGCGGCGCCCGCGCGCATGGCGCGCCGATCGATGCCGAAGCGGGAGCGGGGCTGGCGGCCCATGAAGATGTTCTCCATGACCGACAGGTCGGGGAACAGGGTCGGCTCCTGGTAGATCACCGCGACCCCGGCCCGCTGGGCGTCGGCGGGGCCGGCGAACTCGACCGGCTCGCCGTCCAGCAGGACGCTGCCGGAGTCGGGCCGGTGCACGCCTGAGAGGATCTTCACGAGCGTGGATTTGCCCGCGCCGTTCTCCCCGGCGAGCGCGTGCACCTCGCCGGGATGAAGGTCCAGAGAGACCTCGCGTACGGCCCGTACGGCGCCGAACGCCTTGCTGACCTGTGAGAGGGACAATACGGGAGTCTGATCCATGTGCCGCACTCCCGGCAAAATCGTTTTAAGCGGTGGGAGGACGGTAGATCAGCCGACGGCCGCGCGTCAATGGCCTGTTTTCACAGTGTCGTCACGGGCTCATCTCGTGCGGGAATTGTTACGTTTTAAGCACTTCGCTCGCGGGAAAAGGGCAGACCTCGCGGCGGAAGCGGCCGGGCGCCACGCCGTGTTCGCGCTTGAAGGCGTTGGCGAAGGAGAACTCCGAGGTGTAGCCGACCCGGGCGGCGATCGCGTTGAGCGCATCGTCCGACTCCCGCAGCAGCCGGGCCGCGGTGGCCAGCCGCCACCAGGTCAGGTACGCCAGCGGCGGCTGCCCCACCAGAGTCGTGAACCGCCGGGCGAACGCGGCCCTCGACAACCCCGCCCGCTCCCCCATCTCCCGCACCGTCCACGGCCGCGCCGGATCGCGGTGCACGGCGTCGAGCACGGCGCTGATCTGCGGATCGGCCAGCGCCGCGGCCCAGCCGCCGACCTGGCAGCGATCGGGCTCGGCGGTGAACCAGGCCCGCAGAATGTAGAGCAGCAGCAGGTCGAGCAGCGACGACACGACCGTGTCGGCGCCCAGGCGCGGCCGGTGCACCTCGGCGCCCAGCAGCTCGACCGCGGCCCGCAGCTCGGTGTGCCGGCCCAGCTCGGCCGGCAGATGGATCAGGTCGGGCAGGTCGCGCAGGATCGGATGGACGCGGCTCTCGTCGATCCGGTAGCCGCCGCAGAGCAGCACCGTGGCCGCGCCGGGCCCGTCGATCGAGGCGGAGTCGAACAGGTCGAGCCCGTCCAGATCGCACTGCGGCTCCTCGATCGGCGTGGACGGGGAGTCCGCGATCGCGTAGCCGTGCCCTCGAGGGAAGAACAGCACGTCACCTGCCGACAAGGGGACCGGGTCGCCGTCCGGCGCGATGAGCCAGCCCGAGCCCCGCAGCACGACCTGAAACCCGGCGGAACCGGGCACCGAGGGGAACCGCTGCCCCCAGGGGGCGCGCCACTCGACGCGGGCGGAGCGGGGGCGGCCGGTGCGCATGAGCGCGATCACGTCACTGAGCACATCCACGCCGACAGTCTAGGCCACGAGACGGGCACGTATGAAAGACGCGGTTCTCACGCATTGGCCGTCTTCTCTGGCTCTTCTAGGGTTTCCCCATGCGAACCATGAGAGCGGCCAGGATCCACGAGTACGGCGACACCTCGGTGATCCGGCACGAACACGTCCCCGTTCCCGCCCCCGGCCCAGGAGCGGCCCTGATCGAGGTGGCGGCCATGTCCTTCAACCCGGCGGAGATCGGCCTGCGCCGGGGATACCTGCACGAACTGCTCGGCGTGAGCCTGCCGTACACGCTCGGCTGGGACGTCGCGGGCACGGTGGCCGACGCGGGCGACACCGGCCTCAATGTGGGCGACCGCGTGTTCGGCCAGGTGGAGGGCGCCGCGGCCGACTACGTGGCGGCCCCGGCGAGCCTGCTGGCCCGGGCGCCGGAGAGCATCCCCCTGGCCCACGCCGCCGCCATCCCGGTGGCCGGGCTCACCGCCTGGCAGGCGGTCTTCGAGCACGCCCGCATCACCCCCGGGCAGCGGGTGCTCATCAACGGCGCGGGCGGCGGCATCGGCCTGTTCGCCGTACAGCTCGCCAAACACGCCGGCGCCATCGTGACGGCCACGGCGAGCCCGCGCAGCGCGGCGGCCGTGGCCGGGCTGGGCGCGGACGAGGTGGTCGACTACACGGCCGGCCCGCTGCCCGGTGACATGGACGTGCTGCTCAACCTGGCCGCGGTCACCGAAGAGGACGCCGCCGCCCTGGCCGGGCTCGCGCGCACGGTGGTCACCGTCGCCACGCCGATCGAGGGCGGAACCCACTTCATCACCCGCAACGACCCCGAACAGCTCGCCCTGATCGCCGCGCTGATCGACAAGGGCGAGCTGACCGTCGAGGTCGCCGAGACGCACCCGGTGTCCGAACTGGCCACGATCCACCTCCGCGCCGAGGCCGGCGACACGCGCGGCAAGATCGTGCTGACGATGTGAGCCGCCGTCAGGGCGTGAAGTGGCGCAGGACCTCCGGGTTGGCCATGGCGTCGGGGTTGGCGGCCTGCTCGACGGGGGTGCCGAGCAGGATCTTGCGCACCGGGACCTCCAGCTTCTTGCCGGACAGTGTCCGGGGGATGCCGGGGACGACGCGGATCTCGTTGGGCACGTGCCTCGGGGACAACTCTTTGCGCAGGGCGTCACAGATCGCGCGCTCCAGCGGCTCGGCCAGGTCGGCGCCCTCGGTGAGCGTGACGTACAGCAGCAGGCGGCCCTCCTGGCCGAGCTGCCCGGTGTCGATCACGAGGCTGTCGGCGATCTCCTCGAAGCGCTCCACGACCCGGTAGAACTCGCTGGTGCCCATCCGGACGCCGCCCCGGTTGAGCGTCGAGTCGGAGCGGCCGTAGATGACGCAGCCACCGTCTTCGTTGATCTTGATCCAGTCGCCGTGCCGCCAGACGCCGGGATAGACGTCGAAGTAGCTCTCGGCGTAGCGCTCGCCGCCGGGGTCGTTCCAGAACATCACCGGCATCGACGGCATCGGCTGGGTCAGCACCAGCTCACCCACCTCGCCGACGACCGGCCGCCCGTCGGGATCGTACGACTCCACGTTCGCCCCCAGCGACCGGCACGGAATGATCCCGGCCCTGATCGGATGGAGCATGGTGGCCCCGACGAACCCGGTGCACACGTCGGTGCCGCCGGAGAAGGACCCGAGCGGGATCCCGGGCAGCTCGGCCGCCACCCAGGCGAACCCTTCGGGCGGCAGCGGCGAGCCGGTCGAGCCGACCCCGCGCAGCCGGTCGAGACCCTCGGGACGGAGACCGGCCTTCTGCGAGGCCATGAGGTAAGGAGCCCCGACCCCGAAGTAGGTCACCTCCTCCGAGGCGGCGATCCGCCACAGCGCGGCGGGCGAGGGGTAGGTGGCCGAGCCGTCGTACAGGACGGGCGTGGCCCCGACCAGGAGGGCGCCGATGAGGTAGTTCCACATCATCCAGCCCGTGGTGGTGTACCAGAAGAACACCTCGCCCTCGCCCAGGTCCTGGTGGAAGGCGAGCGACTTCAGGTGTTCGAGCACCACGCCGCCGTGCCCGTGCACGATCGGCTTGGGCAGCCCGGTCGTGCCGCTGGAGTAGAGGATCCACAGCGGATGGTCGAAGGGCACGCGCTCGAACTCCAGCGGCCCCTCCTCGGCCCGCAGCCCCTCCCAGCCGATCACCTCACCGTGCGGCAACTGCTCGGTGTGCGCGGGCGCCGGCTCGGCGAGCTGCGGCGCCCGGCCCTCCTCGGCCGCCGCCAGGTACGGGATCCACACGGTCGCCCGCAACGACGGCAGCTCGGCGGCGATCTCGTTGACCGCGGCCGAGCGGTCGTAGCTCTTGCCGTTGTAGTGGTAGCCGTCGACGGCGATGAGCACCTTGGGCTCGATCTGCTTGAACCGGTCGACGATGCTCGGCACCCCGAAGTCGGGCGAGCCGGCCGACCAGATCGCGCCCAGCGACGCGGTGGCCAGGCACGCGATCACGGCCTGCGGGATGTTCGGCAGGTAGGCGGCCACCCGGTCGCCGCGCCCCACGCCGAGGCGGGCCAGCCCGGCGCGGACGCGGGCGACCTCCTCGCGCAGCTCGGCACAGCTCAGCTCCTGCCGGCCGCCGTCCTCGGAGACGAACACCAGGGCGGTGCCCTCGGTACGGCGCAGCGCGTTCTCGGCGTAGTTGAGCGAGCCGCCGGCGAACCAGGTGGCCCCGGGCATCGTCCCGGAGAGCACGGGCCCGTCGCCCCGGTCGCCGATCACCTCGAAGTAGTCCCAGATCGAGGTCCAGAACTTGGCGGGCCGGTCGACGGACCACCGCCACGCGTCCTCGTAGTCTCCGGATCGGCCCAGCCACCGCAGGTAGTGGGTCAGCCTGGCCGACTCCACGACGTCTTCGCCCGGCTCCCAGAGAAGCTCGCCCTCAGCAACCATATGTCCCATCCTGTCGCCCGTCTGGCGGAAAGTCATACCCGGCTTTCCCCATAACTTGCTATCTCCGTAGGTGGTCCACCGCCATACGCGCGGCCGTACCGATCACCGCGTCGGCGCGCGGCTGGTTGAGGGCGGTGCCGAAGGAGTGGGTGAAGACGGACACGGCGTACCGGGCACCGTCAGGGTATTCGACGACGCCCGCCTCGCAGCGGAGCGTGGGGATCGTGCCGGTCTTGCCGCTGACGGCCACGTCGTCGTACGGGAAACCGGAGGCCAGCCGGTGCGGCCACACCTGGGCGTTGAGCACGGCCCGCATCCAGGCGCACGACTCGCTGGAGGCCGCCTCGTCGCGCCAGATCAGCCCGAACAGCCTGGCCGTCTCGCGCGGGGTGCTGCGGTTGGCGATCGCCGGGTCCAGCGCGGTCAGCCGGGCTATGTCCGCCGGATCCACATAAGGCCACCCGTGCCCGGTGTCGGCGCGCATGCTCTCGTGCATCTCGCGCGCGCTCTGCGTGACGCGCGTCTCCGCCAGCCCGAACGACTTCAGCATCGCGTCGACCGCGTCGAACCCCACCCGCGCCAGCAGCTTGTCGGCCGAGCTGTTGTCGCTCACCGCCATCATCAGGTACGCCAGGTCGCGCAGCGAGATCGTCACGTCGTCGAGCATCATCGAGATGCCCGTCGGCCCCGGCACGCGATCATCGGCCGTGACGGTGACCCGTTCGGTGGGATCGAGCAGCCCGGCGTCGGCCTGCCGGCAGAACGCCACCAGCAGCGGTACCTTGAAGATCGACGCCGTGGGGACCGGGTCGTCGGCGCCCAGGCCCACGTCATGCCCGGTGTCGAGGTCGGCGGCGTAGATCCGGCCGGTGACGCCGGCCAGCCGGAACAGGTGCTCGAAGTCGGGTGCGTTCATGCCAGCATCCCCGGCCTGCGGCTGATCCGCCGCACGGGCACGGCGCCCTCGTCCGTCATCCCGGCGCTCTCCTTCAACGTCCGTACGGCCACGTCCGCGAAGTCATCGACAGGCGCCGTCGCCACGCGCCAGGCGGTGGAGACCCGGCTCGTGATCGGCGAGCCTAGCAGCGGCCGCCAGGCCAGCCCCGGCACCTCCGCCCTGGGCCCGAACGCCACCGCCGCCCCCGCCAGCACCAGCCCCAGCCCCGCGCCCTGATGCACCTGTACGGGGACGAAGCCGTGGCCCCGGCACTCCGACAGCGTCTCCGCGTGCCAGCCCGGCTCGCCCTCCTTGGGCGGCATGAGCAGCTCCCGTCCGGCCAGGTCGGCCAGGTGCACCTCGCCGACGCCGGCGAGCGGGTCCCCCTCGGCCAGCAGCACGCCCTGCGGCTGCACCAGGATCCGGCCGTAGCGCAGGCCGGGGGCGGTGACCGGATGGCGTACCAGGCCCACGTCGATCGTGCCCTCGGCCAGGGCGGTCACCTGGTCGGCGGTCCAGATCTCGGCGGGCGCGAGGCGTACCTCGGGGTGGCTCTCGCGAAAGGCCGCGACCAGGGCGGCGAGCACGGTGGCGGCCAGGTCGGGCGGCACGCCGACCTTGAGCACGGTGCCCTCGCCCTGCCTGGCCAGCTCGTGCAGCCGGTCCACCCTGGCAACGATCTCGCGGGCCTCGCCCAGGAGGAGGCGGCCGGCCTCGGTGAGCCTCACCTGGCGGGCGGAGCGGTCGAACAGCTTGACGCCGAGCTCCTCCTCCAGGCGTTTGATGCGCTGGCTGAGGGGCGGCTGGGCCATGCCGAGCCGGATCGCCGCGTTGCCGAAGTGGAGTTCCTCGGCCACCACGGCGAAGTAGCGGAGATGTCGGACTAGGTCCATGACCAGCCAATATATCCAGATTTATATCCCGACGGCTGCCATATCAGTATTGGACACTTGTAGGCCGCCTCTGGTGTCCTCTGCGTCATGGCACCACAAACGGGGACAACCTACGCCTCTCTCCAGCCGGAACGGCCGCCGCGCCGTCGCCGTACACGATGGCCCTGGATCCTGGCGGGGCTGCTGGTCCCGGTCGTCGCGGCGGGCGGCGTCATCTGGGCGCTGCGCACGGAGGGCTCGGCGGAGGAGACGGCCGACCGGTATCTCCTGGCCTGGTCGGAGCAGGACTACGCGGGCATGCGGGCGCTGGTCGCGGACCCGCCCGCCGACTTCGAGAGCCGGCACCGGCGCTTCCTGGCCGACCTCAAGGTCGCCGAGGCCACCTTCGACCGGCCCAGCCCGTCGGGGGTGTTCGCGGACACGGGGCCGGACGCCGAAGGGTACATCGGCTTCTCCGCCAAGCTGCGGGGACAGCGCGACTTCGACTACGGCGGCCGGCTCCGGCTGGTCGAACGCGACCGTACCTGGAAGGTGGCCTGGACGACCACCACCCTGCACCCCCTGCTCAAGGCGGGCCGCTCACTGCGGGTGGTCGCCCGGACGGCGGACCCCGTGAAGGTCGTGGCCGCCGACGGCACCCAGGTCAACACGCCTGAGGCGCCCGGATCGGTGCAGCAACTGGTCGAGGGCATGCGGCAGACCTTCCCCGACCGGTTCAAGGCCCCCGGCCGCTCCCGGATCGACCTCTACGAGGGCGACCGGGTCGTCGAAACCGTCGCGGAGCCGGGCGGGAACCGGCCGATCCAGACCACGATCGACCTGAAGGTGCACCAGGCGGGGGCCCGGGCGCTCAAGGGCGTGGACAAACCGGCGTCCCTGGTGGCGCTGCGGGCCTCCACCGGGGAGATCCTGGCCGTCGTCAACGCGCCTGGCGGGTTCAACCGGGCGCTGCTCGGCAAGTATCCGCCCGGTTCGACGTTCAAGGTCGTCACGGCCTCGGCGCTGGTCGCGGACGGCGTACGGCCGGATCGGCAGGTCACGTGCCCGGCCGAGAAGAACATCGGCGGCTTCCCGTTCCACAATGCCGGCTTCGAGGACTTCGGCACGCTGTCGTTCCGCGACGCGTTCGCGCACTCGTGCAACACCACGTTCGGGGAGATGAGCGTGGCCGAACTGAACGGCGGCCGGCTGGGGGAGGTCGCCAAGAGCTTCGGCTTCGGCACCGCCATCACGCCGGGGGTACCCGCCGTACGGGCCGAGTTCCCCGACCCCAAGGACGACACCGACCTGGCCTCCGCCTCGATCGGCCAGGGCCGGGTGCTGGCGAGCCCGCTCAACATGGCCTCGGTCGCCGCCGCCATCGCCTCGGGCGCCTGGATCCCGCCCAGGCTCGTCACCGGGGAAGCGATCCCGGACGCGCAACCGGACAATCCACGTCCGCTGGAGGAGGGCGTGGTCAAGGCGCTGCGCACCCTCATGCCCGCCGTCGTCACCGACGGCACCGCCCATGGGGTCCGCTTCCCCTCCGGCACGGCGGGCAAAACCGGAACGGCCGAGTACGGCTCGGGCACGGAACCGCCCGCGCATTCTTGGTTCATCGGGTATCGGGGGGACGTGGCGTTCGCGGTGATCGTCGAAGGCGGCGGCGCCGGCTCAGCCGTCGCCGCCCCCATCGCCGCCCGCTTCCTCCAGTCCCTCCCCCAACCCAACTAACCCCCCACAGGTCCCTTCACCGGAAGGGGGCTGACCGAGGCGGCCCATCAGGGACGTCACACCCCCGACCGCCACTCCCACCCGCCCCCGAAGGACCTGACCGCCATACTCCGGCACAGGTCCCTTCGCTGAAGGCGGCTGACGTGACGGCCCGTCGGGGACGTCACACCCACGACCACCGCCCTCGCCAAAGGGACCTCAGCCCCCGTGGAGCTCAAGCCCGCCCCTCTCCCCCAGAAGGACCTCAGCCGAAGTGCGGTGGGAAACGGGGTTCGGCCCGGCGAGGGGCCTCAGCCGGCCTTGCGGTCCATTGGGGTGGTCAGGCCGGCGACCGCCGCAACCACCTCAGAGGCGTTGGACAGGTCAGGGAGCACGAGGTCGGCACCCGCCTCGCGGAGTTCGGCCGCCGTCGAGCGCCCCGAGGCGATCCCGATCATCGCCGCCCCGCCGATCTTGGCGGCCTGGACGTCCCGCGTCGAGTCACCGATCACCACCGTGTTGGCCACCGTGAACGGCGTCCCGAGCCGCTGTTTGGCCCGCGACTGCGCCACCTGCAGCAGCGTCGCCTTGGGATAGACCTCCTCGCCATAGCCGCCCAGCTCGAAGTCCACGTGCTTGTCGAGCCCGAACGCCTTCAGCTTGTGCACCGCGTTGCTCTTGATGGTGCCCGTCAGCACCGTCTGCACCACACCGTCGAGCCGGGACACCGACTTCAGCGCGTCCTTGGCCCCGGCCATCATCCGCCCCTCCTTGGCCAGCCGCCCCCGCCGGTCCGCGAAGGCCAGGGCGAGCGCCGACAGGAATCGGGGCAGGTGATCGTCCTCGGACACGATGCCGTTGACGGCCAGCGTCTCGAAGACGATCTCGGAGTCCGGGCGGCCCAAGGGAGGCACGAGCTTGACCAGCGGCCGCCCGGTCACGATGCGGAACGCCTCGGCGTAGGCGTCTCGGGTCACGATGGCGACGTCGACGAGCGTCAGATCGACGTTCCACAGCACAAGGCGGTTGATGGCTGCCTCCTGAGGGGGGTTCCTGCAAGAGTAAGGCCCAAACCGCCCAACCAGGCGGGTTCAGGCGTAGTCGAGCGCCTCGGCCAATGTGTCGACCACCGGCAGCCCGGTGCCCGCCAGTTCGGCCCGCGTGGTCATCCCGCCGGTGTAGAGCACCGCCCTGGCCCCCACGTGCCGGGCCGCGAGCCCGTCGTCCACGCTGTCGCCGATCACCAGGACCTCTCCGGCGTCGACGCCCATGGCCTCGATGTGCGCGGTCATGTGTACGGCCTTCTCGCCGCCCGTCATGCCGAGCAGCCCGTCGATCCTGGTGAAGTGCGTCGTGATGCCGAACGAGTCGACCTTGGGCACCAGGTGGTCGTGCGGCGCCATCGAGCAGAGCGACTGGGTGCCCGTCCAGCTCGTGAGCGCGAGCAGGGCGTCGGCGGCGAGCCCGCACACGTCGCTCAGCCGGTAGTAGTGCTCGTGGAACCCGACGTCGAGCAGCTCCCACTCGCCCTCGTTCAGCGGGCGGCCGAGCATGCGCTCATAGGCGACCCAGATGGGGCGGGTGTAGACGGCGCGGAATCCGTCGGGGGTCAGCTCGGGCAGCGCGTATGGCCTGAAGACTTCGTTGGTGGCTCCGACCACGGCGTCGATGTCGTGGAAGAGAGTGCCGTTCCAATCCCAGATGATGTGCTTTGTCATGTCGCTCCCAGCCTAATCGGCCGGCCCGACATTCCGCTCCGCATTATGGGGCCGCGGCCACCCGGCCACGACCCCTTCAGCGCAGGCTACTTGCAGGCCTTGCCGGTGGTGCCGGAGCCGTTCTGGCCGCCCTTGCCGCCGTTCCACTGCACCGAGACACCGCCCCAGGCGCACATGTTGTTCGCCCAGATCATGTTGCCCCAGTGGCGGCCCTTGTTACCGGGCTTGAAGCTGAACCTGTCGTAGCGGCCGTCCGCGGCGTACACACTGATGGTGCCGCGCGCGGACGTGGCCGTCTTGACCTCGATCCAGTTCGTCCTGCACTTGCCGGACCACTTCAGCGCGATCGTCCCGACCTGGCCGTTGGCCTTGCTGTTGATCGTCGCGGACCGGACCGTACGGGCGGAGTTCCCGCAGCCCGACTTGTAGGGGTCCTTGTGGTCGTACGGCTTCAGCGTTGCCTGGGCGTTCGCGGGAGAGCCTGCGAGGAGCGTCGCCGCACCTATGACGACCGCTACCACTCGACGCTTCACGTGAACCGACTCCTTCAGTCAAAGAATGTTGCTGCGTCGGGACCTTAGCGAGATCGGGCTCTGCGCGGTCAAGGAACTGTGATCGATGTAACGTCAGCGTTATGAGCTCAGCAGATCGGGGATCTCCTGGGTCGCATACCACATGAGCTCGTGGGCCTCCGCGCCGTCCACGGCGAACCGCGCGTCGTCGTCGCCCTGGTCGGAGGCGGGCAGCGCGTCGATGGCGGCCTCGATGTCGGGGATCGCCCCGGGGTCGTCGATGTGCACCGCGGCCACCTTGGTCAGCGCGATCGCCTCGACGAGGCGTACCGTCGCCCGCTCCTCGATGCCGGGGGCGGTGATGACCGACCCGTCGGGCACCTCGGCGGCGATCACCACGCGCCGGGCCGCGCCCTCCACGCCGTCGGCGCGCTCGGCGGCCAGCAGCCGCAGCGAGGCGCGGGCCGCCTCGGTGAGTGCGACGTATTCGAGCTCCTCGGTGTCGCCCGAGGCGTACCACTCGGTCAGCGCGGGGGTCACCGCGTAGCCGATCAGCGGGGCCGGGCCCAGCCCTCCCGCGCCGACCGCGGAGGCCAGCGTCGGGAGAGTGCACGGCAGATAGACGCGCATGACGAACCTTTCCAAGCTTGCACGCAAGGGAGAACCCTGCGCCACCCTACTCATAATGCCTGGTCAAGACCGGCGTAACTCAGTGATCAGGCCCGGCGCAGCGTGAGGCGGAGCATGGACTCGAGCTCCGTGATGGTCGTGTCGGCGTCGCGGTGGTGGATGCCGGAGATGCCGAGCGCCCTGGCCGCGACGATGTTGGCCTCGATGTCGTCGATGAACACGCACTCCTCGCCGGCCAGCCCGATCCGGCCGAGCGCGTGGCGGTAGATGCGCTCCTCGGGCTTGCGCATGCCGACCTCGCCGGAGATCACGACCGCGTCGAAGATCTCCTCCCAGTCGTCCCGTGGGTAGGTGTTGGACCAGGAGTTGGACAGCAGGCAGGTCTTGACGCCGTGGCCGCGTACGTCGCGGAGCATGTCGTACATGGCCTCGACCCGGTCGAAGCCCGCGAACATGCGCTCCAGCAGCCCTTCGGCCACCGGCGGCACCCCGTCCACGGTCAGCAGCCGGGCGGCGAGATCGCGTTCGAAGGCGGCGCCGTCGAGTTCGCCGCGCTCCAGCGCGTGGACGATGCTCTCCCCGTCGCCGTTGCCGTAGGCGTGGTCGATCATCCGGCGCATGACCTCGCGGTAGTGGTCGCCGTCGATCCTGTCCGCCACGATCCACCGCGCGATGGAGTCGGTGAGGCTGGTCGTCAGCACCCCGCCCCAGTCGATGAGCACACCCGTAACCATCGTTCTAGCGTAAAGCGTCACGGATGCGAGTTTCGCCGCGACCCCTCCTTCCTAAAAGGCATAAAAACCCTTAAAAAGGGTGCCCGATATATCCGGTTAAGGTGTCCTTCCAGCGCTAGAACCGCTACCCAGAAGGGACCGCCGTGCGGACGACGATCCTGATCACCTCCCCTGACCAATGGACCGCCCCGGGAGTCGAACTCTTCCAATTCGCCCCGATCATTCCCGGCGGCCCGGACTGGTTCACCAAACCGGTTCTCATCGTGATGATGAGCGCGGTCATCGCCATCGCCCTCTGCTGGGCCGCGTTCGCCAGGCCCAAGATCGTCCCATGGGGCTGGCAGGGCGTCGGCGAGTACGCCTACGTCTTCGTACGCGACCAGATCGCCAGGCCCAGCCTCGGCAAGGACTCCGACCGCTGGATGGGCCTGCTCATCACGATCTTCCTGACCGTGCTCATCTGGAACCTGATGGGCGTCATCCCGTTCGTCCAGTATCCCGTCGCCGCCAACGTCAACTTCGCCGCGGCGCTGGCGTTCGTCGTGTACGCCCTCAAGCTCTACCTCGGCGTCAAACACCACGGCGTCCGCGGCTACCTGCGCGGCATCGTGCACCTGGAGGGCCTGCCCGGCTGGGCGTACGCCCTCTACGCCCCGATGATCCTCGCCGAGGTGTTCGTCACCTCAGTGTTCACCCACTTCATCCGCCTGTTCGCGAACATGTTCGCGGGCCACCTCCTCATCGCCTTCTTCAGCTCGGTGGGCTTCTGGTTCATCTTCGAGCAACTGAGCCCGCTCACCGCCGGCCTCGGTGTGCTCGGCGTGCTGATGACGATCGTGATGACCGCGTTCGAGATCTTCATCCAGTTCCTGCAGGCGTTCCTGTTCGCCATGCTGGCCGCGATCTTCATCGCCAGCGGGCTGCACGGCTCGCACTAACGGGCGACGCGCGCGGCCAGCTTGCGATGCTCGCCGGAGCGGAGCACACCGGCCGCCGTCTTCGCCGAGGCGACGGGCGCCTCGGTCAGCAGCCCCCGGTTCTGCTTGAGCGTGAGCAGCCGGGTGACCGACTGGTCGAGGCGCTCCTTGGAGATGCGGCCCGACTTCACCGCCGCCAGCACCGCCTCGTACGCCTTCGGCAGGTCGTTCGGCATGAGCAGCAGGTCGGCCCCGGCCAGCACGGCGCGGACCGCGATCTCCCCGTCGTTGTACTTCTTGCGCACCCCCGCCATGTTGAGCGCGTCGGTGGAGATCACGCCCTTGAAGCCGAGCTTCTCCCTGAGCAGCCCGGTCAGGATGGGCTTGGACAGCGTGGCCGGGTCACCCGACGGGTCGAGCTTGGGGAAGACGATGTGGGCGCTCATCACGGCGTCCACCCCGGCCCCGATCGCGGCCCTGAACGGCGGCGCGTCGATCCGCTCCCACTCCGCCTTCGTGTGCTTGATCACCGGCAGCCCGGTGTGGCTGTCCACGGACGTGTCGCCGTGCCCGGGGAAGTGCTTGGCGGTGGAGGCGATCTTCGCGTCGCCGAACCCCTCGACCGCCGCGGCCACCATCTTGGCCACCTTCTTCGGGTCGTTCCCGAACGCCCGCCGCCCGATGACGGGGTTGCGCGGGTTGACGTTGACGTCGGCGACCGGGGCGAAGTCGAGGTTGACGCCGAGAGAGCGCAGCTCGTCGCCGGTCGCTTTGGCCACCGCCCGCGACAGGCCGAGGTTCTTGGTCGCGCCGATCTCTGCGGCGCCCGGGAAGTCGGTCATGAGCGCGGACATCCGCGACACCAGGCCATTTTCCTGGTCGGTGCCGATCAGCAGCGGGACGCCCTTCGCGGACTGCTGCAGGCCGTTGGTGAGGCCGACGACCTGGGCGACGCTCTTGACGTTCTGCGGGAAGAGGATCACGCCGCCCAGGTGGTATTTGGCGACCACCTTGGCGGGCGTCTGGGCGGCGTAGCGGGCCTGGTTCTCGCCCGAGACCGTGTCGGCCGCGGTGCCGTACAGGACGGGCATCAAGAGCTGGCCGACCTTCTCCTCGGTGCTCATCTTCGACAGGACGCGCGCCACCGGGCTCGCCTTGGCCTGAGGCGGGCTCTCCAGCGGGCTCTGGGACGGCGTCGTCCGAACGGGCGGCGCCGTCTGCGCCGATCCGCCGCCACCCCCGCACGCGGTGAGCGCGATCACCAGGAGCCCTGTCGTGCCGATCCGTCGAAGCATGAGTCCAAAGGTATCCACCCGACGACCCCACCGGATCCCTCGCCGCGACTACAAACCGAGCCGGCCGAGCTCGGGCAGGTGCACGCGGGCCGCCGCACGCGCGTCGGCCGCCGTCTCCTGCTCCCGCGCCACGCCGGCCGCCCGCCGGCACTGCTCCAGCGTGTGCGCGCCCAGCCCGGCACGTACGGCGGCCAGCGCCGACGGCGCCATCGACAGCGTGCCGGCCCCCAGCCCGACGAGTACGCAGGCCAGCGCCGGGTCGGCGGCCGCCTCACCGCAGATCCCGCACGGCTTGCCCGCCTCCCCCGCGGCGCCCGCGGCCAGGGCCACGAGGTCGAGCAGCGCCGGCTGCCACGGGTCGTGCAGCGCGCTCATGGCGCCCAGCCGGCGATCGGCGGCGAAGGCGTACTGGCTCAGGTCGTTGGTCCCGATCGAGACGAAGTCGACGGCGGCCAGCACGTCACCGGCCCGCAGCGCGGCGGCCGGGATCTCGATCATCACGCCGACGTCCGTCAGCCCCTTGGCCCGGCACATCTGGGCGAACCACGCGGCCTCCGCCGCCGTGGCCACCATCGGCGCCATCACCCGCAGCCGTTCGGAACCCACGGCCGCCAGCGCGCCGAGCTGCGTCTCCATCACCCCGGGAAATCTCCTGAACCTGCGCAGGCCCCGCTCCCCGAGCGCCGGATTCGGCTCGGCGGCGGGCGCGGGCACGAAGGCGAGGGGCTTGTCCGCGCCGACGTCCAGCGTCCGCACGACCACCTTGCCGTCCGGGAACGCCGCCAGCGCCTCCTCGTACGCCTGCCGCTGCTCCTCCTCGGAAGGCGGCTCGGACCGGCCGAGAAACAGGAACTCGGTGCGATAGAGCCCGATGCCCTCGGCCCCCGCGCCGGCCGCGTCGCGCAGTTCGCCGGGGCCGCCCACGTTGGCCAGCAGCGGGACCTGGTGCCCGTCCGCCGTCCTGCCGGGCCCCTGCCACGAGGAGAGCGCCGCCCGCAGGGCCGTGGCGGCGGCGGTCGCGTCGGCGACGTCGGACTCGGCCGGCTCCACGCGTACGTCGCCGGTGGTGCCGTCGACCATCACCCGCACACCGGCCGGGATGCCGGTCGCGCCCGCGCAGGCCACGACCGCGGGCACGCCCATGGCCCTGGCGATGATCGCGGTGTGGCTGGTGGGGCCGCCCTCCTCGGTGACGAACGCGGCCACGTGCTCCCTGGACAGCAGCGCGGTGTCGGCGGGGGCGAGGTCCCTGGCGACCAGCACGTACGGCTCCGCGGGCGCGGCCGGCAGCCCCGGCATCGCGTGCCCGTAGAGCTGCGCGACCACCCGGTCCCTGATGTCGGCCACGTCCGCGGCCCGCTCGCCCAGATAGCCGCCGGAAGCAGCCAACATGTCCTGATATCTCGTGAAAGCGTCAAAGACCGCCCTGGGCGCGGCCAGACCGCGGTCGATCAGCGTTCGCACCCGTACGACGAGGCCGGGATCGTCGGCCATCAGCGCCTGGGCCTTGAGTATCTCCGCGGCCTCGCCGCCCGCCTGGTTGCCGCGGGCCTCAAGCTCGCCCGCGACCTGCGTGAGCGCGGCGATCGCGCGCTCCTTCTCCGGTTCCGCCTCACCGGTGTACGTGGCGCCCTCGGGGGGTTCGGGCACGGAGGCGGACAATACGTACGAGGGCCCATGCCCGACACCCGGGCTGACCCCCACCCCCCGTAGGTTCATGGCGTACTGGCGATCTCGGCCAGTTCGTCGAGCACCTGGTCGGAGCCTTCGCCTTCCGCGCAGATCACGACGGTCTCGCCCTGACGGACGTCGAGTGCCATGATCGCGAGAATGCTCTTGCCGTTGACCGGGCCCGCACCGTGGGGCTTCGCCACCGAGATGTCCATCGGGGCCTCCTTCGCCCGCTTGACGAACGTCGCCGCGGGCCGGGCATGCAGCCCTACCTCCGCCGCCACGGTGACCTTGCGCTCACCCATCTTGCTACTCCTCCTCGTGTGCCGGTCCAGACCAGCCGGACTCTCGTACAGTGGCGCCCGCCGATCGCGGTCATTTCGGGCGGCCTGCCTATTCTGACGGCTCATTCGCGCGCTCGAACCCGCCGGGGCGGCTGCTATTCCCATTGGAAGAGCTCGTCCCCCACGTGCACCGCCCCCTCCACGACCTCCGTCACGGATTCGGAGAGGGCGTCGAGCGCGACGACCGGGCAGACCGGCGAGCGGCCGCCCGCCTCGATGGCCGCCGGGTCCCAGGCCACCACCGGCTGCCCGGCGCTCACCCGGTCGCCCTCCGCCGCCAGCAACTGGAACCCCTGCCCTTTGAGCTGGACCGTGTCGATGCCCAGGTGCACCAGCACACCTTTGCCGTCGTCCCCGACGATGACGTACGCATGCGGATGCAGTTTCATTATTTTTCCCGCTATGGGGGCCACGGCCTTGCCAGGCCCCCTCAGCGGGTCGATCGCCGTTCCCGGCCCGACCATGCCCGCGGAAAACACCGGATCGGGCACGGCGGCCAACCCCACAGCTGCCCCCTCGACCGGGGCGAGAACAGTCGTCATGGTCTCGCCCTTAGCCGATGATGTCCTCGATGTCGCTGGCGATCGTGTCCGCCTCCGGCCCGACGACGACCTGGACGACGTTGCCCGCCGCCATCACGCCGTGCGCGCCGGCCGCCTTCAGCGCCGCCTGATCGACCTTCGACGCGTCGCGCACCTCCGTGCGCAACCGAGTGATGCAGGGCTCGATCTCGATGATGTTGCCGGCGCCACCCAGCCCGGCGATGATCGCGTTGGCATCCGCCGCCATCAGGTCCTCCCTAGGACTCGCACTCTGACCAGGCTAGATCAGTCGGTCTGGGTGACCTTGTTCAGACCGCGCGGCGCGTCGGGGTCGATTCCGAGCCGGCGGGCCAGCGCCTCGGTCAGCAACTGCCCGGGCACGATCAGGCCCATCGGGGCGACCCATTCGGGCAGGTCGGGGCCGTTCAGCGCGGCCGTACCGGCTTGGGCGAGCGCGGTGCCCCCGCCGATCGTGTACGCCGCCGCGCCCGCCGCCACCACCCGCTCGGCCAGCGCGACCGTCCCCTGCAGCGTGGGGCTGTTCTCGGCGGCCACCAGCAGCGCGGGCGTGTCCTCGTCGACCACGGCGATCGGGCCGTGCAGCAGGTCGGCGTACGACAGGCCCATGGCGTGCAGGTAGCAGGCCTCCTTGAGCTTCAGCGCGGTCTCCAGGGCGGTCGAGAACGCCAGCCCGCGCCCCGACACGACCACGCCCGGCTTGTCGAGCAGCCCCTCGACCACGGCGTCCAGGTCGCCGGGGGCCGCGATCAGCTTCTCCACCGCCTCGGGCACCCGCCGCAGGTCGTCCGCGTCCACGTCCGCGCCGAGCCCCAGCGCGAGCACCGCCAGCGCCGCGAGCTGCGTCGTGTACGTCTTCGTCGCCGGAACGGCCTTCTCCTCGCCGGCCACCGTGCACAGCGCCACGTCGGCGGCCTGGGCCAGCGGGCTGTCGGGGCCCCCGTTCGTGATCCCGACCGTGGCGGCCCCGCAGTCCTTCGCCCAGGCCAGCGTCTCGACGATCTCCTCGGTCCGCCCCGACTGCGAAATCGCGACCGCCAGCACGCCGTCCAGGTCGAGCCGCCGCTTGTACGTCGTCGCGATCGAGGGCGCGGCCAGCGCGGACAGGCGGCCGGCGTGCGATTCGACGAGGTAACGGCCGTAAACTGCTGCGTTGTCGGAGGTACCACGCGCGATGAACAGCAGCTGGCGAGCCCGCTCGCCCATGGCTTCGATCTCACGGACTTGGGGCAGCAGGGCGTCCAGCGTGGCCTGCAGCGCGACCGGCTGCTCGGCGATCTCGCTGCGCATCTTCGTGGTCATCTCGGGTTCATACCTCGGCTTCTGGGGGTGCGGACTTGACCGTCTTTCGGGACATGTGGTCTAGTCCGGACTAGACCAGTACGAACCATAGCCCATTGTCCAAGGTCAGATCGAGGGGAGGATCCGTGGCGCACATCGATCCGGACAGCCCGGTGCCCAAGTACTTCCAGCTTCGCGAGATCCTGCTGGACCTCATCGACAGCGACGAGCTCAGCATCGGCGCGGCGATCCCGTCCGAGCGTGAGCTCTGCCAGCGCTTCGGGCTGTCCAGGATGACCGTGCGGCAGGCCGTGGACCATCTCGTGTCCGAGGGCCGCCTGCACCGCGTACCCGGGAAGGGGACGTTCGTCGCCCGGCCCAAGATCGAGCTGGCCCTGCAGCTCACGTCGTTCACCGACGACATGCGGGCGCGCGGCATGATCCCGGGCTCGCGCGACCTCGATCGCCGGGTCGTGCGCGCCAGCGCCCACCTGGCCAAGGAGCTGGGGATCCAGCCGGGTGAGGAAGTGCACTTCATCGAGCGGCTGCGGACGGCCGACGGGGAGCCGCTGTCCATCGAACGGGCTCACATCCCGGTCAAGCTCGCCCCCGACCTGGCAGACCACGACTTGTCCGACAAATCGTTGTATGAGCTACTGGAGAGCCGCTACGGCCTCGTCATGGACGCCGGCGAGCTCACCATCGACGGCGGCATCGCCGATCCGAGCGACGCCGACCTGCTGAAGCTGCCGCGCGGCGGCGCCGTACTGCTGCTGCAGCGCAGGTCGTTCTCCGGCGGCGTCTGCGCGGAGCTGGGCGTGTCCACCTACCGCGCCGACCGCTACCAGCTGCGTACCCTTCTCGAAATGCCCGTCAGACGGGGCTGAGGCCTCACTCCGCCTCGAAGACCCGGAGGGGCGGGCTCCACCCGCCTCGGAGGAACGCCCGGTGAACGAGACCACCGCCGCCCGGCCTTCGCCGTTCGCTCGCGTGATGACCGTGCTCCAGCGGCTGGGCCGCTCCCTGATGCTGCCCATCGCCGCCCTGCCCGCGTCCGCCCTGCTGCTGCGCTTCGGCCAGCCCGACATGCTCGGCTCCAACGGCCGGGCGCCGGGCGGGCTGGCGGACGTGGCGGGGTTCGCCTGGATGAACCAGGTCGCGGCCGTGCTGGCCGCCGCCGGGGAGGCGCTGTTCGAGAACCTGCCGCTGCTGTTCGCGGTGGGGGTGGCCATCGGCTTCGCCCGCAAGTCCGACGGCAGCACCGCGCTCGCCGCCGTGGTCGGCTACCTGGTCTTCGACCGGGTGACGAAGGTGATGTTCTTCGGATCCGATATCAGGGATACGGTCCTCATCAAGGAGGTCCAGGCCCAGGGCGTCAAAGAGATCATCGACTACGGCATGCAGAACCCCACCAAGGTCCTCGGCGGCATCGTCATCGGCCTGGTCACGGCGCTGCTGTGGCAGCGGTTCCACCGCATCAAACTGCCGTCGTGGCTGGCGTTCTTCGGCGGGCGCCGGTTCGTACCGATCATCACCTCGATCGTGGCCCTGCTCATCGCCGTGGGCTTCGGCTGGCTCTGGCCGGTGCTCGCCGACTGGATCCGCCACGCCGGCGAGGCCCTGACCGCCATCGGCCCGATCGGCACCGGCATCTACGGCCTGATCAACCGCCTGCTCATCCCCCTCGGCCTGCACCACTTCGTCAACTCGGTGGTCTGGTACGTGGTGCCGCAGTGCGACGTCGGCGGGCGGGTGCTCGGCGGCGACTGGAACTGCTACTTCGGCGGCGACCCGCAGTCGGGCCAGTTCATGGCCGGATTCTTCCCCGTCATGATGTTCGCCCTGCCCGCCGCCGCCCTGGCCATGTGGCGCGCGGCTCCCGTACACCGGCGCGCCACGGTGGGCGGCATCATGCTCTCGGCCGCGCTGGCGTCGTTCGTCACGGGCATCACCGAGCCGATCGAGTTCGCCTTCATCTTCGTGGCGCCGCTGCTGCTGGTGGTCCACGCGGTCCTGACGGGCCTGGCGATGGCGCTGACCACGCTGATCGGCGGGCAGCTCGGCTTCGGCTTCTCGGCCGGCCTGCTCGACATGCTCCTGAACGCCAGCAAGTCGAACACCCAGAACTTACCCGGCATCCTGCTGCTGGGCGTGATCTACGGCGTGGTCTACTACGTCGTCTTCACGTTCCTGATCCGCCGCCTCAACATCCTCACCCCCGGCCGCGAACCCGAACCCGACGTCGACTCCGGCGAAACCACCCATCCCCCTGACGTCCCCTCGAAATAGCTTGCCGTTCCCCGCCCCCGGGTAGGGATCCGTCATTCCCCCGCGACGTCATGCGTCCGGGGGAGGGATGACCACGAAACAGACACTCCCGGCCTGGTCATCGACCTTCGCCGTACTCCAGCGCATCGGCCGCTCCCTCATGCTGCCCATCGCCGTGCTCCCCGCCGCCGGCCTGCTGTTCCGCTTCGGCCAGGACGACCTGCTCGGCAAGGACGGCCTCGGCGGCGCACTCCCCTGGCTGCTCCCGGTGGCCAGGGTCATGGCGGCGGCCGGCGGCGCCCTCTTCGACCACCTCCCGCTCCTGTTCGCCGTGGGTGTGGCCATCGGCTTCGCCCGCAGGTCCGACGGCAGCACCGCCCTCGCCGCCCTCGTCGGCTACCTGGTCTTCGACCGGGTCACCAAGACGCTGTTCTTCGAGGCGGGCGAGGGCGCCGTCTACGCCAAGGTGGCACTGACCCTCGAAGACGGCACCCGGGTGCTCGACACCGGCGCCCAGAATCCCACGGGCGTGCTGGGCGGCATCCTCATCGGTCTCACGGCGGCCCTGCTCTGGCAGCGCTTCCACCGCCTCAAACCGCCCGCCTGGCTGGCCTTCTTCGGCGGCCGCCGTTCCGTCCCCATCATCACCGCCGTCGCGGCCCTCGCCCTGGGGGTCGCCTTCGGCCTGCTGTGGCGCCCGGCGGCCGACCGGCTGGCGGAGATCGGCGACTGGCTCTCGGCCCACGGCACGGTCGGCACGGGCCTCTACGGCGTGGCCAACCGCCTGCTCATCCCCCTGGGCCTGCACCACTTCCTCAACACCATCGTCTGGTTCACGCTCCCGGAGTGCCACGCGGGCGTCAACGGCGCGACCAGGGACGCGGCGGGTGACCTGAACTGCTATTTCGCCGGCGAGCAGGGGGCGGGCCTCTTCATGACCGGCTTCTTCCCCGTCATGATGTTCGGCCTCCTGGGCGCCGCCCTCGCGATGTGGCAGGCCGCCCCGCCCGGCCGCCGCCGCCCGGTGGGCGGCATCATGCTCTCGGCCGGCCTGACGGCCTTCGTCACCGGCATCACCGAACCCCTGGAGTTCGCCTTCATCTTCGTGGCGCCGCTGCTGCTGGTGGTCCACGCCCTCCTGACGGGCCTATCGATGGCCCTGATGGCCGAACTGGACGCCCGCCTCGGCTTCACGTTCTCAGGCGGGGCCATCGACCTGCTCCTGAACGCCGGCAAGTCCAACACCCACGGCCTCCCCCTGATCCTCTTCTTCGGCCTGGCCTACCTCCTCCTCTACTACGCCCTCTTCACCCTCCTGATCCGCACCCTCAACCTCCCCACCCCCGGCCGCGAACCCTTGGAAACGGACGCGCGCCAAAACCAACAACCGCCCGGCCGAAAGACTTTGGGATAGCCCTCAAGCCGGCGTCCCGCGCCCTGAACCACGGGGTGGCCGTCCCTGAGGGGATCCAGCTTCAACAATTCTTTATCCCCAAAACCAGACAAAGCCGGGCCGCAATTTCACAACCTGGTGGCATTTGTATTCCTGAGCCGAACCGAAAACTCCTTATATCGATAGTTGCTCCCACTGAGAATTTGGAGGAACGCGTGTCCACAGCCCCCCGCATCGGTCTCACCCCCGCCCCCGAACCGCCGTACGACGACGACCAGCCCTCCGCCCGAACCCCGGCCACCGACGGCGCACTGGCTCTGGACGCCCGCCCTCTGGTGTGGGGCCCGCCGGGATCCATCCCCGACGAGCGCAAGCTCCGCCACCTGGCCCAGGCCCTGGCCGAGGTGTTGTCCGGCCGCCGCCCGCCGGAGACCGTCGCCGACCGGCTCACCGACCGCGCCTACCGGGACCTGGTGAGAGCGGGCCGGATGATAACCGCCGGCCGCCCCCCATTCGCCGGAGCCGTCCATATGAAGGAACCCCGGGAGGGCGCCATTGAAATGTGCGTCCTCGTCCACTGCGGCGACCGCAACCACGTCCTCGCCGTACGCCTGGAACGGCGCGGCGTGCAATGGCTGTGCACCGACTTCGAAACGGCCTAGAAAACCGGAAGACCCCCGCTCTCCCGTGACGAACGGGAAAGCGGGGGTCTCCGAACGAAACCGGAACCCGGATCAGGCCGCGTGCTTCGGGTCCCCGTGGCAGCGCTTGTACTTCTTGCCCGACCCACACGGGCAAGGCGCGTTACGCTCCACGTTGCCGTACGCGGCCCGCTCCGCCTGAGTCGTGCGGACCTTGGTGTGCTCGACCTCGCCCTGCTCACCGGGCGCCGAGTATTCGAGCTCCGCCGGCCGCTCAGGCCCGCGCAGCCCGCGCGCGATGATCGAACGGGTCTCCGCGAGAACCGCGTCCTCCTCCTCGACGATCGGGTTCTCCTGCACCTCCACCTCGAGGTTGAACAGGAACCCGACCGAGTCCTCCTTGATGCCCTCGAGCATCGCGGCGAACATCTCGAAGCCCTCGCGCTGGTACTCGATCTGCGGGTCCTTCTGCGCGTAGGCCCGCATGCCGATGCCCTCGCGCAGGTAGTCCATCTCGTAGAGGTGCTCGCGCCACTTGCGGTCGAGGACCGACAGGATCACGCGGCGCTCCAGGTCGCGCGTGGTCTCCGGGCCGAACTCCTCCTCGCGCCTGGCGTACGCCTCCAGCGCGTCGGCCTTGACCTTCTCGGTGATGAGCTCGGCGGACAGCTCCTCGCGGCCGCCGGCCTCCTCGACGAGGTCGTCGATCCGGATCTTGATCGGGTAGAGCTCCCCGAACGCCTTCCACAGCTTGTCGAGGTCCCACTCCTCGGCGAACCCCTCGCTGGTGGCGCCCTGGACGTAGCCCTCGATCACCTCGCCGATGAAGCCGCGCACCTGCTCGTGCAGGTCGGCCCCCTCCAGCACGCGGTGGCGCTCGGCGTAGATGACCTTGCGCTGGCGGTTCATCACCTCGTCGTACTTCAGAACTTCCTTGCGGATCTCGAAGTTCTGCTGCTCGACCTGGTGCTGGGCGGAGGCGATGGCCTTGGAGACGATGCCGGACTCGATCGGCTGGTCGTCAGGGATGTTGAGCCTGGTCATGATCATCTCGACCCTGGCCGAGTTGAACAGGCGCATGAGGTCGTCGCCGAGCGACAGGTAGAACCGCGACTCGCCCGGGTCGCCCTGACGGCCGGAACGACCGCGCAGCTGGTTGTCGATGCGGCGCGACTCGTGCCGCTCGGTGCCCAGGACGTAGAGGCCGCCGAGCGAGGTGACCTCGTCGTGCTCGGCCTTGACGGCCGCCCGCGCCTTCTCCAGCGCCTCGGGGTAGGCCTTCTCGTATTCTTCCGGCGTCTCGACCGGGTCGAGGCCGCGCTGGCGCAGCTCCAGGTCGGCGCGGAACTCGGAGTTGCCGCCGAGCATGATGTCGGTGCCTCGACCGGCCATGTTGGTGGCGACGGTGACGGCGCCCTTGCGGCCGGCCTCGGCGATGATCGACGCCTCACGCGCGTGGTTCTTCGCGTTGAGCACCTCGTGCTGCACGCCGCGCCGCTTGAGCGCCTTGGACAGCCGCTCGGACTTGGCCACCGAGGTGGTGCCGACGAGGACCGGCTGGCCAGCCTCGTAGCGCTCCTTGATGTCCTCGACCACCGCGTCGAACTTGGCGTCCTCGTTCTTGTAGACCACGTCGGCCTGGTCCTTGCGGATCATGGGCCGGTTGGTCGGGATGGGGACGACGCCCAGCTTGTAGGTCTGGTGGAACTCGTTGGCCTCCGTGGCGGCCGTACCGGTCATGCCGGACAGCTTCTCGTAGAGGCGGAAGTAGTTCTGGAGGGTGACCGTGGCGAGAGTCTGGTTCTCGTCCTTGATCTTCACGCTCTCCTTGGCCTCGATGGCCTGGTGCATGCCCTCGTTGTAGCGCCGGCCGTGCAGAATGCGGCCGGTGAACTCGTCGACGATCAGGACCTCGCCGTCGGCGACGATGTAGTCCTTGTCCTTCTTGAACAGCTCCTTGGCCTTGAGCGCGTTGTTCAGGAAGCCGACGAGGTGGGTGTGCTCCGGCTTGTAGAGGTTGTCGATGCCGAGCCAGTCTTCGACCTTCGCGACACCGGACTCCAGAATGCCGACCGTGCGCTTCTTCTCGTCGACGATGTAGTCGCCGGTGCTCTCTTCGCCGGGATTCTTCGCCTCGACGCCCTTGCGCAGGCGGGGCACGATCTTGGCGAATTCGTTATACCACTTGCCCGACTGCTCGCCGGGACCGGAAATGATCAACGGGGTGCGGGCCTCGTCGATCAGAATCGAGTCGACCTCGTCGACGACGGCGAAGTTGTGGCCCCGCTGAACGCACTCTTCGAGCGACCACGCCATGTTGTCGCGCAGGTAGTCGAAGCCGAACTCGTTGTTCGTGCCGTAGGTGATGTCCGCTTCGTACTGCTTGCGGCGCTCGTCCGGCTGCTGGCCGGAGACGATGCAGCCGACCTCGAGGCCGAGGAAGCGGTGGATGCGGCCCATGGTGTCGGCGTCACGCTTGGCCAGATAGTCGTTGACCGTGATGACGTGGACGCCCTTGCCGGAGATCGCGTTGAGGTACGCCGGCAGCGTACAGGTCAGCGTCTTGCCCTCACCGGTCCGCATCTCGGAGATGTTGCCCATGTGGAGGTTGGCGCCGCCCATGATCTGCACATCGTACGGACGCTGGCCGAGCACGCGGCGAGACGCCTCGCGCACGGTCGCGAACGCTTCGGGAAGTAGATCGTCGAGACTTTCGCCGTCCGCGTGACGCTGCTTGAATTCGTCCGTCAGCGCACGCAACTCCGCGTCGGACAGGCTCGTGAAGTCGTCCTCGATGGAGTTGACCTGGTCTGCGATCCGCTTGAGCTTGCGCAGAGTCTTGCCTTCGCCGGCACGTAGGATCTTGTCGAGAAATGCTGCCACTTTATGTAAAGCTCCTCGCAGGTCTACCCCGGCGGCGCCGCCGAGAGGAGAGGCCGAGACAAACTTCCCCGTTAGCCATCGTAGGCGGTTCCGCAAGCAGACACAGCCACCGTGACGGCGAGGGCGCAGGACTCGTCTGGGACAATGGGGGCAAGGCAGAGGGTATGCCGGTTGAGAGCCGGCTCGCGCCAATAAGCGGGATATCCGGCAAAGGAAGGATTGGGCATGGTTGAGGGGAAGAAGTCGGAGCACACGGAGAATCTCGGCAGCCACGGCGGACGGGCATCCTCGTGGCTCGCGGTGACGGTGATGGTGGTGGGAACCATCGTGGCCGGCTTCGGGCTCACGGCCGCCAACTGGACGCTCGTCTGGATCGGCGCCGGCGTGTTCGTCATCGGCGGTGTCCTCGCCCTCGTCTTCGATATCTTCACCGATGTCGTGATCGACGCGCCCCGGGTGGGCATGCGCGCTGAAGATCACCGCTAGGTCGGCTCCGTCCGGCGGGCGCCCACCCCAACGGGCCGCCCGCCGTTTTCACGCGCACCCTTCCCTTCCGGCCCTTCCGGTACGACAACCGTCCGGTTCGGTACGCGGCCGTTCGCTCGGGCGCGGCGCGCTTCGGGTATGGCGATCACGCGGTCAGGACGACCGTCATGTACAACGCCGCGAGCGCCCCGAAGGTTCCACGCACCACGAGCACCCCCTCGGGTTGCGCTCCCAGCGCCGCGAACGTCCCGTATGGTCCGTTTTCTCGCGCGTCTGACGCTCACCCCGTCCCGCCCCTCCCATCACCGGCTCTGGCTCTGTGAGGGCTCTTCCGGTTTTGTCGGTGGCCGCCGCTAGATTGCTCGCATGCATCGCCCTACCGAATCGCCGACATGACCGTCGTGACCGACCTGACCGCCGACGAGGCGCGCCGGATCGTCCTGCGTTCGCAGGGGTTCATCGGCGCCGACGCGCGCAAGGGCGGGCCGCACGCCATGCTGCGCAGGCTCGGCGCCGTGCAGCTCGACACGATCTCGGTCCTGGCCCGTTCCCACGAGCTGGTCGCGTATGCCCGGCTGGGCGCGGTCGGCCGGCCCAAGATCGAGCGGGCCTACTGGCACAACCCCGCCCAGAGCTTCGAATACTGGTGCCACGCCGCCTGCATCCTGCCCATCGAGCACTGGCCGCTCTATTCGTTCCGCCGCCGTGCCTTCCGCGCCAGGCGCCAGCGCTGGCACGAGGTCCCCGACGGCGTGGAGAAGCTGCTCGACCAGGTGCGCGAGTCGGGCCCCCTGACGACCTCCGACGTGGGCGGCGCCAAGAACGGCGGCCCGTGGTGGGACTGGTCCGACTCCAAGATCGGCCTGGAGTGGCTGCTCGACATCGGTGAGCTGGTCTGCAGCCGCCGCGTCGGCTGGCGTCGCGTCTACGACCTGGCCGAGCGCGTGGTGCCCGCCGAGCTGCTGGCCGAGGAGCCGTCCGACGAGGAGTGCGTCGTGCGCCTGGCCGCCATCGCGGGCCGTGCGCTGGGCGTGGCCAACCGGACCGACCTCATCGACTTCCTGCGCCTCAAGGGCCACTACGCGGCGATCCTCGACGAGGTGCTGCTCAGTGGCGCGGCCGGCCTGGTGCCCGTGACCGTCGCCGGCTGGCCGGGCAAGAAGGGCATGGGCAACGCCTGGGCCGACCCCGAGGCCCTGGCCGCCGAGCCGCGCGGGCGGCACCGCACGACGCTGGTGTCGCCGTTCGACTCGCTCATCTGGCATCGGGAGCGCACGAAGCGGGTGTTCGGCTTCACGTACACGCTCGAGCTCTACGTGCCCAAGCCCAAGCGGGTGCACGGCTACTTCACGATGCCGGTGCTGGCCGGTGGCCGCCTGATCGGCCGCGTCGACCCGGCCCGCGAGGGCAGGACGCTGGTGGCCAGGCAACTCAGCCTGGAGCCCGGCCTCTCGGCCGCCCGCTGGGGCGAGGCCATGCGCGAGGCCCTGTGGACGGCCGCCGAATGGGTGGGCTGCGACTCCGTACGAGTCGAACGCGCCGACCCCCCGGAACTGATCGGCACCCTCACCGCATAACCCTGACCACCAAGGGGGCAGGCGGGCCCGAAGCAGTCAGGGCCCGCCACTCACCGGACCGCAGAGGGACGAAAGAGCGGACCCGGAACCAAGGTCCGCCACACACGACAACCGCAGACAAGCCGGGCTGGGGCCACTGGGTCCGCTGGGGTCCACCGCCCGGCTGGGGTCACCGCCCGGCCGGGATCCACCGCCCAATTGAGGGCCGGCCGCACGCCACGCCACTGACGCAACGCCACGGACGAGGCGGGCCCAGGAGCGGGTCTGTGCACGGCCGTGCCGGGGCCTGGATCGGCCGGAACGCGCAATCCGGGATCGCGAATCGCGCGCCGAAGCGGCGGAGAGCCGACCCGATCGCGGATCGCAGGCAGAGGTGGCGGTGAACCGGCCCAGATGGCGACGACCCAACCCGGCGGCGGTGAGCCGGCCAGGGGCGGTGAGCTGGCCCAGGAGTGGGGATCGCGCGAGGAGATGGCGGTGAGCCGATCAAAGGGCGGTGAGCTGATCAGGAGTGGGGATCGCGCAGAACGTCGCAGAGGGCCGGCCCCAAGGGCGTGGGCGGGCGTGGCGGAGGGCCGATCCCGGGATGGTGGATCGGCCGCACTCGCGCACCAAACCGCTCAGGTGATTTCGAGCATGCGCTCCCGCACCGCGTACACCACGGCCTCCATCCTCGAATGCAGCTGTAGCTTGTCGAGGATGTTGCGCACGTGGTTCTTCACGGTGTTCTCGGAGATGAACAACTGCTTGGCGATCTCGCGGTTGTTCATGCCCTTGGCCACCAGCCTCAGCACCTCCATCTCCCGATCGGTCAACCGGGGCACGGGAAGCTGGGGCGGCCGCTCCGACTCCTTGCGGCTCATGTTCGCGAACTCGCTGATGAGCTTGGCCGCCATCGCCGGGTTGATTAACGACTGGCCTTCGTGCACGCCGCGCACAGCCGCGGGCACGTCGTTGATCTGGACGTCCTTCAGCAGGTAGCCGGTGGCCCCTGCCTTGATGGCCTCGAAGAGATCTTCTTCCTCGTCGCTCACCGTCAGCATGATGATCCGGGTGCTCGGCACGGAGGCCTTGATGCCCTTCGTCGCCTCGATCCCGTCTTGCCGCGGCATGCGCACGTCCATGAGCGCGACGTCAGGCATGAGGCGATCGGCCAGTTCGACCGCCTCTTGCCCGTCGCTCGCCTCACCGACCACCTCGATGTCGGGCTCGGCCGCCAGCGCCAGGGCCAGGCTCCGTCTGATCAGCTCGTGATCGTCAACGATCATCACGCGGATCGGCTCGCTCGCTGACATGCGAACCTCGTCAGACTCGGTCACAAGGTCTCCTTGATCCGCCTCGCGACTGCCTTTCCCTCGCTGCGCTCGCTCGACTGAACCTGACTGAGCTCGCTCACGTCTCCTCCTCGTCGGGGGGCCAGAGCCGTTGAACCGCCATGATGGCACGTGAACCGCGGTTCTCGGGTGGTCGAGAAGATCTTTTAGCGCGCGATCAGGGCTCTACGAGCCGCAACACGCCGTAGTTGTAACCACGTCTGTTGTAAACGACGCACGGCTGGCCGCTCTCCTTGTCACGGAACAGATAGAAATCGTGTCCGACCAGTTCCATCTCGAGCAGGGCCTGGTCGATGGTCATGGGTTCCGCCCGGTGGAACTTCTCGCGCACGACGAGCGGGCCGTCGCCGTCCATCTCGATCGGGACGATGTCGTCATAGAGCTGGTCGCTCTTCTGCTGGAGCTCGTCCTCGTCAAGCTCGGCCTGCTGGGGGACGGAGGGAGCCGTCCGCGGAGCGAGGTCGGCGACGTCGGGGATGGTGGCGGTGAGCTCGGCCACGGAGGGCGGGCAGTGGTTGCCGTGGTGGACCTTGCGCCGGTCGGCCAGCCGCCTCAGGCGACCTTCCAGCTTGTCGAGGGCTACGTCGAAGGCTGCGAATCGGTCGTCGGCCGAGGCTTCGGCCCGGATGGCCGGTCCTCGGGAGTGAATGGTGAGCTCGACACGCTCTCGCTGATCGGCGAGGCGCGGGTTGCGTTCCTTCGACACCTCCACATCGACTCGGATGAGTTTGTTGTCCAGACGTTCGATCCTGGCCAGCTTGGTCGTCACGTGGTCTCGGAACCGCTCACTCACTCCTGTGTGCCGGCCCTTGACGATGATGTCCATGCAACAGCCCCCCTTCGTCTAACGACTGAGCAAGAGCGCCCGACGACGTGCATGCCGGGCGGGGTCTTCTGTCTGCCTTCCTGTCACCGTTACCCTCTTCCGACTGGAGATCACCGGGAACTCGGTTGGCACCCGCCCGGCCGACCTGGTCTTCGACCCCACATCCGCCTGCTGAGGATTTCGCGGCTCTGTTGCCACTACTGCCCTTCTCTTCTGACGGGGGACATCTGGACCCCCGGGAAGGCAGGACTTACCCCTAAGCCGCACCGTGATCGGTCGACAAAGAGTCGCCTTACGTGGACCGTTTTGCCTGCGGCTGGCATCGGCTAGCAGAGCCGGGGACCCCGGCCCTGCGCAACCACGGACCCGAACGGGTGCCATGTCAGAACGCTATCCGCATCCAGCACGAATGTCAGCCGGAGCCTTGGCCAAAGGATCACTATCCGTGATTTTGTCAAGAGCGGTAAGCGCCTTCCGCTGCCCTGTTTAACCGATCGGCATCCCTTATGAGTACGGGCCTCCCGTCCGCTGAGCTGCCCCACCGCCGCCGCCAGGGAAGAGACATGTGACCTCCGGGCCAGGTTCACGATTTGGATCTTTCTTTACTCACCGTTACCGCACAACTTTCAAGATCTTCGGCGTGTCGCGCTTGCGGTCACCGCGAGCGGCACTCGCAGCCCCGCCGAGCGCAGTGCCCTGGCCGCCTCCGCGAGCGTGGCGCCGGTCGTGACAATGTCGTCCAGGAGCAGCGCAAAGGCCGCTGGAGGGCCTTTCGCGCCTCGGTCGACCTGGAGTGACCCGGCGAGGTTCGCGCTTCTCTCAGCGCAGCTCAGACCCGCCTGGTCCGCCACCCGCCGCGCCTGCCTCAGCCCCGCCCACGACTCGGCCCGCAGCCCGCATGCCCGCAGCCGCCGGGCCGCCAGCACCGCCAGCCGCCCCACCGGATCGTGCCCCCGGTCACGCAGGCTCCTACGGGCACTGGGCACCGGAACGACGGCGAACCCGCCGGCCGCCCACCCGCGCGCGGCCCCCGTACGCTCCAAGGCCGTCACGGCGGTGCGCGCCACGGCCTCCGCCAGCACCCCGGCCAGCGACACGGCGCCGCGCTCCTTGTAGGCCACGATCGTCGCGCGCACCACGCCCTCGTAAGGCGCGGCCGACCAGCAGCCGGGCAGCCCGGCGGGCGCCGGCACGGGATCGCGCCGCGCCGGAGTCCCGGCCAGCGCGGACCGGCAGCCCGGGCAGCACGGCGCCCCCTTGGCGCCGCAGCCCGCGCACGAGGGAGGCAGGACCAGATCCAGCACGGCGCTCAGCACACGGCCCAGCATGCCGACCGGCACCGACAAATATCAGGAAGGGTCAGCCCAGCGGGAACAGCGGCGCCCCGGCGTTGGTCTCGACCTTGGGGGTCCAGTTCTGCCGGTCCTGGTTGAGCTCCAGGATCTTGGTGCCCTTGTCCGTCGTCGACTCCGCCAGGATCCGGTCCTCCAGCGCCGCCAGAGACTCCAGCCGATCCTTCAGCGGCACACCGACCGTCTCCCCGTCGCCCACGTTGATCTGGTTGAGGATCTGCACCGCCTTGCTGCTCTTCACAAGCACGAGCACGTGCTCGTCGTCCTCCCAGGCCACGTCGACGACCTCGTCGCTCTCCTCGGTGGTGGTCAGGGCCTGGAAGTTCCCCAGCATCATCCCCGCCCCCTCACCGGTGAGCGCGCCGATCTGCACGGTGTTCTTCCCGGTGGCCACCACCACCCGTACCCCGTCCCTGGCGATCCGCAGCTTCGTGACGTCCAGCCCGACCAGCTTGGGCGCCGCGACCCGCTCGGCCCCGCGCCCGCCGGCCGGGTCGTACCGCAGCAGGACCGCGTTCGCGCGGTCGTAGGTCCACAGGGAGCCGTCGCGATGCCATGTGGGCGGCGTCAGGTCGGTGCCCGGGATGACCTCCTGCCAGCGCCCCTCCTGCGTCAGCCCGGCCACGGAGATGCCGGTCGCCGTCCTGGCCGCGATGGAGGCGTTGCTCTCCTTGGACAGGGCGAAGTCCTCGTAGCCCTCGCGCGGCTCCCCCGCCGCGCCGGGCACCGCGCCCATGGGGCCGTCCTTGCCCAGCGAGTGCAGCGCGCCCTTGCTGATGTAGTAGGCGCTCTCGCCGCCGTTGCTCAGCCAGTTCTCGTCGGAGTTGGGCCGGTCGACGGTGTAGGGCTCCCCGTCCACCTGGATCTCGATGATGCGGCCCTTGGCGATGTCGTTCTTGTTGAGGGTGAACCTGATCTGGGCCCTGAGGGCGTCCTCGGCGCTCAGGTCGAGGAGGTCGAGCGGGCCGGAGAGGTTGATCACCACGCGCTCCTCCCCCGACGTGACCGACTCGATCTTGGTGCCGGGCGGGAAGCTCGACAGCACGGCGCCCTGCAGGGCCCCGGTCGGCGGCTCCAGCAGCCGCTCAAGGACGGTCTGCGCGAACCTCTCCGTCGGCTTCAGCCGCAGGCGCAGGCGGTCGACGACGAGCCTGTCCTGGGTGTTGCGGCTGGGGTAGTAGAGATTAGTCGGCCGGTACGCCCGCGCCACGTCGGAGGCGGTGAGCACGAGCTCGTTGGGCAGGGCGTCGATCAGGTAGCCGCCCTTCGGGTTCTTGACCAGGTCGTACACCCTGTCCATCCCTCCCACCGTGGGCAGGTACGAGTCGTCCTCCTGGATCGCGGCCACCCAGCGGCCCTTGATCGAGACCTTCTGCACCGTCTCCGTGCCGTCACGCGAGGCGTCCGGCACCACCTCGTACTGGTCCTCGATCACCGCCACCGGCCCCGAGGCGTTCCACTTGGCCCGCGCCTTGGGGGTCAGGTATTTCAGCAGCGTCTCCGGGTCGTCGGGGTAGGCGGCCATGGCGGCCTGCATGCCCCTGATCGTCTGCTCGGGGCTCCAGGACGGCTGGGGCTCGATGGCGATCATGCGCTGGAACGGCTTGCTCAGCGGGTCGCCCGCGCCGGCCTCGTCCACGGTGTACGGGCCGCTCGCGGGGATCACGGTGCACCCCGAGCAGCACACGGAAGCCGCGATGGCGGTGATCGCGACGAACCGCCTAATCCTCGTCATGGTCCGCCCCGTCCCCGGACGCCGGCAGCAGCACGGGCGTCATGGCCGTACGCCACGTACGGCGCATCTCGATCTCCGGCGGCACCAGCGACAGCGGCGAGCCCTTCAGGTCGGCCCCGGCCAGCCTGGGCAGCGTCAGCCTGAACTGCGAGCCCTCGCCCGGCTGCCCCCACGCCTGCAGCCACCCGCCGTGCAGCGCGGCGTCCTCGCGCGAGATCGCCAGCCCGAGCCCGGTCCCGCCGATGGTGCGCGCCCGCGATGGGTCGGCCCGCCAGAACCGGTCGAACACCATCGTGTCCTCGCCGTTCTTCAGCCCGATCCCGTGGTCGCGCACCGCGATGGCCACCGCGTCACGGTCGGCGCCGACGGTGACCACGATGTCGCGGCCCTCGCCGTGCTCGATGGCGTTGAACAGCAGGTTGCGCATGATGCGCTCGACCCTGCGGTTGTCGATCTCGGCCATGCACGGCTCGTTGGGCAGCCTGAGCTCGAAGCGGGTGGTGTGCCGCTCGGCCAGCGCCTCGGAGTCGCCGATCGCCCGCAGCACCACGTCGCGCACGTCCACGGGGTCGAGGTCGAGCGTGGCGGCGCCGGCGTCGTAGCGGCTGATCTCCAGCAGGTCGGCCAGCATCGACTCGAACCGCTCCAACTGGGCCTGCATGAGCTCGGCCGAGCGGGCGGCCATGGGGTCGAAGTCCTCGCGGGCGTCGTACAGCAGGTCGGCGGCCATGCGCACGGTCGTCAGCGGGGTGCGCAGCTCGTGGGAGACGTCCGAGACGAACTGCCGCTGGACCTGCGAGAGCTCTTCGAGCTGGTGGATCTTCAGCGCCAGGTTGACGGCCATCTCGTTGAACGAGTTCGCCAGCCTGGCCAGGTCGTCCTCGCCGCGTACTTTCAGCCGTTCGTCCAGTTTGCCGGAGGCGAGGCGTTCGGCGGCCTCGCGCGCCAGCCGTACCGGGGAGACGACCTGCCGCGTGACCAGGTACGCGATCGCCGCCAGCAGCAGCACGAGCCCCATGCCCACCACGACGATGGCGAGCCTGACGTTGACCAGCAGTTCCTCTTCCTCGTTGAACGGGAAGAAGTGGTAGACCTCGTAGTTCTCACCGGTGGCCGGGATGTGGACGATGCCGCCGACCACGTACGTGAGCCTGGCCTGGCTCTCACCCGCGAACTTGATCTCCTGCGTGAAGCCTGAGGTCTTGTCGTACTTGTACTCCCTGATGTTGCCCAGCAGCCTCAGCCTGAGCCCCATCGGCACGTCGCCGGGCACCACGCTGCCCGAGGCCCGCGACTTGCCCGGGGCCGTCAGGTTGAGTATCAGCACGTCGTAGCGCTTCTCCGAGCCGCCCTCGCCGGAGCCGGTGACGACGTCCATGACGTCGTCGAGCGGGTTGGCCGCGCCCTTCTTGCCGCCGTCGGCGGGCTCGGTCTCGCTGTCGGCCTCAGGGGTGAGCGCGTCGGCGATCTGCAGGCGGTCGGCGAACGCCTCGCTGGTGGCGGAGAGCTTCCTGCTGTCCACGACGGACTTGTTGATCTGGCCGAACAGGAACGTCCCGAGCACCACCACGACGATCACCGAGATCACCAGCGTGCTGGTGACCACCTGGAGTTGGAGCGAGCGGCGCCAGATCCGGCGTACCCTGCCCGCCGCACGACGCACCCGCCGGCGCACGCCGCCGAGGATCTGGCGGAGTGTACGTCGGCGGGCTCTCTTCTTCTTCGTCGGGGGCATGGCGGGGCGAGGCGACGGTTAGGCGGGGCCGGCTTTGTAGCCGACGCCGCGCACCGTCACGACGATCTCGGGGTGCTCGGGGTCCTTCTCGATCTTGGCCCTGAGCCGCTGCACGTGCACGTTGACCAGCCGCGTGTCGGCCGCGTGCCGGTAACCCCACACCTGCTCCAGCAGGACCTCGCGGGTGAACACCTGGCGCGGCTTGCGGGCCAGGGCCACCAGCAGGTCGAACTCCAGCGGCGTGAGGTTGATGGTCTCCTCGCCGCGCTTGACCGAGTGGCCGGCCACGTCAATGGTGATGTCGCCGATCTGCAGGATCTCGGGGGTCGGCTCGTCGGTACGGCGCAACCGCGCCCGCACCCTGGCCACCAGTTCCTTCGGCTTGAACGGCTTGACAATGTAGTCGTCGGCACCCGACTCGAGCCCGAGCACGACGTCGATCGTGTCGCTCTTGGCGGTGAGCATGACGATCGGAACCCCCGACTCGGCCCTGATCCGCCGCGCGACGTCGATGCCGTCGGCCCCCGGCAGCATCAGGTCGAGCAACACCAGATCCGGGCGTGTATCCCGGAAAGCGTCGAGGGCCTTGTCGCCATCGGAGACAAATGACGGCTCGAAGCCTTCCCCTCGCAGCACGATCCCCAGCATCTCGGCGAGAGCGGCGTCGTCGTCGACGACCAGCACGCGACCTTTCATGGCCCCTCATTCGTTCTACGCATTGTGGGACATACCCGCACGATCGCTGAAGGTTACCCTTAGCAGGCCCATGAGTGAGACTCGAGCCCTACAAAAGGCGAATTTTAGGTCCGCCGCGACCGGCAATCTCAGTCTGCGGTAACAGAGCGACTTTCGGCCATCCCCGGAAGGGAAGCTTGCCCGGATTCGCCCGGGAATGCGGGCTAGATCGGGCGGCGAATCCTCTCTGTGACACCAATGCCCCGCTCAGCGTGCCAGGATTGGGATATGTCAGACGGTCACGGTCCCTCGCCCGAGACGCCATCAGGCTGGTCGGCCGAACAGCCCCCGCCCTACAGCGCCCCGCCGGCCTCCCCGTGGACCGCGCCTGGCGCGCAGCAACAGGTGCCCGGCGGGCAGCCCCATGAGCCGCCCCAGCAACAGCAGGCGCCTTACGGGCCCGGGCCCCAAACACCATATCCGCCTTATCCGCAACAGCAGCCAGGATACGGCTACATGCCCCCGCCCGCGCTCAGGCCGGGCATCATCCCGCTGCGCCCGCTGGGCCTCGGCGACATCCTCGACGGCACGATCAAACTGATCAGGTCCAACCCCAAGGCCGTGCTCGGCCTCTCCGCGGTGGCGGCCCTGCTGGCCGCCGTGCCGCTGGCCGTCGGGCAGGCGTTCGTGCTCAACGCCGCGGGCAGCGCGCTGCGCGACCCGGACAACATGGCCGCCGCCGGTGACCTCACCAGCCTCTACGGCCTGGCCGCCCAATACGGCGGCACGCTGATCTCCTACGCGGTGCAGTTCGTCGTGGTCACGCTGCTGACCGGGGTGATCACCCGCATTCTCGGCCGGGCCGTCTTCGGCGGCAACCTCACCGCGGGCGAGGCGTGGCAGCTCGTCAAGGGCCGGGTGCCGGCGTTGTTCGGCGTGGTGGGGCTGATGGCCGCCATCATGCTGGCGCCGGTGATCGTCTACGCGCTGATCGTCGTGGCCTTCGCGATGAACGCCACGAGCGCGGGCGACCTCGGCTGGCTGGCCCTGATCACCATCGTGTTCATCGTCCTGTACATCGCCTACTACCTGTTCTTCAGGACCCGCTTCGCCTTCGCCTCGCCCGCCGTGGTGCTGGAGGGCCGTGGCCCCATCGATGCCATGCGCCGCTCCTGGCACCTCGTGACCGGCGACTTCTGGCGGGTGCTCGGCATCATGCTGCTCACCTCCCTGCTGGTCGGGCTGGTGGCGGGCGTGCTGACGGTGCCCTTCACGCTGGCGGGCACCGCGTTCGGCATGTTCGGCACGAGCTCGGCGGCCACGGCGATCGTCTCGGCCGTGCTGATCGCGATCGGCGCCACGCTCGGCGCGATGTTCACCTATCCGTTCGAGGCCGGGGTCGCCGGTCTCCTGTACGCCGACCGCCGCATGCGCAGCGAGGCGTTCGACCTCGTGCTGCAGACGGCGGCCATCGAGCAGCAGCGCCAGGGCTGGGTGCACGCCTCGGCCGACGAGCTCTGGCACCCGTCCAACTCGGCCAGGCCGTGACCCCGATCGGCAGGGACGAGGCCGCGCGTCAGGCCGCGGGCGAGCTGCTCAAGCCCGAATACGCCAAAGAGTCGCTGCTCGACCAGATCTACCGGCGGGTCATGCAGTTCCTCGGCGACCTTCTCGACGCCGCCGCCGGCGGCGGCTCGACCGGCGGCATCATCGCCTCCGTGCTGATCACGCTGATCCTGCTCGGCGTGATCATCCTGGTCGCCTGGCGGCTGCGGAAGACGGCCCGCAAGCGGGGGCTCGCCGCGGGCGGGCTGTTCGGGGAGCGGGCGATGAGCGCCGCCGAGCACCGGCAGGCGGCCGAACGGCTGGCCACGGAGGGCAACTGGACGGAGGCCGTCCAGGAACGCCTCCGCGCCATCGCCCGCGACCTGGAGGAGCGCGCGCTGGTCGACGGCATGCCCGGCCGCACGGCCCACGAACTGGCCACCGAGGCCGCGGTGTCGCTGCCCGCCTTCACCGGCGAGCTGGCCGCGGCGGCGCGCTCGTTCGACGACGTGACCTACGGCGGCGTGCCGGGCACCAGGGAGTCCTACGAGTCGATGACCAGCCTCGACGACCGGCTCGGCCAGGCCCGCCCCGCTCCGCTCGTCGCCGCCGGAGGGGTGGCATGAGCGTCCTCACCCGTCCCGGTGAGACCGGGGAGTCCTCCTCCACGTCTCCCACGGCGCGCTCCACCTGGCGCTCCAGCCGGCTCTTCGTGCTGCTCGGCGCCCTCGTCGTGCTGGCCGCCGTCCTCGGGGTCCTGCTCAGGCCCGACCAGGGCCCCTCCCGGCCGCTCGACCCCGCAGACACCTCGTTCGCGGGCTCGAAGGCGCTGGCCGAGCTGCTGCGCGACCGGGGCGTCACCGTCGACAGGGTCGACTCCGCGCAGGCCGCCGCCGGCAAGGCCGGCACGGGCGACCGGCTGCTGCTGATCACCGACACCACGTTCATCGACGAGTTCGGCCTGGCCGAGGTCCCGGGTGACCGCCTGATCGTCGGTGACGTCCTGGGCATGGAGCTGCTGGCCCCCGGGGTGCGCACCGAGCCCGGCCAGGCGCGCACCCGCTCGCGCGAGCCCGAGTGCGGCCTGCCCGCGGCTACGGCGGCCGGCAGCGCCCACCTGGGCGGCGCGATCATGCGCGGTCCGTCCGGCTCGACCGGCTGCTACCCCGCCGATGACGGGCACACCCTGGTCAGGTTCGCCAACCCGGAAGGCGGCGTCACCACGGTGGTCGGCGACGGCTCCTTCATGAGCAACCAGCGCCTGGCCGAGGACGGCAACGCGGCGCTCGCGCTCAACCTCATCGGCACCGGCAAGGCCGTCACCTGGCTCGTCCGCCCGGAGACCCCGCCCGCGGCGCGACTGCCCGGCGAAGAGGGCAAGTCCATGTACGAGCTGATGCCCGGCGGCATCCGCTGGGCCATCTACATGGCGATCATCGCTCTGGCCGTCACCGTCTACTGGCGTGGCCGGCGCCTGGGCCCCGTGGTCACGGAGAAGCTGCCCGTCATCGTGCGCGCCGCCGAGACCGTCGAGGGCCGCGGCCGGCTCTACCGCGCCAGACGCGCCAGGGAACGCGCCGCCGACGCGCTGCGCGAGGGCACCATCGACCGGCTCACGCCTAGGCTGGGGCTCGGCTCGGGGGCCGGCCGGCACGAGATCGTCGCGGCCCTCGCCGCCCGTACGGCCCAGGACGCCCAAGACGTCGGCGCCGCACTCTACGGCCCGGCACCGGGCGACGACGCCGGGCTCGTCGGGCTGGCCACATACTTGGAAACGCTTGAGAGGCAGGTCAGTGAACTCTGAGGATACTTTCCGCTTGACGAGCTCGGGCGACTCGGCCAGAGAGGCGCTGGGCGCGCTGCGCGCCGAGGTGTCCAAGGCCGTGGTCGGGCAGGACGCGGTGGTGACGGGGATGGTCATCGCGCTGCTCTGCAAGGGGCACGTGCTGCTGGAAGGCGTGCCGGGGGTGGCCAAGACCCTGATGGTCCGTACGCTGTCCGCCGCCCTTTCCCTTGACTTCAAGCGGGTGCAGTTCACGCCCGACCTGATGCCGGGCGACGTCACCGGGTCGCTGATCTACGACGCGAAGACCGCGGAGTTCGAGTTCCGCGAGGGGCCCGTCTTCACGAACCTGCTGCTCGCCGACGAGATCAACCGCACCCCGCCGAAGACGCAGGCGGCGCTGCTGGAGGCGATGGAGGAGCGGCAGGTCAGCGTGGAGGGCTCGGCGCGGCCGCTGCCCGACCCGTTCGTGGTGTGCGCGACACAGAACCCCGTCGAGTACGAAGGCACCTACCAGCTCCCCGAGGCCCAGCTCGACCGGTTCCTGCTCAAGCTGACCGTGCCGCTGCCGCCCCGCGACCAGGAGATCTCGGTGCTGGAGCGGCACTCCCGGGGCTTCGACCCGCGTGACCTGTCGGAGATCAAGACCGTCGCCACGGCCGACGACCTGGAGGCGGGCCGTCAGGCGGTCGCGCAGGTGCACGTGGCGCCCGAGGTGCTCGGCTACATCGTCGACATCGCCCGCGCCACCAGAAGCTCCCCGTCCCTGCAGCTCGGTGTCTCCCCCCGAGGTGCGACGGCGCTGCTGGCGGCCTCGCGGGCGTGGGCGTGGCTGTCCGGGCGGCCCTACGTCACGCCCGACGACGTCAAGGCGCTGGCCAGGCCGGCGCTGCGGCACCGGATCCAGCTCAGGCCCGAGGCCGAGCTGGAGGGCGCGACCTCCGACGGCCTGCTCGACGGCATCCTGGCCTCGGTCCCGGTCCCGCGCTGATGGCTCTGACGGGACGTGCGGGGCTGCTCGCGGCGCTCGGCATCGTGGTGGTGCTGCTCTCGCCGCAGCCCGGGGCCGCGCTGGCCGGGATCTGCCTGCTGCTGGCCGCCGCGATCATCGTGGACCTGGTGTTCGCCGGCGCGGTACGCCCGCTCAGGTTCCATCGTTCCGGCGACACGCTGATCCGGCTCGGCCAGCAGGCCACGGTGGAGCTGGTGGTCGAGAACCCGGGGGGCAGGCGCGTCCGCGGTGTGCTGCGGGACGCCTGGCCGCCCTCCGCCGGCGCCACGCCGCGGGTCGCTCAGGTGAACGTCCCTCGCGGCGAGCGCCGCAAGATCGTCGTGACGCTCGCTCCGACGAGGCGCGGCGACCGCTCGTCCGTGGCCGTCACGGTGCGCTCGGTCGGCCCGCTCGGCCTGGCCGCCCGCCAGGGCAACCACCAGGCTCCCTGGACCGTACGCGTGCTGCCGCCGTTCCTGTCGCGCAAGCACCTGCCCTCCAGGCTGGCCAGGCTCCGCGAGCTCGACGGGCAGCACCCGGCGCTCGTCCGGGGGCAGGGCACCGAGTTCGACTCGCTGCGCGAATACGTGGTGGGCGACGACGTGCGCTCCATCGACTGGCGGGCCACCGCGCGCCGCCACGACGTGGTCGTCCGCACCTGGCGTCCCGAGCGCGACCGCCGCGTACTGATCGTGCTCGACACCGGCCGCACCTCCGCGGGCCGGGTGGGTGACGCGCCGATCCCCCTGGCCGGGGCCACCGGTGGCGGCGGCGGGCTGCTCGTCCGGCCCGACCCTCGGCCCGCGCCCGGCTGGCCGCGGCTCGACTGGTCGATGGACGCCGCGCTGCTGCTGGCCGCGCTGGCCGCCAAGGCGGGCGACCAGGTGGACTTCCTGGCCTACGACCGGGCCGTACGCGCCTGGGTGGGTGGGGCGTCGCGCACTGAACTGCTGTCGTCGCTGGTCAACGTGATGGCGCCGATCGAGGCGGAGCTGATCGAGGCCGACTCGCAGGGGATGGTGGCGGCGGTCCTGTCGCGGGCCAAGCGGCGCTGCCTGGTCGTCCTGCTCACGGACCTCAACTCGGCGGCGCTCGACGAGGGCCTCATGCCCGTACTGCCGCAGCTCTCCTCACGGCACCTGGTGCTGGTGGCCGGGGTGTCCGATCCGCGCGTTTCGGCCATGGCGGGGCGGCGGGGGTCGGTGGAGCAGGTGTACGACGCTGCGGCGGCCGAACAGGCCCAGCTGGGGCGGCGGCGCATCACGGCCCGGCTGCGACGGCACGGGGTCGAGGTCGTGGACGCACCCCCGGACGACATCGCACCCGCCTTGGCGGACGCCTACCTGGCCCTGAAGGCCGCCGGCCGCCTGTAAGGGCCCGTTGTCACACGTCAGGCCCCTCTCCACCGCACTTCGGCTGAGGTCCCTTTGTGAAAGGGGCCGGGCGGGGTCGGTCGGGCAGGGACGCTCGAACCCAGCGGGCGGGTATCCGGCGGGCGCGAGCGAGCCGAAGGGTCAGGCGGTCGGGCGGTCGTGGCCATGCGGCCGGCCGTGACCATGGGCCGGTCGAGCCGGTCGAGCCGGGTAGGCCGGTCGAGCCGGTCGGGCCGGGTGGGGCGGTCAGGCGGTTGGGGCGACGTCGGGGGCGTGTTCGATGTCTCCTGTTTCGTGGTGGTGGGTGGCGCGGCGGCCGAAGATGATGATGTACGCGAGGAAGGCCACCAACGCGAGTGCGCCGATGGTGATGCGGGCCCATGTGGGCAGGCCCGACGGCGTGACGAAGGCCTCGATCAGGCCCGAGACGAACAGCACCACGACCAGCCCCAGCGCCACGCTCATCACCGCCCGGCCCTGTTCGGCCAGGGCCTCGACGCGTTTACGGGGGCCCGGGTCGATGACCGTCCAGCCCAGGCGCATGCCCACCGCCGCCGCCAGGAACACGGCGGTCAGTTCGAGGAGGCCGTGCGGCAGGATCAGGCCGAAGAAGATGTCCAGCTTGTCCCTGGAGGCCATGAGGCCGCCGGAGACGGCGACGTTCTCGGCGTTGGCGTACAGCACGTACGGGATCGGCAGCCCCAGCAGCACCGCGTACATGATCATCTGTGCCGCCACCCACGCGTTGTTGAGCCACACGCGGCTGGCGAACGAGGCGGCCGGGTTCTCCGAGTAGTAGTCGGCGAAGTCCTCGTCGACGAGTCGCGTGATCTCGTCCGGGCTCGCGATCGACGCCTGGACCTCAGGGTTGGCCGCCACCCACGCGCCCATCACCCACCCGACCACCAGGAACGCCACCGCGCTCCCCAGCCACCACCACCGCGCCCGGTACGCCACCACGGGGAACGACACCGTGAAGAACCGCGCCAGCTCCCGCCAGGCCGGCGTGTGCGCGCCGGTCACCGCGGACCTGGCCCTGGCCACCAGCGCGGACAGCCGCCCGACCAGCATCGGGTCCTTGGAGGACGAGCGCACCATGGACAGATGCGTGGCCACCCGCTGATACAGCTCGACCAGTTCGTCCACCTCGGTGCCCGTCAGCGACGAGCGGTTCTTGACGAGGTGGTCGAGCCGGTCCCACACGGGGCGGTGTGCTGTCACGAACGCGTCGATGTCCACCTGAACATTCTGGCTGCTCAATCAAGCGCACATAGCCGTTAGGCTCCACATATGTCAGAGGTTGTGACCGGCGACGCCGTCGTCGTCGAGGTACGGGTCGCGCAGATGCCCTCCCGCGCCTTGGCGATCATCATCGACATGGCCGTGCAACTCATCGCGCTGATCGCCGCCTACGCGATCTTAGGGTCGTTCGCGCAGTTCTCCGACCCCGCCATGTTCGCGGCCGTCATGATCGTGATGCTGGTGCTGGTGATGGTCGGCTATCCCGTGATCTTCGAGTCCCTCAGCAGGGGCCGCAGCCTCGGCAAGCTGGCGCTCGGGCTCCGTGTGGTCAGCGACGACGGCAGCCCTGAGCGCTTCCGGCAGGCGTTGTTCCGCGGGCTGGCCGGAGTCGTGGAGTTCTGGGTGCTGTCGGGGGCGCCGGCGCTGATCGCGTCGCTGGTCTCGCAGCGTGGCAAGCGGCTCGGCGACGTCTTCGCGGGCACGATCGTGATCTCCGATCGGGCGCCGCGCGACTCGGGGCAGGCCGTGGTGATGCCGCCGCAGCTCGCGGGCTGGGCGTCCGCGCTGGAGCTCTCCCAACTGCCCGACGAGGTGGCGCAGGCGGCCAGGCAGTATCTGGCGCGCTGGCACGACCTGTCGCCGCAGGTCCAGCACGAGATGGGGGTGCGCATCGCGACCCAGATGGCGGCTTTCGTCTCGCCGACGGCGCCCGCCGGGGTGCCGCCGCACGCGTACATGAGCGCCGTCCTGGCCGAGCGCCGCCGCCGGGAGCAGGTACGGTTCGCGCAACGGATGGGCACCGCACCCCCTCCCCAGACGCCACCGGACCCGCGGCGGGCGGCCTACCCCCAGCCACCGCCCCCGCCGTCCTACCGGCCCCAGCCTGGGCCCGCTCCCGCGCCGGAGCCGCCGCAGGCGACTCCGGGCGGGTTCGCGCCGCCTCAGTGAGCGCGGTCACCGAGCGCGCGAGCTAGCGGTGGTACGACTCCTGTGTCTGCACGTTCAACCGGTCGGTACGAACGTGCCTGGCGCTGTCGGTCAGCCGATCACTGATCTTGACCACGTCGAGGCCCTCGTGGAAGTCGGCCCCGTAGATGTAGCCGTTGTAGTAATAGGCGGACCAGATCCCCCCGCCATCACCGGCCGCGCGGGGACCGCGCTCGAAGTAGCCGATCTCCCTCGGGCGGGAGGAGTCGGTGAAGTCCCAGATCGACAGCCCGCCCATGTACCAGGCCTGCACCATGATGTCGCGGCCCTTGACCGGGATCAGCGAGCCGTTGTGCGCGACACAGTTCTCCGTGTCGGCCTGGAAGCGCGGGATCTTGAAGTAGCTCCTGAACACGAGCTGCCCGTTCCTGATGTCATAGATCGCGTCCGCGCCGCGGTTCGGGCCGATGGCCTCGTTGCAGGTGGCCGCGCCGCCCCCACCGAGCTCGTCGGTGAAGACGACCTTCCTGGCGTTGTTGCTGAACGTGGCCGAGTGCCAGAACGCGAAGTTCAGGTCCGTGGTCCTGGCGGTGACCTTCGGGTTCAGCCGGTCCCTGATGTCGAACAGCACGCCGTCACCCATGCACGCGCCCGCCGCGATGTCCTTCTCGGCGTAGACCGTGATGTCGTGGCAGCCCGAGGTCGGCACCAGCAGGCCCGGCTGGGTCTCGTTGCCACCGTCGGGGAACACCACCGGCGTGGCCGCGACCGCGGCCGCCGTCGGGTTGGCGAGCGGCACCTTGATGATCGAGATCTTGTCGTGCGGTGGCGGGCAGTCGGGGAAGGTGGCGGACGGCGAGTACGAGGAGACGTACAGGTAGACGTTCCTGTGCCGGTCGCGCCCCTTGCCGGGCACCAGCGTCAGCGTGTGCGAGCCGCAGTTGGTCTCGACGGACTTGATGTACCGAGGGTTCGCCTTGTCGCTGATGTCGAAGATGCGGACGCCCTCCCAGGACTCCTTGACCGTGGCCGACTGGCTGACGCTGGCGCAGGAGTCGTTGTTGCGGGAGGAGTCCACGGCGCTGAAGAGCAGGTTGCCGTAGACGCTGACGTCCATCTGCGCACCCGGGCAGACGACCGAGCTGACGACCTTCGTCTTCCTGGGGTTGCTGATGTCGTAGATCGAGAAGCCGCCGTAGTTGCCGACGTAGGCGTAGTTGCCCTGGAATGCGAGGTCGGTGTTGATGGTGGCGGCGATCGGGGCGGGTTTCGGGATGTTCGCGACGTGGGTCACGTTCGGGCTGGTGACCACGGTGTCGGGCGGCGGGATGTCTGCGGCGAGCGCCGGCATACCCGCCAGCGCTAACGCGGCGACTGCCGCCGCCGTGACAAGGGCACGGCGTTTCCTGGACACTCGGGAGCCTCCTTGATCACGTATGTCCTAGAGAAGACACAAGTGACCAAATCGTGAGCCTTGGCAAGGCAGTCATCCAGGTGTCACTTTGTCAAGAAATATCGTGTTTTGTCGTCTTGTATTGGATGTACCTCTCGCCTAGCATGTCGCGCCGCATGACAAAGCGGCGAGAACCTTCCGGTTCCCGCCGCCGTCACGCTCCAGAGACTACGGCCGCGTGCCGCCACTCTCCGGGTACGAGCCCTGCGTCTGCGCGTTCAGGATGTTGGTCCGCACACTGGCGGCCGCGTCCGTCCGCGGGTCGTTGAGCTTCAGCACGTCCAGGCCCAGGTTGAAGTCCGAGCCGTAGATGTAGCCGTTGTAGTAGTACGCCGACCAGAAGCCTCCGCTGAGCGGCGGCGCCGTGTTGTCCGGCCCGCGCTCGAAGAAGGCGATCTCCTGCGGGTTGGCCGAGTCGGTGAAGTCCACCACGACGATGCCGCCCTGGTACCAGGCCTGGACCATGATGTCCTTGCCGGGCACGGGGAGCAGCGAGCCGTTGTGCGCGACACAGTTCTCGGTGTCGGCCTGGTGGCGCGGGATCTTGTAGTAACCCTTGAAGATCAGGTTCTTCCCGCGGTTGGCGATGTCGTAGTACGCGTTCGCGCCCTTGAGCTGACCGATGGCCGCGTTGCAGGTGGCCCTGCTGCCGCCGCCCAGCTCGTCGGTGAAGACGACCTTCGTGCCCTCGTTGTTGAAGGTCGCGGAGTGCCAGAAGGCGAAGTTCACGTCGTCGCGCGCGGTGGCGGTGATCTTCGGCTGCTCGGGGTTGGTGATGTCCATCAGGACGCCCTCACCCATGCAGGCGCCGGCGGCGATGTTCTTCGACGGGTACGCCGTGATGTCGTGGCAGCCGGTCGTGGCCGACGTGCCCTCGGGGTAGGCGTTGCCGTCACCGGGGTTGCCACCGCCCGGGAACAGGTTCGGAGCCGCGATGACTCCGGCCGCCGTCGGGTTCGCCACCGGGATCTTGATGATCGAGATCAGGTCGTGCGGCGGCTGGCAGTCCGGGAAGGTCGCACTCGGCGCGTACGACGAGACGTACACGTAGACGTTCTGACCCGTCTTGTCGGGGATCAGGGTGTTGGTGTGCGATCCACAGTTGGTCTCGACGGACTTGACGTACTTGGGGTTCGCCTTGTCACTGATGTCGAAGATGCGGATGCCTTCCCAGGACGCCTTGTTCGTGGCGCTCTGGCTGGTGCTGCTGCACGAGTCGTTGTTCCGGGAGGAGTCAACGGAGCCGATCAGCAGGTTGCCGTACACCGACATGTCCATCTGGCCACCGGGACAGACCACGGAGCTGACGAGCGACGTCTGCGCCGGGTTGGCGATGTTGTAGATGGAGAAACCGGAGTAGTTGCCTACATAGGCGTAGTCGCCCTGGAAGGCCATGTCCGTGTGGATATCGGCCAGGGCCGTGGGCTTGGGCACATTGGTGACGTGCTCGACGTTCGCACTCTTGACGATCTCGCCAGGAGCCGGAATGGCCTGTGCCTGAGCCGGCAGCGAGGAACTCACCATCGCCACCGCTGCCGCCACCAGGATGAGAGCTCTGCGGGGGGTTAACACTCGGAAAAACCTCCGATAAAGGGGGCATAAATCTACGCCATCTTCGCCTCAACCGCCCCACCAGGACCAGTGACCAATGTGTCAAATTTTATTCCGATTTATCCTCTTTAAATGATCTTTGCGATGATCTAGGGTACGCATTCTTGACCGAAGGAGGCTGGGTGCGCTCTGCGCTCATTGTCATCGCGGGCACAGTGGCCGCCACGGCGCTCGCCGTCGTCACGGGCTGCACGTCCAGCCCGCCGCAGGCGCCACGGGCCGACTCCACCGCACCGGTGATCGCACCCGGGCGGCCGGGTGAGGTGGCCAAGACGCTGGACCCCAGCGTGGCCGCCACGATCGTGCCCTCCCCGACGGCGAACGCGGCGGACGTCAAATACGTCCAGGACATGATCGTCCACCACGCGCAGGCGCTCGACATGGCGATCCTCGCCCCGAACAGGGCCGCCTCAGCCCAGCTCAAGACCCTGGCCGACCGCATCAAGGCCGCCCAGGGACCGGAGATCCAGTACATGACCACGTGGCTGCGGGAGCAGGACCAGAAGGTCCCCGACCATCACGCCAAGCACGAGGGCATGGCGGGCATGGCGACGCCGCGGCAGATGGAGGATCTGAAGGCGGCCTCGGGCAAGGCGTTCGACAAGCTGTTCCTGCAGCTCATGATCAACCACCACCTGGGCGCGATCAAGATGTCCGAGCAGGTGCTGGGCGGCGGCTCCCACATCAAGATCGAGGAGCTGGCCGGCGACGTCAGCGTCACCCAGTCGGCCGAGATCCGCCGCATGCAGGGCATGCTGAAGGAGCTGTAACCCCTTAGGAGCCGACCCGCCACGAGTGCAGGTAGTCCTCCTGCTCGGGGGTGAGCCCGTCGATCCCGATGCCGGCCGCGGCCAGCTTGAGCCTGGCCACCTCGTGGTCGATGTCCTCGGGGACGTCATAGACGCCGGGCCGCAGGTTCGCCCGCTCTCCCGCCAGCCACGCCACCGCCAGGGCCTGCGCGGAGAACGACATGTCCATGACGGCCGCGGGATGGCCCTCGGCGGCGGTGAGGTTGACCAGGCGCCCCTCGGCGAGCAGCAGCAGCCGCCGGCCGTCGGGCATGACGTACTCGTCGGTGTTGGGCCGTACGGCCCTGTGCACCTCGTGGGCCAGCTCGTCCAGCGCCCGCACGTCGATCTCGACATCGAAGTGCCCGGCGTTGGCCAGGATCGCGCCGTCCTTCATGACGGCCAGGTGCTCGGCCCTGATCACGTCGCGGTTACCGGTCACGGTGACGAACAGGTCGCCGGTCAGCGCCGCCTGCGCCATCGGGCGCACCTCGTAGCCCTGCAGGGTCGCGTCGAGGGCCTTCACCGCGTCGATCTCGGTCACGATCACCCGCGCGCCGAACCCCTTGGCCCGCTCGGCCACCCCCCGGCCGCAGAACCCGAACCCCGCCACGACCACGGTCCGCCCGGCCAGCATGGTGTTGGTGGCCCGCATGATCCCGTCGAGCGTGGACTGCCCGGTGCCGTACCGGTTGTCGAACATGCGCTTGGTCCGCGTGTCGTTCACGGCCACGACGGGGAACCGCAGCGCACCTTCCGCGGCCATCTGCCGCAGCCGGATGATCCCGGTCGTGGTCTCCTCGCACCCGCCGCTGACCCGCTCCAGCAGATCGACCCGCTCGGTGTGCAGGATGTTGACCAGGTCGCACCCGTCGTCGAGCACGAGATCGGGTTCGAGATCGAGCGCCTGGTGGATGTGCCGGTAGTAGGTCGCCCGGTCCACCCCGGCGCGGGCGTGCACGGCGATCCCGTAGAGCCGCAGCGCGTCGGCCACGTCGTCCTGCGTGGACAGCGGATTGGACGCGGCCAGCGCGATCTCCGCCCCGCCCGCCTTCAGCGCCCCCATGAGCACGGCCGTCTCCGCGGTGACGTGCAGGCAGGCCGCGATCTTCAACCCGTCGAGCGGCCGTTCGAGCGCGAACCGCTCGCCGATCGCGGTCAACACCGGCATCGCGCGAGCGGCCCAGGAGATCTGCCGCTCGCCGCTTTCACTGAGATCCATGGGGCGCCTTTGGTGCCGGAGGGCGTGGCTTGCCGTAAAGGAATGCTCCGAGAGGCGCGGAGGCCCCTCGGAGCATTTTTCTTAGTACCGGTAGTGCTCGGGCTTGTACGGGCCCTCGACGTGGACGCCGATGTAGGCGGCCTGCTCCTTGGTCAGCTCGGTGAGCTTCACGCCCAGAGCGTCGAGGTGCAGGCGGGCGACCTTCTCGTCCAGGTGCTTCGGCAGCGTGTAGACCCCGATCGGGTATTCGGAGGTCTTGGCGAACAGCTCGATCTGCGCGATCACCTGGTTGGTGAACGAGTTGGACATGACGAAGCTGGGGTGGCCGGTCGCGCAGCCCAGGTTCATCAGGCGGCCCTCGGCGAGGACGAGGATCGAGTGCCCGTCCTCGAAGACCCACTCGTCGACCTGCGGCTTGATGTTGTTCTTCACGATGCCGGGCTGCTTGGCCAGGCCGGCCATGTCGATCTCGTTGTCGAAGTGGCCGATGTTGGACACGATCGCCTGGTGCTTCATCCGCGCCATGTGAGCGGCGGTGATGATGTTGAAGTTGCCCGTGGTGGTGACGAAGATGTCGGCGATGCCGACGACGTCCTCCAGCGTGGTCACCTGGAAGCCGTCCATGGCCGCCTGGAGCGCGCAGATCGGGTCGATCTCCGTGACGATGACGCGGGCGCCCTGGCCGCGCAGCGCGTCGGCACAGCCCTTGCCGACGTCGCCATAGCCGCAGACCACGGCCACCTTGCCGCCGATCAGCACGTCGGTGGCGCGGTTGAGGCCGTCGATGACGGAGTGGCGGCAGCCGTACTTGTTGTCGAACTTCGACTTGGTGACCGAGTCGTTGACGTTGATCGCCGGGAAGAGGAGCTGGCCGTTCTTGTGCATCTCGTAGAGACGGTGCACGCCGGTCGTGGTCTCCTCGGTGACGCCCTTGATGCTCTCAGCGATCTTGGTCCACCGCTTGTCGGCGCCGACCGTGCGGGTGAGCAGGTCGATGATGACGTGCCACTCCTCCGGGTCGTCGGCGGTGGCGGCGGGGACGGCCCCGGCCTTCTCGTATTCGGCGCCCTTGTGGACCAGCAGCGTCGCGTCGCCGCCGTCGTCGAGGATCATGTTGGGGGCCTCACCGTTGGGCCAGGTCAGCGCCTGCTCGGTGCACCACCAGTATTCCTCCAGGGTCTCGCCCTTCCACGCGAACACCGGAACACCCTGCGGGTTCTCGACGGTGCCGTTGGGGCCGACGACCACCGCGGCGGCGGCGTGGTCCTGCGTGGAGAAGATGTTGCAGCTCACCCAGCGGATCTCGGCGCCGAGCGCCACCAGCGTCTCGATGAGGACGGCGGTCTGGATGGTCATGTGCAGCGAGCCCATGATCTTCGCGCCGCGGAGGGGCTGGGAGGCCGCGTATTCCTTGCGGATTGCCATGAGGCCGGGCATCTCGTGCTCGGCGAGCCGGATCTCCTTGCGGCCGAAGTCGGCAAGTGAAAGGTCGGCGACCTTGAAGTCCATCGGGTTTCCCCTCGCGTCGGATGGTTGTCCGCCGACGAGTTTAGGCGCCCCTGAGAGGCGGACGCACCCCGAGGACGCGGAATCTGACGTAAGAATGTAAGAATGCGCATCACGGAAGCGGCCAAGCGGCTCGGCATGTCCCCACGAATGCTCCGATACCGGGAGGCACTCGGCCTGCTGCCGCCTGTCCGCGAGCAGGGGGCGCACCGGCGCTTCGGCCCCGAGGAGCTGGCCGCGGTGGGGCAGGGGGTCGAGCTGGAGAAGCGGTTCGACGTCTCACCGGCGGAGCTCGCGTTCGCGCTCCGGGTGCTGAGCGAGCCCGCCGTGGCGGCGGCCGTCAGAGATCTGGGGGTGCGGATCGGGCGCATCCAGGTGCCGCGCAGGGCCCTCGACTTCGAGAAGGAGAAGGCCCTGCGGCTGCTGCGCGGCTCTCGTTAGGCGGTGGTGGTCTTGGACGACCGGTCGAGGTCGGGCTCCAGGTAGATCACCCGGGCGATGGGCACGGCCTCGCGGATCCGGCGCTCGGCCTCGTCGATGCCGCGCGCCACCTCACTCGCCGTGTCGTCGTGGTTGACCGCGATCTTGGCGCCCACCAGCAGCTCCTCCGGGCCGAGGTGCAGCGTGCGCATGTGGATGATCCGGTCGACCTCGGGCGTGCTCTCCAGCGCCTTGCGGATCCGCTCCTCGTCCTCGGGCGTGGCACCCTCGCCGACCAGCAGCGACTTGGTCTCAAGGGCGAGCACGATCGCGATGATGGCCAGCAGCACACCGATCATGACGGTGCCGATGCCGTCCCAGCGGCCGTTCCCGGTGATGACCGCCATCGTCACGCCGAACAGCGCGAAGATCAGGCCGAGCAGCGCGCCCAGGTCTTCCAGCACGATCACGGGCAGCTCGGGTGACTTGGAACGGCGGATGAAGGAGATCCACGACTGGTTGCCGCGTACCGCGTTGGACTCCTTGATCGCCGTCCTGAACGAGAACGACTCGGCGATGATCGCGAAGATCAGCACGCCGAACGCCCAGATCGGCTGCTCCACCGCATGCGGTGCGGTGATCTTGTGAATGCCCTCGTAGAGCGAGAACGCCGCGCCGATCGTGAACAGCACCACGGCCACCACGAACGCGTAGAAATAGCGCTCACGGCCGTAGCCGAAAGGGTGCTCCTTGGTGCTGGCCCGGGCCGCTCGCTTGCCGCCCACCAGCAGCAGCACCTGGTTGCCCGAGTCGGCGACCGAGTGAATGCCCTCCGCCAGCATCGAGGACGACCCGGTGAAGACCGCGGCCACGAACTTGGCCACGGCGATGGCCAAGTTCGCGGTCAATGCCGCAACAATCGCTTTGGTTCCGCCGCTCGCGCTCACCGGTCTGCTCCACTCTTAAAGATCTAGTACATACGCCAAAAAGCGATCCTATTGGGAAATTCTGGCCTTTACCTCAGTGATCGCCGACACAGGGGTGGGATCGATGGCGTATCCCAGTGCGAGATAGGTGCTGGCATAGTCGCCGAGCCCGATGAGGCCGGCCATGCGCTCCAGCGGATGTGTGCCTTCGGCCAGCAGCTCGGTGACCGGAACGTCGCGTTCGCGCGCCAGCCGTAGCGACGCCTCGCGCCGCCGCGTCACCTGGGGGTGCTCCTCGACGTCGCGCAGGACCACGAGCCGCAGCGTGCGCCCGCTGGTGTCGGCGAAGATGTCGCGCTCGGCCATCGGCCCGTCGAACGCCTCCATCTGGTGGTGGCCGACCTCGGGCAGCTCTCCCCACATCGCGGGATATTTCGCGTTCGTGTGGAGCTGACAGGCCAGCCGGTACGCCGCCACGGCCGCCGACGGCGACGACCCCCAGATCATCGGCACGGTCTCGGCCAGATCGGCCGCCAGCGCCTTGCCCGGATTGATGAACGACTCGCTGGACGGCCGGCACCGGTTCGCCATGTCCTCCAGCGACTTGGCCACCCGCTCGAACAGGTCCGCGTCGGCCGGCACCAGCCGCAGCGCGGCGGCCGCCACGATCAGCGGCACGGTCAGCAGCCAGAGGTCGGCCCTGGACGCGCCGGTGACCGGCACCGGCACGTAGACCGCCGACGCCTGGGTGGCGATGGCCTCCAGCGGCGAGCCGGGGGCGCCGACGCCGAGCAGCGTGCAGCCGCGCCGCACCGCCTGGGTGGCGACGGCCAGGGTCTCCTCGGTGTCGCCCGCGCCGGAGACGGCGATGACCAGGTCAGTGGCGCCGACCCAGCCGGGGAGCTGGTAGGAGCGCACGGTCACGATGGGCAGCGGCGCGCCGTTGCCGGCCACCGCCGCCAGGATGTCGCCGGCGATGCCGGAGGCGCCCATGCCCGCCACCACGATGGCCCGCGGGCGGCCCTGCGCGGCCAGGCGGTCCACGCGGGCCTCGATGGCGGCGCGGTAGCCGGTGCGCACGTGAGCCGCGGAGGCGGCGACCGCGGGCAGCATGCCACCGGGGTCGCCCTCGCTGAGGTGACGCTGGTCGTCGAGCCGCTCCGGCTCCCAGGTCACGGCTTCCTGGCCTCGTCGACGAGCAGGACGGGGATGTCATCCCGGACCGGGTAGATCAGGCCGCAGCCCGTGCAGACCAGCTCCTCGGCCTCGCTCTCGGCCTGCAGGGGAGCCTTGCACGCCGGGCAGGCCAGGATCTCAAGCAGCCAGTCGTCGATCTTCACTCTGACACCTTTCCCACAATGGCGAGGACCTCGTCCCTGATCGCCGTCATCTTGCTCTCGTCGGCCGCCTCGGCGTTCAGCCTGAGCAGCGGCTCGGTGTTGGAGGCCCGCAGGTTGAACCACCAGCCGGGCCCGGTCACGGTCAGCCCGTCGAGCTCGTCGAACTCGCCCCTGCCCGCGAACTCCTCCCGCACACGGCGCAGCGCCTCGCCCTGGTCGGACACCGCGCTGTTGATCTCGCCGGAGGCGTGGTAGCGCGAGTAGACGCCGGCCACCTCCGACAGCGACCGCTCCTGCTCCCCCAGGGCGGCCAGCACGTGCAGGGCGGCCAGCATCCCGGAGTCGGCGAACCAGAAATCCCTGAAGTAGTAGTGAGCCGAGTGCTCACCGCCGAACACGGCGCCCGTCCGCGCCATCTCGGCCTTGATGAACGAGTGCCCCACCCGCGTCCGCACGGGCACGCCGCCGTGCTCGCGCACGATCTCGGGCACGCCGTGCGAGGTGATCAGGTTGTGGATGACCGTGGCGCCCGGGTCCTTGGCCAGCTCGCGGACCGCGACCAGGGCCGTGATCACCGACGGCGAGACGGACCGCCCGCGCTCGTCGATCACCCAGCACCGGTCGGCGTCGCCGTCGAAGGCCAGCCCGAGGTCGGCGCCGCTCTCGACGACGGCCCGCTGCAGGTCGACGAGGTTGCCCGGCTCCAGCGGGTTGGCCTCGTGGTTGGGGAACTCGCCGTCCAGCTCGAAGTAGAGCGGGACCAGCTCGATCGGCAGCCCCTCGAACACGGCCGGCACGGTGTGCCCGCCCATCCCGTTGCCCGCGTCGACGACCACCTTGAGCGGCCGGATGCCCCGCAGGTCGACCAGCGTGCGCAGGTGGTCGGCGTAGCCCTTCAACAGGTCCTTCTCGACCACCGAGCCGCCCGGCGTGACCGGCTCGCCGACCAGCTCGGCGGCCCGGTCGCGGATCTCCGTGAGCCCGGTGTCACCGCCGATCGGCACGGCACCCGACCGGCACATCTTCATGCCGTTGTAGCGGGCCGGGTTGTGGCTGGCGGTGAACATCACGCCCGGCAGCCCGAGGCTGCCGCTGGCGTAGTAGAGCAGATCGGTGGAGCCCAATCCGGCGTGTACGACGTCAGCGCCGCGCGAACGGGCACCACGGACGAACGCGTCGGAAAGCGGCGCCGACGACGCCCGCATGTCGTGTGCGACCACGACCGACTCGGCTCCGGTGATCTCGACGAAGGCCGCCCCAACGGCCTCGGCGGTCGGCTCGTCGAGCTCGTCGGGAACCACCCCGCGAACGTCGTACGCTTTGAAGATCTTGGCGAGGTCGCCCACTCTCCAGCTCCGCCCTTAGGTCGTTTCCTCCGTTGAAAACGAGCCTACCGGTCACGATGCTGCTGGGCCGACCTCAGAACGCGCAGGTGCCCCCGGCGGCCGACCTCGACGCCTTGACCGACCGGTTCACCGCTGCCCGAGGGCGTCGGCCGGGCGGCCTCCCTGACCGCGTTGGCCAGCGCTTCGAGATCGTCAGAACTGGGCGAGGCACCGTCCGACGGCAGCCGCACCACCTCCCAGCCGCGGGGGGCGGTCAGTCGCTCGGCGTGTTCGGCGCACAGGTCATAACAGTGTGGCTCCGCGTACGTCGCCAGAGGGCCGAGAACAGCGGTCGAGTCGGCGTATACGTACGTGAGCGTGAAGACGGCAGGCTGACTGCAAGCGGTGCGGGAACAGCGGCGGACGGGGCTCACGGAGGGACCGTATCTGGTAAGAGTGCGAGGCGCCACTATCTGGGCACTCTTAACGAGCGTGTCGCCACAATTCGGACACCTGTCGCAGCCTTTCCACCCACATGCCCCGGTAGGCCCCGTCCCTGGGTTCCCAAGCCCTCCGCCCTTCCTCCGACTTCCCGCCTCACCACGCGCTCAACCCCCTGACTTTCCGGACAGTTCCGCCGGCCTCGCATGCCCGCGGTTCGTGGAGCCGGGCGGCGGGGGCGCCCCCGTACACTTGCTGACGTGAATCCCAAGCGCGGTCCCCGACGGCGCGATCGCCACGGTCGCGGTCTCCGTGGCCCGCTCGCCCCCTCCCACGTCCCCATGGCCAAGGCCCGCAGCGAACGCTTCGACGACCTGGTCCTCGACGCGGTCGACCGGCTCAGGCCGCGGTGGGAGAAGCAGTTGTCGGCGGTGGAGTTCGCGGTGGAGGAGGTGCCGCCGCTGAGCGAGCTCGGTGACGGTCCGCAACTGGGCACCGACCCGATCCCCTTCGGCCGCGCCGACGCCGCCAGCGGCGGGTCGCCGGCGTCGGTGGTCGTCTACCGGCGGCCACTGGAGGCCAGGGCCCGCGACCGCGACACCCTCGGCGCCATGGTCCACGACACGGTGGTGGAACAGGTCGCCAATCTGCTCGGCCTGACTCCGGAAACGGTCGACCCCGGCTACGACGACCGCCGCTGACCGTTTGCCGTTCCGGCAAATAACTTTGCCGCCCGCGCAGTCCGTCCCGAGGATGGTCCTCCATCCAGCGAACAGGACATTCCCATGCGCGTCTTCGTCACCGGGGCGACCGGCCTCATCGGCGGCACCGTCGCCCTGCGCCTGATCCAGGCCGGCCACACCGTCACGGGCCTCGTCCGCGACCCCGCCAAGGCCCGGCCCCTCGCCGACCTGGGCGTCCACCCCGTTTCCGGCACCCTGGACGACACCGATCTGCTCACTGACCAGGCCACCCGCGCCGACGCCGTCGTCAACGCCGCCGACAGCGACCACCGCGGCGCCGTCGAGACCCTGATCGCCGCCCTCGCCGGCACCGGCAAGGCCCTGATCCACACCAGCGGCACCGGCATCGTGGCCACCGGCACCACCGGCGAACGGTCGGAGGACGTCTTCACCGAGGACGTCCTCGACTCGGGCTGGACGCCCGACCATCCCATCCGCCAGGCCCGGGTGGCCATCGACCGTCTGGTCCTGTCCGCCCGGGACGTCCGCTCCGTGGTGCTCTGCAACAGCCTGGTGTACGGGAGGGGCCACGCTCTGGCCCGCGACAGCGTACTGATCGCCGCGCTGGTCAGACAGGCCCGCTCCGGCGGCGCCCGCCACGTCGGGCCCGGCACCAACCTGTGGTCGAACGTCCACGCCGACGACCTGGCCGACCTCTACCTGCTCGCCCTGGAGCAGGCCCCTCCCGGCACGTTCGCCTTCGCGGAGGCGGGCGAGGAGTCCTTCGGCGCCATGGCCGGGGCCATCGCCCGCGCCCTCGGTCTCCCCGCCCCGCGGCCGTGGGACCCGGACGCCCCTGACAACGTCTGGGACCCGCAGTTCGCCAGGCACGCCCTGGGCTCCAACAGCCGCGTAAGCGGCACCCGCGCCCGCGACCTCCTCGGCTGGCGTCCCCGGCACCACTCGATCACCGGCTGGCTCGCCACCGCGTTCTAGATCCGTTCGCTCAGGTGAACCGTGACGCTGTCCCCGGGTCCCTTTCCGATCAGCTCGCGTACGTCGCCCTTCACGGGCAGCTTGTGCGTGCCGTCCCCCAGGGCCATGAAGGAGCTCTGGAACGGCCGCCCATCGATCGTCCCCCGCACCTTCACCAGCCCCCGCGTACCGAAGAACTCGGCGGACCCCGGCATCACGACATATGTCCATCCGCCCTTGTTCGGACTCCGCACCAGCGTGGCGGTGAATTCCTTGTCCAGCACCTGACCCATGGTCGTCACGCTCCTATTCGACGATCTCAAGACCGTTGCCGTCGGGGTCGCGCAGCGCGAACATCGGCGGCACGCCCTCCCACCGCGGCAACTCCCCCACGTCGACCCCGCGCTCGCTCAGCTCCTTGTGCAGCGACGCGGCGTCGGCCACGCTGAGCCGGATCCCCGTCTCGACCCCGGCCGCCACACCGGGCTTCGCCGGAACGAGCGCGATCGAGGTCGCGGCCCCCGACGGCGCCACCTCGATCCACCGCCCGCCGAGTTGCTCGACCGGGGCGTCGAGCCGCTTGTCCAGGCCCAGGACGTCCACGTAGAACGCGAGGGCACGATCCTGGTCGGTGACCGGGACTCCGATGGTTCTGATGGCGTTGATCGCGGTAGTCACTTGCCCGCCCACTTCTGGTCTCCTTCTGCTCACTGAGTTGGACTCGTGAGACCGGGAAAACTCATCGCGGAAACCAGACGACTACCGTGTGAGATGTCGAAGGTACGTTCCGTTACGGACGTCGGCGTAAGAGGGCTGCATGTGACCTCACCGAACAGGCGAAAAGGGTCACACGGGTGCCCGTGTGACCCTCCCACCTCCTCTATGTGCAAGAAACCCGCTCGCCAGAGCGCCGCCCGTGGTCACGACCACGGCGACGGCCCGGAGGGGCTTCTCATCGACCTCAATCGCCTAAACGGCCTGGCGCTTGATCCGTCTGCGCTCCCGCTCGGACAGCCCACCCCAGATGCCGAACCGCTCATCGTGCTCGAGTGCGTATTCGAGGCACTCGGCACGGACTTCGCACGATCGGCAGACCTTCTTGGCCTCTCGGGTGGAGCCGCCCTTCTCCGGGAAGAACGCTTCCGGATCCGTCTGCGCGCACAACGCGCGCTCCTGCCAGCCAAGTTCTTCAGCGTCAAGCTGATCCTGTGCGATGACCGGATCGGTCACTGCACACCTCCCTGCCGCCCGCCCGCAATGGAGCCCCCCATGGACGCCTTCCTTCGTACCCACCCACTGGAAGGCGTAACAACATGGTTGTAATTACACGCGTGTGCCGCACGTGGCGTCAAGCGGCATGCGGGTATCCGGGGAAAGACCAGATCTCGCCCCGGTGTGCTCGGCATGTGATGTTCGCACCGGGCAGACGCCTGTAAACAGGGCGCCGGCCTGGGTTGTGCAACGCTGTCAGCGGTCGGAACCGTACCAGGGCGGTATAGACGCCCGCCCGTGGCCCACCTTCTCTCTAGCCGTTCATTGCCGGTCCGTTACCTGCGTGGCTCATTGGGGGTGTATATGGCTGTTGGGTCGATCGGGTCGTCGCCGGGACGCCGCTGGTCGCCGCCGAAGCCCTGTCCGCCCTGGAAAGCCGTGGGGTCGAGCCGCATCGTCGACTCCTGCGCGTCCTGCCAGCTCGGCGCGGCGGTCCCGTGGGTGGGCTGGTACTGGCCCTGCTGGGGCTCGTACCCGCCGCCCTGCTGCGGGTGGCCGAACGGGTCGTCGAACTGCCTGCCGGGCTGGCTGGTGTAGTCGGGCACCCGCAGGTCCGGCTGCTGGCCGCCATTGGAGTGCTGGTAGGTCTCCGCCTGCTGGTAGGCGTCCATGAGCTGCTGCGAGCGCGGGTCCACGGGCGGGTCCGGCTCCTGGTACGCGGCCGGGGTCGCGTATTCGTGACCCGAGTAGCCCGTGAACGGCTGCCCGCCCTGCTGCTGACCGCCCTGCTGCTGGCCGCCCTGTTGCTGGTCGAACGCGTTCTGGCCGAAGAACGGCGGCTGCTGCTGACCGTAGGGGGGCTGGTCGGCCTGCGGGTACGGGACGCTCGGGGCGGTTTCCCCCGTCGGGTACGCCTGCTGCTCGTACACCGGGGCCGCGAAGGCGTTGGGCGAGGTGTCGGCCGGGGGCGCGTACGGGCTGGGCTGCTCCGCCTGCGGCGCGTACGGGTTGGGCTGGTCGTTCGCGGGGGGCGGCGCGTACGGGTTGGGGGCCGGCGTGTTGTACAGGTGCGGCTGGCTGTCCGCCGGGACGTACGGGGCGGGGGTGTACTCGCCGGCGGGCGGAGTGGAGTAGTCCGGGACCGAAGGCACCGAGGGCGCCGTGTCGGCGGGGGTGTAGGGCGACGGCGCGAAGCCGGAGTCCTGGCCGAAGCCCTGCGGCGCGAAGGCCGCGTCGGGCTGCTGCTGGTCGGAGGGGGCGGCGGGCAGCGCGCCCCTGATCGGCTGCGGCGGCCCGTAGGGGGCCACCTGCGGCTCGGGCTGACCACCGAAGCTCGGCGGCTGCTGCCCATAACCGGGTTGCTGACCGTAACCAGGCTGGTCCTGGCCGATGCCGGGCTGCTGGTCGAAACCGGAGCCGGGCTGCTGGTCGAAGCCGGAGTTGGGCTGGTGGCCGTAACCAGGCTGGTCCTGCCCGAAGCCGGGCTGCTGGCCTGAGGGCGGCTGCTGACCATAACCGGGCTGCTGGCCCGAGGGCGGCTGCTGGCCGTAGCCGGGCTGCGGACCGGCGGGAAACTGCTGGCCCGACGGGGGCTGCTGGCCGTAGCCGGGCTGCTGGCCGGTGGGGGGCTGCTGGCCATAGGCCCCGGGGTGCTCCTGCTGCCCGGAAGGAGGCTGCTGACCGTAACCGGGCTGCGGACCGGCGGGGGGCTGCTGGCCGTGCGCGGCGGGCTGGTCCTGGCCGTAACCCGGCTGCGGGCCGGCAGGGGGCTGGCCGTAAGGCTGGTCCTGGCCGTAGCCGGGCTGCGGGCCCGCGGGAGGCTGGCCATAGGCGCCGTCCTGGCCGGGCTGCTGGCCGTACTGCTGCGACGGCCCGTCGAAGAACCCGCCACCCTGCTGCTGGCCGAACTGTCCGTGGTAGACCTGCGCGGCCGGCCGCTCCGGCATGATCGAGGGAAGAAGGTAGACCAGGGCGATGGCGGTCAGCGCCAGTGCGGGCACGCCGAGCAGCACGTACTCGATCGTGGCGCGGATGGAGCCCCCGGCGAACAGGCCGAGCACGAGCGACAGCAGACCGAACACCGCCGCCAGCACCAGTCCGGCAACCGCGCCGTACGTGATCGGCTTGGCCTTGGGCGACGGCTCGCCGACCTTGGTGACGAGCAGCACCGACCCCAGCAGCAATGCCGTCACGACCGGATTCGTCAGGCTTGAGAAGTTCGACGCCGCACGTTCCATGAAGGACAAGCTGGACGCGTCAATCAATATGCGGCCGATCGACAGCACCACGGTCAGCAATCCGGTAACGAGCATGATCCAGGCACCGGGCTCTCTCAGCCGGGTGACGTCAAATTTGCTCACAACTACCCCCATCGGACCCTTTAGCCCGAAGGGAGTTTGCCACATCGCCGACTCGCCCGGCGGGAGTCCCAGGAACCTCTTGCATATCAAAACGCCCCATACCTGGAAGATCTCCCTACCAAATAGGGGAAAACCACTCCCAAGTGGGGGTTGTCACAGCCCGGTGAAAGACTGGTCACATGCACATCGTGTCACTCGCCGGCGGCATCGGCGGCGCTCGCTTCCTGCGTGGCCTGCGCGCCGCCGCGCCAGACGCCTCGATCACCGTCATCGGCAACACGGGTGACGACATCACCCTTTTCGGCCTGCGGGTCTGCCCCGACCTCGACACCGTGATGTACACCCTGGGCAACGGCATCGACGAGGAACAGGGCTGGGGCCGGGCCAAGGAGTCCCACGTCGTCAAGGAAGAGCTGGCCGCGTACGGCGTGGAGCCGCAGTGGTTCGGGCTCGGCGACCGCGACTTCGCCACCCACATCGTCCGCTCGCAGATGCTGGAGGCCGGATACCCGCTCTCGCAGATCACCGAGGCGCTCTGCGCCCGCTGGCAACCGGGCGTGCGGCTGCTGCCGATGACCGACGACCGCTGTGAGACCCACGTCGTGGTCGAGGACGAGCAGGGCAAGCGCGCGATCCACTTCCAGGAGTGGTGGGTGCGGCTGCGCGCCTCCGTCCCCGCCCGGTCGTTCGCGCTGGTGGGGGCCGACACCGCCAAGCCGGCGCCGGGCGTGCTGGAGGCGATCGAGCAGGCCGACCTGGTGATCCTGCCGCCGTCCAACCCGGTCGTGAGCATCGGCACGATCCTGCAGGTCCCGGGCATCCGCGAGGCCCTGCTGCCCAAGACCGTGGTCGGCGTCTCGCCGATCATCGGCGGCGCGCCCGTCAGGGGCATGGCCGACGCCTGCCTGACGGCCATCGGGGTGGAGACGACCGCGCAGGCCGTCCTGGAGCTGTACGGCTCAGACCTCATCGACGGCTGGCTGGTGGCCGAGGAGGACGAAGGGGTCGCCCTCGACGGCGTCCGCGTGCTCGCCCGCCCGATCCTCATGCACGACGCCGACGCCGCGGCCGACATCGCCCGCACCACCCTCGACCTCGCCCAGGAGCTGTCCGGATGACCACCCCCGACGCCGCCGCCGGACCCTCCCCCGCCCCTCAGCGGATCGAAGTGATCGCCGTGACCGGCCTCGGCGAGGTGCGGCCGGGCGACGACGTGGCGGCCCTGCTGCGAGCCGCCGGGCCGCTGCTCGACGGCGACATCGTGGTCGTCACCTCCAAGATCGTGAGCAAGGCGGAGGGCCGGGTCCGGCACGCGCCCGACCGCGCCAAGGCCATCGAGGAGGAGACCGAGCGCGTGGTCGCCAGGCGCGGCGACACCGTCATCGCCCAGACCAGGCACGGCTTCGTCATGGCCGCCGCCGGCGTCGACGCCTCCAACACCGAGCCCGGCACCGTGCTGCTCCTGCCGGAAGACTCCGACGCCTCGGCCAGGCGCATCAGGGCGGGCCTCGGCGGGCGGGTGGGCGTGATCGTGTCCGACACGTTCGGGCGCCCGTGGCGCCACGGGCTCACCGACGTGGCCATCGGCGCGGCCGGGGTGCGCCCGCTCGACGACTTCCGCGGCACCGCCGACTCCTACGGCAACCAGCTCAGCGCCACGGTCACGGCGCTGGCCGACGAGATCGCGAGCGCGGCCGAGCTGGTCAAGGGCAAGCTCGACGGCGTGCCGGCGGCGATCGTGCGCGGGCTGGCCCACCTGGTCACCGAGGACGACGGGCCAGGGGTCAGGCCGCTGGTGCGACCGGCCGACGAAGACCTGTTCCGCTACGGGTCGCGCGACGTGGTGTTCGCCCGCCGTACGATCAGGGAGTTCTCCGACCGGCCCGTCGATGCCGCGGCGGTGCGGCGGGCGGTCGCGGCGGGCATCGCGGCGCCCGCGCCGCACCACACGACGCCGTGGCGGTTCGTGCTGCTGGAGTCGCCGGAGACCAGGACGAAGCTGCTCGACGCCATGCGCGACGCGTGGATCGATGACCTGCGCGGCGACGCGTTCACCGAGCAGTCGATCGCCAAGCGGGTCAGGCGGGGCGACGTGCTGCGCGACGCGCCCTATCTGGTCGTGCCGTGCCTGGTCATGGAGGGCTCGCACACCTACAGGGACGATCGGCGCAACGCCTCGGAGCGGGAGATGTTCGTCGTGGCGACCGGCGCCGGGGTGGAGAACTTCCTGATCCAGCTCGCCGTCGAAGGGCTCGGCTCGGCGTGGGTGTCGTCCACGATGTTCTGCCGCCCGGTCGTCCGCGAAGTGCTCGACCTGCCCGAGTCGTGGGATCCGATGGGCTGCGTGGCCATCGGGCACGCCGCCGCGCCGCCTCGTGACCGGGCGCCGCGCGATCCGGATGATTTCATCCTCACCCGCTGATTTACCGTTAGGAAAGTTTCCTTTACATTCGGGTCATCCCCCCATGTAAAGGAGCTCCTCATGCGAAGGATGCTCACGTCAATCACCGTGGTGGTGATAGCGGTCGCCACCACGGTCTTCAACACGACGCCGGCGTACGCCCATGGCTACGTCAATTCGCCCCCGAGCCGGCAGGCGAACTGCGCCCAGGGCAAGGTGCCCGACTGCGGCAACATCATCTACGAGCCGCAGAGCGTCGAAGGGCCGAAGGGGCTGCGTAGCTGCCACGCCAACCTGGGCCAGTTCGCCCAGCTCAGCGACGAGAGCAAGCCGTGGCCCCGGGCCTCGGTCGGCAGCACGGTGACCTTCACCTGGACGTTCACCGCCAGGCACGCGACCTCCACCTTCGAGTACTACATCGGCAACACGCTGCTGAAGTCGGTCGCGGGCAACAACCAGCAGCCGGCGCCGACGGTCTCGCACCCGGTCAGCCTGTCGGGCTTCTCGGGGCGGCAGAAGGTGCTGGCCGTCTGGAACATCTCCGACACGGCCAACGCCTTCTACTCGTGCGTCGACCTGCAGATCGGTGGCGGTGGCGGCGGCCCGAACCCCACGCCCACCCCGACGCCGACCGTGAACCCGCCCCAGCCTTCCGGCACGTGGAAGGCCGGTACGGCGTACGCGATCGGTAACACGGTGACCTACAACGGCGCCTCGTACCGCTGCATCCAGGCGCACACCGCCCTCGCGGGGTGGGAGCCGCCGAACGTGCCGGCACTCTGGCAACGCAGCTAAAAACAAAGGGGGCGCTCCGGCGCCCCCTTCCTCATGAGGTCGCCGGTTTGCAGGTCGGGTGGCAGAGCCTGCGAGCCAGGGCGGCCAGGAAGACGTCGATGATCTCGCCCGGCTCCTGGGCCTCGTGCAGCGACCCGTTCGTGGCGGCCGTGATCTGCGACAGGCCCGCCCGGTCGACGCCCTTGCCGAACGCGATGATGACGATCTGGACGGGCCGATCCGGGTTCCACTCGCGGCGCAGCCGGTCCAGGAGCTGCGCCAGGTTCGTGCCCTTGCCGTCGTCGCGGCCGGACGTGATCACCAGGACCGTGTTGTTCATCTCCTCGCGGTAGTCGCCCGACACCTTGCGGAACCCGCTGAGGATCGAGTCGTAGAGCGAGCTGTCCAGCTTGGGATGGGCGGCGATCGTCGAGGTCAGCTCTTCCAGCCGGCTCTTGCGGATGATCTGCCCGGTCTCCGGCTCGCCGATCGGGCCGAGGCCGACGTGCTGCCGGAAGCCCTTGATGCCGCCCACCTTGTCGGCAAACTCCCACAGGCCCATGTGCGTGGTCACCGGGAAGAGCTGGAGCCCGATCTTGGCCGCGGCCAGCGCCACGGCGACCCTGCTGGTGCCGTTCAGCGGCTCGGCCATGTGCTTGGAGGTGTCGGCCAGCACGAGGATGTTCGTCGGCGGGGCCAGCCTGCTCCAGGCGCGCAGCGCCTCGTCGATGTCCTGCGGCGAGACCGAGGCCCTGGTCTTGGGCGTCTCGGCGGGGATCTGCGGGCCGGGCGAGATCGGGCCCTGGGCGCCGTCGCCCGACCTGAACCCGGCCTTGCGCACGATCTCCTGCGCCTGCGCGCCCTTCAGCCAGCTCGCGAAGACGGTGGACGCCTCGGCGACCGCCGGGTCGGTGGCGGTGACGACGTACGGGTAGTCGAGGTTGATCGTGCCCTCGCGCGGATGCAGCGCCACGACCGGGTCCGCCGACGGGCGCAGGTTGTGGTTCCACACCGACTGCTCGGGGACGATGACGACGGGACGCCGCCAGAACGTCCGGTCGTCCACGGCGCTCAGCATGCTGCGGTAGTCGGGCGCCGACCCGGCCTGCGCCCACCGGACGAACGCGGTCAGCGCCTTGTCCGCGTCGGGCCCGGTGCCGACGACGTCGCGGGCCGCGGCCACGGTCGCGATGCCGGCCCCGGCCAGGGACGGGTCGGGCACGCGTACGACGTCGGGCTCGTCGTCGGTGGGCGTCAGCCGCCCGCGCACGGTCGAGGGGAAGACCATCCGCCAGTTCATCTCGGTCTTGCCCACGGAGAAGCGCTGCGCCAGCGACGAGCGGGTGGCGAACACCAGCGGCGACGTGGCCACCACGCTCTCCCCGGCGGGCAGCGCGCTCGCGCCCTGCTGGCGGGCCAGCCTGATCCAGGCCGAGGAGTCAGCGATCCAGCCGTCGGGCCGCTCGCGCAGCACGCCCGCCCGGTCGCCGATCAGCGTGCGTAAGACCGTCGCCGGCGGCTGCTCGGTCACCTGGACCAGCACGCAGCGCCCGCCGGCCGACGTCTTCGTCTCGTTGAACCGGTCTGCGGCCTCCATGACCGCCGGGGCCACATCGACCGCGGCGGCCACGTTGACCAGAACAGGCTCTCGTGTGGTGCACAGCACGCCGCCGCCGCCGAAGAGCACGACGAGCCCGGCCGCGACGATGGCCACGGCCGTCAGCCCCGCCAGCATGCCGCGCTGCAACGCCTTCCTGCGCCGCTGCTCAGGGGGCAGCGCGGCACGGTGCCGTCCCAACCGCACGGTGAACCTTCCTCCAGAGGGAGTGACGATTCTTCCAGCGTCTCCCATGGCGGGCGCAAGTCTTGTTAGAACATGTTATAACTACGCCATCGGCAGGACCCTCCTGACGCTCTGGCAGACGCCGTCACTGGCCTCGGAGGCCCGCAGCCGCTCCTCGCCCGGGAGGCCGTACTCGGTGGTGCGCTGCCGGACCGGCCTGCCACTGACCTCGACCATCGCGCGCAGTTCGCTGATGGTCTTGTACGACCCGTTCTCGGAGCCGGCCATCCTGCTGATGGTCTCCTCCATGAGCGTGCCACCCAGGTCGTTCACCCCGCCCTGGAGCACCTGACGGCACAGGTCGTCCTGGAGCTTGACCCACGAGCACTGGATGTTCTTGATCGCGCCGTGCAGCAGGATCCTGGCCAGCGCGTGCACGGCCCGGTTCTCCTGCGCCGTGGGCCCCGGGCGCGCGACCCCGGCCAGGTAGATGGGCGCGCTGGTGTGCACGAACGGCAGCAGCACGAACTCCGAGAAGCCGCCGGTCTCCTCCTGCAGCCGCCTGATGAGCTTGATGTGCTTCACCCAGTGCAGGTGGTTGTCGACGTGGCCGTACATCATGGTCGAGGTCGTCGGGATGCCGACCTTGTGGGCCGTCGTGATGACCTCGATCCACTCCTGGGCGGGCAGCTTGCCCTTGGTCAGCACCCACCGCACGTCGTCGTCGAGGATCTCCGCCGCCGTCCCCGGCAGCGAGTCGACCCCGGCCTCCTTGGCCGCCTCCAGCCAGGCGCGGACGGACAGGTTCGTCCGGCTGGCGCCGTTGATGACCTCCATCGGCGAGAACGCGTGCACGTGCATGCCCGGCGTCCGCTCCTTGACGGCCCTGGCGATGTCGAAGTAGGCCGTGCCGGGCAGGTCGGGGTGGATGCCGCCCTGCATGCACACCTCGGTCGCGCCCGCCGCCCACGCCTCCTCGGCCCGGTCGGCGACCTGGTCCAGGCTCAGCGTGTACGCGTCCGCGTCGGTCCTGCGCTGGGCGAACGCGCAGAACCGGCAGCCGGTGTAGCAGACGTTGGTGAAGTTGATGTTCCTGTTGACGACGTAGGTGACCTCGTCGCCCACGGCCTCCGCGCGCAGCGCGTCGGCGATGGCGGCCAGCTCGTCCAGCGCCTCCCCATCGGCGCCGAGCAGGGCGACGGCCTCGTCGTCCGTCAGCCCGGCCGGGTCCGCGGCGGCCCGCTTCAGCGCCAGGCGTACGTCGCTCGGGGCGGCGGCGGCCACCGTGCCGAGGCGTTCGCGCAGGGCGTCCCAGTCGCCGTAGACGTGGTCGAAGTCGTCCCTGCGGTCGCCGGTGCGGCCCGTGGTGTCCACCTCGACGTGCAGATCCACCCGTCCGGACGACGCGAACCCGCCATCGGGCTCCTGCCAGGGACGCCCTTCGAGTACGGCGTCCTCCCGGGCCAGGCCGGTGGCCGGGTCGGCCAGGGCGGCGACGTGGGCGGCCAGGCGGGGGTCGAGCCAGGGCTCCCCGGCCAGCACATATTCCGGATATATCGTCAAACGTTCCCGGAGCCGGAACCCGGCCTCCTCCGTACGGGCCGCGAGGTCGTCGATCTGCGGCCACGGGCGTTCGGGGTTGACGTGGTCGGGGGTCAGCGGTGAGACGCCGCCCCAGTCGTCGATACCGGCCCGGATCATGAGCTCGTACTCGGCGTCCACCAGGTTGGGCGGGGCCTGGAGACGTACGCGGGGGCCGAGCACGAGACGCGAGACCGCGATCGTGGCCGCCAGTTCCTGCAGGTCGGCGTCCGGCAGGCCGCGCATGGCCGTGTCGGGCTTGGCGCGGAAGTTCTGGACGATGACCTCCTGGACACCGCCGTACTCCCGGGCCACCTTCCTGATCGCGAAGATCGACTCGGCCCGATCCTGCACGGTTTCGCCGATGCCGATCAGGACGCCGGTGGTGAACGGCACGTTCGTGCGGCCCGCGTCCTCCAGCACGCGCAGCCGCACGGCCGGGTCCTTGTCGGGCGAGCCGTAGTGGGCCTGGCCCTTCTCCTCGAACAACCGCCGCGACGTCGTCTCCAGCATCATTCCCATCGACGGCGCGACCGGCTTGAGCCGCTGGAAGTCCTTCCAGCTCAGCACCCCCGGGTTGAGATGCGGCAGCAGCCCGGTCTCCTCCAGCACCCTGATCGCCATGGCCCGCACATAGGACAACGTGTCGTCATAGCCGTGCGCGTCGAGCCACTCCCTGGCCTGGTGCCACCGGTCCTCCGGCCGGTCCCCCAGGGTGAACAGCGCCTCCTTGCACCCCATCGCCGCACCCTGCCGGGCGATCTCCAGCACCTCGTCGGGGCTCAGGAACGGGGCGGGCAGCTTGTGCGGCGCGGTGGCGAACGTACAGTAACCACAGCGATCCCGGCAGAGCCGGGTCAACGGGATGAACACCTTGCGGCTGTAGGTGATGATCCCCTCACGGCCGGCCGCCTTCAGCCCGGCGTCACGCACGCGGGAAGCGTGATCGAGCAGCGTGTCGAGGTGCCCGTCCCGGGCGTGGAGCAGGACGGTCGCCTCGGTGACGTCAAGGGTCTTGCCGTCCCTGGCGCGCGCGAGGGCGCGGCGGAGCGCGGAGTCAGAACTCATAGAGGCACAGTACGTCGGGCTGAGTTCGCCACGCGCACCCAGGGTGGCGTCAGAAGGCCCGGTAGTCGCGCACGCTCATCCGGGGTCCCCGCGCGGGCGGGCGCAGACCGGTGAGCCAGACGAGCACCGTGGCGCGATGCCGATGCCCCGCGTACGGCTCCAGCAGCCGCAACATCCCCGGGTCGTCGGTCTTCTCCCCGGTCAGCGCGTAGCCGACCAGCTTGGCCAGGTGGAAGTCGCCCACGCTCACCGCGTCGGGGTCACCGAACGCGCGCTGGCGGATCTCGGCCGACGTCCACACCCCGATGCCGGGCAGCGCGCGCAGCAGCCGGTCGAGCTCGCGCGTGGACGCGGCGGCCTCCAGCTTGGCGGCGTGCCAGGCGGCGGTGGCGATCGTCCGGGCGCGGACGGCCTCGGCGCCCGCGCGGTGCCAGTGCCAGCTCGGGATCTGCCGCCACACCTCGGGCTCGGGCACCACCCGCATTCCCTCGGGCGCCGGCCCTGGCGCCGGGTCGCCGTACCGCCGCAGCAGCCACCGCCAGGCCCGCCACGCCTCCTGCCCGACGACCTTCTGCTCCAGCACGGCGGGGACCAGGGCCTCCATGACCCGCCCCGTCCGGCCGATCCGCAACCCCGGATGCCTCCGGTACGCCTCCGCCAGGACGTCGTGCTCGGCTCTGAACCCCGTGACGTCGTCGTCCGCCCCCACGAGCCCCGGCAACATCTCCAGCGCCCACTCGGCGCCGGGCCCCCACGCCTGCCCGTGCACATGGCCGCCGCCGGCGCTCACCCGCAGCGTGCACGGCCCGCCGGGCGTCCTGGACGTGCGCCACACGGCGCCGTCGGCGCTCTGCCGCCAGGTGGGGTCACCGCCGCCGCGCTTGTGCGGCTGCAGCGCCAGCCCGACGTCCAGCGGCCCGTCGGGCACCCACCTGCGCTCCATCACGTGTCCAGTCTGCCCGGACAGAGACCCTGGTCGAAACCGGCACAAAAACCGGCGCCGGACCAGCACGGAAACCGGCGCCGAACCCGCGCCGGACCAGCGCTGGAACCGGGTGTCAGACGTCGCTGGAGTAGCGCACCGCCCGCTCAGGCAGCTCGACCCCCGGCCAGATCCGCACGCCGTTCTGCAGCTCGTTGCCCGGCCCGACCACCGCTCCGTCGCCGATCACCGCGTCGTGCACCACCGTGCCCGCGCAGATCCGCGCCCCCCGGCCGACCACGGAGTCGGTCACGGAGGCGCCCGCCTCGACCACGCAGTCGTCGCTCAGCACCGAGCCCACCACCGAGGCGCCCGCCTCGACCACGGCCCGCGCGCCGACCGCCGTGCCACCACGCACCTTGGCCTCGGGCGAGACCAGGGCGCCGTCGAGCGCCAGGTATTCGCCGGTGGCGCCGGGCAGCGCGGGCGAGGCCAGCCGGCCCAGCACCAGGTCGCGCGAGCCTCGTACGAACGCGGCGGGGGTGCCGACGTCGAGCCAGTAGGTGCGGTCGGCGTAACCCAGCACGAGCTCGCCCGACTCGATCAGCCCGGGGAACGTCTCGCGCTCCACCGACACCACCTCGTCGCGCGGGATCGAGTCGATCACCGATCGGGTGAAGACGTAGCACCCGGCGTTGATCCGGTTGGTCACCGGGTTGGGCGTCTTCTCCAGGAACGCGGTCACGCGCCCCGCCTCGTCGGTCGGCACGCAGCCGAACCGGGAGGGATCGTCCACTTCTGTCAAATGGAGCGTTACAGCGGCCTGCCGCGCTCGATGAAGACGCACTTGCTCGCCGATGTCGTGGCCGGAGAGGATGTCGCCGTTCAAGATCAGAACGGGGTCGTCGGGCCCGGCGGTGAGCGCCTCGCCGGCGTTGCGGATCGCGCCGCCGGTGCCGAGCGGGGTCTCTTCCGTCATGTATTCGAGCGAGAGCCCGAACGCCGTCCCGTCACCGAAGGCGGGCTCGAACATCGCCGCCTTGTACGAGGTCGCGAACACGATGCGGCGCACACCGAAAGATCGTGCGCGGGCCAGCTGGTGGGCCAGGAACGGCACTCCGGCGGTCGGCAGCAGCGGCTTGGGCGTGCCCAGTGTCAGCGGACGCAGGCGCGTGCCCTGCCCCCCGACCAGGAGGATCGCCTCGAGGTCTGGCAAAGAGCTCTCCATCACTCCGTGAGGTTACCGAACTATTCGATTGCGCGTTGATAGGAGCTGAGGTGCGCCTCCGCGGAGGCGTCCCAGGTGAACTCGCGGGCTCTTGCCAGCCCCGCCTCCTGCAACTGCCCTCTTCGATCGGAAGAGGCGAGCAGTTGCCCGAGTGCCATGGCGATGCTGTCGGCGTCCGGCTCAGTGTAGGCGACCGCGTCACCACCCACTTCGGGCAGCGAGCTGCGGTGCGTGGTCAGCACCGGGGCGCCGCAGGCCATGGCCTCCAGCACCGGCAGCCCGAACCCCTCGCCGCGCGACGGGAAGGCCACCACGAGCGCCCCGCCCAGGAACCCGGGCAGGTCGGGCGCGCGCAGGTAGCCGGGCCGCACGACCTTGACGGTGGCTTCCACCTCTCGGCAGGCCGCGTCCACGTCGTCCTCGTGCACGCCACCTCCCAGCACCAGCGCGGGCGGCTTGTCCAGCCGCTTCACGGCGGCGGCGAAGCCACGGATGAGGTTGGGAACGTTCTTACGAGGGTCGAGCGCGCCCAGGAAGGCCACGTAGGGCTGGCCGTGCAGGCCGATCCGCAGGGCGGTCCTGCGGATCTCCTCCTCGCTCGGCGGATGGAACTGCGCCAGGTCGACGCCGTGGTAGGCGACGTCGATGCGGGTCGGGTCGGCCGACAGCACGCGGACGAGCTCGTCCCTGGTCGCCTTGGACGGCACGATCACCCGCCGGGCGTGGCGCACCGCGGTGCGGGTGGCCGAGCGGAAGAACGACGCCCGCGGCGACTGCTGGTCGGGCTCGGTGAACCAGGTCGCGTCGTGCACCGTCACGACGGTCGGCAGGCCCGAGCTGAGCGGGATGGAGTAGTAGGGCGCGTGGATCACGTCGGCCCCGGCCTTCCGGGCGAGCAGCGGCAGTCCGGTCTGCTCCCAGGCGAGCCGGGCGGCTCTGTTGGTGATCGCGACAGGCCCGGGGATGACCCGGGCGGACGGCGCGAGGCGCCGGTATCGTTCGGCTTCCGATCGCTGGCAGACCACGGCGAGGTCCGCACCGGCCTGATGGAGCGCGGCCACCAGTCCGTCCACGTATCGGATCAATGCTCCGCGGTCCGCGGGGACCGCCGCCGCATCGACGAGCACACGAGGCATACGAAGATCTTCTCCCCTCAAGATCAACGTGGGACCGGGCGTCCCCCTCTAAAGTTCAGCTTATGACCAGCCTCCCCTAAATCGTGGGCCAAATCACACCGAGTCGCGACGCGCCGCAATTCCCGCCAAGCCTGCGCAGATCAGATCCCCCACGATGATGACAATGCGGGATGAAAGGGCCACTGCAATTGCAGCGCCCTGATCCAGTTGCGGCGCCAGCACCGCAACCATGGCCACTTCACGCACTCCCGCGCCCGCCGGCACGACGAAGGTCAGGATGCCCAGGCACCACGACATCGCGAACGCGCCGACCGCGAAGAGGAGTCCGCCCTGCGGCGCGATCAGATAGAGGTGCACGCCGTAGGAGACCCAGCCGGCCAGCGCCCAGCCGAGCGCGGTGAGCATGCCGCGCCGGGTCAGCGGGCGTTCGAGCGGCTCACGCTTGAGCTTGCGCAGGGCGAAGCCGATGACGCCGTTGACGACCTTCGGTTCGAGCAGCACCACCAGCAGCGGCAGGAACAGCAGCAGCCAGCCGTAGCGGTCCCAGCCGAGCGTGACCAGCGTGACCAGCAGGCCGGTGGCCAGCTGGATGGGCATCATCAGGAAGAACGCCGCCGCGCTGCGCGTGCGGGGCACGCCGAGCTCGCGGCCCATCTCCATCTGGGCGAGCATGGGCCAGACGGTGCCGGGGATGTATTTGCCGAGCTGGCCCACGAAGAACACCTTGGCCGCGGGCCGCGCCGGCAGCGGTGAGCCGAGGTCGGCCAGCAGGGTGCGCCAGGTGAGCATGGCCCCCAGCAGCGCCGCGACCACGGCGACCAGCGACCCGGTCAGCGCGGGCCACGACAGCCGGGCGAACCCGGCCACCACCGCGTCCCACTGCCCGGCCACCGCGTACGCGCCGAACCCGAGGGCCACGGCGAGGAACCCGAACCGCAGGAGCCGGCGCGGCCACGAACGCCGCGGAATGGCGGCCGGCTCCCCCACGACGTCCTGGCTCACAGCGGGCGGACCCGCTCGGGCGGCTGCGGCAGCGCCGCCCCGGCCGGTGGCCGCGGGGTCTTGGTGGCCACCCACAGGTATGTCGGCACCACCGGCAGCAGCAACCTGAGCACCTCGCGCGGGGTCCGCGACAGCACGGCCTTGACCACCCTGCCCGGCAGCCCGGGGAACAGCTCGCCGCCCGCGAACCGGGTGGGCGTGGCCAGCACGGGGAAGGTGTAGTCCCATACGTGGAAGGCGCGCAGCATCTTGCGCAGCCCGCGCCGCGTCCTGAAACGCTCGTAGTAGTGGTCGGCCCGCCCGGTCGCCCGCACGTAGCGGTCGGCCAGCGCGGGCGGCAGGTAGGACAGGAACGGCAGCTTGTAGTGCGGCTCCATCACGCCCAGCCGGTTGCCGAGCCCGAGGTAGAGCACCCCGTCGTCGGACAGCACCCGGTGCATCTCGGCCACCACGGAGTCGGGGTCGACCACGTGCTCGTAGATGTGGTTGAAGACCAGCACGTCGATCGAGCCGTCGGGGAACGGCAGCGCCGTGCCGTCGCCGCACACGAACGCCACCCGCTCGCCGAACCGGTCGGCGGCCTTGCGCAGCCCGGGGACGTCGATGTCGATGCCCAGCGTGTGCCCGGCCCCGGCCTTGGCCAGCTCGTCGGCGATGAACCCGGCGGAGCAGCCCACGTCGCCCACGGTCAGCCCGGCGAGCGGTCCCTGGAAGTGTTCCAGCACCGCGATGATCTTCGCCGCCTTCCGCCTGCGCTTCTCCTCGTCGAGCATGGCGGACTGGAACTCTGAGTATTCGAGCTGTGCGACCCGTTGCTTCCCCACGGTTCCCCACCGTACCGACCTCCGCACCGCCCTCTGCGCCAAACCGGCGTCAAACGGCTTTGGTACGGTGGCCGACCTGGCACGACACGGACGGATGGGGACGAAGTGGCGCTATTCGACAAGATTCGCGGTGAGTTCGTCGATATCGTCGAATGGCTGGACGACAGCCGCGACACCCTCGTCTGGCGCTTCCCCCGCTACGAGAACGAGATCAAGATGGGTGCCCGGCTCGTCGTCCGCGAGTCGCAGGTCGCCGTCTTCGTCAACGAGGGCCGGATCGCCGACGCGTTCGGGCCGGGGACGTACACGCTGGAGACCAGGAACCTGCCGATCCTGTCGACCTTGAAGGGCTGGAAGCACGGGTTCCACTCGCCGTTCAAGGCCGAGGTGTACTTCGTCGGCACCCGCCAGTACGCCGACTTCAAGTGGGGCACGCAGAACCCGATCATGGTGCGCGACCCCGAGTTCGGGCCGGTGCGGCTGCGGGCGTTCGGCGCGTACGCCGCCAGGGTGACCGACGCCCCGGCCCTGCTGCGGGAGCTGGCGGGGACCGACGGCCAATTCCGTACCGAGGAGGTGGAGGGCTACCTGCGCCAGATGGTCGTGGGCCGGCTCGCCCACGCCCTCGCCACCACCGGCCTGCCGGTCCTCGACCTGGCGGCCGACCAGCACGAGATGGGGCGGCGGCTGGCCGAGGCGCTGACCGCCGACCTGGCCGGGGTGGGCCTGGCGATCCCGGCCTTCACGATCGAGAACATCTCGCTGCCGCCCGAGGTGGAGCGCGCGCTGGACAAGCGGTCGAAGATGGGGATCGTGGGCGACCTCGGGGACTACACGCGCTTCCAGGCGGCCGAGGCGCTGGAGAACGCGGGCGGCGCCGCCGACGGCATGGGCCTGGGTGTGGGCCTGGGTGTGGGCATCGCGGCGGGCCGGCAGATGGCGGACGCGCTCACACCACCGGCGGGCCCGCCGCCGCTTCCCCGGCCCGCCCAGTGGTTTCTCGGGGTGGACGGCGAGCGGCTCGGCCCGTTCGAGGCGGCCGACCTGCCCGCCGCCGGTCTCACCCCCGACGTGCTCGTCTGGAGGACCGGGATGCCGCAGTGGGTGCCCGCCGGCGACGTACCCGAACTGGCCGCCCTGCTGAACACCGGCCCGCCCCCGCTCCCACCCGTCTGACCCGCAGGAGTCCCCGAATGACCACTCGCCCCTGCGCGGGCTGCGGCGCGGGCGTGGCGTTCGCCCCCGGCACCTCGGTCCTGCGCTGCCCCTACTGCGGCCTGGAGCAGCAGATCGCCCCGGCCGCCGGGCACGTACGCGAGTTCTCCTACGACGCCTTCCTGGCCAAGCCGCGCGTGCGGACCCTGGCGCCGCACCGGTTCGCCTGCCCGGGCTGCGCCGCCCGCACGGAGAGCGACGCGATCTCCAAGATCTGCCAGTTCTGCGGCACCGTCCTGATCGCCGACACCGCCGCCGACGCCCAGATCGCCCCCGAGGCCGTGCTCCCGTTCGCGCTGGACAGGAACGGCGCCAGGACCGCGCTGCGCGCCTGGGTGAAGAGCCGCTGGTTCGCCCCGAACCGCCTCAAGAAGGTCAGCGAGGCGGAGTCGATGAAGAGCACGTACCTGCCGCACTGGACGTTCGACGCGGGCACCGTCTCCGACTACGTCGGCCGGCGCGGCGTGCACTACTGGGTGACCGAGAGCTACACCTCGAACGGCCGGCGGAGGACCCGACGGGTGCGCAAGACCCGCTGGCACCCGGCCGCCGGCCGGGTGACGCGCCACTTCGACGACGTCCTGGTCGCCGCCACGGCCCAGGTGCCCAGGGAGCGGCTGGACAAGCTGAAGCCCTGGCCGCTGGAGCGCGCCGTCCCTTTTCACCCGAGCTACGTGGCCGGGCACCACAGCCTGCGCTACGACACCGAGCCCCAGACCGGCCTGGAGCACGCCAAGGTCGTCATGGCCGGGGTCATCCAGGGCGACTGCCGCCGGGACATCGGCGGTGACGTGCAGCGGGTGCACTCGGTGAACACCTCCTACTCCGACGTCATGTTCAAGCTGGTGTTGCTGCCGGTGTGGACGGGCAACTACCTGTTCGCCGGCAAGACGTACCAGGTGCTGATCAACGGGATGAACGGTGAGGTCCAGGGCGATCGGCCGTACAGCATCATCAAGATCGTCTTGGCCGTGCTCGCCGCGCTGATTCTCGTCGCGGGCGTCGTCTGGCTTTACCAGGTGAACCGCGCGTAGCCTGAGCCAATGCTCCGCCGCCTGCTGCGCGTCGTTCTTGCCCTGGTCGCGATAGGTTTCCTGGGCTACGGCCTTTATCGGAACTGGGACGAGACCACCTCCGCCGTGGCCGCCATGTCGCCGTGGGCGGTGCTGGGGGCGTTCTGCGCGGTGCTGCTCGGCCAGTTCTTCATGCTGGTGGCCTGGCGGGAGATCATGGCGGGGCTGGGCACGCGGGTGCCGCTGCGGATCGCCGGGCGGATCATGTTCGTGGGGCAGCTCGGCAAATACATTCCGGGCGCCGTCTGGGCTTACGCGGCGATGATGGACCTCGGGCGCGACCACGGCAGCCCGCCCCGGCGCACGTTCGCGACGATCTCGCTCGGGCTGGTCATCAACCTCGGCGTCGCGATCTCGATCGCCGCGGCCACCCTGGGCACGCTCGACGCCGTACGCGAGGCGTGGTACCTCGCGCTGCTCGTGCCGGTGATCATCGTGTGCCTGCACCCCAAGGTGCTCACCTGGGGCCTCAACCTGGCACTGCGCGTCGCGCGCAAGGAGCCGCTGGAGAGCGTGCTGCCCGGCCGCACGGTGGTCGTCGCGGTCGCGTGGACCGCGCTCGGCTGGCTCGTGTACGGCGTGCACATCTGGCTGATCGCCGGCCGGGCCGACCTCTTCGTCATCGCGACCGGGGCCTACGCGTTCGCCTGGGCCACCGGCATCCTCACCGTCGTGGTGCCGGCCGGCGTCGGGATCAGGGAGGGCGCGCTGGTGCTCGTGCTCGGCCCGATCATCGGCACGGCCCCCGCGCTCGCCGTGGCGATCGTGTCACGGCTGGCGTTCACGCTGGCCGACGCGGCGGCCGCGGGCATCGCGTTCCTGCTGAGCCGCCAGAGCGGTCAGGCGCCGAGCAGCGCCCCGGCGTACGCCGACCAGAACGGCTCGGGATCGACCGCCTTGACCCCCGACCGCAACCTCTCGGGCTCGCCGGAGACGTAGAACCGCTCGATCGCCCGCCGCAGCGCTCCGACGTCGCCCGGCTCGACCAGCAGGCCGTCGACGCCGTCGGTGATGTGCTCGGCCAGCGCGCCGACGCGGGTGGCGATCACGGGCACGCCGTGCTCGTGACCGAGCCAGACGTTCTGACTGGCCGTGGCGTTCCGGTAGGGCAGCACCAGCGCGTCCGCCCCGGCGAACAGTTTCGGCACGTCCTCGGCGGCCACGTAACCGGGCCGCAGCTCCACCCGGTCACCGATCCCCAGCTCGGCGACGAGCGCCTTCGTGTCGTCCAGCCCGCCCCAGAACTCACCGGCGACGGTCAGCCCGACGCCGTCGGGCAGCGCCTTGAGCAGCAGGTCCAGCCCCTTGTACGGCCTGACGATGCCGAAGAACAGCAGCCGCCTGTGCACCTGGGCGGACTTCTCCGCGGTCGTCGAGGGCAGGTGCGGCGGCAGCCCCGCCACGCTGACCGGCTTGCCCGTCAGCCCCCTGGCCAGCCCGGCCTGCTGCTCGGAGTGGGCCAGCACGCCGTCGACCCGCTTGAGCAGCGCCTTCATCAGCGGCTGGTCGTAGGGCTTGCGCTCGTGCGGCAGCACGTTGTGACAGAGGGCAATCGTCCTGACTTTTCGCTTGATTCCGTACAAAATCCCCAAATAGGCGGGGACCTGCACCGGGCTCAGCACCGCCAGCACCACCAGATCCGCCGACCGCAACCGCCGCCCCGCCGCCACCCACCCGTCAGGCCGCCGCCAGTCGAGCCGCCGCACGGTCCGCGGAAAGGGCGTGCCCTCGGGCGCGGAGATCGTCTGCTGCCCCGGATAGAGGAACGACGGATATTGGGCGAGCCACGACTCGATCACCACGTCGTGCCCCAGGTCGGTGAGCCGGTGCGCCAGCTCGGTGGTGTGCTGGGCCCCGCCCCCCTTGAACGGATAGGTCGGGCCGACGATCGCGATCCGCAACGTCACTCTCCCCGCGAGCGCACGATCAGGTCGGCCAGCAGTGCCACGGACCCGATCAGCAGCCCTGACAGGAAGATCATGACCGTGTTGGCCGGGAAGTAGAACGGGTGCTGGATCATGTCCCAGACGCCCTTGACGAAACCGATGCCGACCAGCCACAACGCGGGCGGCATGAGCACCTTGAGCGGGTTGAAGTACATGATCATCCGCAGCACCTGCAGGATGTAGCGGTAGGCGTCGGAGACGAAGCTGAACTTCGACTTCCCGGCCCGCTTGGCGTAGTCGGTCGGCAGGTAGTGGACGTCGTGCTGGTTCGACAGGAACGACAGCGTGATCGTGGTGACGCAGGAGAATCCGGGCGGCAGCAGCCGCAGGTAGGGCTTGGCCACGGCCTTCCTGAAGGCGCGCAGGCCGGAGTTGAGGTCCGGGATCTTCTGCCCGGCCAGCATCTCGGCGACCTTCCTGATCACGAACTTGGCCGGGACGCGCAGCAGCTTGTGCGAGCCCTCCTCGCTGGTGCGCGCGCCGACCACCATGTCGATGGTCGTGTCCTTCTCCAGGATCTGGACCAGCTCGGGGATGCGCTCGTTGGCGTAGGACATGTCGGCGTCGGTCCAGACGACGATCTCGCCCTTGGCCTCCTGCGTGCCGATCCGCCGCACGGTGCCGGCGCCGCCGTTGCGGTGGAAGGCGCGGATGCGCAGGTGGGGGTAGTCGGCCGCGGCCTCGCGCAGCTTGGCCAGCGTCGAGTCGGTCGAGCAGTCGTCCACGGCGACGAGCTCGTAGGTGTAGCCGCTCGAGTCCATCGCCTTGGTGATGCGGTCCACCTCAGCGATGACGTGGTTCTGCTCGTTGTAGCAGGGCAGGACGATCGTGACGTAGGGCGCTTCTTCCACGGCAGTTCCACTCTTGGGGGTCTCAAGCGTGCTCACGGGCCTTGAGGGTACTCTGCCCCGCTGAGAGACGAGTCCACATCAAGCCAGGTTAGAAGATCATTTCACCATCCGGACGCCGTCAGGCCACCGCCATCCACACGTTCATTCCCAGTGACCACGTGCCGTTCGGCGCCTCGGTCAGCGAGCGCTCGTCCTGGCGCGTGACCAGCCCCAGAACGTGCGTCGGCGGCCCATAAGGCGAGACCTGCGCGGCGTCGGCCGCCAGCACCACCGGGACCCGGCCCGCGCCGCGGATCCGCTCGATCAGGCGGCGGACCTGCGCCTCCGGCGCGGTGTCGGAGCCCGAGCGGGCCACCCGCGCCGCCGGGCGGTCGCACATGCCGCGGACGACCTGGGTGAAGCGGTCGCCGGTGACCCGCTCCACGATCAGCACCGACGCCTTGGGCGGCAGCTTGGCGCACATCGCCTCGACCGCCGCCGCCTCGCCCCGCTCGACCGGGGTGAACGCCGTGCCGATCGAGGTCACCGCCGGGGGCACGAGCACGAGCAGGACGACGAGCGCCGTCCCCCACCGCCGCGTCAGCGGGCCGTGCCGGTCGAACGTCGCCCCCAGCCGGGCCATGGCATACGTGGCCAGCAGGATCAGCCCGGGGATCACGACCGGGACCAGGCGGCGGGCGGCCCACGGGTGGTCGGGGGTGATCTCGGGGCGCAGCAGCGTCGTCACGGTCGTCCAGCCCACGACCGCCAGGGGCAGCAGCCATTCGAACGAGCGCCCGTTCCGCAGCAGCCGGCGGACGAGGACGGCGGCGGCGATCGTGGCCAGCAGGACGACGGGGGCGCCGACGTACCAGATGACCCAGTCCAGGGAGTTCTCGAAGTAGAGCCGGGTGCCGTCCACGGGCAGGCCGTTGGCGCGCTGGATCTGCTCGATCATCTGGAACGTGCGCCGGTCGTCGGCGCTCACGGGCACGCGGGTCACGGTCTGCAGCCACGGGCGGACGTACAGGGCCGTCATGAGCAGCACCACCAGCCCGGCCGCCGCCGTGGGCAGCCAGGCGGGCAGCGGGATACGCGCGAGTGCGGGGGCGGCGACCGCGCAGATCAGGGTGAGGACGAGGACGGCGGCGCTGACGAGCAGCAGCGGCTTCACCGAGTTCGACAGATAGTTCAGGTACGGGCGGGCGAGCAGATAGGCGGCGAGCATCCCGATCCCGGCCCCGGCCAGCAGCCCGGCCAGCAGCGGCGGCCCCGTGGCGCCCTGGGGCCTGGCGAAGCGCCGCAGCGCGATCAGCAGCCCCGCGAACGCCAGCACCGGCAGCACGTCGCGCAGCCCGTCGACCCTGACCAGCACGGCCAGCCCGAAAACCAGGCCGGCCAGCAGCCCCCGGCCCCAGCCCGGCCTTTCGAGCGCGTCGTGCGCCAGCGCCAGCCCGCCGAACAGCAGGATCAGCGACGGGATCTCGCTGAACGTGGTGCGCGAGGTGTACAGGATCGGCAGGCTCACCGCGAACGCCAGCGCGGCCACCACCGCCCACCGCGCCCCGGCCAGCCTGGCCACCACCCCGGCCAGCGTGAGCACGGCCAGCGCGCCCAGCAGCGCCGGGATCACGAACGGCGCGCCCAGCCAGTCGCCGATCGCGAACAACAGCGGCGGGCCCGGCATGAACTGCGGCACCACCGACCCGTCCACGAGGTAGAAGCCGACGCTGTCGAAGAACAGCGCGGGATCGGCGCCGCCGAACGCCTCCGCCCGCGCGGGAACGGGCAGCGAGCCGTGCTCGGCGATCCAGGCCGCGTACTGCGCATATGTCGCCGGATCGCGCCTGACGGCGATCTGCTCGCTGTGCAGGACCGCGTTGAACACGCCCGACCCCACGCTCACCGCCACCACCCCGGCGACCTGCGGGAACGTGGCCTCGACCGCCTTGCCCAGCCTTCGTGTGCCGGCCCAGCCCAGCAGCGCGGCGGCCGGCAGGCCGAGCAGCACGGCGGGCAGCGGCGCGAACCGGCCGAGCAGCATCAGGGGCAGCCCCGCGAGCAGCCAGCCGGTCACGGCCAGGGCGGGCAGCACGGAGAGCGCGGCCAGCAGCCGGCCGGGGCGAACGAGTTCCATCGGTGAGCGAGCGTATCCAACGCCCGGCCCCCGGGCGCACACGCCGCCGTGGCACGGGGGTCCCGCGATGCCGGGTAGCGTACGCCTCGTGCCGGAGAACCCCGTGCCGGAGAGCAAGGACAGGGAGGACGTGCGGGTGGTGTCGGAGGCTCGCACGAAACCCCTGGATCTCGCGCGGCGGCACGGGTGGTTCCTCGCGGTCCTCGGGCTCGGCGCCCTGCTGCGGGTCCTGGCCATGCTCGGCTACCGGCCCGCGCTGTGGTTCCCCGACTCCTACACCTACATCGTCACGGTCTTCAAACCCAGCCCCGACCTGGTGCGGCCGGCCGGCTACTCGCTGTTCCTGAAGCTCCTGGAGCCGCTGCACGCCTTCGGCGCGGTCACGGCGGTCCAGCACCTGCTCGGCCTGGCCACCGGGGTGCTCGTCTACCGGGCCGCGCGCCGGGCGCCCCGGTGGGCGGCGACGCTGGCCACGGTGCCGGTGCTGCTGGACGCGTACCAGGTCGAGCTGGAGCACCTGCTGGTCTCGGACACGCTGTTCATGTTCCTGGTCGTGGCCGCCGTCGCGCTGAGCACGACCCTGCGGCCGGCCACGGTCGTGGCCGTCGGGCTGCTGCTGGCCGCCGCCACGCTCACCAGGACCATCGGCCAGCCGCTCATCGTGGTGCTGGCGGCCTGGTTCGTGCTGCGCGGGCGGTTCCGGCTGACGGGCGTGCTGCTCGCGGCCGCGCTGGTGCCGGTGATCGCGTACGGCGGCTGGTTCTACGCCGTCCACCACCGCGCCGGCATCGTGGGCGCGAACGGCGTCTTCCTGTACGCCCGCACGATGTCCTTCGCCGACTGCGCCAAGATGAACCCGCCGGCCGACCTGCGCGTCCTGTGCGACCCGCGCCCGCCGGAGCGGCGGCCGCCCTCCCAGGAGTACATCTGGGCCAAGGACTCCCCCCTCGTGCTGCGGCCCGGGATCACGTTCACGAAGGAGAACGACGACCTGGCGGCCAGGTTCGCGACGCTGGCGATCACCGCGCAGCCGCTCGACTACGCCGCCTCGGTGCTGACCGAGCTGGGCCGCACGTTCACCTGGGGCCGCCCGGTCTACCCGGATCCCGAGATCTACGCCTATTACCAGTTCCCGGTGACCGAGCCAGGACCTCCTGGGCGCTATCCCGCGCAGGTCGGCGCCGAGTATGCCAAGCTCTACGAGCAGGGTGCGATCGGCACGGAGATCGTCGAGCCTTACGCCGGCTGGCTGCGGGCCTACCAGAGCATGGTGCGACTGCCCGGCCCGCTGCTCCTGGGAGTCCTGCTCGTGCCGCCGGTGGTGGCGATCGTCCGCAGGCGCCTCTCGGGGCCTCCGGCCTGGCTGGTGCCCTGGGCGACAGGCGTCGTGCTGCTGATCACCCCGGCCGCGGCCGCCGAGTTCGACTACCGCTACGTGCTGCCGGCCGTACCCCTGGCCTGTCTGGCGGCGGCGCAGAGCCTCAGGTCAGAGGAGCTCCAGCGGTCCCGCTAGAAAGAGTTTGGCGATGATATTCCACCTAATGTCCGGCTCTGAGTATGCTGTGCGGCGGAAACATCACGCCCGGGTCACGGTCGTTCCCCGCGGTCATGGCCCGAGCCACGCCGTGCGTGACCTAGTCTCGTGGCGCGGAGCGACCAAGCCGGCGCGTCAGGCGCGAGGACTGAGGCCAGGGGGCGTATGAGCGACTACAGGGGCATGCCACCGGGTGATCCCGGGCAGGGTCACAGGTCGGCTCCTCCGCAACCGGGCAGCAGGATGGCACGTCGAGCGGCGGCCGCCGCCGGAACACCGCCGCCACCGCCCGCCGACCGCCCCCCGCGCGGTCATCGCTCCGGCGGCGACGGTCAGGGCAAGATGCGCGTGCTGGCCTGGATCAGCATCGGCCTCACCACGGCGATGGTGGCGGGGCTGCTGACCGTCTACACGCTCATGCGCGACACCTTCGGCAACATCACCGAGAAGAGCGTCAAAGAGGACATCATCAACCCGCGTCCTCCGGAAACGGGCGCGCTCAACGTGCTCCTCGTCGGCTCCGACACGCGGGCGGGCAAGGGCAACGCCCGATATGGCCAGAAGCTGGCCAGGGAGGCCGACGCGGGCGGCAAGCGCACCGACACGATCATTCTCATGCACATCTCGCCCAACCGGGACAAGGCCCGTCTGATCAGCTTCCCGCGCGACTCCATGGTGCAGATCCCGAAGTGCAAGAACGAGGCCACCAAACAGGTGATGGCCCCGCGTCGCGACATGATCAACTCAGCCTACAACTCCGGCGGAGTCGCCTGCACCATCTCGACGATCGAGACCCTCACCCAGATCCGCATCAACCACTTCGTCGAGGTGGACTTCAGCGGCTTCAAGAACATCGTCGACGCGCTCGGCGGCATCGAGGTCTGCCTGAAGTCGGGCGTCAACGACAAGGACTCCAAGCTGGTCCTGCCGCCCGGCAAGAGCCTGCTGAACGGCGAGAAGGCCCTGGGATTCGTACGCCTGCGCAAATACGGCGACAACAGCGACATCCAGCGCATCAGGCGCCAGCAGATCTTCCTGAGCAAGGTCGTCGCCAAGGCCACCAGCAGCGACCTGCTCACCGATCTGGGCCGCCTCAGGGAGTTCATCGGGGCCGCGGCGAGCTCGGTCACCATGGACCCCGAGCTGGCGAACGACACCGAGCGGCTCATCGAGATCGCCACCAGCGCCAGGGAGATGACGGCCGGCGGCGTCCAGTTCACCACGGTCCCGTGGGGCGCCGACCCCGCCGATCCCAACCGCGTGGTCTGGAAGGAACCGGACGCCACCCAGCTGTTCACCGCGATCAAGACCGACACCGAGGTCACCGTCGCGGCGCCGAGCGCCAGTGCGAGCGCCAAGCCCAAGGTCACGATCAAGCCGGAGCAGGTACGCGTCCAGGTCCTCAACGGCACCAAGACCTTCGGCAAGGCCCGCGAGGTCGCCGACGAGCTGGTCAAACAGGGCTTCACCGTCGTGGAGCTGGGCAACTACGAGGCCGCGGGCGGCGCGAGCGTGGCGAAGAGCGAGGTCCACTACGCCAAGACGATCGAGTCGGCGGCCGACCACGCGAGCACGCTGGCCGGCGCGGTCCTGCCGAAGCCGGCCGCCGCGTCGGGCAAGGTCAAGGCGACCAACGCGCAGCCGTACGCGTCGACGGTGCCCGCCGCGGCGGGAGCGCCCGCCAAGGGCACCCCGGTGATGCAGCTCGTCGTCGGTGAGGACTTCGACTCGGTCAAGGTGACCAAGCTGCCCGACAGCGTCAGCAAGAGTTCGATCACCGCGTCCGAGCAGAAGAACGTGTGCACCTGACGCTCCAAGTTCCCTGTGTAACCGGGCATTCTGGGCTGTCCCGGGGGACAGGACCCGCGAGGCGGGATAGTCTGTTTCGGGTCGGCGACGCAGCGCGACACGGCACCGTAAGGTCTGCTGATCGTGTTCTCGTCGTGTTCCCCGGCCCCGAGCGAAGCTGAGCGACTCCCCTGTGTCTGACACCAGATCGTCCCCACCGGTCACGACCCCGCGGAGCCCTGACGAGGGCGGCCCCGCTGACACGGGGGCTCGCTGGCCGCTACCGGAGGAGACCTTCTGGAGCGAGGCCACCGACCCGCACGGAGTCGCCCCGGGCGAGCGGACCGCCCCTCAGGCGGCGGTGGCCGCGCCGCCCGCCGAGCAGCCGGAGCCGCAGCGCCGGCCCGAGCCGCCCAAGCGTAAGCGCGACCCCTATCTCGACAACGTCAAGTTCGTCCTGATCGCGCTCGTGGTGGTCGGCCACTCGCTGGTGCCGACGCTCGCGGCCGACTCCTCCAGGGCCCTCTACATCTTCATCTACGTCTTCCACATGCCGCTGTTCACGCTGCTCAGTGGCTACCTGTCCAGAAATTTCTGGAACTCCAACGCGAAGACCAACAAGCTGGTCGACACGTTCCTGGTCCCCTACGTGATCGTCGAGGTCGGCTACGCCGCGCTGCGCTTCTCGCTGGGCCAGAAGTGGAGCCTGACGATCATCGATCCGGCCTGGCTCAACTGGTATCTGCTGGCGCTGCTGTTCTGGCGGTTGTCCACACCGGTGTGGAAGCGGATGAAATATCCGGTCCCGGTGGCGATCGCGATCTATCTGTTCGCCGGGTTCTCCCAGATCACCGGCGACTTCAGCATGGACCGGTTCTTCGGCCTGATGCCGTTCTTCGTGATCGGCCTGGTCATGCAGCCCGAGCACTTCGAGATGCTGAACCGGCGCTGGATCAAGATCGCCTCGGTGGTCACGCTCCTCGGCGCGGCGGCGGTGGCCATCCTCATCGCCGGCCGGGCGAAGCTCGGCCCGCTCTACTTCAAGGAGAGCTACCAGGACCTCGACCTGTCCTGGTACATGGGCATCGGCCTGCGCACCGGGCTGCTGGTCTGCGCGCTGGCCATGTGCTTCGCGGTGCTGGCGCTGGTGCCCAGGGGCGAGACGTGGTACTCCGATCTCGGCACCCGCACGCTCTACTGCTACCTGCTGCACGGCATCCCGGTCCTGATCGCCAAGGAGATGGGCTGGCTGGAGCTCCCGTGGCTGCACGGGCCGCTCGGCGTGCTGGCGATCAGCTCGACGTGCTTCGCGCTGGCGATCGTGCTGTGCCTGCCGGAGACCCGCACCGTTTTCAAGTGGGTGCTGGAGCCCCGGCTGGTCTGGCTCTATCGCCGCCCCTCACGAAGTTAAGCGGCCGTTCCACCCGCATTAACGCCTTTGACCTGGTAGGCGCGGAGCATCGACACATGCGCGCATGTGTCGCCACGACCGTCCATCATCCCGAGGACGCCCGGATCATGCATCGGCAGATCCGGGCCCTGCTCGACGCGGGCCACGAGGTGACCTACGTCGCGCCCTTCACCTATTTCAACGTGACCCCGGCCATGGGACTCACCGCGGTCGACGTGGCCCGCAACGCCACCTACAGCCGGGCGCGCACCGCGCTGCGACGCGGCGTGCGGGGCGCGGACCTGCTCATCGTGCACGACCACCGGCTGCTGCGGGCGCTGCCCTACCGGCGCCCGCCGGTCGTCTGGGACGTACGCGAACAGGTGACCCCCCGGAGTCTCGCCCGGGCCGAACGGCGCCACCAGGTGATCACGCCCGCGGTGGTCCCGGAGGCGACCCTGGTGTCAGCCAGTCCTCCCCCTCCCGGCGACACCAGGGTCGTCCACATCGGCCGTCTGTCGGCCGAGCGCGGCGTGACGGAGCTGATCGGCCTGGCCGAGCGCCTGGTCCCGCACGGCATCAGGCTCGACCTGATCGGCGCCGCGGCCCGCGACGTCCGGCCGCTGCTGCGGGACGCGCAGCGGGTGGGGCTGCTCGACTGGTTCGGGTACGTGCCCAACCGGCACGCCCTGCGCATGGCCGAGGGCGCGCTGGCCGGTCTCTCCCTGGCCGACGACACGGTGCGGACGCTGCCCACGAAGATCATGGACTACATGGGCCGCGGCCTGCCGGTGATCACGACCCCACAGGGCGCCTCACTGGTCGAGGGGGCCGGTTGCGGGCTCGTGGTGCCCCTGGACGTGGACGCGGCGCTGAACGCCGTACTGGACCTCAAGGAGGACCCGGCACGGCGGGTGAAGCTGGGCGCGCTGGGCCACACGGAGGCCCGCCTGCGCCACCACTGGCCCGACCACGCCGCGGCCTTCGTCCGCCGCGCCGAGTCCTGGGCGGGCGTGACCAGACACGCCCTGGCCGTCTAGACCCGTTTCCCGCACGTCACCCCGATTTCTCTTGGAGGAAGGGGAGGCGGAGAGGCCGGTTCGCCTGTGACGATGCAGCGCATGCGGAGAGTCGGCTAGGGACGGTCGAGGTCGAAGGCGACGTCTCCGAGCCGGATCGTGCGCACGCGCGGGTCCTCGATGAGCTTGCGCAGCTTCCCGATCGAGGTTTCGTCCACGAAGGCGTAGGCCAGACCCTCGCGGGACGCCTTCCGCAGCCGATCCAGGGAGAGATCGAAGCTGCGCAGGTTCCGGTCGTCGTGGTCGCGCAGCATGGCCACCCAGGAGCGGAAGTTGCCCAGGCCGACGCCGCAGCCCTCCTTGTCCTCGGCGAACGGGCCGCGATCCCAGGTGATGTCGCCCCAGGTGATCGGCAGCGAGCCCGTCCTGCGCTCGTAGACCACCTTCTCCGCGCACGCCTCGTTCTGCTCCAGGAATCCCTTGAGCTCGTCGGCCCCGAGCGGTGCGGCGAACTCCACCACGGCCACCGCCAGCAGGTCGGCGGGAAGCCTGGCCAGCGCCTTACGGACCTCCTCTTTGGCCGCCAGCGCGCTGCCGACCTCGTAGAACTTGACGGAGAGCCTGGTATTGGCGCTGTTGCCCAGCGGCAGGTGGTCCACCCGGCCGAAGAAGTTCTGGCTGATCGGGTAGGTGCCGGCGACGGCCGGCTCCCGGCCGCCGCTGTCCGCGCGCAGCGGGCCGGCGCTCACCTTGAAGGACATCGACAGTGGTGTCGTCTCGCAGCACTCGCCGGAGACGACCTGGTAGCCCGGGTTGTACAGCTTGAAAGCGGTGCCGAGCACGTCCATCATGCGTTCGCCGCGGCCCCCGCGCGTCTGCACGAGCGATGAGCCCACCGTGGCCGTCAGGCCGAGCACCAGCAGCACCGCCAGCACGTACGAGGTCGTCCTGAAGAGTCCTCGCCGGACCGCCCGGCTGGCTCGCTTCGGGTCGAAGTCCGGCATTTCCAGCTCGGGCAGGTCATCGGTCATGGGGCACTCCGTAAACGTCGGCGAAGGCGGCTCTGGCCCGCCACACTGCGGTCTTGATCGAGGCGTGCTTCCTGCCGGTCATCGCGGCCACCTCGACGAGCGAGAAGCCCTCGAAATAGACCAGCGTGAGCAGCCTGCGGTGCTGCTCGGGCAGCCGGTCGAGGGCGTCGCGCACGTCGAGGGCGGCCACGTGCAGCGGGGGCGCGCCGAGCTCGTCGGGTTCGGGCAGGGGCAGCTCACGGCGGCCGCGGCGGACGTGGTCGATGAGCACGTTGCGCGCGATCGTGAGCAGCCAGGCGGCCGGATTCTCGCCGCGCCAGCCCAGCAGGGCCCTGGTCGCCTTGACGAACGTCTCCTGGGCCAGATCTTCCGCGAGATGGGGGTCACGGGTCCTGCGCAGGAGGAATCCGCACACGAGCGGCCAATGCTCGCGATACAGGTCCTCGATGATGATGCCCCCCGTAATCTTTCGGTCGTCACATCACACCTAGACGGCACCGGGACGGGAATGGTCACACGGCTCGGCGGTTGATGTACTGGGGCCATGGCATCGCATCTGATCCAGGGCCGGACGGTGAGCATGCCTGTACGGGTGAGGGACGCCGAGATCTGCAGCGCCTTCTACCCGGTGCGTGCCGACGCCGCCAGGGCGGTCATCGCATATTCCGGCCTCGACGTGACCGAGGTCCTGCCGGGCAAGGCCGTCTGCGTGCTGATGTTCGTGGACTACCGTGACGGCGACCTCGACACCTACCACGAGTTCGGCATGGCCTTCCTCGTCCGCCCGCCGGGCTCGACCGGCGCCTCGGGGCTGGCCGACCTGAAGCAGGCCGGGGTGTTCATCCACTGGCTGCCGGTCGACCAGTCGTTCACGCTGGAGGCCGGGCGGACGTTGTGGGGGTTTCCGAAGGAGCTGGCTCACATCGACCTGCGGCTGGGGTCGCCGTACAAGAGGTGTGTTCTCCGCAAGGACGGCCGGCTCGTGCTCGACATGCTCATCAAGCCGGGGGCGCCCATGCCGGGGGCCGCGGCCATGACGCCGCTCGACGCCTACACCCACCGCGACGGGGTCACCCGGCGCGTCCCGTGGTCCGTGGTGCGGGCCCGCGGCGCCCGGATCCGGCCCGGCGGGGCGCTGATCCGCCTGGGCAACCATCCCATCGCCAAGGAGCTGAGCGAGCTGGGGCTGCCCAAGCGGGCGATGTTCAGCACGACGATCTCGCGCGCCGCCATGACCTTCGGAGCGGCGCGCGAGACCTGACGTCAGACGATCGGAGGACGGCCGAGCTTGACCATGCGCCAGGCCGTCCGCCAGGCCATGGGACGCCGCTCGCCCGCCGGGGTGCGCAGGCCCTCGAAGAAGCCGGTGAACCACGCCTTGAGCGGGCCGCCGGAGGCGCGTTCGCGGACCACGGTGAGCACGACCCAGTTGGTCAGGTAGAGGAACGCCAGCGGCCACGGCAGGTTGCGTCTGGCCAGCCAGACCCGGTTGCGGGCGTTGAGCCGGTAGAACTCGGTGTGCCTGGTCGGCGGCACCTGCGGGTGGTACATCACCGTCTCGGCGTCGTATTCGATCCGGTAGCCCTCTCCCAGCAGCCGCCAGGCCAGGTCGGTCTCCTCGTGCGCGTAGAAGAACCGCTCGGGCAGGCCGCCCACCTGGAGGAAGGCCGAGCGCCTGATGGCCGAGGCGCCGCCCAGGAACGTCGTGACCGGCGAGGAGCGCTGCGGGTCGCCGGCGCGCAGGCGCGGGACGTGGCGTCGCTGGCCGATGCCGCCGTCGGGGTCCATCACCCGGAAGGAGATGACCGCGAGGTCGGGCTCGGTGGCGAAGCGGTCGCGTACGTGCGCGACGACCTTCGGGTTGGCATACCAGCCGTCGTCGTCGAGGAACAGCACGACATCGCCCGAGCACTCCTCGACGCCGCGGTTGCGGCCTGCGGGGATGCCCGTGTTCTGGTCGAGCCGGATCGATTTCACGACCGCGGCCGACCCCTCGGGTGGCGTCGCCGACACCGTGGGCACGTCGGCGCCGTTGCCCACGATCACCACTTCGACGTCGCCGTCGATCTGGTTGAGCGCGGACTCGACCGCCCGGTTCAGCTCCGCGACCCGGTTGCCCATGGTGAGGATGACGCACGAGATCTTCAACGAATCACAGTCCTGACGCGTTGAGAACACGAGCGGAGCATTCTTTCATGATCACCGAGTCTGCTAATTCGCATATTGATATGAGTGAGGCCAAGCGTATCGGAACCAGGGGTGAACCCCCACCGAACGGCGGACGTCCGATCAATACGACGGACGAGGGGCCTCTTCGGTTCCGACATGGGATCACGCGAGTCGTCTCGATGCGAGAATGCTGACCAGATGCAGCACCACCTGGAGATATGCCGCGACGAAGCAGGCGGCGACCAGCACCCGCGTGGCCGTGAGGTCGCCGGTCACCACGTCGATCACCGCGGTCACCAGCGCGAGCAGCGACAGCTCGATCGGCTGCACGATCCGGTGGAACTTCGTGGCACCCAGGATGCGCCTGCCCAGCCCGAGCAGCCCGGAGCGAAACTGCCCCACGGACGCCTCGGTGGCTCCCGGCAGGCCCCCCTTGGCCCGCGCCACGTCGACCAGGTCGGTCTCGGCCTTGATCAGGATCGCGCCGAGCGCGGCGGCGACCCCCAGCACGGTGTACCAGTCGGGCAGCACCGCCGACGCGCGCCAGCCCAGCCCGGCCAGCAGCGCCGCCTCGGCGAAGTAGGCGCCGACCCGGTCGAGGTAGACGCCGGTCAGCGAGGTCTTGCCGGTCCACCGGGCCAGCTCGCCGTCGGAGCAGTCGAGCAGCAGGTAGACCTGGATGAGCAGGGCGGCGCCCACCACGGCCCAGAACCCCGGCAGGGCGATCACGAACCCGGCCGCGACCCCCGCCACCGTCATCACCCAGGTGAGCTGGTTGGGCGTGACGGAGGTCTTGGTGAACATCCAGGTGACGTAGATGGACAGGCGGCGCATGTAGAGCACGCCCGCCCAGTGCTCGCCGTTCCTGCGCTCCAGGTGGCCCTCGGGCTGGGCGACCCGCCGGATCTCAGCTACCGAAGGAGCGGACATAGTCCCCCACCCGATCCCGGATCTCGGAGTCCTGCATGCGCAGGTGCTCCAGGATCGTGTAACGGCCGGGACGGGTCGCCGGCGCCAGCGCGACGACCTCGGCGAACTGCTCGGCGGTCAGCCCGATGTCGGCCGGGACGACGGGCAACTCGTGCCGGCGCAGGCAGTCGACCACCTGCTTGACGCGGGCGTCGTCCTCCCTGAGGAAGAAGCAGAAGGCGGCACCGATCCCGGCGAGCTCGCCGTGGTTGGAGGTGCCGGGGAAGAGCTGATCCACGGCATGAAGGATCTCATGGTCTCCACCGCTCGCGGGCCGAGATGAGCCCGCTACCACCATCGACATGCCCGACAGAATCAACGATTCGGCCAGAACGGTCAGGAACGCGTCGGACTCGATGGAGTCCGTACGGCCGATGAGCGCCTCGGCGGCCGTCCGCGACATCGAGCAGGCCAGCCCGTCGATGGGCTCGCCGCGCTCGACGTTGCCGAGCTGCCAGTCCTCGATGGCCGACAGGTTGCTGACCACGTCGCCCACGCCCGCCCGGACGAGCGACTGCGGCGCGTTGTGCACGAAGTCGAGGTCGACCAGGATCGCCAGCGGCATCGGCACGCCGAACGTGCCCTTGCCACCCTCGTAGAGCAGGGAGGCGGTCGGCGAGCAGATGCCGTCGTGGGAGAGGTTGGTGGCCACCGCGACCATCGGGATGCCCGCGAGCGACGCGGCGTATTTGGTCGCGTCGATCGTCTTGCCACCACCGACGCCCACCACGACCTCGTAGGCGCCCTTGCGCAGGTCGGCGCCGAGCGAGACGGCCGCGTCGACCGACCCGTCGGCCACCCTGAACACCTCTGCCTCGCCCAGCGTCGGGGCGATCAGGCTCTCGATGTGGTCGCCCTGGCCGGGGCCGACGGCCACGGCGACGCGCCCTGAGGTCGCCACGCGGCTGTCGGCCAGCAGGGCGCCGAGCTGGGCCACCGCACCCCGCCTGACCTCCATGGTCAGGGGGGCCGGCAACATCCTCGCTAGAAGCGGCATCCGCGCCCCCTCAGTAGCGAACGGCTATGGTGCGAGCCTTCGCCAGGTCGTCGTGGTTGTCCACCTCGACCCAGTCGACCTCACCGATGGGCGCGGCGTGGATGACCTCGCCGCGCTCGACCATCTCCTGATAGCCGTCCTCGTAGTAGAGCTGGGGGTCGCGCTCGAACGTGGTCTTGAGCGCGTCGGCGAGCCGGTCGGCCGCGCCCGGCCTGATGAGGGTGGCGCCGATGTACTCGCCGTAGGCCTCGGCCGGGTCCATCAGCTTGGTGATGCGGCGCAGCGAGCCCTCGGGCGAGAGCGTGACCTTCATCTCCTCGTCGGCCAGCTTCTTGACGTTGTCGACGGCCAGCAGGACGTCGCTGGTCTCGGGGGCCGACAGCAGCGTCTTCTCGATCGAGACCGGGTGCACGGTGTCGCCGTTGACCAGCAGCACGCCCTGCGAGAAGTAGTCGCGGGCGCACCACAGGGAGTAGGCGTTGTTCCACTCCTCGGCCTTGTCGTTGTGCACAAGGGTGAGCTTGACGCCGTGGCGCCGCTCCAGAGCGTCTTTTCGCTCGTGTACGGCCTGCGCCGCGTACCCGACGACGACCACGACCTCCCTCAGGTCCACCTCGGCGAGGTTACGCAGCGAGATGTCCATGATCGTGGTTTCGCCGTCGACCGGCACGAGCGCCTTGGGCAGCGTGTCGGTGTACGGCCGCAGGCGTCGTCCGGCTCCAGCGGCCAGAACCATTCCCAGCAACGTGCACTCCTCGGTAGAGCATGTCCATGTAAGCCCAAAGAGTATTCGCCTTTGGGCAGGGCGCGGGCAATCCGGCGTTAGTCTTGCGTTCCCATATCGGCTGCTTCCACCCCGGATCGGGGCGCGGCCAACCAGCAGGTCAGGCTCTCCCAGCCGAACAGACCCCATAGGTATATCGCGAGCACCACGTAGCCGCCGGTCACCCAGCCCGACAGGGCGGCCAGCGAGACCACCATCATCCGCCCGTCCCACCCGAGCCCGAGCGTGGCCAGCCACGGGGGCGGGTAGACGTGCTGGCGCAGCCGGTAGACCAGATCGTAATGATGGAAGCCCAGCGCGCCGATCAGCAGGAAGATCAGCACGGGGTGGATCTCGTGGGCGAACCCGCAGGAGGCGATGAAGGTGTATTCGATGAGCCGCAGGATCGGCGGCACCAGCCAGTCGACCCGGCCGTCGTGCGGATGGCTGCTGCCAGGACCGGCCAGCAGCAGCGTCACGGCGGGCGCGAACACCGCCAGCCCGTCCGACCCGGCCACGCCCAGCACCAGCAGCACGCCGGTGACGAACGTGCCGGCGAGCACCGGCGGCAGCGGCGGGAGCTGCCCGGCCACGAGCAGGCCCATGGCGCGGGAGAGCGGCCCGTCGTCGCGGTAGGCCACGACGGTGCTGCTCGGGACGGGTGTCATGTGGACCGAAATCACCTTGCCGACCTCGCGATCCGTCCGGTGAGCTGGTAGAGGGCCGCCAGGCCGCCCCAGCAGAGCAGCGACAGGAACGTCACCCTGGCGTTCCAGCCCGCGGCGGTCACCGCGATCAGCGCCATCCGCTCACCGATGGGCAGCACGATCATCTTCTTCAGCCAGCGCGCCACAGTGTCGCGCTCCAGCCGGTGGGCGAACGAGAGCACGCCGTGGTCGCGGCGGGCGTCCAGCGACTCCAGCAGGGAGCCGGCGGGCCTGCCCCACAGGGCTCCGACGCGGGCGGAGTCGGCGACGGCGCCCGCGTACGTGTAGTCGATGGCGTGCCTGACGGCCTGGAGGATCGTCGCGGTCGCCGCGAGATACCAGATCTCGGTGCCGCCGAAGCCGAAGGCGAGCCCGATGTAGACGAGGAATTCCTTCAGCCGGTCGGCCATGCCGTCGGCCCACGCGCCGAGCGGCGAGAACGTACGGGTGTAGCGGGCGAGCTGCCCGTCGAGGCAGTCGAGCGCGAACGACAGCAGCAGCAGCGCGGCCCCGGCCAGCCGCCCGCCCTGGGTGCCGGCCGAGAACCAGACCGCCGCCAGCAGGGCCAGCCCCACCGAGACGCCGGTGACCGTGTTGGGCGTGAGCTTGAGCCGCACGGCCGGCTTGACCAGGTGGCGGGTCCAGGTGGAGACGAAGAAGGTGGTGAAGAAGCCGTCGTCGTCCTTGACCGAGGTGTCGAGCCGGACCCTCGCCTCGTCGATCTCGGCCAGCCGGGTGACGGCGACGTCGGCGGAGATCTGGCCGGTCACCCGGTCGGCGTGCAGCCGCCCGATCCCGGCCGCCCGGACCGTCACGCCGGACCTGACCAGCCCGACGAGCAGCAGGTCGACCGCCTCGACCGGGGTGACGGGGCCGAGCTTGCCCGTCTCGGCCAGCTCGGCCAGCTCCTCCGCGACATCGGCCAGCGAGGCCAGGTCGGCCTCACCGACCTGGAGCAGCCCCCTGAACGTGGCGTTGGCCTCGGGGACGACGTGGAACGAGCTGCCCGCGGCGGCGATCCTGGGGCCGTCGAGCCGGACGGGCGGCCGCAGGGGCGCGGCGGCCGCGTCGTAGGAGACCAGCGCGCCGGTGTCGTGCGCGGGATGTTCGAGCAGCAGCGCGAGCGCCTCCGTGTGGGCCACCAGGTCGGCGGGCAGCACGGCCACGGCGCCCGCGGAGCCACGCGCGATCTTGGCGACCTCGCGCAGGTCGGAGCCGAGGCCGCCGCCTGGCGTGACCACCAGGACGTCGCGGACGGGCAGCACGGCGAGCTGGTCGCTGAGCCGGTCGAGCAGGGTGCCGTCGCCGCTCAGCAGCCTGCAGGCGGGTGTCGTGGCGAGCAGGACGACCGACGTGGTCGTGCTGTCGCGCGTCAATGAGTCGGGCAAAGCGCAGGTCTCCTCCCGGTCGGGGTGGAGCACGTTCACTGGGGGGTACGTAGACACAGCGTAGCGACAGGTCAACGCGATATCACGGAACAGGACCGTTACGCTCGGGGTATGAATTCGGGGCTGCGGTCGGTAGGGGTCCTCCTCGCGGGCGGCGTGGGGCAGCGGGTCGGGCGTGGCGTGCCCAAGCAGCTCATCGAGGTCGCGGGGCGGACGATCATCGAGCACTCGCTGGCGGTGTTCGAGGCGGCGCCCGAGATCGACGAGGTCGTGGTGCTGATGACGCCGGGGCACACCGACCGCGTCAGGGAGATCGTGGCCGCGGGCGGCTACCGCAAGGTGAGCAAGGTCGTGGAGGGGGGCGAGAGCCGTACCGAGAGCACGTGGCGGGCGCTCCGTGCGCTCGGCACCGAGGAGTGCAACGTCCTGCTGCACGACGCTGTACGCCCTCTCCTGGAGCCCCGGATCATCACAGACTGTGTCAGGGCACTGGAGACCCACACGGCCGTCAACGTGGCGATAGCGAGCTCCGACACGGTCCTGGTGGCCGAGCCTGGGCCGGACGGCGAGGTGATCAGCGAGGTGATCGGCGAGGTGCTCGACCGGTCGCGGCTGCGGCGCAGCCAGACGCCGCAGTGCTTCCGCCTGTCGGTGATCCGCGAGGCCTACGACCGGGCGCTGGCCGACCCGCGGTTCCCCGGCCGGCCGGCCACCGACGACTGCGGCGTGGTGCTGCGCTACCTGCCCGACGTGCCGATCCACCTGGTGCCGGGCAGCGAGCGCAACATCAAGGTCACCCACCCCGCCGACCTGCACATCGCCGACCTGCTCTTCCGGCTCCCGCCCGCCGTGCCCAAGGGCGACGCCGGCGGGCTCGCCGGCCGGACGGTGGTCGTGCTCGGCGGCCCGGAGATCGCCTCGCTGGCCACCGCCGGCGGCGCCCGGGTGCACGCCCTGTCGGCGGCCGACGGGGTGCGCGTTGACGACTTCGACTCGGTGGCCAAGGCGCTCGACGACGTGGGCGCGGCCGACCACGTGGTGTACGCGGCGGGCATGGGCCACGCGGGCACCCTCGACAGGGCCACCGGCGAGACCGTCGCCGAGGTGGTCGGCACCGGGCATCTCGGCGCGCTCAACGTGGCCCGCGCCGCCCGCCCGCACCTGCGCGGCAGCCTGCTGCTGCACGTGCCGCCGGGCTCGGGCGCGCTGCACGCCTCCGGGGCCGGTGCGGTGGCCGGGCTGACCCGGGCGCTGGCCCGCGAATGGGCTGCCGACGGCATCCGGGTCAACTGCGTCAATACCGGCGCGTCTCCGCTCCTCGTCGCGCAGACCTCGCTGGACATCCTCATCTCCGACCTATCAGGGCAAGTCATAGATCTTCGCGTGGACGGTTCTTGACCTGACGGTTGTTACCGTGCGATCACATGGGGAGACTCATCGTGATCGCGGCGCTGCTCGGCGGCTACCCCGTCCTGCTGGTGACGGCGCTCTGGCCGGCGCCGCTGCTGTTCGGGGTGGTGGCCGCGGCCTCCTACGCCGCCGAATGCCTGGCGCCGCGCGCCGCCAGGCCGCTGCCCGACCTGCTCGGCAAGGTGCACCTCGGGATCACGCTGCGCTTCGCGGTCAGGGAGACCATGGCGCTGCTGCTGGTGGCGCGGACGTCGGGGCCCGACTCACCGTGGTTCGTGGCGCTGGCGGCCGGCGTGCTCGCGATCCACGCGGTCAGGGCCGTGCACACCGGCCTCGCCATCCGGCTCGTGCAGACGCTCAGCAGGATGCCGGTGACCACCCGCAACCTCGACGTCTCCGCGCTGCGCATCCCCAAGATGCCGCCCAGGGCGCTGCGCGACGCCCGCAGCGTGCCGTTCCTCTACCTGGACGCGCTGCCGGTGCTCGGCGCGGCCCTCGGGGTGGTGCCCGCCGCGCTCGGCGCGTGGCTGGCGATCGTGGCGGGCCTGGCGGGGGCGCTCGCGCTGATCCCGTACGTGCGCCGCGCCACCCCGCTCACCGACCGGGCCAGGGTCCTGGATGTAGTGGCCGAGCAGGTCGAGCGCTACCGGCCCGAGGTCATCCTGTACTTCTCCGGCGCCACCGCGGCCGCCTACCAGGCCAGGATGTGGCTGCCCACGCTCGAACGCCTCGGCCGCCGGGCCATCGTCGTGCTGCGTGAGCGCGGCATGGCCAGGCACCTGGAGACGACCGGCCTGCCGATGGTGTGCATCCCGTCGTCGGCCGACCTGATGAGCTTCCGCGCCCTGTCCAGCGCCAGGCTCTGCCTGTACGTCGCCAACGTCGGCAGGAACGTGCACATGCTGCGCATCCCGACCCTGCGCAGCGTGTTCCTCAACCACGGCGACAGCGACAAGGAGGCCTCGTTCAACCCGTTCTCGCGGGTGTACGACGAGGTGTGGGTGGCCGGGCCGGCCGGTCGTGAGCGTTACCGGCGGGCCAAGGTGGGCGTCAGGGACGAGAACATCTTCGAGGTCGGCCGGCCGCAACTGGAGGGCATCTCCTCCGAGGGGCCCGGGCTGCCGTACCGGACCGTCCTTTACGCTCCCACCTGGGAGGGCTGGAACGACGACCTGTTCCACACCTCACTGATCACCATGGGGCCCCGCATCGTACGGGCGCTGCTCGACCACCGGCCGCCGCTGCGTGTGATCTACAAGCCGCACCCGCTGACCGGGCACCGCGACAAGAGCGCCATCCGGGCGCACAAGAAGATCGTGGCCATGATCGAGGCCGTGGAGCTGGCCAAGTCGAAGGCCAGGCACCCGTCGGGGGTGGTGGCCGGGCAGACGCCGCGGATCAGGCACCTGATCGTCAACGGGCCCGAGCCGCACCTCTACGACTGCTTCAATGAGTGCGACCTGCTGATCAGCGACATCTCCAGCGTCGTGGCCGACTTCCTGGCCAGCGAGAAGCCGTATGCCGTGACGAACGTCGCGGGCCTGCCCGAGCGCGCCTTCTACGAGCGCTACCCGAGCACCGAGGGCGGCGTGTTGCTCGGCGAGGACCTGTCGGCCCTCGCCGAGTTCTTGGACGGGGAGGACACCCTGGCCGGAGCCAGGGTCAAGCTCAGGGGCCAACTGCTCGGCCCCGAATATCCGGACGCGCTGACCCGCTTCAACGCCGCCGTCGAGCGGGTCTTCGCGGGCGGTTAGCCGGGTGGTCTGGCGAGCTTCTTCGGGCTGGTCAGGAAGCCCCAGCCCCATGACCAGTGCATGGCCGCGTAGACGACCGGCAGCCGCAGCTTGACCGCGAAGGGCAGCCCGCTCCCGGTCAGCGCCGAGCCCGCCACGATGGCCACCGCGTAGCCGCCGGGGACGATCAGGGCGAGCGGGAGGAACGGCGAGACGACCAGCCCGAGCAGCATCGCCAGCACGGCGGCGGGCGGCGCCAGGTAGCGCAGGTTGATCGTGCCCTCGTGCGTGCGCGCGACCACCCGCCGCCAGCGGCCGTAGTGGAAGTACTGCTTGGCCAGCGCCTTGACGTTGGGTCTCGGCCGGTAGGAGACCCGCATGCGCGGCTGGAACCACACCAGGCCGCCGCTCTCGCGGATGCGGTGGTTCATCTCCCAGTCCTGGGCCCGCTGGAAGTGCTCGTCGTAGCCGCCCACCCGGTCGAGCGCCGAGCGGCGGAAGACGCCCAGGTAGACGGTGTCGGCGGGGCCCGCCGTCCCGCCCACGTGGAAGGCGGCGGCGCCCACGCCGATCTTTGAGGTCATGGCCCGCGCGACGGCCTGCTCGAACGGCGACACGCCCTCGGCCGCCATCACGCCGCCCACGTTGTCGGCGCCGGTCTCGGCCAGCGTCTCGACCGCGACGCGCAGGTAGTCGGAGGGCAGCATGGCGTGCCCGTCGACCCTGGCGATGATGCCGTTACGCGAGGCGCCGATCGCGGCGTTGAGCGCGTTGGGGGTGCGGCCCGTCGGGTTGGGGACCACGGTCACCCGGGGATCGGCCGCCGCGATGGCGTCGGCGACCTCCTGGGTTCGGTCTTGGGAAGGACCCACGGCGAGGACGACCTCGATCTCACCGGGGTAGCTCTGGGCGAGGACCTGGGCGACGGCCTCGCGAAGGTGCCGCTCCTCGTTGAGGACCGGCATGACGACGGAGATGGGGGGCCAGCCGCGCGTCTCCGCGGGCGCGTGCGGCGAGTCGGGGAACTGCTTCATGGCGGGGCTCACGCTACTGTACGAGCGAGGGAGGAGGGCAATCGAAGGCCCGAACCTCCGGGTGACAAAAGGGGGACGGCATGCGCGACCCGGGCGAGGAGGACGCCGGAGTGCTCGTGGGCGGCGACGCCTACGGTGGCGTCAAGCTCACCCCCGGCCGCCCCCGCAAGCCCCCGCCGCAACCGCCGCGCAGGAGCGCCAAGGCCCGCCGCCGCAACGTGCTGATCGCGGGCTTCCTGTCCACGGGCGTGCTGGTCACCACGGGAGTGGTGTGGGCGACCCCGCGCCAGATCGGCACCGTCGACGCCGGGGTGACCGCGCCCGCGTCGCAGGGGGCCGAGAACATCCTGCTGGTCGGCGTCGACAAGCGCGACGACCTCACCCGCCAGCAGCAGAACCGGCTCAAGCTCGGCCGCGAGTCCGGCCAGCGCACCGACACCATGATGGTCATCCACCTGTCGGAGGACCACAGCAAGGTGACCGTGGTGAGCCTGCCGCGCGACACCTGGACCACGATCCCCGGCAAGGGCGACCACAAGATCAACTCGGCTTACCAGTTCGGCGGGCCCAAGCTGGCCAAGCAGACCGTCGAGGCGGCCACCGGGCTGCAGATCAACCGCTACATCGAGGTCAACATCCTCGGCTTCATTGACGTCGTCGACTCGCTGGGCGGGGTCACCGTCTGCACGCCCGTGCCGATCAACGACCCCAAGATCGCGCTCAACCTGGCGGCCGGCACCCACCAGCTCGACGGCGTGCGGGCGCTCGGCTACGCGCGCACCCGGGCCACCGCCCGCGCCGACCTCGACCGCATCGACCGGCAGCAGCAGGTCATCTCGGCGCTGCTCAACCGGGCGCTGAGCGCCGACACGCTGGCCAATCCCGGCAAGCTGGCCTCGTTCGTCAACACCACGCTGAGCACGGTCAAGGTCGATCCCGATGACGGCCTGCTCGGGCTGGCCAGCCAGCTCAGAGACGTCTCGCTGAACAACGTGACCTTCGCCGAGGTGCCGCTGGCCAACGTCGACTTCAAGTCGCCCACCGGCGAGTCGGCGGTGCTGTGGGACAGGGCGGCGGCCCGCGACATGTTCGCCAAGATCGACAAGGACCAAGACCCGGCCAAGCCCACGCCGAGCGCCACGCCGTCCAGCAAGCCGTCCGCGATCACGCCCGACCAGATCACCATCAAGGTCAAGAACGGCACGCTGATCACGGGCCTGGCGGCCCGCGCCAAGACGGCCCTGGCCGGGGCCGGGTTCAAGGTGCCCGGCGAACCGGGTAACACCACCAAGAAGGACTACAAGAAGACGATCATCCGCTATGGCGAGGACCTGGAGGCGTCCGCCAAGATCGTGGCCGCCGCCATTCCGGGGGCGGAACTTCGCAAGGCGGACATCAAGAACATCGAGCTGATTCTCGGCAGTGACCAGCCGAAAATCGGCAAGAAGGAAACCGGACCTTCACCCTCCGCCAAGCCGAGTGTTACACCAACGACAAAAACGGCAATGCAGAACATATGTAAGAAACAGTAATAACTATCTGCGGTTCGGGCAGGTGAGGCCCATGGTGGTCAGGTGTTGGCGGGAGGACCCCTGTACGGTGCTGCATCTCGTGGGAGACCTCGACGTGGCGGGCGCTCCCCGGTTGCGGGCGGAGCTCGAGCAGGCGCTGGCCGCCGCCGATCCGCTCAACGTGGTGGTCGATCTGACCGAGGTGCCGTTCTGTGACTCGGTGGGGCTCGGGGTGCTGGTCGCCACGCTGAACCACGTACAGGATCTGCACGGGCGCATGATCCTCGTGCTCGCCCCCGGCATGATCCGTCACCTGCTGACGATCACCAACCTCGACCGGCACTTCGAGACGAGCGGATCCCTCGGGGAGGCGCGCGCGGCCCTCGCCGACGCGGCCTGAGTGGCCCGGCCGGTTCGTCGTCGCCCATCTCGGTGACTCGCCCGTCGGCCCGGTCGCACCCGGCGACCACTCCATCGCGTGGGACCGTGGCTACCTCGCCTATGGCGCCAGGACCCTCGCGGAGGCCGGCGTGCCGCGCATCGTGGCGGCCACCGACGTCGCCAACACCCCCACCGCTCAGGCGTTCCCGCGTGCTGGATACTCGGAGACCGGCCGGCTCTACCGCTGTCACTGGAGGGTTTCATGAGACTGGGAGTCATGTTCGACCGGGATCTGCCGCCCGAGCAGCTCATTCCGTTCGCCAGGGCGCTCGACGAGACGTCCCTCGACGATCTGTGGGTCGTGGAGGACCTGGGCTGGACCGGCGGCATCTCGGCGGCCGCCACGGCGCTCGCCGTCACCTCCCGGATCCGCGTCGGCATCGGCATCACGCCGGCGCCGCTGCGCAACCCGATGCTGCTGGCGATGGAGCTGGGCAACCTGGCGCGCGTGCACCCCGGGCGGCTCGCGGCCGGGATCGGCCACGGTGTCGGCGACTGGATGCGCCAGGTGGGCGCCGCGCCCGCCTCGCCGCTGTCCCTCCTTGAGGAGACCATCACGTCCGTACGCGCTCTGCTGCGCGGCGAGACGGTCACCCTGCACGGCCGGTCGGTCCACCTGGACGGGGTGTCGCTCGTCCATCCGCCGGCCGAGCCGCCGCCGGTGCTCGCGGGTGTGAAGAAGCCGAAGTCGCTGGCGCTGTCGGGGCGGGTGGCCCAGGGGACGATCGTGCCCGAGGGCGTCGGGCCGGCGCAGTTGCCGGGGATCATCGACCAGATCGGCGGGGGTGACGATCATGAGCTGGTGGTCTTCACCTACCTGCACACCGGCCCCGGCACCGCCGAGGCCACCGGGGCCATGGTGGCGGGGCAGGCCGAGTTCCTCGGGGTCGCTCCTGAGGAGGTCGTGATGGCCACCGGGACCGGTGCGGAGGCGGCGGAGCGGGTCAAGAGCCTGTGGGCGGCCGGGGCGGACTCGGTGGTGGTGCGGCCGCTGGGCTCGGACCCGCTCACCCACGTCCAGACCCTGCTGTCGGCCCTCTAGATTTGAAGATGCCGCTCGCCTGAAGATGCCCCTCGCCTGAAGATGGCCCGAACGGTCGATGGGGGGTCGGCCGGATGGCCGATGGCCGGGCGGCGGGGCTCGGCCACGATCAATGCCATGAGGCGAATCGCGGCATTAACGGCATGCGCGGCGGTCATGGCGGCGGCGACCGGCGGTTGCAGCGTGGACCTGGACGCTGACGAGGTCCACGCCACCCAGTCGTTCCCGTTCACCGGGACCGACCTGACGATCAAATCCTCCGTGGGCGGGGTCCGCGTCCTCCCCGGCACGGGCGGCACCGTCCAGGTGGAACGCTGGGCGCGCGGCAAGGCCGCCGACAACCCCACCTGGTCCCTGCGGGACGGCGCTCTCCGTCTCGGCGTGGACTGCAACATGGTCTTCGGCGACTGCGGGGCCCGCTATCACATCAAGGTCCCGCCCGGCGTACGGCTGTCGGTGGACGCGGCGGACGGGGTCATCCTGAACGACCTGGCCCAGGACGTCGACGTGGTCAGCAGGGACCGCATCCAGGTGACGGGGACCTCGGGACGGCTGCGGCTGCGCAGCGAGGGCTCGATCACGGGTGAGGGGCTGAAGTCGGCGTACGTCAGGGGCCGCACGTCGGACGGCGCCATCGACCTGACCTTCACCGCCCGGCCCACCACCCTCGACCTGCGGTCACAGGACGGGGCGGTGACGGCGGCGGTGCCGCGGGGCACGTACGCGGTGACGGCCAAGAGCGCCGACGGGCGGGAACGGTCGGAGCTCGAGCACGACAAGAAGAGCTCCAGCACCATCGTCGCCCGCAGCGCCACGGGCGACGTCCGCCTCGTGTCCCGTTAGCAGAGCTACTGCCAGATCGCCGCGTACACACCGTTCTCGGCGTTGACCTGCACGGGCTGGAAGCCCTTGCCCTTGAGGTCGTTGAAGCGCTTCTGGTAGCCGGTGGCGCTCATGTCGACGTAGTGGGCCCAGTCCTTGACGCCGTCCTTGCGCCAGACGGCCGCGTACGTCCCGTCGGGCGCCACGGCGATCTTGACCGGCCGGAAGCCCTTGTCCTTCCTGGCGTAGAACTCGCTCTCGTGCTGCTGCCGGCTCTTGCCGTACGTGAAGGACCAGGGCCCGCCGGACTCGGCGCTCCACACGCCCACGTAGCGGACGTCATCGGCGGTGCCGTACGCGTCGATGGAGGTCAGCGTGAGCCCGTCGCCGGCCGCCCGCTCATTGACGGCGGCGAAGCGCGCGCCGGTGAGGCCCGACTTGGCGAGGAACTTGCCGCTCTTCTTGGCGAAGACGGCGGTGAACACCGGCGAGCCGGCGGGCCCGGTGGCGGACACGGAAACGGGCTGCGCCCCCTGTTTCACCCCGGCGTCGAAGCGCTTCTGGTATCCACCGGCCGACATGCCCTGCCAAATGCCCCACCCGGTGGAGGATCCGTCTTTCACCCAGACGGCCGCGTACCGCTCGCCGTCGGAGACGTTCACGGTGATCGGCCGGTAGCCCGACTTCTTGAGCTGCTTGGCCTTCACCACGCTCTGCTCGGCACCGACCCCGTGGTAGGCCACCCACGCCGGCGCCGCCTGCGCACCGGCCGCCGGCGCCGTCACCACCACTCCGGCCAGCACGGACGCGACTACTGCGATCTTCCCTGTGGTGCGCATGACCCTCCCAGGCAGGACTCATCACTCGTTCAAGGGGGTGAGCCACGACCCTAACAGCAGCCCCAGACGTCCCATGCGTGCCGGTCTACGCGAAAACGCGAGGCTCACCTGAGAGTCGCATCTGTCCTGGACATGCTTCGTCAGCGCGCTCAGGATGGGAGCAGTCGAATGATCCTCATGGAGGACCCATGAAGGCTCAGCACCGCCGGATCGGCGCCTCTGCCGCGGTCATCCTCGCGACCCTCGCCCTCACCACCGTGCCGCCCGCCCAGGCCGAGCCGTCGGGCGGGGGCGCGGAGACGGACACCTCGATCGTGCGGCCGCCGCAGTTCGGCGACTGCCCGGAAGACGACCTCTGACCTACTGGGTGACCTGCTCGAACGGCGTCGGCGACTGGCCCGTCCAGCGGTGGAGCTGGGCGTGGCCGGTGTGCTTCGATACGCCGTCCTCGGTGACCTTGCCGGCCTTCGAGACGTAGTAGCGGCCGCCGCCGAGCGAGACGAGGCCGTACTCGCCGGTGAACTCCCATCCTCTGACACCCGAGGCCTCGTGCTGGAGGCCGCCGGGGGCGAGGGTCAGCAGGTCGCCGATCTCGCCCTTCTTCGGCTGCTCACTGCCGTCCACCATGAAGAACGAGTAGTTGGGGAACTGCGGCTTCTTGCCCTTGTACACGGCCATCATCCAGTTACCGGTGTGCTCGTCGTATTCGAGGTTCTGCACGCCGTAGGTGGTGTTGCCGGTGTAGGCGAAGTACTTGCCGTCGGGCTGCTGGGGGCCGCTCTTGTGCGGGGCGCTCTCGGTGAGGGGCTTCTCGAACCGCTTCCAGCGCTGGATGTCGTACTGAAGCAGGACCTGGTGGTCGTTGTCCTGCCTGTTGACGTTCGAGTAGATGCCGTACGCCACCGTCAGCTTCTGCTTGCCGCCCTTCTTGCCGAACTCGGGGCCGAAGGAGACGCCGTCGATGCCGCTGCAGCCGTACCGGTGGTCGGGGGTGTCGGCGATGTTGCCGTCGAACTTGCCGTCACCGTTCATGTCCGCCGCGTAGTCGGCCACGACCTCCTCCAGGTAGACCGTCGAGACGACGTCGCTGGTCTGGGCGTCCATGTTCATGCTGGTGATGCGGTCGACGTCGAAGATCGCGATGTAGAACGACTCCTGCTCCTTGTATTCGAGGGAGCCGTACACGCGGCCGTCCTGGGTGTTGAAGTCCAGGTCGCCGAGGTGCCCGGTGAAGCCCGTCACGGAGCCGACCATGTTGCCCTTGAGGTCGGTCTTGACGAGGAGGTTGGTGAAGGAGAAGTACATGTACCCCTTGCGCTGGTCTATGGCCATGCCCTGCACGTGACCGGCGGTCCAGGCACCGCCGTAGATCTCGGCCGGCAGCTCCCGGTCCGGACGGTCGGCGGCCGTGGCCGGGGCGGTGAGGAGGGTGAGGGTGGAGCTCGCCGCCAGGGCGAGCGTCAGGACCTTGCGCATGGTGCGGTACTCGTTTCGGTATTCGGTAGGGACCGAAACCCGACGCTATACCGACCTCATGACATTGTCTGACAAATACATGAACCAGCAGTGAAGTGCCACCAAACTACGCATACAACCGCTCAGGCTCCACCAGCAGAACATGATCGTCGCCCTCGGCGCTCAGCTCCTGGGTGAAGCCGGAACCGCCGTAGCAGGCCAGGACGGTGTCTCGCGTGTCGTAGCCCTTGTGCGCCAGGAGCTCACGCGCCCTCGCGAGTCGTTCGATGTGACGATGTCCCATGACCTCAGACGACCCCAGAGCGGCGCCCGCCAACGCCGTAGGACGGCGCTGCGGCGGCACGAAGCCCGCGAGGCCCTGCCCGCCGTCTCACCCTTCCGTGGCGACCAGTTCCACCTCGAACCCGTCCTTGTCCTCCAGGTAGGCGGCGTAGTGCCCCTCTCCGCCGGCGTGCGGGTGCCGGTCGGGGAACATCAGCGTCCACCCATGCGCCGAAGCCTGCTCCACCAGCGCCTCGACGCGCTCGCGGCCTCGTACGTGGAAGGCCAGATGGTTGAGCCCCGGGCGGCGGCGGTCGTGGTGGTCGGCGCTGAGCGCGGGCGACTGCTCGAACACGAGGTACGTCGCCCCGAGCCGCCAGCTCCGGCCGTCCTCCCAGTCCTGGTACGGCGTGTAGCCGAGCTCCTCCAGCAACCATTGCCAGCTCTCGACGGCCCGCCCCAGGTCGGGGACCCAGATCTCCACGTGGTGCAGCGTCATGACGTGACCCTATGACGCGGATGCGCCCGGCCCCGCCGGGGACTCATCCGAACCGCCGACGATCGCACCGATCAAACGATGAGCGACCGGCCTTCTGGACCCCGCGCGCGCCGGTCGCCGAATAGGCTGTGCCGATGTCCTGGACGCTGGAAACTCCCGACGGCCGGTCACTGCACGTCAACGCGTGGAACTGGCGACCGACCCTGGAACTGCTGGAGAGTTCCGGCGTGGTGGACGCCGAAACGGCGGAACTGCTCGGCTACAACATCTCCGTCGACCTGAGCGGCGAAGACGCCCAGCGGATCGCCACTTTCCTGGAAGGCCACCTGGCGGCCATTCCGGCCGACGGCCGGGTCCTGCTCGACGGATCGGTCACCACGGAACCCGACACCTTCGCATTCCACCGGGACGACCTCGCCCGCAACTACTCCGCGACCGCCGAATGGCTGGCCCGATTCCGGGACTTCTGCCGCTCGGCGACGGAGGGTTTCACGGCCTGCTGAACGGTCCGTACGAGATCGATTCCACGCGACCCTCCAGCCGCTCGTGACCTGCGGAAAACGGTTCGATCTCACGGACGGCCGGTCGTTACACTTGCGCGAATCTCGCTGCTCATCACGGAGGCGCCTGTGGCGATGCCCAAGAAGGACACCCGGCTCATCACCGTCGACGGCACCACCTTCCGCTGGCGGGTCAGCCACCGCCCGGCCTACAGAAAAGGCGACGACCGGGCCCCTCTCCGCTTCGTCGTCGAACGCGCCGAGGAGCCGGGCGGCGTTCTCCAGGTGTCGCTTCCCTGCGCCCGGCCGGACAACTGGGTGGGCGAGCGCACGATCGTGGTCCGTCCCGTCCTCGTCGCCGGCTGCGTCCGCCGGGCCATCGAACAGGGCTGGGATGCGGGGCGGCCGGGCCCGGCCTTCACCCTCAGCATCGCCGAGGACGACCTGACCCCGTTGCTGGGCGAAGCACCCGAATATCTGGTTCCGTTCCTCTGGGGCATGATCCCGGAAGGCGGCGGCATCAAAGACCTCCCCAGAGCCACGCAGATCTGGCCGAGACAAGCCGAGCACTGATTCAGGCTCGGCTTGACCCCCGATGACCGCTAATTGATTTCGATGGGAAGCTTGGGCGGCGTGCAGAACTCCTCACCGCTGCCCGCCGTCTCGTGAATCATCCTGCTCCGGGTCTTCGGGCCGGCATAACCGTCCTCTGCCAGGCCCGCGCCATATCTGTTGTTCAGATATCTCTGCACCGCCCGCACCGCCTCCCGGGTCCGCGGACCATATTTACTGTCCTCGGACAGCTCGTTGGTCACCGTGTAGGGAGGCGCATAAGAGCCGCCGGTCACCCGGTTCGGCCCGTAGCAGCGGTTGAGTGACTGCTGAAGCTGGTTGATGGCCGCCCGTACCCCCGCGTCGGACGACGTCTCGTTGATGCGCATGTCACAGTCGGGGTTGTAATTGCCGTACGTCGGATAAAGAATCCGGCCGCTGGCCGTGTCCGTGACCTCGCTGACATAATTGCAGTAGACCCATGAGTACGCCGGTGCGCCGGCCACCATCAGACCGGCCATCGAAACAACGATGGTGACCGCCAGGACAATGCCCCGTTTCACGATTGCCGACATACGCCACCCCTTTCCTTCGCCGTTCTGGCGAATTCCCCTGACAAGGGCAGCATCAAGGGGCCGGCGCCGAAATCTCAAGACGATTCGAGCACCCTCGAAAATCCCAGGCCGGACCTCAGTTCCTGTCGGTGACGGCGGGGGCGTGATCGGCGACCGAGACCTTCAGCTGGGCCGACGAGGTCAGCACGCTTCCCACCGGCGCTCCGGCCTTGGCCGCGTCGGTGACGACGCTGCGTTCGCCGAGGTACATGTAGGTTCTGCGGTCGAAGATGTACTCCTGCCGCTCACCGATCACCGGGTCGACCCGCGCGGCGGCGATACCCTTACGGCCCACCGCGTCCACGGCATCGTCGACGGTGATGACGCCGGGAATCGCCGCGGCCGCGCGGAACAGGGCGGCACGCTGCGCCGCCGGCAGGTACGCCTCAGAAAGCAGGTCACGGACCCGCTGCCAGGCCTCGGTATCCGCTTCGGCGCCGAGTCCGAGGTGACTGTAGAGATGCTGGTACATCTTCGCCGGCTCGGCCGGCAGCCGGCTCACGTAGGCGTAGTCATTACGCAGGTACTCGGCGCGGTCATCGAAGTCGGCGAGCTTCGACGGGCCGCTGCGGCCGACGTTCTCGCGAGCCTCGCGTGAGATCGGCCAGCCGGGAAACGGCTTGGGCTCCAGAAGCTCACCCTCGACGACTCCACCGGTCGCGTCACCCGACACCGGCAGCCAGACCTTGCGCCGCATCCGGTCCAGGTGACGTACGGGGCGTCCGTCACGGTCCGCGCCGTAGGAGGGGTTCATCGCCTGCGACTCGTAGACCAGGAACTGGCCGGGCTTCGGACGCAGTTCCGGGGTGTTGCCCACGTTGTCGGCGGCCCGCTTGAGCACGTGCGACGCTGCCACGGGCATCGTACGGATGACCTGGGGAGCGCTCGGTTCCGAGCCGACGGCGACCACCGCGATCCCGGCGGTCACCGTGGCGACGGCCAGCCCCGCGAGGGCCACTTTCAGGGGATTGGCGAAGCGCGGGCGGTTCACGCCTGTGGACGGCCGGTCGGCGATGGCGGCCAGCAGTCGCTCCTCCTGGGCCCGCAGTTCGGTGAGGTCGCGTCGTGGGACCTCCGAGCGAAACCGCTCAAGCCGCGTCATCTCATTCATGGACGGGTTCCTCGCTAACGGTGGCCATGGGGTTGATCTCGCCGAGTTCCTTGCGGAGCCTGTTTCGCGCCCGGTTGACGCGCGACCGCACCGTTCCGAGACGTACGCCCAGCGCCTCGGCGGTCTCCGGATAGCTGAGGTCGCCCCACGCCACCAGGAGCAGCGCGTCGCGATGCCCTTTCGGCAGCGCCGCCAGCGCGCCCGCCAGACTGCGGCGGGAGGACTCGGCGGTGAGCCGCTCATCGGTACGTTCAGTGAACGGCGCCGTCACCGGGTCGACTCCGGTGCGCTCAAGGATGCGCAACTGCCGCACCTCGGCCCGCTTGTGCCGTCCCATCAGGTTGGTCGCGATCCCGTACAGCCAGGGGCGCGCGTGCGGGCGTGAGAGGTCGTAGTTCTCCCGCTGCCGGAACGCCGTCAGGAACGTCTCCGCCACCACGTCATCGGCGGCGTCCTCTCCCAGTCTGCGGGCGACGTAGCGGGTGATGTCCGGGGCGTGCCTGCGGAAGACCTCGGCGAACGCCTCGGGCTCGCGCCGGGACCGCTCGATGAAAGAGGCGTCATCGGCCTCTCCTCGGCTGGTCTCACTCATTCTGTGGGCCTCTCAGGCTTTGAAGCAGGACGCCTGTTGTTGCCAGGCCGGCCGCGAACAGTTCCCATCGGCGTTTTCCCATACCCGGCATGGTTCCGTGACGCCCACTTGTCCTTGGTGGGTGACATCAGGAGGAGGACGGGTGGATCCAGGCTTTGAGGCGGCTCTGCGGCAGTTCGTCATCGACAGGTCGGGTGCGCTGTTCCGCACGGCGTACCCGCTGACCGGCGACCGGCACGCCGCCGAGGACCTCGTCCAGCCGGCCCTGACCAAGACGGCCGCGCGGTGGCCCGAGGCCATCGAGGGATACGTGCGCCGCACCATGCACCACGAACAGGTGAGCTGGTGCCGCCGCCCCCGGCCCGCTTCTCCCGAGGCTCGCATGGCGACCATCAACGAGGGATGGCGAGCCGCCCGCCTGTTCGACAACCTCTCCCGCATGACCGGCCGGCCCGAGGAGTCGTTCGCGCAGGCCGCCAAGGACGGCCGCTCAACCAGCACGCTCACCTGGTAGTCGGTGATCTTGTGTGAGAACCCGGCGATGAACGTGGTCAGGTGGATGAACCTGTACGGCACCAGATCGAGACCCGGCCGGGCGCTCGTGAGCCTCTTGCACGATCGCCCATACGGCGGGGTCCTCCAAGAAGGGACCGGGGACGCGAAACACCACCGCGCCCGCCTGAACTTCACAGGGGGCAGCGGGCGCTCAGGTCAGGGAGACCGGATAGCCAGTAGGGAATGTGCGGATGTCGCCAGGTGGCTCCTCAGCAGCGGAGGCACGCATCCGACCGGAGGCGGGGTCAGACGCCGGCTTTGTCCTTGCGTACGACGAACGCGATGGAGGCCAGTTCCTCGCCTTCGACGTCGAAGACCCATCGGTATCGTCGGCCGCCCTCAAGCTGAGGCGTCTGTACCTGAATCGCCAACGATGTCGCAAGATCGACGAGGTTGGCCTCTTCTTCCAGCACTACGTCACTTGCTTCGTTGAGACCAAGGTGCCCGTCGAACTCAACGCGCCGCTCTGGATCGTCAGGAGCCGACACAACCTTGTCCTGATCATCTAGCAGGCGCAGCATCCATCGGCGTAGTCGGCTGGCCTCCTCCCAGCCGATACGAAGAAACACCGTCACAGCCATCGGAGGGACCTTCGGACCGGTGATCGTCCAGCCGGCACCCAGCAGACCCACCTTGCCTGAGGCATCCTTTTGCGCGGCGTCACTCAAGATGATGTGAGCATCCATGATCTGGGGTCACCCCACCCGAGCAAGGTCTGGCGCAGAGGCGGCAGTGGATGGACAGTTGCGGCCCGAGGCCGACTGCCTTGCCCAGCCGCTCTCAACGACCAGCAGCGCATCGACTGAAGGGCGAGTCGGCTGCGCTTGCTCCTGCAGGCGCGGCCTCAACGACGGCCAGTCAACCGCTATGACGATGAGATCTCGATCAGCGTCCACCTCTACGATCCGACCGAGGCCTAGGATGTCAGCCTCGGGCTCGTAGACCTCGACTGCTGCTCCAACAACGACAGGGCCCTCGACATCCTGGCGCTCTGCGAGCGTGTGGTTGCCGCGCACGCGCATGTTCGGATCAATCCGAATTCGAGTCTTCACGGTCACCTCCTCCGCTCGATGTCGAAAGCTTCTAGGAAGCGCTCCACAACTTCAAGGGTAGGCTGCTCACCCAGATCGACCGTGTAGTGCTCCGGCCGCTCATCATCATCCCCATCCTTGCGGAACGAGAACCCGGCATCCATGATCTTGCCTGCGCTGGTGCAGATGTAGAACTTCTTGTTCTTGGCAGGGTCGATGTTCGACATCTCCGACGCTTTGAGTAGACGGCCGATGACATCGTGCTCGCTCTCAGCAGCGTGTGCCACATCAGTGAAGACAGACAGTCCGTAGACACCTGTAAACCTGTACCACTTTCCCGCAGACCGAAGCACATCCTCCGGCATGGTCGGCCGGAAGCGAATCACGACAGCGTCGCGAGGCACGTCCGCAGGCATAGCGGACAGTTTAGGCACGACTACCATCCGTAGGTGGGCTCTTTTCAGTTCTTGAGCCCCAACCATCGGCGCGTGCGCAGCGGTGTCCGGTGGACCAGGCCGTCGCTCGGCTTCCAAAAACCGAAACATCACCTCTGAGCAGGTCCGCGGCCACCGGCCCGTCCAGCAACCGGTGTCCGACTTCGGCTGAATTGCGAGAATCGATATAGAAGGGCCCATGATTGGGCGATTCGCCAGGTAAGCAGGTATTTGCATGCATCCTGGCCGACATGCTGGCGAAGCGGCTTTGAGCCGGGGGTTTGGGGGGCCGCGCCCCCCAATTTCACAGCCTGAGCTCTTTATGCGCGAAGCGCTCCCCCAGCGAAGACCTTGCGTGTCCCCCGAAATCCCTTTATTTGAGGAGTTGTCGGGCCATGACCATTCTCTGGATCTGGTTGGTGCCCTCGTAGATCTGGGTGATCTCCGACCCCGGATCAGGCCACCTGCGGAAATCACTCGGTCATGTCGCTAAGCAGGGATTACGCTTGCGGGCGTCTCGCGTCACTTGTCACTGGTTTCGGCTCTCCCACGGAACAGCGACGGAACAGAGCCGAAGGCTCCTCCATGTCGATTCCCAAGAGGGCTCGCGGCTCATCATTGTCGACGGCGTCACCTACCGCTGGCGGGTCCGACGCAAGCCCACCTACCACCAGGCGAACAGCTGGACCCCTCTAACCTTCGTGGCGGAACCAGCCGACAAGCCGGGATGCGTCCTCCTGGTGTCGCTTCCCTGCTCCCGGCCGGACGCCTGGCACGGGGAACGAGCGATGGCCATACGACCTGCACTCGTCTCGGCGACCATCCGCAGAGCTCTCGACCACGTCTGGGATCCACACCACACAGGCAACGCCTTCACTCTCCGCCTGGCCGAGGATGACTGGCGGACGCGATGAACGGCTGGACACCCTCCCGCGCGGTCCCCTTCATGCGGAGATGACCGATTCGAAAAGAAACCCGCTTTGGTCTCCAGAATCCACTACAGTGGAAGGTGAGTTAAATATGATGCTTTAAGGAGACACGGCGTGAGCGGAAATCCGACTTACCAGAACATCACTGCTACCGTGCGCCCGCCGCGCTGCGCCATTTTTATCAACGGGGCTAGTGATTATTGGAGGGCAGCAGTTGATGGAGCAATCATGCAGGCTTCCCAGGTCTGGGGAGGTCGCTATTTTCTGATCATTCCAACTGATGGTGAGCGCATCAGCGCCAAGTTTTGGGAACTACTCGAAGAGTATAGCCCCGATCACCTTGCGATCTTCGATTTGACGTTTAGTGATGTGGAGCACGCAGACCCCGACCAGTACAAGACGACAAAGCAGCGGTACAGAGATTCTTGGGACTCTGAAGGTAACCCTGCTGATGGCTTTGAGAATTGGTTTTCAGGGAGTGCCGCTCAATCGCGAATCGATAAGCTCACCATCAGTGATGACTTGAACCGAGAGCTCCTCAACAGACTGAGCCCCTTTCATTATAACGATGCTGTGGATAGTCACGTGACGAGGAAGTCAGGATTTGGCTATCCGTTCACGCAGATGTCGAAGATTATCTCGGCCACGACGAGCCAAATCGGTCTCATCGCCTTGCCCCCGCTCATTGATAACCTAAATCTGAAAATTCTGATCCATTCCGAAACCGGCGCGGTGAGTGCAGACCACTACTCGGAGGCAGGGTTCAAGTCTGAGCGACTTCCGGATGGCGTCGCAGTGCTAGACCTACTAAGGGTTACTCATGGTTCGAGCGGCATTAGTGCCGACGGAGATCTCAAGCCAGACGCAAATCTGATGGCGAAGATGCCCTTTGGGATCAGTATGTTGCACTTGGGCCAGTATTATCGTGCCGATCGCCACATGAGTTACAGAGAGCCGGTCGTTGTTGTTCTTGGCGACACGGTTGAAGACTTTTGCCTGTACTACTCGCTCTCGCGGATGCATGAGGGGGTTAAGTGGCTACCTCTAGAGTGGCTGCGAGCTAGTAATAAATCATTGAACGAGCGACACATACGCCATGAACGGGGAGAGGAGCCAAGGGAGCTCACTCAAGAGGAAGCTGCTGCTTGCGTATTGACTAGCGCCTTCTACGAACTGATCGGTTATGGCCACGACGAGAAGCGTGTGCAGCTATGTAGTATGAGTCTTAGGCAGCGTCAGTTGATTTCGTATCGGCGCCAAGTAGCGAGGTGCTCGTATTTCGGAGCTGAATTCACTGCGAAGATTGACTGCCTCCCTGTCGAGAAAGTCTCAACCTCCTGCGTCTCTCGTGTATTCGAGACGAACAACTACGTCAATCACCGCAGCATGGTGTTCGTGGACGGGGGTAGCGTCAGTCAATTCGATACTCCAACAGTCAAGAACTTTAGCAGCATCAGGTTGCCGGATCACTACTGGCTTACCTCGCTACAAATCGAGGGATACCAACCCCCTTCCCTGCCTACACTCGGCCCGAAGCTTGTCAATCTGCATAACTCAACTACGGAGTCACGCGTAGCTAGCGACGGCATTGTCTACCATTGCCCTAACTCGATGATTTTTAGCAACGAGCTTGATGCGGTACTTGTTCGCCCAAAACTTCAGATGCCAGATGTGATGGAACTCTTCGACACCTACTTTGAAGGAGTTGGCGTCAAGGTTCGGTACTCCGACAAGGGGAAGTACTTCAACGACACGATCGACCGCTTTGGCGGGATTGAAGAGCTTGGCAAGTTCATTAAGGCTAAGGATACTCGGTCTGTCCTGGAAAAATTCATGCAGAAGGAGAAGCGGACTGACAACGGAGTTTTCTATGTTCGAACCGACCAGAGATCTTATCTGGATCTTGATGCGTTCGCCGATAGCATGGGTGGCCAACAAAATGCTGCCAACCTCCTAGATGAGCTACTGATCAAAGAGGTGGTGTATCGCGGCTACATTCTCAAGTGCGAGCGATGCAGTCTTTCTTCTTGGTACAGCCTCGACGCTCTGTCGTCCGTCTTTACCTGCAACCGCTGCGCTTTCCAGCAGCAGTTTACGCAGAAGCACTGGAAGAACGGCATGGTGGAACCTCGATGGTGCTACAAGCTGGCCGAGACGGTCTACCAGTTCTACGAGAAGAACTCGCACCTTACAGCTCAGGTGCTGTATCAGCTCAAGTCGCAGTCAACTACAGCATTCCACTATGCTCCCGAGATTGATCTGATCGACTTCGACGGACCAGGCAACAACAGAGAAATGGATGTGGCCGCTATTGTTGATGGTCAGATTGTCTTCGGCGAGTGCAAGACGGAAACGCTCAAGCTGAGAGACATCGTGAAGTTTGAGCAGCTGGTAAAGATGCCGATTAAAAACCCAGCGCGGATCATTTTCGCGACGACACAGAAAGTGTCAAAGGACTTTGAGAAGAAGATGGCTCTCGTGCCTAATGCCGAACTCATGGTCCGCAGCGACCTCTATGATGACTAGGTTGTTGGACGCAAGCCGGCTGGCTGCGATTTGACCTGTCTATCAGTGAGATCCAGTAGCCCTAGCTTGTAGTCAAGGTCCCGCTCATCCTGGGAGTGCGGTCACCGTGACCTTGATCGGGGTGTGAACCGCGCCGAGTTTGATGGAGGCCGTGGTGCGTCCCGGGCTCAGCGGCGGTGGATTACTGAATTCTTGTGCCGCTTGATGAGAGGAAAGTGGCATGGGACGACGGGGCTACCCGCCGGAGTTCCGGCGCAAGGGACTGGACCTGCTGGAGGCGGGTCATAGGGCTACCGACCTGGCTCCTGACCTGGACATCAGCGCTCAGTAGATTCACACCGGGCGCCGCCAAGACCGCCTCCACCGCGGCCTGGAACCCGATGTGACCGGCGAGTAGGAGGCCCGGCCGTTGCCAAGCGCCGCATCGCCGAGTTGGAGACCGAGTTCCAAGCCACCCGGCGCGATCGAGCTCATCCATCGTCAATTGCCGCCGTCCACAGCCGTCCACATGACCTTCGCTTTTCAGTCTTTGATGTGGCTGCGCGCACGCCCTGCGGGCGGGAAAATCGGGGGTGGTTGCCCGCCGACGTCGAGTCCGCCTGGTGCCTGGTCGAGGCCGGTTTTCAGTCTGACGCCGGGAACCACCCTTAGGGGCCCTGAATTGTCGCTTCGAGCACGAGAGCCCGGCTCTTGATCTCCCCTACCGGCTCCCCGGGCAACCACCCATGCTCGCCACGGAGGAGACGAGGGAGACAGGTGCAGGAGACCACCGAGCCGGTGGAGTTCGTGGAGCGGGTCGCCGCGATCGATATCGGCAAGAGCGGCCTGGTGGTGTGCGTACGCGTGCCCAGCGAGGACAAGCCCGGCCGACGTCGTCAAGAGGTGCGCGAGTACACCACGCTGACCGCGTCCCTGCTTGCGCTGGCCGATTGGCTGCGCTGCCAGAGCGTCACCCTGGTGGCGATGGAGGCCACCTCGGACTACTGGAAGCCGGTGTACTACCTGCTCGAGGCCGAGGGCTTCACCTGCTGGCTGCTGAACGCCAAGCACGTCAAGAACGTGCCCGGCCGCCCCAAGACCGACAAGCTCGACGCGGTCTGGCTGGCCAAGGTCGTCGAGCGCGGTATGTGCCGGCCCAGCCTGGTGCATCCCAAGCCGATCCGACAGCTGCGCGATCTGACCCGTTACCGGCGCAGCCTGGTCCGCGAACGCACCCGCGAGAAGCAGCGCGTGGAGAAGCTGTTGGAAGACGCGCAGATCAAGCTGTCCAGCGTGATCAGCGACGTGTTCGGCGTCTCCGGCCGCCAGATGCTCCAAGGTCTGATCGACGGCCAGCGCGATCCCAAGACGCTGGCAGCGATGGCGCGAGGCCCTATGCGCTCCAAGATTCCCGTACTGCAGGAAGCGCTCACCGGTCACTTCACCGACGAGCACGGCTTCTTATGCCAGATGATGACCGACCGCGTCGACGACCTCACCTCTCGGATTGAAAGCGTCGCCCGCCGGATCGAGGGCAAGATCGCTCTCTACGCCGCCGCGGTGGCTCAGCTCGATGAGATCATCGGCGTCGGCGCCATCGCCGCCCAAGAACTCATCGCCGAGATCGGCATCGACATGAGTCGCTTCCCCACCGCCGGCCATCTGGTCTCCTGGGCCAAGTTCGCCCCGATCGACAACAACTCCGCGGGCAAGAAGAAGGGCGGCTCCACCGGTAAGGGCAACCCTTGGCTCGCGGCCACCCTCGCCGAGATCGTCGCGGTCGCCTCTCGCTCCAACACCTTTCTCGGCGAGCGTTATCGGCGACTGTCCAAACGCCGCGGCCGAAAACGCGCCATCGTCGCCCTCGGCAACTCCGTCCTGACGATCGTCTGGCACCTGCTGTCCGACCCCGACGCCCGCTACCACGACCTCGGCTCCGACTTCTACCAGTCCCGCATCGCTACCCAGCGCCGCGAACGCGACATCATCCGCCAGCTCGAACGCCTCACCGGCAAGACCGTCACCCTGCAACCAACCGCCTGACCAAACTTCGCCGTACAAGCCTCACCCCAGATCACGGGCCGAGGTTCGCTGCCGCCTGCCCGCGAACTCACCGATTTTCGAGCCAGGCGGACCGATCGCCCTGCTCGAATGATCGAGACCGTGGTGAGGCGCATGTGGACGGTGGCATGGACGTGTTGGCGTGTGAGGACGTTGCTGTCAGCGCTGCTGTCACCTCAGCCATGGTCACCCCGGTGGCAAGGCCCGACGGAGGAGGGCCTTGCCGGCGATCGCCCCAGTCCGTATGACGGGCACCGAAGTCGGCGATCGTCACGGCCTCAGCCACCGTGCCGCCTTCTTTTCCGTAGCCAGTTGAAAATCGTCCACGAGTGACTACCGGAGACATTGAAGCCTGCTCAGCGCCTCTCTAGCTTTGATCTACTTCCGTGGTCGTACATCGGAGTCCAGGGACGTTGTAGCACCAGCGTTAGCAAGATGTACCGTTATCACGACAGCCGTCTCGCAGGCGAACGTGTTGGCGGCAGACCTCGGCCTGGTTGGTCCCGGCGTAGATCTGGGTGACCTCCGATGCCCGACCATGCCACCTGTGATGATGCCTCAATGAAGGTCTGAGCAGGCCATACGCTTGCTGGCGTCTGGAACAGCGACGGAACAGGCGAGGGGAACGCGGTGCGTCAGCGTGGACGATGCGGCCTTCCCGTAGCGCGAGTCCCACATCATCGGCGGCCAGCCCTCGTGCTCGATGGCAAATGGACTCGTACCGCAGGGCCGTCAAGCCCGAGGAACGGAAGCCACGCGGCAGCTTGACCTTCCGCCTACAGACGAAAGGTCAAGCTACTCCTGGCAGGCGCCTATGGCGGTGCGGTGGCGCCGATGTGTACGCGGGTAGGGGAGCTACTGCCAGCGCAGCTGTCGCATTTACATACTCATCTTGGGAAGGGCATTGAGGAAACGGCCTGGATAGGCGGTCTTGGCGTGGCCGCGTCCATCGCTCCGTGCATCTCGATCGTCGCAAAACTGTTCCAGCGGTACATGCACGACGACCCTTCCGGAAGTTCTGCAATTCCTCACATGGAGTCATCTGGAGATGGCGTTCAGGCCATCGCACCCAGGGCACCCTTTGCTTGATATCGCTATTGGATGCGAGCAAGTGCACGAGAAATATCTCTCTTGAGCACCTCAACCAGCTCCACGAACTCGGAAATCCAAGCGCTGTCCAATATCCCTTGCAGCTCATCTTCTCGGTCGCGAAAATGATGATAGCCCATTGCATAATCGCCACGCGAAAAAACTCGTAGCCGGGAGTCTAAGTCATCGATATGAACGCCGGGAAGTATGACTGGCGTCCTAAAAAGAGTGGGAGGAATTGCACTATGAAATTGATGAGCCGAAAATTCAGGCAAAGGGTCTAGTACCCTTTCGATGTCCTCGAACCAAAGAACGAAGTGTCGCGTCATCAGCCAAGCAGGACTGGACTCGAAATCGCGATCGCCGCAAAGCTCTAGAGCGTCTATCTCGCGCATCTGCGAGTCAAAGATGTGTAGACATGAAGGAATCAGCCTAGCGGTGAAGCCAAAATGACCAAGAGCCTTCGAAAGGGCTTGGCACCCGAACATAGCCCAAAGTCTAGACTCTCCTGCCATATGATATTGGAGGACTCGTGCTCCCAAAAGTATAGTTCGCGCCTCCAGTCCTATGGCTTCTAATCCGTGAGGCACTTCCGTCCAAGAAATTTCAGTGACCTTAGGCTCATCGGATCTGGTTTCCGAAATGTGAAACCTTTCTGGAGCTACGCCGTCAGTGCCGAAATGATCATATCGTTCTTCCGTGAGCACTGATTGACCAGCCACTTTGACATGCTTCAGAATCTCAAGCAGCTCGGTGGCAGTATCCCGTAGTGCGGAAAGCTGGCAGGCCGGGTGTTGGAACTGAGATACCGCACTCCCAGCCATTTCGATCGCTCTGTCTAGCGCATCTTCGTCATCTGACTTTTGGAACTCGGCGAAATGTACGTTCGCCTTTCGGAAGATGATTACAGCTACGGTCTCCATAGCCCTATCTTCGTGGCCCTCCAGTATGCGACGGGCGGTATTGAGAATATGCTCCGCAATACCTAGAAGCCAATCAGAACTTGCGGATTCGGCGTGGGATCGCTCAAGACTCTGCAGAGTTAACGCCTTTGCAATCTCAGTCAAGTCATCGGCATGCTGTATTTTGATCATAATCGGCAGTTCGGGATCCGGCAAGGAGATGCCGGCTTGAATCTGGAGCCCATCCTCTACTTTGCCAGACATGATTTCCACAGCTGCTCGCATACTCTGAAAATGCCTTATGAGATCCGCGTCCGCCGATAGCTCTTCTGCATAAAGTTTAGAGATATTGTTGAGGTTGTATCGAGCACTCGGCCAATTGTTGCGCCATACAAGAATCTGAGCAATCCGCAGAAGCGACTCTAGACCCAGGCGTGGGGAAACGACATGTTCAGAAAGAAGCTGATTCGCCTTACTCATTGCTTTCATGCAGGGAGCGAGGTTTTCCAGCGCGAAATTGGCGGCTACCTCGATCATATAGGACTGAAGCAGGGGTTCAGCAAGGCGTGGTTCGGCTAGTCCTTCGATCTCCGCCCTAGCAAAGGTCGCATACGAGATTGCCTCATCGTGGAGCCGCATGTTGTAGAGTATCTCGGCCAATAGGACCGCAGTCGCTGCTCGCCGGTAAGGGGCTTCTGCAGACGAGATAGTCGAAAGGATCTGTAGTCCGCTCTTCAACATCGTTTCTGCGAGTTGCAGATTTCCATGCAGCTTCGCCACTGACCCAGCAGCGTTAGCGATTAATGCGCAGGTGTTTATGCTGGGCTTCATTAGGCCAAGCACGTTATCGATGACATAAACCGCATGGTCGGTCAGCAAGGAAATATATTGCCACTCCCGATGCTGACTGGCTTTTGCGATCTCCTCCGTCAGGATGAATTGAAATGCTTCTAGGATCTCCTGAAGACGTTCTCTGAAACTTAAACTGCGCACAGTTTCTTGCACGATGGCATGAATCGAGAGGTATCCGCGATCGATGTTGACCAAAGAATACTTCCGCGCCTCACGTATCCCATTATAAATGGCTGATTCATCTTCGATCCCGAGTGCAGCAAGACTCAGAGGTATCTCACGTGGCGCGAGGAGAGAGCATCGGCATAGTATTTGAATAGCATAATCGGCCGGGTCGTCTCCTGCTCCGCCTGTGGAGCGTTGTGTTAGGGAGTCCAGTGACAGCATTATAGCGGCGACCAAGGTAGTCCCTTGATCGTAGCTGAGAGGCACGGTATCTGGATCGTTCATTAGCTTCAGACGGTATCGGCCTAGCTCAGATACATAGTAATCGACCCCGCATCCGGTGGCGCCCAAATAGGCAAGCGCTTGAGCCATGGCGAGAGGTATGGCTTCGAGCACGTCGATTAACCGGATTAGCTGATCTTTGGGAAAATCGCTGAGCTTCTCGGTGTACCACCCAAGTGCGTCTTCTCTCGCCATTGGTCCGAGAGATAGTCCGGGATAGCGCGCAGTGACCGCTGAATCTCGTGTAGTAAGTATATAGTGTCCAGTGAACCCTGAGGGAAGCAGACTCGGAATCTCTTGGATTTCGGAGATCCCATCAAAAACGAGTAACGCCTTCCCGTAATATTTTGAGAGCTCCTTTCCTACACATGATGCTAACTCGCTCTCATTCATGGATCCCGCGGTGATGGTTTCGCTTACTAGATCTCGATAAGCAGAAAAGACCTGCAAACGTGAGCTGGCTGGAATCCACCATATAAACGCGTAATCATTGACATGCTTCGTGATATACTGCTGCGCCAGAGTGGATTTTCCGATTCCCCCAATGCCGGCGACCACGAACCCTTTTCGTGGAGCTTCGGCCACTTCGGTGAGGCCTTCGCGAATCGTCGCAATTTCTTGTTCCCGGCCGTATGCGTAGGTCTCAGGAATTATGCCTCGCATGGTTGCTCGCGCAGACGTATGTCTGCGCGAGGTGGTCGGTTGTTCTCGCCTAGATACCTGCAGCAACTCCGATAGCTCATCTAAGCCGATAATGCGGCTTGCCGCGTTCGCATTGCTGGCTTTTTCGAACATCGCCACGAAGAGAGAATTGACGATTGAATCGATGGTCTCCGCATCCAATTCCGTACGAGAGGACCGGAGTATTTCTACCCGAACTTGGTCAAGAATTTGGACCCAAGGTCCCATTCGGGTGTGGATGTCAAGACGCTGAAATAAATTGTACTGCTCCGGTCTTAGTGTCAACTCTTTTGGTGCCAGGTCGCGGGCTTTTGCGAACCATTCGTTCTCATCGCGTGAAGCTTGGGCAATATTTGCTAGCTGGGCTAATTTGTGACCGGATGTATTGACCGGCGCATCCGATATGAACCTAAGCTTCGCGCTGCCTCGTGGATCCGCTTTCACCCATCGGTTGATAAGGGGAAGAAGTTCGTGCGCCGACCATCCACCTGGTTCTATTCGTGTTTTTGCTTGAGCTAACAGGATAGGCGATTCAGCCGAATCAAGTATTTCAAAGTCGACGGCTTCATCCGTTCCTTCGATGCGAAAGATGGATCCGTTGCTAAAGTCCACTGGCATTCTCACCAAGTGAAGCATCGCACTTGCTGTCTGAAAGCTCATCCCCCTCGCTGTGTCACTGCCCCCCATGTGCGCTCCATGTGTGCGTTGTCCATATCGAAGACATGTCTACAGAGTGGCCCAGCCCAGCCAGTTTTTGTAGAGAGTTCGCGTGATGAATGGAAGAAGACAGCTTCGGTCATGGTCTTGCGCGTGGGCGCTGCTGGCCGCGACCGGCCGGAGAGCCGCAGCGCGGCCAGCGACCGCCCAACGCGCCGTGCCGCCGCAGGCGGTACGGCCTTGATGACGTACAGATATTTGGCTTTCTGACCTCGATCGTCTGAGTGATCTTGAGCGTGGCGACCGTTCAGCGCATCCAGGGCTTGGCGCTTGCCCAGATGCTTTCGAGGCTGTCGAGGTAGGTGGCTGCTGCCGATGAGCCGAGAGATCGCAGATGGATGACGGGAGCTTGGGCTGCGGGTGTCCCGTAGACGTGAGTGTTGATCAGTAGGTCGTCGTCTGCGCGGTAGATGGAGTTGTACAGCACGTTCTGGTGGGTGCGTAGCTCGACGTTGTCGACGCCCGTGAGGTGGCTGTACAAGACGAGGGCGTTCCTGGTGCGGGCGGCCATAACCTCTGGCCCGAGACCCTCGTCGATGCCCCGTGTGGCTACCTGGGACGCGTCGGGGTCGCCGAGGAGGATTCGCGTCCTGACGCCTGCGCGGGCTCGGTCGGCGATCAGGCGAAGGATGCCAGTGTCTTCGGCGAGGAAGAGGCCGCTGTAGGTGAGGATGTCGATCCGCCGTGTTGCTTGCTGGAAGAGCTGGCGCCAGGCATCCTGCGGGACGGCCCAGCGGTGGGGATAGATCGTCTGGACCTCGGCGGGGATTGTGCGGCGTTGTTCGCTGAGGTTGGGCCAGAGGTCGGCTTCGTCGGTGTGGAGGAGGTCGGCGACGGCCCAGCGGTGGCGGGGGTGTGGGGTGCGGCCTTTGAGCCAGCGGGCGACGGTTTTGGGGTCGACGGCGAGGTGTGCGGCCACGTCGACCGGTTGGAGGCGGGCGTTGTTCAGGGCTTGGCGCAGGTTGTCGTTCATGGGGCGCACCTCCCGTGGGGCCGGGCGTTCTGCCTGGGAAGTTAACACGAGACGTCCCTAGACGTCCCTGAGTTGCGGTGTAAAGGTTCCAGGCTGCGGGCGAACCTCGATGTACAGACCGTGACGACGAAGGGACAGCTCGGTCATGAGCAGCATCAAGGAGCGTCAGCGGGCGTGCGAGGAGACATTGCTCACCGCACTGCGCAATGAGCTGGCGGAACGGGGCGTACACGCCGTGTTCCTTATCGAGGACGACGGCCGTTCGGGCGTTGAGGTGCTCGACGTCGCCGGCCGGGCTCGCCGGGTCTACGTGCACCTGGAGTTCCGGTGGTTCTACTGGGGTGACCAGCCGGACGAGCGGATCTCCTGCCTGCAACTGCAGGCCGGGGTCGAGCGGATCCAGCAAGCGGCCCAGGACGGCTGGCGACGCGAGGAGCAAGGAGAACTGAGCTTCAACCTCCGCCAGCTCGCCGAGGCGTACCGGCTCTGAGACGTCCAGCGACAGTGACCAGGTGGCTGACCGGCTGGCGGATCTACACGCAGATCGTCGACCGGCTACGAGAACGGATCGAGATGAGCGAGTATCCGGTGGGTTCGATGATGCCGTCGGAGGCGGCGCTGTGCGCGGAGTTCGGGGTCGCGCGCAACACGATACGGCGGGCGATGGCGGTACTGGAGGCCGAAGGGCTGATCCAGACGATCCCGGCCAAGGGCCGGCTGGTCCTCGGCGGCGGCAAAGCCAAGAAGGAGCCGTATCTGTATCAGGCCATCGCGCGGGAGCTGCGGGAGCAAATCGCCAGCGGTGAACTAGTACCGGGTAGCGCCGTGCCCAGTGAGCTGACGCTGCGGCGGGCTCACAGGGTGTCGCGGAGCACGGTCCGGCAGGCGCTGGCGGTGCTGGAGCAGGAAGGGCTGATCGTGGCCGAGCATGGGCGCGGGCGGTTCGTGCGTGCTGAGACGTCCTAGGACGTCCTGCGGGGCTGGCTGGCTCGGTCTGGGCGAGGTGTGCCTATCGTGGGCAGTGTGGGACAAGCTGAATGGGCTCATGACCTCGCCAAAGACCTGCTGGAGACGACGCTGCCGCGGCGCTGGGCGCACACCCAAGGGGTAGCCGCCCGGGCCGTGTCGCTCGCCCCCATCCTTGGCGACGAGGCCGATACCCTGACCGCCGCCGCCTACCTGCACGACATCGGCTACGCGCCCAACCTCGTCGCGACCGGCTTCCATCCGCTCGACGGCGCGCGCTACCTGCGTGACGTTTGCCGGGCTGACGACACGCTCTGCCGCCTGGTGGCGCACCATTCGTGTGCAGTCAACGAGGCGCTCGAACGCTCCTTGTTCACCGAGTTGACCACGGAGTTCGATGAGGAGCGTCCTGAGCTGGTGGAGGCGCTGACTTACTGCGACATGACCACCGGTCCGGACGGGACTCATCTCACTGCGGCTGAGCGGCTGGCGGAGATCCACTCTCGGTACGGGCCGGAGCACCTGGTCAGCCGGTCGATCACGGCTTCGACGCCGTGCATCTTGGCGGCGGTGCGGGCGGTGGAGGCGGCGCTAGCCGATGTACGGCAGGGCGGTGCCGGTTAGGTAGTGCTCGATGCGCATCCGCATTGAGCGGTCCATGCGCAGTGCGGTGACCTGCCCTCGAGGGACCCAGCAGACTTCGCGGGATTCGCTGCTCGGTGTTGGCTCGCCGCTGATTGCGCGGCCCGTCAGGACGATGGAGAACTCCTGGCGGGCTTCGCGGTTGGAGGTGTAGAGGATGACGTGCCGGGGGTCGCTGTAGGTGCCGGCCAGGCCGGTGATCTCGCAGACGATGCCGGTTTCTTCTAGCGTCTCGCGGATGGCGGCCTGGGGGATGGACTCGCCCAGGTCGATCGCGCCGCCGGGGACGGCCCAGTTGTCGTTGTCGGTGCGGCGGATCATCAGCAGCTCGCCCGCATCGTTGGTGACGATGACGTTCACGGACGGCACCAGGCTGTTCGGTGCTGGGGCGTTCGGGTCGTCGTAGTAGTCGATCCGCTTGGCCATGGCTCAGGACCCTAGTGGCCGGGCGCCGTCCCAGACCCGTTCGAAGCTCTCGGCGTACGTGGCGACCATGTCCCCGCCGATGACCTTGCGCAGATGGAGGAACGGGGCGTTGCTGGCAGGCACGCCGTAGACGTGGGTGTTGACGAGGAATTGATCGTCGGCGCGGTAGATCGAGTTGTACAGCACCGTGGAGTGCAGGCGGAACTCCACATGCGCGCGCTCGCGCAGCGGTCGGTACAGGACGAGGACATTGCGGATCTTGAAGGCCATGCCGTCCCCGATGCCCTCGTCTTCACCGCGCTGGGCCACCTCGGCGCAATCGGGGTCGCCGAGCAGGATGCGCACCCGTACGCCTGCGTCGGCCTTTTCGCCGAGCATGCGCTGCAGTCCTGCGTCTTCCGCGAGGAAGAGCCCGCTGTAGACGAGCACGCCGATCTCTTGGGATGCTTCGGCGAACAGTCGTCCCCACACGTCCCTGGGGACAGCCCAGCGGTGCGGGTAGAGGGCCACGATCTCGCTCTCGGACGCTGCGGCGACCTGTTCGCGGGTGAGCGCCTCGGGCCAGAGGTAGGTCTCCTCGGTATCCAGGTAGGAAGCCACCGCAAAGCGGTGCTTTCGGTATGGCGCGCGGGACTTGGTTACCCACCGTTCGACCGTTTTGGGGTCGACCGCTATGGCCTCGGCCAGCTGGGCGATGCTCACGCCGCGCTGCAACAGGGCCGCTCGCAGCCTCTCGTTCGCCATGTCACCTGCTCAGAAGGACGTCCGGGGACCTGCACATCGTAGGACGGACGTCTTGAACATGTCCCGTCGTGTAGTGATCTCGTCTTAACTCTCCGTCGCATTCTCGGTATCGCAAGGCAACACCGGAGCGACCGAAAGGAGAGGTGATCACATGACTGAGCAGATCTACCCCGAGCCCGCCTGCGAGTGCAGCGCCACCCTGGACGAGGGCCAGACCCGTTGCCGTAAGTGCCGGGCCCGGGATCGCTGGATCAAGAAGCAGGCGGCCAAGCGCCGGGAGGGCGTGCGGCGGGAGGAGACCCGTCGTCCCCCGCGCGGTCCGCGCCGCGTCGCCATGGCGGGGGTGACGTGGACGTGATCGCGCTCGTCATCGCCGGACTGCTTGGCGTCATCCTGCTGGTGGGTTACATCGCGGTCCTGGTCGGCATCCGCCGCGAGGACAAGGCGCTGAACCTGCGGCGTCGCCCGGACGGGGCCTCGGCCGTGCTGGCGCGGAAGGTTACCGGTTGCTACGTCCGGAACGGGGTTTCGTGGACGTAGCCAACTGCTCCTCGACCCGCGCCAGCCGTATCGACAGCTCCTGTACGGCGGACCGCAGCTCGGCCACCTCGCCGGCCACGTCACCGGCGGGGGAACCCTCGGCCGAGTCGCGGACGAACACACCCTTGCCCTGCTGGCCGATCACCAAGCCCTCGTTGCGCAGGATACCGACAGCCATCTTCACCACGCTCAGCGAGGCGTCGTACCGCTCGGCTAGCTGGGCGGTGGATGGCAGTGGGGTTCCGGGCGCGAGGGAGCCGCCGCGGATCTGCGCGCGGAGATCGTCGGCGATCTGCAGGTAGCCGGGTCGCCCGGTGTTCTTGACCATCACGTCCATCACACCACGAAACACCAACCAAGCCAACCGAGACTACGTTGACAACCGAGCCAACTTAGTTAACTATGTTGGCTAAGACGAATGAGGAGGTCACCGCCCATGCGCACCGTCCCGATCCCTGTGGACACCACCAAGCTCGCCATCACCTGCGTCAAGGCCCCGCGCCCTCGCGTGCTCAACCGCGACACCGGCGAGATCAAGACCGACAAGAACGGCAACACCGTCTACGAAGTCACCGTCTCCGTCGAGGACGAGTTCGGCCGGATCGAACTCGTCAAGATCGGCACCACCGGAGAACCGCCCATCACCGTCGGCGACACGGTCACCCCGGTCGGCCTGCTCGGCTACGTCTGGGAGATCGCCGGCAAGTGGGGCATCGCCTACCGCGCCTCGGCCCTGCTCCCCGCCCGGGAGGCCGCCGATGCGTGACGCGCTGGATGTGCTCGCAGTCCTGGCCGCCACGGCGGCCGGGCTGTGGGCCTGGCGCCGCTGGCACCCCGCCTCGTTCTGGCTGGCGATCGGCTTCCCGCTCGCCGCCCTGTCCGTCCGCGCGTCCTGGCGGCGGGTCGCCCTCGGCTGCGGGCTGACCAAGAAGCGGCAATGCTGGTGGTTCACCACCGTGCCCGGCGCGATCGCCTCCACCGGCCTGGTCAAGGTCCGCCGCCGCTTCCAACGGGTCGCCGTCGACACCAAACCGTTCATGTGGCTCCCGCTGCCGACCCGGCACGGCTGGCGCGTCACCCTGCACACCCTGGAAGGCCAGACACCCGGCGACTACGCCGAAGCCGCCGAACGCCTGGCCCACTCCTGGGGCGTGCACGCCATCCGAGCATTCTCGCCCCGGCCCGGCCGGGTCGTCCTCCAGGCGACCATCCGCGATCCGCTGGTCAAGGTCGATCAGCTCCCGGCTTCGGCCGAGCTGCTCAAGGTCACCGTGGGACGGCTGGAGACCGGACGCCCCTGGACGATCGACTTCCGCACCGTGCCGCACTACATCAACGCGGGAGCCACCCAATCCGGCAAGTCCAACCTGGCCAACGCGCTCATCGTCGGCCTGGCGCCGCAACCCGTCGCCCTGGTCGGCTTCGACCTCAAGGGCGGGGTGGAGTTCACCCCGTACAGCCCGCGCCTGTCTGCCCTGGCCACCTGCCGCACCGAGTCCGTGACGCTGCTGGATGACCTGGTCACGCTGATGATCGACCGGATGGGGCTGTGCCGTCAGGCCGGCGCCCGCAACATCTGGCAACTGCCACCCGGGATCCGCCCGACGCCGGTCGTGGTCCTGGTCGACGAGCTGGCCGAGCTGTATCTGATGGCCGACAAGTCGGAGAAGGACGAGATCGCCAAGACCTCGACGGCGCTGCTGCGGGTGGCGCAGCTCGGGCGGGCGTTCGGCATCTACCTGTTCTGCTGCGGCCAGCGGATCGGCTCCGATCTCGGCCCCGGTGTCACCGCCCTGCGTGCGCAGTGCTCGGGACGGATCTGTCACCGCGTCAACGATCCCGAAACCGCCACCATGACCCTCGGCGACCTCGACCCCGCCGCGCTGGTCTCCGCTCGCGCCATCGCCGCCGAGACGCCCGGTGTGGCCATCGTCGCCGGTCAGGACGGCCAGTGGTACCGCGCCCGCTCCTTCTATGTCACCGAGCAAGCAGCCGAACACGCCGCACGTACTCATGCCCACCTCGCCCCGTCCTGGGACGAGATCACCGCCCACCTGCCCGACTACGACCCGTCCCACCTGCTCGACGCCTGAACCACGAAGGGAGGAACGATGCGACGCATCACCTGCTGGCTACTCGACACCGGCCCGATCCTCGTCCTGGCCGCCATCGCGGGTGCCGGATCGTTCACCCACATCCGCGACACCGCCAGCCAGCACGGCCAGACCGGCTGGATGTCCTGGGCCATCGCCGTCTGCATCGACCTGACCTGCGTCATGGCCGCCCGCGAACGCCAACGCGACAAGAAGACCGCCAAGAGTCGGCGCGGCCCACTCTCCTAGCCCGTCCTCGTCCTGTCCGGCGGCATCATCCTGTCCCTGGCCGCCAACCTCGCCCAAGCCGCCCCGACCGTATGGGGCTGGATCACCGCCGCCACCCCGGCCGCAGCGTTCCTCATCGCCGTCTCGATGCTGGAGCGCCGCGCCGCCCCTCCCGAATCGTGCGCTGCTCCGGCCGCCTCGTCCACGCCCGTCCTGGCCTCGTCCCCGGTCCCCGAATTCGTCCCGAACGACCACACCGACCAGGACAACGCCCAAGACGGGCGGGACGGTGATCTCGCGCCCGCCCTCGTCGACTACGCCCGCCGCGTCGCCGACGAACACCACACCAAGCACGGCAAGCCCATCACCCGCGACGCCCTCCGCACCCACCTGGGTGTGTCCAACCAACTCGCCTCAGACCTGCTGCGCACCCTGCGCACCGCCTGAACCTAGAAGGGAGACCACCGATGACCCGCAACCACCGCTCGGCACTCATCAACGGCCTGCTCGACCTGGCCGCATTTCTGGAAGCCCACCCCGAACTGCCCGTCTCCTCCAGCCTCACCCTGCACCACTTCCCGAAGAAGGACGACGACGCTGGCCTTCGCGCCGAGATCGACCAGATCGCCGCCCGCGTTGGCTCGGAGATCGACTTCGAGGATTCCCCGTACGGGCACTACGCCACCTCGATCTTCTTCGGGCCGGTGGAGTACCGGGCTGTGGCCGTCCTGGCCGCTGCCCGAGCCCGCCACGACGCCGAAGCCAGCTACTACGGCTGCATCCAGCCCGACCACACCTAAGGGAGACCGCCGTGCGCATTCGCCTCGACGGCACTCGCGCCGAAATCGTCGACGCCCTGTTCCGCCTGCGTCAGTACTTCACCGTGATCGGCGCCTCACGCCTGTATCCCGACCGGGGTAAGCCGCACCACTGGCGCATCTACCTCACCACCACCGCGCGTGAACGGAAGTGACCACGTGAACGAGGTGATCCATTACTGCTGCTGCACCTGCAACGGCACCGGACTCGACAACGACCGAGACCGCTGCCGCGACTGCGACGGCACTGGCATCGACAACCACGGCGCCTAAAGGCGCAGCGCCCCCGGCCTGGCCGCACATCCGCCAAGACACACGCCAGGTCGAGGGCCATCCCTTCACCCGAACGAGCGAAAGGAGGTCTCCATCTTGCCCACAACCCACGCCACCGCGCACGCCAAAGCGGGCATGATCGCCCGACTCAACCATCCCGACTACGACCGATGGGCGACCCAAGTCCGCAACACCGGCGGCTGCCGCCAACCGATCCACCTGCGCGGCAAGGTCGACCACTACGACCAGGCCACCGGACAGCTCCTGCACCGCTACACCACCCGCCACGAACCCGACGGCATCCTGCGCCTGCCCTGCAAGACCCGCCGCGCCTCCCGCTGCCCGTCCTGCGCCGAGACCTACCGCGCCGACACCTACCAGCTCATCCGCGCCGGACTGATCGGCGGCAAGGGCGTCCCGACGACCGTCACCAGCCACCCGACCCTGTTCGTCACTCTCACCGCACCGAGCTTTGGAACGGTCCATGCGTGCCGTGAGAAGAACGGCAAGACCCTGCCCTGCCACGCCCGCCGCAACGCGCCCACCTGCCCGCACGGCCGTGCCACAACCTGCACCACCCGGCACAGCAAGGACGACCCGCGCATCGGCGAGCCGCTGTGCCCGGACTGCTACGACTACACCGGCTCCGTCCTGTTCAACGCCCTGGCCCCGCTGCTGTGGAAGCGCTTCGCCGACGCCGTACGCCGCCACCTCGCCAAACACGGCGGCCTCCCGCTCAGCGAGCTACGCCACCACCTCACCCTGTCCTTCGCCAAGGTCGCCGAATACCAACGCCGCGGCGTCGTCCACTTCCACGCCGTCATCCGCCTCGACAGCTCCGACGGACCAGCCTTCCCACCTCCGGCCTGGGTCACCGCCGACGCCCTGACCCACGCCGTCCAGCACGCGGCCAAGGTCGTCACCGCCACCGCCACCGCCACCGCACCCGCCTACGAGGACGAGCCCGAACGTGCCCTGCGCTGGGGCGACCAGCTCGACGTTCGCCGCATCACCCTGGACGGCGATCTCACCGAACAAGCTGTGGCCGGCTACATCGCCAAGTACGCCACCAAAGCAGCCGAATGCGTCGGCACCCTCGACCGCCGCGTCAACCCGCTCGACAACCTCGACGCCTTCAACCTCCGCGATCACGCCCGCCGACTCATCGCCACCTGCATGCGCCTCGGTGCCCTCCCGGAGTTGGCCGGACTCCGGCTTGCCGACTGGGCTCACATGCTCGGCTTCCGCGGCCACTTCTCCACCCGGTCCCGCCGCTACTCCACCACCCTGGGCGAACTCCGAGCAGTAAGAGAACGCTTCGTTCACACCGAAGAGGTCGCTCATGGACGCCTGCCCCTGTTCGACGAAGACACCATCCTCGTGATCAGCGAATGGGAGTACGTAGGCAAGGGCTATTCAGTCGGGGACGCCCTCCTCGCCACAGCGATTACCGGCGGGGGCCAATGAACACCCTCGTGAGGCTCTGGACTGTGGAGGACGTAGCCACCTTCCTCGGTGTCCCGATCGCCACCCTCTACCAATGGCGACACCACCGCACAGGCCCGAGAGGACGCAAGATCGGCCGTCACCTGCGCTACGTGCCCGAGGACGTCATGTCCTGGGTCCAGGACCAGGAGTAGCCCCATGGCCTTCGTCAAGGATCTCTGGACCAAGACAGTCCGCACCCCGGACGGCAAGCCGCAGAAGGTCAAGACCGCACGCCACGGCAAGGGCAAGCGCTGGCTCGCCGTCTGGGTGGACCCCGATGGCAATGAGCGCTCAACTGCGTACGACCGCAAGGCCGACGCCGAACGCAAGATCGCCACCATGGGCGCCGACATCGCCCGCGGCGACTACATCGACCCAAGCGCCGGCAAGGTGCTCTTCGTCGACCTCGCCGAACGGTGGCTCGCCTCACGCATCGTGGACCCATCGACCAAGATTCGATACGAGTACATCCACCGACTTCACGTCGCACCGACCTACGCCAAGCGTCCAGTGAAGAGCATCAAGCCGTCCCAGATCCAGGCGTGGATCAGTGACCTGAGCAGCCGTTTCGAGACCTCGACCGTACAGACGGCCTTCCTGGTCCTTCAGGGCATCCTCGATCTGGCCGTCGCCGACGAGGCGATCAAACGGAGTCCCGCCAAGTCACCGATCGTCCAGGTGCCGAAGCGCACCACCGAGGAGATCACGGCGTGGTCGGACGAACGGGTCCACGCACTGATCGACGCTCACCCCGCCCTCTTCCGTCTGCTCCCTATGCTCGGGGCCGCGTGCGGACTGCGGCAGGGTGAGTTGTTCGGCCTGGCGCTCGAAGACGTCGACTTCGACGAGCGCCTTCTTCGCGTACGACGGCAGATCAAGAAGCTGGGAGCCGACCACGTCTTCGCTCTACCCAAGAACGACCGCGAGCGGGTCGTACCGCTGCCTGACTGGGCGGCTGAGGCCATCAAGCGGCACCTCTCGGCCTATCCCCCGCTGGCTTGCTCCCTGCCCTGGGAGAAGGTGGACGGCAAGCTTCGCACGCACAACCTGTTGTTCCGCTGGACGGACGACCGCTTCATAAAGGCCAGGAGCTATAGCGAAACGGTCTGGAAACCCGCTCTCGTGCGAGCGGGCGTGATCCCGGCACCAGATAAGGACCCGCGTCAGCGAAGCCGCTACGTCACCTCCCGCAAGGAGGGCCTTCACCAACTCAGGCACTACTACGCGAGCGTCATGCTGACCGGCGGTGTCTCAGCCTGAATCCACGGCGGGAAATCTGATGGATGTGTTGTGAAATAAGGCGAGGTGCCCTCTGACCTGGGAAGATTGGAGTTCTCTACGCTTC
>NZ_FNVT01000008.1 GCF_900108335.1 Nonomuraea solani
GCGGGTCCCGACTACTTCACCTTGGACTAGACGATGCCCGACACGAAGTTCGACACGATGTTCGACTATGCACCGGCACCCGAGTCGCGCGACGTCGTCGAGGTGAAGTCCTCTTATGGGCTGTTCATCGACGGTGAGTTCGTCGACGGTTCGGGGCCTTCGTTCAAGACCGTCAACCCGGCCACCGAGGAGACTCTCGCCGAGGTGGCCACGGCCTCGGCCGACGACGTCGATCGGGCGGTGCGGGCGGCGCGCAAGGCGTTCGGCGTCTGGAGCGCGCTGCCCGGCGGCGAGCGGGCCAAATATCTGTTCAGGATCGCGCGGATCGTTCAGGAGCGGGCGCGGGAGCTGGCCGTGCTGGAGTCGCTGGACAACGGCAAGCCGATCCGCGAGTCGCGTGATGTGGACGTGCCGCTGGTGGCGGCGCACTTCTTCTACTACGCGGGCTGGGCCGACAAGCTGGAGTATGCCGGGTTCGGCAGCAGGCCGCTGGGGGTGGCCGGGCAGGTCATCCCGTGGAACTTCCCGCTGCTGATGCTGGCCTGGAAGATCGCCCCGGCGCTGGCGTGCGGGAACACGGTGGTGTTGAAGCCGGCCGAGACGACGCCGTTGACGGCGTTGCTGTTCGCCGACATCTGCCGGCAGGCCGAGCTGCCGCCCGGCGTGGTGAACATCGTCACCGGCGCGGGTGAGACCGGCGCCGCCGTGGTCGCGCACCCCGACGTCGACAAGGTGGCCTTCACCGGCTCGACCGAGGTCGGCCGGGTCATCGCCCGGGCGGTGGCGGGCACCGGCAAGAAGCTGACGCTGGAGCTGGGGGGTAAGGCGGCGAACATCGTGTTCGACGACGCCGCCATCGACCAGGCCGTCGAAGGCATCGTCAACGGCATCTTCTTCAACCAGGGGCACGTGTGCTGCGCGGGCTCGCGGCTGCTGGTGCAGGAGTCGGTGCAGGAGGAGGTGCTGGCCGCGCTCAAGCGCCGGCTGGGCACGCTGCGGCTGGGCGACCCGCTGGACAAGAACACCGACATCGGTGCGATCAACTCGGCCGAGCAGCTCGCCAAGATCCGGCGGCTCAGCGACATCGGCGAGTCGGAGGGGGCCGAGCGCTGGTCGCCGGCGTGTGAGCTGCCCGAGCGGGGGTTCTGGTTCCCGCCGACGGTGTTCACCGGGGTCGCGCAGTCGCACCGCATCGCCCGGGAGGAGATCTTCGGACCGGTGCTGTCGGTGCTGACCTTCCGCACGCCGGCCGAGGCGGTGGAGAAGGCCAACAACACCCCGTACGGGCTGTCGGCCGGGGTGTGGACCGAGAAGGGCTCACGCATCTTGTGGATGGCCGACCGGCTGCGCGCGGGCGTGGTGTGGGCCAACACGTTCAACAAGTTCGACCCGGCCTCGCCCTTCGGCGGCTACAAGGAGTCCGGCTACGGCCGCGAAGGCGGGCTGCATGGGCTGGAGGCGTACCTCGATGTCTGAGCGACGAGTGACAGTGCGCAAGACGTACAAGTTGTTCATCGGTGGAGCGTTCCCGCGCTCGGAGAGCGGGAGGTCCTACCCCGTGACGAGAACGGAGCACGCCGCCAGGGCCTCGCGCAAGGACGCCCGTGACGCGGTGGTGGCCGCGCGCAAGGCGTTTCCCGGCTGGTCGGGCGCGACCGCGTACAACAGGGGGCAGATCCTCTACCGCGTCGCCGAGATGCTGGAGGGCCGCCGTGCCCAGTTCGCCGACGAGGTCGGCGGCCCGCGCAAACAGGCGCTGGAGCAGGTGGACGCCACGGTGGACCGGCTGGTCTGGTACGCGGGCTGGGCCGACAAGATCGCCGCGGTGCACGGGGCGGCCAACCCGGTCGCGGGGCCGTACCTCAACCTGTCCTCGCCGGAACCGGCCGGAGTGGTCGCGGTCATCGCGCCCGCCGACCCCCTTCTCGGCCTCGTCTCCGCCGTCGCACCGGTGATCGTCACCGGCAACTCCTGTGTCGTGGTCGCCTCGGAGCGGGCGCCGCTGCCCGCCATCACGTTCGCCGAAGTGCTGGCCACCTCCGACCTGCCGGGCGGGGTCGTGAACATCCTCACCGGGCACCAGGCCGAGCTGGCGCCCTGGCTGGCGGCGCACATGGACGTCAACGGGCTCGACCTCACCGGCGTGGGAGCCCCCGAGCTGGCGCTGGCCTGCGAGCAGGCGGCGGCCGAGAACTTCAAACGCGTGTTCACCGCGGAAAAGGACCGGGGCACGCGACGCATGACCACGTTCATGGAGACCAAGACGGTCTGGCACCCCGCCGGGATCTGATCGACCCCGCACCCGCAAGGACACGGCACACAGGCCGTGACCTCGGGTCACCCATCCCTGAATCTGGAGGAATCCCCATGGAACCCACCGGTGTTCTCGTCGTCGGGAGCATCACCGCGGACGTCACGGCGTTCAGCCAGCGGCTGCCGCGGCGCGGTGAGACCGTGCTCGGCGACGACTTCACCCTCGTACTCGGCGGCAAGGGCGCGAACCAGGCCGTGTCCGCGGCCCACTCGGGCGCGCCGACCTGGATGGTCGCCTGCGTGGGCCAGGACCCGTTCCGCGACATCGTGCTGTCCGGCCTGGAGGCGCACGGTGTCACCCTCACCGAGGTACGCACGGTCGAGGGCCGCACGGGCGTCGCCCACATCCGCGTGGACGCGTCGGGTGAGAACGACATCATCATCACGCCGCTCGCCAACGCCTCCCTCGACGAGGCGATGGTCACGGAGAGCATCGAGCGCATCCGCGACCGGGCCGGCGTCCTGCTGCTCCAGCTCGAAATCCGGACCGAGGTCGCCTGCCACGCGGCGCGGGAGGGCGCGGCGGCCGGGCTGACCGTGGTCCTGGACCCGGCGCCCGCCCAGAAGCTGCCGGACGACGTGTGGCCGTACCTCGACATCGTGACCCCGAACGAGAGCGAGGCCACCGTGCTGACCGGCGTCCAGGTCACGGACCTCGCGTCGGCGGAGCGGGCGGCGGCCTGGTTCCTGGAGCGCGGCGTGCGCCACGCGATCATCACGCTCGGCGCCGGCGGCGCCCTGTCGGTCACGAAGGAACGCACCCGTCACTTCCCCGCCTACGCCGTGACGCCCGTGGACACCACGGCCGCCGGCGACGCCTTCACCGGCTTCTTCGGCGGCGCCCTGGCCGCCGGCCTCGACGTGGACACCGCCATCCAGTACGGCATGGCGGCCGGCGCCCTCGCCACCACCAAGGCCGGGGCCAGCCCCTCACTCCCCGGCAGGGACGACGTCGAACCGCTGGTCAACACCCCCATGGAAGGAGCCACCCGATGAGACGCAACCAAGGAACGCTCAACGCCCAGCTCGCCCGCGTGATCTCCGAGCTGGGCCACACGGACACGATCATCGTCACCGACGCGGGCCTTCCCATCCCGAGAGACGTGGAACGCGTGGACCTGGCCGTCAGGGAGAACCTGCCGCGTTTCCTCGACCTGCTGGACACGGTGCTCGACGAGGTGGCCGTGGAGGGTGTGGTGCTGTCCGAGGAGATCAAGCGGCACAGCCCGGACATGCTGGCCGCGATCGAGGAGCGGTTCGACCGGCTCGGCCTGACGCTGGAGTTCCTGCCGCACACCGAGTTCAAGCGGGCCACCGCGGGAGCCAGGGCGGCCGTGCGCTCCGGCGAGTTCACCTCGTACGCCAACGTCCTGCTCACCGCGGGCGTCGTGTACTGATCGGGAGCCTGGCATGCATCTCCAGTTGGCCGATGTGCGCAAGTCCTTCGGCGACAACAGCGTCCTGCGCGGCGTCAGCTTCGACGTCGCTCCCGGCGAGGTCGTGGCGCTCGTCGGGGAGAACGGGGCGGGCAAGTCCACGCTCACCCGGGTGATCTCCGGCGCGCACCAGCCCGACTCGGGCCGGCTGCTGATCGACGGGACCGCGACGGTGTTCAAGGACCCGCAGGCCGCGATGGCGCAGGGCATCGAGGTCATCTACCAGGAGTTCCAGCAGAACCTGTTCCCGCACCTCAGCGTGGCCGAGAACATGTACGTGCTGGACCGCGAGCGCGTCTTCGGCCGCTGGTTCGTCTCCAAGCGGCGCATGGCCGCCGAGGCCGGGCAGGCGCTGCGCCGCCTCGGCATGGAGATCGACGTGCACCGCCAGGTCGGCGAGCTGAGCGTGGCGGAGCGGCAGATGCTCGAAATCGCCAAGGCCATGACGCACGAGCTGCGGCTGATCATCCTCGACGAGCCGACCGCGGCGCTCGACGAGCAGGAGTCCGAGCAGCTCTTCGCCCAGGTGAACCGGCTGCGCGAGGCCGGCGTCTCGGTGATCTACATCAGCCACCGGCTGGACGAGGTCTTCGCCCTGTCGGACCGCATCGTCGTGCTGCGCGACGGCCGGGTCACGCTCGACGCCCCCACCGAGCGGCTCACCCCGGCCGAGGTCGTCACCGCGATGGTCGGCGACGCCGTGGACGACTTCTATCCCAAGGAGCGCAACGTACGAAACGAGGTCGTGCTGGAGGTGCGCGGCGGGGGCGGCGGCCGCTTCCACGACATCGATCTGCGGGTCAGGGCCGGCGAGGTGGTCGGCATCGGCGGCGTGGTCGGCTGCGGGCGCAGCGACCTGCTGCGCGCGCTGTTCGGTCTGCAGCCGCTGACCGGCGGATCCGTGCTGGTGGACGGCTCCGGCGTACGCGTCGCGAGCGTCCAGGACGCGATCGGCAGCCGGATCGCCTACCTGTCGCCCGACCGGCAGGCGGAGGGCCTGTGCATGGGCCAGTCCGTCGAGGCGAACGTGTCGCTGGCCTCCCTGCGGGAGTTCAGCCCCGGGAGCGGCGTCGTGCGGCGCGGCAAGGAGCGCGCTGCCACCGGCGCGGTCATCTCGGAGCTGCGGGTGCGCGCCGCCTCCCCGTCCATCGAGGTCAGCTCGCTGTCCGGCGGCAACCAGCAGAAGGCCCTGTTCGCCAAGTGGGTGATGACCCGGCCGCGGGTGCTGCTCATGGACGAGCCGACCCGCGGCGTGGACGTCGGGGCCAAGACGGAGATCTACCGGATCATCAACCAGCTCACCGCGGACGGTGTCGCCGTCCTGCTCGTGAGCTCCGACCTGCCGGAACTCGTCGCCATGTCCGACCGCGTGGTCGTGATGCGCGAGGGACGGCTCGTCGCCGAGCTGACCGGCGACGACCTCGACGAGCAGTCCATCCTCAAGCACGCACTGGTAGGCGCCGCATGACCTCGAAGCTCAAGACCGTCGCGGGCCGGCTGCGCGCGGTGTGGATGCTCCTCCTGGTAGGGATCGTCCTCTCGGTGGCCTCGCCGGTCTTCCTCACCCCGGCGAACCTGCTCAACGTCGCGCTCGCGACCTCCGTCGCCGCGCTGCTCGCGGCCGGGCAGACATATGTGATCATCCTTTCCGAGATCGACCTGTCCGTGGGGTCGGCGCTCGGCTTCTCCGCCGTCGTCACCGCCCTGACGCTCGGCACGTACGGGCTCGTCCCCGCGCTGGCCGCGGGCCTGGCGACCGGCGCGGCCATCGGGCTGATCAACGGCCTGCTCGTGACCAGGACCAGAATGCCGTCGTTCATCGCGACGCTGGCCACGATGTCGGTGTTCGCCGGGCTCACCCTTCACCTCACCTCGGGCAACCCCATCCCGGTGACGGACTACGACTTCCAGGGCATCGGGCAGGCCCGGTTCGCGGGCGTGCCGGTGCCGGTGTGGATCATGCTGGTGGCGTTCGGGATCTTCGGGTTCGTCCTGGCGCGCACCCGCTTCGGCCGGTACGTCTACGCCACCGGCGACAACGTCGAGGCCGCGCGGCTCTCCGGCATCAGGGTCCACCGCGTCAAGATCCTCGCGTTCGTCATCAGCGGCGTGCTGGCGTCCCTGGCCGGGTTCATCATCACCGCCCGGCTCTCCACGGCCCAGCCGACGGCCGGCGCCGGCCTGGAACTGGACGCGATCGCGGCCGTCATCATCGGCGGCACCAGCCTGGCCGGTGGCCGCGGCACCCTGCTCGGCACCCTCGTCGGGGCGCTCGTCCTCGGCGTCATCGACAACGGGATGAACCTGCTCGACGTCTCCCCGTTCCTGCAGGACGTGGTGAAGGGCCTGGTCATCCTCCTGGCCGTCTTCCTCGACCGCAACGTGGACATCCTGCGCAGGCTCGTACCGCGCCGGGCCGCATCCCCCGTACCCACTCCAGAACTCGCACAGCACATCTAAGGAACAGCCATGCACACTCCCCGCAAAATCCTCGCCGTCGCGATCCTGGCCGCCGTCTCCCTGACCGCCTGCAGCCGGGGCGGTGAGGAGACCACCGCGGGCGCCGTCAAGGCGTCCGGCAAGAAGGACGCCACGATCATCATGAGTACGCTCGGCAACCCGTTCTTCATCAGCGTGAAGGACGGCGCCGAGGCCCAGGCCGCCAAGAACGGCATCACCCTGAACGTGCAGAACGCCGACAACTCCGACGCCACCTTCCTCAACCAGGCGACGACCGCCATCTCCAAGCAGACCGGGATCCTCATCCTCGACCCGGTGGGCAGCCAGTCGGCCAGCAGCTCCGTCACGCAGGCGAACTCGGCGAGCATCCCCGTGATGGCGTTCGACCGCAAGCCGTCCGGCGGCAAGCTGGCCACGTTCGTCGGCTACGACGCCGTCCAGGCCGGCAAGAACGCGGCCGACGCGCTGGCCGAGGCGGTCGGCGGCAAGGGCAAGGTCGTCGAGATCCAGGGCATCCTCGGCACCAACGTGGCCCAGGACCGAAGCAAGGGCTTCCAGCAGCAGATCGCCACGCACCAGGACATCAAGGTCGTCGCCACGCAGGCGGCCGACTTCGACCGGGCCAAGGCCCTGAACGTGATGACGAACGTGCTGCAGGCCAACCCCGACATCGACGGCGTGTACGCGGCCAACGACGAGATGGCGATGGGCGTGCTGTCCGCGCTCAAGGCCCGCAACCTGGTGGGCAAGGTCAAGGTCGTCGGCAACGACGGCATCGCCGACGCGCTGGCCGCCGTCGCGGCGGGTGAGATGTACGCCACCAACGCCGAGTCGCCCTTCGCGCTCGGGCAGAAGGTGATCTCGCTGGCCGGCGACGTCCTGGGCGGCAAGCAGGTGCAGGCCGACGAGACGCTGCAGGGCAAGCTGGTCAAGAAGGACAACGTGAAGGAGTACGCGGACTACCTCGTCGGCCTCGGCGACAAGTCCGGCGTTCCGGACAGCCTCAAGTAGGAGCGGAAACGCCTGCCCGGACTCACCCGGGCAGGCGCCCTACCGCGGCGACGGCAGCACGGACAGCTCGCACGGATAGGAGTCGGCCGGGGCGCTCAGCACCCAGACGATCATCGCGGCCAGCGTCTCCGGCCGGATGCACGCCCCGGGATCGTACGGACGCCCGAAGTCCTTCCGCACCTCACCCAGCAGCTCGGTCGCCGTCGCCCCGGGATAGACCGTGGTGACGCGGACGCCGTGAGCGGCCTCCTCCTCACGCAGCGACTCGGCCAGCTCCCGCAGCGCCGCCTTGCTGGCCACGAACGCCGACCAGCGCGGAACCCCGGTCATCCCCGGAGCGGCGTTGACGAAGATCGCGTGGCCCCTGGACCGGCGTAACGCGGGCAGCGTCAGGCGTGTCAGTTCGGCGGCGGAGGCCACGTTCACCGCCATCGTCCGCCGCCACGTCTCAGGGCCGGCGTCGGCGACGGCCTCGACCGGGGAGATTCCCGCGCAGTGCACCAGCGCCTGGACATCCTCCGGTTCTCCCACGGCGGCGGCCAGCGTCTCGGGGGCGGCCAGGTCCGCCTCGATCCCCGGTACGTCCAGCCGCCCGACGCCGCGCCCCACGGCGGTCACCCGGTGCCCGGCCGCTACCAGCGCGCCGACCAGCGCCGTCCCGATGCCGCCGGTGGCCCCGGTCACCAGCACGTTTCCCATGACCACTCCCCTACTCGAAAAGGTGGCGGTTGGCCCGGCTCCAGGCGAGTTTCCGGCCCGCTTCGTCGAGGAAGCCGCCGGCGACCCACTGGGCCTGGGGTTGGCGCCCGGCGGCGGCCAGCAGGCGTACCTGCTCGATCACTTCTTCTTGCACGCCGATGACCGCGTCGACCAGCCCCGTGGTGGACGTCAGGCCGTAGGCGGCGGCGAACAGCTCCAGGCGGCGACGCCGGTCGGGTGGCTCGGGGTGGCGCAGCCGGCGCAGGCATTCGGCGTCGTCGCGGAACGGCGCGACGTACTCCAGCGCGTAGGCGACGTCGTGCAGCCGGGGTCTGGGCCGGGCGTAGTCCCAGTCCAGGATCCCGACCGGGCGTTCACCGCGCCAGACCGTGTTCCACGGGCCGAAGTCCCCGTGACAGATGACCTCGTCTTCGCGTGGTTCCGCCTCACCGCTGGACCAGGTGAGCCCTTGGGGCGGGCGGAAACCGGCGGCCACGTCGTGGTAGTCGCGGAGCAGGCGGGCGAAGGACGTCAGGCCCGCGTCCCCGACCACCTTGGCCCAGCCCTCAGGGCCGGACTCGCCGTCCAGGTAGGTGAGGATCTCCCGGCCCTCCTCATCGATCCCCAGCACCCGTGGCGAGTAGGGGAAACCCGCCTCCTCCAGGTGCCGGAGCAGCGCGTGGACGGCCGGGGTCCATGGGTGGACGGGCCTGCGAACGGTGTCGCCGACGCGTACGACCCGGCGATGGGCCGAGTCCTGCAAGATCTCCTCGTCCGCCACGCGATCAGACGACGGGGCGGAGGAAGAAGGCGGTGCTGTCGTCTTCGGGGGTCTCCACCGCGAGCCCCGTCGTGGCCAGGGCTCGTGCGATCAGCTCCCGATCCCCCGTCCACTGCAGCGCCAGCTCGTCCACCAGGTCACCGCAGGCGTCGAAGCTCGACGTGTGCTGCTGGGTGGTCCAGAAGACGGCCTTGGCAGGTTCGCCCGCCTTGGTCGACTCGTACACGTGCTCCCACCCCCCGGAAGCCGTCGGCCAGAGGTCGGGTTCGGCGAGGTAGCCGTGGGTGGCGAGGTCGTCGAAGGCCCTGACGATGCGGCACAGGTCGGAGCGGCGGCCGGTGGCCAGGCAGGTCACGACCCCCTCCTCCGGCTCGTTGAGGCCGTGGACGGCGGCGAAGAGCTTCTCCATCGCGGCGTCCGCCTCCTTCGCCAGTTCGTCGGGGTCCATTTCGAGGATCGCGTCGTAGTCCTCGCCCCGGTCCGACTGCCCGGGTACGGCCACCACCAGGCCCTCCTTGGCGAACACCGCCTGCACGCGGGAGGGCAGCCCGCCCCGCCAGGACAGGGGCAGGTCCTTGACCAGGGTGCCATCGGCGTCGAAGTGGGGGTCGGCGACGTGCAGGAGGCCGCTGGTCGTCTTGTCGGCGGCGAAGCGTTCGGCGTCGACGATCTGCCAGCCCTCCTGCTCCAACCGGCCGAGCGCCCGCTCCAAGGCGTCGCGCGGCGGAAGCTGTGAGGGGGAGTCGTCGGGGGCGGGAGCGGACGGCTCGGACAGGACGTCGGCGACCTCCGCGCGGCGCTGGGCGAGGAAGGCGCGGGTCTCGGCGATGAGGTCGCGGTCCATCAGGTTGTCGAGGACCATCGACCACCAGGCCTCGGCGCCGCCCACGAAGGCGACCGGGTCCAGTTCGCGCAGCGAGCGCCACAGCTCCTCGGTGTAGCGGCGGCCGTCGTCGGCGGACTCGCCGTTCAGCGCCCGCTGGCGCAGCCTGAGCCGGTAGAGGAACTCGACGAAGGTCGCCAGGGAGCCGTTGACCCGCTCGGCCTGCGGCTCGCCGTCGAAGGAGAGCAGGCCGACGACGCCGCTGCGCAGGTCGAGGAAGTAGCGCATGGCCGTGTCGCCGGTCGTGCCGCCGAGCATGAGGACGTCCACGTCCCCGTCGCCGGTCTTGAACACCACGAGGGAGCCCGGGCGCGGCTCGTCGTCGACGAGGAGGGTGAACGCCAGGTCGGCGCGTACCGGTAACCCGATCTGGCACAGGATCCGCGCGTCCTCGTCCGACAGCCCCATCTCGTGGGACTGCTCGGCGTCCATCAGCAGCAGGCCTTCGTCGCCGAACGCCTCGGCCATCTCTTCGTGCGAGACCACGTTGCAGCACCTTGTGTCGTTCCGGTGGGCCCGCCGGGCCCAGAGATCAAGATCCCCTAAGAGTAGGGGACTTCGCGGGGCACCAGGACGGCTTCCCTGATCGCCAAAAAAGTGATATCACTTTGCTAGCAAGATGGAATCACCTAGACAGGAGATGGACGATGGCGGACACACCCGGCGGGGCCGCTCTTGAGGGACCCATCGTGGACATGCCGGCGCCGCGCACGAGCGAGCGCGTGATGCGGGCGTCCAACGGGTTCGTGATGGCGGGCGTGGCGACGGTGCTGGTGCTGGCCGGCCTCGCGCTGCTCGTCGTGGGGATCGTCATGCTCGCCACGGGGGCGGAGCAAGGCGGTCTGTGGCTGGTCGTGGTGACCATCCTGATGATCATCAGCGGCCTGACGATGTTCTTCGGCCTCACGGCCGTGGCGCCGGGCGAGGCCCGCGTCGTCCAGCTCCTCGGCCGGTACGTCGGCACCCTGCGCACCCCCGGCTTCCAGTGGGTCAACCCGGTCACCCATCGCCGCCGGGTGTCGACCAGGATCCGCAACCACGAGACGGACGTGACGAAGGTCAACGACGCCGACGGCAACCCCATCCAGATCGCGACCGTGGTGGTCTGGCAGGTGCAGGACACGGCGCAGGCGGTCTTCGAGGTCGACGACTTCATCGAGTTCGTGGCCATCCAGGCGGAGACGGCCGTGCGGCACATCGCGGGCAGCTACCCGTACGACGCCCACGGCGATCCCCGGCTGTCCCTGCGCGACAACGCCGAAGAGATCAACGAACAGCTCTCGGCGGAGATCGGCGCCCGGGTCGCCTCGGCCGGGGTGAAGGTCATCGAGTCCCGCATCGTCCACCTGGCCTACGCGCCGGAGATCGCCCACGCGATGCTGCGGCGCCAGCAGGCCGGCGCGGTGGTCGCCGCCAGGCAGCGGATCGTCGAGGGGGCGGTCGGCATGGTCGAGATGGCCCTGGCCAGGCTCGCCGAGCACGACGTCGTCGAGCTGGACGAGGAGCGCAAGGCGGCCATGGTCAGCAACCTGCTCGTGGTGCTGGTCGGCGACCGCGACACCCAGCCGGTCGTCAACACCGGCACGCTCTACCACTAGCCCCGGTGGAGCGGAAGAAGATCCTTCTGCGGCTCGACCCGGTGGTCCACGACGCGCTGGCCAGGTGGGCGTCCGACGAGCTGCGCAGCACGAACTCGCAGATCGAGTTCCTGCTGCGCAGGGCGCTGGCCGAGGCGGGGCGTCTGCCCGACGACGTGGCGCGGATGCGCCCCCGTGGAAGACCCAAAAAGGTTCCCGACGAGGAGAGCACCGATGGAGACACAGGTGAAACAGGATGAGTCACTGACGAGGTCGGCGTTCCTGCTGGCCTTCGACCTGCGCAAGGGCCGGCTCACCGGCCGGGGTGAGCTGGGCTACCTGCTGCGCGCGGCGGCCCTGTCCGAGCTGCTGCTGGCCGGCCATCTGGCGGACGATTCGGGCAAGGTGCGGGCGCTCACCGCCCCCGCCGCCCACCTCGGCGCCCTCCCGGCGGCCGTCTATGAGCAGATCGCGGCCGCACCGCCCCGTAAGTGGGGGCACTGGGTCACCAAGGATGGCGGCAAGGCGGTCCGCCTGGTGCGCGACGAGCTGGTGGCCGCCCGGCTGATCGGCGTGGAGCGGCGGCGGATCCTGTTCTTCCCGGTCGAGCGGATCACGCCGCGCAAGCCGTACCTGTCGCGCAGGCTCGCCGAGCGCGTGGCGCAGGCGATCCGCGGCGGCCGGCCCGTCGACCGCCTCGAGCTGGACGTCCGCGTCCTGGCGGCACTGGGCACGGCGGCCCGGCACAAGGCCGTCCCCACGCATGGACGTAAGGAACGGATCCAGCAGTTGTCCGAGCCCGTCGAGCCGATCGCCACCGCGCTGCGCAAGAGCGTGGACGCGGCGAGGAGCTCGCACGCCGCCGGCTGAACCCCCACTCTCTGAGGGAGATCGCTCGTGAGCACGTCCATCCAGGCCCGGCCACGAACCATCACCGGCCGGGCCCTGGCCCCCGACCTCGCCCGCGGCGCGATGCTGCTGGCCATCGCCTTCGCCCACGCCCCGCTGTTCGTCACCGACGTGAGCCGCGGTCCCACCGTGCTCAACACCGTCGCCGAGATGTTCCACCTCTTCTTCGTCGGCAACCACGCGCGGCCGATGTTCGCCTTCCTGTTCGGCTACGCGCTGGTGCAACTGCTCGACCGGCGGCTCTCGGGCGGCGCCGACTGGGTGAGCGCCCGCAGGCTGCTGCGCCGCCGCGGCTGGTGGCTGGTGCTCATCGGGTTCGTCCATGTGGCGCTGCTGGTTCCGATCGACATTCTGGCCGCGTACGGGCTGAGCGCCGTGCTGGTGACCGGCCTGCTCCGGCGCGGTGACCGGGCCCTGCTGTGGACGGCCGGGCTCACTCTGGTCCCGGCCACGCTCATCGTGGGGTTCGGCATGTGGTTCCCGTTGTCGCGGGGCATGTCCACCTACACCGCGGGCAGCGTCGCCGCGGGCGGTCAAGGTTTCTGGGAGCTGTTCACGAACCGGATGGCGGCCTGGCCGCTCATGGTGATCTTCGGGGTCGTCCTGGTCGTGCCGGGGATGCTGGTGGGCATGTGGGCGGCGCGGCGGCGGTTCCTGGAGGAGCCCGCACGTCATCGGCGGTTCCTGGTCCGCGCCGCGGTGATCACCACCGCCCTGTCCGTCGCCGGAGCCCTCCCGGCCGCCCTCATCCAGGCGGGGCTGTGGGCCGGGCCGCCCGGCGCGGCCATGCTGGCGGCCTCCTTCGCGCAGCCGCTCACCGGGTACGCGGGCGGCATCGGCATGGCGGCGATCATCGGCCTGGTCGCGATCGCGGCCGGCCGCCGCCGGAACCGGTTCACGACGTCGGTCGAGGCGCTCGGGCAGCGTTCGCTGAGCATGTACCTCTTCCAGTCGATCGTGTTCACCGCGCTGTTCTACCCGTTCGGGCTGGGCCTGCAGGACGACCTCGGCCTCGCCGGCGCCACGGCGGTGGCGACGGGGACCTGGCTGGTCTCGCTGCTCCTGGCCGATCTCATGCGCCGCGCCGGCCATCGCGGCCCGGCGGAGATCCTGCTCCGCCGCCTCACCTACGCCTCCGGCCCCAGGTAGGCGAGGACCGCGGCCACCCTGCGGTGCACGTCCCCGCTGTTCTCCAGGCCGAGCTTGGTGAAGATGGCGTTGACGTTCTTCTCCACCGACGAGATCGACAGGTGCAGGGCCCTGGCGATGGCCGAGTTCGTCCGGCCGTGGGCCATCTCGCGCAGGACGTCCCGTTCGCGGGCGGTCAGCGCCTCCTGCTGGCCTCGTACGTCACGGCGGGCCAGCAGGCCCTCGACCACCTTCGGGTCGATGACCGAGCCGCCCGTCGCCACCGCCCTGATCGCCCCGAGCAGCTCGTCCAGATCCCCCACCCGGTCCTTGAGCAGGTACGCGTACCCCTCCGTACCATGCTTGAACAGCTCGAACGCGAACAAAGCATCCGAGAACTGCGAAAGCACCACCACCCCGACCTTCGGATGCGCGGAGCGGATGCGGTGGGCGGCGTCGATGCCCTCGAAGCCCTGCCGCCACTCCCCGCCGGGCATCCGGATGTCGGTGATCACCACGTCGGGGCCGAGCCGGCGGACGGCGTCCAGCAGCTCGTCGGCGTCGCCCACCGCGCCCACGACCGTCACCTCGCCCGACATCTCCAGCAGTTGCCGGGTCCCCTCGCGCACCAGGTAGTGATCGTCGGCCACCACCGTGCGGATCGGCTCACTCATCGGCCGGCACCCACGCGTTCACCCGTGTGCCCTCCCCCGGCGCGCTGTCCACGGTCAGCCCGCCGCCGAGCGCGTCCAGCCGGTCGGCGAGCGTCGCCAGCCCCCTGCGGGCGGCCGCGCCCGGGGTGAAGCCCTTGCCGTCGTCGGCGACGGTGGCGCGCAGGCGGCCGTCCGACTGCGACAGGCGTACCTCGATGGTGGCCGCCTCCGCGTGCTTGAGCGCGTTGGCCACGGCCTCGCTCACGGTGAAGTACATCGCTCCCTCGATCTCGTCGGCGAACCGCCTGGCCCGCAGCCCCGGGGACGCGCTCACCCTGGTGTGCACGGGCAGGCGGGAACAGCGCTCCTCGACGGCCTCCACCAGGCCGCCCTGGCTCAGGGCGGACGGGTGGATGCCGGCCGCCAGCTCGCGCAGGTCGGTGAGCGTCTGGCGGGCCTGCTCGCGCAGCTGGGTCAGCATGTCGGGGCCCGCGCCGGTGGCCCTGGCCAGTTCGAGGCCGGCGATGAGGGCGACGAGCTGCTGCTGTACGCCGTCGTGGATGTTGCGCTCGATGCGCCTCCTCTCGGCCTCCTGGGCGTTGACCAGGCGGGTGACCAGCCCGGCGCTCTGGATGGCCAGCCCGGCGGGCACGGCCAGGGCCTGCAGCAGGCGCCGGTCCACGCGGGTGAGCGGGCCCGCGTCCCTGGGGCCGCACTCGATACGGCCGAGCCCGCCGCGTACCGGCATCGTCACCAGCGCCTCGCCCTCCTCCTTGCCCGAGACCACGCGCGTGCCATCGGCGAGCGTCACGGCCGCCCACCTGACCTCCAGCCCGGTACGCACCGCCGTGGCCAGCCGCCCGAGCTGCTCCACCGGCTCGGGGGCGTCCTCAAGAGCGGTGCCGAGGTCGGACAGCACCTCGTCGACCGTCGGGCGCAGGTCGAACATCAGGTGCAGGCGCGACCCCTTGATGCCGATCCGGATGTCGAGCAGCCGGTGGCGGACGACCGCCACGACCAGCGCGGCGGGCAGCGCCCCCATCGCCGTCACGACCCCGAGCAGCACGACCGGCCCGATCTGCGTACGGCCGAAGATGGTGAACAGCATGAGCGCCGCGCCCCCCATCGTCACGACCATGCCGCCGACCATCCACGCGTACTGCCGGCGCTCCACCATGCGGCTGCGCCGCCAGCGGACCACGAGCCCGCAGAACACGACGACCGCCAGGATCCACGTGACGAACTGCCCCACCCCCGACATGAGCGCCGCGATCAGCGCCAAGGGCGACGGATCGGACATGTTCGGCCCGAACATCAGGAACCCGGTGGAGCCGACGGCGTGCACGGCGATCGCCACGGCCGAGATCCTCGCCACCGGCCGCCACCGGCGCGAGGGCAGCCTGCCGTCGGGGAACAGGAGGGGCACAAAGATCCAGGTCAGCCCATAGAACAGGGGAGACAGGGAGATGAGGAACGAGCCGAGGAGCTCCGGGCCGCCCTGGGCGCGCACCCCCACCCCCAGCACGCTCAGCCCGAGGAACAACCCGCAGGCCAGCAGCAGCCAGCCGTAGCGCAGCTCGGGACGCCGGGAGGCCAGCAGCCACCCCAGGGCGGGCAGGGGCAGCGCGAAGACGATGAACACCCACTGCGTCGCCGGAGCGGGCAGGCCGGTCTCCATCAGTGCACCGGCCACGACGCCGGCGGCCGCGGTCGCCGCCAGCAGTGCGGCCACCAGCCTGGAACTCATAGGCCCCCATCGTGATGAGCGATCAGGGAGGTCGTCTATGAGGTTATCCGCACATTTCCCGCGGCCAGCCTCACCTGCCGGAACGGTGGCCCACTTGGTGGTTCCCGATCTTCCGGTCGGCTTGTCTGGAACGGACGCAGCAACCGATCGAAACGGAGCCTCATATGCGCACGGTGCCGAAACCCGCCCGGATCCTCGCGGCGGCCGCGGTGGCGGTCACCATGACGGCCTGCGTGGGCCGGCCCGCCCCCGTCCAGGCCACCGCCATCACGGCTTTCGGGACGGACATCCCCGGCACTCCGGCGGGCGGCCAACTGCGCTGGCTGCTCGACGCGGCCCCCCGCGCGCCGATCCCCGCGAGCGAGCTGGGCGAGCACTTCACCGCCGACTTCCTCAAGAACATCCCCGCCGACCAGCTCAACCAGGTCCTGGCGGTCTTCAAGGACATGAAGCTCGTACGGCTCACGCAGCAGCAGGACCGCTCGCTGGTCGCACGGATCGCGGTGGGCACCCTCCCGTACGACCTCTCGCTCACCGTGGACGGCACCGGCCGGATCAGCGGCCTGCGCTTCCAGTCCCCCACCCCGCGGAGCTGGGCGGAACTCGACGAACGCCTGGGCAAGGCGGCTCCGCGCACGGGCCTCCTGACCGCCGAACCGGCCAAGGACGGCACCTGCCGCCCCCTGCACGCCGTCGCCGCCGGCAAGGCGCGGCCACTCGGGTCGATGTTCAAGCTGTACGTGCTGGGCGCGGTGGCCGAGCGCATCAAGAGCGGCGCGTTCGGCTGGGACACCCAGTTGACGATCACGCCGGAGCTGAAGAGCCTGCCGTCGGGCGAGCTGCAGGACCGTCCCGACAACAGCAAGGTCACCGTGCTGGAGGCGGCCAAGCTGATGATCTCCATCAGCGACAACACGGCCACCGACCTGCTGGTCCACAAGGCGGGCCGCGCGGCGGTCGAACGCACGATGCGCGCCTGGGGCGCCGCCGACGAGCGCAACGTGCCCTCGCTCACGACGCGGGAGCTGTTCGTGCTCAAGGGCGCGGACTATCCGAAGCACGCCAAGCGGTACCTGTCGCTGAGCGACGGGCGGCAGCGGGCGTACCTGAAGTCGGTCGTGGCCAAGGTGCCGCTCTCCCAGGTCAAGGCGTGGACCGCGCCGCGCGAGCTGGACACGATCGAGTGGTTCGCGTCGCCGGCGCAGATCTGCCGGGCGTACACGGGGCTGGTGAAGCTGGGCGACAAGCGGATCGCCGAGGCCATGTCGATCAACGACGCGGGGCTGGGGCTGGACAAGGGCACGTGGCCGGAGGTCTGGTTCAAGGGCGGCTCGGAGCCGGGGCTGATCGACATGAGCTTCCTGGCGCGTACGGCCGGGGGGAAGACGTACGTCACGACGGTGATGGCGGTGAACCCGAAGACACCGTTCGCGGACCCGCACGCGACCACGGAGCTCCTGTCCCTGGCCCGAGGCGCCTTCACCCTCGCCGGCGACTCCTGACCGAGCTTCGCCTGTTTTTTGGAGTGCGGCCGGATCCAACCGGTGGATCTCGAACGGCTCTACGCCGGGGAATAGTTGAAAAGTAAATCGGGTTGAGCCGGGCAGAATCCGCTGGAAGGAGCCGGACATGCCCGCCGTGACCGTAGAGAACCCGCTAACCCTCCCCCGCCTGCCCGAGCCGGTGGCCGGGACGCACGGCCGTAAGGTGCTCGCCATCGAGACCGCGCCCAGCGGGTTCGAGGGGGAAGGCTTTCCCGTGCGCCGGGCGCTGGCCGCGATCAAGCCGGCATACCTGGACCCGTTCGTGATGATGGACCAGATGGGTGAGGTCGACTACGCGGCCGGGGAGCCCAAGGGGACGCCGTGGCATCCGCACCGGGGGTTCGAGACCGTGACGTACATGATCGACGGGGTGATCGATCATCTCGACTCCAACGGGGGCGGGGGGACGATCACCAACGGGGACACCCAGTGGATGACCGCCGGCGCCGGGATTCTGCACAAGGAGGCGCCGCCCGAGTGGCTGGTGCAGCAGGGCGGGCTGTTCCACGGGGTGCAGCTCTGGGTGAACCTGCCGGGGGCGAAGAAGATGATCGCGCCGAAATATCAGGACATCGGAAGTTCCAGTGTCGTGCTGCTGAGCAGCCATGACGGTGGGGCGCTGGTGCGGCTCATCGCCGGGGATCTGGCCGGGAACAGCGGGCCGGGGAGCACGCAGACGCCGATCACGCTGCTGCACGCCACGCTGTCGCCCGGGGCGCGGCTGGTGATGCCGTGGCGGAAGGACTTCAACGCGCTGGCGTACGCGCTGTCGGGGCGAGGGACCGTGGGCGATGAGCGGCGGCCGTTCCACAGCGGGCAACTCGCCGTGTTCGACGGGTTCGGGAACCGGCCCGGACTGGCGACGTCCGGGGAGAGCGTCACGATCACGGCCAAGGACACGCTCGACGTGATCGTGCTGGGCGGCGAGCCCATCGGGGAGCCGGTGGCGCACTATGGGCCGTTCGTCATGAACACCAAGGCCGAGCTGGCTCAGGCGTTCGAGGACTATCAGGCGGGGAGGCTGGGCGCGATTCCCGCCGAGCACGTCTGACCGGTGCGTTCACGGGGGGGGTGGGGACACCCTCGCGTTCGAGGCGGCGGCGGCCGTACGGACCGCTTCTCAGGCCGTTGAGCGGATGCGGTCGCACGGGAGTGAAAGACGGGGGCTCAGCTCCGGGGCGATGGATCTGCTGCTCCGGCCGAGCTCCGCGGGTGACGAGGGCGTCAGCATCGGGGAGTTGGCGCAGGCCGCGGGGGTGACCTCCCGGAACGTGACGGGGCTGGTCGACACGCTGGAGCGGGACGGGCTGGCGCGGCGGGTGCCCGATCGGCGGGATCGGCGGTCGGTGCTGGCACAGATCACGCCAGAGGGGCTGGCCTGGATCGAGGCGTTCAGGAAGCCGTCGCAACTGGCCATGGCGGCGATCTTCCGGGGGTTCACGACGGAGGAGCTGGGCCTGTTGCGGCATCTGTGCCTACGGCTGGCCGTCAACCAGGAGCAGCTCGCGCAGCACCTGCGGGAGGGCCGATGAGCGCCGCCACGCGGGAGGTCGTGCGCGGCTATCACGACGCCCGGTTCCGTGGGGACGTGGCGGCCGCAGCGGCGCTGGTCGACGGCGTCCAGCGCACGGCCGAGCACTTCCGGCTCCGCGACGGGAAGATCGGCACGATCATGCTGATCTTCGACGCGGCGCCGTGGCAGACGATGGCGGCCTCGATCACGTGAGCGGGAGGGCGGCGGCGGTCTGGCGCCAGATGCGGCCGTCCTTGACCACGAGGGTCCCGTACGTGGTCACGCGGTTCCCCCCGACGGTCATGTAGGCGTTGTAGAAGATCACGTCGTCGGTCACCTGGAGCGAGACGATCTCGTCGACCTGAGGCTTCGCGGAGAGGTAGGCGCCGAACAGCTCGCCGATCTCCGCGGCGCCCCGGGCGACGCGGTCGAAGCGGACCACCGTGGCCTCGTCGTGATACTGCGCGAGCAGGGCCGGAAGGTCCTGGCCGGCGATGGCGGCGAGCTGGCGGTCGAAGACGTCTTTGGCGGTCATGTGGCGGCACCTTCGGGAAGCGGACGGAGCAGGTCGTAGGCCACCTGGGCGGCGGCGATCAGCAGGATGACCGGCAGCGCCACCACGACCGGGAGCAGTGAGGCGGCCAGCGTGAGCGCGGCGGCGGTCAGGCGGATGGCGCCCGCGCGGCGGTCGCGGGAGCAGAGGTGCTGCACGCCGAGCACGGCCAGGACGAGCGCGGCGGGGACGCCGACGGACCCGCTCGTGCCGGACGGGTGGGTGATCGCGTGCTCGATGCCGACGCCGAACGCCACCAGGCCGAGCGAGAGCGGCAGGTGCGAGTAGACCCACACCTGACCGGCCATCTGGGTACGGAGCACGACGGACTCGTCGAGGTGGCCGAAGTAGAGCCACCAGAAGCCCATCGCGATCGCCACCCCGGCCAGCGCGATCAGCAGCGCTCCCGGCGTGACGTCGTGACCCTTCAGCCCGATGACGACCGCGGCGACGACCTCCCCGAGGACGATCACCACGAAGAGCCCGAAGCGCTCCGGCAGGTGCTCGCTCTGCGGCGGCAGCTTGCCCTGGTGGCGCCGGGCCAGCAGGGGCGTGGCCAGGTCGATGAGCAGGGCGACGGCCCAGAAGAGGTATCGCTGCGGCGGCTCCACGGCGAGCGAGGCCAGCCAGATGAGCACGGCCACGGTGAAGCCGGCGGCGTAGCGGGTGGTGAGCGCGCGGGCCTCGGGCACGTGGCGGCCGGCGCGCACGTAGGCCACGATGAGCAGCACCCGGGCAACGGCGTACGAGACGGCGAAGAGCGCGGAGCGCTGCTCGATGTCGCCCACGCTGGCCGCCATGGTGGCGACGGCCAGGATCTGCGGCAGCGCGAGGAGGCGGTGGCTGACGTCGTCGGTGTCGAAGCGGTTGGCGTAGAAGACGTAGCCCGCCCAGGCCCACCAGACCGGTACGAACAGCCCCACGAACGTGAGGACGCGGCCGAGATCCGCCCCCTCGGCGAGCACGGCGGCCAGCTCCGCGACGGCCACGACGAAGACGAGGTCGTAGAGTAGCTCGAGCCAGGTCGCCCGGCGGTGCGCGTCTTCGAACAGCCTTAATCGGGGCGGCTGCCATTGGCGATTGGTCACGACTGCTCTTGCCTCCACACTATGTAATTGTGTAATTATGCCCGGATTGTGCGCCGCTCGGTACCTATTTCAGCGTCAGGCAGGCGACGCGCGGCCCGGCCTGGCCCACCTTGGGGCCCGAGGTCGTGGTGGGCTCGGCGTGGATCACGAGTGAGCCCGGCGGCTTGGCCGCGTCGAGCGCCCAGTCGTGGCGGGCGGCGGAGCGGCCCGCGCCCTCGGCGTCGGTGGTGACGTCGAGCCAGACCTCGCTCGTCGGGTTGATCTGGCCCGGGTGGTGCTGGAAGTGCGGGCCCGACTCGTCGGGCTTCTTGCCGCAGGGCTTGGCGTGCAGGTGGGCGCCGTAGCGGCGATCGGGCAGCAGTCCCTCGACGACGAGGGAGGTGCGGGTCTTGCCGCCGGTGGACTCGACGGTGACGCTGGCCTGGGCGCCCTCGGGGACGAGCTTGCGGTCGTAGGCGATGGCCCCGGTGTCACCGGTGTCGCCGGCGGAGAACTCGCCGGCGGCCGACAGCGTGACGGCCTCCCCTGGGCTCTTCTCGACGGCCCCGCCGGCGCCGGATGCGTCCTGGAGTGGGGCGGGCGGGCCCGCGCAGGCGGCGGTGAGCAGGATGAGCAGAAGTGCGGGCACACGCATGAGAACCCCTATGGTCCGAGCCCCTTACGGCCTGAGGACTCCGAGAGGGCACCCACTTTAACGAGTGACCGGTCTGCTACGGACGGTTATCCGATGCTAGGCGCCATGTTTTGCCGCGATGTCGTCGATCAGCGCGGCGAGCGTGAAGTCGAGGTCGGTGAGACCGCCCTTGTCGTGGGTGGTGAGGGCCAGGTGGAGCTTGCGCCAGCGGATGTCGATGTCGGGATGGTGGTTGAGCTCCTCCGCCCGCACCGCGATCTCGTCGACGATGCGGATGGCGGCGGGGAAGTCGGGCGCGGTCACCGTACGCCGGAGCTCGTCGCCCTCGCGCCGCCAAAGGGGCAGGTCGTTGATGTCCATGGGCTCACGCTACTTCAGCGCCCCCGAGCCGAGCCCGGACTGGATCTGACGCTGGAAGATGATGTACACGATCATGACGGGCAGGATGGTGATGGACAGGGCGGCGAACAGGCCGGGCCAGTCCGCCTCATAGCCGGCCAGCGTGGAGATCCTGGCGATGCCCTGGGTGAGGACCCATTTGTCGGGGTCACCGGCCAGCAGCACGAGGGGCAGCAGATACTGGTTCCACTGCCCGAGCACGTTGAAGATGGTGATGCTGATCAGGCCGGGCCTGGCCATCGGCACCATGATCTGGAAGAACGTGCGGGTGTGGGAGGCGCCGTCGATGGTGGCGGCCTCGGCGACCGCCTCGGGCAGCGTCCTGAAAAATGCCGCTAAGAAGAACACCGTGAACGGCAGCGAATAGGCGATGTAGACCAGGACCAGGCCGACGTGGGAGTTGAGCAGGCCGACCGACCTGACCACGAAGAACAGCGGGCCGAGCGCCAGGAAGACCGGGAACGCCAGGCCGGCCACGAAGTAGTAGTAGATCAGCTTGTTGCCGAAGAACCGGTAGCGGGCCAGCACGTACGCCGCCATCGACCCGAACACCATCGTGCCCGCCGTACCGAAGAAGACCACGATGACGGTGTTGAGCATGTAGCGCCCGATGTGGGCCGTGTCCCACGCCCGCCCCCACGCGTCCAGCCGGAGCTCACCGGGAAGTCGCAGCGGGTCGCCGAAGATCTCGGTGTTGTTCTTGAACGACGCCAGGAACGTCCACAGCAGCGGCGCGATGATCAGCAGCGCCCAGACGGCCAGCGCCACGTGCGAAAGGCCGTTGAGCACGCCGAACCGGGGCTTACGCGAGGCCATGTCTAGAGCTCAACCCTCTCACGCCTGGTCGTACGCAACGTCAGCACGGCGAACGTCACGGTGAGGAAGAACAGCGCCACGCCCATCGCGGACGCGTACCCGACCTTCTGGTAGGAGAAGGCGGTCTTGTAGATGGTGACGGGCAGGATGGTCGTGGCCCCGTCGGGCTCGCCCTTGTCGCCCGCGAGCACCTGGATCAGCGCGAACCCGTCGAAGGCCGCGATCCCCAGATAGATCCAGCCGACCTGGACGGTGTCGCGCAGCAGCGGCAGCGTGATCGAGAAGAACAGGCGCAGCCGGCCCGCCCCGTCGAGCGCCGCCGCCTCGAAGTAGTCCTGGGGAATGGCGGCCATGCCCGCCGAGAACAGCACGACGTAGAAGCCGACGCCCTGCCAGACCATCACCGCGATCACCGACCACAAAGCCAGCCCCGGCTCGATCAGCCAGCCGACGGGGTCGATGCCCAGCCGGGCCAGAATCCCGTTGATGACGCCGTCGGCGTCGGGCCGGTAGACCGCCTGGAACAGCACGCCGACCACGGCCACGGCCAGGACCTGGGGAAAGAAGAACACCACCCGGTAGAACTTCGAGCCCCAGACCCCTTTCATGGTGCCGCCGCCGAGATTCAGCAGGAAGGACAGGAACAGCGCGATGGCGATCGTGGCGATCGGCAGCACGAGCAGCAGGACCGCGTGGTTGCGCAGGGCCTGCCAGAACACCTCGTCGCCGAACAGCCGGCCGAAATTGTCCAGCCCCACGTAACGCACGATCGAGCTGTATCCGTTCCAGCTCGTCAGGGAGAGCTGGAACGCCTGGACATAGGGGCTGATGACGAAGACCGAATAGAGCGTGAGAGGGACGACGAGAAATCCGGCCACGAACCCGTATTTGCGCAACCGCTGCATGGACTACTGGCTCCGGGTCTGCTTGGCGACCGCGTCGTCCTTCTTGACCGCGTCGGCCTTCTTCTGCATGTTGGCGCAGAACTTCTCCGGGGTGATCCGGCCCGCCATGACCACGTTGATCTGTTCGGTGCCGTAGTCGAACAGCTCCTTGTACCAGCCTTCGAAACGCGCCTCGGTGATGACGTTCTGGCCGGCCTTGTCCTGGGCATCGGCGGCGCTTCTCAGGCCGGCGGGCAGATCCACGCCGGCGGCGGCGCCGTTCACGACCGTGATGTTCTTGGTCTTCTCGGTGAAACCGCGCGCGCCCTCTTTCGAGAGCATGATGCGCAGATATTCGAGGCCGCCCTGCGGGTTCTTGCCCTTGGCGCCGACGACGAAGTTCTCGCCGACGCCCACCTGGATGGCGCCGTACGGCATCTTGTCGGCGGCGGTGACGTCGGGAATGGGGGCGATGGCGTACTGGAAGTCCTTCGGCTTGTCCTTGGCCATCTCGTTCTCGATCCAGGAGCCGACCGGATAGAAGAGCACCTTGTTCTGCAGGTGCTTGATCTGGGTCTGGGTGTGGTCGAGGCCGAAATACGCCTTGTCGCCGAACCTGGCCTGGATGTCCACCCAGGCGGTGACGGCCTGCTTCATCGGCTCGGCGGTCCAGGCGTTGTCGACCAGGTTGTCGATGTCGATGATGATCTGGTTGCCGCCGATCTTGGCGGCCGTGTAGAGGACGTTCCAGAGCTGGTAGTACGGGCCCTTCTGCCCCGGGTACGCGAACAGGACGATGTTCTCCTGCTTGGCCTTCTCCCCCAGCTCGACGAACTCGGTCCAGGTCACCGGCACCTTCCAGCCCTTCGACTCGAACAGCTTGGCGTTGTACCAGAGCGCCCGGTGCGAAACGGTGTAGTTGAGCACCAGCTCCTTGCCGTTGATCAGGGCGTTGTCGAGCACGGCCGGCGTGACGGTGTCGCGCACCTTCTTGGCCGGGTCGTCGATCGAGGGCGCGTCGAAGAGCACGCCGAGGTCGGCCAGGTGCTGCTCGGCGGCCAGCGCGGCCAGGTCCATCGACTCGGGGCCCGAGTTGTTGAGCACGTCGGGCGCGTCGCCGCCGACGAAGCGGGGGCGGAGCTGGGTGCCGATCTGCTGGGTGGCGTTGTGCTTGACGCTCACGCCGGGGAACTCCTTCTTGTAGAGCTCCTCGTGCAGGTCCCTGGCGTAGGCGTCGCCGTACCCGCCGCTGAAGATGACCACCTCCAGAGGCTTCTTCGCGTCGACGCCGAACGGGTTCTTCGAGTCGGCGGAGGCCGTGATCGAGGTGGTGGGCGCGGGGTCGCCTCCGGTGCCGGCGGTGGCGCAGGCGCTCAGCAGACCCGCGCCCGGGCCCGCGACGAACGCGGCCGTCCCGATCCGGCGGAGGAGCTGACGGCGGGTGATCTCGCCTGGAGGGGTCATGGGGCCTCCTGAATTAGGAAAGTTTCCTAAACGTTTGCCCGCAACGTACGAACGGCCCCCGACACCCGTCAAGAGGGTGCTATCGACACGTGACCTTGCCGTGATTCCGCTTGCCTAGAACGAGGTTCTAGAAGCAGAGTTGACCGCATGATTGTGGAGTACGCGGACCGGGTGTGGCACGGCGAATCTGACGACAGCATCGTGGACACGGGCCTGGAGGGCAAGGGCGTCCACCCGATAGCGGAGGGTCTGGGCTGGTGGCCCGGATTCGGGAACGTCATCGCCTTCGAGACCGGGGGCGAGCTGGTGCTGTTCGACACCAGCAGCCCGTTCTCGGCGGCGCGATTGCACGAGGACGTGCGACGGTGGTCGAAGGCGCCGCTGACGACCGCCATTTACTCGCACGGGCACATCGACCACGTCTTCGGCACAGGCCCGTTCGAGGAGTCGGGGCCGCGCGCCACCGTCTACGCCCACAAAGCGGTGGCCGACCGGTTCGAGCGCTATCTGCTGACCAACGGCTACAACGCGGTGATCAACCAGCGGCAGTTCCAGAGCCCCGGACTGCGCTGGCCCACCGCCTATCGCCATCCCGACGTGACCTACGGCGACGCGCTGACCGTGCGGCGCGGCGGCCTGACGTTCGACCTGCGGCACGCCAAGGGCGAGACCGACGACGCGACCATCGGCTACGTACGCGAGCACCGGCTGCTGCTGCCCGGCGACCTGTTCATCTGGGTGACGCCCAATTGCGGTAATCCGCAGAAGGTCCAACGCTATCCCCGGGAATGGGTGCACGCCCTGCGCCTGATGGCCGCCCTCGACGCCGAGATCATGCTCCCCAGCCACGGCGCCCCCATCTTCGGCGGCGACCGTATCCGGCAGGCGCTGCTGGAGACCGCGGAATGGCTGGAATCGCTCGTCACACAGACCCTGGAACTGCTCAACGCGGGCGCCCGTCTCGACGAGATCGTGCATTCCGTAAGCCCGCCCGAGCACCTCGCGGGCCGTCCCTACCTGCGGGCCCGATATGACGAGCCGGAATTCGTCGTACGCAATCTGTGGCGCCTTTACGGCGGCTGGTACGACGGCAACCCGGCGCATCTGAAACCCGCCCCGGAAGCGGAACTCGCGAAAGCCGTGGCCGAACTCGCGGGCGGCCCCGCGGCCCTCGCCGACGCGGCGATGAAGGCCCTTTCCGAGGGCGATGAACGGCTGGCGGGGCATTTCGCGGAAATGGCCGCCCTGGCGGCACCGGACGACGCGGGCGTGCACCGCGTACGCGCGGAGGTCTTTTCCACCAGGGCGGCGAACGAGCTCTCCCTCATGGCGAAGGGCATCTTCAACTGGGCCGCCGCCGAGTCGGAGCGGCGCTCGTAGTCAGTCCTTCCACCAGTCGGGCGCGGGCGGCGGGTCGGCCCTGGGCAGCGAGTCCTTCGGCACGCCGGGGGGATTGTCGATCAGCACCCGGATGGAGTCGGAGGCGGTCCGCTGCACGTGACCGACGACCCAGTCGCCCTTCACGTGTTCGGCGGGGACGTTGTAGCCGCCGCCGCTGCCGTCGGCCACGGTCCACACCACCACGTACTCGATCTTCAGCCCGGACCGCTTCATGGCGGCGCGGACCTCGGAGACAGGTTTGCCGCGTGGCTGGAAGCCGTCGATCAACGGCCCGTCCACCTCGGAGCCGACGGAGGAGGAGTAGCGTTCGCCCGGCGCGGCGGGCCGGCCGATTCCGATGACGAACCTACCGGTGAATCCGACGGGCATGGCGACCCTGCCGCACCAGGCGGACTTACAGCCCTCGGTGACGGTGGTGACGGTCATGCCGGTGCCGGCCGGGAAGTCACCGTCCGTGACCGGGACGATCACCCCGACCTCCTCCGGCGCCACCGGGGCCTTGCGCACCTCGGCGTTCAGCCCGACCGCACGGAACGCCTCCGCGAACGTCTCGGCCTCGGCCTCGGGATCGTTGATCTCGACCTCGACGAAGTCCGCGCCGGTCTTGATCGAGACGGCGGCGTTGGCGAACTCGGTGGCGGGCCTGCCGAACGGGGTCCAGATGACGAAGGAGGTGGCCAGCCCGGCGGCGATCACCGAGAGCCCGAGGCTTCGCCGAACCGGGAAGCGCCCGCGTACCGGCTCGCGCTCCTCCTCGCGCTCCTCCCCCATGATCGACTCCATCAGCGCCCGCGCCCCCGCGCCGGACGACCGCCCCACCGGCTCCGCGGACAGGTCCTCGTCCTTGACCTTGGCGAGATCGGCGATGTTCACAGCCCGCTCCCTTCCATCGCGACGGCGTAAGAGTGGTCGACGCCGGCCTCGGCCAGCCCGCGGGCGAAGCGCCTGCGGGCGCGATAGAGCCTGACCCGCACCGCGTTGCGGGAGATCCCCAGCACCTTCGCGATCTGGCCGGGGTCCAGCCGTTCCCAGGCGACCAGCGCGAGCAACTCCCTGTCGTCCTCGGGCAGGGCGCGGAAGACGCGCCCCATCTGGGACAGGTCGTCGCCGGGCGGCCGGGCGACGAGCGGCGAGGCGGCCAGTTGCTCGCGCAGGGCGGCGGTGCGCTGCTCGTGGCGGCGCTCGCCGCGCCGCTGGTTGGCCAGCACCTTTCTGGCCACGCCGAAGAGCCACAACCGGGCCTCGTCCCCTTCAGGGACCTCCGTCACGCGGCGCCAGGCGACCAGGAAGGTCTCGGCCACCACGTCGGCCGCGTCGTCCGGGTCCGGACATCGGCGCAACGCGTACCCGAGCAGCGGCCGGTACGAGGATGCGTAGATCTCCTCGAACCGGCCTTCGGGATCGTCTCCCACGGGGGCTCCTCACATGAGTGCGTCAACACTCAACCCCATGTCCGCCATATCCGGAGCATTACCGGTTGCGAGGAAATATCAGCCGAAATGGCTGCGGGTCTCGGCGAACGCCTGGTCCGTGCCCTCCAACGCCTTCGCGACGTCGGCCTCGGTGTGGGCCGCCGACATGAACCAGTTGTGCCAGGGGTGCAGGTAGACCCCGTGCCGCAGGCAGGCGTCGCTCCAGTGCATGGCCACCGACAGGTCCGCGTCGCCGTCGAAGCTGAGCCAGGGGATCGTCACCGGGCCCGTCTGGTTGACCACGAAGCCGTGCGCCTTGGCCTGGGCGTACAGGCCCTCCCTGAGCTGGGTGCCCGCGCGCTCCATGAACGCGATGCCCTCGGTGTCCCGCAGCGTCTCGATGGTGGCCTTGGCCGCCGCCATCGCCACCGCGGAGAACCAGAACGAGCCGGTCGAGTACAGCGTCTGCGCGGGGCCGCGCAGCGCGTCGGTGCCGGTGACGGCGGCGATCGGGTAGCCGTTGGCCATGGCCTTCGACCAGGCCGTCAGGTCGGGGCGGACGCCGTACGGCTCCCACGAGCCGCGCAGGTCGACGCGGAACCCGGCGCGCACGTCGTCGATCACCAGCGCCGCGCCCAGCCGGTCGGCGAGCGCGCGGGCGCCGCGCGCGAAGGCGGGCTCCACCAGCTCCTGGTCCTCGAACGAGTCGTGCTTGAAGGGCGTGACGATGATCGCCGCCACGTCACCCTCGACGGTCGCCGCCGCGGCCTCCAAAGACTCCAGCGAGTTGTACGTGAACTCCACCAGGTCGGCCCGCTCGTTCGGCGTCGTGCCCGCGAGCGAGGGCGTGCACCAGGGGTCCGCGCCGTGGTACGCCCCGTGCGCCATCAGCACCTTCGTCCGCCCCGTCGCGGCCCTGGCGACCATGAGGGCCTGCGTGGTGGCGTCGGTGCCGTTCTTGGAGAACATCGCCCAGTCCGCGCTCGGCACGGTGTCCACCAGCAGCTCGGCCAGCTCGACCATGACCGCGCCGGGCCCGTTGAGGCAGTCGCCGAGCGCGGCCTGGCGGGCGGCGGCCTCCTCGACGCGCGGGTGCCGGTGCCCGAGCACAATGGGGCCCCAGCTGCACATGAAGTCGATGTACTCGCGGCCGTCCGCGTCCCACTGGCGGCAGCCCTCGGCGCGCTCGAAGAACTGGGGGTAGCCGGGGGCGAAGATCGCGGCGTTGAGGTGGCCGTACATGCCGCCGGGGACGACCTTCAAGGCCCGCTGGCGGAGTTCTGCGTCGGTCATGGGAGGGGTCCTTAGAGCAGGCTGAGGGTGGATTCGAGGTCGGTGAGGCCGGCGTCGGAGCCGAGCCCGGTGGCGACGCGGGCGGCGGCGGCCGTGCCCCAGCGGGCGGCGGTCAGGACGTCGTGACCGTGCAGAAGGCCGGTCAGGAAGCCGGCGCAGTAGGCGTCGCCGCAGCCGGTGGTGTCGGAGACCTCCGTCTTGAGCGCCGGGACCTCCGACGTGCCTTCGCCGGTCACGACGAGGCTGCCCGCCTCGCCGAGGGTGACGAGCACGCCGCGCGGCCCGTCGGCGAGCAGCGCCTGGGCGGCGGCCGGGACGTCGGTGGCGCCGGTCATCAGCAGGGCCTGCGACTCGTTCGGCAGGACGTAGTCCACGTGCGGCAGGAACGCGCGGGCCATGCCCAGCAGGTCGGGCATCTCCGAGAGCAGGTCCATCGTGACGATCGTCCCGGCCGCCCTGACCTCGTCGAGGAGGGCGAAGAAGGCCGGGTCGCCGAGGCCGAACGTGACGTCCACGCCGCCCAGGTGGATCGCCCGCGCGCCGCGCAGCACGTCGGGGTCCAGGTCGGCGTACGTCACGCTCAGGTTGGCGCCGGGCACGTGGAAGCTGGGCCGCCCGCCGTCCGGCCTGATCGGCAGGATCGAGGCCGCCGTCTGCTCGCCCGCCCTGCGGACGAGACGCGAGACGTCGACGCCCCGCTTGGCCAGCACGGCCAGCAGGAAGTCACCCAGCTCGTCGTCCCCGATCGCGCCCATGGTGACCACGTCGTTGCCCAGCTTGACCAGGTCCACCGCCGTCCCCGCGGCGGCGCCCGCGGCGGTGAGGCGGATCTGATCGACCAGTACGGTGTCCTGGCCCTCGGGAATGTGGTCCACGGGCCTGGCGAGGATGTCGACGATGTGGACGCCGACGGTGGCGACGGTCATAGTCTAAATAGACAGACGTCCGAATAAAAAGTCAACGGAGGATTGGATGCCGAAGATCGTCGATCACGACGAGCGCAGGCGCGAGGTCCTGTCAGCGGCCCGCCGGGTGATCGTCAGGGACGGGATCGACGCCGCCACCACGCGGGCCATCGCCAAGGAGGCCGGCTACTCCAACGGTGTGCTCGCCCACTACTTCGCCGACAAGGACGAGATCCTGCTGTCCGCGCTGAGCCAGTCTCACCAGCGCATCCGCGCCCGGCTGACCGGGAAGGTGGACGGCGTCACGGGGCTGGCGGCGCTGCGTGAGCTGCTGCTGGACAACCTGCCGCTGGACGCCGAGCGTACCCAGGAGACCCGGCTGGAGGTCAGCTTCTGGAGCCGCAGCCTGGCCTCGGAGCAACTGGCCGAGGTGCAGCGGACGGAGGCGGGCGAGCTGCGCGCCGCCGTACGCGGCCTGCTCGGGCAGGCCCGCGCGGCCGGCGAGCTGAAGACGGACGACAACCTCGACGACCTCGCCGAGCACCTGCTCGCCCTGGTCGACGGCCTCAGCCTGCACCTGCTCCTCTACCCTGGCCGCCTCACCCGCGTGGACGTCGAGCGCCTGATGTTGCAGGCCCTCGACCGCCTGTGATTGCCGGAAGTCGGGCGACCGACTACATTGCAGGCGCATGAGCCTCCGCGAGCAGTTGTGCGACTACGGCCGCCGCGCCGTCGAGCTCGGCCTGGTCATCGGCACGTCGGGCAACCTCAGCATGCGCCAGGGCGACCTGGTCGCGGTCACGCCCTCGGGCGCGGCCCTCGACCGGCTGACGCCCGAGATGTGCCCGATCGTGAACATGGCGGGCATGCTCGTGGAGGGCGACCTCCAGCCGTCCAGCGAGACCCCCATGCACCTGGCCGTCTACGAGACCACCGACGCGCAGGCCATCGTGCACACGCACTCGGTGTTCGGCACGGTCGTGGCCACCACGATGACCGAGCTGCCGCCGGTGCACTACAACGCGCTGCTGCTGGGCGGGGTGGTCAAGGTGGCCGAATACGCCACGTACGGCACCCCAGAGCTGGCCGCGAACGTGCGCGCCGCCCTGGAGGGCAAGCGGGCCGCCCTGATGGCCAACCATGGCGGGGTGACCATCGGGACGACCATCGAGGAGGCGTTCGAGGCCACCCGGCTGCTGGAGTGGCTCTGCGAGGTCTACGTGCGCGGGCTGAGCATCGGCAAGCCGACCATCCTGACGGACGAACAGCTCGCCGCCGTGGTCGAGCGCGCGCTCAACCCGCCCGAGTTCCCCCGTCTATGACAGCACGTTTATGACAGCACGCCTATGAGAGCACGGCCTGCTCGGCCAGCCCCAGCGGCAGCCCGCCCGAGCCGGCGAGCCGGTCGTGGAACTCCTTCGGGGTGCCCTGGAACGACGCGCGGATGCGGTCGATCTCGATGGCGCCCGTGAGATACGACGGCGCCTGCGTCGGCCAGGCGCAGTAGCGGTTGACCTCGCCCTGGGCGGTGCCCGGCGACAGCGACGCCTTCGTGGCCATGAACGTCTCGGCCTCTTCGATGGACATGTCCTCGCAGTGCAGCGCCGTGTCCACGACGATCCGGGCGGCGCGGAAGATCCGGCAGTCCAGGTGGGCCAGCTCGGTGGCCGGGGTGTCGAAGTAGCCCTGCTCGTGCAGGAGCTTCTCGACGTAGAGGGCCCAGCCCTCGGTGAAGTACGGCGTCCTGAAGACCTTCCGGACGGTACGGGGGTTGCCCGCCATGTACGACAGGTGCCAGTGGTGCCCGGGATACGCCTCGTGGACCGCGATCGAGGGCATCTGGGCCCGCGAGTTGGTGCGCAGGCGCTGGCGTACCTGCTCCTCGGTGAAGTCGTCCGGCGTGTAGGGGACGAAGAAGACGCCGGTGCGCGAGCTGCTCAGCGGGGGCGGCGACAGATAGTGGGCGACGGACAGGACCGGCCGCGTGTACTCGGCCGACGGCAGCACGTGGCACTCCTCGCCGTCGGCGAAGGTGACCAGGTCACGCTCCTTGACGAACGCGCGGGCCCGCTGCGTCTCGGCGTCGTACTCGGCCCGCATGTCGGCCAGCGTCGGCGGGTGGTCGTCCATGAGCAGCTCCATGGCCGCCCGCCAGTCCTCGGAGCCGTTGACCTGGCGCGAGACCTCGCGCATCCGCGCGTCCAGCTCCGCCCAGGCGGCCTGGCCCTTCGCGTTCAGCTCGGCGGCGCCGTAGCCGAGCAACTCGCGCTCGCGCAGCAGCGTGGAGTAGAGCTTCTCCCCCATCCGCCAGGTGCCGCCGCACTCGAAGCCCTCCAGGAAGGTCACCAGCTCGTCGAACGCCCGCGCGGCCGGCTCGGCCGCCTCCGCCAGCCTGGCGCGCAGCTCGGGATCTTGGACCATGGACGGGATCGTGCGGGTCAGGAAGTTGCGGCCGGTACGCGCCTGGCCCAGGCCGCGCTGGACCAGCAGCGGCGCCGCCAGGTCGGGGTCCAGGTTCGCGCGGCAGGCCGCCAGCACGCCGGGCACCTCGGCCAGCCGGGAGATGGCGGCCGGCACCAGCTCGGGCTCGGGCTTGAGCCGGTGCTGGAACGGCTGGAACATCGAGCCGAAGATCGCCGAGAGGTAGACGGCGGGGTCGCGCCGCCACTCGGGCCAGGAGGCCATCGCGATCGAGCCTCTGAGTTGCGACAGGACGAGGTCTCGGTCGATCGCGTCGTCCAGGGACGTGGTCTCGGCGGCCGACAGGCGCTCCAGCCAGCGGACCTGCTCGCGTTCGCGGGCGGTCCAGCCGGAGGCGGTCAGGTCACCGAGGGTGTGATCGTAACCGTCGGCCCCCAGCGCGCTGGCCACGACGGGACGGTCGGAAAAGTACCAGTTGAGAAACTCGTCCACCAATGCACCATATCCTGAGCAAATGCCACTTCAGATCACTGGCGCGCTAGGCGACCCTGACCTGATTCGCCTCCCCTGGGAGGTCCCGCTCCAAGACTGGCCCCAACACCATCTGGTCGATCTGCCGCGCGGTATCTCGCGGCACGTGGTGCGCTTCGCCCGGCTCTCCGGCAAGGTGTACGCGATCAAGGAGATCAGCGAACGCTACGCCAAGCGGGAGTACCAGCTTCTCTGGGACCTGGCCAGGCTCGACGCACCCTCCGTGGAGCCCGTGGCGTACGTCACCGGCCGCGAGGAGGGCCTCGACGCGGCACTGATCACCAGGCACCTGCAGTTCTCCCTCCCCTACCGCGCGGTCATGTCGGGCACCCTGCGGCCCGACACGCTCACCCGCCTGCTGGACGCGCTCGCCGTCCTGCTGGTGCGCCTGCATCTGAACGGCTTCTTCTGGGGCGACTGCTCGCTGTCCAACACGCTGTTCCGCAGGGACGCGGGAGCGTTCGCCGCCTACCTGGTGGACGCCGAGACCGGCGAGATGCACCCGATGATCAGCGAGGGCCAGCGGCTCGCGGACATGGAGGCCGCGCACACGAACATCTTCGGCGAGATGCTCGACCTGGAGGCCGGCGGGCTGCTGCACCCGTCGATCGACCCCATGAACACCGCCGAGGACGTCGTCTCCCGCTACCACCGCCTCTGGGAGGAGATCACCCAGAGCGAGATCATCGACGAGGTCGACTGGCACCGGGTGGAGCAGCGCATCAGGCGGCTCAACCTGCTCGGCTTCGACGTGGCCGAGATGATGGTGCGGCGCAAGGTCGGCACCGGCCGGCTGATCGTGCGGCCCAAGGTCGTGGACGCAGGGCACCATCAGCGGCGGCTGCTCAGGCTGACCGGGCTCGACGTCGAGGAGAACCAGGCCAGGCGGCTGCTCAACGACCTCGACGGGTTCCGGGTGGCGCAGGGCCTGCGGCACGAGGACGAGGCCATCGTGGCGCACCGGTGGCTGGCCGAGGTGTTCCAGCCGACGGTCGAGGCCATCCCCGCCGAGCTGCGCGGGAAGTTGGAGCCCGCACAGCTCTTCCACGAGATCCTCGACCATCGCTGGTATCTGTCCGAGGCGGACGAGGCCGACGTCGGGCTGTCCACGGCCGTGAAGTCGTACGTCGACAACATCCTCGTGCACAAGCCCGACGAGCGGGCGCTGCTGCCCGACGAACCGGAGTCAGTAGGCGACTGAGATCCGCCGGCGAGGGTTGGCGTTCTTCTCCACCTCGTCGGCGATCGCGACCGCGTAATCCTCGGCGGTGATGAAGCTGCGGCCCTCGGCGTCGGCCATCAGCGTGTCGCCGCCGACCCGGAAGACCCCGGTGCGCTCCCCCGGCGCGATCTCCGCCGCCGGGGAGACGAACGTCCAGTCGAGGTCGTCGATCTCGCGGAACACGCGCAGGACCGCGCGCGAGGCGCGCGACTCCTTCTTGTAGATCTCAGGGAACTCGGGCGTGTCGACCAGGTCCTGGCCGGGAGCCACCTCCAGGCTGCCGGCGCCGCCCACGACGATCAGCCGGCGCACCCCGGCGGCGCGCACGCCGTCGATGAGGGCGCGGTTGGCCTCCAGGAAGGGGCCTTCGGGCTCGGTGCCGTCGCGCGGCGGGGCGATGGCGGAGATGACGGCGTCGTGGCCCTTGGCCAGGGTGGCGGTGTCGCGGACGTCTCCCTTGACGGGGCCCTTGCGGCTGACCCCGGTCACCTCGTGACCGCGGCCGCCCAGTTCGGCGGCGATGCGCTGGCCGATCATGCCGGTCGCGCCAAAGAGCAGAATCTTCATGAGCGTCACAGTATCTCTTGGATACTGGTTACTTCACCGTGCTATAAGTACCTTATGGATACCGGCGACGTCTTCGACCCGAACTGTCCGACCAGGGTGGTCCTTGATCGGATCGGCGACAAGTGGTCGGTGCTGGTGCTGCTCTGCCTCGCCGACGGGCCGATGCGGTTCACCCGGCTCAGGACGCGGATCGGCGGGGTGACGCCCAAGGTGCTGACACAGACGTTGCGCTCCATGGAGCAGGACGGGCTGGTGACGCGGGAGGTGTTCGCGGAGGTGCCGCCGCGGGTGGAGTACACGCTGACCGAGCTGGGGCGTTCGCTGCACGATCCGGTGTCCGTGGTGGCCTCGTGGGCTGAGCGGAACGTGGGCGAGATGCTTCGTTGCCGCGAGAAATTCTCATAAATCGTACAGTTATGCGCAACGGTGTTGTTTTTCTACGACGTGGCCGTATAAAAGCGCATCGCCAGCGCCAAGCGTCACGAAAGGCGAGATTTCCTAGCCCTACGCTGGCCCCGTTCCCATGACGGCGAGGGGGTCACGTGCTCGGAATCGACACCTGCCTGGCGGAGGTCATGTCCATACCAGGGGCACTCGACGCCATGCTGGTGGACCACACCAGCGGCATGGCGGTGGCCTTCAGCAGTTCCTCCGGCGTGGACGCCGACCGCTCCGCCGCCGCGATCACGGAGGCGCTGCGCGCCACCACCGACGGACTGGCGCGCTCGTCCCCCGGTGAGGTCGTCCGCATCGACGACATGCTCGTCACCACGGACAAGGGTCATCATCTGCTCAGGCCGCTGGAGACGGTCTTCGAAGGGCCGCTGGTCATCTACGTGCGCCTTGACCTGGAACGATCCAATCTGGCCCTGGCCCGGCACCGCCTGGCCTCCATCTCCAGCCGCCTGACGACGTGACCCATGACCAAGCTGGACACCCTCCTGGCCGGGCTCGCCCGCGAGCGTTCCACCGGCGCGCTCCGGCTCGGCAGGAACGGCACGATCTTCCTGTCCGACGGGCGCGTGACGTACATGGAGTGCGCCCAGACCCCCGGCGTGGAACGCCTGCTCGCGGCCAGGGGCGTGATGACCGAGGCGGCGCTGCGCGGCCTGGAGGCCGACGGCGGCTGCGAGCGGCTGCTCGCCGAGGGGCCCGTCACCCAGGGCGAGCTGCAGTACGCGGTGCTCGGCGTGGTCCTGGACGCGGCCTTCTTCCTGCTGCCGATGAGCGGGACGCGGCCCAAGTTCCGCCCCGGGGAGCGGCACTGGCTGGGCGAGCAGTGGTATTTCGACGTGTCGGGGCTGGTCCGCGAGTGCGCGCGGCGGCGGGCGCAACTGGCCCAGATCTGGCCGTCCGCCGACGTGGACATCCTGCCGGTACGGCCGGCCGCGCGGTTGCCGGGGCACGGCGTGGCGCTGAGCCGGATCCAGTGGGAGATCGTCGTCAGGGCCGACCACAAGGCGACGCCGCTGGAGCTGGCCAGGCAGATCGGCAGGTCCGGATACTCGGTGCTGCTGGCCGTCCGGCGGCTGGCGGCCTCCGGCCTGCTCGCTCCGCCGCCGCCGGAGGCCGCCCGTACCGAACCGGCCGGCCGGCGCCAGAAGGCTCTTCCCGGTGACGAGCCCCAGAATGTCCTGCCGAAGCGGGAGCGGCAGGCGCTCGCGGGCCGGCCGCCCCACGACCCCGGGCCGGCCCCGCCGCTGGGCCCGCCCATCACGGGTGATCCAACCGACCTGGCGCTGCTGATGCGGCTGAAGAGGGCGCTCGAGGAGCTGTCGTGAGGTTCCCCTCACTCAGGAGGAGGCCACCGGTGGAGCTACGACAAGAGGTTCTGGAGGAGATGGCGCTCCTGCGTGAGCGCACACCGGACGTGAACGGGAGCGTCGCCTGCACCGTGGACGGCCTGCAGATCGCCAGCGACTTCGCGGAGGCCGCCATGGGAGACGCCGCGGAGCACTCGGCCGCCCTGTCGGCGGCGCTGCTCGCGATGAGCAGGCGAATGCTCAGCATGACCGGTCAGGGGGCGTTCGAGGAGACGCTCATCTCCGGCACCGCCGGTTTCGTGGCCTTCTACGCCGCCGGCCCCACCATCGTCCTCACGGTCCTGGCCGGTCCCGGCGCGAACGTCGGGCTGCTGCGGCTGGAGGGCAGGAAGACGGCTGCCGGAGTGGCCGCCGTCGCAGCACGCAGGCACTGAACCATTCCCCGGCAGAAAAGGGAGGAAGACACATGGCCGGCATGGACGTCTCGCTCAAGGAGATGATGACGATCGACGGCGCGGTAGGAGCGGCGATCGTCGACCACGGCAGCGGCATGGCGCTGGGCACGCTCGGCGGCTCCAAGGACCTGGATCTCCAGGTCGCCGCCGCGGGCAACACGGAGGTGGTCAAGGCCAAACTTCGCACGATGGACTCGCTCGGCCTCAAGGAGAGCATCGAGGACATCCTGATCACGCTGACCGGGCAGTACCACATCATCCGGCCCATCACCGGGCGCGGCGGCAAGGGGTTGTTCCTCTACCTGGCGCTCGACCGGGCGCGCGGAAATCTGGCGATGGCCCGGCACCAGATGCGCACCATCGAGGAGAAGCTGGAGGTCTGACCGCGGCGCCGGCGGCCCGCGCCTCCGTCGCGGGCCGCCACACGCCCTCAACCCGTGGTCAGTTTCGTGATCTCGGTGACGATGTCGGGCCACAGCGCCGCCGGAATGTCGTGCCCCATCCCCGGGTACGTGACCAGCCGCGCCCCCGGAACGGCCGCCGCCGTCGCCTGCCCGCCCGCGAGCGGGACGAGCTGGTCGGCCTCCCCGTGCAGCACCAGCGTGGGCACCGTGACGCTCGCCAGCGACTCCGTACGGTCGGCCGAGGCCATGATGGCGGCCAGTTGCCTGGCCGTGCCCGCCGGGTCGAAGCTGCGGTCGAAGGCCAGCCCCGCCATCAGGGTGATCTTCTCCCGGTCGAGCTCGTAGCCGGGCGAGCCGATGACCGACCAGGTCTGCAGGGCCTGGTCCAGGACAGCCGCGCGATCGGCGGGCGGCCTGGCCATCAGAACCGCGGCCGCGGCCGCCGTCGGCGGGTGGGCCGACGGGCTGGGCGTGGACATGATGGAGGTCAGGCTCAGCACCCGCGCGGGGTGCCGGATGGCCAGCGACTGGGCGATCATGCCGCCCATCGACGCGCCGACCACGTGGGCGCTGGTCCAGCCGAGCGCGTCCATGAGCCCGGCGGCGTCGTCGGCCATGTCGTCCAGCAGATACGCCGAGGGCGCCCCCGTCGTGGGAGCGCCCAGGTCGTGGTGGTGCGTGGAGAGGCCGACGTCGCGGTTGTCGAAACGTACGACGTGGTGGCCCTGCTCGGCCAGGAGTGCGCAGAGCCCCTCGTCCCAGTGGATGAGCTGCGCGCCGAGGCCCATGATGAGCAGCAGGGGCCGTCCTGACGGCGAGCCGAAGCTCTCGTAGGCGATTTCGATGCCGTTGACGGCTACGCGAGTGGTCACGAGGACTAGAATGACATTCTAGTCCCGAGACGTAAAGACGGCGCGCGGCAGTGGTCCGGCCGGCGCCCGATCGGCGCCCGGTCGGTGCTCGGTCGGTGCTCGGTCGGTGCCCGATCGGTGCTCGGTCAGCGCTTGACGAGGGTGCGCAGGCGCTCGCCGCCGAGCACCATGCCGCCGCCCGCCATGGCCAGAGCCCCGGCCATCAGCGCGCCGCCCACGATGCCCGACTCCTGGGGCTCGCCCTCGGGAGCGGGGGCCGCGACGGCCCGGCCGCCACCCTGCGGGGCCGGCTCCTGGCTGGGCTTCTCCTCGGCCAGAACCTTCGGCGGCTCGGCCGGGTTTTCGTCACGCTCGGACCAGGCACCGGTGGAGAAGGCGACGGGGTGGTTCTTCTTGCCCACGCCCTCACCCCACTTGGTGATGACGTAGTCGACCTTGATGTGCCCCTCGCCGCCCACACCGTCCACACCCAGCGTGTCGGGGTTGAACGTGCCGCCGGTCAGGTCGGCGAAGGTCTTGGCGTCGAGGTCGAGCATGATGCCACGGTTGGAGGGCGCGCCGGGACCGCGGTCACCGACGAAGAAGGGCATCTTCTTGCCCTGATACATCACATAACCCTCGGTCAGCAGCGGCCAACTGGGGCTGGCGGCCAACTGCTTCTGCATGGGCTTGCCACTGGCGGGCAGCCCGGTGTCACCGGCGCGGCCGGAGGAGTCGTCCCAGAAGTACGACGCCGTGGTCGAGCCCTTGAGCAGGATCTTCTCATCAGTGTCGGAGTCGGCGTGCGCGGCGGTGCCGGCGATGGTCAGTGCGCCGACGGTGGAGGCGGCGAGCAAGGCGAGGTGACGCAGGCCAAAACGAGCAGACATGAAAAGTAAAAAGCCCTTCGCGTGGGGACAGGGGGGAATCGCGCTTCGCAGGGGGAAAAGGCGTAGCGGGGCAGAACGCCCGACGGGGGTTGCTACGCGGAGCGCGAGAACGAGCCTGGGGAAGGGTTCCGCTCAGTTGGCGGGGGGCAAGACGCGGGGGTACATCGAGTGAGTTGTCCTCTCCATCACGCCTACCGGGTTAGCTGACGGGTTCGGGCGTGGAGATGCCCTACCGGCACGTGGCCGGATTCACCCCAGTGAGGTGGTTCCCCGGTTCCCTGGGTTCGGGATTCGGCGCCAACCGGCTGTCCCTCTTGGGTAAGGACTAGGTAACCGGCTGGTAATGGCCACAACCATAACGACCGAATCGGACAAACGCAAACTATTCGTATCAAACAGGCGAAGATCTACCTATCAGGGTAAAGAAAAGGGGGGCACGGCATGCCGTACCCCCGCCGAATTCCCGGCTCAGCCGCCGCTCTTGCGCCTGAAGGATCTTTTACTCGCAGCCGGACCGTGCGCCCCGTGGATCTTCGATGGGTCGCCGCCCCTGCCACCCGCGCCCGAGTCCGCGTGCTGGTTGCGCTTGCGCTCCAATGCCTCGCGGAACTTGCGCTTCATCTCGTCCTCGGGAGTTTCGCTGACTTCCGGCTCCGGTGAATCCGCCATGAGGACCTCCATGGTGTTGGGGACAATCACAGCTTCGCACGGCACCGCTTATGACGCGAAACCGGGCTCGGCACCACTCCGAGCTCATCGGTCTCACGAGCACCCGAACGTCAGCAGGCGGAGCACCGGATCGGCCTGAACTCGGCCTCGCCGTAGCCCCGGAGCCCGTGCCCGGGCCGCGGCAGGCGGGCCGCCTCGGCGATCACCGGGCGGGCGTCGTCGAGCAGGCGAATACCCTACGCGGCGGATCCCTTCCGTTCTCCTGGTGTTGTGTTGGATCGGGTCAGGAAATAGAGCTGACATGAGCCTCCTGGGCCGTGACCTCGCGATGGACCTGGGCGCGGCGAGCACCCGGATCTATGTCAGGCGCAGGGGCATCGTGCTCGACGAGCCCTCGGCCGTCACCGTGGACGGGCGGACGGGCAAGGTCATCCGGTACGGCACCGAGGCCGCGCACGGCGCCGGGGGCGAGACGTGCTGGCCGGTCAGCGGCGGCCTGCCGGCCGACATCGAGCTCGCCCGGCGCATGATCCGGCATTTCGTGCGCAAGGTGCACTGGCATCCCTTCTCCAGGCCGCGCATGGTCATGGCGCTGCCCGACGACTCCACGCCGATCGACAGGACCGCGCTGTGCGACGTGGTGTTCGAGGCGGAGGCCAGTGGGATCGTGCTGATCCCGCACGCGCTGGCGGCGGCGCTCGGGGCGGGCCTGCCGGTGAGTGACTGCGCCGGGAGCATGGTGATCGACATCGGGCGCGACTCCGCGCGGATCGCGGTGCTGTCGCGCGGGGACGTGGTGGCGTACGGCGCCGTCCCGTACGGGGGCCACGCCGTGAACATGTCCCTGATCCGCCTGGTCGAACGGGAGCACGGGCTGCTGATCGACGAGGCCGAGGCCGAGTCGGCCAAGCGGCGGGCGGGCACCGGCGGCTGGATCACGGTGCGGGCGCGCGACCCCGACAGCGGTCAGGAGCACGCGCTCCCCCTGCCCGTCCAGCGCGTCCACGAGGCCGCCGACCGGCCCATCGAGGCCATCGTCGGGGAGGCGATGGAGACCGTGGCGCGCTGCCCGGCCGAGCTGATCGCCGACCTGGGCGAGCGGGGCGCGGTGCTGGTCGGCGGCGGCGCGCTGCTGCGCGGGCTCGACCGGCGGCTGCGGACCGCGCTGTGCATGCCGGTGCGCACGTCGGAGCGGCCGCTGGAGTCCGTGGCGCTCGGGCTGGGCCGGTGCGTGGACGACCTGGGGCTCGCCGGGCGGCTCAGAAACTGGCGCTCTTGATCCCTTCGAGAGGTACGACAGGTGGGAGGTGGGCCATGACGGTGCGCGGCATCGACCATGTCGGGGTGACGGTGCCCGACCTTGAGGCGGCGACGACGTTCTTCGCCCGCGCGTTCGGGGCCGAGGTGCTCTACGACACCCTGCCCCGCGAGAAGGGGCCCAAGGGGGGCTGGGCGACCGAGCGGCGGCTCGGGGTGCCGCAGGGGACGATCGAGGTGGCGGTACGCATGCTGCGGCTGCCGAACGGGCCCGGGATCGAGCTGTTCGAGTTCAAGGGGCCACGGCAGGCCGGGGCGGTCATTCCGTGCGACCTGGGGTGGCAGCACGTCGCCCTGTACGTGGACGACCTGGACGCGGCGCTGCGACAGGTCGCCGAGGCGGGCGGGACGCGGCTGGCCGACCCGGTGCCGCTGACGGGGCCGGAGGCGGGTGAGCGCAACCGGTACGCCTACTGCAGGACGCCGTGGGGCGGCACCGTGGAACTCCTGACATATCCGGACGCGCAGCCGTACGAGAAGGAAACGGACCAGCGACGCTGGCGGCCCTGAGCGACCCTGCGGCCCTGAGCGACCCTGCGACCCTGCGGCGCTGCGACCCTGCGGCGCTGGGTGGGCGGGCCCGGCACCGGTGACACTGGGGGCGCGGGCCCGGCGTCCTCCCACGCCGGGTCCGCGCGGGCGTCAGCGTTCGTCCACCAGCTCCGCGAGCTCGACGGACGCGTCCTTGACGACCTCGAACGCCGCCTTCGCCTCCGGCAGCGCCGGCGCGTCGGCGATGGCGGCGTCCATCTCGGCGCGGGAGGCCCAGCGCCAGTGGTCCACCCAGGTCTCGTCGTCGACCCGGGTGAGCCGGGTCTCGGCCAGGCCGCCGAACCGGGCGCGGACGGCCTCGATCAGCACGACCCGCCGATGGAGCACCTGGTCGGCGTCGGCGGGGTCGGCGGTGAAGCGGACGGTACGGATGAGAGTCATGGCTATAGCCCTTCTCTAGAGTTGACTTCTAGCGAACGTGACTAGAGTTAGACTACAGCCATGAGCGACGTCAAGAGGGTCAGCAAACGTACGCAGAAGGCCCAGGAGACCCGCGCGCGCATCCTGAAGGCGGCCGGCGAGCTGTTCGTGCGCGACGGATACGGGGCCACCAACCTGCAGGACGTCGCCGAGCTGGCGGGCGTGGCCGTGCAGACGATCTACTTCGTCTTCGGCAACAAGCGCTCGCTGCTGAAGGAGCTCGTTGACGTCACCATCGCGGGCGACGACGAGCCGGTGGCGACCATGGACCGGACCTGGTTCAGGGAGGCGATGGCGGCGGGGAGCGCCGCCGAGCACCTCAGCGCGCATGTACGCGGCACGACGGCGGTGCTCGCCAGGGTCGCCCCGATCACCAAGGTGCTCGAAACGGCGGTGGCCATGGACCCTGAGGTGGCGGCGGAGTGGCCGCAGACCGTGGATCCGCGCTACGTCGTGCAGCGGGCGGCGGCCGAGTCGCTCATGGCCAAACTGGGCGCGCGGCCTGACCTGTCACCCGAATCGGCGGCCGACGTGCTGTACGGGGTTCTGAGCCCCGAGCTCTACCTGCTGCTGGCCGGCAAGCGGGGCTGGCCGCCCGAGCGGTGGGAGGAGTGGGCCCGCGAGACGCTGGCGGCCCAGCTGTTGAGCGATCAGGGCATGTGAAGGCCGGAGGCGTGCCGCCAGCCGGTCAGCGTGAGGAGGCGGCGGGCCTGCGGAGAGACCGGGGCGAGGATGAGCCGCCGGCCCTGGGGCAGGCGGCCGGCGCCGGCGACGATGACGCGCATGCCCGCCACGTCGATGAAGGTCAGGCCGGACAGGTCGAGCCGGAGGTCCTGTTTGCCGGTCTGGAGCGCCTGGTCCAGGGCGCCGGCCAGCACGTGACGGTTGGCGTAGTCGATCTCGCCCGTCACTTTCAGGCCGAGGGGGTGCGGGACGAGCGTCACGTCGGTGAGTGGGGGGTGCCTGCCGTACATCTGTAGTGAAGTGCCCGGAAAAGGAAGATTTATGTGAGACCTGCCGAGGGCGTACCGCACCTTTTGCGTGATTTGACAGATTGTTCGCGGTGATCGTTGGTATGGTCCGAACGTGCGCGCCCGCCGTCACATCTTCACCGCGGTGCTCTTATGCATCGCGGCGATGACGGCCTGCACGGCGCCCTCCGAGGTGCCCACGCTCGAAGCGGCCACCCAGCGGCTCAACACCGACGCCGGCAGCCTGGCCGGCACCGCCGACCTGCGATTGTCGGCCGTCGAGCAGGCGGACGACGGGTCGTGTGTGCCGGGGCAGGTGCGGCGGTTCCTGCGGGCGGAGACCGCGCACGCCGAGGCGTCCACCGGGCTGCTGGATCGTCTGCAGGCCATGGGCTATCACAAGGTGGTCGACGACCTGGACTTCCGGGACGACGAGCAGGACGTCGCGGTGCTGCGTAATCCGGAGACGGAGCTGACGTTCGAGCTGACCGTCCTGTCCGGGGACCGGCCGACGGTCCAGGTGGTCGGCAAGACCACCTGCTACGTGACCGAATAGATCACCCCACCTACCCGTACTGATCCGCCGTCGCCCCTGCTGTCCCTTTGAGAGGACGGGGGCCATGCGCTCCGGTGTAGTCCCTCCCTTTGAGAGGGCAGGGCGAGAGGGACCTCCGCCGTCGTCCCTGCTGTCCCTTCGAGAGGGCGGGACGAGAGGACGGGGGCCGCGCGCCCGCCCTGGCGAGCGCGGGCCGGCGTCAAGGGGTGGACAGGGCTTCTGTTGGGGAGAGGCGGGAGGCGCGGATGGCCGGGTAGAGGCCGGCGATGGCGCCGATGAGCAGGGTCGCCGCCAGGCCGCCGATCGTGGCCCACGCGGGCACCACGGACGGCCAGCCGCTGTAGAACGCGTACCCCATCGTGACCCCCGTACCGAGCAGCACCCCGCCGACTCCGCCCATCGCCGACAGCAGCAGCGACTCGGCCAGGAACTGGGTGCGGATCTGGCCGCGGGTCGCGCCCAAAGAGCGGCGCAGGCCGATCTCCGCGCGGCGTTCCAGCACCGAGATGACCATGGTGTTGGCCACCCCGACCCCACCCACGAGCAGGGCGACCGCCCCCACGCCCAGCAGCAGGTTCGCGAACGCCTGGCTGGTGGCCTGCTTGGCGGCCAGCGCGTCGGACGGGCGGGAGACGTCCACCTCGTTCGGCGCCTCGGGGTTGGCCGTGCCGGCCAGCACCTGGCGTACCGACTCCAGCTTGGCCTCCTCCGACCTGGTGTAGAGGATGGTCGGATGCCCGTCGAAGCCCAGCCGCTCCTCCGCCACGGGCCAGCCGATCATGACGCCGGTGTCCACCTCCGCGGCCAGCGCCACCGGCTCCAGGATCCCGACGACCGTGAACCGCACGCCGCCCACGATGACCTGCGCGTCCGGCCCGGCCGCGCCGATGCCGAGCCGCTGGGCGGCGGTCGAGCCGAGTACGGCGGCCGGGTAGCGTTCGGTGGCCGCGTTCAGCCAGGTCCCGTTGCGCAGCTTCGCGCCCACCGCGGCGAGCAGGTCGAGGCGGGCGGCGTAGGTGATGAGGCCGCCGGTCTGGGCCTCCGGGATCTCCTCCGAGCGGTAGACCTTGGCCTCGGCGATCTTGCCGATCGACGAGGCCGACTCGACCGGGCCGATCCGCTCGATCATGGCCTCCGCGTCCTTCGGCATCAGCGCCGCCTCGCCCATGAGCGTGCTGCCCGACGAGAGGGTGAGCAGGTTGGTGCCCAGCGCGGAGAGCTGGCGGTCGAGCTCGGCGCCCGAGGAGGACGAGAGCCCGACCACGCCGACCATGGCCGCGATGCCGATGGCGATGCCCAGCGCGGACAGGAAGGCTCGCAGCGGACGGGTTCGCAGGCCGACCGCGCCGACCCGCATCACGTCGCGCGGCCGCATCCTGGCCGGGGACGGCTTCGGCCGCGCCACCTCGGTGACCGCCATCACGCCACCCCGGATCGTGCGGGCTCGGGCCACGACTCGGGCCCCGCCGCGGAGTCGGAGATGATCTCGCCGTCGCGCATGCGTACCTGCCGGGGCAGGCTGGCGGCGATCTCCCGGTCGTGCGTGATGATCACGATGGTGGTCCCGCTCGCGTTCAGCTCGTGCAGCAATTCCATCACTCCCGCGCCCGACACCGAGTCCAGCGCGCCGGTGGGCTCGTCGGCCAGGAGCAGCGGCGGTTCGCCCGCCACCGCCCTGGCGATCGCCACGCGCTGCCGTTCGCCGCCGGACAGTTCGTGCGGCTCGTGGTCCAGGCGGTGCCCGAGCCCGACCCGTTCGAGCGCCGCCGCTGCTCTGCGGCGCCGTTCGGCCCGGCCGAGGCCGGTGTAGATGAGGCCGTCGGCCACGTTGTCCAGCGCGGGGATCTTCGCGGCCAGGTGAAAGGACTGGAAGACGAATCCGATCGTGGTCGCGCGCAACGCCGAGAGCTGGCCGTCGGACAGCTTGGAGACGTCGTACCCGTCGATCTGGATGGTGCCCGAGGACGGCCGGTCGAGGGTGCCGACGACGTTGAGCATGGTCGACTTCCCCGACCCGGACGGGCCGACGATGGCGATGAGCTCGCCGTGCTCGATCCGCAGCGACACGGATCGCAGCGCCGCCACACCTCCGGGGTACGTCCTGGACACGTCCGTCAGGGCGATCATCGGGTACGTCATTTCGGCATCCCCACGGTCATGCCCTCGGTGAGCCCGTCGCCGGTGACCTCGACCCGGCCGCCGGCGAACAATCCCGTCTCGACACCGATATATCGGGACTTGCCGCCTTCGATGATCTCCAGGCCGTACCCGCCCTCCTGCAGCGCCACCAGCGCCGCGACCGGCACCGTCAGCACGTCCTTGCGCTGCGACGCCGTGAACGTCACGTCCACCGCCGCCTTGTCCAGCCCCTTGGCCGCCTTGGCGGCGCCGATCGACACCAGCGCCTCCACCCGTGTCTCCGGGTCGGCGTCCTGGCCCTCGCCCGGCACGATGACCGTGGCCACCTCGGTGACCTTGCCCTTGACGCTCTTGCCGCCCGGCAGCGTGACCTCGACCTTGGCGCCCTTCTTGGCCATCCGCTGGTCCTCGGCCTCGAGTTGCACCGTGATGACCTTGGACGTGCCGCTATAGGTCAGGATCTTCTGGCCGGGCGTGGCCGGCTGGCCCTCCTCGGTGTCCAGGCTCTCCACCCGGACCTTGCCGGGTGCGAAGACGACCCGGCCCAGCTCGACCACGCCGGTCTCGTCCAGGCCCCGGTCGTCCTGCCATTCCATGACGGCCTGGGCCGTGTCCCAGGTGTACTCGTCGTCCACGGTGAAGCCGTCGTAGCCGAGTTTGCTCAGGTTGCGTTCCAGGTTCTCCACGTCCTTGCCCTCCATACCGGACTTGAGGTCGCGGTAGGCGGGCGTGTCGCCGTACATGAGCATGACCGGCTTGTTGTCCACCCGGAACAGCGACTTGCCGCGCGAGATCGTCGCGCCGCTGTCAGGCAGCCAGGTGATCGTGCCCGGCTGCCGGCTGACGGCCGTGGTCACCGGGCCGTAGCCGAGTTCGCCGTCGGCGTCCCTGGTGTCGTTCAGCGTCTGCCTGGTCACCGGGGTGGTGGCCGGGGGCAGGGCGCTGGCCGACCGCGTCGGACCGGCGCTTCCGTTCAGCAGGCCCGCGCTGTTCACCGCCACGAGCCCGCCCCCTGCGGCGGCCACCGCGACCAGCAGCCCGGCGACCAGCCTGCCCCGGCCGCGGCGGCGGCGCTGCCGGGGCGGCGTCGCCTCAGGCTCCGCCTTTCCATCGAGGGTGGCCATCCCCATCAAGAACCTCCCATACCGGCCTCAGCGGCTTCCTTCTGGCACTTCTCCTGCGCGCTCTTGAAGTCGGGGTCGTTGCCGACCTCGCCGGTGATGCGCATCATGCCGCCCTCGGGGTCGGGGTAGCTCTCGACGCCGTTGTCGCGCATGCACTGGGCGAGTTTGCGCAGGTTCTCGGCCGCCTTGGGGTCGCCGCCGCCCTGGCGCTGGCCGCTCGGGGCGTACTGCTTGCAGGCCTCCTGCGCCGCCTCGACCTTCTCCTGCGGCACGCTCCCGTCGAACTTCATCATCATCTTGCCGTCCGGCTCCGGGTCCGGTACGTCCACGCCGTTCTCACGCATGCACTGCGCGAACTTGAGCGCCTTGGCCTGCCGATCCTCGGTCGGCTTGGCGCTGGCCGCGGCCTGGTTGCCGGTGCCGCTCACCGACGCGACGTCGGACCCGGCGGTCTCGCCCGAGCCGCAGCCGCTCAGGAGCAGGGATAGGGCGATCGGCGCCGTGACCAGCGCACTGAGGACTCGTCCTCGCATGAAACTTCTCCTCTGGTGAGAGAACCTCGTTCGAGGGGAGATGCAATAGGCCGCGCTGTTTCCTCAGCGTTTCCATCGGCGGCTTATTTTGACCAAATGCCCCCTAGGTCACACTCGGCTTTGTAAGCGGAAAGAAGGGCCTGGGTGCGCCATGCGGGTGCTGGTGGTTGAGGACGAGCGCATGCTCGCCGACGCGATTGCCGAATGGCTGCGTGAGGAGACCCACGCGGTCGACCTGGCACACGACGGCGAGGCCGCGCTGGAACGGATCGCGGTCAACGACTATGACGTGGTCGTGCTGGACCGGGACCTGCCGCGCGTCCACGGTGACGAGGTGTGCAAGGAGCTGGTCGCGTCGGAGCGCGACGCGCGGGTGCTCATGCTCACGGCCGCCGCCCAGCTCGACGACCGGGTGACCGGGCTGTCCCTGGGGGCCGACGACTATCTGTCCAAGCCGTTCGCCTTTCCCGAGCTGGCCGCCCGGGTCCTGGCGCTGGGCCGGCGCTCACGGCCGGCCGTGCCGCCCGTGCTGCGGCGGGCCGGGATCACGCTCGATCCGGCGCGCAGGGAGGTGTTCAGGAACGGGCGGTTCGTACCGTTATCGAAGAAGGAGTTCGCCGTCCTGACCGAGCTGATGCGGGCCGGCGGGAACGTCGTCTCGGCCGAGCAGCTCCTGGAGAAGGCGTGGGACGAGCACGCCGACCCGTTCACGGGCGCGGTCCGGCTCACCATACTCAAACTGCGCCGCAAGCTCGCCGACCCGCCGGTCGTGGAGACCGTGCCGGGAGTCGGCTACCGCATCGCATGAAAGTACGTCCGACGCTGCGGCTGCGGCTCACCCTCGTCTACGGCGCCCTGTTCTTCCTCGCCGGGCTGACCCTGCTCGGTGTCACGTACTTCCTGTTCAACCAGCAGCTCAACCGGAGCTTCGAGAGCCGGTACGCCGCCGAGCCCGGCAAGACCAAGAACCTGATCTTCATCGAGAAGGGCGGCGTCGAGCTGCGGGGCCAGGATGCGATCAACTGGCTGCGGCAGCAGGAGGAGGAGCTGCGCGGCGTCGCCATCACCTCACTGCTCTCCCAGGGCGCGATCGCGCTCGTCGTGGTCGGGGGCGCGGCCGTCGGACTCGGCTGGGTGGTCGCCGGCCGCGTACTGGCCCCGCTGCACCTGGTCACCGCCACGGCCCGCAAGATCGCCGCCGCGCCCATGGCCGAGCGCGGCCTGCACGAGCGGATCGCGCTGCAGGGGCCCGCCGACGAGGTCAAGGATCTGGCCGACACCTTCGATACCATGGTGGAGCGGCTCGACCACTCCTTCGACGGGCAGCGCCGGTTCGTCGCCAACGCCTCCCACGAGCTGCGCACTCCCCTCACGCTCAACCGGGCGCTGGTCGAGCTGGCCATGCACCGGCGTACCGCCTCGTCCGACGTCAAGGAGCTGGGCGAGAGCCTGCTGGAGATCAACACCCGCCACGAACGCCTGATCAGCGGCCTGCTGCTGCTGGCCAGGTCGGAGCAGGAGATCGCGGAACGGTCGCCGGTCGATCTGGCCGACGTGGTCACGCACGTGATCGCGCACACCGAGCGCGACGCCGCCGACGCGAAGGTCAGCGTGTACGAGGTCAGCGCCCAGGCCCCCACCACCGGGGACGCGCTGCTGCTCGAACGGCTCGTGCACAACCTGGTCGAGAACGGCATCCGGTACAACCTGGACGACGGGACCGGGTGGGTGCGGGTGGTGAGCCGTACCGTGTCCGAGGGCCGGGTGGAGGTCGAGGTCAGCAACACGGGGCCGAGCGTGCCGCCGTACGACGTTCCGCTGCTGTTCAAGCCGTTCCATCGACTCGGGACGGAGCGGACGGTGACGGGGACCAGTGCGGGGCTGGGGTTGTCGATCGTCCGGTCGGTGGCGGTGGCGCACGGCGGCGACATCCGGGCCTGGCCCCGGGACGGCGGGGGGCTGGTCGTGGTCGCGGCCCTGCCCCGGGCCCGCGACTAGCCGAGCAGCGCGCGCAGGTCGTCGCGGATCCGCCCCGGCTCGACGGTGACGATCTCGTACGCGGCCACGCCCGCCACCGCGAACGGATCCTCGGCCGCCACCCGCTCCACGTGTTCCCGGGGACCGACGGCCAGGATCACGCCGCCGAGGTCGCCGGGGACCGTCTGACCGGACAGCAGGAACGTACCGTCGGCGTGCCGGCGCTCCAGGTAGGTCACGTGACCCGGCACATGAGGGCTCACCTGGTCGATCGGAGCGGTGTAGCGCACCAGCAGCACGTGCAACATGCCGCCATTCTCCCGCCATCCGCGCATGCCGAGCGCCATACCGGGAGCGACGGGCGCTATCCCAGAGACGACGAGCGCAGTCCGATCATAACGGGCACCATTCGGGGGGCCACGAGCGCAATCCGAGCATGACGGACACCATCCGGGGCGACGGCCCACCAATCGAGCGCGTCGGACATCCACCGAATATCGGCCGCCGGCCGAGGGTGGCGGCCGCATGCCTCGTACTCCACACGTGCTGAATCGCCGCAGGCGAACCGGCCTCTCCACCTCCCTCTTTCTTCAGAAGGACCCCGCCGAAGTGCGGCGGAGAGGGAGAGTCATGGCGAATATAGGACTAGCCGAGGGTGGCGGCCGTGCGGAGGCCGAGGATCACCAGCACCACCGAGGCGGCTTTGGCGATCGCCTGCCTGAACCAGGGGCGCCGCAGGACGTGGGCCGCCCGGTGGATGAGGAAGGCCCAGGTGAGCAGCCACACCACCATCAGGAGGGCGTGAGCGGTGGCGAGAGTGAGGATCTGACCGGTCAACGGGCTCTCCGGTGCGACGAACTGCGGCACCAGGGTCAGGTAGATGGAGGCGGCCTTCGGGTTGAGGACGTTGGAGAGCAGGGCCTGAACATAAGGGGAACCCGAACGCTGCCGGCGGGCGCGCGTCGGGGTGGTGGAGCGCCAGGTCCAGATGCCGAGGCCGATGAGGTACGCGGCGCCGGCCAGCTTGACGGTGGTGAACGCCTGGCTGGAGTGCATGACCAGGGCCGACAGGCCGGCCATGGCCAGGGTGGCGTGCACGTACAGGCCGGTGACCGTACCGAGGATGACGGGCGCGGCCCGGCGGCGGCCGCCGGTGGTGACCTGGCCGACCAGCAGGGTCAGGCTGGCTCCCGGGGCGGCGATCAGGGGCAGGATCGCGAGCAGGAAGCCCGCGACGGCATACGGGTGGATCACCGAAAGTCCGCGACGGCGTAGGGGTGCATCACAGGAACCTCACAACGGCGGCGTACGGGTGGATCATCGGTTTCAGAGCACGACGCGGTAGTGGGTGGTCAGGCGGCGCTCGTCGTCCAGGACGTGGAAGGCGAGGCCAGGGGGCTGGGCGCGGTCGGCGGGGTGCTCTCCCTCCCAGGGCAGGCGCAGGGTCCAGGTGACGGCCGGGCCGACGATCAGCGGCCGGCCGGCGAACGTGGAGGCGGCCGCCGTATGAGCGTGGCCGGTGAGGACGGCGACGACGTGGGGATGGGCTTCGAGCAGGGCGGCCAGCCGGTCCTCATCCTGGAGGCGGCCGGAGTCGGGCAGCGGGTGGTGGAGCCGTACGGGCGGCTGGTGGAAGGCGATCAGGGCCGGTGTGTCCAGGTGGGACAGGGTGTCGTCCATCCAGGCGAGGGTGGCGGCGTCCAGCAGGCCCTCGTCGCGGCCGGGGATGGTCGAGTCGCACATCAGGATCGCGGTGCCGGCGACGTGGTGGACCTCGTTGATCGGGGCGTCACGGGGTGGCCGGCCGAGCAGGGCCTTGCGGTAGGCGGGGCGGATGTCGTGGTTGCCGGGGCAGGTGAGCACGGGGAAGGGGGCGGCCAGGAGGCGAGCCGCCTCCTCGTACTCGGCCTCGGCGCCGTGGTCGGCGATGTCACCGGTGACCAGGAGGGCGTCGATCGGCAGGGGCCGCAGATACTCCATGATCCGCTCGGCGCGACTGGTCGCCCGTTCGGTGCCGTCCAGGTGCAGGTCACTGATCTGGGCGAGCAGTAGCGTCATCTGCCGACTCTCCTTCTAACGGCTAATGTTAATTTACCGTTAGAGAACATAGAGTGTAGGTGGGAATTGGGCAAGCAGGAGGGAGAGGTGTGGTGGCGGAGCCGGCCTTGGCACTGGCGAGCACGATCCGGCACGACGGTGATGGTGGTGTTGCCGATGACCTGTCCACGCTCCAGGGGGCGGCCCGCTGGCTCCAGCAGCAGAGTGATCTGCCCGAGCCGCCCATGGACGAGGCGCTCAGGGTCGAGATCGTCGCGCTACGCCGGGCCGTGCGGGCGCTGTTCGCCCGAGTGGTCAGCCCGGCGCCATCCAGCCGCGCCGACGCGCACCGGCTGATGCCGGTGGAGGAGGCACTGGCACACCTCAACGCCGTGGCCGCCCGCGAACCGGTCGTCCCCCTCCTCGACTGGCCAGCGGACGGGGCACCACGGACCCGAATGCTCTCGCCCGAACAGGATGTACGGGTGCGCCTACTGGCGGGGCTGGCTCGGGCGGCCATCGACTTTCTGTCCGGGCCTGGGCGGGAGCAGTTGCGGGCTTGTAGTGCGCCACGTTGCGTGCGGTATTTCCTCAAGAGCCACGGCCGGCAGGAATGGTGCAAACCATCCTGCGGCAACCGGGCACGCGCAGCCCGCCACTACCAACGCCACCGCACAACCGACGACTCACCCTGACCACACGGCCATCCAGGCAACACGGCCATCCAGGCGACACGGCCATCCAGGCGACACGGCTATCCAGACGACACAGCATGCAGATCACAGAACATGCCCTGACCGCACGGCCGTCCAGGCGACACGGCATGCGCACCAAAGGACTGCCCTGAGCGCACGACTTCCCCCAGTCGCACCGCTGCGCAGCGGCACCGCTCTCTCCCGGGCCGCATGACTTCTCGTAGCGGCACCGCCGGTCCCGATCGCACGTCTCACGTCGGCACCCTTGTCCGATTTCGCCGCACGCCGGTCCCACCACACGGCCCGCCCAACACCTCGGCCGTTTCCGCCGCGCCGGTGCCCCACAACGGCACGCCGCGAAACCTCGGCCAGGTCCTGACGGCACGGCCCACTCGACGCACTACCAGCACCGGCACCTCGGCCGCTCCCTGGCCGCGCCGCCGATCCTGACCGCCCTGCCTGTCCTGACGCTCTGCCGATCTTGACTGCACCGCCTGTCCTGACCGCGCCGCCGAGCCCAGCGCGTGGCACGCCCTGACAGCCAGCCGGGTCCCAGTAGCACGACCCGCGCCGACGCACCGCCGGCACCGACGCCACGGCCGCTCCTGACCGGACCGTTTGTCTCGCAAGCGTCGCCTGGTTTGGACGTCTCAGCCCGTCCCCATGTCTCGTTGAGGAGGCGCTGTGTTGTCTCAGGCTTCAGGGGTGGGCGGGTTCGGGGGTGCGCTGTGGGGTGGCGGTGGGAGGTTTGATTCGCCACACGGCCGGGATCAGCAGTGTGGCGGCGGTTAAGGCCAGGGCGAATCCGGCGCAGGCCAGGAGGAGCGGTCGGGTGCCGAAGGCCGTTGCGGCGGGGCCGGCCAGGCCCATTCCGAGGGGGGCCGCCACGAGGGAGCCCAGCATGGTCACCGAGGTCGCCCGCGCCAGGAACGCCTCCGGGACCTGCTGCTGAATGGTGGTCGTCTGGAGGACGTTGTAGATGACCAGTTGCAGGCCGGAGCCGATGCCCGCGATCGCGAGGAGCCAGACGTCGGCGGGCAGCGCGAGCAGGGCCGGGAGTGGGGCCGTCAGCAGAAGGATCAGGATCGCGGCCACCATCGGGCGTGCGGGCCGCCAGCGGGTGCCGACCAGGCCGGGGCTCCGCCGAGGTGCTGATCGGCTACATAGGGGCCGAGTACCAGGATCGGGGAGACCAGGATGAGGTTCACGAGGGCGGCGCGAAAATGGCCGTGCTCCTTGTCTGCTTGGACGGTTTCCTGCGCCTGGGCGCGAAGATCTGGGGATCAGGTTGGCAGAGGGGACCGACAGTTTCGGGTGAAGGGTGAGAGCTGAGGGGTGGTCGGGGTGGAGGAGCAGTCCAGACGCAGATCGGGGGCGAACTCGGTGGGGTTCAGGGGGCGGACGGCTCACGGAACGCGGGGCGACCCAGGAGGCGCGGACGGCTCAGGGGGTGGACGGCTCGGGAGTCGGTCGTGTCACGGGGTGCGGAGGGTGCAGGGGCGGGTCGTGTCAGGTGTCTGTCTTGGACGCTTCCCTTGGCCCCGTCAGTGATCAGCGTGTGCCTGGTCGCTCGTCCCCGGCTTCAGGCCGGGGTGTAGTGGGAGTCGACGGCGGGCTGGCCGGTGTAGTTGGGGCCTGCCTGGTCGTTTGCGCCGAGGTAGCGGTAAGGGAAGTTGATCGTCCGGGGGCCGTGGCAGCGGATTCTCTTGGTACGGGCGTCGTACGTCAGTCCCTGTGAGCGCAACGCAGCCGTGAGGCGGCGGCCCGCCGGGGTGCCGTCCGGGAGGCGGATGGAGTGGGCGTCGAGGTTGGCGACGAGGAGGCCGTTCTCCGTGAGCCAGTTCGTGGCCCTGCTAAGGAGGCCGAGTTTGTCGCCGACGTAGTGCAGGCCGTGGACGCAGGTGATCAGGTCGAACGGGGCTTCCGGACGCCACGTGGTGACGGAGGCGGTGGTCAGGTTCAGGCGTGGCGGGTTCGGGCGGCAGGCGAAGAAGTCGACCAGGTCCACGCCGACGATCTCCGCGTCGTCTCCGAGCAGGTGGGCGGCCTCGCCGAGCGCGTACGCGGCCCCGCAGCACAGATCCAGCCAGCGGGCCGGTCGAGGGCCGATGGCGGCGCGGAGCACGTCGAGGGTGTCGATGCCGAGTTCGCGGTCGTAGGCGCGGAGGCGGCGTTCGCGGTTCATCAGGCGGTTGGCCACCACCGTGGACCGCTCGAGCTCGGCGTCCGTGGTCAGGGGCATGATCCTCACCCTACGGCCGTGACAGGAAGGTTTCCGACGACTCGGTAACTTCACTACAAATCCAGAAATGAGTCGCTATCGTACGTAAAGATCCGCCGCACCCGTCTCAGGAGTCACTTCTCTCATGGCGCACGTTGAACCGCTGCGGGAGGATGATCCGCCGGCGGTAGGGACATATCGACTGCTCGGCCGGCTGGGCGCGGGCGGGCAGGGCACCGTGTACCTCGGGCAGGGACCCGACGGGCGGGCCGTGGCGGTCAAGGTGCTGCGGGAAGGCACCGGGTTCGACGAGCGGTTCGCCAAGGAGATCGCGGCGGCGCGGCGGGTGGAGCCGTTCTGCATCGCGCAGGTGCTCGACGCCTCGCTGGGCGCGCAGCCGTACATCGTGACCGAGTACGTCGAAGGCCCCTCGTTGCAGCAGGCGGGCCGCCACAGCGGTGCCGGCCTGCAGCGGCTGGCGGTCGCGACGGCCACCGCGCTGGCCGCCATCCACGAGGCGGGCATCGTGCACCGGGACTTCAAGCCCGCGAACGTGCTGCTCGGGCCGGGCGGGCCCCGCGTCATCGACTTCGGCATCGCCCGGGCCCTGGACGAGGCGGTCACGCATACGAGCGGGATCGTGGGGACGCCCGCGTACATGGCTCCCGAACAGTTGGGGGGGCATCAGGTGGGGCCGCAGGCGGATGTGTTCGCCTGGGCGTCGGTGATGGTTTGGGCGGGTACGGGTACGCCGCCGTTCGGGCAGGACACGCTGCCCGCGATCATCAACCGGATCCTGAACAACGAACCTCAGCTGGGTGATCTGCCGCATCCGATGCGGTCGATCGTGTACGACTGCCTGGCCAAGGATCCGCGCAACCGGCCGACGATGCGGGATGTGATCCTGCGGCTGCTGAGTGGCCAGAACCCCATGCCGGGGCAGGGCTATATGTCGGGACCGGGGCAGGGGCCAGGGACGGGTCCCGGTACCGGGCCGATGCCCGGCCAGGGCCCGATGCCAGGTCCTGGGATGAGACCAATGCCAGGCCAAGGCCCAGGTCCGATGCCAGGCCGAGGACCTATGCCGGGTCAAGGGCCGATGCCCGGACGCAGGGCCGGTGGGCGGCGGGTCGGGCTGCCTGTGGCAGTGAGCGTCAGCGTGTCCGGGATCATGGTGGCGGCGCTCGTGGCGGGTGCCGTGTGGTTCTCGTCCAACCCCGGCGACCCCACCACAGCCACCCTCGCCCTCACCTCCCCGAGCCCTTCCACCACGAAGAGCACCAAAGGCACGAAGGCCACCACCTCCCCGAAGTCCACCAAACCGACCAAGAAACCCACCACCCGGCCGACCACCGCGAAGCCCACCACACCGAAGACCACGGCCGCGTCCACGCCGACCCCCGCGCGCACCACCAAACGCCCCAGCCCCACCCCCGTCCGTACCACCAAGAAGCCCGTGGTGAGCGCCAGGGCCGGCATTCTGGAGATCGAGATGAAGGGCGGCCCCGGCCAGGAGCAGGGGTCCGGCTGCTACATGCCCCCGGTCGGCTTCCAGACCTACGTGGAGACGACCAAACGGGAGATCTGGGTCTCCTCCGCGTGGATTCTCGACGGCAAGTCGCTCGGGCAGCGGAAGAACTGGGTGTCGGCGGACGTGTACACGGCGTTCGTGAGCTCCGGCCAGTACATGCTCAAGGCCGGCCGCCACAGCCTCACCCTCAAGGTCACCTCGCCGTCCGTGACGCAGAAGACCCTGAACTTCAACGTCTGCGCCATGCCGACATGGTGATGGACGAGGCCATCGGCCCGTACCGGGTCGTCAAGCAGCTCGGGGAGGGCGGTCAGGGCGTGGTCTACCTGGCCACCGCCCCCGACGGCACCCGCGTCGCCGTCAAGGTGCTGCGCGAGGGCGTGCCCGGTGACGGCCGGTTCGAGAAGGAGATCGCGGCGGCGCGGCGGGTGGAGCCGTTCTGCATCGCGCAGGTGCTCGACGCCTCGCTGGGCGCGCGGCCGTACATCGTGACCGAGTACGTCGAAGGCCCCTCCCTCCATCAGGCGGGCCGCCACAGCGGTGCCGACCTGCAGCGGCTGGCGGTCGCGACGGCCACCGCCCTGGCCGCCGTGCACCGGGCCGGCGTCGTGCACCGGGACTTCAAGCCGCACAACGTGCTGCTCGGGCGTGACGGGCCGCGCGTGATCGATTTCGGCATCGCCCGGGCGATGGACGCCGCGCTGACGCGTACCAGCAGTGTGGTGGGGACGCCCGCGTACATGGCGCCCGAGCAGTTCTTGGGCGCGCCGGCGGGACCGGCCGTGGACGTGTTCGCGTGGGGATCGGTCATGGTGTACGCCGCCATCGGCGCCCCGCCGTTCGGCAACGACTCCCTACCGGCGGTGCTCAGGAGGATCCAGTACGAGGAGCCGAACCTCGGCGAGGTCCCCGAGCCGCTCCGCTCGATCGTGTACGCCTGCCTGAACAAGAACCCCGACGCCCGCCCCGCCATGCAGGACGTCCTCTTCCAGCTCATCGGCGCCCGTCCTGCCCCCAGCGCGCCCCCGCCCGGACCCATGAGGCCACCTGCGCACCCAGGTCAGGACCGTGCGATCGCCGCCCTCCAGACCGGCCCCGTCCGGCGGCGGCGCAACGGGGTGCTCATGGCCGGCGGCGCGGCGGCGGCCGTCGTCGTGACCGGCGGCGTCGTGGCCGCCCTGGCCTGGTCGCCCCTCTGGCCGGGCCGAGACACCACCGCGATGATCCCCGCCTCGACCCCTGCAGCATCGAGCCAGGTCAAGGCCCCGAAGGAGACCGCCAGGGCCCTGCGCCCCCGCCCCACCAAGACCCGCGAGACCCCCAAAGCCAGCCCGTCAACCACCCCAACCGAAGCGGAACCCAGCACCCCCACCACCAAGAAACCGACGTCGAAACCCACCACCGCCAAACCCACGACGGCGGGCGGCGTGAAGGCGGTGTCGTTCGAGTACGAAGGCATCAGGGACGGCGGCTCCTGCTGGCCCTACGACACCAACATCTGGGCCAACGTCACGGCCACCGGCCAGTACAGCTACCGCTGGTATCTCAACGGCCAGAGCCAGGGCGCCATGGTGGGCCCGGGGGACAGAAGACCCCTGCTGCCCTCCATCGTGTGGAAGAAGGGCGGCCCGCAGAACGTCGTCTTCGAGGTCTTCAGCCCCAACAAGCTCCGCCGCAGCTTCACGGTGACCATCTGCGACTTCGACGCGGGCGGCTAACGCGCGGCCGTCCGCAGCGCCCGATACAGCAGGCGCGGATCACCCAAATGATGCCGTAGCAGCTTCTCCAGCCCACCGATCGGCACCAGGTTCTGCGGCGCGCGCGGGTCCTTGTAGTCGACCCCGGCCAGCGCCGGCAGGGCCAGCGTCAGCGAGTCGGCCAGCCGTACCACCTCGGCCGGATCCAGATCGGCCCCGGCCTCGCAGCGCGCGATGCCCGCCCACGGCGCCGTCGACTGGACGGGAAGCCGGAGGTACCAGGCGTGCCGCCGCCAGCTCGTGCCCATGAGGAACACCGGTGTGCGCTGCCCGGAACCCAGCGCCCCCACCACCCCCGCCTGCGGCGACGGCAGGTAGGCGGCGTGGTGGGTCTTGACGTAGCCGACCGTCCGCGGCAGATGGGTGCGCCCCCGCAACGGCCCGTCCACCAGCAGCAGATCGTCGCTCCTGGTCCGGTGCCGCACGGCCAGATCCACCTCCAACTGGGTGACCTGCCGCTGCAGCGCCAGCGACAGCTCCTCGAAGCTGGAGTCGGCGGCCTTGCTCGGCCGGAACACGGCGTGCGGCGTCTTGACCTCGGGCGTGTTCGGCGAGGCGGAGATCAGTGTCCTGTTGACCTCGATCTCGGCCAGATCGGCGCCCTCGGGGCCGCAGCGTACGATCCCGGCCGCGTAGGAGGCGGCGATCCCGGGAACGGGCATCGCCGCGCCCGCGTCGTGCACCCAGACACGCGCGTCGATCCTGCGCACACCGTCCGCGACCAGCAGCGTCTCCGGCGCACTGGCATCGGGTCCGGGGGTGACCGGCTTCCAGTCGGCGGCCGGGCACTCGATGTCGAGGACCAGCTCGGCACTGGTGGACCCGAGTTCGGACAGCGCCTCGACCGCGAGGGCCGCGGCGTATCCCGGATCCCACGGGTCGACGGTGAAGCCTGTCAAAGAGCCGCCTTCCGCACGTGTGAGCCCTTGGCGTCACGCCTGACCTCGAAGCGTACCGGCACCCGGTCGGCCAGCGCCGGGACATGGGTGACCACGCCGATCATGCGTTCGCCGCCGGTGGCCAGGCGTTCGAGGGTGGTGGCGACGGTGTCGAGGGTGGCGGGGTCGAGGGTGCCGAAGCCCTCGTCGAGGAAGATCGCGTCCAGGCCCCTGGCGACGGCCCCGGACAGCGCCAGCGCCAGGGCGAGCGCGGCCTGGAAGGTCTCGCCGCCGGAGAGTGTGCGGGCGTTGCGCCGCAGGCCGGCCTCGCTGTGGTCGATGACCTCGATGTCGCCGGTCCGGTCGCTGAGGGCCAGCTCGTACTGGCCGCCGGACAGCTCGCGCAGCGTCTCGGAGGCGGTGGCGACCAGGATGGCCAGGGCCTCGGCGCACAACCACCGTTCGAAGGCGTTGGCGCGCAGGCGCAGGGCCAGCTCGTGGGCGACCTTGGCCTCGTGCTCCTTCTGGGCGGCGGCCTTGTCGAGCTCGGCGGCGCGCCTGCGGTCTTCCTTGACGCGTTCGAGTGCTCCTTCGACGCGGGCGACCGATCCGGCGACGGCGGCGCCGAACTGGTCGGGCGTCGCCTCGCGCGGCAGGGTGACGCCGTGTTCGGCCAGGCGTTCGCCCAGCCTGTGGCGCTCCTGGGCGAGCCGGCCGCGGGCCTGTTCGAGCTCCTGCTCGCGCTCGGTCAGCGCCGCTTTGGCGGCCTGGGCGGCACGGTCGCGCCAGCCGAGCAGCTCGGTCCAGGCCACGTGCAGGTCGCCGCGCGTCAAGGGTGGCGGCGGGTCGTCGTGCGGGCCGGAGACGAGCAGGCGGTCGCGGACGGACTGCAGGGTGTTCCAGGCGCTCTCGGCCTGGCGCTCGATCCGCTGGACCTCGGCGCGCGCCCGGTCGAGCTTCGCGCGGGCGGCCCGTGCCGCCGTGCGCGCCTCGCCGGCCACCTCGCCGGCCTTGGCGATCGCGGCCAGCGCCGCTTCGAGCGCGGCCCGGTCGCCCGGGGCGGGCAGCGCGGCCAGCTCGGACTCCAGCCGGGTGGCCTGCGTGGCGAGCATCGTCGCCGACGTCTCGGCCTTGGTGTGCGCCGACCTGGCGCGGGCCGCCCGATCGCGGGCGCCCGACAGCGCGCGGTCGGCCGAGCCGAGGCCGGCGAGCGGGCCGTGATGCGGCGTTTCCGAGAGCGTACGCAGGCAGACCGGGCACGGCTCCCCCGCCGTCACGCGCTGCGCCAGGTCGGCGGCGGCGTGGGCGTCGCGCAGCCGTTCGCGCTCGCGTTCGGCGCCGGCCAGCGCCTGCTCCGCCGTGGTCAGCTCGCCGGCCAGGCCCTCCAGTGAGGTGGCCGCCCTGGCGGCGTCGGTCTTGGCGCGGGCGGCCTCGGTGGTCAGGCGGTCGCGGGCGTCCAGGGCGGCCAGCGCCGCCAGCGGCTCCGCGCGATCACCCAGGGCGGCCAGCGCTTCGTACGCCTCGTGCTCGTCGGCCTCCAGCCCCGCCACGTCGGCGCTCAGCCCGTCGATCGCGTCGGCGGCCGTGCGCCGGGCCGTGGCCAGGGTGGGCACCGCGTCCGGCATGCGCAGCGACGACAGCACCGACTGTCGTTCGGCCACGGAGGCCCGCTCCTGGTCGGCGCGCTGAATGTCGGCCTCGCGGGCGCGCAGCAGGTCGAGGTCGGTGTCGATGGTCCCGGCCAGCCGCCGCAGCGCCGCCAGCCGGTCGGACAACTCCCGCTCGGCCTCCTCCGACGCGCCCGACAGCCGGGCGAGCTGGTCGCGGGCGAAGGAGGCGGCCTGCTTGGCGCTCTCCTCCTCGCGTACGGCCTGCTGCCTGATCAGCTCGTAGACGTCGGCGTCGAGCAGTTGCACCAGCAGGTCCTGCCGCTCGCGCGGCGCGGCGTGCAGGAACTCGGCGAAGCGCCCCTGCGGCAGCACCACGCACTGGGTGAAGAACCGGTATTCGAGGCCGGTCACCCGCTGCACCTCGGGGGTGACGTTCTCGCCCTCGGCCAGGGGTTTGACCACCGCGTCGTATGCGCTCTCCAGCGGTTCGGCCGGATCCAGCTCGTCGATCCTGGCCTCTTTGGTGCGCACCGCGCCCTTGGCGTCGCGCACCATGGAGCGGACCACGCCGTAGCGCCGCCCCTCGCTCTCGAACACCAGCGCCACCTTGCCCGCGCTCGCCGACGGCGCCAGGGCGTGGGCGATGATGTTCTCCTTGCCCCAGCGGGGGACGGTGCCGTAGAGGGCGAAGCAGATCGCGTCGATGATCGTGCTCTTGCCCGCGCCGGTCGGCCCCACCAGGGCGAAGTATTCGGTGTCGGAGAAGTCGACGCTCACCGGCTCGCGGAAGCTGCCGAAGTGGTCGAGGTGCAGGAGCAGGGGACGCATCAGCCGCTCACCTCGTCGTAGAGCCGGTCGAACAGCGTGGCCACCTGCTCGTCGTGGCGCCCGGTGGCGGTGAGGTATTCGCGGAACAGCTCGCGCGGGCTGCGCCCGGCCGTGCCGCCCTGGCGCGTGGCGGGCACGGGTCGGAACCGCTCGTCCAGCACGACGTCAACGGAGCCCGGCAGCAGGTCGCGTACGTCGTCGGACAGCCCGACCCGGGGTTTCTCCTCCACGATCACCTTGAGCCAGTCGTCACCCGCCTCCAGGCCCTCCAACTGCTCCAGCGTGCCGCGCACCGTGCGCAGCTTGCGGGCCGAGCTGAACGTCAGCTCCGTCACCACGGCCGGGCGGCCCGGCTCGACCTCCACGAGCAGCGCGCCCGGGGTGTTGCCCTCCTCGCCGAAGTCGACGGCGAGGGGCGAGCCGCTGTACCAGATCGGGCAGGGGCCCGGGATCTGCTGGCGGCGGTGCAGGTGGCCGAGCGCGGCGTATTGGGTCGAGGTCGGGAACGCGGTCGGCTCGAAGTAGTAGGAGAAGATCGACTGCGACTCGCGCTCGCCGCCGCCGAACCCGCCGCCGGGCAGCGTGCCGTGGGTGGTGATCAGGTTGACGGTGTCGCCCTGGAAGCCGTCGGTCAGCGCGCCGATCAGCTCGGAGATGCGGGCCGCGTAGTCGCGGTTGTGGTCGGCGGCGGTGCCGGTCAGCACCTCGCCGGCGCGTACGACGTATCTGTGCGAGAGGAACGGCAGCACGCCCAGCCGTACGGACTCGCCGGAACGCGCGGTGAACGCCAGCGTGCCGCCCGCGTCGGGGCGGCGGAACGTGCCCACCACATGCATGCCCAGCTTGCCCAGCACCGGCCGGTAGACCTCCAGGAGCTGCGGGTTGTCGTGGTTGCCGGCGAGCACGATCACGTCGCGGCCGTCACCGCGCAGGGCCATGAGCACGTTGAGGACCAGCGACTGGGCCTCCGGCGTCGGGGCGGAGGTGTCGAAGAGGTCTCCGGCCACGATGACGGCGTCGACGTCGTGGGTGCGGGCGGCGGTGTAGAGCTCACGCAGCACCGCGCGGTGCTCCTCGAAGCGCGGGCGGCCCTTGAGCACCTTGCCCACGTGCCAGTCCGCGGTGTGCAGGATCTTCACAAAACCCCCTCAGAACGGCGGAATGTCCTCTTCGACGACGCCGGGCAGCCCCTGGAACGGATCCGCCGGGCCCTTGCCCTTGACCGTCTGGGTCGCGGCCTCCGACGGGCGGGTGGCCCAGGCGGGGAACGGGAACGCGACGGCCAGCGGCACCGGGATCTCCGGCTGGGCCACGAACATGGTGCCCGGTTTGGCGATGGTGGCGCGTTCCCGTACCGCCGTGGGCAGCCAGCCGTATTCGGACCTCATGGCCTCGGCCGGGTCCAGGCGGCCCGCGACGCGTACGGCGCTGTTGGCGACGATGCGGCGCTCCACCTCGGAGGCGGTCTGCTGGGCGCCGATGAGGATCACGCCCAGCGAGCGGCCCCGCTCGGCCACGTCGAGCAGGATCTCCTTGATCGGGGAGTCGCCTTCGCGCGGAGCGTACTTGTTCAGCTCGTCGAGCACCACGAACAGCAGCGGCTTGGCCGTGCCCGCGGACTCCTTGCGGTGGAACTCGCCGCGCAGCACCACGCCCACCACGAACCGCTGCGCCCGCTCCGGCAGGTTGTGCAGGTCGACGATGGAGACCTGCGCGTCGGAGGTCTTGACGGAGTGGCTGCGGAAGAACGGCAGGTCGCCGCGGATGATCGGCGAGAGCGCGCGCACGCCGCTGCGGAGCCGGCGCAGGAACGCGTTGACGGTGCCGAGCGGGGTCTGCGCGCCGGTCCACTCGTGCCGCTCGGCCTCGTCCTGGAGCTGGTCCGACAGCAGTTCGACCAGGTCGGTGAAGGTACGGCAGGCGGTGCCGCGCACCATCACCGCGCCCCCGTCGCCGACCGGCTGGGCCCACGCCTTCAGCCGGGCGGCGACCTGCCCCACCAGCAGCGAGTAGCCGGCCCGCTCGTCGTCGGCGTCGGCGAAGACGAACCGCAGCAGCTCCTCCTCGCAGAACTCGACCAGCGTCCAGTAGAACGCGCTCACCCCGTGGGTGCGGGCGGAGACGTGCGGCACGCCGTTGGGGTCGTTGGGCCTGGGCGGGGCGAAGACGTGCACACTGCCGAACGGCCGGGCCGGCAGCCCCAGACCGGCGTAGACGGAGCGGGCCCGCTCGTCGAGCCGGGTGTTGTCGTGGTCGAGGAAGAGCAGGTCCTCGCCCTTGACGGAGAAGATCAGCGCCTTGGTGTTGGCCGCCTCCTGCTGCAGCACCCCCGAGTTGAAGATCGAGTAGAGCAGGAACGTCGCGAACGAGGTCTTGGTGGCCACACCCGACACGCCGGAGATCGACACGTGCGCGCCGCGGGTGCCGTCGAGGAAGTCGAAGTTGACGTAGAGCGGCTGCCCGTCGCGCCCCATGCCGAGGGGGATGCGCCGGTCCATCACGTCGAAATAGAGCGCCTGGTCGCGGTCGCCGGCACTGGCCAGGTGCACCTTGGCGCCGGGCAGCGGCGGCACGAAGACCTCCGGCTCGACCCTGGTCACCCGCACCTCGGCCACCTCGACCACGGCCGCAGGCAGGGCGCCGTCGGCGATGAGGAAGACGTCGGAGTCGTACGCGGCGCCCTCGTGCCTGGCCTCCACGGCCGTCACCACACCCGCCACCAGCACCGGCCCGTAGCCGGGCACGTCGCGCCTGGTGACCACCACGTCGTCGAGCTGGACGACCTTGCCGGGCTCCAGGCCGATCCAGAACGACAGGGGCGAGGCCGCCTGCGTGCCCAGCACCCGCCCGACCGCCTCACCGGCCACAGGCGCAGCCTGTGGCGTCTCCTGGCTCGCGGCCCCGTTGACCGTCACTGATCCCTCCGCCCCCACACATGCCGTTCCTAGCGAGCGTAGCGGCGCTTGAGGGGTTCCGGAGCAGGCTGAGGACGGCTGGCGAAAATGTCGGAGGCATGCCTTAAGCTGCCCTGTTCGTGGTGAGCGCCTCGGCCGCGGAAATGTCAGGGCCCACCCCTAACATGCTGGCCATGACCGCGACCGACGACACCATCATCCACGAGCCGTCCCTGACCGCCGGCGAAGTCGAGATGCTGCTGTTCGCCCTCGACCGCTCCCGTGCCACGTTCGCCTGGAAGACCGGCGGCCTCGACGCCGCCGCCCTGACCCGGCCGCACCCGCCGAGCGCGATGACCCTGGCCGGGCTGATCAAGCACCTGACCAGGGTCGAGGAGGAGACGGCGACCTGGCGCCTGTTCGGGGAGCGGCCCCCGCCGCCCTGGGACACCGCCGACAACGGCTGGGAATGGGCGTCCGCCGCCGATGACACCCCCGACGAGCTCTACACCCGCTGGCGGGAGGCCGCCGCCCGCACCCGGGCCGCCGTGGCCAAGGTGCTGGCCGACGGCGGCCTCGACCGGCTCGCCGGATTCACCACCGCCGACGGCCGCTCACCCAACGTGCGCCGTTTCCTGGTGGACCTCCACGACGAATACGCCCGGCACGTCGGCCACGCGGACCTGTTCCGCGAGGTGATCGACGGCCTGGTGGGCGAGGACCCGCCGCAGCCGGGCTGACGCCCTTCAGGCCCAGCCGACCTTGGCCCGGCTGCCCTCTGGCCCGGCCGGCCTTGGGCCCGGCTGCCCTCTAGGCCCGGCCGCCGTCCTTGATGGACACGATGGACGCGGTCTGGAACCTCTTGTGCCCCTTGTCCTTACCGCCGACCACCGCCGTGTAGTTCTTGGTGGTCCAGCCGAGGCTGTACTTGATCTTGAGCTTGTGGGTCGTCTTGCACCGGTTGCTCCAGTAGACGGTCACCGAGGTGTTCCCGTCCCCCCAGGACCAGGCGAAGCACCCGGCCACACCCCGATGGACGTCCGCCGAGGCCGGCGTGGCGCCGACCCCGACCCCCAGGCCGGCGGTGACGACGGAGGCGGCGGCGACGACCGCCGCACGGTTGCGCAGACCGGCCATATGAGCGCTCATGGACATGAGAATTCCCCTCTGGTGGTGGTCATGGATTCCCGGTGGCTTCCCGCACCGGGTGCTCCTGCCACGTTGCCACCAGCGACACCGCCCGCCCCACCGCTCTTTGTCCGAGCCTCCGACTCTGGACATTGGACAAAGAGCAACCGCTCTCCGGCCTGCCCCCTCAGTCCGAAATACCGGAAATAACCGCCACCGCCTCAACCTCGACGAGCTGATCGTCGTACCCCAGCACGGTCACGCCGAGCAACGTACTGGGCACGTCGTGCTCCTTCATGTACTCCCGATACACCTGCCAGGCGGCCACCAGATCGGGCCGGTTGCCAGAGGCCACATAAACGGTCGTCTTGACGACATCGGTCAACGACGCCCCCGCCCCTTCGAGGGCCGTCACGAGATTCTTCATCACCTGATGCGCCTGCCCGGCATAGTCCCCGGCGGCCACGGTCTTGCCGTCCATGTCGAGCGGACAAGCGCCGGCCACCCAGACACTGCGCACGGGCGCGTCGACGACCGCCGCGTAGGCGTAGTCGACCTGCTGGGTGAGCTGGTCACTGCGAATGAGTCGAACGCCTGTGGTCATGGACGTTTTCCTACCACCACCGGCAGCCCGGACGCCTCTGATTAAGCGGCGTGAGCCTCGGACCGGACCGGCCCCAGATCGTGCCCGGCGGTGAGCCGCACCTCGGCGTCCAACGCGGCGGCCAGGTGCCGGAGCGGCGCGACGGTGGGCGCGGTCCCGCCCTCCTCGATGCACTCGATCTCGGTCATGCCCGCCCGATCGGCGAGCTCCGCCACGCAAGATCCGCATCCACGAACGACCGGCGTGTCAACCAAGTGACCACGAGCCCCGTCCCCTCTTGTGCATCAGCCGTCGCAAGGGAGCCGCCGTGCGTGTTCAGTTGGTCGTCTCAGCCGCCGCCCTGATCCTCGCGTCCGTCGTCGCGATCCCCGCGCATGCGGCCGCCGCCGAGGTGGTGGCCTATGAGTGCACCACCAAGGCCACAGGCGAGAAGCAGCAGGTCAGCCTGAACGTCGACCTGACGGTGCCCGCTCAGGCCGCGGTGGACGTGCAGATGACGATCGGCTGGAACGGCACCTATGTCACCGGCTCCGAGCTGGTCGCCCCCGCCGCAGGGATGGAGGGCGAGATCAATCTGTACGCCTACGCCGGCATCAGCAAGATCGAGAACCTGACCTCGGCCACCGGTGTCTCCCCCATCGGCACGATCGTCCCGGGCGAGCCCATTCCGCTTCCCCAGACGTCGGTCGAGCTCAAGACGACACCGAAGAAGCCGGGCTCAGGCACCGTGCACGCCGCCTCCTTCAACTTAGGTCCCCGTCCCCAGGAGCGCCTGATCGAGTGTGAGGTCAAGGACAAGGGCGACCTGACCGAATACCCCCTCACCGTCACCGGTGCCGGCGACTCCACCGCTCCGAGCCCCGATCCCGACGACACGGACACCGAGACGACCGACCCCGGCACTGACACCAAGGACGAAACCGACGTCACCGATCCCGAGCCGGAGGACACCGTCACCGAGACGCCGGCCGGTGGGGCGGACACCGGGGCCGGGGGTGAGGCCGGGCCTGATGGGCGGATGGTGATGGGGACTGGGGTGGTGATCATGCTGGCGGCGGTGGCCGGGCTGCGGTTGCGGAGGCCGCGGAAGGTCAGGTCGCCGCGAGCAGGCGGGCGATCGACGGGTCCGTGATGGCCGTGTCGGCGGGAACGCCATGGACCGGATGATCGACAGCCTGCCCCCGTCCTCCTCGAACGGCAGGAACACCGGCTCCGCCGCCGCACCGTTCTCGGCCGGTTCCAGCAACACGTCTTCGAGCTGATCACGCAGCGCGTCCCATACGGAAGCGCTGGTACTTCCGGAACCAGTCGGGTGTCCAGGACAGGACCGCGCGGCGGCCGGCGGAATCCGGTAGAGCTCCTGGTAGCCGGTGTGGCGCCAGGTCATCAGCGCGTGCGCCGCCGACCACAGGAAGTCGACGTCCTGGGCGGTCCCGCCCACCTCATCCCCCGACCAGCGGGACGAGCTTGACGAACGACATCACCGGATCGACAGTCTCCGACAGGTCGTCGATCCGACGCTCCCCCACCAGCAGCAGGAACCCGTTGCGCTGGAACGCCCGCTCGGCGATGTCGGCCTGACGCTCCCGGTCGACGCGTCGGCGGGTGCCCGTGCCGTTCAGCTCGACCTCGGTGTCCACGGGCCGGACCAGCCCGTTGAAGCGGGCCTTCGGGGCGGCGTTGTGGCGGGCGATCTCCTCGCGGACGCGCAGCCGGACGAGCTCGCGCGCCGAGATGCGCTCGGGCAGGCCGGGCAGCGTGAACTCGTCCAGCGGCTTACCGGTGGAGCTCTCGTCCCTGAAGGTGACCGTGGCCATGTGCGACACCATCGGATGCGTCGACGTGTTGAGGACACGGATATCAGCCGTCGCCGACAGAACCAGGTCAAACCATTGAACTCCGGCGCCGCCGCCGTTACGGTGCACCTGAAGTGACTTTCTGTAATCTGTCATATTGTATCGATTACTACTTAACGAGGTCTGCCCGAGCATGCCGAAGAAAGTGACGATCACCCTGCTGGCGGCGTTACTCACGATCGCCACCGGCGCCGCCCCCGCAGCGGCCACCCCCGCGAAAAAGATCGTTTATGTGTCCCCCGATGGCAGCGACACCGCGACCGGAACGATGAAAGACCCGTTCGCCACGATTGAACGAGCCCGCGACGCCCTGGCCGGCAAGACCGGCCCACGCTCCCCCGGCCTCGTCCACATCCGCGAAGGCGTCTACCAGACCTCCAAGACGATCCGGCTGAACGGCGCCAAAGACTCCTACGTCACCTACGCCGCCTACCCCGGCGAACAGGTCGAGCTCGCCGGCGTCACCACCCTCGCCGCCGGCAGGTTCCGCAAGCTGGGCGACGTCCCCGACGAACCCAAGTGGTCGTCGAAGTCGCGCGTCCCCGCCGCCACCGCTCCCAACATCTGGGTGTACGACCTGGGCGCCGACGGCATCCCCACCGGCACACTCAACAAGAATGGCTTCAACTGGAAGCCCCAGCCCTTCGCCCCCGAGCTGATCACCGACGACGCGACGCAGACGCTGGCCCAGTATCCGAACGGCGCGGCGAAGCTCGACCGTACGCACATCAAGGTCAAGACGGCCCCGAAGGGCGCCCGCGACTACTTCTCGGACAAGACCGCCGACGGCACGACGCTGCCGTACGAGGACATGCTCGAACTCCCCGGCCCCGTCTACACGGTCCTCGACCCCGCGCTGGCGGAGCACGCCGCGACGTGGGCGGCGGAGACCGACGGCTGGTTGTCCGGATATTTCGGCAACAACTATGCGAACGACCGGGTACGCATCGCCTCGGTCACCGGCGCCGACGTCGCGACCCGCTACCCCACGATGTACATCGCGGTCGACAAGTGGACGTCGTTCGTCGGCCAGAACCTGCTGAGCGAACTCGACGCCGAGGGCGAGTATTACATCGACCGCCATCAGGGCAACAACACCCTCTACTACTATCCGCCCGGCGGCACGGTCGAGGGCAAGGAGATCAGCCTCACCTCGTTCGACGCGCCGTTCTTCCAGTTGGAGAACGTCACGGGCGTCACCCTCAAGGGCCTGAGGCTGAACGGCACCACGGGCACCGGCGTACGCCTGCTGGACGCCGAGTCGTGCACCATCGACGGCCTGGAGATCCTCAACGTCAGCATGGACGCGGTCGCGATCGGCGAGGCCAACGACGCGATCACGGCCATCGCCGAATATCGCACGAGCCGGGGCGGCCACCGCAACCGCGTGGTCAACAGCAGGCTGCACGACCTGGGCGGCGGCGGCGTCTTCACGGCGGGCGGCGACCGCGACTCACTCGAACGCGGCGACCACGTCGTCGAGCACAACGAGATCTACGACTTCTCGAAGCTGGCCACCTACACACCGGCGGGCTACATGTACGGAGTCGGCAACACCTTCCGCCACAACGACGTCCATGACGCGCCCCACATGGCCATCCAGATCATGGGCAACGACATGGAGATCACCCACAACAGGTTCGAGAACCTCGTGACGGACGCCTCCGACCAGGGCGTGATCTACGCGGGCCGGGACTACACGTTCCTGAACAACGTGGTGGCCCACAACCTGTTCAAGGACGTCGGCGCCGACGGCAACCAGGCCATCTACATGGACGATGGAATGTCCGGCATGGTCGTGCACCACAACGTCTTCGACAACGCCCAGCACGGCCTGTTCTACCAGTCGGGTCACAGCAACGTGGCGTCGGACAACGTGTTCCTGAACGTGAAGTACATCGGCCACGACAAGCTCTACCACGAGGGCGGCAAGCGCCTGCCGGTGGCGAACGCGAAGGTGGTGGTCGAGCGCTTCAACGACATGCTGAAGGCCGGCGACGGCACCGGTTTCACCAACACCCGCGCGAACATCGCGAAGTGGTACGGCCGCTACGCCAGGCAGTATCCGAACATCCGCGACTGGTACGTCCCCACCGACTCCCAGGGCCGGGTCTGCACCGCGGTCGGCACCACGGACTGCACCGACGAGTACGTCTGGGCGAACCCGAACTCCCTGTACGTCCCGTCACACAATGTCCTGACCCGCTCGGTGAGCATCGCCGCGGGCGACTTCGCCTACACCGACGACGCCGGCGGCCTGAGCGTCAAGACCTTCAACCCGGACTTCGACTCCCACAACGTCAAACGGCCCACGGCCGCCGACTTCGCCTTCGACCCCGCCACGGGCCGGTTCGACGAGCGGACCACGTCCCTGAACACCACCGACGGCTTCGGCCCCAGATGGGTGCGGGACTGGAACAGGAACTTCACCCTGGAAGGAATCGGACCCCGATGAACGACTCAGGGCACCTCCCACGAGGGAGGTGCCCTGAGTCTGCGTGTGCACCGCCAGGGACTCGAGGCCTTCTCGGCGAAGATCTTGTCGCGGCCGATGCCGTGCGCGGCCAGCGCGTCGAGCTGGGACTGCAACTCCTGGGTGAGGGAGGAGCAGCGGGCGTAGCCGATGCGAATGTCGGCGGTCCGGGCTTCGGGGTCGACCGGGGCCGGCGGCGGGGTACCCGGGCCGCCAGGGCCGGCCGGGTCCCCGGTCGGTGGGGGTGAGTATCCGCAGGTGCTTGGTCAGCCGCGGCGCTTTGGTGAACCGGCCGGTGTGATAGCTGCCCCCGACCGCCCCCGACCGTGCTCGGCAGGGCGAACCGGCTTCAACGCCGCAGCGCGGGCACGGGTGCCGTCGAAGCCGGTCAGCCAGGTCCGCGCCGAACTCCAAGCCGTGTTTGTGGGCTACGTGGCTTGCGGTGACGGGGCCCTGTCGAGCCTCTGTCGAGCCCTTTGAGCGCTGTCGCGCCACCCTGAATGGTTCAGCTTTATGCCGTGCTCGTTGCAATAGTGTGTGCCGCACAGTATCGTGTGACATGTGCACGATGACGATGAGCTGCTTGCCACCCATCTCCAGGAGCTGCGGCGGGGCACCGTCGTCCTGGCCTGCCTGCTCATGCTCGACCGCCCCGACTACGGCTACGCGCTGCTCGACCGCCTCACCCGGGCGGGCCTCGCCGTCGACGCCAACACCCTCTACCCCCTCCTGCGCCGCCTGGAGAAGCAGGGTCTGGTGACCAGCGACTGGAACACCGAGGAATCCCGGCCGCGCAAGTTCTACCGCACCAGCGACAGGGGCGCCGCGCTCGCCGCCGAGCTCAGTCGCGACTGGGACGAGCTCGACACCGTACTCCGCTCCCTGAAAGGCGCGTCATGACCACTACTGCCACCACCAACACGCTCACCGACCGCTATGTCGCGGCGGTCCTGCGCCACCTGCCCGGAAGCCGGCGAAGCGGGAGCCGGCGATCCGAGGACCAGCGGCCCGAGGACCAGCGGCCCGACATCGACATCGAACGCGAGCTGCGGGCCTCCATCGCCGACGCCGTCGACGACCGGGTGGAGGCCGGCGCCGACCGGGCCGAGGCCGAGTTCGCGGTGCTCACCGAGCTCGGCGACCCGGCGCGGCTGGCGGCCGGTTACGCGGACCGTCCGCTCCAGCTCATAGGCCCCGCGCTCTACCTCGACTACACGCGATTACTGACCGCCCTGCTCGTGACCATCGTGCCCGCCGTGGCCGTGGCGGTGGGGCTCGTGCAGGGACTGCGCGGGGCGGGCGCGCTCGACCTGATCGGCGACACCCTCGGTGCGGCGCTCACCACCGCCGCGCACCTGGTCTGCTGGACCACGCTGCTGTTCGCGACCATCGAACGCGTCACCGGACGCGTGACCGGAGGCGCCGCGGGACGCCGCACGCCCGCCAGGCGCTGGACGCCCGACGCGCTCCCCGAGCCGCCCACCCACCGCGCCCGCTACGGCGAGCTGATCATCTACACCGTGGCGATGGTGCTGTTCACCACCCTCATCCTGCTCTCCCCGGTGATCAGCACCGAGACCGACGCGCACGGCGCCCCCATCGGCGTGTTCGCGCCGTGGCTGTGGCAGACCGGCTTCGTGTACGCGTTCATCGCCCTGGTGACCCTGAACCTCGCCGTCGCCTACGCCAAGCACTACGCCCGGTGGAGCGTTCCGCTCGCCGTGGCCGGGACACTGGTCGAGATCGCCTGCCCGATCGCGCTGCTCTGGCTCGCCGCCGGTGACCGGGTGCTCAACCCCGGCTTCACCCAGGCCGCCGCCTGGCCGCAGAGCGCGACCACCTGGATCAACACCGCGCTCATCGTCGTGCCCGCCCTCACGATCGTCTTCGCCGTCATCGACGGCATCGCCCGAGCCACGCGTCGCTGAACCCACACGAATCAGGAGACCGGCATGAAAGCAATCGTCTATCAGGAGTACGGCTCGCCCGACGTCGTGCGTCACGCCGACGTCGACCGTCCCGCCCCGGCCGCGGGTGAGGTGCTGGTCGGGGTGCGCGCCGCCGCGCTCAACCACGCCGACCTGCTCACCCTGCGCGGCACGCCGCTCCTGCTGCGCCTGGCGTTCGGGGTGCGGCGGCCGAAGGCGACCGTCCTGGGACGCGCCGTCGCGGGCACGGTGGCGGAGATCGGCCCGGACGTCAAGGAACTCCAGGTCGGCGACGAGGTCTTCGGCGAGGCGGCCCAGCGCGGCTTCGCCGAATACGTCGCGATCCCGGCGAAACGCCTGGCCAGGAAGCCGGAGCAGGTGACGTTCGAGCAGGCGGCCACCTTACCCGTGGCCGGGATCACAGCCTTGCAGGCGCTGCGGCTCGGCGCCGCGCGCCCCGGCACGACGGTGCTGGTCAACGGTGCCTCCGGCGGGGTCGGCACGTTCACCGTGCAGCTCGCCAAGGCGCTCGGCGCCGAGGTCACCGGCGTGTGCAGCACCCGCAACGCCGAGCTGGTGCGCTCGCTCGGCGCCGATCACGTGATCGACTACACCCGCGAGGATTTCACCCGGGATACACGCCGCTTCGACGTCCTGATCGACATGGTCGGCAACCACCCGATCTCGGCGCTGCGCCGGCTCCTCGCCCCCGGCGGCATCTACATCGCCTCCAACAGCGCGGGTGGGCCGGTGCTCGGGCCCATTCCCCGGCTGCTGGCCACGGTCGCGCAGACGCCGTTCGTCCGGCAGCGGCTCCGCGTCCTGACCTCCCGGAGCACCGCCGAGGACCTGTGGACGCTCGCCGGCTTCGTCGCCGACGGCAAGGTGACACCGGTGATCGAACGCACGTATCCGCTCAGCGAGACCGCCGACGCCCTCCGGCTCCTGGAGCGGGAGCACGCCCGCGGCAAGATCGTCCTTCTGGCGTAGGACGAGGAGGCCGGGTGCCCAAGGCCCGGGGCCTGGCCGAAAGTACGAGATCGCGGTCGGCCGAGGGGCGGGCGCAGGTCGGGCCGGTGGCCCGATGAGCCGTCCCCGCCTCTCGTCGCAGGATCGATCCATGACCGAGCACTCGAATCCGACGCTCTCCCCGGTGGCGGCCACCGCGCCGCGGCCGCGTCCGCGTGCCTCCCGGCGTGGCGACGGCCGGCTCGTGCCTGTGAGCTCCGGCGATAAGTGGCCGGGGAGACCCACAGCTATCTGGCCGAGGATGGTTCCGGATCGGTCAGCTGACTCTTCCAACGAGGGTCAGTGGGTACGGCGGCGGGGCGCTAGGACCTCGGCGACCTTGGCGATGGCCTCGGCGCCGGGTTTGACGTAGCGCATGGCGGTGCGGGGGTTCTTGTGCCGGGTCTTGCCCATGATGAGTTGCAGCGAGACTTCGGCTTCGCCGAGGTGGGTGGCGGCGCTGTGGCGTAGCTGGTGCAGGTCGAGGCCGGCGTGCTTGTCGAGCAGGACGCGGGCGCGCCGCCATGGCGGCCGTCCGAGGGTGTTCGACGACGACATGATCGCTTACGCCCGCAGCCTGCGCGGACGCGGGGTTCCGGTGCCGGAGATCGCGGCCAAGCTGGTCATCCCCACCGGCAAGAACAAGGGCCGCAACCCCTCCCTGGCCAGCGTCTACCGCGTCCTGGGCGCCGACGACGCCGACGGTGAGGACTGACGGCCGGGCCTTGGAGCCTTCGGGGCAAAGGCGGCCTGCCGGGGTCGGCCCCGAGGGGAACATTTCTCGCGTGCAGATCGCGTTGCGGCACAGTTCCTACTCCATTCCTACTCCATGTGACGTCGTCCGCACGCCCCGACGGACGCCACTGGAATCTCACTGGAAGCAGGTCAAGGTGAAGCGCCCGCCATTGTTATCAGCCTGTCGGTGGCCTTGTGCGGTGTCAGGTCGGCCCCTCGTTGGTAGGCGGTTTCGTAGTCGGTACGGCCGAGCCGTTCCGCGAGTGCCTCCGCAAGCGAGCGCAGCTCGGTGTCGCCGTGGTCGAAGGCGCCGCGGATGGCCTTACTCAGGCCGAGCGCGGTGGCCGCGCCTGCCGGATCGCCCTCCAGCAACAGTAGCCTGGCCAGGAGTTGAGCAGCCAAGGGGGCATCCATGTTCGCCTGCGCCGCGTAGACAGCGCGGGGCAGTAGTTCGCGGGCGCGTACGGCGTTCCCGGCGGTGAGAAGGTTGGCCACCCGAGCGAGGAGCAGCCGATTGTCTGCGTGCTCGGCCGCCAGGGGCAGCTTGTGGGTGAGCGTCTCCATCCGATCGAGCTCTTGATCAGCGCGTTCGACCTCTCCGGAGCGGCGGTACAGCTCGGCCAGGATGCCGAGCGCCTCGATCTCCAGCGCCGGCTGACCACGCCGCCAGGCCGCTCGTTCGGCGATCTCGATGTCGCGCTTGGCGCCGGTCAGATCGCCGGCACGCACGCGTTCGGTGGCGAGCCCGAGCCGACTCGAGATCTCGTCCTGCGAGCCGAGGTCGATAGCGATCGCGAGGCTGTGCTCGTAGGCGGTGATCGCCTGGTCGTGGTCTCCGGCTATGGCGTGGTTCTGTGCCAGGCCATAGAGCGCCTTGGCCGCCCACCAGCGATCGCCGACCTCCTCGAACGCGTGCAGCGCCGTTGCCATCACGGTCGTGGAGCTTTCCCGGTCGCCCCGTCCGCGATGCCACATGGCTTCGATCATGAAGGTGCAGGCGATCGCCCAGCGGTCCGAGCCGCCGCGTACTCGGGCGATCTCCCTTTCGGCCAGCTCATCCAGCCCGAGCAGCGGTGCCATCACCAGCACGATCGTCAGCAGCATCGGGTAACGCCGCAGAGCGCCGGTGCGCACGCAGTCGTCGATGAGCGCGCCCAGCCGCTCGGTGAGCGGCTCGCCCGAGCCGATGATCAGATGGATCGCGGTGAACGCGGCCCGGGCGTCCGCGGGCAGCGCGTCGCCGAACTCGGCGACCTTGGCGACGTAGGCCTCGGCGCGGGCGTCGTAGCGGTGCATGACCCAGTACCAGTACAGCGGCCCGAGAATCCGGGCGGAGCCCGAGGCGTCGCCGCTTTTGATGACCGTTTGCAGGGCGTACATCAGGTTGTCGTACTCGGCCTGGAACAGCCGCAGCGACTCCGCCTGCTTGTCCGAGCGCAGCAGCGGCTCGTGTTCCTCGGCCAGGTCCGCGAAGTACCGGGTGAGCCCGCGCAGGACGGCTTCGTCCTCGCCTGCGAGCCGGAGCTTGTCCGCCGCATGGGCCCGGATGGTTTCCAGCATCCAGTAGCCGTCGCCGGCCCACTCCACAATGGACTTGTCGACCAGGGAGTCCAGGAGGTAGACGACCTCGTCCGCGCGAAGTCCCTCATCCGGATCCGCACAGACCGCCTCGATCACGGCGACACCGGTGCGCGCCGGAAATATCGACATCCGGCGGGCCAGCGTGCGCTCTTGTGAGGTGAGGAGATCCCAGCTCCATTCGATGACCGCATGCAGCGTCTGCTGGCGGGGCTGGGCGGTCCGGTTACCGGTGCTGAGCAGCCGGAAGCGGTCATCCAGCCGCCGGGCGATCTGTTCGGCGCTCATGGTCCGCAGGCGTGCCGCGGCCAGTTCCAGGGCGAGCGGCAGCCCGTCCAGCCGGCGCACGATGTCCACAACCGGCCGCGCGGTCGAGGCGTCCAGTGCGAAGCCGGGTCGTACGGCTCCCGCCCGGTCCAGGAACAGCCGCACCGCGGCCGATGCGGAGACACGATCGCGATCCGCGTCCGTCGGGGGGAGACCGAGGGGTCCCAGACGGCACAGCGCCTCACCCATGACGTCCAGCGGTTCCCGGCTCGTGGCCAGGATGGTCAGGTCCGGCTGGCGCTCCAGCAGCTGCCCGGCGAACTCCGCGACGGCTCCGGAGATCTGCTCGCAGTTGTCCAGCACCAGCACGCCCTCACCACCGGCGAGCAAGTTGACCACCCGCTCCAGCGGTGTGCCGGCCGGCTGGGCTCCGGCGCCGCTGAGCGAGCCCAGCACCGCCTCCACCAGCCCGTCGGCCGTGTCCACCGCGGCCAGGGAAACCAGCCAGACCCGGCCGCGCTGATGGACCCGATGCCGGCTCACCGCCTCCACGGCCAGCCGGGTCTTGCCCACTCCTCCGGGCCCCACGACGGTGACCAGCCGGGAGGTCTCCAACAACCCGGCCAGCAACCTCAACTCGTCCTCGCGGCCGATGAAGCGGGTCAGCTGGGCCGGCAGACGGCCTCGCACCGCCTCCGGCCGGACCTGTTCCGCCTCGGGGATCTCCAGCTCACCCCGCAGCACGGCGAGATGCGTCTTGCGCAACTCTTCGGAGGGGTCGACGCCCAGCTCCTCGGCGAGAGTCCCGCGGACCTGGTCGAACACGGCCAGCGCATCGGACTGGCGGCCCGCCGCGTGCAGGGCTCGCATGCGCAACCCGGCCAGTCGTTCCCGGAGCGGATGGGCCGCGGACGCCGCCTCCACATCGGCCAGAATCTCGCCGTGGTGGCCAAGCCGTAACTCCGCCTCGAAGCGGTCTTCGAGAGCCCCGATGCGCAGTTCGTCCAGGCGGGCGCCGGCCGTACCGGCAAAAGGAATGTCGCGCACGTCGGCCAGCGCCTCCCCCCGCCACAGCGCCAGCGCCTCCTCCAGCAGCGAGGCCGCCGGCTGCGCAGCGCCCGCCGCCAGTTCGCGGCTGCCTCGCTTGGCCTGTTCCTCGAAGCGGACCGCGTCGACCTGCTCGCTGCGCAGGCGCAGGCGATACCCGCCGGCCACCGTCTCCACCACCCCAGCCCCGGCCAGGGCCTTGCGCAGGCGGTGCACCAGCGCGTGCAACGCGTTGAGGGTGCCTCCGGAGGAGTGGTCCCCCCACAGGCCGTCGAGCAGCGAATCGACCGACACCACTTCGTTCCCGGCCAGTGCCAGCCTGGCCAGCAGTGCGCGAACCCTGGTGCCGCCCAGGTCGATCGGCGCGCCGTCGTCGGCATACGCCAGAACCGGCCCCAGCACCTCAATCCGCATGCCCGACAGGCTATCCGGTGGGCTGAGAGCGCCTTACAGCCAGCCGGTGCCGGTTGGAAGAGAGATATAAGAGGCCTGTCAGAGCTACCGAACATCGTGGAGGACGTAACGAAGAAGCATCCCGAAAGGCAGTGCGATGGCAATCATCACGAACGTGCAGCAGGTGCTCGACAGCGCGGTGGCCGAGTACGGCACGCCCGGCATCGTCACCGCGATGCAGGACGAGAATGGCGCCTGGACCGGGTCGGCCGGACTGTCCGACCTTGAGGCCGGCCGCCGCCGCGAGCCCGGGGAGCAGTTCACCATCGGCAGCGGCGCCAAGGCATTCACCGCCGCCGCGATGCTGACGCTGGAGGCCGAGGGCAGGCTGAGCCTCACCGACACCGTGGAGCAGTGGCTGCCCGGCGTAGTGCGCGGCAACGGCAACGACGGCCGTCAGATCACCATCGGCCAGCTGCTGACCCACACCAGCGGCCTGGGGATCACCGGCCTGAACGTCGAGATCGCGCGCAAATACCACACCCGGCCCGGGTTCGCCGCACACCGCTATGACGTCTGGACCGTCGAGGAGTTGCTGAAGCTCCAGATGGCCATTCCTCCGTTGTATGCGCCGGGTTCGGACTTCGCCTATAGCAACGGCGGCTACCACCTCGCCGGGGCAATCATCGAGAAGGCGACCGGGCGAAGCTACGAGGATGAGGTCGACCGGACAGTCGTCCAGCCGCTCGGACTGACCGGCACCTATGCGCGGGCCCTCGACGAGCGGCAGTTCCGGGGACCGCACGCCAGGGTCTACACCAGGCAGTTCATCAAGGACGGCGTGGACCCTGCAAGTCTCACGCCCGACAACTACGAGTCGCTGATGGAAGGCCCCGACTCCGATCCGGTCGACGTCACCGACAGGACCATCTGGGGGTGGGCCGCGGGCGGCGTCGTTTCGACCACCAGCGACATGCTCCGGTTCGCCAAGGCGATGATCACCGGCTCGCTGTTGCCGCCGGCGCAGCATCGCACGATGTGGAGCACGGTCCCCACCAGGGATTGGCTGCCCAACACCCGCTACGGCACCGGCGTGAGTCAATGGGCGCTGGCCGACGGCCGCACGCTCCACATCGTGGCCGGTGTGGAGCTGGGCACCGCCAGTTTCACCATGGGTACTCCTGACGCCCGACGCCTGGTCTCAGTGAACATCAACTGCGACTGGAACTGGTACCCGGTCTGCAGCCAGATCGCCGACTCGGTGTTCGGCTCACCCTTCCTCCCACCTCAGTAGCGCCTGCTGACATCGCCCGGACGGGCACCGCGCCACCGGCACGTCCGGGCGATCGCCCAGCCCGCAGCCGCCTGATCGGCCGTCGTTCCAAGGCCCTCGCGCGGCTCACCCATGGACCTCATTCCTCCTCATCGGCGGCCGGATCGCGAAACTCGCGCAGTCCTCCGGACCCGGATGGAGCAGACCGTGGGCGGGCGCCCACGACGCTTCGGCCGGCGGCTACGGGCGTGACACCGTTTCAACAGATCGCGGTGCCGGCGCAAGACGGTATCCGGCCGGACGAGCAGCCGCACCCGGCGCAGGACCGCACGCGGCAGCGATGTCAGCAGCACGGCGAGGAAGACCCGGCCCTCTGGCGCGAATCTCATCCTGGCATCGGCACCGAGTTGCCCTTCAAGCACGGTGATCCGATGGCGCAGGGCGCGTATCTCCACGTCCTAGTCCCGATCGCCCATCGGCGGTAACCGCAGCGCGGCAAAGGCGTTCGTGACGGCGAGACAGGCCAGGCGAAACAGCACGGTCGATCATCAATCCGCATGCGTCTCCCCTGCTGAAGGCCGGAGCTCGCGCACGCCATGCAAGACCAACATAGCCGTGAGCTGGGCGGACACAATTATCGGCAGGTGCAATGTTCCGCAGAGGAGGTCAGCACAATTCCGCTGCGAAGCGGCGGGATATGCGCCTCAGACGGCTTGATCAACTCTTTGCCGGAACAAGAGCCCTCCCCGACCCGGCATGCCCGCTGCACCTTCCGGATTGGCGTTCTCTTGATCGTCTTACGGGTCTGACCTGACGAACGCGTTCGCGGAACGCCCCGCCACGCGCCGGAACCGTGCCGAAGAGCATCCAGCGAGCAACCACGGGGGCACCTCAAGGCGGCCGGAGTCACTCGAAAACCGAGAAACCCCAGTTCAGCGCGCTGAGCTGGGGTTTCTGTGCGGTGCACCGCCAGGGACTCGAACCCCGGACCCGCTGATTAAGAGTCAGCTGCTCTAACCAACTGAGCTAGCGGTGCTGGCACGAAGAAATATACCGGCGATCGTCATCCTGGTCGAATCGGAATCCGCCGGACGCAACCGGCTAGAATAAAGTTCGGCCTGCAGACAGGGAGCATCGATGTTCGACTCGCCCGCCGAAGTGACGGAGCGGCTCGCCGCCGTGGACTACCTCTCCGACGACGCCATCTCCACCTCGGTGTTCCTGGCCGCGGCGCTGGGCAAGCCGCTGCTCGTCGAAGGCCCCGCGGGGGTCGGCAAGACACAGCTCGCCAAGGCGGTGGCCCAGACGACCGGGGCCGGGCTGGTCAGGCTCCAGTGCTACGAGGGGCTCGACGAGGCCCGGGCCCTGTACGAGTGGAACTACAAGAAGCAGCTCCTGCGCATCCAGGCCACCAGCGCCGACGACGACATCTTCAGCGAGGAGTTCCTGCTGGAGCGGCCCCTGCTCAAGGCCATCAGGTCCGCGGAGCCGACCGTGCTGCTCATCGACGAGACCGACAAGGCCGACGTGGAGGTCGAGGGGCTGCTGCTGGAGCTGCTGTCCGACTTCCAGATCACGATCCCCGAGCTGGGCACCATCGCCGCGACGCGCAGGCCGTTCGTGGTGCTCACCTCCAACGCCACCCGCGAGCTGTCCGAGGCGCTCAAGCGGCGCTGCCTCTACCTGCACATCGAATACCCGACCCCGGAGCGCGAGCGCGACATCGTGCTGGCCCAGGTGCCCTCCATCCGGGCCGACCTGGCCGAGCAACTGGCCAGGACCGTGGCCACGATGCGGGCGCTGGAGCTGAAGAAGGCGCCGTCCGTGGCCGAGACCGTGGACTGGGCGAACACGCTGCTGGCGCTCGGCCGCGACGAGCTCGACGAGGCCACCGTGGCGGGCACGCTCGGCGTGGTGCTCAAGCACGCCTCCGACCAGGCGCGGGCGATCAAGGAGCTGGGGCTGTCCGATGCCTGAGCGGGGCTCGCTGGTCGACCGGCACGTCGGCTTCGTGCACGCGCTGCGCGCCGCCGGGGTGCCGGTCTCGGTGGCCGAGGGGCTGGACGCCGCGCACGCCCTGCGGGTGATCGAGCTGGGCGACCGGGAGTCGCTGCGGGCGGCGTACGCGGCCACGCTGGTCAAGAAGCCGGCCTACCGGCCGGGGTTCGACGTGTTGTTCGACCTGTGGTTCCCGGCGTCCACCAGCGGGCTGCGCGCGCACGACCGGCCGGAGCCGGCGACGGCCGAGGTCAAGGAGCTGCGCGAGCACCTGGCGGGGCTGCTGACCGGTTCGACCGACCAGGAGCTGCGCGAGTTCGCCGAGGCCATGGTGGAGCGGTTCGGCCGGCAGCAGGCCGCGCCCGGCCGCCAGAACTGGTTCTCCTACAGCGTCATGCGCGCCCTGTCGCCCGAGACGCTGATGGCCGGCATCCTGCGCGATGTCCTGCAAGGCCGGGAGCGCGGCGGGCTGGCGGAGAAGACCGTACGCCAGCGGGTCAACTCCAACCTGCGGCGCTTCGAGGAGGCCGTGGCCACCGACGTGCGCCGCCGCATCGCCGAGGACTCGGGGATCGAGCGCATCGCCCGCTCGGCCGTGCGGCCGCCGATCGACCAGATCGACTTCCTGCGCGTCACGAAGGCCGACCTGGCCAGGCTGCGCAGGGAGGTCTATCCGCTGGCCAGGCGGCTGGCCGCCCGGCTGACCATCAAGCACAGGAAGGGCAGGCGGGGCCGGCTCGACTTCCGCAGGACCATGCGGGCCTCGCTGCAGAGCGGCGGCGTGCCGCTGACGACCCACTTCAAGCCGCCCCGGCCGCACAAGCCCGAGCTGGTGATCCTCTGTGACACCAGCGACTCGGTCTCGTCGTTCGCGCACTTCACGCTGCTGCTCACGTACGCGCTGCGCGAGCAGTTCACCAAGGTCAGGGCGTTCGGGTTCGTCGACACGGTGGACGAGATCACCCGGTTCTTCCAGCCGGGCGCCGACGTCGTCGAGGCGATGACCAGGCTGGCGAACGAGGCCGACATGGTGCGCTTCGGCCGTACCAACTACGGGCACTCCCTGGAACGCTTCGCCGAGCGGTACGCCGACGCCATCGGCCCCAAGACGTCCCTGCTCATCCTGGGCGACGCCCGCTCCAACTACCAGCCGCCCGCCCTGGACGTGCTGAAATCACTCGCCGCCCGGTCCCGCCACGCCTACTGGCTCAACCCTGAGCCGAAGCAGCAGTGGGACACGGGCGACTCCATCGCGAGCGACTACGGCACGATCGTCCCGATGTACGAGTGCCGCAACGTCACCCAGCTCACGGCGTTCATCGAGAGCATCGCCTAAACGCGCTGCAGCTCGCGGGCCGCGGTGCGGGACAGCAGCTCGATCTGCGCGGCGTCGAGCACGTCGACGTCGGCCGCCTTGATCAGCCTGGCCGTCAGCCGCGGCTTGAGCAGCGTGAGCCCCTCGCCCATCACGACGCCGTTCTTGGGCAGGATGCCGCAGTGCACCGCGATCATGGGCCGGATCGTCACCGGGACCCCGGTCTCGCGGGTCAGCAGCTCGGCGAACGCCTCGGCCGTCTCCACCAGCGGCTTGGCGACCTTGCTGCCGTATTTCTCGCCGAAGAACAGCCGCCCCGCGTAGCAGGCGATCTCGATGTCCGGGCTCCACGACTCGTTGTCGATGATCCACAGGCCGCCCGGCCCGATCACGAGGTGGTCGATCGACGCCTGGCCGCGGATCGCACGGCCGTCGAGGACGTGGTAGCCGAGCCGGTTGAGCGACCGGCGCAGCGTCCTGCCGGTGATCACCTCACCCCGCCGGGCACCACGCCACACGGCCGTCCGGTGGAACGAGTACCAGTAGAAGCCCCAGTCGGCTCCGGCCACGATCCCGCCCAGCAGCAGGCCGAATAGCGGAGAGGCGCCGGTGAGGTCGAACCGCAGGGCAATCGCGACGCCGATGACGAATCCCACGCCGGCCTTGACGTACCGGTGCTTGCGCCGGTTGGGAGCGTCCTCGCGCCAGAACTTCTCATACCACCACTGCGGGGATGACCCTGTGTACTTCTCGTTCTGCTGCACGTAGATAGAGCCACCGGGCACGGCAAACTCCCCGAATGAGTAGGTGTTTCACAGGATCTGCCACGCCGAAGATCCCTCGCCGGTCAAGAGATACCCGCCCCTTAACCAAGGCAAGCCTAAGGTGAGGAGTTTGGCACCGGCAAGACGGTCAACCGACCAGTCGGTATGCTAAGGCACGTGACCAAGGGGGATCATGTGAAAGAGGAACCGGTCAGGCAGCGGTTGCTGGCCGAGGCCACCCGGCTGTTCGCCGAGCGCGGCTTCGAGAGCACGTCGGTCCAGGAGATCGTATTGGCGGCCGGCGTCACAAAAGGCGCCATGTACCACTATTTCGACTCCAAGGATGACCTGCTCCACGAGATCTACGCCCGCGTCCTGCGCATGCAGATGGACCGGCTGACCCAGATCGCCGACGGGCCCGGCACGCTGCGGCAGCGCCTGCACAAGGCCGCGGCCGACGTCGTGGAGACGACGACCGCGAACCTCGACGACTCGAAGATCTTCTTCAGGTCGATCCACCTGCTCGCCTCCGAGACGCAGAAGACCGTGCGCGCCGAGCGCCGCCGCTACCACGAACGCTTCCGCGCCCTCGTGGCCGAGGGACAGCGGGCCGGCATCTTCGACGACCGCGTCCCGGCGGAGCTGGTCGTCGACTTCTTCTTCGGCTCGGTGCACCACCTGGGCACGTGGTTCCACGCGGCGGGGCCGCTGACCGGCGCCCAGGTGGGCAGGCACTTCGCCGACCTGCTGCTCAGCTCACTCGGGGCCGGGGACACCGACGAGTGAGGCCAGCGCCTCGCGGTGGTCGCCGGGCGTGCCCAGCGCGATCTCGGTGGCCTTGGCGCGCTTGAGATAGAGATGTACGGGGTGCTCCCACGTCATCCCGATCCCGCCGTGCAACTGCAGGGCTTCTTCGGCCACGTGAACAGCGACCCCGGCGTTCCACGACTGGGCGACCGCCACCGAAATGTCGGAAGTGTCGGCCGCGGCGCCACGGGCCGCCGCCCTGGCCCGCACCACGTCCAGCCACAGATCCGCCAGCCGGTGCTTGATCGCCTGGAACGACCCGATCGGCCGGGCGAACTGGTGACGCTCCTTGACGTAGGCCAGCGTCGTCTCCAGGCACCACTCGGCCACCCCGAGCTGCTCGGAGGCCAGCAGCCCGGCCCCGAACCGCAGCACCCCGGCCAGGTCGCACGCCCCCACCCGCCGGGCCGGCGCCCGATCGAACGTGACGGTGGCGACCGGCCTGGTCAGATCGAGCGAGGAGACGACCGCCACAGAGGCGCCCTCGACCGCGTACAGGTCGCCGTCCACCGGCACCAGCAGCACGTCGGCCACCTCGGCCCCGGCCACCCCGGTGACGGTGCCGGTCAGCCGGTCACCCTCCAGCCGCACCTCCGCACCCCGCTCCGGCCGGTACGGCGACGCCGCGAACGACACCACCAGCGCGGCCGTGATCCGGCCCTCGGCCAGCTCACGGAGCAGCGGATCACGGGTGGGCAGCAGCGCCTGCGTGGCCAGCACCGAGCTGGTGAAGAACGGCACCGGCGCCACCGCCCGGCCCAGCTCCTCCAGCACCACGGCCACCTCGCTCGCCGAAGCGCCGGCGCCGCCCAGATCCTCGGGAACGAGCAGCCCGGCCACCCCGATCTCGCCCGCCAGCGTCTTCCACAGGTCCAGGTCGTACGGGTCGGACTCGATCCGCTTGAGCACCGCGGCGGGCGGGCACCGATCGGCGAGCAGCCCGCGCACGGCGGACCTGAGCTCTTCCTCGACCTCCGAGTACAGCAGCGTCATCGCGGCAGGTCCTTCCAGGGCACGTCCTTGTCGACGCGGGGTTCCGACGGCAGGCCGAGCACCCGCTCGGAGATGATGTTGCGCAGGATCTCGGACGTGCCGCCCTCGATCGAGTTGCCCTTGGCCCGCAGATAGCGGTAACCGGGGTCACGGCCGTAGAAGTCGACGTCCTCGGAGCGGCGGAACGTCCAGTCGCCGTAGCCCAGCTCGCGCCTGAACTCCACGTCGAACCCCGACAACGCCTGGTTGAGCCGGGCGAACGACAGCTTCATCCCCGACCCCTCGGGCCCCGGATGGCCCGCGGCGAGCTGCTCGCGCAGCCGCGCCCCCGACAGCCGGGTCACCTCGGCCTCCACCCACAACGACAGCAGCCGCTGGTGCAGCTCGTGCGTGCGCAGCTCCGGCCGCTCGCGCCAGGCGTCGAGCACGGAGGCCACCATGCCGCCCCCGCGCCGCGTGGGCGCGCCGCCGATCGCGACCCGCTCGTTCATCAGCGTGGTCTGCGCGACCCGCCAGCCGTCGCCGACCTCGCCCAGCCGCAGGTCGTCGGAGAGCCGCACGCCGGTCAGGAACACCTCGTTGAACTCGGCCTCACCGGTGATCTGCCGCAGCGGCCGCACCTCGACGCCGGGGGCGTGCATGTCGCAGATGAAGTACGTCATCCCGCGGTGCTTCGGCACGTCCGGATCGGTACGGGTGACCAGGATCGCCCACCGGGAGTGATGGGCCCCGGACGTCCACACCTTCTGGCCGTCCACCACCCACTCGTCACCGTCCCTGACCGCCCGCGTCCCCAGCGTGGCCAGGTCGGACCCCGCGCCGGGCTCGCTGAAGAGCTGGCACCAGATCTCCTCCCCGGTCCACAGCGGCCGCAGGAACCGGCGCCGCTGCTCCTCGGTCCCGAACGCCAGGATCGTCGGCGCCGCCATCCCCAGCCCGATGCCCTGGAGCCCGGCGCTGATCTGCGGCGTGTTCACCAGCTCGCGCTCGACGACCTGCTGCAGCTCCCGGTGCGCCCCCAGGCCACCGAGCCCCTCGGGAAACCACACCCAGGCCAGCCCGGCGTCGAACCTGGCCCGCAGGAACTCCAGCCGATCCCCGTCAGGGTCGTGCTCCCCGAGGAACGCCGCCAGCCGCTCCTTGATCTCCGCCTCGTTCACATCCACCTCTTCAGCTCGCGATAGGCCAATGACCGCTTGTGGACCTCGTCGGGCCCGTCCGCCAGGCGCAGGGAGCGGGCTCCCGCCCAGAGGGCGGCCAGCGGGAAGTCCTGGGAGACGCCGCCCGCGCCGTGCACCTGGACGGCCTTGTCGAGGATCCACTCCACCGTGATCGGGGTGGAGATCTTGATGGCCTGGATCTCGGTGTGGGCGCCCTGGTTGCCCGCCGTGTCCATGAGCCAGGCGGTCTTGAGGACGAGCAGGCGGGCCTGCTCGATCTTGATGCGGGACTCGGCGATCCAGTCTTGAACCACGCCCTGCTGGGCCACGGGCTTGCCGAAGGTGGTCCTGGACAGGGCCCGCCGGCACATCATCTCGACGGCGCGCTCGGCCATGCCGATCAGGCGCATGCAGTGGTGGATGCGGCCGGGGCCGAGGCGGGCCTGGGCGATGGCGAAGCCGCCGCCCTCCTCGCCGATGAGGTTGTCCGCCGGCACGCGCACGTCCTCGAAGACGATCTCGGCGTGGCCGCCGTGGTCGGCGTCGGTGTAGCCGAACACGTGCATGCCGCGCTTGATGTGCAGCCCGGGGGTGTCGCGGGGCACCAGGATCATGCTCTGCTGGCGGTGCTTGGGCGCGTCGGGGTTCGTCTTGCCCATGACGATGAAGATCTTGCAGTTGGGGTTCATCGCGCCGGAGATGAACCATTTGCGGCCGTTGATCACGTATTCGCCGCCGTCGCGGACGATGGAGGTGGCGATGTTCGTGGCGTCGGAGGAGGCCACGTCGGGCTCGGTCATCGCGAACGCCGAACGGATCTCGCCGTCGAGCAGCGGGGTCAGCCACTCCTTGCGCTGCCACTCACTGCCGAACATGGACAGCACTTCCATGTTGCCGGTGTCGGGCGCGGCGCAGTTGGTGGCCGTGGGGGCGAGGGACGGGCTGCGGCCCATGATCTCCGCGAGCGGCGCGTACCGCAGGTTGGTCAGCCCGGCGCCGTGCTCGCCGGGCAGGAACAGATTCCACAGGCCGCGCTTCCTGGCCTCGTCCTTCAGGTCGTCCAGCAGCGGCGGCGGGCTCCAGCCGCTGGTGGCCGCCTGCTCTTCGAAGGCGGGCTCGGCGGGATAGACGCATTCGTCCATGAAGCGGAGCAGTCGCTCGCGCAGGTCCTCGGTGACGGTGTCGAAGGCGAAGTCCATGCCGTGAGCCTACCGACCGGCCGGTATGAGTGTCGACAGGTGGTTCCCCGCAAAAAGGGTCAGGTGGCCATAATCAGGACTTCTTGCACGCCCTAAAGTTGCCGTCATGACCGCGCAACTTCCCGCTCCCGTGGTGCTCGAGAACGACGTCGTACGGCTTGAGCCCCTCTCCATGGACCACGTGCCCGACCTGTTCGCCGCCGGCGGCGGGGACGAGGAGGTCTGGCGGTGGATGCCGGTCGCCGCGCCGCGCAGCGAGGCGGAGCTGGGCAAGATCGCCCGCGGCCTGATCGACGACGACAAGCACGTGCCGTTCGCCGTGGTGCCGAAGGAGGGCGGCCGGGCCGTCGGCTGGACCACGTACGCCGACGTGCCCGGGTTCGACGAGAGCATCGAGATCGGCTGGACCTGGTACGGCCGCGCCCACTGGCGCACGGCGGTGAACACGAACTGCAAGCTGCTGCTCGTCGGCCACGCCTTCACCGTCGGCTACAACCGCGTGCTGCTCAAGACCGACGTGCTCAACCTCCGGTCGCAGAACGCCATCAAGCGCATCGGCGGCGTGCACGAGGGCACCCTGCGCCGCCACCGCAAGAGGCCCGACGGCACCTGGCGCGACACCGTCTATTTCGGCATCCTCGAAGAGGAGTGGCCGCGGCACAGGGCCCGCCTGGCGTGAACCACCCGTAGAAGGGCGGCGTCTCATCCGGCATGACTGATCGCCTGGGAGGCTATTGGCTCGGTGCCCGGCTCGACACCGGCGGGCAGGTCATCGTCCGCGAGGCGTACGACGAGTCGGGCGCGCGCCATGCGCTGGGCCTGCCCGACCTGCCGGACGACGAGGCCAGGGCCAGGTTCGCCGCCTGCGCCGAGGCCGCCGGGCACGTGCGCTCCCTGTCGGTCGCCGGGCTGACCGAGGCGTGCCTGTGGGGGGAGCCTCCCTACCTGGTCAGCGAGTACATCGAGGGCCCCACCCTGCGCCAGGTCGTCGACCGGCACGGCCCGTACACGGGCGACGACCTCTACCGGCTGGCCGCCGCGACGGCCACCGCGCTGGCGGCCGTGCACGAGGCGGGCGCGACGCACGGGGCGCTCACGCCGGACAAGGTCGTCCTGGGGGCCGAGGGGCCCCGGCTCGTCGGGCTGGGGCTGGCGGGCGATCTCGGCGGGCCGCCCGCGGACCTGCTCGCGTGGGGGCGGCTGCTGATCTTCGCCGCGTACGGCCCCGACGACCGATTAGGCGGCGGCGAGCGCCTCGACCGCCCCTTACGCGGGCTGGTGGCCGCCGCGCTCGACCGCGACCCCGAACGCCGCCCGAGCGCCCGCCAGCTCCTCATGTCCCTGCTCGACGCGCCCCAGTCCCAGCAGGGCCGCCTGCTGCCTCCCGAGCCCATCGACGACCCGCCGCTGGGAGCCCGCGCCGAGGCCGTCTATCTGGCGCTCAGCCCGGCGGAGCAGGAGCTGGTGCCGGACGTGTTCCTGCGGCTGGTGGGGCTCGACGCCGACGGCACCGACACCGTGATCCGCGCCGCCCCGGACGAGCTGGTCGCCGGGCGCGGCGCCGAAGAGGTGGCCGCGATCGAGCGGGTGCTGGCGGCGTACGGGAAGGCGGGGCTGGTCAGCGAGCGGGACGGGCTGTCCATCGCGCACGCGGCCCTGCTCCGGGCCTGGCCGCGGCTGCACGAGTGGCTCGACGGCGAGCGCGACGGACTGCCCGTGCACCGGGAGCTGGCGGGGGCGGCCCGGCAGTGGGAGGCGGGCGGGCGGCGGGAGGCGCAGCTCTTCGAGGGCGAGCCGCTGGACCGGGCGCTGGCGTGGGCGGCGGGCGCGCGGCGGCGGGTGACGCTGAGCGCGGGCGAGCAGACCTTTCTCGACGCCGGCATCGGACGGGTACGCCGGCGGGCGCGCAGGCGGCGGACCGCCACGGCGGGGCTGCTGGCGGGCCTGCTGTCGGTCGCGCTGGTGGCGGCGCTGGTCGCGCTCTGGCAGCGCGATGCCGCCGAGGTGCGGTTCGACGAGGCGATGGCGCGGGTGGCGGCGTCCAGGGCCGAGTCGCTGCGGCTGGCCGACCCGGTGACGGCCCGCAAGCTGAGCCTGGCCGCCTACCGGCTGGCGCCGATTCCCGAGGCCCGCAAGGCGCTGACGGCCCCGGACGCGGCCATGGACGTGTTCGCCGACCCGTACGCGGGGCCGCGCTCGCTGCACGCCGTCACCGGCGACGGGGCCACGCTGGCGGCGCTGGACGAGGGCACGCTGCGGCTGTACGACCTCGAGTCCGGCCGCCCGATCGCCACCCTGCCGGGGCCGGTGCAGAGCGTGCGGGCGCTGGCCTGGTCGCCGGACGGCCGCACGCTGGCCCTGGTCGGGGTGGACCGCTCGTACCTGTTCGACCTGTCATCCAGAACCCTCGGGCCGCCGTTCGGGCGGGGGCTGGGGGCGTCGGGGGAACAGTCGGCCTGGTTCAGCCCGAGCGGCGGGCTGCTGTTCGCGGCGGCCCGGCAGACGGGCGAGCGGTGGGCGTGGGACCTGAAAGCGCGGCGGGCGGCGTACGTGGGCGAGTACGTGGTGGTCGGGCCCGGGGATCGGGTGGCGCTGGTGTTCGAGGGGAAGCGGTCGGAGATCAGGCGGCCGGGCCGGACGTCGCCCGCGCCGTGGCTGGACCGGATGCCGTGGGAGTACACGACGTTCGCGCCCGGTGGAGACCAGGTGGCGATCGCGGAGGAGGGCGGCATCCAGATCTACGGCCTAGACGGGGTGCCCGCCGGTGACGACCGGCTGCGGCCCTCGCCGGGGCACCTGCGCTTCAGCCCGGACGGGCGGCTGCTGGCCAGCACGGACAGCGACCGCGTACGGGTCTGGCGCCTCGCCGACGCCCCAAGCCCCGCCGACGTCCCAAGCCCCGCCGACGCCCCAAGCCCTGCCGACGTCCCAAACCCCGCCGACGGCCCGAGCCCGCCTCTCGGGGGTGGTGACCTGATCGTGGACCGGCCGGTGGCGGCGGCCGGGGCGGACCGCCCGGCGCAGGCCGTCTTCACACCGGACGGGCACCGGTTGCGCGTGCTGACCGGCCGGGGCGTCGTACTCACCCTCGACCTGCGCGGCGAGCCCGCCCCCAGAGACCACGCCGCGCACGTCTGCTCCCGCTACGGCGGCCTCTCCCCCATGGAGTGGGCCAGGCACCTGCCGGAGCTCCTCTACCGCGAGGTCTGCTGAGCCGGCGGGGCACAATGGCACCGTGATGAGCCTGGACCATCTCGTGTACGCGACCCCGGACCTGCCGGCGACCGTGGCGGACCTCGAAGGTTCGCTCGGCGTACGAGCCGCGCCAGGCGGCCGGCACCCGGGCTTCGGCACCCGCAACCACCTGATCGGGCTCGGCGGCAGGAGCTACCTGGAGATCATCGGCCCGGACCCCGAGCAGGACCCGCCGCCCGATCCCCGGCCGTTCGGGATCGACGAGCTGACGGGCGCGGCGCTGGTGAGCTGGGCCGTGGCGGTCGAGGACATCGACGCGGCCGTCGCGCGGGCCCGCGCCCAGGGCTACGACCCCGGCGACGCGCGGGACATGTCGCGGCACACCCCGGCCGGTGACCTCCTGAGCTGGCGGCTCACGCGGCCGCAGGGCCTGGTGCCGTTCCTCATCGACTGGGGCGCCACCCGGCACCCGGCCGAGAGCGGCCTGCCGGCCGCCGGCCTGGTGTCCCTGACGATCGGCCACCCCGACCCGGGCGCCCTCACCAAGGACCTGGCGGCCGTCGGCGTCTTCACCGACGTCGTGCCCTCCCCACGCCCCCATTTGACCGCCGTGCTGTCCGGGAGGCACGGAGAGGTCACGATCTAGCGCAACATCCCGGCGAGGAGATCGCGCAGGGCGTCGTGGATCTCGTCGAGGGTGGGCACGGCGCCCGCCCCCACGATGGCGTCGAACATGATCCCTTCGCCGAAGGCAACAAGCTGGCGCGCGTGACGTACCGGATCCGATGACCCCAGGGTCGCCAGCATGACCACGGCCGGGTCGCGGAAGCGGCGCCCGGCCTCGTCGTAGATCTTGCGGAGTTCGGGCCGCCTGGTCGCCTCCAGCGCCAGCTCGTAGCGGGCCAGGGTGCGCCTGCGGTCCTCCAGTTGCACGAACAGCGCCTCGGCCATGAGCGCGGGCAGCCCGTCGACCTCGTACGACCCGTTCTCGTAGGCCGCGCCCAGCGCCCGCATCTCCAGCTCGGTGAGCCGCGACAGCGTCAGCTCCAGCAGCGCGGCCCGGGTGCGGGCCAGGTTGGAGGTGGAGCCGGGCGGCAGACCGGCGGCCTCGTCGACGGCCCGGTGGGTGAGGCCCCGCATGCCCCGCTCGGCCAGCAGGGTGATGGCCGTGTCGGCGACCGTCTCTGAGCGTTTCACGAGACCCCATATTACCGGGCTAACTACAGGCGTAGTATGTTGAAACTACAGACGTAGTACGAAGGAGGGCCTGCGATGGCCAGGGCAGTGGTGATCGGCGGAGGTGTCGGCGGGCTGACCGCCGGGGTGGCGCTGCGCCGCAAGGGGTGGGACGTGACCGTGCTGGAACGCGTGCCGAAGATCGAGCCCGTCGGGTCGGGGCTGGCGATCTCGGCCAACGCGCTGAAGGCGCTCGACGCCGTCGGGCTGGGCGACGACATCCGCAAGCTGTCCACGGCGGAGGGGCGCGTGGGCCTGCGGCGCTCGGACGGGACCTGGCTCGTGCACACCACCGAGGCGGGCGCGGACAGCAGGTACGGCGACTCGATGGTCGTCCTGCTGCGGGCCACGCTGATGGACGTGCTGGCGGACGCCCTCGGCCGCGACCACCTGCGCCTGGACACGGCCGTCTCAGAGGTGGACGCGGTGAAAGGCGTCGTACGCACGGAGGCCGGCGATCTCGAAGCCGACCTCATCGTGGGCGCCGACGGCATCCATTCGGCCACCCGGCGCGCGCTCTTCCCCGAGCACCCCGGCCCCGTGTACGCGGGGGTGACCGCCTGGCGCGGCCTCATACCGCGCAATGGCCTGACGATCCCCAGGTCGGAGAGCTGGGGCCGGGGCACGGTGTTCGGCATCCACCTGCTGGAGGGCGACGTCGTCTACGTCTACGCCACCGACGCGCTGCCCGCCGGAACCGTGCACCAGGACGAGCGCGCGGAGCTGCTGCGCAGGTTCGGGACCTGGCACGACCCGATCCCGGCGCTGCTGGAGGCGGCCGGCCCCGGCCGGATCCTGCGCAACGACATCTATCACCACGCCACGCCGCTGCCCGCCTATCACCGGGGCAAGGTGGCGCTGGTGGGCGACGCGGCGCACGCGATGACGCCGAACCTCGGGCAGGGCGCCTGCCAGGCGATCGAGGACGGGGTCGTGCTGGCGCACGTGGCCGGCGGCGACCTGGCCGCCTACAGCGCCGCGCGGATGGAGCGGACCACGAAGATCGTACGGCGGTCGGCGGCGCTGTGCCGGATCTCCCAGTGGCGCAACCCGATCGCGGTCGGCCTGCGCGACCACGGACTCGCGACGGCGGCCCGGCTCAGCCCAGATCTGATGTTGCGGTCGATGGACGAGATGTTGCGGTGGCGTCCACCGGCGGACCCTGGACGGTGACCGTGCGCTCCAGCGGAGCCTTGACGGTGACCGTGCGCTCCAGCGGAGCCTTGACGGTGACCGTGCGCTCCAGCGGAGCCTTGACGGTGGCCGGCGTGTGGTGGTCGGGCGTGAGCCGCCCCAGGGTGATCGTGCCGCCGATGGTCAGGGCGGCGGCCAGCACGGCGGGCACGGCCGTGGAGGGGTTGGTCGGCAGCGGCTCGCCGAGCAGGATCGCCCCGGCCAGCACGGAGGTGATGGGGTCGATGACCTGCACCCCGGCGTAGGCGATGCCGAAGTAGCCCACGGCGTAGGAGCGCTGCAGCAGCACCGTCGCGCAGATCAGCAGCACGGGGATGGCCAGGCTGAACCAGTGGATCAGCCGCCCCCAGTCACCCTCCATCCCGCCGCCGACCACGCGCACGAAGGTCGACACGCTGGCAGTGGCCACCCCGGCGCTGGCGGCGAGCAGCAGGGCCTTGGCCGAGCCGCGCGCCCGGCTCGCGGCGAACTGGGTGGCCAGCGTGATGGCCGCGATCACGGCCACGAACCCGAGCGCGGCGCCGTCGCTCAGCCTGGGCGTCACGTTGTGCGTGGGCACCAGCAGCATGAGCCAGAGCAGGCCCACGGCGACGGCGATCGAGCCGAGGATCTCCGCGCGGTACGGCTTGCGCCCGTACATGAACGCGGCCAGCGGCACGGCGAACACCAGCGTCGCCACGCTGATCGGCTGGACGGCCACCAGCGGGGCGAAGCTCAGCGCCACGGCGTGCAGGCAGGCGCCGGTGAAGCTGATGGCGCCGCCGATCCACCAGCGAGGCCGCCGCACCAGCCGGAGCGAGGCGCCCTCGGCCACGGCCTCGTACTGCTGCAGGGCCGCGCCGAGTGCGTAGCCCAACGCCCCTGCCAGGGCGATCAGCATGCCGACCCAGGTCATCGCGGCCCACGCAGGGCCATGGATCCTTTCAAGAGCATTGCTCCAGCTTATGAGGCCCGCGAAGCGGCAGAATCATCCTTTAGGCTGAAAATTCAACTCTTGGGGGGTGCGACCCGCACGGACATGTGGCGGATCCTTGAGCTTCGCACCGTGTGTCATGCCTGCTCAGGGCATACGCAGAAGAGGTGACCCTGCGGATCCTGGAGGACGATCCAGCGGGTGCCCTCGTCGGTGACGCCCGGCTGGAACTCGGGCTTGGTGGCCCCCAGTGCGACGTACTCCGCGACCGCCTTCTCGACGTCCGGGACCCGGAAGTCGAAGTGGAACTGCTTGTCGGGGCTGGGCCACGTGACCGGCTTGCGGTCGGCGACGCGGCCGAAGTAGACGCTGGTGGTGCCGTCGCTGATGGCGGCGTACTCGTCCTCGGAGTAGGTGATCTCCATCCCGGTGACCTCGTGGTAGAACGCGGCCAGCGCCTTGGGGTCGGAGCAGTCGATGCTGAAGGCCAGAAGCCGTGCTTTCGTCGTCATGGGACCAGCCTCCCAGCCGTACCTGCCATCTTCTGTCAGGTACACGAAAGGGCCGCGCCCGGAAAAACCGGGCGCGGCCCCATCGTGCGACGCGCGGTCACCCAGGGAAGCGGCCGTAGTAGTCCCCCAGCCGCGTCCGGTACTCGGTTTCCTTGAACGCGTCCTCGTCGAACTCGGGCGCGGCCTTGATCTCGGCCTTGGTCCGGGCCACGAACACGTTGCGTTCCTGGGGATCGATGCTCGTGATCACCTGCGCCGGAAGCATGACCTTCTTACCGAAGATCCACGGGCCGGTGTCGACGATGAGGTAGCTCTCGCCGACCTCGTACGTCGCCTCATCGACGGACCCGATCTTCCCGTCGGTGGCCTGAACGTGGTAACCCACGAGGTCCAGGGCCTGCCCACGGTCGTAGACGTCAGGACGATAGTTCCAGAGCTCCATCGAAGCTCGTCCCCTCTCTTCTTTCCGTCTTCTCGGGCATAGACCCAGCTACCCGTCAGTATCCCGGTAAACCCGTAAGAATACGTTTGACGTTCTTTAACCATCTATCAAGCTGTTGCCACCACCCTCTTGCCATCGGACGGGAGACAACATGCGAGTCAAGTCAGAGCGGTTATACGAGATCGACGGCCTCCGCCTGCTGGCCGCGCTGTTCGTCGTGCTCTTCCACTACCTGTTCTCGGGGTGGGCGAACGGCAAGACGAACGTGACCTTCGTCGCCGAGAGCGCGTGGGCGAAGTACGGCTATCTGGGCGTGGACCTGTTCTTCCTGATCAGCGGGTTCGTCGTGTTGATGAGCGCGTGGGGCAGGACCCCGCGCCAGTTCGTGGTGTCGCGGGTCGTGCGGCTCTATCCCGCGTACTGGGTGGGCCTCGCGGTCACGGCCGTCGTCACCGTGACCCTGGGGCAGAAGTTGTTCTCGGTGACGCTGCCGCAGGTGCTGGCCAACCTGACGATGTTCCAGGCGGTCCCCAATATCGACAACGTGGACGTCGTCTACTGGACGTTGTGGGCGGAGATGCGGTTCTACTTCCTCATCCTGGCCCTGACCTTCATCGGGATGACCAAGGGCCGGGTCATGGCGGCCCTGTGGGGCTGGCTGGCGCTGACGTTCCTGGTGCAGTTCGGGATCCTGCCGGGGAAGGCGGACCTGATCGTGCAGTCGGAGTTCTCGCACTACTTCATCGCGGGCATGGCGCTGTTCATGTTCTACCGGTTCGGGCTGAACTGGCAGATCGCCCTGCTGGTGCCGATCTGCCTGGGCAACGCGGTCTACCGGGCCATCGGGTTCTCCGAGTCGGTGGGTAACCGGTATTCGGTGACGTACTCGCCCGTGATCATCACGGCCGTGGTCGTGCTCATCTTCCTGGTGATGACGTTCGTGGCCCTGCGCGTGACCCGGCCGCTGGCCCGGCCGGGGATGGTGGCGGCGGGAGCGCTGACGTACCCGCTGTATCTGCTGCACGCCCACGTCGGCTTCATCCTGCTGGCCAGGCTGGAGGGCACGGTCAACAAGTACGTGCTGGTCGTGGGGCTGATCCTGGTGATGCTGGGGGCCGCGTACCTGGTGCACCGGTTCGTCGAGCGACCGCTCGCCCCGAGGATCAAGCGGCTGCTGTCGAAACGCGAGCCGGTCGAGTCGAAGCAACCCGTGGGGAGCCCGACAGGATGAGCTGACTGTCCTGACAACCGCTCGCCAGAAGCGGACCGGGAGCCCCTGATGTGGATACGATCCGCGTCACGGAGTGTAAGGGGAGCAGGATGAGTCTCGATGGCGGACACGAGTGGGCTCCTCCCGGAGTCGATCCTGAGCGGCCCAGTGTGGCGAGAGTGCACGACGCGCTGCTCGGCGGCATGGAGAACTTCGCCTCCGACCGGTCGGTGGCCCGCAAGCTGAAGGCCGCGGTGCCCGAGGTGGTCGATCTCATCTGGTGCAACCGCGCCTTCATCGGCCGGGTCGTCGACTTCCTGATCCGCGAGGCGGGCATCCGGCAGATCATCGACCTCGGCGCCGGGCTGCCCACGGTGGAGAACACGCACGAGGTGGCCCAGTTCGCCGACCCGGCGGCCCGGGTGGTCTACGTCGACATCGACCCCATGGTGGAGCCGCACGCGCGGGCCATCCTGCACGGCAACGCGTACGCGGACGCCATCACCGCCGACGCCCGCGACGTGGACGCCGTGCTCGGTCACCCGTCCCTGCGCGCCCTGATCGACGTGCGGCAGCCCACGGCGATCCTGGTCATCGGGCTGCTGCACCTGTTCTCCGACCAGGAGGACCCGCACGCGCTCATCCGGCGCTACATGGACGCCCTGGCCCCCGGCAGCTACCTGGCCGCCTCGAACTTCCTGGCCTCCGACAACCCGAAGGCCAAGGCGCTGGAGGTCATGCTGCAGGCCACCATGGGCACCGGGTTCTTCCGCGACGAGGCCGCCATCCTGCGCTTCTTCGACGGCCTGGTGCTGGTCGAGCCCGGGGTGGTGCACTTTCCCGAGTGGCATCCCGACGAGCGCATCCCCGGCCCGCTGGCGCCCTGGGAGGAGCTCCTGCTGGGCGGGGTCGCGCGGAAGCCCTGAGGCGATAAGGTGGCCGCATGCCGCACCGGTTGATCTGTTCCCCTCCGCCCGCCCTGTAGCGGGCGGCATTTCCTGATTTTCCGGGTCTGACAGATCCGGGGGTGGTCGCTGCCCGCATACGGGCCCTCTTTCGACCACTCCTTTCGGAGCACCCCTGTCATGACCCATGTCTCCGCCCGCCGGGGCGCCTTCTACGTGTCCGTCGCCGCGACCGCCTGGGGCACCGGCGGCGCCGCCGGATCCCTGCTCTTCCAGACGGGCGGCCTCGGCCCGCTCGGCGTGTCCCTGTGGCGCTACCTGCTCGGCGCCGTCTTCCTCCTCGTCCTGGCCCGGCCGGTCCTGCGCGCGATCAACGGGCGCGTCCTGATCGCCGGCGTCGGGATGGCCGTCTACCAGGCCGCCTACTTCGCCGCGATCGCCCAGTCCGGCGTGGCCGTCGCGACGGTGGTGACGATGGGCGCCACCCCCGTCTTCACCGCCCTGGGCAGCCGCTTCCTGCTCCACGAGCGGCTCGGCAGGACCGCGCTCGCCGCCCTGGCCGCCGCGCTGGCCGGCCTCGCCCTGCTCACCGGCGAGAGCGCCCTGCAGGCCCGCGCGTCGTCCATGGCGGGCATTTCCTTCGCCCTGATCTCCGCCGCCGGGTACGCCGGGGTCACGCTCTTCTCCCGCCGCCACAAGGACGACGACCCGCGCGGCATGGCGATCGGCGGGTTCCTCGTCGGCGCGGTGTGCCTGGCGCCGTTCGCGCTGATGGAAGGGGTGGTGCCCGAAGTGAGCTGGACGTCGCTGGGGCTGCTGGCCTATCTGGGGGCGGTGCCGACCGCGCTCGCGTACGGGCTGTTCTTCCGCGCGCTCACCGCGCTGCGGGCCACCACGGTGTCGATCATCTCGCTCGGCGAGGCGGTGGGCGCGGCGCTGCTCGGCGTGGCGCTGTTCGGCGAGCGGCTCACGCCCCTGGCCTGGTGCGGGTGCGCGCTGCTGCTGGCCGCCGTCGCCGTACTCGCCTCACGTGCCGATGCGGCGTGATGTGACGGCGCAGGGCGCCGGATGAGTTAGGGTCCGGTACGGCGACGCTTGCCGTATCGTCGCTCCGCGGCCCTCCCTTGAAAGAGGGAACGGTGTCGGCGAAGCGCGCGTTGGAGGAACTGTGGCCTCGATTAAGGGAATACTGAGGAACCTCCTGGATCGTCCAGGCGGGGTTCCCCTGACTTCCTACCAGAAGATCGTCAAGGCGGCCGACGGACGGTCCGCCCGGATCGGTGAGCTCGACGAGCTGCCCGAGCCGAAGATGGACGATCTGGCCGAGTTCTGCGCCATCGCGCGCGAGGCCGCCGACCGGACGCTGGGCCTGCGGCCCTACGACGTGCAGTTGCTCGGAACGCTGGCCCTGCTCGACGGCAAGGTCGCGGAGATGGCGACCGGCGAGGGCAAGACCCTCTCCGGCGCCATGGCGGCGGCCGGTTACGCGCTGCAGGGCAAGCGGGTGCACGTCATCTCGGTCAACGACTACCTGGCCAGGCGTGACGCCGAATGGATGGGCCCGTTCTACGAGGCGCTCGGCGTCACCGTGGGCTGGATCGGGCAGAGCTCCACGCCGGAGGAGCGGCGCGCGGCGTACGCGAAGGACGTGACCTACGGGCCGGTCAGCGAGATCGGCTTCGACGTGCTGCGCGACCGGCTGCGCACCGACGCCGGCGACCTCATCGTGCCCGCGCCCGAGGTGGCCCTGATCGACGAGGCCGACTCGGTGCTCGTCGACGAGGCCCGCGTGCCGCTGGTGATGGCCGGGGCGGCCGACCCGGGCAGCGCGGTGCCGGAGATGGCGGCGCTGGTCAGGCAGCTCGTCCGCGGCTACCACTACGAGATCGACGAGCAGGCGCGCAACGTCTACCTGACGCCCAAGGGCGCCGACAGCGTGGAAAACCTGCTCGGCGTCGAGCTCTACGACGAGCACGAGCCCGGCAACCTGATCGAGCTCAACCTGGCCCTGCACGCCCACGCGCTGCTGGCCCGCGACGTCGACTACATCGTGCGCGACGGCCAGGTGCAGCTCATCAACCCCTCGCGCGGCCGGGTGGCGCTGCTGCAGCGCTGGCCCAACGGCCTGCAGGCGGCCGTGGAGGCCAAGGAGGCGCTGCCGCCGAGCGAGAAGGGCGAGATCCTCGACTCGATCACCGTCCAGGGCCTGATCCGCCGCTACCCGCAGATCTGCGGCATGACTGGCACCGCCGTGGCCGTCAGCGAGCAGCTCGGCGAGTTCTACGGTCTCAAGGTCGCGGTGATCCCGTCCAATCAGCCCTGTGTGCGCACCGACGAGCCCGACCGCCTCTACCCGACCGTCCCCGACAAGGACGCCGCGCTCGTGGAGGAGATCCAGGAGGCGCACGCCACCGGCCGCCCCATCCTCATCGGCACGCTCGACGTGGCCGAGTCGGAAAACCTCGCCAAGCTGCTGCAGCGGCGCGGCATGGAGCCGGTCGTGCTCAACGCCAAGAACGACGCCGAAGAGGCCACGATCATCGCCAGGGCGGGCGAGCGCGACGCCATCACGGTCTCCACCCAGATGGCGGGCCGCGGCACCGACATCCGCCTCGGTGAGGGCGTCGCCGAGCTCGGCGGCCTCTACGTGATCGGCTCCGGCCGCCACGCCAGCAGCCGCCTCGACGACCAGCTCCGCGGCCGCGCGGGCCGCCAGGGCGACCCGGGCGGCTCGGTGTTCTTCGTCAGCATGCAGGACGACCTGATCACCCAGTTCGTCCCCGACGAGCGGCCGCCCGCCGCCGACGCCGACGGCATCGTCCGCCACCGGCGCGGCGCCTACCTGGTCGGCCACGCCCAGCGTGTCGCCGAGGGCGTCAACCTGGAGATCCACCGCAACACCTGGCGCTTCACGCGCCTGCTTGAGCACCAGCGCGAGCTCATCCTGGAGTGGCGCGACAAGGTCCTGCACGGCGACGCCGCCGGCAAGGCGCTGGCCGGCAAAGACCCCGAGCGCTGGGAGTCGATGGACGAGGAGACCCGCGAAGACGTGGCCAGGCAGATCGTCCTGCACGCCATCGACAACTGCTGGACCGAGCACCTGGCGTTCCTGACGGACCTGCGCGAGGGCATCCACCTGCGCGCGCTGGGCCGGATGAGCCCGGTCGACGAGTTCCAGCGGGAGGCGGTGGCGGAGTACAAATCGATGCTGGCCGAGGTGGAGCGGCGCTCGCTGGAGTCGTTCGAGGCGCCGGAGCCGGATCTGGGGCGGCCGACGGCGACGTGGACCTACCTGGTGCAGGACAACCCGTTCGGCACGGAGTGGGACCGCATCCTCAAGCGGGTGACCGCGGCGACGCGGCGCGGCTGATCAGGGCCATTTGGGGTCGCCCAGCGGCTCGATCGGGCCGTCGAGCACGCCCAGCCGTTCCAGCAGGGTGATGAACGTGGCCGCGTACGGCGAGTGCGCCGTCACGGCGGCCACCCGCGGCCAGTCGACCTGCTCGCGCAGCGCCCGCACCTGGGCCAGCAGCGCGCCATAGTCGCAGGCGTGCTCCGACAGCGGCAGCAGCCACGAGATGACCAGGTCGGTGGCCTCCAGGACGGGCACGATCACCGCCGACGCCTTCAGCGGCTCGGCCCGGTCGAGCAGCTCGTCGGTGATCTCCAGGTCGGACACCCGGAAGATCAGGTCCACCAGCCGGCCCTCGTCGTACGCCTTGACCAGCCAGTCCTCCGGCGGCTTGGCCGTCTGGAAACCCAGCCCGCGCAGCGCCTCCAGGGCGGCGGGCACGTCGTGCTCGGTGAGCACGAAGTCGACGTCGTGCAGCGACGGCGCCGCGCCCCGCGCGTAGGCCGCGCACCCCCCGGCCAGCGCGAACTTCACTCCGGCATCCTTCAGCCCGGAGCTGGCGCGCTTGAGCGTGTCGAGGATGGCGTCGGTGACGGCGTGACCGTGGCTGCTCATGAGTTCGGGCTACCCAAACGATCGTCAACTAGACGTTGCCCTTGGGGCAACACGCGTCGCGAGTAGGGGCAGGGCCTGGGGGTAGCGCCAGGGGCTATGACCGAAATGCTGGAAAAGACGGAGCGGGACTACGAGGGCGGCCACGACCGGCCGCTCAAGGGCTATCTGGGGCTGCTCAGCGCGTACGGGGGCACGGTGGCGGTGGCCGCCGTCGCGGCGGTGTGGGCGGGCCGCAAGGCCCCCGACGAGATCGGCACGATGGACCTGCTGCTGATGGCGGCGTGCACGCACAAGGTGTCGCGGCGGCTGGCCAAGGACCCCGTCACGAGCCCGCTCCGGGCCCCGTTCACCCGATACGAGGGACAGGCCGGCCCCTCCGAGGTCCAGGAGAAGCCGCGCGGCGCGATCGGCGAGCTGCTCGCCTGCCCGTTCTGCCTGGCGCAGTGGGTGGCCACCGGGTACGCCGCCGGGCTGGTGTTCGCCCCCAAGGCCACCAGGCTCGTGGGAGCGACGATGACGGCGGTGGCGATCTCGGACTGGCTGCAGCTCGCCTACGCGAAGCTCATGAAGTCGGCGGGGGAAAGCGACTAGCGGACTCTCGGCAGGACCTCGCGCTCGTCACGAAGACGGCGCCGGCGTCTTGGCCTGCCGTATCAGCTCTTGAGGGCCGTGTTCCTCGCACGACAGGAGATAGCCGAATGTCGTCATGGAATTTCCCCGGCCCGTAACGGCGGAGGGAAACATGTTAGGGATGCGTACCCCAGGGCAGTTGCTGGCGCATGGCTACTTTGCTCTGGATCATCGCAGTAATCCTCGTCATCGCCGGGATCTACGTCATCCTGGCCCGGCGCGACCTGCTTTGGGGGATCGTGCTCATCGTTCTCGGTTTCCTGGTCGGGCCTGGCGGGGTCAGCATCTTCAATGTCTAGGCGCGTCAGGCGCCCTGATACCAGTCCATCCTTACCGCTGGGCCGATCCTCGAGAACGGCCCAGCGGTACCTTACTTTTGCCGAAATATCGTCATAAGCGATCCTTAGCCCGTACCCCTCGGGCATGAGGAACGTGTGAGCAAATATCCGCCGTTCAGCCGCTTCGAATCCGGCGCGGCCTCGGCGAGAGTTCGTGATCAGATCGCACGGCTGCGGCACGACCTGCGCAGCGAGGCCATCCTCGACGAGGCCACCGCCCGCTTGGCCACTCAGCTGAACATCCGTCCTGGCGAGGCAGCGGAACAGCTCGCCAGGACGGCGCAGCACAGCGGGCTCGGGCTCGTCGAGGTCGCCAAGGGCGTCGAACGGCCGCCCGAGGAGGACAGGAGTCCCCTCGAAGCGCCCGCCTGGGTGGACGGGATGCTGGAGGCCGTGCACGCCTCGGCCCTCTACCTCACCCCCGTCAAGGACACCACGGGCCGCGTTGTGGACTTCCTCATCCTGGCCGCCAACCGGCACGCCCGCACCCTCGACGGCCGGACCGGCGCCGGGCTGGTCGGGTGCCGGCTCATGACGGCCAGCCCGGGCGTCGCCAGCTCGGGCCTGCTCGACGACTACTACACCGTCTACGAGACCGGCGATCCCGTGCACCGGGAGCCGGTGGAGTTCGTCGAGGTGATGGACTACCTCATCTGGCCGGCCACGCTGAGCGTGCGCGCGGCGCGGGTGGACGACGGGCTGCTGGTGAGCTGGCGGGCCCTCGACGACGAGGAGCTGCTGGTCTCCGGCTGGGAACGCGCCCAGCGCCTGGCCGAGCTGGGCTGGGGCGAGTGGAACCTGGCCACGGCGCGCACGCTGTGGACGGCCCAGATGTACGAGATGTTCGGCCGCGAACGCGCCGCGGGGCCGATGGCCCTGGAGGAACTGCCGACCGTGGTGGTGCCCGAGGATCTGCCGGTGATCGAGGACCAGATCCGCTCACTGCTGGAGTTCCGTGAGGCGGTCGAGAGCGAGTTCAGGATCCAGCACCGGCACGGGATCCGGCATCTCAGCGTGTTCAGCGAGCCGATCCTGGACACCGACGGCCTGCCGGTCAAGGTGCGCTCCCTGGTGCAGGACGTGACCAAGAACCGGCGCAAGGAGCGGGCCCTGGCCGTCGCGCACGAGCAGGCCCACCGGCAGCGCAAGCGGGCTGAGGAGGAGCACCGCGTCACGGTCCAGCTCCAGAACACGATCCTGCCGATCCGCCGCGGCCTCATCCAGTTGCCGGGGCTGACGGCCGCCGTACGGTATCTGCCCGGCGAGGAGCTCACCCGGCTGGGCGGCGACTGGTTCAAGGCCCGCCTGATCCCCGACGGCCGGGTGCTGCTGGCGATCGGGGACGCGATGGGCCACGGGCTGACCGCGGCCAGCATCATGCTGCAGATGCGCTCGGGCCTGGCCGGGCTGGCCTACACGGGGGCACACTCGGGGCAGCTCACCACCTGGCTGAACGACCTCATCGTGCACTCCAGCGAGGGCGTCACCGTGACCGGCACCGCGATCGTGGGCCACTTCGACCCGGAGGACCACAGCTTCTGCTGGACGAACGCCGGCCACCCCGCACCCGTGCTGATCAGGGAGGGCCGGGCCGAGCTGGTGGACGCGGTGCCCGGGATGATGCTGGGGGCCTTCGACGCCACCGAGTACGGCATGACCCGCACCCCGCTCGAACCGGGCGACCTGCTGGTGCTCTACACCGACGGGATCGTCGAGCGGCGCGGCCACGACCTGGACACCGGCATGAACGCCCTGGTCCAGGCCGCCGGCTCGTGCACCGCCGACGATCCGGAGGAGGTCATCTCCTGCCTGCTGCGGCGTATGGGAGGAGAGAGCGCCGAGGACGACGTGTGCGTCATCGCCGTACGGGTGCTCTAGACGGCTCTAGACGCCCTCGCCGTGCAAGCGCTCTAGACGCCCTCGCCGGTGAACCCGTCGTCGCACTCCAGGCAGTAGACGGCGTACGCCCGGCCGATCACGGGCAGCGCCACGTTGCGCACCCTGATGCCCCCGGGCGTCATGCCCTTCTCCCTGCCCTTGTGGGCGTGCCCGTGCAGGATCAGGTCGGCGCCGGCCGTGTCGACCGCCTCGGCGAGCAGATAGCTCCCGAGGAAGGGGTAGATCTCCGGCGGCTCGCCCTCCAGCGTCTCCTTGATGGGGGAATAGTGCGACAGCACCACGCGCTGGTCGGCCACGATCTCCTTCAGCGCGACCTTCCACGCCTCGGCGATGTAGCGGGTGTGGGCGATGAAGTTCTTGATCTCGCGCTCGCCGAACTCACTGGCGCTCTTGCCCGCGAACCCGCCGCCGAACCCCTTGCCACCGACCACGCCGAGCTTGTGGTCGCCGCACTGGATCACGACGCCGTCGTCGTCGAGCACGATGACCCCGGCGTCGCGCAGCTCGCCCGCCATCTCGTACTGCATGTCGGAGTGGTAGTCGTGGTTCCCGAGCACGGCGACGGCCGGGATCGGCAGGTCGCGCAGCTCGTCGGCCACCAGCCGGCCCTCCTCCAGCGTGCCGTGCCTGGTCAGGTCGCCCGCCAGCATGAGGACGTCGGCCCGGTCCTCGATGCCTTCGAGCTTGGCCCGATACTGGCCTCTGACGTCCTCGCCCAGGTGGATGTCGCCGACGGCCGCGATCCGAAGGTCAGTCAAGATGCTCATCCTCCCCTGGCCTGGGCGCCTCCACGACATTGATCTCGTTGTGCACGTGGAGATCGGGCACGGACTCCTTCGCCACCTGACCGATCCTCTCCCGCTGTTCGAAGCCGGACACCTCGCCGCGCAGGAACAGCTGGTCACCTCGTATGTCGACGCGGATTCCGAGCTCGTGCGTGCGCGCGTCCTCGGCCAGCGCCTGCTGGACACGGGCCGCGACGTACTGCGGAGCTTCCATCACTCGCCTCCTTCTCTTGTCGGCGCATGCCCGGGCATGAACAGCTCAAACGGCACGAATCAGGCGAATAACGGCTTGTTCCACCGGACCCGCAGTGGCAAGTTGCCCGAAATCGGCGTCCGCGCCCAGCTCGGTCAGCGCCGCCGCGATGGTCTTGTCCTGGTCGTACGCCTCCACCACCCGGGGGTCCACGTACGACGCCCGCGCCACGGTCGGCGTGTTGCCGAGATACTCGGCCACCTCCCGCATCACCCGGACGATCGCCCGCTGCTTGCTGGCCGTCCCTTCCTTGGCCGCGGGCCGCGACACCGCCAGCCCGACGGCCGCCAGCACGGTGGCGTGCCAGGTGCGGAAGTCCTTGGCGGTCACCTCGTACCCGATGCTCTCGCGCAGGTACTCGTTGATGTCCTCGCTCCTGATGTCGGCCCACCCGCCGGCCCGGCGATAGCGCAGCAGCTCGTCGCCCTCCGCACCCGCGGCCTTGAGCGCCCTGAGCACCTTGCAGGCCGCCGGGTCGGCCACCTCGACCTCGCGCAGGATGGCGCCCTTGGCCTGGTAGGAGCAGGTGACGATGCCGTTGGCGCAGACGATGTGCTCCATCCTGAGCGTGGCCAGGCCGTAGGTGTCGTAGCTCTCGCCGCCGATGCGGAAGAAGCCGATGTCGAGCAGCCGGGCGGCCGTGGCCAGCACCCGCGCCCGGGTCAGGCCGCGCCCGTGGAGCTGCTCGTCCACGGCCTTCCTGAACGCGGGCAGCCGCTCGGCCACCTCCAGCACCCGGTCGAACTTGGCCCGGTCCTGCTGCTCGCGCCACACGTCGTGGTAGCGGTACTGCCGCCGTCCCGCGGTGTCCGTGCCCACGGCCTGCAGGTGCCCGTCGGGCGAGGCGCAGATCCACACGTCGGTCCAGGCCGGCGGGATCACGAGGGCCTTGATGCGCTCCAGGATGGCGGGGTCGCGCACCGGCCGCCCGTCGGGTCCCTGGTAGCTGAACCCGCGCCCGCGCCGGCGCCGCGAGATGCCCGGCTCGCTCTGGTCGCTCGGGTGCAGCCCGGCGGGCTGGGGCTCCTTACGTGCTTCTGCCTCGGGCACGGAAGGCGGGCTACCCCCGACGTTAGGCGGCAAACGGGAAGGGCAGGTGAGCGGCATGTCTGATAACGGAGAGTGGCACGAGGAACGGGACCGAAAAGGTCATGCCATGGTGCCCGCGACGCCACGCGACGTGGTGCACATCAGGGTGGGCTCCTTCGCCCTGGTGTTCCTGTTCGCGTTCGCGGTGCTGGGCCTCATCGCGGGGGCTCCGGTCATGGTCGGCATCGCCGTGGCCCTGGCCGTGGTCACCATCGTCGACATCGTGCTGGCCGTACGGCGTCAGAAGCAGCGGAGTGACGGAGAGGCGGGCTGATTTCGACATGGCACCACTTCGTGGGCGGGTAGTAGTGGTGACGGGCGCGAGCGGCGGGGTGGGGCGTGCGGTCGTCCGCGAGCTCGGCGCCCAGGGCGCCAAGGTGGCGCTCATCGCGCGGGGCACGGCCGGCCTGGGCGCCGCCGCCGTGGACGTCGGGACGGAGGGCGGCACGGGCCAGGTCTACGAGGCGGACGTCGCCGACTACGACCAGGTGCGGGAGGCCGCCGAGCGCATCGAGACGGAGATGGGCCCGATCTCCGTCTGGATCAACACCGCGTTCTCCTCGGTGTTCGCGAAGTTCACCGACATCGAGCCGGCCGAGTTCGCCCGCACGACCGACGTGACGTATTTGGGCTACGTCTGGGGCACCAAGGTGGCGCTGGAGCTGATGGGGCCGCGCAACGCGGGGGCGATCGTGCAGACGGGCTCGGCGCTGTCGCATCGCGGCATCCCCCTGCAGTCGGCCTACTGCGGCGCCAAACACGCCGTCAAGGGCTTCACCGAGTCGGTGCGCACGGAGCTGCTGGCCGACCGGAGCAACATCGGCATCACGCTGGTGCAGTTGCCGGCGGTCAACACGCCCCAGTTCGAGTGGGTGCTGTCCAAGCTCCGCCGCCATCCGCAGCCCGTGCCCCCCATCTACCAGCCGGAGGTCGCCGCCAGGGCGATCGTGTACGCCGCCGAGCACCCGGAGCGCAAGGAGTACTGGGTGGGAGCCAGCACGGTGGCCACCCTGCTGGCGCAGCGCGTGGCCCCGGCCCTGGTGGACCGCTACCTGGCCAAGACCGGCATCCAGTCCCAGCAGACGGACGAGAAGGCGCCGAGCGGCGTGTCGAACCTGTGGAAGCCAGCGGACGAGTCGGCGGACTACGGCGCGCACGGCACCTTCGACGGCCGCTCCCACACGCGCAGCCCGCAGGTCTGGCTCTCCCAGCACCGGCGGCCGGTCCTGCTGACGCTGGCCGGGGGCGCGGCGGCGGCCGCGGTGGCCGCGTACCGTCGTTTCAAGCGCTCCTAGCACGGGCTGAAACTCACTCTAGGGGGCCTCGATGCCTGAACGCGATCTTCATTACCTGGCCGAGCTGGCCGCGCAGTTGCGCGTCGACTCCGTACGCGCGGCCGCGGCGGCCGGATCCGGCCATCCCACCTCGTCCATGTCCGCGGCCGACCTGATGGCCGTGCTGTTCGCCTGCCACCTCCGCTACGACTTCGACCACCCTGACAACCCCGCCAACGACCACTTGATCTTCTCCAAGGGCCACGCCTCTCCCCTGCTCTACTCGCTCTACAAGGCGGCCGGCGCCGTCAGCGACGAGGAGCTGCTGTCGTTCCGGCGGCGGGGCAGCCGGTTGGAAGGCCATCCGACGCCGCGCCTGCCCTGGGTGGACGTGGCCACGGGCTCGCTCGGGCAGGGGCTGCCCGTGGGGGTCGGGGTGGCTATGGCCGGGCGGCTGGAGCGGATGCCGTACCGGGTGTGGGTGCTCTGTGGTGACAGCGAGCTGGCCGAAGGGTCCATCTGGGAGGCCGCCGAGCACGCGGGGGCCGAGGGGCTGGCGCATCTGACGGCGATCGTGGACGTCAACCGGCTCGGTCAGCGCGGGCCCACCCGGCACGGCTGGGACACCGGGGCCTACGCGCGCAGGTTCGGGGCGTTCGGGTGGCACACGATCGAGATCGACGGGCACGACCCCGGGCAGATCGACTACGCCCTGGGCGACGCCCGCAACACGCGCAGGCGGCCCACCGTGATCCTGGCCAAGACGCGCAAGGGCGAAGGGGTGCTCGAGGTCGAGAACCGCGAGGGCGCCCACGGGAAGGCGCTCAAGGATCCGGACAAGGCGGTGGAGGAGCTGGGCGGGTCCCGTTCGGTGCGGGTCGAGGTGCATCCGCCCGAGCTGGACGCGACGCCGTACCGGTTCGACGGCAAGGCGCTGAAGCTGCCGTCCTTCGAGGTCGGAGGGCAGGTGGCGACGCGGACGGCGTACGGGCGGGCGCTGGCGGCGCTCGGGGCGGCCCGGGGGGACGTCGTCGCGCTGGACGGCGAGGTGGCCGACTCCACGAAGACGGAGGCGTTCGGGAAGGAGTTCCCCGAGCGGTTCTTCGAGATGTACATCGCCGAGCAGCAGCTCGTCGCCGCCGCGATCGGCATGCAGGTACGCGGCTGGGTCCCGTACGCGGCCACCTTCGCGGCATTCCTGACCAGGGCGTTCGACTTCGTCCGGATGGCCGGGGTGAGCGGGGCGTCGATCCGGCTGGTCGGGTCGCACGCGGGGGTGTCCATCGGCGAGGACGGCCCCTCGCAGATGGGGCTGGAAGACCTGGCCATGGTCCGTACCGTCTATGGCAGCACCGTGCTCTACCCGTGCGACGCCAACCAGGCGGCGGCGCTGACCGCCGAGATGGCCGACCTGGAGGGCGTCTCCTACCTGCGGACCACGCGGGGCGACACCCCGGTGATCTACCAGCCGGGCGAGCGGTTCCCCGTGGGCGGTTCGCGGGTGCTGCGGCAGTCCGCCGGCGACCGGGCCACGATCGTGGCGGCCGGTGTGACCGTGCACGAGGCGCTGGCGGCGGCCGACGAGCTGAAGGCGGCCGGGGTCCCGGTCGGGGTGATCGACCTCTACTCCATCAAGCCCGTCGACACGGCCGCGCTGATCGAGGCGGCCACCACGACGGGCAACCTGATCACGGTCGAGGACCATCGGCTGGAGGGCGGGCTGGGCGACGCGGTGCTGGAGGCCGTGAGCGAGCTGGGGCCGCGGGTGGTGAAGCTGGCCGTGACGGGGCTGCCCGGCTCGGCGACCCCGGAAGAGCAGCTCGCCGACGCGGAGATCGACCGGCGGGCGATCGCGGCGGCCGTCAAGCGGCTGCTGTGAACACCATGGACAGGAAGGAGGGCCGGCGATCTCTCGTCGGCCCTCGGGTGCGCACGGCGATCAGCGAGACTTCGCCGTGGCCTTCCTGTTCGCCTTCTTGATGGCATCCACCAGTTCCTGCTTGGTCATCCGCGACCGGCCGGCCACGCCCAGTCTGGCGGCCACGCCCCGCAGATGTTCCTTGGTGGCGTTGGCGTTCACGCCCTCGTCCGTCCGGCCGGAGCGGTCCGTGGCGCCCTTGTCGGACGGGCCCTTCGCCGGCTTCGGCTCCCAGTGGTCGCCGACCTTCTCGAAAGAGTGCTTCAGCGCGGAGAACGCCGTCATGTGCGCGCGGCGCCCCTCGCCGTATTCCTTGACGGCGGAGTCGTGCGCCTTGATCCACGTGTTCTGCGCCTTCTTCGGCGAGCGTTTGACGGTTGCGGGTAGTTCGTCGACTCCTGGCACGTCGATACACCTCCTACAGCGGCGGTTCGTCGTAGCGGCGACGCTCCTCGTAGACGGTCGTCCTGCGCGCCTCGGGCTCCTCGTAGATCTCGTGACGGTGCACCGGCTCGTCGATGGGGCCGACGGCCCGGCGGGTCACAGCGATCCGGTAGATGCCGAACAGCAGTCCGGCCAGGCCACCCAGCATGAGGATGACGCCAACTACGTTGATGTCGAGACCGGCAAGGTCGAACTCGACGGCCCAGGTGAGGATCGCACCGAGCATGATGAGGATGATGCTTCCGGCGATGGTCATCGGCTTTACCTCCTTAACACGAAGGAACCTCTATCCACATGGCGAAAAACAAACCAATCGTGGTGATCGGGCTCATGGGCTCCGGAAAGACGACCGCCGGCAAATTGCTCGCCGCCGCCCTTGACCTGCCGTTCAGCGACAGTGACCCGTTCCTCGTGGAGCGGTACGGCGGCACGGCCGCGCAGCTCGCCGTCCGCGACGGGGCCGACGTTCTGCACCGTTACGAGGCCGAGCACGTGCTGCACGAGCTGGCGGGCGAGCCCAAGGTGATCGCGGCGGCGGCCAGCACGATCGAGGATCCCAAGGTGCGCGCGGCGTTCCGCGACGCGTTCGTGGTCTGGGTGGACGCGGCCGACGAGGTGCTGGCCGAGCGGATGCGCTCCAGCGACCACCGCCCCGACTTCGACCCGCACGCCATGCGGGCCCGGCGTGAGCCGTACTTCCGCGAGGTGGCCGACCTGGTCTGCGACGTCGGCGTGCTCCGTCCCGAGCAGGTACGCGACGCGGTCCTCAGGGAATGGGGATTGCCGACCGGCGAGCGGGGCTGATAGCCAGGGGAGATGTTCGCCGAGAAACCCACCTTGAAGGGCGAGCGCGTGACGCTCCGCCCGGCCGGCCCGGAGCACGCCGACGGCCTCATCGAGCTGATCTCCGACCCCGAGGTGCACCGGCTGACGGGCTCGCACGGCCACGTCGAACCCGAGCACGCCCGCCGGTGGTACGCCACCCGCGGCGAGCACACCGAACGCCTCGATCTGGCGATCATGGCGGACGACGACTACGTGGGCGAGGTCGTGCTCAACGAACTCGACACCGACAACCTGTCCTGCAACCTGCGCATCGCGCTGGTCGGCGCGCGCGTGTTCGGCAAGGGCTACGGCACCGAGGCCATCGGCCTGGTGCTCGGCCACGCGTTCGGCACGACGCCGCTGCACCGCGTCAAGCTGGCCGTCTACGCCTTCAACGAGCGGGCGCGGCACGTCTACAAGAAGATCGGCTTCGTCGAGGAGGGTGTCGAGCGCGACGCCCTGCGATGGGACGGCGAATGGCACGACGCGGTGCTCATGTCCATCCTTCGACCGGAATGGCAGGCTCGATGGGGAAGCCTGGCATAATGATCATGACGCATGGGTCCCCCGAGGCGCGCGGGGGACCTGTGGCGTCATTCCGGACAACTTATGGGCGGTGTCGTGCATCTAAGCATCAGTGACGTTGCGCTTGGTGCCCGGTGACCCCGAGAGGCTTGGCGGCTTTTGGCTGGCGGCCAGGCTCGGCGCGGGCGGGCGCGGCGTCGTCTACGACGCTTACGACGATGACGGGCGCAGATACGCGGTCACGGTGCCGCGGGGTGAGGTCGGGCGCAGCTTCGAGCAGGTGACCTGCCGCCACCTCGCCGAGGTGGTCGCCGTCGGCTCCGACAAGGGCGTGCCCTACGTCGTGAGCGAATACGTGGACGGGCCCGATCTGCGGTGCGCCGTCGAGCTGCACGGGCCCTACGCGGGCGCCGAGCTGGTGGCGCTGGCCGGCGCGCTGGCGTCCGCGCTGCGCGCGCTGCACGCGGCCGGGCTGACGCATCGGGGGCTGAACCCGGAGAGCGTGCTGCTGGCCGCCGGTGGTCCCAAGGTGATCGAGCTGGGGCTGCCCGTGGGCGGAACCGTGGGCGGGACGCACACCTACCAGGCTCCGGAGGTCCTGACCGGGCAGGTGCCCGAGGCGGCGGCCGACGTGTTCGCGTGGGGCGCGGTGGTGCTGTTCGCGGCCACCGGGCGCGACCCGTTCCGCGGCGACAGCCCCGGCGGGGTCATGCGCCGGCTGCTGACCACCGACCCCGACCTGAGCCTGCTGCCCGAGCCGCTGCGCGAGCCGGTCGGGCGCGCGCTGGCCAAGGACCCCGCCGACCGGCCCCCGGTGGCCGAGCTGGTGATCGAGGGCGGCGCCGAGCTGAGCCCGCCCGAGGAATACACGGGGCCGAGGTCGCTGGGCGAGGTGGCCGAGGAGGTCTACCAGTCGCTCACGCCCGCCCGCCAGCAGGAGGTGCCGGGGCTGCTGCTGCGCCTGCTCGACGGCGACAGCCCGCATGACGAGGGCGACGTGCTCGACCCGCTCATGGAGGCCGGTCTCCTCGTACGCCGCAGCGTCCGCGTGCCCGCCGTCGAGACCGCCGTGGGCAAGCTCGTCGCCGTCAGCGACAACCGGGTGGCCCCGGCCAGCGCCGCCCTCTACCGGGCCTGGCCCCGACTGCGCGGCTGGGTCGCCGAGGAGCGCGACGGCATGGAGGTGCACCGCGGCATCCGCGAGGCGGCCAGGCACTGGTCGGAGCACCGGCGCGGCCGCAGCCACCTCTATCGCGGTCAGGCGCTGGACACGGCGCTCGGCTGGGCCGCCACCAAGCGCCGGCACCTGCGGCTCAACCAGCTCGAACGCGACTTCATCAACGACAGCGTGACCCTGTCCAAGCAGCGCAGGAAGCTGTTCGTCCCCTCGCTGGCGACGGTCGGGGCGGTGCTGGCGGTCGCGGTGACCATGTCCGTGGTGTCCGTGCACGGCCAGAACGAGCTGCGCGGCCGGCTCATCGAGGCCGACGCGCGTGCCGTGGCCGCCAGGGCGGAGGCGATGCGGGCCGCCGATCCGCGTACGGCGATGCGGCTGAGCGTGGCCGCGTGGCGGCTGTCCCCGGTGGTGGAGGCGCGGGCCGCGTTGCAGGCCTCTCTTGTGCAGCCGGAGCTGGGCGTGTTCACCGATCCGGCCCCCGACCAGCGGGCTCGTTACCTGCTGCGCGGGGACGAGCTGGTCAAATGGGACACCGGGACGGTCACGGTCTGGGACGTGGCGGCCGGGAAGCGGACGTCGTCGTACACACTGCCGGCCGGGGCCATGGCGCTGAGCGACGACGGGCGGTTCGCGGAGGGTGGCGACGGCCGGCCGTTCGACGTGACCACCGGGCGGGTGCCGGCCGCCGGGACCGCCTACGCCATCAGCCGGGGAAACCGGACCCGGGTGTACCGGGGGGTGAAGGTGCTCTTCGACGTGGCCGACCGGAAGGTGGCGCTCTCCCGCGACGGGTCCAGGGCGGCCCTGTCCGGGCTGAACGGGCGGGTCGAGCTGTGGGACCTTTCACCTCGGACCCGGACGGGGGTCGTGGAGGTCCAGCCGCTGACCGGCGCGGACGCGGCGGCCCCGGCCCTGTCCTTCAGCCCTGACGGGGCCACGCTGGCGGTGGCGGGACGCGACGGGGTCACGCTCGTGGCGGCCGAACGGCCGGGCGCCGCCCGCCGGGGGGCCGAGGTCCTCCGCGCGGACGACCCCCCCGCCCTCCATCCCCCCGGCACGGCCGCGCCCCAGCCCGGCCCCGTCGCGTCCCAGCCGGGCCCGAGTACCGTCGCGTCGCGACCTGGCCCCAGCACCGCGTCGCAGCCCGGCCCCAGCACCGCGTCCAAGCCCAGCGCTGTCGCGTCCCAGCCGAATCCCAGCGCGGGCGCCTCGCAACCGGGCCCCAGCACCGTCGCGTCCCAGGGCCCGGGCGCTCAGCCCGCGAAGGGTACGGACGCTCAGCCGGGTCCGGCGCAGGGTCCGGCGCAGGGCCCGGACGTCCTGTCCGGCCCGGCGCGGGCTTCGGCGAGCGCCAAGCCTGAGCGAGGGCGCGTCTTCCGGGCGGATGGCGGCGTGAAGACTGCCAAAACGGGCGCCCGCGACCCCGAAGCCGATGCGAAGGAGCGCGGGAGCGGGGTGTGGGGCGTGGAGGTCGTGGACGGGCTGGAGGCGGTGCCGGGCGCGGCGGCCGGCCCGCTCGTCTTCAGCCCCGACGGCAGCCTGCTCGCCCTCCCCGGCCAGGGCGAGGTACGCGTCTGGAACGTGGCCGAACGCCGCCTCGCCGGCGCCTACCCCCTCAAGGACCCCGGCCACGGCCTGTCGTTTTCGGCCGACGGACGCGCGCTGCGCTACCTGAGCGGCACCGGCTCCGTCGTCTCGCTCGACGTCTCCGGACTGCCCGTCCCGTCCGAGGAGGGTCACACCGCCGCCTTCTCCGGCAACGGCCGGGTCGTCGCCAAGGAGGTCGGTGACGCGATCGAGATCACCGACACCGTGGAGCGCAAGCAGCTCGGACGCATCGCCGCCGCCGGTGACCTGGCCTTCGACGCGGCCGGCCGGCTGCTGGCCGTCGCGGGCGACCCGGTGACCGTGTGGGAGGTGGCGGGCGGCAGGCAGATCGCCGCCATCGAGCCGGGCGGCGACGTACTCGCCGTGGCGCTCTCCCCCGACGGCCGCACGCTGGCCACCGCACGGGGCAAGACCCTGGAGACGTGGGACGTACAGGAGGGGCGCCGGATCAAGGCGTACGAGGGGGCGGGCGATCTGGCGCTGGCCTTCAGCCCCGACGGCTCGACGCTGGCCGCCGGCGCGAACCTGCTCGACCTGCGCACCGGCGTGATCACCCCGCTCGACCTGGCCGCCCGCGCCAACGGCGGGGCCGCCCCGACCGCGCTGGCCTTCTCCCCCGACGGCGACAGGCTGGCGTTCGGGCTGGAGACCGGCCGGGTGCTGCTCTGGGACGTACGCGAGCGCCGCCCGCTCGGCACGATCGAGACAGGCGCGGACCCGGTGGACGAACTGCGCTTCTCGCCCAAGGGCGACCTGCTGGCCATCGACGCCACCCGTACGTCGCTCTGGGACACGGGGACGCAGCGCGAGGTCGGCCAGATCGGGTCGTGGGCCGCCGGGCTGGCCTTCAGCCAGGACGGCAGGCGGCTACGGGGCGTGGCGCTCGACGGCACCGTACGGGAGAGCCCGGTCGATCCGGCGCTGACGGCGCAGGAGGTGTGCGCCAGGGCTGGTGGGCCGCTGAGCAAGGCGGAGTGGACCCGGCTGATCCCGGAGACCGGCTACCAGGACGTCTGCTGACCCGCCCGCGCCAAGTCGGCGACCAGAGGACGAAAAGTGGGCTCGCTCATGCTGGCCGCATGAGAACCGTACAGATCCCGGACGTATCGCCCCGCAACGACGGAGAGCGCGAGCCGGACCTCACGTCCATGTACGTCATCCACCGCGCCATGCTCACCGACCTGCGCCGCCTGACCGGCCTGCTGGGCGGGGACGGGCCGCTGACCGGCCACCGGGAGCGGGCGGCGCGCCGGTACGCGGCCTCGATCCTGGTCGAGGTGCACCACCACCACGCGAACGAGGACGACGTCCTCTGGCCGATCGTGGAGCGGACGGCGGGACGGGCCGTGGACCTCAGCCCGTACACCGACGACCACGAGGCCCTCGGCCCCGTCCTCGACCAGTGCCGCGCCGCCCTCGGCGGGGACCGGCGGTCGCTCGCCCGGGCTCTTGGAGAGCTGCTCGACCTGCTCGACGAGCACATCGACGAGGAGGAGTCCCGGCTGTTCCCGATCATCTCCCGGTTCGTTCCCTACGACGCCTACGCGTGGGCGGAGCGGCAGGTGGCCAGGCGGGCATCGTTCGGCCAGCTCACGTTCACGGCGCCGTGGCTGCTCCGGCACGCCACGGCGGACGAGGCCGCCCGGCTGCTGGCGGGCGCGGGCGCGCCACTGCGCCTGCTGGTCACCCTCTCCCGAGGCCGCTACACCCGCCACGAACGCGCAGCCTTCGGCTAACCCACTTCCGCCCGCCACCACAACTTCCCCGCCCCGTACTTCGGCCAGGGTCCCTTGGAGAAACCGAGAAGGGACCGGAGGTGGTGCGGCCGGTCGACCTGTGGCGGGCGAAGGGGCGCGGGCCGGACGTGGGGTAGCCGGACCGCCTGCGGCGGGTCAGGGTCAGGTCCTCGCGGTACGGGTGATGCGGTACAGCACGTTCGGACGCAGTGGCCCTTCGGGCTCGGTGGGGTCGTCGAAGTCGTCGGCCGGGTCGCGGGTCATGCCGATCCGGCGCATCACCGCCTGGGAACGAAGGTTGGTGGCCGTTGTGACGGCGAGGATCTCAGGAAGCTCAAGGGCGTCGAAGCCGTGCGCCAGGACGGTCAGCGCGGCCTCGGTGGCGTAGCCCTGGCCCCAGGCCGAGCGGGCGAGCCGCCAGCCGATCTCCACTCCCGTGAACGGCATGTGGTCGTCCACCTCATCCAAGCCCGCGAAGCCGATGAACTCACCCCTGGCCGCCACCTCAACCGCCCACCACCCGTAGCCTCGCTGGTCGAACTCGGCCTGAAATCGCGACACGGAGGCATCGCTCTGTTCGCGGGTGAGCAGGTCGCCCAGGTGCTCCCGGACTTCGGGGTCGGCATTCATCGCCGCCCACGATTCAAGGTCGGAGTCACGCCATCGGCGCAAGACGAGGCGATCGGTACGCAGGTCAGGCATGCCGACCAGCCAACATGAGCCCTGGTCCCGAGGCAATCGCTTTTCATCGGCCACCGACCCGGCGAACCCATGCGGTCAGAGCACTAGTCGTTGGGGTACAGCTTGAGGACGTTGCCCTTGGGGTGGGCGACCAGATAGCCGCCCCGCCGATATTCGTCGGAGACGTAGACGAGCAGCACCTGACGCGTGGAGGCGAAGGCGTAGTCGGGGTCCACGATCAGGTAGCGGGTGGTGGGCTTGGGGACGCCGAGGTCCTTGTCCGCCTTCTTGAGCAGGCCCGGGACGGCGTTCCAGTTGAACTTGGCCAGGTCCACCAGAGGGGTGTCGACCTCGCCGCCGGTCGATGTGCGGCTGACGGCGCCGTCCCGGTAGGAGTAGCTGTCGTACAGCTCCGGGTCCTTCTTGAGCGGGGCGTCGAAGGAGGCGTAGTCGGGGTACACGACCATCTTGACGACCTTGGTGCCGCCGATGACCGGCTTGATCTTGGCGATCATGGCTCGCATGCCGGCCGGGGTGAGCAGGTTCTTCGGAGCGGTGCTCTCCTTCTCGGTCGGCTCGCCGGTCTGCTCGCGGGACTGCTCGCCGCCCTCGCCGGGGCGGAACGTCACCGCGATCTGTTCACCGGCGTTGGGATCCATCAGCGGCAGGAAGCGCCACACCAGCACGCCCACCACCACGACGGCCGTCACGGACAGCGCCGCCGCGATCGCCACCGCCGCCCCGGCCAGGCCCTTGCGGCGGCGGGAGCGGCGCGTGTTCAGCGTCCCCGACTCCGGAACCGGCTTCCCACCCCACGGAGGCGGCTGCGACCCGTAACCGGGCGGCACGGTGTTACCGCCACCGACCGCCCCGGGCCGGGCGGACGGCCCGGTCTGACCCGGCGACCCCGAGTACGGGCCCGAGTGAGCGGGCGGGACCGTTCCCGGCCCTCCGGGAGCGGACGGCCCTGAATAGGGGGAGGAAGAGCCGGGGTAGGACGACGGGCCGGAGGGAGCCGAAGGGGAGCCGGGATGGGCCGACGGGCCGGCGTGGGAGGAGGAACCGGGGTAGGACGAGGGGCCGGAGTGGCTGGAAGGGCCGGGCGGGGTCGCGGGGGCAGGGCCTGGGGTGAAGCTCTGGTCCGGGGTCGCGGGGGCAGGGCCCGGGGTGAAGCTCTGGTCCGTGGTCGCGGCCGCCAGCATCCGGTCCAGCGTCTCGGCGTCCGGCCGGGCCGCGACGTCCCGGTTGAGGAGGGCGCGGAGCACCGGTCCGAGCGCCCCGGCGCGCTCCGGCGGTGGCACCTCCTGGTTGAGGACGGCCGCCAGCGTCGCCAGCGTCGTGCTCCTGCGCAGCGGATGCCGCCCCTCCACCGCCACGTACAGCATCATGCCGAGCGACCACAGGTCGGAGGCCGGATCGCCTTCGACGCCGTTGATGCGTTCGGGCGCCATGTACTCGGGCGACCCGATGAACGACCCCGTCGCCGTCAGGCTGGTCGACTCCCGCACCGCCGCGATGCCGAAGTCGGTCAGCACCGACCGCCCGTCCTCGCGCAGCAGGACGTTGGCGGGCTTGACGTCGCGGTGCTGGATCCCGACCGCGTGCGCCGCCCGCAGGGCCGATAAGACCTCGCGCCCGAGCCGCGCCACCTCCTGCGGCGGCATGGGGCCGCGCTGGATGCGGTCCTGCAGCGACCCGCCGGAGACCAGCTCCATGACGATCCATGGGTACGCCTGCTCGCCCGGGTCCACGATGTGGTGAATGGTGGCGACGTGCGGATGGTTCAGCCGGGCCAGGGCGCGCGCCTCGCGCAGCACCCGGGCCCGCAGCTCACGGGCGCCCGCCGGGTCCTGCTCGTCCATCAGGGGGTCGGGAGGGCGTACCTCCTTGAGCGCCACCTCACGGTGCAGGGCCACGTCCCAGGCCCGCCACACCAGGCCCATGCCCCCGCCGCCGAGCCGCTCCATCAGTTCGAAGCGGTCGTCGATCACCCGTTTGCGCATGCAGAGCAGCGTAGGCCCGACGTGGTGTCCCCGTCATCATCAGGCGCTGGTGGCCAGGGCCTCCGCCGCGACGCCGTGCGCGAAGGGCAGGCCCTGGGCGTGGCGGGCGAGCTCGTCGAGGGCCAGGTGGGTGATGCGGGCCAGCTCGCCGCCGAGCGATCCGGCGATGTGCGGGGTGAGCAGCACGTTGGGCAGGTCGTAGAGAGGCGAGCCGGGCGGCAGGAGGTCGGGCTCGGTGACGTCAATGACCGCGTACAGCCGTCCCGAAGACAGTTCGGCGATGAGGGCGTCCTGGTCGACGAGCGAGCCGCGGGCGGTGTTGATGAGCGTCGCGCCGTCGCGCATGCGCGCCAGGCGGGCGGCGTCGACGAGGTGCCGGGTCTCGGGCAGCTCGGGCGCGTGCAGGCTCACCACGTCGCTCCGCTCGAACAGCTCGTCCAGCTCGACGTGCGCCACCCCCAGGTTCTCGCTCAGGTACGGGTCCGCCACCAGCACCTCCAGCTCGAACGGCCGCAGCAGCTCGATCACCCGCCGCCCGATCTTGGACGCCCCGATGATCCCGACCGTACGCCGGTAGTTACCGAACCCGGGAAACCGGGCCTCCAGATCCACCCGCGCCCGCTCCTCGCGGTAGACCCTGGCGATGTCCAGCACCCGCTTGCCGGCGAACAGGATCGAGGCCAGCGTGTACTCGGCCACGGGCTCGGCGTTGGCCGCCGCCGCCGACGAGACGGCCAGGCCGCGCCGCCAGCACGCCTCGGTCACGTGGTGCTTGACGGTGCCGGCCGCGTGCACGATCGCCCGCAGCCGGGGCGCCCTGGCCAGCACGTCCTCGGTGATGGGCGGGCAGTACCAGCTCGTGACCAGCACCTCCGCCTCGGCCAGCGCCGCCGCCACGGCCGGGTCGGTGAAGTCGGCGGCCACCAGATCGGGGTCCACGTCGGCGATCGAGACCAGGCGGTCGCGCGCCTCGCCGACGATGAGGCGGGCGGCGACGTCCGGCCCCATGGCGAGCAGGGTCTTCGGCCGAGCGTTGATCATGTGTTCCCCCGTATCACAATCCGTTCATTTCGATCATAACGAAGCGGTCGACTCCCGCACCCGGAGCTCGGGCAGCAGGGCGACGTGCCGGCCGACCGCGCCGGCACCCTGGGAGATGCGGGCGACCAGCAGGTCCACCGCGCAGCGGCCGACCTCCTCCTTGGGCGGCGCCACGGCGGTGAGCGACGGCACGCAGAACGCGGCCACCTCGTCGTCGTAGGCGATCAGCGACAGGTCGCCCGGCAGCTCGACCCCGGCCGCGATCAGCCGCCTGACCAGGAAGAGCGCGTCCTCGTCGTTGTGGACGAGCAGCCCTGTCACGCCGCCGTCGCGCACCAGGCGCAGCACCCCGGCGACCAGCTCCTCCGGGCGTTCCCGGTCGATGACGATCTCCACAGGCGGCTCCAGGCCCAGCGCGGCGGCGGCGACCGGCAGGCCGGCCCGGATCCGGGGCGCGGTGGGGCTGGGGAAGGCGGCGAGCGCGAGCCTGCGGTGGCCCAGCTCGGCCAGATGGCGTACGGCCAGGTAGGCGCCGTGGGCGTGGTCGGAGGCCACCGCGTCGAGCGTGGCGGCGGGCCCGGCTTCGGCCCGCCGCTCCACCAGCACCGTGGGCACGCGCAGCCCGGCGAGCCACGCGTCGTGCGACCCGTCGGGGTGCCTGCTCGGCGTGAGCAGCAGGCCGTCGATGCCGTCGGCGACGAGCTGGCGCACCTGGGCCCGGTCCTCGGCGTCCGCGTAGTGGGAGATGCCCAGCACGAGCCTGGCCCCCAGCCTGGCCGCCTGCTCCTGGGCGCCCTTGATCACGGCCGGGTAGTAGTAGTGCGCGGTGGGGACGACCATGCCGATGGTCGGCGAAGTGACGGCGGCGGCCCCGCCGCCGGGCAGCGTGATGCCGCCGTGCACCCTGGTCAGCAGCCCCTGCCCGGCGAGGTGCTCGACGTCCCTGCGCAGGGTGACGGCGGAGACGCCCAGTTCCCTGGCCAGATCGGCCAGCCGCGCGGAGCCGCGGTCGCGGAGCCGGCGCAGGATGAGCCGGTGACGCTGCTGAACGGACACGGACGCTCCTCACACCAAGGCGATCGTTAATCGCTCATTCGATCACGGGCGGCGTCGATCCACAGCCGGACACCCGCCCGTTCGCCGACCGCCAGCGCCTCGCGGAAGTGCGGCTCGGCCGGCCGCCCCAGGTACGCGGCCAGTTCCCCGAGCACCTGCGCCGTCGGCCAGATCGCCAGGTAACCGGTGCTGCCCACGGGCTCGGCCGAGAACGGCAGCAACGCCTCGTACGCCGCCTCCGCCCGCCCCCGGTCCCCGATCGCGACGCCGAGCAGCCCGCGGACGACCGTCAGCACGTGCCAGAAGTAGTCGCGCCGGATCGGCCGTGGCTCGGCGGGCACCAGGGCCCGCGCCTCTTCGGCCCGCCCGGCGTGGCAGAGCGCCAGCGCGTACAGCTCGCGCGCCTGCTCCTGCCACGTGCCCATGGACGTGAAGGGTTCCACCTCGGGCACCAGGGGGCTCAGATCGCCGCGCATCAGGTGGAGGCCGTAGCGGGACAGCAGATGGATGCCGGCCTCGTGCTGCCACATGCCCAGCCGCCCGGCCAGCTCGGCGGCGGCGCGGTAGTGGGTCTCGGCGCCCGCGTGGTCGCCGGCCAGCGCGGCCCGCAGGCCGTCGTAGAAGCCGGTCACGGCCAGGGTGAGCGGCAGGTCGTACAGGCGGGCCAGGTGCGCGGCCCGGGCGGCGTGCCGGTCGGATTCGGCGAGGTCGGCGCGGTTGATCGCGGCCTGCATGAGGACGAGGTGGCCGAGCGCCTCGACGGTCACGTCGGAGCCCGACAGGGTCAGCAGCTCGGCGCCGATGCGCTCGCGCTCTGGGCTGCCGCCGTAGCGGAAGCTCTGGTGCAGGCGGCCGTTGAGCGCGAGCACGAGCAGGTGGCGGTCGCCGAGCCGGCGGGCCATCGCGACGGCCTCCTGGGAGGCGAGGTAGCCGCGCTCGTCCGGCTCGCCCTCCAGCTCGTAGCCGAGCGCGGTCAGGAGCCGGCAGCGGGTCCTGCCGTCGCCGGCCGGGAGCCGGTCGAGCGCCTCCTCGATGGCCTGGACCAGGCGGGAGTCGAGGGTGCCGTATTCCCGGTTGCTCCAGAAGGTCGGCACGTCGAACGAGACGATCACCTGGGCCAGCAGGTGGGGATCGTCCATGGGCAGCACGTCGCGTACGGCGCTCTCCCTGTGGGCCCTGGCCGTGCCCAGCCGGCCGGTGTTGGCCAGCGCGGACACCAGCGACAGCGTGAGGTCGAGGCGCTCGCGCACACCGCCGGTGGAGGTGTCGAGCGCCTGCCGCCAGAGCGCGGCGGCCTCGTGGTGGGCGAAGCGGCGCTCGGCCTGCTCGGCGGCGAGCCTGGTGTAGCGCACGGCCTTGACGGGGTCGGCGGCGGAGGCGGTGTAGTGGTGGGCGAGCGCGGCCACGTCGCCGGGGTCGTGCTCCTCGATGGCCCTGGCGACGCGCAGGTGCAGGCGGGCGCGGCGGATGCGGGACAGGTCGTCGTACAGGGTGTCGCGGATCAGCGCATGGGCGAAGCGCAGCCGCCCGGCCTCCGGCTCGACCAGCAGCCCGGTGACCAGCCCGGCCTCGATGGCGGACAGGACGGCCTCCTCGTCGGCGCCGCTGACGACGGTCAGCACGTCGACGTCGCTCTCGCGGCCGATGACGGCGCCGTGCCGCAGGATCGTCTGGGCCTGCGCGGGCAGCCTGGCCACGCGGCGGCGCAGCACGTCGCGCACCCCCGCCGGGAGCGCGACCACGCCCTCGGAGTCGAGCAGCCGCGCGGTCTCCCTGACGAAGAACGGGTTGCCGCCGGTGCGCTCGGCCACCTCTGCGACCGTCTCGGGCGCGGCGGGGCGGCCGCAGGTGACGCTGATCAGCTCGCCGACCTCGGGCGCGGCCAGGCCGTTCAGCTCCACGCGCAGCGGCTCGCGGGCGGCGATGGCGGCCAGGGCGTCGGCGAGGTGGTCGTTCGGCTCGGTGTGCCGGTAGCTGACCACGACCAGGACCGGCAGCCCGGCGGCCTCGCCGATCACGTGGGTGAGAATGGCCAGGGTCTCGGCGTCGGCCCGGTGCAGGTCGTCGAGGACGAGCAGCAGGGGGCGACCGATCGAGGTGACGAACGCCCCGACGGCCCGGCGCAGCCGGAACCTGGCGCCCGGCACGTCGCCGCGTACCGGGGTGTCGGACAGCAGCGGCGCGAGGGCCTCCGGTTCGCCCGGCGGGAAGCGGGCGGCCAGTTGCCTGAGCAGCTCGGCCCAGGCCCAGCCGGGCGGCGCGCCCTCGTATTCGGGGCAGCGGCCCCAGCCGACGGCCCAGCCCTGGGGTTCGAGGGTGCCGCGTACCTGCTCCATGAACGCCGTCTTGCCCGCGCCGGGCTCGCCGCTGACCAGCACGGCGCCGCCGTCGAGGCCGGTCACGGCGTCGAGTTCGGCGCGCCTGCCGACGTACGGCTGACCGGCCGCGGTGGGCCTGGGGACCGGGGTGGGCGGCGGCGCGGCCTCGCTCAGGTGGGCGGCCTGGGCCAGGATGTCCGCCTCCAGCCGCCGCAGCTCGGGCCCGGGATCGACGCCGAGCTCCTCGGCGAGGTGCGCGCGGGCCCGGCGCAGCGCGCCGAGAGCCTCGCCCTGCCGGCCGCACCGGTAGAGCGCCCTGGCCAGCAGCGCCCACGCGCCTTCGCGCAGCGGGTGCTCGGCGGCCAGGCGCTCCAGCTCCGGTACGGCCCGCGCCGCCCCGCCGATCCTGATGACCGCCCCGGCGTGCCGCTCGACCGTGGACAGCCGCAGCTCCTCCAGCCGGCTCGCCTCGGCGTCGGCCCAGTGGGCGCCGGCGAACTCCTGGTAGGCGGGGCCGTGCCAGAGCGCGAGCGCCTCGGCCAGCCGTTCGTGCCCGGCGTCCGGGTCGCCGGCCAGGGCCTCGAACCGCCAGGCGTCCACCGCGCCGGCCTCCAGGCGCAGCGCGTAGCCGGGCGGCTGGGTGACGAGCACCCCGGCCTGGGCGCGCGGGGACCGGCCCGGCTCCAGGGCGCGGCGCAGGTTGGAGACGTAGGACTGGACGGCCGCCAGCGCCTTGGGCGGCACCTCGCCCGCGTAGAGGTCGTCGATGAGGCGGTCGACCGGCACCACCTGGCCACCGGCGGCCAGCAGGCGGGCGAGCACCGAACGCTGGCGGGGCCGGCCCAGCGCGACCGGCTCGCCGTCGAGGTGTGCGGCGAGCGGCCCGAGCACGCGGAAGGTCAGCACGATGGCAACACCGTACGGCACTCAATCGCCGAGATCGCTGAGCCGCCCGATCAGCGCCGTCCGTGAGGTGATGCCGAGTTTGGTGTAGATGTGGCTCAGGTGGTATTCGACGGTCTTGACGCTCAGCACCAGCTTGCGCGCCGCCTGCCGGTTGGTCAGCCCCCTGCTGATCAGCACCGCCACCGTGTGCTCCTGCGGCGTCAGGCCCAGCCGGGCGGTGTCCTGCGGCAGCAGCACCGCCCGCCCGCTCGCGGCCAGCTCCAGGTCGCACTGCTCCAGGTACGGCAGCGCCCCCAGCCTCGACAGCGTGAGCTGGGCCGCTTCGAGCTGCTCGGCGGCGGCCGACCTGCGCCCCCTGCGACGCAGGAAGGTGCCGTACGCGAGCTGGATCCTGGCCTCCTCGAACGGCATGTCGATCTTGGCCGCGTGCTCCATGGCCGCCTGGTAGCCGGTCTCCGCCTCGACCGGCTCGTGCCTGGCCGCGTACAGCCCGGCCCTGACCCGGGCGACGGCGGCCAGGACGCTGCGCCGCTCCCTGTCCAGGGCCAGCAGCTCGCAGGGCACGAGGACCGCCTCGGCCTCGTCCAGCCTGCCGCCGTTGATCAGCGCGTCGGCCAGGAGCGTGCGCCAGAGCACGACGGCCGGCTCCTCGGACAGGTTCGTCCTGGTGAGCGGGGTGAGCGCGGTGATGACGGCGTCGTGGTCGCCGCGGGCGGTGGCCACCAGGGCGTCGGCGCCTGCCGTACAGACGAGGGCGGAGGTGTTGTCGGGCGAGCAGGTGGCGCGGGCGGCGCGCACGTGGGTGACGGCGCGGTCCCACTCACCCCGGGCGGCAGGGACGAGGGCGGCCACGGCGTGGGCGTAGCTCGCCAGCCACGCCTGGCCGAAGTCGTCCGCCGTCGAGGCGCCGACCTCGGCGTGCCCGGCGGCCTCGTCCCACCGGCCGAGCCGGTATTCGGCCTGGGCCAGCGCGATCGCCACCAGCACCTGGAAGGAGGCGGCCCGATCCGGGCTGGCGGTGAGCAGGCCGAGCAGGTCGTTCTGCGCCCCGGCCAGGTCGTCGGCCCACAGCCGCAGCACCCCGCGGCCGAGCAGCGCGTCCAGCTCCGCGCTGTCGCACTGGCCCGGCACCGGCAGCTCCCCCGACAGCGCCAGTCCCTCGTCGCTCTGCCCGGCCAGCCCCAGCCCCACCAGCTCCGCGAACCGCACCAGCTCCCCTTCGCCCCGCCGCGCCCAGCGGGTGGCGCCGGGGCCGTGGCCGGTGAGCAGGGCCGCCATGGCGTGGCGGGCGGCGATGCCGGCGGCCAGGCGGGGATCCTCCTTGGCGTGCGACCAGGCGTTGTCCAGTTGCCCGACCGCCTCGCGCACCCGGCCCGCCACCAGGGACACCGACCCCAGCGCATAGTCGCGGACCCCAGGGTCGGACCCCGGTGTCACCTGACCGGCCAGGGTCGCGGCGTCCCCGGGCCGGCCGGCCGCCAGGAGCGCCTCCACGGCCTCGGCGATCAGCCGGTCCCTGCCGGGTCCCTCACGTGTGAGCTGCACGGCCCGCGTCAGGCAGCCGCACGCGCTCGACCAGCGGCCGGCCGCCGCCTGCCGCCTGCCGACCCTGGCGACCTCGCGTACCAGCTCGTCGTCCACCTGGTCGGCGGCCGCGAGCCGGTGGTGCAGGCGGTGCACCACGTCGTCGACGACGTCGGCGGCCAGCAGGTGCATGCGGCGGCGGGTGGCGGGCCCGAGATCGTGGTAGATGGCGGCCCTGACCAGCGGATTGGGGAACCCCACGGAGACGCCCGCGCCCGTGCGCCACTCCACGAGCAGCCCGGCGCCGGTCGCCTGCTCCAGGGCGGGCAGCGGCTCGGCGAGTTCGGCCATCCGGGCGACCAGGTGCAGGGGTTCGGCCAGCTCGGCCATGCGGGCCACCAGGTGCAGCGGCGCGGACGTCCCGAGCACGGCGGCCGCCGTCAGCAGCCGCTGCGCCGCGGGGCCGCACTGCGCGAGCCGCTCCAGCACCAGCGTCGTGTACGCCCGGGGCGCGGGCAGCGGCGCGTCCACGTCGGCCAGCGTCTCGGCCCGTACCTGCTGCAGCAGCGCCCGCGCGTGCAGGGGCACGCCCTTGGTGTGCTCGTGCAGCCGCTCGGCCGCCTGCGGCGTCAGCCGTACCGGGCCCAGCCGGGCGCTCAGCGTCTGCAGCTCACGGGCGGCCAGCCCGCCGAGCGGCAGCCGGAGCGCGTTGCCGCCGCGCAGAAGCCGCCGCAACCCGTCGGGCAGCCTGGGGTGATCGCTCTCCCTGGCGATCAGGATGGCCAGCACCCGGTCGGTACGCAGCCGCCGCAGCGCGAACGTCAGCGCCTGCAACGAGGGCAGATCCGCCCAGTCCGCCCCGTCGATGGCGATCACCACGGGCGTGCTGCGCTGCAGCTCGGCCAGCAGCTCCAGCAGCGCCGCCCCGGCCACCAGCGGATCGACCCGCGCGGAGGCGCCTGGCCCCACGGTGAGCGCGTCCGGCACCGGCTGCGCCTGCGCCGCCAGTTGCCCCAGCACCCCGTACGCCAGCTCCGACTCCCCGTCGTCCCCGCTGACCTCCAGCACCACCGCGTTCTCGATCGCGCACAGGAACTCCCCGGCCAGGGCGGTCTTGCCGATCCCCGCCGGCCCCTCCAGCACCACCAGACTGGAGCGGCCCTCACAGACACGGCCCAGTTGGGCGTGGAGGACCGCCAGCTCACGGCACCGGCCGACGAACTGTTCGTCGCGGGAGCGCTCGGGTCCGTTGCGTAAGGCGCGGGCTGCCATCGGACTCACCCCCCGGCCAGGATTCCCCTGACCAAGGTTCATCGTGGGCCTTGGTCCGGCGACCGTCCAGTGTCCGATTGACCCGAGTCAGCTCTTTACGTCATTAGGGAAACCCCCCGGGGTAATCCCCAGGGCGTTCCCTGATGCTCGCGGCGGGGCCCCTCCATAGCGTCCAGCGTGGACGAATGCCCCAAAACGCCGGGAGAACATCATGCCGTCCTACATCGCAGAGGAGCAGCGGGGAACGGAGGCACGGATTCTCAACGTGCTGTTCCCCACGATCCTCCAGGGCCTCCAGCTGACCCACCAGGCAGCGGACCAGTTCGGCGCACGTCCGCAACAACTGCAAACGCTGCCGATGGGGCCGCGGATGGAGCACCGGCCCGTGGAGTACCAGCAGCAGCGGTACGTCACTCCGGACACCTACGCCCAGCTCGCGGCCGACCGGTCATTCATGGACGTCGCGGCCGTCCTGATGCCGGTCGTCCAGGCCATCATCCCGCCGCTGGTGGAGCAGCTGCTCTCCTTCGGCCCGCCCAAGGCGGACACCGACCAGAACGAGGAGGACCGCTTCCTGCAGTTCGTGCCGCAGCTCGTCGGCACCATCACGCCGATCATGACGCAGGTGCTCCCCGGCCTGCTGCAGAACATGCGCGGCATGCGGGCCGAGCACCCCGTACGCATCACCGACCGCGAGCTCAACCAGCGCTTCTTCGGTCCCATCCTGCAGGCCACGCTGCCCGCGATCATCGCGCAGCTCCCCGAGCTGCTCGCCATCACGCACGGCGACCAGCGCTCGCCCGTCCGGTACGAGCGCATGCCCGGCCGCGGCCCGCTCCAGCTCATCAGGATCAGCAGGAACGACCTCGTCAACGCGCACCGGCTGCGCGACGGCGACGTCGTCTACCTGACCGAGACCCCCGCGCCGCCCGGCACCACCGAGGTACGCGTCAGCATGGCCCCCCACGGCCTGTGGTGGAAGGGCGTCCAGGTCACCGACGACGGCGACCGGCAGATCTGCTTCGTCGAGACCAACGGGGACATGCACGCCACCTTCGAGTCCAGGTCCGTGCAGACCGGCGGCACCATCGTGCTGTGGAAGGCCAAGATGTTCGGCATCCACACCCCGATGTACGTCCTCCCGACCGGTGACCTCTCACCGGACGGCAAGTGCTTCACCTTCCACTGGGCCGCCGACTGATGGCCGGGCCCACGCTGCGGCTCGGCAGCAGAGGAGAAGAGGTCCGGCGGCTCCAGGAGCTGCTGCGCGCCCGCGGCTACCGCGTACAGGCCGACGGGTACTTCGGCGGCGCCACCTACGGAGCCCTGCTCAGCCTCCAGCAGCGCGAGGGCCTGCCCGCCGACGGCGTCGCGGGTCCGAGCACGTGGCGGGCGCTCGGGCGCACTTCGCAGAGCCCGGCCCCCGGACGCGTGGCGCACTCGAACGATCCGGCCGAGTGGAACGTCATGATCTACATGGCGGGCAACAACAACCTGTCCGACGCCGCGGGACGCGACCTGGAGGAGCTGCGCGCCGTGCCGTCGTACAACGGCGTGCGGGTCACCGTCTTCGTCAAGCGGCAGGACGCCGGCGGCCGGGCCCAGCGCATGGAGGTCGGCCCCGGCGGCGCGCCCGACATGATCGAGGAGCTGCCGCCGCGCGTCGACTCCGGTCATCCGCAGACGGTCGTGGACTTCGTCCGCTGGGCCGTCAAGCGCGCGCCCGCCAGGAGGTACGCGCTGGTGCTCTGGAACCACGGCGGCGGCTGGACCCCCGACGACCTCGACCAGATCTACACCCAGGTCAGAGGCCGTACGGTCCGGCACGACGTGGAGACCGGCTACGTGCGGCGCGCCCCGCGCATGGCCGTGTCCGACGGCGAGCCCGCCTTCTCCGAGCTGGCCAGGCTGGCGGAGACGCCCGAGATCGCCAAGGCCGTGTTCACGACGTCGCTGAGCGAGGTGCTCAAGCTGCCGGGCGGGCAGGAGCGCGCGATCGCCAGTGACGACGGCACGCTGCACTCGCTCGACACCATCGAGCTGCGCAACGTCCTGCGGCAGGTGCACGAGGATCTCGGCAGGCCGATCGACCTGGTGGGCATGGACGCCTGCCTGATGAGCAACCTCGAGGTCTGCTACGAGATCCGCGAGCACGCGGGCGTCGTCGTCGGCTCGGAGGAGCTCGAACCCAACGACGGCTGGCCGTACACCGAGATCCTGTCCGCCATGGCGGCCAACCCGCGCATGGACGCGCGGGAGCTGGGGCGGATCGTGGTCGAGGAGTATCTGCGGAGCTACCGCACCGCGCGCCAGACCGTGACGCAGTGCGCGGTCGACGCGACGCGGATCGAGGAGTTCATGCGCGAGTTCGAGACGCTCGCCGGCTGCCTGCGGCGGCAGGTGCACATGAACCGGTCGGTCGTGGACAGCGTCCAGTCGGTCGCGACGCGCTTCCACTACGACCGGTCGCTGGTGGACCTGCGTACGCTCTGCCTGGCTCTGGTCGCCGACTCGCGGACGGACCCGACGCTCGCCTCGGTGGCCGACAAGCTGCTGGCCATCCACAACCCCGGCGGCTTCGTGATCCACGAGGCGCACCAGGGCGACAAGGTGGACGGCTGCGGCGGGCTGAGCGCGTACTTCCCGATGGAGCGCACCATCTCGCGCTACTACGGTGACCTCCAGATCGCCCAGCACACCGAGTGGGACGAATTCCTCAGAGAGTACGGAAACGCGCGTACCATCAGGCGTTAGAAGACCACACGCCGGCGATCCGCCGGCACCGCTGGGGCTATTGCGGCCCGGGACCGGCCGCAATAGCCCCTACCTTGGTCTCATGAATCCCCTCATCAGCCGCAGGGCGCTCAACCGGGCCACCCTGGACCGCCAGCTCCTGCTGCGCCGCACCGGCCGTCCCGTCGTCGAGGTCGTGGAGCACGTGGGCGGGCTGCAGGCGCAGACCCCGCACACCTGGTACACCGGCCTGTGGAACCGCATCGAGGGCTTCAAGGCCGCCGACGCCTCCGACCTGCTGGCCTCGCGCGCGCTGGTCCGCATCGCGCTGCAGCGCGCCACCATCCACCTGGTCAGCGCCCGCGACTGCCTGGCCATGCGGCCGCTGCTGGAGATCGTCAACGGGCGCGGGACCCGGTCGACGTTCGGCAAGCAGCTCGCGGGGGTGGACCTCGACGAGCTGGCGGCGACCGGGCGGGCGCTGCTGGAGGAGCGGCCCATGACGTTCGCCGACCTGGGGCGGGCGCTGGCCGAGCGGTGGCCGGACAACGACCCGCACGCGCTGGGCCAGGGGGTGCGCTGGCTGGTGCCGCTGGTGCAGGTGCCACCGCGCGGCCTGTGGGGCAGGAGCGGGCCGGTCGCGCACACGAGCGCGGAGTCGTGGCTGGGCTTCGAGGTGCCGCCGATGACGGCCGCCGAGCTGGTGCGGCGCTATCTGGCGGCGTTCGGGCCCGCGTCGGTGATGGACGTGCAGACGTGGTCGGGGCTGACGCGGCTCGGCGAGGTCGTGGAGGGGATGGACCTGGTCAGGTTCAGGGACGAGAACGGCAAGGTCATCTACGACCTGCCCGACGCCGTACGCCCCGGCGAGGACACTCCCGCGCCGGTCCGCCTCATGTACGACTTCGACAACCTCTTCCTGTCGCACGCCGACCGCTCCAGGGTCATCACCGAGGCGGGGCTGGCCGCCCTCCAGGGCTTCATGGGCACCAACGTGCAGCCGCGCACCATCCTGGTGGACGGCGTCACGGCCGGCGACTGGACGGTCACCCGCGCCAAGGGCACCTCCACCCTCAACGTGCACCCCTGGGTGCCGATCTCCGTCATGGACGAGGTCGAGGAGGAGGGCAGGCGGCTGCTGGAGTTCCTGGCCCCGGACGACAAGCACGACATCGCCGTGTTCGACCGCCCGTCCAAGTCCTAGTTTTGCACTGCACAACAACATGTTGCATACCGCTTTCGCCGGTATGTTGGGGCTCGTGCCGGAACGCAACCAGTCAGCCTCGCTCAGGCGCGCCCTGGCCGTGCTCGACCACGTACGCGAGCACTCGGGCCTGTCGCTCACCCAGCTCGCCGAGGCCGTGGGCCTGTCGAAGAGCACGGTGCTGCGGCTGACCGCGCCGCTCGTCGAGGCCCGGCTGCTCGACCGCGACCGCAGCACCGGGGCCTACCGGCTGGGGCACGGCACGCTCCGGCTCGGGCAGTCCTACCTGGCCACGCTCGACCTGCGCGCCGTGGCCGCCGAGGAGTCGCACCGGCTGATGAGCGAGGTGCGCGAGACCGTGCACCTGGCCGTCTACGACCCGCCGCACGTCGTCTACATCGACAAGGTGGAGAACGAGGCCAACGTGCGCATGGCCTCGCGCATCGGCAGCCGCGGCCCCGTCCACTCGACCGCGGTGGGCAAGGCGATCCTGGCCTGGCAACCCGAGGAGGCCCTCGCCGGGCTGGCCCTGGAGGCCAGGACCAAGCACACGATCATCGACTCCGCGCGGCTGCGCGCCGAACTGGCGGGCATCCGGCGCAGGGGGTACGCGGTGGACGACCGCGAGAACGAACCCGAGGTGCGCTGCGTCGCGGCGCCGATCTTCAACCACGACGACGCCGTCACGGCCGCCATCTCCGTCTCCGGCCTCACCTCGCGGATCACCGCCGCGCGGGTGCGCGAGCTGGGGCCGCTGGTGGCGGGGGCGGCGACACGGATCTCAAGAGAGCTGGGCAGTCAGAACCGATGACCGAGCTGGTGACCTTTGGTGAGACCATGGCGCTGTTCGCCGCCCGCCGTACCGGGCCGCTGCGCTTCGCCCGCGACTTCGACCTGGGCCTGGGCGGCGCCGAGTCGAACGTCGCGATCGGCGTGGCCCGGCTCGGCCACCGCGCCACCTGGATCGGCAGGGTGGGGGCCGACGAGTTCGGCGACCTGATCCGCGCGACCCTGGCGGGCGAGGGCGTGGACGTACGCGCCCTCTCCGACCCCGATGCGCCGACCGGCCTGATGATCAAGGGCAGGCGCACGGCCGACCTCATCGACGTGCGCTACTACCGCAAGGACAGCGCGGGCTCCCGCCTGACCGCCACCGACCTCGACCCCGGCCTCATCCGGTCGGCCCGGGTCCTGCACGTCTCGGCGATCACCCCGGCGCTCTCGGCCTCCGCCCGTGAGGCCGTACGGGAGGCGATCGCCGTCGCCCGGACCGCCGGGGTCATGGTCTCGCTCGACGTCAACTACCGCAAAGCCCTGTGGACGCCCGCCGAGGCCGGGTCGTGGCTCCGGGAGACGGTCGGGGACGTGGACGTCCTGTTCGCCACGGAGGCCGAGGGCCGGCTGATCGCCGACGCCGCGGGTGCCGAAGCCCTGGCCAAGGCCCTGGCGGCGCTCGGGCCGAAGCACGTCCTGGTCAAGTTCGGCGCCGAGGGGGCCATGGAGCTGTCGGGGGGCGTGGTGCGGCGGGCGGCGCCGTACCGGGTGACGGAGGTCGACTCGGTGGGCGCGGGCGACGCGTTCGCGGCGGGCTGGCTGGCGGACTGGCTCGCGGGCGCCGACCCGGACCGGCGCCTCGGGACGGCGTGCGCGGCGGGCGCGTTCGCGGTGACCTCGCAGGGCGACTGGGAAAGCCTCCCCCGCCGCGCCGACCTCACCCTCCTCACCCACCCGGCCGACGGAGTCAACCGCTGACCTCCACCTCCCCGTCCCTTCCACCCCACCGCACTCTGGCGGAGGCCCCTTGGAAACCCCCGGGGCAAGAGGGTCCGGCCGGCCGCGCACCTGGACGGGCTGGCCCCGAGGGCGGCGCCGCCGTGGCGTCCGGCCGGTTCCGCACCAGGACGGGCAAGCCGAGCGCGTCGGAGAAGCGGGAAATGTCGTAGCCTGCCGGGATGCTCGACCGATATCTCGACGAACTGTTCCAGGCGGCCGAAGCGCGTGACGCCGATCGGCTCTTCGCGACCGTGCCGCGTTTCTACGCCGCCACCGAAGGGGTCGATGAGGAGACCCTGTCGCGGGCGGCGGTCGCGCTCAGCGAGATCTTCGCCCGCGTCCCGCCCGGCATAGGTGTCCGGCTGGGCATTCTGGCCGGTGCGCTGGCCGAGCGCGGGGCCGATCCGATGCCGCTGGCCGAGCCCCTCGTCCGCGGGCTGACCGAGAACCTGGAGCGGGCGGCCAGGTTCGCCGTGGCGTGGCGGGAGGCGACGGGCCAGGAGCCGCCCGAGCCCGATGACGACGACCCGGGCTGGGTCGCCGACACCGCCACCCAGCTCACCGGCCTGACCGAGGGCGACGCGTTCGAGCTGGCCGACGCCTGGGCGCTCACGCACATGGCGAGCATGCCGGTCCTGTCCATCCTGCAGCTCTCAGCCCGGGTACGCGCCGAGCTCCCCGGCCGCGAACGCCTGGTCGCCGCCATGTCGGCCGTGCTGGACGACCGCGGCGACCTGGAGTGGCTGGCCGGTGTGCTGGCCGTACTCGAAGACGAGCACCTGATCGTGCTGCACCGCGAGACCGGCCGCGGCTACGAGGTCGTCATCGGCGGCGTCGGCGACAACTTCCAGCTCCACACGCTGCTGGCCGACGCGGTGAGCGGCCCGGCCGCCGAAGGACTGATCGAAGGGGTACGCCCCGAGCCGGAATGGGTGCTGGCCGCCACGGCGGGCCCGCCCGGCACGGAGCCGGTGCGCGGCCAGTTCAACCTGGTGGACGCCTACGGCAAGTGGATCTGGAACGAGGGTCTGCCCGCCCACATCCCGTTCCTGGACAGAGTACGGGTCGTCGTGCTCGACCCGCCCCCGTACGAGCGGTCGTGGAGCCCGGGCCGCCGCTACCCGATGATGCGCGCCACCGTACGTCTCAAGCGGATCCTCCCGGCGGACGAGGCGGCCGCCTGGACGGCCAGACTCACCCCGGAAGGAAACTAGACGCCCCGCACCCGGGCGACCTCTTTGCGGTACTGGCGCTTGCCCAGCAGCGTCCACATGACCCGGGCGGGCAGCGGCAGCAGGCCCAGGAACGCCTGACGCTCCCAGTCGGTGGCGTCCTCCAGCAGCGCGCCGAGCTGGATGAGCAGCCGGTCCTTGGACAGGTGGGAGCGGCCGTACTCACCGAGCCGGTCCCACTCCTCCTTGGTCAGGTGCTGGGACACCAGGGGCAGGATCTTCTCCTCCTCCTGGTCGAGGTGGATCACGAGGTCCTCGTACAGGCGGTCGAGGGTGTCGGCCACCTGCTCCCCCGCCTTGGCGGCCGCGCCGTCCCGCCAGGCGGGGAGCAGCTCGCTCAGGGCCTCAATGTGCCCCGCCACGCTCTCGTGCTGGGCCTCCATGGTGTTGACCAGGTCGGCCTCGAACGTCACCCGGTCCAGGAGCAGCGGCCAGAGCAGCTTGTCCTCGCCCTCGTGGTGGTGGTGCAGGCCGTCGAGGATCTCCTTGATCCACGAGGCCAGCGTGGCGGCGCGCGCCGTGTCGCCGGGGGCCACCCGGCGGATGAGCTCCGGGGCGAGTTTGAGCTCGCGGCGGAACACGCGATGTACGACCACCATCTCCCAGACGGCGGGTCTGTCGTCATTAGTCACGGGCTACAGGGTGCGGGCCGCCGATTGCCAAATGGTTGCGTCTCAGTGCAACCCGGATCTTTGCCCGTTTCCGTTCGGGTCTTGAGGGCAGGCGGGGAAGATCTCGTCCGGGGGAAGGAGCGCGCGATGACAGACGTTTCCGGTAGGGGATCTCATCCCGACGACAACCGTGAGGTGCTCACCAACCGGCAAGGGCACCCTGTCCACGACAACCAGAACCAGCGCACGATCGGCCCCCGCGGGCCGGCGACGCTGGAGAACTACCAGTTCCTGGAGAAGATCAGCCACTTCGACCGGGAGCGCATCCCCGAGCGCGTGGTGCACGCCAGGGGCGCGCTCAGCTACGGCTATTTCGAGGCGTACGGCAAGCTCGGCGACGAGCCGATCGGCCGCTACACCCGGGCCAAGCTGTTCCAGGAGGCGGGCAAGCGTACCGACGTCGCCCTGCGCTTCTCCACGGTGATCGGCGGCCGCGACTCCGCGGAGACCGCCCGTGACCCGCGCGGCTTCGCGATCAAGTTCTACACCGAGGACGGCAACTGGGACCTCGTGGGCAACAACCTGGCCGTCTTCTTCATCAGGGACGCCATCAAGTTCCCCGACGTCATCCACTCCCTCAAACCGGACCCCGTGACGTTCCGGCAGGACCCGAACCGGATCTTCGACTTCATGTCGCAGACGCCGGAGGCCATGCACATGATCGTCAACCTGTTCAGCCCGCGCGGCATCCCCGCCGACTACCGGCACATGCAGGGGTTCGGCGTGAACACCTACCGGTGGGTCAACGCGCAGGGCGAGTCGCATCTGGTGAAATATCACTGGATGCCCAAGCAGGGCGTCCGCAGCATGACCGAGGCGGACGCCGCGGTCGTCCAGGCGAACGACCTGGGCCACGCGACCAAGGACCTGTACGAGGCCATCGAGCGCGGCGACTATCCCGAGTGGGAGTTGCTGGTCCAGATCATGACCGACGACGAGCACCCCGAGCTGGACTTCGACCCGCTGGACGACACGAAGGTGTGGCCGGAGAACGAGTTCCCGGCCCTGCCGGTCGGCCGGCTGGTGCTCGACCGCAACGTGCAAAACCAGTTCGCCGAGAACGAGCAGGCGTCCTTCGGCACCGGCGTGCTCGTGGACGGGCTCGACTTCTCCGACGACAAGATGCTGGTCGGCCGGACGTTCTCCTACAGCGACACCCAGCGCTACCGGGTCGGCCCGAACTACCTGCAGCTCCCGGTCAACCAGGCCAAGAACGCCGACATCAGGACCAACCAGCGCGACGGCCAGATGACGTACTTCGTCGACTCGGCCGGGGAGAACCCGCACATCAACTACGAGCCGTCGTTGCGCGGCGGGCTGCGCGAGGCCGGCTATTCGCACTCCGACGAGGTCGGCCCGGTGGTGGAGGGCCGGCTCACCCGCAAGCGGATCCCGCGCACGAACGACTACAAACAGGCCGGCCAGCGTTACCTGCTGATGGAGGAGTGGGAGCGCGACGACCTGGTGCACAACTTCGTCTCCGCGCTCAAGCAGTGCGACCGGGCCATCCAGGAGCGCATGGTCTGGCACTTCCTGCTGGTCGAGGACGACCTGGGGCTGCGCGTGGGCGAGGGGCTGAGCCTCACGCCGGACGACGTGTCGCATCTGGAGCCGCTGAAGAACCAGGAACTCACCGAGGAGGACCGTGACCGGCTCGACAAGCTCGGCAGGAACGGCCCCCGCGACGTCGAGGGCCTGAAGATGACCCATTGCGTGCCCAACACGCGCGCCGAGCACTGACCTTTACCTCCGGGCCTCCCGGGAGGAGGCTCGGAGGTAGGAGGTGGTCGTCATGGAGTACAAGCAGTGGAACATTCAGATCTGGATCAGCGAGGACGATGACGACGCGGTGACCACGGCCACGGCGGTGCTGTTCACACCGGACGGCAAGCGGCACGAGAGCGTGGCCCACGCCCGCCGCAACCCGGACGACCGGCCCGTTCCCGGCATCGGGGACGAGCTGGCCGTCGGGCGGGCGCTGTCGGACCTGGCGTCCAAGCTGATCGAGGACGGCGCGCAAGACGTCGCCCAAATGGCCAGTCCCGCGTAGTCAGAGCAGCCCGGCGGTGGCGAGGAGTTTGCCGATCCGGCCGACCTCGTCATCGTTCAGCGGGGTCTGCGGCAGCGCGGTGATCGGGCAGTCGATGACGCCGCGCAGGTGCAGCGCGGCCTTGAACGCCCCGAGGCCGGACGAGCTGCCGCCCATCCGTGTGCCACCGACGTGGACGATCTCGAACAGCCGGACCAGGCGCTCCTGCTCGGCCCTGGCCGCCTCCCAGTCGCCGCGCGCGGCGCAGCGGTACAGCTCGACGTACCCCTGCGGGTCCACGTTGCCGAGCCCGGGCACCACGCCGTCGGCGCCCATCCACAGCGCCGAGTCCACGGTCACCTCGGACCCGGTGAGCACGCTGAACGGCGCCTCGCGGCCCAGGATGACCTGCCGCAGGCCGCCGTCGTCACCGCTGGAGTCCTTGACCCCGGCCAGCGCGCCCTCGGCGGCCAGCCCGAGCAGCAGGTCCGCGCTCAGCTTGGTGTGTACGGACACCGGCAGGTCATAGGCGTAGACCGGCAGCCCGGCCCGCGCCGCCAGCGTACGGAAGTGCGTCCTGATCTCCCCGGGATGCGTACGCGTGTAGAACGGCGCCGTCGCCACCAGCCCCGACACCCCGGCCTCGACCGCGACCCGGGCGTGTTCGAGCACCCGGGGCGTCGTCATGTCGATCACCCCGGCCAGCACCGGCACCTGCCCGCCCACGTGCCCGACCACGGTGTCCAGCACCGTCCGCCGCTGCGCGTCCGTCAGGTACGCCACCTCCGACGACGACCCCAGCACGAACAGCGCGTCCACGCCGCCGTCGATCAGGTGATCGACCAGCCGCGTCATCGAAGCGGTGTCCACCTCGTAGTCGGGGGTCATCGGGGTGCAAACCGGGGGGATGACGCCGGACAGCATCGCGGACTCGGCGACGTTAGAAGTCGTCGCGGACTCGGCGACGTTAGAAGTCGTCATACGCGCTCCTGGATCAGTTCAATGTCTGTCGCTCCCGCCGCCACCGGGTGATGGCAGTGGAAGAGATGGTCGTCGTCCGTCCGAGCGGCGGGCATCTCGGCGGCACAGTCGTCGTCCGCCCGCCAGCACCGCGTGCGGAACGGGCACCCGCTCGGCGGCCTGGTGGCCGAGGGCACGGCCCCCACCAGCGGAATCGGGTTGATCGGCGAGATCAGCCCGGGCGTGGCCGAGAACAGCGCCCGCGTGTAAGGGTGCCGCGCCCCCAGCGGCACCGCCTGGGCCGGCGTCTGCTCCACGATTCTGCCCAGATACATGGTCACCACGCGGTCGCTCATCCTGCGCACGGTCTGGATGTCGTGCGAGACGAACACCAGCGCCAGCCCCAGCCGCTCCTTCAGGTCGAGGAGCAGGTTGAGGATCTGCGCGCGTACCGACACGTCGAGGGCGCTGGTCGGCTCGTCGGCCACCACCAGGCCGGGCTCCAGGGCGAGCGCCCTGGCGATCGCCACCCGCTGCCGCTGGCCGCCGGACAACTGGCTGGGCAGCGCGTCGGCCGCGCTCGACGGCAGGCCGACCAGGTCGAGCAGCTCGCGTACGCGGGCGTCGCGCTCGGCGGGGGTGCCGCGGCCGTGCACGTTGAGCGGGTCGCGCAGCACCTGCCGGATGGGCAGGCGCCGGTTGAGCGCCGTGGACGGATCCTGGAAGATCATCCCCACGTTCGACCCGACCAGGGCGCGCCGCTCGGACTCCTTGAGCCCCCACATGTCCCGGCCCCGGTAGGTGACGGTGCCGGCGGTCGGCTTCTGCAGGCCGACCAGTACCTTGGCCAGCGTGGACTTGCCGCAGCCCGACTCGCCCACGATGCCGACGGTCTCGCCGGCGCTGATCGTGAGGTTCGCCTCGGTCAGCGCGTACACGCGGTCCCGTGAGAACAGCCCGCCGGAGCGGGCCTTGTGCACGACGTGCACGTCCTTCAGCTCAAGCACGCTGCTCGCTCCTCACATCGCTCGTCTTCGGGGCCGGATGGTGGCAGGCCACGGAATGAGCGGCGTCCCCTTCCAGCACGGGCGTCTCGGTACGGCACACGTCCGTGGCCATCGGGCACCGGTCGGCGAACCGGCAGCCGGGCGGGAAGTCCGCCGGCGCCGGCACCACGCCGCGGATCTGCGTGAGCCGCTCGGCCCCCGACTCCAGCGACAGCACGGAGCCGAGCAGGCCGCGGGCGTAGTGGTGGGCGGGCGATCCGACCAGGGTCGCGGTGACGCCGGTCTCGACGATCTGGCCGCCGTACATGACGACCACGCGGTCGGTCACGTCCGCCACCAGCGCGAGGTCGTGCGAGACGAGGATCAGCGCGAACCCCAGCTCCTCGCGCAGCCGCAGCAGCAGCTCGATGACCTGCGCCTGGACGGTCACGTCCAGCGCCGTGGTGGGCTCGTCGGCGACGATCAGCTTGGGGTCGCGCGACAGCGCCATCGCGATCAGCACCCGCTGCCGCTGCCCGCCCGACAACTCGTGCGGGTACGACGTCAGCGTGCGCCGCGCGTCGAGCCCGACGAGTTCGAGCAGTTCGGTGGGGCTGCGCCGCCCTCCGCGCCGGGTGAGCTGCTTGAGCTGGGCCTTGATGGTCATGGCCGGGTTCAGCGAGGACAGGGCGTCCTGGTAGATCATCGCCATCTCGTGCCCGAGCAGCCGGCGGCGGGCGGCGCGCGACTCAGTCAGCAGCTCCCGCTGGTCGAAGCGGACGTGTCCGCTGACACGGGCGTCGCGGGGCTGCAGGCCCATGATGGTCAGCGCGGTCAGCGACTTGCCGCAGCCGGACTCGCCGACCAGGCCGAGCACCTCGCCGGGGCGCACCTCGAAGCCGATGCCGTCCACGATGTCGACGCCCTCGGCGAACCCGATCCGCAACCGTTCGACCGACAGGATGGGCGGGCCCTGGGGCAGCGGGCGGGCCCGTTCGGCCAGCCGGCGGGCGGCCTCGGCCAGGCCGGGCAGCTCGACGACCTCGCCGGACCCGGGCTTGGCCTGCTCGAAGGCGTCGCCCTTGCGCACCGTCGCCTTACGGGCGGCCGGGGCGGCCCAGGCGTCGGAGATGCCCTCGGACAGGATGTTCAGGGCGAGCACGGTGATCAGGATCAGCAGGCCGGGGAAGACCGTGGCCCACCAGCCGCCGAGCAGGACGAGGTTCTTGCCGTCGGCGATGACGCTGCCCCAGGAGGGGTTCGGGGGGCGTACGCCGGCGCCGATGAACGACAGCGACGCCTCGAACACGATCGCGTCGGCCACCATCACCGTGCAGAACACCAGCACCGGCGCGGCGCAGTTGATCGCGACGTGCTTGACGATGATGTGCGGGGTTCTGGCGCCGATGACGCGTTCGGCCGCGACGTAGTCCTCACCGTACTGGGCGATCACGTTGGCCCGGACGACCCGGGCCACGGACGGCATGTAGAGGAAGGCCATGGCCATGACCAGCACCGGGATGCTGCCGCCGAACACGGCGACGAGCACGGCGGCCAGCGCGATGCCGGGGAAGGCCATGATCACGTCGAGCACGCGCATGAGGGTCTCGTCCACGACCTTGCGCGACGTGGCCGCGACCGCGCCGACGATCGCCCCGGCGACCAGGGCGAGCCCGGTGGCGCCGAGGCCGATGATCAGCGACCAGCGGGCGCCGTACAGGAGCCTGGACAGGATGTCGCGGTTGGCGCTGTCGAGGCCCATCCAGTGCGCGGCGGACGGGCCGCCGCCGGCGGCCTCCTGGAAGTACGGCGACTGCGGCGCGATCCACGGCGCCAGCAGCGCGGCCAGCACGACCACCACGAGGATGCCGACCGACACCCACGACATCGGCTTCAGCCTGCGGAACCCGAGGCCGGGCCGGGACAGGCGCTCTGTCAGTCCACGTCTCATGCCGCACTCCTGAGGCGGGGGTTGACCAGCAGGTAGAGGACGTCCACGACGAGGTTGACGACCATGAACCCGACGGCGATGGTGAGCACGACGCCCTGGACGACGGCCGGGTCGCCGTCGCGGACCGCGTTGATCATGAGCTGGCCCATGCCGGGCAGGCCGTAGATCGTCTCGATGACCACGGTGCCGCCGATCAGGTAGCCGATCCGCAGACCGAGCACGGTCAGCGGGTTGATCAGGGCGTTGCGCAGCACGTTCCGGCCGACGACCACGATCATCGGCAGCCCGCTGCCGATCGCGGTGCGTACGTAGTCGCGGTCCAGCTCCTCCACCATCGACGTCCGGATGATGCGGGTGAGCTGGGCGGCGATCGGCAGCGACAACGACAGGGCGGGCAGTGTCATCGACAGCAGCCAGCCGGACACGGAGTCGGCCGGGTTGATGTAGCCGCCGGTCGGGAAGAGACCCTCCCCGACCGCCAGCCACTGGATCATCAGCAACGCCAGCCAGAACGCCGGTGCGGCCACCCCGATCAGCGACACCATGCGGATCGCCTGGTCGGGCCAGCGGTCGCGGAACAGCGCCGCCGTCACGCCGAACACCAGCGAGAGCACCACCGCCACGGCCAGGCCCAGGAACGTGAGCTGCAGCGTCAGCGGCAGCGCGGTCGTCACGGACTCGATCACCGGCTTCTTGGTGAGCACGCTGGTGCCCAGGTCGCCCTGCGCCAGGTCCGCGACGAAGCGGACGTAGCGGACGGGGAGCGGGTCCAGCAGGCCGTTTTCGAGCTGGAACTGGCGGATCTGCTCGGGGGTCGGGTTCGCGCCCTGGAAGTAGGCGTACTCCGGCTTGCTGCTGGAGAAGCGCATCACGATGAACACGAACGCGACCACGCCGAGCAGCAGCGGGATCAGGATGAGGAGCCGCCGCAGCAGCATCCTGGCTACCAGCGTCATGTCCTCTTGGCCTGCAGCAGGTTGATGCCCGGGTAGGGCTGGGCGCGGATGCCGGAGATCTTCTTCGGGTCCCAGGCGGTCATGAGCTCGTTGTGGACGACGGGGTAGAGGATGGCCTGCTCAGCCACAAAGTCCAGATATTTGTGGATAAGTCCGGTCTTCTTGGCCTCGTCCGTCTCCTTACCGGCCTCGTCCATCATCGCGAACAGCTTCTCGGCGTCCTTGGTGCCGTCCCAATGCGCGTACTTCATCCACAGCCCGCCGGGCACGTAGTTGTAGTGCAGGATCAGGTCGGCGTCCATGCCGAACTGGTTGGGGTTCGAGGCCGCGGCGACCGCCTGGTAGTCCTGGAACTGGTCCATCTTGGCGAACAGCGCGGCCGTGTCCTGCGGCTCCAGCGTCGTCTTGACGCCGATGGCCTCCCAGGAGGAGGCGATGGTGGGCAGGCAGTCCGCGATCCAGCTCACGTTGACGGCCATCAGGTTGATCGTCAGATCGGTGACGCCCGCCTCCTTGAGCAGCGCCTTCGCCTTCTCGGGGTCGTAGTCGTAGACGACCGAGGCCCGCTTGTGGTCGGGGTGACCCTCGTTGAGGAAGGAGCTGGAGGCCGTGCCGTGGCCCTTGAGCGCCACGTCGATCATCTTCTGCTTGTCGATCGCGTAGTGCAGCGCCTGGCGTACGCGGATGTCGTCGAAGGGCTTGGTGCCGGTGTTGAACATCAGGAACATGTGGTTCATGCCCTTGCCGCCCTCGACCGTCAGGCCCTGCTGCTTGAGCTGCTCGACGTTGGCGTACGGGATGTTGTCGGCGATCTGCGCCTCGGCCGAGCCACCGGAGATCTTGGCCACCCGGGCGGCGGCGTCCACGATCGTCAGCCAGTTCATCTTCTTGACCGCGGCGGGCCGCGGGCCGTTGTAGCCGTCGAACGCCTCGAACGAGGTGTTGGACTTGGGGTTGTGCGCCACCTGCTTGTACGGCCCCGACCCCACGGTCTTGCCGCCCTTGGCCTGGTCCCAGGCCCCGGCCTGGCTGAAGACGTGCTTCGGCATGATCTTCGCGATGGTCAGGCGCGGCGCGGCGTCGGGGAACGGGAACTTGAACACCAGCTCCACGGTCTTGTCGTCCACCTTCTTCACCTCCTGCAGCCAGGACTTGAAGAAGTTGCCGGTCAGGACGTTGTCCGGGCCCAGGATCCGCTCGAAGGTGAAGACCACGTCGTCGGCGGTGACCGGCTGCCCGTCGTGCCACTTGGCGCCGTCCCTGAGCGTGAACTTCCAGGAGGTCGCGTTCAGGTCGGACGGCAGCGCGGTGGCCAGCGCCGGATAGGGCTCACGCGTGATGGGGTCGGTGTCGAGCAACCCCTCGTAGATGTGGTTGATCCCGGCCATGGCGAAGGCCGAGGCGGTCTGCGTCGGGTCCCAGCTCTGGTCGTTGCCGTACCCGATCACGGCCGTGATCAGGTCCTTGTTGGAACCGGCCCCGACCGAACCGGTCGATGCCGGGCCGCCAGAGCAAGCGGAGAGCGTGGCCGCGATGAACGCCGCCGCCCCGGTGGCCCCGCTGTAACGCAGGAAGTCGCGGCGACTGAACTCAGAGCTCACGGATGCCTCCTGAAAGGGGGGTAGAACGTGGGACATCCCATGTCCTATCTTGTGCGTAACGTGGACGCTAAACGCCACCCCCTCTTGAGGTCAACGGAAGATTTCCGGATTGTTACCTAGGACGAAAGGATTTTTCATGACCACAGTGCCGCGTCCGGCGCGCCCCAGCCGTGCCGCCGAGGCCCAGGAGGGCGTCAAGGACCTCATCGTCCGGCGCGGACTGGTGGCCGGAGACCCTCTGCCCACCGAATCGGAGCTGATGGAGGAGCTGCAGGTCAGCCGCAACTCCATCAGAGAGGCACTGAAGGCGCTGCAGGCGGTCGGCATCGTCGACATCCGCCACGGCTTCGGCATGTTCGTGGGCCGGATGTCGCTCGCGGGATTAGTGGACGAGCTGACCTTCCACAGCCGCATCACCCTCCAGAACGGCGCCCACCACCTGGCCCACCTGGTGGAGATCCGCGAGATCCTGGAGAGCGGCCTCGTGCAGCGCCTGATCGAGCTGGGCCCCGGGGCCGACCTGACGCCGGTCGGCGACGTCATGGCCAGGATGGAGAGCGAGGCGCAGGCCGGCCTGGTCTCCCCCGAGACCGACCGCCTCTTCCACGACCTCCTCTACCGCCCGCTCGGCAACCCCCTGGTCAGCCAACTGCTCGGCGCCTTCTGGGACGTCTACTTCCAGCTCCGCGACGCCCTCGGCACCCCCGACGAGTCCGCGGCCGACGTGGCCAGACGGCACCGCGACATCTACAGCGCCGTGCTCAAGGGCGACCGCGCCGCCGCGGTGGCCGCCGTACAGGCGCACTTCGAGGGCGTACGCAACCGCGTCGCCCGCATCGAGGGCTAGTCAGGCCAGCGCTCCACCCTTCGCCACCGCGCCCGCCACTCCCCGAACCACTGCGCGAACCACGGATGGGCCGCGGCCAGCGGCATGATGTGCGCGACCGTCTCCAGGTAGTAGCGCCGCTGGAACCGCCACGGCATCCGCTGCAACTCCTGGACGTTGCTCGTCCGGTCGGCCAGCTTGACCAGCACGGCCTGCGGCGGCGCCTTGGCCAGCGAGGCCAGGTAGTCGGCCTTCCGGCCGCCCGGCGGCTTGCTCACCCACCGCACGAGCGCGGCCACGCGGGGACCGAACCGCTTGCCGACCTCCGCCTCGGTGCACGGCGTGTCCTCCACCACGTCGTGCAGCACGATCGCGATCAGCAGGTCTCTGTCGTCCAGCCGGGCGCCGGCCACGGCCACCTCCAGCGCCTCCAGCAGGTGCTCCACGTACGGCCGCCCGGTGGGCCGCTGCTGCACCCCATGCTGCCGCCGGGCGAAGGCGACCGCCTCGCGCAGGGCGTCCACGGTGGGCGTCGGAAGCGCCTGGCCCAGTGGGCCCTCAGCGTGCGCCCACGACGGCCAGCTCGTGAAGATCTCCATTGCGCTCCTCTATCTGCGTTCTCGTCTTCGGCGTGCCCCCGAGCGTGTCCTAGGCTGAGAATATGGCCGAGATCGCCGTCCCCGATGGGTCGTGGACGTTCAATGGGGAAATGCTCCGTATCGTCCCCGGGAGCGACAAGGAGGTCCACGAACTGCGCAGGACGCTGGGCGAAGTGCCGATCCCGCTGGAGGCCATCGCGGGTGTGACGTTCGAGCCCGCCCGCAAGGGCGGCCATCTCCGCCTCCGGCTCCGCAGGGGAGCCGACGCCCTGTCCGACGTCGTCGCGGGCACGCTGGGGCCGCCCGCCGACCCCTACCGGCTGGCCGTGCCGAAGAACCGCACGGGGGCCGCCGAATACTTCGCCGACGACATCCGCGACACCCTGCTCGTCTACCAGACGCCCAGCGCCGCCTGCGACGACTACCTGCTGCCCGTCCCCGATGTGCCCATCTCGGCCACGGCCGGCGACGGCACGGCGATCTTCGACGGCGAGCGGGTGCGGCTGGAGTGGACCGGGTTCGCGAGCACGGAGAAGGACAAGGCCGGCCCGCAGGAGTTCCCGCTCTCCGAGGTGACCGGCGTGGAGTGGAAGCCGCAGTCCGGCATGGGCTACGGCACGCTGCGCTTCCGCGTCAAGGGCGAGGGCCCGGCCAAACCTCCGCAGAAGGACCCGCACTGCGTGTCGTGGGGCATCCAGCGCTTCGGCGGCGCCACGGCCCTGGTCGCCGCGGCGGTGCTGGCCCGGCTGCCGCGCGAGGTGCCCGAGCTGCCGCCGCCACCGGGGCCGGCCGCCGACGACGTGCACGACGCGGTCCTGCGCCGCCTGACCGAGCTGGGGCAGTTACACCGCTCCGGCGTACTGACCGACGAAGAGTTCGCCCTGGCCAAGCAGGCCATGATCCGCCGCCTACAGGAATCCTGAGGAATCAAGACGTGACACAGACCGAGGAGAAGCTCCTGCGCCGGGCCATCGAGCTGGCCGCGGAGGCCCGCACCGGCGGCAACCCGCCGTTCGGCTCGCTGCTGGCCGCGCCCGACGGCACGATCCTGGCCGAGGAGCGCAACTCCTCGCTCACCGACCGGGACATCACCGCCCACCCCGAGCTGAAGCTGGCCCGCTGGGCGGCGCGCGAGCTCGAACCGGAGGTGGCGGCCACGACCACGATGTACACGAGCTGCCAGCCCTGCGGGATGTGCGCCGGGGCCATCGCCCGCTCGGGCCTCGGCCGGGTGGTCTACGCCCTGTCCGGCGACCAGCTCAACGGCCTCAAGCCGCCCGGCACCGGCTTCACCGACGCGCCGTCGGAGGGCCCCGCGCTCTACGACGAGGCCCGGGTTCCGGTGGAGGGCTACTACACCTAGGCAAGCCGCTACCTTCCGCATACGATCGACTGCGGAAAGTAGCGTTCAAGCTCAGGTGCAGGAGGCGCAATGTCCAGGGGAACGCGTATCGCCGCGGCGGTGGCCGGCTCGCTCGTGCTCATGTCGGCCATCCCGGCCACACCCGCCGCGGCGGCGGCCACGATCCTCGACTGCGACACCTTCGTGCACGCCAACGACCGTGACCTCGGCATCGCCGCCTGCAGCAACCCCACGGGCCAGACCTGGATCTTCCGGGCCGTGGTCGTCTGCGGCCGCGCCCCCGACGCGGTCGGCGAGTGGGTGACGCTTCCGCCGGGCGGCTACGGGGAGTCGCAGGGCTACTGCGCCGGCATCTTCACCAGCGGCGTCGGCGCCGTCGGCGTGGACGAACGACCGGCCTGAAACACCGAAACGGGCACCGTCCGATTGGACGGTGCCCGTTTTCGTGGTGGTGCGCCGCCAGGGACTCGAACCCCGGACCCGCTGATTAAGAGTCAGCTGCTCTAACCAACTGAGCTAGCGGCGCAACAGAAGAAACTCTATCAGCCGCCGCACAGTGCCCGAGCCGCCGCCCGAACCCTCAGCCCAGCCGCGCGGCGAGCTTCCCGTACGCGCCCAGCACCACGTCCCAGAACCGCTCCACGTCCACGGACGTCGCCACGAGCGCGTTCGGCCGGCGGTCGCGCAGCTTGAAGTCCGTCACGGTCATGCCCCGGGTGAACTGCCCCATCGTCTCCACGTCCACCACGGCCGGCACGCAGGTGAACAACGACGGGTCCAGCACGTACGCCACCGCGCACGCGTCATGGATGGCCGGCCCGCCCTCCGCCGTCACGACCCCGTAGAACCGCGCGGCCGGCACCAGCAGCTCCGACAGCCGGCCGAGCCCCCGCATCCGCTCCAGCACGTCGGCCGTCACCACCGCCGACAGCGTCACGTCGAGGCCCAGCATCGTCACCGTCCACCCGGCCTCGAAGACCACGGCGGCCGCCTCGGGGTCGGCCAGCATGTTGAACTCGGCCGCCGGGTTGTGGTTGCCACGGGTGTAGGAGCCGCCCATGATGACCAGGTCGCGGGCCCACTCGACGACGCGGGGCTCCCTGCGTACGGCGAGGGCCAGGTTGGTCAGCGGCCCGACGGCCACCAGCGTGATCTCGCCCGGGTCGGCCTTCAGCGTCTCGATGATGTGATCGACCGCGTGCCCCGGCGACGCCCCCCGCTCAGGGGCGGGCAGGACGACGTCCCCGAGCCCGCCGGCCCCGTGCACGTGAGCGGCTCTGACGGTCTGCCGCAGCAGGGCGCCCGCGCTGCCCGGCGTCACCGGTACGTCTCCCATGCCGAGGAACTCGCGCAGCGCCAGCGCGTTCGCCGTGGTCAGGGAGAGATCGACGTTGCCGCCCACCGTGGTGACGCCCACGACGTCGAGGAAGTCGGCGGACCCGGCGGCCAGGGCCAAGGCGAGCGCGTCGTCGATACCGGGGTCACAGTCGATAAGAACTTTCTTCACAAACAGGGAGGATACGCATGAATCGGGCCGGGCAGTTCCCCCAAAACTGCCCGGCCCGATCGTTGGCGGTCCGGGCCGGCGCTTTCCCCCAAAAGCGCCGGCGGTCCCGCACTCGCGAACCGCGGTCCCCCTCCGCGTCCGCATCGGTGAAGGTCTACCGGTCAGGGTGGAGTGCTCCTGACCTGCTCCAACGCTACCGAGACGAATGCAACGGTCGCGTCATAACGCGGTCGAATATCTGTTTAATCCACCTACGGAAGTTCGAGACGAACCTCGGTGCCGTCCTCCAGAGATCTGCTCACCGTGCAGTACTTCTCGTGCACCCGCCCGGCCACCGCCCGGAACACCTCGTCGGCCTCCTCGGACGGCAGCTCCACGTCGTACGTGATCGTCACCGGCCCCAGCTTGTTCGACTCGACCTTCTCCGCCCCGACCGTCATCGCCAGGCGTACCAGCCGGTGCCCGCGCTTGGCGGTGAGCGGCTCGACGGTCACGATGTTGCACCCGCCCACCGCCGCCAGCAGCAACTCGACGGGGGTGAACACGCCGTCCTCGTCGCCGCCCCCCATCCGTACCTCGGCGCCGCGGGCGTTCGTGGCCCGGAATCCGCCGTCATCAGTCCGCTCAACACGCACGTTAGCCATGTTTCAGACCCTACTCAGAAACCTCTCATGTTCATTCAGGATCGTGGGTGACATGGCTAGCGAGGTGAAAGCTGATCAGGGCCCCGTCCTCTTCTGGTCCGGGGTCGCGGTGGCCGAGTTCGGTGCGATCCAGCCCGGCTTCGGCTATCCATGGAGTCCGACCGCCTACGCGGCGGCGGCGCTGCTCGTGGCGCTCGGCTTCCTCAGCGTCAAGGCCGCCGACTACCTGCGGACCGAGGAGGCCAGGCAGCGGCTGCGGCTCGGCGGCTACCTGGCGGGCGCGCTGCTGGTGGCACACCAGTTCAGCTCGACCGCCTACGTGACCGAGCTGAGCCGGGCGGGCTCACTCATCCTGTACGCGATGGCGGCCGTGATGGCCGTCTGGAGCCACCGGGTCCCCCACACGACCAGGCCGGCCCTGCTGATCGCCGCCGGGCTCGACCCGGGCTCGCTGCGCGAACGACTGGCCGGCGAGACGGACACCGTGGCCGTCTACCGCACCGCGCGGGTCACCGACGAGCTGCGCGACCTGGAGGCCCGTTACGGTCTCATCCTCGTCGTGGGCGACGAGCACGACCCGCGCGCGAAGGAGCGCGTGAGCGCCTCCGGCCTGAGTCGTGAAATTCCTGACATCGCCGACCGCGAGGTCGTGGTGGCCGGCCCACGGCAGTTCAAGCGGTACGTTGGCGGCGCGTTGTCACGCCTTGCCGTCCCGAGATCACAGATTCGTTTCAAATCCCGGCAAAAGGTTTAGGTCCGCATTACGCCCTGTCTGCAACGGTGGGTCCGGACAAGGAGGCAAGGTGACGACTTTCCCCGGAAGCGCCCGTGTCGAGATGGTCATGGGCATGCCGGTCAGCGTGGACATCCGCACGGCCCTGCCGGCCCGCGAGATGACTCCTCTGCTGGACGACGCGTTCTCCTGGCTGAGGTGGGTGGAGGACACCTTCAGCCCGGTGAAGGAGGACAGCCAGATCGGGCGGCTCAACCGCGGCCAGACGATCCGGCAGATCCCCGAGCTCATCGAGGTCCTGCACCGCTGTGACGAACTCAGCGAGGCCACCGGCGGCTGGTTCGAGTCACGCATCAACGGCGTGATCGACCCGTCCGGATATATCAAGGGCTGGGCGCTGGAGCGCCTGTCCCGCGCCCTGTGCAACGCGGGCGCCGGCGACCACCGCATCACCGCGGGGGGCGACATCAGGATGCGCGGCTCGGCCGCCCCCGGCAAGCGCTGGCGGGTCGGGATCCGCGACCCCCGCACCGACCTGGTGCGCAAGGTCGTCTTCGCTCACGACCTGGGCATCGCCACCTCGGGCGCCACGCCCATCGTCGACCCGCGTACGGGGGAGGTCCAGAAGGGGCTCGGCTCGGTCACCGTGATCGGTCCCGACCTGGGCGTCGCCGACGCCTATTCCACCGCCATCTACGCCATGGGGCCCATCCTGGCCAAGCGGTTCGCGGCCGATCTGGCCGAGGAGGGGCCGTACCAGACGATGATCATCACCCGTGACGGGCAGGAGATCAGCACGCCCGGCTTCGCCGGCTACAGCGGCACCGAGGCCCGCCTGGCGGGGTGATCCCCACGCGGCGGGCCCGGGCGGTCAGGCGTCGGGATGTTTGCGCAGATATTCGATGTAGATCGGGCGCAGCGCCTCTCCCAGCTTGCCCTCGCCCGCCGCGATGGCATCACTGAGCAGCGCGGAGACCTTGCTGAGGTCGTTGGCGCTCTCGCTGGAGTGTCCGCTGGCGGCCTCGGCCGCCGGGATCACCTTGAGCAGATCCCACAGGAACCCCAGGTCCCCATGGCGTACGGCGTAACGTACCGCCCGATCGTGCAACTCGTCGGCCGGCAGCGACTCGAGCCCGTTCTCGTCCATCACACTCCCTCCCTTTGCACGCCCCTTCCCCATAGGGCCGACGATAACCGGTGACTACCTGGAGTGACCGGCGGGCATCGTAGTGACTGCGCCTATGTGAAGTGGGAGGATCATTCAGCGTGAGATTCATCATCAGAACGATCGCGGCGGCAGTGGCCCTGTGGGTGGCCATTCAGTTCATCGATGGCATCGACGTCAACGCACCCACCAACTCGGCCAGATACTGGGGCGTCCTGCTCCTCGTCGCGCTGATCTTCGGCGTCATCAACGCCATCGTCAAGCCCATCGTGAAGGCGCTGGGCTGCGCGATCATCGTGCTGACGCTCGGATTGTTCCTCCTCGTGATCAACGCGGGCATGTTGCTGCTGACCAGCTGGATCGCCGGTGAGCTGGACATACCCTTCCATGTCGACAATTTCTATCCGGCCGCGTTCTGGGGCGCGATCATCGTCAGCGTGGTGAGCTGGCTGCTCGGCCTGTTCATCCCCGACAACGACTGACATCTCTGTGGAGCTCGACGGCGCCGGCCTGACCTGCGCGCAGGTTCACGAGGTCGCGTACGACGGGGCCCGGGTCACGATCACCTCTCTCGATCGGGCCCGGGCCGCGTGGGTCACCGCCCAGCAACTGACCGGCCCGGTGTACGGGCAGAGCACCGGGGTGGGCGCCAACAAGGACGTCACCTTCGAACCGCCCGGCCTGGGCCTCGACCTGCTGCGCAGCCATGTGTGCGGGGCCGGGCCGCCCGTCGAGCCCGCCCGCGCCAGGGCGATGCTCGTGGTCCGGCTCAACCAGCTCCTCGCGGGCGGGTCCGGCATCGACCCGGCGGTCTGCCCGGTGCTCGCCGACGCGATCAACACCGGCCACACCCCGCCCCTGCACGCCTACGGCGCCATCGGCACCGGCGACCTCACCGCCCTCTCCGCCACGGCCCTGTGCCTCCTGGGCGAACTCCCCTGGCACCACGACCCCGGCCCCGCAACCGACCGCCCCGGCGCCTCCGTGCCGCCGCCCCTGTTCGCGCTGGCCGCGAGTGACTCGTTGCCGTTCATCAGCTCCGGGGCCGCCACGCTGGCCGATGCCGCGCTCGCCTGTCACCGTCTGCGGCTCCTGCTCGAAGCCGCCATCGACGTGGCCGCCGTCTCGTTCACCGCCGTGGACGCCTCCGCCGAACCGCTGGCCGCCGCCGTACAGGAGGCTCGCCCGCACCCCGGACAGGCCGTCGTGGCCGCACGCCTGCGCGGCCTGCTCGCCAGGGAGGGCGTCTCCCGCGTCCAGGACCCGTACGGCTACCGCGCCCTCGCCCAGGTCCACGGCGCCACCCTCGACCTCCTCAACCGGGCCATGGCCACGATCGAGACCGACCTCAACTCCGCCACCGAGAACCCCCTCATCGCCGGCGACCTTGCCTGGCACAACGGCAACTTCCACTCGGCCCCCGTCGCCCTGGCCCTCGACGCGCTGCGGGCCGCGCTCGTGCAGACGGCCCAGCTCAGCACGGCCCGCCTGGCCAGCCTCATGGACCCGGCCTACACCGGCCGCCTGCCGTTCCTCTCCGACCGCCCCGGCGGCTCAGGGGCACTGATCCTGGAATATGTCGCCCAGGACGCCCTGGCCGAGCTGCGCCACCTCGCGACCCCGGTGACGACGGGCACGGCGGTGATCTCCCGGGGCACCGAGGACCACGCCGGCTTCGCCACCCAGGCCGCCCGCCACACCTTGCGCAGCCTGGAGCCTCTCGAACTCATCCTGGCCTGCGAACGCACCGCCGCCCTCCGCGCACTCGGGCCGCCCACCCCGGACGGCCCCCTCACCGACGCCCTGAACGACTCCCTCCGCGCCCTCCGCAGGGAGGAGTAGAGGTCAGGACACGTCAGGACACCTGGGCGACCGAGCCGCGCTGCCGGAGGGTCGGCTTCTGCACCACCCGGCGGCGCCGCACACCCCCGTCGGCCGCCGCCGAGATGAGCCGCACCGCCGCCCGCACGATCCCGTCGATGTCCCAGTCGACCGTGCTGAGCCCCGGCGTGAGCAGCCCCGACATCGGATGGTCGTCGTAACCCATGACGGAGACGTCATCGGGCACCGACAGCCCCAGCTCCTGCGCCGCCGCGTAGACCCCGTAGGCGATCGAGTCGGCGAAGCAGAACACGGCGCTCGGCTTCTCCCCCGACAGCAGCTCGTGGGCGGCGGCGGTGGCCCCGGCCAGCCCGTGCGGCGCGGTGGCGACCTCGATGTCCAGCCCCAGCCGGTCGGCCTCGGCCGTGACGTGCACGTCGGCCGGGCGGTCGGGCGTGCTGTCCTGGGTCGGGGTGAGCACGGCGATGCTGCGGTGGCCCTGGGCCCGCAGGTGCTCCAGCGCGAGCGTCACCCCGGTGCGGTTGTCGAAGACGACCTCCCCGGCCGTGCCCGAGATCGAGTCGCCGATCGCGACCACCGGCACCGACTCGCACAGCTCGGGCCAGAACTCCGCCGCCGGGTCGATCGACTGCACGATCAGGCCGTCGACACGCTGGTCACGGAGCTGCTGGGCCAGGGCCCGCTCCCGGGCCGGGTCGCCCACCGCGTCGAGGATCAGCGCGTAACGGTCCTTCTCCCGCAGGCCCCTGCTGATGCCGACCGCCAGGGACTGCTGCCACAGATCCTCCAGCGACCCGCACAGCAGGCCGATCATCCCGGTGCGTCCGCTGGCCAGGGCTCTGGCGATGGGGTCGGCCTCGTAGCCGAGCTCGGCCGCCGCGGCGCGCACGCGCTGCATGGTCTCCTCCGACACCTGCAGGCCGCGCAGCGCGTAGGAGACGGCCGCCGGGGACAGCCCCGTGGCCTGTGCCACCTCACGGATCGTCGCTCTCTTCCGAGGCATTCGACCAGCCTATTGCGTTCCACCGACGGAAGCGGAGCCTTGCCAACGGCTTGTCATGGGGGCGGCCGTTGACAATAACGATGTGAAGCGGTTCACTGAACCGTATCACTGAAACGGTTCACAAGTTCAATGTCACAGCCGCCACAGGTTTACATGTAATGTGAGTAGGAAATAGGGGGAGAGGTGAGACCCGTGAGCATCGATGTGCATCAGCACCTGTGGACGCGTTCGTTCGTCGACGCTCTGCGCGCCCGCACCTCGCCGCCCTTTCTCGACGGCTGGACGCTGATCCTCGACGGCGAACCGCCGTACGAGGTCGATCCCGCCGACCACGAGGGGCGCGACACCACCGGCCTCGACCTGGCACTGGTGTCGCTGTCGAGCCCGCTGGGCATCGAGTTCCTGCCGCCCGAGGAGTGCTGGCCGCTCATCGACGCCCACCACGAGGGCGCGCTGGCGCTGGGCGAGCCCTTCGGGGCCTGGGCCTCGACCTGCCACAGCGAACCCGACCCCGGCCGCCTGGCCAAGGATCTCGCTCGCGGGTTCGCCGGCCTGCAGATCCCCGCGACGGCGGCGCCCGACGACCGGCTCCTGGAGGTGCTGACGGCGGCAGACCTGCCGCTGTTCGTGCATCCGGGGCCGGCCGCCCCTGCTGAGGGGACGCCGCCGTGGTGGCCGGCGGTGGTGCCGTACGTGCAGCAGATGCACGCCGCCTGGCACTACTTCCACGCGGTCGTGCGGCCGCGCCATCCGAGGTTGCGCGTCTGCTTCGCGCTGCTGGCCGGGCTGGCGCCGCTGCACTCCGAGCGCCTGATCGCCCGAGGCGGCAACGGACGCGGCCAGGTCGACAGGAACTTCTTCGTGGAGACCTCCTCGTACGGCCCGCGCGCGATCGACGCGATCGTCCGCGAGCTGGGCATCGACGTCGTCGTCAACGGCTCCGACGCCCCCTATGCCACCGCACCCGACCCTGGACTCGGTACGGCCGCCGGCCACGCCATCAGGGTCGTCAACCCCCGTCGATTGCTTGCCGGAAAGGAGACTCGTACGTGAGCACTGAACAGATCCAGGGCGGGGGCACCTGTGCCCGGCTTCCCGAGCGGGCGCTGGATCGGCGTGAGCTGCGTGACCTGGTGAACGACCTGGCCGCCCGCCCTGAGGAGTGGCGCGAGCTGGTGGAGTTCCCCGAGGACGGCGGCCGCCACTACGCCTCGCTCTACCGGGACTCGTACGTGGACGTCTGGCTGCTCTGCTGGCGCCCCGAGGACGACACGGGCTGGCACGACCACGACCTCTCCTCCGGCGCCGTCCACGTCGTGCAGGGCGCGCTGAAGGAGTGCAACCCGCGCATCGGCGGCGAGCACCTGGAGACCGTCGTGCCGGAGGGGCAGTCGTTCTCCTTCGGGCCCGACCACATCCACCGGCTCACCGGCGCGGTGGACGGCAGCGTCTCGATCCACGCCTACTCGCCGCCGCTGTGGCGGCTCGGGCAGTATTCGATCGACGGAACCGGCGTCATGCGCCGCGTCTCGGTGAGCTACGCCGACGAGCTCAGGCCGATGGACGACCCGATCGGCTCGGTGGCCTGAGCACGCAGCAACTTCCGCAGGGCTCGGCGTCGGGCAGGGTGATCCAGAGACAGCAGGTCCTGCGGAAGTAGGCGTCGCCGGCGGGCTCGACCAGCCCGTCGACCGGCCGGCCCAGCTCCGCCAGCAGCTTCATGTAGTCGGCCCGCACGATCGAGGTCAGCGGGTGGGCGAACGCCTCCGCCGTGGACCCCCACAGGGTGCGCTCGCCCACCTTGGCCATCGAGCCGAGCACCCTGACCAGGGGAAGCTGCGCCTCGATGAGCACCTCGCGGATCGCCGGGGCGCCTGTCCCCCAGCTCACGCGGGTGGCCGCGATCGTCACCCCGGCGTCGGACTCCTTGACGTAGGTGTCGTCCAGCCGCATCATCGGCACCCGCCCGTCCAGCGCCCACCCGAGCGCCATCGGCAGCGTGTGCCAGTATCCGTACGTCTTCCAGAACAGCGCCGCGCCGACGTGCCGTGGCGCGTTCCAGCGCCCGGCCGTCTCGTCGACCAGCCGCTCCAGCGCCGTGTACGGCTCCAGCACCAGCTCGCGGACCGGCGTCCAGCTCTCGTCGGGCTCGATGACCAGGCCGGGCTCGACCCCCAGCACCCCGCCCCGCCCGTCGGCGACCCGCTGGAGCGTCTCGGTCAGCACGCTGGCACCCCTCTCAAAGGTTAGGTTTACCTAAGGTAGCAGGACGTCCGGCGAACCAGCCGGCCACGAGCTGCGCGACCAGCACCCCGAGCCCGGCCATCAGCGGCACCGACCAGCCACCGGAGACCTGCCGCAGGAACCCGAACAGCAGCGGCCCCAGCGCCGCGATCACGTATCCGACGGACTGGGCCACGGCCGAGAGCGCGGTCACCGTGGTGGGATCGGCCGGGCGCAGCGCGATGATCAGCAGCGCCAGCGCGAACGAGGCCCCCTGCCCGACCCCGAGCACGATCATCCACAACCACGGGACGGTCGTCGGGGCCAGCAGCACGCCCAGGTAGCCGAGCACGGTCAGCACGCCCGCGCCCACCACGTACGGCACCTGCGAGGCCCGCCGCCCGGCCAGCACGGGGACCGCCAGCGAGGTGCCGACCTGGACCAGGTTCGTCAGGCTGAGCAGGTAGCCCGCCTGGTCGGCGGGCAGGCCGGCCTCCAGGTAGATCGTCGGGAGCCAGGCCAGCATGACGTAGAAGGTCAGCGACTGCAGGCCCATGAGCGCGGTGATGTACCAGGTGACGCGGCTGCGCAGCACCATACCGAACGGCCTGGGCCCGTTCTGCGCGCCCTCCCGTTCACGCAGCGCCTGGGGCAACCAGAGCAGGGCGGCCAGCAGCGCGGGCACGGCCAGCAGCGCCGAGACGCCGCGCCAGTCGTAGCCGGTGACGCGCTCGATCGGGATCACCAGGGCGGAGGAGATGGTGGCGCCGCCCACGACGGCGGAGACGTACACGCCGGTCATGAGGTTGACCTTGGCCGGGAAATGCTGTTTGACGACGCCGGGCATGGCGACGTTCATGACGGCGATCGCGATGGCGGCCAGCGCGGAGCCCAGGTAGAGCACAGGAGCGCCGTCGAGGACGCGCAGCACGACGCCCGTCGCGATCACCAGCAGGCCCGCCAGCAGCGTGCGGTCGAGGCCGATCCGGCGCGCGAGCAGCGGCGCGAGCGGCCCGAAAACGCCCAGGCAGACCACCATGACCGTGGTGATCGCGCCGCCGCCGGCGGGTGAGAGGCCGACGTCGTTCATGATCTCGTCGAGGAGCGGGGAGACGCCCGCGATGGCCGGACGCAGGTTGAGCGCGGCCAGGACGAACCCCGCCACGAGCACGGCTGATCGGAGCGACATAGAGGACCACTCTCGCATAAGCCCTTGACAACGTTGTCTGCCCCTCCCGAGTAGGAAATGATCCTGGCGTGAGACCGACGATGAAGGACGTCGCCTCGGCGGCGGGCGTGGCGCTCAAGACCGTCTCGCGCGTCGTGAACGGTGAGCCCGGCGTGCACCCGGCCACCGCCGAGCGGGTGCGCACGGCCATCGACCGGCTGGGCTACAGCCGCAACGAGAGCGCAAGGGTGCTGCGCAGGGGCAGGACCGCCACGATCGGGCTGGTCATCGAGGACGTGGCCGACCCGTTCTACGCCGGGCTGAGCCGGGCCGTGGAGGCGGTCGTCATCGACCACGGCTGCCTGCTGCTGAGCGGCTCGTCCGGCGAGGAGCCCGGCAGGGAGCGCGAGCTGGTCGAGACGTTCTGCGCGCGCCGGGTCGACGGCCTGATCGTGGTGCCGGCCGGCGACGACCACACCTACCTGGGGCCCGAGCTGGAGGCCGGCACACCCGTGGTCTTCGCGGACCGGCCGCCGGGGGCGGGGCTCGACGTGGACACGGTGCTGACCGACAACGCGGGCGGGGCCGGGCAGGCGGTCCGCCACCTGCTGACCCACGGCCACCGCAGGATCGCCTTCCTCGGCGACCATCCGGCGATCTTCACGGCGTCCGAGCGGCTGCGCGGATACCGGGCCGAGCTGGGCGGCCTCTACGACGAACGGCTGGTGTCGATGCGGCCGCCGTCCCTGGAGTCGGTACGCGGCGACCTGGCCCGCATGTTCGCCCTGGACGACCCGCCGACGGCGCTGTTCACCGGCAACGGCCGCTACACCGTCACCACCCTGCGGGCGCTCGCGGGCCGGCGGGCGGCACTGGTGGGGTTCGACGACTTCGAGCTGGCCGACCTGCTCGCCCCCGGGGTGAGCGTGATCGCACAGGACCCGTCCTGGATGGGCCGGGTGGCCGCCGAGCTGCTCTTCCGCCGCCTGCGCGGCGACGCGGGCCCACCGGAGCACATCGAGCTCCCGGTCCGCCTCATCCCGCGCGGCTCGGGCGAGGTCCCCTCAGACGACACGTACGGGCTCCGGCCGTAGGGTGCGGGCCAGGGCGAGCGCGATCAGGACCCCCGCCCCGCCCGCCACCGCGATCGCGTACCCGGGCGCGACCACCTCCCCGAGCGCCCCCACCATGGCCGCCCCGGCGGCCTGCCCCGTCATCAGCCCCGCGGACTGCAGCCCGAACGCCTGCCCCCGCACCGCCTCGGGCACCGCGTCCACGAACCGCCGCTGCAACCCGAGCTGGTACGCCAGCCCAGCGGTGGACACCCCCGCCAGCACGGCCGCCCAGCCGATCCCCGGCATGGCCACGAACCCCAGCCACGGCACCCCGAGCGCCACCGCCAGCGGCAACGACAGCCGCTCCCGCAGCTCCGGCGCCGCGAACCGCCCCACCGCGAACTCCCCGGCCGCCATCCCGACGGCCGCCGCCGCCAGCACGACCCCGGCCTGCCCCTGGCCGCCGAGGTAGGGCACCACCATCGCCTCCGCCCCCGCCAGGCACACGCACGGCAGCCACTGCGCCAGCAGCAGCCCGCGCACCCGCCCGTCGGCCAGCAGCCGCCGGTTCACCCGCAGCGTCTCCCGTACCGCACCCTGCCGGGCCACGCCCCTGGCCGCCCGGTACGGCAGCCCGGCCCGCAGCACCAGCGCCGCGACCAGGGACAGCCCGGCGGTGGCGGCCAGCGCCCCGGACGGCCCCGCGAAGGCCAGGAACGCGCCCCCGACGGCCAGCCCGGCGACCTGCGCGCCCGCCGAGGCCACGTTGAGCAGCGACCGCCCCAGCACGAACGCGTCCCCGGGCAGCACCTCGGGCAACATCGCCGCCCGCGCCGCGAAGAACACCGGCGAGAACAGCCCGGTGGCCAGCACCAGCGCCAGCATCGCCCACACCGGCAGCCCCGCGTACGCCAGCAGCAGGCAGGTCACCGCCCGCACCAGCTCGCCCACCACCATGAGCGCCCGCGGCGGCACCCGGTCGGCCAGCGAGAGCAGGAACAGCCCGCCGAAGATGTAGGGCAGCCACCCCGCCATGTACGCCGCCGCCGACAGCCCCGGGGAGCCGGTCCGCGCGTACACCAGCACGGACAGCGCCAGCATCTTGATCATGTCCCCGCCGACCAGCAGCGCGAAGCTGCCGAACAGCACCCGGAACTCCTTGACGGCGAACACCTCGCCGAACGTCGCGCTCTTCACGACTGCGATGGTGCGGGCCCGCCTCGGACACTCGCGATTCCTTCGGATATAACCGAAACATGCCGGTGACGATCGAGGTCGTCCCTCAGGACCTGATGGCGAGCAGATTCGCCATCTCGCCGCTGATCGAGACCATGCACGCGCAGTGGGTGCTCGCGGGCCGCTACCGGGCGGGCGTGCACGGCCCGTGGGTGGCGCGGTGGCGCGAGACGTACGAGGGGCTGGTGAGACGGCACCCCGTGCTGCGGGCCGCGGCCGCGATCAGCGGCAACGTGGGCGCCTCCAACGTCGACTTCATCGCCCCGCCGCCCACCGCCGTGGACGTGCCGTTCGAGGCCGAGATCGCCGCCATGCGCGCGACCCCGCTGGCGCAGGCGCACGCCGAGATCACCCAGGTCCTCGCGCAGCGTCCCCAGGTGCCGCCCGCGACCAGGGACTTCCTGCTCGGCCCCGACGTCGTGGACCTGCTGGCGGCGGCCTACCAGGCGCTCTGGACGGAGATCCTCTCCCACGACTGGCCACGTCTGCGCGCCGTGCTGCAGCGCGACATCGTCCACCGCGCGGGCCAGCTCGCGATCTACGGCTGGCAGGCGGCCCTGGACGACCTCAACCCGCGCGTCCACTGGCGGGCGACGGGCCACATCGAGGTGGGGCTGACCTCGCTGGCCGGGGTGCACCGGCTCGGCGGCAAGGGCCTGCTCTTCCTGCCCTCGGCGTTCATGGAGAAGATCGGCGCGTACCTGGGGGACGCCTGGCCGTACGCGCTCATCTATCCCGCCAGGGGTCTCGCGGCCGCGACGGCCGCCCCCGACGCCGGCCTGGCCAGGCTGATCGGCCGCAGCCGCGCCCGCATCCTCGCCGAGCTGGCCGAGCCCGCCACGACCACCCAGCTCGCCGCCCTGCTCGGGCAGAGCCTGGGCACCACGGGCGAACACGTCGCGGCGCTGCGCGGAACGGGGCTGATCGCGGGCACCCGCACGGGCCGCAGCGTCCTGTACGCCCGCACGCCTCTCGGCGACGCCTTGATCAACGGCTAGCCTGTAGGGCACGAAGGTATAGTCACTTGCGCATCAGTTCAGCAAATTTGTTCACAGGAGCACGCGCATGAACGCCGCCGACGTCGCACCCGATGCGCAGCAGGCCAGGTTCCCCCATGAGCTGATGTACGCGGCGGCCCAGCAGTACTACATGGAGGACGCCACCCAGGGCGACATCGCCAAACGGCTGGGCGTCAGCAGGGCCACCGTGAGCCGGTTGCTCACCGAGGCCCGCAAGCAGGGCATCGTCGAGATCAAGGTGCACCGCCCCGCCACGCTGGAGGACGGCCCGCTGGCCGCCGAGGTGGCGCAGGCCCTCAACCTGGCGCGCGTCTACCTGGTCCCCAGGGTCAGCGGCCCGGCGCTGGGCCCGTGGCTGGCCCCGGGTGTGACCAGGGCGCTGGCCGGGGTCGGCCTGCGGTCGGGCGACGTCGTGCTCGTCTCCTCGGGCACCACGGTCTACGAGTGCGCCCGCGAGGGCCTCGGGCAATATCCGGGCGTCACCATCGCGCCCGCCGTGGGCGGCCAGGAGGAGCCGCAGCCCTGGTTCCAGACCAACGAGACCACCCGCATCCTGGCCGAACGCGCCGGCGGCGTGCCCGCCTACCTCTACGCCCCCGCGCTGCCCGGTCCCGAGCTGTTCTACTCGCTGCAGCACGAGCCGTCCGTACGCCGCGTCATGGACCTGTGGGCGCACGCCAAGTGCGCCATCGTCGGCGTGGGCTCCGCGCCGCTGATGCGCCAGATGGTGCCCGCCTTCATGCCGCGCGACACCGAGAGCCTGCGCCGGGCCGTGGGCGACGTGTGCATGCGGGTCTACGACCGCGACGGCGCCCCGGTGACCTATCCGGGCAGCGAGCGCCTGGTGGCGCCGAAGCCGGAGGAGCTGCGCGGCATCCCGCACACGATCGCCGTCGCGGTCGGCGCCGAGAAGGTGCTCTCGATCGTCGCCGGGGCCAGGGGCGGCTACTTCAACCAGCTCGTCACGGACACGCCCACGGCGGAGGGCCTGGTGGCGGCCGCTCACCAGCTCTGAACATCTGTGCTGGACAAAGTTTCTGGGCGCGCGCTAACGTGAGCCGCACCACAGGATGTGCCTTCCTGTGAGGGCACGTCCCTGTCTCGGGGGCAGCGAGCGTCAAAGAAACCAAAGGAAACACCCGTGAACAGAGCTCAGATGCGGACCTCCGCGTTCGCCGCAGTGGCAGTGCTCGCAGGCTCGGTCCTGGCCGCGTGCGGCTCAGGCTCCGGAGCCACCGGCGCGACCGCCAGTGGCGCCGGCGACGTGGAGAACGCCAAGGTCGCCTTCCTGATGCCCGACCTCGCGTCGACCCGGTACGAGCTGCAGGACAAGCCCCTTTTCGAGGCCAAGATGAAGCAGCTCTGCCCGAGCTGCGAGGTCATCTACCAGAACGCCGACTCCGACGCGGCCAAGCAGCAGCAACAGGCCAACTCCGCGCTCGCCCAGGGCGTCAAGGCCATCGTGCTCGACCCGGTCGACTCCGCCGCCGCGGCCACCATCGTCAAGACGGCCCAGTCGCAGCAGGTCCCGGTCATCGCCTACGACCGGCCGATTCCGGCCACGCCCGCCGACTACTACATCTCGTTCGACAACGAGAAGATCGGCTCCATGATCGCCCAGTCCCTGGTGGACCACCTCAAGGCCGAGAAGGCCGAGGGCGGGATCCTGCAGGTCAACGGCTCGCCCACGGACGCGGCGGCCGGGCTGATCAAGAAGGGCATCCACAGCGCGGTGGACCCGAGCGGGTTCAAGCTGCTGGCCGAGTACGACACCCCCGACTGGCAGCCGGAGAAGGCCCAGACCTGGGTCAGCGGCCAGATCACCCAGTTCAAGGACCAGATCGTCGGCGTGGTCGCGGCCAACGACGGCACCGGCGGCGGCACGATCGCCGCGTTCAAGGCCGCCGGGGTCAAGGTGCCGCCGGTCACCGGCAACGACGCCGAGGTCGCCGCCGCGCAGCGGATCATCGCGGGCGACCAGTACAACACGATCTCCAAGCCCATCAAGATCGTCGCCGAGGCGTCGGCGACGACGGCGTACGCATTCATGCAGGGCAAGAAGCCCGCGGGCAAGAGCACGCTGTACAACACGCCGTCCGAGTTGTTCGTCCCCACGGTCGTGACCAAGGAGAACATCAAGGAGGTCCTGTTCGACAGCGGCATCATGAAGGCCGCCGACGTGTGCACGGGCGAGTACGCCAAGGGCTGCGAAGAGCTCGGCATCAAGTAGGAGTGCGCGGATGACCGTCCTGTCCCTGCGCGGGATCAACAAGACCTTCGGCGCGGTGGCCGCGCTCACCGACATCGAGCTCGACGTCGCCGCCGGCCAGGTCGTCGCCATCGTCGGAGACAACGGCGCGGGCAAGTCCACGCTGGTCAAGATCCTGTCGGGCGTGCACCCGCCGGACGCGGGCACGATCACGTTCGAGGGGCGGGCGGTCGACATCCCCACCCCGGCCGCCGCCCACAAGCTCGGCATCGCCACGGTCTTCCAGGACCTGGCGCTCTGCGAGAACCTGAACGTCATCCAGAACCTGTTCCTCGGCCAGGAGATCCGCCCGCTACGGCTGAACGACGTGGCCATGGAGACCCGCTCGTGGGAGCTGCTCCGCCAGCTCTCCGCGAAGATCCCCAGCGTACGGGTGCCGGTCGCGGCGCTGTCGGGCGGTCAGCGGCAGACGGTGGCCATCGCGAGGTCGCTGCTCGGCGACCCCAAGGTCATCATCCTCGACGAGCCCACCGCCGCGCTCGGCGTGGCCCAGACGGCCGAGGTGCTCAACCTGGTCGAGCGGCTGCGCGAGAACGGCCTGGGCGTCATCATGATCAGCCACAACATGGCGGACGTGAAGGCCGTCGCCGACACCGTGGCGGTGCTGCGGCTCGGCCGCAACAACGGCGTGTTCGACGTGGGGCAGGTATCCACCGAGGACATCATCGCCGCCATCACCGGCGCCACCGACAACGCGGTGTCCAGGCGGGCCCAGAAGGGACAGTCGTGAGTACCATCGCCACCGACCGCCAGGACGAGCGGCTGAAGAACCGTGACGGGCTGCGCGGCGCGGTCGCCGACGTCGTCGAGCGGGCCCGCGGCGGTGACCTGGGCGTCATCCCGGTCGTCGTGGGGCTGATCGTCATCTGGTCGGTCTTCCAGATCCTCAACCCGATCTTCCTGTCCAGCGCGAACCTGGTGAACCTCACGCTGGAGTCCGCCGCCGTCGGCGTCATCGCGCTCGGCATCGTGTGCGTGCTGCTGGTGGGCCAGATCGACCTGTCCGTCGGCTCGGTCAGCGGGCTGTCGGGGGCGGTGCTCGCGGTGCTGTTCGTGGGCGAGGGGCTGCCGGTCTGGCTGGCCATCGGAGCCGCGGTCCTCATGGGCGCGGTGATCGGGTGGCTGTACGGGCAGCTCTTCAACCGGTTCGGCGTCCCCAGCTTCGTGATCACGCTGGCCGGGCTGCTGGCCTTCCTCGGGCTCCAGTTGTACGTGCTGGGCACCAAGGGCTCGATCAACCTGCCGTTCGACTCGGGGCTGGTGAACTTCGCGCAGCTCGACTTCGTACCGGCGTGGTTGTCGTACACGTTCGCGGTGATCGCGGCGGTCTGGCTGTTCGCCAGCGGCTTCCTGCACGCTCAAGAGCGGCGCAAGGCTGGTCTTTCCGCCAGGAGCGTGTCGACGCTGGCGCTGCGGAGCGTGGCGCTGCTGGTGGTGCTGGCGTTCGTGGTCTGGTATCTCGGCCAGACGCGCGGCGTCGGCTGGATGTTCGTCTTCTTCGTGGCGCTGGTGCTGATCATGCACTACCTGCTGTCGCGGACGAAGTGGGGCCGCGCGGTCTACGCCGTCGGCGGCAACGAGGAGGCCGCGCGCCGGGCCGGCATCAACGTCAGGGCGATCTACACCTCCGTGTTCGTGCTCTGCTCGACGTTCGCCGCGGTCGGCGGCATCCTGGCCGCGGCCCGGCTGGCGGCGGCCAACCAGAGCAGCGGCGCGGGCGACGTCAACCTCAACGCCATCGCGGCGGCCGTGATCGGCGGGACGAGCCTGTTCGGCGGGCGCGGCACCGCGTTCGGCGCGCTGCTCGGCATCATCGTGATCCAGTCGATCTCCAGCGGCCTGACCCTGCTCAACCTCGACTCCTCGATCAGGTTCGTGGTCACCGGGGCGGTGCTGCTGCTCGCCGTCATCGTCGACTCCGTGTCGCGCCGGTCGAGGACCTCCCACGGCAGGGCCTGATGGCGATCATCTGCGTGGACGCGGGAACCACGGTCATCAAGGCGGTCCTGTACGACGCCACGGGCGCCGAATCGGCGATCGCCCGGCGCGACACCGTCGTGTCCAGGCCCGCGCCCGGCCACGCCGAGCAGGACATGACCGCGGTATGGGACGCGGTCGCCGCCACCGTGCGCGAGGTCTCGGCCCAAGCCGACGGTGTCGAGTTCGTGGCGGTCACCGCCCAGGGCGACGGCTGCTGGCTGATCGACGCCGACGGCGCGCCGACCGGCCCGGCCATCCTCTGGAACGACGCCAGAGCGGCCGCCACGGTGGACGCCTGGACCCGATCAGGGCTCGCGGCGACGGCCTTCCGGCTCAACGGCTCGTCGGCCGCCTCCGGGCTGCCGCACGCCATCCTGACCTGGCTGCGCGCGCACGACCCCGACCGGCTCGACCGCTCCAGCGCCATGCTGACCTGCGGCGGCTGGATCTTCGCCCGGATGACCGGGGAGGCGGTGGCCGACGAGTCCGACGCCTCCGCGCCGTTCATGGACCTGCGGGCGCGGGCCTACTCGCGGGAACTGCTCGGCCTGTTCGATCTGGAGTGGGCCGAGCGGCTGCTGCCCCCGGCGCGGTCCTGCCCCGTCGCCGAGCTGACCCCGGACGCCGCCGCCACGCTGGGCCTGCCCGCCGGAACCCCGGTGGTGATGGCCCCCTACGACATCGCCGCGACGGCGCTGGGCGCGGGCGCGGTGGCGGCCGGGCAGGCGTGCGGCATCCTCGGCACCACGCTGTGCACCGAGGTCGTCGTCGAGTCCCCCGACCTGGAGGGCGACCCGATCGGCATCACGATCGCGCTGCCCGGCGGCTACCTGCGGGCCTTCCCCACGTTCGCGGGCACCGAGGTGGTGCGGTGGACGTGCGGCCTGCTGGGGCTGTCGGACCCCGCCGAACTCGGTGAGCTGGCCATGCTGAGCGAGCCGGGGGCGGGCGGGCTGGCGTTCCTGCCGTACCTGTCGCCGGCCGGTGAGCGGGCGCCGTTCTCCGATCCCCTGGCCAGGGGCGCGCTGCTGGGCATGTCGTTCGAGCACGGCCGCGAGCACGTCGCCAGGGCGGTGCTCGAAGGGCTGACGATGGTCATCCGCGACTGCCTGGCGGCCACCGGGGCCGCGCCCACCGAGCTGCGGGTGTGCGGGGGCGGCTCGGCCAGCGCGACCTGGCTCGGGCTGATCGCCGACGTCACCGGGCTGCCCGTGCGCCGTTCCGCGGACGCGGAGGTGGGGGCGCGGGGGGCGTACCTGGTGGGGCTGGCGGCCACGGGCCGCGCTGCGTCCATCGCGGCCGCGGCGGCCGAGCACGTACGCCTGCGCGACGCGGTCGAGCCCGATCCGGCGCGGCGGGCGTTCTATGACCGCTTGTTCGAGGACTTTCTGACCCTGCGCGCGAACACCGCGGGCACCTGGCCCCTACTCGGTGACCTGCGGAGTCGTACATGAGCGTGTGGATCGGCATCGACCTCGGGACGCAGAGCGTGCGGGCGCTGGCCGTGGCCGGCGACGGGCGGGTGCTCGGCACCGGCAGCCGTCCGCTGACCAGCCACCGCGACGGTCCGCGCCACGAGCAGGACCCCGAGCAGTGGTGGCGTGAGCTGGCCGCGGCCACCCGCGAGGCCCTGCGCGACGTGCCCGCCACCGAGCGGGTCGAGGGCGTCGCGGTGGACGCGACATCTGGAACGGTCCTGCTCACCGACCCTTCAGGACGTCCGCTGACGCCCGCTCTCATGTACGACGACCGGCGCGCGGACGCCTCCCGTGCCAACGAGGCGGGCGCGCTCGTGTGGGAGCGGCTCGGCTACCGGCGCATGCAGCCCAACTGGGCGCTGCCGAAGCTGCTGTGGCTGCTGCGCGACGCCCCTGCGGGGGCGCGGCTGGCCCACCAGAGCGACTTCGTCAACCGCCGCCTGGTGGGGCGCGAGGTGGCCACCGACCTGAGCAACGCGCTCAAGACCGGCGTGGACCTGATCGAGGAGCGCTGGCCGGCGGAGGTGTTCGACGCGCTGGGGGTGCCTTCCGGCCTCCTGCCCGAGGTCGTACGGCCGGGGGCCCGGCTGGGCGAGGTGTGCGCGGCGGCGGCCGGGGAGACCGGCATCCCCGAGGGCACCCCGGTCGTCGCCGGGACCACGGACGGCTGCGCGGCCCAGCTCGGCGCGGGGGCGCAGCGGGTCGGGAGCTGGAACTCGGTGCTCGGCACGACGCTGGTGCTGAAGGGCGTGACGAAGGAGCTCATCGACGACCCGCTGGGCGTCGTCTACTCCCATCGCGCCCCGGACGGCTCCTGGCTGCCCGGCGGCGCCTCCAGCACCGGCGCCGGCGCCCTGACCCGTGACCTCCCCGGTCGCGACCTCGCCGAGCTGAGCGAGCGGGCCGCCGCCCGTCCTCCTTCGTCGGCCGTCACGTATCCCTTGGTGTCGCGGGGTGAGCGGTTTCCGTTCGCCGCGCCGGACGCCGAGACCTTCACACTCGGGGAGCCGGCCGACGACGTTGAGCGCTATGCCGCCATCCTGCTCGGCGCGGCCTTCGTGGAGCGGCTCTGCTTCGACTACCTCGACCTTCTCGGCGCCCCCGTGGACGGTGAGATCATTCTGACCGGCGGCGCCACCCGCAGCGCGTACTGGACACAGCTCAGGGCCGACGTCCTGGGACGTCCTGTGACGCTGCGGGAGAACGCCGAACCCGCGCTGGGCATGGCCGTCCTGGCGGGCGGTGACCCGGCCCGCATGATCAGGACCCGGGCCGTGATCGACCCGTCAGGAGCCGATCTGAGCGAGCCCTACCTGGCCTTCGTCACCGAGCTGGAACGGCGCGGCTGGCTCACCGCGACCGCCGCGGAACACGCCCGCGAGAGGAGCGCCCCATGACCGACCTCGTGCTCGTCCGCCACGGCGAGACCGTCTGGCACGCCGAGAACCGCTACGCCGGGCTCAGCGACATCGAGCTCACCCCGCGCGGCCACGCCCAGGCCGTGCGACTGGCCGGCTGGGCCGCGGGGGCGGGCCTGGAGGCCGTCTGGTCGTCCACGCTGAGCCGGGCCCGCATCACCGCCGAAACCGCCGCCAAAGAGGCGAGTCTGCCGGTTCAGGTGGACGCGCGGCTGGTCGAGCTGGACTTCGGGCAGGCCGACGGGCTCACCGCCGCCGAGATGAAGGCCCGCTTCCCCGAGGCCAGGGCCGCCTTCGAGGCCGATCCCGCCGGGAGCCCACTGCCGGGCGGCGAGGACCCGTACGAGGCGGCCGAGCGTTTCGTGGCCGCCCTGGAGGACATCGCCGCCGAGCACCCGACCGGCCGCGTGCTGGTGGTCGCCCACACGACCGCCATCAGGCTCGCCCTGTGCCGGCTCATCGGGGTGCCGCTCGGCGAGTACCGGCGGCTGTTCCCGCGCCTGGACAACTGTGCCCTCACCGAACTGCGCCTGCGCGCCGGGCGGATCGCGATGTTGCAGTACAACTCCCCGATTGGAGCCGTTCGTTGACCACCCGAGTCCTCGCCGCAGGCGATCACTTCGTACAGAACCGCCTGCTCATCGACGCGCTCAGGCGCGAGGTCCCCGGCGAGGTGGACATCAGCGAGCTGACCCTGCCCTGGCCGGTGGAGCCGTTCGGGCGGGTGGGCGAGGTGGACGAGGCGTCCGACGTGGAGGGCGAGCTGATCGAGGCCCTGCGCGGCGTCGAGATCTGCGTGACCCAGATGGCCCCTTTGACCAAGCGCGTCCTGGACGCCTCACCCGACCTGCGGCTGTTCTGCGTGAGCCGGGGCGGGCCCGTGAACGCCAACCTGGAGGCGGCGGCGCAGGCGGGGGTCGCGGTGACGTTCGCGCCCGGCCGCAACGCGGTGGCCACCGCCGAGCACACGCTCGCCATGCTGCTGGCCGCCACCCGCCGCATCCCGCAGACGCACGCCGACCTGGCCGGGGGCGTGTGGCGGGGCGACTACTACAAGTACGACAACGTCGGGCCCGAGCTGGAGGGCAACACCGTCGGCCTGGTCGGCTACGGCGCCATCGGCCGCCGCGTGGCCCGCATGCTGGCGGGCTTCGGCGCGGAGGTCCTCGTCCACGACCCGTACGTCGACGTACCCGGCCGCGTGGACCTGCCCGAGCTGCTCGAACGCTCCCGTTTCGTCTCCCTGCACGCCCGCGCCACCCCCGAGACCGCCGGCATGATCGGCGCCGCCGAGATCGCCGCCATGCCCAGGGGCTCGGTCCTGGTCAACTGCGCCAGGGGCGCGCTGCTCGACTACGACGCCCTCTGCGACGCCCTGGACTCGGGCCAGTTGTTCGGCGCCGCGATGGACGTCTTCCCCGAGGAGCCGATCCCCCAGGGCTCACGCCTGCTCACCACGCCCAACCTGATCATGACCCCGCACCTGGCCGGGGCCAGCAAGGAGACGGCGATGAAGGCGGCCTCGATCGTGGCCGCGGACGTGGCCCGCTACGTGCGCGGCGAGCCACTCCACCACGTTGCCACTCCTTGAGGGGCCACTCCTTGAGGGTTACCCCTTGAGCGCGCCCGCCATCAGCCCGCGCATGAAGAACCGCCCGAGGAGCACGTAGATCACCATCGTCGGGATCGACGCCAGAATGGCCGCCGCCATCTGCTGGCTGTACGGGGTGGCCTGCGCGCCCGCGATGTTGTTCAGCATCACGGTCGTGGGCCAGCTCGTCGGCCCGGTGAGGAAGACGGCGAACAGGAAGTCGTTCCAGAGCGAGGTGAACTGCCAGATGATCACCACCGCGATCGCCGGCGCGGACACCGGCAGCACCACCGACCAGTACGCCCGCAACATCCCCGCGCCGTCCACCCGCGACGCCTCGATCAGCTCGTCGGGAATCGTCACGTAGTAGTTGCGGAAGATCAGCGTGCAGATCGGGATGCCGTACACGACGTGGGCCAGCACCAGCCCCGGGATGCCGCCGTAGAAGACGCCCTGCAGCCCGGCCTGCTGGTCCACCCAGACGAGCAGCTGCACCAGCGGGATCATCACCCCCTGGTACGGGATGAACATGCCGAACAGGAACAGCGTGAACAGCAGGTCCGCCCCCGGAAAGCGCCATTTGGACAGCACGTAGCCGTTCATGGACCCCAGCGCGCACGACAGCAGCGACCCGGGAACCGCCAGCAGCACGCTGTTCCACAGGCCGGGGGCCAGCTTCTCCCAGGCCACCCGCCACGCCTCGACCGTCCAGGTCCGCGGCAGGTTCCACGCCTGTCCCGGGTCCGCCTCGGTGAGCGGCTTGAAGCTGGTGGCCAGCAGCACGTAGATCGGGATGAGGAAGACGAACACGAACAGGAGCAGCAGCACGAACCGCGTCCAGGTGAAGACCGTCCCCTTGCGCCCGGCCACCGCCGTCATGAGCGCTTCTCCTTCCGTACCGACCAGATCAGGTACGGGATCACGAAGATCGCCACACTGAGCACGATGTACGAGGCGATCGTGGCCCCCTTGGCCGGGTCGTTGGAGTCGAACACCGCCACCCACATGAACACCGCGGGCACGTCCGTGATGATCTGCTTCCCGGACACCGCCACGATCAGGTCGAACACCTTGAGCGAGATGTGCCCCAGGATGATCAGCGCCGACAGGGTGACCGGCCGCAGCAGCGGCAGCACCACGTGCCGGTAGACGCCCCATTCGGTGCAGCCGTCCACCCGCGCCGCCTCGCGCAGTTCCTCCGGCACGCCACGGAAGCCCGCCAGGAAGAGTGCCATGACATATCCGGACATCTGCCAGATGGCCGGCAGCGCCATCGCCGCCATCCCCCAGTCCTGGTCCCTGAACCACTGCCACTGTGGCAGCCCGAACCAGTCGAGCAGCCGGTTCAGCCCGACCGCCCGCTCCCCCGTCCCCGAGTTCATCAGCCACCGCCACACGATGCCGGTGGCCACGAACGAGATCGCCATCGGGAACAGGTAGATCGCCCGGAAGGTCCCCTCGCCCCTGATCCCCTTCTCCATGAGGAACGCCAGCAGCCAGCCGAGCAGCAGCGCCCCCAGCACGAACACGACCGTGAACACGATCGCGTGGTTCACCGACAGGTGCCAGCGGGGCTGGTCCCAGATGTCGATGAAGTTCTGCAGCCCCACGAACTTGCCCTCGGACACGGCATCGTGCTGGTCGGTCATGGCCACCCGGAAGTTCCAGCCGAGCATGCCGTACACGAAGACGCCGATCAGGATGATCGACGGCGTGACGAGGAGCAGTCCGGGCAGCCACGTGCGTGCCCGCCTCACAAGCATTCCCTCCCGCTGGTACGGCGGGCGCGCCGGGCGCCCGCCGTACCCCGCGTAACCGAGTTATTGAGCGTTGGCCTTGGCCGCGTCGGACAGCCCCTGCTGCAGGGCCTTGACGTCCTTGCTGCCGATGAACAGCCCGACCGCCTCGTTGATCGAGGCCAGCCAAGGCTGGTTCACCGACACGCCGTGCTGGATCGACCCGGCGAGCTTGTTGCTCGACCAGTCCTTCAGCGCGTCGGCCAGATAGTCGGTGTAGAGCGCCTGGTCGGCGTCCTTACGGGCGGGAATGGAGCCCTTCTTCGGGTTGAAGGCGTCCTGGCCCTCCTTGCTGGCCGCGACCTTCAGCCAGGCCATGGCGCCTTCACGGTTCTTCGCGCCCTTGGGCAGGGTGAAGCTGTCGGACAGCCACAGGTACGTGCCCTCGGTGCCGGGCGAGGGCGCCCAGTCGAAGTCGGCCTTCGAGGTCTTGCCCAGGCCGCCCTCGGGCGGGTTGTGGAAGTAGCCGTACGCCCAGTCGCCCATGATGTTGAACGCCGCGTCACCGTCGGCCACCTGCTTGGCCGCCGGTTGCCAGTCGTCCTGCGGGTCGCCCGCGTACGTCATGATCTTGGCGAAGTTCTGCAGCGCCGTGGTCACCTGCGCGCTGTTCCAGTCGGCGCCCGGCTTGAACAGCGCGTTGTACGCGTCCGTGCCGAGAGAGCCGAGCAGCACGCTCTCCATGAGGTGGGTGACCGTCCACTCGGACCCGATGGACAGCGGGATCTTGCCCTTGGCCTTGACCTTCTCCAGGGCCGCGATGAACTCCTCGATCGTCTTGGGCGCCGCGGCCACCCCGGCGTCCTTGAGCACCGCCGGGTTGAACCACAGGACGTTCGAGCGGTGGATGTTCACCGGCACGGAGTAGATCTTGCCCTCGACGCTGATCTGCTCGACGAGCTGCGCGGGGAAGACGTCCTTGAGCTTCAGCTCGTCGTAGAGTGAGGTCAGGTCCTCCAGGTTGCCCGCCTTGATGTAGCCCTGCAGCTCGGCGCCCGCGTGACCCTGGAAGGTGTCGGGCGGCGTGCTGGCCTGGAGCTTCGACTGCAGCAGCGCCTTGGCCTTGTCGCCGGAACCGCCCGCCACCGCGGCGTCGAAGAAGGTGAGGTTCGGATTCTGCTGCTCGAAGATCTGTCTCATCGCCTTGAGACCGTCGGCCTCGCCAGGGCCCGTCCACCAGGAGAAGACCTCAACCTGCTGTTTGCCACCGCCGCCGCTCGCTGCGGGCGACTGCGAGGCTTGGGTGCCTCCGCCTCCGCCACCACAGGCGACCAGGCCCAGCACGCTGACCATCATGATCGAGGCGGTCGCTAACCACCGTCGCATCGCACACCATCCCTTCGAAGCCCCCCGAAGTAGGTGATTTTGACAACGTTGTCAACAACGGCTATCAACCCACTTTCCGCCGTTCTTCGTCAAGGCATCGGCGGTAACAGCTCCGCATATTCCGGCTTATCCGACGCGTTCGAGGGATCCGTCCGGGCCCGTCACCACCGTCACGCTGAAGTCGTGGCCGGTGCCGGGAAGGTCGCCGCCACCGGCGGTGACCAGCAGCGCGCCCTTCGACACGACCAGGCCGACCAGCGCGACCAGGTCTCCCCCGGCGCAGGGTGGCCACGTGCTCAGCACGACGTCGGTCTCGGCCAGGCGCACCGGCAGGTCGAGCTCCGCCATCCGCCCCAGCAGGCCGGCGTGCGACAGGCGCCGGCCGTCGGCCAGCAGCAGGCAGTCCTGGCGCTTGGCGTCGAGCGCGGGCAGCGCCGTGGGCGTCAGCGTGAGCAGGGTGCGGAAGTCGATGGTGTCGGGCGCCGCGCCGAGCGAGACGATCTGCCGCACCCGGGACTCCTCGGCCGCCAGGACCGCCGTCTCCGCCAGGTCCGGCGTGGTGATCAGCAGGCGCGCGTCGCACTCCTTCAGCCACGCGGCCATCTCGTACGCGCCCATCCCCGGATCGATCGGCGCCGCCACCCCGCCGGCCGCCACCACCGTGTGCACCGCCAGCGTCTGGGCGCCCGCCGTGGAGACGTGCACACCCACCACCTGGTCGCGCCGGGCTCCCCTGCGCACGAGCCCGGACGCCGCCCTGGTCACCTCGGTCACCAATCGGCGGTAGCCGTAGACGTGACCGCCCCGCAGGTCGATCAGCGCGGGACGGTCGCCGCGCTCGTAGGCCCGGCGGAACACCTCGTGGATCACGGTGCCGGTGGTCGACGCGGTGGGTTTCATGCCCGCCAACGTACGACCGCCGGCGCGGCCCAGCATCCACCGATGTATGTAGGCGGCTGTGCATTCGCGCGGGCGGGCCCGAGCCCTGCGCGACTCGGGCCCGCGGTCACGCGCCCGGAACCGGGCCCCCACCCCTCCGAGGAGGCCCGGCTCCGCGTGGACGCGTGACGTCCCCGGCGAATCGGCCGCGGCGCCCCCGACGCGAGGGGCGAGGAACGCACGGTCCGGCCGATCACCCGATGTAACGGTAGGTGTGCGGGGCGGGGTGGCACATGCGCTGACATGGCCATTCGAAGATGTAAGCGGGCCCGCGCGGCGATGTGTAGAGAGGTGCCGCCTCAGCGCCCGCCGATCACCCATGCGGCGATCTGTGTACGCGTGGAGAAGCCCAGCTTGGACAGGATGTTGGCCACGTGGCGGGCGGCGGTGGCCGGGCTGATGACGAGTTCCTCGGCGATCGCCCGGTTGCTGAGCCCGCGGGCGATCAGCTCGGCGATCTCCCGTTCCCTGGCCGTGAGCCGGCTCTCCTGCCCCACCGGGACGATCGGCTCGGCGGGCGGCTCGGGCAGCGCGCCGTCGAGCGCGCAGGCCACCGCCTGGTCGGCGGTCAGGTTGCCGCCCTCGGCCCACAGCAGGCCGACCACGACCTCGCCGAGCGCGTCGCGCGCCGGCCGCAGCACCTCCTCGGTGCGCGCGTCGGGCCGGCGCCCGCTCAGCGCCACCGAGGCCGCCGCCAGCAGCACCGCGCGCCGCTGGTCGCCCTCGGCCGCGACCAGGTCGGCCCACGCCTCCAGCCGCCTGGCGATGCCGGCCCGCAGGCCCGCGTCGCGGCTGAGCACCAGCGCCTCGGTCAGCCTGGCCCTGGCCTCCACCAGGTCGCCCTGGTCCAGCGCCACCCGGCCGAGCCCGGCCAGGCAGCTCACGGTGTGCTGCCTGGCGTCCACACGGCGCAGCAGCGCCAGCCCCGACTCGTAGTGCCGCTTGGCGCTCACCAGATCGCCCGAGCGCCGGGCCACCTGGGCCAGCCCGATGTGGCTGGAGGTCTGCCCGTAGTGGTTGTCGAGCTCCTCGCTGATCGCCAGGACCTCCTCGAACGCGCGCCGCGCCTCGTGCAGACGGCCCTGGTGCAGGCCGAAGCGCGCCTTCGTGCCCTGGGCCATCGACTCCAGGACGAGGTCGCCCGACCGCCTGGCGGTCTCCAGGGCGCGGGTCAGCGTGTCCTGCTCGCCGGTGAGCTGGGCGAGCACGACCATGCCGACGGCCTCGCCGTAGACGTCCTTGGCGGCGGTGCACAGGTCGAGCCCGGTGCGGGCGTAGCGGGTGGCCGGCTCCAGGTCGCCGGCGGCCAGCGCCAGCTCGGCGCGCAGGATCGTGGCCTGCCCGCGCAGCCCCCACGGCACCTGCGGGGAGTCGAGGGCCAGCAGCCGGTCGAGGCGCTCGGCCATGTCGAGCTTGCGGCCGCTGCCGATCAGCAGGAAACGGATGTCGGTCAGCATCCGCAGCGCGGTCTCCGGCAGGCCGATGGCGATCGACCAGTCGCAGGCCGAGCACACCTCGGCCTTGAGGGCGTCGAAGAGGTTGACGTAGCGCTCGACCACGGGCCACGACGTGCGCGTGCCCGGCGCCAGCACCTCCTTGAACCGGCCCGCCATCCGGCCCAGCGCCGTCAGGTGCCGGCGCCGCAGCTCGGCCTCCTCACCGGACTCGGCGAGCTGTTCGAGCGCGTAGTCGCGGACGGTCTCCAGCAGCCGGTAGCGCGCCTGGCCGGCGACCTCGCTGTCGAGGGCGACCAGGGACTTGTCCACCAGGTCGCAGAGCCTGGGCAGCACCTCCTCCTCCGCCAGCCCGGGGCCCGAGCAGACCCATTCGGCCAGGTCCAGGGTCCAGGAGGAGCGGAAGGCGGCCGTACGGCGCAGCAGCAGTCGTTCCTGCGGGGTGAGCAGCCGGTAGCTCCAGTCCACGGCGGCCCGCAGCGTGCGGTGCCGGGCGGGGGCCGTACGGGCGCCGCCCGCCAGCAGCCGGAACCTGTCGTCGAGCCGCTCCGCGAGCTGCCCCACGGACAGGACCCTGACCAGGGCGGCGGCCAGCTCGATCGCCAGCGGCAGCCCGTCGAGCGCCCGGCACAGCTCCGCGACCAGCGGCCGCGTCTCGGCGGTCAGCTCGAACGCGGGCCGGGCGGCCGTGGCCCTGGCCACGAACAGCCGCACCGCCTCGCTCTCCTCGCCCCGCACCGAGAGCGGCGGCACCCGCCACACCGTCTCGCCCGGCACGCGCAGCGGCTCGCGGCTGGTGGCGAGCACGCTCACCCCCGGGCAGGCGCCGAGCAGGTCGCGGCAGAGCTCGGCGCACTCGCCGATCACCCGCTCGCAGTTGTCGAGCAGCAGGAGCACCCGCCGGCCGCCGATCGTCTCGGCCAGGTCGCCCGCGATGCCGAGCGCGGCGGCGACGTGCCCGTTGAGCTCGCCCTTCTCCAGATCGGCCAGCTCGACCAGGAACACGCCACCAGGATGCGCGGAGGCGACCCGGGTGGCCAGCCGCAGGGCCAGCCGGGTCTTCCCGATGCCGCCCGCCCCGCACAGGGTCACGGCACGCGAAACGCGCATCAGGTGGACGAGCTCATCCACATCGGACTCCCGGCCCACGAACGCGTTCGGCTCGGCCGGGAGGTTGCTCAAGTCGGCGGATCGCAGCATCACTGTGAGTGTGTCATCAACTACGCCGCGCGCCCAGACATATTCGATGGAGAACTGTCAGTACCCGTGGGCACACTCAAAACATGGCCGATGAGCCGCTCGAACTCGGGGAGATCTCCTTCTCCGACTGGCACGCCCACACCGACAAGCTGGCCGAGGTCGGGTTCCTGACCATCGCCCGGCGCCTGCCGTCCCTCGTGAGTCAGGCGATGCGCATGGCCTGGCGCGCGAGCCCCCGCGACACCGTGGCGACGATCGTGCTCAACCTGCTCGGCGGGGTGTTCACCGCGTTCGGTCTGCTCGCCACGACCGGCGTGCTCACCGCGCTGTTCTCCGAGGGCCCGACGCCCGACCGGGTGGTGGCGGCGCTGCCCAGCCTCGCCCTGGTCGGCGCGGCGGCGGCGCTGCGCACGGTCACCCAGGCGGGCGCCGGCTGGGCCCAGTCGCGCCTCGACCCCCAGGTCACCCGGCTGACCGAGGAGCGCCTCTACGGCCTGACCAGCCAGGTCGACCTGGTGTCCTACGACGACCCGGAGTTCCACGACTCCCTGCAGCGCGCCAGGTTGCGCGGGGTCGCGATGGCCGACTCGGTGGTGACCTCCGCCATCGACGTGGTCACCGCCGCCGTCGGCATCGCCGCCGTGGCCGGCGTGCTCAGCGTCCTGCACCCGGTGCTGCTGCCGCTGCTCCTGCTGGCCGTGCTCCCCGACGCCTGGGCCATGGTGCGCAGCGCCAAGATGCGTTACGCCACCCTCTACGCCCTTATCCCCGCCAACCGCCGCAAATGGATCATCGCCGAGCTCCTGGCCGACCGAGACCCGGCCGCGGAGGTCCGCTCGTTCACGATGCGCGGGTTCCTGCTGCGCATGTACGACGCGGTGGCGAAGGCGGAGCAGGACGTCATGCTCGGCCTGGCCAGACGCCAGACGGTGGCCGGGCTCGTCGGCGAGGCACTCGGCGGCCTCGGCGCCGGCCTCGTCTACGTGGCCCTCGGCGTCCTGCTGGCCATCGCCGCCATCCCCCTGGCGGTGGCGGGCACCGCGGTGCTGGCCATCCGCTCCGCTCAGAACTCCCTGGCCAACCTCATGTACGCCACCAACCGCCTCTACGAAGAGGGCCTCTACTTCACCGACTTCCTGCACTTCTGCGCCGACGCCGAGACCCGCCTGCCGAGTTCCCGCCCCATTCCCATGCCCGACCGCTTCGACCGCATCACCGCCGAGGCGATCACCTTCACCTACCCCGGCGCCGACCACCCCGCCCTGCGCGAGGTCTCCCTGCGCATCGACCACGGCGACGTCATCGCCTTCGTCGGCGAGAACGGCTCCGGCAAGACCACCCTCGCCAAGATCCTGTCCGGCCTCTACCAGCCCGACAGCGGCACCATCCGCTGGGACGACACCGACCTGGCCCACGTCGACCCCGACCACCTGCGCCTGCGCACCGCCGTCATCGCCCAGGACCACACCCGCTGGCCGCTCACCGCCCGCTACAACATCACCATGGGCACCGACAAGGGCGAAGCCGCCCTGCACGCCGCCGCCACCGTCGCGGGCGCCGACGAGGTCATCGCCGACCTGCCCCACGGCTACCGCACCCTGCTCGACCGCCGCTTCAAAGACGGCCACGAGCTGTCCGGCGGCCAATGGCAGCGCATCGCCGTCGCCCGCGGCTTCCACCGCGACGCGGCCCTGCTCATCTGCGACGAACCCACCGCCGCCCTCGACGCCCGCGCCGAACACGCCCTCTTCCAGCGCATCCGCGACCACTCCGACGGCCGCACCGTCCTGCTGATCACCCACCGCCTGGCCAGCGTCCGGTACGCCGACCGCATCTACGTCCTGGACCACGGCAAAATCACCGAACAGGGCGACCACGACACCCTGATGGCCCACGGCGGCCTCTACGCCGACCTCTACACCCTCCAGGCCACCGCCTACCGCTAGGCCCGGTGGGGGCCGCACTTCGGCGAGGTCTCTTGGGAGACGAGGGAGCGGTGGAGCTGAGAGGCCGGTTGGGAGTCGTGGAGTCGCCAGTGGGACAGCACCGAGGACAGAACCCTGGCCTAGGACAGGACCGCTTCGATGATCGCCCGGGCGATCGGGGCCACCTCGTTCGCCCGGTCCCCCGGCCGTTCCAGGACCACCCCCACCGCCACCTCGGGTGCGTCCGCCGGGGCGAAGGCCGTTACCAGGGCATGCTCGCCCAGCCCCGGCACGTCCGCCGACGTGGCCGTTCTGGCCGCGACCGCCACCCCAGGGATGGCCGCCCCCGCCCCCGTGCCCCCGGCGTGCGTCACCGTGGTCATCATCTCCGCCAGATAGCGTGCCAGCGCCGGTGACATCGCCGTACGGTAGGGCACCGGGCCGGCGCGGTTGATGATCGAGCCGTCCGGCAGCCGGACCTCCTCCACCAGGTACGGCCGCATCAGCACCCCGTTGTTGGCCACCGCCGCCGACAGCATGGCGACCATCAGCGGCGTCACCCGGTTCTCGTGGTGCCCGATGGCCGACAGGGCGGTCTGGGGCCGGTCCATGGCCAGGGGGTAGCGGCTCGACGCCGTGGCCAGCGGGATCGTCAGGTGGGCCGCGTTGAAGCCGAACGCCTCCGCCTGGTCCCGCAGCAGGTCCTGCCCGAGCTGCAGCCCGATGTTGGCGAACGCCGTGTTGCACGACACCTGGAACGCGTACGTGAGCGACGGCCGGGCGTTCCCGCAGGCCGTACCGCCCGAGTTCTGGAGGTAAGTGGGCGTTCCCGGCAGTTGCAGCCGGGCGGGCGCGTCCACCAGGGCGGACGGCGTGTACTCGCCCGACGCCAGCGCCGCCGCCGCCGTGACCAGCTTGAACGTGGCCCCGGGCGGATAGAGCTGGTTCAGCGCCCGGTTGAGCAGGGGCTGCGACGGTGCGTGGCGCAGCTCCCTCAGCGTCTCGGCCAGCCGCTCGCGGTCGAAGGTGGCCAGGGCGTTCGGGTCGTACGCCGGGTAGCTGGTCAGCGCCAGGATCGCCCCGGTCGCCGGGTTGATGGCCACCGCCGCCCCGGGAATCCCGGTCGTCTTGAGGCTCTGGTAGGCCGCCCACTGCGCCCGATCGCTGATCGTCAGCCGGACGTCGGCCCCCTCGACGTGCCCGTCCCTGACCAGCGACCTGACCTTGACCTTGGGGTCCTCGCCCGACAGCACCGCCTCCTGGGCCTGCTCGATGCCCGTCGAGCGGTGCAGCGACACATGTCCGGTGACGGCCGCGTACTGCTCCCCGGCCTTGTAGACGCGCCTGAACCGGTACGGGCCGGCGCCGTTCGGCCGGCTGGTGGCGATGGGCGTGCCGTCGTAGGTGAGGATGTCGCCGCGCGGGTGGCCGTACCTGGAGATGAGCGGCCGTTCGTTCCTGCGGTCGGCGTTGAGCTCGTACGAGCCGAAGGCCTGGACGAGTGTGACGTGCGCCAGCAGCACGAACAGCATCGCCGCGCAGAGCCTGGCCACGCGGCTGAGCGGCACGTTGATCCGCCTCGCCCTCGATACCGCCATGATCTTGGTCTAACAAGCGGGCGGCAAAGGAGAGGCTAGAGGACGCTCCGGTAGTAGGAGATCTTGTTGTTGATGTAGCGCTGGCGCTCGGCGAGGTTGTCGATCTGGCCCTGGACCTGCCGGTCGTGCTCCTCCAGGAGCCTGATGCGGTCGGGGATCGTGTGGTCGCCCGCGCGCACCAGCTCGGCGAAGCGCAGCATCGTGGCGATGGGCATCCCCGTGTCGCGCAGGCAGCGGACCATGCCGAGCCAGCCCACGTCTTCCTTGCTGAACCTGCGCTGACCGGCCGCGTTGCGGTCGATGCGCTCCAGCAGGCCGATCTTCTCGTAGTAGCGCAGGGTGTCGATGCTGAAGCCGGTCTCTTCGACCACTTCCGCGGGTGTGTACACGCTCACGCTCCCTAGGATCGCACCTGGAGCCCACTCCAGGTCAACCCGGTTCGCGGGGGCTTGACATGGAGTGCGCTCCAGCTCTCAGAGTCGGCTCCATGAACATCGCACTCGGCACGATTCCGTTCGGCACGACCGTCGGCATGCAGGAGACCTTCGCCATCCTGGACCGGTTCCAGGAGGCGGGCGGCACGATGCTCGACACGGCCAACAACTACCCGTTCTGGGTGGAGGGCCGCTCGGGGGACGAGAGCGAGCTGGCCATCGGCGCGTGGCTGGCCGCCCGTGGCAACCGGGACGAGGTCTTCATCAGTACGAAGGTGGGCGCCCGGCCCACCGTCCCCGGCGACACCACTTTGGACTCGGCGGAGGGGCTGTCCGCCACGACCATCGCCAAGGGCGCGGAAGGCAGCCTGAAGAGATTGCGGACGGACTACATCGATGTGTATTGGTCGCACATCGAAGACCGGTCCACGCCGCTGGAGGAGACTTTGGGGGCGTTCGACGCGCTGGCGGGGGCGGGCAAGGTGCGGGCCATCGGCGCCAGCAACATCGCCGCCTGGCGGCTGGAGCGGGCCAGAAACCTCTCGGCGGCGCGCGGGTGGATGCCCTACACCTACGTCCAGCTCCGTCACACGTACCTGCGGCCGCGCCCGAACACCCGGCCGGCGGAGGGCGGGCACACGCTGACCTCGGACGACATGCTCGACTACCTGGCCGCCGAGCCCGACCTGACGCTGTGGGCGTACAACACGCTGATGTTCGGCGCCTACACGCGGGCCGACCGCCCGATCCCCGACATCTACGACCACCCCGGCACGACCCGCCGCCTGGCCGTCCTGCACGAGGTCGCCAAGGAACTGGGTGCCACCCCGAACCAGGTCGTCCTGGCCTGGCTCCTGGCCGACGGAATCGTCCCGATCGTGGGGGTGTCCACGATGGAGCAGTTGGAGGAGGCCATCGCCGCCACAGACCTCAAGCTGGACTCAGACCTCCACACCCGCCTCAACACCCCCGCCTAACCTCACCACCCCGGACCTCCACCGGGCTCACCCCCCGCCCTATGGACTCGCCACCGAGCTCGGCTCCCACCGCCGTCTCGACCGCCACCTTCCACTCGCGCACCTCGCACCGTCGCCTCCCGGCGGGCTGCTCACCATCACCTCTCAGCGGACCACCCCGCCGCCACATCCGAGCGGGCAGCCCGGGCGGCGCGTCCATCGGATCCGCCCTGCGGCGGCGCTTTCCGCCAGCGCGCTCTTCCCCGCCCGCGCCAGCGGTCCCCCTCTTCCAAAGGGACCTCGCCGGAGTGCGGCGGGGAAGGGTGGAAGGGCCGGCAAGGGGGCTAAGGCAGGTGGTCGGCCAGGTAGCGGCGGACGAGTTGTTTGCATTCCGCGATCAGCTCCCGATCCCCACCAGGATCGGCCCGGAAGGCCAGTTTGAGCACCGCGTCCGTGGCCTCGACCGCCACCACCAGCGCCCGGTCGAGCCCCGGGCCCACGGGGGCGTCCAGGAGTTCGAGGGTCAGGGCGCGCAGCCGTTCGGCGACGACGACGTTGTTCTCCTGCGTCTCGTCGAGCGCCCGCTGACTGCCCTCGACGGCGGGCCCGCCGGGGGCGGCCAGCACCTCGCCGAAGTCCACCACCGCGAATCCGGGCAGCGTGCGTTTCATGTCGACGAACTCGTCGATGGCGAGGTCGACCAGGTCGGTCCAGTGCCCGAGGTCGGCCTGCGGGATGCGCTGGATGATCCGTTCGAGGAACGCCTCGAGGTTGCGCCGCGCCAGCGCCCGGACCAACCCCTGCTTGTCGTGGAAGAACTGGTAGAACGTGCCGATCGGCACCTCGGCCCGGCGCGCGACCTCTTTCGTGGTCAACGCCTCGTAGCCGACCTCGTCGAGCAGGTGCGCGCACTCGTCGAGCATCCGCTCCACCCGCTCGACGCTCCGTCGCTGGGCGGGACGGCGGCGCAACGTACTGGTCATGCCTCCATCCTTGCGTATCGCCGCGTGGTTGAGCGGGTGAGTTTCCAGGTCATAACATGAGGAATGCTCGCATATTGGTGAGGAGCCCGGGATGTTCCTATGGGGTACGGCCACGGCCGCGTACCAGATCGAAGGCGCCGTCCGCGAGGACGGCAGGGGCGTCTCCATCTGGGACGCCTTCGCCCACGAGCCCGGCCGCACCAGGGACGGGCACACCGGGGACGTGGCCTGCGACCACTACCACCGCTGGCGCGAGGACATCGCCCTGATGTCCGGTCTCGGCGTGAACGCCTACCGCTTCTCGATCGCCTGGCCACGCGTGCTGCCCACGGGCACGGGCGAGGTCAACGACCGGGGCCTGGACTTCTACGACCGGCTGGCCGACGCCCTGCTGGCGGCGGGGATCCAGCCGGTGCCGACGTTGTTCCACTGGGACCTGCCCCAGGCCCTGGAGGATCGTGGCGGCTGGCTGAACCGTGACACCGCCGCCGCCTTCGCCGACTACGCGGCCACGGTCGCGGCCAGGCTGGCCGACCGGGTGCCGCTGTGGATCACACTGAACGAGCCATTCGTCCACATGGCGTACGGCTACGCGATGGGGATCCACGCGCCCGGCCGGCTCATGCTGACGGACGCCCTCCCCGCCGCCCACCACCAGTTGCTCGGCCACGGCCTGGCCGTCCAGGCGCTCAGGTCGGCCGGCGCGAGCCAGGTGGCGCTCACCAACAACTGCACCCCCGTCTGGCCGGCCTCCCAGGAGGAGCCCGACCTGCGGGCGGCCGACGCCTACGACATCCTGCACAACCGCCTGTTCAACGATCCCGTCCTTCTAGGCAAATATCCGGACTTGTCGGCTTATGCGACCGAGCTCGACTTCCTCCGGGACGGGGACCTGGCGACCATCTCCACACCCGTGGACGCCCTGGGGATCAACTACTACAACCCCACCCGCATCGCCGCCCCCACCGACGACGCCCTGCCGTTCACCGACGCCAGCATCACCGGCCACCCCACCACGGCCTTCGGCTGGCCGGTCGTCCCCGACGGCCTGCGCGAGCTGCTGACCGGCCTCAAGTCCCGGTACGGCGCCGCCCTCCCCCCGATCCTGATCACCGAGAACGGCTGCTCCCAGGACGACGTCCCACAGGAGGACGGCACCATCGACGACACCGCCCGCATCGCCTTCCTGGACGGCCACCTCGGCGCGATGCGGCGGGCCATGGCCGAAGGCGTGGACGTACGCGGCTACTTCGCCTGGTCACTGCTGGACAACTTCGAGTGGGCCGAGGGCTACCACCAGCGTTTCGGCCTGGTCCACGTGGACTTCGCCACGCAGCGCCGTACCCCGAAGCGGTCCTACCACTGGTTCAGGGACCATCTGGCGCGTCAGAACACCGAGACGTGAACGTGGTCGTAGTGGTTGGCGGTCACCCCGCCGCGGTTCGACATCGGGTCCCAGCCACCGCCTGAGCGGATGTCGTAGTAGCGCTGCTTCCAGATGATGTACATCACGCCGAGCCGCGGCCCGTTCTTGATCAGCCAGGCGGCCAGCGCGTCGCCGTTGGCGGCGTCGGCCCCCGCGGCCATGGTGCCGCCTCTGGACATCATGAAGTCGCAGGCCCGGCCCTTGCCGTGCTCGCCGGGGTCGCCGGGGCGCAGGCAGCCGACGCCGTACCTCATCGGGAAGTTCGCCATGATCGCCGCGCGCACCGAGATCAGGCGGGGCGTCAGGCCCTCGGCGCCGCCCGGCTGCTGGAAGCCGAACTTGTTGAGCAGGCGGTCGACCTCTTTGCGCTTGGCCTCCATGGCCTTGATCTCTTTGCGCAGCTTCTCGATCTTCTCGTTGGCGTTGAGCTTCGCCTCTTTGGACTCGTCGATCAGCTTCTGGATGCTCTCGACCCGCTTGGTGCGCTCCTGGGCCATGTACGTCATGTTCGCGGCCTGCCCCAGCACCTGGTACGGGTCGGCGTTGGGCGCCATGAGCTGCATGCCGTCGATCGGCCCCACCATGTAGGAGGTCTGCGCGATCCTGGCCACCTCGGACTGGGCGGCCTTGAGCTGGGCCTGCAGATCGCCCGAGGTGTCGGTGGCCTTCTTCGCCTGGATCCTGATCTCTTCGAGTAGCTGGATCTGACCCCGGTAGCGGTCGCTCAACTGCTTCGCCTGCCTGGTGAGTTTGCGCAGCTCAGCCGGGCCGGGATCGGCCATGACAGGCGCGGGCGAGTAGAGCCCGAGCAGCCCGGAGAGAACGGCGACAAGAACGGCGACCCGCCGGATCCTCACACGCGCCCCCTCCCCACATAGACGGACCGAAACTATAGAAGATGATCTTGATCTCTGTCATCTGAACGACCGAACTGGTGCACCTTTGGCGAGTTTTCTATGGATTTGTCCGAGTTAAGGCGGACCTAAAAATTTGGGTCTTGTATAGATCGCTCCAAAGGTCTGGGATGGCGATCGATTCCGTCTCCGCGAAGGGGCTGACCTTTGTCTCGATCACTGACCCTCGCCGCGGCCGTCATCCTCGGCTTAGGCACGTCCTTGGTGGCCACGTCCGCACAGGCGTCCATCGATCCCCTGCCGCCCCGCGACCGCATCGAGCTGTACGAGCTCGACAGCCCGCCGGGCACCGGGCAGACACTCAGGGAGAAGGGCTTCGACGTCGTCCAGCAGCAGTCCAAGGGCGGCAAGGAGCACGTCGAGCTGACCGCCGCCCAGACGGACCTCGACGCGTTGCGGAAGCTCGGCTACAAGCCGGAGCCCGTACGCAACCCGCAGGGCCAGAGCCAGCTTGAGGCGGCCAGGGCGCAGGCGGCCGCCGGTTACACGGTCTTCAAGTCCTACTCCGAGGCCGGGGGCATCGCCGACCAGCTCAAGGCGATCGCGAACGCCAACAAGGACATCGTCAAGCTCCAGTCGATCGGCAAAACCCTGCGCGGCCAGGACATCCTGGCGGCCAAGGTCACCACGAACGCGGCGAAGTCGCCCGACGGCGCCAAGCCCTCGACCCTCTACTCGGCCACCCAGCACGCCCGCGAGTGGATCGCCACAGAAGTGGACATGCGGCTGCTGAAGTACGTGCTCGCGAACAGGACCACGCTCAAGGACCTGCTCGACAAGACCGAGCTGTGGTTCGTACCGGTGGCCAACCCGGACGGATACGACTTCACCTTCACCGACGGCAACCGCCTGTGGCGCAAGAACCTGCGCGACAACAACGGCGACGGGCGGATCACCGGCGGCGACGGCGTCGACCCGAACCGGAACTTCCCCACGAACTTCCACTACGACGAGGAAGGCTCGTCGAGCATCCCGAGCAGTGACACCTACCGCGGCACGGGCCCGGCCAGCGAGCCCGAGACGAGGGCGATGGACGGCCTGCTCAAGCGCGTCGGGTTCGAGATGCAGCTCAACTACCACTCGTACGGCCCGCTGCTGCTCTACCCCATGGGCGTGCAGATCGCCACGGAGACCGCCGACAACCCGATCTACGAGGCGCTCAGCGGCGACGACGTCAACCCCGCCATCCCGGGCTTCGACCCCGACCTCGGCGCCGAGCTGTACACCACCAACGGCGACACCAACGACCAGGCCCACTTCCAGTACGGCACGCTGTCGTGGACGCCCGAGCTCAACGAAGGCTGCGACGGCTGCGGCTTCGTCTTCCCCGACAACGAGGCGCTGGTGCAGGCCGAGTTCGAGAAGGGCATACCGTTCGCGCTCGACGTGGGCAAGTCCGCGGCGAACCCGTCGGAGCCGGTCAGCCACCTGGGCAACAAGACGCCCGACTTCGTGATCGACCCGTTCGAGGTCAGCCACGGCAAGGAGCAGGTCGTCCAGGTCAACGCCAAGCGCAGTCTCGGCCGGGTGTTCCTGAACTACCAGGTCAACGGCGGCCCCGAGAAGGGCTACCTGATCAGCAACCAGGAGTGGAAGGGCGGCGAGCGGTACGGCGCCGGCTACGACCGCTACTACCACCGCCTCCGGGGCAAGATCACCGGCACGAAGCCGGGTGACAGGGTCAAGGTCTGGTTCAGCTCGTACGGCAGGCCGGACAGCGCCGACTTCACCTACACGGTCGCCTCCGACATCGGCGGTGACGTGCTGGTCCTGGCCACCGAGGACGTCACCGGCATCAGCCCGGCGCAGGGCGTGGCCGAGGCCAAGTACGCCGACGAGTACGCCGACGCGCTCAAGGCCGCCGGCTACACCTCGGACGTGTACGACATGGACAAGATGGGCCGTAAGGCCCCGCACCCGCTCGGCGTGCTCAGCCACTACCGCGCGGTCGTCTGGGAGACCGGCGACGACATCATCCCGAGGACGACCGGTCAGGTGCCGGGCACCACGTCCAAGGGCGGTGTGGACACCGAGCTGGCCGTGCGCGACTACCTGAACGAGGGCGGCAAGCTGCTGCACGCGGGCAAGTATCCGTCGTTCGCGGCGAACAACAACGGCGCCTACTACTACGAGCCCGACCAGCCCCTGAACCCCGAATGCACGGTCGCCGACGACCCGCCGTGCATCCCGGTGTTCAACGACTTCCAGCAGTACTACCTGGGCGCCTACGTCTTCTTCGACGACGCGGGTACCGACCACGACACCGGTCAGCCATATGCCCTGGAAGGCAACGGCGGCAGGTTCGAGGGCTTCGGCGCCACGATCGAGCCGAGCCACACCAACTCGTTCGTGGCCACCTCGGCCATCCTGCCGGCCACCCAGTTCCCGCTGTTCGCGAGTTCGGCTCAGGTCAAGTGGGTACGCCCGGGCGGCCCGTTCGACCCGCACACGGGCTCCTGGGACGTCTACAGCGGCATCGCCGACGTCTCGTGGAAGCGGCTGACGAAGACGATCAACCTGACCGGGAAGTCGAGCGGCGACCTGTCGTTCTGGACGTCGTACGACACCGAGGCCGGCTGGGACTTCCTGACGGTCGAGGCGCGCACGGCGGGCGGCGACGACTGGACCACGCTGCCGGACGCCAACGGGCACACCACCCAGGAGACCGGCGACAGTTGCCTGACCGCCAACAGCGGCGGCTGGCGCGTGATCCACCCGTTCACCCAGCGCTACCAGGGCGTGAACTGCGAGCCGACCGGTTCCTCCGGCGCCTGGAACGCGGCCTCGGGCAACTCGGGCGGCTGGCAGCAGTGGAAGATCGACCTGACCCCGTACGCGGGCAAGCAGGTCGAACTGTCCATCTCCTACATCAGTGACTGGGCCACCCAGGGCGCGGGCGTCTTCCTCGACGACTTCGCCGTGACGCTGGACGGCGCGGCGGCGGAGACGACCTCGTTCGAGACCGACCTGGGCGGCTGGACCGTCGGCAACCCGCCCGCGGGCTCGTCGCCGTCGGTCAACAACTGGTTCCGTACGGACCAGATCTTCGAGGAGGGCGGCGGCATCGTCACCAAGGACACCGTCTACCTCGGCTTCGGCGTCGAGAGCGTAACCGGTCAGGCGGCGCGTACGGACCTGGTCAAGCGGTCCATGCGGCACCTGCTCGGCGATCCTCGCTGACCCTTGACGAGGGGCGTGGCGCCCGGCGCCGCGCCCCTCTTGCGTGTGCGGACAGAACATGGTTCGGTCACCTTGTGGCATGGCGGAAGCAAGCAAGCATTCGGTCAAGCAGGAGGCTCACGACATGCGCCAGCACGACAAGCTGTTCATCGGGGGCGAATGGGTGGCCCCGGCGGGCACCGGGACCATAGACGTCGTCTCCCCGCACACCGAGGAGGTCGTCGGCCGGGTGCCGGAGGGCACGGCCGAGGACATGGAACGCGCGGTGGCGGCCGCCAGGCAGGCGTTCGACCAGGGGCCGTGGCCGCGGATGACGTTCGCCGAGCGGGCCGAGGTGATCGGCAGGCTGGCCGCGATCTACAACGAGCGCCAGGGCGAGATGGCGCGGCTCATCACCGAGGAGATGGGCTCGCCGATCACGTTCTCCAACCTCGCGCAGGCGCCGCAGCCGCTCGGCATGCTGCAGTACTACGCCGAACTGGGCAAGACGTTCGAGCAGGAGGAGCAGCGGCCCGGGCTGTTCGGCCCGGTCACCGTGCGCAGGGAGCCGGTGGGCGTGGTGGCGGCCGTGGTGCCGTGGAACGTCCCGCAGTTCGTCACGATGACCAAGCTCGCGCCCGCGCTGCTGGCCGGGTGCACGGTCGTGCTCAAGCCGGCGCCTGAGACGCCGCTGGACGCGTACCTGCTGGCCGAGTGGGCGGCCGAGGCCGGGCTGCCGGCGGGCGTGCTCAACATCGTGGTCGCGGGCCGCGAGGTCGGCGAGCACCTGATCTCGCACGCGGGCGTGGACAAGGTGGCCTTCACCGGCTCGACGGCCGCCGGCCGCCGCATCGGGGCCATCTGCGGCGAGCAGCTCAAGCGGGTCAGCCTGGAGCTGGGCGGCAAGTCGGCCGCGATCATCCTCGACGACGCCGACCTGGCCGCCAGCATGGGCTTCCTGTCCATGGCCTCCCTCATGAACAACGGCCAGGCGTGCGTGGCCCAGACCCGCATCCTGGCCTCGCGCCACCGCTACGACGAGGTCGTGGACGCGGTCGCGGGCATGGTGACCGGGCAGTCCGTCGGCGACCCCGCCGACCCGGGGACCGGCATCGGGCCGCTGGTGGCCAAGCGGCAGCAGGACCGGGTCGAGGCGTACATCAAGATCGGCATGGAGGAGGGCGCCAAGGTCGTCGTCGGCGGCCTGGAGCGGCCGCACGACCGCGGCTGGTACGTCTCGCCCACCGTCTTCTCCGGGGTCTCCAACGACATGCGCATCGCCAGGGAGGAGATCTTCGGGCCGGTGCTGGCGGTGATCCCGTACGAGGACGAGGCGGACGCCGTACGGATCGCCAACGACAGCGACTACGGCCTGGCCGGCACGGTGTGGACGGGCGACACCGAGCGCGGCATGGACGTGGCTCGCCAGGTGCGCACCGGCACCTACGGCGTCAACTGCTTCATGCTGGAGACCAACGCGCCCTTCGGCGGCTACAAGGCCAGCGGCATCGGCCGCGAACTCGGCCCCGAGGGCCTGAACGGCTACCTCGAGTACAAGTCGATCGCCCGCCTCGGTTAGCAGCACATGCGCGAAGGGCCCCGCGGTCGACCGCGAGGCCCTTCGCCTGCCGGGCGAGGCACCCAGCGCGCCCCCGCAACGCTAGGTGCCGATCTCGCACCCCAGGCTCGCCGGCTGCGAGCCACCATGCGCGATCGCCTGACTACAGAAGTATGTCCCACGTCCACCGCATAGGCGGTTTCCTTCCCCAGGGACTTTCTCCCGGCGGTTTCCTTCCTTACGCCATAGGTAGACGTGTATTACTCAGGAAAGGTTCGAGGAGATCCATTTGCCGATTCGGCGGATGAGTTCGGGGGTCGCCGCGGTCTCCGCGTGACCGTATCCGGGCTCGATCCAGAGCTCCTTCGGCTCGCGCGCGCCGGCGTACAACTGGTGCGCGTGGTCCAGCGGGAAGAACGCGTCCTCGTCGCCGTGCACGATCAGCAGCGGCACCGGAGAGATCAGCGCCGCGGCCTCGTGGGGCGGCATCGGCACGGGATCCCACTCGCCGCGCGCGATCCGGGTGCGCTTGGCCATCCTGGCCGCCCACCGGCCGAACGGGCGCTCGATCGCCCAGTGCACCTGGCGCATGGGCTTGGTGCCCCGGTAGTACCAGCGGGCCGGGCCGCTCACCGCCACCACCGCGTCCACCCCGGCGAGCAGCCCCGCGTGCCGGACGGCCACCGCCGCCCCCATGGAGAAGCCCACGACCGCGAGCCGGGTGTAGCCGATCCGGCGGGCGTGCCGGACGACGGCGTCCAGGTCGAGGATCTCGGAGTCGCCCACCGTGGACTCGCCCCCGGAGCGGCCGTGGCCACGGAAGTCGAACGCGAGCACGCCGCCGTACCCGCTCAGCACGTGCACGATCCGCCGCGCGGTACGGTCCCGCCACGAGCCGGTGAAGCCATGCGCCATCACGATGCCCAGGCCGGTATGGGTGGAAGGGGTGTGGGCGGCATCGATGCGGACCCCGTCATCGGTTCTGAGCATGACGGGGAAATGGGGCGCGTACGGCATGGGGACGAGCTTATGGTCGCTCGGCTTCCATCCCGCGCCCGGCCGCCCACACCGCGATCTGCGCGCGGGAGTCGAAGCCCAGTTTGTCCATCACGTTGGCGATGTGCCGGGCCACGGTGGCCGGGCTGATCACCAGCTCCTGGGCGATGGTCCGGTTGCTCAGCCCGCGCGTGAGCAGCGCCGCGACCTCCTGCTCGCGGCTCGTCAGCCCGGTGTGGCGAGGGCCCGGACCGAGCGGCGGCGGCAGCGGCGCGTGGCCGCTCTCGCCGCCGAGCACCCGCCTGGCCACCTCTTCAGGCGGCCACTCCATGCCCCTGGCCCACAGCAGCGTCACCCGGCCCTCGCCGAGCTTCGTCCTGGCCAGCGACAGCAGCTCCTGTACGCGCCCAGGCGTCCCGAACTGGCCGATCGACTCCCGCAGGGCGGTGGCGGCCGCGCCGGCCAGCACCGCGCCCTCCAGGTCGCCCTGGGCCCTGGCCAGCGCGGACAGGGTCATGAGCGCGCGCACGATGCCCCTGCGCTGCCCCGTCTGCCTGCTCAGCTCCAGGCCGGCGGCCACGTGCTCCTTGGCGGCGGCGTAGTCGTGCAGCCCGGCCGCCACCCGTCCCATCTGGGCCCGGCAGCGGGCCAGCTCGACGCGGTTGTCCATGGACTCCAGCAGCGGCAGCGCGCAGGCGTGGTGGGTGCCGGCCGCCTCCAGGTCGCCCGCCGCCTCGGCGACCGCCCCGAGATGGGTCAGGGCCCTGGCCAGCGTCCAGTGGTGCCCCGAGCGCCTGGCCAGGGCCAGCGCCTCCTCGCCGCGGCGCTGCGCCTGGCGCAGCCGGCCGTGGAACAGCGCCAGGTTGAGCTGCGCGATCCGGACGGTGGCCAGGTTGAACAGGTCGTCGTGGGCGGTCGCCGCCGCCTCCAGCTCTTCGAGGTAGCGCAGCGCCTTCTCGCTCTGCCCGGTGCGGAAGAACACGGTCAGCGCCACGCTGTAGGTGATGCCGAGCCAGTGCGTGTACGGGTGCTTCTTCTGCTCCTCGACACCCTGCACGATGAGCTCCTCGGCGCGCTCCAGCTCGTCATCGAGCTCCAGCCCGTACGCCAGCGCCCCCTTGGCCACCGCGACCAGGTCGGCGGGCACCTCCGACAGGTCGAGCGCGAGCAGCCGCTCGTGCCAGCCGACGCTCTCGCGCAGGTCGCCGCGGACGGCGAGGACGGCCAGGGCGGCGCGGGCCAGGCGCAGCCCGTGCACCGGGTCGCGCGACTCCACCGCCCGGTCCACCGCGATCCGGCAGTCGTCGAGCAGCCCGCGCCCCCTGGTGAAGTAGGCGAACCGCTCCGGCCACGGCATCCGGTGGTCGAGCGAGCCGCCCTTGTAGCAGCGCTCCATCTCGTCGCAGACGATCCGCAGGTGCCGGTCACGCAGCCGGTCCGCCTCACCGGCCTCGGCCAGGCGGTCGGCGGCGTATTGGCGGATCGTCTCCAGCAGCCGGTAGCGGCCCGCCGCGTCCTGGTGCAGCACCAGCGACTTGTCCACCAGGCCGCCGAGCAGGTCGAGCAGCTCGGCCTTGCGCAGGATCCCGCCGTCGGCGCACACCCGCTCGGCCAGCCCGAGGTCGAACAGCCCGGCGAACACCGACAGCCGGCGCAGCAGCACCCGCTCCTTGGGTTTGAGCAGGTCGTGGCTCCACTCCACCGTGGCGAGGAGGGTGCGCTGCCGGGCGGGGGCCGTACGGTCGCCGTTGGTGAGCAGCCTGAACCGGTCACCGAGACGGTCGGCGATGCGCCCGGGGCTCAGCAGGCTCGTGCGGGCCGCCGCCAGCTCCAGCGCCAGCGGCACGCCGTCGAGCGCGCGGCACAGGCGGGCGACGTCGGCCATGCTCCCGCTCACCCCACGCGCCCCGGCCGCCACGGAACGTTCCACGAACAGCAGCACGGACTCGGCGTCGGGATGCCGGGCGTCGGGCAGCTCCAGGGGCGGCACCCGCCAGACCAGCTCGCCCCGGATGCGCAGCGGCTCGCGGCTGGTGAGCAGGAAACGCAGGTCAGGGCAGTCGGCGAGAAGCTCGGTCACCAGCTCGGCGCAGGGCTCGACCAGGTGCTCGCAGTTGTCCAGCACGATGAGCGCGCCGGCCTCGCGCAGGCGTACGCGCAGGCCGTCGAGCAGCCGCCCGGGAACCTCGTCGCGCACCCCGAGCACGGCGGCCAGCTCGCCCGGCACCAGCGCCGGGTCGGCGACACGGCCCAGCTCCACCAGCCACACCCCGTCGGCGAACCAGGGCAGCGCCTGGGCCGCAACCCGCAGCGACAGCCGGGTCTTGCCGATGCCGCCGACGCCGCTCAGCGTGATCACGCGCTCCTCGCGCACCAGCGCGCCGAGCTCGGCCACGTCGCGCGCGCGGCCGACGAAACGGTTGGGCTCAGCCGGGAGGTTGTGCTGCACGTCTGCGGTCATAGAGGGCCCAAAGTGGTCGCGGGAGGATCACCTTCGCGCTCAGTCTCTCCCGCCGCGGGACCCGATGCGATCACTTTCCGTGCAGAGTTAGCGACTGGTCGGATACGAATGTGAGGCGCTGAGGTCTGCGACGCTCAGGACGACTGTGAGGCGCTGAGGTCTGCGACGCTCAGGACGACCCGAACGCGCGACTCGTCGGCCGCCTCCAGCGCCTGCCGGACGTTGGAGATCATCACGCGGGCGCCGCTCTCCTGGATGCGATCGATGAACGTGCCCTCGTCGAGATCGGCGGGCAGCGGCCAGGCGACCCCGCCCGCGGCGATGACCGCGTCGGTGGCCACCAGCAGATCGGGCCCCACGGGCAGGCAGATGAGCACGGTGTCACCTGTGCGCACGCCCCGGCGCCGCAGGTGGACGGTCGCGATCGCGGACCTTTCGTCCAGTTGCTCCTCGGTGAGCTTCAGGCCCGTGCATGAATCCACCATCACGATGCGCTCATCCATGTCGCCCACGGTAGGGAGGGCATCTCGTGCACACATGGGGCGGAATATGCAGATCCCTATGCAGAAGCTAGAGGGGATGCTCCGCGGCCCACACCGCGATCTGCGCCCGTGAGGTGTATCCGAGTTTCTCCATGATGTTGGCGATATGCCGGGCCACCGTCGCGGGGCTGATCACCAGCTCCTCCGCGATCGCCCGGTTGGACAACCCCCTGGTCAGCAGATGGGCGATCTCCAGCTCGCGGGCGGTCAGCAGCGAGTGCTTGACCGGCTCGGCCGTCCGCGGCCCCGGCGCCGGCCGCTCGCCCGGCACCGCCTCGCCCGCCAGCACCCGGCGGGCGGCGTCGTCGGGGCTCATCGCCCGCCCCCGCGCCCACAACGACACGGTACGGCCGTCGCCCAGCTTGGTGCGGGCCCGGCCGAGCAGCTCCTCGATCCTGATCGTGGCCGAATGTTGCCCGATCGCCTCACGCAGCGTGGCCGCCGCCGCGGCCGCCAGCACGGCGCCCTCAAGGTCGCCTTCGTATTCCGCCAGCACCGACAGCCCCACCAGGCAGCGGGCCACCCCCTGCCGCTGCCCGGTCTCCCTGGCCAGCGCGAGGCTGTCGGCCAGCCGCTCCCGCGCGACGCCGAACTCGTGCAGCATCGCCGCCACCCTGCCGATCCTGGCCAGGCAGCGCGCCAGCTCCTGGTCGCCGCCCAACTCCCGCAGCCAGGGCACGGCCATCTCGTATTGCGCCTGGGCGGTCACCAGGTCGCCGCGGGCCTCGGCCACCGCGCCGAGCTGACCGGCCGACCTCGCCATCATCCAGCGGTGGCCGTGCTCGCGCGCCCGCGCCAGCGCCTCCTCGCCGTGCCGCTGCGCCTCGCGCAGCCGGCCCCTGGTCAGGGCGACCGCCGACAGCCCGGCCAGCCCCGCCGCCTGGTTCCAGGCGTCGCCGGAGGCGGTGGCCAGGGCCAGGCCCTCCTCCGCGTGGTGCAGCGCCTGGTCGGCCCGGCCCATGCGGAGCAGCACCACGACCATGAGGCTGTGCATGACGCAGCGCGGGAACGCGGCCGACGGCGACATCCCGGCCAGGCTCTGCCCGGCCACCTCCAGCGAGCGGCTCAGCTCGTCACGCGCCTCCAGCCCGTAGGCGAGGTAGGCCTTGGCGTGCGCGATCTGCTCCGGCGGCACGTGGTCGAGGTCGAGGGAGAGCAGGCGTTCGATCCAGGCCACGATCTCCGTCAGGTTGCCCCCGATGGGCAGCAGCCCCGTGCTCGTCGCGCACAGGCGCAGGCCCAGCGGCACGTTGCCGGACTCGACGGCCCAGTCGAGCGCCACCCGCTGGTCGTCGAGGAGGCGCTTGCTCGCGCTCAGCGCCTCCAGCCGGCGCTCCCACGGCACCCCCGGCTCCACCATCTCGGTCACGAAATGGCGCTCCTGCAGCTCGCAGAGCACGTGGAGGTGCCGCTCGCGCAGCACCTCCCGCTCACCGGCCTGGTCGAGGCGCTCGACCGCGTAACGCCTGATGGTCTCCAGCAGCCAGTAGCGGCTGCGGCCCTCGTCGCAGAGCACGAGGGACTTGTCGACCAGGCCGCCGAGCAGGTCGACGATCTCCGCCCTGGCGATGGGCCGCTCGGCGCAGACCTGCTCGGCCAGATCGAGGTCGAAATCACCGGCGAACACCGACAGCCGCCGCACCAGCACCTGCTCCTTCGCCGCCAGCAGGTCGTAGCTCCACTCGACGGCCGCCAGCAGGGTGCGCTGCCGGACGGGCGCGGTGCGGCCGCCGGTGGTGAGCAGCGAGAAACGGTCGTCTATGCGGTCGGCGATCTGGCCGGGGCTGAGCAGGCTGGTGCGGGCGGCGGCCAGCTCCAGCGCCAGCGGCAGCCCGTCGAGCGCCCGGCACAGCCGCACCACGTCGGGCAGGCTCTCGGGCCCCAGCCGGGTGCCCGCGGCCGCCGCGCGGTCAAGGAACAGCTCCACGGACTCGGTGTCGGGAGCCCCCCGGTCGTCGAACAGCAGCATCGACTCGGCGTCGGGCATGGCCCTGTCGGGCAGGTCGAGCGGCGGCACCCGCCAGATCAGCTCGCTGGCGATGCGCAGCGGCTCTCTGCTGGTGGCCAGCACGCTCAGCCGCGGGCAGGCCGCGATCAGCGCCGCGGTCACCTCCGCGCACCGGTCGACCAGGTGCTCGCAGTTGTCCAGCAGCAGCAGGCAGCGCAGGTCGCGCAGCCGGGCGGCCACGGTGTCGAACAGCGGCCGGCCAGGCTCCTCGCGCACGCCCAGCACGCGGGCGATCTCCTGCTCGACGAGCTCGGGACGGCCGAACCTGGCCAGCTCGACCAGCCAGACGCCGTCGGGGTATGACGCCACCAGCCCCGCCGCCAGCCGCAGGGCCAGCCGTGTCTTGCCGATGCCGCCGACCCCGCACAACGTCACCACACGCGTCTCACCGAACAGGTTGCGCAGGTCGTCGAGGTCGCGCTCGCGCCCCACGAACCGGTTGGGCTCTGCTGGAAGGTTGTGCCGGGGGGAGTCTGACATGTGGTCACCCTGCGTCGCGGAAGGATCACACTCTCCCACAGTGTCGCACTTTTCACAGAGCAAGCGAGCTTACGACCGCCCTTTCGTCGATGACGCGCAGGATCGGATCGCCCACCAGCCTCTTGGCCAGCTCATATGGGGCGACGACGACGGTGGCGCGGCGCTCGGCGGCCAGCACTCGGCAGCCGATCAGGCTGGGCTCGTGGGCGACCACGACGTGGGCGCCGGTCGTCATCGCTAAATCGATGACCCGCAGGCCGCGGAAGGGCTCGCTCACCGCGTTGATCACCACGTCGTCCCTGGTGAAGACGACCCGGTTGGCCAGCCTGCGCAGGTCGGTCGCCAGCTCGTCGTTGTCGAACAGGCGCTCGCCGTCGAGCGTGGCCGCCGGGCCCGCCAGCGGCCCGAACTCCAGGGGGCCCTCGGACATCAGTTCGGCGAACGGCCGGGCGCCCGGGACCGGCTTGAACGAGAAGACCTGCTCCACCTTGCACGTGACGGGGTCGTAGGCGCCGTGGCTGATCATGATGCGGGCCACCCCGGAGGTCGCGAGCACCGCGACCCCACCGGCCCAGGCCACGGCGTGCACCGCCACCGGCAGCGTCGCGCCGAGCGGGACGTTGACCAGCACGTGCTCGCCGTAGCGCAGGCCCTCGCGGCGCAGCCCGGCCGCCGCCCTGGTGACCCGTCTCGCGAACGCCGCGTAGGACAGCACCTCACCTGTCCTGACATCGCTCACCGCCGGCTGGTCGGCCTGAATCGGTGCCGCAGCCATAACCAGCTCTGTCCAGGTCATGCCGTCAATCTAAGGATCCGGCGCGGCCTTGCCATGCGCACAATTGTGCAACCGGCTATGTAGAAGAGGGCCCGGCGCGCGGGGCCGGCCCGCGTCACCGTCCATCGGCGCTTCGCCCGCAAAAGTGAGCCGATCGAGGCGGTCAGCCTGCGCGAGCTGAGGCGATTTCTGAAAGCTTTCGAGCAGGCGCCGGCGCCGCCGCCGGCCCGGGCGGATCAGGTGCCCGAGGGGTTCGCGATCACCTTACGGCTGGTGCGCGGCCATCCGCTGCTGGGCCGGCCGCTCGCGACCGAGCCCGAGACCATCCTGCCGCTGCTCACGGTGGGGGCGGAGCCCTGTCTGGCCGCCCATGTGGGCGACGCCGAGGTGGCCGAGACCTTCGTCCGCGTCGTACTGTCGTTCGTGCTCGTTCCCGGCGGCGCGATCCCCCTCCTTAACGACGACGACGCCCACGCTTAGGCTCGCCGCCACCTCGTCCCGCTCCTGCCATGAGAGGGGATCAACTAGACTTATGAGGTCGCGACTTCGCGCGGCCGCCCCCACGACACAGAGCGAGACGTCATCATGCCTTTGAACAGCCGCGACGACCTGCGGAACATCGCGATCATCGCGCACGTCGACCATGGCAAGACCACGCTGGTCGACGCCATGCTCTGGCAGTCCGGGGCATTCCGCGCCAACCAGGATGTCGATGACCGCGTCATGGACTCCAACGACCTAGAGCGCGAGAAGGGCATCACCATTCTCGCCAAGAACACCGCGGTCAAGCACGGCGGCATGACCATCAACATCATCGACACCCCCGGCCACGCCGACTTCGGCGGCGAGGTCGAGCGCGGCCTGTCGATGGTCGACGGCGTCGTGCTGCTGGTGGACGCCTCCGAGGGCCCGCTGCCGCAGACCCGGTTCGTGCTGCGCAAGGCGCTGTCGGCCAAGATGCCGGTCATCCTGTGCATCAACAAGGTCGACCGCCCCGACGCCCGCATCAAGGAGGTCGTCGACGAGGTCTACGAGCTCTTCATGGACCTCGACGCCACCGAGGAGCAGATCGACTTCCCGATCGTCTACGCCTCCGCCAAGGCCGGCCGGGCCGGCATGGAGCGTCCCGCCGACGGCGGCATGCCCGAGTCGGCGGACCTGGAGCCGCTGTTCGACATCATCAAGTCGACGATCCCGGCCCCGACCTACGACCCGAGCGCGCCGCTGCAGGCCCACGTCACCAACCTCGACGCCTCGTCCTACCTGGGCCGGATCGCGCTGTGCCGGATCCACCAGGGCGTCATGCGCAAGGGCCAGCAGGTGGCCTGGTGCCGCACCGACGGGTCGATCCAGCGGGTCAAGATCACCGAGCTGCTCATGACCGAGGCCCTTGAGCGCAAGCCGGCCGAGGAGGCCGGGCCCGGCGACATCATCGCCATCGCCGGCATCCCCGAGATCATGATCGGCGAGACGCTGGCCGACCCCGAGGACCCGCGCCCGCTGCCGCTGATCACGGTCGACGAGCCGGCCATCTCGATGACCATCGGCACCAACACCTCGCCCTTGGTGGGCAAGGTCAAGGGCTCGAAGGTCACCGCCCGCATGGTCAAGGACCGCCTGGAGAAGGAGCTCGTCGGCAACGTCTCGCTGCGCGTGCTGCCGACCGACCGCCCCGACGCCTGGGAGGTCCAGGGCCGTGGCGAGCTGGCGCTGGCCATCCTGGTCGAGCAGATGCGCCGCGAGGGCTACGAGCTGACCGTCGGCAAGCCGCAGGTGGTCACCAAGACCATCGACGGCAAGGTGCACGAGCCCGTCGAGCGGCTGACGGTCGACTGCCCCGAGGAATACCTCGGCGCGGTCACCCAGCTACTGGCCGTGCGCAAGGGCCGCATGGAGCACATGACCAACCACGGCACCGGCTGGATCCGGATGGAGTTCGTGGTGCCGGCCCGCGGCCTGATCGGCTTCCGTACCGAATTCCTGACCGAGACCCGCGGCACCGGCCTGGTGCACCACGTGTTCGACTCCTACGAGCCGTGGTTCGGCGAGCTGCGCACCCGTAACAACGGTTCGCTGGTGGCCGACCGGTCGGGCCCGGTGACCGCGTTCGCGATGCTCAACCTGCAGGAGCGCGGCACGCTGTTCGTCTCGCCGACCACCGAGGTCTACGAGGGCATGATCGTCGGCGAGAACTCGCGCTCCGACGACATGGACGTCAACATCACCAAGGAGAAGAAGCTCACCAACATGCGCTCCTCCACCAGTGAGGAGACGGAGAAGGTGATCCCGCCGCGCGTCCTGTCGCTGGAGCAGGCGCTGGAGTTCATCCGCGAGGACGAGTGCGTGGAGATCACTCCGGAGCACGTGCGCATCCGCAAGGTCGTGCTCGACGCCGCGACCCGTGGCCGCGCCGCCGCCCGCGCCAAGCGCACCTGACATTTCCTTGCACACCGGCCGCGTTTTGCTCGCTTTTCGCGGGCAGAGCGCGGCTTTCGTGTATGTGCGGGCAGTTCGCGTAAGCACGGGCAGTCAGCGTCCCGGCTTCGCCACGTGCGATTGATGGACTCTCCCGGGTCACGCCGTAAAGAAAAGTTGTAATGGGAGCAGCTGTAATCACACCGTGACCCTACGAGATAGAACAAACGCGCATGCCGGAGAATCATCCAAATTGTGGGAAAGCTCCGAATGGCAATCGCGTTCGGGCTGGCGCTGGTGTCGTTGGGGGCGATCGTTTGGTGCACCGTCGCAGCCAGGCCGGTAGCGGGTCCTGCACCGCCCAAGGGCACCGCGGCGCCCAACCCGTGGGTGGCCGCCGCCGCCCGCGCCGATCCCCTCGTGGGCTGGGCCCGCAAGGCGACCACCGAGGTGCTGGTCACCGGCGCCGCCGGCGACGACCTGGAACGGGTGCCTGAGGGACGGCTGGACCCCCGGCAGCGCCAGGTCAAGGTGACCGTCCTGCACCGGCTCGAGATGAGCGCCAAGGATCCGCTCATCGAGGCGTTACGCCAGGGTGGCGGCTTCCCCGGCACGCTCCAGCAGGTCATCGACGCCGCGTTCGGCGCGATCAAGGTGGACGGTCCCGGCCTGGCGCCCACCACGCGCCTCGCGCCGGTCCTGATCTCCGACGAGCAGCGCACCACGGCCAGGTTCACGGTGACCCTGCTGCGCCAGCTCCAGCGGGACGAGTTGCTGAAGCTGAACTTCAACGCGCCCAACGCGTTCCCGCTGATCGTCACCGGGCGGTCGATCGCGGTGCTGCCCGGCGCGTGGACGGTGCTGCGGCTGGAGGGGATCACGCCGGAGCGCGAGCGGGAGGAGCGGCTCGAGTTCACCATCGGGGCGTATCCGGTGAGCATGACGCTGGCGCCGGATTCGTACGGGTTCGCCGACGTCGTCGTGGAGGAGGACTTCTCCTGGGCCACCGCGCTCGGCGTGCTCACCGCGATCGCCCTGGTCATCTTCCTGCTGCGCTCGCTCGGCCGCTCCTGGTGGGACCGGCGCGCCAACAGGGAACTGGTGGTCGGACTTGCCCTGGCGGCGCCCACGCTGCTGATCCCGCTGTTCGCGCCGGACTGGTCGGCGGTGACGTACGTGGTCATGTTCGTGGCCGTGCCCGCCCTCATGCTGCGGCACGCCGGGCGGGTGCTGCCCACCAGCCCGCCGTGGAACACCCGTGACCTGCTGATCGTGACCGGGCTCGGCCTGCTCGTCGGGCTCGGCATGCTGAGCTGGTCGTGGCTGCACGGGCAGCTCTCCGGCCGGTCCCTGCTGCTCTGCGGCGCGGTGGCCGCGATCGCGGCGGCCGGGTCGGCGATCGCGTTCAGCGTGGACCTCGGGGTCAGGCCGGTGATCGTCCGGCTCGCGGTGCTGTCGGCCGAGGCCGCGATCGGGCTGCTGGCGCTGGCGCTGTGGCTGCGGGCGCTGCTGACCGAGGTCTATCCGCCCGACAGCGCCCGGCTGGTGCTGGCCCTGAGCTGGGCCCTGATCCCGATCTCCGCCGTGGCCGTGGCGACCAAGCAGTGGAAACGCGGGGCCGTGGCGGGCGCCGTGCTCATCAGCCTGCTGGTACAGGGCTGGCCGACCGAGTGGCTGGACGCGGGGTCGTGGAGCCTGGCCGTGCCGGAGGACGAGCCGACGATCGGCAGCCTTTCGCTCACGCCGCTGGTGCGCGGGGTGCTGGGGCTGCTGCTGCTCATGTTCGTGCTGCTGGTGCTGCGGCTGCGGCGGCTCGGCGGCCGGCTCTCCGCGATCGACGACCCGGTCGTGGAGTCCACCATGATCACCGTATTGATGGTGCTCTACATCACCCCCAGCGGCAGTACGACGCTCGCCGACATCGACGTGCCACTGCCGCTGCTGGCGATCTCCTCGATCGTGGCCTGGGCGACCGCCCGCTGGCTGCTCGCGGGCCCGCGCCCGGCCATCGCCGAGCCCGTCACACAGGAGGAGCACCGGCAGCTCGTCAGGGCCGCCCTGCACAAGCGACTGCTGCTCATCTCCGAACAGGAGCTCTACCGCATCGGGCGGGGCCGGATCGGGGCGGGCGACCTGTCGATGAACGACTTCGAGCAGCAGCGCACCATCCTGGAGGCGGCGCTGAACCGGCACGGCCGCCATCCGGAGACCGCGTTCGCCACGGCGGCCGGGTGCACGCCCTGGCACAACGGCGTGCACGCCTTCACCGTCAGCCTGCTGCTGAGCCTGCCGTTCGCCCTGGTGTACGGCTGGCCCGAGGGTGTAGACCTGACCAGCTTCATCTTCGACGGCCGCTACCTGATCACGCTGCCCGCCTTCGGCTTCCTGTTCGGCTTCTTCTACCCGCGCATCCGCGGCACCCAGCCGATGACCAAGGCGCTCCACCTCACCGCGGCGGCGCTGATGACGGAGCTGTCGGGCTATCTGTCGACGCTGGCCGAACCCGACATCGGGCCCTTCGACAAGGTGCAGGTGGTGGGCATCGTGGTGGGGCAGGTGATGATGGTCTGTATCGGTCTGGGGCTGTTCTGGGAATGGCGGACCATGCATCTGGCCGGCGAGCCGTGGACGCGGGTCCGCAATCTGCGCAGCATCCGCAGCCTGGCGGCGCCGACGCTGGCGCTGGTCCTGGCGGCGGGCACGACGGCGGCGACCTCGGCGGCGGGCCAGACCGTGGACCGCATCCTCAAGGGTGACCAGGTCACCACCACCCAGAGGTGACCTCTCAGCGGCGGGGCAGCTCGCTGCCGCGCACGTGGGTCGTGAGCCACTCGATCAGCGGCCCGAAGGCGCGCCACGTCTCCGCCACCCGGTCGCGCACCTCCGCCGTGTGCACCCACTCCTGCGGCTCGAACCGCATGCCCGCGTACAGCGACTTGTGCCGCAGCAGCTCGATGCGCGGATGCTCCACGTCGAACCCCCTCGGCTTGGTCTTCAGCCGCTCCCCGCCCAGCTCGTAGCCCGCCGCCGCCAGCGCGTCGGTGACGGCCTCCAGCGGCTTGCCCGTCAGGTCCTCGTCCACGGCCGCGCGGAAGCGGGCCACCTGGTCGGGGGCCTGCGTGTAGATGCCGCCCGCCGTGAACAGCCCCGCCGCGCTGAGCTCCACGTAGAGCCCGATCCCGGGCTCGTGGTCGATGAACGCGCCCTGATGCGTCTTGTACGGCGACTTGTCCTTGGCGAAGCGGACGTCCCGGTAGGGCCGGAAGAGCTGGGCCTGCCCGAACTCCCCTGCCAGCTCGTCGATGAGCGCCAGCATGGGCGCCCGCACCGCCTCCTCGTAGAGCTGTTTGTGCTGTGCGAAATAAGCCTTCGAATTGTCCGCCTCGAGCCCCTCGTAGTAGAGGAACGCCTCGTCGGGGAAGCCGGTGAAACCCATGCGGACAAGGGTGCCATGTGCCTCCGACAAAGACCGTCATCGCTCGGTGTACGTCCGGCCCGGCGCGGGCGTCTTGCCGTACAGCTCCGAGACCGTGACGAACGTGTAGCCCTTCCCGCCGAGCTTGTCGAGCATGGCCGGCACGGCGTCCACGGTGCTGCGGTGGATGTCGTGCAGCAGGACGATCGACCCCGGTTTGGCCTCCCCCGCCCGTTTGGCGACGGTCGTGGCCACCCGGTCCCGCCAGTCCAGCGTGTCGACGTTCCACAGGATCTGGGCCAGGCCCTCGCGGCGCGTCTCGGCGGCGACCTCGTGGTCCGTCGCCCCGTACGGCGGCCGCATCACCCGCATCCGCACCCCCGTCAGCTTCCGCACGATGTTCTCGGTGTGCTTGAGCTGGTGTTTCAGCTCCTCGTGCGACAGCCCGGCGAGCGCCGGATGGCTCCAGGAGTGGTTACCGATCTCGTGCCCGTCGTGCACGATGCGCCGGGTCGTGTGGCCGCCCTTGTCGGCGGCCACCATCTGCCCGACCACGAAGAACGTGGCCCTGACGTCACGGCTGCGCAGCAGGTCGAGCAGCCGCAGCGTGTGCTCGCCGGGGCCGTCGTCGAAGGTCAGGGCCACGCACTTGAGCCGCGCGCAGTCGAATGCGCGGCTGCGCGGCCAGCCCGCCTGCATGGACGCCAGTCGCCTGGCCAGGATGACCGGATCGACGACGACCGGTCTGGCGGGCACGATCGGTGCCATGGCCTGCTCCGGACGGCGCGGCACCGACTGGGTGACACAGCTCGCCAGGGCGAGCAGGGCCAGCGGCAAGGCCCACACACGCATGCTTCCCCCCGAAACGCCGCATGCGGGGGCCTACGGATAGTCCTGGACCGGTTCCCCCCGCAGTTCCCTGGCCAGGTCGTCCCACCAGAGTGGGATATCCGCCTGCAATTCCTGGTAGCGGCGCGCCACGCGCATGGCACATCCGACCGGATCCGTACCCAGATGCCGACGTTTCACAGGTCCTTCCTGCCAGCGGTAAAACCCATCCCTATAGTGCACGACCAGGCCTATCCACACCGAGATGGTCGCGTCGTCGCCCACCTCGTACGCGCTGGTGACGCCCAGACCATGGAGCTCCACCTGGAGCTTCTCCGTCGCCGCTCGGGCCTCACTCACACGCCACCCCCTGCCGACCGCTCGCCGTAGGTGCACAACGTCGCGACCCGCGGTGGACCGCTGCGGAAGGCCGACCGTAGGCGCATATATCGCAAGCCGGGATGGCCGCTGGAGGCGGTCACCGTACACAAGGGATGTACCCAACAACGGGCGTCAGCCGTCCAAGACATGGAGTAATCATGAAACTCCACCGGGTGATCCGGGGCGCGTTCCGGGTTATTGGTCATGCGTCTCGCGGGGCTCGGCGACCACCATCACGAATCTCAGTTCCTCCTTGCCCCTGTTCGCGTAGCGATGGGGCCGATCGGCGGTGAACAGCACGGCATCATCTTTGCCGATCACATGACTCTTCCCGTACACCGTGATCGTCAACTCCCCGTCCAGCACGGTGAGCATCTCGCGGGTGCCGGGCGGGTGGGCGTCGCCGTCGTAGTGCTCGCCGGGCGCCAGCCGCCAGTCCCACAGTTCGAGGATCATCGGATCGTCCGCGCCGACCAGCAGCCGCGCCTGCGTGTTCCCCTGCTTGAACGTGACCACGTCCGCCTTGTCCACCACCCGCACGACCGGCACGTCGGAGACCTCGACGAGCCTGGCCACGGTGACGCCGAGGGCGGAGGCGATGCGGGTGAGGGTGGAGATGCTCGGGTTCGTCCGGCCCTGCTCCACCTGGACGAGCATGCCCCGGCTCACGCCCGACCTGGCGGCCAGCGCGTCCAGCGTCAGGCCGCGATGCCCGCGCTGGGCACGGACGTTGTTGGCGATGGCCTGGGTGATCAGCTCCGGGTCTTCCATGAGAGTGCAGTGTAGTGAATCCCATTTGCAGTGGAATGTACCCTGTGTGTTGTACTAATAGTTCAGTCCATTGAACTGGAGCCCCCTCGATGACGGTGATCCTGGCGACCATGTGCGCCCTCGTGTACGGCACGGCGGACTTCTTCGGCGGCCTGGCCACACGACGGTCCCAGGTGCTGTCGGTCGTCGTGCTCTCCCAGACCGCCGGCCTGGCGCTGATCCTCGGCCTGCTGCCGCTGCTGCCTGGCGTGTTCAGCCAGCACGCGCTCGCCTGGGGCCTGGCCGCCGGCATGTCGGGGGCGGCGGGGCTGGTGCTGTTCTACCGGGCGCTGGCCACGGGCGTCATGTCCGTGGTCGCCCCGACGACCGCCGTCACCTCGGCGGCGCTGCCCGTGATGTACGGGCTGGCCACGGGCGAGCGACCGGCGCCCTGGGCCCTGGTGGGCGTGGCGCTGGCGCTCGGCTCGGTGCTGCTGGTCAGCCAGGACCGGTCCGGCGGCGGCCGGGCCTCGCTGTCGTCGGTGCTCATCTCGCTGGCCGCCGGGGCCGGGTTCGGCGGCTTCTTCATCCTGCTCGCCATGGCCCCGCACGAGGGCGGCCTGTGGCCCCTGATGGGCGCGCGGCTGTCGTCGGTGACGCTGGTGGCCCTGCTGGCCCTGGTCACGCGGCGCGCGCTCAAGCCGGGCCCCGGCTCGCTGCACATCATCCTGGCGGCGGGTGTGCTGGACATGGCGGCCAACGTGCTCTACCTGCTGGCCCAGCAGGACGGCCTGCTCAGCCTGGTCGCCGTGCTGGTCTCCCTCTACCCCGCGAGCACCCTGCTGCTGGCCAACCGGGTGCTGGGGGAACGGTTGCGGGCCGTACAGGTCGCGGGTGTGGCCTGCGCGCTCGTAGCGGTGGCCCTCATAGCCGTTGCGCAGCATCTCTAGCCTTGCTACGTTTCGCCCGTGCGCCCTGAGCGGGCACGTTCCGATGGTGAGTCGTTGAAGCACGTCGCGGTGCCCTACGACTCGGATGAGGCTTTTCTGAGTCTGGTCGTGCCACGCGTGCGCTCCGCGCTGGACGAGGGCAGGCACGTCCTGGTCATCACGTGCGCGCCGAAACTCGCCCTGCTGGCCGACGCCCTGGGCGCCGACGCGGGGCACATCGACAGCCGGACCTCGGCCGCCTGGTACGGCCACCCTTATCGCACGCTGGCCGCCTATCACGACTACACGCGCGGCCGCCGTACCCTCGTGATCGGCGAGCCGAGCTGGACGGGCAGGAGCGAGCGGGAGATCAGGGAGCTCATCCGCTACGAGTCCGTGGTCAACGCCGCGCTCCACGCGACGGCGGCGATCATGTTATGCCTGTACGACCTGCGCAAAGTCCCCCCGCACGTGCTCGAATTCGGCCCGGTCAACCACCCCGTCCTGCTCGGCCTGGACGGCGAGGCCACCAGCGCCGGCTTCGTCGAACCCCACGAGCTCGTCCTGAACGGCGACCGCTCCCCGCTCCCCGCCCCCGGCCGGGACGCGAAGACGGTCCGCTTCACCGGCAGGGAGCTCAAACGGCTGCGCCAGAGCGTCGGCGACTACGCCAGGGCGGCGGGCATGGACCGCAACCTCATCACCTCACTGGTGATCAGCGTGTCCGAGATCGCCGCGAACAGCATCGAGCACGGCGCCGGCTACGGCACGATCACGATGTGGGTCCACGGCGGAGAGCTGGTCTGCGAGATCGCCGACCCCGGCGGCGCCCTGGACGACCCCTTACCCGGCTATATACCACCGGAGCCCGAATCCCCTCGGGGATACGGGCTCTGGATCAGCCGGCAACTCTGCGATCTCGTGGAGCTGCGCGCGGAAGGCGGCGTGTTACGCGTCCGCCTTCACTTATCCATGGAGTCCTAGGCCGCGGCACGCTGGGCGGGGAGACGGACGGCGCCCTCCTCGCGGGCGTACTCCTCCAGCATCCCTCGCAACTGGCGCCGCCCGCGGTGCAACCGCGACATGACGGTGCCGATGGGCGTGCCCATGCGATCGGCGATCTCCTTGTACGCGAACCCCTCGACGTCCGCCAGGTAGACGGCCACGCGGAAGTCCTCCGGCAGGGAGCGCAGGGCGTTCATCACCACGCTGTCCGGCAACCGGTCGAGTGCCTCGTTCTCAGCCGACCGCAACCCGGTCGAGCTGTGGGACTCGGCGGCGTGCAACTGCCAGTCCTCGATGTCCTCGGCGGCCGACAACTTCGGCGAACGCTGCTTCTTGCGATAGTCGTTGATGAAGTTGTTCGTCAGAATGCGGTGCAGCCAGGCCTTGAGGTTCGTGCCCTCGCGGAACTGGTGGTAGGACGTGTACGCCTTCGCCACCGTCTCCTGCACCAGATCCTCCGCGTCCGCGGCGTTACGGGTCAGGCGCATGGCGGAGGCGAAAAGTTGCGACGTCACAGGGACGACGTCGCGTTCGAACCAGTCCTGACGCTGCTCATCAGTCATCGTGATCAATTCATTCCCCCTTGCGCTATCCCCCGTTTCGGCACAAGCCGCCTGACAGCGGTTCCATCTTCGCAAATCCCTCGTAAGGGACGCGTTAGTGAGGTTCCGCCTAGGTCAGAAGGGGTTTCCGTCCATCTGCTCGCGGCGTGCGTGGTCACGTCCACGGCCGGACAAGTCTCATTATCATAACACTACCCATCCAATATCACAGCAATAGTGGCCAGAGTCACATGGGATAGCGTATGAGGATGATTTTCGTCGATCGGCCTGACACGGGTACACGCCGCTGGGTGGCTGAGGCCATACGCAAGGTCGAGGCCGACGCCAACCGGAGTTGCGACACACATCTGCACGTCTTTCCGCTGCCCTCGCATTGGGGAGTAAACCTCTACTTGAAAGACGAGTCAGTGCACCCCACTGGTTCACTGAAACACCGGTTGGCTAGATCACTTTTTCTGTACGGCCTGGCCAACGGCTGGATCGGCCCCGCCACGACGGTCGTCGAGGCGTCGAGCGGCTCCACGGCCGTCAGCGAGGCGTACTTCGCCCGCCTGCTCGGCCTGCCCTTCATCGCCGTCATGCCCGCGGCCACGTCGCAGGAGAAGATCCACCTGATCGAGTTCTACGGCGGGAAGTGTCACCTGGTGGCCGACCCCGGCGCGATCTATGACGAATCTCACCGCCTGGCGGCCGAGACCGGCGGCCACTTCATGGACCAGTTCACCTATGCCGAGCGGGCCACCGACTGGCGCGGGAACAACAACATCGCCGAGTCCATCTATTCCCAGATGTCCTTGGAGCCCCACCCGGAGCCGGCCTGGATCGTCGTCGGCGCCGGCACCGGCGGCACCTCCTCCACCATCGGCCGCTACATCCGCTACCGCCGCCACCCCACCCGCCTGGCCGTCGTGGACCCGGAGGGCTCGGCCTTCTACCCGAGCTGGGTCTCGGGCGACACCACGGTCACGGCCCCCGGCTCCCGCATCGAGGGCATCGGCCGCCCCCGGGTCGAACCCTCGTTCCACCCGGCGGTCATCGACCGCATGATCGCCGTCCCCGACGCCCGCTCGATCGCCGCCATGCACTGGACCCGCGAGGTGACGGGCCTGGACGTGGGCGGCTCGACGGGCACGAACATGGCGGCCTGCGTGGACCTCATCCAGGAACTGCGCGAAGCGGGCCGGCAGGGCAGCATCGTCACCCTGATCTGCGACAGCGGCGACCGCTACAAGGGCACGTACGGGAACCCGCGATGGCTCGAGACCAACGGCCTGGACATCACCCCCCACCTGGCAGAACTCCGCACCTTCCTGCCCGCCTAGGTCAGAGTTTGGCCGGGTCGACCCCGAACTGGCCGGCCAGGTCGTCCAGCATCGCGTGCGCCCCCTGGATGCCCACCGCGCTCATCCACGTCAGGTCGCTGACCTCGTGCTTCTCCCCCTTGAGCTGGCCCCACAACGGGTTGCCCGTGAACTTCTTCTTCGGGTCCTCCGTCGTCGGGTCCGGGTAGGTGGCGACGAAGATGTGGTCGGCGTCCAGGTCCGCGATGCGCTCCTGGCTCACGTCCACCGCGATCGCGTCCTTGGCGACCGGCTGGTCCTCGGGGCGCGGGAAGCCGACGTCCTTGAGCACCGCGCCGGAGTAGGACTTCTCCACGTACAGCCGGACCGTGGGCTCGCCCGCGAAGCGCACGACCGAGATCGTGGGCAGTTTCCCGTCCTTCTCCTTGATGGCGGCGCCGATCTTGCCGGCCCGCTCCTCGAACGCCTTGAGCGTGCTGTCCGCGAGGGCCTCCTTGCCCAGGGCCTGGCCCATGAGGCGGAGGTTGTCCTTCCAGATGGCGCCGGTGGTCTCGGTGAAGACGGTGGGCGCGATCTTGGAGAGCTTGTCGTACAGGGCCTCGTGGCGCACCTTCGCCGAGACGATCAGGTCGGGTTTGAGCGCCATCACCTTCTCCAGGCTCGGCTGCTCCAGCGTGCCGACAGGGGTGGCCTCCTTGCCGTACTGCTGGGCCACCGTCCCGAGGTAGTCGGGCAGTTTGTCGTCGATCGACCGGTACGTCGTGTATCCGACGACCGGCGTCTCCAGCGTGAGCACCGCGTCCACGAAGCTCTGGTCGAGCGCCACCACCCGCTTGGGCTGCGCTGGAATGACCGTTTCGCCCATCGCGTGCTTGATGGTTCTGAACGGGGCCGCCGAAGCGGGCTCGGCGGCCGGAGTGGCGGTCGAGCCGCAGGCGGCCGCTCCCGCCAGGAGAAGAGCGCCGACTAGCACGCGCAACGGTCTCATCGCATCCCTTTCACGGTAAATAAGGCAAACCTAAATTAGGTTAGCCCAGCCTAAGCTGGCATACTTCAGCAGGATCGGGCGATAGCGAGGAGGACATGGGTGAGCGCAACCGCCATCGCCCCACGCCTTCATGGCATCCGTGCCCGCCGCCTCGGCGTCCTGTGCGCGCTCTTGGCCGCCGTCCTCGTCGCGGTGGTGCTGAGCATCACGATCGGCTCCAAGTCCGTGCCGCTCACCGACGCCTGGCACGCGCTCACGGCCCCGACCGGCACCGAGAACGACATCGTCATCCGCTCACTCCGCGTCCCCAGGACCGTCCTCGGCATCCTGGCCGGGGTCGCGCTCGGCGTCGCGGGCGCCCTCATGCAGGGCCACACCCGCAACCCGCTCGCCGACCCTGGACTGCTCGGGGTCACGCAGGGGGCGGCGTTCGCGATGGTGGCCTCGATCGTCCTGTTCGGCGCCTCCAGCCTGCTCGTCTACATCTGGTTCGGGCTGGCCGGCGCGCTGGTGGCGAGCGTGGCGGTGTTCGCCCTGGGCATGGTGGGCGGCAGGGGCGGGCCGACGCCGGTCACGCTGGCGCTCGCCGGCACCGCCGTGAGCGCCTTCCTGTACGCCCTGACCTCCGCCATCGTGCTCCTCGACGAGCAGGCCATGGACGTGTTCCGCTTCTGGCAGGCGGGTTCCATCGCCGCCAGGGGCGCCGACGTGGTCTGGCAGGTGCTGCCGTTCATCCTGGTGGGACTGGTGCTGGCGATGATCAACGCCCCCGGGCTGAACGCGCTCTCGCTGGGCGAGGACGTGGCCCGCAGCCTCGGCCAGAACATCGCCATGACCCGGACCATCGGCGTCGCCGCCGTCACCCTGCTGTCAGGCGCGTCGGTCGCCGCGTGCGGCTCGCTGGCGTTCGTCGGGCTGATCGTGCCGCACCTGGCCCGCCCCCTGTCGGGCACCGACCACCGCTGGCTGCTGCCGTACTCGGGGCTGGTCGGCGCGGCGCTGCTGCTGTTCTCCGACGTGATCGGCCGCGTGGTCGCCCCGCCGGGCGAGCTGGAGGTGGGCGTGGTGCTCGCGCTGATCGGCGCGCCGTTCTTCGTCGCCCTCGTCCGCCGCAGGAAGCCCGTACGCCTGTGATGACCACTCTCCCTCTGCGCGTCGGCGGCCTGTCCTGGCAGGTACGCCCGCGCGCCGTCGCCGTGACCCTCACCGGCCTCGTCCTGCTCGCCCTGCTCATGGCCCTGAACATGCGCATCGGAGACCTCCGGATGAGCCTGGCGGAGGTGGTCGCGGGCACGTTCGACGTCAACAGCCCGGCCCACTTCGTCATCATGGAGCTGCGCCTGCCCCGCGCGCTCACCGGCGCCCTGGTCGGCGCCGCGCTCGCGCTGTCGGGCGCCATCATCCAGTCGATCGCGCGCAACCCCCTGGCCAGCCCCGAGATCCTCGGCGTCACCACCGGCGCCTCGGTCACGGTCGTGGCCGGGGTGGTGGCCAGCGGCAGCATGTACGGCGGTGCCAGCGGCCTGCTCTCGACCCTCGGCATCCCGGCCCTGGCCCTGCTCGGCGGCCTGATAGGGGCGGCCATCGTGTACGGCCTGGCCTGGCGGCGCGGACTGGACGGCTACCGGCTCGTCCTGGTCGGCATCGGCGTGGCCGCCGTGTTCACCAACGTCAAGTTCTGGCTCCTGACCGTCGGCGACGTCAACGACACCGGCCGCGCCATGGTCTGGATCAGCGGCTCACTCAACGGCCGCGGCTGGGAGCACGTGACACCCACGGCGCTGGCCCTGATCGTCCTGGTGCCGCTGACCCTGCTCGGCACCCGCTCGCTCGACGCCCTGCGCTTCGGCGACGACACGGTCACCGCGCTCGGCCTCCGCATGAACCTGTCGCGCGCCCTGATGATCCTGGCCGCCGTGCTGCTGGCCGCCGTCGCCACCGCCTCCGCGGGCCCGATCGCGTTCGTGGCGCTGGCCTCGCCGCAGATCGCGCTCCGGCTGGCCCGCTCGGGACAACCGCCGATACTCTGCTCGGCTGTCATCGGCGGCGCGCTCACCACGGCCGCCGACCTGATCGCCAGGACCACGTTCTCCCCGATCGAACTGCCGGTCGGCATCGTCACCGCCGTGCTGGGCGCCCCCTACCTGATCCACCTCATCTGGAGGTCGCGAAAGTGAGACTGCAGGCCGCCGACGTCAAGCTCGGGTACGGCGACCGCCTGGTCGTCGACGGGCTCGACCTGGGCATCGAGGCGGGCACCGTGACCACCATCATCGGCCCGAACGGCTGCGGCAAGTCCACGCTGCTGCGCGCCCTGGGCCGCCTGCTCAAGCCACAGGGCGGCGAGGTGCTGCTGGATGGCAAGCGCATCGACAAGATCCCCACCCGCGAGGTGGCCAAGATCCTCGGCGTGCTCCCCCAGGCGCCCACCGCCCCGGAGGGCCTGACCGTGGCCGACCTGGTGGCCAGGGGACGGCACCCGCACCAGACCTGGTACCGGCAGTGGTCCTCCGACGACGAGGGCGCGGTCGCGGCCGCCCTCGACATGACGGGCCTGGCCGACCTGGCCGAACGGCCGCTGGACGAGCTGTCCGGCGGGCAGCGGCAGCGGGCGTGGATCTCCATGGCCCTGGCCCAGGGCACGGACCTGCTGCTCCTCGACGAGCCCACGACGTTCCTGGACCTGGCGCACCAGGTGGAGGTCCTGGAGCTCGTACGGCACCTGCACCAGGAGGCCGGCCGCACGGTCGTCATGGTCCTGCACGACCTCAACCTGGCCGCCCGCTACGCCGACCGGCTGGTGGCCATGCGCGCCGGCCGGGTCATCGCCTCGGGCACCCCGCACGAGGTGCTGACCGAGGAGCTGCTGCGGGAGGTGTTCGAGCTGGACGCCAAGGTCATCGCCGACCCGGTGGCCGGGACTCCCCTGGTGGTCCCGATCGGGACGCGCTCGCACTCAGGAACACCGCGATCCTGACGATTCACCCTTCGGTGAGCGCCCGCCTGATGTCGGCGTCGTCCGGGGCCAGCTCGGCGGCCCGGAGCAGGTCCTGCCGTGCCTGCCGGGTCAGCCCCGCCTCCCGGTAGGCCAGCGACCTGTTGAACAGCAGCTCCGCCGTCTCCTCCAGCTTGAGCGCCCGCGTCAGGTCGGCCACCGCCGCCTCCTGGTCGCCGCGCTCGAAGGCCAGCTCGGCCCGCCCCGCCCAGGCGGCCACCAGGTCGGGATCCAGCTCCAGCGCCCGGTCGAAGGCCATCCGCGCCTCCGGGTAGCGCATCTCGGCCAGCTCCACCTGCCCGAGCACGCACAGCAGGAAGGGGTCGTGCGGCGCGTGCTCCAGGCCGCGCTCCACGTCCCGCCGGGCGCGTACGTGGTCGCCGGCGGCCGCGTGCAGGCCGCACCGGTTCACGTACGCGGGCGCGAACTCCGGGTCCAGCTCCAGCGTGTGATCCAGGTCCGCGCGGGCGCCTTCGAGGTCACCGGCGGCGTAACGGAGCTCGGCCCGGTTGTAGTACGCCTCGGGGAAGGGTGGGCTGAGCCGCATGACCGTCTCGTAATCGGCCAGCGCCTCCGCCGATCGGCCCAGCTCGTGCAGCAGGTTACCGCGGTCGAGGTAGTGGTCGGGGTAGCCGGGGTCGGTCTCGATGGCCCGCGTGAGGTCGGCCAGCGCCGCCTCCCGCTCCCCCGCCATGGCCAGCAGTTGGCCGCGGTTGGCGTACAGCACCAGCTTGTGCACCGGATGCTCGCCGCGCAGGTGCGTCTCGGCCAGCTCGATGGCCTGGTGCACCAGCTCCGCGGCGGCCTCGCGTCGGCCCCTGCGCAGCTCCACCAGGGCCTTGCCGTTGAGGTCGAACCCCAGGTGGAAGGCCCGCTCCCGGGCGTCGGGCAGCATGGACGTGATCGTGATCGCCTCGTTGATCCAGGCCAGGGCCTGGTCGGGGTCGCGGCGGGCGCGGTCGTGGTGGCGTACGAGGATCATGGCGGTGGCGTAGGCCATGGTGGCGCGGTGTTTGGGGTCGGTGCTCTCGCGCCGGCCCCGGTCGTACAGCTCGCGGGCCTCGTCCTCGCGCCCGATGGCCTCCAGCGCCGCCGCGACCCGCTGCAGGAGCCGCTGCCAGTGCTCAGGATCGTCCTCGTACGCCAGCCCGCGCAGCGTCTCCAGACCCGACTCGGCCATGGCGTGGTGGAAACCCTCGTCGCGGTAGCGATCGAAGTCGGCGTGCAGCGGCCCGGTGCCGGGCGCCGACGGGCCCTCCTCGATCCGCAGGAGACCGGGCTTGAGCCTGCGCCGCAGCACGGTCACCAGCTCCGCGTCGGTGGGATCGGCCTCGCCGGCGTTCCCGACGATCAGGGTGAGCGGCCCGGAACGAGTCAGGTGGTCACGGACGAACTCGGCCAGCCCGTTGGCGATCCTGAGGCTGCGGCGGGCACCGGGCACGAGGATGCGCTGCCCCCTGGGCAGCTCGTCGGCCAGCGAACGCCGCCGGGCGGGCACGGACGCGCGCAGCTCCGGCGCGGCCGTCCGGATCTCGATGTCGTGGGCGGCGACCAGGTCCGGCCAGCGCCCGAGCGCGACCGGCACCAACCGGGCGAGGAGCCCGGCGCCGAGGGTGTAGGGGCCGCCGATGCGGCGGTCCGCGTCGAGGATGATCGTGTCCACGCGCTGCCTCTTCCGTCCGGCACGGCCGGCGTCCGGCGGGACGCCGGCCCAGGCTGCTTGGGCCAGGCTGCTAGGGCCAGGCTGCTAGGGAATGTGCCTCGGCGCAGCGGCGGCGATCGGCTTCACGGTGCCTGGCCTGTGGACGACGATCTTCTTCATGGCGTCCTTTCACGTGCATTGCGGACCCGGGCCATCAATGATGACCGGAACATGGCAACACAACAGAAAGTGACGGATCAAGACCTATCTGGTAACGGGCAGTGTCGCGCCGATTACGGTGCGACCGTAAACGGGATCACTCACCCAGGATGGCGTCCACGAACACCTCGGGATCGAACGGCGCCAGGTCGTCGGACCCCTCGCCCAGCCCCGCGAGCTTGACCGGAACCCCCAGCTCCCGCTGCACCGAGATCACGATGCCGCCCTTGGCGGTGCCGTCGAGCTTGGTCAGCGCGATGCCGGTGATGTTGACCACCTCGGCGAACACCTGGGCCTGGCGCATGCCGTTCTGACCGGTGGTGGCGTCGAGGACGAGCAGCACCTCGTCGACCGTGGCCTTCTTCTCGATGACCCGCTTGACCTTGCCCAGCTCGTCCATCAGGCCGGTCTTGGTGTGCAGGCGGCCGGCCGTGTCGATGATGACCACGTCGACCTTCTGGTCGATGCCCTTGACGACGGCGTCGAAGGCCACGGAGGCCGGGTCGCCGCCCTCGGGGCCGCGCACGGTCTCGGCGCCCACCCGCTCGCCCCAGGTCTGGAGCTGGTCGGCGGCGGCGGCGCGGAAGGTGTCGGCGGCGCCGAGCACGACGTGCTTGCCGTCGCCGATGAGGACGCGGGCGAGCTTGCCGGTGGTGGTGGTCTTGCCGGTGCCGTTGACGCCCACGACGAGCACGACCGCGGGCCGCTCGCCGTGCTTCTGGACGTGCAGCGTGCGGTCGAGATCGGGGTTGATCTGCGCCAGGAGCTGCTCGCGCAGCAGGTTGCGCACCTCGGCGGGGGTGCGGCTGCCCAGCACCTTGACCTTGGTGCGCAGCTCCTCGACGATCGCCTGCGTCGGCGCGACGCCGACGTCGGCCGTGATCAGGCGCTCCTCGATCTCGTCCCACACCTCGTCGTCGAGGCGGTCGCGGGAGAGCAGTTCGAGCAGCCCGCGCCCGAGCGCGCTCTGCGAGCGGGCCAGCCGCTCGCGCAGCCGCACCATCCGGCCCGCGGACGGCGGCGGAACCTCGACCTCGGGCTCCTTGACGAGCGGCTCGGCGGGCTTGACCGGCGGCGGCAGCGTGGTGGTCGCGCCCTCGCCCTCCTCGTCCGCCGCGGCGGGCCGCTTCTCCGTCTCCTCGGGAAGCGTGGGGGCCTCGGGCGGCTTGACCGGCGGGGCCTTGCGACCCGGCCTGAACAGCAGGAAGAGACCGCCGGCCGCCAGCAGGGCGACGACGGCCACGATCACGATGACGCCGAGATAACCATCCACAAGATGTCAGTTTTCCAGATCGACCCGTATGGTCACGCCCAGGGCCACACCGATCAGGCCGATTCGCGCTCTCTTAGCCGCTGGCTGACCACCTGTGTCACGCCGTCACCGCGCATCGACACGCCGTAGAGCGCGTCGGCGATCTCCATCGTGCGCTTGTTGTGGGTGATCACGATGAGCTGTGAGCTCTGCCTCAGCTCCTCGAACAACCTCAGCAGCCGCTGCGTGTTCGTGTCGTCGAGCGCGGCCTCGACCTCGTCCATCACGTAGAACGGCGACGGCCGCGCCTTGAAGATCGAGATCAGGAACGCCACCGCGGTCAGCGACCGCTCCCCGCCCGACAGCAGCGACAGCCGCTTGACCTTCTTGCCCGGCGGCCTGGCCTCGACCTCGATGCCGGTGGTCAGCATGTCGGAGGGGTCGGTGAGGATCAGCCGGCCGTCGCCGCCGGGGAAGACCCTGGTGAAGATCTGCTCGAACTCGCGGGCCACGTCCTCGTACGCCGAGGCGAACATCTGCTCCACCCGGTCGTCGACCTCCTTGACCACGGTCATCAGGTCGCGCCGGGTCTTCTTGAGGTCTTCGAGCTGGGAGTTGAGGAAGGCGTGCCGCTCCTCCAGCGCCGCGAACTCCTCCAGGGCGAGCGGGTTGACCTTGCCGAGCTGGTTCATCTGCCGCTCGGCGGCCTTGGCCCGCTTCTCCTGCTCCTCGCGCACGTACGGCACCGGCGGGTCTCCCGGAACCGTCGCCTCGGGCCCGTATTCGGAGAGCAGCGTCTCGACCTCGACGCCATATTCCTCCAGCGCCCGCTCCTCCATCTGCTCCAGCCGCAGCCGCTGCTCGGTCCTGGCCACCTCGCTGCCGTGCACCCGGTTGACCAGCTTGTCGAGCTCCTGGCCCAGCTCGCGGACGCGCAGGCGTACCTGCTTGAGCTCGGCGTCGATCGCCACCCTGGCCAGGTCGGCCTCGTCGCGCTCCCTGGCGGCGAGCTGGACGGACGTCGCGAGCGCCCTGAGCACCTGCTTGGCGCCCTTGCTGACGGCCTCGGCGACGGCGGCCTGCCGCCTGCGCCTGGCGCGCGCGGCGGCGGCCTGCGCGCGTTCGTCGCGCTCCCGCCTGGCGGCCCTGAGCAGGCCGTCGGCCCGCCCCTCGACGCCCTTGACGCGCTCCTCCGCGGTGCGCACCTGCAGGCGGGTCTCCATCTCGCGCTGCCTGGCGGCCTCGCAGGCGCTCGCCAGGTCGTCGCGGAGGTCGGTGGTGGGCTCGGACTCCAGCTCCTGCGCGTATTCGGCCTCGGCCAGCCGGATCTCCAGCTCGGCCAGCTCCTCCAGCCCTTCGGTACGGGCCTCCTCGGCCTTGGTGACGCTCACGGCGAGCCGCTCGGCCTCGTCGCGGGCCGCGTTGGCGGCGGCCTCAAGCTGGGCCAGCCGCCTGGCCGCGGCGGCGTTGCGCTGGTCGGCCTCCCGCTGGCGGCCCCTGACCTGGTCGAGCGTGCCCTGGGCGGCGCTCACGCCGGCCTGGGCGGTGGTGACGGCGGTCTGGGCCTCGCTGACGTGGGCCTGCGCGGCCTCCAGCGCCGCCTGGGCGGACTGCTCCAGGGCGATCGCCTCGTCCATCCCTTCGGCGGTCGCCTCGGCCTTGGCCTCCGCCTCCTCCAGGTCTCTGACGGCCTGGTCGAACGCGGCCCTGACCTGCAGCACCGAGGTGCCGCCCGCCGAGCCGCCGCTCGTCAGGTGCGCCCCGACCAGGTCACCCGCCGTCGTGACGGCCCGCAGGTGGGGGTGGCTCTCGACGACCGTGCGCGCGGTGTCCAGATCGTCCACCACGACGACGCCCGCCAGCACGTGATCGAGGGCCTGCCTCAGGTGGTCGGGCACCGTGACCAGGTCGGCCGCCCAGCGCCCGCCGCCGGGAGCCGCCCCGCCCGGGCGCTCCGCCGGCTCGTCGGCGCCGAGCGCCACCAGGAGGGTCGCCTGGCCCGCGTCCCGGGTGCGGAGCAGGTCGATGGCCTCCACGGCGGTGTCCAGGGTCTTGACCGCGATCGCCTCCGCGACGGGACCCAGCACGGCCGCGACCGCCGGCTCGGCCCCCGGCGTGACCCGCATCGAGGCCGCCAGCGGGCCCAGCACCCCGGCCAGGTCCGCGTCCAGCAGCGCGGCGCCGCCGTCGCCCTTGGCCAGGCCCAGCTCCAGGGCGTCGCGCCGGGCGGCCAGGGCCGCGACCGCGCGCTGGGCCTCCTGGTCGGCCGCGCGGGCGCCGCCGACGCCGGCCTTGGCGGACTGCAGCGCGGCGCGCGGCGCGTCGAGGCCGGACTTGGCCTCCTCGGCGACCGCTCTGGCTTCGTCGGCGACCGCCCTGGCCTCCTCGACCACGGCCTGCGCGGTGGCCAGCTCTTCGGCGAGCACCGGATCGACGGCGGGCTCCTCCAGCCGCTGCGTCTCCAGGTCCTGCCTGGCCTGCCGCTCGCGCTCGCCCGCGTCGGCCACGGCCTGCCGCAGGCGCCCGATCTCGTCTTCGGCGGCCTTGGCGCGGCTGCGTACGGAACCCACCTGGCCGCTCAGCTTGGCCAGCCCCTCGCGGCGGTCGGCGGCGGCCCTGGCGGCCATCGCGAGCCGCTGCTCCTCGGCGCTCAGCTCGCCCTCAGACTCGGCCCGCTGCTGGACGGCGTCCTCCAGCAGCTCCTGCGCCTGCTCCAGCTCGGCCCGCAGGATCAGCTCCTGCTCGCGCGCCTCGGCGGCCTCGCGTTCGAGATCTTCGGGGTCGCGGCCCCTGCGCTCGATGGAGGCGGCGTCGACGGCGTGCCGGTGGCGCTCGGCGGCGAGCTGCTCCAGGCCGGTGATGCGCTCACGCAGGGAGGAGAGCCTGAAGTAGGTCTCCTGCGCGGCCGTCAGCCGCGGCTGGGCCTCGGCCTCGGCGCTCTCCAGCGCGGCCTCGCGCTGCTGCCCCTCGGCCAGCTCGGTCTCCACCTGGTGGCGCCTGGCCGTGATCGCGGCCTCGTCGGCGGCCTCGCGCTCCAGCGTCGTCCGCAGGATGCACACGTCGTCGGCCAGCAGCCGCAGCCTGGCGTCACGCAGGTCGGCCTGGATGACGGCGGCCTTGCGGGCGATCTCGGCCTGGCGGCCCAGCGGCTTGAGCTGGCGGCGCAGCTCGGTGGCGAGGTCTTGGACGCGGGTCAGGTTGGCCTGCATGGCGTCGAGCTTGCGCAGCGCCTTTTCCTTGCGCTTGCGGTGCTTGAGCACGCCGGCGGCCTCTTCGATGAACGCCCGACGGTCTTCTGGCCCCGCGTGCAGCACGGCGTCGAGCTGGCCCTGGCCGACGATCACGTGCATCTCGCGGCCGATGCCGGAGTCGGACAGCAGCTCCTGGATGTCGAGCAGGCGGCAGGTGTCGCCGTTGATGGCGTATTCGCTCTGCCCCGACCTGAACATCAGCCGGCTGATCGTGACCTCGGTGTAGTCGATCGGCAGCGCGCCGTCGGTGTTGTCGATGGTCAGCGTCACCTCGGCGCGGCCGAGCGGCGGCCGGGAGGAGGTGCCGGCGAAGATGACGTCCTCCATCTTGCCGCCGCGCAGCGACTTGGCGCTGTGTTCGCCCATGACCCAGGCCAGGGCGTCGACGACGTTGGACTTTCCGGAGCCGTTGGGGCCGACGACGCAGGTGATGCCCGGTTCGAAACGCAGGGCGGTCGCGGAGGCGAAGGACTTGAAGCCGCGCAGGGTGAGGGTCTTCAAATACAAGCGCGGCCCCCTTCTCCTGAACGGACTTCCGCAAGAGCCTACTGGTCCTTACTGCCCCACGTGGGCACGTGCAGTCGGCACCACGCCGAACAGGGCAAAGGAAGCTTTCCGTAAAGGGGAAAATAACAAGGGACGCCTCTCCGAGACGTCCCTGGGGTCTAGCGCTCCGATCACTCTCAGGTGAGTGCCGGCTCGCGCTCCTGCATGCGACTTAGCGCTTCTTCGCGGGTTTGCGCTGCAAGAGCGTCGTTGGTGGCCTGAAGTCGGATGAGTTCTGCCTCCAGGTCCCGGATACGCTGCTGCAGGCGGCGCATTTCGGAGACCATTCGAGGGTCAGGACCGCCGACGTGGCCGAGTAGAGCCTTCGCCATGGTAAAGGGTCCTCCACGCTGAGTGACCAGACTGGTTCGCGCACTTCTATTCCGCGGGAGGGGTGCGCGTGGTACCTAACAAGAGTCGCACCGGCAGTGTGGGCGGTCAAGTCGAACGAACCGCTGAGCCCCACTGGTAGGCACTCCCGACATACAACTATACCCTATTTGGGCGGTTTGACGAAAGGGACTACCGCTCCACAAACCCGCCCAAACTACCTCGGGGTTCGCTCCAGCGTTCTACTACTCCATCCACTCTGCCCGGCGTGTCGCAACCTTTGAGCAGCTCCAGCAGCTTGACGCACGCCTCGCGTGATCCCTCCGCGACCACCTCCACCCGGCCGTCCGCGGTGTTGCGCGCCCACCCCGCGAGACCGAGCTCCAGGGCACGCGCCCGGGTCCACCATCGGAAGCCCACACCCTGGACCCTGCCCCGTACCCAGGCCGTCACGCGGGTGTTCTCCGTCATTTCATCTCCTGCTCACGCCACCAGGGCTTTCTCCACCGCCGCCTGACCGGCCGCCGCCTCGTTGAAGGCCAGGATGGCGGCCGTCTCCGCGGATCGCACCCAGGCCAGGCCGAAGATGGAGGCGGGCAGCCCGGCGACGGGAACGAAGCTGATGTCCGGACGGACGTGCTGGGCCGCCGTGGGCGTGCAGAACAGCATGCCGCCCCGGTCGAGCGCCACCTGCGTCAGGCCCTCCTGGGTGGTGGCCACCCTACCGGCGCTGGATATGGACCGTCCGGAAGGGGTTACGGACGGTGCGATTCGCTCGTGCCACGAGCGCGGGGCCGGCCCGTCCAGCCCGATCAGCGGTACGGACGCCAGCTCCTCGACGCCGATGCCCGCCCGGCCGGCCAGCGGGTGCCGGACGGACAGGCCGAGCTGATGGGAGACGGAGTTCAGGGCCTCGCCCGTCGCCAGGTCGGGCTCGTCGATCGGCAGCAGCGTGAACGCGATGTCCACCTGACCGGCGCGCAGCTTGCCGAAGGGGTCGGACAGGGGGATCTCCACCAGCTCGGCCTCGGCGCCGGGATTGAGGCGCTCGAAGGCGCGTACGCTGCCCGTGACGACGTCGGTCGGCGTGGCCAGGAACCCGACCCTGATCGCCCCCGTCACCTCGCGGGCCGCCGCCTTGGCCCTGCTCACGGCGCCGGCCAGGCCGTCGTAGGAGGGCCGCAGGTCGGCCAGGAAACGTTCGCCGAGTGGCGTGAGGCGTACGCGCCTGCTGGTCCGGTTGAAGAGCCGGCCGCCGATCCTGGTCTCCAGCGAGCGCATGAGCTGGCTCACCCGCCCCGGCGACAGGTAGAGCCGGTCGGCCGTCCGCGCGAAGTGCAGCTCCTCGCTCAGCACGATGAAGCACTCCAGCTCCCTGAATTCCATCCCCACCTCCGGCGCATCGCTTAGCCCACCTAAACCAAGCCTTCGGCCTTCGTCATTGTTCCCGCCACCGGTCCGGCCGGAGGCTGAACGACATGACGACCATGACCGACATTTCCACCGCCACACCGGCGCGCTGGCTCGCCGTGACCTCGGTCGCGGTGGGCACCTTCACCATCGTGACCAGCGAGATGCTGCCCGTCGGCCTGCTGACCTCGATCGCCGCCGACCTCGGCGTCTCGGCGGGGACGGCGGGCCTGACCATGTCCGCCCCCGGGCTGGTCGCCGCGGTCTCCGCGCCCGTACTGGCACTGACCGCGCGCCGCCTGGACCGGCGCGTCATCCTGCTCGGGCTGATGGCGTTGCTGGCGGTGGCGAACCTGGCGGCCGCGCTCGCCCCGAACCACCCCGTCATGCTGGCCGCCCGGGTGCTGACCGGGGTGAGCATCGGCGGTTTCTGGGCCTTCGCGGCGGGCCTGGGGACGCGGCTTGTGCCCGGGCCGTCCGTGGGGCGGGCCACGTCGATCATCTTGGCCGGGGTGTCGGTGGCGTCGGTGCTGGGGGTGCCGGCGGCGACGTTCGTCTCGTCGTTCGCGGGGTGGCGCAGCGCGTTCGCGGCCATGGGGGTGGTGGCGCTGGCCCTGCTCGTGCTGCTGGCGGTGACGCTGCCGCCCCTCCCTGGCCCTTCTGAGGAGCGCCCGGGCCCTGTGGCAGGGTCGGGGCAGGCCGGGCGCTTCGCGTGGCTCTCAGGGCCGCTCAAGGTCGTGCTCGTGCTGACCGTCCTGATCGTCTCCGGCCACTTCGCCGCCTACACCTACCTCCGCCCGTTCCTGGAGCAGGTCTCACACGCCGGTCCCGCCCTGGTCGGCACGGCACTCCTGCTGTACGGGGCCGCGGGCGTGGCGGGCAACTTCGCGGCCGGCGCGCGGGCGGCGCGGAACCCCCGGGCCGTCCTGATGATCCTGGCCGGGCTCATGGCGGTGGCCACGGCGGCGCTGCCGCTGGTCGGGCTGCCCCTGGCCGTGCTCGTGGTGTGGGGCCTCGGCTACGGCGGCGTCGGGGTGACCCTGCAGCTCTGGATCATGCGCTCGGGCGGCGGTGAGCTGGGCACGGCGCTGTTCGTCGGCGCCTTCAACGTCTCCATCGCGCTCGGCTCGTTCGCCGGCGGCCGGATCGTGGACGGCGTGTCGATCACCGCGGTGATGTGGCTGGGCGCCGGGCTGGCGGTGCTCAGCGCGGCTGTCGCTGGCATTTGGGGCAGGAGTACGACGACCGGTTCATGAACGCCTCACGCCTGATCGCGCTGCCGCAGCGGGAACAGGGCAGGTCACGGCGGCCGTAGACCTCCAGCGAGCGCTCGAAGTAGCCGCTCTCGCCGTTGACGTTCACGTACAGGCTGTCGAACGAGGTGCCGCCCTGTCGCAGGGCGGCGCCCATGACCGTGCGCACGGCCGTGAGCAGTTCGGCCACCTTGGGACGGGTGAGCGTGTGCGTGGCACGGGTCCAGTGCAGCCGCGCGATCCACAGGGCCTCGTCGGCGTAGATGTTGCCGACGCCGCTGATCAGGGACTGGTCGAGCAGCGCCCGCTTGATCTCGGTCCGCTTGGCCCTGAGCCTGCGGGTGAACTCGGCCTCGTCGAACGCCGCCTCGAACGGGTCGGGGGCGATGTGCGCGATCGGTGCCGGCACGCCGTCCACCAGGGTGGTGAGCATCACGTGGCCGAACGTGCGCTGGTCGACGAAGCGCAGGTCGGGGCCGCCGTCCTCGAAGCGGAGGAGAACCCGGAGGTGCTTCTCCAGCGGCGAGTCCTGGTCGACCACAAGGAGCTGGCCGCTCATGCCCAGGTGGGCGAGGAGGGCCTCGTCGTCGCCCGACAGCGGGAGCCACAGATATTTGCCGCGGCGCTCCGCCGACAGCACCGTGCGGCCCTTGAGGCGCGCGGTGAACTCGTCGGCGCCGGGGACGTGGCGCCTGATGGCGCGGGGGTGCAGCACTTCGGCCGAGGCGATCTCGCGGCCGAGCACCCATTGCGCGAGGCCGCGCCTGACGACCTCGACCTCCGGCAACTCAGGCACTTCGGACCTCGTTCTCTGAACGCTCAGGCAACCTAAATCTCACCTTTTGGACAACACCGGAAGGCCCGTCCCGGCTTCCCGGCGTCGGATCGCCTTGACCCGCTTCGGGCCGTTCCGGGGTCGGTGTGACGGCGTCGGCCTCAGCCTGCGGGCTGGCTCTCGCGCTGCTCCCTGCGGGCCCTGATCCGGGTCCACGCCGCCTCGGCCGCCTGCTGCTCGGCCTCCTTCTTGCTGCGGCCGGTGCCCGAGCCGTAGGACTCGCCGCCGACCCGCACCATGGCCGTGAACGACTTGGCGTGGTCGGGGCCACTCTCCTCGACGTGGTATTCGGGCACGCCGAGCGCCTCGGAGGCGGTGAGCTCCTGCAGCGAGGTCTTCCAGTCGAGCCCGGCGCCGAGCGAGGCCGAGCGCACGATCAGCGGGTCGAACAGCAGGTGGACGACCCGGAACGCCTCGTCGAGGCCCTTGTCGACGTAGATCGCGCCGATCAGCGCCTCAAGGGTGTCGGCCAGGATGGAGGACTTGTCGCGCCCGCCCGTGCCCTCCTCGCCCCTGCCCAGCCGCAGGAAGCGGCCCAGGCCGAGACCTCTGGCCACGTCGGCCAGCGCCCGCATGTTGACGACCGCGGCGCGCAGCTTCGCGAGCTGGCCTTCCGGCAGGTCGGGGTGGTTGCGGTAGAGGGTGTCGGTGACCACCAGGCCCAGCACCGAGTCGCCGAGGAACTCCAGGCGCTCGTTGGTGGGCAGGCCGCCGTTCTCGTACGCGTAGGAGCGGTGCGTCAGCGCCCGCTCGAGAATGTCGGAGTCCAGGCCGACCGCCAGAACCCGCTCCAGCTCGTCTTTGGCGACCTCGACGGCCACCGGCTTAGGACCTGCGCCCACGTGCTTCCTCCTCGGACATCTTCACATGGCGCGTCGGCTGCGAATGATGCCCGAAAACGTGGTGGGCGTCGGGGTAACGCGTAGCCCCGGCGTCCACCACGGCCGCGGGCGAACCGCCGCCGCACGCTTCTGAGACGGTAACGCCGACCGAGGCACAATTGCACCCGGTCGGCATCACGTCAACTGCTGAATGAGAAACCCCTCGCCGTGGATCCGGCGGGCTTCCCGCCAGCCGGATCAGGCGGACGGCTCGATGACCTGACGACGGTTGTAGGTGCCGCAGGTGGGGCACGCGATGTGCGGCTGCTTGGGCGAACGGCACTGCGGGCAGCTCACCAGGGCGACAGCAGTCGTCTTCCACTGGGAGCGACGGGCGCGGGTGTTGCTCCGCGACATCTTTCGCTTCGGGACGGCCACGTCACTTCTCCTGATCGTTATCTTTGTCGGAAATCAGACCTTGCAACGACGCCCAGCGAGCGTCGATCTTCTCGTGCCGGTGATCGTCGCCGGCCTCGGCCAGCTTGACCCCGCACTCCACGCAGAGCCCTTCGCATTCCTCGCGGCACACGGGACTCAGCGGCAGTGCGAGCACCACCGCGTCGCGGAACGTCGGCTCGAGGTCGAACAGCTCACCGTCGAGCAGCGAATCCTCCTCCGAGGCGTCCTCGTCGGAGTAGAAGAACAGCTCCTGCAGGTCGACCTCGATCTCCGAGGTGACCGGGTCAAGACACCGCGCGCACTCCCCGGCGAGCGGGGTCTGCGCCGTGCCTGTGACGAGCACGCCTTCCATCACTGCTTCAAGCCGGAGATCCAGCTCGACTTCGGCGTCCTTGGGGACACCGATCATGTCGACGCCGAGATCCGCCGGTGCCGGGAGGGACAGGGTCATCCGCCGCATCGTCCCGGGCCGCTTTCCCAGATCGTGAGTGGAGATCACCCAAGGGGAGCGGGGGTCGAGGTGCTGAGTCATCCTGCTCTCGCTAGGCATGGCGAAAACGATCGCCGTCGTACAAGGCCGAAATGAAAGGATAGCAGGTCGCGCTCAGCCCCTGAGCCGCTCTATGAGCAGCTTGTGGACCAGGTCGGGCACCAAACCCGAGACGTCCCCGCCATATCGGGCGATCTCCTTCACCCTGGACGAGGACAGGAACGAGTATTCGGGGTTCGTGGGCATGAACAGCGTCTCGACCCCCGACAAACGGTAGTTGAGCTGCGCCATCTGCAACTCGTAGTCGAAGTCGCTGACCACCCTGATGCCCTTGACGATGGCGGGGATGTCGTTCTGTCTGCAGAAGTCGACCAGCAGGCCGTGGAACTTCCGCACCTTCACCTGCGGATACTCCTTGGTCACGGTCTGCAGGATGTCAATCCGTTCGTCCACCGTGAACAGGCTGCTTTTCTCGACGTTGATGAGAACGGCCACGGTCACCTCGTCGTACAGCCGCGCTGCGCGGCCGATGATGTCGAGATGTCCATTGGTGATGGGGTCGAACGACCCCGGGCAGACTACGCGGCGCAAGACGCCTCCCAGGTCTACGGGTTCCCGGCGGCGCGACCGTACCAAACGGATGCTTCGCCATAACGACGGACCCTCTCCTCAACGTACCCTTCAGGCCACATCAGGGGCTTTCCCCTGCTTTCCCTCTCGAATGCCACCAACGCCTCACCAACCAGCCAGCCGTTGTCGCGCAGGAGCCCCAGAACGTGTTCGACCTCACCGTCGGAGACGGCGTAGGGCGGGTCCGCGAACACGATGTCGTACGGCTGATCAGGCGTTTTGGCGAGCAGGCGCTCGACCTTGTCGGCCACCACGAGGGCGCCGCCGAGGCCGAGCTCCCGTACGTTGGCCTTGATCGTGCGCACGGCCTTGGGGTCGGACTCGACGAGCGCGGCCTCGGCCGCTCCCCGCGACAGGGCCTCCAGGCCGATGGCCCCGGAACCGGCGTACAGGTCGAGGAGCCGGGCGTCGTGGAGTCCGTACAGGGAGTCGAGGGTCAAGAAGATCCCTTCTCGTGCCCTGTCGCTGGTCGGCCTCGTTCCGCGCCCCGGCGGCACGGCCAAACGCCGCCCACCGGCCGTGCCTGCGATGATCCGCGTCATGTGACCCATTGTTCCGCATGTTCACGCAGGTCAAGAGTGGACAAGTGTCTGCCTTGAGTGCGCAAGGGTGATTGGCATCGGGCGGCGGGGCGCACATGATGAGTCTGCGGCCTTCAAGGTGACCCACGTGAAGGCCGACCGGCGTGATCGTGAGCCCTTCCGCACGCCGGTTCCCTCGGCACCTGACCCGAGGGTGGGCCCAGCCGGGGACGGCATTCGGGGGGAGGCCGTCCCCGCGGCTGGGATCTTTGTCTCTTACGCGCCGCACTCCGGCTGAGAGCCTTTTCCATCCGCTGCGCGCCGCGCTCCGGCCGAGCCTTTCCATCCGTTACGCGCCGCCGTGGCCCGCCACCCGCCGCACTCCGGCTGAGGGCCCTCCAGGAAACGGCCTCTGACCCTTCACCGGCTGAGCACCGCTACGCGAGCCCTCAGCTGACCTTTTACGTCTTTTCCAGGTATTCCGCTCGTTCGTCCGCCAGGAGCCTGTTGATCTCCGCGCTCAGGCCCTCATGGGACGTCAGGTCCGGGTCCTCCCTCAGGAGGGCCGCCGCCTCTTCCCGGGCGGTGGCGATGACGTCCTCGTCTCTGAGGAGTTGCAGGAGCTTCAGGGACGAGCGCTTGCCCGACTGGGCGGCGCCCAGGACGTCGCCTTCGCGGCGTTGCTCCAGGTCCACCCGCGACAGCTCGAAGCCGTCCAGGGTCGCCGCCACCGCGTCCAGGCGGGCGCGGGCGGGGGTGCCCTCCGAGAAGTCCGAGACCAGAAGGCACAGGCCGGGCAGGCCGCCCCGGCCGACGCGGCCTCTGAGCTGGTGGAGCTGGGAGACGCCGAAGCGGTCGGCGTCCATGATGATCATGACGGAGGAGTTGGGGACGTCGACGCCCACCTCGATGACCGTCGTGGCCACCAGGACGTCGAGCTCGCCGCGCGTGAACGAGCGCATGATCGCGTCCTTCTCCTCCGGCGGCAGCTTGCCGTGCAGCGTGCCGACGCGCAGGTCGTGGAAGGGGCCCTCTCTCAGCAGCTCGGCCACGTCCAGGACGGCGAGCGGCGGGCGGCGGTCGTCGTCCTTGGTCACCGCGGCCAGGTCGCCCTCGTCGCCTTCGAGGTCGCCGATGCGGGGGCAGACGATGTAGGCCTGCCGGCCGAGACCCACCTCCTCCCTGACTCGCTGCCAGGTGCGCTCCAGGTAGTGGGGCTTCTCGGCGGCCGGGACGACGTGGGTGGTGATGGGGGCGCGGCCCGACGGGAGCTGGGACAACGTCGAGACCTCCAGGTCGCCGAAGACCGTCATGGCGACCGTACGAGGAATGGGGGTGGCCGTCATGACCAGGACATGCGGCCGGCCACCGCCGCCCTTCTCACGCAGGGCGTCGCGCTGCTCCACCCCGAACCGGTGCTGCTCGTCCACCACGACCAGCCCCAGGTCGGCGAACTGGACGTGCTCCTGCAGCAGCGCATGGGTGCCGACGACGATGCCCGCCGTGCCGGAGGCCGCGTCGAGCAGGGCCACGCGGCGGGCGGCCGCGCCCATCGAACCGGTCAGCAGCGTGACCGCCGTGCCCCCGAACATGCCGCCCTGCGCCAGGTCGCCCAGCATGTTGCCGATCGAGCGGTGATGCTGCTGGGCCAGCACCTCCGTGGGCGCCAGCAGCACCGCCTGGCCGCCCGCGTCGACCACCTGCAGCATGGCCCGCAGCGCCACCACCGTCTTGCCCGCGCCGACCTCGCCCTGCAGCAGCCGGTGCATCGGGTGTTCGAGCGCCAGGTCGGCGGCGATCTCCTCGCCCACCGTCGCCTGCCCCTCGGTCAGCGAGAACGGCAGCCGCGTGTCGAAGTCGGCCAGCATCCCGTCGTCGCGCCTCGGCCGGGCCTTGGCGGGCCAGGCGGTGGCGGCCTGACGCCGCTGGAGCAGCACCGACTGCAGCACGAACGCCTCGTCGAACTTCAGCCGCTTGCGCGCCCGCCCCATCTCGGCGAAGTCCTTCGGCCGGTGGATGCCCTCCAGCGCCTCACCGAGATCCTGCAGACCGTGGCGGGCCCGCAGGCCGGCGGGCAGCGGGTCGTCGAGGGGGCCGAGCGTGTCGAGCACCACGCCGATCGCGCGCCTGATCACCCACGGCGTGAGGTCCTTGCCCGCCGGATAGATCGGCACCGGGGCGGCCGCGAACTCCTCCGCGCCGTCCTCGCTCTCCTCGAACAGCTCGAACTCGGGGTGCGAGAGCTGCCAGCGCGGCTTGGCCCGCGCCCCGAACAGCCCCACCTTGCCCGCGAACATGCCCCGCCGGCCCGGCTTGAGACGCGACTCGGCGACGTGGGAGCCCTTGCCGAAGAACGCCAGATAGATCTTGTTGCCGTTGCCGTCGACGACCTCGGCCTCCAGCCAGGTGCCGCCCCGGTTGCGCATGGGTTTGCGCATGGCTCTGGTCACCTCGCCCACCACGGTGACGTGCTCGTCGACCTCCAGCGCGTCGAGCGAGGTCAGCTCGCCGCGCTCGGCGTAGCGGCGCGGGTAGTGGCGCAGCAGGTCGCCGACCGTCTCCAGGTCGAGCACAGAGTGCAGGAGCTTGGCGGTCTTCGGGTCGAGCGCCTTCGTCAGGGGCTCGTCGAAACGGCTCACGGCAATAAGTTCTACCGCCTGCGGCCGACAGGAATCCCGCCGAGACACATCTCGCGGCCTTTCCGGCCCGCGTTCACTCCACGCCGATCAGGCTGGGGCTTCCCGGCCGTGTTCACTCCACGCCGATCAGGAGCGGGTAGCCGCCCTGTTCGCCGTCGTACACGGCCAGGTCCACGTCGGGGCGCGTACGTACCAGATGCTCCTCGACGTGGGCGGCCAGGCCGTCCGGGGCCAGGGCGCCCGTGACCAGCGTGACCAGTTCGCCGCCGCCCGCCACCATCCGGTCCACGACCAGGACCGCCACGCTTTCGACCGAGCCACCGATCACCGCCACGTCGCCGTCGATCATGCCCAGGACGTCTCCGGGCCGGCACACCCCGGCGCTCGTGAACGCCTCCCGGTCGGCCACCGTCACGTGCCCGTACCGCGTGTGCCCGGCCGCGTCCGTCATCGCCACCACGTCGTCGTCGAAGCGCCGCAGCGGGTCGTGCACGGCCAGCGCCGCCAGCCCCTGCACGGTCGCCTTCGTGGGCAGCACGCTGACCACCACGCCGTCCTCGCGGGCGACCTCCGCCGCGGCGGCGGCGACCGACCTGACGCCCTCGTCATTGGGCAGGACCGCGACCTCGTTGCCCGCCTGCCTGATGGCGGCGAGCAGGGCGGGGAGGGCGGGGCGGGTGCCGGGCTCACGGCGTACGACGACCGCGCCGCACTCCTCGAACAGCGCCGCGATGCCCGCACCCGCGGCCACCGCCACCACGCCCCGGCCCGCGCTGCCCCGATGGGTGCGCTCCGCCAGATACGTGATCTTGATCCGGTGCGGCCGCCCGGCCCGCAGCCCGGCCTCCACGGCGGGACCCGCCTCGGCCACGTGGACGTGCACGTTCCACAGGCCGTCGCCGCCGACCACGACCAGCGAGTCGCCCATCGCGTCGAGCTCCGCCCGCAGCCCGGCCACCGCCCGGTCATCGGCGTCCAGCAGGTACATCACCTCGTAGCCCGCCCCCACCTCCGTCATCGGCGACACCCGCGCGGTCGGCGGCGGCACGTCGTAATGAGCTATGTGGGCGCCGGTGACCACCGCGGCCAGGGTCTCCAGCACGATCGCCGCGCCCGCGCCGCCCGCGTCCACCACGCCGCTGCGGGCCAGCACCTCAAGCTGGTCAGGGGTACGGCGCAGCGCCGCCCGCGCCTCCCCCGCCGCCTGCCGCGCCACCTCCGGCAGGTCGCCGTCCACCTCCTGCACCGCCCGCGCCGCCGACTCCAGCACGCTCAGCACCGTGCCCTCGACCGGCCTGGCCACCGCCTCCCTGGCCAGCAGGGCCGCCCTGAGCAGCCCGGCGCGCAGGTCGGGGCCATCCTTGAGCACTTCGGCGAGGCCGCGCAGCGCCTGGCTGACGATCACCCCGGAGTTGCCGCGCGCGCCCACCAGGGCCCCGTACGAGAGCGTCTGCCACACCACGGCCGCGTCGACGTCCTCGGGCAGCGACTCGACCGCCTCGGCCGCGGACAACATCGTCAGGTGCAGGTTGGTGCCGGTGTCACCGTCGGCGACCGGGAACACGTTGAGCGCGTCGATCTCCGTCCTGGCCTGGCCGAGCGCGTCGGCCGCCAGGCGGGCCCAGCGTCGCACGGCGGGTGGATCGAGGATCTTCATCTGCGCCCTCCGACTTCGTCCCCGATCAACCGGCTCCGACCGACCTCCCGGTCCGGATGCGCTACCGTTGTTGGAGGAGAATATCCCTGCCCGGGTCTCGGTCCAGCTGCGCTGGTTCGCGTCCATCGGGGTGGATCGGATATTCTCGTCTGGCTGGCCGGTTGTCCCGGCATGCCCACCGCCCGGAAAGCATCAGCGGACAGGGCTATATCGACTGTTTAAAGGAGCGATACCGTGGCTTCCGTCTGCGATGTCTGCCGCAAGGGGCCGACCTTCGGCAACAACGTGTCCCACTCTCACCGCCGCACCCGCCGTCGTTGGAACCCCAACATCCAGACGGTTCGCGCGGTCATCGGTGGCACGCCGAAGAAGCTGAACGTGTGCACCTCGTGCATCAAGGCGGGCAAGGTCTCCCGCTAAGTTCCCACTTCCGCGTAAGCCCGTCGCTCCACCCGGAGTGACGGGCTTACGCCATCTTGGAGACCTTGCTGCCCGGCTCGGCCTGCCCGGCTCGGTCCTCAAGGGCCTTCGCCTCCTGAGGCCCCGCCGGCCCCGAGGTCCCTCCGTTTCGGCCTCGCAGCCCTCATGGAGCCCGCCTTCCGGGGCCTCAGAGGGCGTCTCAGGGGATCGGTGTCGGAATCGCACCAATGGGGGCCGCTTTGGGGTCAGCGGCGGGGAGGGGCGGGATCAGCGCCAGCGCCAGGCGTGGTCCACTGGGCCGATGCCGCCGCCCAGGGGGAAGCCGCGGGCGATCGCGCCCGTCACATAGTCCTTGGCGCCGCCCACCGCCGCCGGTACGTCATCGCCCAGCGCCAGGCGGGAGGCGATCGCGGAGGCCAGGGTGCAGCCGGTGCCGTGGGTGTGCCGGTTGTCCAGGCGTTCGGCGGCGTAGCGGTATTCGTTGGTGCCGTCCGTGAGCAGGTCGATCGGCGCCCCGGGCAGGTGGCCGCCCTTGATCAGCGCCCACCTGGGCCCCAGCTCCAGGACGGCATCCGCCGCCCTCCTGAGCCCGCTCTCGTCCTCCACCTTCACCGAGGTGAGCTGCTCGACCTCCCACAGGTTCGGCGTCACCACGGTGGCCACGGGCAGCAGCCGCGTCCGCATCGTCTCCACGGCCTCGGGCGCCAGCAGCGAATCGCCGTGCTTGGACACCCCGACCGGGTCCACGACCAGGGGCGCGGCGTAACCGGCGAGCACCTCGGCGACCGTCTCCACCAGCGCGGGCGAGGCCAGCATGCCGGTCTTCACCGCCTGTGCCCCGATGTCGCCGAGCACGGAGTCGAGCTGCGCCCGCACGGCCTCGGGCGGCAGCTCCCAGTAGCCCTGGACGCCGAGCGAGTTTTGCGCCGTGACGGCGGCGATCACGCTCATGCCATGGACGCCCATGGCCAGCATGGTCTTCAGGTCGGCCTGGATGCCCGCACCGCCGCCGGAGTCGGAGCCGGCGACGGTGAGCACGCGTGGAGGGGTCGAAACCGTCATGCCCCCATCCAACCACTCAGCTGACGGCGCACTCCCCGCTGACCAGCCCGCAGTTCTGCGCCTTGGAGCCCTGCCCGGTGGCCGTGAACGAGACGTCGACCGACCCCCCGGCCGCCAGCGACTCCGACAGGTCCAGGATCAGCAGGTCGCCGTCCTGGGTCCATTCGGCGCCGTCCACGTCCATCACCTTGCCGTCGACCGGCACGGAGATCGTCGGACTCGCCAGCTCCTGCTGGGAGGTGTTCGAGAGCTGCAAGTCGGCCTTGTAGGTGGTCAGGCGCTGCGTGATCTTCTGCTGGACGTTCACCGAGCCCCCGCTGGGGCCCGACTCTAACGTGCCGGTGGGGTCGGGGATGACCGTCGGCGGGACGCCGGTGTCGGAGTCGTCGATGGTCGACGCCTCCGGGCTCGGCGACTCCGTGACCTCCTCTTCGGCCAGCGGCTCGTCCGTCGGCTCCTTCGTCGGCTTCGCGGACGCCTTCACCTTGGTCCTGGTGGGCGTCGGCGTGGCCGAGGTGGTGCGGCGCGGGGTCCGCACGCTGTACGAGGCCGTGGGCGTCGGAGTCACCGAGGGCTCGGTCTTCTCCTCCTCCGTCGGCTCCTCCTCCGGCGCGGCCTCCGACTCCTCCTCGACGGGCTCCTCCGAGGGATCGGGGGCCTGCTGGGAGCTGGGAGCCTGTACGGCGGCGCAGGACGTACCTTGGCACTTGGCGGCTTCGCCCGACGAGCTCATGAACTTGACGCCCGCCACGGTGCCGCCCAAGACGACGGCCACGGCCGCGACCGAGAGCAGCGCGACGCGGCCCTTGCCGCCGCCCACGGGCGCGGCGAGCACGTCGTCGTCTCCGCCACCGCCGCCACGCCCGCCCTTGCGGCGGCCGCGACGGCCCTTGGGCTCGTCGGCGTCGGTGTCGGACGACCAGCCGGAGTCGAGGAAGCCGGTCTCGGCGTTCGCCCAGGCCGGGGCCTGCTGAACGGCCGTCGGCTCGCCGGCCACCTTGATGTCGCCCGGCTCCGGCGGTCCGGCGGGCGCGTCGAATCTGGCGGTACGGTCCGAGGGCCCGTCGAAGGGCTCACGAGAATCGCCCTGTACGCCGAACGGCCCGGACCCGTCGAAGGGCCCCGGTCCGTCGAAAGGCCCAGGACGGTCACCCGGTCCGGGTCCAGGACGATCGAAAGGTCCCGGTCCATCGAAAGGTCCCGGACGGTCGGCCGGCCCGTTGAAGGCTCCTGGACGATCCCCAGGTCCGTTGAAGGCTCCCGGGCGATCCCCAGGTCCGTCGAACCCGCCGGCGTCGTCGAAGGAGTCCGGCCGGTCGAAGAAGGCGGTCTGGTTCAACGGGCCATCGAAGGGACCCGGCTGTCCCAGGCCACCCGGCGCGTCAGGCGTCGGCCGCCCATCCGGGCCGAGCGTCCTGCCTGGGCCTGGCATCCCGCCAGGCCCACCAGGCCCGCCAGGGCCGGACATGCCGCCGGGGCCACCGGGACCGGGCATGCCACCAGGACCACCAGGACCCGGCATACCGCCAGGCCCACCGGGACCACCGGGACCGGGCATGCCACCGGGGCCGCCAGGACCACCGGGGCCGGGCATGCCGCCAGGGCCGCCGAAGACGGCCGTCTGGTCGGGTGGACCGTTGAAGGGGCCACTGGCAGGGCCAGGGCCGTCAAAGGGGCCCGAGCCGGGCGAAGGGTCCCACTCGGGCGGGCGGGCGAAGGCGCCCGTCGTCTCGAACGGAGCCGCCTCCTCACCTCTCCGCCCCGGCGGTGGCGTGAAGGCACCCGCGGGGTCATTGGCCGGTGGGAAGCCGGTGGCGGAGTCGTTGGGCAGCGCGAAGGCCCCGGTGACCTCGTACGGCTCCGATCGCGGGGCACGCGGCTGCGGCCCGTCGGTACGCCGTGGCATGGGAGCCCACTGGCCTGTCACCTCGGGCTGATCGGGCAGCGAGGGCCAGCCTGGCGGCTCTGCCTGCTCGTCAGGTCCCCAGAAAGCGCTACCGTTCCCCCGTTCATCCCCGTCATCGGATCCACCTGTGCCGTGGCGGCCCATGGCTGCCCTTTCTTCCGGTTACAGTGGCCGCCAATCTTCATAACACCTTTACTACACCGCTGTCACAGCAATCCCGCTAGTCGTACCCCAAATCGGGAAAATATCACTTAAATCGGGACAACTCATCACCCAAAGTGATCCCACCCGCGTTGCCCAATTTCACGCCCATACACCATGACCCCGTCACCCTCGACCACCCGGCCGACGATCTGCCACGGCGCCGGCAACCGTACCCCCGCCGGAAATGTCGCCGCCAGAGCGTGATCCTCGCCACCCGTGAGCACCCACTCCAGCGGATCGGCCCCGAGTTCCTTGGCCGCCGCCGCCACCGGCTCCGCCACCGCGAACGCCTGGGGATCCAGCTCGATCCGTACGCCGCTGTCCTCGGCGATGTGACCCAGGTCCTGCAGCAGGCCGTCGCTCACGTCCAGCATCGCGCTCGCGCCCAGCTCGGCCGCCTGCGGCCCGGACGCGTACGGAGGACAGGGCCTGCGATGCCCCTCCACGGCCGCGCGCAGCGGCGCGGAGTCCACCGGCGCGCCGGCCTCCAGCAGCGCCCAGCCGGCGGCGGAGTAGCCGAGCCGGCCCGCCACCGCCACCACATGCCCCGGCCTGGCGAAACAGCGCCGCACCGGCGCCCGGCCACCGAGGTCGCCCAGCGCGGTCACCCCGATGACGACCAGGTCGCAGCGGGTGATGTCACCCCCGGCCACGCTCGCCCCGACCGCCGCGCACTCGTCGGCGAACCCGTCGGTCAGCGTGTCGAGCCACTCCAGGGGCAGGTCGGCCGGGATGCCGAGCCCCACCACGATGGACGTCGGCGTCGCGCCCATGGCGGCCACGTCGGCCAGGTTCTGAGCCGCGGCCTTGCGGCCCACGTCGTAGCCGCTGGACCAGTCGCGGCGGAAATGCCGGCCTTCGAGCAGCAGGTCCGTCGAGACCACCACGCGCCCGTCGGGCGCGCTGAGGATGGCGGCGTCATCACCCGGACCGAGGATTACCGCCGCACCCTGGGGCAGACGTCCGGTAATCCGACTTACCACACCGAATTCGCCGAGATCTCCGACTGTGATGACGCACCTCCTGACGCACACAGGGTACGGTGGCCATTCGGCGTGATCCAATCGCCCGGGAGGACGTTATGGTGCAGGCCTACATCCTTATCCAGACCGAGGTCGGCAAGGCCGCCGCCGTGGCCCGTGAGATCGCCGGGATTCCCGGGGTCACGCAGGCCGAAGACGTGACGGGGCCCTACGACGTCATCGTGCGCGCTGAGGCCAACAACGTCGATGAGCTGGGCAAGCTCGTCGTGGCCCAGATTCAGGCGGTGGAGGGCATCACCCGTACGCTGACGTGTCCGATCGTCCATATTTGAAGGTAGTCGTCGCATGCGTGCCGCCGCCGTCCTGCTCGTTCTCCTTGGCCTCGCCGGTTGCGGCGGCACCATCCAGGTCGAACCGCCCGTTCCGCAGGGCGAGGCGGTGGCGGCCTGCGACAAGCTCGCCACCCTGCTGCCCAGGACGCTGGACGGTGACGAGCGCAGCACATCCACGCCCGAGTCGCCATATGTCGCCATCTGGGGTGCGGGCACCATCGCGGTGCGCTGCGGCGTGCCCCGGCCCGCCAGGATGGCGCCCACCGACCGGCTCCAGGAGATCAGCGGCGTGGGCTGGTTCGCCGATCCGGAAAAGCCCGCGTTGTTCACCGCCGTCACCGACACCGCGTACGTGGAGGTCACGGTAGGCGGCGAGCACGTCGCCGCCGAGGTGCTCGCCGACCTGTCGAAGCCGGTCGCCCAGATCGGGTGACGCACGGGCCCCTCATCGAAGGCCGGGCGACCGCGACAGGGCGAGCTGGACGAGCCGGTCGACCAGCGCCGGATAGGACACCCCCGAGGCCGCCCAGAGCTGCGGCGCCACCGACAGCGACGTGAAGCCGGGCATGGTGTTGATCTCGTTGAAGACCAGCTTGCCGTCGGGCGTGTAGAAGAAGTCCACCCGCGCGAGCCCCTCGCAGTCGAGGGCGTCGAACGCGCGCACGGCCATCGCCCGCAGCTCCTCGGCCGTCTCCTCGGGGATGTCGGCGGGCACGGTGAGCGACATCTGGTCGGGGTAGTACTTCGCCTCGAAGTCGAAGAAGTCCTGGCCGCCCTCGACCCGCACCTCGCCGGGCAGCGACGCGACGGCCGGCTCGTCGCCCGGCGACTGCAGGACCGCGCACTCGATCTCGCGGCCGGCGATCGCGGCCTCGATGAGCACCTTGGGGTCGTGCTGCCTGGCGAACTCGACGGCCGCCTCCAGCTCCGACTGGTCCGTGGCCTTGGAGATGCCCTGCGACGAGCCCGCCCTGGCCGGCTTGACGAACACCGGGTAGCCGAGCTCCCCGGCCTCCTTGAGCACGCGGTCGCGGTTGAGCCGCCAGTCGCGGTCGCGTACGACCACGTAGCGGCCCGTCGGCAGCCCCTCGGCGGCCATGACGGTCTTCATGTGGGCCTTGTCCATGCCGACGGCGCTGGCCAGCACGCCGGAGCCGACGTAACGCACGCCGGCCATCTCCAGCAGCCCCTGGATGGTGCCGTCCTCGGCGAACGGCCCGTGCATCACGGGGAACACCACGTCGACCTCGCCCAGCTCCACCGGGATGCTGCCGGGGTCGTAGGCCACCAGCGCGTTGCCGCCGGAGGGCAGCGCCAGCGCCGCTCCCGTGGTGTCGACGACCGGCAGCTCGCCGGCCTCGATGGCGTACCGCTGGTCGGAAGCGGCCAGCACCCACCTGCCGTCCTGGGCGATCCCGATGGGGATCACCTCGTACTTGCTCCTGTCGATCGCATCCAGAACGCTGCCCGCGCCCATCAGGGACACGGCATGCTCGGAATTGCGGCCTCCGAAAACGACGGCGACGCGTGGCTTGCTCATGGTGTCCGAATCTACCGGGGTGTCCGGGTCACAGCGAGCCGAGCACGCCGGAGCCGGGTCATTCTCACAGCCCGTAACGCTCCGGTTTGGGGGAACGGGACATGAGCAACATGCCCGCCTCGGCCGGTGACACCCCGTCGTGGACGACCCCGACGACGACCTCGGTGATCGGCATCTCCACGTCGTGCTTTCTGGCCAGCTCAAGGACGGACTCGCAGGATTTCACGCCCTCGGCGGTCTGCCTGGTGGCGGCCACGACCTCCTCCAGGGTCATGCCCCTGCCGAGGTTCTCGCCGAAGGTACGGTTGCGGGACAGCGGTGACGTACACGTGGCCACGAGGTCGCCCATGCCGGCGAGCCCCGCGAACGTGTGCGGGTCGGCCCCGAGCGCGGCGCCCAGCCGGGAGATCTCGGCCAGCCCCCTGGTGATGAGCATGGCGCTGACGTTGTCGCCCATGCCCATGCCCGCGGAGACACCCACGGCCAGCGCGATCACGTTCTTGACGGCGCCGCCGAGCTCGACCCCGACCACGTCGGGGTTGGTGTACGGGCGGAACCACGGCGGCAGGTGGCAGATCGCCTGGAGCCGCTCGGCGACCGACTCGTCGGTGCAGGCCACCACGGTGGCGGCGGGCTGGCGCTGGGCGATCTCCTTGGCCAGGTTGGGGCCGGAGACGACCGCGACGCGCTCCTCGGGCACCTCGGCCACCTCGCGGATCACCTCGCTCATCCGTTTGGTCGTGCCCAGCTCGACGCCCTTCATGAGGCTGACCAGGACGGCGTCCTTGGGGATGTACGGGCGCCAGGCGGCCAGGTTGGGCCGCAGTTGCTGCGACGGCACGGCCAGCACCACGAAGTCGGCCCCGTGGAGCGCCCGCTCGGGGTCGGTCGTGGCCCGCATCGTGGCCGGAAGTCGCAGGTCGGGCAGGTAGTCGGGATTGACGTGGTCGCGGTCGATCGCCTCGACCAGCTCCGGCCTGCGCCCCCACAGCGTGACCTCGTTGCCCGCCTCCGCCAGGATCATGGCGAACGTGGTGCCCCACATGCCCGTACCGAATACGGCAACCTTCGTCATGCCATCACCGTCCAGCGGGATCGTAGGGAGTCTCCGGGGCCCTCTCGCCCCGGAGCTCGGCGAGCTGAGCGGTGATCGCCGCCATGATGTCGGCCGTCGCCTCGCGCAGCACGTCGGCGTGCGGTGACTTGCCCGCGTATTTCGACAGGTCCACCGGCGGCCCCACGGTCACGTGGAACGTCTTGCGGGGGAACAGCCTGGGCTTCTTCTCTCCGTACGGCAGCAGCTCCTGAGCCCCCCAGTGTGCCACCGGGATCACCCGCGCGCCGCTCTCCAGCGCCAGCCGCGCCACGCCCGTCTTGCCCACCATGGGCCACAGTCCTGGATCGCGGGTGCACGTGCCCTCCGGGTAGAACAGGATCGCGCAGCCGTCGTCGAGCCGCTCCGCCGAGACGCGCAGCGACCTGGCGGCCTCGCTGCTGTCGCGGTCGACGGGGATGGCCAGCAGCCCCCGCACGGCCTTGCCCAGGAGGGGCACCTTGAACAGCGCGGACTTGGCGAGAATGACCGGCCAGCGGCCGTTGTTGTAGAGGAAGTGCGTGAGCAGGATGGGGTCGGCCCAGGAGAGATGGTTGGCGGCGATGATCACGCCGCCGGTGCGGGGCATGCGATCCCCGTTGCGCCAATCTCTCTTGACCAGGAGCCGCGACAGGGGTTTCACGATGACTACTGCCAGGGTTTCCCAGAAACGCGATGGTCGCGTGGGGCGGCTCATGGTCTCCTCCAGCAGGTGCGGGCTGCGCCCCAAGTCTCCCGGTTGGCCGCTTGGGATGTCGAGGCGCGATGCTTAAGCCTATGAGCAACCGCTGGTCACTGGTCATTCCGGTGAAGACGCTGGTCGCGGCGAAGACGCGGCTGGCCGCCGCGACGGGCCCGCACCGCACCAGGCTGGCCGTCGCCGTGGCGAGTGACACGGTGGCGGCGGCGCTGGGCTGCCCGCTGGTCGCGCGGGTGATCGTGGTCACGGCCGACCCCGCCGCCGCGGGGCCGCTGGGCGCGCTGGGCGCCGACGTGGTGCCCGACCCCGATCGCGGGCTGAACACCGCCCTGCGTACGGGTGCCGCGCACGCCACGCGACTGGCGCCCGGCGACGCGGTGGGGGCGCTGCAGGCCGACCTGCCCGCGCTGCGGCCGGCCGAGCTGGGGCTGGCGCTGGCGGCCGCGGCCGAGTTCGACCAGTCGTTCGTGCCGGACGCGCTCGACGTGGGGACGACCTTTTACGGGGTACGGCCGGGGGTCCCGTTCGCGCCGCGGTTCGGCGGGGAGTCGCGGGCCAAACACCTGGCCGGTGGGGCGAAGGAGCTGTGCGTGCCGGGGATCGACTCGGTCAGGCGCGACGTGGACACGCCCGACGACCTGCGCGCGGCCATCGCGCTGGGGCTGGGCGCGCACACGGCGGCGGTCGTACGCGAACTGTGGCCGGACGCCTGACCCTCATCCGGTCGTTCTCTTGATGGCGGGGGCGGTGACGACGGCGAGGTAGGACAGGCCGAGGCTCATCTGGGCGATGTCGAAGAACACGCTGCCCACGCCCAGCACCAGCGCGACCGCGTACAGGTGGGGCAGGCCCAGCGCCCCCTGCCAGGCGGCGGCCGGGACGCTCAGCAGCGCCACGCCCCTGACCAGGTCGGACCAGACCAGGATCGGACGGCGCCGCCACCGGTCCACCCAGACCCCGGCGGGCAGCCCCACCACTAGGAACGCGGCCGTCTGGACGGCGGACAGCAGGCCGAGCTGGAGGGCGCCGGCGTGCAGCGTGAGCACGGCGGTCAGCGGCAGGGCGACGATCGTGACCTGGGTGCCGATCTGGGTGACGCCGTTCGCCCAGACGAAGCGCCGGAAATCGCCCCGCGGGCCCATGCCGGTGATCCTGCGTGCTCGCCGCGCCGGCCGGCAACCGATTACTCTGGTCGCGTGCAGGCGACCGTACGCAGCTTCGACGAGACCACGCGCTCGGGCACCGTCTTTCTCGACGACGGAAGCGTCCTCGCGTTCGGCACCTCCGCCTTCGACGCCGGCCCGCTGCGGCTGCTGCGTTCGGGTCAGCGGGTCAATCTCGTGGCGTCCGGCGGGGAAATCACCTACATCACCTTGTCCACCTTTCCCGTGCCGGACGCCTGAAATGCGGAACGCCCGGGCCGTGGCCCGGGCGTGCTGGTCCGCTGGATTTACTTCTTCTTACCTATTTTCTTGCCGCCCTCGTTGACCAGGTCCTTGAAATCGGAACCGGGCCGGAACTTGGGCGCCCAGCTCTCCGCGACGTTGATTTCCGCGCCGGTCGACGGATTGCGGGCGGTGCGGGCGGGCTTGTGCACCATCTCGAACGCCCCGAAGCCTGTGATCGAGACCTTGTCGCCGGCGGCGACGGCCTTCTGGATGGCCTCGATGACCGCATTTACGGCCTCGGTGCCCGTCTTCCTGTCGCCCACCCGATCCGCGATGGCGTCGACGAGTTCTCGCTTGTTCATGAAAGTCCTGCTCCCCCAGTTACGGCTCGGGGTTCCAGCTCACGACTTCGACGTAGAAACCCCTTACGCGCTTGAAAGTAGGCGGGATCGCGGGGGAACTCAATCACCGTGCGTGTTTTCGCCCTCGCGTGGCGTGTCGAGCGGCCGGTCAAGGGCCTCCAGAAACGCCTCCAGCCGGACGGCCGCCCTTTCGGGATCCCGCTTGGCCAGATCGCAGATGGCGAGGTAGCGGCGCGCGACGCGTTCCTTCTCGCCGGCGTCTCCGGTGGCGGGCAGCAGGCGGACGCGGCGGTGCGCCTCGCGCAACCGCCGCGCCAGTTCGTCGTCTTCTAGACGGTCGTCGGCAGCCATGGCTGCCGACCATTCTCGTACGTGGCCACATCCTCGGCGTGACGCAGGGTCAGCCCGATGTCGTCGAGCCCCTCCATGAGCCGCCAGCGGGTGTAGTCGTCGATCTCGAACGCGACGGTCTCGCCGGCCCAGCGGACCTGGCGTTCGGCCAGGTCGACGGTGATCTCCAGCTTCGGGTCGGCCTCGACGGCGGCCTGCAGGGCCTCGACCTCGTCGCCGGGCAGGATGACCGGGAGCAGGCCCATCTTGGTGGAGTTGTTGCGGAAGATGTCGCCGAAGCGGGCGGCGATCACGACGCGGAAGCCGTACTGCTGCAGTGCCCATACGGCGTGCTCGCGGGAGGAGCCGGTGCCGAAGTCGGGACCCGAGACGAGGATCGAGCCGCCCTCGTAGGAGGGGTCGTTGAGGACGAAGGTCGGGTCCTCGCGCCAGGCGGCGAACAGGCCCTTCTCGAAGCCGGTGCGGCTGACCTGCTTGAGCCAGACGGCCGGGATGATCTGGTCGGTGTCGACGTTGCTGCGGCGCAGCGGCACCGCCGTACCGGTGTGGGTGGTGAAGGCGTCCATCGGTTTCGTGTCCTTACAGGTCTGCGGGGGCGGTCAGGCGGCCGGTGACGGCGGTCGCGGCGGCGACCTGCGGCGACACCAGGTGGGTGCGGCCACCCTTGCCCTGGCGGCCCTCGAAGTTGCGGTTGGAGGTGGAGGCGCTGCGCTCGCCGGGCGCGAGGGTGTCGGGGTTCATGCCCAGGCACATCGAGCAGCCGGCCTCGCGCCACTCGGCGCCCGCGGCCTTGAACACCTCGTGCAGGCCCTCCTGCTCGGCCTGCAGCTTGACCAGCATCGAGCCGGGCACGATCAGCGTGCGGGTCTTGACGTGGCGGCCGCGCAGGATCTCGGCGGCCGAGCGCAGGTCCTCGATGCGGCCGTTGGTGCACGAGCCGACGAAGACGGTGTCCACCTCGATCTCACGCAGCGGCGTGCCGGCGGTCAGGCCCATGTACTCCAGGGCGCGCTCGGCGGCCGAGCGCTCGACCGGGTCGGCGAAGGAGTCGGGGGCGGGGACGGTCTCGCCCAGCGGCAGGCCCTGGCCCGGGTTGGTGCCCCACGTCACGAACGGCGTCAAGGTCGTGGCGTCGATCTCCACGACCTTGTCGAACACGGCGTCGTCGTCGCTGCGCAGCGACTTCCAGTATTCGACGGCCTGGTCCCACGCCTCGCCCTCCGGCGCGTGCGGGCGGCCTTTCAGGTAGTCGAACGTGGTCTCGTCCGGCGCGATCATGCCGGCGCGGGCGCCCGCCTCGATCGACATGTTGCAGACCGTCATGCGGCCCTCCATGGAGAGCTTGCGCACGGCCTCGCCACGGTATTCGACGATGTAGCCCTGGCCGCCGCCGGTGCCGATCTTGGCGATGATCGCCAGGATCAGGTCCTTGGCCGTGACGCCCGCGGGCAGCTCGCCGGAGACCTCGATGGCCATCGTCTTCGGCCGGTACGCGGGCAGCGTCTGCGTGGCCAGCACGTGCTCGACCTCGGAGGTGCCGATGCCGAACGCGATGCCGCCGAACGCGCCGTGCGTCGAGGTGTGGGAGTCGCCGCAGACGATCGTCATGCCCGGCTGGGTCAGGCCGAACTGCGGGCCGATGATGTGGACCACGCCCTGGCCGGCGTCGCCCATCGGATGGAGCCTGATGCCGAACTCGGCGGCGTTCTTGCGGAGGGTCTCGACCTGCGTCTTGGACACGGGGTCGGAGATCGGGCCGAGCACGGTCGGGACGTTGTGGTCCTCGGTCGCGATCGTGAGGTCGGGCCGCCGAACCTTCCGGCCGGCGAGACGGAGCCCGTCGAACGCCTGCGGGCTGGTCACCTCGTGGATGAGGTGCAGGTCGATGTAGAGCAGGTCCGGTTCGCCCTCGGCGCGCCGGACTACGTGTTGCTCCCAGACCTTCTCGGCCAGTGTGCGGCCCATGATCTCCTCCTTGAGATTCCTCCGACTTGCTTTCTCATATGTCGAGACTGCAGTATCGGTGTATGGACAACTCTAGCGGAGTCGGAGTACTGGACAAGGCAGTTCTGGTACTCAATGCGCTGGAAGCGGGACCCGCTTCACTGGCGCAGCTCGTTCAGGCCACCGGCCTGGCCCGACCCACTGCCCACCGGCTTGCCGTCGCTCTCGAGCACCACCGCATCGTGAGTCGCGACACACAGGGCAGGTTCGTCTTGGGCCCACGGCTGTCCGAGTTGTCCACCGCGGCCGGCGAGGACCGGCTGCTGGCGGTGGCCTCGCCCGTCCTGATGCAGTTGAGGGACCTGACCGGGGAGAGTGCGCAACTCTACCGCCGCCAGGGCGACGAGCGCGTCTGTGTGGCGGCGGCGGAGCGGGCGAGCGGCTTGCGCGACACGGTGCCCGTCGGTTCGGCGCTGCCGATGACGGCGGGGTCCGCGGCGCAGATCCTGCTGGCGTGGGAGGAGCCCGACCGGCTGCACCGCGGGTTGCGCGGCGCCAAGTTCACCGCCGCCACCCTGGCGTCGGTGCGGCGCCGGGGCTGGGCGCACAGCGTGGGCGAACGCGAGCAGGGGGTGGCCAGCGTCTCCGCGCCGATAAGGGGCAGTGGTGGCAAGGTGATCGCGGCCGTGTCCGTCTCCGGGCCCATCGAACGGCTGACGCGGGCCCCCGGGCGGCTCCACGCCGTACCCGTGATGGCGGCCGCGGAACGCATCACGGAGGCGATGCGTCGCACGTCATGATCAGCAAAAGGATGTATTTGGGGAGCCGAGTGCCGCGTCGGCGCACTAGCCTGAGTGCGTGACAGATCGCATCGAGGTAGCCGCCACTGAGCTGCGACCCCTGCTCGAAGAGTTCATCCTGTGGGCGCGTTCGAACGCGCCCGGAAGTGACCCCGAGCTCGTGGGGCCCGCCGCACTGTGGCACCGTCTCGCCTTCTCGCAGGATCTCGGCACGTGGAAGCGTGCCGACCTGCGCAACCTGCTGCTCGACCGCATGCCCAAGGTCGTGGAGGATCCCGACGCCGCCGCGGACGGGATGCTCCCGGCCGTGGACGCGTACCTGACGTTCCTCTCCCAGACGGGCAGGCTGGCGCAGGGCTCCGACTCCCTCGCCGATCTGCAGGCCGAACTCGACGACGTCGAGGACGAGTTCGTCGACCTCATGGAGGAACTCCTCGAAGATTCCGAGGGCGACGACGAGGAGGATGAGACCGGCGACCTGGGCGACTTCGAACAGTTCGCCGACGAGCTGGCCGAGCTCGACACGATCCGGCTGCGGCCGGACACCGAGCTGGCCACGGCCGCCCGCGAGGTGCCGCTCATCGCCAAGGCGCGCGACCTGGCCGTGTGGGTGGGCTCGGGCCGGCGGGTGGGCGAGGACACACTGCTCACCGACGCCGAGGTCGAGGAGGCGCTGACCGCGACCGGGCTGCCCAGGCCGGAGACCGACGGTCCCATCGCCGAGGCCGTACCCCAGTTGTGGAACATCTGGAACCTGGCCGTCGACCTGGAGTTCCTCGAACCGGGCGACGGCAGCACGGTGGCGGTCCAGGACGACACGGCGGAGTGGCCGTTCGACGACGACGAGGACGTGCTCGACGCCTGGATGCTCGGGCTGCACTCGGTCGACTACGGCGACCCGGAGCTGGACGACGAGGACCTCACGATGGCCCTGGCGGGCCTGACGCGGGGCCTGCTGGTCCGGCTGCTGCTGGCGGGCGGCTCGCGCGATCTCGACGAGCTGGCGCGGGAGCTGTCCGAGGCGGCCGCCGACCTCGACGAGCTGGGCGGCGACGCGTGGGAGGCGGCGGGCGACCCGCTGGCGCCCGCGATCGACTGGCTGATCGGCTACGGCATGGTCGAGGTCCAGGGCCGCACCCTGAGCCTCACGCCGCTCGGCACCGAGGGCGTCGTCCACCTGGTCGACGACGCCGACATCGAGGTGGACGCCAGGCCCGCGATCGAATCCATGAGCGCTCACGAGCTGCTGGCGCTGAGCGCCGAGCTGCCCGAGGAGGAGGCCGACGCGGAGTTCGCGGCCTGGATGCGACTCCGCGAGCCCGCCAAGGCGGCCGAGGAGCTGCTGGAGGCGGCGGCCGAAGACGAGAGCGACGCGCTGATCAGGGTGCAGGCGGCGAGCGTGGTCGGCACGCTGGGCGACGCCGCCACGCCGGCCTGGCAGGCGGCGCTCAAACAGCCGTCGCTGCGGCCGTACGCGGCCACGCATCTGAGCCAGCTCGGCATCGAGGGCGCGCCGGAGCCCACGCAGGACGACACGCACTGGCTGATCCTGGACATGTGGACGATCTCGGCGGGGCTGGGGCGTTCGGAGTTCGTGAGCAGCCTGCGCGACATCGGGCCGGACATGGTGAACAGCCTGCTGGAAGTGATCTGGAAGATCCCGCACGCGCATGTGGAGGAGCTGCTGGATCTGATCTCGCAGGTCCACCCGGACAAGCAGATCGCGAAGACGGCCCGCCGGGCGCTGTTCAAGGCCCGTTCGGCCGGATCGGCCTGACTCCACGGAAGCCCCCGCCGCTGCTCGGCGGGGGCTTCTCTTTTCGCTACGGTGCCGGGCTTTCGCTCTTTTACGTTCACAGGCGGCCGGCCCCACCCGCCGACCGGGGCCGGGCCCCGTCCAGGGAAACGCTCCTCCGGTTCACCGGCCGGGCGCCGTTACGTGCGCTACGTGGGCCGTGTTTCGGGGCGGAAAAGCGAAACGCTCCGGGCGGTGAGCTCCGGAGCGATGGGTGAAGACGTAGTCCCGACCGGATTCGAACCGGCGCTACCGCCTTGAGAGGGCGGCGTCCTGGGCCACTAGACGACGGGACCTTCGCGAGCTTGTGGCAGTGGTAGTCCCGACCGGATTCGAACCGGCGCTACCGCCTTGAGAGGGCGGCGTCCTGGGCCACTAGACGACGGGACCCTGTCCACAAGCTGTTTTGCCGGGCCTCCCCGGCAACGCAGGTAACTCTACCGCACCCGGAAGACCACACCAAACCGCTTATCAGCCCATCAGATCGGGCCTGTGGCGGCGTACCCAGTCGCCCATCGGGCCGCGTTCCCACAGCGGATCGAACTCCCCGAGCGGGATCGACACCTCCGGCCTCCCCGAGGCGGGGTCGACGGGGACGCGGGACAGGCGCTCCCGCATCCAGCCGGGAATCCTGGGCGGCACGACGCGCTCGCCCCAGCCGATGAGGCCGGCGGAGCGGAGCGGCCGCACTCCCGCCCGCGCCCCGCCGGGACGGCCGACGCGGCGGGGATTGGCGAGCTGGGTGTCCACGACGTCGATCCTGGTGATGTCGGGCCAGCGGAGATTGACGCGGAAGCCGTGCGAGTCGGTCAGCTCGACGCCGTCGGCGGAGAAGCGGGCGACGGTGCCGGTGGTCAGACGGCGGTATTTGGCGGCGAGCACGGCGACGAGGGCCGCGGTCGCGAGCGCGCCGACGGCGATGCCGCCCGGGGTGCTGCCGGTGAAGATCGCGCCGAGCAGGAGGCAGACGGCGAAGAACAGGACGAGCGGGGCGATGAACGGGGCGAGGAAGCGCGGGAAGGTGCCCGCGCGAATACGAAATTCAGCCATGAGTGGGGCCGGACTCTACCCGATGGCCCAGATCAGCACAGGGCGGGGTCATTCGGCGAGGAGGCCGCGGCGGTAGGCCTCGCCGACGGCGGCGGCGCGGTCGCGGACGTCGAGTTTGGCGTAGATGTGCAGCAGGTGCGTCTTGACGCTGGCCTCGCTGATGAACAGCTCGGCCGCCGCCTGCCTGTTGGTCGCTCCCCCCGCCACCAGGCGCAGCACCTCCAGCTCGCGCTTGCTCAGCCGCCCTCTGGCGGGCCTGCGCAGGTGTTCGGCCAGGCGGCCGGCGACGGCGGGGGCGAGGACGGTCTCGCCCCGGTGGGTGGCGTGGACGGCGCGGATCAGTTCCTCCGCCGGGGCGTCCTTCAGCAGGTAGCCGCTGGCGCCCGCCTCCAGCGCGGGCAGGACGTCGGTGTCGAACGTGGTCAGCACCAGCACCCGGGGCCCGGTGCCGCGCAGGCGGCGGATGGCGCTCATCCCGTCGAGGCCGGGCATGCGCAGGTCCATGAGGATGACGTCGGGCCGGAGCTCGGCGGCCAGGCGCACGGCCTCCTCCCCGTCGGCCGCCTCGCCGACGACCTCCAGGCCGGGCTCGCCGCTGAGGGCCGCGCGCAGGCCGTCGCGCACGATCGGGTGATCGTCGGCGATCAGGAGCCGCATCGGTCCCTCCCTGTCGGCGTGGTCACAGCCTCTCATGATCGCCGCCGTCCGCCGGGACCGCGGGTACGGCCGCGGCGATGGCCGTGCCGTGGCCGGGGGCCGACTCGATGTCCAGGGTGCCGCCGAGGCCGCGTACCCGTTGCCGCATGCCGTCCAGCCCGAAGCCGTCAGCGGGCTTCTGCGGGGCGAAACCGGTTCCGTCGTCTCGGACGTCGAGGAGGATGGTTTCGTCCGTGTACGAGAGAGTCAGGGCCGTCCTGGTGGCTCTGGCGTGTTTGGCGACGTTGGCCAGGGCCTCTTGGGCGACCCGGAACAGGGCGGTCTCCACGTCGGCCGACAGTGCGACGGGCGTGCCGGTGATCTCGACCCGGAGGTCCACGCCCGCGGCGTCGGCCCAGGAGCGGGCCATCCGGCCGAGCGCCTCCGGCAGCCGCGCGTCCTCCAGGGGTTCGGGGCGCAGCGCGTGCACCGACCTGCGGACCTCGGACAGCCCACGACGGGCCAGCTCGGCCGCCCGGTCGAGATGGAGCCGAAGAGGTTCGTTCCGGGGATCACGTTGGGCATCGCGTTGGGCATCGTGCTGGGCATCGTGCTGGGCCGTGCGGGTGGCGGCGTCGAGTTGGCCGATCAGGGCGACCAGGTCCTGGGCCAGCGTGTCGTGGATCTCGCCGGCCATGCGGTGTCGTTCGTCCTGGACGCCGGCGTTCCTGGCCTGGTCGAGGAGTCTGGCGTGCAGGTCGGCGTTCTCGTCCATGGCGGCGCGCAGTCGTTCGACCAGGCGGCGGCGTTTGTCGTGTTCGGCGGCGACGTACCAGCCGGCCAGGACCAGGGGGCCGGCGACGCCGGCGATCACGCTGAACAGGGTGGCCTGGGCTCCCGGGCCCGCCTGGGAGGCCACACTGGCGACGGCGGTGAGGGTCACGCCGGCCATGACCAGCCGGGCCGGGAGCATGGCGATGGCCAGCGGGTAGCCGACCGAGGCGAACACCACGAAGGCGGTGCTCTGAACGGCCAGCGCCGTGGCGAGGGCCAGCAGGGCCAGGTAGTGGCCGATGACGAGCGCCCGGCGCGTGTCGCGGCGCGGGTACAGCCATGGGACGGGCGCCAGCCAGAGGGCGGCGGCCAGGGCGAGCGCGGGCCACGGCACGTCCGGCCATGACATGTCCGACCAGGACAGGTCCGGGCTGGGCACATCCGGCTGGGGCGCGGCCGGGCCGGTGGAGGCCGGGGTGCCGGTGATCGTGGCCGCCGTCGAGGAGATCGCGAGCAGCCCGTACGCGTACGCCGCGAAGACCCAGCGCTCGCGGCCGTCGATCCAGCTCATGAAGCCAAGCCTGGCACGGACATCAACCGATCGGTGGATGCCCGCCATCGACCGGATCTCCAGCCGGGCGGGCGATGTGCCGCCTTCGTGACCTCGGCGAACATCGAGGCATGAACGAACCGACCCGCAGAACCGCCTTCCAGCTCGCCGCCGTCGCAGGCGCCGGGGCCGCCACCACCTCGTTCGCCGCCAAGCGGAAGGAGGTGACCACCTTCCTCTTCGTGACCGGCTCGAACGGGGTGGCCACGGCCGATCCGGAGCTGACGTTGCGCGGCCACCGCGCCCTGGGCGTGGGCCTGCCGGGGCACGGGCCCGAGGAGCAGTTCCACCGCGCCTACCAGGCGCCGCAGGACCTGGCGAAGCTGGCCACGATCCCCTCCCCCGTGTCCGGCGTGACGCTGGACGACTATGTCGAGGCCACCGAGAAGGCCGTGCGCCGCGCGGCCGAGCACGGCCCGGTGATCCTGGTGGGCGGCAGTCTGGGCGGATCGACGATCACGAAGGTGGCCGACGCCGTGCCTGATCTGGTCGATCTGCTGGTCTACGACGCCGCCTACTGCTGTACGAAGCTGAGTTCGCCGGCCGCGTACCTGGAGACCCCGGAGGGGAAGGCGAGCCTGGCGACCAGCATCGTGTCGGGCCTGGTCGGCGACCCCCGGGTGCTCAAGGCGATCCGGGTCAACTGGCGGACGAACGACGAGAAGTTCCTCAAGGCGGCCAAGGCGGCGTACATGGCCGACGGGACCGACGGAGAGCTGCTCGCCATGCTGAACTCGCTGCTGCCGGACGAGAGCCTGCAGGTGTCGAGCGCCGACGCCCGGGGGCGCGCGCAGGCGTGGGGGCGGGTGCCGCGGGTGTACATCAGGCATTCGCGCGACATGGTGCTCCCGATCGCGCTGCAGGACCGGATGATCAGGGAGGCGGACGCGGCCACGCCGGGCAACAAGTTCAGGGTCTTCACGGTGGAGGCGTCGCACGCGCCGACGGCCAAGGCCTATGCGCGGATCACGGAAATTCTGCACCGGCTGGCGAAATGAAAAAACGGACATCTCCGGGGGAGATATCCGCTCAATGCTGGGGTACCAGGACTCGAACCTAGACTAACTGAACCAGAATCAGTCGTGCTGCCAATTACACCATACCCCACCGCCCTGGACTCCTTCGCGGAGTGCGCTTGGCGACGTCCGAAAGAATAGCCCAGCTCGGGGGCTAAGACCAAAACGATTGCCGAACCGGTCCTCCACCACCCCCGGCAGGCGTCCGGCCGTGCCAAGCTGAAGAGGACAAAACACCACGTGGAGGAGCCCAACCGTTGGCCGAGAATCCGTTCTTCGCCCCTAGCGAGCTGCCATACGAGCTGCCGCCTTTCGCCGACGTCCGCGAGGAGCACTACCTGCCCGCGTTCGAGCGCGGCATGGCCGTGCAACTGGCCGAGGTCGACGCGATCGCGAACAGCACCGAGCCGCCGACGTTCGACAACACGATCGCCGGACTCGAGCGGTCGGGGCGGGTCCTCGACCGCACGGCCACGGTCTTCTTCAGCATCGCCTCGTCCAATTCGAGCGACGGCGTCATGGAGATCGAGAAACAGATCTCTCCCCAGCTCACCAGGCACAACGACGCGATCCGGCTCAACCGGGCGCTGTGGGCCCGGATCAAGCAGGTCACCGCGGAGGGCCCCGAGGAGTCCTGGCTGCTGGAGAAGTACCGGGACGACTTCATCAGGGCGGGCGCCGACCTGTCGGAGCCGGAGCAGGACCGGCTGCGCGCGCTCAACGAGGAGCTGTCGAAGCTCTCGACGGAGTTCGCGCAGAGCCTGCTGAAGGCGTCCACCGAGTCGGCGCTGGTGGTGCACGACCCGAAGGAGCTCGACGGCCTCGACGCGGCCAGGGTCGACTCGCTGCGCCAGGACGACGGCACATACGTCCTGCCGCTGCTCAACTACACCGCCCAGCCGGCCTTGGCGCAGCTCACGGACCGCGACGTACGCCGCCGCCTCTACGAGCTGAGCGTGGGCCGGGCGCCGGGCAACTTCGAGCGCGCGGCCAGGATGGCGGCGCTGCGGGCCGAGCGGGCGGCGCTGCTCGGGTTCCCCAGCCACGCCGCCTACTCGGTGGCCGACCAGACGGCCAAGAGCGTCGAGGCGGTCGAGGAGATGCTCGGCCAGCTCGTCGGCCCCGCCGTGCGCAACGCGAAGAAGGAGGCCGAGGCGCTCGCCGAGCAGGCCGGGTTCGCGATCGAGCCGTGGGACTGGTCGTACTACTCGGAGAAGGTGCGGCAGGCCCGCTACGACTTCGACGGCGCGGCGATGCGGCCGTACTTCGAGCTGAACCGGGTCTTCCGCGACGGCGTGTTCTTCGCGGCCACCAAGCTGTACGGCGTCACCTTCGCCGAGCGGCCCGATCTGGGTGGATATCACCCTGACGTGACCGTGTTCGAGGTGTTCAACGAGGACGAGACCCGGCTCGGGCTGTTCGTGCTCGACCCCTACGCCAGGGCGGGCAAGCGCGGCGGCGCGTGGATGAACAACCTGGTCGACCAGTCGTTCCTGTTCGCGCTGCGGCCGGTCGTGATGAACAACCTCAACGTCACCAAGCCCGCCTCGGGGCCGACGCTGCTGACGTACGACGAGGTGAACACGGCCTTCCACGAGTTCGGCCACGCGCTGCACGGGCTGTTCTCGCAGGTGCGCTACCCGCGCGTGTCCGGCACCAGCGTGCCGCGTGACTTCGTCGAATACCCGTCGCAGGTCAACGAGATGTGGGTGACCTGGCCCGAGGTGCTGGCCAACTACGCCAAGCACCACGAGACCGGCGAGCCGATGCCGGCCGAGCTGGTGGAGAAGCTGCAGGCGGCCGAGAAGTTCAACCAGGGCTTCAAGACCGTCGAATATCTGGCCGCGACGCTGCTCGACTGGTCCTGGCACAAGCTGGCGCCCGGGGAGACGGTGAGCGACCCCGAGGCGTTCGAGGCCACCGCGCTGGAGGCCGCCCAGATCGCCTTCCCGCCGGTCAGGCCGCGTTACCGGACCAACTACTTCCAGCACATCTTCGCGGGCGGCTACAGCGCCGGCTACTACTCCTACATCTGGAGCGAGGTGCTCGACGCGGAGAGCGTGGAGTGGTTCAAGGAGAACGGCGGGCTCACCAGGGCGAACGGTGACCACTTCCGGCGGGAGCTGCTCTCGCTCGGCGGCAGCCTCGACCCGCTGACCGCCTTCCGCAACTTCCGGGGGCGTGAGGCGAGCATCCAGCCGCTGCTCGCCCGGCGCGGCCTCATCTGAAGTCTCCAGCCTGCTCGGTGGCCCACTGCGCGAACGTGGACTATCGCGGGACGTTCAGTTCCTCGATTCTCTGGTGGAGCCATTCTTTCTCGGCCCGGCTCGACGCCCGGGCGACCACGAGCATGCCGCGCCGGTACGGGTCGGGCTCGTCCTTGATCCGCACCGGCCGGCCGCCCTCGTGGAAGAAGCTCGCGGGCGCCTCCAGGAAGGCCAGCCTGCGACCGAGCACCGCCGCCTGGTCGGCCGGGTCGGGCAGCGCCGACAGGAACGCCAGGAGCGCGAAGAACCGGGCCTGGTCGCTGATGTCGAGGTCGGCCGGGTCGCGCAGGCGGCGTAGCAGCTCCTCGCGACCGCCGGCGGTGATCGTCAGCACCTGCCTGCGCGCGGCCGCCGCCCCCTCCTCCTCGTGCCGTTCGAGCAGGCCCTTCGCCTCCAGCCTGGAGATCGCCGGGTAGAGCGCGCCGTCGCTGACCGGGCGCAGGTGGCCGGTCAGGGCGGCGAGGCGGGACTTGAGCTCGTAGCCGTGCATCGGGCTCTCGTTGAGGAATCCCAGGATGGTGAGGGTCAGGTCACCGCCGCTTGCCATGGGGTGCATCGTAACGCTATACCTCTAAACGATATATATCGAAACGAGGTATTGTCATGATCCGGCTGGCCCTGCCCATCTACGTGGAGTTGCTCACCGCCGTGGTCGCGGTGGGCGTGATCGACCTGCTCTGGGTCTCCGGCCTCGGCGAGGCGGCGATCGCGGCGGTCACGGTGGGCACGACGGTCGAATACCTGGCGTACGGGCTGTTCCTGGCCGTGCCGACGGGCGTCACCGTGCTGGTCGGGCGGCGCGACGGGCGAGAGCCGCTGGGGCCTGTGATCAGGACGGGCCGGCTGCTGTGGCTCGGTCTCTCCGCCGCCATCGCCGTGCCGGGGGTGCTGCTGCGTGAGCCGCTGGCGGCGCTGTTCACCGACGCGCCCGCGCTGACGGCCGGGTTCCTGCTGGTCTCGCTGGGCGGGCTGCCCGTCTACTTCGCCCAGACCGTCGTGGACGGGATCCTGAAAGGACGGGGGGACACGAGGTCGCCCATGCGCCACGCGCTCCTCTGCAACGGGCTGGTGATCGTGCTGGACCCGGTGTTCATCTACGGACTCGACATGGGCGTGCAGGGGGCGGCGGTGGCCACGGTGGTCGCGCGGGCGATCACGCTCGCGATCGCCCTGCGGTCCGTGACCGGGCTGGGCGGCCAGGAGCCCCCGGCGGGCCGGCGCCTGGTGACCGGTGAGGTGGTCAGGGCCGGGCTGCCGATATCCGGAGATTTCCTGGCTCGTGCCCTGGTGGGGATGGCGCTGGTCGAGATCGTGGCCGGGTACGGCACGGCGGCGGTGGCCGGCTACGGGATCGGGCAGAAGATCATGCTGGCCGGGGTGATGGCGTTCTACGCGCTACGGCAGGCCGCGATGATCCGTACCGCCCGGGCCGAGGCCACCGGGTCGCCGCTGCTGCTCGGACTCGGGTCGGGCGCGGCGGTCGCGATCGTGCTCAACGTGGTGGCCGCGCCGGTCGCCGGGCTGTTCACCGGCGATCCGGCCGTGGCCGTGGAGTTCCTGCGGTGGATGACGCTCTACCTGGTGCCCTTCGGCGGGCTGATCGCCGCCGGCGGGGTGCTCCAGGCGAGCGGAAGGGGCAGTCGCCTGCTCGCCGCCACGCTGGCGGGTTTCGCGGTGCAACTGCCCCTCGCGTACGTGCTGAGCGCGTGGCTCGGCCTGACCGGGGTGTGGCTGTCGATGGCCGCCGGGGCGGCCGTCAGCCTCGCAGGCGTGACAGTGCGGCGCGCAGGCGGTCTTGAGCCCGCTCGCGGCCCAGCACCTCGATCGACTCGAACAGCGGAAGGCCCACCGTCCGGCCGGTGATCGCCACGCGGACCGGAGCCTGGGCCTTGCCGAGCTTGAGCCCGTGGGCCGTGCCGACCTCCTCCAGAGCCTGCTTGAGCGACTCGGGGTCCCAGTTGACGGACTCGACGCGCTCCAGGAAGCCGGTCAGGATCTCCTCGGGCGCGTTCTTCATCGCCTTGTCCCAGGACGCCTGGTCGAAGACCGGCTCTTCGAGGAAGAGGAAGTCGACGTTCTGCCGGATCTCCGACAGCACCGAGATGCGGGTCTGGGCCAGCTCGGCGACCTTGCTGAACAGCTCGCGGTCCCAGGAGTCGTCGAGGTAGGGCGCGCAGCGCTCCTCGAACGTCTCCAGCGGCAGCGCCCGGATGTATTCGCCGTTGAAGGCCCGCAGCTTCTTCTCGTCGAAGAAGGCGTTGGACGGGTTGACGTCCTCGAACCGGAAGAGCTGCACCATCTCCGACCACGGCAGGATCTCGCGGTCCTCGCCGGGGCCCCAGCCGAGCAGCATGAGGTAGTTGACGATGGCCTCGGGAAGGTAGCCCTCCGCGCGGTAGTCCTCCAGCGCCACCTTGTCGCGCCGCTTGGACAGCTTCTTGCGCTGCTCGTTGACGATCACCGGCAGGTGCGCCCAGACCGGCGGGGTCGCGCCCAGCGCGGGCCAGAGCAGCTCCTGGCGGGCGGCGTTGGGCAGGTGCTCCTCCCCGCGCGCCACGTGCGTGATGCCCTGCGTGATGTCGTCGACGGCGTTGGCCAGCACGTAGAGGGGAGACCCGTCGCTGCGCGCGATCACGAAGTCTTCCTGCGCGTTGTTCGGGAACTCCACCTTGCCGCGCACCAGGTCGTTGACCACCGTGGCGCCGTCGTCGGGCGTGCGGAAGCGGACCGCGCCCGCGGTGAGCCCGCGCTCGCGGCAGTGGCCGTCGTAGCCCTTCTCCTTGGAGCCGGTGCGCTCCTGGACCTGCTCGCGGGTGCAGTCGCAGTAGTAGGCCAGGCCGTCGGCCAGCAGCTTGGCCACCGCCTCGCGGTGCTGCGGCTCGTAGGCCGACTGGAAGTAGGGGCCCTCGAACACCGGGTTGGTGCCGTTGATGCCGATCCAGTCGAGCGCCGAGATGATGCCCTCGGTCCACTCGGGCCGGTTGCGGGTGGCATCGGTGTCCTCGATGCGCAGGATGAACCGCCCCTCGGACCGTTCGGCGACCGCCCAGTTGAACAGCGCGGCGCGGGCGCTGCCCACGTGGAACATGCCGGTTGGTGACGGGGCGAACCGCACCCGTACGTCAGTCACGGGAGACCACCTTGTTCGTGAGTGTGCCGATGCCTTCGATGCCGACGCTGACCTCGTCACCGATCTCGAGCGGGCCGACGCCCGCCGGGGTGCCGGTCAGGATGACATCGCCGGGGATCAGCGTCATGACCGCGCTGACATAGGCCACCAGCGCGGGGATGTCGTTGACGAGCTGGCTCGTGCGTCCGCTCTGCCGGATCTCGCCGTTGACCGTGGTCGTCAGCGCCAGATCGCTCGCGTCGAGGTCGGTCTGGATCCACGGCCCCAGCGGGCAGAACGTGTCGAACCCCTTGGCGCGGGTGAACTGCACGTCCTTCTTCTGCAGGTCGCGGGCGGTGACGTCGTTGGCGCAGGTGTAGCCGAAGATGACGTCCTTGACCCGCTCGACCGGCACCTCCCGGCAGAGCCTGCCGATCACCACGGCCAGCTCGCCCTCGTAGTCGACGCGGTCGGACAGCGATGTGGGATAGGCGATGTGCTCGCCGTGGCCGATCACCGTCGTGGACGGCTTCATGAAGATGAGCGGCTCGTCGGGCACCTCGTTGCCCAGCTCGGCCGCGTGCTCGGCGTAGTTTCTGCCGATGGCGACGACCTTGCTCGGCAGCATCGGGGCCAGCAGCTTCACCTGGGACAGCGGGAAACGTTCGCCGGTGAACTGGACCTGTCCGAACGGGTGGCCGGAGATCGCGGAGATGAACTCCTCACCGGGACCGCCCTCGACCACGCCGAACGTGACGCCTTCGCCTGTGGAGAACCTCGCAATACGCACCCGCCAAGGCTATCGCCGCCGCCGGAAGGGTCCGCCCAATTTCTCGCGTGGCGTGGACGGCACCTGGGGGGCGGGCGGTGGCCGCGTTAGCCTGGAGCCCGCACTTTCCACACGAGAGGGGTCTCCGTTGTCCGTCGTGAAGATCAACGTCCTGAGCGTGCCCGCCGAGATGCGCGAGGAGCTCGAACGGCGCTTCGCCAACCGGGCGGGGATGGTGGAGTCGGCCGACGGGTTCGAGTGGTTCGAGCTGCTGCGGCCGGTCGAGGGCACGGATCGCTACCTCGTCTACACCCGCTGGCGCAGCGAGGAGGACTTCCAGACGTGGCAGCAGGGGCAGGCCTTCCAGCGCGGGCACGCGCAGGCCGCCCAGGGCGCGCAGGGTCACGGGCACGGCCAGGGACCGGCGGCCACGGGCTCCGAGGTGTGGTCCTTCGAGGTCGCCGAATCGGCCGCTCCCAAGGCGTAGCCCTAGGACCATGGGCCGATCTCGCCCTGCGACCATCGGCCGATCTGGCGGCGGGGGCACCTGACGACACTGGTCGGATGGTCTCCACCTCCACCACTCGCGTGGTGGGCGCGCGTCCCTTTCTGGTCGGGATGTTCGTCGACGCGCTCGGCAACGGGCTCTACCTGCCCCTGACCCTGCTGTTCATCCACGAGGTGACCGGCCTGCCCATGACGACCGTCGGGCTGGGGGTCACCGTGGCGGCGGTCGTGGGGCTGGCCGCCAACCCGGTGGCCGGGATCCTCATCGACAGGTTCGACGCGCGCCGTGTCCTGATGGCCACGTACGTGCTGCGGGCGGTGGCGTTCGCCGCCTATCCCCTCGTGGACGGGTTCGTGTCCCTGATCGCGGTCGCCGCGGTGGTCGCCGTCGGGGACCGCGCCTACTACCCGGCCTCGGGCAGCTATATCTCCGTCCTGGCGGAGGGCGCGGCCAGGGACCGGCTGTACACGCTGATCGCGACCGCCAGGAACGCCGCCTTCGGCCTGGGCGGCCTGCTGTCGGCCGGGGTGGTATCCATCGCCGGCGCCACGGGGTTCGCGATCATCGCGCTGGTGAACGCGGCCAGCTTCGCCGTGGCGACCGCGTGCCTGGTGCTGTCGGGCCGGCGGGCACCGGCCGCTCCGCCCGGGCGGCCTGGAGGCTACCGGGAGGTGTTCGCCGACCGGCCCTTCGTCGGCCTGGTGGTGGCGGAGCAGGCGTACACGCTGATCCACGTGATCCTGCCGGTCGCCATGCCGGTGTACGCGGTCACGGTGCTCGGTGTCTCGCCCGCGCTCCTGGGCGTCCTGTACGCGATCAACACGGTCCTCGTGGCGGCGGGCCAGCTCCCGGTGCGGCGGTGGCAGCGTCACTCACGCCGTACGCACGCCATGGCGCTCAGCGGCCTGATCATGATGCTGGCCTGCGCCGCGTACGCCGCCACGGCGCTGCTTCCCGCCGGGCCCGCCCGCGTCGCCGGGCTGCTGGTGGCCACGCTCGTCCTCACCCTCGGCGAGCTGACGCACACCACGCCCGGCTGGGCCCTCGCGGCCGCCGCCGCACCGCCCGCGCTCCGGGGCCGCTACCTGGCGATCTACCAGCAGACCTGGGCGGTGGCGGCGGTCGTCGCGCCCGCCGGGTTCTCCGCGATCCTCGGCGCGGCGCCGGCGATGTTGTGGGTGACGCTGGCCGTCCTGGTGGGTCTGGCCGCGCTCGCCCTGCTCCGCCTGTCCCGCCGCCTGCCACCCGGCGCCGTGGCCGCGCCCGGCGCTTGAGGACCGGTTCAGAGCCGGTCGAGCGGATTGCCCGCGATGCGGTCGAGGATGCCGCCGCGGACGAACCGGCCGGCGAAGCTCTCCGGCTTGCGCGCGCCCTGCTCCGACACGCACGTGGCGAACTCTTTGGCGATCTCCAGCCGGGGGTGTCGCTCCAGCACCTCCTGCCGCAGGCCGGCGGGGATCTCGTCCGTCCTGCGGCCCGAGATGTCCATGCCGGTGGACAGCTCCAGCAGGTGCCCCTCCGCGTCCTCCTCCAGCGGCACCTCCTCCCACATGTGGCGGACGACCACCTCACAGGCCCGCTGCCGCCGCTCCGGCGACCAGCCGGCCCCGGCGCAGAAGGCCCAGGCCACGTGGCCGCCCGCCTCCTCGTACGGCACCGTGTGGCTGTCGAACTCCGCGACCAGCCCGATGTCGTGCAGCATCGACGACACGTAGAGCAGCTCGGCGTCGAAGTCGATGGCGTTGACCTGGGCGTACGCGGCCGCCCACAGGTAGGCGCGGACGGAGTGGTTCAGCAGGGACGGCGAGTGGTACTGGGCCGCCACTTCGAGCGCGCCACGGCAGGCGGGTGTGTCCGGGATGACGAGGTCGTCGATTCTCACGGACTCCAGCATGTCCCGGCGGTACGCCCCTGGCCAGCCGGGGCGCCGGTGCCGCATCGGCCCGCTAACGAATCGGGAACTCAACTTGACCAGTTGATCGAGATTCCGAAAGCATGTCCCGCCTTCAACTTTTGTCCCGAAAGGAACTGGCGTGCGCCGGCTCGCGATACCTCTATGCCTCACGCTCGCACTCGGCGCATCCGTGAGCCCCGCAGCGCACGCCCTCGACAACGACAAGGTCACCAGGACCGCGGAGTGCCAGGGTGACTGGCTGCCCGGCACGCCGACGGCCTCGGACGTGATGAAGGGCGAGATCTCGCTGGTGGGGCTGCCGGCGTACCAGCTGGGCAAGAAGATCAACTGGAACGCGAGCCCGTACAAGAACAGGTCTTGGGAGTTCGTCTTCCAGTCGCTGCGCTGGATGGGCACTCTCGTCGTCGAGTACGAGAACACCGGCGAGAAGCGTTATCTGGACCGCGCCACGGAGATCGCCCAGGACTGGGTGTCCGCCAACAGGTACGGCGCCCGCGGCACGCGGCCCTATGTCTGGAAGGACCACCCGGTCTCGCTGCGCACGCAGCCGCTGCTCTGCCTGAGCCGGCACGTCAACGCGGGCTGGCTGAAGGACAGCCTGGCCGTGCACGCCAAGCTGCTGTCGGACGCGCGCCTGTACAAGAAGGGCCACAACCACGGCATCGACCAGGACATCGCGCTCATGGGCATCGGCTGCAGGTACGGCCGCGAGGACTGGGCGAGCCTGGCCTCCCGCCGCCTGACCGGCACCGTCAAGCTCGACGTCGACGCGCAGGGCGCGCTGATGGAGCAGGCCCCGAGGTACGCGGTCTACGTGTACGGCCGGCTACAGGTCGCGATGACCAACATGAAGGCGTGCGGCCGCAAGGTGCCCGGCGAGATCGCCGCCAGGACCGAGGCGCTCAAGGACTTCATCGCCCACGCGACCATGCCCAACGGCTACATGGTGCCCATCGGCGACGGCAGCGCCGACACCGAGCCCAAGATGGACGCCGGGACGCCGAAGGACGAGGTCAAGGCATACCGGGCCGGTTATGTGTTCGGCCGCACGGCGTGGGACAAGCCGGACTCGGCGGCGTACTACTCGATCAGGTTCGGGCCCGGGATGAAGTTCCACGGCCACGAGGACCACCTGGGCGTGACCTATTTCGCGCGGGGCCGGGACATCCTGGTGGACGGCGGGTTCCACTCCTACGAGAAGAGCTCCTACCGCTACTGGACGCTCTCGCCGGAGGCGCACAACGTGCCGACGGTCGTGGGCGCGCGGTTCAAGCCGAGGACCGCCAGCCGGCTCGTCAAGACGGACTACGGCAAGGACCGGCAGTCGTTCCAGGTGACCGACAAGGCGTACGGCGTGAGCAGGACCAGGTCGGTGCTGGTCAACCATGGCGAGGACCTGATGGCGGTGCTGGACACGGCGTCGGGCGGAAAGAAGATCGAGAACGTGTGGCGCTTCGCCCCGTCGTTCAAGGTGATCTCCAGCGGCGGCGGCAAGGTGGTGCTGGGCGACGGCAAGTTCAAGGTCACCCTGCTGCAGCTCTCGTCGTGCGACCGGGTCGGCGGCCAGCGGGTGGAGCGGGGCGGGAAGCTGGGCTGGGTGTCGCCCACGTATCTGGCGAAGCAGGCCACCAACGTCGTCGTGTCGCCGGCCGCCAAGTCGCTGCTGACGGTGATCGTGCCGGGGACGGACTCGCCCAAGGTGACGTGCTCGGGCGGGAAGGTCACGGTGGAGGGCGTGTCCTTCCCGGCCGACTTGTTCTAAGCCGCTACGAGGCCTGTTCCAAGCCACGACCTACGAGCAGTCGCGCCCGGCCTTCAGCAGGCCGTAGGTCACCGCCTGCTCCAGGGCCTGCCACGAGGCGTCGATGATGTTCTCGGCCACGCCGACCGTGGCCCACTCGGCCGTGTCGTCGCTGGAGGTGATGAGGACGCGGGTGATGGCGTCCGTGCCGTGCGTGCCTTCGAGGATGCGGACCTTGTAGTCGACCAGCTCCAGGTTGGCCAGCTCGGGATAGAGCTGCTCCAGGGCCTGGCGGACGGCCTTGTCGAGGGCGTTGACGGGGCCGTTGCCCTCGCCCGTGGCCACGATGCGCTCGCCCTTGGCGTGCAGCTTGACCGTGGCCTCGCTGACCAGCTCGCCGCCCTTCGTGCGCTCCACGATGACGCGCCAGGACTCGACCTCGAAGTGACGCTTGCGCTCGCCCTGGACGGTGTCGCGCAGCAGCAGTTCGAAGGAGGCGTCGGCGGCCTCGAACGTGTAGCCCCTGGCCTCCAGGTCCTTGACCCGCTCGACCAGCGTCTTGGTGTGCTCGGGGGTCAGCTCGTAGCCCAGCTCGCGGCCCTTGAGCTCCACCGAGGCCCGGCCGGCCATGTCGGAGACCAGCATGCGCATGTCGTTGCCCACCTGCGCCGGGTCGATGTGCTGGTAGAGGTTGGGGTCGACCTTGATGGCGCTGGCGTGCAGGCCGGCCTTGTGGGCGAAGGCGGACGTGCCGACGTAGGGCGCGTGGGAGTTGGGGGTGACGTTGGTGACCTCGGTGATCGCGTGCGCGATGCGGGTCATGTCGGCCAGCGCCCCCGTCGGCACCAGGTCGAAGCCCCGCTTGAGCTGCAGGTTGGCCACGACCGTGAAGAGGTTGGCGTTGCCCGAGCGCTCGCCGTAGCCGTTGGCGCAGCCCTGGACGTGTGTGGCCCCGGCCTTGACCGCCGCCAGCGTGTTGGCCACGGCGCAGCCCGTGTCGTCGTGGCAGTGGATGCCGACGCGGGCGCTGGTGCGTACGGCCTCCTGGACGATCTCGGCGAGCTCGTCGGGGAGCATGCCGCCGTTCGTGTCGCACAGGGCGATGACGTCGGCCCCGGCCTCGGCGGCGGTCCGCAGGACCTCCAGCGCGTAGGCTGGGTTGGACTTGTAACCGTCGAAGAAGTGCTCGGCATCGAGGAAGACTCGCTGCCCCTCCGCACGAAGATGAGAGACCGTGTCGCGGATCATCGCGAGGTTCTCCTGGAGAGTCGTGCGGAGGGCCAGCTCCACGTGCCGGTCGTGGCTCTTGGCGACAAGGGTCACGACCGGCGCGCCGGATTCGCGCAAAGCGGCTACCAGAGGGTCGTCGGCTGCCTGCACACCGGCCCGGCGGGTCGCGCCGAACGCGGCTAGTTGCGCGTGCTTCAGGTCGAGCTCTGTTCGAGCCCGCCTGAAGAACTCTGTGTCCTTGGGGTTGGCGCCCGGCCAGCCCCCTTCGATGAAGCCGACGCCCAGGCCGTCCAGGTGACGCGCGACGGCGAGCTTGTCGGCGACCGTGAGGTTGAGTCCCTCTTGCTGTGCGCCATCTCGCAGAGTCGTGTCGTATACGTGGAAGCGGTCGTCGGCCATGAATTCTCTTCTCTCTGGAAGAAGGATGAAGGTCCTCGGGAAACAGTTCGGGAAAACAAAAAGACCCCTCACGGACGTGAGAGGTCTGCGCGCTGGCGGTGTCCTTTGTCAGCCAGCGCGCCTGCCGATAATGAGCAGACTGTTAAACATGATGCCACTCAGTGTGCCACATGGAATCACCATCTGGCACACGGGTCTCATCTTGTGGGACACCTGGCCTCGACACCGGGGTTACACCTCGACTCCGTCGCCTCCCGTGATGGCGCGCTCCAGCGCCGCGGGGTCGAACGCCTCGTTGCCGAGCATCTGCCCGTCGAGCAGCACGGTCGGGGTGCCCTCCAGGGGGATCTTGGCGGTCTCTTCGAGGTGTGCCTTGGCGTACGACTGCGACGCCACGCACGCGTCCACCGCCGCTCCGGCCTTCCTGGCGGCCGCGCTCAGCTCCTCGACGGTGAACCCGGAGGCCGAGCCGTGCGGGGCGGGCTGCATCGCGTACACCGCGTCCCTGAACGCCAGCCAGTTCGCCTCCGGCACACAGCGGGCGGCCGCGGCGGCGCGGACGGAGTTGGAACGCATGGGCTCGTCGCGGAAGATCGTCACGGTGTGGAAGACGACCTTGACCTTGCCCTCCCTGGCCAGCTTCTGGATCGTGGCGTCGACCTTGGAGTGCATGTCCTTGCAGATGGGACAGTCGAAGTCCTCGTAGACGTCCAGCACGGGAGCGTCGCTCCCCCGGTCGGCCAGCACCATGGAGCCGTCCGTCTGGCGGGCCAGTTTCACCCCTTCCAAGGACGTGCCCGGCTCGGAGAACGCCAGCACCCCGAGTACGGCGACCGCCACGCACGCCAGCGCGACCGCCAGCAACCGCTTCATCATCAGCCCACTCTCACCTCATTGATCGCGCAGACCCTACCCGAAACGCAACCAATGCCCGTATGGCGGCATTCCTCCTCGGCTGCCGCCACACGGGGGAGTCCGGTCAGACGATCTTGTGGATCCAGTTGTGGGCGTCGGGGCGGGCGCCGTACTGGATGCCGACCAGCTCCTCGCGCACCCGCATGGTCACGGGGCCGGGGGTGCCGTCGGCGACGGTCCAGGAGCGGTCGGCGCCCTTGACCGTGCCCACGGGCGTCACCACCGCCGCCGTGCCGCACGCGAACACCTCCGTCAGCTCGCCCGACTCGCTCGCGGACTGCCACTCCTCGACCGAGACGAGCCGCTCCTCGGTCTCCAGGCCCAGGTCGCCGGCCAGCTCCAGGATCGACTCCCTGGTGATGCCGGGCAGCAGCGTGCCGGTCAGCGCGGGGGTGACGAGCTTGTCGCCGAAGACGAAGAACAGGTTCATCCCGCCCATCTCCTCGACGTACTTGTGCTCGCCCGCGTCCAGCCACACCACCTGGTCGCAGCCGTTCTCGACGGCCTGGCGCTGCGCCACGAACGCCGCCGCGTAGTTGCCGCCGCACTTGGCGAAGCCGGTGCCGCCAGGGGCGGCCCGCGTGTACTCGGTGGACAGCCAGACGGAGACCGGCTTGATGCCGCCGGTGAAGTAGGAGGCCGCCGGCGAGGCGATGACCATGTACTTGTAGGTCTTCGACGGGTAGTTGACGCCCAGCCCCGCCTGGGTGGCGATCATGAAGGGGCGCAGGTAGAGGCTGTGGCCCTCGGTCGTGGGCACCCAGTCCTTGTCGGTCTCGACGAGGAGTTCGAGCGAGTCGACGAACGTCGCCTCGGGCAGTTCCGGCATGGCCATGCGCAGCGCCGAGCGGTTGAAGCGGGCGGCGTTCTCGTACGGGCGGAACGTCACGATCGAGCCGTCGGCCTGCCGGTAGGCCTTGAGGCCCTCGAACAGCTCCTGCGCGTAGTGGAAGACCGAGGTCGCCGGGTCGAGCGAGAGCGGCCCGTAGGGCAGGAGCCGGGCGTCGTGCCAGCCCTCGCCCTCGGTGTAGTCGATCGAGATCATGTGATCCGTGAAGGACTGCCCGAAGCCGGGGTTCGCCAGCACCTGCTCCCGCTCGGCCGCGGTGCGAGCGTGGTCGGATAGCTGCACGTCGAAGCTGAGCTTCTGAGCGATGGTCATGACGGCGGTCCTTCTCTCTGCGATCTACCGAAATCTACCGGAATCTGCCCATTGTCGGCGGACCCGCTGTGGTCCGCGGTCGTGCCCCGGGGGCAGTCCGTACTTCCTATTGTCTCGCTATATGGGATGGCAATCGGCCAATGGGGTGATTAGCCCTTTTGGACGCGAAAAAGCGCCTGGCAGTCCTCTTCGGACCGCCAGGCGCGTTCGGAGCTAGGCGGCCCTAGCCGGATACTCGCGCGGTGATGTCGTCACCGATCTCGTGAGTGGTACGGCTGGCCCAGCCGGTCAGGCGCTCCACGATGTCGTCGGCCACCGCCTGCTCCACCTTGGCCGCCTCGGTGCGCAGGCCGAGGTGGTCGAGGAGCATGGCGACGGACAGGATCGTCGCGGTGGGGTCGGCCTTGCCCTGGCCGGCGATGTCGGGGGCACTGCCGTGGACCGGCTCGAACATGCTCGGCGTGGTGCGCTCGGGGTTGATGTTGCCGCTCGCGGCCAGGCCGATGCCGCCCGCGATGGCCGCGCCGAGGTCGGTGATGATGTCGCCGAACAGGTTGTCGGTGACGACGACGTCGAACCGCTCGGGCTGGCTGACGAAGAACATCGAGGCCGCGTCGATGTGGCTGTAGTCGGTCGTGACCTCGGGGTATTCCTCGGCCACGCGGTTGACCGTGCGCTGCCACAGGTCACCGGCGTAGGTGAGGACGTTGGTCTTGTGGACGAGGGTCAGCTTCTTGCGCGGCCGCGTCTTGGCCTTCTCGAACGCGTAACGCACCACGCGCTCGACGCCGTGGGCGGTGTTGAGCGACTCCTGCGTGGCGATCTCGTGCGGCGTGCCGCGCCGCATGACGCCACCGGTGCCCGCGTAGAGGCCCTCGGTGCCCTCACGCACGACGATCATGTCGATGTTCTCGTTCGGCGTGTCGGCCAGCGGGGTCTCGACGCCGGGGAACAGCTTGACCGGGCGCAGGTTGACGTAGTGGTCGAACTCGAACCGGAGCCGGAGCAGCAGGTCGCGCTCAAGGATGCCGGGCGGCACGCTGGGGTCGCCGATGGCGCCGAGCAGAATCGCGTCGTAGCCGCGCAGCTCGTCGAGGACCGCGTCGGGCAGCGTCTCCCCGGTACGGTGGTAACGGGCGGCGCCCAGGTCGTAGTGCGTGGGCTCGATCTTCGTGCCCACCGCCTCCAGGACCTTGAGTCCTTCGGCTACGACCTCGGTGCCAATGCCATCTCCAGGGATGACGGCCAGGCGGATGTTACGCGACTCCATGGGCGGTACCTTACCGGCTCGTCTCGACTGACGAACACATCATCTCACTTGTCGGACGTCTACTTTTGTGCGGTTTGCGGCATTTTGACCGTTTCGTTAGAGTCCGTCGGGCCTAATCCACGCAGCCGTTGCGTGGAGCCGGGGACCCACCTCCCCCCATGGGGCGAATCGGCATCGCCGTAGGGCCGACTTCCAGGCCCGAGCCCGTCAGCTAACCCGGTCGGCCGCATGGAAGGACAGGCTTCTGTCTCGCATCGCCACAATCCTGGCGGCGGGTGCCGCCGGGCTCATCCTGGCCACCCCGGCCGCTCAGGCAGCCACCGACGAATCCACCATCACCCTGACGGGACACGACGTCAAACGTGCCCGGGTGGCGAACCTCCCCACCCCCGCGTGGAAGACCGCCCTCGCCTACGCGATGGACAAGCGCGGCACGCCGTACGTCTGGGGCGGCGCCAGCAAGAGCGGGTACGACTGCTCGGGGCTCATGCTCAGGGCATACGAGGCGGCGGGGATCGACCTGCCGCGCACCGCCCGCCAGCAGTACGGGGCGTTCTCGAAGAAGATCGCCTGGAATGACCTCAAACCCGGCGACCTGGCCTTCTTCAGCAACCTGGGTCACGTCGGGATGATCTCCAAGCCGGGGCACATGGTGCACGCGCCACGCAGCGGTGACGTGGTCAAGGAGGAACGGCTCTCCGAATGGCGCAGGAGCGCCTTCGTGGGCGCCGTCCGCCCCGACCCCTCGGGTGTCCGCCGCTGGGCCGAAATTCTCGACAAGCGCCGGGCCCCCGCACCGAACATGCCCACCGCCACCCTCTGAGAACACCGCGAGCGGCCCCCGTCGCGGGCCGCTCGCGGTCCTCGGACGTAGCGTGGAGGGCATGCGGCTCACGCTCACCGAAGAGAAGGCGACACTCCTCGCCACCTTGTACGGCAAGGCACTCGACGCGAAATCCCCGCACCCCATCCTCGGCGACCGCATGGCCTCCGAGGTGATCGGCCGGATCGATCACGACTTCACGAAGACGGGCATCACCCCGGGCAGCGCGAACGCCGTCGCGCTCAGAGCCCGGTTCATGGACAGGTGGGCCGGCGAGTTCCTGGACCGCCATCCCGAGGCGATCGTGCTGCAGCCCGGCTGCGGCCTCGACACGCGCGTCTTCCGGATGGACCCGCCGCCCTCGATCCGCTGGTACGACCTGGACTATCCCGAGGTCATCGAGCTGCGCGAGCGGTTGTTCCCCGGACGGCCCGGCTACGCCATGATCGGCTCGTCGGCCACGGACCTCGACTGGCTGGAGCGGGTGCCCGACGACGCTCCCGTGCTGGTGATCGCCGAGGGCCTGCTCTACTACCTCGACCCGGCCAAGGGGCCGGAGCTCCTGCGGGCCGTCGTGGAGCGCTTCCCCGGCGGCCAGTTCGTGTTCGACGCGCTGAGCCGGACCGGGCTACGCCTGCAGAAGCTCAACAAGCCCGTCCAGAAGGCCGGGGCCACGGTTCATTGGGGCGTCGAGGGCCCGGCCGAGCTGGAGGCGATCCATCCGCGGCTGCGGTGCGTGTCGGCGGTGAGCGCGTTCGAGATCGACGGGTTCGCGGACCTGTCGATGACGCACCGCATGTCGGCCTGGATCGTCAAGGCGCTGCCGGGGATGAAGCGGTCGGCGGCTTTTTACCGGCTGGAGTTCTGAGGGCTACCGGCTGGAGTTCTGAGGGGCGCCGCCGTTGTCGCGGCGGTCCAGCGCGGTCTGGACGGCCTCGGCGGCCTCGTCCTGCTGGTCCTCGGCACGGTTGAAGGCGTACATCTCGTACATGTGACTCATCTCATCTCGCGGGCGCATCTCGCTGAAAAGCCGGACTCCGGTCGCGAATCCGACCGGGCCTGATCTCGTGGTCCGGGTCACGGACCGGACGGAAGGGACTTGATGGCCGACACGACGCCGCTCACCGCGGCGAGTCGTCGACCTGCCCTAACAGGCCCCGCCGCGGCAGGTAATGAGTACGAGAACCTGGCGCATTACCCGTCACAGTACCCGAGGAATCTCGTTGGATGTCCTAGCATCTCGCATCGTGAGACATGCGAAAGGGCCGCCACCAGGAGGTGACGGCCCTTGACCGCGAAGAGGGTCAGTCCTCCAGGTCCACGGTGCGGCCGCTCTCGGCGCCGATCTCGCCGCCGATCTGCTCGACCACCTCGGCCGGGATCGCGGAGTCGACGGTCAGCGCGATGAGCGCCTTGCCACCCTTGGTGTCGCGGGCCACCTGCATCGAGGCGATGTTGATGGAGTGCTCACCGAGGAGACGGCCGACCACGCCGACGATGCCGGGACGGTCGGTGTAGGTGAAGAAGCAGAGGTGAGCCGTCGGCTCGATCTCCATCTCGTAGCCGTTGACCTCGACGATCTTCGTGATCTGGCGGGGCCCGGACAGCGTGCCCGAGACCGAGACGGTGCGGCCGTCGGCGAGCACGCCGCGCACGGTGACCACGTTGCGCCAGTCGGGGCTGTCGGCGCTGGTCACCAGCTCGACGGAGATGCCGCGGTCCTTGGCGAGCAGCGGCGCGTTGACGTAGGTGACCTGCTCCTCGACCACGTCGGAGAACACGCCCTTGAGCGCGGCCAGCTCGATGACCCGCACGTCCTGGGCCGCGATCTCGCCGCGCACCTCGACGTCGAGCTTGGTGGCGACCTCGCCGGCCAGCGCGGTGAACACCCGGCCCAGCTTCTCGGCCAGCGGCAGGCCCGGCTTGACGTCCTCGGCCACCACGCCGCCCTGGACGTTGACGGCGTCCGGCACGAACTCGCCCGCCAGCGCCAGCTTCACGCTCCGCGCGACCTGCGTGCCGGCCTTCTCCTGGGCCTCGTGCGTGGAGGCGCCCAGGTGCGGCGTGACGACGACCTCGTCCAGCTCGAACAGCGGGCTGTCGGTGCACGGCTCCTTGGCGAACACGTCCAGGCCGGCTCCCGCGACCCGGCCCTCCTTGATCGCCGAGTAGAGCGCGCTCTCGTCGACGATGCCGCCGCGGGCCACGTTGATGATGCGGACGCTCGGCTTGACCTGGTGCAGCTCCCGGTCACCGATGAGCCCGAGGGTCTCCTTGGACTTCGGCAGGTGCACGGTGATGAAGTCGGCCTGCTTGAGGACCTCTTCGAGGCTGAGCAGCTTGACGCCCATCTGCGCGGCCCGGGCCGGCGGCAGGTAGGGGTCGTACGCGATCAGCTCGACGCCGAACGGCAGCAGCCGCTGGGCCACGAGCTGCCCGATCTTGCCCAGGCCGAGGATGCCGATGACCTTCTCGTCGAGCTCGACACCGGTGTACTTGGAGCGCTTCCACTCCCCGTTCTTCAGCGCGGAGTGGGCCTGGGCCGTGTTGCGCGCGCTGGCCAGGATGAGGGCGACGGTCTGCTCGGCGGCGCTGGTGATGTTGGAGGTCGGCGCGTTGACGACCATCACGCCGGCCTTGGTGGCCGCGTCGACGTCGACGTTGTCGAGTCCGACACCGGCGCGGGCGACCACGCGCAGCTTGGGCGCCGCGGCGATGGCCTCGGCGTCGACCTGCGTGGCGGAGCGCACGATCAGCGCGTCCACCTCGGCGAGAGCGGGCAGAAGCTGAGAACGGTCGGCGCCGTCGGTGTGGCGGACCTCGAAATCAGCGCCGAGTACGGCGAGGCCAGCCTCGGACAGCTCCTCTGCGACCAGAACGACGGGCTTGTTCACTGGTGTGGATCCTTAGGGCACGGCGGGCTTGAGGGGGACACGTCCACGGATCCCCCCCGGCGGTCCCACAGAGTCTATCCACCGCTTGTGAACGCGTTCACGAGACACCCACGATGTGAGACGGGACTGCCGTACCCACCGGGGCCGAAACTCATTCAGGTCGTACGCTTCTTTGTCTTGATCGGGAGATTTATTCGCCATTAGCCTGATAAGCCGTGGCCGACTACCTATGGTTCGTCATATGAGCATCGGGAATCCTGCGCTTGCCGACGTGCTCGCCCAGCATGGCACTCCACATCGCCTGCTGGGCGCTCTCGCCGACGGTGGAGTCCTGGTGGCAGTGCGACCAGATCGTTCCGTCGTCCTTGGGACGACCCAAGCCGGTGACCGGGTTCTGCTCGGGTACACCGGTCCTGCCACCTATGCCAGGCACCGCGGCAGTCATTCCCTATCGGCATGTGACGCCGACACCATCCTGGACATCCAGCGTGTCACCGGAGTGCGGGAGATCGTCATCGACGCGGCCGGACCAGCCGCCGCGGCCGTGCCCATCGGCGATCTCCAGCGCTTCATCACCTCGACGCGCACGGGGCCGACGCCCGTCATGAGCGGGGCGGTGCCGGCCGCCTACGCGACGGGCGCCATGGCCACCGTGTCGCGCGGTGCCGCGCTGGCCCAGGTGGCGCCGCCGAGCACGGACGCGCCCGCGCTGCCGTGGGTGCCCGCGCCCAGGCCGCACCTGTCGGGGCCCATGCAGCAGGTGGATCCGGGTTACCGGAGATGTACACATCCGATCCTGCCGGCGCTGCGCCAGGCGATCGCGTACCTGCTGATGGACTTCCCGCTCGTGCACCATGTCTGGATCTCCGAGGCCCGCACGGCTTCGGGGGCACCGGGGATCATGCTGCACGTGAAGGTGCACATGTCGGCGGCCGAGGACGTCGTACGCGACCTGCACCGGCTGACACGAGCCCGGCTGCCGCAGTTCGCCGCCTCCGGGGCGCCCATCCTCATGGCGAGGGTGGCCGACTCACGCAGCGAGCAGCGGATGGTCGAGATCGGCGCTCACGTGGTGTGCGCCGACGTGAGCGACTGACGGCGGGGCCCGCGAAAGTGGGCCCTACCGAACAAGCTCTCGCTCGGCTTCAATATGGGGCATGATCGCACCGGCGGTGACCGCGTCCACCGTCCCGAGAAGCGTGCGCCTCGGCTACGGAGTGGGCTCCTTCTGCACCTCCACGGTCAATGCCGTGCCCGGGCTGCTCCTGCTCTACTACATGACCAACTTCATGGCCGTGCCCGCGTGGCTGGCCGGGGTGGTCGTGACCGTGCCCAAGGTCTGGGACCTGATCGTCAACCCCCTGGTGGGTCGCTGGTCGGACCGGACCCGGTCGCGCTGGGGCCCGCGGCGCCCCTGGCTGCTGGCGGGGGCCTGCACGCTGCCGATCGCGTTCTTCCTGGTGTTCGCCGGGCCGCCGCTGACGGGAGTGCCCGCCGCTCTCTACGTGGGGGCGTGCTTCCTGGCCACGGCGACGGCGTACGCGCTGTTCGAGGTGCCGTACAAGGCGATGCCGGGCGAGATGACGCACGACTACCACGAGCGCACGTCGCTGCTGCAGTGGCGGATGATCTTCATCGGCGCGGCCACCGCGATCAGCGGCGTGCTGGCGCCGGCCATCGTCACCAGCCAGGGCGATGATGGCACGCTCGGCAGCTACCGGCTGATGGCGGCGACGATCGCGGCCATCCTGCTGGTCTCGATGCTCGGCTCGTTCTTCGGCACCGCCCGCGCCCCCATGACGGGCGCTCCCGAGGCGGACCGGGGCGGGTGGCGCGAGCAGTTCGCCGCGATCAAGGGCAACTCGGCGTTCATCTGGATCACCGCGCTGGCCTGCACGCAGATGCTGGCGGTCAGCATGATGCTGGCCGCGGCCCCGTACTTCGCCGCCTACACCATCGGCACGCCCAAGGCCACGCAGACGTTGTTCGCCGCGCTGGTCGGGCCGATGGTGCTGACGATGCCGCTGTGGGTGTGGCTGTCCAAGCGGTTCGACAAGCGCGGCGCGATGATGCTGGCCGCACTGCTGTTCGGCGGCGGCACGGCGGCGACCATGGCCACCCCGATCTTCGGCTCCGTCTACGCCCACCTGATGATCCTGCTGGTCGGCGTGGGGATCGCCGGGGTTCAGCTACTGCTGTTCTCGATGCTGGCCGACGTGATCGCGGTGGACGCGGCGAAGACGGGCAAACGGCGGGCCGGCGTGCTGACCGGGCTGTGGACGGCCATCGAGAACGGGGTCAGCTCGTTCGGGGCGCTGATCTTCGGGATCATCCTGTCGCTGGGCGGCTTCATCGAGTCGGAGCCGAGCCGGCCGGTCGAGCAGCCGGACAGCGCGGTGACCGCGGTCCTCATCGGGCAGACCACGATCCCCGCGCTGATCATCTTCGCCTCCGTGCTGATGACGCTGCGCTACCGCCTCACCCCACCCGTCGTGCCAGCACCAGACGCGTCCGAGTGAACAACCCCGCGAGCAGGGCCGCCAGCAGGGGCAGGCCCAGCACCAGCGCGGCCAGGAAGAGCCACGGCACGGCGACCCTGGCTTCGAACGATATCCCCTGCATGGTCTGGGCCAGGGCGGAGCCGGCGACCGCGCCGCCGGCCAGGCCCGTCACCGCGCCGAGCCCCGCGATGTAGGCGGCCTGGGCCGCCGCCACGAGCCTGCGGGTGAGCGGCCTGCCGCCCACGGCCGACAGGGTGTCGAGGTCACGGCGCATGTCCGCGACGGCCAGCCCGGTGGCGGCGAACGTGCCGCCGAGCACCAGGATCAGCGCACCGACCAGGGCCATCGCCAGGAACACGGCGAGCTGGAACTCGGCTTCGTCCCGGTTCAGGGTGACCTCCGCGCGCGGGCTCACACTCGCCAGGTCGCGGGCGAGGCGCTCCACGTCGTCCGGGACGTAGGCGGCATAGAGCCGCCGCTCGGCCACTTCGTACCCGGCCGCCGTCAGGACCGAGGGGGGCAGCAGGACACCGCCCTGCCTGGGCTCAGCCGGGGTCGCCAGGACGGCCGGCACCCTGATCCGCTTCTCTCTGGTGGTTCTGCCGGCATCCAGCCGGTCCACGGTCACGCTGATCTTGCCGTCCCTGATCAGCCGGGGGTCGAACACCACCGCCTTGCCCGCCGCGAGTGCGGCCGCGGCCTGCGGATCCTGCCTCCTCTGGAACAGGGCGAGCAACCGGGCGTCACCGATCGGCACGTCGAAGTAGAACGCGTCCTCGGCCGAGCACCGCCTGCCGGAGCAGGTCCCGTCGTAGGTGTCGACCGCGGCCACCAGGCTCCGCCCGTCATCGCCGATGGTCTCCTGTCCAGCGGACAGGCTCACCCCCGGCAGCCGCTCCTCGACCGCGGCGCGCAGCGCCGACCAGCTCCGGTCGTCGATGTCGGTGGCCCTGACGGTCAAGGTGCCCTCGGGGGCGTCGTTCCGGTGGACGCGCATGCGCTCGGCGTACTCGCTGTTGTAGCCGAGGCCCATGGTGACCGCGGCCATCGTGGCCGCCATGACGGCCGCCACCGCCGAGGCCGTACGTGCCCGGTGGCGGGCGCCGTCGCGGACCGACAGGCGCGCCGGCAGCGGCAGCCGCGCGGCCAGCCGCCCGGTGCGGCCCACGAGCCAGGGTGTCAGCGCGATCAGCCCGAACAGGGTCACGGTGGACGCGGCCACCACGGCCAGTTCGCTCCGGTACGAGACCCAGAGCGTCAGGCCCACCCCGGCCGGCACCAGCACGATCCCGAGCAACGGACGGCCCGCGCGGTCGCGCGCCTCGCCGGGCCGGCCCGCCAGCACCTGGGCGGGGCTCTGCCGGGCGGCCTGGATCGCCGGCGCGACGGCCGCCACCAACGCGCTGAGCAGGCCCAGCGCGGCGACGCCGAGCGCCTGCGCCCATGGCACCTCCGGGCTGTACCCCCAGTCCAGGTTCCGGGCCACGACCCACACCACGGCCAGCCCCACACCGGCACCGAGCACGGCGCCGGCCAGGGCCGCCACTCCGCCGAGAACGAGGCCGTCGGCCAGCACGATCACGCGGAGGTGGCGTGCCGAGCCGCCCTGCGCGGCGATGGTGGCCAGCTCCCTCCTGCGCCGCCGCAGCCCGACGGCGAAGGCGGGCCCGGCCAGCAGGACCGTCTCGGTGACGATGAGCAGCCCGGTGATGGCCATCCAGCGCCACTTGTTGTCCTGATTGGGGCTCCGGTCGTACTCCTTCTGTGCGCGCGGGCTCTCGATCACGGCGCGGGAGGCCACGCGGAGTCCCGCCTGGTTCAGCCGCCGCATGTCCTCCCAGGTCACCGGGGCCGGGGTGCGCGCGAGCCAGCCGTTGCCCTGCGGCTCGGTCTTGCTCGGCAGCACCCCGTCCAGCAGGCCCACCACCTCCATGTAGCCCGGCCTGATCGGGTGCTCGACGACGCCCACCACGCGCTTCGGGACACCGCGCCTGCTCAGCTTCAGCGTGTCGCCGACCCGTACGCCGCGGTCGAGCAGCGCGGGCGAGACCGCGATCTCCCCCGCCGCGGCCGGAAGCCTGCCCTCGGTGAGCGTCCTCAGGCCCTTGGTGAGCGGGTCGCGCAGGTCGATCTCCAGCAGCTCCACCCGGTCGAAGCCGTCCGCCAGCCGGACCTCGGTGGACCACGCGTAGAACGGGAGCAGCCGGCCGCCGACCAGCTTGGTGACCTCGGCGGTCGTCCACGCGGGCGGCCGCTCGCGCACCATGTCCTGGTCGCCGTACGAGCCGGAAGGGTCCTGCCGGATGGGCGTCCGGTATATGTGGCTCATGATGGCCGCGTCGGCGACCGAGCCCACCTGGGCGGGCAGATGCTCGCGTAATGTCAGGTTCGTGGTGGCGCTCAGCGTGAGCATCGCCGTGATGACCAGGACGGGCAGGCCGATCATGACCATGATCAGCGCGCTGCGGCCCTTGGACCGCAGGCTGTCCCGGCGGGAGAGGCGCAGCGCGGCGCGGAACGCGCTCATCTGGCGCTCTCCAGGCGCACGTCGCCCGACTCCGCGATGAGGCCGTCGCGCAGGTAGACCACCCGGTCGGCCCAGCCCGCGTAGCGCGGCTCGTGGGTGACCAGCAGCACGGCCACGCCGTCGTCGCAGCGCGTGCGCAGCAACTGCAGGATCTCGTCGCCGGTCGCCGTGTCGAGCGCGCCGGTCGGCTCGTCGGCCAGCAGCAGCTTCCGCTCGCCGATCAGCGCCCTGGCGATGGCCACGCGCTGGCGCTGGCCGCCGGACAGCTCCTCGGGGAAGCGGTCGGCGATCTCCTCGGCGCCCACCTCCGTCAGGACGGCCAGCGCCTCGGCGCGCGCCCGCCCGGTCCGTACGCCGTCGAGCTCCCTGGGCAGCATCACGTTCTCGGCGGCCGTCAGGGACGGGATCAGGTTGAGATCCTGGAAGACGTAACCGACGCTGCCGCGCCTGAGCGCTGCCAGGTCCTTGACGGAGGCCAGGTCCTCGCCGTCGATCGTCACGCTGCCCGAGGTGGGCCGGTCGAGACCGCCCGCCAGGTTGAGCAGCGTGGACTTGCCCGAGCCCGACGGGCCCATGACCGCGACCAGTTCCCCCGCCGCGACCTCCAGGCTCACGCCGCGCAGCGCGTGAGCCTGGCCGTGCTCGCGGGTGACCTCCCGCAACTTCACCACCGTCATGACTTCTTCTCCTTGGAAACGGCCTCGCAGTGGTCCAGCCAGCGCTGCTCCGCCTCGGCCTTGAAGATCAATGAATCGAGGACCAGCCGGTGGGCGAGCTCCCCCGGAGCTGCCCGTTTGGCCCTCGTGAGCTCCTGCAGCGCGCGCATGGTGGCCGCGCGCTGGGTCTGGATGACCCGGGCCACGTCCACCTCCCCCGCCACGGCCATCGCGATCTTGATGGCCAGCTCGTCCCGAGGCCGGTCGGTCTGGGCGACGGGGGTGCTGAACCATCGCCCCAACTCCTCGCGACCGGCCTCGGTGATCGTGTAGACCGCACGACCCTGGTCGTCCTCACCACCCGGTGCGACCAGGCCGTCACGCTCCAGGCGGGAGAGCGTCGTATAGACCTGGCCGATGTTCAGCGGCCAGGTCGCCCCTGTGGACGACTCGAATTCCACCCGCAACTGGTAGCCGTACCGCGGTCCGCTGCTCAGCAGTGCGAGCAGTCCGTGTCTGATCGACATGGATACTGAGTATGCATACCGAGTATGCCCTTCGCAACTGATCCCCCTTTTCTGGACACGGAGCGAGGTTCGGGCCGATACTCGCTACATGAGCTCCACGCATCCGCCCTTTCGCGCCTCAGATGGGGAACGTGACCGTGCGATCGACGAGCTCAAGGACCGCGCCGTAGAGGGCCGGATCTCACATGACACCTTCGTGGGCCGGGTCGACCAGGCACTGCGCGCGCGCAACCAGCACGAGCTCGACGAGCTGGTGGCCGACCTGCCACGGCGGAGCACCCTCCGCCAGCGGCTCACCGACGCGGTGTCGTCGGTGTCGGAGTTCACCACCCGGCTGCAGTCCGCCTGGCGGCGCCCGCGCCTGCCCCGGCTGGCCCTGCCCGGCGACGAGCGGCTGCGTTATGTGGTGGGCCGGGGTTCGGCCTGCGACCTCGTGCTGTCAGACCTGACGGTCTCGCGGGTGCACGCCGAGCTGCGGCGCGAGGGTGACGGCGGCTGGATGCTGGTGGATCTCGGCTCGCTCAACGGCACCCGGCTCAACGGATGGCGGCTGGTCGGGCCGGCCCGGGTGAAGTCGGGCGACGAGGTGTCGTTCGGGGACTGCGGCTTCATGGTGACGGCGGGCCAGCCGACCTAGCGCCTTCCCGATAAATACGGATATTTGCGGATTACAGGTGTTCTGGGCTGCCGCATGCTCACAAGCGATCCCCCAGTCACCTGGAGACCCCATGCGGCGCACCTCAGCCTCCCTCGTCGCGGGCGCGCTCGTCGCGGCCCTCGCGTGGGCGTCCGGTCCCTCCTCCCCCGCCATCGCGCTCGATCCCTCGACGGGCGTGGCCGACCTCAACCAGGACATCAACCAGATCCTCAGCGACTCGCGGCTCACGATCGCCAGGGCGGGCGTCGTGGTCAAGAGCGCCCAGACCGGCGAGGAGCTGTACGCCACCGACGCCGGCAAGCTCCTGACCCCCGCCTCCAACACCAAGCTGTTCACCTCGGCCGCGGCGGCGGAGACGCTCGGCCTCGACTACCGCTTCCCCACCACCGTGCTGAACACCGGCCGCAAGGTGGGCTCGGTGCTGACCGGCGACCTGGTGCTGCGCGGCACCGGCGACCCGACCATGCTGGCCGGCGACTACGACGCGCTGGCGGCCAAGGTGGCCGCCGCGGGCATCAAGGTCGTCACCGGGAGGCTGGTGGCCGACGACACCTGGTTCGACTCCCAGCGGCTGGGCAACGACTGGTCCTGGGACGACGAGACCGCCTACTACGCGGCGCCGATCTCGGCCCTGACCGCCTCGCCCGACCGTGACTACGACGCCGGTTCGGTGATCGTGGCGGTGGCGGCCGACGGTGACAAGGTCAAGGTGTCCACGACGCCGGAGACCGGCTACCTGAAGATCGTCAATCGGGCCACGGTCGGCGCGCAGACCGATGTGCTCATCGAGCGGCAGCACGGCACGCGGACGGTGGTGATCACCGGTACGGTGGCGGGCCCGTACCAGGAGTGGGTGGCCGTCGACGACCCGACCGCTTACGTCTCCTCGCTGTTCCGCACGTCGCTGACCAGGCACGGCGTCAAGGTGCTCGGGCCTTCCGACGTGGGCGCCGCGCCCTCGGGGGCGAAGGAGCTGGCCAGGCACGAGTCGATGACGCTGGGCGAGCTGCTGGTGCCGTTCATGAAGCTGAGCAACAACATCCACGCCGAGATCCTCACCAAGGCCATGGGCCGCAAGGTCGCGAACCAGGGCAGCTGGTCGGCCGGCCTGAAGGTCAGCACCGACTTCGCCAAGGCCAACGGGGTGCAGGTGATCAACATGCGGGACGGCTCCGGGCTGTCGCGCCGCGACGGCTTCTCGCCGGGCTCGATCGTGCAGCTCCTGTCGGCCGTACGGAGCAAGCCCTGGTACGACACCTGGTACCAGTCCCTGCCCATCGCCGGCAACCCCGACCGGTTCGTGGGCGGCACCCTGCGCAGCCGGATGCGCAACACGCCCGCGGCGAACAACGTGCACGCCAAGACCGGCTCGCTGACCGGTGTCACGTCGCTGTCCGGCTACGTCACGAGCGCCGACGGTGAACCGCTGATCTTCGCCATCATGCTGAACCAGTATCTGTCGGGCTCGCCCAAGGACATCGAGGACAAGATCGCCGTTCGCCTCGCCCAGTTCTCGCGGACCGCGGCGGCCGGCGACGTCTCCCGGCTCCGCGCCGGGAGCCCCGAGCAGGCGGGCGATCTGGAATGTTCCTGGTTGAAGCCTGTCGAATGCTGACCTCCCACCCGTGAACCAGGCGGCCCCCTGACGCCCAGGGGGCCGTTATGGTTTACCGAGCTCAGGCCGGGTCAGATTACGATTCAGCTACTTGGAGCTCCAGGTAGCCGTTGGTTTTTCAGGACATAGCCGACTTGCGGGGGCCAGAATGCGGGTTCGAGACGCAGTGTCGAGCCCGGAATCGGAGGACAGGATGCGCAAACAGCTCCAGGCGTGGGCCTGTCTCGGTTGTCTGGCGACCCTGAACATCCCGGCGCCCACCGCCCAGGCGGCCACCACCCTGACCGCCGCCGCCGAGCAGGCGAGCACCGTCCAGCAAGCCGGCACCGTCCAGCAGGCGTGCCGCGTGCTCGCGGCCAGGCCGGTCGTCTCCGGCGGCGTGGTGCGCGGCACCGTGACGCGGACCGGCTGCTCGGACCAGGCCCGGCTCAGGGTGCGCATCAAGGTCTCCGCGTCCGGCACCGACCCCGTCGTCAAGAGCGGCTCCAAGGTCGTCAGTAACGCCCGGCTCACCGCGAAAGTGCGCTGCACCCCCACCGCGCGCCGCTACTACGTGGTCGCGCTCGACTCGCAGGGCCGGGCCGAGCAGTCACGCCCGGTACGACTGTCGTGCGGCCGCCCGGCGTCGGCCGGCGCCGGATTCGCCTCCGCGCCCGAGACCGCGGTCGTCCGGCTCACCAACCAGGCCAGGCTCGCCAAGGGCTGCCGCCCGCTCGTCCACGACGCCAAGCTGCACCTCGCCGCCGAACGCCACTCGGCTGACATGGCGGCCAACAACTACTTCTCGCACGAGTCGCGCGACGGCCGCACGTTCGACCAGCGCATCAGGGCGGCGGGCTTCGCCTTCCGCGCGGCCGGCGAGAACATCGCCAAGGGCCAGCCCTCGGCCGCCTCCGTGGTCAGGGCCTGGCTCAACAGTCCCGGTCACCGGGCCAACATCATGAACTGCTCCTACACTCGCATCGGCGTCGGGCACGCCGCCAAGGGACCGACCTGGACCCAGGACTTCGGCACCCCTCGTTAGCGCACTCCCCCCGTACCAAGGGAGCGTCGGGCTTCACCGGCCACACCCCGAGCCGGTTTCCCACCGCACGCCCATACGCTCCCCTCCGGGCGGACCCGGCCGCGCCTCCCCGCACACAGGACCGCGGCCGGGTCCGCGTCACTCCAGCACCACGGCAGGGCCCGCGTCACCCGGCACCACGGCAGAACCCGCGTCACCCGGCACCGCGGCAGGGCCCGCGTCACCCCAGCGCCGCGCGCAGCCGGTCGTAGCCCGGGGCGAGCCGCCGCAGTTCCGCCGCCGCGGCCGTGTCGTCGCCCGTGACCAGCGGATGTTGCAGCCCACCCAGCACGCGGGCCTGACCGGCCGCGGCCGAGGCCGCCTCGGTCAGGCCGAGGAAGTCCAGGCAGCCGGCCGCGTCGGCCAGCCGGCGGGTGCCCACCCGCACCGCGAAGTGCACGAGCATCCCGCGCGTCTCCTCGTCGAGACCGGCCTCGACCAGCTCGGCCAGCCGCAGCGCCGCGGCGGCCCCGCCCAGCGTCCCCGGCGGCACCGGCAGGTCGTCCCGGCCGTCCAGCCAGCGGGCGGCGGCGGGCAGCGAGCGGCGCAGCGCCTCGGGCACGGACGTCTCCCGCACCCGCCTGAAGCCGGTCCGCAGCACGTATGGAGTGGTGAGGTATTCCACCGCCTCCCCCCGCCAGGCGGCCAGGAAGTCCGCGACCGGCAGCGTGGCGAAGGGGTGCCCGTGCGGATCGTGCACGACGACGGTCTCATCCTCCACGGCGAGGACCACGACGTAGTGGTCACCGGCCCCGCCCGGCGTGTACGACAGCAGCGCCATGTCCACCGGCCCGGCCAGCACGGGACCACGCGCCACGGCGGCCCGCAGCCGCTCCAGAGCCTCCCCGGGAGCACCCCCGGAAGAGCGCTCGCACTCCTGGCCGAGCAGCTCGATGGCGGCGTCGAGCCCCAGCTCGGGATCCCAGGCGTAGGGATCGAAGTACGGCCGGGTGCCGCCGGCGAGCTGCATCCCGAACGGCGACCCCGTCAGCGTCTCGATCACCGCGACCGGCGGCGCGGCGGGCCCGAGCAGCATGGCCAGGGAATGGGCGTAACAGTAGGGTCCTGAACCCTGGTAGGTGAGCATGCCGCCATTGAACGGCCTGACACGGTGTCAGGCTCAACTCAGCGTCCTCAGCCGGGGGGACGGTCCGAGAAGCGGGCCAGGACGAGCGACTCGACGACGCCGACGACCGCGTACGCGACGATGGACACGGCCGTGACCACCACGATGTCCGCCCACACCTCGTCATAGCGGAACCCGCCGATCGCCCGCAGGATCTCCGCGCCGATGCCCTCCCCGGTGGCCAGCCACTCGGCGATCAGCGCGCCGATGATCGAGGCGGGCACGGAGATCCGGGCCGAGGCGAACACCGCGGGCATCGCCGTCGGCACCGCCACCTTGCGCAGCACGGTCAGCCGGTTGCCGCCGTACGCCATGATCAGGTCGGTGGCCTGCGGCGAGGCGGACCTCAGCCCGAAGGCGATGTTGACCAGGGCCGGGAAGAACACCACGATGCCGCCGATGACGGCCACGCCCAGCAGCTCCCTGCCGAAGACGAGCGTGATCAGCGGTGTCATCACCACGAGCGGCACCGAGCGCAGCAGCATGGCGACCGGCATGAACGTCTGCTCGACGGTCCTGAACAGCACGAACATGACGGCCACGACCATCGCGCCGACCATGCCGGTGGTGAAGCCGATGGCGGCGTCCCTGACCGTGATGGCCAGCGCGCCGAACACGGCGTCGCGGTGGGCCTCCGAGGCGGTCAGATAGTCCCAGACCTGCGGCGGGCGCTTGCCCACGAGCGGGCTGATCCCGAACGCCTCCAGCGCCAGCCACCACGCGGCCACGACGATGACCACGGAGGGCGCGAGAGGGCCGACGACCCGCAGGGTGGTACGGCCGATCACTGGGTTTCGCCTCTCGACCAGGGGGTGACCAGGCGGGCGACGAGGGCGACGACCGCGTACCCGAGCCCGGCGACGAGGCCGGCCACGAGCGCGAGCCCCCAGGTGCGCGGCACCTGGAACTGCTGCTGGGAGATCATCAGGGAGACGCCGAGTCCCTGGTCGTTGCTGCCGAGGTATTCCCCGATGATCGCGCCGAGCAGCGCGGACGGGGCCGAGATCTTCAGCCCGGCGAACGTGCTGGGCAGGGCGGAGACGATCTGTACGTAGCGGAGCCTGGCCAGTCGGCCGCCGCCGTACACGGTGATGAGGTCGAGGCCGGCCCGGTCGGCGGAGCGCAGGCCGAGCAGGGCGCCGATGAGCGTCGTGAAGAAGACCGAGATGGCGGCCAGGAACACCACGGTGGCGTCGCCGCCGAAGACGACCAGCACGATGGGGCCGATCGCGAGCAGCGGAATGCAGTAGCTGATCACCGCGAGCTGGGTGGCGACGGCCTCCAGCCTGGGCACGAGCAGCACCAGCAGGGCCACACCGATGGCGAGCCCGTTGCCCCAGAGGAAACCCTGGACGCCGGCGGACAGGGTGGCCGAGAGGTTGGGGCCGTAGAAGGCCCAGCCGTCCGCGCCCATGGACGCGAGCACCGCCCAGGGGGTGGGCACCGCGCCGCCGCCGGCGAACACCGTCGCGGCCAGCAGCCACCAGAGCCCGAACAGGGCGACGACGCCGAGCAGCCCCTGGACGCGCCTCATGCGCCGTGCCCGAACAGCAGGTCGCTGAGGTGGTCGTGGATGGCGTGGAACTCGGGCGTGCGCATCATGTCGGGGGTACGCGGGCGCGGCAGGCCGATCTCCACCAGCTCGACGATCCGGCCGGGGCGCGGGCTCATGACGGCCACCACGTCCGACAGGAAGATGGCCTCGCTGATGCCGTGCGTGACCATCAGCGTCGTGGCCGGCTTCTCCGTCCAGATGCGCAGCAGCTCCAGGTTGAGCCGCTGGCGGGTCATGTCGTCCAGGGCGCCGAACGGCTCGTCCAGCAGCAGCACGCTGGGCTTGACCACCAGCGCGCGGGCGATGGACACGCGCTGGCGCATGCCGCCGGACAGCTCGGCGGGCCTGGCCTTCTCGAAGCCTTCGAGGCCGACCAGCTTGATCAGGTCGTCGATCACGCCGGGCTCCGGCCTGATCCCGGCCACCTCCAGCGGCAGCCGGATGTTGGCCGCGACGCTGCGCCAGGCCAGCAGCGCCGAGTCCTGGAAGGCGATGCCGAGGTGGTGGCTCCTGCGCAGCTCTTCTGGGGTCTCGCCGTTCACCCGGATCTCGCCCGTCGTGGACTGCTCCAGACCGGCGAGAATGCGCAGCACCGTGGACTTGCCGCAGCCGGACGGGCCGAGCAGCGACAGGAACGAGCCCTTCGGCGTCTGGAGATCCACGCCTTCGACGGCGGTGAGTCCCTTGCCGAAGGTCTTGCTCAGCCCGCTGATGGCGATTCCGGTCATGACAGCTTCAGGCTCGGGTCGGCCTTGTAGATCTCGTCCAGGATCGTCAGGTCGAAGAGCTGCTCGGCCTTGATGTTCAGACCGGCCTTGGCCAGCGACTCGATGTTCTGCGCGATCAGCTCGGGCGTCATCGTGAACAGGCCGTTGGCCTTGGCGTCAGGGGTGACGACGAGGTCGTTCTGCATCTTGGCCTCCTCCGTCTGCTCCTTGACGTCGAGGTTCTGGTCCTTGCCGTAGACGGTGGCGGCCAGCTCGGCGGACTTGGCCGGATCGGCGATGGCGTCCTTCCAGCCCTTGATCTCGGCGGTCAGGAACGCCTTGAGCTTGTCGCGCTCGTTGTCGATGGTCTCCTGCGTGACCGTGAACGTCTCGGCGACCAGCGGCAGGCCGGCGTCGGCGAGCAGCAGGTACGCCGGGTCGTGGCCGCCCATCCGCAGCCGTACGGGCCCGCTGGTGACGAAGCCGACGTACCCGTCGAGCTGTCCCGAGGTGAGCATCGACGGGTCGGACTGGAACGGCACCCGCGTCACGCTCGACGCGTCCAGCCCGTTGGCCTTGAGCAGCGCGTTCCAGACCAGCTCGTTGGAGTCCTGGACGCCGATCTTCTTACCGACGAGGTCCTTGGCGTCCTTGATCGGGTTCTTGTTCAGGGAGATGATCGCGAATGGGTTCTTCTGGAACGTCGCGCCGACGATCTTCAGCGGCGCGCCCTGCAGCACGGCCGGGGCGGTGATGGTGGGCGCGGACAGGCCCGCCCAGCAGCGGCCGGTGGCCAGGCCCGACTCGACCGAGGTGCCGGAGCCGCCGCCCGACAGCAGCTCGACCTGCGTGAACCCGGCCGCCTTGAAGTAGCCCTTGCTGTCGGCGAAGTATTCGCCGGCGAACTCGACGTTCTTCTTCCAGGAGAGCTGCAGCTTGACCGACCCGAACCCGCCGCCCGGCGACGACGTGGACGTGGACGCGGTGCCGTTGTCGCCACAGGCGGCCAGACCGAACGCCAGACCGGCCAGACCTGTTGTCCGCAGGAACGCGCGACGGTCGAAGGTAGCCATAATTCTCCTTGAGCGGCCGTGAACATGCAGGTCAGGACGGTATCTATCGATTATTACCATCGTGTGACGATGGTTTAGGACATCATGGCCGGTAAGTGCGTACCGAACCGGGAACCGGGGAAAACCGCTGGCGACCCCTGTAGGTCCCTACGAGAGCGCCGCGCGAGGACCGTAGATCCCTCCAGCCGCCCAGAGGCTCCGGTAGCGTCGATCCTGAAATGAGACTCGACGGAATCCCCCTTTGGGACGGTACCGAATATCGCGGCCCGGTCGATCTGAGCTGGGAGCCCGACCGGATCACCGAGGTCACGGCCACCGCGCAGCTTCACACCGACCTGTGCGTGCTCCCCGGCCTGGTGGACACGCACGTCCACCTCGTCGGTTACGCGGGTCCAGGCGACCCGCCCGACTTCGCGACCTGGCCGCTGGTCACCACCAGGGACGAGCAGGTCCTGCACGGCGCCGCCCACGCCCAGCGGGCGATGCGGCACGGCGTAACGACCCTGCGCGACCTGGCGGGCGACGAGGCCCAGGTCGCGCTGCGCCGGGCCTTCGACGCCGGCGTGCTGCCGGGGCCGCGCCTCCAGGTGCACGGCGTCGTCGGGATGACCGCCGGGCACAACGACCTGTTCGTGCCGCCGGCGTTCCCCGGCAGGAAGCCGACGGCCGACGGGCCCGACGAGTGCCGCAAGCTGGTGCGCACGTGGGCCCGCGCCGGCATGGACGGCATCAAGATCACCACCAGCGGCGGCGTGCTGTCGATCGGCGACAAGAACGCCTGGCGCAACTACACCCGCGACGAGATCAGGGCCGTCGTGGACGAGGCGCACGCGCTCGGCATGCTGGTCGCCTCGCACGCCCACTCCGAGGACGGCATCCGGGTGGCCGTCGAGGAGGGCGTGGACTCCATCGAGCACGGCACGCTCATGAGCAGGGACCTGGCCGAGGCACTGGCCGTCCGCGGCACGCCCGTGGCCCCGACGCTGCTGATCAACGAGGCCATCGCCGCCGGCCGTGTCCCGGTCACGCCGGAGGCCATGGCCAAGGCGGCCGAGCTGGTCGCCACCCGCGACGTGCTGCTCGCCCAGGCGGCGGCGCTGGGCGTGCGGTTCGTGCTCGGCACCGACGCCAACGGCCACCACGTGCGGTTCGGCGACCAGCTCGCCGAGGTGGTGCACATGACGCGCATTCTCGGCATGGACGCGGAGTCGGCGCTGCGCGCGGCCACCTCCGACGCGGCCGACTCGATCGGCATGCCCGTGGGCCGGATCGCGCCCGGTCTGGGCGCCGACCTCATCGTGCTGCGCGGCCGGCCGTGGGAGCGCATCGAGGACCTGGCCACGGAGAACATCGTGGCCGTGGTGTCACGGGGCCGGCTCGTCGCGGGCAACCTGCCCTGACCTCGGGGCCGCCTGCCCTGGGCGCGGCTCGTCGCCTGACCGCAGCGCGAGATACAGGTCCGTGCGGTCGCGCATCGACGTCATCCGCCGCCCGGTGAGCTCCTCGATCCGCTGCATCCGGTAGCGCAGGGTGTTGACGTGCACGTAGAGCTCGTCGGCGGTGCGCTGCCAGGACCCGCACGTCTCCAGGAAGATGTCGAGCGTGCGCAGCAGCTCGGAGCCGTGCCGCGCGTCGTAGTCGGCCACGGGCCCGAGCAGGTGGTCGCGGAACGACCTGCGCACGCTCGCCGGCAGCGCGGCCAGCAGCAGGTCGAAGCTGTCGATGTCGGCCACCGACATGATCGACACGGGCCCGGGGCCGCCGCGCGCGGACTCCATGCCGCGCCTGGCCGTCTCCAGGGCCTCGCCGAGCTGGGAGACGCTGGCCGCCATCTCGCTGATCCCGGCCGCGATGCTCATCCCCGGCCGCTCCGCGATCAGCCCGCGCAGCTCGTCGGCCAGGCTCTTGCGCGAGGCCCGGCCGTTGACCAGCACGATCGCCTCGCCGGGCGTGCCACCGACGATCAGGTGACGGCCCTTGCGCGCCAGGCCCTCGTGCAGCAGCTCGGGCAGGTCGTGCTCGGGGCCGCCGGTCCGCGCCACCGCCATGGCCGCGGTCGGCAGGCCGGGGTCGGCGCCGAGCAGCCGCAGGTGCGCCGACACCTCGCCGGGCGGGATCTGGCCCAGCACGTCGAGCAGGGTCTGCGCCCTGACCCGTTCGCCCCGTCGCTGCTCGGCGGCGAACCCGTCGGCGGTGACGACCTCGGTGATCGTGCCGAACGACTGGTCGGGGGCGGCCAGCAGCAGCGGCAGCCGCCTGCGCTCACACGCCTTGACCAGCTCCGCCGGCAGCTCGCCGAGCACGATCAGTCCCACGACCAGGCCGGCGGCGTCGCTGGCCCACAGCGCGTCGGCGAAGCGCTCGCAGTCGGCCGGCTCGCCGTACCAGACGCCGCTGGTCAGCACCAGGTCGCCGGAGCGCAGGTAGCGGCGGGGGTCGGGCAGATCGGTCGGGTACGCGCGCCGGATCTCGCGGTCGAGCGACTCGGCGCCGGTCACCAGCGTCAGCCGTAGGTCGTCGCGTGCGAGCAGCTCCGCCAGCCTCATGAAATCTTATGTTATGCCAGGTCAAGGCCCTGAGATTCAGAGGTTCGCACGATACCTCGAACCTCCTGGGTCGGGTTTACTCGATGTCATGCGCCCTAAAGCGGAACTCCATCTGCACATCGAAGGCACCCTGGAACCCGAGCTCGTCGTCGAGCTGGCCAGGCGTAACCGGATCGACCTGCCGACCTTCGACGTGGAGGCCATCCGCGCGCGCTACTCCTTCACGAATCTGCAGTCGTTCCTGGACGTCTACTACGAGAACATGGCCGTGCTGCGCACGGAGGAGGACTTCTACGACCTGGCCGCCGCCTACCTGCGCAGGGCCGCGGAGCAGGGGGTGCGGCACGCGGAGATCTTCTTCGACCCGCAGGCCCACCTGAGCAGGGGCGTGCCGCTCGACGTGGTGTTCGGCGGGCTGTCGGCGGCGCTGAAGGACTCCGGCCTGTCGGCCGCGCTGATCCTGTGCTTCCTGCGCGACCGTGGGCCGGAGGATGCCGAGCAGGTGCTGCGGGCGGCGCTGCCGTACCGGGAGCGGTTCATCGGGGTGGGGCTGGACTCGGCCGAGGTGGGCTATCCGCCGTCGCTGTTCCGGCGGGTCTTCGACATGGCCGCGGCGGAGGGGCTGCGCCGGGTGGCGCACGCGGGCGAGGAGGGCGGGCCCGACTACGTGTGGGAGGCGCTCGACATCCTGCGCGTCGAGCGGGTCGACCACGGCATCAGGGCGATGGAGGATCCGCAGCTCGTGGCCCGGTTGCGGGCCGAGCGGATCCCGCTGACCGTGTGCCCGCTGTCGAACGTGCGGCTGCGGGCGGTGCCGTCGCTGCGCGACCACATCCTGCCCGCGATGCTGGACGAAGGGCTGGTCGTGACCGTCAACTCCGACGACCCGGCCTACTTCGGCGGCTACGTGGAGGACAACTACGTGGCGGTGAAGAACGAGTTGGGGATGACCGAGTCGCAGCTCGACCGGATCGCCCAGAACTCCTTCGAGGCGTCCTTCGCCTACGCGAACCAATAGTTAAGGGGCCTGCCCGACGGGCAGGCCCCTTCAGTGACGTTCGTCAGCCGCTCAGAACGGAGCTGAGGAGCTCGTTCAGCAGGTCGAGGTCGAGGATGTCGTTGTCCTCGCCGAAGTTGTTCCACTCACCGAAGTCAAACTCCTTGCCGGAGTCGTGACCGTGGTTGGGGCCGGGCAGGATGCCGGTGTACGCCGGTGACGCAGCGAGCGCGGAGCCACCGAACATGACCATCCCGCCGACGAGTCCGGCCAGGATGAGCCCTGATCGCTTCATATCGATTCTCCTCTGATAACTCTCGACTACTCTCCGTAGCTATCGGAGGAAGATCTGCCCTCCGCCCAAGTTCGACAAACACCCATATTTTCGCTCTTTACCTGCGGAAATACAGCACCAAGGGGAACAGGGGACGAAGATCGTCCTACTTGACGATCAGGTGCATCCGGCAGGAGAATCGGCCGCCTCGATCCTTACCGGTCCATTGCCATGGATCACGCTCCCGCGCGGCGTCACACTGGTGCGTATTACGGGGAGGCAGATCATGACCTCGCATACCGGATCTTCCGTACAGACCACCCCAGAACGGCGCCCCGAGCTGGACGCGATGCGGGCTCTCGTGGTCGTGGGGCTGGTGTTCTTCCACGCGTCGCTGGTGTTCGACTCGCGTGACGACTTCTACGTCAAGAACGCGGAGACGACCGAGATCACGTTCATCATCGCCGCGCTCTGCGTGATCTGGGCGATGCCGCTGCTGTTCCTCATCGCCGGGCTGGGGTCCTGGCACTCGATGCGCCGGCGCGGGCCCGGCGGGTTCGCCGTGGAGCGGTCGCTGCGGCTCGGCGTGCCGCTGGTGTTCGCCACGGTGACGCTCATCCCGGTGCCCCAATGGCTGCGGCTGCGGGCCGATCCGGGCTACACCGAGTCCTATCCGGAGTTCCTGCCGAGGTTCTTCGCGGTGCGACCGGACCTGAGCGACTTCCCGTTCATCCTGCGGGGCGAATACTTCGAGACCGGTCACCTGTGGTTCGTGGTGCTGCTGCTCACGTTCTCGCTGCTGCTCGCGCCGCTCGTGCGGTGGGTGCCGCGCGACCGGGCGCGGCGCTTCCGTGACCGGCTGGCCGCGATCTCGCGGCCCCGGGGCGCGCTGCTGCTGCTCGGGCTGCCGGTGGCGCTGGTCTGCTCGCTGGTGGGCCTGGAGGAGGCGTTCGGCGGCTGGAGCCGCTGGGCGTACCTGATCTTCTTCCTGTACGGCTTCCTCTTCGTCACCGACCGGGCCTTCCGCGCGGCGATGCGGCGCGACCGGCTGCCCGCCGCCGTCGCGGGCGTCGTGCTGATGGCGGTGGGGGTGCCCGGTTTCATCATCGCGGGCGACGCGCCCGGCGCGGACGCGTTCACGGACCTGACCCCGCTCGCGGCCGGGGTACGGGCCCTCTACGGCCTGGCCGGATGGTGCTGGCTGGTGGCGATCCTCGGCCTGCTCGACCGCCCGCGCCCCGCCGGGCCATCATCCGAGCCATCACTCGAACCCAGGCCGCCCGGGCGGATCTCCACCTACCTGGCCGCCGCCGTGCTCCCGCTCTACATCCTGCACCAGCCGATCGTGGTGGCCGTCGCCTACTTCGTGGTCGGCGGGCGAGCGCCGATCCTGGTCGAATATCTGGTGATCGTCGTGCTCTCGCTCGCCCTGACCGTGGCGGCCTACGACGTGCTGGTGCGCCGGACCAGGGTGACCAGGTTCCTGTTCGGGATGCGCGAGCCTACGGCACGGTCAGGATGACCGGGCCGTCCTCGGTGATCGCCACCGTGTGCTCGACGTGCACGCTCCTGCTCCCGTCGCCCGAGCACACCGACCAGCCGTCGGAGGCCATGTAGTAGCCGTCGCCGCCCCCGGCCATCAGGCTGGGCTCGATCGCGATCACCAGCCCGGGCCGCAGCCGCATCCCGCGCCCCGCGCGGGCCTCGTTGGGCACGAACGGCGACTCGTGCATGGCCCGCCCGATGCCGTGGCCGCCGAAGTCGTTCTGCATGCCGTAGCCGGCGCCGCGCCCGACCGTGGACATCGCGTGGCCGATGTCGCCCATCCGGCCGCCGGGCCTGGCCGCCTCGATGCCCGCGGCCAGGGTCTCCTCGGCGGCCCTGATCAGCTTGAGGTCCTCCTCGCGCGGGTGGCCGACCGCGAAGCTGACGGTGCCGTCGGCGTGCCAGCCGTCGACGAAGACGGCGCAGTCCACGCTGATCAGGTCGCCGTCCCGCAGCCTGTACGGCGACGGCAGCCCGTGCAGCATGACCCCGTTCACCGAGGTGCAGATCACGCCCGGGTACGGCATGGCCCCGAACGACGGGTGATAGCCCAGGAACGACGCCCCCGCCCGCGCCTCCTCGATGACCGTCCTGGCCACCTCGTCCAACTGCTTGAGCGTCACGCCCACGGCGGCCCGCTCCCGCGTCGCCGCCTGGACGGCGGCCACGATGCGGCCCGCCTCCCGCATCGCGTCTATCTCACCGGCTGACTTGAGCTCGATCACGGCCCCTCCTAGTCGATAACTATACCGGTATTATTATCACGGATCATGGCCGTGTCGACTAAGGGGGCCCCTCTACCCGGTTCAGTCCATCCCTCTCCTCCCGGGCGTCCAGAAGGGCTTCGTCCGCACGTCCCTGCGGTGCCACCCGCGCTCGCCGACCAGATGGGCGCGGATCGCCTGGATCGTGCGCGCCTCCCCCGCCAGGTAGGCCACGCCGGGCTCGCCGGGCAGGTCGAGCGCTCTGACCGCGTCCACGAGCACCTGCGACCGCGCCGCCGAGGCGCCGTCCCGGCACACCCTGACCAGTTCCCGGGGCAGGTCCAGGTGACCGCCGGGCCGGTCGGCCTCGACCGCGCCGTACACGCTCGCGTCCGCCGGCAGCGCCCGCAGCATCGCCCCGAACGCCACCGAGGCCGTCTCCTCGCCCGCGAACAGGTGGTAGGCCGCCTCGGGCCGCACCACGAAGCCTCCCTCCGGGCGCATGAAGGTGACCTCCTGGCCGGGCGCGGCGGCCCTGACCCAGGAGACGCCGGGCGAGTCGCCGCCGTGGTCGTAGCCGACCAGGTCGATCGCCTCCCAGCCGGGGTCGTGGTGCCAGATCGAGTAGGTGCGCAGGACGCCGCCCAGCAGACCGCCGTGCCCAAACAGCAGCCGTACGTGCTGGCCGGGCGTCCACCTCAGGCCCGCCAGGGCCTCCCCGGCGAGCCTGATCCGGCGCAGGCCGACGGCCATCTCCTCGACCTCGACGACCTCCGCCGTGAGGAACATCCGGTCGAACAGCCTGCGTGCCACGGTCCGCTGGGTCATCGCCGCTCCTTCGGGTCGAGTTCCTCGATCTCGCGGCGGGCGGCCACGAAGATCTCCTGGATCCGCTCGACCACCCGCGGGTCCCCGTGGGCGTGGGCGAGCGTCTTCACCGCCGCCTTGACCAGGCGCAGCGCGGGGCCGATGATCTCGGCGGCCTCGGGCTCGCGGAACATGCCCCACTCACCCCTGCTGGCCGCGCGGCCCCAGAGCCGCTCGATCTCGTCGGCCTGCTCCTCAGCCGTGCGACGGCCCTCGCCGGTGACGTGGTAGACCTTGCGGCCCTCCTCGGGCTCGACCCGGACGAGGCCCTCGTCCTCCAGCAGTTGCAGGGTCGGGTAGATCGAGCCGGCGCTGGGCTCGTAGGTGCCGTTGAACCGGTCGGCGAGGCGGCTCATGACCTGGTATCCATGCCCCGGCTGCTCGGCGACCAGGGCGAGGACGGCCAGGCGCAGCTCTCCCGGCCCGAAGAAGCGCCCTGTGGGGCCGCGCCCGCCCGGGCTTCGTCGCGCGTTCATCATGAGTCGGATGCTATATCGAACGATATAGCAAAGTACATATGGTCACCAGGCGCGGATGATCTCCGCCAGCCCGGCGAGCGACTCGACCGGCCGCCTTCAGCGCGCCGGTGAGCCGCCTGGCCACCTCGGCCGAGGTCCGCATGACCCGCTCCGCCACGTCGAGCGGCACGTCCCCCAGGTCGCGGTGGTGCGCGCGCGGGACCACCAGGGTGTGACCCCTGGTGGCCTGGACGAGGTTCAGGAAGGCGACCGTGTGCTCGTCCTCGTGGACGACCTGCGCGGGCTCGTCGCCCCGGACGATCCGGCAGAAGACGCAGCTCATTTCCACACCTTCGTGAAGGCGACGGTGGACTGGACGACGATGCCGCCGGCGGCGTGCAACCGGGCCAGCCCTTCGAACATCCGGGTCTTGAACTCCTCGGCCAGCTCGGGCTCCAGCGACTCGACGAACCCCCTGAACCCGTGCGACATGTTCCAGTCCCAATGGTGCTGCGGATCGCGGAAGGCGAACCACGTCCGCGCGTCGTGCTCCTCGACGCCGGTGAACCCGGCCTCCGCGCACAGCTCCGGTAGCGGCCGGGACGGCGGGGTGAACGGGTTGCACCGGCTCGTCCGCTGCCCCGTCTCCGCCATGAGCCTGCCGTAGAAGGCCCACCCGTCGTCCTCGCCGGCCGGCGCCTGCGCGCGGCCCGTCGCCGGCCCCGAGAAGGCCAGCAGGCCGCCGGGCCGCAGGACGCGGTGGGCCTCGGCGAGGACCCGGGCCGGGTCGTCGAGGAAGTGCAGCGTGAATCCGCAGGTCACGACGTCGAAGGAGGCGTCGGGCAGGTCGAGCGCGTGGACGTCCATGACGCGGGTGGACACCTGTGGCAGGTCACCGAGGTCGGCCACGAGTGCGCGCAGCATGTTGGGCGCGTTGTCGACCGCCAGCACCTCACCCTGGGCGCCGACCGCCCTGGCCGCCGGGCCGGTGATGGCGCCGCGCCCGGCCGCGAGGTCCAGGACCTTCTGCCCCTTCCGTAACCCGCACCAGGCGACGAGCTCGCGGCCGTAGGTCGCGAAGAAGGGGAGATGCTGGTCGTATTCGAAGGCGAGGTCGTCGAAGAGCCGCCGCACGAGCCGGGTGTCCGTCACAGCACCCCATGATCACGACTCGCCTCACGCGGGGGCAATCGGTTTTCAACCGACGGTGATGACGACCTTGCCCCTGGCGTGCCCGCCTTCGAGGTGGCCGATGGCCTCCGGCACCTCGGCCAGCGGATGGGTCCGGTCGATGACCGGGGTGAGCTTGCCCGCTTCGAACAGGTCGCGCAGGGTGTCGAGGTCGGCGGCGTTCTCGCGTACGACGAAGGTGATCAGCTTCTGGCGGGTGAACCTCGACACCACCATCACCTTGAGCATGCGGCCCATGACGCCGCTGGAGCCGCTGTTGGGGATGAAGGCCCCGGTCGCGGTGAGGGCGCGTCTGCAGTCCGCCAGGGAGCGGTTGCCGACGTTGTCGAGGATGACGTCATAGGGCCGCTCGGCGCGGGTGAAGTCCTCCTTGGTGTAGTCGACGACGTGGTCGGCGCCGAGCGAGCGGACCAGCTCCACGTTCCTGGTGCTGCACACGCCCGTCACCTCGGCCCCGTACGCCTTGGCGAGCTGCACCGCGAACGTGCCGATCCCGCCCGCCGCCCCGTTGACCAGCACCCGCCACCCCGCCCCGACCCCGGCCTTGTCGCGCAGGGCCTGCAGCGCGGTGAGCGCCGACGTCGGCGCGGCCGCCGCCTGCTCGAACGTCAGCCCGGCCGGCTTCCTGGCCAGCGGCCCGGTCTCGGCCACGGTGACGTATTCGGCGAACGCGCCCGGCGCGCAGCCGTAGACCTCGTCGCCCGGCTGGAACCTCGTGACGTCCTTGCCCACCGCCTCGACCTCCCCCGCCAGGTCGTTGCCCAGCCCGGGGACCTTCGGCCGGGTCAGCCCCGCCACGAGCCGGAAGACGTACGGCGTCCCGCGCAGCAGGTGCCAGTCCCCCGGGTTGACCGAGGCCGCCCGGACCCGGATCAGCACCCCGTCGTCGCGCACCTCGGGCTTGCCGGTCTCTTCTAACCGGATGACCTCAGGCGGCCCGTACGCGTGGTAGCGGCTGGCCTTCAAGATGCCCCCTCTGACATATGAAAGAAAATGCTGACATATGAAAAGCGTAGCATCCCATGCTCGGAGGCTCTAGTCCGCGAGCACCCCGTGGAAGGGGTCGCCGCCCTCACCCGCGAACGCGTACGCCCCGCCCTCGATCCGCCCGATCAGCCCCCGCGTCCACTCCGCGCCGGCCTCCGCCGAGTGCACCCACAGGTTCGTGATCTCTCCGATGTGCCCCAGGTCGCTCCGCCCGTGGTCAGCCGCCGCCCGCCACGCCTCCAGGTTCGCGACCCGCCGGCGCAGCAGGTCGAGGGCCTCCTGCCTGGTCAGGTCGGCGATGAAGCCCAGGCCCGCCGACAGCAGGTCCAGCTTGTCGTGCGCGGTCAGCGCGCCGCGCAGCAGCGAGAAATACTCGGCCGTGCCCTTCTCGGTGACCTCGTACTCGGTGCGCGGCGGGCCCCCGGCCGTGCTCGGCCCGGTCTCGTACGCGTGCAGCAGCCCCTGCTTCGCCAACTGCTTGAGCGCGTGGTAGATCGACCCCGGCTTGGTGTTCGACCACTCGTCCGCGCCCCAGAACTCCAGGTCGTTGCGCACCTGATAGCCATGGGCCCGGCCATGCCGCCGCACCGCGCCCAGGACCAGCAACCGGATCGCCGACACTTTCGCTCCTATTCAAGTTTGACTAGTTTGTGCGGAAAAACCGCGAGGGACGGGCCGAACCCCGTCCCTCGCGGGAAGACGCTCAGGCCTTGAGCCAGCTCATCATCGGACGGAGCTTGGCGCCCGTCTTCTCGATCGGCTGCTCGGCCAGCTCCTCGCGGTAGCGGCTGAACTCCTTCTGGCCGCCGTCGAACTCCTCGACGAGCTGGCGCGCGAAGGTGCCGTCCTGGACCTCGGCCAGCACGCGGCGCATCTCCGCGCGGGCCTCGTCGTTGATGATGCGCGGACCACGGGTGTAGCCGCCGTACTCGGCCGTGTCGGAGACCGACCAGTACATCTTCGAGATGCCGCCCTCGTACATGAGGTCGACGATGAGCTTCATCTCGTGCAGGCACTCGAAGTAGGCGACCTCGGGCTGGTAGCCCGCCTCGATGAGGGTGTCGAAGCCGGCCTTGATCAGCTCGGAGACACCGCCGCAGAGCACGGCCTGCTCACCGAACAGGTCGGTCTCGGTCTCCTCCTTGAACGTGGTGCGCAGCGCGCCGGCGCGGGTGCCGCCGATGCCCTTGGCGTAGGAGAGCGCCAGGTCCAGCGCCTTGCCCGAGGCGTCCTTCTCGACGGCGACGAGAACCGGCACGCCGCGCCCGGCCTCGAACTGACGGCGGACGAGGTGGCCGGGGCCCTTGGGGGCCACCATGCACACGTCGACACCCTCAGGGGCCTCGATGAGGCCGTAGCGGATGTTCAGGCCGTGGCCGAAGAACAGCGCGTCGCCCTCGACCAGGTTGGGGGCCACGTGCTCGGAGTAGAGGTGACGCTGGATGTGGTCCGGCGCCAGGATCATCGTGAGGTTGGCCTCCTCGACGGCCTCGCCCGGGGTGACCACGCGCAGGCCGTCGTTCTCGGCCTTCTCGCGGCTCTTGGAGCCCTCGGGCAGGCCGACGCGCACGTCCACGCCGGAGTCACGCAGGGAGAGCGCGTGGGCGTGGCCCTGGCTGCCGTACCCCAGCACGGCCACGTGGCGTCCCTGAATGATCGACAGGTCGGCCTGGTCGTCGTAGTAAATCTCGGTCACTTGCTCAAAACCTTTCAGGCGGTACGGTCCAGTGCCCTGAGGGACCGGTCGGTGATGGAGCGGGCGCCGCGGCCGATGGCCACCATGCCCGATTGGACGAGTTCTTTGATCCCGAACGGCTCAAGGACCTTGACGAACGCCTCAAGCTTGTCGGGAGTGCCGGTGACCTCGATGGTCACGGCGTCGGCCGCCACGTCGATGCAGCGGGCGCGGAAGAGCTGGACGAGCTCCAGAACGTGCGACCGGCTCTCGGAGTCGGCCTTGACCTTGATCAGCATCAGCTCGCGCTGCACGGACTGGGACGGGTCGAGCTCGACGATCTTGAGCACGTTGACCAGCTTGTTGAGCTGCTTGGTGACCTGTTCGAGCGGTAGCTCCTCGACACTCACCACGATCGTCATGCGGGAGATGTCGTCGTGCTCGGTGGGCCCGACGGCCAGCGAGTCGATGTTGAAGCCCCGCCGGCTGAACAGCGCCGACACGCGCGCCAGGACACCGGGCTTGTTCTCGACAAGCACCGACAGCGTGTGCCTACTCATCCTCGTTCTCCCACTTCGGCGCCATGTCACGGGCGATCTTGATGTCGTCGTTGCTGGTGCCCGCCGCGACCATGGGCCAGACCATGGCGTCCTGGTGGACGACGAAGTCGACCACGACAGGAACGTCGTTGATCTCCATGGCCTTCTTGATCACGGCGTCCACGTCCTCGGGCCGCTCACATCGCAGGCCCACACAACCATAGGCGTCGGCCAGTTTGACGAAGTCAGGGATCCGGCGCGTCGTCTGCAGGTTCGTGTTGGAGTAACGCTGGTCGTAGAAGAGCGTCTGCCACTGGCGGACCATGCCGAGATTACCGTTGTTGATGACGGCGATCTTGATCGGCACACCCTCAAGGGCGCACGTGGCCAGCTCCTGGTTGGTCATCTGGAAGCAGCCGTCGCCGTCGATGGCCCACACGACGGCGTCGGGACGGCCCATCTTCGCGCCCATCGCGGCCGGGACGGCGAAGCCCATCGTGCCGAGGCCGCCGGAGTTGATGAACGTGCCGGGCTGCTCGTAGTCGATGAACTGCGAGGCCCACATCTGGTGCTGCCCGACCCCGGCCACGTAGTAGGCGTCGGGGCCGGCGATGGCGCTCAGCCGCTGCATCACGTACTGAGGGGCCAGCGAGCCGTCCTCGAACTCCTCGTAGCCCAGCGGGTAGGTCTGGCGGTAGCCGTTGAGCTGCGTCCACCAGTCGGCGTAGTCGCCCTGCTGGCCAGAGGCCTGGATGGCGGCGATGAGGTCGCTGATGACCTCCTTGCAGTCGCCCACGATCGGGACGTCGGCGTGGCGGTTCTTGGAGATCTCCGCCGGGTCGATGTCCGCGTGAACGATCTTCGCGTACGGCGCAAAGGATGACAAATTGCCCGTCACCCGGTCGTCGAACCGCACGCCCAGGCCGATGATCAGGTCCGACTTCTGCAGCGAGCCGACGGCCGAGACGCTGCCGTGCATCCCGGGCATGCCCATGTGCTGGGGGTGGCTGTCGGGGAACGTGCCGCGCGCCATCAGGGTGGTGACGACGGGGATGTTCGTCAGTTCGGCGAGCTGCAGCAGCTCGGCCGAGGCGCGGGCCTTGTGGACGCCGCCGCCGACGTACAGGATGGGGCGCTTGGCCTCGGCGATGAGCTTGGCGGCCTCGCGGATCTGCTTGCTGTGCGGCCTGGTGACCGGGCGGTAGCCCGGGAGCTGCATGGTCGGCGGCCAGCTGAAGGTGGTCTCGGACTGCAGCGCGTCCTTGGAGATGTCCACGAGGACCGGGCCCGGGCGGCCGGTGGAGGCGATGTGGAACGCCTCCATGATCGTACGGGGGATGTCCGCGGGATCGGTGATCAGGAAGTTGTGCTTCGTGATCGGCATGGTGATGCCGGAGATGTCGGCTTCCTGAAAGGCGTCCGTGCCGATGGCCGCGCTGGGCACCTGCCCGGTGATGGCCACGATCGGCACCGAGTCCATGTAGGCGTCGGCGATCGGCGTCACCAGGTTGGTCGCACCCGGGCCGCTGGTCGCCATGCACACCCCGACCTTGCCCGTGGCCTGCGCGTAGCCCTCGGCCGCGTGACCCGCGCCCTGCTCGTGCCGTACGAGCACGTGCCGGACCTTGGTCGAGTCGTAGAGAGGATCGTAGGCCGGCAGAATGGCACCGCCCGGGATCCCGAACACTGTGTCGACTCCAACATGCTCCAGGGCCCTCACCAGGGCCTGTGCACCTGTCATCCGTTCGGTCATCGGCTCGTTCCTTGCGTGGCTACTCGCTTAAGGACATAAAAAAGGCCCCTTCCCACCAGGTGGCGGGTCTGGGGCGGCGCGCAGGTCGTCGTGCTTCGCTATCGGCCTGCGCGCCGGCGAAGTACTACGAGAATCTCACTGCGAAGCATGGCTTACACCATAGCCGCTCTGAACGCCCCAGTGTCAACTTGGTGGACACAAGTCTCAAACAGTGAGACTCGTGCGCATCAGGGAGTCGACTCCGCGCGCCGCCATGGGCCGCGCCACCAGGAAACCCTGCCCCCTCGTGCAGCCCATCTGCTTGAGCAGATCGAGCTGTTCCGGCCGCTCGATCCCCTCGGCCACCACGATAAGCCCGAGGTCGTGCCCGAGCCGCACGATGGTGCGGGTGAGCAGGGTCAGCGTGTCGTCCATGCCGAGCCCCGACACGAACGACGGGTCGATCTTGATCATGTCGACGGGGAGCTGCCTGAGGAACGCCAGCGACGCGTAGCCGGTGCCGAAGTCGTCGATCGCCAGGCGTACCCCGAGGGCGCGCAGCTCGGACAGCCGCTTGATGGTCTCCTCGGCGTCCTCGACCAGCATCTCCTCGATCACCTCAAGGGTGAGCGCGGAGGCGGGCAGCCCGCTCTCGGCCAGCGCCTCCTCCACGGTCTCGACGAACCTGGGCGCGGTGATCTGGCGCGCGGACAGGTTCAGCGACAGGCCGATGTCCCAGGACGAGGCCCGCCAGGCGGCCACCTCGCGGCACGACTCGCGCAGGATCCACTCGCTCAGCGGCACGATGAGCCCGGTGTCCTCGGCCGGGCCCAGGAACTGCTCCGGCGGCACGAACACCGACCCGCGCCACCACCGCACCAGCGCCTCGACCGCGGTCACCCGCGAGGTGGCCAGGTCGACCACCGGCTGGTACTCGATCGCGAACTGCTGCTCGATGAGCGCCCGCTGCAGGTCGGCGGCCAGCTCCAGGCGGCGCACCACGTCGGCGTGCATCTGCGCGGCGAACACCTCGACCCGCCGCCCGCCCAGCTCCTTGGAACGCGCCATGGCCACATCGGCGTTGCGCATGAGGTCGCCCGCCGGCATGTCGTCCTCGGCGAAGGCCACACCTACGCTCGCGGTCAGCGCCACGTCGCGGTCGGCCACCCGGAACGGCTCCTGCGAGACCGCGCCGACCAGCCGCTCGGCCAGATCGACCGCGATCTGCGCCTCACCGCCGGTCTCCACGAGCACGGCGAACTCGTCGCCGCCCCACCGGGCCAGCGTGTCCTCGGCGCGTACGGCGCCGCGCAGCCTGCGGGCCGCCTGCCCGAGCAGGTAGTCGCCGCTGGCGTGCCCGACCGAGTCGTTGACCGAGGTGAACCCGTCGAGATCGAGGAAGATGACCGCGACGTTGCCCGACGTGCGCCCCGAGAGCACCTCGCGGGTGCGCTCCTCGAAGTAGGCGCGGTTGGGCAGCCCGGTGATGCCGTCGTGGAAGGTCAGGTGGGCGACCTGGTTGCGCAGCGCCTCCTCGTCACTGACGTCTCTGGTCGTCACCAGCATGAGGTCGTCGCCGCCGAGGTGGCGGGTGGCGACGGACTCGGTGGGACGCCAGGTGCCGTCGGCCGCGCGCACGCGGCAGGCGATCAGGCAGGCGCCGGGCGCGGTCTCCTCCTCGTCGAGGTGCATCGCGCGCATGGCGGCCTGGATGCCGGGGACGTCCTCCGGGTGGATGTAGTCGAAGATCGACCCGCCGATCAGCTCCTCGGGGCGGTAGCCGTAGGTGACCTCGACCCCGGCGCCGATCTCGCGGACGAAGCCCTCGTAGTCGCAGGTGAACACCACGTCGCCGGTGCTCTCGGCCAGGTCCATGAGCTGCCGGCGGCCCAGCTTGACCAGGCCGCGCAGGCGTACGTTGGAGGCCGAGACCACGAACAGGCGGACGAGCAGGAGCAGCACCGCGGAGACCGCGACCACGACGACGCCGGTGACCGGCTCCTCGGGACGGCCGCCGGCCAGGCGGAACGGCAGCGTGCACGCCGCCACGGCGACCAGCGCCAGCGGCACCAGCCCGATCACGGACCCGACCGCGGGGCGGCCCGCCCCCTTGGCCTGGGGCCCCCAGGGCACGGCGGCCAGCATCAGGAGGGCGACCGGCGCGAGCATGACGCTCCAGAGCAGCGGGTCGCCGTCGTCGAACCGCGCCACCGCCGCGCCCAGGCCCGCCACGGTCATGGTGCCCAGCGCGCCCACGCCCGCCAGGGCCAGCAGCCAGGAAGGCGCCCGGCTGGTGAGCACGGACGGGATCACGGCGCAGGTCACCAGCAGCGTGATCATCGGCGGCAGCATGGCGAGGGTGAATCCGGCCGGGTCGGCGCTTTCGGCGTAGACGTGCCGCAGCGCCACCACCCAGCCGATCAGGAAGAGTGAGGCGGCGCACAGGTAGGCGTCGGTGATATGCCGTAAGGCGACTCTGGCCGGCAGCTTGCGGTCGGCGGCGATCAACGCGCCGGCGGCCGTGACGACCGTGCCGAGCAGGACGAACATGTCGGCGAAGCTGACCACGAAGCTCTCGGCGACCGGCCGCAGCGCCATGCCCGCGGCCCAGATCACGGCGCCGCCGCCCATCCAGCGCGCGCCCATCGCCGTCGGGCGATGCGCGGCCTTCTTCACGGAGGCGAACAGCAGGGAGCCGGCGGCGACCAGCGCCGCGAGCCCTCCGGCGATCGCACCGGTGAGCAGGGCCGGACGCTCCGCGATGAGGGCGGCGGCGAACGCCACCGCGCCTGCGGCCGCCGCGGCGACCGGCGGCACCCGTGGATCACGCCAGCGGATCACAGTCGTTGCCCATCCCGTCTCGAACTCTGCACCAGCGACCGCCGAAGTCCGGTCGATCACCTCGCCAGTGTGTGCGGTCGTGGGTGCGCGGGTGGTGACAACGCCGATGTCGTCACCGATCTGATAACCAGACAGACCAATTGCCGCCAAGAGCTCCTTGACAGTGAGTCAGGAACTCCCTGCAAACGCAACCGTACGCACCGAAGGTCACGGACCAGCCACGTTCCGGGATCCTCTCAGTACGAGTCGGTAATAACGTTGACCAGCGTTTCGTCTGCCAAATAGCGCTCCAACTGAGCCCTCATGAGGCGCAACATGCGCCGCCCCGACGCGGGGGTGCTGCCCGCGACGTGCGGCGTGATCAACACGCCTGGCGCGCTCCAAAGGGGGTGTCCCTCGGGCAGCGGCTCGGGCGCGGTCACATCCAGTGCGGCGCGTAGCCTACCGTTCTTGAGCTCCGCGATCAGCGAATCCGTGTCGACGATCCCGCCCCTGGCGGCGTTGACGAGCACGGCGCCGTCCTTCATCCGCGCGAGGAACGCGGCGTCCACCATCCCGGCGGTGTCGGCGGTGGCGGGCACGAGCAGCACCACGACGTCCGCCTCCGGCAGCAGCTTGGGCAGCTCGCCCATGCCGTGCACGCCGTCGCGGGCGCTCCTGGCCACGCGGACGACGTCGACCTCGAAGCCTTCGAGCCGCCGTTCGAGCGCGGCGCCGATGGAGCCGTAGCCGACGATGAGCACGGTGGAGTCGGCCAGCACGTCCGTGTGGTGGTAGGCCCACTCGCCCCTGCGCTGCGCGTCCGTGAACCCAGGAAACTCCCGCAGCACCGCGATCATCGCCCCGACGGCCCACTCGGCGGTCCCGGCGTCGTGCACGCCGCGCGCGTTGCAGAGCACCGCGTTCCCGGGCATGTGCGGCCGGTACGGCTCCACCCCCGCCGTCACGGTCTGCACCAGCCGCAACGAGCTCATCCTGGCCAGCGTCTCCGGCACGCCGGGCACGGTGACCAGCGGCGGGATCCACACCTCGACGTCCTCGACCCCGTCCGGCATCGGGGACGTGCCGTCATAGACGGTGCATTCAACCCCAGGAAGGTCGGACAGTACATCGGCCACCGAATCGGACGGAACCCAAATCTTCATGCCGAGAACCTTACGACTGAAGGGTAAGTATGGAACACATGAGGAGACTCTGGACGATCTTGCTGATGGCCGCTCTCACCGCGTGTTCCAGCGGCGGAGAGGTGCTGCCGACGGCCGCCGTGCCAGCCGGGGCCGCCCCCAGTGCCCCCGAGGACGTGGCGACCGGTTTGTCCGTGCCGTGGGGGATCGCGTTCCTGCCCGGCGGCGACGCGCTGGTCACCGAGCGGGACTCGGCCCGGCTGCTGCGGGTGAGCCCGGCGGGCCAGGTGCGCCGGATCGGCACGATCGAGGGGGTCGCGGCGGACGGCGAGGGCGGCCTGATGGGGGTCGCGGTCAAGGATCAGCAAATTTTCCTTTACCACACGGCCGCCGAGGACAACCGAATCGTCCGCTACCGGCTCCTGGGCGACGCCCTCACCGATCGGCAACTGCTCGTCCAGGGCATCCCGAAGGGCGGCATCCACAACGGCGGCAGGCTCGCCTTCGGGCCCGACGGCTTCCTGTACGCCACCACGGGCGAGACCGGCGACCGCGAGCTGGCCCAGCAGCGCGACTCGCTCGGGGGCAAGATCCTGCGCATGACCATGGACGGCGCGCCCGCGCCCGGCAACCCGTTCGGGACGCTGGTCTACAGCTACGGCCACCGCAACGTCCAGGGCCTGGCCTGGGACACCGCCGGCCGCCTGTACGCCTCCGAGTTCGGCGCCAACTCCTTCGACGAGGTCAACCGGATCGAGCCAGGCGCCAACTACGGGTGGCCGGTGGTGGAGGGGCGCGGCGACGACCAGCGGTTCGTGAACCCGATCCTGACCTGGTCCACGGACGAGGCGTCGCCGTCGGGGATGGCGTACGCGGACGGCTCGCTCTGGGTGGGCGCGCTGCGCGGCGCCCGCCTGTGGCAGGTGCCCCTGGGCGACGACGGCTCCGCCGGCCGCCCGGTGGCCCACTACACCGGCCGCTACGGGCGCATCCGCGCGGTCACGGCGACCCCTGACGGCGCGCTGTGGATCGGCACCAGCAACCAGGACGGCAGAGGCTCACCCCGCGAGGGTGACGACCGCATCATGACCGTCACCCCCTGAAGCCCCGTCTGAAGGGCCCTGTCGTTCTCCGGGTTTCCAGAAGCCCCCTACGGCGCCCGCTGAGATCCTCAAAGGACCTCAGCGGGTGACGGCGGTGCAGGTCATCTGGGTCTGCGGCCGATATTTGGTGGTGAGCTTCTTGTCCTTCTTCGCGACCTTGCCATCCTTGAAGAACACCCGGGTCACATCGATCGTGAACCCCTGCTCCCCCACCGTCGGCAGGCACCCGGCCGCCGAGCTGGTCTCCCGCCGGAAGTCGGTGAGATCCCGCCGCTCCGACTCGACCGCCTCGATCTTGTCGAACCGCTTGGTGCTCCACAGCGTGACCGTGACCGACGTCTCGGTGGACGACGTCTTGATCAGCACCCCGGACTCGGAGTCGTTGCGCCACTTCAGGTCCAGGTCCGGATAGAGCAGCGCCACGTCCCGCCCGGCCGGATAGCGCGGCGCGTAGTAGTCCATCGGCTGGTGCTCCACGTCCTCGAACCCGCCGAAGAACACCGCGTTGTACAGGGTGGTCGCGAACTGGGAGCCGCCACCGCCGACGATGTTCACCATCCGGCCGCCGACGATCTGCCCCGCCTCGACGTAGCCGTCCTCGACGGTCCGCTCGCCGACGACCTCGTTCAGGGAGAACGTCGTGCCGGGCTTGACCACGTATCCGTCGATCTCCTGCGCCATCCGCTGGATGTTCTTCACCCGCGGCTGGCCGGGGTCGAACGAGGTGGTGAACGCGCCCACCTCTTCCTTGATGCCGAGCCCCTGGATCTGCGAGGTCTCGACGGCCGGCGCGACGGTGCCCAGCCGGACCGGGATCGTCCGGCTCCCGCTCCCGTCGAACACCTTCTCCATGTCCCTGGCCAGCAGCTTGTCGTTGACTCCGCGCCCCGCACGGGCGGTCACCAGGACCGGCTTGCCGTCCACGATCTGGTACGTGGCGTCGCGCGGCTGCTGCGCGGCGTCCACCAGGCTGCTCTCCAGCCCGGCGAGCACCGCCTTGGCGTTGAACTCGGGCGCGAGCCCGCCGTCGCCGTCGGAGTTGAACGTCAGGTTGGCCGCGATCATCGCCGGAGTGACCTGGGCCTGCTTGTCGCCGAGGGTCAGCGTGATGGGCCCGGCGACCGCCCCCTTGGCCTTGGCCAGCGCCGTCTCGACCGCCTCAGGGGTGGTGACGGGCTTGGAGGGCCTGACGGTGAGCACCACCGTGGTGCCGCCGCCCTGAAGGAATGCCTCGCTGATGCGGCGTACGGCGTCCTCCCGGTCGAGCAGCACGCCGTCCTCGGGCTGGCGGGCCTTGGGCTGGAGCCCGGTGAAGGTCACCTTGCCCTCGTGCGCCGGCTTGTCGGCCGCCTCCGCCAGGCCCTCGATGGTCCTGGTGAGCTGGGAGGAGTCGACACTGATCTTGGGCGGGAGCTCGGTCGTGCCGGTCAGGCCGCGCCACACTTCCATCGGGCTGGGAAAGCCGCTGGGGGCCTGGCCGATCGTGCCGACCACGTCCAGTTCGAGCCCGGCCTCGTCGGCCTGGATCGTCTCCTTCTTGCCGCCGATGTCGGCGGTGACCGGCTTGCTGAGCTTGGAGGCCAGCTCGGCGCGGAGCTTGTCGGCCGCCTGCGTCACGGTCAGGCCGCCGATGTCGACGCCGCCCACGTGCGTGCCGCGCAGCACCGATCCCGACATCATGACGGCCGGCACCACGTACGCCAGCGCCCCCAGCAGCAGCACCAGCGCGACGATGCCCGGCAGCAGACGGCCCCGCCTGGGCGGTTCGGGCTCGTAGAGGGGCGGCCGCTCGGCCGGACCGTTCAGGCCGAACACCGGCGAGGGTGACACCGACGGGTCTCTGCCCGTCATCGGCCACGGCTGCGCCGGGGGCGCGACCGGAGGCAGCGCGCCATTGCCTGAAGGACCGCCCGGGGCGCTCGGGCCTTGGGCCGGCCGGGGTTCCTGCCTGTCCGGAGGGCCGAAGATGTCCCGGGAGACGCCCGGGGGCAGCCCTTCGATGCGCGGCTTCTTGGAGACGCCCGACGTGGGTAATGGCACCGAGGCGAACGGGTCGGTCGGTGATTCGATCGGTCCGGCGTTTCGCACGCCTCAATCTCCTCCCGGTCCGCAGCCAAGTCTCAGGCAACAGTAAGGCACGCGGATCCGCATATGTCACGGGAAATGGCTACGGAAGTGTGTCAACCTAGCCACCGGTAGCGATGTTCTGGCCTTCCGGCCGTCCCATAGCGCGGCCGGAACTCGGCCTGACCCGCCGTGCACAGGTATTCCAGATAGCGCCGGACACTCACCCGCGACAGGCCCGTGAGCTCGGCCGCCTCGGCCGCCGACAGGTCTCGGCCCGCCTCCCGCAGGGTATCGGCCACCAGCGCGCAGGTGGCCGCGGACAACCCTTTCGGCATGGGCGCGGCGATCTTGAGCGTCCCGAAGAGGCGGTCCACGTCGTCCTGGCGGGCCTCGGGGCCGATGGCGGTCAGGCGTTTGCGGGTGGCGGCGTACTGCTGCAGGCGTTCGGTCAGCGCGGCGGCGGTGAACGGCTTGATCAGGTAGTGGACGGCGCCGCCGCGCATGGCCTCCCTGACGGTGGGTACGTCGCGGGCGGCGCTGATCATGAGGACGTCCACGCCGGTGAGCGCATTGAGCACATCCAGGCCCGACATGTCGGGCAGGTAGATGTCGAGCAGCACGAGATCGGGCCGCAGCTCGTCCACGGCGGCGAGCGCGTCGGCCCCGGTGTGCGCGACGGCGACGACCTCGAACCCGGGCACCCTGGCCACGTAGCCACTGTGGATCCGGGCCACCATGAAGTCGTCATCGACGATGACCACGCGAATCATGAACGCCCCCTGGGGAGCAGGGCCGTGAAGACGGCGCCGCCCGAGTTGCCCACGCGGACCCAGCCGCCCCTGCGCAGGCACGCCTGCCGGGTCAGGGCCAGGCCCAGGCCGCGCGGGCCCGAGTGAGCCGCCTTGGTGGTGAAGCCCTCCCTGAAGACCTCTTCCACCAGGTCGGGGGCGATGCCGGGGCCCGAGTCACCGACTCGCACGCGCAGCCCGTCCTCATCGGCCTGTACCGATACCTCTATTGTGCCCTCCGCGCCGTCAAGGGCGTCGATGGCGTTGGCGACCAGGTTGCCGACGACCAGGACCGCGTCCTGCGGGTCGCCGAGCAGGCCGCCGGGCACCGATGAGTCCTCCGACAGCACGAGCCGGGCCCCGCGCTCGGCCGCCTCGGCGGACTTGGCCAGCAGCAGGGCGGCGAGCGTGGGGTCCTGAATGCGCTCGCGCAGGCCGGTGGCGATGGCGCCACTGGTGGTGCGGGTGATGAAGCCGATGGCCGCCTCGTGCTCGCCCAGCTCCAGCAGCCCGACGACGGTGTGCATGCGGTTGGCGAACTCGTGCGCCTGGGCCCGCAGCGCCTCGGTCGCGCTGCTGGTGTCGTCGAGCTCGCGGGCCAGCCGGACCAGCTCGGTACGGTCCCGCAGGGTGACCACCCAGCCGCGGTGGTGGCCGCGTACCGAGACCGGGGTGCGGTTGAGCACCAGCACCCGGTCGCCGTGCAGCACGACGCGGTCCTCGCCCGGGTCGGCGCCGCTGAGCACGTCGCGCATCCGCTCGGAGACCGGCATCTGGGTGAGGTCCTCACCGACGTGCCCCAGCAGCTCGCGGGCGGCGTCGTTGACCAGCGTGACCCGCCCGGCCAGGTCGAGCGCGAGCACGCCCTCCTTGACGCCGTGCAGCACGCCCTCACGCTGTTCGAGCAGCGCGGCGATCTCGCGCGGCTCCAGGCCGAACGTCTGCCTGCGCACCCGCGCGGTGATCAGCGCCGCCAGCGCGAGCCCCGCCAGCAGCACGGCCAGCGCGGTCCAGATCAGCGGCGGCAGTGCCCGGGAGACCTGGCTGATGACCGTGGTCTCCAGGACGCCGACGGAGACGAGGCCGATGATGGTGCCGTACTCGTCGCGGATCGCGGTCTTGCCCCTGACCGTGGTGCCGATCGTGCCGGTCTCCGTGCCGACCCAGCTCCTGCCCGTCCGCAGGACCGAGGTGCCGTCGGTGGACAGGCGCTTGCCGATCAGGGCGGCGTTCGGGTGGGCGAAGCGCTTCTGGTCGGTGTCGGCGATCACGACGTAGTCGGCGCCGGTCTCCTGCTGCACGCTCATGGCCAGCGGCTGCAGCACGGTCTCCGGGCGCGTCAGCTTGAACGCCTCGCGCACCTGCGGCAGCCCGGCCACCGACTGCGCGATCGCCAGCGCCCGCTGCTCGTACGCCGAGTCGAGCTGGTCGCGCGTGTGGTCGGCCCACACGCTTCCCGTGCCTCCGACGGCCAGCAGGACGATCACCATCTGGAACACGAACAGCTGGGTACCGAGGGAGGCGTCACGTACCCGTCTCACGCTGCACATGGAAACAAATCGAGGTCACGTCCAGGTCGCGACCAATACGACCACTACGACGGCAAGCGTGCAAAGGCTCGACGCGGACGGAGATGGACTTCACGATCCCAATTCCATAAACGTGAAATCCCCCCTTGGAGTGATCATGCGCTTGCGCGTATTCGCCGCCCTCGCGGCACTCTCCCTCGGCGCGCTGACGGGCTGTGGCGAGTCGGGCGGCACCGCCAACGCCTCGCTGCGCATCATGGCTCCGGCCGCGCCCGGTGGCGGCTGGGACCAGACCTCCCGTACGGCCGAGCAGGCGCTCAAGACGGCCGACCCCAAGCGGAAGGTCGAGGTGTTCAACGTGCCCGGCGCGGGCGGCACCATCGGCCTGGCGCAGCTCGCCGGCGAAAAGGGCAACGGCAACCTGCTCATGACCATGGGCCTGGTCATGGTGGGCGCCATCGAGCAGAACAAGTCCAAGGTCACGCTGGCCGAGACCACGCCGATCGCCAAGCTGACCGAGGAGTACGAGATCGTCGTGGTCCCGGCCGCGTCGCCGTACAAGTCGCTGGCCGACCTGGTGGCGGCCTGGAAGGCCGACCCGGCGAAGGTGTCCATCTCGGGCGGCTCGGCGGGCGGCACCGACCACATCGTGGCCGGCCTGATGGCCAAGGCCGCGGGCGTGGACCCCAAGCAGGTCAACTACATCGCCCACTCCGGCGGCGGCGAGGCGCTCAACGAGCTGCTCGGCAACAAGGTCAGCGCGGGCATCTCGGGCGTCGGCGAGTTCGCCGAGCACGTCAAGTCCGGCAAGCTGCGCGCCCTGGGCGTGACCTCCGGCGAGCGGCTGCCCGACCTGGACGCCCCCACGCTGAAGGAGGCCGGGCTGGACGTGGAGCTGGCCAACTGGCGCGGCTTCGTGGCCCCCGCCGGGCTCTCCGACGCCGACAAGAAGTCGCTGACCGACCTGGTCACCAAGATGCACGACTCGCAGCCGTGGAAGGACGCGGTGGCCAAGAACGGCTGGATCGACTCCTTCCAGACCGGGCAGCAGTTCGCCGACTACCTGAACTCCGAGCAGACCCGGGTCAAGGCGATCATCGCTGAGATGGGGCTCGTCTCCTGATGGCCCGCTGGTGGCGGCCCGAGCTCGGGCTGGCGGTCGTGGTGCTGGCGCTGGGCGTGCTCGTCGTGATCGGGACGCTCGACGTCTCCGCGGCGGCCTCCCAGCTCGGCCTCGGACCGCGCTTCTTCCCCATGCTGGTGGGCGGCGCCATGGTGCTCATCGGCCTGTTCTACGTGGTGGACGTCGTACGCGGCGGCCATGGCGACCCCGAGGAGAGCGAGGACGTGGACACCGAGGCGCCCACCGACTGGCGCAGTGTCGGGCTCGTCAGCGGCATCTTCCTGGCCTTCGCGGCGCTCCTGAACGTGCTCGGCTGGATCGTCGGCGCGACCCTGCTGTTCTTCGGCCTGTCGGTGGCGCTGGGCGCCGAGCACAAGCTGCGCGCGGGCGGGATCGCGGTGGTCATGGGCGTGGCGACGTACGTGCTGTTCGTGCACGGCCTGGGCGTGACCCTGCCGGGTGGGGTGCTGTCTCTATGACCTCGTTCCAGTTGCTGATCGACGGTTTCGCCGCCGCGCTCACCCCGGTCAACCTCCTGTACGCCCTCGTCGGCGTCACCCTCGGCACCCTGGTCGGCGTCCTGCCCGGCATCGGCCCCGCGATGACCGTGGCGCTGCTGCTGCCGATCACGTTCACGGTGCCGCCGGCCAGCGCGTTCATCATGTTCGCCGGGATCTACTACGGCGGCATGTACGGCGGCTCGACCACCTCCATCCTGCTCAACACGCCCGGCGAGTCCTCGTCGATGATCACGGCGCTGGAGGGCAACAAGATGGCGCGGCGGGGCCGGGCCGCCCAGGCGCTGGCCACGGCCGCCATCGGCTCGTTCGTGGCCGGCACCATCGCCACCGGGCTCCTGGTCGTGGCCGCGCCGGCGGTGGTCGGCTTCGCGATCGCGTTCGGCCCCGAGGACTACTTCGCCCTGGCGATCCTCGCCTTCACGGCCGTGTCGTCGGTCATGTCGCGCTCGATCGTGCGCGGCCTGGCCTCGCTCGGCCTCGGCCTGGTCATCGGCCTGGTCGGCATCGACCAGCAGACCGGCCAGGCCCGCCTGACGCTGGGCATCCCCCAGTTGCTGGACGGGATCGACGTGGTGATCGTCGCCGTCGGCCTCTTCGCCCTCGGCGAGGCCCTCTACGTCGCCTCCCGGCTCCGCCACGCGGCGCCCGAGGTGGTACCCGTCGGCCGGGCGTGGATGGGCCGCGAGGACTGGCGCCGCTCCTGGTTCCCCTGGCTGCGCGGCACCGCCCTGGGCTTCCCGTTCGGCGCGCTGCCCGGCGGCGGGGCGGAGATCCCCACCTTCCTGTCGTACGCGGCCGAGAAGCGCCTGGCGCGCGGTGTGGCGCGGGAGGAGTACGGTCACGGGGCCATCGAGGGCGTCGCGGGTCCTGAGGCGGCCAACAACGCCTCGGCGGCCGGCACCCTGGTCCCGCTGCTCACGCTGGGCCTGCCCACGTCGGCGACGGCCGCGATCCTGCTGGCCGCCTTCCAGCAGTACGGCCTCCAGCCCGGCCCCCAGCTCTTCGACCACAACCCGGCGCTGGTGTGGGGCATGATCGCGTCGCTGTTCATCGGCAACGCGATGCTGCTGGTGCTCAACCTGCCGCTGGCCCCGCTGTGGGCGAGGGTGCTGCGGGTGCCCCGGCCGTACCTGTATTCCGGGATCGTGCTCTTCGCCGCCCTCGGCGTCTACGCGCTGAACGGCACCGTGGTCGACCTGTTCGTGCTCTACCTGCTCGGCCTGCTCGGCTACGCCATGCGGCGTTTCGGCCTGCCCGTCGCGCCCGCGGTGATCGGCATGATCCTGGGCCCGATGGCGGAGATCCAGCTCCGCCGGGCGCTGGCCATCGGCGCGGGCGACGTGAGCGTGCTCGTCCGCAGCCCGATCGCCGCCGTCCTGCTGGCGCTCGCGCTCCTGGCCCTGCTCACGCCGTTGTTCAGGAAGCTCATGGCCAGGCGTCGGGTCACGCCTTCGTCACGTTCGCCGCGGGAGGAGTAGCCGCAACCGCTTGAGGGAACCGAAGGTAATGGTTCTTGGCACGGCCCCGCCGATATGTCCGGATCGGCGGGGCCGTGAACGTTATTCGGTGACGCCGAGCTTCTCCAGGATGAGCTGCCTGGCCCGGCCCGCGTCGGCCTTGCCCTTGCTGGCCCGCATGACGCCGCCCACCAGGGCGCCCACCGCGGCGATCTTCCCGGAGCGCACCTTCTCGGCCGCGTCGGCGTTGTCGGCCAGCACCTGGTCGATGATCGCCGACAGCTCGCCCTCGTCGTTGACGATCTGCAGCCCGCGCCGCTCGACCACCACGTCGGGCGTGCCCTCGCCGGCCAGCACGCCCTCCAGCACCTCGCGCGCCAGCTTGTCGTTGAGCGCGCCGGAGGCCACCAGCTCGGTCACCCTGGCGATCTGCTCGGGCGTGATGGGCAGGTCGGCCAGCGCCGTGCCCGTCTCGTTGGCCCGCCGCGCCAGCTCGCCCATCCACCACTTGCGCGCGTCGGCCGCCGGCGCGCCGGCCGCGACCGTGGCCTCGACCAGGTCGATCGCGTCGGCGTTGTGCATGGCCTGCATGTCGAGGTCGGACAGCCCCCACTCGGCCTGCAGCCGCTTGCGCTTGACCGACGGCAGCTCGGGCAGGGCCGCCTTCAGCTCGGCCACCCACGCCGTGTCGGGCGCGATCGGCACCAGGTCAGGCTCGGGGAAGTAGCGGTAGTCCTGCGCCTCCTCCTTGGACCGGCCGGACGTGGTGGTGCCGGTGTCCTCGTGGAAGTGCCGGGTCTCCTGGAAGATCTTGCCGCCCTGGGCCAGGATGGCCGCCTGGCGCTCGATCTCGCTTCGTACGGACCGCTCGACGCTGCGCAGGGAGTTGACGTTCTTGGTCTCCGTACGGGTGCCCCACTCGGTGGTGCCCCGCGGCATGAGCGAGACGTTGACGTCACACCGCAGCGACCCCTCCTCCATCCGCACGTCGGAGACGCCCAGCGACCGCATGATCTCCCGCAGCTCGGTCACGTAGGCCTTGGCCACCTCGGGCGCGAGCCGGTCGGTGCCGGGGATGGGCTTGGTCACGATCTCGACCAGCGGAATGCCGGCCCGGTTGTAGTCGACGATCGAGTAGTCGGCCCCGTGGATCCGCCCGGTCGCGCCACCCATGTGCGTGGACTTGCCGGTGTCTTCTTCCAGGTGCACCCGCTCGATCTCGATCCGCACGGTCTGGCCGTTGACCTCGACGTCGATGTAGCCGTCGAAGCAGAGCGGCTCGTCGTACTGGGAGATCTGGTAGTTCTTCGGCATGTCCGGATAGAAGTAGTTTTTCCGGGCCATCCGGCACCACTCGGCGATCGAGCAGTTGAGCGCCAGGCCGATGCGGATCGTCGACTCGATGGCCGCGGCGTTGGCCACCGGCAACGCCCCGGGGAAGGCCAGGCAGGTCGGGCAGACCTGCGAGTTGGGCGGGGCGCCGAAGGCGGTCTTGCAGCCGCAGAACATCTTCGACTTGGTGCCCAGCTCGACATGCGTCTCGAGGCCGAGCACCGGCTCGAACCGATCGAGCGCTTCGTCGTACGGCATGAGCGTACCGGCAGTCATGGTGAGGTCCTTAGTTCAGATCTTCGCGTTTCAGGGCCTGTGGACGCCGATCCAGCGGACGTCCCGACCGGGGCGGAGAACGGCGGCACCTGCACGCCGCCGCTCCCCTCTGCTCCTACAGCTCCGGCGCCTTGGACAGCAGGCCGCCGCCCCAGCGGCTCTCCAGGGCCTGCTCCACGGCCGCGCCCACCCGGTAGCAGCGGTCGTCGCCCAGGACCGGGGCCATGATCTGCAGGCCGACCGGCAGGTCGTCCTCGTCGGCCAGGCCGACCGGCACCGAGATGGCGGCGTTGCCCGCCAGGTTGGACGGGATGGTGCACAGGTCGGCGAGGTACATCGCCATCGGGTCGTCCGCGCGCTCGCCGATCGGGAACGCCGTCGTCGGCGTCGTCGGCGAAACAAGGACGTCGACCTGGTGGTAGGCGGCCTCGAACTCGCGGGCGATGACCGTGCGCACCTTCTGCGCCTGGCCGTAGTAGGCGTCGTAGTAGCCGCTCGACAGCGCGTACGTGCCCAGCATGATGCGCCGCTTGACCTCGGGACCGAAGCCGGCCGCCCTGGTCAGCGCCATGACCTCCTCGGCGCTGCGGGTGCCGTCGTCGCCGACGCGCAGGCCGTAGCGCATGGCGTCGAAGCGCGCCAGGTTGGAGGAGGCCTCCGACGGCGCGATCAGGTAGTAGGCGGGCAGCGCCGTCGTGAACGACGGGCAGGAGACCTCGACGACCTTGGCCCCGAGCGACTCCAGCAGTTGCACGGCCTCGTGGTAGCGGGCCAGCACGCCCGGCTGGTAGCCCTCGCCGCCGAACTCCTTGACGACGCCGATCCGCATGCCGGAGATGTCGGGGTTCTTGGCGGCCTCGACCACGGACGGCACGGGGGCGTCGATGGAGGTGGAGTCCATCGGGTCGTAGCCGGAGAAGGCCTCGTGCAGCAGCGCCGCGTCGAGGACGTTGCGCGCGAACGGCCCCGGCGTGTCGAGCGAGCTCGCGAACGCGATCAGCCCGTAGCGGGACGAACCACCATAGGTCGGCTTCATGCCCACGATGCCGGTGACCGAGGCCGGCTGCCGGATCGAGCCACCCGTGTCGGTGCCCGTGGACAGCGGCGCCTCGTAGGCGGCGACGGCGGCGCTGGAGCCGCCCGACGAGCCGCCGGGCACCCGCGACAGGTCCCACGGGTTGCAGGTCGCGTGGTAGGCGGAGTTTTCGGTGGAGGAGCCCATGGCGAACTCGTCGAGGTTCGTCTTGCCCAGGATGACGAGCCCGGCCGCGCGCAGCCGCGCGGTGACGGTCGCGTCGTAGGGCGGCCGCCATCCTTCGAGGATCTTGGAAGCGGCCGTCGTGGGCATGTCGCGCGTGGTGAAGATGTCCTTGTGCGCGATCGGCACGCCGGCCAGCGGCCCGAGCCGCTCACCCGCCCTGAGCCGGGCGTCGACGGCCCGCGCCTGCTCCAGCGTGGTCTCGCGATCGACGTGCAGGAACGCCTTGATCTTGGGCTCGACCTCGGCCATGCGGTCGAGATGCGCCTCGGCCACCTCGGCGGCCGACACCTCGCCACCGGCGATCATCGACCCCAGCTCGGCGGCGGTCTTACGGATCAAACTCATGCCTCCTCCCCGAGGATGCGCGGCACCCGGAAGCGGTCGTCCTCGACGGCGGGGGCTCCGGAGAGCGCCTGCTCGGGGGTCAGGGACTGGCGCACCTCGTCGGCACGGAAGACATTGGTCAGCGGAAGCGCGTGCGACGAAGGCGGCACGTCCTCGGCGGCGACCTCGGCCACCTTCGCGACCGACTCGATGATCGCATCGAGTTGGGTGGCGTAGTGATCGAGCTCGTCATCGGTGAGTGCCAGCCTGGACAACCGGGCCAGGTGTGCGACCTCGTCGCGGGTTATGGCGGACATGAGTCGTTGAACCCGTTTCGTGGAGTTGTGCTTGGTGGACACTGCCATCCTAGGGGGCTTGACGTAGCAGGCCCGAACGGTTAACCCGCCCGCAACACATCACCCAGCCCGACCGTACGCACATCCCCTCACCCTGCTTCTGAGAACCGTATTTCCTGGAAGCGGAGTTCTGTGAGCGTCCGGTCACGCTACGCCGAGCGGCTGACCTCGGGCTGGTAGCCGAATTCGACCTCGTCCCCCGACTCCGAGTGGTCCCGGAGCCAGATCGTGGCCTCCGCGGCGGGCAGCGGGCGGCCGAAGAGCCAGCCCTGGCCCACGTCGCAGCCCATCTCCGCCAGCCGCATCGCGACCTCGTCCGACTCCACGCCCTCCGCCACCGAGCGCAGCCCCAGTGAGCGGACCAGGTCGACGATGGAGCGGACGATGCGGGCGTCGTCCTCCGACTCGGCGATCCGGCGGACGAAGGAGGCGTCGATCTTGACCTCGGAGACCGCCAGGCGCTGGAGCCTGATCAGGGAGGAGTAGCCGGTGCCGAAGTCGTCGAGGGCCAGGGGGACGCCGAGGGTGGCCAGGGCCTTGATGGTGTCCTGGGTGTAGGCCTGGTCGCCGGTCAGGATGCGCTCGGTGACCTCCAGTTGGATGGCGGTGGGGGGCAGGCCGTATCTGGCCAGGCCCACCTCAAGCTGCTCCGGGAGCGCCGAGCCGAGCAGGTCGCGGGCCGAGATGTTGATCGAGATCTGCACCCGCAGCCCGGTGTGCCACCACAGGGCGGCCTGCTCCAGCGCCGCCTCCAGCACGTACGCGGTCAACTGCCGCATCAGGTACGACTGCTCGGCCAGCGGCACGAACTCCGACGGCGCGATCGGCCCGCGTACCGGATGGCGCCAGCGCAGCAGGGCCTCCACCCCCTGCACGGTGCCGGTGCCGAGGCTGACCTTGGGCTGGTAGTGCAGGCGCAGCTCGCGGTTGTCGATGGCGCGGCGCAGGTCGCCGAGGAGGTTGAGGCGTTCGGGGGAGTTGCGGTCCTTGTCGGGCTGGTAGAGCTCGACCCCGGTGCGCCCCTCCTTGGCCAGGTACATGGCCACGTCCGCCCGCTGCAGCAGCAGTTCGAAGTCGGGCGCGTGGTCCGGGTAGAGCGCGATCCCGACGGACCCGTCCATGTCGAAGGTCATGCCCTCCAGCCGCACCGGCTCGGTCAGCGCCGCCCGCAACCGGGCCGCCACCTCCCTGGCCGCGTGGGCGTCCCTGATCGAGGGGAGCAGCACGGCGAACTCGTCGCCGCCCAGCCGCGCCACCACGTCGCCGGGCCGTACGGAGTGGGTGAGCCGGTGCGCGACCATCTGCAGCAGCCGGTCGCCCACCGGGTGGCCCATCGTGTCGTTGACCTCCTTGAACCGGTCGAGGTCGAGCAGGAACAGGCCGACCCGTTCCTCCTGGCGCGCCTCGGCCAGCGCCTCCTCGGTGCTGACGATGAGCATCTTGCGATTGGGCAGGCCGGTCAGCTCGTCGTGCATGGCCTGGTGGTCGCGGCGCATGGAGAGCGTGGCGGTGAAGTAGACGGCGGCCAGGGGTGCGACGAAGAGGGGTACGAGCCCCGGCGAGTGGTTCATGACCACCACGACCAGGGGCGCCAGGCCCAGCAGCCCGGCGTAGACGAGGCTCTGCGGACCCGCGGTGACCTTCATCACGCGCATGATCGAGCGCCGCTCGTGCAGCGCGACGGCGCCGGAGACGAGGGTGGCCCTGGTGGCGAAGTAGGCGATGCCGGCCAGCGCGATCGGCAGCAGGTGGGCCCCGGTGGGCATCCAGGGCATGGCGGGGCTCGGCACGATCCCGAACGTCCCCAGCACCACGGCCGCCGCGGTCAGCGCGAGAGTGGACTGCGCGATGTTGAACATGACCCGATGCCAGGACCTGCGCGTCACGATGCCGTTCATGGTGACCGCGACGGCCTGCATGAGCACGGCCACGGGCAGCCCGAGGTGCAGCAGCACGGCGAAGGTGAACATGGTGGACGGATAGGTGCCGCCCACGGCGGTCGCGGAGGACACCATCACGGGCCGCAGCTCGCCCAGGATCACCAGCACGGCCAGCACCCAGAACAGCGGGGTGCGGGCCATCTCGACCAGCAGAACCGCGTCGAGCCTGAGCATGGCCACCACGAGTGCGGTGAAGCCGATCACGGTTATACCCGCGAGGAACGCCCAGAGCGGCGTGCCGACCCGTGGGCCGGTGTCGCGGGTGTCGGTTGGGTCAGTCATCGGTAACAGAACCCCCATTAGGTCACTATGGGAGGGTACGACCTTCACCCCACTTCGCGAAACCAAGCGCGTACGGTCCGTAATTCTCCTTTCCGACATATACCCAAAAAGCACCCTCGGTAGCAAGTCGTGCACGCTGTGAACCCGCGTACCCGACAAAAAGGGCCCGTCCGCGACGAGCGGACAGGCCCCAGGGGAACAGGAAGGCTAGGGCGTGACCGCCGCCCCGGCGGCGGCCTCGGGGCCCTGCTCCAGCAGCACCGCGAAACCGGCCCCGTCGAGGATGGGCACGCCGAGATCCGCGGCCTTGTCGTATTTCGACCCCGCGTTCTCGCCCGCCACCAGGAACGTGGTCTTCTTCGACACCGACGACGTCACCTTGCCGCCCCTGCTGGTCAGCGCCTCGGCCGCCGAGTCACGGGTGTAGCCCTCCAGGGTGCCCGTGACCACGAACGTCAGCCCTTCAAGAATCTGGGGCCCCTTCTCGGGCGCGGGCTCGTCCTCCATCCGGACCCCGGCGGCCCGCCACCGCTCGATGATCTCCCGATGCCAGTCGACCTCGAACCACTCCTTGATCGTGGCCGCCACCCGGGGCCCGATGCCCTCGACCGCGACCAGCTCCTCCTCCGAGGCGTTCATGACGGCCTCGATGGAGCGCAGGGCGTCGGCCAGGTCGCGGGCGGTGGGCGGGCCGACATGGCGGATCGACAGGGCGACGAGGATCTGCGCCAGCGACGCCTCCTTGGCCCGGGCCAGCTCGTCGAGGAGGGTCAGCGCGTTCTGGCTGGGCTGGCCGTCGATGTTGGAGAAGAAGGTGACGACCTTCTCCTCGCCCGTCTTGGGGTCGATCTTGGGCAGGCCGGTGTCCTTGTCGCGGACCACCGACTTGATCGGGATGAGCTGCTCCAGCGTCAGGTCGAACAGGTCGGCCTCGGTGCGCACCACCGGCTGCTGGGGCGGGAGCGGCTGGGTGAGCGCGGTGGCCGCGACGTAGCCGAGCCCGTCGATGTCGAGCGCCCGCCGGCCGGCCGCGAAGTAGATGCGCTCGCGGATCTGCGCGGGGCAGCCGCGCGCGTTGGGGCAGCGCAGGTCGGCGTCGCCCTCCCGCTCGTACGCCAGCTCCGTGCCGCACTCCGGGCAGTGGGTGGGCATGACGAACTCGCGCTCGGACCCGTCGCGCAGCGCCGCGACCGGCCCGACGATCTCGGGGATGACGTCGCCCGCCTTGCGCAGCACCACCGTGTCGCCGATGTACACGCCCTTCTTCACCACGATGGCGGCGTTGTGCAGCGTGGCCCGCTCCACCGTCGAGCCCGCCACCACGACCGGCTCCATCACCCCGTACGGCGTCACCCGCCCGGTCCGCCCGACGCCCACCTGGATGTCGAGCAGCCTGGTGTTGACCTCCTCCGGCGGATACTTGTACGCGATCGCCCACCGCGGCGCCCGCGAGGTCGACCCCAGCTCCCGCTGCGTGCGGAAGTCGTCGACCTTCACCACCACCCCGTCGATCTCATAGGCGGGGTCGTGCCGGTGCACCCGGTAGTGGTCGATGAACGCGTTGATCTCCGCCTGCCCCGGCACCACCTTGTACAGGTCGCTGACCGGCAGCCCGAACTCCCGCAGCCGGTCGTAGACCTCCGACTGCGCCCGCGGCTCGGCGGCGCCCTCCCAGACGCCGATGCCGTGCACCAGCATCCGCAGCGGCCGCTGCGCCGTGATGCGCGGATCCTTCTGCCGCAGGGTGCCGGCCGCGGAGTTGCGCGGGTTGGCGAACGGCGGCTTGCCCTGCTCGACAAGCTGCTCGTTGAGCTTCTGGAACTCCTCGACCGGGATGTAGACCTCGCCGCGCACCTCGACCAGGCTCGGGATGTCGTCGCCGGTGAGCCGGTGCGGGATGCCCTGGATCGTCCGGACGTTGGCCGTCACGTCGTCACCCGTGCGCCCGTCGCCCCGGGTCGCGCCGCGCTCCAGCTTCCCGTCGCGGTAGACCAGCGCGATCGCCAGCCCGTCGATCTTCAACTCGCACAGGTAGGGCCCCGGATCGCCCTCGGCCAGCCGCTCGGCCCGCACCATCCAGGCGGCCATGCCGTCGGCGTCGAAGGCGTTGTCGAGGCTCTCCATCCTGGCCAGATGCTGAACCTTCGCGAAGTCGCCCGAAACCGGCGCGCCCACCTTCTGCGTGGGCGAGTCGGGCGTCTGGAGCGACGGATGCGCCTCCTCCAGCGCGAGCAGCTCCTTGAACCAGTCGTCGAACTGGGCGTCGCTCACCGTGGGCTGGTCGAGCACGTAATACTTCCAGCGAGCGTCCTCGACCAGCTCGCTCAGCTCGGCATGCCGCTCGAGCGCGGTCACCGGCACGCCCTCAACCTCAGTCACGCCTGCCTCCTTCCGTCCGACAACCTGTGCAAACGCTACCGCCGACCACCGATGAGAACACGTCTCAGTCGTTCGCCGGATCGTCCCTGAGCACCTGCGCGGCCTTCCCGCAGGCCGCCAGCGCCGCCCGCGCGTACGCCGGCGACGCCCCGGCCAGCCCGCAGGCCGGCGTCAGCACGACCTGGGAGGCCAGCCGGTCGGGCGAGAACCCGAGCCGCCGCCACAGCTCCACGGCGGGCCTGGCGATCCTGCTCGCGTCCGGCAGCCGCGTGTCCCGGCCAGGCACGACGCCCATGAACAGCGGCATCCCCGACTCGAACAGCTCCCCCAGCGCGTCCTCGTCCCTGCGCCGCAGCATGGCCGCGTCCACGGACACCCCCTGCGCCCCCGCCCGCCGCAGCAGGCCGAAGGGCACCCCGGGCGCGCAGCAGTGCACCACGGGCCGGCCGAACAGCGGCAGCGAATCCTCGACCCGCCACTCCTCCACCGCCGCCAGCCGCCCGAACCCCGAGGCCGTCGGCACGGTGCCGTTCAGCACCCCCGGCAGCCCGGGCTCGTCGAGCTGCAGCACGATCTCGGTCACCCCGGGCAGCCGCCGCCGCACCTCGGCGCAGTGGTCGGCCACGCCCTGGGCCAGCGAGGCGGTCAGATCGCGTACGGCGCCCGGGTCGGAGAGCATCTTGTCCCCGTATTTGAGCTCGATCGAGCTCGCCAGCGTCCACGGCCCGCAGACCTGCAGCTTGAGGGGGCCCGTGTAGTCGTGACCGATCTCCTCCAGCCCGTCGAGATCACGCCGCAGGTGCTCGACGGCCCGATGGTGGTCACGCCCCGGCCGGTCGCTCAGCCGCCAGCCCGAGGGCTGGACCTCGACGGGCAGCTCGACGAGCAGCGCCGCCGTCCGCCCCACCATGTCCGCCCCGACGCCCCTGGCCGGCAGCTCGGGCAGGTAGGGGAGCCCGGGCACCTCCCCGAACACGAGCTTGATGGCCTCTAGATGATCCTCACCCGGATGAGACCCGACCCCGGTGGCTTCCCACGTTGACATGGGGCAAGCGTAGGCTCTGGCGAATGGAGCTCACCAAATACGACCACGCGTGCGTGCGCGTGGAGAAGAACGGCAAGGTCCTCGTCATCGACCCGGGCACGTTCACCAGGTCGCCCGTGCTCGACGGCGCCGACGCGGTTCTCATCACCCATGAGCACTTCGACCACGTGGACGTCGACCTGCTGAAGGCCGCCTCACCCGAGCTGGAGATCTGGACCTGCGAGGGCGTGGCCGCCGGGCTGACCGAGGTGCCGGGCAAGGTGCAGGTCGTACGGCACGGCGACGACTTCGAGACGGCCGGTTTCCGGGTGAAGGCGTTCGGCGAGTGGCACGCCAAGAACCACCCCGACGTGCCTGTCGTCCAGAACGTCGGTTTCCTGGTCGATGACGCGATCTTCTACCCCGGTGACGCGTTGACGGTGCCGGAGGCGGAGGTGGACACGCTGCTGGTGCCGACCGGGGCGCCGTGGCTGAAGCTCAGCGAAATGGTGGAATATCTCCGTACGATCCGCCCGGCGCGGGCTTTTTCCACTCATGACGCTCTCTACAGCGACATCGGGCTGTCCCTGGTGGACAACTGGCTGAAGATGGAGGCGGAGAAGCAGGGCGCCGACATCCGCAGGCTCACGGTCGGCGAGTCGGCCACCCTGGCTTAGAAAGCCTCAGGCGGCGGAGACGATGGTCGCCGAGCCGATCACGGTGGCGCCGGAGTAGAGCACGGCCGCCTGGCCCGCCGCCACCCCGGTGGCCGGGCGGTCGAGCTCGACGCGCAGCCCGCCCTCGGTCTCGTCGTAGCGGCACCCGTAGACCTCGCCATGCGCCCTGAGCTGCACGGTCAGGTCACCGGACGGGGACGAGGGCCCGTTCCAGACCGGCCGGACGCAGGTGATCGAGGTGACCTCCAGCGCCGAACGCGGGCCGACCGTGACCGTGTTGGACACCGGCTCGATCGACAGCACGTAGCGCGGCCTGCCGTCGGAGGCCGGGCGGTCGATGCGCAGCCCCTTGCGCTGCCCCACCGTGAACCCGTGGGCGCCCTGGTGGCTGCCCACGACGTCGCCGCTCTGGTCGACGATGGGCCCCTCGGCCGCGCCGAGCCGCCCGGCCAGGAAGCCGCGCGTGTCGCCGTCGGCGATGAAGCAGATGTCGTGGCTGTCGGGCTTGTCGGCGACGGTCAGGCCGCGCCTGGCGGCCTCCTCGCGCACCTCGGCCTTGGTCGAGTCACCCAGCGGGAAGATCGCGTGGCCGAGCTGCTCGCGGGTGAGCACGCCGAGCACGTAGGACTGGTCCTTGCCCTGGTCAGGGCTCCTGGACAGCACCCCGCCGACCAGCTTGGCGTGGTGGCCGGTGGCGACCGCGTCGAAGCCCAGGGCCAGCGCCCGGTCGAGCACCGCCGCGAACTTGATCTTCTCGTTGCAGCGCAGGCACGGGTTGGGCGTGCGGCCCGCGGCGTATTCGGCCACGAAGTCCTCGACCACGTCGCGCTGGAAACGCTCGGCCATGTCCCAGATGTAGAAGGGGATGCCGATCACGTCGGCGGCCCGGCGGGCGTCCCGCGAGTCCTCTACCGTGCAGCAGCCCCTGGCTCCCGTGCGATGGGATTGGGGGTTGGCGGAGAGGGCAAGGTGGACACCAGTGACCTCGTGACCGGCCTCGGCGATCCGAGCGGCGGCCACGGCGGAGTCGACGCCGCCCGACATGGCGGCAAGCACACGCAATCCCATGACCATTCCAGCGTACTGTCCGCGCAGGAGTGCGCGACCATGGCCCGGGTCTGGAAGTATTCGGCCATGCGACTATTCGGGCGCAAGGAAGCAGAGGAAGAGCCCGGCGGGCCGGACGAGGCCATCGCCGGATTCTGGACGTGGTGGCAGGACACCAGGCCGCGCCTCGACTCGCTGGTGGCCGCCGGCGAGGCCGAGGGGCTGGAGGAGTGGCTCGCCCCCGCCGTCGCCGCGATCGACGCGGGGCTGGTCTGGGAGGTGGCGCCGGGCAGGAACGCCGCCCACGCCCTGGTGGTCACGGCGGCGGGCGACGCCGAGCTGCGCTCGCTCGCGCACCGCTGGGCCGGCGCGGCGCCGCCCGCCGACCTGCTGTGGGAGTTCCATCCGTCGCGGCAGGCCAACCCGCAGGCGATGGACCTGACGCTGGACGTGGGCGGGCTGGAGTTCGCGCTCGACAAGCTGACGCTGGGCCTGCGCATGCCGCGCAACCAGCCGAGAGTCGACGTGGCCGCCTACCATCCGATCTTCGAAGACCTCGACGAGGACATCAGGATGGAGGCCACGCTGCTGGCCCTCGACTGGCTGCTCGGCGAGGACGACGTGGCCCGGTGGGTGGGCGAAATCACCGCGGTCACGTTCCAGCCGATCGACGCCGTGGCCGCCGCGCACCTGCCGGCCGTGGTCGCCGACGTGGCCGCCGGGCACTCCGAGGAGGAGTGGCTGCTGCTCGAAGGCCAGACCGCCGGTGGCGCGCCGCTGGTCGCCACGGCCCGCTATCCGCTGCGGCCGGTGGACCATCCGCTGTTCGACCAGCACATCGCGATCACACTCCCGTACGCGCACCGCGACGAGAACGGCCTGCCCGTCGGCGACTCGCTGGCGGCGCTGCGCGACTTCGAGGAGCGCCTGGCCGCCCGGCTGCTCAAGCTGCGCGGCGACGCCGTGCTGGCCGCGCACGTGAGCACGGAGGGGCACCGGGTCATCCACGTGTACGCCGACCCGACCGGCGACGCCGCGATCCACGCCAAGGAGCTGATCGTGGGCTGGGAGGAGGGCGAGCCGCGGGTCGACGTCTCCGCCGACCCGGGCTGGACCGCCGTGTCCCCGTTCCTGAGCTGACCCGGCGGATCAGCTCAGGCCGGCGCGGCGGGCGCGTTCGACGGCGGCGGGGAGGACCTCCATCAGGCGGTCCACGTCGTCGCGCGTCGAGGTGTGGCCCAGGGTGAACCTCAGCGACCCCCGCGCCGCCGCCTCGTCGGCGCCCATGGCCAGCAGCACGTGCGACGGCTGCGACACGCCCGCCGAGCAGGCCGAGCCCGTCGAGCACTCCACGCCCTTGGCGTCGAGCAGCATGAGCAGCGCGTCGCCTTCGCAGCCGGGGAAGGAGAAGTGGGCGTTGCCGGGCAGCCGGTCGGCCGGGTCGCCGTTGAGCACCACGTCGGGCACCGCCGCGCGGACCCGCTGGATGAGCTCGTCGCGCAGCGCCGTCAGGCGGCGGCCCAGGGCCTCCTGCTCGCGGACGGCGGTGCTGACGGCGGCGGCGAGCCCCGCGATGGCGGGCGCGTCGAGCGTGCCCGAGCGCACGTCGCGCTCCTGGCCGCCGCCATGCTGCACGGAGACCGGCGTCAGCCCCCTGGCCAGCAGCAGCGCCCCGGCCCCTATCGGGCCGCCGACCTTGTGCCCCGTCAGCGTGAGCGCGTCGGTCCCCGACCCGGCGAACGACACGGGCAGTTGCCCGAGCGCCTGGACCGCGTCGGTGTGGAACGGAATGCCGTGGTCGTGGGCGATGGCGGCCAGCACGTTGATCGGCTGGATCGTGCCGACCTCGTTGTTGGCCCACATGACGCTGACCATGGCCACGTCGTCAGGGTCGCGCTCGATGGCGGCCCGCAGCGTGTCGGGGTGCACCCGGCCGAGCCCGTCGACCGCCAGCAGCTCCACCTCGGCGCCCTGGCTGCCGGCCAGCCAGTGGGCCGGGTCGAGCGCGGCGTGGTGCTCGACCGAGCTGATCAGCACGCGCCGGCGCGGCCGGCGCGCCCAGTAGAGGCCCTTGATCGCGAGATTGTCGGCCTCGGTGCCGCCCGAGGTGAACACCACTTCGCTGGGCCGGGCGCCGAGCGCGTCGGCGATCGTCTCGCGCGACTCCTCGACCACCCTGCGCACCCGGCGACCCGCCGCGTGCAGGGAGGAAGCATTTCCGACCCGGCCGAGTTGCACCGTCATGGCCTCGATCGCTTCGGGCAGCATGGGGGTGGTCGCCGCATGATCGAGATAGGCCGACGGAGTGGTCACCCGCTCAGAGTATCTCGTTTGCGACTGTACCGTCCGGACGGTACAGTTGGGGCATGAGAAGGGACGAGCTCTTGGACGCGGCGGAGGAACTCCTCTGCGACCAGGGTTCGGCCGCGCTCACCCTGGCCGCCGTGGCGGACCGGGCGGGCGTGAGCAAGGGTGGCCTGCTCTATCACTACGGCTCCAAAGAAGCCCTGATCAAGGGCATGGTGGAGCGTCTGATCGAGGACTTCGACGACCTTCTCGCCACCCAGCCGGGAGAAACCTACACCGAGCGCTATCTCGGAGCGACGCTGACCTCCGTGCGGTCGGGCCGGTTGCGACGATGGGCCGTCGTCACGGGGGCGTCGGGCAACCTCTTCCTGCTCGCGCCGCTGCGCGAGGCGATGACCCGATGGCATCGCGAAGGGCTGGCCGAAGAGCCGGACCCGCTGGCGGCGCAGATCGTGCGACTGGCGTGTGAGGGGCTGTGGGACGTGGCGAGCCACGACCCGGAGCTCAACTCCGAGAGCGACCTCCAGGCACTGGAGACCCGCCTCCGGGCACTGATCAAACCGAGCGCCTGACCCTCCGGCTCCCCCACCCTTCCCCGGCTTTCGGCCGGGGAACTCCCCTTGGCTTCGGCCGAACATCGACGTCTGCCCGCGTGAGCTGAAGCGCGGGCGGTCCTGGCGTGTGCGCACCTCTGCCGCTACCAACGCCCGAAATATCCCCATAAATGATGAACCTGTGTGAGGTGTGGACTTATGACCCGCGAGCTGAGGAGTGCCCGTTACGGGGCGATCCTCACCTTTATCCTGGCCGGCCTGCTGGTGGGCACGATGACGGTGCGCATCCCCGCCCTGACCGACAAGCTGGACCTGTCCGAGGCCACGGTCGGGACGATCCTGCTGGTGTGGGGCCTGGGCGCGCTGGTGACCATGCAGTCCATGCGCCGCATCATGGCCCGCGTGGGCAGCAGGGCGGTGCTGCGGGCGGGCGGTCCACTGACGGCGCTCACCCTCGTCGGCGTAGCCTTCGCCCCCGACCTGCCGCTGCTGCTGGTGGCCGTGGCGCTCTTCGGCATGGCCTTCGGCGCCGTTGACGTCGCCATGAACGCCCAGGGCTCCGCCGTCGAGCGGGCGTACGGGCGGCCGCTGATGAACGGCATGCACGCCGGCTGGTGCGTGGGCGCCATCTCGGCGGGCGCACTGGGCAGCCTGGCGATCGCCGTGGGCCTGCCGTTCACCGCCAACGTGGCGCTGATCGGCCTGGTCTCGCTGCCGGTCATGGTGGCGCTCGGCCGTACGTACCTGCCCGAGCCCCCTGAGGTCGTCACCGCGACGGCGGCCAGGCGGCGCATGCCCCCGATCGTGTTCCTGCTCGGCGCCATCATGTTCTTCGCCTTCATGGTCGAGGGCACGGTCGCCGACTGGAACGGCCTCTACATGCGCGACGAGCTCGGCGCTCCCGAGGCGGTGGCGGCGCTCGGCTACCCGGTCTTCGAGGTCGGCATGCTGATCGCCAGGCTCACCGGTGACCGGTTGCGGACCAGGTTCGGCGTGCGGGGCATGCTGACCGTCTCCGGCGCCGCCACGGCCGCGTTCTTCGCGGTCGTGCTGATGGCGCCGGTGGCGCTGGTGGCGTTGTCCGCGATGTTCTTCGTCGGGCTCGGAGTGGCGACGATCTCGCCGCTCACGATGTCGCTCGCGGGGACGGCGACCGACACCCCGGGGCCGGCGATCGCGCAGGCCGGCGCCATGGGGTACGCGGGCCTGCTGCTCGGGCCGGTGGCCATCGGCTTCCTGTCGGACGCCACCTCACTGCGTACCGCACTGGGGATCGCGGTCGTCCTGGGCGTGCTGATCGCGCTCGCCGCCCGCCTGCTGCCGCGCGCCGAACCGGCCGCGATCAGCACCCTGCCCCCCGTCCGCGAGCCCGCCGAGGCCGCCGCCTGAGTGGCATGATCTCCATATGGATCTTGAAAGGAACGTCCCCTTCGACATCCAGGCGTATGAGGCGCTGGTGAAGTCGCGGCCCTGCTTCATCTGCGCCATCGTCGCCGGAGACCCGGCCTACGCCCACGAGCAGATCGTCTATGAGGACGATCACCACCTGTCCTTTCTCACGCACTATCCCACCGTGCCCGGTTACGTGCTGGTCTGCCCGAAGCGGCATGTCGAGCACGCCGTACGCGATCTCGACGAGGACGACTACCTCGCCCTGATGCGCGTGGTCAGGAAGGTGGCGCTGGCCGTGGAGGCGGTCGTGCCGTCGGAGCGCACGTACCTGCTGTCGTTGGGGAGCCGGCAGGGCAACTCCCACCTGCACTGGCACGTCGCCCCGCTGCCGCCGGGCACCCCGTACGAGAAGCAGCAGTTCTACGCGCTCATGTCCGAGAACGGCACGATCTCGTGGAGTCAGGAGCAGGCCGAGGAGATGGCGGCCCGCATCCGGGTGGCCCTCTGAGAGTTCTCTGTGGATCGGCGCGGGCGGCGCCGCAGGTCCCCACCTGGCGGCGCCCGCGCTCACAGAGAACTCACAGATCCCCTCAGAACGCCTCCAACCGGCCGCCCCACGCTGGACCCATGATCCAGCTGACCGGACTCACCAAACGCTACGGCGAACGACTCGCCGTCGACGATCTCACCTTCACGGTACGGCCCGGCCTCGTCACCGGCTTCCTGGGCCCGAACGGCGCCGGCAAGACCACGACCATGCGGATGATCCTCGGCCTCGACCTGCCCACCGCGGGCACGGCCACGATCGACGGCCGCGCGCACCACGAGCTGCCGCACCCGCTGCGCACCATCGGCTCGATGCTGGAGGCGCAGGCCGTGCACCCGCAGCGGACCGCGTACAAGCACCTGCTCTATCTGGCCCAGACGAACCGCATCCCGTCCACGCGCGTGGACGAGGTGCTCCACCTGGTCGGGATGTCGGAGGCGGCGGGCAGGAAGGCGGGCGGGTTCTCGCTGGGCATGAGCCAGCGGCTGGGCATCGCCGCGGCGCTGCTCGGCGATCCGCCGGTGCTGCTGCTGGACGAGCCGGTCAACGGCCTCGATCCGGAGGGCGTCCTGTGGGTCCGCACGCTCATCAGGAAACTGGCCACCGAGGGCCGTACCGTGCTGGTCTCCAGCCACCTGATGAGCGAGATGGCACTGACCGCGGACCGCCTCGTGGTCATCGGCAAGGGCCGGCTCATCGCCGAGGCGGAGATCGCCGAGTTCACCGAGGCCGGGGCCGTGGTTTTGGTACGCACGCCGGAGGCCACCTCCTTCGCCGCCCGGCTGGAGCTCTCCGGTGCCCACGTCAAGCTCGGCGACGAGGGCGAGCTGCTGGTCAGCGGCATGACCGCGCCCGACGTGGGCCGGCTGGCCGCGGCGGAGGGCGTACCTCTGCATGAGCTGGCCCCGCGGCGCGCGTCCCTGGAGGAGGCGTTCATGGAGCTCACCCGCGACGCCGTCGAGTACGGAGCGGCCCGATGATCGACGCCGGAGTGCTCAGAGCCGAGTGGACCAAGTTCAGCAGCATCAGGGCCACCCTGGTGCTGTCGGTGGCGACCTTCACGGTCGCGGGGCTGTTCGGGTGGCTGTTCGGCAACGCCGCCGCCAACGAGTACGCCACCGCCACGCCGCAGGAACGGCTGGACTTCCAGCCGCTGGACCAGGGCATGCGCGGGATGTTCATCGTCCAGTTGCTGATCGCGGCGCTGGGCGCGCTGGTGGCCTCCTCCGAGTACGGCTCCGGCACGATGCGCGCCAGCGTCGCCGCCGTGGGCCGGCGCGGCCGCCTGGTGGCCGCCAAGGCGATAATGACCGTGCTGACCGCCCTGCCGGTGAGCGTGGCCGCGATCTGGCTGATGTTCACGGCCGGTCAGATCACGCTGGCGACACATGGGGCGCCGTCCGTCATGCCGGGCGCGCCCGAGGCCCTGCGCATACTCCTGCTCGGGCCGCTCGTGTTCACGCTGCTGGCGCTGTTCGGGCTGACGCTCGGCCTCCTCCTGCGCGGTACGGCCGCCGCCGTGAACATCAGCACCGCCTTCCTCCTGATCCCCATCCTGGCCTCGTCCGCCCCCGGCATCCTGCGCGACATCCTGTCCACGTACTGGCCCAACACCGCGGCCTTCCAGGCGGTCTCCGGCACGTCCGAGCTGCCGCCCGTGCTGGCGTTCGGGGTGCTCATCGCCTTCGTCGCGGTCATGCTGGTGGGAGCGTTCGTCCAGTTCAAGAACCGCGACACCTGACTAGGCTCGACACCGGGAGGTGCCTCACTTGGGCGAACGGCTGCTGGTGGTCGACGACGAGCCCACCGTCAAAGAGCTGCTGTCGGCGACCCTGCGCTTCGCGGGCTTCACCGTGAGCTCGGCCGACACCGGCGCCCAGGCGCTGGAGGCGGCCCGCCGCGACCCGCCCGACCTGGTGCTGCTCGACGTCATGCTGCCCGACCTCGACGGGTTCGAGGTCATCCGCCGCCTGCGCGGCCTGCCCAGGGCCGGCGGGCGTCCCGGCCCGGTGCCCGTCCTGTTCCTGACCGCGCGCGACGCCAAGGCCGACAAGATCACCGGGCTCGGGCTCGGCGGCGACGACTACGTGACCAAGCCGTTCGACCTGGAGGAGCTGCTGGCCCGCATCAGGGCCATCCTGCGCCGCACGGGCGCGATCCCCGACGAGCACACACTGGTCGTCGGGGATCTCGAAGTCGATCCCGACGCCCACCAGGTGACCAGGGCCGGACATCCGGTACGCCTGTCGCCCACGGAGTTCCGCCTCCTGCACCACCTGGTGCTCAACGCGGGCCGGGTGCTGCCGAAGTCGCAGATCCTGGAACACGTGTGGCGTTACGACTTCGCCGGTGACACGAGCATCGTGGACACGTACGTCAGCTATCTCCGCCGCAAGCTCGGCGACCCCACGCTGATCCAGACCGTCCACGGCGTCGGCTACCTGCTGCGCAAGCCCCGATCATGATCCGCCGGCTGTCCCTGCGCGCCCGGCTGCTGGCGATCACGGTCATGCTGCTGGTCGTCGGCCTGGCCGTGATCAGCTCGGTCCTGGTGCGGCAGCTAGAGTCCCAGCTCCTGTCCCGCGTGGACGCGCAGCTCGAACCCATGGTCAGAGCCCTGGCGGCGATCCCGCCCGACTTCCTGGCCAAGATGACGGCGCAGGCGAAGACGCCCGGCGTCGTGCCCGGCCAGTTCGACCTGATCCAGAAGGGCTATGCCGCCTACCTCGGCTCCGACGGCGTCGTGACCCGCGAGTTCGGCGACCCGCCCGGACCTCGCCTGCCGCGCCTCGACCTCACCGCCGTCGCGGGGCGGCCGTTCACCGTTCCGGGGGCGGACGGCGAGGAGTGGCGGGCGGTCGCGCTGCCCGCGCGGACCCCTCAGACCGGCGTGGTCGCGGCGGTGTCGCTGGCGGGCATGTACTCGACCGTCGACCGGCTGCGCGCGGCCTGCCTCGTGGCCGGCACGATCCTGCTCGCCCTGCTGGCGGTGGCGGGCGGGTTCGCGATCAGGGCCGGGCTCGCGCCGCTGCGCCGCGTGGAGGAGACGGCGGCGGCCATCGCGGACGGCGACCTGACCAGGCGGGTGCCCGAGCTGGCCACCCCCGGCACCGAGGTCGGCAGCCTCGCCCTCTCCCTCAACAAGATGCTCGCCCAGATCGAGCAGGGGGTCGCGGCCAGGGCCGCCTCCGAGGCGCGCATGCGCAGGTTCGTCGCCGACGTCAGCCATGAGCTGCGTACCCCGTTGTTCGGCATCAAGGGCTTCTCCGAGCTGTACCGGATGGGCGGGACGGAGGCCGCGCCCGCGCTGGCCCGCATCGAGCAGGAGTCGGCCCGGCTGGCCAAGCTCGTGGACGACCTGCTCCTGCTCGCCGGCCTGGACGAGAGCGACGGCCCCGGCCTCGACCTCACCCCGATGGACCTGCGCACCCTCGCCGCCGACGCCCGCCACGACTTCACCGCCCTCGACCCGTCCCGCCCCATCGCCTTCACCGGCCCCTTCGACGGCCCCGCCGCCACCGCCCCCGTGCTCGGGGACGAGGACCGGCTGCGGCAGGTGGTCAGCAACCTGGTCGGCAACGCCATCGCCCACACCCCCGCCGGCACCCCGGTACGAATCGGCGTGGGGACCGACGGCGGCGAGTCCGTGCTGGTCATCGCCGACGAAGGGCCCGGGCTGACGGCCGGGGAGGCGGAGCGGGTGTTCGACCGCTTCTACCGCCCCGACTCCTCCCGGGCCCGGGCCACCGGGGGTGCGGGGCTGGGGCTGGCGATCGTACGGTCCATCGTCGCGGCGCACGGGGGACGCGTGGACCTGCGCTCCGCTCCGGGGCAGGGCACGTCCTTCGAGGTCAGGCTTCCGACCGCCAGCCTTCCCGAATGACGGGTGCCCGCTTCACCGCTCCGGCTAAGACCCGGCCGGCTCCCTGCTGAGGGTGACTCCCTTCGCGGCCCACTCGGTGAGCCGGCCCAGGAACGTCCTGGCGGTGGGCAGGTGCTCGTCCTCGGCGAACAGCACGGCCGCGTGGAACGCGTGCGGCATCCCCTCGTAGACGTCGAGGTCCACCGGCGTTCCGGCCGCCGCCGCGGCCTCGGCGAAGCGGCGGGCGTCGCCGAGCAGCACCTCGTCGCCGCCGACCGGCAGCAGGATCGGCGGGAGCCCGCACAGGTCGCCGTAGACGGGCGACTGGGGCGCCTGGTCGGGACGGGCTCCGGCGAGGTACTGGGTGGCGATCGAGCCCATGATCGACGGGTCGATCGAGTCGCGCCCGCCGGTGGTGACGGGCTCGGCGGCGAAGTCGGTGACCGGCGAGACCGACACGGCACCCCCGGGCATGGGGTCCCCGGCCTCGGCCAGCATCAGCAGCGCGGACAGGATCAGCGTGCCCCCGGCGGACTCGCCGGCCAGCAGAATCCGCCCGGCCGGTACCCCTTGGCGGAGCAGGCTCCGGTAGACGGCCACGACGTCCTCGATCGCGGCCGGGAAGGGGTGGGCGGGCGCCAGCCGGTAGTCCACGGCGAACGCCGGCCGGCCGGTGGCCTTGGACAGGCGGTAGGCCATGATCCGTTCCATCGGCGGGTTGCTGAAGGAGAACCCGCCGCCGTGCACGTAGACGATGACACCCGTGCCGATCGCCAGGCCGCCGGCGGTGACCCAGGTGCCGGGGACCTCACCGGTCTCCGGCAGGACGGGGTCAAGGCCGGCGTCCGCCGGGAGCGCCGGTGGGTCGGAGAAGATCTCGGACATCCGCGTACGGACGGCGTCCTGTTCGTGGGGGGTGGCGGGGAGGTGGGTGACGTTCAAGAGATGATCCCTTCGGCCCGGGCGTGACCGGGCATGCGAAAGCTACGGTTTGGTGAGTTACGGGCGTATCGGCGCGCGTCATCACCCGAAGATCGCCATGGCGGCAGATATCGGACGCCAGAGTCCGTCGGAGTCCGTACGTATCCGTCGGCGAACCGTCGGAGTCCGTACGTGCCCGTTGACAGACCTCAGTCGTCGGAATCCGTACATGTCCGTCGGCCGGAACGGCGCTGACGGGTCCTCGACCGGCCTGCGACCGGTCTTCAGGGGTGACGCGCGGGCGCTATGCGCTCAGGCGCGGCCTATGACGTGTGAGTCCACGGCGATCATCCCCTTGAATACGGTGCCGCCCACCCGCCCCCGTCTTCCCGGTTGGCGTCACACGGCACGCCGATCATTACAAACGCCCCACGATCCCTTTGTCAACCGCCGACCGGTGCGCGATTTGCGGCATTTGAGCTTCGCCTCGATCATCGGATCATGGCAGACGTGACCCGGATGAGCGCCGGCGTCCCACAGGGCACACGGGAGCGCCTCACCGCCCGGATGACCGAGGAGAAGGCGAAGCGGCGCCACCTCCTGGCCGACCCCCGCTGGAAGGTCCCCGGACGCGCGCCGGCCGAGACACGGGCCGCCATCCGAGCTGAGGCCCACGCCCATCTGCGCGAACTGCGCGAGGCAGGGGCACTGTGCGACACCATCGACGTCCTCATGACGCACGCCGTACGCGCCGAACTCACCGACCGAGGATGGGACCATTCCTGGCCGCCCCCGCCCCCGACGGCGCCCCGGTCGGGCCCATGGCTGGGAACCGCCGGCCACTCCTGGCCCGAGCGGATCTCCGTTCGCCTGCCGAGCGACCTCGCCGAGCGCCTCTACCGCGCGTGCCGGCACACCAGCGAGCCGACCCTCGCCGCCCTGCGCGCCTGGCGCGACGATCCCCTGCAGTACGGGCGGTACAGGGAGGTGGCCGACCAGGTGACCACCCCGGGCGACATCCTCCGCGACGCGATCGCCCGAGCGCTCACCAACCGGGCCCCTGTGGGACGAGATCACCGACGCCTACTTCCGCTGGGTGTCGTGGGGCGAGCCCGGCCGGGACCGATTCGGGATGACGATCACGCCTGAGGGCCGGCGGATCTGGCTGGACACCCCGGACCACACACTGACCTGAGCGCCAGAAGGTGAGTTCGCCTTTTCGCGGCCGGCTCGGCTACGACCTCCCGCCATCAGCCATTGCCCGGCGATCGAGCTCTGCCCGGATCTGGCCGAGCCACTCTGCGGCCAGCCTGCGCCCGTCCGGGAGTTGGTCGCCTCGGTCCCAGCGCCACGCAGTGATCATCGCCAGCATGAGGATCCGGCACTCGCGCAGCAACTCTTGATCGACATCCGGATAGTGCTCGCTGATCTCTTCGGGCGCGTGGGCGAGGTCGAATTCGACAGGCCCGCGGCAACACGTCTCAAGGTCGATGAACAGCGGCCCGTTCTTCGTGGTGAGCAGGTTGCCCGGGTGCGGCTCGCCGTGCAGCAGTTGCTCGGAGGCGCCGCGCTCGCCGATCACTCGTCGCATGTTTCGCAACGTGTCACCGAGCAGTTCCCGGTCCTCGTCGGCGAGCTCCGGGGTAAGGTCGCGGTTCGCCACGAGTTGCTGGGCCTCCTCGACTCGATCCGTGTAGTGCGGCGTCGGGACATCGAGCTTGCGCATGCCGGCGTGCAACCGCTCGAGCGCATGGGCGTAGTCAGCCGGTGAGATCTCTTGAGGTGGTGTCGCGGGTTCGTAGTAGGTCCACAGCGTGATCACGAAGCCGTCGCGCTCATGGACGCGTGGCTCCACTCGGGGCTCGAGAGCGGCCATCGGGCATCCGGATTCGATGAGCCGCTGGGCGAGGTCGACTTCGAACTGCGCGACCTGCTCTGCCACAGGTGCCACCCGGGCCAGGACATCACAGGGCAGCAGGCGGAGGGCGAGCTTGTTCGAGTTGTTGAGAACGATCGCGTCGTCGGCTGTCAGGCCGAGTGATGAGGCGGTCGATATGGCCGCGGACACCGCACGCGAGACCTCTGACGCCTGCATCGTCGCATGACCCCTCTCCCTTGAGCGCCGCCGTGCTCTCCAGGCGGTGCGATCGGGGCACCATACCAAGCCGCCTGTCACAGCGACATCTGTGAACGGTGGGCAGGTGATGGTTTCCGCACGACGTAATCGGGGCTGAGCTGGGTTTGAGGCCCCGACGGGAGCCCGGGGTCGGAAAACCCCCGGGCTCCGAGGACTGCTACTTGCGCTTGTTGACCTCTTCGGTCAGCTGCGGGACCACCTGGTGGAGGTCGCCCACCACGCCATAGTCCGCCAGCTCGAAGATCGGAGCCTCAGGGTCCTTGTTGATGGCGACGATCGTCTTCGCCGTCTGCATGCCCGCCCGGTGCTGGATGGCCCCCGAGATGCCGGCCGCGATGTAGAGCTGCGGCGACACCGTCTTGCCCGTCTGACCCACCTGGAACTGGTGGGGGTACCAGCCGGCGTCCGTGGCGGCGCGTGACGCGCCCACCGCGGCGCCCAAAGCGTCGGCCAGGCCTTCGATGATGACGAAGTTCTCGGCCGAGCCCACGCCGCGACCGCCGGAGACCACGATGGCGGCCTCCGTCAGCTCGGGGCGGGCGCCCTTCTCCTGCTTGACGCGCTCGACGATGCGGGCGGCCTTGGCGGCGTCGGTCAGCGTGACCGAGACCTCCTCCTCGGCCCCGGCCCCGGCCGACGCCACGGGGGCGGTCGAGTTGGGGCGTACGGCGACGATGGGCGTGCCCTTGCGTACCTTCGAGTGCACGTTGACGCCGCCACCGAAGATGGACTGGTCGGCCACGAAGCCCTCACCGAGGCCCACCGCGTCGGTGATGACGCCGGAGTCGGTCTTGACGGCCAGGCGGCCGGCGACTTCCTTGCCCTCCGCCGTGGCGGCCACGAGGACGGCGGCCGGGGACGCGGCGGCGACGAGCTGGGCGAGCAGTTCGGCCTTGGGCGCGACCACGTGGTCCACGATGTCGCTGGAGGCGGCGACGTAGATCTTGTCTGCGCCGTATTCGGTGAGCTTGGCCTTGGCCTCGGCGGTGAGGCCGGGGCCGGCCCAGACGGCCGCGGGCGAGCCGAGGGAGCGGGCCAGGGTCAGCAGTTCGAGTGTGACCTTCTTGACCTCGCCTTCGACCTGCTCGACGAGAACGAGAATCTCCGACATTTCCGTAGTACCCCCGTTCTCAGATGAACTTCTTGGACGCCAGGTAGTCGGCGGCGTTCGCGCCACCGTCGCCCTCGTCCTTGACGATCGTGCCGGCCGCGCGCGGTGGGGCCGCGGCGAAGTCGACGACCTCGGACCAGGCGGCGGCCAGGCCCACCTGGGACGCGTCGATGGAGGCGTCGCCGATGGCCAGCGTCTCGACCGGCTTCTTCTTGGCCGCCATGATGCCCTTGAAGGACGGGTAGCGCGGCTCGTTGATCTTCTCGACCACGGACACGACGGCGGGCAGCGCGGCCTCGACCTTGTCGAAGCCGTAGTCGGTGATCCGCTGGATCTTGATCGAGGTGCCCTCGACCTCGACCTTGTTGGCCAGCGTGAGCTGCGGGGTGCCGAGGCGCTCGGCCAGCATCGCGGCCAGTACGCCGGTGCGCGCGTCGGTGGACTCGGAGCCCAGGATGACCAGGTCGAACCCGATCTTGTTGAGCACCTGCGCCATCGCGTACGAGGTGGAGAGCGCGTCGGAGCCGTGCAGCGCGTCGTCGCTGAGGTGGACGGCCTTGTCGGCGCCCATGGCCAGCGCCTTGCGGATCGTCTCGGTGGCCCTGCCGGGACCCATGGTGAGGACGGTCACCTCACCGCCGTGGGCCTCCTTGAGCTTCAGCGCCTCCTCGACCGCGTACTCGTCGAGCTCGTTGACGACGCCGTCGGCGGCGGCGCGGTCGAGCGTGTTGTCATCGGACCGCAGCTTGCGCTCGGTCGCCGTATCGGGGACCTGCTTCACGCAGACGACGATGTTCATGGCCGGTGGCCGACCTCCCGTAGTTCGCGTGCGCCCCCGCGCGGGTGCGGTGGGCGCCGAATGCATGCTGTCCAGATTGCCAGGTGCCCGCGGGGCTCCCGACAGAGGGTCTGTCGCGCTTATGTTACCCATGGGTAGCTTACGCCCAAACCGGCGCGCTCCCATCCACCACCATACCGAACTTTATTCGGTCACCTACGCGGACAGCAGGAACACGACCCCCACCACCAGAGCCGTACCCGCGAAGAGCGCCAGCGTGAACGTGCTGAACGCCGCCGCCAGCCCGAAACAGATCCCGACCGCCCCGGCCACGCAGAGCGTGTCCGTGATCAACCGGCTCCGCTGGTACGGGCTGCGCGAGAACATCGCCACCCCCGCGTCGATGACGACCCCCAGCGAGTAGGCCGCCAGCAGGAACAACGAGACCTCGGGCAAAGGCACCCTGGCGGCGGCCGCCAGCAGCGACACGAACAGCCCGGACCCGATCAGCCAGCGCCTGCGCACCTTCTCCCGATGCCGGGCCCTGGACGCCTCCACCGACCGCCGATGCTGCTCCCTGCCGGGCCGCCACTCCCTGGTGCTCATATCGTCGGCGGCGGCTCGGACATGGGCATGATCATGGGCCTGATCACGAACACGGGCATGGACGTCCGCGGCCACCTGAGGCCGTACGGTGGCGCGGCGTACGTGGGACACGGGCGCCACGCCCAGCCTGGCGCAGATCTGCGCCGCCGTCGGCCGCGCACCCGGTTCGGTCGACAGGCACTCCCGTAACAACGGCTCCAGCCACTCCGGCACGCCCTCCAGATCGGGCGGATGGTGCACGACCCGATAGGCGACCGCCGACGCGGGCCCCTGCCCGTACGGCTGCCGCCCCGTGGCCGCGTAGGCCAGCGTCGCCCCGAACGAGAACACGTCCGACTCCACCCCCGCGGCCCGCCCTTCGAGCACCTCGGGAGCGAGATAGCCGGGCGTGCCCACCACCGCGCCCGAGGCCGTGACGGACAGCGAGTCGAGCGCGCTGGCGATGCCGAAGTCGATCACCACGGGCTCGCCCTCGGTCATCATCACGTTGGCCGGCTTGAGGTCGCGATGCACCACCCCGGACTCGTGCATGGCCAGCAGCGCGTCGCCGAGACCGGCGGCCAGCCGCCGCAGCTCGACGACGGGCACGGGGACGGCGCTGAGCGGGCGCCCCTGCACGTAGCGGGTCACCAGGTAGGGCCTGGTGCCCTGCAGCGAGGCGTCCAGCACCTCCGCCACGTGCGGCCCGCCGACCATGCGCATGGTCTCCACCTCGCGCGCCAGCCGGGCCAGCGCGCCACCGTCGGCCGCCACGTGCGGGTGCAGGACCTTGACCGCGACCGTGCGCCCCTCAGGGTCCAGCGCCAGGTGCACCTCGCCGAATCCGCCGGCCCCGAGCCGGGAGAGTAGCTCGTATGGGCCGAGGTGCTCGCTCATACTTCATCTCTCCCCTTAGCCGACGACGGGGACACTCAGCCCCAGGGATTCAGGAACCCCAGCCCGAGCCCGTTCATCAGACTGCCCACCAACCCGGTGATCAGGCCGACCGTGCTCTGTCTCGCGTCGGTCGCCAGATCGTCGATCACCGACTCTGGCGCCCGCCAGGGCGACCACACCGGGTCCTGGCCCAGCGCGAACATCACCGCGAACAGCGCCGCGGTGCCCACCAGCACGACCGCGACCAGCGCCGCACCAGGGCTGCGCAGCACGCCGGTGAGCGTACGGGTGACGGCCTTGCGCGGCGCGCCGCCGCCGGGCAGCACGAACAGGCCCGCGGCGAAGGCGCCCGCCCCGAAGGAGGCCGCCTCGTTGACGCTCATCTGCCCGGCCCAGTGGAGCACGCCCCAGACGCACACGCCGAACAGCAGCGCCAGTGGTACGTGGACCAGCGTTACGAGCGCGGACTTCACCAGCGCCCACGGCGTGCCGACCAGGGCCAGCAGCGGGTCGGCGGCGCTGCTCCCGCGTACCTGGCGGCGTTTGACCAGGTCGCCGAAGAGATATTCGCCGATGCGCAGCACCAGCGCGAGCGCGACGGCCACCGCGCCCGCCATGACCGGCATCATGACGGTCACCGCCACCAGCGTGACCAGCAGGAGCAGGCCGACGAACTGGCTGCCGAACAGGTATTTCTTCCGCTCGGCCGGCGGAGTGTACTGGCGCGGCTCGGGCGGCGGAGTGTACGGCCTGACCTGCGACGGCGAGGTGGGCGGCGGCGCCGGATAGCCCGCCACCCGCTGGTCGGGACGCGGCATCGGCGGCCTGGCGGAAACCGGCGCCGGCACATACGGCGGCGGCCGCTCCTCCCGGCGTGGCCGCTCCTCCCGGCGCGGCTGCCGCACCGGCGCGGGTGCGGGCGCGCCGTACTCGACCGGCGGCAGCAGGTCGGAGTAGTTGTTCTCCAGGGCCCGCGTCCGATTGCCCAGCCGCTTGGTGCCCGTCGGCCCGTCGATGGCCGTCTCGTTGAACGTCGTCACCGACGGATCGAGCGCCCTGGCCATCCGCAGCAGCTCCTGGGCGCCCGGCCGGGCCGACGGCTCGACGTTCAGGGCCCGGCTGAGCCAGCCGCGCAGCCACGCGGGCGCCTTGTCGATCTGCGCCCGGCCTTCCATGATGTTGAAGCAGACGACTTCGAACGTTCCCGTGCCGAACGGCGGCGCCCCGGTCGCGGCGAAGAACACCGTCGAGGCCAGCGCGTGCACGTCGGCCGCCTGGGTGATCTCGGAGTCGCGGATGATCTCGGGCGCCAGATAGCCGGGCGTGCCGACGAACATGCCGGTCTGGGTCAGCCGGGTGGCGTTCACCAGGTGGGCGATGCCGAAGTCGATGACCAGCGGCTCGCCGTCGACCAGCATGACGTTGGACGGCTTGAAGTCGCGGTGGATCACGTCGGCCGCGTGGATGGCCACGAGCGCCTGGCAGAGCCCCTGGGTCAGCCTGATGATCTCGCGGGCCTCCAGAGCGCCCTCGGAAAGGACGGTCTCCTCCAGGGTGCGGCCGGGCGCGAAGCGGGTCACCACGTACGGCTGACCGCCCACGAGCTCGGCGTCGATCACCTCGGCGACGTGCGGGCTGCGTACCCGGCGCATGGTCTCGACCTCGCGGGTGAGCCGGTCGCGCGCCTTCAGGTCGGCGGCCACATGGGGGTGCAGGACCTTGATGGCGACCTCGCGGCCCTCACCGTCGAGACCGAGGTGGACGACCCCCATGCCGCCCTCACCGATCTTCCTGACCAGCCGATAAGGGCCGAGGCGTTCTGGTGCTTGGGTGCTCATCGCCACCTTCCCCGCGTCATTCCCCGGAATTCCCCCCTAGCCCATCGAGCTGCTGTACCACTGGATCGACGTTCAGCGGAGTCCATACGGCCCCCCTTGGATTGTCCCCGAACGTGCCGTAAGCGAGGATCAGCGAAAGCGCGGCACCCGCCGCGAGAACTCCCGCCATCACCATCGCCGCTGTTCTCGAGGGTACGAGCGATGAGAGCGTTCTGCGCATTTGTTTGCCAGGTCCCTCCACTCCGGGGCCTGCGCAGACGGTCCAGAGCGCGATCGCGGCGCCCCAGGCCAGGGCGTACGACGGGTTCATGCCGGCCACCACGGTCAGCAGCAGCGTGACCGGCAGCCCGAGGATGAGCGCGTAGAGGCCGAGCGCCAGCGTGATGCCCAGCGACTTGACCAGCTCCGCCGGATGGGCGAACACGCGCACCACGTCGAGCGCCGCCGCACCCGCCGCCCGGCGGGCCGTGAGCTGCGGCTGTGCCATGTCGGCGGCGCGCAGCAGGATCGCGACCGGGAGCGCCACGACCGCCACGAGCACCGGCGCCATCACGGCCGCCACGATCATCAGGATCAGCAGCATCGAGCTCGCCACGCCGTAGGCCCGCGACCGCTGCAGCACCTTGCCCGGCTGCACGCTCGGGATGTACGGCTCCCGCTTGGTCCGCGGGTCGAGCTGCTGGTGGTGCTGCTGCGCCGGGATGTACGGCGGCGGCTGCACCGGAATCGGGTTCGGCCGGCCGTATTCGACCCCGTCGGGCCCGTTGCCGATCCGGCCCGCGCTGGGCCCGGACCCAGGGTGCGGCGGCGGCGCGTGCAGCCGGTTGTAGTCGGGCGAGTCAGGCCGCACCCGCCTCGTGGGCACGTCGGTCTCACCGTGCCGCGGCGCCGCGGGCCCGTTGCTCCGCGGCTGAGGCTGGGCCTGCTGCTGCGGATAGGCGCCCGACTCACGCTGGATCTGCCGCAGCTCCTCCTGCGTCACCCGGCGGGTCGGCCACGGGTCGGGCTGGTCGGGCAGGAGCGAGACGAACCGCTGGTCCTGCTGCGGCGGCGGCGCGACGGGCTGCGGCTCCTGGTTCTCCAGCAGCCGCCTCGGCGTCACCGGCGGCGTCGAGATGTCATAGGACGGCTTGTCGGTCACCCGTGGCGGGGCCGCGAACTCGGTGGAGGGCGGCGGCCCGTCGGGGCGCGGCACCGTCGAGATCTCGTCGGGCGTGCCGGCCGGCGGCCTGGGCAGCATCCGGGCGGTCTGCTCGGCCAGGTCGGCCGCCTTGGGCCGCTTGGCCGGGTTGCGCTGGAACGCCGACTTGAGCAGCGGCCGCAGCTCGGCGGGGGCCGCGCTGATGTCGGCCTTGCCCGCGGTGATGTTGTAGAAGATCATCTCCAGCGTGCCCTTGCCGAAGGGCGGCTGGCCCGTGCCGGCGTAGAGCAGCGTGCCCGCCCAGGCGTGGATGTCGACCTCGGGGCCCGCCTCCTGGCCCTCGATGATCTCGGGCGCGAGGTAGCCGGGCGTGCCGATGAACATGCCGGTCTGCGTGAGCCGGGTCGCGTCGACGGCCTGCGCGATGCCGAAGTCGATCAGCACCGGCTCGCCGTCGAGGATGAGCACGTTGCCGGGCTTGAGGTCGCGGTGGATCACGCCCACCGAGTGCACGACGGCCAGCGCCGACGCCACCCCGTGCGCGACCTTGATCAGCGCCGGCAGGTCGAGGGGCCCGTCGTCCTTGACGATCTCGTCGAGCGGACGGCCGGGCACGTAACGCGTGACGATGTACGGACGATGACCGGTCACATCGGCGTCGAGCACCTCGGCGATGAATTTGCTCCGCACGCGGCGCATGGTCTCGACCTCGCGCGAAAGCCGCCGCCTGGCGACCTCGTCACCGGCGACCTCTCCGCGCAGGACCTTGACCGCCACCTGCCGCCCCTGGGGGTCGACAGCAAGGTGGACAACGCCCATCCCGCCTTCACCGAGCCGCCTGAGCAGCCGGTAAGGGCCTAGTCGGTCATCGTTCATGGCATGAAGCACCATACCGGCTTAATCCCCGCCCACGAGATGAACCATGAGGCCACATTCCCACTCGTACAACGTCCAGAACGGCCTCATCGGTTTCCCATCCAACGGTCTCGAATCGGCTTCGATTTCGGTCAGCCGGCGAGAGAGAGCACCTCTGCCCTCTTCAGCCCGGCCAGCGTGGCTCCGGAGACGGCGAGCTTCGACCTTCGCACACCACTTCCGATCACCACCTTCGGATGCTCCGCGACGTGCGTGTCCACGAGGATCGGCCAGTCGTCCGGCAGGCCCAGCGGCGTGATGCCGCCGTATTCCATGCCGGTCAGCTCGACCGCGTCCGCCATGGGCGCGAAGCTCGTCTTCCTGGCGTCGAGGTGCCTGCGCACGACGCCGTTCACATCGATCTTCATCGTCGCGAGCACCATGCACGCGGCGTAGCGCGTCTCGCCGCCCCGCTTGGCCGCCACGACGACGCAGTTGGCGGACTCATCGAGGGTCACGCCGTAGCGTTCGCAGAACTCCGCCGTGTCGGCCAGGCCGGGGTCGATCTCGGTCACCTCGACACCCCCCATATTCGTCACGACGTGCGCCACCGGATCAGCCAGGAGGTCGATCCGCTCGGTCGCGGGCACCCAGTGCAACGTCATCCCATCTCCTCGATCGCTTCTCCCAGGAGCCTATTGCGGTCCCGGGAGTAGCGGGCGGCGTCACGGAGACTGCAGGACTCGCTGGTGCAACCGGGTGACGGCGCCGCGGGCGGACTCCATGGCCCCCGCCTGCCAGGCGATCAGGTGGGTGAGCCAGTCGCCCGCGAAGTAGACCCTTCCGGCGGGGCGTTGCAGAAGAGTGAAGGACGAATCAAAGGAGGGCCAGCGCACCCAGGCGCCCTGGATGTGCTCCTGGCGTTCCCAGGCGATCGAGGTGCTGGACAGGAGGTTCTGGCGGTATTTCTCGCCGTGGATCTTCTTGCCCTGGGTGAGGGCCCTGCGGCGCCGGTCCTCGGGGGTGAGGGCGCCGTAGAGTTCGGCGTCGCGCTCGGTGTTGTAGTAGCCGACGAGGAGGCCGCGTTCGGAGTGGTAGCCGTGCGACGGGTACCAGATGTGGGTGATGTCCAGGTCGGTCTCGGTCACGCCGCCGTAGATGCGGTCTTCCAGCTCCCACCAGCGCTTGCCGTACTCTAAGCCGATCTTGCCGGCCGGCGCCGGGACCGGGGTCTTCAGCGCGGCGGTGACCGGGGCGCCGAGGTTGTTCGGGATCTTGGCGAGGAGGTGCGGCGGGAGGGCGGCGACGCAGTAGTCGGCCTTGACGCTGCCGCCGGTCCAGACGACCTCCACGCCGTCGTCCAGGGTGGTGATCTTGGTGACCTTGGCGCCGGTGGTGATCCGGCCGGCGCCGACGGCCTCGACAAGCCTGGTGACGATCGCGTCCATGCCGCCGACTGGCTGGAACATGGGGGTGGCCTGCTCGTAGCCGAAGTCGTTGGTGATGGCGCGGCCGGTGCCGGCGGCGAGGATCTGGTGGAGGGTGCCGGGGGCGGGGATGGGGCTGCCGGTGTCGAGGGCCGGATATTTCATGAAACCGCGGCGGTCGGAGCCTTCGTACTCCAGCTTGGGACCGAGGTCGCCGAAGCGCCGCAGGAACTCCAGGAGGCGGTCCTGGTCGTCCTTGGTGATGGCCTTGTCGAGGGCGCCGAGGTTGGTGGCTTTGGCGAGAAGTTCGGCGACATATCCGTACATGTCGGCTCGGGCGGTGCGGGCCCGCATCGTCTGGCCGTTGGTGTGGACGTACGCGGCGGCGTTGTTGTTGATGAACGTCTCGATCGGTACGCCCAGCTCGCGGCAGTAGTCGAGGGTCACCATCCACGGGGCGATCCGGCCGGGGCCCGCGTTGAAGTAGACGCCCTCGCCGAACTTCACGTCCTGGGCGGGGCCGTTCAGCTCGGCCAGGCGGTCGCCGCCGCGCAACGTCAGGTTGCGGCCGCCCGCCTTCGCCCGCGCTTCGAGGATCGTGCAGTCGTAGCCGGCCTTGCCCAGCTCGTACGCCACCGTCAGCCCCGCGACGCCCGCCCCCAGGATCACGACCTTGGCCGACGCCTTGCCGCGCAAGGTGAAGTCGCCCGTGCGCGGAGCCGTGAACCCCTTGTCCTGCTCGGAGGGGGCCAGGCCGAGCGCGCCCATGGCGGCGTACATGGCCCCCGCGCCACCCGCCGCCCCGATCCCGACGAGCAACCCCCGCCGGGTCAGCGCCACGCCGTCCACCTTCGCTCCCTACTCAGCCGTACGGGCCGCTGCCGCAGGCGATCTGACCGCCGATGGTGGCGAAGATGCCGAACAGCGCCATGATCTGGCGGAAATCATCCGTGGTGAACTCCGTGTGCCGCGGGCCCGCCGCCTTCACCCCGGGGACCAGCGCGACGGCGGCGGCGATCGCGGTGGAGTTCCACTCCACCCCCAGCGTGTACGGCGCCGGCACCCGATAAGGCGTGAAGTCGCTCAACCGGCCAAGGGCCCGCGTGGTGGCCTCACGGATGCGCTCCTGGGCCACGCTCGGCGGCAGCAACTCGGCCGAGAACTTGTCTATCCCCTTCTTCACCGCCACCGTCTCGACGTCGCCGAGCAGCTCGCGCGCCTCGTCGCCGACGGCCTCATCCCCGGTCACCACCGCGACCGGCACGCCGTGGAACCCGGCGCACGCGGCGACCAGCCTGGTCTCACCGCACAGCTCGCCGTTGAGGTAGACGTTCTGGATCTCCTTGCCCATCCAGGTGTGGTTCAGCACGCCGTGCGGTACGCCCGCGCGGGCGTGGTAACCGACGAAGCACGCGGCCTGGAACGAATCGTCCAGCCCCTGCGCCATGCGCTGCGCCTTGCCGGGGCCCCTGATCAGGGTGGCCCGGGGGTCGAGCAGGTCGATCCGGAGGTTCTTCGTGGACCCGTGGGCGTCATTGACCAGCACGGAGGTCGCGCCCGCCGCGAACGCGCCATCGACGGCGGCGTTGGCGTCGGCCGTCATCAGCTCGCAGCCGCGCTCGTAGCCGCGTTTGCCGGCGTGCATCTCCTCGGGGTCGGTCAGCCCCGTCACGCCCTCCATGTCCACCGACAGGTAAACCTTCACCACGGCCTCCTCATGCGCCCCATGTCTCCACCCGCCGTACCTCGTCCGGGGTCATCATCCCGACGTTCGCCTCGACGTACGCGGCCGCCTCGCCCCGCCATTGAGCGGGGATCTCCTCCAGCGCCCTGGGGTAGCAGTACTCCAGCCAGCTCGTCGACTCCTCCGTGAGGTCGTCGAAGTAGCCGAGCACCGGGCCGAACAGCGTGTTCTCGATGCCGGGGACGCGCGCGAGGCCGTACTGGATCATCTCCTGGCCCCCGTACGGCGGCTTCTTCAGGTATTTGCGGGCTACCGGGCGGTCGGCGGTGATGGGGGTGTTCAGCGGGCGGCGCTCGACGGCGGCCTGGATGAGCTCCTTGTACAGGCACTTGCCGCAGTTACGGCAGGGGCCGTCGGTGCCGCGCAGGCACCAGCGCACCTGCTCCTTGAGTGCGGAGTCGAGGGCCAGGCGCATGGTGACGGCCTCGCTGACGCCGCCCACGGGCAGCACGATGTGCAGGCCCGCCGCCGCGAACAGCCGGCCCCACCTGCCGTGCGGGGCCCACATGGGGTTGTCGGGGGTGTAGCGCCACAGGTAGCGGCCGCCGCCGAGCCAGCGGGAGCCGAGCTCGTAGCCGAAGCCCAGGCCGCCGAGATCGAGCCGGTCGGCGAGGAGCAGCGCGCCCGCCGCGACCGCGTGGTGCTCCGGGTAGCCGGGGCGCGGCTCGGCGAGCGTGAACTCCAGGTCGGAGGTGACGGTGGTCAGCTCGCGGCCGGTCTTGGCGGCGAGCTTGGCCAGCACGTCGGAGCGGTAGTGCGGCCAGCGGTTGGGGACCCGGGGGTGGGCCACCCGCCGGAAATGTACGAACGGGGCGTTCGGGTAGATCGTGGCCGCCGCCACCGAGTCGGCGCCGCCACTGTAGGAGATCGCGAGCCTGCTCCCCGCCGGGCGCGGCTCGGCGCCCACAGGACCGGCCTCGATCCCCCAGCCGTCGTGCAGGGCCTGCGCCACGTCGGCGGAGATGGCGCGGTCGAACGTGACCCGCCGCCTGGTCCAGGGCGCCACGACCGTCCAGGCCGCCACGGCGAACAGGTCGGGGTGGGCGTCGCCGGGGACCCCGCCGATGGTGCAGGAGTTGATGGCCAGCTTGACCGGATGCTCGTCGGAGGCATGGCCGGTGATCTCGTCCTCGGGGTCGAGGCGGAACGCGAGGTTCGCGCCTGTCCAGGTCACGCGCACGATTGCCCCTGGCCTGGGCGGGTGGCGCGCAGGTCGTCAATGGCCTGCCAGACCAGGACCTCGTTCTGGAGCACCCCGTCCATGGCCTTGGCGGTCTCCTGGGCGAGCCGGTGGGTGTCGTCGATCTTCGCCTTGTCGACGGCCGGGGGGCGGGCGTTCTTGAGTCGCTCCATCTCGCCGTGCAGGGTCGCCATCTCCCGCCGCAGGGTCTGGACCTCCCAGAGCGCGTCCCTGATGTCCTGGCGATGATCGGTGATCGAAATGTAGCGGGAGTCGAACCACGTACGCACGGCCTTTCTGAGCCGGGCGGGGACCAGGACGCGCATCATGAAACGCCACCATAGTGGCAAACCCATTGCGGTTAGGACGGTCCTTACCGAATGGGTTGACTTGACTTTGCTGGCGCCCGTCCCTTCTTCCGGACTTCCCTTCTCGTCCTGTCCCGCCGCACTTCGGCGCGGTCCTTTTGAAGACGAGAAGGAGGCTGCGAGGCCGGTTCGGCTGCGGCGGGTGGGGGCGGGCAGGTCGGTTCGTCTGGGGTGATTTGGGGCGGGTCAGCGGCCGGTGAACGTGGCCTTGGTCTTGTCCGTGAACGCCCGCATGCCGGCCTTGGCGTCGTCGGTGGCGAACAGGCCGGAGAAGTGCAGGCGCTCGATCTCCAGGCCCGTGTCGAGGTCGGTCTCCAGGCCCTGGTCGACGGCCTGCTTGGCGGCGCGCAGGGCGACCGCGGGGCCGCCGGTGAAGGTGGACGCCCATTCGAGCGCGGCCGTGTAGACCTGGTCGTCGGGCACCACGCGGTCCACCAGGCCCATCGCCAGCGCCTCGGCGGCGGCGACGTGGCGGCCGCTGAAGATGAGGTCCTTGGCGCGGGCCGGGCCGATCAGCCGGGGCAGGCGCTGGGTGCCGCCCGCGCCCGGGATGACGCCGAGCTGGATCTCCGGCTGGCCCAGCTTGGCCGACTCGCCCGCGACCCGGAAGTCGGCGCACAGGGCGAGCTCGCAGCCGCCGCCCAGGGCGTAGCCGGTGATGGCGGCGATGACCGGCTTGCCGATGCGGGCCACCGTGTTGAGGCTGGCCTGGAGGGCGGCGCAATAGAGGGACATGTCGGCGTACGACATGCCGCTCATCTCCTTGATGTCGGCGCCGGCCGCGAAGACCCGCGCGCCGCCGTACAGGATGACCGCGTGCACCTGCGGGTCGGCGTCCACGATGGCGGCCACCTCGGCGATCTCCCGGTGGACCTGGCCGCTGATGGCGTTCATCTTCGGACGGTCGATCCGGATCGTGGCGATCTGGTCGGCCACCTCGACGCTCACAAAGTCACCCATGGCCCGAACCTAACAGCCCGCTCCGGTCCAGGTGTTTGGTGCCCGAGGTGTCGGGGAGGCGAGTGATATACGGACAGAAAGGGATCTTCATGCTGACATTGACCGATAACGCCGTCGACGCCATCCGCGACCTGCTGGTCACCGAGGACGTACCCGCCGAAGCGGGCCTGCGCATCGCGCCGAAGGCCGATGAGGCGGGGACGCTGGAGGTGACGCTGGCGAACACGCCCCAAATGGGCGACCAGGTGGTCGAGAAGGCGGACGTGCGGGTGTTCGTCTCGGAGGACGCGGTGCCGATCCTCGACGACAAGTCGCTGGACGCGCAGCCGGGCTCACCGGGCCAGCCCGCGTTCCGCCTCGACCGGCAGGGCTGATTCAGGGAAGGGCCAGGCTGACGCAGCAGCGGTTGTCCCCCGGTTCGAGCCTGGCCTCCAGCTTCGGCGGGGCCAGGCGCTCGACCAGCCCGGAGATCAGCGCGTGGTTCATGTGGCAGACCAGCTCGGTCTGCGCCTCCGCCAGGGCGTGGAAGGGGCAGTTGGCCATGATCGTACGGTCGCCGAGGGCGCGCGGCTCGTAGCCGTGCTCCTCCAGCGCGCCGACGGCCAGGTCGAGGGCCGCCCCGGGGTCGCCGGGGCGGCCCTCGGCGGCGATCGCGGCCTCGCCCATGGTGGCGCCGTGCTCGGCGGCCACCCGGTACAGGGCCTCCATGACGGGCTCGCCGGTCCTGGCCGACTCGGCGATGGCGTCGGACATCAGCCGTCCGGCCAGCAGGTATTCGCGGCTCGGCAGGGAGACGGCGAACTCGCGGGCCGCGCGCCGGTAGAGCTTGGAGCTGCGCCCGGCGCCGGGGCCCTTCCTGCCGCTGAGCCGGGCGTAGACGGCTTCGAGCAGGCCCTCGGCCTCCATCTTGTCGAGGTGGAACTTGGCCTTGTGCCGGGCGATCCCGATGGCCTCCGCGGCCTGGTCGCGGCTCACAGGGCCGGGCTGGGCGCACACGAACAGGTACAGCTCCAGGCGCACGGGCTCGGCGAGAGCGCCGATGCCGGTGATGTTCTGTTCGAATCCGCGCACGATCGGCCTTTCTAACGGATAGAACTCTTGACGTTACAGGGGCGGCTTTCTAACGTGCAAAATAACATCCGTTAGGAGCCGTGCCATGAGCACCGATCTTTCCACCAAGCTGAAGAACCCTTCCTACCAAGCGTTCGCGCTGCTCCGCACCGCGTTCACGGTCGCGCCGATCCTGTTCGGGCTCGACAAGTTCACCAATCTCATGGTCGATTGGACGATCTATCTCGCGCCCTGGATCAACAACATCGTCCCCGGCGACGCCGTGATGGCCATGCGGATCGTCGGCGTGATCGAGATCCTGGCCGGCGTGCTGGTCGCGGTCGCGCCCAGGATCGGCGCGTACGTCGTCGCCTTGTGGCTGGCCGGGATCATCGTCAACCTGCTGACCCTGCCGGGACACTACGACATCGCCCTGCGCGACTTCGGCCTCCTGATCGGGGCCCTGGCGCTGGGCAGGCTCGCCGGAGCGCAGGCCACCGCGCGGAAGACCGGCTAGGCCCGCGCTCGCCCGCGAGAGCCTCAGGCCAGACCCGCCAGGACCCGTTCCAGCCCCCAGCGGAACTGGCCGGTCGAGACGTAGGCGGCGGCGGCGTGGGTGCGCGGGAAGGCCCGCTCGACCGACCGTGAGCGCGGCGCGGCGGGCGGCGATCCGCTCCGCCTCCGGCGGCACCGGCCCGTGCACCTCGGCGACTTCGAGCGCGATCGCGCCGAGCACGAACACCATCACCGTGTACGACGCGCGCGGGTCGGGCAGCGCGGCCAGAAGCGTCTCACCCACCCGCAGGGCCACCGGCCCGCCGAAGGCCGCCCCGAGGATGGAGGGGACAGCCGCCGGGTGGCGCATCAGCATCTCGCGCAGGTTGAGCGCGAAGGCCACGATGCGTTCACCCGGCGGCCGGCTTTCGTCTTCGAGCAACCCCAGGTCGGCTTCGCCGAGCAGCCGGTCGGCGAGGGCCGTCAGGATGGCGGCCCGGTCGGGGAAGTAGGTGTGGAGCGCGCCGGGCGTCAGGCCCACGCGGGTGTCCGGCGCCCGCATGGTGAGCCCGCCGTCGTCGCCGCCAGCCTCGCCTTCGCCGGGCGCGGTCTTACTGGGCCGGCTGCTGCCGCCGGGCGCGGCGGCGTCGCTGCCGGTGCCGGTGGGGGTGCTCGCCGGACTGGTGCAGGTGCTCGGGCTGCCGCGCCGGCCGTACGCCGTGCCGGCCCGGCGTGATCATGCCGGTCGCCGCGCTCGTGTCGGCCGGGCGTGATCATGCCGGTCGCCGTGCTCGCGTCAGTCCGACTTGATCGTCTGGATGTGGGCCGTCGCGGTCGCGACGGCCACCGGTTCCCCGTCGGGGCCGAGCAGCTCGCCGGACATGAAGCACACCTGGCGACCGCGCCGCACGACCCTGCCCCGGCCCACGAGCCGGCCCGGCCTGGCCGGGCGCAGGAACTGTACGTGCAGGTCGAGCGTGGGCGCGAACCGGCCGGGCGGCAGCGTCGCGACCAGCGCGGGGCCCAGGGTGTCGTCGAGCATCGCGGCCAGGAATCCGCCCTGGATCACGCCGGCCGGGTTGACGAAGCTCTCACCCGCCTGGAACGCCACCTCGATCGTGCCCTGCTCGGGATCGATGCTCAGCAGCTCCCAGCCCAGCGTCGTGGCGGCCGGAGGCGGCGGGATCCGGCCCGCCATCGTGTCCCAGAACGGGCCTTGGCGCGTCTCGGTTTCCATGACGACGATTGAACGCGACACCACCGACAGTTTCCCGTGACGAGCCGGTGACCGCACATCTCTGGTTAGGGTGCTGTGAGAACCGATGTCGAGGGGAAGGCGGCTGACCGTATGGGCGCGCCGGGCCAAGTGAGAGCGGACGCCAGCAAGAATCGGGAGCTGATCATCGACGAATTGGACCGCATGGTCGCGCTGGCAGAGCAGGCGCGATCGGAAGAGACATGGGCGTGGGACTCCCTCAGCCGGTTCGCGCACGACTGCGCGGAGCTGCGGCTGGATGTCCTGCAGGCGGTGGCGGGGCCACCGGCGCCGGAGATCGACGCGAAACGTGCCCGCCTGCTGGAGGCGCTCGGCCGGATCGTGGACGCCGCTCACAAGGAGGGCGCGCTCCGTCCCGACGTGGGCTCGGGTGATGTGCTGGGGGTCGTCGGGCTGCTCGTCAGGGGGCTGCCGACGCTGTCCGCCGGCCTGGGCGAGGAGCTGCGGGATCGCGCGGTGCGGCTGGTCCTGGCCGGCATGCGCGCCCATCCTGCGCCGGAGCCGCCGGGCACGGCGCTGACCGCCGAAGAGCTGATCAGGCGGGTGTGAGCCGGGAGGCCCCGGGGTGCCGGGGCCTCCTTCTCAGGTGTTCAGGCCGTCGGGCAGACCGCGTTGGACGGCCTGGACGATCTCCCGGTGGAGCCGGGGCCCGGAGTCGGCGGGGCCCAGTGGGCTGCCCTCGACCTCGTACCATTCGTCGGCGTCCACGTACTGGATCCGTACCGTCACGCGGTCGTGCGCGACCTCGGTCCGCACCGTCACCTCGCCGGTGACGACGCCGGCCTCGGCCGTCATCACGCCGCCGGGACCGGCGACGACGCTGCTGTCACTCACCGTCGGAGACATTGCAGGTCTGCACCATCCTTTCCAGCGCGTCCCGCTCGGCCTCGGTGATCGTGAGCTGGTAGCGGGCCTTGACGTCGATCCAGGCCCGGCTGTAGGTGCACCAGTAGTTGCGCCTCGGCGGCCGCCACTGGTCGGGCGACTGGTCGCCCTTCGACCTGTTCGAGGCGGCCGAGACCGCGATGAGCTGCGGCCCCTCCATGTCGTTGGCGAACTGCTTGCGCCGGGCGTCGGTCCAGGTGTTCGCGCCGGAGCGCCACGCCTGGGCCAGCGGGACCATGTGGTCGATGTCGAGGGCGGAGGCGTCGGCCACGTCCTTGCCGTCGTACTCGCTGTGCCAGGTTCCCGAGATCGCGCGGCACTGCTCGTCCTGCTGGACGTCCGTGCCGTCGCGCTCCAGCACCAGCTCGCGGGTGTCGCAGGCGTGGCCGCGCTGGGACCAGTGCGAGAAGCGGGCCCGGCTGTAGCCGGTCATCGGGCGTGGTTCGGCGACGACCAGGTCGTGCAGCTGCACGAACGCGGTCGTGGCGGACATGGCGGGCGGGAGTTCCGCCGGGGAGACGGCGGTCGCGCTCGCGGCCGGAACCAGGGCCAGGCAGGACATGGTCGCGGCCGTCGCTGCGCACGAAGGCCATGATCGCAATGAGAGCATGGCCAACGACTAACAGCGGCAATCACGCTGAGTAATCGACCCTGGCGTGTCCTGTCACTTGGAGTGACTGAATTGGAGCTCCGTTTACGCGGTCCCGGAGAGGCGCTCCACCCCGCGCAGCAGCGCCGAGTGGTCGAGCCCGCCGTCGCCGGTGGCGTTCGCCGACGCGACGAGCTGGGCCACCAGCGCGCCGAGCGGCAGCACGACACCGGCCTCACGGGCGGCCGAGGTGACGATGCCCATGTCCTTGTGGTGCAGCTCGACGCGGAAGCCGGGCTCGAAGGAGTGGGTCAGCATGTTGGCGCGCTTCTGCGCCAGCACGGCCGATCCGGCCAGGCCGCCGCCCAGCACGTCGAGCGCCGCCTCCAGATCGACCCCGTACGCCCGCAGGAACACCACGGCCTCGGCCAGCGCCTCGATGTTCGCCGCCACGATGAGCTGGTTGGCGGCCTTGACCGTCTGCCCCGAGCCGCTCGGCCCGACGTGGACCACGGTCTTGCCGACCGCGTCGAAAATGGGCCTGGCCGCCTCGAAGGCGTCACCGTCGCCGCCCACCATGATCGACAGGGCCGCGTTCCTGGCGCCCGCCTCCCCGCCCGACACGGGGGCGTCGAGGTAGCGCAGGCCGCGCCGGGATGCCTCCGCCGCCAGCTCGCGCGTGACGTCGGGGCGGATCGAGGAGAAGTCGATGATCAGCGTGCCGGGGGCGGCGTGCGCGAACACGCCGTCGTCACCGGTCAGCACGTCCTGGACGTCGGAGGAGTCGGGCACCATGAGCGCGACGACCTCCGCGCCCGGCACGGCGCCGGCGATCGACTCCGCCACCCGGCCGCCGGCCGCCGCCAGCGGCTTGGCCTTCTCGGGCGTGCGGTTGTAGCCGGTCACGGTGTGCCCGGCGTTGACCAGGTGCACGGCCATGGGGCCGCCCATGATGCCGAGGCCGATGAAGGCGATGGTGCTCACGTGGACATTCCTCCTCTGCCGGCCCGGGGCAGCCAGTCGAAGGCGCCAGGGCCCTCCGACCGGTATTCGAGGCCGATATATCCGTCATATCCGGTGGCGTGCAGGTCGTCGATCCACTGCCGCAGCGGCAGCTCGCCCGTACCGGGGGCGCCCCTGCCCGGGGAGTCGGCGATCTGTACGTGAGCGACGCGCGATGCGTGCCGCTCGATGACGGCGGCCACGTCGTCGCCGTTGACCGCCAGGTGGTAGAAGTCGGCCAGCAGCCCCACATTGGGCACGTGACCCAGCCGGTCGAGCACGGCCACGGCGTCGGCCGCGGTCAGCAGGGGGTAGCGGGGCGCGCCGCTGACCGGCTCGATCAGCACCGTGCCCGGCACACCGTGCGCGCAGGCCGCGAGCATCTCGGCGGCCAGGTCGTCCTGCTCCTCGGCGGCCACGCCCTCGATCCGGTTGCCGTAGAGGGCGTTGAACGCCCGGCAGCCGAGGCGTTCGCCGATGGCCGCGACCACGGGGATGTTGTCGAGCAGCTCGCCCGACCGCCCGGGCCACGACACCAGGCCGCGGTCGCCGCCCGGCATGTCACCGGCGAAGAAGTTGAGCCCGGTGAGCCGGACCCCCGCCTCCTCGACCGCGCGCACGAACGCGTCCACGTCACGGTCGGCGGGGACCGCCACCGGCCACGGCCACCAGAACTCGACGGCGGTGAACCCGTCGGCCGCCGCCGCGGCCGGGCGTTCGAGCACGGGCAGGCCGGTGTAGAGGATGGAGCAGTTGACGGTCCACTTGGTCACGTGGGGGCCTCTTCCGATCGTTCGCGGCGGAGCTGGCCGAGCAGACGGCTCTGTGCCTGGTCGAGATGGTGGGCCAGACGGTGCTGGGCCCGCTCGGGGTCGCCGTCGCCGATGGCCTTGAGGATGTCGTCGTGCTCGTGCACCACGTTCATCGGGTGTGTGGTGCGATGGGCCTGGAACTGGCCCATCGTGAGATGCACCTCGCCGAGGATCACCTCGTGCATCCGTGACAGCCGGCGGCTGCCGACGGCGGCGACCAGCGCGGAGTGGAAGGCGATGTCGGCCTCGACCTGGCTGGCGAAGGCCATGTCGCCGGCCGCCGCCTTCATCGCCGCCTGCGCGCGCACGGCCTCCACGGGCACCGTGCCCGTGCGGGCCAGCGTCGCGACGGCCGCGCGCTCGACCGTCTCACGGCTGAAGTAGAGGTCGCGGATGTCCTCCTCGTCCAGTTTCGGGACGACGGCGGTCTTGTGCGTGGTGCGGCGTAGCAGCCCGAGGGCGGTGAGCCGTTCGAGGCACGCCTTCGCGGTCGGGCGGGCGACACTGTATTCGTTCGCGATGCGGATCTCGGTGAGCTTCTCCCCTGGGGCGATCTCGCCGTTGACGATGCGCTTGCGTACGGACTCGTAGAGCGCCTCCGTCAGAGATGACGGTCCGAGAGAAAAGCTGGTCTGGCCGTCCACGGAACTCCTCCCTAGATCGCCAAAATCGTCAGACAAGTATACTAGTCCACTCAATACTCGGCGGACTTGCCAATGACAGCGAAACAGGGCGTGGAACGGGCGGCGGCTCGACGTCGCGAGCTAATTAGCGGGGGTTCGCGGTCAGCGCGAGACTGCCGGGAAGGGCGGCGATGGCGTCGCGGACCCGGGCGATGAGCTGCTGTTTGTCCGGCTCACCCGGCCCGAGGGCCCAGCCGTCGAGCGCGTGGTGCCAGGCGGCGACCAGCATGTCGCCCGCGAGGCGGGGGCGGGCGTCGGCGGGCAGGTCGAGCCGGTCGTGCAGGACCTCCAGCAGCGCGCGCATGGTGCTGTCGCAGAAGTGCAGGCTGTGCGCGTTGATCGACGGGGCGCTCTCCGAGAGGCGATAGCTCAGCAGGGCCCGGCCCGCCCACGCCTCGTCGGCCACCCGGTCGAGCGCGGCCAGCAGGCTGGCCTCCATCAGCTCCACCAGCCGCCGGCCGTCGGCCTCCGCCTCCTTCAGCTCTTCGAGGAAGGCGCGCCACATGTCTTCGAGGGGCGCCATCGCGACGTCTTCCTTGCTGGCGAAATAGCGGAAGAAGGTGCGCTTGGACACCTCCACCTCGTCACAGAGCTCGTCCAGGGTGACCCCGCCGAAGCCGCGCTCGCCGAACAGGGCGAGGGCCGTGTCGATCAGCGCCTGCCGGGTCCGCTGCTTCTTGCGTTCGCGCAGCGGTGAGCTTGTGGTCATGGCGATCAGCGTAGCGCAGCGGCAAACGCCACTTGCACGCTTTCGCCACTCAGTGGCATAAATAGGGAGCCACTACCTCCTTGAAAGGTGTCGCTCATGCGTGCCCTGCTCGTCGATCACTCCACCGCCTCCGGCCTCCGCCTGAGCGAGGCTCCCGATCCCGATCCCGCGCCGCACCAGGCGCTGGTCAGGGTGAGCGCCACGTCGCTCAACTTCGGCGAGGTCATGCACCTCGTCGCGGAGGCTCCCGACGGCACGGTGCCGGGCTGGGACGCGGCGGGCGTGGTCGAGCGCGCGGCGGCCGACGGCTCGGGCCCGCCCGCCGGGACGCCGGTGATCACCCTCGGCTGGGACGGCGCCTGGGCGGAGCTGCGGGCCGTGAACACCGCCGTGCTCGGCGTCGTCCCCGCGGGCGCCGATCCCGGGGCGATCAGCACCATTCCGGTGGCGGGCGCCAGCGCCCTGCGCGCGCTGCGCCGGATCGGGCCGCTGATGGGCAGGCGGGTGCTGGTGACGGGGGCCACCGGCGGCGTCGGCCGGTACGCCGTGCAGCTCGCGCGCCTCGGCGGCGCCCACGTCCTGGCCTCGACCGGTGACCCGGACCGGCACGGTGAGACGCTGCGGGCACTGGGCGCCCATGAGGTGATCGCGCACCCCGAGCTGGCGGACGGGCCGGTGGACGGGCCAGTGGACGGAGTGGTGGACAACGTCGGGGGCGCCCAGCTCGTGGCGGCGTTCGGGCGGCTGGCGCCGTACGGGACGCTGGTCGCCGTCGGGCACGGGACGGGTGAGCCGGAGACGTTCCCGTTCGGCGCGCTCTTCGGCGACAACGGCCGGCACGAGCGCTCGATCGTCACCTTCTACCTGCTGGACGGCACGGACCTCGTCCCCGACCTGACCTGGCTCGCCGGGCGCGTCGCCGCGGGCGACCTCGACCCGGGGATCTCCTGGCGGGGCGACTGGAAGGAGGCCGACGAGGCCGTGCTCGCCCTGCGCGAACGCCGCCTGCACGGCAAGGCCGTCCTGGACCTGATTTGACATCAAGTTTAGTTGAGGTTGCAAGCTCGAAGGAGTTGACCGCGACCCCTGGGAGAACATCATGCACGCCGTCGTCCTGCACGCCTTCGGCCCCGCCGAGAACCTGCGCTACGAGAGCGTCCCCGACCCCGAGCCCGGCCCCGGCCAGGTGCGCATCGCCGTCAAGGCGGCCGGCGTGCACCTGGTGGAGACGTGGCTGCGCGCGGGCGTGAAGAGTGACACGCTGCCGCCGCTGCCCGAGCTGCCGTCGATCTTCGGTGGCGAGGTGGCCGGACGGGTGGACGCCGTGGGACCCGGCGTGGATCCCGCCTGGATCGGGCGCGGCGTCGTGACCTCCGGCGGCCGGCCGGGCGGGTACGCCGAACTCGCCGTCGCCGACGTGGACTCCCTGCACCGGCTGCCCGCCGGCGTGGGCTACGAGACGGCCGTCGCCATGATCGTCACCGGCGTCACCGCCCTGTCGTTCCTGGACGTGGCCGAGCTGACCTCCTCCGACGTCGTCCTGGTGACCTCGGCCGCGGGCGGGGTCGGCCGCCTGGTCGTCCAGTACGCCCGCGGCCTCGGCGCCCAGGTGATCGGCGCCGCCGGCGGCCCCGCCAAGGTGGCGGCCGTCCGCGAACTCGGCGCCGACCTGGCCGTCGACTACGACGAGCCCGGCTGGGAGCGGGCCCTGGCCGAACGGCTGGGCGGCCGCAAGGTCACCGCCGTGCTCGACGGCGTGGGCGGCGGCAAGGCGCGGGCCGCGTTCGACCTGCTCGCCGACGGCGGCCGGTTCGTCAGCATCGGCAACGCCTCCCAGCAGCCCGCCGAGCCGGACGCGGAGACGCTCAAGCAGCGAAACCTGACCGTGGTCAACGCCCTGATGATCCTGATCGGGCGGCCGGAGGACCGGCCCGCGTACGAGGTCAAGGCCCTGGCGGCGGCCGCCGAGGGCAGGCTGGTGCCGGCCGTGCAGACGTTCCCGCTGGCCCAGGCCGCGGACGCGCACGCCGCCCTGGAGGACCGGCGGACGACGGGCAAGGTCATCCTGGTCCCGTAGGCCGGCAGGTGAACGCGTACCGCTGCCGGTCCGCGTGGTAGGAGGAGCCGGTGATCTCGAAACCGGCCTCGGTGAGCCGGTCCTTCAACTGCGCGGGCGTGAACGGCTGGAACTCGATGGGGTAGCGCCGGTGGGTGAAGCCGCCGTCCGGGCGCACGAGAAGGAGCACGATCTCGGCCAGGCACGGCTCGCCGAACCGCTCGGGGATGCTCCAGACGTACACCCAGCAGGAGCGCATGCCGTCCCGCTCGCGCAGTCGCTCACTGGTCACGATGCGGTGGCGTTCGCGGTAGAGCAGCTCCCAGTTGCGGGAGTCGACGATCAGCGTGCCCGTGGGCGACAGCACCCGTCGCATTCCGGACAGCGCGGCCACCATGGCCTCGTGCGAGCCGGCGTGCACCAGGGAGTTGCCCAGGCACAGCACCAGCTCGTACGGCCCCGCGACCGGCAGTTCCTCCCAGCGGGCGACCAGCACCTGCACGTCGGCCGGCAACCGGCGCCTGGCCTCGGCCGCCATGGAGGGGCTGCCGTCCGTGGCCGTCACCTGGAAGCCCGCGTGCGCCAGCGCCATGGCGTCCGTGCCGATGCCGCACGCGCAGTCGAGCACGGCCGCGCCGGGCGGCAGGGCGCGCACGGCCTCCTGGATCAGCTCGACGTTCTCGACGGAGGTGCCGCCGATCACGCCGGGGAAGGTCACGATCTCGTCGGGGAAGATCCAGTGGTAGTCGGTGGCCAGGTCGCGGTAGTAGTCCAGCACCGCCTGAGCGTCGCACGACCGCCCCGGCCGGTCCAGACACGAGCGCCCCGGCCGGTCCAGACACGGGCGCCCCGGCCGGTCCGAACACCGCCAGGAACGGTCACTAGGGTGCATTACATGACGGATCGGATCTTTGATCCCGGAACCCCTGATCGTCGGAGCGCCGCGCGGTACATGTGGTGGCTGGTCACGAGCCAGCCCGGACGTGTGCTGGCCGGGGCGTTCCTGGGAACCGCCTGGATGGTGTGCCTGACGCTCCCGCCGTACTTCCTGTCCCGGGCCATCGACGACGGGCTGGCGCCGGGGCACTGGCCCGCGCTGGCCGGATGGGCCGGCGCGGTGCTGGGGGTCGGGGGGCTGAACGCGTGGCTGGCCATCATGCGGCACCGGACGATGACGCGGGTCCGGATGGACGCCGTGTTCCGTACCGTCCAGGTCGTGGTCCTGCAGGCCACCCGCCTCGGCGCGGCCCTGCCCCGCAGGGTCACGGCCGGCGAGGTGGTCACGATCGGGTTCTCCGACGCCGCCATGATGGCCCAGACGCTCACCATCACCGGCCCTGGCGTCGGCGCGGTCCTCGCCTACATCGTCGTGGCCGGGCTGCTGCTGTCGGTCTCTCCGCTGCTCGCCGTGGTGGTGCTGCTCGGGGTGCCGCTGCTCGTCGCCGTCGTCGGCCCGCTGCTGGGACGGCTGAGCGGCGCCGAGACGGCGTACCGGACGCGGCAGGGCGCGCTCGCCGCGCGGTTCGCCGACATCGCGGGCGGGCTGCGGGTGCTGAACGGCATCGGCGGCAAGGAGGTGTACGCCGGCCGCTACCGGCGCGGCTCCCAGGAGCTCCGGGACGAGGGCTATCGGGTCGGCGCGGTGACGAGCTGGATCCAGGCGCTCGGGGTGGGCCTGCCCACGCTGTTCCTGGGGGCGGTGACGTGGCTGGCGGCGCGGATGGCCGCGCAGGGCGACATCACCACCGGGGAGCTGGTGGCGGTGTACGGGTACGCGGCCGTGCTGGTGGTGCCGGTCTCCTTCTTCGTCGAGGGCGGCTACGACCTCAGCCGTGGCCTGGTCGCCGCCCGCCGGGTCGTGCATCTCCTGAACCTGACGCCCGAGACCGGCGGCGGGGACGCCCCGGCTCCCGCCGCGCCCGCTCCCCTGCGCGACCCGGAGTCCGGCGTCGAGATCGCACCGGGACGGCTGACGGCGCTGGTCAGCGCCCGGCCGGCGGACGCGGTGGCGGTGCTCGACCGGCTGGGCGGCTTCACCGCGTCGGCCGCCACCTGGGGCGGGATCCCCCTGGCCGGCATCGACCCGGCGCGCCTGCGCGAGCGGATCCTGGTCGCCGACAACGAGGCCGACCTGTTCGCCGGCCCCCTCCGCGACGTGATCGCGGGTGCCCGGAGCCCCGGCGGCGATGACGCGGCCGCTGACCGTGGCCGCCGGGACGACTCCCTCGACGCCGCGATCGCGCGGGCCGTTCGTGACGCGCTGGCCGAGGACATCGTGCGGGCGCTGCCGGACGGGCTGGACTCGGTCATCGCGCCGCAGGCCCGCAACCTGTCCGGTGGCCAGCGGCAGCGCGTGCGCCTGGCCCGGGCCCTGATGGCCGACCCGGAGATCCTCCTGGCCGCCGAGCCCACCTCCGCAGTCGACGCTCACACCGAGGCCACCATCGCGAGCCGCCTGACCGCCGCCAGGACGGGCCGCACCACGGTCGTCACCACGACCTCGCCCCTCGTCCTGGGCCGGGCCGACACCGTGTACTACCTGGTCGGCGGCACCGTCGCGGCCTCGGGCGACCACCACGACCTGCTGCGCGACCACCCGGGCTACCGCGAGCTCGTGTCGCGCGGCACAGACGACGACCAGGACGATCCCACCCCTCAGGAGGCCGCCCGATGACCAGCCTGCCGGTGGCCGAGCCCGCCAGGACCCGCCGCGCCGCGCTCCGGCTGATCCGCCTGGACGGCCGCGCCTTCGCCGTCATGATCCTGCTCAACGCCCTGGCCGCCGCGGCGGGCCTGGCGGGACCGTGGCTGCTCGGCCGCATCATCGACGAGGTCAAGTCGGGCGCGGGCGTCGCCGCCGTGGACCGGCTGGCCCTGGCCCTGCTCGTCTTCGCCCTGGTCCGGCTCCTGCTGTCCCGCTACGCGAGCTACGTCGGCCACCGTTTCGGCGAGCGCACCCTGGCCCGTATCAGGGAGCAGTTCACCGAACGCGCGCTCGCCCTGCCCGTCTCGGCTGTTGAGCGGGCCGGTACGGGCGACCTGATCACCCGCGGCACCACCGACGTGGCCGCGGTGGGGGTCACGCTGCGCGACGCCGGCCCGGAGGTCCTCATCGCGGCCGTCCAGGCCCTGTTCATCCTGGGCGCGGTCTTCGTGCTCGACCCCCTGCTCGGCGCCTGCGGCCTGCTCGGCCTCATCGGCATCTGGTTCGCCTCCCGCTGGTACCTGCGCCGGGCGGTCACCGCGTACCTCGCGGAGGGCGCGGCCAACTCAGCCCTGGCCGAGGAGCTGGCCGCCACCACCGGCGGCGCGCGCACGGTCGAGGCGCTCAGGCTGGAGCACCGCCGGCTCAGGAGCTGTCACGACGCGGTCGAGGAGTGCCGCCGCACCCGGCTGCACACCCTGTTCCTGCGCAGCGTGCTGTTCCCGATCGTGGACGTCTCGTACTCCGTGCCGGTGGTCGCCGTCCTGCTGGTGGGCGGCACGCTGATGATGCGGGACCCGAGCGCCGTCACGCTGGGCACGGTCGTCGCCGCGGCCCTCTACCTGCGCCAGCTCTCCCAGCCCCTGGACACGATTCTCGAACAACTGGAGCGCCTGCAGGGCAGCACCGCCTCGTTCGCCCGCGTCGAGGGCCTGGCCCTGGCGCCGCGGTCGGCCCCGTCCGAGGCGCCGCCCGTACCGGCCGATGACCGGCTGGAGGTCGCCGGCGTGCGCTACGCCTACGACGGCGGCCCCGACGTGCTGCACGGGGTGGACCTGAGCATCCGTCCCGGCGAGCGCCTGGCGATCGTCGGCCCGTCAGGGGCGGGCAAGACGACGCTGGGCCGGCTGCTGGCGGGCATGGACGCGCCCAGAACCGGCTCCGTCACCGTGGGCGGGGTGCCCGTGACCGGCCTCGACCCCGACCGGCTGCGCGAGCGCGTCATCCTGGTCACCCAGGAGCACCACGTGTTCCTCGGCACCGTAGGCGACAATCTGCGCATCGCCGCCCCCGAAGCCACCGACGCGGAGCTGCGCGCGGCCCTGGCCGCCGTAGGTGCCGACTGGGTCGGCGAGCTCCCCGACGGTCTCGGCACCGACCTGGGCCACGGCGCCCACCGCCCGGACGGCGCGCAGGCCCAGCAGCTCGCCCTGGCCCGCGTCGTGCTGGCCGACCCCCACACGCTGATCCTCGACGAGGCCACCGCGCTGCTCGACCCGAGCACGGCCCGGCACACCGAGCGCGCCCTGGCCGCCGTCCTGGAAGGCCGGACCGTCGTCGCCATCGCGCACCGGCTCCAGACGGCCCACGACGCCGACCGGGTGGCGGTGATGCAGGACGGCCGGCTGACGGAGCTGGGCACGCATGACAGTCTGGTCGCGGCGGACGGCACGTACGCGGCGCTCTGGCACACCTGGCACGGTGTCAAGGAGTGAAAAATATCTTCGCAAAGATCTCGCCTGCGAAGGAAAATGTTGAGACGCTGAGCTGCGACGCGCCCCCAGCCCCGAGGAGTGGTTCATGCGCAGACTACTGGCGATCTCCATCGTCGCCTTGTTGCCCTTAAGCAATATAAGCGCAGCCCACGCTGAGCGGCCCGCGGATCGGCAGCAGGCGTTCGCCGCCGCCGCCAAGGAGTTCCGGGTGCCCGCCAGCGTGCTGCTGGGCGTCTCCTACCTGACCTCGCGCTGGGACGCCCACGCCGGGCAGCCCTCCAGCGACGCCGGGTTCGGGCCCATGCACCTGACCGACGCCGCCGCCTTCACCTCGTCCAACCACCACGACGGGGACACGGAGGACGCGCGCGGCGACGAGAGCAGGCCGCAGCCCGCGCCGGCCGCCCAGCCGGCCCCCGCCGAGATCCCCGCCTCGCTGCGCACCATGGAGCGCGCCGCGTCGCTGACCGGCGAGAGCCACGAGCGGCTGCGCGCGAACGACGCCGCCAACATCAGGGGCGGCGCGGCGCTGCTGGCCGACTACCAGAAGAGCCTGGGCGCGCCCCTGAGCGACGACCCCGGGCAGTGGTACGGAGCCGTCGCGAAGTACTCCGGCGCCGACGAGGCCGGTGCGGCCAAGTTCTTCGCCGACGAGGTCTTCGCCACGATCAAGACGGGCATCGCCCGGACGACCGACGACGGGAACCGGGTCACGCTGCCCGCCGTACCCGGCATCGAGAAGGCCGAGACCTGGCTCGCCAAGCTCGGCCTCCGTCCGCCACCCCGCCCCGACGGGGTGGAGTGCCCGGAGACGATCTCGTGCGAGTGGATCCCGGCCGCCTACCAGGAGCTGCCGCCGGACGACTACGGCCACTACGACCTGGCCGACCGGCCGAAGAGCCAGAAGGTCGAGTACATCATCATTCACGACATGGAGGGATATTTCCTGCCCTCCATCCGCCTCAACCAGGACCCCAACTACGGCGCGAGCTGGCACTACTCGCTCCGCTCCTCCGACGGCCACATCGCCCAGCACATCAAGACCAAGGACGTGGGCTGGCAGGCCGGCAACTGGTACATCAACGCCAAGTCCATCGGCCTGGAGCATGAGGGCTTCCTGGCGGAGGGCGGCACCTGGTACACCGAGGCGATGTACCGCTCCTCGGCCCGCCTGGTCCGCTACCTGGCACAGCGGCACAACGTCCCGCTGGACCGCGCCCACATCATCGGCCACGACAACGTCCCGGGCACGCTGCCGACGACCGTGCGCGGCATGCACGAGGACCCGGGCCCGTTCTGGGACTGGTCGCACTACTTCGACCTGATGGGCGCGCCGCTGGAGTCGTTCGGCGGGGCCAGGGCCGGATCGGTCATGATAAAGCCGGACTTCGCCACGAATAAGCCGTACTTCTACGGCTGCGACCGCAAGAACCCGGAGGCGGCCTGCCCGCCGCTGCCCGCCCACACCGTCTGGCTCCGCACCGAGCCGCGCGCCGACGCCCCGCTGGTCAAGGACATCGGCAAGCACCCGACGGGCGAATCGCTCTACAGCGTGTACGACCACAGCGCCCGCGCCAGCACCGGCCAGCGCTTCGCCCTCGCCGGCCGCCAGGGTGACTGGACGGCCATCTGGTACCTCGGTCAGAAGGCGTGGTTCCACAACCCGGCCGGCGCGCCGACGGCGATCCCGTCGAAGGGTCTCGTGGTCACGCCGAAGCCGGGCAGGGCGACCGTCCCGGTGTACGGCCGCGCCTACCCGGAGCAGGCGGCGTACCCGCCGGGCATCCCGTACCAGGCGGTGACCCCGCTGCAGTACACGTTCTCGGCCGGCGAGAAGTACACGCTCGCGGGCAAGGCGGCCACCGAGTATTACCGCGCGGTCACCTTCAACCTGGCCGACCACAAGGTCGTGCGCGGTCAGACCGAGTATCTGCAGATCCAGTTCGGCCACCGGATCATGTTCGTCAAGGCTGACGACGTGCTGGTGACGTCCGACGTGTGAACTCCTTGACGGCGCGCCTGGTGCTCGCGAGGGCTTCCTGAGAGGAGTCGAACGTGCGCTGGGCGACGCCGACGAACACGCAGTCGACGACGAGGAGCTGGCTGATCCTGCTGGCCAGGGCGCCGGGACGGAACTCCGTCTCGCGCCCGGCGGAGATCAGCACGTGTTCGGCCAGCTCCGCGATGGACGAGCGCGGGTTGTTGGTGATGGCGACCGTGGTCGCCCCCGCCTCCTTGGCCCGGCTCAGCGGCTCGATCACGTCGGGCGTCTCGCCCGACGTGCTGATCCCGATCGCCACGTCGCCCTCCTTCAGCAGCACAGCGCTGGTCAGCGCCAGGTGCGCGTCCTGGAAGGCGTGGCTGGACAGCCCGATGCGCAGCAGCTTCTGCGCGACGTCCTCGGCGACCAGCCCGGAGGCGCCGACCCCGTAGGCGTCGATCCGCCGGGCCCCGACGATGGCGTCCACCACCAGGCCGAGCCGCTCGGAGGTGAGCTGCGCGACGGTGTCGTTGATCGCCTCCGACTCGGCCCGCGCCACCTTCTGGATCACCTCGGACAGCGGGTCGTCCGGGGCCAGGTCGCCGGGCACCAGCCGGTCGGGCTGCGCGGCGGCTGCCGCTAAGGCCAGCCTGAGCTGCGGATATCCGGCGAAACCGAGCAGCCGCGCCGTGCGTACGATCGTCGCCTCGCTGGTGCCTGAGGCGGCGGAGAGCTCCGTGATGGTGCTCCTGGCCACCGTCGCCGGGTCCTCGAGGATGAGGCGGGCGACGGTCTGCGCGGCAGGCGTCAAGGACGGCAGCACACCGCGAACCGTGGCCACCAGAGTGTCGGCCCGCAGGCCGTTGCCGCTTTCGTCCACGGTCCTGATTATGCCGCCTGCCTTGTCCGGCCGAGCAGCGCCCGGCCCGCCGTCTTGGAGCTACCGCAATGTGCCGTTGGTCATACCGGCCGGTTCCTCGGGTACGGCGATCAGCCCCAGTTCGGCCGGATTGGCGACCAGCGGGTGGTTCGGGATGACCCGCACCGTGTATCCGAACGCCCCGGTGCGGTCGAGCGGGATCACCCCGGTGTAGTGGGCCCGCCCGTCGTCGTCCACCGATCCGGAGGTCAGCTTCGCGTACGCGGGACGTGTCAGCTCGTCGTGCGGCCCGACCTTGCCGTACGCGGCCTCGACCAGCACGTCGTCGGGCTCCAGGTCACCCAGCGCGATGGTGGCGTGCAGCTCGATAGAGGCCCCGACCTCGGGCGTGTCGCCCACTCCCGTCGCCTCGACGTGCTCGACCCGTACCCCCGGCCACGCCCTGGTGACCCGCACCCGCCACGCGGCGAACGCCTTGGCCGGCGCGTAGGAGTCGGCGGAGAGCGCGCGGGCCGAGGCGGCGGCCGGGCTGTACAGGTCGACCACGTAGTCGCGCAGCATGCGCCCGGCCAGCACCTTGGGCCCGAGCGAGGCCAGCGTGTGCTTGACCATCTCCAGCCAGCGCCGCGGCAGCCCGTCCACCGGCCGGTCGTAGAACCGGTCGGAGACCTCGTGCTCGATGAGGTCGTAGAGGGCGGCGGCCTCCAGGTCGTCGCGCCGGTCGGGGTTGGTGACGCCGTCGGCGGTGGGGATGGCCCAGCCGTTGGTGCCGTCGTACCACTCGTCCCACCAGCCGTCGCGGATCGACAGGTTGAGCCCGCCGTTGAGCGCGGACTTCATCCCCGACGTGCCGGACGCCTCCAGCGGGCGCAGCGGGTTGTTCAGCCAGACGTCGCAGCCCTGGACCATGAGCTGCCCGAGCGACATGTCGTAGTCGGGCAGGAACACGATGCGGTGCCGGACGTTCGCCTGGTCGGCGAACTTGACGATCTGCTGGATCAGCTTCTTGCCGCCCTCGTCGGCGGGGTGCGCCTTGCCCGCGATCACGATCTGGACCGGCTTGTCCGGGTCGAGCAGCAGCTCGGTCAGCCGTTCGGCGTCGCGCAGCATGAGCGTGAGCCGCTTGTACGACGGCACCCGGCGGGCGAACCCGATCGTCAGCACGTCGGGGTCGAGCGCGTCGTCGATCCAGCCGAGCTCGGCGTCGGAGGCCCCGCGTTCGCGCCACGCCTTCCGCAGCCGTATCCGGGCGCCTTCGACCAGCCGCCGGCGCAGGATGCCCCTGATCTGCCAGATGTCGGAGTCGGAGATCTTCTGGATTCCCTCCCAGCCGCGGGCCCGCTCCAGCAGCGAGGGCAGCTCGCGCCCCGCCAGCTCCATGAGCTCCCTGCCGACCCAGGTGGGCGCGTGCACGCCGTTGGTGATCGACCCGATCGGCACCTCGGCCAGGTCGAATCCGGGCCAAAGATCTTTGAACATGTCGCGGCTGACCTGGCCGTGCAACTGGGACACGCCGTTGACGCGCTGGCCCAGCCGCATGCCCATGACGGCCATGTTGAACCGGCCGGGGTCGGACTCCGCGCCCAGCGCGAGGATCCGCTCCACCGGCACGGTCGGCCAGGCGTGCGGGCCGCCGAACTGGCGCTCGATCATGTCCACCGGGAAGCGGTCGATCCCGGCGGGCACGGGCGTGTGCGTGGTGAACACCGTGCCCGCCCGCACCGCCTCCAGCGCCTCGTCGAACGACAGCCGCGCCTCGGTCAGCTCTCTGATGCGCTCCAGGCCGAGGAACCCGGCGTGGCCCTCGTTGGTGTGGAAGACCTCGGGGTCGGGGTGGCCGGTCGCCTTGCAGTAGGCCCTGATCGCGCGGACGCCGCCGACGCCGAGCAGCAGCTCCTGCAGGAGCCGGTGGTCGGTGCCGCCGCCGTAGAGGCGGTCGGTGATGTCTCTCGCGGCGGTGTCGTTCTCGGCCACGTCGGAGTCGAGCAGCAGCAGCGGCACCCGGCCGACCTGCGCCACCCACACCTGCGCGTGCAGCTCGCGCTCGTCGGGCAGGGCCAGGCGGATCTTGACGGGCGTGCCCTCGGGGTCCTTCAGCAGGCTCAGCGGCAGCCCGCCGGCGTCGAGGGACGGGTAGTGCTCGAGCTGCCAGCCCTCTGGCGACAACGACTGAGTGAAGTAGCCGTGCCGGTAGAGCAGCCCCACCGCGAGGATGGGCACGCCGAGGTCGCTGGCCGCTTTGAGGTGGTCGCCCGCGAGGATGCCGAGCCCGCCCGAATACTGCGGCAGCGCGGCGGCGATGCCGTATTCGGGGGAGAAGTACGCGATGGCCCGGGCCCCGTCGGGCAGCGTCTGGTACCAGCGCGGTGAGGTCATGTATTCGCGCAGGTCATCGGCCGCGTCGGCGAGCCGGCGGAGGAATCGGCGGTCGGCGGCCAGCTCATTGAGCCGGGCCGGCGTGACGGCCCCGAGCAGGGCCACGGGATCGTGGCCGACCTGCTCCCAGAGCTCTGCGTCGACCTCCGCGAAGAGGTCCATCGTCTCCGGATGCCAGGACCAGCGGAGATTGTGGACAAGCTCGCCGAGGGCGGCCAGCTCCGCGGGCAGGACGGTGCGGACGGTAAAACGGCGGATAGCTCTCACGTTTCTGCACCCTACGGGCTAGGAGGGACCTCTGAGTCCTTCACCCCCATCAAGCCCGTTCAAACCCCTTCCGGGAACAAGCATGAAGAGGGACTATTGGGGCAACTTTCCTCATTGTTGGCCTCTCCCACAGACACACACGGGAGGTCTATCCACTGCTGTCCACAATTTACATGCAAGGATCGTTCCTGCCAGGGAAAGCCTCCGGCGGCACCGGGAGTGCCGTCGCAAACCTCTTGAATGCGATGATCGGACGAATTCCCATCACGGACATCTCCCCCGTCGTCGACTGCGGGCAGTGGCCCGCCAAAGCGGTCGCCGGCGAGACCTTCGAGGTCTCGGCGACCGTCTTCAGAGAGGGCCACGACGCCGTGGCCGCGGGCGTGGTGCTCACCGCGCCCGATGGGCAGCGCGGACGCTTGAGACCGATGCGCGAGCTCGCCCCCGGCACCGACCGCTGGGGGATCGAGGTATGTCTGCCGGCCGAAGGCGACTGGCTGTTCCGCGTGGAGGCGTGGAGCGACCCGATCCACACGTGGCTGCACGACGCCGAGATCAAGATTCCGCGTGGCATGGACGTGGATCTCATGTGCGAGGAGGGCGCCCGGCTGTACGAGCGGGCCGCCAAGGCCGTGCGCACGGCCGACTGCGCCAACGGCCAGCCCAAGACCAACGGACAGTCCAAGACCAACGGCCGGCCCAAGCCCGATCACGCCAAGAACGGCAACGGGCAGAAGAAGCAGAACGGCAACGGCGACAGTGCCTGTGGCCACCGCGCGGCGCTGCTGTCGGTGTCGGCCACGCTGCGTGACGAGACCCTGGACCCCAGGGCGCGGCTGTCGATCGCCCAGCTCCCCGAAACCGCCGCCCTGCTGGAGGCGCACCCCTTCCGCGAGCTGGTCACCAGGTCCAAGTCGCACAAGATCAGGGTCGACCGGCGCAGGGCTCTCTACGGCTCCTGGTACGAGTTCTTCCCCCGCTCGGAAGGCGCGATCGTCAACGAGCTGGGCATCTCCAAGTCCGGAAATTTCCAGACAGCCGGTAAACGCCTGCCCGCCATCGCGAAGATGGGCTTCGACGTCGTCTACCTGCCGCCCATCCACCCGATCGGCGCCACGTTCAGAAAAGGCCGCAACAACACGCTCAGCCCGGAGCCGGACGAGCCCGGCTCGCCGTGGGCGATCGGCTCGGAGGACGGCGGCCACGACGCCGTGCACCCCGACCTGGGCACGATCGAGGACTTCGACGAGTTCGTCGGCCGCACCCGCGAGCTGGGCATGGAGATCGCCCTCGACTTCGCGCTCCAGTGCGCGCCCGACCACCCCTGGGTGCAGGAGCACCCCGAGTGGTTCACGATCAGGGCCGACGGCTCGATCGCGTACGCCGAGAACCCGCCGAAGAAATATCAGGACATCTACCCGATCAACTTCGACAAGGACCCCGAGGGGATCTACGCCGAGGTCAGGCGGGTGCTCCGGTACTGGATGGCCCACGGGGTGCGGATCTTCCGGGTGGACAACCCGCACACCAAGCCGGTGGGCTTCTGGGAGCGGATGCTGGCCGACATCCGCGAGACCGATCCCGACGTGATCTTCCTGTCGGAGGCGTTCACCCGGCCGGCCATGATGCGCATGCTGGCCAAGGTGGGCTTCCACCAGTCGTATACGTACTTCACGTGGAAGAACTCCAAGTTCGACGTGGAGACCTATCTCACGGAGCTCTCCCACGAGACCTCCTGCTACCTGCGGCCCAACCTGTTCGTGAACACGCCGGACATCCTGCACGAGTACCTGCAGCACGGCGGCGTTCCGGCGTTCAAGATCCGGGCCGTGCTCGCCGCGCTGACCGCGCCGAGCTGGGGTGTCTATTCCGGGTACGAGCTCGCGGAGAACGTACCGGTACGTCCGGGCAGCGAGGAATACCTGGATAGCGAGAAATATCAGTACAAACCTCGTGACTGGATTACCGCCGAACGCGAAGGCCGGAGCCTGGCTCCCTTCATCACCCACCTGAATTTGTTCCGAAGAGCGCATCCGGCGCTGCAGGAATTGCGTAACCTACGATTCCACAGGGTCGACCAACCGGACATCGTGTGCTTCTCCAAACGACTTCCGGGCGCCTATGACACGGCCACACGAAGGCACGGGATGGGCGACGTCGTACTGGCGGTCATCAATCTGGATCCACACCACACCCACGAGGCGACGGTAGATCTCGACCTGCCCGCCATCGGCCTCGACTGGAACGCCGAGTTCGTCGTCGACGACGAATTGTCGGGCGAGTCGTACCGCTGGAGGCAACGCAACTATGTACGTCTCGACCCCCACATCCAGCCTGCCCATATCCTCACCGTCCGAGCCGCGCCACGGTAGAACTGAATTCAGCGGGGAGTCTTCAACGTGTGTGAAAGCGCCTCCTTCATGAGCCACCTCAGGGGCGGCTCATGAGCTACACACCCATTCCCAACACCTTTGACGAGGAAAAGCCGCGCGATCCTTACTGGTACAAGCGCGCGGTGTTCTACGAGGTCCTCATCAGGGGCTTCGCCGACTCCAACGGCGACGGCACCGGCGACATCAAGGGCCTCATCAGCAAGCTCGACTACCTGCAGTGGCTCGGGGTGGACTGCCTCTGGCTGCTGCCGCTGTACGAGTCGCCCCTGCGTGACGGCGGCTACGACATCGCGGACTTCATGAAGATCCTCCCCGAGTTCGGAGACCTCGGCGACTTCGTGAAGCTGGTGGACGAGGCGCACAAACGCGGCATGCGTGTCATCGCCGACCTCGTCATGAACCACACCAGCGACGCCCACCCCTGGTTCCAGGCGTCGCGGCACGATCCGGAGGGCCCGTTCGGCGACTTCTACGTGTGGTCGTCGACGGATGAGAAATATCAGGACGCCCGGATCATCTTCATCGACACCGAGACGTCCAACTGGACCTACGACCCGGTGCGCGGCCAGTACTACTGGCACCGTTTCTTCCACCACCAGCCCGACCTCAACTACGAGCACCCGGACGTTCAGCAGGCCATGCTGGAGGTGCTGCGGTTCTGGCTGGACCTGGGCATCGACGGATTCCGGCTGGACGCGGTCCCCTACCTCTTCGAGGAAGAGGGCACCAACTGCGAGAACCTGCCGAGGACGCACGAATACCTCAAGCGGATCAGGGCGGACGTGGACCGCCTCTATCCGGACCGGGTGCTGCTCGCCGAGGCCAACCAGTGGCCGTCCGACGTGGTCGAGTATTTCGGCGATCCCGTCGGCGGCGGCGACGAGTGCCACATGGCCTTCCATTTCCCGCTGATGCCCCGCATCTTCATGGCCGTACGCCGGGAATCGCGCTACCCCATTTCCGAGATCCTGGCCCAGACGCCGAAAATCCCGGAGCACTGCCAGTGGGGAATCTTCCTGCGCAACCACGACGAGCTGACGCTCGAAATGGTCACGGACGAAGAACGCGACTACATGTACACCGAGTACGCCAAGGACCCCCGCATGCGCGCCAACGTCGGCATCCGCCGCCGCCTGGCACCCCTGCTGGAGAACGACCGCAACCAGATCGAGCTGTTCACCGCCCTGCTCCTGTCGCTGCCCGGCTCCCCGGTGCTCTACTACGGCGACGAGATCGGCATGGGCGACAACATCTGGCTCGGCGACCGCGACGGCGTGCGCACCCCCATGCAGTGGGACCCCGACCGCAACGCCGGGTTCTCCGACTGCGACCCCGGCCGCCTCTACCTGCCGGTGATCATGGACCCGATCTACGGCTACCAGGGCATCAACGTCGAGGCCCAGCAGAAGAACGCGGGCTCGCTGCTGCACTGGACCCGCCGCATGATCGAGATCCGCAAGCGGCACCCCGTGTTCGGGCTGGGCGGTTACGCAGAGCTCAACTCCTCCAACCCCAGCGTGCTGGCGTTCGTACGCGAGCTGGGCGACGACCGGATGCTCTGCGTCAACAACCTCTCGCGCTTCCCTCAGCCGGTCGAGCTTGACCTGCGCAGATTCGTCGGGGTCTCCCCTGTGGAGACGATGGGCGGCGTACCATTTCCGGCAATTGGCGAACTTCCGTATCTTTTGACGCTTCCAGGGCATGGGTTCTACTGGTTCACACTCCCGCCGGCCATCACCCAGGAGGAGTAGGACGTGCTTGACGAGCTCCTTGTCGCATGGATCGGCCGCCAGCGTTGGTTCGGCGGCAAGGGGCGCCCGATCGACGAGCTGTCGATCGACGCGGACGTCGAACTGACGCCCGGACTGAGACATCTGATCATCGCCGTCTGGCAGGAGGGCTCGCGCGAGCGCTACCAGCTCCTGCTGGGCGAGCGCACCGACCTGCCGGACCGTCTCAAACACGCCCTCATCGGCACCATCGACGACGTCCACCTCTACGACGCCGTCCACGACCCCGACCGTACGGGCTGGCTGCTCGACGGCATGGCCCACGACGAGACCCGCAGCGGCCTGCGCATGCGCCACGTCCCCGGGGCCGAGATCGACGCCTCGCCGCGCAGCCTCGTGCTCGGCGCGGAGCAGTCCAACACCTCGCTCGTGTACGGGGACGCCTACATCTGCAAGCTGTTCCGCCGTCTCATCCCGGGGGTCAACCCCGAGCTGGAGGTCGTCACCGCCCTGGCCGCCAGGAACGCCCACCACATCGCGCAGCCGTACGGGTGGATCGAGACGGACCTCGACGGCACGGACACGACGCTCGCGATCATGCAGGAATACCTGTCGAACGCCAACGACGGCTGGGACCTCGCCCTGACCAGCGTCCGCGACCTGTACGCCCTGCCGCCCGACGTGTCCGCCACCGACGCGGGCGGCGACTTCACGGCCGAGTCGGAGCGGCTCGGCACCGCCACCGCGCAGGTGCACCGCGAGCTGGCCGCCGCCTTCCCCACGGGCCTCATCGAGCCCCACGAGGTCAAGCGCATGGCCGAGGGCTTCCGCCGCCGCCTGGGCCGGGCCGTGGCCGAAGTGCCCGAATTGCGGGAGTACGTGAGCACTGTTGAGGACGCTTACCACCAGGTGGAGCTGCTCACCCACGAGGTGCCTGTGCAACGGGTTCACGGCGACTACCACCTGGGCCAGGTGATGCGCACGCCGATGGACTGGGTGGTGCTGGACTTCGAGGGCGAGCCGGGACAGCCGCTGGCCGAGCGCAAGGCCCTGTCGTCGCCGCTGCGCGACGTGGCGGGGATGCTGCGCTCGTTCGACTACGCGGCCAGGCACCTGCTGGTGGGCAACTCCAGGGCCGACGAGCTGGAGCCGCGCGCGCAGGAGTGGGCCGACCGCAACCGCGCCGCCTTCCTCGACGGCTACGCGGAGGGCGGCGGCGTGATCACCCGGGCGGACGCGGCGCTGCTGCGGGCGTTCGAGCTGTCCAAGGCCGTGTACGAGGTCGTCTACGAGGCCCGCAACCGGCCCTCCTGGATCGGGATCCCGCTGTCCGCGTTCCGCCCGCGTACCGTGTAGGCGCCGGTCGAAGGCCCAGCGGCCTCGCCGGCCGGCCCGGCTCTCTCAGAGCTCTTCGACCAGGCCCGACAGTCCTTCGTGGCCGAGCCCGCGGGCCGCGCGCTGGTCGATGACGGTCTTCATGGGCAGCAGCAGGTCCGGCTTGACACCCTGCTCGCGGAAGGCGCGCACCAGGTTCTCCATGCCCGCCCGGTTGACCTCCAGGTTGGAGACCTCGGTGGCGTGGTCGCCTGACTCGATCTTCTCGGCCCACGCGGGCTGGAGGGCGGCCATCGCGTTCAGCCACGGGACCAGCAGCGACGAGGTGAACTCACCGAGCGGATACTTGGCCGACGTGACCAGCGCGGCGGCCTCCAGGAAGCCGGCGATCTGGCCGTACATGCCGGTCAGCATGGCCAGGTCGAGCAGCGGCGCCATCCCGGGGTCGGCGCCGGTGAAACGGGGCTCGGCCATGGCGGCGAACGCCTGCTCGTACCGGTCGAAGGAGCGCTCCGAGCCGCTGTAGAGGATGAGCGCGCCCGGCCTGCCGATCATCTGTGGCACGGCCATGATGCCGCCGTCCAGGTATTCGCCGCCGCGCTCCGCCACCCAGGTCGCCAGCTCGCGGGCCTCGGCGGGCCGGCCGGTGGTGAGGTTCGCGACGACCTTGCCCGCCAGTTCCACGTCCTCCAGCACCGCCCGCGAGGACGGGTAGTCGAGCAGGCAGACGATCACCAGCGGGTTCGCCGCGACGGCCTGGGCGGGGGTGTCCGCGCGGGTCGCGCCCTTGGCGACCAGGGGGCCGGCCTTGGCGGGCGAACGGTTCCACACGGTGACGCGGTGCCCGGCCGCCAGGAGGCTCTCGGCGAGGGCGGTGCCCATGAGTCCGAGGCCGAGCACAGCAATGTTTTCCGACATTTCAGCATTCCTTCTGGATGAGGTGATGCGTTCACCCTGCTGGGCGGCGGTTATGGTCTGATTCGGACGTGCTTATGGGGGGGCGGATGCGGTTCGGGGTGCTGGGGCCGCTGGCCGTGTGGGGGCCGGACGGGCGGCCGGTCCAGGTGGTCGAGGTCAAGGTCCGGGCGCTCCTCGCCGATCTGCTGATCCACGCCGGGCGGCCCGTCTCCGCCGACCGGCTGATCGAGGACCTCTGGGGTGGCCGGCCGCCCGCGAACGCCCTGGCCGCGCTGCGGGTCAAGGTGTCGCAGTTGCGCCGGGTGCTGGGCGGGCGGGAGCTGGTGGTGTACCAGGCGCCCGGGTACGTGCTGCGCGTGGCGCCCGAGTCCGTGGACGCGCACCTGTTCGAGGCGCTGCTCGGGCGGGCCCAGGGCAGCGACGATCCCGGGGCGCGGGCCGCGTTGCTGCGGGAGGCGCTGGGGTTGTGGCGCGGGGGCGCGTACGCGGAGTTCGCCGACGAGCCGTTCGCCAGGGCGGCGGTGGCCCGGCTGGACGAGCAGCGGCTGGTGGCGGCGGAGGAGCTGGCCGACGCGCGGCTGGGGCTGGGCGAGCACGGGCTGGTCGCCGCCGAGCTGGCCGAGCTGGTGGCCGGGCATCCGCTGCGGGAGCGGCTGCGGGCGCTGTACGTACGCGCTCTCTATCGGTCGGGGCGGCAGAGCGAGGCGCTGGCCGCGTACGGGGACCTGCGGCGTCGGCTGGCCGAGGAGCTCGGGCTGGATCCGGGGCCCGAGCTGACGGCGCTGCACCAGGCGATCCTGGAGCAGGACCCGGCCCTGGACGCGCCCGCCCGGCCGCGCACCAACCTGCCCGCGCCGCTGACCGGCCTGGTCGGGCGGGACGAGGCGGTGACCGAGGTGCGCGCGCTGCTGCGCGCCGACCGGCTCGTCACGCTCACCGGTCCCGGAGGCGTGGGCAAGACCCGGCTGGCGCTGGCCGCGGCGGCCGGGCTGGAGGGCTTCGACGGCGGGGTGTGGCTGGTGGAACTGGCCGCCCTGCGGGCCGGGACGCCGGTGGTGGAGGTGGCCGAGGTGATCGCGGGCGTGCTGGGCCTGCGCGACGACGTCCCCGCCGACATCATGGCGCGGCTGCCCGCCGCGCTCCAGGCCGGGCGCACGCTGCTGGTGCTGGACAACTGCGAGCACGTGGTGGACCAGGTCGCCGAACTGACCGCCCGGCTCCTGCGGGCCGCGCCGGGCCTGCGCGTGCTGGCCACCGGGCAGGAGTCGCTGCGGATCGAGGGCGAGCGCCTCTGGACCGTCCCCCCGCTGGGCCGGGCGGCGGCGATGGAGCTGTTCGCGAAGCGAGCCGATCTCCCACCGCGCACCGACGGGGACACCGCCGTCGCCGTCGCGGAGATCTGTGAGCGGCTGGACGGCATTCCGCTCGCGCTGGAGCTGGCCGCCACGAGGATGCGGGCGCTGACCCCGCGCCAGCTCGCCGACCGGCTGGACGACCGGTTCCGGCTGCTCGCCTCCGGGCTGCGCGGGGCTCCGGCCAGGCAGCAGACGTTGCGGGCGATGATCGACTGGAGCTGGGAGCTGCTCGGCGCGGACGAGCGGGTGGTGCTGCGGCGACTCGCCGTCCACGCCGACGGCTGCACGCTGGAGGCGGCCGAGGAGGTCTGCGCGGAGGCGGGCGTGGACGTGCTCGACACGCTGGCCCGCCTGGTGGACCGCTCCTTGGTGGTACGGGCGCCCGGCCCGCGCTATCGGTTGCTGGAGTCGGTCTCGGTCTACTGTCAGGAGCGGCTGGCGGAGGCGGGCGAGTTGGACGGCCTGCGGCTGCGGCACCTGCGCCACTACGCGGACCTGGCCGAACGGGTGGAGCCTTCCCTGCGCGGAGCCGGGCAGCGGCAGGCGCTCGCCCTGCTGGACGCCGAGGCCGCGAACCTCCGTGCGGCGCTGGAGACGGCGATCCATGCGAAGGCCCCGGCCGAGGCGCTGCGGCTGGTGAACGCGATGGCCTGGTACTGGGTGCTGCGCGGCAGGCTCGGCGAGGGTCAGCGGGCCTTCGAGGCGGCCCTGTCCCTCCAGGACACCGGGCAGAGGTCGGCTCGGGGGCAGGCTCTGGCGTGGTCGGCCGGGCTTCGGATGCTGGCCGGGGTGCCGCGGATTCCCGACCCGACGGTGTACGAGGCCATTGACGGGCCGCTGGAGCGGGCCAGGGCGCGGTGGTTCGTCGGGTTCGCCCTGTTCGGTTATGACGACCTGTCGGCCAGCCGGGCGCTGGTCGAGACGGCGCTGGCCACGTTCAGGGAACTGGGCGACCGGTGGGGCACGGCGGCCGCGCTGAACGTCCTGGCCAGGTACGCGGCCATGCGCGGCGACCTGGCGGCGCTGCGGCGGGACGGTGAGCAGGGGCTGGCGCTGTTCAGGGAGCTCGGCGACCGGTGGGGCGAGATGCGGGCCTCGGAGAACCTGAGCACGCTGGCCGAGATCGTCGGCGACTACGAGCGGGCCGCCGCCCTGCGGGTGGAGGGGCTGGCGATGGCGGAGGAGCTCGGGCTGTGGAGCGCGGTGTCCGACGCGCTGTCCCGGCTGGGCCGGATCGCCATGCTGACCGGCGACCACGCGCGGGCCGACGACTACCACGAGCGGGCCAGACGGCTGGCGGTCGCCCAGTCGAACCGTCCCGCCGAGGAGTTCGCCGAGCTGGGCCTGGCGCTGGGGGCGCGGCGGCAGGGGCGGCTGGAGGAGGCCGAGCGGCGGCTGCGGGAGTGGCTCGACTGGGTCAGGGACGTGGCGGGTGATCCCGGCGCCGCGCTGATCCTGGCCGAGCTGGGGTTCGTCGCCGAGCAGCGCGGCGACGCGTCCGGGGCCCTGGAGCTGCAGTCGGAGGCTTTGGCATCGGCCCGCAGGGTCGGTGATCCGCGGGCCATCGCGCTGGCGCTGGAGGGGCTGGCGGGTGCGCGGGCCCTGGAGGGGCGGCATGAGGAGGCCGGGCTGCTGCTGGGCCAGGCCGCCGCCCTGAGGGAATCCGTGGGTGCGCCGCTGCCGCCCGGCGAACGGGGCGACGTCGACCGGATCACGGCCAGAGTGAGCGGACGGGACGGGTTCGCGGCGGCCATGTCGCGCGGCGCCGCCCTCTCCCTGGACGACGCCCTCCGGCAGGCCAACATCGGGCCAAAGATCGGTTAAGCCACCCGGCAACATCTTGTGATGAACCCGGGATTTTGCACTTTCTGTGATTGTCTCGGTGAAAGCGGGCAGTGCCTGAGATGGACGGTCACCATAGGGCAGTGTTGGGAGCATGCCGATGAGGACAGAGCTCGACCGCCTCGCGGGTGGGGCGCACCACGATCCGCATTCCGTGCTCGGAGCACACCCCGTGTCCGGCGGGGTGGTCTTCAGGACGCTCCGCCCGATGGCCGAACGGGTGCGGGTGGTGCTCGACGACGGCACCGCCCACGACATGAAGCACCAGGCCCACGGGGTGTTCGAGGTCATGGTCCCGGGGCTGGACAAGGTGCCCGACTACACGCTGCGGGTCACGTACACCGGCGCGGAGCCGTACGAGCTGCGCGACCCCTATCGGCACTGGCCCACGCTCGGCGAAGTGGACCTGCACCTCATCGGCGAGGGGCGCCACGAACGGCTCTGGGAGGCGCTCGGCGCCCGCGTCATGGAGCACCAGGACGTCGACGGCACCGCGTTCTCCGTCTGGGCGCCCAACGCGCGCGGCATCAGGGTCGTCGGCGACTTCAACCACTGGGACGGCACCGCCTACCCGATGCGCTCGCTGGGCCGTTCCGGGGTGTGGGAGCTGTTCGTGCCGGGGCTGGGGCCGGGCGAGCGGTACAAGTACCAGATCCTGGGCGCCGACGGGGTGTGGCGCGACAAGGCCGACCCGATGGCCAGGCGGACCGAGGTGCCGCCGCTGACGGCCTCCGTGGTGGACCGGTCCGACTACACGTGGGCCGACGACGCGTGGATGGCCGAGCGGCCCACGCGGCAGCCGCAGAGCGGGCCGATGAGCACCTACGAGGTGCACCTGGGGTCGTGGCGGCCGGGCCTGTCCTATCTGGAGCTGGCCGACCAGCTCTCCGAGTACGTCGCCGACATGGGGTTCACGCACGTCGAGCTGCTGCCGGTGGCCGAGCACCCGTTCGGCGGCTCGTGGGGCTACCAGGTGACCTCCTACTACGCGCCGACGGCCAGGTTCGGCACGCCCGACGAGTTCCGGCACTTCGTGGACCGCCTGCACCAGCGCGGCATCGGCGTGGTGCTCGACTGGGTGCCGGCCCACTTCCCGATGGACGACTGGGCGCTGGCGCGCTTCGACGGCACGCCGCTCTACGAACACGCCGACCCGGCCAGGGGCGAGCACCCCGACTGGGGCACCTACGTCTTCGACTTCGGCCGCCGGGAGGTGCGCAACTTCCTGGTCGCCAACGCGCTCTACTGGCTGCGCGAGTTCCACGTCGACGGGCTGCGGGTGGACGCGGTGGCCTCGATGCTCTACCTGGACTACTCGCGGCGCGAGGGCGAGTGGACGCCCAACGTCTACGGCGGCAGGGAGAACCTCGACGCGGTCGAGTTCATCAAGGAGATGAACTCCGTCTGCTACCGGGAGGCGCCCGGCATCTCGACCGTGGCCGAGGAGTCGACCGCCTGGCCGGGCGTGTCGCGGCCCGTGCACCTGGGCGGGCTCGGGTTCGGGTTCAAGTGGAACATGGGCTGGATGCACGACACGCTCGAATACCTGCGCCACGAGCCGGTCTTTCGGCAGTACCACCACCACAAGATGACGTTCTCGCTGCTGTACGCGTACTCGGAGCACTACGTGCTGCCCCTGTCGCACGACGAGGTCGTGCACGGCAAGGGCTCGCTGCTGGGCAAGATGCCGGGCGACGAATGGCAGCGGTTCGCGCAGCTCAGGGCGTTGCTGGCGTTCATGTGGGCGCATCCGGGCAAGCAGTTGCTGTTCATGGGCGGCGAGTTCGGCCAAGGCTCGGAGTGGTCGGAGGAGCGCGGGCTCGACTGGTGGGTGCTGGAGTTCGACGGTCACCAGGGCGTGCAGCGGCTCGTACGCGACCTCAACCGCGTCTACCGCGAGACCCCCGCGCTGTGGGAGCAGGACGCCAAACCCGAGGGGTTCCGGTGGATCGACGCCGACGACGCCTCCGGCAACACCTTCTCCTTCGTCCGCTACGCCGATGACGGGTCGGCGGTGGCGTGCGTGGTCAACTTCAGCGGCGGGCCGCACGAGAACTACCGGCTCGGGCTCCCCTACGCGGGCGACTGGACGGAGATCGTCAACACCGACGCCTACGACTACTGGGGCAGCGGCGTGGGCAACCTGGGCACGGTCGAGGCCGGCGACGAGCCGTGGCACGGGCTCCCCCATTCAGGGACGCTGCGCGTGCCGCCCCTCGGCGCCGTCTGGCTCACCCATGAGGGGAACACGCTGAACGATTGAGGTGCGCCCGCTGAAAGTTCGGTGAGAAACGGCCAGGGGGCCTGTGCGCATAGGGCAAATCGCCCTAAACTCCGAGATCATCACCCTCGGAGGACGCGTGCGACTTCGCCCCCTGATCGTGAGCTCGATCGCGCTGCTACTGCTGCCGTTATCGGCTCCGGCCCACGCCGACGATCCCACGCCCACCCCCTCGCCCAGCGTGTCCCAGACCGCGCCGGCGACCGGGGACCCCCAGGCCAAGGTCGAGGAGGGCTTAGGCGTCGACGGCGGCACCGAGCGGGCCATCGTCGAGCTGACCGATCCCGCGCAGAACGCCCCCGTGGCGGGGCGGGCGGCCGCCGAGAGCGTGGACGTGGTGCTGCAGCCGCAGAGCCAGTCGTTCATGGTCGTGGAGGGCACCGCGGAGGAGCTGGCCAAGCTGGCCGAGGACCCGCGGGTCTCCTCGATCCACCGCGACAGGACGTACGCGCCCGCCGACGTCAGCCCCAACCTCGCCCTGATCGGCGCCGACAAGGCGCACGCGGCCAACCACACCGGCGCCGGGCAGGCCGTGGCCGTGCTCGACACCGGCATCGACCCCGACCACCCGTGGTTCGGCAACCGGATCATCGCCCAGGCGTGCTTCTCCGCCGTGGAGCCCGGCGTCGAGTCGCTCTGCGCGAACGGCCGGCCGCAGCAGATCGGCGACAACGCCGCCGACGCCACCACCGCCAAGTGCGTCGAGGGCGGCGTGAACCTGTGCGACCACGGCACCCACGTCGCGGGCATCGCGGCCGGCAGCGGAGGCGTGGCGCCGGGCGCGAACATCGTGGCGGTGCAGGTGTTCAGCCGGGTCAACGACGAGGACACCTGTGGCGAGCCGACGTGCCTGCTGGCGTACGAGTCGTCGCTGCGGCAGGCCATGGACTACGTGACCGCGCTGGAGCAGCCGGTCGCCGCGGTGAACCTGAGCCTGGGCGGCCTGCTGTTCGAGGACGACTGCGACACCACCTCGGACGCGGCGATCTTCAAGCCGAAGATCGACGCCCTGCTGGCCAAGGGCACCGCGACCGTGGTCGCTGCGGGGAACGAGTTCTACGAAGGGGTGTCGTACCCGGCCTGCATCTCCACGGCGGTGGCCGTCGGGGCGAACGACAACTCCGACGGGCTGGCCGACTTCTCCAACCGCGGGGCGCTGGTGGACCTGTTCGCGCCGGGCGTGGACATCGTGTCGTCGGTGCCGGACAACGCCACGACCACCTACAGTGGCACCTCGATGGCGACGCCGCACGTGGCGGGCGCGCTGGCGCTGATGAAGGCGGCCTCGCCGACCACCCCGATGGCGGACCTGGTCAACACGCTCAAGACCACCGGCCGCCCGTACGTGTACGACGCCAACGGCGCCCAGGTCACCACGCCGCGCCTGGACCTGGCGGCGGCCCTGGCCGGAGCGGCGCCGCAGCCGCCCATCACGCAGGTCCCGAACCCGGACCCGACGGACGACACCGAACCCGTGCCCGACCCCGGCGACGGCAGCGGCCCCACCCCGGAGCCCGACCCCGACCCCCGGCCCACGTCGTCCACCAGCCCGGTCCCGCTGCCCACGCTCACGGTGACGGTCACGGTGACCGTGACGCCGACACCGTCGCCGACCCCGAACACGGCCACGGTCTGCACGCGCGGCACGGAGGCCAAGAAGCTGTCGGCCAAGAAGTGGGCCGTGGAGATCCACCGCAGCACCGGCACGATCCCGGACGCCACGCTCACCTGCTACCTGAAGCTGATCAGCAAGTCGAGCAAGGTGTTCCCCGAGCTGACGAAGGCGTCGTCGCTGGGTACGGCGTACCGGGTGCTGAAGGGCGGCAAGGCCGGCAAGAAGAAGCTCGACAGCGCGCTGCTGACGGGCTGGCTCAACTGGGCGCGCGGCACGAACGGCACCACGACGCTCACCGCCGCCGAGAAGGTGCGGATGAGCAGCAAGCCCTCCACGGCGGCGCTGAAGAAGGCGACGAAGAACGTCCTGAAGACCGTTAAATAGCTAAATATCCGAAAAGGCCGGTCGCTCACGACCGGCCTTTTCTCTTCTGCCGCTTAAATGTAAAAAAGCCTCCAACGTTTCCCTGGGTCACATACGTCACTGACATCACAGTTGTCGCACGTGGGGATGTATGCGGCTGTACGCAAGCCGGGAGCCCAATGGATGCTTCACGGCTCCAGCCTCCGGGAGGAAATGTGAGGCTACGGTCTCTCCTGGCCTGCGCCACAACGCTGGCCGTGACGTCCGCCGTGCTCAGTGCGGCTCCGGCGCTCCAAGCCGACACCACCGACACCGGCGACCCGATCATCAGCCCCGCACTCGTCACGGAGATCGCGGCGAAGACCAGAGTGCGTTCGATCATCCAGCTCAAGCCAGGCCAGAACGTCCAGGATGTGGCCAGCGACCTCGAACAGGCCTCCGACGGGGCCCGGGTGCTGGAGGCCGCGCAGTCGCCGCACTTCTTCGTCGCCGAGGTCGACGGCCTGACGCTGGACAAGCTCAAGAAGGACGCCCGCGTCCAGTCCGTCTACAAGGACGAGCTGCGCATGCCCTTTCTCGACGCCAGCACCGCGCTGATCCGCTCCGTCCAGGCCAACCAGGCCGGCTGGACCGGTGCGGGCACCACGGTCGCCGTCCTCGACACGGGGATCGACCGCGACCATCCGTTCTTCAGCGGCCGGATCGCGGACGAGGCGTGCTTCTCCTCCTCCGACGCCAGCGACGGCAGCGTCTCGCTCTGCCCGAACAACCAGCCCAGCCAGACGGGCGCGGGCGCGGCCGACGCCGAGACCGCGCAGTGCGTCGTCAACACCGCGAACGCCTGCTCGCACGGCTCCCACGTGGCCGGCATCGCGGCGGGCAGGATGGCCACGGGCGCGCCGGCGAACGGCGTCGCCCCCGCCGCCCGGATCCTGCCGATCCAGGTCTTCAGCCGCATCGACAACCCGCTCACGTGCGCGATCGGCGGGAGCAGGGCGCCCTGCTTCCTCAGCTACACCTCCGACCAGAAGCTGGCGCTGGAGTACGTGTCGCGGGTCGTCAGGACGTTCAACGTCGCGGCGGTGAACATGAGCCTGGGCGGCGGCGGCCCGTTCGTCGAGGCGTGCGACGCCGACCCCAGCGCCGCGGCGGTCAAGCCGGAGTTCGACACGCTGGCGAGCCTGGGCGTGGCTCCCGTGGTCGCGGCCGGCAACAACGGCTTCGAGAACGGCGTCTCCTCCCCCGCCTGCATCTCCACGGCCGTCACGGTGGGGGCCACGGACGACAGTGACGCGCTGGCCTCGTTCACCAACCGGGGGCCACTGCTGGACCTGTTCGCGCCGGGGGTGGGCATCAACGCCTCGGTGCCCGACGACGGCTATGGCGAGAAGAGCGGCACCTCGATGTCCGCGCCGCACGTGGCGGGGGCGTTCGCGCTGATGCGGCAGGCGTATCCGGACTTCACGGTCGCGCAGAGCCTGCAGCGGCTGCGGGACACCGGCAGGCCCATCCAGGTGGACGCCGGCGGCACGCCGACGATCACGGCGCGGATCGACATGGAACGTGCCACCACCGCCACCCGCGCCGCGCCGGCGCCACGGACTTGACCAGCACTCTGATCGCTTGAAAGGCCGGGCCGGTGGCCCGGCCTTTCGTATGACGAAACGATAACGGCGCCTACCACAACAAGAAGTTATAACGGTCCACTCTGCCCCCTCTGACATCAGTTGTCCGATAACTACACTTCTGCTGACACCAACCCCTGGAATCACCGGAGGAACAGGTTGAGACTGTCGTCTCTGCTGGCCGGCGCCATCGCGTTAGCCGCCACGTCGGCCGCGCTGATCGCCACACCCGCCCTCGCCGCCGAGCCCGAGTCCAAGATCGACCCCGCGATCACGGCGACCGGCGAGCACCGTGCCATCGTCCGCGTGCGTGAAGCCGCTCAGGTGAAGTCCGTGCAGACGAGCGCGGAAGAGATCAAGCAGGGCAGGAACGTCGTCGCGCAGCCGTCCGCCGAGATGGCTGACAAGCTGAACTTCTTCGTCTACCGCGGCACGCGGGCGGAGCTCGAGAAGATCGCCGCCGAGTCGGACGTCGTCTCGATCCGCAGGGACAAGGTCAACGAGCCGACCCTGGTCCAGAGCGTCCCCCTGATCGGCGCCGACAAGGTGCAGGAGCTGGGCTACTCCGGCGCGGGCACCGCGGTCGCGATCCTGGACACCGGCATCGACGGCGACCACCCCGCCTTCGGCACTCGGATCACGGGCGAGGCGTGCTTCTCGTCCGCCGACCCGCTGGACGGTTCCACGCCGCTGTGCGCGAACGGCACTCAGGCCCAGATCGGCGCCGGCTCCGCCAGCTCCGACACGGCCGGTTGCACCGAGGACGCGCCGCAGCCGCAGTACGGCCTGTGCTACCACGGCACCCACGTGGCGGGCATCGCGGCCGGCCAGGCAACCGCCGACTTCGCGGCCAACGGTGTCGCGCCCCAGGCCAAGATCGTTCCGGTGCAGGTGTTCAGCCGCTTCGAGAACACGCTCTACTGCGGTGGCCGTCCGGTCTGCGTCCTGGCCTACGACTCCTCGATCCTGGCCGGCATGGCCTACGTGGAGTCCCTGGCCGACACGCTCAACATCGCCTCGGTGAACCTGAGCCTGGGCGGCGGCCAGTACAGCACCAACTGTGACACGACCGACGGCGCCGACTTCAAGGCCGAGGTCGACAAGCTGATCGCCAAGGGCACCGCGACCGTGGTGGCCTCGGGCAACAACGGCTTCACCGCCGGGGTGTCCTGGCCGGCCTGTGTCTCGACCACGGTGGCCGTGGGCGCCACGGACAAGCAGGACGCGGTGGCGTCCTTCTCGAACCGCGGCACGCTGCTCGACGTGTTCGCTCCGGGCGTGTCGATCACCGCGGCCATCGCGGGCAACGGCTACGCGACCCTGAACGGCACGTCGATGGCCACCCCGCACGTCGCGGGCGCCATCGCCCTGATGCACCAGCGCAACGCCACCGCCACGGTGGACACGCTGGTGAACGCGCTGAAGAGCACGGGCAAGGTGATCACCTACCCGAGCGGCGGCGCCAACGTCACGAACCGGCGCATTGACGTCCGTTCGGCGATCCGCAACCTCTAGCAAGTCCTGCTAGCATCGGGCCCGTCCAGCGACGCTGGGCGGGCCCGCTCCATTTGTCGGTCTTGTCCTCGTACCATGATGACGTGCACGGCCTTCTGCGCTCCGTGTGGGACGAGCCCCGGCCCCCTGACGCCCCTCGCCGGGTCTGGCGTGACTGGGCGCTCGTGGGCGTGCTCACGCCGGCCATCCTGCTGGAGGGGTTCCTGCGGCAGGATCTCCAGTGGTGGCCGTTGTCGATGATCTATTCGCTGGTCATGCTGCCGACGCTGTTGTGGCGGCGTACCAGGCCGCTGCTCGTCCTCACCATCCCCGTCGTGGTCACCGGCCTGATCCAGCTTTCGACGGGCGCCGACCCGGCGGAGATGGGCTCGCTGGCGTACATGCTGCTGATCCTCTATTCGCTGTCGCGCTGGGGATCCGGCCGGGAGGCGGCCGCCGGGGTGGCGCTGATCGCCGGGGCGGTGCTCGTCGCGGCGTTCTCCAGCCTCCTCGTGCTCTCCGACGTCGTCGGCGCGTACACCGTCGTGTTCGCGGCGATCGCCCTGGGCGGCACCTTCCGTTACCGGGCCAGGGCCAGGATGCGCGAGCTCGACCAGGTCAAGCTGCTCGAACGCGAACAGCTCGCCCGCGACCTGCACGACACCGTCGCCCACCACGTCTCGGCGATGGCGATCCGCGCCCAGGCCGGCATCGCGACCGCGGTGACGCGCCCCGACGCCGCCGTCGAGGCACTGCGCGTGATCGAGGCCGAGGCGTCGCGCACACTCACCGAGATGCGCGCCATGGTCCGCCTCCTGCGCCGGGACGAACCCCCCGAGCTGGCACCCAGCCCGCACGTCGCCGACCTCGAACAGCTCGCGGTCCAGGGCCGCGAGGGGCCGTCCGTGGACGTCGAGCTCGCCGGCGACCTCGCCGCCCTGCCGCCCACGGTCGGGGCCGCGCTCTACCGCATCGCGCAGGAGTCGGTCACCAACGCCAGGCGGCACGCCCGGCACGCCACCCGCATCGAGGTCCGCGTGGCCGCGGACGACACCACCGTGCGCCTGCGGGTGAGCGACGACGGCGACAGCACCGCCTCCCGCCCCGCCGCGATTCCCGGGTACGGGCTCATCGGCATGATCGAACGCGCCGGCCTGCTCGGCGGCACGTGCGAGGCCGGCCCGAACCCCGGCCGAGGCTGGACCGTAACCGCCGTACTGCCCCGCACGGGAGTCACCACATGACCGACACCGGCCTTTCGACGACCGACACCGGCATCCGGGTGATCGTCGCGGACGACCAGGAGATCGCGAGGACCGGCCTGCGGATGATCCTCGACGCCCAGCCGGGCATCGAGGTCGTCGGCGAGGCCGCCGACGGGCAGCGGGCCGTGGAGCTCGCCCGCCGCCTGCGGCCCGACGTGTGCCTGTTCGACATCCGCATGCCGCGCTGCGACGGCATCGAGGCCACCCGCCGGCTCGCCGGCCCCGACGTCGACCAGCCCATCGCCGTCGTCGTGATCACCACGTTCGACCTCGACGAGTACGTCTACGCCGCGTTGCGGGCCGGTGCCAGGGGCTTCCTGCTCAAGGACGCGGGCCCGGACCTGCTCGCCCAGGCCGTCCGCGCCGCCGCCAACGGTGACGCGCTGATCGCGCCGAGCATCACCGCCCGGCTGCTGTCCGCCTTCGCCGGCGCGGGCCCGTCGGGGCCGCCGGCCCAGCCGATCGAGTCCCTCACCTACCGGGAGGAGCAGATCCTCGCCACCGTGGCGCGCGGCCGGACCAACAGCGAGATCGCCGCCGAGCTGCACATCTCACTCAGCACGGTCAAGAGCCACATCGCCAGCCTGATGACCAAGCTGGGCGTCAGGAACCGGGTCGAGATCGCCATGTGGGCCTACGAGACCAACCGGCTGAAAGCCTGACCCCCGCCGGCGGATGATCCATTCGGCCACCACCACGTTGACCGTCCACCCGGCCCCCAGGAGCAGCGCCCTCCCCAAGTGGTTCGGCGCGCCGGCGGCCACGTACCAGACGAGCTGGACGACGAACTGCGACCCGGCGCCCAGCCCGATCGCGTACGCCCGCGTCATCCAGGCCCGATGCCGCCGCACGTCCCCGCGCCTGATCGCCACGAACCCCAGCACGATCGAGACCACCATCGCCGTCCCGAACCCGAGCCGGAACACGGTCAGCAGGCCGTCGTCCCCGGCGGGCAGGGCGGAGAACAGCGTCATCCAGATCCCCGACAGCGCCGTCACCAGCCCGGCGGCGACCAGCACGCGCCCGGCGGCCCGATGCCAGCGCGGCCGGCGCCGCCGGAACCGGGGCGCGAACTGGAAGGCTCCCAGAACGGTGTAGAGGGTGACGGCGGCGATGTGCGCCACCACGGGAAGGGGCGCCGCGAAGAACCGCGCGTTCGCGGCCGTGACCTCCGCGCCCCCGGCCAGCTCGTTCAGCCGGATGCCCCCGGCCAGCAGCGGGACGGCGCTCAGCGCGATCAACCCGGCCGGTACGAGCCGGCCTGCCCACGTCTTCATACCGCCGATCGTGCCGACGCCTTGCTGAAGACTCATCCGCACAACGGCCGGACCTCCACCAGCCGATAAGCCAGGCAAGAGGTCGTACTTTCGGCTGTTATGCCGCCGCCCGGAGCCCGCTCAAACTGAAGCCCCGCCGCTCTGGAGGAGAACACCATGAAAGCCTTCGTCCTACGCTCGTACGGCTCACCCGACGCCCTGGAGCTCACCGACATCCCCAAGCCGTCCCCCGGCCCCGGCGAGGTGCTGGTACGGGTGCGTGCCACCTCCGTCCAGCCCTGGGACTGGCATCTCATGCGCGGCGAGCCCCGCGTCGCCCGCCTGATGGCCGGCGGCCCCGGCCTGCGCGGCCCCAAGATCAAGATCCTGGGCGCCGACCTGTCCGGCGAGGTCGAGGCGGTCGGCAACGGCGTGACGCGCTTCTCCCCCGGCGACGCGGTGTACGCCATGCCCAAGGGCGGCGGTTTCGGCGAGTACGCCTGCGTCCCGGAGACCGAGCTGGCCCCGAAACCCGGGAACCTGACGTTCGAGCAGGCCGCGGCGGTGCCCCTGGCCGCCAACACCGCCCTGATCGCCCTGCGCGACCAGGCCCGCGTCCGCCCCGGCGACAAAGTGCTGGTCAACGGCGCCTCGGGCGGGGTGGGCACGTTCGCCGTCCAGCTCGCCAAGGCGTACGGGGCCCACGTCACGGCCGTGTGCGGCACCCGCAACCTGGACCTGATGCGCTCACTCGGCGCGGACGAGGTCGTCGACTACACCAAGGAGGACTTCACCCGCACCGGCTCCCGCTACGACGTCCTCCTGTACGTCGCGGGCGACCGCCGCTTCGCGGAGTGCCGCCGCGCCCTGACGCGCAAGGGCGCCTACGTCCTGGTCGGCGGCTCCCCCAGCCGCTGGCTCCAACCGGCGGGCGCCGTGTTCGCCGCCTTGGCCAGGGCCCCGTTCGTCTCCCAGAAGATCCGGCTGGCCGACGTGATCGGCTGCAAGGAGAACCGGCGCAACCTGCTGGCCCTGACCGAACTCATCGAGGCCGGCCGGCTCACCCCGGTCATCGACAGCACGTACGCGTTCGAGGACCTGCCCGAGGCCATGCGCTACCAGGAGGAAGGCCACGCGGCGGGCAAGGTCGTCATCACCTTCCGACCGGCCTCTCAGGCGTAGAGCTCCTCGATGCCGACCAGCCGGACGTCCCCGGGGATGTCCGCCTGGAAGCCGGCGCCGCTGTAGCAGGCGAGCACCGTCCGGCTGGTGTCATAACCCTTCACCGACAGCAGGTCCCGGGCCCGCCGCAGCCGCTCCACGTGCCCGGTGGCCATGACCTTGTCCCATTTGACCTCTCCCAGGGACAACACCCGCCGCGGCCGGCCATGCTCCTCCCGCGCGAGCACCGCCACGTCCACCTCGATCTGTGTCCGGTTGTGGGGGTCGGCCACCGTACCGGACGCCACCTCACCGGGCAGTTCGCCGAACACCTCGGCGTCGGCGGACATCGCCCACTCCCTGCAGACGCTCTCGAAGTGGGGCCCGACGACCTGGGACAGAAACGTGGCACGTGAGTCGTGCCACGCGGCTTCGGGCATGCCGCGCTCCAGCCGTGTCCACTCACGGCGCATCACCGCCTCGTAGAAGACGATCAGCGGCTCGCGGATGTGGAAGACGGACTTGCCCTTCCTGAACGCGTCCGCCTCGCGGGCGATCAGTTGCGAGTCCTCCAGCACCGCCAAGGGGTGACCGATGTCCGGCGACTTGCGGCCGATGTGGTTGGCGATGCCGCCGCGAGTGGCGTTCCCCGAAGCGATGGCGCCGAGCACCGCGTGGTAGATGGCCGTGTCGCGAATGTCCGTCTCCTCCGCCAGCAGGTATCGGGCCTCACGGAAGAGCGGGATCTGCGGATTGAGCACGGTACGCAGGACCCAGTCGTCGAAGTCGTCCAACGAGTTCGGAGCGTCGCCGGCCACGAACTCCCGCCGATAGGCCGGGGTGCCCCCCACGATGGAATGGACCAGCAGCGCGAGGCGGGGATCCTCGATGCCCCAGAATCTGGCGGAGGCCCGGTAGTCCAGCGGTTTGACCACCAGCTCCAGGCTCGCCCTCCCCCGCAAGGGGGCGTTGCCCGCCAGCAGGCGGCCCATCACTCCCATGGCCGAGCCGCACAGCAGCAGGCGCGACTTCTTGCCTCTCGCGTAACCGCGGGGATCGAGGGCGAACTGGATCAGCGAGGGCAGCGAGGGGGAGGCCTTGCTCAGGTAGGGGAACTCGTCGATCACGATGAGCCCCTCGGGGACGTCGATGTACAGCCGCTCCAGCGCCTCGTCCCAGTTGGCGAACGCGTAGCGGCCGCCACCGGTCCGTGCGGCCAGCGCCCGGCCGAACCTGGCCAGCGCTTCGCTCTCCGTCTCGTCCGTGGCGGTGAAGAAGAACCCGCCGAGCTCTCGGACGAGCGCGTCGAGCAGAAAGGTCTTGCCCTGTCTGCGCCTGCCGCTCACGACGCCGAGCCGCACATCCGGGCTCGGTGAGGTCGCAAACCGGACCAGGCCCGCCCACTCACGGTCACGATCGAAGACATGAGTGGGTTTGACCACGGATTTCATAGTAGAACTATACAGCTAAGGTCTACACACCTTAGCTGTATACCCCTACACACATTTCGATTTGTGTCGCTTAGGGTGGCTTCTATGGACGCAGGCAAGGCGATCTTCGAAACCGTCGGTAAGCTTCGCCAGCGGCGCACCGCCCCGCTGGTACTCGAGCTCGATCTCACCGAGGGCCTCACCGAGGGCCCGCCGGCGGATCCGCTCGCCGCCCTGCTGTCCATGCGCAAGACGCGCCTGGCCGACGTGCTGTCGGGGCTCAAGCGGGCCAGGCAGGACCCACGGGTCAAGGCGCTCGTCGTGAAGATCGGCGGGCAGCCGCTGGGGCTGGCCATGGTGCAGGAGTTGCGCCAGGCGGTGATCCACTTCCGGGCGTCGGGGAAGCTCACCGTGGCTTTCGCCGAGTCGTTCGGCGAGTTCGGCGGCGGCACCGTGCCCTACTACCTGGCCACCGCCTTCGAGCGGGTCTATCTGCAGCCGAGTGGCGATGTCGGGCTGACCGGGGTGGCGCTGGAGCAGCGCTTCCTCAAGGGGGCGCTGACGAAGCTGGGGGTGGGGTTCGAGGCGGGGCAGCGGCACGAGTACAAGACCGCCGTCAACACCTTCACCCAGGACCACATGACCGAGCCGCACCGCGAGTCCATGGGCCGCATCGTGGAGTCGGTCACCGAGACGATGATCGCCGGCATCGCCGACGGGCGCCGGCTGGATCCGGGCAAGGTGCGGGAGCTGATCGACCAGGGGCCGTTCACCGCCGCCGAGGCGAAGGAGGCCGGGCTGGTCGACAGGCTGGCCTACCGGGACGAGGTCTACGACGAGCTCAAGGGGTCCGCGGGCGGCGACGCCCACCTGCAGTACGTCTCCCGCTACGCCCGCGCCTCCGCCGTGCGCAAGCTGCCGCACCCGATGGCCGACGCGGTCGCGCTCGTGCACGGGGCTGGCATGATCAAGTCGGGTCGCAGCGGCCGGAGCCCGCTCGGCGGGGGCGGGGCCATGGGCTCCGACACGATCAGCGCCGCGCTCCGGGCGGCCCGGCGCGACGAGCACGTCAAGGCCGTCGTCTTCCGGGTCGACAGCCCCGGCGGCTCGTACGTCGCCAGCGACACGGTCTGGCGCGAGGTGGTCCTGACACGCAAGGTCAAGCCGGTGATCGTCTCCATGGGCGACCTGGCGGCCTCCGGCGGCTACTTCGTGTCGATGGCCGCCGATGTGATCATGGCGCAGCCGGGCACGCTGACCGGTTCCATCGGCGTGTACGGCGGCAAGCCCGTCTTTTCCGAATTGCTCGACAAATTGGGGATAAATTCGGAACTGGTGGCTGAAGGGGTTAATGCCGGGATGTTTTCCACGTCCCGCAGCTTCTCCCCCGAACAATGGGAGCGCATCAACGCCTGGCTCGACCGAATCTACGATGACTTCGTGGGCAAGGTCGCCGACAGCCGCGACCTGACCAGGGAGCGGGCCCACGAGCTGGCCCGCGGCCGCGTCTGGACCGGCGCCGACGCCCACGCCAACGGCCTGGTCGACGAGCTGGGCGGCCTGGAGGACGCGCTGGCGCTGGCCAGGAAGCGGGCCGGGCTGGGCGACGAGGCGCCCGTGCGCACCTTTCCGCGGCTCAACCCGCTGGAGCGCCTGCGCGGGCCGGAGTCGAGCGAGGACAAGTCGGCCGCGCTGGCGCGGGTCCGGCTGGACTCCTGGGGTCCGCTGGCGCGCCTGTCGGCCGAGCTGGGACTGCCCGCGGCCGGGCCGCTGATCCTGCCGGAGTGGTACACCATCCGCTAGGCCCGTCTCCCGCTCCGCCGCGCTTCGGCCCAAAAGGGCATGTGGCGCTTCAGCACGTACCGAAACCGACGCTAGGCCATGGGGCGGTAGCGGGCGCGGAGTCGTACCAGAGGCTGGACTGACGGGTTGACGTACGCGACGGACAGGACCGTGGCGATGAAGAGGGTGTGATCGCCGGCCGGGACCACCTTGGTGGTCTCGGCCTCGATGGCGGCCACCCCGTCCTCCACCACCAGGGCCTCCGTCCGCGCGCCCCGATGGTGCGGAACCCCGGCCACCAGGAGGCGGGCGCTGGGCCGGCCCGCGGTGGCGAAGCGGCTGGCGATGGCGGCCTGGCCCGACGACAGCAGGGAGGCCGCCCAGCGGTCCTGCCGGAGCAGGACCTCGTTGAGGTAGCCCCGGCTGGCCAGGCTGACCAGCACCAGCGGGGGCTCCAGGGAGACGGACATCAGCGCCGACACCGTGGTGCCGAGGTCGTCGCGCCCGTCGCGTACGGTCACCACCGCCACGCCGGCCGCGAGCTGCGCCATCGCCTCCGTGAACTCGCTCACCGCGAGAACCCCCGGGAAGGGGTCCTCGCGGAAAGCGGAGATTCCACCATCAGCCCAAGCCGTTGCTGGTCAGCCATTCCTTGGCCACGACCGCGGGCTCGTCCTTGTTGACGGAGATCTTCTGCATCATCGACAGCAGCGACTCGGTGGTCAGCTTCGCCGAGACGCCGTTGAGCGTCGTCCTGATCGTGTCGTTCGCCGACGCCTTGTGCAGCAGCGGGAGCACGTTCTGGGCGGGGAAGATGTTCTTGGGGTCTTCCAGGGCCACCAGGTTGTTGGCGGTCATCTTCGGGTCGGTGGTGAACACGTTGCCGACCTGGATCGTGCCGTCCTTGAGCGCGTCGGCGGTGGTCGGCCCGGTGGGCTTCCACTCCTTGAACTCCAGGCCGTAGACCTCCTTGAACCGCGCCTCCCACCGCTTCTTGAACTCGGGCGGCCCGCCGACGACCATGGTCTTGGAGACCTTGGCCAGGTCCTCGATCGAGGTCAGCGACTGCTTGGTCTGGGTGTCCTTGGAGACCGACAGGCTGTCCTTGTCCTCGGCGGGCGAGGAGTCGAGCACTTCGAGCTCGGCCGGCAGCTTCTCCTTCAGCGTCGCGTTGACCTCTTCCGTGGTCGCGGCGGTGGCCTTCAGGTCGATGAAGGCGAGCAGGTTGCCGTTGTACTCCGGCACGATGGTCAGCCCACCGCCCTTGACCTGGTCGTAGACGGCCTCGCGGCTGCCGATGCGCGGCTTCTCCTCGACCTGTACGCCCTTGGCCTCCAATGCCTGGGCGTAGATCGACGCGAGCAGCACGCTCTCGTCGAAGTCGAAGGAGCCGATCACGGCCTTGCCTCCGCCCCCGCCCGAAGCCGAACCACTGGGGACCGCGGATGTGGTGTCGAGCGGGTTGCCCCCGGTGGTGCCGCCGCCGCCACCGCACGCGGCCAGCGCGAGCATCGCCGTGAGGAAGGCCCCCGCGATGCCGTACTTGCGTCTCATCTTCTATTTCCCTTCAAAGCCGGGAGGTAATACGGGAGACTATCGGACCTTGAGGCGCTGGCTCACCCCCGGAGAGACCGTCACCCTCTGGATCAGGGTGAACAAGATCTGCACCACCAGCGCGAACAGCACAATCAGTACAGAACCCCCGACAACGCTCGCGTAATCCTTCGTGGCGAAACCGTCGATCACATACCGGCCGAGACCGCCCAGCCCGGTGTACGCGGCGACCGTCGTCGTGGCCACGACCTGGATCGCCGACAACCGGCAGCCGAGCAGGATCAGCGGCAGCGCAACCGGCACCAGCACCCGCCCGAGCACCTGCCCGCCGCGCAGGCCCATCCCGTACGCGGCGTCGCGCAGCTCGGGATCGACGGCCTTGATGCCCTCGTAGGTGTTCACCAGGATCGGCGGCACCGACAGCAGCACCAGGGGAATGATCACCGGCCAGATCGAGGCGGTGCCCAGCAGCAGCACGAACATCACCAGCAGCCCCAGCGTGGGCAGCGCCCTGGCCAGGTTCGCGGTGACGACGACCAGCACCTCGCCGCGCCCCGTGTGGCCGATCGCCAGGCCCAGCGGCACGGCGATCAGCACGGCCAGCAGCAGCGCCAGCCCGGAGAACTCCAGGTGTTCCAGCAGGCGCGCGGGGATGCCGCTCGGGCCCGACCAGTTCTCGCCGTTGCCGAAGAACTCGCCGAGCCAGGCGAAGAACGAGGTCAGCCAGTCCACGACACAGCCTCCCCGCCGGCGTACGCGGTCATGACGCCACTCCCTTTCGCGCTCGTACCCAGGGGGTGAGCAGGCGCTGCGCCAGGACCAGCAGCCCGTCGGCGATCAGCGCCAGCGCCACGATCAGCACGATGCCGACGACCACCGGCGGCATGAACGGGTTCTGGTAGGCCCGCGTGAACAGCCCGCCGAGCCCGCCCTGCCCGATCAGCGCACCCACGCTGACCAGGCTGATGCTGGAGACCGCGACCACCCGCAGCCCGGCCAGCACCACCGGCACGGCGATCGGCAGCTCGACGGCCAGCAGCCGGCGCAGCGGCGTGAACCCCATCGCGACGGCCGACTGACGCACGTGGTCGGGCACCGAGTTGAGGCCGTCGACCACGGCCGGGATCAGCACGGCCATGCCGTAGAAGGTCAGCGGGATGATCACGGTGGTCTGCGACAGCCCGGTCACCGAGATCAGCAGCATGAAGACCGGCAGCGACGGGAGCGCGTAGATCACGTTCATCAGACCGGAGGTGGGCTGGTAGAGCCAGCGGAAGCGCACGCAGGCCAGGCCGAGCGGCAGCGCGATCACCAGCGAGACCAGGATCGGCACCAGGGACATCGTCAGGTGGTCGGTGAGCAGGTTCCTGATGCTGTCGACCCGGCCGGTGTCCCAGTTGCGCCCGACCCACTCCCAGAGGGAAGGGGGACCATCACCCATCTGCGGCCTCCGCCAGCGCCTCGTCCAGGGCCTCCCGGGTCGCCACGCCGACGACCTTGCCCTCCTCGTCCACCGCCACCGCGCAGCCGGAGGGCGACAGCAGCGCCGCGTCGAGGGCGGAGCGCATCGAGTCACGGCCCAGCAGGAACGTTCCGTACGGCTCCAGCTTCCCCGGCCGCTCCGGCGACAGCCAGCCGACGGGCCGCTCGCCCTCGTCCGCCACCAGCAGCCACGGCTCGGAAGAGCCGCCCGAGCCCTCGCGGACCACCAGGTCCGTACGCAGCCGCAGCCCCTCCGTGGAGACGAACTGCAGCCGCCTGATCCCCCGGTCGTGCCCCAGGAACTCCCTGACGAAGTCGTCGGCCGGCTCGGCCAGCAGCGTCTTGGGGTCGGCGAGCTGCGCCAGCTTGCCGCCCACCCGCAGCACCGCCACCCGGTCGCCCAGCTTGATGGCCTCGTCGATGTCGTGGGTGACGAACACGATGGTCTTGTTCAGCTCGTTCTGCAGCCGGAGCAGCTCGTCCTGCAGGCTCGTCCGCACGATCGGGTCGACGGCGCTGAACGGCTCGTCCATGAGCAGCACGGGCGGGTCGGCGGCCAGCGCCCTGGCCACGCCCACGCGCTGCTGCTGCCCGCCGGAGAGCTGGAACGGGTAACGCCCCGCGAAGGCCGGGTCGAGCCCGACGCGCTCCAGCAGCTCCATGGCCCGGTCGCGGGCCTTCTTCTTGTCCCAGCCGAGCAGGTAGGGCACGGTGGCGATGTTGTCGATGATCTTCCGGTGCGGGAAGAGACCGGCCTGCTGGATGACGTAGCCGATGCCGCGCCGCAGGGCCGGCGGATCGATGCCCTGGACGGGCTTGCCGTCCAGGAGGATCTGCCCTTCCGTGGCGTCGATCATGCGGTTGATCATCCGCAGGGACGTCGTCTTCCCGCAGCCGGACGGTCCGACGAACACGGTGATCTCGCCGGTGGGCGCCTCAAGGCTGAGGTGGTCCACGGCGACGGTTCCGTCTGGATAGCGTTTGGTGACAGCGTCGAATGTGATCACGCGCGAACTCTCGCTTCAGGCTTCCGTGGCAGGGCCGCAGCCCCCGTGCCACGACCGCCGCATGATCTCTGTGCAGCACACACTACGGGGATTCATCCCGCCCTGTCCCCCCGGGATTGTCTTAAACGCTTCAGTTGACCTGGGAGATTCACATGAAATATGGATCTGGTAGTGCGCCGGACCAAGGTGAGTTGGCATGATTGCCCCACGAACTCCTGACCTGACACTCCACAATCTCCTGACGCTCACCCCTCACCCCCTCAGCGTCCGCACAGAGCAAGAGGATCCGGCCCCGTGTCAATGCCGCTCACCGATCAGCGTCCCCGCGCAGATGTGATCGCAGGGCTCTACGACCACTACGCCGCCGCGCTGTTCGCATACTGCGCCGATCAGCTCGGCGACCTCGGCTCAGCGTCCGACGTCCTGGTGACCGTGCTCACCAGCGTCCCCGCCGCCATGCCGCCCCGCGCCGCGCTCTACGCGTTCGCCCGTCGCGAGATCCACCGGCGCGACATCGTCTACTCACCCCCCGCCGTCGATCCGCTGATCGACCCCGCCACGGCCCTCGTCGAGCGCTCTCTGCGCGACCTGCGGCCGCATCAGCGCGAGGTGCTGATGCTGTGCGCGGTGTGCGGGCTGGACATGACCGAGCTGGCCTGGGTGCTCGACGTCGCCACCGACACCGCCGAAGAGCTGTTGGTGGGGGCGGCCGAGCGCTTCAGGCAGTCTCTGGGCACGGAGCTGGCCTCGACCGGCGTCCGGGTGCCCAAGCCGGTGGCCGACATCTACGGCGCGCTGGGCATCGCGCCGCTGCGCGATGTTCTCGGCCGCCTGCCCTGGCCGCAGCCGCCCGCCGCGCTGCGCATTCACTTCGCGGGTTCCCGTACGGCGCCTCCCGCGCCGTTGTTCGTCAAGCCGCGCTGGCCCAGCCCGCCGATCTGGCCGCAGCCGCTGGCCGAGGCAGACCCGGCCACCAGCACGGTCATCTTCCCCGCCGAACTCATGACCCCGCCAAGCCCGTCGCGGGTCGCCCCTCACGATGCGACCACGGCTCCGATGCCCAAATTCCGCGACCACCTGGACTCGTCCATGCCGTTGAGAGACCCGCTCGGCTCCGCCGCCAGGCGGAGGGACCCGCTCGGTTCCTCGGTACCACTGAGTGACGCTTTATCCGGGTCCGATCCATTCGCTCGCAAGGCTCCGCTGGGCGCTCCGCCGTCCTACGAGGAGCCCCAGGATTCTGGAAAGCCGCAGGAGCGGCCGTTCTTCATGTCCGAGCCGGACCCTTCGGGGGCCGAGCCGTTCGCGACGGGCGACGTGATCCTGCCTTACGACGCGCCCGACCCGTACATGACGGGCGACGTCCTGGTCCACCGAGGCCCGCCCCGCCCGTTCCCTGAGCCGGAGCCGCGCCCCGACCCCCGTTCCGAGCCTCAGCAGGAGACGTCCTGGGCCTTCCAGCCGCGGACGCCCCCGCCCCAGGCCCCCGCCGCGTATCAGCCGCGGCCCGAGCCACCGCCGGTGTCCCCGGTCCGGCCGCGCCCTGAGGCCCGGCCCCAGGCGTCCCGTGAGTCGACGGCGCCGCTGTTCCGGCCCCGCTACGCGCAGCCGCCCAAGCCGCCCAGGGCCCCCAAGCCCGCCAAGGCGGCGAAACCGGCCAAGCCCGCGAAGCCGGCGAAGCCCGCCGAGCCGGTCTACCGGCTGCCGGAGCTGGACGACGAGATCGCCATCATGGAGCCGCCGGACGAGCCGGTGGGCCAGGCGACCGACTCCTTCCTGGCCCCGCGCCCGGTGCGCGCCAGGCCCGTGCCGAAGCGCCGCCCCGAGGTGACGCGGCGCCCCCAGAAAGTACGCCGCCGCAAGGACCGCCACTACGACTGGGCCTGGGAGCTGATCGGGTTCCTGATCTGCGTGGCGATCGCGATGATCGTGTTCTTCTCGATGCCGATCTTCAACGGCTGACGGGCCCGACCGGCCGGCGCGCTATGCCCGGCCGGTCAGGGTCCCGGCGTCGTACCGGTCCAGGCGGGCCGGGTCGGCCAGGATGTCGATGGCCGCGATCCTGCCGTCGGCGACCGTGAGCGCCCCGACCGCCAGCACCCGTCCGTCCTTCGTGCTCACCATGCCCGCCGTGCCGTTGACCGGCACCAGCGCCGCGAACCCGGCCATCCGCCGGAACATGAGCGCCTGCTTGGCCACCGTGAGCGCCCCGCGCAGCTCGCTCCACGCCATGGGACCGGAGTCGGTCCTGAGCACGACATCAGGGTGCAGCACCGCCACCAGCGCCTCGAAGTCACCGTCGCGGGAGGCCGCCAGGAACGCCTCCACGACCTCCCACTGCCGCGACAGGTCCGTGTCCGGCTCGACGGCCGCGCCGCGCACCCGGCGGCGGGCCCGGCTGGCGATCTGCCGGGTGGCGGCCGGCGTACGGTCGATGATGGGGGCGATCTCGTCGAAGGGCACGGCGAACATGTCGTGCAGCACGAACGCCAGCCGCTCCGTCGGCTCCAGCGTCTGCAGCACCACCAGCAGCGCGAGCCCCACCGAGTCCGCCATGAGCGTCTCGTTCTCCGGATCGGCCCCGCCGGCGACGCCGACCACCGGGTCGGGCATCCGCTCCTCCAGCGGCTCCTCGCCCCGGCTCTGGCGGGAGCGCAGCATGTTGAGACAGATGCGGGCCACGACGGTGGTGAGCCAGCCGCCCATGTTGCGCACGTCGCCCGTGTCGGTGCGGTCGAGCCTGATCCACGCCTCCTGCACCGCGTCGTCGGCCTCGCTCACCGAGCCGAGCATCCGGTACGCGACAGCGCGCAACTGACCGCGGTGCGCCTCGAAGACACCGGTCAGGGATTCGTTCTCGTCCATCTGTCACATTCCTTCGTCGGCTCACGTCATAGCACTGACCTCACGAACCAGGTCGATGTGACGATCTCATGCAGGAAAAGGTGGAAGCACGCATGGGTCGGCCCGCATGGTCCTGCCCGGTGCCATGCGGGCGTTGCAGGCGCTCCAGCGGCCGATCAAGGGCGGTGGCCTGAAGAAGAGCGCCCTGACCGAGGCCGCCACCCGCCAGGTGGCCGGCGCCTGGCAGCCCTAGTCGGCCGAAAGGATCAGCCCGCTCGTCGGCACGCCGGTGCCGGCCGTCACCAGGACGTTGGTGACGCCGGTGAGCTGGTTGGCGGCCGTGCCCCTGATCTGGCGCACGGCCTCGGCGATGCCGTTCATGCCGTGGATGTAGGCCTCCCCGAGCTGGCCACCGTGCGGGTTGACGGGCAGGCGGCCGTCCAGCTCGATACCGCCGTCCTTGAGGAAGCCGGGGGCCTCACCGCGGCCGCAGAAGCCGAGCTCCTCCAACTGGGCCAGGACGAACGGGGTGAAGTGGTCGTACAGGATGGCCGTCTGAATGTCGGCGGGGGTCAGCCTCGATCTCTCGTAGAGGCGGCGGCCGACGACGGACATCTCCGGCAGTCCGCTCATGTCATCGCGGTAGTAGCTGGTCATCATCATCTGGCCGGACGCCGAGCCCTGGGCCGCCGCTGTGATCACCGCGGGTGATCTGCGCAGGTCGCGGGCGCGTTCGGCGGAGGTCACCACCAGAGCCACCGCGCCGTCGCTCTCCTGGCAGCAGTCGAGCAGGTGCAGCGGCTCCACGATCCACCGGGAGGCCTGGTGCTCCTCCAGCGTGATGGGCCGCCGGTAGAACCAGGCGGCCGGGTTGGTGGCCGCGTGCCTGCGCATGGCGACCGCGACCCGGCCGAAGTCCTCGGAGGTGGCGTCGTAGACGTGCATGTAGCGCCGGGCGAACATGGCCACCCAGGCGGCGGGCGTCATCAGCCCGTACGGCACGTGCCAGCTCATCTCCAGACCCTGCGAGGTGGGCTCGCCGGTCAGCCGGGAGTTCGGCTGGCCGAAGCGGCGGCCCGAGCGCTCGTTGAAGGCGCGGTAGCAGACCACCGTGTCCGCCATGCCGGTGGCCACGGCCATGGCCGCGTGCGCGACGGTGCCGCAGGCCGCGCCGCCGCCGTACTCGACCCTGGAGAAGAACGTCAGATCGCCGATGCCCGCCTCCCTGGCCACGGCGATCTCCTGGTTGGAGTCCTGGCTGTAGGTGACCATGCCGTCCACGTCGCCGGGCGACAGTCCGGCGTCGTCCAGCGCCGCCAGCACCGCCTCGGCGGCGAGTCGCAGCTCGGAGCGTCCTGACTTCTTGCTGAACTCGGTGGCGCCGATGCCGGCGATGGCCGTGCGCGGGAGTGACACGCCTTACTCTCCTTCAAGGGTGAGGGTCACGGTTCCGGTGGCGTGGTCGCCCAGGCTCACCTTGCCGCGCACCTCGACCGCGATCCGGCCGCCCTCGCGCGACACGACGGTCCCGTTGAAGCTGAGGCGGTCGCCCGCGTACGCGGGGACGCCCAGCTTGACGTTGATCGACCGGATGACGGCCCCGGGGCCCGCCCAGTCGGTCACATAGCGCTCGACCAGGCCCATGGTGGTCAGGATGTTGAGGAAGATGTCCTTCGACCCCTGGGCACGGGCCAGTTGGGTGTCGTGGTGCACCGGGGTGAAGTCCATGGTGGCCAGCGCCGTGGAGACGACCACGGTGGGCGTGAGCTCGATGGACAGCTCCGGCAGCGCGTCTTCGCTCATCACGGCTCCCTCGGCATCCACATCGGCAGGATCAACTTGTCGTCCATGGGCTGGTACGTCACCCGCAACGCCATCCCGATCCCGACCTCCTCGGGCGGGCAGTCCACGACGTTCCCCACGATCCGCACGCCTTCCGGCAGTTCCACCACGCCCACCACGAACGGGGTCTCACGGCCGGGCACCGGCGGGTGGTGGTGGACGACGTAGCTGAAGAGGGTGCCCTCGCCGCTCGCGACCACGTGGGAGCGGTTGGCCGAGCGGCAGTGGGGGCACAGCGGGCCCGGCGGGTGGCGCAGCTCGCCGCAGTCGGCACAGGACTGGATGCGCAGCTCGCCCCGGTTCACGCCCTCCCAGAAGTACGCCGTGTCCTGGTTGATCGCCGGCTGCAGCGGGTACGGCGGCAGCGTCTTCTTCTCCGGCGGCCGGAACTTCAGCACCCGGAAGAGCATCTCGGCCACCGGCTTGTCGCCCTCGTCGTACCAGGTGACGTTCCAGGTGGCGAAGAAGCCCACGCCGAGCGCCGTCCGCTTCGGGCCCGTGAGGCCGGACAAGCGGGTGGCGGCGGTCAGGCGCTCGCCGACGCGCGCGTAGCGGTGGTAGGTCTGCTCGCAGTTGGTCGCCACCACGCCCGTGTAGCCGTTGGCGTCGAGCGCGTTCAGGAGGTCGTCGACCGGCGAACGCTCTCTGCCCCGGGCGCGGAGGCCCTGCATGGTCCACACCTGGGCCATCGCGGGCGGGGCCACGCCCTGGTCGAGGTAGGCCGGGTTCGTGTCGCCCATGGCGTCCAGCCAGTGCCTGATCATGGGGACGTTCACGGGGTCGGGGGCCGGGGCGCCGCGCATCTCGCCCAGCGCGACCTGCTTGGCCGCCAGCTCGTGCAGCTCTTCGTCGGTCATCGCGGAGGGCTCGGTCATCGCGGAGGGCTCGGTCATCGCGGCGGCCTCGGGAGGCTCAGGCCGAGCATGGCGATCAGCTCGCGCTGCACCTCGTTCACCCCGCCGCCGAACGTCAGCACCACCGCGCCCTTCACGCCGTGGTCCACGCGTTCGAGCAGCTCGGCGGTCTCCGGGTCGGACGGGTCGCCGTAGCGGGCCAGGACGTCGCCGACGACGCGGCCGGCCTCCTGCATGCGCTCGGAGCCGTAGATCTTGGTGGCCGACGCGTCGGGGGCGCCCAGCCAGCCGAGGTCCATGTTGGCCGCCACCTGCCAGTTCAGCAGTTCGTTCGTACGGAAGGCCGCCCACACCCTGGCCAGCGCCCGCCGTACGTCCGGGTTCTCGATGTGGCCGGTGCGGCGGGCCCAGGCGAGGAACCGGTCGTAGGTGCCGCCGAGGTTGCCGGCCGGGCCGAGCGTGACGCGTTCGTGGTTGAGCTGGTTGACGATCAGGTCCCAGCCACGGTCCACCTCGCCGACCACCATGCTCACGGGGACGCGGACGTCGGAGTAGTAGGTGGAGTTCGTGTGGTGGCGGCCGTCCATGGTGACGATCGGGGTCCACGAGAAGCCGGGGTCCTCCGTGGAGGCGATCATCATGGTGATGCCCTTGTGCTTCTTGGCCTCGGGGTTCGTCCGGGCGGCCAGCCAGATGTACTGGGCGTAGTGGGCGCCGCTGGTGAAGATCTTCTGGCCGTTGACGACGTAGTGGTCGCCGTCGAGCACCGCCGTGGTCCGCAGGGAGGCCAGGTCGGTGCCCGCCTCGGGCTCGCTGTAGCCGATCGCGAAGTGGCACTCGCCGGCCAGGATGCGCGGCAGGAAGAGCTCCTTCTGTTCCTTGGTGCCGTACTGCATGAGGGTGGGCCCGACGGTCTGCACCGTGATGATCGGGTACGGGACGCCGGCGCGGGCGATCTCGTTGGCGAAGATCTGCTGCTCCAGGGGGCCGTAGCCGCCTCCGCCGTACTCCTTGGGCCAGCCGAGGCCGAGCTTGCCGTCGCGGCCGAGGCGGCGGCAGTGCTCCATGTACGCGTCGCCGAACGGATCCCCGGCGATCTTCCTGCGGTCCTCGTCGGTGAGACAGCCCTGGAAGTACTCGCGCAGCTCGTCGCGGAGCGCGCGCTGGCCGGGGGTGAGGTCGATCAGCATCAGACGAGCGCTCCGATCAGGTCGAGCTGGGCGTCGGCGCCGCCGAGCAGGTGGGACAGGTGCTTGGCCTGCGCGAAGTAGCGGTGCAGCGGGTAGGTCACGTCGAGCCCGAGCCCGCCGTGCAGGTGCTGGCAGGTGTAGAGGGCCTTGACGGCCTCACCCACGTGGTACGCCGCCAGCGCCAGATCCTGCTCGGCCGGCAACCCTTCGGCCAGCCGCCAGGCCGCCGACCACATGGCGACGTCCAGCGCCCGGCCGGCGATGTAGACGTCGGCGATCTGCATGGTCACCGCCTGGAACTCGGCCAGCGCCCGCCCGAACTGCCTGCGCTGCTTGATGTAGGCGGTGGTCAGCTCCAGTGCGCCGGCCAGCACCCCGCTCGCCTGGGCCGCGACGGCGGCCGTGAACAGCCGCCGGGCCTCGGTGACCGCCTCGGGCCCTCCGATCCGCTCGGCCGGGGTGCCGTCCAGGACGATCGTGGCGGCGGGCTCGCCCGTGGAGGTGAACTCGGGGGCCGCCGCCACCCGCTCCACCAGGAACAGGCCGGTGTCGGCGGTGACCAGCACCGCCGTCCCCGGGTGGGGCACCGAGACCTTGCGGCCGGTCAACACCCATCCGTCGTCCTTGGGCGTCGCGGTCGTCCGCGGGGCCTCGGTCAGGGCGCGGCCGGGCTCGCGGAGCGCGAGCGTGCACTCCAGGCGCTGCTGGTCAGGGGTGCCATAGCGGGCCAGGGTCAGCGTGCTCACCAGCGTCGGCAGGGCCGCGACCGGCGCCGCCCGCGCCCCCACCTCCCGCAGCACCACGGCCATCTCGACCGGCCCCAGCCCGGCGCCGCCCGCCTCCTCGGAGGCGCACACGCTCAGGAGCCCGGCCTGCCGGAGCCGTTCCTCGCCGCCCTCTTTGGTCAGGACGTCGGCCGCCAGTTTCCGCAGGTCCTGCTGGGTTTCGTCCAGGTTGAAATCCATCTCACGTCTCCAAGAGGTGGTGCCTGCCGTGCCGTACGAACTCCTCCTCGATCCCCTTGACGTCCGCGCCCGTCAACGGCCGCAGCCCGGCGGGGGTCCGCCACCAGACCGGGTCGCCGGTGCGCCACGCCTCGCGGGCCAGGTGCCGCTTGATGACCTTGTGCGAGGCCGTTTGCGGTAGCTCCCCACAAACGCGGATATATCGCGGTATGGCTTTGGCGCCCAGATCGCGGCGGGACGCCAGGAACGCCGTGAACGCGGCCGGGTCGAACTCCCCCTCCAGCACGAGCGCCGCCATGACCTGGTCACCAGCCGCCGCGTCGGGCACCGGGTACACCGCCGCCTCCACCACCCCGCCGAACTCCCGCAGGGCGGCCTCGATGGGGGCGACGGCCAGGTTCTCGCCGTCCACGCGCAGGCGTTCGGTGCCCCGGCCGGCGAAGAACACGTACCCGGCGGGGTCGGCGTAGGCCAGGTCGCCGGACCAGAACGCGCCGTCCCTGATCCGCTCGGCGTCCGCCTCCGGGTCGTTGTAGTAGCCGTCGAACAGCCCCAGCCCGCTGGTGTTGACCAGCTCGCCGACGGCCTCCTCCGGGTTGAGCAGGCGGCCGTGCTCGATGCGGCCGGGCGGGCAGGGCAGGCCGGTGGCCGGGTCGAGGATCCGGACGCCCTCCGGCAGGCGGCCGAGGCATCCCGGCGGTCCCGAGGGGTCGGGGGTGAGCGAGATGGCGGTCTCGGTGGAGCCGAAGGCGTCGATCACGTGGCAGCCGAACCGCTCCCCGAACCTCCTGGTCGCCACCGCGCTGCCCTCGTTCCCGAACGCGATCTTCAGGGGGTTGCGGGCGTCGTCCGGATGTTCGGGGGTGGCCAGGACGTACGAGAGGGCCTTGCCGACGTAGTGCAGGTACGTGCAGCCGTACCGTCTGAGGTCGGGCAGCAGGCCCGACGCCGAGAACCGCCGGCGCAGCACCAGCGCCGCCCCCGAGGCCACGGCCGGGGCGTAGGCGGCCATGAGGGCGCCGGAGTGGAACAGCGGCATCGAGCAGTAGACGACGTCGTCCGGCGTGAGCAGCGCCGCCAGGCTCGTCCCGGGGACGGCGAGCTTGCGCTGCGTGATCCGCACGGCGCGGGGGCGGCCGGAGGTGCCCGAGGTGAAGATCAGCATGACGAGCTTCCGTGGCTCGGGCGCGGTGGGGGCCGTCCGCTCCAGAGCGAGCGGCAGGACCTCCACGCCCAGTGCCTCTGCCACCCGCCGGGCGGCGTCCAGGTGGGTCTCGTCGGCCAGAAGGAGGCTCACGTCCGTGGCGCGAGCGTCGTGGACGAGCTCGTCGATCGAGCGCGTGGGGTTGAGGGCGACCACCACGTGCCCCGCCAGCGCCGCGCCGCCCAAAAGGAACACCAGGTCGGGAACGTTCTCGCCGAGCACCCCCACGTGCAGGGCGGTGCCGCGCGCGGACAGCCACGCCCCGGCGGAGCGGCAGGCCGCGACGTGCTCGCGCCACGACCACACCGTGTCCTCGAACACGAGCCCGGGGCGGTCGTCCTCGGCCCGCGCGAGGAGCAGGGAGGCGAGCGTGTCCGCGGTCATCGCTCCTCCAGCAAGCGCTAGGTCAGACGAATCGCAAACTAGAACAGATTCTAATATCTGTCCAGTGGGGAGCCCAGTGGCTTAGTCATGATTTATGCGTGTAACGCCGGAGACATGGGCCAATACGGCTGGTTTGTGACCCGTGAGTAACAAGCCGCGTCATCGAGAAATCAGATAACGTGTTCTTATGCGTAGCACGCACGCGCCGATCCCCCCGCCCCCCAGCGACACCGAGGGGACCATGGACAACCACCCCGCGCCAGGCGGGCACAGCGTCCGTACGCGCAGCCAGCACCAACGCCGCAAGCGCATCGTCCAGGCCGCGGCGGCGCTGGCCTCGCGCGGCGGGGTCGAGGCCATGCAGATGCGCACGGTCGCCGAGCGCGCGGGCGTGGCGCTCGGCACGCTCTATCGCTACTTTCCGTCCAAGATGGACCTGGTCGTGGCGGTGGTCGGCGAGGAGATCGATCTGCTGGAGAGCAGCATCGAGCGCCGCCCGCCCGGCGCCGCCACCCCGTCGAGCCGCGCGGTCGACGTGCTGATGCGGGCGACCCGGGGGCTCATGCGCGAGCCGGAGCTGGCCGACGCCCTCATCCGGTCGCTGATCATGGCCGAGGTGCAGACGCCGTTCGGCGACCGCATGACGGGGCTGCTGCTGCGCGTCTCGGCCGACGGGCTGACGGTCGACGACGCGAGCGAGGAGCAACTCGACCTGGCCGGGTCGCTGGCCAGCGTGTGGGTGCAGGAACTGCTGGAGATGTTGCGCGGGCGGCGCACCTATGACCAGATCCAGCGCCGCATCGAGACCGCCGCCGCGCGGCTGCTCGCCGATATCTGACCACGAATTGTCCTGCGGGTGGCAGAAAACTCATCGATCTGTCGGTGGCGGAGTCTATACAGGGGTGTATGACCGACAAGCCGACAAATGAGGACTTCCTCCGGCTGGCTGACCCGATGCGGCGCGAACTACTGGCGCACTGCTATCGCATGATGGGCTCCGTTCACGACGCCGAAGATCAAGTCCAGGAGACCTATCTGCGCGCCTGGCGGGCCTACGACGGGTTCGAGGGGCGATCCTCGCTGCGTACGTGGCTCTACCGCATCGCCACCACCACGTGCCTGACCGCGCTCGACAGCCGCGGCCGGCGGCCGTTGCCGACCGGGCTGGGCGCGCCGAGCCTGGAGGCGACCGCTCCCCTGGTGCAGGACACCGAGGTGCCCTGGCTGGAGCCGGTGCCCGACGCGCTGGCGGGCGCGGGTGGCGACGACCCCGCCTCGATCGTGACCGAGCGCGAGAGCATCAGGCTCGCGCTCATCGCCGCGCTGCAGCACCTGCCCCCCCGGCAGCGGGCGGTGCTGATCCTGCGCGACGTGCTCAGGTGGAAGGCCGCCGAGGTGGCCGAGGCGGTCGGCACGTCCGTCGCGGCCGTCAACAGCATCCTGCAGCGGGCCCGCGCGCAGCTCAGCGAGGTGTCGCCGAGCCTCGACGACCCGGTGGAACCGCTGTCGGACGAGCAGCGGGAGCAACTCGACCGGTACGTGGCGGCCTTCGAGAACTACGACATCGACGGCCTGGTCCACCTGTTCACCAAGGACGCGGTGTGGGAGATGCCGCCGTTCGTGGGCTGGTATCAGGGGCCCGAGACGATCGCGGAGCTCACCAGGACGCAGTGCCCGGCCGAGGCTCCCGGCGATCTCAAGCTGGTGCCCACCGCGGCGAACGGGCAGCCCGCCTTCGCGGTCTACTTCCGGGGAGACGACGGGGTCTATCGCCAGTTCGCGCTGATGGTGCTGACCTTCTCCGGCACGCAGATCAGCCATGTCGGCATGTTCTTCGAGGAGAAGCTGTTCGAGACGTTCGAGCTTCCGGCGACCTGGGAGGGTTCCGCAGCAAAGTAGAACGCGTTACAGTCGCGCCAGAGCAACGTTCTGGAGGCGACCATGGGCACACCGGTGATCGTCGAAGCCGTACGCACGCCGATCGGCAAGCGGGCCGGCCGGCTGTCGGAGCTGAAACCGCAACAGGTTCTGGCCACGGCGCTGACCGGGCTCGTCGAGCGCTCCGGGCTCGATCCGGCGGTCGTGGAGCAGGTGTTCGCCGGGTGCGTGACGCAGGCGGGCGAGCAGGGCGGGCACGTCGGGCGATACTCGTGGCTGTACGCCGGGCTGCCGTACCAGACCGGTGTCACCACCGTGGACGCCCAGTGCGGGTCCTCGCAGCAGGCGGTGCACCTGGCGGCGGCCATGATCGCGGCGGGGGTGATCGAGGCCGGCGTCGGGTGCGGGGTCGAGGTCATGAGCCGGGCGCCGCTGGGCAGCAACGTGCGCCCGGCCAAGCCCAGGCCGGACGACTGGAGCATCGACCTGCCCGACCAGTTCACCGCCGCCGAGCGGATCGCGCGGCGGCGCGGGCTGACGCGAGAGCGGCTCGACTGGTTCGGGGCGCGGTCCCAGCGGCTGGCGGCCAAGGCGTGGGCCGACGGGCGGTTCGAGCGCGAGATCGTGCCGGTCGGCGACGTACGCAAAGACCAGGGGCTGCGCGAGACCACCGCCGAGGGCCTGGCCGGGCTCAAGCCGGTGCTGAACGACGGCCTGCACACGGCCGGCACCTCGTCGCAGATCTCCGACGGCGCCGCGGCCGTGCTGGTGATGAGCGAGTCGGCGGCGCGGCGGCACGGGCTGCGGCCCCGGGCCAGGATCCTGGCGCAGGCGCTGGTCGGGGCGGAGCCGTACTACCACCTGGACGGGCCCGTGGAGGCGACGGCCAGGGTGCTGGCGGCGGCCGGCATGACGATCGGCGACCTGGACAGATTCGAGGTCAACGAGGCGTTCGCGTCGGTGGTGCTGTCGTGGGCGAGCGTGCACGAGCCCGACCTCGACCGGGTCAACGTCAACGGCGGCGCGATCGCGCTCGGCCATCCCGTGGGCGCCACGGGCGCGCGGCTGATCACCTCGGCGCTGCACGAGCTGGAGCGCTCTGACTCCGCCACCGCGCTGGTGACGATGTGCGCGGGCGGGGCGCTGTCCACGGCCACGATTCTGGAACGGATCGGCTGAACACGTATTCGATCCCGGCGGGCGGCGCTCTTACCCGCGGCACACCTCACTCGAAATCGGGGGCTACATGAAGACCAGGCGCAGGCCGTACGCGGAGCAGCGTCCGCAGGACCTCGGCGGCGGGGTTTGGAGCGTGCCGGTACCGATCCCGGGCAACCCGCTCGGATACACGATCGTCTACGCCGTCGAGTCGCCCAAGGGGCCTGTGCTGGTCGACGCCGGCTGGAACCATCCGGACGCCTGGGAGGCGCTCAGCGGCGGGCTGGCGGCGCTCGGGCACGACGTGAGCACGGTGAGCGGGGTGGTCGTCACTCATTTCCATCCCGACCACGCCGGGCTCGCCGGGCAGGTCAGGGACGTGTCCGGAGCCTGGATCGCCATGCACGAGGAGGACGCGGCGCTGGTCAGGCTGATGAACGACTTCGCCGCCGACCAGCACGACGACTTCCAGAGCGACATGCTGAGGCGGGCGGGCGCCGATCCGGGCGAGGCCAGGCAGGCGATGGGCTCGCGACCCATTCCGCCGGCGTTGCCGGACCGCAAGCTGCGCGACGGCGACCTGGTGGACCTGCCGGGGCGCAAGCTGCGCGCCGTGCACACCCCCGGACACACGCCCGGCCACATCTGCCTGCACCTGGAGGACGCCGACCGGCTGTTCACCGGCGACCACGTCCTGCCGGACATCACCCCGCACATCGGGATCTATCCGTACGACCGGAGCGACGTCGATCCGCTGGGCGAGTTCCTGGAGTCGCTGGAGCGGATCGAGGAGTTGGGCCCGCTGGACGCCCTGCCCGCCCATGAATGGATATTTCCCGATGTGGCCGCGCGCGCCGCCCAGATCCGCCACCATCACGAGGAGAAGCTCGAACGGCTGCGCGCCCTCCTGGCCCAGCGGCCCGAGCCGCTGACCATCTGGGAGGTCGCCGCGATGATGACGTGGAACAAGCCATGGGACGATTTGTCCCCCGTGCTGAGAGGCATGGCGGCCGGCGAGGCCGCGGCCCACCTGCGCGCCCTGGAGGCCCGCGGCGCGATTCGCCGCCACGCAGGTGTCGATCTCGTTCGCTTTCAGGCTCTAGACTCCTAGACATCCGATGTCTAGGGAGAGAAGCGTGGCGGTCACCGACGCGGCCATCGACAAGATCAAGCAGATGATCGTCTCCGGCGAGCTGGCCCCCGGGGACCGGCTGCCAAAGGAGGCCGACCTCGCCGAACGACTCGGCCTGTCACGCAACTCGCTGCGGGAGGCCGTACGCGCGTTGTCGCTGATCAACGTGCTGGACGTCCGGCAGGGCGACGGCACCTATGTCACCAGCCTGGAGCCCCGGCTACTGCTGGACACCATGTCGTTCGTGCTCGACCTGCACCGCGACGACACGGTGATCCAGTTCTTCGAGGTCCGGCGCATCCTGGAGCCGGCCGCCACCGCCATGGCGACCGAGCTGATGACCGACGCGGACATCGACGCGCTGCGGGTGATCCTGGAGTCGCTGCCGGAGCGGCCCACCGTGGAGGAGCTGGTGGCCAACGACCTGCAGTTCCACCACCGGATCGCGCAGGGGTCGGGCAACAGCGTGCTGTGCTCGTTCATCGAGAGCCTGTCGGGCCCGACCACCCGGGCCCGCATCTGGCGGGGGCTCACGCAGGAGGGGGCGATGGAGAAGACGCGGGAGCAGCACACCGCGATCTACGAGGCCATCGCCGCCCGGCAGGCCGACGTGGCGCGGGCCTGGGCGACCGTACACGTGGCGGGCGTGGAGTCGTGGCTGCGCAGAGCCCTGGAACTGGACTGACCAGCGACCTTCAGCCGCTGGACCGACCACCAGAGGCCGTCCAACGCTGAACCGGCCAGAGGCCCGGCGACCGCCGGGCCTCTGGAACCGGTCGGCCTCGTGCCGGTCGGCCTCGTGCCGGCCCGCCGAAGGCGAACCGGCCTCCCCTCCTACGGCCTCCCCGCCTCCCCTTCCCTTCGAAAGGACCGCGCCGAAGTGCGGCGGGAAGGAGTGTCAGAGGTCAGCCGAGCTGCGCCTTGAGGACGTTGAAGGAGATCGGCGGCAGCACGGCCTTGAGCCGGTCACCGTCGATCACCGCGCCGTCGAGGGCGCGCGGCTCGACGCGCCGCGGCTCCCGCTCGGTGTTGCGGGCGGCGGTGTCGGCGTCGGCGACCGTGATGTGGGAGATGTCCGTCCCCCTCGGCAGCCCGCGCAGGTCGATCTCCAGCGGCAGCGGCTCGTCCCCGCGGTTCACCGCGAACACCGACAGCCGCCGCTCGTCGTCGAGCGTCGCGGCGGCGGCCAGCACGGGCACCTCGCCGAACTCCTCGGTCGGCATGTTCGGAGCCGTGGCCTGGACGCGCAGGACCCGGCCGCGGGCGTGGGCGGCCGTGAGCGCGAACGGGTGGAAGATCGTCTGCCGCCAGGCCGGGCCGCCCGGCTCGGTACGGATGGGAGCGATCACATTGGCGAGCTGCGCCTGACAGGCGATGCCCACCCGGTCGGCGTTGTTGAGCAGGGTGATCAGCAGGCTGCCGACCACCGCCGCACCCGCGACGTCGTAGTCCTCCTCGATGATGCGCGGCGCCTGCTCCCAGTCGAGGCTCTGCTCGCCGCCGAACAGGCTCTGTGACCAGACGTTCCACTCGTCGAACGAGAGCTTGAGCCGCTTGCGACTGCCGAGCTTGGCAGCCACGTGGTCGGCGGTGGAGATCACGTCGTGGATCTGCCGCTCCATCTGCACGGCCGAGGCCAGGAAGCTCGCCCGGTCGCCGCCCACGGCGTCGTAGTAGGCGTGCGTGGAGATGTAGTCGACCTGGTCGTAGCAGTGCTCCAGCACCGTCGCCTCCCAGGACCCGAACGTGGGCATGTGCGGGTTGGAGCTGCCGCAGGCCACCAGCTCGATGCTCGGGTCCACCCGGCGCATGGCCTTGGCGGTCTCCAGGGCGAGCCTGCCGTACTCCTCCGCGGTCTTCCCGCCGATCTGCCAGGGACCGTCCATCTCGTTGCCCAGGCACCAGACCTTGATGCCGTACGGCTCCCGCGTCCCGTGCTTGATCCGCAGATCCGACCAGCGCGTGCCGCCCGGGAAGTTGGTGTATTCGAGCAGGTCACGAGCCGCCCGCACGCCACGCGTACCCAGGTTGACCGCCATCACCGGCTCGGCGTCCACCTCGCGCAGCCAGGTCATGAACTCGCCGAGCCCGAACGCGTTCGTCTCGATCTGCCGCCAGGCCAGGTCGAGCCGGGTGGGCCGGTCGGCGGACGGTCCGACGCCGTCCTCCCAGTCGTAGTTGGAGACGAAGTTGCCGCCCGGGTAGCGCACGGCGGTGACGCCCATCTCCCGCGTCAGCTCGATGACGTCGCGGCGCAGCCCGTCGCCGTCGGCCTCGGGGTGGCCGGGCTCGAACACGCCCGTGTACACGCACCGCCCCATGTGCTCGACGAACGATCCGAACAGCCGCCGTTCGACCGGCCCGACCTCGAACGCGGGGTCGAGGGTGAGCTTGGCGGATCCCATGGACAGTCCTCCTTGATTGGCTTCGCCCATCTATACATCGTTGTATTCAACGTTGTAAAGCAACTAATACACTTTGTGGCCATGGACAGATCTCGCGTCGGCCTCAAGGACGTGGCCCGACTGGCCGGCGTCTCCGTGAAGACCGTCTCCAACGTGGTCAACGGCTATGTTCACGTAACCCCGGCCACGCGTACGCGGGTCGAGGCGGCCATCAAGGAGCTCAACTACCGGCCCAACCTGTCGGCCAGGAACCTGCGGCAGGGCCGTACCGGGATCATCGCCCTGGCGGTCCCCGAACTGGACATCCCCTATTTCGCGGAGCTGGCCCACTTCGTGGTCGCGTGCGCGGAGGAGCGCGGGCTGACCGTGCTGATCGACCAGACCGGGGCCACGCGGGAGCGCGAACAGCTCGTCGCCGAGGGCTTCCGCGCCCATCTGATCGACGGCCTGATCTTCAGCCCGCTCGCCCTGACGGCCGACGACCTGGCCGCGCGCGTGGACGACACGCCGATGGTGCTGCTGGGCGAGCGGGTGTCCGGGGGGACGGCCGACCACATCGTGGTGGACAACGTGGCCGCCGCCAGGGACGCCACGCTGCACCTGGCCTCGCTCGGCCGCCGCCGCATCGCCGCGATCGGGGCCCAGGACGACGCGGTGGCGGAGACGTCCCGGCTGCGGCTGGCCGGCTATCGCCAGGCGCTGAAGGAGACCGGGCTGCCCAGGGACGACCGGCTGGTGGTGCCCGTGGAGGCGTACCACCGTGCGGACGGGGCCCGCGCGATGGCCGCGCTGCTGGACTCGGGGCCGATGCCGGACGCGGTCTTCTGCTTCAACGACCTGCTGGCGCTGGGCGCGCTGCGTACCCTGCTGGAGCGGGGCCACTCCGTGCCGGGGGAGGTGGCGCTGGCGGGCTTCGACGACATCGAGGACGGCCGCTACGGCACCCCGACCCTCACCACCATCTCCCCCGACAAGCAGGCGATCGCCCGCCAGGCCGTCGACCTGCTGGCCGACCGCATGGCCAAGAGCTCGCAGGCGGAGGCCAGGGAGATTCATGTGGCGTACCGGCTGGTGATCCGGGAGAGCACCAACGGGTAGTACCGGTTCTGTGTCCGACAAACTTGAGCGATATCGGAGCAAACGCGACCCGAAACGTACCCCTGAGCCCGTCCCCGACGCCCCCTCCGCCTCCCCCGGCGGCGACGCCTTCGTCATCCAGGAGCACCACGCGCGGTCCCTGCACTGGGACCTGCGCCTGGAACGCGACGGCGTCCTGGTCTCCTGGGCCGTCCCCAAGGGCCTGCCGGCCGACCCCGGCACCAATCACCTGGCCGTGCGCACCGAGGACCACCCGATGGAGTACCTCACCTTCCACGGCGAGATCCCCAAGGGCGAGTACGGCGGCGGCACCATGACCATCTGGGACACCGGCACGTACGAGACGGAGAAGTGGTCGGATCGCGAGGTCAAGTTCGTCCTGCGCGGCGACCGGTCCGCGGGCCGGTTCGTGCTGTTCAGGACGCGGGACAAGAACTGGATGATCCACCGCATGGGCGACGCGGTCCGCGACCCGTTCCCGGCGCTGGAGCCGATGCTCCCGGCCGAACGCGCCCGCCTCCCCAAGGACCCCTCGGCCTACGCCTTCGAGTTCGCATGGGGCGGCCGGCGGCTGCTGGTCCCCATCGACGGCGGCCGTACGGACGCGGCCAGGGAGCATCCGTGGCTGCGCGAGCTGGCCGAGTCGTTCGGCAGCCGGTCGGCGGTGCTCGACGGCGAGCTGGCGACGCTCGGGGGCGCGGAGATTCTCCTCTTCTACGACCTCCTGTACGACGACGGCCGCTCCCTGGTCGAGGAGCCCTACACGGCGCGACGGGCGGCCCTGGAAGCGCTCGGGCTGTCGAACGCGCACTGGCAGACGGCACCGTCGTGGCCCGGCGAGGCGGGTCCGGTCCGGCAGGCGGCCAGGGAGCAGGGGCTGCCGGGGGTGCTGGCCAAACGACTGGACTCGCCGTACGAGCCGGGGTCGTCGAAGGCGTGGCTGTTCATTCCCGCATGACCGCTCCACCGGCTGAGGGATACTCAGGGCGTGCTGATCACTGGAATCTCACCCGACGGCGATCCGCTCGGGGGCGAGTTGCTCGCCCTGCAGCGCGCCTCCTACGCGGTCGAGGCCGCGATCATCGGTGACGACCGCATCCCGCCGCTGCACGAGAGCCTCGCCGAGCTGCGCGCGCAGCCGCTGCTCTGGCTGGGAGCGATGGAGGACGATCGGCTGGTGGGGGCCGTGGCGTGGGAGGAGACGGCCGGTGAGGTGGACCTCAACCGGCTCGTCGTGCATCCGGCGGCGCTGCGGCGCGGGATCGGGCGGGCCCTGGTCAAGGAGGTCATGGCCAGGGCCTCCGGGCGCCGGGTGGTGGTGTCCACGGGGCGGGACAACACGCCGGCGCGCAGGCTGTACGAGCGGCTCGGGTTCGTACCGGCCGGTCAGACCGAGGTGATCCCGGGCCTGTGGCTGGCGCACTACGCCTGCCCGGCCGCCTGACCCGCTCCCGGCCGGAGCCGTCGCACCACGCCTGCCCTGCTCCCGGCCGGAGCCGTCGCACTACGCCTGCCCGACCGCCTCACCTACTCCCGCTCGGACAGGAGTCCCTCGGCCTCCAGTTCCGCCCACAGCTCGTCCGGGACCGGCCGGGACCACAGGGCGGCGTTCGTGGTGACCTCCTGGGGCGCGCGGGCGCCGATGACGACCGTGGCGATCGCCGGGTGGCGCAGCGGGAAGGCCATGGCGGCCTGCGGCAGCGAGACGCCGTGCCGCTCGCAGACCCCCGCGATCCTCCGGGCCTTCTCCAGCAGCGGTTCCGGCGCGGGCACATAGTTGTACGTGCCCGCCGGCTCGGGCGTGGCCAGCAGCCCGCTGTTGAAGACCCCGGCCGCCAGCACCCGGACGCCCCGCTTGACGCACTCGTCCAGGAGCGGCAGGCCCGACTGGTCGAGCAGGGTGTAGCGGCCCGCGAGCATGACCACGTCGATGTCGGTCTCCTGGATGAAGCGCAGCGGCACCTGCCACTGGTTCATCCCGACGCCGATCGCGCGCACGCCGCCCTCGGCGCGCACCTGGGCCAGCGCCGCGTACGCCTCGACGATCGCCTGGTCCACGTGCTCGTCCGGGTCGTGGATGAGCGCGATGTCGATGGCCGGCAGCCCGAGCCTGGCCAGGGACTCCTCCAGCGACCTGCGTACGCCGTCGCGCGAGAAGTCCCACTGCCGCACCAGGTCGGCGGGCACGTCGAAGCCCTCGCCGTCCCGCGCCCCGCCGGAGGAGGCGGGCACCAGCAGGCGGCCGACCTTCGTGGACAGCACGTAGCCGGAACGGCCGGTGAGCGCCGCGCCCAACCGGCGTTCGGACAGGCCCAGGCCGTAGTGGGGCGCGGTGTCGTACAGGCGCACGCCCTGGTCCCAGGCGGCGTCGATGGTGGCGCGCGCCCGTTCCTCCGCGACCTCCTCGAACAGGTTGCCGATCGGTGCGCCGCCGAAGCCGTGGCGGGGCAGTTGGATGCGTTCCATCAGTCTTGAGCCTTTCCGCCGGCTATTCGGCTGATCATCAGTGCGACGAGGATGATCCCGCCGTAGATGACCGGTTGCCAGAAGCCGGAGACGCCGATGAGGGTGAGGATGTTCTGTACCAGGCCGATGACGAGGACGCCGGTGAGCGCGCCGAGGATCGTGCCCTTGCCGCCGTCCATGCTCACGCCGCCGATGACGGCCGCCGCGAACACCATGAAGATCCAGCCGACGCCCTGGTTGTTGCCGATCGCCCCGAGGCGTCCGGTCTCCAGGATTCCGGCGAGCGCGGCCAGCGTCCCGCCCATGATGAACACGCCGTAGAGCACGCGGTCGACCCGGATGCCGGCGGCGCGGGCGGCGTCGGTGTTGCCGCCGATCGCGTAGAGGGAGCGGCCGAGCCTGAGGTAGCCGAGGCCGAAGATGCCGGCCGCGAACAGTACGCCGGCGATCCAGATGGCGGCGGGCAGGCCCAGCCACAGCGCGCTGCCCAGGTAGAGGATCGACTCGGGCAGCTCGAACAGCGTCTTGCCCTCGGTCGGCCCCTGCAGGAAGCCGTGCACGATGATCAGCATGGCCAGCGTGACGATGAACGCCGAGAGCTGGAACCTGATGATCAGGAAGCCGTTGAACGCGCCGATGGCCGCCCCGATCAGCAGCGCGAACGGGATCACCAGCGCCCCGGGCAGCCCGATGCCGAACCCGCCCGCCGCCACCGGGATCACCAGCATCACCGCGATGGCGGGCGCGGTGCCGACCGTGGACTCCAGCGAGAGGTCGAACTTGCCGGCGATCAGGATCATCGCCTCGGCCAGGACGAGCAGCGAGATCGCCGCCTGCTGCTGGAGCACGTTCGTCAGGTTGCCCGGCGTCAGGAAGGTCGGGTCCAGGAACGCGCCCACGACCAGCAGGATCACGATCACCGGCACGAGCGTCAGGTCACGGAACCTGGCCAGGCGCATGCGGGGCGCGGGCGCCGTCAATGTGGTCACTCTTCTATGCCTTCCATCACGGCCACGAGCTCGTGGTCGGTCCAGCCGCGGGGCACGTCCTTCACGACCCTGCCGTGGAACATCACCAGCACCCTGTCGCAGATCCGCAGGTCATCGAGCTCGTCGGAGACCACCACGGCCCCCGCTCCCCGCCCGACCGCGTCCTCCACCGCGCCGAGCAGGGCCTGCTTGGCCTTGACGTCGACGCCCGCGGTCGGGTTGATCACGACCAGCACCGTGGGGTCGTCGACGAGCGCGCGGGCGAAGACGACCTTCTGCGCGTTGCCCCCGGACAGGTCGCTGACGGGCTGATCAGCCCCTTCCGTCTTGATGTCCAGATTTTTGATCATTTCTTCGGCCTTGGTGCGGCGTCTGGCCGGGAAGACCAGTCCGTACCGGCCGAGCTTGCGGGCGATCGGGAACGTGGCGTTCTCGCCCACCGAGAGCATCGGGACGAAACCCTCGTGGTGGCGGTCCTCGGGGACGAATCCGAGTCCGGCCCGCATCGCGGCGGGCACGTCGCCGGGCCTGACGCGGGTGCCGTTGACGGTGACCGTGCCCCGGTCGGCCTTCCGCAGGCCGACGAGGGTCTCGGCCAGGCCGACCTTGCCGCTGCTGGCGGAGCCCGCCAGGCCGACGACCTCGCCCGATTTAACGGAAATATCGATATTTGCGTAGCGACCGGCCAGTGTGAGGCCCGCCCCCGACAGCACCACCGCGTCGCGGGGGGTCCGGGAGCGGGACTCGTACGCCTGCGTGGCCTCCCCCGTCATCGCGGCGACCAGCTCGTCGTGCGGCAGGTCGGCGACCGGCCTGGTGACGATGTGCCGGGCGTCGCGGAACACCGTGACGCTCTGGCAGATCTCGTACACCTCGTCGAGATGGTGGGAGATGTACATCATCGTGACGCCCTGCTCGCGCAGCGACCGCATGCGGGTGAACAGCCGCTCGATGGCCGGGCCGTCGAGCCGCGCGGTCGGCTCGTCGAGGATGATGAACCTGGTGCCGAACGACAGCGCGCGGGCGATCTCCACGAGCTGGCGCTGCTCGACGCTCAGGTCGCCGGCCAGCGCCTGCGCGTCCACGTCCACCTCGTACGTGTCCAGCACCTCACGCGCCCTGGCCCGCAGCGCCCGCCAGTTGATCGTGCCCCCGGCCGACTGCCGGTTGAGAAAGAGGTTCTCGGCGACCGTCAGCGCCGGGATGATCGTGGACTTCTGGTAGACGCAGGCGACGCGCTGCCGCCAGGCGTCGCGGTCGGCGAGGGCGGGCGCCGCCTCTCCCGAGAACCGCACCTCGCCCTCGTCCGGCCGCTGGAGCCCGGTCAGGATCGACACCAGGGTGGACTTCCCCGCGCCGTTCCTGCCGACGAGCGCGTGGGTCTCGCCCTCGGCGATCGCGATCTCCGCGCCGTTGAGCGCGGTGGTCGGGCCGAAGCGCTTGACCACGTTTCTGGCTTCGACGTGAAGGTTCATCTATTTGACCTGGTTGCCCCAGAGCGCCTTGTCGTCCACGTTCTCCTTGGTCACGAGGGGCGCGGGGAGCTGGTCCTCCAGGCCGTTCGGAAGCTGGATGATCGTGCTGTCGTGATCGGTGGGGCCCGCCTGGAACGTCTTGCCCTCCGCCGCGGCCTTGGCGTAGAAGAGGGCGTACTTGGCGTACAGGTCGGCCGGCTGCGACACCGTGGCGTCGATGTCGCCCTTGCGGATCGCCTCGAACTCCTGCGGGATGCCGTCGTTCGAGATCACGAAGACGTGCTTGTCGTCGCTCGGCGGGACCAGCAGGCCCTTCTGCTTGAGCACCTGCAGCGTCGGGGCCAGGTGGACGCCCCCGGCGTGCATATAGATGCCCTTGATATCCGGGTTCTGCTCCAGGCGGGTCTGCAGCATGGAGGCCGCCTTGCTGCCCTCCCACTCGGTCGGCTCGCTGAACACCGTGACGCCGGGGAACTTGCTCTTCATGCACTCCAGGAACGCCTCCGACCTGTCACGGCCGTTGATCGAGCTGAGCGCGCCCTGGAGCTGCACGACCTTGCCCTTGCCGCCGAGTTTCTCGCCGAGGAACTCGCACGCCTTGGTGCCGTACGCGCGGTTGTCGGCGCGTACGACCATGTAGACCTTCCCCTTGTCCGGACGGGTGTCGACGGTGACGACGGGGATCTTCTTGTTCTCAAGCTGCGTCAGCGTGTTGGCGATGGCTCCGGTGTCCTGCGGGGCCATGACGATCACCTTGGCGCCCTGACCGGTCAGCGCCTGCACGTTGTTGACCAGCTTGGCCACGTCGTTCTGCGAGTTCGTGGCGGGCATGAGGTCCACCTTGAGCTCGCCGGCCATCTGGGGGACGTACTTGATGTAGGAGTTCCAGAAGTCGGAGTCGGCCCTCGGGTGGTCGATGCCGATCTTCCCGCCGCCGCTTCCTCCTTCCGTCGTCGTCGTTCCAGAGCCACACGCGGTGACGACCGCTAAGAGGGCCGCTCCCGCGACCGCCCGTCCGAACTTCATGGGGGGTTACCTTCCTTAATTGGTTGGCCGGAGCCTGAGCCCCTGCATGCCACCGTCGACCGCGAGCGCGGTCCCGGTGGTCGCACCGGCCTCGGGGCTCGCGAGGTAGGCGATCGCCGCCGCGACCTCCTCCGCGCTGACCAGGCGGCCCATCGGCTGCCTGGCGTTCAGCGCGGCCCGCTCCGCCTCGGGGTCGTCAGACGAGTCGAGCAGCCGGCCGACCCACGGGGTGTCCGCGGTGCCCGGGTTGACGCAGTTGACCCGGATGCCCTCACGGATGTGGTCCGCGGCCATGGCGAGCGTCAGCGACAGCACCGCGCCCTTCGTCGTGCTGTAGAGCGCCCGCTGCGGCAGCCCGGCGGTGGCCGCGATCGAGCACGTGTTCACGATGGCGGCGTGCTCGGACCTCCGCAGGTACGGCAGCGCGGCCCGCGCGACCCGTACCATCCCGAGCACGTTGACGTCGAACACCTTGTGCCACTCGCTGTCCGGGTTGTCCTCGATGGTGCCCTGCGCGCCGATGCCGGCGTTGTTGACCACCACGTCGATGCCGCCCAGCCGCTCGGCCGCCTCGGCCACCGCCGCCCGCACGCTCGCGTCGTCGGTGACGTCGGCCTTGATGCCGATGAAGGGCTCGCCGGGCGGGTTGAGGTCGAGGCAGGCGACGGTCATGCCGCGCTGGGCGAGCGCGGTGGCCGCCGCCAGGCCGATGCCGGATCCGCCGCCGGTCACGATCGCTTTCAGACTCATGCCTCGTCCTTCCAGACCTCGCCGCCGGGGAAGGTGTGGGCGGCGATCGACTCCGCGTGCATCTCGGCGCTGAAGCCGGGTGCGGACGGGGCGACGTAGCGGCCGTTCTTGATGACGACCGGGTCGGTGAAGTGCTCGTGGAGGTGGTCCACGTACTCGATCACCCGTCCCTCCATCGTCCCGGTGACCGCCACGAAGTCGAACATCGACAGGTGCTGCACCAGCTCGCACAGCCCGACGCCACCCGCGTGCGGGCACACCGGCACGCCGAACTTCGCCGCGAGCAGAAGGATCGCCAGGTTCTCGTTGACGCCGCCGACGCGGGCGGAGTCGATCTGCACGTACGAGATCGCCTCGGCCTGCAGGAGCTGCTTGAACACGATCCGGTTCTGTACGTGCTCACCCGTGGCCACCGCGATGGGCGCGATGCCCCGGGCGATGGCGGCGTGGCCGAGCACGTCGTCGGGGCTGGTCGGCTCCTCCACCCAGTGCGGGTTGAACTCCCGCAGCCCGTTGATCCACTCGATGCCCGAGCCGACGTCCCAGCGCTGGTTGGCGTCGATCGCGATCGGGAAGTCGGCCCCGCACACCTCGCGGGCCACCCTGAACCGGCGCCTGTCGTCCTCCAGATCGGCGCCGACCTTGAGTTTGATCTGCCCGAACCCCTGGTCGAGGGCCTCCTTGCAGAGCCGCCGCAACTTCTCGTCGTCGTATCCGAGCCAGCCCGGCGACGTCGTGTAGGCGGGGTAGCCGCTCTCGATGAGCTGCTCGATCCGCCCCGCCTTGCCCCCTTCTGCCGCCTTCAGGATCTGGAGGGCCTCGTCCTTGGTCAGCGCGTCGCTCAGATAACGGAAGTCGATGAGATCGACGATCTCCTCGGGCGACATCTCGGACAACAACCGCCACAACGGCTGGCCCGCCCGCTTGGCCTTGAGGTCCCACAGGGCGTTGACCACGGCGGAGATCGCCATGTGCATGACGCCCTTCTCCGGCCCCAGCCAGCGCAGTTGCGAGTCGTTGACCATGTCACGGTAGAGCGCGCCGAGGTCCTCGACGTCCTTGCCGAGCACGTAAGACTCAAGGGCGCTGATGGCCGCGGTCTGGATGTCGTTCCCGCGCCCGATGGTGAACGCGAACCCGTGCCCCTCGTGCCCGTCGTCGGTCTTGAGCACGACGTAGGCGGCCGAGTAGTCGGGGTCGGGGTTCATCGCGTCGGAGCCGTCGAGCTCCCGCGAGGTCGGAAAACGCACGTCGTGCGTCTCCATCCCGACGATCCGGTACGCCGGCGCTCCCGTTTGCGTCATGCCTGCCCCACCGTCTGCTTCTGCCGGCCCAGTCCTTCGATCTCCAGCTCCACCACGTCACCCGCACGCAGGTAGGGCTGCCCCGGCATGCCCATCGCGACCCCGGCCGGGGTGCCGGTGTTGATCACGTCACCGGGCTCCAGCACCATGAACCGGCTCAGATAACGCACGATCTCCGCCACATCGAAGATCATGTTCTTGGTGTCACCGTCCTGGCGGAGCTCACCGTTCACCCAGAGGCGCAGCGGCAGGTTCTGCGGATCACCCACCTCGTCCGCCGTCACCAGCCACGGGCCGAGCGGGTTGAACGTCTCACACGACTTGCCCTTGTCCCATTGACCGCCCCGCTCAAGCTGGAACTCCCGCTCGGAGACGTCATTGGAGATGGCGTACCCGGCGATCACGCCGAGCGCCTCCTCCCGGCTGCCCAGGTAGCGCGCCTCCTGGCCGATGACGATGGCCAGCTCGACCTCCCAGTCGGTCTTCACGCTGTTACGGGGCACGAGCACCTCGTCGTACGGGCCGACCATGGTGTTGGCGGCCTTCATGAACACGACGGGCTCGGCCGGCACCTCGGCGCCAGACTCGGCGGCGTGATCGCTGTAGTTCAGGCCAATGCACACGATCTTCCCGGGCCGCGCGATCGGCGCCCCGATCCGCACCCCTTCGGCCTCGACCACGGGCAGGGCACCACGCTGGAGCGCGTCGCGGACGCGCGCCACTCCCCCGGAGGCGAGGAAAGCCCCGTCGATCTCGGGCTCTCCGATGTCGCGCAGGTCACCGGCATCATCCAGCACCACCGGTCGTTCCTGGCCGACAGGTCCTACTCGCAGCAGCTTCACACCGCATCCTTCATCTTTATACATCGGATGTCTCGTCTCCCGATGCTCGTGCGCCCAGGTGGAGTGTGTCAAGGCCCGCCGACGCGCTTACCTCGGATCCGCCGCCTCGCAATACCCCCATAAGCGAAGTACGCCCCCTGTGAACCCAATTAACCGCCCCCACCACTACGGTGGCGCCGCCAAAACTTTTCCCGCATATACATCGGACGTAACCCCCGCCCTGAATCTCCCCCGCACCCTTCACAGCAGCCCCAGCCCTCCCACCCACACAAACACCCACGCCTCCCCAGAACCCAGCCCCCCAAGCCCCCCGCACCTCGGCACCTCGCCACCTTGGACCCCACCACCCCGGACCCCCGAACCCCCGCAACCCTGGCACTGCGGCACCCCGCCACCTCAGCACCCCAACACCCAGCACCCCAACACCCGGCACCTCGCCACCCCGGCACCTCGCCACCCCGGCACCTCGCCACCCCGACACCCCGACACCCCGGCACCTCGGCACCTCGGCACCCGACCATTGGAGCCAGGCGCCCCGACCCCCGGACCATCGGAGCCAGGCCATGGGAGCCGAGGCCCGGCGTCGGCCCTGCGCCGGGCAGACCGGACGGAAACCGTCGGCGCCCAGAATTGAGCAGACCTGAGCCGAGCGAGCCGAAGCCAGGCAAGGCGAGGCGAGGCGAGGCGAGGCGAGGCCGAACGGCCTAAAGCCGAGCAGGCCGACGCCAGACAGAGGGGCGTCGGACAGAGGGGAGCCGTGCAGGCCCGAGGCCGGACAGGCCAAACTCGGACAGGGGCGGAGCCGAGCCGACCGAAGCCAAGCCGGCCGACGCCAGTAGGACAGAGCCAGAGGGCCGGAGGCCAGACAGCCCGAGGCCGGACAGGCCGACGCCAGACAGGCCGACGCCAGACAGGCCGACGCCAGACAGGCCGACGCCAGACAGGCCGACGCCAGACAGGCCGACGCCAGACAGAGGGGCGTCGGACAGAGGGGAGCCGGACAGAGGGGAGCCGGGCACGCCGAGGTCGGACAGGGCGGAGCCGGGCCGACCGAAGCCAGTAGGGCGGAGCCAGGGGGCCGGAGCCAGAGGGCCGGAGGCCGGACAGGCCGAAGTCGGGCGGGGTGGCGTCGAGCAGGGTGGCGTCGAGCAAACCTGAGTTGAGCCAGCCGAAGTCGGGCGAGGCGGAGTCGAGCAGGCCGAGGCCGAGCCAGTGGAGCCGAGCCAGTGGAGCCGAGCCAGTGGAGCCGAGCAGACCCGAAGGGAGGCGACCCAAAGGGAGGCGACCCGAAGGGAGGCGACCCGAAGGGAGGCGACCCGAGGCCGGACAGAGTGGCGTCGGACAGAGGGGCGTCGAGCAGGCCGAAGTCGGGCGGGGTGGAGTGAGCGAAGTGGAGTTGGCTCGTTGACCTGCGGTTCATTGCCGTCAAGTGCCACATACCGGCGTTTATCGCCACCCACCACCGCACGCCCGCAGCCCACCCATTGGACCCAACTATCAGGAACGATCCATTCCCCTCCTTGACGACCGTACAGTGACGTAATAGAACACGTTTCAATACAATTTAACCAAGCGCTTGATCAAGAGGTGACCCGCGTGCACATCGACCTTGTTGACAGGGACCTATACGCGACCGCTGGACCACCCCACGACCAGCTCGCCTGGTTGCGCGCGAACAGCCCCGTCCACTGGCACGAGGGCGAGCCTGGCTTCTGGGCCGTCTCCAGGTACGAGGACGTCGTCCACGTGTCCCGGCACTCGGACCTGTTCTCCTCCCACAAGAAGCTCGCCCTCTTCGAGGATCTGAGCGAGGACCAGATCGCGCTGCAGCGCCTCATGATGCTCAACCAGGACCCGCCGGAGCACACGAGGCGGCGCTCCCTGGTCAACCGGGGCTTCACCCCGCGCACGATCGGGGCCCTCGAACAGCACATCCGCGACATCTGCGACGACCTCCTCGACAAGCTGACCGGCGAGGTCGACTTCGTCACCGAGATCGCCGCACCCCTCCCCCTCTACGTGATCTGCGAACTGCTCGGCGCGCCCGTGTCCGACCGCGACAAGGTGTTCAACTGGTCGAACCGCATGATCGGCGCCCAGGACCCCGACTACTCGGCCAGCCCAGAAGAGGGTTCGAACGCCGCCATGGAGGTCTACGCCTACGCCAACCAGCTCGCCGCCCAGCGCAGGGCGAACCCGAAGAACGACATCGTCACCAAGCTCCTGCAGCCGGACGAGCACGGCGAGACCCTCGACGAGAACGAGTTCGACCTGTTCGTCCTCCTCCTGGTGGTGGCCGGCAACGAGACCACCCGCAACGCGGCCTCCGGCGGCATGCTCGCGCTCTTCGAGCACCCGGACCAGTGGGACCGCCTGGTGGCCGACCCGACCATGGCGAAGACGGCCTCTGACGAGATCGTCCGCTGGGTCTCGCCGGTCAACCTGTTCCGCCGTACGTCGACGACCGACCAGGTGCTGGGCGGGCAGCAGATCAAGGCCGACGACAAGGTCGTGGTCTTCTACTCCTCCGCCAACCGCGACACCACGGTCTTCCCGGACGCCGAGGTCTTCGACATCGGCCGCGACCCGAACCCGCACATCGGCTTCGGCGGCGGCGGTGCCCACTTCTGTCTCGGTAACCACCTGGCCAAACTGGAACTCCGCATCCTCTTCGAACAACTGGCCCGCCGCCACCCCCGCCTCCGCCAAACGGGCCCGGCCCGGCGACTGCGCTCGAACTTCATCAACGGCATCAAGGAACTACCGATCACCATCGGCTGACCTCTGGGAGGACCGGGCACTGCCCCGAGCGGACAGGGCAGGGGGCGAGTAAAGGCTGGGCAGGGCACGGGCTGGGCTGGGCTGGGCACGGGCTGGGCTGGGCACGGGCTGGGCTGAGCTGGGCACGGGCTGGGCATGGACTGCGCTGGGCCGGGCAAGCCCCACCGGCGTGGTCCTGACCGCGTGATCCTGACCGCGTGATCCTGGACGGCGCAGGCCCGAATAGCGTGGACTCGAACCGGTGTCGGCCCGAACCGGCGTCGGCCCGAGCCGGCGTCGGCCCGAGCCGGCGTCGGTCCGAGCCGGCGTCGGTCCGAACGGCGTCGGTCCGAACGGCACAAGCCCGCCCAGCCGACAACGTGGGGCCCGAACGGGCTGAAACCGAACGGCGTGGGCCTGCGGTTCTGTCCCGTTCGGGGCCGCGAACGGGGGGTGGGTAAGCGGTGGCGGGATTTGCGGCGGGCGGCGCGGATGCGGGTGAGGATGCGTTTTGTGACTTCCGGGGCTGGGCGCCAGCCGCGTTCGATCAAGGCGTTCGCCACGTGCTCCAGTAGGTCGGCGGTTTGGGCGGGGATGACGTCTCGGCGGACGGCGATCACGCGCCAGCCCTTTCGCCGGAGCTCGTCTCGGCGGTCGGCGTCGTGTTGCCGGTCCGCCGGCGAGGTGTGGTGTTCCTGGCCGTCGTACTCGACCGCGACCTTGAACTCCTCCCAGCCCAGGTCGAGGTAGGCGAAGCGGTCTTCGCCCAGGTCGACCCGGATCTGGGTGGTGGGTCTGGGCAGGCCGCCCTCGACGAGGATGACCCGGAGCCAGCTCTCCCTGGGTGAGGCGGCTCCGCGGTCGGCGAGGCTGAGAGTGTCGCGCAGGGTCCACGAGTTGAGCGGGCGGTGCCACAGGGCCTCCAGGTCGACGCCCCGGCGGGCGAACTGGTCGAGGATCGCCACGGCTTCCAGGCGCGGCAGCCGGCGAGCGCAGTCGAGGGCGGTGCGCTCCCTCGTCGTCAGGCGGATGCCTCGGTGGAGGGTGATGTCGTCGCGGGGAAGTGGCGCCAGGTAGGTGACGCAGTTGGGGAGGGCCAGGTGGGCTGGGGCGGTCAGCTCGATGGGCCAGCCGGGCTCGGCGGTGGCACCGATCTCCAGGCCCCACATGTGCGCCGCCGTCCGCCCGCAGACGACGGCCTGGAGAACTCCTTGGGTCACCCGCCTGGCCCGCTCGACCAAAAGCAGGGGCGAGGGCTCGGTGGACATGGTGGGCCCATGATGCTCGTCAGTCGTGGCGGGTGGGGTGGGGCGGGGGTGCTGGGTCATGCCGCTCAGGGTGCGCCGGTAGCGGGGAGCGGGGGTGCGCCGAATGGGGTTCTGTGGATGGGGGCCGGTTATCCACAGGAGGTGGGTCAAGGCAAGACCACGCGGCGGGGCCAACAGTGCGCCCGTAGCGGTGGTGCGCCACTGAACGGTCAGAGGCCGTTTCCCTGGACAGAGGCGAGCCCGCGACGGCGGGTGGCAGGCCACGGCAGCGCGTAACGGATGATGATGTTTTAGGGCCAGGAGCTGTCCTGATCGGGGTCGCCGCCTTCGGAGAGGAGGCGGAGGTCGCTTTCGACCATCAGAGCGACCAGTTCGTCGAACGAGACGCGAGGTTCCCAGCCCAACTGCACCCGCGCCTTCTTCGGGTCCGCGCACAGCAGGTCCACCTCCGCCGGCCGGTGCAGCGCCTGGTCGGTCACGACGTACTGCTCCCAGTCCAGCCCCGCCGCCGTGAACGCCGCCTCCACCAGCTCCCTGACCGACTTCATCCGCCCGGTCCCGATCACATAGTCCTCGGGGTTGGCCGCCCGCAGCATCAGGTGCATGGCCTTGACGTAGTCGCCCGCGAACCCCCAGTCGCGGCGCGCCTCCAGGTTGCCCAGCCGCAGCTCCGTGGCCAGCCCCAGCTTGATCCTGGCCACCCCGAGCGACACCTTCCTGGTGACGAACTCGGCCCCGCGGCGCGGCGACTCGTGGTTGAACAGGATTCCGGACACCGCGAACATCCCGTACGACTCCCGGTAGTTCTGCGTGAGGAAGTGCCCATAAGCCTTGGCCACCCCGTACGGCGAGCGCGGATGGAACGCGGTGCGCTCGGTCTGCGGCGTCTCGCTCACCTGACCGAACATCTCGGAGGACGAAGCCTGATAAAAGCGGATTGACGCCGACCCTCCACCACCCCGCGACACGCCCGAGCACACGCGAATCGCCTCAAGCATCCGCAGCACGCCCATCCCGGTCACCTCGGCCGTGAGCTCCGCCTGCTCCCACGACATGGGCACGAACGAGATCGCCCCCAGGTTGTACACCTCGTCCGGCTGCACCCGCTCCACAGCCGAGATGAGCGACCCCTGGTCCAGCAGGTCCCCGCGCACCACCTGCACGTCCGCGAGCAGCTTCCGCATCCGGGACACGCGCGGGTTCGCCTGGCCGCGTGCCAGCCCCCAGACCTCGTACCCCTGGTCGAGCAGATGCTCCGCCAAATAGGAACCGTCCTGGCCGGTGATGCCGGTGATCAGAGCGCGCCTGGCCAAGGGGTCCTCCAACGATCGCTTACCCCATCCCTTTGAGACGGGAATGTACAGCTAAGCGCCTCGATAGGGCATCACGCCAGCTAGAACACGTTCCACCGAACCACGCTCGGTTGCAGCAACGTCGCAGTTGGCACGGCCTTTAGCGGTCGTTGTGAACAATTCCAGCCGACCTACCGAATGGTAGCCTTCTCGGACTAAGGTCATCTTTCACGGTACACGCCCGGCTCAGGGCCCTACCGGCGGAGAAAGGGGTGTCCGTGCAGGAGCCAACGCTGCGGGGGTCCGGAACGCTGCGGATCGCGCTGCTGTCCTACCGCAGCAAGCCCACCTGCGGAGGCCAGGGGGTCTATCTCCGCCACCTCAGCCGCGAGCTGGTCGCGCTCGGTCACCACGTCGAGGTGTTCTCCGGCCAGCCGTATCCCGAGCTGGACGAGGGCGTCATCCTGCGCGAGGTGCCCAGCCTCGACCTCTACCGCGACGAAGACCCGTTCAGAACGCCCAAGCTGCACGAATACCGCGACTGGATCGACTGGCTCGAAGTCGGCACGATGTGGACCGCCGGGTTCCCCGAGCCGCTGACGTTCACGCTGCGCGCCCACCGCGAGCTCAAGAAGCGCGTCGGCGACTTCGACGTCGTCCAGGACAACCAGACCCTCGGGTACGGCCTCCTCGGCATCCAGAAGATGTTCCCCGTCGTCGGCACCATCCACCACCCCATCAGCGTGGACCGCCGCATCGAGCTGGAGGCCGCCAAGGGCGGCAAGAAGCTGAGCATGCGCCGCTGGTACGGGTTCGTGAAGATGCAGTCCCGCGTCGCGCCCCGCCTGAGCCCCATCCTGACCGTCAGCGAGTCGTCGCTGGCCGACATCCACCGCGACTTCAACGTCCCCCAGGCCAACATGCGCCTGATCCCGCTCGGCGTGGACACCCGCTACTTCCACCCGCGCCCGGACAAGCCGAAGCGCCGGGGCTCGATCGTGGCCGTGGCCAGCGCCGACTCCCCCATGAAGGGCGTCGCGACGCTGCTGCGCGCCGTGGCGAAGCTGGCCACCGAACGCGACGTGCACCTCACCGTCGTCAGCAAGCCCACCCCCGGCGGCCCCACCGAGCAGCTCGTCCAGGAGCTGTCCCTGCAGGACCGCGTGCGTTTCGTGCACGGCATCTCCGACGACGAGCTGGGCGAGCTGATCGCCACCTCGGAGATCTCCGTCGTGCCCTCGCTCTATGAGGGCTTCTCGCTGCCCGCCGTCGAGCACATGGCCTGCGGCACGCCCCTGGTCGCCAGCCGTACGGGCGCGCTGCCCGAGGTCGTGGGCGACGCCGCCGTACAGGTGCCGCCGGGCGACGCCGAGGAGCTGGCCACGGTGCTGCGCCGCCTGCACGACTCCCCCGAGGAGCGCGAGCGCGTGGGCAAGGCCGGATACGACCGCGTCATGGAGCGCTACACCTGGCGTGTCGTGGCCAAGAAGACCGTCGAGGCGTACCACGAGGCCATCGAGAACCATAAAAGGAGAGGCTGACCAGTGCTGACCGTGGACTTCGCCCGCCTTCCCGTGGGCCCCGGCACTCGCGTGCTCGACCTGGGCTGCGGCGGCGGCAGGCACGCCTTCGAGGTGCTGCGCCGGGGCGGGAACGTGACCGCGTTCGACATGGACCAGGCGGAGCTGGACAGCGTGGCGGCCATGTTCGCGGCGATGGACAAGGCGGGCGAGGTGCCGCCGGACGCCACCGGCGAGACGGTCCAGGGCACGGCGCTGGACATGCCGTTCGAGGACGGCACCTTCGACCGGGTCATCGCGGCCGAGGTGCTGGAGCACATCCCCGACGACATGGCGGCCATGCGCGAGCTCTTCCGCGTGCTCAAGTCCGGTGGCACGGCGGCGATCACCGTGCCGAGCTTCCTGCCCGAGCGGATCTGCTGGGCCCTGGACGAGGACTACCACACCGCTCCCGGCGGCCACGTCCGCATCTACACGCTGGCCGAGCTGTCGGCCAAGCTGAAGTCCATCGGCTTCGAGATCGGCCCGCACCACCACGCTCACGGCCTGCACGCGCCCTACTGGTGGATCAAGTGCGCGGTGGGGGTCAACAACGACGACCATCCGCTCGCGAAGGCGTACCACGAGCTGCTGGTCTGGGACATCATGAAGCGCCCGGCCGCGACCCGGATCGCCGAGGCCCTGCTCAACCCGGTCATCGGCAAGAGCGTGGTCCTGTACGTCAAGAAGCCATGATCTCCCGCGAGGAGGTCGTACGAACGGCCGAGTCCATCGCGGCGATCCAGCAGGACGACGGCGGCGTGCCGTGGCCGGAGGGGCACGTCGACGCCTGGAACCACATCGAGTGCCTGATGGCGATGTCCGTCGCGGGCCTCGGTGAGCCGGTGCGCCGTGGTTACGCCTGGCTGGCCCGCCACCAGCGCGCCGACGGCTCCTGGCCGATGAAGCTGGTCGACGGTGTGCCCACCGAACTGGGCGGCGAGACCAACCACGCCGCCTACATCGCCGCCGGCATCTGGCACCACCACCTCGTCACCGGCGACCAGCGCTTCACCGAGGAGAGCTGGCCGATGGTCAAGGCCGCGCTCGACTACGTGGCGGGGCTGCAGACCGAGCGGGGCGAGATCGTGTGGGAGCGCGACGCGCTGGGCAGGCCCTCGGCGTACGCGCTGCTCACCGGCTGCTCCTCCATCCACCAGGGCCTGCGCTGCGGCGTGCTGCTGGCCGAGCACCTGGGCGACCCGCAGCCGCACTGGGAGCTGGCCGCCGACCGGCTGGCCCACGTGCTGACGTCGCACCCCGAGGCGTTCGCGGACAAGAGCCGCTACTCCATGGACTGGTACTACCCGGTGCTCGGCGGCGCGGTACGCGGCCGGCAGGCGTTCGAGCTGCTGGAACGCGAGTGGGCCACGTTCGTGGTGCCGGGGCTCGGCATCCGCTGCGTGTCCGACCAGCCGTGGGTGACGGGGGCCGAGACGTGCGAGCTGGTGCTGGCGCTGGACGCCCTGGGCGACCGGGAGCGGGCCGTCGCGCTGTTCGCCGACATGCAGCACCTACGGCACGAGGACGGCTCGTACTGGACCGGCTGGCAGTTCGCCAACCGCAAGCACTTCCCCCACGAGCGCTCCGGCTACACCGCCGCCGCCACGATTCTGGCGGCCGACGCGCTGTCCGGGTTCTCGGCGGGGGCGGGGCTGTTCAGGGATCTCGCGGGTACGTCCGTGTTCGACCCGGACGTGTGCGGGTGCGCCGCCGACACGGGGCTGCGCGCCTCGGCCGAAGGCCACTGATCCGGCGCACAAGGGCTTTTGCGGGTTCTTTGCCGGGAAATCCGGTGCGCCGCCGATGACCGGCGCATGGCGCTTACTAGCTTCTGAGTGACGTACGAGGCGTCTTCGGGGGAAGCGTGGGCGACACGGGAACAACTTCGTTCTTGGACCAGGTCAGGACTGAGCCGACACTGTCACCTGCGAGAGGGCTGCGGAGGTTCCTGGCCAAGGATCCGCTGGAGTCCGATCTGAGCCGGCGCAGGTTCCGGCTCAGGGGCGGAGCTACTCGGACGGTCTTCACGAATGCCGAAAAGTCGTATGTTTTCGGCTTCAACGCGGCTATGTCGCGTGAAGTGGAGAAGATCGAGGAGATTCCGGAAGCGCAGCGCCCCTTCGGCTACGAAGGCGCGGCCGCCGCCTGCACCGTACTCGATCTCCTCACTCTGACTCGGGGCCGGCGCCTTCACGAGCTACTTGCCGGCCCCGCCCAGCATCACCGCCACGCCGCCTACCTCGGCGCCGGGCGCGGGTACGCGCTGCTGCGGCTGCGCCCGGTCTGGGGCGCGCGGCGGGCGCACCCGCTGCTGCGGTGGCTGGCGGTGGACGGGTTCGGGTTCCAGTGGAGCCTGGCCAGGGCCGATCGCATGGTGGGCGAGCGCACGATGCCCGATCTGCTGACGCGGGCGCACTGCGCGGTGTTCGACCAGGGGCTGGGGCGGCTCCTCTGGTATCACGACTGCGCCTCGCCCGACGACGCCGCCGCCCGCATCTGTGGATATCCGGCGGGGCGGCGGGCGGACCTGTGGAGCGGGATCGGGTTCGCGGCGACGTACACGGGCGGGGCCGAGGCCGACGAGCTGTGGTGGCTGACCGAACACGCGGGGGCGGACGGGTTCAGGGCGCACCTGGCGCAGGGGTGCGCGTTCGCCGTGACCGCCCGGCTGCGGTCGGGCGAACTGCCCGACCACGTGGCGCAGGCCGTGCCGATCCTGGCGGGGGCCGAGCCCGAGGAGGCGGCCTCGTGGACGGACCAGGCGCTCATCGCGCTCGGGCACGAGGCGCACACGCACGAGGACTTCCAGAACTGGCAGTCACAGACCCGCCGCTCCTGGACCCGCCGCCACCGGCTCTAGATGCCTGGTCCCACGCGTTCCAGAACCCGCAGTGAGCCCTCCACGGCCACCTCGCCGAAGGCGCCCGACGCGACCGCCCGCTGATAGACGTGGTACGGCGCCTGCCCGCCCGTGGCCGGATCCGGATAGACGTCGTGGAAGACGAGCGCGCCGCCGGTCATGACGTGCGGCGCCCAGCCCTCGTAGTCGCGCGTCACCGGCTCCTCGGAGTGACCGCCGTCGATGAACAGCATGCCCAGCGGCCTGTTCCAGAGCCCGGCCACCCGCTCCGACCTCCCGACGATCGCGATCACCTCCTCTTCCAGCCCGGCGGCCGCGATCGTGGTGCGGAACGTCGGCAGCGAGTCCATCTTGCCGAACCGGGGGTCCACCAGCGTCGGATCGTGGTGCGCCCAGCCCGGCTGGATCTCCTCGGAGCCCCGGTGGTGGTCCACCGTGACGACCACGGATCCGGCCTGTCTGGCCGCGGCGCCGAGATAGATGGCGGACTTGCCGCAGTAGGTGCCGATCTCGCAGATCGGGCCGAGTTTGCCGTAGCGGCAGGCCGTCTCGTACAAGGCCAGACCCTCGGCGGGCGGCATGAATCCCTTGGCGTGCTTCGCTGCGTAGAGCAGCTCTGACGGCATCGTCATAGGCATGAACCCTAGCCGAACCGAATAACATTCCAGCGGACTCTTGCCGGGCCGTTCTGCAACCTGTTCTACTTGGCAGCGTGAATCAGCGCGCTCGCATCACGATGTCGGACGACGAGGTCACGGCGTTCCTGGAGGGCTCACGCAAGCTGCAGCTGGCCACCATCAACGCGGACGGAACGCCGCATCTGGTGACGATGTTCTACGGGCTGGACGAGGGACGCATCGCCTTCTGGACCTACGGCAAAGCGCAGAAGACCCGCAACCTGACCCGCGACCCTCGCGTGAGCTGCCTGATCGAGGCCGGCGAGGACTACAACGAGCTGCGGGGCGTCCTGGTGTACGGCAAAGTGCGGCAGGTGGACGACCGCGACCAGGTCATGGCCATCGGCCTGATGATCGCCCGCAGGATGACTCCCGGCGTACCGGACGAACTGCTCCGCCCCTATGTCGAGAAAACCGGTCTCAAGCGGGTTGCGTACGTCGTCGAGCGCACCAAAGTGGTCTCATGGGACCACAGGAGGCTCACATGAAGGTCAAGGTGGACGAGCTGGTCTGCGAGGCCAACGCCGTGTGCATGGGGCTCGCACCCGAGGTGTTCGAACTCGACGACGACGACCAGCTCCACATTCTGCTGCCCGAACCCCCGCCCGACCAGCAGGACCGCGTCCGCCACGCGGTCAGGTCCTGTCCCAAAGCAGCCCTTTCCCTCGAGGAATAGCCCCCAGGCACGAGGAGGAACCCCACATGCGCGCCGCGATCCTGCACGCTGTAGGCAACGACAAGCTCGACATCCGCGACGACGTCACCCTGGCTCCCGTCGGCCCGGCGGACGTGCGCGTGCGGATCAGGGCGACGGGCGTCTGCCACTCGGACCTGTCGGCCATGACGGGCGTGCTGCCGCAACCCGTGCCGCTCATCCTGGGCCACGAGGGCGCCGGCGAGGTCGTCGAGGTGGGCGAGCAGGTCGTCTCCGTCAAGCCGGGCGACCACGTCGTCATCAACTGGCGGCCGGCCTGCCAGGACTGCGAGCTGTGCGTGGGGGGCCAGCCGTACCTGTGCATGAAGTACGTCATCGAGGGCTTCACCAAGGGCAACTTCCGGCTCGGGGACGGATCGACGGTGTTCGGGATGGCCGGCTGCGGCACCTGGGCGGAAGAGATCATCGTGCCCTGGCAGGGCGCGATCAAGATCGACGAAGACGTGTCCTGGGAGGCCGCCGCCCTGATCGGCTGCGGCATCACGACCGGCGTGGGCGCCGCGATCAACACCGCCAAAGTACGCCCTGGCTCGACGGTCGTGGTGATCGGCTGCGGCGGCGTCGGCCTGTCGGTCATCCAGGGCGCGCGCGTCTCCGGCGCCAGGACCATCCTCGCGGTGGACCCGCTGGAGTCCAAGCACGAGCTGGCCAAGAAGGTCGGCGCGACCCACGCGGTGACGCCCGAGCAGACCCCCGACGCCCTCAACGAGCTCACCGGCGGCGCCGGCTTCGACTACGGCTTCGAGGTGGTCGGCAAGTCCGCCACGATCCAGAGCGCCTGGCAGCTCACCCGCCAGGGCGGCGACGTCATCGTGGTCGGGGCGGGCGCGATGGACGACATGGTGTCGATCTCCGCCTTCAGCCTGCTGTTCGAGGGCAAGAACCTGCTGTCCAGCCTGTACGGCGAAGCCGACGTCCGGCACGACTTCCCCTACTTCGCCAAGCTCCACAAGGCCGGCAAGCTGGACCTCGAATCGATGATCAGCTCCCGCATCCGCCTGGCCGACCTGAACGACGCCGTGGAGGCTTTGAAGGGCGGCGAGGTGCTCCGCCAGATCGTCCTCATGGACTGACCGCTCGGGCCGCTTTGTCGGCGGGCATGGCTAGGGTTCCCGCATGAACGCGTGGGCCCACCTGCTCCCCCTGATCGAGGCCGGCCACACGACCGGCGTCCACGACCTGGTCGCCGGGCTCGACGAGCCCGGCCGCCAGGCGGTCGCCGCCGAGCTGCCCGGCTACCTGCGCGGCCTGACGCCCTGGTGGACCCACCAAGACCGGTTCGCACCGCTGCTGGTCGCGGGCGCCGGCTGCATGAGCGGCCCGGCGGCGGTGACGGCGTGGCTGTTCAGACGCGACTTCACCCGGGCGCCGGCCCCGGACGAGGTGCTCGCCCTGCTGCGGCGACGCCCCAAGGAGTGGCGGCAGGACGCGGCCCGCCGCATCGCGGCCCGCGTCCGTCCGCCGGGCTTGGAGCACTGGGAGGTGGCCGCCGCACTCGTCCGCGAAAGCGGCATCGAACCACCCGGCGACGACGGCTTCAAGGTCGGCTGGCTACGCGCCCTCGGCCCACTGACGGCCGCCCGCGACCCCCTGTTCGAGATCGACGGCCTCGGCGAGGTCATCGAGTGGCAGGTCGGCACGATCATCAAGCTCGTCGAGAACGGCCTGCTCGACCGCACCACCGTGATCGACGGCGCCATCGGCCGGCTCCTGCGCGACGGCCCGGCCGGCCTGACCGCCCTGGCGACCCTGCACGACCGCCTGGACCCCGATCTCGACGAAACCGCCGCACACGCCAAGGACTACGTAAGCCTCATACCCTCCGCCCCCGGCGCGGTGGCCGCCCTGGCCCTGGCACGGTTACGGCTCCTGGACGGCGCCGGACGCCTGGACGACGCGTCGTTCGTCGAGGCCCTGGAGGCACTGTCGTTCCGGCGCGAGAAGAAGCTGCTGGGGGCGGCCATCTCCTGGGCCGGCGAGTCCGTACGCCCTGAACGGGTGGACGGCGTGTTACGCGCCATGTCCGCGCTCCTCACGCAGGACGCCCTCACCCTGCAGACCCGCGCCGTCCGCCTGGCCGTCAAGCTCGCCCCCCGAGCCGGCGAACCCGCCCGCGAGGCGATCAGGCAGAGCGCCACCGGCCTACCCGCCGAGCTCCGCGAACAGATCACGACCGCGTACGGCCACGTGCCCACCGACGAAACGACCACCGCCCCGGCCCTGACCGCGCCCCCGCCCCCGGAGATGCCCCCGCCCATCACCTCCCCGGCCGACCTCGCCCGCGACCTGTCCGCCCTCCTCCGAGGCCACGACGCCCACGGCTTCGAACGGGTGCTGGCCGGGCTGGCCGAATGGTCTCACCGCGAGCCGGAGACCCTGCGTGAAGCCCTACGCCCCGGCGTCAAGGTCTCCGATGCCCAATGGGCGCCGTACACAGCCCTCCAACGCGCCTTCGCGGCGTTCTTCTCGCCCGCGCGCAGCAGACAACGCCGCCGCCTGGTCGTCGACGACACGTTCGATCACCTCTACGAACATCGCGCGATCGAACTGGCCACCGCCTTCGAGGAAGGCACCACCTACCCCCTCCTGCTCGCCACGCCCACACGCGGCACCGGCCACGTCGATCCCACCGTGCTCCTCGACCGATTCGACCGCCTGGAGGCCGCCGGCCTGGAGGCGCTACCCGCCGACCTCACGCAGGCTCTGCTCCGGCTCCCCCGCGAGATCGACGACCAGACCCTGGCCCGGGCGGACAAGCTGACCTCAGAGGCGGGCAGGACCTGCGCCACCTGGATGCGCGACGGCGGGCTGCCCGACTTCCACGTCACCAACGAGCGGCGCCCCCGCAAGGGCGTCGGCGGCTTCCCGTGGCGCGACCTCGGCCTCGACGTCACCCTGCCGGAGCCGTTCCACACCCTGTTCACCAGCGAACCCGGCCGCCCCTTCCTTCTCTGGACATCGCTCGTCACACCGTCACACCGTGAGCTCCTGGCCTTCCACCTCGCCTGCCAACTGCCGTACGTCATGGAATCAAGCAGCACCGGCTACGAGTTGCTGCCCGAACTGGCACACGCCGACGGGCCGATCGGGCACGGCATGGCCTGGGCCCTCGCCTTCTGCATGAGCCACATCACCCCCGGCGGGAGGGCGGCCGCCACCGACACGCTGCTCATCCTCACCGCCCGCGACCAGGTCCCGATCGCGGAGCTGGCCGAGGCGCTGGCGACGCTGACGGAGGCCGGCTACGTCAAGCTCAACCGCGCCGCCTCGGTCCTCACCGAAGCCGCCCAGGCCGGCGCGCACGAGACGGTATGGGAGCTGATCACGTGGCTCCTGCCGGGCCTGCTGCCCGCCGACGGCGATCGCCCCCGCGCCGGCCTCGCCGACCTCCTGGCCACCGCCACCACCGCGGCGACGCTGACCCGGGCCAGAGCCGACCTCCCCGACGTGGCGGCGATCGCCGCCCGGGGCGGTTCGAGCAGACTCGTCCAGGAGTCCCGCCGCCTCCTGCGCCAGGTACGCCCAGAGGCGTAGTTCCCTCACATGTCGGTGCCGGCCACGCCGCTCAGGAAGTCGCGAGCAACAAGGCCGTGGTCGTTCCGGTGACCGCGGCCAGCACCACGGGCGCCACGGCGTGGGAGCGGTGGCGCCGGTGCGTGAAGTCGCGGGCGCGGAGGTGGAATCCCACTGCGCCGACCAGCAGCGACGTGAGACCGGCCGCGGCCGTGATGGCCAGCGGCCTGAGCCAGAGACCGGCCGCGAGCCCGAGCGCGCCGGCGATCTCCAGGGCGCCGATCGCCCGGGTCATCGTCGAACCAACGCCGAGCCTGAGCAGGTTGGCCGTCACGGGATCCCGAAGCAAGACCTTCTGGGCGCCGGCGAGCAGAAAGACGAGAGCGACCAGAGCGCTCAATGTGTTGGCGGCGAACGCCATGAGACGACCTTTCCCAGAAAGAGAACGAACATTCCTTTTCTAAGAGAGGAGCGGCGAAGTTGTCAAGTACGAATGTTCGTTCTACGTTGAGGTCCCATGGCACGCATGCCCAAGGAGCACCTCGAAGCCCGCCGCCGCCAGATCCTGGACGCCGCCCGGCGCCGCTTCATCCGCAACGGCTTCCACGCCACGTCCATGCAGGACGTGCTGACCGAGGCCGAACTGTCGGCCGGGGCCGTCTACCGCTACTTCAAGAGCAAGGACGACATCATCGCGGCGACCGCCGCCGAGGCTCTCGCCGAGCTCGCGTCGGCGTTCGAGGCGGACGAGGCGGACGACGGCGCGCGGCCGCCGGATCTGGACAACATCGTCGATCTCGTGCTGGCGGTCGATCGCCCGCCGCTGTCCGGCTCACTGGAGTCGGCCCAGTTCCTGGTCCAGGTCTGGGCGGAGGCGCTGCGATCGCCGTCGCTGCGCACGAAACTGAAGGAGGTCATGGCGGAGGCCCGCGGCGTGGTCGGTGGCCTCGTGGCGCGGCATCAGCAGCGCGGGCTGCTTCCCGCCGACGTCCCCGCCGAGCACGTGGCCGATGTCCTGATGGCCCTGGTCGACGGGTTCCTGGTGCGCCGCGCGGTATACGGCCACGCGGATTCGACGGCCTTCAGGAACGGCATGCGAGCCCTGATGTCGGCGCCCGCGCAAGCCACCCAATAGAGAACGAACATTCGCTCTTGACGGCCGCGGGCCACCTGTGCTCTTCTAAAGAGAACGATCATTCGTTCTAAATAGGAGAGCTTGTGACGACGAAAGCGGACATTCTCATCGTCGGCGCGGGGCCGACCGGCCTGGTGCTGGCCATCGACCTGGCACGGCGGGGAGTGATCCCCCGCATCATCGACGCCGGGCGCGCCGACCACCGGGAGAGCCGAGCGGTGTCGATCGTGGCGAGATCGCTGGAAATGCTGGACGATCTCGGACTGGCCCAAGCCGCCATCGAACGAGGCGTCGCCCTTCACACGCTGAACTTCTACCAAGGCACCACGGCCCTGGCCGAGATGGACGTGACGGCCGTTGACTCCCCGTTCCCGCTGGACCTGTGCATCCCGCAATGGCAGACGGTCGCGCTGCTGCGCGAGCGCGCCGAGGAACTCGGAGTAACCATCGAATGGGGCACCCGCCTGGTCGGGCAGCAGGCCGGCGAGCACAGCGTCAGCGTGGAACTCGGCCACGAGGACGGACACGGCGAACGGTGCGAGACCCGCTGGCTGATCGGCGCCGACGGCGCCCATAGCACCGTACGCGAGACGGCGGGAATCACCCGCAAGAGAACCGACCTCAAGCGAGGGTTCATCCTGGGCGACGTCGTCGCGGACTGGCCGCTCACGCGCGACCGCTTCCACGTCTATTTCGGCAAGTCCGGCCTCGTGGCCGTCTTCCCCATGGTCGGGGGCTACTGGCGTATCCTGGCCAGCACGCCGGACGACCGGCCGCCACGGACTCCAGGGCTGGACGACTTCGCCGCCTACGTCGCCGAACGCACCCCTCTGGACTCTCACGTACGCGATCTGCAGTGGAGTTCGTCGTTCGTGGCCCGTGAGAGCCTGGCCGACCGCCTTCGGCAAGGCCGGGTCCTCCTGGCCGGCGACGCCGCGCACAGTCACAGCCCGGTGGGCGGCCAGGGCATGAACACGGGCATGCAGGACGCCTACAACCTGGGCTGGAAACTCGCGCTCGTCGCCACCGGGCGTGCCGAGGAGTCCCTCCTGGACAGTTATGAGGCCGAACGATGGCCTGTGGTCAAATCCGTGGTCGAGGCGACCTCGGCCACCACGAAGGCCGCCACCGGCAGCACGCTGGTCGCCCGCAGAGTCAGACGGCACGCGCTGCGCCTGTTCGGCCGGCTCAATCCCGTACAGCAGCGGCTGTCGAACGCCTTCGGCGAGCACCTCGTCCATTACCGCGACAGTGACCTCGTCTTCGAACGCTGGCACGAATCACAAGCCAGGGCATGGAGCGACGTCGCCTGCGCCGGACCGGAGGCCGGCGAGCTGGTACGGGACGCCTACATGGAGACCCGTGAGGGACCGGTGGCGCTCCGGCACATCCTCCGGACACCGGGCCACCATCTCGTCCTGTTCGCGGCGGACACGACGGACTCGGCCACCCTGGCCGCCTGGCGGGCCTCCGCGCACGAGGCGATGGCCGGGCACGGCGAGGTCCATGTCATCACCCGCGGCCACCTGCCGCACGACCCTATGGACGGGGTCTTCGCCGACCTGCGCAGCGAGGCGCACAACCGCTACGGCGTGCGCCGCCCCAGCCTGTACCTGATCCGCCCGGACAAGTACGTCGGCTTTCGCGGAGACAGCGTCGACTTCACACCCGTGAACGACTACTTCCGCGCCTTGGGCGCCCGCCCGTGACATCCCTCTTCCGGGGCGGTTGAGAGCAGGCTCGTCTTAGACACCTCCCAGGGGCGTAGGCGCAGATGTCTTCCCTCACATGACGACCGGGACCCCCCGCGCGGGAGACCATCTCAGTTCATGAAAGCCACTCGGAAGCCACCCGCCTCTCTCCATGCCTTCGCGACGCTGGTCACCGGGCTGCTCGCGGGCGCGTTCGGGTACGGCGCGGCGAACGTCGTCCCGACCTTCGGCGTCGTGCCGCTCGAAGTGCGCCTGACGTTCCACACGGCGATGATGCGGGTCAACGAGCCGGTCATGCAGACGGCGATGGCCCTGGCCATCCTGTCCACGATCGCCCTGGCCCTCACCTCCGGCGGAACGCCCCGCCGCCTGGCCGCCGGAGCGGCCTCGTCGGCCCTGGCCACACTCCTGATCACGGTCTTCGGCAACATCCCTCTGCACGCCCACATCCGGCGCTGGGCCACCACCACCCCCACGGCCGGGTACGAGGACATCCTGCGGCGTTGGGAGACCTTCCACACCCTGCGGACGCTCACCGCCCTCACCGCATTCGCCCTGGTCATCCTGGCCACCCGAACCCGCCGCCGACCCGGCGCGGCACCACCTCCGGCGCCTTCCCGCTCTGCTACAGCTAGTAGCGATCACCTCACGGAAAGGAACACGCAGGTGCGCCGACTCATACCCCTGCTCGCCCTGGGGGCCACGGCCCTGTTCACCGCCCCGGCCCTGGCGGAGACCACCACACCCACCGCGGCCCTGCACGACCCCGGCGACTGGGAGCCCTACGACGAGATCTACTGGGAGCCGTGGGACCACGAACTGCAGTGGTACCTGTGGGACGAATGGGACCACTTCGACGACTGACCCCGCAGCACGACCCGATCCAGCGCGCCACGATCACGTCGGCCTCGTCCCGCGCGACGACGTGACGGCCAGGCCCGATCGAGGCCGCTCACGGTCCGGCGGGGGCTCACGGGGCGCCCTCAGCCGGTCCGGCCCCCGGTCACAGGATGCCGGGAGGCCCCTCGAAGTCCGGCTCGTGGCGTCGAATCGACACTCCCAAAGGTCTTTGGACGGCTTTTCGCCCGCCGGCCCACATCGGGGTGCGCGATCGCCGGGGGCGGGCCCCCACAGGACGCGGCCCGAGGCTCATAGGCGCGCCAGCGCCCCCCGTCGCGAGGACCTCGCCCTTCGGGGGGGCGAGGGGGGCGGAGCCCCCTGGGAGGCGCTGTCTGGAACTTCGTGCGCGAAGCGCTGATCGATGGAAGGCCCTGCGTGCAGGCCCCGCTACGTGGTGGAGAAGGCGGCGTCGAAGGCGGTGGTGGGTGGGGTGATGGAGTTGAGCTTGCGGATGTAGCCCAGGGCCTCCTTGGCCCCGTCGAGGCGGTCCATGCCCGCGTCCTCCCACTCGATCGAGATCGGACCTTCGTACCCGATCGAGTTCAGCGCCCGGAAGCAGTCTTCCCAGGGCACGTCGCCGCGCCCGGTCGAGACGAAGTCCCAGCCCCGCCGCATGTCCGCCCACGGCAGGTGCGACGACAGGCGGCCCTTGCGGCCGTCGCCGACGCGGACGCGGGTGTCCTTGCAGTCGACGTGGTAGATGCGGTCCTTGAAGTCCAGGATGAACGCCACCGGGTCCAGGTCCTGCCAGACCATGTGGGACGGGTCCCAGTTGAGGCCGAACGCGGGCCGGTGGCCGATGGCCTCCAGGGTGCGCACGGTCGTGTGGTAGTCGTAGGCGATCTCGCTCGGGTGGATCTCGTGGGCGAAGCGGACGCCGACCTCGTCGAAGACGTCGAGGATCGGGTTCCACCGGTCCGCGAAGTCCTGGTAGCCGGCCTCCACCATCGAGGCGGGCACCGGCGGGAACATGGCCACCGTGTGCCAGATCGACGAGCCCGTGAAGCCCACCACGGTGTCCACGCCCAGCAGGGCCGCGGCGCGGGCGGTGTTCTTCATGTCCTCGGCGGCCGCCTGGCGTACCGACTCGGGGTCGCCCGAGCCCCAGATGCGGGCCGGGAGGATGGCCTTGTGGCGCTCGTCGATCGGGTGGTCACAGACCGCCTGGCCGACGAGGTGGTTGGAGATGGTCCACACCTTCAGGCCGTGTTTGTCGAGCTGGGCGCGCTTCTGATCCACGTAGGACGGATCCGCCACCGCCTGGGCGACGTCGAAGTGGTCGCCCGAGCAGGCGATCTCCAGGCCGTCGTAGCCCCATTCGGCCGCCAGCCGGCAGACCTCCTCGAAGGGCAGGTCCGCCCACTGTCCCGTGAACAGCGTGACCGGTCGCATCAGTCCTCCACGTTCGTGTAGCGGCTGCCCTCAGCCGCGCTGCGCTCGACCGCCTCCAGCACCCGCTGCACGCGCAGCCCGTCGGCGAACGACGGCGTGGGGTCGGCTCCGGTGGCGACCGCTTCCAGGAAGTCCCTGATCTCGTGGGTGAAGGTGTGCTCGTAGCCGAGACCGTGGCCGGGTGGCCACCAGGCGCCGACGTACGGGTGGTCGGGTTCGGTGACCAGGATCCGCTCGAATCCGCCGCCGTTGGCGCTGAACCACAGTTCGTTCATGGCCTCGAAGTCGAACGCCAGGCTGCCGAGCGAGCCGTTGATCTCGATGCGCATCGCGTTCTTGCGCCCGTTGGCGAACCGGGTGGCCTCGAACGAGGCCACCGCGCCGCCCGACAGCCGGCCGATGAACAGCGCCGCGTCGTCGACGGTGACGGTGCCCTTCTCGGCGGACGCGGTCGCGCCCAGGCCGGCCGACTCGGACGCCAGCGGACGTTCCTTGATGAACGTCTCGGTCAGCGCCGAGACGCCCACCACGTTCTGCCCGGTGACGAACTGGGCGGCGTCCACGATGTGCGAGCCGATGTCGCCGAGCGCGCCGGCTCCGGCCTTGTCCTTCTGCAGCCGCCAGACCAGCGGGAACTCGGGGTCGACGATCCAGTCCTGCAGGTACTGCGCGCGTACGTGCCGGATCTCACCGAGTCGTCCCTCTTCGACGTACCGGCGGGCGAGCGCAATCGCGGGCACCCGCCGGTAGTTGAAGGCCACCATGCTCTTGCCCGGCGCCGCCGCCGCGGCCGCCACCATGGCCTGAGCCTCGGCGACGGTGTTGGCCAGCGGTTTCTCGCAGAGCACATGTTTGCCGGCCTGCAGCGCGGCGATGGCGATCTCGGCGTGGGAGTCGCCAGGCGTGCAGATGTCGACGATCTGCACGTCGTCACGCTTGACCAGCTCTCTCCAGTCCGTCTCGATATCGGCCCAGCCGAGCTGCGCGGCGGCGGCTTCGGTACGCTCCTTCGACCTGCCGGAGAGCACCGCCATCCGCGGTGTCACCGGCAGGTCGAAGAAGGCCCCCACGCTCCGCCAGGCTTGGGAGTGGACACGGCCCATGAAGGCGTAGCCGACCATGCCCACGCCGATGGTGGTTCTGTCTGACATGCAACCCCCGATCAGGATCAGGATTCGAAGCCGAGCGCCAGGTACTTCTCGACGTTGTCCTTGGTAATGGTCTCGGACGCGAGCGTGATCGACTGGGGAACCTGGTTTTCCACCAGATCGCTCATGCCCTTCCCCTGTGCTATCAGACGCGCGAGCTTGATCGCCGAGGAGGCCATGGTCGGGCTGTAGGTGACCGTGGCCTTCAACACCGAGGAGCCGGACTGGATCTCCTTCATCGCGTTCAGCGAACCGGCCCCGCCGACCATGATGAACTCGGTCCTGCTGGCCTCCTTGATCGCGGCCAGCACGCCGACGCCCTGGTCGTCGTCGTGGTTCCAGAGCGCGTCGATCTTCTTGTGTGCCTGGAGCAGCGACGTGGCCACCTGGTTGCCGGTCTCGACGGTGAACTTGGCGTCCTGCTTGGCCGTCACGCTGAATCCGTACGTCTTCAGCGCGTCGGCGAAGCCCTTGCTGCGGTCCTGTGTCAGCGGCAGCGTGGCGATGCCCTGGATCTCGACGATCACCGGGTTCGACACGTCCTTGTCCTTGAGCTGCTTGCCGATGTAGTGGCCGGCGGCCACGCCCATGCCGTAGTTGTCGCCGCCGATCCAGGTCCGGTACGCCAGCTTGTCGGGGAAGATGCGGTCGAGGTTGATGACCGGGATCCCCGCCTGGGTGGCCTGCAGCGCGACCTGGTTGAGCTGCTGACCGTCGTTGGGCAGGATGACCAGCGCGTTCACCTTGGCCGCGATCAGCGACTCGACCGCGGAGATCTGCTGGTTGATGTCGTTCGTGGGCTCCACGGGCTTGAAATCGACGTCGGTGTACTGCTTCGCGGCGCTTTCGGCGTTCTTGGCAATGGCCGCGATCCAGCCGTGGTCGGCGGCCGGCGCCGAGAAGCCGATCACGACCTTCGTGCCCGGCTGGTCGTTGCCGCTGGGCGCCGGAGCGGGCGCCGCGGCCGCGGACGTCGGTGCGGCCGCCGGCTCGTTGCTGGTGCAGCCAGCCGCTAAGAGTACGGCCCCGCCGACGAGGAATCCCCTGCGCGCGACGTTGTCACTCATGGTGCTCTCTCCTTCAGGTTCCGCCGCTGGAGAAGGACGGCGACGACGATGATCAGGCCCTTGGCGATCAGCTGGTCGCTGGTGTTGAGCCCGTTGAGAATGAAGAGGTTGGTGATGAGGGTGAAGATCAGCAGGCCCAGGATCGAGCCCACGATCGTGCCACGCCCCCCGGTGAGGAGCGTGCCGCCGATGATCACGGCGGCGATGGCGTCGAGTTCGTACAGGTCGCCGTGGGTGGACGAACCGGTCGTGGTGCGGGCCATGATCAGGACGGCCGCGATGCCGCAGCACAGCCCCGACAGCGCGTAGAGCAGCATCGTGTGCTTGCGTACGTCGATGCCGGCCAGCCGGGCCGCCTCGGGGTTGCCGCCGACCGCGTACGTGCGCCGCCCGAACGTCGTGCGGTTGAGCACGATCCAGCCGAGCACCACGACCAGCGCGAAGATGTAGACCAGCAGCGGGACGCCGAGCAGGCGCGTGGTGGACAGCTCGACGAGGGAGGAGTTCTCGCTCTGGATGAGCTGCGTCTTGCGGTCGGACATGCGCTGCGCCAGCCCGCGGGCGGCGACGAGCATGGCCAGGGTGGCGATGAACGGCACCAGCCGCCCGTACGAGATCAGTAACCCGTTGACCAGCCCCGCCCCGGTGCCGACGAGGATCGCGCAGATCACCATCACCACCGGCCCGTACGACTGTGTGGCCAGCGTCGTCGCCCAGACCGAGGCCAGCGCCATGACGGCGCCCACCGACAGGTCGATGCCGCCGCCGATGATCACGAACGTGGCCCCGACCGTGATCACGCCGATGGTGGCGGCCAGGGACAGGATGCTGACCAGGTTGGAGGCGGTGGCGAAGTTCTCCGGACGGGTGACCAGGCCGACGACGATCAGCAGCGCCAGCGCTCCGAGGAGCCCGAGATGTCGCATCTCGCTGACCCCTCGGAACGCGGGCAGCGCCGGGGCGGCCGCCTTCCCCGCGGCCCGGTCCGTTGTGGGCTCGCTCATCACGCCGCCCTCCCATTCATGATCATGTCGAGTACGCGGTGCTCGTCCAGCTCGGTGGCGTCGCCCTCGTGAATGACCGATCCCTCGCGCAGCACCAGCACCCGGTCGGCCAGGCCGAGCACCTCCGGCACCTCGCTGGAGACCAGCAGCACGCCGATGCCCTGCTCGGCCAGGTCGTGGATCACGGCGTAGAGCTCGGCCCTGGCGCCGACGTCCACCCCTCGGGTGGGCTCGTCGAGCAGGAGCAGCTTGCGGCTGCCGAGCAGCCAGCGGGCGAGGACGGCCTTCTGCTGGTTGCCCCCGGAAAGGTTTCTGATCGGACGTTCGGTGTCGGGTGGCCGGATGTCCAGCATTTCCGACAGCCGCCTGGCCTCGTCGCGTTCGCGCTTGCGGTCGATCCAGCCGAACCTGGCGAACTCCGGCAGGCTGCCCAGCGTGATGTTGGCCGTGATGCTCTGGTCGAGGAGCAGGGCCTGGGCCTTGCGCTCCTCGGGGGCCAGGCCCATGCCGCGCCTGACGGTGCTGACGACGCCACGGCGTACCGGCTTGCCGTCGAGCAGGACGCGGCCGGTGGCCGGGCGGGCGCCGTACACGGCTTCGAGGATCTCCGAGCGGCCCGAGCCGACGAGGCCGGCCAGGCCCACGATCTCGCCCGCCCGCACGGAGAACGAGACGTCGGCGAAGACCCCCTTGGCGCTCAGCCCCTCGACGCGGAGCACCTCCTCGCCCAGCGTGCGCCCGCCACGGGGCGGGAACACGTACTCGACGTTCCTGCCGGTCATGAGGGAGACGATCTGGGTGGTGGGGGTGTCGCGGGCGGGCAGGCCGACCGCGACCGTGCGGCCGTCCTTCAGTACGGTGACGCGGTCGCCGATCTCGCGGATCTCCTCCAGGCGATGCGAGATGTAGACGACGGCCACGCCCTGGGCGGTGAGCTCGCGGATGATGCGGAAGAGGTTGGCGACCTCGTCGTGGGCGAGGGCGGCAGACGGCTCGTCCATGATGATCAGGCGCGCGTCGTGGGAGAGCGCGCGGGCCATCGAGACCACCTGCTTGGCGGCCGGCGACAGCCGTCCGACCTCGATCGACGGACGGATCTCGCCGTGACCGAGGCGCTCCAGCACCTCCCGGGCGGCGCGCCGGGCGGCCGCCCTGTTGACGAAGCCGAAGCGGGCGTGCTCGTGGCCGAGAAAGATGTTCTCGGCCACGCTGAGCCCGTCGACCAGGTCCAGTTCCTGGTAGATGGTGGCGAAACCCAGCTTGATGGCGTCGATGGGGCTGTTCGGGCGTACTTCCGTCTCGTTGAAGACGATCGTGCCCTCGTCCGGTTGGTGGACTCCGGCCAGCACCTTGATCAGGGTGGACTTGCCGGCGCCGTTCTGGCCGAGCAGGCAGTGCACCTCGCCGGCCCGTACGTCCAGATCGACCCCGTCGAGCGCGCGCACGCCGGGGAACTGCTTGACGATGCCCTTCATGACCAGCATCGGGAGTCCCTTTCAGGCGTTGACGATGCGGTTGATGTTGTCGGGTGACAGATAGTGCTCGATCGCGAGGATCCCCGCGCCGAGCGCGGCCGCGTTGATGCCGGTACGGCTCCGCGTGATCGACAGATGGTGCGTGGCCAGCGGCAGCGACCGGCGGTAGACCGTCTCCCTGATGCCGGCCAGCAGATGTTCGTGCACCCGCGACAACGCGCCGCCGATGACGATGACCTCGGGGTTGAAGAAGTTGACCAGGCTCGCCAGCACCTCTCCGATGAGCCGGCCGGCCTCTCTGACCAGCCGCAGCGCCTGGGTGTTGCCCGACTGTACGAGCGCCACGACGTCGGCCCCCGACTCGGCCGCGAGGCCCAGCTCGGTCAGCCGGCGCGCGATCGCGGCCCCGCCGGCCACGGCCTCCAGGCAGGCGCTGTTGCCACACCGGCAGCCGGCGTCCTCGTGGCCGCTGACCCGGATGTGCCCGATGTCGCCGGCCGAACCCTGGGCGCCCCTGTGCAGTTTGCCCTCGGCCATGATCCCGCAGCCGATGCCGGTGCCGACCTTGACGAACAGCAGGTGGCTGGTGCCGGGGAAGGCGTTGCGGTGCTCCCCCAGCGCCATGACGTTGACGTCGTTGTCGACCAGGACCTCGACCCCGCCGCCGAAGTATTCGGGGATGGGGTAGTCGTTCCAGCCCGGCATGATCGGCGGATTGTTCGGCCGTCCGGTGGCGAACTCCACCGGGCCCGGCACCCCGATCCCCACCGCGCGCAGCGCCACCCGGGGCCGTCCCACCTGGTCGAGCAGGTGGTCGAGCCGCTGGCTGACGTGCGCGAGCACCTGTTCGGGCCCCTCGCCGATCAGCAGCCCGTCCTCGCACTCGGCCAGCACGTTGCCGGAGATGTCCATCAGGGCGACCCGGCAGTGCGTGGCACCCAGATCGACGCCGGCGAAGGCGTGGTCCTCGGTGTGCAGGCGCAACTGCCGTGGTGGCCGGCCACCGGTGGACTCGCCGCTCTCGGTCTCCTCGACCAGGCCACGTTCGATCAGCGCGTCGACGCGCTGGGAGATCGTGGACCTGGCCAGGCCCGTGAGCCTCGCCAGATCGGAACGGGTCGTCGCCGAGCCCGCGCTGATCAGCGTCAGCACGTCGCCGGCCGAGCCCGGCTGGGGGGTCATGTCGAAACAGTAAGATCACCGATGCGGCAAATCAAGAGCGGGAATCGACCAAACTCGCCCAACTTCCGCCGAAGATCGAACAAAGACCGGTTTGTGCTTAGATTTCGGCACATTTCGGTGCTTGTTGCGGCCTGGGGAACCTGCCTTGATCCGTCGTGCTCTCCTGGTCGTCCTGCCGACCCCGATCGTCTCCGTTCTGCTGTGGTGGGGCCAGCCCCCGCTCTCCCCTCACACGGGTGGTGCTTTCGCCCGCGACGGCCGGGCTCTCTACGCGGCGGCCATGGCGCTCGAGCGGTCCGGGGCCTTCTCCTGGGACGCCTATAGAGCGATCACCTGCAACGACACCTCATCGCGGCCGACGCCGGAGCTCGTCGAGGCGCAGGCGAGGGTGGTCCGCAAGAAGGCGCCGATCTTCGGCAACTGGGCGGCGTGGAACGAGCTCCAATGCCAGGGCTGGGACACGGTCGCCGGTGATCTGTGGCTGAGCGGTCCGCGCAGGCCGCCCTCGCCGATCATGATCGTGGGCACGACCGGCGACACCGTGGTCCCCTACGTGGCGGTCACGCAGCTCCGGTCCGGCTTTCCCGGCTCCGCCCTGGTGACGTACGAGGGCGGGTCGCACACCGCGTACGGATCGGGCGTGCGCTGCGTCAATCAGGCGGTGGAGGCGTACCTGCTGGACAGGAAGGTCCCCACCGCCGAGGTGGTGTGCCCGGCGGTGGGAGCGAAAAGCCTTAGAGCATCGCCTTCATCGAGTCGGACGCCGTCAGCACGTAAGGCTGCTCGGCCATCACCGTCTCCCAGTTGTCGGCGATCGCCTCGGGCGTGAGGTCGTCGGTCTTCCAGCCCGGCCCCTCCGCCACGAACACCCGCGCCACCCGCCCGCCCCCGACGGTGAAGACCTCGCCGCTGGCCTCGCACGACTCGTGCCCGAGGTAGGCCACCAGCGCGCTTACCCGCTCCGGCGTGAACTTGGCCTCGAACTCCGCCGGCAGCAGCGCCTCCGTCATCCGGGTCCAGGCGATGGGCGCGATGGCGTTGGCCTTGATGCCGTTGCGGGCCCCCTCGATGCCGAGCGTCTTGGTCAGGCCCACGAGGCCCATCTTGGCGGTGGAGTAGTTGGCCTGGCCGAAGTTGCCGAACAGGCCCGCCGGGCTGGAGGTGTTGACGATGCGCCCGTAGCCGGCCTCCTTCATGAACGGGTAGGCGGCCTGGCTGACCAGGTAGGAGCCGCGTACGTGCACCGCCAGCACCCCGTCGAAGTCCTCCGCCGTCATCTTGCCGAACGACTTGTCCCGCAGGATGCCGGCGTTGTTGACGACGATGTCCACCCGGCCGAACGCGTCGGCGGCGGCCCGCACGATGGCCCTGGCGCCCTCGGGCGTGGCGACGTTGTCGGCGTTGGCGATGGCCTGGCCGCCGTTCTTCGTGATGAGGTCGGCCACCTCGGCGGCGGGCCCCGCCGAGGCGCCCGAGCCGTCGAGCGCACCCCCGAGGTCGTTGACGACGACCTTGGCGCCCCGCTCGGCCAGCAGCAGCGCGTGCGACCTGCCGAGGCCGTGCCCCGCCCCCGTGATGATCGCGACCCTGTCATCGAACCGAAGCATCGAACCTCCCACGAAGGAGAACAACATTCTAGTGAGGCAACGATAACTCAGGCGGGGTACCAGAGGTCGGGCTCGCCGACGACCCGGCGCACCCGTCCCTTGGCCTCCAGCCAGACCAGGTGCGCCAGCGTCTCGTTGTTGGCCGAGCGCCGCATGAACGGCTGGATCTTCTCCCACGGCCGCGACCAGGTGAGCCGGGTGGCCACGGCCCAGCAGTCGACCCCGTCGGCGGCGCCCACGACCTGCTCGATCTCCGCCAGCCGCTCGTCGTGGTGGGCCAGCACGCGATCCACCCGCCCGGCCAGCTCCAGGAACCGGTACTCGTGCGCGGGCAGCACCTCCTCCACCTCCAGCCCGCGTACGGCGGCCAGCGAGTCGAGGTAGTCGGCCAGCGGGTTCGGCCCCGACTGCGGGTGCACGGCCACGATGGGCGTGATCTTGGCCAGCACGTGGTCGCCGGAGAACAGCACCTTGCGCGAGGGCGAGACGAAGCACAGGTGCCCCGGCGAGTGGCCGGGAGTCCAGATCGCGCGCAGGTCCCAGCCGGGCAGGTCGAGCTCGTCGCCGTCCTCGACCAGCAGGTCGGGCTTGGCCATCGAGACCATGTGCCGGATCATCATCGAGGCCCCGGCCAGCTCGTCCAGCGTCAGCGGCGGGACGCCGCAGCGGCGCAGCAGCGCGCGCTCCCGTTCGATCAGGGAGTCGATGGCCGCGTCGTCGTAGCGCTCGCGGACCAGGCGCGCGTCGGCGGGGTGCAGCGCGATCCAGGCGCCCGACATCTCGCGGATGCGGCCGGCCAGGCCGTAGTGGTCGGGGTGGATGTGGGTGACGAGGACGCCCTTGACGTCGGTGATCGTGTACCCGGCCACGCCCAGGCCGGCGACGAGGGCGTCGTACGCCTCGTCGGTGTTCCAGCCGGCGTCGATGATCGCCACGCCGCCGGGGAGTTCGAGGGCGTAGACGAGGACGTAACGGAGGGGGTTGATCGGGATGGGCACCGGGATCGACCACAGCCCTGGGCGTACGCGTTCGACGTCCGGGATCGTTCCGCCGGTCCACGCCTCCCGCTGCGCCACGTTGGCCGGGGTCACTGCGAAGTTCACGTACCCGAATATAGTTCCGGGCTAGAATCGTGTTCTACTAGGGGTCATGAAGCTGAGACGTGAGATCTCAGACGATGGCCGCTTCGTCCGCCAGCCGAACCGTTTCACGGAGCGGCTCGGCCCTCCCGAACCCGGCCGCTACCGGGTCTACGCCTCCTACGCCTGCCCTTGGGCACAGCGCGTACTGATCGTCCGGGCGCTCCTCGGCCTGGAAGACCTGCTGGACGTCACGATCGTCGACCCGATTCGCGACGAGAAGGGCTGGCGGATCCCCGGCGGCGACCCCGAATACCTGTCGGAGCTCTACCACGCGACCGACCCCGGCTACACGGGCCGCTACACCGTGCCGTGCGTGTGGGACACCAGGGACGAACGGATCGTCACCAACGACTTCCCCCGGATCACCCTCGATCTGGAGACGTCGTGGGGCACCTCACCCAACCTCTATCCGGAACGCCTGCGCCCCGACATCGACATCATGAACGACCGCCTCTACCACGGCCTCAACAACGCGGTCTACGAGGCGGGCTTCTCCCGCGACCAGCAGGTGTACGAGGAGGCGGTGGCGCGCGTCTTCACCACCCTCGGCCTCCTGGAGGTGCGGCTGGCCGAGTCGGAGTTCCTCTTCGACACGCTCACCGACAGTGACGTGCGCCTCTACACGACCCTGGCCAGGTTCGACGCGGTCTACTACGCGCACTTCAAGTGTTCGGTACGGCGGCTCACGGACCATCCGGCCCTGTGGGCGTACGCGCGCCGTCTCTATGCCATCCCGGCCTTCCGCGAGACCACCGACTTCGACCAGATCAAGCGCCATTACTACCTCACCCAGACCAACATCAACCCGAGCCGGATCGTGCCGGTAGGACCTGAGCTCGACTGGAGCCTGTAGGCATCCGCACGAACAGCAGGGCCGACGACAGCATCACCACGGCCGCGATCGTCCAGGCGGCGGCAAGGCCCGCCTGGCCGGCCAGGGTGCCGAGGGTCAGGTTGGCCACGATCCCGCCGGCCTGCAGGGAGAGCGAGCTCGTCGAGGTGACGGTCGTGCGCTCGGCGGCGGTGACCGCCTTGTGGGTCATCTCCAGGCACAGCAGCCCCGTCACCGCGCCGCCGACGAACAGCAGGACGTAGGCCAGACCGGCGCTCACCAGCCCGGCCGGGCCGTTCAGCTCCGACGTCGCGGCCAGCATCCCGACGGAGAGCGCGGTCAGCACGGTGCCCGCGATCGCTCCCCTGGCCGAGCCGCCGGCCAGACGCGCCACACGGGGCGCGAGCGCGCTTCCGGTCGCGCTGCCGGCGAACCCCAGCGCCGCGACCACGGCGTAGGCCAGGCTGCCGCGCTCGGCCGTGCCCGCCAGCTCGGCCAGCCGGCCGGGGGTGAGCAGCTCGATGCTGATCAGGACCACGCCCGACGCCGCCGCGGCCGCCATGAGCCGGCGCAGCGTGGCGCCGCCCGTGGCCAGCCGCACACCCGCGGCCACCGTCGCCGGCACCTCGCGCAGCACGCTCGCCAGCGAGCGATGGGCGTGCCGCGGCTCCGGCAGCGCGAACACCACCACGACCAGCAGGACCGCCGCCGCCACCGCGCCCGCCAGGGGCGGCGCCGCCAGCGGGAAGATCAGCGAGGGCGACACCAGGAGCGGCAGGGCGCCGCCCGCCAGCACGCCGCCGCACAGGGCCACGGACTCCATCGCGCCGCCCCTGGCCAGGCCCGGCTTGAGGTCGGCGCCGGGGCCCTCCAGGTCGTGGAGCGTGTCGACGTACCAGGAGGCGGCCGGGCCGCTGGACAGTGCCCTGGCCACGCCCTTCAGGATCCCGCTCATCAGGAACATCGCGAACGTCGTGGACACGCTCATCAGCACGAGCCCCGCCACGGTGAACGCGGCCGAGGCCGCCAGCACCACGCGCCGCCCCACGACGTCGGCCAGCCCGCCGGTGGGCAGCTCCAGGCCGATGGTCACGATCGAGAACACGGTCACCGCCAGGCCGATCTGACCCAGGCCGAGACCTCGCCCGGCCATCAACAGGACCATGGCGGCCATCATGAGGCCGGGTGGCAGCCAGGTCAGGAAGCTGACGAGCATGTAGCGCCGTAACGCGGAGCGCGCGGTCATGAGTCCTCCGTCCGTGAACGCGGGACGGCGCCGTACCAGAGGTGCACCTTCCTGGCGTCGGGATGATCGGCGTAGCGGGCGGCGAGGTCGCGCAGCAGCTCCCCGGCCCGCTCCTCGAACTCCTTCAGCGCGGCCGGCGGCAGCACGAGCAGGTCGTCGCTCATCCCCGCGACCTCCACCCACTCACGCGGCCAGTCGGCGAGGTCGAACTCCTCTAGCACCCGGCCCACCATCTCGGCCTGGCGCAGGTGCATGATCTTGACGGCCTCACGTCCCTCGCCGGTGCCGGACAGCTTGCCGGCGTCCCACGAGGTGTAGCGGTAGCGGGAGCGCCAGCGGCGTTCGCGGCCGTCACGCTGCTCGGAGTCCTCCTCGACGAAGCCGTACTTGAACAGGATGCGCAGGTGGTAGCTGGTCGAGCCGGAGCTCTCGCCCACCTTCCTGCCCAGCTCGCTGGCGGTCGCGGGGCCGTCGGTGCGCAGCAGGCCGAGCAGCCGGACCCGCAGCGGGTGGGCGACCACCTTGAGCACCTGCGGATCGCCGATCCGGTATTCCTCCATGTTGCTCACGGTAGACCGCAAAGGCAATTTTGCAAAGGGAATTTTGCGGATTGGTCCTCAATAGACTGGGGGAATGCTTGACGACATCTCGGTGGACGACGCCGTCTTCGCGCTGCGACCCGACTTCGCGGTGCTGATCATGACCGCCCACGGCCTGCGCAACGGGCCCACGGACGACCGGTCCCGCGTGTGGCTGGCCGAGGCCTCGGCGCAGGAGATCCAGGGGGACAAGATCGACGCCTGGAAGGAGGCGTACAAGGCGTTCGGGGCCAAACCGCAGCGCACCAGGCCGTCGGTCGACGCCCTCACCCGGCGGATGCCGCTGCCGGAGATCAATCAGGTGGTGGACGCGTACAACTCGATCAGCGTCAAGCACGCGCTGCCCATCGGCGGCGAGGACCTCGACCGCTACGTCGGCCCCGCGCGGCTGGTCAGGGCCGCCGGCGACGAGCCGTCGGAGGAGGCGCTCGGGCAGCCGGAGCCCGGCGAGGTGATCTGGCGCGACGACGTCGGCGTCACCTGTCGCAGGTGGAACTGGCGCCAGGTCGTGCGCACCCGCCTCACCGAGGAGACCACCAACGCGATCTTCCTTCTGGAGCGGCTGGAGCCGATGTCGCTGGAGGAGCTGAAGCAGGCGGGCGAGGAGCTGGCCGACCTCCTGTCCGAGTTGTCCCCTGAGGTGCGGATCGCCAGTCGCCTGGTGTCCGGCGGGAAATAAACCTGCTCCGGCAGTGTTGATACCAAAGCGTAATAATTGCTGCACCACCCGGATTGACGAGGGGGGCGTGACCTCTTTGCGCGCTCCTGAGAGGATCGTGCGAGGCGGCACGTGCCCTTCGGCGCGCGCTGCCAGTCCGGGCGAGTAGCCTTGGACAGGTTCTCTAACATCAACGCCGATCTGCGGAAGAGGGCGATTTCCGCCGTGTCGTCTGAGTCGTCGCGGACAAACCCGCTGGCAAGCTTTGGTCAGAACGAGTGGCTTGTCGACGAGCTGTACCAGAAGTACCTCCAAGATCCCGAGTCTGTCGACAAGGCCTGGTGGAACTTCTTCGCTGACTACAACCCTGACTACGGACCGGGCCGGGCCCCGGTCAGGGAGGCGGCGAACGGCACTGTGACCGCCCCCCCTGCACCCCCGCAGGCGCCGCCAAAGGCGCCGCCCGCGGCCGAGAAGCCGAAGCAGCCGGCCACGCCGGTGCCCAAGGGCGCCGAAGAGGTCAAGCTGCGTGGCGCGGCGGCCCGTACGGCCGCCAACATGGACCTGTCGCTGACCGTGCCGACGGCGACCAGTGTCCGGGCCATTCCGGCCAAGCTGCTCATCGACAACCGCATCGTGATCAACAATCACCTCAAGCGGGGCCGTGGCGGCAAGATCTCCTTCACGCACCTGATCGGTTTCGCGATCGTCAAGGCGCTGCGGGCGATGCCGGAGATGAACTACTCCTTCACCGAGGTCGACGGCAAGCCGACCCTGGTCAAGCCCGAGCACGTGGGCTTCGGCCTGGCGATCGACGTCCAGAAGAGCAACGGCGAGCGCCAGCTGCTCGTGCCCTCCATCAAGGGCGCCGAGGAGATGGACTTCCGGCAGTTCTGGATCGCCTATGAGGAGGTCGTGCGCAAGGCGCGGGCGGGCAAGCTCGGCGTCGACGACTTCTCCGGCACCACGATCTCGCTGACCAACCCCGGCACGATCGGCACCGTGCACTCGGTGCCGCGCCTCATGCCCGGTCAGGGCACGATCATCGGCGTCGGCGCGATGGAATACCCGGCCGAATACCAGGGCGCGTCCCCGGACACGCTCTCGCGGCTGGCCGTCTCCAAGGTCATGACGCTGACCAGCACCTACGACCACCGGATCATTCAGGGCGCCCAGTCGGGCGACTTCCTGCGCCAGATCCACCGGTTGCTGCTCGGCGAGGACGGCTTCTACGACGAGATCTTCGAGGCGCTGCGGATCCCGTACGAGCCGGTCCGCTGGGTCCAGGACATCTCGGCCTCGCACGACGACGACGTGGCGAAGTCGGCTCGCGTGATCGAGCTGATCCACGCCTACCGCGTGCGCGGCCACCTGATGGCCGAGACCGACCCGCTCGAATACAAGCAGCGCAAGCACCCCGACCTCGACATCCAGTCGCACGGCCTGACGCTGTGGGACCTGGAGCGCGAGTTCGCCACCGGCGGTTTCGGCGGCCGGCCGCTGATGAAGCTGCGCGAGATCCTGGGCGTGCTGCGCGACTCCTACTGCCGCACCATCGGCATCGAGTACATGCACATCCAGAACCCCGAGGAGCGGGCCTGGATCCAGGCGCGGGTGGAGAAGCCGCACAAGTCGCCCGAGCGCGACGAGCAGCTCAACATCCTGTCGCGGCTCAACACCGCCGAGGCGTTCGAGACGTTCCTGCAGACGAAGTTCGTCGGCCAGAAGCGCTTCTCGCTGGAGGGCGGCGAGTCCCTGATCCCGCTGCTCGACTCGGTGATCAGCGACGCCGCCGACGAGGACCTCGACGAGGTCGTCATCGGCATGGCCCACCGCGGCCGCCTCAACGTGCTGGCCAACATCGTGGGCAAGTCCTACGCCCAGATCTTCGGCGAGTTCGAGGGCAACATCGACCCGCGCACGGCGCACGGCTCGGGCGACGTGAAATACCACCTCGGCGCGACCGGCGAGTTCACCGCGCCGAGCGGCAAGACGATCACCGCGTCCGTGGTGGCCAACCCCTCCCACCTGGAGGCGGTCAACCCGGTGCTGGAGGGCGTCGTCCGCGCCAAGCAGGACCTCCTGGAGCGCGGCGAGGAGGGCTTCACGGTCCTTCCCGTCCTCATCCACGGTGACGCGGCCTTCGCCGGCCAGGGTGTCGTGGCCGAGACGCTCAACCTGTCGCAGCTGCGCGGCTACCGCACCGGCGGCACCGTGCACGTGGTGGTCAACAACCAGGTCGGCTTCACGACCTCGCCCGCCTCGTCCCGCTCCTCGGTCTACGCGACCGACGTGGCGCGGATGATCCAGGCGCCGATCTTCCACGTCAACGGCGACGACCCCGAGGCCGTGGTCCGCGTGGGCGAGCTGGCCTACGAATACCGCCAGGCGTTCCGCAAGGACATCGTCATCGACCTCATCTGCTACCGCCGCCGCGGTCACAACGAGGGCGACAACCCGGCCTTCACCCAGCCGCTGATGTACGACCTCATCGACGCCAAGCGCTCGACCCGCAAGCTCTACACCGAGGCCCTGATCGGCCGCGGCGACATCACGGTCGAAGAGGCCGAGCAGGCGCTGCGCGACTACCAGGCCAAGCTGGAGCAGGCGTTCACCGAGACCCGCGAGGCGGCGAAGAAGCCGCTCGAAGCGGGTGCGATGCGGGTGCCGCACACCGAGGTCGTCAAGTGGTCCCACGAGGACACGCCGACCGCGATCACCCACGAGACGCTCAAGCGCATCGTGGACACCCAGCTCAACCTGCCCGACGGCTTCACGCCGCACCCGCGCCTGGCGCCGGTGCTGCAGCGCCGTGGCCAGATGGTCGAGCAGGACGCGATCGACTGGGCGATGGGTGAGACGCTGGCCTACGGCTCGCTGCTCATGGACGGCCACCCGGTGCGCCTGGTCGGCCAGGACTCCCGGCGCGGCACGTTCACGCAGCGCCACGCCGTCCTGGTGGACCGGATGACCGGCGCCGACCACACGCCGCTCAAGACGTTCAACCAGGGCACCACGAAGTTCTACGTCTACGACTCGCTGCTCAGCGAGTTCGCGGCGCTGGGCTTCGAGTACGGCTACAGCGTCGTGCGGCCCGACGCCCTGGTCGCGTGGGAGGCGCAGTTCGGCGACTTCGTCAACGGCGCTCAGACGATCATCGACGAGTTCATCTCGTCGGGCGAGCAGAAGTGGGGCCAGAAGTCCTCGGTCGTGCTGCTGCTGCCGCACGGTTTCGAGGGCCAGGGCCCCGACCACTCCTCGGCCCGCATCGAGCGGTTCCTGCAGGTCTGCGCGCTCGACAACATGACGGTCGCGCAGCCCAGCACGCCGGCCAACTACTTCCACCTGCTGCGCTGGCAGGTGGAGTCGGAGCGGCACAAGCCGCTGGTGGTCTTCACGCCCAAGTCGCTGCTGCGGCACAAGGCGGCCACGTCCAAGGCGGTCGACTTCACCTCGGGGGCCTTCCAGCCCGTCATCGGTGACACCACCGCCGCCCAGGACAGGGTCTCCAAGGTCGTGCTCACCTCGGGCAGGCTCTACTACGACCTGGCCGCCTACCGCGACAAGAACAACCGTGACGACGTCGCGATCGTGCGGCTCGAACGGCTCTACCCGTTCCCGGGCGAGGAATTGGCCACCGAGCTGGCGCGTTACAGCGGCCAGGCGGAGCTGATCTGGGCCCAGGACGAGCCGGTCAACATGGGGCCGTGGCCCTACCTGACGCTCAAGCTGGCGGAGGACCCGCAGATGCTGGGCGGGCGGCCGCTGCGCCGGGTGTCGCGCACGCCTAACAGTTCCCCGGCGACGGGGTCGCACAACTCGCACGACACGGAGCTCGAGGAGATCCTGCACCAGATCTTCGGCTGAGCCTCTCTTCGGTGAGCCCCCGGCCTCCTGGCCGGGGGCTCACTGCTGTTTCAACCAGGCTAAAGTCAGGCGGGGCGAGGTGCCCCGGCGAGAAGGGGAAAACGATGTACTTCACCGATCGGGGGATCGAGGAGCTGGTCTCGCGGCGGGGCGAGGAAGAGGTCAGCCTGCTCTGGCTCGGCGAGCGGCTGCGTGAGTTCGTCGATCTCAACCCCGAGTTCGAGACCCCGATCGAGCGGCTGGCCACCTGGCTGGCGCGCCTGGACGACGACGAGGACGAGTAACGCTCGCCACCCCCTTGCGAAACGCGATACATCTTGAGTTTTCACTAATCACGACATATCGTGTTTATAGAGGAACATGTCGCCAGGAGGGCGGGGGAAGCATGCAGCAGTGGACGATCGAGGAGCCAGAGCAGCTCACGTTCGGGGATGTGGCGTCGCTCGACGTACGCATCGTCGCCGGCCGCCTCGACGTGCTGGCCAGCGACGGGCCGCCCACGCTGGAGGTGGCCGAGATCGAGTCCGCCTCGCCGCTGCTGGTGACGTACGACGAGGAGGCCAGAGAGCTCACCGTCTCCTACAAGGACCTCACCTGGGACGGCGTGCTCGGCTGGCTGCGGCGCGACCGGCGCAGGACGGTGCTGACGATCACCGTCCCCAAGGGCTGCGCGGTCAACGCCGGGGTGGTCTCGGCGCCCGCGGTCGTGGCCGGGTTCGAGAAGGAGACGCAGGTCAGAAGCGTGTCCGGGGAGATCGTGCTCGACGGCGTGAGCGGCTCCGTGAGCGCTTCGACCGTCTCCGCCCCCGTCGAGAGCCGCGCCATGGACGGCGACCTGGCCTTCAAGAGCGTCTCCGGCGACCTGACCGTGGCCGACGGCAGCCCGCGCCGGTTGCGGGCCAACACCATTTCCGGCCGCATCACGGCCGATCTCACGCTGCGGCCGACGGGTCATGTGACGTTCAACAGCGTCTCGGGTGACATCCTGGTCAGGCTCCCAGAGAACGTGGAGACGGACGTCAGCCTCAGATCCACCTCAGGACGGCTCGTCAGCGCCTTCGACGAGCTGTCCAACGCCGGCGGCCCCGGCATCAAGTCAATGTCGGGGCGGCTGGGTGGCGGCATGGCCTCGGTCTCGGCCATCACGGTCTCCGGTGAGGTCGCGCTGCTCAAGGGAGAGAAGGAATGAGCCCTGTCTTCGGTCACGGCCGGCTCCGGCTGTACCTGCTCAAGTTGCTGGAGGAGAGCCCGCGCCACGGCTACGAGGTCATCCGGCTGCTCCAGGATCGTTTTCTCGGCGTCTACTCGCCCTCTCCCGGCACGATCTACCCGCGTCTGGCCCGCCTGGAGGAGGAGGGCCTGGTGACCCACGAGGTGGTCGACGGCAAGAAGGTGTTCTCGATCACCGACAAGGGCCGCGAGGAGCTGAACGCCCGGCTCGACGAGCTCGACGACCTGGAGCAGGAGATCTCCGCCTCGGTGCGCGACATCGCCCGCGAGGTCAAGGAGGATGTGCGCGACACGGTCAAGTCACTGCGCGACGAGCTGACGCGGATGGCCAAAGACGTCCGCAAGGAGACCGGCGAGGAGTCCCGGCGCTTCGGGAAGAAGCAGAAGGAAGACCTCAAGCGGCTCACCGAGCAGCAGAAGCGGCAGTGGTCGGAGCACGCCTACCACTGGCAGGACGAGGGTGAGCGGCTCAGCAAGGAGTGGCGGCGGATCTGGTCGGAGGTGTGGGCCACGCTCGGCGGGCCGCCCAACCGGCCCGAGCTGGACGCCGAGCTGGGCGAACTCCTGGCCGACTTCGTGGCCGAGGCTCGCCAGGAGGCGTCGGAGGCCCGGCTGACTCCGGAGAAGCTCGCCGAGCTGCGGACGGCCCTCGACGACGCGAGCCGCCGGATCCGCGACATCCTCGAACGCTGACGGGCTCTCTCAGGCCGAACGGAGCCGGCGTTGGGGGCGGCGGGCGCTGCGGGCGGCCTTGCGGGCGTGGTAGGCGATGGGCATGTAGCGCAGGCGCTCCGGCAGGCGCGGTGTCAGCATCGCGACGGCGTGCCCGAGGTGCCGCAGCCGCCGCTCCTCCCGCGCCGTCCAGCGCAGGCCCAGCTTCTCGCGTACGGCGGGCGGCAGGGTGCCGACGGTGACGAAGTGGTTGAACTCCCCCGACCCCACCCCCACCGGTGCCCACAACCGGCGCAGCGGCGCCGGTAGTCCGGGCGGCGCCGGGGTGCCGCGCATGACGGACAGCACGTCGAGCGCGGTCGGGTGCGCCTCCAGCCGGTCGGCCACCATGCGGTCGAAATAGGCCCAGAACGCCTCCAGGTCGCCCGGCAGCTCCCGCTCCGGCACCTGCAGGATCGCCCCGAGCTGACGTGACTCGGCGTAGAGCCGCCGCTCCTGCTCGCGGGTGAACGGGGTGCCGAAACAGCGGTTGAGCGCGATGAAGCGCTCGAACAACGACAGATGCACCCAGGCCCACGCCTCCCCGTTCAGGGCGTGGTAGGGCCTGCCCTGTTCGTCCACCCCGCTGATCGGCTTGTGCAACCGCCGCAGCCGCTCGCCCTCGGCCGGGCCCTCGGCGCCGCCGTACACCCATTTCTGCACGGAGGCGAGCGTGCGGTTGAGCCGCCCCCAGGGATCGGCCTTGTACGTGGAGTGCTCGGCGACCGCCGCGCCGACCGCCGGATGCATCGTCTGCAGGATCAGCGCGCTCCCGGCCACGAGCAGGTTGCGGTATTCGCCGGCGGTGTCCCAGTGCATCGAACCTGGGCCGAAGGGCTCAACGTTCATGACGACGACCTCCCGGGTGATACAACCCCACTCTTCTTGTATCACCCGGGTGCGCCAGAAGTAACCCTTCACTTATTCAGCCGGTAAAGACGACCTTTCCGAAGATCTCCCCTTCGGCCATGGCGGCGAAGCCGTCCCGCGCGTCCGCGAGCGGCAGCGCCCGGTCGATCTCGGGCCGTACCCCCGTCTGCTCCATGAAGACGGCCAGCCGCTGGAGCTGCTCGCGCGTCCCCATCGTCGACCCGACCACGGACAACTGCAGGAAGAAGACCCGGTTCAGGTCGGCCGGCGGGACCGCGCCGCTGGTGGCACCGCTGACGACGACGCGCCCGCCCGGCTTGAGCGACTTGAGCGAGTGGCTCCAGGTGGCCTGTCCGACGGTCTCCATGACCGCGTCCACCCGCTCGGGCAGCCGCGCGCCCGGCTCGAAGACCTGGTCGGCGCCGAGCCGCCGGGCTCGTTCGCGCTTGCTCTCGGAGCGGCTGGTCGCCCATACCCGGTAGCCGCCGGCCCGGCCGAGCGCGATGAGCGCGGTGGCGACGCCCCCGCCGGCGCCCTGCACCAGCACGGTGGCGCCGGGCTGGAGCCCGGCCTTGTCGAACAGCATGCGGTACGCGGTCAGCCACGCCGTCGGCAGGCAGGCGGCGTGCTCGAAACTGAGCGCGGCGGGCTTGGGCACGAGGTTGCGGCGCGGCACGGCCACACGTTCGGCGAACGTGCCGTCGTACGTCTCCGACAGCAGGGTGCGCTTGGGGTCGAGCGTCTCGTCGGCGCCCGTACCGATCACGGAGTGCACGATGACCTCGTTGCCGTCCTCGTCCACCCCGGCGGCGTCGCAGCCGAGCACGATCGGCAGGCGGTCCTGCCTGATGCCGACGCCTTTGAGCGTCCACAGGTCATGGTGGTTGAGCGCGGCCGCCCGCACCGAGACGGTCGTCCATCCGTCCGGCACCTTGGGCTCCGGACGCTCGCCGAGCGTCAGGCCGGCGAGAGGGTTGTCGGGATCTGTCTGTGTGGCGGTTACGGCGAACATGGCCGCACCTTACTTCAGGGTCACCCGGATGCTCTTGAGCGCTTCCCTCCGGAACGCCGCGGGCCCGGTGACGGCGATCAGCACGTTGTCCCGGCACACCGAGTCGGCGGGCCGGCCGCGCCCTTCGATCACCCCGGGCATCCCGGCCCACTTCTTGCAGTCGGGCGTGGGCACGAGCGCGATCATCTCGCCGGCCCCGCCGCCGAACCAGAGCTGCGGCCCGATCGCCTCTCCCTCCCCGACGTCGCCCGGCTTGGTGAGCCGCGTCCTTCCACCGGCCGACAACACCAGGAAGCCGTCCTTGGTGACGGTGCCCTTCAGGTTCTTCGCCAGGTCGACGCGCTGCTCGAACGTCAGGCCCAGCCCCCGGTCGTACATCGCCAGCCGCCACTTCCCGAACTCGAACAGCAGCACCTGCCCATAGGAACCGCTGCCCGCCTGACGGGGCCAGAGGCTGACGTTGGAGGCGTAGTTCCTGATCGGCTTGCCGCCCCGGGTGATCTCGACCTCGCCCCCGTACGGTGCCACGAACTGCCGATAGATCCCATCGATGTAGGCCCCCTGGAACGGCCGCACTCCCAGCTCGTCCAGCTCCAGCTCGGCCGGATACCGCACCTCGGCCCGCACCCCGTGCGGAAACACGACCTTGACGACCTCGTCGCCGTTCTTGGCCTTGACGTGCGGGTTGAGCAGGTTGGGCGCGTTGTTGAGCCTGGTCAGCGACCCGATGGGCGCGGGAGTCGGCCTCGCGGGTGCCGACTCCGGCTCGGGGTCCCGACTGGTGAGCAGGCTGACAAGGGGGATCAGCAGGAGCGCCAGAACCACCACCAGCCCGACCCACCGGCGACGGCCGCGCTCGCCTGCCTCGATGACGTCGAACTGGTCAGCCACGACGTTCCTAGCCGAGTAGTGCCGGCTTGCGCCCTTGAACCCAGTTCAGTTGAGCGGCGACCGCCAGCGCAAGCCCCGGAACCGGGCGAAATCCTTGTCGCAGGTCACAAATTCACAACCGTGCTCGATGGCGAGCGCGGCGAGATAGGCATCGGGGATGAGCTTGCCCGTCGCATCGGCTTCCCGGCTCAACCGGGTGAAGATCTCCCAGTGCCTCGCCTCGGCGGTGACCACCGTCGCGTGCGGCTGGTTACGATAGCTGTCGGCGAAGATCAGAGCTCGTTCGAGAGTGTCGGGGTCCTTGTACACGCGCGGGTTGGTGACCATTCGGATGAAGCCGTTGATGACGAAGTCGCTCACGGCGTAGCCGGACTCGCCGTTCACCATGTCATCTATGACGGCATGGCAACGACTGTGGGCGATCGACTCGTGGCGGAAGGCGTTGATCAGGACATTGACGTCAGCAAGCAGCATCGCGTAGCTCCTCGTCGACGAAGTCCGCAGCGATGTGCTCCAGCTTCTCCCCGGCGTCGAGACGCTCCTGAACCTGTGCCTGGAACCCAGGGTGAGCGGCAGAAGTGATCAGTTCCACGCGGGGCCGCACGGCCACCTCCATGGACCTGTTGAGTAGTTGTCGCAAGGCATCCTCCATGACTGAGTTGAGACTGCGTCCGTTCTTGGCCGCGTACGCCTTCGCCTCGTTGAGGAGCGTCTCGTCGATGCGCACCGTTGTCCTCCGCATGACTCCAGCGTCCGTCGCCGACATAAAAATGTCAACACCGGAGAGTAGTCAAGAAGTCACAGAGTTCGCACAGTTTTTACCTCACCATGTGGCCACATTGACCTTCCCATCCGACCTCACCCGTACCTCCTGCCCCACCAACTCCCGCCCCTCGGCGTCGATCAGCAGCTCGCCCTCCTCCACCACCGCATAAGCCCGCCCTCCGGCCACCTCGACCACAAGAACCCCCCGCTCCGCCGCCCCGTCCCGCCCGTGCGCGACCGTGTACCCCGCGACCACCCCCACCCCCTCACAAGCCCCGACCAGCGGCACCTCCTCCGAGACGAACACCGGCGCGGCGCTGCCCAGCCGGCCGCCCGGGTCGCTCGACCACACCGCGTACGTGTGCTTGGTCAGGTGCATCCCCACCCCGCTCACCAGCCCGTGCCCCGACTGTGCCCGCAGCAGCCCCGCCATGGTGGCCGTCGAGTGCAGCACGTAGTCGCTGGCCGGCCCGCCCGCGTAGGGCAGCCCGCCGGTGACCGTGAGCCCGCGCCGGTCCAGCGGGTCGAGCCCGATGGCGTCGCACGCCTGCCGCAGCGCGATCGCGAAGCAGCTGTACAGGTCCAGCGCGTCCATGTCGCCGAGCCCCAGCCCGGACCGTTTGAAGGCGCCCTCCGCCGCCGCGGCGATGGCCGGCGACGAGCCGAGCCGCGGCCGCGCCGCCACCTCCCAGGTGTCCTCCGCGTACGCCCACCCGCGCAGGTACACCCGCCCCTCCTGCGGCACCCCCAGCCGGTCGGCCAGCCGCGAGGAGGCCAGGACGACGGCCGCCGCCTGGTCCACCTCCAGCACGGCCACCGTGTTCCTGGTGTAGGGCCAGCCGACGAAGCGGTCGCCGTTGACGAGCTCGTCCGGGGTGCGGGCGGTCCTGCGCCACGCGTACGGGTTCGCCGCCGCCACCTCCGTCATCGGCGCCATCATCCGGCCCCGTTCGCGCATCTCCTCCTCGACCCCGACGCCGAGCGAGGCGCGCCGCGCCGTCTCCATGATCGGATAGGTGTGCGCCGGCAGGAACAGCCCATGGGCCAGCGCGGCGGGATGCGGCGGCCGCTCCCACCCGTAGGGCGGCTTGGGCACGGCGGGGTGGCTCCACGGCACGTGCTCCCCCGCCATCCGGTACGCCCTCCGCGTCGCCAGCGCCTCGGCCCCCACGACCAGCGCCGACTCCAGCTCACCCGCCGCGATCGCGGCCGCCGCGGCACCGATGAGCAGTTGCGGAGCCGTACCGGAGACCTTGGAGTAGGCGCGGTGACGCGGCGTCGCCCCGAGGCGCTCGGCGAGGCGGCCGACGGGCGAGTCGTACTGCCAGGAGTCGGTGTAGACGACCTGGATCGAGCCGAGCCGCTCGACGGGAAGCCGCGCGTCGGCCGCCGCCGCGCGCGCCACCTCCTCCCACAGATCGAGCGGTTCAGGACCGGGCTGCTCGCGAATGGTGCGTTGCGCGATGCCAATGAGGCAGGGGGTGCGAGGATCCATGCACCCATCTAACCAGAACAACGTTCGGTTGATAAGAAGTGGCGTTTGATAATTGCCGTTACCGGTGTTGCCGGAGAAATTTGAACACGGCCCCCACCTGCGCGGATGCCGATCAGTCATACATGCGATTTCGCTATTTCTATAACGGAACGGAACCGGCTCATGCTTTTTCACGTCGTTTACCGGACACCACATCGGGCCATTCATTAGCGTTTCGATCGTTTTCCTGGCCCACCGGGGCGCAGTACCCCGCTCTGGGCCGCCGAAAGCCGAAAGGAGCTCCATGTATTCCCGAGCAAGGCGCATCGCGATCCCACTGTCCGGCCTCGTGGCCATCGGGCTGGCCCTGGGAACCATCAGCGGCACCGCGGCGAGCGCGACGGCATCCCCCGACGTGGTTTCCAAGAACGCGGCGACCCCCGCGGAGCAGGCGATCCAGTTCTGGACGCCGGACCGCATCGCCCAGGCGACCGACTACGACGACGGCCTCGACATGTCCACCAAGGGCGTCAAGAAGGCCACCAACGACACCCCCGACGGACCGGCCGGCCTCGTTCCGCCGATCGGCGGGGAGAAGACCAAGGCCAAGAAGAGCAAGCACGTCAATCTGCCGAACACGGTCGGCCGCGTGTTCTTCACGCTGCCGAGGACGGACCCGCGCGAGCGGAGAAACTGGCGTTACTGCTCGGCGAGTTCGGTGCAGAGCAAGTACCGCAACCTCGTGGCGACCTCCGCCCACTGCGTCTACGACACCAAGAAGAACACCTTCTACGACAACTGGATCTTCATTCCGTCGTACTGGGACGGCGACAAGCCGTGGACCGGAAAGGCCCCCTACGGCATCTACGCGGCGAAGACCTTCAACGCCCACGACGATTTCGTGGTGAAGGAGGACTACGACTTCGACTACGCGTTCGTCAACGTCTACAACGGCATCAAGGTCGACTGGAAGAAGGACCACCGCGACTGGCGCTGGACGGTCAAGAACGTCGGCCGGCTCGGCGACAACGTCGGCGGCCAGGGCTTCGCGTGGAACCGGAGCACGAAGCTGAACGTGTTCTCGTTCGGCTACCCGGCCGGCGAGCACCCCGACGGCGACAGGCCGTACACCGGCCGCACGATGAAGTTCTGCTACGGCAAGACCAAGTCGATGCCGGAGTCCGCGAAGTACAACCTCCAGGAGCACATCGGCTTCAAGTGCTCCTTCACCGCGGGCGCGAGTGGCGGGCCGTTCATCTGGAACTACAAGAGCGCCTCGCGCACCGGCTATCTGGTCGGCGTCAACAGCGTCGCGTGGGACACCGACGGCAACGACCGCTTCGACCACATCTCGTCGCCGTACTTCAACGGTGACACCTACAAGGTCTACAAGGCCGCGGCCAACCGCTGGACCGGCAACAAGCGCTGATCGAGCCGACACCGGTGAGGCCCCGGCTCCCAGGGATCCGGGGCCTTCCCCAGTGGTCAAATGGATGGGCGGCGCGAGTGGCGTACACCACTTGGAGCGCGCCGAAAGCCCGTCGAATGCGTGCAATTCTGCGCGTACGGACGATCGCCGAACCCAGCCCCGACCTGCGGAAACATGCGCGACTAATGATCATTTGCGCGTATCGGGAGTGCGCGGCTGACGGCATCCTTATAGTTCACCGTGCACCCTGACTAGGTAACGAATCTCTATCCGAGCTGCATTACAGTCCGCACATCTGGAAAAATCCACCCTTACAACCCCTAGAAAGGCATTTCATGATCCCCCGCGTCAGGCGCATCGTGGCCGCCGCCCTCGGCGGCGCGCTGCTGGTGCTGCCTGCCTTCACGGGGATCGCCCACGCCGCGCCCGCCAGCAAGGTCTACCCCATCCCGCTGACCAAGTCCCTCAGCGACGTCAAGCGGGTCGCCGACTACTGGAAGCCCGACCGCCTCAAGAACAGCGACACCTACAGCCCGGCCACGCCCGGTGCCGCCACGCCGACCTCGTCGGCCGCCGCCACCTCGGCGCCCGGCGTGCCCGTCGCCGCGATCAAGCGGGCGACCGCCGCGCAGGGCGTCGCCCCCGTGCCGCCGCGCAAGGGCGCCACGGCCGCCACCATGGGCAAGGTCTTCTTCCGGATCGGCGGCAAGGAGTTCTGGTGCTCCGCCGCCTCGGTCGCGGCCAGGAACCGCAGCGTGGTCGCCACGGCCGGACATTGCGCGTACGACCCGCGCCAGGCCAAGGCCGCCGAATACTGGATCTTCGTCCCCAACCCCGGCCCCAACGGTGAGACGCCCGAGGGCATCTACGTGGGCGCCTCGATCAACCTGCACGAGGACTGGTCGGGCAAGGGCGACTACGACTACGACTACGCGTTCGTGACCGTGCACCGCGGTTTCACCTGGGTCGCCAGGGACGGCGGCTTCGTCATGAAGGACGTCGGCCGGCTCCAGGACAACGTGGGCGGGCTCGGGATCGAGCTGAACAAGAAGCCGGGGACGTACACGGTGGCCGCCTACGGCTATCCGGCGGGCGCGCAGCCCGACCGCACGACCCCGTTCGACGGCAAGACGCTGCGCGAGTGCCCGGAGCGCACCACCCGGTTCACCGTCGCCCCCGCCCGCGACGTGCAGAAGGGCGTCGAACTCACGCCGTGCGACTTCACCGAGGGCGCCAGCGGCGGCCCGTGGGTGATCGGCTGGAACAAGTCCAGCAGGCTCGGCAGCCTCAACGGCGTCAACAGCCTGACATGGAACCCCGGCACCAACACGCGCATCAACGCGGTGTCCTCGCCGTACTTCGACACCACGGCCGGCGAGATCTACCGACACGCCGCAGCGCTCACCACGATCACAAGTGTGACGTAAGTCATAGCAACCAGGTGATCACTGCGCGTGATCAGCCGCTTTCACATCTCGGTACGGTCACAGCGCCCCTTTGGAACGTTGACATGATCTACCCGAAATTCACACGTACATGGTCAACACTGTAAGTTCCGGGCTGTCCGTTTGCTGAGTTTTGGAGGTGCACGAGGCGCCTCATGTCAGCGCAACCTGGAGTTACTGTGAAGCGAATCCTTCTTCCCGCCGGCGGAGCCGTCCTGGCCACCGGTCTGCTCGCCACCGGCCTGTCCGGCACGGCGCAGGCCGACGGCGACGTCGCCAATGACCCGATGGCCCGCAACACGTCCCAGGCCGTGTCCGTCGCCTCGTTCTGGCTCGCCTCGAACGGCGCCGCGCTGCGTCAGGCGACGCAGTACACGTGGGACTCGAAAGAAGTCAGGAAGGTCGTCTCCAAGGGCGGTTACAGCCCCGACGGACGCCCCGGCACCACCGCGCCGACCGGCGAGTCGAAGTCCGGCGGCAGCGCGCAGAACGTCAACCTCCCGAAGACGATCGGCAAGGTCTTCTTCGTCGACGGCTCCGGCAAGTTCCGCTGGTGCTCGGGCACCGCGATCCAGTCGAACTACCGCAACCTGGTCTCCACCGCCGGCCACTGCGTGTACGACACGGACAGCAACTCCCCCACCATGGACAACTGGGTCTTCGTCCCCGGCTACTACCAGGGCAAGGCTCCGTGGGGCATCTACGTGGGCAAGCAGGCCTTCACCCACTACGACTTCGACACCTACGAGGACTACGACCGCGACTACGCGTTCGTCACCGTCTACAACGGCATCACCTCGAACGGCGTCAAGCGCGTCACCCCTCGTGAGTACGCGGGCTTCACCGGCCCGAAGCGCTCGTGGGGCGGCCGCCACTACATCCTGCTGTCCAAGGACGCGGGACGGCTCGGCGACAACGTCGGCGGCCAGGGCTTCGCCTGGAACCAGGCCACCGGCAAGACGGTCCGCGCCTTCGGCTACCCGTCGGCCCCGCACCCCGACGGCAACAAGCCGTACAGCGGCGTGACCCCGAAGCACTGCTACGGCAAGACCACGGCCAAGGCGGTCGGCGCCCCCTGGCTCAAGATCGAGGAGCACATCGGCCTCAAGTGCGCCGTGACCCCCGGCTATGACGGTGGGCCGTGGCTCATGAACTACAACAACGGCAAGCGCCTCGGGTACGTCAACGGCACGACGAGCACCTTCGCCGACCAGGACGGCAACGACCGCATCGACTACATCACGTCCCCGTACTTCGACGGTGAGACGGCGTCGGTCTACAACGCGGCCAAGAACGTCTGGTCCGGCAAGATCGTCGGCCCGCGGGGCGAGCTCTACAAGTAAGCCTCCCCAGGGGAGCAGGCGAGGGCCTCGGGATGCCCGAGGCTCTCGCCTTCTGGCTTCCCCACCCCCACTGCAAGGACTTCGCATTTGGGGGCGCTACGCGCCATTACAGGCTCAGACAGCGCTCCCCAGGGGCTCCACCCCTTCGACCCCGATGACAAGCCCGCTCGCTCCGCTCGCCTGATGGCCCGCCCGTTGCCTGGCTACACGGTGGGCCGACGAATGCCCACCCCAAGTGGGCCTCGCTGGTCGCTCGGACGTTCTTCCTGGGGGCTTCGCCTGGAGCGAGGCACCCAGCCCTCCCGCGCCCCGAGAGGAACTTTCCCCTCAGCATCCCTAGCCAACGACCGAGCCCAGCGGCCTGTCCGATCGCGACTCCAAGAAGATCTTTATTGGAACTACTGACAGACAGTGGTTACCTTGTCACGATGAGCGCATGCATCGTGGTGATCTGACGAACGCCGAGTGGGAAAGAGTGGCGCCGCTGCTCCCCTCGGCCGGCAGGCGTCCCGGTCGCGATACGGACGACCGGACACTGATCAATGGAATGCTCTACCAGGCCAGAACCGGGGTGCGCTGGCGCGAACTCCCCGACAGGTTCGGCTGCTGGGTGACCATATATAGACGCCACCGCCACTGGGCCGCCACCGGCACCTGGCAGGCCCTGGCCATCGCACTGCAGACGGGCGGAGAGAACGCCGGACGCATACTCGGCGACGACCCTGTCAGCATCGGTGCCGCCCGGATGCATCTCCGCGCATCCCCCGCGAATCGCACCACGCCAACACCCTTCGCACTCCAGATCAAGGACGTCGCGGTGCTGGCGAGCCTGCAGGCCCTCCTGGGCCATACCGTCCAGCCACGGATCTACTAGAGCCACCGCACCACCGACCCGAAAACGCAACCCAACGGCGCCGGAACCGAGAACGAGGGTTCCGGCGCCGCAGCCTGCAAGGCCTTGGTTCAAGGTCCTGCACGCACCACCATCTGACTCAGAGGGCTCGCAAATACCTTAAAGTCACGTCATGCCCACCGCATCGCATTATCTCGTCGGCCTACTCAAATACCCCGCATCGCTACCCTATAGCGGGTGCGCAACCATCCCGTTAGGTGACTTCTAAAGCTGCCCGCACCCCGCGCCACCACGGTGCTCCGAACCTACGGATACGGCTTCGACGTGGCTGGAAACCCGACCAGCGTCACGTCTCCTGAGGGACATGTCACCAAGCAGACCTTCGACGCGCTGAACCGCGCCACCTCACTCATCGAGCCGGTCTCCGGCAGCGAGTCGATCACCACCACGTTCGGCTACGACGCCACCGGCACCCGTACCCGTCTCACAGATGGTCGCGGTAACGCCACCTGGACCAGCTACAACAGCCTCGGCCTGGCCGAAACCGTGACCGAACCGGCTACGACCGCCCACCCCAACGCGGCCGACCGCACCTGGACCCACATCTACGACGCGGCGGGCAACCAGAAGGCCACGATCCAGCCTGGCGAAGTGCGCATCGACCGCACCTTCGACCACCTCGGCCGCCTCACCAAGGAGACCGGCGCGGGTGGCGGCGCCGCAGCATCTGAGCGCGCTTTCGGCTACGACCTGGCAAGCCGCCTCACCACTGCCGGCGATCTGACCGTGGACTACAACGACCGCAGCCTGCCGCTGAAGATCTCCCGCGGTACCGCTCAGGAGACCGCCTACGGCTACGACGATGGCGGTAATCTCGCCCAGCGCATCGACGCCGCCGGCACCGCGACATTCACCTGGGACGGCGCCAACCGCCTCGAAACCACCACCGACCCGCTCACCAACCGCACCCTCACCTACGGCTACGACCCGGCCAGCCGCCTGAAGACCATTACCGCCACCAGCGGCCAAGCCAGCACCCAGACCATCGACTACGACAACATGGACCGGATCACCGGCCAGACCCTGCAGAACGGCTCCGGCACCCAACTCGCCAAGATCACCTATGGCTGGGACAAGGACAACAACCTCACCACCAAGACCACAGCCGGCACCGCCGGCGCAGGCACCAACACCTACGGCTACGACCACGCCGGCCGCCTCACCTCTTGGACCGCCCCCGGTGGCGCAGTGACCGCCTATGAATGGGACGCCTCCGGCAACCGCACCAAGGCCGGCAACAAGACGTTCGCCTACGACGAGCGCAACCGCCTGACCTCAGGCGACGGCACCGACTACACCTACACACCACGTGGCACCCTGGCCACCCAGACCAAGGCCGGCACCACCACCAACTACACCTTCAACGCTTTCGACCAGCTCATCGCCGACGGCGACAGCCTCTACAGCTACGACGCGATCGGCCGGATGACCACCCGGATCCGCGGCACCGCCAAGCAGTCCTTCGCCTACTCCGGCCTAGGCAACGACCTTGCCGCCATCACCGACAGCAGCGGCGCCGTCCAGGCGAAGTACTCGCGCGACATCAACGGCGGCCTGCTCAGCCTCCAGGAAGGCGCGGGTGCGGCGGCCGCAACGCTCAGTGACCTGCACGGCGACCTGGTTGCCACCTTCACCGCAAACCTGCAGACCTCTACCGCCTACGACCCCTTCGGCACCGCCATCGCCCAGACCGGCACCAAAACAAACCTCGGTTACCAAGGCGAATACACCGACCCGGACACCGGCAAGGTCAACATGCACGCCCGCTGGTACCAGCCGGACACCAGCACCTTCAGCAGCCGCGATACCGCAACCCTGAACCCGAACCCCTCGGTCCAGGCCAACCGCTACACCTACGCCAACGCCTCCCCTCTCATCGGCACCGACCCCACCGGCCACGCCACCGTCATCAACGGCGGCTCAATCGCCGGAAACGCGTCCTACACGCCAGGCGTCGGCAGCAAATCCGTGAGCGAGATTTACGCTCAGTACGGCATCATGTTCGGTGGCGGAAGCGGATTCCGAGAAGACATCGGAGGCGGCGCCATCGCTTGCGACATCTGGTCCTGCGATAGCGCTGAAGTCATCGACCCAACCTGGATCCAGCAGATCGAATGGAACCCTGGATTCTCACAGGACGAACTGGCAAGGCTGGGCTGGAAGGTCATGCCCAACGGGCGACTCGTCGATCAGCCCAACTTCTGGTTCGCCAGCGAGAAGGTCCAAAACGAATACATGACAAAATGGTCGCCGCTTCTGACCAATGATGACCTGGCCTTCAACTGGGTGGCAGCAGGAGGGCTAGCTAGCATCGAAGCTATGGAAAACGCCGCAAGGAGAAATCCTAACGATCCTCGGCTGGCTGGCTTCAAGCTTATGAGTCAAGAAAATTATTCTGGAACCCTCAAGCGGTCAAAGGGTATCAAGCCGGGAAGCCGGAACTATGCCGCTTATACAACGAGGGATTCCTCGACGGATCAGCGGTACGGCTATTACACCAAGTACAAGCGCCTCATCAAGTTGAAAACCATTATTAACGAGGCGGCAAAAGAACACGGCATCGACCGAAATGCCTTAGCAGCCGTCCTCATTTACGAGATGTCGCACTGGGAGCCAACAGGTGGATATCCGGGCGATGCTGTCGGAGAAAAGGAAGGCTGGCAGGACTGGACTTCTTTGGGAATCGGTCAAATGCAGATCGGCACCGCCAGGGAGATGATGAAAGAGTACTACGGGGATATGGGAAAGAATCTCAGCAATCGCGCAATCGGCGGTATCCTAAACCATGACACTCGGATGGCAGTCCGACTCGCTGCCGCTTATATGCGATACTTGAAGAAGACCATTAAAGTTCCCGGCGGCCCGCATCGAAATGGGAAAGAAAACACAACCCGACACATAAATGACTGGGAAGCCGCTGTAGCCTATGGCGTTAAACCAACCGATTTTGCGAAATGGAGAAGTGGCGGACCAGCTCCTACCGCAGAAGCACAGAAGCGATGGAATGCCATATATGGTTGGGTAAGGAGCGCAGCGAACGAGTATTGGGACTGCGTGAGCAGCACGTCTTGCAAGGAACCTGCGTCGGACTATAATTCATGGCAGTAGAGGAGGTGGACGATGTCACAGATCAGTGGCAGATCGCTGGCTCTCTCGACAGCCCTCGTCGTCGCAGCCATTAGCTTTCTTTATGGCACGGCGAGCCTAGCAGTCGGATGGTTTTGGGCAGCCAAGCCACTAGAAACAGACCCGGGAGCGATTCTCCAGATCCAGGAGATCGGTTCGGTTACCGCTCGAACAGAGACTCGATTCACAGAGTCCGATTCAGTGATCGTCACAAAGTATTTGATCATTGCATCAAATACTGCTGATCCCAGCAAGGCCGTCGTTGAGCTATCTCGAGCCTTGCAGTCAGAGAACTGGGAGACCACAGCCGAGATTTCCTCTACAGTAATACAAATGAAATCGAAGCAATGGCCGAACCATTTACTCTCGCTTGAGATACCCGATGAAGACTCGCTTTCTTTACATGGAGACAAAGTACAAAAAGCCTTAAGGCAAGCAAAGGCGACTGCACGTTTCCCCGACTCCCTAGTTACCTTAAGCCTACGGCGAACGGATGTTTAAATCATGCCGAACCCGACCTGTTGGCACGCCGGGTCGGGAATGATGATGCAGTTTTCCTCAATATCCTGCTCTTTGAGAACAAGGCGGGGTTGAGGCAGCCGCAACTCTGCCAAAGTTGTAGTGCAGCGGGGTCCATAGACGCTGGTTTTGGGCTGCGAAAGCCGTGGGCGGCGCGCACGGTTGTCTTGATGATGCGGTTGCTGCCCTCGGAGCCGACGTTGGTCATGCCGGTGCGGAGTAAGGCGAGGACTTCGGCCATCAGGCCTCGACGTTGGTGGCCAGTCATTCGAGTTCAGCAGGTCGGAAGCGGCGCAGTGGTCGTAGAGCGAAACAGCCATTCGGTGATGACGGCCCTATCAGGGATTAGCCTCGATTCTTCAGTGAGCTGAGTTGTGTGAACGACTCCGCGGTTCGCCCGTAATGTCCCCGGTGCGGTTGGGGCGGGGCCATCGCATGACGCTGCGGGGACGCCGGGTTCCACGGGCCCGGATGGGGCTCCTTCCTGGATCGTTGGCGGTCGGGGCTCGGCTTTCAGGCGAGAGCGGGCAGGTCGGTGAGGCGCTGCCAGGCCCGGACGAACGCCTGGGCCCAGGGCCAGGTGCGTTCGATGCGCAGATGGCGGCGGCGGGCGTGGGCGGCCAGCCGGGCGGGCAGGCCGGTAGCGCATGGTGTCGGGTTCGGCGCGGGCCAGATCGGCTTGGTCGTGCAGGGTGAGCAGGCGTAGCCAGCAGTCCAGGTCGTGGCCGAGGTTGGCGGCCAGCATCCAGCCGGAGTTGACGGTCCAGTTCTTGCTGGGCAGGTTGCGCAGGCCCATCGCTTTGCCGGCGCGGACGCGGTCTTCGACGACGGCGTGGGCGCGGGCCAGGGCATCGAGCCATTGCGGGTGGTGGGAGCCGGCGATGCCCCACATGCGGCCGATGTTGGTGGCGACGATGGAGTACGTGCGACATGAGGGTGCATGAGATCAAGTGGGAGGCATCGTTGGAGGCTCGGCTGATGTCGAGGGTGTAGTACCCAGGCCAGTGCGCGTTGGCCTGTCTCCGCCTCGGCGTGCGTCGCGGGTAACTGCGGGGTGCGAAGCCGGGGGCAAAAGCCGAAGCGGCCCTTGTTCCATCCAGGGATCGCGGGCGAGGAGAAGACCGGCGGGGAGCAGTTGACCGCTGCCTCCCCGGTTCCGGTGCGGCAGCCGGTCGTGCCAGGGTGATGGGTGAATGTGGTGAAGCCTTGTGGACGCCTCGTGACGGTTACCCCCGCCGATGGGATGTTTTAGCGGGGTTGCAGGGACTGGCCGCAGGAGAGCGGCGGGTGCCGGCCGGGGGATATTCGCCGGTCGGGAGCGCACCACCGTCCCCGGGGTAAAGAGGACGCCCTGCCCGGTCGCAGCTTGCTCATGCGCAACATGACAACCCCGTTGGGGTCCGGTGATCTGATCGCCGGTCGGCCGACCGTGAGGAAGGCTCAATTCCCCAGCGGGTGCAGGACGACCCAAGAAGCGAACGCCGACAGCCGAAAGGCGACAGGAAACCGGGGACCGCACGACCGGCACCTCCGCCGGATGGTCCGCGCATAACTGGTCGGATACGGGCTGCTGCCCGGCCCGAAAGGGAGCTGACGTGGGTCGGGTGAGCCTGTGAAGAGCAGATGACCGAAGACGCCCGAACCGAGGGACAAGTTGGACACCACAGTGGTGAACGGACCTGAGGACGAGGTCCTGGACTGGGACGCCGTGGATTGGCGGCAGGCCGGAGACGACGTACGGCGGCTGCGGCAGCGGATCTTCACGGCGAGCGAGGCAGGGGACCTGAAGAAGGTCCGCAACTTACAGAAGCTGATGCTCCGTTCTCGTGCGAACTCGGGTTCACCGGACCCAAGGCCGAAGCCGAGGAGATCAAGCAACGCCTGGCCAGGTTCCTGCACGACGACCTCAAACTGGAACTCAACCAGGCCAAGACAATGATCACCCACGCCCGAACCGGCGCGGCGAAATTCCTCGGTTATGAGATCACCGTCCAACACGGTGACCAAAGGCTCACCCGCGGGCGCCGCGCGGTCAACGGCATCGTTCGATTGCGTGTGCCCAAATCGGTGATCAAGGCCGCAAGCGCCCCCTATCTCCAGCACGGCAATCCCGAGCGGCGCACCGAGCTGATGAATTTCGACGACCACACGATCATCAGCACCTACGGTGCGCAGTACCGGGGCATCGTCCAGTACTACCTGCTGGCCGGCGACGTCCACCGACTCAACCGATTGCGCTGGGTCATGCAGACCTCGCTGCTGAAAACGCTGGCCGCCAAGCACCGATCCACGGTGTCGAAGACGGCCCGCCGCTACAGGGACAAGATCCCGACACCCCACGGGCCACGCACCTGCATACAGGTCAGCATCGACCGAGGGAACGGCAGGAAACCACTGGTCGCACGGTTCGGCGGCATTCCACTCAAGCGGCAGCGCATGGCGGTCCTCATCGACCGTCCACCCGGCCCGGGACAGATCCGCCGCAAGGAACTCATCACGCGTCTCCTTGCAGGCAGACGCGAGCTCTGCGGAAACGTGAACCAGCCCAGGTCCACCACGTCCACAAGCTCACCGACCTCGGCAAGCCGGGACCGCCCCGCCCCGACTGGATGAACATCATGGCAAAACGACGCCGCAAGACCCTGGTGGTCTGCGGTCTCTGCCACGCCCACATCCATCGATACCCACCCGCATCACTCACGGAATGATCACTGGAGAGCCCGTTGCGGGGAAAGCTCGCACGGCGGGTTCGGGAGGAGGCCGTCGGAAAAGGACCCCGCCCCATGGGCACCTCGCCGACGGCCCACCTCACTGGAGTCCTTCGATGGTGACCGTATGTGAACGATCCGTTCCTATCGAGGACTCCACGCCCATCTCAGGGGAACGACGACACCTCCACGTCGGTGACGAACTGCTCCTCATTGCCCCGATCTGCCTGCTGGGATTACCTCACTGCGTTTCGCTCGACGAAGGAGGAGCCCGACTGTGTCCCAGCGGCATCGCCACAGGTACGCCGCAGTCCTTCCCCATGGCCTCCCGGACAGCAAACGGAGACCATCCCGGGAGTTCCCCGCCCCACAGAACGGGTACGCACCGCACCCGGCCCAGATCCGCCAGAAACGCCGGTTCCTCGCGAACTCCTCTCCGTCTCGTTCGCCGGACCCGCACCATCTGGCAGTGCTGACACGCCCCGGCTTGGTCAGGGCTGCTCCCACCCTCCCCGGCACCACCCGGATCAGGCTGCCCTCAACTCCATCAACCTGCTGCGACAGGCCAAAGGCAGAGGTCTCTCACCTCCACTCGTAACACAGCACCTCATGGCGCAACCGCTTAACTTTGAAGAACCCCGATCTCCCGATTCAAAGCGCCCAAGACCCGAACCTGAAGATCTCCTGTGAAGATCAGGCGGATTTAGACGGATCAGAGCCCAATCCGGTTCCTGTGATCTAAGTCACGTTTTCGCCGTGACGGTATGTGGCGGGCCTCTAACGGCACTTTGGCCCCGACAGCAACAACCCATCCCTGCCCTGCGAAAACGTAACTTCCCGATCACGCGCCGCGAACGTCTCTGACAGATAACAGGACGGTCACGGCGGTAACGGCGCCTTCCGGAAAGCCCAAACCGGGTTCCACCTGCGGAGATCGGCACGCTATGTTCCTTGCCATCCCTTTACTGACGCATGGGACGCGAGTTGCGACCCACGACAGAGCAAGGAGCAGTTCCCTTGAAGCGCATCCTCATCCCCGCCGGTGGCGCCATCCTGGCTACCGGCCTTCTGGCTGCCGGCCTCGCCGGCACCGCTCAGGCCGACAGCGACGTCGCCAAGGACAACATGGCGGCGAGCGCGGCCAACGCCAAGGCCATCGCCGACTTCTGGGCGGAGAACAACGGTGCCGCCCTCAAGGCCGCCACCGAGTCCAACGTCTGGGACAAGGCTGACGTCGCCAAGCTGCAGAGCAAGGGCGGCTACAGCTCGGACACCAAGCCGGGCTCGACCGCTCCGATCGGCGAAGAGAAGAAGACCACCGCCAAGGCGCAGAACGTCAACATGCCGAAGACCATCGGCAAGGTGTTCTTCATCAACAGCAAGGGCGAGAAGAAGTGGTGCTCCGCCACTTCGATCCAGTCCAAGTACCGCAACCTGGTCGCCACGGCCGGCCACTGCGTGTACGACACGGCCAACAACACCGATGTCATGGGCAAGTGGGTCTTCGTTCCGGGCTACTACCAGGGCAAGTCCCCGTGGGGCATCTACGTCGGTAAGACGGCGTACACCCACTACGACTTCGACGTGTACGAGGACTACGACCGCGACTACGCGTTCGTGACCGTGTACAACGGCGTGTCGGTGACCGCCAACAAGGTCGAGGGCAAGCAGGTCCTCAAGTCCGAGTACGACAAGTACGAGGGCAAGAAGGAAGTCAAGAGCACCGAGCTCAAGGACATCCCCGGTGGCAAGACCGCCGAGCAGCAGTACGAGGAGGGGCTCGACAAGTACGGCCCCAACGGCGGCTTCCGCGCCGAGACCAAGACCACGGAGGAGGCTTCGGGCGGCAACTTCAAGGACGCCGTTCCGACCGTCGACAAGGTCGAGGTCACCGAGCTCCAGTGGAACCAGGCTCCGGCCGCCAACACCGACCCGGCCAAGTGGAAGAACGGTGACCGCGGCGCGGTCAAGAGCACGCCGCTCACCGAGGCCCAGTACAAGCAGCTGCTCGACGACAAGGCCGCCGGCAAGGTCAAGGGCAAGGTCTTCAAGGACGACCTGGGCGACTACTGGCTGCGCCAGTACTACGTGGTCCAGTGGTTCAAGGTCTCCAAGACGACCAAGTACTACCACGACTCGTTCTTCATCTACACCGGCGGCGACGTCGCGGTGAAGGACGCCGGTCGCCTGGGCGACAACGTGGGCGGCCAGGGCTTCTCCTGGAACCAGCCCACCGGCAAGCCCATCCGCGCGTTCGGCTACCCGGCCGCCGCGCACCCCGATGGCAACAAGAACTACACCGGCGTGACTCCGAAGTGGTGCTACGGCAACACGACGAAGAAGCTGGTCGGTTCCGCCGCCAAGAAGATCGAGGAGCACGTCGCCCTCAAGTGCGCCATGACCGAAGGCGCCGACGGTGGCCCGTGGCTGTCCAAGTACAGCAACGCCAAGCGTCTCGGCTACGTGAACGGTGTCACGAGCACCTTCAACGACCAGGACGGCAACGGCCGCGTTGACTACATCTCCTCGCCTTACTTCGACGGCGAGACCAACACCGTCTACAAGGCCGCTGCGGCCGCGTGGTCCGGCAAGGTCGTCTAAGACGAATACAGCGACGGAGGATAGCGCGCGGTCCTAGACCGTACGTTTCACGGTGAGCGAAGGGCTCGGCATCCCGCCGGGCCCTTCAGCTTTTCCCGGCATGTCCCGCCGATTACACCGAACGTCCTACGAATGTACGGGCGTTAGACGCACAAGATCCACGGACGGTGCCATCGCGCCGATGTGATCTACGGCACATCTATACCAAGCGCTTGCTCGGCCCATCCTATCGGCCCCACCTGCCCCATTAACCACTTCCTTATGTTGATCAGGGCAAACGGCGACAATCGAAGCTTCGCCCAGCCCCCGTACGCCTTCTCCCAAACATCACGAAACGATCACGCCCGTCTTATCGCGTTTTTTCAGTCCGAAGTGGCGTCCAGCGTTGTCGATCTCCGGTGTAGGTTTCGGTCAACCCTTTACTGACGCATGGGACGCAAGAGGCGTTCCACGACAGCGCAAGGAAGTTGGAGTTACCGTGAAGCGCATTCTGCTCCCGGCCGGTGGCGCCGTTCTGGCCACTGGTCTGCTGGCCGCCGGCCTGGCTGGCACCGCTCAGGCCGACGACACCGTTGCGACCGACCCGCTGGCCAAGACCGCGGCGCAGGCCGCCGAGGTCGTGGACTTCTGGACCAAGTCCAACAACGCGGCGCTCCGCGGCGCCGTGGCCTTCAACCCCGACGCCCTCGAGGTCTCCAAGATCAAGAGTGGGGGTGGCTACAGCGCGGACACCAAGCCGGGCTCCACCGCTCCCATCGGCGAGGAGAAGAAGGTCACCGTCAAGGTTCAGAACGTGAACCTGCCGAAGACCATCGGCAAGGTCTTCTTCGAGGGCCGTGACGGCAAGCTCTACTGGTGCTCCGGCACCTCGATCCAGTCGCAGTA
>NZ_FNVT01000035.1 GCF_900108335.1 Nonomuraea solani
CGGCGGGTGCTCAAGAGCATCGACGCCCCGCTGGAGGAGACCGTGCCGGCCCACCGCTCGATCACCGTCCGCGACCTGCTGACCTTCACCTTCGGCTTCGGGGCGGTGCTGGCGGCGCCGGACACCTACCCGATCCAGACCGCGATCCACGAGCTCGGCCTGGACACCACCTCACCGGACTTCGGGCCCGATGAGTGGATCCGCCGGCTGGGCGAGCTGCCGCTGATGTACCAGCCGGGCGAGCTGTGGCAATACCACACCGGCGCCGACGTGCTCGGCGTGCTCATCGGCCGGGTGAGCGGGCGGACGCCGGAGGAGTTCCTGCGCGAGCGGCTGTTCGGCCCGCTGGGCATGCACGACACCGGCTTCCACGTGCCCGCCGCCAAGATCGACCGGCTGCCGACCAGCTACGCGCACAACCCCGAGAACGGCGAACCGGTCGTGTGGGACGAGGCCGCCGGCGGCAAGTACAGCAAACCCCCGGTCTTCGAGGCCGGCGGCGACGGGCTGGTGTCGACCGTGGACGACTACCACGCCTTCTACCGCATGCTGCTCAACAAGAGCGACCAGCGGATCCTGTCACGCGCCTCGGTCGCGCTGATGACGATGGACCACCTGACCCCTGCGCAGAAGACCGAGAAGGACGCCTTCGGCGACCACTTCGGCCGGCACGGCGGCTACGGCTTCGGCATGGCCGTGCGCACCCACCGCCGCGACCTGGCCTCACCCGGCCAGTTCGGCTGGGACGGCGGCCTGGGCACCACCGCCTACGCCGACCCGGCCGAGGGCCTCGTCGGCATCCTGCTCACCCAGAGCGCCATGGACTCGCCCCACACCCAGCTCCTGCACCGCGACTTCTGGACCACCGCGTACCAGACGCTCGCGTAAGTGAGGTGTGGAAGTTTCACCCCGGGCCGCAGGTCACTGACAGGCCTTCCTGACGATGGCGGCGCGGGCCTTGACAAGGCCCGCCGCTGCGCCAACACTCTCACTCCACCGCAAGTGTGTGACATAGCACTTCGGGGCCCAAGGTGTTAGCGTTAACAGGGAGAATCCGCAGTGAGACGATTAGCGTCCGTCATCCTCGCCGGGCTTGTTGGCGCCGGCCTGTTCCTCATTCCCGCCGCGCCCGCGTCGGCGGCCCCCGTCAACCTGGCCCCCTCGGCCACCCCGACCGCGTCCTACACCTCCTCCTGGGAGAGCGTGGCCGCGATCAACGACAACATCGACCCGCCGAGCTCGAACGACACCGTCAACCGCCGCTGGGGCACCTGGCCCAACACCGGCGAGCAGTGGGCGCTGCTGACCTGGTCGCAGGCCCAGACACTCACCTCGGCGCAGGTCTACTTCTTCGACGACAACGGCGGCGTGCGCGTGCCGGCCTCGTGGAAGCTGCAGCGGTGGACCGGCAGCGCGTACGCCGACATCCCCGGCAGCTACCCGGTCGCGATCAACGCCTACAACACCGTCAGCTTCTCCGCCGTGTCCACGACCAGGCTGCGCGTCCTGCTGCAGAGCGGCCAGGGCTCGGTCGGCCTGCTGGAGGTCAAGGCCATCGGCGAGGGCACGCCGCCGCCCCAGACCGGCTGGAACCCGCCCGCGAACCTGGTCACCCCGCTCAACCAGGTGTGGCAGCACGTCGAGAGCACCTACCCCAACCTGTACGGGTTCCGCAACTACGGCTGGGACCAGGTCATGGCCAACAAGGGCTCGATCAACTACTGCGTCCGCTGGGACACCAGCGCCACGGTGACCGCCGCCCAGCGTGACCAGATCCACGCCACCCTGACCCGCCAGTTCAAGAAGTGGATGGACCTCATGGTCGGCCACAACGGCTGGCCGTACAGCAACGTGCCGCTCAAGGTGGTCGGCTGGGCCGTCAGGGACCGCGCGCAGCTCCAGTGGAGCGACAACTCGGTCGACATCTACGTGAACAACATCCGCGAGAACGCGCCGCAGTGCGCCGAGCCGTGCGGCCGCTTCTTCAACCAGAGCGGCAACTACCCCAACTGCCCGGGCGGCGCGTCGCACCACTACGACATGTCGCTGTGGCTGACCGCCGGGTTCGGCGGCGGCGCCGGAGGCGACTGGGGGCAGCGGATCGGCAGCGAGTACTACATGTCGAACCTCAACACCGACAACGTGCACATCCTGCTGCATGAGATGGGCCATTCCTTCGGCCTGGACGACTTCTACGACTGGACGCCGAGCGGCGTGGGCGGCTTCCTGATGAAGGCCGGCAGCGCCGCCCAGATCACGGAGTTCGACGCCTGGATGTTCCGTGACTGGTGGCGCCATCTGAGGAGCCGGTATGGCGTCTAGGGTCGCGGCGGTCCTCTGTCTCATCCTCGCGCTGCTGGTCACACCGGCGGAGGCGGCGACGATGGCGAAGACCGTCTACATCCCCGCCCGCTGGCAGAGCACCGGCGAGGTGCCGTGGGTCAGCTCCCGCACGAAGGAGTCGGCCAACTTCATCCTGCTCTGGGGCGACCGCTCGGGTACGAACCCCGCGAGCGCCCCCGAGCCGTACCGGTTCGACCCGGACAACGTGCTGAGCCAGTTGGAGAACCTGTACTCCTTCTACGTGAACACCATGAAGTTCACGCCGGAGACCGGCCTGCTGGCCCAGCACAAGATCATCGTCATCGTCACCAGGACCTGGTCGAACGCCCCGCTTGACGCGTGGGCCACGGGCGGTTCGACGGACGGCAGGGTCGGCGTCATCAACATCGCCCCGGGGGCCGCGCTGCCCGGGTCGTGGGGGCTGGCGCACGAGCTCGGCCACGTGTTCCAGAACTACACCTTCCTCGGCCGGTCGGGCTACGGGTTCACGCACGCCAGCGCCGGGACGTTCTGGGAGGCCAGCGCCGAGTTCATGGCGATGCAGGTCTATCCGAAGACGGCGGCCGGCGACCTGACCAGGTTCATCCGCACCGAGAACCTGGCCTACAGCAGCAGCCGCCACCACTACGGCGCCTGGATGCTGCTGCAGTACATCAAGGAGCGCGACGGCCTGGCGATGTTCAACCGGATCTGGAACGAGGCCAGGAACACCGAGCACCCACTGGAGGTCTACCGCCGGATCTCCGGCATCGACCAGGCGGAGCTCAACCGCCGCCTCGGCGAGTACGCCCAGCGCAACGTCACCTGGGACTACGTCAACCGGGCCGACTTCATGCCGTTCATCAACAGCCTGTATCCGTTCGTCACCGCCTACAACGGCGTGGCGGTGGAGCCGGTCAACGCGGCGGCCGGGCACTTCCGGATCTCCGACGCGCTGGCCCCCTCGGACTACGGCTACAACAAGATCCGTCTCGTGCCGAGCACCGACGGCGGCCTCATCCGGATGCGGTTCAGGGGCCACGTCAACGCGGCGGCGCAGTCGGGCTGGTCGTACGGCTTCGTCGCCGTGCGCAACGGCACCCCCCGCTACGGGCCGATCCACAGCTCGTCGAACGGCGAGGTGACCTTCCAGACCCAGCCGGGCGAGAAGGACGTCTACCTGGTGGTCGTCGGCGCGCCGGGCACCGTGCACAAGTACGCCTTCCTCGACGGCTACCCGCGCAACCACCGCTACCCGTACCAGTTCCGCCTGCAGGGCGCCACGCCGTGGGGGCACGAGCCGGGCCACGTCCGGCCGCCCGCCCCGGGCAACGGCCGCTGGCACTCCAACGGCGGCGGCTGGGTGGACAACCGGGCCAACGTGGCGGCCACCGCCTACGTCGGCCCGCGCGCGGCCGTCTACGGCAACAGCACGGTCAGCGGCAACGCCCGCGTCGAGGACCTGGCCTGGGTGAACTCCGGCGCGACCGTGACCGGCAACGCCGTGGTCAAGAACAGCGCCCTGGTCCAGGGCGGGGCCAACCTCAGCGGGAGCGTGGTCATCGGCGGCGACGCCGAGCCGGCCACGGCGTGCGGGTCGGGGACGTACCTGATGTTCAACCCCGACCGGCGCTGCGACGGCGCGGGCGGTGAGGCGGACGTCAACCCGGCGCACCCGATCTTCAGCGACAACGACCTCGCCTTCGGCGGCGGTGGCGACCCCGATCCGACGCCGGTCAACCTGGCCGGGAGCGCGACCCCGTCGGCGTCGTACACCTCGCCGTGGGAGAGCGTCGCGGCGATCAACGACGGGGTCGTGCCCAGCCCGCGCTGGGGGACCTGGCCGGAGACCGGCGCCCAGTGGGCCGAGTTGACCTGGCCGTCGGCGCAGACGATCAAGTCGGCGGAGACGTACTTCTTCGACGACGGCGGCGGGGTGCGCGTGCCCGCCTCGTGGAAGCTGCAGTACTGGAACGGCGGCGCCTACGCCGACGTGCCGAACCCGAGCGGCTACGCCACGACGCCCGAGACCTACAACAAGGTCACGTTCGGCGCGGTGAGCACCACCCGGCTGCGGGTGGTGCTGCAGAGCGGCCAGGGCTCGGTCGGCCTGCTGGAGGTCCGCGCCTTCGCCTGAGACGCGGGACCCGCCACGCGGGTCCCGCACCTCAGTTCCGGGACAACCGCAGCAGGGTCTGCTCGGCCGCCCGGGTCATCTCGGCGGGCACGCCCAGATCGTCCAGGTACGCGCCCGTGTCGCGCATCTCCTGCGCCCGCCGTACGGCATGCGTGCGGGTGCCGGTCAGGAACCGGTCGATGACCGCCTGGCCGTCACCCGCGAGCTGCCGGGCGACCTCGTCTCTGATCCACCGCTCGTCACCCGCGGCCCGCCCCGCGGACACGGCCTCGCACACCACCGAGGCCAGCCCCTTCATGAACACGCTGCGCAGCAGCTTGCGGGCCATGGCCGAGCCCGGCGGCCCGTCGAGCACCTCCACCGGCGCGCCGAGCGGGCGTAGCAGCCCGGCGATCGCCTCCGCGCCCGGACCGCTGGCCAGCAGCGGCACCAGGTGCCCGTGCAGCGGCACCGGGCCGAGGATGGCCACGTCGGCGAAACCGGCGATCGTGCCCCCGAGCCGCTCCATGACGGCGGGGGCCGCGGTGGTGAAGTCGGCGTAGCAGGCCCCCTCCGCCAGATGCGGCCGGCACTGCTCGGCCACCGCCGGGGCGGCCGAGGCCGAGGTCAGGACGAGCACGTACGCCGACCCCTCCACGGCCTCGCGCGCGGTGGCGGTCCTGGTGACGCCCTCGGGAGTGGCGGTGCCCGCGGGGTCGTGACCGAGCACCTCGTGCCCGGACGCGGCCAGCGCGGCGGCATAGACGCCGCCGGCCTCCCCGAGGCCGATGACGGCACAACGCATGATTCATCAATCCTTGCTCATGAGAAATGGTCAGAGGTCGCGCCGGCGGCCCAGCGCGGCGGCGGCGCGGCGCAGCTCGGGCACCCAGCCGAGCATCTCGCTCTCCGGGTGGCGCTCGGCGGGGCCGGAGACGCTCACCGACGCGATGGCGCCGCCTTCGGGGCGCGGGACCGGCGTGCTGATGCCCGAGGAGCCCAGCACGCGCTCGTTGATCGAATAGTGGTAGCCGCGCTCGCTGATCAGCGCCAGCTCGGCGCGCAGCTCGGTCTCGCTCACGGGCCGGCCGCCCGCGGTGCCGAGATCCCGCACGGCGGCGATCAGGGCGGCCAGCTCCTCCTCCGGCATGGCCGCGGCCAGCACCTTGCCCGCGCCGAGGTGCAGCGGCAGCCGGTGGCCGATCGGGAGCTGGTAGCGCAGCGGGTCGGCGCCGTCGACCCGGGCGATGACGATGCGCTCCAGGCCCGACCTGATGTGCAGGGTCGCGGTCAGGCCGGTGGTCGCGGCCAGCTCCTGCAGGACCGGCGTGGCGGCGCGGCTCAGGCCGTCGGTGACGAGGAAGCCGTGCGCGGCGCCGAGCGTGGCCGGTCCGAGGTGGTAGGCCTGCTGCTCGGCGACCACGTACCCGCGCCGCTGCAGCACGCCGAGCAGGCGCAGGGTGGTCGCCGGGGACAGCCCGGCCCGCCGGGCGACGTCCGAGAGCCGCAGCGGCTTGTCGCTGCGCTCCAGCACCTCGATCACGTCGAACGCGCGCTCGACCGAGCGCATGGACGCCTGTGGCTGCCCGGCGGTCATCGGCGGAACCCCTTCGCCTTCGCGGTGCCGGACCCCCGGCACGACATCATGGTGATCACGCGGATTCAAGAATGGCAGCCCGTTTGCCCTCTTCGAGCGAGAAGACCGCCTCCGCCCCTTCCGCGATCCGCTCGGCCTCGCCGGCCGGGACGACCACCACGCCGTCGGCGTCCCCGAGGATCAGGTCGCCCGGCGCGACGGCGACGCCGCCCACCGCGATCGTGCGGCCGAGGTGGCCGGGACCGTTCTTGTACGGCCCGGCCGACGTCACCGCCCGGGCGAAGACGGGCATGCCCAAGCCGGGGCGCTGCGCCGCAGGTCGGTACGGCGGGGCAGGAGCGCCCGCAGCCCCGGCGCGACCGCGTGGGCGGTGCCGCCCCTGGCGGTCGTGAGGATCTCCGACAGGCCGAACAGCCCGATGATGACGGCGACGAAGCTGATGCCGTCGAGCAGCCGCTCGCTGCCGAAGGTGAACCGGGGTGCCCCGGCCACGGGGTCGATGCCGACCATCGAGATCAGCAGGCCGAGCACGCCGGAGATGAGCGCCCTGGTCATGGAGCGGCCGGCGAGCGCGACGAGCAGCGAGATGCCGAGCACCATGAGGGCGAAGAACTCGGGCGGCCCGATCCGCAGGCCCAGGTCGCCGAGGGGCTTGGCGGCGATGACGAGCCCGATGGTGGCGACGGTGCCGCCGACGAACGAGCCGAGCGCCGCGATGGTCAGCGCCACTCCCGCGCGGCCCTGCCGGGTCATGGCGTAGCCGTCGATCGTGGTGATCGCGGAGGCGGCCTCGCCGGGGGTGTTGAGCAGGACGCTGGTGATGGTGCCGCCGTACTGGGTGCCGTAGAAGATGGCGGCCAGCATGATGATGGCGCTGGTGGCGTCGAGGTTGAGGGTGAGCGGGATCAGCAGCGCGACGCCGGCGACGGGGCCGATGCCGGGCAGCACGCCGATCAGGGTGCCGAGCAGGCAGCCGATGAACGCGTACAGGAGGTTCTGCGGGGACAGCGCGGTCGACAGACCGCCGAGCAGGTCGGCCAGGACGTCCATCACAGCCCCCAGCCGGCCAGGAACGGGATGCCCGACGGCGGGAGCTGCACCATCAGGCCGTGCCCGAAGCCGTAGTAGAGGCCCGCGCTGCCCGCCAGGGCGAGCACGAGCGACAACGCCCAGCTCCGCCTCGCCCGCCACTTGAGGTGGAACATCAGGAACAGGAACACGCTGATCTGGTAGCCGAGCACGTCCATGACGGCCGCGAGGATCAGGAGGCTGCCGAGGACGGCGGCCACGTGCCCCACCTCGAACCGCTCGGCGGGCGCGGCCTCGTCGCGGCCGGCCCTCACGGACTGGAGGAACCAGGCGATCGCCAGGGCTCCGAGGGCGAGGGCCAGCACGAACGGGAAGAAGCCAGGACCGGGGCCGAACGAGGTCCACAGGCTGAGGCTCAGCGACTCGGCGGCGACATAGACGGACAGGGCGACGAGGACCGCCTGCGCTCCCGTTCTCAGCCGCGCCGCGGAGGGTGGCGCGGGTGGGTCCTGCTGATGCCGAGCGAGTGCGGGTTCGTGGCTCATGGGGGTGTGTCCGCCTTTTTCACACGATTTCTTTTCACACAATGAAAAGCTTTTCCATTTCATGACAAGCCTGCTGGGCGACGGGCCGGCGTGTCAAGGGTTGCGCCGCGGTTTCCGGCTGTGTACAAATGCGTGACACGACGTCCGGAAATTCATGAAGTGACGAAGACGCCCGCCAGGTGCGGAACCGCGGTGAGGCGAGACCTGGCGGGCGACAAGATGGCACAACGACCCGGCGCCGGGCTCCTGGGGGAGGTGCTGGACTTCGCGGCCGGCCAGGTGAGGAGTTGCGTCAGGGCCGTCGTCTTCCGGCATGATCCGGTGGCCGTGCTGGGGTGGCGGGCGAACGGCCTGCGCCGCCCCCAGTCGAGGGCCGGCGCCCGCTGCGGCTCACGTGGTCGCAGGGGCGCCTGGCCGTCGAGCCGGGCTGAGACCCGGGGGTCAGACGGGGATGCCCGCCCGCATGCTCTCCCGCAGTTGCGACGGCAGGAACGACGAGCGCGGACCGGCCAGCGCCGCGTCCATCCGCTCGGCCTGGCCCTTCGTGAACATGAACATCGCCGCGTCCTCGACGTAGTCCATGTAGTTCATGAACATGTCGCCGTTGGGCGCGTTGTCGCAGCTCGTCTTGGGGAAGTCGGGGGTGCCGCGGTTGGCCCCGCCCTGGTTGGGGGTGTCCTCGACGAAGTCGGAGCCCGCGCAGCCGGTGCCGTCGTCGCCCCAGATGTGGCGCAGGTTGAACCAGTGGCCGATCTCGTGGGTGGCGGTCCTGCCGCCGTTGTAGGGGGCCGTCGCGGTGCCCGTCGTGCCGAACGCGGTGTAAAGGATCACGACCCCGTCGGTCTCGGGCGGGCCGCCGGGGAACTGGGCGTAGCCGAGCGCGTCCTTCAGCGGGCACACCCACACGTTCAGGTAGCGGTCGGCGGGCCAGGCGTTCGAGCCGCCCCGGTCGTTGAACTTGACCGCGTCGCCGTCCGGCGAGAACTCGGCGACCGAGGTCTCCTTGCGCACCACCCCGGAGGTGGGCTCGCCGTCGGGGCCGGTGGTGGCCAGCGCGAACTCCAGCAGCGCGTCGGCGGCGAGGTCGCGCCACACCTCGGGCACCTGGCCGGCGTCGGGGTTGGCGCGCCTGAAGTCCTCGTTGAGGATCTTGAGCTGGCTGTCGATCTGCTCCTGGCCGATGTTCTGCTCGTCGGTGTTGTAGACGACGTGGACCACGACGGGGATGGTCACCACCTCCTCTCTGGCGGCCGCCCGTGCCGTCTTCCTGGCGAGCGTCTCGTTCTCGAGGGCGGCCAGCGCGACCGCGTAACGCGGTGTGGTCGCGAGCAGGTGGTGGTGGACGGGCATGGTGGCACAGCGGTCGGAGCCGGACACGGAGGTTTCCCTTTCGTGGGGGATCGGTTGTCCGAACCTTCTACCCGTACCGTGTTTGTTTAATCACTTAGAGTAATGTCTTGAACCTCCCGTGACGGGAGGTCTTACGGTCGTACCGTGACCGAGAACGACCGCAGGTGGAGCATCGGCGAGGTGGCCAAGGCCACCGGTGTCACCATTCGCACGCTGTACCACTACGAGGAGATCGGCCTGGTCCCGGCCAGTGAGCGGACCGCGTCGGGGCATCGCCGCTACACCGAGGCCGACCTGCGGCGGCTCTACCGGGTGCGGGCGCTGCGCGGGCTCGGGCTGTCCCTGGAGGAGGCCGGCGGCGTCCTCGACCGGCCCGGCGACGACCTGACGGCGCTGCGCGCGCTGCTCGGCGCGCAACTGGCCGAGCTGGACCTGCGGGCCGCCCGCATCGTGCAGCTCAAGGAGCAGATCAGCGGGCTGGTGTGGCTGCTGGACCAGGAGGTCATGCCGGACCCCGAGCGGTTCATGGCCACGCTCGAACTGCACTCCGTGTACGAGTCCTACTTCGGCCAGGAACTGCGCGACCACCTGGCCCGGCGGCGGGCCGAGCTCGGCGAGGAGCACATGACCGCCGTCCGGGACGGCTGGCTCGCGATGGTGCGCGAAGGCCGCCGATACATGCTGGACGGCGTCCCCGTCGAAGACCCCCGGGTGCAGGCCCTGACCGCGCGCTGGGAGGCGATGGTGGCCGGGATCCAGACCGGCGACCGGCAGGTGGACGAGCGGCTCACGGCCGCCGGCATGGAGCTGTGGCGCAACAGCGGCGCCGAGGTCGTCGAGGCGGTCGCCCGCCAGATCGACTGGCTGGACGCGGACGACCTGCCCGCCTTCTTCGGCTACCTCGAACGCGCCAGGAAAGCGCGCGAGTAGCCCCTACCTCAGCGAGGAGAGCAGCGTGAGCGTGCCCTATCCCGCCGCGCCGGTGCGGCCGGAGCGCAACGAGGTCGGCGGGCTGGTGTTCGACGACCCCTACCAGTGGCTGGAGGACGACGCCGGCGACGGCGTGGCGGAGTGGCAGAAGGCCCAGGACGAGCTGGCCCGCGCCTCCGTGCACGGCTGGCCGCACTACGACGCGCTCGCCGGCCGCGTGGGCGAGCTGGTCGAGCAGATGGACGCCAGGAACCTCGTGGTGCCGGTGCGCTACGGGCCCCGCTGGTTCCGCGCCCGCATCCCCGAGGGCCGCGAGCTGATGGTGTTCGAGACGGCCGGCGAGGTCACCGGCCCCTGGCGGACCGTGATCGACCTCAACGAGCTGTCCGACGGCACGCCGCTGCGGATGGGCCCGCAGCCGTCGCCGGACGGCGCCCTGCTGGCCTACTCCCTGGACGCCTCGGGCCGCGAGCTGCCCGTGCTCAAGGTCATCGAGATCGACACCGGGAAGGTCCTGCTGGACGGCGTGCCGCAGCAGCGGCCCGGCCTGGTGGCCTGGCTGCCGGACGGCGGCGGTTTCTTCTACATGGCCAACGACCCGGCGCCCGGCGCGCCGCTGCGGTGGCGGCTGTACTTCCACCGCCTCGGGCAGCCGCCGCCGGCCGAGCCGGAGCCGCTCGACATCCCCACCATGTGGGCGATCCCCAGGATCTCCCGCGACGGGCGCTGGGCGGTGCTCCAGGCCGACCACCTGCGGCCCCGCCCGCACTTCGTGACCCGGCTGGACGAGCCGTGGCGGTGGCGGGAGTTCATCACCGACACCGAGCACCTGTACAAGGGCGTGGCCGTCGGCGACTCCTACGTGGCCGTCACCACGCTGGGCGCGCCGCGCGGCCGGGTGGTCCGCATTCCCCTCGACGGCCCCGGCGACCCGGCGGACTGGGAGGAGCTGGTGCCCGGCGGCGACACCGTGCTGACCGGCGTCACCCTGGTGGGTGACCGCCTCGTGCTCGGCGAGCTGGTCGACACCGTCTCCCGCGTCCGCGTCCTGGACCTCGACGGCAAGGAACCGGCCGAGGTGCCGCTGCCCGGCCCGGGCTCGGTCAGCTCCATCGCCCAGGGCGTCATCGCGCTCGGCGTGATGGACCAGGTCGTCGGCTGCGAGGACGCGATCACCTTCGGCTACACCTCCTACACCCAGTCGCCGACGGTCTACCACTACGCGCTGGAGACCGGCGCGCTCACCAGGCTCCAGGGGGCGGGCCACACGCTGCCCGGGCTGGTCACCCGCCGCGTGTGGGCCACCTCGGCGGACGGCACCCGCGTGCCCTGCACCCTCGTGCATCACGCCGGCCTCGACCGCTCACGGCCGCGGCCCACTCTTCTGCACGCGTACGGGGGCTTCAACATCGCCGAGCTGTCCTCGTACCTGGGGCCGCTGGCCGCGTTCGTCGAGGCGGGCGGCGTGTACGCGCACGCCCACGTCCGCGGCGGCGGCGACTTCGGCCTCGCGTGGTGGGAGGGCGGCCGCCTGCACCACAAGCAGAACACCTTCGACGACCTCTACGCCATCGCGGACCTGCTGATCGCCGACGGCGTCACCGCCCCCGACCGGCTGGCCTTCCACGGCGTCTCCAACGGCGGCCTGCTCGCGGGCGTCGCCGTGACCCAGCGGCCGGAGCTGTGGCGGGCCGTCGTGTGCGGCGTGCCGAAGCTCGACCTGATGCGCGTCGACCGCGACCCCCTGGGCACGGCCGCGACCCTGCCCGAGTACGGCGACCCCCGCGACCCGGCCGACGCGCCCGTGCTCATGGCCTACTCGCCCTACCACCACGTCGAGCCTGGCACCCCTTACCCGGCGATCCTGCTGGACGCGGGGGCCAACGACCCCCGCTGTCCCGCCTGGCACTCCCGCAAGTTCGCCGCCAGGGCCCAGGCCGCCACCACCTCAGCGCACCCGGTGCTGCTGCGCGTGTGGTCCGGCGCGGGCCACGGCGGGACCGGCTGGAGCACGATCGTCGCGCAGCAGACCTACTGGCTGGCGTTCGTCATGCGGGAGCTCGGCCTCACCCCCCGCTGACCGGGACCCGGGAGGCCGTGGTGCCGCCGCTCGCCGCCTGCCAGCCCGCGACCACCGCCGGTTGACCGGCCAGGGCGCGGGTGAGGGGCACGGTCACGGTCGTGGTGCCGCGCGGCACGGTCACGACCCGGCCGCCCGCCGTACCCTGCGCGTCACGGACGAACAGGTGCGCCTTACCGCCGGCCGCGGCGCGCAGCGTCACCCGCACCGCGCCCTGCCGGACCGTCGCCGCGACCACCCGGCCGCTCTCGGACTCCCGCGCCGCCGGGCCACCGGCCAGCGGCAGCCGCACCCGGACGGCCTGCTCCAGAGACTGGGGCGAGTCCAGGCTGGACAGCGCGACGTCGGGGATCACCGGGGGAGTGGCCGGCCGGTCCGCGGGAGGCTCGAAGCCGGCCAGGGCGGCGACGCCCCACCGGTACGGGTCGCCCTGCACCCCGCCCCACGTCGACCAGCCGATCCGGGTCTGGCCGGTCTTGTCCTGGGTGTCGGAGTCGTACACGAGGATGTTCAGCCCGAGATGAGCGGGATCGACGTCGTCCGGCAGCACCGCCATCGGGATCGCCATCTCCACCGCGTACGCCCCGGCGGACACCACCGACGCCACCTTCATGCCCGGCGCCGCCGTCTCGCCAGGTCCCTGGCGGTTGTCGGCGTCGCGCAGGAAGCACGCCGGCCCCTCGGCCGTCACCGGCAGCACCGCGGCCTTGAACGTCGTCGAGGTGTTCTCGGACGTGCCGCGCGGGTCGAGGGCGACCTCCACCGCGTCGGTACGCCAGTGCCGCTTGCAGTCGGAGGCCGCCAGCCGGGTGCCGAGCACGTCGTCCTTGACCTGGACCAGCAGGTAAAGGGTGTCGTCGTGCCAGGACACCTTGGCCGTGCCCGAGCAGTCCGCCGCCGACGAGCACGCGGTGCCCTCCCACAGGCGGGAGACGTCGAGGGCGGGGCCCGCGTACTCGCCGTCGCCCTCGGCCCCGTCCACGGCGGGCGCCGACGACGCCTCCGGGACGGACGTGGCGGGGACCAGCTCCAGCGCGGGCTTGCTGGTGGCGCCGTCCACGGTGATCGTGTAGGCGTAGTCGCCGCCCTCGTTGGAGGTCTTCAGCGAGGGGTCGGAGTTGGTGACGGTGAAGGGCACCGTCGCCGACGCGCCCGCGGCCAGCCCGCTGTACGGCGCCTCGGCCCGGTCGGCGGTGAACCCGGCGGGCAGGTCCAGCCGCACGGTTCCCGACCTGACGGCGTCGCTCACGTTGGTGACCACGACGCCGACCTGCCGGGAGCCGCCCGACGGAAGGGTCAGCACGGGCGGCACCAGGCCGCGCACCTGCGGCACGCCGACCTCGGTGGTCCACCGCTCGTACTGGGCGACCTGGGGGAGCGGCTGCTGCGCGGCCCGCACGGGCGGGCTGACCTCGACCTGCCGGTCGGTGTAGCCGCGTCCCCGCTCGGTGGTGAGCACGGCCGCCACGCGGGCCCTGCCGTTCGCGCCCTGCGGCGTGACCTGGAACTCCACGGACCCGGTGCGCCCGGCCCCGATCCGTCCCAGCTCGCCGGAGCCGCTCACCCGCCAGCCGGCCGGCACCCGCAGCGCCACGGCCGAGCGGCCCAGCGCCTCACGGGGGGCGGTCACCTCGGCCTCGACGGTGAACGGCGTGCCGGGCAGCACGTCGAACGTCCTGGTCCGCAGCCCGAACCGGGTGCCGAGCGGAACCGTGCCCGCGGCCCTGGTCAGCGCGCCGTCGAGGATCGCCGTCGGCGCGGCGGCGGCCGCCGTGCCCGGCTCGGGGAACGGCACCCGCGCGTCCACCTGGGTGAAGAAGTCGCAGCCCAGCCTGGCCGGATCCGTCGGCAGGTCGGGGAAGCCCGCCCAGCCCTGGGAGGCGTACACGCGCTGCGCGTCGCGCTCGACGGCGGCCCACGTCGTGCCCCGGCTCGGCGAGGCGCGCCCGCTCCACACGCCGAACACGTTCTGCGCCGGGTTGGCCGGGCGGAACGTCGAGGCGCACTCCTGGCCGGTCTGCGACGTGCCGCGCGCGCCGCCGGTGAGCAGGCGGGCGGGCGCGAACGGGCGCAGCCCCTCACGGGTGATCTGCTCGGGGAACGCCTTCGGGTCGGCCGCCGCGTAGAACGCCTCCACGGCCAGCCGCGCGGCCTGCTGGTGGTTGCCGTGGTTGCCCGGCGTGGGCGCCGGATCCATGGTCAGCAGCACCTCGGGCCGGGTCTGCCGGACGAGCCTGACGACCTTGGCCAGGGTGTCGCCGCCCCACACCTGGTCGGTCAGCGGCGCGCTCACCGTGTAGTAGAAGTCGACGTCGTCGAGGTTGAACACCTCGGTGACGCCCGCCTTCCCGACCGCCGCCCGCTCCTCGGCCTCGCGGATCAGGCCGAGCGCCGGGCCCTCCTCCGGGCCGACGGCGTTGCCGCCGCCCTCGCCCCGCGTGACGGTCACGACGCCGGTGCGCACGTCGTGGTCCTCGTTCCACTGGCCGAGCGTGGACAACGTGAACGCCTCGTCGTCGGGATGGGCGCCGACGAACAGCGCGTCGAGATCGACGGGCGCCGGCTCACCCGCCACGGCCGGAGCCGGCGCCTGGATGAGGGCCAGCGCCACGGCGGCGGCCAGCAGGATCGGTCTGGTACGCATCGAGCCTCCGGGGGGTTACTCGCGGACCGCCCCCTGGAGCAGGCCGCGGACGAAGTGACGCTGGAGGAACAGGTAGAAGATCACGACCGGGGTCGCGACGATGACCGAGCCGGCCGCGAGGAGCGTGAAGCCGGAGGTGTACTGGCCCTGGAAGAAGGCCAGCCCCAGCGGCGCGGTCCGCAGCGACTCGCTGGTCACCATGATCAGTGGGATGAGGAACTCGTTCCACGTCCACATGAAGACCAGCACGGTCAGCGTGATCACGGCGGGCCTGGCCGGGGGCAGCAGCACCTGCCACAGCACGCGCCAGCTCGACGCGCCGTCGATGCGGGCCGCCTCCACGATCGCCCGGTTCGAGGCCCGGAAGTAGGCCCGCATCCAGAACGTGCCGAACGCCACCGACAGCGCCACCTGCGGCAGCGAGATCGACCAGAACGTGTCGATCAGGCCCAGCGAGCGCAGGTCGAAGTAGAGCGGCACCGCGATGGCCTCGCTGGGCATCATGATCCCGAGCATGAACAGGTAGAACAGGATCGACTGGCCGCGGAAGCGCATCGTGCCGAAGGCGTACCCGCTCATGATCGACAGCACCACGCTGACGACCACGACGAACGCCGACACCATCAGGCTGGTCCGCAGATAGGTGCCGAACCGGCCGATCTCCCACGCCGCCGCGAAGTTGCCCAGCCCGGCCGTGCCGCCGCTGTCGGCGGGACCGAGCGCGGCCGACAGGATCACCACGATCGGATAGAGCGCGAACGCGGCGAACACCGACAGGATGACGTAGTTGGCCACCCGCTCCCCGCGCGAGATCACGAGGTCCTCCTGTCCGCGAAACGGTTGATCCCGAACGAGATCGCGAAGATGACGATCGTGAGCGTGACGCCGATGGCCGCCGCCGAGCCGATCTGGCTCAGGCCGAAGGCGCGGTGGTAGACCTCGTACGACGGCACCGAGGTGGAGTCGCCGGGGCCGCCGCGCGTGGTGACGTACACGAGGTCGAAGGTGCGCAGCGCGGCGATCACCGTCAGCGTCAGCGCGACCGCGATCTCGCCGCGCACCGACGGCAGCGTGACCGCGAAGAACTCGCGCACGGCCCCGGCGCCGTCGAGGCGGGCGGCCTCGTACAGGTCCGGCGGGATGCGGCTCATCCCGGCCAGCAGCAGCACCGTCACGAGGCCGGTCTCGAACCAGGTGCCGACCACGCCGACGGCCGGCAGCGCGAAGGTGTAGTCGCCCAGCCAGCCCCGCGTCAGCGATTCGAGTCCCAGCGCTTCGAGCAGGCCGTTGAGGGTGCCGTCGGGGGCGTACACGCGGCGCCAGGCGACCGCCACCACGACCATGGCGATCACCTGCGGCAGGAACACCACCGTGCGGAAGAAGCCCAGCCCGCGCACCTTGGCGTGGTTGAGGATCGCGGCCAGCGTCAGCCCGATGACCAGCGGCCCGGCCGCGTAGAACACGATGAGGACCAGCGCGTGGACGAACGCGGCCCGCAGCCCCTCGTCGGCCACGATCGCCACGTAGTTGTCCAGCCCGGCCCAGCGGCCGAGCGACAGCCCGTCCCACTCGAACAGCGAGATCTGCACCGCCCGGCCGATCGGGAAGAGCAGGAACGCCGCGTAGATGGCGAAGGCGGGCAATATGTACAGGTAGGCGACGCGGCGAGGCTCCCCCGGTGGGCTCGCCATCCTAGCCGTTGCTCTCGGCGAAGGTCTTGTAGTCCTTCTCCAGCGTGCCGAGGAACTCCTGCGGCGTCGCCTTCTTCGCCAGCAGGTCCTGCAGCGCCGCGCCCAGCGTGTCGGCGAACGTCGGCGTCGCGTAGTCGAGATACGGCACCAGCCCGTCCTTCCCGCTCACCGTCCCGAACGCGGTGAACACGTCCTGCTGCGGCCCCGCCGGCACGCTCTGCGCGGCGGTGTCGGCGACCGGCAGGTTGCCGGTGTCCGCGAGCACCTTCATCGCGTCCGCGTTGGTGATGAAGTCGATGTACGCCGCCGCCGCGTCCGGGTTCGGGCTCTTGGCCGTGATCGCGAACGGCAGCCCCGTGCCCCCGGTCGCCACCGGCGGCGCGTCCGGCGTGGCGCCCGGCGGCAGGACGAAGCGCAGGTCCGCGCCCAGGGCCTTCTGCAGGTCGGCCAGCAGCCAGGTGCCGCCGATCAGGAACACGCCCTCGCCCTTGCCGAACGCCTGCCAGGCCGCGTCGTAGCCCTGGCCGTTGAAGCCCTTGTTGAAGTAGCCCTGGTCCACCCAGCCGACGAGCTGCTCGGCGGCTTTGACGTTCTCGGGCGTGTTCCAGGAGGCGCCCTTGCGGCCGAAGGCCAGCGTGGCGATCTGTTCGGCGGGCACGCCACGGCTCTGCACGGTGCCGAACACGTGGATGGCCGGCCACTTGTCGAGGTTGCCGAGCTGCAGCGGCACCTCGCCGGCCGTCTTGGCCTTGGCCAGCGCGGCCTCGAACTCGGCCCACGTCTTCGGCGGCCGCAAGCCCAGCTTGGTCAGCTTGGCGGCGTTGTAGAAGACGCCGACCACCTCGCCGACCTGGGGCAGGCCGTACAGGTTGCCCTCGCCGAACAGCTTGCCGTCGGCGCTGTAGCGCGAATACTTCAGCACCGAGTCCGGGTAGCGCTTCGCCCATCCGTACGCCTCGGCGTAGGCGTCCATCGGGCGCAACTGGCTGGCCTTGACGAACGCGCCCATCGACGAGCGGCCGTTGTTGGCCTCGACGACGTCCGGCGGCTCGTTGCCGCTCAGCGCCAGGCGCAGGGTGGTGTTCAGGTCGTCGAAGGAGCGGGACACCCGATTGAGCTTGATGTTGGGATATTTCGCCTGGAAGGCGTCGTTCAGCTTCTTCATCTGGGCGGCCTGCCCGCCGCGTACCTCCTGGTCCCAGACGGTCAGCGTGACGTCGCCGAGCGCGGCGGGGTCGGTGCGGACCGGCGCCGCCGCGCTCGCCGGCGCGGTGGTCGAGGCCGGTGGGGCGGAGGAGCCCGGCGCGCACCCGGCCAGCAGCGCCGCGCCCATGGACAGTGCGGCGAGTGTGCTGGTACGTCGCGTCTGGGGGGTCATGGTCGTCACTCCTTCTGCACCGGCACGCGGGGCGTGTCCGGGTCCTCGGGGTCCTCGAGCCGTGCGGGATCCTCGCCCGGGCGCTTCCCCGGGGACGAGGGAGTCATGCCCACGTCGGCGTACCGGGCGATGGTGGCGGCGGCGCGGCGTACCGCGCCCACCGGGACCGTCGGCACCAGCCGGTCGAGGAAGGCGTAGCGGCGGGCCAGCGAGCTGCCGTAGGCGCCGCTGTGCCCGGCCGCCTCGCGCACCTCGTGCCACCAGTCGGCGATGTCGCCCCAGCCGGGCGCGGCCAGCGAGCCGCCGAACTGCTGAACGGCCAGCGCCGCGCACACCCCGGCGAACGCCAGCCGGTCGGCCAGCGGCCACCTGGACAGCGTGCCGAGCACGATGCCCGCGCCGAACACGTCGCCCGCGCCCGTCGGGTCGAGCGCCGTCACCCGTGGCGCGGGGACGAACGCCTCCTCGCCCGTCGTCGAGTCGATCGCCATCGCGCCGTTGGCCCCGTCGGTCACCACGGCAAGGGGGACCTTGTCGGCGATCGCGTACAGCGCGTCGCGCGGGGTGTCGGTGCCGGTGTAGGCCATGGCCTCGGTCGCGTTCGGCATGAACGCGTGGCAGACCGAGAGCTGGTCGAGCAGCGAGCGCGACCACACGCCCGACGGGTCCCAGCCCACGTCGGCGAAGATGAGCGCGCCGTTGCGGTGCGCCAGCTCGGCCCAGTTGGCGGACCCGCCGCCGAGCGGCTCCTCGGCCGACAGCGTCACGATCACGGCCCGGGAGCGCGGCGGGGAGCCGATCATCTCGGAGGCGGCCATGGGCGCCGGGTGGCCGTGCGTGACCATGCTGCGGTCGCGTTCGACGGCCATCGACACCGTCACCGGCGAATGCCAGTGCTCGAAGCGCCGCGATCTGGACAGGTCCACCGACTCCTGCTGCTCCAGCGTGCGCCAGCAGAAGTCGCCGTAGTCGTCGTCACCGAACGCGGCGGCCAGCGACGTGCGCAGGCCCAGCCGGCTGGTCGCGATCGCGAGGTTGGCGATGCCGCCGGGACACGAGCCCATGCCCTCGGCCCAGATCTCGGTGCCCGCCGCGGGCATCGCCGGCAGGCCGGTGAAGATGATGTCCAGGAACACGGTTCCGGCCAGGAAGACATCGAACTGCGGACCCTCCGGGGTCCGCTCACCGGCGAGAGGGTCGTACGCCTGGACAGACACGGGAATGGGTCCTCCTCGACACACCGAGATGTGCGCAATCTTGCACGTTTGCTCGCGTACTTCAAGTGTTACGCGCGAGTTTATGAGTCAAGATGCTTACTTGTGCGCGAATCTGACTGATAGACTCCGGCCGTGCTCCAGCGCCTCAGGCATGCCGAGATCATGCGCCGCGTCCGCACGTCAGGCGCCACCAGCGTCCGGGATCTCGCCAGCCAGCTCGGGGTGAGCCCGTCCACCATCCGCAGGGACCTCGAGGTGCTCGACCGCGACGGCACGCTGCGGCGCGTCCGCGGGGGCGCCCTGCCCAGCGTCGACGCCGACACCGACCGGCCCTTCGCCGAGGTGGCGGCCACCGACGGGCAGGACAAGGAGGCCGTGGCCGCCCGCGCCGCCCGGCTCGTCGCCGACGGCGACGTGGTCCTGCTCGACATCGGCACCACGACGATGTGCCTGGCCCGCCGGCTGCGCGGCCGCCGGGTCACCGTGGTCACCTCCAGCCTGGCCGTGCTCGACGCCCTGCGCACCGACACCGAGGTCGAGCTGCTGCTGCTCGGGGGCATGGTGCGGCGGCCGTACCACTCGCTGGTCGGGGTGCTGACCGAGGCCGCGCTGAGCCAGGTGGTCGCCGACCGGGTGTTCCTGGGCGCCAGCGGCGTGCGGCCCGACGGGCAGCTCGTCGACACCACGCTCGCCGAGGTGCCGCTGAAACGCGCCATGATCGCGGCCGCCGGGCAGGTGGTGCTCGTGGTCGACCGGCACAAGTTCCCCGGCACCGGCGCGCTGCGGGTGTGCGGGCCCGAGGACATCGACGTGGTCGTCACAAATGAGGGCGCCGACCCGGCGACGCTGCGCAACTGCGCCGCCGCCGGCGCCGAGGTGCTGCTCACATGAGAGGTTTCGAATGAAGCTGGCCGTTCTCGGCGGTGGCGGGTTCCGGGTGCCGCTCGTGTACGGCGCGCTCCTGCGCGATCGGGCCAAGCCACGCGTCGAGGAGGTGGTGCTCTACGACGTGTCGCGGGAACGGCTCGACGTCATCGCGCACGTCCTGCGTCGGCTCGCCGCCGGGCACGACGACGCGCCCGCGGTCCGGGTCACCACCGACCTGGACGACGCCCTGCGCGACGCCACCTTCGTCTTCTCCGCCATCCGCGTCGGCGGCCTGGCGGGCCGCACCGCGGACGAGCGGGTCGCGCTGGAGCTGGGCCTGCTCGGCCAGGAGACGACCGGTCCTGGCGGCATCGCCTTCGGCCTGCGCACCGTGCCCGTCGCCGTCCACGTGGCCGAACGGGTGGCGGCGCTCGCGCCCCGCGCCTGGGTCATCAACTTCACCAACCCCGCCGGGATGATCACCGAGGCCATGCGGGGCGTGCTCGGCGACCGCGTGATCGGCATCTGCGACTCGCCCATCGGCCTGATCAGGCGCGCCGCCGCCGCGCTCGGGCTCGACCCGGCTCGCGTGTCGCCCGACTACGTCGGCCTCAACCACCTCGGCTGGCTGCGCGGCCTCACCTACCAGGGGCAGGACGTGCTGCCCCGCCTGCTCGCCGACGATGACGCGCTGCGCCAGGTCGAGGAGGCCCGGCTGCTCGGCGCCGACTGGGTGCGCACCCTGGAAGCGCTGCCCAACGAATACCTGTACTACTACTACTTCACCCGTGAGGCTGTCGCCTCCATGTCCGGCCGGACACGGGGCGAGGTCCTGCGGGGGCCGCAGGACCGGTTCTACGCCGCCGTACGCGACCGGCCCGGCCAGGCCCTGGAGGAGTGGAACCGCACGCGGCGCGAGCGCGACGCCACGTACATGGCCGAGGCGCGCGACGCGACCGACGCCGGGGAGCGCGACGCGGCCGACCTGGAGGCTGGCGGCTACGAGGGCATCGCGCTCGCCCTCATGGCCGCCATCTCCAGGGGCGAGCCCGCCACCATGATCCTCAACGTCCGCAACGGCACCGCCGTCCCCGGCCTGCCCGCCGACGCGGTCGTCGAGATCCCGTGCGCGGTCGGCGGGTCAGGCGTCCACGCCCTGGCCACCCGCCCGCTTCCCGGGCGGTTCCTGGGCCTGGTGCAGCAGGTCAAGGCGGTGGAGCAGACGGTCATCGAGGCGGGGCTGACGGGGTCGCCGCGGCTGGCGGTCGCGGCGTTCGCGCTGCATCCCCTGGTGGACTCCGTGGCGACGGCCAGCCGGCTGTTCGACGCTTACCGCGCCCGCATTCCCGAGCTGGCCGCCGTCTTTCCCGGCTGATCTACTGGATGTTCGAGCGGCGGATGGTGTCGGCGGAGCCGTCGCCGTTGTTGTCGGAGTTGGTGGTGCCGAACCAGAGGGCGGCGGCGCCGGGCACCTTCTCGACCGCGCGGAGGCGGCCGTAGGTGGTGTTGAAGTAGGCGTTGACGGTGGAGACGTTCTCGCCGTTGAGCACGATCCGCCACAGCCGCTGGCCGCGCAGGGCGGCCATGAAGATGGTGTTGTTGACGATGGCGATGCCGCTGGGTGAGGCCTCGGCGACGCTCCAGGTGTGTTTGGGGTTGGTCATGCCGGAGGTGTTGCAGGTGCCTTCGCAGGTGGGCCAGCCGTAGTTGCGGCCGGGCTGGATGAGGTTGAGTTCGTCGCGGGAGGAGTTGCCCAGTTCCGATGACCACAGCCGGCCGGCCGAGTCCCAGGCCAGGCCTTGGGGATTGCGGTGGCCGTAGCTGTAGACGCGGGTGCCGAACGGGTTGCCGGGGGCGGCGGCGCCGGTCTTGGTGATGCGCAGGATCTTGCCGTTGAGCGAGTCGAGGTCGGGGGCGTTGCCGGACTGCTGGGCGTCGCCGGTGGCGACGTACAGGTGGTTGTCGGGGCCGAACCGGATGCGGCCGCCGTTGTGGTAGCGGTTCTTGTCGATGCCCTGCAGGATGCTGGCGTAGCCGGTGAGCGTGGTGCCGTTGAAGGTCATCTTCGCGACGCGGTTGCCTTCGGCGGCGGTGTGCATGAAGAACACCTCCTGGTCGCTGGTGCCGTTCCAGGTGGGGGAGAAGTCCAGGCCCATCAGGCCGCCTTCGCCGTTGGTGGTCTGGGTGCCGGGCACGGTGCCGACCTGGGTCTTGGTGCCACTCGGGGTCACCTTGAAGACTCGGAAGGTGTCGCGTTCGGTGACCAGGGCGTAGGAGCCGTCAGGGGTCCAGGAGATGTCCCAGGGCACGTCCCAGCCGCCGGCGATGCTGGTGGGCGTCTGCGGGACCGTGCCGCAGCCGCCGGTGGTGAACGACGCCGACGGCGCGCTCGGGGTGGAGACCTGGCCGGCGGTGTCGCGGGCGAGGACGTGCAGTTGGTAGGTGCGGGCGCATTCCAGCGGCACGCTGGCCGTCGTCGTCGGCGGGGTGCCGGTGATGGTGGCGAGTACGGCGTTGGTGGTGTGGTCGCGGATCAGGTAGGCGCGCACGCCGTTGTCGTCGGTGGCGGCGGTCCAGGTCACGGTGGCGGAGGTGGCCTGCACGCCGCTGACCGTGGGCTGTCCCGGCGTTGACGGCGGGTCGTCGGCGGGTGCGGGCAGGGTGCGGCAGCCGGCTTCGGGACTGCTGAGGGACACGTTGCCGGAGGCGTCGCGGCCGAACACCGACAGCTGGTAGGCGAAGTCGGGGTTGAGGCCGGTCAGCCGATACGGCGGGGCGGGTGCGGTGGCGATCTGCTGGCCCTGGTGGTAGACGTCGTAGGCCACCACGGCGATGTTGTCCGTGGACGGCGGCCAGTCCAGGGTGAGCGCGTTGTGGGTGATGTTCGAGCACACCGGCTGGCCCGGTGGGGTCGGCTTTTCGGTGTCGCCGGGGCCGGTGACCCGGAGCCGGTCGAGGTTGGGTCCGCCGCCGGCGGTGGTGGCGGTGGCCCGGATCGTGTTGCCGCCCGCGGCCAGTGGCGCGTCGAGGCTGATCTCCTGCCAGGTGGTCCAGGCACCGGTGCCGGGGAAGTCCGTGGTCTGCACGGTGGTGCCGTTGACGGCGATGGTCATCGGGCGGTTGACGGTGGTGCCGTTGGCGAAACGGAAGGTCAGGCTCTGGGTGCCCGCGGTGGCCGCGCTGACGGCGAACTCCACGGACGAGCCGACCACGTTGTCGTAGTTGACGAACCCGGAGCCGGTGAACCCGGCATGGTTGGACTCCACCACGCCCTGCGCGATGGTCGCGGACTCCGCCTGGTAGTCGGTGAAACTCGCCGACTGGACCTCGGCGTCGAGGTAGTCCCAGTTCGGGTTGCCGCCGGCGCCGGTCGCGGTCGCCTTGACGGTGTTGGTCCCCGCGGTGAGCTGCGCGGTCAGGGTCACGGTGGCCCACGTGGTCCAGGCGCCGGTGGCGTGGAAGCTGCGCGCTGCGGCGATGGTCGTGCCGTTGACCGCGATGTCGCTGGGCCGGTCGGCGCCGGTGCCGTTGGCGTAGCGGAGGGACAGGGTGGCGGAGCCGGCGGCGGGGGCGTTGATCGTCCACTCGGTGGCGGAACCGGCCACGTTGTCGCCGTTGACGAAGCCGGTGCCGGAGTAGCCGGCGTGGTTCGACTCGACGACGCCTTGGGTGATGGTGGCGTTCTCGGCTTCGTACCGGGTGGGCGCCGCGCTCGCCGGGACGGCTGTGAATCCTGTCGCGAGTAAGCAGGCGATGACGCAGGCCCGGGACTTGCTGAAGTTCATCGGGCACTCCTGGCTGAGAGTGATGCTTCGAGTAAGGAAGGGAGTCATCCAAACGTTTGCCGCAGTGCGATAGGCGCGTCAAGACGTGGAACGCTCCATATTTAGGAAACTTTCCTAACTCGGTTTGGCGTGATACATCGGATGTAACCGGGTCGGCTATGTCAGACGTATGCCTGGAGGTGTCACATTGCGGAGAGACATGGGACGTCTTCGCGCCTATGGGGTGAAGACGTCGCGGCGGCGGGAGAAGGGGGCGGTGGCGAACCGATAGGCGATCTTGGCCGGGGTCAGCCGGCGGACGCGGGCGCCGTTGCGGGCGCGGCTGATCGCCCGTTCGGCCAGCCAGGGGGCGACCGTGTCCACGCGGTCGGCCAGGATCGACAGCACCCTGGCCGCGCGGCGGCGCTCGGCGTCGGAGTAGCCGTGCGTGAGCAGGCCGGTGACCACCATGCCGGGGCTGAGCAGGCCCACGCCGACCCCGTCGGGGACCTCTTTGGCCAGGGCCGTGGTCAGGTAGGCGACGGCCCGCTTGGTGGCGCCGTACCCGCCGAGCCCCGGCACCACGCGGCCGTCGCCGCCCAGGCCGTCCATGTTCCACACGTGGCCGCCGCCCTCTTGTGCGGCCATGCCGCTCACCGCGACCGCGCAGCCGTTGAGCACCCCGAGCAGGTTGACGTCCACGACGCGGCGGGCCTGCTCGGCGGGCAGGCGCCAGAGGGGTTCGCGGGTGTGCGAGACGCCCGCGTTGTTGATCCAGACGTCCACGCGGCCGTACCGGCTGGTGGCGGCCTCCCAGAGTGCGGCGAGCTGCTCCCGGTCGGCGACGTCGGCCACCCGCGCCATGATCCCGCCCAGCTCGGCCCCTGCCTGCTCCGTCCGCTCCGGGTCGGTGCCGCAGACCACCACCTGATGGCCACGCTCCAGCAACGCCCTGGCCAGCCCGAACCCGAGCCCCCGCGTCCCACCGGTGATCACGACGGTCCTCGTCACCTGGCGGCCTCCACTCTGGCGGTCGCGACGGTCCTCGTCACCCGGCAGCCTCCACTCTGTCGTCACGGCGGCACTCGTCACGCGGAGCCCGCCGACCTGCTGGTCGTGACGGCGCCTGTCACCCCGGCTGCCCTCGGTCTGGCGCTCGCGATGATTCCTGTCACGCGGGAGGTCTTGAGCCTGGACGGTACCTGTCACTCGGCCGCCTCCAGCCTGGCCGTCGCGGTGGCTCGGATGCTGTCGCTCAGGAAGCGCCCGATGACCCGTCGTTCCTCCTCCGTGAACCCGTCGATCGCCCCCGCCAGATGGCGCGCCAGTGGGGTGAAGAACTGGCGGGCCAGCTCGGCGGCCTGCTCGTCCAGGACCACCTCGACCTTGCGGCGGTCGGTGGCGCTGCGCCGGCGCTCGACGTGACCGGCCTGTTCGAGCCGGTTGATCAGGGCGGTCGTGGCGGGTGGGCTGAGGTTGAGCGCCCCGCCCAGCCCGCCCGGGGTGAGCGGCCGCCCGGCCCGTGCGGCGTCGAGGATGACGACCAGGGCGTTCAGGTCGGTACGGTGCAGCCCGTGCAGGGCCGCGAAGCGCTCGATGAACCGATCGCTCTCGACGTTGAGCGCACGAATCATGACCATCAGCTCGACGGCGCTGGGGGTGTCCGGCGTCACGAGGCGCCTCGGCTTGCTGCCATGCCCCTCATCATTCCATAATCGAAACATTCCATGATGGAAATACTTCGATCGGAGCACCCCATGGCATGGCGCGAGACGTCGCCGCGTGACGTGAGCGCGGGGCGCGCCCTCGTCCTCGGCGTCGCGGCCAGCGCCGTCATGACGGGGCTCGTCTGGCTGCTCGGCCAGCGGCTGCACGGCATCACCCTGCTGCCCGACCAGGGCGCCTCCTGGTACTACTGGAAGCTACCCGACCCCACCGTCTGGACCCGCCTGTCGGCCTGGACGGGCTACGCGGCCCACCAGGTCGCCTTCTGGGGCCTGATCTACTACGCGCAGACGAGGGTCCGCCGCTATACCGCCGGCCTGCACCCGGTGAACGTCACCGCCCTGGCCGTCAACACCGCGTTCATCGCCCTGCACACGCTGCAGACGCACCTGTTCTACGACGGGCTCGCCCAGGATGTGTCGATCTTCAGCTCGCAGGGCTCGGTGATCCTGCTGCTGGTCGCCGTCCTGCTGATGGAGAACCGGCGGCGCGGCCTCTTCCTCGGCAGGCCCGCCCCCATCGGCAGGGCCGTCGTCGACTTCGCCCGCCGCTACCACGGCTACCTGTTCAGCTGGGCGGCGGTCTACACCTTCTGGTACCACCCGATGGAGGGCACCAGCGGCCACCTGATCGGCTTCTTCTACATGTTCCTGCTGCTCCTGCAGGGTTCGCTCTTCCTCACCAGGGCGCACACCAACCGGTGGTGGACGTTCACCCTGGAGGCGATGGTCGCCGTGCACGGCACCCTGGTCGCCGTCGTGACCTCGGGCCCGGACGGGGCATGGCCGATGTTCCTGTTCGGCTTCCTGGGCGTCTTCGTCATCACCCAGATGCACGGCCTGGGCCTGTCCACCACGACCCGCTGGCTACTGACCGCCTGTTACGCCGGGGCCGCCATGATCGTGTACGGCCTGCGCGGCGACCTCGCCGGTGCGGTGAACGAGGCGGTCAGAATCCCGGCGATCGAGTACGTCCTCGTGGGCGTCCTCGCCCTCCTCCTCTGGCTACCCCTGCGCACCGCCACCGTCCTCCGACGGGCGCGGGCCACCTCACCATCCGGCCCGCAACTGGATCCGCCATCCGATTCGAAACTGGATCCGGTATCCGCCCCGCAGCCGGATCCGGTATCCGATTCGGAGTTGGATCCGGTATCCGGTTCGGATCCGCGCTTCGAGTCGCCTCCCGATTCGGATCCGCGCTCCGAATCGCCACCCGATTCGGAGCCGGATTCACCATCCGCTTCGCCGGCCGAGAAGACGAGCGTTAGACCTTCCACCCGTAGGACTTCATGAGCCTGGCCGCGACCCTGGCAAAGCGGTCGGCGTCGAGCACGGCACCCTCACGCCGGATGTCGTCCTCGTCCAGCACGAAGGCCCGGTCCAGACGGACGTACGACACCCGGCCGTCACGCCCCCACGGCCCCAGCTCCAGCCAGTCGGGCCCATCATCGCCCCTGCTGGACAACATCATGCCGAGGAGCCTGCGCCCGGTACGGCCGACGATCAGCAGCGGCCGGTCCTTGCCACGGTTCGGGTCCTCCTCATAAGGCACCCAAGCCCAGACGATCTCGCCGGGATCGGCCAGACCGTCGAGGTCGGGAGAGTAGGCCAGGGTGGCGGGGCCGGTGAGGGTATGGATCTCGCGTACCGCGCCCCTGGACGGGCGGGGGTCATCACCTAGATCGCGCATTGGGGGAGCCTATGGCGACGGACAGGTGGAAATCCACTCGTTCCCCGATCCCCGGCCACCCAGCGAAGCCGACCGCGTCAGCCGACGGCGGACAGCCCCACGACCGCGTCGGCCGACGGCGGCAGGCGCACGACCGGGTCGAGCGTCGGCGGCAGGCGCATGGCTGCGTCGGGTGGCGGCGGTGGTAAGCGCGCGGCTGTGCCGGGCGGTGGTAACGGCGGGTGGTCGGTGGTGGCGAGTGTATGGCCTTCGGGGGAAGGCGATGGTGGGTGGGCGGCTGTGCCTCGTGGTGGTGGCTGGTGGCGTTCGGTTCTCGGATGGTGGGTGGGCGGCTGTGCCATGTGGTGGTGGCAGGCGGCGTACGGTCCTCGGGGCGGCAGGGGTTTCCGAGCGTGTCGGGCGGAGACTGCGTACGCACGGCCTCGACGGGCGGCGGTGGCAGGTGCGGCTTCGGCGGTCAGTGGCTGTGGGAGGGCGTGGCTGTGCCGGGTGGTGGTGGCAGGAGGCGGCGTACGGCCGTTGGGGTGTGGCCGAGGTGGCGGCGGATGGTGCGGGTCAGGTGGGCCTGGTCGGAGAAGCCGAGGTCGGCGGCCAGGGTCGCCAGGCTGGCCTCGCCTTGCTCCAGCCGGTCGAGCGCCTGGCCGACGCGGACCCGGTTGCGGTAGTGGGTCAGGGAGATGCCGAGCTCCCGGGTGAAGGCGCGGCTGAGCCTGTAAGGGGAGACGTTCAGGAGTGCGGCCAGGGGGAGCAGGCCGGTGGCGGCCGGGTGACCTGCGGTGATGGCCTCACGGGCGGTGCCGGTGATGGCGGCGGCCGCTCCTCCTGCCTCTGGTGTGGTGGCGATCGGGCCGAGGGCCTGGGAGAGGAGGCGAAGTAGGGATTCGGTCAGTTCGAAGGCCGTGTCACCGTCGCGGGCGGCCCGCAGGACGCGGCGGTGAGCGAGGTCGAGGCGGGCGTCCACATAGAGAGTCGAACGCGACGGCCGGACACCGCCGCCGCCGGTCCCGGCATCGGCCGCGGCGCCGGTGAGGGTGCAGACGGTTGTGGCATCGAGGGCGCTGGCAGAGGTGTCGGCGGAGGATCTGGCGGGGGTGCCAGTGAGGGCGATGGAGGAGGTGACAGCGAGGGGGCCGCAAAGAGGGCCCTTGAGGGCCTTGGGGGCGGCGTCGCCGGGGGTGTCGGTGATGGCGACGCTGGTGAAGGCGGTGGTGACGGTGCCGACAGGGACGGTGCCGACAGGGACGGTGGTGGCGTCGGTGAGAGTGTCGGCGGGGGTGATGGCGGTGGCGCTGGCGAGGGTGCCGGTTGGGGTGATGGCGCTGGGGAGGGTGCCGGTGGGAGTGATGGCAGTGGCGTTGGGGAGGGTGCCGGTTGGGGTGATGGCGGCAGGGCTGGCGAGGGGGCCGGTTGGGGTGTCGGTGCAGGTCAGGGTGTGCCACAGCGCGGGGGACAGGGACAGCGAGGTGCACACGTCGCCGCCGGATGGATGGGCGAAATGTTCCTCGTCACCGGGCAGGCCCAGATAGGCCATCGTCGGGTCGGCGACGGCGGGCCGGCCGTTCGCCATGCGGCGGAAGGTGCCGCGCCGCACCAGCACCACCCGGTAGCTCGTGCCCACCTCCGCCGGCGACCACCCGCGATGGTCGTCGACGCAGGTCACGGCGTCGATGCTGAACCCGGGCCCGGCGGCCAGAAGGACGGAGGAACGCACCCGCAGAACGCTACGCCCCCGGTCCGACAATCTCCGGGTGCGCCCCCACCGCGACGGTCTGCGGGGGCTGCAAGGATGTTCAAGACCGCCGCGCCCCGCCCCAGGCAGGCTGGGGCGCATGACAGCAACGCTTTCCTCCATAGTCATCGACAGCGCCGACCCCGCCGCCCTGGCCGCGTTCTACGCCAAGGCGACCGGGTGGCGCGTCACCGGTGACGACGCCGACTTCGTGTCCGTCGAAGGCGGCCCCGTCACGCTCGCCTTCCAGCGCATCGACGGCTACCAGGGCCCGGGCTGGCCGAACGACGGCAAGCACCTGCACCTGGAATTCACCGTCCCCGACGTTGAGGCCACCCTGCAGGAGCTGATCGGGCTCGGTGCCACCGTGCCGGACGTTCAACCGGGCGGCGACTCCTGGACCGTGCTCCTCGACCCGGAAGGCCACCCCTTCTGCCTCATGCGAGGCCAGTGAAGAACGTCCGGATATCGTCCGTCAGCAGCGCGGGGGCCTGCAGGGCGGCGTAGTGGCCGCCGGTGGGGAACTCCGACCAGTGCACCACGTTGTGCACCTGCTCGGCGTACCGCCGCACGGTCGTGTCCCCGGGGAAGACCGCGATCCCGGTCGGCGTCGGGTCCGGTGAGGCGGGCGGCGTCCAGTCGGGGGCGCTCTCCCGGTACAGGCGCCCGGCCGAGCCCGCGGTGCCGGTGAACCAGTAGATGGCCACGTTCGTCAGGAGGTCGTCAGGAGACAGAGCGCCGATGTCCTCGCCCCACGAGGCGAACGCGTCCAGGTTCCAGGCGAGCTGCCCGGCGGGGGAGTCCACCAGGCCGTAGGCGAGGGTCTGCGGCCTGGTGCCCTGGATGACGGCGTACCCGGAGACCTTCTGCCAGTCCGCCACCCCGGCGGCGCGCGCCTTCTCCTCCTCCGTCAAGCCCGACAGGTCGTCGGTGGGGAACGCGGTGACGGACGCGTTCAGGTGCACCCCCGCCACCCGGCCGGGCGCCGCGCGGCCCACCGCTGCGGAGATCAGTGAGCCGAAGTCGCCGCCCTGGACGCCGAAGCGCGCGTACCCGAGGCGGTTCATCAGCTCGGCCCACGCGGCCGCTATCCGCCGCACGCCCCAGCCGCGCTCCCGGGTGGGGCCGGAGAAGGCGAAGCCCGGGATCGACGGAATGACCAGGTGGAAGTCGCGGCTGAGCGGCCCTGCCACGTGCGAGAAGTCCGCGAACGAGCTGGGCCACCCGTGCGTGAGCAGCAGCGGCAGCGCGTCCTGGCGGGCCGAGCGCACGTGCGCGAAGTGCACGAGCTGCCCGTCGATCACGGTCGTGTACTGCGGCAGCGCGTTCAGCCGCGCCTCGTGCGCCCGCCAGGAGTAACCCTCCAGCCAGTACGCCGCCAGCTCCCGGACCGCCTCCGGCGGCACCCCGTACGACCATCCGGCCCCGTCGAGCGCGTCCGGCCAGCGCGTCCGTGCCAGCCGCGCACGCAGATCGTCGAGCCGGTCCTGCGGTATGTCGATGACGAATTCGTCCATGCCGGGCACCCTAGGAACCAACGCGGCCAGGATCAGGCCACAATGGTGGCGTGCTGGACACCTCCGCGAGACTGCTGCGCCTGCTGTCCCTTCTGCAGACCAGGCGCGACTGGCCGAGCGCCGAACTGGCCGAAAGGCTGGGCGTGGCCGCGCGGACGGTGCGCCGCGACATCGACCGGCTGCGCAGCCTCGGCTACCCGGTGCACTCCACGCCGGGCGTCGCCGGCGGCTACCGCCTGGGTGCGGGCGCCGAGCTGCCGCCGCTGCTGCTCGACGACGACGAGGCCGTGGCGGTCGCGGTGAGCCTGCGCACCGCCGCGAACGGCACCGTCACCGGCATCGAGGAGACCTCCCTGCGCGCCCTGGCCAAGCTGGAGCAGATCCTGCCCGCCCGCCTGCGGCGCCGGGTCAACACGCTGCAGACGCACACCGTACGGATCAACCGGGCGGGCCCCACCGTGGACGCCGACGTGCTGACCCGCGTCGCCGCCGCCTGCCGCGACCGCGAGCAGCTCCGCTTCGACTACACCGACCACGGGGGCGAGCGCGCGCCGCGCCGGACCGAGCCGCACAGCCTCGTCACCAAGGGCAACCGCTGGTACCTCGTCGGCTGGGACCCCGACCGCCGCGACTGGCGCACCTACCGCGCCGACCGGATGGACCTGCGCACCCCCAACGGCCCGCGCTTCGCCCCGCGCGAACCGCCCGGGCCCGACGTCGCCGCCTGGGTCCAGCACCGGCTGGCCCACGCGATGTGGCCGTACGAGGCCCGCTTCCTCCTCCACGCCCCGGCGGCCGAGATCGACGGCCAGACCTCGGGCACCGTCGAGCCGGTCGACGAGCGATCCTGCCTGCTCACCCTGCGCGGCGACGACCTGCACCTCATCGCCGTGACCGTGGCCTTCATGGGCGTCGGCTTCGAGGTGCTCGAACCGGCCGAGCTGAAAGATCACCTGGACGCGCTCGGCCGCCGCCTGCTGTCCTCTAGAATCTGATTCTGTGTCGTCAGCGTTCTTCACACGGAAGCGGGACGAGCTCGTCCCCTCGCCGCACGCCCGCGGTCCCTGGTCCCCCGACATGCTGCACGGACGCCTGCTCGGCGGCCTGGCCGCCCGCGCGATCGAGGAACGGCACGCCGAGCCGGGGCTGCGCTTCGCCCGGCTGACCGTCGACCTGTTCCGTAACAGCCCGCTGCTGCCGGTCACGGTGGAGACCACCCTGGTCAGAGACGGGCGCCGGATCCGGGTCGCCGACGCGACCATCGCCACCGACCAGGGCGTGATCGGCCGGGCGAGCGCCGTGCTGCTGCGCGAGGGTGAGCAGCCCGAGGGCGAGCGCGCGATCGTCACGCCCGCCTGGGACGAGCCGCCGCCCGCCGACCCGCCCGTCAACGGGGCCGGATGGAAGCCGCCGTTCGACATCTGGCGACTGACCCCGTGGGGCGAGCCGGGGCCCGCGCGGGTGTGGATGCGGGAGCGATATCCGCTGGTCGACGACGAGCCGCTGACCCCGTTCGTCCGCGCCGCGCTGGCCGCCGACTTCGCCAGCCCGCTCAGCAACGCCCAGCCCGAGGGCCTGCGCTTCATCAACGCCGACTACACAATGACGCTCGCCAGGCCGGTCGAGGGCGAACTCGTCGGCGTCGAGGCCACCGGGCACCTCAGCGCCGGCGGCGTCGCGACAGGTCAGGTGACCATGCACGACACCGCCGGCCCCGTCGGCTTCTGCGTGGTGACCGCCGTGGCCAACACCATGGCGCCGGGCGGCCGATAGTCAGGAGGGCTACGCCGGCCGCTCCGCGCGGTCGCCTGACCAGTCGGTGTGGTAGGTGCCCTCCTTGTCCACCCGCCGGTAGGTGTGCGCGCCGAAGTAATCGCGCAGTCCCTGTACCAGCGCCGCGGGAAGGCGGTCGCGGCGCAGCCCGTCATAGTAGGCCAGGGCCGAGGAGAAGCCGGGCGTGGGCACGCCGATCTGCACGGCCGTGGTGACCACCCGCCGCCACGACTCCTGCGCGGCGTCCAGCGCGGCCGCGAACGTCGGGTCGGCCAGCAGCGTCGGCAGCGCGGAGTTGGCGTCGTAGGCGGTCCTGATCCGGTCGAGGAACTTGGCCCTGATGATGCAGCCGCCCCGCCAGATCGTGGCCATCGCGCCGAGCTCCAGGTCCCAGCCGTACTCCTTCGAGGCCGCGGCCATCTGGTCGAAGCCCTGCGCGTACGCGACGATCTTGGAGGCGTAGAGGGCCTGGCGCACGTCCTCGACCAGCTCGCGGCCGCCCACCCCGGACAGCTTCGGCCCCTGCAGGGACGCGGCCGCCGCGCGCTGCTCCGGATGCCCGGACAGCGCCCTGGCGAACGTCGCCTCCGCGATGCCCGTCACCGGCACCCCGAGGTCGAGCGCGCTCTGCACCGTCCAGCGGCCGGTGCCCTTCTGCTCGGCCTGGTCCACCACGACGTCCACGAACGGCTTGCCCGTCTCGGCATCGACCTGGTCGAGCACCTCGGCGGTGATCTCGATCAGGTAGGAGTCCAGCTCACCCCGGTTCCACTCCCTGAACACCTCGGCCAGCTCGGCCGGCGTCGCCCCCAGAGCCTGCCGCAGCAGGTCATAGGACTCCGCGATGAGCTGCATGTCGGAGTATTCGATGCCGTTGTGCACCATCTTCACGAAGTGCCCGGCACCGTCGGGACCCACGTGCACCGCACACGGCACGCCGTCCACCTTGGCCGAAATGTCCTGCAAGATCGGGCCGAGCGCCTCCCACGACTCCTTCGACCCGCCCGGCATGATGCTGGGCCCGTTGAGCGCGCCCTCCTCGCCGCCCGAGATGCCGGTGCCGACGAAGTGCAGGCCCCGCTCCCGCAGCGCCGCCTCGCGCCGCCGGGTGTCCTCGAAATGCGCGTTGCCGCCGTCGACGATCATGTCGCCGGGCTCCATCAGGTCGGCCAGCGCGTCGATCACCGCGTCGGTGCCCGCGCCCGCCTTCACCATGATGATCGCCCGCCGCGGCCGCTTCAGCGAGGCCACGAATCCGGCCAGCTCCTCGGACGGCACGAACGTGCCCTCCCCGCCGAACTCCTTGACCAACTGCTGGGTGCGGCTGTGCGAGCGGTTGTGCACCGCCACCGCATAACCGTTCCTGGCCAGGTTGCGTGCCAGGTTGCGCCCCATGGTCGCGAGGCCGGTGACGCCGATGTCTGCCAAGTCCATCTCAGCTCCTCTGTGGGGGATACGCATGATCCAGCTCGGGGGTTCGGAGGGATATTCCCACCTCAGTCGCTCAGTCGCACCCCGAGTTCGTCGAGCCGGTCCAGCATGTCGGCCGGATCGGCGTAGACCCTGAACGCCCCCGCTCGTTCGAGCTCGTCCCTGCCGTACCCGCCGGACAGCACCCCGATGCCCAGCGAGCCGGCGCGGCGGGCCGCGAGCAGGTCCCAGACGCTGTCGCCCACCACCATGGCATGCGCCGGGTCCACCCCGGCCAGCGCCGCACCGGCCAGGAACAGGTCGGGGTCCGGCTTGGCGCGCCGCACCAGGTCGCGGGTCACCATCGGCGTGTCCTCCGGCAGCCCCAGCATGCCCAGCGCGAGCCGGGCCGTACGCGCGTAACCGCTGGTCGCGATGGCCCACGGCACGCCGCGCGCGCTCAGCTCGGCCAGCAACTCCGCCGCGCCGGGCAACGGCTTGACGGAGTCGACCTGCTGCTCGTACGCCTCCGCGTGGGTCGTCTGCAACTCCGCGATCTGCTCCCGGCTCAGCTTCAGCCCCGTCTCCCGCAGCAGCGCGCTGACGAACAGTCCGCCGCTCATGCCGATCCTGCGGTGGATCCGCCACACCGACAGGTCGATGCCCATCCCGGCCAGCGCTTGCCGCCAGGCCACGACGTGCTGGTAGACGCTGTCGATCAGGGTGCCGTCCAGGTCGAACAGAAACGCGGGAGTCGGAGCCTCCGGGAATTCACGCATGCGTCCATGACACCATGGCCGACATGCGGATCATCATCGCGGGTGGCCACGGTCAGATCGGGCTGCGGCTGGCCGCCCGCCTCACAACGGGCGCGGTCGGGCTGGTGCGCAACCCGGACCACGTCGCCGACGTCGAGGCCACCGGGGCCGAGGCCGTCGTGTGCGACCTGGAACGGGCGAGCGTCGAGGACGTCGCGGCGATCCTCGAAGGCGCCGACGCCGTGGTGTTCGCCGCCGGGGCGGGACCCGGCAGCGGCGCGGCCCGCAAGGACACCGTCGACCGAGCCGCGTCCGTGCTGCTCGCCGACGCCGCCGAACGGGCCGGTGTGGGGCGTTTCATCCAGATCTCGTCCATGGGCGCCGGCAAGCCGCCCGCCGGCGGCGACGAGGTGTGGGCCGCCTACATCAAGGCCAAGACCGAGGCCGAGGAGGACCTGCGGGCCCGCGACCTCGCCTGGACGATCCTGCGGCCCGGCCGCCTCACCGACGAGCCCGGCACGGGCCTGGTCAGGCTCGCTCCCGAGGTGGAGCGGGGCGCGGTGCCGCGCGACGACGTGGCGGCCGTCGTCATCGCCCTTTTGGCCGACCCCGGCACCGCCCGCCGGACCCTGGAACTCGTCTCCGGCGACACACCCATCGCGGACCTCACTCCATAGCCGCTCGGGCGCGCTCCTCGCACTCCGCCAGGGTGAGCCCGGCCAGCGCCTCGCGGACGAGCGGCACGCACACCGGGGCCATGGACAGGCTCGTCACGCCCAGCCCTGCCAGCAGGGGCGCGATCAGCGGGTCGCCGGCCGCCTCGCCGCACACCCCGACCGGTTTGCCCGCCTCACGGCCCGCCGCCGCGCACATCGCGATCAGGTCCAGGAGGGCGGGCTGGCGGGGGTCGAGGAGGTCGGCCAGGGCGGAGTGCTGGCGGTCGGCGGCGAAGGTGTACTGGGCCAGGTCGTTGGTGCCGATGCTGAGGAAGTCGACCTCCCGCAGCAGCCGCCCGGCTCGCAGCGCCGCGGCCGGGACCTCCACCATCGCCCCCACCCTGGCGATGCCCGTCGCCCTGGCCCGGCGGGCGAAGGCGGTGGCCTCCGCGATCGTGGTGACCATGGGCGCCATCACCCACGGGCTGGTGCCGGTCCGGCGGGCCGCCTCGGCGATCGCGTCGAGCTGGGTGTCCAGCACCTCGGGCAGGAGCCGGTCCACGCGCAGGCCGCGTACGCCCAGCGCCGGGTTGTCCTCGCCGGGCAGCCCCAGGAACGGCAGCGGCTTGTCGGTGCCGGCGTCGAGCGTGCGCACGATCACGTTCTCCACCTGGCCGAACACTTCCGCGTACGCGCTGACCTGCTCCTCGAACGACGGCGCCTGCGCCCGGCCCAGGAACAGGAACTCCGTGCGGAACAGGCCCACCCCCTCCGTGCCCTCCGCACCCTCCGTGCCCGGAGCCAGGTCCTTGGCCGAGCCGATGTTGAGCAGCAGCTTGACCGGATGGCCGTCGGCGGTCCTGCCCGGACCCGCACCGGCCGCCAGCCGGTCTCTGCGCCGCCGGTCGGCCGCGCCCACCTCGGCCGCCTCCGCCTCGGTGAGGCCGATCGCGAGCTCGCCGGTGCTCCCGTCGACGCCGATCACCGTGCCGTCGGCCAGCTCCAGGACGCCCGCGCAGGCCACCACGGCGGGCAGGCCCCGGCCGCGGGCCAGGATCGCGGTGTGGCTGGTGGGGCCGCCCCGCTCGGTGACGAGCGCCAGCACGTCGGGGCCCAGGCCGGCGGTGTCGGCGGGGGAGAGGTCGGCGGCGACCAGCACGTACGGGTGGCCGGGAGACGGCAGGCCCGGCATGGGCAGGCCCAGGGCGAAGGCCAGCGCGCGGTGCTTGAGGTCGTCGAGGTCGGCGGCCCGTTCGGCGAGGTAGCCGCCGAGCGCGGCCAGGGCCTCGCGGTGCCCGGCGAAGGCGGCGTCGAGGGCGTGGGCGGCGTCGGCGCCCTCGGCTGCCAGGCGTTCGGCCTCCTCCAGCAGCATGGGGTCGTCGGCCATCATGGCCAGCGCCTCCAAGATCTCGGCGGCCTCGCCCCGCGCGGCGGCGGCACGCCGGTTGAGGTCGGCGGCGACCGCCTCCAGCGCCTTGGCCGCCGTGGCCGCCTCCGCGCCGGGGTCGGTGACCGGGCGCGGCGCGGGCAGCTCCGGCGGGCCGGCCATCCGGATCACGGGCCCCGCGGCCCGCCCCTGGCTCACCCCCAATCCGCTGAGCCGCCCGGCGGCCCCCGCCCAGGGGCCGCTGTCAGGCCGGGAGCCACCGGACGGGGGCGGGGATGCCTTTTCACCCATCGACGACCTCTTCCGCGTCCAGGTCGCGCGCCAGCAGTGCCGCCAGCGTGTCCAGGGCCTCCTCGGCTCCGGGCCCGTCCGCCTCCAGCGTGACCTCCGTGCCGCGTACCGCCCCCAGGGACAGCACCCCGAGCATGCTCTTGGCCGGCACCGCCTTCTCGCCGAGCCGGATCGTCACCGGCACCCCCGCCTTCACCGCCGCCTGCACGAACAGCTTGGCGGGGCGGGCGTGCAGGCCGCTGGCCGAGGCCACGGCCACCGTTCGCTGGGCCATCACGTTCTCCTTCAGGGTTCTATCGTGACCTTAATGGCGGCACCCCGGCTGACCAGGCCGATCCCGTCCAGCACCTGGGGCAGCGGCAGCCGGTGGGTGATCAGGTCCGACACCACCACGGCCCCTTCCGCCACCAGCCGCAGGGCCTCGGCGTTGTGGGCGGGGCTGGAGCCGTTCGCGCCGACGATGGTCAGCTCGCGGTAGTGCACCAGGTTCGCGTCCAGCGCGATGACCGGGTCGTCCTTGGGCAGGCCGCCGAAGAAGCTGATCCGCCCCTGGCGGGCCGCCATCCGTACGGCCTGCTCCTGGGCCGCGCCCGACGCCGCCGCGGTGATCACCACGTCGGCGCCCCGGCCGCCGGTCAGCTTGAGCACCTGCTCGACCGGGTCGGCGTCGATGGCGGCGTCGGGGTGGACGAGTTCGGCCGCCATGGCCAGGCGCTGGGCGTTCACGTCCACCAGGAACACCCGGGCGGCGCCGCGCGCCCGCGCCAGCCGTGCGTGCAGGCAGCCGATCGGGCCCGCGCCCATCACCACCACGTCGTCGCGGGGGCCGACGCGGGCCAGCGACTGGCCGTTCAGCACGCACGCGAGCGGCTCGGCCACCGACGCCTCCGCGAAGCCGACGCCGTCCGGGATCGCGTTGATGCCGTTGACGGCCAGGACCTTCGCGGGGACGATCATGTACTCGGCGAAGCCGCCGTCGTAGTGGTAGCCCATCGACTCCTGGTACGGGCACACGGTCTGGCGGCCGAGCCGGCACTCGGTGCACGTCCCGCACGGGATCGCGGCGATGACCTGCACCCGCGCGCCGGTGTCCACGACCTCGCCGGAGATCTCGTGGCCCATCACGCGCGGGGGCACGATGTGGTGGTGACCGAACTTGTAGATCTTGGCGTCGGTGCCGCAGGTCGAGCAGTTGCGTACGCGGATCTTCAGCTCGCCGGGCCCGGCGACGGGCTCGGGCGCGTCCTCGATCCTGATGTCGCCCGGCGCGTGGAATCTGGCGACCTTCATGTGAGCTCCTTCATCACCTGCGAGACCTCCGTGGCCTCGCGCAGCGTCCTGGCGCGGTCGGGGTCGAGCAGGATCTCGGCCAGCGCCGCCAGCAGCGGCACGTGGCCGTCGCCCTTGGCCGCGATGCCGACGCACAGCGTGACCCGCTCGCCGTCCCAGTCGACGCCATCGGGGAAGCGGACCACGCAGATCGCGTCCCGCAGCACGGCCTCCTTGGAGGTGTTCGTGCCGTGGGGGATGGCCACGCCCTCGCCGACGTACGTGGAGATCGTCCGCTCGCGTTCGAGCATCGCCGTCACGTACGGCTCCGCGACCGCCCCCACCTCGATGAGCGCCCGCCCGCAGCGCCGGATCGCGGCGTCGCGGTCGGGGGCGCTCTCGTTCAGGAGCACGGCCCGCGGGTCGAGCAGGTCGTCACGCATCGACCGTGCCGCCGTTCTTGATCGTGTTGACCAGCCGGGTCACCGCCGGGTCCCCGAGGAAGATCTGGAACGACACCAGCACCTTCCCGGGAGCGGCCGCCCTGGCCCTGGCGGCCAGGCCCGCGTGGCACACGACCACGTCGGCGTCGTCGGGGATGGAGTTGACCGGGGTGTGCTCGACGGTCACGCCGGTGTCCTTGAGCTGCTTCCTGAGCGTGGAGGCGAGCATCACGCTGCTGCCCATGCCCGCGTCGCAGGCCACGATGAGCTTGTGGATGTCCTTGCTGTCGATGCCGGCCATGGCTCAGCCTTCCTTGGCGGTAGCGGGTTCCTCGGATTCGGAGGACTCGGATGGGTCGGCCTTCTCGCCCCTGCCGAAGCCGAGCAGGAGGGCGGCGACCGCGAACGTCACGCCCGTGGCCACCAGGATCCCGAGGCTGGAGGAGAGCCAGCCGCCCTTCGGGGTGACCGCGAGGTAGGCGAAGATGCTGCCGGGCGACGGCGTGGCGACCAGGCCGGCCCCGGTGATCATGAAGGTGAACACGCCGGCCGCGCCGCCCGCGATGACGGCAAGGATGAGGCGGGGCTTCATGAGGACGTACGGGAAGTAGATCTCGTGGATGCCGCCGAAGAAGTGGATGATCATCGCGGCGGGCGTGCTCGGCCGCAGCTCGCGCGGCCCGAACAGCAGATACGCCAGCAGCAGCCCCAGCCCGGGACCCGGGTTCGACTCCAGCATGAACAGGATCGACTTGCCCTGCGCCGCGGCCTCGGCGACGCCCAGCGGGCTGAGCACGCCGTGGTTGATGGCGTTGTTCAGGAACAGCACCTTGGCCGGCTCGATCAGCACGGACGCGATGGGCAGCAGGTTGTTGGTGATCAGCCAGCTCACCGCGTTGCCGGCGCCGGTGGTGATCGTCTGCACGATCGGGCCGATGCCCAGCATGCCGACCACGGCCATGGCGCCGCCCACGATGCCGGCGGAGAAGTTGTCCACCAGCATCTCGAAGCCGGCCTTGGTCCGCTGCTCCGTGAACTTGTCCACATATTTCAGGATCACGGCGGTGAGCGGGCCGATGATCATGGCGCCGAGGAACATCGGCGCCTCCGTGCCCACCACGACGCCCATCACGGCCACCGCGCCGACGACCGCCCCGCGCTGCCCGTGCACCATCCGGCCGCCGGTATAGGCGATGAGGATCGGCAGCAGGGTCGAGATGATCGGATTGACCATCTTCGCCAGCGTCTCGTTGGGCAGCCAGCCGGTCGGGATGAAGAGGGCGGTGATCAGGCCCCAGGCGATGAACGCGCCGATGTTCGGCATGATCATGCCGGCCAGATAGCCGCCGATGCGCTGGATGGTGGCCTTGACCCCGGTTCCGACGACCGGGGGAGTGTAGGTGTCGGCCATGGACTTGCTCCTTCGGGGGGATGAGCAGTTGATCAGCCGGGCGGTAGGGGAGCGGTGAGGGGGCGTGCGGGGTCGGGCGGGTGGACGGTGACGGCCCGCGGGTCGATGTCGGCGGGGCCGGGCATGCGACTACCGGGCAGGCGTACTGCGGCGGCGCCCCAGGTCAGTGCCCGGGCGAGGGCGTCAGGGCCGTGCCCGCCGGCGGCCAGGAAGCCCGCCAGCATGGCGTCGCCGGCGCCCACGGAGCTGCGCGGCTCGGTCACGGCGGCCTCGCCGTACCAGATGCCGCCCTCTTCGACGAGGACGGCGCCGTCGGCGCCCAGGCTGGCCAGCACCGCGCGGGCGCCCGCGGCCCGCAGCTTGCCGGCCGCCTCCACCACGTCGCCCAGCCGGCGGATCGGCATGCCGGTGGCCGCGGACAGCTCCTCCAGGTTCGGCTTGACCAGGGCGGGCGCGGCGCCGAGCGCGCAGGCGAGCGCGGGGCCGCTGGTGTCGACCGCCACGTGGATGCCCGCCCCGGCGAACCTGCGGCACAGCCGGGCGTAGACGTCGGCGGGCACCTCGGGCGGCAGGCTGCCCGAGGCGACCACCCAGTCGGCCCCCTGGCCGCCGGAGTGCGCGGCGGCCAGCACGGCTTCGGCGATCTCGTCGAGCTCGTCCGCCGACAGGGCGGTGCCGGGCTCGTTGATCTTGGTGATGGTGCCGTCGGGCTCGGCGAGCGTGACGTTCGACCGCGTCGGGCCCGCCACGGGCACGGTCACCATGTCGAGGCCCTCGGCGGCGAGCAGCCGGACGAGCTGCCTGCCCTCGTCGCCGCCGTACGGCACCACCGCCCGGCTCGCCACCTCGTTGGCCAGCAGCGCGCGCGAGACGTTCACCCCCTTGCCCCCGGGGTCGAGGTGCGCGGCGGCGGCGCGGATGACCGCGCCCCGGTCGAGGGCGGCGATCTCGATGGTGCGGTCGAGGCTGGGGTTGAGCGTCAGGGTGAGGATCACGCCCTGATCACCTCCGGGCCCGCCGCCGCCAGGTCGGCGGCCAGCGTCAGGTCGAGGCCGGTGTCGCTGATCACCACGTCGATCTCGCCCAGTTCGGCGAACGTGGCCAGGTAGGTGTTGCCGAACTTCGTGTGGTCGGCCAGCAGCACGCTGCGCTGCGCGGCCTTGACCATGGCCCGCTTGATCGCCGCCTCGGCCGGGTCGGGCGTGGTCAGCCCCCGGGTGAGCGAGCAGCCGTTGGTCGCCATGAACGCGACGTCCACGTTGAGGCAGGCCAGCGGCCGCAGCGCCCAGTCGTCCACCGTGGCCAGCGTCTTGCCGCGCAACCGGCCGCCCAGCATGATCACGTGCAGGTTGGCGCGCGCGGCCAGGGCGGTGGCCAGCGGCGGGGAGTTCACCACGACGGTCAGCTCCCGGTCGGCGGGCAGCACCTGGACCAGGCGGCCCGTGGTGGTGCCCGCGTCGATGATCACCGAGCCGTCCTCGGGCAGCTCGGAGAGCGCGGCCTTGGCGATGCGCTCCTTCTCGGCCGTCATGACCTCGTCGCGGGCCGCCAGCGCGGGCTCGAACCCGAGCCGCTCGACGGGGATCGCGCCCCCGTGCACGCGGCGCAGCACGCCCGCCCGCTCCAGCGACGTCAGGTCGCGGCGGATCGTCTCGGTGGTCACGTCGAGCTCGGCGGCCAGCGTCACCACGTCGACGCGGCCCGCGCTCCGCGCCCTCCGCAGGATCTCCTGCTGCCGTTCCTCGGCGTACATGATGTTGGTTCACCGCCGTTTCCGGTTGGTTTCTTCTGTGTTTATACCCGCTTTCGTTGGCCGGTCAAGAGCGGCGGGGCGGAATCTGGTAGTTATAGGCGGGTGCGTATGAAGCCACTGGCCGCCGTGCCCCTCGTCGTCGCCGCGCTCGCGGCACCCGCTCACGCCTCCGAGGTGGCCAAGCCGCCCCGGGTGCCCGCCGGGACGACGGCGGCGTGGGCGGTGTTCGACCGGCAGGCCGGCAGGTTCGTGGCGGTGAAGAACGTGCACCGTAAATACCGCTCGGCCTCGGTCGTGAAGATCCTCATCGCGATCGACTACCTGGAGGGGCGCAAGAGCGTGCCCCCGGCCGACGCCCGCCTGCTGAAGATCATGCTGCGGTCCAGCGACGACGACGCCGCCTCGGCGTTCTGGGACCGCCAGGGCAAGGGGCGGCTCATCGTCAGGCAGGCCCGCAGGCTGGGCCTGTCCGACACCGCGCCGCCGCCCGCCTCGAAGCCCGGGTTCTGGGGATACACCTCGCTGAGCGCGCACGACATCGTGCGCACCTACCGCTACCTGCTCGACAAGGCCGACGCCCGGGTCAGGGACACCATCCTCGGCCACCTGCGGCAGGCCACGCCGTGCGGGACCGACGGCTTCGACCAGACCTTCGGCATCCCCGACGCGGTGCCGAAGCCCTTCGCGGTCAAGCAGGGCTGGTCGGGGTTCGGCACCACGCCGCCGGTCCGGTGCAACGGCGACGCCAGGGCCGTCGGGGCGCCCATCTCGTGGATCGCGCAGCGGGCCACCGGCTCGGGCGTGCCCGACTACGGGCGGCCGGTCCTGTACTCGACCGGCCTGGTCGGCAAGGGCGAGCGCTACGTCATGGCCGTGCTGACCGCCCACCCGGCCGGCGCCACCTGGAGCTCCTCGGTCGGGCGCGTCACCACCCTGACCAAGGACCTCTACCGGAGCCTGCCTAGCTGACGAAGGTGAACATCCGCCCGCCCGGCTCCAGCGGCACGGGCGGGCCGGCGTAGCGGTGCACGCCGACGCCGAAGTCCAGCCCCTCGACGCTCTCGACGGTCACGCGCTCGAAACCGCCGCTCTCGAACCACTCGCAGATCACCGGCACCCGATCGGGCTCGGTCCGGCCCCTGGTCCAGATCACCGTCGCGCCGGGGGCACAGAGCCCCATGCGCGGCGTTCGACCAGCCGGGCGCGCACCTGGGCGCGCCGTGGATGGGCGGCCAGCACCGGCAGCAGGTCGCGTCCCTGCCCGGCGCACAGGCTCACCACCCGCGAGGCCCCCTCGTCGAGCGCCGCCCCGACCCACCTGCGCACGACCGCCAGTCGCCGTTCCAGGGCCGAGCCCGGCACGTCATAGTGGTCATGCCAGGCAACCCAATCGCGATTCGTCATGATCATTGATATTTGTAGAGAATGGCGGAGCGAGCAAGTGCGCTGGACCGGGTGCTCAAGCAGGCGGGCGGGCCGGAGATCCTCGACATCCTGGCCGAGCGCCTGCCCGGCGCCGACCTGACGACGCTGCTGCTGGAGGTGATGCGGCGCCGCTCGCGGACGCTCTCCCCGGCCGACGTCCTGCGCCGCTACGGCCACGACCGTTTCGTCGCCCCCGCGCAGATCCTGTTCCAGCGGCTGCGGCGGGCCGAGGACGCCGTGCTGTCGGCGCTGCCGCCCGGCGTCGAGCTGGTCACGCTCGCCCCGGTCGCGCCGCTCGGCGCCCACTCGGCGCTCGGCCCCGTCGACCAGAACAACGTCGTCTCCACCATCAGGAACAGCGAGGTCGCCGCCGACCCCACCAACGCCCTCGCCCTGGAGGCGGCCTTACGCCGCCGCACCACCCCCGCCGAGCCGGTACGCCTGGCGGCCCTGCAACGCGTCGTCCGCGCCCAGCACTTCACCGGGCCGGTGAGCTACGCGCACTTCACCCTGTTCGCCCTGGTCACCGCCGGTCGCGACACCGGCGGCCTGGCCTTCGAACGGCAGCACGCGGCCGAGCACCTGGCCGTCCTGACCGCCGCCGTCCGCGCCTGCGGCGTGGCCGCCCCCGAGGTCAAGGTGACGGTCCTGGACGAACGCTTCGAACCCGTGGCCGCCGGCCTCGACGCCGGCCGGGATCCGGACCGGGAGGGCGGGCGCGGCTACTACACCGGCCTCTGCTACAAGATCTACGGCGACGGCATGGAGGTGGGCGACGGCGGCTTCGTCGACTGGACGGCCCGCCTGCTCGGCAACCGCAAGGAACGCCTGCTGATCAGCGCCCTGGGCATCGATCGGCTGAGCTGAGGCTCCCGCTGGTTCGGCCGCCCCTTCCGAAGCTCAGAGGCCTTGTCGCCCGGCGGCGAGCTCCTGCTCCAGGCGCACCTTCTTGGGCACGCACATGCGCCACGCGTCCAGCACCAGCTCGCGCATCTCCGCCACGTCTAGGGCGGCCATGCGCGCCTCCACCCAGTGGAAGCGCAGGTCGGACTCCCGTGGCATGAAGAACTTGTCCGGTTCGGCCGCGACCAGCGCCTCGCGTTCCTCCTTGGGGAACCCGAAACCCATCTCCGTCTCGTCACGCGAGAACGCCACGTAGACGATCTTGCCCACGCGGAACTTGACGCGGTCCCGGATCAGGTGCTCCGACGAACGCGGGAGGGTGCGCGCGAACTGCCGTACGTCGTCGACTGTGATCACACGCCCACGTTACCGGTTGCCCTCCGCGGCCGAAATGTCGGCGAGAGCCGAGCCCGGGTCGCGCTCGACGGCCAGGTCGCCGAGGCTCACGATGCCGACCGCGCGGCCGTCCTCGACGACCGGCAGGCGGCGTACGGCATGCGAGCGCATGAGCTGCACGGCCTGGTCGATGCTGGTGTCGGAGCCGACCGCCTCGACGGACTCGCTGCACGCCTTGCGCACGGGCGTGTCAGGCCCCAGGTCCTCGGCGACCAGCCGCACGGCGATGTCGCGGTCGGTCACGATGCCGTGCAGCCGGCCGTTCTCGTTGACGATGATCGCTCCGGTGTCGTTGTCGCGCATGAGCGCCGCCGCGACGGACACCGGCTGCTCGATGTCCACGCACGCGGGGTGGGACGTCATGACGTCTGCCACGGTCTTCGCCATGGGATCCTCCTGTAGGTCGGTCGAGCCGCCCCTACCCCGGGCCCCGCGCGACTCACCGGACTTGGCCGGTTCTGTCGGCTCCCACTACAGCGTCTTGGCCGCCAGCCGGATCTCGTCGAGCAGCACGGCCAGGTCGTTCTCGGTGGTGTCCGGGTGCAGGAAGCAGGCCCGCAGCGCGTCGCGGCCGCCCAGCCGGGTGCCGGTCAGGAAGGCGTTGCCGCGCGCCTGGACGGCGAACGGGATGGCCCGGTTGAGCGCGTCCAGCCCCTCGGTGCGCGGAATGTGACGGAAGGCGGTGATCGAGGTGGTCACAGGGGCGAGCAGTTCGAAGTCGTCGGCCTGCTCGACCATCGCGGCCAGCGTGCGCGCCAGGCCGGTCGTGTGGTTCACCAGCCGCTCGACGCCGGAGCGGCCGAGGTGCGACAGGGTCGCCCACGTCTTCAGCGCGCGGAACGGGCGGGTCTGCTCGGGCCCGTACTCGGCGAACCACCCCAGATCGCCCGCGTTGTCGTCGATCAGGTACGACGGCACCAGGCTGAACGCGGCCCGCGCCGCGCCCGGATCGCGCAGCAGCGCGCACCCGCAGCCCACCGGCACGCCCAGCCACTTGTGCGGGTCGAGGGCCAGCGAGTCGGCCCGCCCGAGCCCCGCGTAGTGCGGCGCGGCATCGTCGGCCAGGACGCCGAGCGCACCGTACGCGCCGTCCACGTGGAACCACAACCCGTGCGCGGCGGCCACGCCGGCGATCTCGTCCAGCGGGTCGACCGCGCCGGAGTTGACGGTGCCCGCGCTGCCCGCCACGCAGAACGGCCGCAGCCCCGCTGCCAGGTCCTCTTCGATCATGGTACGCAGCGCGCCCACGTCCATCCGGTACGCCCCGTCCACCGGCACCGTGCGCACGTGCCGTGCCCCGAGGCCGAGCAACTGGGCCGCCTTGTGCAGGCAGCTGTGCCCCTCCTCGGTGACGTACAGGACGAAGGGCGCCCGCCCCGACAACCCCTCCTCGCGCGCGTCCCAGCCGTCGGCCAGCGCCGCCCGCTGGCGGGCGGCGGCCAGGCAGATCACGGTGGCCATGGACGCGCCGCTGGTCAGCAGCCCGCCGCCGGGCGGATGCGGGAAGCCGACCAGCCCGGCCAGCCAGCGCACCACCGTGCGCTCCAGGTGCGGCCCCGCGTGGTCGCCGCCCGCGCAGCTCGGGTCGAACGCGGCGGCCAGCGGCTCGACGAGGACGCCCGCCGGGTTGGGCGGCGAGTTCACCCAGCCGAAGAAGCGGGGATGCCCGTTGCCCATCGGGTACGGCAGCACGTGCGCCCGCGCGTCCTCCAGCAGGTCGTCGAGCGGGCGGCCGGTCTCGGGCAGCTCCTGGGCGGTGAGCCAGGCCTTTTCCGCGTCCGGCACCGGCCGCCAGACCGGCCCGTCGCCGATGTTCGCGAGATGGTCGGCCATGATCGTGGCCGCCTTCGTCCCTGCCAGGCGCAGCTCATCCATCGGGGGAGTCCCTTCGTGCTTCGTGGTGCCCGGCCGCGCCCAGCTCCATGGCCAGGTAGAAGACGCAGCCGGTGGTGCCGTCGTTGGCGAAGGCGTGGCGGCAGTCGCCCGGGTAGTAGGCCGAGTCGCCGGCCGCCAGCTCGTACGGCGTGCCGTTGATCGTCAGGCGCAGGGTGCCGTGCTCGACGGCGAGATATTCCCGCGAGCCCGGCGCGTGCGGCGCGAACTCGCCCGCGTCGACGCCGGGCCCGATGGTCGTCCGCATGAACTCGAACTCCACCTCGCCCAGCACCGGCGACAGCACCCGCCGCTCCCACCCGGACGGATCGCGCAGCACCCGCTGATCGGCGTGGCGCAGCACCCGCATCGCGCCGTGCGCCGGCTCGTCGAGCAGCCGGCCGATCGAGGTGCCGAGCGCCGTGGCCAGCCGGTCGAGCACCAGCACGGTCGGGGTCTTCGTGCCCCGTTCGACCTCGGAGACCATGCTCCTGCTGATGCCGCTCAGCTCGGCCAGCCGCTCGATGGACAGCCCGCGCGCCCGCCGTTCGGTACGGATCCGCACGCCCAGCTCGGCCATGGACAGCCCGCTGGTCAGGACCCCTTCGCCAGTCATTCCTCCACTATAGCGGTGAAACTTCCGCCTTAGCGGACGCCTCGTAGGCGGCGAGAACCTGCTTGCGGCGCTTGGCCGGCAGCCGGTCGATGTAGAGGTAGCCGTCGACGTGGTCGGTCTCGTGCTGCAGGCAGCGCGCCAGCAGCCCGGTGCCCTCCACCGTGACGGGCTCGCCCGCGACGTCGAAGCCGCGCACGGTGGCCCGGTCGGAGCGGGGGAGGGGCGCGTACTGGCCGGGCACCGACAGGCAGCCCTCGTCGTCGGCGTCCAGCCGCCGCTCGCCCAGGCCGGGCAGCTCCAGCGCCGGGTTGACGACGACGGCCTTGTGCCGCCGCCCGTCCGCGTCGGGGCAGTCGTAGACGAACACGCGCAGCGCCACGCCGATCTGGTTGGCGGCCAGGCCGACCCCCTCCGCCGCGTACATGCTCGCGAACATGTCGTCCACCAGCGCCGCCAGCTCGCCGTCGAACCGGGTGACCGGCTCACACGGGTGATGCAGCACCGGGTCGCCCACGTGCACGATCGGCCGAACCTCTCCCACGACCAACGCCTTTCCTCGGTTGCGAATGTTTGCGGCAAGTGTACGGTCGGCGGCGCCGTCTCGCATATCAAGACCGTTCCTCTTGAATGGTGAGACTAGCGTTAGGGTGGGCGGCGTCGTCGAAACGAGGGAGTTTGCCGATGGACGCCGTCTACACCCACGGCCACCACGAGTCCGTGCTGCGCTCACACCGCTGGCGCACCGCCGAGAACTCGGCCGCCTACCTGCTGCCGCACCTCAAGCCGCACATGAAGGTGCTCGACGTGGGCAGCGGCCCCGGCACGATCACCGCCGACCTGGCGGCCAGGACCGGGCACGTGACGGCGTCCGAGGTGAGCGCGGACGCGCTGGAGCTGGCCAGGGCCGAGGTGGCGGCGCGGGGCGTGGGCAACGTGGACTTCGCCGTGGCCGACGTGCACGCGCTGGACTTCCCGGACGACACGTTCTGCGTGGTGCACGCGCACCAGGTGCTGCAGCACGTGGGCGATCCGGTGCGGGCGCTGCGGGAGATGGGCCGGGTGACGAAGCCCGGCGGGTACGTGGCGGTCCGCGACAGCGACTACACGGCGTTCGCCTGGTATCCGCTGCTGCCGGCGCTCGACGAGTGGATGGCCCTCTACCAGCGGCTGGCGCGGGCGAACGGCGGCGAGCCGGACGCCGGGCGGCGGCTGCTGTCGTGGGCTCGGGCGGCGGGCTTCGAGGACGTCACGGCGACCTCCTCGACCTGGTGCTTCGCCACCCCTGAGGACCGGGCGTGGTGGGGCGGGATGTGGGCCGACCGGATCCTGCACTCGTCCATGGCCGCCCAGGCCCTGGCCACGGGCGCGGCCACGGAGGCGGACCTGCGGCGGATCTCGGAGGGGTGGCAGGAGTGGGCGTCGGCCGCCGACGGCTGGATCTCCATCCTGCACGGCGAGATCCTCTGCCGGCCGGCCTAGCAGGCGCGGATCGCCCCAGAGCGATGGCGCCGCACCGCTCATGCGGTTCGGTCATAGGCCCAGGGTGCGGGCGCGCTGCCATTGCGGGTCGCGGTAGAGGACCATGTCGGTGCCGACCATCTCGTCGGGCGCGGACAGCATGGTGATCTCGCCCGCGGCCTGCATCCGCAGCAGCAGATCACGCACCCGGGGCCCGACGGGCAGGCGGCCGGTGGGCAGGTTGAGGCCGGTGCGCACCGTGTCGGCGATCTCCGACAGGTGGAACGGGCCGTCGAACCCGCTCACGATGCCGCGTATGACGGCCATGGTGATGAGGTGCTCGGCCTCGGCGTACGCGAGCTGCCAGGTGATCTGCTCCTTGCGGCGCCCGGTGCCGGCGCAGGACGTGCAGTCGCGCGTCAGGCCCGGCACCGGCTCCTCCACGGCGGTGCCGAGACAGACCGAGCAGAGGCCGTTCTCGGCGGCGTGCAACTCGGCCGTCATCCGGCCGGCCAGCACGGCGCCGCAGTCACAGGCGAACGTGTCCCCCAGGATGCCGGGCTGCGGCGAGATCACATGCTTCATCACCGGCCCGACTCTACCGGCGCCCACATCTCCCCGGTCACCCACGTCCCTTATGTCCCTCGGGCTAGGCGCCTTAAGTCACCCGCGGACGTCGCCCAGGCCGTGCAGGCGGCGCAGTGCCTTGCGGGCCGCGGCCGCCACCCGTTCCTCCGGATGGTGCTCGATGAGCACCCGCAGCACCCGCCCCGTCCACGGATGGTCCCCGAACGCCAGGATCGCGATCGTCCCCGCCTGCTCGTCCGCGTCCATCCCCATGGCGATGGACTCGACGACCTCGCCCACCTCGCCGCCGAACTCCAGCAGCGCCGCCGCCATGTCCACCAGCACCCAGGCGATCTCGTCCGGCGCGGGCTGACGCTCCTCCCGCCCGGTCCTGGCCGCGATCACCGCGCCCAGCTTCGGCTCCTCCAGCAGCCGGGTCAGGGCCAGCCGCCCCTCCTCACCGAAGTACGCCGACAGCACCTCCACCCCGACCGCCCGGCTCAGCGGGCTCACCGTGCCGAGCACCGACGCGATCTCGGCCACCGCCGCCTCGCTGTCGTCGTCCCGGCCCTTCAGCCACCCCGCCAGCTCGTCGCCGCGCTCGGGCTCCGGATACGACCGCAGCCCGTGCAGCAGCGCCGCCGCGTCGGTGCCGGCCAGTGAGCCCATGACGGGGATGTCCTGCCCGGTGGTCTCGGCGATGATCTGCCGCGCCACCCAGAGGCCGAGCCAGCTCAGCGTGTACGGCTCCGCCTGCCGTACCAGCCCGAGACCCGTCAGCGCCTCGGGCACGTCGCCCTTGAGCGGCTCGCGGGACAGGAACATCCTGATCAGTTCGAGCAGCAGCCCCTCGTCCTCGGCCAGCCGTTCCCGGCACCGGTCCGCCCAGGCGGCCAGCACCTCCCCGTCGTCGCCCGCCGTCTTCAGCTCCCCGGCCAGGGGCGCGGCGCGTACGGCGGCCGCGAGCGTGGCCTCTCCGGGCAGCCGGACCGGCGGCTGCAGGGGCAGGGTGTCGTCGTCGTAGGAGCTCACGTGCCCATCCTGTCGCGATATTTCAGCTAGAGTGCCGCCTGGCACCGAAAAGTCAGAAGAAAGGAGGCGCTGAGATGTTCGGCATTCGCCGGGGCGCTCACCGCGCCCACTTCTTTTACTTCTCGGAGGATTCATGCTTTTCCGTCCCGCGGTCGCAGCCGATCTAGACCGCCTGCTCGGCTGCGTCGTCGACGAGGCCATCAGCTGGGCCCATCCCGACCGGCTGCTGTCGTTCCTGGAGAGCGGCAACTACCGTTTCGACCGCATCTGGCTCGCCCTCGACGAGCAGAGCGGCGAGATCCTGGCCAGAGCCGTCTGGTGGGGTTTCCCCGACGGCCCGAAGCCCCTCGCCCTCGACTGCGTCCATGTACACCCCTCGGTGGCCCACGACCGCGTGGACCTGGCCGCCGACCTGCTGAACCGGGCCCATGAGGCGTACGGGATGGCGCCCGAATACCACGTGTTCGTCCCCAGCGGCTGGCGCGACGACCCCAAGGCCCGTGCGGCCATCGCCTGGCGGTGGGAGGCCGCGGGGCGGGCCGGGCTGACCGAGGAACTGGAACGCCTGCGCTACGAGTGGACGGCCGCCGACGCCCCCGTCCCGGAGCCGTCGGAGCGGCTGGTCTTCCGCGGGGATGACGACGACGAGGCGTTCGTGGCGGCGTTCCGGCGGGTGGCCGTCGGGACGCTCGACTTCCACACCCGCCAGGCCCTGACCACGATGGACCCGGAGACGCAGGCGCGCGAGGAGGTGCGCGACAACCGGTCCATGCAGGGGGATCGGGGGTGGTGGCGGCTGGCGTACGACAAGAACGGGGACCTGGTCGGCGTCGCCCTGCCCTCGGCCAACAACGCGGGGCCCGTGGTCGGCTACCTCGGGGTGGTGCCCGAGCAGCGCGGCCTCGGCTACGTCGACGACCTGCTCGGCGAGATCACCCGCTGCCATGCCGGACGCGGCGTCCAGCGGATCGTCGCCGACACGGACGCGGGCAACCTGCCGATGGCGCGCGCCTTCGAACGGGCCGGCTACCGAACGTTCGCCATCAGGCTGGTCCTGTCGGCGAATCCCGTGAACACGTGATGCCCCGGCGCCCGAGGTCCCGCCATCGTTGATCCCATGACCTGGGACCTCGAAAAACTCGACCTCGACGCCTACCTGACCCGGATCGGCCACACCGGCCCGCGCACCCCGTCCGCCGCCACCCTCCGCGCCGTGCACCTCGCGCACGTGCGCACGATCCCCTTCGAGAACCTCGACGCGGTCCTCGGCCGGGGGATCGAGCTCGACCTGGGCAGCCTCCAGGACAAGCTGGTGACGGGCGGGCGGGGCGGCTACTGCCACGAGCACAACCTGCTGCTCGCCGCCGCCCTGGAACGCCTCGGCTTCCCGGTCACCCGCCACCTGGCCAGAATCCGGCTCGGCCGCTCCCACCTGCCCCGCAGCCACGCCATGCTCACCGTCCAGGCCGACGGCCGCACGTGGCTGGCGGACGTCGGTTTCGGCGGCGAGGGGCTGGTGGAGCCGCTGCCCTTCGAGGAGGGGGCCGAACTGGCGTCCGGGCCTTGGCGATGGCGGCTGGGGCGGGACGAGGACTTCTGGGTGCTGCATGCGGGGGATATGGAGCTGTACGCGTTCAGACCGGACGAACCGCACTATCCGAGCGACTTCGAGGTGGCCAACTTCTACATCGCCAACAGCCCTCGCTCGCCTTTCGTCCGCCACGTGCTCGCCCAGCGGACCACGGCCGACGCCCGGATCCGTTTGGAGGAGCGGACGTTCGCCACGGGGGGCGAGCTGGCGCGGTGGCTGCGCGAAGAACTGACCATCGAAATCGACGAAAGGGACGCCGAAGCCCTCCTGCTCCACCTCCAGCCGTAACCCGGGAACCCCCCAGCCACTCCTAACCCTGGTCCGGTGGTTCGTGGGCCAGCACCTGGCGGGTCAGCTCCACCCGGCTGTTCACCCCGAGCTTGGCGAAGGCGTGCCGGAGGTGGCTGTCGATCGTGTGCCGTGACAGGTACAGGGCCGCGGCGGCCTCCCGATTCGTCATCCCCTGGGCGACGAGCCGCACCACCCGCAACTCGGCCGCCGTCAGCCCGGCCCAGCCCCACCCGGCCCCCTCCACGCGCCCAGCCCGGTCCGAATGTCCGATGCCCTCCGGGGGAGCGGCGTCCCGCACGATCCCGCACGCCCGGTACACCTCAACGGCCTCGTCCCGCCGCCCCGCCTCCTCCAGCGCCGCCGCCAGCCCGAGCGGCCGCGGCCCGGCCCGATACAGCTCGACCGCCTCCTCCAACCGCCCCTCGGCGTGCGCGGCCCCCGCCGCCAGCGACACGACACCAGGGTTGCGCCGAGCGAGCTCACGCGCACACGCCACCACCCCGGGCACCGCCCGCCACCGCGCCGCCATCCACGGCTCCTGCAGAATCAGGTACGCCAGCGCCCAGCCCTCTTCCCCGAAAAGCCCGCCATCGTCCCCGTGAAGCAGTGCGCGTCGCCCGCGTAGTTCCTCGGCCACCAGCCCCGGGCCGTCACCGGCCAGCCGGAGGCCCAGGTCAAGGTGTTCCCGGGCCGCGTGCGGATCTCCCCGCAGCAGCGCCAGTTGCCCGAGCACACCCAGCAGCGCCGGGGCCAGCGCCATGGCCGACAGTTGTTCCGCCACCCGCAGCCCGGCTTCGGCCTCGGCCGCCGCGTCGTCCAGCCGTCCCCAGGACAGCAGCAGCGCGGCCCTGAACCGGTGCAGCAACGGCAGCGACCACGCCGTACCGAGCCGCCCGGACTCCCGCTCGACCACCGCGTACGCGGTCTGGGCCTCCTCGAACCTGTCCGACGCCGCCAGGGCGGCCCCCAGCCAGAGCCGTGGATGCCGATGCGCGGTCTCCCCGCCCGCCGCGTCCGCCAGCCCCACCGACCGCTCGGCATGCCGCAGTGCCGCCGCCAGGTCGCCACGGACGAGCGCCACGGTGGAAAGCGCCTCCAACCCCACCACCTGGGCGAACACCTCGCCCTCCGTCACCGCCCGCGCGGCCGCCCGGTCGGCCGCGTCGATCCGGCCCGTCATCATCAGCGCGTGCGCCCGTACGGCCAGCAGCCGGGCCCGCTCCCGCCCCGGCACCCCGGGCAGCCCCAGCACCCGCCCGGTCCGCCGGATGACCTCCTGATCGTCCCCGGCGTGCTTCAACGCCTCGGCCAGCCCGATCGCCACCCCGGCCTCCCCGGCCACGCTCAGGGGTACGCCGTGCGCGTCGGCGATCCCATGAGCCTCCCGCAGCCGCCCAGCCGACGCCAGCAACCGCACCACATCAGCCACCATCCCCCCACCGGCACCGGCATCGGCACTGGCCTCATCAGCGGGTGCGCCGCCGGGAGCCTGGCCGGCCAGGCCCAGTTCCAGTGCCCGCAGCATCAGGTCCGCGGCGGCTGAGGGTGCGGCGGCCATCACCTCCTCGGCGGCGGCTCGCAGCTCCCGGATCGCCGCCGCGTCTCCGGCCCTGGCACCGTGGCGCAGGTGTTCGGCCAGTTCCGCGGGTGCCCGGCCCTCCGCTCTGAGCACGGTCACCGCCTCCCGGTGCAGCGCGGTTCTGATCGCCGCCCCGAGGCCGCCGTACACGGCCTCCCGGATCAGGTCGTGCCGGAACGCCAGCCGGTCCTCGTCCTCGACGAGCGCACCCGAGCGCAGGGTGCCCTCCACGTGTCCGAGCAGTGCTCCAGGCGCCATCCCGAGCATTCCGGCGGCCTCATGCAGGGAGAACGGGCGTCGCAGCACCGAGCCCACCTCCAGAAGCCTTCGCTGGTCGGCGGACAGATCGCGCAACCGCCTCTCGACGGCCGCCACGAACCCGGCGGGCAACCCCACCCCGCCGGCCACCCCGCCGACCACTGAGGCCGTGCCGTTGGACACCAGGATGCGGCCTTCGTTCCGCAGGCCCGTCAGCACCTCCTCCAGCAGGAACGGGTTCCCGCCGCTGGCCCGTGCCAACTCCAGCACCGATGCATCCGCCCGTGCGCCCAGCAGTGACGCGCTCAGCTCGGCCGACTCCTCCGGTCCGAGTGGTGGGAGCGGCACCCGGTGGGCGCCTTCGGCGATCAGTCGCTCCACCGCCTCCTGCTCCGGCAGCGGTCGCCGGCCCAGCAGCCACGCCACCGGGGAGCCGGCCGGCCCGGGTACGAGCCGGCGCAGCGCCAGGCAGGTCAGCTCGTCGGCCCACTGCACGTCGTCGAGGACGATCACGAGCGGCTGGGAGCGAGTGAAGCGGTCCATCGCCTCACCCAGCCGCTCGATCTCCTGGAACCCGTCACCGGTCCACGAGGATCCGGTCCACGAGGATCCGGAGGCTGGAGGGTCCTTCGGCGCGCCGAGCGGCCCCAGCGCCCGCCGCAACGTCGACAGCGGTGCCACCCGGTCCAGTTCGGTGGCCCGGCCGAAGGCGACCAGCGCCCCGCCGGCCCGCGCCATCCCAGCGGCCTCCTCCAGCAGACGGCTCTTGCCGATTCCGGCCGGCCCCTCGACCACCACGCACCCGGCCCCCGCCCGCAGCACGTCCCCGACGACCGCCAGCGCGTCCTTCCTGCCGACCAGCATCACACCCGCGACCCCGCCGGCCGCGCCCGTACCACCAGATCGTGCAGCGCCCGCTCGGCCGTGGCACGGTCGGGCAGGGGTGAGGAGTCGCGGGCCTCCTCCAGGGCCGCCGTCATCCGCGCCACGTCGGTGTCGAGGTCCGGGGTGGCGGGAGCGGGCGCGTGTTCGGCCGTGCGCTTGGCCTCCACCAGGTCCGGCAGGTACGCGGGCCCGTACGAGTACAGCGACGTCAGGTCCGCCACCAGCTCCCCGGTCCGCATGAGGTGGGTGCCGGTGGCGAGCACGCGGAAGGTGTACAGCAGCGGCTTCAGCTCCCCCGTCTTGCCGAACAGCCCCCACTGCGTACGCGCGAACCCCAGGTAGTGATGGGCGTGATGCCGGGTCACGCACGCGGGCGCCAGCGCGAGGAGCTCCTCGCGCAAGGGGGAGGAGGTCACGACCAGCGGCGACAGTAACTGCTCCAGCACATAGCCGTTGCGCCCCAGCAGCAGCCGGCAGAACTTGGCCAGGTCGTGCGTGACGAGGTCCACCTCCACCCCGTCCCTGGTCCACGTGCGGTCCAGCGTCCCCGGCCCGTCCAGCAGCCCGGCGACCTCCTCCACCGGCAGCACGTGCGCCCCGCGCAGGTCCACGTCGGAGTCCACCGACGGGAACCCGTACAGGTGCGCCCCGCTCACCGTCGCGAACGCCAGCGCGTACGGCTGCTCGCCCGCCACCTCCGCCAGCCACCCGGGCAACGTGTTCACAGGTGCTCCTTCCGCACGCCCACCAGAAACTCCTCCACCCGCGCCCGATCCGGCAGCTCGGGCAGCACGCTCGGCGCGGCGGCCAGCTCGTCCGACAGCTCGGCCCGCCAGGCGTTCACCTCGTCCCACGGCACCTCCCCGCGCCGGATCGCCAGCAGCCGCTCCCGGTAGCCTCCCACCTCCACCAGCGGCTCCCCGTGCCGCACCAGGTGCAGGCCGCTCAGCAGCAGCCGCACCATGTGCATGGCCTGCTTCCACTTGGGCGCGGCGGGGTCGAGGCGGCGGAACTGGGTCTCGGCGTACCCGCCGAACGTGCGGTGCGCCCGCTCGGACAGGAACGCCGTCCGCAGGTCGAGCAGCCGCTGCCCGGCGGGGGTGATCGTCTCGATGATGGGGGACCACAGGCATTCGAGGATGGTGGGGTTGGCCTCCAGGGCCAGGCCGCAGAAACGTTCGACCTCCCACGAGAACTGCTCGGGCAGCGGCCCGTCCCGGTGCGTGGCCGGTTTGTCCAGCCGCCAGAACGCCGCCGTCGGCGCCACGAACACGCCGCGCCGGTCGGTGTCCGAGGCGTCGGTCTCCAGCCCGTACGCCCGCGAACCCATCACGACGGAAAGGATCATGTCTTCGCTCACGGGTCATATCTTGCGCCATGGGGGCGCGGACTGGTCTGATCGATAAGTGGGCGGTTATGACGAGGCGTACCGGCAGAGCATTGAGCGGCCCGAGGAGTTCTGGGGCGAGGCCGCGCTCGGAATCCAGTGGGACGTGGCCCCGGCCACCGTGTACGGCGACGGCCGGTGGTTCCCCGACGGACGGCTGAACACCTGTTACAACGCGCTGGACCGGCACGTCGCCGCCGGTCGCGGCGAGCAGGCGGCACTGATCTACGACAGTCCGGTCACCGGCACGACCCGCACCTTCAGCTACGCGGAGCTGCTGGATGAGGTGGCCAGGACCGCGGGCATGCTGAGCGGGCTCGGCGTGACGGCCGGCGACACCGTGGTGATCTACATGCCCATGGTGCCGGAGGCGGTGATCGCGATGCTGGCCTGCGCCCGCCTGGGCGCCGTGCACTCGGTGGTGTTCGGCGGCTTCGCGGCCAGGGAGCTGGCCCTGCGGATCGACCACGCGAAGCCCAAGGTCGTGCTGTCGGCGTCCTGCGGGATCGAGCCGGCGCGCGTGGTGGCGTACAAGCCGCTGCTGGACGCCGCGCTCGAACAGGCGGAGCACCGGCCCGCGCACTGCGTGATCCTCCAGCGGCCCCAGAGCGCGGCCGAGCTGGTGGACGGCCGCGACCTCGACTGGGCGCCGGCCGTGGCCGGCGCCGAGCCGGCGGAGTGCGTGAGCGTGGCCGCCACCGACCCGCTCTACATCCTCTACACCTCCGGCACCACCGGCTCGCCCAAGGGCGTCGTGCGCGACAACGGCGGCCACGCGGTCGCGCTGCACTGGAGCATGTCCCACGTCTATGGCGCCGCCCCCGGCGAGGTCTACTGGGCCGCCTCCGACGTGGGCTGGGTGGTCGGTCACTCCTACATCGTCTACGCCCCGCTGCTGGCGGGCTGCACGACCATCCTGTACGAGGGCAAGCCCGTCGGCACCCCCGACCCCGGCGCGTTCTGGCGGGTGGTGGCCACGCACGGCGTACGGACCCTGTTCACCGCCCCGACCGCGATCCGTGCCATCAAAAAAGAGGACCCTTCCGGAAAATTCGCGAAAAATTGGGACCTGTCCGGGCTGCGGTACCTGTTCCTGGCCGGCGAACGCCTCGACCCCGACACCTACCACTGGGCCGCCGACCTGCTCGGCATCCCCGTCATCGACCACTGGTGGCAGACCGAGACGGGCTGGCCGATCGCCGCCAACTGCGTCGGCATCGAGCCGCTGCCGGTCAAGCCGGGCTCGCCGACGAAGGCCGTACCCGGCTGGGACGTGCGCGTTCTCGACCCCGGCGGCGAGGACTGCCCGCCCGGCGTCGACGGCGCCGTCACCGTCAAGCTGCCGCTGCCGCCCGGCGCGCTGCCCACCCTCTACCGCGACGACGCCCGCTACCACCGCTCCTACCTCGACCGCTACCCCGGCCACTACCTCACGGGCGACGGCGGCCACCTCGACGCCGACGGCTACCTCTACGTCATGGGCCGCACCGACGACGTGATCAACGTCGCCGGTCACCGGCTCTCGACCGGCTCGATGGAGGAGGTCATCGCCTCGCACCCCGACGTGGCCGAGTGCGCCGTGGTGGGCGTGGCCGACGAGCTGAAGGGCCAGTTGCCGATGGGGTTCGTGGTGCTCAAGGCGGGCGCCGAGCGCGACCCCGGGGAGGTGGAGCGGGAGCTGGCCGCCCTCGTACGCGAGCGCGTAGGCCCCGTCGCCGCCTTCCGCCGCGCCGTCGTGGTCGCCCGCCTGCCGAAGACGCGCTCGGGCAAGATCCTGCGCGCCACGATGCGGGACATCGCCGACGGCAACGCCTACGACACGCCGTCCACGATCGAGGACCCGGCGGCGCTGCCGGAGATCGCGCGGGCGCTGAAGGGAACGTGACGGGCGGGTTACGTTCGGGTCGTCCTGGCGAACGGGCCTGCGCGATCGGGGCGTACACCGCATGATGGGACATCCCAGTCCAGGGAGCAGGCCATGATCGATACCCCGAGCTACGCCGACGCCCTGAGGATTCTCGGGTGCAAGGACGGCCGGCTCGCCAAGGTGATCGGCTTCGCCTCGGCCGTCTCCCAAACGGGCTCGGCCGTGGCCGGCGGCGGCCGGCTCACCACCAACCTGCGCGACATGCGCGACGGCATCGTCGCCTACGGAGAAGACGTCGTACGCCGCCTGCCCGAGCTGAAGAGCGGCGTCGACCGGTTCACCCGCACCCAGCGCCTGGCCGCCGCGCACGCCGCCATCGTCGTCGCGGCCTACTTCGAGGCCCTGGGGGAGACGAAGCTGCCGTTCACGCTGGAGCAGCTCGACCACGGCGACCGGATCTCCCACGGCGTGCCGACGGCCGAGCGGTTCTCCCGGCTGATGGCCGCGCTGCTGCTGGAACGGCTGCCCACCCCCGAGCCGCACCTGCCCTACGCCGAGACCCGGCAGGCGGTGGAACGTGCCTACCTGCGCATGTCCGAGGCCATGGCAGGCTACGTGGGCGGCCTGGCCGTCTGGGACGAGCTGCCCGTCGACGACCGGCTCCTGCTGCCCCGCATGCTCGCCGAGGGCCCGCCCGCGCACGCGCTGCGCATCTACGACGAGGACTACCGGTCGCTGGCGCTCGACAGCCACGAGTTCGGCGTGCGCAGCCTGGTCACCGAGCGGCCGCAGCCCGCCACGGCGCTGTCGCGGGTGGCCTGGCTGCTGGCCGAGCTGGCCCCGCCCCGGGTCGGCGACCGGCCCGTGATCCACCGGGCGCGGATGGCCGCCAACGCCCTCGACCAGCCGCTCCTGCTGGCCGGCAAGCTGCCGGAGGACGTCTCGCTCCCGCTGCTCGGCGAGGGCTATCTGACCCCGCGCTGCCGGGTGGCGGAGCTGACCCGCGAGGCCACGCCCGCGCTGCGGAGCTGGTGGGAGGAGCAGCGGGCGCTGCCCGACGTCGAGGCGTTCCTGGCCGGGCACCTCACCTCGCTGCGCGCCACCCAGGCGCCCCTGCTCGTGCTCGGCGAGCCCGGCTCGGGCAAGACCAAGCTGACCGAGGTGCTCGCGGCGCGGCTGGGCAGGTCGGAGTTCCTGCCGATCCGGGTGGAGCTGCGCTGTGTGCGGGCGCGGGCGGCGATCGCCGAGCAGATCGAGCAGGCCCTCGCGGAGATGCTGGAGGAGGAGGTGGCCTACGCCGACCTCGTGACGGCCGGCGGCGGCGCGATGCCGGTGATCCTCCTCGACGGGCTCGACGAGCTGGTCCAGGGCGCCGGCCGCTACGACTACCTCCAGCACGTACAGGAGTTCCAGGACGGCCAGGCCGCGCTCGGGCGGCCCGTCGCGGTGATCGCGACCAGCCGCACGGTCGTCGCCGACCGCATCCGTCTCCCCGACGGGCTGCTGGCCCTGGAGCTGCAGCCGTTCGACGACGACCAGGTACGCCAGTGGCTCGACATCTGGCACCAGGCCAACCACGCCCTGCTCGCCAGGCGCGACCTGAAACCCCTGCCCGCCGAGTCGGCGCTGGCCCACGGCGAGATGGCCAGGCAGCCGCTGCTCCTGCTGCTGCTCGCCCTCTACGACGCCGGCGGCAACGCGCTCCAGCGCGAGCACGGCCCGCTCGCCCGCGCCCGCCTGTACGAGGTCCTGCTGCGCGACTACACCGAACGCGAGACCGGCGGCGCCCGCCGGGTGGCCATCGACCAGGAGCTGGTGCTGCTCGGCGCGGTGGCGCTGTCCATGCTGGCCCGCGGCGCCCAGGTCATCACCGACGAGGCGCTCCACCGCGACCTGCCCGCCCTGTGCCACGGCGGAGAGGAGGACACCGGCGACGAGGACGAACGCGTCGACTGGGCGCGCAAGGCCACCGAGCGGTTCTTCTTCGTCCGCAGGAACGGCCACGCGTTCCTGCACTCCACGTTCGGCGAGTTCCTGGTGGCCTGGCTGACCCTGTACGCGCTGCGCGACCTCGACCGCCGTCGCCGCCTGGCCGGCGACGAGCCGCTCGCCCTCGTCCAGGCCGTGGACGACGACCTGCTGTACGCGGTCACCTCCCACTCCTGCCTGGCCGAGCGCGGCCCGACGGTCGGCTTCATCCTGGAGCTGCTGGCCGAGGTGCCCGCCGCGGTCCGCGCCCGCTGCGTCGACCTGCTGACCGGCCTGCTGCGGCGCTCCCTGCACGAACGGCCGCGCCGCCATTTCACCGGCTTCCGCCCGGTACGCCACACGGTGACCCGCCGCCTGGCCGCCTACTCGGCGAACCTCACCCTGCTCATCGTGGCCACCTCGGAGCAGCCGGTCAGCGTCTCGTCGATCCTGCCGGGGCCCGACTCCCTGGAGCGGTGGTCCTCGCTCGGCCACCTGTGGAAGGGGCAGCTCGGGCAGGAGGGCTGGGACGGGCTGGTCACCACACTGGCGGCGCGGCGGGTGATGGACGGCGGCAGGGAGGACGTCGTGCTCGGGGACGCCGCCGACGCCGCCGGGATGGGCGACGTCGTCGTCGCGGTCGCCACCGGGCACGCGCCGCGGCACCGCCGGCTGCTGGACCTGCTGCTGCGCTCGCTGGGGGAGGGGCACGCGCTGCCGTACGGGGAGCGCGCCACCCTCATGGAGGAGCTGCTGCGCACGGCGGGCGTGCGGTCACCGGCGATGCACCGGGCGCTGGGCGCCATGTGGGCCGAGGAGGGCGCCGACCGGGCGCGGCTGCGGCCGATGCTGGAGGCCATGCTCGCCGACCCCGCCGACCGGATGGCCACCTGGGAGCAACTGGTCAGGGCGGGCATCCCGGAGTCGGCGCTCTGGGAGATCCGGCATCAGGGAACGGACTGATCGGCGGGTAGCTCGACGGTGATCGTCAGTCCGCCCTCGTCGCGCGGGCTGGCCGTCACCGTGCCGCCGTGCGCCTCGGTGATCACCCGCACGATCGACAGCCCCAGCCCGCTGCCCCGCTCCGACCGCAGCCGGTCCCCGTGCAGCCGCCGGAACGGCTCGAAGATCGTCTCGATCTCGTACGACGGCACCTGCAGCCCCGTGTTGGCCACGACCAGCTCCACCCGATCGGCACGCCGCCGCGTCGTCACCCACACCTCGCCCTTGGGCTGGTTGTGCCGGACGGCGTTCTCCACCAGGTTCTGTACCAGGCGCTCCACCAGCACCGCCTCCCCGCTCGTCGGCGCCGAGTCGAGCAGCCGGTGCATGCTCACCTGCCGCTCCGCCGCCTCGGCCGCCGCCTGGTCGAGCACGTGCTCGGCCACGTCCGACAGGTCGAAAGGCCGCCGGTCGAGCACCGCCCGCTCGCCCTCGGCCAGCGCCAGCAGGCCGTCGATGAGGCGTTCGTGGCGGGTGTTGACCAGCAGCAGCGACTCGCCGAGCCGCTTGACGTCGTCGGTGGCGTCGGGGCGGCGCACGGCCACGTCCACCAGGGTGCGGTTGATGGTGAGCGGGGTGCGCAGCTCGTGGGAGGCGTTGGCGACGAACCGGCGCTGGCCGTCGTACGAGCGGGCCAGCCGGGACAACATCCGGTCGTAGATGTCGGCCAGCTCCTTGATCTCCTCCCTGGCGCCCTCGTACTCGATGCGCTCGGTCAGGTCGTGGCTGAGGGAGACCCGGCGGGCGGTCTCGGTGATCTGCTTGAGCGGGCGCAGCACCATCCCCGACACCCGCCAGCCGGCGGCGAACGCCACACCCGTGCCGGCCAGCACGGCGATGCCGCCGACGTTACGGACGACGGTGAGGACGTCCTTCTGGTAGACGATGTGCGTCTTGAGCGCGAAGTCGCGGGCGACCTCGTACTCCTGATGGTGACGCTCGTAGCTGCCGTAGCCGAATTCGGGCCGGTTCGTCTGGATGCGGTCGGGGGTGAAGAGGGCGGCCCGGTATTTCAGGGTCGACTCCACGTACAGGTAGATCCCGGTCACGGTCATCGCCGCCAGGAGGAAGAAGACCCCGGCGCAGGCCAGGGCGAAGCGCGGGCGCATGCTCATGGGATGCGGTACCCCGATCCCGGCACGGTCTCGATGACCTGGGGTTCGCCGAGCTTCTTGCGTAATTTCATCATCGTCGTCCGTACCGTGTTCGTGAACGGGTCGATGTGCTCGTCCCATACCTTCTCCAGGAGCGTCTCGGCCGAGACCACCGCGCCCTGCGCCCGCAGCAGCTCGGCCAGCAGGCCGAACTCCTTGCGGGCCAGCGGCACGTAGCGCCCGTCGCGGAACACCTGCCGGTGCGCCCAGTCGAGCCGCACCCCGGCGCGCTCCAGCATGGGCGGATCGGCCTTCCTGGCCCGCCGGCCGAGCGCGTGCACGCGGGCCACCAGCTCCTCGAACGCGAACGGCTTGGGCAGGTAGTCGTCGGCCCCCAGCGACAGCCCGGCCACCCGGGAGCGTACGTCGCCGGCGGCGGTCAGCATGAGCACCCGCACCGGCCAGCCGTGCTCCACGACGGTCTTGCACACCTCGTCGCCGTGCACCATCGGCAGGTCCCGGTCGAGGACCAGCACGTCGTATTCGTGCACGCCGAGCCGCTGGAGCGCCGCGTCCCCGTCGTAGGCGACGTCCACGGCCAGCGCCTCACCGCGCAGCCCCTCGGCGATCGAGTCGGCGAGCATCCGCTCGTCCTCCGCGACCAGTACACGCACCGCGCCCCCAAAGATCAATAAATGCCGTCCAGTCTGCTCGGACCGGCATAACGCGGGCATAACCACTCTTCGCCGCGCTACAGGCTAGCCTCGTTTTCCGCGCGTGCTGAACCCTTCCTTGAGAGGCCCCCGCGGAAGCGCGGCGGAGAAGGGAAGTCGTGGTGACGTGCGGAATGATCGGTCAGAGCCGGCCGCGCGACTCGGCCACGCGGGCGGCCTCCGCGCGGTGGCGGGCCCCCGTCTTGCCGATGGCCGACGACAGGTAGTCGCGCACGGTGCCCTCCGTCAGGAACAGCCGCCGGGCGATGGCGGCGGCCAGCTCGGCGGCGGGGGTGTCCTTGACCACGTACCCGGCCACGCCGGCCGCCAGGGCCCTGCTGAGGTGGCCGGACCTGCCGAACGTCGTCACGATGATCACCCGCCGTCCCGGCAAGCGCTCCGCCACCTCCAGGCCGGACAGGCCGGGCATCTCGATGTCGAGCGGATCACGTCGGGGGAGTGCTCCTCGACGGCGGCGGCCACCTCGTCGCCCCGGCCGACCTCGGCCACCACCTCGCTGTCGTCCTCCAGGCCGAGCAGCGCGGCCAGCCCGCCCCTGACGAGGTCCTGCCAGAGGGCGCGGCGGCCCTCCACGTCGAGCCCGACCGTCGGCTCGTCGAGGATCAGCAGATCCGGGTCGCCCACCACGCACAGCGCGAACCTGACCCGCCACCGCTTTCACCAGCTCCGCCACCCGCACGTCCTCCAGCAGCCCCGACTCCTGCGGCAGCACCCCCACCCGGCCCGACCGCAGCGCCCCCACCGGCGTCCGCCCGAACACCCGCGCCTCGCCCGTATCGGGGGTCAGCAGGCCGAGGGCGATGGACAGCAGCGTGCTCTTGCCCGCCCCGTTGGGTCCGAGCACCGCCACGGTCTCGCCCTCACCGACGTCCAGATCCACGCCGCCGAGCGCGGCGATCCGGCCGTAACTCTTGGTCACGGCCTTGAGTTCCAGCGCATTGCTCATGCGAACACCCTGATCGAGGGCGGGGGTCCGCTGTAGTGCCGTACGTCAGCCGCCCGCACATGACGAACGTCATGCCTCCGAACCCCGGCAGCCCCCACGTTTGCGGCGGTTGCGGTATGCCGGCTACCCCATCGGCGGTATCGCGCGGTGCGGAGCGGGCGCATTACCGTGCCAGCATGCGGACGATCGCCCTGGTTTGCGGCATGACGGTGGCCGTCTTCTCCTCGACCATCATGGCGTACGGCAACCAGCCCACCGCCCGCCCGCTCGACCCCCTCGGATACGCCCTGCTGGCCGCGACGGCCCTGGGACTGGCCTGGCGGCAACGGCGCCCGGAACTGTCCCTGATCGTGTGCGCGGGGGCGGCGGCGGCCGTGTTCACACTCGGGTACGCGCTCTCCCTGTGGGCGGTGCCCGCCCTGATCGCCCTGTTCTCGACCATCGCCGCCGGCCGCCGGGTGGCCGGATGGGCGGGGGCGGTGTTCCTGGTGGCGGTACCCGGGGTGGCCGCCCTCTCACGGGCGGAGGCCGACGTGGCCATCGCCGCCGTCGTGTGGGCCCTGCTCGTCCTGGTCGTGGAGCAGCCGGCGGAGGTGTCGCGGACGCGGAGGGCGTACACGGAGGAAATGGAACGGCGGGCGGCCGAGGCCGAGCGCACGAGGGAGGAGGAGGCACTGCGGCGCGCGCAGGAGGAGCGGCTGCGGGTCGCCAGGGAACTGCACGACGTGACCTCGCACACGGTGTCGGTGATCGCCCTGCACGCGGCCGTCGCCGCCGAGGCCGTCTCCCGTGCCGGCGGCCCACCTGAAGCCGCCGCCGCCCTCCAGATCATCCGCTCCTCCAGCCGCCAGGCCCTGTCCGAGATGAAGGCCGTACTCGGCGTCCTCCGCCCGGACGAAGCATCACCCGGCCCAGCCCAGAAGCCAGCATCACCTGCCCCCGACCCCACACCCCCGCCCGGCGTTGCATGCGGAGATTCGCCGCCGCCATCCCCCGGCCCAGAGAACGAGGCGCCGTTCCCATGGCCCTCGCCCGCTGAGCACCAGGAGCCGAGAGCCCCGCTACCCGGAGCGGCGCGGTTGCCTCGCCTGCTGAACACGACGGGCCTGCCGGTGACCCTCGACGTGCAAGGCGAGCACCGTCCCCTCCCACCCGCCACGGACCTGACCGTTTACCGTGTCGTACAGGAGGCCCTGACCAACACCATGCGCCACGCGAACGCCACCATGGCGACGGTGACGCTGACGTACGAGCCGGGAGCGGTGACCGTGCGCGTGGACGACGACGGCAACGGCGGTGGCGAAACCGTGGACGGACACCGGGATGAGAACGGAGACCGACCCCAATCCCAACGTCGGCACCACCCCCAACCTCAGCCCCAATTCCAACCCGGGCCCCAAGCCCAACCGGAATCCCCACCTCAACCGCAGTCCCAACCCCCACCCCAACCCGAATGCCAACCTCCACTCCAGCTCCAGCCTGGGTACCAGCCCCAGTCGCAGCCTCAGTCCCAGCCTCGGTCGCAGCCCCAGTCGCAGTCCCAGTCCCAGCACCAGCACCAGTCGCAGTCCCAGCCTCGGTCCCGACACCGAGGCGGAGTCAATGGCGACGACGGCCAGGTGTCTCGCGGCGGGCACGGGCTCATCGGCATGGCCGAGCGGGTCGCCGCCGTGGGCGGCCACCTGACCATCGGAAACACCCCCACCGGCGGCTTCCGCGTCACCGCCAGGTTGCCCACGTGATCACCGTCCTGCTCGCCGACGACCAGCCCCTCGTCAGAGCGGGCCTCCGAGCGCTACTCGACACCGAGGCCGACATGACGGTGGTCGGCGAGGCGGCGGACGGAGCCGAGGCGATCCGGCTGGCCCGGCGACTCCAGCCCGGCGTGGTCCTGATGGACATCCGCATGCCGGAACTGGACGGCCTCGCCGCCACCCGCACCCTGACCGCCACCGGCGTACGCGTGGTCGTCGTCACCACCTTCGACCTGGACGAGTACGTCTACGAGGCCCTCCGCTCCGGCGCCAGCGGCTTCCTCGTCAAGGACGCGGAACCGGCCGAGATCCGGCACGCCGTCCGGGTGGCCTCCCGAGGCGACGCCCTGCTCTCACCCACGGTCACCAGAAGGCTTATCGAGGAGTTCACCTCCAGACCGGCCACCCTGGACACGACCCGCCTGGCCCCACTGACCGCCCGGGAACGCGAGGTCCTGACCAGAGTCGCCCGGGGCCTCACGAACGTCCAGATCGCCGAAGAGCTCTTCATGAGCCCTCTCACCGTCAAGACCCACGTCAACCGCATGATGACCAAACTCTCAGTCCACGACCGAGCCCAACTCGTCGTCCTCGCCTATGAAACCGGCCTAACCCGCCCAGGCCACTCGACCTAACCCAGGCCCCAGCACCACCTGCCCCATCCAGGTCAACCCGTCCCACCACCCGATGGCCAAGGGCCCGATGGCTGGCCATGGGCTCGATGGCCATGGGCTCGGTGGTCCAACGCCCGGCGGTGGCGCACCCGGTGGTCCTACGCCCAGCGCTGATGGGCCCGGTGGTCGTACGTCCGAGGGTCGTGCGTCCGGTGATGGGCCTGGTGGTCGAGGGACCAGCGGTCGCACGGCCGATGGTCCTGCGCCTGGCGGTGGTGGGCCCGGTGGTCGTACGTCCGATGGTCGTATGCCTGGCGGGCCCGGTGGTCCTACGCCCGGCGGTGGTGGGCCCGGTGGTCGTACGCCCGGTACTGGGCCCGGTGGTCGAGGGTTCAGCGGTCCTACGTCCGATGGTGGGTGGGGCCGGTTGTCTGTGAGCGGGGTGGTACTGCGACGGGGGTAGTTCGTCGTCTGCGGGTGGTGGACGACCGTGGGTGGCCGCCGTTTCTAGCGTCGCCGCATGATTCGTTTCTGCATCCGTCATCGACGGCTCGTGGTGTTGTTCTGGCTGGCGTTGACCGCCGCTCTCATCGCGGCCGCCAGCACCTGGCCGGGTCCCTCCGACGACGACTTCACCTTGCCGGGCTCCGAGAGCCGGCAGGCGGCCGAACTGCTGGGGGAGGCCGCCGAGGAGCCGCCGGGCGCGCTGGTCGTCTCCGCCCCGTCCGGTGTGGAGGCCGCCCCGGTACGGGAGGCGGTCACCGGTCTGGTGACCCGCATGAACACCGTTCCCGGCGTCCACGTGTCCACCGCCGGCCAGCGCGTGTCCCAGGACGGGACCATTGTCTCCATCCCGATCGACTATCCCGGTGAGGACGCCGCGCTCCGGCTCACGGAGTTCCGCGACGAGTTCCAGGCTCAGGGCGTGACCGTCGAGCTGGCCGGGGACGACTTCGCCGACTTCACCCCTGGAGGGCTCACCGAGGGCATCGGATTGGTCGCCGCCGCCGTGGTGCTGCTGATCGCGTTCCGGTCCCTGATGGCCGCCGCCGTCCCGTTGTTGATCGGTGTGATCGGGGTGACCTGTGGTGTCGCCCTGCTCACAGTGCTCAGCAACATCGTCAGCGCGCCGAGCTTCGCCGTCTACCTGACGATCATGCTGGGCCTGGGTGTCGGCATCGACTACGCCCTGCTGATCGTCACCCGCTTCCGCACCGCCCTGGGGAATGCTGCTGGGACGCACGCTGCCCCGGAAAACGCCGCTGGGACCCACGCCGACCCGGGGGACAAGGCTGAGACGGATGTCGCTCGGACGGATGGTGCCGTGGCTGAGGCGGCTACGGCGGACGCCGCCTCAGCGGATGCCGCTGTGACGGATTCGGTGGTGACGGATGCGGTGGTGACGAGTGCGGCTCTGGCGGCCGGCGAAGGGCCACTTGCCGGGAAGGCGGGCGCTGGGGAGACCGGTGCGGAGAGGACCGTGGCAGAGGCGGCGGGAGGGGCCGCAGGAGGTGCCGTGGAAGAGACAGTGGAAGAGGTCGTGGAAGAGGCCGTGATGGAGGCGATGCGGACCGCCGGTAGGTCTGTGCTGTTCGCCGGGCTGATCGTGGTCGTCACCGGTTCCGGGATCCTGTTCCTCGGCCCATCTCTCGGAGGTGGTGTCGCCCTGGCGGCGGGCTGTGGCGTGCTCATGGTGATGCTCGCCTCCCTCACCCTCCTCCCCGCGCTCCTGCGGACGATCGGCGCACGGATCGGTAGTGGGCCGGACGGAAGCGCCCGGCGGCAGCCCCTGGCGTACCGGTGGAGCCGGGTTGTGCAGCGGCGGCCGTGGGTGACCGGGGCGGCGGCGCTGGTGGCGCTCGTCGCGATGGCCGTGCCTGCCACGCAGCTGCGCGTCGGCTGGTCCGACGCGTCCAACCGCCCGGCCACCGACACCACCCGTCGCGCCCATGACCTGCTCGCCCAGGGGTTCGGTCCGGGGATGGCGGGACCTTTGATCCTGGCGATCCGCGACACGCCGGGCCGTACAGAGGGGAGCGGCGCGGGGGCGTACCTCGATGAGGTGGCCGCGACGCCCGGGGTCGCACAGGCCTTTCCGGTTGGTGAGCGTTCCGCGGTGGTGGTCCCCACCACCGGCCCCCAGGACGAGCGCACCGAGGAGCTCATTCACCGCCTGCGCGCCACCCTCCCCGCCCCCGTCCTCGTCACCGGCTCCACCGCCGCCGCGCTCGACTACGCCCGCCACTCCGCCGGCCGCCTCCCCTGGGTGGTGGGCGCCGTGCTGCTGGCCGCGTTCGCGCTGCTCGTACCCGTCTTCAGAAGCCTGGTCCTGCCCCTGAAGGCGATCGCCGTGAACCTGCTGTCCATCGGCGCCGCCTATGGCGTCATCGTGGCCGTCTTCCAGTTCGACGTGCTCGGGCAGGGTACGGCCGGCCCCATCGACGCGTGGGTGCCGATGATGCTGTTCACGATCATGTTCGGCCTGTCGATGGACTATGAGGTGTTCCTGCTGTCCCGGATCCGGGAGGAGTACCTGAAGCACCGCGACAACAGCCGGGCGGTCGCCGGCGGGCTCGCCGCGACGGCCCGGGTCATCACCGCGGCGGCCACGATCATGTTCTGTGTCTTCGCCGCGTTCGGCGCCTTCGACGATCGCGCGCTGCGGATCATGGGCGTGGGATTGGCGGTCGCGGTGCTGGTGGACGCCACAGTGGTACGCCTGGTCCTGGTACCCGCGACCATGGAAATACTCGGCGCGCGCAACTGGTGGTTCCCCTCCCTGACCTTTAGGAGGCTGACACTCCGCCGGAATGTTACGTAATATCCACACATCACGAGCGTTGGGGGCGCCAGGGTGCCAGGACAGAACGTGGGTGTGGTCGTCGAGCCGGGTGTGCCACCGGAGATCGCCGGACTGTTGCGTGCCAATGCCCCCTTACTGTCCAGGGTCCGAGCCGGATGGGTGCCCCCTGCCGCCGTGTCCCCGTCGCGCCGCCGCAGCCCCTCCAGCGCGCTGCTGCTGGCCGCCACCCCGGTCGTCGTCGCGCTGATGGCCGTCCTGCTGGCCGGGCCGCTCGCGCCGGCCGGGTTCGCGCTTCTGGGGACGTACGTTTTCATCGTCCTGGTCAAGATCGCCTCCATCAGCGAAGTGCCCGACAACGACCGCCCGAACGAGCGCGGCGTGTACGAGCAGGCCCGCTGGTACGACGGCCGCTTCCTCCTCCCCGAGGACTTCGACCAGGACGCCAGGCACGTCCTGCTGAGGGCGCAGCGCGCCATCGGCTCGGTGCTGCGCTCCCACGTCAACGCCGAGGGCCTGCTCGACGACGCGCGCAACGCCGTGATGCTGCCCGCGCAGGAGTGGGAGATCGCCCGGCTGCTGGCCAAGCTGTCGGCCCTGCGCCTGGAGCACAGGGAGCTGCTGGGCAGGGGCATCGCGCCGGAGGTGGCCTCGGTGATCGAGCCGCTCGAACGGGCCCTGGCCAACAGCGAGGCGGCCGTGGTCGCCCGCGTCGAGGCGCTGGAACGTTACGCCGGCCACGTCGCCGAGGCCGAGCGCGCCTACCACGCCCGCGGCCAGATCGAGGAGCTGCGCGCCCGCCTCCCGCGATACGAGGAACTGCTGGCCGAGTCGGGTGCGGACAAGCTGGCCGTGCCCGAGATCGAGCGCCTGGCCGAGGACGCCGACGTCCTGGAACGCACCTTGCGGCGCAGCGTTCGATCGGCCCATGAGGCGTTCCGCTACCTCGAGAGCTGACAACATCGACGCCGGCCGAGCTGTCAGTTGGCTGCGAGGCTTGCGCCAGGCCCTGACAGTCGGACAGATAGGCACATAGGATCAATAACGTGCCCGGACGTCAAGCGAAGGTGATCGTCGATCCGGCGGTGCCCGGCGACGTCGCGGCGCTACTCCGGGACAACCGCAAGCTCCTCGTCCGCATCGACGCGGGATGGGCGCCCGCGCACAAGCGCCACCGCCCCCTGGCGGGCACCCTGGCCCGGCTGGCGGCCACCGTGACGGCCGTGGCGGCGGCCATGTACGGCCTGGCCCTCTTCGTCGCCGAACGCTACACCCCGTTCGTGGTCATCATGACGGGAGCGGCCCTGCTGATCGTCAGCGTCCTGCTCAGGCCCAGGCCCGACGCCGAGGTCGAGCGCCGCCACGCCCTGGAGCGCGAGGTCTACGACAGCGCGCGCCGCCACGAGGGCCATTACGTCCTGCGCGAACGCCTCGACGATCCCGCCAGAACGCTCATGACCCGCGCCCAGACGGCCATCGACCAGGTCATGGACTCCAGCGTGAACGCCCAAGGGCTCCTCGACGACGTCAGGAACGGCGTCATGCTGCCCGCCCAGGAGTGGGAGATCGCCCGCCTGCTGGCCAAGCTGTCGGAGCTGCGCGCCGAGCACCAGGAGGTCGTCTCCGAGGGCGTCACCCCCGAGGTGGCCGCCGTGGCCGAGCCGCTCGCCCGGGCGCTCGACAGCAGCGAGCGGGCCGTGCTGGCGCGCGTGGAGGCACTGGAACGGTACGCGGGCCACGTGACCGACGCCGAGCGCGCCTACCGCGCCAGGCACCAGATCGAACGCCTCAGCGCCCGGCTGCCCCGATACGAGGAACTCCTGGCCGAGTCGGGCGCGGACGGCTCCGCGGTGCCGGAGCTGAGCCGGCTGACCGACGACGCCGACCTTCTCGAACAGGCGCTGCGCGACAGCGTCAGCTCGGCGCACGAAGCGTTTCGCCACCTTAATGATTGATTTCGCCTAGGATCCGGTTTCGTGGTGGATGTGGTGGTAGACCCCGGGGTGCCGCCGGAGGACGCCCAACTGCTCAGGGACAGCCGGCAGGTGCTGCTCAAGATGCGGCACGGCTGGGCCCCCGAGCCGCGCCGGGCCATCTCCAGCTCGCGCCACCGAATGATCGCGGCGTTCGGCACTGTCGCCTTCTTCGGCGTGATGCTGGGCATCGGGGGCGTGGCCCGCGGCCTGGGCCTGCTGATGCTCGTCGCAATCGGCATTCCCCTGATGATCGTGTTATTCGTCCGCAACGACCTGCCCGAGGACGAGGACGATGACGACGAGGACGAGCGGGTGGCTTACGAGCAACTACGTTGGTACGAGGGCCGCTACGTGCTCACGGAAGACCTCGACGAGGCCTCCGCCAGGCTCCTCGCACGCGCCCAGCGCGCCATCGCCACCGTGACCACCTCCCGGGTCAACGCCGAGGGCCTGCTGGACGACGTCAGGAACGGCGTCATGCTGCCCGCCCAGGAGTGGGAGATCGCCCGCCTGCTGGCCAAGCTGTCCGCTCTGCGGACCAAGCACAGGGAGACCGTCTCGCAGGGGCTCACGCCCGAGGTGGAGGCCGTGGCCGCCCCGCTCGCCCGGGCGCTGGACAGCAGCGAGGAGGCCGTGCTGGCGCGCGTGGAGGCCCTGGAACGGTACGCGGTCAACGTCACCGACGCCGAGCGCGCCTTCGTGGCCCACCGGCAGATCGAGGAGTTGCGCGGGCGGCTGCACCAGTACGAGGAGCTGGTGGCGGAGACGGGGGCGGACACGTTCGCCGTACCGGAGCTGGAACGGCTGGCCGTGGACGCCGACCGGCTGGAGCAGGCGCTGAGGCGGAGCGTGAGCTCCGCCCACGAGGCGTTCGGCCACCTGGAACCCTGAGCCTCCCCGAAGAAGCCCTGAGCCTCCCGGAAGAAGCCCAGGGCCCCTCAAAAAGGCGCGGCTACGGTCTGGAGCCGTGTGACGCCGCGTCCAGCAGCACGTCGCACAGCGCGTCGGCCGCGTCCACCCGGCCCAGCTTGCCCGCCTCCTGCCCCATCGCCTGCCGCAGCCCCGGATCGGCCAGCAGCGGCATCAGCTCGGCCAGCAACTGGTCGCCCGTCGGATGCGGTTCGAGCAGCGCCCGGCCCGCGCCCGCCGACGCCAGGTAGCCGGCGTTCTTGCGCTGCTCGTCCCCGCCGGTCGGGATCAGCGGGATCAGCACCGAGGGCTTGCCGATGGCCGTCAGCTCCGAGACCGTGCCGGCCCCGCTGCGTGAGATCACCACGTCGGCCGCCGCGAACAGGTCGGCCAGCTCACCGCCCACGTACGGCACCGGATGGTAACGATCGCCCAGATCGGGCGGCAGCGGGACGGCCCGCATCTGGTCGATCCAGGCGGGCCCGCACTGGTGCACGATCTGGGCGTGCGGCAGCAGCCGGGGCAGGATCTCCGCGATCAGCGTGTTGATCTGCTTGCTGCCCTGCGCACCCCCCGTCACGTAGATCAGCGGCACCTCGAACGTCAGCCCGAACAGGTCGTAGGCCGCCGCCCGGTTGCCCTGCAGCAGCTCCGGCCGGATCGGGTTGCCCGTCACCACGGCCTTCGCCCTGGCCGAGGCGGGCAGGTAGTCGAGCGACGACTCGTGCGACAGCGCGATCCTGGTCGCCAGCCTGGCCAGGATGCGGTTGGCCAGGCCCACCACGGTCGTCTGCTCGTGCATGACCAGCGGCCGGCGGATCAGCTTGGCGGCCACCCCGATGGGCACCGCCACGTAGCCTCCCGTCGAGAGCACCACGTCGGGCAGGTAGCGGGCCGCGTGCCCGACCGCCTGGAAGACCCCGATGGGGATGCGGAACACGTCGGCGATGTTGGTGCCCAGCTCTTTGAGGTTGGGGCGGCGGCGCAGCTTTCCCGTGGTGATCGCCTTGAACGGAATGCCGTTCTCGGACGTGATCCGCGCCTCCAGGCCGCTGGCCGTGCCCACCCAGAGCACGTCGTGCGGCACCTGACGTCGCTGAACGGCCGACAGGGTCGTCAGGGCCGGATACGTGTGACCACCGGTGCCGCCGCCGGTGATCAACAGTCGCAGGGTTCGTGACATGCGATCAGAGTATTGCCGCGCAGCGGAACCCGGTGTGCCCGGTCGCGGAGTCCGGCGTGTTCGAGGTGCGCGCCGCCACCCGGTAGCGGTTGCAGTAGGAATCGTGGCACATGTACGAGCCCCCGCGAATGACCTTCCCCGTGCCCTCCGCCGGCCCCATGGGGTTGTCGGCGTACGGCTGCCACTCCGTGCCCCACCAGTCGGCGGTCCACTCCCACACGTTGCCCGCGACGTTGTAGAGCCCGTAGCCGTTGGGCTGGAACGACTTGACCGGCATCGTCCCCTTGCTCGGCGCCGTCGGGAAGTGGCCCTGCCAGATGTTGCAGCGCTGCCGCCCCTTCGGCGCCAGCTCGTCGCCCCACGGATAGCGCGCCCGCTCCAGCCCGCCGCGCGCCGCCATCTCCCACTCGGCCTCGGTGGGCAGCCGCTTGCCCGCCCACGCCGCGTACGCGGCCGCGTCGTTCCAGGACACGTGCACCACGGGATGGTTCTGCCGCTCGCCCACCGACGAGCCGGGCCCCTCGGGGGAGCGCCACGTGGCCCCCTCGACCCCCGCCCACCAGGACGCGCCCGGCACGGAGGCGTCCATCACCCCGCGCGTGGCGAACGGGTGGAAGACGAACGACCAGCCGATCCGCTCGGCCTCGGTCTCGTAGCCGCTCTCCTTGACGAACGTGGCGAACTGCGCGTTCGTCACGCACGCCGGATCGATCAGGAACGGCTCCAGCCGCACCTCCCGCACCGGCCCCTCGCCGTCCTCCGGCCGCCCGTCCGGATCGTCCCCGCCCATGAGGAACGTCCCCCCGGGAATGCGCACCATCCCGCGCGGCGCCACCCGCCGTACGGTCTGAACGACCGGAACGGCCCCTCCGGCGGGCTCCCGGCCCGGACCACAGCAAGCGCTCAAGGATCCCCCCAAACGTGTTCACGACACCATGGAAGGGTAGTCCCTGAAACATGCCCACGATCACGCGGCCACCCCAGGTCACGGCGGCCCAGACACTCGCACTGGCCACCACGCTGGTGCTGCCGGCCCTGGCGGAGGGCGTGATCATCCGCCGCCCGCTCATGACCCGCCTGGCGGGCCTGGCCGGCGCCGAGGACCGCGCGATCGCGCTCCTGACCCGGCTGCGCGACCAGCACGGCGACGGCCCGCTGCTGGTCCCGGTCACCGGCCGCCGCTGGGCGATGCTGCCGCTGTCCTCGCGGGACGTGCGCGCGGTGCTGGAGGACCGGACGTTCACCCCGGCGACCAGGGAGAAGCGCGGCGCGCTCGCCCACTTCGAGCCCGACGCCGTGCTGATCACCCCGGACCGGGAGCTGCGCGAGCGGCGGCGCGCGCTCAACGAGCGGGTCCTGTGTCCGGAGCCCGGCGCGCTCAACGAGGGGGTCCTGTGTCCGGAGCCCGGCGCGAACGTCGAGCGGATCGTCGCGGAGGAGGTCGCCACGCTGCCCCGCGACGGGGTCCTGACCTGGCCGCTCTTCCACGCGGCGCACTGGCGGATCGTCCGCCGCGTCGTGCTCGGCGACGCCGCCCGCGACGACGTCACGCTCACCCGGCAGCTCGACCGCCTGCGCCGCGACGCCAACTGGTTCTACCTGCGCGGCCAGCGCACCGACGTGCGCAACGCCTTCCGGCGCCGGCTGGCCGGCCATCTGGCGCGGGCCGAGCCCGGCAGCCTGGCCGCCGCGCTCGCCCGTACCCCCGCCTCCGCCGACGTGTACGCCGAGGGCCAGGTGCCGCACTGGCTGTTCGCCTACGACGCGGCCGCGATCGCCACCTACCGGGCCCTCGCCCTGCTGGCCGCCCACCCGGCGCCCCTCGAACCCGGCCCCCTGCGGGCCGCCGTGCTGGAGTCGGTCCGGCTCTGGCCGACCACGCTCGCCATCCTGCGCGAGGCCACGGGACCCACCGACTGGGACCTCCCCGAGGACACCACCGTGATCATCTACAGCCCCTACGTCAACAGGGCCGAGCCGGGCGGCTCCTACCGGCCCGGACTGTGGCTCGGGGGCGGCGAGGAGTGGGCGGGCGTGCCCTTCAGCGCCGGGTTCGCCCGCTGCGCGGGGGAGGAGCTGGTGCTGCGCACGGGGGCCGCCATCCTGGGGGCCTTCCTGCGTGAGCGCTCAGTCAGGGCCTCCGTCAGGTTGGCGGATCCGGTGCCGGGGACCTTTGACCACTTCCGACTCCGTTTCGCCGTAAAAGCCACTGAACGGTAGCGTTTTACCATGCGACTCGGCGTGCTGGACATCGGCTCGAACACCGTCCATTTACTCGTCGTCGACGCCCACCGTGGCGCCCGGCCCATACCCGCCTACTCCCACAAGGTCGATCTGCGCCTGACGGAACACCTCGACAAGGACCAGCGGCTGGGCAAACAGGGCATCGAGCGGCTCGGCAACTTCGTCGAGGAGGCCGTGCGCCTGGCCGAGGACAAGGGCGTGGAGGAGCTGCTGGCCTTCGCCACCTCGGCCGTGCGCGAGGCCGCCAACGGTGAGCAGGTGCTGGCGGAGGTCGACGAGCGCTGCGGCGTGCACATCGACGTGCTGTCGGGGCGCGACGAGGCCCGGCTGACGTTCCTGGCCGTGCGCCGGTGGTTCGGCTGGTCGTCCGGGCGGCTGCTGGCCTTCGACATCGGGGGCGGCTCGCTGGAGATCGCCGCGGGGGTGGACGAGGAGCCCGACGTCGCCGTCTCGCTGCCGCTGGGCGCGGGCCGGCTGACGCGCGACTGGTTCCTCAGCGACCCGCCGACCGCGGACGAGGTGCGCAAGCTGCGCAAGCACGTACGCACCGAGATCGCCCGCACGGTCGGCGGCGTCGTCAGGTTCGGCGAGTCCGACCGCGCGGTCGCCACGTCCAAGACCTTCAAGCAACTGGCCAGGATCGCCGGGGCGGCCCCCTCCAGCGACGGCCCGTACGTCTCCCGCGCCCTGTCACGCCAGGACATGGCCGACTGGGCGGTCAAGCTCACCACCATGGGCTCCGCCGAGCGGGCGCAGCTCTCGGGCGTCTCCGAGGGCCGGGCGGCGCAACTGGCGGCCGGAGCGGTGGTCGCCGACGCGGCCATGGACCTGTTCGAGGTGGACCGGCTGGAGGTGTGCCCGTGGGCGCTGCGCGAGGGAGTGATACTGCGGCGGCTCGACATCATGCCCGGACGGCTCGACCAGCTCAACGGAGGATCAGAATAACTTCGATATATCCAAAAGATTTGGCATAAAGTCCTGGTGCGCGGGCACTTTCCGCCGAATGGTGGCAGTGCTCGGCGCGATCGGTTCTCTGGTGGTCGTCCTCATCCTCATCGTCTTGGCCGTGCTCCTCATCTCGGTGATCGCCATGATCACCCTGCTGGCACTGGCCGGGACCCTGGTCCACTGGCGCGCGCTCTGGAGGCGCCTGACGCGGCGCGGGGCCCGGCTGGAGCTCAAACTCAGCGGCGAGGGCGTCCCCGAGCGGCTCCGGGCGGAGCTGAGCGGGGTCGCGCCCCGTGTGCGCCGCCGGTTCCCGCTCGGCGGCGCACGACCCAAAAACAGGGACCAGAACAGGGACCACCGCGGGTCCCGGCTCCACCGGCACCGGCCGATGGAGCGCCAGAGCGGGATCTAGGTGGTGTGCATGAGGTGCTGACCGGCGGCGCCCGGTGCGTACCGCAGGCGTTTTTCGAGGCAGACCACGGCCCCGTTCTCGCGTACGTTGGTGAACCGGACGTCGTCGGCGAGCGCCCGCATGATCTGCAGTCCGCGCCCGTGCTCGGAGCTCTCCGGCGCGGGGCCGGCCTCCAACACCACGCCCGGATCGAAACCGCCACCCATGTCGACCACCTTGATGAGGCACATGTGATCGTGGATGACCGCGCTGACCGTGTAGTCGTCGCTCGGTGCCGCGTGCCTGATCACGTTGGAGCAGGCCTCGGTGAGCATGAGCTCGATATCGTCACGTACCCCCGGTTCTACGCCGAGCGACCGCAGCGTGCCATCCAGCATCTGCCTGATCAATGGGACGCTCGCCGCATCCCTGGGCAGCCGGAGCGCTATCGAAGCCTCCACTGCTTCTCCTCCCGGTTGGATGCGTTGCAGGCTCCTGCCCTCGATAGCGTGTCCCAATCGTCCATTTCGGAGTCCGATTCGGAAACGGCTGACCGAAAAGGCTACGGTTGCAGCAGCCGGTCGGCCACCTCCAGGCACGCCTTGTGGACCTCCTCCTCGCTGAGCTCCTCCTCCTTCATCAGCCACTTTCCCGCGTGCAGCGCGAAGAGCGCCAGGGCGTGGCGGAGGCGCTCGGTGGGCGTGGCGTCCGGCGGGCTCATCTCCACCGTGAGCTCCATCATCCGATCGCGGATCTTGATCAGCGTGGGGTTGTCGCGCAGCGCGGTCTGGTTGCGCTCCAGGAACCGGCCGATCCCGAGGTGCCGGCCGCCGCGCACCTGCTCGGCGTAGCGCTCGACCACCTCACGCCGCGTCTCCGCGGTCTTGGGCTGCTCCTTGAGCCAGGCCAGCAGCTCCTCGAGCTCCTGGAGACGCGTGTCGACCAGGCTCGCCACTATGTCGTCCTTGGTCTTGAAGTGGTAGTAGAGAGCGGCTTTCGTCACCCCGAGCTCTTCGGCGATCTCCCGCAGAGAGGTCGCCTCATAGCCCTGCTCGGTGAAGAGCCGCAGCGCGATCTCCTGAATTCGGGTTCGCGTATCTTCCCGCACTTCGCACCTATTTCGACTTGACGGCCGGCAAGTAAGTATCTAGCTTATTCTACGCTTGCCGGTCGGCAAGTAAGCAAGGCGGGAACTGGGGGGTGTGTGGTGGCGGAGGCAGTCGGACGACGCCGTGAGGTCATGGTCGTCCTGCCCGGCCTGATGCTGGCGATGGTGCTGGCCATGCTGGACAACATGATCGTGGGCACGGCCATGCCGCGCATCGTGGGGGAGCTGGGCGGGTTAACGCACCTGTCCTGGGTCGTCACGGCGTACGTGCTGGGCACGACCGTCTCGACGCCGATCTGGGGCAAGATCGGCGACCTGTACGGGCGCAAGAACATCTTCATCATCTCGATCGTCATCTTCATGATCGGCTCCGTGCTCTGCGGCATGGCCGGCTCCGAGATCTTCGGCGGGCCCGAGGGCGGCATGGCCGAGCTGATCGCCTTCCGCGCGATCCAGGGGCTGGGCGCGGGCGGCCTCATGGTCAACGTCATGGCGATCATCGGCGACCTGGTGCCGCCCCGCGAGCGCGGCCAGTACCAGGGCATCATGGCCGGCGTCATGTCGCTGGCGATGATCGCCGGCCCGCTGGTCGGCGGCTTCATCACCGACCACCTCGACTGGCGCTGGGCCTTCTACGTGAACCTGCCGGTCGGCGCGGTCGCGCTGGTCCTGCTCGTGCTGAAGCTGCACCTGCCGAAGCACCACAACAAGGTGCGCATCGACTGGTGGGGCGCGGGCCTGCTGTCGGTCAGCATCACCGCCATGGTGCTCATCACGACCTGGGGCGGCAACCAGTACGCCTGGGGCTCCTGGGAGATCCTCGGCCTGGCGGCGCTCGCCGTCGTCACGCTGGTGGCGTTCATCATGGTCGAACGTAAGGCCGTCGAGCCGATCATGCCGCTGCAACTCTTCGGCAACCGCAACTTCACGCTGATCTCGATCATCGGCTTCCTGCTCGGCTTCGCGATGTTCGGCGCGATCAACTTCCTGCCGCTGTTCCAGCAGATGGTGCAGGGCGCCACGGCCACCAACTCCGGACTGCTGCTGCTGCCCATGATGGGCGCCGCCATGGTCGTGTCGCTGTTCGTGGGCAAGGCCATCACCAGCACGGGCAAGTACAAGATCTACCCGGTCATCGGCGGCGTCGGCATGGCCGTCGGCATGTGGCTGCTGGCCACCATGGACGCCGGCACGCCGTCCTGGGTGACCGGCGTCTACATCGCGGTGCTCGGCCTCGGCATGGGCTTCCTCATGCAGACCACGATGCTCATCGCGCAGAACAGCGTCGAGCAGCGGGACCTGGGCGTCGCCAGCAGCGCGAGCACGTTCTTCCGGTCGATCGGCGGCTCGTTCGGCGTGTCGCTGTTCGGGGCGGTGTTCAACAACCACCTCCTGTCCGACCTGACCGCCAGGTTCGGCCCGCAGGCGGCGGACGAACTGGCCACCACCGGTGCCAGGATGGACGCCGCGGCCGTCGCCCAGATGCCCGCCCAGATGCGCACCGGGCTGCTGGAGTCGCTGGCGACGTCGATCTCGGGCGTGTTCTGGTGGGCGATCGCGTTCGCGGTCGTCGTGCCGGTGCTGGCGGCGTTCATCAAGGAGATCCCGCTGCGCGGCGCCGGCCCCGCCGAGGCGCCCGCGGCCGACGAGAAGGCGGTCACCCCGGCGGCAGGGTGAAGACGCGGTCGAGCGCGGTCATCGTGAACAGGCCGCGCAGGTAGGGCGTCAGGGCCACCACGTGGAGGGCGGCGTTGACGCCCGCGGCCTGCTCGTGCAGGCGGAGCAGCGCGGCCAGGCCGGAGGAGTCGATGAAGCTGAGCGCCGACAGGTCCATGTCGATCCGGCGGTAGCCGGCGGCGAAGGTGAGGGCGGCGAGCTGGGCCACCGAGTCGTGGTCGAGGTCGCCGCTGAGCACGAGCGCGACGGTGGTCGCGTCGCGCTGGACGACGTCGATGTGCAGCGGCGTTCTGTCGAGCACGGGTTCAGCTTAGTCCTCGGAAAAATGGGAGGCGCCAGACCGGCGTTTTCTGGACAATCCACTCATGCATGACATCCGCCGGCCGCGCGTCGAAGACGCCGCCGCCATTCATGAGCTCGTGGCGGCCTACGACACCGCGGTGATCGGGGTGCCGGACATGACGCTCGACGACGTCGCCGACGAGCTCGCCGAACCCGGGTTCGACCTCGGCAAGGACGGCTGGCTGACGTACGACGCAGATGGCCGCCTCACCGCCTGGGCCTGGGCGTGCGCCACCGGGGACAGCGACCTGGTGGACGTCGAGGTGATCGTCCGCCCTGGAGCCGAGGGCACCGAGGGTCTCGACGACGAGTTGTGGGAGCTCGTCATCGGGCGCGCCCGCGAGCTGGCCGCCGAGCGCGGCCACGACGGCGTCACCCTGCACGTCGGCGTCTACCGCGCCGACGAGGCCAAGCGCACCAGGGCCAAGGGGCTCGGCTTCGAGCCGGGCACCAGCTACCACCGCATGCGCATCGACCACGACGGCCCGCTCACCCCGCCCGTCGCGCCGGACGGCCTCACGCTGCACACCGGTGAGAGCGACGAGGTGCGGCGCGAGGGCCACCGCGTGCACCAGGAGGGGTTCGCCGAGCACTTCGGCTTCGTCCCGTCCCCCTACGACCAGTGGTACGAGCGCAAGCAGTCGAGCACCTTCACCGACTGGAGCCGGTTCACGCTGGCCAGGATCGACGGCCGGCCGGCGGCGCTGGTGATCCGCAACGACCAGTTCCTGTCCGACCAGGGCTGCGGCTACGTGGCCACGCTGGCCGTGCTGCCCGAGTTCCGGGGACGCGGGCTCGGCCGATTCCTGCTGCGGCACGCCTTCGCCGACGACGCCGCCCGCGGCCTCAAGGGCACGATCCTGCACGTCGACTCCAACAACACCACCCCGGCCCTGGGGCTGTACGAGTCGGCGGGAATGCGCCCGGTCATGGTCATCGACGTCTGGCGGCACCGCCTCTGACCTACACGCGGTGGTGGGACAGGTGCTCCAGCACCGACTGGTTGGCCTCCCACCCGTCCGGGAACTTGACCGGCACGCCCAGTTGCACGGACTCCGCCGACGGGTGGGCGTCCAGCAGCTCGGCGATGCCCGCCCTGGCCACGACCACGCACGCGTGCCGGTGCCGCGACGCCAGCACGCACAGCCGCCCCGACTCCAGGTGGAAGGCCGTGGCGTCCCTGCGCCCCGACAAGGGGTGCAGCACGATCGTCACGTCGTACTCGCGGCCCTGGAGCCGGTTGGCGGTGTCGACGGTGATCTCCGGCGGCAGCCCGGCGGCGCGGATGGCGGCCACCTGGTCGCGGTGCGCCGCCCCGACCGCGATCCGGTCCGCCAGGACCGGCCGCTCGCCCTGCTCGGAGCCGGCCACCGCGCCCCGCTGCAGCAGCCGTTCGGCCAGCAGCGCCACCGCCTCCACGGCCTCGCCGTCGGTGCGCACGGTGTGCCGGTTGGGCAGTTCGAGCAGCGCCCACCCCGACCGGGCGGCCTCCTCCAGCGCCCGGTCGTGCACGGTGCCCATGCCGCCCGTCGACAGCTCCAGCCACCGGTCGCCGAGATCGGTGCCGGACCGGAACCCGGTGAACGGGTAGAACGCCCGCGACACCACCGGCGCCGCCGTCGCGGGCAGCCGCCACGACACCGGCAGCCGGTGCACGGGCAGGTCGGGGTTGTGCCGCAGCAGCACCGACACCGCGCTCTGCAGCGGGTCCCACGACAGCCCCGACCAGCGGTCGCCGTCCACGATCGAGAACGGGTCGAGCTGCCCCGGGTCGCCCACGAACAGCGCCCGCTCGAACAGTCCCGCGATCCGCAGCAGCTTGTCCGAGCGCATCTGGTACGCCTCGTCCACGATCGCCCACGGCCACACCCGGCCGCTGATCCAGGCCCACTTGTCCGCCGTCGCGATGACGATGTCCGGATCGCTGAGATCCTGGATCCGGGTGCCGACCCGGACGCCGGGCAGGTCCAGCAGGCGCAGCGGCGGCACGTAGCCGCCGGCCGACAGCCGCCCCACGGTCAGGTGGGGATGCTTGTCGCAGATCCTCGTCACCAGGTCGTCGACCTGCTCGTTGGTCTGGGCCACGATCATCAGCGGCTCGCCGCTCGCCGCGAGGTGGGCGGCGGCCCGCACCACGAGGGTGGACTTGCCCGCGCCCGGCGGGGAGTCGACGACCACGCCGCGGTTCCTCGGCAGGTCGGCCAGCACGTTCCTGATGACCTGCTCGGGGCTGTCGGTCACGACCACTCCTCCTGGGCGTCCTCGTCGTCGGGCACGTATTCCTGCGGCGGCCCGCCGTGCGTCCACGGTGTCGCCTCGGAGTCGGGCAGGGCGGGCGAGCCCTGGAAGTCGTCGGTCAGCGAGGTGTAGCAGACCCGCTCGCCGATCTCGGGCACCGCGCCGGGGGCGGGCGTCTTGCCGCGGCCCATGCCCTTGGTGATCTTCAGGGTGACCAGGCCATGGGCCGCGTCCATCAGCTCGGCGCCCTGGCCGCGGCGCTGCGGGGTGCCGAGTGAGGCGCCGGGCGGCAGGCGTACCGGATCGTCGGTCTTGATCACCACGAGCGGGCGGAGCTTGCGCGAGCGGCCCTCGCCCTCGGTGTTGTCGGGGACGGTCTCGATCACCTCGCCCGCGAACGCCTCGCCGGTAAGCCGGTATTCGGCCATCACCAGGGGGTCGTCGTAGGCGCGCTGCACGTCGTAGGCGGCCTGGGCGCGTTCCATGCGGGCCAGCTTGGCCGCGGCGGCGATCGCGCCGTCGCGGCGCGGCTGCGGCGGCGCGCCCTCGGCGATGTGCACGGCCATGCCGCTGAACGAGCCGCGGTCCTGCTCCCAGCGCTGGGCCACGCTCGCGCCCGCCGGCAGCCCGGCCAGCAGGTCGATCGCCTGCCACATGAGCCGCCAGGTGGGCTCCAGCTGGGTGCGCAGCGCCTCGGTGATGCGCTCGGCCGACTCGCTCTCGATCGCCGGGGCGAGCACCTCGGCGTCGAAGCCGGGGTCGGTGGCCGGCCCGGCGGGCGGCCAGATCAGCGGGTCCTCGGCGTCGTCGCTCGGCCCCGTGGTGATCCAGGCCAGCAGCGCCGCCAGGTTGGCGTCCTCAAGACCGCTCTGCCCGCTGGCCCAGTGGCGGCCCAGCTCCTCGGTGAGCGCGAGCGTCATCGACGAGCCCGGGTACGCCGCCCGCTCCGCGAAATACGTCAGCCACCGCCCCAGCATCGGCACCACCTCGGGCACCGGATAGGGCCCGTCGGCCTGCCGGAAGCGCGTCGAACGCCCGAGCAGCCGCGTGAACGACACCCCGGCCTGGTTCGGCACGAGGAGTTGCGGCGCGTCCATCGCCCGCTCGTAGGGCTCGGCGTTCTTGCGCTCCACCGTCTCGGTGTCGCCGAGGAACGTCTCCACGTACGGCAGCAGCACCCCGGCCAGCTCGGCCGCCCAGGCGAAGCGCAGGTCGCGGTTGCGCGGCTGGGTCACCACGAGCAGCCGCGGCCGGTCGCGCTCGGTGCCGAGCAGCGCGGCCAGCGGCGCGGCGGCCTCGCCCGACAGCTTGAGCGGGATGAACACCATCGGCCGCTCCGACAGATGGCAGTGCCTGACGGTCGCGACGGGCTGCGCGATGCCCTCGTCCAGGGCCCGCAGCCGGGCGAGCGAGGTCAGCAGGCTCATGGGGAACGTCTCCGCGGCGGGCGTGGGGTCGGCGAGATCATGCGGGGCGCCTCCGAGCGGGCGGGAGGGTCAATTGAGGCACTCCTTGCGCAGGCGTTCGGCGTTGCGGAGCAGCCGGGCGATCTCCTCCTGCCCCTCGGCGGGATCGCGCGTGCCGTCGGCCAGGCCCAGCGCCTCCGCCACCGAGGCGACCCCGCCCAGCTCGTCGCGCACCTGGCGGCCGAGCAGGTCGGAGGCGCCCTCCTGGCGGGCCTCGTCGCGGCAGAAGAAGCACATGTCGCACGTGGACAGGCAGTCGGGCGCGTAGCGGGCGGCCGTCCTGCGCAGCGCGTCGGCCAGCTCGGCCACCGGCCTGGTGGGCCGGCCGTCCTCGCCCGGCCGCAGGTCGAACGTCAGATCGTCGGGCAGCCCTTCGAGCAGTCGGTCGAGCGTGGTCATCCGGGTGAGCTGGCGGCGCAGCACGGCGAGCTGCCTGCGCACGTCGACCAGCGTCGCGACCGGCCGGTTGGCGAAGTTCTCCGGGCAGACCAGCACCACGTCGTGCGCCACCTTCGCCGGGTCGTGGCCGAGCTCCTCCAGCAGGGTGCGCAGCGCCAGCACGTAGACGGCCGCCTGCCGCGCCGCCGCGGCCACCGCCGCCGGGTCGGCCTGCCCGTCGATCACCGCGAACGACTTGATCTCCACGATGTGGAAGCGCCCGCCGAGCTGGAACGCCACCACGTCCGGCTCCAGGTAGGCGGTGTGACCGGCGATCTCCAGGGTGAGCAGCGGATGGTCGTAGAGCGTGCCGGCGTCCTCGCCGTCGCCCGCCGCCCGGTCGATCAGCGCCCTGGTGTGGGCGGCGCGCAGGTGGGCGCCGACGTTCTCGACGTCGTGGTAGGCCACCTCGGCGATCGGCAGGCCGAGCAGCTCGCGCAGCATCCGCAGCAGTTCGGCGCAGCCGTCGGCCTTGACCAGCGACTCGAACATGTTGCCGCGCGTGATCGCGAACGGCGACTGCCCGAACGGCGCCGGGAAGCCCAGGTGCTGCGCGGCGGCGTCCTTGTCGATGCCGGCGCCGTCCATGAGCGCCCGGCGGGTGCAGCCCGGGTTGGCCGCCAGCGCCGCGATGGCGCGCGCGTCGTGCGGCTGCTGCGGTGTCGTGCCCCGCAGCGCCTCCAGCCGGTGCACGTGGTCGCCTTCGCGCTTCAAGCCGCTCACTTGGCCTTCTCCTTCTTGATCGTGCTCAGCGTAGCGGCGCCGAACAGCCGGGCGGCGTCATCAAGCTGCGCGGCGGCGCGTTCCGCCAGCTCGGCGCGATCCCGCGTGTCGCGCTCGGCGTGTACGTCCAGCTCGGCGCGGGCCGCCTCGATCACCCGCCGCGGGTCGGGCGGGCCCAGCGTGCCGTCGGTCGCGCCCGGGATGTTCCTGGCCATCCGGATGAGTAACCGGCCCGCCCCCTCGTCGTCGCTCTCGTGCCCGGCCACCGCGATGGCGCAGGTCAGGAAGTCGACCCGGGGACTGAGCGGCCCGACCACCCGCCGCTCCAGCGGCCAGCCGCTGAGCGTGAGCAGGCCGCGGGCGGGGGAGAGGCGGTCGGTGAGCGCGGCGCACAGGTAGTAGGGCCGGCCGAAGGGCGAGGAACGGAACGAGCGCTCCTCGTCCCTGCGCAGGCTGGTGAGCTGGTTGCTGCGGATGGTGCCGCCGAAGAACGCGTCGCTGACGGCCACCACCAGCCTCGGCTGGGCGGGCGCACCCAGCAGCCGCAGCCCCTGGTGCACCTGCTCGCGCACGGTGACCAGGCGCGGCGGCCGCTCCTTGGCCTTCGGCTGCTCGCCGGTCACGAGGGCGTCCCACGACCGCTCCGCGCTGCGCAGCTCGGCCCGCAGCACGCGGGCGGTGGCGCCGTCCCTGAGCCGCATCGCCTTGCGTACGCCGGCCCGGAGCTCGTCGATCCGCCGCTCGAGATCGTCCAGCCGGTCACTCATGGCGCGACTGTACCAACAGTCCCAGTATTTTCCAGTATTTTTGCTCCATATAATGAGATCTACATCGTAAAGGGCGCTGCCAGGAGCCACGTACGGTCCTCGGTGAGGAACCTCTCCAGCCGCAGCCCCTCGGCGGCCAGGTCCGCGGCGAGGTCGTCGTCGGTGAGCCGCCTGGAGGAGAACGACTGCGTCCACACCCGGTCGCCGCCGTAGGTGTAGCGCATGGTCGCGTGGAAGACCCCCGGCGACACCTCGTCGACGGCGGCCATCGTGATCGTGATGTCGCCCTCCTCCCGGCCCATGCCCACGTGCCAGCGGTCGTGCCCCTCGGCGGGGATCCACTGGATCAGCACCGCGCCGCCGGGCTTGACGTGGCGCGCGCAGGCCGCGAGCAGCGCGCGCCGGTCCCCGTCATGCACGGTGTTGACGAGCTGGGAGGCCAGCATGACCGTGTCGAAGCGCTCGGTGAGCCGCAGCTCCTCCACCCGGCCCAGCACCGTGCGCGCCCCGCGCACCCGCTCCAGCATCTCGGCCGACTCGTCCACGGCCACGACCGAGAAGCCGCGCTCGACGAGCGGGTGCGTCACCCGGCCGACCCCGGCGCCCAGTTCGAGAACCGAGCCGCCGGGCGGCGTCACCCCCTCGACGAGCTCGGGCTCGCCGTTGGGCTTGAGCCGCAGATAGAAGTCGACCGGGGATCCGTCGGGGGTGATCGGGCCTGGGCCCGTGCCTGAATTCCGCATGCCTCGACGCTAACTCCGCGATCAAGGCATGGGGGCGATCAGGCCTCCAGCCGTGGCCAGGCCGCGGTGTCGCGCAGGAGTTGCCGGTCGTGGCCGGCCAGGACCACCGCCGCGCCGGTCGCCCCCAGGGCCTCCGTGAGCTCCTCGACCAGGGTCATCGACAGATGGTTGGTCGGCTCGTCCAGCAGGACGACGTGCGGCCGCGCGGCCAGCATGACGGCCAGGTCGAGCCGGCGCCGCTGGCCCGTGGACAGCTCGCTCACCGGCCGCCGGGTGGCGGAGGAGGGGAGCAGGCCGAGCTGACCGAGCCCCACCCGGTCCGCCTCCGCGAGCGCGCCCGCGGTGACGAGCCGGGCGATGGCGGCGTCGTACACCTCCATGACCCGCCTCCCCGGCGGCGGCGGCGACTCCTGGGGAAGCAGGCCGATCCGGGCGCCGCGCTTGCGCCGCACCGAGCCCGAGCCCGGCGTCAGCGTGCCGGCGAGCACGCCGAGCAGGGTGGACTTGCCCGAACCGTTCGGGCCGGTCACCACGAGGCGGTCACCGGAGCGCAGGAGCACCGAGCGCGGTGTGGCGATCCGGTCCGCCACCGTGACCTCGTCGGCCCGCAGCAGCACGGCGCCGGGGATCGCTTCCAGCCGGGGCGGCTGGAAGCGCATCGGCGGCGGAGGGACGTCGAGAGCGTGCGATTCGAGCTCCTCCCGCCGCCGGTGGACCGCCCGCACCAGGGCGGGCGCCCGGGTGGCGCGCGTGTGCTTGCCGGTGCCCTTCTCCGGCCGCCAGCCGGTGGACAGCCGGTTCTGCGCCGCCGACAGGTCCTGCGCCAGGCGCCGGCGCTCGTCCTGCTGGTCGCGGTACGCGCTCTCCCAGCGCTCCCGCTCGGCGCGGCTGCCCTCGCGGAAGCCCGCGTACCCGCCGCCGTACACGCGGGGCCGCCCGTCGCTGGCCGGGTCCAGGTCGAGCACCGAGGTGACGACGTCGGACAGCAGCGCCCGGTCGTGGCTGACCAGCACCACGCCGCCCGGGTGCGCCCGCAGGCGCGCGGTCAGGTGGTCCAGGCCGTCCGCGTCGAGGTGGTTGGTGGGCTCGTCGAGGAGCAGCAGGTCGTAGCCGGCGCCGAGCAGGCAGGCCAGCCTGATCCGGTAGCGCTGCCCAACCGACAGGCCGGCCAGCGGGCGGGCCCGGTCGTGCACCGCGTTCAGGGCTTCGAGCGAGATTTCCACCCGGCGCTCGGCGTCCCACGCGCCGATGGACTCGGCGGCCGCGAGCGCGGTGGCGTAGTCCTGGCCGGCGCCCGGGCGTTCGCCGGCGAGCGCGAGCGCCGCCTCGTCCAGGGCGCGCAGCACGGCGTGCACCTGGGCCAGCTCGATGTCGATCAGGTCGCCGACCGTGCGGTCGTCGCCGGCCGGGATCACCTGGTCGGCGACGCCGAGGGTGCCGGTCCTGTGCACGGAACCGGAGTCGGGGGTGAGGGTGCCGGCGAGCACGTTCAGCAGTGTGGTCTTGCCGCGGCCGTTCTCGCCGACGACGCCGAGGCGGTCGCCGGGGGAGACGGTGAGGTCCACCCCGGTCAGGACGGGCCGGCCGCCGCGGGCGAGATGCAGGCCGGTGGCGTTGAGATGCGCCCGGGAACGGGCGGTTGACACGATGACGGACACGCTTCCTCCGAACAGCACGGGACACCGCGTCCAGGTGACCCGTGGAAATCGAGACGACGGAACGGCTCGGCCGCGCCCCGGGGCCCGCTCATGGGGGGCCGGACCGGGACCGCATCAGCGGCCGGCGAGGTCGTCTCTCAGAGGAAGTACAAATGCATATCGCCAAGTTAGCAAGAACCGGTCATGCTCCGCCCGTCATTTACGGGCGGAGCATGGTTCAGCCGCGCTGGGCGGGTGGCCAGCCGTGGCCCCAGCCGCTCTGGATCATCGTCTGGAAGGCCCAGCCGTCCTCGGTGCGCACCAGCAGGTCGGCGTAGTGCATCTCCTGCCGCTCGCCCTCGATGGTCATGGCCGCCTCCGTCTCCACGACCACGAGGTTCGGGCTCAGGAAGTGCGGGGTCCTTTGTGACCGGAGGTCCAGCCCGGCCGTGCCGCCGCCCATGGCGTCCCGCATCGCCTCCAGGTATTCCTCGCGCGTCCACTGGCGGACCGCCGCGTGCCCGCCGGGGACGTCGGTGGCCAGGTTCATCGGGAAGACGGCCAGGTCGGCGAGCCGGTCCAGCGCGCCCTGCTCGGCCAGTGCGTCGTACTCGGCGAACCACTCCTCGACGCTCTTCAGTTCCTCGCCGCTGGGCTCGTACATGTGCCACTCCCGTCCATCGTTTCCGTACGATGTACCGTACATCGTACGGAGTGATGAGGCAAAGTCAGCTCGCGAGGAGGCGTCGTAGTGAGTCGTGGGCCGGCGGGCCCCAGGTGGGCTTGCCGCCCGGGCGGCCGCGGAGGCCGGCTTCGCCGATGAGGATGCCGCTGAGGGCGCGTCCCACCGCCCATCCGCGGGCGCGGCGCAGGGTCGCCGCGTCCGCGGCCGGCCGGTAGGCGGCGTGGAAGAGGCCGGCGGTGTCGTCCGGCAGCAGGATCCAGGCGGAGGCGAGGTCCCAGGCCGGGTCGCCCGCGCAGAGGTCGCCGAAGTCGATCACGCCGGAGATGGTGCCGTCCGTGGTGAGGACGTTGGCCGGGTGCAGGTCGCCATGGAGCCAGAGCGCCGGGCCGTCCCAGCCGGGCGCGGCGACGGCGTCGTCCCAGACCGCGCGGACGGCGTCCGGGTCGGGGATCAGGCCCATCCCCGTGGCCTCGGCGATCGCCCTGGCGACACCCTCGGTGTGGGCGGCAAGCGGCCCGCCGCGGCCCCGTCCCGCGGGCGCCCCGCCGGGGGCGGGCCGGTGAAGCGCCGTCAGGAAGGCGGCCAGGGTGGTGGCCGCCTCCGCGGCGCGCGTGACGGGGGCGCGGTCGGCGGGCTCGCCCGGCACCCAGGTGGTGACGATCCAGGGGCGCGGAAACAGGGCGGAGGGCTCGCCGAGACGCTGCGGGACGGGGACCGGCAGCGGCAGGCCCGGGGCGAGGGCGGGCAGCCAGGTGTGCTCCTTGCGCAGCAGCTCGTCCGCGGACTCCGTCGCCCAGGGCAACCGGACGGCGAGGTCGTCGCCGAGCCGCCACAGCTGGTTGTCCCAGCCGCGCGCGCCGAAGGTCACAGGGTGATCGGCCAGGTCGGGATGTTGATCGCGCAGCAGATCCCGTACGAGCTCCGCGGTCATCTCGATCTCGGTGTGCGTCATGCGGATCAACGGTAGCC
>NZ_FNVT01000056.1 GCF_900108335.1 Nonomuraea solani
ACGTCGGAGGAGATCGTTCCGTCCGACAGCCCCGCCGCCGCCCGGGCCAGTACGAACCCGGCCAGCACGTCGGTTTCCAGCGCCTCCAGGTCCTCGGCGGTGGCCGGGGCACGGGCCACTCGAAGATCCTTCACTACCGCCAGCGCCAACTCCGGCCACCTCGCCTTCACTTTCACAGCAAGACGAACGACCAGGACGATAGACCTTCAGAATCCCCGAAATCTCATCAACACCAGAAGAAGCCGGAGCACCAGCAGATCAGCCCAGGTCCAGGGGCTAAGGAAGCTCACAGGGCCTCAAGCAACTCAAGGGTTATTAGTTACCTGGCTAGGAACAGACTGGACCGCAGCCCGGCTCCTTCGACATGCCGCATCTTCTGCTGTATGCCTTCGAAGGCACGAGCGACTTCCTGGCGCCAGCGCAGTAAAGGGGCCAGCTCGCGCACGGCCCGCAAGGTCCCTGCCTTCGCGGGCTGTGCCCGTCTGGGCACCTGTGTGCCCACCCTCGCGCCGATGAGCCAGCTCCTTATCTGGGAATCCAGACTGTGGGCACCTCGGGAGCGTTCTCAGGCCGACAGACAAGGCGAAATGTCTCGGTGGGGATTGGCTGAACGCGGAAGAGTCCGTCCGTGCCAAGAGGGATGGTCTTGACGCGGCGACGCTCTTGGCTGCCCTACAGCTCGATTCCTCGTTCGAGAGCGCTGGAGCCCTGGCCATGGTCACCGGGGCTCTTGGCGAGGTGGCTCAACGCATCCTCAACACATCCTCAACGCGGCACCGGCGATTGTGCAGACATCCGTTGATGCTCCCGCCCAGCAGGGGACGGAGGCGCTGCGGATTTCGTCGAAGGGATTCAACATGCGTATTCGTACCACCGTGGCGACTCTTGTCGCCGTCGGCGCCTTCGCGATGACGCCAGCGGTTTTGGGTGGTGCCACGGCCTCCGCACAAACAACTCATCATGCTCAGATCATCTCGTCGGCGCCGACGGCCGCAACCGTGAGCGATCCGGCCCAGACCGCTGGCGCCTGGAAGACCGTGGGGGTGTATCCGTTCAAATGGCAGTGCCGGGTGAACGGAAAGGCCCAGAAGCTCGCCCTGCGGGCCAAGGACTACCGATGCAAGCGGACGAGCTTCGGTGTGACCTATAAGCTGCAGCTGCGCTGGTAGTAGCCCAGTTGCTCGGGCTCCTACCAGGCGGCTCGCAGGCGAAACCCCTGCGGGTATAGATGCTGGCCGCGCCGCCAGACGCTATCTGGTGAGCCTCTGAACTGGAGGCCGGAGCCGTGGTGGGCGCAACGGGGGGCAGGACTCTTGAGTTCTGCCCCTGTTCGCTGTGCTCGGGCAGAATCGGCCTGTTGAAGACCGCAGTTCGGTTCTTTCTGGGGCGAACTGGACCGATGAGATAATGTTCGCCGACGTGCTCCTGAGGGGCCGTCTGCAGCCGTAGCCGACTCTCCGGTGTCGCCGAAACTTCCGCAAAGACTGGCGCAGGGAAGATCGGTTGTGCGGGTCGGCCGTGTCGTCGCGGGAGAACGTGGACGTCGATAACAGCCCCGGGCCGGGCAGCGGAGGACCGACACTTCTCGCCGGAGCTCTTGGGCCGTGCCGCGACGAGCGAAGGGAGTGACCAGCGTGCCCCATGCTGAGGAGCGTCGGCGACACTGGCGGATCGTTGCGGCCCTGGCGGTCGTGGCCGGGCTGCTCATCCTGGCGGTGGTCATCCAGGGCTGGTGGAGGCTCGGAAGAAGCGGCGCAAGCACAATCGGCTGGGCTGGAGCGTTCAATGGGGCACCGTACGGATGCTGGGGACGTTCCTGGAGGATCCGATCGAGATCCCGTGGGTTTCGCCTTCGCCGCCGACCCGCGCTGATGCCGACTCGCCAGGCCGTCACCACTAAGGGTCTCGCGCGGGCAAAGGGACACGGCCGAGCAGCACTCAGGGTTGGGTCGTGTTGTGTGAGAGGTGATCCATCGGCCTCGTGAGTGACCAGGGATCAGATGTCGTACCGCCCGGCTCGAGGCCGAAACGCTGAAGTCGGCTCGCTTCGTCTCTTCGGCCTTCGTTGGTTTGTAGCTGTGCAAGCGCAACTACGCCGCTTGTCTTGGCGCCACCCGCCTCGATCGCACGGCGCAGCCATGCCTCGGCCTCGCCGTGCCGGTCTGAATGGTCACGCAGCAGTTTGCCCAGCGCACCCATCGCGAGACAGCCGCCGGCTTCAGCTGCTGGGCGCAATGCTCTTTCGGCTTCGTCGTATCGGCCATGCTCCGCCAGTTGCTCAGCCAGGAACAGGGCGGCAGTCCAGTTGCCGAGGTCGGCCAGGCTCTGGAGCACTCGGTCAACTTCATAAGCGCCGAACCGCTCGGTGAGCCAATGTTGGAAGCCAATCAGCGCCAGAGGATCGCCGTTGACCGTGTCGAAGGCTTGTTGTCTGTAGTCCATGGCCTCGCCATGGCGTCCTTGGCTGTCGAGCCTCTTCGACAGCCAGTACGCAGATAGGTGACGCCGTTCGTGCTGGCTGCTGGCGCTGCGGCGATGCCACAGTTCGGCCTCATCGGCCTTCCCCTCCGTGTCGAGGCGATCTGCCAACTCAGAGATCGCCTCGATGCGGCCGGACTCGGCGATAGACCGCAGCCACTCCTCACCTTCGCTGCGCCGACCGTGTTCATCTAGGCGGCGCACCATCAGGTAGCGGGCCCAAATATCGCCGTCGCGGATCAATCGACGAAGCCACGCTTCGGCCTCGACGTGGCGTCCAGTGTTGAAGAGATCCCGCGTGAGGTCAAACAAGTCCATGTCGTAGCCGTCACAGGCCGACACCGGCAACAACGCCTCGGCCTCGTCGATTCGACCGTCGTAGACGAGTGCGCAGGCCAGGGCCGATCGTGCTCTTGCGTTGCCGTTTTCGGTGGCCTCACGAAGCAGCGCCTTCGCTTGCCCATGATGGCCTGCTCGCCTCAGCTGGCTGACTAGCCGCATCAGGGTCCTGGTGTCTCCGCCCGCCATGCTGGACATTAGCAGGTGCTCTGCCTCCGACTGGCGGTCAGTTCGGTCGAGCAGCTTGATCAGTTCATCGAGCGCGGTTTCGTCTCCGGCCTGGGCAGCGGCCTTCAGCCACTTCTCCGCTTCCTCCGGATCTTGCGCGAGTACCTTTCGCGCTAGCTTGATCTTTAAGTGCGCCACGAGCGCAGAAGGCGAGGTTGTTGTGTAGGTGACCTTGCTGGATGCGGTGCTGTGCAGGAGATGAAGGTCTGGCCCTTCGGCGTCGCCCTGCGGGGGGAGACGTCAAACCGCCTCAAGCTGCGTTGGCTGAAGACCGTCGTGGTGAGCGTTGAGGAAAAGGCGCACGTGATGCGTCAGGTGGGGACCGGGAAGGCGAGCGCGAGCGAACCGTCGAAGACGCGTCGAAACAAGTAGACGACATCAAAACCGGGGTGGTTAAAAGGGCCTGGGATGAGCCTGGCGGGTGCCCGCCTATTGGCCAGGTGGTGTCCGGCGTAGAGGCGGCGCGAGTCCGGTCTGCGGCTTTTGCATGGAACGTGGGAAGGCGGATGCCGACAGCGCCGTCCCGGTGCCAACGGTGCTGGGGGGCGAGAGGGAGCGCGCCGGGCGGCAGAAACCGTGAGGCGCTGAGTACCGTCGCGGCGTCCGCCGGCGGACCGGCTCGTAGTAGTGACGAAGCCCCGGTAATGGGGGTGGAGCGAAGGGGCCGGCTCATCTGTCGATTTGTTCGCGCGAACAACCGGACGTTGGTCTGGGAGGAAGCGGGTGGGCATGTCGGAACCGAAGGACAAGCCGTTCGATATTTCGAAGCGGCTGATATGGGAGGCATACGAGAGAGTCAAGGCCAACAAGGGCGCCGCCGGAGTGGATAGGCAGTCCATCGAGGATTTCGAGGCCGATCTGAGGAGCAACCTCTACAAGATCTGGAATCGGATGTCGTCGGGCACCTACTTTCCTCCCGCGGTGATGGCGGTGGAAATCCCGAAAGCCGGGAGAGGCACTCGCGTTCTAGGAGTACCGACCGTGGCCGACAGGATCGCCCAGACAGTGGCAGCGCTGGCGCTAGAACCCCGGACCGAGTCGATCTTTCACGACGACTCCTACGGGTATCGGCCCCGACGCTCCGCGCTGGACGCGGTGGCCACGTGCCGCCGGCGGTGCTGGAAGAAGGACTGGATCATCGACCTCGACGTCGAGAAGTTCTTCGACAGCGTGCCGTGGGACCTGATGGTCAAGGCGGTGCAGGCCAACATCACCACCGAGCAGCGCTGGGTCCTGCTGTATGTGAAGCGGTGGCTGGCCGCTCCCATCCAGCAAGCCGACGGAACCCTGGTCGAGCGGCACCGAGGAACCCCACAGGGCGGGTTATGCGCAGCTGAACATAACCCGCCCTATGCGCAGTGCTGGATTATGCGCAGTGCCGGCTTGCCCGGCCTGGTAGGGGCCAGATCGGCGAGCGGGCACTGCGCATAATTTCCGGACGGTCAGAGGTTGGTGAGCCAGTCGATGAGGCTGGCGTCCTGGTTCCATTCGGGCAGGTCGCTGGTGACGATGCCCTGGTGGGCGGCTTCGAGGGCCTTGCGTTTGGCCTCGGTTGAGGCTCTGGCGTAGATCTCGGTCGTGGACAGCTCGACGTGCCCGAGAATGTCGCGGATGTAGGGCAGCGGCACGCCTGCCTCGTAGAGGTGCATGGCCTTGCTGTGCCGCAGGATATGGGGGCTGATGGTGACGCCGGCGAGCAGCGGATCGTGGATCTGGGCCTGGTACTTGCGGATGATCCATGCGATGCCGCCGCGGCTGAGCCTGGCCCGGTGTTGGTTGAAGAACACCGGATGATCGTGGTGGCCGGGCTCGTCGAGCCGATGTTCTTCCAGGTAGGCGGCCAGCAGCGTGATGGTGCCGCCGTCCAGGGGGACGTGGCGGGTCTTGCGGCCCTTGCCGGTCAGCGATGCCATGGCCGGGTGCTGGAGGCGGATGCCGCGGACGGCGAGGTCGGCGAGTTCCTGGACCCTGGCCCCGGTGTCGTAGAGCGTGGCGAGCAGGGTCGCGTCGCGCCGGCCCTGGCGGGTGGAGCGGTCGGGCCGGGCGAGCAGGAGCCGGGCCTGCTCAACGGTCAGGTGCCTGACGGCGGGGCGGTCCTGCTTCTTGGAGGGGATGGCGAGGATGTCCTGCCAGCAGGCCATCCGGGCCGGGTCCTCAGTCTGCATCCACGTGGCGAAGGAGCTGATCGCGGCCAGCCGCTGGTTGCGGGTCGAGACGCTGTTGTGCCGGTCTTCCTGAAGGTGGGCGAGGAACGCCGTGACGGCGGCGGCGTCGAGGTGGTCAAGGGTGAGCCTGGCCGGCGGGACGGACCGTTCGTCACGGAACCAGGCGATCAGGAGCTTGAACGTGTCGCGGTAGGACGCGATCGTGCTGGGCGAGCAGCCGCGGAGCCCGGCCAGGTAGGAGGTGAGGAAGCGGCGCAGGGCGACCGCGAAGTCAGTCGCCATCGGCTGGCCCTCCGGTGACGGGCGGCACGATGTCGCCGTACTCGCGCTGGACGCGGGCGGCGATCTGCGGGTAGGACTCGGCGGTCAGCCGCAGGTAGTAGGCGGTGTCGCCGATCGAGGAATGGCCCATGTAGGCCTGCAGGACCGGCAGCAGCGCGCTGACGTCCTCGCCGGCGGCGAACCATGTCCGCAGGTTGTTGACCGCGAACGTGTGGCGCAGGTCGTGGACGCGGGGGCCGTGGCCCCGCCCGCCGTGGGAGATGCGGGCCTGCCAGAGGAACCGGCGGAAGTTCTTGTAGACGTTCAGCAGCGTCAGCGGCCGGCCGACGCTGCCGCCGGGGAAGAACCATTCCCAGCCCGGCTGCCCGGCCATGCGCGCGCGGTAGCCGCGCAGCCGTTCGCGCAGCGGCCCGGAGACCGGCACCTGCCGGTCCTTGCCGCCCTTGGCGTCGCGGACCTGCAGGACCCCGGCACTGATATCGACGTCGTCGGGGCGCAGCAGCCGGGCCTCGGAGCTGCGCAGCCCGCAGGCGTAGATCGTCCGGAACAGCACCGGCATGACCAGGTGCCGGAATGGGGCCTGGGAACTGTAGTGGCAGCGGTCGGTCTGGGCGAACAGGGCTGCCAGTTCCCGGTCGGTGTAGATGTGCGGGACGTAGCGGGCGGGCCTGGGCAGCATGCGCGCGGGCAGGACATAGGCCTCGGTCCCGCGGCGGCCGAGCCAGCGGGCAAGTTCCCTGACCGGCGCGGCCAGGCCCTGCAGGGTCGCCGGCCGGACTCCCCGCTCGCGGGCCGCGGTGATCCAGGCCTCGGCGGAGGCCTTCGTGACCGTGTCTAGTCCGGGGAACTCGGCGCGGCAGAACGCCTCGAACCGGGCCAGCATCCGTTCTTCGGCGTCGTACTTGTAGCCGACGGCGCGCTTCTCTGCGGCGAGTGTCGCGATCGCGACGGCCAGGCCCGGGTTCGCGCTGCTCTTCACCGTGGCACCTGCCTTCCGGGCTCGTCGGGGTCCAGGGCGCACCGGGCGAGCAGGCCGAGGGAGGATTTCAGGTAGACGCCGGTCGAGGCCACCGACTGGTGGCCGAGGATGTCGGCGATCTGCTCGACCGGGGTGCCGCTCTCCATCAGCCGGGTGGCCAGCGTGTGCCGGAGAGAATGCATGCCGCGGCGGCGCTTGTCGCTCACCGGGACATGCGCCGCCCGGGCGTACTTGACCAGCATCTGGTGCAGGTGCTCCTGGTCGGAGAACGGGCCGACCGGGGCGGTGTGCCGCAGGAACACCTGCGGGCAGTCGCTGGCCGGTCGCCCGGAGCGGACGTAGTCGATGACCGCCCAGCCGACGTCCTTCAGCAGCGGCAGCCAGATCCTGTGGCCGGTCTTGGCCTGGGCGACCGACAGCCGGTTGCCCGGCCAGTCGAAGTCGGCGAACTCCAGCCGCTTGACGTCGATGCCGCGCAGCCCGAGCCGGGCCACCAGCAAGATGATCGCGTAGTCGCGCTTCCCGCACGGGTTGCCCCGGTCGACCGCGTTCAGGATTCTGGCCACGTCGCCCGGGTCCCAGACCGACGGGATCCTGGCCTGCCTGCGGGACGGGACTGCCGGGACCGCTTCCGCCGTCGCGGTGCCGGCCAGCCCGGCCTCGGACGCGAACCGGAGGAAGGACCGCAGGGCGCACAGTTTCTGCTCGACGGTCTTGGCCTGGTAGCCGGCCAGCGTGGCGGCGAACGCCCCGACCGTCCCTGCATCGCAGCGGGCGAGCCCGCCCCGCGTCCCGGTGAACGCGGTGAACTCCCCTGCCAGTGTCCCGTAGGACCGCACCGTCGAGGCGCTCCGCTCCGCGGCCCGCAGCCATGCCCTGAACCGGGCGACGACAGCGGCCTCGTCCGCGGACAGCTTGCTGACCGTGCGGGAGTAGTGGCGCACCACGGCGCCGTGAGCCTCGTAGTCGCCCAGCATCTGGGCGACCCTGAACAGGTACACGTCGCTCTGCTTGAGCGTGCCGGCCTGCTCCTTGGCGAAGAAGCCGCAGGCCTCATCGACCCACTCCATGGCCACGTCCAGCGAGAACTCCTCTACGCCGCGGGCAGCGAAGTACCGCTGCAGGCGGCGCCAGGCGCCCCGGTACCAGACCATCGTCGAGTCCTTGTAGCCCAAGCGGATCATCTCCGCTTCCAGGCCGGATACCAGCACAGGCAAGGCGACCATCGGCCGACCTCCGATCACGCACGGCCCGGCCCCTGCCAGGCCTCATGAACGGATCTTCGGCGTTATGGTTAGCGTTCGCTAGCCTGTCCGGCCCTCACCAGCCGCAACGGGCCGACACTGCGCATAATCCAGCGCTGCGCATAGGGTTCAGCGGTTTCGCCCGTCCTGGCCAACCTGTTCATGCACTACGCGTTCGACACGTGGCTGGAGCGTGAGTTCCCGGCAGTGGAGTTCGAGCGCTACGCCGACGACGCCGTGGTGCATTGCGTGACCGAGCGGCAGGCACGTCAGGTGCTGGCTGCGCTCGCCGAGAGAATGGAACAGGTCGGGTTGCGGCTGCATCCCGACAAAACCAAGATCGTGTATTGCCGGGATTCGAGGCGACGAGGCTCGTTCGAGCACATCTCGTTCACCTTCCTCGGCTACACCTTCCGCCCCCGCAAGGCCGTCTATCCGGATGGGAAGGCGTTCACGTCCTTTCTGCCCGCGGTCAGCGCGGCGGCACTCAAGGCGATGGGTCAACGGCTCCGCTCCTGGCGGATCCACATGCGCGGCAGGTCCGATCTCGCTGAGCTCGCCGGATGGATCAACCCCATCGTGACGGGCTGGATCGCCTACTACGGCCGGTTCTACCGGTCGCAGCTGTATCCCCTTCTCCGGCACGTCAACACCTACCTGGCGCGCTGGGCCCGAAAGAAATACAAGCGGCTGCGCTCCCTCAAACGGTTCAAAGCCTGGTGGACCGGGATCCTCGATCGAGACTCCGGCCTGTTCAAGCACTGGGCCTGGGAGAGCAACTTCCTCTGGAAAGGATGAGAAGAGCCGTGTAACGGGCGACTGTTAAGCACGGTTCTGTGGGAGCCCAGGGCTGCGATGCCCTGGGCCACCCGACCCTGTGCGTCGCGGACGTGGGTTAGCGGATTTCTTCGGCGTCGGTTTCCGGGCAGAGGTCTTCGCGGTGGTCAGGCCGGTGGCGGTGTAGACATCGTGGCGTGGGGCGGGCTGGTCGTTGCGCCGCCCGGGTGGTCGTCCCGGTCCCGGCCGGGATGGTTTCGGTGCCTGGGCCGGACTGAGCGTCTTGGCGCGCAGGTGCCGAAACCCTCGGCGAACGCGAGCGGGCGACAGACGTTGCGGGGATGCCGGCTCCTCCCAGGGGCGGCGTAGGTCGGCGGCCAAAGGGCGGGCCAGCCTGAGTTGGGTGTAGACGGCCAGGATCAGCCAGGTCCAGCGATCAGCCGCCCGGGGGTCGCGGATCTTGGGGCAGGTCCAGCCGAGGGTCTGCTTGAGCAGGCGGAAGGTGTGCTCGATGTCGAAGCGGCGCAGGAACGCCTGCCACATCCGGTCCACCTCGATGGCGGTGGCATCGACTTGGGACCACCACAGCCACACCGGCTTCGGGATCGCACCGCTGGGCAGATGATCCACCTCTAGGCGGATCACGGTGCCCTCGATCATCGGCAGCTCAGCCGCATCGGCCCAGGCCGCGCGGCGGGTCAACCGCGGGTGCAGCCGATCCCAAGCCCAGGCGGTGGCGTGCCCGTACAGGCGGGTGTCGGTCTCGGTGTCCACGTCCGGCTCGCCCCAGCTGTCCCGGTCGCCGAAGATGAACTCGCTCCCATGGCGCGGTGGCCGGCCGTTGGTGCCCGGCACCCGTGCCGGGGCCGCCCGGCGCAGCACCCGATCCGAACGCATCCTGGCCAGGATCTGGATGGGTAGATCACGCAACGACCATGCCAAGCGCGGCCCGTCATAGCCCGCATCAGCCACGATCAGGATGTCGGGATCACCGGACCGCCAATGTCCGGCAGTCATGAGCCGCTCGACCACCTCGCGCAGCTGGGCGGCGGTCACTGCGGCTAGATCATCTCCCGGCGCCAGCCGGAGCGCATCCAGCGGCGCAGTCCACGAGCTGCGGCCCGTCTCCAACGCCACCACGAACGAGTACGGCCAGCCCGGGATCATGATGTGCTGGTCCTTGCCCCGCCCATAGGTATGACACAAGATCCGCTCCGGCGAGGTGTGCGCATCCGGCCGCAGCCAGCACGTCACATCCACCGCCAGCACCAACCGTCCGTCTGCCGATCTGGGCAGGGGCACCGTGCTCAACGCCCGACGCAGCCGCCCCACATCGAGTCGGCCCCGGTCCAACGCCGCATACAGTGACCCATGACCTCGACGGTGCTCGCCGACCAGCGACAGCTCCACCAGCGAACGCACCGGCCCATCACTGCATAACACCGCATCGGCCAGCTCGAACAGCGCATCGGCCCGTGCGCTCAGACAGTCGTAAAAATCGGTCCGGAAGCGGGACAACGCGGCCAAGGACTCGACACGGGCAGCCTCGTTCAGCATCATCCTCACGGCCTTGGTAGTGATCGTCAGCGTCTTCAGCAACGCTCATGATCACGCCGAGGCCGTCTCCATGTCCCGCGAACGGCCGAACCTTCACCCAGCTCAACGAACCGGCCGATGGGAAAGGTTAAAGATCAAGCTAGAGCGGTACGCTCCGTTCGTTCTCGCCTGGGCACGGCTGCGCCACCGATTGGGCAAGCGAGAGAACCAGGCCGCCTACCAGGAGTTCCTGGCGACAAGAAGGGTCGACGCCGACAGGACCAGCGAGGCGATCGCGACCTGGCTCGCCACCGGCCCATGGCGTGACGCGACAGCGGCCTACAGCACGCTCGAACAAACCCTGCAGATGATGGGCAGCGGTCGGGACCTCACTCCGCCAACGCAAGACCGCCGTTGGCGCCACAGCATCGTGGCCGGCCTTCCCCTCTGTGCCAAGCTCAAGTGAGACAAACAGGGACTAAGTTCCTTAACTGATATGAGCAGGGCGAGAACGGGTACGACGCGCAGTGACCATGAG
>NZ_FNVT01000009.1 GCF_900108335.1 Nonomuraea solani
TCGGGGAGCGGGAGGTTGAAGGGGCCCCACGTCCAGGTGAAGGTGCGCCCGAACAGGGTGTGCTCGGCGAAGTAGAGCGCCAGGTTGGCGATGACGCCCACCACCGAGGCGGTGATGCCGGTCAGCGCCGCGCTGATGGCCGCGTTGTGCCGCAGCTTTTCGACGTACGGGGCGCCGAGAAAGATGAACAGGAAGCACGGCACGAACGTCACCCACGTGGTCAGCAACGCTCCCAGCAGCGCGCCGCCCCACGGCGTCAGCAGTCCGGGGTCGCGGTAGGCACCGAGGAAGGCGACGAACTGCACCACCATGATGAGCGGGCCCGGCGTGCTCTCGGCCAGCGCCAGGCCGCGCACCATCTCCCCCGGGCTCAGCCAGCCGTAGACCTCCACGGCCCGCTGGGCGACGAACGCCAGCACCGCGTACGCGCCGCCGAAGGTGACCACCGCCGTGCCGGAGAAGAACAACCCCTGGGTGGTGAACACGCTGTCCGTGCCGAGGAACAGCGCCACCGCGGCCACCGGCAGCCACCAGACGGCCAGCCCGACGGCGAGGATCTTGATCGCCGACCGCCGGCTGGGCTGGGCGTGGTGCAGCGCGTCGTCGGGGATCAGCGGGGCCGGGCCGCCGTCGCCGCCGTGCCCGTCGCTCTTCGTGAGGACCTGCGGGGCCAGCCGGTGCGCCGTCCAGCCGATGAGCGCGGCGACGGCGATCACGATCGGGAACGGCACCCCGAACAGCGCCAGCGCGCCGAAGGCGGCCACCGCGACGGCAACGAACAGCGGGTGGGTCAGCGAGCGCCTGGCGACCCGGATGACGGCCTGGGCGACGATCGCCAGCACCGCCGGGGCGATCCCGGCGAACAAGGCGGTCACCACACCGGTGTCCTGCCACACGATGTAGACGGCCGACAGGGCGAGCAGCGCGAGCATGCCGGGCAGCACGAACAACGTGCCGGCGACCAGCCCGCCACGGGTGCCGTTCAGCAGCCAGCCCACGTAGATGGCCAACTGCTGGGCTTCGGGTCCGGGCAGCAGCATGCAGTAGTTGAGGGCGTGGTTGAAACGCTGCTGGCCGATCCAGCGCTTCTCCTCCACCAGGGTGCGCTGCATGACGGCTATCTGCCCGGCCGGGCCGCCGAACGTCTGCAGCGAGATGCCGAACCACGCCCGCACGGCCTCCCGGAACGGGATCACGTCGCGGGTCGCTTCAGCGGTCATGGCAGCCTCTCAGCGGGCGGGCGCACACAGCCCCCATGGTCGCACGGCCTCAGCCGGCGGTCGCTCGGGTACCGGCCGGCGAGACGGCGCAGGTGCGCGAGGAGTTCCGGCGGCCCGGTGACGTCGAATTCCGAGCCGAGCAGGCCCAGGTGGACGCCGAGTGTCTCGACCGTGTCCGCACCGGTGTGCAGAGCGTGCTGACCCGGCGCCGCAGCCGCGACGGTCCGCCCGCTCATCCCGAGACGCTCGGAGAGTCCGGCGCCGGTCCAGTCGCGTGAGGTTTGCAGAAGGGAGAGCAGCCGCAGGAGTATGCGCTTCAACGTCTGGCTGATGAAAACCGCAAAATGTCCTGTGATTGCCCTGGAGTCGACTTCGGATTACTAGACAATCATGCGGAGAAGCGGTGAACGCCGGCAACTTCACCTAGGGCGCCATTGTCAGGTAGGCGTCTTCATCGGGAGGTTAGTTTGATGATCGAGCTTCGTCGGCCGGCAATCGTGGTCATGGTGGCACTGGCCATGATGTTCTGCCTGGCATCGCCCGCACGCGCTGGGATCGGCGTCGGCTCCTGGGTGAGCAGCCCTCAGCCGCTGTACCAGTGTCCGGCCACCTACTGCAACCAGGGCCAGGCCTATCCGGGCAACGACCTGGCGAACGTCTGTTATACGGCGAGTGGCGGGCATTTCTGGGACCTGGTCTTCAATCGAGCCAACGGCCATACCGGATTCATCCCGGAACCGAACCTGGGAGCCGGCTCCCCCAGGTCATCCCAGCCATGTTCCACCGTGCCGCACGGGGGCCGGGTCCTTAGGGATCAGCCGATGTATCAATGTCCGGCCACCCATTGCAACCAGGGTCAGGCGTACGTCGGCAACGACATTGCCTTCATGTGCTCCGTGCGTGCCGGAGGAGTGACTTGGGCGTGGGCTTTCAACCACGGCAACGGGCACGAGGGGTTCATGAACAGCTACTACGACCACACCGGGGGCCCGCTCCCTACTTGTTGAGCCACCCGCGCTCCTGGCGTGCTCGCGGTGATCCCGCGAAGCGGGATCATGACGTGTGGCCGCGATGGCAGTAACCGAACCGTCAGTGGCGCCACTTGGCCGGCAACCGGCGCCCTGCCGCAGCCGTTGAGAGACCACATGCCAGGGGCTTCTAGGCTCGCGGGATCGAAGACGCCTTCTCAAGATTCCCCGGCCATGAGGAGCGGAACCGTCCTGATGGCACGGGAGGGTTCACGACATGACCGAGATCCGCGAATTCCGCATCGACATCCCGCAGGCGGACCTGGACGACCTGGCCCGGGTCCGCTGGAGCGACGAGTTGCCCGACGCCGGCACCGACCACGGCGTCCCACAGCAGTACCCCGCCAGGGGTCAGGCGGCGTCGAGGGCTTCGGTGATCTTGCGGGTCATGTCGGCCAGGGTCGGGCTGGGCGGGCCCTGGTGGGGGCGGGTGGCCGCTTCGATGGCGACCAGGACGGTGCGGCGGAAGTTGTCGGCTTCCGCCGGGTCCTGCCGCTTGAGCAGGCCCATGGACGCGGTCAGGGCCGGCAGGACCTGGTCGGCGATCGCGGCCACGGACGCGTTGTCGAGTTTCATGTCCTTGGGGTATTCGGCGAGCACGTGCCCGACCGGGCCGGTGGCCGAAGCCAGGGCGATGGAGCCCTCGGTGGCGGCCTTGTGCGGCTTGCCGGCGGCGTCGGCGGCGGCCATCAGCGAGATGGCGCCCCAGGCGGCGGTGCGCAGGGTGGTCTTGTCCTGGTCGGTGAAGGTAATCGTCATGATGGTGTGCTCCTTCGAAAGCGTGTTAGTTGTCGAGGGCCTGGTAGAGCGTGGTCCAGAAGTCGTTGATGAGGTGCACCGGGTCGGGCACGGAGGTGCCGACCTGGGTGAGCAGGATGCCGACGAGTCCGTTGGCGGGGTCGGCGTAGGTGGAGGTGCCGCTGCCGCCGTCCCAGCCGAACTGGCCCAGGGGCGCGTAGTCGCCCACGTAGGTGCGCACCGCCATGCCCAGGCCCCAGCCGCCGTGCTGGCCCTGGCCGAAGGAGATGTGCACGTTGTTGACGGCCAGGGCGTGCCTGGCGGCCGCTTGTTCGGGAGTGAGCCGGTTGGTGGTCATCAGCTCGACGGCGGGCCGGGACAGGATCCGCCGGCCCTGGTGGGTGCCGCCGTTGAGCAGCATCCGGAAGTAGGCGTGGTAGTCGTCGGCGGTGGAGGACATTCCGCCGCCGCCTGACTGGAAGGCCGGGGGCGCGCTGTGCCGGCCGCCTTCGGCCTCGTCCCAGATGAGGTATTCGCCGGTCTGCGGGTCGGGGGCGTACAGCGGCGGCAGCCGGTCGAGTTTGCCGGCGGGCACGTGGAAGCCGGTGTCCTTCATGCCGAGCGGGTCCAGAATGCGCTCGCGCAGGAACGTCTCGAACGGCTGGCCGCTGACCCGGGCGACCAGCACGCCGAGCAGGTCGTTGCCGATGTGGTACTGCCACTGCTCGCCGGGCTGGTGCATCAGCGGCAGCGCGCCCAGGCGGCGCATCCATTCGTCCGGCTCGGGCTGCGGTTCGGCGCCGGCGGGGGTGAGGTTCTGCTCGAAGACCGCGCCCATGATCGGGGTGCCCAGCGCGGTGAAGTCCATGCCGAGCCCGAAGGTGCAGGTCAGCACGTCCCGTACGGTGATCGGCCGCCGGGCCGGCACGGTGTCGTCCAGCGGGCCGTCGATCCGCTTGAGCACCTTGCGGTCGGCCAGCTCCGGCAGCCATCCGTCCACCGGGTCGTCCAGCCGCAGCCGGCACTCGTCCAGCAGCACCATCGCCGCCGCCATCGACAGCGGCTTGGAGGTGGAGGCCATCCGGAAGATCGTGTCCCGCCGCATCGGCGCGCCGCCCTCGCGGCGCATCGTGCCCATCACCTCGACGTGCGTCTCATCGCCCCGGCTGATCAGCGCGACCAGGCCGGGGATCTTCTTCGACTCGACGTGCCGGGCCAGCAGGTCGCGCACCCGGCGCAGCCCCGTCGCGGTGAAACCCTTGCTGTTGTGTTCGTGGTTCGCCATGCCGAGAACGCTAGGCAGTGGGCCAGGTGGGCCGAATCTGTCGCGTTACCGAAGATCCATGCGGGCGAGTTCGTGGCGGGAGGCCACTCCGAGCTTGGGATACGCCTTGTACAGGTGATGACTGACGGTACGAGGGCTCAGGAACATCTGCGCGGCGATGTCGCGGTTGCTCATGCCCGCGGCGGCCAGCCGTACGACCTGCAGTTCTTGCGGGGTGAGCTGCGCCAGTAAGTCAAGCGTCTGCTCGCGGGCCGGCGGGGTCTCGCCGGTGGCCCGCAGCTCGGACGACGCCCGCTCGGCCCAGAGGGTGGCGCCCAGGCGGAGGAAGATGTCCAGCGCGGCGCGGAAGTGCGGGCGGGACTCGGCGCGGCGGCGGCCGCGCCGCAGATGTTCGCCGTAGAGCAGCTCCGTCCTGGCCTGCTCGAAGGGCACCACGCTGAGCCCGTGCAGCTGTACGGCCTGCGCGAACAGCCGCTCAGCCGCCTCACCCTCGGCGAGGAGCGCCTGGCAGCGCAGGGCGATGGCGGTGATCCACGGCTGCTCCGCCATCCGCGCCCACGCGGCCAGGCGCGCGCACGGCTCGGCGGCCAGGTCGGGCTGCCCGGCGCGGACGGCCGCCTCGACGTAACTCGCGTGGTGGGCGTAGGTGCGGTTCATGGCGAACAGGCTGCCCGAGGCCTCCTCCGCGCTCCACTGCACCCTCTTCAGGATGTCGTCGTAGCGGCCCACGCTGAGGTCGAGGAGATCACGGGCGTCCAGGCACTCGGTCCCGCTCTCCGTGATGCCGTGGCGCAGGATGTCGTCGGTGAGCTCGTCGCATCGCGCCTCGTCGCCCTGGATCGCCGCCAGGCAGGCCAGCAGCCCGGCCAGGTGCCTGCCGTAGTGGGTTCGCGCCGTGTCCTGGGCGATCTGCAGCCCTTCTGACGCGGTGACCGCCACGTCCCGATACCGCCCGAGGATCAGCTGGGCACGGCCCAGATAGAGCAACGCCTTCGGGAGCACGCCGATGGCGCCCTGGGCGCGGCAGTCCCGCACGATGGCGACGGCGTCGTCGTGAGCCGCCTCGACATCGGCCACCCAGAGCAGCCACGAGTGCAAGATCAGCCGCTCTCGCGGACCGCGCTCCAGATCGCCCTTCACCGTGTCGGCGAGTCCGAGCAGGGGCGCGGTATCGTCGTCGGCCAACTGCGCGATCGCGGCCGTCACGCCGGCCAGAAGGGGATCGGCCGACTGCGCCGAGGTGCGCGCGGCCAGGTCGGTGATGGCGGGCAGGTCGCCTTCCGACCACACGGAGGCGACGGCGTTGAGGAACAGGAACGCGGCCTCGCCGGGCGCCTCCTCGGCGATCCGGCCGGCCACCTGAGCCAGCTCCACGGCCTGCGCGCCGTGTTCCTGCTCCTGGGCGATGGTGATCCGCATCCTGGCCAGGCGCGCCAGGGCGCCCGGCCGGCTGGTGGAGGCGACGGTCTGCTCGTCCAGGGCGGTGGCGAGCTGGGTCTGACCGGCGTCCGCCGCGGCCTCGGCGGCGCGGGCCAGCCGCTCCGCCCGCCGTTCCGGGTCGGCGGTGAGCTTCGCGGCGCGCTGGTAGGCGACGGAGACGGCGGTGTGCCCACCGCGTACGGAGGCCTCCTCCGCGATGCGCTCCAGGTCGGTCGCGAGGTCCTCGTCGGGGCCGAGCGCGGCGGCGCTCAGGTGCCAGGTGCGGCGATCCAGATCGCCGCGCGCGCCGTGCACGTTGGCCAGAGCCCGATGTACGGCGAGCCGCCTGGTGACCGTCGCCTCCCGGTACGCGGCCGACCGCACCAGAGGATGGCGGAAGGTGAGGCGGCCGTCCACGAACCCGATCAGGCCGCTCACCTCCACCGGCTCAAGGTCGTCGAGCCCGATCCCGAGGAACTCCCCCGCGGCCAGGACCACGTCCAGCCCGCCGCTCTCCTCCGCGGCGGCGATCAGCACCAGCAGCCGCGACCCGGCGGGCAGCGCGCGCACCCGCTGGGCGAACTGCTCCTCCAACCGGCCGGACAACTGCTGGCCGCCCATCTGGAAGGCCTCGACGGGCAGCTCGCCCGCCCGCTGCGCCGGGGTCAGCGCGCCCGGCAGTTCGAGCAGGGCGAGGGGGTTGCCCTGGGCTTCGTCCAGGATCTGGTCGCGTACGTGTGGCGCCAGGCCCGCCGAGTGCTCGGCCAGCAGGGCGGCGCTGGCCGTACCGGAAAGGCCGTGCAGCCGCAGGTCGCGCAGGCCGGGCGCGCTGAACGGCACGCCGTCGCGGACCGCGAAGATCATCGCGATGCCTTCCGCGTCGAGGCGTCTGCTGGCGAACAGCAGCGCGTCCGCGGACGCCTGGTCCAGCCACTGCGCGTCGTCGATCACGCACAGCAGCGGCCGGTCCTCGGCCAGCTCGCTGAGCAGCGACAGGGTGGCGAGCCCGACCATGAACCGCTCGGCGGGCCGGGCGTCGGTCAGCCCGAACATCCCGCGCAGCGCAGCCGCCTGCAGCGGCGGCAGGGCGGTGAGCCGGTCGGCGAACGAGCCGAGCAGCAGGTGCAACCCGGCGAAGGCCAGCCCGGCCTCGGTCTCCACGCCCACGCCGCGCAGGATCCGCATGTCGGTGGCGGCGTTCTCCGCGTAGTTCAGCAGCGCGCTCTTGCCGATGCCCGCCTCGCCGCGGACCACGACGGCTCCGCTGCGCCCGGCGCCGGCCTGGAGGAGCAACTGGTCGATGACCGCGCGCTCGGCCTCGCGTCCGTGGAGCAACGGATCTCCTTACTGATGGGCCAACGCCAGTCTTGTTACTGATTCGGACCTGCAGGGACATAGCCTAGCGTCGTACGCTCAATGAGCATTTATTACGAAAAGCGTGGCAGTGGACCGATCCTGGTGATCTCCCAGAGCGGTGAGGGCGACGCCGGGCGCAGCGTCGACCTCGTCGACCGGCTCGCCGACGACTACACCGTGGTCACCTACGACCGGCGCGGACTGTCGCGCAGCGCCATGGACGGGCGGGTGGCCGGTGTCACGGTGACGGAGCACGCCGACGATCTCCACCACCTGCTGACCGAGCTCACCGATCAGCCTGTACGCGTGCTCGGCAGCGGCATCGGCGCGGTCATCGGGCTGCACCTGGCGATCGGTCACCCGGCGCAGGTCGGTCTGCTCGTCGCCCATGAGCCGGCCGCGCCGTCGCTGCTGCCCGGCGAAGAGCGCCTGGGCTACGAGCGCGAGCTGGCCGAGATCCAGGAGATCCACCGGCGGGACGGCGTGGCGGCCGCGCTCAAGGCCGTCGCCAGATCGGCCGGCGTCGACCTGTCCCACGCGGGCGCGGAATCCGGCCTGACGCCGCAGCCGCTGACGCCGCGGCGGGTGGTCAATTTCGGCTTCCTCATCGAGCACGACTTCACCGCGCTGAGCCGTGACACCGTCGACCACGCGGCGCTGCGGGACACGACGGTCCGCATCGTGCCCGCGCACGGCCGGGCGACGCCGCGCACCGCCTTCGCCTACCGGTGCGCCGTCGAGCTGGCGGCCCTGCTCGGCAGAGACCTCACCGAGTTCCCCGGGGGGCACGACGGTGACACGACCCACCCGCGCGCGTACGCGGCCCACCTGCTCGAAGTGCTCGACTGATCGTGGCCCGGGGCCGTGCGCACCGCCGGTCTCCGGCTCCCTGGACACCATCGTCGGCGCGGGTGACGGGCTCCGTACCGTCTCGATCATCGACCTGCTTCCCGAAAGCCACGTCTGGGCGGACCACCAGCTCGACGCCGATGAGGACGCGCGTCACGACGTGCCCGCCATGGGCAGCGTGAGGATCATGGTGAGTCCTCCTCCTGGGGTCTCTTCGGGTACGAGGGTGCCGCCCATCGCCTCGGTCAGGCCGCGGGACAGCGCCAGGCCGAGGCCGACGCCGGAGTGGTTGTCGCGGTCGCCGAGCCGCTGGAACGGCTGGAAGACCCGGTCGTGCGCCTCGGGCGGGATGCCGGGGCCGCGGTCCATGATCCGGATCTCCACGCGCTCGCCGTGCCGGCTGGCGGTGATCAGCACCGTGTGATCCGGCGGGCTGTAGCGGACGGCGTTGGCCATGACGTTCACCAGGACCCGCTCCAGCAGGGCCGGGTCGGCGAGGATCTCGGGGAGTTCGACGGAGATGTCGCCTTCGACGCGGTCGCGGAGCGGCCCGAGGTCGTCGATGGCGCGCGGGATGATCTCTTCCAGGGCGATCGGCACCGGGGTGGCGCCGAGGACGCCGGCCTGCAGGCGGCTCATGTCGAGCAGGTTCGCCACCAGGCGGTCAAGTTTGTCCAGGGACTCGGCGGCGGTGGCCAGCAGTTCGGCGCGGTCGTGCTCGCTCCAGGCGACGTCGGTGCCGGCCAGGCTCTCGACGGCGGCCTTGGCGGAGGCGAGCGGGGTGCGCAGGTCGTGGCTGACGGCGGCGAGCAGCGCGGTGCGCATGCGGTCGGCCGCGGCCAGCGGGCGGGCCAGCTCGGCCGCCTCCTGCAGGCGTTCCTGCCGCAGGGCGACGGCGGCCTCGGCGGCGAACGCCTCCAGCACGGTGCGGTCGGCGGCCTCCAGCAGGCCGCCCTTGGCGGCCAGGATCAGGTCGTCGTCGATGACCACGTCGGTGTCGGACCGGCCGGGGCAGGTGGCGGGGGCGCCGCCGGAGGTGGCCACGATCCGCCAGGCGCCGGGATCGGCCCGCACGTCCGGCGTGCGGGCCGCCTCGGGCCGTCGTTCCAGCAGGGTGACCGAGGTCAGGCCGAACGTCTCGCGCGTGCGGTCCAGCAGCGACGACACGGCGGCCTGGCCGCGCAGCACGTGCCCGGCCAGGGTGGACAGCAGCTCGGCGTCGGCGCTCGCCCGGGCGGCCTCGCGGGTGCGGCGGGCGGCGATGTCCACGATGGTGCTCACCGCGGCCGCCACCAGCACGAACACGCCCAGCGCGAAGAGGTTCTCCGGGTCGTTGATGGTGAACTCGCCGACCGGCGGTGTGAAGTACCAGTTGAGCAGGAGTGAGCCGCCGACCGCAGTGGTGATGGCCGGCCACATGCCGCCGACCAGCGCCACGGCGACGGTCAGGCTGAGGAAGAACAGGATCTCGCTGGGCAGCGACACCACGCCCTGGAACGACCACAGCAGCGACGTCACCAGCGGCATCCCGGCCAGGGCCAGCGCCCAGCCGGTCAGCCGCCGCTTGCGGGTGAGCGCGGCCCGCGAGAGGGCCGGGCGGCGCCGCCCTTTCCTGGCCTCGGCGTGGGTGATCATGTGGACGTCGATGGAGCCGGACCGGGCGGTCGTCTCCACGCCGACGCCGCGCGAGAAGAGCTGCGCGAACCGGCCGCGCCGGGAGGCGCCGAGGACGAGCTGGGTGGCGTTGACGCCGCGGGCGAAGTCGAGCAGCGCGCGCGGGATGTCGTCGCCGGAGACCTGGTGGTAGCTGCCGCCCATGTCCTCGACCAGGGTGCGCTGGCGGGCCAGGCTGGCCGGGTCGGCCCCGGCCAGCCCGTCGGCGCTGGTCACGTGGACGGCGAGCAGGTCGGCGCCCTTGGTGCGGGCCGCGATGCGGGCGGCCCGGCGCACCAGGGTGTCGCCCTCGGGGCCGCCGGTCAGCGCGACCACCACGCGTTCGCGGGCCTCCCAGGTGGTGGCGATGCCGTGGTCGGCGCGGTAGCGGTCGAGCTGGTCGTCGACCTTGCCCGCCACCCACAACAGCGCCAGCTCGCGCAGCGCGGTCAGGTTGCCGACGCGGAAGTAGTTCGACAGCGCCGCGTCCACCTTCGCGGGCGCGTAGACGTTGCCGTGCGCCATCCGGCGGCGCAGCGCCTCGGGCGCCATGTCGACCAGCTCGACCTGGTCGGCGCGGCGGACCACCTCGTCGGGTACGGTCTCGCGCTGCGGCACGCCGGTGATCTCCTGGACGACGTCGTTGACCGACTCCAGGTGCTGGATGTTGACCGTGGAGACGACGTCGATGCCGGCGTCGAGGATGGCGTCGATGTCCTGCCAGCGCTTGACGTTCTTCGAGCCGGGCACGTTGGTGTGGGCCAGCTCGTCGATCAGCGCCACCTTCGGCGCCCGCGCGATGACCGCGTCGGTGTCCAGTTCGGTGAAGGTGGCGCCCCGGTAGACGATGGTCTTGCGCGGGATCACCTCCAGGCCGTCCAGCAGGGCGGCGGTGCGGGGGCGGCCGTGGGTCTCGACGAACCCCACGACCACGTCCCGGCCGCGTTCGATCGCGCGGCGGCCCTCGCCGAGCATCGCGTACGTCTTGCCCACCCCGGGCGCCGCCCCGAGGTAGACCCGCAGCCGCCCTCGCACGTCAGGCTCCGTCGAGGGCCAGGTTGAGTTCGAGCACGTTCACCGCGGGCTCGCCCATGAAGCCGAGCGCCCGGCCGGTGGTGTGCTCGCCGATCAGCGCCTTGACCCGGTCGAGGGTGAGGCCGCGCTCCTTCGCCACCCGTGGCGCCTGCAGCTCGGCGTAGGCGACGGAGATGTGCGGGTCGAGGCCGGAACCGCTCGCGGTGACCGCGTCGGCGGGGACCTTCGCGGTGGCGTCGCCGCGCACGGGGACGGTGCGGCCGGCCGCGTAGTCCTCGCCCGGCTTCGCGCACTCCACCTTCAGCCCCTGGTAGGTGGTCACGAAGGGGGCGGCGGGGCAGGCCTGGTTCACGCTGACGACGCGGTCGGGAAAGACCTTGAGCACCGCGCCCACCCCGTCGGGCGTGCAGTACGGGCGGGCGCCGCTGACGCCCTCCAGTTCCCCGACCGCCTTGGAGCGGGCGCACACCTGGGTGAGCAGCGACTTCCTGTCGGGTGTGTCGATGACGTCCTCGGGGCCGAGGTTGCTCGCGCCGGTCGAGGTGGGGTCGTAGCCGTCACCGGCGGCCGACGGCCTGGACTGGAAGTACTTCCTGACGGGGTTGCCGTCCCGGTCGGTGAAGGATTGGCCGATGAGCGCGCTGCCGCCCTTGACCATGGAGCCGTTGGCCTGGTGGTCGAAGAGCGCCTGGGCGACGCCGGTGGCGGCCAGGGGGTAGATCAGGCCGAGCAGCACGGTCAGTACGGCGACCGCGCGGATCGCGGCGAGGTGCTGGCGGAGCCAGCTGGGCAGACGGTCCATTACGACATCCCCGGAAGGAACTGGATCAGCAGGTCGATGAGCTTGATGCCGGCGAACGGGACGACGATCCCGCCCAGGCCGTAGACGTACAGGTTGCGGGAGAGCAGTTTGGAGGCGCTGGACGGGCGGTAACGGACCCCGCGCAGGGCCAGCGGGATCAGCGCGACGATGACCAGGGCGTTGAAGACGACCGCCGACAGGATCGCCGACTGCGGGCTGGCCAGGCGCATGATGTTGAGCGCGTCCAGGCCCGGGTAGACCGCCGCGAACATGGCCGGGATGATCGCGAAGTATTTCGCGATGTCGTTCGCGATCGAGAACGTGGTCAGGGCCCCGCGCGTGATCAGCAGTTGCTTGCCGATCTCGACGATCTCGATGAGCTTGGTCGGGTTGGAGTCGAGGTCGACCATGTTCCCGGCCTCTTTGGCGGCGCTCGTGCCGGTGTTCATGGCGACGCCGACGTCCGATTGGGCCAGGGCGGGCGCGTCGTTGGTGCCGTCGCCGGTCATCGCGACCAGGCGGCCGCCCTCCTGCTCCTTCTTGATCAGCGCGAGCTTGTCCTCGGGGGTGGCCTCGGCCAGGAAGTCGTCCACCCCGGCCTCGTCGGCGATGGCCTTGGCGGTCAGCGGGTTGTCGCCGGTGATCATGACGGTACGGATGCCCATGCGGCGCATCTCGTCGAACCGTTCGCGCATGCCCTGCTTGACGACGTCCTTGAGGTGGATCACGCCCAGCACGCGGCCCTGTTCGGCCACCACCAGCGGGGTGCCGCCGGAGGCCGAGATGCCGTCCACGATGTGCCCGATCTGGTCGGTGGGGTGGCCGCCGTGGTCGCGTACCCATTTCATGACCGCGGTGGCGGCGCCCTTGCGGACCTGCCGGCCCGCGAAGTTCACGCCGGACATGCGGGTCTGCGCGGTGAACGGCACCCACTCGGCGCCGTGGATCTCGCGTTCGCGCAGGCCGTGGCGTTCCTTGGCGAACACCACGATCGAGCGGCCCTCGGGGGTCTCGTCGGCGAGGCTGGACAGCTGCGCCGCCTCGGCCAGCTCCCGCTCATCGATCCCGTCCACCGGGACGAACTCGGCCGCCTGCCGGTTGCCCAGCGTGATCGTGCCGGTCTTGTCCAGCAGCAGCGTGGACACGTCGCCCGCGGCCTCGACGGCCCGCCCGGACATGGCCAGGACGTTGCGCTGGACCAGGCGGTCCATGCCGGCGATGCCGATGGCCGACAGCAGCGCGCCGATCGTGGTCGGGATCAGGCAGACCAGCAGGGACACCAGCACGACGCCGGTCACGCCGTCGGCGCTGAGCGCGAGCGAGTCCGGTACGCCGGGGTTGATGGACTTCGAGTAGATCGCGAGGGGCTGCATGGTGGCGGTGGCGACCAGGAAGATGATCGTCAGGGCGGCCAGCAGGATGTTGAGGGCGATCTCGTTGGGGGTCTTCTGCCGGTTCGCGCCCTCGACCAGGGCGATCATGCGGTCGATGAAGCTCTCGCCGGGCTTCTGCGTGATCCGGACGATGATCTTGTCGGAGAGCACCTTGGTGCCGCCGGTCACGGCCGACCGGTCGCCGCCGGACTCGCGGATCACCGGGGCGGACTCGCCGGTGATGGCCGACTCGTCCACCGAGGCGATGCCCTCGATCACGTCGCCGTCGCCCGGGATGGTCTCACCGGCCTCGACCACGACGAGGTCGCCCTGCCGCAGCTCGACGGCGGGCACCGCCTCCTCGGCGGAGCCGACCAGACGGCGGGCCATGGTGTCGGTCTTGGCCTTGCGCAAGGTGGCGGCCTGGGCCTTGCCGCGTCCTTCGGCGACGGCCTCGGCCAGGTTGGCGAAGATCGTGGTCAGCCACAGCCACACGACGATGGCCCAGGCGAAGAACGACGGGTCGAGGACCGCCAGCACGGTGGTGAACACCGCGCCGATCTCCACGATGAACATCACCGGGTTGCGCCACAGCGTGGCCGGGTTGAGCTTCTTCAACGCGTCCGGCAGCGAGCGGACCATCTGCCGCGGGTCGAACAGGGCGCCCCGCTTCTCCAGCGTGGGGGTCGACATGTCAGGACAGTCCTTCTGCGATGGGGCCGAGCGCGAGCGCCGGGAGGAAGGTGAGGGCGACCAGGATGATCGTGACGCCGACGACCAGGCCGACGAACTGCGGCCGGTGGGTCGGCAGCGTGCCCGCGCCCTCGGGTACGGGCGACTGCCGGGCCAGCGAGCCGGCCAGGGCCAGCACCAGGATGATCGGCAGGAACCGGCCGAAGACCATGCACAGGCCGAGCGCGACGTCGTACCAGGGGGTGTTGACCGTCAGGCCGGCGAAGGCGGAGCCGTTGTTGTTGGAGGCGCTGGTGAAGGCGTAGAGAACCTCGGACAGGCCGTGCGGGCCGGCGTTGAGCATGCTCGCCCGCTGCTCGGCCGAGCCCATCGCGAACGCCGTGCCGATCAGCACCAGCGTCGGGGTGACCAGGAAGTACAGCGAGGCCAGCTTGATCTCGCGGGCGCCGATCCGCTTGCCGAGATATTCGGGGGTACGGCCGACCATCAGGCCCGCCACGAACACCGTGATCACGGCCAGGATCAGCATGCCGTAGAGCCCGGCGCCGACCCCGCCCGGCGCGACCTCGCCGAGCATCATGTCGAACAGCGTCATCATGCCGCCGAACGGCGTGTAGGAGTCGTGGAAGGAGTTCACCGCGCCCGTCGAAGTGAGCGTCGTGGCCGCGCCGAACGTGGCGGAGTTCGCGACGCCGAAGCGCACCTCCTTGCCCTCCATGGCCGCGCCGACCGCCTGCGGCACGGTTCCGCCGGCCGCCAGTTCGAACACGTTGGTGAGCAGCACGCTCGCCAGGGCGAGGACGCCCATCACGGCGAGGATGGCGTACCCCTGCCGGACCTGGCCGACCATCCGGCCGAACGTACGCGGCAGGGCGAACGGGATCACCAGGATCAGCAGGATCTCGAACCAGTTCGTCCAGCTCGTGGCGTTCTCGAAGGGGTGGGCGGAGTTGGCGTTGTAGAAGCCGCCGCCGTTGGTGCCCAGCTCCTTGATGGCCTCCTGGGAGGCGACCGGGCCGCCGGTGATCGCCTGGGTGCCGCCGGTCAGCGTGGTCACCTCGTGCGGGCCGACGAAGTTCTGGATCAGCCCTCCGGCCACCAGGATCAGCGCGCCGACGAACGCGATCGGCAGCAGGATGCGGATCGTGCCACGGACCAGGTCCACCCAGAAGTTGCCGATCGTCTCGGACCTGCGGCGGGCGAAGCCGCGTACCAGGGCGATCGCCACGGCCATGCCGACCGCGGCCGACACGAAGTTCTGCACCGCGAGCGCCGCCATCTGGGTCAGATGGCCCATCGTGGACTCGCCCGAGTACGCCTGCCAGTTGGTGTTGGTGACGAAGCTGATCGCGGTGTTCCAGGCGATGTGGTCGGTGACCGGCGCCATGCCCACGCTCAGCGGCAGCTTGTCCTGCAGGCGCTGGATGCCGTACACGACCAGGACCGAGACCAGCGAGAACGCCAGCAGAGCGCGCGCGTAGACGCCCCAGCTCTGCTCGGCGTCGGCGCGCACCCCGAGCAACCGGTAGATGCCGCGCTCGGCCACGTTGTGCTTCGCCGAGGTGTAGACCCGGTACATGTAGTCGCCGAACGGCTTGTGCACCAGGGCCAGGACGGCGATCAGGGATCCGATGAAGATCAGGCCCGCGGTCATCAGAAACGCTCCGGGAACAGCAGCGCCGCCACGATGAAGATCACCAGTGCCACGACCACGACGAGGCCGGTGGCATTGATCGCGCTCACAGGCGCTCCACCGCCTTCACGACGTACCCGAAGATCACGAAGATCGCGATCGTCAGGGCGACGAAGATGACGTCTGCCATCCCTGCTCCTCAATTCCGGAACTTGTGCCTACCGCCCGGGATGAGCGGTATATGACCAAGGAAAACTCCGAGATTGACCCGTTTAGCCCTTCTTGACGGCTTCCATATGAGCGGGGCCTGATTCTTGACGCGATCTGTACGCGACACATCGGCCGGGCGGCGAGGGCCGATAATGGCGTGTGCCGTTCACCGTGATCCATGTCGCTTGCTACGTGCTCATGTGGCACGGGTGGAGCGCGAGAAGGTCGGCGCGCACCCCGCCGACGTCACGGGTGATCAAAATTCCTGGGCTGGGGCGACGGACGTGGTCGTCCCGTTCAGAGTGAGCTTGAGCATGGGCGCGATGGTGCCGCCGAAATGGGCTCGGGCCTCCGTGGCTTCCGCGTGCCGGAGATCTCCGCCCTGCCGTGATCGGTAGTTCGCGAAGCCGGCCACGTGCAGGTCGGGCAGCACCAGCCACGCGTAGGCCTGGTCGGGTTCGGCGGCAGGGTTCTGGATCACGAGCCCGGAGCCGTTGAGCGGCTCGTACGGTCCGGTCAGGCCGGGCGCGGCGAAGCCGTAGAGGCCGGTGGGCGCGCGATCGGCCGGGTGGAACGAGTGCCGCTGGGTGCTGAAGAAGAGGTAGTACCACGACCGGTGGACGACGACGTGCGGCCGTTCCAGCTCCCGGTTGACGCCCTCGGCCACGATGAGCGGCGGGAGCAGCGACCAGGCGCCGGCCCGTCGCCCGGCCACCGCGATGGCGCCGGTGAAGCGGTCGCCCCAGGCGGTGGACGCGGCGATGAGCAGGTGGTCGCGCCCGTCGGCGGGGTCGCGGAACCAGCCGGGATCGCGGAAGGCCCTGATGTTCCCCGGTGACCCGTCGACCTCCTCGGCCGGCAGGTACGTCCGGCCGTCGGAGCGGAGGATCTCCCGATGCGGAGCGTCATCGAGACGCGCCTCGATGACGCTCTGCCGGAACGTGGGCCGTGCTTCGCCTCGCCGGCCGGCGGCCGTGTAGTACACCGACACCGTGCCGCCGGGCCGGCGGATCGCCGATCCCGACCACTCGCGGCTGCCGGGCGAGGCCCCGTCGGCGAAGGCGTTCCCGAGGTCTTTCCACCTGTCGCCGTTCCTGGCGAGCAGCCGGATCCTGGCCTGGTCGTGGCGCCCTTCCGGGTGGCCGAGGGCGGGCGCCGACAGCGCCATCCACATCTCGTGGCCGTCGATCAGGGAGGTCGAGCCGTCCTCCTCCTGGACGGGCCACAGGTCCCAGAGATCGTGGTCCGGCAGGATCCGGGGCAGGGCCGTGGGGTCGAAGACGGGCGCGGTGGTCGCGGGGGTCTCGATGAGCCGGTCGAGGTGCCGGCTGGTCCAGAGGGCCGGTCGGCCACTGTTCACGCCGTCAGCCTTTCAGGGAGCCCTGGAGCAGGGCCTTGACGAAGTGACGCTGGAAGATGAGGAAGATCGCCAGCGTGGGTGTCAGGATCAGCAGCGATCCGGCGCACAGCAGCGGGATGTCGGTCCCCCACTGGCCCTGGAAGGCGCCCAGCGCGCCGGACATCGTGCGTTCGGCCGGGTCGTCGACGAGGACGATCGCCAGCAGGAACTGGTTCCAGGTCCACAGGAACAGCAGGATGCCCAGGGACGAGATCGCCGGCATGGCCAGAGGGACGTGGATGCGGCGGAACAACTGCCACACGTTGGCGCCGTCCATCCGTGCGCTTTCGGACAGTTCTCCCGGCATGTTGATGAAGTGCGCGCGCATCCAGAAGACGGAGAACGGCATGAACAGGCCGATGAGCGGCAGGATGATCGCCCAGCGCGTGTTCAGCAGCCCCATGTCGCGGACCTGGTAGTACAGCGGCGTGATGATGCCCTCGAAGGGCAGGGTCAGGCCGAGGACGAACAGCAGGAAGACCGCGCGGCCGCCGATCACGCGCAGGTGGCCGATGGCGAAGCCGGCCATCGTACCGAGCAGGATCGAGATCGGGACCACGCCCAGCACGATGAGGAAACTCGACTTCAGCAGCTCGCCCATCTTCGCCGCCTCGAAGGCCCGCGGGAAGTTGCCCCACTGCGGGTCGCCGGGCCAGGCGAGTCCGGCCGGGTAGGTCCCGGAGGGGTGCAGGGCGGTGACGAACAGGCTGAGGAACGGCAGGAGCGTGACCGCCATCATGACGACGAGCAGCAGCCTGCCGGTCCATGCCTCTCGCCCGGCGAGGATCATCGGTTGCCGTCCTTTGCGAACCACTGGATGGGAAGGGCGCAGGCGATCACGAGGAGCATGAGGACCATGGCCAGGGCCGAGGCCGTCCCCACCTCCCGTTCGGAGAAGGCCAGGTAGAAGATCTGCAGGCCGGGCACCATGGTCGTGTTGCCGGGGCCGCCCTGGGTGGAGATGTAGATGATGTCGAAGCTCGCCAGGGCCGCGATCACGGTCACGGTGACGCAGACCGCGATCTCCTGGCGCAGGCTGGGGACCGTGATGGAGAGGAACTCCCGCCACGGCCCGGCGCCGTCGAGGCGGGCGGCCTCGTACAGTGCCGGGTCGATCTTGCTCATGCCGGCCAGGAGCAGCAGCGTGCAGAGGCCGAGCAGCACCCATGCGCCGATCATGCCGACCGCCGGCAGGGCGGTGGCGAAGTCGCCCAGCCAGGCGCGGGTCACGCCGCCGAGGCCGACGAGCGAGAGGAGCTGGTTGATCACCCCGGTGGAGGCCAGCAGCCAGCTCCACGCGATGCCGGCCGCGACCAGCGGGATGACCTGCGGCAGGAACAGCACGGTGCGCGCCACGAGGGCGAGCCGGCTCTGGGCGATGCGCCTGATCGTGGCGGCGATCGCCAGGCCGAGCACGACCGGCATCGCGCTGAAGAAGACGATCAGCTTGAAGGCGTTCACCAGCGAGTCGAACAGGTCGGGGTCGGTGAAGACCTTGCCGTAGTTGGCCGCCCCGGCCCAGGTGGACGGGCCGATGCCGTCCCACTCGTACAGCGAGTACTGGAACGTCAAGGCGATCGGGCGCAGGACGAAGACCGCGTAGAAGGCGAGCGCGGGGATGATGAACAGCCAGCCGGCCAGGCCGCGGCGCGGGGAGCGGGTCATGACCGCGCTCAGTTCCCTTCGAGCTGGCCGGCGTAGCCGTCCTGGACCGCTTTCAGCAGTCCTTGCGGTGTCTGCTCCCCGGCCACCAGCTTCTGCAGGTTCGGGGTCCAGCTCTTGGCGTAGATGGCGCCGGTGGCGTTGGCGATGAAGTCCATCGCGCCGTTGTCCTTGGCGATGTCCGCTCCGGCGGCGAGGGTGCTCGCGGTGACCTTGTCCGCGGCCACCTCGGGCATGTACGCGTCGGCGGGACCCATCGGGCGTGATCCGCCGACCTCGACGCCGATCTCGCGGGCCCGCTTGTCGGTGGCCACCCAGTTGAGGAAGAAGGCGGCGCAGCCGGCGTTCTTCGCGTTCGCGGCGATGCCGAAGGTGAGGGGCGCCGACATGGCGGCCCGCTTGCCGCCCTGCTGGGCTGGTGGCATCAGCGTGAAGCCGACGTTGCCCGGCATCTGCTTGTCGAGGTTGCCCGACTCCCAGTCGCCGTTGAACATGAACAGGCCCTGGCCGTCGATGAAGCGGCTCATCATCGTCGCGTAGTCGACCGCGTTCACGTCCTTCTGGAAGTAGCCCGCCTTGATCCACTTCTCCAGGTGCTGGGCGGCCCGCGCATTCGATGGGGTGTCGATGGTGGCGCCGGGCTTCTGGAAGATCCAGTCGTTGATCGGTGCGGCCGGGCCGTAGGAGGCCATGAGGTTCTGCAGCGGGAACGCCAGCCCGCCGGTGGCGCCGCCGTTGAACTGCACGATCGGGGTGACGCCCGCGCTCTTGGCCTTGGCCAGCGCGGCGTCGAGCTCCGGCAGCGTGGCGGGCGGTGCGGACATCCCGATCTGGGTGGCGAGCTTCTTGTTGTAGAAGACGCCGGTCATGCTGAAGTTGAGCCCCAGGGCGTACAGCGATCCCTCTCCGCGCGGCCGTCCGCCGGGGCCGAGGCGGAGCTGTTCGAGCTGCGAGGCCGGCCACTTGTCCCAGCCGAAGGACGTGGCGTAGCCGTCGAGGTTCTTCAGCAGGTTGTCCTTGACCAGCTCGGAGACCTGGGGCAGGCGCATCAGGTCGGGCGGGTTGTCCGCCAGGACGCGCGGGGCGTTCTGCGTGATGATCGCGAACTGGTCCTCGCGGATGTTCCAGGTGACGTTCGGGTGCTGCTTGGTGAACTCGGTGGTCAGCGCCTTGGGCAGCGGGAAACCGGTCTCGAAGTAGCCGCTCATCGTGATCGGGGCCGTACCGCACTCGGGTGCGGCGGACCGCGCTGACGCGGTGGTGGCCGCGGGCCGCGGGCTGTCGCTGCCGGGAGCCGCGCAGGCGGCGGCCAGCGTCCCCATGGCGATCACCAGCGCGGCTCCGGCACTGCCGGGGCGAACTCGACGAGCCATGTTGCGTCTCCTCTGCTGCCAGGACATTCGGCGCCGGGCTGATGTCCGTTGCTAAATCGGGTTAGCGCCCGATAGTGTCACCACGCGCGTCGTACGATGTCAACCCCCGCAACCGACTCTTGACGATCGGAGGTCCTGGGTGAGCCCACGACGGGTCACGCTGGCCGATGTGGCCAAAGCCGCGGGCGTCTCCCGCCCGACCGCCTCACTGGTGCTGTCGGGCCGGGGGCGCGAGTTGCGGATCTCTCAGGATGTCGAGCAGCGTGTCGTACGGGCCGCCGACGAGTTGCAGTACCGGCCCAACATCGTCTCCGTGGGCCTGCGTAAGGGCACCTCCCAGACGATCGGCTTCGTCTCCGACACGGTCGCCACCTCGCGCCTGGCCGGCGACATGATCAAGGGTGCGCTGGAGGCCGCCCGCGAGCGTGGCTTCATGCTGTTCATCGGCGAGACGGAAGGTGACGCCGAGCTCGAACGCCTCCTGCTGCAGGCCATGCACGACCGCCAGGTGGACGGGCTCATCCTCGCCTCGATGTTCACCAGGACCATCAAGGTGCCCAAGTCCATCACGGCCGCCTCCGCCGTCCTGCTCAACGCGCTGCCCGAACAGCCCACCCCCCTGCCCTCCGTCCTCCCCGACGAGGTCGAGGCCGGCCGCCGCGCGGCCCGTGTCCTGCTCGACGCCGGCCACCGCGAGGGCATCTACCTGATCGGCGAGGGCCCGCGCGTGCGCGACGTGACCCGGGAGAGCGTCGCGGCGGTGGAACGGCTCGTCGGCATCCGGGAGGCGCTCGGTGAGGCGGGCGTCAAGGTGGCGGGCGGTCGTACCTGCCCCGACTGGCAGCCGGAACACGGCCTCGCCGCGACGCGGGACCTCCTGCGGACCGCGCGCCCGCGGGCGCTGATCTGCTTCAACGACCGGATCGCCATGGGCGCCTACCAGGCACTCGACGATGCCGGGCTCGGCGTTCCGGGCGACGTGTCCGTCGTCTCCTTCGACGACCACCCCATCGCCTCATGGATCAGGCCGGGGCTGACGACCGTGGCACTGCCGCACTACGAGCTCGGCCGCAAGGCCGTCGACGTGCTGTTCGCCCAGATGAACGGCGACCACCCGGATCCCGATCGGCTGGGCGAGGTGCACCGGGTGCCCATGCCCCTGCGCACCCGCGGGTCCATCGCGCCACCGGCCGGCTGACGCCTCACGTTCGATGGTGCAGGATGTGCTGCCAGCCCTCAGGGCTGAGCGCGTACGCGGTCACGCTGCCGGAGGCGAACCACTGCCAGGCGGCGGGACGGACGAGGGTCGCGCCCGTGGCGAACGCCAGCAGCAGACGGCTGCGCGGATCGCGGCCGGCCGGTGTGAGCTCCTCCCTGCTGCCCGCGTACAGGTGTCGCTTGCTGAGGGCCGCTCCCAGCTCGCCGAGCACGCCCCGGCAGGATTTCGTGCGCTGGGCGGCGCCCAGGATGGCCGGCAGGAGTTGGTGGGTGGCCACGCCCGCGGCTCCGGGCGGCTGGGGTGCGGGTGTACGGCCGCGGGCGAGGTCGAGCAGCGGGGTGACGAGGTCCACGCCGGACAGCAGGGCGTTGACCGGCTCGACCAGCCTCGGGTTCAGGTCGATGAAGACCGGGCCGCCGGGGCCGAGGATGACGTCGGCCGACAGCGCCCCGTGCCAGGCGAGCTCGGCTCCCAGACGCGACACGTGGTCGCGCACGGCCGGTAGGTCGACGCTCAGCTTGTGGGTGGCGCCGCCCCTGACGCCCTCCCCCGTTCGCAGGCAGGCGTGGAAGGCGAGTAGCTGGCCCGCGCCGAACACCGACTGGATCATCGCCAGCCGGCCGGGCACCTCGCGCTGCACTAGCAGGGCGCCTGTCGCCTGACCGGCGTGCCAGTGCAGGTCGGCGGCGTCGTTCAGGCGGTGTACGCCGCCGGAGGCGGTGCCGATCGGGGTCTTGAGATAGGCGGGGAAGGCACTCCAGCCGGAGGGGCCGGTGATGACGGCCGAGAGCGGTTGCGGCAGGCCGAGCCGGTCGAGGAGGGCGTACGCGGCGATCTTGTCCTGCGTCTGGGCCAGGGCGGCGAACGGCGGCACGGCGGTGGCGACTCCCTGCTCGCGCAGCAGGCCGGCGGACTTGGACAGCACCGCCACCTGTTCCTGCGTGGGCAGCAGCACGTCGAAGCCGCCGCTCCGGTAGATGGCGACGGCCGCGCGCAGCCAGCCGAACGGGTCGGTGCCGTAGAAGGGTGTCCGGTGGACGCGGCGGACGTGCCGGGTGAAGGCGCAGACGCACATCGGGTCGGGAGAGAGCACCTCGACGTGGTGACCGGCCCGCGACAGCAGGGTGGCGCACTGCCGGGAGGTGAGTCCCGAACCGTCTGACAGCAGGATCCGCATGGCCGCCTCTTCGATGCCGATGAGTAAATATACTCTATATACTTACTCATCATGGGACGCCCCGCGCAGATCGATCGAGCCGCCATCGTGGCCGCCGCCCTGGCCATCGCCGACACCCAGGGCCTGGCCGCCGTCACCATGCCGAGCGTGGCCACCCGGCTCGGCGTCACCGCCATGGCGCTGTATCGCCACGTCGGCGGCAAGGAGGCCCTGCTGGACGCCCTGGTGGAAGCGCTGCTGACCGAGACGCCCCTGCCCCCGGCCGGCCTGACCTGGCAGGAGCGGCTGGAGCGGCTGGCCCACGCGATCCGCGCCACGGCGCTACGCCACCCGGCCGCCTTCCCGCTGCTGCTGCAGCGGCCCGCCGCCACCGACGAGGCCCTGCGGGTCCGCGACTCCGTCTGCTCCGCCCTGGTCGAGGCCGGCCTCTCCCCCGCCGCCGCCGCTCGCGCCGAGCGCCTGATCAGTACGGCGGTGCTGGGCTTCGCGGCCGGCGAGGCGGCGGGCCGCTTCGACCGGCACGCCCGCAGTGTGCGCGACGAGGACTTCGCCTGCCTGTTGTCGGCCATCAGGGCGAGCTGCCTCCGGCAGGTGGAGGCGTAGCCGGTGTCGGCCGCAAGGCCGGCGTTCGACGGGTCGGGGCGGGCCATCCTCGCCGACCCCGAAGGCAACGAGTTCTGCGTCCTGCGCGGCGAATCCGACCGCGCTCCTGACTTGGGGGTTCCCAGGAAGGGCGGCGCGGTGGACGCTGAAGACCTTCTCGGCACGCAATGGCAGTGAGGAGTTCGCCGTGCCACCGATCTTCCCGTTCACCACGCCACCCACGGAAGAAGCCGACCAGGAAGCCCTGCGGCTGCTGGAGCGGGGGCCGGTCGTGCCGGCCACGATGGGGCCGCACGAGGTCTACCTCGCGCTCGGCTACCACGCCGTACGGCAGGTGCTGAGCGACAACCGCTTCAGCCGCGAGGAGGCTATCAAGCCGGGCGGGCCGGTCTACATCCCGTCCGCGTCCAACCCGTTCGTGATCACGAGCATGGACCCGCCCCGGCACGCCCGCATCCGCAAACTCATGTCGCAGACGTTCACCCCGCGCATGGTGGACCGGCTCCAGCCCCGGGTCCAGGCCATCGTCGACGACCTGCTCGACCCGCTGGAACCGCCCGCCGACCTGGTGCGGGACTTCACCGGCCCGCTCCCGGTCATGGTGATCTGCGAGCTGCTCGGTGCCCCTTACGAAGACCGGTCCCAGATCGAGAGCTGGTCGCGCACGCTGACGTCCAATGTGCTGCCCATCGAGGAGATCAGGGCCGCGGAACGGGCGATTCAGGCGTACCTGCGTGACCTCGTCGAGCTCAAACGCCGCGAACCCGACGAGGCGCTGATCGCGGAGCTCGTCCGCGTCAACGACGCCGAGCACCATCTGACGGCGGACGAGCTGGTGTCGAACCTGCAGGTGCTCCTGACCGCCGGCCACGAGACGACGGTCAACCAGCTCGGCAACTTCACGGTGACGCTGCTGCGCGACCCCGGCCAGCTCGCGCTGGTCCGCGACGACCCCGGCCTCATGCCCCAGGCGATCGAGGAGCTCCTGCGCTACAGCAGGCTCAGCAGCGCCGCGCTGCCCAGGGTGACGACGGAGGACGTCCTGCTGGAGGGCGTGCTCATCCCGAAGGGCGCCGCCGTGATGCCCATCGTCGCCGCGGCCAACCGCGACCCGTCCGTCTTCCCCGAGCCGCACCGGTTCGACATCACGCGGCAGGAGCCCGCCCCGCACGTCGCGCTCGGCCACGGGACCCATTTCTGCCTCGGCGCCCACCTGACGAGGCTTGAGCTGCGGGTCGCGCTCACGTCACTGTTCGAGCGCTTCCCGAAGCTCGCGCTCGTCACCGACGACCTGTCCTACGACCCGCTCTCGCCGGGCCGGCGGCTCATGTCGTTGCGGGTGACCTGGTAAGGGAGACCTTAAGCGAACCGTAAGACGGGCCCGCCAGGATACGAGCACATCGAAACGACGGGAGAGACATCATGAGGAAGATCGCCGCCAGCCTGTTCATCTCACTCGACGGGGTCGTCCAGGACCCGGCGGAGTGGCATTTCCCGTACTTCAACGACGAGATGGGCGCGGCCGTGGACGGCCAGATGACCGACACCCTGCTCCTGGGGCGCAAGACCTATGACAGTTTCGCCGGAGCATGGCCGGAGCGGGAGGCCGAGGGCGGCGAGGAGGCCGGCTTCGCCAAGACGCTCGGCGACGCACGGAAGATCGTCGTGTCCCGCCGGCCGCTGGAGTTCACCTGGCGCAACTCCGAGCTCATGAAGGGCGACCTGGTCGAGGCCGTGACCGCGGTGAAGAACGAGCCCGGCGGCACCATCGCCGTGAGCGCCTCGGTCTCGGTGGTACGCCAGTTGCTGGCCGCGGGGCTGCTGGACGAGCTGCACCTGCTGGTGCACCCGATCGCCGTCCGCAAGGGTGAGCGCCTGTTCGACGAGGGCGACGGCTCCGTCCCTCTGGAGCTGATCAAGTCCGAGACGTTCACGACCGGCGTGCTGTACCTGGTCTACCGGCCGGCCAAGTGAGCCCGGCTCCAGAAGCGGTGCTGGTGGTCCTTGACGAAGTCGGCCCGCTTCCAGGCTCCGGAGGTCAGCGACCGCACGTGCCAGCCGGCCTGGCCGCGGTCGTCGCGCAGCCAGGGCCAGCCCTGCTCGCCGCCGCCGTTGGGGTCGCCGCGAACGCGGCCAGCAGGGCGACGGCGAGGCCCATTTTCATCATGTCCGTCTCCTTGGTGATCAGGTGATGGCAGGACCGTAGCCAGATTTGCACGATCGTGTCAAACGATCGCGCAAAACGTTTGTGCCAATCCGTTGGTACGGTGTCCCGCATGGGAAACCGTGAGGACCTCCTCGCCGCCGCCAAGCGGTGCCTGCGTGAAAAGGGCTACGACCGCACCAGCGTCCGCGACATCGCCACCGCCGCAGGCGTGAGCACCGCCGCGATCGGCTACCACTACCGATCCCGGGAGGCGCTGCTCACCCAGGCGCTGTTCGACCTGCTGGACGAATGGGGCGACAGCCTCGGCCGCGCGCTCGCCCCCAACGCCGGCGACGACGCGGCCCACGCCTTCGAGCGCATGTGGGAGGGGCTCACCGAGCAGTTCGCCGCCCATCCGGATCTCTGGCTGGCCACGGTGGAGTTGTTCCTGCAGGCCCAACGGCAGCCCGAACTGCGCACCCGGGTGGCCGGCGGCATCGCGGAAGGCTGGCGCGGCATGGCCGCGATCCTGCGGAGCGTGCCGGAGGAGACCGTCTCCGACCACTCCGCGCGCACGCTCGGCATGGTGCAGACGGCGCTGATGGGCGGCGTGATGATCCAGAGCCTCAGCGATCCGGCGAACGCGCCCACGGCGGCCGAGGTGCTGGAGGGCCTCCGCGCACTGGCGAAGCTCGCGGGCCCATGACGACCGCCGCACCGGTCCGGTGACAGGCCATTGACACGTTTCCGTCAACGGATCTACGATCCGATCGAATCGATTCGCTAATACACCTCTCCTAGGCATTCCGATGCCAGTTGAGCGCCGTTCCCGTGGTTTCGAATCGATTCAAGGGAGCCAACATGACCCCTCAACGGCCCAGAAGACGGCTCATCTCCATCGCCCGGCTCCTGGCCGCGATGCTCGTCGCCGTCATCCTCCCGGCCGTCCCGGCGGTCCCGGCATACGCCGGCGATGAGTCCATCAGCGTCGACTTCTCCGTGGCCGGCGGCGCTCCGAGCTACCGCGCCTCCGGGTGGATCTACGGCATGACGGAGAACGGCTCGGGGCCGGCGGACCACTTCTTCCGTGACGTGAAATTTCGGTATATGAGGGCCGGTGGCGCTCAGCTCGGCTCGCCGGGCGGCTGGGTGTCGGGCTCCTACGACCGGCGGTGGAACGCGACGCTGGCCCAGGCCAGGCGGACGATCGCGCTCGGCGGCCAGTTCATCATCCTCCCGCACGACTTATGGGGTGCGGACGGCTATCCGATCTCGCGCTTTCCGGGCGACAACGGCGACTGGTCCGACTACGACGCCTTCCTCACCCGCCTGATCAACGACGTGCGGGCCGCCGGAATCACCGTGCAGTGGGACATCTGGAACGAGCCCAACCTCTCCCTGTTCTGGAACCGCTCGCAGGCCCAGTACTTCGAGCTGTGGCGCCGCAGCTACCAGCGCATCCGCGCCGCCTTCCCGGGCCAATCGATCGTCGGGCCGAGCTGCGCCTGCGTGCCGTCCACCACGCACGCCTGGTGGAACTCCTACCTCGACTTCATTCGCGCGAACAACGTGGTCCCCGACATCGTCAGCTGGCACTCCCTGCCCGGCGACCCGGTGGCCAACGTGGCGGCCGCCAACACCACGCTCGGCTCGCGCGGCATCCCGCATCCGCGCCCGTACCAGATCAACGAGTACGGCGCGTCCAGCGAGCAGAACCCGGGAGACGGGTCCTGGTACATCGCCCGGCTGGAGCGGGCGGGCGCCGACGGGCTGCGGGCGAACTGGGCGAGTGCCGGCAACCTGCACAACGATCTGGGCAACCTGCTCGTACGGAACTCCTCGGGCCAGCATCTGCCCAAGGGCGAATGGTGGGTCTACCGTTTCTACGGCTCCCAGACCGGTCAGATCGTCTCGACGACCCCGAGCCCGGCGTACGACGCCTTCGCCACCAAGGCAGCCGGCACGGCCAAGATCCTGGTCGGCGGCGGCGGGACGACCGGCAACATCGCCATCGGCCTCCGGCGGCTCGACGCCACCAGCGGCATCGTGCAGAACAACCAGGTCCGCGCGGTCGTGCAGCGCATCCCGTACAACGGCGGGGGCGCCGTCCAGGGGCCGGTCACCGTACAGAACACGATCCTGACCCTGTCCGGCAACGGCGCCACGCTGAACCTGCCGCACACCAACGCCGACGAGACGTTCACCATCACCCTGCTGCCGCCCTCGGACGGCGGCTTCCAGTCCGTCGCCGTCGCGCAGCACTCCCAGCAGTGCCTGGACAACACCGGCCTGAGCACGGCGGACGGCAACGTGCAGCAGCAGTTCTTCTGCGAGGGCGGCGACCAGCAGCTGTGGAACTTCCGGCCGGTCGCCGGCGTGGCGAACACGTACACGGTGGTCAACCAGCAGAGCGGGAAGTGCCTCGACGTGAGCGCGACCGCCACCGCCGACGGCGCCCCGGTGCGCCAGTGGGCGTGCGGCGGCGCGCAGAACCAGCAGTTCACCCTGCGCAAGGTCACCTACGCCGGCAACGACCCCCGCGACTACCAGCTCGTCGCCCGCCACAGCGGCAAGTGCGTCGACGTCAGCACCATCTCGACCGCGCCCCGGGCTCCCGTCCACCAGTGGACCTGCATACCGGCAGGCCAGGCGAGTCCGCTCAACCAGACGTGGCGGCTCTGGGGCCGATGACCGCGCCGGTTGCCGTGCGCCGCTCGTGGGCGGCGGCGAGGATGAGGTAGGCGCTCGCCGTCCACGTGTAGGCGCGGTCGCGCAGGCCCTCCCCGGTGCGGGCGTCGAAGTTCTCGGCGAACCCCGACTTCTCGCACAGCGCGCGGAAGCGGGAGCTGATCTCGTCGGCCAGGTCCGGGTAGCCGGCGCGGCGCAGCCCGTCCTCGATCAGCACCGTCGAGGGCGCCCAGATGGGGCCGCGCCAGTAGCCGTCGTCCGCGTAGTGCGGCGAGTCGGGCGGCTCGGTCGCGAGGCCGAACGCGGTCAGGTGCCGCTCGATCCCGGCGGCCAGCGCCGCCCGGACGGGGTGCGGCAGCTCCTCCCCCAGCACGATCGGCATGAGGTCGAGCAGGCTGGAGCTGCTCCAGGTACGCCCCGAGTGCACGCCACGGGCGACGAACCGTTCGCCGTCCCACAGCTCGGCGAGGAGCGCGTCGCGCATCCGGTCGGCCCGCTCGTTCCACCGGGCCTCCGGGGCGAGCCGGGCGAGCTGCCGCATCTGCAGGACGAGGAAGGCGGCCAGGTCGGCGGTCTCGACGACGCGCTCGGGGTCGAAGGTGGTGGCGTTGTCCCAGCCGCTGTCGTTGCCGTGCTGGTAGTGCGGCAGCTCACGGCCGGGGGCGCGGCGGGCGTCCAGCCAGAACGTGGTCCAGCGTTCCAGCAGCGGGTACGCGTCCGGCGCCGGAGGGAGGCGGCTCAGCGCCCAGCCGTGGATGGGCGGCTTGACGAAGTTGTGGAGGACCTCGGAGTGGGTGACGGAGTCGGGCAGCGCGCCGGCGGCGTCCTGGTGGTCGAAGGGCAGCCGGAACTGGTCCAGGGCCAGGCCGGGCAGCCCTTCGGCGAGGGCGAGGGCGTTGAAGCAGTGGTCCCAGCTCCACACCTTGTCCATCCAGTGCTTGGACATCAGCACGGCGGGCCGGGTGACGAACCCGGCCGGGCGCACGATGGCCGACCACAGCACGTAGGCGGCCAGTTCGGCGGCGGGCGTGCGGTCACCGCGCCAGGGCGCGACCGCCTCGGTGAACGCGTCGAAGTCCGCCCGCGCGGCCTTGACCACCTGCTCGAAGGTATCGGTGCCGGTGTAAGGGGCGCGGGCGGTCTCGTACTCCTCGATCGCGATCTCCCACGCGCCGCTGAGGACGAGACCGCGTTCGGCGACGCCCAGCGCCTGCGCGCCGTGGGGTTCGGCCCGCCCGGTGAGCGGGGTGATCCGGTAGCGGCGGCCGGTCTGGTAGACGGTGAAGACGTACGAGCCGTCGGCGGGGTCCTGGTAGAAGTAGGGGCCGCTGAACGGCGTCAGCACGGGGTCGGCGGCCAGCAGCCGCAGCCCGAGGCCGTTGCCCCGGACGCGCACGGTGTCGGGGTTCTCGTAGGCCAGGTCGATCCGGCCGTCCTCGCCGGCCCAGGTGAGCTGGTGCGGGGTCGCGGTGATGGCGGTCTCGGCGGTGGGGGTCAGCCGCAGGATCGGGTGCATGCCGGTCTGGTGGGAGACCAGGTGCACATCCTCGGCGTACGTCTTCTCCGCCACCACGGGCGAGAAACCGAACCAGGATCCGCGATGGCTGAACGGGATTTCCCGCAGGGAGAACACCGGGCCGGAGGCGGCGACGGTCATGAAGTGAGGATCCCTTCTCAGTCTTTGACGGCCCCGGCGGTGATGCCGGCGGCGACGTAGCGCTGGGCGATGATGAGCAGGACGGTGGCCGGGATGGAGGCGATGACGGCGGTGGCCATGATGGCGTTCCATTCCTGGTTGTTGTTGCCGATGTAGTGGTAGATGCCCAGGGTGATGGGCTGGTGGTCGCCGGCTTGGTCGAGGGTGGAGGCGAAGATGAAGTCCGACCAGGCCCACAGGAAGGCGAACAGGGCGACGGTGATGAGGGCGTTGCGGGAGACGGGCAGCACGATCGAGGCGAAGGTGCGCAAGGGGCCGGCGCCGTCGGTGCGGGCGGCTTGGAGGAGTTCGTCGGGGATGCCGGACATGAACGCGGTCAGGATCAGCACGGCGAACGGGACGGCGAGGGTGGAATCGGCCACGATCAGGCCGGGCACGGTGTTGAGCAGGCCGAGGTTGAGGTAGATGGCGTAGAAGCCCATCGCCATGATGATGCCGGGGATCATCTGGGCGACCAGCAGCGCGAAGGTGAGGGTGCGGGCGCCGCGTGGGCGGAGTTTGGCCAGCGCGTACCCGGCCGGCGCGGCCACGATCAGGGTCAGGGCCACGGTGCCGAGTCCGACGATCAGGCTCACTCCGAGGTAGGGCAGTTGCTGGTCCAGGACGGCGCGGTAGCCGTCCAGGGTGGCATGAACCGGGAACCAGTTCGGCGGGGTTTTGCGCATGTCGCCGGCCCGGGTGAAGGATACGTTGATCATCCAGTAGACCGGGAACAGCATCACGCCGGTCAGCACCAGCCCGACCGCGGTCTTCAGGGGCTTCATGGTGTGTGCTGCCGGCGGATGTAGAGCAGCCCGAAGACCAGCGCGGTCAAGATGAGCAGGTTGCCGACCGCGGCGCCAGGGCCGAAGGCGGGCACCAGGTTGCCGAAGCCGAGCCGGTAGGACCAGGTGGCGAAGGTGGTGGAGGCGCCGCTGGGGCCGCCCTTGGTCATGATCCAGATGATGTCGAACACCTTCAGCGTGTAGACCAGGCCGAGCAGCAGCGTGATCGCCGAGACCGGCCGCAGCAGCGGGAAGGTCACCCGCCAGAACCGTTGCGCGCCGGTGGCGCCGTCCAGCGCGGCCGCCTCGTGCAGGTCCGGCGAGATCGCCTGCAACCCCGAATACAGCACCACCAGGTTGAACGGGACACCGATCCAGATGTTGGCCAAGGTCACCGACCACAGCGCCCAGTCCGGCGAGGTCAGCCAGTTCACCGGCCCCGCCCCGAACCAGCCGAGCAGCGCGTTGACCACACCGGAGTCGCTGTTGAGCATCCACGACCAGGTCGAGGCCGACACGATCAGCGGCAGCAGCCACGGCACCAGGAACAGGGCCCGCAGCGTGGCCGACAGCGGGAAATGGCGGTGGAAGAACACCGCCAGCGCCAGCCCGATGCCGAACTGGAAGACCAGCGACACCACGGTGAACACGATCGTGTGACCGAGCGCGGGCCAGAAGGTGGCGTCGGCGAGCACCGCCGCGTAGTTGGCCAGCCCGGCGAACGGGGCGTCGCCGTGCACGAACGAGCGCACGGTGTAGTCGCGCAGGCTCAGCTCCACGTTGCGCACCAGCGGGTAGGCGTAGAAGAGCAGCAGGTAAAGCAGCACCGGGGCGAGGAACGCCCACGCCCCGGCACGCCGACGGATGTTCACGGGCGGATGCTCACTGGATGATGGCGCTCTGGGCCGCCGTCAGGGCCTGCTGCGGCTGCTTCGAGCCGCTGAGCGCGGCCTGCACCGCGCCCCACAACGGCTCGGAGATCTTCGGATACTTGGTGCCCAGATCGTCGCTGGTACGGCCCTTGGCCGCCCGCACCGCCGCCACCCACACTTTCAGGTCCGGGTTCGCCGCCACCTGCTGGGCCTGCACCGCCTCGGTGGGCGCGATGTAGGACAACGTGGTGGTCGTCGTCAGTGAATGGCCGGCGCTGGTCAGGCAGGCCACCAGCTTGCGGGCGGTGGGGTAGCGGCCGGTGTCGGACTGCACCGGCACACTGACGAACTCGCCCCCGGTCGGCGCCGGCGCGGTGCCGCCGTCCCTGCCCGGGATGGGAATGATGCCGTAGCCGAAGCCGGCCTTCTCGGCGTTGGCCACCTGCCAGGTGCCGTTCTCGGCGAACGCGAACTCGCCGGTGGCGAACTCCTGCCAGCTGGTGGTCTGGGTGTTGTTGATGACCGAATTCGGCGCATACCCCTTCTTCACCCAGTCCGCCCACAAGGTCACCGCCGCGACCCCCTCGGCCGAGTCCAGCTTGGTCAGCTTCGCGCCCGCGCCCCAGAACCAGGGCAGGAACTGGAAACTGCCCTCCTCGGTGCCGATCGCCGAGAACGTGATGCCCTTCTTCCCGGACGCCTTCACCTTCTCCAGCGCCGCCGTCAATGACGCCCAGTCCTTCACCGAGGCGATGTCCACCCCGGCCTCCTGGAGAACGTCCTTGTTGTAGTAGAGCGCCAGGGTGTTGGCGCCGATCGGCACCCCGTAGGTCTTGCCACCGATCTGCCCGGCCGCGAGCAGATTCGGCGCGATCGAAGCGGTCTGGTCGGTGGTGGTCAGCACCCCCGCCTCGGCCAGCGTCGAGACCACCGGATTGTCCACGATCAACACATCCGGCGCGTTCCCCTGCTGCGCCGCCAGCAGCGCCTTGTTCGTCAGATCCGTGGTGTCATAACCGGTCCGCTCCACCTTCACCCCGGCGTCGGCACCGCACCTGGAAAGCAGCTTCACCCACTCCGAACTCTGATCGAACTGAGGATAGGGATCCCACACGCTGTACGAGGTGCTCGCGCTTGGGGAACCTCCGGACGATGATGAGCAGGCGCCCAGCCCGCCCACGACGGCCAGGGCCGCCAGACTCGCGCCGGCCGCACGCCGGCTCCTTGCCGCTGATCTCAATTGGGCTGCCCTCCGCTTACAGACGTGACGCGGCTGGTACATCAGGAAGTCGAATCGATTCGTCGAATCGGTTCGCCCGAACATAGGCCCGCTCCGCCACCGGAGTCAATGACAGGATGCCGAGTCGTTGCGCGAGCAGGCGACATGGCCTCGGCAGGAACCGATTCGACCTACGATGGTCGGCGACCGGCGGATCGGCCAAGGAGCACGGGTGAACATCGGAGAGATCGCCAAGCGGGCGGGCGTGTCACGCAGCACCGTCTCGTACGCGCTCACCGGCAAGCGCCCGGTGTCGGAGGAGACCAAGCGGCGCATCCAGGCGGTCATCGACGAGCTGGGCTACCGCCCCAACGCCGCCGCCAGGGCACTGAAGGAGGGCCGCACCCGCACGATCGGCCTGGTGATACCGCCGGCCGGCCGGCGCCTGACCGACATGCAGCTCGGTTTCGTGGCCAGCGTGGTCGACGCCGCCGCCCGCGCCGACCTGGACGTCCTGCTGTCACCTTCGGGCGGCGAGCACGACCGGTCCTTCGAGCGGGTGGTGACCGGCCGCCGCGTGGACGGCGTCGTCCTCATGGAGATCCGGCTGGCGGACGACCGGGTCGCCCGGCTGCTGGAGAGCGGCGTGCCGTTCGTCGGCATCGGCCGCACTCGCGACCCGGAGGAGATGTCGTGGGTGGACATCGACTACGAGACGCTCATCGCCAAGTGCGTCCACCACCTCGCCGACCTCGGCCACCGGCACCTGGCGCTGGTCAACCGCAACACCGAGCTGGTCGCCGCCGGATACGGCCCCGGCCACCGCGCGCAGGCCGGTTTCGACCGCGCCATCGCCGAGCGCGGCCTGCGCGGCGTGCGGGTCTGCTGCGCCGACGACGCCCAGGCCGGGCAGACCTGCCTCCAGCAGCTCCTCGCCGAGCACCCGGAGCTGACCGCCATCGCCACGATCAACGAGGCCGCCGTCGCCGGGATGTACCGCGCGCTGGCCGAGGCGGATCTGAGTGTGCCCCGCGACTTCTCCATCGCCGGTGTGGCGGCCCAGCACTGGGCCGAGAACCTGCATCCGCCGCTCACGGCCGCCGACGTCCCCGCCGACGAGATGGGGGCCCGCGCCGTCGAGCTGCTCATCCAGCGCATCGCCGACCCCGGCACCCCGCACCGCCACCTCCTGCTCGCCCCGCCCATCTCGCTCCGCGCCACGACAGGGCCTGCCCGCCCGCGCGAAGACTCCTAGTCGAATCGATTCGACAGGCGCGTGTTCCCGCTCGGCGCACATCTGGGCGATCAGGTGATGGGCCATGACCGCGCGTTCGTCGCGCACAACCGACGGCAGGCCGGACAGGCACTGGTACGGGCCGGTCACCAGCATCCGCAGCGAGGCGGAGGTCAGCGTCTCCTCGATCATGATCCTGTGGAGGGCCGGGTCGCCTGGACACAGAACCGCGCGTACCAGGTGGGGCCGCCCAGGGCGGCCAGATGTCCGGTGAACGAGCGCACCAGACAGGCGACCCAGTCGCGGACGCCCATGGAGCCGGTGGAGCCGGTGGCGCGCTGCGTAAATCATATGATTTACTCAAGCCAAGCAGATGATTTAACAGGTTTGGGTAGGTGCCCTTCGTGAAGATCTCAGCGGACCTCACCCTCGGCCTGGTGGTGCACCCGTCCCGGCCGGTCCTGGACTCCGTTCAGGTGATCACCCGGTACGCGCGCCGCACCGGCGCCACCGTCATCGCCCGCCGGTGCGACGCCGAGCGGGTCGGGCCGGAGATCGCCACCGTCGCGGCCGAGGAGTTCGCCGACCAGGTGGACGGCGTGATCAGCCTCGGCGGCGACGGCACCATGCTGGGCGCGATGCGGCTGATGGTCGGCCGCCAGGTGCCGGTGCTCGGCGTCAACCACGGCCACCTGGGCTTCCTCATCGAGGTCACCCCGTCGGAGCTGGAACGGGCCCTCGACCGCCTGACCGAGGGCCGCTACACCCTCGAACCGCACAGTTGCCTGGAGGCGGGCGGCTTCACCGCGTTCAACGACATCGTGATCGCCGCCGCCGAACCGCTGTCCAGCCTGACGCTCGACCTCGAGGTCAACGGGCTGCGGCACGGCTACTACCGGGGGGACGCGGTGATCGCCTGCACGCCGACCGGCTCCACGGCCTACAACTACGCGGCGGGCGGCCCCGTCATCTCGCCGTCCGCCCCGTCCGTCGCGCTCACCCCCGTCGCGCCCATGTCCGGCATCAGCCGCTCCGTCATCCTCGGCAAGGACGACCACATCGTGCTGCGCAACCCGTCGGAGGACCGAGCGCTGCTCGTCTCCGTGGACGGCACCCCCGCCGACCCGCTGCGGCCGGGTGCCGAACTGTCCGTACGGCTGCGCGCCGACGCCGTGGACGTCGTCCGCTTCGACGCCGACACCCATTCCCAGCGCAACCGGGTCAAGCTCAGCCTGCTGGACCTGCCGCTCAGACGCGACCAGCTCGTGGAGCTCATCCCTCAACCGCTCCGCGAACAGGCCGAACGCCTGCGCCAGGCCCACATGGAGGACCCGGCGTGATCATGGCCGGGGCACCGCGATGCCGCCGTACCGGTCCCAGCCCTGGGAGATGCGCTCGTGGTACTTGCCGGCCTCGGCCGCGTCGCGGACCCAGTCCCACTCCCCGCTCGCCGCTGGTGCCGGATATTTCCGGATCTGCTCGGCGATGAGCCGGGCGTCGTCGAGCCCGTCCCAGATGAGCCGCCGCAGCTTGCGGGTCCTCCGCTCCACGTCCCGGACGTAGATCCGGTACCCGAAGTACGCCGCCGCGACCGCCCGGTGCAGCCTGGCGGTGAGCAAAGTCCGCTCGAAGTAGGCCGTGAGCTGCTGGAGGTGCGCGGCCGACAGGTGCCGCCGGGCCTTCGCGATGTCACGCAGCGCGCTCTCGGCCACCCGCACCCCGTGGTCCTTCTCCGCGAGCACATATCGCAGGTACGCGGGCGTCATCTGGTCGCCGGGCGTCACCCAGCCCCGGTCGAGCACGTACTGCGCCTCCCTGGCCAGCGTGGGGTCGGCCTTGCAGGAGGCGGGCGACAGATGGTTGACCACGTCGGTCCAGAAGTGGAACCGCTTGTTCACGCCGTGCCGGACATAGGTGACCGGCGGGTCGATCCACTTGCCCGACACACTGCGGTGGTAGCTCGAACAGTACGGCTCGTAGTCCAGCCGGGAGTGGTTCGCGGTGTTCGTTCCCAGGCTGTAGAGCACCGAGGTGACGATCTCGTACGACTTCGACAGCGCCGCGGCGACGTCCCGCGCGGCCGCCTTCCCGTACGTCCTGGCCGCGAACTCCCGGTAGATCGTCCCCACGCTCACCCGGCGATCTTCCGTGGCCCGGGCCAGCGCGTACAGGTTGATCTCGGTGGGCGTGCCGATGATGCGCGACTCGTCGTAGCGGTCGGTCCTGGCCACGTAGCCGATCACGTTCGGCAGGCTCTGGTAGTGGCGCAGCCGCCTGACGTGCTCCTCCGGCCACGCGTTCGCGATCTTCCCCTGGCCGTTGTACTCGCCCGCGGTGTCGTACTCGACGAGCACCGGGCGGTCGATCCGCGCGATCGTGGAGTCGTTCGGGTGGGTGAGGAAGAAGTCGTGCGGGGTCGCCTTGGCCATCACCTTGACGTCCGGGTTGCGGACCAGCGCGATCGCGCCGATCGTGCGCTCCATCTCCGCCGGGAAGTATCCGAACGTGCGCAGGTAGAGGCCCATCCCCCGCTCGCCGACGATGACCTCGGCGACCTGGTCGACCAGGTAGGCCAGCTTCTGCTCGGCCGTGGTGAGCTTCGCCGAGTGCTGCCGCTCCACCCGCGCGCCGGTCTCGATGAAGGTCAGCACCACCGAGTCGACGTCCGGCACCAGGTCGAGCATCTCCCGGTAGTCCTGCTTGAACCACTGCCAGAAGGCCGGATCGTCCAGGTCGATCGTGCCGTCGGGGCCGGTGCGGAACTCGGCCGGGTAGTGGTCCAGGTCGTAGAGCGAGTGGTCCCAGATCGCCACCTCGGCGATCCCGGCGTCGTGCGCGGCCGCGACGAGCCGGTTGGCCTGGGCCTGCTTGGCGGGCCGGCGCACCTCGCGCAGGTCGTGCACGATCTCGTGGCTGAGCTGCAGATGATTGATCGCGTACGGCTTCGCGGCGGCGATCACGGCGTCGGCCCCGGCGTCACTGCCGGACAGGATCGTCCACCCGCGCACCGACCGCCCGGCCTCGGCGGGCAGCGCCACCCCGGCCGTGGCCAGCAGGATCAGGACGGCGACGAGGTGCCTCATCGCTCCACACCGTTCACGAACACCTTGCGCAGGCTCAGGCCGTCGGTGTAGGCGATCTTGTCGGGGCCGGCGATGTTCGTGAACACGCACTTCTCCAGGCGGACCCCGGTCAGGTGGTCGGTCTCCAGGCCGACGAGGTTGAGCACGGCAGCGGCGCCGTCGATCCTGGTCCGCTCCATCCGGATGTCGCGCACCGACACCGGCTCGGAGCCGCCCTCGTTGCTGTTGTAGGCCATGTTGACGAAGATCACCTCGCGCTCCACGCCCCGGCCGGTGAAGTCGCGGACGTGGACGCCCTCGATGAAGGCGCCACGCTTCTTGCTGGCCTTGATGTAGACCGGGTATTTCACCGGGTGGTTGCCGGGGAAGTCCGGCGAGTTGATCTCGCAGCGCTCGGCGAAGACGTCGCGGACGCCGCCCGACATCTCGCTGCCGACCGTGATGCCGCCCCAGCGGCCGGAGAAGTGGCAGTCCTGGACGACGATGTTCTCGCTGGGCACGCCCACCCTGCGGCCGTCGGCGTCACGTCCCGACTTGACCGCCACGCAGTCGTCGTTGGTGTTGAAGCGGCAGTGGTGGATGTGCACGTACGACGACGACTCCGGGTCGCAGCCGTCGGTGTTGTACAGGGTGCTGACGACGGTGATGCCCCGCACGGTGACGTTGGTGCACAGGACGGGGTTCACGGTCCACATGGGCGGTTCGAGGATCGTGACGCCATCCACCAAGATGTCCCGACATTTCACGAACTGCACCATGGCGGGGCGCAGGTGGTGCCCGGCCCCGAACACGCGCTGCCCGACCGGCACGCCGTCGTCGCCCATCTTGCGCAGCGCCCGCTGGTCGGCGCCCTGAGGGCCGCCGTTGGCGTACCAGCTCTCCCAGGGGCCCTTCCTGGCCTGGCCGTCGAGCGTGCCCCTGCCCGTGATCGCGATGTTCCGCTGCCCGTGGGCGTACACGAAAGGGCTGTAGTTGTAGCATTCCGTGCCCTCCCACCGGGTGAAGACCACCGGCAGGTACGCGTCCGGGTCGGTGCTGAAGGCGATCACCGCGCCCTCGGACACGTGCAGCTCGACGTTGCTCAGCAGGTGGACGGCACCGGTGAGGAAGCGCCCCGGCGGCACCACGACCCGGCCGCCGCCGCTGCGATGGCACTCGGCGATCGCCGCCCGGAACGCCGCCGTGCAGTCGGTCGTGCCGTCTCCCACGGCGCCGAAGGCGGTGATCTCCCACCGCCGCCTCGGGAACCGGGGAGGCCGGATCTTCCGCAGGATGTCCGGGACCTTGCGCCAGGGGCCGGAGCGCCCGGACTCGGCCACCGCCGGGCCGGCGCCGGGAACGAGGGTGGCCGCGGCGAGAACCCCACCGGCCTTGAGCAGAGAGCGTCGAGAGGACACGGTCACCACCGAGGGTTGTGGAGACATCGGATCTCTGGAGCGTAGATGGCCGACCGGACGAATTCAATTCTTGACGAAACTAATTCGGGCGGTCCGCGGATCACGCGGACCGCCCGGACGTCAGCGGGTTCCCGTCACCTTCCAGATCTTGCCGTTGGCCTTGGACAAGATGAACAGGTCACCGGCCCTGTCCATGCCGATGCGCAGGTCGACCCGGTCGTCTCCGGCCAGGGTCCGCATGGTCACCAGGGTGCCGGCGGCGTTGTAGAGCTTGAGCTGGTAGAGCGGTGCCAGGTCGGTGCCGCCACGCGTCATTTCGGCCTCGTTGGTGGCGAAGACCCAGCCCTGGACGAGGTCGCCGAAGATGTACTTGCCCCGCAGGGCGGTCAGCGGGCCCCGGTAGACGAAGCCGCCCGCGATGGCCCGGCCGAGGTCGCCCGTGCAGCCGGGCGGGCCGTTGTGGTCGTAGGCGGCGACCGGGTAGGTGTAGCCGAGCTGGGCGTCGTTGGCGGGCAGCGGGTAGAGGTAGCAGGGCTCGCCGCGGTCGAAGACGAACGCGCCCTCGCGCTCGCTCCAGCCGAGGTTGTCGCCCGGCCGCACGTCGTAGACGCCCTCGATGTCGTGCTCGCCGATGTGGCCCAGGAACATGCGGCCGGTGCCGCCGCGGTCCCAGCCGAAGCGGTGCGGGTCGCGCATGCCGAGGGCGTAGATCTCGCCGAGCGTGCCCGGCCGGCCGATGAACGGGTTGCTCGCCGGGATGCCGTACCGGCCGTTCGTGCTGTTGGTGCCGCGCGGGTCGATCCGCAGGATCTTGCCGAAGGGCTGGTTGCGCTGCTGCGGCACGGTGCTGGAGACGCCGATGCCGCCGTCGCCGACCGCGACGTACAGCAGGCCGTGGTCGGGGCCGCCAGGGGCGGCGTTCGGGTTGAAGTCGATCTGCTGGACGGCGTGGATGTAGGTGCCGAAGCCGAGCCGCAGCAGTTGCCTGCGGGTGCCGCTGAAGGTGGCGGCGGCGGGGTTGGCCGCCGTCCACTCGGTGACCACGCTCTGCACGACGGCGTTCGGCTGGGTCCAGTCGGCCGGTTGCGAGGTCAGCGCGTTGAACGCCTCGCTGTGGACGGTGTAGAAGCGGCCGTTTGCGGCGAACTCCGGATGGAAGGCCACGAAGCCGAGACCGCTGCCCAGGCCGCGGCCGGAGAAGAAGTTCGACCCCACGGTGGCGCGCACGTCGAGGTAGGTGGCCGGCGGGCCGCCGTTCGGGGGCATTGTGTACAGCCTGCCGTTGAGGTCGGGCACGACCCTGCGCCCGTCGGCGAGCTGGCTGAGGTGGTTGATCCTGGCGTGCCGCATCAGCCGGGCGTCGGTGGGGGTGGGCACCGGCTCGGATCGGGGGAACTGGGCGTATTCGGTGAGCACCAGCCCGAGGTCGGCCTGGATGGGGTTCTGCGGGATGGGGTCCGCGATCGGGCCGTCGCCCGGCGGGGCGCCGACCGTGAGCGCGTCGATGTTGGCCAGGCCGCCCGAGGTGGTGGCGGTGATGCGGATGACGTTGGCGCCCGCGTTGAGCGTCGCCGAGACCGTCTCGTTGCTCCAGGTGGTCCACGCTCCGGTGGCGGCGAACCGGGGGGTGGAGTGGGTGGCGCCGTTGACGGTGAGGGTGGCGGGGCGCGCGGCCGTGCCGCCGTTGGCGTACCTGAAGGCCAGGTCGGTGCTCCCGGCGGCCTCGGCCTGTACGGTGAACTCCACCGCCGGGCCGACGGCGTTGGCGCTGTTGACGAAGCCGGTGCCGGAGTAGCCCGCGTGCTCGCTCTCGACCACGCCGTTGACGATGGCCGCGTTCTCGGCCTCGTAGACGACGGAGGCGGCGGCTGCGGTGGTGACGGTGGTGGCTGCGCTGGCTGTGGCAGTGGCGCCGGCTGTGGCGCCGGCTGTGGCGGTGGCGGTTTGACTTGGCCAGGCCAGCAGGCCGGCCACCAGGAGAGCGACCGGCAGTGTTCTGTGCATGAACGGCCCTTCCGCTGAAAATGGGACCTCTCCCGTGGAGATCGCACGGACTCCACGCGACGTTTCGAAGGCCCTCGGAGGTTAGGAAACTTTCCTATAAACCTTGACTCGCGATTCAACGGCTGGCTTGATGTTGGTCAAACACCCGATGTCTAGAGAAGGAGCCCGCCGTGCGACTCCGCCTCATCCTGACCGTGTCATCCCTCGTCGGGGCGATGCTCGCCGTGCCGGCGCACGCGACCGCCGCCGCGTTCAACCACCCGGGCGTACTCGTCAGCCGGCCCCAGCTCGACCACGTCAAGGCCAACCTGGGCAACGAGCCGTGGAAGTCGGCCTGGGCCGCCCTGCGCGCCAGCTCCTTCGCCTCGCTGTCGTGGACGGCCAAGCCGCGCGCCACCGTGGAGTGCGGGCCCTCGTCCAACCCCGACCTCGGATGCTCCGACGAGCGTAAGGACGGCATGGCGGCGTACACGCACGCCCTGCAGTGGTATCTGACCCAGGACGCCCGCTACGCGCAGAAGGCCATCCAGATCATGGACGCCTGGTCCGCCGTCATCTCCCAGCACATCGGGCACAACGCCCCGTTGCAGACCGGCTGGGCAGGCGCCAACTTCTCCAGGGCCGCCGAGCTGATCAAGCACACCTACACCGGCTGGCCCGGCGCCGCCCGCTTCGCCACCAAGCTGCGCGACGTCTACCTGCCGACCGTGATCGCGGGCAGCCCCAACACCAACGGCAACTGGGAGCTGATCATGACGGACGCCGCCATCGGCATCGCCGTCCATCTCGACGACCAGGCCGCCTTCGACCGGGCGGTGCGGACCTGGCGCGGGCGGGTGCCCGCCTACATGTACCTGACCACCGACGGCGCGCTGCCCAAGTCGCCTCCCGGGAGCAGGTACGACACCCGCGACGAGCTCATCGACTACTGGCAGGGCCAGTCCACCTTCGTCAACGGGCTGGCCCAGGAGACCTGCCGCGACTTCGGCCACACCGGCTGGGGCATCGCGGCGGCGGTCCACGTCGCGGAGACAGCCCGCCACCAGGGCCTCGACCTGTACACCGAGGCCAAGGACCGGCTGCGGCACGCGATGGGCTTCCACGCCGGGCTGCAGCTCGGCGAGCCGGTGCCGTCGTCGTTGTGCGGCGGGTCGGTCACCCTGGGCCTCGGGCCCACGTTCGAGGTCGGCTTCAACGCCCTGCGCAACCGCATGGGCATCGGCATGGCGCGCACCCAGCGGCTGGTCGAGCAGGGCCGCCCGGCGGGGACCACGCACTTCCTGGGCTGGGAGACGCTCACTCACGCCGAGAATCCCGCATAGATGAACTGGCTGCTCACCGGTGCCATGGTCGCCGGCCTCCTGATCGCTCCCGCCGCTTCGCCCGCCACCTGGACCGTCGAGGCCCCCGGAGGCGGGCCCGCCGCCACCGTCCGCCTCGACGAGCACGGCAGCCCGTCCGTGAGCGTGTCGCGGGACGGGGCGACGGTGCTCGACCCCAGCCCGCTCGGTCTCACCACGGAACAGGCGGACCTCACCACCGGCCTGAGCCTCACCGGCCGCTCCAGCCGGATCGTGGTCGAGAAGTACGCCACCACGGCCGGGAAACGCCTCAAGCGCATGTCCGTGATGAAGGAGTCCCGCTTCCGCCTCACCCGTGGCGACTCCCGGCTCGACCTGGTCGTCAGGGCCGCCCGTGACGGCGTCGCCTACCGCTACGAGCTGCCCGGCGCGGGTGCCGTCGTCGGTGAGGCGTCGGCGTTCGCCGTTCCCGGCGGGTCCACCGCCTGGCTGGCCGGGCATCGCCGCGACTACGAGAACCCGTTCATCCGGTACGCCGACGTGCCCGCGGCCGAGTATCAGATGCCCGCCCTGTTCAGGGCCGGCCGGGATTACCTCCTGCTGGCGGAGTCGGCGCTGGACGGCTCGTACACCGGGCCGCGCCTGGTGCACGACCAGAGCACGTACAAGATCGCCCTCTGGGACGCGCGCGTTCCCTATACCGGCGGCCTGGTCACGCCGTGGCGGGTCATGATCACAGGTGATCTGGCGACCGTCACCGAGTCCACCCTGGTCGACGACCTGGCGCCCGGCTCCCGGATCGCCGACCCGTCGTGGGTCAGGCCGGGCAAGGTGCTCTGGAGCTGGCTCGCCGGGGGCCGCCCCGTCCAGCAGAGCCTGGAGCGCCAGAAGGAGTTCGTCGACTACGCCGCACAACACGGCTGGCCGTACGTGCTGGTCGACGCCGGCTGGTACGACGACCCGGTCACCGGCGAACGGGCCTGGACGGATCGGACGGCCGAGTTCACCTGGATCCCCCAGCTCGTCGACTACGGCCGGGCGCGCGGCGTCGGCGTCATGACGTGGCTGCGGTTCTCCGACTTCGACAGCCCCGACGAGCGCGTCCAACGTTTCGGGCTGCTGCGCCAATGGGGTGTCAAGGGCGTCAAGCTGGACTTCATCGACTCCGAGGCGCAGGAGCGGCTGCGGTGGTACGACGAGACGCTGCGGGACCTGGCCGACAACCGTCTCATGGTCAACTTCCACGGCTCGACCGTGCCCAAGGGGATCAACCGGACCTGGCCGCACGTGATGACCATGGAAGGGGTGCACGGCGCGGAGAAGTCGTCGAACCTGACGACCAGCCATCTAGCGGCGCTGCCGTACACGAGGAACCAGATCGGTTCCATGGACTACACGCCCATGGCGTTCCAGCGGGGCAGCCGCCCCACCTCGGACGCGCACGAGCTGGCGTTGTCGGTGCTGTTCGAGTCGGGGCTGCAGAACCTGGCCGGATCGCTGGACGCCTACCGTGCGCGGCCGGAGGCGGAGCGCTTCCTCGACCAGGTGCCCGCCATCTGGGATGAGACGCGGCTATTGTCCGGGACGCCCGCCGAGCACACGGTGATGGCCAGGCGAAGCGGCGACCGCTGGTTCATCGGCGCCGGGGTCTCCGGGGCGGCCAGGACGCTCCAGGTGCCGGCGGGCTTCCTGCGAGGACGATGGCTGGTCGAGGTGACCGTTGACGGCGCCGGCGGTCTCGTCCGCCAGGCCCATGTGGTGCGCGGCGGGCCACTGGCGGTGCAGGTCGCGGCGGAGGGCGGTTTCGCCGCGATCGCGTGCCGCTGGCGGCCGGGCCTGACGACCTGCGCACGGTGAGAACTCCTCCGGTACGACGGGCCGCCCGTCGTACCGGAGGAACCCTGATCAGCCCTTGAGGCCCGTGGTCGAGATCCCTTCGGTGATGCGCCGCTGGAAGATCAGGAAGAAGCCCAGCACCGGGATCAGCGACAGCACCGCCATCGCGAGCATCGGCCCCCAGGTGGAGCCGCCGCTGGAGTCGAGGAACGCCCGCAGGGCGAGCGGCACCGTATAGGTGGACACGTCGCTCAAATAGACGAGCTGGCTGAAAAAATCGTCCCATGTCCAGATGAAGGTGAAGATGGCGGTCGTGATCAGCGCGGGCCGCGACAGCGGCACGATGATCCGCCAGTACACCAGGACGGGCCCGCACCCGTCGATGCGGGCCGCGTCGTCCAGTTCCCTCGGCAGCGACCGGATGAACTGCACCATGAGGAAGATGAAGAACCCGTCCACGGCCAGGAACTTCGGCACGATCAGCGGCAGGAACGTGTCCACCCAGCCCAGATACTTGAACAGCGTGTACTGCGGCACGATCAGCACGTGGATCGGCAACATGATCGACATCAGCATGATCGCGAACCAGAGCCTCCTGAACCGGAAGCTCAGCCGGGCGAAGGCGTAGGCCGCCATCGAACACGACATCACGTTCCCCGCCACGGCGGCCGCCGCGATGAGGAACGAGTTCGCGAAGAACCCGCTGAAGGGCACCCCCAGCGCGGTCCACCCGGTGGCGTAGTTGTCCGTCACCACGGTCTGCGGCACCAGGCCCGGATCGGAGAAGATCTCGTCGTTGGGCTTGACCGAGGAGCTGATCAGCCAGAACAGCGGATAGAGCATGACGAGCGCGCCCACCACGACCAGCAGGTGAACGGCCCAGCGGCGGCTAGTCGGCATAGTGCACCCAGTACTTCGCGGAGCGGAAGGCCAGCGCGGTGAAGGCCGCGGTCACCAGGAGGAGCACCCAGGCCAGCGCGGAGGCGTAACCCATCCGGAAGTTCCCGAAACCCTCCTGGTAGATGAACAGCGTGTAGAAGAGCGTGGAGTCCGCCGGTCCCCCGGTGCCGCCGCTGATGATGAAGGCGGGGGTGAACGCCTTGAAGGAGTTCACCGTCTGCAGCACCAGGTTGAAGAAGATGATCGGGCTGAGCATGGGGAGCGTGACGCGGAAGAACGTACGCACCTGGCCGGCCCCGTCCACCGCGGCCGCGTCGTACAGCTCGGCCGGGATCTGCTTCAGCCCGGCCAGGAAGATCAGCATGGGCGAGCCGAACTGCCAGACGTGCAGCACGATCAGCGTGTAGATCGCGTACTCGGGGGTGGAGATCCAGCTCGGCCCCACGATCCCGAGGTGCAGCAGGACATCGTTGATCAGGCCGTCCGCACCGAAGATCTGCCGCCACAGGATCGCCACCGCGACGCTGCCGCCGAGCAGCGACGGCAGATAGTAGGCGGCGCGGTATGCGCCGATGCCGCGCATGGGCCGGTTCAGCAGCACCGCGACCAGCAGCGCGAACGCCCCGGACAGCGGCACGGAGAGAACGACGTAGATCAGCGTGACCCGGACCGCGCTCACGAAGTGCGGGTCGTCGGTGAGCATCCTGGCGTAGTTGTCCAGCCCCACGAAGGACGGGGCGGTGAGCAGGTCGAAGTCGGTGAACGAGAGCGCCAGCGAGGCCAGGATCGGCCCGCCGGTCAGCAGGAGCAGCCCGGCGAACCACGGCAGCAGGAACAGGTAGGCGGAACGTCCCTCTACTTGAGCACTCGTCCGGCTTCTTCGAAGAATCGGGACACCCCCTGGTCGATGGTCAGCTTGCCGAAACCGATCTGCTGGTTGACGTTGGTGAGCACCTTGTTGTGCAGCTCACCGGCCCCGAGCGGCTGCGGCGGCGGCAGCGGGCCGACCTGGTCCTCGATCGAGTCGATGTAGGCGTAGACGAGCTGCTCGGAGGGCGACGCCTTGAGCCGCAGCGCGGCGCGGATCGGGGCCGCGGGCGGGATGCCGCGCTCGGATCCGAGCTGGGCGGCCACGTCGGCGTCCGCGACGAGCGCGTTCACCAGCGCCACCGCGGCGTCCTTGGCCTTGGTGCCGGCGCTGATCGTCAGCAGCATGGACGGCTTGTAGTACTGGCCCGGTTTGTCGCCCGTCGGCAAGGTGTGCACGCCGATCTCGTCCTTGGTGAGCGACACGTAGGCGGTGACCTGGTTGGACCAGGCGAAGTCCATGACCGCCCGGCGGGTGGCGACCAGGCTGTTCTGTACGTCGCCCGCGGCGGTGGCCTGGACGTCCGGCGGCGCGGCGGCGCCCGACTTGCGCAGGCCGTCCCAGAAGGTGAACCACTCCTTGAGGTCGTTCTCGTCGTAGGCCAGCCGGCCGTCGGCGGTGAAGAACATCTTGCCCCGCTCCAGCAGCCAGGTCTCCAGCGCGCCGCCGTCCTGGGCGCCGTCCTCGGTGCCGAAGACGCCCTTGCCCGCCAGCTTCCCGGCCAGCTCGCCGTACTCGGGCCAGGTGAAGGTGCCGGGGACCTCCACGCCCCGCTCGGCCGCCAGGGTCTTGTTGACCATGAGGGCGACGGAGTTGATGCCGAAGTTCACGGCGTACTGTTTGCCGTCGATCTTTCCCGCGTCGACCACGCCGGGCTCGAACCCGGACAGGTCCAGGCCCTTGCCGACGTACGGGCCCAGGTCGAGCAGGCTGCCGCGCCTGGCGTACTCGGCGAGGTAGGAGTAGTCCATCTGGATCACGTCGGGGGCGTTGCCACCGGCGGTCTGGGTGGCCAGCTTCTCCCAGTAGCCGTCCCAGCCGGAGAACTGGGTCTTGATCTGGGTGCCGGGCTTCTTCTTCTTGAAGGCGTCGATGGCCTTCTGGGTCGCGGCGTGGCGGGCCGTACTGCCCCACCACGCGAACTGGAGGCCGGCGCCCTGGCTTCCGCCCCCGGCGCAACCGGCCAGGGCCAGGGAGGCCGCGCCGGCACCGGCTTGAAGGAATCCTCGTCTGCTGAGATCACCCATGCGGGTCCGTCCATGAGCCGAGTGAATATTTAACTTGCGACGTTAATTCCTCGGTAACATCGGGTCAATGCCGGAGGACGAACGGTTGCGGCATCGGAATGCCGCGCATGGGCGTCTGGCACATCCGATCTATAAGGCATCCAGCGGTTCGAGGCGGGCCGGGACGTGCTTGTGATACGGGGTGCCGGCGATCGGATCCCGGTGATCGCTGGAGGTGAGGTCGTTGGGCGCCACGCCGGCCGGGGCCGCCTCCGGAGTCCGGGTCACCCCGAGGCCGTTCGGCAGCGCGATGTGGCCCTGACGCATCATCGGGCTGACCTCCACGAGCACCTCGGCACTCCCCCGCCTGGTCGTGACCCGGGCCCGGTCGCCGTCGGCCAGGCCGAGGGCGTCGGCGTCGGCCCGCGAGACGCGAAGGGCGCCGTCCCGGTCGCGCCGGCGCCATTCCGGGCTACGGAAGATGGTGTTCGCGGTGAACGACCGCCGTTCGCCGGCGGACAGGACGAGGGGGAAGTCCGGGTCGTGGCCGGGCGGTTCCGCACCGGCCAGTTCGGCGAGCGCGTCGAGCACGATCTCGTTGTCGAGGTCCAGCCGCCCGCCCGGCGTACGGACCCGGGCCCAGTTGTCGGCGGGCTCGTCGACGCTGAAGACCACGCCGCTGGGGTGGGCGAGAATCGCGTCGAAGAGCGCCTCGGCCCCCTCGAAACCCGCTCGCTCGATGCTGGGCCCGATCTGCGCCGCCGCCCGGTGCGCCGCGCCCCAGAGCAGCGCCGCCGAAGCCGCGCCGTCGGGCAGGGCCGGGCCCAGCGTGCGGTAGAGGATCACGCTCAGCAGCGGTGCGGCCTCGGGATGTTCGCCCATGAGCCGCATGAACCGCTCGCCGAACTCGGCGCGGCTCCGCTGCGCCGCCTCGGCCAGCGGAGCGAGGTCGATCGCGTCGAGGGCGCCGAGCGCTTCGACGATCCGGGCGTGGATCTCCGGCTCGGGCAGCGTGCCGGGCAGCGTGCCGGGCAGCGGGTCGAGAAGGGGCCGGCGCAGGTGGAAGTAGTTGTGCGGGAACTCGAAGTTGAAGAACGTCGCCTCCCACTTCTCGTACTGCGACGCCGCCGGGAGCACGTAGTCGGCCAGCTGGGCGGTCTCGGTCATGGCGACGTCGATGACGACGCTGAACTCCAGCGCCCTGATCGCCTGGCGCATCCGGGGGCTGTCGGCGAGTGAGTGCGCCGGGTTGGCGGACTCGATGATCATCGCCCGGTACCGGCCGGGGTGATCGGTCAGGATCTCCTCGGCGATCACGTTGCACGGGACCAGGCCGGAGATGATCCGCGCCCCCGCGACGGGCGACCGCCGCTCGCGACCGCCACCGCCTCCTGCCAGGCTGACGATGCTCGTGGGTACGTAGTGGCCGCCGGGATTGGCGAAGTTGCCCGTCAGCACCCACAGGAGCTTGTTGAGATAGCTGGACAGCGTGGAGTGCAGGCTCATCTGCACCCCCAGGTCCTCGTACACCGCGACGCTCGAAGCGGCCGCGATGCGCCGGGCCGTCCGCCGGATCAGGCCGGGGTCGAGGTCGCAGATCGCCGCGTAGGCGTCGACGTCGACCGCGGCGAGCAGGGATTCGACGCGGCCGAGCCCGGTGGCGTGCTCGGCGAGCCAGTCGCGGTCGAGCAGGTCCTCCTGGACCAGCACCGCGGCGAGCGCGGCCAGGCACCAGGCGTCGGTGCCGGGCCGCAGGGCGAGGTGGTGGTCGGCCAGTTCGGCGGTCTCGGTGGTGCGCGGGTCGAGCACGACCATCGACCGGCCCGGATCCCGGGCGATCTCCTTCAGCGTCGGACGGGCGCGCGGGAAGCTGTGGGACTGCCACGGGTTCTTGCCGACGAACACCACCACCTCGGCGTGCTCGTAGTCGCCCCGGGTGTAGTTCCCGAGCAGCTTGGCGTTGACCCAGAACTCGCCCGTCTTCTCCTGCGCCAGCGCGTTGGAGCGGAACCTGCTGCCGAGCGCGGCCCTGGTGGCGGAGGCGTACCCGCCGCCGAGGTGGTTGCCCTGGCCGCCACCGCCGTAGTAGAAGATCGTCTTCCCGCCGTGGGTGTCGCGCACCCGGGCGAGCCCGGCCGCGACCTCGGTGATCGCGGTGTCCCAGCCGACGGGTTCGTACGTCCCGTCGGGGCGGCGGCGCATCGGGGAGGTCAGCCGGTGGGGGCCGTTCTGGTAATGGTCGAGCCGCAGCGCCTTCTGGCAGGTGTAGCCCTGCGACGCCGGATGGGCCTTGTCACCGCGAATGCGGTCGAGTGTCCGCCCGTCCGGGCCGCCGAGGCGTACCTCGATGCCGCAGTTGCACTCGCACAGGATGCACGCGGTCGGACGCCACTCGGTCGTCTGCTCGCCGGTCATCTCATCACCTTCGACCCAACGATCGTCTCGCCGGCCAGGGCGAGTTCCATGATGAAACGGACGCTAGGACACTGAGTTCCAACATGCAACCCTCTGGGCTACCCTGGTCCGCATGCGGCGCACCGACACTGCCGACTGGCCCTGCACCATCGCCCGGAGCGTCAGCGTGCTCGGTGACCACTGGAACCTGCTGCTCCTGCGGCAGGCCTGTCTCGGCACCCGGCGTTTCGACGACTTCCAGGCCGCCCTCGGCACCGGCCGCAACATTCTCAGCCGGCGCCTCGGCCGCCTGGTCGACGAAGGGCTGCTCCGCAAGGTCGAATACCAGCCCAACCCGCCCCGCTACGAATATCGGCTCACCGACAAGGGGCGGGAGGTCTACCCGATCCTCGCCGCCATGGCCGCCTGGGGCGAGCGGTGGCTCACCGGCCCGGAAGGCACCCCGCTGATCCTCCACCACACCGCGTGCGACCACGACATGCACGCCGTGGTCGTCTGCAGCGAATGCGACCAGCCCATCGACGTCCGCGAGATCCGCGCCAAGCCCGGGCCCGGTTTTCCCGCCGGTTGAGCGGCGAGTCAGCCGGCCATGCCGCCCGCGAACGGCATCGTCCGCCACTGTTCGACGGCCGGTTTGAGGTAGTCCACCAGCACGGGCAGCTGCGGCACGAGCGCGAGGGCGGCGATGGCCCGCAGCATCCCGACGGCGTTGACGAAGCCCAGGACGTCCTCGTCCAACGGCCGGGTGCCGTTGCGCCGCGCACCACGGTTGTAGGCGGATTCGTACTCGGGCCCGAGAGCGGCCAGGTCCCATTCGACGGGGCCCAGCGTGGCCAGCTCGAAGTCGGAGTAGAGGTCGCCGTGCACGCCGGAGAAGATGTTGGCGGGCGGGGAGTCGCCGTGGATGGGCTGCAGGCCGATCCCCGGGAACCTTTCCTCGAATGCCGCGCGTGAGCGTACGAGAGGCTCCAGGATCCGCCACTCGCGGCGGGCGCGGTCCAGGTCGGCCGCGCCGATGAGGTCGGGGCTCCTTTCGAGCAGGGTGTGGCTCTCCGCGATGAACCGCGGGTCGGCCGCGGACAGAAACGACAGCCGGCCCGGGTACGCGCGCATCGCGGCGTGCAGGTCGGCGACGCTTTCGGAGTTGGCCACGTAGTCGGGCTCCTTGCCGCGGTCCTCCTCGACGAACTGCCAGAACGTCATCGAGAACGCACCACGCTGAACGGGTTCCCGTGGCACGAGCGGGCTGGGCGGGATCACGGGGGTGCCCTGGGCGGCGAGCCAGCTCGTCAGGTCCAGTTCCGTCCGCTGGCGGCGGGCGAGGGACGCGAGGTCTTCGCTGGGCGGCAGGACGGTGGGGATCCGGGCCACGACCGGCGAGGGCGCAAGGTGGACGACGACCGAGAAGACGTCATGGAGCACCGTGGCATCGGTCACGGCGAGCCCGAGGTCGCGTCCCGCGCCGACGGCCGCGTTGACTGCGGCGGAGGTGCGCTGGGCGAGGTGTTGCGGTGTCAGGAAATCGGTCATGGCTCACTCGTATCAGCTGAAGGTTGGACGCGCCGGGGACGACCGTCAAGCAGGCCGTCCTGCGCGCGTACGCCGCCGGCCGACCTCTCACGTTCGCCGGGTGAAGGAGCCTTTCATCCGGCGAACAGCGAGACGAGGTCGTCCCATCGGGCCATGAGGAGGCCCAGGACGGCGCCGAACAGGGCGATCACCACGGTGAGGGCCGGGTCGAAGGAGCCGCCGACGAGCGACCCGGCCAGCCCGAGCAGGGCCGTGGCGACGAGGAGCAGGTTGCGGACCACGTGCGGCGTGCCCATGGGCGTCTCGGTGGCCCCGAAGCAGCGGCACGGAACCTGGGCGCCCCTCCGGACGACCAGCACGACGGCGACGGTGAGGCAGCCGAGCAGGCCGGTCGCCAGCACGAACGCCGCCGACCCGGCCCATCGCACGGGAACGGCGGCCAGGACGATGACGCCCGCCTCGGCCGCCGCCGTCGCCACCGCGGCCGCGGGCGCCAGCCCGTCACCGACCACCCTCATGGACCTGGTCGACCGGACGAACGCGCTCCAGGCCGCACGGCTGGAGACCTTGCTGACCAGGGCGAGGGCGAACACGGTGATCAGCAGCGCCCGGCCGGCCACATCGACGTACTGCACCAGCGCAACCTAGCCATCACCGGGCGATTCCGGCAAGAGCGCCCGGCCAAGCGGATGATCTCGTTACCCTCGAAGATCTACGGGCAAAGGGTGGGGCGGCGTGCTGATTCGGCTACTCGGACCGGTCGAGGTGGAGCACTCGGGGCAGACCCGGCCCGTGCGGCCACCGCAGGTGGCACTCGCGCTCGCCGCGCTCGCGTGGGAGGCCGGCCGGGTGGTGCCGGTCGAGTCGCTGCTCGCCCGCGTCTGGGGCGAGGCGGTTCCGGCGGGCGCCCGGCGCACCCTGTACACGATCATCACACGCATCCGGCGCGACGTGCTGGCCGACGAGGGCGCCGTCGTCCGCCGGCTCGGCGGCTACCTGCTCGACGTCGACGAGTCGGCCGTGGACGTGGCGCGCTTCCGCGGCCTGGCCGGCCGGGCGGCGGCCGCGCCAGATCCGGTGCCGCTGCTCGGCGAGGCCCTGGCCCTTTGGCGCGGCGACCCGCTCACCGGGCTCCCGGGCGCCTGGGTGGAACGGGCCGGCCACCGCCTGCGTGACGAGCGCAAGGAGATCCTGCTGCGCTGGGCGCGGGCGATGACCGGCCGCGACGCCGCGGCGGCGGTGACCGCGCTGTCGCCGCTGGCCGAGGAGTACCCGCTGGACGAGCTGGTGGCGGCGGCGCTGATCGAGGCGCTGCACGCGTGCGGCCGGACCGCCGAGGCGCTGGCGCGCTTCGCCCGCGTACGGCACACGCTGGCCGAGGAGCTGGGTGTCGAGCCGGGGGCGTCGCTGCGGCGTGTTCATCAGACGCTACTGCGCTCCGGCGACGTCACCGAGACCGCCCGCCCGGTTCCCGCGCAGCTCCCGATGCCTCTGCGGTGCTTCGTCGGGCGGGAGGCGGAGCTCGAACGCCTGGAGGCGATGATCGGCAGGCGGCAGGCGGTCGCGTGCGCGATCTCCGGGCCGCCCGGGGTGGGCAAGTCGTCGCTCGCGCTGCGCTGGGCCCACCTGTACCGCGACCGGTTCCCCGACGGGCAGTTGTACGCCGACCTGGGCACGGCCGACGCGGCGACGATCCTGCCCGGGTTCCTCAGCGCGCTCGGCGTACCGGAGGCTCGGATGCCGTCGGGGCAGGCGGCGCAGATCGGCCTCTACCGCAGCCTGCTGGCCTGCCGGCGGGTCCTCGTCGTGCTCGACGACGCCCGTGACGCCGAGCAGGTCCGCCCGCTGCTGGCCACCGCGCCGGGCAGCCTGACGCTGGTCACCAGCCGGGCCGAGCTGTCCGGGCTCGCGGTGACCGAGGGCGCGCACCTGCTGCGGCTGGACGTCCTGCCCGGCGCTGACGCGTACCGGCTGCTGGCGGCGTGGCTGGGCGAGCAGCGGCCGGCGGTGGAGCCCGAGGCCGCCGCGCTGATCGTCCGGCGCTGCGGCAGGCTACCGCTGGCGCTGGCGATCGTCGCGGCGCGGCTGGCGCAGCGTACCGACCTGCCGCTGGCCGAGGTCGCCGCCGATCTCGAACGGGCCGGCGCGGATCTGGAGCCGTTCGCCCACAGCGACCCCGCGATCGACCTGCGGCGCGTGTTCGGGCGCTCGTATGAGAGCCTGCCCGCGCCCGTGGCCCGGCTGTTCCGGCGCCTCGGGCGGCATCCGGGCCCGCACCTGCCGCTGCTCGCGGCGGCGAGCCTGGCCGCGCTGCCGGCGGACCGCACGCGGGAGCTGGCCACGCGACTCGAACACGCCAACCTGGCGGAGCTCCGCGGGCCTGGCGACCTGCGCATCCACGACCTGCTTCGCGTGTACGCCGCCGAGCAGGCCCGTGCCACCGACAGCCGGTCGGTACGGCGTACGGCGACGCGGCGCCTGCTGGACTACTACGTGCACACGGCGTGCGCCGCCAACGACCTGTGCTACCCGCACCGCGACAGCCTGACGCTGGACCCGCCGGCCCGGGGGACGTCCGTGGAGCGGTTCGCCGGTCAGGCCGAGGCCCTGCGCTGGTACGCCGACGAGGCCGCCGTCCTGCCCACGCTGCTCGCGGAGGCGGTCGAGGCCGGCCTGGACGGGCACGTATGGCGGCTCACGTGGGCGTTCGCCGAGTTCATGCAGCGCCGCGGCCTGTGGGAGGAGACCCTGCGCGGGAACGAGGTGGCGCTGGAGGCCGCCCGGCGGCTCGGCGACAGGCTGGCCCGGGCCCGCTGCCACAACAGCATCGCCCGAGCCCAGCTCCGCCTCGGCCGCCACCGCGAGGCGGTCGAGCACTTCGAGCGGGCCGCCGAGCTGCACCGCGAGCTCGGCGAGCCGGGCCTGGAGGCGCACGTCCACCTCGGGCTGAGCATCGTGCCGAGCGAGAACGGGCCCGCCGTGCCCCTGGGCCACACGCTGCGCGCGCTGGAGCTGTTCCGGCAGGCCGGCGACATCGTCGGGGAGGCGCGGGCGCTGAACAACGCGGGCTGGCTGCGGGCAGAGTCCGGCGCGTACGACGAGGCGCTGGCCGACTGCCGGCGGGCGCAGCGCATCCTGGCCGACGCCGGCTACGCCCAGGGCGAGGGGTTGACCTGGGACAGCATCGCCCACGTACTGAATCTCAAGGGCGACCTCCCGGGCGCGGTGGCCGGCTTCGAGCGGGCGGCGGAGCTGCTGCGGGCCGACGACGACCTGCACGCCGCCGCCGACACCCTGGTCCGCCTGGGCGAGACGCACCTGCGGGCGGACGACGTCGCGGCGGCCGTCACCGTGTGGAAGCAGGCGGCGGAGCTCTACGGCGCCGTCGGCGACCCCCGCGCCGACAAGGTACGCGCCCGCGTCTCCGCTCACCTCTGAGGCCGTTAAGACTTCGTTGAGAAATCGCTGAAACCTCTGCCCCAGGCTGCGACGTGCGGCGGGCACGGGCCCGTCCGTGCACCAGAAAGGCAGGTTTCATGCGCCTCATGACCAGGATGGCCGACCGGTTCCTCGAGCTCGTCGCGCCGCACACCGAGGCCCGGGCGGCCGACTGCGGCTGGGAGTGCTGCGGTCCGATCAACGCCGGCAGGTACTGCTGCTACCGCCCCACCGGCAAGACGTGCGGCTCCTGCCAGACCTACATCTACTGCTCATGACCGGGTGCCCGGCCGGTGCGCCGGCCGGGCACCTCCGACACGGAGGTGTCCCATGTCCTTTTTGATCGCCATCGTGGCACTCGTCGGCGCCTTGTGCGTGGTGAACATGGTGCTGACGCTCGGCGTGGTCCGGCGGCTCCGTGAGCACACCAAGCTGCTGGACGTCCTGTACGAGACCATCGACCTGATGGGCGGCCCTCCCGCGGCGGGCAGGGACCTGGGCGTGGGCGACGTCGCCGGCGACTTCGAGGTGACGACCGCCGACGGCGACCGGCTCACCCGGGACTCCCTGCCGGAGGGGACGGTGCTCGCGTTCATGTCGCCCGACTGCGGCGGCTGCCACGAGAAGCTGCCCGCGTTCGTCTCGTGGGCGGCGGGCCAGGACCGGTCCCGGGTGCTGGCGGTGGTCGACAACCGGTCGGGCGACTCCGCGGACATGATCGCCACGCTGCGGCCCGTGGCGCAGGTGGTCGTGGACGGCGCGGTGAGCGCCGCGTTCCGTGTGCGGTCGTACCCGACGTTCCTCGAAGTGGCGGCGGGCGGGACGCTGCTGGCGGCCGCGCCCGAGATCTCCCGGCTGCCGGCCGGGGCGCCGGCGTGACCGAACCGGCACCGGATGGGCTCGGGCGCAGCGCGGTGCGCGCCGCCGTGCTGGTGTGGCGCTCGGCCCCGGTCCACGTCCTCGGCTATCTCGGGATCACGCTGGTGGCCTCGGTCACGCCGATCGCCGTGGCCTGGCTGACCAAGGGGGTGCTGGACGGGATCGCGGGGCGGCGGACCGGTACGCTGCTCGCCCTCGCGGTCGCCATCGCCGTCGTCACCACGGCCGCCGCGGCGGCGGCGCATGCCGGGGACTATCTGCGTGCCGAGGTGGACCGACGGACGGCGCTGCGCGCGAAGGACGAACTGTTCGCCGCGGTGTCCCGGTTCACGGGTCTGGCCCGGTTCGAGAGCCCGGCGTTCCTCGACCGGCTGCGGCTGGCCCAGCAGAGCGCGAGCAACCCCGGCAGACTCGTGGACGCCACGCTGTCGGCCGCCCGCGGCGCGGTGACCGCCGCCGGCTTCGTCGGGTCCCTGGCGCTGATCAACCTCACGTTCACCGTCCTGGTCGTGCTGTCGGCGCTGCCGGCGCTGCTCATCGAGCTGCGGATGTCGCGGCAGCGCAACGCGATGCTGTGGCGGATCGGACCGGCCGAGCGCCGCGAGATGTTCTACGCGGAGCTGATGGCCACGGCGAACGCCGCCAAGGAGATCCGCCTGTTCGACCTGGGCGCCTTCCTGCGTCTGCGCATGCTGGCCGAGCTGCGTACCGCGAACGCCGCCCGCCGCCGGCTGGACGGGCGGGAGTTCCGCGTTCACGCGAGCCTGTCGGGCGTCTCGGCGGTCGTGGCCGGGGCGGGCCTGATCTGGGGGATCCTCGCGGCCGGGCAGGGGCTGCTCGGCGTCGGGGATGTGGCGATGTTCGTGGCCGCGGTGGCCGGTGTGCAGGCGGCGCTGAACGGCACGGTGTCGGCCGGGGTGATGGCGTACGAGCACCTGCTGACCTTCCACCACCACGTCACCGTCGTGACCGCCGGGCCCGACCTGCCGGTCCCGGCCCGCCCCAGGTCGCTGCCGCCGCTGCGCCGGGGCATCGAGCTGCGCGACGTCTGGTTCCGCTACAGCGCCGGCCACCCGTGGATCCTGCGCGGCGTCGATCTGCTCATCCCGTACGGGGAGACGGTCGCGTTGATCGGCCACAACGGCGCCGGCAAGAGCACGCTGGTCAAGCTGCTGTGCCGGTTCTACGATCCCACCCGGGGCACGATCCTCTGGGACGGCGTCGACCTGCGCGACGTGCCCGCGGAGACGCTGCGCGCCCGGATCGGCGCCGTGTTCCAGGACTTCGTGTCGTACGAGCTGACGGCCGCCGACAACATCGCCGTGGGCGACCTGTCCGCCGCCGACGACCAGGCGCGGATCGAGGGGGCGGCGCGCGAGGCCGGTGTCCACGACGTCGTCGCGGCCTTCCCGCACGGCTATCGCACGCTGCTGAGCCGGTCGTTCTCCCCCGACTCCTCCGAGGAGGAGGACGGTGTGCTGCTCTCCGGCGGGCAGTGGCAGCGGCTGGCCCTCGCCAGGGCGTTCCTGCGCCACGACCGCGATCTGATGATCTTCGATGAGCCCAGCGCGGGGCTGGATCCCGAGGCCGAGTACGAGGCGCACCGGCGGCTCGCGCGGTTGCGGTCCGGGCGTACCAGCGTGGTCGTCTCCCACCGGCTGGGCACGGTGCGTGACGCCGACCGGATCGTGGTGCTGTCGGACGGCGTCGTCGCCGAGGAGGGCACACACGCCGGGCTGCTGGCCGATGACGGCACGTACGCGCGGCTGTTCAACCGGCAGGCCGGCGGCTACCGGGACGAGGTGTCACGATGACGCCGCTGGTGGGCGTTGGTGTCGCGGTCGTGCTCATCGTCCGGGTGGTGACCGTGCGGGGGAAGAGCATGGTGCCGGGCGAGTATGTCAGGCGTTCTTGATGGCGGACACGTCGAACTCGAGCGGGATGGTGATCTCGCGGGTGACGCCGCAGATGGTCAGCAGGCCGGTCACCTCGAAGGCGGCGTCGCCGACGTGCTTGACGCCGGTGCTGGTGAAGGTGATGTGCGGGTGGATCTCCACGTCCAGGAAGTCGCCGGTGCGCAGGTGGCCGTCACGCTGCGGGTTGCCGGTATCCACACCGGACGCGTCCAGCTCCACGTGGACGGTGGAGGCGGCGGGGCCGGCTGACGGCCTGGGCGCCGCTTACGTTGACCGCCGAGGGCCTGAGCGACCGGCAACATCGCCGCCTGGCTGCGCATCTCGTCTGGGGCGCATGGAGGCGTCGCGCGAATGGGTGAGCCGGGACTGCGCACCGCGCTCAACCCCTGGCCAGAGACCGTCCGCTCCGCGTAGGCGTGGCGGCGGTCGGCTTCGCCGGAAGCGGTCAGAGATCGACTGATTCGCCTGCCGGGAGGCGGGCGTAGTCGGTCTCCTCCTCAAGCCAGGCGTCGAAGTATTCCAGGCCGACCTTGCTGAGCTGGACGTCATGGATCGGGAACGCGCGGGCCGGCCGTACGTCCCGGACGAAGGTGATGGACTCGCTGATCTTCACCCAGGGGCCGGCCGCCGGGACCAGCAGGGTGCCGACCTCGTCGGCGGGGACGAAGAGCGAGTCTCCAGGGTGATAGAGGCCGTCCACGATGAACCCGAGGTTCGGGCAGCCGGGCAGCCCGTCGATGACCTCGGCGTGCACACCGCCCACGGCCTTCACGGTGAAGCCGGCGGCGGTGAAGGTCTCGCCCGCGGCGACCGCTCCCCCGCCGAGCTCGGCCGCCAGAGCCGCATGGGTGTGAACGGTCAGCCCGGGATCGGCCGCCCGGGCGGCCTTGAGCGCCTCGACGTCGACATGGTCGGGATGCTCATGGGTGACGAGCACGGCCGTGGCCCCGGACAGCGCCGCCTCCGCGTCGGAGAAGGTGCCCGGATCGATCACCAGCACCCGGTCGCCGTCCTGGACACGCACACAGGCGTGCCCGAAATGCGTCAGTCTCACGCGATCACCCTATCGGCCTCACCGGCAGGTGATGATCAGTGCTCTTCGACCTTGCCGCCGACTTTCCCGCTCAGTTCCTGCATGAAGGACTTGGACTTGGCCGACAGCGCCCACCGGTCACCGACGAGATAGAGACCCCCGTACATCTCGGCGTAGTCGAGCCACTCACGCTGCCCTGTCGACGTCTGGAAATCGAGGAACACATAAGGGATCCCGTCGGTGGTGCACTCCCCCTTCCGATAGTCCATGGCCTTGAGGGTGATCTCGGCGGTGCAGCCGATGGTGGCCGCCAGCTGCTCGACGGTGTACGTCCGTGAAATCCCGCCGGCGGTCTTGGGCCCGTCATCCTGCACACCGCCTCCGGTGAGCATGAGCGCCGAGGCGATGGCCAGCAACGACAGGACGACACCGGTCACAGGCGCCGAGGCGCGCAGCGGGCGGGAGAAGCCAGTCACGGTCTTGCCCTTTCTCATGGCTGATACGGCGATGAGGCCCGGTGTGGCCAGCCGCCTGGCCACACCGGACCCCTACTGCTTGATACCTGCGGGGTCAGCGACAGCGTCTGCCGCTGTTGATGCAGTCGACCACCTGCTGCATCTGCTCCTCGTTCATCAGGCTGATGAAGTCGCTGTGGTCGGTGATCGGTTTGTGCAACTCCTCGGGGAAACCGTCCACGGCGTAGTTGGGCCCCTGCGGCACGTTGTAGACGAGCCGGTGCTCAAGCGCCGGAATGGCCTGGAAGCCCTGCGGGCAACTACCGTCGGCCTGAGGGAAGGTGACATGCGTCCGGTGGTTGGCGCTGTCGATGTTCTGACCGTCCCAGCAGCTCTGGAAATTGAAGACCCGTACGACCCTGCTGCCTCGCGGGCAGAGCGGATACTTGTCGGTCAGCTCGCGATTCTCGAACCCGGTGCAGGTCCACCCGGCGTTGGGGTCGGCGCCACCGACTCGGGCGTTACCGGTGATGATGCGGAGGAACTGCGGAGCCGCCACCACCTTGGAGGTCGGGTTGCCCTTGAAGGTGATCTGCACCTGCGCCGGGGTCAGGATCTTGCCGACGTTCAGGTCGAGACCGCCACCCCTCCGGTTGGCGTCGAACTCCCGCTGGCCGAGCGCCCTCAGCACGGGCCAGTAGTGCGTGGACTTGTCACCGTTACGGCAGGTGGTACCGGCCGCCAGCAGGCTCTCGTTGGTGGACTGGTTGTTGGTGGACTCGTTGCCCACGTAGTCGTGCGTGTGCTGCGCGCCGTTGGACACGCCGGGGGCCACGATGACGTTGTCGGAGTTGAAGATCCGCTGCTCGTTACGCCCGCAGTCGACGCTGAAGGTTCCCCTGGAGCCGTTGCCCTGCGAACGGGGCGTGTTCACGTTCGGCCGCACCGAGCGGATGTCGACGAAGTCCGCCGCTACGGGACCCCTGGCCTGACCTCCGTTACCGCCATTGCCGCCGTTGTTACCTCCGTTGTTGTTCCCGCCTCCCGGGTTCCGGCGCTCACAGGTCGCCAGGGTCTGCAGCCCGGCCGGGGCCTGGGCACCGGCGCGCTGGAAGGCGATCGCGATCCGCTCCAGGGTCGCTTCCCGCTTGTTCTTCAACGGGCCGAGGATCGCGTTCTGTACGAAGTTCGCACCGCCCTGGCTCGCCGAGCTGTCCAGTCGTCGATTGGCCTCGGCGATCTGGGTCTCCAGCAACTGCATGTTCCGCCGCACCTCGGCCTGGGCGCGAGCGGGAATCTGACCCAGCCGGCCCGCCACAGTGGGGCAGTTGATCTGGCCTACGGCCCCGGTCTGACCGCCATCGGGCTGACCGTCATTGCCCTGACCGTCGTCATTGCCCTGGCCGCCGTTGTCCTGAGCGCCGTCGTCGTTGCCCGTGCCGTCGTCCTGGCCGCCGTTGTCCTGGCCGCCATTGTCGTTGCCGGTGGGGTCGTCCTGACCGCCATTGTCCTGGCCGGTGCCGTCGTCGTTCCCGGTGCCGTCGCCCTGGCCGCCGTTGTCCTGGCCGGTGCCGTCATTGTTACCGGTGCCGTCGTTGTTACCGGTGCCGTCGTTGTTGCCGGTGCCGTCATCCTGGCCACCATTGTCCTGGCCGCCGTTGTCGTTACCGGTGGGGTCGTCCTGACCGGTGCCGTCATCGTTTCCCGTGCCGTCATCCTGCACCGTGCAGGTGGCCAGACCGTTCAGGCCGTTCGGGGCCTGGGCGCCGGCCCGCTGGAAGGCGATCTGGATCCGTTGCAGCGCGGCCGCTCGTTTGTCCCTCAGCGGCCCAAGAATCGCGTTCTGCACAAAGTTGGGCCCACCCTGCCCCGCAGAGGTAGCCAGCCGCCGATTCGCCTCGGCGATCTGGGTCTCCAACTGCTGCAGATTTCGCTCCACCTCCGCCTGAGCACGATCGGGAACCTGACCCACCCTGTTCTCCACGGCTGGGCAGGAGATGGCCGGTGCTAAGGCCGTACCCGATGCCCCGTTCGCCGCCGCGTCGGCGGCGCCGGCAGTGAGGCCGCCGCTCAAGACGGCGAGGGCCGTGAGCATCCCCGCCGTCCTTCTGCGAGTACGGGAGCCATGCAGATGTCTCATCCAACACCTCTCTGCGTCTGCGAATGCGGGCCGGCCCGAAAAGCCGTCAGGCCGCATCCGCAAGGGAGTCGTGGCCGTCGTTATGACGAGATACGCGGACTCACCGTGTCCGGTTCGACACCAAATAGAAATATGGACGCGGCGCGTGGAGATCTGACGGATGCGCAGCGGCCTTTCGAAGCGCCGGAACGCCCTCCGACACCGGGAATCGAGGCGGTGCGGGCAGTGTTGTCGTCGGCATGGCAGACGAGACCGTAGAGCTCAGCCCCAGGGAATGGGTGCGCGACCAGACGCAGAAGATCCTCGAAACCGGCACCACCGAAGGCATCGAGATCCTCGGATCGCCGGTCGTGCTCCTCACGCTGCGCGGCGCCAAGACCGGCAAGCTGCGCTACACCCCCGTGATGCGGGTGGAGCACGACGGCGCCTACGCCGTCGTCGCTTCCAAGGGCGGCGCCCCCGAGCACCCCACCTGGTACCACAACATCAAGGCGCACCCCGAGTTCCCCTTGCAGGACGGCACCGTGACGAAGCACTACGTCGCACGCGAGGTCGAGGGCGCCGAGCGGGCCGAATGGTGGGAGCGGGCCGTCGCGGCCTACCCGCCCTACGCCGAATACCAGGAGAAGACCGACAGGCAGATCCCCGTGTTCGTGCTCGACCCGACGGTCGAATAGGCCGAGCGAGCATTGCCGGACGCCGAACCCCGCGCTCGCGCCTTGGGCAAGCGGGGGGTTCGGGCGTCGTGAATCAGGTGGTGCTACGAGGAGACGCGGCCCAGGTGTTGCACGACCCGGGAGCGCCGCTGGTGAACCCGCGCGTCATCCAGGCCGCCTGCGTGGGACCCTTGCCATGGTCGTTCTGCGGCCAGACCTCGGCACCGAATTCCCTGAACCATTTCACCATGGAAAGCCACTCCGCCTCCGTGAAGACCGATCCGCCTCGCATCGTCGACATGAAATTGGCGGAGAAGCACTCGGCCTGCAGTTCGGAGTTGCGGGAGAGCCGCAACCTCTGAGCCTTGCCGGCCCTGGAGCCGGCCGCCCAGTAGTAGGTCCAGATCTTCGAGACCTGCTGGACATGGTGGCCGTACTCATGGGCGACCAGCCGCGTGATGCCCGGCGGGAACGGTCTGCGGAGCTGCTTCTTGCCGATCAGCATGTACATCGTGCGGTCGGCCGAGCAGTAGTAGCCCTCGGCGCCGGTGCTCCACCTGCCGCAGGCGGTGTTCACCTTGCGGGTGATGATGCGCAGCCGCGGCTTGGCGAAGGGCATCTTCGCCTTGCGGAACTGCGCGCCCCACGCCTCGTTCAGGCAGGAGGTCACGCGCGTCAAATAGCGCCGGTACGCGTTCGTGCTCCCGGCCGGCAGGCTGCCGGGCGAGCAGTTCACGTCGGTGAGACGGCCGGTCTTGTAAAGGCGGTTCGCGGTGGCCAGCGCCTTGGTCGGGGCCTGGACCCCGGCCACGGTCTGTACGGGCCGGGCGTGCGCCTGGTTCGCGAGGGCGGGCCCCGGAGAGGCCGCCACCAGCGCAAACGCCAGGGCAACGGCTGTCAGTGCAACGGGTCTGTTCTTTGGTGCGTGGTTCATATGCCACCAAAGACTAAGTCAAAGCTGGACATACTCGGTGTCAAAATGTTGGTCAAATCATGGCGCACCTCGTAAATCAGGACCTGCCGGGCGCCTTTACAAAGTAGATTCACAGGTGGCCGGCCGTGACCCGGCCGCGTGGGAAAATGCTGGTGTGACCGCACGACGTATCGCCTACCAGGGCGAGCCCGGCTCCAACTCCCACATGGTGTGCAAGCGCCACTACCCCGACTGGCGGTCGGTGCCGTGCGCGTCCTTCGAGGACGTGTTCGCGACGGTGGAGAACGGCGAGGCCGAGCTGGCGATGATCCCGATCGACAACTCGATCGCCGGCCGGGTCGCCGACATCCACCACTTCCTGCCGACCTCCGACCTGCACATCATCGGCGAGCACTTCCTGCGCATCCAGTTCAACCTGATGGCGCCGCCGGGTGCGACCCTGGACACGATCAAGGCCGTGCACAGTCACGTACACGCCCTCGGCCAGTGCCGCCGGATCATCCGCGAGCACAACCTGGTGCCGGTGATCGCCGGTGACACCGCCGGCGCCGCGCGCGAGGTGGCCGAGGCGAACGACCCGACCCAGGCCGCGATCGCGCCGCCGCTCGCGGCGGAGATCTACGGCCTGCGCATCCTCGCGCGCGACGTCGAGGACGAGGAGCACAACACCACCCGGTTCGTGGTGCTCAGTCCAGACTTCGTCCAGGCGCCGCGCGGCGAGGGCCCGGTGGTCACCTCGTTCGTCTTCAACGTCCGCAACCTGCCGGCGGCGCTCTACAAGGCGCTCGGCGGGTTCGCGACCAACGGCATCAACATGACCAAGCTGGAGAGCTACATGGTCGGCGGCCACTTCGCCGCCACCCAGTTCCTCGCCGAGGTCGACGGGCACCCTGAGGACCCCGGGCTGAAGAACGCGCTGGAGGAGCTGGCGTTCTTCACCACCGACGTGAAGATCCTCGGGGTCTACCCGGCCGACGCGTTCCGCGCCGACTGAGTCATCTCAAGACCGGCACCAGGGTCAGTCGACGCAGATGAGGAACATGTCGAGGTCCCAGGGGTCGGCGAAGCCCGTCTCGTCCTCCGTGGCGATGCCGGTCGCCTTCGTCTGGTCGGCGTGCGGGATGAGCGCCGTGGGGACCACCTGGTTCTGCTTGCCACCGTTGCCTATGCCGGCGCCGAGCACGCGCTGGGCCGGATCCTGGCAGGCCACCACCGCCGTCTTCGAGCTGGCCGAGTTCCCCAGGAGCTGGTTCGCGTTCTGCATGTTGTGGCCGGGCGGCGGATCGGCGCAGATGGCGTACGCGGTCAGCTTCCAGCGGCCGGCGAATCCGTTCTCGTCCTCGTACGCGGTGGCGAACGCGTCGCCGATCTGCAGCCCGTGCTCGGTCAGCGCGACCTGACCCCTGCCGCCGTCGACGCGGCCGCCCCCGCCGAGCACCACCTTGCCCGCCGGGCAGAACACCGTCTCGGCGGTGGTGAACGCCGAGGCGACCGGCGCGGAGGCCTGCCGGTACGTCAGGCCGGGCAGCGGATCGGCGCACACCGCGTACACGCGCAGCCGCCACGCACCCGGGAAGCCGCCGCCGGCCTCGTGCGCCGCGGCCTCGAACGACGACCGGCCGTTGTTGCCGCTCGCCGGCAGCGGCTGGAGCCTGGTGAGCACGACCCGGGCCCGGGCGCCCGGCGCCTGCCCACTGGCGCCGTCCTCTATGGACGCTCCGCCGCTGACCACCCGCTTGCCGCGCGGGCACGTCGCGCGTTTCTTCTTCTCGCTCGCCGAGTTCTTCGCCGTGTGCGCCGACACGCGTACGACGTCGATCGCCGCCGAATGTGCGACAGCGGGCGCCGACGAGTGTGCGACGCCGGTCGCCGACGATTGTGCGACGCCGGTCGCCGACGATTGTGCGACGCCGATCACCGCCGAATGTGCGACGCCGGTCGCAGACGATCGGGCGGCGGCGGGCGCCGTCAGGTGGGTCAGGAACAGCAGCGTAACGGCCGTGCAACCTGAGATTCGAGACGTGAGCATGATCGACCTCCTCGGGTCACTCCCGGGGAGGTTATGCGGGCGGCCCGATGGCTCGCGTCAGGGTCGGGCCGAGGGGAATCCCTAATCGAGGCTTCTCAGAGGAGGGGTTCGGCGGCGGAACCCGGCATGGCGTCTCCCTTGTCCCCGGAGGCGACGCCGGAGGACACGCGGAAGCGCAACCGGGACTGTCCGCCCGGATGATCGACCGTGACGTCGCGGCAGATGCGCTGGATGATCCACAGACCCATGCCGCGGATGGCGCGGGGATCCGGCGCGCGATCAAGGTGGTACGGCTCCAGGGTGCCGCCCGAGTCGACGATCTCGACCTGTACGCCGGTGCCGTCTTCCACCAACGTGGCCGTCCCCGTCGATCCACCATGTTCGAGAGCGTTGGACGCGGCCTCGTTGACGGTGATCACCAGGTCCTGGAGCGCGTCGCCCCGCAGGCCGTGAGCCATGCCGAACAGCTCGACCCGCTCTCGGAGAAGGGCAAGATCGCCGGTCAGCGGCCAGCGTTGGCGATGCCCGAGAGTCATGCTCCTCACCGCCCGTGGAGGGGACACCTGAAACGAGCCCAACACCCCAGTATGCCGCGTATCCCCTCGATTCGGACACGCATGACCTCAAGTGCCCGCGCCCGGCACGGAGATTGACGGCCGCGCACCTGAAATGTAGACCGGGTCGTATGAGCCAGTTCGAGGAACTCGCTGCGCTTTATGAGGACATGGCCCTGCTGCCGTGGCGAAAGGATCTGGAGATTCCGACGGTTCTGGCGCTGATCGGCGACCTGTCGGACCGCGATGTGCTCGACATCGGCTCCGGATCAGGGGTCTACTGCCGGCGACTCGCTCGGCAGGGCGCCCGCCGGGTGGTCGGCCTTGATGAGGCCGAGGGAATGCTGGAGTACGCCCGGAGCAGGGAGCGGGCCGAGCCGCTCGGCATCGAATACGTGGCCGGGGCTTTACCCGCCGAAATGCACGGCGCGTTCGACCTCGTACTCGGTGTATATGTGCTTCCCTACGCCACGACCACAGGCGAATTGCTGGAATTGTGCCGGACGGCCGCCGAGGCGCTGCGGCCGGGAGGGCGGTTCGTGACCCTGCCGGTGCACCCGGACTACCACGGCGATCCCGAATACTATGCCTCCTACGGCTTCCGGCTGCATTCGGAACACCCCCGGGAGGATGCCGCCCCGGTCACTCTCGATTTGCGGTTCGGCGCTCATGACGTGACCGTGACCGCCCGCTACTGGACCGGCGAAACCCTGGAAGACGTCCTCAAGGCGGCGGGCTTCTCGACCGTGGAATGGCGGAATCATCAGGTGAGCCAGGCGGGCGTGGCGGAATTCGGCGAGGAGTTCTTCCAGAAATATCTCAGCGTGCCGCACGCGGCCATCCTCGACTGCGGGAAGTAGCCGGAGTCAGCCGTTCAGGGCGTCGAGAGGCACCTCGATCCGCTGGTCGTGCTTGTCCTGCAACCACCGGTCGATGTCGAGCAGCCACCACTGCCGGACGTCCATGACGTAGAAACGCCGGGGCCCGTCACCGCTGAACTCGGACGTGGGCAGCAGCCATTCCCGGCGCACCGTCTCGTCGGGGAAGTTCAGTTCGTAGTAGAGCCGATGGCATTCCGCCAGGTCGCCGTCGCCCACCTCGTGTGCCTCCCCGGTGAGCTGGGCGCCGTCCAGGCCGAAACCGGGCAGGCCGGTCATGAACAACGAGGCGGCGGTGTCCGGGTGGGCGGACAGGAACCGCGAATGCCGGGCGTCGCGCAGCGAATACCACAGCAGCCGCAGCGGCGAGCGGAGCGGTACGAAGTTCACGGTGGAGGCCCAGGGACCTTTCGGGCCCTGGGTGGCCAGGGTGACGAAGCGTGCGTTGTCGAGCAGGTAGGTGCTGCGTTCGATGAGCGTTTCGCGGTCGGTCATGGTCATTCGCCTCCGCCGGCCGACATGGTCGCGGGGGGATCGTTCAGCAGGCGGGCCTCCAGTAGCTCCCACCATTCCTCCTGGCTGGTCCGCCGGCGCTCCCAGGCCGGATCCTGTCCGCGGCGGGCGACCTCCTGCCGGTAACGTCCCCAGGCCGACTCGTCGGCGAAGGTGACGAAATGCTCCAGGCTGTGGACTTCGGGGCCGACGGTGCAGACGTACCACTTGGTGTCCTCGACCATGTCGAGCCCCGAGTAGAACCAGGTTTGGCGTTGCCCGGCCCACTCCCAGAACGCGCGCATGTCGCTGTTGGCCTTCTGGGTCAGCCTCAGGCGATAGACCAGATGCAGCATCGTTCGTCTCCTCTTCATCACTTGTCGCGTGGGCGGCGGCGTGGGAACCAGCGGTTCCAGTGCGAACTGATGGCGTCGCGGCGGTGCTGGAAGCGCCGCCAGAATGTGGTCGCGTACCGCTCGTTGTGCGTTTCCACCGCCTTTTCCGGCGGCCACTCGTTTTCCGTGGGTGCCACGACCGCCGCCTGCGGAGTGAGCACCGCGCCCCGGCGGGCCTTGATGTCCAGGGCGGAGGTGGACAGGTGGTAATGGTGGAATTCGTGCTGGGCGGCGAAATCCAGTGCCAGGGAATAGACCAGCACGTGATATTCCGATGCCGGGCGAGCCGCGGCATAGTCGAAGCCGAAGTAGCGGGCGTACAGATGTCCTCGGAAGCCGTAGCACACCAGCACGGCGATGGTGCGGCCGTCGCGGCGGCAGACACCGGCGATGGCCTGATCCAGGACGCCGCTGCGCCGTTGCGCGTCGAAGGAGCGGTGCATCCAGTCGGCCCCCTGGTCGCTGCCGTAACGACTGCGGTTCTGGGCGATCAGCCGCGCCGCGTCACCGGCGACGGGGTCGTCCACCGGAACCCAGGTCACGGTGTTGCCCGCGGCGTGGAATTTCCGCAGCTCGGCCCGGCGCTTGAGCCGATCCTTCCTGCTGAGCCCTTCCAGCCATTCGCCGAGCCCGCCGGGCGGCACCTCCATCTCGGCGTCGGCCGAGTGCAGCAGCGCGTACGCCTCGGGGTGCGAGGAGGCGAGCTCGTCGGCGGCCGGCGCCGGAACGTAGGGCATGACGACTCCCGCCAGCCGGCGTTCGGCCGCCAGCCCGTGCGCGTGGTCCAGCAGCGCCCGCAGCACCGCGTCGGGCCGGCGGGCGTGCGTCGACACCAGCAGGCCGTTGCTCACGCTGCGGTGTGCGCCCAGCCAGAGAAAGTGGCTGTCCCACTCGCCCGGAACGTCGGAGAACTGGTCGGGCAGGTCGAACAGCCCCGGCTCACCATGCTCACCGCCCCAGACGGGCAGGGCGCCGACCAGTTCGCCCTTCTGGCAGGCGACGACGATGAGGTGCGGCCCGTGCAGGTATTCGAGGCTGAGCAGCCAGGAATGGCTGTGGTAGAAGTTGTCGTCGGTCACCAGCCGGTCCCATTCCGCCGGCTGGAGTTCGGTGATGCTTTCGACGGTTCGCACGCTGATGGTCTCGTCCCGAATGGCGACCAAGGTGATGCCTTCCTTTTCCGGTGCCAGATACGCACCATAGAAAGCTCCCTTCTTTCGGCGAAGCGGTCGTTCCGCCGGTTGGAACAACCGCTGGGCCGGGGCCGGGCGGGACCCTACGGTCACTGGCATGAGCACTCAACGGCTCCTGAGCACGCGCCGGATCCTGCTCGCCACGCCACCCGGCTGCGCCCGCGCCGAGCGCGCCGTCGAGATCGTCGCTCCCCACAGTGACGTGGTCCTCGTGATCGGCTCGGGCGACGACGCCCCGGGCTTGATCGAGGTCGCCCGCCGGTACGGCGCCGGCTCCGCCCACCTGATCGGCGGCGCAGCGGACCTGCGCGGCGAATGGCTGCCCGCGGACGGCATCATCGGCGTCACCGCCGGCGCCTCCGCCCCCGGCTCCCTCGTGCGCGAGCTCCTCGGCACCCTCGCGCGCCACGGCTACACCGACATCGAAGGACTGACCGCGTCATGACGATCGGCGAATTCGCCCGTGCCTGGGCGCTCGCCTGGAACTCCCACGACTCCCGCCAGGTGCTGAGCCTGATGACCGACGACATCGTCTACAGCGACGACTACGCGCCGTCGGTCATGTACGGCCACGCCGACGTGGAGACCTGGCTCAAGGCGCTGTGGACGGCCTTCCCCGACCTGGAGTTCGAAATCCTCGGCGCATACGGCCCGCCGGACGGCTCGATCGGCGCGCTGCGCTGGCGGGCCCGCGCCACGCACCAGGGCGAGTTCGCCGGGGTCCCCGCGACCGGCCGGACCGTCGATGTGGTCGGCGCCGACTTCCACCAGTATCGCGACGGCCGGATGTGCCAGGTGCGCGGCATCTACGACCATCTGACGCTGATGCGCCAACTGGACATCTGACCCGCGAAACGGGCTACGCGACCCGATTCCCCATAACGACCGATGCCTAAATTACCGGGCATTCAATAGATCATGGCGTTCATGTGTGCCGCCGAATTCGCAGGGCAAAGGACGAAGACGAACAAAATCATTCCGCGACAGGGGATCTCTCATGCCCGGCTCGGCACGGCCTTCGCTCCGCTCCGTCGACAAAGCGATGATCGTACTCGATTACCTCGCACGTAAAGGTGGTCCCACCAAACTGTCGGATATCGCGAGACACACTCAGATCGCCAAATCCACCGTCCACCGGCTGCTCTCCATTCTCGAATCCCACGACGCGGTCGGACGCCAGGGCACCACCTACGCGCTCGGCGCCAGGATGCAGCCGCTGGCGGAGGCCGCCGGGGGCGCCGGCCGTCGCCGCAGCCTCAAGCTGAAACGGCTGGTCACCCCTCAGATGGCGGAGTTGTTCGAGCTGACCCATCACGCGATCAGCCTGGCCGTGCTCCGGCACACGACCGTGCACTACCTGCAGACGATCCACCCCACCGCGTACATCCCCTATCTCGTGCGCACCGGCACGAGAGCACCCGCTCATTGCACCGCGGCGGGAAAACTGCTGCTGGCGTTCGACGGGCACGGGCGGCTCGACACGGTCATAAATGACGGTCTTCCGGCTTTCACGGAGAAGACCATCACGGACGCGTTCGCTCTGAAGCGGGAAATGGCCGGCATCTGGCGTGCGGGAGTCGCGTTCTGCCGGGAGGAATATCTCGACGGATTCTCCGCGATCGCGGCGCCGATCAATGGCAGGCGCGGAAACACGATCGCCTGTCTCACCGTTTCCGGGCCGGCGGATCAGCTCGACTTTCCGCATACCGAGCCGCTGCTGCGCCGGGCCGCTTACGCGGCCTCTCTGGCGGCCCGCGGCGGCCGGCTCGCCACCGGCCGCCTGCCCGGTGAGCGAGCGGGACGCCTGCCCGGATGAGCGAGCCGAACGCCTGCCCGGATGAGCGAGCCGAACGCCTGCCCGGATGAGCGAGCCGAACGCCTGCCCGGATGAGCGAGCCGAACGCCTGCCCGGATGAGCGAGCCGGACGCCTGCCCGGATGAGCGAAATGGCTACGCGATTTTCGAGGGCGGTGAACACGCCGCGGTGACGGCCGCCACGTAGTCGGGTTCGGCGATCGGGGCCCGCAGCCGCGCACCCGGGATCCCCAGGCCCTCCACCAGAGCCGGCACGTGGGGATGGACGGCCTCCAGCGCCCGCTCGCGCGCCCGGTGCACCTCGGCCGCGTCGGCCGGGCTGATGGTGAGGTGCTCCAGATGCCAGCCCAGGTTCCTTTCGAGCAGTTCCGCGCCGTACAACTCCTGGAGCGGGCGCAGGGCGGCGAGTGCGGCCGGGTCGTCGCACCGGGCCACGTTCATCGCGAAGCAGTCCAGCGTGAGCCGCTCGATGTGGGCGTCGGCCAGCCGGACGAGGTGCGGCAGCAACGGGTTCCACAGATCGAACGGGGAACGCCCGTCCTGCTCCGCCCGCTCGGTGGAGCGGCGGCGCAGCGTCCGCAACATCTCGCGCTCTCTCGCGACGGCCAGAGCGCGTGCCATCTCGGGGGTGGCCGGCTCGGAGTAGTCCGTGGGCCGCAGCGTCGAGACCGGAGGCGGGTCGTACGCGGCATCCTCCACCAGTTGCTTGCCCGCGTCGAGCCTGATCAGCAGGTTGTCCCCCGCCGCGGCCTGGAAGACGTGCGCCAGCCCTTCGTACTCCAGCAGCCGGTTGACGGCGAGCAGGCCCTGCGCGCCCGATCGCGCCCGGCTGACGCCGGCGGCGCGTTCCAGCGCGTGGACGGCGGCCACCTTGGCCAGTGCCTGTTCCCGGTTGACCGACGTCCAGGGCGCCCAGACGGGGCGCTCGGGCCGCTGGTGGTCGCCGTCGTCCGCGGCCGAGCGCCGGAGCAGGTAGTCCTCCCGGACGCTGGAGACGAGGAGGTCGCAGGCGTACGTCTCCGCCAGCGCCCCGTACAGTGCCTCCCGCTGGGTGTCGTAGCGCAGCACGGGCATGTCCGCGCCGAGGCGGCCCATGGTGCGGCGCCGGCCGGCGTAGCGCAGGCCGACGGTGACGCTCGCGCGCGCCGCGGCGGCGAGCGCGACGGCGGCGCTGGTCGAGGCGTTGGACGACACCGACAGCGACCGCACCAGGCGGCGTTCCGGATCGCCGAGCGGGTCGTGGAAGAAGCCGTCCGGGCTGATCTCGGCGTTGTCGCGCACCCAGGCGTCGTACGGGACGCGCGTGCCGTCGAAGGTCACCAGCGCGTAGTCCAGCGGCACGGCCGTGGTCTCGGGCAGCGCGCGAATGGTGACGCCGTCGGCGGGCCGCTCGCCGTCGTGCACGTAGACGGCGAAGGGGAAGACGCCGCACGGCTCGCCACCGACCATCAGCCGGGCGAAGACTGCTCCGACGCGGCCGCGGCCGTCGGCGCGGGCGACGCCGGCCATGAACTTGGCGGCGGCGGGCTCGGGCGTGCGCAGGACGAAGTCCCGGCTCTCCGGGTCGAAGTGCGCCTCCGTCGCCGGGCTCAGATGGCTGTTGCCCCAGCCCAGCTCGGTGATCAGGATGCAGCCGAAGGCCTCCTGCCGGTCCAGCCGGTCGATGAGCCCGCTGAGGTGGGCGCCGGGCCGCTCGACGCTGAGCAGCCCTTCCGCGCAGACGGCGTGCTGCACCATGCCGGCCAGGAACAGCGACGGGTCGACCGTCGCCGCCCATTCCAGCGCGGCGAGCATCCGGTCCGGGCGCTCGTGCAGGGCGCGTACGCCGCCCAGGTGGCGGCCGAGCGCGGCGAGCCTGCGGTAGGTCCTGGCGTGCCGCTCCGGCCCGGCGGGCGGGGCGGGCTCGGTGAAGGCGGGATCGGTCAGGAGGACGTCCAGGTCGCCCAGGTCGGCCAGGTCGTTCAGGCCGCGCAGCGGAAGAGAGGTCGAGGTCGAGGTCATCGCGCGCCTCCGTCCTGAGCCGGAAGGTCCGGTGCCGAGAGGTCGTCCTGTGCCGAGAGACGGTCCAGGGCGCTCGCGGCCTGCCCGTCCTCGATGGCGAAGACCAGCTCGGGGTCGAAGGCATGCAGCTCGAACCGGGCCGCGCCGCACACCTGTCCCGCCTGCTCGATCTCCGCCTCGGCCCGCAGCGGGATCTTGCCCTCTTCGACCTCCCCGGACGGGAAGATCCGGCCGTGCAGGCGCGTCGGCAGGGGAAAGGCGAACCGGTGGAACTCGAACGAGCAGCCGTGCATCACGGCGTAGTACGGCGGCCGGTCGGCGTCGACCGGATACAGCTCCGAGACCGCCCAGGTCACGAGCTGGATGGCGGCCTCGATCAGCAGCATGCCCGGAATGTGCTGCTGTTCGGCGGTGTGGTCGCGGATCATCTCCGTGTCGTTGGCCACCGCCAGCCAGCCCGAGAAGCACTCCCCCTCGGCCCAGGCGTCGCCGACCACGACGTTGTCGCGAGCGTGCTTGAGCACCCTGTCCCGGGGCACGGCGGACGCGGGCTCCCCTTGGGGAAGCACGGCGTCACCGTAACGCTTGGCGAGGTCGTCGCACAGGTCGGACCACTCGCCGGGATCCACGCCCAGCCCGGGCCGCAGGCGCAGCGGCTCGTCCACGGACGGTCTCTCGGCGCGCAACCGCTCGCGGAGCCGCGCGGCGGTGGTGAGCCGCGGCTGCACGGTGGCACGGGTGAAGCATTCGCCGATCACCCATTGGCTCTCGGACATCAGTACACCAGCTTTCGAAGTCAGTCGGCGAAGGGGGAAGGGGGTTTGGGGATTCCCGCGAGCCCGCCGTCCGGCACCGAGAGGCCGCCGTCCACGACGAGGGCCTGCCCCGTGACGGCGGCCGCCGCCGGCGAGGCCAGGTAGACGGCGCTCGCCGCCACCTCTTCCGGGTCGAGCCAGCGGCCCAGGGGGACGTGGCTGAGCAGCCAGTCGGCCAGCGGGGCCTGGTCGCGCATGGGCGCGGTCATGTCGGTACGGACCCAGCCCGGGCACAGGGCGTTCACCCGGATGCCCTGGCGGGCCCAGGCGGCCGACAACGAGCGGGCCAGCGAGATCTGGCCGGCCTTGGTGACCGCGTACGCCTCCATGGCCGGCGACGCGATCAGACCGGCCACCGACGACATGATCACGATGTTGGCCCTGCCGGACTCGGCGAGGTACGGATAGACGGCCCTGCACAGCGCGACCGTCCCACCGAGGTTGACCTCCAGGACCGGATCCCAGTCACTGGCGTCGCCCTCGGCGAACGGCGCGAGCCGTGAGTTCCCGGCGTCGTCGGTGGGCAGCACCCCGGCGTTGTGGACCAGGATGTCGAGCCCTCCGAGCGCCTGGGCCGCCTCGGTCGCGAAGCGCCCGGCCGTCTCGGGGTCGGACAGGTCGCCCGCGATCGGGAACACCCGCCGGCCGGTCTCCTGGACCCGCTCGGCGGTGTCCTTCAGCGCTTCGATGCTGCGCGCCGTGATGGCGACGTCGGCGCCCGCCTCGGCGAACGCGAGGGCGACGGCCCGCCCGATGCCCCGGGAGGCGCCGGTCACCAGGACGCGCGCCCCGTCGAGCCGGAAGTACGAGGTCATGACGATGCTCCTTCGAAGGATCGGCTCCAGGTCAGAATGGTGCTGCCCCAGGTCAGCCCGGCTCCGAAGGCGACCAGGAGCACCCGGTCACCGGGGCGCAGCCGGTCGCTTCCGGCGGCCCGCGCCAGCGCGTACGGCAGGGAGGCGGCTCCGATGTTGCCGACCTCGTGCCCGACCACCATGAGGCGGTCCTCCGGCAGCCCCAGCTCGGCCGCCGCCCGGCTCAGCAGCACCGGGTTGGGCTGATGGGAGACGACCAGGTCGATGTCCCCGAGTTTCAGGCCGCCGCGTTCCAGGGCGGCCGCCACCATCTCCGGGAAGATCTTCAGGGTGAAGTCGCGGACGGTCCCGCCGTCCATGTGGATGACGTGGTCCTTGTCCGCCAGGCTCTGCGACGAGGCCGGGATGCGGCTGCCGCCGCCGGGGATGAGGACGGTTCCCGCGTCGGTGCCGTCCGAGCCCAGGACGATCGGGTCGAACCCGCCGTCGGGCACGCGTCCCAGCACGGTCGCCGCGGCTCCGTCGCCGAACAGCACGGAGGTGGCCCGGTCCTCGGGGTCGAGGAAGCGTGAGTACGCCTCGACGCCCACCACGACCGCGAGCTTGTCCTCGTTGCCGCCGCGCAGCCAGTCGCAGGCCACGCGGGCGCCGAACATCCAGCCGGAGCACGCCGCGGCCACGTCGAAGGCCACCGCGCGGTCGGCGCCCAGGAGCGCCTGGACCCGGCAGGCGGTCGACGGGCCGAGCTCGTCGGGGGTGGAGGTCGCGAGCACGAGCAGGTCGATGTCGCCGGGCGGCCGCCCGAGGGGTTCCAGCGCGCGCCGTACGGCCTCCGCGGCCAGATCGGAGGCCGCGTGGCCGGGTGGCGCGACGTGACGTCGTCGTATTCCGGTGCGCTCGGCGATCCAGTCGGGGGTCACGTTCGCCGCGTCGGCGACTTCCTCGTTGGTCCGTACGTCGGCGGGGATGCAGGTGCCCGTCGTGAGGACACCCACCCTCGTGTCTGTCGGCACGGTGAGTCCTCCTTTTTCGGTCATCGGATCCAGCCTGCGCGTCGCCGCTTACGCGGATCAGACGCACCGGTGACGGGAGACCGGGACAGGGGCCGGGCCGCGTCACCGGCGCGTCACTGGGGCTGGTTGTCGTGCCGGAAGCCGGGTTCGAGCGCGCTGGTGAGCACGGCCAGCCTGGCGGCCACGGCGTGCCGGGTACGATCCGGGGCGAGCACCGCGTCGACCGGTCCGAGCGCGGCGGTGTTCGTGCTCTCCCAGGCGTAGACGGCGTCGGCCCCGATCTCGGTGGCGTTCATGACGGTGTGCGTCCCGCGCAGGATGACGCTGATCCGGGGCACGCTCGCCTTGATCAGCGCGTACAGCAGCCTGGCGCCCGTGTCCTCCTGGCCGGGCGGGAAGAGCGGGGTGTCCACGAGGGTGATCAACGGCAGGCCGTACGCGTCGCACATCCGGACGAACCGCGTCCCCTTGTCCGTGGCGGCGAGGGTGAGCGGGCCGGTGGCGGCCACGATGCCCGCCGGCATCCCTTCGACGCGGGCCAGCGCGGTGATCAGGCCGTCGCCGGTGCCCGCGTAGAGCTCCAGGTCGCTGCCCGAGTCCACGATCCCGCGGATGACGTCGCGGGTCTCGGCGGGCGAGCCGGGCATCGGCTCGGCCGGTACGGGCGGGGCCACCGGCGGCGGGTGCCAGCAGGAGCTCGGCAGGTAGCCGAGCAGGCGGCGGACCAGGGGGAAGGTCTCGTCCACCCCGGGGCTGGTCAGGGCGACGTTCCCGGAGCCGGCGGCGCCCGTGGTCACCACCAGGTCGCTCAGGGCGGAGACGTAGGCCGCGGCTCCCGTACAGGGCCCGAGGACGACGCTGATCTGCGGCACGTGGCCGCTCAGCCCGGCGGCGGTGCGCAGGACCGGGCCGTAGCCCTCCAGGGACGCCTCGCCGGAGTCGATGAAGCCGACGACGGGGACGCGGGCGCGCCTCGCGTACTCCATGGCGCGCTGGATGTCCGCGCCGTCGGAGGAGGAGGCGGAGGAGGAGGAGGAGGAGCGTCCGCCGCGCGCGAAGACCGCGACGGACTTGCCGTCGACGCGGCAGACCCCGCTCGCCGGAGCGTCCCCCGGCTCGCCGGGGCCCAGTTCGGCGAAGGTGCCGGGGTCGGCGATGGCCCGCAGGTACTCCTGGGGGCGCCGGGCCGTTCTCACGAACGGCTCCGGTTCGGCGGCCGGGCGCTTCACGGGGTCGTGGCCGAGATCGTGGTTGAGTATGGCGGTGAATCGCTCGGAGAGCCGGGGGTTGGGCTCGATGCCGAGATCGTCGACGAAGCGCCTGCGCACCCTCTCGTACACGGCGAGGGCGTCGGCGGTCCGGCTGAGCCGGTAGAGGCAGGTCATGAGCAGGTCGGCCAGTTGCTCGTGGTACGGATGCTCTTCGAGCAGCCGTTCCAGATCCGAGACGACCTCGGCGTCGCCGCCCACCCCGATGCGGGCCTCGATCAGCGACTCCACCGCCTGGAGCTTGACCTCCTCCAGCCGGCTCGCGAGGAACCTGGCGCCCTGGCCGATCGACACGCCGTCCAGGACCGGGCCCCGCCAGAGGCCGAGGCAGCCCTGCAGCACCGCGATGGCCTCGTGCGCGTCGGTCCCGACGAGCGCGCGGCCCCGCCTGGCCTCGGCGAGGAACTGCGCGACGTCGCTCTCGGCGGCGTCGATTTTGAGCGCGTAGCCGGTGTGGGAGCTGGTCAGCCGCTCGGGGCCGGGACCGTGCGCGTCCCATTGGGCCAGCTTGCGGCGCAACCGGGTCATCTGCGCGTGCAGGGCGCGCAGCGGCTTGGCGGGCGGCTCGCCGCCGTAGATCTCGTCGACCAGCCGTCCGGCCGGGACGACGTTGCCCTCCGCGGCGAGCAGCTCCGCGAGCAGCACCGCCTGCTTACCTCCGACGGCCGAGGGCTCACCGGAGTCCGTACGGACCGTGAGCGGGCCCAGTTGCAGAAACCTCATCGGCCCAATCGTGGGCCGACCCGCCGGAGCGCCGCAAAGAGGGGTTCCACGCTGCGGAACGACCGGACTTTCTCACGCGCCCAGCGCCAGCCCCGCGTCCACGGGAATGACCGCGCCGGTGACGTAGCGCGCGTCCTCGCCGGCCAGCCAGAGCACCGCGGAGGCGACCTCTTCCGGCGTGGCGGGACGGCCGAGAAAGGTGCGGCCGATGAGCTCCCGCCGGCGTTCGTCCGCCATGTCCTTGATCAGCTCGGTCTCGACCAGTCCGGGGGCGACGACGTTGGCGGTGACGCCGCGCGGCCCGAGCTCTCTGGCGACGGAGCGGGCCAGGCCGATCAGCCCCGCCTTGGCGGCGGCGTAGTTGCTCGCTCCCTTGCCGCCCTCCGTGCCGAGCACCGAGGACATGAAGATCATGCGGCCCCAGCGGTTGCGCAGCATGGGCCGGGAGGCGCGGGCGGCGACGCGGAACGCGCCGGTCAGGTCCGCGTCCACGACCCGGCCGAACCGGTCCTCGTCCATCCGCACCAGGGGCACGTCCTCGGCGATCCCGGCGTTGGCGACGAGCACCTCCACCGGGCCGTGCTCCCGCTCCGCCTCCGTGAAGGCCGCGTCGACCTGGTCCGAGCTCGTGACGTCGCAGCGGACGGCCAGCAGGCCGGCCGGCGCTCCCGAGCCCCGGTGGGTGACCGCCACGCGATCGCCGTTCCTGGCGAACGCCTGGGCGACGGCCAGCCCGATCCCCCGATTCCCGCCGGTCACGAACACCGAGCGGCTCACCATGAGAACACCACCTTCCCGATCAGATCGCCGTCCAGCATCCGGCGGAAGCCCTCTTCGGCGTGGTCGAACGGCAGCTCGGCGGCGATGTCCGGCCGCAGGTCGTGCTGCAGCATGAACCGGATGAGCCGGTCGAGCTCCTCCGGGGTGCCGCTGGTGGAGCCGACGACGCGGAGCTCGTTCCAGAAGAGCCGGTTGAGGTACGCGGGCGGATCGCCTCCGGTGGTCGCCCCGGTGACCACGATCGTGCCGCCCGGCCGTACCGAACGCAGCGAGTGCGCCCAGGTGGCCTGCCCGACGCTCTCCATCACCGCGTCGACCGGCTCCGGCACGGGCGCGCGGGCCGGAAGGGCGGTGTGCGCGCCGAGTCTCAGCGCCGCCTCCCGCTTGGCCTCGCTCCGGCTGGTGACCCAGACGCGCAGGCCCGCCGCGGCGGCGAGCCGGATCAGCGCGGTCGCGACGCCGCCGCCCGCCCCCTGGACCAGCACGGTGTCACCGGGCCGCAGCCCGGACTTGGTGAAGAGCATCCGGTACGCCGTGAGCCAGGTGCCGGTGAGGCAGGCCGCCTCCGCGTCGGAGAACTCCTCCGGCTTCGGGCAGGTCACGCTGTGCCGGGGCACCGCCACGCGCTCCGCGAACGTGCCGGGGTGGTCGTCGCTGAGCAGCGAGTGCCCGGGGTCCCTGATGGGCTCGTGCCGCCATTCCGGGCGGCACACCATGCCGTGGATGATCAGCTTACGGCCGTCGTCGTCCGCGCCCAGGCCCTCGGCGCCGAGGATCATGGGGTAGCGGTCGGCGGGCAGCCCGGCTCCGCGAAGCGTCCACAGGTCGTGGTGGTTGAGCGCGGCGGCCACGACGCCGAGCACGATCCAGTCGTCGCCGGGCGGGCCTGGCTCCGGTTGTTCGCCGAAGCGCAGCGCCTCCAGCGGGTTGTCAGCGGCGGGATGGTGCGCGTACACCGCTTTCATCGGTGACTCTCCTTTCCCGTCGTATCTGCCGGAGCAGGCCGGCGAGCACGCCGTCCCCTCCCACTTCGAGAAGCCTGGTGTCGGGATCGCCGGCCAGCACGTGCCGCACGGACTGCGCCCAGAGCACGGTGTGATCGATCTGCTCCGCGAGCTCGGCGGCCATGGTCTCGGCCCGGTGCGGCCGGGCGGTGCGGTTGGCGAGCACGGGCACCCGCGGCTCCCGGCCAAGCGGCCCGTGTTCGAGCACCTCGGCGAACCGCCGGGCGGCCGGCGCCATGTACCGGGAGTGGAAGGGCCCGCTGACCGGCAGCGGCGTGACGGCGGCGGCGCCGGCCTCGGACAGGGCGGGCGTGACCGCGTCGAGCTCCCGCCGGGGACCGGCCAGCACGATCTGCCGTGGGGCGTTGACCGCCGCCAGGTCGAGGGGACCAGACCGGATCACGTCGCGGACGGCGTCCTCGGTCAGCCCGGTCACGGCCGCCATGCCGCCGCGCACCTCGTCCATGAGCCGGGCCCGCTCGGCGATCAGCCGCAGCCCGTCCGCGAAGCCGAAGGCCCCGGCCGCCGCCAGGGCGTTGTACTCGCCCAGGCTGTGCCCGAGCATCACGTCCGGTGCCACCTCTTCGGTGTCGGCCAGGTGGCGGAAGGCCAGCGCGTTGATGGTGTAGACGGCGGGCTGGGTGAACCTCGTCCGGTCGAGCACGCCGTCCGGGTCCTCCAGGCACAGCCGGCGGATGGAGTAGCCGAGCGTGTCGTCGGCCTCCTCGACGAGGCCGGGGTAGCGCGGGAAGAGGTCCCGCCCCATGCCGATCTGCTGGGTGCCCTGCCCTGGGAAGAGGGCGGCGAGCGTCATCGGTCTTCTCCTTTCTGGGCTTGGGGGTGGCCGAGGACGACGGAGCTGTTGATGCCGCCGAACGCGAAGCTGTTGCTCAGGGCGAACCGCACCTCGCACGTCTCGGCGGTCGTCCCCACGAAACGCAGGTCGGACCGCACGGGGGTGTCCAGCCACGGGTTGGGGTGGCAGTAGCCGCCGCTCATCTGGAGCGTGGTCGCCACCAGTTCCACGAGGCCGGCGGCGGAGAGGCAGTGGCCGGTGAGCGCCTTGGTGGCGTTGATCCGGACATGTCCGGAAGGTCCGAAGACGCGGTGCAGGGCGTCCGCCTCGGTGGCGTCGCCGAGCGCCGAGCCGGTGGCGTGCGCGTTGACGTAGTCGATGTCGTCCGGGGTGAGCCCGGCCGTGGCGATCGCCTGGCACATCGCGGCCACCTGGCCGTCGGCGTTCGGCTTCGTTCCACGGTGGCCGTCCAGCCGCTGGCCGTGGCCGAGCACCTCCGCCGTCACCGGGACGCCGCGCTCCGCCGCGTCCTCTGGCCGTTCCAGGACGACGGCCGCGGCGCCCTGCCCGTAAAGGAAGCCGCTGCGATCGACGTCGAACGGCCGGCAGGCGTAGGACGACATCGCGCCGCTCCGCAGGAAGGCGGAGACCTCGATCTCCGACAGTTCGGACACCGGCGCCACCACCAGGCAGCGGGCCGCGAAGCCCGCCTGCACCAGCCGGACGGCCTGGGCCAGCGCCACGGTGCCGCTGGCGGACGCGCCGCCGACGCTGAACCCCTCGGCGTGCGCCCCGACCGTCTGGCTCACCGTGCCGACCGCGTCGGTGTCGAACACGTCCAGGATGTGGCTCGGTTGCACCAGGCCGGGATCGTCGGCGTACCTGATCACCTTGCCGGCCTGGTCGCCGAGCGCCAGGTTGTTGCCCGCGACGATCACCGTCGCCGCCGACCGCTCCTTCTCGGAGAGCCGGGCGGCGCGCGCCGCGGCGAGCGCCACGCAGGCCGCGGTCCGCGCCGGCCGCGCGGCGCGTCCCGCCGCCCGGCGCAGCCGCCGGTGCGCCTCCCGGTCGTCTCCGAGGTGGTCGTCCGCCCAGTCGCGGACGCTGAAGGAGCCCAGCAGGGACGCCGGGACGGGCTCGTGCCCGGGAACGAGCTCCGCCGCGCCGAAGGCGTTCCCGCCCTCGCGCAGCATCGTGTCGAAGTCCGCCAGGCGGCCGCTCCCCGGCAGGAGCACGGCCGCGCCGGTGATCGCGACTCTCATGAATCCTCTTGGGCCGTCTTGCCCGCGATGTACGTGGTCAGCTCGCTGAGGGTCGAATGCTGGTACAGCACGTCGGCCTCCTCTTTCAGGCCGTACTCGCGGTTGATCGTCCCTATGAGCTCCACGCCCAGGACCGAGTCGAGCCCGAGGTCGCGGAACGCCGTGTCCTCGCCCACCTCGTCGGGCTCCACGTACAGGACCTCGGCGATATGGGCGCGCAGCGCCCCGCGGATCTCGTTGGTCTGCTCCTGAACGGTCATCGTCATCTGTCCCTTCATCGGATCGGGTGCGGGTCGCCCTTGAACCAGTGCGGACGCCGTTCAAACGGGTACGGCGCCAGAGCGACCCTGCTCGGTTCCCGGCCGGGCCAGGTCTGCGCCCAGTCGGTGGCTCCGCCGTCGAGCCAGGAGGCCACGGCGGAGCGCTGCTCGCCGCCGAGGCGATCAAGCGCTCGCGGGGATTCGGTCTCTGGAGTGGCCACGGCGGGGTGCGCGGTGTCGGCCGCGATCGCGCCGAGCGCGTCGCCGAGCCCCTCCAGGTCGTCGGCGACCACCGCGCGGCGGACGGCCAGCGGTGCGCGGCCGTGCTGCAACGTCCAGGCGACGGCCGCCACGTCGACTGCCGCGTCGGCCACCGTGCCGGCTGCCGTGTCGGCTGTCGTGCCGGCCGCCGTGATGACCTCGCGGAGGCCGCCGGCGAGGCGGCGCAGCGCCGAAGGCGTGGCCGCGGACAGGGGGAAGACCAGGGGGCCGTCGGGGCGGGGCTGGTCCGGCGGCGCGGGCGGCTCCTCAATGAGGACGTGGGCGAGCGCCCCGCCGAGCCCGAAGGAGTTGACGCCGGCCCGGCGCGGAGAGTCCGACGGCGGCCAGGCGACGTCGTGGTCGGCGATCGCCATCGGGGCGCCCGTCAGGTCGATGCCGGGATCGGGCGCGTCAAGTCCCGCGATGCGCGGGATCCTGCCGTGGGCCAGCACCAGCGCGGCCTTCACCAGCCCGATGAGGCCGGCGGCCGGCTCCAGATGGCCGATGTTCGCCTTGACCGAGCCGATCCACACCTTGCCCTCAGGACCGCCGGCGCGATCTTCGGAAGCGCCGTCCGTGAGAGCGCGCCGCAGCCCTTCCACCTCCACCGCGTCGCCGCCGGTGCCGGTGCCGTGGGCTTCCAGGTGGCCGATGGAGCGGACGGGGACTCCCGCCGCCCGTGCCGCCCGGGTGATGAGCCGGGCCTGGGACTCGGCGTCGGTCCCGGTGAGCCCGCCCGCCTGCCCGTCGTGGCCCAGCTCGACGCCTCGGATCACGGCGCGGATCGGGTCGCCGTCCCTGAGCGCGTCCGGCAGCGGCTTGATCAGTACGCAGGCGCCGCCCTCACCCCGGACGTACCCGTCGTGACAGGCGCTGAACGGCACCGACTCGCCGGTCGGCGACAGCGCCCCGGCCCGGTAGGCGGTACTGGCGTAGAAGCCCTGGCAGATGACGTTGGCGGCGCCCACCAGCGCCATGGGGAAGTCGCCCGCCTGCAGCCCGCGTACGGCCAGGCCGAGCGCGGTCAGACCGGAGGAACAGGCGGAGTCGATCGCCGTGCTGGGCCCGGTCAGCCCGAAATGGTAGGAGACCCGGTTGGGTATGAAGGTGGTCAGCGCACCCGGCAGCGCGCCGCTGTCCACGGCCCCCGCGCAGCCCATCCGTTCCCGGTAGTCGGTCATGCACGTGCCCGCGAAGACCGCGACGGGCCGTCCCTTCAAGCTCTCCGGGTTCACGGCGGCGTCCTCGACGGCGTGCCAGGCCAGTTCCAGGAACATGCGCTGCTGCGGGTCGGTCCAGGCGGCCATCCGCCGGGAGATGCCGAAGAAGTCGGCGTCGAACCCGCCGACGTCCGGGATCAGCGCCGCCCGGGGGGTGCCGACGGGCACGTCTCCGTGGTCGAGCCCCGGAACCCGCTCCGGTGGGATCGGCGCCACCATCCGTGTGCCCTTCCCGAGCAGGTTCCACAGCTCGCGGACGTTCTCTGCCCCGGCGACCCGGCACGACATGCCGATGATCGCGACGGGGGTGGCCACTGTCTGGGCGTCCATCGTTACCTCCTCTCCTCACGAGCTTGGGAGAGCGCGGTGACACGCCGGTGACGCGCTTCAGACGCCCGGGGGTTCCCGCAGGGACTCGATCAGGCCGAGACGGTGGGTGCCGGAACGGAACGCGGGGTCGGCCAGGACCCGGCGCAGGAAGGCCGTGTTGGTGGTCAGGCCGTCGCAACGGAACTCGCCGAGGGCGCGGTCGAGCCGCCGGATCGCGCGATCGCGGGTGGGCGCCCAGGCGATGATCTTGGCCAGCAGGGAGTCGTAATGGGGCGGGACGACGGCGTCGGGCACCAGGTAGGTGTCGACGCGGATGCCAGGGCCGCCGGGAAGCGCCAGGTAGCCGACGTCGCCCGCCGACCCCGCCCAGTCGCGGTCGGGGTCCTCGGCGTTGACCCGGGCCTCGATGGCGTGGCCGTCGAGGCGTACGTCGCGCTGGTCCAGGGCGAGAGGCTCGCCGGCCGCTTCGCGGATCATCGTCTCGACGATGTCGATGCCGGTGCGCGCCTCGGTCACCGGGTGCTCGACCTGCAGGCGGGCGTTCATCTCGATGAAGTGGGCGTTGCGGTCGCCGTCCACGAGGAACTCGAACGTGCCGACGTTGCGCAGCCCGATGGCCCGGGCGCCGGTGACGGCGGCCTCCCACAGGGCGTGCCGGACGTCATCGGGCAGATCGGGGGCGGGCGACTCCTCGATGATCTTCTGGTGGCGGCGCTGCACGGAGCAGTCGCGCTCACCGAGATGGATCACGTTCCCGTGGGAGTCGGCGATGACCTGGACCTCGATGTGCCGGCCGTCCCGTACGAACTTCTCCACATAGACGCGCTCGTCATGGAACAACGCCAGGGCGGTCGAACGGGCGGCCTCGAACGCCTCCGCCAGATCGGCCGGATCGTGGACCGGGACGATGCCCCGCCCGCCGCCCCCGGCCAGCGCCTTGAGCACGACCGGGTAGCCGATCTTCTCCGCCTGGGCCGCCGCGTCGTCCTCGCCGGTCAGCGGGTCGGGTGAGCCGGGCAGCACGGGCAGGCCGGCCTTCCGCATGGCGGCGCGGGCGGCCTGCTTGTCGCCCATCAGCGTCAGGTGCTCGGGTGCGGGGCCGATGAAGGCCAGGCCCGCGTCCCGGCACGCGGTCGCGAACTCGCTCTCCTCGGCCAGGAAACCGAAACCGGGATGGACGGCCTCGGCCTTCGTGCGCGCGGCCCCGTACAGGAGTGAGGGAATGGACAGATAGCTGCGGCCGGCCTGGGGCGGGCCGACGCACACGGCGTCGTCGGCCAGGCGGACGGCGAGACTGTCGCGATCGGCGGTGGAGTAGGCCACCACCGCCCGGATGCCCATCTCCCGGCAGGTGCGCAGGATACGGACGGCGACCTCGCCGCGGTTGGCGATCAGAATGCTCCGGAACACGTCGTCACTCCCCGGAGGCGGGCCTCAGAGTGGCGAGGACCTCCTCGTACTCGATCACCTGTTTGTCCTCGGCACGGAACTCCTCGATGACGCCCGCCTGAGCGGTCTTGACGGGGGTGTAGGTCTTCATGGCCTCGACCAGGCCGATCTGCCCGCCCTCTCCGACGTGGTCGCCTTCTTCGGCGAACGGCGGGTCGTCGGGCGCCGGCCGGCGGTAGAAGACCCCCACCGTGGGCGCCTTGACCTCCACCAGGCCGCTGTCCCGATCCTCAGGCGGTTCGGGCGCGTCAGGCACCGGCGCCGGGGAAGGAGCGGCCGCCTCGCCCTGGATCTCGACGACGGCGCCGTCCGCCTCCACCCGCACGCCGCTCACCGGGCTCTGTCCCATCGCCCCGATCAGGTCCTTGGCGGCCGTCACGGCGGCGTCCAGAGCGGCCCCATCGGCGTCTCGCTTTTCCATCATCAACCTTCCGTTTCTGAAGCCAGGCGGGTGCACCAGCGCCTGTCGAGGTCGTGCAGCCGCCGCCACCGCCGGGCGACGAGGTCCTCGGGCGCGGTGGCGAGCAGCGGAGCCAGGTGTTCGCGCAGTTCCCCGGCGAGCAGCCGGGCGGCGGCGTCCGGGTCGGCGCCGGCCCCTTCGGGCGGCTCGGGCACGATGGCGTCGACCAGGCCCAGCCGGTGCAGGTCGGCGGCCCGCAGGTGCAGCGCCCTGGCCGCCTCCGGGGCGTGGGCGGAGTCGTTGAACAGGATCGCGGCGCAGCCTTCCGGGCTGATCACCGAGAGCGTGGCGTTCTCCTGCATGAGCAGCCGGTCGCCGACCGCGAGCGCCAGAGCGCCGCCGCTGCCCCCTTCGCCGGTGACCACGCACAGCACCGGGATCGCCACGCCGGCCGCCATGAGCAGGGTCTCGGCGATCGCCCCGCTCTGGTTGTCCTGTTCCGCGGTGACTCCCGGGTACGCGCCCGGCGTGTCGATGAGCGTGATCACCGGCAGCCCCCACCGCTGGGCCAGCTCCATCAGCCGGACCGCCTTGCGATAGCCGGCCGGATGCGACATGCCGTAGTTGTGCTCCGGCAACCGGGCCGGATCGCTGCCCTTGCGGTGACCCAGCACCACGGTCGGCACGCCGTCCAGCCAGGCCAGACCTCCGCACAGGGCCGGGTCGTCGCCGCTCCAGCGGTCGCCGCCCAGCTCCACGAATCCCGTCCAGACGCGGTCGATGTAGGCGCGCGGGTCGGGACGGGCCGTGTCACGCACCGCGCGTACCGCGGCCCAGGGGTCGGGGTCGTCCTGCCGCGGCGTTCGCCGAGGCGCCGCGTCCGGCTCGAACGTGTACTCGTCCGGCACGGCCGTGAACTCCACCAGCCGTCCCAGCAGCTCGGGCAGCCGCGAACGGGCGATCACCAGATCGACGTGGCCCTGCTCCTTGAGGAACTCCGCCCGCTGGAAGCCGTCGGGCAACTCCTGGGCCATGGTCTGCGCGATCACGCGAGGCCCGGTGAACCCGGCACGGGCGCCCTCCTCGGCCACGATCACATCGCCCAGGGCGGCGAACGAGGCCGCCACTCCCCCGTACACGGGGTCGGTCAGCACGCTGATGTACGGGACCCCCGCCTTGCGCAGCCTGCCGATCGCGGCGGCGGTCCTGGCCATCTGCACCAGCGAGATCACGCCCTCCTGCATGCGCGCGCCGCCGGAGGCGGACACGGCGAGCAGGGGGACGTGGGCGCGCAGGGCGTGCTCGGCCGCGTACACGATCTTGTCTCCGACGACGGCCCCCATGCTGCCGCCGAGGAAGTCGAAGTCCAGCACGGCCACGACCACGTCATGGCCGCCCATCCGCGCCGTCCCCGTCACCACGGCCTCCGCCAGGCCGGTGTCGGTGATCGCCTGGCGCAGCCGCTCGGGGTAGGGGAGCCGGTCGGTGAAGTCCAGCGGGTCGGTGGCCGTCAGGTCCTCGCCGAACTCCTGGAAGCTGCCGTCCTCGACGAGCTGGGCGATCCGATCGTGGGCGCCGAGCCGGAAGTAGTGCCCGCACTCCAGGCAGATCCCGGCCTGGCGCAGGCGCTCCCGGCTCAGCCATGCTCCACATTTCGGACACTTTCGCCACTGCTCGGCCTGATCGCCGATGCGCGACAGCATGTCCACCGCGTGGTCACCCCTTGATGTTGAGAAACGCATACTCCTGACGGGGTCACCATGCCGTGCCCGCGAAATGCCGGCCACCGCGTGTTCCGTTCCATGGAACGAGCGCGCTGTTCCACTCTGTCGAACAGAGAATTGTTTCGCGACCCTTCAGCGCCGGAGGCTGATATTCCGAATATCCGATGAGGGGAAGCGTTTCCATGCGGCCAGTGCTTTTGGCGGGCGGGCCTCAGGACCTGCCGGATGACGTACGACACCGGCAGGTCCCCGCCGCGGAGAACAAGATCAGCGTGGAGTTCCGCGGCGGCCGCGAGCATTTCTGCTACACCGGCGAATCCCGTACGGACTCTGGCGACGTGATCGCCGTCTACGAATGGTCCTACCGTACGGAGATCGCCGAATGACCGCCGTGACCGGACTGGGCCTTGTGACGCCCGCGGGGATCGGGACGTCCACGAACTGGGCGCGGATCCTGAGCGGGAAGCCGGCCGCCGCCCCCGCCAAGGGGCTCGCGGGAATGCCGGTGGAGTTCGCCTGCCAGGTTCCGGGCTTCGACGGCGAGGAGCTGCTCGGGGCGCGGCAGGCACGGCGCATGGACAGGTACGTCCAGTTCGCGGTGGCCGCCACGCGCGAGGCGATCGGCGACGCGAACCTGGACCCGCGTGGCTGGGACGGCTCCCGGGTCGGCGTCGTGATGGGCACCGGCGCGGGCGGGACGGGCACCATGGAAACCCAGCACCACCAGCTGACGGACAACGGCGCCAGGCGTGTCTCCCCGCTGGCCCTGCCCATGGGGCTGCCCAACATGGCGGCGGCGCAACTCGCCATCGAGCTCGGGGCCACGGGACCGAACCTGGCCGTGTGCACCGCCTGCGCGTCCGGCGCCACCGCCATCGGGGTCGCCCGTGACCTGCTGCGCTCCGGCGCGGCGGACGTCGTGCTGGCCGGTGGCGCGGAGGCGGCCGTGACGCCGTTCTTCGCCGCCGCCTTCGCCCGGATGAAGGCGTTGTCGAACCGGCACGACGACCCGGCCGCCGCCTCCCGCCCGTTCGACACCGGGCGGGACGGATTCGTCATGGCCGAGGGCGCGGGGGTGCTCGTCCTGGAGTCGGAGGAACACGCCCGGCGGCGCGACGCCCCGATCAGGGCCCGCCTCGCCGGCTACGGCGCCTCCGCGGACGCCTTCCACGTCACGGCCCCGCACCCCGACGGCGAGGGCGCGCGGCGGGCGATGCGGGCGGCCCTGGCCGACGCCGGACTCGGCGGCGCGGACATCGACCACGTCAACGCGCACGGAACCTCCACCCCTCAAGGCGACCTGGCCGAGGCGAAGATCATCGAGCGGGTGATCGGCCGGAGGGCGGCGGTCAGCTCGGCCAAAGGGGTGATCGGCCACGCGCTCGGCGCCGCCGGGGCCATCGAGGCCGCGTACACGGTGCTGAGCGTCGAGCACGGCCTCGTCCCGCCGACCGCCAACCTCGACCGGCTGGATCCCGGCATCGATCTGGACATCGTCTCCGGAGCGCCGCGACGGCGCCGCGTCGACGCGGCGATGAGCAACTCGTTCGGTTTCGGCGGCCACAACGCCGTCCTGGTGTTCGCCGCGGCCTGATGGCCGGGCCGATTTCAAAGGCCCACCTTTTTAATGGTTCGCCGATTTTATTCGAAGGAAGATGAACATGGCCATGGTCGAGGCGTGGGACGCCTTCCAGGCACTCTGGTCCGACTCCGGGCGCCGGGATCCGTATCCCCATCTTCGCGCCCTTTCCGAGCACGCCCCGGTCTTCTCGGTGGGCCCGCGCCGGGTTCTGGCGCTGGGATATGACGAATGCGATTACGTACTCCGCCATCCTGAGCTGTTTCGCGTGTGCGACCGCGAATGGGCGGACATGGAATGGCCGACCTGGCGCGAGCACCCGTCGGTGCGCTCCATCTACAACGCGCTGATGCACCAGGAGCCGCCAGGGAACCAGCCCGCCAGGAAGCGGCTGGCGCAGATGCTCGGCCCCCGGCGGATGGACCGGCTGCGGCCCCTGATCGAGGAACAGGCGCGAGAGCACGTCCGCCGTCTGCGGAGTCTCGCGGCCGGGGGCGGCGCCGACGCGGTCGACCATCTCCTGACGCTGCCGAACACCACGATCGGCCTGGCGCTGGGCGTGCCCAAGGCGGATCTGCCGCGGCTGCGCCAGTGGTCGGCGGCCTTGATGGAGGCCAACGACTTCAACCCCCCGGGCGGAGATCTGACCGCCGCCGACGCCGGATACAAGGAGCTCCACGACTACCTGCGGTGGCTGGTGGCCGAAGGCAGGCCGGGCCTGGCCACCGAACTGGCCACCGGCTGGACCGGAGATCAGGACGGGCTCCTGGACAACCTGGCCTTTCTGATCGGAGCGGGGACCGAGACGGCCTCCGTGATGCTCGGCACCGGGCTGCGCATGCTGGTCGAGCGGCCCGAGCTGCGCTCGCTCCTGGTGCAACGCCCTGACCTGGTGCCCTCCTTCGTCCAGGAGACGCTGCGCTACGACCCGCCCGCCCAGCTCGCGGCACGGTGGACCCTCGAACCGACGACCCTCGGGGAGCTGCGGCTGCCGCGTCACTGCCTGGTCATGCTGATGCTCGGAGCGGCGGGGCGCGACCACCGGCACTTCGACGACCCCGACCGCTTCGACCCCTACCGCTTCGCTCCCATGGACGAGGACGGCGGCCGGCAGGACCCGCCGCGCCTGCTGAGCTTCGGGGTCGGGCCGCACTTCTGCGTCGGCTCGGGCGTGGCCATGCTCACCGGTGAGATCGTCTTCCCCCTCCTGGCCCGCGCGTGCGAGGGCATGACCTTCGCCGAACCCCCGGTCCACGCGGTCGGGACCGTCATCCACGGCTACGAGCGCCTGCGGGTGACGATCAGGAAACCGGCGCTCGACACCGGCTTCGACCCGGCCGTCATCGAGGGAGGCACGCTGCCCGAGGCGCTCAGGCACCTCGCGTCGAAGGCTCCGGACACGAGCTGGGTGTTCCCCGCGCCGGACGTCCGGCTCGCGGCGAGTGAGCTGTACCGATCGTCGCTGGCCATGGCACGCGGCCTGTGCGAGGCGGGCGTGCGGCAGGGAGAGCGGGTAGGGCTGCTGCTGCCCACGGGCCCGCAGGTGTGGCAGGGCCTGTTCGCCACGGTGTCGGCCGGCGCCGCGGCCACCATGCTCCCCGTACGCCCGCTGGAGCCCACCCAGGTGGCGGCCGAGCGACTGGCGAGGATCGTCGACTCGGCGGGCATGCGGCACATCGTGGCCGGCCACGGCTTCGACAAGCTGGTCCGCGCGCTGCTGGCGCAGCGGCCCCGACTCCGCTGCCTGCCCCTCGCGGAGGGCGGCGGATCCCAGGCACTCCCCGAGGCGGCACCAGACGACTTGGCCGTGGTCCAGTACACCTCGGGGAGCACGGCCTTTCCCAAGGGGGTGACGCTGCGGCACGGCACGGTGCTGGCCGGGCTGCGCGCGCTGCTGACGTCGGCGTCGCTGACCCGCCGCGACAGCCTGGTGCAGTGGGTGCCGCACCACCACGACATGGGGCTCTTCACGCCGCTCGCCTACGGGCTGGCGGGTCTGGACGTGCACACGTTCGCGCCGCTCGACTTCGTCCGGCGGCCCGCGGCCTTCCTGGAGTACCTGGAACGATGCGGCGGGACCACGACGACCGGCCCTGACTTCGGGTACGCGCTGCTCAACGACGCCGCCCGCGAACTCGCCCCGGACACGCTCGATCTGGGCCGCTGGCGGCTGGCCTACAACGGCGCCGAGCCGGTACGCGCCGCGACCGTACGCGACTTCACCCGCACCATGGACGCGCACGGCGTCAGCGAGAACGTGATGTTCCCGGTCTACGGGCTCGCCGAGGCGACGCTGGCCGCGACGTTCCCCACGCCGGGCAACACCCCCCGCATCGAGTACGTGGACCGCGACCGGCTGGCCGACGGCAGCGCCGTCCGCGTCCCCCGCGACCACGAGCGCGCCAAGGACATCGTCTCCGTCGGCCGCCCCGTGCACGGGATGCGGCTGCGCCTGGCGGGACATCCCGCCGAAGGCGCCACGGGAGAGATCCAGCTCGCCGGCGACGCCGTCACCCCCGGTTATCTCAACGCCCCCGAGGCGAACGCCGCCGCGTTCGACGGCTCGTGGTTCCGCACCGGCGACCTCGGCGTACGGCTCGACGGAGACCTGTTCGTCGTCGGCCGGACCAAGGACCTGATCATCGTGAGCGGGCGCAACTACTTCCCCGAGGACGCCGAGGCGATCGCGAGCGCGGTCCCGGGGGTGCACCGCGACCACTGCGTCGCCTTCGGGGACACCGATGAGCACCTGGTGGTCGCCGCGGAGAGCCTCCACCACGATCGCGCCGACGAGATCTCGACGGAGATCCGCAACCAGATCCGCAGGCAACTCGGGCTCGACGCGGTCCGCGTACGGATCGTGCCGCGCGGAATGCTGCCCCGCACCACCAGCGGCAAGTGGCGCCGCAACGACACCCGCGACCTGCTCGCCAACACCCAAGGAGATCAACGATGACCGAATCAGCCACGGCCACCCGGGACGACGTCCTGGAACAGGTGCGGCGGCAGACCTGTGAGACGTTCAACGTGCCCCCGGAGGAGGTCGGCGACACGACCGTGTTCCTCGACATCGAGGGCGCGGAGTCGATCCGGCTGCTGCGGCTGGTCAGCCGGCTGGAGCACCACTACGACGTCGTGCTGATGTCGGAGGACGCCCCCGTCGTCCAGACCGTGGGCGAGCTGACCGACCACCTCGTACGAGCCCAGGGAACACGGGCATGACGCACCTGATCACAGGAGCCACCGGCATGCTCGGCAGCGCGATGGCGCTGGAGCTGCTGGCACGTACCGATGACCCGATCTGGTGCCTGGTCAGAGCCGCCGGCCAGGAAAGGGCGCGGGTCAGGCTCTGGCAGGCGATGGCCCGCACCGCCGAAGAGCAGGACCGCACGCCGGTCCTGACCGGCGCGGAACAACGTCTCAGAGCGCTGCCCGGAGACATCGGCGATCCGGGCTGCGGCCTGGACGGCGGGCCGCGGCCTCCCCCCGGCCGGGTCCACGTGTGGCACAGCGCCGCCACGCTCCGCTACGAGCCGGGCTTCGCCGAGGAGATCCACCACGGCAACGTGATCGGCACCCGCGAGGTGATCGGACTGGCCCGGCGGTGGGAGGCCGAGCTGACCTACATCAGCACCGCCTACGTGGCGGGCCGCCGCCGCGGCCTCCAGCCCGAGAAGCTTCCCCCGGCCGATCAGCCGGTGAACAACCGGTACGAGCGGTCCAAGGTGATCGCCGAGCGGATGGTCGCCGAGTCGGGCCTGCGCTGGCGGATCCTGCGGCCGAGCGCCGTGGTCGCCGACAGCGGCACGCTGCGCACCGGCTCGTTCTCCGGCCTGTACGACCTGGCCGCCCGGGTGGGCCGGTTCCGTCGCCAGTACGCGCGGCGGTACGGATCGCGCCTGCTGGAGCGGCCGTCCCGGTTGTGCGGCGACGGCGCGGGCGAGATCAACCTCGTCCCCCTCGACCACGTCGCCGGGCACGGCGTCCGCGCCGGCCTGACCGGACCGCCGCGCACCGTCTTCCACCTCACCAACGCCACGGCTCCGACGGCCCAGGACATGTACGGCGCGGCCTTCGCCCACGGGGGCCTGCCCGAGCCCGAGTTCGTCGAAGACGCCGGCGACATGGACGAGATGGACCGGCTGCTGGCGAACATGTTCGCCTTCCACCTGCCGTACACGTGCTCGCCCAAGACCTTCGACAGAACCAACACCGCCGCACTCGTCGGCGACGCGGCCATGGCCTTCGCCGCGCCGCCGCACACCATCCGCGACCTGCTCCGCAACCACATCCAGCGGCCCCACCGCTATCCGCGACGCACGAAGGAGAACACCCATGCGTGACCATCACGCGGCCGTACGCACCTGGCTGGACCACTACAACCACGACGTCCGCCGGATGGTGGACGAGTGCTACGCCGACGACTTCATCGTCACCGTCCCCGGATTCCTGCGCATCGACGACCGCGAGCACTTCCACAAGGTCGAGCAGGCCGTCCTGGAGGCCGCCCCGGACCGCCGGGGCCACATCGTGAACACGATCCGCACCGGCGACCAGGTGATCGTGGAGGCCCTGCTGACCGGCACGGACCCGGACACCGGAACGCCGTGGGAGACGCCCTGGTGCGCGATCCTCACGTTCGACGGGGACGGCCGCATCACCCGGGACAACACCTACCTCAACCCCGCCGAATGGCCGGGGGTGTAGGGCCGTGCCGGACCTGCTCGCCGCCCTCGCCGACATCGTCGAGGACGTCACCCGTATCCCCGCCCGCGACGTGACACCGGACGCGACCTTCGCCGACGACCTCGACATCGACTCGCTGGCCATGGTGGAGATCTCGGCGGCCGTCCAGGACAGGCTCGGCGTCGAGATCCCCGACGACCGGCTCAAGGATCTCAGAACGCCACGCGACGTCATCACGTACGTCCGTGCCGCCGCACCGTGAAGGGGATGACATGGCGGTCAAGGCCGCCGAGCACGCTCTGAAGTCCGCCGCCGTCACCGACCTGGACACCGTGATCGTGGCCACCTCGACGGCCGCGTCCACCATTCCCAGCACCGCCGCCCAGGTCGCCGCCCGGCTCGGCCTGGCGAACCCGGCCGCGTTCGACCTCAACACCGCCTGCGCGGGCTTCTGCTACGCGCTGGTGTGCGCGGACTCCCTGATCCGCAGCGGCACGTCCCGCCGGGTGCACGTGATCGCCGCCACCATTCCGCTCGCTCTGTCCCGCATGATCGACTCCCGGGAGATCCCGGCCGGAGAGCCGATCCCGCTGTTCGGCTTCGGCGCCGGACTCGCCTACGCGGGCCAGATCGTGACCTTGTGAAAGAAGTGAGCACATGCGCCTCGCAGGAAAGAACGTGGTCATCACCGGCGCCGCCGGTGGGATAGGCACCGCCCTGGCCCGCCGTTTCGCCGCCGAGGGCGCCGCCGCCCTGGTGCTGGCCGATGTGATCATGGAGCCGATCGACGCGCTGGCCGGAGAGCTGCCCTGCCGGGTCGTCCCGATCCGTACCGACGTGTCCTGCGAGAAGGACGTACGGGAGATGACGGCCGCCGCCGAGCGGCTGGGCGGCATCGACCTCCTCTGCTCGAACGCCGGCACGAGCACCGCCCTCGACCTCTACGCACCCGACCGGATGTGGGCCGGCTGCTGGGAGACGAACGTGATGGGGCACGTCTACGCGGCCCGCGCGGCGCTGCCGGCCATGGTGGAACGGGGCAGCGGATACCTGCTCCACACCTGTTCGGCAGCGGGCCTGCTCACCCTGCCCATGGACGCCCCCTACAGTGTCACCAAGCACGCCGCGGTGGCCCTGGCGGAATGGCTGAGCATCGCCTACGGGGATGCGGGGATCAAGGTCAGCGTGCTGTGCCCGTCGGGGGTCCGTACCGGGATGACCACCGCCAGCGCCGAGGTGGAACGGATGCTCAGGGCGTTCGGGCCGCTGCTCGAACCCGAGCAGGTGGCCGACGCCGTCGTCGGCGGGCTCGCCGGGGAACGCTTCCTGATCCTGCCGGACCCGGACGTCTCCGTGGCCGAACGCCGCCGGGCCGCCGATCGCGACCAGTGGCTGGCCGACATGAGACTGGTCGCCGGGCGGGGGGCGCGCCGATGAGAACGGCCGAAGCGTGGACGGCGTTCGAGGCGTTGTGGACGCCCGAGGGCCGCGCCGACCCTTACGCGCACTATCCGGCGCTACGCAGTTCGGGACCCGTCTTCACGGCCGGGCCGCGCCGGGCCGTCGTCAGCGGTTACCGGGAGTGCGAGCAGGTGCTCCGCGATCCGGCATTCCGGGTGTGCGACCCGGAATGGGGCGACCGGGAGTGGCCCGGCTGGCACGACCACCCGTCGGTCGTCTGCTTCTACACCGCTCTGATGCACCGTGATCCCCCGGCCAACCAGCCCGCGCGCAAGCTGCTCAGCCGCTGCTTCGCGGCGCGGGCGGTGAGCGAAATGGGGTCCGCCGTGCGGCGGCAGGTCTCACGCCACGTCGATCGCATCATCGAGCTGGGCTCGGACCCGGCGGGAGCCGACGTCATCGCCGAGTTCACCAAGCCGCTGTCGATGGCCGTCCTCGGCGAGTTCCTCGGCCTGCCGGAGTCCGACCAGCCGATGCTCCGCGACTGGATCATGGACTTCGCCGCCGCCAACGAGTACGTGCCGCCGGGCGGCCCCGACCTGACCGCCGCCGACGAGGCGGCCGGCCACCTGCGCGAGTACCTCACCGCGCACGTCAGCGCGGGGCGCGGCGACGTGATCGGCTCGATGGCCGGCGAGTGGGGCCCGGACGGACGGGACGACCTCGTCTCCAACCTCATGTTCCTCACCGCCGCCGGCACCGAGACCTCGACCTACCTCCTGGGCAACGGCATGGTGCGGCTCGCCGCCGACCCGGACCTGTTCGCCCGGCTCCACCACCGCCCCGAGCGGGCCCGGGAGTTCATGGCGGAGCTGGTACGCCACGACCCGCCCATCCTCTACACCGCGCGCTGGACCGGCGAGGCGACCACGCTGGGCGGCGTGCGCCTGCCCCGGCACACGCTGCTCCTGGTGCTGTTCGCGGCGGCGAACCGGGACCCGGCGGTCTTCCCCGATCCGGACCGCTTCGTCCTGGACAGGTTCGACCCCGAACGCATGGCGGCCGATGCCGCGCAGCCGCTGAGCTTCGGCCACGGCCGGCACTTCTGCCCGGGCTCGGCGGTCGCGAGGCTCACCGGCGAGACCGCGTTCCGGCTGCTCGCGGAGCGCTGCGAACGCCTCACCCGCACCCGGCCGCCCACGCGCCACGACGGGCTGATCGCCCATGGCCACGCGGCGGCTCCGGTCGCGTTCACCCCATGGGCATTCAGGCGGCCAGGTCGTCGGGGTGGCCAAGGGGGCTGACCCGGCTCAGCCGCGTGGCGCGTACATGATCACCAGGACGCCCGCCAGGCAGACCAGCGCGCCGATGACGTCCCAGCGGTCGGGCCGGAATCCGTCGACGACCATGCCCCACGCCAGCGAGCCGGCCACGAACACCCCGCCGTAGGCCGCCAGGATCCGGCCGAAGTTCGCGTCCGGCTGCAGCGTGGCGACGAAGCCGTACAGGCCGAGCGCGATGACGCCGGCGCCCATCCAGAGCAGGCCGCGCTGCTCGCGCACGCCCTGCCAGACCAGCCACGCGCCGCCGATCTCGGCGAGCGCGGCCAGGGCGAACAACAGCAGGGAACGGATGATCGTCATGGTCGGTAGTACAGCGCATCCCGGCGTCCTCGTACGAACGGTAGAGTCTGGACTTGAGTCCAGAGTCAAGGAGTGCCGTGAAGATCGGACGGGTCGCGCGGGAGGCGGGCGTCAGCGTGGACACGGTGCGCTTCTACGAGCGGCGCGGCATCCTGCCCGCCGCCGAGCGCAGGCCCTCGGGCTATCGCATCTTCGACGCCACGGCGGTGGAGCGCATCCGCATGGCCAAGGCGCTGCAGGAGCTGGGCTTCACCCTCGACGAGGTCGTGGACGCCCTGACCGCCCACGACCAGGGCGGGGCGACCTGCGAGAGCGAGCGGTGGCGGCTGGAGGCGGTGGTGGACCGGCTCGACGCCAAGATCGCCGACCTGACCAGGGCCCGGCAGGCCGCCGCGGAGAGCCTGCGGGACTGCCAGGGCGGCCGATGCCGGCTCACCCTGGTGTCCCGGCCACGCTAGACCAGCGCGCGACAGCGGAGCCGGGTCAGCGAACGCGGCGGCCCGTTTCGGCGCAGGAGTATCCGCCCAGCGCCTCCACCTCCGCGCGGAAGTCCGGTCGTTCCAGGAGCGCCAGCAGCGGAGCCAGCAGTTCCTCCGCCGGCGTGCCGGTACGCAGCACCAGGTCGTACGGCTCCTGGGCCACCGGGACGAAGTCGAGGCCGAAGGCGCGGGCGGCGGCGAGAATGCCCAGGCCGGCGTCCGCGCGCCCCGCCGCCACGGCCGCGGCCACCGCCAGGTGCGTGTGCTCCTCGCGGGAATAGCCGGGCACCTCGCCGGCGTCGATCCCGTGGCCGGCCAGCTCGAAGTCCAGCAGCGCCCGCGTGCCGGCGCCGCGCTGCCGGTTCACGTAGCGCAGGCCGGGCCGGGTCAGGTCCTTGATCCCGGTCAGGCCGAGCGGGTTGCCGGGGGCGACGATCAGCCCCTGGTCGCGGTGGACCAGCCTGATCACGGCGACGCCGGCGTCCGCGCCCATCAGCCGGTCCACGTACGGCAGCGTGTAGTCGCCGGTCGAGGGGTCCAGCAGATGTGACCCGGCCAGGTGGCACAGGCCGTCGCGCAGCGCCACGAGGCCGCCCAGCGAGCCGACGTTCGACGACGCCAGGGTGATGAGCGGGTCGGCGGCGCGCAGGGCGGAGGCCGCCAGGTCGAGCACCATGTCGTGGGAGCCGATCGCGACGATGGTCCGGCCGATCTCGGACAGCCCGCGCAGCAGCTCGACCCGTACCTGCTCCCCGGCATGGTGGCCCTCGAGGCCTGAGGGGACGACGAGCAGGCCGTCGGCGCGTACGAGCGAGGTGAGCACACCGGCGCCCCGGGGCAGCGGGGTGGCGACGAGCCGGTCTCGCACCCGTCCGAGGCGCACGCGTACCCAGTCGTCCATGCCGATGGCCGACGGCAGCTTCCTGGCCAGGTACGCCATCGCCGACGGGCGTTCCCGTGGCGCGGCGCCCTCCAGCTCGGCGAGCATCGGGGCCGCGAAGATGTCGAAGGTCAGCGCCGCCGACACCGGATAGCCGGGGACGCCGATCACCGGCGTCTCCGCGACCGCGCCGAGGACGACGGGATGGCCGGGACGCACGGCGACCCCGTGCACCGCGACGACGCCGGCCCCGGCGACCACGCGCGCGGTGTAGTCGTCGCGCCCCGCGCTGGAGCCCGCGATGAGCAGCACCAGGTCGGCGTCGCGGGTGGCCGCGAGGAGCACCGCCGTGATGGCCGAGGGGTCGTCGGGGACGATCTCCGTGACCCGCGCCTCGCAGCCCGCCTCCCGGGCCTGCGCCGCCAGCATCATCGAGTTCGTGTCGAGGATGTCACCGGGGGCGAGCTCGGCGCCGACCGGCCGGATCTCGTCGCCGGTCGGCACGATCACCACGCGCGGCGCGCGGCGGACGCCGAGCTCGGCCACTCCCGCCGCGGCGCAGGCGGCGACGTCGACGGGACGCAGCCGGTGGCCCTCGGGGAGCAGCAGCTCGCCGGCGCTGATGTCCTCGCCGATGGAGCGGACATGCTGGTACGGCGGGACCGCCGCCCGCAGCTCCGCCTCCCCCGCCGCGGTGTGGTGCACGTGCTCCCGCATGACCACGGCGTCGTATCCGTCGGGCAGCGGGTCACCGGTGTCCACGACGGCGAAGTCACCGGCGGCCAGGAGCACCGGGCTGGTCTCGGCCGCGCCGACGGTGTCGGCGGCGCGGACCGCGATGCCGTCCATGGCCGCCGCGTCGAAGGCGGGCGAGGACCGCAGCGCCCACACCGGCTCGGCCGTGACCCGGCCGACGGCGGCGCCGACCGGCGTTCTGAGCAGGCCGGCCCGGACCGGGCAGCCGGCCGCGGCGCGTGCCTCGCGCCAGACGGCGTGGGCCTGGGCGGCGGGGACGTCGGAGACGAAGGGACTTTCGGCGCTCATCGATACAGGATGACCTCTACCTCGGTGCCCGCGTCCAGCCCGGTGGCCGGTTCGGGCACGATCACATGGCCGTCGGCCCGGGCCAGCACCGACAGGAGCGCCGACGGGCCGAAGATCGGCTCGGCCACGCCGTCGCGTACGCCGACCTGGACCACGTCGAGCCGGCCGGCCGCCGACGCCAGATCGCGCGACAGCCGCGCACGCGTGCTCGGCTGCGGCGGCGGAACCGGGCACCCGGCGATGCGCCACAACAACGGCACGCCGACCTGCCCGAACACGACCAGCGCGGACAGCGGGTTGCCCGGCAACCCGATGAGCGGGACCCCGGAGCACTCGGCCAGCAGCGTGGGTTTGCCCGGCTTGATGGCGATGCCGTGGCACCAGACCTCGCCGATGGCGGCCACGGCGCCGGCCGTCTCGTCCCGCGCGCCGACCGACGAGCCCGCCGACACGACCACCAGGTCGGCGTCGGCCAGGACCGCGGTCAGCCGGTCCTTGAGCGCGCCGGGCTCGTCCGGGACGATGCCGGCGATCACCGGTTCGCCGCCCGCGTCGGCGACCAGCCCGGCCAGCGCGGAGGCGGTGGCGTCGCGGACCTGCCCGGCGGCGAGCCGGGCGGTGCCGGGCGGGACGACCTCGTCGCCGGTGGAGATGATCGCCACGCGGGGGCGGCGGTGCACGGCGACCTCGGTCACCCCCGCGGCGGCGAGAAAGCCCAGGTCGGGGGCGCGCAACGGCCGGCCGCCGGGCGCCAGGACGCCGCCCGCCGCGACGTCCTCGTCGGCGCGGACGATGCCGCCGCCCGGCGCGACCGGCCGGGTCACCTCGATCGTGCCCGGCATCGTCTCGGCGGTGTACTCCACCATGACCACCGCGTCGGCGCCGGACGGAAGCACTCCCCCGGTCGGCATCGCGACGCATCCCCCGGCCCGGACCTCGACGGTGGGCTCGGCGCCCATGAGCACCGCGCCGAGCAGGTCGAGGTAGGACGGCAGGCCGTCGGAGGCGCCGTAGGTGTCCATCGCCCGCACCGCGAAGCCGTCCACGGTGGACCGGGCGAAGCCGGGCAGCGCGGCGGGCGCCGTGATGTCCGCGACGGGCACCCGGCGTAGCGCTTCCGACAGCGGGACGCGCTCCGCGGGCGTGCGGCGCGCGGGCCGGAATCCGGCGCGGACCTCGGCGAGGGTACGTGCGGTGAAGAACTCTCTGCCGCTCAACGGTCCGGCTGCTCCGTCGAGCCTTCGGGCCGGGGCTGCGGGCGGGCCGCCGCGCCGCCCTTGTCGAGCCCGAGCACGGACACCACCGGCCCCAGCGCGACCTGCCCGAGCCCGCAGATCGACGTCTTGCGCATGGTCTCCTCCAACTGCAGGATCCGGCCCTTCTGCTGGTGATCGAGGGTGGCGGACCCGGAGTCGAGCACGCCGCGCAGCACCTCGTGGGCCTTGGTGGAGCCGACCCGGCAGGGCACGCACTTGCCGCACGACTCGTTGCGGAAGAAACGCAGCACGTTGGTGGCGGCGGCCAGCAGGTCGGTGCCCTCGGCGAGCACCACCAGGGCGCCGGAGCCGAGCATGGTCCCGGCCTCGGCGAGCGTCCCGAAGTCGAGCGCCAGGTCCAGCTTGTCGGGGCCGATGAAGTTGGAGGACGCGCCGCCCGGCTGCACGGCGCCGACCCTGGCGCCGCCGGGCACGCCGCCGGCCAGGTCGATCAGCGCGCGCACGGTGGTGCCCATCGGCACGCAGTAGACGCCGGGGTTCTCGACGTGCCCGGACACGGCGAAGAACTTCCAGCCGACGCTGTCGCCCTCGCCCTGCCCGGCCCACCATTCGGCGCCGCGTTGCAGGATCACCGGCACGTCGGCGAAGGTCTCCACCGAGTTGATCAGCGTGGGGCGGCCGTGCAGGCCGTAGTTGCCGGGGAAGGGCGGCTTGTTGCGCGGCTCGCCGCGGTGGCCCTCCATGCACTCCAGCAGCGCGGTCTCCTCGCCCAGGATGTAGCCGCCGGGCGAGACGAAGATGTCGAGGTCGAGGCGGCGGCCGCTGCCGCAGGCGTTCGCGCCGATCACGCCGGCCTCGCGCAGGACCGCGATTTCGGCGCGCAGGACGCGCTCCTCGGGGCCGTACTCGTGCCGGATGAAGATCCAGCCCTGCTCGGCCCCGGTCACGGCCATGCCGAGCAGGAGTCCCTCGATCACCAGGTGCGGCTGGTCGGTCAGGATCTGCCGGTCCTTGAACGTGCCCGGCTCGGACTCGTCGGCGTTGCAGATCGCGTATTTGACGCTGCCCGGCTCGGCCGAGGCGACCAGGCCCCACTTCTTGCCTGTCGGGAACCCGGCGCCGCCCATGCCGCGCAGCCCGGAGGCCTCCAGGGTGGCCACCACGCTGTCGGCGCTCATCCGGCCGGCCAGCAGGGCGCGCAGGCTCGCGTATCGGGCCGAAACATCGGAACCGGCCGGGTACGGGTCGTTCGGCCAGGGTTCGGCGCGTCCCGTCACGGTGGCCTCGGCGAGGTCCTCGTCCCGCGCGGCGGCCACGAGCGCCTCCACGCCGGCGACGGGCGCCGGGTGCTCGTTGACGGCCAGCGCCGGGGCGCTGTCGCAGCGGCCCAGGCAGGACACCTCGGTCAGCTCGATCTCGGCGTCGTCGCCGTAGCGCTCGCGCACCTCGGCGATGCGGTCGTCGGCCGAGCGCAGCCAGCACGACAGGTCGTGGCACACGTTGACGGCCACCTTGGCGGGCGGGGTCGTGCGGAAGTGCGGGTAGAACGAGATGAGGCCCTCGATCTCGTACAGTGGCCGCCGCATGGTGCGGCCCAGCTCTTCGAGCTCCTCGCGCGGCAGCCAGCCCAGCCGCGCCTGGATGGCGTTGAGCGCCGGGATCAGCGATGGCCCGGGGAACTTGCCGGCTCGTGCCTCGACGCCGGGAAGCCGCCGTTGGGCCGGCTCGAAACTCAGGGTCATTCGGACACCCTCCCGGCGGGGCTCAGGGCCTCGACCTGAACCGCGCAGAACTTGAACTCGGGGATCTTGCCGTAGGGGTCGATCTCGTCGATCGTCAGCAGGTTCGCCGCCGCCTCCCGGAAGTGGAACGGGATGAAGCAGTTGCCGAGCTGCTCGCGGTGGGAGACGCGTACCTGCAGCTCGATGGCGCCGCGCCGGGAGTGCACGCGGGCGAGCTGGCCGTGCGACAGGCCGCGGTCGGCGGCGTCCTTGGGGTGCATGTACACCTCGGCGATCGGCGAGATCGTGTCGAGCGCGTACGAGCGCCGCGTCATCGACCCGGTGTGCCAGTGTTCGAGCAGCCGGCCGGTGTTGAGGACCAGCGGATATTCCGCGTCCGGCAGCTCCTTGGCCGGCAGCCAGTGGGCCGGGACGAGGTGGGCGAGGCCGTCGTCGGTGTTGAACCGCTCGTCGAACAGCACCACGGTCCCGTCGGAGTGGTCGGGGTCGGCGTTGGGGTAGAGCTTGCCGCTCAGCCCCAGGTTGTCGTGGCGCAGGTTCGCGTACGACGGCATGAGCGCGACCATCTCGTCGAACACCTCACCGGGCGACGAGTAGGACCAGTCGAGGCCGATCCTGCGGGCGAGGTCCTGGATGATCTCCCAGTCCACCCGGGCCTGCCCCGGCGGGTCCATCACCTTGCGGCCGAGCTGCACGCGCCGGTCGGTGTTGGTGTAGCTGCCCTCCTTCTCCAGGTACGACGACGCCGGCAGGATGACGTCGGCGAACTCCGCGGTCTCGGTCAGGAAGATGTCCTGCACCACCAGGAAGTCGAGCTGCGACAGCGCCTTGCGGACCTTGTTGATGTTGGGGTCGGACAGGAACGGGTTCTCGCCGAGCATGTACATGCCGCGCACCCCGCCCGGCTTCAGCACCGACCCGATGATCTCGGTGACGGTGAGACCGCGTTCGGGGTCGAGCTCGGCGCCCCACGCCTCCTCGAACCGGCGGCGGGTGCCCTCCCGGTCGACGCCCTGGTAGTCGGGGTAGAACATCGGGATCAGCCCGGCGTCGGAGGCGCCCTGGACGTTGTTCTGTCCCCGCAGCGGATGCAGCCCGGTGCCCGGTTTGCCGACGTTGCCGGTGATCGAGCACAGGGCGATCAGGCAGCGGGCGTTGTCGGTGCCGGTGGTGTGCTGGGAGATGCCCATGCCCCAGTAGATGACGCCGGCCTTGGCCTCGCCCCAGACGCGCGCGACCTGCCGGATCAGGTCCGCGTCGACGCCGGTGATCTGCGCGGCGCGCTCCGGCGGGTAGTCGTTGACCGTGCGGACGAGTTCCTCGAAGTTCGACACCCGGGCCTTGATGAACTCCCGGTCGATCAGGCCGAGGCGGATCACCTCGTGCATGACCCCGTTGTAGAACGCCACGTCGGTGCCGGGCTTGACCTGGCAGTAGTAGTCGGCGTGCTCGGCCACGGTGCTGGCGCGCGGATCGACATAGATGATCTTCGTGCCGCGCCGGCGGGCCTGCTTGAAGAAGGAGCTGGCGACGGGGTGGTTCGCCGTCGGGTTCGAGCCGGTGATGATCACGACCTCGGCGTTGGCGACGTCGCCGTACGTGGTCGAGACCGCGCCGGAGCCGACGCCCTCGAACAGCGCGGCCACCGACGAGGCGTGGCAGAGCCGGGTGCAGTGGTCGACGTTGTTCGTGCCGAACCCGGCCCTGATCAGCTTCTGGAAGAGGTACGCCTCCTCGTTGGAGCACTTCGCGGAGCCGAACCCCGCGATGGCGGCGGCACCCTGCTCGGCGTGGATCTCCTTCAGCCGCCGGGCGACGAGGTCGAGCGCCTCCTCCCAGGTGGCCTCGCGGAAGTGCGGCAGCACCTCGTCGTAGTCGACCAGGCCGCCGGGCTTGCGGCGGCCGTCCTTGCCGTTCTTGCTCAATCTGGCGCTGCGGTTGCCGCCGCCCCCGGCGCGTCCCCGGTCGTTGTGGGTGTCACCGCGCACGTCCGCCGACAGCGGGCCCTTGGGGTAGGACGACTCTTTCCTGATCAGGGGCATGGTCAGGCGCTGGGGCGAGGCCGCGTAGTCCCAGCCGTAGCGGCCCTTGACGCACAGCCGGCTCTTCGAGCCCGGCTGGTCGCGGCCCTCCGCGAAGGCGATCGCGCCGCGCGACCGGTCGACGTAGTAGGTGAGGGCACAGCCGACGCCGCAGTAGGGGCACACGGTGTCGACCGCGTCGAGCTCCTCGCGGGGCCGGATGGGGATGTTGTTGATCGCCTTGTTGGTCAGGGCGCCGGTGGGGCACGCCTGGACGCACTCGCCGCAGGTCACGCACGAGCTGGCGCCCATCGGATCGTTGAGGTCGAAGGCGATTCTGGTCGAGTAGCCCTTGCCGGAGCGGCCGATGACGTCGTTGCCCTGGATGTCGTCGCAGGCGCGGACACAGCGGTCGCAGAGGATGCACGCGTCGTGGTCGACCGCGATCACCGGGTTGGAGATGTCCAGGCCCCGGCCCGAGCCGCACGGCAGGTCGGTCGTCTCCTTGGCCACGTCGAACCGGTCGGCGAGGCCGAGCAGCAGGTTGTCGCCGGTGGTCGTCTGTTTCGGGTCCTCGGCGCGGGCCGGCTGGTCGGAGAGCAGCAGCTCGGTCAGGGTGGCGCGGTTGCGCTCCAGCTCCGGGGTGCTGGTCTTGACCTGCATGCCGTCCTCGCACGGGCGTACGCACGCGGCGGCGAAGACCCGCCCGCCCGTGTCCACCACGCACATCCGGCAGACCCCGACCGGGTCATAGCGTTCGTCGTGGCACAACACCGGAATGTCGATGTCCAGCGCCTTCGCGGCATCGTAGATGCTGGTGCCCTCCGGCACGGTCACAGCGCGGCCGTCGATCTCGGCGGTCACGGTCCGTACGGCGGTCGCCGGCTCCTCGAGCGTCGTCATCTCAACCTCATCCGCAAGCCGGTATACAGAATACGGCATACACCATGTAGAGCAATTTACCCCTTAGGGAGACCGATCTTCTACCCCCTCGCCGGTTCCGCAACACACCACCTCGCTACCCGTCCAGCAGGAGATCCGCCAGGTCGGTCGCCGCGACGCGCCCCTCCTCGTCCAGGCCGCGCACGGCGTAGTAGCCGGCGACCATCGACCGCAGCCGGCCCGCGTCCAGCGCCGCCCGGCGGCCGGAACCGAGCTCCAGCGGCGTCTCCAGCATCCGCGCCGGGAGCGTGTCGTCGGCGGCGGTGGCCCCCTCGCGCAGGTTGAACGCGCGTTTGGCCCGGACGATCCGCCGGGCGGTCTCCCGCAGCTCGGCGGCGTCCAGCGGCCAGCCGGTGACCAGCGCCAGCAGCCCGGCCCACTCCGTGAAGGGGTCGTCGAAGACACCGCGCAGGAACTTGCAGAGGATCATCGAGTCCATGACCGCGGCGCGGTCTTCGGTGTCGACGGCGGCGGCGACGTGGGCCGCGCCGCCGGCCAGCCGGTCGAGCTCGCCCGACAGGTCGGCCTCATAGGCGCCGGACCGGTTGTGATCGGCTCCTCTGGCGTTCACCGCCAGCCCGAGCGCCATCGCCTGGAGGCTGCGCGGCTCGTAACCGGGCAGTTCCAGCCCTTTGACCTGCGGCGCGAAGTCGATCGAGGATCGCCCGACCACACCGGCCGCCCGGCGCGAGCCCTGGGCGAGCAGCTCCCCCAGGCCCGGCGAGCGCTCCCCGATCGCGTCCAGCGCGCGCAGCAGCGCCGCGCCGTCGCCGAACCGCAGCCACGGCTCGTCGAGCAGGCCGCGTTCGGCGCACTCCATGGCCCACGCGATCGTGCCACCCGCCGAGATGGTGTCGATGCCCAGCTCGTCGCAGCGCGCGCTGGCGGCGAACACCTCGTCGGGGTCGGACACACCGCACAGCGGGCCGAGCGCGAAGACGTTCTCGTACTCCATCCGCTGTTTTCCGCCGCCCTTGCGCGAGTAGATGTGCTCGCAGCCGATGGAGCACGACGCGCAACTGTTGCGCGCCACCCCGCGCAGCTCGTGCAGCTCCTCGGCGGCCAGCCGGGGCGCGCCCTCGAACGTCGCCGCGGTGAAGTTGCGCGTGGGCAGGGTGCTGACGGCGTTGAAGGCCAGGAGGTTGGCCAGCGTGCCGAGCTCCCGGTATTTCGCGGTGGCCGGGCCGAAACTGCGCCGGCGCAGGTCGCGGGCGGCGGCGAGGACTCCGGCCTGGTCCGCCACCGACACCTTGGTCGCCGCTCTGACCAGCACGGCCTTGATGTTCTTGGCGCCCAGCACCGCGCCCAGGCCGCCCCGGCCGGCGTGGCGGCCGTCGTGGCTGATGGTCGCGTAGCGCACCTGCCGCTCCCCCGCCGGGCCGATGGCGGCGGTCTGCCAGTTGCGTCCGAAGCGCTCTCTCGCCGCGGTCTCCGCCTGCGCCGCGGTCATCCCGGCGAGTTCGGGAGCCGGTTCGAGGCGTACGTCGGCGCCCTCGATCAGCAGCACCGACAGCTCGGCGGCCCGGCCGCGGATCACGATCGCGTCATGCCCGGTCAGCTTGCCGGAGATGGCGAACCGGCTGGAGGCGAGGGCGTCGGTCAGCAGCCCGGTCAGCGGCGACTTGGCCACGACCGCGAACTTCGCGCTGGTCGTCAGCGGGGTGCCGACCAGTGAGGAGAAGACGAAGGCCAGCGGCGCCCCGGGGGCCAGCGGATCGACCCCGGCGGGCGCCAGCCGATGCAGCAGCCAGGTGCCGAGCCCGACGCCGCCCAGGTAGGAGCGCAGGACCCGCTCGCTCAGCTCGTAGGGGACGCCGGTCGCCGCCCCGCCGTCGACGTCGACGAGCAGGGCTCGTCCGAAGAACCCGCCAGGCACCATGTCACGACTCTACGACCGGCCGGCCATTCCTCAGCCACCCGCGTCCGCCGACAGGAAGGCGACGGTGTCCCCGGCCACCAGCGGCAGTGATCCGTCCCGGGTGACCTGGTCGCCGTTGAGCGCGGCCACCACGTGACGATCCAGGGCCAGCCCGGCGGCGGTGGCCGCCTCCCCGAGGGTGGCGGCCCGGATGGCGCGCGGCCGGTGGCCGCCCTTCTTCGCGAGCGCGCCGAAACACTCCACCACGACCTCCGGCGGCTTCCGGTCCCGGGCCGCCGCGTAGTCCTCCGGCGAGTTGACGTTCACCACGGACTCCAGCTCCGGGTCGTGCCGCGCGAGGGCGGCGTCGGCCAGCAGTTCGTCGTCGCTCAACTGGACCGCCTCGCAGTGCTTGAACAGCATGCCCGGCCGTAGATCGCCCGCGGCGAGGAGGTCCGTGACCAGCCCGGCCAGGGCGGTCGCGTACCCGGCGGCCAGCGGTTGCCGGAAACCCCGGGCGACCGGCAGCGCGACGTCCGTCCCCGGGACCATGGCGCGCATGACGCGGCGGACGAAGGCCGGGTGCAGGAACGGCAGGTCGGTGGAGCACACGAATGCCGTCTCGGCCCGATCGGCCACCGCCGCGAGCCCCACGGCCAGCCCCTGCATGGGCCCCAGCCCCTCCACGGGATCCTCGGCCACCGCGACGCCCGAAGGCAGGGCGGGGAGCTCCTGCCCGGGCGCGGCCACCACGACGACCGGCCCGTCGACCGCCCTGGCCAGCACCGCGGCGGCCCGGTACAACAACGTCGAACCATGCCATTCCAGCCACGCCTTCGGCTTCCCCATCCGCGTGGAACGCCCACCCGCCAGCACCACACCCGCAGCAGTCCGCATGCCCGCATGCTAGGCGACGCCGCGCTTCCGAATTTCCTCGCCTGTGGCGCCGCCGGTGCCCGCCTACTCCTCGGTGGATTTCACGTCGGGGCCGCGGCTCGCCGATGGGCTGGAGCGATGTGCCACCGGCCGGTACGGGCCGCCTCTGGAACACAGGCGCTCCCAGTTCCCCGAGCCGATGGCCCTCTTCTCCTCGTCGGTGAACGGTGCCCGCTCCAGGAACGACCGCGCCACCCCGCCGCTGGTGTCGAGGTAGGGGAAGCCGCCGGGCCGGGTCCCGTACGTGTACGGGTAGTCGGTGGAGTACAGCATGCGCCCGGTCCCGACGACCTCCGCCGTCCACCGCAGGTAGCGTTCGCTGACCGTGCCGCTGCCCGCCACCCAGAAGTTCTCGCGGAAGTAGTCGGCGAGCGGGCGTTCGAGCCCGGCGCCGGGCGCCAGGATCCCCGTGTGGTCGAGGTAGAACAGGACGACCTCGCCCCAGTGCCCGGCGATCACCTGCAGATCCGGGTGGCGGTCGAACACCCCGGAGAAGATCATGCGCAGATACTGCACGCCCAGGTCGTAATACCAGCCCAGCCCGGGGCCGGCCAGGGTCATGCCGACGCGGCCCAGCCCGGAGTAGTACGCGTCCAGGACCGCCTTGACCGGAGTCTGCGGGTGGAAATGGAGCGGCACCCGCAGCCGCGCGGCGGTGGCGTAGAGGTCGTCGAACTCCGGCGCGTCGGCGAGCAGGTCGCCCGTGCGCCCGTACAGCATGGCGCCGCGCAGGCCGAGCTTGGTGACCGCGCGTTCCAGCTCCGCGGCGGCCGCCTCGGGCGCGGGCGTGGGGATGGCCGCGAGCGCCTGGAACCGGTCCGGGTTGCCGGCGACGATCTCGGCGAGCGTGTCGTTCACCTCCCGCGCGAGGCTCACGGCGTCAGCCGCCGCCACGTTCTGCACCCCCGGTGAGTTCACCGACAGCACCGCGACGTCCACGCCCTGGTCGTCCATGTCCGCGAGGCGCAGGCCGGCGACGTCCCGCAGGCGCCGCGCCAGCGGGTCGTCGCCGAAACCGAGCTGCGGCGTCCGCGGCACCCCCGCCCGCGCCCACGCTTCGAGCAGGACCGGCAGGGCCACGTGCTCCTCAAGACCCACGATGCGCATGCGCTCCGACATCTCTGACTCCCGATGCGTTGATTCCACTGGAAACACTTTAACGGTATCAGTGATAGTCACATTGATACGACCCCGGCCGTATCATTGCTCCCATGGCCAGGAGGACAGAGCCGACCCGACAGAGGGTGATCGAGGCCGCGGCCGATCTGCTGGCGCGCGAGGGGCGCGAGGCGGTCACCACCCGCGCGGTGGCGGCCGCGGCCGGGGTGCAGCCCCCGGCGATCTACCGTCACTTCGCCGACATGGACGGGCTGCTCGACGCGGTGGCCGAGCATGGTTACGCCAGGTTCCTCGAGGCCAAACAGGCCGTCGTCCGTCCGGACGACCCGGTCGAGGACCTCAGAGCGGGCTGGGACCTCGCCGTCGAGTTCGGGCTCGCCAACCCCGCGCTCTACGCGACGATGTACGGCGAGCCCCGACGCGGCACGGACTCGGCCGCGTTCAGGACCGGCATGGAGATCCTCCTCGGGCGCATCCGCCGCCTCGCCGCCGCGGGCAGGCTGGGCGTCGACGAACGGCTCGCCGCCGCCCTCATCCACGCCACGGCGCGCGGCGCCGTGCTCACCTGGCTGTCACTCCCCGAGGACCGGCGCGACCCGGCCCTGCTGACGGCCATGCGCGAGTCCATGGTCACCGCCGTCACCACCGAGAAGCCGGCCGTACGCGAGCCGGGCCCCGCGGGCGCCGCCCGAGCGCTCCGCGCCGTCCTGCCCGAACGGACGGCGCTCAGCGAGGCGGAACAACGGCTCCTCGGCGAGTGGCTCGACCGCCTCGCCGGCGACGGCGAGCACCCGCATCAAGCCTCTGGTTGACATCTATCACAGAGGCGAAATGTCCAATTTTGCGTGACAAGTCCGGTCGTGGGGCGACAGAATGCGGGACCACCAGCCTCTCCCGCCTCTGGAGGAACCCATGCGCAGACCCCTGGGGGTACTCGCCGCCGTCGCCGGCCTCGCCGCCTGTGCCCCGTCCGCCGACCAGCCGCCGGCCGGGGCGGCGGCGGTGCCCGAGGTGACCGCGCCGGCGTCGGCGTCGGCACAGCCGGCGCAGACCAAAGAGCCGGCTCCTGAATCGGACGATTGCCGCGTGAGCGTGGCCAGGCCGGACCTCTCCGCCCTCAGGATCGAGACCTCGGCCACCCGCCGTGGCTGTGTGCACCCGGCGCTGCTGCGCGTCCGGGTCAAGCGCGCCGTCCCCGGCGCCGATCGGGTCGTCAAGAGCGGCGCCACCAGGAAGGGCCGCATCAGTCTGCGACTGCCCTGCGAGCCGGGTACGTACTACGCCGTCGCCACCGACTACCGGGGCGGCACGGCCAAGTCGAAGGCCGTACGCGTGACGTGCGCGACCCCCACGCCCACCCCCAGCCCCACCCCCACTCCCGCGGCGAGGGAGACGAAGGCGCCCGCGGTTCCCGAGTCCGGCACCTCCGTCGGCACGGCGCTGGAGAACCAGGTCGTCCGGCTGACCAACGCCGAGCGGGCCAAGGGCGGCTGCGGCCCGCTCAAGCACGACCCGCGGCTGCGCAGGGCCGCGTTCGGGCACTCGGCCGACATGGCGAAGAACGACTACTTCGAGCACGACTCCCAGGACGGCCGCGACATGTCCGACCGCATGCGCGCGGCCGGCTTCTCCGGCTCGGCCTGGGCCGAGAACATCGCCATGGGCCAGCGGTCGGCGGCGGAGGTGGTCCGGGGCTGGATGAACAGCAGTGGCCACCGGCAGAACATCATGAACTGCTCGTACACCCTCATCGGGGTGGGCGCGGCCAAGGACGGCCAGGGGCAGATCTACTGGACGCAGGACTTCGGCGCCCGCTGACCCGCGGACACCGCCGGGCGCCCCCGGCCGCCCCCGGCCGCCCCCGGCCGCCCCCGGCCGCCTCGTGCGGCCGAGGGCGGCTCCCGCCTTACGCGATCTTCTCCAGGATGTACGTGCCGGTGCCGTCGGCCATGCCCATGCTGTACTGGCGCAGCACCTGGTTGTTCGCGACCACGGCTTGGCCCGCCATGAAGCCGCTGCTCTTGACCTGGAAGCCGATCTTGTCCGAGCCGGGCACGTCACGGTAGAGGTAGAAGCGCTGACGGTCGTCCACGGTCCGGCAACTCTCCTCCTGGAGCCTGCCGCCCTCGCTGGCCGTCTCCCCGGAATGCAGCGTCAGGCACTTGGCATCGCCGTAGCGGGTGATGATGACGTGTTCGGTCATGCCGTTGCTCACCGGCCCCTGGCACAGGAGCCATTGGGCGCGGGTGGAGCTCGACCAGGCCTGCAGGCGGATCTCGTCGGTGCCGTCCTGGTTCCACCAGTTCAGGAGCCGGTCAGGGGTGCCGATCCGGTAGTAGCCCGGGTCGCACGTGAACCCCGGAGGCACGGCGAGCGGCGCCACCACGTCTCCCCCTCTGGACGGCTCGTCCGCCCGCTGCCGCCCGGCCTCCTCCTTGGCGGCCCGGCCGTCGCAGCCGAGCTGGATCTGCGCCTGCCGCATGATGCTGTTGGCGGGCACGACGTCCTCGCACCGGATGGCGCCTTCCTCCATCACCGTGTACGTCGTGTAGGCGCCGCCGGGGCGCTCGATCCACTCGGTGGCGTACTGGCCGCCGCCCTTGTCGACGCGGCCGCAGTTGATGCTGCCGTACTCGCCGGTCACCTTCCTGGTCCCCTTGAACAGGCCGTAATAGCCGGGAGCGACGAAGTTCCAGGTCATCTGGGTGCTCTCGCGGTCCGTGGAGGAGGTGGTCTTGGTGACCGTACGGTTCACGAACGCCTGGACGTTGCCGAGCACGCCGAGGTTGAAGGTGGCCGTGATCTGCGTGATCGTACCGACCGCCACCTGGATCTGGTTCGTGTGCTCCAGGGTGACGACCTGCGAGCCCGTCGTGCCGGACGTGACGAAGAACGTCTTGAAGTGGGTGATCGTGGGGGTCAGGGTCGCGCTCTTGACCAGCGGGTGGCGCTTTCCGAGGTCGGCGGCCGTACAGGGCTGACCGACCACGGGATCCGCGGCCGCGGTGGCCGTACCGCCCATCGCGATCGTGCCGATCGCCGTCGAGGTGGCGAACATCGCCAGCGTGAGCGCACTCCTGAGCCAAGGACGTAAGCGTGTCACTGGGATCTCCCTTCGGCCGGGCCTGGGGGGAAAGGCTGCCGGCGGACTGGCTTACCGCAAGCGCTTACAGCGCGATTTACACAGTGATGAGCCGGACGGGACCTGTCAAGGCCCCATGTCAGGAAGCGGTCATGCCACGCCGCAGCCGCAGCTCCCCCGGATCACGAGCTGGGTCTCCAGTACGCGATCGACCGCGGCCGGCACGGTGCCCTCGATATCGCGCAGGAGCAACCGTGCGGTCTCCCTCCCCAGCTCACGCATCGGCTGGTGAACGGTGGTGAGCCCGGAGACCGGCAGGCCGGCCATCGGGATGTCGTCGAACCCGGTGACCGCGACGTCCTGCGGCACCCGATGCCCCCGGTCGAGGAGCGCGAGCACGGCGCCGATCGCGGTCTCGTCGTTGGCGCAGACCAGGGCCCGCGGCGGCGGCCCGGCCGCCAGCAGCCGGTTGACGGCGATGAACCCCTCCGACTGGGTCAGCCCCACCCGGACCGGCTCCGCGGGCGCCCCGGCCCCGGCGTGCCGATGCGCCTGCGTGAACCCCTGCCAGCGATAGTCCGCGTCCGGTGAACTGCCGGGGTCGCCGACGAACGCCAGCCGGTCGTAGCCGTGGTCGGCCAGCAGGTGCCTGGTCAGGCGGTCGAACGCGGAGACGTTCTCGACGCGCACCGTGGGCACGCCCGCCCGCGGCCTGCTGGCCAGCAGCACCACCGGGTCGCCGCGGTCACGCAGCCGGTCGACCACGTCGTCGGGCAGGACCCCGCCCATGACGGCGAGCCCGTCGACCCGCGCCGCGGTGTCCCTGACCAGTTCGTCGGACTCGCGCAGCAGGTGGGTGCCGAGGATGACGACGGCGAGCTGAGCGCGTACGGCCTCCTCCTCGAACCCGCCGATCACCTCGGAGTAGTACGGCCCCGACAGGCCGGGGAACACGATGCCGAGCGCGCCGTGCGAGCGCTTGGCCAGCCCGCTGCCCAGCCGGCTCGGCCGGAAGTCGTGCCGCTCGATGGCGGCCAGCACGCGGCGGCGGGTGTCGTCGGAGACCTGGCCCACGCCGCGGGCCACCCTGGAGACGGTCGCCACCGACACGCCGATCTCCTGCGCGATCTCCTGAAGGGTCGCGCCACGCTTGCCCCGCCTCGCCATCACCGCACCCGAGATCCCGAAAACGTTTGCGGAAGAATTTCTGGACTCTATCCACCGTGTACCCGGAGCGCAATGCCCCGGCTCTCGGCGAGACACTACCGGCTGTGCGTTCCTCTTCTCTGATCACACTGACCCCGCTCCTGCCCGTCGCACTGGTGGCCCTCGTCGCCCTGGGCGCCCTGGTGGCGTGGCTGGGCCACCTCGGTCACGGGCGGGCGGTCCTGACCGCCTGCCTGCGGGCGGCCGTGCAACTCGGCGCGGTCTCCCTGCTGATCACCTGGGTGGTCTCCTCCTTCGCGGCGGCGACCGGGTTCATCCTGCTCATGTACGGCGTCGCCGCCTTCACCGCGGGCCGGCGCATCACGCCGGGGCGGACTGCCTGGCGGGCGGCGGTGCCGGTCGCCGCGGGCACCGCGCCGGTGCTCGCCCTGCTGGCCACCAGCGGCGTGATCTCCATGGACGCGATCGTGGTCATCCCCATCGCGGGCATCCTGCTGGGCGGCTGCATGACCGCCACCTCCCTGGCCGGACGCCGGGCCGTGGACGAGCTGAACCACCGCAAAGGAGAGGTGGAGGCGGCGCTGTCACTGGGCTTCCTGCCGAGGGACGCCGCGCTGGAGATCTGCCGCCCGGCGGCGGCCCAGGCGCTGGTCCCCGCGCTGGACCAGACCAGAACGGTGGGACTGGTCACGCTGCCGGGCGCCTTCGTGGGCATGCTGCTCGGCGGCGCCGGCCCGATCGAAGCCGGGATCGTGCAGCTCGTGGTGTTGGTGGCACTGCTGGCAGCCGAGGCTCTGTCCATCGTGGTCACGACCGACATGGTGGCCCGCGGGCACTTCACGTGAATGGATGGCGGACGCCCGCCTCCTGCTGCCCGATGGGGCCGAGGACCTGTGGAACGACGGTTACGCCGATCTGATCGCCCTGGCCTGATCAGGTGATCGGGGTGTCGGTCAGCAGGTCGAAGGCGAGGCCGCTGGACCGTCCGCCGCGGCCGGTGTCACGCCGTACGGTGAGCCACACGATCACCTGGCCGTTTCGCGTACGGGTGCGGTTGTACGCGGCGGTCAGGCGGGTGCCCGTGAGCGGCACCTTCTCCTCGTTGATGAAGTACGCGCGCCCGGCGTCGAACCCCTCGCGGAGCAGGGCCGTCCGGGGAGGGACGGGGCTCGCCCACGTCGCTGAGCATCGCGGCACGCCGCAGTTGCACGCTGCGGTCGTCGCCGGGGACGTGGACCGGGATGAACGGGATCCCGTGCTCAGGGACGGAGCTCATCACCGGTACGCCACCGGCGCGCGCGGGTCGCCGGGCGGCGTGACCGGGCGCAGCCGGCGTCGGAACGCGAGGGTCTCGGCGGCGGGGCGGGGCTCGCCGGTGGGCATCCGGACGGTCTGCTCGATGCCCCACACCATGCTGGCGCTCTCGTCCCGCGCCAGCATGACCTCTTCCAGGCCGCAGGCGCGGAGGTAGAGGGTGGTGAGCATCGTCTGCTCCACGCCGGTGAAGTCGATTTTCTCCATCATTCTCTCCTCTTCTTTGTCGCGCGGTGCGCCTGCCAGCGCCGCATGAACTCCCCGCGGACCTCGGTCGCGGCGAACTCGCAGAAGTCGCGGAGCTCTTCGAGATGTTCTCGCTGGTCCGGCCGGTCCTCGCCGATCACCGACAGCCCGAACTCGGCCGCCTGCGCACCTGTCCGCATGCGATCGAGCTGGACCTGCAGCACCTGGGTGAAGCCGCCGGGTGCGATCCGGTAGTGGTGCTCGCGGGTGGACGACGGCAGCCGCTCCACCATGCCGCCTTCCTGCATGGGCCGGATGACGGTGCTGATCGACGCCTTGCTCAGGGCGAGCGCGGTGGCCAGCTCGGTCAGCGACTGCTGCGGCGGATCGCAGATCATCAGCCGGCCGTAGATCCTTCCCATCGTCCGGGGGCCGCCCACCATCTCGAAGAACAGCCCGATCCGGTCGACGAACTCGGCCTCGGCAGGGGAGATCTCCGGCACCACATCCACCTTTACAAGAATCGGATCGTTTAGAACGATCCTAACGATGCGGAATCCTTGGTCAATAGATGGGCGGCCGGGCGTTCCTTGCGAAATCCTTGAGCAGGCGCCCACCCTCCTGGCTGCCTTCGAAACAATGAACGAGTGCGATGGCGGATCCGTGGAACAACTGGAATACCGAAAGCTCATCAAAGTTCTGGAGCAGGTGGCCGAGGCTCGGCAGGGGGCGCTCTATCCGGTGCTGGCGGAGGCCTTGGCCGTCCATCTCGGGTGGATCGACGCGTTCGTGGCCGAGAATCCCGCGTACCTGGCGCCGGGAGGCCCTGGCGAAGAGCAGTACCTCACCATGTTCCGGCCGGATTTCGTGGAGGAATATGCCGAACGCTGGCGCTCGACCAATCCGTTCGCCTCGCCCGACGGGGTCGCCTGCCTGACCCGCCACGGTGTGGCGACCCTCGGACGGCTCCGCCTGCGGGCGACCGGCCCGGAGCGGGACTTCGCCGACACGTTCCTGCACCGCAACGGCATCGACGACATGCTGAAGATCGTCGTCCGATCCCGTACCACGGGCGCGGTCAGCACGCTGGGGGTGCCGTTCGACGGCGCGCGGCGCGCCATCGGACCGGGCGACCGGCTGATGGCGGCCACGCTGGGCCCGCTGCTGAGCCCGTACTTCGACGCGGACCGCCCGCCGGGCCGGTGAGCGCGACCCGTACCCGCTCCATCGCCTTCCAGGTGCCGTCGATCAGCCGCCGCTTGAACTCCGCGGCCCGATCGTGGCCGGTCACCTTCTCGATGATCATGCCGAGGAGGATGTAGTTGGTGGTGGAGTAGCGGTACTGTCCCGGATCGCCCTGACGAGGGACGGTCCGTGATGCCTTGACCAGGTCGATCGGCTTGTAGACGGTGGTGAAGTCGAAGACGTCGAACTTCCCGCTCTCGGCGAAGTCGGGGATGCCCGAGGTGTGCCGGAGCAGTTGCCGCACGGTGATCTCGGCGGCCCGATCCACGTGGTCGTGCTCGGCCGTCTCGGGCAGGAGGCTGCTGAGCTTGTCGTCCAGGCCGAGCCTGCCCTCCCCGGCGAGTTGCAGGACGATCACGGCCTCCATGAGCTTGGTCTGGGACGCGATGCGATAACGGGAGCCCGAAGGAATGCGGCCGCCCCTGCCGCCGAGCAGGCGTGAACCCGCCGTTCCCCGGTCCACCCGCTTGCCGTCGACGTACACCTCGCCGATGACGCCCACCACGCCCGCGGTCTTCGCCACGCTCTCGATCGCCTGCTGGACGTCTCCCAGCTCGGCGGCTGCTGCGGGCGCGTGGATGCTCAACGCCAGCATGACGGACGCCAGCCCGGTCATTCCGGCCGTTCGTGTACGGCTCATTTTCGGTGATCCTCCCTTGAGGGCTTTCGAGGGTGATCACATCTACCGGCCGGCGCCGGTCACCGGCGAGCCCGTCCTGCTGGAACGGATGATCGGAAACCTGGTCGACAACGCGATCCGCCACAACCAGGCGGGCGGGCGCCTGACCGTCGACACCGATTCCGTGGGCGGACGCGCCGTCCTGCGCGTCGGCAACACCGGCCGCCGGATCCCGCCCGGGAAGGCGCAGGCGCTGCTGGAACCGTTCGTGCACGGACAGGGCACCCGCGTCCGTACCGACGGCCTGGGGCTGGGACTGTCCATCGTGCGCGCGATCACCCTCGCCCACCAGGGACGCATCACGGTCACCGCCCGTCCCGGCGGCGGCCTCGACATCACCGTCGACCTTCCGGCGTGACCGGTGCAACACCGCAAAACGACCGATGCGCAGCTGATCATCCGCGCGTTACATTGCCTCCGACTTCACGGAAACGGAGAGCGTGGATGCCCAGATTAGCCAGATCCGGTTATGCCCTCTGCTTGATCGTGGCCACCGTCGCGGCCACCCTGATCGCCACCGCACCGGCCGCGTCGGCGGTGCCGGCGCGCGCCAACGGACACCGGGTCACCGTCATGGTCCACGGGTTCGATCGCGAGGCCGACATCAGCTGCTCCGGCGCATGGAACAGCGCCGAGAGCCTGCTCAACGCCAACGGCTGGGGCGACGTCGTCACCTTCGGCTACTACAACAAGGCCACCAACTGCGACCTCAGACTCCGGGGCACCACCGACACGCGCATCCAGGAGGTCGGCCGCCAGTTCGCGTGGACCGTCTACTACCTGTACTCCAGCCGTGACGTGGCCATCGACGTCGTGACCCACTCCATGGGCGGCCTGGTCGCGAAGGCGGCCATCGAGGGCGTCAACAGGTACGGCGTGGGCAAGCCGGCGCCCGACCTGTCCGGGCTGACGGTCAACCAGGACGACCTCGGCGCGACCACGTGGCCCAGAGACTGGCCCCCGTTCCTGTACATCGAGGACATGGTCACGTTCGCCACTCCACACCAGGGCATCGGCAGCGCGGTGGTGACCGCCTGCGCCATCACCCACGAGCAGTGCAGCGACATGCGTCCGGGCAGCGGCTTCATCAGCTGGCTGGGCAAGCAGCCGCTCTCCCAGATCGGTACGGACTACACGTTCCTCGCCTCGCGTCACGACGACACGGTCAGCGCCGACTCGGCGACCAACAAGCGCACCGCCCATCACTGGGCGCTCTACGGCGCGAACGCGGACGGTGGCACCCTGACTCACACCTCCATCCGCAACACCTCGACCGGCGACTGGCAGGCGTCGTACGGAGGGGAGTTCAGCGACGAGGGTGAGGGCACCTACCCCGCACCGCTCCCGCGAATGATGGACGGCCTCTACGACCAGCAGGCCCACTAGCGCGGAACGACGATCGGCACGCCACGAACGTGGCGTGCCGTGCTCGAAATGAGCGGCTCATGGATCCAATCGAGCGATCGTCAGCTTGTCCTCTGTCGACGGGTCACTCAATGCGCCGGCGGCCAGGACCGTGTGGGTGCCCGGGATGTGGGCCAACGCCGTGATAGCGCTGATCCGCCTGCGCGAATGCCGCGAGCCCATCCGCATCTCCGGCACCCTGCTCGATTTATTGCGGATACGCACGATAGTGGCGGCCAGCGATTTTCTTTCTTCAGGGCGAGTGCTCGGTTTACGCCCTCCGCACAGGGCGAGCGGCCGGCCGACCACCTAGCACCACGGACCCACGTCAACGACCCTGCTCGTGACGGCTCGCCCGGCCATTTAGCGGACATTGGGCGGACATGTGGTGGATGTAGCAGATTGTCACGACACGGAGCCGATAGTGTTCCTACCGCGCATTTCTCGATCCCGCGATGACAATGCGCGGAACGTTCGCTCATCCATCAGCACAGGCATATGAAGGGAAAGTCGATATGAGGGCGAGATTCACCGTGATCGGAATACTGGCGGCCGCCGTGGTCACCGCCGGGTCCGGGATTTCCGCCGCCCAGGCCGAAACCGGCCGGCCGGCCGCGCCGACCAAACCGCTGGTCCGCTATTTCGATGGTCTCAAGCATTATGTGACCAGTGGCGGAAGCCCCGGCGCGGCATACCGCGAGGAGGGCCGGACGCCGATTCTCACGACAAAGACGCTGGGCCTCACCAAGGCCATCTACGGCTGCCGCGCGGGCAATACGGAACGCGACCAATTCCTGACCGGCGACGCCGGCTGTGAGAACAGCGTTCATGACACGGGGAACAATACCTTCCTACGGCAGGAGGGCTACCTCTACACGCGTCAACTGCCGGGCACGAAGCCGCTCTACCGCTGCTATGTCCCCCACACGAAGAGCCACTTCGTCTCCGTCCGCGGCGACTGCGAGCGGACGCCTACCTCCAACGTGGTGGCGGAACACATCCTGGGATACTTCCCGGCCGCGGGCCGATAGAGATCGCGGTCAAGGGCGGTTCGGTTTCGTAGCCGGTTCGCGTTCGCGCATCGGCCGGCCAGGCTCCGTCGTGCCACGCGGCGCCGCCCTCACCACCTCCTGCCTCCCCGGCTTCCCGCGCCCCCGCCGCAAGGCTCACCCACGCCAAGACCCGGCAAGGTCGCACCAGTCCCCTGATGGTCCTCGCCCCGGAGATCACCCTGGCTTTCATGCCGAGGGCCCTCGCCCGCCGGTACGGGCCGATCACCGAGTTCGGCGCGGCTTGGATCTTGGGGTTTTGCCCTGACTTCTGGGGTTTGGATGGCGTCGCCTTGCTCGCTGGTCCAGGGTGGGGTGCGTGGGAGAGGTGTACATGCCTTCAGGGGGAAAAGGCGATGCTCAGGCAGGTTCTTCGATGGAAGAGCCGGCGTTGAGCGTCTTGCTGCGCGGCTGGCGTGAGCGGGCCTTGCTGTCCCAGGAGCAACTGGCGGCGCGGGCGGGGCTCAGTGCGCGGACCATTCGCCGGTTGGAGACGGGTGAACTGCGGCGGCCGCGCAGTGCGTCGATACGGTTGCTGGCGCAGGCGCTGGATCTGGCCGCTGCCGAGCTGTCGATCCTGGTCCGCGCCGCCGGCACCGACACGCACGACCCTCGCCCGGAACGGTCGGCGCTCCGGCAGTTGCCGGCCGATGTGGCGGCGTTCGTGGGACGGGCGCGGGAGCTGACCCTGCTCGAGGAGGCGGGCGACGCGGCCACGGTGGTGATCACCGCGATCGACGGGATGGCCGGAGTCGGCAAGACCGCCCTGGCCGTGCATGCCGCGCACCAACTGGCCTGCCGTTTCCCCGATGGTGATCTGTTCGTGGATCTGCACGGCTACACCCAGGGCATGGCCGTGGCGGAGCCGGCCGACACGCTGGCCCGGATGCTGGGTGTGCTCGGTGTGCCTGGGGAGTCGATTCCGCATCATCTCGACGATCGGGCGGCGTTGTACCGCAGCCTGCTGTCGGACAAGAAGATGCTGATCGTTTTGGACAACGCCGCCGATGAGGCGCAGGTGCGGCCGCTACTGCCCGGCAGGGGCGGTTGCCTGGTCCTCATCACGAGCCGGCGACGGCTGATCGGTCTGGACGGTGCCCTCACGCTGTCGGTGGACGTGATGCCGCCGGCCGATGCGATCGCGTTGTTCACCGGCACCGCCGGGCAGGAGCGGGTCGCGGGCACGCCGCGGGAAATGCTGGCCGAGGTGGTGCGGCGCTGCGGGCTGCTGCCTCTGGCGATCCGGCTGGCCGCGGCCCGGCTGAAGGCTCATCCGGCCTGGACGGTGGACCATCTGCTGGAGCGGCTGGAAGAGCACGAGAGCCGGTTGGGCGAACTGCACGCCGGTCAGCGCAGCATCACCGCCGCGCTGGACCTGTCATACCGCGAACTCGCCATCGCCGAGCAGCGCGCCTACCGCTTCCTGGGACTGCACGCGGGCCCTGACATCGCGCCCGATGCCGCCGCCGCACTGCTGGACACCACCGTCGGGCAAGCCTCGACGCTGCTGGATCAGTTGCTGGAGGTGCACCTGCTGCAAGAGCCGATCTCCGGCCGGTATCGCTTCCATGACCTGATCCGCACCCATGCCACCGCACTCACCACCGAGGAAGAGTCGGAGACCGAGCGGCGCGCCGCGCTGACGCGGCTGCTGGACCATTACAGTCAGGCCGCCTCAGCGGCAATGGACCGCCTCTACCCCTACGAAGCCGATATGCGGCCGCGGCCCCCATCCGGCATCGTCTCCATGCCTGATGAGGCAGCGGCCACCACCTGGCTGGAGGCGGAGTTGTCCAACCTGCTGGCCCTTGCCCAGCATGCCGCCGAGCACGACTTTCCAGAACATATCCGGCACTTGTCGACCACCTTGCACCGATGCTTGCGCACTCGCGGCCGATACGCCGAGGCCGAGACCCTCCACCGGCAGGCGCTGTCCGCCGCCCGCGCCGCCGCCGATCGCCTGGGTGAGATGGAAGCGCTCATCGCACTCGGCGAGATCCGCCACATGCAGAACCGGTACGAAACAGCGATCGAGGACACCTCGTACGCCCTGGAGATCGCCCGCGCCATCGGCCGGCGCCCGGGCGAGCTGCGAGCGCTGAACACCCTGGGCATGCTTCGCGCGGTCCACGGACAGTACGTACAGTCCGGCGAGAATTTCACGAAGGCGCTGAACATCGCCCGGGCGGTCGGTCACCGTACCGGCGAGCTGGACGCGTTGATCGGCTCCGGCCACATCCATCGGCTGATGGGACGACACGAGCAGGCTGTCGACAACCTGACGAGAGCTCTGGACATCGCCGGGACGATCGGTCACCGTACCGGCGAAGCGCGCGCGCTGCTCGGGCTCGGCCACATCCATCTCGGCCGGGACGAGCACGAGGCGGCCACCGACTGCTTCACGCGGGCAGGCGATCTTGCTCGCGGCACGGAGCACCGGCTCGGCGAACTCGACAGCCTCACCGCCCTCGGTGACCTGCACCGTGTCCAGGGGCGGCACGAGCAGGCCCGCACCTGCTACCAGCGGGCCCTCGATCTCGCCCGCGAGATCGGCAACCGCAACTGGGAGTTCGAGGCCGTCCACGGCATGGGCCGGCTGCAGCACGACGCCGGCCACGCCGATCAGGCGCTCGACAGCCATCGCCAGGCGCTTCGCCTCGCGACGGACCTCGACCAACCGGGCGACCAGACCCGCGCCCACGACGGCCTCGCCCACGCCCACGCCGCACTCGGCCGGCACGACCAAGCCCGCCACCACTGGACCCAGGCCCTGAGCATCATGACCACCCTGGGCACCGACCATACCGACGAGCAGGGAGTCGACGTCGCGAGCGTTCGCGTTCACCTGGCCCGTCTCACGGCGGTGAACTCCGGCGAAAGCCCCGCACCCCGTGAGCCGGGGCCCGGGTCAGGTTGAGCACGATCCACCCCCGCAGCGTCAGATCGCCGAGCCGGTCGAGGCGCGGAAGACACCGACCAGCCCAACAACCCGGCCCCCGTCCCAGTCCTGCGCGGGCATCTCCACGGCCCCGAGCATGGCCGTCTGTGCGACCGGGTGGCCCGGGTCCGTGCTGTTGGCGGTCCACCAGCCGGTGTGGAGGCTCCGGATCGACCCGTCGTAGAACTGGTAGTCGACTCGCCCGTTGCTGTCCGAGCCGGAATAGACCCAGACCCAGCCGGCGCCCGAGCCGGGGTTGTTGTCGAGCTGGGCTTGGACGGTGTAGTGCGAGGTGCTGGTGGCGGCCGCGGCGGGCAGTGCCACGCCGGCACCGGTGACGGTCGCGATCGTCGCGACGAGGGCCGTTCTGGCCAGAATGCTCTTTCTCATTTCCCGTTCTCCTCTTCGCGCCTGCTCCCCTAAAAGGGTTTCATCAGGAGATTAGGATTGAATCGAGGCGAAAAGGTGGCCGCGTCGCTTCGGGGTCGTCCAATCCGGCGCTGTTCTTGACGTTTCAGCCGTGCCGAATGCTTGACGCCATGAAAGCGAGTCCTTGCATTCTTTCTTGCCGTTGGCCTTTTAGGCGAGGCCTGGCCAGGCTGTGGCACGACGTCCAGCGCGCTCAGGTCCAGATCGAATGTGGCTGCCATTCAATCCTCCTGTTTTCCGATGAGGCGGCGCGATTCCCGCGCCACTCTCACGGAATCACAGGGATTTCCCGGCGGGCCATTGTCTTTCGCCTGCTCCATGTCCAGCCTGATTTGATATTTGACGCATTGACGCCGGCTGGCGCTTGACCCGCTCATTCGACCAGAACACGGTCGCCGGCGTGGCGGATGCCGTTGCCGAAGGTCGCCAGCAGGGCGGATCCGGCGACGGCCGCGGCGAAGAACAGGATGGCCGCGGCCGGCCCCCAGGCGGCCACGATGGCTCCGGCCAGGACCGGCGCGATGGCGGCCATCGAGGTCGCCGCCACCATGATGACGCTGCTGACCCTGCCCTGCAGCCGGTCGGGCGTGATGGCGGCCTGGAAGCCGAAGAGCGCGGCGTTGCACGCGGGCCCCAGGAAGACGGCGAGCCCGAGCGGTACGGCCGCGGCGATGCTCGACGTCAGCATCGCGACGCTCGCCAGCAGGGCCGCCGCCGCCCAGCAGATCAGCCGGGCCAGCGACGCCAGGCTGAGACGGCGCTGGAGCGCGGGGGCGACGAACGCGCCGAGCAGGCCGCCCACCGCGACGATCGTCTCCGCCAGGCCGATGACCGCGGGCGGCGTGCCGTTGCGCTGCAGCGCCACGATCACGGAGAAGAGCACGCCGCCGATGGCGAAGTTCAGCGGCGCGGCGATGAACATCAACGCGCGCAGGAAGGGGTGGGACAGCACGAAGGTGACGCCTTCTGCCAGGGCCGCACCGTACGCCTGCGGCTTCTCCTCTCTCTCCGCCTGCAAAGGCTTGCGGATGAACAGCACCAAGACGACCGAGACCAGCGACGAGATCGCGTTGGCCAGGAACGGCACGGCGTGCGCGACCCCGAACAGGAGGCCGCCGAGCGGCGGGCCGGCCAGCGAGGCGCCGTAGGAGCGCGCCTCGTTGCGCGCCACGGCGGCCGGCAGTTGCGCGATCGGCACGATGCTGCGGATCGAGGCGTCCTCCGCCGTCCCCGACAACGCGCTCCCCGCCGCGTCGGCCGCCGCGACCACGAGGATCAACGCCAGACCCGTATGGCCGGAGAGCACGGCGACGGTGAGCGTGGCGAAGACGGCCAGCCGCAGCACGCCGCAGCACGCCATGACGTGGCGGCGGTCCATCCGGTCGACCAGGACGCCGGCGGGCAGGCGCAGCGCCAGCCGGGCCACCTGGGTGATCGTGCCCACCATCCCGGCCTGGACCGGGGAGCCGGTCTCGGCCAGGACCAGCAACGCCAGCGCCAGCGACGCGATCCCGTCTCCGAGGTCGGCCAGCGACTGGGAGGTCCAGAGCAGGTTGAACTCGCGGTTGCGCCACAGGCCCGCCATCATCGCGCCCGCGTGAGTACGCCGGCCAGCTCGGAGACATGCGGTTCCTCCATGACGCCCAGGTGACTGCCGGAGATGGTGGTCCACGTGCTCGGCGCCCCGGCGACCAGCTCTCGCCAGGACCGTACGTAGTCCGCCGCCCCGATGCCCTGGAGCACGCTGTGCGTCCCGGCGGCGATCTCCGCACCGAAGATCATGTCCACCGACCAGCGCGCGGGCCGGAAATCGTAGGAGAAGGTGGCTCTCAGCAGGGCGTGCCAGCCGCGTACCTGGTCCAGCCAGGACTCGTCCGTCAGGTCGTCCTGCGGCAGCTCCTCGTCGAGCAGCTCAGCGAGCAGGGCGAACGCCTCGGTGCGGACGCCCTCCTCGCCGGCCGCGAGCCGGGTGAAGAGAGCCTCGCACCGCCCGAAGTCGCGCAGTTGCTCGCCGGCGTCGGTGAGCGGCGAGCCCGGGTCGAGCAGCGCCAGACGCACCGGGACGCCGGACTCGGTGAGCACCCGGGCCATCTCCCACGCGACGGCGCCGCCGCCGCACCACCCCAGCAGTGTCAGGCCCTGGCCGGTCAGGCCGGGGTCGAGCTGGTCGAGGTAGTGCCGGGCCAGCTCCACGGTGGAGCCCGCGCCGGGGAAGGAGGCCCCGGGGAAGCGGAAGGCGCCGACCGGCCGTCCCTCCGGCATGATCTCCGCGAGCCGCTCGTACCAGTGAATGCCGCCACCGCCCGGATGGACGCACAGCAGCGGCGCCTGTGTGCCCGTCGAACGCAACCAGTGCAGCGGCCCGCCGTCGTCCGCCGTCCGGCTGGTGGCCAGGGCGGCGGCGAGTTCGGCGGCGAGTTCGGCAATCGTCCGCCGCCGCAGCACGTCGGCGACCGAGACCGTGCCGTCCAGGGCCTGCGAGAGCCGGGCCGCCAGCCGTACCGCCAGCAGGGAGTTGCCGCCCAGGTCGTAGAAGTCGTCGTGGACGCCGACCCGGTCGGCGCGCAGGACGCGCTGCCAGACGGCGGCGATCCGGGCCTCCAGGTCGTCGCGGGGCGGCACCGGCGCGGCCCGGTGGTCGTCGCCGAGCGGCAGGACGGCGAGCCGCTCCCTGTCGATCTTGCCGGTCGCGTTCCTGGGCAGGTCGGTGAGGGGCACCACCCTGGCGGGCACCAGGTAGGCGGGCAGGCGGTCCCGGAGGAACCGTTTGAGGTCGCCGGGCGAGGTGCCGGGGGCGGCGACCACGAACGCGGTCAGGTGCCGCCGCCCGCCGTCGCCGCGCACCACCGCGACGGCCTGCCGGACGGCCGGGTGGGTTTGCAGGGCCGCCTCGATCTCGCCCGGCTCGACGCGATGGCCGTTCAGCTTCACCTGGTGGTCGATGCGGCCCAGGAACACCAGCTCGCCGTCGGGGCGGCGGATCACGCGGTCACCGGTGCGGTAGAGCCTGGCCCCGGGCACGCCGCCGAACGCGTCGGGCGGGAAGCGGTCGGCGGTCAGCTCCGGCCGGCCCGCGTAGCCGCGCCCGACCCCGGACCCGCCGAGGCAGAGCTCGCCCGGCACGCCGACGGGCACCGGGTCGAGGTTCACGTCCAGGACGTACGCGGCGGTGTTGGCGATGGTACGGCCGATGGTCAGCCCCTGCTCCTGGCCGGGGAGGATCTCCAGGCCGGTGGCCATGATGGTGTACTCGCTGGGCCCGTACAGGTTGAGGAAGCGGACGCGGCCGGACCACCCTTCCGCGAGCGGCTCGGGGCACGCCTCGCCGGCCACCGCCACGACCCTCAGGCCGGGCACGCCGTCCGGGTCGAGGACGTCCAGGGCCGACGGGACGATGACGAGGTGGGTGACCTCCATCCCGGTCAGCAGGGCGGACAGGACCTCGCCGACCGCGAGGACGCCCGGGTCCGGGATGCACAAGGTGGCCCCGCGGGTCAGCGCGAGGACCATCTCGAACAGGGCCATGTCGAACACCACCGGGGCGAGCTGCGCCACCCGGTCGCCGGGCTCGACGCCCAGGACGTCGAGTGGCGTTCCGGCCAGGTTCAGCAGCCCGCGATGGGTCAGCATCACGCTCTTGGGCTCTCCGGTCGAGCCGGACGTGCTGATCAGGTAGGCCAGCGACTCCGGAGCGCACCGGACGGGTTCGGCGAGCGGCGTCAGCCCGGCGCACGAGGCCGGCGACAGCACGGGCAGGCCCAGGCCGTCGTCGTCCTCTCCCAGCACCAGCAGCGCGCCCGCGTCGCGCAGGAGGGCCTGCCTCCGCACGGCCGGCTGGGCCGGGTCGAGGGCCAGGAACGCCGCGCCTGCCCGCAGGACACCGAGCATGGTCACGACGAAGTCGCAGCCGCGCGGCAGGCTGATGCCCACCACGGTGTCCGGCCCGGCGCCGCGTGCCAGTAGAGCGGCCGCGACCTGGCCGGACCTGTGCCGGAGCCGCGCGTACGTCAGGTCTCCCGCCGGGTCGCGGACCGCCGGCTCGTCCGGCCGCTCCACCGCCCACCGGTCGACGAGCTCCACGAAGCCCTCTCCCACCGGCTCGGCGGGACCGGCGGCCAGGGCGAGCGCCCGCCGGCGGTCGGACGGGCCGAGCAGCGGCAGGCGCGGGTCGCCGTGGGGCGCGGCGGCCATCGCCGCCAGGACCTGGGTGAGCAGCCGGCCGACCAGCTCGCCGTACTCGGGCGCGACCTGTTCTGGCCGCGCCGTGATGGCCAGGCGGTCGCCCTCGGTCGAGACCGCCAGGGCGAACTGGGTGGGGCTGACGTCGTGCAGGGCCTCGGCGTCGATCAGGTCGAGGTCGAGCACATGGAAGTTGATGTAGTTGAAGGCGGTCTCGATCAGCGGGACGTCGCCGCCCCACTCCCCCTGCATGACCGGCAGCGGGTAGCGGCGGTGCGCGTGGACCGCGATCTCCTCCGCGAACACCTCCCGCACGTACGCGACCCAGGTGCCTGGGACGGCGGGCGCGGCGAACGGCACCGTGTTGAGGAACATGCCGCGCACCTCGTCACCCCCGAGCCGCTCCGGGCGGCCGTTGGAGACGATGCCCGCGAAGAACCGCTCCTGCCCGCTGACGATCGCGAGTACCCGCAGGTAGGCGGTGAGCAGCACCGTCTTGTACGGCACGCCCGCGATCCGCGCGAGCTCCCGCAGCCCAGGGCCCGGCTCTTGGAGGGGTACGTGGACCTCGTAGGTCAGCATGCCGGCCGGCCCGGCCCACAGCTCGGGCAGCGACAGGCGCTCCCAGTCGCCGTTCACCCGCTCCGCCCAGAAGCGGCGGTCCTCCGCCGACCGGATCGAGGCCTGCTCCAGGGCGACGAAGTCGGCGAAGCGGACCGCGCCGGGCGGGGCGGGCTCGGGCGCCCCGCCGTCCCGGTATGCCTCGTAGACGTGCAGGATCTCGGTCATCAGCGAGTTGTGGCTCCAGCCGTCGAGGACCGGGTGGAACTCCACCAGCAGCAGGTGCCACGTCCCGGCGGTGGACGGGACGATGTGCAGGCGCCACAGCGGCGCCGCGTCAAGGTCGAACAGGTCGGCGCGTTCGGCCGAGATGACCTCCCACAACCGGGCCTCCCGCTCCCCGGCCGGCACCGGCCGCAGGTCGGTGAAGCGGATGTCCGGCGTGACGTGCTCGTGGACGAGCTGCATGGGCTCGGAGAAGGTGGTGACGTCGAACCCGGTGCGCAGGATGTCGTGCCGGGCGGTCACGTACGCGGCCGCCCGGCGCAGGGCCTCCAGCGAGAAGGTGCCGCGCTCGCGCACCGGGTACGCCGTCACGTTGTGGTAGCGGTGCACCTCGTCGTCGCGCAGCAGCTCGTAGAGCATGCCGGCCTGCGTCTGCGCCAGCGGATAGGCGTCCTCCACATCGGCCGGCACCCGTTCGCGGTCGGCCGGTGAGAGCAGGGCGAAGGGCTTCGCGGGCGCGTCCGCCTCGACGGTGCCGCCGGCCAGTTCGGCCAGCTCGGCGACGCTCTGGCGGCGGAACAGGTCGGCGACCGTGACGCCGAACCCCTGGGCGCGCAGCAGGCCCACCGCGCGGACCGCGCGGATGGAGTCACCGCCGAGCGCGAAGAAGTTGTCGTGCACCCCGACCCTGGGCACCTCCAGCACCTCGCTCAGCACCGCCGCCGCGACGGATTCCGCCTCCGAGCGCGGGGCCAGGTAGGCGACGGCCGAGCCGAGGCTGGGCTGGGGCAGCCGGCCGCGGTCGAGCTTGCCGTTGGCGGTCAGGGGGATCCGGGGGATGGCGGCCACCGCGGCCGGGACCATGTAGCCGGGTAGCCTGGTGGCGGCGTGCCGGCGTACGTCGTCGAGGGCCGCTTCGCCGGACAGGACGACGTACCCGAAGATCCGCCCGTCTCCGGGCCCGCTCCAGCGCACGTCGACGACCGCCGCGCGCACCGACGGGTGGCTCGCCAGGGCTGCCTCGACCTCGCCCGGCTCTATCCGATGGCCGCGGATCTTGATCTGCTCGTCGGCGCGGCCGAGGTATTCGAGCCGGCCGTCGGGACGGCGCCGGGCCAGGTCACCCGTCCGGTAGAGGCGCGCGCCCGGCTCGGTGCCGAACGGGTCGGGGACGAAGCGTTCGGCGGTCAGCGCGGGGCGGCCGAGGTAGCCGCGGACCACCCCGGCGCCGCCGACGTAGATCTCGCCCGGCACGCCGACCGGGACCGGCTGCCCGGCCGAGTCGAGCACGTGCGTGCTCAGGTCGGCCAGGGGACGGCCGATCGGGCTGCGGCCGGCGCGCTCCCGGCAGTCCGCCTCCCCGAGCTCGTGGAAGGTGACGTGCACCGTGGTCTCGGTGATCCCGTACATGTTGATCAGGCGGGGCCCGCCCGGCCGGAACCAGGGCCTCAGCGTCGACGGGTCGAGCACCTCACCGCCGAAGACGACGGCGCGCAGCGCCGGCCCGCCGAGGCCGCCGCGCTCCTCCAGCGCCCGGGTCAGGCCCGCGAAGGCGGACGGGGTCTGGCTGAGGACGGTGACGCGCTCGTCGATGAGCAGGCGCAGGAACTCCTCCGGCGAGCGGGAGGTCTCGAACGGCACCAGCACCAGGCGGCCGCCGTGCGCCAGCGCGCCCCACATCTCCCACACCGAGAAGTCGAAGGCGTAGGAGTGGAACATCGTCCACACGTCGTCGGGACCGGTCGCCAGGTCACGGTCGATCGCGGCGAACAGGCGCACCACGTTGCGATGCGTCACCATCACGCCCTTGGGCCGGCCGCTCGAGCCGGAGGTGTACATCACGTACGCGAGGTCGTCCGGATCCACGGCCCGGCCGGGGTCCGTGCCCGGCAGTTCGGCGAGCGCGGCCCGGGTGGCGTCGTCGTCGAGGACGACGAGCCTGGCCCCGAGCCCTTGCGCGAAGCGGGATTCGGTGATGACGAGCGCGGCGGCGGCATCGTCGATCATGAAGTTGACCCGGTCGTCCGGCTGGTCCGGGTCGAGCGGGAGGTAGGCGGCGCCCGTCTTCAGTACGGCCAGCAGGGCGATGACGAGGTCGGCACCGCGGCCGAGCCGGACCCCGACCAGGCCGCCGCCGCCCACGCCCAGGCCGATCAGGTGCCGGGCCAGGCGGTTCGCCCGCTCGTTGAGGTCGCGGTAGCTGTGACGCGCGTCGCCGGCGTGGAGTGCGACCCGCTCGCCGGCATGGGCGGCCACGCGTTCCACGGCCTCGTGCACGGTCGTGGTGACCGGGATGCTCACCGGTTCGGCGGCGGGCTCGTCGTCCGGCTGGAAAGGAACCTGGCCGACCGGGCGGTCCGGTGCCGCCGCCAGCGCGGTCACGAAGGCGGTGAAGTGCCGGGCCATGCGCCGGACCGTGTCCCGGTCGAACAGCGCGGCCGGGTAGACGATCTCGCCCGTCCACGCGCCGTCGGCGGGCACGGTGACGGTGAAGGAGAGGTCGAACTTCGCGGCGGTCCAGTCGATGTCGAGCATCCGCGCCGTCAGGCCGGTCAGGGCCGGCTCATCGTCTCCCGAATCCTCCTCCACCGTCAGGCTGGCCTGGAAGAGCGGGTTGCGTGACAGGTCGCGGTGGGAGCGGAGCTCGGTGACCAACTGCTCGAAGGGGACGTCCTGGTTGGCGTACGCGGCCACCGCGCTCGCCTTGGCCTGCCGTACGAGAGCGGAGAAGGCCGGGTCGTCCGCCAGGTCGGCCCGCATGACCAGCATGTTGCCGAAATAGCCGATGGTGCCGGCCACCTCGGCCCGTGGCCGCCCGGCGGACGGCACGCCCACCGCGATGTCGGGCTGCCCGCAGGAGCGGCCGAGGAACGCCTGGACGGCGGCGAGCAGGGTGACGAAGGTCGTGGCGCCGGCGGCCAGGCCGGTCTCACGCAGAGCCCGGGTGACCTCGGCGGGGATGACGAACGGCTCCGCGGCCCCGCGGGAGTCCCACTCGGCCGGGTGCGGCCGGTCGGTGAACAGCCTCAGGTCGTCCAGGCCGTCGAGCTCGGCCCGCCAGTAGTCGAGCTGGGCCTGGCCGAGCATCCCTCGGATGCGGTCCCGCTCCCAGCTCGCGTGGTCGGCGTACTGGGTGAGCACCTCGGGCAGGGCCGGCGGCCGGTTCTCCACCGCCGCCGAGTAGAGCTCGGAGAGCTCGCGCAGCAGCAGTCCCGCAGACCAGCCGTCGAAGGCGATGTGGTGGACGCAGATCAGCAGGACGTGCCGCTCCGGGCCGAGCTCCACGAGGTGGAAGCGGATCGGGTGCTCCCTCGCCAGGTCCATCGGCAGCCGCGAGAGCTTGGCGATCACGCGCTGCAGGTCCTGCTCGCCCGCCGTGGCCCGCTCGATCCGTTCGGGCGCGGGCGGATCGGCCACCTGCCGGGGCTGGCGGTCCACCAGGACGTAGCGGGTACGCAGGACCTCGTGCCGCGCCACGACCTCGGTCAGCGCCTTCTCCAGCGCCTCCTCCCGCAGCGGTCCTGTCAGTGACATGGCCACCGGGATCAGGTACTCCTCCTGGCGGGCGTGCAACTGGTCGACCATCCACAGCCGCTGCTGGGCGAAGGAGAGCGGCAGCGGTCCGGTGCGTGGCAGGCGCGGGATGACCGTGGTCTCCGCCGCCTGCCGGGACCGGCCGGCCAGCCGCCGCTCCAGGAGCCTGCGGCGCAGCTCCGCCGCGTCCGTCCCGGAGTGGGGTGCGTCGATGCTCATCGGGGGTCGGCCTCCAGATCCTGCGCGGCGAGGGCCACGATTTCGGCGTCGGACAGTGCGTCAAGTGAGGCGGTCACGGCCTCGCGGACCACCACGGCGAGCGACTCGACCGTGGTGGCGGTGAACAGGCGGTGCATCGGCAGCTCGATCCCGAAGATCTCCTGGAGCCGCATGCCGGCCCGGGTGGCCGACAGGGAGTGGCCGCCCAGGACGAAGAAGTCGTCGCCGGGCCCGAGCCCGGACAGGCCGAGCACCTCGGTCCAGATCCCGGCGACCGCCCGCTCGGTGGGGTCCAGCTCGCGATCGGGCGCCTGCTCGGCGGGCGCGGCCCGGCTTCGGAGCAGGAGCGCCTGGTCGAGCTTGCCGTTGGGGGTCAGTGGCAGCTCGTCGATGATCGTCAGCGCGGCCGGCACCAGGTGCCGTGGCAGGCGGCTCCGCACGGCCGACCTGACGTCGGCGGCTTCCAGCCGGGCTCCGGCCGCCGGTACGACGAAGCCCAGCAGCCCCTGCTCCCCGCTGGGCAACGGCCCCGGCACGACGGCGGCCGCCCGCACCCCCGGCAGCGCGGACAGCACGGCCTCGATCTCGGCGGGTTCCACCCGGAAGCCGCGGATCTTCACCTGCCGGTCCGTACGGCCGAGGAACGTCAGCACTCCGTCCGGCCGCATCCGGACCAGGTCACCGGTGCGATAGAGCCGGGCGCCGGGCGGGCCGGACGGGTCGGGCACGAACCGGTCCGCCGTGAGCTCCGGGCGGTTCAGATATCCGCGCGCCACCCTGGGGCCACCGGCGTACAGCTCCCCCGTGGCCCCGGGCAGCACCGGGCGCTGGTCCGAATCCAGGACCAGCAGGCGGGAACCGGGCAACGGCCTCCCCAGCGGCAGCGGGTGGCGGCCCGCGCGCCGGGCCTCCGCCTCGTCGGCGACCAGGAAGGTGCAGGCGATGGTGGCCTCGGTCGGGCCGTACGTGCAGCCGAACGCGGCACCCGTGCCGAGCGCGTGCCACGCGAGGGCGTCCTCGCCGGTGACGACGTCCCCGCCGACGCTCATCAGGCGCAGCCGGGCCAGGCGCGGGTCGTCCGGGACGGCCGCGTGGAGGAGCTCCCGGTAGTACACCGGGGTGACGTCCACGACCGTCACCGCGTGGTCGTACAGATCGTGCAGCATTTTCGCCGGGGAGACCGCGCGGGCGTCCAGCACCGCCACGGCCGCACCGCTGATCAGCGGTGCCATGATCTGGTCCATGGACGCGTCGAAGCCGAGCGAGGCCAGCAGGGCGAGCCGTTCGCCCGGCGCGAGCCCGTAGGCGTCGGCCATGACCTGGCAGTGGTGGGTGAAGGCGGCGTGGTCGATCATGACGCCTTTGGGCAGGCCGGTGGAGCCCGAGGTGAAGATGACGTAGGCGAGATCGGTCAGCGCCGCACCGGCCGGGTCGTCCGTGATCAGGCCATCGTCCGGCTGGTCGTCGTCGCAAAAGACCAGCCGCCCGCCTTCGGCGAACTCGGTGGCGTGCGGCTCGTCCGTCACGACGGCGACCGCCCCGGTCTCGTCGAGCAGCGCTTCGCGCCGCTCCGGCGGATCGGCCTCGTTCAGAGGGACGTAGACGGCCGCGCGGCGCAGGACCGCGAGCAGCGCCACGACCGTCCGCACGCTCCGGCCGGCGTACACCGCCACCGCCGCACCCGGCTCCACCCCGGCGGCGGCCAGGCGCCGCGCGAGCCGCCGGCTGCGGTCGTCGAGCTCCCGGTACGTCACCGAGCCGCTCGGACCGGTGACCGCCACCGCGTCCGGGACGCGGGCCACCTGGTCGGCGAAGAGTTCGAGCACCGTGCGCGGACGTTCGGCGTACGGCGCACCCGTGGCGGTCCGCTCGCGCTCGGTGCGCAGGTCGATATCGGCCAGCACGGCGCCGGGCCGGGCGGCCACCTCGGCGGCCAGGTGGGCGAACCGTTCCCCGAGCCGCATGACCGTGGCCGGTTCGAACAGCGCCGTGGCGTACTCCAGCTCCCCGGTCCAGCTTCCGTCCGGGTTCGCCCGCATGGCCAGGGTCAGGTCGGTCACCGCCGACGGCGGCAGCGACTCGACGGGGGTGACCGTGAGGCCGGCCAGCGAGAACGCCTGACCTGCGCCTTCGAGCACCTGGAACATCGTGTCGAACAGCGGCGTGCGCGACGGATCGCGGTCCCGGCCCAGTTCGGCCAGAACCCGGTCGAAGGGCGCCTCGCGGTGGCCGTGGGCCTGCGCCAGCAGCGACCGCACCGCGGCCAGATGCGTGCGGAAAGTCTCCCCCACCCGCGGGACACGGACGGCGAGCGTGTTCACGAAGCAGCCCAGCACCGTCTCCGCACCGGCCGTGCCGCGGCAGTCGACCGGGGTGCCGATCACGAGGTCCCGCTGTCCGGTCACGCGGCTGAGCAGCGCCGCATAGAGCGCGAACCAGGTGGCGAACTCGGTCGCCCCGGCGTCCCGGCCGAGCTCCAGCACGGCCCGGGCGTCTTCGGCGGGCACGCGGAAGGCCCACACCGCGCCCGAGGGGTCCCGGGTCTCCGGGCGTGGCCGGTCGAGCGGCAGGTCGAGGGGTTCGCTCCCGGCCAGCGTCCGGCGCCAGTACGCCACCTGGTCGTCCAGGTCGCGGGCGGCCTCGTGGACCGCGTGGTCGGCGTACTGCCACGCGGGCGCGGGCAGCGGTGCCGCGGGGAGATCCGTGGCGGTCAGCGCGCGGTACAGCGCGGCCAGCTCCGTACCGATGATCTTCCACGACCAGCCGTCGACGGCGATGTGGTGGCTGAGCAGCAGCAGGATGTGCTCGTCCGGCGCGGCCCGCACCAGCGTGACCCGGAACTGGTGATCACGGCCGAGGTCGAAGCCCCGCGTGGCCGCCTCGCCGACGACCTCCTCGGCGGATCGGCCGGCCGGCTCGACGACCTCCACCGGCACCTCGCCGGCCGGATCGACGATCTGGGCGGGGCCGGAGCCGGGTACGACGACGTATCTGGTCCTGAGGATCTCGTGCCGCTCGGCCAGCAGCCGGCAGGCCGCCCGCAGCGCGCCGGTGTCCAGCGGGCCGCGCAGGCGGAAGGTCGCCGGTACGACGTACTCCCATCCCGAGGCGTCGACCTGGTGGAGCACCCACAGGCGCCGCTGGGCGGCGGACAGGACGATCGGGCCCGTACGATCCGCCCGGACGGGCTCGTCACCGGCCGTGCCGGTCACCGGGGTGGCGCGGGCCGCGAGCGCGGCCGCCGTCGGTGTGCCGAAGACCTCCCGCAGCGGCAGCACGAGACCGGCGTGATCCCGCAGGCGGGCCACCAGCCGGGTGGCCGCGAGCGAGTTCCCGCCCAGCCGGAAGAAGTCGTCATGGACGCCGACGCCCTCGATGCCCAGCACGTGGGAGATCGCCGCGACGAGTGCCTTCTCCGCCGTGGTGCGCGGCGCGACCATCTCGGCGCCCAGATCCGGCCGGATCAGGACCGGCTCCGGCAGTCCGTCGTGATCGAGCTTGCCACTGGACGTCCTGGGCAGCTCGGCCAGCGTGACGATCGCCGCCGGCACCAGGTAGGACGGCAGCCGCTCCCGCAGATAGTCCCCGAGACCGGCATCGCCCCGGACCGAATCCGACAGGACGGCGTACGCCACCAGGCCCGGCTCGCCGGTCGCGCCGACCGGACGGTGGACCACGGCGGCGGCCCGCACCCGCGGATGGGCCAGCAGCGCGCTCTCCACCTCCTCCGGCTCCACCCGGTGCCCACGGACCTTGATCTGGCGGTCCACCCTGCCGCGGAACTCCAGCACCCCGTCCGGGCGGCGCCGCACCAGATCACCGGTGCGATACATCCGGGCCCCGGGCTCGGCGCCGAAGGGGTCGGGCAGGAAGGCGCCGGCGGTGGCGGCGGGACGGCCGGCGTACCCGAGCGCGACACGACGGCCGGCGAGGTAGAGCTCGCCGGGCACGCCGACCGGCACCGGCTGGAGCCGGCCGTCCAGGACGTAGGCCCGGGTGCCCGGCACCGCGCGCCCGATCGGCAGGATGCTCTCCCTGCCCGTGAAGCCGGCGGTGTCCATCGCGGTGCACGTGACGGTCGCCTCGGTGGGACCGTACGCGCAGACGAAGGCGCCACCGAAGCCGCCGTCCCGCCAGCGCTGGAGGTCGTCGCCGCGGATGACGTCCCCCGCGAGGTACACCATCTCGACGGAGTCCAGCCGCCGGTCCCGGGGCTTCGCGCGTCCGATCAGCTCGCGGTAGTACAGCGGGGTGAGGTTGAGGTGGGTGAGGCGATGCCTGCCGATCTCGTCGAGGAGGTCGTCGGCGCCGAGCCTGCGCGGGTCGAGCGGGACCACGCGCGCGCCGCGTACCAGGGCGGTGAGGATCTGTTCCAGCGAGACGTCGAACCCCAGCGAGGCGGCGAGCGAGATCCGGGCGCCGGCCGTGATCCGGAACTCGGTGGCGATGACCTCCAGGTGCTCGGCCAGCGCGCCGTGCGAGATCTGGACACCCTTCGGCCTGCCGGTGGAGCCGGAGGTGTAGGCGATGTAGGCGACGTCGTCCGGGCCGATACGCGGCAAAGGCACCGGTCCGGAAGGCGGAGGCACCGCGTCGGCCGGGAGGATCGGGAGTCCGCAGTCGTCCAGTCCGGCCCGGTCCGGCCCGGCCGCGACGACCAGCACCGCTCCCCCGTCCGCGAGCAGGCCGAGCAACCGCTCCCGAGGGTGCGCGGGATCGAGCCACAACACGGCGGCCCCGGAACTCATGATGCCGGCCAGCGCGGAAACGAGATGCGGCCCGCGCTCCACGCAGAGGCCGACCACGTCACCACGGCGCACCCCGGCCCGGGCGAGCGCGGCGGCGAGGTCGCCGGCTCGCCGGGCCAGCGTCCGGTAGTCGAGGTCCCCGTCCGGCCCGGCGACGGCGATGGCGTCGGGCCGCCGCCGCGCCTGCCCGGCGATCAGCTCGGGCGTCATCACCGGTGCCGGCGGCGCCTCACGGTAGCCCAGCTCCGCGACATGCTCGGCCGCCGTCGACAGCGGCAGCTCCACGAGGGGACGGTCCGGCTCGGCCGCCGCCTGCTCGGCCAGCCGCACGAAGAGCCGGGCGAACCGCTCGATCATGGCGCGTTCGAACAGGGCGGTGGCGTACTCGAAGTGCCCGGTGAACCCGCCATCGGCCTCGTGCCGCAGGGCGAGCGTCAGGTCCACCTTCGCGGCGATCGGCGGCACGTCCACTTCCTCGAAGTGAAGGCCGCCGGCGGTGATGGCGGCGCCGCCCGCCTCCTCGAACAGGAACATCGCCTGGAAGAGCGGGTTCGCCGACAGGTCGCGCTCCGGCCGCAGGCGCTCCACCAGCACGTCGAACGGAAGCTCCGGGTGCTCCATCGCGGTCAGCGTCGTGATGACCGTACGGCCGAGCAGGTCGCGGAAGGTCGTCTCCGCCTCCACCGTGGAACGCAGCACCACCGTGTTCACGAACAGCCCGACCGTCTCGTGGGTGCGCCCGTCGTCGCGGCCGGAGACCGCGGTGCCCACGCTGATGTCGCTCTGCCCGCTCAACCGGGCGAGCAGGCCGGTGAAGACGGTCAGCGCCGTCATGAACCGGGTCGCGCCGGCCGAGCGGCCCAGCGCGGTCAGCGCCTTGGCGAGCGCCGGCGGAACGGACACGTCGACGCTGGCCCCGTCAGGGCGCCATATTCGCGGGCGGGGGTGGTCCAGCGGCAGGTCGAGTGCCGCCATGCCGTCGAGCTCGCCTTCCCAGAAGGCCAGCGAGCCGTCGAGTTCGCCGCGCAGGAACCGCTCGCGCTGCCGTACCGCATGGGTGGCGTAGTCCACCTGGATCGGGGCGAGCGCCGGCGTCACGCCGGCGACCTCGGCGTCGTAGAGCGCCCCGAACTCCTCGAACACCACATGCCCGGACCACGCGTCGAAGGCGATGTGGTGCGCGGTGAGGACAAGGAGGTGCTCGGTGCCGGTCAGTTCGATCAGCAGCCACCGCACCGGATGTTCCCGGCCGAGGTCGAAGGGGGTGCGCTGGTCGCGGGCGAGCACCTCCCGCGCGCGCCTCTCCCGCTCCCGCGGCGCGTGTCCGGTGAGGTCGACGATGGTGAGTGCCGGCGCGCTCTCACCGGCGGGGTGGACGACCCGTCGCGGCTCTCCCGCCTCGGTCCGGTAGGTGCAGCGCAGCACGTCGTGCCGCTGGTGCAGGCGGGTGAGGGTGGCGGTGAGCGCGTCCACCCGGAGCGGGCCGCCGATCCGGAAGATGTACGGGAGCAGGTAGTCGGTCCCGCCGGGGCGAAGCCGGTCCAGGAACCACATCCGCCGCTCGGCGTAGGAGAGATCGCCGGGCATGCTCGAGGTCATTCCTGGACCTGCCGGACGCTGCGCGGGCGCATGTCGGTCCAGACTTCGGCGATGTGGGTCAGGCATTCCTCCCGGGTGCCGGAGGTCCCCTCGCTGGTCCAGCCGAGAGGCAGCGGCCGGTCCGTGGCCCACACCGAGTACTGCTCCTCGTGGTTGACGACGACTTGGTAGGTGCGAATGTCAGGCATGAACTCGTCTCCGTACGAGGGGCGTCAGCGGTCGGGTTGAAGATGGTGGGCGGCGGAGTCGACGACCTCCTGGAGCGAGCCGATGATGTCGCCGGCCGTCGACGGGCCGCCGGACCCGTTGGCCGCCAGGTCGAGCGCGACGGCCCTGACCCGGTGCAGCAGCTGGGCCACGACGGCGTCGCGGCCGATGGGCGCTCGCGCGGTCATGAAGAAGGTGTCGAAGATGAGCGAGGTGCGCGGGGTCGGGCGGGCGGAGGTGTCGACGCTGCTCTGTTGCAGCAGCGAACGCCCGCCGTGGACCAGCCGGGCGGCGACGGCCTCGTGCGCCCTGCGGTTGACGGCCACCGCCTTCACCAGCCGGGTGCCACCGGGCCCGGTCGTCCAGGGTGTCCCGTGCCCGCGCAGGAGCCGGCGGAGCGGGGCGAAGTCGGCCGCCCACAGGCCGCTGAAGCAGCGGTGCCAGAGGTACATCCGCGGGCGGATCAGGCTCTGGTAGATCTCCGGCGGGCACGAGCCGCTGTACTGGAGCATGGCGGTGTATCCGTTGACGTAGGACTCCAGGTCGGTCAGCGCCTGGTCGTCCGCGTCGTTCTCCTTGGCGTCCGTCACGAGCGCGCCCATGAGGTGCCACAGCAGCATGGTCACCTGGTGGCCGGTGATCCAGCGGAACCAGTACAGCACGTCGGTGGTGTCCGGCAGGGCGAGCCCCGTGGCCTGGGCGGGTAACTCCAGTGCGGCCCGGGCCCGCTCGGCGTCGTAGAGGGCGCGCATGCCGGGCGGCGGCGGGCCGGGAGCGGCGGTCTGGCCCAGCGCCGGCATGACCAGCGGTTCGAGCCCGTACGGGAAGTCGCCGTAGTCCCAGTCGCGCTGCGGGGCAGAGGTCTCGGGTTCGATCGTCCGCAGCTCAGTCACGGGCGCTACCCGGAATGTAGGTGAACTCGAACTCCAGCCCGTTCACGTCCAGGACGTAGAGGCTCCGCGTGCCGTCCGCGTCGGTGACGATGCCGCTGGGCGGATCCGGGCGAGCGAAAACATACTTTCCGGACTCGTAGAGCTCGAACCAGCGCCGGCGCAATTCCGGCAGCTCGTCCGCGGCGTCCACCGTCAGGCAGACGTGCTGGAATTGGAACCCGGCGGCAGGTGGCCGCCGGCGGTTGTGCGCGGACCGGTCGAACAGGTGGAATCGCACGTCTCCGGCCTTCACCTCGATCAGCTTGACGATTCCGGGGAGCCGGTCGAGCGTAAGATCGGAAAAGCGGTCGAGCTGCCAGGAGAAGTCCGCTTCGAAATAGTCCAGATACCAGTTCAGGCAGTTGTCGAGGTCGTCCGTCTGCACCCCGACATGGTGGAAACCTAACATTAGAGCCCGCCATTCATTGTCGGCCTCGCCGATTTTGCGCATGCCGAATTCGCCATTCAAGACGAGATTTCCCAGAAACCGCGCGGCAGCGCCAAGGAGGCTTCCGTGAAGCCTCACGGCATGGTTGAGCTGCACCTTTCCGTCAGCGCACACCCAGATGGCGGTGTGCGACAGAAGGCGTGGAATGTCCACTCAGTGGACCGATCTTCATCGTGGCCGGCCTGCCCAGAAGCTTCCCCGGCTTCTAGAGCGGCATCACCCGTACGGCCCCCGGCCGCTCCCCTGTGTTGATCCTTTACCGTCCCCTAAAAATCCCCGAAGTCGGAGGTCATCGCCTCCTGCCGCCCGACACTGCCACAGGAGGATGCCGCGTGCAACAGCGAAAGTACCACTTGGCCGGAGTCGGACAATAGTGGTCCACCGGCGGCCGATAATAGGATTGACGATGCCAAATTCAGTGGCTAGCTTGTCTCCTAGTGCGATTACATGATCGCAAATTCCCGCATGTGTGAAGCGTGGCAGTGTTTACGCCTCCCACCTTATGCACAGGACGGGATCAATGGTCCACGGGGGATCTTTATGAAAGAAACCATGAATTGGCAGTTTCGTGATGCCCGCGCCGTGTGGCATCCGTACACGCGGCAGCAGGATTGGCTTTCTGACGATCCGCTCGTCATCGAGCGGGCCGAGGGGGTCTGGCTCACCGACGTCTCGGGCCGGCGCTTTCTCGACGCCTGCGGATCGTTGTGGGTCACCACCTACCGGCACGGAGAGCCACGGCTCAAGGCCGCCGTCTCCCGGCAACTGGAGGAGCTGGATCACTCCACGTTCTTCGGCGCGACGCACACACCGGGGATCCGCCTGGCCGAACGGCTGGTGGAGCTGGCGCCGGCGAGCGAGAGCGACCCCCGCGGCCTGACCCGCGTCTTCTTCGGCAGCGACGGCGCGTCCATGGTGGACGCCGCTCTCAAGCTGGCCTACCAGTTCTCGGTGCGGTCCGGCCGGCCCCGGGATCTCATCCTGCACCTGGAGAATTCCTTCCACGGCGACTCGATCGCCGCCTCCAGCATCATGGGCGGGGAGCAGTCGCAGTCCGCCTACGGGCCGCTGCTGATGAGCACGCGCAGGACCACCTCGCCGGCGCCCGCCGACGGCCTCGATCCGGCGCGGGCCGCGGCCCGCGCCCTGGACGACCTCGAAAAGGTCCTGGCCGGCTGTCATGAGCGCTGCTGCGCGCTGATCGTGGAGGCGATGGTCCAGGCGGCCGGCGGCATGCTGCCGTACCACCCGGCCTTTCTCCAGGGGTGCCGCGAGCTCGCGGACCGCTACGGGTTTCTGCTCATCTGCGATGAGATCGCCGCGGGTGTGGCCAGAACCGGACAGATGTGGGCCACGCAGCACGCCGGGATCGTCCCGGACGTCATGCTGTGCGGCAAAGGGCTCACCGGCGGCGTGCTGCCGATGTCCGCCCTGCTCACCGGCGACCATGTCGCCGACGCGTTCACCGGGCCCGGCGCGACCGCGATGTTCTTCCACGGCCACACCTACGCGGCCAACCCTCTGGCCTGCGCGGCGGCGCTGGAGAACCTGGCCATGGCGCAGGAGCTCGACCTGCCCGCCGTGGCACGTGACAAGGGGGCCGTTCTCGGCGCGCTGCTCGAACCCGTGGCCAAGCACCACGCCGTACGCGAGGTGCGCCGGCTGGGCGTGATGACCGGCATCGAGCTGGCGGCCTCCCTGCCGCGCGCGGGCTTCCGGGTCTGCGCCGCCGCCCAGGAGCGCGGCGTCTGGATGCGCGCACTCGGCGACGTCCTGGTCGTCATGCCTCCGCTGGCCATCACCGACGACGAGCTCGCGCAGCTCACGGCCGTCATCGAGGCCTCACTGGAAGACGTCTTCGGCCGCTGAGCGGCCATCGGCCCACCCCTGTCCAAGAATGGAGATTCCCGTGGCGAAGTCGCCCGACAGCGTGTTGTCCTGCCTCGACATGAACGGCGAGCCGCTGGCCGCCGGCGTCCTCTGGTACGCCTTCCGGCAACTGCTCGGCAACAACGGATACGTGCACCTCGTCGGTGTCCCCGAGTCCTTCGACCATGTCGCCTTCCTCAAAGAGCTGGGCGAGTTCCAGCCCACCTCCACCGGGACGCTCGTCGGTGACGTCAAGCCCGAACGCGGCATGGACGACGTCAACCACGGGCAGAACCGCGGCGCGCTGACCCCCCACACCGAGGGGTACGAGTTCCAGGGCCTGCCGCCACGGCACCTGGCCCTGTGGTGCGTCACGCCGCCGTCCGGCCAGGGCGGGGAGACGACCCTGTTCGACGGCGACCGCATCCTCGCCGAGTTCACCGAGGACGAGCGCCTGCACCTGCGCGACACCGTCTACCGCTGGGGCTCCACCGAGGGCCTGGCCAGGCACGGCGTGACGCCGACGGCCGAGCACCCCGTCCTGGAGGAGCACAAGGGCGAGCCGATCCTGCGGTTCTCGACCAACTACCTGGCCGTCCCCGAGGGCGACGAGACGGCCCGGCGGCTCATCGACCGTGGCAACGTCCTGTTCGCCGAGCAGCACATCGCCGTCCGCTACCAGGCGCGGGACATGGTGGTCTGGGACAACTGGCGGATGCTGCACTCGCGCAACGCCTTCGAGGACCCGTCCCGGCACCTCAAGCGCGTCCTGATCGCGGCATGACCTCCTCCAACGGTGACATGCGGGGCGCCGGCGCGGTCCTGGACACGCTCGCCAACGGCGGGGTGGAGGTCTGCTTCGCCAATCCGGGCACGTCGGAGATGCACCTCGTCGCGGAGATGACCGCGAGGCCGTCGATGCGCGACGTGTTGTGCCTCTTCGAGGGCGTGGCGACCGGCGCCGCCGACGGATACGGGCGGATGGCCGGGCGGCCCGCCTCGGCTCTCCTGCACCTCGGCCCCGGCCTCGGCAACGGCCTGGCCAACCTGCACAACGCCCGGCGGGCCTCGACCGCGATGGTCGCCCTGGTCGGCGACCACGCGACCTATCTCAAGGACGCCGATCCGCCGCTGAATTCCGACATCGAGCTGCTGGCGGCTCCCATGTCCGCATGGGTACGCCGTACGACGCGCGCCGCCGACGCCGGCCGGGACACCGCCGAGGCGATCCTGGCGGCGCGGGCGGGGTCGGCCGCCGGCACCGGAGGGGTGGCCACCCTCATTCTGCCTTCCGACGTGTGCTGGTCCGAAGGCGCCCGACCGGCCGGCGTGCCGGCGACGGCTCCCGAGCGGGCCGACGCGGACGCGGTGGAGCGTGCCGCCAAGATCCTGCGGGACGACACGCGCTGCCTGCTGTTCATCGGCGGCGCCAACCTGCGACCCGACGGGCTGCGGGCCGCCGCCAGGATCGCGCGTGCCACCGGGGCCCGGCTGCTGGCGGAGAAGTCGCCGGCCCGGCACCGCCGGGAGCCCGGTCTCCCGGACATCGAGCGCCTGCCGTACCCGCTGGAGGAGGCGTCGGCCCGGCTCGACGGCCATCGGCACATCGTCTTCGCGGGCGCCCGGCCGCCGGTCCCGTTCTTCGGTTATCCCGGCCGGCCTTCCAGGCTGTTCGCGGACGACTGCGAGCTCCACCTTCTCGGCATGGCACCCGCCGCCCTGCAGGACCTCGCAGACCTGGTGGCACCGGCCGGCATCGGGGCGAGCCGCCCACGCCCGCCCGCCGGGGGTCTGCCCGCCGGGGAGTTGACCGCCGCCAAGGCCGCGGCGGTGATCGGCGCGCTGCTTCCCGAGGAGGCGGTGGTCGTGGACGAGGCCATCTCCTCCAGCGCGGATCTGGTCGCGGCGACGGCCGGAGCGCCCGCGCACGACTGGCTCTGTCTCACCGGCGGGTCGATCGGCATGGGCATGCCCGCGGCCGTCGGCGCGGCCGTCGCCTGCCCGGACCGCCCGGTGCTGACCCTGCAGGCCGACGGGAGCGCCATGTACACCCCGCAGGCCCTGTGGACGCAGGCCCGCGAAGGGCTGAACGTCGTCACGGTCATCCTCGCCAACGCCTCGTACGCGATCCTCGCCGACGAACTGGCCCGGGTCGAGGGAGTTCCGGGCGCCGACCTGGGCCGTACCCGGGGCATCAGCGACATCTCCGGGCTCGACTTCGTCGCCCTGGCGGCCGGGATGGGGGTGCCGGGCAGCCGCGCCCGATCGGCCGGCGACCTCGCCGATCAGTTGCGCCGGGCGCTGGCCGAGCCGGGTCCGTGGCTCATCGAGGCCGTCCTGCCGTCATCGGCTCGGGCCGGAGGGGGTGTGAGAGGAGCATGACCCGGCCGGCCTTCCACCAGATCACGGTCTCCCCCGGCGTCTGGCCCTCCCCGCACCTGCTCGACCGGCTGCGCCCGCTGACGTACCGGCCGCTGCTGGTGCTGGACGACTGGCCGGCTCCCGGCTCGGACGCCTTCGAGTCCGTCGCCCGGACCGACGCGCTGCTGGCCGGATGGAAGGACCGCCTCGACGCCGACCGCCTGGGCCGGATGCCCGCGCTGCGCTATCTCGGCCTGCGCGCCACCTCGACCGATCGCGTGGACCTGCGCCACACCGCCCGGCACGGCATCACGGTGACGCCGATCCACGGCTATGGCGACGTCGGCAATGTCGAGTTCGTCGTCGGGGAGCTACTGCGGCACGCGCGCCACGGCGGCGCCGCCCGTACGGAACTGGCCGGCAAGCGGCTCGGGCTCGTCGGGTACGGCAACGTCGGGGCGGCGGTGGCCCGGGTCGCCACGGCCCTCGGGATGACCGTCGCGTTCCACACGCCCTCCCCTCGGCACGGCCCGCCGGACGGCCCTCAGTGGGCCACCCTGCCCGACCTGTTGAGGAATGCCGACTATGTCAGCTTCCATTCCCCCGCGTACCGGCACGTCGCCCGGCTGGCCGACCTGCGCCTGATCGCCTCCGGCGCGCTGGTCGTCATCACCACGCTGGGCCTGCCCGCGCCCTGCGAGGACTTCCGGTCGTGGCAGCGGTCGCGCACCGGCCCGGTCGTGCTGGACCTCTGCGCGGCCGACGGCCTGCCCGGCGACCTCGCCGCGCTGCCCGGAGTCCGCGTCCATGACCTGTACGCCGCCAGGACCGCCGAGTCGGTACGGCGCGCGGAGCACCAAATGCTGGCGAACCTCGAGGCCAACCTGAATCCGCCGCGAAGGGATATGTGACTGTCATGCCGAACCCGTTCGAGGATCCGGGCGGTCAGTTCGTCGTCCTGGTCAATGAGGAGGACCAGTACTCGTTGTGGCCGGATTTCGCCGGCCTCCCGCAGGGCTGGACCCCGGTGTACGGCGCCACGGACCGTGAGGCGTGTCTCCGTTTCATCCGCGAGACGTGGACCGACATGCGACCGCGCAGCCTGCGCGCGCAACTCGGCGAAGCTCCGGACGCGACCGCCGCGACGGGCAGTGCGTCGTGAGCCCGGGCACCCGGCAGGCCGGAGCGGTCACGGCGGCCGCGATGATCGAGGCGCAGGCGGCCGTGTCCCCGTCGGCGGCCGCGGTCGTCGCGGGCAGTGTGACGCTCACCTACGCCGATCTGAACGCCCGCGCCGACCGCCTGGCCCGCCGCCTGGTGGCGCGGGGCGTGGGCCCCGACGGCCTGGTCGCGCTCGCACTGCCACGCGACGCCGGTCTCGTCGTCGCGGTCCTGGCGGTGCTCAAGGCGGGCGCGGGCTACTTACCGCTGGACGACCGCCATCCCGCCGAACGGATCGCGTACATCCTCGCCGACGCCCGCCCAGCCCTCCTCCTGACCACCGATGACGCCATGGGGCCGTCCGCGAGGGCGGCCATCCGCGCCGGCATCCCCCTGCTCGACCCGAGCGAACCCGCCACCGCGCCGGCCCTCGAAAGCTCGAACCTGACCGGCTCCGACCGCGTCTCCGGCAAGCACCTCGCCTACACCATCTACACCTCGGGCTCGACCGGCCGCCCCAAGGGCGTCGCCATCACCCACGACGGCATGACGAACCTGCTGCGCTGGTCCACGGCCCGCTTCGGCCCCGACGGCCTGGCGCGTACCCTGCTCACCACCTCGCTCGGCTTCGACGTCTCGGTCTTCGAGCTGTTCGCCCCGCTGGTCTGCGGCGGCACCGTCGAGGTCCTCCAGGACGCGCTCGCGCTCGCCGACCGACCGGCCGGCGCGCCGCGCGCCACCCTGGTCAGCGGCGTCCCCTCGGTGCTCGACCAGTTGACCGCCCGCGAGCACCGGTGCACGCGGGCCGAGACCGTGGTCTTCGCCGGGGAGGGCCTGTCCCCCCGGGTCGCCGCCGCGGTCAAGCGGGCCACCGGCGCGGCCCGGATCATGAACATCTACGGCCCGACCGAGGCCACCGTGTACGCCACCGCCTGGTCGGACGAGGAGGCGGCGGCCGGAGCCCCGCCGATCGGCAGGCCCCTGCCCGGCCTCGACGCGTACGTGCTGGACGACGAGCTGCGCCCGGTGCCGGACGGCGCCGGAGGCGAGCTCTACCTCGCCGGCACGGGACTCGCCCGGTGCTACGTCAACCGTCCCGACCTGACGGCCGAGCGCTTCGTCGCCTGTCCCTTCCGGCCGGGTGAGCGGATGTACCGCACCGGTGACCTGGTCCGGCGCACGGCGGAGGGGCTGCTGGTCTTCGAGGGCCGGGTGGACGACCAGGTGAAGATCCGCGGCGTCCGCATCGAGCTGGGTGAGGTGCGATCCGTTCTGGAGGAGCATCCGGCGGTCGCGCACGCCGCCGTCGCCGTACACCGTGAGGCGGGCGACGCGCGGCTTGTCGGCTACGTCGTCCCGGCGGCGGAACGGGAGACCGCGGGCCTGCCCGCGCTGATCCGCGGCTGGCTGGCCGGCAGGCTCCCGGACGCGATGGTGCCCTCCGCCGTGCTGCTCCTGGACCGGCTGCCCCTCAACGCCAACGGCAAGCTGGACCGCGCCCGGCTCCCCGCCCCACCGCGAGACCGTCCGGGGGCACCCGGTGATCGGCCCGCCGACCAGCGGGAGGCCGCCGTCTGTGCCGCCTTCGCCGACGTGCTGGGCCTGGACGACGTCGGCCCGCTCGACGACTTCTTCGCCCTGGGCGGGCACTCGCTGCTCGCCGTCCGCCTGGTCGGACGGCTGAACGCCGGGCTGTCGATCAGGGCGGTGTTCGACGCGCCCACGCCCGCGGCCCTGGCCGCCCTGATGGAACCGGGCGCGAGCGCCCGCCCGCGCGTCCTGCCGGCCGTACGGCCCGAGCGGGTCCCGCTCTCACCGGCCCAGCAGCGGATGTGGTTCCTCGGCCGGCTCGGCGCCGCACCCACCTACACGCTGCCCTTCGCCGTCCGGCTGCGTGGCGCGCTCGACCACGCGGCCCTGCGCGCCGCCGTGGCCGACGTCTTCGCCAGGCACGAGGCCCTGCGCACGGTCTTCACCGTGTACGAGGACCGCCCGTACCAGACCGTGCTGCCGGCCGGGGTGGCGCGCCCGCCGCTGCCGGTCGAGCACACCGGCGACCTGGCGGCCACCATCCGCGAGGACATCGAGCGGCCCTTCGACCAGGCCGCCGATCTGCCGATGCGGGTCCGGCTGTTCCGTCTCGGCCCCGCCGAGCACGTGCTCCTGCTGACCATGAACCACATCGGCAGCGACGGCTGGTCGATGCTCCCGCTCACCCGGGACCTGCACGACGCCTATGCCGCGCGGCGGGAGGGCGCCGCCCCCGCCTGGGAGCCGCTGCCGGTGCAGTACGCCGACTACACGCTGTGGCAGGCGGAGCTCCTCGGCTCGGGCACCCGCCGTACCCCGCTCGCGCTCCGGCAGCTCGACTTCTGGCGCCACACGCTGCGCGACCTGCCGGACAGCCCCTCCCTCGCCGCCGACCTGCCACGGCCGGCGGTCGCCGGCGGGCGGGGCGAGATGACGGCCGTCGCCATCGGCCCGTCGCTGCACGAGAGCCTGGAGGCGCTGGCCAGGCGTACCGGCACGACGGTGTTCATGATCCTGCAGGCGGCGATCGCGGCGTTGCTGACCAGGCTCGGCGCGCCCGCGGACGTCCCGATCGGCACTCCGGTCGTCGGCCGCTCCGATCCGGCGCTGGACGATCTCATCGGCTTCTTCGTCAACACCGTCGTCCTGCGGACCGACGTCTCGGGTGACCCGGACCTGACAGAGCTGCTGCACCGGGTACGGCAGGCCGACCTGGACGCCTTCGACCACCAGGACGTGCCCTTCGAAGACGTCGTCGAGGAGGTCAACCCGGCACGGTCGTTGTCACGCAACCCGCTGTTCCAGGTCATGCTCCAGCTGACCGTCGAGAAGCCCGGCGAGGGCTTCCGCCTGCCCGGCCTGACCGCCGAGACCGAAGAGGTCTTCACCGGCGCCGCCCTCTTCGACCTGCTGTTCGAGCTCACCGAGCGGCGCGGACCCGACGGCTCGCCCGCCGGCATCCAGGGCAGGCTGGAGTACGCCACCGACCTCTACCTGCCCGAGTCCGCCCGGCTGATCGCGGCCCGTTTCGTGGTCCTGCTGGAACGGTGGGCCGCCGAGCCCGGCCGCCGGCTGTCCGAGGTGGACCTCTTCCTGCCCGGAGAGCGGGACGACGTGCTGCGCGGGTGGAACGCGACGGACACCGTACTGCCCGCCGTCACGCTGCCCGGCCTCATCGAACGCCAGGTGGCGGCCACGCCGGACCGGACCGCGATCCGCTGCTTCACGGGCGAGCTGACCTTCGCCCGGCTCAACGAGCGGGCCAACCGCCTGGCCCGGCTGCTGCTGGCGCGGGGCGCCGGCCCGGGCGACCGGGTCGCGGTGCTGCTGGGCCGGGGCAGCCTCTCGGTCGAGGTCTTCCTCGCCGTCCTGAAGTGCGGGGCCGCCTACCTTCCCATCGACCCGGCCTACCCGGAGGAGCGGATCCGCTTCATGCTCCAGGACGGCGCCCCGTCGATCGTGGTGGCCGCCTCCGCGCCGCGTCACCGGCCGCCCGTCGAGGTCCTGGCGCTGGACGACCCCGAGGTGAGGCGGGAGCTGGCCGGAGCCGCGACATCGAATCCCACGGCCCGGGACAGGCCGCGGCCCCTGACCACGGAGACGCCGAACTACGTCATCTACACCTCGGGCACCACCGGCCGTCCGAAGGGTGTGGTGCTGCCCGGCCGCGTCATGCTCAACGAACTGCTGTGGCACGCCTCGGAGGTGCCGTACCGGCCCGGCGCGCGGGTGGCCCAGTTCAGCGCCGTCTGCTTCGACGTCTCCGAGCAGGAGATGCTCACCGCCCTGCTCAACGGCAAGACGCTGTGCATTCCCGACGAGGACACCCGCCAGGATCCCGTGCGCCTGGCCCGGTGGCTGGAGGCGGAGGCCGTCACCGAGTTCTACCCGACCAACGCCGTGCTGGCCGCCGTCTACGAGGCGGCGACCACGCTGGGGCTGGGCCTGCCCGCTCTGCGGCACGTCATCCAGGGCGGCGAGGCGCTCCAGCTCACCCCGCTGGTGCGCGCGTTCCACGCCGCGCGTCCCTGGCTCGTCCTCCGCAACGAGTACGGGCCGTCGGAGACGCACGGCGTCACGGGCGGCGCACTGCCCGCCGCGGTCGAGGACTGGCCGGCCACGCCCACGGTCGGGCGGCCCATCTGGAACACGAAGATCTACATCCTCGACGAGGCGCTGCGGCCGGTGCCCGCCGGCGTGGCCGGCGAGCTGTATCTGGCCGGCGGCAATCTCGCCCACGGTTACCTGGGCCGCCCGGACCTGACCGCCGAGCGTTTCGTCGCCGACCGGTTCGGCCCGCCGGGCGGCCGGATGTACCGCAGCGGCGACCGAGGGCGGTGGCGTCCTGACGGCACGATCGAACTGGCCGGGCGGACCGACGACCAGGTCAAGATCCGGGGCGTGCGCGTCGAGCTCGGCGAGCTGAACACCGTCCTGGCCGCGCACCCGGACGTGGCGCGGGCGGCGACCGTCGTCCGCTCCGACGATGCGGGCGGCCATCGCCTGGTCGCCTACGTCGTGCCGGTCGCCGCCGGTGATCCGCCGGCGCCCGCGGCGCTGCGCCGCCATCTCGCCGCGTCGGTACCGGCCGCGGTCATCCCCTCCGCCTTCGTCGTCCTGGACTCGCTCCCGGTCACCGCCAACGGCAAGATCGACCGGGCCCGGCTGCCGGAGCCGGCGGTGTCCGGCTCCGGCGGGGATTCGCCGGCCACCGGCCGCGAGGCCCAGGTCTGCGAGCTGTTCACCGAGGTGCTCGGCGCCACCGAGGTCGGCGTGCGAGACAACTTCTTCGACCTGGGCGGCCACTCGCTGCTCGCCACCCGGCTGGTCAATCGCCTGTCCACGGCCCTCGGCACCGAGGTGAGCATCCGGGCGCTGTTCGAAGCGCCCACGCCGGCCGAACTGGCCGCGTGGATCGACTCCCGGGCATCCGTGCCCCCCATCCCGGCCGTCTGAGACCGGACACCATCAGAATCTGGAAGGGCCTTCCATGGACACCGTTTCGCGCGCCACCGACACCCTTTACTACGACCTGCGGCCGGCGGAGCAGGAGCGGATCGAGGACCTCTTGTCGTCCACGATCAGCCGCTACTCCCACCCGGAGTCGCCGGAGTTCCTGCTGGACGCCCCGGATGTCGCCGCCGGGCTGCCGGCCGGGCTGACCCGCTTCCTGCGCTCGTTCCGGCTGAACGAGCCCGCGGGGGCCCTGGTCGTGCGGGGGTTCCAGGTCGACGACTCCGCCATCGGGCCGACGCCGCCGCACTGGTCGAAGCAGGCCGACCCCGGCTCCACCAGGCGCGAGGAGTTCTTCTTCCTGCTCGTGGCCTCGATCCTGGGCGAGCCGTTCGGCTGGTCGACGTTGCAGGACGGCAGGCTCGTCCACAACGTCATCCCCATCCGCGGCGAGGAGCACCAGCAGAGCGGCCATGGAAGCGCCAACCTGCTCGAATGGCACACCGAGGACGGCTTCCACCCCTACCGGTGCGACTACCTGGGCCTGATGGGGCTGCGCAACAACGGCAAGGTGCCCACCACCTACGCCAGCGTCGCCACCCTGAATCTGCCGGAGGACGTCCTGCGCACGCTCTCCGAGCCACGTTTCCTGATCCGGCCCGACGACGAGCACCTGCGCCACGCGCGCCAGGACGTGGCCTCGCCCCACTCGACCGTCCTGCAGATCGGCCACGCGCCGCGCCCCACGGCGATCCTGTTCGGCGGGCCCGATCGGCCGTACCTGCGCATCGACCCGTACTTCATGTCGGCGGTGCCGGGCGACGAGCAGGCGGCGGTCGCGCTGGAGCTGGCGACCGAGCAGCTCAACGAGTGCCTGGAGGACATCGTGGTGAACGCCGGGGAGATCCTGTTCATCGACAACTTCCGGGCGGTGCACGGGCGGCGGCCGTTCCACGCTTCCTACGACGGCGCCGACCGCTGGTTGAAGAAGAGCATCGTCACCCGGGACCTTCGCCGGTCACGCGGCATCCGCGCCGGCGCCGACTCGCGGGTGCTCTTCTGATGCCCGGCCCGGCGCACCCGCCCAAGAGCTTTTTCCTGTGCAGCCCCGACCACTTCGACGTCACGTTCGAGATCAACCCCTGGATGGCCACCGGACGCCGTCCTGACCGGGACAAGAGCTGGCTGGAGTGGAACGCGCTGGTGGCCGGGCTGCGCTCGGCCGGCGCGACGGTGCACCATTCCCCCTCGCTGCCCGGGCTGTCGGACATGGTCTTCCCCACCGACGTGGGCGTCGTGACCGACAGGAGTTTCGTACGGGCCCGCTTCCGGCATCAGGAACGCGGCACGGAGGCCGAGCACGGCGCGGCCTGGCTGCTGGAGCACGGGTTCGCCGAGATCCCGTGGCCGGACGACCCCGCCCTCTACCTGGAGGGCGGGGACGTGATCCGGTTCGGCGAGGTGCTCCTGTGCGGCACCGGCCCGCGCACCTCGCCCGCGGCGGCGGAGCACCTGTCCCGCGCCCTCGGCGTCGAGGTGGTGACGGTGCCGATCGCCGACCCGCGCTTCTACCACCTCGACATGTCCTTCTGCCCGCTCGACGACCGGCGGGCGCTCTACGCGCCGGACGTCTGGGACGTGGAAGGCCGGCGGGCCGTGGAGAAGCTGGTGCCGGAGCCTTTGGTCATCAGCGTCGACGAGGCGCTCACCTTCAGCGCCAACTCCGTGGTGGTCGGGCGCACCGTCGTCATGCCCGCCTGCCCGCCGCGGATCAGGACGGCGCTGGAGGACTGGGGGTTCACGGTCCTGATCTCACCGGTGGAGGAGTTTCTCAAGGCGGGCGGCGGCATTCGCTGCATGGCGCTCGACCTCGACCTGCTGGGCCGGGCGTAACCCCACACCAGAGGTTCAACCACTTTGCGCTTACCAAAGTCACCCAGGGTATCGGTCACGCGAGCCGCGAATCGCCGCGATCCACTACGCGTCAGCGCGCCGTACGCACGACCTTGGTCCCCGTCAGGTGGTCGAGCACCCGGTGCCGATCCCCCCACAGCAGCGGCAGCCAGTCCAGCCAGGCGGCCGGTCCCAGCACCAGGCTGAGCCGTCGTCCGATGCCGCCGGCCGGGTGGACGCGCAGCCCGGCCTCGGTCACGACGCACAACTTCAGCAGGCGTTTACCCGGGGTCGTGCCGGTCCAGGCCTCCATCAGCCCCAGGCCGACGATCGACCAGAGCAGGGCGAGCGGCACGCCCACGGTGTAGAGGAGCCCGGCGTAGTCGTAGACGCCGGATTCGCAGAGCATGGACGGGCCCACGCTCACGCACCCGTCACCGATCTTGACGTACAGGAAGGGCGGGAACGCCAGCGCGAAGCCGCTGCCCAGGTCGGCGATCCGGACGATGCCCCGCACCAGCAGCGCGAGCGTGACGCCGACGAGCGGCAGGTTGTCGATCACGACCGCGGCCAGCCGCGCTCCGATGGGGGCGAGCGGCGCGGATCGTAAGTCGGCGAAGGTGGCCGCCGCCTCTCTCGGGGTGCCGAGCCTGCCCAGGGCCTGGTCCAGCTCGCCCGCCTCGGCCGCGTCGGACAGGTGCGCGCCGAGCTCCGCCCTCGCCTTGTCCCGGGCCGGACCCAGCAGATGGCGCCCGACCCGCTCGGCGTAGTCGTCGATGATCTCTGGCTCGTTGCTCATTCCCGCACCTCACCAAGGGTGTCGAGGAGCTGTCGCATCCCGTCGACCAGGCCGCTCCACTCGGCGCGCAGCATGGCGAGGTACGTGCGACCCTCCGGAGTGATGACCTAACCCCACTCCTCCTGCGGGGCCGGCGACCAGGCCGCGTCATCGTCCACGGGATCCGGGTACGTGGGATTGCTCTCGTAGAACGTCCGCCTGCGATCCGGTCGCAATCAACGGTCGCCGCTGCCCTCGGCTTGGGCTGGGCCGCCTCGGTGCGCCCGGCCACCGCCAGAAGCGACGGCATCAGCGTGATCCACAGCACGCCCGCACCCGCTTCCGCGATCTCATGACCGACTTCATTTCCCTGGTATCAAAGGCGGCGCGTCGAGGGTGTGGCCGGCAGTGGACTGGAGCGGCTGGGCCGGTGGCGGATCGTTCGCCCACATGTGCCATCGGTCCACATCCGCCAGAGCACGTCGAACCGCCTCACCGCAGGCCCCCGACCCGTCCGATCGGTCGGCGCCGCCCCGCCTTCGATGACGGTGCTGGTGAACGCCGGCGCGATGCCCGCCAGGGGTACCGAAGCCCGTGGCGGGCTCCGGTTCAGGCCGGGATGAGGTCGGACATGATGGGCAGGACCCTCTGGCCGTCCGGGGTGAAACGGCCGGTGATCATGGACATTCCCTTCGTAAGGCTCACAGGGAGGCGAGGGCGCGGACGCGGTCGGCGATGACGCGGCGGGCGATGTCGGTGGTGAAGGCGAGGCCGTCGAACTCGTGCGGAACGCCCGGATGGAGGTGGAACTCGACCGGGACGCCGGCCTGGCCGAGGCGCAGGGCGTAGGTGAGGTCCTCGTCGCGGAAGATGTCGAGCTGGCCGACTTCGATGTAGGCCGGCGGCAGGCCCGAGGGGTCGGCGACGCGGGCGGGCGCGGCGTAGGCGGGCGTGTCGGGGCCGCCAGCGGCCTCGCCCAGGAGCGCCTGCCAGCCGGTCGCGTTGTCGTCCCACGACCACAGGACGAACGGCGCGATCTCCGGGTCGGGGGTGAGGGTGCGGTCGTCGAGCATCGGCATGACGAGGATCTGCTTGGCGATGGCCGGGCCGTTGCGGTCGCGGGCCAGGATCGACACGGCGGCGGCCAGGCCACCGCCGGCGCTGTCGCCGAACACGCCGATGCGGGCGGGGTCGACGCCAAGCTCGGCGGCGTGTTCGTGCAGCCAGACCAGACCGGCGTAGGCGTCCTCGACCGGGGTCGGGTGGGGGTGTTCGGGGGCGCGCCGGTAGTCGACCGACAGGATCGGGGTGCCGCTCGCCGACACGTAGCGGGAGACCGTCCCGTCGAACAGGCCGACGTTTCCGAGGATCATGCCGCCGCCGTGGAAGAAGACGGCCGCCGGGCCCGGCTCGGCGCCGAGCTTGGTGTACCAGCGCAACAGGATCGTCGCGCCGTCGGCGGTGGTCAGGTGGTGGTCGGTGGTCTTGACGTCGTCCGGGGTCGGCCGGGCGGTGTCGGCGTGGCCGATGAGCCCTTCCACCGCGACCCGGCGGGCGGCGACGTCGCCGACCGGCGGCGGTGTGCTGCCGGCCATCGCGGCGACGATCGGGGCAAGGGCTTCGGCGACCTGGGGGTCCAGGGTGAAGGACATGATGAGTCTCCTTGTGAGGGGGTCAGGCGGGGATGAGGACGGTCTTGCCGGCCAGGCGGCCGGTGACGGCCTCGTCGTGTACGGCGGCCAGGTCGGCCAGGGGGCGGCGGGCGGCGACGTCGATCTTCAGGTCACCGGCGTCGACGCGGGCGACGAGCCCGGCCAATTGGGCGGCGTCGCTGCGGGCGAACACCCGCACGGTCCGCACGGCCCGGCCGGTGTCGTCCGGCGCGGGGGTGGTGGTGCTGACGAACACCCCGCCGTCGGCCACGAGGCCGGCCAGCGCCGCGGTCTCATCCGGCGTGGTGGCCACCAGGTTGAGGACGACGTCGAACCGCCGGCCGGCCGCCTCGGTGACGGGCGCGGCGGTGTAGTCGATGATCTCGCCGGCGCCGTGACCGCGTACCCGATCGGCGCTGCGGGCACTGGCGGTGGCGGTGACGACGGCCCCGGCCCGTGCGGCGAGTTGCACGGCGTACCCACCGACCGCGCCGCCCGCCCCGTTGACCAGGACGCTCTGCCCGGCCCGCAGGCCGGCGTGCTCGAACAGCGCCTGCCAGGCCGTCAGGCCGGTCGCGGGCAGCGCGGCGGCGTCGGCCAGATCCACGGTCCTGGGCGCGGCGGCCAGGATCTCGGCGGGGACGGCGACGTAGCCGGCGGCCGCGCCGTCGGCGGTCATCGGCAGGAAGGCCACGACCGTGTCTCCCGCCGACCAGCCGGTCACGCCGTCGCCGAGGCCGGCGACGGTCCCGGCCACGTCGATGCCCGGCACGTGCGGCAGGGTCAGCGGGAACACCTCCTGGAGATGGCCGGCGCGGATCGCGACGTCGACCGGGTTGAACGAGGTGCCGGCCACCTTCACCAGCACCTGCCCCGCCGCCGGCACCGGGCGGGCAACCTCCTCGTGGACCAGGACGTCGCTGTCGCCGTAGCGGTGGAACCTGACCGCCTTCATCGTCTGTCTCCTTCAGCTCATGCGCTTCGAATTCGAAGCATGCTGACAGTAACTTGCTTCGAGTTCAAAGCAATACCGCTCCACCGTGTGACGTTCGTCACATTGCTTCGAACTCGAAGCAAGTGCCGTCAAACCGCGCAGGTCCGGGGCTGTCGTGCGATGACGGACGTCTACGACACGACGGTGCGATCGGCGCCGGGCTCAAGATCGGAGACGGGTCTGGGCTCGGTAACGGCCGGGAGGTCGGCCGTGGGCGCGGCTGAAGGTGCGGGCGAACGCGAACTCCGACTCATAGCCGACGCGGCCGGCGATGACCGACAGCGGTTCGGTGCCTTCCTTCAGGAGGATCGCGGCGGTGATCATGCGCCAGCGGGTCAGGTACGCCAGCGGCGGCTCGCCCGCCAGGGTGGCGAAGCGGCGGGCGAAGGCGGCCCGGGACAGCCCGACCTCGGCGGCGAGCCGCGCCACGGTCCAGCGCTGCCTCGCTGGCCCTGACCGTCGGCGCCTACCCGCCCGCCGAGCGCGGCAGGGCCGTCGCCGCCTGGACGGCCGCCACCGGGGCCGCCGGCGTGGTCGGCAACGTGGGGGGCGGGCTCGTCATGCAGTATCTGCCGTGGCGGGCGCTCTTCGGGGTGCCGGTGCTACTGGCCGCCGTGCTCGCGGTGCTGGTGGCCGTCATGGTGCCCCGCGCGCCGCGCCACCCCGCCGGTCTGGACCCGGCCGGTACGGCGCTGCTCACGGCCGCGTCGCTGGCGCTGCTCACCGGCATCATCGAAGGGCCCGAGGTCGGGTGGGGAAGCACGCTGGTGCTGACGTCATTCGTGCTGGCGGCCGTGCTGTTCGCGGTCTTCGTCGGCCACCAGCTCCGCTCGCCGGCGCCGCTGCTCGACCCCCGGCTGTTCGCGGTGGCCCGGCTGCGGGCCGGGACGCTGGGCGTGGCGGTGGCCTTCTTCGGGCTGTTCGCGCTGTTCTTCGTCAACGCCCGCTTCCTGCAGGAGGTCAAGGGGTTCTCGCCACTGCTGGCCGGGGTGGCCATCCTGCCGCTCGTGATCCCCATGATCGTGGCGTCGCGGCTGTCCGGCCGCCTGCCGGTGCGTCCCGCCGTCACCGCCGGGCTGGCGGGGGTCGTGGGCGGGCTCGTCCTGATGTCGTTCGCGGACGCGGCCATGCCCTACCCCCTGTACGCCGCCGGGCTCGTCGTCATAGGGTCCGCCGTGGGGTTGTGCCTGCCGGTGCTCTCACACGAGATCATGGCCGCGCTGCCACGCGAGCGCGCCGGCCTCGGCTCCGGGCTCAACAGCGCCACCCGCGAGCTCGGCAGCGCGATCGGCGTCGCCGTCATGGGCACGGTCATGACCACCGGCGGCCTGGCCGCCGGATACCGGGTCGTGGCGGCCGTGGTGCTGGCCGGCGCGCTGCCGGTCGTCTGGTGGCTCAGAGCAGGCGCGGGATGGCACCCACCACTTCCGGGTGGCCGGTGAGCCGTCACGCGGGTGCGGTGGCATGAACGTCCCGCTCGAACGCCAAGAGACACGTCGGCCGCCGTGATCACGCCCGCCGAACTCATCCGGTTCTTCCACCGCATGAATGACCATGCCGTATTTGGCCAACTCCCAGGCGTGCACCGCCGCATCGGCCACATCGCTCCCTTGCCGGCAGGTGTCCGGATGTGGACACGCGATGTTCGTGAACCAGGAGCGGGCCTGGAACGTCCCAACTCGCGGCCGCCCCACCGTCAGGAGCACACAGATGGGCTATCCGCACCAGCCGCAGGACCCGTACCAGCAGTACGGGCAGTCAGGCCCGCAGCTTCCGCAGCCGTACGGCTACCAGCCGCAGCCGTACAGCCGGCCATACGTCCCGATGCCGACGGGGCCGTACTACGGGCCGATCCAGTACGCAACGGTGAAGGAGTTCAACCCGGTCGCGGCGGTCGTTCACGTGCTGCTGTGGATATTCATCCACTCGTGGCTCTGCCTGTTCACGCTCGGGTTGTGGCTGCTCGTCGCCATCCCCGTGTCGTTCCTTGGGTGGCGAGTGACCCGGAGATTCCCGGTACAGCAGGTGCACCACCAGCAGCCGCTCAACCCGCCGCACTACGGCTGAGCCGCAGGGGGACGGTCTCGATCCCCATCCACTCGGCCGGGTCGGGTTGGGCCACTGCCCATGAGCCGGGTGGCCCTCCAGGCCGACGACGTCGAGCCGGTGCCCTACGATGCGCTCGCCGTTCGGCAGCACCTCGGCCGCGTCCAGGGCGGCTGCGACCATCTCACCTCTTCGAGAGGCTTCACCACCGGCTGACACGGGCCGGTGGGACGGGGATCGCGGGGAAGGGGTTGTCGGGCAGGAGCAGCACCCGGCGCGGCCGGTCCGGCTGCCCGGCCGCGTCCAGGTGGAGCAGGGCCGCGCCGATGCCCGCCGCGCCGACCATGTAGCCGGTGTCCGCGCTCACCTCCCCGGGCCGCAGCCGCCGGTACGCCTGGTACCAGCGGTAGCCGCGCCCCTCGTGGTCGGTGGCGCGGGCGACCAGGTCCACGGCGAGCGTACGGGCGAACTCCAGGCAGGAGGCCTTCCCGGTGACCGCCCACAACCCGACGAACAGCTCCACCAGGCCGGCCGTGCCGCAACACTGGCAGGCCACGTTCCAGTAGCCGTCCGTCCTGCGCGGCGGGGCGGCGGTGTCGGCCACGCCGTGCGCCAGCCGTTCCATCCAGTCCAGGTCGGCGGGATCGCCCGTCACCCGGTACAGCTCGTAGAACATCCTGGCCACCCCGGCCGCGCCCGAGCAGAAGCCGGCGTAGTGCAGCTCGCGCGCCTGCGGCACGTGATGCGGGACCATCGCCCCTTCGCCGCCGACCATGCTGACCTCGCGGACGAAGCCGGCGCCGCTGCGCGCGGCACGCAGGAAACGCTCGTCGCCGGTCACTCCGTACAGGCGGGCGAGCAGCGACGACGTGCCGGCGGCGCCGGCCAGGAAGCCGGGGGTGACCGCGTCCGGCGGCGCGCCGTCGACGTCGCCGAGACGGTGGCCGGGAACGGGCAGCCGAGCGATGCGCAGGCCCGCCCGCACCGCCGCCGCCTCGTAGGCGGGCATCCCGAACTGGGCGGCGGCTCGCAGCAGCCCCAGGATGATGCCGCCGTCGCCGCGCTGCGTCGGGTCGTGCGTCCAGCCGAAACCGTCCGCGCCGGTGCGCCCGCCGGCGACGATCGACTCGGCGATGGCCGCCGCCTCGGCGGTGAACCGGTCGTCGCCGAGGATCCACCCGGCCTCCATCAGCGCGATCATCGTGCCCGTCAGCCCGTGGTAGAGCGACAGATCGTCGTCCCGCCGCCAGGTGGCCGCGAGCCACTCGGCCCCGCCCCGCGCGTCCTCCAGGTACGCCTCCTGCCCGGTGGCGACGGCCAGCTCCAGGAAGAACAGCACGATGCCGGCCGCACCCGAATACAGGGATCGAGGCTGCGGCCCGACCGCCGATCGGCCGTGCGGGTCGGGGTTGGCCACCCAGTGGCGGCCGCGCTCGCCGTCGACCCCGGCGGACCTGATCCAGCGCGCCGTCGAGACGGCGGCGGTCAGCGGAGAGGCGGCACGAGCGCTCTTCGGGCGGATCTCGTCCAAGCTCATGGCCGGGACTATGGCACATCTTCCGCCCGAATTCATGGTTTTCCTATAGATTTGATAGGAATTTCGTGCGGCCCAGCGGAAGAGCACCGTGGCGGACGCCGTGCTGCCCGAGATCGGCGATATCGTCCTGCGAACCGGACGCCACCCGAAGGAGTAACGCACATGGCGCTGCGCAAGCTGGGTTTCCTGACGATCGGGCTGTTCGACGAGGCCGATCCCGGGCGCGGCCACGAGTCGACGCTCGGCGTCATCGAGCTGGGCGAGCGGCTGGGCTTCGACAGCGCGTGGGTGCGGCACCGCCATCTGCAGTACGGCATCTCCTCCCCGGTCGCCGTCCTGGCGGCGGCCTCGCAGCGGACCAGCCGCATCGAGCTGGGCACCGCGGTCATCCCCGTGGGCTGGGAGAATCCGCTGCGGCTGGCCGAGGACCTGGCGACGGTGGACGTCCTGTCCGGAGGCCGGCTCAACCCGGGCGTCAGCGTCGGCCCGCCGATGCACTACGACCAGGTCAAGGACGCGCTCTACCCTGACACCGGCGACGTCGAGGACTTCGGCTACGAACGTGTGCGGCGGCTGCTGAGCTTCGTCCGCGGCGAGCCGGCCACCGACTTCAGCGGGGTCGAGGGCTTCGAGGTCTTCTCCGACCGGGTCCAGCCCCACTCCCCCGGCCTCGGTGGCCGGATGTGGTACGGCGGCGGCAGCCTGCGCTCGGCCCGGTGGGCGGGCGAGAACGCCATGAACTTCCTGACCAGCAGTGTGGTGAAGGCGGAGAAGTCCGAGGATTTCGCCGAGATCCAGCTCTCCCACATACGGGAGTTCCGGGCGCACCACCCCGACGGCGACCGCGCCCGGGTCTCCCAGGGCCTCGTCGTCATCCCCACCGACACAGCCTCGTCCGAACAGCGCGCCAGGTACAAGGAGTACGCCGGCAAGCGCACGCCCAGGACCGCCACGCCCCAGGGGCCGGCGCGGATGATGTTCGCGCCCGATCTCGTCGGCGACTCCGCCGAGATCGCCGAACGGCTTCACGCCCATGCCGCCTTCCGGGAGGTCGACGAGGTCGCGTTCGCGCTGCCGTTCACGTTCGAGCACGACGACTATGTGCAGATTCTCACCGACATCGCCACCAGGCTCGGCCCCGAGCTCGGCTGGCGGCCCCGGCCCTAGCGGTTCAGCGAGTCGTACCGGCCGCGGGCCTTCTCGATCTCGTGGTGGTTCTCCACCGTCCAGTCGATCAGCCCCCACACCCTCTCCAGCAGGGCGCGCCCGAGCGCGGTCAGCTCGTAGTCCACCCGGGGCGGCACCACCGGGTGGACCGTCCGGCCGACGAGCCCGTCGCGTTCGAGTACGCGCAGCGCGACGGTCAGCATGCGCTGGCTGATCCCGGGGACGCCCCGCTTGAGCTCGGTGAAGCGCCGCGGGCCGCCGCCGAGCTCGTTGACGACCGCCAGCGTCCACTTGTCGCCGACGCGGTCGAGCACATCCCTGATCTGGCAGGTCATCGTGTCACGAGCCTTGAGCATCGTGTCGGAGCCGCCGAAGTCGTTCAGGGCGACGGTGGCGGCGCGGTCGAGCCGCGGACGACGAGCTCGCTGGTGAGCGTCACGTCCGAGGTGTCCGATTCGCCCTCGATCCAGGCCATGATCGTGCGCGCGCTGAGCGAGCCCCAGAGCAGGACGTCGGTGTGCACGGCGGTGAGCGCCGGCGTGACGAAAGGCGCGATCGGATTGTCGTCCAAGGCGACGACGGAGATGTCGGCGGGCACGGACACGCCCTGACGTGCGGCCTCCTGCATGCCGGCGATGGCCATGAGGCCGTTGGCGAAGATGACCGCGGTCGGCCGGGGGGACAGGCCGAGAAGGGCGGACATCCCCTCGGCGCCGCTCTGACCGGTGAAGTCGCCGGGGATCACCGTGCCCGCGTACAGGCCGCGCGCGGCCAGCGCGCGGTGGAAGGCGCGCTCGCGTTCGAGGCCGTGCACCAGGGCCCGCGAGCCGGAGACCTGGGCGATGCGCTGGTGGCCCAGGTCGGCGAGGTGGTCGACGGCGCTGGTGACCGACGCGGAGTCGTCGTTGCTGACCGCGGGCCCGTCGATGGCCTGCATCGGACGGCCCACGGCGACGTAGGGCATCCCGAGGTCGCGCAGCAGGCCGATGCGGGGGTCGAAGTCGCGCAGGTCGGTGAGGATCATGCCGTCCACGCGGCCCCCGCTGACGAGGCGGCGGTAGCCCTCCTCCTCTTCGGCCTCGCCGCCCACGATCACCTGGGAGAGCAGGGCGTACTTGTGGTGGCTCAGCTCGGCCTCCACGCCGGCGATGAACGGCGCGAAGAACGGGTCGGCGCCGATCAGCTCGGCGGGGCGGGCGAAGACGAGCCCGACGGCGTAGGTGCGCGAGCTGGACAGGCCGCGGGCCTGCTGGCTGGGCTGCCAGCCCAGCTCGGCCGCGACGGCGAGCACCCGCTCGCGGGTCTCCGCGCCGATGCGCCCGCGCCCGGACAGCGCGTACGAAACCGCGCTCTTGGAGACCCCGGCCGCCTGCGCCACATCGTTGATGGTCGGACGCCCCTGCATGGACACCTTTCTTCCCCCGAATGGCCGAAACGATACCTCACACCCTAGCAGAACCGGTTCAACACACACCTGAAACACTCTTGACCCGTACGTTTCACATCTGTACGTTCACGATGCACAACCGGTTCAGCACGGAAGGGACTCCCAGTGTGGATCAATAGAAAGTCCGTCGCGGCGTTGGCCGTGGCAGGCTCCCTCACCATCGCTGGCTGCTCCGCCGAGCGGGGCGGCGCTCCGGCCGGGCAGCCGGCGGGCGCTCAGACGCTCACCATCTGGGCGCCCGCCGGGACGGAGGGCGACTTCGTGCGCAAGGTCGTCGAGAAGTGGAACGCCGGCCACGCGACCAAGTTCGTCGCGCAGGACCTGCCCGCGGCCACCGCCTCGGAGGACGGCATCGCCGCGGCGGTGGCGGCCAAGAGCACCCCGGAGATCCTCATCGGGGCGTCCACGGCACAGGCGCCGTCGCTGGCGGAGTCCGGTGGCATCCTGAATCTCAGCAAGGAGTTCCCCGACGCCGAGAGCTTCGTGACGGAGCGTTCGGGCCAGGCGATCCTCGACGGCTACCGCGCCGCCGACGGCTCGCTCTCCATCGTGCCGTGGCGCACCAACCCGGTCATGGTGTTCTACAACAAGGCCCTGCTGAGGAAGGCCGGGCTCGACCCGGAAAAGCCGCCCGCCACCTACAGCGAGTATCTGGCCGCCTTCAAGGCGCTCAAGGCCGCCGGCATCGCACCCATCGCCCAGTCGATCGACCAGACCTGGTGGCACCGGAACTTCGACTGGTACCCCACCTACCTGGCGGCGGCCGGGCACGGCCTGCTGACCGCGAAGGTCGACGCCTCGGCGTTCAACGAGCAGGCCGGCGTGGAGTCGATGACCTTCTGGCGCGACGTCTTCGCCAAGGGCTACAACGCGCGCAGCAGCGCCGGCCTGGACGACACCAACCCGTTCAACCAGGGCAAGAGCGCGTTCTACTTCTCCGGCCCGTGGAACATCCCCAGCATGACCAAGGAGGTCACGGCCGAGGCGGGCATCAGCACCGTGCCCGTGCCCGACGCCAAGGCCACCGGCACCGTGACCACGTACGGCGACATGAAGCACGTGGTCATCTTCTCCACGGCCAAGGTCAAGACCGCGTCATGGGAGTTCGTGAAGTTCTACCTCAACGCGGACAACGACGCCGCGTTCCTGTCGGACATGAAGCAGATCCCGCTGCGCACCTCGCTGGCCGGCGACGTCGGTGAGGCGTTCTTCAAGGAGAACCCGCTGCTGGTGCCGTTCGTCGAGCAGGCCGGCAGCGTGCTGGACCTGGACCTGTCGACCAAGACCATCGACGTGCTCACGGCCCTGTCGACCGCCTACCAGAGCGCCGCGATCTACGGCGAGCAGCCGGTCGCCGAGGCCCTGAAGCAAGCCGCCGACCAGGTCGACCAGCTCGTCGGGAAATGACCGGCATGACCGTGGGCGCCAGAGGAGGCAAGCCCCACAACCGCGGCTCCTGGCTGTACACGCTGCCGTACGCGGTGTTCTTCCTCACCTTCATCGCCTACCCGCTCGGGTTCGCCATCTACATGTCGCTGCACGAGTGGGGCCTGATCTCCGGTGACAGGCCGTGGGTGGGCCTGGGCAACTTCCTCACCCTGTTCCAGGATCCGCTGTTCCTCACCTCGCTCGTCAACACCTTCGTCTACCTGGCCGTCAACCTCCCGCTGACGCTGGTCTGCGGGATCGCGCTGGCCGTGGCGCTCAACGCGAGCTTCCCCGGCCGGACGTTCTTCCGCACGGTCTACTTCCTGCCGTACGTGACCTCGACCGTCGTGGTGGCGCTGCTGTGGAAGTGGATGTTGTCCACCGACGACGGGATGCTCAACGGTTTCCTGAAGGTCCTCGGGTTCGACGGGCTGCCGTGGCTGACGAGCACGTGGCTGGCCATGCCCACCATCGCGGTGGTGGTGACGTGGAAATCGCTCGGCTTCTACGTGCTGCTGTTCCTCGGCGGGCTGCAGACCATCCCGAGGTCGCTGGAGGAGGCGGCGGTCACCGACGGCGCAACCTGGTGGCAGCGCTTCCGGCACGTCACGCTGCCCGGCCTGCGGCCCGCGATCGCCCTGGTGATCGCGCTGTCGACGATCACCGGTTTCCAGGTGTTCGCCGAGCCTTACCTGATGACCGGCGGCGGGCCGCTCAACTCCACCATGACTCCGGTCCTCTACCTGTACCAGAAGGGCTTCCAGTCGCTCGACTTCGGCTACGCGGCCGCCATCGGAATCGTGGTCGCCCTCGTGGTCGTCGCGGTGGTCCTGCTACAGCGCCGTTTCCTGGAGGAACGCACAACGTGACGCGCATCGTCCGCTACACGATCCTGGCCCTGGGCGGGCTGATCTTCCTGTTCCCGTTCTACTTCATGATCATCACCAGCGTGTCGCCGCCCGGCTCCACGGGTTCCCTCGTGCCTGCGTCACTCGACTTCAGCACCTGGACGTTCATCTTCGCCGAGCTGCCGATCACCTGGAACCTGCTCAACTCGGCCGTCTACACGCTGGGCGTCGTGGCCATCACGCTCGTGATCGGCTCGATCACCGGCTACGCGCTGGCCCGGCTCAGCTTCCGCGGCAGGGACACGCTGTTCGCGGTGATCCTCTTCACGCTCGCGCTGCCGTTCCAGCTCCTCATGGTGCCGCTGTTCATCATGGTCAGCGAATGGGGCTGGGCTCGGCCCGGCCCGGGGAACTACCTGGCGCTGATCTTCCCGATGGCCGTCAACGCGACCGCGATCATCATCTTCCGCCAGTTCTTCCGCGGGCTGCCGCAGGAGCTGTTCGACGCCGCCTACCTCGACGGCGCCGGGAACCTGCGCATCCTGTGGAAGATCGCGATCCCCCTCACCAAGCCGGCGTTCCTGATCGCGACCCTGATCACGTTCATCGGGCCGTGGAACGACTTCCTGTGGGGGCTGCTCGTCGTCCGCGACGCCTACTGGCAGCCGCTGTCGGTGGCGGTCGGGATTCTCGGCTCCGGCGCCCACGCCACGGCCGGGGGCGGCAACTACTGGGGCACGGTCACGGCCGCGTCGACGCTGCTCGCCGTGCCGGTGATCGTGCTGTTCATCGCTTTCCAGCGCTACTTCGTCCGTGGCGTCATCGAAGACGGGATCAAGGGATGACCTTTCCATACCGCCTCGTCCGGGCCGGCGTGCTCATGGCCCCGGACGCGGACGAGCCCTTCGAGGCCGAAGGCGTGCTGAACCCCGCCGCCGGCTGGGGGCCGGACGGGCATCTCTACCTGCTCCCCCGGCTCGTCGCGCGGGGCAACGTCTCACGGATCGGCCTGGCCAGGGTCGAGGTGGTGGACGGGGTTCCGGCCGGGGTCCGGCGGGAGGGCGTGGTGCTGGCTCCCGACCGCGGCTGGGAGCGCGGCGCGGGCAACGCCGGCGTCGAGGATCCGCGGGTCACGCACCTGCCGGTGCTCGGACTGCACGTGATGACGTACGTCGCCTTCGGGCCGCTCGGCCCCCGGCTCGCGCTGGCCACCTCCGCCGGCCTGCGGGAGTGGCGGCGGCTCGGGCCGGTCCAGTTCGGCTACGACGACGGCCTGGACGTGGATCTCAACCTCTATCCCAACAAGGACGCCGTGTTCTTCCCCGAGCCGGTGATCGCGCCCGACGGTACGCCCAGCCTGGCCATGCTGCACCGGCCGATGTGGGACCTGGGCACGATCCGCCCCGGCCAGGGCTCTCCCCTGCCGTCCGGGCTGCACGACGACCGGCCGGGAATCTGGATCAGTTACGTGCCGCTGGCCGAGGTCGCGCTCGACCCCACGGCCCTGGTACGGCTGCGCGGTCACCGCCTCGTGGCCCTGCCCGAGTACCCGTACGAGGAGCTGAAGCTCGGTGCGGGACCGGCGCCGATCCGCGTACCCGAGGGGTGGCTCATGCTGCACCACGGCGCGGCGGGCACGATCAGCGACAACCCGTTCGACCAGCAGCAGGGCGCCGTCTACTCGGCCGGAGCCATGATCCTCGACGCGGACGACCCGGCGCGCGTCCTCACCAGGTCCAAGGAACCCCTCCTGAGCCCGGAGACCATCGACGAGGTGTCCGGAACGGTGCCCAACGTCGTCTTCCCCACCACCGCCGCCGACATCGGCGGCACTCTGTACGTCTTCTACGGCATGGCCGACACGAAGATCGGCATCGCCCGGCTCGAACGCACCCGCTGACGCCTCCCCGCACGACCGCCCCACCCCAGAGAAGGCACCGATGAGATTGCGCCTGCCCGTCTTACTCGCCCTCGCCCTGCTGCTCCCCCTCATCACACCCGCCCAGCCCGCCTCCGCGGAGCGGAATGTCTCCGTGGAAGAGGACATCTCCGTGATGACGGCACGCGCCCGCGACCAGCTGATCTCCCTCGGCGACGACATCCACATCTGGAACGGCAACGTCATGGCCCGCGCCTCGCAGGCGCTCGACTACGTCGCCTCGCTGCGCCCCGACGGGTCGTGGGCGGACGTCGACTACGCCGACCGGACCAACTCCGCCAACGGCGCGACGTGGAAGCCGTCCATCGCGCTGAGCCGCATGAACGCGATCGCGCAGGCCTACCGGACCCCGAATCATCCGGGTGCGGATGATCCCGCCCTGCTGGACGCGCTCAACCGGTCTCTCGTGTACTGGGAGCGGGCCGATCCCGGCGGCAGGAACTGGTGGGACACCGAGGTCGGCGAGTCCATGGTGATGGGGCGCGTCTCACTCCTGACGGGCGACCGGCTCGCCCCGGACGCGCTCGACCTGGCGTTCAAACACAACACCGGCATCGCCGACCCGATCGGGGCGAACGGCTCCTGGCGTACGCAGAACTATCTGTTCGAGGCGCTCAGCAGGCAGGACCCGGCCACCATCAGCACGGGCCTGCGGACCATGGCGAAGGCCCTGGCGGTGAACCACACCGGTTCGTCCACCGAGGCCGTCCAGGTGGACGGGAGCTTCTGGGCACACGGCGCGCAGTTGTACAGCGAGGGCTACGGCATGATCCTCTTCAACAGCGTCGCCATCTGGGCGGACCTCGCCCGCGAGACCTCCTTCGCCTTCACCCGGGCCGAGCTGGACGCGGTCGCCGACTACATCCTGGGCGGGACGCGGTGGATGGTGCGGCGCGAGTTCGGCCTGCTCTACCTGGGCTACCGGCCGGCCAGGACGGTGCAGGGCGTCTCCACCGGGGCCGCGGAGTTCATCGTGCCCCTTCAGGCGATGATACGGACCGACGCCCTGAACGCGGCCGCCTACCAGCGCATGCTCGACAACATCATGGGCACGGCGGCCTCCAACGGCACGGAGGGGAACAAGTATTTCTGGCGGTCGGAGTTCAGCGGCCACGCCCGTCCCGGCTATTCCATCTACACCCGGCTCAACTCGGCGCGGACCGTGGCCGGCGAATATCGGTCGACGCTCCGGCCCGAGATCGGCAACGAGATCGAGTGGAACTCCGCCGGCGCGACCGCCATCCAGGTCGACGGTGACGAGTACACCGGCCTCTTCCCCGTCTTCGACTGGTACCAGTACCCCGGCGTGACCAACCCGTACCAGCTCAAGACGACCGCAGGGGTCAGCGCCAACGCGGGCACGTTCGTCGGCGGCGTGTCCGACGGCAGGTACGGCGCGACCACCCTCCAGCTCGACAAGGGCCAGACCAAGGGCACCAAGAGCTACTTCACCTTCGACGACGAGATGGTGGCGCTCGGCGCCGACATCTCCTCCTCCGCGACCGGGCCGGTCTACACCACGCTCAACCAGGCGGTCGCCCGCGGCACCACGTCCGTGGACGGCGCCGCGGTGCCGCACGGCACCGACCGCGGCGCCCGGGACGGCGCGACCTGGGCCTACAACGACAAGACCGGATATGTCATGCCGGACGGTGGCGCGTTGCGCGTCTCCAGCAAGGCACGGACAGGAAGCTGGATCGGCCATGAGCCGGTGAGCAGGAACGTCTTCACGCTCTACGTGGACCACGGGGTCAAGCCCGGAAACGCCGGCTACGCCTACATCGTCCTGCCCGGCGCCTCCGAGGCCAGAACCCGCGCCTACGCCCGGCAACCCGCCGTACGCGTCCTTCGCAACGACGCCGACGTCCAGGCCGTCACGCACGCCGGTCTGGGCCGCACCATGGCCGTGTTCACCAAGCCGGGCACGCTCGATCTCGGCAACGGCCGGACCCTGTCGGCCGACCGGCCGAGCCTGGTGATGCTCGACGGCCCGGGCTCGAACCCGAAGGTGACCGCCTCCGTCCCCGACGTGCCCGGCGCCACTCTCACGGTCACCCTCACCCTCACCAGATCGGGCAAGTCCCGGTACGCCGTCTTCGAGCTGGGCTCGGGCGCCGAGCTCGGCAAGCCGGTCACTCAGGAGCTCACCGACACCCCTGACCTTCCGGACCGGCGGCTCACCGCCGGCACGGCCGTGACCGCGCCGGCGCTCGCGGGCGACGGCGACCCGGCGACGAGCTGGCGCTCGGACCGCCAGGACTTCCAGTGGCTGCGGTACGAGCTTCCCCGAGGATCCCTGCTCACCGGTGTCCGCCTCACGTGGGGCAGGCGGGCCGCCACCAGGTACGTCGTTCAGAGCTCTCTCGACGGCGTGACCTGGAAGGACCATGAGTTCGTCACGAACGGCACCGGCGCGCAGGTGAACACGCCGGTCGCCGGGGAGCCGGCCCGGTTCGCACGGGTGCTCATGCTCTCGGGCCGCGGTGGCTACGACGTCGCCGAGATGTCGGCCACCAGCGTCGTCAACCTCGCTCAGGGCCGGCCCGCCGGCGCCGATGGCAGCACGGGAGACCGTACACCGGCCATGGCCGTGGACGGCAGCATGTCGACCCGATGGCAGGGCCTGAACACCGACTCGACCTGGCTGCGGGTGGACCTCGGCGCGCGGAAGACCCTGCGCACCGTCCGGCTGAGCTGGGAGAGCGCCTTCGCCAGGCAGTACGCGCTGCAGGTCTCCGACGACGGCACGACGTGGACGGACGTCTACCGGACTCCCGCGTCGGGCAGCGACGGCGGGCCGGATGTCCTGCCCGTCCAGGCCACCGGCCGCCACCTGCGCGTCCAGACCCTCCAGCGGGACAGCACGCAGTACGGGCCGTCACTCTGGGAGATCGAGGCGTTCGCGGAGGAGCGGGTGCCCGGACCGCCGGCGCCGTCCCGGGAGAACCTGGCACTGAACCGGCCGGTCACGGTGGACTCCTCCTATGCCGACGCCGTGCGCGCGGCGCTGGTCAACGACGGCAACGCCACCACCCGCTGGGCCTCTCAGCGCGAGGACCCGCCCATCACCCCCCGCTGGGTCCAGGTCGACCTGGGCCGGACGCGCCCGGTCAGTCAGGTGAAGCTCCTCTGGGAGGCGGCCACCGCCACGGACTACACGGTCAAGATCTCGGCCGACGGCGTCCAATGGACGGAGTTCGCCCGCGTGCGCAAGCCGCAGACCCGGCTGACGGACACGATCGGCCGCTCTCCCCTCGAAGCCAGGTACGTGCGCGTCGAGGGCGTCCCCGCCACCCGGTACGGGCTGTCGATATGGGAGCTGGAGGTCTACAGCGGCTATGACCTGAGCTGCGAGCCCACCACCCTGGAGACCGGCAGGCCCGGCACCGTCAACGCCCACCTGACCCCGTGGACCGCCACCGGCCAGGTGAGGGTGGAGGCACTCGGACTCTCCGTCTCCGGTCCCGCCGTGGTCGGTGCGGACGGCCGGATCGAGATCCCGGTGACCGCCGGCCCGCCCGGCTCGGCGGCGCTGCTGCTCACCCATACCGGCGGCCCGGAGTACGCGCTCTGCTACGTCGACGTGAGCGGCCCGAGCACCTGACGGCAGGCGGTCTCGGCGAGCCGGGCCATCACCGCGCCCGCCTTCAGGCCGGACCCGGTGACGATCGCGACCACCTGGTCGTCCGGCGTGATCTGCCCGGAGGCGGCGAACCGCCGAAGCGCCGGAACGATCTGCGCGCTCGTCGGCTCCGTGTAGATCCCGGTGCGGGCCAGCTCCAGAACGGCCGGCCCGAGGTCGTTCTCAGCGACAGCGGTCGCCGCGCCCCCGCTCGCCCGGATCGCGGCCAGGACCTCCCGGTCGCGTACCGGGCGCGCGATGGAGGTGCCCTCGGCCATGGTCGGAGTCCAGTCCCCCGGGCTCACTTCGTCGTCGCCGGCCTGCAGCGCGGCCACCAGCGGACCGCAGCGCGCGGGCTGACTCACCAGGATCCGCGGGACCCGGCTGATCGCCCCCGCCCGATGCAGCTCGCCGAACCCGATGGCGCATCCGAGGACCAGGCTGCCCGCCCCGGCCGGGGTGACGATCACCGAGGGGGCGGTGAACCCGAGGTCCTCCCAGATCTCGTAGGCGATCAACTTGGTGCCTTCGAGAAACTGCGGGTGCCAGTTGTGGCTGGAGTAGAACACCGACCGGGACCGGCGTAGCGCCTCGTCCGCGGTGTCCTGACGGGATCCGGGGATGAGCTCGACCGAGGCGCCGTGCAGGCGGCTCTGCGTGATCTTGGACGGCGAGGTCGTCTCCGGGGTGAGGATGGTGGCGCGCATCCCGGCGGCCGCGGCGTAGGCGGCCACCGACGAGCCGCCGTTGCCGCTGGAGTCTTCGAGGATCGCCTTCACTCCCTGTGCTCGCAGGGCGCTGACCATGACGGTGGTGCCGCGGTCCTTGAAGCTGGCCGTCGGGTTGACGGCCTCGTTCTTGAGGAGGACCCGCAGGCCGGCCAGCTCGCGCTCCAGCAGCGGCGTCCGGCCCTCGCCCAGGCTCACCGGTGCCAGCTCCGGCAGGGCCAGGGCGGCCGCGTAGCGCCACTGCGACGGTGCGGAGGTGTCGACGTCGCCGGGACCGATGCCGGGAAGCTCGCCGACCATGAGCGGGGAGCCGTCGTCGCCGCACCAGCGGGGCTCGTCGATGGCGTATCGCCGACCGGCGCGGTCGTACAGGGCGGGCTGAGCGGTGATCAGGGGATTCTCCTCTGCGATACGTACGGACGGGAACAGCGGCAGAGCGGGATCAGTTGACGGCGGCGATCGCCTGCACTTCGGCCGCGGAGCCGTCGTGCGGCCCCGGCGCCCTGCCTCATTTCGCGTAGTTGTAGACGGTCGCCCGGGACACCCCGAGCAGATCGGCGATCGTGCGGGCGGCGTCGCGGGACTCGAACCAGCCCTCGTCGTGCAGTTGCCGCACGAGGTCGCGCTTGACGTCCTTCGGCAACGAGCGCGGGCCGACGCCACGCTCGGCCGCCAGTTTCTCGACGGCCTGGCGCAGCTCGCGACTGGTGCGGCCGCCGAGGGTCTCCAGCGGATGGTCGCGCTGCCGAACCTCGGTCGCGACCAGGTTGGCCAGCGTCAGCGTCAGCGGGGACAGCACCGACACGTCGAGGTTCAGGCACAGGGCGGCGATGTAGTCGCCCGCCGCGTTCTTGATCCCGATGGAGGTGCTCTTCGCCGGCCTGCCGTCGGGAAACCGGTTGGCGTAGTTCTGGATGACGCCCGGGTATTCGGGGTCGCTGATCCGGCGCAGCCCGAGTTCGGTGGCCGGGTCGCCGACCTGGCGGCCGGACAGGTTGTTCTCGATCCGGCGGATCGAGTGCTCGGGGTCGCGGAGGTCGTGCAGCACGACCTCGCACAGCCCCGGGAACATCTTGCCGAGCGCCTCGGCGATCTTCTCCGCCTCGCGGATGAGATGGAGATCCGAGTCCGTGCCCTGCGACGGCTGCTCTCCGCCCCCATCGACCTCGGCTTCGCGCGCCACGACCTCCTCCTTCCGGACGGCCCGGACACGGAAGCGGTCCCAGCCCATTCAAGACATATTTTCCAAATCTAGATAGAAAGTCTACATCGTAGACAGATCATGACACTTGTGCCATGGTGACTTCGTTCCACTTGTGGCACGGTCACCTTGGTCACGACGACGGGCACGTCTGATGAAGCTTGAGATTCTGCTCCTCGGAGCCCTGCTCAACCGCCCCAGCACGGGCTACGAGCTGAAGAGGTTCTTCGACACGCGTGGTCGTTTCCAGCGTTCGAAGACGACCATGAGCCAGGCGTACCGGACGCTGGCGACGATGGAGGAGCGCGGCTGGGTCGAGCACACGATCGAGGAGCGCCCCGGGGCGAGCAACGCCAAGCGCTACCACGTGACCGAAGAGGGCCACACGGTCTTCATCGACTGGCTGAACCGCCCGTACAACCCTCCGACGCGGGTCGGCGACCCCGACCTTTACGCGCGGCTGGGCCATGCCGGCTTCATGACCGCCGAGCAGGTGATCAACCTGCTCGACATCGAGATCAACACCCGGCTGGGCGAGGTGGCGCGCTATCGCCATCGTGATCGCACCCGGTTCGACGAGCCCCCGCCGGGCTACGACGTCGAGCTCGGCGGCCAGATGGACGAGTGGCTGCATCGGCAGGGGGCCGCGGCGATGGACCGCCACATCGCCGCACTCACCGAGCTGCGCCGGCGCCTCCTCGACGGGGAACCGCTCAGCCCGCTGCCCGCCGAGGAGGCCGTGCGATGAAGGCGATCATCCTCATGTTCGACAGCCTCAACCGGCACCTGCTCGCGCCGTACGCCGACACCTTCGTCGACGCGCCCAACTTCGCGCGCCTGGCGGCCAAGGCCGTGACGTTCGACAACTTCTACGCCGGGTCGATGCCGTGCATGCCCGCGCGCCGCGAGATGCACACCGGCCGCTACAACTTCCTGCACCGGAGCTGGGGGCCGCTGGAGCCGTTCGACGACTCCATGCCCGAGATGCTCAAACGAGCGGGCGTGCACACCCACCTGGCCTCCGATCACCCGCACTACTGGGAGGACGGCGGCGCGACCTATCACACCCGCTACAGCACCTGGGAGTTCTTCCGCGGTCAGGAGGGCGACCCGTGGAAGGGCGTCGTCGGGGAGAGCGGGATGAGGCGCCAGGACGCGATCAACCGCACGTACATGGCCACCGAGGCGGAACACTCCCAGACCCGCACCGTCGACGCCGGCCTGCACTTCCTGCGGACCAACGCGCACGCCGACCGGTGGCTGCTGCAGATCGAGCTGTTCGACCCGCACGAGCCGTTCTTCACCCACCAGCACTACAAGGACCGCTACCCGCACGACTACGACGGGCCCGCGTTCGACTGGCCGCCGTACCAGAAGGTCCTCGAACCCAAGGACCAGGTCGAGCACGCCCGCTACGAGTACGCCGCCCTGGTCACGATGTGCGACCGCTCGCTCGGGCGGGTGCTGGACTTCATGGACGAGCGCGCCATGTGGGACGACACCCTGCTCATCGTCAACACCGACCACGGCTTCCTGCTCGGCGAGCACGGCTGGTGGGCCAAGTCGGTGATGCCGTGGTTCAACGAGCTCGTCCACCTGCCGATGTTCCTGTGGGACCCGCGCACCGGCGGCCGGGACCGGCGGCGCGGCGCGCTCGCCCAGACCATCGACATCGCGCCGACCGTGCTGCGTTACTTCGGCCTGGAGCCGACCCCCGACATGCAGGGCAACGACCTCGCCACCACGCAGGGCCATGAGGCGATGCTGTTCGGCATCCACGGCGGGCACGTCAACGTCACCGACGGCCGCTACGTCTACATGCGCGCCGGCAAGACCCGGGACAACGGCCCGCTCGAAGAGTTCACGCTCATGCCCACCCACATGCGCGCCCGCTTCTCCGTCGGCGAGTTGCAGACGTGGGAGCCCGCCGAGCCGTTCACCTTCACCAAGGGCGTACGCACCATGCGCCTGCCCGCCACCCCCGGCTGGATGAACCCGTGGCAGCACGGCACCCTGCTGTTCGACCTCCACACCGACCCGGCCCAGGAGATCCCGATCGTCGACGACGACGTCGAACTCCGCATGATCGAACTGCTGCGCCGGCTCATGATCGACACCGACGCGCCGCCCAGCCAGTTCGAGCGCCTGGGCATCCCGCGCGACGGCGACATCACACCAGAACATCTCCTCGTACGCGAGCAGCGAGACCGCGCCGCCGACACCGCCGCCCCGCTGCCCCCGGAGGCCGACCTCCAAGCCCCGGACCTGCTGCACGCTCCCCTCCTGGACCTCTTGCAGATCACCGGAGCCAAGGACGTCCTCATGCGTGAAGCACCCGCGCTGGTGCAGTCGGAGCTGCTCTCCGCCCCCCTGTCCCTGAGCCTCATGGACCTGGCCCGTTACGGCCAGGTGCCCGCCACGTCACTGCGCCGCATCGACGAGCAACTGAGCCTCCTTCCCCGCGCCTCAACCCCCTGAGGCTCCACCGGCCTCCTGCTCTCGATCCCGTACGTCAGCCATCCATCCCCTAGGAAAGGTCGAAATGACCGGCACCCCGATCAACGGCCGGCTCGGACCTGTGTCCTTCATGAGGCGGGAGGTGCGGTGCTTTCGCGGATCTTGAGGGTGGTGGCCAGCTCCAGGCCGACCTGCGAGGTCTCCTCGCCGCGTCCCAGGGCGAGCGCCAGCTCGGTGGCGGCCGCCGCCATCTCGGTGAGCGGCTGGTGGACGGTGGTCAGCGGCGGGTGGATCAGGGCGGCGACGGGCAGGTCGTCGAAGCCGACCACGCTGAGGTCCGCCGGGATCCGCAGCCCCGCCGTCCGCGCGGCCTGGTAGACGCCGAGCGCCTGCAGGTCGTTGCAGGTGAAGATCGCCGTGGGCCGTTCAGGGCGGCCGAGCAGGTCGAGTGCGGCCGTGCGGCCGGCTTCCGTGGTGAGATCGGTGCGGACGACCAGGTCGAGGTCCACCGCCAGGCCGGCCGCCTCGATGGCGGAGCGGTAGCCGTCGAGGCGCGCCCGGCAGCACAGCACGTGGTCAGGGCCGCCGATCATCGCGATGCGCCGATGCCCCAGCCCGAGCAGGTGGCGGGTGGCCGACCGGCCCCCCGACCAGTTCGTCGCGCCGACGAAGGGGACGTCGTCGGGCAGCTCGGCGGTGGGGTCGAAGACCACGAACGGGATGCCTCTGGCGCGCAGCTGGTCGCGCTGCTCCTGCGAGAGCTGGGCCACGGTCACGATGCAGGCCGGACGGCGGGACAGGGTGTCGTCGCTGGGGTAGGTGAGGGTGTCGCGTTCGGGGCCGAACTCCGTGAGCACCACCCCGACCCGGTGCCGTCGGGCCACCTGCTCGACACCGCGGATGATCTCGATGCCCCACAGGTCCTCGAGTTCGTCGAAGACGAGTTCCATCAGGTTGTTGCGGTTGGTCCTGCGGTACCCGTACTCGTTGATCAGCGCCTCGACGCGGGCGCGCGTGTCCGCGGACACGCCGGAACGGCCGTTGATGACCTTGGAGACCGTGGGGATGGACACTCCGGCGCTCTCGGCGATGTAGGAGATCGTCACCGGCCTGGCCGGATCACCTCGCGGGCCCTCCCGGTCGGCGACCGGCTCCCCCGTCTCGGCGTATGACAACCTGGCTCCCCTTCTCACCGGCGCGGACCCGTTCCCGGCGCAAGAATAACGCGGCCTAGCCGTGCTCCAGGGGCTCGTAGTCGAACCAGTCGAACCCGACCGTACCGGTCGCGGCGTACATGCCGATCACCCGGCCGGTGAAGCCTCCGGCCACCTCCGTGGACAGGTAGCGGCCGTCGAGTTCGGCGAGCACGTCGAACGTGCCGTCCGGCCGCTCGACGCCCAGGCGCAGGACGTCCGGCTCCTGGCACGGGTGCCGGACGCCGGGCGGTGAGGCGAGCACATCGATCGGGGAGAGCAGGTACGGCCACAGGTCGTCGAACGCCCACCGGCCCGCCTTGGCATCGGTGAGCGCCTCGCCGAGGGCGAACAGGTCCTCGGCGGACCTGACCTCCGCCGAGACGCCGGCCTTCTCGAAGAGGTCCTTGCGGTAGAAGAGGTAACCGGGGAAGTTGCTGGTCGTCGAGTAGGACGGGATGCCGTACAGCCTGCCGTTCCACACGGCAGCCTGCCACGCGGACGTGGGGATGTTGGCCAGGTTCGGATACGTGGCGATCTTGTCTCCGGACAGGTACGGCGTCAGGTCGGCGAACCGCTCGACCGCGGTGCCCAGGTTGAGCCGCTGGTTGACCCAGGACGGAATCTGGGTCCAGTCCGGCAGTCTCCCGGAGGCGAACAACGCCGGCAGGGCGTCGACGTAGGTGTTGCCGTCGGCGGGCCGCATCCTCAGCGTGGCGCCGAGCGCCGCGTTCACCGCGTCATAGTACGAATTGCCGTTCGATGGCGGGATGGCTCCCCACAGCGGGGTCCGGGTCACATACGTGCCGCCGGAGCCGGGCACACCGGTGACGGTCTGTACCGGGTCGGCCGGGTAGCTCAGGAACGCCGGATCGGAGGCCGCCCCGCCGGCCCCGGCCACGCTGGGGATGTCCGGTGTGACGGATTTGCTGGGCATGTACGCGGGCAGGGCCCGCTTCAACTGGTCCGCGCCGGTCGTGCCCGGTCCGCGGCGGCCGGGCGTACCGGCCGAGCCGCAACCTGTCGTGACCATCGCACCGGCGACACCCGCGAGCACACCGCGGCGGGAGATCAGGGCCGGCCCTTCCGCTGTCATGGACGAACCGCCTCGGAGATCTGACCGGTGGTACAGGCGGCCCCGTTGAGCGCGAAGCCGGTGGGGTTCGCGTTGTTGCCGGTCCAGGTGCCCTGGAAGCCGAACGACTGGGAGCCGCCCGCCGGGATGGTGGCGTTGTAGGAGGCGTTGGTGGCGGTCACCGCCGCGCCGCTCTGCGTCACGCTCGCGTTCCAGGCGTTGGTCACCTTGGTGTCGCCGGGGAAGGTGAAGGTGAGCCGCCAGCCGTTGACCGGGCCGCTACCGGTGTTGCGGATCGTCGCGTTCGCGGTCAGCCCGCCCTGCCATTCGTTCTTGGTGTAGTCGACCTGGCAGGCGCTCGTGCCGCCGCCGCTGCCCGCGCGCAGTTGGACGACCACGATGGAGTAGGCGGGCACGGTCTGCGTGGCGGCCGTGCCGGTGGCCGCCGAGCCGATCGACGAGGCGTTCTTGCGGTACGAGTACACCGTCGGGGTCGCCGATGACGGGGTGAAACCGCTGTAGGAGAGGTCGACCGTGACGTCGTTGCCCGGATCCTTGTTGATCAGCATGACGTTGACGTCGCCGTTGGCCCGTTTGACCGCGTGGGCGGACAGCAGCGGGCCGGAAGAGGTCGCCCGGACCAGCGCGTCGCCCGGCCCGCCGAGCTTGGTGATCATCTGCAGGCCGTAGTACGGCGGGAACGGTGTGTTGGCCGGCGGCTCGCAGGTCTCGCCGCTGGACACGATGCCGCCGTCGTTGTAGTCGGTCGCGCCCTGGATGACGGTGACCTTCTGGCAGTCGGTGCCGTTGCGCAGGTTCCACCAGTCGATGGTGAACGCGCCGTTCTCCATCCAGGTCAGGTAGGCGTCCGGTGCGTACAGGCCGGAGGGAGAGGTGTTCAGCGCGAAGTTGGAGCTCTCCTCGGTGACGGCGATGCCGACGTGCGGGCCCGCGTAACGGTTGATCAGATCCCGTAGCGCCCTGGTCATGGTGGAGATCTCGGCCTGCGGCTTGGTCAGCAGTTCGCCCTCGTTGGTGCTGTACGGGTAGTGGTGCACGATGACGAAGTCGACGCGCGAGCCGGCGATGGACATGACCGTGTTGTTCCAGTCCTGCGTGTCGCCGGGGCCGACGATGCCGTCCGGCCAGTTGCCCGGCGTGGTCAGCACGGCGCCGATCTTGATGGTGGGGTCCACGGCCTTCATCGCGGTGACGTACTGCACCAGGTTGGTGGCGTACGTGGCAGGGCTCTTGCTTGCGTGCTTGTCCAGCTCCCATTCGGCGCCGTAGTGGCCGTTGCCGTAGACCTCGTTGCCGATCTCCCAGTACTTGATGCCGTAGCCCTTGGTGACGTTGGCGTACCGCACCCAGTCGGCGGCCTCCTGGGCGGTGCCCGAGCCGTAGTTCGCGGTGACGATCGGCTGGGCGCCGGCGGCCCGGGTGGTGGCCACGTACTTGTCGAACTCGGTGTTGGCGGCCATGTACCAGCCGTTCTCGGTGGTGTGGGTCTGCCAGTGGTAGCCGTCGGCGTAGCTGCCGCCCGGGTAGCGGACGGCGGTGACGCCCGCGTCCTTCAGCAGGGTCGAGGTCACCGGATCGTTCATCCGGCCGTCCCACACCGCCACGTTCATGCCGACGCCGACGGCGGGGATGGTGGCCAGCGCCTGTCCCGCGTCGATCGAAACCGTGGCGGCCGCGGCGCCGGATGCCGGCAGCGCGGTGACCGAGGGTAAGCCGACGAGGACGACCGCGAGGGCGATGAGGCATCTCCGCACGGAACTTCTCATCATGCCTCCAGAGAAAGTTTCGTCGATCAGAAGAGATAATTTCTGAGCGGAGAGTAGGTAGGGCGGAACGACGTCGTCAACGACACGGCGCTGCCCGGGCGCTTCCCGGAGAGAGCGGTCGGCCAACGTGCTGGTCAGCTGCGCCGATTCGGCAACCGCCACCTGAAACTTTCCTGTGCCCTGACACCTTCGATCGGCATGGGCGCGGCATCTCTCGCCGACCGCTGACCTCTGCGTGTCCATCATTCGACAACGATCAGTCAGACGACTACATTTCTACCGGACAGCATTGTCCGGTTGTGGGACGGCGGCCTGACTCGACGCCCCGGTCCCCACCTGAATTCCCGAATCGGAAGGGCATCCATGGACCACTCTCCGACAGTCGCGGAGCTGGGCTTCGACCCGGACGTCCTGCGCGCCAGGTACCGCCATGAGCGCGACCGCCGGCTGCGGCCCGAGGGCAACGCCCAGTACCAGGGCGCCCGTGGCGAGTTCGGCTACTACGCCGCCGACCCCTACACCGAGCGCGCCGAGCGGGAGCCGGCCCTCGACCGGGTCGAGGCGCTGGTGGTGGGTGGCGGCTTCGGCGGGCTGCTCACCGGCGCCAGGCTCCGCGAGGCCGGCGTGGACGACATCCGGATGCTCGACGAGGCCGGCGACTTCGGCGGCACCTGGTACTGGAACCGCTACCCGGGCATCCACTGCGACATCGAATCGTCGATCTACCTGCCGCTACTCGAAGAGGTCGGCTACGTGCCCACCATGCGGTACGCGCCCGGCGAGGAGATCCGCCGGCACGCCGTCGCGATCGCCGAGCGCTACGGCCTGTACCGCGACACGCTGTTCCACACCCGCGTCACGGAGCTGCGCTGGGACGACGCCGCGGCCGAATGGCAGGTGCGCACCGACCGCGGCGACGACTTCCGGGCCCGCTACGTCGTGATGTCCGCCGGCACCCTGGCCCAGCCGAAGCTGCCCGGCATTCCGGGCATCGAGACGTTCCGCGGGCACACGTTCCACACCAGCCGCTGGGATTACGGCTACACCGGCGGCGACCAGAACGGCGGCCTGCACGGTCTCGCCGGCAAGCGGGTCGCGATCGTGGGCACCGGCGCCACCGGGATCCAGGTCATCCCGCACCTGGGGCGCGACTCGCAGCACCTGTACGTCTTCCAGCGCACCCCCTCGTCGGTCGACGTACGCGACAACCGTCCCACCGACCCGGCCTGGGCCGCCTCCCTCAAGCCCGGCTGGCAGCGGGAACGGATGGAGAACTTCCTCACCGTCGTCACCGGCGGCCAGGCCGGCCAGGACTTGATCGACGACGGCTGGACCAGCACCGCACGGCTGCAACGCAACCTGCTGGCCGGCACCGTCGACACCGCCCTGTCACCCGAGCGACGCGCGCACCTCGACGAGATCGCCGACTTCCAGAAGATGAACCAGATCCGCGATCGCGTGGCCCAGATCATCGACGACCCGGCCACCGCGGAGCTGCTCAAGCCCTGGTACCGCTACATGTGCAAACGGCCCACCTTCAGCGACCACTACCTGCAGACGTTCAACCGGCCCAACGTCACCCTGGTCGACACCGCCGACCACGGCGGCATCACCGGCATGACCGAGAACGCCGTCCTGGTCGGCGAGCAAAAGTACGAGGTCGACTGCGTCATCTTCGCCACCGGCTTCGAGGTCGGCCTCTCCGGCATCGTCTCCGGCGCCCTGCCGGTGTACGGCCGGGGCGGCGCGCCGCTGCTCGGCACCTGGCGGCACGGCCCGCGCACGCTGCACGGCTTCTACAGCCACGGCTTCCCGAACCTGTTCCACCTGGGCCCGCTGCAGAACGCCTCCGCGGTCAACTTCGTCCACATCCTGCAGGAGCAGGCCACCCACATCGGCGCCGTGGTCGCCGAGGCCCGCCGGCGGGGCGTCGCCGTGGTCGAGCCGGCCAGGGACGCCGAGGACGCGTGGGTCGCCACCATCCGGGAGCTGGCGCCGGACAACAGCCGGTTCCAGGCCGAATGCACGCCCGGTTACTACAACAACGAGGGCAAGCCCCGCCCGGGCAGCCAGACGTACGGGCCCGGCCCCGTCGCCTTCCACGACCTGCTGCGCCGCTGGCGCGCCGAGGGCGGCATGGACGAGGTCCTGGCGGCCGGCCGATGAACCGCCGCGAGGCCGAGTCGCTGGTCCGGGCGCGCCCGCTGTGGGGATCGAACGGCATGGCCTTCGGACCCGACGGACGCCTGTACGTGGCCCAGTTCCTCGCCGGGCGGATCAGCGCCGTCGACCTGGCCACCGGCGACGTCGAGATCGAAGCCGGCTCGCTGCCGGTCGCGTCCGCGACCGGCCCTGAACCCGCCCTGTTCATCCCGCCCGGCCTGCCCGGACTACCGCGGCCGTTCGCCGGAATCGCGGCCACGGCGGACGGCTCCCTGGTCATCGCCGCGAACGGCGACGGCGGCGCCATTTGACCGATCTTCCGAGGGGATGCGATGCTCGACTCGGTTCGGTCGTCGAGATGGCGGTGGAGCGCTGGGATGTGAGTCACCGGTTCAGGGCCGGTGGTTGACACCGCATCGTTGCGCCGCTCGACCGGTGCCGGGCCATGTCCGAATGGCTCTTCGCGAAAGGTCGTCAGGCGATGAAGATCGCTTTTGTGGGCGATGTCCACGGTTGTGTGCTGCACGCGCTGGGTGCCGCGGTCCTGCTCCAGGATCGTCGCGGGATCCGGCTCGACGCCGTGATCCAGGTCGGGGATCTGGGCGCGTACCCGTCGGCCGAGCGCTTCGACGAGTCCAGCCGCCGCTTCGGGCGGGACCATCCCGCCCAGGGCGACTTCTTCCGCCTGCTCGATCCGTCGCCGTCGTTCGCCGAAGGCGTGCGCCTGGCCCTCGGGAAGATCCCCTCGGTGCTGTTCGTCAGCGGCAACCACGAGGATCACGACTGGCTGGCCTCCTTGCACGAGGCGGCCGGCGCCGAGGTCGTGCCGGTGGACCCGCTCGGCGCCTACCGCCATGTCGCCTGCGGCAACGTGGTCGAGGTCGCCGGGCAGCGGGTGGCGTTCCTGGGGCTGATCGAGGTTCCCGGGAAGATGGACCTGGACGAGAGCGCCTACGCGCGGCTGACCGCCGTCGAACCGGGTGGCGTGGACATCCTGGTCACCCACGACGGCCCGTACGGGATGTCACGCGACCGGCGCGGAAACGTGCAGGGCTCGCCGAAGCTGACCCGGCTCATCGAACACCTGCGGCCGCGCCTGCACGTCAGCGGCCACTACCACCACCCCAACGGCCCACGCCGCTACGGCCGCACGACCTCCTACGCGCTCGCCCAACTGGTGAGACCCAAGATCACCAGATGGGAGCCCGAGCCCGTCAACCCCGGACAACGCGTGACGGCGGGAAGCATCGGCCTGCTCGACACCGAGACCGGCGGCTTCGAGTACATAGAGGACGAGTGGCTGGCCGACGTCAAAGGTGACGCGCTCGACCTCGCCGGACTCATCGCCACCACCCGCTGACGCTCCCGCGCCCCGTGCGGAGTGGGCCGGGCATTGACAGGCGGCGGTGGAGGTGCTTGGGTTCCTGATACGTATTAGACCTGGTGAGAAAGAAGTCACATGCCTGGTCGGCCCAGCCAGCGGGACATCGCGCGCGTCGCGGGGATCTCGCAGTCAACCGTGTCCATAGTTTTGAACGGCAGAGCCGACGAGTACGGCATCGCCGCCGCGACGCGGGACAAGGTGCGCGAGGCGATGCGGCAACTGGGATACGTGCCCGACGTGGCGGGCCGGTCGCTGCGCGGCGGCCGTAACGGGCTGATCGGCGTGCACACGTTCGAGCGCGTCTTCCCGGTCCGCTCGCATGACTACTACCACGAGTTTCTCATCGGCATCGAGGAGAAGGCCGTCGAGCTGGGCCAGGACCTGGTGCTGTTCGCCTCGACCCAGGGCCCCGACGGCACGCGCAGCATCTATGGGGCGGGCGCCAACCGGCTGCGGCTCGCCGATGGCGCGATCATCCTCGGCCTCGAACGTAACGACGACGAGCTGGTACGGCTCGCGGCCGAAGGCTTCCCGTTCGTCTTCATAGGGCGCCGGGACGTGCCCGGCGCGCAGGTGCCCTATGTCGCCGCCGACTACGCCGGGGCCATCGCCGACGTGGTCGAGCGGCTGTCGGAGGCCGGTCACACGCGCGCCGGCTACCTGGGGGGGACCCTGCGGCGCGGCCCGCAAGAGGAACGGCGTGCGGCCTTCCACCGGTCGAGGCTGGCCGCGAGCCCGCCGGTCCTGGTGGAGGCGGAGGCCGTGACCGGGCGGTGGCTGCGGGAGGTGCTGACGTCGGCGACCACGGCGCTGCTCGTCGAGACCTTCGAGCTGGCCGGCGCCGTGGCCGCGGCCGCCCTCGCCGAAGGGGTCGAGATTCCCGGGGACCTGTCGGTGGTCTGTCTCGACCTCCTCCCCGACTCCCCCGCCACCAGGGGCTGGAGCCACATCCCCGTGCCCAAGCGGGAGATGGGGGCGCGCGCGGTCGCCCTTCTCCTGGACCTGCTCGACGGTGAGATACCCGCCGACCATCACGAGACGGTGCCCTGCGGGCCGCCCGTCGGCACCACCATCAAGCCGCCCCGCTGATGTGGAACGCGGATACCCCACTGCATCAGCCGTTCGCCGAATCTAATACGAATTAGGAGCCATCATGAGCAGATATCGCCGGTCGGCGGCGGGAGCCGTACTCCTGCTGCTCACCGGGTGCGGACTGGGCGGAGGCGGGACACCGCCGGCCGAGCAGGCGGGCGACTCGCTCACCGTCTGGTTCCCCGGGACCAACAAGACCGAGATCGACCTGGTCACCGGCACGATCGTGCCGACGTTCGAGAAGGAGACGGGCGCGAAGGTCTCGGTGACCTTCCTCGACTGGCCCGACCTGTCGACCAAGCTGAACGCGGCCTTCGCCGCGGGATCCGCGCCCGACGTCTTCGGCCACGGCCCCGCCGCGGTCGCCGACTTCGTGAAGAACGACCGTCTCGAACCGCTGACCGCGTACCTCGCCAAGCTCGGCGCGCAGGACCGCGAGGACCTGGCCAACGCGCTGCCCGGCGGCCAGGTGGGCGGCACCCAGTACCTCATGCCGCTGTCCATGCAGGGCAACCTCATCGCCTACCGCGCCGGCGACTTCACCAAGGCGGGTCTCGACCCCGACAAGCCTCCCGCCACGTGGGAGGCCCTCAAGGAGGTCGCCGGGAAGCTGACCGAGCGGGCCGGCGGCAAGATCACGCATGCCGGCCTGCTGCTGCCGAGCCATCCGATCGGACGCCAGCAGACGTTCGCGAGCCTGCTGGGGTCCGCGGGCGGTACACAGCTCAGCGCCGACGGCAAGAGCGCGGCCTTCGCCTCGCCGGCCGGGGTCAAGGCGCTCGGCTACTTCATCGACGCCTACCAGGGGCCCGGCGCCGTGGCCGACCAGCTCGGCGGCAACTACCAGGACCTGCCCACCGCCCAGCAACCGCTGGTGACCGGGGACGCGTCGATGACCGTTCTGGCGCCGCAGGCCGTGCAGCAGATGGTCAAGGCCAACGCCGGTCTCGACATCCGGGTCATGCCGGTGCCGAAGTTCGAGGGCGCGGAGCAGGGCGTGGCCGTCGGCGGCGCCGGACCCGGCCTGATGATCAACAAGGACAGTGCGCGGAAGGAGCTCGCCTGGAAGTTCGTCTCGTACATGATCTCCACGGAGACGAGCATCCGGTACACGCAGGGCATCGGCGCGATCCCGGCGCGCGTCTCCGCGGCCGGCAGCGAGTACGTCAAGAGCAGCCCGGTCATCCAGGCCTTCGTCGAGCAGGCCGGCCACTTCCGGCCCAACCCCAACGTGCCGGGCTGGACGCAGATCCGCGACACCCTCTCCAAGCACCTGGAACAGGCTCTCAACAAGAAGACCGGCGCCCAGGAGGCCCTGACGGCGGCCGCGGCCGAAGTCGACACGATACTCAAGAGCGAATGAGCGCACGCGCCGTGCGGCGCCGGTGGGCAGGCATGCTGTTCGTCCTGCCCGCCGCGCTCTACCTCGTCTGCTTCCAGCTCGTGCCCGTCCTGTACGGCTTCGCGCTCAGCTTCACCCGCTACAGCCCGCTCAGCCGCACCGGACCCCAGCCGGTAGGGCTCGGCAACTACGCCAGGCTGCTGGACAGCCCCGAGTTCGGCCAGGCGCTGCTGGTGACCGGGAAGTACGTGCTGATCGTGCTGCCGATCACCGTCGTCATCGCGCTCGGGCTGGCCATGCTCGCCAAGCGGCCCTTCCGCGGTGTCGGCCTGTTCCGCTCGGCGCTCTACGTCCCGCACATCGTCTCGCTCACCGCGGTCAGCATGGTCTGGCTGTGGATCTACTCCCAGAACGGCCTGGTCAACCAGGTTCTCGGCCTGTTCGGCCTGCAGGACCAGAGCTGGCTGCTGGAGGAGGGGCCGGCGCTGAACGCCGCCGCCGCCATGCGGATCTGGAAGGCCCTGGGAGCCAACATGGTGCTGCTCCTGGCCGGGCTGCAGTCCATCCCGACCGTCCTGTACGAGGCGGCGCGGGTCGACGGGGCGGCGCGCTGGAACGTCTTCCGGCACGTCACCCTGCCGGGGCTGCGGCCGATGCTCACCTACGTCGTGGCCATGGACATCGTCTTCCTGGCCCAGGGTTTCGCCGAGATCTACGTCCTGACCAGGGGCGGGCCGCTCGGCAGCACCACCACCGTCAACTACCTGATCTACACCGAGGCGTTCCAGTACAACCGGTTCGGCAGCGCGTCCGCGATGGCCTTCGTCCTGTTCGCGTTCATCGTCGGCTTCTCGTTCCTGGCCATCCGCGGCGTCGGCGGGAGGCGCTCATGAACCGCACCGCTCTCGCCATCGCCTCAGTGCTCGTGATCATGCCGTTCCTCTGGATGATCAGTCTGGCCTTCACGCCGGAGAACGACGCCTTTCGCACGGTGTCGCTGCTTCCCGCGCAGCCCACCACCGACAACTTCGTGACCGCGTTCACCGACGCCCATCTGGGCCGGGCGCTGCTCAACTCGGCCGTCGTCACGACGGTGGCCGTGCTCACGAACTGCCTGGCCGCCGTGGCCGCCGGCTACGGTTTCGCGCTGCTGCCCTTCCGCGGCAGCACGCCCCTGTTCTACGCGCTGGTCTCCACGGCGGCGATCCCCGTCTCGGTGACCTTGATCCCGCTGTTCCTCATGGCCAAGAGCATGCCGCTGACCGGCGGCAACGACCTGGCCGGGGTCGGGGGGACGGGGCTGCTGGACAGCCTGGGCGGCGTGGTGCTGCCGTATCTCGTCCTGCCCATGAACATCTTTCTGGCCAGGCAGTACTTCAGCACCGCCGACCCGCACCTGGCCGAGGCCGCCCGGATGGACGGCGCCGGCGAATGGCGGGTGTTCTGGAGCGTCTACTTCCCGCTCGCCCGGCCGCTGGTCGCGGTCATCGCGATCTTCTCCTTCACCGCGGTATGGGACGACTTCCTCTGGCCGCTCGTGGTCACCACCTCGGAGGAGACCCAGACCGTCCAGCTCACCCTCGCGCGGTTCCTGTCCACGGGCAACGTGCGGTACGGGCCGCTGATGGCCGGGGCCGTGCTCGTGACGCTGCCCGTCCTGGCCGTTTTCCTGGTCAACCAGCGCAACTTCGTCTCAGGTCTCACCGACGGCAGTGTCAAAGGTTAGAAAGGTTCCTTACATGCGTGAAGTCGATCTTGTGATCGTCGGAGGTGGTCTGGGCGGTGTCGCCGCCGCGCTCACCGCCGCCAGGCTCGGGCAGCGGGTCGTGCTGGTCGAGCGATCCGACTGGCTGGGCGGGCAGCTGACCAGCCAGGCGGTGCCCCCGGACGAGCATCAGTGGATCGAGTCGTCGTTGAGCTCGCCCAGCTATCGTGAGCTGCGCGGGCGCATCCGTGACCACTACCGGCGCAACTATCCGCTGACGGCGCGGGCGCGGGAGTGGGAGACGCTCAATCCCGGGTTCGGCAACGTCTCGCGGTTGTGCCACGAGCCCAGGGTTGCGGCGCTGGTCATCCAGGAGATGCTCTCGCCGCTGATCGCCTCGGGCCTGTTGAGCGTGCTGGCCGAGCACGAGGCGGTGCGGGCGCATCGCGACGGGGAACGGGTCGCCTCCATCCTGGTACGCAGCCTGCGCACCGGCCGGGAGGTCACCCTGTCGGCGCCCCTTGTCGTGGACGCGACCGAGCTGGGTGAGCTGCTGGAACTGGCGGCGGTGCCGTACGTCATCGGGGCCGAGAGCGCGGCCGAGACGGGTGAGCTGCACGCGCCCGAGCAGGCCGACCCGCTGGACCAGCAGGCCGTGAGCTGGTGTTGCGCCCTGGAGTACCGGCCCGGCGAGGACCACACGATCGACGAGCCCGAAGGGTACGCGTACTGGCGGGACACGGTGGACCCGCGCTGGCCGGGCTCGCAGTTGTCGTGGGACGACGTGGTGCCCGACCTGCTGACCACCCGCACCCGGCCGCTCTTCGTGCGGGACACCGACGACGACCTGTGGCGCTACCGGCGCATCCTGGCCAGGCGCAACCTCGAACCCGATTTCCCCGGTGGGGAGATCACGCTGGTCAACTGGCCGCAGATCGACTATTGGGAGCTGCCGCTGCTCGGCGTCGACGACGCCACGCGGGACCTGGCGCTCCGGCGGGCCAGGGAGCTGACATTGTCACTGGTCCACTGGATGCAGACGGAGGCCGGTCACCCCGGGCTGCGACTGCGTGGCGACGTCACCGGTACGGAGGACGGCCTGGCCAAGGAGGTCTACGTCCGCGAGTCGCGCCGCGTCAAGGCGCTGTTCACCGTCACCGAGGAGCACATCGGACGCGAGATGCGCGGGGCGTACGCGGGCGCGGCGACCTTCGGCGACAGCGTCGGCATCGGCTACTACCGGATCGACCTGCACCCGAGCACCTCGGGCCGCACGTACGTGGACATCGACTGCTTCCCGTTCCAGATCCCGCTCGGCGCGCTGATCCCTCAGGGGACCCGCAACCTGCTGGCCGCGAACAAGAACATCGGCACCACCCACATCACCAACGGCGCCTACCGCCTGCACCCGGTGGAGTGGTCGATCGGCGAGGCCGTGGGCGCCCTGTCCGCCTACTGCTCGGCCGGGCGGACCGAGCCGGAGGCGGTGTACGGCACGCCTGCGCTGCTGACCGGTTTCCAGCGGATGCTCACCGACCGGCTCGGCATCTCGCTCTCCTGGCCGGAGGACATCCGCGCGCCGCGGGCCAGGCACGACTCGATCCCCAAAGACGTGCCCCTTCTGACCACGACCGACCATTAGGAGGTCCCATGCGTTTCCTGGCCGTCGCCCTGGCGATGTCACTCCTGTCCGTGGACCCCGGCCCCGTGAACCCTGGCACCGTGGACCCCGGCGCCGTGGATTCCAGCGCCGTGGATTCCAGCTCCGTGGACCCCGGCGCCATCCCCGCCGACCGGTTACCGCCCGGTGGGTGGGCCGACACCCGGTGGCGCAACCCGGGCGGCTTCTACACCGTGGACGTCAGCACGCGCGGACTGCCCGCGAACAACAGCGGCGTCGACGCCTCCGCCAAGATCCGCGACATCATCGCCACCACGTCCGGCAACCGCGTGCTGTACTTCCCGCCCGGCGCGTACTACTTCGGGTCCACGCTGAACATCACCACGGACGGCATCATCCTGCGCGGCGCCGGTCGTGCCCAGACCAGGTTCCTGCTCAGCGCGGCCGACGTGGAGCTGAAGTTCAGCGGCGCCTACACCGGTGACCCGGTGAGCGCCACGGTGACGGGCGGCCACACGATCACCGTGCCCGGCGGGTCCGCGCCGCAGGCCGGCGACTTCGTCCAGCTCTACAAGAACGCGGGCAGGCACGCGTACGGCCATCCCATCGAGACCCAGATCTTCAAGGTGCTCTCGCGCAGCGGCGACGTCCTGACCCTGAACATGGAGATCGGCCTGGACTACCCGGCGTCGTCGGCTCCCATGGTCAGGCGGATCGACATGCTGGAGAACGCGGGAGTCGACCAGCTCACGATCGAACGGCTCGTCCAGCCCACCACGGAGAACATCAACAACCTGACCTTCCACATGGTCAACAACGGCTTCGTCGAGGACATCGAGTCGGTGAGGTCCGGTCGCTCCCACATCAACATCTACTGGAGCAAGGACATCTCGATCGACCGCAACTACGTACACGGCGCCTTCGTCATGCAGAACGGCTACGCGTACGGCATCAGCCTCAACTGGGGATCCACGCGCGTGCGCGTCAGCGACAACAAGCTGTGGGACCTGCGGCACGGCATTCTGATGCAGTTGGGCGCCAACAACAACGTCGTCAGCTACAACTCCATCGAGGCGCCCTACCAGAGCTACAACGACCTGGCCCTGCACGGCACGTTCGCCTACATGAACCTCATCGAGGGCAATCGCTTCAACGAGGGGTACGCCGACAACTCCAAGCTGGGCCAGGGAGAGCTGGAGGCCACCGGCCCCGGCAACACCTGGTTCCGCAACCACGCCACCAGCCAGATCGGCAGCATCAACGGCCAGACGGCCCGGCAGAACGTCATCGGGAACAAGCTCGGCCTCATCCGCCTGTCGGGCACCGACCACTACCACGGCGCCAACCTGGAGGGCGGCACGCTGAAGTGGGGGTCCCTCAGCCCGTCCGCCCAGATCCCGGCGTCGCTCTACACCAGCACGAAACCGGCGTTTCTCGGCAGCACCTCGTGGCCGGTGTACGGCCCCGGGGCCACCGACTGGGGAGCGGCCAACCGGCTTCCGGCGGAGACCCGCGCGCGATGAGGGTGGGTGCGGCACGGCCCCCCTGGACGGCCCCGCGAGCGTCGTCCCTGGCCTAGCCTCGAAGACATGGAAGGGAAGAACCGGCTCGGACAGTTCCTGCGCGCCCGCCGTGAGCTGCTGCGGCCCGAGGACATCGGCCTGCCGGCCGGCGGCCACCGCCGGGTAGCGGGGCTGCGGCGGGAAGAGGTCGCCGGGCTGGCCGGGGTCAGCACCGACTACTACGTACGGCTGGAGCAGGGCCGCGAACGCCACCCCTCCGCCCAGGTCCTCGACGCGCTGGCGCGGACCCTGGCGCTGGCGGAGGAGGCGGCCGCGCACCTGCACGAGCTGGCCCGGCAGCCCTCCGGCAGGCGCCGCCCGGCACCACGCCGCGAGCAGGTCAGCCCTCACCTCCTGCGCATGATGGAGGCATGGCCGCGCACGCCCGCCGTGGTGCTGGGTCCCTGCCTGACCGTGCTGGCGCACAACGCCCTGGGCAAGGCCCTGTTCGCCGGCCACACCTACAGCGACGACCTGGTCCGGCTGGTGTTCCTCGACCCCGGCGCGCGACGGTTCTACCCGGACTGGGACCGGGTGGCGGTCAACACCGTCGCCGGCCTGCGGGCGTCGGCCGGCGCCGATCACGACGATCCCCGGCTGGCCGAGGTGGTCGGTGAGCTGTCCATCAGGAGCGAGGCCTTCCGCAGGCTGTGGGCCCGCCACGACATCCGGCAGAAGACCCATGAGACCAAGCGGTTCCGGCATCCGCTGGTCGGCGAGCTGAGCCTGCACTACGAGTCGATGACCGTGAACAGCGCTCCCGGCCGGCAACTCATCGTCTATCAGGCCGACCCGGGCAGCTCGTCCGAAGAGGCGCTGTCCCTGCTCGGCAGCCTCACCGCCGACCCCGAACCCGCCGACGGCAGGCCCGCCGACACCGCGCGCTGATCCGACCGCCTCTCACGGCCTGCGCCGACGCCTCCCGTCGTACCGCCAAGGCCCCATCTCGGCATGCCCTCCATTGGAGTGACACCCCCATGAGCGACGAAACCCCCGTCTGGTACATCACCGACTACTCGACCGGCCTCGGCCGCGCGGTCGCCACCGCCCGGCTCGGCACCCACAAGACCGGCTCCGACACCTGGCGCGACCTCACCCTGAGCGCCGGCCACCCTGAAGGGAACCCCGCATGAGCACCCAGAAGATCATCCTCGTCACCGGCGCGAGCAGCGGCATCGGGCAGGCCACCGCGCTGCGGCTGGCCGGCGAGGGACACCACCTGGTGATCGGCGCCCGCCGCGAGGACCGCCTCGCCGCCATCGCCGAGGAGATCAGGGCTGCCGGTGGCGGCGTCGACGTACACCGGCTCGACGTCACCGATCGCAAGGACGTCGCCGCGTTCGCCGACGCCGCCGTGCGCCGGCACGGCCGGATCGACGTGTTCGTCAACAACGCCGGCGTGATGCCCCTGTCCCGGCTGGACGCGCTGCTGGTCGAGGAGTGGGACCGGATGATCGACGTGAACGTCCACGGCCTGCTCAACGGCATCGCCGCCACCCTCCCGCACTTCCAGCGGCAGGGTGGCGGCCACTTCGTCACCGTCGCCTCCATCGGCGCCCACCAGGTGGTCCCGACGGCGGCCGTCTACTGCGCGACGAAGTACGCCGCCTGGGCCATCACCGAGGGCCTGCGTCTGGAGGCCGACCCGAGCATCCGCGTCACCACCATCTCGCCCGGTGTCGTCGAGTCCGAACTGGCCGGCACCATCACCGACCCGGACGCGCAGGCGGCGATGCGCGTCTACCGTTCCGACTCCATCCCGGCCGACTCCATCGCGGGCGCCATCTCGTACGCGATCGGCCAGCCGGCGGACGTGGACGTCAACGAACTGGTCATCCGCCCGGCCAGACAGCGCTGATCACCTCACCATGCGCCTTTGCCAGGTGAAATTGCGGCCGTCCAGGTCGGAGAAGCGCGCAGATACATCAGGACCGCCCGGACGCGGCGGTGGCCGTCGATCGCGGTGGGCGGGAGGCCGAGCTTGGTGAAGATCGAGTTGATGTGCTTGCCGGCCACCTTGTCGCCGGCGTTCAGCTCGTTGGTGATCGCGGTGTTGGAGCGGCCCTCGGCCATCACTGACGTTCGCGGGGCGTGAGACGGGTGTGTGGATCGTGATGGCGCGTGACCAGGCGGCGGACGACTTCGGATCCGATGACGCAACCGCCGGCCGCGACCCGCTCAACGCCGTCGACGAACTCGCCCACCTCCAGGATGCGGTCCTTGAGCAGATAGCCGACGCCCCGGCGTCAGTGAACTCCAGGAGCTTGGTCGCATACCTACTGGCTGAGGATCATGACGGGCAGGCCGGGATGCGCGTGCCGCGTCGGGACGGCGATGCGAAGGTCGGCGGCATGTGCACGTCGGTGACCACGATGCCGGGAGAGCGCTCGGCGACGGCGGCGGCGAGCGCGTCCGATTCCCCGGCGGCGCTGGAGTCCGGCGAACCGGGACCGCGCGAGGTCGTACGCGGGCGGCCCGGCGCCCGCGGCCTGCCAGAACTGGCGGCCGGCGTGCGCCGCTGGGGCGCGGTGCTGGTGACGCACGAGGGCGCCGGGCACGGCACCCCTACGGGCGCACTTCATGTACGCGGCAGACGGTGGACGACTACCTGCTGAGCCTGCGCGTCCCGGCCGACGACACGAGGTGCGCGGCGTGAGCGACCGCGCATGCACTGTTCCATGCCAAGTCGCCCCGCCGCGCTCACTGGGTGGTGAAGGGCGGGCAGATCTCGAAGGTCACTGATCGCTGCACCTGTTGCGGGGTCAGCAGCTTGAAGATGATCCGGTTCCGGCTCGGCGAGCCCAATCCCTGGGGCCCGTACTGCTTCAGCGTCGAGGTCAGCGGAAGGGAGGGACTGCGCCCCTTGTCGACGCCGTTGACGATCCACCGGTAGGTGTACTCGACGCGGCCGCCGGTGGGCTTGAGCACGACGTAGACGGTCGTGCCGCTGCTCCAGCAGCCCTGGCTCAGCTTGGCGCCCTGCATGTGGATCGACACGCTGACTCCGCCGCCGGTCCTGGGCTTTGACGTGGTCTGCGTGGGTTTGGGGGCGGTCGATGTCTGGGTTGTGGGCTTCGTCGTCGTCCTGGACGTCGTTTTGGGCTCGGCCGTCGAGGTGGGGCTCGGTTTCTTGGTCTTCTTCCTCGTCGGTGTGGGGGCCGAGGACGGGGACGAGCCCGGGTCAGGGGAAGAACTCGGGTCAGGAGACGAGCTCGGCTGAAGGGATGAGCCGGGCTGAGCCGTGATGGTCTGTGCCATCGATGGCGGCCACCACCACACCACCGCCGCGGTGGCCAGGGCCGTGACCGTGGCGCCCCCGACGATCGGCAGCACCACCATCCACTTGCCGCCCCGCCGTACCGGCTGAGTCCTGTTCCGCCGTCCCGGGCGCGTGGGCGGCGTGCCGCCCAGCAGGCGGAGCAGGACTTCTTCCATGCCGGGCCGGTCGGCCGGGTCCTTGGCCAGGCAGTCGAGCACGATCCCACGCAGCGGCGGAGCCAGATCGCCCACGTACGGCGCGTCGTTCAGGACACGCTTGATCACTGCCGGCATGGTGTCGTTGCCGAACGGCGGCGTGCCCGTCGCGGCGGCGACGATCACCCCGGCCCACGCGAACACGTCGGCCGGTGGCCCCGCCGGCGCACCGGCGAGTTGCTCGGGCGCCATGTAGGCGGGGGTGCCGATGATGCTGCTGGTGACGGTGAGGGAGGTGTCGGTGGCGCGGGCGATGCCGAAGTCGATCACCCGCGGGCCGCCCGGGCCGAGCAGCACGTTGCCGGGCTTGAAGTCCCGGTGCACCACGCCGGCGCGGTGAATGGCGGCCAGCGCGGTGGCCGTGGCCACGGCCAGCCGCTGCAGACCCGCGCCGTGGTGGCGGCCCGCCTCCTGGAGCGAGGGGCCTTCGACGTATTCGGTGACGATGTACGGCATGCCGCCGAGCGAGGCGTCCAGCACCTGGGCGATACAGAAGGGCTCGACCCGGCGGGCGGCGTCGATCTCCTTGGCCAGCCGCTCGTCCCCGTTCCGCAGCACCTTGACCGCGACCCGCCGGCCGTCCGGGGCCTGGCCCAGATAGACCACTCCCTGGCCGCCCTCGCCCAGCCGGAACAACAGCCGGTACGAGCCCGCGAACTCCGGATCTCCCGGCGCCAGGGGGTTCATCAGTCGTCGTCGCAGTTCTCGAAGCTGACGCTGCGCTGGATGCTGACGGGTGAGGTGATCTTCAGCACGACCCGGTGCGGCCCGAGCTCCATGATGGGGCCGTACTGCGGCAACTGCGTGGCGCTTTCACGGGTCCCCCACTGGGAGGTCGCCACGACCTTGCCGTCCAAGACCCAGGAGTACTTGAAGTCGATGCCCGGCGGCCCCTCCACCATGGCCTTCATCAACACGGCCCCGTAGAGGCAGTCGGAGGGCGGGTGCGTGTTCCCCATCGCCTCCAGCGACAGGATCCGGATGTTCGGCTTGGCCGCGGGCTTGGGCGTGGTTCTCACGGTCGGCCGGCTGGTCGTCCGTTGCGTGGCAGGCCTGTCCGCCGACGGTTGCGTCGTGGGCTTCTTGGTCGGCGGTTGCGTCGTACGTCTCTCGGCCGGCTGCCGCGTGGCGGGCTTCTTGGTCGCGGGTTTCGTCGTGGCGGGCTTCTTGGTCGTGGTTTCCGTGGTGACCGACTGGGCCAGGGCGGACGGGCTCGGGCTCGGGCCACGGGAGGACATCGCGAGCGTCGCGGTGGTGGCGACCGCGGCGATGGCGACCGCCCCGGCCCCGGCCATGACCACCACCGCCGTACGGCGGCCCGGCGCGGGTCGCCGGCGGTGTGCGGTGGGCCCCGACCCCGGCCCCGGCCACGACCCCGGTCCCTGCACTGGTCCCGGTCCCTGCACCGGTCCCGGTCCCTGCACCGGTCCCGGTTGGCCGGGCGCCACCGGCTGGCCGCCCAGCAGGCGCAACATCACGTCCTGCATCGTCGGCCGCTCGGCGGGATTCTTGGCCAGGCACCGCAAGACGATGCCGCGCAGCGGTTGCGGGAGGTCGGCGAGCTGGGGTTCGTTGTGCAGAATGCGGTTGATCACCGCAGGCAGCGAGTCCTCGCCGAACGGCGGCGAACCCGTGGCGGCGAAGACGATCACCGAGGCCCAGGCGAACACGTCGGCCGCCGGGCCGACCAGCTCACCGGCGAGTTGCTCGGGCGCCATGTAGGCGGGGGTGCCGACGATGCTGCTGGTGGCCGTACGAGCCTGGTCCATCGCGCGGGCGATGCCGAAGTCGATGACCCGCGGGCCGTCCGCGGCGAGCAGCACGTTGCCGGGCTTGAAGTCCCGGTGGACGATGCCCGCCTGGTGGATCGCGGCCAGCGCGGTGGCCGTGCCCACCGCCAGCCGCTGCAGGTCGGCCCCATGGTGGCGGCCCGCCTCCTGGAGCGAGGGGCCGTGGATGTATTCGGTGACGATGTACGGCACGCCGTCCAGCGAGGCGTCCAGCACCTGGGCGATGCAGAACGGCTGGACCCGGCGGGCGGCGTCGATCTCCTTGGCCAGCCGCTCGTCCCTGGTCCGCAGCACCTTGACCGCCACCGGCCTGCCGTCACCCGCTTCACCCAGGTAGACGACACCCTGCCCGCCCTGACCCAACCGGCCGATCAGACGGTACGCCCCGACCACCGGTGGGTCGCCCTGCCGGAGCGGTTCTACGTTCGGCATGACGAAAGTGACTCCAGGGCCGACGGCGACGGACCTCAGCACTTTAGCGAGCCACAACCGATTTGTAGGGCTATATCGATACATGTTGCGCCATCGAGTCCCTGCGGCCTGTCTCCCCGGCCGGTCGGCCTCGATGTCCCGCCATGGGCGGCCACCGTGCGCTACCTGGTCCCCTTCTCCCGCGTCGGTGTCCTGATCAGCCGGTGGTCACGCCGTACGGGCTGGTCCGACTCCCATCGCGTGACCCTCGCAGGCGGGGCGCTGCTCACCTACGCCTGGGCTCCCATCATGGCAACCCCCGTCAGCGGCACAACGGACCTGATCAGCTCCGCTCGGGCGACCTTCTCCGTTGCCTCGGCGGCGCGTTCGGATGCCTTGGCCGACCGCTGGGCCGCCTACGCCGAACTGTCGCCGGCCACGGCGGACCTACGCGAGGGCTTCTTCATTAGGACGCTGTAGAGGACGTCATCCAAGGCGACTCAACAGCGCGATCTGTGCCCAGTCTGGAATGCGCATCAGTCCCCCTGCGCCGGCGGCTTCTGGAGCTTGTGCATGCTGGTGGTCCTGGTCCCAGGCGCGGCACTCATCCAGATACCAACCAGCACAAGCCTGAACCGCGCGAAGCCGTGCGATCGGGGGGCGACGGCCAACTGACTGGAGATGGCCGTCGCGTCCGCGAACGAGGTGCGTCAGTTGGTGTCGAGAGCGATGGCGATGTCGGTGATGGTCAGGGGGAACGGCTCGTCCCCGACGGGTGTGGCGGCGCCGGTGAGCGGGTCGACGGTGTTCAGGGTCGCGAAGCCGGTGCTCGAATCGACAACGGTGGCGAAGGCCGAGTTCGAGACGGTCTTGCCGTTGCTGAGGTCGCTGTAAATATCGAGGCCCGCATTCGTGGCGACAGGAACGCCGAGTGCGCCGGTCGGAGCCAGCAGGCCATTGTTGGCCGGTGATTGGATGACGATCTGAGCGGTCGTGGTGTTGATGTCGAACAGCGTGGTCGCGGTGGAGCCGTCGAGGTCATTGTTGGTGTAGGCGGCGGCGGTGACCCCACCGGCCGGCGAGCCTGGGCCGTTGCTTAAATTGGTGTCCGCCACTGTTGTGCCGTCATTGAGGTTGTGCCGCAGGTTCTGGCCATTGTCGCTGATCACGCGTAACCGGTCGGCGGCGGGATTGAAGTCGACGCCGAACGCCGTGCCTTTGAGCGTCATGCTGAGCTGGGAGACCTTCGTGACGATCACAGGCTGAGTGCCGGTCGGGAGCGAGATCGTGTAGATGCCGCCGTGATTGCCGACGGCATAGAACTTGCCGTCCTGGACGCGGAAGTCGATCCCGATCACGAAGGTGTCGGTGACCAGCCCGCTGATCCGTCTGACCCAGTCGAGCTGCTCGGGCAGGTCGGTCGTGAACGTGGCCATCCGCGTGCCGTCATCGGTGATCCCGTACGCCCGCAGCGAGGCGGCAGCGGTTGAACTGGGGCTTGCCGCCACGCTGGTCCCTGCCGGCCCGACAACGACGGCCGCCGCGACCGCCAGCGCCAGCAGCCAGGCGCCCCTTCTCTTGGTGCGTCCGTGCATCAGTTCCCCTTCATTGAATTGTGTCGGCACGTTCAGGTGGTGGCTCTGTCGCCCGGAGTTACCGACGTTGTTTGGGAAGCGTCTGCAGTTTGACCGGAGATCGGCTTCTGCGGCAAGACCTTTTCATGCTCAATATGCGTAATGATTGATGAATGAACAGGTCACTATGAGATGTGGTCTTTAAACGTCAAATTCGGCCCATCTGTTCCGATGTATGTAATCAGACACAAATTAGCTGCGGACGACCAGAAACTCTCTTGTCGGTTCGACAGGAAAGCGCCATCCAAGGGCGGGAACTGGGGAAACGCTCTGGAGCAACATCACCGACAGCAAGCGCCACACTCATTTATGTAATCCCCGCGACTTTCGCCTCGGCCTTGCCGTGCTCGATGCGGGCGAGAACGAGAGCGGCCTTGCGGTGCCGTCAACTCGGCTGCGGTTGACGAAGGGTTCGCCAGCGCCGTTTCGAAAGGATGAGGTCTCGTCCACCCAAACAACGCGGAGCCCGGGGAATTTCCTTCCCGGCACGCTTGTAAACCTCCAGGTCAGACCCTAATATCGGCATCTGCGGGCCTCGTGCCCCCAGCGCGGTGGCGCGACGCATACCCTTCATCGCCGTCTTTGACGGACGGTCGCCCTCTCAGACCCTTGGACATCACGACTGCGCGGGACGGTCTCCGCTGGCGCCGAAGATCTGGTCGACACCGTTGGCGTCGTCGTAGAGGTGAACGAATCCCGCTCGCTCATAGAGCCGGCGCGCCGCGCTACCGCGGTCGATCGCGAGCCGGAAAGGCCTGGCGTCGCGATGGGCGTCCATGACATGCCGGAGCACCTGACCACCTATGCCACGGCCCTGGGCCGCGGGGTCGAGGTAGAAGTGTTCAATCCACTGCGTATCGACCTCGGCTCGCACGGCGATGGCGCCCACCGGCTTTCCGGCGATCTCGATGATGTCGGTGTTGGCCGGGACGTATGTGTCCAGGAATCGACGACGGGCCCAGTCTGGATCCCATAGTCCGAGACGTTCCAGGTCTGGGCGCATGGTGAGGGCTTTGAGATCGGCGAGCCAGTCGGCATCGGCCGGCGTCGCTGGACGGAGTCTCCATGGTCTGTCCATGGGAAAAAGATATGCGTCGCACCCCGCCGCCCCGGCGACGCAGCGCGATCTTGAGAGTCGGGGTCACGTGGCGCGTTCCGGCCCTGCGGGACGGCCTGGCACCCGGACCGCTTACGCCGAGCCAAGCTCGCCCCGACCTGTCCGGGTGTCAGCCTGATCGGCATGCACGATCTGCGCCCACCTCGGCGGCGGCACTATGGCGTGGCCGGACCCGCTCCCGCCTGTGCCGGGAAGCTGAGCCTTTCCGTGGCCACGAACTCGGCGAACGTCTGCGGTCTGCGGCCGCCCAGTTTTTCGATGGTTTCCGGGCCGTTGTACTGGGCGTACTCGGGCGGACGGGTGCGGAGGGTGGCCCACAGCTTGGACAGGTGCTCGACCGCGTGGGCGTTGATGCGGTCTCTGGCCGCCTGGGCCCAGAACTCGTCCGGCACGTTCTGGTAGCCGATCTGCCGGCCGAGCCCGTGCGCCAGGGTCTCGACGATCTCCTTGACCGTCAGGGTCTGGCCGATCAGCGAGTAGGAACCGCCCGCTGGTACGTTCTCGGCGGTGAGTACGGCGGCGGCCACCCGCGCCACGTCGTCCCCGGCGACCAGCGGGATGACGGTGCCGTCGTCACCGAAGGGCGCCATGAAGGTGCCCGAGGCGATCGTCGCGCCGGCCAGGGCGCGGATGTTCTCGAAGAACACCGTCGCCCGTACGTGCGCCGCGCCGATCCCGGCCCATTCGAAGACCTGCTCGGACAGGTAGTTCTCCCGCATGCGCGGCGTCGGCGCGTCCGGGGTGGACACCAGCATCACCATGTCGATGAGCCGGGTCACGCCCGCGTCGCGGGCCGCCACCGCCATGTTGACGGTGGCCTCCAGCAGGCCGTGCTGGACGGGGTAGGCGAAGTAGACGGTGGAGACGCCGTCCACGGCCTTCTGGATGGACGGGAAGTCGAGGAAGTCGGCCACCACCACCTGCGCGCCGAGGCCGCGGAGGTGGTCGGCGCGCTCGTCGAGGGTGCGGACCATGGCGCGAACCGGCACGCCGCGTTCTCGCAGTAACTCGGTGACGCGTCGCCCGGTCCTGCCCTGGGTGCCGCCGGCCGCGCCGGTCACGAGCACGGTGCCGTCCATGGCGTTGCCTCCTTTGCCGGTACCACTTGGTACCACAAAAGGGATGGTACGGTACTCACCGGTACCAAGCAAGGGAGAGACAGTGTCCGCAGCGAAACCCGGCGACGCGCCGGCTCGTCAGCGCATCCTCCACGCGGCCTTCTCGGCGTTCACCGAGGCCGGCTACAGCCAGACCAGCACGCTGGAGATCGCCAAGCGCGCCCGGGTCTCCAAGCGGGAGCTGTACGCCCTGGTCGGCAACAAGCAGGAACTGCTGGCCGCCTGCATCCGCGAGCGGGCCCAGCGGCTACAAGCCCCCGCCGGCCTGCCCGAACCCCACGACCGCCAAAGCCTCGAACACGCCCTCGTCACCCTCGGAACGCGCCTGCTGTCCGAGACGACCCATCCCACGGTCATCGCCGTCTATCGGCTGGCCATCGCCGAAGCGGTACGCGCGCCCGAGGTCGCCCACGCCCTGGACTCCCTCGGCCGCCAGAGCGGCCGGGCCGCCGTGACGGCGATCATGGTCAAGGCCCAGGAACGCGGGCTGCTCAGCGGCACCGCGTCACAGCTGGCCGAGCAGTTCGCCGCGCTGCTCTGGGGCGACCTGATGATCAGCCTGCTGCTCCGTACCGTCGACCCGCCTGACTCCTCCGGCATCGCCCGGCAGGCCCGCGGCGCCGCGGCCGCCTTCCTGCGACTCCACCCGGACGGCACCCCGGCTTCCGCGGCCGAGACGCCTTTCCCGCGAGCCGGCGCATGAGAAGGCCGGCCACCCGGATGCCAGGCACGACCTGACCGGCATCGGCCGGGCGGGTCAGGTGCCGAGGCTGCGGCCGCCGTCGACGACGATGCGCTGGCCGGTGATGAAGCCGGCTCCGGGCGAGGCCAGGAAGGCGACCGCGTGGGCGATGTCCTCGGCGGTGCCCATGCGGCCGGCCGGAACCGAGGCCAGATAGGCGTTCCTGATCTCGGGCGGGACGTCGGCGTGGCGTTCGACCGGGATGAAACCGGGGGCGACGGTGTTCACGGTGATGCCGAAGGGAGCCAGTTCGCGGGCCCAGCTCAGGGTCAGGCCGATCTGCGCGTTCTTGGCGGTGGCGTAGGCCGAGCGGCCCGGCGGCGGACGGTGGGCGACCTCGGAGTCGATGTGGACGATGCGGCCGGACCCCCTGGCGCGCATGCCGGGGATGACCAGCCGGCCGAGCAGGATCGGGCTCTTGACGAAGAAGTCGAGCTGGGCGAGGTGATCCTCCCACGTGACGTCGCGCAGCGGGGCTTCGGGCTGGGGCCCGGTCGCGTTCAGCACCAGCACGTCGATGGGGCCCAGCGCGTCGGTGACGGCGCTCACCAGTCCGGCGACCTGCCGTGGATCGGTGACATCGGCGATGAACGCCCCGGCGATCCCGCCCTCGCCCCGGATGGCATCGGCGACCTGGCCCGCTCGGGTGTCGCCGGGCGGGCCGTTGACGGCGACGGCCAGGCCGTCGGAGGCCAGCCGCCGCGCGATGGCCCGGCCCAGCCCACGTGAGCTGCCGGTCACCACCGCCACGCGCTTCCCGGCCGCTGTCATACGTTCCATGTCGCTCCACTCGGCCGCGTTGCTGGAGGGCAGGCCGCGGGGGGTTCGTTATGCTTGCCCGATTGATCTTGGGGGTAGGGCGATGAGCTTCAAAGCGATCGTGGCGGCCGTCATGGTCATTGTCGTCGCAGCGTGCGGCACGGACCCCGCGCTCTCCACCCCTCGACGGTCGCCTTCGCCCGATGCCGCTCAGACGCCGGCACCTTCCAGGACACCGCCGAGCTCACCATCTGGCCGGCGCGCGGCCATGCCCGACGACTTCAACGGCGACGGCTACGCCGACCTGGCCCTGGCCGTACCCAGGAAGGGCGACCCTGACGCCACCGCCATCGTGTACGGCTCGCGGCACGGTCTCGATCCGCGGACTACGACAATGCTGACCTACTGGCTTCCCGGCGTGGTGTCGAAGGGCTCCGTACACGACAAAACGGCCGACCTCGACGGCGACGGCTACGCCGACGTGGTGGTGAGGGCCACGCTGACGAGCGCGCCGCTGATGGTGTTCTGGGGCGGGCGGTCGAGGGTCGCCGCCAAGCCCCGGCCTGTGGCCTTGCCCTTCCCCGCCGACAGGTATGTCAGTGCCTCCGTGCTCGGTGACTTCGACGGTGATGGCGCGGCCGATCTCGGCGTGTGGCTGACCGGTCCAGGAGAGGGCCCGTTCGCCGGCACCGTTTCTCTCGCGATCCTGTACGGTCCCTTCACCCGCGCCGGGGCCGCCAGTCGCCACACACTCAAGCCCTGGCCGCTCGAGTACGCGTTCCAGGTGTCGGCCGACCGGATCCACGGCCGTCGTGCGACCAGCCTGCTGATCGGCCAGACCAACGGCGACAATCAGGGACCCGCGTGGCTGGTGCGGGCGGGTCCGGACGGGCCCGTCTGGAAGGGGCGTGATCTGGGTGAGGGCAACGCGACGGCGTTCGGCGACTTCGACGGCGATGGCGTACGGGACGTCGCGGTCGGCGACACCGGCAGCCGCGACGACGAGATCGACAAAGGCCGGGAGCCACCGGAGACCGGCAGCACGCTGACCGTTCACTTCGGCGACGGCCGCCGCCAGCGCTTCACCGGGGTGAGAGGCGAGGCGGTGACCGCCGACCTCAACGGGGACGACCAGGACGACCTGGTCATCGGCGGCGGGTGGCCCTTCGACGGGGATCCCTTACGTCCACGCGTCTTCTGGGGCGGCCCGCAGGGGCTGCGCCGCGGCGCGGCACTCCGGACACGCGCGACCCCGGCCGCCTCGGGCGACTACGATCATGACGGCCGGGACGAGGTGGTGCTGATCGTGGACGGCCGGATCCAGGTCTGGAACGAGCGCCGAATGACCGGCGGCTTCAAGATCGCCGGCCTCCCCGGATAGGGATCAGCCCGGTGTGGCGTGGTCCTCGTGGAAGATGTCGGCCGCGGAGGTCACGATGCGCGGATCGGGCACGCCGACGACCTCATGGTCCTTGTCCTCGTAGTCGAAGAGGCTGAGCACGTGCCGCATGGCCTCCAGCCGGGCGCGCTTCTTGTCGTTGCTCTTGATGACGGTCCACGGCGCCGACTCGGTGTCGGTGTGCAGGAACATGTCCTCCTTCGCCTGGGTGTAGTCGTTCCATTTGTTGAGCGAGGCCAGGTCCATCGGCGACAGCTTCCACTGCCGGACCGGGTCCACCTGACGGATGATGAACCGGGTGCGCTGCTCGGCCCGCGACACCGAGAACCACAGCTTGACCAGGTGCAGACCCGACTCCACCAGCAGGCTCTCCAGGCGGGGCACCTGCTCCATGAACTCCAGGTATTCGTGCTCGTCGCAGAATCCCATGACCCGCTCGACACCGGCCCGGTTGTACCAGGAGCGGTCGAACAGCACGATCTCGCCGTTGGCCGGCAGGTGGGCGATGTAGCGCTGGAAGTACCATTGGCCGCGTTCGCGCTCGTTCGGCTTCTCCAGGGCGACGACGGTCGCGCCGCGCGGGTTGAGGTGCTCGGTGAAGCGCTTGATGGTGCCGCCCTTGCCGGCCGCGTCGCGCCCTTCGAACAGCACCACCAGCCGCCGGCCGGTGTCCTTGATCCAGTACTGCAGTTTCAGCAGCTCGATCTGCAGCAGCCGTTTGTCGCGCTCGTACTTCTCGCGGGGCAGACGGGAGGGGTACGGGTAGTGCTGGCGCCAGGTGTCGACCGGCCGGCCATCGGCGCACAGCAGCACCGGATCGTCGTCGTCGCGGTCGTCCACCCACAGCCCGGGGGTGGTGTCGAGCAGTTCGCTGTGCTCGGCTGCCGTACGCGGCTCGAGTACGGCCGGCGGCTCGTCGTTCAGGCCGGTCATTTGGCCAGCATGACGTACAGGCCGAGAACGATCCCGCAGGCCACGACCAGGAAGCACAAGCCCGCGCCGGCCCGGCCCGCCGCGCGCCCGCTGGACAGGCCCACCAGGGCGAGGGAGAAGACCGCAGCCAGGCCCGCGCCGGCGACCACCGCGGCCACCAGCACCTTCCACAGCGCATCGAGATCGAGAATGTCGCTCATGTCCACTCCTGTCACGGCCGGACGGGAGCCGGCCCGCCGGCTCGCTCGTGGTTGACGTTGCCCGCGTGCTCCGCCGGGATGCGGACCTTGCCCGCCGGGGTGCCGGCCACGGTGCGCGTGATCGCGCCCGTCTCGACGATGCCGGTCGTGAACTCGGAGACCGGCGCGGTGGCCACCATGACGGCCGGCAACAAGGTGTTCGCCTCCATACCGGCGCACTTTCACCCATCGCCGGACGGCTAATCCCGCCTGAGGCCACCATTCCGGAAATTCATCCGGCAGCCAACCGCGCGACACCTCCACTCACTCTCCCGGCAGCCGGACGGCAGAGCCCTGCTCCGGCGCCCATGCCGCGGCTACGCGAACGGCGAATCCACGGCTTTCGGTGCCGCGCCCGGCAGCCGCCGTGCGAGCTCGGCGAGGAGTGTGCCGGTGTCGATGGGCGTACCGCGGTAGCAGATGTGCAGGTCTGGCCGGATCACGAACGCGGCGGCGGCCCGGCCGAGGCCGTACCGGTCGTGCGCGGAGCGGTCCGGGTCGCCGACGAGAGCCGGGTGATCGGTGAGGCGCTCGGTGCTGATCACGTACGCGGTCACGAGATCCGGGTAGGCGTGCCTGATCCGGTCGGCGACCCGGCACAGCTCGGCCTCCTGGCGGGCACCGCCGGTCCCGGCGAACAGCAGCACGGTGTGCCGCGTACCGTGCAGGAGATCGTGCAGGCGCCCGGGCTCGCCGTCGATGAGCACGTCGGCCTGCCGCGCCCGGTCACCGGGCGCCGGCGCGGCCTTCCAGCCCGAACCGTCCTCATGATTGAGCGGGCTCGCCGGGTAGGCGACGCGCAGCTGCGCCAGCGTGCCGACCAGCCAGGTGCGGATCGAGTGGCGAGCGAGCACCCGCGAGACGATCTGCGGGGCCAGGTGCGCGCGAAGGAACGTGGCCGTGGCGGACTGCCCGGAGATCACCGCAAAGAGCCGGTCCGTGGTCGTGAGCAGCCGTTTGCCGACCGGGTGGCGCTCGGCCTGGTAGCTGTCCAGGAGGGGCTCGCCGGCGATGCCGTTCGCCACGAGGGCGAGCTTCCACGCGAGGTTGTAGGCGTCCTGGATGCCGGTGTTCATGCCCTGCGCTCCAGCCGGACTGTGCACGTGGGCGGCGTCGCCGACGAGGAAGACGCGGCCCTCGCGGTAGCGCGGCGCGACACGCCGGTGCAGCCGGTAGCGGCTGACCCAGTGCTCCCTGACCACGGTGGCGGGGAGCGGCATCCGCTCGTCCACCATCGCCTGGAACTCCTCGTGGGTCGGCTCGCTGTACTCCGGACCGGGCCCTTCGGGCCCGGCCTTCACGTTGCCGAAGATGCGGAACCGGTGCTCGCCCGGCATCGCGAAGGCCGCGATGAATCCGGCGCGGCTGGGGAAGGCGTAGATGTCGCCGTCCGGCAGGTCCCAGTCGAGTTCGGCGTCGGCCATGATGAACTCGTCCGGATAGGTGGTGCCCTCGAACGGAATCCCGGCCGCTTCGCGGACCGCGCTGTGCGCCCCGTCGCAGCCGATGACCCAGGCGCACCGGATCGCCCGTGTCGTGCCGTCGGCCGCGCGTACGGACACGATCATGTGCCCCTCGCCCGCGGCGAGGTCCGTCATCGTCAGGCCACGTTCGACGCGTACGCCGCGTTCCTCCAGTTTCTTGGTGAGGATCCGCTCGGTGTCGTCCTGGGAGAGCGTGAAGAGGGACTGGTAGGTGGTGTAGTTGGCCGGATCGTTCAGCAGGTCGTCGAGTTCCAGCCGGACGCTCTTGTCGTTGGCGAACATGACGTTGATGCCGGGCGCCTTGCCGCCCACGGCGAGAACGTCGTCGATGACCTCCATGTCCTCGAAGATCTCCAGGGAACGCGGCTGTACGACCAGCGCGCGGGACGTGGTCGCCGGAGCGGGCGCGCGATCGATGATCCGTACTGTGACTCCGTGGCGGGCCAGCTCGTTGGCCAGGGTCAGCCCGCTCGGACCGGCGCCGACCACGAGCACAGGCGTGTCGACATTGACCATCGTTGTCTCCCCCTGTTGTCCATGGCTTAAATTCATCTTCTGATGAAATCTACGCTAGTTGAATGATGTGCACCCGACAACAGCGGACGGGTTACCGCCACGGAGGAAAGCCGGGAAAGGGAACGCGACAAAACATCCAGAACCGTGGGCCCGCATTATTTCCGCATGAGGGAGCGCCGCCGCATTCGCCATCCACCGCGCCTCCCCGGCCTTTCGCTCAGCGGTGGTGCAAGGCCGCCGCGGTCTCGTCGGGCGGTGCGAGGTCCTGGCCGGGCAGAACGGCCCGCAGCACCCGCGCCGCCGGAGCGCTGAGACCGGCCAGGGTGAGGTTTCCGCCGAGTGACCGGGCCAGCCGGCGCACCCGAAGCAGGGCTGAGGCGCCGCGCGAGTCCATGAAGGTCACACCCCCCAGGTCCACGCTCAGCCGCGGGCCGCGCTGGCGGATGACCGTGGCGAGGAATTCGTACAGATCATCGGCGGTGAGCAGATCGACCTCTCCGCCTACGCCGACGACGGGAGTGCCGGCGGACATGCTGACACTGAGATCCAGTCTCATGAGGGTTCCTGCCTGGTGCACACTCAGTGCTCGGGTGCGCTGAGTCCCCACCCGTACCCTCAGCCCGTCGCCTCAACCACCTCGAAACGGGTGCTTCCCTCACCCGCGAACAGCTCCATGGGGCAGCGACCCAGGCCGGGTTGTCGTTGGTGATCCCCCGGCCGTGAACGAGGCTCGGACGGATATGGCCTGTGGGGCTCGAATTTCAGTCGGCAACGCTGAAATCCCGACGTTCAATGGACAGCCGGGACCGCGACCTGGTGTTGATGGCCGTGACTTATGCCACATCGTCAGGGATCTCACTTTTCGCACCCCTTGACGGTGATATCCCTAGTGGCCGACAAGATCTTGTACGGGGAAGTGCGGATCATCGCAACGGGGAACGAGCACGCACGCGACGAGCGGCGAGCCGTGTCTTTGTCATGTCCCACGAAGGATAGGACGTAAATGCAACTTTCTGCTTCGGTAGGAAAACTGGCGCTTGGCCTGACGACCGTCGTCACGCTCGCCACCGCAACCGGTCTCCCGGCCGCCGCCGCGGCCGGGCAGAGCCCGGAGGCGGCCGCGTCCGCCCAGGCCGCCCAGACCGGCACCGCGGTGCCCGTGCCGAGCCTGACCGACGAGAGCAGCACCACCGTCGCCAACCCCGACGGCAGCTTCACCGCGACGATCACCTCGGGCCCCTCCAACGTCAAGCGCTCCGACGACACCTGGGCGGCCATCGACACCACCCTCGTGGCGCAGGGCTCGGTGCTCAAGCCGCGCGTGTCGCAGGCGGACGTCGAGGTCTCCGGGGGCGGCGACGGGCCGGCGGCCAAGCTCGTGGACAACGCCGGCCGGGTGTTCACGCTCGACTGGCCGACCCCGCTGCCCAAGCCGTCGGTCAGCACCAACGTCGCCACCTACGCCGACGCCGCCGGCCCGGGGGCCGACCTGGTGGTGACCGTGCTGCCGACCGGCTTCCGCCACGACGTGGTGTTGCGGGAGAAGCCTACGGGTCCGCTCGAACTACGCATTCCGGTACGCACACAGGGCGCGGACCTGACCCAGGCCGCCGACGGCGGCCTGCAGCTCAAGAGCACCGGCGGCGACGTGCTCGCCTCGTCGGCCCCGCCGGTCATGTACGACTCCAGCGGCCGCGGCAAGCCCCGCGGCGACGCCCTCACCAAGGTCCCGGCCACCGTCGAGTCTCAGGACGGGGCCCGGGTCCTGGTGCTCAAGCCGGACGCCGGGTTCCTGTCCGATCCGGACCGGGTCTATCCGGTGCGCGTCGTCCCGGGGATCACGATGCCCTCGGTCGTCACGGACACCGACGTCGCGACCTCGTGGGCGTCCCACCCCGGCGACGCGATGATCATCGCCGGCACCATGCCGTGGGAGAACGGCCAGGGCGGCGACGTCATGCGCAGCCTGGTCTCGTTCGACACCGCCAAGCTCAAGGGCAAGCGGGTGATCCTGGCCGGCCTCGGCATGTGGAACCTCGAGACCAACGCCTGCGGTCTCAAGGTCGGCTCCGGACTCACAGCCGAGCGCATCACGAGCCCCTGGGACGAGACCAACCTCAACTGGGGCAACAAGCCCGGCACGACCGCTCAGGGTGCGAGCACCAACCAGGCGGGGCGCGGCCGCACCTGGACCGAGCCCTGCGCGGGTGGCGCCGGCTATCTCGCCTGGCCGGTGACCGACATCGCCAAGGCCTGGGCGGGGGGAGCCCCCAACTACGGCATCCAGCTCCGGGGTGCCGATGAGAACGAGAAGACGAACTGGCGGGCCTTCGCCGCGTCCGAGAACAAGGACGCGGGCGTCAAGCCGCCGACCCTGACGGTCGTCTACTGGCGTTAGCCGTCCCTGCGCGCCGCCCGGCGCCTGCCTGTCAGGCGCCGGCGGCGCGCTCGCTCTCCGGCGGGCCCTGACCACAAATTACGAAACGACACCAAGCGCCGGAGCGCCAAGAACCCCGTCCATCGGCCGCGCGGTGAGACTGGATCCGCCGTCCGACGCCGAGGCACGCGAGTCGCCGAGCCGGCGCCTCTGTGTGGACCGGCGAGTCATGAGGGTGACGCTCCAGGTGGCCACCTGCTCGGCGCCGACGGCAACCGATTGCAAATCCAACCACCCGCCGAGGGTCATGGCGCATTCACCCCACGTATCGCTCCGGAGCCGACGAGCTGTAGCGGGTCCAGGCAGGCGACACACGGCTCCGATCTCCTTGCGCATTTCAGGCATGCATCCCCGCGTGGCACCCGTCGACCGGGCACTTACATCCGATGTATCAACCCGATTAAGTTAGTAAAGTTTCCTAAATGATGGACCGTTCCAGCTGTTGACGCTCGTGCCGGTTTATGGCAAACGTTTGGAAAGGCTCCCTTCTTACTCAGAGCATCACTCTCAGCCAGGAGTGCCCGATGAACTTCAGCAAGTCCCGGGCCCGCGTCATCGCCTGCTTACTCGTCCTGGGATCCGCGGCCGAGAACGCCACCATCACCCAAGGCGTCGTCGAGTCGAACCGCGGCGACACCATCCGCCGCTCGAACATCCCATAGGCCTTCCGATGTCTCTCTCCCGAAGGGCCGTGCTCAAAGGCGCGCTGATCGCCCCCTTACAGGCGGGCGCCGTGCTGCCGCCGGCGCCCGCCACGGCCCGTACCCTCGACTCACCCTGGGACCAGGTGCCCGCGATCCTGGCCAGGATCGTGCCGCCGACGTTCCCCGACCGCACGTTCCCGATCACCGACCACGGCGCGCGGCCGGACAACTCCACCGACTGCACACCGGCCTTCCGCGCCGCGATCGCCGCCTGCAACGCGGCCGGCGGCGGCACCGTGCTCGTTCCCGGCACCGGCAGGTACCGGACCGGCACGATCCACCTGCTCTCCGGCGTGCGCCTGCACGTGGAGGCCGGGGCGACGATCAGGTTCCGATCGGACGCGGGCTCCTACCTGCCGGCCGTGTTCACCCGCTGGCAGGGGATCGAGTGCTACAACTACTCGCCCTTCATCTACGCCCGCGGCCAGCGCGACCTCGCCCTGACCGGCACCGGCACGATCGACGGGAACGCGGCGGCCGGCCCCTGGTTCGACTTCGACGGGCGGCGCGGCCCCGACTGGGACCGGCTGCAGCAGCTCGCCGTGGACGGCGTGCCGGTCGAGCAGCGCCTGTTCGGTGACGGCCACTACCTCAAACCGAACATGATCCAGTTCTACGACTGCCAGAACGTTCTCGTCGAGGACCTGGACATCAGGAACCCCGCGATGTGGACCATCCACCCCGTCTTATCCCGAAATATCACTATCAGGCGGGTCAAAATCTATAGCCGGGGCGCGATGGTGGACGGCGTCGACCCCGAGTCCTCCGCGGACGTCCTCATCGAGAACTGTTCCTTCGACACCGGCGACGACGGCACCGTGATCAAGTCCGGCCGCGACATCGACGGCCGCCGCGTCGGCGTGCCGTCGGAGAACATCGTGATCCGCGGCAACACGTACCACGGCCGCTGGGGAGCCATCACCGTCGGCAGCGAGATGTCCGGCGGCGTACGCAACGTCTTCGCCCAGGACAACCAGATCCTGCCCGGCTCCGCCTACAGGTCGTTCTACGCGCTCTACCTCAAGACCAACAACCGCCGCGGCGGCGTGGTCGACGGCGTCCACGTCCGCGGCCTCACCGGTGGCCCGTGCGACCGGGGCGGCTTCTTCATCGACATGAACTACAGCCTCACCGGCCCCGGCTACGGCCCGATCGTCCACCCGACCATCCAGAACCTCACGGTGGAGGGCCTGAACATCGCCGGCTCGCCGTTCGCCGTCAAGCTGTCGGGCTCGCCGGCCAGCCACATCAGGAACGTCACGATCTCCAACAGCACCTTCACCGCCATCGACACGCCCGCCCCGCAACTGTCCAACGCCGACAACGTCCGGCTCCAGAACGTGCGCATCAACGGCGTGGTGTACGGCACACCACCCCAGGGCACCCGCTACGAGGCGGAGAACGCCACGATCTCCCAGGGCGCCGTCGAGTCCAACCACGCGGGCTTCTCCGGCACCGGCTTCGTCAACTACGACAACGTGGCCGGCTCCTTCATCGAGTTCTCCGTCAGCGCGGCCACGGCCGGAACCGCCACCCTGACCTTCCGGTTCGCCAACGGCACCACCGCCAACCGCCCGATGACCATCGCCGTCAACGGCGCCACCGTACAGACCAGGGACTTCCCCGGCACCGGCGCCTGGACCACCTGGCAGAGCACCAGCGTCTCCGCGCAGCTCGTGGCGGGCTCCAACAGCGTCCGCGCCACCGCCACCACCGCGGGCGGCGGCCCCAACCTCGACTACCTGGAGGTAACGACATGACGGAACACCTGTCGCGGCGTCGATTCGGGCTCCTCGCGGGCGTCGCGGCCGCCGCCCCGCTCCTGTCCTCGCGCCCCGCGTTCGCGGCCCCCACCCTGCTTCCCGCCGGGATGACCTGGCAGCTCATGTGGTCGCCGTCGGCCGCCGCCAACGGCATGGGGGCGTGGGAGAGCATCGAGGACGACCGCGCGGACTCCCACACCTCGGCGGCGCCCCACATCTTCCCCGAGGGCGCCAACTACCGCTTCACCATGCACACGGTCGACCGCGACACCAGCACGGACCGGCAGCGGCACGAAGTGACCGGCAACCGTACCTCCAGCAGCGGCTACCTGCAGTGGAAGAGCGGTGAGCTGTGGCGGGTCACCTACTCGATGTACATCCCGGGCACGCTCAAGGCCACCACGACGTTCACCCACATCTTCCAGACCAAGATGCCCGGCGCGGGAACGTCCCCGATCACGGTCACCTCGCTGCGCCGGGTGGACGGCAGGCAGACCATCGAGCACAAGGTCTTCGAGCCGGACATCCTGGTCGGGCGGACCGACCTGGAGCCGCTGCACAACACGTGGATCGACATCGACTACGAGATCAAGATCGGTGACGGCTCGTCCGGCGGGGTGAGGTGGGTGGTCAGGAGCGGCGGCGCCACCGTGGTCGACGCGACGAGAACGGGCGTGGACACCTTCCTCGGCGACCGGGTCCGGCCCAAGTGGGGCATCTACCGCTCGCTCGGCGACACGTCGGGCTCGCTGCAGAACTGCCATCTGCTGCTGACGAACCTCAGGTCGTACAAGGCCGTCCCGGGGAACGGCGGCGGCGCCACGCGCTACGAGGCGGAGAACGCGACGATCTCGCAGGGCGTCGTCGAGTCCAACCACGTGGGCTTCTCCGGCACCGGCTTCGTCAACGGCGACAACGTGGCGGGATCCGCCGTGGAGTGGACCGTCAACGGCACGGCCGGAGCGGCCACCCTCGGGATCCGGTACGCGAACGGCACCACCGCCGGCCGTCCCGCGACGATCACCGTCAACGGCGCGACGGTCGCCGCCGGCCGGCCCTTCAACGGCACCGGCGCCTGGACGTCGTGGGCGACCGCCACCGTGCCCGTCACCCTCACCTCGGGCGCCAACACGGTACGGATCACCGCCGACACCGCCAACGGCAACCCGAACCTGGACTACATCGAGGTGACGCAATGACCGGGCGGCCGCCCTCGCGGCGGGACGTCCTGCTGGCCGCCGCTGCGGTCGCGGCCGGTCCGCTCGGACAAGCGCCGGCCGCGGCCGATACCGCCATGGGCATCCGGCCCGCGACCGCTACGGCCGCCTCGCCCTGGGACGAGGTGCCGTCGATCCTGGCCAGGATCGTCCCGCCGGTGTTTCCCGACCGGACGTTCGACATCACCGGCTACGGCGCCGCCGGCGACAACAGCACCGACTGCACCGCCGCCTTCCGCGACGCGATCGCCGCCTGCGCCGCCGCGGGCGGCGGCCGGGTGCTGGTGCCGTCCGGCACGTTCCGCACCGGCAAGATCCACCTGCTGTCGAACGTGAACCTGCACGTGACCGGCACGATCCGCTTCCGCACCGACCCGGCGTCCTACCTGCCGAACGTCTTCACCCGGTGGGAGGGCATCGAGTGCTACAACTACTCGCCCTTCATCTACGCCAACGGCAGGACCAACATCGCGATCACCGGCACGGGCACCATCGACGGCAACGCGCCGGCGGGCGACTGGTCGTCGTGGGGCGGCGGAGGAGACGACCGCGACCAGTTACGCGAGTGGGGCGCGGAGGACCACCCGGTCGAGCAGCGCCGGTTCGGGGCCGGGCACGAGTTGCGGCCCAACATGATCGGCCTGTACGACTGCGCCAACATCCTGGTCGAGGGCCTCAACCTGCGCAACCCGGCCATGTGGACCCTGCACCCGGTCTACTGCACGAACGTCACGGTCAGGAACGTCACCTTCTACAGCACCAACTCCCAGGGCGACGGCTGCAACCCCGACTCCTGCACCGACGTGTTCATCACCGGCTGCAGGTTCGACACCAACGACGACTGCATCCCGGTCAAGTCCGGCCGTGACCGCGACGGCAGGCGGGTGAACAAACCGTCGCAGAACATCGTGGTGCGCGACTGCAAATTCTCCGGCCGCTGGGGCGGCATCACGGTCGGGTCCGAGATGTCGGGCGGCGTCAGGAACGTATTCGCCGAGGACTGCGTGTGCAACGCCGCCGACTTCCCCGGGCGTTATCCGGTCAAGTACGCCCTGTACGTCAAGACCAGCTTCAACCGGGGCGGCTTCGTCGAGGACATCCACCTGCGCCGCATCACCGGCCGCAACCTGGAACGCGACGCTCTCTACATCACGATGAACTACGAAACGTCCGGAAATATCCCCCCGACCGTCAGGAACTTCACCGCCGACGGCCTGACCATCGCGGGCGGGCGCTCGGCGTACAACATCGACGGCCGCGGCGCCAGGCACATCCAGAACGTGACGATCTCCAACAGCACGTTCACCGGCATGACCAATTCCGGAAATATCGCTAATTACGTCGATAACCTCCAGCTCGCCAACGTGTTCCACAACGGCCGGGACATCTCCACCCAGCCCTCCCCGGGCGTCCGCTACGAGGCCGAGAACGCCGTGATCTCCCAGGGCGTCGTCGAGTCCAACCACGCGGGCTTCTCCGGCACCGGCTTCGTCAACAGCGACAACGTGGCGGGGGCGGCCGTCGAGTTCGCCTTCGACCTGCCGTCGGCCGGATCACACGCGTTCCTGATCCGCTACGCCAACGGCACCACGGCCGACCGTCCCTTCGACGTGATCGTCAACGGCGCCTCGACCGGGACTCAGAACGCTCCAGGTAGCGGCGCGTGGACCACGTGGGTCTCGGCCGGCCGGACCGTCCCGGCCGTCGCGGGCCGCAACACGGTCCGGCTGGTCGCCACCACGGCGGGCGGCCTGCCCAACATCGACTACGTGGAGGTCCGGCCATGATCACCCGCCGCGCCACCTGGGCGATCGCGCTGACCCTCGCCCTGACGGCGCCGCCCGCGTACACACAGTCCGGGCGAGCGCCGGCGGAGTTCAACGTGCGCGACTTCGGCGCCACCGGCAACGGCTCCACCAACGACGACGACGCGATCGACCGGGCCATCAACGCCGCCAGCGCGGCGAACGGCGGCATCGTCGTCTTCCCTTCGGGCTCCTACCGATCCCGCACCATCCACCTGAAGAGCGACATCACGATCCGGCTGGACGCCGGCGCCACGGTACGGGCGGCGAGCAGCGGCCTGGACGCCCCCGAGTCCAACCCGTACGACGACTACCAGGACTTCGGCCACAGCCACTTCAACAACTCGCTGTTCGCCGGGCGCGGCGTCTCCAACGTGCACTTCGCCGGTTCGGGCACCATCGACGGCGACGGCAACCTGTCCACCAGCAACTCGCCACCCTCCGGCGCGGGCAACAAGGCCATCGCCCTCACCGAGTGCGCGAACGTCAGCATCACCGGCATCTCGATCCGCCGCGGCGGCCACTTCATGGCGCTGCTCAACGGCTGCCACGATGTCATGATCGACAACCTCAAGACGTACAACGCCGACGAGGGCGTCCGCGACGGCATCAACCTGATCAACAGCTGGAACGTCACCCTGCAGAACAGCCGCATCGAGTCCAGCGACGACGCCATCGCGCTGAAGAGCGACTTCGCGCTCGGCCACACCTACACCAGCCAGAACATCCGGATCCGGAACACGACGGTCTACTCCCACGAGAACAACGCCCTGCAGTTCGGCTCGGAGACCTGCGGCAGCTTCCGCGACATCCGCTTCGACGACATCACCGTGCTGGGCGGCGGCAAGGCCGGGATCGGCATCGTCTCCATGGACGGCGCGATCATCGAGGACGTCCACTACACCGACGTCTCGCTGACCAGGACGACGACGCCCATCTTCATGAAGATCGGCGAGCGCCGCCGCTGCCCCGGCTCGCCACCCGCGGGCCGGATCAGGAACATCCACCTCACCAACGTCAACGGCGTGAACCTGACCGCTCCCGAGCCGTCGGGCACCACCGGCGGACCCGAGCTGACCAGCACCATCACCGGCACGCCCGCGGTCGACATCGGCCCGGACATCACACTCGACAACGTCCGGCTGACCGTCCCCGGCGACCATCCCGCCTCGGACGCCGGCCGTGTGCCGGGCGAGTTCCTCACCACGTACCCGCCGCGCGACTACGGCACCCGGCCCGCCTTCGGCGTCTGGGCCCGCCACGTCCAGGGCCTGACCATCGGCAACGGCTCGGCCGTGCGCTTCGACGACAACGACGACCGGCCGGCGTTCATCGTGGACGACGGCTCGGACATCCGCCTCGACGTCACCGCCCAGCGCGGCTCCGGGAGCGCGTACGACGCCGGTGTCAGCGGCGTCACCGGCTACTCGGTCACCGGCGCCAACACCTCCGGCGGCGCGCTGCGCGTGCGCGCCACCAACTCCACCCCCGTCCCCGGCGAGCCCGTCAGCCTGTACGGCGAAGCCGAATCGGGCACGGTGACGGCGCCGATGCAGACCCTCCAGGACCCGGCCGCCTCCGGCGGCTCCTACGTCAGCGTCGCCCCGGGCAACAACAGCCAATCGGCGGCCCCCTCCAGCGGCCACGCCACCGTGTCCTTCGACGTTCCCCATCCGGGCACGTTCAGGGTCTGGGCCAGGGTGATCGCCGCCACCACCGGCGACGACTCCTTCTGGGTCCGCGCCGGCGGCGGCACGTGGACCAACTGGAACGAAGTCCCGCTCGGCACGAGCTGGCACTGGGCGCAGCTCCCCGTCACCTACCCCCTCGGCGCGGGCGCCCACACCATCACCTTCGCCTACCGCGAGGACGGCGCCCGCCTTGACCGGGTGGCGATCTCGAGCGACCCGGCGTTCACCCCGGCCGACGGGCCGCCGCCCACGGTGCTGGAGGCCGAGAACGCCACGATCTCCCAGGGCGTCGTCGAGTCCAACCACGCCGGGTTCACCGGTGCCGGATTCGTCAACCTGGACAACGTCGCCGGCTCCTACGCGGAGTTCACGGTGACGGCCGCGCGGGCGGGCGACGCCACGCTCACCCTCCGCTACGCCAACGGCACCACGGCCAACCGCCCGATGGACGTCGGCGGCACCCTCGTCGACTTCCCCGGGACCGGCGCCTGGACCACGTGGGCGACCAGGAGCGTCACCCTCCCGCTCGTCGCGGGCGCCAACGTGATCAGGGCGACCTCCGCCACCGCGAACGGCGGCCCCAACCTGGACCACCTCGCCGTCACCGGCCCGGCGAACGATCCGGTCAGGCCTGCAGATAATGCAGGACGGCAAGGACCCTGCGGTGGTCGTTGTCCGACGGAGACAGGCCGAGCTTGGTGAAGATCTGCGTCACGTGCTTCTCCACCGAGCCGTACGACAGGAACAGCGCGGTGGCGATGGAGTTGTTGGAACGCCGCTCCGCCATCATGGCCAGCACCTGGCGTTCCCTCGGCGTGAGCGTGCCCAGGGTCTCCGCACGGCGGCTGGCGCCCATGATCTGGGTGACGACCTCGGGGTCGAGGACGGTCTGCCCGGCCGCGATCCGGTCGAGCGCGGCCAGGAAGTCCTTGACGTCGGCGACGCGCTCCTTCAGCAGGTATCCCACACCGTGGGCGCCGCCGGCCGGCAATTGGGCCGCATAACGCGTCTCGATGTACTGGGAGAACACCAGCACGCCCACCTCCGGGTGATCACGGCGGATCCGGATCGCGGCTCGCAGGCCCTCGTCGGTGTGGGAAGGCGGCATGCGTACGTCGACCACGGCGATGTCGGGACCGTGTTCCGCCACGGCGGCCAGGAGCGCGTCGCCATCGCCCACGGCGGCCACCACCTCGTGATCGCGGGAGGTGAGCAGCATGCACAGGCCCTCCCGGAGCATCACGGCGTCCTCGGCGATCACGATGCGCATGCGCTGCTCCGTTCAGATGCGCAGGGGGAGTTCGACGGTGATCAGCGTAGGTCCTCCGGCCGGGCTGTGGATGTCGATCATGCCGTCCAACGCCTGAACCCGGGCGGCCAGGCCGCGTAGTCCGGATCCGGTGCCGATCGCCGCGCCGCCGGTGCCGTCGTCGCGCACCCGCAGGGTCAGCAGGCCGTCTCGCGCCCGTACGTCGATGGCGGCATGCCCGGCGCCGCTGTGTTTGATCACGTTGGCGAGCAGTTCCGTCGTGCAGAAGTAGGCGATGGCCTCGGCTGGATGCTCTACCAGGGCGGCGTCGTCGGCCACACCGGTGTCTCCAAGGGGCAGAAGGCCTTCCTTCGCGTCGTGCCATCGGCGGGGGTGGCGGTGGCCGTGCTGACCAACAGCACGGGCGGTGCGCCCTTGGCCTACGAGATCTTCGCTACGGCGCTCAGAGACCTCGCCGGCGTCGAGACGGCACCCCTACCCGTGCCGCCCTCGAACCCGGCCGGGATCGACGCGGACCGCATGTCCGGGACCTACCGCTCCACCCTGTACGACATCACCCTGACCAGCGAGCACGACCGCGCGTACCTCACCTACCGCGCCCGCTTCCTGCACAACGGCGCCGCCGCCTACCGGATCGCCTGAGGGCCATGGTCGTCACTCGGGTTCGGACACATGGCGGAACTCGGTGCGCCACGCGTCGTACCAGTCGTGGAACCATGGGTGGCGCTCGGCGAAGGGAAGGATGGAGCGGACGGTCTCGTCGTAGTAGCCACGGCGTTTCTCGGGCCGCGGATGTGTGTCCAGCCGCTGGACGTTGCTCAGCCGATCGGCGAGTTTCACCAGGATCGCGTCGTACGGTGCGCCGCGCAGCCGATCCAGATAGGCGGTTCGCGCCTCTTCGCGGCTCCATCCCACGGGACGCGGCGGCTTGGTCACCCAGTCGACCAGAGTGGCCACGCGATCACCGAAGCGTTCGCGGATCTCGTCGAGCGTGCAGGCGGTGTCCTCGACCACGTCGTGCAGCACGGCGGCGCGCAGGACGTCGACATCCGTGACCTCGACGGCCTCGACGAGCACGCGCGTCGCTTCGAGCAGGTGCTCAAGGTACGGCTCACCGGCCGGCCGCGTCTGGTCGCCATGCCAGCGCGTCGCGAAGGCCGTGGCCTCGTCCAGCCCCGCCAGGTCCGCGTCCGGGAGACGATCCGTCCACTGCGCGCGCAGCGCGGGCCAGCCGTCCTTCGCCGTGAAAGTCCGTATCATCGGTCACCGAATCCTTCCTGGGGAGCCGGTTGGACGTACCGGATGTTCCCCGACCTATGCACAGCCGAGGATCATTGTGCCGTCCGCGTCGTGGCGTGGCCGTCACCACCTCGTCGTGCGACAGCGCGGAGATGAACGCCAGGGCCGCGGTGAGGTGCCGCTACCAGGTCGCTCAGCCAGTCGTGCGTCTCCACGCGGCCGGCCTCGGTGAGCTCGTAGACGTTCATCGGCCCGGCTTGCTCCTTCAGAGGCTGCGGGCGGTGATGTCGCCGTTGGCGGTGGTGGCGTGGATGTCGAGTTCGGTGGCGCCGTCGTTCTTGAGCGTGTTCGTGATGCGACCGAGGACGGTGCCCGCGTCCAGGGCGGCCGAGACTCCGCCGGCGGCGGCGATCGAGATGTCGCCGGAATCGGTGCGGAGCACGACCGTGCCGCCCTTGGCCTCGGCGATCCGGATGTCGCCCCGTGCGGTGCTGATCTCCGCGGGGCCGCCCAGCCGGCCGACCTCGACGTCGCCGTCGATCGCGGTGAGGCGGACGCTCGCAGCCTCCTCGATCGTGATCTGGCCGCACGCGCCGTCGAAGGCGACGTCGCCGAGGCGGCCGACGGCCCGGAGTCCGGCGGCGGCCGCCGTGGCCTCGATGCGGGAGCCGGCGGGCAGGTGGACCGTCACCTCGATGGATCCGGACGGGCCGAGGTACTGGTTCTTGGCGGGGGTCTCGATCCGCAGGACGCCGTCGGCGTACGCGATCGTGGTCTGCTCCGCCGCCTTGACGTCGCGGCTCTTCGAGGCGTTCGCGGGAAGGACCTCGATCGCGGTGTCGGCCCGGTCGGCGGCGATGAGCTCAACGCGTCCCGCGGGGATGTTCAGGACGGCGGAGATCGGGGCGGGGGTGTCGAACTTCTGCATCATGTACTCCTTGTGCTGCGTTGTTTTGATTGGGTGAGACCCGTCAGGCATGGTGTCCACCATCGCCGGCCGCGCTGATACGGGGCTGTCGCCGTCCTGAGACCGCCGCTGACATACGGGCCGCGGGCGCGATCGCCGCGGTGGCGGCGGGTGGTACGCCTTCGGCTCGCGGTCAGGCGTCCCAGGTGACCGGGAGGTTCTTGACCCCGTAGATGTCGGCCGTCTCCGGGCGCAGGGCGACCTCTTCGGCCGGTACGGCCAGGCGTAGCGTGGGGAAGCGGTTGAGCAGCGCGGGGAGCGCGACCCGCATCTCGACGCGGGCGAGTTGCTGGCCGAGGCACTGGTGGATGCCGTGACCGAAGGCCAGATGACCGCCGTCCTGGCGGCGCAGGTCGAGCACGTGCGGGTCGGTGAAACGCCGGGGGTCGCGGTTGGCGGTGTTGCTGGACAGGAGGACCGTCGTACCGGCCTTGATGGTCTGACCGCCCAGCTCGACGTCCTCCAGCGCCACCCGCTGGGACGTCTTGGCGACGGTCAGATACCGCAGCAACTCTTCCACGGCTCGCTCGGTGAGCGTGGGTTCGGCGCGCAGTGCGGCCAGTTGGGCCGGGTTGCGCAGCAGCGCGAAGGTGCCCAGGGCCAGCATGTTGGTGGTGGTGTCGAGACCGGCGGCCAGCAGGATCAGGGCGACGCCTTTGAGCTCCTCGTCGGTCAGGTCGCTGTCGGTCAGGTCGCTGAGCACGTCGTCGGTGGGGTTGGCGCGCTTGGCGGCCACCAGCTCCGCGAGGTAGGTCTGGACTGCGGTGTAGGCCGCGATCAGGTCCTCGTCGCTGGTCTCTCCGCTCATGAACGTGTCGATGTTCTCCTGGAAGGAGCCCCGGTCCGCATAGGGCACGCCGAGCAGCTCACAGATCATGACGGCCGGGATGGGTTTGGCGAACGCGGTCATCAGGTCCGCCCCTGGCCCGGCCTTCTCCATCGCGTCGAGGTGTTCGGCGGTGACCTGCTCGACCCGCTCGGTGAGCAGCCGCATGCGCCGGACCGTGAACCTGCCCACCAGGGGCTTGCGGTAGCGGCTGTGCTGCGGGTCGTCCATCAGCAGGAACTCGCCGGGCGCCGCCGGGGGAACCTCGATGTCGCCGTAGTCGATGGTCGGGTGGTGGCGCATGAGCTCCTTGCGGGAGCTGAAGCGCGGGTCGGCCAGCACCGCCCGGACCAGGTCGTATCCGGTGACCAGCCAGCCCTGGTGGCCGTCGGCGAAGGGGAGTCGGCTGATCGGGCCGTGCTCGCGAGCCTCGATCAGCTCCTTGGGCGGGTCGAAGGGGCAGCCGGGCTGACGCGCGGCCGGCATCGTGGCGACGGTGTGGACGGATTCACTCATGACCGTTCCTCGGTGTTTGGTCTGGCTCGAAAGCCGCGTTGCGTTCAGGACGGCACCCCCATCGAATGCGCCATACATGCCGGCGGCCTGGCGCTGGGTCCGCCTTCAAGATGTGTGAGCCCAGGAGGCCCGGCCCCATCTGGTCAGTCGGCCGGCCCGGCCTGCCCGCCGCAGAGCGCCGCCCTGACCAGCCCGTCCAGCAGCTTCGGATACATGGTCATGTCGAATGCGGCATCGCCGGCGGTCAGCGAGGCGGTCAGGGTCTTGCCGCCGTCGGGCGTGCTGTACATCAGCGCCGCGTACCCTCCGGGAGGGTTGCCGTTGTGGTTGAGCACGGTGCCGCAGGCCGGGCCCAGATCCTGCGCGAACATCCCGAGGCCGTAGCGGCCGTAGAGGGGGTCGCTCTTCGGGTGCGGCTTGCGCATCTCGGCCAGCAGCTTGCCCGGAAGGAGCTTGCCGCCGTTCAGCGCGGAGAAGAACGTGTGGAGATCCTGGGTGGTCGAGATCATGTCACCGGCGCCGGCCACCAGGGAGAGGTTCTGGCGGGAGACGTCGGTCACCTTCCACTGGCCGGCGTCCTGGTAGCGGAAGTAGCCGTGGGCGTACGGGGCGGGCAGCCGCGTCCGGTCGCCCGGCACCATGGTGTCCCGCAGCTTGAGCGGCCCCGCGATCCGCCGCTTCAACTCCGCGTCGAACGAATGGCCGGTGACCTTCTCGACCAGCAGTCTGGCCAGCGTGTAGTTGGTGTTGGAGTAGCTCCAGTCCTTCCCCGGCGCGAACTTCGCCGGCTTGGACAACGCGAACCGCACCAGTTCCTCAGGCCGGTAGGAGTGGAACCGGTTGTCCAGCCACTCCTTGCCCGTCGCGGGGAGCCCCGGCACCCATGCTCCCTTGGAGTCGAGGTCGCCGGTATAGTTGAACAGTCCGCTGGTGTGCTGCAGCAGCATCCGCACCGTGATCCGCCGGTCCAGCCCGAACTCGGGCAGATAGCCGGCCACCGGGGCGTCCAGCCCGATCTCGCCCGCGGCCACCAGTTGCAGCACCACGGTCGCGTGGAAGGTCTTGGTGACGCTGCCCACCCAGAAGTGCCCGTTCGCGGGCGGCTTCGCCTTCGCGCCCAGCTTGCGCTTCCCGGCGCTGCCGGCCCACTCGCCTCGCTCATCGTGCACCCGCACCTGCACCCCGAGGAAACCGGCATCGACGAACGCCTGGATCGCCTTCTGCAGCTCCGGGCGTTCCGGCCCGGTGGCGGCCTTCGACACGGCCACACGACCGTCCGCGACGGCGCCAGCCGTGGCCACCGCGGGTGTGGCCGCCCCGGCCAGCAGCGCGGCCGCCAGCGCCGTGGCCGCCGCGCCCCGGACGGTCCGCGGCCTCCGGGCCCTGTTGCTCATGACGATATGGAGAGAGCGCCCCACAGCCGTTCCTCACTTCGCGATAGTACGTGTCTCGTTCAGGTTGAAAGCTACGTTGCATTCATATCTGCGTCAATCTGAAAATGTCCATTTCCGCTGGTTGATAGCGATAAATTGGTGCAATGACGCTGTGCCCGAATGCAAGGTTTGTTGCAATGAATGACGGCTAAGGCAACACTGACGGGCGTGCCACGACGACGATCGACCCCTCAGGACCGCGAGCGCATCGCGTCCGGACTCGCCGGCAAGCTCGCGAATGGGCAACAGGGCGGCGAACTGGTCGCGGGCGGCCGCCGCGTCCCCGGCCGTTCCTGCCGTGCTGCGAACATCGCCTCGTTTGCGCCCGCATGTGGCCGGACCGCGTACCTAGGGATTTCCCTGAGCAACACCCTGGCGCGCGCTCCCGCCCCCGCCGTCTTCAATGGTCGATGAAGAACAGAAGGGAAGGGAACATGGTGGCGGACAACGGATTCGAGCAGGGTGGCGGCCGGGTGGTGCAGGTCACCATCCCCGCGGAGGTCGCCTTCGACCTGGACAAGTTCCAGGCCGTGCAGAAGGACATACTCGGCCGCCTCGGCTGCCGGGGCTGCTGCTCGGGATGGGACATCCGGTACGAGCTCCAGCGCAGGTTCCTCGTCAACGACAAGCTCGAGATCCGCGAGCCCGGATGAGCGATCTCCAGGACCTGCGGGGGCTGCCGGAGCTCGGGGTCGGGCTCGTCTACTGGCCCGAGCACGATGGGCTGCTCGACCTGGTGGACGTGGTCGAGGTGGAGCCGCAGGTGTTCTGGTTCCCGGCACGGGCGACGGGCGCGCCGTACCGGCTGGACGTGCGCGCGTTCGAACGGCTCGCGCGGATCCCAAAACCCAAGCTGGTGCACGGAGTGGGGCATCCGGTGGGCGGCACGGTGGCGGACGAGCGTCACCTGCGGCCCTTCGCCGAGTCCATCGCCCTGCTCCAGGCGCCGTGGGCCAGCGAGCACCTCAGCTTCAACCGGGCCGGCTCCGATGACCTGGGCTTCCTGCTGCCGCCCGTACAGAGCGAGGAGGGCATCGCCCTCGCCGTCGCCAACATTCGCAAGATGCGCGAGCGCCTGCCGGTGCCGTTCGCCTTCGAGACCGGCGTCAGCTATCTGCGGCCCGTGCCGGGCGAGCTGCCCGACGGGACGTTCTTCGCCGCGGTCGCCCGGGGCGCCGGCTGCGGGATCCTGCTCGACCTGCACAACCTCTGGGCGAACGAGCGCAACGGCCGCCAGCGGGTCCTCGACGTGGTGTCCGAACTGCCCCTGGAACGGGTGATCGAGGTGCATCTGGCCGGCGGTCAGGAGTACGCCGGTTACTGGGTGGACGCCCATTCAGGGCCCATCGCGCCGGAGGTCATGGAGTACGCCCGTCAGGTGATCCCCCGGCTGCCGAACCTCAAGGCCGTCATCTACGAGGTGATGCCGGACAGCGCCCCGGCAGCGGAGGAGACCCGCGATCAGCTGCGTGAACTGCGCGAGCTGTGGGAGTCGCGCGGCAGCGCCGCCCCTCTGCCGCCGGCCCCGGCGGACTGGGAGCGGGCCCTCGCCACGGCGCTCCAGAGCCGGGAGGCCGTCGCGGACCCCGGGATCGCGGTGCTGCGTGAGCTCATCGCCTCCGTACGCGCCGGGAAGGTCGCCGACACGCTGCCGCTCACGACGCGGCTCCTCCTGCTGACGCTCGGCGGCGCGGCCGTGGACGAGCTGTTCGCCGGTTTCTGGAACGCCGCCCCTTCGGAGCCGATGGCCACCGACGAGGCCCGGCGGTTCGCCGCCCACGTCGCTGACCTGCCGCTGGAGGTGCCCTATTTGCGGGAGGTCATGGCGTTCGAGCTGGCCGCGCAGCGGGCTGTGCTCACCGGGCGGGCGCAGGCGGTGTCGTTCGGCGTCGATCCCGGCCCGGTGCTCGCGTCCCTCCGTGAGGGACGCCTTCCGGCCGCGCAACCTCCGGGAATGTACGAGGTCGCGGTGAGCCCTCCGGCTTGACGGCTTGACGGCCTGTCGCCGTCGCGTCGAAGCCGCCTTGCCCTCGCCTGAGCGCCCTCGGCGGAAAGACCGCGTCCGTCATGGACGTCGGCCACCTCGAACTCCTCGGTCCGCGACGCGGCCACCATCATACCCCCATTCCCCCCTGCGGATTTTGTGCTAATCAAGGCCGATGGAGTGCTAACCACTGCGGCAAGCCGCCGCTTAGTGTTCTATCGCCGATAGCCCTCGCGATTTCTTCGCGAAATGGCTCTGATTTCCCGCCCGTCGGTCCTAGGTCATTGATCTGGCACTGATTGCTGATTACTGCCATGTCCGCGGAGGATCCATGCCGTTAAAAAGGCGCCAGACGGAGATCGTCACAGCGAGCGGCAGACGTTCGGCCCGCGATTCCATCCCCATTGCGATTTTCCTAGAGGAGTGACACATCATGCCGGCCATCCGACGGTTAGGCACCGCGCTCGCCACGATAGGACTGACCTTGACCATGGGTGTCGTCTCGCCGGGCAATGGCGCCGCCCATGGCGCCACGGCGGTCAACACGGTCTCCTTGGAAGCCACCTACGGTGACCACGACGACAAGCCCTTCGACAAGGACCGCCTCCTCAAGGTCTCGCAGGGCGGCTATCTCACGCTCGAAAATCTGCACCTTCTGCGGGATCACGTAGCGGAGTTCGCTGAGCTGGGAATTCGCGAGATACGCGTGGACCACGTGTTCGACGACGAATTCTACGGCGTGGTGAAAAGCGACGGCACCTATGACTTCAGCAAGCTCGACGACACGCTGCAGCCGTTCCTGAACCACGGCATCAAGCCGTGGATCAGCCTGAGCTACATGCCCCGCGCCCTTCGCAAGTTCCCGGCGGAGCTCTTCAGCCCGCCCAAGGACAACGCGGCGTGGGGGCGCGCGGTCAAGGCGATGGTCGCGCACTATGCGGGCAAGGGCTACACCGGCTGGAACTGGGAGGTGTGGAACGAACCCGATCTGTTCTGGGGCAAGGAAGCCACGAGGGCCGACTACCTCGCGATGTACGCGGCCACCGCCAAGGCCGTCAAGGAGGCGGACGGCTCCGCGCAAGTGGGCGGCCCCGCCGTCACGCACGCCGGCTCCGCGCTGCTCACGGAATGGCTGAACTTCATCGATGCCGACCCGGGCGTGCCGTGGGATTTCGTCTCCTGGCACGACTACGGACACCCGAACTGGACCTCCGTCGCGACCGTACGCGACGCACTGCTCAGCCGGGACCTGCCGGTCAAGAAGCTGTACGTCACCGAATGGCACGCCGACCACAAGATGGGCGTGGGCGGCGGCACCTGGCCCGACACCCACCAAAGCGCCTCGTACGCCGCCCACCGCATATACGAGTCCCTCAGCCGGCCGGAACTCAGCGGGGCGTTCTTCTTCACCGGGATCGAAGGCTGGAACCCGAGCCGGAACTTCAACGGCGACCTCGGCATGATCACCGCTGACGGGCGCAGGAAAGCGGTCGGCAACGTCTTCGCGATGATGAAATCCATGGGCGCCACCAGGCTGAAAACCACGATGACCAGCTCCGCGGGGAACGCCGCGCACGGCCTGGTCACCACGAACCCGGAGAACAAGAAGGTCAGCATCCTGCTGTGGAACAATGTCGACGACAAATACGCGACCTTCACGTTGCTGCTGAAAAACCTGCCGTACGCCGAGACGAACATGGCCGTCACGAAGTACGACGTCAACGGCATCGCAGGCAATTCCTGGTACGACGAGACCGTCGGCCTCTCCCACCACCGCCCGAGCCCGAACGAACGCCTGCGTCCGGCCTCGCAGGTGGTGAAGGAACCGACGCGGGAACTGTCCACGACCCAGAGCCTCGGCCCCAACGCCGTGATCCTGATCGAGCTGAGCCCGACCGAGGAAAGCGTCGGCGCCAAACCCGTGCCGCCGGTCGCCACGACCGTGAACCTGGCCCGCGGCAAGACGGTGTCATGGAGCTCGCAGTACACCGAGGCCGTGCGGGGCTGGCTCCCGGCCGCGGTCGTCGACGGACGGCGCTACAGCTACGCCGCCGTCAACGACGGCAACCCCACCATGGGCTGGACCTCGCGGGAGCACACGGCCGCATCGGTCCCCGGAGGCGAATACCTCCAGGTGGACCTGGGCTCCTCCCAATCGTTCGACACGGTGACGTTGTGGCCCAGGAGTGACCAGGCCGCCGACGGACGGGCCTTCCCCGCCGACTTCGTCATCTCCGGATCCGCCGACGGAGTCACGTGGGACCCGCTGGTCACGAAGACCGGCCACGGCGCAGGCGCCCCGGTCAGCGGTCCGCAGCATTTCGCCGTCGGGGCCGGCGTCTACCGCTACGTACGCGTAACGGCGACCCACCTGGGTCTGCCCCTCAAGGAGTGGGACCGGGACGTCTACCGATTCCAACTGGCCGAGCTTGAGGTGACGAAGCAGATCATGTCCTGAAGGTGACGGGCTGATTCAACGTGCTCACCGACTGCCCACACCGGGAGAAACCGTGCTGACTAGAGGAAACACACCGGGCAAGCGCGATCGTCATGGTGCCCTGGCTGCCGTACAAGGAGCATGGTGACCTGGCCACCGCCCGCCGCGCGTTCCCCCGGCCGGCCGGCACGACGGCCGGTCGGGGGAACGCGCAGACCGCGCCGCCGAGCCGCGCGCCGGCTGCCCGGCATTCAAGCCATATGACTGAGTTCTCTGCCTGACGCAGGCAAGTGACCGCGGGAGATTCGTTTATGTCGTCCCAAGGGCGCGACGGTGCTGAGTCCGGTCAGCCCATGCGGGAAAAGACCATGGGAGAGTTGGTGCGCACGTGGCGGAAGCGGGCGATGCTCACCCAGGAACAATTGGGGGTCAGAACCGGGCTCAACACTCGTACCATCCGGCGGATCGAGTTGGACGAGCGGCACTCGCGAGGTTCGACGATTCGGCGGCTGGCGGAGGAGCTGGGCCTGAACGACGCGGAGCGATCGCTCCTGATGAGGGTCGCCGGACAGGTCGCACCACCGGCCGCGCTCTCACAGCCGGTCGGGACGATCCCGCAGCAGCTACCCGCCGACGTGGCGGCGTTCGTCGCCCGGGCACGGGAGCTGGCCATGTTCGACGACCTGGCCGGCGAAGTGGGCGCGGTGGTGGTCTGCGCCGTCGACGGCATGGCGGGAGTCGGCAAAACGGCGCTCGCCGTGCACGCGGCCCACCGATTGGCCCCGCACTTTCCCGACGGAAATCTGTTCGTCGACCTGTACGGCCACACCCAAGGCATGGCCGCGGCGGATCCGTCCGATACGCTCGCCCGCCTGCTGGGCGCGCTCGGCGTTCCCGGCGAGGCGATTCCCCAGCATGTCAACGATCGGGCTGCGCTCTATCGCAGCCTGCTGGCCGGCCGGAAGATGTTGATCGTTCTGGACAATGCCGCGGACGAGGCGCAGGTGCGGCCGTTGTTACCGGGGTTCGGCGGTTGTCTGGTGTTGATCACCAGCCGGCGGCGGCTGGTCGGCTTGGACGAGGCCCGCACGATCCCGGTGGACGTCCTGCCGCTCGAGGACGCGGTTTCGCTCTTCGCCGGTACGGCGGGGCCGGAGCGCGTCGCGGATGTGCCGGACGAGGTGCTGGCCGAGGTGGTGCGGCGGTGCGGCATGCTGCCACTGGCGATCCGGCTGGCCGCGGCCCGGCTGAAGGCGCATCCGGCCTGGAGCGTCGAGCATCTCCTGCGGCGGCTGGAAGGGCACCGATACGGGCTCGGCGAGCTGTACGCGGGCCGGCGCAGCGTCGCCGCCGCGCTGGATCTGTCCTATCGCGAGCTCGGGGTGGCCGAGCGGCGCGCGTACCGGCTGCTCGGGTTGCATGCCGGGGCCGACTTTCCTCCGGAGGCCGCCGCCGCGCTGTTGTCCACCACCACGAAGCAGGCCTCGTTGACGCTGGATCGGCTGATGGAGGTGAACCTGCTCCAGGAGCCGGCGATCGGCCGGTACCGCTTCCATGATCTGATCCGCGCCCACGCCAAAGAGGCCGCCGCGGAGGAGTCCGAGAGCGTGAGGCGCGGCGCCTTGGCGCGGCTGCTGGATCACTACGGTGAGACCGTCGCGGCCATGGTGGACCACCTGTATCCCTATGAGGCCGACGTACGGCCGCGTCTTTCGCCCGGCGCGACCTCCGGGGCGTCGACACCTGCGGCGCAGGACGCCGGCGGGTGGTTGGACGCCGAGCTGTCCAACCTGCTCGCTCTCGCCCGATCCGCCGCCGAGCATGGCTTCTCCGGCCACGTCCGGCATCTGTCGGCCACGTTGCACCGCTGCCTGCGTACCCGTGGCCGATACACCGAGGCCGAAGGTCTCCACCTGAGGGCTCTGGCCGCGGCCCGCTCCGGTGAAGACCGAGCGGGTGAGATGGAGGCGCTCTTGAGCCTGGGCGAGATACGCCAGGCGCAATGCCGGTACGAGGCCGCTCTCAAGGACGGCAAGGGCGCCCTGGACATCGCCCGCGCCACGGGCCACAGGTCAGGTGAACTGCGGGCGCTGAACGGCATCGGCATGATCTGCGGTTTCCAGGGAGATTACGCGAAGGCCGCCGGCTATTTCTCGCGGGCGCTGGGCATCGCCCGCTCGATCGGGCACCATACCGGCGAGCTCGATGCGCTGATCGCCTCCGGGAATGTTCATCGAATCACGGGACGGTACGAAGAAAGCGCGAACAACTTGACGGCGGCTCTCGACCTCGCCTATTCGATCGGCCACCGTACGGGCGAATTGCGGGCGCTGCTCGGCCTGGGATTCATTCATCTCGGACGGGGCGAGCATCGGCCGGCCACCGGATACTTCACCCGGGCCCTGGAGCTGGCTCGCGGCACCGGACATCGGCTCGGCGAACTCGACAGCCTCAACGGCCTCGGCCATGTGCACCGAATCCGGGGACGCTACCAGGCGGCCTACGACTGCTACCGGCAGGCGCTCGATCGAGCGCGCGAGATCGGCAACCGCAACTGGCAGTTCGAGGCGCTGCACAGCATCGGCCGGCTGCGGCACGACCGAGGCCAGGCGGATGAGGCGCTCGACTGCCACTGCCAGGCGCTTCTCCTGGCCTCGGACCTCGACCAGCCGACGGATCAGGCGCGCGCCCATGACGGCCTCGCCCAGGCCTACGCCTCACTCGGCCGGCGGGACGAGGCCGATCTGCACTGGAGCCGGGCTCTGAGCATCTTGATCTCGCTGGATGTCGATCGGACCGAGGAACGAGGCGTCGACGTCGAAACCATGCGTGCTCATATCGCCGCCCTGGGCCGATCGACGACCAGACAAACAGAAATGCCCCACGAAGTGTCCGCCTCTGGCCCTGGCTCACCGGTTTCCCACCGCCGACACTGATCCTGGCCAATGGCATTGATTCTCTTATTCTATTGGGAGGCACGGTGTTACGACGCCCGGGTGCTTTACTATCGGCATTGACGATAATATTCGCCGCGCTGTCACCACCGGCGGTGGCGTCTCCTGCTTCCGTCAGTGACGATCCCGTGGGCTCGGTGCCTTGGGCGGCCGGCGAGGCGAAGCGGACCGGCAAGCGGGTCGTGGTGACGTCGGAGCAGTCCGAGGTGCGCGACGTCTACGCCAACCCGGATGGATCGTTCACGGCAGAGCTGCGGATCACTCCGGTACGCGTGCGGCGCGCGTCGGGGTGGGTGCCCGTGGACACGACATTGCGGCAGCGTGCCGATGGAGGCGTGGAGCCGGGGGCGACCACGGTTCCCGTCACCTTCTCCGGAGGCGGAGACCAGCCACTGGTGCGGTTCGGGCCGGACGAGCGGCGGATCGAGCTGCGCTGGCCCGCGCCGCTGCCCAAGCCGGTGCTGACCGGGGACACCGCGACCTATCCCGAGGTTCTGCCGGGGGTCGACCTGCGGATGAGGGCGACGGCGCAGGGCTTCGGCAAAGTGCTGGTGGTCAAGGACAGGACCGCCGCGGCGAACCCGAAGCTGGCCGCACTGACCTTCGGGCTGGCCACCAAGGGCGTGAAGGTGCGTGGTGAAGGCCACGGAGACATCGCCGTCTACGACGGCAAGGACGACCTCGCCTTCGGTTCCGGCGCGCCGATGGCGTGGGATTCGACGCCGGCGAACGCCAGGCGGGCGGTGGGCAGCCTGGAAGTCGAGCGCGACACGCTGGTCCTGCGGCCGGACAGGAAACTGCTGGCCGATCCGGCGACGAAATTCCCGGTGTACATCGATCCCGACTTCGAGGCGGGCCGGACGGGCATGGCGATGGTGCTGTCCGGCCATCACGACCAGGAGTATTGGGGCGGCGACGACGAGAAGGTGGCGAAGGTCGGCTTCTGCGGCTGGGACTTCTGCAACGGCATCGGCATCGCGCGCACCTACTTCCAGTACGACGCCGCTTTCCTGGCCGGCAAGCGCGTCCTGGAGGCGGAGTTCAACATCTTCGAGCACTACGCGCCGTCATGCACGAAGAGGGACGTGGCGGCGTACGGGACGGATCCGGTCAGCGCGGCGACCAACTGGGACAACCAGCCGTACAAGGAGGCCGGCGGGACCCAGGTGCCGCTGGGCACCCAGAACGTCGCCTGGGGCTACAGCGCTTCCTGCCCGGGTGCCTGGGTGGGGTTCAACGCGAAGGCGGCGGTCGAGAAGGGGCTGGCCTCGCACAACGGCGCCACCGCGATCATGTTGAAGGCCGGGGACGAGAGGGACGCTTTCGGCTGGAAGAAGTTCCGGTGGCAGCGGAACGCGGGAGAGACGGCCCCGGTCGAGCCGAGCCTGGTCGTCACCTACAACACGCCGCCGAGCGCGCCGTCCGCGCAGAAGGCCGAGGGCAAGACCTGCGCGCTGGAGCCGAACGAACCGCGGGTCAGCCCGTACATCGACAACGATCCCGGCCAAGGGTTGCGCGGCCCGCAGTTGTCGGCGACGCTGTCCGATCTCGACGGCGGCCAGTTGTCGGCGGAATTCGAGTGGTACGCGCGCGGCGGAGCCCGGCTCGGCGGAGTCGTGGTGGGGCCCAAGAGTTCCGGCGCCACCTTCGCCGCGGACGTGCCGTCCGCGCACGCCGCGGATGGGACCAAGCTGGCGTTCCGGGTGCGCGGCACTGACGGGGTCGATGCCGGTCCATGGGGTCCGTGGTGTGATGTGACGGTCGACCGTACGGGCCCGGACAAGGCGCCGGCGGTCAGTTCGGTGACGTACCCCGAGTGCACGCTGGACTCCGGCTCCTGCTCGGGAGGCGGCGCGGTGGGGTTCACCGGAGGTTTCACCTTCGGCGCCAACGGCGTCAGCGACGTCGGTGGATACGAGTATTACCTGTACGGCCACGAGGTCTTCCACGCCGCCGCCCCGTCCGGCAGCGTGAACGTGCTGGTCACGCCGCCCGATGACGGGCCGATGGACCTGTACGTCCGCAGTGTGGACCGCGCGGGGAACGCGGGGCCGCAGTACCGCTACCACTTCTGGGTCGGCAGGGGCACTCCCCCGCGGGGGCACTGGAAGCTGGAAGGCTACACCGAGACCAAGGCGGCCGACGATTCCCCGAACGGCCGCCACGCGACCCTGGAGGCGTCGGCGCGCTGGCAGGTCGGCCGGTACGGCGACGCGCTGTGGTTGAACGGCGGCACCGGCTACGCGAGCGCCTCGGGCGGGGCCACCGTGCACACGGACAAGTCGTTCGCCGTCTCCGCGTGGGTGAAACCCGACCGGCTCGACACCGCCTTCCGCACGGCGGTCAGCCAGGACGGCTCTCAGACCAGCGGTTTCCTCCTGCAGTACAACCCATCCAGCAAGAAGTGGAACTTCTCCATCCCGGCATCCGACAACGCCGCCGCCGAGCGTCGCGTCGCCGAATCGGCCGCACCCGCGGTCGTGGGCCGCTGGACGCACCTGGTGGGCGTGTACGACGCCGGAGCCCGGCAGATCAGGATCTACGTCGACGGCGTGGCCGGCACGCCCGCCGACCACACCACCCCGTGGGACGCCACCGGATCGGTGCAACTGGGCCGGGCCCGGGCGGCCGAGTACTGGGCGGGCTCGCTGGACGAGGTGCGCGTCCACGACCGGATCCTGGGCTCTCAGGAGATCCACGACCTGGCCACCGCTCCGGCGATCGAGGAGGTGTTCCTGCCGCTCGACGAGGGCACGGGCACGACGGCGCAGGATGTGTCGGGCAACTACCGTCCCGGCTCCCTCGGCGGCGCCGCCTCCTGGACCACCGGTAAGGCGGGGGCCGGAGCGGTGCGGTTCAACGGGGGCGTCTCCACCCTCCAGGTCACCGGCCCCGCGGTCCGCACCGACGCGAGCTTCACCGTCACCGCCTGGGCCAAGCTGGACACGGCCGACGGCCAATCGCGGACGGTGCTCAGCCAGGACGGCACCCAGGCCAGCGGCTTCCAGCTGCGCTATCGCGGCGACACCCGCAGGTGGTCGTTCGGGCTGGCGCAGTCCAACACCGGTGACGGCGAGATGATCAGCGTCGACTCCAGTGACGTGGCGCAGGAGGGGCAGTGGACGCACCTGGCCGGCGTGTACGACGCGGCGGACGGACGGATCCGGCTGTACGTCGACGCCGAGTTGAAGAGCCAGGTGCCGGTCACCGCCACGTGGAACGCCGCCGGCGCGTTCCAGGTCGGCCGGGGCAAGGCCGCCGGGGCGGTGGCGACACCGTTCGCCGGGGTGATCGACGACGTGCACACCTGGACCGGGGTGCGCACGCGCGACCAGATCAAGGACGAGCACGACAGCATGCCGCTCACCCGGCGGTCCAACCCGTACGCGGGCCAGCTCGGCCGGTTCTACAACCTCGCCGGTCACCACGTCGTGACGACCGGGCACGTGCCTCCGGGCTCGCACTTCGAGTTCTCCCTCGGCCTGCCGGCCCCGCAGGACGCGCCGAACACCCAGGCCGTCTACTCCTGCCGCAACGGGGCGCGGGACTACTTCCTGGCCCTCGACTGCGGCACGCACACCAACCTCGGCGGCATCGGACGGCTCTACATCACGCCGCCCGCGGGCGTGCCGGCACTTCGGGTGTATCGGTGCCTGATCCCCAACGTGGGCCATTTCGCCTCGACGGATCCCCAGTGCGAGGGCCAGACCAGCGAGAACTACCCGCTCGGCTACACCCTGGCGTACACCAACCTGATCAGGCATCTGCAGAGCGGCTACCCGTACGACCACGCGGGCGCCACCAGCGTGATCGAGGCCAACTACCGCGCCGAGCGCAACCAGGGCGCCCTGGCGATGACCCAGCTACCCGGCACCACCGCGCTGATGAGCTGCCGCGACGGCGCCGACGCCTTCACCTCCATCGATGCCGGATGCGAGGGCAAGACGGTGCTGCGCCGGCTCGGCTACCTGTGGACCAGCTCGCCTCAGGAGGTTCCGGGAGTGCCGGGCGCGGCCGGCGCGGAGCTGTTCCGCTGCCGGACGAGCTGGGGTGATCTGTTCGACTCGCGCGACCGCGACTGTGAAGGCCAGGAGCTCGATCGCTCCCTCGGCTTCGTCGCCACCGGCCTGTGACCCGGGAAGGGACTGAACATCCATGCGCCGTAACCGCTGGCGGCTGTGCCCCCGGCGGCGCGGCCCGACCCCGAGGCGGCGCCCGCCCGCCGACCGGCCGCGAAGACGGACTGGCCGCGGGCGGGCGCCGCCGAGGTCCAGGACGGGCTCGCGGACCAGGCGCGGGGTGGCCGCCGCAGTCTTGATCGACGTCTGCTCTTGACCTGCTCCAGAACGTTACGACAGACGACGGATCCCGATCAGGTCGTGCCGTCGGTGCTCACGCGGAGGAGCTGAGGGCCCGCTGCGGTGATCTCCGCGGCCGCCTCGTCGTCGAGCCTGTCGTCCGTGATGATCTTGTTGATCTCGTCCAGCCGCAGCGCCCGGTAGCGCGCGAACCGGCCGAACTTCGCGCTGCCCGCGACGAGGACCGACGTGGTGGCGGCGGCGAGTGCGGCACGTTTGACATCGACCTTCGCCTCGACGGGCGTGGTGACGCCGTGCCGCACATCCCAGGAGCTCGAGGAGAGGAAGGCCAGGTCGAGTGAGAGCTCACGCAGTGCGAGGGTGGCGAGCCTGCCGGAGGTGGAACGGTTCGCGGTCTCGACCCGTCCGCCGACGCAGATGAGGTCCACGCCTGGGTGGTCGATGAAGTCGGTCACGGTCGCCAGGTCGTTGCTGACCACCGTCAGGTCGCGCGCCTCCTCGAGGAAGGGGCGGATGGCTTGGATCGTGGTGCCGGCATCGAGGTAGACGGTCATCGAGTCGGCGATCATCGCGGCCGCGGCGCGTGCCATCGCGGCTTTGCCGGCCTGGTCGGTGACCGCCTTCTCGGTGCGGTCGGGCTCGCGCAGCAGCCGGGTGACGATCTTGGCTCCGCCCGGGGTGGCCTCGACGCTGCCCTGCTTTTCGAGGGCGATGATGTCCCGGCGGATGGTCATGTGGCTGACGCTGAGGAGCTCGGTGAGCTGGCGGTAGCTCAGCACGTGCGCGTGCTGCAGATGACGCAGGATTTCCTGCCGGCGCTGCTCGGGAATGAGTGGCGGCCTCGCCATGGACTACCTCCTCGCCGGGCTTAGTGTAGTGCGCTCGCCCCACGGGCTGGACCAGCGCCGGGCAAGCTCGGCCACCGCGTCGGCATCGAGCTCCCGCCGCGGCATTCCGCTGGTCAGCAGCGTGATCCGGCAGGCTTCCTCGAGTTCGGCGGCGCGGTCCACGGCCTCGTTCAGATCCGTGCCGGCCAGCACCGACCCGTGGTTGGCCAGCAGCGCGCCACGCAGCTCCCAGGGGCAGGTGCGCAGGTCCTCGCCGAGAGCGGGATCACCGGGCCGGCGGTAGGGCAGCAGCGGTGTCTGACCGACGCGCATCACGAAGTACGGGGTGAGCGGGGGGACCGCGCTGTGCTCCGACCACGGTTCCAGGCAGGCGACGGCCACCGCCGAGGGCGAATGGACGTGGACCACCGCCTGATGCCGGGGATCGCGCCGGTAGAAGGCGACGTGCAGCGGCCACTCCTTCGACGGTTTCGCGCCGTCGAGGTGGCGCCCGTCGAGGTCGAGCACCGCGATGTTCTCCGGCCGCATCCGGCCCAGCGGCGCGCCGGTCCCGCTGATCATGATCCGGTCACCGGCGCGGACGCTGAGGTTGCCGCTGCTGCCGGGGCTGAGGCCCTCCTCGACCACGCGGACACCGGCGGCGAGCAGGTCGTCGAGCGTGCTCACGCGAGCCGGTCCCAGGCCGAGGTGAACAGGTGGTCGGGCCCGAAGTTGCCGCTCTTGAGCGCCAGTGCGACGGTCTCTCCGCCGGCGGTGTCGGCAGAGCTCCAGCAGACACCGGTGGCGATTTCCGGCCCTATGCGCAGCAGGCCGATGCCCAGCGCGCGGACGATCGCGCCGCTGGTCTCGCCTCCGGCGATCAGCAGGCGGGTGATGCCCGCCTGGCCGACCAGCCGCCGCGCGGCGCGGGCGAGCACGTGCTCGACAGCGGGCGCGACCGGCCGGCCGTCGACCTCGTGGACGAGGTCGGCCTGCTCGCCCGCGGCGTACACGACGGGTGCGGTGCCGGCCGGCTGGGCTTGGACCCATTGGGTGATCGCGTCGATCTCCTTTTCCGGGTCGCGTACGGCCGTCGCCGGGTCGATCCGGCGTACCGGCTGGGTGCGGGCGGCAGCGGCGATCTGCCGCCGCGTGGTCGCCGACGCGCTGCCGCACAGCACCACCCGGCTGGCGCCCTGGCCAGGTGACCAGGTATCCGCCGTGGTGCCGGGACTCGGCAGGCCGCAGGCCAGGCCGGAGCCGCCGCTCACGAGCGTGCTGCCGGCGACCGCGGCACCGAGGACGCGCAGGTCCTCGTCATCGATCGTGTCGACGACGACGTAGCGGGCGGGTGCGGCCGCGATGGCGGCCCGGACCGCCTGCGGGCCCTGCCGCACCGTCTCGTGGTGAATCTCCGCGACGGCGTACCGTGTCTGCGGGCGGAGCAGATCGGCGACCCGGGAGCGGGTCATCGGCGTGAGCGGATGGTGCCGCATCGAGGAATGCTCGAGGAGGTCGCCACCGACGAAGAGGTGACCGTGATAGACCGTGCGGCCGTTGGCGGGCAGCGCGGGCGCGACGACCACCCGCTCGGCGCCCAACTCCTCCGACACCATGTCCAGCACCGGACCGATGTTGCCCTCGTCGGTGGAGTCGAAGGTGGAGCAGTACTTCACATAGATCTGCTCGGCACCCCAGCTCCGCAGCCTGTCCAGTGCGCCGCGTGAGGAGGCGACCGCGTCGCCGGCGGGCGCGGTCCGGGTCTTCAGAGCGATGACCAGCGCGTCGAGACCGGTGCGCGCCGATGCGCCCGGGTCGTGCTCCTCGATGGCGACGGCCACCCGATAACCGTTGCGGCGCAACATGATCGCGAGATCCGTCGCACCCGTGAAGTCGTCGGCGATGGCACCCAGCACTGTCGCACCTCGTTCTTCCTCATCGGACCTGCGTATGGTCACATTTCACCGCATGTGAATATTTGATGCAAATTTGTAAAATTCTAGATCCTGTGTAACAGTGGCGCCCTGCGCCGCCCCTGGTCGCCTGGGCTGCGCTTTTGCCAGATTGGAGCTACGGTGATCCATTCCCATGCCGTGCGGGATCACGTTCCCGTCAGAGTCGCGCTGACCGGCGCAGGCGGTGGATACGGCCGCACGCTGCTCGCGCAGCTCCAGCACACGCCCGAGCTGATCCCGGCGGTGCTCATCGATCCCGACGTGGACGGCGTGCGCCGCATGCTGGCCGAGCTCGGGCACGACGCGATCAGCCTCGTGGCGCCGGCCACCGGCGAGGAGTTCCGCGACGCCGTCGCCTCCGGCCGCACAGTCCTGCTCGCCGACGCCGCCCCGCTCGGCTGGGATGGCGTCGACGTCCTGGTCGAGGCGACCGGCCACGTGAGTTCCGGCACCGCCTACGCCGAGGACGCGCTGGCACACGGAGTGCACGTCGTCATGGTCAGCAAGGAGGTCGACACCGTCGCCGGTGTCGCCCTCGCGGCGAAGGCGGAGGCGGCCGGCGTTCGTTACCTGCCGGGCGACGGCGACCAGCCGGCCAACCTCCTGCGCCTCGTCGACTGGATCTCGGCCACCGGCCTGGAGATCGTCGCCATCGGCAAGTCGGGTGAATACGACCTCGTCTTCGACCCCGGCACGGGAACCGTGACACAGGCCGGGGTGACGATCGACGCACCCGCCCTGGCCGAGGTGCTCGATCTGGGCGACGAGCCGCTGGCCGCGCTGAGCCGCCGCGCCGATCTCGTCGCCGGGCTCAAACGCAGGGCGGCCGCCGACCTGTGCGAGATGACCGTGGTGGCGATGCGGACGGGTGCCGTGCCGGACGAGGAAAGCCTGCACTACCCGGTGGCCCGCGTCGCCGAACTCGCCGACATCTACGCCAAGCGTCAGGACGGCGGCCTCGTGAGCCGCGACGGCGTCATCGACGTGTTCTCCGCGCTGCGCCTGCCGGGCGAGGCGAGCTTCGCCGGCGGCGTGTTCGCGGTGGTACGCACCGGCGATCCGGTGACCTGGGAAATGCTGCGGGGCAAGGGGCACGTCGTCAGCCGCGACGGCCGCTACGCCTGCCTCTACTGGCCCTACCACGCGATGGGCGTCGAAACCCCGCTCACCATCCACGCCGCCGTCACCGGCGCGGGCACCGCGCCGCGCCCCCGGCCGACGGTGCTGCTCGCGGCCAGGGCCGCCACGGCACTCGCGCCCGGCACGCCGTTCCGGGTCGCCGGTCATCATCACGAGATCGACGGCGTCGCCCCGGTCATGGTGGCTCCCGACGCCGGCCTCGCGCCCTACTACCTGCTCGGCGACGCGCGGTTGCGCCGCCGGGTCGAGGCGGGCGAGCTCGTACGCCTCGACGACCTCGAAAACGTCGCTCCGGTACCGCTTGCCGCCTACCTCACCGCCGGACGCCCAGCCCCTCAGCCGAAGGGAACCGACCAATGACGACGCTGCCCCCGCGTTCACCCCGAGGGGACGAACAATGAGCGCCGAGATCATCGCGCTGATCGTCTTCGCGGGCGTTTTCGCCGTCTCCGCGATCCGCAACGTGCACATGGGGGCATTGGCGCTGGTCGCCGCCTTCGTCGTCGGCATCGGGTTCGTCGGCGAGGGACTCGACGAGATTCTCGCGGCGTTCCCGGTGGACACGCTGCTCATCCTGCTCGGCATCACCTACCTGTTCGGCATGGCCAGGGAGACCGGCACGATCGACTGGCTCGTCGACCGTTCGGTGCGCCTGGTCGGCCCGCGGGTCTCCTTGCTGCCCTGGGCGATGTGGCTCATCGGCACGGGGGTCGCCTGCCTCGGCACCTCTCACGCGGCGTTCGCCGTCGTACCGATCGCGATGTCACTGGCCACGACGCACCGGATCAGCCCCACGCTCATGGGCATCGCCATGAGCTCCGCGATCGTCGGCGGCGCGCTGGCTCCGACGAGCATCAACGGCATCACGGTCGCCACCATCGCCGAGGACACGGGCCTGCCGTACAACGCGGGGCTCATGTTCGTCCTGTCGGTCGGGGTGAACGCCCTGGTCGTCCTGGCCGCCTTCCTGATGTTCGGCGGCCCCGAACTGATCCGCCGTTCGCGGCAGGACACCGCGAGCGGTGACCCTGGTTCTGCGACCGGCACCCTGAGCTCTTCGACCGGCACCCTGAGTTCCGGGACCGGCACCATGGCGATGACCGACACCACGACGGCACAGCCGATCACTCGCATCCAGGTGACCGTGCTGTGCACGCTGTTCGTCCTGGTCGCCGGGTTCTTCACGCTCACCGTGCTCGACGTCGACGTCAATCTCGGTGTCGTCGCACTCACCCTCGCGGTGATCCTCTCCCTCCTGGTGCCGGACGTGGGGCGCCGCGCGATGTCGAAGGTCGACTGGGGGACGATCCTGCTGCTCGGCGGCATCATGACCTACGTGGGCGTCCTGACCAGGCTGGGCGCCATCGACCAACTCGGCGAACTGGCCAGGTCGGTCAACATCCCCCTGATCGCGGCCATCGTCATCTGTGTCATCGCCGGCCTGGTATCGGCGTTCGCCTCGACGATCGGCATCCTCGGCGCGCTCATCCCCCTGGCCGTACCGCTCCTCATGCCCGGGGGCGGGCTGGAGATGACCGGGTTCATCTACGCGCTCGCCATTTCGGCGTCTCTTGTGGACTGCGCGCCGTTCTCCACCACGGGTGCGACGATCGTCGCCTCCGCGGCCGAGCAGGAGCGACCGCTGCTGTCGAAACGCCTCACCGCATGGGGATTCGCCATGGTCCTGATCGGGCCCGCGGCCACGATCATCACCATGGTGCTGCCGCCTCTGCTGCTCGCCGGCTGACGGTCTCACCTGCACATCTTTGATCAGCGAAGATCATCTCTTGAGCGGGCGCTCAGACTTTTCGTGGAGAGAACTCGTCACCGCGGCGCCGATCACGGTGTGTCAGCGACGGTAGGGCCACCGCGTCCGAGACGGTAAGGCCGGCCGGATGGTGGTTCGGGGTGTCGCCGGGGGTGTTTCGCCGGGTCGGTGCCGCGAGAGTGGACCGGGTCTTTCTTCGTCTCAAAGGAGGAGCAGTGGGTCGACTACGCGCAGGGCCGGGACGGGTGACACTCGGGCGAGCCACCCGGGGGACGGCGGCGGTCGTCGCCGGGCTCGGCCTGACATCCGGTCTCGGCACCGGGTGGGCGGCGGCCGCGGACGGACTGGGTGACGGGCGTGACAGCGCCGTGGTCACGATCGACAGTGGGCAGGTGCGCGGTGCCGTCGCCGGGGATCACCGGTCGTTCCAGGGGATCCCGTTCGCCGCCCCGCCGATGGGCGACCTGCGGTGGGCCTCGCCGCGGCCGGCCGCGCCGTGGGCGGGGCAGCGGGATGCCTCGAAGCCGGGTCCCTCGTGCGCGCAGACCGCCGGCATTCTGGGAGAGAAGGAGAGCCGGACCGAGGACTGCCTGTACCTGAGCGTGACGACACCACGCCCGGCGAAGGGCCAGCCGCTTCCCGTGCTCGTCTGGCTGCACGGCGGCGGCTTCCGGAACGGCTCCGGCGCCATGTACGGCGCGAGCCGGCTCGCCGCCCAAGGCGATGTCATGGTGGTCACCGTGAACTACCGGCTCGGCATCTTCGGCTACCTGGCTCATCCCGCCCTGGACGGCGGGGCCGCCACGAACCTGTCGGGCAACTTCGGCATCGAGGATCAGCAGGCGGCGCTGCGCTGGGTACAGCGGAACGCCGCCGCCTTCGGCGGTGATCCCCGCAACGTCACCGTGGCCGGCGAGTCGGCCGGAGGTGCGAGCGCGTGCGCGCACCTGATCTCGCCGCGATCGGCCGGGCTGTTCCACCGGGCGATCATCCAGAGCGCGCCGTGCCTGATGACGCGCTGGCCGGCCGGGTGGAGCTGGTTACCCCGGCCGATCGCGCAGGCGTACCAGCACGGTACGGCCACGGCCGGGCGGCTCGGCTGTAAGGAGGCGGACACTGTGGCGGCGTGCCTGCGGGCGAAGACGACGGCGGAGCTGCTGGCCCACAGCCAGAACGAGTTCGCGCCGGTGATCGGCGGCCCGCTGCTGCCGCGCGACCCGGCGGATGCCTTTGCCGGAGGACGGTTCAACCGGGTGCCGGTGATGCACGGCATCACGCGCGACGAGCATGTCAGCTTCAGCCAGGAGGTGGCGGGCGCGCCACCGCTCACCGACGAGGGGTACGTCAGGGAGATCAACGCCTTCTACGGAGACAAGGCGGCCGAGGTGCTGGCCCGCTACCCGCTGGAGAAGTACGGCGAGGCCGGTACGAGCCGCGCGGGTGCCGCCATGAAGTCCGTCATGACCGACCACCTCTGGGCGAGTCCGGCGACGCGGACGAACCACCTGCTCGCTGGTCATGTGCCGACCTATGCCTACGAGTTCGCGGACCGGCGGGCCCCGTGGGTGAGCAGCACTCCCGTCGTGCCGAGCTTCCCCACCGGCGCGTTCCACGCCTCCGAGCTGCAGTATCTCTTCGAAGCCGACTACTTCGCCGGCCGGACGTTGTCAGCGGCCCAGTCGCGGCTGTCCGACGCGATGATCGGCTACTGGAGCCGGTTCGCGCGCAACGGCGATCCCAACGGGCGCGGGACGCCTTTCTGGCCGGCCGTTCGGGCCGGACGGGACGACGTCCAGTCGCTCGCCCCGGGAGCGTCCGGCATCCGTGCCGTGGACTTGTGCCGGGAGCATCAGTGCCACTTCTGGCAGCGCCTCCTCGGATAGCTCAGAGCAGGCGAGCCCGCTCGGTTCAGGGCTTGATGCTGATGGTGAAGCGTTCGTACGCGAGCAGGGCCGGCTTTCAGACCGCTAGGATGAGCGACCGTCCATCCGGGCACTCAACCCGGCTGGGCCAGGCGCACGGCTGGGCCGGCCGTGCGTAGCGCCGACGGGCCCCATCTCTGGCCGGTAGGGGAAACGATCATTACCCTGGGCGGTGATGAGTATCGACCCGCTGCTTCCACCCGACCCGCGGCAGGTCGGGCGTTATGTGCTGACGGGCCGGCTGGGGGCCGGTGGCCAGGGCGTCGTCTACCTGGCCCACGCGCCCGACGGCGGCCAGGTGGCGTTGAAGGTCATCGATGCCGAGGTCGGCTCCGACGCCCGCCGCATGTTCGAGCGCGAGTTCGCCGTGCTCAGGCGTGTCTCCAGTTTCTGCACCGCGCAGGTCCTCGACGCCGACGTGACGGCCGACCCGCCGTACATCGTCAGTGAGTACGTCGCCGGCCGCTCTCTTCACGCCCATGTCGCCCAGAACGGGCCCCTCACGGGAGCCGAGCTCGACCGGCTCGCGGTGGCGACGGCCACGGCCCTCATCGCGATCCACCGGGCGGGCATCGTCCATCGCGACTTCAAACCGCAGAACGTCCTGCTGGGACACGACGGCCCGCGCGTCATCGACTTCGGCATCGCCCGCGTCCTTCAGGACGGCGCCGCCGTCGCCAGCGGTCTCGTGGGCACGCCCCGTTACATGGCCCCCGAGCAGATCAGGGGTGAGGAGTTCGGCTCCGCCGCCGACATCTTCGCCTGGGGCGCCACCATGGTGTACGCCGCCACCGGCCACTCCCCGTTCGAGGCCGGCACGCTTCCCGCCATCCTGTACCGCGTCCTCAACGAGCCACCCGACCTGGGCCTCCTTCCCGGCCATCTCCGCCCGCTGGTGGAACGCTGCCTGGCGAAGGACCCCGCCGGCCGTCCCACGGCGGCCGAGCTTCCCCTGTCCATCATGGACGTCGGCGCCGTCCCCCAGAGCGGGCGATTACCGGCGCGGCCGATGTCGCCGGGAAGGCGGCGGACGATCTCGGCGGTGGTTGCGATCGTCACGGCGCTCGCCCTGGCGGCCGGTGCGCTCTGGTGGGCGCGGGAGAGGGACGATCCGCAGGTCGCGCAGCCCGGGAAGCCCGCTGCGGGCTACGAGCCTCCGGCGTACTCGCAGGCGGCGATCGGGGCGGCCCGTACGGCCTTCGAGGCGTGGTACAGCCTCGACCACGCCGACTACGACGACGGCACCCGGCGTACGCTGGCCCTGCTCTCCGGCGTGGCGGCGCAGGACTACCAGCACCTGGCCGGCAACTCCAAAAGCGCGGTGATGAGCGCGAAGGCGAAGCAGACGGCACGGGCGACCGCCGCCGGCATCGTGTGGGCGTCGCCGGAACGGGTGTCGCTCATCATCACCGGGCTCACCGCCATCACCCAGAACGGCACTCCGGTGAAGTCGGGCGATCCCCTGCTGTTCGCCGAGATGGTGCCCGCGGGCGGCGGCTGGAAGATGGACTACGCGCGGACCACCCCGTCCGGCACCGCGGCTCCGACCGGCGCGCCCTGGCCTGCCACGGAGGTCCGGGGCATGCTCGCCGAGGCCGCCCGCTGCCAGACCGAGGCCTTCATCAACGGGCCCCGCCTGGAGGAACATCCGGACTTCTTCGCCCGCTGCACCACGGGCCGGGCCGAGAAGTGGTGGCGGGAGCTGGCCGCCGTCCCCGACGACAAGGTTCCCGGCTGGTGGACCTGGCAGTACCGGGCGATCGGCACGGCCTTCGAACGGTTCGACGGCCCCGATTCCGCGACCCTCATCCACCTCGGAGACTCGGCCAAGGCCCCCGACCACACGGTCGTGACGTACCGGCTGCACCTGCGCCGGGTCGGCGGGCAATGGAAGGTGGAGGACATCACCTCGCCGAAGGACAACTGGTCGCTGTTCGAGCGGCGGACGAAATGAGCGCGTCTCGTCAGGGAGATCCGAAGAGGATCGGACGCTACCAGGTGTTGCGGCGGATCGCCGCAGGCGGCCAGGGCGTCGTCTTTCTCGCCGTGGGGGACGACGACCGGCAGGTCGCGGTGAAGGCGCTCCCCCGGATCGCCGACGAAGCCGCCCGGCACCGCATGGCGGCCGAGCTCGCCCTGCTCCGCAGGGTCTCCGGGTTCTGCACGGTCCAAGTGCTCGACGCCGATCTGACGGCCGATCCGCCGCACATCGTCACCGAGTACGTGCCCGGCCCGTCCCTGGACGAGCTCGTCAGGCAGGACGGCCCCCTTCACGGCGAGGCCCTGGAACGGCTGGCCATCGCCACCGCCACGGCCCTGACCGCGATCCACCGCGCGGGCGTCGCCCACCTCGACCTGACGCCCCGCAATGTGATCATCGGCCCGGACGGCCCCCGGGTCGTCGACTTCGGCCTCGCGCACGCCCTCAACGGCCCCGCCACGAACTCCCTCGTCACCGGCACCCCCGCGTTCATCGCGCCCGAGCAGCTCGCCGGGCATCCGCCGCACACCGCCGCCGACGTCTTCTCCTGGGCCGCGACCATCGCGTACGCCGCGACGGGCCGTCATCCGTTCGGCAACGACGCGGTGCAGACCGTCGTCTACCGCGTCCTCCACCAGGAACCCGACCTGGGCGCCGAGCCGGACGGCTTCCTGCGCGGCATCCTCCGGGCCTGCCTGGCCAAGAACCCGGCGGACCGCCCGTCGGCCCAGGACCTGCTCTATCACCTGGTCGACCGCACCTCGCCGGCACCATCCGCCAAGGCGCCGCCGCGGAAGCGGTGGTGGATCCTCGCGGCGGTGGCGGCCGCCGTCATCGCCGCCTCCGGGGGCGGCGTGGCGGTATGGAACGCCGGGCCTGGAGGTCCGCCGGCGAGCGCGCCGACGGGGAGTGTGGTCCCGCCGCCGCTGTACGCCCAGGAGGCCGAGCAGGCGGCCCGCAGCGCGTACGGCGTCGTCAACAGCTTCGGCCACAAAACGCTCGACCAGGACTTCAAGGCGGTGGACGACGCGACCACCGGACGCGCGAACGTGGAGTACACCGGCCGCCTCCAGGAGCAATCGCGGCAGATCCGCGACGAGGAGATCGTGCAGAGGGCGACGGCCGCCGAGAGCGGAATCGTCGCCGCCCGCACCGACCGGGTCGTCGTACTGGTCTGGGGCCAGGTGGCCACCACCGGCGGCGGCTACCGGCTGGGCGGCCTGGTCATGGAGATGCGCAAGGTCGGGACCGTGTGGAAGCTGGATCACGTCTGGCCGCGCGGCCCGCAACCGGACTCGGCCGAGACGACCACGGGAGAATGGCCGTCCGGCCGGGCGGCGACGCTGCTGTCGGCCGCGAAGGACGGTTCGCGCGCCGTCGCCCTGGACACGCTCACCTCCACGGGCGCCCAGGTGCTCCGCCTCGGCGCGGACGGGACCGTGAGCAGGCTGACCATGGTTCCGGACGGCGGCTCCTTTGAGGTCGAGAGCAGCCGGGAGCTCGGGGCGTCCTGAGGCTACGACGTCAGCCAGGTGGTGATGGCGATGGCGGCCTCGCGCAGATCGTCGTCGCGGCGCTCTTCGCTCATCTGGTCGACGGTGAGCCGGAACTGCGGGGCGATGACCACGAACACCTGGTTGTAGAGGGACCGGTCGCCCACGCCGATCTCGCTGCCGCCGGCCTGGGCCTTGAGCCCGAGTGCGGTCAGTTCGGGAGTCTCGACCTCGGGGAAGTCCTCGTACTTGGGCTTGGCGGCGGGAAGGGCGATCGTCACGCTGGTCGTGGGGATCTTCTTTCCCCACGCGCAGGTCACGTTTGCGGCGGCGTCGTACCGCTTGTCGAACTTCTTGCCCTTGATCAGCGCGCCCATGGCCGCGGTCAGCCGGGGGTCGTCACAGTCCTTCGGCAGGGCGAAGTCGCGGGTCGGGGTGGGCGGCGCGACCGATGAGGCCGGCGCGGTCGGTGAGGGCGACGCGGTGGGTGAGGGCGACGCGGTGGGTGGAGTGGTCGCCGCCGGGCTGCCGCCGCCACACCCTGCGAGCAGGCCGGCGAGGAGCGTCACCCCCGATAAGGCCCTGCCAGTCATGAACATGGCCCGATTATGCGAGATCGCCGATCATCCCGCCAGAAGGCGTTCGGAACGGGCAGGCAGCCCGGCCGACCGTGCTGAGGCGGCCGTCGCCGCTCCGTACGGCAAGAGCGGGGAGGCCGCGCCGACGTGCCGGAGCCAAAGCCGATCGTCCGCCACGAGCTTGACCGAAGCAAGAGTTAGGCGGAAGAGCGAGCCGGGCATCGCCTGCTCTGGTGCGCCGTCCATGCCTCCCCAGCGCCGGAATGATCAACGACAAGGAGCTGTCATGCAAGCTGAAGATCTCACTGGCTATTACACCTATAGGAGTTTCCTGAACAACCCAGGGCTGGTTGCCGACTTCAATGAGCTGCGGTTCGGGGAGGCCGAGCTCTACCTTTCGGTACAGCAGGACAGGACGATCACCGGAACTCTGTCCTTTCCATCCGCGTCCGGCGTGGACCGCAAGGATTTCATGGACATCACGGGAGAGGTCCTGGACTGGTCGACGGTACGGTTCAGGTTGTCAGGCAAAGGACGTCCGCGGACCGGTATCGCGGATTTCCATTACGAGTACGACGGGGTGCTCTCGCGCACCTGGGAAACGGGAGTCGGGCAGCGCCTCTCGCTCACCGGCACGGTTCTGCGCGCCAAGGATCACGGAAGCGGCACCCACGTGGCCAGAGCGGGCGCCACGGCCAGCTTCGTGGCGGTCAAACGCGATTTCCCCGCTCCACGCGTGGTGCCGGGGGTGGCAATGCGGCCGGAGGCGCTCTCGATGCTGGCCACCCGGGTCCACCGTCTGCGGCACACCACGTGGCATCTTCTCCGATCGGTCTGGCGGAGTCCGCTCAGCAACACCGATCGCAAGGAGATCACCGAACTGGGCTGGGGGATCGAACGCCCGCCGTTCAACGACAAGGGACTCAACCTGACCAACGGCGCCGGTGAGGATTTCCTTTTCATGCACCGGCGGATGATCCAAATGGTGAACGATATCTACAAGAGCTCCGGTGTCCCCGTCATCCGTGGATGGAGGCCGATCCCCGGCGCTGACGCACCTCAATACGTGTACACGCAGAAGGACGATCCCGCCCGCCCTGGCGAGCAAATCATGCAGTACGACGCCGCCCGTTCCGGATTCATGGTCCCACCAGCCGACGCGGAACTGCTGGCCACTTTCCCCGAAACGAGCCGGCCGACGATGAAGCTGCTGAAGTCTCCGGCCTATCTCAACTTCACGATGAGGGCATTGGAACGCACCTATACCTCACCGATCGAGTTGTCCCGCCTGTCTCTTGGGGCCTTGGGCAATCTTCTGGAGTTCACCATCCACAACCCGATGCACATGCGCTGGGCATCCATTCCGCGGGACGCGCAGGGCAAGATCGCGCTGCGTGGCGACTTCGACTTCGACGAGAAATGGGACGACCCGGCCTACGACTATCTCGGGGATTTCTACTCGTCCCACCTCAACCCGTTGTTCTGGCGCCTTCACGGCTGGGTGGACGATCGCATCGAGGACTGGTTCGAGGCCCACGAAGCCGTGGCGGCGGGGGAAATCGAGCGCACCACCCACAAGGGCGTGTCTTGGTTCAAAGCCGGCAAGTGGGTCGCCGTGACCGAGCCCTTCGACTGGCCGGAGAGCGGGCATCACCACCACGATGAGCACGGTCACGGGGACGAGCATGCCATCGCCGTCATGCTGAAGGTCCTCAAGATCGTGCAACGAGCCCAAGAGCCAAGGGTGGCGGAGGGGCCGGCAGCGGAACCGCATGAGCGCCGCATGCGGCAACCGCCGCTCAACGTCATGAGCTTCCTGCGGTGGATCGACGCGTCCGTCGAATAGCAGGCCCTGGCCGGGGGCATGCCCGACGAGCTGCTCGGTGAACGCGTCCTGCGCGTCGGACTCCCAAGGCCGACCCTGAAAGGTGTCAATATTCCGTTCACGGTCGCGAGCTGCGGGTTTTCTCTCGGCTTCCAGGTCGGAGCAGGGGCCAGGGCCGGGCATGCTCAAGGTTCGGGACGCTCCGTTTGTCCTATATGACCTTCTGCCGCACTCTGGCGTCGAAGCCCGACGTCGTCGTGGCGGTCCTCGCGGAGATCGCTGTCGCCCGCTACCGGCGATCATGTCGTCAACGGTCACCGCACCCCAATGGCCCTTGATCATTCCGAGTGCGGCACCCCGCAGATCTGGGATGGGCCGACCGAGAAGGAGCCCAACACGGTTGCCCGATCGGTGCCACTGTCGGGAACGCTCTGCGCGTGCGGGCCCCTGGACGCGGACGATCCCGCGACCGTGCCCGCCACCGTCCGCCACCGTGACTGTCACGGCGTCATCGGGCGGTCCCGAGACAGACGAGCCGCCCAGGAACAAACCCACTCGTTCCAAGCACCGTCCGTGCCCCACCGATGGCGGAGACAACGCGCCGCCGCCCTGCCCCTCCGTCCGCAAGTCACCGCCTCGCGGTCCGACCATCACGTTCCCGGAGCCGACCCCCACTGACCCCGGGGGCACGCCTGAGGCTCCGCCGTCAGACTCGGATCCCGAGCCGCCGCCCGACACGTCTGGTCCCTGACGGCCGCACATGTCGCAGCACAGCGAAGATCGCGCCTCGCCATCGCGTCCGCTCGACGTCACCGGGCTGATCATCATGCTGCTCACCGTCAGCGCCGCCGTGCTCCTCTACATGGGCACCATGCTCGATCAAACGGCCGAAGGCAGCGGTTCGCCGGCCGTACGGCGGTGCTCGGTCGCGAGCCTCGCGTCGTCATGTGGCAGGTCCTCCTGGACGCTTGCCGCCAGCTCATCGATCTCCCTCAGGATCGCCTGAGCCCGCAGCACGAACCGTTCCCCTTCCCGCGTCAGTGCCACCCGCCTGCTCGTGCGATGGAACAGCGGCCGGCCGAGTTCCCGCTCCAGGCGCCTGATGTGCCGGCCGAAGGGCTGCGCGGAGATGTGGTGCCGCCGTGCCGCCCGCCCGAAGTGCAGCTCTTCGGCGAGCGTCACCGCATAACGCAACGCTTGGATGTCCATCGATACCCCCCGTATCGGTACGTCCCCCATTGAGGAATCGCGTGTGGGGAGGCGTCGGATCACCGAGCTCGGGACATCGTGTTAATTTCGGTTCCAATAAGCTGTTGTTGCCGCCCTCTTCGTCGATTAATTTCTGGTTCAGATCATTCGACACGGCCAGTCAATGCAGCCGAAAAGAATCGCAGCGAATCAGCACGCTCCGCAAAGCTCAATGCGAGGCTGGCCGGGCCCATTCGTCAAGGGAGACTCCATGCGCACATTCATCCGGACCGGACTTGTGGCCGTACCCCTGGCCCTCGGCCTGGCCCTGTCCGCACTCTCCACCGCTCCGGCCTCGGCCTCGGCTACCGCGACGGCCGCCGCCGCGGATCCGCTGACGTTCGAATTCGGCGACTGCGACCGGATCCCCGCGCTGCTGTGGTGTTACATCGCCTACAAAGGTGGCACCCCGCCGGTGACGGTTCGCTGGTACAAGGACGGCGTTCACAAACCGCAATTCGACGACAAGAAAACCATGCGAATCGGTTGCCGGGTCGGTAAGGACACCGTCATCGAAGTGGTCGTCACGGACGCCACCGGCAACTGGTTCAAGTTCACCACCTGGGGCACGTGCTCCAACACGGCGGACTGGGCGTCACATCGCGCCAGTGGCTGAGCACCTGCCCGGTTCTCGTGGCCGGCAGCCGGACCACGTTCGGCCATTCCAGGGTGGCACCGGATCTCGCCGACGAGCGGTGATCCTTGATCGAGCCTCATCTGCTCTTGGGTGAGCGGGGGCCGATCCCGGATCTGCGGCAGCAGTTCAACGTGGTGGTCCATCGCCCACGACAGGTTCCGGTCGTGGGCGATGACGGGCGTCTTCGGGCACTTGACGCAGCGATGGTGCCTGCGGTGATGGCCACGCGTTGTAGGTGATCGTCGCCGGGGCCGGCAGCCGGATGCGGCGCTGTAGTAGCGTTCGCCGGGCCGGATCATGGAGCTCATATCCCACCGCGATCTCGCCGACCGCCATCACGCGTCGCCTGCCAGGCCAACATGGATCTGAGACTTGATCATGGATGGGCGGACGAGCCCCCTTTCGGGCTGCGCGGCATTTAGGCTTCGGCCCGTGAATACGGATGAGTTACCTGGGCGGACCGGTGTCGCGGCCGCGGTGTTGATGATGAACGTGGCTCTGCTGATGGCCACGGGTTTCGCCATCACCTGGGCGCGCGACCGCGGCGTGTTGTGCGACGGCTCCACCAAACTCTGCTCGGGTGGAGACCTCACTCCCGCGCTATGGCAGGCGGAGATGACTTTCCGCTCCACCGTCGCGTACGGCTCCTACGCGGCCATGGCCTTGGTCCTGATCGTCAGCGCGGTCATCGCCTGGCGTCACCGACGCTATGGCATCGTGGTCATGCAGCTCACAGCCCTCGCGGCCGTGGCGACGCTCGCCGCCCTGTGGGAGCCGTACGTTCCCCTGCACTGATGCGTCGAGCTTCCGAGAAAACTCCTGAAGGCGGAACACCGCTGTGCCAGAGGACTCGTAGATGTGGTGCGGGCCGCCGCGGTGACCGGAGAGACGGCCTGAGCGAGGGCGATGTCGGCTCGCCCTCCGGTCTCAGCTCAGCGGCCTGCGTCTGACGGCGGCGAGGCCGGCCGTGATGAGGGCGCCGGTGATGCCTGTCATGATCACGATGGCGGTGGCCGTGAAGGGCTCGCCGGAGATGACCATGGGCAGGTCAGGGTAGGGCACGGCGTACTTGGCGATCCAGTAGGCGATGCCGGCCAGGGGCCAGGGTCCACGTGGCGGGCACCTGGACCAGGGCGCCGGCGAGCACCTTGCCGCCACCAGGCCCACAGGCCAGGCGCAGCGGGCTGCTCAGGCGGTCGGAGGTGGCGGGTCCTGGGCGTTCGGGGATCAGGCCGTGGCCCAGGTCGCGCCGGGTAGCGTCCCGGTGGCCGGCGCGGCGAACCAGGAGGCCGGAGCTTGACCCCGCGATTTATCTCAGTAATTATTGACTCAATCATGATTGAGATACCTGACTTGCAACGGCGGGCCGCACAGCACGCGGCGCTGGGAGACGCGGTCCGGCTGGCGATGGTCGACGAACTGCTCCTGGGTGACCGCTCGCCCGGCGAGCTCACGGAAGCGTTCGGCCTGTCGTCCAACCTGCTCGCCCACCACCTCAAAGTCCTCCAGGAGGCCGGGCTGATCACGCGGACGCGCTCCGAGGCCGACCGGCGGCGCAGCTACGTCCGGCTGCTACCCGGCATGCCGGCCCGGCTCGCCCCTGTTCCCGCCGGACCGGCGACGGCCGAGCGGGTGGTGTTCGTCTGCACCCGCAACTCCGCCCGCTCGCAACTGGCCACCGCCCTGTGGCAGCGCCGCAGTCACCTGCCCGCCACCTCGGCCGGCACCCGCCCCGCCGCCCGCGTGCATCCGCGGGCTCTGGCCACCGCCCGCCGTCACCATCTGGTCCTGGATCCCCGTGCCACCTCTCATGTCGATGACACCATCCGCGAGGGCGATCTCGTGATCGCGGTCTGCGACAGCGCCTACGAACAACTGCCGGCCCGCCCGCCGCTGCACTGGTCGGTGCCCGACCCCGTCCCCGCCGGCACCGACGACGCCTTCGAACACGCCTACACCGACCTGTCCGACCGTGTCGATCGGCTCGCCACCGTCCTCACCGACGTCGTCTCCCCGAGGAAGGGCACGTCATGACCCAGCCCGCCTACCGCCGCGCCGACCTGACCATCGACCAGCAGCACGCCCTGCTGACCGCCGCCCGCACCCTGGCGGCCGAGTTCGACGGCACCTTCGGCGCCGAGACCATCGACCGGTTCCTGCACACCAGCTACGACCAGTTCGCCGGCCGCGCCACCGTGGCCAACTTCCTGCCCCTGATGGCCGAGCGGTTCGCCCGCCAGCGACTGCGCGCCCTGGCCCGCGTCGAAGGCAAAGACCACTCCGGCACGCCGATCGTGCTGTTCCTGTGCGTGCACAACGCCGGACGCTCCCAGATGGCGCTCGGCTTCTTCACCCACCTGGCCGGCGACCGCGCGATCGGCTGGTCCGGCGGCTCGGAGCCCGGCGAGCGGATCAACCCTTCGGCGATCGAGGCGATGCGCGAACGCGGCATCGACATCACCGGCGAATACCCCAAACCGTGGACGCACGAGATCGCCCAGGCCGCCGACGTCATCGTCACCATGGGCTGCGGCGACGCCTGCCCCGTCTTCCCCGGCAAACGCTACGAGGACTGGGCTCTGGCCGACCCAGCCGGGCAGTCGGTGGACGCCGTACGGCCCATCCGCGACGAGATCGAACGCCGGGTACGGGCCCTGCTGGACGAACTCGGCGTACCCGCGGCTGCGGGTAACACGTGACCGAACCGGCCCGGCGGGTGCTCGCCGAAGCGATCGGCACCTGCCTGCTCGTGACCTCGGTGATCGGCTCAGGCATCATGGCCCAGCGGCTCTCCCCCGGCGACGCCGGGCTGCAACTGCTGGAGAACTCCACCGCCACCGCCTTCGCCCTGACCGCGCTCATCCTCATCATGGGGCCGGTCTCCGGCGCCCACTTCAACCCCGTCGTCTCGCTGGCCGACTGGCTGCTGAACCGCCGCACCGGCGACGGCCTCACGGGGCGGGCCCTGCTGGCCTATCTTCCCGCCCAGGTCGCCGGGGCGCTCGGCGGCGCGGTGCTGGCCCACCTCATGTTCGAGCTGCCCGCCGTCACCGCCTCCACCCACCAGCGCACCGGCGCCGGGCTGTGGCTGGGCGAGATCGTGGCCACCGCCGGGCTGGTCACCCTGATCTTCGCTCTCGCCCGTACCGGCCGCGCCGCGCTCGCCCCGCCCGCCGTGGGCGCCTACATCGGCGCCGCCTACTGGTTCACCAGCAGCACCAGCTTCGCCAACCCGGCCGTCACCCTCGGCCGCACCATCACCGACACCTTCGCCGGCATCGCCCCCGCCTCCGCGCCCGGCTTCATCGCCGCCCAGCTCATCGGCGCCGCGCTCGGAATGGCGCTGATCCTGCTGCTGTATCCGCGGCGGATCCCGCTACCGGCCGCCGGGCCCGAGCACCTGGCCGCCGACCCCGCGGCCACAGCCCGGACATGAGGAGCCTGCCGATACGGTACGGGCCAGGACGACGGACATGTCCCTCAGCGGTTGGTGAGGCGGCGCAGCAGGATCTCGGCGGGCCCGCGATGACCCACCCGGCGCATCCAGTCGGCCAGCAGGATCGACACGACCCAGACCGCGACCGCGACGCCGAAGGTGGCCGGGAAGCTCATGTCGTCGCGCAGGTCGAGGGCGAACGGGTAGAACAGCGCCACCCACACGACCGACTGGAAGAGGTAGAAGGTCAGCGACCGCTGCCCGAGCGCCGACAGCGCCAGCGTGACGGGCCCGTGGTCGCGGCCGATCCGGTGGGCGATCAGGCCGACGAGCGCGGCCAGGCCGATGCCGCCGAAATAGCCGGTCAGGTCGTGCGCGAGGGCGGCCGACCAGGTGACCGGGGCGGAGGTGACCGGCCACACTCCGGCCAGCATCAGCGCGGCGGGAATCCGGCCGGCGACGGCGGCGCCCAGGCAGATCACCGCGACGCGGCGTAGCAGCGTCAGGTGGCGCTCCGGCTCGTCCAGGACCTTGCGGCGCGCGGCCCAGAGACCGGCGAGCATGCCCGGCACCACCATGATCGTGCCCAGCACGGTCTCGACCGGCCACGACGGGATGCTCGCGACCAGGTGCAGGCCCAGCGTGGGCTCCATGTACGCGGCCATGGTGATCGGCGTGCCGGCCGCGGCCGCGGTCAAGGCGGTCACGCTCTGCCAGGTCAGCAGCAGGGTCGCCGGAATCAGTGTCACGCCGGCCGTCCACAGCAGCACCGAGTCCCTGGCCCGCACGATCGGCGCGATCGCCAGCAGCGTCAGCCCGTACACCGCGACGATGTCGATCGGCACCAGGATCACCGTGTTCGCGAACCCGATGACGGTCAGCCAGAAGCCCCTGCGCCGCAGCAGCCGTCGAAACGAGGTCCACTCGGTCTGCCGCCGGGCCAGTTGCCCCAGCCCGTAGCCGAACAGGAAGACGAACATCGCGCGCGCCTGGTTGTCGGCGACCAGCGACTTGACGAACTTGGCGGTGCCGGACAGCCAGGCGGGCCCGGCGTCCCAGTCGGCGACGAGGGCCGGCGCGTGCGCCAGCGCGATCAGCAACAACATGAAGCCGCGGGCGAGATCCGGTGCCAGCGACCGCGCGGTCACGTTCACGGATGTGATGGTCATGACGGTTCCTTCAGGGTGGATGGTTCCAACGCCACCCACGATCTCCACCGGGCCTGACAGCGACCTGATAGGCCGCCCGCGCTTCTGTCAGGCCAGCTCGGCCAGCCGGTTCAGGGCCTCCTGCCTGGGTGTTTCCGCGCCGCGGCGGTAGGCCGCGCGGTATTCCCGCTCGCCGAGCCGGGCGGTGAGCTCCGTCACCAGCTCGCGCAGCTCCGGCTCGCCCTGGTCGAACACGCCGCGGATGGCCTGGCTCGTCCCGAGCGCGGTCGCCGCGCCGGTCAGGTCGCCCTCCAGCAGGAGCAGCCTGGCCAGTTGCTCCGCGGCCAGGGCCGGATCCTGCCCGCCGAAGGCCGCGCCGACGGCGGCGGGCAGCAGTTCGCGCGCCGGCCCGGCCGCTCCGGCCGCCAGCAGATTGGCCGTCCGGGCCGCGGCCACGCGCGCCGCGGTGATCTCCGCGGGAATCGACATCTCCTGCAGGAACGCCTCCAGCCGGTCGAGCGTCTGGCCGGCCCGGTCCAGCTCGCCGGAGCGGCGGTGCAGGTCGGCCAGGCGCAGCAGCAGCTCGATTTCGGAGTACGGCTGGGCCCGCTCCACCCCGCGCCCGCGGGCGGCCGCCACGTCCCGCGCGGCGCCGTCCGGGTCGCCGCCGCGGACGCGCAGCCCGGCGAGCCAGGAGCGGTACATGACCTCCTCGCTGGAGCTGAACTCGGCGGCGAGGGCGACGGCGCGCTCAGCGGCGGCGACGGCCTCGTCATACTCGCCCTGGACGGAGTGGACGCGCGCCATGCTCATCAGCGTCATCGCCAGCCCGTACCGGTCGCCCACCCCTTCGAACTCCCGCAGCGTGGCGGCCAGCGTCTCCGCCCCGCCCGGCCAGTCGCCGCGGTCGGCGCGGATGTAGGCGTCCACCCAGTAGGCGGCCGCCCTGGCCCACGGGTGCGGGTGGTTCTTCGCGCGGGGCAGCTCGCGCTCCAGCAGGTCGTCGAAGCCGAAGAGGTACGCGGGGGCGATCGCGATCACGGACAGCATCGGGTAGTGGTCGATGGCGTCGGTACGGTAGACGTCCTCGATCACCGCGCGCACCACGGCGGGTTCGGGGAACGACCCGCTGTTGCCGGCCAGCCGGTGCATCGCGGTGAAGGCGGCCCGGACATGATCGGGCAGCGCGTCGCCGAACTCCAGCACCTCGGCCAGGAATCCCTCGGAGCGGGCGTCGAAGCGGGCGTTCCAGTAGAGCCACAGCGGGCCGAGCAGCCGCCAGGCCGAATCGGCGTCGCCGCCATCGATGGCCGCGCGCAGCGCGAACACCAGGTTGTCGTACTCGCCCTCGAAGACGCCCTTGGCTTTGACCTGCCCGTCCGTGAGCAGTATCGGCTCCTGCTCCTCCACCAGGCCCCGGAAGAACTCCACGAACCGGGCGGAGACCGCCTCCCACTCGCCGGCCTGGCGCAGCCGTTCGGCCGCGAAGACGCGTACGGTCTCCAGCATCCGGTAGCGCTCGCCGCCCTGCACGATCGACTTCTCGACCAGCGAGCCCAGCACGTAGACGACCTCCTCTACCGGCAGCATCCCGTCGTCGGAGCAGACCGCCTCCACCGCCGCTCCCCCGACCTCGGCCGGAAAGATCGACATCCGCCGGGCCAGCGCCCGCTCCCGCTCGCTCAGCAGCTCCCAGCTCCATTCGACCACCGCGGCCAGGGTCCGCTGGCGCGGCAGCGCGGCCCTGTCGCCCGAGGTGAGCAGCCGGAAGCGGTCGTCGAGCCGCTTGGCGATCTGGTCGACCCCCATCGAACGCAGCCGGGCCGCCGCCAGCTCCAGCGCGAGCGGCAGCCCGTCCAGCCGCCGGCAGATCTCCGCCACCGGCTCCGCGGTGTCCGTGTCCAGCTCGAAGGCCGGCCGTACCGCCTTGGCCCGGTCCGCGAACAGCCGCGCCGCCGCCGGCTCGGCCAGCGGCCCGAGCGGGCACAACGCCTCGCCGGTGACCGCCAGCGCCTCCCTGCTGGTCGCCAGGATCGTCAGGTACGGCAGCCGATCCAGCAGCCGCCGCCCGAAGCCGGCCGCGGCGTCCACCAGATGCTCGCAGTTGTCGAGCACCAGCACCGCCTCACCCACGCTCAGCAGCTCCGCCACCCGATCCACCGGGTCCGCCGGCTGCACGGCCACCCGCTGCCCGGGCGGCTTCAGGTCCCGCGAGCTGACCGCGCCGAGCACCGCGTCGGCCATCCGTTCCGGCGAGCTCACCCCGGCCAGCGGTACGAACCACACCCGGCCGCGCTCGTGGGCCCGGTGCCGCGACACCGCCTCCAGCGCCAGCCGCGTCTTGCCGGCCCCGCCCGGCCCGACGATGGTGACCAGCCGCGACTCCTCCAGCAGCGCGGCCAGCAGCCCCAGCTCGTCCGCGCGCCCGACGAAGCTGGTCAGCCGCGCGGGCAGCCGCCCCGGCGCCGCCCGCGTGGGCGCGTCGAGCTCGCCGCGCAGCACCGCCAGGTGGGTCTCCCGCAGCTCGGCCGACGGGTCGACGCCCAGCTCCTCGGCCAGCCTCGCCCGCGTCCGCTCGTAGACGGTCAGCGCGTCGGCCTGCCGCCCGGCCGCGTAAAGCGCCCGCATCCGCAGCACGGCCGGCCGCTCCCGCAGCGGATGCCGCGCCCCGATGTCCTCCAGCTCGGCCAGCACCTCGGCATGCCGGCCCAGCCGGAGCGCCGCCTCGAACCAGTCCTCGGCGACGCGGACGCGCAGCTCGTTCAGCCGCAGGGCGGCGGACCGGGCGAACGGCAGGTCCGGCAGGTCGGCCAGCGCCTCGCCCGACCACAGCTTCCGCGCCTCGCCGAGCAAGGACGCGGCGGCCTCCACCCGTCCGGCCTCCAGCTCACGACCGCCCCGGGCGGCCAGCTCCGCCAGGTGGAGCGCGTCCACGTCCTCGGCCCGCACCGCCAGCCGGTATCCGCCCGGAACCGACTCCACGGCGGCCACCCCACGCAGCGCCTTGCGCAACCGCGACACCAGGGCCTGCAACGCGTTGGCCGAGTCGGCGGGCGGCTCGGAGTCCCACAGGTCGTCGATGAGCGCGTCGGAGGTCACCACCCGGCCGGCGTCCAGCGCCAGCCGGGCCACGAGCACGCGTAACCGCGCGCCGCCGACCACGACCCGATGCGCGTGGTCGTCGAAGACGCGCACCGGCCCCAGCAACGCGATCCGCATCCGACCACTCTCTCAGACGCGAGATATGCCGAAGGGCCAAGGGACCGTACGGCCTTCAGGCCGATGGGGTCGCGGTGCCCGCCCAGGTGGCCAGGGTGGCGCGGAGGCTCTCCGCGTCGGGGCGGTCGGTCGCCCAGGCGAAGTAGCCGTCGGGACGGACGAGGGCCGTGGTGCGCCGGGAGCCGGCCCAGTGCGCGTGGACGACGTGGCCGGGCACGTCCGCGTCCTGACCGGCCGGTGTGATCAGCACGAACCTGCCGCCGCGCTGGAGCTCGTTCAGGCGCCCCTCGGCCAGTTTCACGTCGGGGGCGCGCCGTCCGGTCAGCCTGTGCGCACCGCGCGGGGCCTTGTGGGCGATGCCGATCCCGGTGATCATGGACGCCGCCTTGTCGGCCAGCGGGCGGAAGTCGCTGACGACCATCCCGGCCACGCGGCGCAGCAGCCGGGTGGCGAACCCGCGTAGCAAGGCGGCTCGCACCAGCGTCCCGCTCATCCGCAGCACCAGCTTGCCGACCGCGTGCCGTTCGGCCTGGTAGGTGTCCAGTAACCGGTCTCCGGCGCCGTCGCGCAGCACGGCCACCAGCTTCCAGCTCAGATTGGCGGCGTCCTGGAGCCCGGTGTTCATGCCCATGGCGCCGGCCGGGGAGTGCACGTGCGCGGCGTCACCGGCGAGGAACACCCGCCCGACGCGGTACGCGGGAGCCTGCCGCTCGTCGCTGTGGAACCGGGACTTCCAAGGGATGTCGGTGATGCCGTAGTCGGTGCCGAAGTTCATCCTGAGCAGTTCCCTGATCTCCTCCGCCTCCAGCGGCGCGTCGTCGGGAAGCTGGTGGCGCCGGTTCCAGCCGGTCACCCGGTACAGGCCGTCGCCCATCTCGGTGAGCAGCGCGAACCCGTCCGGGACGGCGTTCACGACGAAGGGCCGGTCGGGCGCCTTGCCGAGCCTGACGTCGGCCAGGATCAGCGAGCTGAGGATCGTGTCGCCGGGGAAGGGCTGGCCGATCGCGGGCCGGACCGAGCTGTGCACCCCGTCGGCGCCGACCAGGTAGGACGCGCGGAACGTGGCGCCCGGCCGCCCGTCCTTGTCCCTCGTGCGGGCCGTGACGCCGTCCGCGTCCTGCTCCACCGCGACGACCTTGGTCTCGTACGCGAAGGCGACCCCGGCCTCCCGGGCCCGGCGCTCCAGCACCTTCTCCACCTCGTACTGCGGGGTGAACAGGACGAACGGGTAGCGGGTGGGCAGCCGCGAGGGGTCGAGCCGGGCCGCCTCGAACAGCGCCAGCCGGTCGATGGGGTGCCCGCCCGCCACGACCTCGTCGGCGATGCCGCGGGCGTCGAACTGCTCCAGGACCCGGGCGTGCACGACCAGCGCCCGGGACAGATTGCTGACCTTGTGCGGGCGGCGCTCGGCGAGCACGACCGACAGACCCGCCTCGGCCAGATCGCCGGCCAGCAGCAACCCGGTCGGGCCCGCGCCCACGACCAGGACGTCGGTGTTGGTGACAGTGGGTGACATGGCATCCCCCTCAGAGCTTGCCAACGCTTGTTGGTCAACGCTTGTAGGCAAACGTTAAGACGGCGCGCTGCACGATGTCAACAGGCGTTGGCATCGTGCGCACGCCCTCTGTCACCCGGGGAACCGCCGTCAGGAGCCGATCAGGTAGCGCCGCAGGGTCGGGCCGAGCCACTCGATGATCTCGTCACGGCTCAGCGCGACGACCGGCGGCAGGCGGAGCACGTACCGGCAGAGGGCGAAGCCGAGCGCCTGAGTGGCGACCAGCCCGGCCCGGGTGTGCGCCTGGGCCGGGTCGCCGGTGAGCTTGACGACCAGAGGGGTGAGCTGGTCGGCGAAGATGGCGCGCATCCGCTCGGCGGCCTGATCGTTGGTCACCGCCGTACGCAGCAGGATCGCCAGCACGTCACCGTCGCCCCACCGGTCGACCAGATGCGCGGCCAGCGCGTGCCCGACCTGGTCGTGGGGCAACCCGGTGACGTCGGGCAGGCGCAGGTCGAAGTCCGCGGCGGTGGCGAACAACTGTTGCTTGCTGCCGAAGTAGCGCATCACCATCGACGGGTCGATGCCCGCGGTGGCGGCGATGGCCCGGATGGTGGCGCGGTCGTAGCCATCGGCGGCGAAGTGCTCGCGGGCGGCCCGCAGGATCGCGGCCTTGGTGTCCTCGGACGATCGTCTCACGCCGGCCAGTGTAGGCCAACACGTGTTTGCCCACGGGCGTTGACGATCTTGGCCAGAGGTGGGCACCGCCGCCGCGAGGGTCGTGGCGGCGGCCTTCTTGTGACCCGATGGCGGTCGCCGGCCTGGACCGCCTGCGGGAATCAGGACAGCCACCGGCATGGGGGCTTGATGACTCATTAATGTCCGTAGCTTGACGGTTGATCAACGTGACCGGAAACGACCTCTTCATAGTCTTGATGAGATGGCAAACCTGAGGTGGGCCGCCTGGCCGGCCCTGCTCGCCGCCCTCATCTTGGCCGCCTGCATTGTTGGCTTGTGCGGGATAGCGATACTGACGCGCGACGATGCGCCTGTGAGGACGCGGGCGTCCGCGTCGATCTCCGGCTCGGGTTCGACCGCGCAGAAGGGCGCGATGGACGCGTGGCGTGCCGAGTTTCATCGGACCCATCCCGATCTTCGCGTGGACTACCGGGCCAACGGGTCAGGAGCCGGCATTCGCGATTTCCTTGCCGGCACCACCGCGTTCGCCGGTTCCGATGTCGCGCTGCAACCGCGGGAACAGGTGCTGGCGGACAGGCGCTGCGGCGCCAGGGCGGTGCACCTGCCCATGGTGGTCGGCCCCATCGCGCTGCCGTACAACCTGCCGTCCGTACCGGATCTGAGACTTTCGCCCACCACCCTCACCGCCATCTTCAGCGGGCGGATCACCAGGTGGGACGCCCGGGAGATCGCCGCCGACAACGTCGGCGTGCGGCTGCCGCCCAGCCGCATCCGGCCCATCCACCGCTCCGACGACTCAGGCACCACCCACAACTTCACCTCCTACCTCCAGGCGGCGGGCCGCTGGCCGCACCCCCCGTCCAGAAAATGGACCGACGCCGGGCGGGGCGTCGCGGGTTCCGATGGGGTCACCCAGCTCGTCCAGTACGTCGAGGGGTCCATCGGGTACGTCGAATACGGGTTCGCCAGCAATGCCCGCCTGCGCACCGCCAAGGTGCGCAACGCCGCCGGCCGGTTCGTCGCGCTCTCACCCGAGAGTGCCACCGAGGCGCTGGACGGCGCCCGGAGGGCCGGCGAGAACGATGATCTGGTGGTGAAGTTCGACTACCTGACCAAGGCCAAGGGCGCCTACCCCATCATTCTGGTCACGTACGAAATCACCTGCTCCAACAACTCCGACCCGCTCGTACGGACCTTCCTGACCTACACCGCGAGCGACGCCGGCCAGTCCTACCTTCCTCTGTACGGCTACGCCCCGCTCCCGCAGGAGCTTCTCCTCCGGGTACGTGCACAGCTCGGCGTCACGAGCTGACCAGGTCAGCCGTACGATTTGGCGACACCGTCGAGCAGGTTCTCCAGGGTGTCGTAGGAAGGAATGTCGACCACGTCGATGAGGTCGGCCGCGACGCGTACCTTGTGGTCGGCGGCGACCTGGGCGAAGCGGCCGGTGTCGCCGGAGCGGAACCCGTGCTCGGCGGCCAGCCGCTGCAGTTGCGGGTCGGTGCTGAGCAGGCGTCCGACGCGGTCACCGTCCGCGTTGAGCGGCACCAGCGTGTGCTTCGACAGCACGGTCGGCGACGGGTACATCAGCACCATTCCGGGCTTGAGCCGCCCTTGCGTGGCGGCGTCGATGAACTGCGACTCGTAGATCCACACCATCGGCGACGGGCCCATGCCCACCGTGAGGTATTCGTTGAACGGGCCCTCGGAGGTGTTGTCGGTGTAACCCTGGCCGGTGAAGAGCCGCGTCACCAGGGGCAGCACGGTCTTCTCTTCGGAGGCGCCGTGCACGACCTTGCCGCCGTTCGCGACATAGCTGTTGATCGCCAGGTACATGGCGGCGGAGTTCGACGTGCGCGGGTCCGTCGTGGAGATCAGGATGTTCTTGTCGACGGGATAGACGGAGTTGCCCGCGAGCTGGTCCCACTTCGTGTCCGTGGTGACCAGTTCGAGGTGGCGGCCGATTCTGAAGGCCGGGACGGCGTCCTGCTTCACGACGCCCGCCTTGGTGAGCAGGTCCGCGATCGGCTGGAACGTCGCGATCGCCATGGGCGAGGAGAACGGCGTGTACTTCGTGCCGACCTTGCGGAGGCGCTGGATGTACTCGCCCGCAGGCGCGCTCGACGGGAACGCGAAGTCGTAACCGCCGAGGTCCGTCGACGTGGCGATCTGGCGGGAGCCTGCCGTCTCGATCTCGACCTTCACGCCCTTGCCGGCGAAGGCCCGCACCACCTGCGGGTCCTCGAAGAACGCCTTCTTCTCTGAGCCGATCACACCACGCACGGTCGCGAGAGGCGGCGGCGCCGGGGGCTCCTCCTGCCCGAGGTTCACGACCACCACGGTGGCGACGACGGCGACCGCGACGGCCAGCCCGGCCGGGATCAGCACCTTGCGGCCGGGCATCTTCCTCGCGACCGGGACGGGCTCGGGCCGCTCTTCTGGTGTTGCGACCTCGACGGGTACGTTCGTTTCCACCCGTACCGCCAGCTCGCCACGCGCCAGGCGTTCGGCCAGGACAGGGATGAAATCCCGGACAGGAAAGCCGTCGAAGCGGCGATAGGCCGCCTGCATCACCCTCTCGACGTGCTCGGCGGAATGGGTGCCGGCGAAGACCTGAACCAGGTGCTCGGTGGTCCGGCGGATCGCCTGTTGTTCGCGGAGGGCCTCGACACTCACCAATATCTCCCCGACGTCGCATTTGTCATATTTCGCGGCAAGCTGTACGCCGGCCCGAACGTCGGGACCTAACCATATAGGCGTTTTCGGGCGGGTCGATAACTAGGCCAAGCCGTTCATGACACCGACCTTTTCAACCTGCGATTGTTCATGATCGTTCACCGTCGAGACATCCGCCCGACGGCCATTAATTGAAGTAGGGACGCCGATCCTCTGGCCGGATCAGGCCCGGCAGGCCGAGCTGGGCGGACTGCGGGAACCGCGGGAGCACTTCGTCGCAGAATTGCTGGTCGACCTTTTTCAAATACTCACGGGCGGTGCTGTCGTCGTCATCCTGGAAAATGTCGGTGAACCAGTTTTCGTCGGCCACCGCGTGATCGAAGCGCGCCTTGGCCGGCGCCACGATGTCATCGGCACATGTCCGGGCCAGCGAGCCGATCACGTTGTAGACCTCGGCCAGCGGATACACCGTGTCATGGATGGCTTTCAACGACTTTTGCGCCTTCTCCGCCGCCGCGCCGGCCCATTGGTAACTGATGTCGTTCGCATGCGACCGCAGCCTGCCGGCCATCGTGTCCAGGTCATCGGAAATGGCTTTCATGACCTTGGAGAAGTTTCTCATCGACTGTTCGTCGCCCGTCATCAGGAGGTCCCTGATCTGTTCCTTGCCGAGACCGCCGTAGTCATGGCGCAGTTCGATGTCGCTCCAGTCGACCACGATATATCCGGACGGATATTGACTGCTGACGGCGTAACCCTTGTCGTCGCTGCTCCAGCTACTTCTCGGCGTCTGCGAAAACTGGCTGACAGTGTCGATGGGGGCACCACGCCGGTTCCAGAACGACTGCCTCGTCAGCCAGTCGTTCTCTTCGGCGATGTCGTAGTTCTTGCCGGCGGTGGCGACTCCGCAGGCGGCGACGACGCACTCCACCGCCGCGTCGCTGGTGATGCCGTACAAGGCATCGCTGAATCCTCGGAAGATCTTGGAAACGTCGTTGGCCCGGCCCCAGTCGCCGGCGTTGAACCCCGGCCCATGCCACCACTCGGGAATGTCGACCTCGTTGAGGTCTACCACCATGCGTACGGCCGTTTCGCGCAACGCCTTGCGATCGACCTCGACACCGTCCCTGACCTCGGCGCCGAGCCCGGGCCAATCGTCTCCGAGCCTGGAGTCGCCGCTCGTGCCATCGCCTGGGGAGTCGGTTCGCAAAGTCACGCGGTATCGCTCTCGTCAGATGTGGTTGATTCGCGGCGACGACTCTGGGCGAGAATGATCAATCAGATGAGAACCGCCCGTCACCACACGGTGAACTGCCGGCGAATATCGAGCCCGCCCGCGGAGCACGCGCCGGCCCGGCCGCGTGGCCCAGGCCGACGCCGCCGGTGCCTCAAGAAGGACGGTCCGCCCGCAGGTCCGTCCGCCATGCCGGTGCGGTGACGGGCAGGGGGCGGCTGATCGGAAGGTGGGGCGCACCAGGATGGGACCTGTGCCAGCATGGCGGCGTGACAACGATGGACAATGGGCGCCTGCGTACCGCGACCACCCACGATGGCGTCGAGTTGCTCAACCTGTGGGCGCTGTTGTTCGACGAAGACAACGCGGCGCGGGAGGATCCGTGGAGAAGCCACGCAGCCGAGTGGTTCGGCCGCTCCGTTGACGATCCGAGTAGCGTCCGTTTCCCCGTGATCGAGGTCGGCGATGCGATCGTCGCCACGGCGATCGGCACCCTCGAACTCGGCGTGCCGAACCCCCAGTGCGCCAAGGGGCGCACCGTGCGACTCGCGAACGTCATCACCTTGCCCGGGCACCGCGGCCGAGGCTACGGAACGAGGCTCGTCCTCGACGTGCTCGACTGGGCCCGGTCGATCGACGCCGACCGCGTCGACCTGAGCGCCACGCCGGAAGGGCGGCGCCTCTACGAGAAACTGGGCTTCACGACGACCTCGGCCCCGCGGATGAAACTCGCTCTTTGATGTACGACGTCGCCGTTCCGGCAACGCCCAGCCCTCGTCAGATCCGGACGCCATCGCGGCTGCCTGCCATTACGTAGGGTAGTCACCGCGCTCCAGTCATGTCAGTCGGCTGATCGGCGGCCGGACGGCGTTGTCGTGCTCGAGTTCGAGGACGTTGACGGGTCGAACCTTGCTCATGATGCCGTCCGACGGCTGACCGCATGTGACGAAATTGCCCGAGACCGCCATGATCTGGGCGTATTCCTCGGGCGGGCCCGCACCGATCAGCATGGCGGCGTAGGCGTTGGGGGCGACCGGCTGGTAGGCGACGTCCTTGCCGGTCAGAGCATGTTCTTGATCGGCTGGGGTGTTTCCGGTACGGGCCGGGCGAGGATCTCGGTCGCCTCCCGGGGCGTGAACATCCGGGCCTCGCGCAGGAGGCGGACGGAGTCCTCCCACTGTTTCCGCGCTTCGCCGTGCCGTCCGAGGTCGTGCAGCGTGGTGCCGAGCCTCCAGCGGCACCCGGCCTCCTTCAGGCGGTATCCCGATTCGCGGAGCAGCCGCACGGCCGTCGTGTAGCTTTCCATTGCCTCGGTCAGGCGGCCGGCGTGGCGGTAGGCGTCTCCCAGCGATTCGTGCGCTGCGCCCGTACCGACGCGCGGGTCCAGCTTCTGCCACAGCTCCACCGATCGGCGGGCGTCCGCGATCGCTTCGTCGAAGCGTCCCTGACGGTAGTAGACGTGTATCCGGTTGTTGCGGATCGAGGCCGCGGCCCCAGGGCGTCCGGCGTCGCTGTTGAGCTTCAACGCGGACTCGAAGTAGCCGAGTGCCTCGTCGAGACGGCCCACGAGTGTGTGGATGACGCCGAGATTGTTGAACGTCCCGGCCTTGCGCCGGGGCAGGCCGGCGCGGTCCCAGTCGGTGAGCGCCGTCTTCAACTGCGCGATCGCGGCGTCGTGGCGGGCCTGGTCTCGATAGACCCAGCTGAGGAAGCTGCGGAGCTGTGCCTTGTCCTCCCACGCGCCGATGCGGTCGGCCACCTCGATGGCGTGCGCGTAGACGTCGTCCAGTTGGGTGTGCCAGCACGGAAGGCATGCCGTCTTCGCGAAAATTTGGCGTCTTAGTTCACATATGCATGTCCAGACGTGCTGACTTACAGCTGACTCACCACGTTGCCGATCACCGGGGACACCGGCTCTCCCACACGACGTTCCAGTCGCCATGCGCTGCCCGCGTGAAGGGCGGAGAGCGCTCTGCAGCGCGTGAGTGTCTTCCCGCAAGCCGTCGAACTGCGAAGGGGGTGGTCGGCCGTAGCCCGGGGAGTCCCGGGCCGACCTGAGTAGTCGTGCACAGGACTTCGGACATCCGTCCGGACGACGTCGAAACCCGGCACCGACGGCGCCCGGCAGGCCGAGGCCGAGGCGGGCCGGGTCACTTCGACGAATCCTGAAATGAGGGAACGAGCCGGCTGGCCCCCATTACGGTGCGAGAAATGAACGCTGACCAGTTGCATGAATACGCGAACCAATTGCGTGACAATTTCTTGCGACTGCAGGATCAATCCCTGGAACTGCACCAGCGCGCCCGAGCCCTGCAGGTCACCCACAGCTCGCCCGACGGCCTCGTCACCGCCACCGTCGGCGCCCGTGGCGACCTGATCCGGCTCGACCTCGACCCCCGCGTCTCCCGCCTGCGGGACAGCGGCAGGCTGGCCATCCTCATCACCGCAACCGTGCAGCAGGCCGCCGCGATGGCCCAGGAGGAGATCGTGCGGATGTTCGCGCCCCTCGTCCCGCCGGAGCAGATGCGGGCCCACCTCGACGGCGACCTCGACAGCGTGCTGGGACACCTGGACGACCGGCTGCGCGAGATCGGGTAGCGGATGGCCGAGCACGTACGCATGGAGCGGTCTCAGGTCGAAGCCGGGCTCAAGGGCTGGCAGGGCCACGCCGCCGGACTCGGTGACGCCCTGCGCGACGCCACTGCCCGCATCGAACGGCTGAACGCCGCCGCCCCCTGGGGCGGTGACTCGGCCGGGCGGGAGTTCTACCGGGCCTACTCGGCCGAAGGAGGGCCCGACACCCTCATCGCCTGGGCCGGGCAGCTCACAAGGAACCACGAGGCCGCCGGCGAAGGCGTACGGCAGACCGTGGAGACCACGAGCGAGGCCGCCTCCGCGCCGAGAGGCGATCGGGCGTGAGCGTCCACGCGGGGGCGGAGCCCAACCGCAGCACACCGGTCACCGATCACCCTGGCGGCGCCGACGACACGATCGGCAGCGGCGGCTACGCGACCGACGTCACGCCGGCCTGGGGCGAGGGCGCGCCCGAGTGGGTGGACGTCCTGATCTCGCTGGTGGCGGCCGGGCAGATGTGGCCGGAGGGCAGCGAGAAGGGCCTGGCCGAGCTGGCCGTGGCCTTCGACGACCTGTCGCGGGCGGCCCTGGCCGGGCAGGACGTGAGCTCGCGGGCCACGATGCTGGACGGGTGGTCGGGCGCGTCGGCCGACGCCTTCCGCGAGCACACCGACGAGCTCGTGTCGGGCGAGACGGGACTGGCGGGGATGGCGCGCGCCGCGCGGGCGTACGCGCTGCAGCAGGACTCCTTCGCGCGCGCCACGCAGTACGGCAAGCTGTCCATCAACGTCGGCTACTGGATCACGGTCAGCGCGGCCGCCGTCGGGGTCATGGCGAGCTTCCTCACCGCGGGAGCGACCACTCCCCTGCTCGCCGCTTACGCGCAGCGGCTACGTACCTTCCTCAACCAGGTGTTCGGCTCTCTGGAACGGGTGGCGGGCGCGGGGCGCGGGCTCACGGCCGTCGCGCCGAGGCTCGCCGCCGTCCAGACGGCGCAGTTCGGCGGGCGGCGACTCGGCCAGGGACTCCTGGCCAGGGCGGTCACCAGCCACATGCTGCGCGAACTGCCGGAGGAGGTGGGCGAGGGCCTGCTCATGGACGGGCTCGCCCAGCGGCGGCAGATGGAGCTCGGGACGCGTACGAGCTGGGACACCCGCATGACGGCCGCGAACGTCCTCGGCGACGCGACCGGCGCCCTGCTGGCGTCCCGGATCGCGCCCGGGGTCTCCAAGTACGTCTCCGGCCTCCCCGGCCTGCGCCACCTCGACACCGCGGCGGGGGACGCCGGCGGGATCGCGAACGTCCTCATGCGGTACCCCACCAAGGCCGCGAGCGCGGCCGCCACCAACGCGCTCGTCTCGGCCCCGGCCGGAATGATCGCCAACGGCGTCGTGTACGGCACCTGGCAGCTCCCCACCGTGGAAGGGCTGGTGGGCAGCATGGCGGCCGGCGCCGGCCGGGTGGGCACCATCAGCCCTCTCAGCACCGACGTCCTGTCCGCCCTCGCCAACCCGGCCACGGCCCTCGCCCGCGCGGAATCCACCGCCCTCGCCCAAGACCCCACACCCGCCGCCACCGGCAGCGGCCAGAGCGGGAGCCCCCAGAACACCACACCTGCCCCGGCCGGCAACGCGCACGGAACCGGCCCAACGGGCATCCCCCAGCCCGGCGGCCCCACCCCAGCCCCGACCGGCACCCTCACCGCGCCGGCCCAGACGGGGAGCACACCAAAGGGAGCACCCCCGAGCATCGCCTCCAGCCTTCAGGCGGCCGCGACCCCGCAAGGCTCGGCACCGAGCCCTGCGTCCGGCGGGACGGCGCAGGCCGGTACGACGGCGCAGGCCGGTACGACGGCGCAGGCCGGTACGGCACCGGGTGCCGCGTCCGGTGGCGCCGCGCAGGCTGGTGTGGCACCGGAAGGGGCGGGGCCGAGCGCCCAGCCGGGGAGCTCATCGGCGCAGGCCGGTCCGCTCGGTGCGGCTCCCGGCGCCCCGGCCGCCGGGGCGGGTGGAGTGGGTGGGCCCGCCCAGGCCACGCCAGGGGCTGGGCTCGCTCCCTCGGCCGCTGCCGCCTCTGTGCCGGCGACGCCCGCCGCTGCCGCGACAAGCGGCCCCGCCACCACTGCCGCGACAAGCGCCCCCACCACCGCTGTCGGGACGAGCGCCCCCGCCACCGCGGCCACCCTCGCCACCGGGACAACCGCTGCCGCCTCTGCGCCAACGGCTTCCGGTGCCCCGAACGTGGCCGGGGTGGATGTCGGGGTCGGGGAGTTGGTGCCGTCCAAAGAGGCGCTGGCTCTGGCGCTCAGTGGGGCGGCGGGCACCCCGTCCGTACCGGCTCTCAAGGGGCTTGAGCCGGAGGCGGCGAGCGAGATCGAGCAGGCGTTGCGGGAGTTGGCCCGGGACTATCCGGACCTGACGCGCGCCCTTGGCACCGTCAGCACCACCGACCCCCACGGCAACTTCGCGACCCAGCCGGACCTGGTGGCCTACGCGGTCATGGACGGTGGCGAGCGGGGCATCCACCTGAACCCCATCGCCATGACCGAGCAGGTGGAGGCCGGGCGGGTGGAGGAGGCGACCGGATGGACGGTGCCGGGCGGCGGGTCGGTGCGCGGGGTGCTGTTCCACGAGGTGGGCGAGCACATCGCCGACCGCATCATCGGCGACCCCGGCGCGCGCACCGCTCTGAACGCCACCGTCTCGGCCGCGCTGGGCCGCCCGTACGACGTCACAGGCGTGCACGACCAAGAGACCGTGACCGCTGTCGAGTCCCGCCTGTCCACGTACGGCGCCACCACCCCCCGCGACCTGATCGCGGAGGCGTTCACCGAGTACCGGGCCTCGGCGGCCCCGCGCCCCCTGGCCAGGGCGATCGGTGAGCTGATCGATCGGCTGCACACCACGCAGGCGCCCCCGGCACAGGACACCGCGCTGACGGCGCGCCCCCGTGAGGAGGTCTATGCCCGCAGGCGCGGCCCCTCCGACGACCCGGAAGCGGATCCGGACCTGTGGGCGCTGCGGGCCATGGACAGGCGGATGAGCGAATCCCGCTATCGGGACGAGGACGCCGAACGCCAGGCGGGCAAGATCCTGCAGCGCATCGCGAGCACCTGGGGCCGCAACGGTACCCAGTGGCTGCTGGACACGTTCCAGGCGCGTTCGCCGTACGTACGCGACGGCATCGTCTGGGCCGCCCGCCAGAACGGCCTGGCCGGCCCGGCCGGTGAGCAGTCGATGGCACGGACATCCCGGCCCGCGGGCCAGAGTGGCCAGAGCGGCCAGCCGGCGGAGACCACCTACCAGGCCGAGAACCTGTACGACTCCCAGGCCGACCGGCGCCACTGGAAGGACGTCATGCGGGAGGCCGACCGTCTCGCCCACGAGTACACGGCCGCCGACCGCGACCAGGACGCGGACGCGTTCCAGGACGCCATCGACAACGCACAGGCGTTCGTCCGCCGCCACGGCCTGGCCGACGCCGACCGGACGTCGTGGTACAAGTTCAAGGGCGCGGCCGAGATGGACGACTGGATGGCCTTCCGCGAGAGAGACGACACCAGCACCGGTATCGGCTACATCAGCGAGATCCTGCTCTACGACTTCGACCTGGAGCCGGACGACCTGAAGGGCACCGGTGCCGCCGGCCAGAGCGGGACGAAGGGATACGAGCCGCCGATCTCCGACCACGACGACTTCGGCAAGGTCAATGTCGAGCGCCGGGTCAAGGTGCCGCTCGCCGGGCTGCGCCCGCAACGGGTGGAAGACTACGACAACGCCGCCCAGCCGCTCAGCGAAGAGCACAAGGAGGCCATGCGGAAGGCGTACGGGGAGTTGCGGAAGTTCATCGACGACCTCGGCTCCAGGCAGATCAGGTTCGGCGACCTGCTCACGATCCTCAACAAGGTCAACCCGACCGGGCACAACAGGAACTGCCCCGAGACCAGCCTGGCCATCGACGACATCCTGCGCGGCAAGCCGGCCGTGGCCGGGCCGCTGAACGCCGCGCCGGTCCCGGTCATCCGCACCACGATGGGCAGGCGGGCGATCGAGAAGCACATGCGGCTCAGCAGCCTCAAGAAGGTGGCGAAGATCCTGCTCAACGAGGGGCCGGGATCGCGCGGCGTGGTGGTCGGCTACAGCGGCTCCGGCATCGGGCACGTGTGTAACGTCCTCAACGTCAACGGCCGCATCTACTACGCGGACGGCCAGCATCAGCGGGTGTACCCGGACCGGCACCCCATGGAGGGCAGATACCGCGAGTACGACTTCTTCCAGACCCGCTGAGAAAGGACGGATCATCATCATGATCGGCAAGGAGAGGGCCGAGCAGGTCGTGCGCGCGTACATCGCGGACGAGCTGAGCGCGGTGGGTGAGGGGCTGGTCGTGCACGACGCGGTGACGGTGGAGCGGCCGTACGGGTGGTTCTTCACGATCACCACGGCGGAGTTCGTCGAGACGGGCGACCCCGGCACCACGTACGCCGGGCTGGGACCGGTCCTGGTGCGGCGGGCCGACGGCGGGCTCGTCGAGTTCGACTCCATGTACACCGGCGAGGCGGCGGCCGAGGTCTACGAGGAGGGGCTGTGACGCGGCGGCGGCCCGCGATCTGCGACGCGTGCGCGAGGCTCCGGCAACGGGTTGATCCGCAGGTGGCCGGCCGGTACGTCCCCTACTGCGCGGCCTTCCCCGAAGGCGTCCCGGCGGAGATCTACGGGGGCGGCTTCGACCACCGGCACGAACACCCTGGCGACGGCGGCATCCGGTTCGCGCCGCGGCCGGCGGCGGAGGGGGCGATGCGGGCGTTCGAGCTGCGCCGTACCTGATGTACGGCACGGGACGATGCGGTACGGGGCGGCGTTGACCTGGCGGTCTCCGCGCTTCCCCGGATCTTGACAGGTGGCCCGGCGCCACGTGTGACGCCGGGCCTGCTTCTCTCAGAGCTCGGGTCTAGGTCACGTGCCGTCGATCAGCCGTATGGCGAGGTCCGGGCTGAACGTTCCGGCGGGCACGTTCGGCGCGATGCCGCAGTTGCCGTCCGAGTCGCCCGGGACCTTGACCCAGAGCAGCATCTCGGCGCCGCCGCCGACCTGCGTCGTGGCGCCGAGCCTGCGACCCGACGGGTTGCACCATTCCCCGTTGGAGCCGTTGCCGTTGCGGCTGGTGTCGATCACGAACTTGGCGGTGCCGCCGAGCGCGGAGTTGATCGCGTCGCCGTACGTGGACGACTGGCCGGTCGTGTAGTAGTTGGAGACGTTGACCGAGAAGCCGCGGACGTTGGCCACGCCCACGCTCCGCAGCCGGGAGGCCATGGTCGCCGGTGCGGTCCAGCCGGCGTTCCCGGCGTCGAGGTAGGCCCAGGCGTTGGCGGCCTTGCCGCGGAACTGTTCCGTGGCGTAGGTCAGCATGCGGATACGTTCCTGCCGGGCCGTCTCGCTCATGCAGTCGAAGTCCCCGAGGGAGTCGGGCTCGATGACGACGACCGCAGGCCGGTCGCCGATGCCGGAGGCGAACGCGGAGATCCACGTCTTGTACGCCGCCTCGCTGCCGGCGCCGCCACCGGAGTGACCGCCGCACGCGTCGCGGCCGGGGATGTTGTATGCGACCAGGATCGGCAGCTTGTCGGCGCTGTCGGCGGCGCCGACGAAGCTGGAGACGGAGGCGGTGATGTCGCCGCTCCAGCTGCCGAACCACCGGGCCATCGGCTTGGAGGCGATCGAGGACTGGACGCGGGCCGCGCGGGAGTCGCCGGCGTTGTTGCGCGCCCAGACCGCGGGGTTGGAGTTGGGGTCGACATAGAAGCCGCTCGTCATGCCGATCGGCCCGGACCCCGGCGTCGTCGCCTCGGTGAGGGAGACGTTGTCGAGGTGGACGGTGTGCGCGGCGTTCTTACCGAGTTGGAACGACACCTGACCGGCCGCCGTGCTCAGGCTGGAGGTGAAGGGGAAGCTGAAGCGCTTGCTCGTCGTGGTGAGCGCGATCGTCCTCGTCAGGGTGTTGGTGTACGGGCTGTCGGCCAGTTGCACGGTGGTGACCGCGCTGACCGAGGCGGAGGCGACGGCGTCGAACGACAGCGTATAAGCCTTACCGCTGGTCAGGGTGATGTTGTTCTGAGCCACCATGGCGTCCCACGGGTTGGCCGTGCCACCGGCGACGTTGACGCGCAGCCTCCCGGTGTCCACCGCCATGGAGGTGTTGGACGAGCTCCACCACGGCGCGGTGCCGGTGCCGAAGGTGCCGTTGACCACCAGTTCGGTCGCGGCGGAGGCGGGTGTGGCGACGGCCACCGACAGGGCGGTCACGGTCGCGGCCGTGACCGCGGCCAACCGGGTTAATACTCGCATGTACTGCTTCCTTTCTTCGGGATCCCCTGTCACAGGGAGTCGGTGAAAGCGGCGATCCAGGCAAGGGACGAGTTCCAGTTGATCGCCACCTCGTTGGTGGACCAGGAGCCGATGTCGTCGATGTAGCACTTGGCCGGTGCACAGCCGGCGAGGTTGCGCTGGGCGACCGGGTCCTGGAGACCGGAATTCGGACCCCCGGCCAGGGAACCCGGGGCGGGGATGGGAAGGCTCGCGTCGATCTGGTGGGCCCAGAACCGGTGGTGCTGGTTGCGGCCGGCCCGCTCTCCGTATCCGGTGATGTAGGACTGGTTGAGCGCGTTGCGCCCGAGCAGGTAGTCCATCGACTCCAGGACCGCTTCGCGGTAGCGGCGGCCGCGAGTGAGGTCGTAGGCCGTGGCCATGATCACTGCGCTGTTGGTCGTGGCGCTGGCCGAGCCCCAGACGTACTTTCCGTCGGCCGGCAGGTAGGGGTTGGCGTAGCCCTGGGTGTACGTGTCGCGCACGTAGCCGTCGGCGACGGACAGCACCCGCTTGCGCGCGGCGGCGAACATGGCGGCCGGGAAACGGCCGGGCAGCCGGGCGACGGTCAGGTCGGCCAGCGCGCCGGTCGACTGCCAGGAGAACCCGTCGGCGGTCAGCTTCGTGGTGACGAAGGGCAGATAGGAGCGCTTGCCGGTGGTCGCGTACAGTTCGGCGGCGGCCCAGGAGAACTCGTCGGAGACGTCGGTGTCGTCGTAGGCGCCCCCGCCCTCGCCTCCGGGCGGGGCGTAGAGGCCGGGATGCGCACGGGCCGCCCGCCAAGCGGTCTCGGCGGCCTCGAGGCAACGCCGGGCGAACGCGCGGTCCCATACCTTCCAGATCCGGGCGCACTGGGCCCCCGCGGCGGCCAGGTTGAGCGTCGCGGCGGTGGAGGGCGGGTAGAGGTGGCGCGGCTGGGCGTCCAGGTGCGGGATCGTCGGGTGCCCGGTCCACGCGGCGTCGTGCGCCTTGTGGTGGACCAGGCCGCTGGCGGGCACCTGCATGCGGAGCAGGAACTCCACCTCCCAGCGCGCCTCGTCGAGCACGTCCGGGACGCCGTTGCCGGCCTCGGGGATACGCAGCAGGCCGTCGCGCGTCCCCTCTCGATCGCCCTGCCCGCGCGAGCGCTCGTAGAGGTCCATGAGCTGCCAGGCGGCGAGGGCGCCGTTCACCACGTACTTGCCGTGGTCGCCCGCGTCGTACCAGCCTCCGCGCACGTCCAGCGTGTGGTCGCAGGTGCCCGGCAGGCACGGGACGCGGGTGTCTCCCTGGTTCGGCGCGACGCCGAGGTGCCCGGCCGGTCTGGCGTAGGCGTCGCCGACGTACGCGGCCTCGATCGGGATGCCGCTGCGGTTGTGGTAGAAGTACGCCAGAGCGTCCCTGCGCAGGTCGTCGTACAGGTCGTCGCCGATATCGAACGGCAGGCTGACCTGGTCTCCGACCGCGAGCGTGTAACCGGTGCCCGCCTTGCGGACGGACGAGAAGTCGGCCACGTGGACGTGGTCGCCGGACATCGCGTCGGCACCGTGCACCCGGGTGCGGCCCTGGGCCACGGCCGCGCCGCGGGTGTCGAGCAGCCGCCACGACAGCGGCCGCGTCCCGGGGTCGACGATCGTGGCGCGCTTGGGGCCCGAGGTCGCGTAGCCGTGCTGGTTGACCCGCACCGGCGAGCCCAGGTCCCGGACGCCGCCGGGCGGGAGCACTCCCCCGACCAGGGAGATCTCGTCCAGGCACAGCGTGTACGGCTCCGTGGCGCCGCCCATCTGGAAGCTCACCTGTCCGTGGGAGTCCGAGACGTTCGACGTCGCGGTGTACTCGAACGTACGCGGCGTGGCCGTCAGCTCGGGCCGTTGGTCCAGGGGGGTGGTGTGCGGTGGGCCGGCGAGCTGGACGGTGGTGCGGATGGTGACGTCGCGGCTGGCGGAGGCGGTGAAGCGGAGCGTGTAGGACTGGCCGTCCTCCAGCGGGACGTCGTTCTGACCGATCATGGAGTCCCACGGGTTCGTGGTCCCGGCCGGGACGTCGGCGCACAGCCGGCCCGATTCGACGCGTGACGGGGTGTTCTGACTGCTCCACCAAGGGTCTCTGCCGCTGTCGAAACCGCCGTTCAGGAGTCTTTCGTAGGAGTCGGCGTGCGCGGGGGCCGCGAGGCCGGCGAGGAGGAGGACACAGGCTGCGGACAGCCTGAGTGTGGCGGGCATACCGGGACCTTTCAGGTCGCTGGACAGATCGTCCCCGGCACACCGCGGCGTCAGTGCCGAATCCTGTGCCAGGCCGCCGCGAGCTGTCAACCGTTTCGCAGAGATTGAACCTTGCTCTCTCCGTCCTCTTCTCAGAGGTGCGACAATCCCCTAACATCTGCTGGGAGCGCTCCCAAAAATGCACGGAAAAAGGCTCTGGTACACCGGCACAATCCGCGGCGTCAACGCAGGTAGTTGAGTGTATCGAGCAGTTCCACCCCCCTCTGGAACCGCTCCCGGAAACAGGGAGAATGACATGACGACAAGGCTGGCGCGGCCGCTGATCGCCGTCGCCCTCACCGGCCTGCTCGCGGCGTGCGGCGCTGGCGCACAGGCACCGGACACCGCGACGCCGGGAAAGACCACTCTGGTGGTCAAGACCTTCAGCGAGTTCGGCTACGAGGAGCTCTACAAGCAGTACGAGGCCGCTCACCCCGGAATAACGATCAAGCAGGAGAGCATCGCCCAGCTCGGCGACTACCTGCCCAAGCTGCAGCAGTGGATGGCCTCGGGCAGCGGAGCCGGAGACGTGGTCGCGCTGGAGGAGGGCATCCTCATCCAGTTCATGGCCAGACCCGAGCAGTTCGTGAACCTGCTCGACCACGGAGCCGGATCGCTGAAGGGCGATTTCCTGGAATGGAAGTGGAAGCAGGCACTCACGAGCGACGGGTCCAAACTCGTCGGGCTCGGCACCGACGTCGGCGCGCAGGGCATGTGCTACCGGACGGACCTGCTGGCCAAGGCCGGGCTGCCCACCGATCGGGAGAAGGTCGGTGAGCTCTGGCCGACCTGGGACGCCTACCTCGCCACCGGACAGAAGTTCGCCCAGGCCAAGACGGGAGCGCACTTCTTCGACTCGGCCGGCGGCATCTATCAGAACATCCTGATGCAGCAGGGCGACCACACCTACTACGACACCTCCAACAAACTGGTGATCGACACCAATCCCGCGGTGAAGGCGTCCTGGGACCAGGCGGTCACGATGGTCCAGGGTGGCCTGTCGGCGAATCTCGCGCAGTGGAGCCCGCAGTGGAACGCCGGGTTCAAGAAGGGCACCTTCGCCACCATCCCGTGCCCGTCCTGGATGCTCGGCGTCATTGAGGAGCAGGCGGGGCCGGAGAACGCCGGCAAGTGGGACGTGGCGCGCGTGCCGGGCGACGGAGCCGTTCGCGGTGGCTCGTTCCTGGCGGTGCCGACGCAGAGCAAGCACCAGAAGGAGGCGGCCGAGCTGGTGAAGTTCCTCACCAGCCCGAAGGGGCAGATCGCGGCGTTCAAGGCCAAGAGCAACTTCCCCTCGTCGCCGCAGGCCATCGACGACCCGGCGGTGCAGGGCTTCGTCAACGACTACTTCAACAACGCTCCCGTCGGGAAGATCTTCGGAGCGAGCGCGAAGGCGCTCAAGCCGGTCTACCTGGGGCCGGACAACAACCCGGTCGGTGACCGCGTCGGCAACGCGCTGATGGCCGTCGAGCAGGGCAAGCTCCAGCCGGCCGAGGCGTGGACCAAGGCCGTCGAGGACGCCAAGCGTGCTGCGAAGTAGCCACCTGTCATCCGCCGCGCACGCGAGGTCGCGGGCGGGGCTGCGGTCCCGCCTCGACCTGGTGGGCTCGCCCTACCTGTTCGTGGCGCCGTTCTTCGTGATCTTCGGGGTCTTCGGGCTCTTCCCGTTGCTGTACACCGCCTGGGTCTCGCTGCACGACTGGGACCTGGCGGGGGACGCGGGGTTCGTCGGGCTGGCGAACTACGCGGATCTGTTCGCCGACCCCGACTTCTGGAACGCGGTCGTCAACACCCTCGGCATGTTCGTGCTGGCCACGGTGCCCCAGTTGCTCCTGGCGCTGGTCGTGGCGAGCCTGCTCAACCAGCGGCTGCGTGCGCTGATGCTCTTCCGGATGGGAGTGCTCGCGCCGATCGTCACCTCGGTGGCGGCCGTGGCCATCGTGTTCAGCCAGATCTTCGACCGCGACGCCGGCATGGCCAACGGCCTGCTCGCCTTGCTGGGCGTGGAACCGATCGACTGGCGGGCGGACAAGTGGTCGTCCTGGCTGGCGATCTCGGTGATGGTCGATTGGCGATGGACCGGCTACAACGCGCTGATCTTCCTGGCCGCGATGCAGTCGGTGCCACGGGAGCTGTACGAGGCGGCGGCCATCGACGGCGCGTCCAAGGTCAGGCAGTTCTGGGGCATCACGGTGCCGCTGATCCGGCCGGCGATCCTGTTCGCGGTGATCATCTCGACCATCGGCGGCATGCAGCTGTTCACCGAGCCGCTCATCTTCGGCCAGGGCGGCTACGCCATCTCCGGCGGCAGCCTGCGGCAGTTCCAGACCGTGGCCATGTACATGTTCGAGAAGGCCTTCCGGGACTTCGACTACGGCTATGGCTCGGCCATCGCCTGGATGATCTTCCTGCTCATCGTGGTCTTCGCCCTGGTCAACTTCCTGCTCACGCGGAGGGCGAGATAGCCGTGCGAACCTCAGGCCCTCTGGTCTACCTCACCCTGCTGGCGGCGATCGCGCTGTCGGTCTTCCCGCTCTACTGGCTGTTCGTCGTGGCCACCCGGGCCAACGACGTCGTCGGCGACTGGCCACCGCCGCTCACCCCCGGCGGCAACCTGGGCGAGAACGTCACACGGCTCTTCGCGGCCGAGGACGCCAACTTCCTGCTGGGGATGGTCAACTCCGCGATCGCCTCCGTCACCGTGACCGTGTCGGTGGTGTTCTTCAGCTCACTGGCCGGCTTCGCGTTCGCCAAGCTGCGCTTCCGCGGCAGGAACGCGCTGCTGCTCGTCATCCTGGCCACGATGATGATCCCGGTCCAGATGGGCATCATCCCCCTCTACATGATCATGGTGGAGCTCGGCTGGCAGAACCGGCTGCAGGCGGTCGTCGTGCCGTTCCTGGTCTCGGCGTTCGGTGTCTTCCTGATGCGGCAGTACGCCGAGCGGGCCGTCCCCGACGAGCTGGTCGAGGCGGCGCGGGTGGACGGCTGCTCGACCTTCGGCATCTTCTGGAAGGTCGTGCTGCCCGCTCTCCGTCCGGGTGCCGCCGTGCTGGGGCTGTTCACCTTCATGGGCACCTGGAACGAGTTCCTGTGGCCGCTGGCCGTTCTGGAGGCCGACAACCCGACCGTCCAGTTCTCGCTCAGCCAGTTGTCCAGCACGTACTACACCGATTACACGCTCATGTTCTCCGGGACGCTGATCGCCACGCTCCCGCTGCTGTTCGTCTTCATCGCGTTCGGCCGCCAGATCATCGGCGGCATCATGGAAGGAGCCGTCAAGGCGTGAACACGTTCGATCCTGGCTTTCTCTGGGGGGCCGCCACCTCGAGCTACCAGATCGAGGGGGCGGCCGACGAGGACGGACGCGGGCCTTCGATCTGGGATGTCTTCGCCGCGCGGCCCGGCAACGTGCTCGATGGCAGCACCGGCGACGTCGCCTGTGACCACTACCACCGCTACCGCGACGACGTCGCCCTCATGGCCGGGCTCGGCCTGCGCGCCTACCGCTTCTCCGTGGCCTGGCCGCGGGTGCAGCCGCGCGGATCGGGGGCCGTCGATCAGCGCGGCCTGGACTTCTACCGGCGCCTCGTGGACGAGCTGCTGAGCCGCGGGATCCAGCCGTGGCCGACGCTGTACCACTGGGACCTGCCCCAGCCGCTGGAGGACGCCGGTGGCTGGCCCGCGCGGGACACCGCCCCGCGCTTCGCCGACTACGCCGCCGCCGTGCACGACGCGCTGGCCGACAGGGTGACGAACTGGACCACGCTCAACGAGCCCTGGTGCTCGGCCTTCCTCGGGTACGCCACCGGAGAGCACGCGCCCGGCCGGCGTGAGCCCGCCGCCGCCATCCGGGCCGTGCACCATCTGCTGCTCGGTCACGGCATGGCCGCGAGCGCCATGAGCGGCTCGCGGGTCGGCATCACGCTGAACCCCACCCAGGCGAGCCCGGCCACCGGCTCGGCCGAGGACCTGGACGCCGCGCGCCGCATCGACGGCGTGGCCAACCGGATCTTCCTGGACCCGCTGTTCCGGGCCGCCTACCCGGCGGACGTGGTCGAGGACCTGGCCGGGGTGACCGGCTTCGAGCACGTCCGTGACGGCGATCTGAAGGTGATCGCCGCGCCGCTGGACTTCCTCGGCGTCAACTACTACACCCCGGCCATCGTCTCCGGCGGCGGTCCCGCCCATCCGCCGGGCAAGCCGGGCGCGTACGTCGGCTCGGAGACGGTGCGGTTCGTGGACGGCGGCCGGCCGCGGACCACCATGGGATGGGAGGTCGACGAGCGTGGGCTGTCCGACCTGCTCGTACGGCTCGCCCGCGACTACCCGGTGACCGAGCTCCACGTCACCGAGAACGGCGCGGCCTACGACGACGAGGTGCACGACGCCGATCGGATCGCCTACCTCGACGGCCACCTGCGCGCCTGCCACGACGCCGTGGCGCGGGGAGTGCCGCTGCGCGGCTATTTCGCCTGGTCCCTGCTGGACAACTTCGAGTGGGCGTACGGGTACACCCAGCGGTTCGGCCTGGTTCACGTCGACTTCGCCACGCAGCGCCGTACCCCCAAGGACAGCGCGCGCTGGTACGCCGAGGTGATCAGGCGCGGTGGGCTGTGAGACCCACGATCGAGGAGGTGGCCGCGCACGCGGGGGTCGGCAGGAGCACGGTCTCCCGCGTGCTCAACGACTCCTCCAAGGTGCGCCCGAAGACCAGGCTCACCGTGCAGAAGGCCATCGAGGAGTTGTCCTACACCCCCAACCGGGCCGCGCGTTCGCTGGTCACCCGGCGCACGGACACGATCGCGCTGGTGATCTCCGAGTCACCCGAGCGGGTGTTCAGCGACCCGTTCTTCGCGGGCGTCGTCCGTGGCATCTCGGCGCAGCTCACGTCGTCCGGCAAGCAGTTGCTGATGACCATGGCCAGGTCGAGCGGCGAGCGGTCGTCCTTGGAGTCCTATCTCGGGGGCGGCCACGTGGACGGGGTCCTGCTGCTCTCGCTGCACCACGAGGATCCGCTCCCGTCCCGCCTGGGGAGGCTCGGCGTCCCGGCGGTGCTGGGCGGCAGGCCGCTCGATCCCGCTCTCGCCGCTCATGTCGTGGACGTGGACAACCAGGCGGGGGCGTACCTGGCGGTGCGGCACCTGATCGAGCGGGGACGGCGCCGGATCGCGACCATCACGGGGCCGATGGACATGCTCGTCAGCGTCCACCGGCTGGGGGGCTACCGTGACGGCCTGACCGCCTCCGGGATCGAGGAGAGTTCCGATCTCGTGGCGGGCGGGGACTTCGGCGAGCGCAGCGGTGCCGTCGCCATGCGGGCGCTGCTGGCCCGCAGGCCCGACCTGGACGCGGTCTTCGCCGCCTCCGACCTGATGGCCCTGGGCGCGCTGTGGGTGCTGCGCGAGGCGGGCCGCGCCGACGTGGCCGTCGTGGGCTTCGACGACTCGCCCCTCGCCGAACAGGCCGGGCTCACCTCGGTCCATCAGCCGGTCGAGGACATGGGCCGGGAGATGGTCCGCCTGCTGCTCATGCTGATCGGCGGCGGAACACCGAGCCGATCCATCCTCGTCCTCACCCCACACCTCGCGAAAAGGGAGACTTCATGAAATTTCGTCATCTTGGGCGCAGCGGGCTCATGGTCAGCGAGATCGCCTACGGCAACTGGCTCACCGAGGACACCGTCGAACCCTGCGTGCACGCCGCCCTCGACGCCGGGATCACCACGTTCGACACCGCGGACGCCTATGCCGAGACCCGCGCCGAGGAGGCGCTCGGCCAGGCGCTACGGGGGGTTCGCCGGGAATCGGTGGAGATCCTCACCAAGATCTACTGGCCCACCGGCCCCGGCCCCAACGACCGCGGCCTGTCCCGCAAGCACATCATGCGCTCGATCGACGGCTCGCTACGCCGTCTCGGCACCGACTACGTGGATCTCTACCAGGCGCACCGCTACGACTACGCCACCCCGCTGGAGGAGACCCTGCGGGCCTTCGACGACCTGGTGCGAAGCGGCAAGGTCCTGTACGTCGGCGTCTCCGACTGGACCGCGGAGCAGATCGCCGGCGCGCTGCGGATCGCCGACGACCTGGGCCTGGACCGGATCGTGTGCAACCAGCCGCAGTACAACATGCTCCGCAGGGTCATCGAGCCGGAGATCCTGCCGCTGTGCGCCAAGGAAGGTCTCGGCCAGCTCGTCTACCAGCCGATGGCCCAGGGCGTCCTGGCCGGGCGCTACTCCCCCGGCCAGGCGCCGCCCGCCGAGGCGCGCAGAGAGTTCGTGGACCGCCTGCTCACCGACGACGTCCTGACGCGCGTGGAGCGGCTCCGCCCGATCGCTGCGGACCTCGGGCTGACCATGGCGCAACTGGCGATCGCCTGGGTGCTGCGCGGCCCCGGGGTCTCGGCCGCGATCGTCGGCGGCTCGCGGCCCGAGCAGGTGCGCGACAGCGCGGCGGCCTCCGGGGTTACCCTCGGAGACGACGTGCTCAGCGCGATCGACGAGATCTTGGGCGACATGGTGGAACGGGTGGCCGACGGGCCGTTCAGCCCGCTCACCAGACCCTGATCGCGACTGGGAGCGGTCACAGCAAGCAAGCCTGATACGCTCCGCATGACCAGCGGACACACACTTGGGAGCGCTCCTAAAAATGACGGATCGGCAGCCGACGCTGGACGAGGTGGCCCGGCGGGCCGGAGTGTCCAGGGGCACGGTGTCCCGGGTGATCAACAACGCCCCGCACGTCAGCCGGGCCGCACGGCAGGCCGTGGAGCGGGCCATCAAGGATCTGAGCTACGTCCCCAACGTCGCCGCCCGCTCCCTGGCCACCCAGCGCAGTGGCGCGGTCGTGCTGGCGGTCTCCAGCGACGACCAGGCCCTGTTCACCAACCCCTTCTTCGCCGAGGTCATCGTCGGGGTGAACGCCGTCCTGGAGGAGACCGACCTTGAGCTGCTGCTGATCCTGGCCGCCTCCGAACGCGGCCGGAGCCGGCTGGCCCGTGTCCTGCAGTCCCGCAGGGCCGACGGTGTCATGCTGCTGGCCCTGCGGGAAAACGACCCCCTGGCGAAGGTGGCCGCCGAGGGCGGCGTGCCCGTCGTCCACGGCGGGCGCTCTCTGGGCGGCTCCCACCAGTGGTACGTGGACGCCGACAACCGCGACGGCGCGCGCCAGGCGGCCGAATATCTGATCTCCACCGGCCGCACCCGGATCGCGACCATCACCGGGCCGCTCGACATGCACGTCGGCGTCTCCCGCTACCTGGGCTTCCGCGAGGCGCTGGCGCTGGCCCGGCTCGGCGACGAGCGGGTGGCGCACGGCGACTTCACCGAAGCGAGCGGAGCCGCCGCGATGACTCACCTGCTGACCGAGCATCCAGACCTCGACGCCGTGCTGGTCGCCTCCGACGAGATGGCCGTGGGCGCGCTCGGCGTGCTGAAAGAGCGCGGCCGGGCCGTACCCGGCGAGATCGCGGTCGTGGGGTTCGACGACGTGGTGACCGCCCGGCACACCCATCCCACCCTGACCACGGTGCGCCAGCCCATCAAGGCCCTCGGCCGCGAGATGATCCGCATGCTGCTCGCCCTGATCCGCGGCGAGCAGCCCACCCCGCTCATCCTCCCGACCGAACTGGTCATCCGCGAATCCGCCTGAGCCCGTACGGCCGCTATGCCACGGCTCCGTCCACGAGCTGCTGGACCCGTGCGGGGGTGTAGATGCCGTCGACCAGGAGTTGCGCCAGGCCGAGCACGCCCGCGTGCGGGTCGATGTCGCTGCGCACGATCTGCAGGTTGCGGGTGGCCAGCGGGAGCGAGCGCCGGTAGACGATCTCGCGGATGCCGGCGAAGAGTTGCTCGTCGGTGTGGGCGAGCTGCCCGCCGATGGCGATGACACGCGGGTTGAACAGGTTGACCGTGTCGGCGATCGCGCCGCCGAGGATGCGGGCCGCGCGCCGGGCGAGCCGCACCGCGACGAGGTCGCCGCTGCGGATCAGGCGTACGGCGTCGTCCACCGTGGTCACGTCGCGGCCCGCCTCGCGCAGGTCGCGCACGATGGCCCAGCCCCCGGCGTAGGCTTCGACGCAGCCGGCGTTGCCGCATCGGCAGATGGGCGGCTCGGCGACGTCGTCGACCCTGACCTGGATATGGCCGACGTCGCCGGCCGCGCCGTCGGCGCCGCGGTGCACCCTCCCGCTGGCGATGAGGCCGGTGCCGACGCCGGTGCCGATCTTGAGCATGAGCAGGTGGGGCACATCCGGGTAGCGCAGCCGGTGCTCGCCGTACGCCATGGCGTTGACGTCCTTGTCCACCAGGACGGGGCAGTCGAAGCGGGAGCGGAACCAGCCGGGGATGTCGTAGCGGTCCCAGCCGGTCATGATCGGCGGGCTGACGACCCGTCCGGTCTCGAAGTCCACCGGGCCCGGCACGTCGAGCCCGATGCCGAGCACCTCGGCGGGCTTGCGGCGGGCCGCGGCGAGAAGCTCGGCGAACAGGTCGTCCACGATGGTGAGAATGGCCTGCGGGCCCGTCGTCACCTCGGCGCGGACCTCGCGCTCGGCCCGGACCTCGCCGGCCAGGTCGCACAGGGCGGTCCTCAGGCCGGTCGCGCCGATGTCGGCCACCAGGAGCACACCGCGATCGCGGTTGACCACGAACTGGCCCGCCGGGCGGCCGCGAGTGCGCGCCTCCTCCTCGGCGGGGATGAGCAAGCCGGCCGCCAGCAGACCGTCGAGCCGCTGGTTGACGGTGGTTCGCGACAGGCCGGTGTGGCGCATCACGTCGGCCTTCGTCAAGCCGTCGGGCGCGTCGCGGAACAGGCTGAGGATCTCGCCTGAGCTGGCCCCCAGACGCGGGCCGGGCGGGCTCGGTACATCCATACGGGTCACTCTAGCTATGTCTCCAACTAGACGTAAGTCAGCCATGTTTCAACATAAAAAGTCGAAAGAAGGGTTGTCATTCTTCAGAAGCACTGGTTACGGTCATGTCATCGACGCCTGAAAGGGACATCTGATGATGGCCAACACCAGAGGTAGCCGCACCACGGCCCTCAGCGCGGTTCTCGCCGCGGGCGTGCTCGCGCTGGCTGCCTGCGGTTCCGGCGAGACCACCGGGACCACCCCGGCGGGCGCAGGGGCGAGCACCGCGACGCCCAAGATCGCCGCCGTGATCAAGGGACTGGACAACCCGTTCTTCCAGACGATGAAGCAGGGCATGGACGAGCAGGCCGCCACGGCCAAGGTGCCCGTCACGGTCCAGGCGGCCAACGCCATCACGGACACGACCGGCCAGGCGGACAAGCTCAACGGCCTGGCCGGGCAGGACTTCTCCTGTTACGTGATCAACCCGATCTCCGGCACCAACCTGGTCCAGGGTCTGGCCCAGCTCTCCGCCCAGAACAAGACCGTGGTCAACATCGACAGCCCGATCGACGCGGCGGCGGCCAAGAGCGCGAACGTCAAGCTGGCGACGTACATCGGGACCGACAACGTCGAGGCCGGCAAGATGGCCGGGCAGCGCATGACCGAACTGCTGCCGGGCGGCGGCAAGGTCGCGGCCATCGGCGGCATCGCGGGCGACGTGACCAGCGGCGCCCGGATCGAGGGCTTCCAGCAGGGCCTCGGGCCCGAGGTCAAGGTGGCGCAGACCGTCGCGGCCAACTGGGAGCGGCAGACCGCGCTCACCGCGGCCACCGACGTGCTGCAGGCACACCCCGACCTGGCCGGATTCTTCGTCGCGAATGACGACATGGGGCTGGGCGTGGCGCGCGCCGTCGCCAACGCCGGCAAGACCGGCAAGGTCAAGGTCATCAGCGTGGACGGCATCAAGGACGCGCTCGACGCGGTCAAGGCCGGCACCCTGGACGGCACCGTCGCCCAGTACCCGTACGCGATCGGGCTGATGGGCGTGGAGGCGTGCCAGGCGGCCTCGGCCGGCAAGACGCTGCCCGCCAGCGTCAAGGCCCCGGTCGAGCTGGTCACCAAGGACAACGCGGACAAGGCGCTGGCGGCCACGCCGAAGCCGTTCGGCAGCTATGACGACCCGTTCACGTCCCTCATCAAGTAGCGCCTACGCCGTCCCGCCGGCCCGGCGGGACGAGGAGTGACAGACATGGCAAACGCAACGCTCTCGGCCCACGACGCGGAGAGCTGGTCCGCGAAGCTGAAAGACACCGGGTTCTGGGCGGAGTGGGCGGCCCTCGTCGGACTGGTCGTCCTGGTGATCGTGTTCCAGGCGCTCAACCCGGCCTTCCTCAGCCCCGGCAACATCACCTCCATGCTGCTGGCCGCCGCGATCCTGATCGTGCTGGCCGTGGGCCAGACGTTCGTGATCGCCACCGCGGGCATCGACCTGTCGATCGCCTCGGCGATGACGCTGGGCGCGGTGGTCTTCGGTCAGGCGTACACGGCGCAGTGGGGGCTGGCGCTCTCGTGCGTGGCGGGCGTGCTCGCCGCGGCGGTGGCGGGCCTGGTCAACGGCCTGCTCACCGCCTGGGGGAAGATCGCGGACTTCATCGTGACGCTGGGCATGCTCTCCGCCGCCTCCGGACTGGCTCTGATCCTCTCCGACGGCAAGCCGGTCACGATCATCGACCCGGCGCTGCTCACCCTGTCCACCGGGAGGGCAGGGGTCTTCGGCTACTCGTTCCTGATCGCGGTCGCGGTCGCGATCGTGGCGCACGTCGTCCTGTTCCACACCAGGTTCGGCACCCATCTGCTCGCCACCGGCGGCTCACCGGAGTCGGCCAACGCGATGGGCATCAGCACCCGGCGGATCAAGATCGCCGTCTACACCATCAGCGGCATGCTGGCCGGGCTGGGCGCGCTGCTCCTCATCGCCCGCGTCGGCGCGGCCGAACCCGCCTCCAACACCTCCTTCCTGCTCAACTCCGTGGCGGCGGTCGTGCTCGGCGGGGTGAGCCTGTTCGGCGGGCGGGGCACCATCATCGGCCCGGTCATCGGCGCGCTGCTGCTGATCGCGCTGGTCAACGGGCTGACCCTGCTCGGGGTCTCCCAGTTCTACCAACCGCTGGCCGTCGGCGTCGTCGTGGTGCTGGCCGCCCTGCTCACAAGGTTCCAGCGATGACCGACAACGCCGTTCCCCTGCTCGAAACCCACCAGGTCTCCCTGTCCTTCGGCAGCGTACGCGCGCTGGCCGATGTGTCCCTGACCCTGCGCCGCGGCGAGATCACCGCGCTGGTCGGTGACAACGGCGCGGGCAAGTCCACCCTCGTCCGCTGCATCTCCGGCATCCACCGGCCACAAAGCGGGCGCATCGTCTTCGACGGCGCCGAGACCGACTTCCGCTCCCCCGAGAACGCCCGCGAAGCCGGAATCGAGACCGTGCACCAGAACCTCGCGCTGGTGGAGGACCTCACGGTGTGGCAGAACCTGTTCCTCAACCGCGAGATCGTCCGCAGGCTCGGCCCCATCGCCCTGCTCGACCGGCGCGCCATGCAGGCCCGCGCCCGCGAGATGGTCTCCACACTCGCCGTCAACGTGCCCGCGGTGAAGTTGCGGGTCCGCCGTCTCTCGGGCGGCCAGCGCCAGGCCGTGGCCATCTGCCGTGCCGCCGGCTTCAGCTCCAAACTCGTGATCATGGACGAGCCCACCGCCGCGCTCGGCGTGCAGGAGACCGCCCGGGTCGAGGAGCTGATCCTGCGCCTGCGCGACGAAGGGCACGCGGTCCTGCTCATCAGCCACAACTTCGCCCAGGTCATGCGGCTCAGCCAGCAGGTGTGGGTGATGCGCGCCGGACAGTGCGTGGGCGGGCGGCGCACCGACGAGACCACCGGCGAGGAGATCGTCGCCCTGATCACCGGCGCGCTCGGCAACTGACGTTCCCAGAAAGGCAACTCCTTCAGATGACCACCAACCCCATCGGCGTGCACGCCCTCGTCTGGGTCGGGGACACCGGCCCGGCCTCGCTGGCGTACGCGATCGACAAGACCAAGGCGGCCGGCTTCGACCTGCTGGAGCTCTCGCTGCACGACTCGGTGAACCTCGACGTCGCCGCGGCGCGCGAGGCCCTGCGCACGGCAGGGCTGGGCGTGGTCTGCTCCCGCGGCCTCGCCTTCGACGCCGACGTCTCCAGCGACGACCCGGCCGTGGTCGAGCGCGGCGAAAAGCTGCTGCACGACTCCCTGGCCGTCACCCGCGCCCTCGGCGGCACCCACTTCACCGGCGCGCTCTACAGCGCGCTGGGCAAGTACGGCCGCCCGCTCACCGAGGCGGGACGGCGCAACGTGGTCACGGTGCTGCGCCGTCTGGCCCAGGAGGCGGACGGCCACGGCATGACGCTCGGCCTGGAGATCTGCAACCGGTATGAGACCAACGTGATCAACACCGCCCGGGACGCGCTGCGCCTCGCCGACGACATCGGCGAGGACAACGTGCTGATCCACCTCGACACCTACCACATGAACATCGAGGAGGACGACCTCGTACGCCCGGTGCGCGAGGTCGGCGACCGGCTCGGCTACGTCCACATCGGGGAGAACCACCGTGGCTATCTCGGCTCCGGTCACCTGGACTTCACCGCCTTCTTCCACGCCCTGGGCGACATCCGCTACCAAGGACCGATCACCTTCGAGTCGTTCTCCTCGGCCGTCGTGATGGAAGGGCTCTCCAACGACCTGGCCATCTGGCGCAACCTGTGGGACGACGGCGACGACCTCGCCCGGCACGCCCGCGCCTTCATCGCCGGCCACCTCCACACCAGCCGATGACCCTTCCCGAGAGCCTGGACGACCTCCTTGACCGCGCCCGCTCCTGGACCGGCCGGCGCGCCCTGCTCGGCATCACCGGCGGCCCCGGCGCGGGCAAGACCACGCTCGCGGTGACCCTCACCCGCCTGCTCCGTCAGGAACCGCCCCCCGGTCTGACCGCCGACTGGGTGGCCCATGTCCCGATGGACGGCTTCCACCTGGCCGACATCGAGCTCGACCGGCTCGGCCGGCGCGACCGCAAGGGCGCCCCTGACACCTTCGACGCCGCCGGCTACGCCGCCCTCCTGCGCCGCCTGCGCGAGGACCAGGAGGACATGGTGTACGCCCCCGTCTTCGAACGCGACCTGGAACAGCCCGTCGCCGGCGGTATCCCGGTCCCCCGCGCCGCCCGCCTGATCATCACCGAGGGCAACTACCTGCTGCTCGACGACGGCGACTGGGCCCGCGTACGCCCCTGGCTGGACGAGGTCTGGTACTGCGACCTGGACCACACCGAACGCCTGCGCCGGCTGATCACCCGGCACGTACGCTTCGGCAAGCCGCCGGAGCACGCGGTGAGCTGGGCGGAGGAGGTCGACCAGCGCAACGCCGATCTGATCGCCACCACCAAGCCGAAGGCCGACCTGATCGTCCCCGACCCGGTCATCCGATCGATCGAACATCCTGGCGGCATGTGAGCACGGCACCTCTGGGTGCTCTCGATTGACAAACCGGTAAGTACAGAAACGGACGCACAAGAGGCCCCTGTTCGACGCGGATTCGCGCGACTGGCAGCCGTTCCGGCCGTGAACCGCCACACGCGGGGGCCACGGCGGCTGGGTCGATGCGAAAGGTCTGGCTTGTCGCTGTACCTACTGTTATGTACGCTCGGCCTGTGGACACCCGGGAACGGCTGATCGAGAGCACCCGCGCATTGTTGTGGGAACGCGGCTATGTGGGCACGTCGCCGAAGACCATCCAGGAGCGGTCCGGGGCGGGCCAGGGCAGCATGTACCACCACTTCCGCGGCAAGGCCGACCTGGCGCTGGCCGCGATCACCCGAAGCGCCGAGGAGATGCGCGCCCGCGCGGAGGCGATCTTCTCCGGTCCCGGAACCCCCGCCCAGCGGATCATCACCTACCTGCGCCGGGAACGGGACGTTCTGCGAGGCTGCCCGGTGGGCCGCCTGACCCAGGACCCGGACGTGATGGCCGACCCCACGCTGCGCCGTCCCGTCGAGAGGACCTTCGTCTGGTTGCGCGCCCGGATGACCGGGCTCCTCGCGGAAGCGCAGGCGAAGGGCGAGATCGACTCCGAGCTCGACCCGGCCGCCACCGCCACCGCCCTCGTCGCCGTCCTGCAGGGCGGATATGTGGTCGCCCGCGCCGCCGCCGACGCGGAGGTGTACGCCCAGGCCATCGACGGCGCGCTCGGCATGCTCGCCGGCCACGCTCGCTGACCCGGGAGAGCCCGATGTGCCACGGCCGCGCCTGCCGCCGGCTCTCCATCGACCATGCACCGATCGCATCACTCGAAAGGACGAACTGATGCCCTTTGTTCGCATCGACGCGCTCCGCGCGGACGAGCAGCGGCTGGAGGCCATGGGACGGGCCGTGCACGAGGCCCTGGTCGACGCCATCGGCATCCCGCAGGACGATCTCTTCCACGTGCTCACCAGTCACGGCGGCACGCGGAGCATGCTCCACTACGACAACTACCTCGGCCTGCAACGGAGCGACGACATCGTGTTCGTGTCCATCACCATGCGCTCCGGACGCACCGATGACCAGAAGCGGGCTCTCTACCGAAGGATCGCCGAGCTCGCCGAGGAGTACGCGGGCATCGAGCCGCGCAATGTTCTCGTCGTGCTCCACGAGAACAGGTCGATCGACTGGTCGCTCGGTGAAGGTGTGGCGCAGTACGTACAGGCTGGCGGATGAATCGAATTTTCGAGCCCTGAATCATCTCGAAGAGTGGTTCGCCGGTGCTCGTCAAATGCCGTGCCCGCATTCAGGACAACGGCCTCCGCGGCGCCATGTCGTCGAACCAGAGAATCGATACAGAAACTCGGAGGGCAAATGCCCGGCTTATGTCCGGGTAGTGCCCTGGCTAGCGAATGACCTGATCTTCACAATCGTGTCGTGAACCTCCAGCGGATCATTCGGTCCTTACATGTCACGACCCTCTCCCTCCTCATGATCGCCTCCTCAGCGGTGCTCTGGGCAGGGGCGACGCCGGCCCAGGCCGTCAAGGGAGCCGGCCCGGTGGCCGACGGCACGTACGGTTTCGTGGCGAAGGTGAACGCCGGCGAGACGCACAGCTGCACCGGAGCCCTCGTCAGCCCGCAATGGGTGATCACCGCCACCAGTTGTTTCGCCTCCCAAGGGCAGTCGGTCACGAGCGGAGCGCCGAAGACGGCGACGACGGTGACGGTCGGCAGGACCGACCTGTCCGGTACGAGCGGGCGGGTGCTGCCCGTGGAATGGATCCACCCGCACCGCGACCGGGACGTCGTGCTGGTCAAGCTGGCGCTGCGGGCGGTCGGCATCACGCCTGCCGTGGTCGGCTCCGCCGTTCCCGCCGCGGGGGACGCGCTGCAGGTCGTGGGCTATGGACGAACGGCTGAGCAGTGGGCGCCCAACCGGGTGCATGCCGCGCCGGTCGTGGCGGGGGCCGTGGACGCCGGCTCGTTCGGCTGGACCGGGGCGAACGGCAGTGACGTGAGCGCCTGTCAGGGGGACGCGGGCGCGCCGGTGCTGCGCACGAGCGGGGGCCGCGCGGAGCTCGTCGGGCTCAGCTCCGGGGCGGGCCAGGGAGGCTGCCTGGGCGCCGCCGGCGACGGGGCGCGCGGGGGCGATGCGGCGCGGGTGGACGACCTGGCGAGCTGGATTCGCACGGTCGCGAGCGAGCCCACCACGTCCTTCGCGCAGTACGGCGGCAGCGTGACCGGTATCGGCGGCTATGACCTGAAGGACAACCGTGATCAGGCGGTGGCCTTCGATTACGACCATTCGGGAAAGCTGGATCACCTGCTGCTCTACCGTCCGGGCTCGCAGATCGTCTTCATCGTCAAGCGGAGAACGGACGGCACCTACGCCCCGGTCTTCTCCTCGACCACTGGTATCGGTGGTTATGACCTGAAGGACGGCCGGGACCGCATCATCGCCTTCGACCACACGGGTTCGGGAAAGCTGGACCATCTGCTGCTCTACCGTCCGGGCGGGCAGACGGCCTGGATTCTCGAGCACGGCGCGGGCAACACGTTCAATGCCGTTTTCCACAGCTCGGCCGGCATCGGCGAATATGACCTGAATAGCGCCGAGGACCAGATCATCGCCTACGACTACGAGCATTCGGGAAAGCTGGACCATCTGCTGTTGTACCGGCCGGGGACCGGTATGGCCCGCATTCTCCGGCACAACGGTAATGACACGTTCACGACGGTCTTCGCCACGGCCGATGGTGGGATCGGCGGGTACAACCTGAAGGACGCCAAGGACCGCATCATCGCCTTCGACTACACGAGCTCGGGGAAGCCGGACCACCTGGTGCTCTACCGTCCGGGCGGAGAGACGGCCTGGGTGCTCGAACACGGCGCGGGCAACACGTTCAGGGCCGTCTTCAACAGTGCGGCCGGCATCGGTGGCTATGACCTGAAGAGCACGGCGGACCAGATCATCGCCTACGACTACGAGCACACGGGCAGGCTGGATCATCTGCTGCTCTACCGTCCGGGCGGGAAGACGGCCTGGATCCTGAAGCACGGCGCGGGCAATTCGTTCACGGCGGTGTTCCACAGTTCGACCGGCATCGGCGGCTACAACCTGGAGCTGGCGAAGGACCGCATCATCACCTTCGACTTCCTGAGCACGGGCGGGCAGAGCCATCTGTTCGCCTACCGTCCGGGTGACCAGATCGCCTATTTCACGGGACGGGCTCTTCCGCCGGTGCGCGTGGTTCCGGTCACCGTGACGCCCGTCATCGGCCCGGCCTCCATCGTGGAAAGGTTCGCCTACCCCGCGCACTTCCCGCACGAATACGCGGGCACCTCCGGTCAGACCGATTGGGGTACGGAAAAGGCCGGGGAGAAGAACTTCGAGCTGATCTCCGGGAACGGCGGGATCATCTGGGTCTCGTGCAGTTCCTCCCCGGAGAACGGGGTCGGCGTGCTCAAGGTGTTCCCGGGCCTGCTGAACGGCCAGCCCGTGGTCGGCGAGCCGCACCTCGGGGTGATGGCGGTGTGCTTCAAGGTCCTCGCGCCCACGGGATGGGTGAAGCTCCGGATCCCGAACGTCTTCGAGGTTCAGGGAGACAGCCGCTCGCCGGGCGCCGGCCACGACGTGGACGCGACAGTCGTCAACGTGGAGACCGGAACGGAGCGGACCAAGCTCGTCGAACGGGACGAGAGCGAACAGTTCGGACGCTCGGATGCCACCACCTGTGACGCGAGCCACCCGGATTATCCCGAGAACTGCAGCGAGACCCTCCTGGAGCTGCGAGTCGTCAGCTGAATACCGGACGGCCGGTCGGGCGCATGAGCTCCGGCCGGCCGTTCGGCCCGTTCATTGACCACATCGATGGAAATGGTGGAAGTGAATACGATTCGAGCGTTACGTGGTGGCAGAACGGCAGGGGTCATCGGCACCGTGCTCTCGCTGCTTCTCGCGGGCAGCCCCATCACCGAGGCGAAGGCGGCGGCGGACCCGCCCCCAGCACCGGCATGCGAACGTCAGGTGGTTCTGGAAGCGTGGGTGACGGGCGGCGTGAACGTGCGCCCGGCCGCCGAGCAGGCGCTGCTCGGGGACAGAGCGGCGGTCTGTGCCCTGCTCGCCCGGCTTCCCCAGCTCGTGGCGCAGGACGATCGTGAGCAGGTCGGCCGCATCAAGTCCCAGGGCGAGCCTGAGGTGGCCGCCGCCGCCAATGCCGCCCTGGTCTCGGACGACGCCGGCGCCGTGGCGAGGTTCCTCAACGGTGGCTGGGAGACCGCCCGGGAGATCGACCTGCGCGCCATGGTGAACAAGATGAAGGCGGCCGGCGGGCCGGAGGTCAAGGCCGCCGCGAACGCGGTGCTGCGCAACGGGTCGCGTGGGGACCTGGGGAAGTTCGTCGACTCCGGCTGGCGGGTGCCGTACCGGATGGACCTGCGCGTGGTCGCCAACCGGGCGATGTCCGAAGGGGGCCCGCAGGTGCAGGCCGCGGCGAACCGGGCGCTCCAGGACGGCAGCCAGGAGATGCTGGAGCGCTTCGCCCAGATCGACTGGGGGGTGGCCCAGGCCCGGGACAACGAGGCCCAGACCTTGAACGATCTCCGGGCGAGCGCCGCGGAGGCGACCCGCCGCGCGGCGTTCGAGACGATCTCCGCGGTCGCGCAGGCCGACCGTGCGAAAGCCGAGGCCGCGGCGGCCAAGAGCGACGCGGAAGAGGCGCAACGCCTCGCCTCGCTGGCCGGGCAGGAGTCGGCGGAGGCCAAGCGTCAGGCCCAACGCGCCGCCGAGGCCGCCGACCGTGCCGCGGCCGCGTCCCGGGTCGCCGTACAGGCCGCGCGGACCGCGGCGACGGCCGCGCGGGCGGCCTCAGGGGCCGCCGCACGCGCGGCGACCGCGGCGGCGCGGGCGCACACGAAGTCGGACGAGGCGTGGGCGGCCGCGACGGCGGCGGAGCTGGACGCGGCGGCCGCTGCCAGAGCGGAGAAGTACAACCGGGACATGCAGCGGATCGGTCCGGAGATCACCGCGTTGATCTCGCCCATCAATCAGATCATCGTCGTGACCGAGCAGGCGCACGCCGCGGTCGCCGCCGCCGATTCGGCCAGGGCGAACACCGAGGCCGCCGGACGCGCGGCCGAGGCCGCCGGGCGATATGCGGGAGCGGCCAGCGCCGAGGCCCGAAACGCATTCGCGGCGGCCGCGCGGGCGAAAGCGAGCGCGGACCAGGCGAGGCGCGCCACCGAGGAGACGGTACGTCAGGCGGACATCGCCAAGGACGCGGCCGGAAAGGCGCGCGACGCGGCGACGCGCGCCGTGACCTACGCGGAGCAGTCGGCGAGCGCCGCGGCGAGCGCGGCCCAGCATGCGGGCAGCGCCGTCAACGCGGCCGAGCTGGCGACGCAGCACGCGAACAACGCCTTCCGCGCGGCGGAGGACGCGTTGCGGGCGGCCGAGACGGCCCAGATCGTTTACAAGGCGGCGCGTGAGGTGGACGCCGAACGACTTCAGAAGGAGCTGGAACTTGAGCTGTCCTTCGCCCGGCACATCAGCCAGAAGGCCGCCGAGGCCCGATTGGGGGAGGCTCGCGGCTTCGATGTGCCCATGGGCCAGTACCACACCCCGCAGATCGACGCGCTGATCGCCGAGGTCGCCGGCGCGCCGGAGACCGAGGCCGCGTCGGCGGCCCCCAAGGCGCGGGAGGTGGCCCGCTACTTCGCGACCGTGCCCGGCACGTGGACCAGTTCGGCGGCCATGACGGCTCTCGGCGAGGACAATGACCTCTTCGCCATCGAGTTCGTCAAGAGCGGCCTCGCGTCCGCGGAAGAGCAGGACGACCGCACGAGGCTGACCGGCCTCATGATCACCGGCAGCCCGGCCATGAGAGCGGCCGCTCAGGACGCTCTCGACAGCGGATGGTCCGACGTCATCGAGTTCCTCAAGGACCCGGACTACCCCGAGCGAGCCGCCGAGGACCGGGAGGAGGTCAACGGCATCCTTTCCGACGCCCGCGGCACCGGCCACACCCACATCGAGGAGGCGGCGAACATCGCCCTGCGTTCGGACAGGCCGGACGCCCTCAAGAAGTTCCTCGACAAGGACCACAACACCGCTTACGCGATCGACGTCCGGGCGAAGGTCGGCGCGATCGCCGGGGACGACTCCCACGGGACCGAGGTGCGCAACGGCGCCCAGATCGCGCTGGCCGGCACGACGGCGATGCAGGTCGAGTTCCTGGAGGTGGAGCGGCACCGTGCGGCCCAGCGCGACTACGCGACCGCGACGCACAACTACATCGCCAGTTCCTTGATGATCGAGACCTCGCAGATCGCGCAGCAGGCCGTCGACTTCGCGCGCACCGCGCAGGCCGCGGCGGCGGAGGCCCGCGGTGCGGCGGAGCAGGCCATCGGTTACGCGAACGACGCCGGCAAGGCGGCCGACGAGGCGAGGAAGTTCGCGGCCGATGCCGTGGCCCACGCCCGCGACGCCGCCGCGTCCGCGGAACGGGCCGCCGAGGCCGTCCGCACCGCCGCCGCAGCGACCAAGCAGGCCCAGCAGTCGGCCAGGTCGGCGTCCCTCTCGGCCCGCTGGGCCCGCGCCTCCGCCGTCTCGGCGGCACAGGACGCGGCCAGCGCCTACGCCGCCTATGACACCGCGTACGCCGCGCAGATCGAGGCCGGCAAGAGCGCGTCCGAAGCGGCTCGCATCGCCGCGGAAGTGTTCGAGACCTATCGGCTTGAGGCCGAGGCACATTTGCGCGAGCTCAAGAGGGAATTGAAAGACCACTGCAAGAATGCCCCCAAGCTCGGCAATCCTGGCTACCACGACTGCGACGCACGCGCTGAAGAGATCCTGAACGACCCCAAGGGGCCGCTCCACGATCCGGACGGCTTCGCCAAGGAGAACGTCGAGCACTGCAAGAGGCAGTTCGTCGGCAAAGCCCAGGACGCCTGTATGTCCATCGTCCTGAGCCCGATCTTCTCCTTCGCGGCCAGGGAAATCGGCAACCGGGAGACCGACGCCCAACTCCTCGCCGAAGAGTACATAGCCCTGACCGGCGCGGACCTGGTCAACGCCGCCTCCCAGTACGGCCTGGTCGGCGATTGCAAGAACGCCCTCAAGGGCGGTGTCGCGGATGCGGCGCAGTCGGTCAAGGACTGCCTCACCGGAGCCCTGGAACTGTCCGAAGATCCCGACTGGGACGAGTACGCGTCCCAGTGGAGGGGGACCTTCGTGGAGTCGCACGTCCCGGAGGAACTTCGGTTCGGCGAGTACAACTCGATCTGGGGAACGATGTACCTGCTCGCGCGCCAATCCGATCTGTCCATCCTCTGGGCGACCCGCGAGACCGAGCTGGCAACGTCGATACTGCGCACGGTTCCGATCGGATGCGTCCAGGAAGGCGGGCACTGCCCGTTCGAGGACGCGGCGAACCAGCTCAGGGACGTGAGCGAGACCATCAAACAGCTCAACAACCAGGGCTACATCGTGGACGAGTCCGGACGGGTGCTCGACGCGAACGGCCTGCCGATCGCGAGTCTGCCGCCGGTCACCGATCTGGAGAAGTGGGCGAACTACACCGTCGAGAGCGGTCTGCACGACGACCTCGCGGCCCTCGAACAACGTCTCAGCCTGCTGTACACGCAGCAGTTCGGCCTGCCCATGGCGCCCCCGGCCTGGCACCTTGAGACGCAGCTCGCCTACCGCGTCGCCACGCGGGAGGTGGCGCTGAAGGAGAACACGCTGCGGCTCGTCATGAACAACCGCGGCGGCGTCTGCGACGCGGTGCCGGTCAGCGGCACCGGGCCCGATGCGCAGCGCCAGACCGTGGCCGGGTGCGTCCAGGCCATCAAACTGCTGCTGCCGGCCGGTACCACCATGATCATCTACTATCCGGATCCGGACAATCCGGCGGAACTACTGGAGGTCACCGTGCGTGGGGTCGGCCGCTGGCTGGACTGATCCCGCGGGATGCGCACGGATGGAGGCGCGGTCGTCGAGGAACGCCGCGCCTTCATCCTGCGGCAAGCTCCGCGGCAGAGCCGATGTTCGCCGGTTCTGACCGCACCTCAGTGGCCGACATACGCCGACGAGCCCCACCGACTCCGAGCCGTGCCGAAACAGCGGAGGTGAGGAGCACGATAGCCAAGAGGAGGTGGGCATGGAGCTGGAATTGCTGGCCGGCTACGCGGTGGGCTACTTGGTGCAGAAGTTCGGCCGGGTGTTCCGGCGGGCCGATGAGGAGGTGGATCTGGCCATCGACGCCGGGATGGACCGATTGCACGAGGTCGTGACCGAGCGGCTGGGGAACGAGCCCGCCCTGACGCGGCTCGAGGAGGAGACGGAGGACGGGCGGGAGAGCCCGCGGACGCGGCAGCGGGTGCGGCTGGCGCTGGAGGAGGCGGCGGAGAGCGATCCGGAGTTCGCCGCCGAACTGGAACGGCTGGTCGGCGAGCTGCGAAGACCCGAGGGAGCGCAGGCCGGCGATCATGGGCTGGCGGCCGGTGGCACCGTCAGGATCGAGGCGTCGCACGGCGGCGTCGCGGCGGGAGTGATCCACGGGTCGGTGTCCACGGGAAACCCGATGTCCACGGAGCCATCGAGGTCCACGGAGGACCCGGGGGCCACGGGAAACCCTCCCCGGCCGGGCCCGTCCGACGCCTGACCGGTCCCGGCATTGTCCAGGCCGATCGCGGAGCGATCGCGATCGGAACGCTGTACCAGGAGCGGGCGGCGGCTCCGGCGCATCCGGTGCGGCTGATGCCCCGGCCGCTGCGGCTTGCCGGGCGCGAGGCGCTGCTGGCCGAGATCGAGCGACGGTTCCGCGAGGCGGGCGCACTGCCCGCGATGCTCGTGCTGCACGGTCTGGGTGGGGTGGGCAAGACGAGCGCGGCGCTGGAGTACGCCTACCGGCATCGGGACGGCTACCGCCTGGTGTGGCAGTTCGCGGCGGAGGACGAGGTCGTGCTGTCGAACGGCCTGTCGGAGCTGGCGCTGCTCCTGGGGGTGCGCGGCCTGATCGACGGCGCCGACCCGGCCGCCCAGGTGCACGCCGCCCTGGCCGCCCACCCCGGGCCGTGGCTGCTCGTGCTCGACAACGTCACCGACCCCGGGGTGATCCGCCGGGTGCTGCCCCCTGCCGGGCACGGGCACGTGCTGATCACCAGCCGGTACGCCCACTGGCCGCCCCCGCTGGGCGTCGAGGTGCACACGCTCGAACCCGCGGTCGCCGCCGCCTTCCTGCGGACCAGGACCGGGGACGACGACACCGAGGCCTCCGCCGAGGTGGCCAGGGAACTGGGACTGCTGCCGCTCGCCCTGGAGCAGGCCGCGGCGTACACCCTCGAAACCGGCCGCACGCTGGGAGAGTATCTGGCCCTGCTGCGCCGGCGCCGGACCGAGCTGCTGAGCAGGGGCCGCCCCTGGGAGTACGACCAGCCGGTCTCCGCCACCTGGACGCTGGCCCTGGAACGCCTGGCCGGCCGGAACCCCGAGGCCATCGCGATGCTGCGGTTCTTCGCCTGCCTCGCCCCCGACGCGATCCCGCTGCGCCTGCTGCTTCCGGCCGCCTCACTCACGGGGGAGGCACGGGCCCGTCCCCTGCTGGGGTCCCTCCTCGACGACGAGGCGGCGGTGGACGACGCCGTACGGGCGTTGCGGGCGTACTCCCTGGTCCGGCCCGTCGGCGACGGGAGCACATCCGTGCACCGGCTGGTCCGGTTCGTGGTCCTGGACCAGGTGGCCGAGGAACAGAGGTGGCGCGCCGCCGCGGCCGAGGTGCTGGCCGCGGCGGTCCCCGAGATGCCCGAGCACCGCAAGGACTGGCCGGCCTTCGCCCGGTTGCTGCCGCACGTGGTGGCCGCGCTCGACCCCTTCGAGCCCGCCTTCCGCCGCGTCGCCGAATTCCTGGCCTGGAGTGGCGACTACCCCACCTCCCGCCTGCTGCACGAGCGGGTGCTGGCCACACGCCTGGAGCGCCTCGGCCCCGACCACCCGGACACCCTGTGGTCGATGGACGACGTCGCCTTCGTGATCGGGCTGGCCGGCGACTTCGAGACCGCCCGCGAGCGGTACGCCGACGTCCTGGAGGGCCGTAAACGCGTGCTGGGCGTGACAGACGAGGACACGCTGACCGCCTGGGACCGCCTGGCCTTCTGGACCGGCAGGTCCGGCGACGCCGCGGCCGCCCGCGACCTGTGTGCCGAACTCCTCCCCCTGCGCGAGCGCGTGTCCGGCCCCGAACATCCCGAAACCCTCCAGACCATCAGCAACCTGGCGTGGCAGACCGGCGAGGCAGGCGACGCCGCGGCCGCCCGTGACCGCCTGGCCGCCCTCGTCCCTGTCGCCGTCCGCGTCTACGGCGAGAACCGCCACGACACGCTCACCATCCGCGCCAACCACGCCCACTGGTCCGGCCGGGCCGGCGACCCGGCCGGCGCCCGCGACCTGCTGGTCGCCGTCGTCCGCGACCGCGACCGGGTCTCGGGTCCCGAGCACCCGGAAACTCTCGCCGTCCGCTCCGCACTGGCCCGATGGACCGGCGAGGCAGGCGATCACGGGCGGGCCTGCGAGCTGTATGAGGACGTGCTTCCGGTACGTGTCCGCGTCCAGGGACGTGACCACGCCGACGTGCGCAAGGACCTCGCGAGGCTCACCCACTTCAGGTCCTTGACCGGCCGCTGAACGGCTTCCGCGCGGTAGCTGGCCGGTGTGCTCGAAGTCAGCAGCGGGAACCGTTCATGTGGATACCCTTGATCTGCGCGTACAGGTGCGGCGGATACGTGGCGCTGGGGCCCGTGTAGCCCGGCGTGTCCCCGCGCTTGATCTCCCACGTGTACTGCCGCGAAGAGTCGGGGAGGTTCTTCACGAACTTCGTGCGGTCGTCGTTGTGGCTGCTCGATGTGATCTTGCCGATGTCCTTCCCGCTCGCGTTGAGGAGGGTCACCCGCATCAGCCACGCATCATCGTCATCACCGCTGGTCACGACGCCGGTGAAGGTGGCGTAGCCGTCGGAGCTCAGAGTCCACCTCGCACCGTGGAACATGGTGCAGTCGCCGCGATGGAAGTCCCGCCGCAACACGTAGCTCTTGGTGGCGGTGGCGGTGGCGGTGGCGGTGGCGGTGGCGGCCTGGGCGTCGGCGGAGCCGCCGAGGACGAGGGCCGGCGTCAGCGCCACGACGGCGGCCAGCGCCAGCGACCAGCCGCGCCTCGCGGTGCTGTGCGCGGGGCGAGTGGAGGAGACGGGGAATGAGCTGTTCGGCATGACTGAACCTCCTGCGGACAGGCCGCCATTGGACCGGTTCGGATGGTTTCGCGTGTGCCTCGTCGTGGCCCGGAGCAGATGGGCAGAATGGTGTACCTCGGAAAACATCGGAGTGAGCCGGTTTTCCGGGCGGTTACGATCCGAACCCGGCCGGGAGGGGGACCGGCATGAGCCGACCCGAGAGCACCACAGCCCGATACGCCGCCGCGCTACGGGCCCTGCACGAGGCCGCCGGCGCTCCGGACGGCGGCGTTCTGCGGCGTCAGGCCGCGGCTCAGGTCCCACCGCTGAAGGTGGCGGCCGCTTCCTGGAGCGATTGGCGCAATGGCCGGAACGTTCCCGTCAATCCAGGGGTCGCCCGGTGGCTGGTCGCCTTCCTCACCGAACGTGCCAGGCAGAGGTCGCCCGAGTTCACCGCTCCGCCACCGGAGTGGTGGGAACGCACGCGCGTACAGGCTCTGCTCGAACGCCGCGAGGGCACAGGACGCGGCGGGCGGCCCGCACGGCGGGATACGGCGTCGTCGTGGGTCGTCCGGCGAAGCCGGGTGGGGGTGATCCCCCCGGCGGCCGACTGCCTCCAGCGCCGCGCGGCGATCGACCGGCTGGCCAGGGCGGCGAAGCGAGGCGGAGTGGTGCTGACCGGGATGGGAGGCATCGGCAAGACGCAACTGGCCGCCGCGTACGCGCGCCAGGTCTGGCAGCGGCAGGACGTGGACGTGCTGGTATGGGTGCCTGCCACCGCGCGCCCGCAGATCGTGGCCGGTTATGCCCAGGCCGCCGCCACGCTCGGCTTGGGAGAGCAGGCCCGCGACGCCGAGGACGCGGCCCAGCGGTTCCTGGCCTGGACGCAGACCGCGCCGGTCCCCTGGCTGCTCGTCCTGGACGACGTGCAGGATCCCGCCGACGTGCGCGGGTTGTGGCCGTTCCCCCAGGAGTCCGCGGGGCAGATGGTGGTGACCACGCGGCGCCGGGACGCCGTCCTGTCGGGCCAGGGCCGCCGCCGGCTCGACATCGCCGTCTTCACCCCGGCGGAGGCGCGTGCCTATCTGGCCGCCAAGCTCGCCGCGCACGCTCCCAGCCGGGCCGAACCGGAGCGGGAACTCGACGGGCTGGCAGCCGATCTGGGGTATCTCCCGTTGGCGCTGGCGCAGGGGGTGTCCTACCTCATAGACGCCGACCTGGAGTGCGCCGCGTACCGGCGGCGGCTGGCGGACCGGCGCCGCACCCTGGCCGAGGTGATGCCCGACGACAGCGGCCTTCCAGACGACCATCGCACGATCGTGGCGGCCGCCTGGTCCCTGGGAATCCAGCACGCCGATCAGGCCCGGCCCGCCGGGATCGCCCGCCCGCTGCTGACGGTCGCCGCGCTGCTGGAGCCGAACGGCATCCCGGAACCGGTCATGACGAGCCCGCCCGTCCTGGCTCACCTCGCTGCCCAACGCGGCCGAGCGGTCTCTGCGGAGGACGCCTACGACGGGCTGCGTGCCCTTCACCGCCTCAGCCTGATCGACCACGCGCCCGACACCCCGCATCGGGCCGTACGGGTGCATCAGCTCATCCAGCGTGCCGTCCGCGAGTTCCCGACCCCCGGCTCACGGGACGCCCTCGCGGTGACCGTCGCCGATGCCCTGATGTCGGCGTGGCCCACCGCCGACGCCGCCGAGCCTGTCCTCACCCAGGCATTGCGCGCCTGCGCCGGCGCGCTTCACGACCACGCGGGACCGGCCCTGTGGCGGCCGGGCCCCCACCCGGTGCTCTTCGAGGCGGGACGGAGCCTGCAGGAGGACGGCTTCGGGAAGGCGGCGATCGCGTACTGGGGCGACCTGGTGGCCAACGCCGTCGACCGTCTCTGCCCCGACCATGTCGACACCCTGCGATTACGTGACAACCTGGCCTACTCGCGGGGCCGGGCCGGCGATTCCGCGGGGGCGGTCGCCGAGCTGGAGGAACTGCTGGCCGACAGTGTGCGGGTGCTGGGCCCCGACCACCCCGTTACCCTGGCCGTCCGTCAGAACCTGGCGGCGCAGCGCAGCGACACGGGGAACTCCGCAGGGGCGATCGCCGAGCTGGAGGAACTGCTGGCCGACAGTGTGCGGGTGCTGGGTCCCGAGCACACCGAGATCCTGGCCATCAGGCACCGGCTCGCGTACGCGAAGGGAGAGGCGGGGGCCGCCTCCGAGGCGGTGGAGATCCTGGAACAGGTGTACGAGGCGCGCGTGCGCGTCCTAGGCCCCGACCACACCCAGACTCTCATCGCCTTGAACCACCTTGCCTACTGGCGGGGCAAGTCAGGCGACACGGCCAGGGCGTGCGCGGACCTCAAGCGCTTGCTGGGTGACTGCCTGCGAGTGCTGGGGCCCGACCACCCCGAGACCCTCGACACCCGAGGCCAGCTCGCCTGGTGGCGCTGGGAGGCGGGAGACCCGGCCACGGCCGTCACCGAGTTGGAGCTGCTACTGGCCGACAGCACCAGAGTGCTCGGCGCCGACCACCGCGACACCCTGGTGATCCGCCACAACCTCAACTGCCTCTACGGGGAGGCGGGCGACTTGGACCGCGCGCTGCGCGGGCTGCGGGCGGTGCTTCGTGATCGGCGCGGAGTGCTGGGACCGGACCACCCCGACACCCTGCTCACCCGGTACAACCACGCCGTCTTCCGCGCTCGCTCCGGTGACGCCGCCACGGGCACGGCGGAGTTGCGGGCGCTGCTGGCCGACCGTGTCCGTGTGCTCGGCCCCGACCACCCGCAGGTGCGGGAGACACGGCACGAGCTGGCGCTGTGGACGGACGCTCAGGCCGGCGACTCGCTTCGAAGGCACGTCCGCACGTCACCCGGCGGGAGTCCAGGGTAGTGACCGTTGCCGGCATGGCATGCTGTCGCCATCATGCGATCGCCGATCTGGCGCGATCAGCATGCCGTCGTAAGGGACGAGCTCTATGATCGGTTCGTCCTGATCGTTGAGATTCGGAGAAGATGTCAATCTCATGCGCCGCGCCATGATCCTTCTGGGCGGCGTCGCCCTCGCCATCGGCGCGTTCACCCTCTTCTACCGGGGCCCGGGACAACCGTTCATCCGCGGTTACGTGAGTGACGTCGGCGCCACCATGCTGGTCTACGCGTTCTTGGGGCTGCTGTGGCGCACCACCGCCGCACGCCGCGCCCTGGCCACGGCCGCGATCGCCGCCGCCGTCGAGTTCTACCAAATAGTCGGCACGACCCCGCCGGGCGTCGGCGGTGTCCTGGTCGGCGCGTTCCCCGACCCATGGGATCTGGTCGCCTACGCCATCGGTGTGGTCGCGGCCCTGGCCTGGGAACGCCGATCGGTCCGCGATCAGACCGGCTGACTCCCGCACGCTCACCGGCACGCTGACGGTACGGATGCCTCCGCAACGGCGAGGTCATCGGGTTCGTCCTGCGCGGCCCGGTCCATCAACCCCCGAGAGGGCACTGCGTCGTCCCGGATTCCCAGCACGTCATCGACGAGCCGGCACTGATGGCCTCAGACCGGCATCACCTTGAGGGATTTCATCAGGGTGCGAACGTCCGGCCAGAGATGCTCGTGGGTGTCGGGAATGGTGATCCACAGGACGGCCGGGCGAGGGCGACCGGTGTCGACCGCTATCGAGACGGACAACTCCCGCGAGGCCTCGCGGCCGTCCGGGCTCGGCGGCATCCGCATCATCCTGGCGAGCAGCCAGCCACGGCGTACCGGTTGTGAGGCGATGTCCTCGCCCGTCGTTCCCGCCGGGAACGCGCTGCGCTGCTTGTCGTCGAGCAGCGCCCGGGCGGCGTCGTAGAGGCTGTCGCCCGCGTCGAGCTCGGACCACAGATGCTGGGAGTCGATGTCCGCCCACCAGTCGCGGTCCTCGTCCGGGCCGTACGACTCCGTGCGCAGCGTCTGGCGCAGGTTGTAGCGGCCGTCCTTGACGGGACCGTCACCGATGGGACGGCTCCTCCGCCACGGCGCGCCGAGCTCGGCGAACGACAGGCCCGTCTTGGGATCGGTCACCCTGCCGATCACCTTGGAGCCTCGTCCGGGGTGACGCGGGAGCGTGGCGACGGTCCCCTCAGGGATTCTCGTGACCGCGAGATCGGCCGAGGACGGACTCGGTGTCGGGACGGCGGAGGCAGGGGTGGGCGTGTCGATCGGTGCGGCGGAAGGCGTGGGCAACGCCCGCGCGGGCGGGGCCGCCGTGATCGGCCTCGCGTCACCTGTCGCCAGGCGGAGGCCGACGATGAGCTCGGCGATGAGCAGAGCGCCACCGAGGAGGCGGACCCACATGGGGAACGCCGCCATGAGACCGCGCATGCGGTCGGAAGTCCTGAGCACGGGTCAGCCCTCCCGGGTGAGCAGGGTGAGCCCCACGAGCCGGGCTTGTTCGACGCTGTCACGCAGAGACTCCTCCAGGTGCCGCGCGCGCTCGGTCAGCTGACCGACCTCGCCGGCCGCGAGCTGATCGCGGACCGTCCTGGACAGCAGTTCACGGTAGGCGTCGCCGTCCTCGGCCAGATCCTGCAGCGTCCGCCACTCGGCGTAGACGGCCTCCGCCTCCTCGGTACGCAGCGCGTACTCCTCCAGGGCGGAGATCCGCCGGGCCAGCGCCCGGGTCGCGACCGTCAGCGCCTCCTCCTGCGAGGCCAGCACGGTGGAGATGCGCTCGGTGACGCGGCCGGAGCGGGCTTGGTCCTGTTCGCGACGCAGCCGGGTCAGCTCGGTCAACGTCTCGGCGATCTCCCATGCCTGGCGGGGCAGGGTCACCCGGTTGGCGATGCTGTCGAGCAGGCCGTCCCGGTCGATGGGAGAGCGCAGCACGATGTCCGTCGCGTCCACGGTGCGCCTCAGCAGGGCGGCGTCCAGCGGCTCGAGCATGGAGGCGTGTACGTACCTGCCGTGGTGACGGCGGCCGTACCCGGCCACGGGCGATTCGCCCGCCAGGGCCAGCAGCACCACGGCCGCGACGCCCTGCACGGCCAGGCAAACGAGGAAGAACGTCGTGAGGCCGTACCGGATCCAGACGGCGAGGACCGCCGCTTGGAGCAGCGCCGCTCCTGCGACGAGCATCCGGCGACGGCCGTGCTGTGCCGACGCCAGGACGAGAGGGAGGAAGGCCCAGAGCGCCGACAGCGCCAGGGCGGCCGGAACGTCACCCACCGTCCGCCCGCCCCACGCGGGCCGTTGCGGGTCGGGCGGCAGGAGTTCGGGGTGAGCCGCCATCGCCCGGCGGTGTGCTTCGGGCAGGTCAGGGTCGAGGATGAGGCTGTTCACAGTGCCGACCGCCGTAGTGCCCAGAAGTGTTCGGGCCTGGTCCTGATGGAGGATCTGCCAGTCATGCCGTTCCTGTTCGCGCGTCGCCGATCCACACTCAGGATGCGGCGATCTTCTTGGCAGATCATCCGGGGTGACGCTTGCACGACGCTTGCAGCACCCGGGGTTCCTTTCACCCTGGTGCACAGGCACGCGATATCAACGGGATCGGCCAGCTGAACGTCCCGCCCCGAGGGCGGCCGCATGTGGATGCCGAATATCGATGCGGGCTTCCGGGCATGCTTTCTGCTCCGCGATCGGGACGGGAAGTTCCCCTCTACGCGAGTATGCACTGTTCTATGACGGGCACCGAGCCCATCAAGCCCTGGCCCAAGCCACCCCGCATGGATGCAATTGTCGGCAGGCGCACAGTTCGGTGCCGCGCACCACCGGTCTGCGCGACCCTGACGAGCTCGGCGGGTTGCGCAGGACGCGGTGGGGCAGTCCTGCGTGGTCTCCCCTGGTGATCGGTGATTCGGCTGCAAGTCACGTGTAAGTCCGCACGTCTAGACATAGTCATGTGATGTGGGGCGCTGGAATTCGTCCGTGGGCGGCGTTCCATCCGTCATCGCCGCGAATGGGCCCGATCATCGCACTACAATGCCGACTCCGTAGAAGGGTGGGAGCGCTACGCATGGCGCTGGAGATCAGATTCCTCGGTCCGTGGCAGGTCCTGGCCGGCGACGAACCGGTCCGGCTCGCCGGGCAACGAAGAATCGGCGTGCTGGCCAGACTCGCCATGGACGCCGGGCAGGTCGTACGCACCGAGCGGGTCCTCACCGACATATGGGAGGACAGTTCCGCGGCGACCATGGCCAAACAACTCCACATCGTGATCTCCAAACTCCGCGAAACCCTCGGACCACACACCACCGAAGAGATCATCCAGACCATGCCCGGCGGCTACCGGCTCGCGCTCGAACCCGACCAGATCGACGCCCACCTGTTCGCCCGCCTGGCCAAACGCGCCCGCACCGCCCACGCGAAAGGCAGCAGGGCCGCCGCGGACGCCCTGTTCCGCACGGCCCTGCAACTGTGGCGAGGCGAAGCCCTGGCCGGACTGACCTCCCCCTGGGCACGCATCGAAGCCACCCGCCTGGAAGAAGAACACCGCACCGTCCTGGAAGACCACGCCGATCTCCGCCTCGCCGCCGGCGACCACCACGCGGTGGCCACCGACCTGGCCGCACACGTACGGGCCCACCCCCTCCGCGAACGCCCCACCGCCCAGCTCATGCTCGCCCTGCACCGAGCCGGCCGCCCGGCCGAGGCACTCGCCGTCTACCAGAACACCCGCAAGATCATGATCTCCGAACTCGGCATCGAACCCGGCACCGAACTACGCCGCCTGCACCAGGCCGTCCTGGTCAACGACCCCGCCCTCGACCTGACCACCCCGGCCCAGCAGACCACGATCAGCCAGCCGTACATCCCGGCCGAACTACCCGCCGACACCCACACCTTCACCGCCCGCGCCACCGAGATCGACCACCTGCGCACCGCCCTCGGCCCCAACGACGGACCCGCCATCACCGTGATCGACGGACCCGGCGGCATCGGCAAATCCGCCCTGGCCGTCCACGCCGCCCACGCCATGGCCACCCGGTTCACCGACGGCGTCATCTACCTCAACCTGCACGGATCCACCCCAGGACTCGACCCGCTGACCCCGGCCCAAGCCCTGCGCCACCTACTACGCTCCCTCGGCCTGGACGGCACCGCCGTCCCCGCCGACCCCGGCGAAGCCGCCGTCCGCTACCGCTCCCTGACCGCGACCGGCCACCTGCTGGTCATCCTGGACAACGCCCGCGACGCCCGCCAAATCCGCCCGCTCATCCCGGCCGGCCCCGGCTGCCGAGTCCTGATCACCAGCCGGGACCCACTGGCCACCCTGGACAACGCCACCCACCTCCATCTAGGCACCCTGAACACCGCCGACGCCGCAGCACTCCTGTCCCGCCTGGCCGGACCCGACCGGGTCCGCACCGAACCCCAGGCGGCCGAGCGGGTAGTCCACCTGTGCGGCGGCTTCCCCCTCGCCCTGCGCATCGTCGGCGCCCGCCTGGCCGCCCGCCCCGACTGGACCCTGTCCGACCTGGCCGACCGGCTGGCCGACGCCACCCGCCGCCTGGACACACTGGAATACGCCGACCTGGCCGTACGCGCCAGCATCTCCGTCAGCCACCACCACCTGCGAGAAGAACCCACCGGCCACGACGCCGCCCACCTGCTACCCCTGCTCGGACTGCTCGACCTGCCCACCCATACCCCCGCCGCCACCGCCGCCCTGACCGGCTGGCCCCGCCACCGCGCCGAAGCCGCCCTGGAACGCCTCCAAGACGCCCGCCTCCTTGAACCCGCCGGACCCGACCGCTACCGGCTCCACGACCTGGCCGGCCTTTACGCCCGCGAACGCGCACACCAGGACCTGCCGGAACAGGAACGCATCACCGCCGTACGGCGCGCGCTCCACCACTACCTGACCACCCTCTGGCTGGCCAGCCCCATGCTGGGCCGTGACACCCTGCCACGCTGCCCCGTCGAACTGCCCGACAGCCCTTTCAAGGATCTGGCGGAGGCGGAACGATGGATCCAGGACGAGCGGGACAACCTGCTCGCGGCCGCACAGCAGGCACTGGCCGGCCCTGACCCGGCGACCGCCATCGGCCTGGCCATCGGCCTCCACTGGCCCTTCTGTTACCAGGGCTGGCACACCCAACTGGCCGACGTCTACGCGCACGCCATCGAGGTGGCCGACCGCATCGCGGCATGGGAGGACAAGGCACAACTCCGCAGCCTCCTGGGCTGGGTTCTCCGAGACCAGGGCCGCCACGACGCCGCGATCACGCAACTGGAGACGGCGCTCACCGACTGGGACCGCGCGGGCCTGCCCCGGCGGAAAGCGGGAGCCCTCAACAACCTCGCCGCCATCCACACGATCACGGGACGTCTCGACGACGCACTCGGCTACCTGGAGTCCGCTTTCATGCTCAACGACGACGACGAACGTCCTGTGGGATCGGTCGTGGTCCGCAACAACCGGGTGCACGTCTACTACCGTCAGGGGCGCTTCGATGAGGCGATCGAGGAAGCACGCCAGGTGGTGAAGCTATGGCCGAAGGCGGATCCGCTGGCCGGTTCGGGCACGGCACAGGATTCGCTGGGAGACGCCTACCGCCATGCCGGTCGGCCGGCCGAGGCGGTGGAGAGCTACATCGAAGCCGTGCGGCTGCTCCGCGAGTCGGGATACCGCCTGAAGGAGGCCGTGTCACGCTGGTGGCTCGGCACCACGCTGCACGACCTCGGACGGCACGGCGAAGCACGGGAACAGTGGGAGGAGTCCGTCCACCTCCTGCGCGACGCCCGCCTGCTCACACCGCAGGAGGCGACCGAGATCCTCGCCCAGCCCGTACCGGAAACACCCCAGCCGATCAAGAACATGCTCTGACCCTCACCCCCCACATGCCCAACTTTGTTTACTGATGTAAGGATTCCGACGCCGGAAGACTCGCGGGTCGTGGCGACGCTCTCGCTCGTCGGCGTGCCGGGCGCAGCAGTGGTGTCGGAGGAAAGCCTTGGGTTACAGGGAACGACGGGGCAAGCTGATCGCTACCCAGGAGCAGCCGCTTCTGGAGCCCGGCGAGCAGATTCAGACGGGCCGGCGCGTTCACCACCAGGTCCTTCTGGACGGCCTGGCCTCCGCCCTGCACGCGGTCGGGTCGGGGGCGTCGCCCTCGCCTCACGCTCGAGCAGGCCCCAAAGAGTTGCACGACGCGCGCGAGTCAAGACTGTCCAGCAGATCGCTGACCTGTTCGGTGTGCCGTGCTCGACGGTGTACGGGCATCTGAAGAGCGACACCTGCTCCGCCGATTGAAGGAGGCCCGGGGGAGGTCGTAGTCGGGATGCGGGGTTGGGGGTTAGTTTGTCGTAACTGCCTACCGGTCCCGAGTGACTGCCCGCCTTGCGTTCAGACGACTTCAGGCGCTTGGTCGCGTGCCCCCTCGGCGAATGTGCGCGATGCCTGTGCCTGGGTTTGACCTTGACCCTAGGTCAGGGTGCAGGCTGAACGGGTGAGCAATTTCCATTCCGCCTGGACCGGCATGGTTCCGGTCGATGACAGTGCGCTGGCCGTGACCGATACCGGTGGGCCGGGCCCGTGTGTGATCTACCTTAATGGCCAGTTCGCCAGTCAGGCGTACTGGCGGCAGGTCATCGCCGAGCTCGGCGGCGACTACCGGCACATCACCTACGACATGCGGGCCCGCGGCCGGTCGAGGCGTTCGGCCGCGGCGGCTTCGTTCGAGACGCACGTGCGTGATGTCGGTAGTGTTCTCGCGGCCAGGGACGTGGACCGGGCGATCGTGGTCGGCTGGTCCTACGGCGCGGCGGTCGCGGTGCACTGGGCCGGCCGCAATCCGGGCCGCGCTGTGGGAGTGGTGCCCGTGGACGGCGCCTACCCGCACGACTACCCCGACGCTCCCCCGGAGCGGGTCCGGCAGTTCTGGCACCGCATGCGCTGGCTGCTGCCGGTGCTGTCCAGGCTGGGCATGGCCGCGAGGATGTCGGCCGAGCAGCACGCCCAGAGCAACATCGAGCTGATCGAGATCAGCGCCGCCCTCGGTCCCACCCTGGACGGGGTGACCTGCCCGGTCCGGTACGTGGTCGCCACCGGCGCCAACCTCGGCGGCGGCCATGACGAAATGGAAGACGCACGCGCCACCCTCGACCCGGTACTCGCCCGCAACCCCACCATCACAGTGAGCGCGAAGGTCACCAGCAACCACAGCAAAATCGTCCGCAAAGACTTCCGCGCGATCGCGAACGCAGTACGCGAACTCGCCGGCACCCCACGAACACGAGGCCGGCAGAGCAGATGACCGACGGCGTCACCATCGGCCAGGCCGCCGCCTTCGCCGGCGTCACGGTGAAAGCCATCCGGCACTACCACCAGCACCGGCTGATCGACGAACCCCGCCGCGACAGCTCCGGCTACCGCCGCTACGGATCAGCCGACCTGCTACGACTGGTCCAGATCCGAACCCTGGCCGCCGCCGGCGTACCCCTGGCCGAGATCGGAGCGACACTCGACGCCGACCCCGACCGGTTCGCCGACGCGCTCATCGACGTCGAACGACGCCTCACCGACCGGATCGACGACCTGATCGCCCGACGAGACACGCTACGCCGGCTCGCCACCGGCGACCGGGCCCTGCTGCCCGACCACGCACTCGCCCTCCTGGACAGAGCCGCCGACCTCGGCCTGACCCCCGACGACGTGGCCACCGCCCGAGAAGGCCTGGTCCTGATCAAAGCCCTCGTACCGGAAGGCTTCGACGACTACATCTGCCGGATCGAGCGTGCCCTGGACGATCCTCGGTACTTGTCCTTGATCCAGCGCATGTGGCAGGCCGCCGAGTGGGAGCCGGACGACCCCCGCATCGACGAACTCGCCACCGCCATCGCCGACCACTTCCTCGCCGATCCCGAACTGCTGCCCATCCCCGCCGGCCTCCAGGCCCGCACCGACAGCGCCAGCCGGTACAGCCTGCTCACCCACCACGGACACGAGCACAAACCCGCCTGGACCCGACTGACCACACTGATCGAAACACGTCTACGCTCGGCCGGCATCGACATCGCGGACCAGACTTCCCTTGACTGAACTCTGAGATCGCATCCTTGCCAGGGGCACTCTGGCGGCCCACGGCGCAGCCGTTGGCTTCCGGGTCCATGTCAGCGGCTTCTTCCTGGTCAGCCACCGGGTCATGAGCGTGTGTGCTTCGCTGCGCGTGGGGCGCTCAGACACTAATGATCGAGGTGGGCTCTCCCCGATCGGCCAGGGCCCGCCCCCGTCCCACTTCGCGGTCGATCCGCTCTATGACTTTGCGGCTGGCCTGACGGGTGAGTTCGTGGCCAAATCGCACAAAAAGGTTGCTTTACGACTGGTGGCGCGGACCCGCTTGGGGCCGTCCTCGTCGCCGCCGAAGCGGCCGCCCACGCCTCACCCCCGGCGGACATGGCCCGCAAGATCACCGAAGTCCTCGACGCCGCTTGACGGGCTTGTCCCGAGGTTCTCGCCGGACCCCCGTGCTGCGGCGCTTCATCGATAGCAATTACCAGCCCGAAGGAGGGCACATGTCCAGTTTGAAACGGCGAGGGATCCTCGCCGTAGTCGCACTTGCGGTTCCGCTCGTGGTCGCCGCTGCTCCCGCCGCGTCCGCGACGGCGAAGCCGAAGATCAAAGTCTCCGGCGGGCTCACGCAACCCGCTTTCTCCTACGAGGACGCCATCCGTGAGCACGTACGGGTGCAGTCGACGGTCGACAGTGACGGCGACGGTAAGAAGGATCTGGTCCGGGTGGACATCATCCGGCCGAAGGAGTCGGGTCCCGGGCTCAAGGTTCCGGTGATCATGCACCAAAGCCCGTACTTCGGTGAACCGGGTGTCGGCTTCGAGGTTGAAAAGAAGAAGTACGGCGCGGACGGGAACCTGACGAAGTTCCCGCTGTTCTACGACAACTACTTCGTGCCGCGCGGGTACGCGTTCGTGTCCGTTGACATGATCGGCACCCGGTTGTCGGACGGCTGTCCGACGAGCGGCGGTCCGTCCGACGTGCTGGGCGGCAAGGCGGTCGTCGACTGGCTCAACGGCCGGGCGACCGCCTACGACGCCAAGGGCGCTCCGGTCAAGGCGTCCTGGACCACCGGGCGTACCGGGATGATCGGGCACTCCTATGAGGGTGCCCTCGCCATGGCCGTCGCCGGCACCGGGGTGCAGGGGCTGGAGACGATCGTGCCGATCGCGGGACCGAGCAGTTGGTACGACATGTGGCGCGCGAACGGCACTCTCACCGATATCAAGGACGGGCAGGCCTGGATGGCCGCACGGATTGACGAGGATCCGGACGAGAAGTGCGCGGCGGTGCGCCGGCGCATGAGCGAGGGCTCTGACGACGCCACCGGCAACGACAACGCCTATTGGCAGGAGCTCGACTACCGGACCGGGCCGGTCTCGAAGGCGCGCAACGTGCGCGCCAGCGTCTTCTCGGTGATGGGGATGCAGGACCGGAACGTGATGGCCGACCAGTTCTCCACCTGGTGGACCCAACTGCCTCGCGACGTGCAGCGCAAGGCGTGGGTGACGCAGTACGGACACCTAGACCCGTTCTGGGCCCGCCGCGACGTGTGGGTCGACACCCTGCACCAGTGGTTCGACCACGAACTCATGGGCGTCTCCAACGACATCACGCGCCGGCCGCGCGTCGACGTGCAGCTCGGTCCGGACCGCTGGATCACCCAGGCCGACTGGCCCGCACCCGCGGCGCGGACGACGACCCTGCGTCCGCACCAGGACGGCTCCCTGGGCGCCCAGCCCTCGACCGGAACCGGCAGCTACCTCGACACCGCCCAGACGGAGATCGCGGTGGCAGACAACCCCGACACCGCCAACCCCAACCGGCTGGCCTTCCAGACCCCGCCGTTGAAGAAGGCGATGCGGCTGTCCGGGACGCCGTCGGTGAGCCTGCGGGTCACCCTGAACGAGCCGACCGCCAACCTGGGTGTCGTGCTCGTCGACTACGGCACCGACACCCGCATCAACTACCGCGCAAGCAGCGCGACGTCCGCGGAAGGCCTGAAGTTCATCGGCGGTGAAGACTGTGTCGGCCAGAGCACGGCCGATGACGACGGCTGCTACCTCAAGGCCGGCGACAACGTGGCGACTTCCGACTTCCACGTGGTCACCCGGGGAATCCTGGACGCGCAGAACCACGAGTCGCTGAGCCGCCAGGCGCCGCTGACGCCTGGCAAGGCCTACCAGATCACCTGGAAGATGCTGCCGCTGGATTACGAGTTCAAGGCCGGGCACCGGCTGGGCCTGATACTGACCGGAACCAACGACGACCTCAACCTCGACGAGAGCAGCAACGTCGAACCCGGCACCGGGGCCAAGGTCACCGTCGACCTGTCCGGCACGTCGATCTCGCTGCCGCTGGTCACCGGCACAACCAGCAAGTAACAGCAAGATCGACACTCGCGATCTTCGAGGTGGTGCCCTCCGGCACCACCTCGGTGTCACGGATCCCTTCTCCCCACGCCAGATGCGCGCCTTGCCCGGCGCGGTGTGCGTGTTGCCGACATCGACACGGTGAAGTGGACGTGGACCGTACGACGCCAGACCACGCCGAGCCCCGGCGGGCTCATCGGCAAGAGCACCAAGGACACCGAACGCGCGACCCGCTCGCACCAGCCGGGCCCGGTCCACCGGATCGAGTTGCGCCAGCAGCACCGCATCCAGCTCGGCCAGATCGATCATGCGGTCATGGTGGCGGGTGTCCCGCTGGCCGCGACTTCCCGCGCCCACCCGAATCCATGCGTTGTCATTGTTTTGCCGTTTGCAGGACGGCGACCCACTGTCGGAGCCGCCGCAGCGTGAACAGTGCAAGGCCTACGGGCGCTAGGGAACGCCGACCCGAGTCCAGATCCATGTGTTCTGTGGAGCGCGGCCGGAATGAAGGACATCGAATCGGCGCGCGAGCTCTTCGACCGGTTCCGCGTGGACGTCGATCGCGTCAGCCGGGCAGACGACGACGCACTGGCTCTCGCCGAAAAAGCCGTAGCATTCCGTGCAGCTTTCTGCGGTCACCACAGGACGTGGATCGCCGGGTGAAATAGCCCCGCTGGGGCATTCCCAGACGCAGGCACCGCATTTGACGCAGGCGTTGTTGATGGCTACCGACACCGGCGATCTCCGATCTTCAGCCCTCGCGGAGGCAGAGCAGGTTCTCTTCCAGCAGGGTGGCCACGTACGAACGGACGTCGCCGGCCAGCGACGCGAGATCGACCTCGGGATGCGTCTCCGCGAGCAACCGTGTCATGGCTTCCAGATCGATGCCGTCACAGGCACGCCACAGCTTCTCGCCCATTGGGTTGAGCTCGTAATACTGCGCCGTCTCCGTGTGGCAGAGCACCAACTGCCCGTCCACGTCGTCCCACAGCACCTGCGGATGACGTACATAGCTCATGGTTGTTTCTCTCGCAGGCGAAGGCCGGAAAGCGGAAAGAAGGTGGAGCTGGAGCGCTCGGGTCCGGCGAACGTATTCGTCGAAGAGGGCGGTACGGAGCCGTCTCCGCTGCTGGACCAGGCCCGTACCTCGAACTGCCGTCGCAGATAGGCGCAGAAGAGAGGGTGGGAGGTGTCGTAGCTTCCGGTGAAGGAGTATTGGATGCCGCGGCAACCGCCCCCGCAACCGTCACGGATGATGCAGGTGGCACACGGCTGGAGCCTCTTCGCGACGTTCTTCTGGGTGTGCTGCAGAGCCGGGTTGTTCGCGTAGATGTCCGCCAGCCGGGCGTCCCGAACATTCTGTGTTCTGAATTCCGGGTACTGCAGCAGCTTGCAGGGATACACCCAGCCCTCGGGATCGACCGAGACCTCGCTGAGACCGGCTCCGCAATGAGCTCGAAGCCGGCCTTTGTCGCTGTAGCTTCCCTCGGGCCGCAGACGCGGCCCGTCAGTGGTCGAGGTATGCACGGCATGGAGCCGGTCAGGCAGCTCGATGATCTCCTGCGGGCTCAGTTCGTCGTCCCGGGCGGCCGAACCACGGCCCATGGGGAACTGCGCCACGATGCGGTGCTGACCAATGGGCTGCTCGTTGACGAACGCGAGCAGCTCACCCACATCAGCCAGTCCGAACCGTGCCAGCACGGAATTGACGTCGACTTTCACCTCTGCTTCCAGCAACAGCCGGATCGCCTGCGTCGCCCGTTTCCAGGAGCCTTCACCACGCTGCTTGTCATGATGCTCCGGCCTGGCATGATCAAGACTTACCGTGACCACGTCGAAGGTCTCGGCAACGGACGCGATGCTCCGTTCGGTGATGTAGTGCCCATTGGTGATGACGTTCGCGTTCAGTCCGACGCTCCTGGCGTGGCGCGCGACCGTGAGCAGGTCACGGCGGGAGAACGGCTCGCCGCCGGTGAACACCATCGTCCTGGCGCCCGCCTCGGCCACCTGGTCCACCAGGTCGAGTGCCTCTTCGGTGTTCAGTTCGTCGGGCCGGGCGACCATCGCCTCCTGGTAGCAGTAGGTGCACCGGAGGTTGCACGCCTGCGTGCAGATCCAGTACACCGCGGCCAGCGGATTCGCCGGCAGCGACACCTTGGGCGGTTCCGGTTCCCTGTCCAGATAGAGCAGGCGGCGCAGAACGCACCACTCGACGATGTGCCGCGCGGAAGCCGCCGCGGCAGGTTCGGCGATGTGAAATCTGCGCCGCAGATACGCGGTGAGCAGGTTTCGGTCCCGCCCGGCTCGCAGCCACCGCAGCACCTCGGCCTGCTCTTCGCTCAGCCGGTGCCACAGATTGAGTACGGGGTTGTACCCCAGTGTCTGCCCGTCGCGGTGGATCAGTGCCAGTCGCGACGGAACGACTACACGGCTCAACAGCTCCACGTCGCCGGGTCCTACATCTGCGGTGGGCCCGAGCCTGCACCGGCACCCGAACTCGCGCCGCAACTGCAGTGGCAGTGCCCGGGCGAGATGGGCGCCATTGTCCCTACTTTGGGCTTTTCATAGCTAGAGCCAGTTTGTCCGGCTGTGCTGCTGGAACTCATGATGACATTTACTCCAGTACGGTTCCGGTGCCGCTGCCGCCGCCGGAGGAACTGCCGCACTGGCAGAGGCACCCCTGCAGGCGCGCGTCTCCGGAAGTGGTCTGTTGCACGTTAGGCGCGCTGTACTGCTCGTTCTCCGCTTTGGAAGTTCCAGCGCCGCTTTTCGATTTTCCAGGCATTGGAATTCACTTTCTCGTCCGCGACTATAGGCGGTATTTTCTCCGCCCCCGCGGTTTTCCAACTCGAGAAAGCTCCAACGTTCGCCCAAGATAACATTGTCGAATGATTCCGGCCGTGGCCCAGCCGGTGTGGCAGGGACATGTCGAACTCGGCCGCCTCACCGGTCGGCAACGTCAGGTCGCGATCGTCTAGCACCAGCCGACGGTGACCGGTGAGTACGTACGGCCGTCGAGCGGGTCCTGCCGAGCAGGGATGATCATCTTGAACGCCTGCACGCCGCCCGGCTACCGGGGCAGCGGCACGAAGGTCATTCCGAACCTCCGGATCGGCGAGAGGTGGATCCGGGGGTCGCCGATGCACGCGGCGCGACCGGAGGCGGACCCGGCGACTTGTCCTCGATCGTCATCGACGCCCCCGCCGGCAAGGTGTGGCAGTTGCTCGCCGACATGAGGAGCTGGCCACAGTGGCGCTCGGACGCGTACGTCATCGAGCTCGGAGAGATGAAGCCGGACGCGCCTTTCCGCTGGAACATCCGGGGACAGGCGATCAAGTCCACCTTCGCCGTGGTGGAGCCGGAGCGGGAACTCGCCTGGACCGGCGTCGCAATGGGCTACGTCAAGGCCATCGACCGGATGCGGCTGGAGGCGGCCGGGGACGGGCGAACGCGCGTGACCATCGAGGAGTCCATGGCCGGCCCCCTGCTGACGCTCTTCTACAGCAGCGCCAAGCTGCGCAAGGGCCACGAGGACATGCTTCACATGCTGAAGACGGCGGCCGAAGGCTAGCTCATCGAAGGCGGGCTGACGCTCAGAGGCGGTCCAGGTAGGCGGCGAAGCGGCCGGTCTCGTCGGGGGACCCGGCGTACGCGATGTGGCCGTCGGGCCGGATCAGGAACAGGCGAGGCCGGCGAGCGCCGTAGAGCGCGTGCAGCGTCGTCTCCGCCGCAGGCACGGTGTGGACGCGTACGTCGATCGGGTGGCGGCGGAGCACGTCCTCGACCCGCTTCCGGTGTGCGGCCGCCGGGCCGGGTTCGGGACCCTCGAACAGCAGCACGTGGTGCCGGGTGCCGCCGATGACGTCGAACAGGCTGCCGCCCGTGGAGCCGACACGGCCGTACGGCGCCCGGTCGCCGGAACGCGGCCCCCTGCCGGAGGTTCCGGCGACGGCAGGGCTGCCCCGGTAGCCGATCCAGGTCTGCGAGAACAGCCGGAAGGCCGCGGACCGGGCCGCGGGCAGCCGCGTCAGCGGCCCGATGAGACGACCGGCGAGCTGCGACCTGATCCAGCGGGCGGCCGGGTGCCGCAGGGTTTCGAGCGCGAAGCCGCGGTCGGAGCCGCGCAGCACCGCCACCGCGACCGGACGGCGCTCGGCCTCGTAGGAGTCGAGCAGCCGCTCGTGCGCCTGCCCGCGCGCCACCAGCGCGAGCTTCCAGCCGAGGTTGAACGCGTCGCCGACGGCCAGGTTCATGCCCTGCCCGCCGGCCGGGCTGTGGATGTGCGCGGCGTCGCCGACGAGGAAGACGTCGCCGGCCCGGAACCGTCCGGCGATCCTGCTGTGCACCCGGAACAGGGCGGTCCACGGGGCGGCGGTGATCCGGGCGTCAAGGCGGAAATAGGTGTCGAACCAGTCCTGGATCCGGGAGAGGGGCACGTCGCCGTAGGGCTCGTGGGAGACCTCGCCCCGGGCGCCGGGTGCGCGGCGAGCCGGCGGGGCGAGGCCGGGCGGGACGGCCCCGAAGAGCCGGTACCGGCCGCCGGCCAGGCGGAACAGGCCGACGAAGCCGTCACGCGTCAGATTGAGGTGCAGCGTGCCCGTACCCGGGCCTGCGCCGGCGGGGAAGGCGAGGTCCACGTCGGCGAGCAGGCCCGTCTGGTGGTAGGTTCGGCCGGCGAACGAGAAGCCGCCCGCCCGGCGTCCCCGCTCGAAGATCTCGACGCCGGTCATCGGCACCCCCTGCGCCACCGCCCGATCGGCGAGGCCCAGCCGGTCGAGCAGCTCAAGCGTGCGCACGTGCAGGATGGCCGCGCGGGAATGGGTGAGCGGCCCTGGCTTGGCGTCCACGATCGTGACGTCCGTGACGTCCAGGCCGTGGTCGGCGAGCACCGCGGCCAGCACCAGCCCGGCCGGCCCCGCGCCGACGACGAGCACCTGGGTGCGCACGACGGCGCCACCGTCCCTCATCGGCCCTGTCCTTCAACGCTCTGACCGCGCGGCGGCATGGGCGGGACGCGTACGTGCTCGGGCCGGACACCGACGCCGAGCAGGCGGCTCATCAGTGCCCGCACGAACGGTAGCCGGGCGATCGCGCTGAAGTCGGGCGGCTCGGCCTGTCCGCGGAGCGCGCGATCGATGCCGAACCTCTGGGCGCCGCGCTGCAGCGCCTGGGTCGCCACGGTGGGCGCCCATCTGCGCCGCTGCACGGCGGCGGCCACCCGGCCGGGGACCGGCCTGCCCTTGGCCTGTGCCCGTCGCAGGTGCCCGGTCAGGAGGTTGGCGGCGGCGACGGCGTCCTGCACCGCGAGGTTGATGCCCACCCCCGCGATCGGCGACATGGCGTGGGCGGCGTCGCCGATCAGCAGCAGCCCCGGCGCGTGCCAGCGGCGCAGCCGGTCGAGCCGGACCTCCAGGAACCGGGTGTCGTCGAAGCCGGTCACCTCGCCGACCCGGTCGGCGAGGAAGCCGACGAGGCTCGCGACATCGTCGCGCAGCGTCTGGATCCCGGCTCTGCGCAGGTCGTCGTGGCCGCCCTTGCGGATCATGTAGGCGATGTTCCAGTACGCGCCCCGGTTGATCACCGCGACGGACTTCCCCGCCGCCATGCGCAGGTGGTAGCCCTCGTCCGGATCGGTGTCGCGGCGGGAGATCCGGAACTGCAGCACGTCCATCGGCGCGCCGAACTCGCGCGGACGCAGGCCGGAGGCCCGGCGCACCGCGGAGTGCCGGCCGTCGGCGGCCACCGTCAGGTGGGCCCGCACCTCGTGCTCGCCGCCGGGGTCGCGGAAGCGCACGCCGGCGACGCGCCCCTCTTGTCGCACGACGTCGTGGGCCTCGGCCTGCAGGAGCAGGCGGAAGTGAGGGTAGCGGGCGGCCTCGGAGGTCAGCAGGTGGAGCAGGTCCCACTGCGGGACGAACGCGATGTAGGGATATCGCAGGCCAAGCATGGAGAAGTCCGCCACGTCCAGCCGGCGGCCGTCGCGGACGAACCCGACCGTCGACACTTTGTGGTGCGGCAACGCCAGGAACCGGTCGATCAGCCCCAGCTCGTCCAGCACGTCGAGTGTGGACGGGTGGACGGTGTCGCCGCGGAAGTCACGCAGGAAGTCGGCGTGCTTCTCCAGCACCACCACTTCGACCCCGGCCCGGGCCAGCAGCAGCCCCAGGACGGCGCCGGCCGGTCCGCATCCGGCCACGCAGACGGTCGCCGTCGTCGTCGATCCGGTCACTCCGCATCACCCTTCGCCTTAGTAGACGCCAGCGTTCCTTATGTTGAGGGCAGAGTAGCCATCGCAGAGTTGGAGACGCAAGCGTCTACTATTACCGGCATGGCCGACAGCGGAACCCGAGAGCAGACGGCGGCGCAGAGCCGCCGCCGCGGCGCCGTACTGGAACAGGCGATCTACCAGGCGACCCTGCGCGAGCTCGCCACCCTCGGCTACAACGGCCTGACGATGGAGGGCGTGGCGCGACGCGCGCAGACCGGCAAGGCCGCCCTCTACCGCCGCTGGCCGTCCAAGAAGGACCTCGTCCTCGACGCCCTGCTCCACGCGCTGCCCGAAGCCCGCGAGATCGCCGCGTCCAACTCCGCCCGGGACAACCTGATCGCCGCGCTCACGATCATGTCCGACGCCCTCGCCGGCGAGATGGCCGCCCCCGGCCTCGGCGTCATGCTGGAAATGCTCCGCGAGCCGGAGCTCAGACAGGCATTCGGCGCCAGGATCGTCGAACCACGGCTGCGCCTCGTCGAGGCCATCCTGCAGCGGGCCGCCGCGCGCGGCGAGCTCCGGGCCGAAGCGGAGCTCCCGCTGATCGCCCGGACCGGCCCCGCCCTGGTCATGCAGACGTTCCTGCTCACCGGCGAGCCACCCGCGGCCGCGGAGCTGTCCCGGATCGTGGACGCCGTCCTCATGCCCCTGCTCACCGGGCCCGGCCGGTCGGAGGGCAGCGGCCAGGACTGATCCCGGCTCGTGCCAGGCGCGATGAACGGCACACGGCGACGATCACCTCGGAGCACCGGACCACAAAGGTCGTGCTCGGCCGACTCCCCGCAATGGCCCGGAGCTCCCGCGGCTCCGGCCGCCGCCAGCCGTGGGCGCGTGTGCCGCCGTCCGGCAGGCGGGGCAGCAGGTGAGCGGTGCTACATCCACTCGACGGCGCCGCCCTCGGAACGGACGGGGGGTCTTGGCCACGGCGCGGATCTCGTCGCCGGCGCCTTCCGGCCGGTCCCGGCCGAGACGGGCGATGACGCGGTCAGGCGGCCGAGGCGCAGGCGCGGTGGGTGCTCGGCTTGCCGGGTTCGGTCAATCGTGGGCGGACAAGCCGGACACGAAGCTCCGGGCAGTCCGGATGAGGGACTTACGGAGGGCGGCTTCGTCGAGGTCCGGTTTCTGATAGCCGGGAGCGTCACGGGGGCCGCCGCCGACGTTCGTACCGTCGTAGGTGAACCTGATGAGGCGGTCACCGGCCAGGACCCGGACCTCCTGGGCGACGGCGAACGCCCTGTCTCCGAGGCCGGTGAGGCGCTTGATGGGCACCTCCTTGGCGTAGTGGCCGGCCTCGAAGTCGAACTGTGCCTTGAGATCCCGGCGGTAGAGGCGCCTGGCGTCGCTGACGTGGATGCGCAGTTGGCCGCAGCGGGAGGCGATGTCCCCAAGTCGCATCACTCCGCGGCCACAGGGCCTGTCGGCCTGCACGACCCCGTCGCGGATCTCCCAGGTGCAGGCGGTCTGGTCGGCGTCTCCGTTGCCGCCCACTTCCGTGACGGAGGGGAAGAAGGCCAAGGTGACGTCGGTGGCGGAGATGGCTCCGCACGGCCGGTCGCCGTCGGGGGCAACGGTGCTGGGGTCCTTGGCCATTTCCGCGGTGAAAACCTCGGCGAACCGGTCCGCGCCGCGGCGAAGCTCGGCTTCGGCGGGCAATGCGCCGTCACGCTCTTCGCCTCGATAGGTGATCGTGATCAGCCAGGGCCCCTGCCGGATGACCACTTCGGCGTCGCGAGAGCCGGACCGGCTGGTCTCGGTCACCGTCCGGCGGTACGCGGCGTCGCCGTGATCCGCTGTCACGGGTGGGGTGTACGCTCTCCGGTCCGGCTTTTCGGCCTGTGTCGCGGCCTCCGCCTTGCTCTTGTCGAACAACTGCTTGGCGTGCTCCGTCGCGGTCTGGGTGACCGTGCCGTACGCCTGGACGATCACGCTCAGCGAACGAGGGGCGCCGCGGTGCCAGTTGCATTCCCCCCAGGCCACAGTGGCGGTCGCGACATTGTTGCTCCAGTTCACATCGTCGGTGAACATGTCTTCGGGGAGCAGGGACACCCGGAGCGACTTGGGGACGGCCGCGCAGACCTGGGCCCCGGTGATGGGGCGTAGCCGGTCGGGGGCGACGGGAGCGGGGGCCTGGCTTACGGCCGCCGCAGTGGGGGTGGGGGCCGCCGAGGGAGTGGCGGCGCAGCCGGCCAGGGTGGCCGCGAGCAGGAGGGTGAGGGCGGTTCGCATCGCAACTCCTTGAGGAGACGAAGGTCCTGGCCGGCGCTACGACGGCTGACCGCCCGACGCAGGAATCGAAGGCTGAGGCCAGATGGCCTGGGCCGACGAGAAAGCCATCTCATGAGTCTTCCGGTGATCATGAGATGGCTTTCAGCCACATCAGGTCATCTCCCTTGTACTTATCCATGCGGAGCTGGAGCTTCGCGCCGCCGGCTGCCGTGTACTCCTTGAACGTGCGCACGTCGGTGGCCTTGGTGGGCGCATCGAAGTTGAAGCCTTCCGCGGCCGCCGCGCTGGGGTTGGCGACGACGCAGGTGGCCGCGATGAGCGCGCCGACCGCGGCCCTTGGGCAGGCTCTTGAGCTTCACGAGATGGATCCTCAATGTGATCGGCTTCTGGATCGTCGCCGGCAGCCGACCAGGTCGGTGGCGGCTCCAGCCAGGCTAGAGACCGCCGGTATGCCTGCGGTATGTCGCGCGGCGAAACTGATCGACTTCGAGACGACGCTGCCAAGCGCGGTCGAGGAACTGATCCAGCAGTGGGAGGAGCGTCAGCCCGCCTGAGCGCCGCCCGCCAGGATCGCGCGGAACTTTCTGCCGCCGGTCACCTCGGGCTGCCACCACTCGAAGGCCGACTCGAACCCGAAGACGTCGCCGAGTTAGCCCGACGCGAACACATCGCGCACGGTGCGGAAAATCTACGGCGGGTACAAGGAGGCCGGCCGGAACGAGGGCCACAAGAGCTTCAAATGGTCCACGACCCGTACCAACCTCGACCGGATTACGATCAGGGCCAAGCGCTGCCTCCCGGGCACGATCGTGTGCAACAACACCGAGACCTACACGCTCTACCCCTGATCTGAGGCATGGCGGCCGGGGCAGCCATGGTTGTCAGCTTCGGCGAGAGATGGCCGAGAACCTTGAGGCGTTCGGGCTGAAGGGCTTCGCCTCCGGTGAGGTCGAGGCTGGCGGGCAAGGTGCGGGCGCACGTCTGGAACGCCGGCGACGGCCCGACCGCGTTGTTCCAGTACGCGGTGCGCCGGCTGCGGCACCACGACGTGCTGCTTCCGGGGATCAGCACACTGACCCGGCTGGTGGCGCGCGAGCGGGAACTGCATGACACCCTGGTCGGGCTGCTCAGCATGCAGCAGCGGTCGGTGCTGGAACTGCTGCTGAAGGTGCCGCCGAGGAAGAAGGTCTCGGATCTGGAGCGCTGGCGGACCGGCCCGTCGAAGGCGTCCTGGCCGCAGATCGTCAAGTCGCTGGATCTGGCGGCCGAGATCGGCGGCGCCGGGCTCGGCCGGCTGGAGCTGGACGCCACGGTGCCGCAGCGGCGGCTGGACGAGCCGGCCCGCTACGGCCTGACCGCGCACTCCAGGCAGGTGAAGAAGCATCCCGCCTCGCGGCGCCTGGCCACGCTGCCGGCCATGGCGCAGCGGCGGGAGGCCAAGACCATCGACGACACGCTGCAGCTGCTCATGGTGCCGAGTCGCTCGGCAAGGCGCAGCGGGAGGTCGTCAAGCATCCCCGGCCGGCCAAGGCCTCGGCCTGGGTGGCGCAGACGGTGGAGGTGTTGCTGGAGGCCGAGGGGTGGAGCGAGGACGTACGGCTGTTCGAGGTGTGGGAGATGATCGACGCGGTCGTACCCCGCGCCCAGCCCCGCTCGGCAGTGGCCACCGTGACCGGGCTTGCGCCGCCCCGGACGCCGAGGACGACGGCGGCTGGCACGCGGAAATGGCGACCAAAGTACCGCCACCATATCCAGGTTCGTGAAGCCGCTGACCGGGGTGATCGCGTTCGAGGCCAACGCCGAAGGCCGGCAGGCGCCAGGGTTGGCCAGGAAGTCGTCCAAGTGACGGCCGAACTGCTCGACGATGACCGGAGCCGGGCTGGTGAGGTAGTGCTGAACGGTGGGCCGTACCAGGTGACCAGATCCTCCCTGTCCGCGGCCGCGATGCGGTCGAGTTTCAGCCGGTAGCGGGCTATGACCAGGCCCATCAGGTAGGTCATCACGAGTTCGAGGCGTAGTTCGGCGTCACCGATGCCGTCTTCGTCGGCGAGGCGGTCGAGGCTGGGCTTGAGTGTGGTCTTGAGGACCGCCATCTTCGACAGCTTGAGGCCGGCTCCTGAACGCCATAGGGCTACGGCATCCACCACCGCATCGGCGCACCATTAGCCTGGCTGGAGGGACAAGTGGCCATCGGTACGATCATCCAGCGCTTCCCAGAACTGCGCCTCGACCGTTCCCGGAGCAACATCCACTTCCGCGACGACACCGCCCTCCGCGTCATGAAGAGCCTTCCGGTTTCGGTACACACCTGACACGCGCGGTGGCGGCGCTCGGCGTGCGGTCCTCGGGCGCGGGGACCGGCTGCCATGACCGGCCGTCCCAGCGCATGGTCGCCGCCTGCGAGTCAGAGCCTTCCTGCGGGAGCGGCCGGCCGGTGCCGCAGACCGCTCGTGCGGCAATCAGGGGGTCCGGCCAGCCAGCGATGTCGGTATTGGTAGTTTTGTGAGCTTTGGAGAGCCATTCTGTGAGGTGTGTGAAGTGCGGCAGTTCGGACGCTTTACCGGTGGTGTGCTGGCCGGATGTTTGGTGGCGGGCTGCTCAGCCCTGCCCGGACTGAACCGGGCGGCACAACAGGAGCCGGCGACGCCCGCCGCCACCGTCACGCCGAAACCCTCGGCGACCGCGCCGCCCCTGTCGGCCGAATCGGTGATCGAGGACTACGTCAAGCGCAACAACGCGGCCAACAAGGTCTTGAGCGACAAGCTTCTCGCCACCTACGAGGGCGGCTCCAGCCTCGACATCGACAAGGCCGCTTACCTTTCCCAGCGCAAACTGGGCGACGACGAGTACACGCCGTTCAGCTACGTCAAGCCCGCGATCGTGGCACCGGCCACGAAGCGGTGGTTCCTGGCGAGCGTGTACTGGAAGGGCAAGAGTAAGACCGCCGAGAACCCTACCTACCTGCTGTTCGCCCACGATCAGAATGCCTGGCGGCAGGTGTACTCCCCCGACGTCTTCAAAGACCTCACCGCCAAGGACATACCGAAGCTCCTGACGGATGCCTCCGGCGCGGCCACCGAAGTGGACCAGGCGGACGCGACCGGCCTGCTGATGTCGCCCGCCGACTTCGCCAAAGGCTACGCCGTCCACCTGATGGGCAAGGGCACGAACACCGCAAAGAGCCGCTTCGCGGCCGACCTCCTCACCACCAACGCCGCCACGAACCGGGCCAAAATGAAGCGGTTCGCCCGGGTCACCGAGAGCGTCAAGCCGGCGACCGAGTATCCCTTCTATGCGCTGCGCACGACCGACGGCGGCGCGCTCGTCTTCACCACGATCCAGCGGACCAAGCGCTACGACGTGATCCAGAGCTCGCAGCGCAACTACGTCTTCCAAGAAAACAGCGGCATTCTGCCCGGCAAGTACTACATGTACATGAAAATGGGCGAATTGATGCAAGTGGCCGCGTACATCCCGCCAAAGACCGCCAAGCCCGCCCAAGTCAAAGTGATCGGCTCGTACACCGGCATCGTCGCCGGCAGCGGACGCTGAACCGGCGCTTCCCGGAGCGCCCAAGCGCTCCTGACCTCCTCCACCACATGGAGATTCGGGCGAGGTGCCAGAGATGCCTGCCGGCGAGCGCCCGGCAAAGAGGTGATCAAGCGATTCGCTCTCGCAGGAGTGAATCGCCCCGGCCGGCCTCGGCTGCCGGCCAGGATGAGGCGGGCGGCTCTGGGGTGCCGCGCCATCATTCACGGCAACGGCACTCCATGCGCGAGAAGACCCAGCCGCACGTTCGGCCCCATACCCCATCTTCTTGAGGAGAACCCGCCCGTCGATGTCGACGACGGGTGATTCGTGCCCATCAGGGTGCTATGGAGCGTGCGCGAAGCGGGAATGCCGAGCGTCGCCTTGCCCTTGCGGGACCCGCTGCATGGACAGTGCGGCGAGTCCTTCGGCGGACGAACTGCAGCACGTGCTGCGGCCAGGTGAGCACGTCGTGCTGGACCTGTCGGAGCTGACCCTCATCGACAGCTCGGGCCTGCACGTGCTGCTGGACTGCCACCGCCACTGCACCGAGCAGCAACGCAGCCTGCACCTGTCCGCCGTTCGCAGCACGCCCGCCCGGCTGCTGCGCGTCACCCGCGTGGACCAACACCCGCCCATGCACGCCGAATCGACCGGCGTGTGGTCGATCTGCACCTGCTGCAACAGGCCCTCGATCCTTGGCGGATCGCCACCCACCGACCTCAGACGCCGCGCCCGGTCAGTGCCCTCCCACGCCGTGGCGGCAGCCGCGGGATCCAGCGCCTCGATCCGCCGCGCCAGCGTGCTGCGGGCCCAGACTCCCTTGAAGATCTTGATCGCCCACTAGATGTGCATCTCATGACACCGGTTCCTCGCTGTCAGGCTTGGCGGGCGTAGGAAGCGAGGCGATCGGCGAGCGCAATGACGAGGTCGCGCAGTTCATCGGGGCGCTCGATGACGAACGGACAGTCGAGTGCGACGAGTGCCGGAGGCAACCAGTCGAGGCGCTCCGCCCGTAGTTCGACGCGCAGCCAGCACGCGGTCGCCCGGTCCTCGCCTGTCGTGGGCGCGTGCTCCTCCAGGCTCGCGACGCTGGCGGGAAGGTGGGCGCGGATCTGCTCAACTGTCCCGTAGATCCGCAAGGTCACCTCATGCCGGTACTCAGCCGTGGCGAATCCTGACAAGACGCGCTGCGCCGGATCGAAACCCACGGGCGCCTCGAATGAGCCGGGCAGGGTCCTCGCGTCTGCGATGCGATCGAGCCGGAAGGTTCGGTCCTCGCCGATGTTGGGGTCTTTGCCCGTGACGTACCACCGGCGCGCATGGGCGACGATCCCGTACGCGTGCAGCGTGCGTTCGCTGCGCCGTCCATCGCGGTCGCTGTAGCGGATCGAGACCGGTCGGCGGTGGCGCACCGCATCGGCCATGGTGAGCAGGACCCCAGCGTCCGGGGTGGCGAACTTACCGGGCTGATCCGTGAAGGCGAGAGCTTCCAGGAGCGTGTCCAGCCGGCGGGCGATGTGCTTGGGCAGCACCCGCCGGATCTTCGCCGATGCCGTCTCACTTGCCGTGCCCTGCGTCGTCGTCAGCCCTGCTCGGCGGCAGGCGACCAGGCCGAGCAGCACGGCCAGCGCCTCGTCGTCGCTGAGCATGAGCGGAGGCAAGCGGTACCCGGGGGCGAGCCGGTACCCACCGTAGCGGCCGCGCACCGATTCCACGGGCACGTCCAGGTCGATCAGCTGGTCCACATACCGCCGCACGGTGCGCCCTTCGACGCCGAGCCGGTCAGCGAGTTCGGCCACCGTCCGCGTTCCGCCCGACTGCAGCAGCTCCAGGAGTGTCAGCACGCGGCCGGTGGGTCGAGACATGTTCGCAGCCTAATGCGAATACAGGACCGATTCTGTCCAGTATTTCTCCTAGCCTGCGACGTGGCACGCCTCCATCACAGTCAAGGAGATCCCCATGGACTTCGTCTCAATCCGCATCATCACCAGCGACGTGGCGCGCCTCGTCGCGTTCTACGAGCGAGCCACAGAGGTGCCGGCGATGTGGGCCACCGAGGACTTCGCCGAACTCAAGACCGCGGCCGCCACCCTCGCGATCGCCAGCACCCGCACCGTCCCGCTGTTCGCCGCCGGCTCTGCCCGCTCGGCGGACAACCACAGCGTGATCACCGAGTTCCTCGTCGACGACGTGGACCGCGTACACCAGAATCTGACCGGCTTCGTCACCGACTTCGTCAGCGAGCCCACCACGATGCCCTGGGGCAACCGGTCGCTGCTGTTCCGTGATCCCGACGGCAACCTCGTCAACTTCTTCACCCCCGTCACGCCGGCGGCCATCGAAAAGTTCGCACGCTGACGCCACGCACAGCCGCTCACGCGGGAGCCCTGAAATCCCAGAGCTCCCGGTGAACGCGGCCACCGAGTCCAGGAGCGCCACCGCCAGGGGACACCGGAACGCACCGCTGACCCCGGAGGGATGTCTGCGGATCGACGCCGGCCGTCCGATCGCGCACGTCGCTGCCGAGGCCGGGCTATCGCGCCGCTGCCTGGCCAAGTGGTACGCCCGCTGGCGCGCACACGGCGAGAACGGCCTGCTTGACCCTTCCTCCCGCCAGCAGCCCGGCCCGCTCCCCCGAGGACATCGCTGACCTGGCGAAGGCATTGCGGCGGCAGACCAAGCACGGGCAAGCTCGGCTTGCCGCCGACCTACAGCTCGCGCAGGCCACCGTGCACCGTATCCCGGGTGTTCACGAGTGTCCGGCCTGGAACGAAGTGATGGGCTGGAAGATCACGAGGATGGGCCACATCAGTATTCACCGTCGTCGACAGCTGGCGGTGTTGCTGGCTGCTGCCGCGTTGGCGCATAGCCGCGATGCCGAGGTGCACCCAGCCGTTGCAGGATGCGCCGTCTCGAGGTCCAGCCAAGCGGGAGCGGCCAGAACTCGACCGCAGCAAGGGGGCGGCCGGGTCTGCCAGAATCGCTGCGTGGCGGCCTCCCTCGACGTGACGACGTTGCGGCGCCTTCTCCAGGGCGCGGCGTAGTGCGGACGGTCCTCCGCCAGGTCGGACGCCACTGACCAGCAGCTCGCCGAGCCGGACGCAGTATCGGAGCTCGCCGGCCAGACAGTTGCGGCACTGACCGCACCAGGGCCATCCGACGACGACATGATCGCCCTCTGTCACGCTGGCTACGCCCGGGCCGACGGCGGTCACGACACCGGCGCCTTCGTGTCCCAGCACGCCGGGGCCGGGCCAGGGCCCCGGCGAGGTGGCGTTGATGGCCTGAGTGTCCGTTTCAGGGGGTAAGTGATCCGGCGATGCCGCAGGTTGCTAGGAGCTCGTTCAAGTAGGCGAACAGGCACGCCCTTCGAGATCACGAGGTTCTCTGCGCCAAATGATCACCTGAGAAGACCGTGCCTGCCCTGTCATCATCGCCGATCGATGATGCCCTCTGCCACCTGGTCGAACAGCCGCCGATGGCCGCCTCGGCCACCGACGGCCTCAACCTTCTGGAACGCTTCCAGCACATCCCCGATCCACGCGACCCGCGAGGTGTCCGCCACACGCTGGCCTCGCTCCTGGCGCTCGCCTCGGCGGCCGTGCTGGCAGGATCGCGGTCGTTCACCGCGATCGGCGAGTGGATCGCCGATGCACCCGCCCAGGTCATGGCCGCCCTGGGAGTCCGGCGCGACCCACTGAGCGGGCACTGGCAACCACCGGATGAGTCGACCGTGCGGCGGGTGCTGGAGCAGATCGACGCCCAAGCGCTGGACGAAGCGGTCTGCTCGTGGCTGGCCGAGCGAGCGGGCATGGCTGCGTCCGCTCCCGCTGCCCCCGGCAGAATGCGCCGGCGAGGCGTGGCGGTGGACGGTAAGGCGCTGCGTGGGGCACGCGATCGCGATGGTGAGCTGGTTCATCTGCTGGCCGCCTTCGACCAAATCACCGGCCTGGTACTGGCCCAGACCGACGTGAACGGCAAGACCAACGAGATCACCCGGTTCCAACCTCTGCTCCAACCTCTCGATCTCAACGATTGCGTGATCACTGCCGACGCCCTGCACACGCAGCGCGATCACGCCACCTACCTGGTCGAGCAGAAGAGAGCGCACTACGTGCTCATCGTCAAGAAGGACCAGCCCACCCCGCACACCCAGATCAAGCGGCTGCTATGGAAACAGATCCCCATCCAGCACCGCGAGCGTGACCGCGGGCACGGACGCGATGAACGCCGCACTCTCAAAGTCGTCACCGTCAAGGCGGGACTGCTGTTCCCGCACGCCGACCAGGCGATGCAGATCAGACGGCGGGTCAGGGACGGCAAGACGGGCAAGTGGCAGACCGTGACCGTCTACGCGATCACCAACCTGCTCGCCTGGCAGGCCGGCCCCGCCGACCTCGCCACCTGGATCCGCGGCCACTGGAGCATCGAGAACCGACTCCACTACGTCCGCGACGTCACCTACGGGGAAGACCACTCCCAAATCCGCACCGGCAATGCCCATACGCGATGGCCACTCTGCGCAACCTTGCCATCGGCGCCCTACGCCTGACCGGAGCCGACAACCTCGCCCAAGCCGCCCGCCACATCTCCCGCGACGCCACCCGCAGCCTCGCCATCGGCCTCACATGACCAAGGAACCGAACAAAACATCCACTATGCCCTGGCCCTGGCGTCCCCGGTAGGCGCGTGATCGATGCCAGGATGAGGACAACTGGCCACCACGAGCTACTCGGAGGCGACGATTGACACCGCAGAACGCTCCCTACGACCAGCTACCGATCACGTCCCGGCAGCGCCTCGTGCTGATCACCGTGGCCAGTGTTGGTGCGCTCGTCATGCTCGTGATCATTTTCTTCGGCCTCATCGAGATCGGCTGGGCAGGGATGTGCGGTGGCAACACCTGTGCCGGAGGGTGGCACGTCAACCTCCTGAAGGCGGCACTCGTCCTGCCTCCCGTCGCCGCCCTACTCTTCGCCTATCACTGCTCGTTCTCCAGAACGGGAATCGTCGGCAGGCTGCTCATAACCCAAGTTCTGGCCTTCTCTGCGGCCGTGATCGTATGGTTCTTCTCTGCGGGGACCCTCCTATACATCGAGGACCTCGCCCTCTTCAGATGACCCCCGCGCCCGAAGGCGGCCCCTCCAGCCCCGGAGGTCCCTTGCCACGTCGGCGACAGGGCCCTGGTGACGGTGATCAACTGGTGGAAGGCGGGCCGCTGAGGGAACGCCAGGCGGTGCCGGGAGATCCGGGCGCGGAGCCGGCTCAAGGTCATCACCTCCATCCCCGCCGGAGTGCCGACCGGCGGGGCAAAGGCCAGCTCCGGGATCGCAGATTGTCGGTTTTTCACCATCATCGGTCCGCAGCCTACCCGGCCGGTCCCTTGTCGCGGCCCTAGCGTGGATGTGCTCTCCCAGAAGACGGCGACCGAAAGGAAAATGAGATGAGCTATGCCAAGGACATCGTCTTGCAGGCTGCGGGTGAGCTTTTCGGCGACAAGGACGCCACGGCGGTTGACCGCTGGGCCACTCCTGATTACCGGCAGCACAGCGCTATGGCGGCCGATGGGGCTGAAGGACTGCGTGTGCTGGTCTCCGCCCTGGGGCCGGACTTTCGCTACGAGCCCGCCAGGGTGATCACGGACGGGGACACCGTCGCGCTCCACGGCACGTACCGCGGATTCGGGCCGAAGCCGCTCGTGGGCTTCGACATCTTCCGAGTGCAGGACGGCAAACTGGCCGAGCACTGGGACGCCCTGCAGCCCCAGGCGGACACCACCGTCAGCGGCCGCTCCGAGACAGACGGACCGACCGAGGTCGACGCCCTCGACCAGACCGAGCCGAATCGCGCGCTGGTGACAGCGTTCGTGCAGAACATCCTCCAGGGCGGCAAGGTGGACACGATCACCGACTACATCAGCACCGAGCGCTACCACCAGCACAATCCACTCATCGGCGACGGACTGGAGGGACTGGGCGCCGCTCTGGCGGCCTTCGCCGAGCAGGGCATCGACATGGTGTACGACACGGTGCACAAGGTCGTTGCCGAAGGCTCCTTCGTCCTGACGGTTTCGGAGGGACGTCTCGGCTCCGCCCCGACCGCCTTCTATGACCTCTTCCGTGTCGAGAACGGCAAGATCGTCGAGCACTGGGACGCCACGCCGCCCATCCCCGCTCCGGATGCCGTCCCGCACAGCAACAGCCTGTTCTGACACCGGCCGCAATGCAGCAGGAGGCCACGATGCCCGGCCCCTTGCCCCCTGTCGACCTACCGCGGCCTGACCGGCCTGGACGAGCCGGTCGAACCGCTGGCCGATCCCGCACCAGCCGAGCGGCTGGGAACGCTGACGCGACGGGCACTCGACCTGCTGCGCGACGACCCGGCGGCGAGCCGTCTCGGACCGCCCTCGGCGCAGGCGTCACACCTGGACGACGCTGGCGTGGTCCTGGACGCGTTGCTCGGCGGAGAACGTCTGGCGCGTTCCGTCACCGAGTCTTCCGACCTGCCGGCCATTGCCCATCAGGTCCCGGACACCGGCTACCCGACGGCGGGTCACACCGCGCTGTGGCAGGGGGGACATCACCCGCCTCGCCGCGGACACAGTCGTCGACGCGGCAAACAGCGCGCTGCTCGGCTGTTTCGTTCCCCTGCACCCGTGCATCGACAACGCCATCCACAATGCGGCCGGGCCGTGCCTGCGTGAGGGCTGCCACGCCATACGCATCCACTACCGGCCGGGCACCGGCCGCAAGGCTGGCTGAACAATGTCAACAGGCTGCTCGTGCTGGAGATCGGTGCCGGGTTCAACACGCCCAGCGTCATCCGTCCGCCCGCCGAGCACATCACGCGTACCATCACCGGCGCCCGCCTGGTCCGCGTCAACCTCGCGCATCCGCAGATCCCCGGCGATCTCACTGGCCGAGCCCTGCCCGTCGAGTGCGACGCAGGCCACCTGATCGCAGCACTCATCGAAGGAGATCACCAATGACCCGACCCGACAATGCGAAGATCGCCATCACGGGAGCCACTGGCCGCATCGGCGGCCGGATCGCCCGCAGGATGGCGGCGGCAGGGGCGATACAGCGCATGACGGTACGTCATCCCGACCGGGCCCCTCAGCTACCCGGCGCCACCGCGGTCCGCTGCGCGTACGGCGACCGCGACACCCCGAGTGCGCTGGAGGGCATCGAGGTGCTCTTCATGGTCTCGGCCTCAGAGTCGCCCGACCGCCTGAGCCGGCACGAGGCGTTCGTGGACGCCGCCGCGGAAGCAGGCGTGCGGCACGTGGTTTACCTGTCGTTCTTCGGCGCTGCGCCGGACGCTGTCTTCACCCTTGCTCGTGACCATTGGGCCACCGAACAGCACATCCGCGACAGCGGACTCTCCTTCACCTTCCTGCGTGACAACTTCTACGCCGACTTCATGCCAGCACTCGTGGGCGAGGACGGCGTCATCCGCGGCCCCGCGGGGAATGGCCGGGCAGCGGTCGTGGCCCAGGACGACATCGCCGACGCCGCCACCGCCGTACTCCTGAACGCCGCCAAGCACGCTGGCCGTACCTATGACATGACGGGTCCGCAGTCGCTGTCCATGACCGGTATTTCCGGCATCTTGTCGGCGGCCACCGGCCGCACGATCACCTACCACCCGGAGACCGTGGAGGAGGCCTATCGATCGCGCGCCTCCTACGGCGTCCCGAATTGGCAGGTCGACGCATGGGTGTCGACCTACACGGCCATCGCGGCAGGGCAACTCGACGGCGTGAGCGACGACCTCCCCCGTCTGATCGGGCGCGCCGCCACTCCGCTGGCGGACGTCATCCGCGTTGTGCCGCCGAACGCTCAGAAGGGGTAGCGGACATGCTGGCAGGCGAGGGTAATCCACCGGATGTTACTGAAGGCCTCGATGCCCCAACGGCCACCGAACCGGCCATAACCGGAGGACCTGAAGCCGCCGAACGGAGCCTGAGGCTCGTCGGCAACCGACTGGTCATTGACGTGCACGATGCCCGTCTTCAGACGGCGGGCCACGCCCAGGCCGTGGGTGAGATGTGTCAGAGAAATGGGCTCTTGAGCACTCGCTGGGAAGCGGTCACAGTCGGTAACTCGGTTGTGAAGCGCCATCTTTCTGAGTAGATCGAGGCCTTCCTGCTGACGACCCCGTCGCCCTATTCGATGCTGCGGTGTGAGCGAGTGCGCAAGGCCGGTCGCCATCGAGGCACATACCAGCACCTGGTCCTCGACCTGCGGACGCTGACGATCAGTCCGCCCAACTATCCATCGCGCTTGCAGGTGCCTCACTCCAGCAGGTGTCAAGCAACAACCGCCCCGACCTCCCGTCCGAGCAGAGCCCTACAACGGCCCTGCGCTCGCGTAGCTACGACGAAGGGACGAGTGGCTCAGGGTGACAGCGGCTGGTGGATCGCTGCCAGTACACAAGGGCCGGTCGGGCGCTGGAAGAAGTACCGGCCCGGCCCTCAGAAACCTGCTGCCACCGCGGCGCCCAGCCCCAGCAGGACGACGCCGGTGGTCACGCTGAGTCCCCGCAGGACGGTCGGCTGCGATATCAGGGCGCGCCCTCGGCTGACGGCCCAGGTGAGCAACATGTACCAGGAGGCGCTGACGAGCGCCCACAGGGCTCCCAGGGCGACGGTTGACAGGAACACCGGGCCGTTCGCGGTCACGAACTGGGGCAGCACCGAGACGGCGAACACGCCCGCCTTGGGGTTGGCGAGGTTGGTGCTCAGGCCGGTGAGATATCCGCCCGCGAAGCCGGTGCGGCGCCCGCTCTCGCGGAGCGGGCGGGTGGTGACGGTGGTGAGCGCGGTCCGCAGCGTGTTCACCCCGAGGATCATCAGCACGATGCCGCCTGCGATCCGGAGCACCGCGTACGCGGTGGGGCTGGCCAGCAGGACGGCGGACAGCCCGGCCGCGGCGGCCGTGGACCACAGCAGGAAGCCGGTGGCGTTGCCCGCGAGCGTGCCTCGGACTGTACGTTGCCCGCCTTCCAGAACCTGCCGGATCATCAGGGCTTGACTCGCGCCTGGCAGCATCGCCAGCAGCAAGGTGGTGGCGATGAAAACGGGCACATGCGTGGGCATGGGGAAAGAACCCCTTCCGGGGATTGCGGCCGATGGGTGTCCCACCAGCCTTCCACTCCCGTACTCGTAAGAGAAATTAAAAGAGAAGGGAGCAGCGTTAAGATTAGTGAATGGTGGTGGATCCGGGACAGCTGCGGCTTCTCGCGTTGATCGAGCGGCACGGCTCCCTGACGGCGGCGGCTCACGCACTCCAACTCACGCCCGCGGCGGTCACCCAGCAGGTGGCCAAGGCCGAGCGCGACTGGCAGGTGCCCCTGGTCATCCGTGGTCCTCGCGGAGCAACGCTCACCGCGGCCGGTGCGCTGCTGGCCTCCCACGGTCGAACCGTGGAGGAGGCATCGGACAGGGCCGAGGCGGAACTGGCCGCACTGCTCGGTCACCTCTCGCTCCGCCTGCGGATCGGGACGTTCCAGGCGGCTGCCCTGCACCTGCTGCCACCGGCCCTGACGGCCCTGCGGCACCGCCATCCGGACGCCGACGTCTCGGTCGTAGACGTGGTGTCCGGACGCGGAGCGGACGAGATCAGCGCGGGGCGCCTAGACCTCGCCATCGTCGCGTCCTGGGGCACACCGCTCGCGCCGCCCCCACACCTACGGGCCCACTCGCTCCTGTTGGACCCGATGGTCGTGGTTCTCCCCGATGACCACCCACTGGCCACCGGGCAGCCCGCGGACACCGAACTTCACCTGGAACAACTGCGCGACGAATCATGGGTTTCCATCCTGGCCGGCCATGCCGCCCGCGAACAGTTCCACGACGCTGCCCGCGAGGCCGGCTTCACTCCCACCGTGCGGTTCGAGACCGAGTCCTACGACGTCGCCCAGGCCCTCGTCGGCACAGGCATCGCAGTGGCCCTGGTCTCGCGTCTGGCCCTGACCCATGCGCCTGGCACCACCCATCGCGAACTGGCCCACCCCAGGCCCTACCGCCAGCTCTACGCCGTGACCAAAACCGACGCCAGCCTCACACCACTCGCAGACATGCTCATCGACCTCCTCCATGATGTCGCCCGCGACATCACCGCCACCTGGGAGGCTCCCCTGCGAGAAAACCAACGCTCATCCAACTCACCGCACGGAGCCTGAAAAGCTCCCGGTTCTGAATCGACACCGCCTGGTCCGCAGCGGCCGACCATCGACGCCGGCAGCTGGCTCGGCGTCGGCCCCGCCATAGCCGGAGCCCTGGTGTGGTCGAAGCCACGGCAGCCGGCTTCAACCACTCCGCCGCGTCGTCGGCGCTTCACCCGGCGGCTGCGGGTTGCGGTTCCTCCGTCCGCTGGCCGGGGATGGGCGTGGCGAGGCCAAGATCGAGACGGCTGTTCATGTCGAGCTCGAACCGGCCGTACGGTGCGAAGCTCGAATATTCAGTCACGTATCTACCCTGCAGATTCGCAGCAGCACTGAAATCCCGACGTTTCGATTTGAGCGACCGCTCAAGCTATTCTGAGCGACTGCTCGAATAACGACGCCCAAGAGCCGCAGGTCACCGCATGGATCGAGTTTTCGAGCCCACAGCCGAGCGCGCTGTCTGATCCGAGATCGGGATGAGAAGTTCCCGCCGCTCATGGATAAGATCCTCGCCGAAGCCGGCATCAAGACGGTGGCTCCCTGGTATCCGGGTGCAGCGAATGAACTCGATCATGGAGCGGCACTGACCGTCCGCGTCATCGACGCCGAGATCACCATCCGCACCACGGCGGGCGCCCGGAGAGGCCACTACCGGCTGCTGACCACCCTCACCGACGCCTCCCGCCACCCCCCGCAGCGACCTCATCCGGCTCTACCACGAGCGCTGGAAGATCGAGACCACCTACGCGGAGCTGAAGTCCACCATCCTGAACGGGCACGTCCTGCGCTCACGCACCCCGGATGGCATCGAACAGGAGGTCTGAGCCCTGCCGACCGCCTACCAGGTCCTGCGGACCGCGATGACCGACGCCACCGACAGCGTCCCGGGCACCGACCCCGACCGGCCCGGCTTCACCACCGCCCTGGCCGCCGCCCACGACCAGCTCATCCCGGCCGCCGGCGTCATCACCGGCACCGACATCGACCTGATCGGCACCATCGGCCGCCACGTCCTGACCATCTCCTGCCCGCCCGGCGAGTCCGCACCAAAGACCGCATCGTCAAACGCGCGATCTCCACATACAACGCCCGCGGACCCGCCATCGACCGGACCACCTACAAGGCCACCATCACAGCATCAACATGATCCCGGCCAGCCCTTGACACCGCTACCTCAGCCTTAACTGAAGGGCCTGGTGCCGCGGCCGCCTCCAAGACGTCGTGGAGTTCGTCGGCGAGTTTGGGGCCGAGCGCTGGCCCGGCATCCAAACCGACCAGCCGAGCCCGCCCCGGCATCGGCTCCACCTGCCTGGAATGGGCGGCAATCCAAGGGGACCACCGGTCGCCGATCTGGAGACTGGCTGTCGACGATGTCGGCAAGCCGCAGGCTTCGCGGCTCGCCAAAGGCGCAGCGCGTAGAAGGCATGGAGGAAGGCCTGCCCGGACTGGCCGTACGGAGTCGATCTCCGCCCGGAGTCGGTCGAGGTCGACCGGCATGCTGTTGTACAGCGTCGGGAAACAGTTGAGCGGTCAATAGCGGCAGGGAGCCTTCAGCCTGGTCAGCGGCTTGATCGCTCTGACGGGCAATCGGGCCCTCCGGACTCGCTTCGGAAGGGCGAGCCTGGAACGACGATGAAACCGCCGGTGCGTCTTCACAGGTCGTCCCGCTCAGCGTCTCTTTCGATGTCAGCCAGGCAAGAACCATGATCAGTGATTCTCGCCACCCGCTGCTCTGCTCGGCCATTATCCCGATACACCTCCATCACATGGATATGGGAAGTGTCGCCCATGTTCCAACATGTGGAACGGATGCCCTCGAAGCGGCATAGACCTTCATAGCGTGGTCCGAAGGAATCAATGCTCAGACGCGATCACATACCGTTGGACGCTCCCACGGATCGAGTGCGGGATGGCGCTATCGCCGGAATGGCGGATCGCCGTGAGTAGCGGCGTCATGAATCAAAGGGATAGCGGACTGGTGGCTCGGTTACGGCCGAACGCGGCTCCATGCGCTTGACGCGACTACTACGAGGCGCCACGGCCTGCGCTAGTTGAAGCTGGTCAAAAGCACCGACCTCGGGGGAAGCTTCCAAAGCGCTCACAAACGGAAGGACGAGACCAATGAACCCGATGGTGAACTCGCCCAAACTCGCCGACGACGAAAAAATGCTATGCCGCGTATCAAAGCACAGGACTGGGGATGATCGCCTGACCGAGTCTTGCGATTGTGTGGGCGGAGAGTACGGCACCATACCGGCTACAGGCTTCACAGCAGGAAAAGGAAGCCTGGCAGAATGGCTGGCCGAACGGGGAATGCCTCGCTGCGCCGCTGCCGTGGCGGGGAGCGACTGGAGAACGTGCCAGGCACAGCGGTCGCCTCACGGCGAGGTGACGATCGCCCCGCAGCGGCACGACGGCAGTAGCCCTTGTGAGCACGAGCCGAGAATATCCGTTAAGCGCCTACGACTCATTGAGGCAAAAATTCCCGAACCATTCAAAGTAGGTCGAGAAACTGACGCATATGAACAAGCGACGCATGCGCGTCTCGTTTTCGACTTTCTCAGTGGATGGGCTGCGGGCAACGAACAGGCTATGGCGAAAAATGTCGGTGGAGGCAGAGCTGCCGCTGGTGGTCGTACCGGCCCGCAGGGAACGTGCCCGCGCCTGAGCATGCCATACGGCGATGTCTTCCCCCTGAGCCCGTTGACGCCTGCCATGAAGACCGCAATCACAGAGGCGGTGCGCGGCAACACCGTTCTGAAAGGAGTCGCAGAGTGGGTGACGGCGGCATGCAACCGGCTCGAAAAGGCTTTGGGAAAAAGGCTGGTCCACCCGGCGGGTTCCCTGAGCCTCAAAGAATCCGGCCTGGCGCAGGTGGCCGTCGGGCAGTGCGATACGTCAGCTGCTCGGATGGCGAAGGAATTGACGACCTCTGGCAGGCTCGCTATGGAAAAGCGCGACGGCACGCATATTCCGGCCGGCCCGTGGACGGAGATAGCGGACCGGTTCATGTTGCGCAATATCTATAGGGCGCCCAATGTGGCCTGCGGAACAACCGCGACTCAATGGTTGGTGGCCGGCGCCGACAACTGTACCGCTGACCTGAATGCAGTTCAGGACTCGTTCTTCTTCTACGAGCACGGCTTTGCACAAATGACGGGATCCGTGAAAGGGCGGGAGTGGTATGAAGCGTGGTGGCTGGCAATGCACGAAAGTTTGCAGCATCCGCCATCGGCAGAGCGCGCCATCGCGACAGCAATAAACTCACTGTACACGGCTTACAAAGCGGATCTGGAGATAGCCATACAGGAAGCGAGATTGGGAGGCGAGACGGTACAGTTGATGCTTCAGCAGAATCGCGAAGAGTTTCTCCATCAGCAGCTCTGCGATTCGGGCATTCTCGGCTATTGTGTCCAGGAAAGAGAAAACAGCGGTCACGATCGTCAGATGATGTGGGATCTCGCGATGACGGGCCCGGGCACAGATGTCATAGATGTCGGACGAGATCTGCTGTGCTCGACCGAACTTGGATCGAGCATGCCACAAATGGCAGGGGGATATTTGGATGCTGAGCGCCTGGCCCAGGTCTATGGGAGACTATGCGCTGTTCAAGACCACATGTTCCAAGGCGATGATCTGACGAGCGGATCCGTCGTGACGGCGGACCTGCCGATATGGGAGATAGCAAATTTGCGTCACCCCTTTGTGGAAATGGCGCTGATCGGGCGCAACTCGGTGCGTGGCCTGCATTTCAAGCCTGCTCCATTCGAGGCGTACTGGGACGAAGAAATGCGCATGAAAGGCACACCGGTAACGCCAGGCAAATATGCCTGCGAAAGACTGGCGATCGCCTCCGCTTCGTCCAGCAGGGCCAAGCAGGGTGAGATCGTGCCGTGCCTGGTTTTCCGCACCATCATCGATAGGATGGGGACAGCAGGCGACGCAGCCTCCGATCTTCTGGACAGACTATTCGGTTTCATACACAGGTACGCCATCAGCGATATAGGAACTGGCACGCTAGACGCGCTAAAGGTTGAGATAGCGGCCCTGACCCTGGCCGTAGAAGGAGACGCGCCGGCTAAAGCCGCAAGACAGTACGTGGGCCATATAGCACACCATATTTGGACGGTGGAAAGGATCTGCGAGATGGTCATGCAGGCCAACTTTGCCTTCCACATCGGCCGCCAATACGTTGGATGTGACAGGTCGATCAGCCCTGCCGTCTGATGCTTGATCCGCTGTGTGGCGGTCGGCCCGGACGACGAATGACCAAGGAATCAACCGAAACTCGGAGCATCGGTGTCGACGATGGGCGACTACTGGATCAGGCACATATTTCGTGATCGGACCCTGATCAGTCGGCAAGCAGGATGCGTTTTCTTCTTGACTGAACCACTGGGACGGTTTCTGCAGTTCAGAGGACAAGTGGTGATCTGGGCTGCCATGGTCAGGCTCCATGATCGGAGAGGGCGAGTCGCCCCTGGACCCGGCCCGCTTACAGTTCTAGAACATGAGGGGCGCCGAACCGGGTCGCCATGATCGCTCGCATGGGTGAAGCATCCAACCTCAACTCGGCTTGAGGTCAAGCACCAGGGACCGATTGCGAGATGATCTGGCTGTGATCACGCGACATGCGTTGAAGTTCAGAGATACTCCCGAGCGTCGGTCCGCGACCTTTCACTCCGCAGTGATGACTTCGTTGACGGCCGCGCGTGCGGCGGTTTCGTCGACGATGGTCTTGTCGACGATGAAGGCGGCCAGCAGAGCCTGAATGGCTAGGTTATTGATGGTCCGGGGATAGCCGCGGCTGGCGATGTGGATCAGATTGGCGGCGTCTTCAGTGAAGAGAGGGTCGGTGCGGCCGGCCAGGGCGAGGTGGTGACGGAGGTAGTCGACGGTCTCCTGGCGGGCCATGCCGTTCATGTGGTAGCGGACCGCGATGCGCTGATCCAGCGCCGCCAGGACACCGAGCTTGATCTTGCGGCGCAGGGTCGGCTGCCCGATGAGCAGGCAGGCGAACGGGCTGGAGGATTCCATCTCATGGTTGGTCAGCATGCGGACCGACTCCAGCTGGTCGTGCCCCAGAAGGTGCGCCTCGTCCAGAATGAGCACCGGAGTGCGGCCGCGTACGGCCGGCTCGGTGGCCAGCGCATCGTTGGCCTGCGGGATCAACGTGGCCTTGGGTGGCTTGGGGACGCCGCCCAGAGCGGTGACGATGGCGGTGTGAATACCGCGGACGCCGACATCAGGGTTGCCGATATAGATCGGGATGTGCCGGGTCGAGCGAGGCGATCGCGGCCCGGGTGGCCACCGTTTTGCCGACGCCGACCTCACCGGTGACCACCCCCAGGGCGCGTTCGGCGACGCACCAGGTGATGCGGGCGGTGGCCTCGCCGTGAGTGGCATGCCGGTGCATCATGCCGGGTGCCAGGTCACGGCCGAACGGGATCTTGGTGAAGCCGAAGAAGCCTTGCAGGCGGTCGGTCACGACTGCTCCTCTCCGGCCAGAACCGCACCGTGCGTGGACGCGGATTGTTCGTCTTCACCATGCCGGCCGGTGTCCTTGCTGGTCAGCGCGGTGTAGTTGATCCGGGTGGCCAGAGTGGCGGTCTGCTGATCGTCGAGCAGGCGCAGGTAGTCGATCCCGGCGCCGGGTTCCGGCGCAGCGGCCGCGGGTTGTTCGGGCTTGGCTTTCGGATGGGCGTGCCGGCCGATGGTCTGCGGGGTGGCCATGCCCGTCGGCGGTGCCGAAGACCATGATGCCGTGGTCGAGCCGGGTCACCGCCCGATCCTCGGCGATCGGCTCCACCTCCAGGCCGTACAGGTGGGCGAATTCGGCGGCTCCGCCGGCCGCAGTCGCGCTCACACCCGCGAGGTGGTCGTACAGCCGCAGATAGCCGCGCAGGTTCAGCGCCGCCACGATCTCGCCGCCGGACTGGAGGGCCAGATGCTTGATGAACGGCCGATCGAGCAGGACGTGGTCGGCGTCGGTCACCACCGCCCGGCGCGTCCCGCGTCTCACCCACTGCCCCTGGCCGGCGCCCAGATCGTCTCTCATATGGTCAGCGCCGAACCAATCGACGTGTCCGACCGTCACGTCAGCCGCGTACGCCCGGCGGCGTTCCCTGTCGTCCATACGCTCGACGAGGTGCCCGACGGTCAGTCCCAGCAGCAGGCACACCTCGGCCGTGTGGGGTGAGGCGTCGCTGGTCATCAGGTGTTCGCCACGGCCTTCCAATGCGCCAAGGCACACGGTCAGCGTCACCGCCGGCGCCCAGGTGGTGCGATCGGCCAGTTCCGCCACCGCGCCGTGGTGCATCGCGATCGCCGCCCGCAGCTCCGCGGGCGAACAGCGCCGACCCAGCTCCGTCCGCGCGCTCGCCTCCGACACCAACGCGTACGCCTCCGGCAACAGCTCATCGAGGCTCTCGCCAGAAGTCGCCCGTCGGCGGAGCGCCGCGGTGCGCCCTGCCAACTCGTGGTCGGGGAGCCCACCCAGCCGGACAGCCGCCTCTTCGATGGCCGCGACGTCAGGAAGCGCCCGTCCGGCACCCTTGGCCATTCGTTCTCCCCCGCTGCGTCGACCCGTCCGGCCCCGGTGCCCGCGGTCGGCCGGGTGGGGCCCGGTGGTCCTTCGCGCAATTGCCGCACCGCAGGACCACGGCGGGCGCGACGCGAGAACTTGCGCATCGCGAATACCGAAGCACAGATAACTTCCTTTTTTCTCCGCGCGCCATACGGAAACCCAGATTATCTGACGCCAAAGAGCCGGGCAAATATTTCAAGAAACACCGAACAATTGGCAGCCGCCCGCGGACTCACGGCCGTGCTAACATCTCCGAATTGTCAGCTCGTTATTGATGTGCGGCCCGACCACAGGCAGGCCATTTGGGTCCGCAGCCGACAGGGAATTGGCATTCGGCCGTCGCATCGCCGTCGCCATGGGGATCGACCGCACCAGAACGCCTCACCCCCGAAGGCATCACACATCTGGCAGGCGAAGAAAGGAGGAAGACATCATGCAGCGTGGCAAAGAGCAGTAATCACGGCAGGCAGTCCGTCTCAGGGCGGGTGTAGCGGATAGCCCGTGTCGTTCTCCAACGGCCACGCCGGCCAATGACACCCAGTTATTGAGGCCGGCACAGCCTTGGCCATCCCATGGCGGCCCGGTCGTGCCCGCCGCGGCCACTGAGCCGCGTAGTCCGCGTCCGGGCCCACTTGAGCACCCACACGGACCAGCGCTCCACCTGCCCCGAAAGGTCATCGTCATGACACTCCCGTTCGACGTTCGAAGGGTGCGGAGGAGAACACTGATCCTCCTCATGGTGAGCCAGGTCGTCGGCAGCGTCGCGGTCGCGCTCACCTTCGCCGTGAGCGGGATATTGGCGGCCGAGTTGGCCGGCTCCTCCGGCGCGGCCGGCCTGGCTCAGGCGGCCCTGATCCTGGGTGCTGGGGCGGCCTCCTACCTGCTGGCCATATTGATGAACAGGAGGGGCAGGCGCGGCGGACTGGCTGCCGGCTACCTGATCGGCGCCATCGGCGCAGGTATGTGTGTCGTGGCCGCGACCACCGAGAGCTTCGCTCTCCTGATTGTCGGCATGGGCGCGCTCGGTGCGTCATCGGCGTCAACGAACAGTTGCCGATACGCGGCCACCGACCTCGCCCCGGAGGACCGCCACGCCACCACGCTGTCGATGGTGGTGTGGGTCGCCACGGTGGGTGCGGTGCTGGGGCCTCTGATGGTCGGCCCGGCCCAGGCCGTGTCCACCTGGCTCGGCCTGCACCCGCTGGCTGGTCCGCTGCTGGTCGACATGACCGGTGCGCTCATCGCGGCACTGGTGATCTTCAGCCTGCTTCGACCCGACCCGCTGATCGTCGCCCGAACTTTGGGACGGCCGGCCGGCCACCAAGCCGAACGCCACCGTGTGCGACCTCAGCCTCATGCCTCCCCGGTCGGCCCGGCTATCGCAGCACTGATGCTCGCCAACGCCACCATGGTGGCCGTCATGGTCATGACGCCGCTGGAAATGCACCACCAAGGCGCAGCCCATACCGCCATCGGCGCTGCCCTCTCAGCCCACTTCCTCGGAATGTACGCGTTCGCCCCCCTGTCCGGCATCCTGTCCGACAGAGCCGGAGTGCCAACGGCATTGGTCACGGGAGGGGCCGTGCTGCTGGTCTCACTCGTGGTGCTGGCCGGCTGGTTCGGGCAGAGCCCGTTCACGCATGGACTGGGCCTCTTCCTGGTCGGCCTCGGCTGGTCGGTGTGCACCGTGGCGGCCTCATCGCACATCGCCGCATGCTCAATGGGTGACACCCGCGTGCAAGGCGGCGCCGACACCGCCATGACAGTCATGGCCGCGGCCGCGGCCGCGGCGGCGGGGCCGCTCATGGCGCTCTGGGGCTTCAGTGGCCTGCTCGTCCTGGCCGCGGTGATGTCAATCGGGATCCCGCTGGCCGCGCACCGGATCCGACCCCACAAGGCACCACTTGCGACGGCGGACCAGATCGCACCTGGCCTGAACTCATCAGGAAGGGACCATGACCGAACCTGAACGCGACGCCCTGGCGGCGCAGCGTAGAGACGGGCCGGACCCGGCGGACGCCTACGACGCCGAACTTCGCGCGCACAACACACGGCTGCGCGCCGCCACAGGTGTCCACGCCGGCGACCGGGTACTCGACATCGGTTGCGGCACCGGGCAAACGACCCGCGAGGCCGCCCGGATCGCCGCGCCCGGGGCCGTGCTCGGCATCGACCTCTCCGCCGCGATGCTGCGGCGTGCCCGCGCACTCACTGCATCCGCACATCTCGACAACGTGACCTACCGGCACGGCGACGCCCAGGTGTACGCCTTCCCCAACGCGCACTACGACCTCGCCATCAGCCGCTTCGGAACGATGTTCTTCCCCGATCCCCTCGCGGCGTTCACCAACATCGCACGGGCGCTGCGCACTGACGCACGCCTGGTGATGCTCGTCTGGCAGAGCCGGGAGCGCAACGAGTGGGCATCGGCCCTTTACGCGGCCCTCGGAACCTCCGCACAAGAATCCAGGCCCCCCGCGACGCTCGATCCGTTCACTCTCGCCGACAAGTCGGCCACCTCGGCCATCCTCGGCCGCTCCGGCTTTCACGACATCACCTTCGGCGACGTCCACGAACCCATGGTCTTCGGCCCTGACAGTGCCTCAGCTTTCGAACACGTGCACGCCTTCCAGAACGTCCAGAACGCCCTTGCAAGCATGAGGCCGCCCGATGCCGCCCAGGCCCGGGCACGACTGCGGCACACCCTCCAGACCCACCACACCAGCGGGGCGGGGGTCGTCTTCGACTCACGCGCATGGCTGATCACCGCCCACCGCACCGACAGCGGCCGGCCCACCGGCACCCGGCCCGCCACGACCAAGAGGAACGCACCATGACCGAGCAGATGATCACCATCGACGGGATAGACCTGTGCTACGAGACGTTCGGCGACCCAGCCGATGCCACCGTGTTGTTGATCGCCGGCGGAGCACAGTCGATGGTCTGGTGGGAAGAGGGGTTCTGTACCCGGCTCGCCGAGGCGGGTCGCCACGTCGTGCGTTACGACCACCGCGACACCGGCCGGTCGGCCAGCTCACCGCCCGGGCGGCCGTCGTACACCGCCCACGATCTGACCACCGACCCGCTGCGAATCCTGGACGCCCTGGGAGTGCGTCGCGCACACCTGGTCGGGCTGTCGAAGGGAGGCGACATCGCCCAGCGCATCGCCCTCGAACACCCCGAACGGGTGATCACCTTGTGCCTGGCCTCAACCAGCCCCGCCGTCCCGGCCGAGCACGATCGTAAGCTCCCACCGCCGAGTCCACAGGTGATGGCCACGTTCACCGACCCCGAACCCGGGCCCGACTGGACCGACCGCGACGCAGTGGTGGTCTATCGGGTCGAGGCCGAACGGCCGTACGCGGGAAGCCTCGGGTTCGACGAGCCGCACTACCGACGGCTCGCCGCCCAGGAGGTCGATCGAACCCGGGACATGGCCGCCTCGATGACCAACCACTTCGTCCTCGACTACGACACCCCGGCCGGCTTCCGGCTCGACCAGATCACCGCCCCCACCCTGGTCCTGCACGGCACCACCGACCCGATGTTCCCCTTCGAGCATGGCCAAGCCCTCGCCGCCGAGATCCCCGGCGCGCGGCTGGTCCCCCTCCCCGGCGCCGGGCATCAACAACCGCCACGCGAACTCTGGGACCTGGCCATCGCGGCAATCGTCGAGCACACCGAAGAAGGCTGAAGCCCATGTTCCTCGCCGAACAACCCGGGCGTCCCGAACCCTGATGGCAGGCGAGGTGACGAGGCCCAGAGCCCTCCACCCCGCACTGAACAAGCCCTGCCCGGCCCAGCCCGGCGAGCCACAAGACAGCGGCATCGCCGTACGTGACGCATGGCCGGGAATGGCGTCCATCACCCTCACCGCGGCAAGAGAGGCAACGAGCCATCAGTACATTCGCGCTCATCCACGGCGCCGGCGTCGGCGGAGGCTGGTTTTGGCACCTCGTAGAAGCCGAACTCCGATCCCTCGGACACACCACTGTCGCCCCCACCCTGTGGACCGGCGACGATACGGCGACCCTGAACGACTACGCCGACACCGTCGTCAACACCATCGACACACAGGATGAGCTTTTCGTTGTCGCCCATTCGTTCGGCGGGTTCACCGCACCCCTGGTCGCCGAACGTCTCCCCACCGCCGGGCTCATCTACGTCACCGCCATGATCCCCCGGCCCGGCGAATCACCGGCCGACTGGTGGAGCAACACCGGACACCCGGAGGCTGTTCGAATCCAGGCCGCCAAAGACGGTGGCCTCACCGGCTCCTCCGACCCATACGTCGGCTACTTCCACGACGTGCCCAAGCACCTGGCCGACCAGGTGTCGAGAAGGGAACCGCCCCCGCCCTCCGACTCCGCCTACTACGAGCCCTGGCCCCTCGACACCTATCCGACCACGCCGACGCGATACATCCTCTGCACCGAGGACCGGCTGTTCCCCGCGGCATTCCAGCGCCGACTCGTACGTGAGCGACTCGGCATCACCCCCGACGAGATCGCGAGCGGCCACTGCCCCGCCCTCAGCCGCCCCACAGAGCTCGCGGCAATGCTCAACACGTTCACACCAGCCCGCAACGAGGCGTGACACCTCGACCGAGCGAACAACATCCGGGGCACCGGCCTATGCCAAGAAGGGAGACCCACATGTCCACTGACGACACACACCACCTTGATGGGCCGTTGCCTCGACACAACGTTCATGGCGGCGACGGAGACCGTGACCGCGGGTATTCTCGCGTTCGGGTCGGCGAGCCCCGCATTCCCGGCCGCACCCAGGCGGGGCCCACCAGCAGGATCGCGCTGAAGGTCAACGGCGTACTCGAGAACATCGAGGTCGACAACCGGACCTCGCTGCTGGATCTGCTGCGCGAACAGTTCGGCCTGACCGGCACCAAGAAGGGCTGTAACGCCGGTGCCTGCGGGGCCTGCACCGTCCTGGTCGACGGGCGGCGGGTCAACTCCTGCCTAACGCTCGCCGTGCGCCTGGAGGGCGCCGAGGTCACCACCATCGAGGGGCTCGCCCCAGGGGGCGAGGACGGTGAGCTGCATCCGCTGCAGCGGGCGTTCGTCGAGCAGGACGCCTTGCAGTGCGGGTTCTGTACGCCTGGGCAGATCATGTCCGGCGTCGGCTGTATCGAGGAAGGGCACACCGGCTCCGCCGAGGAGATCCGCGAGTGGATGAGCGGCAACCTGTGCCGCTGCGGCTGCTACGCGAAGATCGTGCGCGCCATCGAGCAGAGCGCCCAGGGGAAATGAGGCCGGGGCCACCATGTATCCCTTCGACTTCACCAAAGTCTGCGACACCCAAGGCGCACTCGAGGCCGGCCGGCGCGGCGGCCGCTACATCGCCGGCGGCACCACCCTGGTCGACCTGATGCGCGAGACCGTCGAACGCCCCCAGACGCTGGTCGACATCAGCGCGCTGCCGCTGCACGAGGTCACCGTCACCGAGCGCGGGGGCCTGCGCATCGGTGCGCTGGTGCGGATGGCCGAGGCCGCCGCCCACCCCCAGGTGCGCGCCCTCTACCCGGTCATCTCCCAGGCACTGGAACTGAGCGCGTCCGCCCAGTTGCGCAACATGGCCACCATCGGCGGCAACATCATGCAGCGCACCCGGTGCACCTACTTCCGCGACGTGACCGCGGCCTGCAACAAGCGAGAGCCCGGCTCCGGGTGCGCCGCCTCACAAGGTTTCAACCGCGCCCACGCGATCCTGGGCACCTCCGACCAGTGCGTGGCCACGCACCCCTCCGACGTCGCCGTGGCCTTCGCGGCGCTGGAGGCGAGGGTGCACCTGCTCGGCTCGGACGGGGCACGCAGCGTCGCCTTCGCGGACTTCCTGCTGCGGCCGGGCAGCACTCCGAACCGTGAACAGGCCCTGCGGCAGGGCGAGTTGATCACTTCGGTGGAGATTCCTGCCCATCCGCGTCCGCTGAAGTCGGGCTACCTCAAGGTACGCGACCGGCAGTCGTATGAGTTCGCTCTCACCTCCGCGGCCGTCGCCCTGCACCTGCGCGGCGGTGTGATCCACGAGGCGAAGGTCGCCGCCGGCGGCGTGGGCACCGTGCCGTGGAGGCTGCCCGCGGTGGAGCGGCACCTCATCGGCGAACGTCCCTCGCAGGCGCTGTGGACACAGGCCGCGGAACGAGCGGCGCACGGAGCCCGCCCCCTGGAGCACAACCGCTTCAAGATCGAGCTCCTCAAACGCACCGTCGAACGTCAACTGCGCATCGTAGGAGGTACCCCGTGAGTCCGCAGCCGCAGGAAGCCGTCGGGGCGCCCCTCTCCCGGGTGGACGGCCGCCTGAAGGTCACCGGCAAGGCGCTGTACGCCCTCGACCACACCGGCGACCACACCGGCGACACAGCCGTGCACGCGGTCGTCGTCGACAGCGGCATCGGCCGAGGCCGCATGACCGGCATCGACACCCGCGCGGCGCTCGCCCAGCCCGGCGTGCTGAAGGTGATCAGCCATCTCAACGCCCCCGCGCTGCCCTACCAGCCCAACACGCTTTCGCTCAACCCGCCGGGCGAGCGACTGCATGTCTTCCAGGACGACAAGGTCCTCTTCCACGGGCAGCCGGTCGCCGTCGTGGTGGCCACCACGTTGGAGGCCGCCCAGCACGCCGCCGACCTGGTGACGGTGACCTACGACGCCCGGCAGCCCTCCACCGACATGGCCGACGCGCCGGCCGGCGAGCCCCAGACCTACGCCCGCGGCGACGCGGACAAAGCGCTGGAATCCGCCGCCGTGCACATGGAGATGACCTACCGGACCGCCCGCAACCACCACAACGCGATGGAGCCGCACGCCACCATCGCCCGCTGGGACGGCGACCAACTGACCGTCTGGGACAAGACCCAATGGGTGTACGGCACGCAGATGGAACTCGCCACGGTGTTCGGCCTGGCGATGGAGTCGGTGCGCGTCATCTCACCATTCGTCGGCGGCGGGTTCGGCAGCGCGCTGCGGACCTGGCCACACGTCATCATCGCGGCCCTGGCCGCTCGCCAGACCGGGCGCCCGGTCAAACTCGCCCTGACACGCAGGCAGATGTACTTCGGGACGGGCTTCAGGCCCGCCTACGAGTACGCGGTGCGCCTGGGCAGCGACCGGCGCGGGCGCCTGAGCGCGATGATTCACGACGTACGCGCCGAAACGTCGAGCTACGAGACGTTCATGGAGTCCGTCCTCACCCCCGGGCAGATGCTGTACAGCCTGCCCAACGTCCGCCAGACATACCGGACAGTGCCACTGGACGTGAACACCCCGCTGTACATGCGCGGCCCCGGATACACCACCGCCTCCTACGTCATCGAGTCGGCGATGGACGAACTCGCCCACCAACTGGGCATCGACCCGATCGAGTTGCGGCTGCGCAACGAGCCCGACACCGACGAGTCCAGCGGGCTACCGTTCTCCACCCGCAAGCTGCGCGAATGTTACGCCGTCGGCGCCCGCGAATTCGGCTGGAACCGGCGCAACCCCAAGCCGCGCGCCACCTATGACGGCGACTGGCTGATCGGCACCGGCATGGCCGCCGGCGTCTACAACACCGCCCGCAACGAGGCCCAGGCGTCGGTCAGGCTGAACGCCGACGGCACCGCGCTGATCCAGTCCGCGGCCAGTGACATGGGCCCGGGCACCTACACCTCCCAGACCCAGCTCGCCGCCGACGCCCTCGGCCTGACGATGCGCGACGTGACGTTCCGCCTCGGCGACTCCCTCATGCCACCGGCCCCGCCGCACGGCGGCTCCTGGACCATGGCCAGCGTCGGATCGGCCGTCCAGGACGGCTGCGACAAGCTAAGGCGGCAAGCCATCGAACTCGCCGTCAAGGATGCGGAATCGCCACTGCACGGCATCGACCCCGGCGCCGTCGTGGTCCGCGCAGGCCGGCTACAGGTCCACGACGACCCCGCACGCGGCGAGACCTACCAGCAACTCCTGACCCGCAACGAACGCACCCACCTCCGGACACTCGGATCCTTCACCCCGCCCACAGGGCCGGAACGGTTCTCCCTGTACGCCTACAGCGCGACGTTCGCCGAGGTCGCCGTCGACGCCCGACTGGGTCTGGTACGGGTACGGCGGATGCTCGGCGTCTACGACGTGGGCCGCATCATCAACCCCGAACTCGCCGACAGCCAAGCCCTGGGCGGCATGGTCGGCGGTATCGGCCAGGCCCTGCTGGAACACACGGTCACCGACCACCGCGACGGCCGCATCGTCAACGCCAACCTCGCCGACTACCTCGTTCCCGTCAACGCCGACGTTCCCAGCCTGCGGGCGATCTACCTCGACGGCGACGACCGCAACGCCGACCCCATCGGCGTCAAAGGCCTGGGAGAGCTCGTGGCAATCGGCGCGGCGCCGGCCATCGCCAACGCGGTCTTCCACGCCACCGGCCGCCGCGTCCGTGAACTGCCCATCACCGCCGAGGCCCTGCTCTGAGCACAAAGACGCCCCTGACCGTTCAGGGAGAGGGTCGGACACCAGAGGGCTGTCGCCGTGTCACCTCACCCTCGACGACACCGGGCTCGCGGCGGATTACGCCGTCTTCGCTCGGAAATGCCGGTACACCGTCGCGAGTCCGCCCGGTCACGGTCTACCGGGGCCGTGAGGATGGGACGACGTCCTGTGCCGGGAGCGGCCATGCGCGGGCGGTGGCCGCGCATGGCCGATGCGGTAGCGGCAGGGTGGCCGGCTCATGTGCCGTTTCGTCGCAGGTCAGCCGCTGAGGGCGTCGCTCCGCTCGGCGATCAGGGCCTCGATGCCGGCCAGGATTCGTTCCAGCCCGAACTCGACGTCGCTCGGGGGCAGTTCGTCCTCCACGTACGAGGTGTCGGCCATCAGCGCGGCCGCCCTCGGGAAGCCGCGCTCTCTTAGGAGCGGGCGCAGGAAGCCGATCGCCGCCGCCATCGCCGCCGACCCCTCGGAATTGCCGAAGGTGTGGGCCAGGCGTGCGATGCTGCGCGCGTACCCGTCGAGGAGCACCGCGCAGCCGAGCGTGTCCTGGTCGTTCAGGCCGGAGTCGGTCATCCCCTCCATGAAGACCTCTAGCCAGTCGACCAGATGGGGCGTCATGGGAGCTGTCTGGACGGGCAGGTCCAGCAGCCACGGATGGATCCGAAAGCGGTCGATCATGGCGCGCGTCCATCCGGTTGCGGCGGCCCGCCAGGTCGTGGCCTGCCGTACTGATTCCGGGGGCGGGCCCCAGCCGGCTTCGGCGAGCAGGACGAGCAGTTCCTCCTTGGAGCGGACATAGCGGTAGAGGGCGTTGGCGGTGATGCCGAGGCGTGCGGCGATCTTGGGCATCGACAGCCCGGCGAAGCCTTCCTCGTCGGAGACCTCGATCGCGACCTCGACGATCCGTTCCACGCTATGGGCCGGTTTGGGGCCGCGTCGTCGCGTGGCCGATGTGAGCCCCCACGCCAGTGCGATGCCGGGCGGCAGGTCCGCCCGTTCCTTGTCGTCAGCCACAGAACATCACCCTATCGACATCGAAACTGTTCGTGCCTTACACTAATTCATGTTGATCACTACGGGGAGGCTACAAGTGAGTGGCTCGGAAAACGCGGGGATGTTGCTGAGGCGCCTGCTCAGCCCGGAGCGGACGCCTGTGACCCAGGCGGAGCGGCGGGCGGCGGACGGCTGGATCGACCGGGCGAAGTTCGGCGGGAAGATCACCGAAGGACAGGCGGAGGAGCGGCGCGCGCGGCTGGCCACCGCCAAGACGCGCGCGGACCTGCGGGTGGCCCTGACCGGCCTGCCCGGGGCGGAGGCGACGACGCTGCCGCGGCTACTGAGCGTGGTCACGCTCGTGTGGCTGGGGGCGTGCCTCGTGCAGATCGCCGTCTGGCTGATGATCGTCCTGTTCGGCGGCGGGTTCGCCGAGCTGTGGTGGCTGTGGACCGTCGTGGTCGGCGGCGCGGTGGTGGGCGTGCTGTGGTCGCTCGCCGAGGGGCAGTACCGGGCATGGGTGGCAGGGGACCTGCGATGACGACGCCGATTCAGCTTCATGAGGTGCGCAAGTCCTACGGGAGCGGCCCTGCCGCGGTGACGGCGCTGGCCGGGTTGTCCATCGCCTTCCCGGCGGGCAGCTTCACCGCGGTCATGGGGCCGTCCGGTTCGGGCAAGAGCACGCTGTTGCACTGCGCCGCCGGCCTCGACGAGCCCACCTCCGGCACGGTCAGCCTGGTCGGCCGGTCGCTGGCGGGAATGAGCGAGAACGACCTGACGCTTCTTCGCCGCGACCACGTCGCCTTCGTCTTCCAGGCGTTCAACCTCATGCCCGCTCTCACCGTGCGCGAGAACGTCATGCTGCCCGCGTTACTTGCCGGGCGCCGGTCCGACCCGGCCCGTGTGTCGGAGGTCATCCGCCGGGTGGGCCTCGAAGAGCGCGCCACGCACCGCCCCGGCGAGCTGTCCGGGGGACAGCAGCAACGGGTCGCCATCGCCCGGGCGCTGGCGAGCGACGCGTCGGTGCTCTTCGCCGACGAACCGACGGGCGCGCTCGACAGCCACACGGCGGCCGAGGTGCTCACGCTGATCCGTGACCTCGCCGACAAGGGGCAGACGATCGTGATGGTGACCCACGACCCGGTCGCCGCCTCCTACGCCGACAACGTCGTCTTCCTCCTCGACGGCCGATTCGTCGCCGAGATCGCCACGCCCACGGCCGCGGAAGTGGCCGAGCGTCTGGCCCACCTCGGATCCCTGGCGGGCAACAGCGCGTCCCGGGGACAGCGATGATCCGGCTCTCGCTGGCGAGCCTGCGCTCGCGTGCGGCGACCTCTCTCGCGACCTTCGCGGCCGTGCTGCTGGGCTGCTCGATCCTCATCGCCTGTGCCGCCCTCTTCGAGTCGGCCATCCGGCTCGACGCGCCACCGCAGCGGTTGGGCGGGGCCGCCGTCGTCATCACGGGATCGGCGGGATTCCACCTGCCGGACGAGGAGTCGGAGACGGTCCCGTACGCCGAACGGCCGCGCGTCGACGCGGGACTGGCCGCCAAGGTCGCCCAGGTTCCCGGCGTCGGCCGGGCGATCCCGGACGTGTCGTTCCCGGCCGCCGTCGTCGCGGGCGAGCGGCTGCTGGGCCATCCTCTGTCGGGGCATGGCTGGGAGTCCGCCGCGCTTACGCCGTACGTGCTGAGCGGTGGCGAGGAGCCGCGAACAAGCGGTCAGGTGGTGCTCGACGCCACGCTGGCCGAAAGCGCGGGCAAGCGGCCCGGCGACAAGGTCGACATCGTGGTCGGCGGGCAGGCGCGGTCCTTCACCGTGGCCGGTGTCGCGCGGGCATCCCGCCAGGTCGACGCGCCCGCGCTGTTCTTCTCCACCCCTGACGTGCAGCGGTTCTCCCCGGACCCCGGCAAGGCCGACGCGATCGGCGTGATCTCCGCGCCGGGCGTCTCCGCCGCCGAACTGGCGCGGCGGCTTCCCGCCGGCCTGACGATCCTCACCGGGAACGACCGGGGCATGGCAGAGTTCATCGGTATCGCCGCGAGCCGGCTCCCCCTGATCCTGCTGTCGAGCATTTTCGGCGGCCTGGTCATCGTGGTCATGGCCCTGGTGGTGTCGGCGACGATCAGCCTGACCGTACGCGTCCGCCTGCGAGAGCTCGCACTGCTCAGAGCCAGTGGCGCCACCGCGGGACAGGTCCATCGCATGGTGGTGGGCGAAACGATGACCGTGTCCGTGCTCGCAGCCCTCGCCGGGCTCCTGCCGGGCTGGCTGCTCGGGCGACAGCTCTTCTCCCTCAGCGCGCAGCGCGGTCTCGTGCCCCCGGAGCTGCGGTTCCACCCGAGCGTCATCGCGTTCGCCGCCGGAGTCCTCGTCGCCGTGGCGGTGCCCTGGCTGGCCGCGGGCATCACGGCGCTGTCGGCCGCCCGGGTCCGGCCCATCCAGGCGCTGGCCGAGGCCGCGATCCCACCGGTGACGGTCGGGCCGACCCGCAGGCTGCTCGCCCTCGTCCTGGGCGGAGTCACCGTTGTCCTGGCGAGCACGACGATGTTCATGGATCCGGAGACCGCGTCGGCGGTGGGCGGCCCGGCGGTGCTCACCGGGGGCGTCGCCGTCGGCCTGATCGGCCCGGAGCTCCTCAACCGGATCGTCGCCAAGGTGTCCGTCAGGGGTACGGGCGGCATGCTCGCGGTCATCAACACCCGCTCCAGAGCCGTCCAGTTCTCCTCCGTGCTGACACCCCTGACGCTGGCCACGGCCATCGCGCTGAGCAACGTCTACGCGCAGACGACGCACGACGACGCCGCCGTACGCAGTCAGGCCGGGCAGTTCCAGACGGACGCCGTGATCACCTCCCAGATCGGCGGCGTATCGGCCGGCCTCCTGGCCGACGTCCGCACGACGCCGGGGGTCGCGGGCGCCTCCGCTCTGGTGTCGAGCAGGGGCTGGATCGAGAAGCCTTACGACTCTCGCGGCAGCGATCCCGGCACGTTGCTGGGCATCGACGCCGCGGAGTTCCTGACGGCCCCGGTGGTCTCGGGATCCCTGCGCGACCTGAGCGGTGACACCGCCGCCCTGCCCGCGACGCAGGCGGACGATCTCGGGATCAAGCTGGGCGATCGGATCACGCTGCGGCTCGGGGACGGCGCGGCCTCCGAGGTGAAGGTCGTCGCCCTGCTCGACAGCCCGGCCGGCTACGGAGCGGTGGTGCTGCCCGCCGCGCTGCTCGCTCCGCACACGACGGCGGGGCTGCCTTCGGCGATCCTCGTACGCGCCGCCTCGAACCCGGACGCGCTGGCCGCCACGCTCGAACGCGCGACACGCGCCCGGCCCGGCATCGACGTCGGCGACCAGGACGGGCTGTCGGCGATGTTCTCCGCACAACTGGGCGTGCAGGCCTGGATCAGCTACCTGCTCGCCGCGCTGGCCATCGCCTACGCCGCGCTCGCCGCCGTCAACACACTGGCGGTGTCGGTGCTGGCCAGGCGCCGGGAATTCGCCGTGCAGCGCCTGGCCGGCGCGACCCGCCGTCAGGTACGGCGGATGCTGCTCATCGAGGGCGCCCTCGTCGCGACGATCAGCATCGTCCTGGGCGTGGTGATCGCGGCCTTCACCGTCCTTCCCATGGCCGTCGCCGTGGGATCGATCCTGCCGACGGGCCCGGTCTGGGTGCTGCTCGCGGTGATCGCCGCGGTCGTCCTGATCGTGGCACCGGTCACGCTGGCCTCGGCACGGCTGGCCATGCGCCGCGGCCCCATGGACGTGATCAGCTCCCCGGCAGGCTGACCAACCCCTGTGAACCCATCACCCCAAAATGAGGCATCTTCATGAAAATTCTCCGATTTCTGGCGTCCGCGCTCGCCGTCGCTCTCACCGCGACCGCCGCCCCCGCGATGGCCGCGAGCGACCCGGCGGTGGTCCGTACCGAAGCAGGGCAGGTCCGCGGCACGCTCAAGGCCGACCATCGGCTGTTCCAGGGCATTCCGTACGCGGCCCCGCCTGTGGGCGCCCTGAGGTGGGGATCGCCCCGCCCGGCCGCTCCATGGACGGGTGTACGCGAGGCGACGCGGCCGGGCCCGTCCTGCCCTCAGGACCAGGATTTCATCGGCGACAAGCCGAGCGTCATCGAGGACTGCCTGTACCTCAATGTGACCACCCCCCGGCACATCACCGGAAGGCTGCCGGTCATGGTGTGGATCCACGGCGGTGGTTTCCTGGGCGGCTCCGGAGCCATCTACGGCGCGCAACGACTGGCCACCCAGGGCGAGGTCATCGTGGTGACGTTCAACTACCGGCTGGGCGCGCTCGGCTTCCTGGCGCACCCCGCGCTCAACGGCGGCGCGGCACGACACGGATCGGGCAACTTCGGCATCGAGGACCAGCAGGCCGTCCTGCGATGGGTACGGGCGAACGCGGCCGGATTCGGCGGCGACCCGAACAACATAACGATCTTCGGTGAGTCGGCGGGCGGAATGTCCAGCTGCGCACACCTGACGGCGCCCAGCTCACGCGGACTCTTCGACCGCGTCATCATGATGAGCGGCCCGTGCACCCTGCGCTGGCCCTGGGCCGCGGGCCCGGCGGGCCCGCAGGCGGAGACCTGGCGGCCCAAGCCGCGGGCGCAGGCGCAGAGGCAGGCCATCGAGATCGCCACCGCGGCCGGGTGCGGCGACCCGCGCACCGCGGCCGCCTGCCTGCGCGCCAAGCCGGTGCCCGCGCTGCTGAAAGCGGTCGGCCCGCACGGGCTCGCCCCGGCCTACGGCGGTGGCGGCGTACTGCCGGACGATCCGGTACGCCGGCTGAAATCCGGACAGTTCGCCCGGGTTCCCGTCATGCACGGCATCACCCGTGACGAGCACGTCACCTTCCAGGTCGGCTTCGACGCCGAGGCGGGACCGCTCACCGCCAAGGACTACCCGGCGGTGCTCGGCACGTTCCTCGGGCTGAACGAGAAGCAGACCGCCAAAGTGATCCGCCGCTACCCACTGAGCGACTACCGGGGCTCGACGAGCTGGGCGATGGCCGGCACACTGACCGACTGGGCCTGGGCCTGCCCCGCCGCCGAGACGAACGACCTGCTCAGCCGGCACGTGCCGACCTACGCCTACGAGTTCGCCGACCGCGGCGCGCCGTGGTTCAAGGAGGCGCCGCCGCAGGACTATCCCACCGGCGCCTATCACGCCGGCGAACTCCAGTACCTGTTCTCCGGCGCGTACGCGGGCCACGCCCTCTCCCCGGAACAGCGGCAACTATCGGACCAGATGATCGGCTACTGGACCCGCTTCGCCCACTCCGGCGATCCCGGCTGGGCGAAGTACCGGCCGGCCGACGGACAGGTGCTGGCGCTCGCCCCCGGCCAGGAGGGCATCAAGAACACCGACCTCGCCCGCGAGCACCGCTGCGACTTCTGGAAATCCGTCGGGTGAAGAAGGCAAGGAGGACGAGTGCACGTGGCCTGGCCGGGCGGCGCCGCTGAGACGGTCACCCAGGTTCCCGTGCGCTGCGCCCTCCGGGCTGGGCTCTGACCGGCAGCGGGGCCATCTGCCACGAGATCCGCGACCTCGTCCAGGGCTGGACGATGCGGTCGAGGCCGGATCCCGCCAGGGTCCGGCGACGGCGATGGGCCGGTGCGCCACGCCGGATATCTGAACTACTCGAACACGTCCTGGGCACGCATGTGTCTTCGACGTACTCCATGCGACGAACGCGATCGTTGTGAGGTGTGGGATGCGGACGAGCTTGGTGATCGGGCGGCTTGATCGAGTGCCCGTGTCGGTGACCTTGTCACCTGCCCTGTCGATGCTGGCGTTGATCACCGATGCGCTGTCAGGCCGATCCAGGGGCGCTCCGGAGCGCTGGAGACGACTCGTGCGATCGGCTGCCAGAGCACAGCGGACCATGGTGGTGAGGTCGTTGGCCGCGCCCGGGTTCAGCGTGCTGCCCGATGTGGTGCTGCCGGGGGATTACACCAAGGACCTGGATGTACCGACGCAGGTGGCGATGCTGCGCGACCTGTCGGCGGAGACCTTGCTGACAGAGCTGGAGATGATCACCCACGGCCGCCCGGCGCCACACTGGCAGGGCGCGGTGGACGACCCGAAACGCTGGCTTCACGAGTACGCCACGCTCCTGGAGAGTGTCTGGTCGGCGATGAACCCCGTGTGGAAGCGATATCGGCCATTGATGGATCGTGAGGTCGAGCGGGTGGCGGTGGCCGCCGCGCGAAGATCGCTGCACGTCGTGCTCGACGACCTGCACACGGATTGCCGCTTTGATCAGGGTACGCTCAGCTTCCCCGATTTCGAGCCCGAAAGGTTCGCGATCGAGTCGCGCGGGCTGGTGCTGATGCCGATGCTCGCCGGCCCCAACGCGTTCATAACTCGCCTGGACGGCCCGGACGCCGTGTGGGCCGGCTACCCCCTGCCCGGCCTGGCCGATGGTCGCGCCTCCGCGGCGGCCGGGCGGCACGACGGCGACGGCCTCGCGTTCGTCACGGGGGCCGTGCGCTCGGACATCTTGCTCAGTCTGAAGCGGCCCATGACCATGGGCGCGCTGGCCCGGGGCCTCCAGTACGCGCCCAACACGGTGACCTACCACTGCGACCGGCTGGAGTCCGCCGGGCTCATCGTGCGCCGGCGGCAGGGACGGGAGATCTACGTGGAACGCACGCCGCGCGCCGCCATTCTGGTGGAGCTTTTCGCCACCTGATCGGTCTTACCTCCAAAGGGAATTCCAGTCCAGCGGATGCGAAGTCAGGCGAACGGGTCGCAGGCGTGGCCCGACCGGCGACAGCGCGCAGGACAGAAGTGACGGAATGCTCGCGGTCCGGGGAAACCAGCCCGGTTCTGACCGTTGCACGTCGTGAGCGTGCACCGAGCAAGCACGGTTCCCATGGATGTGTCGTCGGCCGAACCGTCAGGCAGCGGGTTCCTCCTGGAAGGCACGTGGATCATGACGCCGACCTGAGTGGGCAGCGCCCCATCGCTGATCGCGGCCATGCGGGCCTTGGTGGTCAGCACCACGACACCACCGGCGGCGATGTAGCGCCACCCTGCCCGCGAAGGGAACCGCCGACAGCACCACACCGCGCTCCGCCAACTCGCCATGGGATGTCTTTTCAGTGACCTCCGGCCCGAACCGCCCGTACGGCTTTGACCGAAGGCGGCGTGGCCCGCTGCACCACGCTCGCGGACGAGTGGCAGTGGATCATCACCGAGCATTTCCCCAGGGCGCTGCCCGAGCTGACAGCGGCCGAGTTCTGCATGGCCGACCAGAGCTCGGTCGAGCCGATCCTGGCTGCGGCCGCTCGCGACCGCGGCGCTGAGCTCCTGTTCAACACCCAGTGCACCGCCATCGCCCCCGACGCCGACGGCGTCACGGTAGAAGCGGAGGACCGCGCCACCGGAGAGCGGCACACGTTCAGAGCCCGCTACGTGATCGCCGCCGACGGCTACAGCGGCACGATCAGGGAACGGCTCGGTATCCCCCGCGGCGGCTTCCGTCGCCTGCGCGACAACATCTCCTTCGTCATCCGCGCCGATCTGTCCGACATCATCACCAAGCAAGCACTGTTCTGGATCATCGGCGGCCCCGGCACCGCAGCCTCAGGCGGGTTCATTTCCCATGCCCTGCCGAATCACTGGGGTGTGGCCCTGAGCTACGACCCCGCCGAGGAGTCGCCCGCCGATTTCTCCGACGAGCGCTGCGCCGCCGCAGCCAAAGCCCTCATCGGGCGCGACGTGCCGGTGGAGATCGTCAGCAAGGCGGCGTGGACGGAGTCGGTGGGCGTCGCCGGCCGGTTCCGCGACAGCCGTGTGTTCCTCATCGGCGACGCCGCCCACGTGTGGCCGCCCGCAGGCGCCATGGGCGCGAACTCCGCGGTGCAGGACGCGCACAACCTGGTGTGGAAGCTCGCCGCCGTGCTCGCGGGCCGAGCCTCCGACGCACTGCTCGACACCTACGAGGCCGAGCGTCGTCCCGTCGCGCTGGAACTGGCCGACCTGACCGTACGCAGCCAGGCGGCTAGGCTGAGCTCCCCTCCCGAGCATGATCCGATGGACGCGATCCTGTGCATCCTGGGCCAGCGATACCGGTCCACGGCGACGCTCGGGGCGGAGCACGAGACGGTGTTCGGCGACACCGTGGAGCAGCCCGCTCAGCCCGGGGTCCGAGCCCCGCACCTATGGCTCGACCTGGACGGGCGTCGGATCGGCGTGCACGACCTGTTCCACGACTCCTTCGTCCTGCTGTGCGGGCCCGCAAGCGGCGAGGCCTGGGCGAGAGCAGCGGACAAGGTCGAGGGCCTGCGCGCGTACCGCGTCGGCGCGGACCTGATCGACCTCGAGAACGCCTGGCGGGAGCGCTACGGCGACGCCGCCGCGATCCTGGTCCGTCCGGACGGCTACGTGGCCTGGCGCACCGAGGGCGCTGCGGCCGACCCTGGGGCTCAGCTCGCCGACGCCCTCCACCGCGTCCTCCACTGACGCCCTACGAGACTGCACGGATCGTCGGCCGGGCTCGTCGCGTAGCGCCGGAGGGACGACCAGCCAGCCGAGCCGCAGCCCGGGGGCCAGGCTCTTGGACAGGCTACCGGCGTGGACGACATGATCGGGTGCGACCCCTTGGAGGGCGCCGGCGGGACCTGGATTCGAGTCCCACCCGCCCGTTCGGCCCAGGGTTTCTCGGTTTCCGCCAGCCTCTGTTCCCGTTTGATCATGCCTGGTTGCAAGGCCGACAATCGGATTAAGCACTCGGCCCCGCACCGACCGTCTTCCCACGGCGACTACGGCGCCGCCGCCCTCGCCGCAGAGTACGGGGCAGCGAATTGGATCATGGCTTGTGCAGGGCTGGTGCATCCGAGCACACACGGAGCGCACAGCCGCTGGATAAGAATCCCCAGAACGCATCCAATCCCCCGCTCTCGCAGGTCAAGACCATGATCACAGCACGCCCTGCAGAATTCCAGTCTCCAACAATCGGATTAGAAGCAAGATCTTTTAGTGTCGCGCGGTGCCGCCTGGTGGTGGTTCGTGCCGCCTCCACACATTTTGCGTGTCAGGCACTGCCGGGCACTAACGACACGTGACGGGGCGCGCGAGCACTCGCCGAGCACGGCGACATCCCGGACCATGGCCGCTACGACGTTCCCCACCATCGAACCGTACAGCGCGCCTCGCCGACGGCCCCACTTGCCGCGGCGCCCAGCATTTTGCGCTCGTCGAGGTGCTCTCCACGCCAGACCCGCAGGACCTCGATCGCTGATCAACTTGCGCACACGGAGCCCGATCCACCTAAAGACACGAGCCGTGGGCCGGGGCATGCAGTTTCATCGAGAGGCAGGTCCGCCTAGACAGCAGACGTCGTCGACGGACACGTCGGGACTCGCGTGGCCAGGCTGTACACAGCCGACTCTCATCACGCACGCAGTCGCAGTTGCCGATCACGATGGAGGCAGGATTTTGCCGTGCTACGTGGATACCGTTCCGGCATGGAGCGGAGACACCGCTCACTGCAACCACGCGTGAACGCATAGGGTAATCAAGTGATTGCGCTAAGCCCCTTAATCGTTCCCCTGCTTCCCTTCGGCGGCCTGGCCCAGGCCGCACCCACACCGCCGGGATACGCAGATCCAGCCACGGGAAGCTGGTTGACCAGTGCCATCGACCTGTCCGAGGACGGCCTGCTGGTTAGTCGCAACCACAGCACCGGTCGACGCGGAGACCCCGTCCGTACCAACGAGCGCGTCCTGGGACCCGGCTGGCAACTGCAGCCGCTAGGCGGCATGCTGGGCAGCCGATTGCATGACCACAGCGACCACGGTTATATGGACATCGAGCTCAACTCGGGCGCCGAGTCTCACCGCTATCTCGCCGATCCGTCCCGGCCCAGCACCTTCGTCTACTCCAGCGGCATCATGGTGAGAAACGGCGACGGCACCTTCACGCACACCGACGAGACCGGCCTGGTCATCACCTGGGCCCAAGTGCGCGGCCAATTCCTCCCGGTCGCGGTGGGCCTGGCAGACGGCGACTTCCAGAGCGTCACCTACGACGCACACGGCCGAGTACATCGCCTGATCTCCCCCGCCACTCCCGGGGCGGACTGCCGGAAACCCGACTCGGCGTTGTGCTCCACGGCGACCTTGATCTACGCCCACAGAACCACCGCGACACCGTCCACCATCGGCGAGGTGAGCGGGCTGCTCGCTTCAATCGACTACGACGCCGCCGGAGACACACCACCAATGACCGCGATCACCTATCGCTATGACGCCCTTGAACACTTGCGCCAGGTCCGCGATTTGCGTCGGCCAGGCGCGGCCGGTGATCCGGGGCGTCGGTTCGCATACACCTACTCCGGAAGCGGCGACATCACGAAGATGACCACGGCGGAGGAGGGATCATGGCACCTCACCTACTCCTCTCCCGGCACTTTGGCGAACGCGGCACGGCATACCATGAGGCTCGGCGCCCGAGCCTGCCCCTCCCCCTACGCCGCCGATTACATGCTCCGAGGCATGTGCAAGACCAACGTCGACGTTCGACAGGGCGCGAGCAAGGTCATGCGGACCCCGTTCTGGAAGGGGACGTTGACCGGCGGATCGGTGATGGGCATCACCAACGACGGCTGCAGCGCGCCCATCGTCGGCAACAAGCCCACCTACTGGCTGGACTTCCGCGCCGCATGCGACTCTCACGACTACGGTTACGGCCTGATCCGCAACAGACTGAACGGCGAGCAGAACGGCCTGGTCCGCTCCCAGCGCACCCACGTCGACGCTGTCTTCCTGGCCATCATGAAGGAACGCATCTGCGCCGGCATCACCGGCACGGTCGCCGACCCCTTCCGCGGCACCCAGTCGTCTAAACGGTCCATCTGCCTGAGCTACGCCAACACCTTCTACAAGGCCGTTCGAGCCAAGGGCGATGGCGCACTGTAAGCCACCACCTCATGAAGAGGACACATGATCCACCTCCTTAACCACGGCCCGACATCGACTCGCGGCCCGGTGGCACTCACGATCACCTCATACGTGGCCGCCGTCGCCCTCCTGACCTGGGCGACGATCAACGGCCAACTGGGGGGCTACCTGTACGGCTGGATCCTGATGACGGTGCTGGCCTTCCCGGCCTCGCTGCTCAACCTGCTCCTCGACGGCCCACTCAGGCATGCCCTCATCGGCCAGACCTCCGGCGACGAGATCTCCCCTTGGAGCTACCTCATCTTCGCCTGGCCCGGCCTGCTCATGGCACTCATACTGGCCTGGAGCCTGACCACGCACCGGCCCCATCGCGTCACTTCCATCGCAAGCTGGTCCCTCACCACGGTGGCCTTCCTGGCCGGCATCGTGATCACTTTCGACCAGTGGGCCCCCCGCCGCCCCTACGGCTGGCCGTTCGTCCTCTGCGGGACAGGCATGGCCATCGGCCTGCTTCTGACCCGGCGAGCCGAAAAGCGAACAGGCCAGTGAGAGCACCAGCGACAAGTAAACGCGGAGTGCCGCCTGTGCGTGCAGCGGTGACGCTGAGCGTGCTACGGAAGACGCTTTACGCGGTTTCGGAACAGCACGAAAATCGGCGGCCACGGCGATGTTCCCTCCGCTGGTGACGGCAGGCGTCGCTGTTCAGAATCCGCCGTCCACCCTCGCTCACGAAAGGATCAGACACCCCGCGGGCTGCCCATCCTCAAAATATGGCGGTGGGGCGGGCCAAGAAAGAAGCACTCGACCACCGGCAAGACGACCGAGATCCCCTCACGCCGTACGGAGAGCTCCGCCCTGTGGGCCAACCCGACGGCAAGTCGCTGCACGCCGAGCTCACGACCGCGCACCAAGCACGCTGGCGGCCCGTCCACCCCTGCCATGCTCTCCTGATGACCGGAACTCGCGCACGCCAAACGACGCCCTCACAGGGCATGACCTGGGCCATGTAATTATCGGCAAGCGCAGGTGTGAGCGCCACAGAGAAGATTGCGCCTGCACCCCCAGCCGATCCAGCCTGTACCGGGTCAAACGCAGCCACGATGGCTCTGACCCGAAGCTTGATGGGACCCGTCCCTGCCGACAAGATCGCGCCTTGTGATTGTCCGCCTGCTCTATCCGCTGGTCGACAAGAGCATCCGGTCCTGCTTCCGCATCCCGTTCCTGCGCTAGACGAGTAGATCCGATGTGATCAGTGGTCGAAGGCGATCAGTGAGCGAGTGATGGGTGCGCCTGTCTGGTTGTTGTGCCAGATTCCGGCGGCCATCGCCAGGATGCGCTGGGCCACCCGTATTGCGACGCCCTCGAAGGTACGCCCGCCGTGTTGTTCCAGGTCGAGCTGGCCTTTGAGGGTGTCGTTGACCGACTCGATGAGCTGGCGGACCTTCTTGAGCATCGGCTCGCCGAATCGGCGTTTCTCGCGTTTGAACGAAGGTCGCAGCAACTCGATGCCCAGCCCGGCGAGCTCCTGCTCGAACGCTTTGGAGGCGAAGCCCTTGTCGGAGATGAGCAAGATACCTCGCGCTGGGCGATCAGGTCGGCGTCGACCTCGAGCATCGCGGCCAGGACCTCACGCTCGTCGAGCTTGGGAGTGGCCAGTGCCCACAAGATCGGCATGCCGGTCGGGGTGCACACCAGATACAGGCGCAGGCCCCAGAAGAATCGGGAGTGCGAAGCACAGTAGCCGTAGCCGGCCCAGCCTGCCAGGTTCGACCGCTGGACGGTGGGGCGCGACATGCCGCACGGCACCGGCGTGGAGTCGACGATCCACACCGTGTCGGTCCAAAAGTCGCTGTCCTGGGCCAGCTCCCGGATCAGGCGCTTGACCAGCGGAAGCGCCGCGCGCAGTCGCTTGTTGTAGCCCGCGCGCTGGGGCAGGTACGGGAACATGCCGGACAGGTGCTTGTGCGCGTAGCGCAGCCAGCGGGCCTCGGAGTGGTAACCGAGCAGTGCCTGCGCCACCGCCAGGCAGACCAGTTCGGAGTCGCTGAGCAAGGGTGGGCGACCCAGCCACCGCGTTCCTCCGATCTCGTCGTCGATCTTCACGTACAGTGCGGTCAAGAGGGTGTCCAGGTCGGTCGTCACAAACTGATCTTGGACACCCTCACCTCTTTGGCAGGGCGAAACTTCGGATCTACTCGTCTAGATCTTCCCCGACGCCAAGTACGTCTTCGTCGTCCGCGACCCCCGCTCCAGCATCGGCTCCCTGATGGACGCCTGGCTGAACCCCGCATGTTCTTCTCCTGCCGGATGCCGGTCCCGCTGCGGATCGAGGGCTACTCCGACACCTTCCCCTGGGGCAAGGAGTGGTGGAACCTCAGCCTGCCGCCCGGCTGGCAGGACTGGGTGGACCTGCCGCTCGCCGAGGTCTGCGCGCGCATCTGGCTCAGCAACAACCAGGCGGTGCTGCGCGCGGCGCGCGAGCTGGCCGGGGACGGGGTGCTCGTACGGTACGAGGACGTCAAGGCCGATCCCGCCGCCACGCTCGAACGGGTGGCGCAGGCCGTCGAGCTGCCCTTCGCCGACGCCTGGCACGCCAGGGAGCTGCCCGTCGTGATGACCCAGACGCGGCCCGACCCGGACAAGTGGCTGAGGCACGAGCGCGAGATCCACCGGGTCCTGCCCGTGGTGCGCGACCTGGCAGAACAGCTCGGCTACTGAAGCTCCGCTCACCGAGGCCTTCCGGCGTTACTGCGGCTCCCACAGCCAGGTCGGCGTCCAGCAGTAGCGGCCCGCGAGACGGTAGCCGAGGGGCGCGAGCACCTCGCGGACGCGTTCCCGCTGCTCGTCCGAGGCCGCCTCGACGGCGACGAGCGGCCTGTCGCGGGTGAGCACGCCCAGCCCGGAGCGCTAGCCTGGGTCGTTCAGCAGGTCGTCGGTGCGAGGAATCGACCGCAGAGAATCCACCATAGCGGCCATTATCTCCCTAAAATATGATCATGAAGAGGCTCACGCAATACGCCCAGGGCGGCGGCTGCGCCTGCAAGATCCCCGCAGCCGACCTGGAATCGCTGCTGGCCAACGCGAAGATGCCACTCCCCCAGAATCCCGAAGCAGAGCTCCTGGTGGGTCTCGAAACCGGCGACGACGCCGCCGCGGTGCGCACGCACGACGGATCCGCGATCATCAGCACCGCCGACTTCTTCACCCCGGTGGTCGACGACCCCTTCGACTGGGGCCGCATCGCCGCCGCCAACGCTCTATCCGACGTCTACGCCATGGGCGGGCGCCCCCTGGTCGCACTCAACCTCCTGTGCTGGCCACCCGACCAGTTGCCCTACGATCTGGCCTCTGAGGTACTGCGAGGCGGCGCGGACGTGGTCGCGCTGGCCGGCTGCCACCTGGCCGGCGGGCACAGCGTCATCGACGCCGAACCCAAATACGGTCTGGCCGTCACCGGCGTCGCCGACCCCGACCGGCTCCTCCGCAACAACGCAGGCCGCCCAGGCCAGCCCCTGTCCCTGACCAAGCCACTTGGCCTGGGCGTCCTCAACAACCGGCACAAGCGCACCGGCGAGGTGTTCCCGCACGCCGTGGAAACCATGACACAGCTCAACGCGGCCGCCTCCCGCGCCGCCCTGGCCGCCGGAATCCAGTGCGCCACCGACATCACGGGCTTCGGCCTGCTAGGCCACCTGCACAAACTCGCCCGCGCCTCCGGCGTGACCGCCGTGATCCAGGCGTCTGCCGTTCCCATCCTGGACGGCGCGGCGCAGGCCGTGCAGGAGGGTTTCGTCCCCGGCGGCTCCCGCCGCAACCTCGACTGGATCACCCCGCACCTCGACCCCCGCGACACTCCGGAGGAGACGCTGCTGCTGGCCGACGCGCAAACTTCGGGAGGCTTGCTCACCGCCGGCGAGATCCCGGGCGCTCCCGTGATCGGCGAGCTGATCCCTTATACGGGGCACACCATCATCGTTCAGCGATAGGCAGAGGTTGTGGCTGTTTGATCGGGTAACCATCCTCTGCCTTATGAGGTTGGCGGATAAGAGTCACCGCACGCTTGGGCATCTGCCCTACTGCCTGGAGACCTCCGCCGGCACACCGAGCAGGGTGATCTATCGCACCGACGGCCGCGCATGCGACCTACAGGTGACATCTGGCGGTTGCGGAGGGCTTCTTCGGCAGGCCGAGGGTGTGGAGGGTGCTCTTCACGTACGACGGTGCGCGGAGCCATCCGTGCTGGACCGCACCGCTCTGACGGGGCGTGCGGACCACCGGGCCACGCTTGGCGTAGGGGTAGACGTATTGGGTCAGCACCAGGGTGTCGCCGGGCGGGCCGTACCACTCCAGGCGATAGCAGGGACCGAGCCTGCCCATCGGGCGCGCGCCGAATGCTTGGGGCAGGCCCCGGTAGAGCGCTGCGTGCGCGGCGGTGCCAGTGCGCAGGCTATTGAGACGGTTGTCCATGGCCTGGCCGCCGGGCTTGACCACGATCGGCGTGGACAGGCCGGGGCCGGTGAGCTCACCGTGGGAGATGGCCTTGGCCTGGGCGGGCGCGGCCATCAGGACGGTCAGCAGGGTCACCGGTACGGTGAGGGTGAGAAGTCTTCTCATGACCGCTCTGCCTTCTGTGAAGACGAGAGGCTCCGAGCAGGTGCGCCGCTCGCAGCCGTACCACACGCAACACCAGCCGCAGCGCGGCCGCGCGCCTGCCGGGTGCCACCAGCCTGCCCGCTCGCCAGAGCAAGCGGAAGCCCGTCAGCGGCCGGTCTTCATAAAGCGCCAGCGGGCGGGCGCACGGACGGCGGCCCGCCAGCACGGGGAACTCCTCGGCCAGGTGCGGGTCGCGGCACGAACGCACCACGACCGTCACGGCCAGCACGCCGCCGAGCGCGGCCGCGATCGCCGAGCAGCCCCCGCAGGCACTGTCGGCGACCACGACCAGCCGCTCTACCACGGCCACAGCCCCCACGCGAGCGCGGCGACCGTGGCGACCCCCGTGGCCGAGGCCAGCAGGCGGGCGTTCATCGACCAGACATCGCTCCAGCCGCCGTCCTCGCTGTGGCCGATGCTGGCCGCCGCCATGATCCAGCGAGCGACCGCGAAGCCCGCCCCGGCCGCCAGCGCGCCGTTCCATGGCAGTGCGAGCAGCACCGCGGCCAGCACGAGGTGGGGCAGGGAGGAGGGCGAGTACGTCCGCATCCCGGTGCCCATCTCGAAGCCGAACTGGATGCCTCCCAGCACCCGCCCGCGATGCAGCACGTGCTCGGGCACGAGCCTGGCGTTCTCCGGCACCGGCAGCTTGATCAGGCCGACCTCACGCAGGAGTACGGCGGCTGCCAGCACGGCGAGCGCCGCCAGCCGTACCGGCAATGGCAGAAGACCCTGCACGATGCCGCCCAGAATCACCCCGACGGCGGCCACCGTCAGCGCGCCCAGCAACAATCCCACGCCGAAGTAGGCGAGGGCACCACGACCGCGCCAGACCGACGCGCTCAGCAGGAATGCCGAGTTGTGGCTTCAAGTGCTGCCGGAGTTCGCGTATCCGGCATTGAGCCCCGCGAAGAAGAAGACGAGTGCCAGCGGGCCCCCCACGGTGATCGGCAGTACCGTCCCCAGGGTGATGGGGACGGCCAGCGTCAGCGGATTGAGGGCCAGCCGGCGAAGGGCGGGCGGCATTAGCACATCGCAATCGTCAGGTCGCTGTGGTGCGTGCCGTCACGCCAGGTCACGGTGGTGTAGGCGTCGGAGCAGATGTACTGCTGGCCGCCGGACTTCCAGCGCCAGGCGTTCTTGGCCGAGGTGGTGCCGCAGCTGTCGTCGATGCGCGCCGCGTTGGTGTACTTCTCCTGGTCGGAGGCGCCGGGCTTGTGCGTACGGCTGCCCTCGAAGTGGCGGCGCGTGCTGTTGCACGGGTAGGCGCCCATGCGCCAGCCGCCGAAGCAGACGGCCTTGCCGTCGCCCCACCAGTTGTTGCGTCCCTCGTCGTAACCGCCGTCGGGGTAGGACCTCTCGCAACTGTTCTCGTCCCAGACCGAGGTCGGCCCGGCCGCCCTGGCCTGCCGCTTGTTCAGCGCCCAGTCCAAGGGGACGAGCGCGGCGGCCATCACCGAGACGGCCATGCCCTTCGCCAGGGTGCGGCGGCTGGACGGCAACGCGCCGATCAGGGTCCTGACCCGGCTGGGCTGGGCGCCCTCCGGCATGGCGTCGATCGCCGGGATCTCGTCAAAGCGCATGGCCGCTCCTCGCAGCTTGAAGTGAGTTCATCAGCTCGGGCAGGTCCGTGTCGCCGTAGACGAACCGGCGTGCGATGACCGCCCCCGAAGGATCGATCGCGAACAGGCAGGGTGCGTACCCCTCGTACAATTCGCGCCACTGGCCTGCGTCGGCGAGCACCTGGCCGGTGGTGAACGCCTCGGCCATCTCCTTCTCGACGACCAGCCCGAGGACGCGGACGCCCGGCCAGGAGGACTCGTGCAGCGTCGTCCACGCCTGATGGCAGACCGCGCAGGTGCTGTCCATGAGGAGAACGACCGACGCCACCTCGCCGTCCTGCGGCCGGAGCGCGGGAACGACCGTCGTGCTCTCGTTGTCCAGCCGTGCCGTGTTCGGGTTCAGCACGTTCTGCTCCAGCGCGCGCAGCCTGGAGTAGACCGCCCCGACGGCGACCAGCGTGAACAGGGAGGCGAGGAGTGCGAGCAGCGAGACGGCCAGCGACAGGCTCACGCCGCCCACGCCACCTTGAACCCGGCCAGGACGTCCTCGACGAAGCCTTCGTCGGCCGCGCGGAAGGAGCCCGCCTCCGGGTCGAAGGTGAACTGCACAGTGAAGACCGCGCTGCTGTTGGCGTAGATGTACTTGTGCTCGTACGGCGTGCCACCGACCCTGGCCTTCTGCTCCGGATCGAGGTCGAGCGGGATCTTCCACACCTCCGCGTCACCACGGCCGGCGCCCCGGAACTCGGGCAGCGTCTCGCGGGCGGCACGGGCGTCGCTCGCCATCACGATGAGCCGGTCGTTGCGCCCGATGACCTTGGTCGCGAACTGCTGGGTCGCCGCACGTACGCGCGGCCTGAGCGTGGCACCCTCAGAGCTGTCGGTGAACTCGACCGCCGCGACGAGCGCGTTGAGCACCGACCGGCGTGGCGCCGGGCCGGCGAACCACGTCTTGGCCTCGTTGTACGGGCCGACCCAGACCAGGCAGCTGTTCGTGCGGTCGATGCTCTCGTGGAGGGTGAGGTCGTAGCCGTGGCGGCGGAAGGTCTCGACCCGGCCACCCGGGAAGATGTGCGTGGGCAGGGCGCTGTTGCCGCCCTTCTGGACCAGCGTGAAGGCGTGGGCGAAACCCGGCCCTGCCATCTTGGTGAGTCCGTGCCATTCGAGCGCGCCCACCGAGTCCGGCAGCTCGATCGTCAGCCGGGCGGCATCAGCCGCGGCGCGCGTGAACCGGGAAAGCATGATCGTCATAAAGGTGCCCCCAGAAAGAGCGATCTCCCCAGACCGCATGATCATTGCCAGCTTAGACATTACGAGAACGCCACCCGACATAGCAATAGATAAGGCGATAACAGGACTTTCCTGATGTGACTAATACGCCCACGACGGCCGTGGAGCGGCGACCTGACGACGGAGCGCAGCCGGCTGATGCCGCAGCACCAAGATCTCCAGGCCCTGGGATGCCTGTGACCAGGCAAGCAGCGCGATCCGGCCGCAAAACGATCAAGTGCAGCGGATGAATCGAATATGCAAACCCCACACCACCGTCAATGGTGTGACGTACAACTCAGGTTGACACCAGCTACATCAATAGTTTAGGCGGATTTCAACCCTAGGGTTGACGCCACGATCGCTTTATTTCGATAGCTTCGCCGCGTTCTGTCTTGTCTAGGCGGAGGTCGGCATCAATGGCCAGGAATCGCCTGCTCAGTTGGTTATGCACCCTAACGTTGATCGCGTCGGTAACGGTGACCGGCCTGGCGCCCTCCACCGCGTACGCGGCCGCTCCCTGTGCCGCCGCCAACCTGTATGCCCGGCAGGTGATTACCCCTGCCACGGCCACCGCCGGAGCCAGGTTCGGTGCGACCTCCGTCAGCGGCGACTTCAATAGGGACGGCTTCGCGGACGTGGCCATAGGCGCGCCCGGTGACTCCGTGTCAGGCGTGTCAGGCGGCACCGTGACCCTGTTCAAGGGATCGGCGAACGGCCTGGTCACCCCCGGCATCCGCCTCACCCAGGCCAGTGTGGGGGGCGGGGTCGAAGCCGGTGATCGATTCGGAGCCGCGCTGGCGGCGGGTGACTTCAACAAGGATGGCCATACCGACCTCGCCGTGGGCTCGCCGGGTGAGGCAGTGGGTTCGGCCGCCAAAGCCGGCGCGATCGCCGTCTTCCCCGGCGGCTCGGGTGGGCTGTCGGGCGGCAACTGGTTCGACCAGACGACAGGTGACGGCGGCGACGAGGCCGGCGACACCTTCGGCACCGCGCTGGCGGCCGGTGACCTGAACGGCGACGGGTATGCCGATCTGGCCATCGGCGTGCCGGGCGAGATCCCGGCCGCTGAGACGGCCAAGGGCGGCTCCATCTACGTGTACAAGGGTTCGTCGAGCGGCATCGTCAAGGGGTGGGCGGCCAAGCAGGAGGACGCCGGCGGGAGTACCGAGGCAGGTGACAGGTTCGGAGCGTCGCTCGCGGCCGGCAACGTGACCGGCAGCGGGCACGCCGACCTCATCGTGGGCGCTCCCGCGGAGGCGCCGGGCTCCGACCCGGCCGGCAGCGGCGGCATCTACATCATCCCGGGCGCCGCCTCGGGTAAGGCCGCCGGGTTCGGAATGACCCAGGAGGGCAACGGCGGCGGCAACGAAGCCGGGGACAACTTCGGCGCCACGCTCGTCATCGGCAACTTCGACAAGGACGGCTACGCCGACCTCGCCGTCGGCGTCCCGGGTGAGGTGCAGGGCACCGATGTGAAGAGCGGCTCGGTCGTGGTACTTCCGGGCGCCGCCACCAAGCTGGACACGGCGTTCTGGCTGCAGGAGAGCGGCGGGGCCGAGGAAGCCGCCGCGGGCGACAGGTTCGGCGCCACGCTGGCGAGCGGCGACGCCGACCGCGATGGGCATGCCGACCTGATCATCGGCGCGCCGGGCAAGTCGTACGGCCCGGCGGGGGCCGGGGTGGCCTTCCTGTTCCGTGGCGGCCCTCGCCGGGCGAACTCCACGGTCAGCCTCACGACCGGCCGCCGTATCACCCAAATCGACGCCGGTGATGTCAACGAGGGCGGTGACAACTTCGGCTCGGCCGCAGCGCTCGCCGACTTCAACGGCGACGGCAAGGGCGAGGCGGTCATCGGCGCCGCGGGTGAAGGACTGAGCGGCCGGCCCACCTCGGGCACCGCCGTGTCGTTGTCACGGCTGACCCCGGCCACCTCGGCGCCCGTGCCGGTCGCGTCGTACACGCCCACGGCCGCCCGGCAGGCCTCGCCCATTCCCGGCGCACAGGTCGGGCCGCTGGCGTACGCCTACACCGACAACATCGGCCGGCTGCTGCACGGCCACCAACCTGACCCTGACAACTTCGGCTCTGTGCAGTGGACGGCGATCTCCGGCACAGAGGCTTACACCGGGCGGCCCGCGCTCGGCGAACAGGCTGATGGGCGGCCGCAGATCGCCGGCCACAACGCCGCCGGCCCGATCTCGACGATCACCCAAGCCACGAAGAACACGCCCGGTTGGGCGGCGTGGCTGCCCGGCGATATCCCCATGGCCTCGCATGCGACGATCGGCAGGCTGGAGGACGGCCGGCCGGTGGCCTTCGCCGTGGACACCGGTGGTGTGCTGTGGGCACTGCCGCAAACCGCGGCGGCCGGGCCGTACACCTCGTGGATCAGCCTCGGCGTTGCCGGGTTCGGCGGCGTCACGCCAGAGGTCGCCACGGTCAGCGGCGGGATCAGGGTCTTCGCCGTGGACTCCGCAGGGATGCTGCGGACCATGCTCTACGCCAACGGCTCAGTCACCGGGTGCACGAGCATCGGCCAGCCGGGCCTGACGGTGACGCCGACGGTCGTGGTCTATCCCGGCAGCAAGATCCGGCTGTTCGTCCGCGGTGAGGACGGGACGGTCCTCACCAAGCGGCAGGACGACGCCGGGGTGTTCCCCGACGCCTGGGAACGGGTGCCGGGCTTCACCGCGGCAGGGCAGCCCTCAGCTCTGATCAGCCCGCTGAGCGGCAAGACCGAGATCGTCGCCCGTGGCGCGGACGGGGCCGTCTACAGCACCGGCGAGAGCGTACAGGGCTCCGGGACATGGCGGGACTGGGCGCGGGTCACGTTCGATCCCGACACGAGCGCGACCGATCCCACCGCGTTCGCCTTCACCAACGCCAACGGCCCTTCGTGGGCCTTCCTGTTCCGCACCGCGGACAACCTGACGCGGGTCTACCAGGTCTCCTCGCAGGTGGCCGCCGCTCAGGAGCAGGGCGACGCCGTGACGTTCACCCGCAAGGAACTCCCCGAGCCTCCTCGTTAGGGAGAAGACCATGGAGACGCGGCGTTCGAAGGCCGTCACGTGGATACTGGTCGTCCTCCTGGCCGTATCGGCCGGCACCGTGGTCGTGAACCCTCCGGCTTGGCGCCCACGGCCCTCGGCCCAGGAGTGGGGATCAGCGGCCGGGCTCGGCCACGTGGTCGGCGCGCGCAATGACACGCGGCCGAGAACGTTGCGCTCCACGTATCCTCTGGCGCGGGCTTCGCAACCGCCTCCACCTCCGAATCAAGCGACCGTCGGGCAGGCTCCTGTCCCCGAGGAACGACCAGGCACGCGGACCGGCCGAGAATTGGTCGGCGCCCGCACCGCCTATACGCGGACCTTCGCCCACGCCGATGGCAGGCAAACCACCGAGTTCTCCTCCCGCCCGCTGCATTACCAGGGTCCTGACGCGATCTGGCGGCCGATCGACACGCGGGTGGTGCCCGCGGGCGGAGGCGCGCAGGCCGCATCGGGGCGGGGATGGCGGAACGCGGCGGACGCGGTCGACATCAGGCTCGCTCCCCGGGCCGGCTCCGGTGATGTCGTACGGCTCGCCTTGGACGCCGATCACGAGATCGCCTACGGGCTTCTGGGTGCCGCGCCCGCCGCGGGCCGGGCCAGGCGGCACAGCGTGCGGTACCCGGGCGTGTTGACGGACACGGATCTGAACGTCGTGGTCACCGCGGGCGGGATGAAGAAGACCATGGTGCTGCGGTCGCCCGACGCACCGGGCACGTTCCTGTTCTCTCTGAGAACGCGGAACCTGACCGCCAGGATGGACGGCGGGCGCGTGCTCTTCACCGACGAAGCGGGCCGGACGCGGGCGGTGGTGCCCGCCACCCTCATGCGGGACTCGGCCACCGTCCCGGCCCGCTCCCCGGGGGTCTCCTACGAGCTCGTCACGGTCGGCGGCGCCCAGGCGCTCAAGGTGAGCGCGGACCGCGCCTGGCTGCGGGCCCCGAGCCGGAAGTACCCGGTGATGATCGATCCGCCTGTGGAGGCCGCGACCGCCGGGGCCGGCATGTCAGTCGGCGACGACGGCAGCACCGGCGGCGGCCAGATCCTAGCGCTCGGCAGGCGGTCCGCGGCCTACGTGGCCTTCCCTCAGCTGGACGAGAAGCTCAAGTACCACCGGATCTTCGGTGCCAGCCTGTGGATGGTCAATTACGACTCGGGCACGTGCCGGGCGCGGCCGGTCACCGTCCACCCGGTCATGCAGGCGTGGACGGCGGGCTCCGGGTACTCCTATCCGGGCCCCGGTGTCGGGCCTGCGTTGACGCGCAAGTCGTTCTCGTACGGACACATCGCCCTCGGCGCCACCCGATCGAAGTGCCCGACCAAGCCCGTGGTGTTCGATCTGGGAACCGGCGGCCGGGACCTGATCCAGCGCTGGGTGAACGGCCGGCAGGCGAACTATGGGCTGTCGGCGCGCGATGCCTCCCCCGACGGGCTGGGCAGCAAGAAGTTCACCGGGCACGACACGGCCAACCCCCCGCGGCTGTTCGTGACGCACAGCCCGTACAACGCCACCTACGCGCTCACGAACGCGGTACCCAATCCGCCGGTCACCCAGGCTCAGAGCGGCAAGATCAAAATCACCGTGACCAATATCGGCGCGGAGACCTGGACCCCGGCGACCTACTATCTGGGCTACCGCGTCTACGACGCCAAGGGAAAGCTGGTCATCCAGCGGCGCTCGGCGAATCTCACCCAGAACGTCGCGAGAAACTCCAAGGTCAAGCTGGACGCGGAGATCAAGCCGCTCAAACCCGGAACGTACTCCATCGACTTCACCATGGTGCACACCGGCGGGCCGGTCTTCACCGACCACCAGGTGCCGCCGATCCGGCTGATCCTGAAGATCATCGACATTCCGCCGGTCCTGCAGGAGGTATATCCGCCCAACGGCTACCAGGCTCCGACGCTCACCCCGCAGTTGTGGGCCACCGCCGTGGACTTGGACGCCCCTCCGGGGTCGGCGCTGTCGTACAAGTTCGAGGTCTGCGAGAAGACCGACAGCGGCGGCACGACGGGCTGCTTCGACTCGGGGTACGTCCCGACGCACGCCTGGACGGTCCCGACCGGCAAGCTCTTCTGGAGCAAGACCTACCAGTGGCGGGTGTTCGTCAAAGACGGCACGACTGAGGTGCCCTCCCCCCGGGTCACGCTGCTGACCTGGGTGCCGCAGCCGGAGCTGACCTCGCGGGTGGCGGGCTCGCCACAGGGCGCGCAGGACAACGCATTCGATCCGCAGACCGGCAACTACTCCACCGATGTCGTGGACGCGGCCACGTCCGATCTGAACGTGACGCGCGTCTACAACAGCGCCGATCCGCGCAGGAGCACGATCTTCGGGGCGGGCTGGACAACCCAGTTCGACATGCGCGTCGTGCCCGATCAGGACGGCTCGGGCAACGTGGTGGTCAGCTACGCCGACGGGCAGCAGGTGCGCTATGGCCGTAACCCCGACGGCGGCTACGCACCTCCGCCGGGCCGTCAGGCGACGCTCACCGCCGACGCCTCCGGCCGTTGGAAACTGACCGACAAGTCAGGTACGACGTACGAATTCGGCAGCGACAAACTGTCCAAGATCACCGACGCGAACTTCCAGCCCCTCACTCTCACCTACGACCTCAACGGCAGAGTGTCCAAGGCCACCAGCCGACCGGGCGGGCGCTCACTGACCTTCACCTGGTCGGGCGCGCACGTGGCGAGCCTGAGCACCGACTCTGTGGACGGCAAGCCGCTGACCTGGTCCTACACCTACAACGGCGACCTGCTCAGCAAAGTCTGCGCGCCAGACGCCGCCTGCACCGTCTACGACTACACCACCGGTTCTCACTACCGCAGCGCGGTGCTGGACTCCCGTCCCGAGGCCTACTACCGGCTCGGTGAGGACGAGGGAGTCACCGCGGCCAGCGAGGTCGCCGTCAACCTCGGCAAGGACGCGGGCAGCCATGCCAACGTGACGCTCGCCTCCCCTGGCGCGCTCGCCGGGACCGGTGACACCGCCGCGTCGTTCAACGGCACCACCTCGCAGGTGGATCTGCCGCCCGGCACTGTGAAGAAGACCCGGGATCTGGCCATCGAACTATGGTTCAAGAACAGCGTGACCGGCTCCGGCGGCCCGCTCGTCGGATACCAGGACAAACCCCTCGGCACCACGCCGGGCATCGGTGTGCCCCTCCTGTACGTCGGCACCGACGGCCTGCTTCGGGGCCGGTTCTGGAGCGGCGGCACCATCACGCCGATCACCGCACCCACGCCGGTCAACGACGGCCGCTGGCACCACGCCGTGTTGTCCGCCATGGGCTCCACGCAGACCCTCTACCTGGACGGCAAGACCGTCGGCACGCTCACCGGCCAGACCCCGAATCACATCACGCTCACCCACAACCAGATCGGCGCCGCCGCCGTGGCCCCGACCGCGTCCTGGCCGGGGTGGGGCGCGCAGACTCGCAGGTCGTATGCGGGCGTCATCGATGAGGTGGCGATCTACCAGCACCCGCTCGGCCCCGACTCCGTCGCGACGCACCACCGCGAAGGGCTCGCGGCGGCCGGCGCGCTGGCGAAGGTGACACTACCGAGCGGCAAGGTCGCGGCCGAGGTCGGCTACGACGTCCAGCAGGACCGAGTTTCGGAGTACACCGACGCCGACGGCGGCACCTGGCAGCTCAAGCGCCCGGTCGTGTACGGCGGCGACACCGACCTGCGCAGGGCCGTCGAAGTCCGCGATCCGTCCGGGTACCCCTACCTCTACGAATACGACGCGCTGGCCGGCCGCATCATCCGGCTGGGCCTTCCCACGGGCCTTACGGTCACCGACCCCGACCAGCCGCCCACCCCTCTCCCATCGGCCACACCGACCTACGTCTGCACCTCCCCCGACCCGGGCGACCCGTCCTTCTGCACGACGCTGCCCGGCAACCAGGGCGAGGCTCCCGACTTCATCGACCATGTCCTGGACGGCGTGACGATCCGCACCTTCGGCTACGACGACCAGGGCTACCTGACCACCATCACCAATGAGAACGGCGAGCCGGTCAAGCTCACCTATGACAAACGCGGCAACATCCTCACCCGGACCACCTGCCGGGCCGACAAGAACTGCCAGACGGTCTCCTACACGTATCCGCCGGTGAGCAACCCGGCCGACCCGCGCAACGACCTGCCGACCGAGGTCCGCGATGGCCGTTCCACAGGCACGAGCGACAACCGCTATCGCACCGTGTACTCCTACACCGCCTCCGGGAATCTCCTCTTACGAACCGACCCCGAAGGCGGCCAGGTCAGGTACGCCTACACCACCGGCTCCGAACCCGCTCCCGGTGGCGGCGCCATGCCCGGCGGCCTGCCGCTGACGATGACGGACGAGCGCGGGGCCGTGACGAAGTACTCCTATTTCGCCAACGGTGACCTCGCCCAGCTCACCAGCCCGGCGGGGATGGTGACCCACTACACCTACGACACGCTCGGCCGGCTCACCTCCGAGACGGACGTCTCCGACAGCGTCCCGGCCGGCGCGAAGACCACGTACACCTACGACGCGTTGTCCCGGCTCACCACGACCACGCGCGCCGCCACCACGAACGCCGTCACCGGCGCCCGCCAACAGCAGCGCGTCACGGCCGCTTACGACCCCGACGGGAACGTCACCGCGATCAGGTTCGCCGATCTCGCCTCGGACGCACCGCCGAGGGCCGTCGCCTACGACTACGACGACCACAACCGGGTGGAGCGGGTCATCGACGCGGAGGGGCATGAAAACACCTACGAGTACGACGTGCACGGCAACCTCCTCGCCACGGTGGACTCCCAGGACAACCGGTTCGAATACCGGTACACCTCACGCGGCATGATCGCCGAGGTGCGCCTGCGGGACTTCGACGGCGACCCGGAAGGGGCTCCGGAGACGGGACCGTACCTGGTGCTGAACTCCTACGCCTACGACCATGCCGGCCGGCTGGCCCGCGAGACCGATGCCATGGGACGCACGGTGACGTACGCGTACTACACCGACGAACTGCTCAAGAGCGTCACCCAGAAAGACGTCAAGAGCCCCGACGGCAGCAAGCACGACCGCGTCATGGCCTCCTACGCCTACGACGGGGCCGGCAACCCCACCGAACACGTCACGGACAACGGCGCCACGGTCGTCGCGAACACCTACGACGCGACCGGCCGCGTGGCCTCCTCGACGCTCGACCCCGGTGGCCTCGCCCGCCGCACGACCTACCGCTACGACGGCGCCGGCAACGTGACGCAGGTGGCCCGCTCGGGCAAGCCGTCCAACGTCGGCTGGGCGCTGCCGACCGCGCCTGAAACGGTCGACATCACCTACGACGGGCCAGGCCGGGCGATCAAGCAGTCGGTCAGTGCCGGCACCACCACGCTCACCAGCTCGTACGCCTACGACCAGCGTGGTCTGACCGTCGCCACCACCGACCCGCGCGGCAACCTGCCCGGCGCCGACGCCACCGCGTTCACCACGACCTACGGCTACGACGAGATCGGGCGGCCGATCAGGATGACCGGCCCGCCGGTGGCGGCGGAATCCGAAGGCGGCCCGGCGACGACGGTCAGGCCGCAGGAGTTGACCGGGTACAACGCCTTCGACGACACGACCGAGCTCAAGGACCCGCTCGGCAACGTCACCCGCACCGAGTACGACCGGCTCGGCCGCCCCGTGAAGGCCCTGTCCCCCTCCTACACCCCGCCGGGATCGACCACCCCGGTCACTCCCACCATCGAGACCCGTTACGACAGCCTGGGCAACGTCGTGGAGCTGATCGACTCGCTCGGCAACTCCACCATGTACACCTACGACCGCCTCAACCGGCTCCAGGCCGAGGATCGACCGGCCACGACCAACGGTGAGCGAGCCGAATGGCGCTACACCTACGCCCGCACCGGCGAAGTCCTGTCCGTCACCGACCCGACCGGCGCCCGGTCCGAGACGACCTATGACGACCTGGGTCGCCCGATCACCGCCACGCAGGTCGAGCGCCGGCCGGTCGCCCGAGACCTCGTCACTCGCTACACCTACGACGACGCCGGGAACACCACCAAGATCCTTTCGCCCAGCGGCCTGGCAACGACCTCCGTCTACGACACCGTGAACCAGCGGATCAAGACGACGGACGCCGCCGGCGTGAAGACGGAGTACGGCTACGACGCTCTCGGCCGCCAGGTCCGCATCACCGACGGGCTCAACCGGACGAGCAAGCTGACGTTCGACGGTTTCGGGCGACTGGCCACCCTGGCCGACCTCAGTCCCTCGGGCGCCGAGCTACGCAAGCGCGAGTTCGTCTACGACGCCGTGGGCAACCCCACCGTGACCATCGACCGGGAATGCCACAAGACAACCTTCGCCTTCGACGCCCTGAACCGGCTGACCGAACAGATCGAGGAGGTCAGTGACACCGCCTCCATCACCACGACGTTCGGATACGACGCGGCCGGCTTCCAGAGCCGGTATACCGACGGCCGCGGTAATGCCACGACCTACACGGTCAATTCCCTGGGATTACCGGAATCGGTCATCGAACCCGCCACCGCCGCCCACCCGGCGCCCGCCGACAGGACGTGGACGGCCGGCTACGACAGGGCCGGCAATCCGATTTCTCTCCTCGCGCCCGGCGGGGTCAGCCGACGGCGCGTCTACGATGCCGCCCAGCGCCTCGTGGAGGAGACGGGCTCCGGCGCCTCGACGAGCAAACGCACCCTCGCCTACGACTTGGCCGGCCGCCTGGTCGCGGCCGGCGAAGACACGTACACCTATAACGACCGCGGCCTGATTCTGTCCGCCGCCGGGCCATCGGGCCAGGCCACCATGGCCTACAACGACGAAGGCCAGCTCATCCAGCAGACCGACGTGGCCGGAACCTCCACCTTCGGCTACCGCGGCGGCCGCCTGGACACACTGCGCGACGGCATCACGGGCGCCAGCCAAACGATCGGGTACGACACCGCCGGGATGACGTCCCGAGTGGATTATGGCGGCGGACGGATCCGCACGTTCGGCTACGACGACATGAGCCGGATGGTCAGCGATAACCTCAAGAACGCCGCCGACGACAACGTCCTCTCCAGCACCTACGGCTACGACAACTGCAACAGGACCACCAGTAAGAAGACCACCGGAACGGCCGGCGCCGCCCAGAACTCCTACACCTACGACTACGCGGGCCGCATCACGTCCTGGACGAAGGACACGACGACCTCGAAGTACGCCTGGGACGACTCCGGCAACCTGACCGCCGCGGACGGCACCACCAGAACATTCGACGAACGCAACAGACTACGCACGTCCGGTACGTCGACTTACACCTACGCACCACGCGGCACCCTGGCCACAGTGAGCGGCCCGAACGGGACGAAGAACTATGAGTCTGACGCTTTGGACCGCCAGACGACGGCCGCGTCGTCCCGTTACACCTACGACAGCCTCAATCGCCCAGCCACCCGCGACGGCACTCCCTTACGTTACGCCGGTACCGCCCAGCAGCCCTCGGCCGACGACACGTCCCGCTACACCCGCAGCCCGGCGGGCGACCTGCTGTCCTTCGACAAGGGCGGCGAGCGGCGCCTGGCCCTGTCCGACAGGCGCAAGGACGTCATCGCCGCCATCGCCCCCGACGGCTCGCTGACCCAGCCCGCAGGCTCGGCGGCCTACGATCCGTTCGGCGCCATGATCGCCGAGAGCGGGACCATGTCGAACGCCGGTTTCCACGGCGACTGGACCGACCCCGGCACCGGCCACGTTCGCCTGGGCGACAACTGGTACGACCCCGAGACAGCCGCCTTCGGTCGTCCCGAGGACCAGTACCCCGACCCTGTGCCCAAGTCGATCAACGCCAACCGCTACACCTACGGGCACGGCGCCCCGATCGACATGCTCGACCCCAGCGCGAGTGCGCCGTGCATGTGCATCGGCTGGCTGTTCGGCTTCCTGTTCATCTACCCCTGTGTCCACATCGGGCCTCCCGCAGGCGAGAAGTACACCCCCATCGATCCCAACACCGGACAACCGTTCCGCCCCCCATCGGACCCCGGCGGGCCCCCGGGCAGCGGCAGCCCGCCACGCACGGGCAGCCCGCCGCGCCGACCAGGGCCCACGCCCGAGGAACTCGCGGCACAGGCCCGCCGCAGGACCGAGGAGGCTCGTAGGCGCGCGGAGCAGCAGGCCAGGAGAAATCCCTATCGACTCGATCCCGACCTGAGCAATCCGGATTACGCCAACCCTGGCGACAAGATCACCGAGGATTACAAGCGGCCACCACGCGCCACGAAAGGCACGCACAACGTCATCGCCGACACCGTGCGGTCGCTGCGGCTGCTCCATGGCAACGCCGTACGCGACGCCGGGTCGGTCGTCACGCCCATCTCCATCCCCACCGCCACACCGCCCGCGCATGCGATCCCCGTCCCGCTCCCGTCCATCGGTCAGCTCCCGCCGCCTGGACCGGCGGGAGTCGCCCAGGCCGGCAACGGCCAGGACCCACGCCCCATCAAAATCCCTGTCGACATCGGTGACACGTTCCGCTATCCAATCCCTGGGACGAACGGGGACTACCCCACCTCTCCTGCGACCCCACGCAGAGACGACGACGATGACGGTTGCCGCCCGTTCAAGCAGTACCTGCCTCTGGACAGCGCCGGCCGCACGACCCAGGCGCGAGCCCAGTTCTGTAGCGCCGCGGACCTGAAGGGTGGCTCGAAAGCGCTTAAGAGCATCCATCCGTCAGGGTGGCCGACCGGTCCCAACGGGGAGTTCATCAACCCTGGAAACGCCTTCTCCCGCGGACATCTCATCGCCAACCAGCTCGGTGGCAACGGCCGGGACCCGCGCAATCTGTTCACGATCTACCAGAGGATGAACAACTCGGCGATGAAGCGCTATGAGTACGCGGTCAAGAATGCCGTGCAGAAGAACCACGAGCAGGTCTACTACGAAGTACGTCCGGTCTACCTGGGCCACTCGCGCCGCCCGTCCGGGATCTACATGTACGCGCGCGGGAACAAAGGGCTGTATTTCAACGTCACGATCCAGAACAGCCGAGGCCAGAGCATGTTCCCTTGGCAACGCTGACCGGCGGAGCAAGGCGGGCCCGTACCAGTGCCGCGAGATTCCTCGGTTACGAGATCACCGTTCAGCACAGCCGATGCCGGCCGAAGGTCAACGGCCACATCCGGCTGCGCGTCCCACGAACGATGATCAAGACCAAGGCCGCCCCGTACCTCGAACACGGCAAACCCGAACGCCGCACAGCACGTGGTAGGTGTGGACCTCGGCCACGCCGGCCTGCGGCGTTGCAGGTCAGCGGGGGTGCGCGAGTCCACATCCGTCCACCGGGGCCCGTGATTGTCCACTCCTGTTGCCGTCAGCGTAGCCGTCAAGTCGCATGTGGACGTCAGAGGCAGCGTGTGATCAGGTCGGGGGCCGGGTTGCTGATCCTGAACGGGATGAGACGGTCGCTGCCCCGATCAGGCGACACGTTGCCAGGTGTCTCCGAAGTCGGCGATGACCTTCAGTTCTCCGCCCAGGGCGCGGATGTAAAGGCCGAGGGTGGCCAACTCGGCGATGGAGCCGTTCTCGATGGCCGAGACGCGCTGCTGAGACACCCCCATGGTCTGGGCCACCTCGGATTGGGTCAGCCCTACCTTCTTGCGCATGTCGGCCAGGAACTCCCCGCGCACCTTGACCACGCGGCGCTCGCGCGCCTCGGCCACCGCCTGGCGGTCGTCGGGGTGGACGAACTCGGTGAGGAACTCCTCACGGGAGTAGGAGTGAAACTCGGTGCTCATGGCAACTCCTTCAGATACGCCTCATACCATTGCTCGGCCAGCGGGATGGCGTGGCGGTACCACTGGTTCCATTGCCCGGACTTGTCGCCCGCGATCAGCAGGACCGCGTTGCGCAGGGGATCGAAGACGAACAAGATCCGTACTTCGCTGGCTCCACTGGATCCGGGCCGCAACTCCTTGAGGTTGTGCACCTGGGAGCCGCTGATTCGATCCACCAGAGGGCGTCCCAGGACCGGCCCTTCGTCCAGGAGTCGGTCGATGGCCTCGGCGACCAGTCTGCGCGTTACCGGATCGCCGGTGCGCAGCTCGTGGAGCCAGTCGCGGCCTGGGTGGTCAACACCAGTCGATAGGCCATTCACCCCTCCTTGCACAACAATCTTATTGTACTCCGAGGAGTTGGGGAAGCACGCACTCCCGCACCACCCTGCCCGCTCCCTCCCCTGCCCCGGATAGCTGCCCAGATCGGCGACTCGCGCCCGGGTTCGGTCAAGGGTGACGCGCAGCGGCATCGGCGAAGCCGACGCCGTAGGCGCCCTTGACGGGTTCCGGGTGCCGCCGAACAACTGGGCAGCCGGGGCGGAGAGAACCGATCGTCGATGTCCCGCGATGACCTCTCACACGTATTGGCCGCTGCCGCCATGGTGTTCTTTGCGCGTGGGCGGCGCGGGCCGCGACCGGCCGCAGAGCCGCAGCGCGGCCGGTGACCGCCCGGCGCGCGGCAGCCCGCCGCAGGCGGGCTGCCCTTGATCACGTACAGATAGTTGCTTTCTGATCTCGGCCGCCTCTGGCCCAATGCCGTTTAGATAGCAGTTGATCATGGTTTTCGTTGGGTGGCCGATGGTGTGGGCAAGAGCGTGACGGTCGGCGGTCCTGTGTACCGGATGCCCTTGTCGGAGGGGCGTCGCTCACGGTAGCTGCTCTTGCGGGAGCGTTTGACGGCTCGTGGGTAGGAGTGGTGGCGGCGTGGGTTCAGGTTCCGTCGGTGCGCGACCTGGTGGAGGGCCCGGGTCCAGGAGACGTCGGGGGGCTCAGGGGGAAAAGGCCGCACGGTCGGTGACCGAGCGGCGCACGATGCGGACGGTGCCCAGGAACTTGATCCGGTCGGGGTCGATCCCAGTCGCGGTGGCGGCGGTGCAGATCAGCGTGCATAACGCCCAGTGGGTCAAGAGGGAGGCCCAGATCTCCTGGTAAGCCAGTTCGGGGATGCGTGAGCGCAGTATCCGGCCCGGCCCGCGCAGGTGCGTCTTCAACTGGTCGATGCCGGTTTCGGCCTCCTAGCGATCATGGTAGCAACGGGCCAGGTCCTCGGCGGTGGCGTCGGCCGGGTCGAGCATGCTGGTGATCAGCCGGATGTGCTCGCCCCTTGCGGTCGGGCACGGTGTAGTCAACCACGCGGACGATCACCGCGTGCTCGGGGTCGAGGTCGCGGCCCTGGCGGGCGGCCTCGCGCAGCCGGTCCTTTTGCGATCGGCGCAGGCCGGAGGGTTTGGTAATGACGGCGAGCCAGGACCCATCCTCCAGGTCACCCAGCCAATACGGGCGAAGCCCGGCTTGGCTGCGCCAGAGCAGGTGCGCGCCGCTGTGCCGGGCCTGGTTCCAGGCAGGAAAGCTGTAGAAGCCGCGGTCGGCGGTCAGGAGCATCTCCTCGGTCAACTGCTCCTACAGGGAGAAGGCGAGGGTCTGTTCGCCGGCCCAGCGCCCCGCCACGTCAGCAGCCACCATGGCGTGGCTCGCGCACTCGCTGATGGCAACCACCCGAGCCTGCGGGAAGGCGGTCTCGTACCCACCTGCGCTGTCACGGCCGAACTCGGCGACGTTCGCCTCGGTGTCGGGCAGGTCCACGACGAACCCGTCAATCGCCATCACCCGTCGGTCGTGCAGCCACGCGCCGGGCGTCGACTCGGTCGCCGCAGGCCGGGCGACCTGCTGGAACACGTCCTTGACCGGCTCAGTTCCCAGCCGCTGGCGGGCTTGGGTGATCGCCCCGCGGGTCGGCGCCTGCCAGCGCGCCCCCATCTGCTGTGGAAGGCCTACCTGCGCCGCTTCGATCAAGAACACTTTCACCGCTTCGCCAAGGTCTACCTGGGCATGGCCCGCGCCCACCTGGCCAGCGCACAGGCCACCGACCGCTGGATGCATCTGATCATGGCCGCCTACGCCCAACTGCGGCTGGCCAGCCCTCATGTCGATGACCTACGCCGCCCCTGGCAGCCACGTCCCGAACCGGGAAGACCACTCAGCCCGTACCGGGTCCGCCTCGGCTTTCGCCGTCTCCGCGCAAAACTGGGAACGCCCGCCGACTCGCCGAAACTCACCCGGCCAGGCCCCGGACGTCCCAAAGGATCAAGGAACCGGCCGAAAGACAAGCGTCCGCCCTACTGCAAGACCGGAACCACCGACAACGGGCACCGAGAGTGACGTTAAATCGCAAGTTTAGGCATCCGTAAGAGCACGGCCCGCGGGCACCACAGCGGGGACGCTCTAATCCTGGCCTCAGGTTGATCGAGGATAATGAGCGGCAAAAGCATCGACTGGAGGGGCGGGCCGGCGTGCGGATCATGATCGCGGATGACGAGGCGGCCATCCGTGAGTCGCTGGAGCGGGTGCTCCAGGTCGAGGGTTACGACACCAGCACCGTCGCCAACGGTCTCGCCGTGCTCGACGGGGTCGGTGGCGACGCGCCGGATCTGCTGATCCTCGACGTGATGATGCCCCGCCTCAGCGGGTTGGAGACCTGCCGGCGGTTGCGGGCGGCGGGTCGGGATCTGCCGGTGCTGATGCTGACCGCCCGGGATCAGGTCTCCGACCGGGTCGCGGGGCTGGACGCTGGTGCCGACGACTATCTGCCCAAGCCGTTCGCCACCGAGGAGTTGCTGGCCCGGGTCCGGGCCCTGCTGCGCCGCCGCGCGCCCGGCGACGACGAGTCGCAGATCCTGACGTTCGCCGACGTCCGGGTCGATCCCGACAGGTTCGAGGCGTGGCGGGGCGGGCGGCCGCTCCGCCTGACCCGGACCGAGTTCTCCCTGCTGCAGGTCCTCATGCGCAACGCGACCCGGGTGTTGACCCGCGACGTGCTGTTCGAGGCGATCTGGGGCTTCGACATGAGCGTCACCTCCAACAACCTCCAGGTGTACGTGAGCTACCTGCGCCGCAAGATGGAGGCCGAGGGTGAGCCGCGATTGATCTACACGCTGCGCGGCTTCGGGTACACGTTGCGGGAGACTCCTCCGTGAGCAGGCCCGCCGGCCGGGACTCGCGCCGGCTGACCCGTTGGTGGCGCCGACGGTCCCTGCGGACCAGGCTGACGGTGATCGCGGCGATAGCCATCGCGGTCAGCGTGTTCGTGGCCTTCCAGGTGGCCAGCGAGCTACTGGACTGGGAACTGCAGGACACCGCGGAGGATCAGCTACGCGCCGACTCCCGCGTCCTGGCGACGAACGCGGAGCGCGCCGGTCTGGCGCAGGTCCAGCTACCGCCGTATCCCGGATCCGGTCGGCTGGTGCGGGTCATCCTGCCCGACGGCTCGATCCGGACGCCGGCCGGCCAACCCGCGCTGCCCCCGGTCAGCGAGCACGCCGGGCGCGTGGCGCGGGGCGCGTCGGCCGACCTGATGGAGTCGGGCGACAGCGACGACGACGGCTACCTCATCTACACGCTGCGAGCGGGCGACGGCGCGGTCCAGGTGGCCCGCGTCGCCGACGACAGCCCGATCAACCGGTTCGGGTTGGGCATGCTGCTGATCGGGCTGCTCTGCGTGGTCAGCGGCGCCCTTGTCGGGCGGGCCGTGGCGCGGACCGGGCTGGCACCGATCGACCGGCTGACCGCCGCCGCGGTCCGTGTCGCGCACACCCGGGATCTCGACGCCGACATCCCGGATGAGGGCGGTGGGGAGATCCGTCGGCTGATCCAGTCGATCAACAACATGCTCGCCGCGCTCCGGGACTCCCGGCGGGCCCAGCGGCTGCTCGCCGAGGACGCCGCCCACGAGCTCAAGACCCCGCTCACCAGCCTGCGCCTCAATATCGAGCTGCTGATCCGGCTCGATCGGCGCGGCACCCTGGACAGCGCACTGCCGGCGGAGAGCCGGACCCGGCTGCTCAACGATCTCGGCGCCCAGGTGGCCGAGTTGAGCACCCTTGCCGCCGAGCTGACCGACCTGGCGCGCGGTGACGTCAGCGACGAGAGCACTGAACTGCTCGACCTCGCCGACGTGGTGGTGGCCGCCGCGACCCAGGCGCGTTCCCGCGTGCCTGACATCGAGGTCGCGCTCGACGTGACCTCCGTGTGGGTGAGCGGGCGTCCCGCTGCGCTCCAACGGGCGGTGCTCAACCTCATCGACAACGCCGGCAAGTGGTCCCCCGCGGACCAGCCGGTCCAGGTCCGGCTCCGTGCCCAGGGCGCGTCGGCGGTGCTCGAGGTCGACGACGCCGGGCCGGGCATCGACGCCGCCGACGTACCGCGGGTGTTCGACCGGTTCTACCGTGCCGACAGCGCCCGGGCGTTGCCGGGATCCGGTCTGGGGCTGTCGATCGTGCAGCGGGTCGTCGACGCCCACGGCGGCCGGGCCACCGTCGCCCGCTCCCCACGCGGTGGCGCGCTGCTTCGGGTCGACCTTCCGGCCGCCCCGATCGCGCGGCTCACCGCCGGGGCAGGACACCGCGGTGCGCCGACCCCAGCCCCGGCCGCACGGCGCAGGACCAAAGGGCGGCGACCGTCGGGCCCATGAAAAGATCCGGGACGGGCCTGGGCCCCCGTCCCGGATCTCGTCCGTGCCGCCGCGCTCACCGTTGCAGCGCGGGCTCCTCATCATCCACGAGCGGCCGTTGACCGTCGGGGAGCTCCACCGGTCGGGACAGCCGGCTCGGCCACCACATCCGCCGGCCGATCAGCAGGGTGAGGGCGGGCACCAGGACCGACCGCACCAGCAGGGCGTCGAGCAGCACGCCGAAGGCGACCAGGAACCCGACCTCGATCAGCATCACCAGCGGAAGCGTGGCGAGGACCGCGAACGTGGCCGCCAGGACCAGGCCTGCCGAGGTGATGACGCCACCGGTGGCGGAGAGGCTTTGAGCATGCCCTCTCTGGTGCCCAGACGCACGGTCTCCTCCCGGGCCCGGCCGGCCAGGAAGATGTTGTAGTCGACGCCCTTGAACCCGAGGATCGTGCCGAAGACGAAAGCGCCGAGTTCTGATCGTTGACCACGATGCCGAAGCCCTTGACGAGCAGGTCGACGGTCGCCATCGCGGTCAGTGCGGCCGCGCCTACGGCCACGAGCGGGATGAGCCACAACACCGGGCTGCGGTAGGTGAGGATGAGCAGGAGCGTGACGACGACGACGGTGGTGAGGAAGACCTGCAGGTCGAAGCCGTCGAAGACGGCGTCCATGTCGCCGTCGATCGCGGACGGGCCGGTCACGTCGAGTTCCAGGCCGGCGGGGCGGTCCTTCGCGGTGTCACGCAACGGGCCGACGATGGCCTCCGGTGCGCCGTAGGTCGTGCTCACATCGAGGGTGAACATCATCGCCTTGCCGTCGGTGGAGGGTCTCGTCTGTGGGCCCTCGTCGTCCTCGCCGGCCGAGGCCACCACCTTCGGCGAGTACCGCTTGGCAAGGGTGTTGTAGTGGCGCTCGACCGTCGCGCGGTCGGCGTCGGACATGCCGCCGGCGCGGTGGTACACGAAGACGAACGTGTTGTCGTCCCCGCCAGGGAGACTGTCCTCCAGCACCGCGACCTTGGTGGACTCGGCGCCGGCCGGCAGGGTGTCCGCGGCGCCGTCGGTGGTGACCGAACTCGACATTCCGCTCGGCGGCACCATGACCACCGCCAGCACCACCTACAAACCAATCACCAACCACGGCAGCCACCGGCCGGTACTTCCCTGGACGGCGCTGCGTTGACTGCCATTCACTAGCCTCCTACATACGTGTTACACCGCATATCTGACGCCAACTTCGTACCGAGCGAACCTGAGATGATGGTTAATACGGCGCTCAGGCCGGTTGGCCGAACCAGGTGCCCAGCGCACGCACCAACGTGGTGGCGTCGAGGTCCTGCCCGGTAGGCAAGGCCCAGGCGACACAGCCGTCGGGCCGGATGAGCAAGGCGTCGACGTCCACCCGGTCCGTGCGGGCGGTGACGGTGTTGACCCGTCCGGTCCACGCGGCCGCGGCGTCGCGGACCTCCGCGCGGTCGACGAGGTCGAGCAGGAGCTCACGACCCTCACGCAGCAGGTCCGCCGACCGGGTCACCGCAGTGACGACGTCCGGGTCGGGCCGCTCCCGGGTCAGCTTCATGTCCGGGCACAGGGTGCCGACGAGCCGGTGGTCGTCGCCCAGGTCGTACCGGACGTCCATGCCAGCGTCCCTGTCGGCGAGCATGTCGGCGAGCATGTCGGCGAGCATGTCGGCGACGTACCGGTGGGCGTCGTCGAGGTCCATCAGGTCGGAGAACATCTCCCACAGCGCCCTCGTCTGCGGGTCGGGTCGCATCAGGGTGATCTGGGCCCGGGTGTTCTGCAGCAGGCGCGCCGCGACCGGATGTCGTTCGGTGGTGTACGTGTCGAGGATGTCCTCGCCGACCCAGCCGTGTACCACGGCCGCGAGCTTCCTGCCGAGGTTCGCCGCGTCGACGTTGAGGCCCTGGCCGCCGACCGGCGCGTACACGGGGGCCGCGTCGCCGGCCGGCAGGACCCGGCCGGCCCGGTACGTGGTCGCCTGCCGCGCCGTGTCGATCCAGCGGGCGCCGGCGACATCGTGGTGATCGTAACGCCGGTGCCGCTCACCCGCCGGATGCTGTCCTGCAGGCGGATCAGGGTGCCGGGTAGTACGGGCAGGTCCCCGTCGTGGTCGATCCAGGCCGCGCGGCGGGTCAACCTCGGGTGGACGTGGTCCAGGCGCTGACGTTCGCGGTGCCGTACCAGCTGGTGGCGGTGCTCGTGGTGACTGCCGGGGGTCGGCCAGGTCGTCGGGCCGGCGAGGCGGAACTCGGCTCCAGGGCGGCGATGAACGAGTACGGCCGGCCCGGGATCAGCTGGGCCTGGTTCTTGCCGCGGCCATAGACGTGACAGAACAACCTGTCGGGGCTGGTGGCGGCGTCCGGGCGCAGCCGGGCGCTGACGTCCACGGCCAGGACCAGCCGCCCTCCCGCACACCGCGGTAGCGGCAGCCTGTAAGGACGCCACGGAGCCGTTCGACCTCGATCCAGCCCTTGTTCAGCGCGTCGTACGACGCGCCGTGCCCGCGCCGGTGCTCGGGCGGCAACGACAACCCGACCAGGGTTCGTACCGGCCCATCAGTACAGAGCACCGCGTCGGTGAGCTCGAACAGCGCGTCGACCCGCGCGGTCATGCAGGCGTAGAAGTCGGTTCTGAGCTGAGTTCGGCTCCCGTCCATCGCCGACGGACTTTCGTGGGCGTGACTTCGGGCCCAGTTGCGACGGGCCTTGATTCTCGTGCGGGTGTCGAACGGCGCTCCGGAGAGAAGTACCGTGGTACCACCTCCCTCCCGAAGATGACGACCGTGGTACGACGAAACGGGACGGAATCGGGCCTAGCGTTCAGGGCTATGACGAAACCTGAGAGTCCACTACGGAGGTTCGGGGCGGCCACCATGGCGCTGGCGACGGCGTTCGCCGTCGTCGCCGCCTGCGGGTCGGACGCCGACAACAGTGCGGCGCCCGCCGCGGCCGGCTCGCACAGCGCGCACGCGGGCGGGTCATCGGCTCCACCGCAGCCGCTGCGCGCCGGCGAGCGGTTCGTCGACTTGAAGATGGCCGAGGCCTACACGCCCGCGCCGCCGGAGGGCGGCGGCACGGACGAGTACCGGTGCCAGGTGATCGATCCGGGCCTGACCAAGGCGGCGTTCCTGACCGGGACCCAGGTCATGCCGGAGAACGTCGCCATCGCGCACCACGCCATCGTGTACGCGGTGCCGCCAGGCGGCGCTGCCGCGGTGCGCGAGCAGGACGCGAAGACCCCCGGCCTCGGCTGGCAGTGTTTCGGTGGGACCGGCGTGGACGGCGCCGAAGTCGAAGAGGGGGAAGCGGCGTGGGTGGACACCTGGGCGCCGGGCGCCATGGAGACGCTGTTCACCCAGGACGCCGGCTTCAAGCTGGAGCCGGGCAGCCTGATCGTCCTCCAGGTCCACTACAACCTGCTCGCGACCGACGGCAAGCCGGCCGGGTCGGACCGCTCGGCGGTGCGGCTGCGGCTGACGGACGGCACGCCGCAGACCCGGGAATTCGTCACGTGGCCGCTCGACGCGCCGACCGACCTGCCCTGCGCCGCCGACGAGTCGGGTCCGCTCTGTGACCGGGCGGCCTCGATCGCGGACGTGACGAAGCGGTTCGGGCCAGAGGTCGGCGGCACCGCGGACGAGCAACTGGAGGAGTGCGGCCAGCGCGCGCCGAAGCCCGGTGACACTCAGACCTGCGACCACAAGGTGCCGGCGCCGATGACGCTGTTCGCTGGTTTCGGCCACATGCACCTGCTCGGGCGGGCCATCAAGGTCGAACTCAACCCGGGCACCCCGAACGCCAAGGTCGTGCTGGACGTGCCGCAGTTCGACTTCGACAACCAGCGGCTGGTGAAGCTGCCGTCGCCGGTGGAGATCGCTCCGGGGGACACGCTGCGGGTGACGTGTACGCATGACGTGGAGCTGCGCAAACGGCTGCCGCAGCTGAGCAAGCTGCCGCCGCGCTACGTGGTGTGGGGCGACGGCACCAGCGACGAGATGTGCACGGGCATCATGACGGTCTCCCCCCGGAAGTCCTGACGAAGCGTCGAACGTGTGTGAGCTCACTGAGGTCAATAAGCCGAAAAACAGCTCTGAGTTCACACACGTCCGCACTGAACTCACACCCGTGCGGTGTCGTGGCGGTCGGACGGGCGGTGACGTGGGCGGCTGCGGGCGGACCCGGCAGCGGAGCGGTCGATCACGCGGAGCGGATCGGCCCGGAGCGGTGCGGTGCGGTGCGGTGCGGTGCGGCTGGAAACTACGGTCGCGCCCCCGACGGACGCGCGAGATGAAGCGCTAAATCGGCCGGGTGAGTCTCAGGTCGTAGGCGAGGATGACGGCCTGGATCCGGTCCCGTGCGCCGATCTTGGCGAAGACCCGCCCGACGTGGGTCTTCACCGTCGACTCCGACAGCGTGAACCGTTGCGCGATCTCGCCGTTGGTGAGGCCGTGGCCGATGGCGACGAGGATCTCGCGCTCGCGGCCGGTCAGGGAGTCCAGCCGGGGATCCTCCCGCACAGGCCCGCAGAGGTCATCGCCGAGCCGGTCGGCGAACGCGTCGAGCAGCCGCCGAGTCAGCGCCGGCGCGATCACCGCGTCCCCGGCGGCGACGGCCCGGATGCCGGCGAGCAGCTCCTCCGGGCGGGTGTCCTTCAGCAGGAAACCGCTCGCCCCGGCCCGCAGCGCGGCGAGCGCGTACCGGTCCACGTCAAACGTCGTCAGCACCAGGATCCGCGAACGCCCACCGGCGGCGACGATGCGCCGGGTGGCCTCGATCCCGTCGACGCCCGGCATGCGGATATCCATCAGCACCACGTCGGGATGCAGCTCGGTGGTCCACCGAACAGCCTCGGCGCTGTTCTCGGCCTCGCCGACGATCTCGGTGTCGGGGGTGCTCTCCAGCAGCATGCGAAACCCGAAGCGCTGCAGCGGCTGGGCGTCCACCACGAGCACAGAGATCATGAATGGCTGCCTTTCAGGGTCGCGTAGACGGTCCAGCCGCCGTCCGATGCGGGGCCGGCGCTGACCGTGCCGCCGTAGAGCGCGGCGCGTTCGGCCATGCCGGTGAGGCCGAGACCCGCGTCGCCCGGCGATGCCTACTTCATACCGAGCGAACCTGAGACGACTGTTAAACGGCGCTCAGGCCGGTTGGCCGCCGGCGCGGGTTCGTCGTCGGGCGGGCCGCTGTCGTGCACGACGATGTGGACCTGGCAGGAGTCGGCCAGCCAGGCTCAGGTCGACGGTGGTGCGCGGGCCGGCGTGCTTGAGGGCGTTGATCAGGGCCTCCTGCACGATGCGGAAGGCGGCCAGTTGCACGCCGAGGTCCAGCCGGTCGGGGCTGCCGGATCGCAATCATTGCAACAGCCGATTTCGCAGCGCTCGGATCTCGTGCTCCAGGGCGACGTTCGACTCCTTGCGGTGCTCGATGATCACACTTGTCTCGATCAGGGCTGGGAGACACTTGCGCACGGAAGCAGCCGAGGCTCCTCGGAAATAGCTCTAGTAAGCCTGATCAGGGCCTCCACGTGCGGCTGATTCGAACGGCGAGCACGGCGTGCGGTTTCGCCGCTGACCAGGCTGACGTCAGCTTCTCCCTCCGCTACCTACGCTCGATGCAGATCCACCTCACCGAATTCCACGGCAAGGACTGGACCGAAGTCTTACACCTGAAGGGTGTCAATACTCCGTTCACGGTCGTGAGCTGCGCGTTTCTCTAGGCTTCCTGGTCGGAGCAGTGGCCCTGGTCGGGCATGCTCGCAGCTCGTGACTCTCCGTTTCCTCTATATGATCTTCTGCCGCATAGTGGGCCGGCTGACGCTGCTGCGCCGGCACCGGCATCTGATCGCACGCCACTGGACCTACCCGAACCGGAGGATGGGACGGCCCGCGACCGATCCGGCGGTCGTGGCATTGATCCAGAAGCCGGCACGGGAGAATCCGCGCTGGGGCTACGAGCGTATCCGTGGCGAACTACGAAATCTGGGCCACCGAGTCAGCAGCGCGACGATCCGCCGAGTCCTGAAACGAGCGCGGCTCGGTCCGGCGCCGCGACGTGCCGATGACCGTTGGCGTGACTTCCTGCGCGTCCATGCCGCGAGCGCGCTGGCCTGTGACTTCTTCACGGTGGACACCGTCACGCTGCGCCGGTTGTACGTCTTCTTCGTGGTGGAGGTCGGCACCCGCTTACCCGCTGATTTCCGGTTGCCGGGGGCCAGCCGCTCGTCCAGGCGGGGATAGGCCCCGTACAGGTCCGGTGTCTCGGGCAGGGTGGCAGGCGACTGCGTCATGACGGCGTCCTCAGCGTGTCCTCGACCCATTCGCGCAGCTGGGGCGCCGGGGCCGCGCCGACGCGTTGAGCCACGACGCGGCCCTCGTTGAGCATCATGAGCGCCGGGACGCCCGTGATCGTGAAGCGTTGCGAGAGGGCCGGGGAGCGGTCCACGTCGACCTTGACGAGCTTCACGCGTCCGGCCATCTCTTGGGCGACCTGTTCGAGCGCGGGTGTCACCATCTTGCACGGCCCGCACCATTCCGCCCAGAAGTCGACGAGTACTGGCAGGTCGGCCCGTTCGGCGACCTCTGCGAAGGTGTCGTCACCGGCGTCGGCGATCCACGGCAGAGGCTGGTGGCAGTTGCCGCAGCGGGGCGTGCCAGAAGCGGCCTCCGGAACCTTGTTCGGCCTCCCGCAGTTGGCGCAGCGCGCGGTGTGCATGTCAGCCCTCCGGGGCGTAGAAGGTGACGTTCAGCTCGCCCTTGTCGGCGCCGACCACGATGGTCGAGCCGTCGGGGACTTCTCCGGTGAGCAGTGCCCGGCCGATCCTGGTCTCGACCTCGCGGGCGATGAACCGGCGCAGCGGCCGGGCCCCGTAGACGGGGTCGTACCCCTGGTTGGCGATGAGCTTGCGGGCCTCCTCGGTGACCTCCAGGGTGAGCCGCCGGTCGGCCAGCCGCTGCCTGATGTCGGTGAACATCAGGCCGACGATCCGCTCGATCTCCACCTCGGTCAGCGGCTTGAACAGCACGATGTCGTCGATCCTGTTGAGGAACTCGGGCCGGAAGTGCCGGCGCAGCTCCGCCATCACGCCGTCGTGAGCCTCGGGCTTGATCTCGCCGTCGGAGGTGATCCCGTCGAGTAGGTGCTGGGAGCCGATGTTCGAGGTCATGATGATCACGGTGTTGCGGAAGTCGACCGTGCGGCCCTGCGCGTCGGTCAGCCGGCCGTCGTCCAGGACCTGCAGCAGCGCGTTGAAGACGTCCGCGTGGGCCTTCTCGATCTCGTCGAAGAGCACCACCGAGTACGGCTTGCGCCGCACCGCCTCCGTGAGCTGCCCGCCCTCCTCATAACCGACATAACCGGGAGGCGCGCCGACGAGACGGCTGACCGTGTGGCGTTCCTGGTACTCGCTCATATCGATGCGGACCATGTTGTCCTCGGTGTCGAACAGGGCCGCCGCGAGGGACCTGGCCAGCTCGGTCTTGCCGACGCCGGTCGGCCCGAGGAAGAGGAACGACCCGATGGGACGCTTGGGGTCCTTGATGCCCGACCGGGCGCGGATGATGGCGTCGGCCACCAGCCGCACGGCCTCCTCCTGTCCGACGACGCGCTCGTGCAGAATCTGGTCGAGCTTGAGCAGCTTGTCCCGTTCGGCCTCCTGCAGCCGGGCCACCGGGATGCCGGTCCAGCGGGAGACGATGTCCGCGATCTCCCTTTCGGTCACCACCTCGCGCAGCAGCCGGTGGCCGTTCTGCCGGGTGCCCAGCCGCTCCTCCTCCCCGCGCAGCCGGCGCTCCAGCTCGGGCAGCCTGCCGTGGCGCAGCTCGGCGGCGCGGTTGAGGTCGTAGTCGCGTTCGGCCTGCTCGGCCTCCCGCCGCACGGCCTCGATCTCCTGCCGCAGGCTCTGGACCTTGCGCAGGGCCGAGCGCTCGGCCTCCCACTGAGCCCGCATCGCATCGGCTTCGGTCCGCGCGGCCGCCAACTCCACGCGCAGCTCGGTGAGACGCTCCCCGCTGGCCGGGTCGTCCTCCTTGTCCAGCGCGGCCTCCTCGATCTCCAGCCGCCGGACCCGCCTGGTCAGGGCGTCCAGCTCGGCCGGCATGGAGTCGATCTCCGTCCGGATCATCGCGCACGCCTCGTCCACCAGGTCGATCGCCTTGTCCGGCAGGAACCGGTCAGAGATATAGCGGTGGCTCAGCGTCACGGCGGCGACGAGCGCGCTGTCCTGGATCTTCACGCCGTGGAAGACCTCCAGGCGCTCCCGCAGGCCGCGTAGGATCGAGATGGTGTCCTCGACCGAGGGCTCGTCGATCAGCACCTGCTGGAACCTGCGTTCCAGGGCGGCGTCTTTCTCGATGTGCTTGCGGTATTCGTCCACCGTGGTGGCGCCGATCATGTGCAGCTCGCCACGTGCCAGCATCGGCTTGAGCATGTTGCCGGCGTCCATGGCGCCCTCGGTCGCCCCGGCTCCGACCACGGTGTGGAGCTCGTCCACGAACAGCAGGATCCGTCCCTCCGCCGCCTTCACCTCGTTCAGTACGGCCTTGAGACGTTCCTCGAACTCTCCGCGGTACTTGGCACCGGCCACGAGCGCGCCCATGTCGAGGCTGAAGATGGTCTTGTCGCGCAGTCCCTCGGGGACATCGCCGCGGACGATGCGCTGGGCCAGCCCCTCGACAACCGCCGTCTTGCCGACTCCGGGATCGCCGATCAGGACCGGGTTGTTCTTGGTCTTGCGGGAGAGGATCTGGATCACCCGCCGGATCTCCCCGTCACGGCCGATCACCGGATCGAGCTTGTCCGCCCGGGCGTCGGCGACCAGGTCGCGCCCGTACTTCTCCAGCGCCTCGTAGGCCACTTCCGGCATCGCCGAGGTGACGCGCTGATTGCCCCGCACGGCGGTGAGCGCCTCCAGGAATCGATCCCTGCTCAGGCCCTGGCCGTGCATGAGACGTCCGGACGCGGTCGTGGATCCCTCCTCGATGAGGGCCAGCAGCAGGTGCTCGACGGAGACGTACTCATCCTTGAGCCGGCGTGCCTCCCGGTCGGCGGCGTCGAGCAGCCGCGACAGGCGCTGGGTGAGGAACACCTGGCCGGGCGCGGCGCCCGGGCCGCTGACCTTGGGCCGTCGCGACAGCTCGTCCTCCAGGTCGGCGTGCAGACGGCGCGGATCGGCGCCGGCCTGCTCCAGCAGCCTGGGCGCCAGCCCCTCGGGCTGGTCGAGCAGGGCCAGCAGGAGATGCTCGCCGTCGACCTCGGTGTGGCCGAAGCGCAAGGCTTTGGTCTGGGCGTCGTGCAGGGCTTCCTGCGACTTCTGCGTCATCCTGTTCGGGTCCACTCCAGCCCCCCTAGCGTGGTCGTGGGAGGTCGCGCAGGGCAGCCTCCAGCTCCCCGATCCGGTCGAGGAGGTCGATCACCACGCCGATCGCGGCGTAGTTGATGGACAGTCCTTCGTGCAACCGCTGGATGCGGGCCGCCGCCGCCACCTGAGCGGGCGTGAAGCACAGCTCACCCCTGGCGTTCCTGACCGGCTCCAGCAGGCCGAGCGCCACCAGCCGGCGCACGGCCTGCGGGTGCAGGCCGGTGGCCCGCGCGTAGGCGTCCAGGTCGAGCCGGACCGGGCGGACGAGCGCGTAGCTCATGAGCGCCTCCTGGGGTCGAAGTGCGAGACGGCGGCGAGCTGCTCGAACAGGCGCCGCTCCTCGTCGGTAAGCCTGGGCGGCACCATGATCCGGGCCTCGGCGTAGAAGTCGCCCGCGGCCCCGCGCGGATGGGGCATGCCACGTCCTTTCAGGCGCAGGCGGCGGCCCGTGGATGTGCCGGGCGGAACCTTCACCTTCGCCTCGCCGCCCGGCGTGTCGACGGCGACCGTGGCGCCGAGCGCCGCCTCCCAGGGAGTCAGCGGCAGCGGGGCGTAGATGTCGCGGCCCTCCAGGCGGTAGCGGGGATGGTCGGCGATCCGCACGATCAGGTGGAGGTCGCCTCGCTGGGCTCCCTCACTGCCGTGCCCGCCCTGGCCGGCGAGCCTGATCCGCTGCCCGTTCGTGACCCCGGGCGGGATGGTGACCTCCAGCCGCTTGCCTCCGGGCAGCGTGATGCTGCGGCGCCCGCCGCGATACGCCTCCTCCACGGTCAGCGTCAGCTCCGCCTCCTGGTCGGCGCCGGGCACCGGTCCCCACTGCCCTCTGCCCCGGCCACCGAACATGCCGCCGAGCAGGTCCTCCAGGTCGATGCCCTCGTCCGCGCCGTAGCCGAAGCCCGCGGCCCCGGTCGAGCGCCACCGGCCACCCGCGGCTCCTGCCCCTGCGCCGGCCCGCGCACCCGCGCCCGCTCGACTGCGTGCGCGGGCCCAGTCCGCTGGATCGACGTCGGGCGGCACCTGGCGGAAATCGTGTCCGAACGCGTCGTAGCGGCGACGCGTCTCGGGGTCGGAGAGCACGCTGTAGGCCTCCGAGATCTCCTTGAACCTGTCCTCGGCGCCGGGATCCTTGTTGACATCGGGGTGGTAGGCGCGCACGAGCTTGCGGTAGGCCCGCTGGATCTCGTCGGCGTCGGCGTTCCGATCGACGCCGAGCACCTCGTAGAAGTCCCGGCGTTCGGCCATCACTCCACCTTCTTCGCGACCGTCACGATCGCCGGCCTGAGCTGCCGCTCGCCGTCGCCGTAGCCGGGCCTGAGCACCTCCACCACGGTGCCCGGATCGACGTCTGCCCGTTCGACTGTCGTCACCGCCTCGTGGCGGGCGGGGTCGAAGGGCACACCGCTCTCGTCGTGACGGGGATAGCCGAGCTTGTCGAGCAGGGTGACCGCCTGGTCCCGTACCGCTCGTACTCCCTCGAGGACGGCGTCCCCGCCGCCGTCGCCGCGGACCGCGTGGCTCAGCGCGAGCTCCAGGTTGTCCAGGATGGGCAACCACTCGGCCGCCACCTTGGACCGCTCTTCGGCCCTGATCCGCTCGGCGTCGCGTGCGATGCGCTTGCGCAGGTTGTCCAGCTCCGCGACCGCCCGCAGCCACCGGTCCTCCAGCTCCGCCAGCTTCGCGTCGGTCTCCGCGGGCGCGGCGGTCTCCGCGGATGCCTGCTCGCCCCGCGGGGTGGCCGGGCCGGCCTGGTCCTGGGTCTCGGATCTGTGCTCATTCATGTCACTCGGGCTCCGAGGTCGTGAATTCAGCGTCGATCACGTCCTCGTCACCGGCCGGGGCTTGTTCCGTCCTGCCCTGCGGCGGCACGCTCGGCCCGCCGCCCGCGGCGGCCCCGAGTCCGTGATAGACCTGCTGCAGCTCGCCACTGAGCGCGCGCAGCCGGTCCACCGGCGCCTCTTCCTTGATCGCCTGCCTGGCGTCCTGAACGAGCTGTTCCGCCCGCGCCTTCTCATGCACGGGCACCGCGTCGCCGAGCTCCTCCAGACGACGTTCCACCTGGTAGGCGACCGAGTCCAGCTCGTTGCGCGCGTCGATGGTCTCACGGAGTTCAAGGTCCTCCGCACGGTGCTGCTCGGCGTCGGCGACCATCCGCTCGATCTCCGGCTTATCCAGGTTGGAGCTCTCGCTGATAGTGATCCGCTGCTCGGCACCGGTGTCCTTGTCCCGGGCGGAGACGTTGAGGATGCCGTTGGCGTCGATGTCGAAGGTGACCTCGATCTGCGGCACCCCCCGCGGCGCCGGCCGGATGTTCTCCAGCCGGAAGCGCCCGAGCACCCGGTTGTCGGCGGCGCGCTCCCGCTCCCCTTGCAGGATGACGATGTCGACGGCGTTCTGGTTGTCCTCGGCCGTGCTGAAGACCTCGGTACGGCGCGCCGGGATCGTCGTGTTGCGCTCGATGACCTTGGTCATCAGGCCGCCGAGGGTCTCGACGCCCAGCGACAGAGGCGTGACGTCGAGCAGGACGACGTCCTGCACCTCGCCCTTGATGATCCCGGCCTGGACCGCCGCGCCGATGGCGACGACCTCGTCCGGGTTCACCGTCATATTGGGGTCCTTGCCGTCGGTGAGCCGGCGCACGAGATTCTGCACGGCGGGCATCCGGGTCGACCCGCCGACGAGAATCACCTCGTCGATGTCCGCAGGCCTGAGCTTGGCGTCCTCCATCGCCTGCTTGACGGGAGTAACGCAGCGCTCGACCAGGTCGGCCGTGATCTGCTCGAACGTGGAGCGCATGAGCGTGGTGTTGAGGTGCTTCGGCCCCGAGGCGTCCGCCGTGACGAACGGCAGGCTGATCGTGGTCTGGGTGACCTCCGAGAGCTCGACCTTGGCCTTCTCTGCCGCCTCGAACAGGCGCTGCAGGGCTTGCGGGTCGTTGCGCAGGTCGATGCCCTGGTCCCGCTGGAACTCATCGGCCAGGTGGTCGACGATCCGGCGGTCGAAGTCGTCGCCGCCGAGATGCCCGTCCCCGGAGGTGGCGCGGACCTCGACCACGCCTTCGCCGATGTCCAGGATGCTGACGTCGAAGGTGCCGCCGCCCAGGTCGAAGACCAGCACGGTCTCGTTGGACTTCTTGTCCAGCCCGTACGCGAGCGCCGCCGCCGTCGGCTCGTTGATGATCCGCAGGACCTCGAGCCCCGCGATGCGCCCCGCATCCTTGGTCGCCTGGCGCTGGGCGTCGTTGAAGTATGCCGGAACGGTGATGACCGCCTCGGTCACCTTCTCGCCCAGGTATTTCGCCGCGTCCGCGACGAGTTTGCGCAGGACGAGGGCCGAGACCTCCTCCGGCGCATACTGCTTGTCACCGACCTGGAAGCGCACGGCTCCCTGGGGCCCTTCTACGACGTCGAAGGAGACGGCGTGCTGCTCGCTCTGGATCTCGTCGTAGCGGCGGCCGATGAAACGTTTGGCGGAATAGATCGTTCCTTTCGGGTTGAGTATGGCCTGGCGGCGGGCCAGCTGGCCGACCAGCCGTTCGCCCTGGTCGGTGAACGCCACCACGGACGGCGTCGTCCGCGAGCCTTCCGCGTTGGGCAGCACCGTGGGGTGGCCGTCCACCGTGGCGGCGATCACCGAGTTGGTGGTACCGAGATCGATGCCGACTGCCTTCGCCATTTCTCGCTTCCCCCTCGTACTCCCTTTCGGGCTCTATCGGGTCATTCCTCGGAGCAGTTCACGGGCCTTGGCCGCGTGCTCTGACTCGACGAGGACCTCGTACTTGTCGGCGACGAGGGCGCTCTCGGAGATGAAGTCCCGCTGACCGCGCAGCATCGCGTGCGAGATCAGGCCGAAGATCGCTCCCGCCACCGCACCCCACAGCAGCCCCCACAACATCAGGGGCAACCCCGCTCCAACCGTGGTGGAGAAGATCGCCAAGAACAAGCCGATGAGGAATCCGAACCAGGCTCCACCCGCCGCACCCCAGCCGGCCGCCCGCAGATGGGTCATGCGCGCGATGACCCGCTCCAGCGAGTGCAGGCCGGTGCCGACGATCAGCGTTCCGCCTACGGTGAACCCGTGATCGGACAGGTAGTCGACAACCGCCTGCGCCTCCTCGTAGCTGCCGTAACTTCCGATCAGTTCGCGGTTGGTCGTAATGGGGCCAATCGGCGCAACAGACACGGCTCCTCCTCTCCCGCCTCAGACTGAGACCCTCAGACTGAGACCTCGATGTGCCGGGGCTCGGCGGGCCCGCGCCTTGGGCAGGTGATGGTCGGCACACCGTCCGGCAGGTGCGCCTCCACCCGATCGGCGTCGACTCCCCCGGGGAGCATCGTGCGGAACTCGAACCGGCCGGTCCTGCGCATCTTGCGATGCCACCGCTTACGCTCCCGCTCCTCGATCTGCCCGGTGACGGTTGGCTCTCGCTCCGAGAGCTGGACGCCGATCTCACGGGCCGGAACATCTCCCCGCCCCAAGGGCGCGCTGTGAGCAGTGCCGGCTGGACCTCCGGATGGCGGCCGAACGATACTCCCTACATTTCGAGCCTCGCCTACGCCTTTCGCGGCCACATCCCCCAGCCGGGTAGTCGCGCCGCGGCCCGTGCCGGCGCGGCTCAGACGCGCCTTCCGCCGGGCGGCTGACCGAAGCCATCCCGTGTCTTCTCCGCCGCCAGCCGCGCGAGCTCGACCCTGGATCTGATACTCAGCTTGCGGAAGACCTGCCTCAGGTGAAACGCGACCGTGTGCACGCTGATGAACATCTGTTCGGCGATCTGTGGGTTGGTCCAGCCGTCCGCCACGAGCAACGAGACGGTGTGCTCGGTCTCGGTAAGGCTGTCCCAGCCGGAGACCGGGCGTTCGGCGTAGCTCCAGTGCCGGTGGCGTACCCCCATGCCGCGCAGCCTCCGGCGGATGCGCGCGGCGTCCCTCAGTGAACCGATGTCGTCGTACGTGCCCAGGGCGCACTCCAGGCTCTCCATGGCCTCCACGCGCTGCCCGGCGGCGGCGAGCACCATGCCGAGGTCCTCCTCGGCGGAGGCCCGCGCCCACACGTCCTCGGCCCGCCCGGCGGCCAGGGCGAGCGCTTCGCGATCCCCGTCGAGCAGGCCCCGGGCATGCGCCGCGGCGGCGCACAACGCCGAAAACTCATGGTTGGCCCCGCCGAGTGCCTCTGCGGCGGCGACCACGGACTCGGCCGCCGCCCGATCGTCCGCGGCCAGGGCGACCCGGGCCATCCAGGGGCCCGCCGCGGGTTCGATGGTGAGCAGCAGCGGGCGGGACAGGTCGGCGAGCAGGCTCATCGCGCTGCGCGGCCCGTCGCGGGCCTCCGCGACCTGCGCGGAGAGCAGGGCGTGCCGCAAGCGTGCCTCTGCCGCTCCCTCCGGCTTTTCCCCGAGATGATGCGCCGCTCCCTGCAGGTCGCCACGCCGCAGCGCGACGGCGGCGAGCACCGCGCAGGCCGCCGCGACCGACAACGGTGTGTTGAGCGCGCCCGCCAGGTCCAGGGCTCGCCTCGCCTCAGTGACCGCGTCGTCGAAACGGCCCGCCAGCAGCGCCAGGCGGGCCTCCAGCGCTGAGGCCTCCGCGGCCCAGGCCAGATGGCCGTGGCCGAACATGTCCTTGCGCGCCTGGCGGAGCATCGCCCGCGCCTCGTCCAGCCGGTGGACGTCGACGAGCACGCCCGCCGCGGTCAGGCATGCCTCGTAGCGGCGTTCCTTCGGAGAGCCGGCGCCGACCGGCCGGCCGGCGCTCTCCGCCAGGGTCAGCGCGCCGGAAAGCCTGCCCTCGTGCCGCTCGGCGGTGGCCAGGGCGACCAGCGCGGCGCTCCTGGCCGCGGGACCGTAGCGGTTCTTCCCGTCGATGACCTCCTGCGCGTACGCCCGCGCGGTGCCGTCGTCCCGCAGGCGCGCCATGGCGTACAGCTGGACCAAGGTCGCCCGCTCGCGTACGTGGCCGGGCAGACCCGGGACCGCCAGCACCGTCTCGGCCTCGTGGATCGCCTCGTCGCCCCGGCCCGTCAGGTACATCGTGTCCGCCAGCAGGCAGCGCAGTTCGGCCGAGCCATACACAGAGCCGTGCTCGGCGAGGCGGCCCCGCACCATCTCCTCGGCCTCGTGCAGCCGCCCGCTGGCGATCGCCGCGTCTATGGCGGTGGAGGCCGGGCCGGTGAGCAGGCGAGCCGACCCCACCCTCTCGGAGCTCATGAGAACGCCGGACTGGTCGAGCAGGGTCTGCCGCACCGATGGAGGGATGCCCGCGGCGACGGTGTCCGCGACCAGTTCGTGACGGAAGGCCAGGCCGTTCTCGGTCACGATCAGGATGCCCGCGGCCGTGGCCTCCTCCGTGACCGGGAGCAGCGCGGCCGGCGTGGTGTCGAGCAGCGACGCGGCGTGCTCCAGCGACAACGAGCGGCCGAGCACGGCGATCGTCTCCACCAGACTCCTGGCCTTCGCGCTCAGGGTGTCGATCCAGCCCCGCACCACGATCCGCAGCCGGCCGGGCGCGCGGGCCCGCGCCGTGTCCCGCAGCAGCCCTTCCTCGCGCAGCCCCGCGAACAGTTCGGTGATCAGCAGCGGATTACCGCCGGCACCCGCCACCAGCGCCCGCGTCGCCGGGTCGGGCGATCTCCCGAGGGTGTCCGCCGTCAGCGCCGCGACCGCAGCCGGTGACAGCGGCGCAAGCGTCACCCTGTCGGCCCCCTCCCGCTCCAAGATGTCGAACAGCGACACGGCCTGGCACGCGATCGGCGCGGTCGAGCGGGACATGAGCCAGCTGATGGGGCGGTTGGCCAGCAGGTCGTGCAGGGTGTGCACCATCCTCAGCGTCGCCGGGTCCGCCCGTTGCAGGTCGTCGAGCACGGCCAGCACCGGCCCCGTGGCCAGCAACTCGAGGCCAACCCGCAGCCGCTCCAGGACCAGCGGGCCAAAGCGGGCGGAGCCATCGCCGTCTCCCGGCTCGGACCGCAGGTCGAGGGCCTCCAGCAACATGCTGCACGGGGCGAGCTCGCCCAGCTCCTCCACCCTGCCTTGCACGACCCCGATCCCGCGTTCGGACGCCTCAGCGACGGCTTCGGCCAGCAGCCGGCTCTTTCCCGACCCTGGCTCACCGTCCACCAGCAGCGTCCCGCCCCCACCTCGCCGCAACTTCTGCAGCAGGCCATCGACGAGACGCCATTCCCGATCGCGTCCCCGCATGATTCCTCCCACGGAGCGCCTGCCACGACAGGAAACGGGGAATCCCATGTCCGACAAGATCTTTCGCTCCCGGCGGGGACGACTACCCGGCTGGGGGATGTGATCTACGCCCGCCTCGCCGAAGCTCGAACAGAGGCGTGCCCGCCGAGGTAGGGAAGGGGCGAAGGAGATGGCGGAAACCGGTTATGCGCCGTTCAACCGTACGGTGGACAAGACGAACCGCGTGCTGCGGGAGATCGAGGAGGCGCACGGCTGGACGCCTGAGCGCCGCAACCAGTCCTACGCCGCTTTGCGCGCCGTGCTGCACGCGCTGCGCGACCGGCTGACCGTGGACGAGAGCGCCCAGCTCGCCGCCCAATTGCCGCTGCTGATCCGCGGGGTCTACTACGACGGCTGGCGGCCGAGCACCGTGCCGGTCAAGGCCCATCGCAAGGAGTTCCTCGACCGCGTCTCCTGTGAACTGGCCTTCGAGCTCCAGGAGAGCGAGGAGGATCTGGTCAAGAAGGTTTTGCAAGCGCTCAGGAAGCACATTAGCGATGGCGAGTGGGAGGACGTGAAGTCCACCATGCCGAAGGACCTGGCCTCGATCTTGCCCTGATCGCCGGCCTGATCCCCGATCGGCGACACACCGGCCGGGGTACCTCGGCTGCGGGCGCCCGTTGGGATGCTGGAGCGGTGAGATCGGTGCCCAGGAGACGCGCGGGGAAGCGCGTCATGTCGGTGCGGCGTGTGCTGACGTCTCTGGGGGCCGGGATCGTCACGGCGGCCGGTGCTTGGCGGCTGGGGTTCCCGGAGTTGTCGCCGCTGCTCGGCTGGGGTGTGACCGCGACGGTAGGCCTGGCCTGGGTGTGGCTGATCAGCTGGCCGAAGGATCACCATGACACCAAGCGGCTGGCCACGGAAGAGGGCGACGCCCGCTCCACCGACACCGGCGTGCTGATCGGCGCGGTCGCCAGCCTGGGAGCGGTCGCGCTCGCCCTGGTCCGCACCGCCAGCCACACCCCGCTGACGACGGCCCTGGTCATCCTGAGCGTGGTGACGGTCATCGTGTCGTGGAGCCTGGTGAACACGGTGTTCGCCTTCAAGTACGCCAGGCTCTACTACGTGGACGAAGACGGCGGCATCGACTTCGGGCAGGAGGATCCGCCGGCATACAGCGACTTCGCTTACCTCGCGTTCACGATCGGCGTGACCTTCGGCGTCACCGACAACCATGTGGTCAGCACGCACATTCGCAAAGTCGCCCTCGCGCACGCTCTGCTGCCCTACTTCTTCAACACCGGCATCTTGGCCGTGGCGATCAACCTCGTCACCGACCTGAGCCAGTAACCCCTGGTCAGAGCCAGCCGCTCAGGGTAGGGCCTGGACATGCGTGTCGCCCTGGTCGCCGATCCTGACCTACCCACCGAACTGGCCGTGAGGGTGGCGCGCGACCTGCCCGGCCGGTTGCGGGAGCGGCTCGGTCCGAGCTTCGACTGGCAGGTGCGCACGTACACCGCTCCCCTGGCGGCGGAGGAGCAGGTCGACATCTCGGCCATGCTCACCGCTGTCCGCCCGCACCTGCCCGAGACCGGCTGGGACATCGCGGTATTCCTCACCGACCTCCCTCGCCGGCTGGGCTTGGACGCGGTGAGCGCAGAGGTCAGCAGCGGCGACCACGTCGCCCTGCTGTCGTTGCCCGCCCTCGGCACCTTTCACCTGGCCGGCCGGACCTTGGAGGCCGTGGTGAACGTCGTCGGCCTGCTCGTCCTCCCACCCACCGGCCGCGACCGCGTCCCCGCGATCGGCCGCAGAGTGGAAGGAGACGCCGAGCCCGACCGGACTACACCCGATCGCTACGTCATTTCCGGCCTGCGCGGGCGGACGCGGTTGCTCGCCGGCATGGTGCGGGCCAACCACCCATGGCGGCTGTTCACCTCGTTGTCGCGGGCGCTGGCAGGCGTGTTCGCCACCGCCGCGTTCGGCATGATCAACGACACCGCGTGGCAGCTCTCCACCGCGCTGGACACCTGGCGGCTGTCCCTGATCATGGTGCTGTCCATCCTCGCCCTCACCGCGTGGATCATCGTCGACCACGAGTTGTGGGAGCGTCCCGGCGGCAGGGTACCCAAGGCCCGCGCCCACCTCTACAACACCGCCACCCTAATCACCATCACGCTGGGCGTGCTCTGCCTGTACACGGTGCTGTTCGTGGTGCTCACCGGGGTCGGCGCGCTCGTGCTGGTCCCCGCCTCCCTCGCGGAGACGCTGAACCATCGACCAGGCATCACCGACTACCTGGCGCTGGCCTGGTTCCTGACCTCCAGCGCGATGGTGGGCGGCGCCTTCGGCTCCGGGCTCGAAGACGACGGGACCGTGCGCAAGGCAGCCTACAGCCAGCGCCAGCGCGACCGGCTCGAATACAGATCACTCCATAAACGGTCCTGCCGGTACTGAGATGCCAGCTCCTGCCGTGCCTTGATCCGCGTGCTGATCTTCTCGGAGAAGACCGGTTCGCAGCCCCCCTCGCGCAGGGCGTCATGCCTGCTGTCCAGTTTCCGCTGGGCAGTGCTGCGCCGGGCATAGCCGACCCGGGTCGGCCTGGCCACGGCCGCCGTCGTCGTCGCCTCCCACGCCGGGCACGCTTGCCAAATGCGGCCGGGCCGCGCTGGATGGTGCCGCTGATGGCCGTCGCCGGCCTCGTGGTCGCCCGCCTGTTCCGCCCGGACGTATCAGCCAGCCGGGCGATCGTGTTCACCGGCGCCACCCGCAACTCCCTGGTCGTTGCGGGTGCCGATTAATCATCCGACCAGGTCAAGCCACATGTCGATGCTCTCTCAGAATGCCGCCGAGCCGATCACGTCGATGGATGTCGAGCGCCGTGATCCGGGCTGGGGCAGTGTCAGAGGCGGGAAGCGGTCGGAGCGGAGCTGCCTGATGGAGAGTCCGATGTGGCCGGTGTTCGTTATAGAAGGCTTCGAACTCGCGCAGCGCGTGCAGAAGGTGGTGCTGGTTCCAGATCAACATCCGGTCCAGCAGCTCGCGCCGGCAGGTCTGGATCCATCGCTCCATGATCGCATTCATGCGCGGTATCCGGGCTCCGCTCTTAAGGATGCGGAGTCCAGCATCGACCAGCACGGCATCGAAGGCCGCGGAGAACTTGGCGTCTCGGTCCCGTATCAGGAACCTGGCGGTGCTGCCGGCCTCCTGAAGGTCCATAACGAGGTTGCGACCTGGGTCACCCACTGCCCGGTCGGATGCGCGGTGACACCGAGAATCCGCACACGGCGGGTGGCGTGCTCGATGACCGCCAGAACGTACATGCCGCTTGACCTGCATGGATGGAATTTCGGCAGGCGCAGTCACACTGCAGAGTTGTTCAGTGACTAGACCATTCTTGCTGAACAACCTCATGGCCGGTTACACCTGAATGTCGAGCGATGCGGCCCGCAGAGCCGCATCAAAGCCCTAGCTGAACACCTCATCGGAGAACGGCATGAAGAAGATCGCGTTCACTATCGCCGCCGTGGGGATGCTGCTCACCGCAGCCCCAACCGCCCAGGCGGAAACCCATCAGCTCGCAGACAACATGGGGACGATCACTGCCCTCGGCCCTGTAGCGCCGAGTTGCGTGCACCGTGAGGTTCGGGACCACTCAGGGACGGTGGGAGTCGACGAGTTATACACGTGGAACCAGTGCAATGAAGACAAGTGGCTAAAGGTCATCATCGCCTGGGGGCCGGACTCTCCATGCAGGCTGCTGGAAGACGGACATGGGAGGGTCATATTCTTCTGGCCGGCGCCTGGCCAGTACGACAGGCTCGAAACCTGCTGACGATAAACCACCTATCCGACCACTCGCTTCCGACGCGCAGCACCACACGCCATCTCGGTGGTCGGCTTGACTGTCGCAGTGCGGACGCTGGTCATTCAACGATGGTGCTAGAAGGCAAGGCTCAGGAGGGTTGGATGAAACGCGTAACAACCCGTTCAGCTAACGCGCCGGCCTTAGTAGTCATATTACTGGGTTGGCAATGCCGGCACAGGCAGTGACGGAGAGAGCGACGGCCTCGGCGGGCATCTTCACGAGGCTGATAAATGTGGGACCGACCGGCGCGTCGATGACAGCTTCCCCGAAGGGTTACGTGCGCACGACTGCAACGAAAGCGACTCACAAATCTGGCACCTATATCGCTGGGACTGGGGCGCCCGGCTCTTCCCCTTCGAGAACAGCTCGTTGATCGTCATGGACTCGAAGGCCACGAGCCTGTCCATGCCAGGCCTTGGGCAGTTGCTCAAAGCCGCAGGGACCGTCGGTATCTACGCGGCATAACCGTCAGCAGATCCGGCCTTGGGAGGTCTCGGCCCTCCGGGGTGCCTTCGTCATCGACCGGCCCGCTCCTCCGTCAAGCCGCTCGCCAGTATGCGTCGCCTTGGCTCATGCCTTTCGGACTGTAACCCGGTTAACGCGGAACAGCTGTTCACTAACGACGGTTGACTATGCCTAGATCCTTCTTTACGGTTTTAGTGCCACAGTTGGACGAGGGAAAGAGAGTGATAAAAATGCTCAGCCTTACGCGCTTACGGACTCTCATCAAATCGCTCGGGATGACCCTCGTCGCAGCGTCGACTTTCTTCGTTCCCCAAGCGCTCTCGACAACCCCGGAAATTGCCGCGACGCCGGCCTACCTAACCAAGGTACAATACCTGACGAAGTATGTAGATCCTGGGATGTATGCCCAGATCGAGCGACGCATCTGGATAAGCGCCGGAAACTATGAGCGCGTACTTCTCATTGACGATGACCTCGACGCCCCATTCAAAGACCGAATTTATGGAAAAATGTACCTCGGCACTGGATGGTACACTTGGCGGCAAAGCATCCGAGGCACGAATACCTGGGCCGTGTACCTTGGGACAAGTGTATTAGATCCCGACAACCCTGATTGGACGACCAGCACGTGGCAGTTTAATCACGACTTGTCGCCCTGTACGTTGTGTGACGCTGATTTGCACTTGTACGAATGGGGTGGGTGGCTGCGCCCGCTAGATTGGTAGATAGGCACCACCCAGCGCAACGCCCCGACTTCAACTGTGATGCCTTCCATTAAGGTGGCGCTCGCCATCGTCGTCCGCGCTCGTGTCAAGCAGCAGACCGTAGGACCTGCAGAGGTCCCCGACATGGACGTTGCGGGTCGTGCCCACCTCGGCGACGATGGCTGCGGTCCTGGCCAAAGCCGAGACGAACCCGGCGAACGAGTGGGCACAGCCGAACTCGCCGTCGGGGTCGCCTCCACCGGGCCCGTGGGGCTCGAAAAATTCAGCTCGGCTATGCGACCTGCGAATACTCATTGATCAGGCCCCCGAGGATCGGCCGCCGCTCGACCCGTACCGCAGGCAACTCCGCCACCGGCGACGCCGGATCGGGTGGTCGCTGTTGCAGTGATCGATGTGGCCGGTGCCGGTTGTGGTGGCAGACATACTCGCCGAGCACAACGCGGAGATGGCGTGTGGGGCTCGAATACTCGACTCACGTGGTGACCTGCAGCTATTGGCAGACGCGCGGATCTTGAGCGTCACCGTCAAAGCGATCGCTCAAAACGGCTTGTGCAGTCGCTCAATTCGATTGAGCGACTGCACAACATCGCTTGAGCGTCCGCTTAATAGATGATCTTTGCTTATCAAAGGCTTGCAGGTGAGACCGTCGAACGAGATTTTCGGCACTCGCAGGGCTGGGTTGATGTTCTGGTTCAGGACTGGCTACTACAGTCTTGATCATGGCTTCCTTATCCGTCATCCGGTCCAGCGCGAATCCCTGGGAAAGGTCGATCTGGGACTTCGACCTCGTCCAGGTGGGCGGGCGGCCGCTGATCGTCTGCGCCGACTCCAGCGGCTCGGTGTACACGTGGGACCCGCTGGAGGACCGCTGGGGCAGCTACCAGCTGGACATGCCGTTCCGGCCGGAGGACAGCTATGACTTCATCGATGTGTACGCGATCGGGGCCGTCGTCCTGGACGGCCGGATCGTGGTCGGCGGAGGCTCGGACCACCAGCCGTTCGCACAGTGGGACCTGGAGACCGGCGCGGTGGAGATTTCCGCGGACACCACGCATGCCGCTCTCGGCAAGGTAATCGGGATTGAGATGGACGGACGGCCGATGCTCGTCGGCGCCGACCAGAGCACCAGTCCCCGCGTTCGTGTGTATGACGTCGAGCGGCGCGAGATGTACGCCGAGCTGCTCGGCGCGCATCTCGACGGCATCGGCGCTCTGGCGTCGGGAACCCTTGGGGAGCGGCCGGTGCTCCTCTCCAGCAGCTGGGACGGAAGTGTCGAGCTATGGGACCTCCGGGAGAAACGCAGCCTCGTCCAGTCCGCAAAAACGGGCCCCAGCTTGATGGGAGCCGCCCTGGTGCCGGTGAATGGGCGACCACGCATTGTCGGAGCGGAGGGTGAGGCGGTCTGGCTCGTCGATCCCGAGACGGGCGAAGAGGATGAAGCGCTCGCCTGGCCGGCGGAGATCACCGAGCGGATCGAGGAGGGTGAGTTCGAAGACGACTTCACGTGCATAGACGCCGGGCTCGTCGGCGGGCGTCCGGTGGCGGTGACGGGCTCGGAGGAGGGCCGGGTCTGCGCCTGGGATCTAGAGGAAGGCCGCATCATCGGCGAGCCGCTCATCGAGCACGAGGGGGAGGTCTCCACCGTCCGCCTCACCGATCTGGATGGCCGGACTGTTGCGATCACGGCAGGACGAGACGGCCAGGTGAGCCTGTGGGACCTCCAACTCCTCCAGATCGCGGCAGCGCCAAGCCACAGCCGCTGACGCACAAGCTTGGCCTGCCGAGCATCTCCCGGGAAACGATCGCATCGAAGACGGGAAGCGACCTTTTATAGCGTCCCCTCCCTGCTGGCCAACGCCACTCGTGAACGCCCATAAGGGGCCGTTCTTGAGACGGCTGGACTGAGGTTGACGGGATCCCGTCTGATCATCGCGATCAGGCGGGATCTTGTGTTCTGTCCTGTGCCGACGAAGGTTGAGCGTGTGCCATCGAACCTTGATCGGCGTCAATCCGGGTCACGGGTACGCGGCTGTGCGTGATCACCCGACCTTCGGTGGCACGGCTGGGTAAGGTTCGCTGACACGGGGCAGGTGGGTGGTGGCGATGCCAGCGAGTTCCGACAGCGCTTGTCGCCGAGATCCGACAGCACTCCGTGATCTTCGCGCGTGCGAAATGTCGGTGAGAGGCAGCAGCGCCCATGCCTTCGTTGCCGCGATGGTTGGACTACGACGCGACACGCCGAGGGGTGGCGAAGCGCTCTGCGGCGGCTGTGATGAACGTCGACACCGCAGCTTCGAACTCAGCCTCACGGAGCTTGAGCTCGGCCTGGTCGGCGGCGTCGCGCAGCGCGTCCATGTGTGCGAACGCAGCGTCGGCATGCGGATCAGGCTGACCTGACACCAAGTGCAGCCGGAAGCGTGCAGCCTCGGCCAGGGCGCCCAGGCGATCGGCCTCGGCGCGCGCCTGATCGCGTTCGGCAGAATCCGACCGCCGGAGCCACACGGCGACGACAGCGCGCTTGAGCTCGCTTATAGCGGCGGCGAACTCAATGTGGGCGGCCAGGCGTTCCTGGCGCAGCCGCTCATCACGCGCGACCGCCTCAGCCCGCACGGCGGTCCGCTGCTGGAACAGGTAGGTGCTGAAGGACCCCAGGAGGGTCCCGAAGACTGCGATCAAACTCCCAAGAACAGCGCTCACCCGCAAGATTTGACCATATCCGGCGCCCGAGCCAAAGGCAGATGGTCATCGTCTTCGGGGCGCGCCCCGACCCATGGCTTCACGGACGGCACGCGGCAGCAACCGAAGGAGGCAGACATGAGCCCGGCTTTCGGCCGGTGGGGGCGCGGTTCAGCGGCCGGTCCCCGTGTCAGCGGACCTTACCCAGCCGTGCCACCGAAGGTTGGGCGATCACGCACAGCCGCGTACCCGTGACCCGGATTGACGCCGATCAAGGTTCGATGGCACACGCTCAACCTTCGTCGACACAGGACGGTTTCGAGGGTTTCCGAATCGGGTTCGTCCTGGTTTTGGGAGCTGCGGAGCGGGTGTCCGGGAGCCCGGGTGGTGTCAGGGCGCTGGTGGAGGTCGGAGTTCGCATCGCTCGGCATGGCGATGTCGGCTCCGGGCTGGGTGCAGCGACACGGTGATCTGCAGCGGGTAATGGCGCAGGCGGCGGCCTGCTCCGGCCCGTGAGCGGCGAGCGGTTGAGGCGCTCTGCTGGGATCTCGGGGATGCCGGCGGATGTGTCAGGGTCATCTGGGAGTTGGTTGGTGTGGCGTCACTGGTCGAGGAAGTGGTCGTTGGCGACGGTGACGAGCAGCGCGACCAGGATGGTCTGGGCGACGAGGCCGTGGGTGAGCCGGCTCTTTGGGTCACTCAGGTCGAGGTCGTGGCCCTTGAGACGGCCGTTGAGCCCTTCGGCGTTTATCGCCCTGACGGTGGAGTACGTCCCTCGCCACGATCTGAAGGGCCACGTGATCCCGTCGGCTGTTGCGGAATGATGGCGGCTGCCGACGAAGGAGATGGCTATGAGCAGCGTGACGGCCGATGACTATCGCTGGCTGGAGGAGTTCGATTACCGCTTCGACTCCGGCTTCTGCTTCACCTTCGCCAAGGCGCTTGATCCGGAGGAGGTGCTGCGTCGCCTTCGGGCCATGGACGACCCCGACTACATCGGCCCGGGCGGCATCGAGGTGGGCGCTGCATCGGGGGGATCCGTCATGATCGAATGGGGTGGCTACGCGGGCATCATGCGAGACGTGGTTCGTGATCTGTCGGCCGGTGCGGTCATCGCCGGCGTCAAGCGCAACGTCAACTGGAAGACCACCTTCCTCTACGCCGCCGACGGCCGAGTTCGCGCCAGGTTCGATCCCATGTACCGCAGTTACAGCCCCACCCGCCACCCGGACGACCAACTTCTCGACGGCGAGTATCTCAACATGATCCCCGGCTACCAGGATCCCGGCGACGGGTTCATCGACCGCCACCTCCCGGCCGCACTCGCCCTTGCCGAGCACCGTACCGGCGTCCGTCTAGAACCTCGGCACCTGCAGTCGATGCCCTCGTACGCGTCCATCGCGCACTACTACTCGCCTGAGCATGGCGGCGCGCCGGAACTTGCCTGACATCACCCCCAGGCCCTACCGCGTCCGAGTCGTGCAGAGGGGCCTCGGCGGAGGTCGGGAAACGATCACTCTCCATGCGGGAAGCGATCAAGGTAGTGCTCCCTCCGATGCGGGTGGGGCTCACACGTGAACGCCTTCTCAGCGAGGCATGGGCCGATGACCATGAGCGGATCCCGAGGAACGAGTGGGTGATCCACTGACGATGGTGGATCTGTGGGCTCGAGTGCGGCCGGCTGCTGCTGTAATCGCGGCGAGACCAACGCATGCGAAGATCGCCGTTTCGGCCCGTGTCGACGAGTGCCGGACCCCATGCGAGGAGAAGCATCACTGATGAGGCGATGGACGACGTTCCTGACGCTCACCGTGACGGGGTTAGCCCTCCTCGGTGTCCCCGCCGTCGGCGCGGCCAAGGCCGGCGACCCGGTCGCGGCGATTCAGCGCCAGTTGGTCAAAGGACACGGCGTGCGGATCACCGAATACAGTACGTTCAACTCGGGCCCATTCCTAGGCTGGGAGCGCTTCAAGCCGACGAAGGGCGTCGTCGGATTCGGTGATGGCAAGGTGGTGGCGACCGACCTGTGGCATTACCAGTTGGGGGAGGCAGGCGTTCGCGATCTCTGCATCGGCAAACGCCTGTGGGAGTACGACCCGAAAGACAAGCCGCGGAACGGCAAGAAGTGGGTCACCTTCAAGCATCCCTGCGTACTGCGCCTGGAGACGGGATACCTGCGTTTGGACAAGCCGGACGTGCTCGCAGCCGTCCTGGCGACCACGACGACCACCAAAGCCTCGGATACCTACGACGGATCGCCCACGACGCTCCGCGAAGGATCGATCTCGTTCCGTCAGCTATGGAATGTCAGACCGGAGCTGCGCGACGGCACCATGGAGAATGAACACGCCGACTGGGAAATCGATTGGCGGCTGTGGATCGGCCAGGACGGCCTCGTACGCCGGGCCTGGTCCAAGTGGCGGGAGCCGGAAGGCGAGAAGTGGAAGGGCGCCACCGATGGCCAGGGCTGGTTCGGCTTCGTCAAGGATGTCCGCTACTCGGACTGGGGAATCAAGCTCACCATCAAGCCTCCGCCCACCGCTCAGACCATCGCCCTCAACAAGCTGAAGCACTGAGTGGCGAGCCCTGACACGGGCGCTGCATCCAGTGCGGGAAGCGATCTTGTGAGTACCTGCTCCGCTCCAGGCCAATCCCCTTCGTGAACACCCCAGGTGGAGCCGTTCTTGAAACGGCTGGAAGTGGTAACGGTGCTGGGGGGCGAGAGGGAGCGCGCCGGGCGGCAGCGTGGAGAAAGGCTGTCTGATCTGGCGTCACAAGGGTTAGGCGCTCATCCCGCCGTCCCCCGAGCATGGCGGGATATCCGGCCGAGCTCAATGAGCACGGCCCCGCCCCGATCCCGTTGCCGGCGCCGTTGAGAACCTCCTTCGCAAAGGCGGTCGGAGATGCTCGACCTTTCCTTCATGAATCGGCGGATGCGGTCCAGGCGGTCAGAGGGCGCGCATCGGATGGCGGCGCCGTCCCTCGCTGGGTCTATGCCCGAAAGCACGTGCTGTGGCGGTGATGCCTGCCGCTGTCCGGCGCATGTCCACGATCCGTGCGGGCCGGTGTTCGTCGCGCCGCTTGGCGGGAGCCCGGCGGAGTTCGTCCACGCCCGCAAGATCGCTGGTCTCAGCGTCGCCGCCGGTTGGTTGAGGCGAGTGGAGTGAGCACGCGGGTCATCGCGGCAAACCCGTCCGGCCGCCAAAGGTGGGGCGCGGGATGGCAAAGCTCTGCCCATTCGGCGGTGGGTCGCTGGGGTGAGGGCTGATGACGAACCTAGACTCATCCCAACGGACCCCTCGATGACCGCCTTAAACCCATCAATAACGCCGCCCGGCGGGCGGCTGGAGTCGTCCCAGTGATCACGGCAATCGTCTTCGGAATCGCGGCCGTCTCGGCCCTGGAAATCACTCTTCTTCTGGCTCTGCTGGGCCTGGCCGGCGCGGAGCTCTGCTCGTTGCTGCGCCGTCATCCGTACGGTGCTGCTGTCATGCGTGACCTGGCCGCGCAGGCGCGACAGCGCTGGCTCCTCGCGCAGGGCGCCGTCGGACGGCGCTGGTGGTCGCATAGTCGGTAGGGCGGCGCTGACCGGCATTGACGGATCCCTCGCCGTGTATGGGGGTGGGCCGGTAGCGAGTACGGCCGATTCGTCGAGTCGATCGATGCGGGGCTCGGAGCGGTTCGGGGCGAGGTGGCTGATGGCTTCGCCCTGGCCGGACCGGGTTGCATAAGCATGACCGTGGGGCCTTGGGCGGACTCGCCGTGTGAGTTGTCGCGAGGAAGGCTGCGGGTTCCGCCTCGGCGGTCGGCTGCTTGACGTCGTCGCTGGTTGACGGGGCCACGGGTCACGCCGGGCGAGTGCTGGGGCCCATCGGGCGCGCTGGCGCTCCTAAGCCCGAGGTCATGCGTGGGGGTGACGATCGTCAGGCCAGAGAGTTGCGTCGGCTATCAGGGACTCGTGTCCGCGGTGATCGGCGGTGTTGCAGTGCGTTGTCGTCGCCGTCGTCCGGCTGTGTACGGGCAAGGCTTCTCGCTGAATGAATGATGGATCAAGAAGGGGATTGGGGCCGGGATGGGCGACGTTCAGCGGAAGTTCGAGTTGACCGGGCCACAGATCGCGGGCAGCGCGCTGGCCGCAGCGACCGCCGCGGTCGCGGCCTCGTATCTCGGGGTGGCCGGCACCGTGATCGGCGCGGCGCTGGTAAGTGTCGGCACCACGGTGGGCACCGCCGTGTACGCGCACTACCTCGAACGCACCGGTGAGAAGGTCAAGCGGCACACGGTGAGCGCCCAGCGCGGGCACGCCGCCGCGACGACGGTGATCGGCGGATCGCCCAACCTGGTGGCATCGGTAGAGGAGGCACCGCGCAGGAGGCTGCCGTGGGCCAGAGTGGCCATAGCCGCTGGGCTGGTGTTCGCCATCAGCATGGGCGGCATCCTGACCTACCAGACCGTAGCCGACCGTACCGTGGCCGAGCAGCTCACCGGCAAGCCCGCTCGCAAGGCCGCGCCCACCAAACCGGCGGCCGACAGGGACAAGGACGCAGCATCCGACGTCCCCGCTCGTCCGATGCGAACGGTGACCACTCCCTCGGTAAGCCCGTCCCCGAGCCCGGCGGCCACCCCTGCCCTCACTCCAGCACTCACTCCGGCGCCGGTTGCAACCCCGACACTCACAACGGCCTCGATGCCGGCCAGCGAGTCCACTCCTGCACCTGTGCCAACGGACACGGCCGGCGCTTCTGACTCCCCCCACATCGATGCGTCGTCCCCTGGACAGGAACCGAGTCCCCTCGGCGCGGTGCCGGGGTCCACCGAGCCGGCCAACCCGCGCCCACCGTCGGCCTGCCCTCCCATCGGCGAGCCTGCACCCATGTGCTGATCCCGGGTACCTTGCTGACGGCGCCGGTGATCGCCGCGGCAAGCCATCTTGGCCCAGTTCCCAGGCGCTGGGCGGGCTTGGGTGATCGCCTCACGGGTCGGCGCCTGCCAGCGCGCCCCTGGCGCCAGGGCCCAGTGTGCCCGTCAGTGTCGACTGCATGGAGCTTCTTTCTGAATCAACCTGCTTGAGAAGTGCGGATCGAGACCGGAACCCCACGTATACGTCCCGCTGGAAGGCAGAGAAAACTCGCAGGAGACGTCGACGGGATACCGCTCAGGATTATCGGGCGTAAGTGTCGAATAGCGCCAGTACGAACCGGTCCACGTGAAGAGTTCGTCCGTCCACGTGTACCATCCTTCGCCGAGGCGGCGAGGGATGGTGTTGGGGTGACGTAGGTCCACCAGCCGTATTCCCCGCCCTTGAGCTTGATGGGGCGTTCCAGTTTATCATCCTGGTCGGCGATGACCGGGAAAGCGGTGAGTCGTACATCGACAAGCCGTATCCTCTACTAGCCGGAATGCCCGCATTTAATTTTTTCGCATATCTCCTTTAGCGGCCGAGTGTCCAGCTTGCCGCCTGTTCCGTGCCAGTTTTCTTCTTCCCCGAAGAGCAGGTCTCCGCCCCAGGCCAGCGCCAGATCAACTGAGGCGACGGCCGCCTCACCGAGTTCACTGTCGAATCCGAGCTCGGAAGAGCCGAAACGAACACCGAGCCCGGCGGTCAGTATGCTTATCGCTGCTCCCCCACAGGTGGCCATGTCCCGCTTGAAGCCGCATGAGATGAGGCCGTCCGCGATTCCGATAAGGGTGAGGCCGGCCACTACTGCCCGGCAAGCGGCACATGCCACGCTCAGGATGAACCCGAGGGTGCCCAGAATCTTTCCTCGGTTGTTCCATAAAGCCTCCAGCCCGGGACGGATCGAATCCGCGAAGTTTCGGAGGATTTTCAGCCAGTCCAGACTTCTGAACAGCTTGCCGAGATCCCAGTCCCAGTTTGAGGCATCGATCTTGGTGTCCCACCAGCCCCACCAGGGCCGAGAGCCCTCCTTGGGCGGTTCATTGGGCTCCCAGTACGGGTCTTTCTTAAACGAAGCACGTATGGCACGGGCGGCCCTCTTGTTCAGGGCGTTGCGCCGCTTGTTGAACTCCTTGCCGCTCTTCCGCAGCGCCTTGGTGAGCTGCTTCGTCCTCTTCTTGTGCTTGTTACCGGAAGCGCGCAGCGCCTTCTTGAGGCTGTTGTCGCGGGAGTTGTATCTCAGCCCATCGGGGTCGGTCATGGTGGCGGGGTTGTTGTTGCTGTAGGCGTAGGCGTTCATCTGTTGCGGATCGAACGGGTCGATGACCGGGTCGGCCGAGAGGAACTTGCCCGTCATCGGGTCGTATTCGCGGGCGCCGAGCCGGGTCAGCCCGGTCTCCGGGTTGGCCGTACCGCTGACGAATCCTCGGCTGCCGGCGGGCCATTCGCTGTTGGTGCCGCGGAGGTTGCCGAACAGGTCCATGCGCCGGGTGGTCGTGGCCAGGCTCTGGGCGTCGATGGCGAGCTGGGAGGTTCCGTGGTGGTCGTCGACCGTCCAGGTGAAGCCGTCGCCCGTGCGGGTGCCCAGACCGTCGTAGTAGCGGGTTCCGGTGGTGGAGCCGGTGGCGGTGTTCAGGCGGAGTTCGCCCTCACCGGCGAACAAGGTCGTCGCGCCGGGGTCGCGTCGGATCAACTGCTGGCCGATCGCGTCGTAGACGTACGAGGTGGTCTTCCCGGCGGCGGTGATGGATGCCAGGAGACCTTCGTCGTTCCAGGTGAGGGTCTGCAGGCCGGTGGGTCCGGGCCGGGAGATCGTGTTGCCCGAGGCGTCGTAGCCGTAGGCCATCGTGGTGGAGTTGGTGGTCGTGTTGGCCACCGCGTGGGGCCGGACCGCGCCGGCGCCGGAGTTGGGGTAGGAGTAGCCGGTTACGGTGTCGGCGGCGCCGGCCAGGCCTTTGACGGTCTTGGTCTTGCGGTTGCCGATCGCGTCATAGTCGTACTGGTGCCAGTAGGGTGCGGGGCCGCCTACGAGCGAGGCGGACGGGGTGGCCGCGCAGGTGTCGGTGTCCTGGGTCCAGGCGGCGGTGACGCGGCGCAGGTAGTCGACGGTGAAGCACTGGCTGTCCTTCTGCGAGCCCGCGGTGCGGTCGGTGATGCGTGTGACGTTGCCGGCGAAGTCGTAGTCATAGGTGAGGTCGTTGACGACGGTCCCAGCGCCGTTGTCGGTCTTGTCGCGTTCGGTGAGGCTCTCGGTGAGGCGGCGCGTGCCTTCCTCGTAGTTGGTGGTACGCCATAGCCGCTTGTCCGTGGTGCCGAGCTCCATCTGGGCGGTCTCGCCGAGGGCGGTGTACGTGGTGTCGGTGACGTAGGTCAGCTTGCCGGTCATCGTTTTGGATCGGCCGAGGTCGTTGTAGTCGTAGACGATCGTCTCGGCGGGGAGGTCGCCCAGTTCGGGGAGCGCTTTCGTGGCCAGGCTGCCGTCCACGCGGTAGGTCAAGCTCGTCGTGTACGTTCCGGCGAGCTGGTTCTCCGCCGCAGGGATGGTCACCGACGTGCCTTGCGGGCGTCCGCCCGTGTCGTAGCCGGTGACCTCCTGGCTGTAGGCCTGCCCGTTGACGTACCGGGTCGAGGAGGTCAAGGCGCCTTTGGCCAGCGTGTCGTAGACGTTCTTGGTCAGCAGGGTGCCGGTCTCCGAGCCGAGCCGGGTCTGCGCCACGCGACCGAGATCGTCGTACAGGGACACGATGGTCTTGCCGCGGGCGTCGGTGACGCTCTTCAACTGGCCGGCGTCGTCGTAGGTCATGGTCGAGACGCCCCTGTCCGGGTCCTCGGCCCTGATCCTGCGGCCCAGCGCGTCATAGTGGTAGCGCCACACGTTGAGAGCCGCGTCGGTGACCGTGGCCAACTGGCCCGCCTTGGTGTAGCCGTAGCGGGTGACATCGTTCGGGCTGGTCAGCGTACGGCCGCGGTACTGCACCAGAGCGGTCATCCGGTCGCGGGCGTCGATCCACTTGGTGGTCACGGTCCCGCCCTCGGGCGGTATCTCGCTGACCCAGTCGGCACTGTAGGAGGTCGTGGTCCGCCACCGCTCGCTGTTGTGCTCGAAGTAGATCTCCGCGGTCTTGCGTTCCGCCCCGTCGTACGTGGTCACGGTCGCGGGTGGGAGCTTGCCGGCTTCCGTGCTGGTCAGCGAGTACAGCGTGGTTCCGGGGTCGCCGGTGGCGTGGTAGACGGGGCGGTTGACGCTGACCAGGCCGCGCGTGTCGTACTGGCTGTCGGTCAGGATCCGGCCACCGCCCGGGCTGGGCTGCTGGGTCTGCCGGGGGCGTTGGAAACCGTCGAACAACTCGTAGGTGTCGACGAGGTTGCCGTTGGCCCGCAGGGTCCTGGTGCGGATCCAGTTCGGGCCGCCGGTACGGTTCACGCCGTAGTCGTAGCGGACGTGGGGATCGCCGTTGGCCTCGGTACGGCCAGGCTTGTACACCTTCGTCAGGCGCCCGAGGGCGTCGTAGATCAGCGACGTCGCCCTCCCGGCGGCGTCCACCTGCTTGGTCGGGTGACCCCGCGCCGGATCGATGGTCGTGGTCTCGACGTGATTCTCCGGTGCCGCCACCTTGGTCACCGTGGCCGCGGTGGTCAGGCCGTTGGTCTCGGCGTAGGACGTGGTGGTGGTCCGGTTGAGCGCGTCCTTCGTCTCCTTGACCCGGCCGAGGTCGTCGAAGCTCGCGGTGCTCTGCACCATGTAGGTCGCGGTCGCGCCGGTGTAGCTCTTGGCCACCTCGCTCTTGGTCACGTCCCCCTTCAGCGGCGCCTTGCCGAAGTCCTGGCCGTCGTACGAGATCTTGGTGTCGGAGATGGCGTCATCTGGGTACGAAGGGGTCTTCCCGCAGGCCACCCCGACCGTCTTGGTGGTGCTCGGGAACGTCACCAGCATCTTGGCGGCGTCGTGCACGTACGTGGTGATGGTGCACTGGTCGTCGCCGGTCCCGGCAATGTCGCCGAAGTCATTGACCTGCGTGGCGTTGCCGTACTCGTCGTAGGTGGTCTCCACCTGGGTGGTGCGGAAGGTCGTGCTGCTGCGCCGCTCCCGGATCTCGCGCCGCTTGACCTCCACCTGATGCGCCTTGAAGCCGCCCTGAGTGGCCGTCAGCCGGATCCATGGGTCGCTGTACCCGGTGGTCAGCGGGGTGGCGCCGTCATAGGTGATCTCCTGACGCTGGAAGCCCGCCAGCGGCTCCACGTCGGCCACCGTGGCGCCGGTGGAGTCGGTGTACTCCACCGGCTTCGTGCCACCCGTGGGGTTGAGCCTGTCACCGTGCATTCCGCGGAAGTACAAGTACTCGGTCTTGGACTCGGGCTTGTTCTCGTCGTTGGCCGGGTCGCCTTGGCGGACTGTGACCTTGTCATAACCTCGCCACTCCGACCAGGTCCGCTTCTTCTCCTCGGTCAGCGGATTGTCGTCATAGGCCCAGGCACCACCCTTGGCGGTGTCGTAGTCGTAGTTCGTCACCATGTCCTTGGCGTCGCCCACCTGGTCGTCCTGGGTCACCCTGGCCACCACGTACTTGTGGAACCAGTCGTTGACCGGCTCGGTCGCCGGCGGCATCGCCCAACGCTGCGGGAAGCACCTCTTGGTGTTGGTCTCTGGGACCGGCCGGGTGCCAGAGGCGCAGTCCGGCCGCGCGTACGTGACGTCGATCGCACCACCCGACTCGGAGGTGATCTTCGTCAGCCGGGGCTTGTTCAGCGGCGGCAGGCCGTCGTCCGCCGCGTTGACCCGGTTCGGCAGCATCGTGGCGTCGAACGTCACCGCGGGAAGCGTGATCGCCGTACCGGCCAGGCCGGTGTGCGTGATGCCGTTCAGCCACAGCGCTTTGTCGCCGCTGCCGTCATTGGCCGGAGGGTAGGTGTGGGCGAGATCCCACTGGTCGACGCTGCGGTAGTTCCCGTTCCCGGTCGAGATCTGGGTCGTGATCTTGGCCAGTCGCTGGGTGGACCAGAAGGTCGGCGAGTACTTGGTCCCGCACGTCGCGGTCGTGCACTCGGTGTCCCACGGAACATCCGGCCAGATATTGGCGTCGTTGTGCGTGGCGCAGGTCGAGCCCGGCACGCAACGATCCGCCGGTCCGAACACCACCCGTGCGGGCGCGGAACCCGCGGACTCGGCGCCCGCCCTGGTGCCGTACTCGATCCGCGCCAGCGTGCCGCCGCGGACATACGTGCCGGTGGTCTGGCCCATGTTCTGGGCGTACTTGTTGCTCTCGGGAGTGTAGAAGTAGCTCATCGAGTTGCCGTGCGCGTCGACCACGTAGTCGAGGTTCCATCGGTAGGCCTGCTGGCAGGCGGACGCCGCGAACGTGGCCGCGCGACACGGCTCGCCGGTGTCATTGCCGTACACCGGCACCGTCCACGTCGACTGCGTGGTGCCCGAGCCCGGCAGCCGGTTCAGGCCGAAGAAGTACTGCGTGCCATCAGTGGTCGTGACTTTCCAGTACTCGCCGTCGTCGTCGCCGTTGACCTGCGGATCATTGCGGACCGCACGCTCCACCCGGGTGCCGTCATCGGCCTGCGGCCGCCACACGTCGTTCTCGAAGATCAACCGGCCCGACTGCTCGCCGAACGCCATCGTGGCGTTGTCGGTCTCCCAGCACAGGTCGCCGGTCTTGGTCGTGCCGTTGTTACCGCCCAGATCGTCCGCGCAGCCCTTGTAGGAGCGTTCGATGAAGCCGGGCGACAGGTTCCACCCCTCCCCCACCCACGACGGCTGGTTGTTGGTGGACACCGTGCGCCCGTCTACCGCGCTGGAGGAGTAGGACAGCGCCAGGTCCGGCTCCAGCTCGCCCGGCACCGGCGGCGTGTCCATCGGGTACGACCAGGAGAAGTCCCCGCTCTGGGTGGAGACCTGCCACATGCCGGACGGCGCCAGCGAGGTCGCCTTGTAGTCGCCCTTCGACCCGTCGGCCGCCGCGGCCAGCGCCAGCGTGCTCGGCGCGTCCCCGACGGACACCTGGGCCGAGACCGTGCCCGCCTTGACGTCGTTGCGTACGGCGGTGACCGGGGTCTGCTCGCCCGGGGCGGGTGCGAGCCGCAGGCGCGATGCCCAGTCGCCACCGTACGCGTCCTTGAAGGCCGAATAGTCGACGGTGATCATCACCGGGCTCCGGCCGGCCTTGCCGTCGGTGCGCCGGACCGAGACCAGCAGCCCGGCCACGCCCGCCTTCTCGGCGGTGGCTCGGTCTCGCACCTCGATCTTGACCCGCGCCGGCCCCGGCCGCGCAGTCGCCGCCACCCACACGGGCAGCGACCCGGCCTCGGCCTTGGCCGCTTTCGCGGAGCGACCCGCCACAGGCGCGGACAGCTCGACCTCGGCGGCGCCCGCCTCCGGCCAATCAGCCCTCGCGGGCGGCACATGGTCAGGCGCCGCCTCGGGGTCGGGCCGGGCGGCCGCGGGCACGAAGTCTTCGCCCGGCACCGGTTCGACCTCGTCCGGTTTGCTCGGCTTGACCGGTCTTTCCAAGGCCATGGCGTCCACGATCTGCGCCGGTGTCGCGCCGGCCGGCGTACTGGCCATCAGCATGATGAATAAGCAGGTCAGCATCGTGATCGAGCACAACTGCCAACGGGTACGACGCATGGAACTCGAGATTCCTTCCTGGGTCACAGGCCGGTGATGACGAAGCCCAGGGAGCGATCCGGCTCCTGGCCTTCGCAGTCGCGGTCGAGCGAGTCGAACAGCTCGGCGCCGACCGCGCCCGGTGCCCCGGTCACGTCCTGCGGCGGGCTGGTCCAGAGGTAGCCGAGCCTCCGTACGACCGTCTTGTCCTCACACGCGGCATCGGTGGAGGTGAAGGTGTCAGTGCCGGCTCGGCCCATCATCAGTGCGGTGGTGCAGGGCAACTGGACCATCGACAGGGTGCCGAGACGGCAATGCGCCTCCGGTCGTGCCGTGGCGCTGGCGTGGGTGCCGCAGTTGAGGGCCAGGAAGTAGTCCCTCTTGTCGCCCTCGTTGCCGGCCCTCAGCGTGATCGCTGTGGCGCCGTTGTGTGATTTCACCCCCTTCTCAACCGCCGCCGTGGCATCGAACCCCACCCAGGCACCCGGACAGGAAGCGCTGTAGCCCCAGGCCACGTTCTGGGTGGTGAGCTGAACCTGCTGAGGCCCCTCTGACTCCTTGTACGGCTGGTTGTCCCGGGTGGTGGCCGCGCTGACCGGGTCGGTCCCGAAAGCCACCACGTCCGTCCTCGTGCATGACGGCGAGTAATGCTCGAAGATGTTGAACTTCGCCTGCTGTACGTGCTTACCCGCCAGGAAGGCGGCGTCGTACTGGAAAGAGGAGCGGGCGATGCCATTGCAGAAGTCCCAGCCGCAGTAGCCGACCTTCGCCACTTTCTCGTTGTCACCGCCCCAGTACTCCTGGTCGTGTTGGCCGGACAGCACCATCGCCATCCCCGTCCGGCCCGCCTCGACAAAGGGATCGATGTACACCGGGAATCGCGTCGCCGGATCGGTCAGCAGTTTCAAGTCCGGCCTCAGCACCAAAGTGCTCCCGGCGATTTCCAGGCCGCCCACCGCGCGCCTGGCGTTCGCCGGTGTCGAGTCCCACGCCATCGGCGCGCCGAAGCCGAAGGCGAGCTTGTTCTTCTCGTCGTAGACGCCGAAGTCCCCGTGGCCTTCGCCGCGCACCTTCACACCCTCGGTGGCCAGGTCGAAGGTCAGTTCGGCCAGCTTGGGGTTCGCCGCGGCGGTCCTGTCCTCGACCACCAGCACTTTGCCGAAGCCCTGCGCCGTCGCCCTCATCCGCAGGTCGACGCCGGGCAGGACCTCGGGGTAGGTCGCGGTGTCCCCGGTCAGCACCGGCTTCGGCAGCGGCGCCGGCCAGCGCAGCTCGATCCGTCTCTTGTCCTGCCCGAACCGCACCAGCGGCTGGTCCCCACCTCCGGAGAAGGTGACGGAGACCGTGGTCGCCCCCGGCTCCACTCCGCCGTCGGCACGCTGCCGCAGCGTCGTGCCCACCGGCACCCAGTCCGAGCCGCGCCGCACGCGTACCGGGGTGATCCGCAGCTCAGCCGTGAACAATCCGTCCGGGTTGGCGTAGACATCACGCACCTCGGACTGCTCCAGCGTCGCCGCGACCCGCTTGCCGGTCCGCCGCGCTTCGGCGGCCGCCCAGGGCGCCGAGCCCACTGGATCGTCGTCAGCGGAGGCCGGCGAAGCCACCGTGACCGTAGCCGCGATGCCCGGCGGAGCCGTCAGTGGCGACAGGCCGGCGAACACGGCCGTCAATCCCACGAGCAGGGCACCCGGACGTCGACACACACCATGCCTCCAAAATTAATGAGCAGGATTGGACAGGCATCCCAGCCTGGAAACCTCGCATATTGGCCAGGCTCAGTGTCAGCGGCGGAAAACTAAGAGACCAGGGCCAAAGGAGGGCATCTCATGGGGCTTTCCGTGTCTGCCGGACAATCGGCGATCGCGCAGCCCATGGTGTCCCGCTCGAAAACACGATTTCGTGCTCTGAGGTGGGTTCTGCTGCGCGATCAGAGCGGCGGCTGCGACCATCGCAAGGTGGTGTTATCGCTGGTCCACCGGTTGGTGAGGCGCCTGTTCGGCCTGCTGACGGTGCTGGTCCGATCTGATCCGTCCAAGGACGTTGAGCTGCCGGTGCTTCGCCACGAGAACCAGGTGCTCCGCCGTCAACTCGGTGGCCGCCGCGGTGGGGTCACGCCGACCGGCTCTGGCTTGCGGCATAGTCGCGGCTGATCCACCGCCGCCGGTGGGCGGGTGTATTCCCGGTCACCCCAGCCACGATCCTGCACTGGCATCGCCACATGGTGGCGCGTACATGGACCTTCACCGATACAACGGGCGCCGGCCGCACCAGTCCCGGCAACAGCGTCGCCAGGGCCGAAGCGTTCTCGGCTGGTAGGACCTACGCGGGCTCGACCAGGCCGGATCGTTGAGGGCGGCCCCAGGGGCGTACATGAAGAACGCGGCCCCTGATGATCGTCGGTGTCTAGCCAGTCGATCAAGAACAGGGGCCGCGTTCGCGTGCCATCATCCCCGATCGACGTGCTCTCCCACTACATGGAGCACATCACCGCCGACCCGCTGACCGATCCGTTCGATCGTCCGGCCCTGGCCGAGGCGCTGGACGCCGTGCCCGACCCGCGCAGCCGCCGAGGACGCCGCTACCGGCTCGGCCCGCTGCTGGCCTTATCCCTGCTCGCCGTGCTCGGCGGCGCGACATCCCTGGCGAAGATCACCCGCATCATCGCCGGATACGACCCAGGCCTGCGCGCCCGCGCCGGGCTACCCGGCACGCCCAGACTGGCCGCCAGTACCCTAGGACAGCTGCTGTCCCGCCTGAACGGCGCCGCCTTCGACACCGCCACCTGCGGCTACCTGGCCTCACTTGCCGCCGGCGCGACCGGCCGGGCCTGCGCTGCGAACGCATCAGCGACTACGCATCGAACGCCTTGACGAGCAAGGTCTCGGCGACCGCCCACAGGACGTGGTCCTCGCCCTGCCCTGCAGCAGGGAGATCGAGCCCGGACACCGAATGGCGCTGCTACGAGGGGAGACACCTGTGGCGGCCCAGCTCGACCAAGGGGTGCGGCAGACCCTCGTGCAACGGTGGGAGCCGTTCGGCCCCGCCCCATGCCTGCCGATCCAGCAGTCGACGATGGGCCACCAGAGCTGAGCCGCCACCCTGCTGCAAGCCCTGGCCGAGCTCGCCCGTGCTCACCAGGCTGCCGCACGCAGAAGCCCCACCCACGGCAACCGGCTCCCACCAGGGACGACAGGCCATGATCGGCCAGGGCGCTTGCTCTGGACGGGAAGAACGGGAGGTTGTTGGAGGATGTACGGGCGAAGCCCGTTCCTTTAAGAGGCAAGACGGATTGTCAAACCCAGCCCCCCGCCTTTACAACGTAGATTTCGTGGCGGGCTAATCGCGCGGGGGCCGCGGCACGTTAAGCCTTGCCCAAAGGCGGTCTATCAGGACGCTTGGGTATGTCCGGCGGGGTAGGGACCGATTGTGTGATGGGTTCAGCGTGCGGCTGAACTGCTCTCCGTGGGACCGGCCGCTTCGACACACGAGTGCGAAGCGGCCTCCGCGGAATGGGCCCGCCAGCGATCGATCGCGAAGACGCAACGCGCCCAAGTTCAGGAGACAGCGTCGGGTGCATGTCTAATGGCGGTGCGCAGCAGTGCCGCGCTGCGGACCCGGGCAGGTCGGTATCAAGTCGTGCGCGGCGCTCCGGGTCGCGAATTGGCTGTCGTTGAGGGTGCGGCCGACGCGCAACACCGTAGCGGAGTCGCCGTACCCGCCCTAGGCTGCGCCCGATGGTGGCCTTCTCCCCAGCCCATCAGTCACGACGTGCTGGCCGCTGCGGGCTCACAGCAGCCCGCCGTACTCGTCCGGAAACGCCGCCGGCCGGGAGTCGCGCAGGATCTGGCTCAGCTCGTGACCAGCGTGAGCCCGAAGGCCGACAGGGCTTCCTGGAGCGGCTGGAAGTACGTGATGCCGCGGGTGACGCAGGACGCGCCGGAGGCGCCGGAGGTTAGGCCCTGGGCCTGGTCGCCGGCGAGGAACGGCGCGCCCGATGTGCCCGGCTCGGCGCACACGCTCGTCCGCACCAGACCGGTGACGGTACCGCCGGGATGGGTGATGGTGGTGTTGCGCTGCTGGACGACGCCGCACCGCCAGCCGGTGACCGGGCTGCCCTGGCAGACCGGCGACCCGATCGGCGCGACCGCCGCGCCGCGCACCGGGCGTTCGACGCCGAGACCGGCGACGACGCCGTGCGGCGTCCAGCCGGGATACAGGGACACCCACGCGAAGTCGTCGCCCGGATAGGAGGATGCCTCAAAGACGCCGATCGGGGTGCCGCCGTAGCCGGTCAGGGCGACGTCTCCCCGCTGCCCGCACGACCCGGCGGTGACGAACCCGCCGGTGGCGCCGCGCCGTGCGGTGAACCCGACGATGCACCGCCCCTTGTTCCTGACGACGAAGGCGTCACCGCCCCGGATGACGCCGGATGCCGCCAAGTTGGGGGCGGCCGGGACGGAAAGGGCCGAGACGGGGGCGGGCGAGACGGTGACGACGAGCACGGCGGCCACCGTCATGGCGGCCAGGCGGACAGGCTTCATGCGGACCTCCGGGGTCAAGCCTGCCGCCACCGTAGACCGCGCTCGCGCTCGGCGGACCTACCGCTGGCCCCCGTGGCGCCGTGTTATGGATGACGGACCAGCCTCCATTCGGCCGCCCTGCTGCGCTGGCGCCAGTATCGGGCGTGGCCGCCCGCGGCAAGGAGTTCGTTGTGGGTTCCGACGGCGAAAGCGGATACCGCGCGGGCGATCCCCGGCCGGGACACCGTGCGGCGGAAGCGGTTGCGGTGAGCGCTGTCATAACCGCGGTCGGCGGCGGTGCCGCGCTGCTGCTCGGCCTGGACGGCGCAGGTGGGGCAGTGGCCGCCGCTGGTGAGCTCGGCGCAGCCGAGGGTGGTGCAGGGGTTGCGCTGTCGGGTGGGCATCGGCCACCTCCCAACGGGCTCGTCGCGATCAGCAGACCCCGCGCTTGGGCGGCGTGGGCCGGTGGCGTCGGCGCGGCCGGCGAGAACGCGCTGCTGGGCGGCGCTGGGCGGCCGTCTCGGCGCGGGCGTGCGACGGCCACGGCACGATCGGCTGGCCGTCGGCGTCGAGCCGGTGGGCCAGCCTGGACCGCAGCCACGCCGGCGGCGATGGCCATCGCAGGTGAAGATGTGAGGGTTGATCAGGTGGGCGGCTGCGGGTCACGCTCGATGGGATCGCGTTGATCGTTGCGGCTTTCTTTGGAAGGATGTCTGCTATGACGTCGAACCGACGAAAGGCGCATGGCGCGTAGACGGCCAGGCCGGGTGCGCGCGAACCCGGCACCCGGGCTCCGCCCGGGACAGGGCGGGAAGATTGTTCCTGGGGTCTCCGCGCGTGCGCAGAGCGAGGTCACGAACGCTTTTACCGCGCTGCGGTTGCTCCCCGTGGGCGATCGGGACAAGGACGCGGAGATTCTCGTCCTGCGTCACCAGATCACCGTCCTTGAACGCCAGCTCGGCGCTGACATTGGAGTGAGATTCGCACCCGAGGATCGGGCCTTTCTCGCCGCGCACCTGACCTCGCTGCCCCGCCAGGTCCTGCGCCGGCTGCGGCTCCTCGTCCAGCCGGACACCGACCTGCGCCGGCACCGCGATCTGACGAAACGACGTCACGCCCGTACCTGCAAGCCGAAGCGGGCCGGCCGCCCGCCCACGGTCCGCTCCATCCGCACTCTCATCCTGCGCCTTTGCTCGGGAAAACCCGAGCTGGGGCTACCGGCGGGTCCACGGCGAGCTCACCACGCTGAGTATCAAGGTGGCACCCTCCACGGTATGGGAGATCCTCAAGCAGGCAGGGCATGATCCGGCGCCCGAGCGGGCCTCCACCACATGGGGCCGACTTCCTGCGCTCGCAAGCCGACACCCTGCCGGCCTGCGATTTCCTCGAGACCATCACCCTGAACGGCCAGCGCCAGTACATCCTGGCCGTCATCGAGCACGCCACCAGGCGCATCCGTGTGCTCGGCACCACCGCAAAGTGGGTCGCCCAGGCGATAAAGAACCTGGTGATGGACCTGGACGATGCGGGCTGCCGGGCGCGCTTTCTGCTTCGAGATCGGGATGGAAAGTCCCCTGCCCTCATGGACGAGATCCTCGCCGAGGCCGGCATCAAGACGGTGCTCACCGGCATCCGGATGCCGCGGATGAACTCGATCCTGGAGCGGTGGGTGCAGTCCTGCCGCGATCTCCTCGACCGCTGCCTCGTATGGAACGAACACCACCTGCGGCACGCCCTACGCGAGCACGAACGCTTCTACAACCAGCACCGCGCCCACCAAGCCCTGGACCAAGCCGCGCCGCTGCGTTCCGTGCCGGACCCGATCACGGATCCCAGGCGAATCATCAACCTGAACGTACGCCGACGAGACCGGCTCGGCGGCGTCCTCCACGAGGACTCACATGCCGCTTGACCTGCATGGATGTAATTTTCGGCAGGCGCACGGTCGGCCCATTCCAGCCGCGGATGAGTCACCTGGCGGCGCAGCACCGCCACCTCATGCCGCAGCACCGGGATTTCCACGTCTTTGAAGGCATCGTCGCGGGTCAGCAGGACCAGCCGGCCCACCACCCGGACGGAGATCAGATACAACAGGCGGAAGCACACGAGGAGCGAAAATAAACCGCAGGTCAACCACCATGCACGAGTATTGGCACAGCACAGGCACGGCTCTGGCTATCGTTCCGGGTCTCCGCGGGATTTCAGAGTACGAAGCAGCGGCTCCAATTCCGACTCCCCGCGGTTGAGGATTATGTCGGTCAACTGCTGCTCGAACCATGCGGAGCGAGGATCGAAGCCATGGCGCCTGAGCGCCGCGCTGTAGGCCGCCGGGATCTCTACGTCAATCGAATTATCGGTGGCGGATGCGATTTGTCCGATAAGAGTCCGCAAACTTTCAGTTAGGCTGCACCCAAGTTCAACATCGTGGCCCGTTGCCTCGCGGGCAAAGAAGCCGCCCTGCTCAGCGCGCCACCGCAGGAAAACCATCGAATTCCGTGCCTCTGGGGCGATTGTTGAACCCTCAGCGTGCCACGGGCAGACCTCATTGATGACGTACGTGCACCACACGATAAAGGAACGCGGATCAGCCTCTTGGCTTGACCAGCCCCAGTCGATGACACATCCGCATGGGTGTTCAAACGGCGTCCAGTGGATATCGCCCGTGCTGTTAGTGGATTGGGGCCTTTCCTCAGTTTGGCGCATGCGTTCGGAGATCGCCGCGAAGGCCTGCTCGATAAGAGGATCGCCAGCCTCATGGGCTCGTCGCGCCCAACTCGTTGCCTCATCGATGTCTCCATGTTCGAGCAGGTGAAGTGCGAACCGGCCCATCGCGTACGAGGCGCCGCCGACGGCGGCTTTAGCCAGCCATGCCCCTGCACATGCCGTGTCACCGCGGTCGTCGATGATGAGGGCGAGGAAGAACATGGCGTCGTGGACCCCGGCGTCGGCGGCCGGTTCAAGCCAGCGAACGGCCTCGTCGTATCTGCCGAGCTCCCACAGCATCGCCCCAAGTTGAGCCATGGCCTGGATGTTGCCGAGCCCAGCGGCTTGGTTCAGCCACGTGTAGGCCGTGTCCGACTCGCCCAAGGCGCGATGTACCTCGCCAAGCCTGGTAGCGGCATCGGCGAAGTTATTGAGATAGGTCTGACGGATCTTTCTTCCCGGCGCGTCTTGGTCGCCGTCACCGGCTAGGAGGTGGGGCAGGACGTAGGCAGCCTCGGCTTGGGCGTGATCGGCTGCCTTTCGGAACCAATCGCGCGCGCCTTCCAAGTCTCCGTGATTCCGCAGGAATGTTCCTAGAAAGAGCGAACCATAGCCGTTTGGAGCTTGAGCGGATCGTTCGTACCAGTAACGTGCGGAGTCCAGGTCGTCGTCGTCCTCAAGTTCACTTCCCCAGCCGGCCATCGCACCAGGATCTCCGGCTTCGGCTCCGCGCCGCAGCCATGACCTCGCGCCATCCAGGTCACCCAGGTCCTTGTGGACGACGGCCAGCATCCCGGCCGCAGCAACATGTCCAACATCGTGTGCCTTCAGGAACCATGTCCGGGCCGACTCCAGGTCACCCTGATCGTAATGCGCCATGGCGAGGGCGAAGAGGGCATCCTCATCCCCAGCATCGGCTACACGCGTCAGAGCAGGGATGACGTACTGCGCGAGGCCGTACATCATCGCTCGCATTCCTACTTGGGCGCAGGCGTCCAAGTCCGTCTCGGCGACGAGGATGTCCCATGGAGTGTCCGGCACGCGCCTGGCCGTGCTCCACTTTTTGGATTCGTGGTAGACGAGCACGTCTGAGACAGCGTAGCCATCCAGTTCGCCGACCTTGAGAGCTGATGGAGACATGAGGGCCACCTCGCCGAGTACGGGCCTGCAAGCCCAGCTAATTGCCGAGGCGAACCAGTCTGGTTCCGCAAGCGCGCGCTGAGCTGGCGTCAGATATTCCTCTGCAAGGTGTTGGAGCAAGCTGGGTGGAATCACGTCAGGGTGGCCGCAGAATCGGGCCTCCACAGCAGCTGTGATCACTGCCGCTCCCATCGCGTTGCCGGGAGCCGCCCGGCGGCGAAGCAGCTCCGGTGCGCATGCCAACACTGCTGGGGGTGCGCCGTCGCTAACGGCCGCCGCCTCCTTGACACGTGGATCGACGAGGGCGATCTGGAGAGTTCGGGCAGCTTCCGAGTCTGAGAAACGCTCGGGGAGATCGATAAGCTGCGCCAAGCTGAGAACGGCCCGCGCCTCTCCACTCGTGCTCATTATCCCGCTGGCGCTGGCTAGTTCGTGGAAACGTTCATAGTCAGTGGACCACAGAGTGCCGATCAAAACGATTGGCTCTTGCGTGTTCCCCAGGAGCCTTCGCACCGTGCCGCTTGAGAGACGCCCGGATTCGAGAAAGCCAGCGAGACGGTCAAGCCAGATCACACAACGACCGAGCGGGATCCCAGAGTCGATCAAAGAAGCCAGGTCGTCAGGAGACGGCGGCAGGATGAAGCCCCACTCCGGCAGCACTGCGCGAATCGCTTCGAAGGCGCTGCGCGTCTTGCCTGCGGTTGCGGCACCGAGCAGGACTGCAAAGCCTCCGCCGCTGCGGGCACCTTCGAGGCACCTGCGCAATTCTGCATCGATGTCTCGTGGGATGTAGGTCGGGAGTTCAGGCGAGAGCTCTTCGCTGGCCTGCCTCGGGAGTGGTCTCGCAGCATGGATTCCAAGAACGGCGCGGTTGGTCACGTCGCAGACCCTGGGCAAGGCGTCACCAACGCGCACGAACCAGTCCAGGTAATCGCTGTTCACGGGTTCGCCGCTGGTGCCGGCTGTGGTGACTGCGTCAATCGCTCCGAGGCGTCGCAGCACTCGCTGCTCGTGTGCCTGTTTCATGGCCAAGAGCCGATCGACTGTCCAGGTCTTCGGCTGGGAGTCGATGAGTTGGTGATGGTGGCTGCACAGCAGGATGAGGTTATCGCAGCGGTTGCGTTCCTCAGGGGTGAGAGGCGAGACGCCACGGGGTCCGTTCGGGCTGTCTCCCACGATGTGCGCGATCTCGCCTAGCGAAGCGATCTGATCGACCACGCTTGGCTCGGCGGTTAGTGCCCGGCGACACGGAAGGTGTCAAGTCAAATGCGACAGGGAGTGGGCTGGTCTGATCGCTAGGCGGCTTCTTCCGGCTGGTTGATATAGGCGACCTGCGGGATCTTGGGGAGCCGGGGCGTGCGGGTGAACCGGTGGGGGTTGGCCGAGCGGAAGCGTTCGATGGTTTCGGCCCGCTTGTCCTGGATGGCGTGGGCGATGCCCATGTGCACGGTGAACGGGGTGTGCAGCCCGACTCCCGCGTGATAGTGCTCGTGGTTGTAGTAGCCGAAAAACCGCTGGCAGAAGGCTCGGGCGTCAGCCAGAGAGGCGAACCGGCCGGG
>NZ_FNVT01000005.1 GCF_900108335.1 Nonomuraea solani
GTCAGGTCGCCGTTGTCACGCTGGCGCCGCCACAGATCGATGCTCGTGCTGTAGAGGCCTTCCCGGCGCAGCACCCGGCCCTTTTCACCCTCGGGGGCGGCTTCGTACTCCGCGACGATCCGCAGCTTGTACTCGGTGGCGAAGTGCCGCCGCTTGGGCCGGTCGCCTCGGGGACCGTCTCCGTGTTGAAGGTCGTGGCTGCTCATGGTCACTGCGCGTCGTACCCGTTCTCGCCCTGCTCATATCAGTTAAGGAACTTAGTCCCTGTTTGTCTCACTTGAGCTTGGCACAGAGGGACACCCGGGAAACGCGCAGACTCCCCCAGAACGCTGGAGAAGCTTGCGTTGCTCAGCCACTGGCACGGTCACGTTAACCCTCCCTTCGGAGCCACAGCAGCTGCCCTGCGACGACGCGCGGCCTACGTCCTCCCAACAGCCCGCGAGGCGACTGCCCGACCCCTCAGGATTCTCCCGCGTAACCGGGTTCCCCAAGGAGCTTTGAACTCATGACTGCTCGGGGGTTGCTCGTCTGCGTTCGGCTGCCGTGGGTGTCGAGGCCTCATCACGGCACATAGCCGTGTCGAGAAAGGGGCAAACGGTACATATTGGCGATGGTCAAGAACACATGGTTGCTCGGCGGTTGCTCGCGTGTACGCGATACAGCACGGCATCCGTGATCACTTCCCGACACGACGGCGGGGAGAATTCCGTCCACAGCGATAGAAAGTGTCACTCCGCGACATTGAGCGACACCGAGGGAACCGACTCATAATCCGTAGGTTCCGGGTTCGAGCCCCGGGCGCCCTACCACTCCATACCCCACCCGACCTGCACTTTCTCGATTTTCAGTGGCTGCTCTTCGGTCCGGCACATGGCCGGGCGTTCCGAACCCGGTTTGGGCCGGTTTGCCAAGCCAGACCCGCCAAAAGATCAAGGGAATACCATGCCGAAGGCTCTGGCGGGATCCCTTGCCCGGGTTTCGCCTGCCACCGGGTCAAAGGCTGTTCAAGCCGATCGCTGCGCAGGTACCGCCTTTTCAGGGTTTCCGCAGTACAGTCCGCTGCTTTGAGCGAGCCCGCTCGCGTTGACTCCACCTGGCTGAGCATTCCAAGCATCGGCTGTGGGGACCTTGTGGGGACCCATCAAGTCAGACCATAAAGGTGATCGTTAGAAGGTGAGGAGAGAAGACGCGGCGGGTAGCCCGGCTAATGATGCGTTTCGTGTCTGGGCAAGTCGTGATCAAGCCGCTCACTGCACAATTGACATCAGGCCGGACATGGAGAGGGTGCCTCGGCCCTGCCAAGAACCCATGCTCTCGTCCAGCACCGGAGACTCGCCGTCCTGCCCATCGTCCAGTTCGTCAGCGGCCCGGTCTGGTCATCATGGCACGAAGGTGGTCGGTGCTCCCGGCAGCGCGCCGCTGTCCACGGCCCCCGCGGAGCCTACCCGTTCCCGGTAATCAGTTATGCACGTGCCGGCGAAGACCGAGACGGGCCGTCCCTTCCGGCTCTCCGGGTTCACGGCGGCGTCCTCGACGGGGCGCCAGGCCAGTTCCAGGAGCATGCGCTGCTGCGGGTCGGTCCAGGCGGCCATCCGCCGGGAGATGCCGAAGAAGGAGGCGTCGAACGGTCGGCGTCCAGGATCAGCGCCGTCGTCAGCGCAGTTCGGAATCGCAGGTGGGGTAGTCCGGGCCGGTGTATTCGTGGAATTCGCCGGACGCGAGGTCGAAATGACCGAGGATGGCCGCGCGGATGCCGCGTGCTCTCAGCAGTACGGAACCGTCGGCGTCCACGCCCACCATGATGCTGCCCGGCCCCACGGGGTCGGCGAAGGCCCGGACCGGTCCGTCGCTGAAGATGTCGTCATCGGTGCGGCCGGTGAACAGGTCGATTTCCTCGGCGCTCTGCAGCACCAGAAGGGGTACGTGTTCATCGCTCGTGCGGACGACGTTGGCGAGTTCGAACACGCCGTGGAACAGCCGGCAGGGAAGCCGGTGCACGCCGCAGCCGCGGTCGCGTGGTTCGATCGATGAGGCGGCACCTGCGTCGTCGGCGCGGTGGCCGGTCGTGCAGGCCAGTGGTCCTGTCACGTACGCGACCGGGTTGGGGCGGAGCAGAGGGTTCGGGATTTCGTGTTGTGGTGGCGGGTCAGGCGGCTGCCAGCGGGGCGGTTCCGGCCTCCGCTCGGCCATCAGCAGGTCGAACTCGGTGTGCAGCCGCCGGTCGAGGATCTCGTTCGTCGCGGGATGCCTGATGTCGGAGGTGATGCGCGCGTGCAGCCGGGCTTGTTCGCCGTGTTCGAGGTCATCGTGCTCGAGGTCATCGTGCTCGAGGTCATCGTGTCCGAGCGCGGACAGCGTGAGTGTCAGCCGCTGCGGTCGTTGCGGCGTCAGAATGATGGGCGCCTGCGCTTGCAGCTTCCGGATGCCAGTCGGCACCATGCCGGGCATCATCGTGGCGGCGGCGTCGAAGGCCATGTCCAGCGACGCGGAGATCGGCGCCAGTGCCCGTCCTTGAATGATGTGGTGGGCGAGGCAGCCGCCGTCGTCGAGGCTGAGCGTCCGTTCGAATGTTTCGGCCGGTTGCCCGGGGCCGGGGTACGGCAGTCGCGGGGCCCGCTCTGCCAGCCATTTCCGTTCGTCCTCCGGCAGATGGACGATGACCGGCGGCCGCCGGGAATCCTCGATCGCTTCGAAGAAGCGGGTGACGCCTTCGGCCACGGTCATGAACGCGGTGATGCCGAGCGAGCGCAGGGCCTCCTGCAGCACCGGTTCGCCGGCGATGCCCACGCCGTCCCAGGTGGTCCAGTCGAGGGTGAACTCGGTGTCGTTGGCCGACCAGTAGGCCGCTGCGGCCAGGAAGTCGTTGGCCACGACGTAGTCGATCTCACCGGGCCAGCCCATGAACCCGAGAGCCGAGGCGAGGTTGGCCCACAGCCGCGGCGGCCTGTCCTCGAACGCGCTGCGCAGGTTCAGGTAGCCGAGGACCTTCGTGTCACGTCCTCGCTGGAAGTCGGCCAGGTCCTTCTTCTCGATCATTGCCTGGTTCGCCACCGAGGCGGCGTTCAGCAGCAGATCGACCTGGCCGTGTTCGTCGCAGATGGTGTCGATCACGGCGTTCAGTGCGTCGCCGGCGGTGATGTCGCAGGATACGTACCGCACCCGGTCGGGGCCGCTGTGGCGCGCCATCGCGGCGACGTTCGCCGCTATCGTCGCCTGACGGCTGAGCTTCTGATGTTCGGCCACCAGGTCGGGCACCGGCGCCTCGGGCCGGGACCGCCGCTCCCGCGCGATGTACGCCGGGCGATCGGGCACGGCCGGCCCGCCATCCTGCGGAGCGGGAGTGCGGCCGATCAGGTAGCAGATGGGCGCGTGGCGCCCGGCCAGGGCCTTCATCAACTCGGCGGCCACGCCGGTGCCGCCGCCGACGGCGACGACCACGCTGTCACGAGTGATCGGCGATTCCCGGTGGGCGGGCGGATCGAGTGCCGCCAGCGCGTAGCCGAGACGCCGGTCGCCGGCGCGTACCACGACGTCGAGCGGCACCTCATAGGCGGACTCCTCCTCCAATTGCGCCAGCCCGGTGGCCAGGTCGGTGGTGTCGCTGAGCACGGCCCAGCAGCGGGCGCCCGGCACCTCCAGAGGCAGAGTCTTGATGAGGCCGGTGAAAAGCCCGGTCCAGGGATGGGGCCGGCCGTCGCGGACTGCGTCGATCATCAGGACCGCGTAGCTGAGCTCGGCGGACAGGTGAGCTCGCATCGCGGCGAAGGCCAGATCGTGGAGATCTCGCAGGTCGGGGCCCCAGTCGTGCTCCGGCCTGCCGTGGGAGCCCAAGTCCGCGACGACCCGGACGTGGCGGACGTCGAACGGCGGACGTCCCTCGGTCACGGCCTCGATCCCGTCGCGAGGGGTCACCACGGCGGACCTCTCGGGGAGGTCCAGGCGCTCGGCCGACTCCACGTCGGCGATGACGAGGGTGCCGTCCGGCAGGGCGGGCGTCAGTGGCCGCGTCCTGGGGGCGATCTCATCGGTGAGGTCCGTGTACGTCATGCGTTTGCGTACGACGATCTCCGGGTGCTCGGGCGACACGGTGACCGCGGGACAGTCGGACCGAACAGGGGCGATCTCGACCTGGTCCGCCGCACCCAGGAGCGCCAGCAGGCCGTCCATACCGGGATAGACCCGTCCGAGACCGCACAACGGCGCGAGTTCTTGAGCTGTCATCCCCTCGGTGCCCGGCCGCGTGCTGATCGTGGCGAGCGGCCGCAACCGGTGTTGTTCCGCGACGGAACGGCGGGTGAGCGCCAGCAGCACTCCCCCTTCCGCCAGCCGGGCACCGGGGGGCAGCTCGTGCTTCACGATCGCCGTGAACTCCGGGGTGGAATTGGTGGCCACCCCGCAGACGAGCGCGGCGTCGGCCTCACCGTGGCGCAGCTGCTGCTCGGCCAGGCGCAGCGCGGACAGTCCGGCGTCCCAGCCCGTCTCCACCGCCATGTGCGGGCCGTGGATGTCGAAGTAGTTGGCTATCCAGCCGCCGATCAAGCTGGCGACGACGGTCATCCGCAGCGTGTCCGCCGTCACCTCGGGGGCGTTCGCCCGCAGGTCGTCGCGGACGATCTGGTAGGCGCGGTGGATCGCGTCGGGCCGCGGCACCTCCGCGGACGCCAGTGCGCCTTGGCAGTCGGGCAGGTAGCAGCGCAGGGTGCTGAGCGTGGCGGCACGCATCTGGCCGAGGTGCGCCACCGCGATCGAGGTCCTGTCACGGAGGTCGTCCCACGCCTCGCCCAGGCGGGAGGCCAGGTCGCCTGTCATGCGCAGCGCGGTCAGTTCGGTGCGGTCCATCTCCTGAAGGACCGGGGGCGGGATGCGGAGCTCTTCGAATCCCGGCATCGGATAGTCTTCGCCGAACTCCGGCTCCGGCGGCTCGGCCGTACCACGCAGCCAGGCTTCGACCGCGTCGCGGCCGGCGCCGCCGGGAAAGCATGCGGTCCAGTCCACCAGGACGATGTCGTCCTCCTGCTGCGGGCGGTCTTCCGGCGCGGTCTGTGTGGGTCTGTCGCTGACCATGAGGTGGGTGTTCGACCCGCCCAGTCCGAAGGACGAGACGCCCGCGATCCTGGGCTCCGGGCCGCCGGCCGGCCAGGCGATGTCCTCGGTGGGGACGTACAGCGAGGCGGGCAATTCCACATGGCCGGGCAACTCGGTGAAGAACGGCTGCGCGGGGATGACCTCGTGGCGCAGGGCGAGCAGGGCGTGCAGCACCGACACCATGCCGGCGGCGGTGCCGAGATGGCTGAGCATCGGCTTGTTGCCGACCACGGGATGACGCCGGTCATCGGTGAACAGGCTCGCCAGCGCCTCCAGCTCCACCGGATCACCGGCCAGGGTGCCGGTCGCGTGGCAGACGATCAGGCCGACATCGCGGCTCTCGACACCCGCAGTCCGCCATGCGCGCTCGATCGCCCGGCACTGGCCCACGGGGTTCGGCGCGCCCGCCGACTTCCCGCGCCCGTCGGAGGCGGCTCCGTAGCCGGCGAGAACGCCGAGGATCGAGTCGCCGTCCCGCTGGGCGCGCTCCAGGGTCTTGAGGACGAGGCATCCCGCTCCCTCGCCAAAGGCGGTGCCGTCGGCTTCGTGATCGAACGCGCGTACCCTGGCTTTGCCGGAGAGCACACCCGCCTTGGCCATCGCGATCAGGCTACGGGGGGTCAGTTCCTGAGCGGCTCCGCAGAGGGCGAGGTCGCAGGTGCCCGAACGCAGGGCCTGGATCGCGGTGCCCATCCCCATCAGTCCCGAGGCGCACGTCGCCGTGAGCACCGCCATCTCGCATTCGCCGGGCAGCAGGCCGGCGATGGCCCGCCGCCAGACGTCGTCGGGCAGGTGTGTCGGCCGGTCCGACATCGCCGGGCGGTAGTGGCGGTCGAGTTCGCGGGCGATCGCGGGCAGCGCCATCGTGGCGTCTTGCGGCGAGAGCGCGTCCGCGAGCCGCCGCCGCATGCCGTGCCGTACGGTCGCCGACTCCAGATGCTGGATCGTGTCCGCGGACAGGGCGACGGCGGCCTGCACGCGGTCGCCCGGTTCCTGTTTCACGCCTTCGAGCGCCTGCAGGGCGCAGTGGCGGAGCCAGGTGGCGACGCGGTCGGTGCCGCCGTCCCAGTCCCCCTCGCGAATTTCCTCGGCCAGCCGGCGATGGGGCGTGAAATGGTTGATGTATCCCGCCTGGACCGTGTGGACGCGGTCCTCGGCGTCGGGGTCGAAGGACCAGAACGGGCCCAAATCGAGGCGGCTCCTCCCCGGTTCGCCGATCATGCTCCGGCCGCCGCGGAGCACGTCCCACAGTTCCTCGGGATCGCTCGCGCCCGGAGCCACGACTCCCATGCCGACCACGGCGATGCTCGTTTCCCGAGTCATTGGGCGCGCGCCTCCCGCACGGCCTCGGCGATGTGGCGCAGGGTCGGGTAGTCGCTGAGCCGGCCTCCGGAGTCAGGTCCCGGGACGTCGTACTTCTCGGCGACCTTGGTGAGCAGCCGGGTCTGCCGCAGTGAGTCGATGCCGAGCTCGGCTTCGAGCTGGGCGTCTTCGGTGAACACCTCGGGCGGGTATCCGACGACCTCGGCGTACAGCTTCTGCAACTCGGCGAGGAGGTCATCGTCGGCGGGAGGGGCCGGCGCGTCGGCCTCGGGTCGCGCCTCGCCCTGCGGCTCTTCCCGTGGCTCTTGCCGTGGCTCTTGCTGCGGCGGCCGCTCCGTACTCGGCTCCGCGATCGGCCGCTTGGGCGCCGCGCCGTTCGTCCAGGAGTCGAAGGCGGCCCGTATGTCCTCCGGGCCGACCCGACGTGCCAATGGTGCCACCGTCCGCACGTCCGCCGGGAGTGACTGCTCGGCCAGTCCGGTGAGTGCCCCGCGCGCGCCACACTCAACGAACGCGTCCATGCCTCCCGCGTGAACGTCACGGACGGCGCGCAGGAACCGTACGGGCCAGATCAGGTGGCGGGCCAGCACCTCCCGCGCGTCCGCCTCGTCCACCACTTCCCGCCCCAGGATCGGCGAGTGGACCCGGCATGCGGGAACATGCGTCTTGACGTCGGCGAGAGCCTCACCGAAACGCCGGGAGGCGCCACCCAGAACGGCGTTGTGGTAGGGGTACGGAGCCGCCAGTCGGCGGCTGCTCACCCCCAGCGCCTCGGCCACCCGCTCCAGCGCGGCCAGCCCTCCGTCCGCTCCCGACAGGACCGTCTGTCGCGGGGCGTTGTACGCGGCGATCACCACCGACGCGTCGTCCACCGCCCCACGGACATGCTCGGCGCGCCGGGCATTCGTCGCGAGCGCGACCATGCCGCCCGCAGGCGGCCGTGCCGTGCGCAACGCCACATCGCGCTCCCAGAGCAGCCGGGTGGCGTCCTCAACGGTCAGACTTCCCGCCGCCGTCAGCGCCGCGATCTCACCGACGCTGTGCCCGATGAGCAGATCAAACCGGATGCCTTCAGTTCGCAGGAACTCGAACAGCCCGATCGAGGTGGCGAAGATGGCCAGCGAGAGTCGGCCGGGGTCTTCCGCCAGGTCCTCGAGGCTCGGGCCTTCTGTTTCCGTCAGCAGCGGCAGGACCGGATCGCCTTCGTATTCCTGGATCACGCCGTCAACGCGTTCGAGCACCACCCGTACATCGGCGAAGTCGCGGACGACCTCCGCCAGTGCACCAGGAAAATACGCGCCCTGCCCCGGGAACAAGGCCGCCATGGGGATTTTCATCTCGTCCTTCCGCAGCTGTGACCTGTCCACGCTCGGGCGGGCCCGGGCCGCCCGGCAACAAGACGTTCCACGCTGTGGAACACTCGCTCAACGCAGGCGGGCCTACCGGCCATCGCGTTCAAGCAGCGACTCGATCAGGCCGAGACGGTGCGTGCCCGAACGGAACGCGCTGCCGGCCAGGACCTGCCGCAGGAAGGCCGTGTTGGTGGTCAGGCCGCCGCACCGGAACTCGCCGAGGGCACGATTGAGCCGTCGGATCGCGCGATCACGGGTGGGCGCCCAGGCGATGATCTTGGCCAGCAGGGAGTCGTAATGGGCGGAACGACGGCATCGGGCACCAGGCAGGTGTCGACGCGGATACCCTGTGGGGCTCAAGAACACGATTCGTCGCCAGCGCCGGGGTTCATCACCTGGTCGGGCCGGGCGTTCCTGGGACAGTGGGCGACAGGTTCGGGTTACCTGGGATCATCGTGCGTGCTCTTGTCCACGGTGTACGCCGTCACTCGACGTCTGCTGTCTCTGCCCGCGCTGTTGTTTCGCAGTGACGTCTCCAAGGAGGCGGAATTGCTGGTGCTCAGGCACGAGAACGCGGTTCTGCGCCGTCAGGTCCCACGGGTGCGCCATGAGCCGGCCGATCGCCTGTGGTTGGCGGCGCTCTCGTCTCTGATACCCCGACGCCGCTGGGCGAAGATCTTCTCGATCTCCCCGGCTACCCTGCTGACCTGGCACCGCAAGCTCGTGGCGAACAAGTGGGACAACAGCCGGCGGCGCCGTCCCGGGAGGCCGCCCACCGCGGCTGCGGTCAAGACCCGGGTGCTGCGCATGGCCGCCGACAACCCCACTTGGGGGCACAGGCGGATCCACGGCGAACTGACCCGCCTCGGTCACAAGATCGCCGCTTCCACCGTGTGGAACATCCTGAACCATGCCGGGATCGACCCCGCCCCGCCCCGCGCCGCAGCGGGCCAACGTGGAAGCAGTTCCTGACCGCCCAGGCCGAGCACATCGTCGCCGTCGACTTCCTACACGTCGACACCATCAACCTCAAACGCCTATACGCCCTGGTCCTGCTCGAACACCACAGCCGCCGCGCCCACCTGCTCGGTGTCACCGCCAACCCCACGGGCGAATGGACCACCCAGGCCGTCCGCAACTTCCTCATGGACACCGACACGACAAACATCAAGTTCCTGATCCGCGACCGTGCCGGCCAGTTCACCGTTGCCTTCGACACGGTCTTCGCCGACGCGGGCCTGCGCGTCCTCAAGAGCCCGCCACAAGCCCCGAAAGCCAACGCACACTGCGAGAGAATGATCGGCACCCTACGCCGCGAACTCCTCGACCGCACGCTCATCCTCAACGAGCAACACCTGCGCCGGACTCTCACCAGGTACCTGGAGCATTACAACAGTGCCCGGCCCCACCGCGGTATCGGGCAGTTGAGCCCATCCCAAGCTGAAGCCGGACCGCCATGGCCAGTCGACCTGGCCAGCCATCGCGTCCACCGCAGAACCATCCTCGGTGGCCTCATCAACGAGTACCGGGTCGCCATTTGACACCACCAAGGACCAGCAGGCCAAACGGCGAATCCAATTATTGAGCCCCACAGGCGGGCGGCGGGGCACGAGCAACTCGCGGCCGTTCACGTTGATCGGGACGCGATCGGGCGTGGTGGCCTTCCACTGGCTGCGGCGACCTCGATACCGATCTTGTCTATGGTCTTGATCGCGCGGGCGCTGACCATCATGATAATGACAACGGTTTTCATCACCACGACGAAGAAGGGGATCATGTGGAAATCGACCATGTAGTGCTGGCCGCTCGGAGCCGGGAGCAGGCAGTGCAAGCCTTAAGCACACACGGACTCGCAGTCGCGCGGGGACGGGTGATACCCGGCTTCGGTGTGTCAAATCTGGTCGTGCCACTGGGGCGGTCGTCTCTCGAGATCCATTATCCGAACGGCGAGGTCCCGGACCCGGCTCTGCCGCCGATCGCGGCAGCCCAGCGGAAGGCCCTGGACACGTTTCCGGAGCCGCTGGTGCCGGTCGCGTGGCTGGTCGGGTTCGAAGACGTGGAGTCGCTTCGTCGCCTGGCCTCCCTGAACAACCTGTCGGTGTCCGATATACCGGAGGAGGGGCCCGGCTATCCGGCGTACACCTTGGCGGGCTTCGGCCCGAACATGGTCCGGCGCTGGCTGCCCGCACTCATCCACTGGCCGGTGCCGTACGAGGAAAGACCGCACGCACTTTCCGCACCGCACACCTCCCGGCCTACTGGCATCGTCGGCCTCGACATCGCAGGTACCCAGGAGGACGTCGAGCAGTGGTGCGGAGGCCTGCCCTCAGGCGTGCGCGTCGTCAAAGGCGATGCGGGCCCCCTGCGCGTCAGCATCGGATTCGACGATGGTGTGTCGATCACGCTGGGCGTCCGCTAGCCCCAATATCGAGAAGCAAAAGCACCTCCAGCCGGCAATCCTGCGACCGGCAGGACCACAGAGCACGATCGCCACCCGCCTCCGACGGCCATGAGGGTGTGCCGGCCTGGCGGGGCCGTCGACGCGACGGCATGCCCATGGACACGATCTTCTCCAGGAGGATGCGGCGCCCAGCTGAACTCTTGACGTTGCTTGACGTCCTCTCTAGTCTCGCAAAATGGTAATCATTATCAATTTGGGTGAGAGGTGAGGGTGTCCAACGAATACGAGCGATCCGCGGAGTTCGTCGATGTGATGCTCGCGCCCCACTGGGCAGCGCTGGGGCCGCCGCTGGCGCAGGCGCTGCACGGAGTGTCCGGCCCGATCGTGGACGTGGGTGCGGGTGGGGGGCACGGTACGCGGGTGATCGCGGCGGCGGTGGCCGGGGCCGAGATCGTGGCCGTCGAGCCGTCTGCGGCGTTGCGGTCCGTCCTGCTGGCTCGGGTGAGCGAGAGCCCCGAGCTGTGTAACCGGGTGACCGTGCTGCCGGAGGGCCTGCTTGAGGCGGCGCTGCCAGACCGGCTGGGCGCCGTCGTCGCGCTGAACGTCATCGGCCACTTCGACGCGGCCGGGCGACAGGCCATGTGGACCCTGCTCGCCGAGCGGCTCCTCCCCGGCGGGCGGGCGGTGCTGAATCTGCAACCGCCCGCGGAGCCGATGACGGTGCCGGAATCCAGGTTCGCCGACGTGCGCCTTGGGCGGCGCAGGTACGAAGGACGGGGCCGAGCGGAGCCCGCCGGCTCCGACCGGATCACCTGGCACATGACCTACCGCACCTATCACGACGACCGGCTCGTCGGCGACCTGCAGACGACCTACGGCTGGTGCGTGCTGGACGAGCAGCGGCTTGAGAAGGAACTCAACGAGCACGGCCTCGTGCTTTCCCGCACCGGTCCCGCCGAGCTCGGTATGTATCGCATCGACAGAGGAGGCGCGTGATGTACGAGGTGATCGTGGTCGGCGGTGGTCCGGCAGGGCTCAGTGCGGCACTGGTGCTGGGCCGGCAGCGGCGCCGTGTCCTGGTGGTGGACGCTGGTCGGCCGCGCAACGCGCCGGCCGCGGAGATGCACATGTTCCTCGGCCGAGACGGCGGTTCTCCCGCCAAGTTGCTGGCCGACGGCCGCACCGAGGTGAGCGCCTATCCGACGGTCGAGCTCAGGCAGGGGCGCGTGAGCTCGGCGGAGGGCCGGTCCGGCGGCTTCATGCTGACTCTGGAGGACGGCGAGCGCGCAGAGGCGTCCCGGTTGGTGCTGGCCAGCGGGCTGACCGACGAACCCGCCGCGATCCCTGGGCTGGCGGAGCGGTGGGGCAAGAGCGTGTATCACTGCCCCTTCTGTCACGGCTACGAGACGAACGGAAAGGTGCTCGCCGTCATCGGGAACGGCTTCGAGGCGATGCTGGCGGCCTATGTCGCCGATCGATACAGCGATGACGTGGTGCTGTGCACGAACGGCCCGAGCGCCTTGCCCGAACCGGTGGCCGCGGCCGTCAAGGCCTGCGGCGTCCAGGTCATTGAGACACCACTGGCGGGCATCGAGGGTGAGCTGGACGTGCTGACCTTGACCTTCACGGACGGGACGACGCTGGCGCGCGAGGCCGTCTACCATCGTGCGGCCACCCGGCCCAACACCGATCTGGCCGTCCAGCTCGGTTGCGCGCTGCTGGCCGACGGGTGCGTCGAGGTGGACGAGTACGGAAAGACCAGCGTGCCCGGTGTCTACGCGGCCGGAGACGCGGCCCATCTGAAGGCGGTGCCGGATCCGGTGACGCTGGTGGGGCCGAGCGCGGCCGATGGGGTGCGGGCGGCGGTCTGGCTGGAGCAGGAATTGTTCCGTGCGGGGTTGCCGGTGGCGTTGGGCTGACGTCGCCTTTCCGGTACGGCGGGCCCTGCGCGCCCGCCGTACCGGAAGGTCAGAGCCGCGCCGCGACGAACAGGTGCTGGGCGGGCGAGGCCAGCGGGGAATCGGCCCGGGGCAGCTCGAGGATCGGGCGCAGTCCCGCGTCCGCCAGCTCCGCCGGAAGCTCCCTGCCGGTGAGGAACACCCGGCCCGTTCCGCCGCGACGGTCACCGACGCCGAGATGCGGCTCTCCTTCCCTGGGGGACAGCAGGAACTGCATGGTGGCGAGCACCAGGTAGTGCTCGCGGATCGCCTCGGTTACCACCACCAGCCCGCCGGGGGCCAGCAGTTCCCTGATCCAGCGCAGGGATCGTCCGGCATGCCGCGCGCAGTGCAGCACGTTGGCGGCGATCACCACATCGGCGGCGCCTCGTACGGCTCCCTGAGTGACGAGGTCGGCGTTGATGTCCAGCAGCGCGTAGCGGAGCCGGTCGCCGAACCGGTCCTCGGCCGCCATCGTGAAGAATCTGGACACGTCGGTGAAGAGGTAGTCCGCCTTGGTGTCGCCGAGGCCGTCCAGGGCTGCGGCAGTGCTGCCTCCCGCGCCTCCTCCGAGCTCCACCACGCGCAAGGGCTCGGCTCGGGTGGCCGCCGCTCGTGCCATGAGGTGCCCCATGGCGGCGTTCAGGTAGGTGTTGCTGACGTTGTTCTGGTCCTTGCTGAGCGAGGTGAGCAGGTCCCCGTCGGGGAACAGCAGCGCCTGGGCCATGATCTCGTCCCGGAGCAGCTCGGGCAGGCGGGCGAGAGCGGTGCGGAAGAAGGTCGCCATCTGTTCGGGATACCCCAGCTCGGCGCAGGCGCGATCCAGGCTCGCTTCGTCGTCCTGTACCGAAGCGTCCGTGGCCACGACCCCGAATCGGCCGCCGGGATCCCTGCGAACGAGCCCCTCCGTCGTCAGCACCTCCAGCCAGCGCCTGACAATCCATTCGTGCCGGGAGGCAACGCCGAGCGTCGCCATGATCTGCTCGGCCGTCTGGAGTCTGCCGGGAGGCGCGGCATCGGCGACCAGCCTGGTCAGCGCCCGCAGCGCGATCTCGTCGAAGCGCCGGACGGCCTGGGGGAGGTGCGCGAGCACGGCGTCGGGCACCGGTTCCGGCGTCCGCTTGGCAGCGGGAATCATGCCCGCGAGAGCGAGGCGTCCGGCCTGGTCGGTATTGACCGCCTCGTGCGTCACGCTGACGGCGTCATGCGCGGGGCCGCTGGGGATCTGGGCCGTCAATTCCGCTGGGATCGGCAGCTCTGCGCGCCTCAGCTCCCGGCGGGCCACCTCGGCCAATCGGGCCCGGGCGAACGCGCCGAGCGGCTCGTGTGGCCGGCCCACTCCCACCAGCGCGTCGGGAGGCGTGGCGGCTGCCGCGGCCGGGATCGCGACCTGCAACCGCTTGGGGTCGTCCGGGTCGAGCAGCACCGCTCCTTCCGTGCCCGCCAACGCGGCACGCAGGCTCGCCCCCGTCGGTGCGCCCGGCTCGAACAGGCCATTGGGGATGCCGACCAGCCGCACGGGGCGGGCCGACTCGGCCAATTGGGCAAGCGGGTCGAGCCTGAAAGGGTCCCACAGTTGGAGGGTGGCGGGCGGATCATCCGGCGGCTCAACGTGCAGCACGGCGTCGAACCGGTACCGGTTCAGCTCGGTGTCGATCGTGAGGGTCTTGGCGAAAAGGCTGATGGTGACCCGCCTGCTCGCGCTCGCGACCACGACGGCGAGGGTCGCCGGGTCGAACAGCAGCTCGGTGTCGGCGACGGCACGCTGCGCGGCCCGGTCTGCTGATCCGGGTTCGAGCAGGCGGCAGTGTTCGTCGAGCAGTCCCGAGTGGCGTACGTCCCCGACGACCACGGTCCCTCCCGGTGCCACGAGGTCGATGGCGTCGTGGAGTACGGCCGCCAGGTACTCCACGCTGGGGAAACACTGGGTGACGGAGTTGAGCAGAACGCAGTCGGGCCGTCCGCCGAGCCGGGCCACGGCGGTACGCACGGTACTGCCGTTGATCTCGTGGGCGGCGGCACGTACGACCGTGACGCCGTCCAGGCCGAGCCCGTTCAGCCGGGTCACGACGTGCTCGGCGATGTCGGTCCCCACGTAGCCCTTGAGGCGAGGGTGGAGACGGTGCAGGAGCATGCCGGTTCCGCAGCCGAGTTCGAGCAGGTGGGACGGCTGATGTCGCAGGACCAGTTCGGTGGTGCGGTCGGCCCATTCGGCCATGTGGCCGGCGGGCAACGGCCGGCCGGTGTCGGTGGCACGCCAGCCGGACAGATCGAGGTCAGGGCGGTGTGCGCCCTGGCCGGAGCTGTAGGTCCAGTCGTAGACCTCCCCCCAGTGTTCGAGGTGCTCTGCCACCAGGTCGCCGAGCACGGGCGGCCGTCCTGGCTCATGTCGCACCGCCAGCGCCGCAGGGTCGGCCGTGACGACGAGCCCACCTGTGCCGGTACGGTCCACACGGGCGATCCATGGATGGGCGAGCAAGGGTTCATAGGGCGTCAAGAGAGAGCCTCCGGTCGTCGTGATGGGAACAGGAATCGGGGTGCAGCCGGCCTCCTTCGACCCGTAGCACGCGGTCGGCGCGGGCGGCCACGGCCGGGTCATGGGTGACCGCGAGGACGGCGAGGCCGGAGTCGTGGCGCAGCATGTCGATCAGGTCGAAGACCAGTGCGGCGGTACGGGCATCCAAGGCGGCGGTGATCTCGTCGGCCAGCAACACGGCCGGACCTCCGGCGAGCGCTCTGGCGAGCGCGACCCGCTGGCGTTGACCGCCCGACAATGCGGCCGGATACCGGTACGCCAGCTCCTGCGGCAACCCGACGGTGGCCAGCAGTTGGAGAGCCTCCTCGCGGGCGACCCTGCGGCTGAGCCCGCGTAGTGTGCGCAAGGGCCGGGCAAGTGCCGCCCCGACGGTGCGGGCCGGGTTGAGCACGCCGAGGGGGTTCTGCCCCACCAGGGCCAGAGCCCGTACCGCGGCCGGGCTCCGCTCGGTCACGACCCAGGGCAGCGGTTCCCCGACTACGGTGGCGCATCCGTGTTCGGCGGGGTGCAGCCCGGCGAAAACGCGCAACAGTGTGCTCTTCCCCGAGCCGGACGGCCCGAGCACGGCCACGGTCTCGCCCGGCGAGATCGCGAGGTCGACGTCCGACAGCAGCGGCAGCCCACCGGGCGGCTGCGCGACGGTCACCCCACGCACCTCCAGCACCGGCTCGGCGCCCGCTCCCGGTTTCCGGGTCGTCGCACCACGGACCGGCGTCCGTGGTGCGACATCGTTCCCTTTACCCGGGCCGAGCCGTACAACGTGGTCCGCCAGCTCGCTCACCACGCTCATGTCGTGCGAGACGACGAGCGTCACTGACCGGCCGTCGCCGCGACGCCGCCGTACCTGCTCCAGGGCCAGTGCGAGCGCGGCCGGGTCCAGTGCGCTGGTCGGCTCGTCCAGCACGAGCAGTTCGGGGTCGCCCGCCAGAGCGCGGGCGAGTGCCACTCGCTGCGCCTGCCCACCCGAGAGCTGGTGCGGGCGGCGTTGACCGATATCGGCGGGGTCCAGGCCGACCTCGGCGAGCGCCCGTTCTTCGGCACCACCAGTTCGGGCGGCTCTCGGCAGGGCCTCGCGCACGGCCGCCCGCGCATCCAGCAGGGGATGCAGCGCGGATGCCGGGTCCTGTCCGAGGAAGCCGACGGTGCGCCGGCGCCAGCGACGTGGGGCTCGTACGGCGGCACCGTGCCACTCGATCCGCCCGCCCGCATGCGTCAGGCCGGAGGGCAGCGCACCAAGTACGGCCCGCAGCACGGTCGTCTTGCCCGCTCCGGACGGCCCTACCAGGGCAAGCACCTCGCCGGGTACGATCCGCAGGTCCAGCCGGTCGACGATCAGCGTTCCGGCCCTGTCAGTGACGGTGAGCCCGCGAACGGTGAGGCCGCGCCGGCTCACGAGAGGCCGTCCCGGGCGACGAGGGAGTGGGAGAGTGCCGCCACGCTGCCGGCCAGGACCGCCAAGGCCACCGCCGGCGCGATCGTCGCCGCCGGGTTGAGTCCCAGGCCTTGGAGGTTCTCGCGGAGCATGGCGGCCCAGTCCGGCGCGGGCGGCGCAGGCCCGAAGCCGAGGACGTTGAGCGCGGCGGCGAGTTGCACGGCCAGCACCAGTCGCTGGCCGAGGTCCGCGCAGACGAGCCCGGCGTGCGCGGGGAGGACCTCGCGCAGTAGTACGGTGCCACCCGGCTCCCCCCGGGACAGTGCCGCCTCGACGTAGCCCGTGTGCCTCGCCGCGGCCGTGGCGTCGGCGACCACTCGCAGGGTCAGCGGCGTGCCGCCCAGAACGGTGCCGGCGATCACCGCCACGGGACCGGGCAACGCCACCACCGCGAGCAGCGCGAGCAACAGCAGGGGCAGGGCCAGCAGCAGGTCGGCGGCCCCGGCGACGGCGCGCCCGAGCCGTCCGCGGCTCCAGCCCACCCAGAGCCCGCCCGCCACCCCCAGAGCCGACGCCGTCAACGCGGCGGCCAGCGAGGTCAGGGTCAGGTCCCGGCCACCGGCCAGGACCCTGGCGAGCACGTCCCTGCCCAGCGCATCGGCACCAAAGGGCAGTCCCGATGCGACCCCCGCCCATGGGGGCGCGACTATCGCGGCCGGGTCGTGCCAGGCCATCACCTCACCACCGAGCGCGACCAGGAGCACAACGCCGGACAAGCCCCCGAAGACGAATACGGCAGGCGAACGGCGTTTGGCCGGCGGGGATCCGTCCTGTTCGGCACTGCGCGCCGGAATCGACCCGTCCGCCGTACCCCCTGCCCGCTTCAGGAGAGAGCCGTTCGCACGCTTCATGGGCGGGCTGCCTTGGAGGGTCGGCGTGGGGCGACAGCGTCGGCTGCGAGGAGACCGGCGACCACAACCGCCGCGGCCAGCAGGGCGACGCTCTGGACGACCGGCACGTCCCTTGTGGAGACGGCGGTGACCAGCAACTCCCCCAGCCCCGCCAGCCCGAACAGGGTCTCCGCCACGGCCGCGCCCGCCACCAGCCCACCGAGAGTCACGGCAAGGAGGCGGGTGGCGGGCGCGGCGATCATCGGCAGCACGTACCGGAACGCGATGGTGGCCGATGACAGGCCGCGCAGTTCGGCGTCACCCACATAGGGCCGGACCACCACGTCCGCGATCGCCCCGCGGAGCAGGGCGGCACCATATGCGGCGATCGGCAGCGCGAGCGTGAGCACGGGAAGCACCAGCAGATCGGGCCGGCTCCAGGGAGGTTCTCCGGCGGGCAACATCGACACCGGCGGAAACAGCCCCCAGGCCGCGGACAGCCAGGCCACCAGCGCAGCGGCCACCACGGTCTGCGGAAGTGCCGCGCCCGCCACGATCAATGCGTTCGCCGTGGGCCGCAGCCACCTGGGTCCCCTCACGGCGGCCCACGCCAGGGTCGCCGTGAGGGGGACGCTGACCGCCAGCGCCGCCACGGTGAGGGTGAGCGTCACGCCGGCCCGCTCCGCGACCAGTTCGCCGATCGGCCGCCCGGTGATGAGCGAGACTCCCGGATCTCCGGTCAGCACCCCCGACAGCCAGTCCAGGTAGCGGACGTGCAGGGAACGGTCCAGCCCCTGCTCCGCCCTCAGCCGAGCGAGCTCCTCGGGAGTGGCACGACCGCCAGCGATGAGGTCCGCCGCGTCCCCCGGCAGCGCCGCCGTGCACAGGAAGATCACCGCTGAGGCGGCCGCCATCAGCAGTACGCTCTTGGCCAGTGCACGGCCCGGCCACGGCATCCGGCGCATCTCAGCCGTCCAAGCTCACCTGGTCGATGAACGCCGAGGCGAAGCCGATCCCCTCAGGTACGCCGCTCAGCCCTGCCTTGGCCAGGTCGAGCCGATCGCTGAGGGCCCAGATCGCGTAACCACCCTGCTCGCGGAGCCTGACCTGCAGATCGCCCAGGAGCCCGCGCCGCTTGGCGTCGTCCGGCTCGGCCAGGGCCCTGTCAAGGTCGGCCGACCAGGTACGGTCCTTCCATGCCGTCTCGTTGGTGGGAGAGTCGGGTGTGAGCGTCACTCTCACCACATCGAGAAAGTGGATGCCGCCCAGGTAGCTGAGGTAGAAGGGCTTGCGGGCGTAGACGGCGGAGAAGTAGGTGTCGGCCGGCTCCACGGCCACCTTCACCCGCATCCCGATCTCGGCGAGTTGCTGGGAGATCAGCGTGGCGGCACTGTCCATGCCCGGGTAGGCCGTGGTGGTGTGCAGCGTGAGTTCGACGCCGCCGGCGAGGCCGGCATCCGCCATCAGTTTCCTGGCCTGGGCGAGGTCGCGGGTGGGCTGTGCCAGGTTCGGCGGGCTGGTCGGGTCTTTGGGGGTGATGAGGTCGTTGCCGACTTCACCGTAGCCGAGGAAGACGGTGTCCAGGAGCTGTTGCCGGTCGAGGGCGAGCCGGACGGCCTCGCGTACCCGGAGGTCGTCGAAGGGCTTGGTGTCCATGCGCATGACCAGCGGGTACAGAGTGGCCCCCGGCCGGCGGAGCAGGCGTACCGCGCTGTTGCCCTCCTGCTGCTTGGCCAGCGTGGCGGGCACGCCCCCGGCCAGGTCGACCTGGCCGGACAGCAGCGCCTGGGCGCGCGCCTGCGGATCGGGGACGGCGCGTACCTCGATGGTCTTGGCGGGCGGCTTGGGACCCCACCAGGTGTCGTTCCGCTCGTACACCACCGCTTGTGCCCCGCCCTTGTTCGTCGGGCGGAACGGGCCGGAGCCCGGGACCGGCTTGCCGAAGTCGTCACTCCCCTCCGGCACGACGAACGTCGCGCCCTCCAGCGCCTTGCCGACCTCGGCGTAGGGCTTCCTGGTCGTCAGCTCGAAGGTGGTGTCGTCGATCGCCTTGGAGGCGTCAAGGTCGAACATGGCCATGCGGCCGAAGTTCTCCGCCTCCTTCTTGCCCATCCGGCGCAGTGAGAACAGCGCGTCGGCCGCCTTGACCTGGCGACCGTCGGAGAAGGTGGCGTCGCCACGGATGGTGATGCGCCACCTGGTCAGGGTGGTGTCGGGCCGCCACTCGGTGGCCAGGCGCGGCTTGGTGGCGCCGTCGGCGCCGGGAACGGTGAGGACGTCATAGGTCAGGGCCATCCTGACCACGTCGCTCTCTCCGGGCAGCAGGCCGTGCGGGTCGGTGACGGCGTTGGACGGCGAGCCGGGAGCGGCGTAGCGCACGATGTCCGTGGCGACCGGCTGGGAAGCGGTGCCGGTCGACGCGGTGCCGGGCGCGGTCCCGGAACAGCCCGCCAGGAGGGTGACCGCAGTGACGACCGCCGCCGATCGGCGGCGGAGTTGGGAATGCATGGGAACCTTTCTCAAAGTCGCGCCAGCGCCCTGTCGAGCGCGGCGTTGATCAACCGGGCCACGGCGGGCAGCACAGGAGGGTGCAGCAGGCCGTAGTGATGGGCGTCGACTCCAGCGACCTCGATGGGCCCGGCCAGGGAGCGTCCCCAGCCGAGGTCGGGCCGGCCCGGCGGGGTGTCGTCGACGCCCATCCCGATGCCGGAGTTGCGGGGTGACAACCGTTCCGCCCGGATCAGCAACGTGGCCGTGTCCGGGTCGGCCAGCCGCCGTGGAGTGTGGGCGGCCAGCGCCCGCAGGTGCCTGGCGAACACGGCCACACGCCCCGCCAGGTTCTCGCCGCGGCCCAGCAGCCGGTGCTCGCGCAGCCGGTCGGCGACCGCGGCCATGCGCCCTTCCGCAGGTACGTCACCGATGCTCAGGTCGATGCCGAGGTAGGCTTCCAGGGCGTGCAGGTGCCGTACCGTCACCTCCCATTCGACCTCGGCCGCGTCGCTGCCTGGAACCTCTCGGATGAGCGCGGGATCGTTGGAGTCGAGCATCGCCAGCAGCGCGGTGTGCCGGCCGCCGGCGTGGAGCAGCCGGGCCATTTCCTGGGCCACGGTGCCGCCCATCGACCAGCCGCCCAGCAGCCAAGGGCCCGCTCCCGGGCCGCCGGAGGCGTCGATCGCCCGCACGTACTGCTCGGCGATGCCCTCGACCGTCTCGGGTCCGGGCCCGTACGCGCCCGCCAGCTCGGGGTCGGCCAGTGCCACGACGTCCACGCGGAGGTCCAGCAGCCGGGACAGCTCGGCGTAGCACAGCACGTCCCCGCCCGAGGGGTGGGCGAGGTACAGCGTGGGGCGGGTCGCTCCGCCCGGCTCGGCGCGCAGCGGCAGCACGATGTCCCGCACCGGGCCGGCCTCGACCACCGCTCGCGGGGCCGGTTTGCGGTGGGCGGGCGGTGCGGCGTCGTCGGAGAGGGCCGGGACGGCGAGCGGAGGCTCGGGCCGGGTCCATGCCTCGGCCGACGTGGCAAGCTCGCGCACCCGTGCCACGTGCTCGGCGATCGCCGCCTCCAGCTCGTCGCCGGGCAGGACGCCGTCCAGCGCGTCCCATTGCAGCCGCAGCTCGCCGTCGTGTTCGAGCACCTGGTGGTCGAGCCAGGTCTGCGGAGTCTGCGAGACCGCGTACACCTGCTCTCCGGCCCACTCCAGGTTGCCGCCGCCGTCCACCATGTCCGTGATGCCGAGCGCGCTGGTGAACACCACGGGCACCGGCCGCACCTCCCCCGTCCTTGCGGCCTGCTCCGCGAGCACATCCAGTGCGGAGAAGCCGCGGTGGTCGAGGTCGTCGAACATCCTGGCCTGGGTGGCGGCCGCCCGCTCGACGAAGCCGGCGGCGGGCTCGGCGGGGACCTCGTGCAGCAGCAGGGAGGTGAAGTCACCGACGACCCGATCGACGTGCGGATGGATGGCCGGACGGTCGAAGAGGGTCAGCGTCACGCAGAATCCCGCCGATCCAGACCAACGGGCCAGTACGTCGGCGTAGACGGTCAGCAGCGCCGCCGCCGGGGTGACCCGGTGCCGGGCGGAGGCCTCCCTGAGTGCCGCCCATTCCTCGCGGGCCAGCCGCGCGGAGCGCCGTACGAACCTGGGAGGCGTCCCGCCCGGGTCGTGAACCGGCAGGTGGGGCGGGCCAGGGAGCGTGTCGAGGCGACCGCGCCAGTAGGTCGCGGCGCGGTCGTCACGCCGTCGCTCCAGGGCGGCCGCGCAGGCCGCCGGGTGCAGATCCAACGGTGGTAGCGGGGCACCAGGGTTCTGGTAGAGGGCGTGCAGCTCGGACTCGATGATCCACCAGCTGGCGGCGTCGCAGATGAGCACGTCGACTCCGATGAACAGCCTGATCACGTCTCCGGGCAACCGGGCCGCCTGGATCTGTGCCAGCGGCCAGCGGTCGGGCGGGCCGGGCTTGGTGGACAGCTTTTCCCGCAGAACGGCCAGCCGTTCCGCCCTGCGGCTCTCCGTCGTCGAGGTCAGGTCGTGCGCCCGGATTCGGTACCGCGGCAGGTTGTCCAGCACGCGCAGCCGTCCCTCGGGTGTCGCCACGGCACGGAGCATGGGGTGGCGGGCCACGACCTGGTTCCACGCCTCCTCGAAGCGGTTGAGGTCCAGGCCGTGGCAGTCGTACTCGAGGAAGAAGTGGCAGGGCAGCTCCCCCCACTGGTAGCCGCCGTCCCGCCCGATCCAGTAGGCGTGCTGGACTCGTGTCATCGCGAAGGTGCCGTCGCCGTCCACGGCGTCCTCCTCCGGCGTGATCTCCGGATTCGGGTACGGCTGCGAGCCCGCCGATTCGATCAGCTTGGCGATGCCCGCCACGGTGGGTGAGGCCAGCAGGTCCCGCATGCCCGGCTGGACGCCGAAGCGTTCGCCCAGCGCGGCCAGCATCCGCACGCCCAGCAGGGAGTGGCCGCCGAGCGCGAAGAAGTCGGCGTTGGGATCGGTCACCGGGATGCCGAACAGCTCCGACCACAACTCGGTCACAGCCCGCTCGGCCGGAGACAGGCGCGCCACGTCGCCGCCGGTGGCCACGATCTGTCTCGGCTTCCCTGCCGCGATGATGCGCGGGTTGAGATCGGTCGCGGCGACCGACACGATCGGGGGCACAATGCCCGACTCGCGTGCTGCCAGCAGCCGGTCCAACGCGTTGGTACCGGTGGCCGCGTCGAGCGCGTCGGCGAGGACGACGGTGGCCTCGGCACCGTCCTCGGCCACCCGCCAACCGTCCCAGACCGCGCTGACCCACTGGGTGACGCCGGGCGCCGCGAGGCCGAGCGCGTCCATCGCGGCGTTGGCCGCCGCGTAGGGGCCCATTCCGACACCACCCACCAGAGTGGTCACCGAGGACATGAGGAGCACCGTCCGGGGACGGCGCTCCGCCGGCAGCGCGGCGATCGCGTCCTTGAGCGCGAGCACTCCCCCGGCCTTGGCCCGCACATGCGCGGCCGCTTGGCCGAGGTCTAGCGACCGCAGCGGATCCAGCCGTGTCCCCGCGACCACGCCGGCCGCATGGACGATGAGCTCAATGGGTTCGCCGGCGGAGAGTTCCTCGATCAGGGCCGAGGTCGCGGCAAGGTCGGCGGCGTCACAAGCCCGCACGTCCACACCGGCCTCGGCGAGCGCGGTTCCCCGGCGACCCGCCGTACGCGATGTGACGACCACCCGATGCCCGCGTGCGGCCAGATGCCGGGCGAACAACTGCCCGACCGCCCCAAGCCCACCGGTGATCAGCACGGTGCCGGTCCGCTTGGCGCTCCGTCCGGTGCGGGCTGGGCTCCAAGGCGCCAAGCGACGTCGCCACCTGGTTGCGCCGCGCAGTGCGGTTTCGGTTCCTGTCCCTTCTTCGCTCGTGAGGGCGCCGAGCTCACGCAGCACGGCATCCGCCTCGGCGGCGGGGCCGGCCGGCTTGCCCAGATCGAACGTGGCCCATCGCAACCCGGGCTGCTCCTGACCGAGCACTCGCGGGAGCACGCGGACGGCCGCCTGAGCCGGGTCGGGTGATGCGTCGCCACCGACCTGCTCGCCATGCCGGGTGACCAAGAGCAGACACGGCTGCTCGGCCTGCTCGGCCGCCACGGATGCGACCTCACCGAACGCGAGCACGGCAGCGATGACGGCGTCGGCGTCCGGCTCGGCGGCCCGCGCATCGCCGTCCCCCGTCGCCACCGCGACCAGTCCGGTCAAGGGCTCGTCGGAAGCCGTGAGATCGGCCGCCTCCAGCCGGGCACGCAGCTCCTCCGCCAACCCGCCGGTCCCGGTCACGGCCCAGCGGCCGGCCGAGACCGGCTCCGGTTCGGCGGGGAGGACCTGGCTCCAGACCGGAACCTGGAGCGGCTCATCCGCATCGACCTCCACGGACGTGCCGGAAGGAGGAGGGTCGATCCACAAGCGGCGGCGCTGGAAGGCGTATCCGGGCGCGTGCACCCGCCGCCGACCGGCCGCGGACAGTGCGGCGAGGTCCACGGGCCGGCCGTGGGCCCACAGTACGCCGACCGCCTGCCGCACAGTCGCCGGCTCCGGCTCGTCCGGCACCAGCGTGGCCAGGACCGACCGCAGGCCGGGCAGGCTGTTCCTGCGGGCGAGGGCGGACAGTGTGGTTCCCGGCCCGACCTCCACGAGCAGGGTGTCTTCCTCGGAGCCGAGTGCCGCCCGCAATGCCTGCGCGAACCGTACGGGCTCGCGCAGTTGCCGCCTCCAGTGACCGCTATGCGCCAACTCGGCGCCGATCGAGGCGCCGGTGACCGTGCTGAACACGGGCACGGTGGGGGCGCCGCCCGTCAGCCCCGCCAGTGCCGCGCCCAGTCCAGGCAGTTCCGGCTCCATCAGCCGGGAGTGCATCGCGGCGTCCACCCGCAACCGGGTGCCCGTGATGTGACGTCGGCGCAGCTCATCCGCCAGCCGGTCGACGGCCGCTGCGGGCCCGGACACCACGCAGGCGGCCGGGGCGTTGACGGCGGCGAGGTCGAGGTCGGGATGGTGCGACAGCAGCTCGCGTACCTCGTCCTCGCCGAGCGGCACGGCGAGCATCGAGCCGTCACCGGCGGCTCTTGCGGCGGCGGCGCAGCGGGCGGCGACCAGCTTGGCGGCCTCGGGCAGCGGCAGCGCGCCACTCACCGCCGCGGCCGTGCACTCGCCCAGGCTGTGCCCGACGAAGGCGTCGGGCACAATGCCCCAGGACGTGAGCAGCCGCGCCGCTCCATACGACACGGCGAAGATGGCCGGCAATCCGAAGCCGGGGTCGCGGACGCGCGCCTCGTTGATTGCCGGGTCCATGCAATCACGGACGTCGGCGCTCAGCAGCGGGCGCAGCAGCGCCGCGCACTCGTCGACGGCCTGGGCGAAGACCGGCTCGTCACGGTAGAGCCCGCCGCCCATCCCGGGATACGCGCTCCCGGCGCCAGGAAAGGCGAACACCAGGCGCGGACCGGCCGCCTTGACCGGCGTCGCCGCAGCCAGCCCGGACCTGCCCACGCCCGCGACCCGGTAGACCAGCTCGGAACGTCCTTTCGCCAGCGTGTAGGCGAGATCGGCCTCGTCGGGTTCGGCTCGGGACACGAGAGCACGGGCGGTCCCGGCCGCCGCCTCAGGTGTGGCGGCCGAGACGGCCAGCAACTGGGGCCGCGGGTCGGCAAGGAGGGGCGGACGATGCGGGGCCGGCCCGAGCACGGCGTGACAGTTGGTCCCGCCGATGCCGAACGAGCTGACTCCGGCCAGTGAAGGAGTGTCCCACTCCCGGGTCTCGGCGATCACCTCGAACGGTGACCCCTCCAGGCCGAGCAGCGGGTTGAGCGGATGGGCGTGCAGCGACGCGGGCAGCACCCGGTGCTGTACAGCCAGGACGGCCTTGATGAACGAGGCGATGCCGGCGGCCGAGTTCGCGTGGCCGATGTTGCCCTTCACCGAGCCGAGCCCACACCACGCCGGTCCGGTGTCGCCGAACACCCGCCGCAACGCGGCCACCTCGATGGGATCGCCCAGCGCGGTGGCGGTGCCGTGCGCCTCGACGAGACCGATCTCGCGCGGCGACGCACCGGCCACCGCGAGCGCTTCGGCCACCGCCCGAGCCTGGCCTCGCAGCGACGGCGCGGTGAACCCGGCCTTGTCGGCCCCGTCGTTGTTCACCGCCGAGCCGTGCAGCACGGCGAGAACCGGGTCGCCGTCGGCCAGCGCGTCGTCCAGGCGGCGCAGCACCACCACGCCCGCGCCCTGGGTGTAGACGATGCCGGTGCCGTCCGCGCTGAACGGCCTGATCGTCCCGTCCGCCGCGTACACGCCGCCTGCGACGTGCACGTACCCCTGGCCCTGCGGCACGATCAGCGACACTCCGCCCGCGAGCGCGGTGTCGCACTCGCCGGACAGCAGCGACTGCGCGGCCAGGTGCACGGCGACCAGCGAGGTCGAGCAGCTCGATGCCACCGCCACCGCGGGACCTGTCAGGTTCAGCCGGTAGGCCGTCTGCAGCGGAAGGTAGTCGGCCTGGGTGGAGATCGCCGTCTGCAGGCTGCCGAGCGGGTCCCGTCCGGCGCCGGTCGGGTTCCACCGGCCGGCGAGGTTGCTCGCCAGGTAGGCGCTCTGCATGGCGCCGGCGAAGACGCCGACCGCGCCTGCTCCGCGTCCGCCGCCGTGACCGGCGTGCTCCAGCGCGTGCCAGGAGCATTCGAGGAAGAGGCGTTGCTGGGGGTCGAGCAGGGCCGCCTCGGCGTCGCTGAACCCGAACGGCTCGGGGTCGAAGTCCGCCTGCCCCTCGATGAGTCCGCCCACGGGGACGAAGCCGGGGTGTGCCCGTAGCCTGCCTGGCACGCCGCGGGCGGCCAGCTCGTCGTCGGTGAACCTGGTCAGCCCTTCGCGGCCATCCCGCAACAACTCCCAGTACGCTTCGGCGTCAGGCGCGCCGGGAAAGCGGCAGGCCAGGCCGACGACGGCGATCCGGTGCTGCGCGGCGGTCATCCGGCGAGCTCCGCCGCAAGCGCCCGGGCCGCGCGGCGGGCGGCGGCCTGGTCAGAGGCGGGCCCGGATGCCGGCGGCGGGCTTTCCCGCGCCGGCGGGATGGCCTCGGCCTCTCTGCGGGCGGTGATGAAGGTGGCAAGCTCCCGGACCGTGGGCCGGGCGAACATGTCCACCACCGTCAGTCCCTCGTCGAGCTCGGCTCTGAGCGTGCGGTGGGCGAGCACCATGGTCAGGGATGAGGCTCCCAGCCGGAAGAAGGGGGTGCTCACGTCGACCGGTGTCTTGAGCAGCTCGCTGAACACTCTGGCCACGGCCCGCTCCACCTGCGGATCGGGGCCCGCCAGCGACGTGGCCGGGGCAGGAGGCGGCGCTTCCTGGTGGGACGCGGGCTGCGGGACGGCGCTGAGCGCGGCGAGTGCGGGCGGCGTGGCGAGTGGCGGCGTCGTGGCCGGTTGCGGCGCCGTGGCGATGTCACGTGTGGGCGGCCCGTCGGCGCCACCCTCGACGACGAGTTCCATAACCCCGTCGGGCGACACGGTGAGACTGAGACGCAGCCCCCGGATGATCGTGGCACTGATCGCCTTCGCATGCGATGCCGTCGCGGCAGGTGCCTGCACCCGGAGGCCGTCATCCGGCACGGGAGCCTCGTCCTCAACCGGGCTCCCGGATGCCCGGTAGGGGTTCGCGAGCGCCTTGTAATCGATCTTGCCGTTGCCGGTGATCGGCAAGCCGTCCATGACCAGAAAGCGGTTGGGCACCATGAAGCCGGGCAGGCTCGCCCGTAGGGTCTCGACCAGCTCGTCGTCCGAGGGCGGCGCCGCGGGGTCGGCGGGCACCACGTAACAGACCAGCCTGGGCCGGTCGTCGGGCCCGGGCACCGCGCGAGCCACCGCCTGCCGCACGGCGGGAAGCCGGTCGAGCGTGGCCTCGATCTCGCCCAGCTCGATCCGGTGCCCCCGGATCTTGACCTGCCGGTCCAGCCGGCCGAGGAACTCGATCGTGCCGTCGTACCGCCAGCGGCCGAGGTCGCCGGTGCGGTAGAGGCGGCGGCGCAGGATCGGGTGCGCGATGAACCGCTCGGCCGTCTGCGCGGGATCACCGACGTAGCCGCGGGCCAGCCCGTCGCCGCCGATGTGCAGCTCGCCGGACTCGCCCACCGGGCAGGGCCGGCCGTGTTCGTCGAGGACGTGGAAGGATTGACCGCGTAGCGCCCTGCCGTACGGGATGCTCGGCCAGGACGGATCGACCTGCCCGATGGGGTGGCAGATCGACCAGATCGACGCCTCGGTCGCCCCGCCCAGGCTGACCACCTCGGCGTCCGGCGCCAGCGCCCGCAGCCGGTCGGGCAGCGTCACCGGGATCCAGTCGGCCGACAGGAACACCAGCCGCAGCGTGGCCAGCGCGTCGCGCACCGCCTCCGGCTCCAGCTCGGCGTACTCCACCAGCATCTCCAGCAGGGCGGGAGCGGTATTCCACACGGTGACCCGGTGGCGGGCCATGAGCTCCAGCCAGTGGCCGGGGTCGCGCTGGCGGTGGGCCTCTGGCACCACTACGGCGCCTCCTGAACCGAGCACCGAGAAGATGTCGTAGACCGACAGGTCGAAGCTGTACGCCGACAGGGCCAGCACCCGGTCGTCCGGGCCGAGTGGGAACCGGGCGTCGAGGTCGTCGAGGGTGGTACGGGCAGCACGGTGCTCGATGGCCACGCCCTTGGGCCGCCCGGTCGAGCCCGAGGTGAAGATCGCGTAGGCGACGTCGTCCGGCGCGGGCCGTCGCGGCTCCTCAGAGTCCGATCGCTGGAGGACGCCGTCGGCGTCGAGCCGGTGCACGCCGACGTGGTCCGGCCAGGCGGTGTCGTCGGCCTCCGGCGCCAGCAGCGCCGTCCGGATCGAAGCCTGCTCGCTCAGGGAGGCCACCCGGCCGGCGGGCCAGGAGGGTTCGACGGGCACGTACCCGGCTCCACTGGCCAGGACACCGAGCAGAGCGGTGACCTGCGCGATGCCCTTGTCCGCCACGACCGCCACCAGGTCGCCCGGTCCGATCCCGAGCGCCGCCAGTGCGCGGCCGGTGCGCAGGGCGCGCTCGGCCAGGTCCCCCGCCGTCACCTCGCGGGTCAGGTCGAGCAGGGCGGGCGCGGAGAGGGCCGGTCCGGCGGCGGCGCGCAGCGGGTCGTCCAGGAGTGGACCGGCCCCGCCGAACGCCCCGCCCGCCACGTCCTCATCGGCGAGGAACGACGGGTCCCAGCCGAGCGCGGGGTCGGTCCACAGCTCCGGCTCGGTGGCCAGCCGCCGCAGGAGGCGGACGTGCGCGGCCAGCATGCCGTCGACGAACCCGGCCGGCAGCGCGCCGTCCACGGCGTCCCAGGCGATGCGGAGCCGGCCGTCCTCGTCCCAGACGATGTGGTCCAGCATCACCTGGGGCGTCTGTGAGACGCCGAAGACCTCGGCGCCGAGCCAGGCGGCAGGCGGCTCGCCTGAGCCTGCCAGGCCGATGCCGCTGGTGAAGACGACGGTGTGGGTGGGCAGGGGCAGGCCCGTGGCCGGGTCGGTCACCCGGGGGCGCTCTCCCGACTCGATCGCGGTACGCAGCGCCTCCATGCCGGAGACGGCCCGGTGGTCGAGATCGGTCCAGAACTGGCGGTTGACGGCCGCGGCGTAGCCGGCGAAGCCGTACCAGCGGCCGGGGTCGGCGACGGGGATCTCCACCAGGACGGTGCTGGTGAAGTCGCCGACGATGCTGTCCAGGCCGGGGGTGTCATCGCCGAGGGCGAGGTCGTCGCGGTCGAAGAGGGTGGTGTTGAGGCAGAAGGGGTCGCGGGCGCCCCAGCGCTGCAGCACCAGGCCGAAGGCGGCCAGCAGCAGGCCGGTGGGGCTCAGCCCGTGCGCCGCACCCTGCTTGCGCAACTGCGCCCACTCTTCGGCGGGCAACTCGGCGGCGTGCCGGACAAGGCGGTGACCGCTGAACTCGGCCGGTCCGCGGGTCCAGGGCAACGCGGGACCGTCCGGCAGGCCGGGCGCGCGGCGGGCCCAGTAGGCGGAGTCCAGCTCGCGGCGCCGCAGCTCGGCCGGATCCGCCAGCCGGCGCCGTACGAGGTCGGCGAAGCCGAGGGGCGGCGGGGGCAGCTCCAGACCGGGATCGGCCGTGTACAGGCCCCACTCGCGCATCAGCCGCATCCAGCTCATGAGGTCCAGGGCCAGCACGTCCACGCCGACGAACAACCGGCTGCGACCGTCCGGCAGCAACGCCGCACGCAGGTCGAACAGCGGCCACCGGTCGGTGGGCAGCACCTGGTGCGAGCACTCCGCGCGCAACGCCTCCAGTGCCTGCTCGGCCCGTTCCGGACTCTCACCACGCAGGTCGGTGCGGGCGATGGTGTACTCCGGCACCTGGTCGAGGACCATCTGCCGGGCATCGGCGCCCACGACCATGCGCAGCATCGGATGCCGCCGGACGAGCCGGTTCCACGCGGTCTCCAAACAGTCGAGGTCCGCCTCTTGAGAGCCCCGCTGCCCGCGGTCGTACTCGAAGTAGTAGAAGGTCGCCACTCCCCCTAGCGGGAACGCGGGATCCCGGCCGACCAGGTAGGCCGTCTGGATCGGAGTCAGCGGGAAGGACTCCCCGTCCTCGGCGGGCTCGTCCGGGACGATCCCGGTGGCGACCGTTCGCGCGGTCGCGGCCCCGAGGAAGGCCGTCAGCGGGAGTTCGAGGCCGGACTCCTCCAGCAGGCGCCGGCGCAGGCGCACGGCGGTGAAGGACTCAAGCCCCAAGGCGGTGAGCGGGGCGTCGGGGTCCAGGTCGGAGAGCCGGAGTTCCAGTACGTCGGCCAGGCAGGCGAGCACTTCTTCGACGGTGGCGGAACTCAAGGGTGGCCCCTTCCTCAAACACGGTAATGGAAACGGTTATCATTGCTACACAACTTCGCCGGTTTGTCTAGATCTTGAAAATGATTACCGTTATTTCGTACGATCTCGCCTCATGCCGCCCTTGAACGCCCGTGCCGACGCCGCCGGGCACGCCGCCATCTCCGGCGCCGACGCAAATGGCGCGGCCGGAGCCGTCCACGACCTGGACCGCCTGATCCTGCTCGGCCTCGCGGCCGACCTGCACCGGCACAGCCGGCTGGGCCGGGGCGCGGCACACGAGGCCGACGCGATCGCAAGCGACCTCGGGACCGCACCCCGGCACCGCTGGATCGCCGGCCACTGGCTCGCCGCGCTCCACGAGGCCGGCCTGGTCTCCAGGAACGCCGCGGGTCACTACCACGACCTGCACGCCCCGCGGCGCGCGGAGCTGGCGGCCGCCCGCACCCGCATGGAAGCCGCGCGACTGGCGCTCGGCTACCCGGCCGAGCTGGCCCAGCTCATGCTGCGCTCTCTGCGACTGCTGCCCTCCCTGCTGCGCGACGAGGTCGGCGTGCAGGCGCTGCTCTACCCGGACGGCGAGCCCGCCACCGCCGAGGCCGTCTACCGCGGCAACGTGATCAGCCGCTACCTCAACGCCGCCGCGGCCGAGGTACTCAGGGAGCTGGCCGAGCGGGCCACCCGGCCGCTGCGGATCCTGGAGCTGGGCGCCGGCATCGGCGCCACCACCGCCGACCTGCTGCCGGTGCTGACGGGCAGGCCGGTCGAGTTCTACCTGTTCACGGATCTGTCGCCGTTCTTCCTCGACACCGCGCGCCGCCGGTTCGACGCCGGCTTCCTGCGCTACGCCCTGCTCGACATCGCCCGCGACCTGCCACCTCGGCCGGGCGAGCTGGACCTGATCGTCGCGGCGACCATGGCGCACAACGCCCCGCACGTCGGCCGCCTGCTCGGCCAGGTCGCGGCATTGCTCGCACCCGGCGGACGGGTACTGCTCATCGAGACCGTCCGCGAGCACCCCCAGTCGCTCACCTCGATGCCGTTCGCCCTGTCCACCCAGGACGGGCCGCCGCGGCGGCTCGACGGCCGGGCCGGCACCACCCGCACCTACTTGGGTCGCGAGGAATGGCTGAGCGCGCTGGAAGGCAGCGGGCTGCGGATCGAGGTGGACCTGCCCCGTCCCGAGGACCCGCTGACCGCGCTGTCACAGCGCCTGCTCGTCGCCATCCGATGATCACCCGCCTGTTCACCCGACGATGGGAGTGCACGTATGAAGGAGTTGGCCGAGATCTGGTCAGAGCTGCTCGGCCTGCCACCCGGCGAGATCCCGCACGACGTCGGGTTCCTGCGCCTGGGCGGGGACTCGGTGCTGGCGGTCCGCATGTCAGCGCTGGTCCGTAAGCGGCTCGGCGTCGCACTCGCCCTGTCCGACGTGCGGGTCGAGACCACGCTGGGCGACCTGGCCGAACTCGTACGACGGCACGCCTCCGGCGACGGGCCCGCGACCAGGGCGCTGCCGCTCACCGTCACGCCGCGCCCCGACCCGCACGCCGAGTTCGCCCTGCTCCCCCTCCAGCAGGGCTACTTCGTCGGCCAGCAGGACGGCTGGGAGCTGTCCTACGACTCGGCCCACTACTACCTCGACTACGCACTGACCGGGATGGACGGCGACGAGGCCGCCGACGCGCTGGCGGACGCCGTCGAACGACTCGCCGCGCACCAGCCTACGCTGCGGGCCCGGGTCACCTCCGACGGCCGCCAGCACGTCCTGCCCGCCGGCGCACCCGGCGCGGTGCCCCAGGTCCGGGTTCACGACCTGCGCGAGGCGAGCCCGGACGAGATCGCCACCGCGCTGCGCGACGTTCGGCAGGAGATGAGCACCAGCGGCCCCGACCCCACCAGCGGTCCCGGCATCGACGTCCGGCTCACGCTGCTGCCCGGGGACGAGGGGCGGCTGCACCTCGGCCTGAGCCTGCTGATCTTCGACGGCTGGTCGTCCAGCGTGCTCAGCCGCGACCTGCTCACCTTCGTCGCCGACTGGAACGCCGCCCTTCCGCCCCTGGACATCCACTTCGGCGACTATGTCACCTCGCTCGCCGACCTGCCCGCCACCGAGGCCTGGCAGGCCGACCGGGACTGGTGGTGGTCCCGGCTCGACACGCTGCCGGGACTACCGGCGCTGCCGCTGGCCGCCGACCCGCAGGAGGTGCGGCCGGTCACCATGGGCAACCGGGAGCACCGCTGGAGCGCCGAACGCTGGGCGGCGCTGCGGCGGCAGTGCACCGACCGGGGCGTGACCCCGTCCACCGCCATGCTGACGGCGTTCGGCGTAGTGCTGGCCCGCTGGGCCGGGCACCGCCGGATGTTGCTGAACTCGCTCCAGCTCAACCGCCTGCCGATCCACCCCGAGGTGCAGCGCGTGGTGGGCGCCTTCGCCGCGACCATGCTGCTCCCCCTCGACCTGGACTCCGAGGCCACGTTCGCCGAACTCGCCGCCACCGTGCAGGCGACGTCCGGTGAACACGCCGCCCACAACCTGATGACCGGGGTCGAGGTCGGGCGCGAGGTGGCCCGCCGCCGCGGTAGCTGGCGGCCGGTCGGGCCGGTCGTTTTCCAGAGTGTACTCGGAGTGGACGCGGCCATGGGCGGCGGTCCGCCGGAAGACGCGGGGCCGCTGGGCCGGGTGATCGCCTCCGATTACTTCCACCAGCTCCGCACGCCGCAGGTCGCGATCGAAGTCCGCTGCTTCGAGCTCGGCCCGGAGATGGTGGCGGTCTTCTCCCTGGTCGAGGAGCTGTTCGACATCGATCAGGTGACGGCTGCGTTCGCCGAGTTCGTGGCGCTGGTCGACGCCCTCGCCGACGGGAGCGGCTGGGATCGGGTGCCCGGGTTGCCCGAGGACACGGAGCCCGGCTCAGCGCCCGGCTTGCGGCTCGGCCTGCTGCCCGAGCCGGCCGTCCGCCACCGGGAAGGGCCACCGGCCGACGATCTGGAGCAGGCCGTCGCCGACGTGTTCGAGGAGCTCCTGGAGGTGCCGGTACTTGACCGGGCCGCCGGCTTCTTCGGCCTCGGCGGGGACTCCCTGCTCGCGGTACGGGCGGTCGTGCGACTCGCCAAGGAGATCGGCGTGTCCGTGCCCGTGCGCGAGTTCCTGGCCGACTCCACGGTGGCAGGGGTGGCCGCCATCGTCCGCTCCCGCCTCGGTGACCAGCGTTGATCGGGATCCTGGGCGCCACCGGCGCGGTCGGCCGTACGGCCGCGCAGCGCATCGCCGCCTACGGCCTCGGACCGCTCCGCCTCGGCGGCAGGAACCTGACAGCGGCCGCGGACCTCGCGGCCGCACTCGCCGCTCCCGCGCGCGCGGTCAAGACGGACCTGAACGACCCCGCCGAGCTGGCCGCCTTCTGCGACGGCTGCCGGATCGTGGTCAACTGCGCGGGACCCACGTACCAGGTGCTGGACACGGTCGCCCGCGCCGCCTTCGCCGCCGGCGCCGACTACGTCGATATCGGCGGCGAACTGGCCGCCAAGGACGCGCTCACCGGCGAAGGTGTCACCGGTGACCGGATCGCGGTGTTCTCCGCCGGGGTCATGCCCGGCCTTTCCGGCCTGCTGCCCCGGCTGCTGGCCAAGGGACGTCCGCTGCGCCGCCTCGACGTGTACGTGGGAGGAGCCGCCGTCTTCACCCCGCTGTCCGCGGTGGACGCCTTGCTGACCAGGGGACCGAGGTTCGGTGAGCCCATGGCGGCCTGGCGGGACGGCCGGGTGGCCCCCGGCACGCTGGCCCCGCTGCACCAGGTGCGGCTGCCCGGCTTCCCGGTGCCCGTGCACGCCTGGCCGTACCTCACCACCGAGGCACAGACCCTGGCCGCCGACACCGGGACCGGCGAAGTACGCTCCTACAACGTCTTCGTCTCCAACCGCCTCCCCGAAGCCCTCGCCGCGACCTGGGCCGAGACGCCGGACGCCCGCCCCGAGACACTGGCACCACACGCCGAGACCGTGGTGCGGGCCTCGCTGCAGGACAACGCCGACTTCGGTGCCTTCTACGTCATGCTCTTCACCGCGCGCCCCCGCCCGAACATTCCACCCGGGCCCACGAGAGTGCTGCTCACTGCTGTGGACTCCTATGCGCTGAGCGGGGTGGTGATGGCGCTGACCACCCGCGCGGTGCTGTCCGGCTCCATCCCAGCCGGCGTCCACTTGGCAGCCGAGGCGCTGGACCCGGACGCCACAGCGGCCGCGCTGCGCGATGACCCGTTGGTGGGAGACCTCACCGTCGAATGACGACATGGATACTCCGCTGCACCCCACGCACCGCTGGCCAGAACTCGAGCCGAGCATACGGACAGATGTCGTGAGACAACGGGCTAGTCTGCTGCCTGCATCAGCAAGCGCACGCGGCGGGCGGGGGGATCGATGAGACGGCCGAGCATCACCGATCGGTCGGACCCTGAGGACTACCTTTCGTCGGATCGCGAGCCTCACCGGCACATCGGCGGATTCCGGCTGCCCTGGGCGTTCGTGCTCTTGGTGGCCCTGCTCGTGGCGGGACGATACCTGGCGGCACCGTACCTGACACATCCGGCGCTGCAGACCTGGGCGACGGTGTTCGTGGCGGTGTGCGTGCAGGCCCTGCCGTTCCTGGTGATGGGAGTCGCGCTGTCGGCCGCCATCACGGCCTTCGTGCCCGCCTCGTTCTGGACGCGGGCGCTGCCCCGGCGCACCTATGCGGCGGTGCCCGTGGCGGGTGTGGCAGGCGCGGTGCTGCCCGGCTGTGAGTGCGCGTCGGTGCCGGTGGCCTCGGGGATGATGGCGCGAGGCGTGGCGCCGCCCGCCGCGCTGGCATTCCTCCTGGCCTCCCCCGCGATCAACCCGGTGGTGCTGGTGTCCACCGCCGTGGCCTTCCCTGATGACCCGTCGATGGTGATCGCCAGGTTCACCGCCTCCCTGGCGGTGGCCGTACTGGTCGGCTGGATCTGGGCCAGGCTCGGCCGCGCCGCCTGGCTGCCGGCGCCTCGGCGGCCGGTCGAGGCCGGCCAGGGTAAGGTGAGTGCCTTCCTGGACGCGATGCGCCATGACCTGATGCACGCCGGCGGGTTCCTGGTCATCGGCGCACTGGCCGCGGCCACCCTCAACGTGGTGATTCCCCGCGACTGGCTGACCACGGTGGCCGGAGTACCCGTCGTGTCCGTGCTCGTCCTGGCTCTGCTGGCGGTGCTGTTGTCGATCTGCTCGGAGGCCGACGCCTTCGTGGCTGCATCGTTCACAGCGTTCTCCCCCACGGCCAAGCTGGCGTTCCTGGTGGTCGGGCCGATGGTGGACGTCAAGCTCATCGCCTTGCAGGCGGGCACCTTCGGCCGTGCCTTCACCTGGCGGTTCGCACCGCTCACGCTGGTTGTCGCCATCGGGGCCGGCTTCGTGGCAGGCTGGGCGCTGCTGTGAGCCGCCAGGCGCAGGGCGCCATCCTGCTGACCCTCGGCGCGACGCTGCTGAGCATCTCAGCGTTCTCCACGACGTACGTCAACTACGTCAAACCCGGCTTCCGGCCGCTGCTCATGGGCGCCGGTGCGGTGCTGACGGTCCTCGGCCTGCTATCCGTCGTCGCCGACCTGCTGAACCGGCCAAGTACCCACGACCACGGCCCGCGAGTGGCGTGGCTGCTGACCGCACCCGTTTTCGCCCTCGTGCTCATCGCCCCGCCCGCGCTCGGCGCCTTCGCGGCCAGGCGCACCGACGGCCCGCCGGCACCCTCCCGGACCGCGACCTATAGCGCCCTCGCCCAGAGCGAGGTGACGGAGCTGACGCTGGGCGAGTTCATCGGACGCGCCTACGCGCCGTCGGACCCGTCGCTCGCGGGCAGGAAGGTCAGGCTGATCGGCTTCGCCGTCCCGGGTGAGGGCGGCAGGGGCTGGTACCTCACCCGGATGCACATTCGCTGCTGCGCCGCCGACGCCTTCGCGCTGGAGGTCGCCGTCCACGGTGCGCCCGCACCGGCGGAGGATTCGTGGGTGGCGGTCACGGGCACCTGGATGCCGTGGCGGGACGGAGTACCCGATGGCTATGGGGCCCCGGACTTCACCGCGACCGATGTGACCGGCATCGAGCAACCAGCAGAGCCGTACGAATAGGACAGAGGTCGCTTTTCGTGAACCGGGTCGTACAAAGCCCGCTCCTTCTCCTGCTGGGTGGAGCGCTGTTGAAGATCTCCGCCTTCTCCGCGGACTACGCCAACTACGTCAAGCCGGGATTCCGGCCGCCACTGATCGTGGCGGGTGCGGTGCTGGTTCTTTTGTCCGTGGCCACCATGGCCCTCGACCGCCGTCGAAGCAGGGGCGGCGCGCGCCAGACGGAACTCCTGCACGCTCGGGCGATCGAGGAGACGCACCTGGCACGGCTCGTCGGCCGCCAACCGGCCATCTCTTCGCCAGTCCCGTCGCACGAGCACGAGCACGAGCACGAGCACGCGGGAGGGAACCGGGTGGCGTGGCTGCTGGCGGCCCCGATCGCGGTGATCTTTCTGGTCGCTCCCCCGGCCCTCGGCTCGTTCGCCGTCCGGCAGGCCGAGCAGAACTCGCATGTGCCCCCGCCCACCCTTGTCGAGGCCCGCCCCATCGTCCTGAAGAGCGGCCGTGTGAACGTGCTGAGTATGATCGAGTTCGCCAATCTGGCCTGGGACGACCCCAGCGGCTCCCTTCAGGGCAAGACCGTCCGACTGACCGGCTTCGTCGTACCGTCCGGGCAGGATGACGCGTGGTACCTCACGCGCATGCGGATCGCCTGCTGCGCCGCCGACGCCCTCACGATGCAGGTCATGGTGAAAGGCATGCCCGCGCCGGACACGGATTCGTGGGTCCGCGTCACCGGCACCTGGATCCCGCGGAAGGCAGGGAGAACAGGCGCTTACACCCCGCCGGAGATGACCGCTTCCCGCGTCGAGCGGATAACCCCGCCGGACGAACCGTATGAGTGAACCGCCCGGGGCGCCGGTGGACGATCTGCGCACATTGCAAGGAATCCACAGCTGATCTCCCGCATCTTCATGAACACGGTTATCGTTTGCGTGCTGGATCTGTGACTTTGGTGGGAGATCACATGCGAAGACGAGCCGCGATCATGTTGATGGCACTCCTGGGAGCCACCCTCTGGGGGTGTGGTGGCCAAGAGCCCGGCGAGCAGGAGGGGAGACAACTCACCTTGGCCGCCCCGCGCGACCTCGTCGCCGGTCCCGAGGATCCGTACTACATCCACCAGACGTTACGGGTATGGGAGCCGCTGGTGACGGTGGACGACCGGCTGCGCCCTGTCCCAGCGCTGGCCACGTCCTGGGCCGTCGCGGACGAGGGGCGGCGCTGGACGTTCACGCTTCGCGAGGGCGTCAAGTTCAGTGACGGCACCCCGCTGACCGCCGAGGCGGTGGTCGCGAACATCCAGAGGTTCCTGCGGATCGCGCCCCGCCAGTCGGCCTTCTTCAGCCTCGACGCCGGGATGGAGGCGGCGTACGGCAAGGTGGACGACGTCCGCGCCGAAGGCGGCGAGGTGGTGTTCGTGCTGAAGGAGGCCGTGGCCGACCTGCCGGGCAGGCTGGCCGGCTTCTACAGCATGGTCCAGTCGCCGAAGGCGTTCGCCGCCTCTGGCGACTTCGCCGGCAAGCCCGTGGGCACGGGGCCGTACACGCTGGTGGACTGGGCCAAGGGACGGCAGGCCGTGCTCGCCGCCAACCCGCGCTACCACGGCACCGCCCCCGCGTACGACAAGATCGTGGTCAGGGTGATCCCGGACGCCAACGCCCGGGTCGCCGCGTTACAGGCCGGCGAAGTCGACGGGCTGGTCGACAAGGGCGCACTGCTGCCGGGCCAGGTCACCGCGGTCGCCGGCGACAGCCGCTTCCAGGTCGTCCGCAGCCCCTCGGTGCTGACGCACTACCTGACCTTCAACGCCTCCAGGAAGCCCTTCTCCGACGCCCGCCTGCGCGAGGCGGCCGACCTGGTCATCGACCGGCCGGCCATCGCCGGCAAACTGCTCGCCGGCACGGCCAAGCCGGGCGCGGGCTTCCTATCGCCGGCCTTCGGCGACCTCACCGACCCGGGTATCACCACCACGTACGACCCTCGCAGGGCCCGCGAACTGGTGGCCGAGGCCGGACCGCCGGCCGAGCCCGTCACCATCCTGATCTCCTCGGCCGAAACCGGCCAGTTCCCCTACACCGATATCGCCGAGGTGCTGCGCGCGGCCCTGCAGCAGGCGGGCCTGCCGGCGAAGGTGACGGTGGCCGAGGCCACCAAGTCCGTGATGGAGGCCGGTGACTACGACATCTTCCTCAGCGCGTACAGCGTGCCCAACAGCGACGCCGACTACCTGTTCCGCCGGTTCCTGCGGTCCGACGCATCCTGGAACGTCGAACGCCGGCTCGGCTACCGCAACGCCGAGTTCGATGAACTGGTGGACCAGGCGGCAACACAGACGGACCTGGCCGCCCGCCGCGAGCTTTACCACCGTATCCAGCGGCTGCTGGCCACGGATCGCCCGATGATTCCACTGGCTTACCAGGACAGCCCCATCGTGACGACCACCAAGGTCAGCGGGGTGACGCAGAACGTCGCCTACGTGGTCGACCTGGGCAAGCTGGCGCCCCGGACGTGACCGCCATCGTCCTGCGGCGCGTCGCAGAGCTGCTGCTCCTGCTCCTTACACTGTCGGTGCTGGTCTTCCTGCTGACCTCGCTCGCGCCGGGAGACCCGGCCGAGGAGATCCTGCGCCGAGGCGGCATCCAGCCGACGGCGGCCAGCGTCGCGGCCCTGCGCGCCGAACTCGGCCTCGACCAGCCGCTGTTCAGCCAGTACCTGCGGTGGTCACGCGACGTGCTACGCGGTGACCTCGGCCGCTCCTATGCCGACCGGTCGCCGGTGGCGGCCGAGATCCTCTCGCGGGCGCCGACCACACTCCGGCTGGCGGGTTCGGCGGCGGTGGTCGCGGTCGGGCTGGCGTCGCTCGTCGCGCTCAGGGGTGCGTTCCAGCCGCGGGCCCTCGACAGCCGCGCCCTCGCGCTCGTGACGGTGGCGATCGCCGGCATCCCTCCCTACATCGTGGGGATCCTGCTGATCAGCGTGGTGGCGGTGGGCTTGCGCGCGCTCCCCACGGGCGGCGACGGGAGCCCCGCCGCGGTGGTCCTCCCCGCGCTCACCCTCGGCCTGGCCGGCGCCGCGACCTTGCTGCGGCTGCTCCGGGCCGACCTGGCGCGGGCCCTGCGGCTGCCCTTCGTCAAGCTCGCCGCCGTCAAAGGGCTGCGGCGCCGGCGTACGCTCGTCGTCCATGCCCTGCGCGTGGCGGCGCCGAACGCGATCACGGCTACGAGTCTGGTGCTCGCGGAGCTAATGGCCGGTGCGGTGGTGGTGGAGACGCTGTTCGCCTGGCCCGGCGTGGGACAGCTCGCCGTGACGGCGATCAAGCAGCGGGATCTGCCCGTCGTGCAGGCGTACGTGCTGATCGTCGCGGTCGCGACGGTCCTGCTCCTGGCGCTGACCGAGCTCTGCCTCGCGGCCTCCGATCCACGGCTGCGGCGCCGATGAGGGGCCGTGCCGGGATCGTCATGTTCGTGCTGGTCGTACTGTTCTGCTGGCTTACGCCGATTCTGACCGGGTACGACCCAATCCTGCCCGATCTGGAGCGTGCTCTGCTGCCGCCCGGGTCCGGGCACTGGCTCGGCACCGACCAGCTCGGCCGGGACCTCCTCACCAGGACGGCTACGGCCGGTCGTACGTCCCTGCTGGTCGCGTTCGCGATCACCGCGGTCACCACGACGCTCGGCACGATCGCCGGCGCCGCGGCCGGGCTGGCCGGTGGATTGTCTGATCGGCTGCTGCGTTTCGTCGCCACCATCGCGCTCGCCCTGCCTGGTCTCACGCTGGCCTTCGCGCTGGCGGGCATTCTGCGGCCCGGGTACGCCACCGTGCTGGTCGCCCTCGTGCCGCTCGGCTGGGTGAACTGCGGCCTCGTGGCCCACACGGCGACCCGGCGGGTGGCCTCCGCCGACCACGTCCTGGCCGTCCGAGCCATCGGCGCGTCCCGGCTCTACCTGCTGCGGCGCACCATCGGGCCGCACATCGCCGGTCCCGTTCTGACCGTCGCCACCGCCGACCTCGCCCGCACGCTGATCGCCGTCACCTCACTCAGCTTCCTCGGCATCGGGTTGCCCCCTCCCGACACCGACTGGGGCGGCATGGTGAGCGAGGCCACCCCGCTCCTGGTCGCCGCACCCCTCCTCGCGATCGTGCCCGCCCTCGCCCTCGCCGTCACCGGGCTGGCCATCGCACTCGTGACGGACGCCCGTCACGCAGTGTCCGATGGAGACCCTCATTACATGATGTGACCACCTTGTCGCGTCGTTTCCATGGGCAAGCTTGCGGACGGATGCGAAGCGGTGCGGTTACAGGGACCGCTGAGCTCTCCACGGAACCCCCGCTGCCTGCTCGACGCCGCCCTGTGACCGCGCCCGGTCAAGGCGGGTCAACGGCGGGAAGCAACGGAAGTGGCGGCTGTCGATCGTGAAGTGTGCCGGATTCCCAGCGGAATTCTGGCAACTCGGCAGGGTTCCTTGTCAAGAGATCGCTGCTTACACTCCGGTCGGAACGAAGATGAGTTTCGTTCTCGCTCGTCACCCGCCGGGGAGGGTCAGTGATCTCTCCGGTGTGCCTGCGAGCTGAGTCACCTGACGCCTCCCGGGCGGCTCGGCGAGTCCACGCAGCCCCTCGACGAGGAGGTTCTCCGTGTCATCCAGCACCCTGTTATCCCGCGCTCTGTTATCCCGCGCGCGGCGGCTCGTCCCGGTCGCCGTCGCCCTGAGCGTCGTCCTGGCCATGAGCCCGGCGACGGCCGCGGCCAGCCCGACCCCGTCCCCACCGGCGAAGAAGTGGACGGCCACTCCCCTTACCCCGGCCGAGGTCGTCGACGGCGCCAAGTCCCCGACCGGCAAGCTCGCCAAGAGCGACCCGGCCCTGCTGCGCAACACCTCCCCCACACCGGTCAACGTCGTGGTCAAGCTGGACTACGACTCGCTGGCCGCCTACCAGGGCGGCCTGCCCGGCCTGCCGGGCACGAGCCCTTCTGTCACCGGCCGGGCGCTCGACACCAGGAGCACCGAGGCCAGGCGGTATGGCGAGCACATCGAGGAGGTCGAGAACGCCTTCCTCACCGAACTGGCCGCGAAGGTCCCCGGGGCCGTGGCCGGCCAGCGAATCAGGACGGTGTACGGCGGCATCGCGCTGCGGGTCCCGGGCAACAAGGTGGCCGAGGTGCTGAAGCTGCCCGGCGCGGTCGCCGTACAGGAGGACAAGCCGCAGCAACTGCTCACCGACTCCAGCCCCGCCTTCATCGGCGCCCCCACGATCTACGGCAAGCTCGGCAACACCGACAAGACGGCCGGCAAAGGCGTGATCGTGGGCGTGCTGGACAGCGGCGCCTGGCCCGAGCACCCCTCCTTCGCCGCCCGCTCCGGCCTGCCCGACCCGTCGCCCACCAAGGACGGCACGCCCCGGGTGTGCGACTTCGGCGACAACCCGACGACCCCGGCCGCCGACGTGTTCACCTGCACCAACAAGCTGGTTGGCGGGCAACCGTTCCTGGAGACCTACAACGCGGTCTTCGGCGGCGAGGTCTACCCCGACAGCGCCCGCGACTCCAACGGGCACGGCACCCACACCGCCTCCACCTCGGCGGGCGGCCCGGTGGCCGACGCGAACCCGCTGGGCATCAGCCGCGGCCCGATCCACGGCATCGCGCCCGGCGCCGGGGTCTCGGTGTACAAGGTGTGCGGCGCGCAGGGCTGCTTCCCCTCCGACTCGGCGCAAGCGGTGGCGCGGGCCATCCTGGACGGCGTCCGGGTGATCAACTTCTCCATCTCCGGTGGTTCCGACCCCTACAGCGACCCGGTCGAGCTGGCCTTCCTGGACGCGTACGCGGCGGGCGTGCTGGTCTCGGCGTCGGCGGGCAACTCCGGGCCCGGCGCGGACACCACCGACCACCTCGGCCCCTGGACGACGACCGTGGCGGCTTCCACGCAGACCAGGACGTTCCAGTCCACGATCACGCTGACCGGCGGCGGCGCCACCGCGACGATCAAGGGCGCCTCGATCACGGCGGGCCTGCCCTCGCCGCTGCCCGTGGTGCTGGCCTCGGCGCCACCGTACAACAACGCTGCCTGCACCACCCCGGCACCGCCGGGAACCTTCACCGGGAAGATCGTCGCCTGTGAGCGCACACCCAACCGGGTGCTGAAGAGCTTCAACGTCAGGCAGGGCGGCGCGGCCGGGATGATCCTCTACAACACCTTCCCATTCGACGTCTTCACCGACGCCCACTGGATCCCGTCGGTGCACCTCGACAAGCCCGAGGCCGACACGCTGCTGAACTTCCTGTCAGCGCATCCGAACGCCGCCGCGTCCTTCACCCAGGGCGCCAAGAGCACCTGGCAGGGGGACGCGATCACGCACTTCTCCTCACGCGGCCCCGGCGGTGACTTCCTCAAGCCGGACGTCACCGCGCCGGGCCTGCACATCATGGCCGGCATGACCCCGACGCCCGAGTCGCCGCTGGAAGGACCGCCCGGCAACCTTTACCAGGTCATCTCGGGCACCTCGATGTCGGCGCCGCACGTGACGGGCTCGGCGGCGCTGCTGTTCGCCCTGCATCCCACCTGGACGCCCGGCCAGGTCAAGTCGGCACTGGAGACCACGGCCAAGACCGCAGTCACCAAGCAGGACAGAACCACGCCGGCTGACCCGTTCGACATGGGCGGCGGGCGCATCGACCTGACCAAGGCCGGCGACCCCGGCCTGACGCTGGACGAGAGCGCCGCGGACTTCGTCGCCTCGGCCGCCGACCCGCTCAACCGCATCGACCTCAACCTGCCCTCGGTGAACGCGCCGACCATGCCGGGCGTCCTCACCGCCAAGCGCACGGTCACGAACGTCACGAACAGGACGCTCACCTTCACCGCCTCCGCCAGAACCGTCAGCGGCGCGAACATCACAGTGCTACCCCCGCGCCTGACCGTCGCGCCAGGCAAGAGCGCCACGCTCAGCATCGTCATCACTGCGCCCGACCTGCCCGACGGGCAGTACTTCGGCCAGGTGGACCTCAGGCAGGCCGGCGGCTCCCGCGCGCTGCACCTGCCGGTCGCGTTCTTCCGCAGGGAGGGCGCGATCCCGGTGGACCAGACGTGCGCGCCAGCCACCATCCCCAGGAACACCGGCGAGTCCACCTGCACGGTCACCATCGCGAACGAAACCCTGCAGGACGCCGAGGTGACCGCCGTGAGCACGCTCGACGCCCGCCTGCGCCTGAACGGCGTCACCGGGGCCACCCGGATCGGCAGCCAGGTCGCGACGGCCAAGACGACGCTGCCGGCCAGGCAACCCGCCAGGCCATCGATCGCGCCGGGCACGAGCCCCGGCGGGTACATCCCGCTCGACGAAGCCTTCGGCGTCGCCCCGATCCCGATCGGGGACGAGCAGGCGCTCAACCTCACGCCGCCAGCCGCGTTCACCTACGCGGGCAGAAGCTACACCAGCCTCGGCGTGACCTCCAACGGCTACAGCGTCGCGGGCGGCGCCACCGCGGGCGACATCGACTTCGTCCCGCAGACACTGCCCGACCCGGCACGTCCGAACGGCGTGCTCGCCCCCTACTGGACCGACCTCGACGGCACCGGCGCACCGGGCGTCCTGGCCACGGTCCTGTCGGACGGGACGAACCGCTGGCTGGTCGTGGAATGGCGGGTCAACCTGTTCGGCACCACCACGCTCAAGGTGTTCCAGCAGTGGATCGGACTCAACGGTGCCGAGGACATCAGCTACGCCTACGACCCGGCCAACCTGCCCGGCGAGCCGCCCGCGAGCTACGGCCTGACCGTGGGCGCGGAGAACGAGGAGGGCACGGCAGGCGCGCAGATCACCGGGCCACCCACCGAGGACCTGCGGGTCACCAGCACGCCGGCCGTTCCTGGTGGCACCCTGACGTACTCGATGAGAGTCAGAGGGGTCAGTGCGGGGGTCGGCAAGGTGACGACGGCCACCTCGACCCCGCAGGTACGCGGGATCACCGTCGAAATGGACCGGATCACCGTCCAATGACCTGACAGCGGCCGCGGGCGGCACAACCGCCCGCGGCCGCCGGATGAGCTGGCAACACATGAAAGTATCCGCCACCAGCTCAAAACCCTTGGCGGCTCGCTCACCGACCACGAATCGCATCGTGGAAACAAACACATCTCTGGCATCGGACGGCAGTGGGAGCAGGGTGTCACCGTTGAGGGCGATCGCATTCCCGCTCCACCGTGACCCACTGCGGACGCCTGGTGAACGGGTCGACGCCTACAACGTCGTGGGCTGCGTCCCGGTACAGCGTGCACAGGGCATCGGTGACCACGTCGAGCTCACTTAGTGCCCGTGTACAAACTGATCCCTATCGTGCAGCGTTGGGCTGATATCGGGTGAAAACGTGACGTAGAGCGAATCTCCTGCGACATAAAGCGACCTTCCGGTAGCAACGGTGGTTATCCAAGCCCCGCCACCAACCGGAAGGTCTGCCGCCGTTGTACGCCACAGCCCCCATCACTGTCTCCCGTAACGACGAAACTGCCTGCTCGTGCATGGCCTGCCGGTACGGCCGCGGAGCCGATCACCCGATCCGGGCACCCCGCTACACCACCGACATGACCGACGCGGAATGGCAGGCCATCAGGCCGTTGATGCCCTGGCCGGCCTGGTTACACGGCAACGGCGGACGGCCCGAGAAGTACTGCCGCCGCCTGATCATGGACGCCATCCGGTACGTGGTCGACAACGGGATCAAGTGGCGCAATCTGCCCACCGACTTCCTGGCGCCCTGGCGCACCGTCCCACTCGATCTTCACGCGCTGGTGGCAAGACGGTGATCTCTATGCTCTCCACAACGACCTGCGCGAACAAGTCCGGATAGCCGACGGGCGCGAGCCGGAGCCCAGCGCGGGAATCATCGACTCGCAGTCACTGCGGGCCGCCGAGGCCGTCGCCGCCGGCTCGCGTGGATACGACGCAGCCAAGAAGGTGCAGGGCACCAAGCGGCACATCATCGTGGACACCCTGGGCCTGCTACTGGTCGTCATCGTCACCGCCGCCGACGTCCAGGACCGCGACGGTGCCAAACCCGCACTGGCGCTTCTTCGCGACTGGTACGAGCGGATCACGCTGATCTGGGCCGACAGCGCCTACGCCGGCAAGCTCGTGACCTGGGCCCGAAAGCACGTCCAGCTCACCCTGGAGATCGTCAAGCGCAGCAACGATGTCAGCGGCTTCGTGGTCCTTCCGCGCAGGTGGGTGGTGGAGAGGACGCTGTCGTGGATCTGTCAGCGCAGGCGGTGCGTACGTGACTATGAGCGCTTATCCGAGCATCACGAGGCCATGGTCTTATGGGCGATGATCATCCTTATGGGACGACGACTCACACGATCCACTTCTCCCAAGTCGCGCTGACGATCAGTTTGTACACGGGCACTTACCTGATCGGTCGGCCTTACGACGGAAACGAGCAGAAGGGTGTCTACATCGTCACCAACCGGCATGGTCTGGCATGCTACGCGGGACAGACTCGGCCCTCACAGAGTTGGAGCGGCGCGGCCGCGATCCGACTCGTCCAGCACATTCACGAGGAGTCCAAACGCCGGGAATGGAAGGAGTTCTGGGTCCTGCCGCTGAAGTGGACGACTGCGCCCGGAATCGTGAACTGGTACGAGAAGTACGTCGCTACCCGGCTGGGTCTGCCTCTCCGTCACCGCCGCATCCACCCGCACTCGGGCTAGCCTCGACGCTCCGGCTCCCGCCTGCGTGCCTCAGAAATGGGGACAGGCGGGAGCCGGGTGACCCGCAGCAGCGTTCACCATCACTCCCTTGCGTCCTTGATCGCCGATGTCTCATGAGACATACGGATGCTGGAGAACAGCGGCACAGCGACCTGAAGAACGAGTTCTATGAGCGCGTCCAAGCCCGCGGGGCAACCTCCGACGTCGAGGTGCGCCTGCGCGAAACGATCCGCAAGCTGAAGAAGACGATCGCGAACAAGAACAAAGAACTCGCCCAAATCCGGGAGGACGTCCCCGCTCTGGTCCGGGCCGTCCACCAGCTCACCCTCGAAAATCAGGCACTGCGGACACAGCTGGAGCTGCCCGAACCGAACGTCACGCCGCTGCACCGTCGCCGCTGAGAGGGTGTCAGTAATGATCGCCGCCGGCTGGCGGCGATCACGATTCGGCACCGAGATGGGCCGTGATGCATGCCGCCGGTACTGGACGGCGGCGAACATATCGGTGTGAGCCGACGCCCCATCCGCTGGTGGAATCCAACCGCTCTGCTGGCCATCGTCGCGCTGGTCGCCACAGTGATCTCGGTATGGCGAGCGCTGAAACCGGACGACCCGGTCAACCCGGCTGATCTGGCCGCGGTCGCGATCGCCGCATCGGTTGCCGCGGCCGCCGTCGTGACGTGGGCCAAGCGCCGCACCACCGCCGCCGGCAATCCTGCCGATGTGACAAGAGCCGCCGAAGTCCTGGCCGATCTGGTGCGCAGGCAATGGCAGGACGAGGCCCGCAGCCGGCTGCTGGATGACCCCGAACCCATCCCGGTCCGCTGGCACCTCACCGCCAACGGGGCGGTGATGAGCACCCCTCGGCTGATCAGCACCGCGACCGCATTCACCTTCGCCGGCCGCAGCGACGACATCGCCGCCCTCGCGAGCGACTTTCGCGCCCTGACCCGGCGGCGGCTGGTCATCACCGGCGGCGCGGGCATGGGCAAGACCACCCTGGCGATCCAGCTGCTGCTGCAGCTGCTGTCCACCCGCGCAACTGATCAGACCGGCGCCGGCGAGGGGGAGATCGTGCCGGTGCCGGCACTGCTGCCGGTCTCCGGCTGGGACACCGGCGCCCATCCCCGGCTGCAGGACTGGCTCACCGTCCGGCTGGCCCAGGACTACCCGGCGCTGGCCGCCCCCGAGCTCGGTGCCGGCGCCGCCGCCGCGCTCGTCTCCGGCGGTCACATCCTGCCCGTCCTGGACGGCCTGGACGAAATCCCCGCACCCGCCCGCGCCCAGGTGATCGCCGCGCTCAACGCCTCGCTGACCACCCGCGACCAGCTCATCCTCACCAGCCGCCGCGCCGAGTTCACCACCGCCATCCACGAGGCCGGCCGCCCGCTCACCGCAGCGGCGGTCATCGTCCCCCAACCCCTCCCCCCACACGCCGCCGCGGACTACCTGACCGCCTGCCTCCCCGCCTCCCCGACCCAGGCCTGGAGACAGACCCTGACCGCACTGCGCTCCCGCACCGTCCCCGGCCTGACCCAGCTCGCCGCCACCCCGCTGGGCCTGTGGCTGATCCGCACCGTCTACGTCACCCCCGGCACCGACCCCGCCCCCCTGACCGGCCCGCTCGGCGCCGACGCCGACGCGCTGCGCACTCACCTGCTGGACCACGTCATCCCCGCTGTCATCGCCGCCCGCCCGCCCAGCACCGACCCCGCCGACCACTTCCGACCCCGCCACCGGCTCGACCCCGGCGCCACCCGCCGCTACCTGACCTACCTGGCCCACGCCTTCCCTCCGGCCACCACCCGCGACATCACCTGGTGGCACATCGCCCGCACCACACCCCACATCCGGTCAACAGTCGGGATCGCCACCGGGATCGCGTTCGGGATCGCGTTCGGGATCGTCGGGATCGCGGCCGGGACCACGTTCGGGATTTGGTACGGGACCGCACCCCCGACCGCGTCCGTGATCGCGCCCAGGATCGCGCTCGGTCTCGCGCTCGGTCTCGCGCTCGGAATCACGTTCGGGCTCACGAGCGGGCTTGTGCGCGCCAGGGCCTGGGTAAACGAAAAACCGGGCTACGCAGACCCGCGCCTGCGCGGACGAACATCCCTTCTCTTCCGCTCTATAAAAGGCGCCCTCAAGTTCGGGCTCACGATCAGGCTCACGATCGGGTTCATGTCCGGGCTCACGCTCGCGTTGGTAGCGTCGACGCTCAATGTCGATCTCGACACCGGGGTCTCCTTCGATCCCGACGGGGTGGATTTCGTCATTTTCGAATTCGGGTTCGGGTTCGGGCTTCTCTTCTCGCTGGGGACCACGCTGGCATCCGGGCTGATCACCTGGGCGGAACAACCCACGCTCGCATCGACCAGCACACCCCGCTCCAGTTGGCGAGCCGACAGAGCGCTTACCCTTCTGCGAGTGGTCGCGGCCGGGCTCGCGTGCGGGCTCGTGTTCGGGCCCCTGTTCGGGCTCGATATCGGGACCGAGATCAGGATCGGGCTCTCGACCGGGCGCTGGGACTGGGAAGAGCTCACGGGCGGGCTCACGATCTGGCTCGCGTTGGGGGCCACGCTCGGGCTCGGGGCCGGGTCCGTGATAGGCAAGCATCATGCGTGGCTGGTCTGCACCATCGCGGTGGCCTGGCTGGCCCTGCAACACCGGCTCCCCTGGCGAATCATGGACTTCCTCGACGACGTCCACCGCCTGGGGCTGCTGCGTGCCGTCGGCCCGGTCTATCAGTTCCGCCACGCAGCCCTGCACGACCACCTCGCTGCCACCGACACCTCTGACGAACTTCGTAGTTCCTGACGCTGAGAGACAGTCTCCTCCCGCATCCGTGGTCGGCCGGCTCCGCGGCGTTCCGAGCTACACCATCAGGCAGCAGGCAGCCGTCGAGACATCTGCAGGCAGTCGACACGCTGACGTGACGGGGTAAACCATCAGCGTCTCGGCGTCGTGCGCGCCGTCCGTGGCGTACGGCACGTTTCGTACGGCGAGGAACAAGGCGATCCGCTCGGCACGCGTATCCACGCACTGACGGTACCCCGACTGACGCCACACCGCGGCATTCCGCACCGTATAGAGCGCACCAGTTGAGTACCGCGTTCTCGATCGCGTCACCCACTGAATCACTGCCACTGTTCGGTAAAGGAACCGAGGAAAAAGTTCGCGAGCGACCAGCTACACCGGTTGAATTCGTAGAGTCGGTCATGGTTTTGACGGGGTCTCGAGGGTGAGGCCGGTCTGGGTCAGGCAACCGGTGAGCAGGTGGGGCCGGTACTGGATCTTCTTCAGCTTGCGTTTAACGAGCCGGACGAGTCCGGTCAGGTCGGCGACGACGAAGTTGGCCAGAGACCGCCGGAGCAGGGACCAGACGCCCTCGACGGGGTTGAGCTCGGGGGCGTAGCTGGGTAACTGGACGATGCGCAGCCAGTCGGCGTTCTCGGCGGCGAAGTCGGCGAGCTGGCCGGCCAGGTGCACGTTGAGGTTGTCCCAGCACCAGACCAGTGGTGCTCGCAGCTGCTGGTGAGTGGCCACGATCAGGTCTCGGTAGTCGATCCAGGAGAAGGTCTTGGGCTCGCCCTTGCGCCGCCGGTAGACGTGCAGGCGGTAGAACAGGTGGGACCGTTCGCCGTCTCGGTAGACCACGACGCCGGCCATGTTGACCCGACCTGAACCTTTGCCGTGCACCGTGACCACCGGCCGGGCGCCCACCGGTGCCCAGGTACGTCCTTTCGGCGGCCTCAGCCCCTGGCCTGCCTCGTCTTCGAAGCAGATGTAGGCGCCCAGGTCCGCCGCGGTGCTTTTACCGCCGGCCACACCTCGTCTTTCCAGACCGCGATGGCCTCCTCATCCCGCTCCAGGGCGGGCCGGGCCGGGACCTGCACCGACCAGCCATGGCGGTACAACAGTTTGCCCACGCACTCGATGGTGTTGCCGATGTGGAACAGCCGCCCGATCAGCGTCTTGACCCGGCCCGGCGTCCAGCACTGATCCTCGGTGTAGCCCCAGGCCGGCGGTCCCCGCCGCAGCTCGGCATCCAGCCGCGCCCATTGTCGGGCCGACAGTTTCTCCTTCGACACCGGCCCCTTCGAGCACAGCGCCTGCTCCCCGCCTCAAGCCAGGCCTTGCGCCAGCGGGTCACCGACCGCTCGTGCACCCGTAACCGCGCCGCGACCGTCCTGGTCGACTCTCCAGCCGCGAACCACCCGGCCGCCCGCAGCCGTACACGCTCCCGCCGTTCCTGCTCCGCGGGCGTGTATCCACCCCTCTGCCCGTACCGCATGCTTCGGTCGTACCGCACCGGGCGCTATCCGTCACGACCCAGAGACTCTACGCATTCAACCGGTGTAGCGACGCACAGTCCGCGCAGCCGTTACATACTGGATGAGATTCTTCGCATCGGCCGACGAGAGCCCCGCGAAATGGTCGGCGATGACCTGGTGCATGTCGATCTCACAGCGGCAAATGTCCTCTTCGATGAGAACGACCGCGCTACCGGGGTCGTCGACTGGAATCTCGGCGCAAGCCGCGGCGATCGACTCTTCGCCCTCATCCAAACCCGCATCGATCGGGAGTGGTTCGTCCAGTCGCCGGACGCCGACCCCGTGGAGAACGCGGCGGCAGCTCACCTGGACGAGATTCTCGTCGACCGAATCGCCCCCGCTACCCTACGGATGTACTGGGCACATTGGATGCTGCGCCAACTGTGCTGGGCGGTACGGTCCGCTCCATCCAATGTGGTCGACTGGCATCTCGACATGACCGAATCCCGGCTGGTGTGAAGGTGGTCGGTCGGCCCCATGTCGAAGGGTCCATATCGGCCTAATTCTCTCGCCGGACCCGACCCTGTGCCGCACGATTGTTGAGTTTCGTGGGCTGAGCTGCGGTTAAGCGCCGTTGTCGTATTCGTTGATCATGCCTGCGACGATGGGTCTTCGGCGGACGGATCGCAGGGTCGTTGAGTTTGGTCACATCCCAGGCGGACGGCGTTGCGGTGCACGGGGGCCGTTGATGCCGGGACTGGTGCGGGCGGTGCCACCGATCATTACCGCAGCCACCTGACCGACGGCCTTCAGCTACTCGGTCTCACCACGTGAGAACACTTCAGCCCTGGTTGACACGGTACCTGTCCGCGCAACTCCCGAAGCCGACACCGATGCCGGCGAATTGAAGACGGAATTGACGACGGAGAATCTGGTGCAGCGGCCGGATCTGGCCCGGCCACACAACAGTAAAGGAGACCAGGCGGTTGCAGCATCAATCCGGGAGTTGATTTCCGCCTCCATCACACGCTGTACGTCTCTGCGCACCTCAACCCAGCGGCGTAGGTTAATCACCCCAGAAGGGGGATGCACAGCCTGCAGAACGGACTGTGCTGGGCACAATGAGGGCTCTTGCCCGATGGCCGAGATCTGCTGATGATGCGCGCGCTCAATCGCTCCGCGCCCGCGTGTCCTGGGTCATGTGGCCGTCATCGGCTTGTAAGAAATGACGCGGAGCCGCGCTTCTAAGGTGGGCGGCATGACCCCAGTGCGAACGGCGCTCGCCTCGGCGGCACTTGCCCTGCTGATGACCGGGTGCGGCGGGCCAGGGCAGGACCAGACGACTTCCGCTGTGACCTCCGCGCCGACGCCGTCCCCGTCGACGTCCCTGTCGACGTCCCTGTCGACGTCCTTGACGCCCGCGCCGACAACATCGCAGGAAACTACGAACGAGGCTTCCGTGCCCGCCACGCTGAAGTTTTCCGCCCGGACGCTGGACGGTGCGGCCTTCCAGGGCGCGAGCCTGGCGGGAAGGCCGGTGGCCTTCTGGTTCTGGGCGCCGTGGTGTCCCAAGTGCCTTTCCGAGGCGCCCGCGGTCAAGACCGCGGCCGGCACATACCGTGAGGTCGCGTTCGTCGGGGTCGCGGGGTTGGACACCGAGGCGGCGATGAAGGAATTCGTCCAGCGCACCGGTACCGGCCACCTCGTGCACCTGTCAGACGCCAAGGGCGCGGTCTGGACGAAGCTGGGTATCAGTCAGCAGTCCACGTTCGTGTTCATGAAACCGGACGGCTCCATAAAGAAGGCCGCGGGCCCGCTCAGCCAGGACAAGCTGGACGCGCACCTACGCGAACTCCTCGGCCGGTGATCCGGCCGTGTCCGCCTCCACATTGCGGGAGCGTGCATGAGCGATCTACCGCTGGCCTTGGCACTCACCGCCGGCACCGTGGCCGCGTTCAACCCGTGCGGCTTCGCCATGTTGCCCGCCTACCTCACCCTGCTGATCAACGATGAGGAGACCACACGCCGCGGGCCCGTCGCACGGGCGCTGATGCTGTCGGCGGCCATGACCGCCGGGTTCGTCACGGTCTTCGGCCTGTTCGGGCTCGCGGTCACCGCGCTGGCGGTGTCGGTGGGCGGCTACCTACCGTGGGCGAGCCTGGTCATCGGCGTGGTCTTGGCCGGGCTGGGCCTGTGGTTGCTGTCCGGTCGTGAACTGCTGCTGCGCCTGCCGGGGCCGGCCACCGGCCGCCCCACCACCTCGCCTTTGTCCCTGTACGGCTACGGCCTGTCGTATGCGGTGGCCTCCCTGTCCTGCACGGTCGGGCCGTTCCTCGCGGTCACCTCCGCTTCCCTATCCGGCGGCGGGTTGCTCGGCGGTGTGGCCGCCTTCGCCACCTACGCGCTCGGCATGGGCCTGGTCATCGCCGCACTGTCGCTGGCGGTGGCCTTCGCCCGCACCGCCGCGCTCGCCAGGCTGCGGCGCCTGCTGCCGTATGTCTCCAGAGCCGGCGGCATCCTGCTCACCCTGGCCGGACTGTACGTCGTCTACTACGGCTGGTACGAGCTGCGCGTCTTGGCCGGAGGGGCCGCCGACGACCCGATCGTGAGCACCGCGACAGCCGTCCAAGCCACCATCGCCGACTGGCTGGCAGGACTTGACGCCGCCTGGATCGTCGGCACGCTCACTTTGCTCGGCATAGGGACGCTCGCGCTGCGCAAGATGCGACGACGCGATCGAACCCTTGGCTGATGCCGCGCTGCGGCATCAGCCAAGGGTGTCCGCTGAACCGGCGCGCGAGGGCCCCGTCGGACCTGCGCCTGCCGCCAGGTCAACGGCCGTTGCCGCTTGCGCACCCAATGCCTTTGGCAGGCTCGCCTTGCGGTGAGGAGACCCGCAGGACCCGGAACGCCCGTACGACGGCCGGGCGGCGGTCGCTCGAAGAGGCGCCCGCAGCCCGCGTTCGGCCGGAGCGAGCCGGCCACACCCACCCCGCCCCATCAGATCCAGCACGTCCACCTCGCAGCACTCCCCACCCACTGCCTCGGTCAGCGAAGTCGACCACCCAGAGCGATGGTGAAGGGATCTCCGGACTTGACGTGGCAGAGGGCGGTCGTCGATGCAATGCAACGCGTCTCGGCCGCGGACCGGATGAGCAGCTCCGCACGGGCTCTTCGCGGCGTCATCCGGCCAAGCGCCGGCGCAGGAAGTTCTTGCCCTGCTCGGCCCCCTTGCGGCTTTCGGCCTGAGCGCGGCGAAAGAAGCCGGCCAGTTCCTCATCCCCGGCACGTTCGGCGTCGGCGACATAGTTCTCCAGCTTCAGCACGTTGCTCAGGCACTGCTCGACAAACCAGATCAGGTTGTAGTCCTTGTCCTGAGTTCCGGTGACGCTGCCGGTCTCCTGCCGAGTCGGATCCATCCGCTTGGCTCCCTGCTTTCGACGCTCGGGTTCATCGCGCCGACCGTCGCTCTCGCGCGGCGGGCTGCGCTGAGTGTCCTCTTCCCCGCAGGTGCGTCCTATGCCTGAGCCAGGCCCGCCTGCGCATAAAGACCTCCCTCGACAGGCGGCCGGCCTGCGCCAGCAGCGCGTCGACGCCGCCATATACCCACGCGACTTCGCCGGGGCTGCTGGCCAGCGGCGTGGCGGCCCGGCGTAGCAAAGGACGCCAGCGTCGGGTAACGGCAGTGTACTCGGCAGCGCCCTACCCGCCACACGGCACGCGTACAGTGGCGGTGTAGCGGCGTTCGTGTCGGCGCATGACCATTGTGTGCAGGTATGCCTTCAACCCCGCCGCGACTTGCAGCCGTTGAACATGACTGTTCTCACGGTAGACATCCGTTTCGATCACGCCCGGACGATCATGCAGCTGACCGGTGACCTGGACGTCACCTCGACGGAGACGCTGCACGAGGCGATAGAGGCGGTGCTGGTCGGACGGCCCAGCGCGATCGAAGTCGATATGGCCGACCTGAGGTTCTGCGACTCCTGCGGGCTGCGGGCGCTCCTGCAGGCGCAACGTCGCACCGGCGGCGCGGGCGCCGCCCTTCATCTCAGCCACGTGCACGGCCCCCTGGAGCGGGTCCTCACCATCACCCAGCTGGATGAGGCCTTCACCATCGATGTCCCACCGCCGGTGTCGTGACATGACAGCCGGCGCGTTGAGGCGCCAGCCGGGGCGAGGTGCGCCTGATCAACGCAGTGGCTGCTGTCGTTCTTGCCAGCGCTGCAGCAGGGTGGGGATCTCTTTGAGCAGGAACTGGTAGAAGTCGCGCATCTGCGTCAGCCGTCGATGCGCGGGATCGTCGGCTGTGGTGGTGGCGATGCCGGTCTCGGCGGCGGCGAGCATGAGCTGGGTGACGGTGTTCTGGCTGGTGAACAGGGTGGCCCAGGCGTCGTCGCGGAGGCGGTAGTGCTCGCGGCGGCTGCCGGGTGCGGGCAGGCGTTCGATGAGGCCGACCGAGAGCAGGGATTTTACCGAGCCGGAGACCGAGCCGGCGCTGACGCCGAGCCGGTCGGCGATCTCGCCCATGGTGACCGTCTCGGCGTCGGTGAACAGGAACACCGCCAGCGTCCGGGCGGCCATGCGCTGCAGTCCGCCTTCGGTCAAGGTCAGGGCCAGCCGTTCGGCCGCCTGCCACTGCTCGTGCCTGTCGTTCACCCGTCACCTCCGGTAGGCGATCAGGATAGCGAACCTCAGAAGGGTTCAGAAAGTTCTGAAGGTTCGCTATATTGCTGGCATCGGCTCCATTCCGGAGATGCGATGGTGTGCCGGGAAGCCTGGTCGGCGACGTGAGTTCGCTCACGTGCCGACGAGGAGATGACCCCCGATGACCTTGCTCAGCCGCCTGTTCGGCGTCCGTCCCGCCATCCGGCACCCGGTGCGCCTGCGGCGTGATGTCGAGATCCCGGCCGCTGACGGCGTGCGACTGCTGGCCACCCACTACTACCCGGCTGATCTGGACCGGCCGCCGCTGGTGCTGCTGCGCAGCCCCTACGGCCGGGGCAACGCACTCGATCAGCTGCCAAGGCTGCTGGCCGAGCGCGGCTACCAGGTGCTGTATCAGAGCCTGCGCGGCACGGCCGGCTCCGGCGGCCGTTTCGACGGCTTCGTCATCGACCCGGCCGACGCCGACGGCACGCTGGGCTGGCTGCGCGCCCAGCCGTGGTTCGGCGGCGTGCTGGCCACCTGGGGGGCCAGCTACCTGGGCTTCGTGCAGTGGGAACTGGCCGCCCGGCACATCCCCGAGTGGAAGATCGCCCTCATCCAGGATGCGCCGTCGGCCTTCGCCGAGCACTTCATGTACCCGGGCGGCGCCTTCGCGCTGGGCAACGCGCTGGGCTGGGTCCAGCTCGTGGACACCATGTTCAGCGGCAACTTCTCCCTGCCCCGACAGTTGCTGGCCACCTTCACCGCCGGCCGCAAGCTGCGCCGCGCCACCCTCACGCTTCCGCTGGAACAGGCCGATCGCGTGTTGACCGGGCGCCGGGTGAGCTGGTTTCAGGAGTGGATCAGCAACGGCCGCGACCAGGCGTACTGGGCGCGCATGGACCACCGCGCCCATGTGGAGCGGATGCCGCCCCGCGTGCACCTGCAGGGCGGCTGGCACGACTTCTTCCTGCCCAGCATGCTGACCGACCACGCGCGCCTGCTGGCCGCCGGGCGCGAGGTCCGGCTGCTCATCGGGCCGTGGGGGCACGGCCGCGGCCTGTACACCCGCGACGGCATGCAGGACGCGCTGGCCGCCTTGGACGCCGCCCTGAACGGCAGGGATGCTCCCACGGGCACACGGGTGTTCGTCACCGGCGAGCCAGCACCAGCGCCAGGATCGCGAACAGCCAGCCGGTCCAGCCGACCGAGCCGAGCAGCGCCGGGCGGCCGGTCAGCGCACCGAACACCAGCAGCGCGGCCAGCTTGAAACAACTCGGCGATGAGCTCGCCGAAATGCTCGAACGAGGTCCGCTGCCGCTCGCCGAAGGTGGCCACCGTGATACCGGCGGCGAACGCGTCCGGGAACGGGTTCGCCTGCCGGGCCAGCGCCTCCGCCAAGGTCTCCACGCCCAGCTCCAGTTCCGACTTGGCCAGCGTCGCCTCGATCGTGCCCGCGGCCAGCTCGTTGGCCAGCGCCAGGATGACCGTGTTGCTTGCCGCGAACGCCTCCACCGCGGCCACGTACTGGTCGACCTTCGCGGCCGTGGCCGTGTTCAGGTCCCGGGCCTGCCGGCGCTCGCCGGTCTCGACCCACAGCCACAGGTCATCGGGCTGCTCCCCGAACATCTGCCGCTGCGCGGGGTTTCGATAGGGATCCGGTCGATCGCTTTGCGGTTGGCGGTGGTGGTCAGGAGCCTGTGACAAGCCAACCCATGCTCATCTGTCTCTCCGTTCTGGGATGTTCTACCAGGCGATGGAACCGAGGCGGTCGATGAAGGTCCCGGTCGGCCCGTCAGAGGCGAGCGTCGCCCGATCGATGATCGGATCACTGCCCTCGGTGACCGTCAGCACGCCCGCGCGGTTCATGTCGGTGGCGGGGAACCTGCCGTTGGCGACCTCGCCGGGGGTCACGGCGTTGAACTTGATGGCCGGCAGCGCCTGAGCGTATCGGACGGTGATCATGTTCAGTGCCGCCTTCGACGAGGTGTAGGCGAGTTCGTACATCTTCGAGACGGCTTGCCCGGGGTCAGTCACGAACGCGATAGACCCCCCGGCGCCGGTGACCATCACCACCCGCGGGTTATCGGCCGCCTGCAACAGCGGCAGGAACGCGTTCGTGACCCGGACCGGCCCGTACACGTTGGTGTCGTAGACGGCGTGGATGTCCTTGGCCGTCGCGTCCGCCGGGTTGACACCGCCGCCCGGCGTGCCGGCGTTGTTGATCAGCACGTCCATCCGGTCGGTGTGCTGCCGGACCAGCCGCACAGCCCCGGCCACCGACTCCTCCGAGGTCACGTCCAAGGGGACCATGATGACGTGTGCGCCGTCGGCGGCCAGCTTCTGCGCGGCGGCGCTTCCCCGGTCCTCATCGCGTGAGCCGAGGAAGACCCGCCAACCCAGCTCTCCGAGCCTCCGCGCCGTCTCGTAGCCCAGGCCTTTGTTCGCTCCAGTGATCAATACTGAGGTCATGTTCTCTCCTGACGTCGTTGTACTTGCGACCATGTGACGGTGTCGACCCGATTCCTGTGACACTGCCGAGGTGTGATGTAGGCCACCAGCGGCGGTTGTCACAAACCGGCGGGATCGGCGTCTTGTGTGCAGGGTTCGACCCGCGCGAACCGACCAGCGATCCGGTCCCATGGCCGCCTCGAACGCCTCCCGCCAACGGGCAGGGTCTACGCGTGACCTGCGGCCACCACATGATCGTTTGTCTCGCACACCGATAATCAACGGTGGCCGCACCCGTCTCCACAGCGCGTCAGGGTCGCACAGCGTCCGCCTGCCGTCCTGTGCCAGGAGGACATGTGCAACGTGGCGAAGTCTGGTGGGTCGAGTTCGACGAGCGGCGGCCGGTCGTACTGCTGTCGGAAGGCGACACGTCCGGGATCCGGGTGATGCAGGTCGTGGCTCCGGCGGGCGTCGATATCAGCGGTCTGGGCATCGAAGTGGCAGTAGGTGCCATGGAAGGACTGCCCTTTGAAGGCGTGCTGCGGTTCGCGTTCCCATGTCCGGGATTTACCCCTTGCACGTGGCTGACCACCGTGTCCCGGGACGACCTGCTCGAGCGGGCGGGCGCCCTGCCCTACGCGAAACTCAACGAGATTGAGGATGCCCTCCGACTCGCTGGACAGGCGAAGGAGCGGACCCCGGCGACGACCGACGAAGCTCCGCGAGATAAGGGACGCCCTCCGTCTCGGTGGACTCGAGTAGTCGGGTAGGCGGAGGAGCGGACACCCCCGGTGGCGTGGTCGATCTCGTCCAGATGATCGACGCTGACCACCTGTCTCCTCGGAGCCCCTCCCCATCGAGATCACCATCTACGGCTGGAGTATCAACCGGATTCGGCACCTTGCCTCCAGCGCGGATGCGCTGGAGGCAAGGTCTGACCTACCCGCCCGCTACGGGCACGGACGGATGCGCAGTCCACCCGGGGTAGGGCTTACTCCTGCAGGATGGAGAGGGCTCGGGATGGGCACAGGGTGACGGCGTGGCGCGCCTGGGCCGCGCTCTGGTCATCGGGGTGATCTGTCAGCAGGGCCACGAGGCCGTCGTCGTCTTGGTCGAAGACGGCCGGCTCGGTCAGGACGCACTGGCCGGAGCCGACGCAGAGGTCGGGTGTCGGCTTTGATCCGCATCATGTCCTGCTCACCAGGTGACCGGGAGTTCGTGGGCGCCGTAGATGACGGCGTCGGACTTGAACGGCAGGTCATCGACCGGTGCGGCGAGCCGCAGGGTGGGGATGCGGCGGAACAGCGTGTCAAAGACGATCTGCAGTTCCATCCGGGCCAGGTTCTGGCCGAGGCATTGGTGCGGGCCGAAGCCGAAGGCGAGGTGGTGGCGGGCCCCGCGCTCGACATCGAGGTCGGCCGGGTCCTTGAACGCCGCCGGGTCCCAGTTGGCCGACAGGGTCGAGACGATGACGCCCTCGCCGGCCTTGATGTTCACCCCGCCGATCTCCACGTCTTCGGTGGCCAGTCGGGAGGTGACCCCGTCGGCGATGGTGAAGTAGCGCAGCAGTTCCTCCACGGCCATGGGCGTCCTGCCCGGGTCGGCCTTGATCAGGGCCAGTTGCTCCTGGTGGGTGAGCAGCCCGACCACGCCGAGCGAGATCATGTTCGCGGTGGTCTCGTGGCCTGCGGTCAGCAGCAGGAAGGCCAGGCTCACCAGGCTCGCGTGGTCGAGGGTGCCCTGCTGGCGTTGCCGGGCGATTTGCCGGCCGAACAGGTCGTCGCTGGGTTCGGACTCCTTGCGGGTGATCAGGTCGTCGATGTAGGAGCGCAGTTCGGCGAAGGCGTGCTGGCGCTCTTCACGCGAGGTCCGGCGCACCATCATGGTGGTGCGGCTTTGGAAGAAGTCGTGGTCGGTGTAGGGGACGCCGAGCAGTTCGCAGATCACCAGGGAGGGCACCGGCAGGGACAGCGCCTGCACCAGGTCGACCGGTCGCTGGTCGGTGGCGAGCAGGTCGTCGATGAAGTGGTCGACGATGGCCTGGATGCGCGGGCGCAGCGCGGCGAGGCGCTTCACGGTGAACTCGCCGATCACCGGGCGTCGGGCCGCGGCGTGTTCCGCGCCGTCCATGCCGAGCATCAACGGCGGCTGGCTGCGGAGCTGCTGCAGGGTCGCCGCGTCGAGGGTGAAGAGTGGGAAGCCGTCCTTGCGCTTGTCGGAGGAGAAGCGGCCGTCGGCGAGGACGGCACGGGCCTCCTCATGCCCGGACACCCACCACGCCTCGCCGCCGCTGGTCAGGCGGACCTTGCTGATCGGCGCCTGTTCGCGCAGTTGCTCGTAGGCTGCGGGCGGGGCGAACGGGCAGCCCCGCTCGACCGGTAGTTCCAGACCGGCGAGTTCGCCGGTAACGCTCTTCGTCATGAATGACCTCCCAGTGGGGAATTTGTTCTGCTTGTGGCGGCCTCGGAGCGTGATCCACATCGTCGGTTTCGCGTGGGACGAGAGTCGCCTGTTGGGCCACCGTCAGGTCCATATCGCTCCGAGGCTGTGGGCCGGCTCGTCACCGGTGTTCATCGCAGGGTGAGCGGGGTCTCGGATGCGATGCGGGTCAGCTTCTGCGGGTTGCGGACGTAGTAGAGGCCGGTGATGCGGGTGTCCTCGACCCGGGCTGCTATGACGCCGTCGATGTCGCCGTCCACGCGCAGGAGGAGTGCCGGGTTGCCGTTGACCACGGTGGGTTCGCCGGCGAGCGCGATCTGGGCCTTGCCGAGGCCGCTGACGATCATGCGGGCCACCTTGCCGGCGCCGATGATCGGCTGCGGCGCGGCCTGCTTGACGCCGCCACCGTCGCTGATCAGGACGACCTCGGGGGCGAGCACGTCGAGCAGGCCCTGCAGGTCCCTGGTTTCGACCGCGCGCTGAAACGACTCCAGTACCGCCCGGGTCTGGCTCGCGGAGACCACCTCGCGCGGGCGGCGGGCATCGACGTGCCGCCGGGCGCGGTGCGCGATCTGGCGGACGGCCGCGGCGTTCTTGCCGACGGCGGCCGCGATCTCGTCGTAGCCGACGTCGAAGACCTCGCGCAGCACGAAGACGGCGCGCTCGGTCGGCGACAACGTCTCCAGGACGAGCATGAGCGCCATCGACACACTTTCGGCGAGCTCGACGTCTTCGGCCACGTCCGGCGCGGTGAGCAGCGGCTCGGGCAGCCAGGGGCCGACGTACGCCTCCTTGCGGCGCTTCATGGTGCGCAGCCGGTCGAGCGAGCGCCGGGTGGCGATCCGCACCAGGTAGGCGCGCTGGTCGAGCACCTGCCCCAGGTCGACCTTCATCCACCGCAGCCAGGTCTCCTGCAGGACGTCCTCGGCGTCGGCGGCCGAGCCGAGCATCTCGTAGGCGACGGTGAACAGCAGGTTGCGGTGGGCGAGGAATGCCTCGGTCGCCTCGGAAACGCAGGCCATCCGGCTGTCGCCAGCCATCGGCTCGGCTGTGCCCGTCGTTGCATCCCTGCGCTCGTTCATACCTGGCTCCTCCCAGTTCACCCGCAAATCCTGCTCCATGCACAAGGCGCCGGCGCCGACCGCTGTGTGACATCCGTGATCGGTGACACACGTCACATGACCGCGCTGTCACAGGGACCGGGTCGCCGGCGCCTCATGGTCGTCAGGACGCCGCGCGAACGATTCGCGCGGCACAAAACTCCCCGAGTCGATCGCCTTTGGCCGGTTGCGTGGTGACCGCCGCGCGACCGCCACCGCAGAAAGAACGGAAGGACATCATGAGCAAGGTCTGGTTCGTCACCGGTTCGTCCCGCGGCCTCGGCCGCAACTTCGTCGAGGCCGCCCTGTCGCGCGGCGACCAGGTGGCCGCGGCCGCCCGGACCGCCGCGAGCCTTGATGAGCTGGTCGCCGCCTACGGCGAGGCGGTGCTTGCGCTGGAGCTGGACGTGACCGACAAGGCCGCCGTCTTCGACAGCGTCAAGCGGGCCAGGGAGCACTTCGGCCGGCTCGACGTCGTCGTGAACAACGCCGGCTGGGCCCAGGTCGGCGCGGTCGAGGAGCTGACCGAGCAGGACCTGCGCGACCAGCTGGAGACCAACCTGTTCGGCGCGGTGTGGGTGATCCAGGCCGCGCTGCCCTACCTGCGCGAGCAGGGCGCGGGGCACATCATCCAGCTGTCCTCGGCGGCCGGGCTCATGGCGATGCCGCTCAGCGGCGCCTACAGCGCCTCCAAGTGGGCTCTGGAAGCCCTGAACGAATCCCTCGCCCAAGAGGTCGCCGACTTCGGCGTCAAGGTGACCGTGATCGAGCCCGGCGGCTTCGCCACCAGGTCCGGCAAGAACCCCGATCCCCTCAACAACGGCCACCTGTCCGAGCCCGACCCGATCTACGACGGCCTTCGCCAGCGCATCGCCGCGTTCGCGGGAAAGCAGCCCGCCGGCGACCCGGCCGCCGCGGCCCAGGCGCTCCTCAAGCTCGTCGACTCCGACAACCCGCCCCTGCGGGTGCTCTTCGGGCAGGGCTTCTACCCGATGCTCCAGCAGGTCTACGCCGACCGGCTCAAGACCTGGGCCGAATGGCAGGACCTGTCGGCGCAGGCTCACGGCAACCTCGATCAAGAAAATCGGTGACCCAGGGGCGAGTCAACTCACCGGGAGCAAGCGAACCGACAGGAGCAACACATGAAGCACCGCATCGTCGTCCTTGGCGCCGGCTATGCCGGGGCCTACGTGGCCGGGAACCTGGCCCGTCGGCTGTCCCCGGCGGACACCGAGATCACCGTGGTCAACGCTGAGCCGGACTTCGTCGAGCGGCTGCGGCTGCACCAGCTCGCGGCCGGCCAGGAGATCGAGGCTCAAAAGCTCGCCGACGTCTTCGCGGGCACGGGGATACGGCTGCGCCTGGCCCGTGTCACCGCCGTCGACCCTGAGCGCCAGGTCGTCGCCGTCGCCGTCGCTGACGCCGACGGCGGCGGCGACGGCGAGCTCGGCTACGACACGCTTGTCTACGCGCTCGGCAGCCACGTCGCCGACTGCGGCGTCCCCGGCGTGGCCGAGTACGCCTTCCACGTCACCGCCCGGCCCGCGGCGCTGCGCCTGCGCGAGCGCCTGAACAGCCTGGACAGCCTGGACAGGCGGGGCGAAGGCGGGAGGGTGCTGGTCGTCGGCGACGGGTTGACCGGCATTGAGACCGCCACCGAGTTCGCCGAATCCCGGCCCGGCCTGTCGGTGGCGCTCATCGCCCGAGGCGAGCTGGGCGCCCGGCTGTCCGCCGGAGCCCGCAGCCACCTGCGCCAGGCCTGCGACCGGCTGGGCATCACCGTGCTGGAGCACACCAGCGTCGAAGCCGTCCAAGCGACGCGGGTGCTGTGCGCCGACGGCACCGCCCTGGCGTCCGATGCAACCGTGTGGACGGCCGGGTTCGCGGTCAACCCGATCGCCGCCGCCAGCGGGCTGGAGGTCACCGAGAACGGTCAGATCGTCGTCGATGACACCATGCGGTCGGTCTCGCACCCGAACATCTACGCCGCCGGCGATAGCGCCTACGCCATCGGCGACAACGGCCGGCCGCTGCCGATGTCCTGCGCGTCGGCCGGCTCCACCGGCCGGCAGGCCACGGACGCGATCGTGGCACGTCTGACCGGCCGCAAGATTGTGACGAGCAAGCTGGACTACCCGGGCAACCACATCAGCCTCGGACGGCGGGACGGGATCCTGCAGATGGTCGACGACGAAGCGCAAGCAAAGCCAAAGTACGTGGGCGGCCGGAAGGCCGCGCGGATCAAGTCGGGCATCCTCCAGATCTCGCTGTGGGGCATCTCGCACCCGACCTTTGGCCTGCCCAAACGCAAGCGCCGCCTGGCCACCGCGCCGGATGCGTCCGCCGAGAAGGCGCTCGCGTAACCGCCTCACGTGGTCCGCGTGGACAGCACCGCCACTGATCGCTTGGACACCAATCGGTTCGAGGCCAGCCGGAACCGGCTGGCCTCACTGGCCTACCAGCTGCTGAACTCCGCCGCCGACGCCGAAGACACCGTGCAGGACGCGTTCTTGCACTGGCAGCCGCCCACCGGCAGCGGATCAAGGCGCCGGAAGCATGGCTGACCAATATCATCACCAACCTGTGCCTCGACCGGCTCCGCTAGCGCTACTACGAGGGGCCAACACTGTATGACGGCCCAGCTCGACCAGGGGGTGCGGCAGACCGTCGTGCAACGGTGGGAGCCGTTCGACCCCGCCACCGGCCTGCCGATCCGGCGGTAGCGATCCGGCAGTACACGGCGCCGACAGGGCCAAGCGGCACCGGCCTCCCGGAGTGGGCCCTCGTTCTCCCCGGTACAAGCCCAGCTGGATATTGTCGAAAACAATCTTCCGCTGGGCAAGTGCATCCTGCTGACTGCGGAAACCTCCTGTGCAGGCGACGTATGGCACCCTGATGCGCCGCTGTGGCCCGCTTCAAGCCTCGCCCGTCGCCCCGCCGGCCTACCGTCAGCTCCCGCGCCGAAGCCGGGCTCTCCGTCCACCAGGGAGGAACATCCGCCATGGACGAGCTGATGACCATGCTAGGCGACCTCGACCGTCTGGCCGCCCGCGTCGCAGACGGGCCGATGCCCTCACTCGCCACGATCACGGACCTGCTCCGCCAGGTCGGCCAGGCCGCGACCGCTGGCCGACTGACCCACGAGCAGGCCGCCGGCAGCGCGGCGCGCGGCCTCAAGCGTGTCGTAGAGCGGCAGGTGATCATGCAGGCCGGCGATGGTCAGCAGGCGCTCGATGAGCGGAGTGGGCCGCGCGAACGCCACCACCGCCTGCGCCTCGGCCAGGCTCTGGTAGAGCGCCAGCAGGGCCGCCACTCCGGAGGAGTCCAGAAACCTCACCCCCGACATATCGATCACCGTCGCCGCCGGCCCGGCCGGCAAGGACGCCTGCACCCGCGTGCTCAGCCCGCGCGCCGCAGGCCAGACCAGCTCGCCCTCCAGGCGCACCACCAGCACCGTCTCCTCACACTCCGTATGCACGGCCAGCTCATCCGCACGCATCGGCTGCCTTTCGCTCCGGTGGGTCAAGTCAGATCAGGCCAGGTAGCGCAGCCACAGGTACGGCGTCACCAGCGCCACAGTGACGACGGTGACGATCAGGCCGTACCTGGTGAACTGCCAGAAGCTGATCGGGTGCCCGTTGCGGGCGGCGATGCCGATCACGACGACGTTGGCGGCGGCACCGACGGCAGTGGCGTTGCCGCCCAGATCGGCGCCGAAGGCCAGCGCCCACCACAGCACCTGCCCGGCGCCATTGCCGCCGCCTGCCTGCACCAGGTCGGCGACGATGGGACTCATCGTGGCCACATAGGGGATGTTGTCCACGATCGCCGACATCCCGGCCGAGGCCCACAGCAGCCCCATCGTGGTCAGCGCGAGCTGCCCCGAGGTGGCCTCCACCGCCAACTGAGAGATACGGCCGATCACGCCGGTCTGCACCAGCGCGCCGACCATGACGAACAAACCCATGAAGAACACCAGGGTGGGCCACTCGACCTCGGCGATGGCCTGCTCGGTGGTCACCTTGGTGGCCGCCACCAACACCCCCGCCCCGAGGACGGCCACCACCGACGGCTCATAATGCAGCACCGGATGAGCCACGAACGCCGCCATCACCAGCGCCAGCACCGCCAAGCTCTGCCACAGCAACCTACGGTCGGCGATCGCCTCACGTTCGTTGAGGTGCATGATCTCCGCCGCGCGTTCGGGGTCGTAGGTGAACGCCTTGCCGAACATGAGCTTGCATAGCCCGATGAACACCACCATCAACACGATGACCATCGGCGCCATGTGCACGAGGAAGTCGTTGAAGGACAGGTCGCCCCGGCTGGCGATGATGATGTTGGGCGGGTCGCCGACCAGGGTGGCGGCGCCGCCGATGTTGGACGCCATCGCCTCGGCGATCAGGAACGGCACCACCGGCAATGCCAGCCGCTCACACACCAGGAAAGTGACCGGCGCGATCAGCAGCACCGTGGTGACGTTGTCCAGCAGCGCCGAGGCCGACGCGGTGATCACCACCAGCAGCACCATCAGCCGGTACGGCCGGCCACGGGCGCGTTTGGCCGCCCAGATCGCCAGGTATTCGAACACGCCGGTCTGTTTCAGCACGCCGACGATCACCATCATGCCCAGCAGCAGGAAGATGACGTTCCAGTCGACGCCGCTGGTCTCGGAGAAGAACGCCCCGCCGGCGTCGGTGGCGTGGATGGCCAGCATGATCCCGGCCCCGCCGAGCGCGGCCGCCACCCGGTGGATCTTCTCCGAGGCGATCAGCGCGTACGCTCCCAGGAACACCGCGACCGACAGCCAGGCCAGCACCGTCATGCCGCCAGCACCCGGTCCAGCAGCGCCTGCAGGGTGACCGCGCCCAGCAGCCGCCCCTGCTCCACCACCGCGACCAGCGGGCTGTGCGTGCGCGCCATCAACGCGGCCAGCTCCAGCACGGTCGCGTCCGGATCGGTGACCGGCAGCTCACGCCGCCCGGATGAGCGCCCGGATGACCCGTCGGGCGGCAGCGCCTGGCGCACCGTCCGATCGGCCAGCGAGGACAGGAACGCGTCCGCGTGCGCCTCATCCACCACCCGGGCCAGCGCCGGATCGTCCAGGCAGTAACCGGGCACGGCCAGGCGCAGCACCTGGGTGCCGGGCAAGATGCTGACCGGCAGCCCGCGCTCGTCGACGACGATCAGGCCGGGCAGGTCCTGGCCGGCCAGCAACCGGGCAGCCTCGACCACCGCAGTGTCGGCGGTCACGGTCGGGAAGGCGGCGAGCAGGTCACGAGCGCGCACGGCGAGCCCCTTTTCACGGTCGGCGATAAGACTGCCGACCAGACTTCCCGGCTCACCAGTAGAGAACCTATCAACACCCGTCAAGATCAGGCACAGCGGACACGTGTGCAGGGGCCACGTGTGCAGGCGCAGGTCCGGCTGCGGCGCCGCCCGCACGCATCTTGCTCGGTCTCTGCATGATCGGGCGATTCGTCTACCTGCTGTTCGGCACCGGCCAGCGCCGGGCCGACCCCGAGCGGCTGCGCCAGGTCAAGAAGGGACTGACTGACAGGTGCGCTTGGCAAAGGGCCGCACCAGCCGCACCGTGGTCCTGGGCCGTGGCCGGTCACCGCGGTTGATCAACACCATCGGTGGCGGGATCGGCCGCCTGCACGACGTCAGAGGTCCGACCCCGATCCCCCGACTTCGGCCGCGAACTCGGCACGCGGCGCCCCGCACGACGCCCGCCCCACCTTCGCCTTCCAGCGGTCGCGGGCCCACCGGCCACAGCCGCGCCGAGCTGGAGCGCTCCTCGGCCACGCAGGCGACCGGTGCCTGCGCCCGGTACAACCAACCCGTCCGGCGACGTCGCCGCCGGTTGCATGAACACGTGTGACGTGGACTCGCTGATCTTGGTTGCTCGACGGGTGAAGCCGCTGCTGTTACGGTGAGACTGGTGCGCCGGGAAGCCTGGTCGGCAAGAGGTCTGAGACGACGATCGACCCCGGAGGCGCACATGACCGGTTCCCCGCGACAGCACCGTGCAGACGGGACCGCACAGGCTCCCGCGACGAAGCCGGTCAAACCTGCACGTTGGTGCGCCTTTGCAGGAGAGCAGGACCTGGTCCTGGCCCGTGTGAAGCGGGGAACGGTGGAGTACCGGATGCACGGCCCCGACCACAGTGACGGCCGCAGTGATGGCCCCGGTGATGGCCGCGGCACGGTGCTGGTGTTTCACGGCGGTCACATGCGGGCGCAGCTGGCCTTGGGCGAGGACGTCTTCACCGAGGCGGGCTTCAGGGTGCTCGTGCCTTCGCGTCCCGGCTACGGGCGTACCCCGTTGACCGCGGATTTTACGGTGGCGGGCTTCGCCGATGCCATGGCGCGCCTGTGCCGGGACATGGGCATCGGCCAGGTCGCGGCGGTGGTCGGCATCTCCGCCGGCGGACGGACCGCGCTGACCATGGCAGCCCGCCACCCGGACCTGGTGCAGCGCGTGATTCTGCAGAGCGCGGTCGGTTTCCTGCCCTGGCCCGACCGGCTGACCCGCCTCGGCGGACGGCTGATCTTCCACCCCAGGATCGAGGCGGTCACCTGGGCGCTCGTCCGCACGATGATCCGCCTCGCGCCGGGGCCGGGCTTGAGGCTGCTCACGCGCGAGCTGTCCCTGCTGCCCGCCGGCCAGGTCCTGGCCCGGCTGCACCCCGCCGACCGCGCCCTGCTGAGCGACCTGTACGCCTCGATGCGCTCAGGCCACGGCTTCGTCGCCGACATGCTCCCGGTGGCCGACTGCACCGTTGATGTCGGCCAGCCCGCTCTGCTCATCGCCAGCCGCAACGATCGCTCGGTGCCCTTCGCGCACGCCCAATCCCTGGTCGCGGCACTCCCGCGAGCAAAGCTGGTGGAAAGCCACGCCGACAGCCACATGATCTGGTTCGACCCCGATTATCGCGCCATCGCCGCCACGATCCGCGCGTTCCTCCTTGCCGATCACACCACCACCTGCGCAAACGTGAACGCGTTGATATGAGCGAATCGAAGGATTACGGAGTGGCCGTCTCTTGTCACATGGATCTCACCCGTACCAATCCGAGGGCTTGATCACCCGCACACCATCTCCCTGGACGTGAACGGCCAGGAGAGGAGGAGCAGGAGGCAGGAGGCCGATTCCTGATTCCGCAACTCAACCTCGCTCCGCACCACCAGAGCCACCCTGTACTGAACCGCCGCAACAGACCGACCGCCCAACACCCCTCGCAGAGACGCCGACCCTCCAGCACCAACGATGTGACGTGCCATTTCCGGGCGATTCATCGTGTCCACACATCCAAGCCGGTCGCCTATGCACGCCGAGCTGTACGTACTCCAGGATCGGCAGCCGCGTAGAGATCACAGGCACTTTGCACAGTCATGCTCCGACACGTGCCTACAAAGACGAGTTGATGGGGCGAAAGGGATTGATCGTCGCTGTGCTGCGCGTGGGGAGCGTGGCCTTGGTGGAGTTGGACGACCATGTCTTGAACTGTCCCGCTGAAGTACGACGCTGGACCTTCTGCTGGAACGATCTCCAACCGGTGGAGGTAGTGGCCACCGCTCGTCGAGCTACCCCCACCTATGCGGCAGGCTTCACCTGGATCGGCCGTCGAGCCATACAGCATGCCGTGCCGTCCCTGGACGGGATCGGCCTGTGTGGTCAGCTCGCCGATCCTCTTCCATCATGCGGTTGGTCATTGACCTTCTCACCGACCATGCACAACGCCTGTCCCACCTGCGCCTACATGACCAGAACCATCAGGCCGAATCGCTGATCTTCAACCCGCGACGATTTCGGCCGTACGATTTCGGCCGTATCCGCTGAGACGTGTTGCTGGTTCAAGCCGGGTCGTCGGGTCTGACGTCCGATGATTGCCGCTGGCTTCGGGAGGGCTCAGCACGCGGCCATCAACGGGCCCGGAAGGTTCCGATCATCGTCGAGGGACGCGAGCTCGTCCTCGAACGGATCAACGCCGTCGACCGCGACCCTGACGCCCGGCTGTTCACCGGCCCCCGGGGCGGCCGGATCAGCACCGCCGTGCTGCGGGATGCGACGCACTGGGACGAGGTCGTGGCCTCGCTCGGTTACGAGCACCTGCGGCGTCATGATCTTCGTCACACCGGGCTGACATGGATGGCCGACGCCGGTGTCCCGATCCACGTCCTCCGGAAGATCGCGGGGCATGGATCCCTCAGCACCACCCAGCGCTATCTGCATCCGGACGGGGCGTCCGTCACGGCGGCCGGACAAGCCCTGAGCGAGCACCTGTCGACGGGCTGGTCCCAAAGTGGTCCCAGACTGAGGGCCGTGTAGCCACTTGGCAAGATCACAAAAAAGGCCAGCCGACCTGGGCTTTCACCCAGTCTGGCTGGCCTTTTTCGACCGTCGGGACGACAGGATTTGAACCTGCGACCCCTTGACCCCCAGTCAAGTGCGCTACCAAGCTGCGCTACGTCCCGGTCGTGTCGGCCGCCCCCTGCGGGGCGGGACGTCATAACCTTAGCGCACATCGGAGGTGCACGCGTACACGGTAAAGCGGGAGCGGAGGCGGCCACGTGGGGCGTAAGCCGACCATCGATCGCAACGAGTTGATCAGGCTCGTAGGCGAGGGCAGGAGTGTGCAGGAGCTGGCCGTTCACTTCGGGGTCAGTGAGTCCGGGGTGCTGCAGGCGAAGCGGGCCGCCGGGCTGGCGAAGGCGATGCTGGATCACAGCGCCGCGCTCCCCTGGAAGCTGGCTCGCGTGCACACCCAGTCCGGGCCGGCCACCAATCTGCGGAACCTGTCGGCGGCCGCGCAGGGGAAGCCGCCGGCGGCCGAGCGGTTGAACACCGCCCTGCGGTGGGCGCAGCGGCTTGTCGATGGCGGGCTCGACGTGCGGTACGACGCCGCCCACGGGTTCAGCGAGATCCCGGCCGCCCCAGCGGGCTCACACGTCGCATCTGTGCTGGCCGCGGCCAGGAAAGGGCTAGAAGCACACTAAGACGCGAGTTTCGACATACCTGTTCGAGGGCAGTCGCTGGTCTCAACACAGAGACCGGAGGCGAACATCATGACCACCTGGATATGGGTGGCCGTCGTCGTGGTCGCGGTGGTGGCGCTCGCCGCAGTGTATGTCGTGCTGCAGCAGCAGAAGCGCCGCTCGCATCTCCGCGAACGCTTCGGCCCGGAGTACGAACGCATAGTCGCCGAGCACGACAACCGCCGTGAGGCGGAGCAGGAGCTGCTCAACCGTGAGCAGCGGCATTCAGAACTCGACATCCGGCCGCTGACGGAGGAGTCGCGAGACACCTACGCCAATCGGTGGACCGAGGTGCAGGAACGCTTCGTGGACGCACCGGGGTTCGCGGTGACCGAGGCCGATCAGCTGGTCACGTCGGTCATGGCGGAGCGGGGCTATCCGACGGAGGACTACGAGCAGCGGCTGTCCGACCTTTCGGTGGGGCACGCGGCGACGCTCGATCACTACAGGACGGCTCACGAGATCAGTGGGCGGGCGGCCAGGAAGGAGGCCTCCACCGAGGACCTCCGCCAGGCCATGGTCCACTACCGCGCGCTGTTCGAGGAGCTGCTACAAGAAACCACCCGAGGACGGTGAACGATATGAGCAGCAGCGACGAGCTGAAGGTGCCGTCGCAACAACGCAACGACGTGGCTGAGGGTGACGACGACAAGGCCCGTCTGGAGGAGTCGGAAACGGTCAGGGCCGAGGAGTTTCCCGGCAAGGATCGTGGCCAGGACACCGACGATGAGATCGCGCGAAGCGATCTTGCCGATGGCACGCGGGACGACGAGGAGAAGGACTACGACAAGGGGTACGTGCGCGCCGACGACGACGTGGTCGTGGCGACGGCGCACAGCCCCCGGGTGGACGACGAGTACGTAACGCCCGTCTCCGGGGACAGCCCCGACCCGGCCCACCGGGACCCGTACGCCAAGACCGGCGGCGACATGCTCGCCGAGCCCGAGGAGGCCGTCCCGGCCGCCCATGCCGCGCCCGACGACATCGTCCTGTTCGACCAGGACCCCACCGAGGTACAGGCTCGCTGGCGCGACCTGCAGGCCTCGTTCGTGGACGATCCCGGCCAGGCCGTGGAGCGCGCCGACGGGCTGGTGGGCGAGGTCGTGGAGTCGCTCACCAACACCCTGACCACCCGGACGAACACCCTGCGCGACAGCTGGAAGGGCGCCGAGAACAGCGACACCGAGCAACTGCGCCTGGCGTTGCGCGACTACAGGAGCGTGCTGGAGCGCCTGCTCGCCCTGTCCAGCAAGTCCCCCACCCAGTATCAGAGTCAGGGAACGAGGTGACATGACATGCTCGCAGTCGTCGCAGCGATCATCTTCGGGCTGGGGTTCCTGCTCGACCTCGTAGGCGCGAGCATCCCCGGCGGAATCTCCGGTATGACGTTCGTCCTGCTGGGACTGGCTCTATTGGCCCTGCATCAGGCAGGTGTCGGCACGGCCAGCATCCGGTCGGGCTACAGCAACTGGCGCGGCAGATCCAGAGCCCGCCGTTGAAGCAATGAAGCAGATGAGCGAGAGGAATGCCGCAGGCCCCGCCGTGAAAGCGGGGCCTGCTGTCGTGCAAAGAGGGCCTGTCGTCGTGCAAAGGCTGTCACCCCTTGCCGGGGAAGCGCATGATCACGGTGCTGCCGCCGCTGCCGACCCGCAGCGTCAGGTCCGAGGAGAGCAGGCGGGCCACCCAGAGGCCCATCCCGCCCACGGCGCCCGGCATCGGGCCCGGTTTCCACGCCCCCTCGTCGTGCACCTCGACGATCAGATCGCCGTTCACCACCCAGGTACGCAGGTAAGCCTGCTCGTCCCCATGCGTGACGGCGTTGGTCGCCACCTCGTTGACGGCGATGACGAAGTCGCCGATCGCCTCTTCGGGCATGCCGGCGCCGCGCGCCTCGTCCTCGGCGAACTGCCGGACCTCAGGCAGGTCCGGCAGCCGGAAACGAAGCCGCTTCACGGGCGCGCCGGGTGGCGGGCTCGTGTAGCCCGACTGAGGCTCGACGTCCTCGTTCACCCGGCGACCGCCCTTTTCAGCCGACCAGCTCAGTACGGAGCTGATCGAGAACCTTGCGGAGGATTCGCGAAACATGCATCTGTGAGATTCCGAATTCGGCTGCGATCTCGGCCTGTGTCATGTTGCCGAAGAACCGTAGCAGCAGGATGTGCTTTTCCCTGGAGGGGAGCGCGTCGATGAGCGGTTTGACGGCTTCCCGGTCGACCATGTTGCTCAGCGTGTCGTCGTCCTCGGGGATGACGTCGCCGAGCGAGGCGGCGTCGTCGTCCGTGCCGAGGGGCGCGTCGAGCGACAGGGTGCTGTACGCGGCGGAGGCGTCGAGCGTGAGCAGGACGTCCTCTTCGGTGATGTTCATCTTGGCGGCCAGCTCCGCCACGGTCGGCGACCGGCCGAGGTCCTGGCTGAGATCGGCGACGAGCCGGTTGAGCTCGGAGCGGCGCTCCTGGTAGAGACGCGGCACCCGGATGGCCCAGGTGCGGTCGCGGAAGTGCCGTTTGACCTCGCCGGTCATGGTCACGACCGCGTAGCCCCTGAACGCGTGACCGAGGGTCGGGTCGAAGCCGTTGACGGCCTTCATCAGGCCAACATACGCGGCCTGGAGGAGATCCTCCAAAGGTTCACCGCGGTAGCGATATCGCCTGGCGATCTCCATGGCCAGCGGCCTGTGCATCTCGACGATGCGCTCGCGCAGGCGTTCCCTGTGACTGTCGGGCGTCTCTTCCCTGACCATGTCGGCCAGAAGTTCTTCCGCGGTCATCTCCTCGAGGATGTATTCCTGCACAGCCATGGCTGCTCCTCATATGGATCGCAGGCGTTCCTCCCCAAGCAAAAAAGCCCATGCAGAGGCACGCCTCGCTCTACTCTCGAGACCGAAGCCCTCTGCTGGACTTCGGATCCAGTCTCCCCCATGTCGCGGGAAGTATTCCTCGATCGTGTGGTGACAGTAGGGTTGCTCCGTGACAATGCCGGAGAACGGCGACGGGCCCGTGGCGGCCCTGAGCCTGACGTCGTCGACCGTTGACGCGATCACAGTGATCAGAGTCGACGGCGTGCTCGACGCCACGACACGCGAACAGTTCGCCGACTACCTGTCGATGGCGGGCTCGGACCTGATCCTCGACCTGGCCGGGGTGACGTTCATGGATTCGCGCGCGCTCGGGCTGATCGTCCACCATTGGCAGACGAGCCTGGCCGCAGGGGCCAAGTTCGCCCTGATCGGGGTGGAATACTCGAAATCCAAGGTGATGTGGATCACAGGGCTCGCGCAGCGCCTGCCGCTCTACGACACGCTGGACGACGCGCTGGCCGCCATTGGGTGAGGCCGTAAAACAAGGTCAGCGCCGTGACGACTTGCGCTGGTGCTCGTCGACCAGCAGCCTGGCCAGGTCGGCCACCTTGACCTGATGGTGCTGGGAGATCCTGCGCAGCTCCTCGAAGGCGGCCTCGGCGCTGCAGCCGCTGGTCTGCATGATGATGCCCTTGGCCTGGTCGATCACCGATCGACCGGCGAGGGCCTCTTGGAGCTGGGCGGCGTCGGTGCGCACTTCCTCGAACTCCCACATGTTGGCCATGGCCACGCCGACCTGCTCGGTCAGCATGCCGGCCAGGGAGCTGGCGCCCTGCGGGGCGAACGCCCCGGGACGTACCGAATAGAGCCCGACGACCAGCAGGGCGGGCGCGACCTCGATGGGCACGATCAGGACCGAGCGCACGCCCCAGCGGGTGGCCAGCGCGTCATAGCGGGGCCAGCGGGTCTCCTTGAGCACGTCGATCACGGTGGCGCGGCCGCCGCTGCGCCTGGCCTCGATGGACGGGCCCTCCCCCAGCTCGCGTTCGCCCTCGACGAGCATGATGAGCTCGCTGTGCGAGCCGGAGACCGTCACCCGGTGGTCGCGCCAGTGTTCGGCGGAGGCTCCCGAACAACCGGGCACGCCCGCCGCGAGCGCAGTGGTCAGGCCGCGCAGCACGCTCTCCGTCGAAGTGTCCTCCCCCAGCCGCCCCAGAGCGGCGAGGTCACGAGCGAGTCCGGGGGTGATCATCGCGGTCGATTCCATAGCAACAAGCCTCTACCCCTTATGGCTAGCATTATCCCGCGTGGCGTAGCGTCAGACCATGACCATGCCGGACCTCGAACACGCGCTTGACGCGCTGGCCGGGCGCGTCTCCTCACTGCGTGAGGCGAGGACCGCCTACCCAGCCGACCTCGCGCCCACCCTGGACGCGGCGCTGGCCGAACTCGACACCGCCGCCGAGCTGCTGGCCGAGGCCCGCGAAGAGCTGCGCAAGGCCCCCAAACGAGCGGGGGGCAAGAAAGACGGCACGCAGCGGGAGCTGAAGCTGCTGCGCCAGGTGTTCCGGGCCTTTCCGGTGCCCGTCATCGTCATCGACGGCGGCGGCGTGGTCAGGCGGATCAACCCCGAGACCTCCCGGGTGCTCGGCAGTCCCGACGGCTACCTCGTCGGCCGGTCGTTCCCGCTGCTCGTGGACGTGTCGCGGCGGGCCGCGTTCCGTTCGCATCTGACGTCGGTGCTGCAGACCGGGCAGCCTTCGTCGTTCGAGACGCGGCTGGCGCACCAGGGGCGTACGCACACCGTGCAGATCGCGCTGACCCGGCTGACGATGCCGGGCGAGCCGCAGCAGATGGTGGCGGCGGTGGCGCTGCCGACCGAGGTGCAGTTGCCCGAGCCGGGCGCGCGGCGGCCCGAGCAGTCCGACGGCGCGCTGCTGCTGGCCTCGGCCAAGCGGCAGGATCTGCTGGCCAAGATGGGTTCGCTGCTGCTCGACGAGGAGGCCCTGCGGCGTCCGGTCGCACTGCCGCGGACCACCCGGCTGCTGGCGGCCGAATGGGCCGACTGGGTGATCGCCGACATGGTGCGCGACGGCGCGCCGCACCGCTCGGTGGTCGTGGCGCCCAAGAACCATCCGCTGGGCGATCTCGTCCGTCAGGTCGAGTCCACGGCCCCGGCGTCCAGCCAGGTCGTGCTGCAGGTGCTGGAGCGCGGCTCCGGCGTCGTACAGGAGATGGTGGACGACGAGAGCCTGCTCGGCTTCTGCGCCGACGGGCCGCTGCTGACCGCGATGGGCGCGGGCTCGATGATGAGCGTGCCGATCGGCCGCTCCGACGGCGTTCTGACGCTGGTACGCGCGCACGACAGGCCGCCGTTCACCCTGGCGGACCTCGCCGTCATGCAGGAGGTGGGCGCGCAGCTCGGCCTGGCCGTACGCGCCCAGACCAGCTTCCAGAGCCGCTCCCGCGCGGCGGACGCGCTGTCGGCCAGCGTCGCCCCGCGCAACCTGCCCGACATCCCCGGCTACGAGCCGGCCGCCATCTACCACCCCGGCGCGTCGGTGGGTGCCGAGTTCTACGACGTGTTCCCCGTTTCGGGCGGCTGGGGCTTCGCGCTGGGCGGCGCGGCCGGCAAGGGCGAGGAGGCGGCCTCGGTCAGCGCCCTCGTACGCGGCGGCCTGCGCGTGCTCAGCGTCTGGGAGAACGATCCCGATCTGGTGATGCGCAAGGTCAACGAGGCCCTGGTCACGCAGGGCACCGGCATGTTCGTGATGGCCGTGGCCGGGTTCGTGAAGGGCCGCAAGATCCACTTGTCGTCGGCCGGGCACCATCCGGCCGCGCTGCTGCAGGCCGACGGCGCCGTGCGCTTCGCCGCGGGCGGCGGCGTGCCGCTGGGCATCTCCCCCGAGGCCGAGACCGAGGTGCAGACGCTGACGGTCGCCGCGGGCGAGACGCTGGTGTTCTACTCGGAGGGCCTGGTCTCCTCCAGGAACGACCTGGGTGAGCCGTACGGCGACGAGCGGCTGGCCGACGTGCTCGGCAGATGCGCGGGTCAGGCGCCGTCCACCGTGGTCAAGGCGGTGGAGGCCGATCGGCACGCGTTCTCGGGCGGCCAGGTCTGGGACGAGATCGTGGTGTTCGCGATCCGAGGTGTCTGATCTGCGGGGGTTTGCGATCGAGGAAAACCTGGGTATGGTCAGTACACAGAACGACGTGCCTAAGACGCAGGCACACCTTTGAGGCTTTCCCACGCTGAGGTGTGCCATGAATATCGCGATCGTCGCTTCCGCCAACGGCAACCAGCGCCACCGCATCATGTCGGTGGCACGCGAACTGGGCCGCGAGCACCACGTCACCATCTACTCCCGTCGTGACAACGCCGAGGGCAAGCCCAAGACGCGGGTGGCCCCGGGAGTCACGCTGGAGAACATCGAAGTGGGGCCCGCCAGGCAGTTGTCGCCCGACGAAGTGGTGCCGTACCTCAATGATGTCGGCCACCATCTCATGCGGCGATGGAACCAGGAGCGGCCCGACGTGATCCACGCGCACTCGTGGACCGGCGGACTGGTCGCCGTGGCCGGGGCCAAGGGCCTCGACGTGCCCGTCACGCAGACGTTCCACACGGTCGACGCCGCGCGCCTGGACCTGGAGCGGGCGCTCGGCCGCCGGGCCAACGCCGTGATCGCCGGCTCGGGCGACGAGGAGTCGGCGCTGATCCGACTGGGCGTACCGCGTACCAACATCGCCATCGTGCCCTACGGCGTCGACACCGAGCGCTTCCAGCGCCGCGGCGCGATCGCGACGCGCGGCACCCGCAAGCGCCTGCTGCACGTGGGGCCGCTCTCGATCGACCGGGGCGCGCACACCATCGTGCGGGCGCTGCAGGGGCTCAACGACGTCGAGGTGGTCATCGCCGGCGGGCCCGAGCCCGAGGACCTCGAGCAGGACAGAGACGCGCGCCGGCTGCGCGCGCTGGCGGAGCAGCTCGGCGTCTCGGAGCGGGTGACGCTGCTCGGCCAGGTCAAGCGGGCCGCGGTGCCGAAGCTCATGCGCAGCGCGGACGCCGTGGTGTCGGTGCCGCGCGAAGCCGGTACGGGGATCGTCGCCCTGGAGGCCATGGCCTGCGGCGTACCGGTGATCGCCTCGGCCGTGGGCGCGCACCTCGACTCCGTGATCGACGGCGTCACCGGCCTGCTGGTGCCGCCGGACCGCCCGGCGCGCACCGCTCGGCTGGCCCGCGAACTGCTGTGGGACCCGACCCTGCGGACCGCCCTCGGCTACGCCGGGGCCGACCGGGCGCGCTCGCGCTACTCCTGGGAGCGGGTCAGCCAGGAACTCGTCCGGGTCTACGAGGCGGCCTGCGCCTAGAAGACCAGATACTCCGGCAGGCGGCATCAGCCGCCTGCCGGCGCCATGTTCAAGGCGTCATGTTCAAGGCGCCATGTGCAGGGCCAGCGAAGTGTGCCAGTGTGGCCCGCATGGAGATCGATGAGGCACGATCGCTGGCGCGCTCTCTCCAGAAGCTTCTCAACGAGGCCGTCACCCTGATCGACGAGTCCCGCCCGGTCCCCGACCTCGTGGCCAGGGTGACCGGGCACCTGTCCTGCTCGCTGCGGGACCTGGTGTGCGTCACGCAGACGTTCAGGGACTGGGAGCACGCGAGCCTGCAGCGCGGCGTGGACGCCTATCTCGCCGCCAGGGGCGGGGCGGACTGGTTCGGCGTGTCGGGTCAGGGCCGCGAGCACAACGACACGATCGACCTGCTGACCGTGGCCGCCCACGGCTATGACCGCTACGACGTCGGCGCCGTCGACTACGCCACCACGGCCGTCGGCCCGGACGAGACGATCGAGGTCGTGACGTTCGGCCTGGCCACGACGACGGCGCCGGACGGGGCGCCCGCCGTGATCGTCCTGCGCGGGCCCGCCGAGATGTTCGGCAGGGAGGGCTCCAGGGTCGAGGTGATCGCCGCGTCACGGGAGAGCGCGACGGCCGCCCGGGAGGAGATCGAGCGGCTGATGCGCGCGAACGACGCGCTGCGCGGCCAGATTCTCACGTTCGGCGTCTCGGAGCACCGGGGCAACAGCCTGGTGACGTTCCTGCCGCGCCCGGCGCTCGGCCCCGGCGAGGTGATCCTGCCCGACGGGGTGCTGGAGACGATCGACCGGCACGTGGTCGGCATCGGCCGGCACGCCGAGGCGCTGCTGGCCCGCGGCCAGCATCTCAAGCGCGGCCTGCTGCTGCACGGCCCGCCCGGAACGGGCAAGACCCACACGGTGCGCTACCTGATGGGCCGCCTGCCGGGCGTGACGATCGTGGTCATGGCCGGTACGGCGATGGGCTTCGTCTCGGAGGCGGCCGCCCTGGCCAGACGCCTGCAGCCGGCCATCGTGGTCGTGGAGGACGTGGACCTGGTCGCGATGGACCGCAGTCTCTCGGACGAGGGCAGCCCGCTGCTGTTCACGCTGTTCGACGCGATGGACGGCATCGGCGCCGACGCCGACGTCACGTTCGTGCTGACCACGAACCGGGCCGACACGCTCGAACACGCCCTGGCGAACCGGCCGGGCCGGGTGGACCTGGCCGTGGAGGTGCCCAGGCCGGACGCGCGCTGCCGGCACGCGCTGCTGCGCCTGTACGGGGCCGCGCGGCTGCCGGAGGCCGACCTGGAGCGGCTGGTGGACAGGACGGACGGCATGACCGCCTCGTTCTTCAAGGAACTGCTGCGCCGGGCGGTGCTGGAGTCGCTGGACGACGGGTCGGAGGACGTGAGCGGAGAGCACCTGACGGCCGCGCTGGAGGAGATGCTGCGCGGCCAGGAGGCCCTGACGCGCACGCTGCTCGGCGCCCCACACGACTCGCACGACTCGCACGACTCGCACGACTCGTACGCCTCGGACGGGCTGTTACCCGAGTGAGAATTTTGCAAAAGCAGGGGTCAGGGTCTGTCGAGCGTCCTGAGCCGGGCCGCCTTGAGGCCCAGGTGCACGGCCAGGCGGTCGTCGCCGTCCGACAGGTCCCGGTGGGTGAGGCGTTCGGCCTTGCCCAGCCGGTAGTAGAGCGTCTGGCGGTGGATGCCCAGCTCGGCGGCGGTCTTCTGGACGTGGCCGCCGCGGTCGAGGTAGACCTCCACGGTCTGGGCCAGCTCGGTGTCGAGCGAGGCGGTCTCGCCGGCCAGCTCGCGCAGGTCGGCCTGGCTCAGCCGGGCCAGCAGGCGGTGCACGCCGAGGTCCTCCCAGCGGGCGATCGGGGCGTAGCGGGGGAAGTGCTCGGCGACGCGCAGGGCCTGGCGGGCCTCGCGCCAGCTCAGCCAGGCGTCGGCCGGGTCGGTCCTGGGGGCGCCGAGGCCGGCGGCGGTGCCGTACGCGCTCTGGAGCGTCTGCGCCACCTCCCCCGCGAGGTGGGCGGGGGCGAGCAGGGCGACCGGCGAGCCCGTGCGGGCCAGGACGCCGCGCGGGAGTGTCCAGAGGGCGGCCACCCGCTCCTCCGACTCGCGCACGGCGACGGCCGCGACCGGGCCCGGCACCTCGATGGAGGCGTCCGCGCGCTCCTCCGGGTCGGCGGAGAGCAGGGCGCGCAGGCCGCGCCCGAGATCCTGCCTGCTCCTGGCCTCCTGGGCGAGCGCGGCGGCGGCCCTGGCGACGAGCGGCGCGGCGGCCCGCAGGATCTCGTCGGTCAGCTCGCCCGAGTCGAGCAGCCACAGATAGCCGTAGGTGACGTCGGTGTGGCGCAGCGGCCAGCAGACTCTGGCGAGGACCTTGAGCTCGGCGTCGGCGGGGATCCTGACCGGGCCGTTCGCCCTGGCGATGCCGTAGCGTTCGAAGTAGTCGCGCACCTCTCCGGTGGCGCGCCGGCGCAGGATCGACTCCTGGCGGACCGTGTCGATGTCGCCGTGCTGCGCTCCGTAGGCCAGCAGCCGGAACGAGCGGTCCTCCAGCGTCGCGGACGCCCCCAGGCGGGCGGCGATCTCGTCGACGATCTCTTGTAGGTCTGCCGTGTTGTGCATTTGTACGACAGCCTGCCACACCCGGCGTTACGCGCGTCGATGGCCCCCTCTGAGCTGGGCTTTCTAGACTGAAACCATGCTGGGTCAACTGCTGCTCGCCGCTTCGAGGAGCGGGGTCGTGCGCCGCTCCGTTTCAGGCTTCCCGCTCACCAAGAAGGTAGTGCGGCGGTTCGTCGCGGGCGAACAGGCCCAGGAGGCCCGTAACGCCATCGAACGGCTGCGCGACACCGGGCTCGCCGTGACCGTGGACCACCTCGGCGAGGAGACACTCGACGCGCGTGCCGCCGAGGCCACCGCGCGGGCGTACATCACGCTGCTGGAGGCGCTGAAGCCGCTGCGGCTCGGCGACCGCGGCGAGGTGTCGGTGAAGCTGTCGGCCGTCGGGCAGCGGCTCGACGACGCCATGGCGCTGGAGCACGCCCGCGAGATCTGCGCCGCCGCCGCGGCGAGCGGCGCGACCGTCACGCTCGACATGGAGGACCACACCACGGTCGACTCCACGCTGTCGATCCTGCGCAAGCTGCGCGAGGACCACCCGGCCACGGGCGTCGCCATCCAGGCGTACCTGTTCCGCAGTGAGCGGGACTGTCACGACCTGTCCTCCGAGGGATCGCGCGTACGGCTGGTCAAAGGCGCCTACCGCGAGCCCGCCTCCGTCGCCCACCAGGGAAGGACCGACGTCGACAAGGCGTACGTGCGATGCCTGCGGATCCTCATGGCGGGGAACGGTTACCCCATGGTGGCGACGCACGACGACCGCATGATCGCGATCACGGAGCTGCTCGCCGACCGGTTCGGGCGGACGATCGGCGACCACGAGTTCCAGATGCTCTACGGAATCAGGACCGACCTGCAGGAGGCCCTCGCCGGGGCCGGCCACACGGTCCGCGTCTACGTCCCCTACGGCGACGACTGGTACGGCTATTTCATGCGCCGCCTCGCGGAGCGCCCCGCCAACGTCGCCTTCTTCCTTCGTGCCCTTGGGGGTAAGTAAATGGATGCCATCAGCAACGTGCCCGTGCCCGCGAACGAGACCGTTCTCGGCTACGCGCCGGGCAGTGCCGAGCGGTCCGCGCTGGAAGACCGCATCAAGGAGCTGGCCGGGTCGTCGCTCGACCTGACCATGACCATCGACGGCGCGCAGCGCCTCGGCGGTGGCGCCCCCATCAACGTGGTGCAGCCGCACAACCATGCCTCCGTCCTGGGCCGTACCAACGACGCTACGGCTCAGGACGTGCGGGACGCCGTCGACAGCGCCCTCCGGGCTGCTCCCGCCTGGCGGGAGCTGTCGTTCGACGAGCGGGCCGCGATCTTCCTCAAGGCGGCCGACCTGCTGGCGGGCCCGTGGCGGGCCACGCTGAACGCGGCCACCGTGCTGGGGCAGTCGAAGTCGGCGCAGCAGGCGGAGATCGACGCGGCCTGTGAGCTGATCGACTTCCTGCGCTTCAACGTGGCCTACGCCCGGCAGCTCTACGCGGACCAGCCGGTGTCGTCGCCGGGCGTGTGGAACCGGATGGAGTACCGGCCGCTCGAAGGTTTCGTGCTCGCGATCACGCCGTTCAACTTCACCGCCATCGCCGGAAATTTGCCGACTTCTGCGGCTTTGATGGGCAATGTCGTTGTCTGGAAGCCGTCGCCGACCCAGCAGTTCGCCGCGCACTTCACGATGCGCCTGCTGGAGGCGGCCGGGCTGCCCCCGGGCGTGATCAACCTGGTCACCGGCAACGGGCAGGCCGTCTCCGAGGTCGCGCTCGGGCACCCGGCGCTGGCCGGCATCCACTTCACCGGCTCGACCGCGACGTTCCAGCACCTCTGGGCCACCGTGGGCACCAACATCGCCTCCTACCACGGCTACCCGCGCCTGGTCGGCGAGACCGGCGGCAAGGACTTCGTGCTCGCCCACCCGTCCGCCGACCCGGGCGTGCTGTCGACGGCGCTGATCAGGGGCGCGTTCGAGTACCAGGGGCAGAAGTGCTCGGCCGCCTCCCGCGCGTACGTGCCGCGCTCGGTCTGGAACCGGATGCGCGACGACTTCGTCTCCGTGGCCGAGTCGCTGACCGTGGGCGACGTGGCGGCCGACCTGTCGACGTTCATGGGCGCGGTCATCGACGACCGGGCGTTCGCCAAGCACAAGGCGGCGATCGACCGGGCGCGCGCGGCCGCCAACATCGACGTGCTCACCGGCTCGTACGACGACTCGGTCGGCTACTTCGTCAAGCCGACGATCCTGGAGTGCGCCGACCCGGCCGACGACATCTTCGTCAAGGAGTACTTCGGGCCGATCCTCGGCGTGCACGTCTACGACGACCGCGACTTCGACACGGTGCTCGACCAGATGGAGGGCATCGCCCCCTACGCGCTGACCGGCTCGATCATCGCCCAGGACCGCTACGCCATCGCCTCGGCCTCCGACCGGCTGCGCTTCGCGGCGGGCAACTTCTACGTCAACGACAAGCCGACGGGCGCGGTCGTGGGCCAGCAGCCGTTCGGCGGCGCCCGCGCCTCGGGCACCAACGACAAGGCGGGCTCGATCTTCAACCTGATCCGCTGGGTGAACGCCCGTACGATCAAGGAGACGTTCGTCCCGCCGACCGACCACCGCTACCCGCACATGGGCTGACTCTCGCTCGGAACCGCCGTGGCGTAATGTGCAATATTCGTGTCATTGACGCCACGGCGGGCCCGCGACCAGCATGAAAGCATGCAACGACGAGTCCTGATCGTCGTCTTCCCCGGCTTTCAGCTGCTCGACATGGCCGGTCCCGCCGACGTGTTCGGCACCGCGGCCCTGATCGCGCCCGGCGGCGGCTACCGGGTCGAGGTGGCCGCCCCGCGGGCCGGCGCCGTGGCCGCGCACAACGGCGTCGCGGTGACGGCCACGGCGCTCACCGAGGTCGAGGGCCCGATCGACACGCTGCTCGTGGCCGGCGGATTCTCGGTGCCCGAGCACCTGGCCGACAAGGAGCTCATCGGCGCGATCGCCGGGCTGGCCGCGCGGGCCCGGCGGGTCGCCTCCGTGTGCAACGGCGCGTTCCTGCTGGCCGAGGCCGGGCTGCTGGACCATCGGCGGGCCACCACGCACTGGCTGTCCGCCGCCGACCTCAAGAGCCGCTACGCGCGCGTCGAGGTGGACGCCGACCCCCTCTACATCGAGGACGGCAACGTCTGGACCTCCGCGGGCGTCCTGAGCGGCGTCGACCTCGCTTTGGCGCTGGTGGCCAGGGACCACGGCCACGCGCTCGCCCGCGACGTCGCCCGCGGCCTCGTGGTGTATCTGCACCGGCCGGGCGGGCAGAGCCAGTTCAGCACTCCCATGCGCGCATTGACGCCGCGCAGCGAGCCGCTCAGGGAGTTGCAGGGCTATATCGACGCGAACCCGGGCGCCGACCTCAGCGTCCCCGCGCTCGCCGGGCGCGTCGGCATGAGCGAGCGCCACTTCTCACGCGTCTTCACCGAGCAGACCGGTCTTTCACCCGGCCGGTACGTCGAACGCAGCCGCGCCGAAACCGCCAGACGGCTCCTGGAGGTCACCGGCCTCCCGCTGGACAGCGTGGCCAGGGAGTCGGGGCTCGGCACGCCGGAGACGCTCTACCGCGTCTTCAGGCGGCACTGGCGGATCTCACCGGGCGATCATCGCCGCCGGTTCCAGACGAAGGAGAGATGACCCGTGCACGTCGCCATCCTGCTCTACCCCCGGTTCACCGCGCTGGACGCGGTCGGGCCGTACACGGTGCTGTCCGTCGCGCCGGGCTGCACGGTCACGTTCGTGGCCGCCGAGGCCGGGCCGGTCGTCGACGACCAGGGCACGCTCACCCTGCTCGCGACGGCCTCGTACGCGGGCCTGCCCGCACCGGACGTGATCGTGGTCCCCGGCGGTCCCGGCACCCTGGAGGCGCTGTCCGACGAGCCGCTGCTGGAGTGGATCCGGCGGGCGCACGAGCACACCCGCTGGACGACCTCGGTGTGCACCGGCTCGCTCATCCTCGGCGCGGCCGGGCTGCTGACGGGTCTGAAGGCGACCACCCACTGGGCGTTCCTGGACGCCCTGACGGGCTTCGGCGCCTCACCGGCCGCCGAGCGCGTGGTGACCGAGGGCAAGATCGTGACGGCGGCGGGGGTGTCGGCGGGCATCGACATGGCGCTGACCCTGCTCGCGCGGGCGCGCGACGTGGAGACGGCGCAGTTGGTGCAACTGGCGATCGAGTACGACCCGCGGCCGCCGTTCGACGCCGGCTCCCCGAAGACGGCCCCCGACGGCCTGGCCGAACGCGCGCTCACTCTGCTGACCGGAGCCTAGCGGCTCTGAGCAGCGGCCCTCGTCCCTCCAGCCCGGAACGAGGGCGCTGCCATCCGGGTCCTATGTCCGGTCGGACCCGGAACTCTTCACCAAAGGGCAACGGCGCCGCCGAACATTGCCCGCTCCGACGGCGGCGCCGCGCCCGGCACCTCGGCACGCGCCCGGCGGGCGAGCCCCCGCCGACCGCCCATGAGTTCGCCCACGGCACGCCGGGAGCCGCCGGATCATCTTCCGGACCGGACGGCCGGGCCCATGGATTGGATCGTTCCAGGAGGCCGGCGCCGGTCGGAGGGTCATGATCCGGCCGCCGCCGTCGTGCCGGTGTCGCGTGCCATGATCGACTCCTTCGCCAGTATGAGGACTGCTCGGAAAAGGGCCGGTGCCGAAGGAGACTATGGCGTCGGGTGAAGGGCCCGCTTCGGGGCGGGACCTAGGGAAATCCCTAGGCTGCGATCGCGGCCGGCACCCCTGACCGGCGGTCACTCCGGGGCGGCTACCGTGCCCACCGGCAGGACGTCGAAGTGGACGACCACGTGGCCGGTGGCCGCGCCCTCCGCCGCGGCCGGGTCCCTGCCGTCCGACAGCGCCCGATAGCGCTCCAGCACCTCGAACACCTGGTCCTTCATCCGCTCCGTCTCCTCCGCCGTGAGCCGCAGCGACCGCCGCCCGAACGCGCCGGCCTGGGCCCACTCCTCGGGCGCCGTGTCCATCTCCTGCCGCCACCTGGCCAGTTCGGCGCCGCGCTGGCGGACCAGGTCGTCGAGCAGGAGCTCCATCGCGCTCGCCGTCTCCGGATCGCCGGGCCGCTCGCCGTAGGAGAAGCCGCCGGGGGTGATGCGCCAGTATTTCTCCTTCCCCCGCCCCATCTCGGGCGCGACCTCGATCATGCCGTGCCGGGCCAGCTCTCTCAGGTGGTAGCTCGTCGCGCCGGTGTTCTGCCCGAGCAGGGCGGCGAGCCGGGTGGCCGTGGAGGGGCCGTGCTCGTCGAGCAACTCGTAGATCCGCAGTCGCAGCGGGTGAGCGAAGGACTTCAGGGCGTTCTCGTCCAGCGTACGAGCGGAGAAACTCTTGCCTGCCATACTGTGCACGCCTATCTTTGCAAAGAAACCTATGCACACTTTTCCTTACACACTATCGGAGTGAGCCATGCTCGGGCGCTCGTTCGGGTTCCTGTGGTCGTCCACGGGGCTGTCCAACCTGGCCGACGGGGTGCTGAAGATCGGCGCGCCGCTGCTGGCCGTGTCGATGACCCGCTCCCCCACGCTGGTGTCGCTCGTCGGCGCGGCGGCCACGCTCCCGTGGCTGGCGCTCGCGCTGCACGCGGGCGCGCTGGCCGACCGGCTCGACCGGCGGCGGGTCATGGTGGTGGCCAACCTGGCACGGGCCGGGATCCTGGCCGCCGCCACCGTCCTGGCCGCGTACGGGCTGCTGGACCTGTGGCTGCTGCTGGCGGCCGTGCTGCTGGCCGGGGTGAGCGAGGTGTTCGCCGACCTGTCGGCGCAGTCCGTACTTCCGATGACCGTCCCCCCGGAGCGGCTCACCCAGGCGAATGGGCGCGTGTCCACCGCCCAGATGATCGGCAACGACTTCGTCGGCGCGCCCGCCGCCGGGCTCCTCGTCGTGGCCCTGCCCGCCGCGCTCTTCGGCGCCCCCGCCCTCCTGTACGCCGCCGCGGGGCTGCTCCTGCTGGGCATGCGGGGCGCGTACCGGCTGCCTGCCTCCCCCGCCGGTCGCCGGCCGCTGCGCCACGAGATCGGCGAGGCGCTGCGCTACCTGTGGTCGCACCGGGTCCTGCGGAGCCTGGCCGTCACGGCGGGGCTGCTCAACCTGGCCAACGCCGCCTACTTCGCCGTCTTCGTGCTGTGGGCCGTGGGCGACGGGTCGATGATCGGGCTGGAACCGGGCGAGTACGGCCTGATGACCACGGCCTTCGCGGCCGGGGCGGTGTTCGGCTCGCTGCTGTCGGGCCGGGCCGCGAGCCTCTTCGGTGAGGCCAGGACGCTCGTGGGAGCCTGGCTCACCACCAGCGTGCTGCTCCTGGTGCCGGTGCTCGTGCCCTCGCCGTGGACGCTCTATCCGACGGCCGTGCTGTGGGGGCTGGTGGGGGCGGCGGGCAACGTCCTGGTGATCTCGACCCGGCAGCGGCTGATCCCGCCGGAGATGCTCGGCCGGGTCAATTCGGCATACCGGCTCGTCGGCATGGGCGGGATGCCGCTGGGGGCCGCTCTCGGGGGCGTGGTGGCCGAGTTCGCCGGGCTCGCGGCCGTCCTGATCGGCGCCACTGGAGTATGTTTGGCAGCAGTCGGACTCGTGTGGCGCGCCTTGTCAGATCGAATTTCTGGGCCTCTGACCAGCCAACCTACACTTTCCGACATATCCAGATCACGTTAGGCACCCTACGGCTGGTGCTGAGGTGACATGATTATCCCCGAGCTTGAGGGGATGGTATGCGGGAGATCGGCGGACGGTACCTCCTGAACGAGGAGGCCGGTCGTGGGGGTATGGGCGTCGTCTGGCGTGCGTTCGATCAGCTCCTCCACCGTACGGTGGCGCTAAAGGAGCTGACCTTGACCGGTGAGGTCGAGATGGTGCGCCGCCGGGTGCTGCGTGAGGCCAGGATGGCTGCTGGGCTGACGCATCCCAATATCGTCACGGTCCATGACTTGATCGAAGAGGGCGGAAAGCTCTGGATCGTCATGGAATACCTTGACGGGCTCTCACTGCATCAATTGCTCTCCCAGGTGGGCACACTGCCCGCGCAGTCGGTGGCGGCCATCGGCCAGCACCTGCTCGCGGCGCTGCGCACCGCCCACCAGGCCGGTGTGCTGCACCGCGACGTCAAACCCGCCAACGTCATGCTGACCGGCGACCGGGTGGTGCTCACCGACTTCGGCATAGCGACCGCCGAGGGTGACATCCGGATGACGACCTCGCGGCGGCTGCGCGGCACGCCCGCCTTCATGGCGCCCGAGCGGCTGCACGGAGGGCCGGCCAGCAAGGAGGCCGACATGTGGTCCTTCGGCGCCACCCTCTACAGCGCCATCGAGGGCCAGCCGCCCTATCCGGGCCAGGACGCCGCCACGGTGCTCGGCATGGCCAGGAGCGGCCCCTACCCGCCGCCCCGCCGGGCCGGCGTGATGCGGCCCCTCGTCGAGGGGCTGCTGCACCACGACCCGGTCCGCCGCTACACGCCGGAGCAGACGGCCGGTTTATTGGCGGGCATGCGCGCCAGCACCTACCAGACGGCCATCTGACCCGCCTCGCCACCTTCGAAGCCGCACCCCAGGGGTGGGGTGCGGCGAGCGGGGTCAGTCCTTCTTGGCCCGCGCCTCGGCCTCGGCCGCGTCCATGGCGGCCGCCTCCTCGGGCGTGGGCGCCGTGCCGCCGAGATGGGCGGGCTGCCACCAAACCCCCGGCGGGATCTCCGGATAGGTCCGCTGGGCGCGGTCGGTCAGCTCCGACAGGCGCGCGTGCAGGTCCGCCGTGTGGTCGTTGACGTTCTCGCCCCGCTTCGGGTGCATCGGCTCGCCCACCAGGATGGTGAGCGGCACGTGGCGCTGGAGCAGCTTGCGCGGCCGGCCCTTGGTCCACAGGCGGTGGCTGCCCCACAGCGACACCGGGATGATCGGCGTGTTGGTGGCCTGGGCCATCCGGATGGCGCCGTTCTTGATGTCCTTGACGGTGAACGACCGGCTGATGGTCGCCTCCGCGAAGACGCCCACCACCTCACCGGCCTTGAGCATCCGCAGCGCCGTGGCGTACGAGCCCGCCCCCGCCCCCCGGTCGACCGGGATGTGGTGCATGCCGCGCATCAGCGGCCCGGAGACGCGGTGTTCGAACACGTCCTGCTTGGCCATGAAGCGCACCAGCCGCTTCGACGGCAGCGCGGCGAACCCGGCGAAGATGAAGTCGAGGTAGCTGATGTGGTTGCTCACCAGCACCGCTCCCCCAGTGCGCGGCACGTGCTCGGTGCCCTCCATGTGGAAGCGCAGGTCCAGCACGCGAAAGAGGGTCCGCGCGGCGGCGATCACCGGCGGGTACACGATCTCAGCCATGACCAGAAGGTAGCCTACTCAGGCCGGTTTGACGGTAGTCGGGAGACTCACCATGCCTCGCACGTTGCCGTGCACGGTCCTGCGGATGAGCGACCTGTCGATGTCGTAGTCGGGTGCGACGCACGCGGTGAGCTCCTCCAGCACCACCCGGCCCTCCAGGCGGGCGAGCGGGCCGCCGAGGCAGTAGTGGCGGCCGGCGCCGAAGCTGATGGCCTTGCCGGTGTCGCGGCCGAGGTCGTAGACGTCGGGGTCGGGGAAGACGGTCTCGTCGCGGTTGGCGGAGGCGATCAGGATCCACACCCTGGCGTCCTTGGGGACGGTGGTGCCGTACCACTCGGTGTCGCGGGTGAGGCGGCGGGCGACGCCGGCCGCGGGCGTGTCGTAGCGCAGCGACTCCTCCACCCAGGCCCCGATCGCCCCGCCGAAGGCGGCGGCGCGCTGGACGGGGTTGCGCCACGCCCAGTACCAGGCGCCGCAGAGCAGGTGGGTGGTCGTCTCGGCGCCCGCGCCGATGAGCAGGAACAGGAACGCCACCAGGTCGTCCTCGGTCAGCTCGCCGTCGGCGACGAGCGCGGAGACGAGGTCGTCGCGCGGCGCGGCCCGGCGCTCGACGACGATCGAGCGGTAGTAGTCGCCGAGCGAGAGGATGCCCTTGACGCCCTCGTCGGACATCTGGCCGGCCGGGTCGTACCTGAGCAGGGCGTCGGAACGGCGGCGCACGCCCGCCCGCTCGGCCGGCGGCACGCCCATCAGCTCGGAGATCACGTCGAGCGGCACCTTGGCGGCGATGTCGCGGGCGAAGTCGAACGTGCCCCGTTCGACGGCCGGCTCGATGTGGTCGCGCGCGATCTGCCTGATCATGGGTTCGAGCGCGGCGACCCGGCGCGGCGTGAAGGCGCGGGAGATGGCGGCGCGCATGCGAGTGTGCTCGGGCGGGTCCATCGCCACGAACGACAGGAACGTACGCGCGTGGGGACCCGAGGCGCCCGGGTCGAGCAGGGGGCCGTGGTCGCTGGAGAGCAGGGCGCTGTCGGTGAGCGCGGCCGAGACGTCGGCGTGGCGGGACAGGGCCCAGAAGCCGAGGTCCGCGTTGTGATAGAGAGGCGCTTCCGTACGCATACGCGCGTAGACCGGGTACGGGTCGTCGTTCACCGCGCGGTCGTAGGGGTTGTAGACGACATCCACCCCGCCCACGCTACGACGCTTGCGCGGTCGTGAAAACGGGCAGATGTTTTGACCATGAAGAAGCTCATCAACACGGCAGACTCCGTCGTTGAGGACGCGCTGAACGGCATGGCCGCGGCCCACCCCTCGCTGCGGATCAGCGAGCGGGTGGTCTACCGGGCCGCAGGTCCGGCGCCGGACAAGGTCGGCCTCGTCTCGGGCGGCGGCTCCGGGCACGAGCCGCTGCACGCCGGCTTCGTCGGGTACGGCATGCTCGACGCCGCCTGCCCCGGCGAGATCTTCACCTCTCCGGTGCCCGACCAGATCATCGAGGCCACGCAGGCGGTGGACGGCGGCGCCGGGGTGCTGCACATCGTCAAGAACTACACCGGCGACGTCCTGAACTTCGAGATGGCGGGTGAGCTGGCCGAGGGCGTCGAGGTGGTCAGCGTGCTGGTGAACGACGACGTGGCCGTACAGGACTCCCTCTACACGGCGGGGCGCCGAGGCACGGGCGGGACGCTGTTCGTGGAGAAGATCGCGGGCGCGCTGGCCGAGGAGCGCGCGCCGCTGGCCGCCGTCGCCGCCGTGGCGAGCGAGGTGAACGAGCGCAGCAGGTCCTTCGGCATCGCCCTGACCTCCTGTACGACCCCCGCCGCCGGCAAGCCGACCTTCGACCTGCCGGAGACCGAGGTGGAGCTGGGCATCGGCATCCACGGCGAGCCCGGGCGGGCCCGGGTGCCGCTGGCGCCGGCCCGCGAGCTGGCCGGGCTGGCGATGGAGGCGATCCACGGCGACCTGCCGCTCGGCGGCGACCTGCTGGTCATGGTGAACGGCATGGGCGGGACGCCGCTCATGGAGCTGTACGTGGTGTTCGCCGAGGTGACCGCCTACGCCAAGGGCAAGGGGGCGCGGGTGGCGCGCTCGCTCGTGGGCAACTATGTGACAAGTCTGGACATGCAGGGCTTCTCCGTATCGGTGTGCCGGCTCAACGAGACGCTGACCCGCCTGTGGGACGCGCCGGTCGAGACGCCCGCGCTGCGGTGGGGGCGCTGATGGACACCGACGTGTTCGTGGCCTGGTTCGAGGAGGCGGCCAGGCTGGTGCGCCAAGACCGCGACCGGCTGACCGAACTCGACGCCGCGATCGGCGACGCCGACCACGGCACCAACCTCGACCGGGGGCTGAGCGAGGTGTGCAAGGCGCTGGCCGGCACCCCGCCGGAGACGCCCGCCCAGGTGCTGACCGTGGCGGGCGTGACGCTGATCCGCCGGGTCGGGGGCGCCTCCGGGCCGCTGTACGGGTCGGTGTTCCGGCAGATGGGCAAGGTGCTGGAGTCGCCGGTGACCCTGGCGGGGTTCTCCGTGGCGTTCGAGGGCGGCGTGGTGGCGGTGGAGCGGCTGGGCAAGGCCGCGCTGGGCGACAAGACCATGGTGGACGCGCTGGCCCCGGCCTCCCGCGCGCTGGCCCTGGCCGTGAAGGACGGGGCCACGGTGCGCGAGGCGCTCGACCAGGCGGCCCGCGCGGCGGCCGAGGGCGCGACGGCCACGATCCCGCTGCAGGCTCGCAAGGGGCGTGCCAGTTACCTGGGTGAGCGCAGTGTCGGGCACGAGGATCCGGGGGCGGCGTCGGCGGCGCTGATCATGGCCGCGCTGGCTTCCGTGGCGGCGTGATGGTGGGGCTGGTGCTGGTCTCACACAGCGCGGGGCTGGCGGCCGAGGCGGTGGCGCTGACGCGGGGCATCGCGGGCACCGAGGCGCCCATGGCGGCGGCCGGAGGGATGGAGGACGGCACGCTGGGCACGAGCGTGGACGTCATCGAGCGGGCCATGCGCAGCGTCGATCAGGGGGACGGCGTAGTGCTCATCCCCGACCTGGGCAGCTCGGTGCTGACCGCCCGGCTGCTGGCGGAGGACGGGCGGGTGGTGGTGGCCGACGTGCCGTTCGTGGAGGGGGCGATCGCGGGGGCGGTGGCGGCGGGGGCGGGCCTGCCTCTGCCCGACGTGCTCGCCGCCGCCGAGGAGGCCCGCACCGTACGCAAACTCTGACCGCCTGGGGCCTTTGAGAGGCGCCCCTTACGCCACCCCGTCAGTGGCCCTTGAACGCCTCCTCCAGCCACCAGGAGCTGCGCTCCCTCGTCACCTTGGCGTGCACCAGCAGCGGGCGGTCCCGCGGCCCTTCGAGCCACTCGGCCACGCCCGTCAGGTCGGCCCGCCGGGTGACCGTGACGGCGGTGAAGCCGTGGCCTCTGGCGATGGCGGCGAAGTCGGCCGGTGGGAAGGTGACGGTGCCGAGCGGGTGGCCGTGCGGGCCGAAGTGGTGGACCTCGGCGCCATATGCCTCGTCGTCGTACACCACGATCACCATGGGCAGGGCCAGGCGGACGACGGTCTCCATCTCGGCCAGGCCCATGAGGGCGCCGCCGTCGCCGAGGGCCGCCACCGGGAGCCGGTCGGGGCGGGCCACGGCGGCGCCGATGGCGGTGGCCAGGCCGAGACCGATCGACTGGAACGCCTGGGTGAAGCAGAACCCGCCCTCGTCCGGGACATCCAGGAACATCGAGGGATATCCCATGAAATTTCCGGAATCGATGGAGACGATGCGGTCCTTCGGCAGCAGGTCGTCGAGGCCGATGGTGAGCGTCCTGGGGTCGATCCTCTCGCCGTCGCCCTCATCCTCGTACGGGACCGCCCGCCAGCGGCCCTCATCCCGGATCCGGCGCGCGAGCTCCGGAGAACGGGAGCCGGGACTCTCCGGGTTCTCCGCGCTCTTCAGGCGGTCGGCGAGTGAGCGTGCCACGACGGCCGTGTCGCCTGTCACGCCCACGTCGGCGGGCACGTGCGTCTTGAGCGCCGCCGGGTCGAGGTCCACCTTCGCCACCTTCGTGCCGGGCGAGATGAGTGTGCCGTGCCGGGTGGTCCACATGTTCAGGGCGCAGCCCCAGGCGACGATCAGGTCGGCGTCGCGGATCAGCTCCACGGCCAGCGGCGTGGCGAACCCGCCGGAGACGTCGAGGTCCCATGGGCTGCCGCGGAAGAGCCCCTTGGCCACCGCCGAGGTCGCCAGGAGCGCCCCGGTGCGGTCGGCCAGCTCCTCCAGCTCTCGCCGCGCGTGCCGGGCACCCCGCCCGGCGATGAACACCGGCCGCTCGGCCGCCCCGAGCAACCGCGCCAACTCCACCACTTCCGCCGCCGACGGCTCGGCGTCGGCCCACGGAACGCCGGACGACGAAGCGCCGGACGGCGAGGCCGGGGACGGCTGGAGGCCGGACGCTGGTGTGGCGGGCCGCGAGGTGGCGGAGGGGGGTGGGTCGCAGGGGGTCAGTTGGACGTCGAGGGGCAGGTTCAGGAGGACCGTGCGGCGTTCCGTGACGGCGACCCGGTACGCCTCCGCCGCCCGCGCCGCCGCGGTCTCCGGTCCCGTGACCCGCAGCGCCACCGCCCCCACCGCCGTGGCCAGGGCGGACTGGTCGATGTGGAAGTTGGAGTGGATCTCCGTGGCCTCGCCGGCGAGCACGATCAGCGGGGTACGGCTCTTGGCCGCCTCCGCCACCCCCGTCATCGCGTTCGTCAGCCCCGGCCCCTGGTGCACCGACACCACGCCGACGCGGCCGCTCATCCGGGCGTAGGCGTCGGCCATGGTGGCGGCCCCGCCCTCGTGGCGCGCGGCGACGAAGCGTACGCCCTGCGCCACGAGCGCGTTCGTGACGTGGAAGTTGCCGCTGCCGACCACCCCGAAGACGGTCGAGACGCCGCAGGCGGCCAGCGCCCGGCCGACGGCCTCGGCGACGATCAACGTTCGACCAGGGCCAGCACGCGCACGGGGCTGCCGGAGCCGCCCACGATGGGCAGCGGCGGCGCGACCACGACGGCGCCGGTCACGGGCAGGCGGTCGATGTGGCGGAGCTGGGTCAGGCCGTATTTGCCCGCGCCGAGCAGGAAGGAGTGGCACGGGAAGGCCGGGTCGAAGGAGTGGGCCGCGCCCGCGTCGGTGCCGACGGTCTCGACGCCGAGCCCGAGGATCGGGGTCTCGGTGGCCAGCCATTCGGCGCACTCCACCGAGATGCCGGGCGTGTGCGGCCCGCTCTCGTCGGCGTTGATGAAGGCGGCCTGGTCGGCGGAGCGGGCGTCCCAGCCGGTCCGGTAGAGCAGCCAGCCGCCGTCGGGGAGCGGGCCGTTGACCCGCTCCCACTCTTTGACGTGGTCGATCCGCAGGAGGAAGTCGGGATCCTTCGACGCCTCGGCCGCGAAGTCGAGCACGGCCGCGGGCGCGATGAGGCTGCGCGCGGGCACCTGAGAGACGTCCTGGCCGTCGCGGCCGGTGACCCAGTGGATCGGGGCGTCGAAGTGGGTGCCGGTGTGCTCCGAGGTGTGGATGTCGTTCCAGTACCAGGCAGGGCCGCGGTCGTCGTAGCGGCTGATCTCCTCAAGGCTGAAGGGGATCGCGTTGGCGAACGGCTCGGGCAACTGGAGGATCGGCGTCTCCGAGGTGAGGGGCGCGGTGAGGTCGATCACCTCGATCGCCCCGCTGCGCACACTGTCCACGAAGCTCCGCAACACCGACATGACTTCCTCCTTGGTGGGCTGAGCGCATCCTCCTACGCCCGCCCTACCAGTGCAAACGCCGGTTCTAGCGGCAGGCCACCCGGTACGAGTCCAGGTCGTACGTCTTCTTCAGCGAGTTGAAGTTCTGGGCGTTGGACTTGCCGCAGAACGTCGAGGTGGCCAGGTTGTACTCGACCTGGAACACGGCCTTGCCCGCTTTGACGAACTGGTCGTAGCCGTACTTGCCGTTCTGGGCGGTGGTGCACTCGGAGTGCTCCCAGCACTCCTCGTTGACCGCGAAGTCGTAGTACGGCAGGAGCTGCGGGATCTGCTCGACGTCGTTCTTCAGGCCGACCGACATGCCCCGCTTGTGCGCCTCGTTGGCGAACCAGGCGTTGTAGGCGAGCTGGTCGGCGGCCGTGAGCGGGAACCCGGTGTCGTTGGTGTAGCCGTCGACGTTGTCGGGCTCCACGGCGTCGAACCCGGCGGCCTTGCACATGTCGAGCCGGGCCTTCATGATGTCGCCGAGCCTGCCGGTGTGCTGGCGGATGTCGAGCCAGCGCTCGCCCTCCCAGTCGTCGAGCTGCTTGCCGAGGGCCGAGGCGGGGAACCGGCCGGCGTCGGGGCGCCAGTCCTCGTACGAGCCCGCGCTGATGTAACAGACGACGCGGCGGCCCGGCTTGTCGGCCTTGAGGGACTTGACGATGACTCCGTCGGCGGCGGCGAAGCCGTCGATGTCGAACATCTGCACGTTCACGTACGGCTTCTTCGGCAGCGAGATGAGCTGCCAGTCCCAACTGGTGTTGAGCGCGGGCTTCCAGCAGCCGTTACAGGCGACCGGCGCGGGAAGGGCGGCCGCCTTGACTTCGGCCCGCGCCGGGGCGGGGGCCAGGAAGGCGGCTGCGAGCAGCACGGAGACGAAAACGGGAAGACGCAAGGTCACTCCTCACGAACGAAAGAACGGTTCGGATCGGTGGCGATGCGCGCTGTTCCACACTCTCCGCCCGCGCCCTGCCAGGGGCGCCGGAGTGGCGTGGCCCATAGCCGCAGGGCGTCACGCCAGCACGCTTCGGGCGTGCCCTCCCTTCTGTTCGCCCGACAGAATTGCGCGTTTATGCGCCGTTGTCCAGGAATTGACGCATAAAAGCATCAGGCCTTGGTCCACTCCGCGCAGCCGCCCGTGTGGAAGACCTTGTCCGTGGCCTGGATGGTGACGGTGGCGGGGCCTGTCGGCATGCCGGTCGCGATGATGTCGCCGTCGGCGCTGCGCATCCTGGCCCAGTAGCACATGCTGAAGCCCTTGGTCGGCCCGGTCGTGCGGTACGTGCCGGGCTGGATGTCGGCGCCGACGACGAGCGTGCGCAGGGAGGCCGTGTTGAACGTCGGGACGCCGCCGGTGCCACCACCCGGCGTGCTCTGCGCGGGCGGGGTGGTCCCGGTATTCCCAGCGTTCCCAGTGTTCCCGGTGTTCCCAGTGCTTCCCGGAGGTGTCTGCCCGGGCGGGGTCTGCCCAGGGGGCGTCTGTCCCGGAGGGGTCTGTCCAGGCGGAGTCTGTCCCGGTGGCGTCGCGGCCGGGTCCGACTGGCCGGGTGGTGGTGTGGACGCGGGCGGCGCGGTTCCGGCCGGGTCGGTGGGCTCCGAGGGCGGCGGGCTGTCGTCGACCGTCACCGTGACCCTGGGCGCGGGCTCATCCGACGTCTCGCCCGCGCCGAACCCCACGGAGACCCCCAGCAGGAAGCCCACGAGCGCGGCCAGCCCCGCGATCAGCACGACGATCGGCGGACTGCTGGTCGCCCGCGGGTATTCAGGCACCGGCGAATGGTCGGGGGGAGGCGGCCCGTACATCACGGACCAAGGGTCCCACCCCTGTCAACGCCGGCGTCAACGGTGGAGGTAGTCGACCAGCGACGCCTTCTCCGTCTCCAGCTCCTCGATCGCGCTCTTGACCACGTCGCCGATGCTCACGATGCCGATGAGCCGGCCGCCCTCGACCACCGGCATGTGCCGGAAGCGCTGCGTGGTCATCGTGCGGCGCAGCGAGTCGACGTTCTCGCCCGGCCCCACCGTGCGGACCTCGGTCGTCATGATCGACGACACCGGCTCGTCCAGGATCGCGGCACCGCGGTCGTGCAGGCGGCGTACGACGTCCCGTTCGGAGACGATCCCCTCGATGGTGACGCCGTCCGATGAGACGACGACGGCGCCGATGTTGTGCTCGGCGAGTTCGGCGAGCAGGTCTCGCACGGTCGCCTCTGGCGCCACCGTTGTCACGCCACTGCCCTTGCCCCGAAGGATCGTCCCGATGAGCATGTGCACCACCTCTGCCCTCAGTGTTCCAAGCTTGCATCCAGGCAAACAACCTTGTGGGGACCGCGTCAAGCGGTCCCGTAGGCTGCTTGCCGTACTAAATCCCGTACAAAAACCGAAAAATCACTCAGGGACTGCCAAATGACCGAGCCGCTCAACACCGGAAGCCATGACCTGCCCGTCACCGACGAGCTGGCCGCGTTCATGCGGACCGGCTGGGCAGAGACCCATGGGGCTGAGGTGAGCGCGCGGCCGATCGCGCCGTGGGCGGCCAAGCGGCGGGCCGCGCTGGCGCAGCGCTTCCCCGGCGAGCGGCTGGTGATCCCGGCGGGCACGCTGAAGGTGCGCAGCAACGACAGCGACTACCGGTTCCGGCCGCACAGCGCGTACTCGTACCTGACGGGGGCGAGCGAGTCGGACGACGTGCTGGTGATCGAGCCGTCCGGCGAGGCCGTGCTGTACGTCAGGCCGCGCGCCCCGCGCGCCGAGGGCCAGGAGTTCTACCGCGACCGCCGCTACGGCGAGTTCTGGGCCGGTCCCCGCCCCGACCTGGCCGAGGCGGCGGAGCTGTACCAGATCGAGTGCGCCCACATCCGCGAGCTGGTGGCGAAGGGCCCGGCCCGGGTGCTGCGCGGGGTGGACGCGTCGGTGGACGCGCAGATGCCACGCGGTGAGGGCGACGCCGAGCTGGAGTCGTTCCTGTCGGAGATGCGGCTGGTCAAGGACGAGTGGGAGAAAGGCGAGCTGCAGTCGGCCGTGGACGCGACCGCGCTCGGCTTCGAGGACGTCGTGCGCGCGCTCCCGCGAGCGCTCGGCCACCCGCGCGGCGAGCGGTATCTGGAGGGCGTGTTCGGGCTGCGCTCGCGGCTGGAGGGCAACGCGACGGGCTACGACAGCATCGTGGCCTCCGGGGCCCACGCCTGCGTGCTGCACTGGATCCGCAACGACGGCCGGCTGAACCAGGGCGACCTGCTGCTGCTCGACGCGGGGGTCGAGTCCGACACGCTCTACACCGCCGACGTGACCCGCACGTTCCCGCTGTCGGGGCGGTTCAGCGCGGTGCAGCGGCAGGCGTACGAGCTGGTGTACGAGGCCCAGACGGCGGCCATCGCCACGCTCCGCCCCGGCGCCCGCTTCCGCGACTTCCACCAGGCGGCCATGCGCGTCATCTGCGACGGCCTGCGCGACTGGGGCCTGCTGAAGGAGTCGGCCGACACGCTCATGGAGACGGGTCTCTACCGGCGCTACACGCTCTGCAGCAGCGGCCACATGCTCGGCCTGGACGTGCACGACTGCGCGAAGTCGCGGGCCGAGGTCTACCTGGACGGCGTGCTGGAGGAGGGCAACGTGCTGACCGTGGAGCCCGGCCTGTACCTCCAGCCCGACGACCTCACCCTGCCCCCGGAGCTGCGCGGCATCGGCATCCGCATCGAGGACGACCTCGTGATCACCGCCGACGGCGCCACCCTGATGTCCGCCGCGCTCCCCCGCCACCCCGACGAGATCGAATCCTGGATGGGCGCCCTTCTGTAACGGGGCGGTCACTTTTCGTACCGGACTGACAAGGTGCGACCTGGGCCTCATACCTTTTCCTCAAATTCCCACTGAAGCGTCGACTACTGGACAACCCGTCAGTAGGGTTGCCAATCCGTAGGCGGCGGAGGTGGCGATGGCCTGGTCCGGGCACGTCGGACGCCGGGCCGGCTCGGCTCTCGGCCAGGTCGGAGACCTGTTCGTCATCGTGCTGGAGGGCCTGCGCCGGACCTGGGACATCCGGCACTGGTGGTGGGAGTTCGTCGACCAGTGCTGGTTCCTGGCCCGTGTCACCAGCGTCCCCGTGCTCCTGGTCTCCCTGCCGCTCGGCGCCACCGTGGCCTTACAGGTCGGCGAGCTGGCCTGGCAGCTCGGCGCCGGCTCGGCCACCGGCAGCGCGGTCTTCGTCGGCCTCATCCGCGAGGTGGCGCCGCTGGCCAGCGCGCTGCTGATCGCCGGGGCCGGCGGCAGCGCGATGACCTCCGACATCGGCGCGCGCCACATCCGCGACGAGCTGAGCGCCATGGAGGTCATGTCGGTCAACCCGATCCACCGCCTGGTCACGCCGCGCATGTGGGCGGCCAGCACGGTCGCGGTGTGCCTGTGCCCGCTGGTCATCCTGGCGGGCGCGAGCGGCGGCTACTTCTTCAACGTGGTCGTCCAGGGCGTCACCCCCGGCGCGTACTTCGACGGGGCGCTGTCCCTGGTCGTGGCCTCCGACCTGTACGTCACCCTGTTCAAGGCGTGGATCTTCGGCTTCATCGCGGCGGGCGTGGCCTGCTACAAGGGCATGACGTGCGCGGCCAGCCCGGTCGGCGTGGGGCGGGCGGTCAACCAGTCGACCGTGGTGACGTTCATGCTGGTGTTCACGTTCAACTACGTGATCTCGGCCGTCTACTTCCTGGCCTATCCCCCGAGGTCGCTCTGATGGCGACGCGGACGGCCGGCCTCAGACTCGCCCTGCGGGGGCGGGACGTCGCCGAGCGGTTCGCGACGCTGGCCGACTGGCCGCTGTTCGTGTGGAAGGTGCTGTTCTACTCGGTCCGCGACGTGATCCTGCGGCTGAAGTACGCCAAGGTCGTCATCCGGCAGGTCAGCGACGTCGTGGTGGGGGTCGGGGCGACCGTCATCGGCGGCGGCATGATCTTCGTGGTGTTCACGATGGCGTTCGTCGTGGGCGCGACCGTGGGCCTGCAGGGCTACCAGGGGCTGCAGGCGATCGGCGCGGAGTCGTTCATGGGCCTGGTCGGCAGCTTCGCCAACGTCCGCGAGATCACCCCGATCATCGCGGCCACGGCGCTGGCGGCGCAGGTCGGCTCGTCGTTCACGGCGGAGCTGGGCGCGATGCGGATCTCGGAGGAGATCGACGCCCTTGAGGTGATGGGCATCAACGCCTTCACGTACCTGATCTGCACGCGGGTGGTGGCGGCGCTGCTGGCGCTGGTGCCGATCTATCTCATCGCCCTGTTCGCCAGCTTCTTCGCCACCCGGCTGATGTGCACCGTGCTGTTCGGGCTGGCGCCCGGGGTCTACGACTACTACTTCTACCTGTACCTGCCGGTCAGCGACATCGTGTTCAGCGTCTCGAAGGTGGCCGTGTTCGCCTTCGCGGTCATCGTCATCCACTGCTTCCACGGGTTCCACGCCACGGGCGGGCCGGTGGGGGTGGGGGTGGCGGCGGGCCGGGCCATCCGCCAGTCGATCGTCACGATCGTGCTGCTCAACCTGCTGCTGTCGTACCTGTTCTGGGGCGGCGGCGGCAACATACCGCTGACGGGGTGAGCCGATGGCCCGATCTGAGCTCTCTCTCGCCGCCCGGGTGGGCATCGCGCTCGCCGTACTCGCGGTGTTCGCGGCCGCCACCCTGTACGTCGTCCGCACCGCCACACAGCTCAGCGGCACCCGGATCGACGCCGTGTTCACCCGGTCCGGCCAGGGCCTCGACACCAACTCCCCGGTCAAGATCCGCGGCATCACGGTCGGCGACGTGACGGGCATCGACCTCGACGCCAAGGGCAGGGCCGTGGTGACCATGCACCTCGACCCGGGCGTCCGGGTGCCGGAGTCCACGGTGGCCTCCGTGGAGCCGACGTCGGTGTTCGGCCCCAAGTTCGTCAACCTCAAGCCGGGCACCGGCGAGACCACCGGCCCCTACCTGGGCGCCGGCGCCGTGATCACCGCCACCGAGGGCCCGCTCGACCTGTCCGACACGCTCGGCGACGCCTACAAGGGCCTGGACGCCGTCGATCCGCGCGAGGTCACGGTCATCGTGCACACCCTGGCCAAGGGGCTGGAGGGCGAGGGCGGGAACCTGCGCGAGCTGATCGACGACGCCGGCACCCTCGTCGGCGTGGCGCACCGGCAGCGGGAGCGGGCACGGCGGTTCCTGCGCGACGCCGCCCTGCTCGGCACGGCCCTGTCGGACAAGGGCGACGACCTCATCGCCATCTCCTCCGACGTCAACGTCATCACCCCGGACCTGCTCAAGCGGGCCGACAAGGTGCGCGCCCTGCTGCAGGAGCTCACCTCGATCTCCGGCCAGGTGTCGCACGGCCTGGCCGGGCACCGGGGCGACCTGCGGGCGGGCGTGCACTCGGGCGAGCGGGTGGCCGCGCTCATCTACGCCCAGCTCGGCCTGGCGGGTGGCGGCGTACGCGGGCTGACCCGGCTGGTCGACCTGCTCAACGAGCTCATCGAGGCGCCGGGACCGAACGGCAGCCGCCAGCTCCAGGTGGAGGCGTTCGTGGCGACCGACGTCTGCGAGCTGATCGTCGGCGCCTGCGGCCCGACCGATGGGAGGCGCTGAGTGAGCATGGAACGTGTCCGCCGCCGCTGGACCTTCGTGCGCTTCGCGCTGTTCGTCGGCCTGACCGTCGCGCTCATCGTGCTGATCAGCGTGCAGATCGCGCGGGTGAGCACCGGCGGCGGCTACCGGCTGGTCGCGATGTTCGACGACGTGTCCGGGCTGACCGAGGGCGACCAGGTGAAGATCGCCGGGGCGCCCGTCGGCCAGGTGGAGACCATCAGGGTCGTCGGCGGGCGGGCGGAGGTGACCATGGAGGTGCAGGACACGGTCAGGGTGCCCACCGACACCGAGGCGGCCGTCCGCTGGCGCAACGCCGTCGGCCAGCGCGTCGTCTACCTGCTGCCCGGCACCGCGCCCGGCCTGCTGCCACCGGGCTCGCGCATCGACCGCACCTCCTCGGTCGTGGACATCGGCGAGCTGGTCAGCGACCTCGGGCCGCTCACCAGGAGCCTGGACCCCGAGCAGATCAACCAGCTCCTCACGGCCGCCGCCAAGTCGCTCAAGGGCAACCACGAGAACATCCCGCGGCTGCTCGACAACGTCAACGCCATCACCACCACGGTCAACGAGCGCAAGAAGACCATCGAGCAGCTCCTGGAGGACTACGCCACCGTCACCGGCGTGGTCGCCAGGCGGGACCGGCAGATCGAGCAACTGGTGGACAACCTGGTCACGCTGTCGGAGGCGTTCGCCGGCAACCGGAAGCTGATCGACGACGCGCTGGTGGAGCTGTCGGCGACGTTCCACACCACCAACGAGGTGCTCGGCAAGAACGCCGATGAGCTGGGCGCCGTGGTGGACAACCTGTCGGGGCTGACCGGCGGCATCAGGCGGAACGTGGCCTCGATCGACAAGACGGTCAGCACGTTCCAGCCGTTGCTCGCGCGGGCGTACACGACCGTCAACCGGGGCCGCTACTTCATCACCGCGGTCCCGTGCGTGGCGCTGAGCGCCGCGCCCTGCCCCTACCCGATGGAGGCGCCGCCGCCGCTGCGGACCACCAGGATCCAGAGCGAGAAGGACCTGCGGAAGCTGCTGGTGGGACAGTGATGGCGCTCAAGTCCTTCCGCGACCGCAACAAGCACGCCGTCGGGCTGGTGTCGCTGGCCACGCTCGGCGCGATCCTGGTCGCCACGTTCCTGGTGGGCAACCTGGGGCTGCTGGAGGGCGGCTACCACATGTCAGGGGTGTTCGCGGACTCGGGCGGCCTGCGGACCGGCAACGACGTCCGGGTCGCCGGGGTGCGCGTCGGCAAGGTCACCGAGGTGCGCGCCGACTACGCCCAGGGGCACGTGGTCGTCACCTGGAAGGTGGACGACGGCGTGCGGCTGGGCCGCAACACCCGGGCCGACGTCGCCCTGTCGAACCTGCTCGGCGGCCGCTACGTCAAGCTCACCGGGCCGGTGTCGGCCCCGTACATGGACCAGTTGCCCGAGGCCCAGCGGCGCATCCCGGTGGCGCGGACCGGCGTGCCGACCCTGATCAACGACGCCATCAAGGACGCGACCCGGCTGGTCGAGCGGCTGGACACCGACGCCGTGGACGACCTGCTCACCGAGCTGGGCAAGATCGACACCTCCCGGCGCGGCCGCGTCACCCGGCTGCTGGACAACATCGGCGACCTGTCGGACACCATCAGCAAGAGCGAGCCGCAGCTCCAGCGGCTGCTCGACAACGGCGCCCGCATCATGGACGTCCTGGAGCGCAAGGACCGGCAGCTCGGGCGGCTCATCGACGCCATCGAGATCCTGCTGAACGAGCTGCGGGCGCGCCGGGCCGAGCTGCGCACGCTGCTCGGCGACGGCAGCGACCTGGTACGGAGCACGACGCGGCTGATCAACGAGCACGAGCGCACGCTCGTCCAGGTGCTCGACGACAACGTGGCCATCACGACCCGGCTCAGCGGCAGCAACGAGCGGCTCAACTCGCTCCTGGCGTGGGCGGGCCCGACCTTCTCCGGCCTGTCCACGATGGGCGGTCAGGGCCCGTGGTTGGAGGCCATAGCCACGGGCCTCGGCCCCATCAACCCCGAAGTGCTCGGCGCGATCGCCAAGGACAGGAAGAGCGACGGATGAGACGGCTGGTGGCGGTGCTGCTGACCTGGACGCTCCTGGCGTCCGGGTGCTCTTTGACGGGGGCCGAGCCGTACCGGCTGGTGGCGATCTTCAGCAAGGCGCCCGCCCTGTACGAGGAGGCGCGGGTGAAGGTGATGGGCCTCGACGCCGGCTACGTGGACCGCATCCAGATCCAGGGGGACAAGGTACGCGTCGAGCTGCGGATCGACCGGGAAGTGCCGTTGCCGGCCGGTGTGAAGGCCGTGGTCGCCCCGCAGAACACGCTCGGCGAGCGCAACGTCGTCCTCTATCCCCCGTGGAAGCCCGGTGACCAGCGGATCCGGCCGGGGGCGACCATCCCGCTGGAGCGTACCGACCTGCCGGTGGAGATCGACGACGCGCTCGACGCGTTCACCAAGCTGACCGACGCGCTCGACGACGAGAAGCTGGGCGACGTGGCGGACGATCTGGCCGACGGCGTCAGAGGGCGCGGCAAGACGATCAACAACGCGATCGCCGACACCTCCGAGCTCACCGGCGTGCTGGCCAAGCAGGACCAGCGGCTCGTCGACCTGGCCAAGGGCCTCAACAAGCTGGCGACCAGCCTCAACAGGCGAGAGGGCCAGGTGACGGGCGCGATCGACGCGTTCTCCGAGGCGAGCGCGGTGCTGGCGGAGGAGCGGCGGCGGCTGCGCGAGTTCGTGAGCTCCATGGCCGGGTTCGTCCGGCGCGGCGACGTGATCATCGAGCAGTACGGGCAGCGGCTGCCGCAGGCGGCCACGACGCTGGCCGAGCTGGTGCTGACGGTCCGGGCCAACAGCGCGTCCGCGGCGCGGGCGGTCAAGGGCGCGGCCGACCTCGCCGACGTGGTGATCGACGCCTGGGACCGCGAGCAGCACGTACTGAAGATCCGCGTCGTGCTCAACGCGATGACCAGGGCGTGGCTGACACCGCTGTTCGACGCGCTCAACCTGGGCCCGGTGCCGTGCCTGCCGGCCGGGCTGAGCAACTGTCCCTTCGAGCGGCGGGGAGGCCGGCGATGAGAACGCGGCTCCTGGCCGGGCTGGCGGCGCTGGCCGTCACCGCGTCGTGCTCACTGCAGACGCTGGGCTCGACCAGCGGCGACCTGACCCTGCACGCGGTCTTCGACGACGTGCAGAGCCTGGTGGCCGGGCACAGCGTGCAGATCTCCGACGTGCGCGTGGGCACGGTCACCGGGATCCGGCTGCAGGGCTACCGGGCCAGGGTGACGATGTCGATCCGGTCCGAGCGCCGGCTGCCGGTGGGCAGCACGGCCACGGTGGCCAAGACGTCCGTGCTGGGCGAGAACTACGTCCTGCTCACCCCGCCGCGCGGCAAGGACCTGTCCACGGGGCCGTACCTGGCCGCCGGCGCCACGATCTCCGAGACGTCGGTCGAGCCGGACATCGAGCAGGTCACCGCGAAGGCCGGGCCGCTCATCGAGGCGCTCGGCGCGCAGGACGTGAACGCCATCCTGGACGCCGCCTCCACCGCGTTCGCCGGGAAGGGCGACGACGTCAACAAGCTGATCAGGCGGACGGCCGAGGTCACCGACGCCTACACCGCCGCCCGCCACGACCTCGGGACCAGCATCGACGCCCTGGCCCGGCTGGGCGACGACCTCGCCGAGGGCAGCGCGGAGCTGGACCGGCTGCCGGGCACGCTGGCGGCGGCCACCGCGCGGATCGCGCACGGGCGCAGGCACGTCAAGAAGGCCATCGTGGCGCTGACGAAGCTGGCCGAGGAGGCCAACCTCACCGTCTACCCGCGCCACGCCGCCCGCCTGCGCACGCTGCTGCGGGAGCTGGAGGCCATCTCGACGGCGATGCAGCGCGGCAGGAACGACCTGAAGACGCTGGTGGCCAGGCTCCAGGCGTTCATCGACACGCCGCCCATCACGGTGAACGGGCAGGTGCTGATCTATCTCTGGCTGAAGGGCGTGCTGCTGCCCGCCCGGCGCACCGGCGACCGGCCCGCGCCGCCGAACCGGATCGAGGACTTCCGCCTGCTCCTGGAGCCGCCGCGATGAAGAACCGCATCTATCTGAACCTCGGCTTCTTCGTCGTGCTGGGCGTCGTCATGACGGTATGGGCGTTCAGCACGATCATCCGGCTGGACGCGATCGAGCGGCCGTACCGGGTGTCGGCCGAGTTCGTCTCCTCGCCCGGTCTCATCCGGGGGTTCGACGTGGCGTACCTGGGGGTGCGGATCGGCAAGATCGGCGACGTGCGGCTGGCGCCCGGCAAGATCGTGTTGGGGCTCGACATCGACAGGGAGATCCGGCTGCCGAAGGGCGTGACGGCCGAGGTACGCCGCAAGTCCGCCATCGGGGAGCCGTACGTGGAGCTGTCGCCGCCCGCCAAGGGCGTCACCGGGCCGTCGCTCGCGGCCGGCGACACGATTCCGCTGGCCAAGACCACGGTGCCGCTCGACTACAAGAAGCTGTTCGAGGGCGTCGGCAGGCTGCTCAACGCGGTGCCGCCGAAGGACGCCAAGACCATCACCCACGAGCTGGCCGTCGCCCTGGACGGCCGGGCGTCGTCGATCAGGCACATCATCGACGACGCCCACGCCGTGACCGGCACCCTCGCCGACAACGCCGACGTGCTCGACGACCTGTCGGTGCAGCTCACCCGGCTCACCCACACGCTGGTCGGCAAGCGGGGGGAGCTGGCCTCCGGGATCACGGACCTGAGCACGGTGACGGCCGCGCTGCGGGCCTCCCGTACGGACCTGAACGCCTTCCTCGATCAGGGGCCCGGGGTGTTCGCCCAGCTCGACACGGCGATCAGGCGATCGCGACCCGGGTTCTCGTGCCTGCTGACGGCGGCCGGGCTGCCGCACCGGCCGGTGTTCTCGGCCGAGACCGGGCGCAACGTGCACCACCTGCTGAGCATCATGCCGACCGCCCTGAGCCTGGCCGACGACATCAGCGACCGGCGCGGGGACACCGTGTACGGCAAGGCGACGTTCGTGTTCAGCGTGCCGGGCGCGCCCGAACCGGCCGAGGAGTACGCGGGCCCGCTCGGCCCGCCCACGGTGCCGAAACTCCGCGCCTGCCCCGACCGCCGGCCCGCCCCCGACCGTCAGGAAGCCGCCGATCTGGTCACCGACCGGCGCGAAGTCTCTACGCCCTCCCCCAGCCGCCGGACGGAGAGCCGCCCGGCCACCGAACCGCCTGCCGCGACCCCCAAGGGCGTGGCCGCCACCAGAGCCTCGTCCGGTACCCCGTTGAACACCGTCCCGCTGATTGCCGCGATATTCCTCGCCGTGGTGGCGAGTGGTGGCATCGTGGGCTGGATCGTGGCGGGCCGGGCCGCTCGCCGCCGTGAGGAGTCACCATGACCACCAGTCAGGACGTCACCGGCCAGGCCCAGACGGAAGACCCGGCCCCTCCGGAAGTGACCGTTCCCGGGCGCTTCACGCGGAGCAGAGTGCTGGCGGCGGTGGCCGCGATGGTGGTGGCCGCGATCGCCGCCACCGCCGTACTGCAGTGGGTCTCCGCCGCTCAGGCCCAGGACGCGCGCGCCAGGCTGGATTCGGAGCGCTCCCTGCGCCTGGAGGTCTCCGGCGCGGCGAGCGCCTTCAGCACGGCGCTGCTCAGCTACGACTACCAGAACCTCCAGACCACCCGCTCCACGCTCGCGGCCCAGGCCACCGGCGACTTCCTGGCCACGTACGACGCGGCCTTCGGCGGCGCGATGGCGCAGGTCATCGTCAAACTCAAGGCCACCTCGAACGCGACCGTGCGCGAGGTCTACCTGGCCGACGTGGACGAGGCCACCGCCCACGCCATCGTCGTCGTCGATCAGCAGGTGAACACTTCCGAGGCGATCCGCTCCGTCAAGGACTCGCACCTTAAGATCAGTCTTGTGAAGGAGAAGGGGCGCTGGAAGATCCATGACGTGACCGTGCTCGGCGCGGCCTCGGAGGACCAGTACAACCTCAACGGCGACGAGAAGAAGAAGGACTGACGATCGGCCCTTTAGCGATGGGCGGCCACCCCGATGAGGTGCGCGCCCCGGACGACTGGCTCACCGAGGTGGAGCGGGAGCGAGCGGCGCGGTTCAGGTTCGACGCCGACCGCGCGTGTTTCGTCGCCGCCCACCTCCTCGTACGGCTCTGCGCCGCCGCCGCGCTCGACGCCCGGCCGCACGAGCTGACCCTGCGGCAATACTGTGACCTGCACGGCTTCGGCCACGGCAGACCGTCCATCGAGGAGGCCCCCGACCTGGGCGTCAGCTTCAGCCACACGCGCGGCTACGTGTGCGCGGCGGCGGGGCCCGGCAAGGTCGGCGTGGACGCCGAGCGCGTCCGGCCGGGGCCGCTCGACGCCGACCTGGCCGACCGGGTGCTCACTCCACGCGAGCGGGCGCTGGTCACCGGCAACGACGAGCTGATCAGGCACTGGACGCGCAAGGAGTCCCTGATCAAGCGGGGCGAGCTGACGCTCGACAAGCTGCACACGGGCGGCGACGACCTGACGGGGCGGCACCTGCTGGAGTGGAGCGCCGGGCCGGACATCCGGGTCGCGGTCGTCACGGACACCCCGGCCCGGAGGGTGCCCATCCCCGGCTGAACCACCACACTTCGGCGAGGCCCTTCCGTTGGGAAGGGAGGGGCCGGTCACAGCGGCTGGAAAAGCGGAAGGGGCGGTCAGAGGCGGCGGCGGGTCGGGGTGGGGTCGAGGAAGACCTGCCTGACGCCCGGGAAGGTGTCCCGCAGTCGCCGGTCCACCTCCTCGCAGGCCCGTTCGACCCCCGCCGCACTCGCCTCGTCCCTGAAGTCGATCTTGGCGGCGACCAGGATGGCGCCCGGCCCGATCATCATGGTGAGGAGCTCGACCACGTTCTCCACCTCGGGCTGCCCCGCCAGCACCGCGCGGATGCCGGTCTCCAGCTGCTGGGGCGCCGCCTGGCCGATGAGCAGCGACATGTTCGACTGGATCAGGGTGAGCGCCACGGCCAGCAGGAGCAGGCCGATCGCGACCGAGGCGGCCCCGTCCCAGAGCGCCGAGCCCGTGAGCTGCGAGCCGAGCAGCCCGCCTCCCGCGATCAGCAGCCCGGCCAGGGCGGCCGCGTCCTCGAACAGGACGGCCTTCAGGGCGGTGTCGGAGGTGAGCCGCACCAGGCGCAGCGGAGACACCCCGTGCCGGCCGGCCTCGCCGCGCAACTGGGAGAAGGCCTTGGCGAACGAGATGCCCTCGATGACGAAGGAGACGGCCAGCACGATGTAGGAGGGGGTGAGGTTCGCCAGCTCCTCGCCGTGGCCGATCTCGTGCAGCCCGTGCGTGATCGAGAAGCCCGCCCCGCCGACGAGGGTCGCGACCGCCGCCATCATGGCCCAGAAGAAGCCCGCCTTGCCGTGCCCGAACGGATGGCGCCGGTCGGCGGGCTTGTCGGAGCGGCGTACCGAGACCAGCAGCAGAAGCTCGGTGACGGTGTCGGCGGCGGAGTGGGCCGCCTCCGAGAGCATGGCCGCCGATCCGCCGATGAGACCGGCGATGAGCTTGGCCAGCGCGATGGTCAGGTTGGCCGCGCCCGCCACGAGCACGGTGCCCAGGCTTTCCCCCGATTTCTCCTCCATAGCGCACCACTGTATGTGCGCTACATTGGAGATCATGAGCGCGCCTCGCTGGCTTTCACCCGCCGAACAGCGTGCCTGGCGTACACACCTGGCGCTGCACAAGCTCCTCATGCACCGGCTCGACCGCGAGCTGCAGGAGCACTCGCTCTCGCTGAACGACTACGAGATCCTCGTCAACCTCTCCGAGAGCCAGGACCGGCGCATGCGGATGAGCGACCTGGCGGACGCGACGATCCAGTCGCGCAGCCGACTGTCGCACCAGATCGCCCGCATGGAGGCCAAGGGGCTGGTCACCAGGGAGGACTGCCGCGACGACCGGCGGGGCACGTTCGCCGTGCTGACCGACGAGGGCTGGGAGACGATCCAGCGGGTGGCGCCGTTCCACGTGACGAGCGTGCGCGAGCACTTCGTCGACCGGCTCACCGACGATCAGCTCCAGGCGATCGAAGAGGCGTACGCGCCGCTCGTGGAGCAGTTGAAGAAGCTCCGCTGAGGCCCTGGAACAGCTGACACCCAACCGATATCAGCGATGGCGCACGGACCTTACGGGCGCTCGCTACGATCCGCAACATGCTCAGAAAGCTACTGATCGTGGCCGTCCTCGCGCTGGCGTCGGCGTGCTCGTCGAGCGGCGGCGGGGCCGAGTTGCCCGCGGGTCCCGACCTGATGAAGAAGGCCTCCGAGGCCATGAAGGGCGTCAAGTCGGCCGGCTTCTCGATCGCGACAGAGGGCAAGCCGAAGGTGCCGGTCAAGAAGGCCGACGGCCGGCTCACGGCGGCGGGTGACGCCGACGGCTCGCTCACGCTCGAGGTGCTGGGCACTCTGCAGGAGGTCAGCTTCGCCCTGGTCGGCGACACCGTGCACTTCAAGGGGCCGACGGGCGGCTTCCAGAAGATGACGCGGCAGCAGCTCGCGCAGTTCTACGACCCGTCGGTGATCCTGGAGCCGACCAAGGGCATCGCGCAGTTGCTCGCCTCCGCCACCGATCCCAAGGTCGAGGCCCTGGAGAGCGGCGCCTACCGGGTCGCCACCACCTTCCCCGCCCAGGTCGTCGGGCAGATCATCCCCGGCGTCACCCAGGGCGTCAACGGCAAGGTCTGGATCGAGCAGGCGACCAGCCGGCTCACCAAGGCCAGCCTGCCGTTGCAGGGCGGGACGGTGACGGTGTCGTTCAGCGACTACGACGCGCCGATCACGATCACGCCGCCCGCCGCCAAATGAGCCGCGCCCGCCGGGTCGCGCTCGGCGCGGGGGGCGCGGTGGTGCTCCTGGCCGCGCTCGACGCGTACGTGGTGGTGACGGTCCTCATCGACATCGCCGAGGACGTGGGCATCCCGCTCAACCACCTGGAGCGGGCCACGCCGATCGTCACCGGCTTCCTGCTGGGCTACGTCGCCGCGATGCCGCTGCTCGGCCAGCTCTCCGACCGTTACGGGCGGCGGCCGCTGATCCACGCGTGCCTGGCGGCCTTCGCGCTCGGCTCGGTGCTGACGGCGCTGGCCTCCGGTGAGGGCATGGTGGTGGCCGGGCGCACGGTGCAGGGAATCGCCGGCGGCGCGCTGCTGCCGATCACGATGGCGCTCATCGGCGATCTGTGGGACGAACGGGAACGCCCGGTGGCCCTCGGAGCGGTCGGGGCCGCGCAGGAGCTGGGCAGCGCCCTCGGGCCACTGTACGGCGGCGTGGTCGCGCTGATCCCCAGCACCATCGTGGCGGGGGTGGAGCTGGGCGGCTGGCACGCCATCTTCTGGATCAACCTCCCGCTGGCCGCCCTGGCCGCCGTCGCCGTCCACCTCACGGTCCCGGCCCGTACCCGGCCGAGCACCACCTTCGGCGTGGGCGCCGCGGCCGGGCGGGTTGACGTGGTGGGCGGGGTGCTGCTGGCGCTCGCGCTCGGGCTGCTGGTCGTGGGCCTGTACAACCCCGACCCCGAGAGCTCGGTGCTGCCGCCGTGGGGCCTGCCGGTGATCGCGGCCGGTGTGGTGGCGGCCGGCGGCTTCGTGTGGTGGGAGATCCGCTCCCCCGTCCGGCTCCTCGACCTCACCGGCACCCGCAAGGGCCCGCTGCTCGCCACGCTGGCCGTCAGCTTCCTGACCGGGGCCGCGCTCCTGGTCACCATGGTGTTCGTGCCCTTCACCGCGCAGACCCTGCTCGGCAAGGACGCGCTGGCGGCGTCGCTGGTCCTGGCCAGGTTCCTGGCCGCGCTGACCGCCGGCGCCCTGGTCGGCGGGCTGCTGGCGCGCAGGCTGGGCGAACGCGTCGTGGCGATCGCGGGGCTGGCGGTGGCGGCGGCCGGCTACTGGCTGATGAGCCGGTGGCCGCTCGACCTGACCGGCGCGGGCCTCGTGGTGGACCTCGCGCTGGTCGTCGCCGGGCTGGGGCTGGGCCTGGTGATCGCCCCCGTCTCGTCGGCGGTGCTGCGGGTGAGCACGGCCGCGCAGCACGGCGTGGCGTCGGCGGCGGTCGTGGTGGCCAGGATGATGGGCATGCTGATCGGCATCGCCGCCGTGTCGGCGTGGGGCTTCTACCGGTTCCAGTCGCTGACCGCGGACCTGGACACGCCGCTGCCGTTCGGCGTGGACCCGGAGGTCTACCAGCGGCGGCTGGCCGACTACACCGCGAAGGTGCAGGCGGCCCTGCACACCGAATACACCGAGATGTTCCTGGTCACGGCGTTCATCTGCGTGCTCGGTGTGGCCGTGGCGCTGCTCATGCCCCGCCGCCGGGCCGGCGACGGGGCATGAGGCCCGCTCAGGGTGAGAGGCGGTTGAGGTCGCGGGGGAAGGCCGTGACCTGGCGGATGTTGGCGGCGCCCGTCAGCCGGGCGGTCCACCGTTCGAGGCCCAGCGCGAACCCTCCGTGGGGCGGCATCCCCTGCCGGAACGCCTGCAGATAGCCCCGGTACGGCCCCGGTTCCTCGTTCCTGTTGCCCAGGGCGGCGAGGTAGTCGGGGTATCGGTGCAGCCGCTGCCCGCCCGTGACCAGCTCCATCCCCCGGAACAACAGGTCGAACCCGTTGGAGTAGCCGGCCCGCGCGGGGTCGGGATGGGTGTAGAAGGGCCGCTTGGACAGCGGGTAGCCGGTGACGAACAGGAACTCGGAGCCGTGCTCCTTCTCCGCCCACTCCGACAGCCACCGCTCCTGCGCGGGGGCCAGGTCGGGCTCGTCGGACGAGGTCAGCTCCTGCGCGTCGGTGAAGTGGACGACCGGGATCTCGTCGGGCACCTCCGGCAGCGCGAGGCCGAGCAGGTCGAGGGCGGGGGCGGCGCGGTGGCGTACCGACTCGATCATGCCCGCCAGCACCTCCCGCAGCACGGCCATCACGTCCCGGTGGTCCTGGATGAAGCCCAGCTCGGCGTCCAGGCTCGTGTACTGCGCCAGGTGCCGTACGGTGTCGTGCGGCTCGGCGCGGAAGACGGGCCCGACCTCGTAGACCCGCTCGAACACCCCGACCATCGCCTGCTTGTAGAACTGCGGCGACTGCGCGAGGAACGCGGGCCGCCCGAAGTAGTCGATGCCGAACACGTTCGCGCCCGACTCGGTGGCCGAGGCGACGATCTTCGGGGTGTGGATCTCGGTGAACCCCTGCCGGTCGAGCGTCTCGCGGAACCCGGCCACGCTGGCGGCCGAGATCTCCAGTGGCGCCCGCAGCATCGGGTGCCGCAGCGTGACGGGCGCGTGGTCGAGCAAGGTCGGCAGCGCCGCGCCCACCACGGGGCGATACAGGTCGATCGGCGGCGCCGCCCAGTGCTGGGTCAGCACCTCGACCTCGGGCGCGACCAGCTCGAACCCGCCTGGCGCCTGCGGGTTGTCCGTCACGGTGCCGGTGACCTGGACGACGCTCTCCTCAGGAGGCAGGTCGCCCGCGGCCACCACCTGGGCCAGCCCGGTGCGGTCCCTGACGACGAGAAAGGACACGGATTTGAGTTGCCGGCGGCGATGGACCCATCCGGCGATCGTCACTCGTTGCCCGGCGTGCTCAGCGAGCTCCGCCGACATGACACGAGAGATCATCACAGCTCCTCACGAGGAATTGCATGACCCCTTGGGAGTGCGGGGGAGAAGGGAGCTCCCGGTGCCACCGCACTTTCGCCGCCTCACGAGGAGACGGCCTCGGCGACCCGATGACGGGGGTCAGGCCGGCGGGGCATTTCCTCCCCGCACTCGGGAGTGTCTTCACCAGTGGGGCACGGGGCCGCCTTCACAGCTACCGGCGGCTCTCTGGACCCGTGCGGAGCCGCTGGCTACTCGTCTCCGTCAACGCGTTGCGTCGATCTTACGAGCATGCGAAGGGGACGGCAAAGTGATTGCCGCCCCCTTCGCTTCAAGCCTTACTTGTCCTTCTTCTGGCGCTTCTCCCGGATCTTCATCGTGACGTCGATGGGCGACCCGGCGAAGCCGAACTCCTCCCGGATGCGCCGCTCGATGAAGCGCCGGTAGGTGTCCTCCAGCCACCCGGAGGTGAACAGCACGAACTTGGGCGGCTCGACCGACGCCTGCGTGGCGAAGAGGATCTTCGGCTGCTTGCCGCCCCGCACCGGCGGCGGCGTCGCCTGGACCAGCTCGGTCAGGAAGGCGTTGAGCCGCGCCGTCGGCACCCGGGTGGACCAGGAGTCGAGCGCCTTCTCCAGCGCCGGCACCAGCCGGTCGAGGTGCCGCCCGGTCTTGGCGGAGATGTTGACGCGCAGCGCCCACGGCGTGCGGACGAGCTGGCGGTCGATCTCCTTCTCCAGGTAGTAGCGCCGGTCCTCGTCGACCAGGTCCCACTTGTTGAAGGCCACCACCATGGCCCGGCCCGACTCGATGACCAGGCTGATGATGCGCAGGTCCTGCTCGGTGAGCGTGTCGCTGGCGTCGATCAGCACGATCGCCACCTCGGTGCGCTCCAGCGCGGCCCTGGTGCGCATGGCGGCGTAGAAGTCGGCGCCCTGCAGCTCGCGGTCGCGCCGCCGGATGCCGGCCGTGTCGACGAAGCGCCAGGTGCGCCCGCCGAGCTCGATCAGCTCGTCGACCGGGTCGCGGGTGGTGCCCGCCATGGGGTCGACCAGCACCCGCTCCTCCCCGGCCAGCTTGTTGAGCAGCGAGGACTTGCCGACGTTGGGCTTGCCGAGCAGGGCCACGCGGGCGGGCCCCCGCTCGGCGCCGAACGTCACGGCGGGCGTCTCGGGCAGCGCGTCGAGCATCACGTCGAGCAGGTCACCGCTGGAGCGGCCGTGCAGGGCCGACACCGGATAGGGCTCGCCCAGCCCGAGCGACCACAGCGCGGCGGCCTCCAGTTCGAGCTGCTGGTTGTCGACCTTGTTGGCGGCCAGGATGACCGGCTTGCCCGACTGCCGCAGCACCGAGCCCACGATCTCGTCGGCGTCGGTCGCGCCCACGGTGGCGTCCACCACGAAAACGATGACGTCGGCCAGCTCGACGGCGACCTGGGCCTGCTCGGCGATGCGCAGGTTCATGCCGGTGGCGTCGGGGTCCCAGCCGCCGGTGTCGACCACGGTGAAGCGGCGGCCGCGCCAGTTGGCGTCGTAGGTGACGCGGTCGCGGGTGACCCCGGGCACGTCCTCGACGACGGCCTCGCGGCGGCCGATGAAGCGGTTGACCAGCGTGGACTTGCCCACATTGGGCCGCCCCACGATGGCGACGACGGGCAGCGGAGTGCTGTCGTCGTGTTCGGTGATCTCAAGCTCGTCGAGGTCGGCCTCGACCCAGTCCCCCGTAGACACGTTCTTTCATCCTTTGTGAGTGCCGCACCTTCAGGTGCGCTCGTGTATACGGTCGCGGCCGCTTCGGGACTCGTTGGGTCGTCTCTTGCTCTCTCCCCCCGAGCTCCTCCGCTCCGCGACCAGTCTCAGCACCTCCGCGATGACCTCTTCGAGGTTCAGCGCGGTGGTGTCGAGCTCGACGGCGCCATCCGCCATCGAGAGTGGGTCCGTCTTCCGTGTTGAGTCCAGGGTGTCACGCCTGGCCATGGCCTCCTGCTGCGCCTCCACCGTGGAGCCGGCCACCTCGGCGCTGCGCCTGCGGGCACGGGCCTCCGGACTGGCCGTCAGGTAGACCTTGACGGCGGCGTCCGGCCAGACGACCGTGCCGATGTCGCGGCCCTCCACCACGATGTCACCGGCGCCGATGATCTCCCGCTGCAGCTCGACCAGCCGCACCCGCACCTCGGGCACGGCGGCGACGGCGGAGACCGCGCCGGTGACCTCGGCCGCCCTGATCGGCCCCGCGACGTCGACGCCGTCGACGTGGATGGCGGGGCCGTCGGGGTCGGTGCCCGAGACGATGGACGGCTCGCCGGAGCGGGCCGCGATCGCGGCGGGGTCGGCCAGGTCGACGCCCCGCTGGAGCATCCACCAGGTGATCGCGCGGTACATCGCCCCGGTGTCGAGGTAACGCAGGCCCAGCGCGCGGGCCACTCCGCGCGAGACACTCGACTTACCCGACCCCGAAGGACCGTCCATGGCGACGACCAGACCGGTCACGGCCTCTCCCTCTTCACGTTTGTCCCAACCTGAAGAGGCTACCGCCTCCCGCTCAGTCGGCGATCCAGCTTCCGTGGAAGCCGAGCGGCACGCGGGCGGGCAGGTGCACGGTGGCGACCGGCTCGCCGGCGAAGTCCTGGCCCGACAGAATCACCAGATCGGCGGCGCCTCTGGCGGGGTTGTTCACGTACGAGATGACATATCCGTCGTCCTCGGCCTCGCCCGCGCCGACGAAGACGGGCTCGCCCACGTACGCGCCGCGCCCGAACTGCCGCGACTCCTGCGTGCCCTTGTCCAGGTCGTGCTTGATGAGCGTGTTGTCGAACACCTCGTCGGGCAGGTCCTCCATCTCCGCGACGGCCGGGCCGACCACGTCGTGCAGCTCGCGGGTGGCGGCGGTGTAGCCGTAGCGGTAGGGCAGGCCGCTGCGGCGCTCGTCCATGCGCGGGAACTCCTGCGTCCGATCGTCGAGCCGCTGCTCCCGGACCCGGCCGGTGGTCAGGTCGATGCGCCACCGGTCGAGGGTGGGCGGGCCGCCGAGGTCGAGCCGCGCGTCCACGAAGCCCTTCGGGTAGCTGACCAGGTCGACGACCACCTCGTCGCCGTCGTCGTAGGCGTTGAGCGTGTGGAACACCCAGCACGACGGCGCCTCCACCCACCGCAGATCGCCGGTCGCCCGCGACAGGAGCCCGATCCTGGCGGGGTGGGCGTCGTTCCACGCGTACGGAAGCTGCACGCCCTTCTCCGCGTGCGCCATGCTGAACGTCACCGGCAGGTCGTAGATCACCACGAACCGCTCGGTGATCGCGAAGTCGTGCACCATCGGCGCGTCGGCGATCGGGATGTCCCTGACCTGCGTGACCGCGCCCTTGGCGTCGATCACGATGTGCTGGTGGTGGTCCCAGCCGAAGAAGTAGGCCAGCGCGTGCAGCTCGCCGCTGACCGGGTCGGCGTGGGTGTGCGCGGCGAACCCGCCGGGCAGCCCGCCGTCGAGGTCGCACGCGCCGATGGTCTCCAGCTCGTACGTCAGCTCGTACGGCAGCGGCCCCGCCTCCACGGTGGCGAGCGTGCGCCCGGCCACCCCGATGACGTGGGTGTTGGCCGCGAAGTCCATGCCCCCGTGGACGCGCCCCGGCCTGGGCTGCTCGCCGAGCCGGCGGGAGACCTCGGCGTTGCGGACCCACCGGTTGCGGTACCACTCCGCGCGGCCCTCGCGCAGCCGCACCCCGTGCACCATGCCCTCGCCGAGGAACAGGTGGCCGGCGTGGGGGTCGTCGAGGCTGAGCGGGTTGGGACCGTTGCGCAGGTAGCGGCCGTTGAGCTCGGCCGGGATGCGGCCGGTGACCTGAAGGTCGAAGGCGGTGATCTCCTCCGCCACCGGGGCGAAGCCGTCTTTGTAGGGAGTGGTCATGGGGTGTCCCTTCCGTCAGCGGCCAGGAACGGCGAGAGCACCGAGGTGCAGAGGAGCCGGTAGCGCCGAGCGGCCACGTCCTGATCGAAAAAACCTGAAATTTCCAGACTTACGGCGCCGTGCATCGCCATCCACAGCACGTCGGCGACCTCCTCGGCCGCCGCGCCGCGTAGCGCCCCGGTTTCGAGGCAGCTCATCACGCCGCGTACCAGCAGGTCGAAGGTTCGCTTGGCCGCGCCGATCGCCTCCGAGCCGGGCTCGAAGCCCGGCATCGCCCCCTGGAACATGAGGCGGTAGTAGTCAGGCTCGCTCAGCGCGTAGTCCCGGTAGGCCGTCAGCCCGGCGTACAACCGCGCCAGCGCGTCGCCCTCCGGCGGCACCTCCAGCAGCCGCCGCTCGAACCGGCCGAACCCCTCCACCCAGAGCGCCTCGCTGAGCCCGTCTTTGCCGCCGAAGAGCGTGTAGATCACTTTGGTGGAGCAGCCCACCTCGCCGGAGATTCGCCGCACGGTCAGGGCCGCCGCGCCCTCGGCTATGAGCAGCCGCTTGGCCGCGTCGAGGATCGCCGTCCTGACGACGCCCTGCCCTTCTCGCTGGGCCTGCCGGTATGCGGAGGTCATCTGGTAACGCCGTTTCTTATGGGTAACACTGTTACCCACTTTGTACGCCACTCCCGGCCGCCCGTCAATGTGACACGACCATGACACGGCGCGAACGAGGCGGGGACGCGGCCGGTCGACAGTGGACGAGGTCGATCGGCAGGCGAGTAAGGAGAAGATGTGGCTGGTGACGGAAATTGGGACCGGCGTTCGCTGTTGCGGGGCGCCGCCGTCGTGGCCGGTGCGGCCGCGACCGCGCCGCTCCTGGGCAGGGCGGCGCACGCCGGCAGCGGTGACGCCGACGCGCTGTTCAAGGCCGGGAGGTTCGAGCAGGCCGGCCGGGCGTACGAGGAGATCCTGAAGACGGACCCCGCGAACCTGCACGCGGCCCGGCAGCGCGGCTACGTCGGGCTTCTGGGCAACCGGTTCGCCGACGCCGAGAAATACCTCAGGATGGCCGTCCAGCTGGCTCCCGGCGACAAGGACGCCAACTACTTCCTGGCCGACTGCTACATCCGGCAGGACAAACTCTCTCAGTCCGTACCGCACTGGCAGGCGATCGGCGAGGACAACTACGCCAAGTGGTTCGCGGCGGTCCGCGGCGAGGCGTACCAGGTCCACGGCGACCTCGCGAAGGTGCCGTTCGACCAGATGGACCCGGTGCCGCTGGTGGAGGCCTCGGTCAACGGCGGACCGGCGAAGCGCTTCACCTTCTACACCGGCGCCCCGTCGCTGTCGCTGTCGGCGACGGTGGCCAGGGAGGCCGGGCTGAGCCCCGTCGCCAGTCAGAAGATCGATTACCTGAACGACGTCATATGGGCGCACTACGGGGTGCTGGACTCCTTCAAGCTGGGCGGCATCGAGCTGCGCAACCTGCCCGTGGGCTGGTCGGAGACGGAGTCGGGCGACGATGTCGGCACCGACAGCGACGGCATGATCGGCACGTGGGTCTTCTACCACCTGCTGACCACGTTCGACTACGCGGGACGGCAGCTGATCCTGCGCCGCCGGACCCCCGAAACGGCCCGCGCCGCCGCCGCGCGGGCGGGCGCGGAGCCGCTGCCGATGTGGCTGGCCCGTGAGCAGTACGTGCACAGCAGGGGCGGCGTCGCCGGTGTCGCCGACTCCGGCTCACGGGTGGTGGGTGTGAACCTCGGCGGGCACAACGAGGCCGCCGCGGTCATCTTCGGGGAGACGGGCGAGCGGTTGCGGATCCGCAGCGACAACGACCGCCCGATCGAGACCTTCGCCGGCAGCCACCCGGCCGTCACCCACCCCTGCTACCCGAAGGAGATCCGTATCGGCGACGCCGCCGCCAGGGACATCTACTGCTACACGCACCCTCAGGCCCCGATCACCCGCAACGGGTTCGACGTGCCGGTCGCCTTCTTCCACCCCTTCTTCAAACCCTTCAACGTCACCCTCGACTTCACCGGCATGAACCTCTACATCGCCCGCGGCGCGGCCACCTGAACAGGAGTAACACTCCCGTTCCCGGTTAGTGATCCCATGTGACGGGGGAAGCGCGGGTCACCGTGGTCGTGGCCGGCAAGGATCGGCTGCGGGCGCTGGCGCGCTCGCTTCCGCTGCACCCACGCCCGGTGATCCTCGTGGACAACGGCTCCACCGACGGGACCGCCGGGTTCGTCCGCCGCCACTTCCCCGACGTTCACCTGGTCGAGCCGGGCGCCGACCTGGGCGCGCCCGCGCGCAACCTCGGCGTCCGGCTGGCCGCCACGCCCTACGTGGCCTTCGCCGACGACTCCTGGTGGGCGCCGGGCGCGCTGGACCGGGCCGCCGACGTGCTGGACGCCTGCCCGCGACTGGCGGTGGTGGCCGCCCGCGTGCTGGTGGGCCCGGAGGAGCGGCTGGACGCGGTGTCGGAGGCGATGCGCCGCTCACCGCTCGGCGTCGAGCCGGACCTGCCGGGGCCCAGCGTGCTGGGGTTCCTGGCGTGCGGGGCGGTGGTGCGCAGGGAGGCGTTCCTGGAGGCGGGCGGGTTCGACGACTTCGGTGCGGAAGAGCGGCTGGCCGTGGATCTGGCCGCGAAGGGGTGGGGGCTGGCGTACGTGGACGACGTCGTGGCCCACCACCACCCTTCGCGCGACCGGGATCCGCGCGGCAGTCAGGCGCTGGCCACGCGCAACGCCGTGCTGACCGCGGTGCTGCGCCGCCCGTGGCGGGTGGTGGCGCGCCGTGCGCTCGCCGCCCTGCGCGCCGGGCCGACCGGCTGGAAGGGCCTGCGCACGGCCGTACGGCGGCTGCCACGGGCGCTGGCCGAACGGCGCGAGCTCCCGGTCTCGGTGGAACGGGCACGGCGCACGCTGGAGCGGCACACCACGTGAGGCGTCAGAGACCGGCGGTCATCGCGAACGCCCAGACGGGCACCAGGCCCCGCTTGAGCAGCCGGAACGTCGTTATCGGGCTGCCGCTCACCGTCTCCTTGTACGTGACCGCCGCCCGCCCCGTCAGATACCACCTGCGCGGGCTGTCGTCGGGCCGGGTGAACTGGATGACGGCGTCCTGGCGGCCCAGGCTGACGGGCTGATGGAAGTACCCGAACCGGAACGGCTTCGGGGTCCGGCCACGCAGCGTGGCGGCCAGCGAGTCGGCCGCGTGCAGGCCGGTGGGGATGCCGCCCTGGCAGGTGCCGTGGAGCACGCCGTACCGCTGGGTGATGGCGGCGGCGTCGCCTATCGCGTACACGTCGGGGTGGGACACCGAGCGCAGCGCCGCGTCCACCACGATCCGGCCGCGCGCGTCCACGCTCAGCCCGGAGTCCGCGGCCAGGGGCAGGGCCTTGGTGCCGGTGGTCCAGAGGGTGGCGTCGGCCTGGATCAGCTCGCCGTCGCCCAGTTCGACGGCGTCCGGGAGGACCTTGGTGATGTGGGCGCCGTCGCGTACCTCGACGCCGAGCCGCCGCAGCGCCGCGTCCAGGTAGGCGCGGGCGCCGTCGCCCATCATCGCGCCGGGCCGTCCCCGGGTCACCAGGACGACGCGCAGGTGCGGCCGGGCCTCGGCCAGTTCGGTGGCCGACTCCACGCCGGTCAGCCCGCCGCCGGCCACGACCACCGTGCCGCCCGTCAGCGTGTCGAGGCGCTCGGACAGCCGTACCGTGCCCGCGTGGTCGTCGTACACGAAGGCGTGCTCGGCGACCCCGGGGACGGAGGCGTCGGTGACGGTGCCGAGGGCGTAGATCAGCTTGTCGTAGCCGAGCACCCGCCCGTCATCGAGCTCGACGGCCCGGCGGCCCACGTCGAGCCCTGTCACGCGGCCCTGGACGAACGTGACGCCGGAGCCGGCGAGCACGTCGTCCAGCCGGTGATCGGCCAGCCGCTCCCCCGCCGCCGTCTGATGCAGGCGCAGCCGCTCGGTGAACCGCGCCGAGGCGTTCACCAGCGTGACCTTGCCACCCGTACGGCGGGTCTTACGTGCGACCCTGATGGCCGCCGTGACGCCGGTGTAGCCCGCGCCCAGTACCAGGATGTCGGTCATCTTCCTCTACCTCCTCGATTCGACCCAAGGACGTATCGAGGAGGCACGGACGTGACATCGGCTCCTAAGGAACCTGCCAGCCGCGCTCGCGCAGGGCCTCGGTGAGCGACGTGGCCGCGCCGGGCTCCACCGACAGCTCGGCGATGCCCAGGGGCAGGCCGGGGGCGTGCTCCAGGCGGACGTCCTCGACGTTGACCCCGACCTCGTCGCACACCTGGAACAGCCGGGCGAGCTGGCCGGGGCGGTCGCCGATGACGACCTGGACGACGGCATAGGAGGAGGCGGGGCCGCCGTGCTTGCCGGGAATGCGGTCGTGGCCGACGACGCCGCGCTTGAGGAGCTGGGTGATCTCGCCGGTGGCGGTGCCGTCGCCCTCGGCCAGGGCGCGCAGGGCGCTCGCGGCGTCGGCCAGGTCGTTGGCCACCGCCTCCAGCACCTCGGCGACCGGGGAGGCGTTGCCGGACAGGATGCCCAGCCACAGGCCGGGGTCGCTGCCCGCGATGCGGGTGACGTCGCGGACGCCCTGCCCGGCCAGGCCCAGCGCGACGTCGGTGGCGTCGGCCAGGCGGGCGGCCACGGCGGAGGCGGCGACGTGGGGCGCGTGGGAGACGACGGCGACCGCGCGGTCGTGGTCGCTCGCGCTGACCTCGACGGCGTTGGCCCCGCACAGCTCGATCAGCCGCAGGACCGCCGTCTTCGCCTCGGGGTCGGCCTCCTCGGTGGGGCACAGCGCCCACGGCCGCCCGAGGAACAGGTCGTCCCTGGCGGCCCCGGGACCGGACTTCTCGCGCCCGGCCAGCGGGTGGGAGGCGACGTAGGTGGTCAGGTCGCAGCCGAGCTGCGCGGCCCGGTGGATGGGCTCGGCCTTCACGCTCGCCACGTCGGTGTAGAACCGGGCCGCGTCGAGCCGCTGCAGCTCCAGCAGCTCACTGGCCACGTAGGCGGGGGGCACCGCGATGATCGCGAGGTCCACCCGCTCGACGACGGCCTGCCCGTCGAGGCTCCACTCCTCGCCCGCGCCGAGCTCCCGTGCCAGCCGCACGGCTCCTTGCTCGCGGTCGGCGAGGAGCACGCGGACGCCCCGCTTGCGCAGCGCCAGCGCCGCGGAGGTGCCGATGAGACCGGTGCCGACGACGAGCACGGTACGAAGATCCATCTCGATGTCCTGATTTATCGGGCTTTTCGGGCGACTGGGCTTGGGCTGATGTTCACGGCGCACGTACCCCGGCGCTCGCCGGGGTGACGTCCGCCGGAGTTATTGGGCGATGTCCTGGCGCAGCGCCACGGCGCCCCGCAGATAGACGTGCTGGATGTCGGTTTTCGGGCGGTCGGTCTCCACGTGCGCCATGAGACGTACGACGCGGGGCAGCGCGCCCGGCACGTCGATCTCGGTGCAGCAGATCAGCGGCACATCGTGGAAGCCCAGCTTACGCGCCGCCAGCGCGGGGAACTCGGCCGTCAGGTCGGGGGTGGCCGTGAACAGCACGCTGATCACATCGTCCGGCGTCAGGCGGTTGCGCTCCATGATCGCGCTGACCAGCTCGGTCGTCCCCCCGATGACCGAGCCACGGTCGTTGGCGTCCACCTGGATCGCCCCACGGATCGCCCGCACCATGTGGTTCGTCCCCCTCAGATAGCCGGAGAGCCCGTGCGGAGATGCGCACGGGCTCCTGCGTCCGGCCAGATTACAGCTTCACGGCCGCGTAAAGCTCGCCGACTTCCTTCAAGGACAGCGCCCTGACGGTCCCCGGCTTGGTACGGCCCAGCTTCACCGGCCCGAACTCGATCCTGGCCAGGTCGATGACCCGGTGCCCGGACTCCTCCAGCATGCGCCGGACGACGTGCTTGCGGCCCTCGTGCAGCACGACCTCGACCAGTGCCTGCTGGCCGTGCTCCTGCACGATGGCGAAGCTGTCGGCTCTGGCGATGCCGTCTTCGAGCTCGATGCCCTGCTTGAGCCTGCGGCCCAGGTCACGCGGGATCGGCCCCGGCACCTTGGCCCAGTATTTCTTCTGCACGCCGTAGCTCGGGTGCGTCAGCCTGTTGGCCAGCTCACCGTCGTTGGTGAGCAGCAGCAGACCCTCGGTCTCGGTGTCGAGCCGGCCCACGTGGAACAACCTCGGCGCCAGCTCCTCGACGAAGTCGGCCAGGCACGGGCGGCCCTGCGGGTCGTCCATGGTGGAGACGACGCCGATGGGCTTGTTCAGGGCGTAGTAGACGAGGTCGGGAGCGGTCGGGATGCGCTTGCCGTCCACGTGGATGACCTGCGCCGCGGGGTCCACCTTGGCGCCGAAACGCCGTACGACCTGGCCGTTGACGGTGACGCGGCCGTCGCCGATCATCTCCTCGCAGGCCCTGCGGCTGGCCACGCCCGCCTGGGCGAGCACCTTCTGCAGCCGTACACCGTCCGGCACCTCGGTGGTGTCGCGCTCGTCGGTGTAGCCCTCCGGGTAGAAGGCATGGTCGCGGAGCGGCTGCCGGGCGGCCTTCACCCGGTCGCGCTGGGGGCTCCCGGCGCTCTCGCGCCTGGGGGTGCCGCCAATGGTCTGTACGTCGTCCCGCCGCGAGCTCCGGCCCGTGCGGTCGGTACGGGAGTCTCCGTCGCGCCTGCCGAACCGGGCCCGGGTCGGGGACGTGCCCCGGGAGCCGGAGTCCTCCCTGCGCCCGCTCCGCCCGGCGCGCGCCACGCCCCGGTCGTCACTCTGGCGCTCGTCACGACGCCCCGCGCCGTAGCCGCCGGCGCCCCGGTCGTCACGCCGCTCGGGACGGTAGCCGCCCCGGTCGTCGCGGGGCCGCTCGAAACGGCTCCCACCACGGTCTCCGCCGCGCTCGGGACGGTTCCCGGTGCGCTCGGAGCCCTGGAAACGGTCACGGCCGCCCTGGTAACGGTCGCCACCACGCTCGGCGCGGAAGCCACCGCCCTCGTGACGGCCACTGCTCTGGTAACGGTCACCACTACGCTCGGGGCGGCCGCCACCACCTTCGTAGCGGGCTCCCCCACGGTCGGAGCCCCGGTCAGAAGCACGGTCAGAGCTCCGGTCGAACCCACGCGCTCCACCACGGTCGGAACCACGGTCGAACCCACGGGCCCCACCACGGTCGGAACCACGGTTGGAACCGCGATCGAACCCGCGCTCGGAGCCACGGCTGGAGCCACGATCGAACCCGCGGTCGGAGCCACGCTGGTCCGATCCACGGTCGAAACGGTTGCCGCCACGCTCGTCGGAGCGGTTGCCGCCACGGTCGGAGCCGCCGCGGTCATGGCGGGCCTCCCCGCTGTCGCCGCCACCGCGGGTCCATTCGCCGCGGTCACGGGCGGGGGCGCGGTCATCGCGCTGGAATCGGTTGCCGGTGTCGCCGTCGCGGTTGCCGTACCGGGCGCGGGAGCCGCCCCGATCGGCGCGAAGGGAGTCGCCGGAGGGCCGGGGTCCGCCGCGGGAGTCCCGGCGGTCACCCCCGCCGCGGGTGTCGTCGTCGCGGCGGAAAGAGCCGCGGGTGTCGTCGGAGCGGAAGGCGGGACGCCCACCACGGCCGGAGCCGCCTGCACGTCCACGACCGCGTCCATCACCGGACGGGGTGCTGCGCCTGTTGATCACTTTGTTGTCTCCTCGAGATTTTCCACGTCGTCAGGGAGGAAGGGCGCGAGCTCGGGGAGCTCGCTCAGATCCCGCAGTCCCAGACGTTCAAGGAAGTATGAGCTTGTCCGGTAGAGCACTGCCTGGCTCTCCGGGTCGGTGCCGGCCTCTTCGACCAGCCCCCTGGCGACGAGTGTCCGCATGACACCGTCGCTGTTGACGCCGCGCACGGCGGCGACGCGAGCCCGGCTCACCGGTTGCCGGTAAGCCACTACCGCGAGTGTTTCGAGCGCGGCCTGGGTCAGCCGCGACTGCTGGCCGTCACGGACGAACCGTTCGACCAGTTGCGCGCAGTCGGCACGGGTATAAAACCGCCAACCGCCCGCAACCTCTCGCAAGTCAAAACCCCGCCCGGAGGCGGTATATTCCGCCGCCAGCGTACGCAATGCGGTGGCGACTTCGTGGGTGGGCCGCTCAAGAACCTGCGCCAGAACCACTTCGGCGACGGGTTCATCGACAACAAGCAGGATAGCCTCCAACGCCGCCCCAAGCGTCGGCCCCTCCCCACCACCCTCCTCAGCACCGCCCTCAGCGGGACCCTGAGCACCGTCACCGCCCTCAGCGGGACTCTGAGGCTCGTCCTCAACGCGGGCCGCAGCGAGGTCGTAACCCTCGCCCTTACCGGCCGCCTCACTGAAGGCCGTCATCGGCTTCTCCGCCGCACGCGTTGCGCCGACCTCACCACGCCCCACCGACCCGGCGCCCGAGAAACCCGAGGTCTGCGCACCCGGCAGGCCCGCAGCGTCAGCGGGCGTGTCGGATGTGGCGCTCGTGTGAGAGGCCGTCGTGTCGGTGCCCGCCGTCGCCTCGTTGGGCACCGGAGCCGGAGCGTCTTCGAGGGCCGGCCCGTCCACCGAGACGGCGTCCGCGACCCGAGCGGGCTCCGCCACCGAAGCCAGACCCTCTGCCGAGGCCGAAGCCCCCGCCTGAGGAGAGCCGTCCAACGGGGCCGGACCGTCCGACGGAGCCGGGCCGTCCGAGGGTTCTTCGGGGTGGGAAAAGGGGGTGTCCTCGAGTTCCGGGGACGCCGGTTGGGCCAGGGAGCCGGGGAGGGTCATCCAGGCGGGCAGCGGTGGGGTCGCGTCGGGGGACGTGCGGGGGCTGGGCAACGGGTTTTCGTCAGTCATTGGCTGGTTTCTCCGCGGATTCCTCGTAGTCGTCCCCCACCGCCACGTCCCCGTCGTCGGACCCCGTCCAGGTCACGTGCAGATCCCCCAGCGGCTCCACCTGCTCGAACGTCACCGCCGACTCCCGGAACAGCTCCAGCACCGCCAGAAACCGGGCGATGACCTCGAAAGTCCCCTCGCAGTCGGCCACCAGGGCGCGGAAGGTGGCACGGCGGAGGCGGCGCAGGTGCATGACCAGGAGGGCCGCCTGCTCCTTGACGCTCGCCACCGGCTGGTAGATGTGCCCGACATTGACGGTGGGCGGGAGTTTGGGAGTGAAGGCCTTGGCGGCGATGCGGGCGAGTTGTTCGGGCCCGATGCCCAGGATCAGCTCGGGCAGCAGGTTGGCGAACTGCTCCTCCATCCGCACGGTACGCGGAAAGCGCAGCGCCTCCTCCGCCATCCGCCCCGCGAAGACCTTGGCGACTTCCTTGTACGCCTTGTACTGCAGCAACCGCGCGAACAGCAGGTCTCTGGCCTCGAGCAGCGCCAGATCCTCCTCGTCCTCCACCTCGCCCGAGGGCAGCAGCCGGGCCGCCTTCAGATCGAGCAGGGTCGCCGCCACCAGCAGGAAGTGGCTGGTCAGGTCGAGGTCCCACTCCGGCCCCTTGGACCGGATGTAGGCGATGAACTCGTCGGTGACCTTGGAGAGTGAGACCTCGGTGATGTCGAGCTTGTGCTTGGCGATGAGGCCGAGGAGCAGGTCGAAGGGTCCCTCGAAGACGTCCAGGTGGACCTGGAAGCCCTGGGGTTCGGTCTGCTCGGCGGTCACCTGGCCATTGTCGCAGGCGCCGGCCAGCGCGAGAGCACCTCGCGGGCCAGCTCACGGTAGGCGTTGGCGCCGAGGGACGACGGGTCGAACGTGGTGATCGGCTCACCGGCGACCGTCGCGTCGGGGAAGCGCACCGTGCGGTTGATCACCGTGTGGAACACCTTGTCGCCGAACGCCTCCACCACGCGGGCCAGCACCTCGCGGCCGTGCAGGGTGCGGGCGTCGTACATGGTGGCGAGGAGCCCTTCGATCTCGAGCTCCTCGTTGAGCCGCTCCTGCACCTTGGAGATGGTGTCCATGAGCAGGGCGACGCCGCGCAGGGCGAAGAACTCGCACTCCAGCGGCACCATCACGCCGTGCGCGCAGGTCAGCGCGTTGATGGTGAGCAGGCCCAGCGACGGCTGGCAGTCGATGAGGCACACGTCGTAGTGCGGCAGCAGCGGCTTGATCACGCGGCCGAGCACCTGCTCGCGGGCGACCTCGGTGACGAGCTGCACTTCGGCGGCCGACAGGTCGATGTTGCTGGGCAGCAGGTCGAGGCCCTCGACGCCGGTTTCGAGCAGCACGTCTTCGGCGGTGACGTTGCGCTCCATCAGCAGGTTGTAGACGGTCAGGTCGAGCTGGAGCGGGTTGATGCCCAGGCCGACGGAGAGCGCCCCCTGCGGGTCGAAGTCGACCAGCAGCACCTTGAGCCCGCACTCGACGAGCGCGGCCCCCAGGTTGATGGTGGTCGTGGTCTTGCCGACACCGCCCTTCTGGTTGACCATCGCGACCACGCGGGCCGGGCCGTGCACCGTGGGCGGCACCGGTTCCGGGAACACGGGTCGTGGCCGCTGCGTCGGGCCCAGATTGACGCCGTTAGAGGGCGTGTTGGTCTTCGTGTCGCCCCAGGGGTTGTCGGGGGTCCCCGGGGTCGAACCCTTGGTCGTCACAGTCACCAGCTCGAACCTCCCTGACGATCCCGAACCGGACCGTCCGGACGGACACTATGGCGTCACCACTTAACGCGGCAAGGCGGCACGCCGAGGGCGGCGCACACCCCAAAAGACTATAGATCACTGCCGGGCGCGCGGATGCGCGGCGGCGTAGACCTCGCGGAGCCTGTCGACGGTGACCAGGGTGTAGACCTGTGTGGTCGTCACCGAGGCGTGACCGAGCAGCTCCTGGACCACCCTAACGTCAGCTCCTCCGTCCAAGAGGTGCGTTGCGAAGGAATGCCGGAGTACGTGCGGACTTATCCTGTCAAGTCCGGCTCGTTCGGCGGCGGCCTGGAGCACTTCCCAGGCTCCCTGCCTGGTCAGGCGGCCTCCCCGGGCGTTGAGGAAGACCCCGGGGGTGCCACGGCCGTGAGCGAGGAGACCGGGACGGGCCCGGACCAGGTACGCGTCCAGGGCGGACCGGGCGTAACGCCCCAACGGCACCACCCGGGTACGGGCCCCCTTGCCGCGCAGCCGTACCTGATCGTCTTCGAGGTCGTCCACGGCCAGCCCGACGGCCTCGGAAATGCGGGCGCCGGTGCCGTACAGGACTTCGAGAAGAGCGCGGTTGCGCAGCGTCAGGGGCGCGCCGTCGGGGCCGGAGGCGGCGATGAGGCGTTCGACCTCGTCCACGGCGATGGCCTTGGGGAGCCTGCGGAGCTGGCGCGGCGGGCGTACCTCGTGGGCGGGGTCGTGGGCCGTGACCCCTTCGCGCAGGGCGAAACGGTGCAGCCCGCGCACGGCCGAGACGGCGCGCGCGGCGGAGCTGGCGACGAGGGCGGGGTGCTCACCGTCGCCCTCGCGCAGCGCGGCGAGGAAGGCCAGCACATCGGCCTCCCCCACCTCCGCGAGCTCCAGCCGGCCGAGCGACTGCAGGTGTTCGCAGTATCGGCGCAGGTCACGACGGTAGGACGCGAGCGTGTTGGCAGCCAGGCCCCGTTCCACCGCGAGATGGGCGAGGTAGCTGGAGAGCACCGCCTCCACGAATTGGTCCTTCCGTCACGCCTCAGGTGCGTCGGCGGGGCGCAACAGGGCGAACCCCTCAACCGATGCCGCATATGCGGCGAGGATACCGGCCACGGCCGGGGAATTGTGGATCATTCCCATGAGTGCCTTCTCGACCGCGTCGGCCAGAGGGACCCATTCGACCGGCATGTCGATTTCCTCATGCTCCTGGACGAAGCCGTTCTCCTCGTCGGGGATCTTGGTCAGCCCCTGGGCGAGGAACACCCTGATGCGCTCGTCGCTCATGCCGGGCGAGGAACGCAGGTCGGTCAGGGTGTGCCAGGTCTCGGCGCGGTAGCCGGCCTCCTCGGCGAGCTCGCGGGCGGCGGTGGTGACGAGCGGTTCGCCCGCAACGTCGCGGATCCCGGCGGGCAGCTCCCACATCAGCATGCGGGTGGGGTGGCGGTACTGCCTGATCATCAGCACCCGCTCCTCGTCGTCGAGCGCGAGCACGGCGACGGAACCGGGGTGGATGACGTAGTCGCGGTCGGCGACCGCGTCGCGGGGCATCTTCACCGTGTCGGTGACCACGCGGACGATCCTGCCCTCGAACCGGTCCTCGGTGCCGAGGACCTCCCACGACTCGGGCGCGTCTTCGATCTTCACTGGCTCACCTTGTCGGCCACGCGGTCGTCGGCGTAGGTCAGGGCGGCGCTGATGAGGCCCTTGAACATCGGGTTGGCGCGGGTGGGCCGGGAGCGGAACTCGGGGTGCGCCTGGGTGCCGATGAAGAAGGGGTGGACGTCGGCGGGCAGCTCGGTGTATTCGACCAGGCGGCCGTCGGGCGACAGCCCCGAGAAGACCAGGCCGACCTTCTCCAGCTGCTCGCGGTAGGAGTTGTTGACCTCGTAGCGGTGCCGGTGGCGCTCGTCGGCCTTGGCCTTGCCACCGTAGAGCTGCCGGGCGAGGGTGCCCTCGCCGAGCTTGGCGGTGTAGCTGCCCAGCCGCATGGTGCCGCCCATGTCGCGCTCGCCGGCGACGACGTCCTCCTGGTCGGCCATGGTGGAGATGACGGCGTGCTTGGTGTCGGGGTCGAACTCGGCGGAGTTGGCGTCCTCGATGCCGGCCATGTTGCGGGCCGCCTCGATGACCATGCCCTGCATGCCGAGGCAGATGCCGAGCAGCGGGATCTTGCCCTCGCGGGCGTGCCGGATGGCGCCGATCTTGCCCTCGATGCCGCGCACGCCGAACCCGCCGGGGACCAGCACGCCGTCGACGCCGTCGAGCTCGCGCCCGGCGCCCTCGGGGGTCTCGCAGTCGTCGCTCTTGACCCAGCGGATGTTGACGCGGGCGTCGTTGGCGAACCCGCCGGCGCGCAGGGCCTCGGTGACGGACAGGTAGGCGTCCGGCAGGTCGATGTACTTGCCGACCAGCGCGATGGTGACCTCCTTGGCCGGCCGGTGCACCCGGCGCAGGAGCTGCTCCCACTCCTTCCAGTCAACGTCGCGGAAGGGCAGGCCGAGCCGGCGCACCACGTAGGCGTCGAGGCCCTCGGAGTGGAGCACCTTCGGGATGTCGTAGATCGAGGCCGCGTCCACGGCCGAGACGACGGCGTCCTCGTCGACGTCGCACATGAGGCTGATCTTGCGCTTGATCGCCGTCTGCACCGGCCGGTCGGACCGCAGCACGATCGCGTCCGGCTGGATGCCGATGCTGCGCAGCGCCGCCACGCTGTGCTGGGTCGGCTTGGTCTTCAGCTCCCCGGACGGCCCGATGTACGGCAGCAGCGACACGTGCAGGAAGAACACGTTGTCGCGCCCGACCTCGTGCCTGATCTGCCGCACGGCCTCCAGGAACGGCAGCGACTCGATGTCGCCCACCGTGCCCCCGACCTCGGTGATGACCACATCGACGTCAGGACCGGCCATGCCCCGGATCCGGTCCTTGATCTCGTTGGTGATGTGCGGGATCACCTGGACGGTGTCGCCCAGGTATTCGCCCCGCCGCTCCTTGGCGATGACGTTGGAGTAGACCTGGCCGGTGGTCACATTGGCCGAGCCGTGCAGGTCGGTGTCGAGGAACCGCTCATAGTGGCCGACGTCGAGGTCGGTCTCGGCACCGTCGTCGGTGACGAACACCTCGCCGTGCTGGAACGGGTTCATGGTGCCGGGGTCGACATTGAGGTAAGGGTCGAGCTTCTGCATGGTGACCCTGAGTCCGCGCGCCTTGAGCAGGCGGCCGAGGCTGGACGCCGTGAGCCCCTTGCCGAGACTGGAGGCGACACCGCCGGTGACGAACAGATGCTTGGTTTGCGATGCGCTGCGCAAAGGGGCTCCCGTGGCTCGAGGTGTGGTCGAAGTGTCCACGGGCTCTCAGGATATCAAACAACGCCCCTCACATGCCCGAACGGGGATGACCTAGCGGTAACTTTGGTCCCTATGTCACTTGTACGGCGGGCATTGGGCACATTGATACACCGTGCGTACACGGCGATCCGCCACGCGGGAGCGATCACGCCGGCCACTCCCTCCGGTTACCGGTTCCGCCGGCTCGGCGACGGCGTGAGCATCGCCTTCCCGCCGGGCGCGATCTTCGGCGAGCGGTGGATGGAGATCGGTGACCACACGCTGATCGGCGAGCGCGTGTCGCTCTCCTGCGGCATGATGCCGGGCCCCGACCTCGGCCCCGGCTCGATCCTGCGCATCGGCGGAAGCTGCTCGATCGGCCGGGGCTCGCACATCGTGGCCCACCAGTCGATCGACATCGGCGACGACGTGTTCACCGGCCCGTACGTGTACATCACCGACCAGAACCACGTCTACGACGACCCCGATGTGCCGATCGGCAGGCAGTGGCCGCGCAACAGCCCGGTCTCGATCGGCTCGGGCTCGTGGCTGGGCGCGGGCGCGATCATCCTGCCGGGCACGACGCTGGGCCGCCAGTGCGTGGTGGCGGGCGGCGCGGTGGTGCGCGGCGAGTTCCCCGACCACAGCGTGGTCGCCGGGGTGCCGGCCAGGCGGGTACGCGGGTACACGCCGGAACTGGGCTGGCACGCCCCCATCGCGTTCGGCGCCACGGCCGAGGGGATGGACCGAACAACGTTCTGACGGTTAGCGTCGGAGCATGCGGACCGCCATCTGTGAGCGTTTGGGCATCGAGTTCCCGTTGTTCGCCTTCAGCCACTGCCGTGACGTGGTGGCCGCCGTGACGAACGCGGGCGGGTTCGGGGTGCTGGGCGCGATCGCGTACTCACCGGACCAACTGGACACCGAGCTGACCTGGCTGGACGAACGTGTGAACGGCCGCCCGTACGGCGTCGACGTGCTCGTCCCCGGCAGGATCGACGCCTCCGCGCTCGACGTGCGCACCCACCTCATGGACGCCATCCCCGACCGGCACCGCGACTTCGTCACGCACCTGCTGTCCAAGTACGGCGTGAGCGCCACCGCGCAGCCGCTGACGGCGGTGGCCGACGAGCTGGGCAGGCGGGTGACGGCGGCCGGGGCGACGGGGCTGATCGACGTGGCGCTCAAGCACCGGATCGGCCTGATCGCCAGCGCCCTGGGGCCGCCGCCGCCCGAGATGGTGGCCAGGGCCAGGGAGGCGGGCGTGCCGGTGGCCGCGCTGGTCGGCACGGTGGAGCACGCCCGCAGGCAGGTGGCGGCGGGCGCCGACCTGATCGTGGCGCAGGGCACGGAGGCGGGCGGGCACACCGGCGAGATCTCGACCATGGTGCTGGTGCCGCAGGTGGTGGACGCGGTCGCGCCGGTGCCGGTGCTGGCGGCGGGCGGGATCGCGTCGGGACGGCAGATGGCGGCGGCCATGGCGCTCGGCGCGGAGGGCGTGTGGTGCGGCTCGGTCTGGCTGACGACGGAGGAGGCCGAGACGGCGCCGGCGGTCAAGCGCAAGCTGCTGGCCGCCTCGTCGCTCGACACGGTCCGGTCCAGGTCGCGTACGGGCAAGCCGGCCCGCCAGCTCAAGTCCGCCTGGACGGAGGAGTGGGACTCCGGCCAGGAGAGCCCGGGGCCGCTCGGGATGCCGCTGCAGATCCTGGTCGCCGAGGGCGCCATGGCCCGCATCGGGGCCGCGGCGGAGAGGGGCGAGCCGGGGGCGCTGGAGCTGGTCAACTACTACGTGGGGCAGGTCGTGGGCCAGCTCGACCAGGTCAAGCCGGCCCGGGACGTCGTCTACGACCTGGTCAGCGAGTTCGGCGAAGCGGTCGAACGGCTGGCGCGTCTGTCCGGCTGAAGACGTACATGTACGGATGCCGGGCCTCGATCGAGGCGGCGGCCTTGGCCAGCCCGAGCGCGCCGTCGGCCGAGGTGCCCAGGGGCGGGATGAACCTGGCGTCCGGCAGCACCGCCCGTACGGTGCTCTGGAACGGCTCCATGAGCAGGTCGGCGGCGTCGAACAGGCGGCCGCCCCAGGAGAAGACCGGCTCCAGCCCGGCGGCGGCGGCCACGGCCGTCTGGGCGAGCTGCCGCCCGGCCTCGGCCCAGATCCGGCGAGCGGCCGGGTCACCCTCGCGGGCCGCCTCGGCCACCGATGGCGCGAACGAGGCCAGGTGGTGGGCCGGGGAGCCCGACTCGTAGACGAGCGCCACCAGGTCCAGGGGGTGGCCGAAGCGCGCGGTCATGTGTTCGAGCAGCGCGGTCGAGCCGCCCGAGCGGCGGTCGTGGGCCCGCAGGGCCGCCTGGAGGCCCTGCGAGCCGATCCAGGCGCCGCTGCCGTGGTCGCCGAGCAGGTGGCCCCATCCGTCGGCCTGGTTCCACACGCCGTCGAGGTCGGTGCCGAGCGTGATGACGCCGGTGCCGGCGGCCACGACGACCCCCGCGCGGAACCCGAGCGCGCCGGCGTGCGTGGTCACCATGTCGCCCGCGACGACGAGCGCGCCGAGGCCGAACCGGTCGCCCAGCGCGTGCCAGAGCGTCTCCGGGTCCTTGACCAGGCCCGGCAGCCCGGTCACGCCGATCGCCATCCCCTCCAGCCGGTCGACGCCGGGCGCCGAGGTCTCGATGACGGCCGCCACGCGCGCGGCCAGCCGGGGCAGGTCCACGCGGCCCCGGTCGCGGGGCACCGGGGAGGTGTCCTCCCCGGCGATGATCCCTTCGCCGCCGTCGATCCGTACTCTGATCCCGCCGCCGCCGACGTCGACGCCGGCGCATGTCGACGAGCTCATCCGGCCTGCCCGTTGAGCGCGGCGACGGCCGCGCGGACGCCCGGATGCTCCCCCAGCGCGGCGCGCGCCCGCTCGGGCGAGCAGCCGGTGAGCAGCCGGACCAGCGCCCCGGGAATGTCGCCCGAGGCGTCGGCCAGGGCGGCGCGGCAGGTCTCCGCGTCCTGCCCGCTCGCCTCCGCGAGCAGGCTGACAGCCCGCTCGGCCAGCTTGGCGTTGGTGGCCACCAGCCCGACCATGAGGTTCCCGTACGTGCGCCCCGCCTTGATCATGAGGGCGGTCGAGAACGCGTTCAGGATGACCTTGGTCGCCGTCCCCGCCTTGAGCCGGGTGGATCCGGTCAGCGCCTCGGGCCCGGTGTCGGCCACCACCACGATCTCGGCCAGGTCGCCCGCCGCCGCGCCGGGGTTGCAGGTGACCAGCACCGTCAGCGCGCCGGCCGCCCGCGCCCCGCGCAGCGCGCCCACGACGTACGCGGTGGACCCGGAGGCCGTGATCCCGACCGCCACGTCGGCCGCGCCGACCCCGGCCGCGTCGGCGGCGCCGAGCGCGCCGGCGTCCTCGCGGTCGATGGAGGAGTCGGTGAGCGCCTCGGGCCCGCCCGCGAAGTGCGCGGTGAACAGCCCGCCAGGCGCCCCGAACGTGGGCGTGATCTCGGTCGCGTCCAGCACCGCCAGCCGCCCGGAGGCGCCCGCGCCGAAGTAGTGCACCCGTCCGCCGCGCGCGAGCCGCAGGTGCGTCTCGTCCACCGCCCTGGCCAGCGGCCCGGTCGCCGCGCGGGCGGCCTCGACGGCCCTGGCGTCCTCGTCCAGCAGCAGTCCCAGGACGCCGGCGGACTCCAGGGTGTCGATGTCGCGGGTGCGCGGGTTGCGGCGCTCGGTCGGTGGTACCGGGGTCATCGTGCTCCTCTGTCGAGTTCGGAGGCGTAGGCGGTGAACAGGTTGCGGGACTCGGTGGCCAGGTCGCCGGGGGTCAGCGGGGGCGCGCCCGCGCGCAGGAACAGCTCGTCGCGCTCGTGCAGGCGTTCGCCCAGCTCGGCCTCGGCGTCGGGGCGGCCGAAGCCGCGCGCCCACAGCTCCCAGCGGTCGCGGTAGTAGCCGCCCATGAGCCCCGCCCAGTGCCGGCCCGCGTAGTCGTCGAGCAGGGGGCTTTCCGAGGTGCCCCAGACCGTGATGATGCGGCGGGCGTTGTCCCGCAGGACGGCGGCGTCGGCCGGCCCGTCCGCCCAGGACACGGCCTTGGCCTCCCAGTGCTGGAAGGTGTATTCGGGGCGGCAGCTCAGCATCCGGTCGAGGTCCTCGAAGACCTTCAGGAACCGATCGGCCTGCCCGGGGTCACCGTCCGACTCCACGACGTCCAGGTAGCGGCTGTCGGCCACGCGCGCCATGAAGGCGATGCCGACCTCCGCGAGGTCGTGCCCGAGCGGCCCGGCCGTCAGCCCGGGGTCGCGCTCGGCCACCTCGATCATCCGCTCCCAGGCCCGCGCCAGCACGGCGGGGTCGTACCAGAGGGGGCCCGTGGGCGTCCGCGTGTACGAGGGCTCGGCGGTGAGGACGCCCTTGAACTGGTCGGGGGCGATCCGCAGGCCCCCGGCGCCGTAGACGGTGGCGAGCAGCCCGCGCCAGGCGGCGCGCAGCTCCTCCGTGAAGCGGCCGCCGTAGCGCTGGGCCACGAAGGCGTCGAGCCAGGCGTCCAGGTCGGGGACCCGGTTCCAGATGTGGTCGGTCACCAGCTCGAAGAAGACGGGGTTGTTGCGGATGGCCTCCATGGACAGGCCGATCCCGGTGGGCGGGCTCGGCGCGGCCAGTGCCGCGTCGATGCCGGCCGGCACGCCGCGCAGGTCGGCGACCGGGTCGGTGCGGCCGCCGAAGTTGAGCAGCGCGCACCAGAGCCACGGCTTGCCGGAGAACTCGTCGAACTGCCGCCACAGCGGGTCGTGCTCGGCCCACAGGTCCGCCACGAGCATCCGGTCGTCCGGGATCGCGTCGAGGAAGGCGGTGACGCGGTCCTCGGTCCAGAAGTCGCGCTGGTAGGAGAACGGCCACGCCTGCATGAGCCAGACGGCGTCCGGGTCGGCCTGCCGCAGTCCGGCCAGCGTCGCCGCCGCCACGGCGCCGGGGAAGGCCGGGTCGGCGTCGATGGGGATCATCTCGATGAACGGGTCGGCGGCGTACAAATGGTCGGTGCCGAAGAGCTTGATCTGGGCGCGGGCGATCTCGGCGCCGATCCGCTCGTACAGGGGGTCCGCGGGGTCGAGCGACCAGGTCTCGAAGCCCTGCCAGTTACGGCTGCCGGCGCGCGCCGTCGCGGCGATCTCGCGGGGGACGTGCCCGGTGAAGGCGGGCAGCACGGGCGTCATGCCGAAGGCGCGCTCGCGTTCGAGGACGCGCGCGCCGAGCTCGCGGTGGCGGTCGATCCAGGACGCGGGCAGCGGGCCCGCGAAGTCGTCCATGCAGCCCATGAACTGGAACGGCAGGTAGCCGGGCCCGCCCAGGAAGCTCCTGATCTGGTCGTCGTCCAGGCCGAGCAGCGAGTACGCGGCGTGCAGCGCGGCCTCGTGACCGGTGACGGCCAGCGGCATGGTGATGCCGTGCAGCGCCATCCAGTCGATCTCGCTCTCCCAGTCGGCCCAGTCCCAGTAGGGCGTCGTGTAGCTGAAGGTGCAGAAGTTGAAGTAGTAGCCTTCGCGGACCCGCGGCGTGCCCTCGTGGAGCGGGGCGTCGGGAAGGGACGTCAACGGCAGGGGCAGCACGGTGTCCCAGCCCACGGACATGCCGCAGTGTTCGCGGAGGTAGTGGTGCAGCGCAACCGACGCGCTCACCCCGTCCGTCGCGGCGATGGTGAGCACGCCGCCCTTCGCCTCGTAGGCGTGCGCGCGGCCCTCGCCGTCGAGGCCGCCGAGGCGGACCGACTCCGCCACGGGTCCCAGAACGCGCTGGGCGAGGCCCCGTACAACGTCCGCCCACTGCGCCTCACCGGACAACATCGCAGGTCACACCCCTCGACGAATTAGTTCCGTACGATACATAATTATTATGCTAGCGTACGCCGCATCGCTCACAGGGTTGGGAGAGTTCATGGAGCAGCTGGTCGCCGCGGGCACGCAGTTCATGCGTGAGGTCAACGCCGCCGCGATCCTGCGCCGGCTGCGGGCCGAGTCCAGCATGAGCGTGTCGGCGCTGGCCAAGGCGGTGGGCCTGTCCAGGCAGGCGGTCACCCGCTCACTCAACGCGCTGACCGACGAGGGCCTGGTCGAGTTCGGCTCCCTGGACCGCGATTCGAGCCGGGCGGGCCGTCCCGCACAGCTCGTCCGGTTCCGTGCCGAGGCCGGCCACGTGCTGGGCGTCTCGATCAGCCCGCAGGACCTGCGGGTGGCGGTGGCGGACCTGTGCGGCACGGTCATCGCGGCCGACGCGGTGCAGTTCGGCGCCCGCCCCGGCGCCGAGCAGGTGCTCGGCACGCTTCTCACCACAGTGGCGAGCGTGCTGCGCGCCGCGGGCCCCACGACCCTCTGGTACGCCTCGATCGGCACGCCGGGAATAGTGGACCCGGCCGCCGGGATCATCAAGCTCCTCCCGACCATGCCCGGCCTCACCGGCGACGTCCTGCTGCGCCGGCTGAAGGAGACGCTCGGCTGCCCCATCTACCTGGACAACGACGTCAAGCTGGCGACGCAGGGCGAACGGTGGCGGGACGCCGAGCAGCGCGAGGACTCGCTGGTGATGCTGCACTGGGGCGAGCGCGTCGGCGCCGGAATCGTGCTGAACGGCGAGCTCTACCGCGGCACCTCCAACGACGCCGGCGACGTCGGCTTCCTCGACCTGTTCACGGAGCGGACGGCGCCGGTCGAGTCCCGCCACCCGCACGGCCTGGGCCCCTTCGAGGACCGGGTCGGCGGCGAGGAGATCGTGCGCCAGGCCGCCGCGGCGGCGGGTCGCGCCGGCGACGCGGAGTTCCTGTCCCGGATCGAGGCCGCCGGAGAGCGCGCCTTCGAGACCGTGCTGGACGCCGTCGTCGCGGGCACGCCGGCCGCCCTGGAGGCCATCGACGTGGTGGCCCGCCGCTTCGCCAAGGGCATCGCCGTGATCCGGGCCCTTCTCGACCCACGCCTCGTGGTCATCGGGGGGCCCATGGCCAGATGCGGAGAGACGCTGCTCGCGGCGCTCAGACGCCATCTGGAAGACGAACTGCTGGATCAGCCGCTCCTGGAGATCTCGACGCTCCAGGAGGACGCCGTCGTCCACGGAGCGCTGCTCCACTCGCTGGACGAGGTCGAGCGCACCAGGTTCGGCCTGGTGAGAACCGGTCGTCATGAAGGCCGTTGACGACGCACCACTTGTAGAAGGAGAAAGGTCATCCGTATGACGACACCACCCCGGCGTCACGCGCTCGTGGCGCTCGGCGTCACGGCGACGCTCGCTCTGACCGCCTGCGCGGGCACCAGCGGCACGAGCGCCCCGGCCGCGTCTCAGAAGATCGACGTCACGACGACCATTCCCAGCGACCCGGTGACGCTCACCCTGGCCTACAGCAACGACCCGCCCACCAAGACGCTGATCGAGGGCTTCACCAAGAAGCACCCGAACGTCACCATCAAGCCCCAGATGACGCCGTTCGGCGACTACGTCAAGTCCATCAAACTGGCGATGTCGTCGGACGCGGCGCCGGACATCGCGCAGTACAACCCCGGCGCGATGAACTCCCTGGTCCCGGCCGGGCTCATCCTGGATCTCGGCCCGTGGTCGAAGGCGTACGGCTGGAGCGGCAAGTTCCCGCCCTCGACCCTGGAGATCCTCAGCTCCGACAAGTCGGCCAAGCAGTTCGGGACCGGCGGCCTGTACGCGGTGCCGGGCGGCCTGTCCGTCGTCGGCGTCTACTACAACAAGAAGATGGTCAAGGAGGCGCCGAAGACGCTGCCCGAGTTCGAGGCGGCGCTGCAGAAGGTCAAGGACTCCGGCGGCACCCCGCTGAGCCTCGGCGGCCTGGCGGTCGGCGGCTTCCACCTGTGGAACGCGCTGCTCAACGTCAGCGGCGACGTCGCCGACTACCGCTCCTGGGTGTACGGCAAGCCCGGCTCCACGATCGAGACCGAGGCCGCCAAGAAGGCCACCGACACGATCGTCTCCTGGGCCAAGAAGGGCTACTTCCCCGCCTCGGCCAACGCCACGGCGGACGCCGACGCGCTGGCGGGCTTCTCCAAGGGCAAGAGCGCGTTCCTGGTGACCGGCAACTGGGGCGCCACCGCCCTGGAGACCGAGCTGAAGGACGACGTCGGCTTCTTCCTCATGCCGACCGCCTCGGCCGACCAGCCGGCGAAGGTCGCCTCGGGCGCGAGCGTCGCGTACGCCATCTCGGCCAAGACCAAGCACCCGAACGTCGCCGCGGCCTTCCTCGACTACCTCAGCTCGCCGGAGGCGGCGAAGATCGAGTTCGACGGCGGTTTCATGCCCGTCGACACCAAGGCCGAGCTGGGCGCCGAGGGTCTGCGCGGTGAGATCGCGACCGCGTTCTCACCGGTGGCGCAGAGTAACGGGATCGTCCCCTTCCCCGACTACGCCTCCCCCGGCATGATCGACAAGCTCACCCCCGGCATCCAGGGCCTGATCAGCGGCAAGATGACCACCGACGCCTTCCTGAAGTCCCTTCAGGAGTCGTGGGACGGACATCATGGCTCGTGAGCTGAGCGCGCCCGTCTCCCCTCCGCGTGCCACCCCGGCACGCGGAGGGGAGCGGGTGACCCGCAGACGTGCCCGCCCCTCCCCCTTGCGCGCGCGACGCGCGCGCGGCTGGCTCTACGTGCTGCCCGCGCTCGCGATCTACCTCGGCTTCGCCATCTGGCCGGCGATCAACACGGTCCGCCTGTCCCTGCTGAAGTGGGACGGCATCCTGCCGGCCACGTGGGAGGGCTTCGGCAACTACGTCAAGATCTTCCGTGATTCGGCGCTGTACGAGGCCATCCTGCACAGCCTCGTGCTGATCATCTTCTTCTCGGTCATCCCCATCGGCGTCGGCCTCGTCATGACGGCCCTGCTGATGGGCAAGGTGCGCAAGGGCATGACGTTCTTCCGCATCGTCTTCTTCCTGCCCCAGGTGCTCCCCCTCGTCGCCGTCGGCATCACCTGGCGCTGGTTCTACAGCGAGGCCGGCGGCATCAACCAGATCCTCGAACTCATCGGGCTCGGCGGGATCACCCGCGCCTGGCTGGGCGACTACCAGCTCGCCCTGATCGCGCTCGGCCTCATCGGCACCTGGACGATGAGCGGCCTGTGCATGATGCTCTTCCTGGCCGGCGCGCAGAAGATCGACCCGTCCCTCTACGAGGCGGCCAAGCTCGACGGCGCCGGCACGTTCCGGCAGTTCCGCCACGTCACCCTGCCCGGCGTGCGCAGGGAGATCACCGTCGCCGGCGTCATCACCACCATCGCCGCGCTGGCCAGCTTCGACCTCGTCTTCGTCACCACCAACGGCGGCCCCGCGGGGCAGACCAACGTCCCCGGCCTGCTGGTCTACCGGCTGGCCTTCAACGAGGGCGACATCGGCGGCGCCAGCGCGCTGGCCGTCGTGCTGACCGTGATCGTGGTCGCCGCGGTCAGCGCCGTCCGCTACTTCACCAGGGAAAAGGATTGACATGCGTGGCGGAGTAGGTGTCCGGTACGGAGTACTCGTCCTGCTGACGGTCATGATCCTGGTGCCGTTCGTCGGCATCATCCTGGCCGCGCTGCATCCCCCGGGCGCGCAGCTCGACGGGTTCAGCATCCCGGAACGGTGGTCGTGGGAGAACTTCGCGCTGGCCTGGGAGCGCGGCAACATGACCGCCCTCATGCGCTCCAGCGTGCTGATCGCGGTCTTCGTGGTGCCGCTGTCGGTGATGCTGGCCGTGCTGGCGGGCTACGGGCTGACGATCCTCAAGGTGTGGGGCAACAAGGCGCTGTCGTTCGGGTTCGTCATGGGGCTCACGCTGCCGATGGAGCTCATCGTGGTGGCGCTCTACTTCAACCTGCGCGAGGTCGGGCTGACCAACTCCTTCACGGGCATCATCCTGGCCGAGGCGGCGCTGTTCATGCCGTTCGGCGTCTACTGGATGCAGACCCACTTCTCGAACGTCCCCGACGAGCTGGTCGAGGCGGCCCGCATCGACGGCGCCAAGGACCTCATCGTGCTGCTGCGGGTGCTGCTGCCGATCTCGTGGCCCGCCGTCACCACCCTGTCGGTGCTGTACTTCATGTGGTCGTGGAACCAGTTCATGCTGGTCCTGGTCATGATGCAGGATCCGGACCGCCGCACCGCGCCGAGCGGCCTGGGGCTCTTCGTCGGCCAGTACACGACGGACATCCCCCTGCTGGCGGCGGCCTGTCTGATCGTCATCGCGCCGATCGTCGTGGTGTACCTGTTGTTCCAGCGCAGCTTCGTCAGCGGGATCACCCAGGGCGCCATCAAGGGATAACCTGCGCATATGGTCGGGACCCCGCCTCACCTGGAGCGTGGCACGGGCGTCCCCGCGCACGTGCAGATCGAGCGGTGGCTGCTGGAGTCGATCTCCCGGGGCGACCTGGCGCCGGGCGACCGGCTGCCCGGCGAGCGGGAGCTGGCCGGGCGGCTGGGCGTGAGCAGGATGACGCTCAGGCAGGCCCTGGCCACGCTGGAACGCGACGGCGTCCTGCTCAGGGTGCCCGGCAGGGCGGGCGGCGCGTTCGTGGCCGAGCCGCGCATCGAGTGCGACCTGACCGGGCTGGCCGGGTTCACCGAGCAGATGCGGCGCGCCCACCTGCGGGCCGAGGCGCGCATCCTGGCCGCCAGGACGGTGCCCGCGACGGGCGCGGTGGCCCGGGCGCTGGAGGTGGAAGCGGGCGCGCCGGTGCACGAGGTGGCGCGGGTGCGCTCGGCCGGTCTGTCGCCGGTGGCGCTTGAGCGCTCCTACTTCCCCGACCTGCCCGGCCTGCTCGGCCAGGACCTCACCGGCTCGCTCTACACGCTGCTGGCCACCCGCTACGACCTGGCGCCGCACACGGCGGTCGAGCACCTCGACCCGGTGATCGCCAGGGCCGAGGACGCCGCCGAGCTGGGCATCGCGCCGGGCGCGCCGCTCATGCTGATCGAGCGCACGGCGTACGCGGTGGACGGCACGCCGGTGGAGTTCGCCCGCGACCTGTTCCGCCCCGACCGGGTGCGGCTCACGGTGCGCAGCGGGGTCACGGTGCGCAGCGGGGTCACGGGACCAGCGGGGTCTTGACCACCGTGCCCGGCACCCACGCGCCCTCGACCTCGATCTCCACCGCGGCGCCCGGCTGGACCTCCAGGTAGGTGTAGGCGATCGACTCGCCGACGGTGTAGCCGTAGCCGCCCGAGGTGACGCGGGAGACCACCTGGCCGTCCACCCGGACGGGCTCGTTGCCGAGCGCGACGGCTCCCGGGTCGCTCAGCGTGACGCAGCGCAGCCGCCGGGCCGGGGCCGGGTCGAGGGCGTCCCGGCCGAGAAACTCCTTGTCCGGCTTGACGCAGAAGCCGAGCCCAGCCTCGTACGGCGTCGTCTCCGGCCCGATGTCCGCGCCCCACACCCGGTAGCCCTTCTCCAGCCGCAGGCTGTCGATCGCCCGGTAGCCGCCGGCCACCAGGCCGTGCGCCTCGCCCGCCTCCCACAGCGTCCGCCACAGCGCGAGGCCGTACTCGCTGGAGCAGTAGAGCTCCCAGCCGTGCTCGCCCACGAACGTCACCCGCAGCGCCAGCACCGGCACGTCGCCCACGGTGATCTCCCGCGACGACATGAACGGGAAGTCCATCGGATCGGGCGTGAGCCCGCTCATGATGTCGGCGGCGCGCGGCCCCCAGAGGGCGAAGCAGGCGTACTGGCCGGTCACGTCGGCGATCCGGGCCTTCGAGCCGGTGTGCGCGGCCTGCTTGCGCAGCCAGCCGAGGTCGTGCGAGCCGAACGCGGTGCCGGTGACGATGAGGAACTCCTCCTCGCCGCGCCTGGTGACGGTGAAGTCGCACTCGATGCCGCCGCGCCGGTTGAGCGCCTGTGTGTACGTCACCGCGCCCACGTCACGGGCGACCCGGTTGTCGCACACCCACTCCAGCAGCGCGGCCGCGTCAGGCCCGGAGACCTCGATCTTGGAGAACGAGCTCTCGTCGAACAGCCCCGCCGCCGTCCTGGTGGCCCGGTGCTCCGTGCCCGTCGCCGACGACCACTCGCGGCCCGCCCACCCGCGCGGCCGCTCCTCTTCGCCGCGCTGGTTGACGGCGTAGTAATTGACGCGCTCCCAGCCCGACTTCTCCCCGAAGACGGCGCCGTGGGCGGCGTGCCAGGAGTAGGCGGGCGAGACCCGCAGCGGCCGCCCGGCGGAGCGCTCGTGGCCGGGGTAGCGGATGTCGTAGTAGGTCTCGTAGTTCTCGACCGAGCGCTTGAGCGTGTACGACGGCGAGCGGTACTGGCGGCCGAACCGGCGCACGTCCATGTGCCACAGGTCCATGCTGGGCTCGCCCTCGACGATCCACTCGGCCATCACCTTGCCGATGCCGCCCGCGCCCGCGATGCCGTGCGCGCAGAAGCCGGCGGCGACGAAGAACCCGGCCACCTCGGTCTCGCCCAGGCAGAACTCGTTGTCGGGGGTGAACGCCTCGGGGCCGTTGATCAGCTTGCGGATGCCGACGTCGGACATCGCGGGCACGCGAATCCTGGAGTTATCGGAAATTTCCTCAAATCTGGGCCAGTCCTCCGGCAGGAGGCGTCCGTTGAAGTCGCCCGGCACCGCGTCGTAGGCGTTCCGGCCGGCCGTCCAGGGCGCGCACGTGCGCTCGTAGCCGCCCATGACCAGGCCCTGGACCTCCTGGCGGTAGTAGACGAGCAGATCGGGGTCGCGCAGCGTGGGCAGGCCGGTGTGGTCGTGGAAGGCGTCGCTGACGACGTACTGGTGCGACATCGGCACGATCGGGATCCGCGCGCCGGCCATGCGGCCGATCTCGGCCGCGAACATGCCGCCGCAGTTGACCACGATCTCGCAGGCGATGTCGCCCTGGTCGGTGTGCACACCGGTGACCCGGCCGCGCTCGACGCCGATGCCCAGCACCCGGACACCGGTGCGGATGGTCGCGCCGCCCTCGCGGGCGCGGGCGGCCAGGGCGTAGCAGAGCTGCGACGGGTCGATCTGACCGTCCGTCGGCAGGTACGCCGCCCCCACGACCCCCTCCGGGTCCATGAGCGGGAACAGCTCCACCGCCTCGGCCACCGAGATCTCCTGAAGCGGCAGCCCGAACGTGCGCGCCCAGCCGATCTGGCGGCGGATCTCCTCCATCCGCTCGGCGGTGGAGGCCAGCTTGATGCCGCCGCACTCCGTCCATCCGGCGTCGAGGGTGCGGTAGAGCTCGACGGAGTACTGGTTCATCCGGGTCAGCGTGGGGTCGGCGCGCAACTGGCCGACGAGCCCGGCGGAGTGGAAGGTGGAGCCGCTGGTGAGCTCGTCGCGTTCCAGCAGGACGACGTCGCGTTCGCCGAGTTGGGTGAGGTGGTAGGCGACGGACGCGCCGCCCACCCCGCCACCGATGATCACGATCCGGGCCGAGTCGCTCATGGTCGCGAGGCTAACCGGCGCGCCGTAAAAGGTCTAGACCGTTCGGGGTGGTGGCGCCTAGCATCGAGCATGGCCGCGCCCGAGGTCCTCGATCGCATCCCCCTGCTGTCCGGCGTTCCGCGCACCGTGGAGCTGTTGCCCGGCGGGCTCACCAACCACAACTACAAGGTCACCGTCCCGTCCGGGTGTTACGTGGCGCGCGTGTGGGCCAGCGACGGAAGCCTCCTGGCCATCGACAGGGACGCCGAGCACGCCAACTCGATCGCGGCGGCGGCCGCGGGGGTCGGGGCGCCGGTGCACGACTACCGGCCGGGGCTCGGGGTGCTGGTGGTGGGCTTCCTGCCGGGGCGTACGTTCACCGAGGCGGACCTGCTGGATTCGGCGAATCTGCCCCGGGTGGCCCGGGCGTGTCGCCGGCTGCACGCCGGGCCCCGGTTCGTCCGCGATTTCGACATGTTCGAGGTGCAGCAGCGGTATCTGGCGATCGTACGGGAACGCGGCTTTCGCCTGCCTGAAGGCTATCTGGACTTCATGCCCACCGTCGCACAGATCCAGAAATGTCTGGCGGTGCGCGACGAGGGAACCGTGCCGTGCAACAACGACCTGCTGCCCGGCAACATCCTCGACGACGGCGAGCGCATCTGGCTGATCGACTACGAATACTCGGGCAACAACGACGCCTGTTTCGAGCTGGGCAACATCTGGAGCGAGTCCGACCTGCCGCTCGGCCACCTGGAGGAGCTCGTCACCGCCTACTACGGCCGGCGCCTCCGCCACAAGATCGCCCGTGCGCGCCTGCTGGGCCTGATGTCCAAATACGGCTGGACGCTCTGGGCCTCCATCCAGGACGGCGCCAACGAGAGCATCGACTTCGACTTCTGGTCGTGGGGGATGGAGAAGTACGAGCGGGCGGTGTCCGAATTCACCGGTTCCGGTCTGGTGGCGCTCATGGACGAGGCGGCGCGGGCAGACTAGGGGGATGCTCGCCGCTCTGACCGGTCTGGGCCTGTCCACGGCCGCCGGACTCAACGCCTATATCCCGCTCCTGGTCGTGGGCGTGCTCGCCAACTTCACCGACGCCGTGAAGCTCCCCGACGGCTATGCCTGGCTGTCCAACTGGGGCGTGCTCGCGGTGATCGCGGTGCTGCTGGCCGCCGAGATGGTGCTCGACAAGGTGCCCGCCGTCGACAGTGTCAACGACGCCATCCAGACCGTCGTACGCCCCGCGTCGGGCGGCGTGGTCTTCTCGGCCACGAGCGCCGCCGCCGAGTTCGAGAACTCCACCTGGATGACCGAGCACCCATGGACCGGCTGGCTGCTGGGCATCGTGGTGGCGCTGGCCGTGCACGCGCTCAAGGCCGCCGCCCGCCCGGTGATCAACGCGGGCACGGCGGGCGTGGGCGCGCCGGTCGTGAGCACGGCCGAGGACGCCGGCGCGCTCGGCATGAGCCTGGTCGCCGTGTTCTCGCCCGTGCTGGTGATCGTCGCGCTGCTGCTGCTCGCGGTGCTGGCGTGGTGGCTGATCAGGCGGATACGCCGCTTCCGCGCCCGCAGGAAGGCCGCCCGGAGTCAGCCGCCCGGCTGATGCCGGGTCCGCCCGCGGGATGACGCGCCGCGGCCCCGTCCGCTCCTACCGTTGGTCACCAGGAAGCGAACGAACGTGTGAGCGTCACCGTGGCCCCCGCCCTTGGCACGCTCACACCGTGGCAGGCCCGGCGGCGGTCGCACCCGCGCCGCCGCCGGGTCTTCCACGCTCCAGTCTGCGCAGCCAGCCCTCCAGGACGTGCACGAACTCGGCCGGCCGCTCCTCGTGCAGCCGGTGGCTCGACCCCTCCCAGCACACGACCTTGGACGCCGGGTCCTTCAGCAGCCCGGCCTCCCACCTCGCCCGCTCGGGATCGGCCCAGATCGACAGCACCGGGCATCGCCGGCGTACCAGGAAGTCGTCGCTGGCCGGGCGCAGCCCGATGGCGCCGGGGGCGGTGAACAGCGCCTCGAACGCCTCGGCCAGGACGTGCGGCGGCATGCCGTACAGCCGGCGTTTGTGCCAGCGCCTGATGACGGCGGGGGTGGCGGCGTTCGTACACCACTCGTCGATCTGCTCGGCGACGGCGTGCGCGTGCTCGCCGCGCAGGCCGGCGACCATCCGGGGGACGTCGAGGGCGGGGCCGGGCGTGAGGCCGTAGCCGGGGTCGAGGGTGACGAGGCCGCGTACCCGCTCAGGGTGCTCGACGGCCAGGATGGAGACCACCTGGGCGCCCATGGAGTGACCGACCGCGACCACCTGGGCGATGTCGAGACGGCCGAGCAGGACGTCGAGGTCCCCGGCCATCGCGCGCGGCGTGTTACCCGACTCCGGGACGGAGGAGTAGCCGTGCCCGCGCAGGTCCACGGCGAGCACGCGGCGCCTGGCGGACAGCGCGTCGATGTGCCAGGACCACTGGTGGGAGTCGGTACCCCAGCCGTGCACGAGCAGCAACGGCGTCCGCTCGCCGGCTCCGTCGTCCGTGTAGAACAGCCTGACCCCTTCGCCGACGTCCGCGTACGGCATCTACGCACCGCCCTGCTTGTTCAGGAGGGGCAGCAGGCCACTCTCGCCGGCCGTCCAGCCGCCGTCGATGGCCAGTTCGGCGCCCGTCACGTAGGAGGCGGCGTCGGACAGCAGGAAGGCGATCGCCTCCGCGACCTCCTCGGGCTCCCCCCACCGCCCGGCCGGGGCCAGCGGGAAGGTGCCCTCCCCCGACACGGCCCCGAACGACTCCGTCATCGGCGTGACGATCATTCCGGGATGTACGGAGTTGACCCGGATACGATCCCGCCCGAACTCCAGCGCCGCGATCTTGGTGAGCCCGCGCACGCCCCACTTGGAGGCGCCGTACCCGCCCGTGCCGGGCAGGGCGAACAGGCCCGCGACCGACGACAGGTTCACGATGGCGCCGCCGCCCGCCGCGCGCATGGGTGCCACCACCGCCTTGAGCCCCAGGAAGACGCCGACCAGGTTGACCTGGAGCACGCGCTCGAAGTCGTTCAGGGACTGCTGCTCTATGGGCAGCGTGATGGCGATGCCGGCGTTGTTCACCAGGCCGTCGATCCGCCCGTACGTCTCCAGGGTCTCGGCGACCACCGCGGCCCACTGCTCCTCGCTCGTCACGTCGTGCGCGATGAACCGGCCGTCGAGCTCCTTGGCGGTGGCCGTACCCTCTTCCGTCAGCACGTCGGTGAGCACGATCCGAGCTCCGGCCGCGACGCACCGCCGCGCGGTGGCCGCGCCCATGCCGCGGGCGCCTCCTGTGATGATCACAATCTTGCCGTCCAGCACGTGCTCTGCCCCTTCCGCGGCGACCCTGCGAACATGTGCACTGAAACACAGCGACTCTCGATCGATCAAGTGCTTGCTTGGGCCCGCGCGCCAGTTCTGCTCCGGCGCACTATCCTTCAAGTCATCAACCCCCACAGGAGGTGGCGAAGATCGGCGAGTTCCTTGTCATCGTGCTGGTGATCCTGGCGTTCCTCCTGCTGCTGGGCGGCGTGGGGATCTACCTGCTGGTCAAGCTGGGCAAGAAGGCGGCGGTGAAGGCCAAGCAGGCCACCACCCGGCTGTCCGCGCACGTCAACGCCATGGGCACGGGCGACGCCGCCGAGGTCGAACGCCTCCGGCTCGACCTGCGCCGCGAGGTCTCCCTCACCCGCCAGGCCGTCGAGCAGGCGCAGAGCCAGGGCTGGGGGCTGGGCGACCTGCCCCGGCTGCTGGCCGACCTGTCGGCGCAGGCGGACGTGCACGACGGGCAGCTCGGCATGTACGCCCAGCAGCGCCGCGTGTCGCCGTACGTGGACCACGCGACCCTCGACCGGCTTCGGGAGCACCAGGCCAAGCTGACGGCGATGTGCGCCCGCATCCGGGCCGACCTGCTCGGCGACCAGGTGCAGCACACGGCGACGGGCATCGCCGACCTCTCCTCGCGCACGGACCTCGAAATCGAGGCCCGCCGCCGTGCCCCCGACCCCCTGGACGAGATCGACGAGCTCTACCGGCGCACCATGGAGGAACGCAGAGACCGCCCCTGACGACGGCGTGACATCACGTGTTCGCCCCGTGAGTTCTTATGAGGCGGGCCCGATGACCACGACCCTTCCCGAGTGGTTCTGTGCCCCGGCCCACCGGGCGGCTGGACCACCGACAGGCTCGATCACCTTCCTCCCGACGCGCCCCGGCACGTCGAGCTGATCGACGGGTCGCTCGTCCTGAGGCCGCCGCAGACGGGTTTCCCCATGCTCACGGTCCGCCTGTTCGAACAGGCACTCCGTCAGCCTGCGGAGCCGGCGGTGGCGCGCGAGATGACGGTCACTCTGGGAGCCCGCCAGCGGCCCGAACCGGACATCAAGACCTACGTCCCCACCGGCATCCACCTGCGGGCGGCCGCAGACCTATGCCGGCTTCGACGTGGACATCGACCTCTCCCCCACATGACCGCCGGCCGCCTGATCGAAATGGCCGGCACCGGCCGCCCGATCGCTCACCTCCGGGACCACTCGTTGTAGATGGCCGCGGCCAGCTCCGCCTCCGAGGCGCCTCTGTTGGCCATGGCCTTGATCGCCTGCGCCTGAGCCCTGGTGGGAAGCGCGCCTTCCAGGAGGGCGGGCAGGCTGAGCCGCCGCAGCAGCACCTCCGACGCCGAGATCCCGGATGGGCGGCGCGCCACCGAAACGTTGACCCGCAGCGCGTGCTCGTTCCCCGGCGGAACACCGGGCCGGTCGGCCTCCCTGGCCACGTACCGGAAGCCGTTGGCCAGGTCGCACGGCGCACACCCGGCCGGCCCCCTGCTCAGCTTCCCGCCGCACGCGGCACACACCAGGCGGTCGTAGGCGGCGTCGACCACGCGCCAGAGGTGCTTGTCCGGCTCATCCACGACCATCTCGGCGATGATCCGCTCATCGGACGGCTCCGCGGCGCCGAACTCCCGCCCGAGAAAGTCCCGCCAGCCCACCTCGACGATCTCATCCACCAGCCCGGCGCACCTGCCACAACCGGGCGCTCCGGCAGGCTCCCAGTAGCCGCATTCCGGACACCGTCTCATGGGCGCACGCTACAAGGCCGCCCAGGAACGGCGCACCGCAATATCGGCCCGCACGATCAAGCCATTGATCGACCCACCGGGTCATTGATCGGCCCGCCGAGCCGTTGATCGACCCACCGATCCAGCCCGCCACCCAAAACCGCCGACCAAGCCCCACCGAGCACGCCACCCAGAGCCGCCGACCAAGCCCCACCGAGCACGCCGCCCAAAGTTGCCGGCCCAGCCCAACCAAGCACGCGACCTCAACCCGCTGACCAGCCAGCCGAGCACACCACCCGGGCCCGCCGACCGGGTCCACCCCCAAGCCCATCACCCTCAACTTCCGCCCGAAACCCGGCTTTATGGGTTGCGGATATCTGGCCGTGCCCGGCATACTCGGGCGAGTTGATCGAAGCGACCCGAAGGAGGGTGAGACTGTGATGACGATTGCTCGCGTGCCGTTTTCCGCGTCCCCACACCTCCCCGCCGGGCATTCGCTGACCTGATCACCGCGCCGGTGGGACTCACTCTTGGAGTACATCCACCGTGCCGAAACACTCGCAACACCGTTCTCGTGGCAAGTACGCCCTCGACGCCGACGACATCGCCTGGCTCGAAACCACCCCTGACACCGACGACGGCCCGCCGGAAGGCGACCGCTGGTCCACCTGGGACCAGAGCACGCCGACGGAGAAGGGCCCGCGCCCGTACCCGGACTGGCTGGTCACCGAACTGGCGGCCGTCGATACCGAGTACGGCGTGCTCAAGACCGGCAAAGAGGCCGACGTCCATCTGATCTCGCGCGGCGTACCCGGCACCGACCGTACATGCCTGCTGGCCGCCAAGCGCTACCGCTCCTCCGAGCACCGGCTGTTCCATCGCGACTCCAGCTACCTGGAGGGCCGCGCCACCCGCGACGACCGCATGAACCGGGCCATGGCCAACCGCACCGCGTTCGGCAGGCAGGCGATCGCGGCGCAGTGGGCGGTGGCCGAGTTCGGGGCGTTGTGCCGGCTTTGGGAGCTGGGGGTGCCGGTGCCGTACCCGGTGCAGATCGTCGGGACGGAGATCCTGCAGGAGTTCATCGGAACCTCGGACGGGTACGCGGCACCGCGCCTGGCCCAGGTGTCCGAGGGCCTCACCGACCTGTGGGACCAGCTCGTGGCGGCCATGATCACGCTGGCCGCGGAAGGGCTCGCCCACGGGGACCTGTCGCCGTACAACCTGCTGGTTCACAACGGCAGGCTGGTCATCATCGACCTGCCCCAGATCGTGGACGTGATCGCCCACCCGACCGGCCCCTCGTTCCTGGACCGCGACGCCCGCAACGTCGCCACCTGGTTCGCCGCCAAGGGCGTCCCCACCGCCGACCCCGACTCCCTGTCCGCCCTGCTACGGAAAGAGGCGGGCGTGGCCGCATAACGGAGAGCTGAAGGCAGAGGCGGCCGCATAGCCAGAGAGTTGACAGGTAGAAGCGGCCGCATAGCCAGAGAGTTGGCAGGCGGAAGCGGCCGCATAGCCGGATAGACGGCGAACGGCGGCCGCCCACATCCAGAGCCCCCGCCACCAGGACAGCACGGCCCCACAGGGAAACGCGCTCATGGCAAGGCGAGGGCACGGTCGTGGCAACGTGCACACAATGGGGCGCAGGCGTGACGGTGGGGAGCGGTTCCACGACAGGGCGCGGGCGTGGCTGCGGACGCGAACACCCCACCGTGGCACAGCGCACGGGCACGGCGCACGGCGCACGGCGCGGCGGCCGGGGCGCGGCGCGGAAGTGGCTGCGGGGAACGGAGCCGGAGGCCGAAGCGGTCGCGAAGCCAGAACTGGAAGATCGGAGTGCCGCACCGACCAGAGCCCAGGGGTCGAGGGCGGCCACACCGACCAACGCCCAGGGTCGAAGCAGCCGCACCGACCAACGCCCAGGGTCGAAGCAGCCGCACCGGCTTGGACCCAAACATCGGAGCGGCCGCAGCGACCAGGACCCACGCATCGGAGCGGCCGCAGCGACCAGGACCCATGCCTCGAAGTGGCCACACCAATCCGAAGCCACGGTCGGAGGGGTCGCGTCGACACCATGTTCCTGAAGCCGGAGCGGTCATGCCAGGCAGGAGAACGGCCCGAGGCGGGGACCTCAAGGCATGAGCCCGAGGTGGGAGCCGTTGTTCGGTTATGGGGCAGGGGTTTCGAGGGTGGTGATGGTCGCGTGGAGCCAGGAGAGCTCGGCCTCGCTGGTGGCGTGGGCGATGGTGAGCAGGCCCTGCCTGAACGGGTCGCCGAACTCCTCGGCCCCCATCGGCCGGTCCCCGTCGTAGAAGAAACTGGTCGGCTCCTCCAGGAACGCGAGGCGCCGCCGCAACACCGCCGCCTGATCCTCGGGCGTCTCCAGGTGGCGGAGGAACGCCAGCAGGGTGAACCACCGGTTCTCGTCGCTGATGTCCAGCTCGTCCGGCTCCCGCAGCCGTCGTTCCAGATCGGCGCGTCCCTCTGGGGTCAGGTAGAGGACGCGCCGGGGTGCGGCGGCCAGGCCGGGCTCGTCTTTTCTGGTCACCCAGCCGGCGGTGGCCATGCGTTTGATCGCCGGGTAGAGCGTCCCGTCGGCCACCGGGCGTACGTGTCCCATCAGTGCCGCCACCCGCCGTCGCAGGTCGTAACCGTGTAACGGCCGGTCTCTGAGGAACCCGAGTATCGCCAACTCCAGCATGGTTCAAGCATACCTCGGAGCCGATATATATTTATCCCGATATAGAAGGAGCCCGTTATGCACGATGCCATCGTTCACCCCGGCGGTGCTCGCATGCGCTGGGTGGAGTTGCCCGGCGCGGCGCCGGCCCGCGTCTACGTCCACGGCCTCGGTGCCACCTCGGCCCCCTACTACGCCGCGGTCGCCGCTCATCCTCTGCTGCCGCGCCGCCGTTCGCTCCTGATCGACCTGCTCGGGTTCGGCATCAGCGACTGTCCCGAGGACTTCACCTACACCCTGGAGGCGCACGCCGACGCCCTGGCCGAGGCGCTGCGCAAGGCCGGGGTCGCGGGGGCGTCTGTGATTGCGCACAGCATGGGCGGCGCGGTGGCGATCGACCTGGCCGCCCGCCATCCCGAACTGGTCGCCGGCCTGATCCTGGTGGACGCCAACCTCGACCCCTATTCCCCGGCCCTCGTCCTGCCGGGAGGCAGCGGCATCGCCTCCTACACCGAGGAGGAGTTCGTGGCGGAGGGCTGGAAGGAGGTACGCGACCGGGTGGGCCCGCACTGGTGGTCCACGATGCGCCTGGCGGACCTGCGCGGCCTGCACCGTACGGCGGCCGGCCTGGCCAAGGGCACCACGCCCCCGATGCGCGAACTCCTGATGGGCCTGCCGATCCCCCGCGCCTATCTGCATCCGGTGGACACCGAGCCCCAGGCGGCGGACGGGCTGCGGGCGGCGGGTGTCGAGGTGCTGGCCGTCCCCGAGTCGGGCCACAACATCATGCTGGACAACCCCGAGGCGTTCGTCCACGCACTCCTCCCCCGCCTCCCCTGAAGTCCTTGCGGCCACTTCCCGCGAGGCCGCCCATTCTGAAGGGGCCGCCCGTTTGAAGGGCCGCCTGCCCATGAGGGCGCCCGCCTTTGAGGTCGGCTGCCCCGAGTCCGTCCGGTTGTGAGGCCGCCCGCCCATGAGGCCACCTGGCCTCAGGCCACCCGCCCTTGGGGCCGCTCGCTTTGAGGCCAGTTGCCCTGAGTCCGGCCGGCGTGAGGCTGCATGCTCTGAGACCGCCCGTGCTTGAGGTCGCCTCCGCCGAGGCCACCTGCCCTGGATCCGCCCCCCTTGAGGCTGCTCGCACTTGAGGCCCCTGGGGTCGGGTCAGGTGGTGGTGCCGTTGTTTCGGGTGACGGTGCCGGTGGCCGCGTCGATGGCCACCTCGCGCTTGACGCCGTTGGAGGTCACCACGTCGGACTCCCACACCGTCCGGCCGGCCTCGCCGTCCAGGTTGAGCTCGGTGATGCGGCCCTCGGGCACGGCGGCCAGGATCTTGTCGGCCGCCTGCGCGTAGTCGAGCTTGGCCGCGGCGACCCGTTCGCGGTGTTTCGCCTTGTCGGCCGCGTCCTCCCCCTCGGTGGCCGGGCCGCGGACGACCTTGCCCGCTTGCACGTCCATCTCGTGCTCGGTGCCGTCCCGGCCCACCACCTGGACCTCCCAGAGGGTGCCGTTCTCCTCGGTCTCGATCGAGATGAGCCGGGAGCCGGGCACCGCCGCCAGGGCGGCCTGGGCGGCGGCCTTGAGGTCGGCCGGGCCGGGGGACGCCGTGGCGCTGCCGGGCGGGGAGGTGGCGGAGGGGGTGCCGGGGGTCGGGGACGACCACACCGCCAGCCGTTCCATCTCCCGCGCCACGGTGCCGCAACCCCCCGCCAGCAGCGTCGCTCCGACCAGGGTCCCGATGATCGTTTTGTTCATACCCTGGACGCTGCCCGCCCGCAGGTAAAAGCATTCGCCCAGGTCAGGCGGCGTATAGCCCTATTCGACCCCCGCCTCGCGCATGTCGCGCAGCTCGCGCTTGAGCTCCTTGATCTCGTCGCGCAGCCGGGCGGCCACCTCGAACTGCAGGTCGGCCGCGGACTGGTGCATCTGCTCGGTCAGCGACTCGATCAGGGTCTCCATCTGGGCCCGCGGCATCTCGCCCGCGATGGTCTTGGCGTGCTGGCCGGCCTGCCGGGCGGCGAACCCGGGCACGGGCGCCTTGCCCCGCGACTGCTGCCGGCCGCTGCCGCCGAGCAGCTTGTCGGTGTCGGCGTCCTCGCGCTGCAGCGAGTCGAGGATGTCGGCGATCTTCTTGCGCAGCGGCTGCGGGTCGATGCCGTTGGCCTCGTTGTAGGCCGTCTGCTTGGCCCGGCGCCGGTTGGTCTCGTCGATCGCCCGCTCCATGGAGGGGGTGACCTTGTCGGCGTACATGTGGACCTGGCCGGAGACGTTACGGGCGGCGCGGCCGATGGTCTGGATCAGCGACGTCTCGGAGCGCAGGAAGCCCTCCTTGTCGGCGTCGAGGATCGCCACCAGTGACACCTCGGGCAGGTCGAGGCCCTCGCGCAGCAGGTTGATGCCGACGAGCACGTCGAACTCGCCGGTGCGCAGCTCGCGCAGCAGCTCGATGCGGCGCAGCGTGTCGACCTCGCTGTGCAGGTAGCGCACCCGGATGCCGAGCTCCAGCAGGTAGTCGGTCAGGTCTTCCGACATCTTCTTGGTGAGCGTGGTGACCAGGACGCGCTCGTCGCGCTCGGCCCGCTCGCGGATCTCGTGCACCAGGTCGTCGATCTGCCCCTTGGTGGGCTTGACGACGATCTCGGGGTCGACCAGCCCGGTCGGGCGGATGACCTGCTCGACGACGTCGCCCTTGACCCGGCCCAGCTCGTAGGAGCCGGGCGTGGCCGACAGGTAGACGGTCTGGCCGATGCGCTCCAGGAACTCCTCCCACTTCAGCGGCCGGTTGTCGAGCGCCGACGGCAGCCGGAAGCCGTGGTCGACCAGGGTGCGCTTGCGGGAGGCGTCGCCTTCGTACATGGCGCCGATCTGCGGCACGGTCTGGTGGGACTCGTCGAGGACGAGCACGAAGTCTTCGGGGAAGTAGTCGAGCAGCGTGTTGGGCGCGCTGCCGGGCTCGCGGCCGTCCATGTGGCGCGAGTAGTTTTCGATGCCGGAGCAGGTGCCGATCTGGCGCATCATCTCGATGTCGTACGTCGTGCGCATCCGCAGCCGCTGCGCCTCCAGCAGCTTGCCCTGCCGCTCCAGCTCGGCCAGCCGGTCGGCCAGCTCCGCCTCGATGCCCGTGACGGCGGCGGCCATGCGCTGCTCGCCCGCGACGTAGTGGGAGGCGGGGAAGATGTAGAGCTCCTCGTCCTCGGTGATGACCTCGCCGGTCAGCGGATGCATGGTCGAGAGCTTCTCGATCTCGTCGCCGAACATCTCGATGCGGACGGCGAGCTCCTCGTATTTCGGGATGATCTCGATCGTGTCGCCGCGCACCCGGAACGTGCCCCGGGTGAAGGCCAGGTCGTTGCGTGTGTACTGCATGTCGACCAGGCGGCGCAGGAGCTGGTCGCGGTCGACGTCCATGCCCACGCGCAGGCGGGCCATGCGGTCGACGTATTCCTGCGGCGTGCCCAGGCCGTAGATGCAGGAGACGGAGGCGACCACGATCGTGTCACGCCGGGTGAGCAGCGAGTTGGTGGCCGAGTGGCGCAGCCGCTCGACCTCGTCGTTGATCGAGGAGTCCTTCTCGATATAGGTGTCGCTCTGCGGCACGTAGGCCTCAGGCTGGTAGTAGTCATAGTAGGAGACGAAGTATTCGACCGCGTTGTTGGGCAGCATCTCGCGCAGCTCGTTGGCGAACTGCGCGGCGAGCGTCTTGTTGGGCTGCATGACCAGCGCGGGCCGCTGCAGCCGCTCGATCAGCCAGGCGATCGAGGCCGTCTTGCCGGTGCCGGTGGCGCCCAGCAGGACGTTGTCCTTCTCCCCGGCCTTGACGCGGCGCTCCAGCTCGGCGATGGCCGTGGGCTGGTCGCCAGAGGGAGTCATCTCGGTGACGACCTCGAAGGGCGCCACCTTCCGCTGCAAATCTGTGACCGGACGCATGGTGCCACTGTAGGCGGCCCCACCGACATAATCCGTCAGGCCGTACGCTCTCCTATCCGCGGGAACGGGGTCGTGGAGAAGATGACCTCCACGGGCACCTCGAAATGGTCGGCGATGCGCAGCGCCAGATAGAGGCTGGGGCTGTATTCGCCGCGTTCGAGATAGCCGATGGTCTGGTAGTGCACTCCCAGGGCGTCGGCCAGCTGCCTGCGGGTGACGCCGCGTTCGGCCCGCAGGAGTGCGATGCGGTTGTAGACGGTCTCAGACATCGACACCCATCTTCTCAGCATGACCAGGTGGGAACGGCGGCATCAGGTGATGCGCTGCATCGCGCGTACCCGGCGCTGCTCCATGGCCGAGCCGGACTCGCGCCTGGCCATCCTGCGCAGGACGGGCGGTGCGAGCAGCAGCGCCACCACGGTCCACGCCACCAGAACGGTGAAGGTCAGCGTCGTCCGCCAGGAGCCGCCCAGCTCGGCGGCGGCGGCCGCGTCGGGCAGCATGCCCGAGCGCATGGCGAGGCCCAGCCAGTACACCGGGAACGCCTGGGCCAGGCCCTGCATCCAGCCCGCCAGCGCCGAAATGGGATAGAAGATGCCGGAGATGGAGGTCACCGCCCCGATGGTGAGCATGGCGATCCCGGTCCCGGACTGCGGGTTGGGCGACAGCGCGCCGATGATCGCGCCCAGCGGGAGCGAGAACAGGATGCCCAGCACCGTGACCAGGGCGACGACGAGCCACCCGCCGGGCGGGATCTCCCGTACGGCGGGCACGAGGACGACCCCGGCCACGGCGATCAGGAAGATGCTGGCGACCGTGGAGACCGACAGCGAGACCACCCGGCCGACCAGGTAGCCGACCATGCCCTGCGGCAGCGCCTTGGCGCGCAGCAGGGTGCCGTCCTCGCGCTCGACGGACAGGGCGCCGATCGCGCCGAGCAGCGAGCCGACGGCGATCATGAGGGCGAGCACGCCGGGCAGCGTGGCGGCGGCCAGGGACACGTTCGTGCCCGGCACGGTCGCGTCGCGCTGCAGGTAGAGCACGAGGATGAAGGCCGCGGTGCTGATCACCGTGAACGCCAGGTCCGAGACGCTGGTGAGCTGCTGCTTGAACTCGATCCAGCCGCGGCTCAGGCCGAGGCGGGCGGCGTGCAGGACGGGGTTCACGCTTCCTCCCTCTTCACGATCGTCATGTAGCTGTCCTCCAGCGTGGCCCGCCGTACCTCCAGGTCGCCGATGTCCCCGCCGTACTGCTCGAACAGGCCGCGTACGAAGCCGGTGGCGTCGTCGGTGGCGTGCACGAAGTGCTCGCCACCGCGGCTCCAGCGCACCTGGGCGTCGCGTGAGACCTCGCGGGCCAGCCTGTCGGGGCTGCCGTCGGCGACGATCCGGCCGCCGGCCAGGATGAGGATGCGGTCGGCCAGCTTCTCCGCCTCGTCCAGGTCGTGCGTGGTGAGCAGGATGGTGGTGTCGTCGAGGTCCGACAGGCGGTGCACCAGGTCGTGGAAGTCGCGCCTGGCCTGCGGGTCGAAGCCGGCGGTCGGCTCGTCGAGGAAGAGCAGCTCCGGCCGGCCGACGATGCCGATGGCGACGTCGAGGCGGCGCCGCTGGCCGCCCGACAGCCGGTTGATGCGCTGGCCGGCGTGCTCGGTGAGCCCGACCGCCGCGATCAGCTCGGCGGTGTCGAAGGGCCGCCGCTCCGGGAGCGCGTACGGCTCGTAGTAGCGGCTCAGATGGTGCAGCAACTGATGCACCCGCCAGCGCCCGTGGTCGCGCCAGGACTGCAGCACCACCCCGAGGCGGGCCCGCCAGCGCTCGCCACCGCGGGCCGGCTCGGTGCCGAGCACCCGCACGTGCCCGTCCGACGGCTTCCTGAAGCCCTCCAGGATCTCGATCGTGGTGGTCTTGCCGGCCCCGTTGGGCCCGAGTAAGGCGATCACCTCACCGGGCTCGATCGTGAAGTCGACACCCCGCAGGACCTGCTTCTGCCCGTAGGCCATCCGCAGGCCGTTCACCTCGATCGCGACCCCCGCTTTGGCGTCTTTTACGTCGTCCAACGCCTCTCTTGCCACCGCCATTGATCCTCCAAGTAGTAGGTCTACTACATCAATAGCACACCTACTACAAAGAACAATAGATATGTGACATCCCGTTGCAAGCGAACAGTAAGTCACACCCGATACGGTCGGATTCGCCTGTAGCGGAAAAGGAAGGTTTCATGTCACGTCCCAGAGAGGCACTCATCCAGGCAGGTCAGGGCATAGCCCAAGCGGTCGCCCAAGGGGGTGATGTACGGCAGGCGATGGGACAGGCCATGGGGCAGGCGATGGACCAGGCCGGCCAGTTCTCGGGCCAGTTCGCCGGCCAGGCCCGCGGCTTCGCGCTGAACCCCCACGACTTCGCCGCGGCCCGCGACGGCGGCGCCTCCATCGGCACCCTCATCGAGGCCAGGACGGCGTCGCTCAACGAGGCCGGCGAGATCGTCAACCGCAGCTTCGCCGAGAACGGCATGCACGTCATCTCCCCGGTGGTGATCCCCAAGGGCAGCACCGCCAAGGTGATCGTGCCGCTGGGCATCCTCGTGCTGCTCGGCCTCATCGGCGCGCTCGGCAACGTCATCCCGAGTGCGGAGGTGGTCTTCGGGCCGCACTACTGGGTGGTGCTCGTCCTGGCCGCGGCGTTCCTGTGGTGGCGGCGCAGCGTGGTGATGGTGCCCGAGGGCTGCAAGGCCCTGATCACCCAGTTCGGCAAGCTGGTGCACATCGCGGACCCGGGCCGGGTGACGCTGTTCAACCCGTGGAAGCGGGTCAGCTACATCGTCAACACCACGCGCGAATACCCGTTCAACGCGCCGATCAGCGAGGCCCCCACCCAGCAGGGCGTCAAGGCCAGCGTGGACCTGTTCCTGCAGTTCAGGATCGAGAACCCGGCGGAGTTCATCTTCGTGCTCGGCTCGGTCAGCGGCTTCCAGTCCAAGCTCCAGAACGCCATCAGCGAGGTCACCCGCTCCCTGATCTACGCCCAGCGGGCCGAGGACATCTACGACCTGGTGGGCGAGAGCACGCTCGGCATGCTGGAGAGCCTCAACCAGCAGTTCCTGCCCGCCGTACGGCTCACCGACGTGAACATCACCCACGCCGAGCCGTCCAGCCAGGAATACCGCATGGACCTGGCCGCGCCCGAGATGGTGCGCGTCGCCAAGGAGGCCTACACCTACGAGTACGAGCTCCAGCTTCGCAAGGAGCAGAACGAGGGCGACCTCATCAAGGAGCTGGCCGGGCTCCAGGAGACGCTGAGCGCCATCCAGGCCGAGATCGCCGGCTACCAGGCCCGCATGGACACCGCGCTCGAACGCGCCAGCCACCAGGCCACGGCGCAGGCCAGGCAGCGCCTGGTCGAGGCCGAGTCCACGGCCAACGCCAACTCCGCGCTCCTGGAGGCGCAGGCGCTGGACATCAGGGCGCTGTCGGCCGCGGAGGCGCCCGAGATCCTCGACTACCGCTTCCAGCAGGACCTGCTGGCCAAGCTGGAGTCGGTCGCCACCAGGCTGCCGCAGGTGGTGCAGGTCGGCGAGCACACCGACATCGACTTCCTGGCCCTGGCCCGGCAGCTCGTGGGCGGCGAGGGCGCGGAGCTGTTCTCCGCCGACGACATGGCCGCCATCCGCGGCAGGCTCGACGTGATCGCCACTCGCGTGCGCGACCGCGAGGACGAGATCGCCGCGCTGCTCAAGAAGGCCGTCGCCGACGTGACCGAGGCCCCGGCGACGCCGGAGCCCGACTCCGATCTGGAGTCGACCGTCGAGCGGCTGCTGCCGGGCGGGAAGCACCACGGACAGGGTGAGGGCTGATGAGCAGGGAATTTTCCAAGATCAAGGAGTCGCTCGCCTCCTGGGGCGAGATCCGCCAGCTCCTGCGCGGCGGTGAGCAGGGGCAGCTCGTGCCCGTCGTGATCCCCAAGGACCGGCGCGGGTTCGCCTGGATGGCGCTGGTGTTCCTGGGGCTCTACTTCGCCGGCATGGCCGCGCTGACCGACCTGACCGTCATCGCGGCTCTGGTGGCGCTGTTCTTCCTGGTCGTGGCCGCGGTCACGATGTGGCGCAAGGCCATCATCGAGATCGAGGAGGGCACCACCGGCGTACGCAGCCGCTGGGGCGCCATCACCGGCACGCTGCCGCCGGGCCGCCACTACCTCTGGCTGCCGTGGGACCGGGTGGACGCGGTCGTCGACACCTCCACCGAGATCCCGTACTCGGCGCCGATCGTGGCCTGCCCGACGGCCGAGAACGTGCCGCTGAAGTCGATCGAGTTCTTCCTGAAGTTCCGCATCGTGGACCCGGTGGCGTTCGTCCGCACGATCGGCGCGGGCAACTTCGACCTGGTGCTGTCCAGCGCGGTGCAGGACGCGATCAGGCAGCGCAGCCGCCGCGTCAACACCGAGCGCGCGTACGACCTGCGCGGCTCCGACGTCGGCGACATGCAGGACGCGCTCAACCGCCAGCTCGGCCGGTACGGCGTGCGCATCACGGGCGCCAACATCCCCGACGTCCAGTTGCCCGACCAGTACCAGCAGCACCTGGCCACGCGCGAGAAGGTGGCCAAGGAGCTGTCGGCGTACGAGCGCGAGTGGGAGCTGACCCGCAAGCGCCGCATCGACACCCTGCTGATGGAGATCGAGCGCTCCAAGAAGACCCGTGACGCCCGCGTCGTCGAGGTCAAGGCCGCCCACAACAACGCGCGCAAGAACGTGGCGCGGATGCTGGAGGAGCAGGAGACCGAGGCGCAGCGGGTGACGTGGGAGATCGAGGCGCGCGGCCGGGCCGACCTGACCTCCGCCGAGAACGAGGCCAAGGCGCTGCGGCGGCTGGCCGAGTCGTACCGGGACAACCGGGCCGTGCTGCAGTACGAGCTGGCCCGCAAGCGCCTCGACGTGGGCGCGAAACTGGCGGAGAATGCCCCCCAGCCGCTGGTCGTACGCACCCAGCAGGGACAGTCGGACTCCGCGCTCTCAACCCTCATCCTGGCCCAGCTGCTCCCCCGCATCTCGGGCACGGGAACAGGCCAAGTGAACGGCCACACACCTTCCGCATAGGAGAACCCCATGGTGTTCCGCAAGTTGATGGCCGCGTTCGGCGCGGGCGTCGAGGTAGACACGGTGCTGACCAACACGGGCGTGCGCCCGGGTGAGCTGCTGCGCGGCGTCGTCCACTTCCGTGGCGGCAACTCCGACTACAAGGTCGAGGGCATCCACATCGACCTCACCGCCGTCGTGGAGGTCGAGCAGGGCGACAACGAGTACAAAACGACCTACAGCTTCCTGCGCCAGCAGGTCGCGGGGATGTTCCAGCTCGCGGCGGGCGCGCAGCACCAGCATCCGTTCGAGATCGCGGTCCCGTGGGAGACGCCGATCAGCGCCATCGGCGGGCACCCGCTGCACGGCATGCGGCTGGGCGTCCAGACGGAGCTGGCGCTGGCGGGTGCGCTCGACAAGGGCGACCTCGACCCGCTGTTCGTCAGCCCGCTGCCGGCCCAGGACCATGTGATCGGGGCGCTCGACCGGCTGGGCTTCCAGTTCAAGAAGGCCGACCTGGAGCGCGGCACGCTGTACGGCTCGACCATGCCGTTCTTCCAGGAGATCGAGTACTACGCGGGCGGCCAGTGGCGGCGCCACTTCAACGAGCTGGAGCTGACGTTCATCGCCGGGCCGCGGCAGATGGACGTCATCCTGGAGGCCGACAAGCGGGGCGGCTTCCTGAGCTCCAGCCACGACTCCTACAACCGCTTCACGGTCCGCTACGACGACCCGCCGCAGTCGGCGGACGCGGCCCTGCAGCGCGGCCTGGAGCAGATGGCCCGCCACCGCGGGTGGTTCTGACCTTCCGGTGACGGGCGGCCGCTCGGGCCGCCCGCCACCGTGATCCGTCGGTCGCGGCCGTCGGCCCCGTCGGCCCCGTCGGCCTCAGGCCCGCGACACCGCCAGCAGGTGCCCGCTGACGCCGAGGAGCGAGGGCTCGCTTTCGAGGCGGCGGGCGGCGGCCAGCAGCAGTTCGCGGCGCTCGTCGTCGTCCAGCCAGTCGTCGACGTCCCCGTACAGCCAGAACGCCCCCTCCAGGCCGTAGCGGAGCGGCTCGGGCAGGCCGGCGTCGGCGAACTCGGCGAGGATCTCCTCCGGGTCGTGGAAGTAGCCGCGGAACCCGGTCTCCGTCCTGGTCGAGACCATCATCCCGGTCTCGACGGAGTGATAGTCGGCCGCCCTTTGCGTGTCGTCCAGCAGGGTGCCGTGGTAGACGCTGTCGTGCAGGCCCGCGTACCGGCTGATGAAGGCCGCGGCGACCAGCCCGCCGGGTCGGACGGCGCGGCGAGCCTCGACCAGGGCGCGCAGCCGGTCGGCGCGTTCGGGCAGGTGGTAGAGCGGGCCGAGCAGCAGCGCCGCGTCCGCCTCGCCGTCGGGGACCGGCAGGTCGCGGGCGTCGCCGAGCCTGGCCCGTACGCCGGGCAGCGCCGCCGCCTCCTCGACGTGCAGCGGCACGGGTTCGATCAGCTCGACCTCGTAGCCCTCGGCGGCCAGCCACTCGGCGTGCACCCCCGTGCCGCCGCCCACGTCGAGCACCCGGGCGGGCGCCGGCGGCAGGACGCGGCGCAGCACGTCGCGCGTACGCCAGAACTCCAGGCGGTTGCGTCCCCGCCGCAGCCGGGTCAGCTCGCCGCCCCGCTGGTAGTAGCCCAGAACGTGCGGATCCATGATCATGTCTTCGGATCCTACAGATCGCCACAATCCAGACTCCAGGCAATAATTCGGAGCATTCCCCGCTACGAGATCGCTCCTTTGCGTGTGCTGGCCGTCGCATGGCGCGGTCGTTACCATGACCTCGGGAACTGAATGATCGTCGGACGGCGGGGCGAGCGATGGCACGGTTCATGGCGGCGTGGAAGCGGACCGCCCCATGGGCGGCGCGCAACGCGGACGGCGCCATCGCGCTCGGGCTGGCCATCGTGGTCGGCGTGCTCGGCGTCATGCCCCCTGAGATCTTCGGTGCGAAGGGCACCGACATCCAGCGGCAGCTCGTGACCGCCTCCACCCTGGTGATCATGGCTCTGGTGGCCACCGCGCTGCTGCGCGACCGCGCCCGCCAGGCCCCGGTCGAAAGGACGATCACCTCGGGGGCGCTGGCCGAGCTGCCCGTGCGCCTGGCGCGCATGGAGGAGATCGAGACCCTGGTTCACAGCACCCGCAGGGCGCTCGACTCGCTGCAGCTCGTCAGGGTGCTCGGCAGCAGGCAGGAGATCGCCCAGTCCCACGCCGAGGCGCGCAAGGACACCAGCAGGTGGAGCTTCAAGGGCGGCACCGGCACCTACCTGCGCGCGGTCACGCTGCCCCTGTGCGTGGCGGCCGCCCGCAGGGACAAACGCCACCTCACGGTCAGGGTCGAGGTCGTCGACCCGACCAATCCGGAGGTGTGCGAGACCTACGCCCACTACCGCCGCTCGCTGTCCGACGCCCCCGACGGCACCGGCGAGACGTGGACGACCGACCGGGTCAGGAAGGAGTCGTACGCGACCATCCTGGCCGCCTTCTGGCACCGCCAGCGCTACGGCCTGCTCGACATCGGGGTGGGCCTGTCGTCCACGATGACCACGTTCCGCTGGGACGTCTCGACCACCCGCCTGATCATGACGGTCGAAGACCCCAACATGGCGATGACCGCGCTGGCCGGCACCTTCTACTACGAAAACTGCGACACCGAGCTGCGGCTCAGCTTCGAGCAGGCGCGGCGGGTGCCGCTGGAGAGGTACAAGAAGGTGCCGCTCGGCGACGAGCCCACCATCGAGGAGGTACAGGACCTGTTCGAAGGCATCGGGGTGCCCCTGCCCAAGTCCTACAACGCCAACGACGTCGTCGACATCGCCCGCAAGGCGCTGCGCGCCGTGGATCCCTATGGGCCATGAGCTACAGCGGCGTACGTGAGCTGTTACGCGGCGGCGAGGCCACGGCGTGGGCCCTGGAGGTGCTGGCCAGGCCCGATCTGAGCGCCGTACGCCATCCGCTCGGGTTCGTCTGCCTGCCGCTGGAGCGCGACGGCGGCGAAGGGGTATGCCTCCATCTGTGGTCCGACTCGCTCGCGCACGCCGAGAGCACGACTTCGCAGATCCACTGCCACAGCTGGGATCTCGTCAGCCACGTGCTCTATGGCCAGGTGCGCAACGTGCACGCCGTCGTCACCGACGCGGGCGCGGACGCCACGCACCGGGTGTTCGAGGTGGTCAGCGGGGCCGGCGGCGACCGCATCTCGCCCACCGGCCGCACCGTGCGGCACACCACGGGCCTGGTGGAGGTCTTCGGCTCCGGCGACACCTACACGCTGGCCGCCGACCGCTTCCACAGCAGCGTCGTCCCCGAGGGCGGCGAGGCGGCCACGATCGCGCTCGGACAGGGCCGGGCCGGTGGCCGGGACCTGTCGCTCGGGCCGCTCGACGGCGGCCCCCACCACGTGTCCAGGCAGCCTCTGGACGCCGGGGAGACGGCGCTGGCCGTCCGCCTCATCACCGCGCACCTGACCTGAAGGGCACCCGATGGACCTGGAGTACGCTCGCACGATCGCCGTCGAAGCCGCCGAGTCCGCGGGCGCGCTGCTCCTCGAGGGCACGCGGGGCGCCCTGGGGGTGCGGGCCAAGGGCGACGCGGGCGACGTGGTCACCGACCTCGACCTGGCCTCCGAGAAGCTGCTGCTGGAGCGCATCCTGACGGCGTTCCCGTCGCATTCGGTGATCGCCGAGGAGTCGGGGCTGGTCGGGGAAGCCGGCGGGCAGTGGACGTGGCTGGTCGACCCGCTCGACGGGACCAACAACGTGGCGATCGGGCTGCCCACGTACGTGGTGGGCGTGGCGCTCCTCCGCGACGGGCTGCCCGTGCTGGGCGTGGTGCACGATCCGGTCTCAAGTCAGACGTGGTCGGCCGTGCGGGGGCGCGGGGCCGTTTGCTCTTCAGGGGTACGCCTGACGCCTTCGTACGCGCCCAGCCCGCACGGCCCGCTGCTGGCCTGGACCCAGGGCTACGACGTGACCAGGGCCGACCCCGGCGTGCGGGCGCTGAAGTCCGCCCTGGAGCTCAGGGCCCGCCGGGTGCTGCAGCTCTGGGCGCCGCTGCTGGCCTGGGCGATGCTGGCGCGCGGTGACATCGACGGCTTCGTGGGCTACCGGGCCGGGGTGGTCGACCTGCCCGCCGGGGCGCTGCTGGCGCAGGAGGCGGGCATCGAGATCCGGGCGCTGGACGGCGGCCCGTTCGAGGAGCGCATCGGCGGCCCGGCCGAGGTGCGCAGCTTCGTGGCCGGGCACCCCCGCGCCATCCCCGAGCTTCTCGCCCTGCTGCGCTGAGGAAAACGCACTGAGGAAAACTCCGCAGATAATGTGTGTCCTTTGTCGATGAGTTCCGCCGCCGTTCGACGTCTATTTAGAGGGTGCCGAGAACGGCACCACGCGGAGAGGAGCCCGACATGACGAACACGACCGAGCTGGCGCAGGTGCTCTTCGCCACCGCTCTGCAGCCGTCCGACGAGCTGTCGTCGTACCAGATTCGCGCCGCCGTGGACGAGCGGTTGTGCGCGTGCGGCGGCGACGCGTCCTGGTGCGCGGCCTATGTGGCCCAGGAGGCCGGCGACCACCCCGAGACGTACGTGCGCCGGATGCGCTGGGCCCTGGACGCGGTCGCCGGCGCCTATGCGCTGGCCGCGGCCTGACCGGTTACTTGAGCTTGTACTGGCACAGGCCCTCACCGTTGACGACGACCTCGCCGTCCACGGTAATGCGGCATTTGCCGGCCGCCAGCCGGCCGTCGGCGGCCTGGGACGAGCCGGCCACGATCGACAGCGACCGTCCGACCTTCTGCTCGGCCTCGGTGAGCGCCACCTTGACGGTCTTGGACCACGGGAGCTTGGCGTTGTTCTCGGTGCCCTGCTCGTCGGCGTAGTACGCGATGGGCTGCATGGACCGGCCCTTGCCGAGCACCTCCAGCTTGACCGTCCGCGTCACCTCCCGCGCCGGGAGCGTGGACGCCTCGACAGCCTTCGGCGGGGCGCTGGACGCCGGGGCGGGCTGAGCGGCAGGTTCCGCGGCGCCGCAGCCGGTGAGCGCCACCGTTAGGGCAAGACCGAAAAATCCGTAGATGGTGGTTCTGGTCATGCTGCCTTATTGTCCCGGAGCCTGACCGGTGGTCAGACCGGTCAGGCGAGCTCGACCAGCGCCCACACCGTCGCCACCAGCCCCGCTACGGCCAGCCCCGCGCCGGTGAGCAGGAACTTGCGCATCGGCACCTTGACGTCGTGACGGCGGCACGACTCGAACCACAGCAGCGTGGCCAGCGACGCCCACGGGGTGATGACCGGGCCCACGTTGGTGCCGACCAGCAGGGCCAGCAGGCGGTTCTGGTCGGTGGCCGGGATCACGGTCTCGACGGCCTGGTAGGCGGGCAGGTTGTTGATCGCGTTGGACAGCCCGGCCCCGACGGCGGCCGTGCGGTAGGGGTCGCCGTCCGTGCCGATCATCCAGGTCATCAGGTCGGACAGGCCGTGCCGGCTGAGGGTGGGCACCACCAGGAACAGGCCGGTCACGAAGATGATGAGCTGCCACGGGACGAGGCTCCACGTCAGGCGCTCGCGGGCGCGCAGCAGGAAGGCGCCCGCGACGATGACCGCCGCCGCCGAGGCGGCGATGGCGACGTGCACCTCCAGCAGCAGCAGGACGATGAAGAGCACGCAGCCGGCGGACGCGGCCGTGAACAGCGCGCGGTCGGCGATCGGCTCCAGCACCGGCGGCGTGTAGCGCAGGTCGCGCCGCTCGCCGCGCCGCCAGTAGAACGCCCACAGGAAGATCATCGTCATGGCGATCGAGACGAGTTGCGGGGCCCACATGCGGGCGGCGAACTCCTGGGCGTCGAGGTCGATCTTGTTCATGCCGAGGAGGTTGGTCAGGTTGGAGACCGGCAGCAGCAGGCTGGCGGTGTTGGCCAGCCAGATCGTGGTCATCGCGAGGGGCAGGGCGGCGATGCGGGCCTTGGGGGCGAGGGCGAGCATGACCGGGGTGAGCAGGACGGCGGTCGTGTCCAAGTTCAGAAATATCGTGACAAATGACGCGAAGGCCGTACAAAGAAAGAAAAGAGCGGTGTAGTTGCCGCGCCCGAACACCGCCATCCGCGCCGCGATCGCGTCGAAGACCTGCGCTTCCTTGGTGAGCTCGGCCACCACGATGATCGCGATCAGGAAGATCAGCAGCGGGCCGATCTCCTCGAAGCTCGTGACCGCGTCATCCCACGGGAGCAGCCCGGTCGCCAGGAAGACCAGGCCCAGAACCAGCAACCCGACCCTGATGAGGTCGAGCACGCCAAAACGCCGCAACACCCGACGATGATCGCACACGGCTATTACGGGGCCTACACGGCAAGGGATACTGGGCGGATGGCACGTGACGGAAGGCCCACGGAGATCTTCGTCAGCTACTCCCCCGCCGACACCGCCTGGGCGACCTGGATCGCCTGGGAGCTGGAGGCGGCGGGCTACAAGACCATGATCCAGGCGTGGGACTTCGTGCCGGGCACCAACTTCATCGACTTCATGGACCGCGGCGTCAGCGAGGCGCAGCTCGTCGTGGCCGTGCTCTCGCGCAACTACCTGACCTCGCGCTACGGGCGGATGGAGTGGCAGGCCGCGATGCGGGCCGATCCCGGCAACCCGTCCAACAAGCTCGTGACGATCAGGCTGGAGGACGTCCAGCTCGAAGGTCTGCTGTCCACGATCACCTGGGTCGACCTGCTGGGCGTCACCGACTCCGGGCAGGCCAGGGCGCTGCTGCTGGGCCGGGTCAGGGAGGCGATGGCCGGGCGGGCCAAGCCGGCCGCCGCGCCCGCCTTCCCCGACGGCTCCAGCGTCCCCGCGCCCGTGCCCACACTGCCGCCGGTGGAGAACGCCAGGGTGAGGCGGTCGCCCGTCACGGCCCCCACGTTCCCGCCGGCGGGCGGCGACGGCCGGGCCCGCGAGTCGATCAGCGTGCTGCACATCGGCGGCCCCCGGTTCGGCAGGGCGCTGCCCGATCCGGGCGAGCCGTTCACGCCCGAGGACATGCAGGCGCGCATTTGGGCCGATCTGACCGCCATGTACGACCGGGGCATGCCGCGTCCCGACCTCATGGTGGTCAGCGGCGACCTCACCGAGTCGGGCAGTCTCGGGCAGTTCGGGCAGGGGACACGGTTCGTGACCGACCTGCGGTTGCTGATCGGGCTGGAGCCGCACCGGCTGATCCTGGTGCCGGGCCCGCGCGACGTCACCAAGGCCGCCGCCAGCGCCTACTTCATGACCTGCGAGGCCGACGACGTGAGCCCGCAGCCGCCCTACTGGCCCAAGTGGCGGCATTTCGCCACGCTGTTCGGCGAGGTGTACCAGGGGCTGGACGACCGGGTGTTCGACGGCGGGCAGCCGTGGACGTTGTTCGAGGTGCCCGATCTGAAGGTGGTCGTGGCGGGGCTCAACTCGACGATGGCGATGAGCCATCTGGAGCGGGACGCGTACGCGCTGGTCGGGGAGGGGCAGGCGGCGTGGTTCGCCGAGCGGCTGCGGCCGTACGAGGAGCGCGGCTGGCTGCGGCTGGGCGCGATCGGGCATCCGCCGGAGGAGCTGAGGGACGCGCCGACGTTCGAACGGCTGCTGTCCCACCGGCTCAACCTGCTCTTCCACGGCGGTGCCGGACCGGCGGCCGAGGGCCGGATCGCCGCGCCGCGCTCCGGGCGGCACCACGTCGTCGAGCTGACCCCCGACGGGCTGCGCACGTGGCTGCCGGACGAAAGCGAGGGCGGGCCCGAGCGGGTGCGCTCGCGCTGGAAGGCGGCGCAGGCTCCGTTCACCGGCGAGAGCCCGCAGGCCCCGCCGCCCGCGCCTGAGCCGGAGGAGCGCGAGCCGAGCCCCGTCGAGCTGCTGCTCGACCGGATCACCGAGGTCTGTGAGGCCAGGCACGAGCGCGCCAAGATCCGCAGATTCGCCGCGCACCTGGTGGTCACCCATCCCGAGGACGGCTTCGTCCGCCAGACGATGATCGGCGCGCACGCCGGCGAGCTGACCGAGGACGTCACGACGGACTTCGCCCGCCGGGCACACGCCGCCGGGCTGGCCGCCGAGCTGGTCTACCAGGGGCCGCCGGCGCCTCGCGCGCTGCGCGACGACCTCATGCGCAAGGGCGTGCGGCTGCGCAGCTTCACCGAGTTCCAGGGCCTGCTCGACCTTACCGGCTACGTCGCCGAGCAGACCGCCAGGCTGACCACCGACCGCCGCTACCCGCCCGGCCTGTACGTCCCCCAGCGCTACCGCGAGCTCGACCGTCCCGGCAACCAGATCAGGCAGGGCCTGACCGACGAGCTGATGCGGCTGCTGGCCGCCGACCACGGCCGGTTCCTGCTGCTGCTGGGCGACTTCGGGCACGGCAAGACGTTCGCGCTGCGCGAGCTGGCCCGGCGCATCCCCGCCGAGCTGCCGCACCTGACGCCGATCCTCATCGAGCTGCGCGCCCTCGACAAGGCGCACTCGGTGGACGCCCTGGTGGCCGCGCACCTGGCGGGCCACGGCGAGGAGTTCATCGACCTCAAGGCGTTCCGCTACCTGCTGCGGCAGGGCCGGATCGTGCTGCTGTTCGACGGGTTCGACGAGCTGGTGACCCGGCTGACCTACGACCGGGCCGCCGACCACCTGGCCACGCTGCTGGCGGCGGCCGACGACAAGGCCAAGATCGTGGTGGCCAGCCGCACCCAGCACTTCAAGTCGCACAGCCAGGTCCTGACCTCACTCGGCGAGATGGTGGGGGTGCTGCCGCAGCGGCGGGTGCTCAGCGTCGAGGACTTCACACCCGACCAGATCCGCTCCTACCTGGCCAACCGGTTCGAGGGCGGCGCCGAGGCGGCGGCGCGCATGTCGCTGATGGGCGAGCTGGAGGACCTGCTCGCGCTGGCGCAGAACCCGCGCATGCTCAGCTTCATCGCCGACCTCGACGCCGACCGCCTGCGCACGGTGGCCGAGGCCCGCCACACGATCAGCCCGGCCCTGCTGTACGAGGAGATCCTCGGCTCCTGGCTGGCCTTCGAGGAGCGGCGGGCCAGGGTCCCCGGCTCCCCCGCCGCGCTCACCGTCGACGAGCTGTGGCAGGCGGTGACCGCGCTGGCGGTGCGGCTGTGGGAGTCCGGCGAGTCGCTGCTCGGCGTGGAGGAGCTGACCGAGATCGGCGAGACGCTGACCGGCCTGGCCGACGGGCAGCTCTCGGCCGCGCACGCCGCGTTCCGCATGGGGTCGGGCAGCCTGCTGGTACGCACCGAGGAGGGCATGTTCGGCTTCATCCACGCGTCGGTGATGGAGTGGCTGATCGCCCGGCACATCGCCGCCACGCTGACCGACCCCGTCCTGCTCGCGCTCCGCCCGCTGTCGGCGCTGACCGTGGAGTTCCTCTGCGACCTGGCCGACGTACGAGGGCTGCAGACGTGGGTGGCAGACCCGCCGGCCGACGACGTGTCCAGGGCCAACGCGGTCAAGATCGCCGCCCGGCTGCGCACGCCCGCCTACGCCGACCTGCGCGGGGCCAACCTCAAGGGCGAGGACCTGTCGGCCAGAGACCTGCGCGAGGTCGATCTCACCGGCGCCGACCTGTCCGAGGCGACCCTGGCGGGCACCAACCTGTCCAGGGCGATCCTGCGCGACGCCACGCTGATCGGCGCGCGGCTCGACGGCGCCCAGCTCACCGGGGCCGACCTGCGCGGGGCCGACCTGTCGGGGGCGCGGCTGGCGCAGGTGGACATGAGCGACGTGTCCGTCGAGGGCGCCCGCTGGCACCGGGCCGCGCTGATCAACGTGACCGGCACGCTGCCGCACCTGCCGGGCGCGGCCGTTGTGCCGGGGCAGCCGGTCGAGGTGGAGTTCGCGCCGGCCGGCATCGGGGTCCCGTACGGCTACCACTTCCAGACCAGCCGCCTGCCCGAGCCGATCGCCTACAGCCCCGACGGCGCCACGATCGCGATCGGCAACGAGGACGGCGGCGTCCTGCTGTGTGTGGGCGGCGCCCCCGTACGCACGCTGCAGGGGCACCGGGGCCGCGTCTACGCGGTCGTGTTCGCGGGCGACCTGCTGGCCACGGGCGCGAGCGACGGGCAGGTGCTGCTGTGGGACGCCCTGACCGGCGAGCGCCTGCGCGCCCTCCGAGGCCACGCCGACGGCGTGTGGCCGCTGCGCCTGAGCCCTTCCGGCGACCTGGTCGCGGCGGGCGGCGGCGACGGCGTCGTCCGCGTCTGGGAGACGGCCACCGGGCGGCTCGTCCACGAGCTGGCCGGGCACCGGGCGCCGATCTACACGGCCTCATTCGGCCGGTCCGCGCTGGTCACCGGCGACTCGGCGGGCGTGGTGCGCGTCTGGGACCTGGAGTCCGGGCAGGTGAAGGAGACGCTGGACGAGCACCGCGGCAGCGTCTACCGCGCCGTGCACAGCCCCGACGGCCGGCTGCTGGCCACCGGCGACGAGGCGGGCGCCGTCAGGCTCTGGGACACCGCCACGTGGACGCCGCTGCACACGCTGACCGGTCACACGGGCAGCGTCTACTGCGTGGCGTTCTCGCCCGACGGCTCGCTGCTGGCGACCGGCGACACGGCGGGCGGTGTGCGCGTGTGGGATCCGTCCGGCGCGGCCCGCGGCCTGCTCACCACGCACGCGGCGGCCGTCTACCAGGTGACGTTCAGCCCCGATGGGCACATCCTGGCCACCGGCGACGCCAACGGCGTCGTACGGCTGCAGCGGCTCGGCGGCGGCCAGCGCGTCGAGCTGACGGGCCACCGCAGCTCGGTGTGGCCGTTCGTGTTCAGCCCCGACGGGCAGCAGCTCGCCACCAGCAGCAACGACGGCACCGTGCGCCTGTGGGACCCCGGCTCCGGCCAGTGCCAGCGGGTGCTGCGCGGCCACGGGCGGCGGATCTCCTCGGTCCGGTTCAGCGCCGACGGCACCATGCTGGCGACCAGCGGCAACGACGGCGTCGTACGCGTGTGGGAGCCGCACACCGGGCGGCGGCTGCGCGAGTTCAGCGGCATCGCCGACCGGCTCATCTCGGCCTCCTTCTCCCCCGCCGGCCCGGTGCTGGCCACCTCCAGCAACGACGGCGGCGTGCACTTCTGGAACGCCGTCACCGGCGACTACGAGCGCGAGCTGCACGCCGAGACCGAGCACGTGTGGGCCGAGGCGTTCAGCCCCGACGGCGACATGCTGGCCACGGCCAACGACGACGACAGCGTGCACATCTGGTATCGCCCGACCGGGCGGCTGGCGGGCAACCTGACCGACCACCACGGGCGGGTGCGCTCGATCGCGTTCAGCCCCGACGGCCAGTACATCGCGACCGGCTGCGACGACAAGCTGGTCCGCCTGTGGCACGTGGCCTCCGGCGGCCGGGTGGCGACCCTCGAAGGGCACACCGACCGGGTCTACTCGGTGGCCTTCTCCCCCGACGGCCGCCACCTGGCCAGCGCCGGCAACGACGGCCGGGCCATGGTGTGGGAGCTGCGGCCCGGCCAGCCGTGGCAGCCGCGCCTGGCCCACACGCTCGGCCGGGCCGACGGGCGGCTGTGGAGCGTGGCCTTCTCCTCTGACGGCCGCCACCTGGCCACCGGGGGCGACGACCTGCTGATACGCGTCTGGGACACCGCCACCGGGCGGCTGCGGCACACGCTGGCCGGGCACACGCGCCGGGTGTGGTCGGTCGCCTTCAGCCCGTCGGCCGACCTACTGGCCAGCGCCGGTGACGACGGCGTGGTGATCCTCTGGGAGGGCGGGGAGCGGCGGGCGACCCTGCTGGGGCTGGCCGAGGGGTGGGCGGCGCTGGCGCCCGACGGCCGGTACAAGATCCAGGGCGAGCCGGCCGGGCAGTTCTGGCACGTGGTCGGGATGTCACGGTTCGAGCTGGGCGAGCTCGACCCCTACCTGCCGGGGGTGCGGCAGGTGCCGCTCGACTCACCCTTCTGACCCGCCGTCCTTGGGGAGTCCCGACATCGGGCGGCCCAGCAGGGCCGTGGCCACGGCGGCGACGTGCGGGGCCAGGTCGCCGGCCTCGGCCTTGGCCAGCTCGGGGGTGGCGACGACCGAGCGCAGGATGCCGATGCCGACCAGCCAGGCGCTGAGCAGCTCGGCCCGCAGCTCGGCGTCCTCCGTCTTTTCGCCGCCGGCCAGGTCGCGCAGAGCTGTCACGTAGGTGTCGCAGACCTCCTCGCGGATGCGCTGCCGGGTGTCCTCGTGGGCCGAGGAGCGCAGCATGGCGACCAGGGGGTGCTCGCCGCCGTACTCGGTCCAGTCGTGCAGGACGACCGCGCGGACCATGCGGGCGACCAGCTCCTCCGCCGGGCCGTCGAGCAGGCCGGGCGGGGCGTGCGCGGCGGTGGCCTCGTCGAAGAGGCGCTTCTTGGAGCCGAAGTAGCGGAAGATCAGCGTCGCGTCGACGCCTGAGTCCTTGGCGATGTCGCGGACGCTGGTGGCGTCGTAGCCCTCGCGGGCGAAGCGCAGCCTGGCGGCCTCCAGCAGGCGCGCCCTGGTGGCCTCCCGGTCCCTCTTCGGCACGCGGGGCTCCTCTCCGTAGTCATCGATCGTTGACATTGTACGCCGTGGCTGTGCTACGTTCCCTCAAGTCAGCGTTCGATGACTTAAAGGACGAAATATGCGGACTTATGTGGTGGCGGGTGGCACGACCGGCATGGGCAGAGGGCTCGCCCTGCACTTCCTGCGCCGGGGCGACCAGGTGACCGTCGTGGGCAGTTCCCCGGAGAAGGGCGAGCGCTTCCTTCAGGAGGCCGACCGGCTCGGAGCCTCGGATCGGGCCACGTACATCCGCGCCGACCTGACCTCGGTCGCGGAGAACCGGCGGGTGATCGAGGAGGTGCACACGCGGCACGACGCGCTGGACGGCCTGGTGCTGACCGCGAACCGGTACTTCTCCCAGCGGGCGGAGACCCCCGACGGGTACGAATCCACCTTCGCCCTCTACTACGTCAGCCGCTTCCTGCTCAGCCACGGGCTGACGGACCTGCTGGAGAAGGGTGCCGACCCGATGATCGTGAACATCTGCGGCGTCGGCGTCACCAAGGGCCGGATCCACTGGGACGACCTGTCCCTCGAACACGGCTACGGCGGCCTCAAGGCCATGCTCCAGGGCGGCCGCGCCACCGACCTGCAGGGCGTCGCGTACGCCGCGGCCCACCCCGGTGGCCGTACCCGCTATCTGCTGCACCACCCCGGCTTCACCGACAGCGGCACGGACAGCCTCGGGCAGCCCACCAAGGCGATCGTCAAACTGCTGGCCAAGGTCGCGGGGCAGCCGGTCGAGAAGGCCATCGCGCCGATCATCGAGCTGATGGACGCCCCGCCGGGCACAGGCCTGCTCGCCTACGACCGGCGAACCCCGGTCGATCCGTCGCTGAAGACCCTCGACCCGGGGAACGCCGCCCGCCTCTACGACCTCACCCGCCACCTGCTCCCCTAGCCAGGACAGGGAGGCGGTGAGGCCGATCCACCCGCGGCTTAGTACACCTCGATCCGGTCCATGCTGATCACCGTGCTGGTCGAGGCCGAGTTGCGCTCGCCGGTGACACGTACCTTCAGCGTGTGCTGCCCCGGCGCCAGCACCGGGCTCATGTAGTTGAGCTGTTCGCCGACCCGGATGGCGCTGTGGTAGTCGACGCGCTGTTCCGGACCGCCGTCGATGGAGATGGCGGCGATGCCGTTGCCCGTGTCGCGCACGCTCAGCAGGGCGACCCGGGTGCCGGTGAAGGTCACGGTCGCGGTCGCGCCCGCCTGGCCGCTCCAGTGGTCGTTGCCCCAGAAACACTGGTTGCCGCAGGCGGACCCGGACTGCCACGAGCCCCCGTACGTCACCTCCGGGCTGAAGTCGTCGATCACCGACGTGGCCGCGCCAGGATCGCCGGCGGGCAACTGCTGCGTGGCGCCCGCGGCGAGCGGACGGCCGAAGTTCGGGGTGCCGTCGCCGTTCCAGGTGAACTTCTGCACCCGCGCGGTACGGAAGTTGTAGGTGTTGGTGCTGGTGTTCTTGCCGTGGTAGGCGATCCAGTCCTCGGTGCCGTCCGGCGAGCGGAAGAACGAGTGGTGCCCGGGACCCCACACGCCGGTCGTGTCATTGCGGGAGAACACCGGCCCGGCGTGCTGCGTCCAGTTGGCCGCCACCATCGGGTCGGCGCCGTTCGCGATGCTCTTCATCCACAACTGGTAGTCCGGCTTGCCGGTGTCGCAGGTGGAGTAGGTCAGGAACGTCCTGCCGTTGCGGTAGAGCGGGGTGGGCCCCTCGCGGACCTCCGTGCAGCCGCCGTTGGCGGGAATGGCCACCCGGCCGCCGGTGACGGTCCACGGGTTGCTCATCCTGGCGATGTAGAGCTGCTGAGGGCCGCCCATGCCGCGCCCCGGGCTGGTCCAGACGAAATAGGACTGGCCGTTATGGGTGATCGGCTCGCCGTCGATGGCGTACTCGCCGAAGTCGGCGATCTTCGCCTTGAAGCTGTACGGGCCCATCGGGTCGTCGGCCGCGGACTCCAGCACGTACATCCGGTGGTTGGCGTCGACGCCGTCGGAGGCGGTGTAGTAGATGTACCAGCGCGAGCCGACATGGCGGAAGGCGGGGGCCCACATCTGGGTGTTGCGGCTGGTGTCGGTGTCGCGCCAGACGACCTGCTCCGGCGCGGCCAGCAGGGTCGCGAGGCTGCGCGACCTCCAGATGCCGATCCGGTCGCCGCGCGTGGTGGCCACGTAGTAGTCGCCGTTGTGGAACATCAGGCTGGGGTCGGCGCCGGCGTTGACCGGGTTACGGAACGACTGCGTCGCCGCGGCGCTCGCCTCGGCCACGGCGCCGGCACTCGCCGGGGCCACTGCGGCACTCGCCGGGGCCACCGGTGCGATCAGGCTCAGAGCGATGGCCAGGGCGACACTACAACGTTGTAAACGCGGCATATACGGTCCCTCCAGAATCCGGTCGGGCGATATTTCCGATAGTCATGGACGACGGTCATATCCGTCAATGGTCAACCGCGGGCGGCACGCCTCAGCAGTTCGTCCCAGACCTCGGCCACCCGGGCGTCGAGCTCCTCCAGCGGGCCCTCATTCGGGATCACGATGTCGGCCGCGGCCAGCCGTTCCTCGCGGCCGGCCTGCGCGGCGATGCGGGCCTTGGCGTCGGCCTCCGGCATGTCACGGTGCTCGGCCAGGCGCCTGATGCGCACGTCGTCGGCCGCGTCGACGACGATGACGACGTCGTACATGGGTGCCAGCTTGTTCTCCACCAGCAGCGGCACGTCATAGACCAGCACCGCGTCGTCGGCCGCCCGCCCCTGCAGCTCCGCGACCCGCTCCCCCACCAGCGGGTGCACGATCGCGTTGAGCGCGCCCAGCCGCTCGGAGTCGGCGAAGACGATCGACCCCAGTTTCTCCCGGTCGAGGGAGCCGTCGGGGCGCAGCACCTCGTCCCCGAACACGGCCACCACCCGCGCCAGCCCGGGCGTGCCGGGCTCGACCACCTGACGTGCGATCTTGTCCGCGTCGATCACGACGGCGCCCCTGGCCGCGAGCCGTTTCGACACCTCGCTCTTGCCCGAGCCGATCCCGCCGGTGAGCCCAATCTTCAACACGGCCCAAAGCCTATCCACCATCGTGCCGTACGGGTCCATCATCGGAGGCATGCTCACCAGGATCGTACGGGCCGCCCATGATCAGGCGGCCGCCGCCGGGGACGACTGGGTGGGGCCGCCCCACGTGGTGCTCGCCCTGCTGAACGACGACTCCCTCGCCGCCCGGGTGCTGGCCGAGGCCGGGCTCGACCACGCGCGCGCCCTGGAGTGCCTGCCCCGCCACGCGAGGCGCGGCCACCGGGCGGGCGGCTTCGCCAATCCGAGCTTCCACAAGCTGTTCGGCATCGCGACCGGCCTGGCCCTCGCCTCGGGCGCGCGCGAGCCCGCGCCGGAGCACTGGCTGCTCGCCCTGGCCTACGACGCCGAGATGGACAGGGAGCCGACGCCGCTGCACCTGTTCGAGGTGGACCCGGCCGTGGTGGTGGCGGCGCTGCGGCGGCACGGCGTCCAGACGCCGCCGATCGGCGTGCCCGAGCACGTGCCCTGGCGTGGCCACCACCAGATCGTGGTGCCCGCCGCCGCCCTTCAGGCCGTGCTCGACCGCCTCAACGCCGAGCACCCGGCGGGCTCGGAGTGGCGGTGGGGCTGGAACTGGGTGGACGACGACCTGGGCCGCGCCATGATCACCGCTGAGGAGGGGATCGATCTGGCGTCCTGCGCAGGTGCACCAGCGTCAGATGGTCGTCCATCCGCTCACGGCTCGTCTCCCGGTAGCCCAGGCGGCGATAGAGCCGCAGGTTTCCCGCCGACAGGTGACCGGTGAACAGGTCGAACGCCTCCGCCTCCGGCACCCGCTCGTGCAGGGCGCTCAGCAGGGCCGTGCCCAGCCCCTGACCCTGCCGGTCGGGGACGACGACCAGGCGTCCGACCAGGCAGGTCGTGCCGGACAGCCGCCCGCGCACCGCCCCGATGATCCGGCCGTCGTCGATCGCCTTGAGCACGACGGCGGTCTCGATGACCTTGCGCACCTGCTCCAGTGACTCGACCAGCGGCGGGATGAACGGGTCGCCGTAGAGCTGGGCCTCGGCCACGTAGGCGGCCCGCTGCACGGTGAGGATCTCACCCGCGTCGGCGGTCGCCGCCCGTTCGATCACCACGTACGGCAGCCTATTCCATACCCGCCGGGCACACCGTTCCGCGCGGGGGCAGCGCGCCGTTGACGAGGTAGTCGTGCACGCGGGCGCGCAGGCAGGTGGCGCGCAGCTTGCCCAGGCCCTGGAGCAGGTACGCACCGTGCCCGTCACCATGCCACAGCACCACGCCCCCCGGAACGCGCCCCGCCACCCTGGCCGCCGAAGCCGGCGGCGCGACGGTGTCCAGCCGCCCCACCCCCACCAGCACCGCCGCCTTCTTCCTCGCGTCCTTGCGTGGGAGGTGGGGTGGCCAGCTCGGGCCCTGGCGCAGGCCGAGGCAGCGGGCGATCTCGTGGCGGCCGCTCATCCAGCCCACCCGGGGCGCCACCTCGCGAAGCCGGGACTCCATCGCCAGGAACCGCCGGTAACCGGGCACGGCGGGCATGAAGTCGTGGCACGCCATCGACCGCGCCACCGTCCCCGGCGCCACCGGCCGGGCCATGACCGCCATCACGGCCAGGGCGCTCGCGTCACCCTCCGCCGCCGCGGCCATGGCGTGGGCCAGCTCGCCCCATCGCCCCGGGACGAGCCCGGCGGTCACCGCCGCCACGATCCGCCGGTCGTCCACCGTACGGCCGGGGCCGGCGGGCAGAGGCGCCCGGTCGAGCAGGTCGTCGAGGACCGCCACGGCGTCGCCGTCGCCCAGCGGACACCCCATGCGGCCCCGGCACCAGTCGCGGAAGGAGGTCAGTTGCCGCTCGATCGCCCGCGCGTGGGCGATCAGCCGCCGCCCCAGCCCTGGCTCCCCGTGGTCGGGCACGCCCTCCAGGTACATCCGCTCGACCCGGCGCGGAAACAGCTCCAGGTACGCCTGCCCGTACACCGCCCCATAGGAGTTCCCGAAGTACCGCAGCCGCGGCTCCCCGAGGGCGGCGCGCAGGGCGTCGAGGTCGTGGGCCACCTGCCAGGACGTGAGGCCGGCGTAGGCGGGTCCGGCGGCGATGCGGCAACTGCGGTCATAGGCGGCGTTGTCACGGGCGTAGGAGCGCCACTGAGCGGCTCCGGGGATGAGCTGCAACCGCAGCGGATCGGGCTGCGGCACCGAACACCGCACCATGGCCGGACTCCCCCGGTCACCGATCCCCCGCGCCTCGACGAGCACCACATCGAACCAGCGCGCCAGCTCATTCACGGTGTCCGGCCTGGCCCGCACCCCCTGGATGGTCGACCCTTCCCCGGTGTTCACCACCAGCGCCCCAAGACTGCGCGCGGGGTCCCGCGCGAGCATCCGCGCCACATCGATCCGGGTACGCTCGCCACGCGGCCGAGCCCAGTCGACCGGCACCGAAAGCCGCCCACACTGCAACCCGTCCCCGCAGTCCCACCACCCCAGCCCCCGCCGCCCACCAGGCCGAGGCCCAGGCGGCTGCACACCACCCCACTCACCCGACTTGGCGGACACACCGCTTCCAGCAGGCACGCCCAACCCAGCCACCCCAGGAAACGCCACCTGCGGCAACCACACCACCGACCCGGCGGACACTGCCGACCCAGACGAAGCCACCTGCGGCCACCGCACCGAGGACGGCGGGCGTGCGGACCGCACAGCCGACGCCACCGACCCGGCGGGCGCCGCCGACCCAGGCGAAGCCACCTGCGGCGACCACGCTGAGGACGGCGGGTGCGCGGGCCGCACGGCCGACGCCACCGTCACGACCGCCCCCGACGATCCGGCCCGCTCCGACGGCCCGAACGGCGCCGACTGCCCGATCCGTTCCGCCGGTCCCTGCTGCCCAGCCTGCCCCAGCGGAGCGACCTGTCCCGGCGGTGCGGCCCGCACCGGCTCGCCGGTCTGGCCCGGCGGGGTGGCCTGGGACCGGGGTGACGTCTGGAACCAGGTTGCCGCCTGTGGCCAGGTTGCCGCCTGTGGCCGGGATGCCGCCTGGGACGGCGGGGTGGCCGCGGTGGCTGGGATGGTGGTGGTGACGGCGGCCATGAGTGCGGCCGTCACCTGGGTCAGTCGCTGAACCATGCCCACTGCAGTTGCCCCCGGAAGTCGGTGTAACAGCCGCAGCCCAGTCTCTCAACCTCCAACCCCGCAGGTCAGAGGCTTGCAAAAGAGCCTTGGGTAAAATCTGCCGCCCCCTCAGCGGATCATCCGGAAAAACTCCCTTATGCCCGCCACCAGCGACCCCGGCGCCGCCATCGCCACCATGTGGCTGGGGCTGTGCGCCTCACCCCAGTACACGATGTCGTTGCCCCGCTCGGCGATGCGCCGCATCAGGGCCGAGCCGCCGTGCGTCACCCCGGTCGGCACCTCGCGCTGGTCGACGGGCAGCCCGGCCGCCCCTTCGTAGTAGGTCCACGAGGAAGAGCCGGCGGTGTCCGTCAGCCAGTACAGGGAGGCGTTGGTCAGCACCTGGTCGCGGTCGATGGGCTCGGCCCCCGACCCCCACCCGTCGAACTCCTTGAACCGCTCCACCAGGTAGGCAAGCTGGGCGACCGGCGAGTCGGCGAACCCGTACGCGAGCGTCTGCGGCCTGGCGGCCAGGTACGGCCCGTAGCCGCTGCCGCCCGACATCCACTCGGACATCTCCTCCAGCGTCTTCAGCTCCTCCTCGGTCGCGCCCTCGAAGTCCGCCGGGTCGCCCGTGGGAATGCCGAGCCCGGCCGTGATGAGCGAGCCGATGACGTGTTCGCCGTCCAGCGCGGCCAGCCTCGGCGTGACGAGCGCCCCGGCGTCGTTGCCCTGGGCGCCGTACCGGTCGTACCCGAGCCGGCGCATCAGCTCGGCCCAGGTGCGGGCCACCCGGTCGATGCTCCACGGCCGCTCGTCGGCGGGCTCGGGGAACCGCGAGAACGCGAATCCGGGCAGGGACGGCGCCACGACGTGGAAGGCGACGGCGGGGTCGAGCCCGTGGCCGCGCGGGTCGGTGAGCGGCCCGATGACGTCGAGGAACTCGGCGATCGTGTTCGGCCAGCTGTGCGTCATGATCAGCGGCACCGCGTCCGGCTCGGGCGAGCGTACGTGCAGGAAATGCACGTCCTGCCCATCGATGCGGGTGGTGAACTGCGGAAAGGCGTTCAGCCTGGCCTCCCGCGCCCGCCAGTCGAACCCGTCGGCCCAGTATTCGGCCAGCTCCCGCAGGTAGGCCACGGGCACGCCCCGTCCCCACCCGCCGGGCAACTGCGCGGCCCACCTGGTACGCCGCAGCCGCTCCCGGAGGTCGTCGAGGTCGGCCTGCGGAATGTCGATACGAAAAGGTGTGATCTCGTCCATGAACGAAACCGTAGACACGAATGCGGCAAGGTTCGTTCCGCATTCGTAGCCCGATTGACCGAAGGGCCCCGGGCATGCGAAAGGCCCCGCACGGTGTGCCGTGCGGGGCCTTTCGGAAAACTAGCTACGCCTCAGGACAGAGCCTCAGCTCTGGCCGCCGGCCAGCTTCTCGCGCAGAGCCGCCAGCGCCTCGTCAGAGGCGAGGGCGCCACTGGCCGGAGCCGACGACGACGAGGAGCCGCCCTGCTGGGGCTGCGTCTCGCCGCTGTAGGACGACGGAGCCGCCTCCCCGGCCTCGGCCTCGGCCTTGCGGGCCTCTTCGATCTGCTTGCGGTGCGCCTCGAAGCGGGTCTGAGCCTCGGCGTACTGCCGCTCCCACTCCTCACGCTGCTTGTCGAAGCCCTCGAGCCACTCACCGGTCTCCGAGTCGAAGCCCTCGGGGTAGATGTAGTTGCCCTGGTCGTCGTAGGTCGCCGCCATGCCGTAGAGGGTCGGGTCGAACTCGACCTCGGTGCCGACACCCTCGTTGGCCTGCTTCAGCGAGAGGCTGATGCGGCGACGGTCGAGGTCGATGTCGATGATCTTCACGAAGATCTCGTCGCCGACCTGGACGACCTGCTCCGGAATCTCCACGTGGCGCTCGGCCAGCTCGGAGATGTGGACCAGGCCCTCGATGCCCTCCTCGACCCGGACGAACGCACCGAACGGCACCAGCTTGGTGACGCGGCCCGGAACGACCTGGCCGATCTGGTGGGTGCGGGCGAACTGCTGCCACGGGTCTTCCTGAGTGGCCTTGAGCGACAGGGAGACGCGCTCGCGCTCCATGTCGACGTCGAGGACCTCGACCGTGACCTCCTGGCCGACCTCGACAACCTCGGAAGGGTGGTCGATGTGCTTCCAGGACAGCTCGGACACGTGGACCAGACCGTCGACGCCGCCGAGGTCCACGAACGCACCGAAGTTGACGATCGAGGAGACGACGCCCTTGCGGACCTGACCCTTCTGGAGGGTGTTGAGGAACGTCTGGCGAACCTCCGACTGCGTCTGCTCAAGCCAGGCGCGGCGCGACAGGACCACGTTGTTGCGGTTCTTGTCGAGCTCAATGATCTTGGCTTCGAGCTCGCGACCGACGTACGGCTGCAGATCGCGGACACGGCGCATCTCGACCAGGGACGCCGGAAGGAAGCCACGCAGGCCGATGTCAAGGATGAGACCACCCTTGACGACCTCGATGACCGTACCGGTGACGATGCCGTCTTCGTCCTTGATCTTCTCGATCGTGCCCCAGGCGCGCTCGTACTGAGCACGCTTCTTGGACAGGATCAGCCGGCCCTCCTTGTCCTCCTTCTGGAGAACGAGGGCTTCGACGTGTTCGCCGACTTCCACGACGTCAGCAGGGTCGACATCGTGCTTGATGGAAAGCTCACGCGAGGGGATGACACCCTCGGTCTTGTAGCCGATATCGAGAAGGACCTCGTCTCGATCGACCTTGACGACGGTTCCTTCGACAATGTCGCCGTCGTTGAAGTACTTGATGGTCTCATCGATCGCGGCGAGGAAGGCTTCCTCGGACCCGATGTCGTTGACCGCTACCTGCGGGGTGCTCGAGGTGGCCTCAGTGCTGGACGTCATGTGTGGAATTGCTCCGAACGCGGACAGGATGTCGATGTGGCGGATGCGCAGCAGGCCCTCTTCCGCATCAAGCCGAGCAATTACGACATCGACGTGACCGAGCGCGAGCCCGCTCCGTCTGAGGCGCGCGCGAGCCCACAACGCAGCGATCAGCATATGAGACCATCGTCGGGAGGTCAATCCGGGGAGAAGTCAATAGCTGTTCACCTGGAGCCCCCGTTTGGCGCCGATATTACCTCGAAGTTCCTCCGGGATGGAGATCCGCTCCGGATCACCGTCGCTGACATAGCGCTCACTGGGGTGCTTGCGCAGCCACTCCAGCCAGTATTGCGAGCACCACTTGCGGCACTCGCCCTTCTTGCCGTTGCTCTGGATCCGCTGGATCGCCCCGCGGTCGAATTTTTTCGCGTAGGGCGAAACCGATGGCTCGGCTCCGGCGAGGAACACGCCGGTGAAATCATACCGGCTGCCGTCCCATGATCCGGTGCGGGCGGCCTTCTTGGGACGCGGCATCGACCCGTACGGCAGCGCGATGGTCTCGGAGGGCGGCGCGCCGAGTTTCTTGAGCAGGCGTTCGATCCTGACGATCTGCTCGCTGACCTTCTTCTTGCGCAGCACCCGCAGGTTGGGATGGCGCCAGGTGTGGTTGGCCACCTCGTAGCCGTGGTCGACCAGCCACCGCACGGCCGCCGCCTGCGACTCGTGGTCGCGCAGCCCGAACGGCTCCCTGTTGACCCAGAACGTGGCCACCGGCCGGAACGACGGGTGTTTCCTGGACACCTCCTGAATCACCCCCACGGCCGTGTCGGGCCGCGGGTTGCCGCTCTCGTCCAGCGCGAAGTGACTGGGATGCCCGTCGTCGAACGTCAGCACGACCGGGAACTTCCCCGCCGGCACCCGGATCCGGCCGGCGGCGAACTCCTTGGCGGTGATCGGCACGTAGCCCTGCTTCGCCAGCTCCTCCAGCTCTTTCCTGAGCTGGGACGGCGACCTGTCGAGCGAGGCCAGGCGCTTGGCGAGGATCCGGTGGTACATCAGGACCGGCACCAGCCCGACCTCGTTGGCCTTCACCTGCCGGGCGAACTCGGGCGTGGCCACGACCCCGGGCGGCTCACCGACGGGGGCCAGGGTCGGGGCGGGCGACGGCTCGCCGCCCTGGACCTTGGCCACGTCCTTCGGCTTGGCGTGCGGGCGGCTCTCCGACGGCATGAGGCTCAGCCCCGCGATGGCGACTGTTACCACCACCACGTTCGCGATGCCGATGATCCGCGTGAGGGACGCTGATATCCGCACAGAACTCCCGGGCCGCTCGGTGGAACAGGGTGTCCAGGCTAGTGCAGAACCTCCCGGGAAGCGGCCTTGAGCCCCTAGTGGCCCGCGTCCTCCCAGGTGCGTCCCACGCCCACGGAGACCTCCAGCGGGACCCTCAGGTGGTAGGCCGCGTTCATCTGGTCGCGTACGAGCTGTGTGAGCCGCTCCAGCTCGCCCGGCACCACCTCGAACACGAGCTCGTCGTGGACCTGCAGCAGCATCCGGGAGGCCAGCCCCTCCTCGCCGAGCGCCTGGCGCACGTTGAGCATGGCGACCTTGATGATGTCGGCGGCCGAGCCCTGGATCGGGGCGTTGAGCGCCATCCGCTCGGCCATCTCGCGGCGCTGGCGGTTGTCGCTGGTGAGGTCGGGCAGGTAGCGGCGGCGGCCCATGATCGTCTCGGTGTAGCCGTCGGTGCGAGCCTGGGAGACGATGGCGTTGAGGAAGTCGCGCACGCCGCCGAACTCCTGGAAGTATTCCTCCTTCAGCGCCCGCGCCTCGGACACCGGGATGTTGAGCTGGGTGGACAGCCCGAAGTCGGACAGGCCGTAGGCCAGGCCGTAGTTCATCGCCTTGATGCGGGCCCGCAACTCGCCGTCGATCTGCTCGGGCGGCAGGTCGAACACCCGGGCCGCGGTGGCCTGGTGGAAGTCGTGGCCCGACTCGAACGCGGCGATCAGCGACTCGTCGCCCGACAGGTGGGCCATGATGCGCAGCTCGATCTGGCTGTAGTCGGCGGTCAGCAGCGTCTCGTAACCCTCGCCGACCGTGAAGCCCTGCCGGATGCGGCGGCCCTCGGCGGTGCGGATCGGGATGTTCTGGAGGTTGGGCTTCTCCGACGACAGCCGGCCGGTGGCGGCGATGATCTGGTTGAACGTGGTGTGGATGCGCCCGTCGTCGGCGATCTCCTTGATCAGGCCCTCGACCGTGGTGCGCAGCTTCTGCTGGTCGCGGTGGCGCAGCATGATCGTCGGCAGCTCGTGCTCGGTCTGGGTGACGAGCCAGGCGAGCTGGTCGGCGTCGGTGCTGTAGCCGGTCTTGATCTTTTTCGTCTTGGGCAGGTTGAGCCGGGTGAACAGGATCTCCTGGAGCTGCTTGGGCGAGCCCAGGTTGAACTGCTCGCCGACGGAGCGGTGGGCCTCCTCCACGGCGTGCTTGACCGCGGCCCCGAACTCGGCCTCCAGGCCGGTGAAGTAGGCGCTGTCGACGGCGATGCCCGCGCGCTCCATCTCGGCCAGCACCGACAGCAGCGGCAGCTCCACGTCGGCCAGGAGCTGGGTGCCGCCGCGCCCGGACAGGAAGGTCTCCAGGGAGTCGGCCAGCTCGAGCACGGCGTGGGCGCGCAGCGCGAGGTCCTTGGCCGGGGCGTCCTCGTCGTCGCCGAACAGCGCGGCCTGCCCGCTGGGCTCCTCCTCGGCCCGCAGGTCGCGGTTGAGGTAGCGCCTGGCCAGGTCTTCGAGCGCGAACGTGCGCTGCCCGGGCATCGCCAGGTAGGCGGCCAGGGCGGTGTCGCAGCTCAGGCCGCACAGCTCCATGCCCTGCGCCCAGAGGGCCAGGATGGGGCCCTTGGCGTCGTGGACGGCCTTGGGCTTGGTGGCGTCGCCCAGCCAGGCCCGCAGCGCCGTCTCGTCGGCCTCGGTGAGCTTGACGCGGTCGATGTGGGCGGCCGTGCCGTCGGGCGAGGCGATGGCGATGGCCTCGATGCGGCCGGTGCCGCTGCCGTAGGCGCCCTTGAGCGCGAGCCCGGCGCGGCCCTCGGGCAGCGCGGACAGCCAGCCGGCGACGCGGTCGGGGCCGAGGATCACGGTCTCGACCTCGAAGCCCTGCTCGGGCTCCTGCTCGCCGGTGCCGAGCACCTTGAACACCCGCTCGCGCAGCTCGCCGCGGATCTGCAGGGTGTCGAACAGCTTGTTGATCTCCTCGCGGTCCCACGCGCCCTGCGTGAGCTCGGCGATGTCGACCTCCAGGGGGACGTCGCGCAGCAGCTCGGTGAGCCGGCGGTTCATCAGCACCTGGGCGACGTGCTCGCGCAGCTTCTCGCCGACCTTGCCCTTGACCTCGTCGACCCGGTCGACCAGCTCGGTCAGCGAGCCGAACTCGCGCACCCACTTGGCCGCGGTCTTCTCCCCCACGCTGGGGATGCTCAGCAGGTTGTCGCTGGGGTCGCCGCGCAGGGCGGCGAAGTCGGGGTATTGCGCCGGGGTGAGACCGTATTTCTCCTCGACCGCCTCGGGCGTGAACCGGGTCATGTCGCTGATGCCGCGCCGCGTCATGAGCACGGTGACGTCGTCGTTGACGAGCTGCAGCGCGTCGCGGTCGCCGGTGACGATCAGGACGCTCATCCCCGCCGCGCCCGCGCGCGTGGCGAGGGTGGCGATGAGGTCGTCGGCCTCGAAGCCCGCCTTGGACAGGTGCGGGACGCGCAGCGTGTCGAGCAGCTCGTAGATGAGCTGCATCTGACCGCGGAAGTCCTCGGGGGTCTCGCTCCTGTTGGCCTTGTATTCGGCGTATTCCTCGTGGCGGAACGTCGGCTCCGACCTGTCGAAGGCCACCGCCACGTGGGTCGGCTGCTCATCGCGCAGAATATTCGTCAGCATCGAGGTGAACCCGTAGACCGCCTCGGTGTGCTGACCGTCGGTGGTCATCAGGTTGGCGTCCTTGAGCGCGTAGAACGCGCGATAGGCCAGGGAATGCCCGTCAAGCAGCAGCAGGCACGGGCGGCTGGGGGTCACTTCACTCTTCGGCACGTACGCAGCCTAGTCTGCGTCTCCGACAGAAAACCTGAGCTCGGAAGAGTGGAGACGTCCCTTTGACACAGACCAACCCCCTGGAGACGTCCGTGCTCGGCGACCTGCACCAGGGCACCCTGGCGGACCGGATGGGCATCGAGTTCGTCGAGGCCGGGGCCGAGCGGGTCGTGGGCCGGATGCCCGTCGAGGGCAACACCCAGCCGTACGGGCTGCTGCACGGCGGCGCCTCCGCGGTGCTCGCCGAGACCCTGGGCTCGGTGGCGGCGGCCATCCACGCCGGCGCCGGGCGGATCGCCGTGGGCATCGAGATCAACGCCACCCACCACCGCTCGGCGACCTCCGGCCACGTCACGGGGGTCGCGACAAGGTTGCACGGCGGTCGCACTTTGGCAACGTACGACATCGTGATCACCGACGAGGAGGGGCGGCGCGTGTGCACCTCGCGTCTCACGTGCATGCTGCGCGACGTCTGACCCAAAGGTCACTTTCGCCGACCCTTTGCGCGTGAGCCCCGCGGGTCGCTACGGTTGTCCGAGCAGAGCCCGCGGGGAGGCCCAGTAGATAACGTGTACGGCCGGGGAAGCCCTACATGGCCCCAAAGGCCGCCTCGCGGGCTCGTAGGTGAAATCACGGCGATCGTTATCGATTCGTTTCCCCAAGACGCCAGGCGTCTACCTCGATTTAGCCCCTGACCAGGGTCGTTGATTCCTCACATGAGTGACACGCAGTTGTCACTAATTGGTGACGAACGATACTGAAACGGGCGCGACCAGAATAAGCTCCCGCCATCGCATCCCAGTTGTGCCTGCGATGCGCGCGTGTCGAGATGGAGGGGCACAACCCCGCCTTGACCTAACTTGAGGGAGCACCATTGCGCAGAGCCGTGATCGCGTTCACGGCCTTTCTGGGTGGACTCATCTTCCTGCTCGCCGGTCCCGCCTACGCGGGCCCGGCTGACTGCCAAGGACTGAAGGGCACACTCAAACTCCAAGGCCAGCCAGTGAACGGCGCCAAAATCGCCGTGACCACCGAGGGCGGACAACCCGTCAAGGAGGTCACATCCAACGCACAAGGCGCGTGGGACGTTCAGGTCGATGACCCCGGCAAGTACAAGGTCACCCTGGACGCCAGTTCCCTTCCGCAGAACAGCGAAGTGCGCGGTGGCAACAACGTGCGCACGCCGACCGTCTACGAGGGCAACTGCTCCACCGTCCTGTTCGCGCTCCAGCCGAAGAGCGCGCCTGGCCAGCCGACGCAGGGGGAGGGCGGCGGCGGGAGCACCTTCTGGACCCAGGCCGCCCAGCTCACCTTCGAGGGGCTGAACCTCGGTCTGATCATCGCCCTGGCCGCGCTGGGCCTGTCGCTCATCTACGGCACCACCGGCCTGACCAACTTCGCCCACGGCGAGCTGGTCACCCTGGGAGCGATCCTGGCCTATGCCTTCAACGTAGGCATGGGGCTGCATCTCATCCCGGCCGCGCTGATCGCCGTCATCGCCGGCGGCGTCCTCGGCTACTTCCAGGACCGTCTGTTCTGGGGGCAGCTGCGCAGGCGCGGCACCGGCATCATCGCCATGATGATCATCTCGATCGGCGTCGCGCTCTTCATGCGCTACGTGTTCCTGATCTTCTTCGGGGGGCAGACCGAGGCCTACGCGCAGTACACCGCGCAGCCCGGCATCGAGGTGGGGCCGATCTCGGCCGCGCCCAAGAACTTCGTGGCCATGGGCGTCGAGCTTCTGGTCCTCATCATCGTCGGCATCGCGCTGCTGCGCACCCGCACGGGCAAGGCGGCCCGCGCCGTGGCCGACAACCCCGCGCTCGCGGCCTCCTCCGGCATCAACGTCGACCAGGTCATCCGGATCATCTGGACGACGGGCGGCGCCATCGCCGCGCTGGCCGGCATCATGCTCGGGCTCTCGCAGAACCTGAAGTACACGATGGGCCAGGACATCCTGCTGCTCATCTTCGCCGGTGTGACGCTCGGGGGGCTCGGCACCGCGTTCGGCGCCCTGGTGGGATCGCTCGTGGTCGGCCTGTTCATCCAGGTCTCGACCCTGTGGGTGCCGCCGGAGCTCAAGAGCGTGGGCGCGCTCGCCGTGCTCATCATCGTGCTCCTCGTCCGGCCACAGGGCATTCTCGGCCGCCGCGAGCGGATCGGCTGATCGGGGGAAACATGGACTGGATCACGATCATCAGCACCACCCTCAAGGCCGCCGTGGGCGTCGAGACGGTGCTGTACGCGCTGGCCGCCATCGGCCTCAACGTGCACTTCGGCTACACCGGCCTGCTGAACTTCGGCCAGGCCGCGTTCATGGGCGTGGCCGGCTACGGCCTGGCCGTCACGGTCACGGTCATGGGCCTGCCGTTCTGGGTCGGCATCATCGTCGGCCTGGTCGCCGCCGTCATCCTGGCGATCCTGCTGGGCATTCCGACCCTGCAGCTGCGCGCCGACTACCTGGCCATCGTCACCATCGCGGCGGCCGAGATCGTCCGGCTCGTCTTCCGCTCGGTGCAGTTCAAGGGAGTCTTCGGCGGCTCCGACGGCCAGCGCGGCTTCAGCGAGGGCTTCTACGCGCTCAACCCGTTCCCCGAGGGTGAATACGGTTTCAACCTCGGTCCCGTGCCGCTGTTCTACGGCCACCGCACGCTCTGGGTGCTGACCGTCGGCTGGTTGCTGATCGCGCTGTGCTGCTTCATCGTCTACCTGCTGATGAAGAGTCCCTGGGGCCGCGTGCTCAAGGCCATCCGCGAGGACGAGGACGCGGTGCGCAGCCTCGGCAAGAGCGTGTTCTCGTACAAGATGCAGTCGCTCATCCTGGGCGGCGTCATCGGCTCGCTCGGCGGCTTCATCTACGGCCTGGCCTACGCCTCGGTGCAGCCCGACGTGTTCGGCACCGAGACGACCTTCTACATGTACACGATGCTCATCCTCGGTGGCGCGGCGCGCGTGCTCGGCCCCGTCGTCGGCGCGAGCCTCTTCTGGGTGCTGCTGGTGCTCATCTACGGTGTGATGTCCGAGGCGGTCGGCGCCGGGATCATCACGTTCATGGACACCAACCAGGTCGGCGCCATGCGCTGGATCCTGGTCGGTCTCGGCCTGATCCTGTTGCTCATCTTCCGGCCACAGGGCATCTTCGGTGACAAGAGGGAGATAGCAATCGATGCACGCTGAGACCGTATCGACCAACCGCAAGTCCGAGGCGCTGGCCGCGTTCAAGGACCTGGCCCGCGAGCCCGGCGTGCCGAAGCCCGACCCCATCCTCGTGGTGGACAACGTGGTGCGCCGCTTCGGCGGGCTCACCGCCGTCGAGGTGGACCACGTCGAGATCCAGCGCGGCTCCATCACCGCGCTGATCGGGCCCAACGGGGCGGGCAAGACCACGTTCTTCAACCAGCTCACCGGGTTCGACAAGGCCGACTCCGGCGCCTGGACGTTCAACGGGCGCTCCATGAACGGCGTGCCCGCGCACAAGGTGGCGCGCTCCGGCATGGTGCGCACCTTCCAGCTCACCAAGGCGCTGTCGCGCCTGACGGTGCTGGAGAACATGCGCCTGGGCGCGCAGCAGCAGAAGGGCGAGAACTTCTGGCGGGCCCTCATCCCGTCCACCTGGCGCCGTCAGGAGGACGAGATCACGGTGCGGGCCGAGGAGTTGCTGGCCCGGTTCAAGCTCGACGCCAAGCGCGACGACTTCGCCGGGTCGCTGTCCGGCGGCCAGCGTAAACTGCTGGAGATGGCCCGCGCGCTCATGGTCCATCCCGAGCTGGTCATGCTCGACGAGCCGATGGCCGGGGTGAACCCGGCGCTGACGCAGTCGCTGCTCGGCCACGTCAAGGACCTGCGCGAGCAGGGCATGACGGTGCTGTTCGTGGAGCACGACATGGACATGGTCCGCGACATCAGCGACTGGGTGATCGTCATGGCGCAGGGTGCGGTCATCGCCGAGGGCCCGCCCTCGACGATCATGTCCGACGAGCGCGTGATCGACGCCTACCTGGGCGCCCACCACGACGCCCCGCTGTCGGAGAGCGAGCTCGAGGCCCAGCTCCACGAGGCCGAGGCCGCTCTGGAGGCCGAGATCGAAGAGGAGACGCAGAAGTGAGCGCCGACGAAGCGCCGGTCGAGTCGAAGGCGGCGGTCATCGACCGCAGCGCCCACCTGGCAGGGGCCGAGAACGCCGTGCTGCGGTGCGACGAGCTGATCGCGGGCTACCTGCCGGGCGTCAACATCCTCAACAACTCCGACCTCTACGTGGGGGACGGCGAGCTGATCGGCATCATCGGCCCCAACGGCGCCGGTAAGTCGACCCTGCTCAAGGCCATGTTCGGGCTGGTCAACATCCGCAGCGGCAAGGTCCTGCTGAAGGGTGAGGACATCACGAACATGAAGGCGCACTCGCTTGTCGCGCGGGGCGTCGGTTACGTGCCGCAGACCAACAACGTCTTCCCCAGCCTCACCATCGAGGAGAACCTCGAAATGGGCGCCTTCCAGGTGCCGAAGAAGTTCAAGGAGCGCTTCGAGTTCGTGGCCGAGCTGTTCCCCGCGCTCAAGGAGCGGCGCAAGCAGCGCGCCGGCTCCCTGTCCGGCGGTGAGCGGCAGATGGTGGCCATGGCCAGGGCGCTCATGACCGAGCCCTCGGTGCTGCTGCTCGACGAGCCGTCGGCCGGTCTGTCGCCCAAGCTGCAGGACCTGGTGTTCATCCAGGCCCAGCAGATCAACAAGGCCGGCGTGACGGTCATCATGGTGGAGCAGAACGCGCGGCGCTGCCTGCAGATCTGCCACCGCGGCTACGTGCTCGACCAGGGCCGCAACGCCTACACCGGCACCGGGCAGCAGCTCGCCAACGACCCCAAGGTCATCGAGCTCTATCTCGGCACGCTGGCCAAAGCGTAACCAGGTCGTCTCAGAACGGAGAAGGGGCTCCCCACGGGCCCCTTCTCCGTTTTTTAATGACTGATGTGAAACGTTTGGCGACAGCCGCGCTCATTCTGCCCTTCCTGCTCGCCGGCTGCCAGGACGACGCCTCCTCGGCGGACCGGTACAGCACGGGCGGCGACGCCACCGACAGCCCGTGCGCCCGTGTGGTCTCCTCCATCGGGTACGCGGGCCTGATGCTGAAGCCGAAGGGGCAGGAAGAGGCGCAGAACTTCGAGGACGCCGTGATCGGCCGTCTGTCGGAGGTACGCGGCATCACGCTGCAGTTCGGCACCCGGCTGCCCGATTCGCTCCGCGGGGCCGTAGAGACCATTGAGGAGACGACTGAGGGGCTTTCCAGGAACGACGTGCCGCGGGAGCGGCAGGTGGCGCTGCTGAAGCGCTACCGGGGTGCGGCCGACCAGATCGTGGCCGGGTGCGAATGACATGAAAAGGGCCCGGTCGTGGTGACCGGGCCCTTTTTTCTGCTTACTGCTCAGCCGGCGATGTTGCCGGTGCGGTACTCGAGCGCCTTGGTGGCGTACTTGTTGTCGTCGCCGTACTGGTAGATACCGATGGTGGCGACGGCCGGGTCACCGGCGTCGTTGAACTCGACCGGGCCGCTCACGCCCTCGTAGTCGATGTCCTTGCCGGCCTTCAGCAGGTCGACGCAGGCCTTGAAGTTGGTGCACTTCTCGCCGCCCTTGCTGACCTCGGCCAGCTTGGTCGCGATGTCGGTGCCCGCGTCGCTCTTGGCGGCCTCGGCGGCCAGCGCGACCAGGTTGGCGGCGTCGTAGGACTCGGGGGCGTAGCTGAAGTCCTCGAGCTTGCTGTTGACGCCCAGGAGCTTCTTCTGGAAGTCCTCGGGAGCCGCGGCACCGGGGATGGTGCCCTTGACGCCGTCGAGCGTGCCCTTGGGCATCTTGATGTAGTTCGTGTTGGACGTGTTGCCGTCCACCATGTACCACTTGTGCTTGCTGGCCGGCAGGCCCTGCTTGACCAGCTCCTGGACGACCTTGGCGGTCTCCTCGAAGCCGATCAGCACGATGCCCTTGGGGTTCTTGGCCTTGAGCTTGGCCACGTCGGCCGAGAAGTCGGCGGCCTTGGGGTCGTAGTCGACGCGCTCGACGACTTCGGCACCGCCGTCGGTGACCGTCTTCTGGACCTGGTCGGCCAGGCCGGTGCCGTACGAGTCCTGCATCGCGAGGATGCCGACCGTGTCGTTGCCGTCCGCCACGATCAGGTCACCGAGCACGCGGCCCTGCAGCTTGTCCGGCGGCGAGGTGCGGAAGTAGAGACCCTTGTCCTCGATCGTGGTGAACTTGTCGGAGGTGTTGGCGGGCGAGAAGTGCACCACGCCGGCACCCGTGATCTTGTCGATCACCGACTCCGACACCGACGAGGAGGCGGCGCCGATGATGGCGTCGGCCTTCTGCGCCAGCAGCTTGTCCACCGACTGCGAGGCGATGTTGGTCGTCGTGTCGCCCGAGTCCGTGTCGAACTTGGCGACAGGCTTGCCGAGCACGCCCCCGGCCTCGTTGATCTCCTTGAGCGCGAGGTCGACCCCGGCGAACTCGGGCGGGCCGAGGAACGCCAGAGACCCGGTCTGCGGGAGCAGCGTGCCAAGGGTGAGGACGCCGTCGCCCTTTGCCGCCGGTGCCGACGAGGCAGGCGCGGCACTTGGGGAAGTCTGCGTAGCGGTGTCACCGCCACCACCGCAGGCTGTCAGGGCCAGGCTGGTGGCAGCCACGACAGCCAGCGCCCGCCCCACGGGAGCAATGCGGATCATGAAGTGTCTCCTTCATTCCAGGCCGGGATACGTCAGCACCGCCGAACGTTCCCGATCGAATGACGGAAACGTTATAAAAAGCGAGCACGCTCCAACCAGATGCTCAGGTGAACTGTCGGCACTTGGATGCTGAGTCGTAATCACTCCTCAACTTACGGGACCTGGGCAGGGACACTTACTGTGCGACGAGTGAAGCGCATTACGCTCTCCCTCGTTATGGCGGTCCTTCTCGCCGGTTGCGATTCGGGCGCGACGGGCGCCTCTCCGTCCGCCGCTCCGCCGGCCGGGGTCTCGGTCTCACTGGCGCAATGGCGCTCCGACGAGCCGGCGCACGCGCTTCAGGTGGCCGTCCGCAATACCGGTGAGACGCCGGTCCGTTTTGCCGACGTCCAGCTCGTGACGCCGTCTTTCGCCACGCTGCCCGCGCGGCGCACCGACGCGGTCATCAAGAAGACCGAGCGTACGGACCTGCGCATCCCGTACGGCGCCGCCGTCTGCTCCCCGCGGGGGCTGCCCGAGGTGCGGCCCGCGACGGTCGTGGCCCATCTCAGCACCGGCTCCGAGCCGCCGCGCAGGGTGGTCTTCACGGTGCCGCACCCCGATCCGCTGCTGGCCAGGCTGCTGCGCGACGAATGCTCGGAGTTCCTGATCAAGCAGGCGGCGAGCATCGAGTTCGGCCCGGAGTGGAAGGAGTCGGGCAAGGTGATGCGGGGCGACCTCGTGGTCACCAGGCGCGGGCCCGGCGCGGTGACGCTCAACGACGTGGCCGGCACCACGCACTACATCGCCACGCCCAAGGAGCGGCCCCTGGGCGTGCTGGAGGCCGGGGCGCGGCGGCTGGAGGTGCCCATCGAGCTCACCCCCGGCCGCTGTGACCCGCACGCGTTCGCGGAGGCCAAGAAGGCCTTCCTGTTCCCCGTGCGGGCCAGCATCGACGGCGGCGAGGAGCGCGTCGTCATCGTGACGCCGCCAGAGCCGCTGCAGGAGCGTCTGACGGCGTACGCGATGCGGGTGTGCGGTCTGCCCGCCGGTTAGCCTTCGATCTTGCCGGTGCGGTACTCCAGGGCCTTGCCGGGGTACTTGTTGTCGTCGCCGTACTGGTAGACGCCGATCGTGGCCACGGCCGGGTCGCCCGCGGCGTCGAACTCGACCGGACCGCTGATGCCGTCGTAGTCGATGTCCTTACCGTCCTTGAGCAGGTCGGCGCACTCCTTGAAGGTCTTGCACTTCTCGCCGCCCTTGCTCACCTCGGGCAGCTTGGCCGCGATCGACTTGCCCGTGTCGTCCTTGGCCGCCTCGGCAGCCAAGGCGATGAGGTTCGCCGCGTCGTACGACTCCGCCGCGTAGGTGAAGTCGTCGAGCTTGGCGTCGACCGCCAGGAGCTTCTTCCTGAAGTCCTCGGGAGCCTCGGCGCCGGGAATGGTGCCCTTGACGCCCTTGAGGGTGCCCTTGGGCATCTTCAGGTAGTTGGTGTTCGACATGTTGCCGTCCACCATGTACCACTTCACCTTGTCGGCGCTCAGCCCCTGCTTGACCAGCTCCGCGACGACCTTGGCGCCCTCCTCGAAGCCGATCAGCACGACCGCCTTCGGGTTCTTGGCCTTGATCTTGGCGACGTCGGCGGAGAACTCGGCGGCCTTGGGGTCGTAGTCGACCCGCTCGACGACGCTGGCGCCGCCCTCCTCGGCCGTCTTGGTGATCTGGTCGGCCAGGCCGGAGCCGTACGAGTCCTGCATGGCCAGGATGCCGACGGTGTCGTTGCCGTCGGCGACGACCAGGTCGCCCAGCACGCGGCCCTGGAGCTTGTCCGGGGGCGCGGTGCGGAAGTAGAGCCCGCCGTCGCTGATCGTGGTGAACTTGTCGGAGGTGTTGGCGGGCGAGAACTGCACCACGCCGGCACCGGTGATCTTGTCGATGATCGACTCCGACACCGACGAGGAGGCGGCGCCGATGATGGCGTCGGCCTTCTGCGCCAGCAGCTTGTCCACCGACTGCGAGGCGATGTTCGTGGTCGTGTCACCCGAGTCCGTGTGGACCTTGGTGACCGGCTTGCCGAGGACGCCTCCGGCTTCGTTGATCTCCTTGACGGCCAGGTCCACACCGGCGAACTCGGGCGGCCCGAGGAACGCCAGCGAACCGGTCTGCGGCAGCACCGTGCCAAGGGTCAGCGTGCCGTCGCCCGTCGCCGCCGCCGGCGCCGAGGCGGCGGCCGTGGACGGTGCCGCGGAGCCGGACTGCTGGGCCGTGGTGTCGCCACCGCCGCCGCCGCAGGCCGTCAGGGCCAGGCTCGCCGCGGCCGCGACGGCCAGCATGCGCCCCGCTGGAGCAATGCGGATCATAGAAGAGACTCCCCCTTGTCTCAGCGAAGGACCTTCGCTGCGTTTTCCGAGCTCAGCATGCCTCTTCCCGGAAGGCATGGGGAGTTCTTACGCGGCTTTTATGCGGATTCGTAATGTCCCAAACACCCATAGTAATGGTCTGTTTCAGGAGAGTTACGGACACCCCCGCGCATGATGCGGCCCTGATCCGAAATTTCTGGATCAGGGCCGGAATGTGGGATCAGCCCGCGATGCTCCCCTTGCGATATTCGATCGCCTTGGCGGCGTTGAACATGTTGTTCGCCCCGTACTGGTAGACGCCGATGGTCGCCACCGACGGGTCGCCCACGTCGTTGAAGTCGACAGGGCCGCTGACGCCCTCGTAATCGATGTCCTTACTGGCCTTGAGCAGGTCGGCGCACTCCTTGAAGCCAGTGCACTTCTCGCCGCCCTTGCTCACCTCGACCAGCTTCGCCGCGACGGCCGCGCCCGCGTCGTCCTTGGCCGCCTCGGCCGCGAGGGCGACGAGCGTCACGGCGTCGTACGACTCCGCCGCGTACGTGTACTCGGTCAGCTTCTCGTTGACCGCCAGCAGCCGCTTCTGGAACTCTCCGGGCGCCGCGGCCCCCGGCACCGTGCCCTTGACTCCTTTCAGCGTGCCCTTGGGCGCCCTGACGAAGTTGGTGTTCGACATGTTGCCGTCCACCATGTACCACTTGTGCTTGTCGACCGTCAGACCCTGCTTGACCAGCTCCTGGACGACCTTCGCGGTCTCCTGGAAGCCGATCAGCACGATCCCCTTCGGGTCCTTCGCCTTGATCTTGGCGACGTCGGCGGAGAAGTCGGCCGCCTTGGGGTCGTAGTCCACCCGCTCCACCACGGTCGCGCCGGCCGCCGTGGCGGTTTCGGTCACCTGATCGGCCAGTCCGGAACCATATGAGTCCTGCATGGCCAGGATCCCGATCGTGTCGTTGCCGTCCGACACGACCAGGTCCCCCAGGACCCGCCCCTGAAGCTTGTCCGGCGGCGCCGTACGGAAGTACAGCCCCTTGTCGTTGATCGAGGTGAACTTGTCCGAGGTGTTGGCCGGCGAGAACTCCACGACCCCCGCCCCGACGATCTTGTCGATGACCGACTCCGACACCGACGAGGACGCCGCGCCCACGATCGCGTCCACCTTCTGCGCCAGCAGCCTGTCCACCGACTGCGAGGCGATGTTCGTGGTCGTGTCACCCGAGTCCGTGTCGGACTTCGTGACCGGCTTGCCCAGCACGCCGCCGGCCTCGTTGATCTCCTTGAGCGCCAGATCGACGCCTGTGAACATGGGCGGCCCCAAGTACGCCAGCGAGCCCGTCTGCGGCAGCAGCGTGCCGATGGCGAGCGTGCCGTCCCCCTTCGCGGAAGAGGGCGACACGGAAGCCGGGCCCGTGGCGTCAGGAGCGGCGGTCGTGCCGCCGCCCGCACACGCCGCCAGCGCCAGGCAGGCCACGATCGCGACGAGCGGCGCGTGGGAATTGCGGATCATCGAAAGCGTCTCCGTTCCAGATGAGCGGACCTTCCGTCCGCCCATCAGTTACGCGCCGGGACGCCGCCCGCAACAGCACCCGAAGCCGGTTGGATGCGCAGTCGTGACCGCACCACAACCCACCGGGCTGAATCACCTGGTAAAGGGATTTTTCAGGATCGCTCCGCAGCGTCGTCGATAACGATCTGGGCAACCTCGCGCATGCTCAGCCGCCGGTCCATCGACGCCTTCTGGATCCATCTGAACGCCTGCGGCTCACTCCAGCCGTGCTGCGCCATCAGCTGTCCCTTGGCCCGCTCGACCAGCTTCCTGGTCTCCAGCCGCTCCGACAGGCTCGACACCTCGGCCGCCAGCGCGACCATCTCCTCGTGCCTGCTGACCGCCATCTCGATCGCCGGCACCAGATCCGCCTTCGTGAACGGCTTGACCAGGTAGGCCATCGCCCCGGCGTCCCTGGCCCGCTCGACCAGATCACGCTGGGAGAAGGCGGTCAGAATGAGGCAGGGGGCGATCCGCTCGGACACGATGCGCTCGGCCGCCGAGATGCCGTCGAGGACGGGCATCTTCACGTCCAGGATGACGAGGTCGGGCCTCAGCTCGGCGGCCAGCTGGATCGCCTGCTCGCCGTCACCGGCCTCGCCCACGACGACGTAGCCGTCCTCCTGGAGCATCTCCTTGAGGTCGAGGCGGATCAGGGCCTCGTCTTCCGCGATCACTACTCGCCGCTGCGTACTCACGAGCAGAAGAGTACAGACGTCCGGTAGATTAGATCCACGCTGGCACCCTTCAGCTGATCAACTTCAGCGGTAGGATGCGGCCCGTAGCCGGACATATCCGACTACATCAGCCGGAATGATGGAATGGCAGACATGGACGCCTCAAAAGCGTCTGCTCGAAAGGGCGTGCGGGTTCGAATCCCGCTTCCGGCACCTTCCCTCACCAGGGCACTGTGCCCAGCTCGTCGAAGAAGCCGCCCGTCGGGCCGCCGGCGTCCAGCGTGGCCAGTTCGATGATGATGGCGGCGCCCTGCGCGGCCGTGCGGGTGATGGCGAACGGCAGGTCCTTGGTGAAGTCCGTGGCGCAGGCGCCCGGGGTCGCGGCGTTGACCAGGATGCCGTCTTTGCGCAGCTCCTTGGCGTACTGCACGGTGAGGGCGTTGAGCGCGGCCTTCGACGGCGGATAGACCGCCGATGGGGGCAGGGCCGACATGTAGTGGCCGGGGTCGCTGTGGTGGGCCATGGAGCCTACGCCGCTGGAGACGTTCACGATCCGGGCCATGGGTGAGCGTCTGAGCAGGGGGAGGACGGCGTTGGTGAGCATGAGGACGCCGAACACGTTCGTCTCGAAGACCTCCCTGACCGTCGCCGCACTCGTCGCGCTCGGCGGCTCACCGGTCGGGCCGGAGACGCCCGCGTTGTTGACGAGCACGTCCAGGCGGGTGAGCGGGGCGATGGCGGCCTCGATCGAGGCGGGGTCGGTGACATCGAGAACGATCGGCCGAACGTCGACTCCCGTGACACCCAGCCGATCGGCGTTCGTGACACGCGGCCAGTCGGCTTCCGTGGCACGCGACCGATCGGCAGCCTCGGCGCGCAGCCGATCCTCTTCCGTGGCACGCGGCCGGGCGACGGCCTCGGTGCGGAGGCGGGTGGCGGCCTGCTCGCCGCGGTTCCGGTCGCGGCAGGCCAGGAGCACCGTCATGCCTCTCGCCGCGAGTCCGGCCGCCACCTCGTAGCCGATGCCCTTGTTCGCCCCCGTCACCAGGGCGGTGGTCTTTTCGGTCATGCCACAAAGCACATCACCGGGGCCGTCCGGCGGGCCAACACCGAATGAGTGGCCGGCCATACCCTGAAGGTATGGAGACGCGCGAGCTCACCTATTTCGCCACAGTCGCGGAGGAACTGCACTTCGGGCGGGCGGCCGCGCGGCTGGGGATGGCGCAGCCACCGCTCTCCAGGGCCATCCAGCGGTTGGAGCGGCGACTCGGGGTGCGGCTGTTCGAGCGGTCCAGCCGTGGGGTGTCGCTGACCCCGGCGGGCGAGGTGCTGGTGAGGGAGGCGGCCCACGTCCTGGACGCGGTGACGGCCGCGACGGCGCGCACACGGCGGGCCGGGCGGGTGGATCCCGTGCTGGTGGTGGCGCTGAAGCCGGGCGGCGACGCCGGGCTGCTGCCCGCCATTCTCGCCGCCTACCAGGCGCATCCCGACGCCGTGGAGGTGGAGCCGGCGCTGTGCGGGGTGGCGGAGCGGGCGCGGCTGGTGCGGGAGGGGACGGCGAACGTGGCGTTCCTGCACACGCCGTACGAGGACCTGACGGGATTCGACAGTGAGCCGCTGCGGGTGGAGGGGAACGTGGCCGTCATGCCCGCGGGGCACCGGCTGGCACGGCGGCCCTTCGTCCACCTGGCCGACCTCGACGCCGACCCGACGCCGTGCTGGCCCCGGCAGCATCCGGAGATCACGGATCCTTCGTCGCTGATGCAGCTCGTGGCGCTGGGCCGGTTGATCGCCGTGGCGCCGGAGTCGGTCAGTGACCAGGTGCGGCGAGATCTGACCTGCGTGCCCGTCCTCGACGCGCCACCGACGACGATGGTGCTGGCCTGGTCGGAGCAGGCACGGTCACGAGCACTGGCCGCGTTCGTCAGCACAGCGGTCACGGTCGCCGCCCAAGCGACCACCGACACGACGGACCCGATCACCGCGCATGCAGCCGTCGGCACGGCGATCACGGCCGCTGCCCAGGCCGCCGTCAGCACGGCTGGCACGGTCATCACACGGGCCACAGGCGGCACGACGAACGCGAGGGCCGCCCAGACCGCCGCTGGCACCACGGACACCGGTGTTGCACGGGCCGCTGTTCGTGGGACGGGCTGACGGCTGGGGTTCGTGTCGTCGAAGGGTTCCCTGTGGTGGTGGGACTTTTCGGGATCGCTCCCACCGGGAATGACCGTTTCAAGATCGATGAATACGGGGGTGGGCGGCATGCCGTTGAGCGTTGCGGCGCGGGAGGCGTTCCTGGCGGAGCCGCACATCGCGAGCCTGGCCGTGGAGGCGGGTGCGGGCCGGGCACCCATGACCGTGCCCGTCTGGTACGACTACAGCCCCGGCGGCGAGATCAGGTTCCTGACCGACGGCGATTCGCTGAAGGCCAAGCTGATCGCGAAGGCGGGCCGGTTCGCGGTCCTGGTGCAGCGGGCGAGCCCGACCTACCGGTACGTCTCGGTCGAGGGGCCGGTCATCCGGTCAGGACCGACGACACTGGAGGACCTGACCCGCATCTCCGGCCGCTACCTGCCGCCCGACGCCGTGGACGGTTACGTGGCCGGCTCGGACCTCAACGTGCTCGTGACCTTCAGGATGCGGCCCGAACGCTGGCTCTCGGCCGACCTGGGCTCTCTGGGCTGACCCCCGGACCGGTATTTTTGGGCTCGTGACTGCTATCGATCCCACTTCGACCGGCGCCTTCGGCGTCGGCCTCGCCACCATCGCCGCCGACGGCACCGTACTCGACACCTGGTTCCCCGCCCCGCGACTGGGCGACGCGCCCCACTCGGGCACCCAGCGGCTCACCGCCGGTGAGACCGGCGAGGCGGCCGAGCTCTTCGCGCTGGCGGGCGACGACGCGGCCCGGGGTGTGGAGGTCGTGGCGGTGCGCACCGGCATCGCCAAGCTCTCCGAGGCACCCGTGGACGCCCACGACGCCTACCTGCGCCTGCACCTGCTCTCCGCCCGCCTGGTCCAGCCGCACGGGGTCAACCTCGACGGGATCTTCGGCCTGCTGGCCAACGTCGTGTGGACCAACTTCGGCCCGTGCCCGGTGCCCGGCTTCGAGCTGACGCGGCTGCGGCTGCGGGCCCGGGGGGCGGTGGCGGTGTACGGGGTGGACAAGTTCCCGCGCATGGTCGACTACGTGCTGCCCTCGGGTGTCCGGATCGCCGACGCCGACCGGGTCCGGCTGGGCGCCCACCTGGCCAGTGGCACCACCGTCATGCACGAGGGCTTCGTGAACTTCAACGCCGGCACGCTGGGCACCTCGATGGTCGAGGGCCGGATCTCGGCCGGCGTGGTCGTGGGCGACGGCTCCGACGTGGGCGGCGGCGCCTCGATCATGGGCACCCTGTCGGGCGGCGGCAAGCAGGTCATCTCGGTCGGCGAGCGCTGCCTGCTGGGCGCCAACTCGGGCCTGGGCATCTCGCTGGGCGACGACTGCGTGGTGGAGGCGGGCCTGTACGTGACGGCGGGCACGAAGGTGGCCCTGCCCGACGGCACGGTGGTGAAGGCGGCCGAGCTGTCGGGCTCGAACGGCATCCTGCTGCGCCGCAACTCGCAGTCGGGCGCGGTGGAGGCCGTCTCCCGCAAGGGCGACCGCATCGAACTCAACGCCGCCCTGCACGCCAACTGACGCGGGACCCCAAGAAAAACCACGAAGAGGGCCCACAGGACGCGCCGTTACGGCGCCCGGCCGCTGAAGGGTCAGCGGCCGTTTCCTGGAGGGCCCTCAGGGGGCTGCGGCGGGTGGCCGGCCACGACACCGCGTAAAAGATGGACCTGCCGCCAGGGTCAGCGGCCGTTCCAAGGGTTACGGCGGGCAGCGGGCCGCGTAGAGGATCACTGCGCGTGTGAGACCGCGGAGCCGATCGTGTGGACGCGGAGGGCGTTGGTGGAGCCCGGGGTGCCGGGAGGGGAGCCCGCCACGATGACGACCTTGTCGCCCTTCTCCAGCCGCCCCAGCGACAGCAGCGACGCCTCCACCTGCCGCACCATGTCATCCGTGTGGTGCACGAACGGCACGTGGAACGTCTCCACCCCCCACGTCAGCGACAACTGCCCCCGCACGTGCGGCGCCGAGGTGAAGGCCAGCAGCGGGATCGGCGACCGGTAGCGGGCCAGCCGCCGCGCCGTCTCCCCCGACATCGTGAACGCCACCAGCGCCTTGGCCCCCACGATCGCGCCCACCTCGGCCGCGGCCCGCGCGATGGCGCCGCCGGTGGTCTCCGGCATGCGCTCCAGCGTGTGCGTGGCCTGCAGCCAGGACTTCTCCGCGGCGCAGGCGATGCGGTCCATCGTGGAGACGGACTCGATCGGGTAGTTGCCGACCGAGGTCTCGCCCGACAGCATGACCGCGTCGGCGCCGTCCATGACCGCGTAGGCCACGTCGGAGGCTTCGGCGCGGGTGGGGCGGGGCGCGCTCATCATCGAGTCGAGCATCTGGGTGGCGACGATGACCGGGCGGGCCTTCTCGCGGCACAGCTCGATGATGCGCCGCTGCACGATCGGCACGTCTTCCAGCGGCAGCTCGACGCCGAGGTCGCCGCGGGCGACCATGATGCCGTCGAACGCCTCGACGATCTCGGGCAGCCGGTCGACGGCCTGCGGCTTCTCGATCTTGGCGAGCAGCGGGAGGCGGACGGCCTCCTGCTCCATGATGTTGCGCACCACGTCGGCGTCGGACGGGCGGCGGACGAACGACAGGGCGATCATGTCGAAGCCGGTGCGCAGCGCCCAGCGCAGGTCGGCCTCGTCCTTGTCGGTGAGGGCGGGGGCGCTGACGTTGACGCCGGGCAGGTTGAGGCCCTTGTTGTCGGAGATCATGCCGCCGATGACGACGCGGGTGATGATGCGCCCGCCGTCGACGCGGGTGACCTCGAGCACGAGGCGGCCGTCGTCGACGAGGATCGTGTCACCGGGGCGCACGTCGTTGGGCAGCCCCTTGTAGGTGGTGGAGACCTGCTCACGGTCTCCCGGAACATCCTCGACGGTGATGGTGAAGACGTCACCGAAGCCCAGCCGGACGGGGCCCTCTTCGAAGGTGCCGACCCGGATCTTGGGACCCTGCAGGTCGGCGAGCACGCCTACACCGCGGCCGAGGTCGGCCGCCACCTCCTTGACGCGGTCGTAAACCTCTCTGTGCATGTCATGGTTGCCATGGCTGAGGTTGAACCGGGCCACGTCCATGCCGGCCGCGATGAGATCACGCAGGCGTTCCTTGGACGATGTGGCGGGGCCTAGGGTGCAGACGATTTTCGCGCGACGAGTCACGAGTCCTACCTTAATTGGTACAGACCACTTGGCAGTCACTGACGACGGAGAACGTACCCGACGTAGGAGAACAGAACGAGAACGGCGACTCCCAGCCGCGCCAAGTTCGTGTACTCCTCCGGGTAGATCACGCCCTCGATGTAGTGGTCGATGAAGCCGCTGGCGGGCAGTCCCGCCTGGCCTGCGTGCCGGCGTGCCCAGTCTTCGGCCAGCGTCAGCGGGCATTCGACACCGGTCACGATCGACAGCACACCCCAGGCGACGACCAAGAGATGCGCCCATAGCGTACGCCGCCAGCGCCACGCCACGAACCCGCCCACCGCCATGTAGACGAGAAAGGCGAAGTGCACCACCATCGCGGCATCCGCGATGAGGCGATACATCATGGTTCGACGGTAGCCGCCTTCCAGGCGTCCACGACCCCGTGGCCGTAGAAACCGTTACGAGATCGCTCTCCTTCGCAGACGTGCGTCGTGTTCTGGCCGAAGACCTTGTACACGTACTGGCGTGGCGACGGGCACGCCTTCTGGGTGGTGGTCTTGTAGAGCAGGTCCTCGGTGGTGGCGGGCGCGAGGTCGAGCCCGCCCCTGCCCGGCTTGCCGAAGCGGCTGATGAGGATCGCGGCGACGCCGGTGGCGTGCGGCGAGGCCATGGAGGTGCCTTCGAGATACTGGTAGTAGGAGCAGGTGCCGCTCGTGCAGTCCTTGACGACGTCGGCGCCCTTGGGCTGCCCGGAGGCGTCGATCCGGCCTGCGGCGCGCAGCACGTGCTCGGGCGCGGCGGCCAGGATCGACCGGGTGGCCTTGGTGCCCTCGCCGTCGAGCACGTCGCCGCCGGGCGCCGACAGGTCGGTCTGCTCCAGCCCGTAGTCGCTGTAGACGGCCTTGCGGCCGGAGGGGCCGAGCGAGGAGACGGAGATGACCCCGTTCGACTCGGCGGGCACGTTGAGGCAGGTGTTGTCGACCTGGCGCACCTTCTCGTCGCCGCGTGGGTAGCCCGGGCTCAGCTTGTCGACCTGCGGGCGGCCGAGGTCGGTGGAGCCGTTGCCGAGGGCCGAGATGAGCGTGACGTCCTTCTGGCGGGCGTAGTCGAGCGCGCGCTGCATGCCGGTGATGACGGCCTGCTGCTCCAGTTGCTGCTTCTTGGTGTCGGAGGAGTTCTTCGGGCAGTTGAACAGCCAGGGGTCGACGAAGTAGCTCATGTTCACGACGTCCACGCCGATGTCGGCGGCGTAGGTGAGCGCGTCGAGGCTGGGCTTGAGGAAGAAGAAGCCGGAGTCCTGCCCGGCCCTGAGGTTCAGGATCTGTACGCCGGGCGCGACCCCCGCGATGCCGACCCCGTTCACCGGGGAGCCGATCGTGCTGGCCACGTGCGTGCCGTGGCCGTCGTCGTCCACGTCCACGGGGTCCTTGCAGTCCTTGGCCTCGCAGGGGCCGTCGAGCGTCTCGCCGTACTCGTCCTTGGGCCTGTCGGTGACGAAGTTGCGGCTGAGCTCCCTGTTGAAGTTGGAGGCCAGGTCGGGGTGCCTGCCGTCCACGCCGGTGTCGATGACGCCGACGAGCACCTGCTTGGTGCCGGGGGCCTTGGCGTGGGCGCGGTCGGCGCCGATCATCCGCATGTCCCACTGGTGGCCGGTCAGCGGGTCTCCCGTGCGCTTGGTGAACGACTGCGCGTCGGGGAAGGCGGTCGCACGGCGGGCGGTGGCGTACCCGATGCGCCGGTCCTGGGTGACGCCCACGACGGCCCGGTCCGCGCCGACCCGCTCCTCGAACCCGTCGCGCACGCCCATGGCCGTCAGGTAGCCCAGCCTGGTGTCGCCGGAGACCGTCGTGCCGCCGGCCCGCCGGACGGCCGTCTCGGCTTGGGCCCGCGCTCCCCCGGCGTAGAAGACGAGGTATTCGGCCTGCGGGGCGGCGCTTTCACGGGTGGGCGAGCAGGCGGCGAGCGACGCCACGACGGTCAGCGCCATCAAGCCCGACCCGACCCGCCGCATTTCTCCCCCATCCACCGAAGTGCCGCAGAACCTGCATCTTCCCGACAGTAATCCGGTGATGCAACTTAGTGGTGAAATTTCGGTCGATGAGTGGCGAAGCGGACGCCCAAGAAAGGTCAGCCCCGCGTGAGGTCGATCTCCACGCCGCCCAGCATCACGTGACGCGGCATCGGCCGGGCCAGGAACTCGTGCGGGAAGCCCAGGCCCACCTGGCTGACCTCGTTCAGCGCGGCGAGCTGCGCGTCCGTGAAGCGTACGTCCAGCGCCCCCAGGTTGTCCTCCAACTGCCCGAGCGTGCGCGCCCCGACGATGGGCGCCGTGACCCCGGGGTTGAGCAGCGTCCATGCCAGCGCGACCTGCGACGGCGGGCGGTCCATCTCGGCGGCGACCCGCTTGACCACGTCGGCGATGTCCAGCGCCCGTACGGTGAGCGAGCCGTTGGCCGCCGCGACGTTCTTGCGCGAGCCCGCGGGACTCGCCGAGACCTCCCCTTCGAGGTCGGCACGGCTGTACTTGCCGGTCAGCACGCCGCTGGCGAGGGGCGACCAGGGGATGACCCCGAGGCCCAGCTCCCGTGCCATCGGGATGAGATCGCGCTCCACGGTCCGCTCGACCAGGCTGTACTCGATCTGCAGGGCGATGAGCGGCGTCCATCCGCGCAGGTCGGCGATGGCCTGCATGCGGGCGACCTGCCAGGCGGGCGTGTCGGAGATGCCGACGTACAGCACCTTGCCCATCCTGACCAGGTCGTCCATCGCGCGCAGGATCTCCTCCACGGGGGTGGTGAAGTCCCAGGCGTGCAGGTAGAGCAGGTCGAGGTGGTCGGTGTTCAGGCGGCGCAGGCTGGCCTCGACCGACTGGACCATGCTCTTGCGGTGGTTGCCGCCGGAGTTCGGGTCGCCCTGGCGCCTGGCCATCGTGTACTTGGTGGCCAGCACGAGCCGCTCCCGCCGGCCGGTCGCGAACTCGCCGACCATCGTCTCGGCGGTGCCCTCGGTGTACTGGCTGGCGGTGTCGATGAAGTTGCCGCCGCGGTCGACGTACGTGTCGAAGATCCGGCGAGACTCGTCCTTGTCCGAGCCCCAGCCCCAGTCGGTCCCGAACGTCATCGTGCCCAGGGACAGCGGCGAGACCCGCAGCCCCGAACGGCCCAGCAGGCGGTAGGTGTCAAGAGTCGTCATGACCTCAAGGTTGCTCCGCCCGGGTGACGGGGGTAAGGGAAGGCTCTTCCTGGGATCGGCCGTCCCAGGCAGGCCTAGAATCGAGGGGATGAGCGCCGCCGACCGGACCCGTGAGCTCGCCGTCTTCCTGCGCACCCGCCGCGAGCGGCTCGATCCCGGCTCCGTCGAGCTGCCCGCCCGCCGCGCCCACCGCCGCACTCCCGGCCTGCGCCGCGAGGAGGTCGCCGAGCTGGCCGGCGTCAGCGTCGACTACGTGATCCGCCTGGAGCAGGGGCGCGGGCTGCGGCCTTCGCCCGAGGTGCTGGAGGCGCTGGCCGGCGCGCTGCGGCTGAGCGAGGACGAGCGGGCCTACCTGTTCGACCTGGCCCAGCAGCGCCCGACCCGGCAGGCGGCCGCCGACGACGAGGCCGGGCCGCTGTCCAGGCTCGTGCTGGACCTGTCGCCGCTGCCCGCCATGCTGGTCAACCACCGCTTCGACATCCTGGCCTGGAACCCGGAGATGGCGGGCCTGATGCTCGACTTCGGCACGCTGCCGCCGGAGCAGCGCAACAGCCTGTGGTTGTGCATGCTGCACCCGGGGCTGCGCGGCTTCTTCCTCGACCGCGAGCGCGCGCTGCGCGAGGGCATCGCCGACCTGCGGGCCTCGTGGGCGGCCCATCCGGACGACAAGGCGCTGGCGCAGCTGGTCGACGAGCTGACGTCGGGCAGCGAGGAGTGCGCCCGGCTGTGGGCGCTGCGCGACGTCAGGGTCAACGCCAGGGGCCGCAAGCGGCTCAGGCACGCCACGGAGGGGCCGCTGACCGTCGAATACGAGGTCCTGGCCCCGCTCCAGGCGCCGGGCCAGCGCCTGATCGTCTACCGCGCCGCCGACCCGGCCTCCCAGCGCGCCCTCGACGCCATCGCCCGCGACTGCTGAAATCCGGAAGAGCCCGGCCTGTGACGGCCGGGCTCTTGCGTGTGTCAGACCAGCGGTCGCGCGGTCGGCAGGATCGGGTACGGCAGCGCCGTGTCCCCGGTCAGGAACCGGTCCACGCCCGAGGCGGCGGCCCGCCCCTCGGCGATGGCCCACACGATGAGCGACTGACCGCGTCCCATGTCACCGGCGACGAAGACGCCGTCCACCTTGGACATGTACGTCTTGTCGCGCGCCACGTTGCCCCTGGCGTCGTAGAAGCCGTCGCCGGCCTCCGAGGCCAGGTCCTGCAGCAGCGCCCCCTTCTCCGGGCCGGTGAAGCCCATCGACAGGGTGACCAGCTCGGCCGGGATCTCCCGCTCGGTGCCCGGGATCGGCTTGAACCCGGCCTGCGGCCCCTCGACCTCGACCAGCCGCAGCGCGCGCACGTTGCCGTCAGCGTCGGCGGCGAACTCGGTGGTGGAGACCGCGTAGACGCGCTCTCCCCCGCCGTCGGCCAGCTCCTCGTGGGCGCTCTCCATCTTGAACAGCATGGGGAACGTCGGCCACGGCTGGCTGCCGGGCCTGCTGCCGGGCGGCTTCGGCATGATCTCGAGCTGGGTGACGGACTTGGCGCCCTGCCTGATCGCCGTACCGATGCAGTCGGCGCCGGTGTCGCCGCCGCCGATCACCACCACGTGCTTGCCCTCGGCCGAGATCGGCGGCTGGTCGTAGTCGCCCTCCTGGACCTTGTTGGACAGCGGCAGGTATTCCATGGCCTGGTAGACGCCCTTGAGCTCCCGCCCGGTCACCGGCAGGTCGCGCCACTGGGTGGCGCCGCCGGACAGCACCACGGCGTCGAACTCCGCGCGGAGCTCGGCGGCCGTGATGTCGACGCCGACGTTGACGCCGGTGCGGAACTCGGTGCCCTCGGCCCGCATCTGCTCCAGGCGCCGCTCGATGTGGCGCTTCTCCATCTTGAACTCGGGGATGCCGTAGCGCAGCAGCCCGCCGATGCGGTCGGCGCGCTCGAACACCACCACGTCGTGCCCGGCCCTGGTGAGCTGCTGGGCGGCGGCGAGCCCGGCGGGGCCCGAGCCGACGACCGCGACCTTCTTACCGGTCTTGACCTCCGGGGGCCGCGGGGTCACCCAGCCCTCGGCGAACGCGCGGTCGATGATCTCGACCTCGACCCGCTTGATCGCCACCGGGTCGGAGTTGATGCCGAGCACGCACGCCGCCTCGCACGGAGCCGGGCAGAGCCTGCCGGTGAACTCCGGGAAGTTGTTCGTCGCGTGCAGCCGCTCGATCGCCTCGCGCCAGTCGGTGCGGAAGACGAGGTCGTTCCACTCCGGGATGAGGTTGCCCAGCGGGCAGCCGTTGTGGCAGAACGGGATGCCGCAGTCCATGCAGCGGGCCGCCTGCTTGGTCAGCTTCTCCTGGGAGAAGTCCTGGTAGACCTCGCGCCAGTCGCTGATGCGGACGTCCACGGGGCGGCGCGCCGGCAGCTCCCGGTCGTGCGTGAGAAAACCCTTCGGGTCAGCCATTCGGTACGCCTCCCTTATCCCTTAACAGCGGCGGCCATGACCGCCTCGTCGATGTCCCTGCCCTCGGCGCGGGCGGCCTCGGCGGCCTCCAGCACCCTCTTGTAGTCGGTCGGCATGATCTTGCCGAACCGGCCGAGCGCCGCGTCCCAGTCGGCCAGCAGCTCCTTGGCGACCGGCGAGCCGGTCTCCGCGAAGTGCTTCTCGACCGTCTCCTTGAGGAACTCGGCGTCCTGCTCGGTGAGCGCCTCGATGGCGACCATCTCGCGGTTGACGCGCTCGGGCCGCAGGTCCAGCAGGTACGCCACGCCGCCCGACATGCCGGCCGCGAAGTTGCGCCCGGTCGGGCCGAGCACGACGACCTTGCCGCCGGTCATGTACTCGCAGCCGTGGTCGCCCACGCCCTCGACGACCGCCGTGGCGCCGGAGTTGCGTACGCAGAACCGCTCGCCCACGACGCCGCGGACGAACACCTCGCCGGACGTGGCGCCGTACAGGGCGACATTTCCGGAAATGATGTGGCCGTCCAGCGGGGCCTCCTCGTGCGGCCGGACGGTGATCCGCCCGCCGGACAGGCCCTTGCCGAGGTAGTCGTTGGCGTCGCCGGTCAGGCGCTGCGTGATCCCGCGCGGCACGAACGCGCCGAACGAGTTGCCCGCCGAGCCGGTGAACGAGATGTCGATCGTGTTGTCGGGCAGGCCCTTGCCGCCGTAGCGCTTGGTGACCTGGTAGCCGAGCATGGTGCCGACCGTACGGTTCACGTTGCGGATGGGCAGCTCCAGCGTGACCGGGGTGCCGTCGTTGAGCGCGCCCTCGGCGAGCTGGATCAGGGTGTTGTCCAGCGCGTGCTGCAGCCCGTGATCCTGCTCGATGACCTGGCGCAGCGTGGTGCCCGCGGGCAGCTCAGGCCGGTGCAGGATCGGCGACAGGTCGAGGCCACTGGCCTTCCAGTGGTTCTCGGCCGCCGTCATGTCGAGCATCTCGACGTGCCCGATCGCCTCGTCGAGCGAGCGGAAGCCCAGCTCGGCCAGGTATTCGCGGATCTCCTCGGCGATGAACTCGAAGAAGTTGACCACGAACTCGGGCTTGCCGGTGAACCGCTTGCGCAGCTCGGGGTTCTGCGTGGCCACGCCCACCGGGCAGGTGTCGAGGTGGCAGACCCGCATCATCACGCAGCCGGAGACGACCAGCGGAGCGGTGGCGAAGCCGTACTCCTCGGCGCCCAGCAGCGCGGCGATGACGACGTCGCGGCCGGTCTTGAGCTGGCCGTCGACCTGGACGACGATGCGGTCGCGCAGGTCGTTGAGCAGGAGCGTCTGCTGGGTCTCGGCCAGGCCGAGCTCCCACGGGGCGCCCGCGTGCTTGAGCGACGTCAGCGGCGAGGCGCCGGTGCCGCCGTCGTGCCCGGAGATGAGCACCACGTCGGCGTGCGCCTTGGACACACCCGCCGCGACCGTGCCGACCCCGACCTCGGCGACCAGCTTCACATGGACCCTGGCCTCCGGGTTGGAGTTCTTCAGGTCGTGGATGAGCTGGGCCAGGTCCTCGATCGAGTAGATGTCGTGGTGCGGCGGCGGCGAGATGAGGCCGACGCCGGGCGTGGAGTGCCGGGTCTTGGCGATCCACGGGTAGACCTTGTGGCCGGGCAGCTGGCCACCCTCGCCGGGCTTGGCGCCCTGGGCCATCTTGATCTGCAGGTCGGCCGCGTTGACCAGGTATTCGGAGGTGACGCCGAACCGGCCGGAGGCCACCTGCTTGATCGCGGACCTGCGGGCGGCGTCGTAGAGACGCTCGGGGTCCTCGCCGCCCTCACCGGTGTTGGACTTGCCGCCCAGCCGGTTCATCGCGATGGCGAGCGTCTCGTGCGCCTCCATCGAGATGGAGCCGTACGACATCGCGCCGGTCGAGAACCGCTTGACGATGCTCTCCACCGGCTCGACCTCGTCGAGCGGGATCGGGTCGCCCTTGCGCAGCTTGAACAGGCCGCGCAGGGTCATCAGCCGCTCCGCCTGGGAGTCCACGAGACCCGTGTACTCCTTGAAGATCTCGTAGCGGCGGGTCCTGGTGGCGTGCTGCAGCTTGAAGACGGTCTCGGGGTTGAACAGGTGCGGCTCACCCTCGCGCCGCCACTGGTATTCCCCGCCGACCTGGAGCCTGCGGTGGGCGTTCTCCACGCGCGGGTAGGCGTGGCGGTGCCGCTGCTCGACCTCCTGGGCCAGCACGCCGAAGCCGACGCCGCCCAGGCGGGAGGTGGTGCCCGCGAAGCAGGAGTCGATGACCTCCTGGCTCAGGCCGAGCGCCTCGAAGATCTGCGCGCCGGTGTAGGAGGCCACCGTGGACACGCCCATCTTGGACATGACCTTGATGACGCCCTTGCCGTACGCCTTGATCAGGTTGCGCACGGCCTTGCGCTTGTCCATCTCCAGGGCGCCGGTGTCGACCAGGTCCTCGATGGTCTCGATCGCCAGGTAGGGGTTGATCGCGCCCGCGCCGTAGCCGATCAGCAGCGCCATGTGGTGGCACTCGCGGGCCTCGCCGGTCTCGATGACCAGGCCGATCTTGGTGCGGGTCTTCTCCTGGATCAGGTGGTGGTGCACCGCGCCGGTCAGCAGCAGCGACGGGATCGGCGCCAGCGCGTCGGACGAGCCGCGGTCGGACAGCACGATGATGCGCGCGCCGTCCGCGATCGCCTTGGACGCCTCGGCCCTGATCTCCTCCAGCCGCCGCAGCAGCGCCTCGCCGCCGCCGCCGACCTCGTACAGGCCGCTGATGACGTACGGGTGGAAGCCGGGCAGGTCGTGCTCGTCGTTGATGTGGATGATCTTGGCGAGCTCGTCGTTGTCGATCACCGGGTACGGCAGCACGAGCTGCCTGCACGACGTCGGCCCCGGGTCGAGGAGGTTGCCCTCGGGCCCGATGGTGCTGGCCAGGGAGGTGACCAGCTCTTCACGGATGGCGTCCAGCGGCGGGTTCGTGACCTGCGCGAACAGCTGGGTGAAGTAGTCGAACAGGAGCCGCGGCTTCTCGCTCAGCACGGCGACGGGCGTGTCGGTGCCCATGGAGCCGATCGGCTCGATGCCGGCCTTCGCCATCGGCGACAGGATGATGCGCAGCTCTTCCTCGGTGTAGCCGAAGGTCTGCTGCCGCTTGACGAGCGCCTCGTGCGTGGGGATCTCGCGCTGGCGGGCCGGCAGCTCCTCGAAGCGGACCAGGCCGGCGTGCAGCCAGTCGGCGTAGGGGAGCTCGGCCGCGAGCTCGGCCTTGATCTCGTCGTCCTCGATGATCTTGCCGCGGGCCGTGTCGATGAGGAACATGCGGCCCGGCTGCAGGCGGCCCTTGCGGACCACGTCCTCCGGCTTGAAGTCGAGCACGCCGGCCTCGGAGGCCAGCACGACCAGGCCGTCGGCGGTCACCCAGAAACGCCCGGGGCGCAGGCCGTTGCGGTCGAGCACGGCGCCGGCCAGCGTGCCGTCGGTGAAGGTGATCGAGGCGGGACCGTCCCACGCCTCCATCATCGAGGAGTGGAACTCGTAGAACGCCCGCCGCGCGGGGTCCATCTCGGTGTGGTTCTCCCACGCCTCGGGGATCATCATCAGCACGGCGTGCGGCAGGCTGCGGCCGCCGATGTGCAGCAGTTCGAGAGCCTCGTCGAAGCTGGCGGTGTCGCTGCCATCCGGGTCACAGATGGGGAAAAGTCGCGAAATATCGCCAGGAATGTGGGCGGACTCCAGCATCGCCTCGCGAGCCCGCATCCAGTTGCGGTTGCCCTTGACCGTGTTGATCTCGCCGTTGTGGGCGATGTAGCGGTAAGGGTGGGCCAGCGGCCAGCTCGGGAAGGTGTTGGTGGAGAAGCGCGAGTGCACCAGCGCGATCGCGGTCTCGTAACGCTCGTCGCTCAGGTCGGGGAAGAAGGGCTCGACCTGGTCGGGCGTGAGCATGCCCTTGTAGACGATCGTCCTGGCGGACAGCGAGGGGAAGTAGACGTCGGCCTCGTGCTCGGCCCGCTTGCGCAGGCAGAACGCGAGCCGGTCCAGCTCCAGCCCCGCGTGCCCGTCCGGGCTTTCCACGAAGAGCTGGCCGAAGTGCGGCATGACGGCCCGGGCGCTCGGCCCCGGCAGGGCGCGGTCGACCGGCACGTCGCGCCAGCCGAGCACGGTGAGGCCCTCCTCGGCCGCGATCTCCTCGATCAGCCGGACGGCGATGGCCCTGGCCTCTTCGTCGCTGGGCAGGAAGGCGATGCCGGTCGCGTACGAGCCGGCGGCGGGCAGCGTGAGCGGCACGCTCGCGCGGTAGAACCCATCGGGGATCTGCGTCAGGATCCCGGCTCCGTCGCCGGTGTCCGGCTCGCTACCCTTGGCCCCCCGGTGATCAAGATTGCACAGCGCCGTCAGCGCCTTGACCACGATGCCATGACCACGGTGTCCCGCGACGTCGGCGACCATGGCGACACCGCAGGCATCGTGCTCGTTGGCGGGGTGGTACAGGCCCTGGGGCTCGGGGAACCCGAGGTGGGCAGCAGGCATTGAATCCCTCCCGTCGTCTTCGTCTGTCTGAACTGCGCTACAGGCGGGGACGACGTTGGCCCTGCTGCATATCGTGGGTAGAGGTTACCCCACCGTGCCGGAATGGTGCCCGCCAGGTCCGCATTGCGAACATTTCCCCCGGTCTCGGCATCCGAACTCTCTATCCCAAACCCCGGACGTGGCCGCCGAAATTCCCGATGTGACCACCGGAATGCGGCACGGGGAGCGATACCCGCGGGACCCTCGATAGGGTTCGCCCATGGATCGTGACGGGGTGGAACGGCTGCTCACCGAGGCCGGGGCCGACAGCAGGCGGTTGCGGCACGCGCTGACCCTGCTGTGCGACGGGCAGTGGTGGGCCCTGGCCGATCTGGTGAGGGAGACCGCCACGTCCCGGCGTACCATCGAGGCGCTACTCCGCGAGCTTCCCCTGGAGCGCAAAGGGGAGAGATTCCGGGTGCCGCTCATCGACACCCCCGCCTTCCAGGACCTGTTCGCGCTGGCACCGCCGCCCGAAGACCCGGTCGGCCACCTGGTCCCCCACTATTCCGCCGTCCTGGAGCGCCTCACCGCGCTCGTCGCCGGCGCGCCGCGCGCCCGCCACGTGCTCGACCACGTCTCGGCCACGCCGGAGACCGTGCTGCGGCGGGCGCTGCTGCTCGGCGCCCGGTTCTGGCTGCCCGGCGCGCGCCTGCTGTGCGTGGGCGACCACGATCTGACCTCGCTGGCCGTCAAGCTCGTCCATCCCGAGACCGACGTCACGGTCGTCGACATCGACGAGCGCATCCTGGCCTACATCGACGAGCAGGGGCTGGGCGTGCGCACCCGCTGGGCGGACCTGCGGCTGGGGCTGCCCACCTCGGCGCGGGAGCACGACCTGGCGATCACGGATCCGCCGTACACGCCGGAGGGGGTGGGGCTGTTCGTGGCGCGGGCCGTGGAGGGGCTGAAGGACGAGGGGCGGGTTTTGCTGGCGTACGGGGCCAGTGAGCGTACGCCGATGCTGGCCCTGAAGGTGCAGCAGGCGCTGGCCGACCTCAACCTCGCGTACGAGGCCATTCACCCCGACTTCAACCGCTACTTCGGCGCGGAGGCCATCGGCTCGGCCGCCGACCTGTACGTTCTGCGCCCCACCACCAAGACACGCCCGGCCGTGACGTCCCGGCTGAGCCGTCAGGCGACCGCCATCTACACCCAGGGCCCGCAGTCCGTCGAAAGCACGCCTTCGGCTCCCAGCGGGGCTCTTGGGGCTCTTGGGGGTTTCGAGGCCGGCCTGCTGGTGGGCGACTGGCCCAAGGAGCTCACCCAGCCCCGGGCGCGGCTCTCGACGTGGCTGGCCAAACCGCACGCCGCCGCCCCCGACCGGGTCGCCGTGTCCCTGCCGCCCGGCCTTTCCGCCACGCTCCCCCGCGTCCTGCTGGCCACCCGCGCTTCACACGTCCGCGTCCATGTCGCCGACGCCCTGCCGGGGCTGCCCGAGGTGCTGTCCACCGTCTACTCGCTCACCGAGGCCGAGGGTGTGCTGGACGCCGTACGCCTGCCCCAGCCGGACGGCGACGCGGCCGTCGTCCTGCGCAGGATCCTGGACAACGGGCACGCCAAGCTGGCCAACACGTGGCGGGAGGCCCTCATCGCGGTGGCCCGCAACCAGGGCACGGCCCTGACCAAGAACGAGGCCCGCACACTGATCCGCGAGGCCGCCCCCTGGTCTGACGACGTGACCCCCCTGGATGCCTCCCTCCACCACCTGTCGGCTCTTCCCGCGGCCGTCACCACCACGGTCTCCGCCCTGACCACAACCACCTGACACCTTCACCGCAGCTACAGGGCACCGACACCGGGGTACCTCAAGCCCGTCGGCGAGGCGCGGCCGGAGCCGGGGGCCGGGCATCAGCCAGGCGCCTTCAGGACAGGCGCTGAGCCTGGGTCGGCCAGGCAGCCTCCAGGGGACCACTGCGCCGAGCCTGGTCAGCCAGGCGGCCCTTAAGCCCCTGGAGCAGGTGCTGAGCCTGGTCGGTCAGGCGGCCGCTGAGGACCCGTGCCCCGTCAGCCAGGTCGCCAGTCAGGTGGCTGCGACGATCCGGCTCTGGACCACTCGCCCGAGGCCGTCGAGCGCCACGAGGGCGGTGGTCAGGTCCGGCGCCTTCTGCTGCACGGGGGCCGTCGCGCCGGCCCAGCTCACCGTCACGTAGTGGCCCATCGCACGAACCTGGGCACTGCTCCCGGCGGCCTCGAACACGACGTCCTGCTGTCGTACGAACCCGTCCTTGCCCAGCGCCGACACCAGCGCGTCGGCCGCGCGCCCGTCGCCGAGGTTGAAGATGACGAACTGCCCCGCCATCGCCCCGCCCTTGTACGAGGCCCGCAGCGCCTGCGTGCAACCCGCCGCCGAGACGCCCCAGAGGACCTCGTCGCAGTCGGTGTACGCCTGGCTGCCCGCCAGGGTCATCCCGCCCAGGTTCTGGGTGGCCGGGGTGAAGACCTCTTGGAGGGTCAGCGGGGCGGCGTCGTTCTGACGGCTGTCGATGGCCGCGTAGAAGGCGGAGGTGGGCTCGGCGCGGAGGGTGGCCGGGCGGGGAGGGTCAGGCCACAGGAACCACCAGCCGGCGACGGCGAGGACCACCACGACGGCCACGATGGAGATGAGCAGACGGCGCGACTTCGGACGCGCGTCGTCGTCTCCTGTGCTCTCGACCGTGTCGGTACGGGAGGACATCAGGACGACGGCCCGGTGATGGTGACGACGCGGCGGTAGAGGGCCTTCTCCGCTCCGCGCAGGGCCAGGGTGAGCGAGACGAAGTCGTCCTTGGGGGTGGGCTCAGTGCCGTCGGCCCGGCCCAGCCACACCAGCCCGACGTAGTGGCCGAGGGCGTAGCCGCCCGCCTCGGAGTAGCCGCCCGCGGGGAAGGTCGCCTTGGAGGAGGCCAGGGGGCGCGCCCAGCCGCCCCGGTGCAGGGTCTTCAATGACTCGACCAGTTCTGAGGCCGATTTTCCGTCTTTCAGGTTGAGTAACGTGTACTGGCCGACGTAGCGGCCGTCTGAGCTGGCGTACAGACCGCGGGCGACCTGCGTACATCCGGCGTCCGACACCTGTTCGACCAGGCGCTGGCCCCACACCGCCCCGGCGCAGTCGGTTTCGAGCTTCTTGGCGACGAGTTTGAGCTTGAGCTTCTTGCTGACGACGAACTCGCTCTGACCGAACACCTCTTTCTCGGTCAGCGCCTTACCGTCCTTGGTCCGTTCTGTGAGGGGGTCGAACAGCTTGGGCGAACTCCATCCACGGAACACCTGCGGCAGCGCCGCGTCGGGCCCCACCACAGTGGTATCGGCCTGCCGCTCCGGCGCGTATTCACCGATGGACGTCACGACCATCACCAGCCCCACACCCGCCGCCAGCACACCGATGACGGTGACGATGATGACGATCAGCTTCTGCTGCTCGGGCCGCAGCCCAATGTCGGTGAGCACCGGGAACTGCCAGTCGGACTTGGGGGTACGGCGCCGCTTCCGCGACCCGCCCTCCACCTGCCCGGCATCACTTCCCCCGGTGGCCCGCCCAGGATTCCGAACCCCGGCATCCTCCGGCCACTGCCCGCCATCACCGACCTCGACGGCCCATTCGCCACCATCGTCATCTCCGGCCCGGCGACGCCCCGCGAGCCCCATCAACCGCCCGCGCTTACCCCCGCCACCAGCAGCTCGTCCACCACTCCGCCCACCTTCGGCCCGCCCAGCACCATCGGCTCCCGCAGACCGCCCAGCCTCGGACCGACCCGCTTCGGACCGACCCGCTTCGGACCGACCGGCTTCGGGTCGGCTGGCTTCGGACCAACCCGTATTGGACCGACCGGCTTCGGACCGGTCAGCGCCGTCGGCTCCTGTGGACCGACCCGCTTCGGACCGACCGTCACCGTCGGCTCCTGCGGACCGGCGCGCCGCTCTACGGCCCCTGCCGGCAGGCTCCGCCCGCTCATCGGCAGCCCCCGAGTGACCGCGACCACCCGCTCCCGCCGACCGATGGCCACCCTCGGCTCCCGTCGATCGACGCCCAGCATCGCTTCCCACCGACTGACCGCCGTCGGCTGCCGCCGCCTGACCGGCGTCGCCGGTCTCCGCTGACCGCGCCGCCGCCCTACGGCCTCTACCGGAGGCCGCCGACCGGCCGCCAACGGCTCCTGTCTCCTGACCGTCACCGGCGGCACCCGCCGATCGACCACCGCCGGCGCGGCGGCCCGACCGACCATCGTCAGCACGCGCCGACCGGCCATCGTCCGCAACACCCGCCGCCTGACCGTCACCGTGCGCCCCAGCCGCCTGCCATCCACCACTCGCAGCGCTAGCCGACCGGCCGCCCGCAGCCGACCAACCGTCGCCGCCAGTGCCACCGGCCGACCAACTGTCGCCACCGGCACCTGCGGCCAACCGACCATCGCCACCAGCGCCCGCAGATGACCAGCCATCACCACCAGCACCACCGGCCGACCGACCGCCGCCACCAGCACCGGCAGATGACCAGCCATCGCCACCGACGCCACCGGCCAACCGACCATTGCCACCGGCACCATCGCCCGACCGGTCATCGCCACCGGCACCATCGGCGGACCAGCCATTGCCTGCGGCGGCCCAGCCGCGCCCATCGGCGCCCATTCCAGGACGGCCACCGCTGGCCCCTTCTCCGGTGCCGCCTTCGGGGCCTGTGACCTGCCAGCCGAAGGCGTCTGTGCCCGCGGCCGACCGGCCGCCGAGGTCCGCGTTCCCGGCCTGCCAGCCACGGCCGTCCGGGCCGGCGATCTCCCAGCCAAAGGCATCGGTACCCGCGACCGACCTGCCCCCGGCATCCGCGCCGCTCCCAGCCCGCCGATCGCGGCCATCCCCGCTGGCGGCCTGCCAGCCACCGCCGTCCGTGCCCGCAGGCTGCTGACCGCGATCATCCGGGCCGGCGCCACGCCGACCGCCGCGCCCGTCCGTGCCTGCGGCCTGGAGACCGTGACCGTCCGCGCTCGCGGAATGCCAGCCAGAGGCATCCGGACTCGCGGATTGCCAGCCATGTCCGTCCGTGGCCGCAGCACGCCGGCCGCGGCCATCCGTGCGCGCGGCGCGCCGACCACGACCGCCCGTGCCCGACGCCAGACCGGCACCGTCCGCCGGACGGCTACGGTCTGCCGCTTCCCAGGCGCCGCCGTCCGGGTGCGCCCCGGAACGGCCATCAGTGGCTGGCCAACCACCGTCCGCGCCACCGGCTTGCCAGCGGCCTTCCGCGCCGCCGGTCTGGCGGTCGCTGAGCCTGTCACCGACCTGGCGGCCATCGTCCGCGCCACCGGCCGGCCATCCGCCGCCCCTGTCGCCGGCCCGGCGGCCATCGTTCCTGTCACCGACCTGGTGGCGACCGTTCCTGTCGCCGGCCGGGCGGCCACCGTCTCCGGTCGGGTGGCCACCGTTCCGGTCGCCGGTCTGGCGGCCGGCGTCTCTGTCGTCGACCTGACGGGCGTCCGAGGGGGTCGCGTCCCAGCCGGTGCCGTCCGTGTTCGGGTTAGAGCGGTTGCCCCTCGACCGGCCCGTGCCGGAGGACGAGCGGCCGTTGCTGGAGCCCGATCCGGCTCTTCTCCTGGCCATCACAAGCCCGACGCCCCGATCAGGTTGCCGACGCCGAAGGTGACGGCGGCCGTCCCCGAGCCCACCAGGAGCTGCCGTAGCCCGGAATACCACCAGCTTCGCGCCGTCACGGCCGACACCAGCGCGCCCGCCGCGAACAGGGCCGCGCACGACACCATCGCCGACACCCCCAGCCCCGTGGCTCCGAGCAGGTACGGCAGCAGCGGCAGCACCGCCCCCACCGCGAACGACAGGAACGACGACACCGCCGCCACGAGGGGCGACGGCAGGTCGCCCGGCCCCACGCCCAGTTCGTTGCGGGAGTGGACCTCCAGCGCTCGGTCGGGGTTCTGGGAGATCTGCCTGGCCACCTCGGCGGCCAGGCCGGGCGCCACGCCCTGGTCGGCGAAGCTCTGCGCCAGCTCCGCCTGCTCCTCCTCGGGGTGCCCGGCCAGCTCACGCCGCTCGACGGCGATCTCCGCCTGGGCGAGCTCCCGCTGGCTGGCCACCGACACGTATTCGCCGCCGGCCATGGACAACGCCCCGGCCGCGAGCCCGGCGACCCCGCCGAGCGCGACGACCTTCGTGTTGGTGGTGCCACCCGCGACTCCCGCGATCAGCGCGAAGTTCGACACCAGGCCGTCCATCGCGCCGAACACCGATGGCCGCAACCAGCCTCCGGTGACGTCGCGATGATGGTGGTGGGCCTCCGCGCGACCGCTCATCGCGAGTTCTTCTCCTTCTTCACGGCTGCTTCTTCGGTGTCAGCGGTCTGCGCCGCCGCCGCTTCAGCGTCAGAAGTCTTCTCCGCCGTCTGGGGCGCAGGGGTCTCGGCTTCCGGCTCCTGGGCCGCGGCGGTCTCGGCTTCCGCCTCTTGAGCTGCGGGGGTCTCGGCTTCAGGCTCCTCGGTCGCGGGCGCCTCGGCTTCGGATGCGGCCGGCTTGGACGCAGACGCCTCAGGCTTCGAGGTCGCGGCCGCCGCGGTCTCGTCTTCAGCGGTCTCGGCCCCGGCGACTCCGGCCTCGGCCGTCTCGGCTTCGGCGGAGGCGGCCTCAGCCGCCTCGGCCTTGGGCTTTTCGGTTTCCGGTGGTGCGGTCGCTTCGCCGGACTCGGCCGGTGCCACCGCGGTCTCCCCGTCGGTGACATCGGAGGTCGCCGGATCCGCCTGACCCGACGAGTGCGCCGGATCCGGGTCTTCGGACGGCGGCACCAGGACCTCGACCCCGTCCTTGTTCCTGGTCGCCCAGAAGTAGAAGATCGCCCCCAGGAACAGCACGATCGACGTCCACTGGTTGATCCGCAGCCCCAGGAACAGCACGGCGTGGTCGACCCCGCCCACCGGGTCGATGCGCAGCCCCTCGATCCAGAAGCGGCCGAGCGTGTAACCGGCGACGTAGAGGGCGAACAGCCGACCGTGGTGCAGGGCGAAGCGCCGCCCCACGAGGATGAGCACGAAGCCCAGCGCCACGTCCCACAGCGACTCGTACAGGAAGGTCGGGTGGTAGAGGACGCCGGGCTCGCCGCCGTGGTCGAGGTCGATCTCCAGGCCCCACGGCAGCGTCGTCGGCGAGCCGTAGAGCTCCTGGTTGAACCAGTTGCCCCAGCGCCCGATGGCCTGCGCGAAGGCGATGCCGGGCGCGACGGTGTCGGCGATGGCGCCCATGGAGATGCCGCGCTTGCGCACGGACAACCACACGCCGACGCCGCCGAGCGCGATCGCGCCCCAGATGCCGAGGCCGCCCTCCCAGATGAACAGGGCCCGGTAGGGTTCCTTGATCGCGCGGCTGCCGAAATAGGTCTGCCAGTCGGTGATGACGTGGTAGAGCCGGCCGCCGATCAGGCCGAAGATGACCGCGGGGACCGCGATGTCGATGATCGTCCCCGCCTGGCCACCACGGGCGCGCCAGCGGCGCTCGCTCAGCCAGACGGCGACGATGACGCCGAGCACGATGCATAGCGCATAAGCCCGGATCGGGATGAATCCGAGATACCAGACCCCTTCGGAAGGGCTGGGAATCGAGGCAAGGGGCATGTCAGGTGAGGGTAGCGGAAGCGAGCCTACTTAGCCGCCTCGGTAATCGCATCGCGCAGTTGCGACGGGCTGAAGAGTACCTGATTGTCTATTTCTGTTCCGTTCAGTTTCACCGTCGGCGTGTGCGTGAGCTTCTGCTCGTCCCCGACCTTCTTGCTGTACGCGAGATGCGCCGACGCGTGCTTCTCCGACGTCACACAGGCATCGAAGGCCCCGTCGGTCACCCCGGCCTGCTTGGCCCACTGCTTGAGCTGGCCGGGCAGGAACCCCTGCTCGTTCTCGGGAGGCTGGTTCTCGAACAGCAGGTCGTGGAAGGCCAGCCACTGCTTGCCGTCTGCGACGCACCGGGCCGCGTTGGCCGCGCGTACGGAGTTGGCCTTGGTCGGCTCCTGGGAGAAGATCGTGATGGGATGGAAGACGACCTTGGCCTTGCCCTCGGCGGCGAGGTTCTTGAACGTCTGCCCGTTGACCCGCTCCAGCTCCGCGCAGGCCGGGCACTGGAAGTCTTCGTAGATGTCCACCACCGGCTTGGTGACGCCGCTCTTGGCCATCACCGCCGTGCCGTCGGGCTGCACCGTGACCGGCGCCGCGGCGCCGGAGGCCTCCTCCGACTTGTACGTGCTCACGTTGTACCACCAGCCGGCCCCCACGGCGGCCACGGCGACCACCCCCGCGGCCACGTACGTCACCAGCCGTTTGCGCTTGTCGCGGGCGCGCGCGGCGGCCTGCTGCTCCCTGATCTTCTCGCGCGCCGACTGCGACTTCGTCTTCGTGCGCTCGCCCTTGCCCATCAGTCCTCCTCCAAGTCATCATCGACCCCGGTGTCGTCACCGGTGTCGCCCCCGAGACCGAGGGCCCCGTCGAGCGCGAAGCGTCCCGGCGGGAAACGGGCGGCCCAGACGCCCAGCAGCACGAGGCCGAAGTCACGCAGGATGTCGAGCAGGTAGGTCGGCTCCTGCCCCTTCCCGAGCTGGCCACCGCCGCCGAAGCAGCCGCAGTCGATCCGCAGGCCCTTCGCCCACGCCCAGCCGATGCCGAACACGAACGCGAGCATGAGCAGCGCGGCGATCACCGCGGCCACCCTGGTCAGCAGACCGACGACCAGCAGCACGCCGACCACGATCTCCAGGATCGGCAGGGCGTAGCCCACCGTGACGGCGATCGGCTCGGGCAGCAACTGGTAAGCCTTGACCGCCACGACGGAGTCGGCCGGGGTGCCGATCTTGAGCGCGCCCGCGACGATCAGCACCCCGCCCAGCACGAGCCGGGCGGCGGTCGTCACCCAGGGTAGCGCCCATCTGGCGTTCGGTGACGATGGTGACGCGGCCACAACTGTTCTCCTCTGTCTCTGCGCCGAAAAGCGCACAGTACCGGGATCCCATGTGACCACGGGGCGAATAAGCATTCGCTAAGGCAGGTCAGCGCCCGGAAACCGGTACGAGGTTGCGCGAGTTACTCATCTAAGTTAAAAATTACTCATGCCAGTAAAGAGGGATGAGTCGGTCACGAGCTCCGCCAGACGGGCGCAGATCGTGACGGCGACGATCGCGACGATCGCGGAGCTCGGTTACCACCAGGCGTCCTTCGCCCGGATAGCCGAGCGGGCCGGGCTCAGCAGCACGCGGCTGATCTCGTACCACTTCGACGGCAAGGACGAGCTGATCGGCCAGACGCTCGTCACCATCTACGACGACCTGTCGGCGTTCATGGGACGGCGGGTGGGCGCCCAGACGACGCCCGGCGGCGCGCTGGACACCTACATCAGGTCGCTGGTGGAGTACATCAGGGACCACCGCGCCGAGATGCGCGTGGCCACGGAGATCTTTCTCAACTTCCGGCCGGAGGGCGGATCCCGCGCCCAGGACGCCGCGACGAACCTGACGGCGCTCTCCCACATCGAACGGCTGCTGGCCTGGGGGCAGGAGAGCGGCGAGTTCCGCGCGTTCAACACGCGGGTGATGGCGATGGCGGTCCAGCGAGCGCTGGACGGGCTGCCGTTCCTGCTGGAGGCCGACCCCGGCGCCGACCTGGACGAATACGCTGACGAGCTGGCCGCCCTCTTCGCCCGGGCCACCCGCGCATGAGCCACCGGACGCGGAGCCTGCTGACCCTGGCGATCGACATCGTCCTGCCGATGGGCCTCTATTACGCGCTGCGCGCCTGCGGCGTCGGGTTCCACACGGCGCTGGTGATCAGCTCGCTCATCCCCGGCCTCAGCGTCGTCTCCGACCTCGTGCGCCGCCGTAAACCGGACCGGCTGGGCCTGTACATGACGACGATGATGCTGGCCGGCGCCGTCGTGTCCCTGGTGGTCCACGACACCCGGCTGTTACTGGCCAAGGACGGCTGGTTCACGGCGGTCGCGGGCCTGTGGTTCCTGTCCAGCGTGCGCGGCGAGCGGCCGCTGGCGTTCACGTTCACCCGTTTCATCTTCGAAGGCCGTATCGGGCCGAACCGGGAGTCGTGGGACGTGCTGTGGGAGCGGCTGCCCGCCTTCCGCCGGATCTGGCGGGTGGTGACGGTCATCTACGGCGTCGGCCTGCTGGTCGACGCCGTGGTGCGGCTCGTCATCGCGTACACGCTGCCGGTGGACGCCGTGCCCGGCGTCAACGCCGCGCAGTACGTCGTCTGGCTCCTGCTGGTGCAGGTCGCCATCAACGTCTACCTGGTGCCCACCGGCGTCTTCAATCGATGGTCCCCGCTGTACGCGGAGCTCAGGCACACCTGAATCGGGCCTCACCCCAGTCCGCGTGGTCGTTGCCGATGCCGTCGCCCCCGTCGCCGGCCACGAGGTCGGCGTAGCGGGCACCGGTCAGGTCGGCGCTCAGCTCGTACGCGGCGTCGGCGGCCCGCAGCACCGGGCTCCCCGCCTTCTCCACCCCGTCGGCCACGACACTGAACCGCACCGACCCCCGAGTGGCCTGCACATCGTCAACACCGACGAAGGCCGTGAAAGCCGTACACCGGCCACCCAGGTAGAAACGCACTTTGGCGGGCGCGTGCGTGCCCAGCCCCTTGGCATACGTCTGCCCGCCGATGACGATCGGCCCGCCGTCGGCCGGTCCGGTGTCGCCGTTGGACCGGTCGCGCTCGACCGGCCCCCAGCCGTTGTCCGCGCCGACCCACTCCAGGTCGCCGGCGTAGGCATCGGCCGTCGGAGGCGGCGGCAGGGTGCGCACGCTCGCCATGGCGGTCAGCGACCTGGCCGCGCCCCCGACGGTGTAGGCGGCGGTGGCCCGCAGCTCGTAGGTGTCGTAGGGCGCGCCGGCGGGCGGCGTGACCCGCCAGGTGGTGCTCAGCGTCCCGCCGGGCTCCGCGCCGCCGGTCCCGTCGCCCTCCACCGTCCACCCTTCCGGTACGTCCAGCGTCACGGCCACGTCCCGGACCGCCACGTCCTCCAGGTTCGTGAACGTGGTGGTGACCTCGTTGGCGGCCCCCTGCTCGAACGCCGCCGAGGCGGGCACCAGCGCCAGCGAACCGCACGCCCGCGCGTCCGGCGTCATACCGAGATCGGTGACCGAGAAGTCGTCGAGGACGAAGTCGGCCCCGGCCAGTTCGGCCCTGAGCGAGCGCAGCCCGACCCACCCGTCGCCGCACCCGGAGACCACCCGCTCGGTGAACCTGGCCGTGCTCCGCCGCTCGGGGAGAGGCGTGCGCCGGGTCTCCACGCTCGTCCCGCCCTTGTCGTAGCCGGTCACCCACTCGTAGGTCCCGGCCAGCGCGTTCTGGTAGGCGAACGACACCTCGTAGGCGCGCCCCGGCTCGAACCGCGCCGTCTGCGGCAGCGTCCGGTAGATCAGCCCCTGCCGCTCCTCGTGCGCCTTCAGCGACCAGTCGCCGTTCAGCACGTCGTCGACCGTCTTGCCGTTCCACCCGGCCTGCGTGTACGGCTCGTGCCGCTCCGACAGATGCGTACGCGCGTCGAACGACCCGCCCGCGTCGCCCTTCACGAACGGCCCCCAGCCGGGCTCTGCCGACTCGAACGTCTCCACCTCCCCCACCGGCTCCCGCTCGAACAGGCGCACGTCGTCCACCCGCACGTCCCCGTCGGCGGCCGCCGCCGTGATCCGCAGCGTGACCGACGGCCCCGGCGCGGTGAAGGTCACCTTGAGCCGCTGGAAGAAGGTGTCGTGCTTCTCGTCGGAGGCGATGTAGTTCCTGGCCGTGGACCGGTCGATGCCGATCGCCCGCCCACCGGCCTCCAGGGTCGTCCGCCGCGTCTTACCGGGCTCGACCTCGACGAACGCCGACGCGGTGTATGTACGGCCCGGCCGCAGGCCGCTCAGCCGCTGCTCCAGCCGCGCCCGCGCGCCACCGCCCAGGACGGCCGTCCGCTGCCCCAGGTCGTTCACGGCCACGCTGACGGGCCCGCTGCGGGTCCATCCCGTGAGGTCGTCGCCGTTGAAGCCGGGGTCGCGCACCCCGCTCCCCTGCCCCCAGCCCGGCGCGGGCGGCGCGGGCGCGGCGCCGGGATAGAGCACGTACGGCACGCCCGCCTCGGCCCGCAGCGTGATCCTGCCGTCCGACGGGACGACCCTGCCGGTCCGCACGCGGCCCTGGTCGGTGAGCCGGTAGACGGTCATCGCCCGGTCGGCCGCCCACGTGGTCTCCCCACCGGCCGCGTTGTAGTGGTAGTGCCGGCCCTGCCACGGCAGCAGGTACGCGCCGCCGTCCAGCACCTTGCGCCCACCGGCGAACAGCTCCCGCCGGCCGTCACGGTACGTCCCGCGCACCCCGCCCGCGAACACGATCTCGTCGGCGTTCCAGTCCATGATCCGGTGCTGCTGCAGGAACTTGACCGGCAGGTTGTGCTCCCAGATGTTGCGGTAGAAGGCGGTGAAGTCGTTCTCCGCCGTCCAGCCCTCGAACTCGACGATGCGGGCGTTGCCGAGGATCGGGTGGGCGTTCCAGACGTCCTTCTCGTCGTTGCGGATGAACCTGATGATCTGCGAGTTGAGCCCCTTGTTGGTGACGCCGCCGTAGTTGAGGTCGTTGGCCCAGTGCGCCCACAGCGACGAGCGTTCCAGCTTGTCCGACCATTCCGTGGTGACCTGCCAGCCCTGTTTCCGCAGCTCGGCCAGCGTACGGTCGGCGACCCAGCCGAACGGCCTGAAGACGTCCACGTACAGCGCCGCGAGGTTCTTGTCGGTCTCGTCGCGCAGTCGCCGCAGCCGCCCGGCGAGGGTGCCTCTGGTCAGGTCGCCGCGCTGGTCGATCAGGTACGCCTGGTCGAGCCAGTTCCAGCCCTTGGCGTCCTTGTTCACCAGGACCTCGTCGAAGCTCCGCGCCTCGGGATAGGACTCGGTGGCGTTGACGTGCACGCCGAACGTGGCGTTCCAGCCCTTACCCGCCCTCAGCAGCGTGTTCAGGTCCTTGAGACCGCCGGCGCGGCGGTTGTAGTTGCCGCCGTAGTCGGGGTGCGCGGCGTCGTGGCCCTCCGACTGGTAGCCCTTGAGCAGCGCGAGCTGCCCGAGCCCGTCGGTGGCCAGCGAGATCCGCTTGACGTCGTCGAGCGTGCGCAGGAAGGGGTGGGTGGCCTGGCTGGAGAAGTTGAACGGGATGTGCGTGACCACGCGGTCCTTGGTCCGCTCCGCGCCGAGAGCCCGGACGCCGATGGTCCTGAACGCGATCGCGCCGTCCTGCCAGTCCAGCGTACGGTCGCCGTTGGCGTCGGGGGTGAGCACGACCTTCGCCCACGGCAGGTCCTCGGTGAACGGGGCGCCGCTCGCGCGGTGGGTCCACTGGCCGCTCCAGACGCCGACCCGTACCGTGCCGTCGCCCTCCTTTCTGGCCTGGTGCCAGAACCGGGCCGCGTCCCGGTCGGTCGCGCCGGAGGGGCGGTCGTAGGTGGAGTTCGACTCGACGGCGGCGGCCAGCCGGTCGGTGCTGAGAATCGCGTACGTCGCCCCCACCGGCGCTGCCTCCGCCGCCGTATCGGCCGTGACCTGCGCGAACACGTCGGCGGTACGGGTGGAGTTGGGGTCCAGCCGGGTGAACGCGGTCGCCGCGCGCGCCTGCGTGCTCGACACCGACACCAGGTCGTGGCCCGGCAGGTCGATCGTGCCGACCCGGAACGCCTCGGTGTCGCTCACCTCGTCGATCGCGAACGTCGTCACCCGGCCCCTGACCCCGACGCTCGCCGCCAGCGCGACCCCCGGCAGGTCCTCGAAGGTGAGCCGGTAGCGGGCGGTCGCGCCGTCGTTCGCCGCCAGGGTGACGGCGGCGGCGCGGGGCTCGCCATTGAGCACGACGGCGGGTACGGCCGCGCTGCCGCCCATCGTGGCGCCGCTCGCCCGGTCGGTGTAGCCCAGGACGCGCGGGAACCCCGGGTCCAGCTCCACCCGCAGGGCCGCCGACGAGATCACGATGGGCTCGGCCACCTGCGCGGGCGTGGGCGGCAGCTCCTGCACGGTGGGACGCGGCGGCTCCGGCCCGGTACGCGAGGGGTCGGGCGAGGGTAACTCGTAGTCGGGCTCCGGCGACGGCGGCTCGGCGACCGCCCCGGTGGGCCGGTCGGAGGGCGGCTCGGCGACCGCCGCCGTGGGCCGCTCGGAGGGCGGGTCCGCGAGCGCCGAGGAGGGCCGGTCAACGGTGGTGGCGGCCAGGGTGGCGGCCGTGAGGGCGAGGGCTGCTGCGAGAGTTACGGGACGCATAGCTGTCCTTCCGGGTCATGCGTCACACCGCTCGGGAGCCCCGATCATCGCCCCGCCCAGGACCGCACACCATGGACCTGAGCGCCAGATCCTCCCTCTTATCCCGAAATTTCGCTACAAAAAAGCGCGGCCCCCGCAAAGGGAACCGCGCTCCGCTACCGGCAGGTCAGCGGCGAACGCTCCGGGCCATGTCCCCGGCGAGCTGCGCGATGGACTCCCGCCCCGCCGCCTCGTCAGGAGCGTCGAGGATGCGCCGGATGAACGCCGACCCCACGATGACCCCGTCGGCATAGGTGGCCACCTCGGCCGCCTGCGCCCCGGTGCCGACCCCCAGGCCCACGCACACCGGCAGGTCCGTGTGCGCCTTGGTGCGCTTGACCAGCCCCTCGGCGGCCACGTTGACGCTCTCCCTGGCGCCGGTGACGCCCATGAGCGAGGCCGCGTAGACGAAGCCGGTGCAGCAGTCGACGACGGCCTTGATGCGCTGCTCCGTCGAGCTGGGCGCGACCAGGAACACCGTGTCGATGCCGGCGGACGCGGACGCGGCCCGCCACGGCTCGGACTCCTCGGGCGTCAGGTCGGGCGTGATCGTGCCCACGCCGCCGGCGTTGGCCAGGTCACGGGCGAAGCGGTCGGCGCCGTACTTGTCGATCGGGTTCCAGTAGGTCATGACGAGTGTGGCCGCGCCGGTCGCGGCGACGCCCTCGACGGTGCGCATGACGTCGGCGATCCGCGTGCCGTTGACCAGCGACCGGTGCACGGCGTCCTGGATCGTCGGCCCGTCCATGAGCGGGTCGGAGTAGGGCAGGCCGATCTCGATGACGTCGCAGCCGGCCTCCACCAGGGCCGCGGCGGCGCTGATGGCGCCTTCCTTGGAGGGGAAGCCCGCGGGCAGGTAGCCGACGAGCGCGGCCCGGTTGTCCGCCTTCGCCTTGGCGAAAACCGTCTGAAGAGTCGTCATGTCTATCCGTTTCGAAAGTCGAGTCCCACCATGATGCCCTGCCGCGAGCCCGCCCCAGAATCCCCCGCGCCGGTAAGGCCGGAGTGCGTCATGAGCGGGCCGCCGCGGTGGCGCTCGGCCCGGCGCAGGCCGTCATCGAGCGGTGGTCAGAGGTTGAAGTACTTCATGGCCGTGCCCATGTCCTTGTCGCCACGGCCTGAGAGGTTGACCAGGAGGGTCGCCTCGGGGCCGAGCTCGCGGCCCAGCACCAGCGCGCCCGCCAGGGCGTGGGAGGACTCGATGGCCGGGATGATGCCCTCGGTCCTGGCCAGCAGCGAGAACGCGGCCATCGCCTCGTCGTCGGTGACGCCGTGGTAGGTGGCGCGGCCGGTGTCCTTCAGCCAGGCGTGCTCAGGGCCGACGCCCGGGTAGTCGAGGCCGGCCGAGATCGAGTGGGACTCGATCGTCTGGCCCTCGTCGTCCTGCAGCACGTAGGTGCGTGAGCCGTGCAGCACGCCGACCGAGCCGGCGGTGAGCGTCAGCGCGTGCTCGCCGCTGTCGAGGCCGTGGCCGGCGGCCTCGTAGCCGTGCAGCTTGACGTCCTGGTCGTCGATGAAGGCGTGGAAGATGCCGATCGCGTTGCTGCCGCCGCCGACCGCCGCGCACACCGCGTCGGGCAGCCTGCCGGTCAGCTCCAGCATCTGGCGGCGGGCCTCGACGCCGATGATGCGGGCGAAGTCGCGCACGATCTCGGGGAACGGGTGCGGCCCGGCGACCGTGCCGAACAGGTAGTGGGTGGTGTCGACGTTGGTCACCCAGTCGCGGAAGGCCTCGTTGATGGCGTCCTTCAGCGTCTTCGAGCCGTTGGAGACGGGCACCACGGTGGCGCCGAGCAGCTTCATCCTGGCCACGTTGAGCGCCTGGCGCTCGCAGTCGACCTCGCCCATGTAGATGACGCACTCCAGGCCGAGCAGGGCCGCGGCGGTGGCGGTGGCCACGCCGTGCTGGCCCGCGCCGGTCTCGGCGATCACGCGCTTCTTGCCGAGCCGCTTGGTCAGCAGCGCCTGGCCCAGCACGTTGTTGATCTTGTGCGCGCCGGTGTGGGTGAGGTCTTCGCGCTTGAGCACGATCCTGGCGCCACCGGCCTGCTCGCTGAAGCGCGGCACGTCGGTGAGGGTGGTGGGCCGGCCCGCGTAGGTGCGCAGCAGGTGGTCGAACTCGCGCAGGAACTCCGCGTCGTTCTTGGCCTTCTCGTAGACCGCGGCCACCTCGTCGAGCGCCGGGATGAGCGCCTCGGGCACGTAACGGCCGCCGAAGATGCCGAACTTGCCGTGCACGTCCGGGTCGTCGCCGCGCACGCCGTTGCCCGCCAGGTCGGCGGCGGTCAGGATGGAGCCTTCGTATGCCACTGCTATCCCTCTGCTGAGTGGTCGGGGCGCGTCGACGGATGTGCGCCGGCGGTCACCAGCGCCTCCACTGCCTTGCGCGGATCCTTGCCGGTGACCAGGCTCTCCCCCACCAGAACGGCGTCGGCGCCGCCCCTGGCGTAGGCGAGCAGGTCGTGCGGGCCCCGCACGCCCGACTCGGCGATCTTGATCACATTATCGGGGATCTTCGGCGCCAGCTTCGCGAAGACATCGCGGTCGACCTCGAGTGTCTTCAGATTTCTGGCGTTGATCCCGATGACCCGGGCGCCGGCGGCCACCGCCCGCTGGAGCTCCTCTTCGGTGTGCACCTCGACGAGCGGGGTGAGCCCGATCGACTCGGCCCGCTCGATCAGCGACACCAGCGCCTCCTGCTCCAGGCAGACGACCATGAGCAGAGCCAGGTCGGCGCCGTGGGCGCGGGCCTCCCAGAGCTGGTAGGAGGTGAGGATGAAGTCTTTGCGCAGGATCGGGATGTCGACCCGGGCGCGGACCGCGGCCAAGTCTTCGAGACTGCCACCGAACTTGCGCCGCTCGGTCAGCACGCTGATGACGTGCGCGCCGCCCGCTTCGTAGTCGGCCGCCAGCGCCGCCGGGTCGGCGATCGCGGCGAGCGCGCCCTTCGACGGGCTGGAGCGCTTGACCTCGGCGATCACCGAGATCCGGTCGCCCCCGAGCGCGGCCATCGCGTCTCTGGGCGCCGCGGCCCGCTCGGCCCGCTGCTTGAGCTCGTCCATGGAGACGGCCTGCTGACGTGCTGCGAGGTCGGCGCGCACCCCATCGAGGATGTCGTCGAGGACACTCGGCCCTTCCGTCCGCTCACTCACGCGCTTGGGGTCCCTCCGGTCGGCTTCTGGGGGTGGCGGAGAGTTCGCGTCGCGTCCGCTCTCTGCCTTGTCCTGCGATGGTATCGGCCCGTGTGGGGTCACCTCACCACCGGTCCCCGAACTAGGGGGAGCCTAGGGGGCGAGGAACGCCCCGAAAGGCAGATTGCGGACGACCCAGTAGACCACGACCACTCCGATGAACACCCACAGCCACGCCGGATGCGCCAGCGTCGTGCGTCTCGGCCTGCCCTGCAGAGCGCGCACCACCCATCGGCCCCACCAGAACACCAGGAACGGCACCATGGCGACTGCGAGGGGATTGAGGCCGAGGGCGGCGACCGGGTCGAGGTGCGCGAGCGCGTGGATCGTGCGCAACGTGCCGCACCCCGGGCAGTAGAGGCCGGTGACCGCCAGGAACGGGCAGGTCGGGTAGTGACCGGGTTCGTTGGGGTTCACCGCACCGACGAAGGCGAACACCGCCCCGGCGGCGGCCGCAACACCGAGCGGCGCGAGCAGGGCCTTGTAGCGTCCCGTGCCGCGCTGCCCGGTCGTTGCGATGCTCATGCTCCCAGTATCCGCCTTCCGCTTCGTGCTCCTCGCCGGCCTACGAGTAGGAGGAGGAGTACGAGGCGGCGAACACGATGAAGAACAGGATGTAGGCGATGATCATCAGGCCGATCCAGATGGCGCCGAAGATCAGGCTGCGCTTCCACCACGTCTTGGCCTCTTCCGACGCCTGCTGCGCACCCGCGTAGTCGCCGATCTGCCACTTCGAGTTGACCTGCGAAGACTTGACGATCGACACGATGCCGAGCGGCAGGCAGCAGAACAGGGTGGTGAGAATGGCCGGGACGAGGTGGTTGTCCGGCGGGTTCCCGCCGGGACCGCCGCCGTAACCGCCACCGCCGCCGTAGCCGCCACCGCTGGGGGGCTGCTGGCCGTAGCCGCCGCCGTAGCCGCCACCGCTCGGAGGCTGCTGGCCGTAACCGCCACCGCCGCTCGGAGGCTGCTGGCCATAGCCGCCGCCACCGCTCGGAGGCTGCTGGCCATAGCCGCCACCGCCGCTGGGGGGCTGCTGGCCATAGCCGCCCCCGTAGCCGCCACCGCCGCTCGGAGGCTGCTGACCGTAGCCGCCGCCGGGAGGCTGGGCGCCGTAACCGCCGTCGCCCTGGTTTCCGTAACTCATGCTAATGACCCCTCATGTCGTCATTCTTGAGTCGTGTTGCGCGCGGCAGCCTAGCGAGAAACCGTCTCCTACGTGGACTTACGTCCATTTTGCGGACAATTCGTAATCGGACCGCAAGCGGGTCGTCACGGCCCGGCTACACTCGCAACAAGTTACTGGCCGGTCAGGAGCCGTACGAGCTTGTCGACGTCGCCGCGGCACCCAGCCCGATCAGGGACAGCAGCATGCCGCCGAAGATGAGCCAGCACAAGAGCCAGATGGCCACCGTGATGTACGAGGTGACGAGGCCGCCCACGGCCATGCCCGAGCCCTCTTCGCCGGTGCGCTTGATCTTGTTGAGCGCGATGTGCCCGAGGATCACGCCGGGGATGCTGGTGACGCCGCAGAACACCAGGCCGATGATGCCGCAGACCAGTGAGGCCACCGCCATGCCGTTGGTGGACCTGGGCGGCTGCGGCGGGCCGTACCCGTAGCCGGGCTGGGCGTAGCCGTAGGAGGGGGGCTGCTGCCCGTAGGCGTAACCGCCACCGCTCGGCGGCTGCTCACCATAACCGTAGCCACCGCCGCTGGGCGGCTGCTGCCCGTAGCCGTAGCCACCGCCGCTCGGGGGTTGCTGGCCGTAACCACCATGACTCGGGGGTTGCTGGCCGTACCCGCCGCCATGGCTGGGAGGTTGCTGGCCGTATCCCCCACCGGGCGGCTGCGCGCCGTAGCCGCCGCCACCGCCCTGATCCCCGTAGCTCATGAGCTGGCTCCTCCAAACGTTCGTGGCGAATTGCAACGGCAGCTTATTGAGGAAACGACGCTCAAGCCGACAGAGGTTCAGAAGAGTGGAGATTTCGTCATGGCGGCGGAACCGGTGAACCCGGCGGGCTCAGCGGGAGTCGGTCGGGTCGTCGCCGCGATCGAGCGCGTCCCACAGCGCCTTGTCGTCACGGGCGGGATCACTGGCGGGATCACTGGCGGCATCACGGGCGACGCTCTCGCCCGCGGCCCTGTCGTAGCGCGCCGACATGCCCGCCCACCTGCCGCCGCGCACGATCGCCAGCACTCCCCCCGCGACCATCAGCGCCGCGCCCGCGCCCGCGACGGCCGGCCAGAGCGGCATCGTCTCCCAGGGCAGGTCGGTGGCGCCGTGCAGGACGTTCCCTTCGCGCAGCCGGTCGGCGACGGTCCCGGCGTCGAGCGCGGACCGCGTGCCGGCCGCCGCGCCGGCACCGCACAGGGCCAGCAGCGCGCCGATGACGCGGCGCCCCGCGCCCTTGGCGGCCAGCACGGCCACCACCCCGGCCAGCCCGGCCAGCGCGACGGGCGTCAGGACGGGGCTCAGCTCACCGCCGGTCGGCCCCGCGGCATCGGCGCCCGCCACCCGCACCCAGGACCGCCCCGCGGCGACCAGCACCAGCAGGGCTCCCAGGGCGGTCGTCACCACCCATCCCCACAGCTCACCGCGCTTTGCGTCGCTCATGGACCTAGCCGAGCGCGATCTTGAGAGGGGCCGCGTCGAAGCAGGTGCGGTCGCCGGTGTGGCACGCGCCGCCGGCCTGGTCGACCTTGACCAGGATGGTGTCGCCGTCGCAGTCGAGCGCCACGGCCTTGACCTCCTGGACGTTGCCGGAGGTGGCGCCCTTGACCCAGTATTCGCCGCGGCTGCGGGACCAGTAGGTCGCCCGGCCGGTGGTCAGCGTCCGATGCAGCGCCTCGTCGTTCATCCAGGCCAGCATGAGCACCTCGCCGGTGTCGTACTGCTGGGCGATCGCGGGGATCAGGCCATCGGGATTGCGCTTCAGCCGAGCGGCGATCTCGGGGTCAAGGGACATGCCCTCATTCAACCAGCCCCGCTGGTCGCTCAGGCCAGGGCATCGGACAGGGCCTCGGGCAGGGTGTCGTAGATGGGGAACAGCGGCGCCAGGTTCGTCCGGCGCAGCCGCCGCAGCACCTGCCCGTCCGGCGCCACCAGCGCCATCGACCCCTCCCGCTCCCGCACCGTGGCGAGCTGGCGCACCAGCACGCCCAGCCCCGTCGTGTCGATGAACGTCACCGCCGACAGGTCCACGACCAGCCGGGGCTCGCTCGCACGGACGGCTTCGTCCAGACATTTCCTGACCTGGGAGATGTTGTCCGCGTCCAGCTCGCCGGCCAGGCTGACCACCACGAGCTCACCGTGTTGGCGTCGCGACAGCTCCAGCACATCCACGCCCATGCTCCTCATGTGTCCTCCCGTGGGCGGCCCCGCCGAAAAGGTACACCGGCCCGAGCCCTGTCACGGTGGGTTTTGGAGAGAATGCGGTACGTGATCTCGCGAAGGCGAGTACTTTCTGGAGGCGTCGCGCACTTGCGGAGGGCGCAGGGAGGGCACAGTCGTGCTGCACGTCGCGGGCTCCGTCCTCGATCCCGACCTGGGGGATCATGTCTGCCTGCCGTTCGAGGGCGAGCGGGAGCGGATGCTGGCCACGCAGGCGTTCACGGTGAACGGCCTGCGCCGCCGTACCAAGGTGGTGATCATCACGCACGCCGACAGCCCCGCGCGGACGCGTGACTGGCTGGCACCGCTCGTGCCGGGGTTCGCCGACGCCGAGTCGGCCGGTCAGGTCGAGATCCTGGCCTGCGCCGACACCCACTTCACCAACGGCTGCCTCGACCCCGAGCGGGTCTACGCGGAGCTGGCGAACGCCAAGGAGCGGGCGCGCAGGCACGGGCAGCACGGCGTGTACGCGCTCGTCGACGCCTCCTGGGGGGTACCCGACGCGCCGGGGCAGGCGGTGTTCGAGGCGGGGACCAACGAGCTGTTCGGCGAGCGGTGGCTGGCGGCCGTGTGCCAGTACGACCGCAGGCTGTTCCCCCGCGAGGCCATCGACCGGGCGACCTCGGTGCACCCGATCTCCCCCGAGCAGGCGCTGCTGCGCTTCGCCAACACCGGCTCCCCAGCGGGGCTGCGGATCTGGGGCGACATCGACCTCACCAACCGGCAGGCGTTCGCCTCGGTGCTGGCGCGGCTGGAGAAGGAGCCGGGCGAGGTCCTGATCGACGCCTCCGACCTCGACTTCATCGACGCCGGCTCGGCCCAGTTGCTGACCGTCACCGCCATGGCCAGGCCGGAGGGCAGCACGGCGATCGTCTGCCGGGACTCCATGGCCCGGGTGCTCCGGCTGATCAGGGCGGACGAGTTCATCGCCGTCCGCCGGGTGGGCGATGTGTAGACAGGTGCTCTGTACGAGTTTCGCGCGCGGGCGGATCACCTCCCTGCGGCGGACCGTCACCGAGCACGCCGGCTACGAGGGCCTGTCCGGCCGGCACCTGGAGGACTTCGTCCTGGCGGTCAACGAGATCGTCACGAACGCGGTCGTGCACGGCGGCGGGCACGGGCGGCTGCTGCTGTGGTCACACGACGGGCGGCTGTGGTGTGAGGTCGCCGACGAGGGCCCCGGCCTGCCGGCCGGCTGGATGGGCCACACGCGCCCGCCCGCGGGGTTCGAGTTCCGCGGGCGGGGGTTGTGGCTGACGCGCATGTTGTGCGACCAGATCACGATCGTGTCCGGGCCCCGGGGCACGACCGTGACCTTCGCGGCCATGGGCGAATGACGCCTCAGGAGTGCGCGGCCGAGATCCACGAGGCGTGCAGGTCGGCGTACACGCCCGGCTGCCCGGCCAGCTCGGCGTGCGGCCCCCGCTGCACCAGGCGGCCGGCGTCGAACACCAGGACCTCGTCGGCGTTCTCCGCCGTGGACAGGCGGTGCGCGATCGAGATGGCGGTGCGGCCGCGGGTGACCCCTTCCAGCGCCCGCGCGAGACGTACCTCCGTGGCCGGGTCAACGGCGGAGGTGGCCTCGTCGAGTAGCAGCAGGTCGGGGTCGGCGAGGTAGGCGCGGGCCAGGGCGACGAGCTGGCGCTCGCCGGCCGACAGCGACTCGCCGCGCTGGCCGACCGGCGTCTCCAGGCCGGCGGGCAGGCCCTCCAGCCAGTCGGCCAGGCCCAGCTCGGTCATCGCGAGCTCGATCTCCTCGCCGGTGGCCGACGGCTTGCCGTACCGGATGTTCTCCGCGAGCGTCCCGTCGAACAGGAAGCCGTCCTGCGGCACCATGACGATGCGCTCGCGCAGCGAGGAGAAGCGCACGGACCGCAGGTCGTGGCCGTCCACGGTGACGCGGCCCGAGCCGGGGTCCATCAGCCGCGTCAGGAGCTTGGCGAACGTGGTCTTGCCCGAGCCGGTCTCCCCCACCACCGCGACCCGGGAGCGCGGCGGGATCTCCAGCGTGACCTCGCGCAGCACGGGCACGCCGCCCGGGTAGGAGAAGTGCACGCCTTCGAAGGCGACCGAGATGGGGCCGCGCGGCAGGGTGACGCCCTGGTCGCCGGGGTCGGCCACGTCGGGCGGGGTGTCCAGGACACCGAGGATGCGGCGCCAGCCGGCGACGGCGTTCTGGGCCTCGTTCAGGACCTCGGTGGCGGTCTGCAACGGCGAGACGAACAGCGTCACCAGGAACAGGAACGCCACCAGCTCCCCTTGCGTGATATTTCCTGACAGGCCCAGCCGCACGCCGAGCAGCACGATGCCGGCGATGGCCACGGCGGCCACGATCTCGGTCAGCGGGAAGACGAAACCGACGATGGTCTGCGCCCTGACCTGGGCGCTCCTGTTGGCGTCGACGGTCTCGTCGATGCGCTCGGCCGTGCGGCGCTCGGAGGCGTAGGCCCTGATGACGGCCGCGCCGACGACCGACTCGCTGACCGCGGCCAGCATGTCGCCGGTGCGTTCGCGCACCACCGTGTACGCCCGCGACAGCAGCCGCTGGAAGCGCGGCAGGGCGATCATCAACGGGATGAAGCAGGCCCAGACCAGCAGCGTGAGCTGCCAGGAGTAGACGAACATCAAGGCGGTGGCCACCAGGAGCTGGCCGAACGCCACGATGATCATCAACCCGCCCCACTGCATGAAGTTGCTGATCTGGTCGATGTCGTTGGTGACACGGGAGACCAGGGCGCCGCGGCGTTCGGTGTTCTGGGTGAGCACCGACAGGTCGTGCACGTGGCGGAAGCCGCGGACGCGCAGGGTGGCGAGCGAGGACTCGGTGGCCTTGTACAGGCGCACGTTCATGATGTAGCCGGCCAGGGCGGTGAGCACGACGGCCGCCGCGCACACCAGGACGGCCGTGGTGATGTACGTGAGGTCGGGGACGCCGCTCTTGAGCCCCGTGTCGATCGTCTGCTGGACCGCGATCGGCACGATGATCTTGCCGATGGTCGCGATGACGGCCAGCGCCAGCGTGCCCGCCAGGCCCTTGCGGAACTCCGGGGTGTACGAGAGGCCCTGCCGGATGGTGGCCAGCGCGGAACGTTCCGCGCCGACCCGGATGCTCTGCGCCGTCATGCGCTGACCTCTTCCTCTTCCTCTTCCATCGGCAGGTCGATGGCCGCGCGTTCGGCCTCCTCGCGCTCGTAGGCGGTCACCAGGTTGCGGTAGCCGGGGCAGCGGGCGATGAGCTCACTGTGCGGGCCCCGGTCCACGACGCGGCCCTTGTCCAGGTAGACGACCTCGTCGGCCAGGGCGATCGTGGCCATCCGGTAGGCGACGACCACGACGGTCGAGGCTTCGGCGGCGTCGCGCAGGCCGTAAAGGATCTTGGCCTCGACCTGGGGGTCCACGCTGGAGGTGGCGTCGTCGAGGATGAGCAGGCGCGGGCGGCGGACGATCGCGCGGGCCAGGGCCAGGCGCTGGCGCTGGCCGCCCGAGAGGGTGGCGCCGCGCTCGCCGACCTGGGTGCCGAGCCCGTCGGGCAGCCGGCCGACGAACCCGTCGGCCTGGGCCAGACGCAGGGCGGCCCAGACGTCCTCGTCGCCGGCCTCCACGCCCAGTGCGATGTTGCCGCGCACGCTGTCGTCGAACAGGAACGTCTGCTGCGGCACCAGCGCCACCGACTCGGCGACGCCGCCGTAGGCCAGCTCGCGCAGGTCCACGCCGTCGAGCCGCACCTGTCCCGAGCCGGGGTCGACCAGGCGGGCGAGGAGCTGGACGAGGGTGGACTTGCCCGAGCCCGTGGGGCCGACCAGGGCGATGGTACGGCCGGCGGGCACGTCGAAGGTGACGTCGTGCAGCACCTCGGCCTCGCCGTAGGCGTAGGAGACGCCGGCGACGTCCAGCTCGGCGGGGGTGGTGGAGCCGGTGGTGGCGGAGCCGTACTCCATGGAGCCGGTCGCGTCCAGCACGGCCTGCACCCGCTCCCAGCCGACGACGCTGCGCGGCAGCTCGGCCAGCACCCAGCCGAGCGCCCTGATCGGGAAGGCCAGCAGCGTGAACAGGTACGCCACCTGCACCAGGTCACCGGCGTCGATCGCGCTCGCGGACAGGCGGCCCGCGCCGACGGCCAGCACGGCGAGCACGCCGAGCGTGGGCAGCGCCTCCAGCATGGGGTCGAACAGGCCGCGTACGCGCCCGACCGCGATGTTGGCGTCGCGCAGCTCGTGAGCGCGCCGCCGGAACCGGTCGGTCTCCAGCTCCTCCCTGCCGAGCGTCTTGACGACGAGCGCGCCGTCGAAGCTCTCGTGCGCGATCTCGCTGACCTCGGCGCGCAACTGCTGGGCGCGGGTGGCGAGCGGGCTGAGCCGGCGCTGGTAGACGAGGTTGAGCAGGGCGATGGCCGGGAAGATGAGGAAGCCCACCAGCGCCAGCACCGGGTCCGTCAGCACCATCGCGATGGCCGCGGTGAAGAGCATGACGATCACGCCCACGGCCATCGGCAGCGGCGCGAGCGGCGCCCACGCGGCCTCGGCGTCGGCGCTGGCGTTCGACAGGAGCTGGCCGGTCGGGTGCCGGTGGTGCCACGACAGGGGCAGGCGCAGATACTGCTTGGTCACGTCCCTGCGGGACCTGGCCTGCATGCGGTACTGCATGACGCCCGCCAGAATGCGGCGCCCGGCCACGCCGAGCGCCTTGAGCAGCGCCGCGCCCATGATCAGCAGGACGCCGGTCCACAACGCGCCCGAGGCGACGGAACCGTCGCGGAACGCGGCCAGCACCACGTTCTGCGTCGCCCACCCGAGCGCCCAGGCGGAGGCGACGGTCATGCCTCCATAGACGGCGCTGGCCAGTACGGCCAGCGTGAACACCGTTCTCTCCGTGCGAATGGCCACCCCAAGGACACGCAGCCCTTGACGCATCACGGCCGAGGTGACCTTGCTCGCCACTCGGTTATTGTCCTTTCAAAACTGACGTTTCTACGTATGTCACTATCACGCTCGATCATCCCGTTATTCCCACCGGTAGGGTTGGCCACGTGACTCATGCTCGTGGCGAACGCTCCGCGCTCTGCGACCTGCTCGACCGGCTCGGCCCGGACGCGCCGACCCTCTGCACGGGCTGGACCACCGCTGACCTGGCGGCTCACCTCGTCCTGCGCGAGCGCCGGCCCGACGCGATGGGCGGCATCGCGATCAAGCCGCTGGCCGCCTACACGGCCTCCGTGCAGAACGGCCTGAAGGCCAAACATCCCTATCCCGAGCTGGTCGGCCTGGTGCGCGAGCCCGGCGGCGTCTACGGCCTGCTGCCCTTCCTCGACGAGGCCGTCAACACGCTCGAATACCTCGTGCACCACGAGGACGTACGCCGCGCGCAGCCGTCGTGGGAGCCCCGTGAGCTGCCCGCCGATCTTGAGCGGCTGATCTGGAAGCGGGTGGCGAGCGGCGCCAGGCTGATGCTGCGCAAGTCGCCCGTGGGCGTGGTGCTGCACCGCCTCGGCGGCGGCGTGGCGCTCGGCGGCCCGCGTGGCGGCAGCCGGGTGGAGGTCACGGGGCGGGCGGCCGAGCTGCTGATGTTCTGCTTCGGGCGGCAGGCGCACGCCAGGGTGGAGCTCACCGGCGACCCCCACGACATCGACCGGCTACGCGAGGCCACCCTGGGCGTCTAGGGACCCTCGGTCGCCGGCCACTCCTCCTTCCAAGGTGGAGAGGCCGGCGCTCAGGTGTAAAGGCGCTCGCTGATGGTGGCCTGGGCCAGCCGGCGGAGGGTGGCGATCAGCGTGTCGCCCACCGAGGTGCCGATGACCACGATCTCCACCGCGCGCTCGCGATCGCTCACGTCACCGCCGAGCAGGCGCAGGTCCGCCTCGGCGATCTTCTCGGCCGCCTCGGCGTAGGAGTCGAGGGCCTCGATCATGTCGTGCCTGCCGACCTCGTCGAGCGTGGCCAGCACGCCGACGGCGGTGCGGTAGGCGGGGTCGTTCGTCCTGATCCGCCAGCCGCGCCGGACCAGCAGCTCGTGCAGGCGCTCCTCCGCCTCGTCCTTGTACGGCCCAGGCCGCGCCTCCTTGCGCTGCGTCACGGTCTTCTGAGCCGCGCCGAGCAGGTCGAACTCCTCCAGGTCCGGGTTGTCGATCTGGCCCATCAGGTCGCGGATCACCGCGATGGACAGCCCGCCGTACTCCACCAGCGCCCGCACCAGCCGTAGCCGGCGCACGTGCTCCTCCCCGTAGTCGGCCTGGTTGCGGCCGGTCGGCCGCCCAGGAGCTACCAGGCCCTCCCGCATGTAGTACTTGATCGTCGGGACCGGGACCCCGGTCGTCTCGCTGAGCTCGGCCATCCGCACGCTTTCACTTCCTCCTCTTGTCGTACGTGGATAGTTTAGCTATAGATAGTGAGAAGTAGCACTATCCACTATCCAATCCGGAGGATCTCCCCCATGCGCACCTGGCACCGTCCCCTCATGCTCTTCGCCGCCCTCATGGCCGCGCTGAGCCCCGTCTTCCTGATCCTCGTCTTCGCGGACCCGCGCACCCTCGACGGCGTCCCCCTCTGGATCAAGCCGATGAAGTTCACGGTCTCCTTCGCCCTCTACTCCTTCACCTGGGCCTGGTTACTCTCGCTCCGCCACCGGGCCGGCCGGCTGAGCTGGTGGATGGGCACCGCCCTGGTCACCGCGGCCACCGCCGAGGTGGCCCTGATCGTCTTCCAGGCCGCCAGGGGCCGCCACAGCCACTTCAACGAGGCCACCCCGCTCGACAGGTGGATCTGGATCGCCATGGGCGTCACGATCGGCGTCCTGATGATCGCCAACCTCGTCGTCGCCGTCGCCGTGCTCGCCGAGCGCCAGGCCGACCGGGTGAGCACCTGGACCGTACGGCTCGGCGTGATCGTCTCCACCCTCGGCCTGTCCACCGGCGGCCTGATGGTGACCGGCGTCCCCGGGCAGACGTGGGCCGAGGACTTCGCCGGGGCCCACAGCGTGGGCGTGGCCGACGGCGGGCCGGGACTGCCTCTGGTCGGCTGGAGCACCACCGGCGGCGACCTGCGCGTGGCCCACTTCATCGGCATGCACGCCCTGCAGTTGCTCCCGCTGCTGGCGCTGCTGCTCGCGGCCCTGTCCGCGCGCGTGGCGCTCCTGCGCTCCGAGGAGGTCAGGACGCGCCTGGTCGTCATCGCCGGGCTGACCTACGGCGGCGTGTTCCTGCTCGTCCTGTGGCAGGCCCTGCGCGGCCAGCCGCTGATCCACCCCGACGCCGCCACCCTGACCGTCCTGGCCGCCCTCGTCGCCGCCGCACTCGGCGCGGCCCTGGTCGCGCTCCGGCCGAGAAGAGAGCCCGCCCCGTGACCGCGTACCAGCCTGAAAGAGAGCCCGCTCCGTGACCGCGTACCGACCGGAAAGAGAGCCCGCCCCGTGACCGCGTTCCTGTTCGACCTGAGCTTCTACGTGGCCGCCCCGTTCTGGGCGCTGATGGTCCTGGCGCCCACCTGGCGGGTCACCCGCCGGGTGATCGGCTCGCCGCTCATCGTGCTGCCCGCGGTGGCGGTGAACCTCGTCCTGCTCGTGCCGCTCCTGCCCGTCTTCTGGCCGATCGTGACCAGGCCCTCACTGGACGGGCTGCGGGAGCTGGTGACACGCCCGGAGGCGCTGGCCGCCCTCTGGGCCCAGATCATCGCCTGGGACCTGTTCCTGGGCCGGTGGATCTACCTCGACAGCCGCGAGCGGAACGTCCATCCGCTGGTCATGGCCCCGGTGCTGGTCTTCACCATCCTGCTGTCGCCGCTCGCGCTGCCGATCTATCTTCTGCTCCGTCTCGCCTACCGGCGAAATGCCCGTGCACGCGGCGCTCACGGTTAAACTCTGGCCCGTACCATGGCTTAGGAAAGAAGCCCCCCGGTTAGGATCATGTACATCTTGCCCGAGATGCCTAGTGATCGCCCAGATCCGGGTATATACGGCTGGGAATGGACTGCAGGAGGCCCCCCATGCAGGTCAAGAAGGTGATCACCTACGTGGCTGTCGCGTTCGTGGTCTTCTACCTGTTCACCCGGCCGGCCCAAGCCGCCGACGCTGTGAATGGTGTGTTCGACGGAATACTTCAGGGAGCCAATCAGTTGGCTACATTCTTCTCGAGAGTTCTGACCTAGCGGAGGGTTCTGTCTGCGCCAGGTGCTTCCCCGCGCTCCCGGATCGTGTTACGCAGGCAGAATGAGAGATCGCCCCAGCGGCACCAAGATCAATCAGCTCGATCCCACCGCGCGGCGCATCCTCGAGCGAGCCGAGCTCGAGGGCATCGAGCTGATCCGTTTTCTGTACGCCGACCACGGAGGCGTGATCCGTGGGAAGGCGGCATCCCGGTCACGGTTGGCCGAACGGCTCAGCACGGGCATCGGGCACACGGTGGCCATGATGGCGATGAACATGCTCGACCAGCTCCAAGACGTCGAGCACCTGGGTCCGGTGGGCGAAGTACGCATCGTCCCCGACCCCGCCACCTACGTCCCGTTGCCCCACGCTCCCGGCGCGGCGGCGATGCTGTCGGACCTGCGGCAGCCGGACGGCACCCCTTGGGGCGCGTGCTCGCGCACGTTCCTCAAGGACGCCATCGCCGACCTCGCCACCGAGGGTTACACGCTGATGGCGGCGTTCGAGCCGGAGTTCACCCTCGGCCGCAGGCTGCCCGATCCGGCGGGCGGCCCCGACCGGCTGGTGCCGCTCGACGACTCGCTGTGCTATGCCGCCACGGGCTTCGACACCGCGCACGACTACACGATCAAGCTCATCCGCGCCCTGGAGACGCAGGGCCTGCGCGTCGAGCACTATCACCCGGAGCTCGGCCCCGGCCAGCAGGAGCTGTCGGTACGCCACGCGCCCGCCCTGCGCGCCGCCGACAACCACATCCTCTACCGCGAGACCGTACGCGGCGTGGCCATGCGCATGCAGATGTGGGCCAGTCTCGCCCCCAAACCCCTGGCCGACCAGGCCGGCAACGGCGCCCACCTGCACCTGTCGCTGTGGGACGACACCCACAACGCCTTCGCCGAGGAGGGCGAGGTCCGCGACGGCTTCATCGGCGGCCTGCTCGCCCACCTGCCCGCCCTGACCGCGCTGACCTGCGGCAGCGTCAACAGCTTCCGCCGCCTGGCACCGCGCACGTGGGCCAGCGCCTATGTCGTGTACGGCCCCGACAACCGCGAGGCCGCCATCCGCGTCTGCTCCCCCCTGGGCGACACCGGCGAGCCGAACCTGGAGCTGAAACCCTCCGACTCCTCGGCCAACCCCTACCTGTCGCTCGGCGCCGTCATCCACGCCGGCCTCGACGGCATCCGCCGCAAACTCGACCCGGGCGCCGCCGTGGAGGTGGACCCGGACACGCGGCCTGGCGAGTACGCCCGCCTGCCCGCCTCACTCGACGAGGCGCTGGACGCGCTGGAGGCCGACGAGGTGCTCATGGAGGCGCTCGGCCCGCTGCGGCGCAGCGCCTATCTGGCCGTCAAGAGGTCCGAGGCGGCCGCGTTCGCCGCCAAGGACGTCTCTTACGAGCTCTTCCACCACCTGCGGGTCTTCTGACGGACCCGCCGTTCCGGCCGGAGAGCGCCGCGCCGCCGCGACGTGGCGCTCTGGCGGAACCACCGTCCGACGAAACAGCCATCGATCGGCCGACAGCCCCTCGACGGGCGGCCGACGGCCCCCCGAACAGCCTGCCTGGGGTCAGCGGACCGGGTGACCCGCCTGCCGCAGCGTGTCCTTCACCTCGCCGATCTTCAGCGTGCCGAAGTGGAACACGCTGGCCGCCAGGACCGCGTCCGCGCCCGCCGCGACCGCGGGCGGGAAGTCCTCCAGCCGTCCCGCCCCGCCACTGGCGATCACCGGCACCCGCACGGCCGCCCTGACCGCGTGCAGCATCTCCAGGTCGTAACCGTCGAGCGTCCCGTCGCCGTCCATCGAGTTGAGCAGGATCTCACCCACGCCCAGCTCCTCACCACGGGCGGCCCACTCCACCGCGTCGATGCCGGTGCCGCGCCGGCCACCGTGGGTGGTCACCTCGAAGCCGCTCTCGGTGCCGGGAGCCCGGCGGGCGTCCACCGACAGCACGACGCACTGCGCGCCGAACCGCCGGGACGCCTCCGTGAGCAGCTCCGGCCTGGCGATCGCGGCCGTGTTGAGCGACACCTTGTCGGCGCCCGCGCGCAGCAGCCGGTTGACGTCGTCGACCGAGCGAACCCCACCGCCGACGGTGAGCGGGATGAACACCTGCTCGGCGGTCCTGCGCACCACGTCGAGCATGGTCTCGCGCTCGCCGGACGACGCCGTGATGTCCAGAAAGGTCAGCTCGTCGGCACCCTCCTGGTCATAGCGCCTGGCCAGCTCGACGGGATCGCCCGCGTCGCGCAGGTTCTCGAAGTTGACGCCCTTCACCACACGCCCGGCGTCCACGTCGAGACAGGGGATCACTCTTACCGCAACGGTCATGCTCGCAGTGCCTCGATTTCGATCTCGACCAGCATTCGCGGATCGACCAGTCCGGCGACCCGCACGCCAGTGCAGGCGGGGCGCACCTTGTAGAAGACGTCGTGGATGGCCCGGCCGACCAGGTCGAAGTGACGGTGTTCCACCACGTAGTAGCGGACCATGACGACATCCTCCTTGGTCAGGCCGCCCATCAGGACGGCCTCCAGCGCGATGTCGATGGCGGTCAGGCTCTGCTTGAAGGCGTCGCCGACGTGGCGTACCTCTCCGTCGACCGTGGCCGTGCAACCGGACACGATCACGCGCTCACCCGCGACGACCGCGCGGGCGTAGCCGTATTTCTCCTCCCAGATGCCGCCCGAAAACACCCTGTAGCCGGTGCTTTCCATACCGATGCTGCTGACGCTCATCTCGCCCCCTCCCGGCAAGAGCTACACGCGTACCGCGGCCAGCGCGTTTTCCAATGTGAACGCGTGAGCGTACAGGGCCCTGCCCACGATGGCGCCCTCCACTCCGTCCGGGACGAGAGAAGCCAGTGCGACCAGGTCACCGAGGCTGGAAACCCCTCCGCTGGCCACGACGGGCCGGTCGGTACGGGCGCAAATCTGCCGGTAGAGGTCCAGATTGGGGCCCTGCAGCATGCCGTCCTTGGTCACGTCGGTGACGACGTAGCGGGGGCAGCCGTCGGACTCCAGCCGGTCGAGGACCTCCCACAGGTCGCCGCCGTCCTTGGTCCAGCCGCGGGCCGACAGCGTGGTGCCGCGCACGTCGAGCCCGACCGCGATCCGGTCGCCGTGCTCGGCGATGATCTTCCGGCACCACTCGGGGTTCTCCAGCGCGGCGGTGCCGATGTTGACCCGGCGGCAGCCGGTCGCCAGCGCGGCGGCCAGGGAGGCGTCGTCGCGGATGCCGCCGGACAGCTCCACGCGCACGTCCAGCTTGCCGACCACCTCGGCGATCAGCTCACGGTTGCTCCCCCGGCCGAACGCGGCGTCGAGGTCGACCAGATGGATCCACTCGGCCCCCGCCTCCTGCCAGGCCAGCGCGGCGGCCAGGGGCGCGCCGAAACCGGTCTCGGTGCCGGCCTCGCCCTGCACCAGGCGTACGGCCTGGCCGTCGGCGACGTCCACGGCGGGCAGCAATACGAGCGACATTCAGGTCCTCCGGTCGAAAGCCAGGGTCACGACAACGGGTGCGAGCAGCAGGGAGAAGACGAGCACGGCGAAGCTGAGCGGGAACGAGCCCCACATCAGCCAGACGAGCACCTGGACCAGCAGGAACGCGAGCGCCACCACGGCGTTCTGGGCGCGGTGGCGGCGGGCGAGCAGGCCGCCCTGGCGGTAGAACCGCACCGGGCGCGGGACCAGTCGGGCCAGGAGGGCGCGGCGGCGCGCCGTGCGGGCCTGCCGCTCCTCGTTGGCCCGGATCGCCCGAGCCCGCTCGGCCTCCCGCTCCGCCCTGCGCCGCGCCCGCTCCTTGCTCATCGGGCGCTCGCCGAACGCTCGCGGGCACTCACCAGGCGCTCGCGGGCGCTCACCGCGTGCTCAGCGGGCGCCCGCCGGGTCATCGCCGGCGTGCTCATGAGGTGCTCATAAGGTGCTCACAGGGTGCCCAGCCAGTTGCGCAGGAGCGCGGCCCCGGCGTCGCCGGACTTCTCCGGGTGGAACTGGGTGGCCATGAGCGGGCCGTTCTCCACCGCGGCCACGAACGGCACGCCGTGCTCGGCCCACGTGACGACCGGCTCGGCGAAGCCGTCACCGGTGCGCAGCTCCCACTCGCGTACGCCATAGGAGTGCACGAAGTAGAAGCGGGTGGCCGCGTCGAGCCCCTCGAACAGCACGCTGCCCTCGGGGGCCTTGACCGTGTTCCAGCCCATGTGGGGCAGCACCGGCGCTTCGAGCCGCTCGACCGTGCCGGGCCATTCGCCGCAGCCCTCGGTCTCGACGCCGTGCTCGACGCCTCGCCCGAACAGGATCTGCATGCCGACGCAGATCCCGAGCACCGGCCGGCCGCCGGACAGGCGGCGGCCGATGATCTGGTCGCCGCGGACGCCCTTGAGCCCCTTCATGCACGCCTCGAACGCGCCCACGCCCGGCACGACCAGCCCGTCGCACTCGAGCGCCGCGTCGAAGTCGGGCGTCACGGTCACCTCGGCGCCGGCCCGCGCCAGCGCCCGCTCCGCCGAACGCAGGTTACCCGACCCGTAGTCGAGCACCACGATGTTCTTCTTCGTCACCACCACAGCACCCCCGCCGTGATCGCCATCGCCGCGCCGAGCGCGCAGATGGCCGCACCGATCTTGAGCCCCTGCTTGAACAGGGAGAACACGCCGCCGATCAGGAACAGCCCGATGAACACCATCACGCCGGCGAGCAGGTTTTCCGTCATAGGACGCCCTTGGTGCTGGGCACGCCGGTGGCGCGCGGATCGAGCTCCGACGCCTCCCGCAGGGCCCTGGCCAGCGCCTTGAACTGGGCCTCCACGATGTGGTGGGCGTTGCGCCCGTAAGGGACGTGCACGTGCAGGCAGATCGCGGCCTGCGCGACGAACGACTCCAGGATGTGGCGGGTCATCGTCGTGTCGTAGACCGGGCCGATCATCGACGCCATGCCCTCGGGCTCGCTGTGCACGAGGTAGGGGCGGCCGGACAGGTCGACGGTGACCTGGGCGAGCGACTCGTCCAGCGGGCACGACGCGCTGCCGAACCGCCTGATGCCCGACTTGTCGCCCAGCGCGTCGCGGAACGCCGCCCCCAGCGCGAGCGCGGTGTCCTCGATCGTGTGGTGCGAGTCGATGTGCAGGTCGCCCTCGGTCTTGACCGTCAGGTCGAACAGCCCGTGCTTGCCGAGCTGGGCCAGCATGTGGTCGAAGAACCCGACGCCGGTGGCCACCTCCACCCGGCCGGTGCCATCGAGGCCGACCTCCACCAGGACCGAGGTCTCCTTCGTAACGCGCTCGATGCGCCCGACGCGACTCACAGCACTCCTTCCAGGGCGGCGCGGAAGGCCGCCATCTCCTCGCCCGTGCCGATCGACACACGCAGCCATTCTGGCGGGCCCACCTCGCGGATGAGCACGCCGCGCTCCAGCATCCCCTCCCACACCTTCCGCCGGTCCGGGAAACGCCCGAACAGCACGAAGTTGGCGTCGGAGTCGGCCACGGACAGGCCCTGGGCGCGCAGCCACGCGACCGTGTCGTCCCGCTCGCGCCGCAGCGCGTCAACCGAGCCGAGCAGCTCGGCGCGGTGCCGCAGCGCCACGCGGGCCGCCGTCTGGGTGAGCGTGGACAGGTGGTACGGGAGCCGCACCAGCAGCAGCGCCTCCACCACGGCCGGGTGCGCGGCCAGGTAGCCCAGCCGGGTGCCGGCCATGGCGAACGCCTTGGACATCGTCCGGGTGACGATCAGCCTCGGGTGCGCGGGCAGCAGCGTCAGCGCCGAGGTCGTGCCCTCGCGGGCGAACTCGGCGTAGGCCTCGTCGACGACGACCATGCCCGGCGCCGCGCCCAGCACCGCCTCGATCGTCTCCAGCGGCTGCGCGGTGCCGGTGGGGTTGTTGGGCGAGGTGAGGAAGACGATGTCGGGCCGGTGCTCCTCGATCGCCGCGACGGCCTTGCCCGGGTCGATGGAGAAGTCGTCCTCGCGGCTCGCCCTGACCCACTCGGTGCTGGTGCCGCTGGTGATGATCGGGTGCATGGAGTAGGACGGCTCGAACCCCATCGCGCTGCGGCCGTGGCCGCCGAACGCCTGCAGGATCTGCTGGAGCACCTCGTTGGAGCCGTTGGCCGCCCACACCTGCTCGGTCGCCAGGCCGTGGCCGAGGTAGGCGGCCAGGTCGGCGCGCAGGGCGACGGCGTCTCTGTCGGGGTAGCGGTTGAGCGCGCCCGCCTGCTCGCCGATCGCCGTGGCCAGGTCGGCCACCAGCGCGGGAGAGGGCGCGTAGGGATTTTCGTTGGTGTTGAGCCGCACCGGGACGTCGATCTGGGGCGCGCCGTACGGCGTCTTGCCCCTCAGGTCGTCGCGGATGGGCAGATCGTCAAGGTTCACTCGGGCACTCGCCAGTCGAATCGGGCGCGGATCGCGGCGCCGTGTGCGGGCAGGTCTTCGGCGTCGGCCAGGACCGACACATGGGCCGCCGCGCCCGCGAGCGCCTCACGGGTGTAGTCGACGACGTGGATGCCGCGCAGGAACGACTGCACCGACAGGCCGCTGGAGTGGCAGGCGCAGCCGCCGGTGGGCAGCACGTGGTTGGACCCGGCGAGGTAGTCGCCGAGCGAGACCGGCGCGTAGGTGCCCACGAAGATCGCCCCGGCGTTGCGGACCCGCGCGGCCACGGCGGCCGCGTCGGCGGTGTGGATCTCCAGGTGCTCGGCGCCGTAGGCGTCGACGACCTTGAGGCCGTCGTCGATGGAGCTCACCAGCACGATGCCCGACTGCCTGCCGCGCAGCGCCTCGGAGATGCGCTCGGAGTGCCGGGTCGCCGACACCTGGCCGGGCAGCTCCTTCTCGACCGCGTCGGCCAGCTCGGCGCTGGTGGTGACCAGCACGGCGGCGGCGATCGTGTCGTGCTCGGCCTGGCTGATCAGGTCGGCGGCGACGTGGACCGGGTCGGCCGTCTCGTCGGCCAGGATGGCGATCTCGGTCGGGCCGGCCTCGGAGTCGATGCCGATGCGCCCCTTGAGCAGCCGCTTGGCCGCCGCCACCCAGATGTTGCCGGGGCCGGTCACCATCGTGGCCGGCGGGCACTCCTCGGTGCCGTAGGCGAACATGGCCACCGCCTGCGCCCCGCCTGCCGAGTAGACCTCGTCGACGCCGAGCAGCGCGCACGCGGCCATGATCGTGGGGTGCGGCAGCCCGCCGAACTCCTTCTGCGCCGGGCTGGTGACCGCCAGCGAGGGCACGCCGGCCTCCTGGGCCGGGACGACGTTCATCACCACGCTGGAGGGATAGACCGCGCGGCCGCCGGGGACGTAGAGGCCCACCCGGTCGACCGGCACCCACCGCTCGGTCACGGTGCCGCCGGGCACGACCTCGGTGGTGACGTCGGTGCGCCGCTGGTCGCGGTGGACCAGCCTGGCCCGCCTGATCGACTCCTCCAGCGCCGCCCTGACCCTGGGGTCGAGCTCGGCGAGCGCCCTGGCCAGTTCTTCGGCGTGCACCCTCGTGGAGGCGATCTCGACGTCGTCGAACCTGGCGGTGAGCTCCCGTACGGCCACCGCCCCGCGATGGCGCACGTCCTCGCAGATGGGCCGCACCTTCTCCAGGGCGGCCTCGACGTCGAGTTCGGCGCGGGGCAGCACGTCGCGCAGGTCCTCCGGCAGAGAACCGCGCATGTCGATACGGGAAATCACCCTGACAGTCTACGGAGTCCAGACTCCGAATCAGGTTCTGTCCAGTATGCGGACCGTCATGATCCGGATGGCCTGACGGCCGCGGGGCGGCGCTCGCCGACGCTGCGCCCCGCGGCCATCACTACCCCGGACCGGGCCTGCCGGGGCGGCGCCGTGGCCATCACGGGGGTAAGGCCACGGCCGGGGAAAGCTCCAGCGGTTCCACCTGCCCTCGACGAACATCGCCTAACGCGCCACGCCGCAAAAAACTTTGAGTAATTCAAATGTAACGTTACGTAGTTTTTACCTGGGGCACGTCTCGTAGAGGGGCGTCACATGAACCACACCGGCATCCGCTCCGAGCCGCACGGGAGCGCACTGGACTGCTCCTCACTCCGGCACACCGCGGCCCTCCACATGACCGAACACCCGGAATGTGAGGCCGTGGCGGGTGTCCCCCTCATCCGGCCCGGCACCGGCCCCCTCGTTCCGCGCCATGTCGCCGCGGCGGGCGCACCCAGAGGAGCGAACTGGAAGACGGTCTCCGGGGTCGAGCCGTGCGAGGAGCGGTGGGCCGAGGTGAAGCGGGTCTGCGACGGCTGCTTCAACGACGGGGAGCGCGGGCGCGGCGTCCAGGTCATCGACCACCGGGCCGCGTACGGCACCGCCAGACTCGTCTTCGACCACTTCGAGGAGCTGATCGGCCGCCACTCCGGCCGGCTGGCGTTCGGCGGATGCCTGGTCACGCGCCATCCCTGGCGGGCCTCCACCGCGACGGTCGCGGGCGGCCACCTGTTGCGCTACAGCGCCGCCCACGAGCTGCGCGAGGCCGTCGCCGTCGGCGGCGGCTGGGCGGCCGGCGGCACGCTCGACATCGCCGTCCCCGGGCACGCCCACTTCACCGGCGGCTACACCCGCGGCGTGGGGGACGTCGCGGCCTGGCCCGGCTTCGAGATCGTCCACTCCACCCTGACCGTCGAACCGGGCCGGCGGGGCAGGATCGACGTGCACGCCGCCGGCGGCGTCTACTCCGGGCTCCTCTATCTCGCGATGACCGGCTTTCCCCGGCACGACGAGCACGGCGCCCGCTGCTTCGACCTGGGCGGCCACCACGTCTGGACGACCTGCGGCTACCTGTGCTTTCCGCTCAAGGACGCGTTCGTCAAGTCACCCGGCTCCCCCGCGGCCCTCCTGCGCCTGCGCAGGACCTGGGCCGACGGCGATCCGGAACCGGCTCCGTCCTTCCCTGAGGGGATGTGAGAACTTCCGCATTACGTGTCCATTATGTCCAGTCACATACTCTTGCGGGATGGGACATTGGCGCGGGCCTGGCGGCATTCTGGTGGAGGCGATCATCCTCGATGATCGTCCGCTGCTGCGCGTCTCCCACCGCGTCAACGGCAGGACCTATCTGCGCGGCTACTGCACCACCGTCGGCGAGCTGGGCGAACACGGGGTGGATCTAGCCGAACTGGTAGAAGACTCGCCTCTTGACCATCTGTAGACCCCGGACCACCACTGTCGATCAGCCGGACGGGGTACGGCATGCACCATGGTGCGGCTGCCGGCCTACGCGCCGATGCTCGCCCAGCTCGGCACCCTGACCTCCGTCCAGGGCCCCGACTGGGCCGTCGAGATGAAATGGGACGGCGTGCGCGCCCTCGCCTACCTCGAGGACGGCGCCGTCCGGCTGATGTCGCGCAACGCCAAGGACATCACCATCGCCTACCCCGAGCTCCAGCTCATGGCCGGCGCCGCCGGCGGGCACGCGGCGGTGATCGACGGGGAGGTGGTGGCGTTCGACGAGACCGGACGGCCCAGCTTCGAGGCACTGCAGCCCCGGATGCACCAGCGCAACCCCGCCGTGGTGGCCGAACTGGTGCGTACGGTGCCGGTGACGTTCATGGCGTTCGACATCCTGCACCTCGACGACGTCAGTGTCGTGTCGCGGCCGTACACCGAGCGCAGGGAACTGCTGGAGAGCACACTGCGGCCCGGGTACCGGTGGGAGGTGCCCGTGTGGTTCGCCGACCACGCCGAGCGGGCCTTCGGCTCCTCCCGTGAGCTCGGGCTCGAAGGGGTCGTGTGCAAGCGGATGAGCTCGCCGTACCGGCCGGGCCGGCGCGGCGGCGAATGGACCAAGGTCAAGAACGTCAGAGCCGTCGAGGTGGTGATCGGCGGATGGAAGCCCGGGAGCGGGCGGCGCTCGGGGACGATCGGGTCGCTGCTCATCGGCGCGTACGACCCGCACGGGCGGCTTCGGTACGTCGGCCACGTCGGCACCGGCTTCACCCAGGCCATGCTGGCCGAGTTGCAAGACCTGCTGACACCGCTCGCCCGGCCCGGCCCGGCGTTCGACGAACAGGTGCCGCGCGAACACGCCCGCGACGCGCACTGGGTGGACCCGGTGGTGGTCGGCGAGGTGCAGTACGCCGAGGTGACCGGCGACGGACGGCTGCGCCACCCCTCATGGCGGGGGCTGCGGCCCGACCGCGAGCCGTCGGAGGCGAGCACGGCCGAGATCCTGCCGCACGAGGGAACGGGCGACGCCGCGGCGGGCTGATCGCGACACGCTGATCTTATAGACTACGCTTCGCCCCCTTATGGTGACTTACAGTGATCGAGACGTTATCGAGCGGCTCGGGGGACACTGTGCGGAAAACTCTCGTCACCACGCTGACCACGCTGGCCGGCGTCACACTCGCCCTGCCGGCCACCGCCGACCAGCCACCCGCCAAGGCCGACCCGGCCAAGGTGTCCGCTCCGGGGGCCGCCACCTGGGGCGCCGAATCGTCACCCCTGATGCGGCCCGGGCGCGCCGCGCGCTACTGGACCACCGGCAAACAGGCCAAGGCCAAGGCCGCCGACCTGCCCCAGAGCCTTCCCAGACCCGCCACCCCCGTGGAGCCCGGCACGGAAGCGAAGGCCGGGGCCGGGAACTCCGCGCGGAGCAGTGTGCCGGCCACCAAACGGATCACGCCCGGCGGGGACACCAACGGGTACGCCCCCGTCCGCCGCCCGTACACCGCCAACCCCCACAGCCGCATCAGCGGCCGGCTGTTCTTCGTCAACGCGGCCGGCAACGGCGACTCCTGCAGCGCCTCCGTCGTCCGCTCGGCGTCCAAGCTGCTCGTCGTCACCGCCGCCCACTGCGTGTACGGCGTCCCCGACGGCGCGTCGACCGGCCAATGGCACACCAGCTTCGCGTTCGTCCCCGCCTACGACGGCCGGGGGGCCGGGGTGCGGCAGCGCGAGCCGTACGGCCGATGGGGCGGACGGCAGGCGTGGAAGCCCGACGGCTACACCGGCCTCAGCGGCGGCGACTGGAACTCGATCTACGACATCGCCCTCATCGAGGTCGGCGGCCGCAAACGCGCCCTCCAGGACGCCGTCGGCGCCTTCACCCCGATGCTCAACCAGGGCGGCAGGCACACCATCGCCACCACCGGCTACCCGGGCCTGCTCGGCAGGAAGCCGTACGACGGCAGGGACCAGCTCTGGTGCGCCGGCAAGACGCGGCAGGCGAGCGGGGCCACCGACGACGCCACCATGCTCGCCGCCCGCACCACCGGCAAGACGCCGGACACGGGGCGGATGGAGACGTACAACTGCCACCTGTTCAAAGGCCACAGCGGCGGCCCGTGGATCCTCAGGGGCACCGGCGACCTGGTCGGCGTGCTGTCGGCGGGCAAGGAGGACGGCGAGTCCGACGGCAACTCCGTCGCCAACGCCCTCAACCTCGAAGGCTACGGCGCCATCGTCAAGCGGGCCGACCCGCGCGGCGTGTACGACGCGCTGTCGGTCAGGCTGTCGGGCCCGTCACGGACGGTCCGGCGCGGCGGCACCACCACCGTCACGGCCACCGTCACCATGCGCGGCCTGATGGCCGCCGCCCAGGTCCCCGTCACGCTCGACCTCCCGGCGGGCGCCGGCCTGACCGCCGTCCGTGGCGCCTCCTGCGACCGCTCCGCGCGGCGGGCGGCCTGCACGATCGACGCCGTCCACCCCGGCCGCCCGGTCAGGATCACCGCACAGGTGAACGTGGCCAGGGACGCGGGGCATACCCTGCCGATCACCGCCCGCGTCACCTCGACCCGCCTCGACCCGGCCCAGCGCGACAACACCAGCGTCCTGCGCCTGCACACCCACCGCTAACGGGTCCCGGGCGCCGGCGCCGGTTCCCTCAGGGTGCGGGCCAGCAGCCAGGCCAGGACCGGGAACACGATCAGGCAGGCCAGCGCCGTCCTGAGCGAGGCGGCCTCCGCCACCGCGCCCACCAGCGGGCTCGCCAGTCCCCCCACGCTCACCGCCAGCCCCAGCGTCACCCCGCCGGCCGTGCCCACCCTGGTCGGCAGCAGGTCCTGGCCGAGCGTCACATGCAGGGAGAACGGGGCGTACAGGGCGATCGACGACGCCGCCACGAACACGTACGCGAGCGGGCCGGGCGCCAGCACCACACCGGCGACCGCCGGGACGGCCAGCGCGTACGACAGCCGCATCGTCCGCACCCGCCCCCACCGCGAAGCCAGCCTGCCGCCCGCCACGGTCCCCACCGCACCGCCCGCGAACAGCACGAACAACGCCACCGCGCCCGCCGCCCCGCCCCCCATGTACAGGGCGACGAAGGCGCTGAGACCGACGTACACCACCGAACGGAAGACGATCACCAGCGTCAGCCTCGCGAACGCCGGCCAGTCGTCCCGTCCCGCCACCGGCTCGGCCGCCCGCGCCCCCGACTCACCCCCGGCCAGCGCCCTGATCGCCGGCAGCGTCACCACCGCGCCCACCAGCGCCGGCAGCACCAGGAACGGCGAGGCCCCCAGTCCTCCCGCCGACAGCAGCGGCGTCACCAGCACCGGCGCCGACGCGAACCCCAGCGTCCCGCCCAGCGAGAACCAGCTCATCCGGACGTGACTGCCCTCGCTCGCGATCCTGGCCAGCCGCGCCGACTCGGGATGGTAGGCGGCCACCCCCAGCCCTGACAGGGCCACCGCCAGCCAGGTCAGCACATAGGAGTCGGTCACGCCGCCGATCGCCACCCCCGACCCGGCCAGGACCATGCTCAACGGGATCAGCCACGGCATCCGCCATTTGTCGGTCAGCACCCCGAAGAGCGGCTGCACGATCGACGACAACAAGGTGGCGGCCAGCACGATGCCGGAGACGGCGACGTACCCGTAGCCGCGCCCGGCCACCAGGAAGGGCACCATGGCGGGGACCACGCCCTGGTAGAAGTCCACGGTGGCATGGCCGGCGGCGAGCATCGGAACTCTGTTCACGCCTCGATCCTCACCCGATGGCCTGCTGGCCCGCTTCCGATAAAATGCCAATTTATGACGGAAATCCGCCATATGCCCGAAGCGCCCACCGGCCGCCGCCCCCTGGCCCCCGGCGCGGGCATCGACGCCCACCGGCACGACACCCACCAGATCGTGTACGCCTGCCGCGGCGTCCTCTCGGCCACCACCGACGCCGGCACCTGGGTCGCCCCCGCCAACCGCGCCATCTGGATCCCGGCCGGCACCGTGCACGAGCACCGCGCCCACGGCGACACCGACCTGCGCCTGGTCGGCCTGACCGGCAACCCCCTCGGCCTGCGCCGCCCCGCCGTCCTCGCGGTCGGCCCCCTCCTCCGCGAACTGATCATCGCCTACACCTCCGACGGGCTTCACGGAGCCGAGCGCGCCCGGCTGCTCGGTGTTCTGCTCGACCAGCTCAGGCACGCCCCCGAGCAGCCCCTGCACCTGCCGACCGCGCGGGACCCCCGGCTGGCCGCCGCCTGCGCCGTCCTGCACCGCGACCCCGCCGACGGCAGCACGCTGACGCGCCTCGCCGCGCGGGTCGGCACCAGCGACCGCACCCTGGCCCGGCTGTGCCGGAGCGAGCTCGGCATGAGCTTTCCGCAGTGGCGTACGCAGCTCCGGCTGCACCGCGCGCTGCTCCTGCTGGCGGACGGTGTCCCGGTGACCGTCGTGGCGCACAGGTGCGGGTGGGCGTCGGCGAGCGCGTTCATCGATGTGTTCGGGCGGGCGTTCGGGTACACCCCGGGCCGGGCCTTTACAATGTAGATTCGCTACAATCGGATTCCGTGAGCAAATCGAAGGGCAAGGGCGGCACCCCGGCCACCATGGCGCTGACCAAGGCGAAGGCCGAGTTCACGCTCCACCCGTACGAGCACGACGCCGCCGCGCAGGCGTACGGCGAGGAGGCCGCGGACGCGCTCGGCGTGCCCTACGAGCGGATCTTCAAGACGCTGGTGGCCGAGGTCGAGAGCGGGCTGGCGGTGGCGGTCGTGCCGGTGGCGGGCAGGCTCGACCTCAAGGCGCTGGCCGCCGCGCTCGACGGCAAGCGGGCCGCGATGGCCGACGCGGCGAAGGTCGAGCGGGTGACGGGCTACGTGGTCGGCGGCATCAGCCCGCTGGGCCAGCGCAAGCAGCTCCCGACCGTGGTCGACTCCTCGGCCCTCGACTTCGAGACGATCTACTTCTCGGCGGGGAAGCGCGGCCTGCAGATCGAGACCGCCCCCGCCAACCTGATCACGCTCACCAGGGCCGTCACCGCCCCCATCGGCAAGGCCGGCTGAAGCTTTTCAGCGCCTTTCAGTGCCTTTCAGCGCTTCCTCAGTGCCTTTCAGTGCCTGCGGTGGCGCCTGACCCGGTCGTCATGGCGCTTGTTGTGGCGCTTGTTGTGGCGTCTCACCGCGCGTCCGTCCTGGGCGGCCCGCTCGTGAGGCACCTCGAGTGACGGCGCGATCGGGCTCTGCCCCAGCAGCCAGTCGAAGAGCCGCCGGTACCGCCGTCCGAAGGGACGATCACCGGGTTTCTTCTTCTCCTTGGCGAGGGCCTCCTTCAGCCCCGGCGTGTGCCCGCCACCGAACCGCCCCATGTCGGGCCCGGGAAAACCGCGCGGCTCCGTACGTCTCAGCGCCGGCCGCATCGACTCCACCCAGATCGGCCCCGGCAGCGACGCCCCCTGCACCGACCCGAAGTACCGGTCCCCGATCCGCACGCCCTGCAGCGGGAACCGGTACGACCCCCGGATGTCCCCCACGCTGACCGCGGCCGCCAGCGCGGGCGTGTACCCGGCGAACCACGCCGAGGTGTAGCCGTTGTTGGTGCCCGTCTTGCCCGCCGCGGGCCGGTCGATGCCCTGCCCCTGCATGGTGCCCTTGTCGAACACGCCCTTCAGCACGTGGTTGACCGCGTCCGCGACCGGCCGTTCCAAGACCTGCTCGCACACGGGCGGCACGTGCGTACGCCGCCCGTCCCTGCCGGTGATCTCCATGATGGCCAGCGGCCGGCAGTACAACCCCCTGGCCGCGAACGTCGCGAACGACGCCGCCACCGTCACCGGGTCCATCTCGTTGACCCCGAGCGTGAACGTCGGCACCTCCCGCAGCGGCCCCCCGTCCGCCCGGGTGACGCCGAGCGATCTGGCCGTACGGACCACGTTGCAGAGCCCGACCTTGCGCTCCAGCATCATGTAGAAGATGTTGACCGACTTCCAGGTGCCGGTCTCGATGCTGTGCGGGCCGCCCGAGCCCTCGCCGCTGGCGTTGAGCACGCGCGTGTTCGGATCGTTGACGGGCCGCCCCGAGCAGTCACGGTAGCCCTGGCCGGGCACCATCTCCCCCGGCGTCTTGAAGCCGTCGCCGAAGCGCCAGCCCTGCCGCAACGCGGTGGCCAGGGTGAACACCTTGAACGTCGAACCGGCCTGGAACCCCTGCCCGCCCCCGTGCGCCACGTCGGCGGCCAGGTTGAAGGTGGTCTTGGGGCCGTTCTTGCGGTTGCCGGGGTTGCGGCCGAACCGCTTGCTGGCGGACATCGCCCTGATGCGCCCGGTACGCGGCTCCACCATGGCCTCGGCGGCCACCTCGGTGTCCTCGGGCGAGACGTTGCGGTGGACGGCCCGGTCGGCGGCGCGCTGCGCGATCGGGTCGAGGCTGGTCCTGATCACCAGGCCACCCCTCGCCATCCTGGCGCGCCGCTCGGCCGGCGTGTTGCCGAAGACGGCGTTCGACAGGAGCTCCTCCTGCACGTACAGGCAGTAGAACGGGAACTCGCTCTGCGCGCACCCGCCGGGCTCGGGCCTGAGCCTGATGCCCAGCGGCGCCGCCTTGGCGCTCGCCGCCTGCTGCGGCGAGATCTGCTTGAGCCCGGCCATGCGGTCGAGCACGAGGTCGCGCCGCGCCCGCAGCCGCGCCTGCTGCTCGCGGCCGAGCGAGGGATCGGTCGAGTACGGCATCCGCACCGCCCCCGCCAGCGTGGCCGCCTGGGTCAGGGTCAGCCGGGAGGCCGAGGTGGAGAAGAAGCGCCGGGCCGCCGCCTCCACGCCGTGCGCGCCGGCGCCGAAGTAGGCGATGTTCAGGTAGCGCTCAAGAATCTGGTCCTTGCGGTACTTCTTCTCCAGCGCCAGCGCGTACCGCAGCTCAGTGATCTTGCGCGCCAGGTTGGGCGCGCGGGCCTTGTTGCGCTCCGCGTCGGTACGCGCGCTCTCGACCAGGATGTTCTTGACGAGCTGCTGCGTCAGGGACGAGCCGCCCTGCCGGATGCCGCCCGCCTGCGTGTTGGTGAGCAGCGCCCGGACCGTGCCCCTGACGTCGAGGCCGCCGTGCTCGTAGAAGCGGGCGTCCTCGATGGCCACGATGGCCTGGCGCATGATCGCCGCCACGGCGTTGAGCGGGACGGCGGTCCTGTTGGCCTCGTAGAACTGGGCGAACTGCCGGCCGTCCTTGTCCAGCAGCCTGGTCACCTGCGCCAGCGGCTCCTCGCGCGGGGCGGGCGGAAGCTCGACGAAGGTGTTCGCGACGCCCATCGCGGCGATGCCGCCTCCGCTCACGACCGGCGCCACCAGTGCGGCCGCCAGCACCCCGCCGAGCGCCCCCGCCAGCCCGAGTTGCCCGGCGGATCTGAGTACGGTCACGTCAGATGATCTGCGACGTCCCGATCAGCGGCAAACGCCCGCTTCCAACCTCTTTACCGTCGCCTGCTTTACCGTTGCCCGCCCGCCTTACCGTTGCCCGCCTGCCTCACTGTTGCCCGCCTGCTTCGCCGTTGCCCCGGCGGATGTTCAGGCCGAGCGACGCGAACTGCTCGAACGGGCGGTGGTAGCCGCGTTCGATGTGGTGGACGCCGCGCAGCGTGGACGTCCCGTCGGCCACCGCCGCCGCCAGCACCCCCGAGAACCCGGCACGGATGTCGGGCAGCGTCACGTCGGCGCCCTTGAGCCTGGACACGCCGCGCACGACGGCCGAGTGCCGGGCGTTGGTGTCGTGGTAGCGGCAGGCGGGGCCGCCCAGGCACTGGTCGAACACCTCGATCTCGCAGCCCATCTTCTGCAGCGCGGGCACGTACACCAGGCGGTTCTCGAAGACCGTCTCGTGCAGCACCGACATGCCCTGGCTCTGCGTGAACAGCACCATCAGCGGCGTCTGCCAGTCGGTCATGAACCCGGGGTGCGTGTCGGTCTGCACGGCCGCCGAGCGCAGACCCTCGGGGGGCGCGGTGGCGCACACGTACTCGTCGTTGATGTCGAACTGGGCGCCCATCCTGGCCAGCGTGGTGATCGCGGTGACCAGGCGGTCCTGGGGGCAGCCGTGGACGCGTACCTCGCCCTGGGTGACCAGCCCGGCCGCCAGGTAGGAGAACGCCTCGATGCGGTCGCCGGTCAGCCAGGTGGAGGCGCCGCGCAGCCGTTCGACGCCCTCGATGACGATCCTGCGGTCGGGTGAGAGCTCGATCCTGGCCCCCATCCGCTGCAGGAACAGCGCCAGCTCCACCACTTCGGGCTCCATGGCGGCGTTCTTCAGCACCGTCTTGCCCTCGGCCAGCACCGCCGACATCAGCACCGTCTCGGTGGCGCCCACACTCGGGTACGGCAGCTCGATGCGGGTGCCGTTGAGCCGCTTGGCCTTGGCGAAGATGCCGGTGTCACCCACCTGCACCTCGGCACCCATCGCGCGCAGGGCCTCCACGTGGAAGTTCACCGGCCGCCGCCCGATCGGGTCGCCGCCGACCAGCGGCACGAACGCCTCCCCCGCCAGGTGCAGCAGCGGGCCGAGCATGAGGATGGGGATGCGGTTCAGGCCGGTGAACGCGGCGGGCACCCGGGGCTCGATCTCCGGCCCCTGCTCGATCCTGATCTCCTTGGCGGAGATCTCGACGTTGATGCCGAGGGCCCGCAGCATGGCCGCGGTGATCTCCACCTCGCCCACGTCGGGGGCGTTGTGGATGCTGCTCTCGCCGTTGCCGAGCATGGCCGCGACCATGTGCTTGGACACGCCGTTCTTCGAACCGCGCACTTCGACATCCCCCCGGAGCGGGCCGGAGGGTTCTATGAGCCAGACCTCTTCTGCAATCACGGAGTGAGCCTAGCCGGGGGATACCATCGAGCTGATTCGGACACACATGTGAGGGGGAGTGGCGTGACGAGGGAAGTACGCGCTTTTGCGGTAACTGTCCTCACACTCGCCGCTCTCGGGCTGGCCGCCGGACTGTTGTGGTCGGGGCTCACTCCCCGGGCTCCGTACCAGGTCACCGAGCAGGGGACGGTGCTGGCCGACCCGACGACGCAGGCGCTGATCGCGGCCGACGGCTGGTTCGCGGTGATCACCGGCGGGCTGGGACTGCTGTGCGGCGGGGTCGCCTGGTTCTCGGGGCGGCGCTGGATGCTGCCGGTGCTGCTCGGCCTCTGCGCGGGCGGGGTGCTGGCGTCGTTCCTGACATTGTGGGTCGGGTCCACGTTCACGCTGGGCGCGGTCACGGTCGAGGCCGCCGCCGCGCCCGGGGTCAAGATCGTGCCCGGCGCCCTGAAACTGACCGCCTCCGGGGTGCTGGTGTCCTGGCCGCTGCTCGGGGTGGGGTTCTTCGGGCTGTTGGAGGGCATGCACGGCTACCGCGAGTCGCCGCTGCGGCAGCCGTACGGGGGCCTAGAACCGTAGGTCATGGAGTATTGCGCTCGATGACCACGACCGGAATCTCCCGCGCCGCCTTGCGCTGGTAGCCCGTGTAGGTCGGCCACATCTCGGCCATGATCTCCCACAGACGCGGCCGCTCCTCACTGGTCGCCGGCCGGGCCACCGCCTCGAACACCTCAGCACCGACCTGCACCCGAACCTGCGGCTGGGCGAGCAGGTTGTGGAACCAGAGCGGATGCTCATCGGCACCACCGTTGGAGCCGACCACCAGATAGCGCTCGCCGTCACGCCCGTAGATGAGCGCGGTCCTGCGAGGCAACCCTGAACGCCGGCCGATGGTGGTGATCAGCAGCGTGGGCGCACCATGAAAAATGTGCCCCTTGGCACCATCCGACTCAACATATTTCCTAACATGATCAGCCACCCACTTGGTGGGACTTTCGCCGGGCTCATGACTCAACCGGACCACTCTCCTTCCGACCGACTACCCAAATTTGGGTAACCAAATTTGGCCATCGAAACTATGAACCACCCGCCCACCCCCCGTCAACCCACCAACCACCCGACCACCCGGCTTTTCACTCCGCTCCAGCGCCCTTCACACCACTGCAACCCGCCCCTTCACACCGCACCAGCCCGCCACTTACCCGACCTCACCCCGCACCCAACGCCACCCGTCTCTTCACCCGACGCCACCGCACGCCAGCCATCTCCTCCACCGACCCGGCCACTACGTCACACCGGTCGAGCCACGCCTTCGCGCCGCGCCAGCCCTCCCTTCACCCGATCTCACCCACGCCAGCCATCTCCTCGCGGCCCGGCCACCCCTTCACACCAGTCCGGCCACCCCTTGCCCCTTCGCGCCGCGCCAGCCCTCCCTTCACACCGGTCCAGTCACTCCCTCGCGCCACGCCAGCCGTCTCTTCGCCTCCTCCAACCGACTGCTCACCCAGCTCCAGCCGCCCCTTCACCCCGCTCAAACCAGCAGGTCCGGGCTAAGACGCTGACGGGGGCGTTGTCGGCCTCGACGGCCGGGGTCTACACCCGCGACGTGGCGACGCTGGTGGAGCTGCCCGGTGAGCAGGCGGTGCTCGACGACCTGACGGGCGCCGACGTGGACGCGATCCTGCTGGCCTTCGCCCGCAAACCCGACGGCCGCACCGCCGGCGGCCGCCTCCTCATCCCAATCTCACCCTCGCTCAAGCCGGCACCTCATCCCGCTCAAGCCAACTCCCCACCCTGCTCAAGCCAGTTCCCTGCCCTGCTCTTCACGCCGCTCAGCCGGCTCCCTGCTCTGCCCTTCACCCTGCTCAAGCCGGTTCTTCACCCCGTTCAAGCCGTGCGATCAGGCCCCGCGTCCATGCCGCATCCCCCGCCACCTGCTGCGCGCGCAAATCGAACAGCCTCACCAGGCTCCCCGGCCGAGCGGCTTCCCGCGTCGCCTCACCCATCGCCGCCGCGATCCGCGCCTCCTCACCCTCCAAGGCGCCCAGCCGCTCCTTGAGCAGCGCGATCGTCTCCTCCTTCGGCAGCGCCGGCAGCAGCACCACCGCCGCGCCGAACACCTCCGGACGCCGATCGGGCACGCTCAGCGCGTTCCGAAGCAGCCGCAGGAACTCCGCCTCACCCTCGCCGTTGATGGCGTAGTCGACGCGACCGGGCCACTCATGCACCTCGGTGACGTCCAACAGCCCGTCTTTGGCCAGCTGACGCAGGGCGTGGTAGATCGATCCCGACCTAAGACCGGCCCATCGCCCGGCCTCCCACGACTCCAGTTCGGCACCGACCAGATAGCCGTGTGCCTCGCCGAGCAGCCGTACCACGCCGAGGACCAGCAGTCGCGTCGCCGACATCGTTCCCCTCACTCGCCGGACGCGGCCCCACGTCGTGACCGCACGCCCTGACCTTAGCCAGCTCCCCACGTCGTGACCGCCCGCCCCGACCTTAGCCAGCCCCCACCTCCACCAGCCCCAGCCTTCGCCAACCCTCGCCTTCGCCAGCCCCTGGCCTCAGACCGCCGCCCCACCCCCGCCAGCCCTCGACGTCAGACCGCCTCACCCCTGCCAGCCCTGGCCTTTCACCAGACCCTGTATTCCGCACGTCACCATGACTTCCCTTCTCCTCCCGTCTCCACCGCACTTCGGCGCGGTCCCTTAAAGGAGGGGCGAGGTGGAGAAGCCGGTTGGCTTGTGGCGATTCAGCACGTGCGGGAAACGAGGCCAGCCCCGACCTACGCCAGCTCCCCACCTTTGCCAGCCCCTGACCCCAGACCGCCGCCCCACCTCCGCCAGCCCCAGCCCTCCTCAACCCTCACCCTCGCCAACCCCGGCCTTCGCCATCTCTCACCTTCGCTAGCCTCGGCCCTCGACACCTTCGCCGGCCCCTCACCTCTCGCTAGAGGGAAGGGCGGCGCAGGCCGTGTCCGGTGGCCTGTTCGAAGGCCCGTCCCACCCGCAGCACCCTCGCGTCCTCGAACGGCCGCCCGACGATCTGCACGCCCACCGGCAGCCCGTCCACCGTGAACCCGGCCGGCACGGAGGCCGCGGGCGCGTGCAGGACGCTGATCCAGTACGCGGAGCGCATCCACGCGAGATAGTCGGGCATCCGCTCACCGTTGATCTCGCTGACGTGCGGCTGCTCCACCGGGAACGGCGGCACCTGGCTGACCGGCGCGATCAGCACGTCGTAGGTGTCGAAGAACGCGGCCATGCGCTGGTAGAGGCGGCTGCGGGCACCCTCGGCCCTGGCCAGGTCGGCACCCGTGACCTGACGCCCCTGCTCGACGTTCCACGCGGTGTTGGGGCCCAGCCCGGTCTTGTCACCGAAGGCCAGCAGGTAGTTCCAGGCCCGGTACGTACGGAACGCGTCCTCCGCGTCCCCCAGATCCAGCTCGACCTCCTCGACATGCGCACCGAGCCCTTCGAGCACGGCCGGGGCCGTCGCGGTCACCTCCGCCGTCCGCGGATCCACCGGCAGCCCGCCCAGGTCGGGACTCCACGCCACGCGCAACCCGACCACCCCCTGCTCGGGCTCGGGCGCGAAGACCTCCTTGATCGAGTACGGGGAGCGCCGGTCGAACCCGGCGATGGCCCCGAACATCAACGTGACGTCCTCCACCGTCCTGGCCATGGGGCCGGACACGGACAGGGTGTACCAGGCGGCGATATCGGAGACGTTCGGCACCCGGCCCGGGGTGGGCCGCAGGCCGACGACGTTGCAGAAGGAGGCGGGGTTGCGCAGTGACCCGCCCATGTCGGAGCCGTCGGCCAGCGGCACCATCCCGGTGGCCAGCGCGGCGGCCGCTCCCCCGCTGCTGCCTCCGGCGGACTTCGACAGGTCGTAGGGGTTCCTGGTGGCGCCGAAGACCTCGTTGACGGTGTGGGACCCGGTGCCGAACTCGGGCGTGTTGGTCTTGCCCACCGTGATGGCTCCCGCGGCCCGCAACCGCTGAACGATCACGTCGTCCGCATCGGGCACATGATCGGCGAAGAGCGGCGACCCGTAGGTGGTCCGAATACCCGCCGTATCGACCAGGTCCTTGTGCGCCACGGGCAGGCCGTGCAGCGGCCCGGCGGGCTCCCCCGCCCCGACCGCCGCATCCGCCGCCGCGGCCGCTTCGAGCGCCCGCTCGGCGACCAGGGTGACGATGGCGTTGACGTGCGGGTTGACCTGCTCGATGCGGTCGAGGTGGGCCTGAAGGACCTCCACGGCGCTCACCTGCCGGGATTTGATCAGGTGGGCCAGCTCGGTGGCGGTCAGGTAGTGCAGTTCGCTCACGGTGCGATCCTGCCTCACGGAGGCGGGTGGGGCGACGGCGAGGGTTGCCAGGCGGAGGGCGCCGAGCCGTGAACAAGTCATATCCCGCCCCACCGCTCCCTCACCCCGCCCACCTTTTCCTCGCCCCCGACCAGATGATCTATATGGGCGATCATGAGGAACTCGGCCTCGATCGGAAACAAGCCGCCAAATCCCTGCGTGCGATGCCACCAAAATGGCGCCGAAGGTATGCACGCTGCCTGGGTCTGCTGAGTCGGGCAGGCGGCCTCGGTTCACTCGCGCAGTGTCACTTGGTAGCGGTGTCACTTGGCAGGGGCGCGCGCTACCACTTGGCACAGGAGCGCGGTGCCACCTGGCACAGGAGCGCGGTGCCACCTGGCACAGGAGCGCGGTGCCACTTGGTATTGGATTCGATCGCGCCGTGTCGTGTGGCATCGACTCTCGCGTTCCTCTCCGACCCATCGGCCGCGTTCCTCTCCGGTCCATCGTCGCGCTCTACTCCGGTCCATCGGCACGGTGGACGTGATGCCTCTCAGGTCGCGCCCGTCCGGCCCGATCAGACCGGTGGCACGACCACTCGCAGTGTCCCCACACCCGCCGCCGCGCCGCCCCGTCCCACATACCAGGCCACCGTCCCCGTGCCCCGTCTCCGTGCCCGTCCCCCGTGCCCGTCCCCTTGCCCGTCCCCGTGCCCGTCCCGGGCCCACATGCCAGGCCTCACGTCCCGGGCCCACATCCCGGCTCAGCAGCCGGCCACAATCGGTGAACCTTCTACGCCACCGTGGCGGGTGGCTGTTCTGGGGTTGTGTTGTGGTCTGGCTTGGGTCGGTGCATGAGGAGCAGGGTGCTGAGGGTGAACGTGCAGGTCAGGATGATGAGCTGGACGCCGTAGGCAACGGGCTGGGTGGGGAACAGGTAGTTGCCCGTGTGCAGGCCGAGGTGTACGCCCACCGCCATCCAGACCGTTCCCGTGCGTGCACGCGCCGCCGCGCACGCGAACCCGAGCGCCGTCGCGTGGAGCACGTACAGGAGGCGTTCGAGCGGCGTGGTGGCGGGGCTCTGCGAGACGATGTGCATCGCGCCGAAGCCGACCGACACCACGATGATCACGGCCCTCGGCGATAACCGGCTCGACAGGGTGTCGAACAGGTGGCCCCGCCACAGCAGCTCCTCCGGGAACGCCTGGCTGAGGAGGGTGAAGACGACCGCCAGTAGCAAATAGGGCACCTGGGGGGCCAACACCGCCCACGGGACCGTGGTGGCCGCTCCGAGGGCCACCGACAGGGCGCTGGCGGCAAGCACCGGGACCGCGCCCGCCAGGAGGCCCAGCAGCACGTGTGGTAGCGCGCGCCGGGAGCGGTCTAGACCCACGCCTCGCCAGGGCTGGCGGCCGAGATAGCGGCGGATGAGGTAGATCAGGCCGAGTGAGGCCAGGGTGATCCCGATCGCGCCGGCCAGCCGGGACAGGGGGTGACCCGGGTCCGGTAGCAGGGTCACGGGCAGGGTGCCGATGATCACCTGCGCGAACATGGCCGCGATGGTGATCGGCACGGCCAGGAGGGGGTGCGTGGCTTTCATGGGTCGCAACGCTAGGTAGCCGGGGGGTTCGGGCGCATCGGACCGTGGGTTGAACTGGTCATGACCTTGGTCATGGGTACCGAGGGAGGATTCCATCTTCCGCGCGGCGAACTAGTGTCGGAGGCATGCTGCCCCGTCTGGCCTGGCTGCGTAACCCCGATCGGCCGACCCTGTTCAGCGTCGTGTTCTGGGTGGTGCTCGTGGCGACCGGGGTCGGATACGCGACCAGGCCGGGCACGATCGGCTACACCATCGCCTTCTGCGTCAACCTGACGCTGGTGGCCGCGCTGTGGCTGGTGCTGTCCTGGCGGCGTACGGACGGGTGGCGGCGGCCCATCGCAGTGGTGTTCCTGCTGGCCACGTTCGCGCTGGGGCTGACCGGCTCGGCGGAGCTGCACCAACTCCTGACTCTCATCGCCGTCGCCAACGTGGCGTTCGTCTACGACATGCGCGTCGCCGCCGCCATCATCGGCTGCCTCAGCTTCGCCATCTTCGCCTCCATCGTGCTGGTCTTCGGGCGCGGGGTGGAGAACGCCATCGCGCAGACCGTCCCGCTCGTCGTGTTCGCCTCGTTCGTCCTGGGCATGACGTCGGCGGTGCTGGAGGCGCGCCGCAGGCGGGCGGAGGCGCAGCGGCTACTGGCCAGGATCAGGGAGCTGACGGTGGCCGAGGAGCGGGCGCGGATGGGCGCGGAGATGCACGACTCGATCGGCCACCACCTGACGGTGATCAAGATGGCTCTGGAGAACGCCGAACGCTTCCGCTCCCGCCGCCCCGAGGCCGCCTGGGACGAGGTGCGGCAGGCGAAGGAGACCACGGTCGAGGCCCTGGCCGACGCCCGCCGCTGGGTCCGCGCGCTGCGCCCGCTCGCCCTCGAGGGGCACGTCAGCAGCGTGGCCCTGGAGCGCCTGGCGGCCTCGTTCGACGGTACGGGTCTCACGGTGTCCTTCGAGGTGGTGGGCGGCGAACGGCCCCTCGAACCCGACGTGGAGCTCGTCCTCTACCGCGTGCTGCAGGAGGGTCTGACCAACGCCGTCCGGCACGCCGGCGCCCACCACGTACGCGGGCGGCTCCTCTTCCAGGACGAGCACGTGGTCCTGGAGGTCGCCGACGACGGCACGGGCCGCGACCACGGCGCGCGCGGCGGCTTCGGCCTCCGCTCCCTCGCCGAACGCGCCCGCGCCGTCGGGGGCACCCTGATCACCGGTGATCGGCCGGACGGCGGCTTCGAGGTACGCGCCGAGCTCCCCGCCAGAGCGGCCACGGCATCGTGACGACCATTCCGCCTCCGCCTACTGGCCAACTGGCCCTCTACTTCTGCCGGTCGGCCACCGGGAGACGGCGCCATGAGCATGCTCAACTCCCGCCGCGCGACCGCCAAAGGCCAGCGCGGAGAGGGCGCCCAGCGCCCCGCCCCATCTTCAAAGGCCAACGCGAAGAGGACGCCCAGCGCCCCGGCCCCGAGCGCCCGACCATCAAAGATCAGCGCGAAGAGATTGCCCAGCACCCCGCGCCGCCCCACCGTCAGAGATCAGAACGAAGAGAACGCCCAGCACCCTGACCGACCGCCTAAGGACAACGCCATGAGGACGCTCAACACGCTGCCGACCGACCGAGCGAAGGCGGTGTCATGAGTCGTCCGGTCAGGGTGCTGCTGGTCGACGATCAGGGGCTGATCCGGCAGGGGCTGCGCAAGATGCTGGAGATCGAGGACGGCATCGAGGTGGTCGGGGAGGCGGCCGACGGCGAGGAGGCCCTGCGCGTGACCGTGGCATGCGCACCCGATGTGGCCCTGGTGGACGCCAGAATGCCCAGGATGGACGGCGTCGAGCTCATCTCCCACCTCTCGATCGACCATCCCACCGTCGCGGCGATCGTGCTCAGCACCTTCGACGAGGACGACTACATCTTCGGCGCTCTGAGGGCCGGAGCCGTCGGCTACCTCCTCAAGGACTGCACCCCTGACGACCTGGTGGACGCCATCCGCCGGGCGGGCCGTGGCGAGACCGTGCTCGCCCCGCCGGTGGCGGCCCGCCTGGTCGCCGAGATCCGCCGCACCCCCGCCGCCCCGAGCACGCTCCCGAACCAGGAACGACTGTCGGCCAGGGAGTCCGAGGTGGCCCGTCTGATCGCCGCCGGAGCCACGAACAGGGAGATCGCGGTCCAGTTGGTCATCACCGAGGGCACGGTGAAGAACCACGTCTCCAGCCTGCTCCGCAAGTTCGGCCTCCGCGACCGCACCCGACTCGCCCTCCACCTCAACGACGACCCAGAAGCCCCGGACGGCTCAAGCGGGCCACGCGACCCGGCCGGCCCGAAGAGCCCAGACGGCCCGAACGGCCCAGACGGGACAGACGGGACAGACGGCTCAGGCGGCCCAGATGATCCCGGTCCATCCAGCAACGACCGCTAGACGCCTGACGAGCGGGGGATCCGTAACGTGCGGAATCGCAGGTTGTCGTCACCGCCCTCACGGGTGACGACCGCCCACACGAATGGCGCCCCAGCGGTGTGTTGCGGCCGGCATCGCAGTCGCCTCTTACCCCAGGCGCCAGGCCCACCACACGTCGCTCCAAGGCCCACAGAGCGCGCGTCACGGCGGCCCGCCGGGTGTGCCCGGTGAGCGTCACCCTGGACAGAGCCCGGCCCCGTGCGGCGGATGGACCCTCCCGCGCGAAGCCGTAAAAAAAATAGATCAGAGGTCAGGGCCGAGGAGGTGTTTGAGGTCGGCGAGGAGCGACGGGGACGGGGTCACGCGCAGCCCGTCGCCCACCCGCAGCACCGTGGTGCGGCCCTCGTCGCGCACCCGCAGGTGCACCTCCGAAACCCCCGGATGCGCCGTCAGGATCGCCTTCAGCCGCCCCACCACCCCCGGCGTGCACCGCGCCAGCGGCAGGCTCACCAGCAGCGGCCCGCCCGCCCCCCACGACAGGTCCGGAGCCGTCACCTCCATCGCGACGAGCTTGGCCACGTCCTCCCGCCGGTCGACCCGCCCCTTGACGAACACCAGCGCGTCCTCGGCCAGAATCGTCGACGACAGCTGGTACGCCGACGGAAAGATCATCACCTCGATCGAGCCCTCCAGGTCCTCCAGCTGGGTCAGCATCCAGGTGTCGCCCTTCCTGGTGACCTTGCGCTGCAGCCCGCTCAAGATCCCGCCCACCGTCACCACCTGCCCATCGGCCCGGCTCTCGTCCTGCACGGCCGCGATCGAGCAGTCGGCCCCGGCCGCCAGCACGTGCTCGACCCCGAGCAGCGGATGGTCCGACACGTAGAGCCCGAGCATCTCGCGCTCGAACTGCAGCAGCGTGCCCTTCTCCCACTCCCCCGCCGGCACCTTCACGTCGAACGCCTGGTCCGCGAACAGCGAGTCCTGCCCGATGGCCTCGTTGCGCTTGAGGTCGATGACCGCGTCCACGGCTTGCTCGGCCACCAGCACCAGGCCCTTGCGCGCGTGCCCCAGCGAGTCGAACGCCCCCGCCTTGATCAGCGACTCGATGACGCGCTTGGCGCAGACGACGGCGGGCACCTTGCGCAGGAAGTCCGTGAAGTCGCCGAAGCGGCCCTTCCGCCTGCGCGCCGCGATGATGCCGTCGACGACGTTGCCGCCCACGTTGCGCACCGCCGACAGCCCGAAGCGGATGTCGGTGCCGCGCGGCGTGAAGTCGAAGTCGGAGTCGTTGACGTCCGGCGGGAGCACCTTGATGCCCATGCGGCGGCATTCGTTGAGGTAGAGGGCTGATTTGTCCTTGTCGTCCTTGACGGCGGACAGCAGCGCGGCCATGTACGCGGCCGGATGGTTGGCCTTGAGGTAGGCGGTCCAGTAGGCGATGAGGCCGTAGGCGGCGGTGTGGGCCTTGTTGAAGGCGTAGTCGGAGAACGGCAGCAGAATGTCCCACAACGCCTTGACCGCGCCGTCGGAGAACCCGTTGTCCTTCATGCCGCGCTCGAAGGAGGCGTACTGCCGGTCGAGCTCCGACTTCTTCTTCTTGCCCATCGCGCGGCGCAGCAGGTCGGCGGCGCCGAGCGAGTAGCCGGCCACCCGCTGCGCGATGGCCATGACCTGTTCCTGGTAGATGATCAGGCCGTAGGTGGTTTCGAGGATGTCGGCGAGCGGCCGCTCCAGCTCGGGATGGATCGGCGTGATCTCCTGCCGGCCGTTCTTGCGCAGCGCGTAGTTGGTGTGGGAGTCGGCGCCCATCGGGCCGGGCCGGTAGAGGGCGAGGGCGGCCGAGATGTCCTCGAAGGCGTCGGGGCGCATGAGGCGCAGCAGCGCGCGGCTGCCGCTCCCGTCCAGTTGGAAGACGCCCAGCGTGTCGCCCCTGGCCAGCAGGTCGTAGGTCGCGGGGTCGTCGAGGCCCAGCGCGGGCAGGTCGAGCCGCTCCCCCGTGGCCGCCTCGATCATCTTGACGCAGTCGTCCATGACGGTGAGGTTGCGCAGGCCCAGGAAGTCCATCTTCAGCAGGCCGAGCGCCTCGCACGTCGGATAGTCGAACTGGGTGATGATCGCGCCGTCGGCGTCGCGGCGCATGATCGGCACGTGCTCGGTCAGCACCTCGGACGACATGATCACGCCGGCGGCGTGCACGCCGGTCTGCCTGATCAGGCCCTCCAGGCCCCTGCCGAGGTCCACCGTCGCCTTGACGTCGGCGTCCTCGGCGTAGAGCCTGCGCAGCTCCCCGGCCTCGCCGTGGCGCGGGTGACCCTCGTCGAAGATGACCGACAGAGGGGCGTCCCTGCCCATGACGGCGGCCGGGAACGCCTTGGTCACCCGGTCGCCCAGCGCGTAGGGGTAGCCCAGGACGCGGCCCGCGTCCTTGATGGCGGCCTTCGCCTTGATGGTGCCGAACGTGGCGATCATGGCGACCTTGTCGGCGCCCCATTTCGCGGTCACGTAGCGGATCACGTCGCCGCGCCTGCGCTCGTCGAAGTCGATGTCGACGTCGGGCATGGAGACGCGCTCGGGGTTGAGGAACCGTTCGAAGATCAGGCCGTGCGCGATGGGGTCGAGGTCGGTGATGCCCATCGCGTACGCCACCAGCGACCCCGCCGCCGACCCCCGCCCCGGCCCGACCGGGATGCCGTTGGCCTTGGCCCACATGATGAAGTCGGCGACCACGAGGAAGTAGCTCGGGAAGCCCATCTGCTCGATGACGCCGATCTCGTATTCGGCCTGTTTCCTGCGCCGCTCGTCGTAGCCGCCCGGCCAGCGCCGGTCCATGCCCTCCCAGACCGTACGGCGGAAGAACGCGCTCTCCGTCATGCCCTCGGGGACGGGATAGACGGGCATCAGGTTCCTGAACGCGAAGAACCCGGCCGGATCCACCCGCTCGGCCACGACCAGCGTGTTGCGGCAGCCCTCGGCCCACAGCTCGGAGGAGTCGGCCGCGCGCATCTCCTCGGCGCTCTTGAGGTAGTAGCCGGTGCCGTCGAAGCGGAACCGGTCGGGATCGGACAACTGCCTGCCCGTCTGGACGCACAGGAGGGCGTCGTGGGCGGCGGAGTCGGACTCGTGGGTGTAGTGCGCGTCGTTGGTGACCAGCGGCGGCAGGTTCAGCTCACGGCCGATCCTGATCAGCCCGTCGCGAACACGGCGCTCGATGTCGAGGCCGTGATCCATGAGCTCCAGGAAGAAGTCATCCTTGCCGAAGATGTCCTGAAATTTCGCCGCCGCCGCGAGCGCCTCGTCGTACTGCCCGAGCCGCAGCCGCGTCTGCACCTCGCCCGACGGGCACCCGGTGGTGGCCATGAGCCCCGCGGCGTGCTCGGCGAGAAGCTCGGCGTCCATCCGCGCCCATTTACGGACGAACCCCTCGGTGTAGGCGCGCGACGACAGCCGCATCAGGTTGTGCAGCCCTGTCTTGTCACGCGCCCAGATCGTCAGGTGGGTGTAGTGACCACCCGCGGAGACGTCGTCCTTGCGCTGGTAGGGCTCGCCCCACAGCACCGGCCGCCGCTCGTGCCGCGACCCCGGCGCGACATAGGCCTCGATGCCGATGATCGGCTTGATGCCGGCGCCCGTGGCCTGGCGGTAGAAGTCGTGGGCCCCGTGCAGGTTGCCGTGGTCGGTGATCGCGATCGCCGGCATGCCCAGGCCACCGGCCCGCTCGAACAGCTGCTCCAGCCGGGCGGCGCCGTCGAGCATCGAGTATTCGGTGTGCACGTGCAGATGGACGAACGAATCGGCCGGCATGGCGCCTCCCTCCAGAATCTATGTTCGACTTTAATCCCTGCCACCGACAATTCCGGAGAGCCCTCGCGCGCGCCGGAAAGCAGGATGATCGACCGCCGCCGATATCCTCGATGTCACCTTAAGTGACCGAGGAGACACGCGGTGCGCACGCAGACCGACGAGGGATACACGCACGCGCTGGGCAACCGGCAGGTCCAGATGATCGCCATCGGCGGGGCGATCGGCGTGGGCCTGTTCCTCGGCGCGGGCGGCCGGCTGGCCGCCACCGGGCCCGCGCTCGTGCTCTCCTACGCCGCCGCCGGAATGGCCGCGTTCTTCGTCATGCGGGCGCTCGGCGAGCTCGTGCTCTACCGTCCGGCGTCGGGCTCGTTCGTCGAGTACGCCGGCGAGTTCATCGGCCCGTGGGCGGCCTTCGCCAGCGGCTGGATGTACTGGATCAACTGGGCCTTCACCGGCATCGCCGAACTGACCGCCATCGCCGCGTACATCCACTACTGGGCCCCGGCCTTCCCCGAATGGGGCACGGCCCTGATCGCCCTCGGTTTCGTGCTGATCGTCAATCTGCTGTCCGTGCGGCTGTTCGGCGAGCTGGAGTTCTGGTTCGCGATGCTCAAGGTCGTCGCGATCTCGGTCTTCCTGGTCGTGGGCCTGGTGCTGGTGGTCGCGTCGGTCGGCCAGGCGGGCCCGCACAACCTGGTCGCGCACGGCGGCTTCTTCCCTGCCGGGTTCCCGCTGGTGCTGATGAGCCTGCAGTCGGTGGTGTTCGCGTACGCGTCGATCGAGCTGGTCGGCATCACGGCCGGCGAGACGGCCAGGCCGCACGAGGTCATGCCGAAGGCGATCAACGGCGTCGTGTGGCGCATCGCGATCTTCTACGTCGGCTCGGTGCTGCTTCTGGCGATGGTCCTGCCGTGGACGGCGTACCGGGCGGGCGTCTCCCCGTTCGTGACGGTCTTCTCGGGCCTCGGCGTGCCGTGGGCGGCCGACGCCATGAACCTGGTCGTGATCACCGCCGCGATGTCGTCCTGCAACTCCGGCCTGTACGCCACCGGCCGCATCCTGCGCTCGATGGCCATGAAACAGGAGGCTCCGGGCTTCACCGGCACGCTCAGCTCACGCCACGTCCCCATCGGCGGCATCCTGTTCACGGCGGCCATGTTCCTGGCGGGGGTGGGACTGTTCTACTTCCTGCCCGAACGGGCCTTCAACATCGCCACCGCCGTCGCCTCCCTGGGCGTGATCACCACCTGGGGCGTGCTGGTCCACTGCCAGACCCGCCTGCGCCGTACGGGCCACCTCTCGGCCTTCCCGATGCCCGGCTCCCCGTACACGAACTGGTGCACCCTCGCCTTCCTGGCCCTGGTCGTGCTCCTGATGCCGTTCGCCGACCGCGACCAGCGCGTGGCGTTCTTCCTGATCCCGGCCCTGGCCGCGGGCATCGCCCTCGGCTGGCTGATCGTACGCCGAAGGCGGCCTGCGCCACGATCATCGGCTGGGTAGTCTCGTGGGCGCACGGAGAACGTTCGAAGGAGGGGCGCGCTGGAGGAGTCGAGACGGAGGATCGTCCAGACCGCGGCGGCGGCCGTCGCGGGGGTCGCGCTGGCCCTGGCCTGCCTGCCCCTGGAGATCTATCCGAAACTGGCCTGCGCCGTCCTGGAGGCGGGCTGCCCTGAGAGCGCGGAGCCGCGGGGGCGCTTACCGCGGGTGACCCGGCTGACGCCCGTCCAGGTGGCGCAGGGCGGCAGATACGTGGCGCTCGGCGACTCCTTCTCCTCCGGCGAGGGCGTCTACGAACTGGACGAGAAGCCGGTCAACGACGGGGCCGACCGCTGCCACCGGGCGACGGGCTCGTACGTGCCCCTGGTGTCGAAGGCGTACCGGTTCGGCGGCGGCACCTCCTTCTACGCCTGCAGCGGCGCCACCACGGGCGAGCTCCTGTCCGGCCAGCACGGCCAGCGCCCCCAGATCACCCGGGTCGACGCCTCGGCCAGCCTGGTCACGCTGAGCATCGGCGGCAACGACGCCGGCTTCACCAAGGTGCTGACGGCCTGCATCGTCAAGCTGCCGTGGTCGACGGCCTGCGTCGAGCAGGACGCCGCCGTCGCCGCCCGCATCGAGGAGCTGCGCAAGGACATGCTCAAGATCCTCAAGGAGGTACGCGTCCGCGCCCCCAACGCGCGGGTGGTCGTCCTCGGCTATCCCCGTCCGTTCCCGGCCAGGCCCGTGACGAGCGTCGACAACATGAGCGAGGCCGACCAGCGCTGGCTGAACGCGGTGACGCGGCGGCTCAACAACACGGTGGGCGCCGTGGTGGCCGACTTCGACCGGGCGATCGCGGCGTTCGGCGCGCCCGGGAGCATCGAGTACGTGGACGCCTACGAGGCGTTCACGGGACACGAGGTGGGCCGGCCGCAACCCTACCTGAACGGGCTGCACGTGGACGTGGAGGAGCTGACGGTCAACGCGCGCAGCTATCACCCGACGGGCGACGGCTACCGCCGGTTCGCCGACCTCATCACGAAACAGATCGCCGCCGGCCCCGGCCGCCAGATGAACAACTTCCTCGTCACGACCCCCTGACGCCCCGCTCCTCGGACAGGTCCAGGCCCGCCTCGATGACGGCGTTCATGATGGCCCCGAGCCTGGCCTCCCCCAGCGAGGGCGCCCGCACGGCCATCCGCGCCACCAGGGCGCGCTCCCTGGCCGGGTCGCGGCCCGCGAACCCGCCCACCGGCTTGATCCGCTGCACGACGCCCGCCAGCGCCGCCCGCCGCTCCAGCAGCGTGGCCAGCGCGGCGTCCACCCGGTCGATCGCCTGCCGGCACTCCGGCAGCGTGGCCGGCGTCTCCTGCCGCAGCAGCGCGCCGACGACCGTCACCGCCTCCTCCGCCACGTGCCAGGCCGCGCCCGGCGCGTCGACGACCAGCCCGTCGGCACCGGCCGCCACGGCGGCGGCCGACAGCCCGATGTCACGGGAGACGTCCACCAGCACGGGACGCCCGGAGACGGCCCGCGCGGCCCGCAGCAGCCCCAGGTCGGGCCGGGCGCCGCCCTCGCAGAGGAGCACCCGCCCGTCGCCCTCCGCCGCGCAGTAGTCGGCCAGCCCGGCCCACTCCTCCACCGACGCGGAGGGGCGCCGCTCCACCACCACCGGCAGCCCCAGGCCGGCCGCCGCCCGCACCAGGGGGATGTCGCGCGTCCACGACGCCCCCACCACCACGGCGTCGGCCAGTTCGGCGATCGCCGGCAGGTCGGCCGCCGAGGCCGGCTCCACCAGCGCGGCCGGCTCGCGCAGCGCCTCCACGGCGCCCGAGCGCAGGCTCACCCGGCCGCCGATCACCACCGCGGGCCCGTCGCCCACGAGCAGCTCGCCCACCGCCACCGCGGCCCTTTCCAAGATCGATGACATCCCGACTCCCTGTTGGGCCGGCCCCTGAAGCCGGCGGAAAAACCCAAAGAGGCAGAGACGGGATGTCTCTGCCTCGGTGCCGACTCCAGGAGGTCGCTAGCGCACGACCGGCTCGCCCGGAGCCGGCTCGGTAAACGCGTAACGACGACAAGTCATATCTAGACCCTACACCCCCGCTTCCACCTGCTGGGCGGCGCTTCTCACATGACGGACTGTCCTTCGGGCGAGTCGCCGATGATCCCTGCCCGTGAGAGTATTTCTTGGCCTAGAGGAGGGTTTGAGGCCGTTGATGTCGGATCGCAAGCAGGACGGACGCCGCATCGCCGGCCGCTACCAGCTGCAGGAACCCATCGGCAGGGGCGGAATGGGCGTCGTATGGCGCGCATACGACGAGCTGCTTGACCGCACGGTCGCGGTCAAGGAGGTCAGGTACGCCGCCGCCCTGGGCGAAGAGGTGCAGCTGCTGAACCGGCGCACGATGCGCGAGGCCAGAGCGGCGGCGAGGTTCGAGCATCCCAACGTGATCGTCGTCCACGACGTGATCGAGGAGGATGACCGGCCCTGGATCGTCATGCAGCTCGTCCAGTCGCGCTCACTGGGTGCCGTGATCAAGCAGGACGGGCCCCTGCCGCCGAAGCGGGTGGCCGAGATCGGCGTGGCCATGCTCGACGCGTTGCACCGTGCGCACGAGGCCGGCGTGCTGCACCGTGACGTCAAACCCGAGAACGTGCTGCTGGCCGACGACGGCCGGGTCGTGCTCACCGACTTCGGCATCGCCACGCTGGAGACCGAGACGCAGCTCACGGTGACGGGCCTGGCGGGCACGCCGGCGTTCATCGCGCCCGAGCGGCTCAAGGGCCTGCCGGCGCGGCGCGAGTCGGACCTGTGGTCGCTGGGCGCCACGCTCTACACGGCCGTCCAGGGCCGCTCCCCGCACGAGCGGGGGATGGCGCTGGCGACCATGCACGCCGTGCTCACCGACGAGCCGGACCCCACGCCGTACGTGGGCCCGCTCTCCGACGTGATCACGGGGCTGCTGAACAAGGAGCCCGTGCAGCGGCTGACGTACGAGGAGACGCAGCGCCTGCTGCGCCTGGCCATCGCGCAGGCCAGCCCGCCGCCGACCGCGCAGTTCCCGGCGGCCCAGGAGCTGCACGTGCCCGCCCCGGCGCCGGCCACCCGGCCGAAGCCGGCGGCCAAGCCCCGGCGGCCGGGTCCCGCCAAGGCGAAGCGCCCGTACGCGCCCGTCGAGGACGACACCCCGACCGACCCGGACCTGATCGCCCCGGCGGCGGCCGAGGACATGCCCGAGACCGGCGCCCGCATCCCGCGGACGCCGGTGGCGGACACGCCACCGGCGGTCGAGCCCACGGCGGAGTCCACGAGGGAGGCGGCCAAGCCGGAGCAGCAGCACCGGGCCGCGATGGTGATCGGGGCGGCCGTGGCGGTCCTGCTGGTGGCGGGTGTGGGCGGCTATCTCGGCCTGAGCTCGGCGCCCGACGAGGGGCCGGACAAGAACGTCGACAAGCTGTCGGCGGCCGTCACGACGGGCCCGTCACGGGCGTCCACGTCACCGCCGGCCACGGCTTCGTCTCCTCCGCCCTCATCCGCTCCGCCGACGACCCCGCCGACGACCCCGCCGGCGTCCCCGAGCGCGGCTCCCACCTCGACTCCCAAGGAGACGAAGGACCCGATGCCGTCCGGGTGGAAGAAGCACACGGACAAGAAGCTCGGCTTCCAGATCGGTCTCCCCAAGGGCTGGGACGAGTGGACGCGCTCCGGCAAGGGCGTCGAGTTCAAGGGCCCGGGCGGCGCGTCCAACGCGCACGTGCGGATCGAGGTGTTCCCCAAGCTGGGCAAGGACCCGCTGAAGGGCTGGAAGAAGCTGGAGCCGAGCCTCAAGGACCGCTACGGCGGCTACAAGAAGCTCGACATCAAGAAGGTGGACTACCGGAAGGCCGCCGCCGACTGGGACTTCCTCTGGCCCACCGACACGGGCAAGAGCCGCATCCGCTACCGGGGGTTCATCGCCGAGGACGGGAAGGCGTACGCGATCTACTGGCACACGCTGAACCGTGAGTGGAAGGACGACTACCACTTCTTCGAAGGCTTCGCCGCGACCTTCTCCCCCGGCAAGTAAACTCGCCCCGTGCAGGTCAGCAACCGTTACCGCCTCATCGAGCCACTCGGTGAGGGCGGTATGGGCGTGGTCTGGCGCGCCTACGACGAGCTGCTCGACCGTACGGTGGCGATCAAGGAGGTCCGCTACACGGGCGTCGGCGACGCCAAGCGGGCCGAGCTCACCCGCAGGACCATCAGGGAGGCCAGGGCGGCGGGCCGCCTCGACCATCCCTCGGTGGTCGTCATCCACGACGTCGTCGAGGAGGACGGCCGGCCGTGGATCGTCATGCAGCTCGTCCGCTCGCGCTCGCTGGCGCAGGTGATCGGCGATAGCGGGCCGCTGCGGGCGAGCCAGGTCGCGGTGATCGGCGGCCGGGTGCTCGACGCCCTGCGGGCCGCGCACGCGACCGGGGTGCTGCACCGCGACGTGAAGCCGGAGAACGTGCTGCTGGCCGATGACGGCCGGGTGGTCCTGACCGACTTCGGCATCGCCTCCATGGAGACCGAGGCGGGGCTGACGGCGACGGGCGGGCTGGTGGGGACACCGGCGTACATGCCGCCCGAGCGTCTCAACGGCGAGCCCGCGCGGCCCGAGTCCGACCTGTGGTCGCTCGGCGCGACGCTCTACGCGGCCGTCGAGGGCGAGCCGCCGTTCCGGCGCGACTCGTGGGCCGCGACGGTGGCGGCGGTGCTGCGCGACGAGCCGAAACCGCCGGTCCGCGCCGGGGCTCTGGAGCCGGTCATCATGGGGCTGCTGCGCCGGCGGCCCGACGCGCGGATGCCCGCGGAGGAGGCCGCGCGACTCCTGTACGACGCCGCGTCCGAGCCGTCCGCCCGCGACACCGCTCCCTACACCGGCACTCTCTCCACCGGGCCGCGGCCCACGGTCGCCACGCGCAGCCGCCGGGGCAAGGGCGTGTGGGCCGTCGGCGCGGCCGCCGTGGCCGTGCTGGGCGCCGGTGGCGCGCTGTTCTACAACGGGTGGACGACCGGGGTCCCGGTCACCACTCCGACCGCTTCCGGCACGCCCACAGCGACGGCCACCAGCGCGGCACCCAGCCCCGAACCCACCGTGACGCCCACCGTGACGCCCTCTGTGAAGCCCACGACGGCCCGGCCGATCCCGGCGGGCTGGCGCACCTACACGAACGCGGACGGCCGCTTCTCGATCGCCGTGCCCGAGCGGTGGCAGGTGAAGAAGACCGCCGGCCGGGACAGCGTCTCCATGCGGGGTCCGGGCAGCCCCGGGACGATGCTCGTGGAGTGGACCGTCCCCGACATCCCCTGGCGCGACCCGGTGAAGCACTGGGAGGGGCTGGAGAGGGAGATCGAGGCCAAGGGCGAGTTCGAGCGCTACACCAGGATCGGCATCGGCTCCGTCCGCTATCTCGGGCAGGCGGCTGCCGACTGGGAGTTCACCCGGGTGCGCGAGGGCGTGCTGATCCATGTGATCAACCGGAGCTTCCACACGGCCGACGGCCGCCCGTACGCCCTCTACTGGGAGACGACGCACGACCGCTGGGAGCGGGACAGGCGCTACGTCGACACCTTCATCAAGACCTTCCGCCCGAAGTGAGAGAGCAGGCGCATTTCTGGCGGCACCCGGCGGTGCCCGAGACCGACCTGCTCAAGGCCCGCTACGTCACCCACCGCTTCTCCAGGCACGCGCACGACGGGTACGCCATCGGGCTCATCGTCGAGGGCGTCGAGGAGTTCGACTACCGCGGCACCCTGCACCGGGCGCGCGCGGGCGAGCTGGTGCTGGTCAACCCCGACGCCGCGCACACGGGGCAGGCGGGGACGCCGGGCGGGTGGGCGTACCGGATGCTCTATCCGTCGATCGACCTGCTGGCCGGGATCGCGGCCGAGCTGGGCGCGCCGGCCGGGACGCCGCACTTCCCCGAGCAGGTGGCGCGCGACGACGACCTGGCGGCGCTGCTCGGCCGGGCGCACCGGGCGGCCGAGCGGGGCGACGCGCTGGTCGCCTCGACGCTGAGCCGCACGCTGTTCGGCCGGCTGCTGACCCGGCACGCCGCCCCCAGGCCGGCCGCGATCCTGCCCGCCGAGGGCCGGCGGGCGGTGCGGGAGGCGCTCGACCTGCTGCACGAGAGCCTCGTGGACCCGCCGACGCTGGAGGACCTGGCGGGCGCGGTGGGGGCGCGGCCGTTCGCCCTGCTGCGGGCGTTCAAGGCCGCCACCGGCCTGCCGCCGCACGCCTACCTCACCTCGCTGCGGGTACGCCAGGCGCGCCGTCTCCTGCTGTCCGGCGTACGCCCCGCGCGGGTGGCCGCCGAGGTGGGCTTCACCGACCAGGCTCACCTCAATCGCCATTTCAAGCGCATCGTGGGCGTTCCGCCCGCCGCCTTTCAACGCGCTGCAGGAACGTACAAGACCGGCGATTCCCCCACCACCTAGCCTCGGTCGGCATGGAAGAGACAACATCCCGTTCCGCCGCCGTGCGGGACGGTCTCGGCGTGGGCCTGGCCGTGGGGCTGTCAGGGCTCGCCTTCGGCGCCGCGGCGATCACGGCGGGCCTGAGCGTGCCGCAGGCGTGCGTGCTGAGCCTGCTGGCCTTCACCGGCGCCTCGCAGTTCGCGCTGACCGGCGCGGTGGGCGCGGGCGGCGACCTGGTGGCCGCCGCGCTCGGCGCGCTGCTGCTCGGCGGCCGCAACACGCTGTACGGCCTGCGCCTGGCCGACCTTCTCCAGGTACGCGGCCCGCGCAGGCTGCTGGCCGCCCACGGCGTCATCGACGAGACCACCGCCGTCGCCCTCGCCCAGCCGACCCCGAAGGCGGCCCGCACGGGCTTCGCGGTCACCTTCGCCGCCCTGTACATCACCTGGAACCTCGCCACGCTGGCGGGCGCGTACGGCACCTCGTTCCTGGGCGACCCCGGCGCGCTCGGCCTCGACGTGGTGGGCCCCGTCGCGTTCCTGGCCATCCTGTGGCCCCGGCTGACCGCCAGCGCGGAGCTGCGCGGGCTCGCCGCGGGCGCGGCGGTGATCGCGCTGTGCGCCACCCCGTTCTTCCCCTCGGGCGTGCCGGTGCTGCTGTCGGCCGCCGCGGTGCTGGTGGTGATGTTCCGATGACGTTGTGGTGGGCGATCGCCGCCGTCTGCCTGGGCTGCTACGCGCTGAAGCTGGCCGGCCTGGCCGCGCCCCGGCGGGTGCTGGACCATCCGGCGGTGCGCAGGTTCGCGGAGCTGGTGCCGGTGGCGCTGCTGGCGGCGCTGATCGCGGTGCAGTTGTTCACCGAGGAGGGCGGGCTGCGCTTCGATCCGGCGCGCACGGCGGGTCTCGGCGCGGCGCTCGTCGCGCTGCTGCTCCGGGCGCCGTTTCTGGTCGTTCTGGCGGTGGCCGCCGCGATAACCGCGCTTGCCCGGATTTTTATGGGGTAGTGCCGGTTGCATGTCCGATTCAGCGGGGATGGTCGGTGGACGATATCGGCTGCTCAGGACGATAGGCCGGGGCGGCATGGGCACCGTGTGGCAGGCACACGACGAAGTGCTGGGCAGAGACGTGGCCGTCAAGGAGATCCTGCCGCCGCCCGATCTCACGGCCGACGAGCGCGAGGTGTTCGCCGTCCGCACGTTCCGCGAGGCCAGAGCGGCCGGGCGGGTGGCGCACCCGGGCGTGGCCGCCGTCTACGACGTCCTGGAGGAGGGCGGCCACCCGTGGATCGTCATGCAGTTCGTGCAGTCCCGCACGCTGGGCGAGCTGATCCGCGACGAAGGCCCCATGGCCCCGATGGCGGCCGCGAATGTCGCGCTGCAGCTCCTTGAGGCGCTGCGCGCCGCGCACGCGGCCGGCGTGCTGCACCGCGACGTCAAACCGGACAACGTGCTGCTCACCCCCGACGACCGGGCGGTGCTCACCGACTTCGGCATCGCCACCACCGAGGACGAGGCGCCCGTGACCAGGACGGGCATCCTGGTCGGCACCCCCTCCTACATGGCGCCGGAACGCGCGGCCGGCGGCCGGGCCAGCCCCGCCTCGGACCTGTGGTCGGTGGGCGTGACGCTGTACATGGCCGTCGAGGGCCACTCGCCCTTCCACCGGGACCACGCCCTGGCCACGCTCGGCGCGGTGATGCACGCCGAGCCGGAGCCGCTGGCCCGCGCCGGGGTGCTGGCTCCGGTGGTGCACGGCCTGCTCCGCAAGAACCCCGCCGAGCGCATGTCCTTAGCGGAGGCCGAGCGGCGGCTGTCCATGATTTTGGCGGGCGGCGCCCCGGAGCAGACCGGCCCCGTCGCCGCCGTCGCCGCCGCGCCGGCGGTGCCGGCCCGGCGGCGGATGGTGCCGATGGCCGCGATCGCCGGGGGCGCGCTCCTCGTGGCGGTCGTCACGGGCGGCGCGGCCTGGTGGTCCCAGCGGCCCCTGGACCTGCCCCGCGAGCCGGGCAACAGCGTTCCCGTCGTGGTGAACACCACGCCGACCCCCGAAACGAGCCCCTCCGAGGAGGAGCGGCAGCAGCCGGTCAGCCCGCGGAACACGCCACAGACCACCCCACAGAACACGCCGCGGAACACACCGTCGGCCGAGCGCTCCAGCACTCCCGAGCGCAGCCCGTCCGGACGGAGCAGCCCGACACGGCGGCAGCCCACGCCGACGAAGTCCAAGGCGACCAAGGAGACCAAGACGGACGAGGCCCCCGGGCCGACTCCCGGCCAGGTCGACGGCACGGAGGACGACTAGGACTCCTCGCGTACGGCGTCGAGGGCCTTCTGCAGGTCGTCCGGGTAGTCGGTGGTGAACGACATCCACTCCCCGCTGGAGGGGTGCTCGAACCCGAGCGCGACCGCGTGCAGCCACTGCCGGGTGACGCCCAGCCGGGCCGCGAGCGTGGGGTCGGCGCCGTAGAGCAGGTCTCCCACGCAGGGGTGGCGCAGGGCCGACATGTGCACCCTGATCTGGTGCGTACGCCCGGTCTCCAGCTTGATGTCCAGCAGCGACGCCGCCCGGAACGCCTCCACGGTGTCGTAGTGCGTCACCGACGGCTTGCCCCCGGCCACCACCGCGAACCGGCCGTCGCCCGACGGGTGCCGGTCGATGGGCGCGTCCACGGTGCCCCTGAACGGGTCGGGATGCCCCTGCACCAGCGCGTGGTAGCGCTTGTCGACCGTGCGCTCCTTGAAGGCCCTCTTGAGCCGCGAGTAGGCGTGCTCGCTCTTCGCCACCACCATCGCGCCCGTGGTGTTGGCGTCGAGGCGGTGCACGATGCCCTGGCGCTCGGCCGCGCCGCTGGTGGCGATGGTGTGCCCGGCGCCGAGCAGCCCGCCGATCACGGTCGGCCCGGTCCAGCCGACGGTCGGGTGGGCGGCCACGCCGATGGGCTTGTTGATCACGATGACGTCGTCGTCCTCGTACACGATCGTCATGCCCGGCACCGGCTCGGCGATCGGCATGGGCGTGGTGACCGGCGGCGGCAGCGTGACGTCGAGCCACGCGCCCGCGTGCACGCGGTCGGACTTGGCCGGCTGCCGGCCGTCGACCAGCACCTCGCCCGCGACGATCAGCTCGGCCGCGCGGGTGCGGGAGAAGCCGAACAGCCGCGAGAGCGCGGCGTCGAGCCGCTCGCCCTCCAGGCCGTCGGGCACGGGCAGGCTGCGCTGCTCAGTCATCCTTCGCCACCTCCTTCGACCCGTCGATCTGCACGTTCCGCCAGGCCAGGATGACCGCCAGGATGCCGCCGCAGACGATGGCCGAGTCGGCGATGTTGAAGACGGGGAAGTAGTCGATGACGGGGAAATGCCCGGGAAGCACCTCGATGAAGTCGACGACGTGCCCCTGGAGCTGCGAGGAGCGCCCGATCCCCGACGGGTAGCGCAGCAGCCGGTCGGTCAGGTTGCCGAGCGCCCCGCCGAGCAGCAGGCCGAGCGTGATCGCCCAGGCCCTGCTGCCCAGCTTGCGGGCCGTGCGCACGATGGCCACGACCACGCCGGCGGCGATGAAGGTGAAGACGAACGTCATCCCGGTGCCGATGCTGAACGCGGCCCCCGAGTTGAAGATCACCCGGAACTGCAGCACGTCCTGGATGACGACCAGCGGCGGCTCACCCTCCAGGGTGCGCAGCACCACGGTCTTCGTGACCAGGTCGGCCACGTAGATCACGCTCGCCAGCACGACCAGGACGGCGAACAGGCGCCCACGGGCGGGGCCGGGGGCCGGGGGCCGCTCCGGCTCTACCGGCGCTCCTCCTTCTGCTTGCAGGCCACGCACAGCGTCGCCCTCGGGAACGCCTGAAGGCGTTCCTTGCCGATCGGCTTGTGGCACGATTCGCACACTCCATAGGTCCCTGCGTCGATCCTGGCGATCGCACGTTCGTTCTGCGCGACCAGATCGCGCGCATTCAGGGTAAGGGCGATCTCACGTTCGCGCTCGTACGTCTTGGCGCCGGCGTCCGCCTGGTCGTCGCCGGCTCCCTGGGTGACGTCACCAGAGGCTATCTCCGACTCGTGGCGGTGGATGTCGGCCTCGAGCTCGCCGATCTCGGTCTGGAGCATGTCGCGTACCTCGGCCAGCTCCTCTTCCGACCACATCGACGGTGTAGCGGTCTGCGTGACTGCCGCCATGGCTGCCTCCATTGCTGATCAAGGCCGTAAATGGTGCGGGCAGCTTAGGATCCTCATAACGGAACGGCAAACGACCCGCCGGACGGTTTACCTCCCCCGTACTATCCCGCCTCGCGCATCTAACTCCTCCTCAGCGGCGTCCATTCCCACAACTTTGCGCCGTTTACGACTCACGTACCAACGCGCTGTACGGGCGTCCACGCCACCGGGGAAAACCTGGAAGCCTCAGCCCCCACTCTGCGTTATGGTTTGAGACTGCAAGGCGTTGATGGGGCCCGACTGTGAGGGATATCACCCCGGAGCCGCCGGAAGAACGGCTCTTTCGAGCTCATTAGACCCGGCCGCGGATCAAATGAAGAGGGCCTCGCCCAGGCGAGGTCAAGAAGGGTGGTACCGCGGGGCCGCGAGGCTTCGTCCCTTCACGCAAGCCCTACCGGCCGATCAAGCGTGGAGGTCACGCCCGAAATGTCTTCCCCATCTTTCCGCTCTCTTCCCGCGCAGGTCGACCTGCCCGCGCTCGAGCGCGAGGTTCTGGACCGCTGGCGGGATGGGAAGATCTTCGAGCGGTCCATCGAGCAGAACACCGGCAATCCGTCCTGGGTCTTCTACGAGGGCCCGCCCACCGCCAACGGCCTGCCCGGCGTGCACCACATCGAGGCGCGGGTGTTCAAGGACCTGTTCCCCCGCTACAAGTCGATGCGCGGCTTCAGCGTGCCCCGCAAGGCCGGCTGGGACTGCCACGGCCTGCCGGTCGAGGTCGGGGTTGAGCGCGAGCTGGGCCTGTCCGGCAAGAAGGACATCGAGTCGTACGGCATCGCCGAGTTCAACGCCAAGTGCCGCGAGTCGGTGCTGCGGCACGTGGACGCGTTCGAGCAGATGACCGAGCGCATGGGCTACTGGATCGACCTGTCCCAGGCATACCGCACCATGGACCCCTCCTACATCGAGTCGGTCTGGTGGTCGCTGAAGGTCGTCTTCGACAAGGGGCTGCTGTTCCGCGACTTCCGCATCACCCCCTACTGCCCGCGCTGCGGCACCGGCCTGTCCGACCACGAGCTGGGCCAGCCCGGCGGCTACGAGACCGTCACCAGCCCGTCGGTCCACGTCCGCATGCCGGTGACCTCGGGGCCGCTGGCCGAGCTGGGCGCGTCGCTGCTGATCTGGACGACGACGCCGTGGACGCTGGTCTCCAACACCGCGGTCGCCGTGCACCCCGACGTCACCTACGTGGCCGCCCGCACCGCCGGCGGCGAGGTCCTGGTCGTCGCCGAGCCGCTGCTCTCGGTCCTCGGCGAGGACGTCACGGAGGTGGCCCGTTACACCGGGCGCGAGCTGGAGCACACCCCCTACAGTCGCCCGTTCGACCTGGTCGACATCCCCGGCGCCCACTACGTGGTGCTCGGCGACTACGTCAGCGTCGAGGACGGCACCGGCCTGGTCCACCAGGCGCCCGCGTTCGGCGCCGAAGACCTGGCCGTGATCAAGCGCTACGACATGCCCGTCGTCAACCCGGTCGGCCCCGACGGCCGCTTCCTCGACGACGTGCCCATGGTCGGCGGCCGGTTCTTCAAGGACGCCGACGAGGAACTGACCGAAGACCTGCGCGCCCGCGGGCTGCTGTTCCGCGGCGGCCACCTCGAGCACAGCTACCCGCACTGCTGGCGCTGCCACACCGCGCTGCTCTACTACGCCCTCCCGTCCTGGTACATCCGCACCACCGCGGTCAAGGACCAGATGCTGGCGGAGAACTCCAAGACCAACTGGTACCCCGACACGATCAAGTGGGGCCGCTTCGGCGAGTGGCTGCGCAACAACGTCGACTGGTCGCTGTCGCGCTCGCGCTACTGGGGCACGCCGCTGCCGCTGTGGGTGTGCTCGGAGAACGAGGACCACATCACGTGCGTCGGCTCCATGGAGGAGCTGGGCGAGCTGGCCGGCCGGGATGTCTCGGCGCTCGACCCGCACCGCCCGTACGTCGACGACGTCACCCTCGCCTGCCCCTCGTGCGGCGCCGAGGCCCGCCGCGTGCCCGACGTCATCGACGCCTGGTACGACTCGGGCTCCATGCCGTTCGCGCAGTGGGGCGAGCGCGGCAAGCCGGAGGGCGTCTACCCGGCGCAGTTCATCTGCGAGGCCACCGACCAGACGCGCGGCTGGTTCTACTCGCTGATGGCCGTCGGCACGCTCGTCTTCGGCCAGTCCTCCTACGAGAACGTGCTCTGCCTCGGTCTCATCCTGGCCGAGGACGGCCGCAAGATGAGCAAGCACCTGGGCAACATCCTCGAGCCGATCCCGCTGATGGACGAGCACGGGGCCGACGCGCTGCGCTGGTTCATGGCCTGCTCGGGCTCGCCGTGGGCGGCCCGCCGGGTGGGGCACAACACCCTTGAGGAGATCGTCCGCAAGGTCCTGCTGACGCTCTGGAACACCTCGTCGTTCTTCACCCTCTACGCCAACGCCGAGTCCTGGTCGCCGGCGGCGCTCGCCGATGCCACCCCGGCCGCGCGGCGCCCGCTGCTCGACCGCTGGGCGCTGGCCGAGCTGCACCGCACGGTGGCCGAGGTCACGAAGGCGCTCGACGAATACGACACCCAGCGCGCCGGCCGCCGCCTGGCCGACTTCCTCGACGACCTGTCCAACTGGTACGTACGCCGCTCGCGCCGCCGCTTCTGGCAGGGCTCGCAGGACGCGTTCGCGACGCTGTACGAGTGCCTGGAGACGGTGATCAGGCTGATGGCGCCGATGACGCCGTTCATCACCGACCACCTCTGGGACGTCCTGCGCCCGGCCGGCGCGCCCGCCTCGGTGCACCTGGCCTCCTGGCCGGAGGTGCGCGAGGACCTGCTCGACCCGGCGCTGTCGGACCAGATGGCCCTGGTGCGCCGGCTGGTGGAGCTGGGCCGCTCGGCCCGCGCCTCGTCGGGCGTCAAGACCCGCCAGCCGCTGCGCCGCGCGCTGGTGGGGGCGCACGGCTGGCCGTCGCTGGCCGACGAGCTCCGCGGCCTCGTCGCGGACGAGCTCAACGTCCAGGCGCTTGAGGACATGTCCGGCTTCAGCGCCGACCTCGTGTCCTACACGGTCAAGCCCAACTTCCGGGCGCTGGGCAAGCGCTTCGGCTCCCAGACCAAGCTGGTGGCCGCCGCCCTGTCCGCCGCCGACGCCACCCGCGTGGCCCGCGCCCTGCGCTCGGGCGCCACGGTGATGGTCGAGGCGGACGAGCTGGGCGAGGTCATGCTCGGCCCCGACGAGGTGATCGTCAACGAACAGCCCCGTTCGGGCTGGGCGGTCGAAACGGGCGCCATCGGCACCGGGACCGGCGAGACGGTGGCCCTGGACCTGGAGCTGACGGACGAGCTGCGGCGCGCGGGCCTGCTCCGCGAGGTCGTCCGCCTGGTCCAGGACGCCCGCAAGTCGACCGGCCTGTCCATCACGGACCGCATCGACCTGTGGTGGACCACCACGACCCCTGACCTGGCCACGGCCCTGCACACGTCGGGCCACGTCGTGACGGACGAGGTCCTGGCCACCTCCCTCACGGAGGGCACGGCCCCGGACCTCCCGTCCCACACGGACGAAGACCTGGGCCTGACCTTCCAGCTCCGCCGCGCCTGACCCTGAGAGGGGCGCCCCGACCCCGGGACGCCTCTCTCACATCGTTCTCGGACACGCGAACCGCGGCCAGGACGTCCACCTCCCACCCTCGCGAATATGAGCGCCAAGCCGTGACAGGCCGTACCGACTGGAACGCGACAGTATTCGAGGGTCAGCTCCGAGCTTTTGCTGAACGAGCAGCATCGAGCAGGACAAGGGCCCCCGTGAGGTCGGACGCTAGGCGCGGCAGCCGCCGGTGGAGAGCGACACGATCGAGCTTTGTGCCGACTACCAGTACGAGCGGGACAGGGTCGGCGACGCGGCAGGGGCCGGCATGGCGTTCGTGAACCTGTTCCACGCCTCGTCGGGTGAGCCGATGAAGCACCACGGAGCTGGTGACAGCCGCGCGAAGGCGAGCGCGGTCGTGAGCGGACCGGAGGCCGCGACCGGCAGCGTGACCGGCGAGGTGATCGCTCCGCACCGCCCGGCCGGCAACGTGACAGAGGCGGGACGCGACTGGGAGTGCCGGCCCCGGAGGGCATGGAAATCGGCGATTCCCTGACCTGCTCAGCCGGCCCGGCGCCACGGGATGCCCGGTCATCATCACCTGGGCGACATCGGGCCGGGTCATCAGCAGCGACCGCAGATGTCATTCCAGGCGGGAGCTGGTCAGGGGCACGGTGCTCCACGTCGCCACCGCTGTCCCGGTGCCGGCGTCGAGCACCAGCCGGACCCGGTGCGGGCTGGTGACGACGTAGAGCCCGGCGACGAACGTGTTGTCCTGCCACGCGCCGGCGGCGACCACCGAGCGGCGAGGCGCCGGCGGCGACCACCGAGCGGCAGAGCGGCGAGGCGCCGGCGGCGACGACCTGGCGGCCAAGCGGCGGCGAGCTTTCCCGCCATTCACCGTGGCCGACGGCGACCTTGAGGGACGACCGAGCCGCAGGTGCCATCCGCCATCCGCCATCCACCGGCTCGACGGCCACCGTGGTTCCGTCCAATGCCGAAGTACGACCGAGGCAGGCGGGTCGGCGGCGGCAACGCGTGAAAGCGGAGGCTAGCCGACCGTCTCGCGGTCGTGCTGGCACACCGAGCAGCTCGTCAGCCCGGCCGCTTCCGCCGCGGCGAGCGTCATCGTCTCGACGCCGCTGTCCCCCGCGCCCCGGATCAAGGGGCAGGCCGTGCTGTGGTAGCGACGGGTCCCGACGATGACCTTCACCGTACCCTGGCGCCCGCCCTTACCCCCGGCACCGGCCTTGGCACCGCCCGGCTCGTCATCGCCCGGCGTCTCGGACTTGGAACCCGAGGCCGGCGCCTTCCCCGCCGCCCCCGCGGCCTGGGGCCGTGACGGGGCCGACGAGGGGCCGGTCTTGGGAGCAGGGGCGCCACTCTTGGGCGAAGCACCGCTCTCCACGTCCCTGGAGGTCGCACCCTGGGAAGTCGCACCCTGGGAACCCCGGGGCGGCTCTCCCTGAGCGGCACCGACCTTCGGAGATCCGGCCTTGGGCGCCTCGGCAGCGGTCCCGTTCTTAGTGCCCGGACCACCAGAGGAACTACCCGCGCCAGACACCCCGCTCACGGACGGGCGCTCGGACCCACCGGACGGGCGCTCGGACCCGCTCGACCCCGCCGCACCGGGCGGCGGCCGTACCCCGGAAGGCCGGGTGGGAGCGCCTGTGGGCAGCGGTCCCTTGGGCTTGGCCTCGGACTCGGCCGAGGAGGCGGGCCGCTCGTGCAGCACCACGGTCTCCCCCGGCGTCGAGGATGGCTCCTTGCCGGGGCCAGAAGGCCGCTGGGACGGCTTGCCGGCCCCACCCGCTGGTCCTGGACGGCCCGGCGTCGCGGAAGAAGGCACGCGAAGCTGCGGCGCCGTGTCAGGCCCCGAGGAGTCGTCGTCCCGGGCCCCACCGGAAGCCTGCCCAGGCCGGGCCCCGGAAGTCTGTCCGGACTTGCCACCCGACGGCCCAGCGGCGCCGGACGACTGCCCAGTCCTGCCGCCTACCTGCCCGGCGGCACCAGGGGCCTGCCCGGGCTGAGCGCCGGACGACTGCCCAGGCTTGCCACCCGACGGCCCACCATTGCCGGACGGCTGTCCAGGCTTGCCACCGACCGGCTCGGGACGACTCGACGCCTGGCCTGCCTTGGCACCGGCCTCAGAACGGCTCGACGCCTGGCCGGGCGCACCCGGCTTGCCGCCGGCCTGCCCAGGCCGGTCCGACTGACCGGGGCGATCCGACTGACCAGGCCGATCCGACTGGCCGGGCCGGTCCGACTGGCCGGGCCGGTCCGACTGGCCGGGCCGGTCCGACTGGCTGGGGCGGTCCGACTGGCCGGACTGACCGGGCCTGGTGCCGGACGGCCCGGAAGCGGAGGTGGCGGCCGGTCCGCCGGGCTCGGTGCCCGCCGTCCCGGGCCTCGCGTCAGACGTCCCGGGCCTCGCGCCGGCAGCACCAGGCGCCTCGGACCTCGCCCCAGCGGTGCCAGGCCTCGCGCCGGCAGTTCCAGGCGTCTCGGGCGTCACGCCGGCCGTGCCGGGCTTGGTGCCAGGCGTGCCGGGCTTGGCACCAGGCGTGCCGGGAGTGCCGGTGGATGGTCTGGACTGCTCCGGAGAGCCCGTGGTCTGCGTGGGCCTGCCCGTCTGACCGGGCTTGCCCGAACCGGGGGTGCTCACCGGACCGGGCTTGGGCACCGAGGTGTCGGTCTCGTCCGAAGCGGACTCGGCCCGCTGCGCGAACGGCGGGGGCCGGAAGTAGGAGGTCTGCGCGTCCGCCTGCTCATCTTCCGAGTCAGCGGGAGCCTGGCCCGGCGGGGTGGCGGACGGGCGGCCGAACCACCCGGTGACGCCCTCCTCGTGGGAGGCGGCGGGCTCCGGGCTGGGGGTGGAAGCCTTGGTGTCGGACTTCGGCGGGGTGACCGGCGGACGAAGGTCGCGGGTCTCCGCGGAGTTTTCGGCCCGGCTCTCGGCGGGGAAAGCGGGGCCGGGAGCGACGGCGGGCTCGGGGTCGGCGGCAGGCGGCAGTTGCCGTCCGCCGAGCGCGGCGTCAGGCAGGCACGTCGTGCAGGGCGTGAAGCCCTCCTCGCGTGCCTCCTCGTACGTGAGCTCCTCGTGATCCCGGCCGCTCAGCTGCCGGCAGCCGGCGACGTGGTATCGCCTGCGTCCGGGGATCACCAGCACGATCGCATCCGGTGTGATGCCGCCCGCCGCGGTGCGGCGCGGGGCGGGGCCGGGGGCGGTGGCAGGGGAGGGCGTGGTCGCCGCCCGCTGCGGTGCCCGCGGATGCGGTTGGGGTGCGGGGGGTGGCTGGTGAGCCATGGGACCGGTCTGGTTGTACGGCAGCGCGGGCGGCGCAAGCCCCTTCGAGGGGGTGGCCGGCGCAGCGGCCTGCCCACCTCCGGGAAAAAGCTCGTTCCGCCGCAGGAACGCCCCGATCACCAGGAACAGCGCGGACAACACGCTGACCACGATGGACCACATGATCAGGAACGGCTTCGCCAGCACGAAGCCCGCGATCAGCAGAACCACTGCCGCGAGCACCAAACCAGCACTGATAAGGATCACAGGGGGCTCTTTCGAGAGACAGGTCCTAGTGACCCACCACTTTACCGGCGGTCGTTGTGCGGACCGTCAGCGCCGGGGAAGGCGCCCTGCGGAGCGTCACCGCCGAACGGGCTGGGACCACCGGGCAGAGGCTGCTGGCCACCCTGAGGCACGGCGTGCGACATGGCGGGAGCCTGCTGACCCTGCTGCGGACCACCGGACATCACCGGGAACCCACCGCTGCCCTCGGCGGACACGTTGAGCTCGGCGAGCTGGTTCTCCAGGTAGAGCTTGAGCCTGCTGCGGTATTCGCGCTCGAAGCTGCGCAGCTCCTCGACCTTGCGCTCGAGCTCGTCGCGCGTCTGCACGAGCGAGCCCATCGCCTGGCGGTGGCGCTCCTGCGCGTCGCGCTCGAGCGTCTCGGCGCGGGCACGGGCGTCGCCGATGACCTGCTCGGCCTGGCGGCGGGCCTTGGTGAGGATCTCGTCGGCCTCGCGGCGGGCGCGGGTCACCGTGTCGTCCGCCTCCCGGCGGGCGTCGGAGATGGCCTGGTCGGCGGTCTGCTGGGCGAGGGCGAGCACGCGGGCCGCGGTGTCCATGTTGTCCTCGGCGGGAGGCATGTTCATGGCCACGGGGACCGGCTGCTGCTGCACCGGGGGCGGCTCGGGGGCGCGCATGGGCTCCGGCTGCGGCGGGGCCATCATCTCCGGCTTGGGCTGCTCCTGGACCGGGGCGGAGGCCATGGGCATGTTCATGCCGCCCGGCACCTTCCCGCGCAGGCACTCGGCCAGCTTGGCGCGGAGCTCCTCGTTCTCTTGGATCAGGCGGTCGAGCTCAGCCTCCACCTCGTCGAGGAAGGCGTCGACCTCTTCCTCGTCGTAGCCCGGTCGCAGCCGGGTGGTACTGAACTGCTTGTTCCGCACATCAGCGGGCGTCAGCGGCATTTTTTGGTCTCCTTGGCGCGCTTGGAGTCTGTCCGGAGGACGGTAACCCGAATCACTTCAGCGCGGACACGAGTTGGATCACGACCGGCACGACACCGGCCCCGTTCATCGCAACGCCTGCGCGATCTGGATCAAGATCAGCACGACGATGAAGAGGACGGTGAAGCTTAGGTCAAAGGCCACCGTACCCAACCGGAGCGGGGGAATGAAACGGCGGAGGAACTTGAGTGGTGGGTCGGTTGCGGTGTATGTGGCCTCCGCCAGCACCAGGATGACGCCCGAAGGCCGCCACTGGCGCGCGAACGCCTGAACCATCTCAAAGATCATCCTGCCGATGAGCAGCACCAAATAGAGAGACAGGACAATCACCAAGAGCTGACTGATGATCCCCACGGCCCGGCCGCGCCTCCACTTCCGATGTGCCCTCCCGGTCTCGGCGAGACCTGGTTGGGACCGATAGACATACAGAGACTCTAACTCTGGTTGAAGAACCCGCGTTCCGCGATTCGGGCCTTGTCCTCAGCGGTCACCTCGACATTGGCAGGGGACAACAGGAACACCTTGTTGGTAACACGTTCGATGCTGCCGTGTAGGCCAAAGACCAGACCTGCCGCGAAATCGACCAGCCGCTTCGCGTCGCTGTCAACCATCTCGGTCAGGTTCATGATGACCGGGGTGCCGTCCCTGAAGTGCTCTCCGATGGTACGAGCCTCGTTGTACGTCCGAGGGTGGAGGGTCGTGATGCGGGCCAGATCGGTCGTGCGGCGCTCCAGGATCGTCGTGGCGGGCCTGGGCGCGGGCACGCCCGCCTCACCCTCGTCGTCGCGGTCCTGGACCGCTACGGGCCGCTCCTCGCCGGTGCGCTGCACCTCGTCCTCGTAGGCGTACTCGTCCGTGTAGGTCTCGTACCTCTCGTAGCGGTCGTCCTCCACGAGACCGAGGTAGACCGCCATCTTGCGCATCGCGCCGGCCATCGCTCCGTCGTCCTCCTGATCATGGTCGCACTCGCTCGGGCCCGTCGCCGTGTCCGAGGCGGCAGCCGTACCCCCTTGGAGCTCACCGCTGATCGACCTTCACTTGGTCGTGAGCCTGAAGACCCACTTGAGGGGACATTACCTGACGAAGGGCTTGCGACGACCGAGCAACGCCGTACCGATCCGCACGTGTGTCGCGCCGTACGCGACGGCCTCGTTGAGGTCCTCGCTCATGCCCGCGGAAATCATCGTGGCGCGGGGGTGCTGCTCCTGGACGAGCAGCGCCAGATCGCGGAGACGGGCGAACGCGGCGGCCGGATCCTCGCCCAGCGGCGCCACCGCCATCACCCCGCCCAGCCACACGCCCTCGGTGAGCGCCACCTCGTCGGCCAGCTCCAGCAGCTCGCCGGCGCGGGCGCCGCCCCTGGCGGGGTCGTCGTCGAGGGCCACCTGCAGCAGGCAGCCGACCTTCCTGCCCTGCCGCACCGCCTCCTTGCTGATCGCCTCCAGCAGCCTGAGGCGGTCGACGGAGTGGATCACATCGGCGTACGCGACCACGGACCGGACCTTGTTGGTCTGCAGTTGCCCGACGAAGTGCCAGGTCAGCGGCAGATCGGCGAGCTCGTGGGCCTTGGCCGCGGCCTCCTGGTCGCGGTTCTCGCCGACGTCGCGCACGCCCAGCTCGCACAGGATCCGCACGTCTTCCGCGGGCCTGGTCTTGGTGACGGCGATCAGCGTGACCTCACCCCGGTCGCGCCCCACCGCGTGGCAGGCCCGCGCGATGCGCTCGTCCACCTCGGCGAGGCCCGCCGCGATCTCGTCCTTCCTCACGTCTCTCTCCCCCTCACTCCCGGCCTCCTCCACCCCCTGCCGCCCCGCTGTCACGCCGCTGCGGCGGCGGCTCCGGCACACGACGGCGCCGCTCCCGTGTCGCTGCGGGGAGCGGCGTCAGGCGGACGGCTACTTGAGGAAGTCGGGAACGTCGAGTTCCTCTTCCTGCTCCTCGAAGATCACACGAGGACGTTTGGCGGGTTCCGACATGCGGGAAGTGATGGGCGTGGGCGGGTTGGCGGGCTCGGGCGCGGGCCGGGGAATCGAGACGGGGCCGGACGGCTCGTCGGCGACGGACTCGCCGGCGTCCCGCTCGGCGGCCTGTACGGGCTCCACCGGCCGCACCGGCTCAGGACGGGGTTCGGGGCGCGGCTCGGGCCGGAACTCGGCGCGCGGCTCGGAACGGGGCTCAGGACGGAAGTCGGAGCGCGGCTCGGACCGGAAGTCCCCCCGAGGCTCCGAACGCACCTCAGCGCGCGGCTCAGGGCGCAGCGCGGGCGGCTCCGACTTGACGCTGGGCGAGGACACGCTCGGCCGGGCAGGCGACGACACGGGCGGCGCCGGCGGCTGGGCGGCGGGCCGGGCCGCAGGGCGCGGCACCGGTTTCTCCGCGGGGCCCGGCACGTCGTCGAAGCCCGCCGCGATCACGGTCACCCGCACCTCGTCGCCGAGCGCGTCGTCGATGACCGTGCCGAAGATGATGTTGGCGTCGGGCGCGGCGGCCATCGACACGAGCTGGGCCGCCTCGTTGATCTCGAACAGGCCGAGGTCGGAGCCGCCCGCGATGGACAGCAGCACGCCGTGGGCGCCGTCGATGCTGGCCTCCAGCAGCGGGCTGGAGACGGCCATCTCGGCCGCCGCCACCGAACGGTCGTCGCCGCGGGCGTGGCCGATGCCCATGAGGGCCGAGCCGGCACCCGACATGACCGACTTGACGTCGGCGAAGTCGAGGTTGATCAGTCCGGGGGTGGTGATGAGGTCGGTGATGCCCTGCACACCCGACAGCAGCACCTGGTCGGCCGCCTTGAACGCGTCGAGCACGCTCACCTGCCGGTCGGAGATCGACAGCAGCCGGTCGTTGGGGATCACGATGAGGGTGTCGACCTCGTCGCGCAGCGTCTCGATGCCGGCCTCGGCCTGTGAGGCCCTGCGCCGGCCTTCGAAGCTGAACGGCCTGGTCACGACACCGATGGTGAGCGCGCCGAGGGATCTGGCGATGTTGGCCACGACCGGCGCGCCACCGGTGCCCGTGCCGCCACCCTCGCCCGCCGTGACGAAGACCATGTCGGCCCCCTTGAGGACCTCCTCGATCTCCTCACGATGGTCTTCGGCCGCCTTGCGGCCGACATCCGGGTTGGCGCCCGCGCCCAGTCCGCGCGTGAGCTCGCGGCCCACGTCGAGTTTCACATCGGCGTCACTCATCAGCAGCGCCTGGGCGTCGGTGTTTATGGCGATGAACTCGACGCCCTTGAGTCCCTCTTCGATCATCCGGTTGACGGCGTTGACTCCGCCGCCGCCGATGCCGACGACCTTGATGACCGCGAGGTAGTTCTGCGGTGCTGCCACGACGAGGGGCCTTTCCGCTCGTTGACTTGCCATTTCGGTGCGGATGGTTTCCGCTTTTTCTCAGTTCGGGTAACTCTCAACCTCAGGTTGAGATTTAGATTTATGTCAACCTGAGGATTGATACGGACAGTAGGAGTTACGCTCCAGGCGGGTCAACTAACCGCGCCGCAAGCACGTCCGGCGTGTCGCGGGCTGTCCGTTTCGCTCCGCAGTCGCGCCTGGTCGCGGCCCTCCACTGCCGAAAGTCCGGCTTACAGGCTCTCACGCCGCGACCCCCACCTCGCACAGGCTCGGCGATGCTCTTGCCCCGTGGTTGCCAGACCCTGACGATCACGATCACTTCAGGGTCACCACGTCGGGTGAGCTGACGTCGTACAGGGTGACCGCTCTTTCGCGTTTGAGCAGCGACGTGAGGATCTGCGCCTTCTCCTGCGGCCGGTCGACGCCACCCCAGATGACGGTACGGCCGTCTGACAGCTCCAGCGTCACGCCTTCGGCCGTGCCCGCGCGCACCCGCCTGACCTTGCCCGCCACCTCGGCCGGAACCGCCTTGATGACCTGCAGCGCCGCCATCATGGCGGGATCGCCCTCGACGGGGCGGTCGATCTGGAGCAGGGGCAGCATGGGCGGCGCGGCGGCTCTGAGTTCGATCACCACGCCGCGCTCGTCGACGATCGCCACCTTGTCACCCACCGGGAAGGCGGCGACCGGCTCGCGCTCGACCACCTCGATCTTGAGCGTGCCCGGCCAGATCCGGTCCACCTTGGCGGTGGCGAGCCGTCTGATGCCGAGCACGCGGGTCTGGACGTCGGCGAGGTTGACGGTGGCGAGAGGGTGCAGGTCCGCCACCCCGGCCTGCTGCTCGATCTGCTCGCTCGGCACTGTGAGATTTCCCACGATCTCGATCGAGCGCACGCCGAGGACGGGCGAGAAGAACACCAGCCACGCGGCCGAACCCACCACCCCGGCCGTCAGCAGCACCAGGAACGCCGTGCGCGCCTTCATCGCCCTCCCACCACGCGGCCCACCATGTGACCCACCATGTGACCCACCATGCGGCTCATGTAGGCACCGAACCTACGCCGACGCACGACGCAACACCCGCGCGCCACGCCCAAACGCCCCGCGCGCGGGGGCCTCAGGCGAGGCGGGCGACGATCTGGGGGCCGAGCTCGGTGACGTCGCCCGCGCCCATGGTGAGCACGATGTCGCCGGGCCGGGCGCGCGCGGCCACCATGGCCGGCACCGCGGCCCGGTCGGGCGCGTACGCGACCCGCTCGGGCGGCAGCGGCACCCGCCCGGCCACCATCGCGCCGGACACCCCCGGCTCCGGATCCTCGCGGGCCCCGTAGACGTCGAGCACGATGGCCTCGTCGGCCAGCCCGAGCGCCGTGCCGAACTCGTCGGCGAAGAACCGGGTGCGCGAGTAGAGGTGCGGCTGGAAGATCGCGATGACCCGCCCGCTGCCGGAGTAGGAGGCCACCACGTCGCGCGCGGCCCGCAGGTCGGCGGCCAGCTCGGTCGGGTGGTGGGCGTAGCTGTCGAACACCGCGATGCCGCCCGCCTCGCCCTTGGCCTCGAAGCGCCGCTTGGCCCCGACGAAGGCCCCCAGGCCCTGCCTGATCTCCTCGAACGGCAGCCCCAGCTCATCGGCCACGGCGATGGCCGCGGCGGCGTTGAGCGCGTTGTGCGCCCCGGGAACGGCCAGCCTGACCTCACCCCTGCCCTCGATCTCGAACACCGTGCCGAAGCCGTCGGGCCTGACGCCGGTCACGCGGTAGTCGTCGCCGCTCAGGCCGTAGGTCCTGACCCGCAGCCCACGCTCGCGCGCCCGGCGCGCCACCTCGGCCGAGCCGGGGTCGTCGGCGCACGCGATGAGCAGCGAGCCGATCCGGTCGGCGAACCTGGCGAAGCTGTCGTGCACCGCCCGCGGGTCGCCATAGTTGTCGAGGTGGTCGGCCTCGACGTTGGTGACCACGGCGATGTCGGGCGCGAGCATGAGGAAGGAGCCGTCGCTCTCGTCGGCCTCGGCCACGAACACGCCGCCCTGCCCGTCGTCGGCGCCGAGCCCGGTGGTGACGAGCTGGCCGCCCACGCAGTAGGACGGGTCGGTGCCGCACTTCTGCAGCGCCACCGTCAGCATCGAGGTGGTGGTGGTCTTGCCGTGCGTGCCCGCGATGGCCACGGCGGTGCGCCCGGCCATCACCGAGGCCAGCGCGGCGGCCCGCGGAATGATGCGCAGCCCCTGCTTGAGCGCCTCGCCGAGCTCCGGATTGGAGTCGCGGATGGCGGTCGAGACGACCACGGTGTCGACGTCTCTGATGTGGGAGGCGGCATGGCCGATGTGCACGGTGGCGCCCAGCTCGCGCAGCTCGGTGATCATTTCCGAACTGCGCGCGTCACTGCCCGACACCCGCACGCCGCGCTTGAGAAGAATGCGGGCGATGCCCGACATTCCGGCGCCGCCGATGCCGATGAAGTGCACCCGCCCCAACTCTTCAACGGTGACGGGATCGACCAGCTTCACGAGACTCATCGGGCTATCTCCAACACTTTCCTGGCAAGCATGATATCGGCGTCCTTCCTTCCCAGTCTGGAGGCGGCCTCCGACATGGCGGCGACCCGCTCGGGGTCGTGAAGGATGGGCAGCACGTTGTGGATGATCCATTCGGGTGAGAGCTCGGTGTCGTCGACCATGAGGCCGCCGTAGCCGCGCGCGATGCGCTCGGCGTTGATGCGCTGCTCGCCGTTGCCGTGCGGCAGCGGCACGTAGGCCGCCGGCAGCCCGACCGCGGTCAGCTCGGCGCAGGTCAGCGCGCCGCTGCGGCAGAGCGCCAGGTCCGCGGCCGCGTAGGCGAGGTCCATGCGGTCGACGTAGGGCAGCAGCACGTATTGCGGGTCGCCCGGCGGGGGCTCGCGGTCGACGGTGTTGTTCGGGCCGAGGACGTGCAGCACCTGTACGCCGGCCCGGCGCAGCATCGGCGCGGCGGCCAGCGCGGCCTGGTTGATCGACCTGGACCCCTGCGAGCCGCCGAACACCAGCAGCGTCGGCCGGTCGTTCTCCAGCCCGAACCAGGAGCGCGCCTTGTCGCCCATGGACAGCCGGTCGAGCGTGACGATCTCGCGGCGCAGCGGCGTGCCGATGAACTCGGCCTTCGGCAGCGCGCCGTCGGGGAAGCCGCTGAACACGTGCTCGGTCAGCCGGGCGCCGAGCCGGTTGGCCAGCCCGGGCCGCGGGTTGGCCTCGTGGACGACGATCGGCACGCCGCGCCGCTTGGCCGCCAGATAGGCCGGGGTCGCCACGTAACCGCCGAAACCGACCAGCACGTCGGCCTTGACCCGGTCGATGACGGCCGCCACGGCGTTGATCGCCCCGGCCAGTCGCCCCGGCACCGTCAGCAGGCTCGGCGTGATCGATCTGGGCAGCGGCACGGCGGGCACCAGCTCCAGCTCGTAGCCCCTGGCGGGCACGAGCCGCGACTCCAAGCCGCGCTCGGTGCCCACGCAGGTGATGCCGACGCCGCGGTCTAGGTGCCGCAGCGCGTCCGCAAGGGCGAGCGCGGGCTCGATGTGCCCGGCCGTCCCCCCACCGGCGAGGACCACCCTCATCTCGGTCACTCCCTAACGTGTCGCTCGGCCTTTGGTCGTACCGCCCAGGCCAAGCCAGCTTAGGCCCCGGGCGGCCGGTCCGGGGCCACGAGCCGCCAAGGCCTCACGCGCACCTGGCTCGCGCTTGGCGAACGACAGCAGCATGCCGAGCGCGGCGAGCGTGGGCAGCAGCGAGGAGCCGCCGTACGAGACCAGGGGCAGCGGGATGCCGGTGATGGGCAGCACGCCCAGCACGGCCCCCATGTTGACGGTCGCCTGCCCGACGATCCAGGCCACCATGGCGGCCGCCGCCAGCCTGGTGAAGGCGTCGTTGACGCGTACGGCCACGCGCAGCCCCGCGTACCCGAGCAGCCCGAACAGCGCCACCACCATCAGCGTGCCCATCAGCCCGAGCTCCTCACCGAGAATGGCGAAGATGAAGTCGCTCTCACCGTGCGGCAGCCAGCTCCACTTCTGCCTGCTGCTGCCCAGCCCGAGCCCGAACCAGCCGCCGGAGCCCATCGCGATCTGCCCCTGCACCGCCTGGTAGCCCGCGCCCTGCGCGTCGGCCCAGGGGTTGAGGAAGGCGCCGATGCGCGCCATCCGGTACGGCTCCACCTTGATCATGATGACCGCCGCCAGCACCGCCAGCGACAGGATGCCGCCGAACAGCTTGATCGGCGCCCCCACCACCCACAGCAGCGCCAGGAAGATCATGAAGAGCACCAGCGTGGTGCCCAGGTCGCGGCCGAGCATGACCATGACGGCCAGGATCGCGGTGCCGGGCATCAGCGGGATCAGCATCTGCCGCCACTCGATGCGGCCCTGCCTGGCCCGCCTGGCCAGCAGGTCGGCCCCCCACAGCGCGAGCCCGAGCTTGGCCGGCTCGGACGGCTGGATGGTGAACGGGCCGAGATAGATCCACCGCTGCGCGCCCAGCTCGGACGAGCCGATGAACAGCACCATGACCAGCGCGATGATCGACAGCGCCATCATCGGGTAGCCGGCCCAGCGGAAGAACTTGACCGGCAGGCGCGAGCAGGCGTACATCACCGGCACGCCGATCGCCGCCGACAACGACTGCTTGATGAACCACGAGAACGGGCTGCCGGTCTTCTGCAGCGCCTCGACGCTGGAGGCCGACAGCACCATCATGAGGCCGAGCGCCAGCAGCAGCGCGGTGCACATGATGATCAGGTAATAGGTGGTCAGCGGCTTTTCGAGCAGTTCCTTCAGCGTGCCGAGCTGCTCCTTGGCCCAGCCCTGGGGATTCTGCGGGGCCGGCCGTACCCGTTCCTCAGCGCTCGTGCTCACGTCGCGCCCTCAGCTCGCGTACGGCGCGCGCGAAGGCCTCCCCCCGCGCCGGATAGTTGGCGAACATGTCCAGGGAGGCCCCCGCCGGGGAGAGCAGCACGGTGTCCCCTGGCGAGGCCAGCCGGGCGGCTTCGGTGACGACTCTTTCCATCGCACCAGTGTCCCGATCGGCGATGTCCACGACGGGGACATTCGGCGCGTGTCGCGCGATGGCTTCGGCGATCCGGGCGCGATCGGCGCCGAGCAGGACAGCGCCGCGCAGTCTCGGGGCCGCCTGACGCACCAGGTCGTCGACGTCCGCGCCCTTGAGCTGGCCGCCCGCCACCCAGACGACCGACGCGTACGACGCCAGCGCCGCGGCGGCGGCGTGCGGGTTGGTCGCCTTGGAGTCGTCGATGTAGTCGACCTCGCCGATCCGGTCCACGTGGGCCAGCCGGTGCGGGTCGGGCACGAAGTCGCGCAGCCCCTGGCGTACGGCCTCCGACGGCACGCCGAGCGAGCGGGCCAGGGCGGCGGCGGCCAGCGCGTTGGCCACGTTGTGGGGCGCGAACGGCCGGATGTCCTCCAGCGTCGCCAGCTCTTCGGCCGCCTCGGCCGGGTCGTCCACGAACGCCCGGTCGACCAGCAGGTCCTCGACCACGCCGAGCTCGCCCCGCTTGGGCACCCGCAGCGTGAAGCCGACCGCGCCGGGATAGGGCGCGGCCAGCCGGGTGGCCTCGGGGTCGTCGGCGTTGAAGATCACCGTGCCGGCGCGCTCGTAGATGCGGCCCTTGGCGGCGGCGTACTCCTCCATGGACCCGTGCCAGTCTAGGTGGTCGGGCGCCACGTTGAGGATGGCCGCGGCGTGCGGGGCCAGGGTGCCGGACCAGTGCAACTGGAAGCTGGACAGCTCGACGGCCAGCGCGTCGTACGGCTCCGCGACCGCCCGCACCACCGGCACGCCCACGTTCCCCACGGCCAGGGCCTTGTGCCCGGCGGCCAGCAGGATCGAGGTGAGCATGCGCACGGCGGTGGTCTTGCCGTTGGTGCCGGTCAGCGCCAGCCACGGGGCCGCCTGCGCGGGACGCAGCCGCCAGGCCAGCTCCACCTCGCCGACGACCTCGACCCCGGCCGCCAGCGCGGCGGCGATCAGCGGGTGATGCGGCGCCCAGCCGGTGGTGACCAGCCTGGTCGTGCCCTCGGGCAGCGCCATCTCACCGAAGCGCGTCTCGACGCCGGCCTCGGCCAGCCCGGCCGCGGCGGCGAGCTGCCGCTCGCCCGCCACCGACTCCACGACCACGACGCGCTCGCCGCGCCCGGCCAGCACCCTGGCCACGGCGGTGCCGGACACGCCGAGCCCGGCGACACAGGTCAGGCTCACGGCTTGGGCATCCATTCGACGTAGAACAGCCCGAGCCCGAGCGCCGCGCAGAGCATCGCGACCAGCCAGAACCTGACCACGATCGTGGTCTCCGCCCACCCCTTCAGCTCGAAGTGGTGCTGCAGCGGCGCCATCCTGAACACGCGTTTGCCGGTCATCTTGAAGAACCCGACCTGGATGATCACCGACAGCGTGATGATCACGCACAGGCCGGCCAGGATGATCAGCAGGAGCTGCGTACGCGTGGCGATGGCCAGACCGGCCAGCACGCCGCCCAGGGCCAGCGAGCCGGTGTCGCCCATGAAGATGCGGGCGGGCGGGGCGTTCCACCACAGGAACCCGATCAGCGCGCCCAGCACGGCGGCGGCCACGACGGCGAGGTCGAGCGGGTCACGTACCCAGTAGCAGTTGGGGCCGAGCTGGTCGATGCAGTTGTTGCGGAGCTGCCAGTTGCCGATCAGCACGTACGCGCCCAGCACGACCCCGGTCGCGCCGCTGGCCAGGCCGTCGAGACCGTCGGTGAGGTTCACCGCGTTGGAGAACCCGACGATCATGATGAGCACCCAGATGGTGAACCCGACGATGCCGATCGACCAGTCGAAGTCCCGCAGGAACGAGATGCGGGTCTCGGCGGGGGTGATGCCGTAGACGTTCGGCTCGCGTACCACCAGGAACGCGAAGACCGCGCCGATGACGAGCTGGCCGAGCGCCTTGGCGCCACTGCGGAGGCCGAGGCTGCGCTGCTTGTAGATCTTGATGAAGTCGTCGAGGAACCCGACCGCGCCGAGCCCCGTCATCAGGAACAGCACCAGCATGCCCGAGACGGTCGGGGGCGCGAGCGTGGCCAGGTGCGAGGCCCCGTAGGCGAGCAGCGCGGCCAGCACGATCACGGTGCCGCCCATGGTGGGGGTGCCGCGCTTGCCGTGGTGGGCCTGTACGCCCTCCTCGCGGATCTGCTGGCCGTAGCCGCGCCGCGAGAACAGCCTGATCGCCAGCGGGGTGCCCAGCATCGAAAGGATCAGGCCCACCGCGCCGGCGATGATGATGTCGGTCACTGGGCCGTACCTCCGAGCAGGAGCTCGGCCGTCCGCTCCAGGCCCATGGCTCTGGGGCCCTTGATCAGCACGGCGTCACCGGCCCGCAACCACCCGGCCAGCTCCGCCGCGGCCGCCTCGGCGTCCGGCACATGGACGATCCGCGTCTGCTGCGCGTAAGGCCCCGCCACGGGCGCTCCACCCATCCCGGGCCCCGGAGGCCCGCCCACAGGAGGCGGCCCCATCGCCGGCCCGCCCATCGGAGGCCCACCCACCGGAGGCTGTCCCATCGGAGGGCCGCCCGCCTGAGGCACGCCCATCGGCGGCTGCCCCATCGGAGGGCCACCGGCCTGAGGCACGCCCATCGGAGGCCCGCCCATCGGGGGTCCGTCGGAGATCGGTCCTTGCCATCCGGGCACCGGCGCGCCCGGCCCGTGTCCTGCCGCGTGCCACTGCTGCCCGGCGTCCGGTGCCTCGGCGCCCTCGTCGGGGCCGTGCCAGCCCTGCCCGGGTCCATGCCACTGCTCAGGTCCCGCCGCGGGCCACTCCTGTACGACTCCACCGGCGTCCGGCCCGTGCCAGCCCTGCCCGGGAGCGCCCGGAGGCACCGCGTCCGGCCCGTGCCATCCGGGCTGGGGCGTGCCGTACTCCGGCGCGGGGCCGTGCCAGCCCTGGGGGGCGCCCGGGTGCGGCCCAGGGGCCGGAGGTCCGCCCGGCAGAGGCGCGGGCCCAGCGGGCGCCTGAGGCCCCGGAACCGGCCCACCCGGCGCGTGCTGAGCGCCTTCCGGCGCGAAACCCTCAGGACCGGCACCCGTCTGGGGGCCACTCTGCCGGGGGCCGCCGAAGTGGGGACCGCCTGTCTGGGGGCCCTCCGGCTGGGGGCCGCCGAAGTGAGGACCACCCGTCTGAGGATCTTCGGGCTGAGAGCCGGCGAAGTGAGGACCGTCCGGCTGGGGGCCGCCTGGCTGAGGGCCGGCCGGCTGGGAAGCGGCCGCGTAGGCCGCCTGGGCGGCCTCGTGGGCGCCCTCCAGGACCGGGCCCGCGTCCGGCCCGGCCACGATCAGGCCCGCCAGACCGGCCCCGCCCGCCAGGCGGCCGAGGTCGGCGTTGAGTGCGGGCCCTTCCTCGCCCAGCTCCCGCAGCGCCGCGATGACCGCGAACCGCCGCCGCCCCTTCCCCAGCACGTCGAACATCTCGAACGCGGCCCGCATCGAGTCCGGATTGGCGTTGTAGGCGTCGTTGACGACCGTCACCCCGTCGGCCCGGTCGGTGACCTCCATCCGCCACCGGCTGCGCGCCGTCGCCTCCGACAGCTCCTCGGCGATCGTCGCCACCGGCAGGCCCAGCTCGTAGCCCGCGGCCGCGGCGGCCAGCGCGTTCTCGACGGCGTGCCCCCCGTACAGCTTCAGCGACACGTGCGCCGCCCCCGACGGGGTGCGCAGCGTGAAGGAGGCCCGCCCGCGCGCGTCCATCACGACGTCCTCGGCCCTGATCGCCGCCGACTCGCCGCGCCCGAAGTACGTGACGCGCGCGTCGGTACGGGAGGCCATCCCCCGCACCAGCGGATCGTCGGCGTTGAGCACGGCCACGCCGGACCGGGGCAGCGACTCCACCAGCTCGCCCTTGGCCTTGGCGATGGCCTCCTTGCCGCCGAACACGCCGAGGTGCGCGGTGCCGACGTTGAGCACCACGCCGATCTGCGGCGGCGCGATGCGGGTCAGGTCCTTGATGTGGCCGATGTTGCGCGCGGCCAGCTCCAGCACCATGAACCGGGTGTCGAGGTCGGCGCGCAGCACGGTCAGCGGATGGCCGAGCTCGTTGTTGAAGCTGCCCACGGGGGCGATCGTGGACCCGATCCGCCCGGTCAGCCGCGCCAGCAGGTCCTTGGTGCCGGTCTTGCCGGCCGAGCCGGTCACGCCGATCACGGTGACCTTGGACAGCGTCCTGGTCTGGGCGGCCGCCAGCTCGGCCAGCGCGGCGGCGGCGTCGGGCACGATGATCGCGGGCGCTTCGACGGGCCTGGTGGCCAGCACGGCGACGGCTCCGGCCCGGATGGCCTGCGCGGCGTAGTCGTGACCGTCGACCCGCGCACCCTTGAAGGCGACGAACAGGGATCCCGGTTCAACGGCCCGCGAGTCGATCACGACGGGCCCGCGCACCACCGCGCGGGGATCGGCCATGCCCGACAGGGCGCCCGAGGTTATCTCGGCGATCCTGGCCAGAGGCAACGGGATCATTAGTGCTTCCTGCTTTCCTTGCGTGCGTCGATCGCTTCGGCGACCACTTCGCGGTCGTCGAAGGGGATCACCTCGCCTGAAACGTACTGGCCCTGCTCGTGACCCTTGCCGGCCACGACGATCACGTCGCCGCGCCCGGCCCGGGCGATCGCCAGGCCGATGGCGGCCGCGCGGTCGGGCTCAATGATCACATGAGCGCGGTCCTGCCGCGGAACGCGGAGCGCCCCTTCCATCATCGTCGCGAGGATGGCCAGCGGATCCTCCGAGCGGGGATTGTCGCTCGTGAAAATAGCCACATCCGCCAGCTCAGCGGAGATTTCGCCCATGATAGGTCGTTTGCCCATGTCGCGGTCGCCGCCGCAGCCGAGCACGATGGTCAGCGTGCCCGCCGTGACGGTACGCAGCGAGCGCAGCACCGACTCGACCGCGCCCGGCTTGTGCGAGTAGTCGACGACCGCCTGGAACTCGTCGCCGGCGTCGGTGACACGCTGCATCCTGCCGGGCACCCCGGTCAGCGTGCCGACGCCGTGTACGGCGGTCTGCAGCGGCACGCCGGCCTCGACCAGGGTCACGATGGCCCCGAGCGCGTTGGCGACGTTGAACGGCCCCGGCAGCGAGATCTGCGCGTCGGCCTCGACCCCGCCGGGACCGACCACCCTGAACGCGCTGCCGTCGGCCCCGAGCCGGGCGTCCAGCGCCTGCCACCCGGCCTCCGGGTCGCCCTGCGCCGAGAACGTGGTCATCGGCACCTTCGCCAGGCCGAGCAGCTCACGCCCGTAACGGTCGTCGAGGTTGGTGACCCCCGCGCGGCTCAGCTCCGGCTGGAACAGCTTCGCCTTGGTCGCGAAGTAGTCGTCGAAGTCCTTGTGGAAGTCGAGGTGGTCCTGCGACAGGTTCGTGAACAGGGCCACGTCGTAGAAGACGCCGTCGACGCGGCCGAGCGCGAGCGCGTGGCTGGAGACCTCCATGGCCGCCGCGCTGACACCCTCTTCGCGCATCAGGGCGAACAGCGCGTGCAGGTCGCACGCCTCGGGCGTGGTGAGGGTGGGCTCGAAGCGCAGGTCACCGGCGCGGATCTCGACGCCGCCCACCAGGCCCGCCCGATGGCCGGCGGCCCGCAGGCCCGCCTCGACCATGAACGTGGTGGTGGACTTGCCGCTGGTGCCGGTGACGCCGAGGACCTGGATGTCGTGGGCCGGTTGCCCGTACACCCAGGAGGAGATCTGCCCGAGCAGGGCGCGCGGATCGGGCACGATCAGCACGGGCAGCCCGGTGGCGACGGCCGCGTCGCGACCGGCGCGGTCGGTGAGCACGGCCACGGCTCCGCCGGCCATCGCGGCGGCGGCGAACGTGGCGCCGTGGACGCGGTTGCCGGGCAGCGCGACGTACAGATCGCCGCGTCTGACGTTGCGGGAGTCGATCGTGACGCCGGTCAGGGCGGCATGGGGCGACCGCGACGTGCCGGAATCGGCGTCGAGCATGGTCGCGAGCCCGGTCAGCGGGCGAGGCGGGCTGGTCGTGGGACGCATAGACGACGGGGGACGCACGGCGAGAGCGTACCTTCCCTGGTCACTGTCCCGCGCGCATCCGCACCTGCGGCGCGGCGGAGCCTGTGGGAGGAATCTTCCTGCTCTTGATGGCGAACGTCATCACATCCTTGAAAACGGGGGCCGCCAGCTGCCCGCCGAAGTGGCCGTTCTTGGGCTTCTGCAGCACCGAGAGCACCACCAGCCGGGGCTGGTCGGCCGGCGCGAACCCGACGAAGGAGGCAGTGTAGCCCTCGTAGCGGCCGAGCTCGGCATCGTAACGGTTGGCCGTGCCCGTCTTGCCCGCCACCCGGTAGCCGGGAATGGCGGCGAGCTGGCCCGTGCCCTCCACGCCCACGGCGCTTTCGAGCATCGTGGCGATCTCCTTGGCCGTGGTCTCGCTCACCACTTTGGTCCGCTTGCCCGCGGCGGCGGGGACGTAACGGCCCGAAGTGTCCGTGGTGCCCGCGACGATCTGCGGCTCGATCTTCACGCCGCCGTTGGCGATGGTCTGGTAGACGCTGGCCATCTGCAGCGCCGTCACCGACACGCCCTGCCCGTACGCGACCGTGCAGTTCTGGCTGCCCGACCACTTCTTGTAGTCGGGCAGCAGGCCCGCCTCGGCGCCGGGCACGCCGCCGCCGGGCGCCGAGCCGAAGCCGAACGCCTTGAGCATCGTGTGGAGCCGCTGGCTGCCGATCTCGCGGGCCGCCATGACCGTGGCCACGTTGCTGGACTGCGCCATGGCCTGCCGGAACGTCATCGACTCCACCTTGTGCGCGTGGGCGTCGCGCAGCACCTGGTCGGCGCACCTGATGTTGTCGGGCACCTGGTAGACCGTGTCGGGCGTCACCGCCTTGGCCTCCAGCGCGGCGGCGGCGGTGATCACCTTGTTGGTGCTGCCCGGTTCGAACACGTCCGCGGCGGCCTTGTTCACGTAGCTCGCCGCCGGGGCCCTGCGCCAGTCGTTGAGGTTGAGCTCGGGCGCGTTGGCCATGGCCACGACCTGCGCGGTCTGCACGTCCATGACGATCACGGTGCCGCTTTCGGCCCCGGACTTCCGCACCTGCTCGGCGATCGACCTCTGCGCGGCCCACTGGATGTCGCGGTCGATGGTCAGCCGCACGTCCTGGCCGTTGACGGGCTCGGTGCGCTGGCTGCTCGTCATCGGGATCTGCTGGCCGTCGCGGCCCGTCTCGACGCGCTGCTTGCCGTCACGGCCGGCCAGGAGCGTGTTCTTGGCCTGTTCCATGCCGCCCAGGCCGTTGCCCTCGTCACCGACGAACCCGATGAGGCTGCCCGCCAGGTCGCCCGCCGGGTAGAGCCTGCGGTAGGTCTTCTTGGTCGACAGCGCGGGCACGCCGGCCTGCAGCAGCCGGGTCGCGACGACGGGATCGACGTCTCTGGCCAGGAGCTGGTAGCGGGTGCGGTCCTTGGCCAGCTTGGCGGCCATCTCCTGCTCGCTCTTGCCGAGCTGGCGGCCCAGGATCGCGGCGATCTTCTGGCGTACGGCGGCGGGCACCTTGCTGGGGTCGATCGCCACCTCACGCGCCTCGACGGTGACGGCCAGCTCGTGACCGTTGACGTCGGTGATCGAGCCGCGCTGGGCGGGGATCTCCTCGATCTGGGTACGCTGGTTCGCGGCGGCGGTCTCGTAGACCTTGGTGTCGAGGCCCTGCATCTGGATCAGCCGGCCGGCGAAGATCGACAGCACGAACGTCATGCCGATCAGGCCGATGTTGATGCGCCTGCGCGGGCTGCCCAGCCGGAGCACCAGCGGCGGCCTGGGCGGACGCGGCGGCGCGGGCGGCCGGCGCGGCCCCCTCGGCGGCGGCACATCGCCACCGCGCCGCGGCACCACCCGCTCCCGGCCCGGCTCCTGCCTGGACCCTCCGGCGGGCGGCCTGGAGTTGCCCCCCTGCGCCCGCCGCCCTTCCTCCTGCCGACTCCGGCGCCGCGAGTCCTCGCTGTCCGGACGGGTGCCGTCACGGCCCTGCCGACGCGAGTCCCCGGCATCCGGGCGCGTTCCATCACGGCCTCTGCGCCGCGCCTCCTCGGCATCGGGGCGCGCTCCCTCGCGACTCCCGCGCCGCGCGTCGTCACCGTCGGGCCGGGCGTCGGGCCGGGTGCCGTCACGGCCCCTGCGCCGCGCGTCCTCGCCGTCCGGGCGTGCTCCGTCGCGGCTCTGCCGGCGCGACTCCCCGGCGTCCGGGCGGAGGCCGTCGCGGCGGGCCCGGGGGCCGCGGGGACCGGCGGCGTCGGGGTGCTCGCCGCGCCCGCGTTCGTCGCGTCCCTGCACGCGCCCTCTGAGCCGGTCCGCGGCCCCACGGCCGCGCGCGGAATCGCCCGCGTCGCGTCCTCTCGGGCGATCACCGTCGTCGCGGCCGCCGCGCCCTCTGGGGCCGTCGTCCGCGTCCTGGGAACGCCTGCGGGCGTCGTCACGCGAGCGACCGGCAGGCCCGTCGTCGCGCGAACGGGCCGAGGATCCGCCGTCGCGCGAGCGGCCGGTGGGCCCGCCGTCACGGGATCGGCCGGAGGCTTCGCCATCACGCGAACGACCAGAGCCGTCACGCGAACGACCGGAGCCGTCACGCGAACGACCGGAGCCGTCACGTGAACGACCGGAGTCGTCACGTGAACCGCCGGAGCCGTCGCGGGCCCGGCCGGGAGATTCGCCGTCGCGCGAACGGCCGTCGCGGGGCCGGGCGCGGTCGCCGTCGTCCTGGCGCGGGCGGTCGCCATCGCGCCGGGAGCGGCCGCCAGGCTCCTGCGGCGGCCGTTCCTTGGCGGTGTCGTCGCGCCCGAACGGCAGGTCGAGGGGGTCGGACGGCGGCCGGCGCGGCGGATTCTCCGGCGACGCCGGGCGGCCCGCCCCCTCAGAACGGGCAGAGCCACCACCTTGGCGCCCTGCCCGTCCCGGTCCGCCCGGCGTACGACGAGCGGCGCCGGGCCCTCCTTGAGAGCCGGCGCCGCCAGCGCCGCGGCCGGGACCCTGTCCCCTGCCGCCTGAGTCCCTCACCGTTCCCTGTCCGCCTGGCTCGTCTGCTCACCGGTGCTGCTGTAGCCGTTGACGTTCTTCCAGTCGGGGTGCTGGCCCTGCTTCTCGGCCCGCTCGGCGATGACGTTGGGCTGCGTCTTGCGCTGGTATTCCTGCTCGATCTGCTCGTTCTCCTGGCGCGCGACCTCGATCTCCTTGCGCAGGCCCGCGTCGGTGATGGCGTCGCGGGCGAGCATGGTGTTGAGGAGCAGCAGGCTCACCAGCCCGCCACCGAGCAGCCCGACGACGAGCAGCACGAACGGCGCCCGCTGCCGGTTCGCCGACCGGCTCCCGGATCTGCGCCGCGGCACGCGAAGGCCGGAGCCGGTCTCCGCGCGCATGCGCCCGCGCACGGGTCCGCGCCTGCCGGGAGCCTCGGGACGTACCCGCTCACCGACCGACGCCTTGCCCGCCGTCTCGCCACGCTCACGCACACCGGCCGCGGAACGCGCGCCGGGCTCGGAACGCATGCCGGCCGTGGAACGCACGCCGGGCTCGGAACGCACGCCTTCGGCACGCTCGCGCACGCCGGCCTTGCCACCGGCTTCGGCGCGCGCGCCGGCCGGCGTCCTGCCGGGCTCGGCGCGCTCGTCGGGACGGGGACGCGGCTTGGACTGCCCCGAGCGGCGCGTGCTCGTCTTGGGCACGGCGCGGCGGACGGGCGTGCCCCGGCCGGTCTCCTGCTCAGTCGTCAACACGGATCCTCTCTGCCGCCCGTAGCCGGGCCGAGGCCGCCCGCGGGTTACGGGCGAGCTCTTCTTCGCTGGGGAGCTCCGCTCCCCTCGTCAGCAGGCGGAACCTCGGCTGGTGAGCCGGTAGCGGGACGGGCAGCCCGGGGGGGCTGGTGTCCTTGGTTCGCGCCGTGAGGGCCTGCTTGGTGAGCCGGTCCTCGAGTGAGTGGTAGGAGAGCACGGCGACGCGCCCGCCCAGCGCCAGCGCGTCGAGTGCCGCGGGAAGCGCCGCCTCCAGGGCGGACAGCTCCGCGTTCACCTCGATGCGCAGCGCCTGGAAAGTCCTCTTGGCGGGGTTGCCCCCGGTGCGCCTGGTGGCGGCGGGGATGGCCTCGCGCACGATGTCCGCTAGCCGCCTAGTCGAGGTTATTGCCTCTTTAGCCCGTTCTTTAGTGATCAGGCCGGCGACACGCGGGGCGAATCTCTCCTCGCCGTAGTCGCGCAGGATGCGCGTCAGCTCACCGGCGGAGTAGGTGTTGACCACCTGCTCGGCCGTCAGCTCCTGCGAGGTGTCCATCCGCATGTCGAGGGGCGCGTCGTAGGAATAGGCGAACCCGCGCTCCGCCTCGTCGAGCTGCGGCGAGGAGACGCCCAGGTCGAACAGCGCCCCGTTGATCACGGGACGACCGGCCTCGGCCAGCACCTCGTCCAGCTCCGAGGAGGAGGCGTGGACGAGGGTGGTCCTGTCGGAGTATGGGCTCAGCCTGCGGGTCGAGTGCTCGATCGCGAAAGGGTCGCGGTCGATGCCGATCAGATGCAGCGCCGGGTAGGTGGCGAGCAGGGCCTCCGAGTGGCCACCGAGGCCGAGGTTGGCGTCGACGACGACGGGTGCGGGCCCCGACAGCGCGGGACCGAGCAGCTCCAGAACGCGCTCGAGCATCACCGGAACGTGACCGCCCGTGCCGACGTTGTCGCCCATCTCCAACCCCCCTCTCGCGTCCTGCTCGCGGATGACGCGTTTTCCGATCGATCGCCGGTCATTCCTGGGTCCCCACCCGGCGCCGCCCGGCCAGGTCCCCATCCGCACCCTCTTCGTGGACGCCTGCCATCTGACACCGGGGAAGGTGCATCAGCTGCAGACAGTGGTTGCGGGTGGAGACCTCGCCGAACGACATCACCGACGGATCGACCGTGGTCACTACAAGATCCCTGGCAGCACCTCCTCCGACAGATCGGCGAACGCCTGCTCCTGCGCGCTGAGATAGGTGTCCCAGGCCTGTGCGTCCCAGATCTCCAGCCGGGTGTTGGCCCCGATGACGACGCAGTCACGTTCCAGCCCCGCGTATTGGCGAAGGCTCTGCGGGATCGTGATGCGCCCTTGTTTGTCTGGTTTCTCGTCGGACGCGCTGGCGAAGAAGACGCGGCTGTAGTCACGCACCGCCTTGGCGGTGACCGGGGCGGTGCTGAGAGCCTCGGTAATGCGCTGGAACTCCTCCACGGGAAAGACGTAGAGGCATCGCTCCTGGCCTTTGGTGATCACAAGACCCTCCGCCAGCTCCTCACGGTACTTAGCCGGCAGGAACAGCCGTCCCTTGTCGTCCAGACGCGGTTGATGGGTGCCGAGGAACATCGGCCCCACCTCCCGTGCCTCGTGGAGCGCTCAGCGCTGGTGCACCGGGCCCTCCACTGCGCACCACCATACTCCACTTCTCCCCACCGTCAACTGATTCGAACCGTCTTCATCATCGGTTTCCGTTGCGTTACCGCAGGTCAGAGCGATGGAGCGGAGTGGAGGGCGGTGAGCGCCCGCTCAACCCTCATGGGCGTGTCGAGGGTTGGAAAGGCCGTGGAAATAAGGGCTGCGGCGGTTCGGGGCGCTCGGCGTGGAGGAAAGTGGAGCGGATCGCGGGCCCCGGGTGTCACCGGATTCGCACCGCTATGTGACAAGAACAGGAACATGACCAGGGTTCCCTGGAATATCCACAAATGTCGCCCGAGAACCCACAGCGTCGTAGGGTCGTACAGACAATGGAAAAGGAATGGCATGGCTCCCGCAATGGCACCGTACGGGACGGCCGTCGCACTTCTCATGGAGGCCTGGTGGCAGTAACCCATGACGTCCCTCCCCAGCTCGACGAGCTGGTCTCCACCGCACACCGGATTCGGCAGGCCATCGAGTCGGTGATCGAGGGCAAGAGCGACGCCGTCCGGCTGACGCTGACCGTCCTGCTCGCCGAGGGCCACCTCCTGATCGAGGACGTGCCCGGGGTCGGCAAGACGATGCTGGCCAAGGCACTCGCCCGCTCGATCGACTGTCCCGTCCGGCGGGTGCAGTTCACCCCCGACCTGCTGCCCAGCGACATCACCGGGGTGAGCGCGTACAACCAGCAGACCCGGGAGTTCGAGTTCAAGCCCGGGCCGGTGTTCGCCAACATCGTGGTGGGCGACGAGATCAACCGTGCCTCCCCCAAGACGCAGTCCGCGCTGCTGGAGTGCATGGAGGAGCACCAGGTGACGGTGGACGGGAGGACGTACCAGCTCGACGCCCCGTTCATGGTGATCGCGACGCAGAACCCCATCGAGATGGAGGGCACCTATCCCCTTCCCGAGGCGCAGCGCGACCGTTTCACCGCGCGCGTCGCGATGGGCTATCCGGAGCCGACCGCCGAGCTGGAGATGCTCGACGTGCACGGGGGGACCTCGCCGCTCGACAAGCTCGAGCCGGTGGCGACGACCGCGGAGGTGCGCGCCCTGATCGAGGCCGTACGCGGCGTGTACGTCTCCCAGCCGGTCAAGAAGTACGCCATCGACCTCGTCGTGGCCACCCGGCACTCCCCCGACCTGCGGCTGGGCGCCTCTCCGAGGTCCACGCTGCAGCTCGTACGGGCGGCCAGGGCGCACGCGGCGCTGTCGGGGCGCGACTACGTCATCCCCGACGACCTGCAGGACCTGGCCATCCCCGTGCTGGCGCACCGGCTGCTGCCCAGCGTCGAGGCCCAGGGGCAGCGCCGCCTGCCCGAGCAGGTGGTGACCGATCTGATCAGGCGCGTGCCGGTGCCGGACACGCGGGGCGGCTGATGAGAGCCGGGTTGCAGGCGCTGACCTCCAGAGGCAGGTCGTTCCTGGCCTCGGGGATCGCCGCGCTGCTGATGGCCGTCATCCTGGGCGAGAACGACCTGTTCAGGATCGGCGTCCTGGTGACGGCGCTGCCGCTGCTGGCGGCGATGGTGGTGGCGCGGACCCGCTACCGGCTGAGCTGCGCCAGGCGACTGGACCCGCCGCGGGCCGAGGTGGGCGGCGAGGCCACCGTGACCCTGCGCCTGGAGAACGTCACCCGGCTGCCGACCGGCCTGCTGCTCATCGAGGACACCGTTCCCTACGCGCTGGGCGTACGGCCGAGGTTCGTGCTGGACCGGGTCGAGTCGCGGGGCGTGCGGGAGATCGACTACCGGGTGCGCTCCGATCTGCGCGGCCGGTACACGATCGGGCCGCTGTCCATCCGCATCGCCGACCCGTTCGGGCTGGTCGAGCTGACGCGCGCGTTCACGATCAGCGACACGCTGGTGGTGACGCCGCACGTGGCGGCGCTGCCGCACGTACGGCTGTCGGGTGAGTGGACGGGGGGCGGCGACAGCCGTACGAGGAGTGTGGCGGCGGCCGGCGACGACGACGTGGCGCCGCGCGAATACCGGCAGGGCGACGACCTGCGCCGGGTGCACTGGCGCTCGACGGCCCGCCACGGCGAGCTGATGGTGCGCCGCGAGGAGCAGCAGTGGCAGAGCCGCGGCGCGCTCCTGCTGGACACCCGCAGGCACGCCCACCGCGGCGAGGGGCCGCGCTCGTCGTTCGAGGTGGCCGTCTCGGCCGCGGCCTCGATCGGCGTGCACCTCGCCCATGAGGGCCTCGGCCTGCGGCTGGTGACCGACCAGGGCGCCGAGCACCTGACGGACACCGGCCTGAGCTACTCGCTGCTCGACACCCTCGCCGTGGTACGGCACAGCCCAGCCCGATCCCTGGAGATGGGCGTCTCAGCCCTGCGCCAGGGCGGTGGCGACGGGCTGATCGTGGCCGTGCTCGGCGCGCTCGACGGAGAGGAGGCGAGGGAACTGGCCCGGCTGAGGCACAGTGGCATCACCGGCGTGGCGGTCCTGCTCGACGTGAGCACATGGGACGGCGGCGACCGGACCGCGAAGGAGAGCCACGAGGCCGCGCAGACCGTCCTGACCGGCTACGGCTGGCGCATCGTCCAACTGCCCGCCGGCACCTCGATCGCCTCCGTCTGGCAGGACGCGGCCAGCCGCGGCCGGTACGCGGTCAACCCCGCGGGAGGTGCGGCATGAGACTGACGATCGCCTCCGGAGTGGCCGCGTTCACCGCGGCCATCCTGCTCTATCCCCTCTTCCAGGGCGGCGGCTGGCTCTGGACCTCGCTCGGCGCCGTGCTCGCCGTGATGGCCGCGGGCCTGCTGAGCAGCCGCCTGTCGCTGCCCGCGTGGGCGGCGCCGCTGGTGGCGGTGGCCGCGACGTGGATCTACCTGACCGTGGCCTTCGCCGCCGACAAGGCGTGGGTGCTGCTGGTGCCGACGAAGGCGTCGGTGGTCGAGCTGGCCCGGCTGGTGGGCGTCGGCTGGGCCGACATCCAGCGCTTCGCCGCCCCCGTGCCGGAGACCGAGGGCATCACGATGCTGACGGCCGGCGGCGTGGCGCTCATCGCGATCGCCGTCGACCTGCTGGCCGCGCGCGTACGGCGGGCGGCGCTGGCCGGGCTGCCGCTGCTGGCGCTGGCCACGGTCCCGGCGACGATCCTGAGCGACCCGATCAGCTGGCCCGCGTTCATCGTGGCCGCGCTCGGCTTCGTCAGCCTGCTCATCGCCGACGGCCGCGAGCGGGTGGGCCACTGGGGCCGGGCGGTGCTGGTACGGCGTACCCGCGCCGCCACGTCACCGCCCCCGGACGGCCCGCGCGCCGCGGCGGACACGAGCGGCCTGCGGCTGTCGGGCAAGCGCATCGGGTTCGCCGCGATCGTGCTGGCCGTGCTGGTGCCGGCGGCGCTGCCGGCGATGGAGCCGGTGTCGTTCTTCACGTTCGGCGTGGGCGGCAGGGGCTCGGGTCCTGGCAACTCGATCAGCATCCCGAACCCGATCGCCAACCTGAAGGGCCAGCTCGAACTGCCGGAGCGGCGGGTGGTCCTGTCCTACACCAACAACGACGACCAGCCCCGGTACCTGCGGATCTACGCGCTGGACACGTTCGACGGCCAGCAGTTCGGCATGACGCAGCCGAAGGGGGCGCCGCAGAACAGGACGGAGAACGGCCCGCTGCCCGCGCCGCCCGGGCTCGGGACCGACGCGAAGACCACCAACGTGGTCACGAAGATCCAGATCAGCGAGGAGATCGCGCAGCTGAAGTTCCTGCCGCTGCCGTACCCGCCCCGGCAGGTCCGGGTGGACGGCGACTGGCGCGCGGACGTGGACACGCTGATGGTCTTCTCCACCCGCGAGGAGGCCGCCGGCCTCGAGTACGAGGTCGCCACGAGCGAGCCCGCGGCCACTCCCGACCTGCTCGACTCCCTCAGCGGGGAGCGGCCGGGGACGGACCCGCGTTTCCTGCGGCTGCCGGACAACCTGCCGCCCGAGATCGCCGAGCTGGCCACCTCGCTGACGGCGAACGCCTCGACGGACTACGAGGCGGCGGTGCGGCTGCAGCAGTTCTTCACCAAGGACGGCGGCTTCGTCTACAGCCTGCGCACGCAGGGGCACGGCAACTCGGCGCTGCGCGACTTCCTGCTGCGTGACAGGACGGGCTACTGCGAGCAGTTCGCCGCGTCGATGGCGGTGCTGGCCAGGCTGGTCGGCATCCCGTCGCGGGTGGCGATCGGCTACACCGGCGGTACGAAGATCGGCGAGCAGTGGCAGGTGGGCACGAACGACTCCCACTCCTGGCCGGAGCTGTACTTCGAGGGCGTGGGCTGGCTGCCGTTCGAGCCGACCCCGGCGGGTGCGGCCGGTCAGGGCAGCGCGCGTGTGCCCGAGTACACGCAGCCCAGGCCGGAGGCGACGGCGACGTCGTCCACCGCGCCGACGCCGGGGGCGAGCAGCTCCTCCGCCGACGAGGCGCAGGACCCGTCGGCCCGGCGCAACCCGCGCGAGGTGGACCGGGAGGGCACGGTCGCGACCAGCGGCCTGCCGCCGGACGACTCCACGCCGCTGATCGTCCAGATCGGCATCGGGGCCGCGGCGCTGCTGCTGCTCCTGCTGGTTCCGGCCGGGATGCGGCTGATCTCCAGGAACCGGCGCGTACGGAGCCTGGGCTGGAAGGTGTCGGAGCCCGCCGACGAGCTGACCGCCGCGATGGTGTCGGGTCCCTCGGGAGGTCATCCCGCCGTGGCGGCCGTGTGGGCGGAGCTCGACGACGTCCTGTACGACTACGGCATGGCCCGCCACACCAGCGAGACCCCGCGGGCGCTGGCCCGGCGGCTGATCCAGCAGTACGAGTTCGACGCGGAGTCGGCGGCGGCCATCACCGCCATCGCCTCGGCGGTGGAGCGGGTGCTGTTCGCCAAGAACGCCGGCCGGATCGAGCCCATGAGAAAGGACCTGCGCACGGTGCGGCAGGCCCTGGGCGCCACGGTGCCGCGCGGGCGGCGGATACGGGCGGTGCTGCTGCCCCCGTCGACGCTACGGCGACTGCGCGGGTTCGGCGAGCGCCTGCTCGACGGGTTCGACCTGCTGGAGAACATCCGGTTGCGGCGGACGGCGGCCCAGAAGGGCTCCTGACCGGCCGACCGAGCGTGCGGCCGTCCCCTGGCGGGGGCGGCCGCACGCTTTTCCGGCTGCTTTCGGGTCAGCGCTCGTCGTTACGACGGCGCCAGCGCTCTTCCATGCGCTCCATGAAACTCCCCCGGTCGCCCCGGCGGGCCTGCTTGCCCGGAGGGGTGGCCGTGCCTGAGGCGGGGGGCGAGTCACCGAACCCGTTCATACGTTTCCAGCTCGACAAGCCCCACAGACACGCGGCGAGCATGACCACGAAACCGCCGACGCCGAGCGGGATCAGACTCATCACCACGCCGACCATCATGATGACGACGCCGAGAGCAAAGCCGATGGAGGCCTTGATCAGGCGACGCTTGTAATGGCTGCGCGGGTCACTGATCCTTACGGTGTTGGCCCACTTCGGGTCCTCGGCGTAGAGGGCCTGCTCGATCTGGTCGAGCAAGCGCTGCTCGTGCTCAGAGAGCGGCACGGCGCCTCCCAAGGACGGCCCCAGGACGGGGAAGACGGCAACGGACGACACGGGGTGTCCGGACCTCGCGGTCGGTTATCCCCAGAATACGAGGCTGTAGACGTAGGCGAAAGCAAACGTCCAACGCAGACCAAACCGGAGGTGACGTCATGGCTCTATTGTGGCCCATCTCGCCCCCCTCTCCCCAAAATCCTGACACGGATGCCCCCACCAAATCCGGACATCGAACGTCATGTCTCTATTTCATCAAGCTTGCCACGTACCAGCGACGCCGGGAGCACCGCATCGGGACCGAATCTCCTGATCGCGCGATCCATCGCCTGCTCGGCCTCCCGCCACCCGGTCTCCCGCTCACCGATGCCGAGTTGGTAGGTGGCCTCACCGGCCGGCCGCAGGTTCTCCATCCGGACGCCCACCAGGCGCAGCCGCACCCGCTCGAGGCCGGCGGCGGCGTACAGCTCGCAAGAAGTGGCGTAAATCACTTGGGCGACGTCGGTCGGCTCGCGCAGGGTGCGCGAGCGGGTGATCGTGGTGAAATCGGCGCGGCGTAGCTTCACACTTACAGTTCTTCCCACGTGACCGGCCTTACGCATCCGGGCGGCCACCCGCTCCGACAACCGCAGAAGTTCCCGCTTGATCACTTCCGGGTCGTCCACGTCGACCGCGAACGTCTCCTCGTTGCCGATGCTCTTGTCGGGCACGTGGGAGCTGACGGGCCGCTCGTCACGCCCCCAGGCCAGCGCGGCGAGGTGGGTGCCCGCCGCCTGCCCCAGCTCCCGCTGGAGCGTGCTGGGCGGCACTCTGGCCAGATCTCCGACCGTGCGGATGCCCAGGCGTACGAGGGACTGCTCGGTGCGCTCACCGACGCCCCAGAGCGCCGACACGGGCAGCGGATGGAGGAAGTCGACGACCTGATCGGCGGGCACCACCAGCAGCCCGTCGGGCTTGCACTGCTTGGAGGCGAGCTTGGCCACGAATTTACTGCTCGCCACGCCCACGGAGCAGGTGATGCCGTAGCGGTCGAGGACCTGCTCCCTGATCATCGCGGCGACGGCGGCGGGCGGGCCGAGCCGCCGCCTGGCGCCGCCGACGTCGAGGAACGCCTCGTCGGACGCGATCGGCTCGACCAGCGGGGTGATCGCGTGGAAGATCTCCATGACGCCCTTGGAGACCTCGGAGTATTTGCCGTGGCTCGGCGGGATGACGGTGGCCTGCGGGCACAGCCTGCGCGCCCGGCTCATCGGCATCGCCGAGTGCACGCCGAAGGCCCTGGCCTCGTAGGTGGCGCTGAGCACGACGCCGCGCCCGGCGGGCGAGCCCACGATCACCGGGTGACCGCGCAGCTCGGGACGCTCCAGCAGCTCGACGCTGGCGAAGAAGGCGTCCATGTCGACGTGGAGGATCGGGCAGCCGCTGTCATCGACCCCGGTCCGCGGAGCGGGGCCGATGCCGGTGATCTGCTTGCGAGACACGCTGTCGATTCTATCCGAACAGGCGTTCTACACCGAGGGGCATGGTGTCGCTTTCCTTCCCGTCGTCTCAGGCCCGGTGCCCGAGCACGTGGAGCTGCGTCGCGATGTCGCGCAGCACGGGATGGGTGGCGGCGGCCTGTTCGAGCGCCACCAGCGACTCGGCGGCGCCGGGCTCACCGTCGACCAGCCTGCTCGGCACCAGGTCGGCGAAGACCCGGACGCCGTGAATGGCCCCCACGGAGAACCCGGTCGCGGTCAGCAGCTCGACGAGCGTGTCGGCGGCGAACCGCCGGGGCGTGGGGTCGCGGTCGCCCCAGTTTCCGGCCGGGTCGTCCAGTACGGCCCTGGCGTCGTCGAACTGCCCGGCCAGCGCCCGGTGGATGGCGGCGGCCACGGGGTTGGCGGCCAGCACGCTGACGGCCCCGCCGCGGCGCAGCACGCCGGCGACCGCGGTCAGCGCGCTGATCGGGTCTTCCACGTATTCGAGCACGCTGTGGCAGAGCACCAGGTCGGCGGAGTCGCGGCTGAGCAGCTCGCCCAGGTCGGCGGCGTCGCCCTGCAGGGCGCGCACGCTCACGCCCTTCTCCTTGGCGCGGCGCTCCAGCGCGGCCAGCGAGTCGGGGCTGGGGTCCACGACGGTGACGGCGTGGCCGAGCGCGGCCAGGGGCACGGCGAACCCGCCGGTCCCGCCGCCGGCGTCGACGATGTCGAGCGACTCGCGGCCGGTGGCCGCCGTGCGCTCGGACAGCACGGAGCGCAACGCGTCCCAGACGACGGCGGTCCGCACCGCCGGGGTCCTCGTGACGCCTTCAGCACGCAACGTCGGCTCGCCTCCCTCTCCCTCGCGAGCGGGCGCGTTGACGTACGCGCACGTCGCGAACGACTTTCTTCGCGGACGCGCCCCAGCCTACGCCGTACGCGCGCTCGCCCGCTCCCACCCACCCGACCCGGACCACCCACCCACTCCCACTCGGCCGGCCCCGGCCGATCATTCGCTCCCGCCCGGCCGGCCCAGCTCGATCGCCCACTCCCGCCCAGCGGCCCTGGACCGCTCGCCCGCTTCAGCCGGCCGGGCCGTACCGCCACCCGACCGATCACCTGCTCTCACCCAGGCCAGGCCGCACTGATCGCCCCCTTCCGGCCGGAAGGGCCGGAGGTGATCGGACCGATCACCCACTTCCACCCGGGGAGGCCGGGAGGCCGGGTTAGTCGTCGAGGTCGGTGGACAGGCGTTTGGGGGCGCGCAGGCGCCAGGCGTCGGCCAGCAGTTCGCTCATCTCCGCCGTGTCCACCGCCGCGAACCGCACCAGCACGATGGCGTGCCCGTCGTAGTGGGGAGTCGTGCCGAACTTGGCCGGCTCGGCCGCGATCAGCTCCGCCTTCTCCTCCACCGATCCCACCGGCAGCACCAGCCGGTCGCCCTCCTCCTTGACCCGGGCGAACCACTTCCCGCGCACGTAGAAGGCGGGCGTGCCGTACATGCTCTTCTCGGCGGTTTCGGGCAGCGCCAGCGCGATCCGGCGCACGTCCTGTTCCGTCACCATGAGGACCACGCTAACCCGGGCCCGATGCCGGGCACAGAAAAGGGCGCGTCGCGGCTGGTGACGCGCCCACTTCTCCGTACGGTCGCATGTGCGCGGTCAGGAGCGGATCCACACCTGACCGCGCGACAGCACACGTCCCTCGCCAACGCGAACCCGTGCGGGCCGGCGTGGTTGGAACGTACCCCGAACGCGCGGCCCCGGCCCCTAGAACGGGGCTGTCTAAAGGGTGAGGCTTGACTTGAGTTGCTTGAACCGGGCCAGCAGGCCGTTGATGAACTGCGGAGACTCGTCGGTCGACAGCTCCCCGGCCAGGTGCACCCATTCGCTGATGACCACGCCGGCGGGCACGTCGGGCATCCACAGCAGCTCGTACGTGCCACCGCGCAGCAGATTACGGTCGACGGCGGGCATCCGGTCGAGCGTCCAGCCCTCGGCGTAGGTGGTGATCAGCTCGTCGATGCGCGCGTGGTGCCTGGCCACGCCCTCGACGATGGCCGAGGTGTATTCGTTGACCGGCGGCTCCTGCCGCTCCACGCGCTCGGCGAGGATCCTCAGCGGATCCTCGTCGCGCAACTCGGCCTCGAAGAGGATGTCGAGCGCCCGCCTGCGTGCTTTGCCGCGTGCCGACACCTCAGGCCCGGCCGAGGTATTCGCCGCTGCGGGTGTCGACCTTGACCTTCTCGCCGGTGGTGATGAACAGCGGGACCTTGATCTCGGCGCCGGTCTCCAGCGTGGCGGGCTTGGTGCCGCCGGTGGAGCGGTCGCCCTGCAGGCCGGGCTCGGTCTCGGCGATGGTCAGCTCGGCGGCGGCGGGCAGGTCGACGTAGAGCGCGGCGCCCTCGTTGAAGGCGATCGTCGCCAGCGTGTTCTCCAGCATGTAGTTGGCGGCGGTGCCGACGGTGTTCTTGGCCACGGTGACCATGTCGTAGGTCTCGGTGTCCATGAAGACGAAGTCTTCGCCGTCCTTGTAGGAGTACTGCATCTCGCGCTTGTCGACGTTGGCCACGTCGACCTTCACGCCGGCGTTGAAGGTCTTGTCGACGACCTTGCCGGAGAGCACGTTCTTCAGCTTGGTGCGCACGAACGCACCGCCCTTGCCCGGCTTGACGTGCTGGAACTCCACAACGGCCCACAGCTCACCGCCGTCGAGCTTCAGCACGATGCCGTTCTTGAGGTCGTTGGTCGTCGCCACTCGTTCTTCTCCCGCGTGCGGCCGCTCTAAAGGACGAGCAGCTCCTTGGTCGTCTTCGTGAACAGTTCCGGCCCGCCCGGACACGTCACGAGGGGTGTCCTCGATGCGAACCCCGCCCCGGCCCGGAAGGCAGGCCCCAGGCTCGACGGTGATCGGAACTCGATCCTCTAGTCTACCGGTCCTCAAGGGGACGAGGAACGACTCCTTGTGGATCTCCGATGACCCCTCTCCTACCGGTTCGGAAGCTGCCAGTCGTCCATGAACTCCGCCAGCGGCCCGGTCACCTGGAACTCGCCGTCCTCCTGGGCGTGCCGCAGGTCCTGGTAGATGCCCTCGATCTGGCTCAGCCCGGGATCGGACCGACCCTCGCTGAACTTCCTGGCGGCCTTCCTGATCTTGTCGCTGGCCTTGGCGGCGACTTTGGAGCTGATGCCGCCCATGGCCTGCTGGGCCATCACCGCGTTGTCGAACTGCTGCAGCCAGGTCCCCCACCCGCCGGTCGGGGCCGTCTCTCCCAGGGTGGCCTTGGGGGCGGCCGTCGTCCGCGGGTTGCTCAGGTCCTCGGGGCCGAGGGTGCTCACGAGGTTCTGCGACGGGTCCTGGGTGGACTCGCGGCTCGGGACCGGGGGCTCGGTGGTGGGCGGCCGGGGCCCGCTGGTGGCGATCACGGCGGACGGGCCGGGCGTCGGCGACACCGGCTTCTCCTGGCGCGCGCCCGCCCACATCACCATGCCCACGGTGACGGCGGCGATGACCGCGGCGGCGGCGCCGACCTGGAGGAACAGCTTGCGGTTGGACGATGCCGGCTCCGGCTCCAGGTCACCGGCGGGGTAGATCGCGGTGTCACCGGCCCGCGCCCCCGGCCCGGCCGGGTGGACGTCGGTGGCGCCGTGCCCCGTGGGGTTCAGGGAGGCGCCGGTCATGGGGACGGCCGACGGGTTGGGGCGCGGCCTGGCGATGGCGGCCAGCGCCCGCCGGATGGACTCGCCGCTGCCCGGCCGCTTGGCTGGGTCGGCGGCGAGCATGGCCAGCACCAGCCGGTCGAGCTCGGCCGGCACCTCGGGCCTGTGCGCACTGGGCGGAACGGGCTCCGGGGCCGTCTCTGGGCCTGCCGGGGACTCGAAGGGCGGGCGGCCGCAGAGCAGCTCGTAGCAGACGGCGCCCAGCGCGTACAGATCCCCAGAAGCCTGTGCCTTCTCCCCCGCGGCCCGCTCAGGAGCCGCGTAGCGGCGGCCCCGTTCGGACGGCTCGCGGTCGTCCATCCCGAACCCGACGACCTTGAGCACCCCGCTGCCGGCCCGGCGGAAGCTGTCCGGATCGACCCGCCCGTGCACGATCCCGGCCCGGTGCGCGGCGTCGAGCCCGGCCGCGGCCTGGCCGATCAGGTCGCACACCTCGACGATGCTCATCGTGCCCCGCGCGGCCGGTTCCTCGCCGAGGCTGAGGCCGGTCAGGTGCTCCATGACCAGGAAGGGAGAGCCGTCGTGGTCGCCGACGTCCAGCACCATGGCCACGTTCGGATGGATCACCCTGGCCACCGCCTGGGCGTGCTGCCTGAGCACATCCCGCGTGGCGGCCCCCGCCGCCGTGGCGCCGAGCACCTTCACGGCGACCACCCAGTCGGCCCGCGTGTCGTACCCCCGCCACACCTCGCCCATCGGGCCGCTGCCGATGAGCTCGTCGAGCCGGTACCGGTCAGCGACCAAGGACGGCGCGCGCTCCGTCGCGTCGGACATATCCCCGCCAATTACTCGAACATCAGGATTTCCGACCAACCATAGGCCCACGCGACCACTACCGGCCCACGAAACCCCCGTAGGGGACGACCTGCGACGTCAGGCCGTCGCGGGCACCGGCACGCGGGACGGCGCGGCGGGAGCGTCGTCGAGCGGCTGCGGCGGCGCGTTGAAGACCTCGGTGTCCAGGCGGCCTTCGGAGCGCGCCACCAGCACCGGCACCACCATCTGACCGGCGACGTTCGTCGCGGTCCTGATCATGTCGAGGATCGGGTCGATGGCCAGCAGCAGGCCGACGCCCTCCAGGGGCAGGCCCAGCGTGCTGAGCGTCAGCGTGAGCATGACGGTCGCGCCGGTCAGGCCCGCCGTGGCGGCCGAGCCGACCACCGAGACGAACGCGATCAGCAGGTAGTCGCCCACCCCGAGCGACACGCCGAACACCTGGGCCACGAAGATCGCCGCCAGCGCCGGGTAGACCGAGGCGCAGCCGTCCATCTTGGTGGTCGCGCCGAACGGCACCGCGAACGAGGCGTAGTCGCGATCCACGCCGAGGCGCTCGACCGTGACCCGCTGCGTCAGCGGCAGCGTGCCGACCGACGAGCGCGAGACGAAGGCCAGCTCGATCGCGGGCCAGGCGTTGCGGAAGAACGCGATCGGGCTGACCTTGCCCAACACCGCCAGCAGCGCCGGGTAGACGGCCAGCAGCACGAAGAAGCAGCCGATATACACCCCGACGCTGAACTTGGCCAGCGGCGCGAGCAGGTCCCAGCCGTACGTGGAGACGGCCTTGCCGATCAGGCCCGCCGTACCGATGGGCGCCAGGCGGATGACCCACCACAGCGCCTTCTGCACCAGTTCGAGGACCGAGCGGCTGAGGTTGAGGAACGGCTCCGCCTTCTCGCCGACCGCCAGGGCCGCGCCGCCGAGCACCACGCCCAGGAAGACGATCTGCAGGACGTTCACCTCGGTGAAGGCGGTGAACACGTTGGTCGGCAGGATGCCGGTGACGAAGTCGAGCCAGGTGCCCGCGTTCTCGGGGGCCTTGGCGGCGCCGGTGTCGAGCGTGACGCCCTGGCCGGGGTTGAGCAGCAGGCCCAGCCCGATCGCGAACGCCACCGAGACGAACGCGGTGACCAGGAACCACAGGAGCGTCTTGGAGGCCAGCCGGGCCGCGCCGTTGACGTTGCGCAGGTTGGCCACGCTGACCAGGACGGCGGTGAAGACCAGCGGCGGGACGGCGAGCTTGAGGAGCTGGACGAAGATCTGGCCGACCCGCGTGAGCGTCTCGGTCAGCCAGGCCACGTCCCAGATCTTGGCGGCGAAGCCCAGGGCGATGCCGATCGCCAGGCCCAGCAGCAACTGCAGGGAAAAGGAGAATCTCTTCACGGGGAGGGGAGCTTTCGCAACAAGGGCATGCCGAAGGGCACGCCGGGTGAGGGAGGGACGATCGCGGGACGGAGCGGTCAGCGACAGATCGATCCGTGCAACCGGCACAGATCGATGTGCAGCCGCTCAACGAGCCACACGAACACCAGAGAAAACCTCACGAGCTCCCACAACACCCCATGAAGAGGGAGCATTCCCCCAAAAAGGGTGATTCAGCTCACTACCCGGCGGCGATCTCCTTGATCCGCTCGATCAGCCGCACCCGCTCCTCGTGCGTCCGCCCGAACGGCGTCACGTTCAGGGTGGTCACGCCGGAGTCCTTCAGCGCCTGTACGCGGTCGCGCACGAACCCGTCGCTGCCGATCAGCGACATCTTCTCCAGCAGCTCGCCGGGCACCTGGGCGGCGGCCTCGTCCTTCTTGCCCTCCAGGTAGAGGTCCTGGATCCGCTCGGCCTCCTTCTCGTAGCCGTAGCGCCTGGCCAGGTCGTTGTAGAAGTTGCGGCCCTTGGCGCCCATGCCGCCGATGTAGAGGGCCGCCATCGGGCGCCCGAACTCCAGCAGCCCCGCCACGTCGTCGCCGATCGCCAGCGACGCCTGCGCGATCACGTCCAGCTCGCCCAGCTCGGGGTCGCGCTTGGCCTTGCCCGCGGCCAGCGACGGGCCCCACACGTCGCCGGCCTTCTCGGGGACGTAGAAGATCGGCTCCCAGCCCTCGGCGAGCTCGGCGGTCAGCTCGACGTTCTTGGGGCCGATGGCGGCGATCACGATGGGGATGCGGGAGCGTACGGGATGGTTGATGATCTTCAGGGGCTTGCCGAGACCGGTCCCCTGATCGGCCGGGAGCGGCACCGTGTAGTGGCGGCCCTCGTAGCGCAGCCGCTCGCGCCGCCACACCGAGCGGCAGATCTCGATGATCTCCCTGGTACGCCCCAGCGGCGCGGTGTACGGCACCCCGTGGAACCCCTCGATCACCTGCGGCCCCGACGCGCCCAGCCCCAGCGTGAAACGCCCGTCGGAGACGTAGTCGAGCCCCGCGGCCGTCATGGCGAGCAGCGTCGGCGTGCGCGAGTAGATCGGCAGGATGCCCGTCGCGATCTCCAGCCGCTCGGTCTTCGCGGCGATGTAGCCCATCTGGCTGACGGCGTCGAAGGAGTACGCCTCGGCCACGAACACGATGTCGAGGCCCGCCCTCTCGTAGTCGGCCAGTTCGGCCACCGACTCCTTGAAGCCGCCCGAGTAGTTCAGTGCCATTCCGATGCGCATGCGTGGCTCCCGCCGAACCGAAGAATGTTCCGTTGAGACGGGAACAGGCTATCGCGTCGGCGTGGCGGGCCGGGAGCCACTAGCCTGGTTCGAGTGCTGAGCCGGGTCGTCATCATCGTGTCAGCCGTGGTGGCCGCAGCCCTCGCGGGGCATCGGCTGATCCCCGCGCTCGGCGGGTTCACGCCCGTCCTCGAAAGCCTGCTGCCCTGGCTCGGGCTGGCCGTGCCGGTGCTGCTCGCCGCCGCGGCCCTGGCACGCTCCACCGCGGCCGCCGTCGCGGCGCTGGTGCCGGGCCTGGTGTGGGGCGTGATGTTCGGCTCCACGCTGCTGCGCACCCCGCCGGGCGGCGACAGCGATCTGGCCGTCGGCACGGTCAACGTGGGCGTGCGCAACAGCGCCTCCGGCGAGGCCGTGCGCGCGATCGCCAAGGACCTCGACGTACTCGCCGCCCAGGAGCTGACCAGCGGCGGCCCGGCGGCCAAGCAGCTCAACAAGATGTTCAAATACCACTACCCGGTCAGCACCGTGGGCCTGTGGAGCCGCTACCCGATCAGCGAGACCAAGCCGCTCGACGTCGGCATGGGCTGGCCCCGCGCGCTGCGCGCGGTGATCAGCACGCCCAAGGGCAAGGTGACCGTCTACGTCATGCACCTGGCCTCGGCCAGGCCGGGGCACACCACCTCGCGCGACGCCTCGCTGGCACACGCCCGGCGGCTCATCGACGACGACTCCAGCAAGCGGATCCTGCTGCTCGGCGACCTCAACACCGCCACCACCGACCGCGGCATGAACGGGCTGACCCCGCCGCTGACCGACGCGCAGAGCGCGGCGGGCGACGGGTTCGGCTTCACCTGGCCGTCGGAGTTCCCGGTCACCCGGCCCGACCACATCCTCTACAAGGGGATGACGGCCACCAAGGCCACCGTGGCCCCGGCGACCGGCAGCGACCACCGCGCCGCGATCGCCTCACTCCGGCTGTAGCAGTCCGAGGTCGCCGGGGGTGTCGATGTCGGCCGGGTCGCCGTGCCCGTCGCACGGCACCTCGGTGACCAGCTCCGGATGCGCCTTCAGGTACGGTCGCGCCCCGACGTCGCCCACGGCCAGCTCGGACACCCCGGCGAAGTGCCGGCGGGCGATCAGCACGGGGTTCCTGCGCCGGCCCGCGTAGGTGGCCACGGCCAGGGCGGCGCCCGAGCCGATGAGCGCCCGCACCGCCTCCGGGCGGATCAGCGGCTGGTCGACCAGCGCGACCACGACCGACTCCGCCTCGTCCGGCAGCGCGCCGAGCCCGATCCGCAGCGACGAGCCCATGCCGGAGCGCCAGTCGGGGTTGCGCACGGTCACCGCCCGGCGCACCTGGACGGTGGCCGCGCCGAGCACGACCACGACGGGGTGGCAGCCGCCGTCCTCCAGCAGCCGCACGGCCCGGTCGACCAGCCGCTCGCCCGCGTATTCGACCAGCGCCTTGGGCGTGCCCAGCCGTGAGCCCTCCCCCGCGGCCAGCACCAGCCCGGCGATCCTGCCCGTCCTCATCACTGCGCCTCGTGGTGGATGCGGCCCTCTGTCGTCGTCAGGGGCGCGCCCGAGCCGCCCCAGCGCAGCTGGATCAGCTCGGCGGCGATGGACACGGCCGTCTCCTCGGGGGTGCGCGCGCCGAGGTCGAGCCCGATGGGCGAGCGCAGCCGGGCCAGCTCGCCGTCGGTCATCCCGGACTCGCGCAGCCGTACGAGCCGGTCCTCATGAGTGCGGCGGGAGCCCATGGCCCCCACGTAGCCGGCGTCGGTGCGCAGCGCCACCTCCAGCAGCGGCACGTCGAACTTGGGGTCGTGGGTCAGCACGCAGATCACCGTGCGCTGGTCCACCTGCACCGAGGCCAGGTAGTCGTGGGGCCACTTGACCACCACCTCGTCGGCGTCGGGGAAGCGCTTGGCGGTGGCGAAGACCGGCCGCGCGTCGCAGACCGTGACGTGGTAGCCGAGGAACTTGCCCACCCTGGCCACCGCCGCGGCGAAGTCGATCGCCCCGAACACCAGCATGCGCGGCGGCGGCGCGAACGACTGCACGAACACCGACAGGTCGTCCAGCCGCCGCTCGCCCTGCCCGCCGTAGTGCCGCAGCCCGGTCAGGCCCTGGGCCAGCATGCCGCGGGCGTCGTCGTCCACGGCCTCGTCGAGGCGTTCGAGGCCGAGCGAGCCCGTCGAGCGGTCCGGCCAGATGATCCGGCGGGCGCCGACCTGGCCGGGCCCCGAGACGATGGTGGCCACGGCGACCGGCTCGTGGGCGTCCACCGAGGCCGCGACCCTGCCCAGCTCGGGGAAGGTCTCGATCGAGATCGGCTCGACGAGGATGTCGATGATGCCGCCGCAGGTGAGCCCGACGGCGAACGCGTCGTCGTCGGTGACGCCGTACCGCTGCAGGACGGGCCTGTCGATCTCGCCGGCCAGCTCGAACACCGCGCCCTCGACGCAGCCGCCGGAGACGCTGCCGACGACCTCGTCGCCGCGTACCGCCATCGCCGCGCCGGGCGGTCTGGGCGCGCTGCTCCACGTGCCCACCACCGTCGCCAGCCCGAACCTGAGCCCCGACCGCCACCACTTCATGATCTCCGGCAGCACGTCACGCATGGGCGAGCCTTTCACTGAGTCGCTCGTAGGCGGCCAGGCTGTGCCCGGCCACCAGGTCGTCGAGATGGGGCAGGGCGGCCCGCATGCCGCCGGTCAGCGGCTGGTAGTCCTCGTAGCCCTTGTGCGGGTTGACCCAGATCACCCGGTACGCCTGCCGGGCCAGCCGGGCCATCTGGGTGCCGAGCAGCTCGGGGTCGCCCCGCTCCCAGCCATCCGAGGCGATCACCGCGATCGCGCCCCTGGCGCTGTAACGGGCGAGGAATTCCTTGAGTTCCTCGCCCAGCCGGGTGCCGCCGCTCCAGTCGGGGATGGTCCTGGACACCTCGTTGAGCGCGGTGCCCGGGTCGCGGTGGCGCAGCTCGGCGGTGATCGGGGTGAGCCTGGTGCCGACCGAGTAGACCCTGGTGGCCCTGGGCTCGCTCCTGACCAGCGCGTGGGCGAAGCGCAGCAGCGTCTCGGCGTACGGGGCCATGGAGCCGCTGACGTCCACGAACAGCACCACCGGGCGCGGCCTGGTGGTGTGGCGGCGGTGGCGGAGTTTGGCCACCTCGCCCTTCCTGAGCGCGTCCCTGATCGTGCGGCGCTGGTCCAGGACGCCCCGGTGGGCGCTCTCGAAGCGGCGCGAGCGCCGACGTGCCCGGCCGCTTCTCAGCAGCGCCAGCATGCGGTGCACCTCGGCCCGCTCGGCCTCGGTCAGGCGCGCCACGTCACGGTGGCGCAGGATCTCGGCCCGGCTCGCGGTGGCGGGCGCCGCCGTGCCGTCGTCCGGGCCCTCGTCCGGGCCGTCGCCCTCCCTCGTCGCCAGGTGCCGGGTGACGCTCGTGACCGCCGTACGGGCCAGGCCCGCCTTGCGGCCGCCGAAGTAGGCGGCGAAGCACCGGTCGTAACGGGGCAGGTCGTCGGGCGTGGCGCACAACGTGAGCCGGCCGGCCCAGTAGACCTCGCCCGGATCGGTCACGTCGAGGTGGCCGAGCGCCTTGAGCAGGTTTTGGGTGCGCTCGTGGTCGGCCGCGACGCCCGCCGCGCGCAACGTCCTGGCGAAGCCCGTCATGGTGGCGGCCAGCTCATCCATGGGAGAGCAGCCCGTTGCCGAGCACGGTGGCGACGTCCTCGCGGTATTTCAGCGCGGCGCCGAGCGTGGCGGCGGCGCGGCCGGGGTCGAGCTCCTTGGCTCCGAGCGTCAGCAGCGCCTCGGTCCAGTCGAGCGTCTCGGCGACGCCCGGCGGCTTGACCAGGCCGGCCTGCCGCAGCCGCTCGGCCGCCCGCGCCACCTGCATGGCCAGCGTCTCGGTGCAGCCGGGCAGGCGGCGCAGCAGGATGGCGACCTCACGGTCGAACCCGGGGTGCTCCAGCCAGTGGTAGAGGCAGCGGCGCTTGAGCGCGTCGTGGACCTCGCGCGTCCTGTTGGAGGTCACCACGACGACGGGGGGCGTGCCGGCCTTGATCGTGCCCAGCTCGGGGATGGAGATCGTGAAGTCGGAGAGCACTTCCAGCAGGAACGCCTCGAACTCGTCGTCGGCCCGGTCGATCTCGTCCACGAGCAGCACACTGGGCTGCGTCTCGATGGCCTTGAGCAGGGGCCGGGCGATCAGGAACCGCCGGTCGTAGATCTCCCCCTCCAGCCGGCTCACGTCGGTGACCCCGGCGGCCTCGGCGGCCTTCAGGTGCAGGAGCTGGCGGGCGAAGTCCCAGTCGTAGAGGGCCTGGGCCGCGTCGAGGCCCTCGTAGCACTGGAGGCGGATGAGGGGCGCCTTCAGCAGCGCGGCGAGGGTCTTGGCCAGCTCGGTCTTCCCGACTCCCGCCTCTCCCTCCAGGAACAGCGGCCGCCCCATCCGCAGCGCCAGGAAGGCGGCCGTGGCCAGCCCTTCGTCGGCCAGGTAGGCGTGCCGGTCGAGCAACTCGATGAGCTTGTCGGGCGACTGGATGTCCATCGCCTTGATTGTCCGCAGCACGCCTTCAGGCTACGTCGCGCACCGGCCTCGGCGATATTCACCCCGGCGCACCGTCACGAACGGTAAGCTTTCGATCACCGAACGAAAGGACCGTCCAAGGTGACCCCCACCCTTGAACACGAAGTGCCCGTGGAGATGATTCGCCGTCGCCCGGATCTCGCTCTGGAACTGCTGACCCGAGCCCTCGAAGCCGACGGAGCAGGCTATAGCGACGCACGCGAGGAATCCGTCGACATGAGCCACCGGCTCATGGCCGAGGCCAGAGCCGACTCGGTCGTCTCCGTCAAAGGGCCTGACGGCCTGAGACGCTATCTCATCGTCGAGATCCAGCGCCGTTACAGGGAGGAAAAGGTATGGGCCTGGATCGGCTACTCCGGCGGGCTCATGTCCAGGAAGAAGGGTGGGGTGATCCTGCTCGTCGTCTGCCCGGACGAGGCCACGGCGGCCAGATATCGGGTCGGCGTCCGGATCGCCGACTCCTCGCTGCTCTTCGTTCCCGTGGTGCTCAGCCCCAAGATGATGCAACCCATCCGGGACCCTGAGGAGATCAGGCGCTTCCCCGAGCTCGCCACCCTGGCGGCGGCCGCTCACCCGAACGATCTCGAGACGGCGCGGGCGGTCGCGGAGATCCTGGTCCAGCTCGACGACGAAGCCAGCCTCTTCTACTACGACTTCCTGCGCCAGCAGCTTCCCGAGAAGATCCGAATCGACCTGGAGGAACTCATGATCACCTACGACGTCAGCAAGCGACTCCCCGACCGCTTCACCAAGCCCATCGAGGACGCCGCGGAAGCCCGCGGAGAGGAGACGGGAGCGCTCCGTGAAGCGATCCGGGGGCTGCTCTCGCTGCTCGACGCGCGAGGGCTGGCGATCACCGACGATCAGCGGGCGACGATCGAGAGCTGCGCGGACAAGGACCTTCTCCACGGCTGGTTCGTCCGCGCCGTCACCGCCGGCTCGACGGCCGAAGTGTTCGGCGAGGATTGATGTCCCCTCACCCCGGGATGCCGGAGCCCTGGGAGAAGCACCAGGTCTCCCCCGAGGCGAGAGAGCAGAGCAAGATCACAGCAGCCCGCCGGGCCATCGACATCGCCCTGCAGACCCGCTTCCTGTGGATCAGCCGGGAGAAGCGGGAGGCCATCTCCGCCTGCGAAGATCTCGAACTGCTGCAGAAGTGGCTGATCCGCATCCTCACCGTCGACACGGTGGACGAGCTCTTCCCGGAGCCCGGCTAGTCTTCGCTCGCTTCCCCGCGCTCCCGGATCAGGGCTCGCAGTTCGGCCGTGGCCCGACGGGCGCGAGCCTTCTCCGAGCCCTGGATGCCCATCGCCCCGACGGTCCGCCCGTCGGCGAGGTCGATGCGCGGCCACGGATCCCCGACCAGCAGCGTGACGTCCAGGACCTCCGGCCACGTGGCCTGGTGGGTGCGGACGGCGTTGACGATCGTGATGCCCTCGTCGTCGGCCTCCACCCGCACCCGGCCCAGCAGGTGGAGGACATAGGCCACCGCGCCCCCGAACGCCACGATCGCGATCCGATCGGCCAGCTTGAACGGCTCGGCGATGAAGATCGCCATGACCACCGCCCCCAGCACGATCAGCACGGCGAAGCCGTAGGCGACGATCCGTCCCCGGCGCGGACGCCAGGTGATGGGCAGGGGCGGAGGGGGCACGGGCTGTGGCACGAGGGAAACCTACCGCAGCCTAGGCGAGGGTCCGCAGGAGGAGGGCGGTCTCCAGCGCGGCGACGGTGGATTCGTAGCCTTTGTCTTCTTTGCTGCCGGGCAGGCCGGAGCGGTCGAGCGCCTGGTCCATGGTCTCGCAGGTGAGCACGCCGTTGCCGACCGGCGTCTCCTCGTCGAGGGAGATCCGGGTCAGGCCCGAGGTCACCGAGTCGCAGACGTACTCGAAATGAGCGGTCTCGCCCTTGATGACCGCGCCCAGGGCCACCACCGCGTCGCAGCGGCGGGCCAGCGCCTGGGCGACCACCGGGATCTCCAGCGAGCCCGGCACGCGTACCACCGTCGCCGTGGCGCCGCTGTCGTCGCACGCCTGCACGGCCCGCGACACGAGCTGGTCGGTGATCTTCGCGTGCCAGCTGGCCGCCACCACCCCGACCGTCAGTCCCGACGCTTCGGGCGCCGCGACACCCGGCCGTCCTTCGCCACTCATGAGGCCTCCGAGATGTCATGGCCGAGGCGGTCGCGCTTGGCCTTGAGGTATCGCTCGTTGTACGGGTTTCTGGCCACCGGCATGGGTTCGCGGCCAAGGACCTTGATGCCGTAACCGTCCATGCCCTTGAGCTTGGCCGGGTTGTTGGTGAGCAGCCGCACCGACCTGACGCCGAGGTCGGCGAGGATCTGGCCCGCGTTGGAGAACTCCCGGGCGTCGATCGGCAGCCCCAGCTCCACGTTGGCGTCGACGGTGTCGCTGCCGTTGTCCTGCAGCCCGTACGCCTTGAGCTTGGCCATCAGCCCGATCCCCCGGCCCTCGTGACCGCGCAGATAGACGACCACGCCCCGGCCCTCCTGGGCGATGGCCGACATGGCGTGGTCGAGCTGCACGCCGCAGTCGCAGCGCAGCGAGCCGAACACGTCGCCGGTCAGGCATTCGGAGTGGGCCCTGACCAGGACGTTCTCGCCGTCGGCCAGCTCGCCGAAGACCAGCGCGACGTGCTCGCCGCCGTCGAGCGCGCTGGCGTAGCCGTAGGCCCGCCACATCCCGTACGCGTTCGGCAGCCGCGTCTCGGCGACCCTGGTGACCATGCTCTCGGCCCGCCGCCGGTAGTCGACGAGCTGCTCGATGGAGACCAGCGCCAGGTCGTGCTCGTCGGCGAAGCGGCGCAGCTCGGGCAGCCGCGCCATGCTGCCGTCGTCGTTGACCACCTCGGCCAGCGCCCCGGCCGCCGACAGCCCGGCCAGCCTGGCCAGGTCGACGGCCGCCTCGGTGTGGCCGCGCCGGGCCAGCACGCCGCCCTCCTGGTAGCGCAGCGGGAAGGTGTGCCCGGGGCGTACGAGCTCGTTGGGCTCGGTCGCCGAGTCGGCGAGCGTGCGGATCGTCTGGGCCCGGTCGGCCGCCGAGATGCCCGTGGTGACGCCGTCGCGGGCGTCCACGGTGATCGTGTACGCCGTCCGCATGCGTTCCTTGTTCTGGAAGACCATGAGGGGCAGCCCGAGCCGGTCGAGCTCCTTGCCCTCCATGGCCACGCAGATCATGCCGCTGGTGTGCCTGATCGTGAACGTGCACAACTCGGGCGTGGCCTTGGCGGCGGCGAAGATGAGGTCGCCCTCGTTCTCCCTGTTCTCGTCATCGACGACCACGACCGCCTTGCCGTTACGGATGTCGTCGATCGCCCGCTCGATCGGGTCGAGTGTGATCTCTTTCATTGCGCCACCGCCACGTTCACAGAGGAAGACCGATATTCGCGCAGCCACTTCATGAACCCGATGACGACCAGGACGAAGAAGATGCCATAGACGGCCCCGGAGACCACCAGCCCCGAGCTGAAGGCCAGCGGCACCCCGACCAGGTCGACGGCCACCCACACCATCCAGAAGTCCACCAGCGCCCGGCCCTGAGCCCACGTGGCCACCGCGCTGCCGACGAAGATGTAGGCGTCGGCGGCCACCAGGAACGCGCCCTTCGGCAGCGGCTCGTGCGCGCCCCAGGACAGGCCGGTGAAGTAGAAGAACAGCCCCACCACGACGGTGCCCAGCAGCATGACGCCGATCAGCACCGACCGCTCCCACCACTGCGCGGGACGGACGGCCAACTGCTTACCGTCCTGGGTGCCGCGCCGCCACGCCCACCAGCCGTAGATCGCCAGCACCGCGAACAGCGCCTGCTTGAGCGCGTTGCCGGTGATGTGCGCGTTGACGGAGGCGATGAACAGCAGCACCGCGCCGGTGAACTGCACCGGCCACGTCCAGATCGACTTGCGCATGGCCAGCAGGACCGTGGACAGGGCGGCGATGTTGCCGACCAGGTCGGTCCAGAGCACGCGGGTGCCGAATATCTCGAATCCGGCCTCGGCCCAGTTCACGGTCTGACCACCAGCCTTTCCACATACTTCGCGATCACGTCGACCTCGATGTTCACCGCGCCGCCCACCTGGAGTTCGCCCATGGTGGTGAGCTTCAGCGTGGTCGGGATGAGGCTCACCCCGAAGCTTTCGTCGTCAACCGTCGTGACCGTCAGGCTGATTCCGTCGATCGCTATCGAGCCCTTCTCGGCGACGTACCGGCTGATCGGCTCGGGGAGCGAGAAGCGCAGGTCGTCCCAGCTCTCACCCGGGTCGCGCGACAGCAGCACGGCGGTGCCGTCCACGTGGCCCTGCACGATGTGGCCGCCGAGGCGCTGGTCGGCGCGTACGGCACGTTCCAGGTTGACCTGCGAGCCCTCCTCCAGGCCGCCCAGGGAGCTGCGGTCGAGCGACTCCCTGATCACGTCCACGGTGAACACGTCGTCCTTGACCTCCACGACCGTCAGGCACACGCCGTTGACGGCGATCGAGTCGCCGTGTTTCGCGTCGGAGGTCACGACCGGGCCGCGCACCGCCAGGAGGGCTCCGCTGCCCGCCTGGTCGATGGACACCACTTCGCCTTTTTCCTCAATGATTCCGGTGAACATCACTTCTCCCTGCCGGGTTGGGTGGGGGGCCGGGCAATGAGCCGTACATCCGGCCCTATAAGGGAAAGATCATCAAAAGCCAGGCGGTGGATCCCGCCGATCGTCCGCACCCCGGCCGCGCCGAGCGCGGCGGGCCCGGAGCCGAGCAGGGCCGGGGCCAGGTACGCGACCACCCGGTCGGTCAGGCCCCGCCCGACGAACGAACCGGCCAGCGTGGGGCCGCCCTCCAGGAACACGCTCACGATCTCGCGGGCGGCCAGCTCGGCGAGCAGGGCGCGCAGGTCGAGGCCGGCGCCGTGGCGGGGCAGGCGGAGCAGGTCGGCCTTGAGGCCGGTGGCGGCGTCGTCGGCCACGGCGACGAGCGTGGGCGCCTGGTCGTCGAGAACCCTGGCGGACTGCGGCGTCCTGCCCTCGGTATCGACGACGACCCGCAACGGCACCCGCCGGCCACCTTCCGGGCTCCCGCCGGCCACCTCGCCACGCCCGGCCGACCCGCCCGGCGAGCCGCCGAACCGTCCTTCCACCACGCCGCCTCCCGCCACGTCGCCTGCCGACCCGCCGAACCGTCCTTCCGTCACGCCGCCTGCCGCCTGGCCGCCTCCCGCCGGATCACCACGCCGGCCTTCCGAGGCCGGGCCGTCGTGGGCCCGCTCCGAGGGGGTGGGGCGGGCGGTGAGGTGGGGGTCGTCGGTCAGGATCGTGCCGATGCCGGCGACGATGGCGTCGGAGGCGGCCCGCATGCGGTGCACGTCGGCCCGGGCCTCCGGCGAGGTGATCCACCGGCTGGTGCCGTCTTCGGCGGCCGACCTGCCGTCGAGCGTCGCGGCGAACTTCCACGTCACGTGGGAACGCCCGAGCCGCGCGTACGTCAGCCACTCCTCGTTGACCCGCTCGGCCGCCCCGCCCAGCACTCCGGACGTCACCGCGACGCCATGGGAACGCAGCCGCGCCGCGCCCCCGGCCGCCTTGAGGCTGGGGTCGGGCACGGCGATCACCACGCGCGCCACCCCGGCCTCCAGCAGGGCCAGGCTGCACGGCCCCGTCCTGCCGGTGTGGTCGCAGGGCTCCAATGTCACGTAGGCGGTGCCGCCACGCGCCCGTTCCCCGGCCCGCGCCAGGGCGACGACCTCGGCGTGCGGGCCGCCCGCGTACGCGTGGAACCCCTCACCCACGACCTGGCCAGCGGCGTCGAGCACGACGCAGCCCACGACGGGGTTGGGACTGGTGGTGCCGTGTCCATGCCCGGCCAGCTCGACGGCGCGCGCCATGTGCGCGGCGTCCTGCGCGGGAATCTCCACCCCGGTCTCCTACTCGCCAGTAGCTTCAAGCCACGGCGGGCCCCGGGGGATATCCGTGGTGCATGCACCACGGAAGGCGCCCGGCTTGGGACGCCGGACACCTCGCGCGCTTCCTCCCATCCGGACTTTAACCGTCGGTCTCGGAATTTCACCGAGTCAACCGGCCGATGGCATCGGCCGGGTCGCGGACTGTAACCGCCGGTTCGGACTTTCACCGACCCCGGAGCACGCTAGCTCTGTTTCACTACCAGTTTGCCATGCCCGAAACGGAAATTGCGACCGCCCCCGCCAATTTGACCAAGCGCTTGCTTCAAGCGGCCATCAGCCGGCGGGCGCGGCGCGCGGCCGGGCTGTAGAGGACGTCCCCCGGGACCAGGCCGATCCCGGTGTGCAGGGTACGCAGCGTCGCCGTGGCCCACAGGTCGCCGACCGGCGTGGCGGGCAGCCCGTACAGCCGTCGCGCCCAGCGCGGCAGCGTGGCGAACGACAGGAGCGTCAGCGCGGGCAGTGCGGGCTTCAGCGGCGTCAGCATGCGCGGCAGCGGGGCGTTCAGCGACAGGCGCAGCGGATGGGCCGCCTCGGGCACGAAGCGCAGCCCGGGCCGCTGGGCGTCGATGTAGTCGCGCAGCTCGGCCACCGACCCGGGCACGTCGTCCCGCGACAGCCCGACCACCTCGGCGGCCCGCCGCCACTCGGCGACGAAGGTGTCGGCGTCGTCGTCCGACAGCCGCACCCCGGCCCGGCGGGCGACGGACAGGTAGGAGTCCACCTCGCCGACGTGCACCCAGCGCAGGGCTTCGGGGTCGTCGAGGCGGAAGGCGGCGCCGGTGTCGGGGTCGTGGGCGGTGAGCTTGGCGTGGATCTTGCGGACGCGGCGGCCGGCGCGCTCGACCTCGGCGTGGGTGCCGTAGGTGCGTACGCGGACGAACTCCGTCGTGCGGACGAACCGCGACCACGCCTCCTGCGGATCCATGAGCGCGGAGTTCTGCAGCACGCCGCGCATCGCCCTCGGGTGCAGCCCCTGCATGAGCAGCGCCCGGATGCCGCCCACCAGCAGGATCGGCTCACCCATCACCCGCCACGTCACCGAGCTGGGCCCGAAGATGCCAAGGTCGCTCATAAGTGATGACTTACCCAGGTGATGCGGGGTTCATGTCAGGAAATAGCGCGATTGGCGGCCGCACGAAGCGCATCCACGGCGGCCACCGGATCGGAGGCCCCGTAGACGGCGCTGCCCGCCACGAACACGTCGGCGCCCGCCTCCGCGCAGCGCTCGATGGTCCCGGCGTCCACGCCCCCGTCCACCTGCAGCCAGATCCGCCCGCCGTGCCGCTCGATGAGCGCACGGGACCGCCGGAGCTTCGGCAGCACGCCGTCGAGGAACTTCTGCCCCCCGAACCCCGGCTCCACGGTCATCAGCAGCAGCATGTCGATCTCGCCCAGAAGATCCTCGTACGGCTCCACGGCCGTCGCGGGGCTGAGCGCCAGCCCCGCCCTGGCACCAAGGGAGCGGATCTCGCGCAGGGTGCGGATCGGGGCCTTGGCCGCCTCGGCGTGGATGGTCACGCTGCCCGCCCCCGCCTCCGCGTACTGCGGCGCCCAGCGGTCGGGGTCGGCGATCATGAGATGGCAGTCGAGCGGGGTCGCGGTCGCCTTCCGCAGCGCCTCGACCACGGGCAGCCCCAGGGTCAGGTTGGGCACGAAGTGGTAGTCCATGACGTCGACGTGCAGCCAGTCGGCGTTGGGCACGGCGGCGGCCTCGTCGGCGAGCCTGGCGAAGTCGGCGGCGAGGATGCTGGGCGAGATCTGTACGGCCATGATGCCCCAAGTCTAGTGAACGGCCTGCGGCCGCCTCGCCCTGTCCATCAGTCCGAGCCTGATGAACAGCACGGGCGCCCCCAGTTGCACCCAGAGTGCCAGCAGCGCGTATCCCGCGTACGTCGCCGCGAGGGTCTCGGGCAGCACTTCGCGCACGGCGTACCAGATGAGCGCCGCCACCACCATGCCGAGCGCCCAGCGCGCGGCCCGCACCCCGAGCGGCCCGCCCGCGTCGAACCACCCCAGCCGATACATGATCGCCGCCCCGGCCAGCGTGCCGAGCAGTGTGCCCGCCATGATCGTCACGGTCTCCAGGCTCTCGGGATCGATCGCCCCGGCCGCGCTCCAGCTCTGCGGCGGCAACCAGCCGGCGTACGGAACGTTGACCAGCACGGCGGCCCCGACCAGCACCCCGGACAACACGGCGGCAAGACCAAGCTGCCCCCACAGCGTCCGCCCGCGCCACCACTCGACGACGGGCCGCTCGAACCTCGCCACCGCCACCAGCACCACGACCCCGAGCAGCACCCCGGCCACCACGTCGGAGATGAAGTGCACGCCCAGATAAACCCTGCTCACACACACCAGCGCGACCAGCGCCCCCGCCGCCCACCACGCCCACGACCGCCCCACCGCCATGGCGATCCGCCCAAGGGCGGCGGTGCCGATCTGCGCATGCCCCGACGGCAGCCCGAACGCACCCTCAAGGGACAACGGCCGGATCCTGGCATCGATCCAGTACGGCCTGGGCTGGTGCGTCGCCAGCTTGGCGATGGCGTTGGTGGCGGCCGCCAGCAGCACGGTCAGGCCGAGGCGCAGGGCGAACGCCGGGCTGACGCACCAGTAGAGCACGGGCAGGCAGACCAGGAAGAACGTGTCCGTGCCGAACACCGACACCAGCTCCAGCAGGGGCCGCACGGCGTCGGGCAATCGCTGGACCCAGATGATGGGGTTCAGCTCGGCCAGGTGTAGTTCGTCCAGAAAGTCCACGCCGTAGATCGGATCACACCGACCACCCCGACCGCCAACTCACCACTCTGTACGACCCCGCGCCGCCCGCAGAACTCTCACCGATCACACACGGGCACCGCCCTCCGAACAGCCCGCCCCGCGCAACCGACCGCCGGACACACCACCTGAACCAGCCGCGCCCCTCCGCGCAACCCACCGCCCCGCACGCTTGGGACGCCGCCAGAACGGGCCCAACCCCGCGCCGCAAAGCCTGCGGCTGGGCGGGCCATGGCGGAGGAAGAGCGGAGGAAGAGCGGAGGCAGGACCTGGCGGGCCCGAGACCCGGCAGGCCCCAGACCTGGCAGGCCCGGCCGGGCGTGCCTGTTGCCGAGCCTGCCCGCTGCCGTGACCCGGAGCCGGGCCGTGACCCGGGGCGAGACCGTGGCCAACGCGGGACCATGACCCGGGGCGGGACCGTGGCCAACGCGGGACCGTGGCCAAGGCGGGGCTCAGGGACGTTTGCGGAGGAGGGCCAGGAACATGGCGTCGGTGCCGTGGCGGTGCGGCCAGAACTGGGCGTAGGGGCCGTCGCCGAGCCCGTCCACCTCGGGCAGGTAGTCGCGGGCGTCGAGCTGCTCCACATCGTCCCTGCGCGCCACGACGTCACCCACCACGACCCTGGTCTCGGCCAGGTGCGGCGAACACGTGACGTAGGCCACGACACCTCCAGGACGTACGGCGTCCAGCGCCGTGCCCAGCAGCCGCCGCTGCAGCTTCCCCAGGTCGGCGATGCCCGCCGGATCCCGCCGCCACCGCGCCTCCGGCCGGCGCCGCAACGCGCCCAGCCCGGTGCACGGCGCGTCGAGCATGACCCGATCGAACGCCCCCGGCCGCCACGCCGGCTCGGTGCCATCGGCGGTCACCACGACCGCGTCCCTGGTGGTCTCCCAGACCAGCCGCGCCCGATGGAACTGCACATCGGCGGCCAGCACCCGGGCCCCACCGGGAAAAGCCCGCCCAGAATCCGCTCCAGAGCCCGGGAGATCGACCCCACCATCGTGCCCCGGGTGATCGACCCCACCCTGGTGGCCCGGAAGGTCAGCCCCGGCACGACCGCCGGCCCGTCCTTCGACCTCAGCGGGCCCACCGCCCCTGGCGCGTCGATCGAACTCGGCGCTCAGGCCGGCCAGGTCGCCGTAGGTGGCGATGGCGTCGAGCAGTCCCGCCTTACCGCCGGGCCCCGCGCACATGTCGAGCCAGAGCTCATCCCCATCGCCCCCGACAGGCACCCGGGTCAGCGCGAGCGCCACCAGTTGGCTGGCCTCGTCCTGCACGGCGGCGCGCGTCTCCGCGATGGCCTCAATCTGCCCGGGGTCACCTTCGCGCAGGTATGCCGCATAGGGCGAGTAGCGCCCCGGCATGGCCCCCGAGTCCTCGAGCTCCTCGACCGAGCTGCGCCCTGGCCGCGCGACCAGCGTCACCAGGGGGCGGGCGTTGTCGGCGTCGAGCAGGTCGGCCAGCTCTCCGCCCGAGCCCAGGGCGTCGCGGAAGGCGGAGACGATCCACCGGGGATGGCCATAGGCGACGGCGAGGTGGCCGACCGGGTCGTCGGCCTGGTCGGGCGCGACGATGGGCACCCACTCTTCGAGCGTCCTGGAGCCGATCTTGCGCAGCACCGCGTTGGCGAACTTGGCCGCCCCCTGGCCGATGCGCAGGCGTACCAGATCGACGGTGGTGCCGACGGCCGCGTGCGGCGGCACGCGCATGCGCAGGAGCTGGTGCGCGCCGAGCCGCAGGGCGTCGCGAACGTCGGGATCGGGCGCGCGGTCGCTGCACGTCTCGATGATCGCGTCGTAGGTGCCGAGCCCGCGCAGCGTCCCGTAAGCGAGCTCGGTCGCCAGCGCGGCATCGCGTCCGCTGATGCCGCGCTCGCGAAGGAGGCGCGGCAGAAGCAGGTTGGCGTACGCGTCGCGCTCGTCGACCGCCCGCACGACATCGAAGGCCGCGTTGCGCGCCGGATCGCGCGCCGGTCGCCGCGGCCTCTGTGCACGGCCCCTGCCGCCGGCACCCTGGGTCTTCATCCCCTCGAGCCTTCGCTACCGCCCATGGCGGCAATATTACCGTCCGGAGCAACGCGGATACGCCCGGTCACTTGAAGGCCTCTTTACCCTCTGGGCGAACCCCGCGGCCCCACTCCCCGGCCCCCATGAGCCGCTTGCCCTGAGGTTGCACCTCGCCCAGCTCCACCGCGTCCGTAGCGGTGCCGACCAGCACCGTGGTCTTCGTGGCGGCGATCTCGCCAGGCTCCAGCCGCTCCCCGGGCACCACCCGGACCGGCCCCAGCTTCACCCGCTGCCCCCGGAACTCCGTCCACGCGCCAGGGTTGGGCGTGCACGCCCGGACGAGCCGGTCGACGTGCATGGCGGGCTTGGTCCAGTCGACGCGGGCGTCGGCGACCGAAATCTTGGGCGCCAGGCTCACCCCGTCGGCCGGTTGCGGCCGCGCCTCCAGGGTGCCGTCGGCCACGCCGTCGAGGGTCGCGGCCAGCAGCCCCGCCCCCGAGACCGACAGCCGCTCCAGCAGCGTGCCGCTCGTGTCGGTGGCCCGGATCTCCTCGGTCACGACGCCGTAGACCGGCCCCGCGTCCAGCTCCTTCACGATCTGGAACGTCGTCGCCCCGCCGATCTCGTCACCGTGCAGGACCGAGTGCTGCACGGGAGCGGCCCCGCGCCAGGCGGGCAGGATCGAGAAGTGCAGGTTGATCCAGCCGTGCCGGGGCACGTCGAGCGCCGACTGCGGCAGCAGGGCCCCATAGGCCACCACCGGGCAGCAGTCGGGCTCCAGCGCGCGCAGCGCGTCGAGGAAGGCCGGGTCGCCGGCCTTCTGCGGGCGCAGCACCTCGATGCCCGCCTCCTCCGCGAGCGCGGCCACCGGCGACGGGTGGACCTTGCGGCCCCGGCCCGACTGCGCGTCGGGACGGGTGACGACGGCCACGACCTCGTGGTGGGGCGAGTCGATCAGGGTGCGCAGCGACGGCAGTGCCGTCTCGGGCGTGCCCGCGAAGACCAGACGCATGCTCTCAGAGCGCCTTTCCGCCGGTGGCGTGGGGCGACATCTTGATCACGGGGGCGGACAGGCCGCTCCACTCCGCCTCGCGCACGGCCTTCATGGCCAGCTTGCGCTGCTTGGGGTCCATGCGGTCGATGAACAGGATGCCGTCGAGGTGGTCGGTCTCGTGCTGGAAGCACCGGGCCATCAGGTCGGTGCCCTCGAGCGTGACGGGCTCGCCATGGACGTTGAAGCCCTTGGCCACGGCCTGGACGGCGCGCGGCGTCGGGTAGGACAGGCCGGGGAACGACAGGCAGCCCTCCTCGCCCTCCTCGTCGAGCTCGGACGACAGGTCGAGGTCGGGGTTGATCAGATGGCCGAGCTGGTCGTCGACGTAGTAGGTGAACACCCGCAGCCCGACCCCGATCTGCGGCGCCGCGAGGCCCGCGCCCGGGGCGTCCATCATCGTGTCGGTGAGGTCCTTGACCAGCTTGCGAAGCTCCTTGTCGAAGTCGACGACCGGGGCCGCCGGGGTGCGCAGCACCGGGTCTCCGAACAGCCGGATCGACTGGATCGCCAAGGGGGTCACTCCGTTTCTCAAGCGTTCAAGAGCCAAGTTTAGTGCCGTTACCGGCGGTGCGCCGCCGCGTGCTCCAGCGAGCGGGCCTTCATCGCGGCCTTGCGCGCCGCCTTCACCACGGCCTGGTCGTCGTGGGCGGTGGCGAGCATGTCGAGCACGGCGATCGTGTCGGGGTGGCCCACCGCGGGCATCTCGCCCACCAGCTTGATCAGGTCTTCGCCGGGCTCCGGCGTGTCGAGCCGCCCGGCGGCGGAGCCCGACAGGTGCATCAGGGCCGCGAGGGAGTCGACCGCGATCCAGGTGTGGTCCTCGGAGCTGAGCGTCGGCGCGTCGAGGTCGCGGATGTGCAGCCAGGAGGCCGCGTAGCGGCGCATCAGCGGGTGTTCGAGCGCCTGCCTGACCGGGGCCTCGGCCTCGGGGCCCAGCTCCTCCAGGATGGCGCCGACGGCCCCGCGCTGCCCGGCGGTGCCGGACGCGGCGATCTCGATCAGGTCGTGGGCGGCCGACTCGGGCGAGCGGCGCTCCAGCCAGCCGGCCACGGCGCTCTGCGTGGCCTCCCCCTTGACCAGGGCCTCGACCAGCTCGGCCGCCGACAGGTCGGCGAACACCTCCACCTCGGCCGCGGTCGGCGCGTCGTGGCCCTCGCGCAGCAGGTCGCGCCGGATGGCCCAGACGCCGAGCGGGGTGAGCGCGGTGCGGCCGGCGGCGGTCTGCTCGACCAGCCCGCAGTATGCCAGCAGCGACAGCGCCTCAAGGAGCTCGGCAGGCAGCGCGGCGGCGATCCTGCGCATCTCGACGGGGCCGGGCGCGCAGGCCACCTCGTGGGACTGCAGGATGCCGCGGGCCAGGTTGGCGGTGGCGACCCCGGAGCGCACGGAGTAGATCGTGGCCAGCATCTCGGCCAGGTGTCCGTCGACCACGGCCGAGCCGGTCAGGCCCTCGTCGGCGCGGTCGAGCACGTCCATGACCACGCCGTCCCAGAACTCCAGCGTGGCCTCGACCGTGAGCTGCATCGACAGCGGGCCCCTGGAGACCCGGCCGGCGAGGATCTGCAGCAGCCCGGTGTTGACGGCCACGATCCAGACGAGGCGCAGCCGCGCGGCGGACAGGCCCAGCTCCGCGGCCACGGCCGTCGCGTCGGCCTCGGCCAGGTGCCCGCCGGCGCCCACCTGGCGGGTGCCGGTCCAGGTCGTGAGCTTGATCGCGTCGGCCACGAGCGGCACCAGCGGCACCGCCTTGGCCAGCTCGGCGTCGGGCGCCGGCAGGATCGGCGGGAAGGTCAGCGCCTCGTGCTCCACCGGAGTCTCCTCAGGTGACCGTGGAGGCACGGCGGCCTGCTCATCGATCAGCTTGCGCAGCTCGGCGAGGTCGAAGACATTGTTTGCCACCCACGAAACTTACTGCACACCGGTCACATGAGCGTACTCAACGGATGGCCCGGGACCGGGCTTTGAAGGCCGCCTTGCGCGCCGCCTTGGCCACCGTACCGTCCGGTATGGAGCGTCCGAGCAGCTCCAGCACGTCGACGACGTCCGGATGATCGACCCGCCACATTTCCTCGATCAGATGGGCGGGCGGACCGGAGGCGGCCATGTTCTCGGCGAAGATCTCGGGGTCCTCCTGGGCCGCGGGCATGGCGAGGGCGAGCATGTCAACGCTTACCCAGAGCAGCTCCTCCTGGGTGAGCTGCGGCGCGGGCAGCCCTCTGGCGGCCAGCCAGTGGATGGCGTGCGGCCGCAGCTCCTGGTCCTCCAGCTGGTCGCGCACCTCGGGCTCGGCCTCGGCGCCGAGCCGGTCGACGATGGTGATGGCGATGCCGCGGGCCACGGCGGGCGCGCCCGAGGCGGCGGCGAGCAGCTCGGCGGCGGCCTCGCCGGGCGCCCTGCCGGTCAGCCAGCGGCTGATGTCGTCTTCCGCGAGCTCGGTGGGCACGCCTTCGAGCAGGCCTTCGATGAGCCCGCGCGCGTCGGCCTCGGCCAGGTCGGGCGCCTGCGGGGCCTCGATCCCGAGCGCCAGATAGTGCTCGCGCAGCGCCCAGACGCCCAGCGGTGTGAGCTCCGCGGTGTCGCCGGCGACCCGGAGCAGGCCGGACCAGGCCAGCCGGTCGAGCACGGCGGTCAGGTCGATCTCGCCGTCGCCGGCGATCTCGTCGAGGTAGTCGCCGATGACGGTGACGGGCACGCGCACCTGGAGCCGGTAGAGCATGTCGAACAGGTCGTAGAGGCCCTCGTCGAGCACGGCCGAGCCGGTGACGGCGCCGCCGGTGTCCTGTTCGAGCACGCGGGCGACGCGCTGCGCCCAGTCGCTCAGCGGCTCGCCGCCGGGCAGTGGGTCCTCTTCCAGCATCGGTACGGACTCCAGCGCGGCCAGCAGCTCCTCCGGCTCCGCCAGCCGTACGGCGGGCAGCGGCGTGCAGCCGGGACAGTCGCAGGGCGCCTCGCCCAGGTCGGGCAGCTCGCCGGAGGGGATGGCGACCGCCTGCTCGAGCGACTCGGGCCCGATCGAGCTGAACAGGCTCTTGGCCATGCCGAAGTTCGCCGTGTCGGCGAGCGCGTCGGGCATGCGGGCCGCGATGTCGTCGAGCCGCTCGCCCATCCGAGCCGCCGTCGGCTCGTCCGCCTTGCCCGTTTCGCGGAGATAGACGACGAGGGTACGGGCGGCTGCGACGGTCTCCGCCGCGCTCTCCGGCGGCGCGATGACCTTGCGCGGATAGATCGACAGCAGCAGCTCGTCGAAGGTCTCGGGAGTGAAATCACCCAGCTCATTGACGTTGAGGTAGTCGCTGGCGTAGTCGCAGAGCAGGCGGACCTCGTCCGCGTCCACTTCGACTTCCCGCGCGCGCCCCCAAGCGCGCAGGTCGTCGATGGCCTGGTTCACCCATTCGATCGACACAGGGGCACGCTAACGGCTGGCCCACGGATGAGCGAATCGGGGAAACGGTCTAAATCAGGTCGAGTGGGTCGACACTCACCCTCACGACATCCGGTGTCTTTCGCGCCGCACGTACCCCACTGGCCCCTTTGAGCGCGGCCGACAGGGCGGCGCCGCCGGCGCGGCGCACCCGGATCATGGCGCGTTCCTGCCCGTTCTCGTCGAGGGGCACGGGGCCGAGGACCTGGGCGTCGGGCGGGAGGCGTACCTCGTCGAGCATCTGCCTGACCGCGGCGGCCGCGCCGGTGAGCGTCGCCATCCGCACGGCGGGCGGGAACCCCAGCTCGGCGCGGTCGCCGAGCTCGCGTTCCGCGTGGGTGATCGGATCCCACCGGAGCAGTGCCTGTACGGCGGCCAGCCCCGCGTCCCCGAGCACCACCAGCTCGGCGCCGGGGCGGAGCAGGGCGGCGGCGTTCATCCACCGGCGTACCGCCTCTTCGCCCGCCCGCAGGTCCGCCCGTCCGAGCAGCGCCCATCCGTCGAGCAGCACGGCCGCCGTGTATCCGTCTTCCGCCACGGGCTCGGCGCCTGGCGTGGCGACGACCAGCGCGCGGGAGGCCGGCACGGTGGCCAGGACGCCGTCGCGGCCGGAGGTGCGCACCTGTACGGAGGGAAAGGCCCTGCCGAGCTCCTCCGCGGTGCGCCGGGCGCCGGTCACCACGGCACGCAGACGAGGGCTGCCGCAGGACGAGCACCGCCAGCCGGCGTCCACCCGCCCGCACCAGCGGCAGTACGGCGCCGCGTGGCCGCCCCTGAGCGAGAGCGGCCCGTGACACAGGTCGCCCGGCTCACCCGCCGGGGTCCCGAGCGGAATCGAGTGGGCGGGCTCCTGGAGGGCGGTCCTGGTGGGCGGCAGGACGCAGCGGGCGGGCGTACGGCAGTGCTGGCACGCCAGGGCGGGCAGATAGCCGCGCCGGGGCACCTGCACCAGCACGGGCCCGCGCTCCAGGCCCTGCCGCAGCGCGCGCCAGGCGATGCTGGGCAGCCTGGCCATCCGGGCGGCCTGGTCCTTGGCCAGTTCGGCGTCCTCGCCGGCGGGCTTCACGCGGGGGGCCAGGCCCCTGATCGTCGTGCGGGCCGCCACGATCGGCCTGGCCCAGCGGGTGGCGACGAGCTGGGTGGCCTCGGCCGTACGCGCGTAGCCGCCGATCAGCATCCCCGCGCCGCTCCTGTGCGCGCGCAGCCCGAGCACCTCGCGAGCATGCGGGTACGGGGCCAGCCGCTCGGCGTGCAGGTCGTCACCGTCGTCCCAGATGGCCACCAGGCCGAGTTCGGCGACGGGGGCGAACATGGCGGCCCGGGTGCCGACAACGGCGCGCACCTGGCCTCTCAGCACCTTCAGCCACCGTCTGTACCGCTCGGCGGGACCCAGGTCGGCGGTGAGCGCCACATGCCTGCCGGGGCCGAGCAGTCGTTCGAAGGCGGCGTCGGCCAGCGCCACGTCCTTGCCGTCGGGGACCACGACGACCGCTCCCCTGCCGCCGTCCAGCGTGGCCCGCACCGCCTCGGCCATCGCCCCGGCCCATCCCCTGGCGCCGGGCAGCGCCGACCACACGGCCCTGGGCGCCCGCCCGTCGCGCAGCGCGCCGAGGAACGAGGCCCCGGTCGGGTACGCGTCCCACGCGCTCGCCCCGGCCTCATCCGCCTGTCCGGTGGTCTCGGGATCCTGCCGGGGAGGTTCGGCCTCGGCCTTGGCGTGGCGCGGCGGGACGGCCAGGCGGAGCACGTCGGTCAGGGTGCCCGCGTACCGGTCGGCGACCGCCCTGGCGAGCCCGGCGATCTCCGGGGTGAGCACCTGTTCGGGCGACACCACCCGCTCCAGCGGGGTCAGCCGGCCCTCGTGATCGCTCTCGCCGGCCCGCTCCATCAGGAACCCGTCGACGAGCTTGCCCGCGAACCGCACCCGGACCCGCACACCCGGCTCTGCCGTCTCGTGCATGGTGGCGGGCACCAGGTAGTCGAAGAGGCGGTCGAGGTGCGGCAGCGGGCTGTCCACGGCGACCCGCGCCACCGGCCGCTCCGGGGCGGCGACGGGAGCCCCCTTGGTGTCCTTCGACGACGCTGGGGGCCGCACGGCGTCGAGCGGCAGGAGTGCGTCGTCGGAGTGGGTCACGCAAAAGGTCTACCAGACCCCGCCGCCCCCGGAGCCCACCCTTCGAAGCCCTCCCGGACGGGCCCGCGACCTCAACGAAGATCGGCTGTTCAGGGCGCGGCACAAGGGCGTCACGGCACGACCCACCAGGCGGCATTCCGCCCGGTCAGGCTCACGGCGGCGCCGGACCCGTGATCAGGACCGGCCGGCACGCGATCGCCGGCCGCAGGAGCTCACCTCGGAGCCCCGCGGCCGGCGATCGAAGCCCGGGTTACAGGCCGGCGGCGGTGCGCAGGGCCTCGGCGCGGTCGGTCGACTCCCAGGAGAAGCCCTCACGGCCGAAGTGCCCGTAGGCGGCGGTCTCCGAGTAGATCGGGCGCAGCAGGTCGAGGTCGCGGATGATCGCGGCCGGACGCAGGTCGAACACCTCGAGGACGGCGGCCTGGATCTTCTCCACCGGCAGCTTCTCGGTGCCGAAGCACTCCACGAACAGACCCACCGGCTGAGCCTTGCCGATCGCGTAGGCCACCTGGACCTCGCACCGGTCGGCGAGCCCGGCCGCGACGACGTTCTTGGCGACCCAGCGCATGGCGTAGGCGGCCGAACGGTCGACCTTGGACGGGTCCTTGCCCGAGAAGGCGCCGCCACCGTGGCGGGCCATGCCGCCGTAGGTGTCGATGATGATCTTGCGGCCGGTGAGCCCGGCGTCGCCCATCGGGCCGCCGATCTCGAAGCGGCCGGTCGGGTTGACCAGCAGGCGGTAGCCCTCGGTGTCGATCTCGACGTCCTTGAGCACGGGGTCGACCACGTGCTCCTTGATGTCGGGCGTCAGCATCTCCTTGAGGTCGATCTCCGCGGCGTGCTGCGTGGAGACGACCACGGTGTCGAGCCGGACGGGCGTGTCGCCGTCGTACTCGATCGTGACCTGGGTCTTGCCGTCGGGACGGAGGTAGGGCACGGTGCCGCTCTTGCGCACCTCGGACAGGCGCTGGGCCAGCCGGTGGGCGAGAGTGATCGGCAGCGGCATCAGCTCGGGGGTCTCGCGGCAGGCGTAGCCGAACATGAGGCCCTGGTCGCCGGCGCCCTGGCGGTCGAGCTCGTCGGCGTCGCCGCTCACGCGGTGCTCGTAGGCGTCGTCGACGCCCTGGGCGATGTCGGGCGACTGCGCGCCGATGGACACCGACACGCCGCAGGAGGCTCCGTCGAAGCCCTTGTGCGAGGCGTCGTAGCCGATCTCCAGGATCTTCTCCCGGATGACTCCGGGGATGTCGACGTAGGTCTCGGTCGTGACCTCGCCTGCGACGTGAACCTGGCCGGTAGTGATCATCGTCTCGACGGCGACCCGGCTCTTGGGGTCGTCCTTCAGCATGGTGTCGAGAATCGCGTCACTGATCTGGTCGGCGATCTTGTCCGGGTGGCCTTCGGTGACCGACTCGGAGGTGAACAGGCGACGTGACAACTCAGTGGCTCCTCATGCAGCGGCTGCTGACGTATGTAAGGCCCGGGACGGATGGGTGTGCCTGGACCTCGCCGAAGTCTAGCCCCACCCGGCACCAGGTCGCGAAACTGTCCACAATCTGTCACCCCTCACAGGTCGGGCAGTGGGTCGGGGGGCAGCAATTCCGGCGCGAAGATCTCCGCGTCGGCGGCCGACACCACGGCGGCGTACTCCTCGTCGAACTCGAACACCAGCGAGCCCAGTTCGAGCACGGGTCCGGGCAGAATCGGGCCGAGCCTGGTGTGCCGCGGGAACTCCGCGAACACCGAGACCGGCCGATCGCTCCTGAGCGTCCTGGTGGCCAGCACCGACACGGCCGAGTCGGTGACCACGATCAGGAAGTTCCCTGTTCCCGCCGTCCCTGTACAGAACGCCGGGAAGACGTAATGAATTTCCCCCTGGTCGGCGAGCAAAGTTCTACAACGATCCCTGACAGCGGAACCCACCGGCATTCCATCCCCCTTTGAGCCAAGTATCTGCAGGCGGGAGGGGATGTCGCAACAGGTGATCGAGTAATCGGTTCTGCACATTTTGTACGCACTACAGGTCGGGTGTCCGTTTACGGACCTTTCGGGTGTCTCAAAGGCCGAGCGGACGGCAACACACCAGGCCAACACCCCAGAAGACGGACAGGAGCCCCATTCAGGACAGCCAGGCGCGGCTCACGACAAGCGGAACGAGCGAGCGCGTCTCAGGACAGACGCGGACGTCTCGGGACAGGCACGGGCGCGTCTCAGTGTCTCGGTGTCTCAGGACAGGCGGGCGGCGACCAGGTCCCACACGGCGGCGGCGAGGTCCTCCTTGGGCCCGAACGGCACCTCGACCGCCTCCCCGCCCGCCACCAGCACGGTGGCGGCGTTGTCGGGCGTGCCGAAGGCCAGCCCCTCCCCCACCTGGTTGACGACCAGCAGGTCGCATCCCTTGCGAGCGAGCTTGGCCTGCCCGTTGGCGATCACGTCGTGCGTCTCGGCCGCGAACCCGACGATCACCTCAGGCCGGACACCGGGCGACTCGACGCCCCGGTCCGCGCGCGCCGACCGGCGGCGTTCGCCGAGCTCGGCGAGGATGTCGGGGTTCTTGGCCAGGCGGATCGCCTCAGGCTCCCCGTCCGTCTTCTTGATCTTCGCGTCGTGCCGCGTCTCAGGCCGGAAGTCGGCCACCGCCGCGGCCATGACCACCACGTCGGCGTCGCCACAGGCGGCGAGCACGGCCTCGCGCAGCTCGGCCGTGGACTCCACCCGCACGACCTTGGCTCCCGCGGGATCGGGCAGGTTGACGTTCGCGGCCACGAGCGTCACCTCGGCGCCCCTGGCGGCGGCCGTACGGGCCAGGGCGTATCCCTGCAGCCCCGAGGACCGGTTGCCGATGTAGCGCACGGGGTCGATGGCCTCGCGGGTGCCGCCGGCGGAGACGACGACCCTGCGCCCGGCCAGGTCGCGCGGCCGGCCGCGCAGCACGCGCAGGCAGACCTGGAAGATCTCGGCGGGGTCGGGCAGCCGCCCGGGCCCGGTGTCGGCGCCGGTGAGGCGGCCCACGGCCGGGTCGATCACGACGGAGCCCCGCTCGCGCAGCGTCGCGACGTTGGCGACGGTGGCGGGGTGCTGCCACATCTCGGTGTGCATCGCGGGCGCGAACACGACCGGGCACCTGGCCGTCAGCAGCGTGTTGGTGAGCAGGTCGCCGGCCAGCCCGTGCGCCGCCCTGGCGAGCACGTCGGCCGTCGCGGGCGCCACCACGACGAGGTCGGCCCGCTGGCCGATCCGCACGTGGGGCACCTCGTGAACGTCGTCCCACACCTCGGCCGACACGGGGTGGCCCGACAGGGCGGCCCAGGTGGGCGCGCCCACGAACTTCAGGGCCTCGCGGGTCGGGACGACCCGCACCTCGTGCCCGGACTCGGTGAACAGGCGCAGCAGCTCACACGCCTTGTAAGCGGCGATGCCGCCGCTGACGCCCAGGACGACCTTCATCGAAGGGGTCAGACCGCGCCTTCGATGGGCTCGGCGTTGAGCAGGCCCTCGGAGACCTCGCGCAGCGCGATGGACAGCGGCTTCTCCTGAGCGTGCGTCTCGACCAGGGGCCCGACGTATTCCAGCAGGCCCTCGCCGAGCTGGGAGTAGTAGGCGTTGATCTGGCGAGCGCGCTTGGCGCCCATGATCACCAGTGAGTATTTGCTGTCGACGATGTCGAGCAGCGCGTCGATCGGCGGGTTGGTGATGCCCTCCGCGGCCGGGGTGGTGCCTGCCACGATTGTCAGACCTCTCGATTGGTGGTTGTGATGACCCCCTGAGGGTCAGTCATCAAGGCTATCAGCCGGTGGCACACGTCTTGGACACTCGTGTTCACCAAAGTGAGGTCGAACTCCGATTCAGCGGCCATCTCGATCCGCCCGGCCTCCAGCCGGCGCGTGATGACGTCTTCCGGCTCGGTGCCGCGCCCGCGCAGCCGCTTCTCCAACTCCTCCCAGCTCGGGGGGGCCAGGAACACCAGCAGCGCCTCCGGCATGCTGCGCCGCACCTGCCTGGCGCCTTCGAGGTCGATCTCGAGCAGCGTCGGCACGCCGTCGGCGAGCTTCTTCAGCACCGGCTCGCGCGGCGTGCCGTAGCGGTTGCCCGCGAACTCCGCCCATTCGAGCAGCTCGCCCGACTCCACGAGCCGGTCGAACTCCTCGCCGTCGGCGAAGTAGTAGTGGACCCCGTGGACCTCGCCGGGCCGGGGCCTCCTGGTTGTCACCGAGACCGACAGCCACACCGCGGGGTGTGCCCGCCGGAGCTCGGCGACGACCGTGGACTTACCGACGCCCGACGGCCCTGAAAGGACCGTCAGCCGCCTTTCGCTCAAGGGCGGGAAGCCGACCTCCTTCCCCGATCCGACCGCCTCATAGGCATTGACTTCGCCGGACCAGGACCTGTCGGTCACTTCCTACCCCCTGTTGAACCTGCGCTTTCGTGTGGAACCGAGATTAGCTCTCGTTGCCACCGAACTCGCGCTCGAGGGAGGCCCTCTGGTTCGCGCCGAGACCCCGCACGCGGCGGGACTCGGCAATGGCAAGCCGCTCCATGAGCTGCTTGGCGCGGACCTTGCCCACGCCGGGGAGCGATTCCAACAAAGCCGACACCTTCATCTTGCCGATGACGTCGTCGGTCTGCCCATCCTTGAGCACCTCAGCCAGAGAAACCGCGCCATGCTTAAGCCGGTTCTTGACCTCGGCACGCTCTTTACGGGCCTTGGCAGCCTTTTCCAGGGCTGCGGCGCGCTGCTCAGGGGTCAGGGGAGGAAGAGCCACGCCGGGTCACCTCGAATTTCTGTCGATGTACTCGGACGGGAAGGGAAACTAGCTGGTCATCGCCCCCTAAGCAACGTCAAGCGCGGTTTCTCTCCTCACAAAATCCACTTCATCACTCTGCGTGATTGTAAAATCACATTGTGCTGATCAAATCGCCCTCACTTCAGCCTTCGCGCGTCGGCGCGCGCCGGTGTCGTGAAACGCATCGATGATCACATTCCCGCCAGCGACCGATGACCGAAACCCCCTCCGCACCAGGGCCGAAACCGGAATCCCGAAGGGTGCGCGAGGGCCGCGAAGATGGTTTATGATCTTGGGAGCGAGGCACGTTCCAAGGCACCCGCCTGACTGCTGTCAGACACCCCTCTGACAAACCAGGCCACCGAAGCGGCCGAACGGACCACAGTCGCCCATGCGACGACGTCCGGCCGGCGAGGACGGCGGGGGTGACGATGGTCAAGGTGTCCCTGCGAACGAGCCTGACGGCTCACGACGACCGAGGCCGACGTGAGCGTTGACCACGCGCGGGGCCAAAGGTGACGGCTCACGACGGCCGCAACAAGGGCCAGGGCGGCGGTTCGCCACGGCCGGGGCCCACTGGGCGCTTCGTCACGGCGAGCGCCACGTGAGCCTTCACGACCGGCCATGACGGACGGGAACCGGCGTCGGCGCGTGCGGGTATGCCGGCATGCCGTAAAGGATGTTCCCGGCGAATAATGCCATCGCAGGAGAAATGCCACGGCGCCGCTGAAAGAACACCACCAGAAAACGCCGCAGAACAATCAAAGCGCCGAACCGAGAAAAGCCGAATCGCCGTGAAAAACGTCAGCCGGCGCGGCGCAGCGAGGCGGCGATGGCGGCGGCGGTGGCCCCCGGGTCCGGGGAGCCCGTGATGGGGCGGCCGATCACCAGCAGGTCCGCCCCGTCCGCCAGCGCCTGCTCCGGCGTCGCCACACGCACCTGGTCCTGCGTCGCGGCCCCCGTGGGCCGCACGCCGGGCGTGATGAGCGTGATCTCCTTCCCCACCTCCGCCCGCACCGCCGACACCTCGTTGGGCGAGCACACGAGCGCCGTCGCCCCCGCCTCGACCGACAGCGCCGCCAGCCGGCGCACGGCGTCGTCGGCGGGCCCGGCGAGACCGATCTCACCCAGGTCCGCCTCCGTCAGGGACGTCAGGATGGTCACGGCGGCGATCTTGGTGTGCGGCGCGGCCTCCACGGCGGCCCTGATCATCGCGGACCCGCCGGCCGCGTGCACCGTGAGGATCGCGGGCCGCAGCCGGGCCACCGCGCGCGCGGCGCCCGCCACGGTGTTGGGGATGTCGTGCAGCTTGAGGTCGAGGAACACCTGCACGCCGCTCGCGCCCCGCACCGAGGCGATCACGTCGGGCCCGTAGCGCAGATAGAGCTCCAGGCCCACCTTGACCGTGCTGACGTGCGGCGTCACCACGGCGGCCCATCGGGCGGCGGTCTCCAGGTCGGGGGCGTCGAGGGCGACGGCGATGGGTGCGGGAGTCAAGACGTGCTCTCCTGGGTCAAGATGTGCCTTCTTCGGAATCGACGAGCAGGTGCCGGGGAGCGCTCCCCGGCGGGCGGTGCGCCAGGCCGACGGCGTCGGCCAGCCGCTGGAAGCCGCGAGCCCTCAGAAGGTCCTCCAGCTCGCGTTCGATGCGCAGGCAGGCATAGGGGTCGTGGAACAGCGCCGTGCCCACACCGACCACACAGGCGCCCGCCAGGACGAGCTGGAAGGCGTCCCTGCCGGTCATCACGCCGCCGATGCCGATCAGGGGCACTCCGGGGAGGGCCGCGTGGACCTGCCAGACGCACCGGACGGCCAGCGGCAGGATCGCCGGCCCCGACAACCCGCCGGTGACGGCGGCGAGCGAGGGGCGCAGCGCCTCGGTGTCGATGGCCATGCCCAGCGGATTGTTGATCATGGATAGCGCGTCGGCCCCGGCGTCCACGCAGGCCCGGGCGACGGAGACGATGTCGGCCACGTCGGGGGCGAGCTTGGCGATGACGGGGACGTCGTAGCGCATGATGGAGCGTACGGAGGCGATCACCTCGGCGGCGTGGCTGCCCTCGCGCGCGAACACGCGCCCGCGATCCTCCATGTTCGGGCAGGAAAGGTTGACCTCCAGCGCGGTGACCCCGGGCGCGTCGGCGAGCCTGCGGGCCAGTTCGGAGTATTCGGCGACGGTGCCACCGCCGATCGAGACGATGGTCTTGATGCCCCGCTGCGCCAGCCAGGGCAGCTCGCGCTCCAGGAAGGCGTCGATGCCCGGCCCCTGCAGCCCGACGGCGTTGAGCATGCCCGAGGGCGTCTCGGCCATCCGCGGCGTGGGCCGTCCCGCGCGCGGGGCCATGGTGATCGAGCGGGTGGTCAGCGCGCCGAGCCGGTGCAGGTCGAAGAACTGGGCCAGCTCCCGCCCCGATGAGGCGCAGCCGGCAGCGGTGGTGATGGGGTTCGTGAGTTCCACGTGCGCCAGAAATGTACGCATATCAACTGACATGTCGTGCACCGCCCCCGGGGGCGCCGAGCGCGTCGAACGGGATCGTTCCCACGTCCTCGAACCGCACCCGCTCCCCCCGGAACACCGGCCCCTCCGCGCACGCCCTGACCATCCTGGTCACCCCGTCGTCGCCGATGACGGGCAGCACGCACGTCATGCACACCCCGATCCCGCAGGCCATCGACTCCTCGACGGCCACCTGCACCGGGATGTCGAACTCCATCGCCACCGCCGTCACCGCCCGCAGCGTCTCCATGGGCGCGCAGGCGTAGACGGCGTCGGCCCGCGTGTCGGCGATCACCGACGGCAGCGCGTCGGTGACCTTGCCGCGCAGCCCGAGCGAGCCGTCCTCGGTGGTCAGCGTGGTCGTCTCGGCCATCCTGCGGGCCCGCATCGCGCCGAACACCCGCTCGGCCCCGGACCCGCCGAGCACGAAGTCGACCCGGCAGCCCCGCTCCAGCAGCGCGTCGGCCAGCGGGAACAGCACGGCCGAGCCGTATTCGGCGCCGACGAGCACGCAGTGCACGGGGTCGCGCGGCAGCGGGAAGGGCCGGCCCAGCGGCCCGACCAGGTCGAGCGTGTCACGGGCGCGCCGCTCGGCCAGCCAGGACGTGCCGGGCCCGCCGGTGGTGAAGACGAGCTCGACCGTGCCGCCGTAGTCGGACTTCACGTCGTGGATGGAGAACGCGCGGCGCGTCACCATCGACGTGTGCGATCCGCCGACCGCCACGGAGACGAAGTGACCGGGGCGGTAGCGCTCGGCTATGCCGGGCGCCACCACCGTCAGCGCATGGTAGGCGTCGACCCGGCGCGTCGTCAGCACCGTGCCCGTCACCTGCACCGGAGTGCCGGCCAGACGTCTTCACCTCCCGTGCGGGGTCAGCCCCGGAGTGCCTGTGCGTGCTCCTGGAGCGACCGTACGCCGACGTCGCCGCGCACGATCGCCTGGATGCCCGCAGCCGCCGCGGCGAGCCCTGAGACCGTGGTGATGCACGGGATGCCGCGCAGCACGGCGGCCGTGCGGATGTCGTAGCCGTCGAGTCGCGGCCCCGACTGCCCCGGGCTGCCGAACGGCGTGTTGACGATCAGATCGACCTCGCCGTCGAGAATGGCCTGCACGCTCGTGGGCTCACCTCCGGGACCCGTCCCCTCGCTGTGCTTTCGCACGATCTTGGCATGGACGCCGTTGCGGCGCAGCACCTCGGCGGTCCCCTCGGTGGCCAGGATCTCGAATCCGAGATCCGCCAGAGCCTTCACAGGGAAGATCATCGCACGCTTGTCCCTGTTGGCCACGGACACGAACGCGCGTCCCTTGGTCGGAAGCTGACCGTAGGCGGCCGCCTGGGACTTGGCGTAGGCGATCCCGAAGAACTCGTCGATGCCCATGACCTCGCCGGTGGAGCGCATCTCCGGCCCCAGGACGGTGTCCACGCCCCTGAACCGGTTGAACGGCAGCACCGCCTCCTTGACCGCGATGGAGGCGTCGAGAGGCAGCGTCCCGCCGTCGCCCTCGGCGGGCAGCATGCCCTCCTCGCGCAGCGAGGCGACCGACGCGCCAAGCATCACCCGGGCCGCCGCCTTGGCCAGCGGCACCGCCGTGGCCTTGGACACGAACGGCACGGTACGGCTGGCGCGCGGGTTGGCCTCCAGCACGTAGAGGACGCCGGCGGACATGGCGTACTGGACGTTCAGCAGCCCGCGCACGCCCACCCCGGCCGCGATGGCCTCGGTGGCGGCGCGGATGCGCTTGATGTCGGCGCCGCCGAGCGTGAGGGGCGGCAGGGCGCAGGCCGAGTCGCCGGAGTGGATGCCGGCCTCCTCGATGTGCTCCATGACGCCGCCCAGGTAGAGCTCCTCGCCGTCGTAGAGCGCGTCGACGTCGATCTCGATGGCCTCGTCCAGGAACTTGTCCACCAGCACCGGGTGGCCGCCCTCCTGAGCCGCCATGTACGTGGTGAGCGTCTCGTCGTCGTAGACGATGGCCATGCCAGCGCCGCCGAGCACGTACGAGGGCCGTACGAGGACGGGGTAGCCGATCTCCTCGGCGATCTCCAGCGCCTCCGAGACGGTCAGCGCCGTGCCGTGCTTGGGCGCGGGCAGGCCGGCCTCGGCCAGCACCCGCCCGAACGCGCCGCGCTCCTCGGCCAGGTGGATGGACTCGGGCGAGGTGCCCACCACGGGCACGCCCGCGTCCTTGAGCGCCTGCGCGAGCCCCAGCGGCGTCTGCCCGCCGAGCTGCACGATCACGCCCGCGACCGGGCCCGCCTGCTGCTCGGCGTGCACGACCTCCAGGACGTCCTCCAGCGTGAGCGGCTCGAAGTAGAGCCGGTCGGAGGTGTCGTAGTCGGTCGAGACGGTCTCGGGGTTGCAGTTGACCATGACGGTCTCGAACCCGGCCCTGGACAGCTCGAACGAGGCGTGCACGCACGCGTAGTCGAACTCGATGCCCTGCCCGATGCGGTTGGGCCCGGAGCCGAGGATGATGACCTTCTGCCGCTCCCCGGCGGGGACCTCGCTCTCCTCGTCGTAGGTCGAGTAGAGGTAGGGGGTCTTCGCGGCGAACTCGGCGGCGCAGGTGTCGACGGTGTTGTAGACCGGGCGCAGGCCGAGCGCGTGCCGCAGGTCGCGCACGCGGGCCTCGTCGATGCCGCGGATCTCGCCGATCTGCACGTCGCTGAACCCGAGGTGCTTGGCGTGTTCGAGCACCTCGGCGGTCAGCTCGGGCGCGGCGGCGACCGCCTCGGCCTCCTCGTGGAGCAGGAAGAGCTGGTCGACGAACCACGGGTCCACGCTCGTGGCCTCGAACAGCTCCCCGGGCGTGGCGCCCGCCCTGATGGCCTGCTGCATCGTGCGCAGCCGGCCGTCGTGCGGGGTGCGGCACGCGTCCAGCAGTTCTGCCTTGTCCGAAAGGTCACCCACCCAGGAGAAGGACGAGTCCTTCTTCTCCAGCGACCTCAGCGCCTTCTGCAGCGCCTCGGGGAAGGAGCGGCCGATGGCCATGGCCTCGCCCACGGACTTCATGTGCGTGGTGAGCGTCTGGTCGGCGCCCCTGAACTTCTCGAACGCGAACCGCGGCACCTTCACCACGATGTAGTCGAGCGTCGGCTCGAAGGAGGCCGGGGTCTCCTTGGTGATGTCGTTGGGGATCTCGTCGAGCGTGTAGCCGATGGCCAGCTTGGCCGCGATCTTCGCGATCGGGAAGCCGGTGGCCTTGGAGGCCAGCGCCGAGGAGCGCGACACGCGCGGGTTCATCTCGATGACGATCATGCGGCCGGAGCGCGGATCCACCGCGAACTGGATGTTGCAGCCGCCGGTGTCGACGCCGACCTCGCGGATGACGGCGATGGCGACGTCGCGCATGTTCTGGTATTCGCGGTCGGTCAGGGTCAGCGCGGGCGCGACGGTGACGCTGTCACCGGTGTGCACGCCCATCGGGTCGATGTTCTCGATGGAGCACACGATGACCACGTTGTCGGCCTTGTCGCGCATGACCTCGAGCTCGTACTCCTTCCAGCCGAGGATGGACTCCTCCAGGAGCACCTCGGTGGTCGGGGACGCGTCGAGCCCGGCGCCGGCGATGCGCCGCAGGTCCTGCTCGTTGTACGCGAACCCGGAGCCGACGCCGCCCATCGTGAACGAGGGCCGCACGACCAGCGGGTAGCCCAGCTCGCCCACGGCGGCCAGGCAGTCGTCCATCGTGTGGCAGATGACCGACTTGGCCGACTCGGCGTTGAGGCCGTGCTCGCGGGCGACCTTGGCGACGATCTCCTTGAACCGCTCGCGGTTCTCGCCCGCCTGGATCGCGTCGAAGTCGGCGCCGATCAGCTCGACCTCGTACTTCTCCAGCACCCCCGACTCGTGCAGCGCGACCGCCGTGTTGAGCGCGGTCTGGCCGCCCAGCGTGGGCAGGAGCGCGTCGGGCCGCTCCTTGGCGATGATCTTCTCGACGAACTCGGGGGTGATCGGCTCGACGTAGGTGGCGTCGGCGAACTCGGGGTCCGTCATGATCGTCGCCGGGTTGCTGTTGACGAGGATGACGCGGAACCCCTCGGCCCGCAGCACGCGGCACGCCTGGGTGCCGGAGTAGTCGAACTCGCACGCCTGGCCGATCACGATCGGCCCCGACCCGATCACCAGGACGGACCTGATGTCCTCACGCTTGGGCACGGCTCATGACCTCGCAAAACTCGTCGAAAAGGTAAGCGGCGTCGTGCGGCCCGGCCGCGGCCTCGGGGTGGTACTGGACGCTGAAGGCCCGCCCGTCGAGCAGCCTCAGGCCCTCCACGCAGCGGTCGTTGAGGTTGACGTGGCTGACCTCGGCCGGCCCGTAGGGGGTCTCGAACGGCCCGTCGAGCGGCGCGTCCACCGCGAACCCGTGGTTGTGCGCCGAGATCTCGACCTTGCCGGTGCGTACGTCCTGGACCGGCTGGTTGACCCCGCGGTGCCCGTAACGCAGCTTGTACGTGGACAGCCCCAGCGCCCTGCCGAAGATCTGGTTGCCGAAGCAGATGCCGAAGAACGGCAGCCCGGCCCCCAGCACCCTCTGGAGCGCGGTGACGTCCACGGTGGCGGGGTCGCCCGGCCCGTTGGACAGGAACACCCCATCGGGCCCGACCGCCATGATCTGCTCGAACGTGGCGTCCGCGGGCAGCACGTGCACCTCGCAGCCGCGCTCGGCCATCCGGTGCGGCGTCATGCCCTTGATGCCCAGGTCAACGGCCGCGACCGTGAAGCGCTTGGCGCCGATGGCGGGCACGACGTAGGACTCGGTGGTGGTCACCTCGGCGGCCAGGGACGCGCCCTCCATGCGGGGCGCTCGCCGTACGCGCTCGACGAGGTCCTCGACCGGCTCGGACGGCGCGCTGAAGATGCCGGCGCGCATGGCGCCGCGCTCGCGCAGGTGGCGGGTGAGCGCGCGGGTGCCGGAGATGGCGATGCCGACGACGCCCTGCTCCTTGAGGTAGTCGTCGAGCGAGCGGTCGGCCCGCCAGTTGGAGACCACGCGGGACGGCTCGCGCACGACGTAGCCGGCCACCCAGACACGGCGGGACTCCGGGTCCTCGTCGTTGACGCCCGTGTTGCCGATGTGCGGCGCCGTCATGGCGACGATCTGCCGGTGGTAGGACGGATCCGTGAGGGTCTCCTGATAGCCGGTCATGCCGGTGTTGAAGACCATCTCGCCGAACGTCTCACCGCCGGCGCCGTAGGAGGATCCGTGGAAGACACGGCCGTCCTCCAGGACGAGCACCGCTCCTCGGGGGGCTTCGCCCCCCAAGTGCCCCCCGAAAAACTTGGTGCCGCCGCGCGGCTCGGTCTTTGCCACGTCGGCGGAGCCGACGTCGGCAGAGCTGTCGTTCAAACCAGCTTCCCTTCGAGAACGGTCGGCCTGCCGCGCAGGAACGTGGCCGTGACCCGGCCCGGCAGCGTCATCCCCTCATATGGGGTGTTCCTGCTCTTGGACGCGAAGGCGGAGGGGTCGACCTTGGTACGCACGGACGGGTCGTAGAGCGTGATGTTGGCCGGTGCGCCCACGTCCAGCGCCTGTCCCTGCCCGGCCAGGCGGCCGATACGCGCGGGCACGACGGACATGCGCTCGGCGACGCCCGCCCAGTCGAGCAGGCCCGTCTCCACCATGGCCTCCTGGACGACGCTGAGCGCGGTCTCGAGGCCGACCATGCCCATGGCCGCCGCCGACCACTCGGTCTCCTTGTCCTCGACCGGGTGCGGCGCGTGGTCGGTGGCGACGATGTCGATCGTGCCGTCGGCCAGCGCGGCGCGCAGCGCCTCGACGTCGGCGCGGGTGCGCAGCGGCGGGTTGACCTTGTAGATCGGGTTGTACGCGCCCACCGGCGACTCCTCGACCAGGTCGTCGGTCAGGAGCAGGTGGTGCGGGGTGACCTCGGCGGTGATGTTCCAGCCCTTGGACTTGGCCCAGCGCAGGATCTCGACCGAGCCTGCCGTGGAGACGTGGCAGACGTGCAGCCGGGAGCCGACATGGGCGGCCAGCAGGCAGTCGCGGGCGATGATCGCCTCTTCGGCGACGGCCGGCCAGCCGGTGAGGCCGAGCCTGCCGGAGATGACGCCCTCGTTCATCTGGGCGCCGGAGGTGAGCCTGGGCTCCTGGGCGTGCTGGGCGATGACGCCGTCGAACGCCTTGACGTATTCCAGGGCGCGGCGCATGAGCACGGCGTCGTCCACGCACTTGCCGTCGTCGGAGAAGACGCGCACGCGGGCGGCGGAGTCGGCCATCGCGCCCAGCTCGGCGAGCTGCTTGCCCTCCAGGCCGACGGTGACGGCGCCGACCGGGTGGACGTCGCAGTGCGCGAACTCGCGGCCGAGCCGCCACACCTGCTCGACCACGCCGGCGGTGTCGGCGACGGGCGAGGTGTTGGCCATGGCGTGCACGGCGGTGTAGCCGCCGCGGGCCGCGGACTGGGTGCCGGTCTGGACGGTCTCGGCGTCCTCGCGGCCGGGCTCGCGCAGGTGCGTGTGCAGGTCGACGAGCCCGGGCAGCGCGATCGCGCCGCCGCCCTCGACGGCCTCCCCCTCGAACCCTTGCCCGATCTCGGCGATCACACCGCCGGAGATCCGGATGTCCACCGGCTCGCCGCCCAAAATCCGGACATTCTTGATGATCACGCGATCTCTCCCCCGAGGAGCAGGTACAGGACGGCCATGCGGATGGTCACACCGTTGGCGACCTGCTCGACGATCGTGGAGCGGGCCGAGTCGGCCACCTCGGCGGCGATCTCCATGCCCCGGTTCATCGGCCCGGGGTGCATGACGATCGCCTCGTCCGGCATCTTGGCGAACCGGTCGCGGTCGAGGCCGTAGCGCCGTGAGTATTCGCGCTCGCTGGGGAAGTACGCGGCGTTCATCCGCTCCTTCTGCACCCGCAACATCATCACGACGTCGGACTTGGGCAGCACCGCGTCGAGGTCATAGGACACCTCGCACGGCCAGGTCCCGATCGAGACGGGCAGCAGGGTCGGCGGCGCGACCAGGGTGACCTCGGCGCCGAGCGTGTGCAGCAGCAGCACGTTGGAGCGGGCGACCCGGCTGTGCAGCACGTCGCCGACGATCGTGACCCTGCGCCCTTCGAGCCCGCCCAGGCGGCGGCGCATGGAGAAGGCGTCGAGCAGCGCCTGCGTGGGGTGCTCGTGGGTGCCGTCGCCGGCGTTGACGACGCTGCCGCGTACCCAGTTGGCCAGGCGGTGCGGCGCGCCCGAGGCGCCGTGGCGGATGACGACCGCGTCGGCGCCCATGGCCTCCAGGGTGAGCGCGGTGTCCTTGAGCGACTCGCCCTTGGACACGCTCGACCCCTTGGCCGAGAAGTTGATCACGTCGGCGGACAGCCGCTTGGCCGCCGCCTCGAACGAGATCCGGGTCCTCGTGGAGTCTTCGAAGAACAGGTTGACCACCGTGCGGCCGCGCAGCGTCGGCAGCTTCTTGATGGAACGTTCCGAGACCCTCGCCAGCTCCTCGGCGGTGTCGAGGATGAGCAGGGCGTCGTCCTTGGCGAGGTCGCCCGCGGAGATCAGATGGCGGTTCACCCGGCCTCTCCCTTCATCAGCAGCACGGCGTCGCGCCCGTCGATCTCCTGGAGGTAGACCTTGACCTTCTCGCTCTTGGCCGTGGGGAGGTTCTTCCCGACGTAGTCGGCGCGGATGGGCAGCTCGCGGTGGCCGCGGTCGACCAGCGTGGCCAGTTGTACGGCGGTGGGGCGGCCGAGGTCGTTGAGCGCGTCGAGCGCGGCGCGGACGGTGCGGCCGGAGTAGAGGACGTCGTCGACGAGCACCACGACCTTGTCGTCGATGCCGTCGGGCGGCAGCTCGGTGCGGCCGAGCGGCCTGGCGGGGCCGCGCCTCAGGTCGTCGCGGTACATCGTGATGTCGATCGAGCCGACGGGGATCTTGACGCCTTCGAACCGCTCGATGCGGTCGCCGAGCCGGCGGGCCAGCGTGGCGCCGCGAGTCGGGATGCCGAGGAGGACGACGTCACCGGCGCCCTTGGTGCGCTCGAGGATCTCGTGCGCGATGCGGGTCAGGGCCCGGTGGATGTCCGGGGCCTCGAGAACGGCCCGGGAATCGGACATGGCGAATCTCACCACCTTTCCCGCCTCACGGGACGGGTCTTAAAAGGGTGTTGGTCGGGACACACAGTACCAGGGGCTACCAGCTACAACGCGAGCGGCCTCCCGTCGCGCCCACACGGGGAGCGACCGGCCGGTCTGCGTCGGTGATCAGCAAAATTCCGGCCGCCGCCGTGTCAACCCGCCGCGCGCGGGGCACGACTCAGGGGTCCAGAGGACGCGCCGGGGGGCGTGACTTCCGCCTCCTCGCGGGGGATAGAGCAGAGATGACATTCCATGTTGGTTCCGAGGTCGGGCACCTGCGTCAAGTCCTCCTGCACAAACCCGACCTGGCGCTGAAGCGGCTGACCCCGAGCAGCAAGGACGACTTCCTCTTCGACGACGTGCTGTGGGTCCAGCGCGCGATCGAGGAGCACGAGGAGTTCCAGCGGGTGCTCACCGCCCGGGGCATCCGCGTCCACCTGCTGGCCGACCTGCTGCGCGAGACGGTCGACATCCCCGAGGCGCGCAAGCACATCCTCGACGCGGTCGTCGACGAGCGCTGGCTGGGCCCGGTGGCGATCGACGACATCCGCAACACGCTCGACGGCATGGACGCGGCGACCCTGCAGCTCTACCTGACCGGCGGCATCACCAAGCGCGAGCTGGTCGAGATGGGCTGCGAGCCCCAGGCGGTGACCTTCCACACCACGGCCGACGACGACTTCATCCTGCCGCCGCTGCCCAACCACCTGTTCACCCGCGACACGTCCTGCTGGATCTACGACGGCGTGTCGATCAACGCGATGAAGAAGAAGGCCCGCATGCGGGAGACGGTCAACATGGAGGCCGTCTACATGTACCACCCGACGTTCGCGGGCGGCTTCAACCGGCCGGGCCAGGGCGGCTACCACTGCTGGATGCCGGGCCGCTCGGTCGCGCCGGCGACCATGGAGGGCGGCGACGTCCTGGTGCTCGGCCGGGGCGCGGTGCTGATCGGGATGAGCGAGCGCACCCAGCCGCAGGCGGTCGAGATGCTGGCGCAGCGGCTGTTCAGGGCCGGTTCGGCGAGCCGGATCGTGGCGGTCGACATGCCGAAGGCGCGGGCGTTCATGCATCTCGACACCGTGATGACGATGCTGGACGTGGGCGTGTTCACCAAGTACGCCGGGCTGGGCATGCTGCCGTCGTACACGATCGAGCCCGGCGCGACCAGCAAAGAGCTCAAGGTCACCGACCACCCGCCACAAGACATGCACAAGGCCATCGCGCACGCTCTCGACCTGCCGGAGATTACCGTCCTGACCCCCACCCAGGACGTGTACGCCGCCGAGCGGGAGCAGTGGGACGACGGCTGCAACGGGCTGGCGCTGGAGCCCGGCGTGGTGGTCGCCTACGAGCGCAACACCACCACCAACAACTTCCTGCGCGACCACGGCATCGAAGTGATCACCATCAGGGGCAGCGAGCTGGGCCGGGGGCGCGGAGGGCCGCGCTGCATGAGCTGCCCGCTCGAGCGCGACGGAGTCTAGAGGGGGGCCGCCATGCGGGTCATCGTGGCACTGGGCGGGAACGCGGTGCTCAAACGCGGTCAGAGTCCCGACGCGGACGGCCAGATGGCCAACGTGCGCACGGCCGTCAAGACACTCGCCCGGCTGGCCGGCGAGCACGAGCTGGTCATCACCCACGGGAACGGCCCGCAGGTCGGCATGCTGGCCCTGCAGAGCGCCGCCGACCCGTCCCTGGCGCGCCCGTACCCGTTCGACACGCTGGGCGCGCAGACGCAGGGCATGATCGGCTACTGGATGCAGCAGGCGCTGCAGAACGCGCTGCCGGGCCGCCAGGTCCTCGCCATGGTCACGCAGACGCTGGTGTCGGCCGTCGATCCCGCCTTCGAGCAGCCGTCGAAGTTCGTCGGCCGGCTCTACGAGCAGGAGGAGGCCGGGAAGCTGGCCGCCGAGTACGGCTGGACGATCCGGCCCGACGGCCCCCACTGGCGGCGCGTCGTGCCCTCCCCCGCGCCGCGGCGGATCGTCGAGACCCGCATGATCCGCAAGATGGTCCGGGAGGGCGTGGTCGTGGTGTGCGCGGGCGGCGGCGGCATCCCGGTGGTGCGCGACGAGCGCGGCCGGCTGACCGGCGTGGAGGCCGTCGTCGACAAGGACCTCACCACCTCGATGCTGGCCGAGGCGCTGGAGTGCGACGCGTTCCTGAGCCTGACCGACGTGCCGCGCGTGATGCGCGACTTCGGCACGCCGCACCAGAGCGAGATCGGCCACGCCACACCGCACGAGCTACGGGCCCTGGAGTTCCCCGCCGGATCGATGGGGCCCAAAGTGGAGGCCGCCTGCCGGTTCGTCGAGACGACCGGCGACATGGCCGCCATCGGCCGGCTGGACGAGGCCGAACGCATACTCGACGGCTCAGCGGGCACGATCATCACGCCCAACGGCAGGTGGCCGCTGACGAGCACCCTGTAGGGGGTGTCACATGACACTGGCTCAACGGCTCTTCCGCACCAAGCCCACCGAGCGCATCGTGGCCGAGGGCGGGCACGGTGAGGGCGGTGAGCTGCGGCGCACGATGTCGCTGTGGCAGCTCACGCTGTTCAGCGTCGGCGCGACGCTGGGCACCGGCATCTTCGTCATCCTGGGGCAGGCGGTGCCCAAGGCGGGGCCCGCGGTGGTGCTGGCGTTCGTGCTGGCGGCGATCACCGCGCTGTTCTCGGCCCTGTCGTACGCCGAGCTGGCCGGGACGATCCCGGTGTCCGGCTCGTCCTACTCGTACGCGTACGCGACGCTGGGCGAGCTGGTGGCCTGGATCTGCGGCTGGTGTCTCATGCTGGAGTACGCCGTGTCCGTGGCGGCCGTGGCCGTGGGCTGGGGGGAATATCTCAACTCGTTCCTGCACGCCCTGTTCGGCGTCACGCTGCCGGAGGCCATCACCCGCTCCCCCGGCCAGGACGGCGGCATCGTCAACGTCGCCGCGATCGTCATCGTGCTGCTGGCGACCTGGCTGCTGCTGTACGGGGCCTCCGAGAGCGCCATGGCCAACGCGGTGTTCGTGCTGATCAAGATCGTGGTGCTGCTGTTCTTCTGCGTCGTGGCGTTCAGCGCCTTCCAGTCGGGCAACTTCGCGCCCTTCGCCCCCATGGGGGTGGCCGGCATCACGGCCGCGGCCTCGCAGGTCTTCTTCTCCTACATCGGCTTCGACGCCGCCTCCACCGCCGGCGAGGAGGCCAAGAACCCCAAGCGCGACCTGCCGCTGGCGATCATCATCTCCCTGGCCATCGTGACGGTCGTCTACGTGCTCGTGGCCGCCGCCGCCATCGGGGCGATGCCGTGGACCGACTTCAACGCGGAGAGCACCGAGGCGAGCCTGGCCCACATCGCCGACCTCGCCGTCGGCGCCACCTGGCCCGGCCTGATCGTCTCGTTCGGGGCGGTCATCGCCATCGCCAGCGTCGTGCTCACCGTCATCTACGGCCAGACCCGCATCCTGTTCGCGATGTCCCGCGACGGGCTCGTGCCCCGCGTCTTCCAGCGGGTCAACCCACGCCGCCAGGTGCCCATCGCCAACACCCTCATCGTGGCCGCGTTCATCTCGGTGCTGGCCGGGCTGGTGCCGCTCGGGCAGCTCGCCGAGGCGACCAGCATCGGGACGCTGTTCGCCTTCGCCATCGTCAACGTCGGCGTACTCGTCCTGCGCTACCGCAGCCCGGAGCTGCCGCGCAGCTTCCGCGTGCCGCTGTTCCCGGCCACGCCGGTGCTGGGCGCGATCCTGTGCGCCGTGGTCATGGCGGGGCTGGCGGGGGTCACCTGGGTCGCGTTCGGGTTGTGGATGCTCCTGGGCCTGATCTGCTACTTCCTGTACGGCTACGGCCATTCGCGGCTGAATGGCGAGGTGCGATAGATGAAGCTCGAGAACGTGGTGGCCGGGTTCGTCGAAGGATCGCGGGGCAAGGACGGGCTGGCCCTGGCCGTCCTGCTGAAGGAACGCGTCCACGGGCGCCTGACGGTGGCGACCGTGCAGCCGCCCCTGTGGTCCACGCCGGGGCCCGGCAGGGCCGACGAGAGCGCCTGGCGCGCCTACTTGGAGGAGCAGGCCACCGCGACGCTCGCGCAGGCCCGCGAGCTGGCCGGTGCGGACGCCGACTATGTGACCCACGCCCATCGGGGCAGCGGGCGCGGGCTGGTGGTGCTGGCGCGCAAGCTGGAGGCGGACGTCGTGGTGATCGGCCCGGCCCCGGGTGGCGGCAAGGGCCGCGTCACGTTGGGCAGCACCGCCGACCAGCTCCTGCACTCCTCCTCCGTTCCCGTCCTGCTCGCGCCGCGCGGCTACGGCGACGCGCCGCCCGCCGGCTTCGACCGGCTCACCTACGCCTACCGCCGCGGTCCCTGCTGCGACGCGGCGCTCAAGGACGCGGCCGAGGCCGCCGCGGCGCTCGGCGTACCGCTCCGGCTCGTCACGCTACTGATCAGCGGCCGCCGGCGGGCGAAGATCGAGGAAGAGATGCTCCTGCGCCAGCGCGACCAGGCCACGGCCGACTTGCGCGCGGCGGCGCACGGGCAGGGGCGGGACGTGAACGTGGAGATCGAGGTGCTGGAGGGCCGCAACGTGGCCGAGGCGCTCCGGACGACCTCGTGGCTGCCCGGCGAGATGATCATATGCGCTTCGAGCGCCGCCGGGCCACTCAGGCGGGTGTTCCTGGGAGACACGTCGATCAAGATCGTACGGGCGTCCGCCAGCCCTGTCATGATTCTGACCCGCCAGCACTGACGGCCGTCTATTTGTCGTCAAACCCTGACGAAGTACTGTTACTAATGGGACATGAGAGGCGATTGTGGCGTTCCCTCCCGGACCGGATTCGGCATCTTTTTTCCAATCAGCTTGACCTTAGGCGTCCGCCCCTTTACCGTCACTGTGCGTAACCACACCCCGCGGCGTTCTGGGGTAAACCCAGGGCCATGGCTACCGATGGTGCCGAGCATGGCACCGTACCCCCCGGTGGCCCGGGCATACGCCGCAAGGGAGCACAATCTACTGAGAGCGATACATACGAGAGCCGGGGGGCCACACGATGCCGTCTGAGTACGCAAAGTCGCTGGGTGCACGACTCCGCGCAATCCGCACCCAGCAGGGTTTGTCCCTGCATGGAGTCGAAGAGAAGTCGCGTGGCAGGTGGAAAGCCGTAGTCGTGGGCTCTTATGAGCGCGGCGACAGAGCGGTGACCGTGCAGAAGCTTGCCGAGCTTGCCGACTTCTACGGGGTGCCCGTATCCGAGCTGCTGCCGGGCGGAGCCGCCCCCAGTCCGCTCGGGCCGACGCCCAAGCTTGTGATCGACCTGGAGCGCCTGGCGACGCTGCCGAAGGAGAAGGCCGGTGCGCTGGCCCGTTACGCCGCCACGATCCAGAGCCAGCGTGGCGACTACAACGGCAAGGTGCTGTCGATCCGCCAGGAGGACCTGCGCTCCCTGGCCGTGATCTACGACAAGTCGCCGAGCGAGCTGACGGAGGAACTCATCAGCTGGGGCGTTCTCGACGCCGAGGCCCGCAGGGCCGTCGAGTCGTTCTGAGGCCACCTGAGCCGGGTTCCCCGCCCGCGTCCGAGCCGCTCGATGCGAGGCCACCCCAGGACGGACCCCATCCGCGCCTGAGGGATCCGGCCGAGCCGCTCGCGCCGCGGGCCGCCCGCTCTGGAGGCCACCTGCTCTGAGGTCACCCGCCCGAAAGGCCCGCCGAACCCCGGCGGGCCTTTCGCGTGCCCGCACACCATCGGGGAAGACGACACCACGAGCCGGGCCACCATCACCGAACGGGGCAATGCCAGACACGGCCACCCTCACCGGACGGGCCAACGCCAGACACGGCCGCTGGGGTCGGACGGGCCAACGCCAGACACGGCCGCTGGGGTCGGACGCACCAACGTCAGACACGGCCACCGTCGCTGGACACACCAGCCACAAACACGGCCATAGCCACCGTCGTGGACGCGTCACCACCATGGAGACATCCGCCGCCAAGGACACACGCCCACGGGCCAGCAGGCTAGTGGGCAGAGGCCCAGCGGGCCGGAGGCAGGCGCGGCCAGTAGGGCGGTGGACCCAGGAGGCCAGGAGGCAGGGGCGGCCAGTGGGACAGTGCGCCCAGAGGCCAGCAGGCCAGCGGGCGTGGGCCTGTGGGCCAGGGCTCAGCCGGGCCGAGGCTTCGCGGGGTTGGGGTCAGACGGCGACCACCAGGCGGCCCACTGGCGTGGGCGCAGCCGATCAAGAGGGCAGCCGGTCATACGGCCAGGAGCCAGTCGGTCGGGAGGCCGAGGGCTAAGCCGGCCAAAGGCCCAGCACGTCAGACGGCCCGCGGGCCAGGAGGCAGGGCCGGCTGGTGGGGCCAACGCGAGGAGGCCAGCGGGCCAGGAGGCAGGGCCAGCCAGTGAGGCAGGGCCGGCGGTGGGGCAGGAAGCCCAACGCGTGAGGAGGCCAGCGAGTCAGCAGGCCGGCGGGCCAGGAGGCAGGCGGGCCAGGAGGCAGGGCCAGCCAGTGGGGCGGTGGGCCCAGCGGGTGAGGAGGCCAGCAAGTCAGCAGGCCGGCGGATCAGGGGCCCATGGGCAGGGGTCTGGCGGGCGTGGGCCAGTGAGCCACTGGGCCAAGGCTTAGCCGGGGCGAGGCTCTGCGGGTCAGGGGTTTGCCGGCCAAGGGCTTTGCCGGTTGGCCGGGTAGAGGGTCCCTTGGTCGGGGGTCAGCCGGCCAAGGGGACGTTTATGGGGAGTTGGGGCTGGGCTGGGAGGCCGAGGAGGTTTTCGACCGTGGAGACGAAGGTCTCCGCCTCGGCCAGGATCTCCTCCGCGTCGGCCGCGCTGATCCTGCGGACCATGCCCGCCTCCGCGGCGGCGCGCTTGGCGGCGGTGTCGGCGAAGTAGGCGGCCCACTCCGCCAGAAGCGGTTCGGCTTCGGGCAGCAACTCCCACGCGCTGCGCAGCCGCCGTCTGCGCCCCTCCATGGGGCGAGGGTGGGCGGCGAGGATCGCCGCGGCCGCTCGTAGCGCCGCCAGGTGTGCGGCCACATATCGGGATGCCGGGGTGCGAGCGTCGCTCGCCTCCGCCAGGCAGGAGCGTGAATCGGTCAGGTGTGCCCGAACCGCAGGCGACAGCCGGGGCCCGGGCGTTTCTCTAGGCCGTGGTGCCATCTTGCGTGCCTCCTCTGGAGTCGTGGGCGGCAGCCGGCGTCTCCACCGGTGAGGCCAACAATCGCAGACCCCACCGACATTTCCGCCGGGCTGGCCGGACGAGGAGCTTCCCCTCACCCCGTCCGGCCAGGACACGCCCACTCGTCTCCGCCGACGACGAGGACGCGCCCTTCGCCCGAGGCGCCCGGTCGCGGGCATCGCTTGGGGAAGCGAACGGCCCGCGACCAGGTCCTCGTGACGCTGAGCCGCGAGCCCCACCGTCACTAGGTCGAACATAATTTCGATCACGCTCGGTGTCAACCTGATCCACGAACATAGGTTCGATGACCATGGAGGGAAAGAACCGCCACGTGCCTTGACCGTGCCCAGTTCGCACCAGCGCGGACGGAGCGACCTGTGTGGGTGATAGGTGCGAGTCACATGTGCGGGCGCCATGTGCGGGCGCCATGTGCGGGCGCCATGTGCGGGCGCCATGTGCGGGCGCCATGTGCGGGCGCCATGTGCCAGTGACATGTGCGGGCGAGGCGGCCCGTGCAGGCGAGGCCGGCCCGCGTGGGCGAGGCGCTGTGCGGGTGAGGGCCGCCCGTGGGAGCGACGGCCATCCGTGAGGGCGAGGGCCATCCGTGGGGGCGAAGGGCCATGCGGACGACGAGGCCCATGCGGGGTGAGGAGGCCCGGCTGGGCGAAGTGCGCGGCGAGGCCGCCCGTGGCGGTGAGGCGCTCTGTGCAAGGTCGAGCGGCGGCGTGGGTGCAAGCGGTAGCACCGGCGGAGCGGCCGTGTGGCCATGGAAGCACGCACGGAGCGGCCGTACAGCCAGGAGATCGTGAAGTAGCTGTGCGGGCGGAAAGAAGCCGTCGCCGCGGGTGCGGCGACGGCGAGGTGGTTCAGGGGGGTGTCAAGGACGTCATGAGGCCGAGATGGCTCCCGACGGGCACAGGGTCACCGCGCGCCGTACGGCGTCCTCCAGCTCGGCCGGCGGCGCCTCCTCCAGCAGCACGACCGTGCCCTCTTCCTCACTCTGATCGAACACCTTCGGCACGGTCAGAGCGCACATGCCCGCCCCGATGCACACCGACGCGTCTGCCTTGATTTTCATAAGGACCTACCAAGTGACAGGGAGGCGGTGCACTCCGTAGATGCTCATGTCGGAGCGCATCGGCACCTCCTCGGGTGGTACAGCCAAGCGTAGGCCAGGCAGGCGCCGCAGCAGCGCAGGGTAGGCGATGCGCATTTCGGCGCGTGCGAGCTGCTGGCCCAGGCACTGGTGGATGCCGTGGCCGAAGGTCAGGTGCCCGCCCGCGGGCCGGGTGACGTCGAGCCGCTCGCCGTCGGGGAAGCGGGAGGGGTCGCGGTTGGCGGCGGGCAGGTGGAGGGTGACGGTCTCGCCGGCCCTGATCGTGTGGCCCTCGATCTCGACGTCCTCCAGCGCGGCGCGTACCGGGCCGACGTGGATGATCGTGAGGTAGCGCAGCAGTTCCTCGACGCCGTTCTCCACCAGGGCCGGGTCGTCGCGCATGGCGGCGAGCTGATCGGGGTTGGTCAGCAGCGCGTACGCCCCCAGCCCCAGCATGTTGGCGGTCGTCTCGAACCCGGCCACCAGCAGCAGGAACCCGACCCCGGTGAGCTCCTCGTCGGTGAGCTCACCGCCCTCGACGAGCCCGCTGAGCAGGTCGTCGGCCGGTTCGGCGCGCTTGCGCTGGATCAGCCCGTACAGGTACGCCGAGACCCGCCCCAGCGCCTTCATGACGTCGTCGGCGTTGGTCTCCAGATTGACCAGGATCTTGGTGTCCTCCTGGAACTGCGCACGATCCTCGTACGGCACCCCGAGCAGTTCGCAGATCACCAGCGACGGGATCGGCAGCGCGAACGCCTCGACGAGGTCCACGGGCCCGCCCGCGGCCTCCATCCCGTCGAGGCAGGCGGCGGCGACCTCCGCGATCCGCGGTTCGAGCATCTTCATCCTGCGCACCGTGAACTGCCCGGTCAGCAGCTTGCGGTAGCGGGTGTGCTCGGGCGCGTCCATGCGCAGGAAGAACCCGGGCGGCACCTGGAGGCCCTCCTTGACCAGCTCCGACCTCGCCGGGATCGGCGTGTGCAGGTTCTCCGGCCGGTTGCTGAACCCCGGGTGCGCCAGCACGGCACGGGCCGCCGCGTAGCCGGTGACGAGCCAGCCGAGGTGGCCGTCGGGGTAGGTCATGCGGTGCATCGACGCCTGTTGTCGCAGCTCCGTGACCTCATCTGGCGGATCGAGCGGGCGCTGGCGAGCGGTGGGCATGGTCTGCACGGTCGCTTCGGACATGTTCCGGCTCCTTTCCGAGCTCACCTCCAAGAAAACCTCTATCAGTGCAAAAATGCAATGGGTGAAAATAATTAACGCGTGCAGTATAGTTCCGGCATGGTGGGACTGCGGGAGCGCAAGAAGCAGCGCACACGCCAGGCGCTGATCGAGGCGGCGCTCCGGCTGTTCGGCGAGAAGGGCTTCGAGGAGACCACGCTCGCGGAGATCGCGGCGCAGGCCGACGTCTCGACACGGACGTTCTTCAGCTACTTCGCCGGCAAGGAGGACCTGGTCTTCTACGACTCCGACGAGCGGATGGAGATGGCCGTCGGAATGATGGCGAGCAGAGAGCCCGGGGAGTCGGTGACGGACCTGCTCCAGCGGGTCGTCCAGGCGAGCTTCGACTGGGCGACGGCGTTCGGCGGCCTCACGTACGAGGAGGCGGCGGTGCGGACGCGGCTCATCATGACGGTGCCGGCCCTGCAGGCGCGGGCGCTCTTCCTGCTGTTCGACAGCCAGCTCAGGCTCGCCAGGGCGCTGCACGCCGCCTTCCCCGACCGGCTGACCCTGGTGGAGGCCGCGGCGGCGGTGGGTGCGCTGATCGGGGCGGTGAAGCTGGCGGTGATGGCCGGCTTCGAGCAGGACGACCGCTCGCTGGAGGACATCTGGAACACCGCGCACCGGGCGGCCGAGGTGGCGATGAACGGCCTGAAGTCGCTCGACTGAGGCCCGGATATCTTCTGAGAAGCTGTCATCCTCGGGTGCGAAGGAGGACCGGATGGCGGGGAGCGGCCGGGCGATCGGTCTCGTTCTGCTGGCCCTGGGGCCGGTGCTGGCGGCGGCCTACGCGGGCGCCGGCCTCGTGGCCATCCGCATGGCCGTACGCGCGCAGGTGGCGGGCCCCGGGTGGGCGGGCGCCCCGATCGCTCCAGGCGCCATGACCGCGCTCGGCGCGGACACCTGGCAGGTCACCTGGTGGACCGCCCTGCTCGCCGGCCTGGTGGCGCTGGCCTACGTGGTCATCGGCGTGCTGTTACGGCGGCGGGCGCGGGGGCGCAAGGCGCTCCTGGTGCTCTCCGGGGTGCTCATCATCCCCTACGCCCTCGGGTTCTTCGTGGCGCTGCTCAACCCCGTGAAGATGATGGCCGGCTTCTACGACAAGCCCGACTTCGCCGCCGGCCTGCCCGGGTGGCAGTCCGCCACGCCGCTCATCCTGCTCGCCGCCGCCCTGGCCCAGGCCGTCGCCCTGGCGATGGTGACCGCCCAGAGCAGGCGCGTCACCGAGCCGGCCAGCTCCGCAGACCGGTCTTCACCGCCGCCGTGATCAGGTCACGCACCGGCCGGGGCGCCGGCAGGAAGGCGGGCAGGTCGCTGTGGCCGGCTTCGAGCAGGCCCGCGCCGATGTTGGCGAACGTCGAGACCGTGTGCCCCGCCCGATACCCCTCCAGCCCCGCCAGCATCGGCCGCGCGTCCCCCAGCGACACCGGCAGATAGGTCACCGGCCGCCCGAGCACCTCGGACAGCACCTCGGCGAGCTCGTCCCCGCCCACGGCGTCGACGCCCTCCAGCTCGTACGTCCTGCCCGCGTGCCGCCGCGCCCCGCCCGACTTCACGTCCTCCCATGCCTCGGCCGCCACGCGTACGGCCACGTCGGCCAGGTCCTCCCTGGCCACCACCGAGACCCGCCCCTGCCCGAACGGCGCGGGGAACACCCCGTTCTCCGCCGCGAACCCGGCCCCGGACAGCGCCAGTTCGGCCGGCATCTCGGCGTACAGGCCGTTGCGCAGCACCGTGACGTCGAAAGGCGCCTCGGCCAGCCGGGCCTCGGTCCACCGGTGCGCGAGGGCGATCGTCAGCCGCTCGCCCGACGCCGCGAGGCTGGTGTAGATCACGTGCCGCACTCCCGCGGCGGTGGCCGCCCGCACCACCGCCCGGTGGCGGGCCAGGACGACGTCGTCCTCGGCGTACCCGGCCGACACGAACACCAGCACCTCCGCGCCCTTGAACGCCGTTTCCAGCGTCTCCGGCCGGTCGAAGTCGGCGCGCCGCACCGCCGTACCGTCGCCCGAACTGCTCGCCCCGGCCACCTCCAGCCCGTCAACGGCCCGCAGCCCGTCCAGGACGGCGCCGCCCAGCGCGCCGGACACACCCGTGACAACGATCATGGGACACACCCTTAATGTGGTTTCGTCGGATGAACGACCCCAGCATGGGCGCGGTCCCGCGCTCACCGTAAGGAGGCACTCTCATGTCGGTCGCGCACACGGAGGTAACCTCCCAGGTCAGCGGCCCGTGCGGAGACGACGACTGCGGCATCCGCGACGTGCTCGACCGGATCGGCGACAAGTGGACCGTGCTGGTGCTCGTGGAGCTGGCCAAAGGGGTGCGGCGGTTCAGGGAGCTGGAGCGGGCGATTCCCGGCATCTCCCAGCGGATGCTGACACTGACGACACGGCGGCTGTGCCGCGACGGGCTGGTCGAGCGTACGGCGTACCCGACGATCCCGCCGCAGGTCGAATACCGGCTGACGCCGATGGGGCGCAGCCTGGCCGACGCCGTCCAGCGGCTGGCGGACTGGTCGCGCGAGCACAAGGACGCGATGGCGGGCGCCCGCGAGCGCTGGGACGCCGACGAGGCTAGCGGCAGCCCGGATTCGACCAGGTCGTCCAGCCCTTCCTGACGCCGCCCTCGCCGGTCGCGGCCCATCCCGGGGCCGGCTCGGCGTCCGGCGGGACGACGGCGGTGCAGGCCCCCGCCGGTGGCTCGCCGTCGTAGCGCTCCAGCTCGGTCCACCACACCCGGTACGACAGCGGCACCCACACGTTCCACTTCACCCTCGCGTCCACCGCCACTCGTCCCGGAGGCGGGGTGGGCAGCCAGTCCCAGCCGCCGGGCGACGGCGGGGACGGCGCCAGGTAGGCGGTGAAGGCGACCCCGATCAGCGCCAGCACGCCCGGGACGAGCGGCCGGCCGTTGAGGCAGGCGGCGCCGGCCAGGCAGGCCAGCAGCACCAGGGCCGACAGCGACGCGGCGAGCAGGTCGAACGAGTCGCGCCTGCCCGTCAGGAAGATCATCTCGGGGAAGTCGAACGCGATGAAGGCGTAGCGCTGGAGCCGGTCCCCCGCGTACCAGGCGACCACGCCGCCCGTCACCGCCAGCAGCCCGGCGGCGGCCAGGGCGAGCCGCGCCACGGCCGGGCGGCCGCTCTTGAGCAGCGCGATCGCCCCGGCGAGCGTCCAGGCCACGGCCACACAGGCCAGGTAGCGGCCGTAGGCGTAGTTGCCGACGCGGTGCTCGTCGGGGAGGGCGGCCGAGGAGGCGTACGCGATGGCCAGGGTCGTGATCAGCAGCGTTCCCGCCAGGACGCGGTGCGGGAAGGGGCTGGTACGGCGTACGAGCAGGGCCGCCGCGGCCGCCATCCCGACCCCCGCCAGACCCCACGTGCCGGCGATCAGGTACCAGAGCTGCCCGGCCGCCCCCGACAGCGCCCACACCTGCCCTTCGAGGCTCGTCAGCCTTGACAGCAGCACGCCGGACAGGTCACGAGGCCCGCCGGGGTACAACGCGGCCTCCAGGGCCCCGTTCAGCGCCTTGCCCGCCAGCGCCACCACGACCGCGCTCACCACCGCCGCCAGCCAGGCCCCGCGCGGCACCCGCCGCCACACCGCCAGCAGCACCAGCCCGCACACGGCCAGCAGCACGGTCCCCCGCAGATGCACGGCCATCGCGAAAGCCGGCAAGGCGCCGACGGCGACCCCCGCCGTCGCTTTGCAGCGGGTCAGCAGGGCGTGGAGTGCGACCAGCCAGGTCAGCACCAGGAGGGGCAGGATCGCGTCGGCCAGCGCCAGCCCCGAGAACACCAGCAGCGCCGGCGACAGCCCGGCCACAAAGGCCAGGATCAGCGCCGCCCGCGCCCCCAGCCCCAGCCGCCGCGCCAGCACGTACGCCACCGGGTACGCGCTCGCCGCCGCCACCGACCCCGCCACGACCACCAGCCGGTACGCCAGGACCGGATCGGCGGTGAACCAGAAGATCGGCACCAGCGGCAGCGCGTACCCGGCCTGGTAGAAGGTCGTCCCGGACAGATCGGCCCCAGGACCGCCGGCCAGCCACCGGGCGGCGAGCAGATAGCCCGTCTCGTCCGGATTGGCCACCGGCCCTGCGTGATACCGGTACAACCACAGCCGCAGCACCACCTGCGCGGCCCAGCCGACCGCCAGCAGCCACCCCACCCGGCCGATGCCGGGCCGCCGCACCGCCTGAACGGGCGTTCGCACCATGAACGTCGTCGCCATGACATCCCCCCAAAGATCAGGAGGAGTCCAGCAGGACGCCCATAACCCGCCCGTCACCGATTCCGGTTATGCGGACGTTATGCGGCTTTATGTGAGGGTGCCCCGTTCAGCCGGGGCACCGGGGTCAGGAACGCTGGAACCTGCCCTTGACGTGCACCGGCACGCCCTTGCCCAGCAGACCGGGCAGCTCGACGGACACGTTCATCGGCATGCGCACACACCCGTGCGAGGCCGGGTACAGCGGCACCGACAGCGCCCCGTGGAACGCGATGCCCCCGTTGAAGAAGATCGGGTTGTAGAGCTGACCCAGGTAGGACTTGTGCCACCCGCTCGCCCGCCAGGTCGTCTTGAAGTTTCCGGTGGGCGTCGTGGCCGAGCCGCAGAAGCGCTGCTTCTTGCCCTGCCAGGTGGCGGTCTCGCAGTAGGGGACGCCGCTGCCGGAGGAGACGTGGGTGATCAGCTTCACCTGGCCGTCGACGTACAGGACCATGATCTGCTTGGTCAGGTTGACCTCGGCGCGGGTCGGCTTGCCATTGCCGACCAGGACCTTCGGCGACTTCGGCGCCTCCAGGGCCGCCCAGGTCCGCTTGGCGATCGTGCTGGTCGGCCTGATGCCGTTGACCTTCTGGAACGCCCACACGGCCGCCAGCGTCGTGCCGCCATATCGGCCGTCGGGCTTGCCGGGACGGTAGCCGAGCTCCCTCAACCGCTCCTGCATCCAGGTGACGGCCTTGCCCTTGGCGCCGAGCCTGAGCGTCTTGCGCGGCGCGATGACCGTCGCGGCCGGTACGGCCTGGCTCGCACTCCCGGTGGCCTCGGGTACGGGCGCCGCCGGAAGCGACGCATGGGATCGTGGCGCCGTCTCCGTGCCGCAGCCCGAGACGACGACGGCGCCGGCCGTCAGAAGAGCAGCCACCAAGGGCAGCCGTCGAGCCCCCACCCCTACCACCTCTTTACTTACCCAAAGAACAGATCAGAGGACCCTACACCACTCACCATGAACCGGTAATAGAGCCGTCAAACCTGTTTAGAGTGTCTCCATGTCTGAGAAGTTGCCCGCGAATGCGGTTGTCGTGGAATCGGCCTTGCGTGCCCTGGGCGTCGGCGGCGAGATCGTGGTCCTGCCGGAGAAGGCCCCCACGGCCGCGACGGCGGCCGCCCAGGTCGGGTGCGAGGTGGGGGCGATCGCCAACAGCCTGATCTTCGACGCGGACGGGGCGCCGCTGCTGGTGATGACCAGCGGCGCGCATCGCGTGGACGTCGAGCTGATCGCCCGCACGGCGGGCGTGGAGCGGGTACGCCGTGCGACGCCCGAATTCGTCAGGGCCGCCACCGGCCAGCCCATCGGCGGAGTCGCCCCCGTCGGGCACCCGGCGCCCGTGCGCACGCTGGTGGACAACTGGCTGAGCAAGCACGACGTGGTGTGGGCGGCGGGCGGGCATCCGCTGACGGTGTTCCCGACGACGTTCGACGAGCTTGTGCGCATCACCGGGGGAATCCCCGTGGACGTCGAGTAATGTGCGACGGGTGATCGAGTTTCGCGGGGCGGGGCCGGCCGAGTTCGCCGAACGGCTGGAGACGGTGATCGACATTTACACGGCAGCGATGAACCCACCTGAGGACCAGATCACCGGCCGCAAGACCATCATGCGAAATCACGGGACATATCCCCATTTTCAGTGTTATTTCGCGGAATTGCGTGATTCATCCGCTGACTTCCCCGCCCCCGAACCCCGAACCGTCGGCTTCGCGTACGGCTTCCGCGGTGTGCCCGGCCAGTGGTGGCACGACGTGGTCCTCCGTGGCCTGGCCGACCGGCTCGGCCAGGAGGCGGCCTACGCCTGGATGGGGCACGCGTTCGAGCTGGCCGAGATCCACGTCCACCCCGACTACCAGGGCAAGGGCATCGGCCGGGCCATGATCACCACGCTCTGCGCGGGCCGCCGCGAGCGCTCGGCCGTGCTGTCCACCCACGACCACCCCACGGCGGCCCGCCACCTCTACGCCAGCATGGGCTTCACGGACCTGCTGACGAGGTTCGTCTTCCCGGGCGGCCACGAGGAGTACGCGATCGCGGGCCGCCCGCTCCCCCTCACCTGATCAGCACCTGACCTGCGGGTTTGGCGGGCATGACCGAGGGCAGCATCAATGACAGAAAGTAACCGGTTCTTTACCCGCTGGCTACCGTTCCCCGCCCGCCACCCGCCCGATCCCCCTGCGGGCGGGTGACCGGGCCCGGCCGGTGAACCACGCGATCGGCCGGCCGCGCGGCGTCACGGCGCCCGGCCCCGTGCGGGTCGGAAACCGTCTCCCTGGAGGCCCTCAGCCCTGGTCGGCGGGTGGGTGACGCCGGCTCGGCGTAAAAGAATCAAGCGGGCAGGGCCACCCGCTCAAGCCGCTGATAGACCTCACGCGACGCGCTGGAGCGGTTGAACGTGATGAAGTGGATCCCCGGCGCGCCCTCGTCCAGCAGCCGCTGGCACAGCTCGGCCCCATGGTCGATGCCCAGCCGCCGCACCGCCGCCGGATCGTCCTTGACCGCCTCGAACCTGGCCGCCACGTCCGGCGGGAACGGGGCCCCAGAAAGCTGCTCCGAGCGCGCGATCGTGCTCATCTGCGTGACCGGCATGATGCACGGGATGATCGGCGTCTCGCACCCCTGCGCCGCCACCCGGTCGCGCAGCCGCAGGTAGTCGTCCGCCTGGAAGAACATCTGCGTGATGGCGTAGTCGGCGCCCGCCCGGCACTTGCGCACGAAGTAGTCGGTGTCGGACTCGATGGACGGCGAGCGCGGATGCTTGTACGGGAACGCGGCCACGCCGACGCAGAAGTCGCCCGACTGCCTGATCAGCCGCACCAGGTCCTCGGCGTAGAGCACGCCCTCCGGATGCCGCACCCACTCGGCCCCCGGGTCGCCGGGAGGGTCGCCGCGCACGGCCAGGATGTTGCGCACCCCGGCGTCGGCGAAGCGCCCGACGAGGTGGCGCAGCTCGCGGATCGAGTGGTCGACCGCCGTGAAATGCGCCACAGGCGTGAGCGTGGTGTCGTGGGCGATGCGCTCCACGATGTCGACCGTGCGATCGCGCGTGGAGCCGCCCGCGCCATAGGTCACCGACACGAACGTCGGCCGCAGCGACTCGAGCTCCCTGATCGCCCGCCAGAGCTGCCGCTCGCCCTCGTCGGTCTTCGGGGGGAAGAACTCGAACGAGAACGATCGGCCACCGGATGCGAGCATGTCGCGGACGGTGGGAACACGATCGGGGCGGATGGAGGGTCGACCTAGCGCCATGGCCCAAGGTTACAGGCTCTTCCGCCGGGGCCACGGGTCAGAGGACGACCTGGAGATCCGACCTCATTCGTCCGGCCACTAGTCTCAAGGCATGACCACTCAAGCCGCCGGCCTGGACACCCTGCGCGCGCAGGTGGAGCGTGCCCTCGGAGAGTTCGTCGAACGGCAGCTGCCCGACGGCGGCGAATCCGAGTTCGTCCCGCTGCGCACGGCCGCCGACGAGCTGTTGTCGGGCGGCAAGCGGCTGCGCCCGGCGTTCTGTTACTGGGGCTGGCGCGGCGCGGGCGGCGCCGACGTGCCCGGGATCTTCACCGCCGCGGCCTCGCTGGAGCTGCTGCAGGCCAGCGCGCTGGTGCACGACGACGTCATGGACAAGAGCGACCTGCGCAGGGGCATGCCCTCCGCGCACCGCCGCTTCCAGGCGATGCACGAGAAGTCCGGCTGGTACGGCTCCGCCGACCAGTTCGGCGAGGGCGCGGCGATCCTGCTGGGCAACCTGCTGCTGATCTGGTCGGGCGAGATGTGGCGGGGCAGCGGCCTGCCGAGCGAGTCGATCGAGGCGGCCCAGCCCGTGCACGACCACATGCGCACCGAGCTGATGTGCGGGCAATACCTCGACCTGCTGGAGCAGGCCCACGGGGAGAACACGTTCGAGTCGGCGCTGCGGGTGGCGCTGTTCAAGAGCGGCAAATACTCGGTGGAGCAGCCGCTCAGGCTCGGCCTGGTGCTCGCCGCCAAGGAGCTCGCCCCCTGGATGGACGACCTGTGCACCGGCTACGGGCGGCGGGTCGGGATCGCGTTCCAGCTCCGGGACGACATCCTGGGGGTGTTCGGCGACCCGGCGCAGACCGGCAAGCCGGCCGGCGACGACCTGCGTGAGGGCAAGCGGACGATGCTCGTGGCCCGCACCCTGGCGAGCGCCTCGCCCGAGGACGCCGAGACGGTGCGGCGGCTGCTCGGCGATCCGGCGCTGGACGGGCTCGGGGTGGAGACGCTGCGGCGGATCATCGAGGACACGGGCGCGCTGCAGGAGTGCGAGGACCTGATCGGCGACTACCTGGGCCAGGCCCTGGCGGCGCTCGACGAGGCCCCGGTCACGGCCGAGGCCCGCACCGCGCTCACCGAGCTGGCCATCGCCGCCACCTCGCGCAAGACCTGACCGGCCCGTCTCATGGCACGCGAAACCGTGCCATGGAGCCGCCCGTGGTGACGGGCGGCTCAGGCCGGGCCGGCCGGCGGCCGGCCGATCCGGTCAACCGGCGCTCAGCCGCTTGGCGAACTCCGCCGCGGCCGCCCCGGGGTCGTCGGCGTCGGTGATCGCACGCACCACGACCACCCGGCTCACCCCGTACGACATGACCTCGTCGAGGTTGGCGAGGTCGATGCCGCCGATCCCGAACCACGGCCGCGAGGTCCCGAGCGACGCCGCGTGCGCGAGCAGCGGCGGGCCGGGAGCCGGGCGGCCGGGTTTGGTCGGTGTGGGCCAGATGGGACCGCAGCAGAAGTAGTCGACGCCCTCTTCCACGGCCGCGGCGGAAGCCTCGGCTGCGGAGTGGGTGGACCGCCCGATGACGATGCCGTCGCCGAGTATCTCTCGCGCGACCGTCACAGGGAGGTCGTCCTGCCCCAGGTGGAGCACGTCGGGCCGGGCGGCGTAGGCGAGATCCGCCCGGTCGTTGACCGCCAGTAGTCTGCCGTGCCGGTCACAGGCGTCGCGGAAGATCTCGAGGAGCGCGAGTTCTTCGCGCGCCTCCAGGTTCTTCTCCCGCAGCTGGATGATGTCCACGCCGGAAGCCAGCACCACGTCGAGGAACTCTGCCAGATCGCCGCGGTCGCGGCGGCCGTCTGTGCAGAGGTAGAGGCGGGCCTCAGAAAGCGAGGGCTTGGGCACGCCGCTTGACCTCCGTGTGACGGCCGGCCCGGATCGCCTGGATGGGCGATCCCGGCAGAGACTCGTCAGGGGTGAAGAGCCAGCGCAGCGACTCGACATCGTCGTAGCCGGCGTCCCGCAACACGGTCAGTGTGCCGGGCAGGCCCTTCATCACATCCTTTCCGTCGAGGAACACCGCGGGCACGTGTGGCCCGCCGCTCCCCCGGCGCACGCCGAGGAGCTTGTGGTCCTTCAGGAGCTGCTTGGCCCGCCCGATCGAAAGGTCAAGGCGCGAGGCCACTTCGGGGAGCGTGAGCCACTCTTCGACGAGCTGCTCGGTCTCCCGGTCGATCTGTGCAACAGAAAGCGTCACGAAACCACAACTACCACATGCCGTCCTTGCTCAAACAACACAATCCCGTAGGGGGACTTGTGGATCTACCAGGCGCTCCGTGTCGAGGCGGTGGCCCGCCTCGATGATTCTGCGCCCCTGTACGAGGTCGCGCGGCCGATCGACGGCCAGCACCGCGGCCAGGGTGTCGTCACCCGTGAGCCAGACGGCCGACCATTTGCCCTCGGGTTCGCCGCGGTAGACCAGCCGCTCACCCGCGGGGTGGTGGCCGGCGTACTGCAGCATGTGGCCGAACTGCTCCGACCAGAAGTACGGCACCGGATCGTACACGCTCTCCTCCCCCAGCAGCGTCGCCGCGGCGACCTCGGGGGCGTTGAGGGCGGTGTCCCAGTGCTCGACCCGGAGCCTGGTGCGCCAGCGGGGGGACCACCAGGCGGCGCAGTCGCCGACGGCGACCGTGTTCGGCAGCGAGGCGCGCAGGTGCTCGTCGGTGACGACGCCGTTGTGCAGGTCGATGTCGGCGTCGGCGAGCCATTCGATGGCCGGCCGTACGCCGATGCCGGTGACGACCGCGTGGGCCTCGACGAACTCGCCGCCCACCAGGCGCACGCCGCCCTCGTCCACGGAGTCGACCATGGTGCCGAGGCGCAGGTCGATGCCGTCGTACCAGGGCTCGGTGCGGGCGCCGATCTCGGTGCCGACGGCGGTCGCGAGCGGCGTGGCCGCGGCCTCGATCACCGTCACGGAGCAGCCGGCGCGGCGGGCCGCGGTGGCGACCTCGGCGCCGATCCACCCCGCGCCGATGATGGCGACGCGGGCGCCGGGCACGAGCATGGCCCTGAGCTCGTGGGCGTCGTCGAGCGTGCGCAGCACGTGCTGGGGGCCGTCGCCGGGCAGCCTGATCGGCTCGGTGCCGGTGGCGATGACCAGGCCGTCGTAGCCGAGCTCGCCCTCGGTCGTCTCCACGACGCCCTCGCGCAGGGACTTGGCGCTGACGCCCGCCCAGAAGTCGACCTCCATGGCGGCCAGGTCGATGTCGACGAAGCTGGTGTCGCTCTCGCCGGACAGGACGGCCTTCGACAGGGGCGGCCGGTCGTAGGGACGGTGCCGCTCCTGGCCGATCAGGGTGATCCGGCCGGTGAATCCGCGCCCGCGCAGCGCCTCCACGGTCCGCACACCGGCAAGGCCCGCTCCTACCACCACGACATGGTTCACGTTCATGACCATAACGGGGGCCGTGCGTGGCCATCGCACCGAGGCCGTAGGGTGGAGGCGCAAGACGCGCGGGAGTCCGGCCATGACCGGGCTGAGAGGAAGGCACACCGGGCCTTCGACCGCAAGACACCTGATCCGGATCATGCCGGCGAAGGGAGCGCGGATGGATGTGATCGTGGGTGGCGGGGTCGTCGGCCTCTCCATCGCCTGGCGGCTGGCCCGTTCGGGGCGGCCCGTCACCGTGGTGGATCCGGCCCCGGCCTCGGGGGCCTCACACGCGGCCGCGGGGATGCTGGCGCCGGTCAGCGAGGTGACGTACACGGAGACGCCGCTGCTGCGGCTGGGCGCGGCGTCGCTGCGCCGCTGGCCCGCCTTCGCCATCGACCTGGCCACCGACGCCGGGCTGGACACCGGGCCCGGCTCTTCCGAGGAGCCGTTCGCCGTGCCGGGGCTGGATCTGCGGTCCGACGGGACGCTGGACGTCGCGTTCGGGGCCGACGACCTGGCCGCGCTGGACGAGCTGGCGGCGTACATGGAGAAACTGGGGCTGCGGGTCGAGCGGCTGACCGGCCGCGAGTGCCGCCGCCTGGAGCCCATGCTGGCCCCTTCCGTGCGCGGCGGCCTGCTGGCGCCCGGCGACGCCTGGGTGGATCCGCGCCGCGTGACGGCCGCGCTGCTGACCGCCCTCGGACGACTGGGCGTCCCGGTGGTGCGCGCCCGCGCGACCGGGCTCCTCCGCGACGGTGACACGGTCTCCGGCGTACGCCTCGCACCGCCGGCGGGTGAGATTCCCGCCGACCGGGTCGTGCTGGCCGCCGGCGCCTGGAGCGGCGAGCTGGCCGACGTGCCCGTGCGGCCGGTCAAGGGCCAGATCATGCGGTTGCGGTCCCCGCGCCCGCTGCTCGGCCGGTGTGTACGCGGCATTGTCCACGGCTCGTCGGTCTACCTCGTCCCCCGGGGCGACGGCGAGCTGGTGGTCGGGGCCACGCAGGAGGAGATGGGCTTCGACACCAGGGTGACGGCCGGCGGGCTCTACGAGCTGCTGCGCGACGCCAGGGAGCTGGTGCCGGGCATCACCGAGCTGGAGGTCGCCGACGTGGTGGCGGGGCTGCGGCCGGGCACCCCGGACAACCTGCCGGTCATCGGGCCCAGCGGGACACCGGGGCTGACGCTGGCCACCGGGCACCATCGCGGCGGCGTGCTGCTGGCGCCGCTGACCACGGCCATCCTGCTGGGCGAGGAGAGCGAGCTGGCCGCGTTGTGCGCGCCGGAGAGATTTCGGGATATTTCATGATTGTCAATATCAACGGCGCCCCCCATGAGGTGGCCGACGGGATGACGGTGGCGCAGGCCGTACGGACGTTGACCGCGGCCACCACCGGAGTGGCCGTGGCCCTGAACGACGAGGTGGTCATCCGCAGCGCCTGGGAGACGACGGCGCTCAGCGACAGTGACCGCGTGGAGGTTCTGACGGCGGTGCAAGGTGGATGATCTGATCATCGCCGGGGAGAAGTTCTCCTCCCGGCTCATCATGGGCACCGGCGGCGCGCCCTCCCTGGAGGTGCTCGACCAGGCGCTGGCCGCGTCCGGCACCGAGCTGACCACGGTGGCCATGCGGCGGCTCGACCCGGCCGCGCGCGGCTCCGTGCTCGACGTGCTGCGGACGCGCGACATCAAGGTGCTGCCCAACACGGCCGGCTGCTTCACCGCGGGCGAGGCCGTGCTGACGGCCCGGCTGGCCAGGGAGGCACTCGGTACGCACTGGGTCAAGCTCGAGGTCATCGCCGACGAGCGCACGCTGCTGCCGGACCCGATCGAGACGTTCGACGCGGCCGAGCGGCTGGTGGCCGACGGGTTCGTGGTGCTGCCGTACATCGGGGACGATCCGGCGCTGGCCCGGCGGCTCGAACAGGCCGGCTGCGCGGCCGTGATGCCCCTGGGCGCGCCGATCGGGTCGGGGCTGGGCATCCGCAACCCGCACAACATCGAGCTGATCGTGGAGGCCGCCTCCGTGCCGGTGATCCTCGACGCCGGCATCGGCACGGCCAGCGACGCCGCGCAGGCGATGGAGCTGGGCTGTGACGCCGTGCTGCTGGCGACGGCGGTCACCCGGGCGCGGCGGCCCGATCTCATGGCGGCGGCCATGAAGGGCGCCGTGGTGGCCGGGCGGCTGGCGCGGCAGGCGGGCCGCATCCCGCGCCGCCGCTACGCCGAGGCGTCCTCACCGACGACGCCCTGAATGGTGTTATGTGGGGTTTTGTCCCTGGCGAGAGCCCGGCAACGAGCACGGCTCCGCATCGGTTTCGGGCGGTCGGGCCCTCCCAGTGGCAAAACGCCCGTAAACTCAGCGGGGTGGATACGACGACTGCGGACCCCCTGGTCGGGCGGCTCCTCGATGGGCGCTACCGCATCGAGAGCCGAATCGCCCGGGGCGGTATGGCGACCGTCTACCTCGCGCTGGACATCCGGCTCGACCGGACGGTGGCGCTGAAGGTCATGCACCGCTCGCTCGCCGAAGACCCGGCCTTCGTCAGAAGGTTCATCGGCGAGGCGAAGTCTGTCGCCAGCCTCTCCCATCCCAACGTGGTGCACGTCTTCGACCAGGGCACCGACAACGACGTCGTCTACCTGTCGATGGAATACGTCCCGGGCAAGACGCTGCGGGACATCCTGCGCGAGCGCGGCCGGCTGCCCGCCCGCGAGGCGCTCGAGATCCTCATCCCGGTGCTCGCCGCCCTCGGCGCGGCCCACCAGGCCGGGATGGTGCACCGCGACGTGAAGCCCGAAAACGTCCTGATGACCGACGACGGCCGGGTCAAGGTCGTCGACTTCGGCCTGGCCAGGGCGATCGAGGCGACCAACCAGACCCGTACCGGCGTGATGATCGGCACGATCGGCTACATGGCGCCCGAGCAGGTCATGACGGGCGCCGCCGACGTGCGCAGCGACGTCTACGCCGCGGGGATCATGCTGTTCGAGCTGGTCACGGGGCAGCAGCCCTACGACGGCGAGACCCCGATGTCGGTGGCCTACCGGCACGTGCACGACACCGTTCCCGCGCCGTCGTCGGTGACCCCCGAGGTGCCGCCGCTGGTCGACACGCTGGTGGCGAGCGCGACCGCCCGTGAGCCGCACAACCGCCCGGCCGACGCGACCGCCATGCTCGTGGCCGCCGTCGACACGCACCGGATGCTGCCGCGCACGACCACGCCGCCGGGCTCCGGGCCGATGATGAACCAGTCGCAGCCGTACGCGCGGACCACGGTCTCGCCCGCCCCCTCCATGCCGCAGGCCGCGCCCGCCCACACGCTGATCCAGCCGCGGGCCGAGGCGGCGCCGCAGCGGCGCGGGTTCAAGCCCAACTGGTTTCTGGTGACCCTCGCCGCCGTGATGGTGGTCGCGGTGGGCCTGACGGGGTGGTACTTCTCGCAGCCCGAATACGTCACCGTGCCCAACCTCGTCGGCAGTGACATGGCGATCGCCGAGCAGAGCCTCACCGGGGCCGGGCTGCAGATGCGCAAGGCCGAGGGCGTCTACGACGAGAAGATGGCCGAGGGCCTGGTGCTCAGGAGCGACCCCGCGTGGAAGACCGAGCTGGAGAAGGGCGGCGTCGTCACGCTGGTGCCCTCGCTCGGGCCCAAGCGGGTGGCCGTGCCCAACGTGGCGGGCATGGACGGCAACGCCGCCCGCGCCGCGATCGCCGAGGCCGGGCTGACCGTGGGCTCGGTCAAGCGCATCGCCAACCAGGACGTCGAGCGCGACAAGGTCATCCGCACCTCGCCGCAGGTCGGCGAGAAGGTGAAGGAAGGCGCGAAGGTCGGCATCTTCGTCAGCGCGGGGCTGGTCATGCCCGACGTGACGGGCATGCCGAAGGACGAGGCGGCCGGCTACCTGGGTGGGCAGGGCTTCCAGGTGCAGGTCAACGAGGTCGACGACGACGCCGAGCCGTGCACGGTCATCGCCCAGACCCCGAAGGCCAAGGCCGAGACCGACAAGGGCGCCCCGGCCGTGATCACAGTGGCGCGCTGCCAGACGGACTTCTGGGAGTGGTTCCAGGGCGACAACGAGGGCCGCGACGACCAGCAGTTCAGCCTGGTGCCGCCGGTGATCGGCAAGGACATCAAGGACGCCACCACCGAGTTGCGGGCGCGCGGGTTCCAGGTGCGGGTGCAGCGGCTGAGCAACGGCGGCGTGGTGCAGTACCAGCGGCCGCTGCCCAACAGCGAGCGGCCGGCCGGCTCCACGGTCTTCCTCTGGCAGTAGGGCTTCCTCCGGCAGTAGGGCGCGCGTTCCCGCCGTCAGGGCCCGCCCCGCCTCGGGCGGGCGCGGGCCGGCGGTCAGGTCAGGTGGCCGTGGAGGCGGACGCGGGCCAGGCCGCCGTCCGGGTAGATGTCCACCCGCACGTGGGTGACCGGGTCCCGGTGGCTCAGGCGGAAGCGGTGCGGGGTGTCGGGCTGGAGGCGGGTCACCGGCAGGAGTGGCACCTCGCGTGCCCCGTCCAGCCCGGTCAGTGACACCTGGCCGGGCGCGTTGAACAGCAGGTTCGTGGTGTCGATCTCGGCCAGCCTGATGAGGCCGCGCCCGGCCAGCCGGATGACGAGCCAGTCGTTGCCGTCGTCTCGCCGCCGGGCGGTCTCCCAGCCCTCCGCCTGGTGCCTTGCCAGCCCGGGCGCGATGACGTTGTTGGGCGCCGAGTAGAAGTCGTTGGAGCAGGACGTGACCAGGGCGCCGTTCGCGAGCGCGGCCAGGTCGAGGCTCAGGCCGTCGTGGACGGACAGGTCGGGGCGCACCTCGCCGTGCACTCTGAGCCTGGCCACGCCTCCGTCGGGGTGGATGGTGAGCCGTACGTGGGTGTAGCGCGTCTCGTCGGCGACGTCGAAGTGGTGCTCGGCGTCGCCCTTCAGGCCGGTCTTGGGGACGATCTCCGTCCACGGGGCGGCCAGGAGCTCGGCCGGTGACGGGTGTCCCTCGACGGCGGTGGCCTCGACGGAGGCGTACGGGGGGTAGTTGCCCTTGAACCAGGCCGTGTCGATCACCACGCCGCGGATCACGCCGGGGAGGCCGAGGCGTACCAGGGCCCAGTCGTGGCCGGGTTCGCGGCGGCGGCGGGTCTCCCAGCCGTCGTAGACCTGGCCCTTGTTGCCGAACGTCTCCGCCAGGAAGCCCGGCCGCCCCGGCCTGATCAGGCTCTCCTTCTCGGCGAACGACTCGTCGCTGGCCGCCACGACCGAGCCGCCCAGGGCGCGGAGGGCGAGGTCGGGCAGATCGGTGAAGCGGGACATCTACTGCGCTCCCAAGAGGAATCGTCCGTGCGGCTCGCCGTCCACGGGCCGGCCGCGTAGCCAGGTGGTCAGGACGACGCCCTTGAGCGTGCGGCCGTGGTATGGGGTGACTGGGTTCTTGTGGTGGAGGAGGGCGGCGTCGACGAGGTGGGCGGCGTCGGGGTCGAAGGCGACCAGGTCGGCATCATTGCCCACTTTTATCCCGCCTTTTCCCGAAATATTGGCCAAAGCAGCGGGATTTTCGGACATCCAGCGGACCACGTCGCTCAGCCCGTACCCTCTCCTCCCGGCCTCCGTCCACATCGCCGGCAGGCCGAGCTGGAGCGAGGCGATGCCGCCCCACGCGGCGGCGAAGTCGGGCACCTTGAGCTCGGCCGTCGACGGCGAGTGGTCCGACACCACACAGCTCAGCACGCCCCTGGCCAGCCCGTCCCAGAGCAGGTCGCGGTTGGACTCGGAGCGGATGGGCGGGCAGCACTTGTACACGGTCGCGCCTTCGGGCACCTGCTCGGCGGCCAGCGTCAGATAGTGCGGGCAGGTCTCGGCCGTGACCGCCACGCCCCCGGCCCTGGCCGTCTCCAGCACGTCCAGGCAGTCGGCGCTGGAGACGTGCAGGATGTGCACCCGGGCGCCGGTCTCGCCGGCCAGCCGGACGACCCGTTCGACGGCGCTGCGCTCCGACGCTCCGGGCCGCGAGGCCAGGAACTCCCCGTACGTCGGCCCGCCCGGCTCCGCCAGCAGCGCCGGATCCTCGGCGTGCACGACCATCAGCCCGCCGAACCCGGCGATCTCCGTCAGGGCCTCCCGCAGCTCGGAGGTGGTCAGCGGCGGGAACTCCTCGACGCCCGACGGCGACAGGAAGCACTTGAACCCGAAGACCCCGCGCTCGTGCAGGGGCGCCAGGTCCTTGAGGTTGCCCGGCACGGCGCCGCCCCAGAACCCGACGTCCACGTGGCACTGCCCGCGCGCGGCGCGCCGCTTGGCGTCGAGCGCCGGCACGTTCACGGTGGGCGGCAGGGAGTTGAGCGGCATGTCCACGATCGTGGTGACGCCGCCCGCGGCGGCCGCCCTGGTCGCCGAGTCGAAGCCCTCCCAGTGTGTGCGTCCGGGCTCGTTGACGTGGACGTGCGTGTCGACCAGGCCGGGCAGCAGCGCCAGGTCGCGCAGGTCGATGTCCTCGGCGGCGGGCAGCGGCGCGGCGTAGTCGTCCAGGGCGGCGATCTTCTCCCCCCGTACGGCGACCGCGGCCGGCCGCTCCCCCTCCGGCGTGATCGTCCTGCGGGACCTGACGACGAGGTCGAATCGGGTCATCCATCCCCCTCCGGGAGGCGGTCGGCGGCGAGCCGGGCGGCGAGGCGTTCGAGCAGCGGCCCGGCCTGCGCCATGCATTGGGCGGGGTCGGGCTCCAGGTCCGTCAGGGCGTACGCGGCCTCGATGCCCGCCGCCCGCACCTGCTCGTCGGTGAGCGTACGGCGGCCGCAGACGGCGACCACGGGCACGCCCGCCCTGGCCGCGGCCTGCGCCACACCGACGGGTGCCTTGCCGCGCAGCGACTGCTCGTCCAGCGACCCCTCCCCCGTGATCACCAGCCGCGCACCCCGGACGGCCTCACCGAACCCCAGCAGGTCGAGCAGGTAGCCGATGCCGGGCCGCAGCTCGGCGTGCAGGAACGCCAGCGCCGCGAACCCGACCCCACCGGCGGCACCGGCCCCCGGCGCGCCCGCCACACCCATCGCACGCGGGATGTCGTCGTGCTCGACCGCCCCCATGAGCCCATGCGTGAAGGCCGCCACGGCCGCCAGCCGCGACAACGCCCCCTCCAGCGTCTTGACGTCCTCGGGAGTGGCCCCCTTCTGCGGCCCGTAGACGGCGGCGGCGCCGTGCGGCCCGAGCAGCGGATTGTCCACATCGCTCGCCACCACGAACTCCACCCCGGAGACGTCGAGGAACCCGGACATGTCGATCTTCGCCAGCTCCCGCAACGCGGCCCCGCCCCTGGCCAGCTCGCGACCTTCGGTGTCCAGCAACCGGGCCCCCAGAGCCTGCGCCATGCCCGCGCCCCCATCGGTGCACGCACTACCGCCCAGCCCCAGAACCACCCGCTTGGCGCCTCGCCGCACGGCGTCCGCGATCAGCTCACCGGTGCCATAACTGGTGGCGGTCAACGGCTCACGCCCTCCAGGCAGACGCCGCAACCCGGACGCCTCGGCCAGCTCGACCACGGCGGTGCCGTCGGTGGGATGCCAGGCGTAGGAGGCGGCGATCCGCTCCCCCGTGGGCCCGGTGACCTCGATGCCGACCCGCTCGAAGCCCCCCGCCACGGCGGCGTCCACGGTGCCGTCACCACCATCGGCCACCGGCAGCTCGACCGTGGGCACGCCCAGCCCGGCCGACACCCGGGAAGCCACTTCGGCCGCCGTCAGTGACCCCTTGAACTTGTCGGGGGCGACTAGAACGTGCTGAACCACTACGAACTCCCACCTGATGATGAACAATGTCCTGACACGCCTTCCTGCCCGGTGCGAGCGGGCAGGAAGGCGTGACTCATCATCACATCCCGGCCGGTTCGGCACGTCGTCAGGTGGGTGGCCCTCCAGCTAGGCTCAGGGCCGGATAGGGGGCGTTCGTGCGGATATCGACGCGGCAGCGGCAGGCGCGGCTCGGGCTTCGGCATCGGCTGGTCCGTAAGGCGGCCACGCCCGAGGAGGCGGCGGCGTCCGTGGTGGCGTTGCACGGCACCGATCCGGCGACCGTGTTCCTGTCGGCGGGCGCGCGCCTGGCCGCCCCTGGTCCCGAGCCGGTCGAGCGGGCCCTGTACAGCGCGCACACGCTGGTGCGGATGACCGGGATGCGGCGCACGATCTTCGTGGTGCCGGCGGAGCTCGTACCGGTCGTGCATCACTCCTCCGGGCTGGCCATCGCCCGCAAGGAGCGCGCGTTGATGCTGAAGACGTTCGGGGAGGGCGGCTGGGACGCGGCGGCCCTCGACGACGTCGCGGCGGCGGTGCTGAAGGCGGTGGCCCAGACGGGCGCGGCGACGGCGGCGGAGCTGGGCGCGCTGGAGCCGCGGCTGCGCGAGCAGGTCAGGGTGGCCGTGGGCAAGCCCTATGAGGGAGTGGTGAGCCTCGGCTCCCGGCTGCTGTTCGTGATGGCGCTGGACGGCCTGCTGGTACGCCGGGCGCGCGCCTCCGGCACCTGGGTCAACGGCACGCACCGCTGGGACCTGGCCCCGGAGATCGCCGAGCTGGCCGTGCACGACGCCCAGGCCGAGCTGGTACGCCGCTGGCTGACCGCCTTCGGCCCCGGCACCGAGTCCGACGTCAAATGGTGGACCGGCTGGACCCTCAAGGACGTGCGCCGGGCCCTGGCCGCGACGGGCGCGGTGCCGGTCGAGCTGGACGAGGGCGTCGGCCACGTGCTGCCGGACGATCTGGCGGAGGTCCAGGAGCCCGAGCCGTGGGCCGCGCTGCTGCCCGCGCTCGACCCGACTCCGATGGGCTGGCAGGGCCGCGACTGGTACCTGTCTCAGGCGCATCGGGCCGAGCTGTTCGACCGGAGCGGCAACGTGGGCCCGACCGTCTGGTGGGACGGCCGGGTCGTGGGCGGCTGGGCGCAGCGGCCCGACGGTGAGATCGTCTGGCGGCTGCTCTCAGACGTGGGCGCGGACGCGCGAACCGCCATCGAGGCCGAGGCGGCCGGGCTGGCCGCCTGGCTCGGCGATGTCCGGGTGACGCCCCGCTTCCGGACCCCGCTGGAGCGGGTGCTGTCTATGACACCGTCCGGATGAACTCCTCGAAGGAGTAGCGTCCGTCCTGGTCGGAGTCGGCATCCTGGCTCATCGCCCCGAGCGCCTCGGCCGGCAGGTCGGGGAAGTGCCGCTTCAGCTCCGTCTCGCTGATGTAGCCGTCGCCGTCGGTGTCGATCGCGGCGAAGGTGGTCTTGAGCTGCGCCAGCCGCTCGTCTGGGAGTTCCGCCGACACGGGTCCGCCTTTCATGCTCCATTCCGAACATTCACACCTTAATGGTCACGATGGATCTCCTTCGCGGCGGTGACCCCTCGCTCCTCGGCGAGCCGCAGCAGCCGCCGGTGCGCCTCGGCCCCGGCGCGCCCGGCCTCGTCCTGGGCCACGGTCTGGAGTTCGCCGTCGGCCACCACGGTCCGGCCGCCGACCAGGACCCGGGCCAGCGGCGGCGGGGGCCCGAAGACCAGCGCGCAGACCGGGTCGGTGACGGCGGCGGTGTACGGGCCGTCGATCCGCCACAGCGCGAGGTCGGCCAGCTTGCCCGGTTCCAGGGTGCCCAGCTCGGCCTCCCTGCCCAGGTTGCGGGCGCCGCCCAGCGTGGCCAGCTCCAGGGCCTGGCGGGCGGTGAGGGCGGCGGGGCCGTAGCGGGCGCGCTGGAACAGCAGGGCCTGCCGCATCTCCCCCGCCAGCGGCGTCAGCTCGGACGAGGCGTTGCCGTCCACGCCGATCCCGACGTTGACCCCCCGGCGGAGCATTTCGGACACGCGGGCGATGCCCGCCCCGAGGCGCCCGTTCGACGAGGGACAGTGCGCGGAACCGGTGCCGGTGGCGGCCAGCTTGCCGATGTCGCCGTCACTGAGGTGCACGGTGTGGGCCAGCCACACGTCGGGGCCCAGCCAGCCCAGCTCCTCCATGTAGTCGACGGGCCGCATCTTGAACCGCTCCAGGCAGTGCTCGTCCTCGTCGAGGGTCTCGGCGACGTGGGTGTGCAGGCGTACACTCTTGGCCCTGGCCAGGGCGGCGGACTGCTTCATCAGCTCGCCACTGGCGGAGAACGGCGAGCACGGCGCGACCGCGACCCGCAGCATCGAGGAGAACGACGGGTCGTGGTAGGTGTCCACGGCCTCGGTGGTGGCGGCCAGGATGTCGTCCAGCTCCTCGACCACGACGTCCGGCGGCAGCCCGCCCTTCGACTCGCCCAGGTCCATGGAGCCGCGCGCCGGATGGAACCGCAGCCCCACCGCGCGGGCGGCCTCGATCTCGGCGGCCAGCAGGTCGCCCCTGCCCTTGGGGAACAGGTAGTGGTGGTCGCTGGAGGTGGTGCAGCCCGACAGGGCCAGCCAGCCCAGCCCGGCGGTGGCCGCGCCGCCGACGACCTCGGCGTCCATGGCGGCCCAGACGGGGTAGAGCGCCACCAGCCACTCGAACAGGGTCGCGTCCTGCGCGAGCCCCTGTGAGGCCCACTGGTAGAGGTGGTGGTGGGTGTTGACCAGGCCGGGGGTGGCCAGGCAGCCGGTGCCGTCGATGCGGGTTCCGGCCGCCTCGGCGGGCGCTGGGCCGGGGCCCAGCGCGGCGATCCGGTCGCCCTCGATCCGGATATATCCGGATTCGATCTCGGGGCCGGCGACCGGGGCGATGGCGACGTTCTCGATGAGGACGCTCATTCGGCGCCCGCCTTGCGCGCGGCGGCCAGCCGTACCGCGTCGAGGATCTTCTCGTAGCCGGTGCACCGGCACAGGTTGCCCGCCAGCGCCTCCCTGATCTCGCCGTCCGACGGCCGCGGCACGCGTTCGAGCAGGTCGTGGGCCTGGACGAGCAGTCCGGGCGTGCAGAAGCCGCACTGCACGGCCCCGCACTCCACGAACGCCTCCTGCACCGGGTCGAGGCGGCCGCCGTCGGCCAGGCCCTCGACGGTACGCACCCGCCGGCCCTCGGCCTGCCCGGCGGCGACCAGGCAGGCGCAGACCGGCACGCCGTCGAGGTAGATCGTGCACGAGCCGCATTCGCCCTGCTCGCAGGCGTTCTTGGAGCCGGGCAGGCCGAGGCGCTCGCGCAGGACGTACAGGAGGCTCTCGCCCTCCCAGACGTCCTCGGCGCTCTCCTCGCGGCCGTTGACGGTGAACGTGACCCGCATCAGGCGGCCCTCCTTCCCAGATGGACGCGCATCAGGCGGCCCTCTTTCCCAGATGGTCGTTCCAGGCCCAGGTGAGCGTGCGGCGGGCCATCACGCCGATGGCGTGCACGCGATAGGCGGCGGTGCCGCGCACGTCGTCGATCGGCGCGGCGGCCCGCGCGCACAGGTCGCCGAAGCGCCGCAGCAGCGCGGGGTCGAGCGGCGCCTCCCAGTCGAGCTCGGCGGCGAGCAGCTCTTCGGCCTCCAGCGCCCGGCGCGGGGTGGGCGCGGCCGAGCCGATGCCCGTGCCGACCCGCCGCTCGCGCGGGTGCAGCGCGATCGCGAACGAGCACACCGCGATCACCATGGCGTTGCGGGTGCCGACCTTGGAGAAGTATTGGGGGCCGGTGGCGGGCGGCACGTGTACGGCCCTGATCAGCTCGTCCGGCTCCAGCGCGCTGCGCTTGACCCCGAGGTAGAACTCGGCGGCCGGGATCATCCGGACGCCGCGCTCGCGCGACTCCACCTCGACCACCGCCCCGGCGGCCAGCAGCGGCGGATGGCTGTCGCCCGCGGGCGAGGCCGCGCCCAGGTTGCCGCCGACCGAGCCGCGGTTGCGGATCTGCGGCGAGCCGACCGTGCGCGACGCCTGTGCCAGCCCCGGCAGCGGCCCGGCCAGCTCCTCGATCACCATCGTGTACGGCACCGCCGCCCCCACCCGGCAGTGCCCGCCCGTCATGCTCCACTCTCGCAGCTCGGCCACCTGAGTGAGGTCGAGCAGCGCCACGGGCCTGCGCACGTCGAAGTTGAGCTCGACCATCACGTCGGTACCGCCCTGGATGGGCACCGCCTCCGGCTGGTCCGCCTTGGCGGCCAGCGCCTCCTCCCACGTCGTGGGCCGCAAAAAGTCCATTTCCCCTACTCCCAGGCGAATCCGGCGTCAGGTGCGTCCTCGCGCAGCACGCCGCCCTCGATGAGTCCGTACGGGCGGTCGGCGGCGTAGAAGACCTCGTTGTCGTTGTCCAGGCCGAACGGGGACAGGTCGACCGGGAAGTGATGCTTGTTCGGCATGGCGAGCCTGATCTCGCAGATCTCGGGGGCGGATTTGAGGGCGCGCTCGCCCATGGCGTACAGGGTCTGCTGAAGCGACAGGCTGTGGGTGTCGGCGAAGGCGTCGAGCAGGGCGTTCCTGACCTGTTCGTAGGAGGGCTCGTACGCGGAGTCATCGCCGGTGTGGCGCCACTGGGCGGATACGGCGGTGGCGAGGATGCGGTCGGTGGTGGGCTGGAGGGTGGTGTAGTCGTCCACGATGTAGCCGTGGAACTCCGAGCCCGTGGAGTTGAGCACCACCAGGTCCTTCAGGCCCGACACGACGGTGCTGCGGCCGTCCCTGTCGTGGTGGACCAGGCAGGTGCGCACCTCGCCGCCCTCGCGTACGAACGAGTGCGGGCCGGCGCGGCGCCAGCCGTACTCGTCGATCTCCACTCTGGCGTGGTGGATGGAGGGCTGCGACTCGACGAAGTGCCTGGCCAGCAGCAAGGCGAACGCTTCGATCTGGCCGACGCCGTGCCGGCGGGCGAACGCGTACGCGGTGTTCTTCTGCGTGTCCGTCGGCAGGACGGCGGCGTTGTCGCCGGTCAGGTGGGCGGCCTCCATGTCGCCCGACAGCGACGTGGTGACGCTGATGTCCTTGATGTGGTGCACCGGGCCGTCCCTGACCACGCGGACGAGCCTGGTCTCCGCCTTGCCGTAGCGGTTGGCGCCGAGCTTGACCGGCATCTAGCTCCCTCGGTAGGTGGAGTAGGCGTACGGGCTGAGCAGCAAGGGCACGTGATAGTGCTGCTCGGGGTCGGTCACCGTGAAGGTGATGACGACTTCGGGGTAGAACGTCTCCTTCAGGTACGCGCCGGTGTCGAAGACGACGCGGTGCACTCCGGCGGCCGGGTCCCAGCCCTTGATGCGGCCGTCGTCGTCGGTACGCCCTTCGGCCACGATCCGGCCCTCGTGCTCCAGGCGTACGCGGACGCCGGCGGCGGGCCGCCCGGTGACCGCGTCCAGCACGTGCGTGGAGAAGCTCATGTCCCCTCCTTCATGAGCTTGCCCAGCCGCAGGCGGGTGATCGCGGCCAGTTCGTCACGCACGACCTCGCGCTCGCGCTCCGCGGAGTTGCCCAGCCGCTCCTGGAGCCTGGCGAGCAGTTCCGTACCGGTCAGCCCGGTGGCGCAGACCAGGTAGACGTGCCCGAATCGCTCCTCGTAGGCCCGGTTCCCCTCGGTCAGCGCCACGCGCACCTCGTCCTCCACCCCGGCCTGCTCCTGCCGCGACCAGGACGCCTCCCGGCCGTCGCCGCCGGCCCGCTCCCCGATCCGCGGATGGGCCGCCAGCGCCTCCAGGACGTCGGGCCAGTCCAGCTCCCGCACCGCCGCCTCGGCGGCCGCGGTGAGCCCTCCGAGGTCGCGGTACGGCCGCAGGGCCGCCACCTTCCCGGCGAAGACCCGGGAGGCGCAGCAGGTGAGCAGCTCCTCCTCGGCCCCGGACGGGGACCGGGCGTTGAAGGCGTCGAGCGAATCGGGCATGTCAGAAGTACACACAGGCGCCCCATGCCCGGTCCATCCGCGAGAACTCCCAACCGGCGACCCCGATGACCGGTGTTTTTCGTGTCATGCTCCAATCTCGATGACGGCCTTGCCCTTCGCATGCCCCGCGACCCACCCGGGCAACGCCTCCGGCACCCCCTCCAGCGGCACCCGGTCCACCACCCGCACCCGCAGCCGGCCCGCCTCGATGAGCCCGGCCAGCTCCGCCAGCATCTGACCGGTGACCTGGTTGATGACGTTCACACCACGCAGCCCGCGCGCCGCCAGGGCGTGGGGGTCGAGCGCGTGCACGGTGCTGCAGATGACGCCACCAGGACGCAACAGCTCCTCCATGGGCCCGGTCGAACCTGCCAGATCGACCAGGTCGAGCACCGCGTCGAGCCCTTCGGGACGCACCCGCCGCACCTGATCGGCAACCAGGACCCCCGCACGCCCTTCAGCACCCTGCCCGCCCGCTTGACCACTCATGCGGTCGCTCGTGTGGTCGACGGTCTCGGCCGCGCCCAGGTCGCGTACGAGGTCCTCGTCGACGGACCCGGCGGTGGCGATGACGTGCGCTCCCCGCAGGGCCGCGAGCTGGATCGCCGCCTGGCCCACCCCACCCGTCGCCCCGACGATCAGGACCGTGTGGCCCGCGTCCAGGCGGGCCGCCTCGACCAGGTCCCTGGCGGTTCCCGTGGCGGTGGGCACGGCCGCGGCCTGCTCGGGGAGCATGCCTTCGGGCATGTACGCCACCGGCCCGTCCTCCGCCACCACCCCGTACTCGGCATAGCTGCCCAGGCCGCGAGCGGGATCGGTGAACCGGCCGTACACCTCGTCGCCAGGCCGGAACCGGCTCACCTCCGCACCCACCGCCACCACCACCCCGGCGCCGTCCTGCCCCATGATCAGCGGAAACCGGGGCGACATCCGGTCCTTCATGGCACCGCTAGCGATCTTCGTATCGACCGGGTTGTAACCCGCCGCGCGCATCCGTACCAGCAACTCGCCCGGAAGCGGCACCGGCTCCGGCACCTGCACGAGCTCCGGATCCGCCCCGAAGGCGGAAATGGCGATGGCGCGCATGAACGTGTCCCCCTATGGCTGTGCGTCCATCCCTGCCTGCAGCCGGACGCCTGGTCTGGTGTCCTGCGGACGAGGGAGGGCGTTCCCCCTGCCGGCCTGCGCGAAAGACCATTTGAGGCAACCTTTGTACGCGTGCGGACCAGCGGAAGTGTCCGTGGCTGCGCCTACACTGAAGGGCATCATGACCCTGACATCCCTGATCGGCGGACACGTGTCCGTGACGGGCGGCCTGGCGACGGGCGGCCTCACATACATGGCCGAGATCGGCGCCGAGATCATCCAGGTGTTCGTCACCAACCCACGCGGCTGGGCGCTCACCGAAGGCAAGCCCGACCAGGACGCCAAGCTCGCCGAGTCCGGCGTCGAGACGTTCATCCACGTGCCCTACCTCGCCAACTTCGGCTCGCCCAGCCCTGAGACGCTGGCCAACTCCATCGCGATCGTGCGGCACACGCTGCGCCGCGGGGTGGAGACCGGCGCCAAGGGAGTCGTCGTGCACACCGGCTCGGCGGTGACGCAGTCGCGCGACGACGCGCTGCGCCAGTTGCGGGAGAACCTGGTGCCGCTGCTCGACGAGATCCCCGACGGCGGGCCCGACCTGCTGCTGGAGCCGATGGCGGGCCAGGGCGCGATGTTGTGCGCGACCGTCCAGGACCTGGAGCCCTATCTGGCGGCACTCGACTGGCACCCGCGGGCCAACATCTGTCTCGACACCTGCCACGCCTTCGCCGCCGGGCACGACCTCGCCACCGAGGACGGCGTACGGGAGACGTTCGACGCCCTGCACAAGATCGCGCCCGGGCGGCTCAAGCTGATCCACGCCAACGACTCCAAGGACGTGTGCGGCGCGAAGAAGGACCGCCACGAGAACATCGGGGCCGGGCACATCGGCGCCCCGGCGTTCGGCCTCCTCATGCGCCACCCGGCGGTGGCGGGCGTGCCGCTCTGCATCGAGACGCCGGGCAAGGCGCCGCAGCACGCCGAGGACATCGCCCTGCTGAAGAAACTGCGCGACGGCTGACCACAAAGCCCCGGCTGACCGCCCGACGTCCGACCACGCATCGGAATGACCGCCCGGAATGACCGCAAGGTCCCGAAGGGCGAAGGTCCCGCAATGGGGGATAAAACCCCGAGTGGGAGAGGAACCGTGATAGGGGCGCCCGCTAGCGCGATCCGGCCGCCCCCGAAGGCCGGATCGCGACGTCGAGACCGGTGGCCTCGGCGGGCGCCCCTTCACGGATCCGACTGACGGGCCCAACCCCCCGGTCGAGGGCCCGACAGCCGCGGTGACCTGCGTGGTCACCGGTGAAGTCGGCGCATCAGACCTGCTGTGAGCCTTTCGGCTCGTCCCCCCCGATGCGCCGCGGTGGCTTTCCGATGGGCGAAACACTACGGTCGCGATCATGTGGGCGAAACCCTGTTTACGGTCAGCGCGTTGAACGGTCTGTAGTCATCGGTATACGGAGAGTGCTATTGAGATGAGCGGTCTTCGGGGGGCGACGAACGGTAGGTTCCTGGGCCTGCAAGATGCCCCGGCAAGTGCATCCTGGCCATCATCCAGCCCACTCCGTGCGGCTTCCGACCCGGTGTGACCAGGGAAATCACTACCATCACGGCAAACGAGACCGGCACGGCGACCGATGCGGGGTAGGAAGCGAACACCCCCATGTTCACGCCTGCCCACTCGCCGATCACAAGCACTGCCGTCACGCCCCCTCCGAGCGCGAACCCGGCCGCCACGCGGGCCGGTCGCGGGCCGGTCGCGGGCCGGTCGCGGGCCGGCAGCACCGCCGCCACGGCGCCGTGGAAGGAGCGCACCTCCGCCCACGTCGGGCAGGCCGACACCGCGCCCCCATGGCCATGAGGACGCCCCCGGACGTAGCCCGGAAGGGCGCCGCGAACGTCTCAGCCGCCAGCGATCCCGTGAGCGCCTCTCCAGGAGCCCCGGGAAGCACCCTGGCGGGCAGTGGCAGCACGATCTCGTCCACCACGACACCGGACACGCGCACGTGCCCCAGAACGCCGTACAGGGCGGCATGGCCAGAACACGGCCAGCAGCACCTGTGGGGCCACGAGAGAGCGCCAGGGCGGCGCGGCGTGGATGCGCGGCACCCACCATGACGCCCAGAACCCGGCACGAAGGCGATTGCGGTCAGCACCGCGACGGTCATCTCTCCGGCCGCTCCGCCCGTCTGAGCTGCGGCACGGTCGTCTCTCCAGCTACTCTGCTCGCCCGAACCGCAGCACGGCCAACTCCATCCACGCTCCCTGCGCGGCCAGTGAGAGCGCCGCCCAGAGCCAGGGGGCGGGCATCCGCTGGGCGAGCGCCGGGACGCCCACGGGCGGGCCGGCGACGGCGCCGGCGGTCAGCAGCACCCGCCGTAACTACCGGGCGACGATGGCCGCCGCCATGTCGGGAGGCCCATTCACCAGATGACATCTCCGCGCTGGCGGCCCGTCACGAGATGACGCCCCTGTGCTGGCGTACGAGCTGCTCCCGCACCTGCCGGCTGTGCCGGCGGCTGACCTGCAGTGTTTCGGTGCCGACCGTGAGTGTCACCCGCCCGCCCTCGAACCGCAGCTCGCTGACGTGCCGCGCCGAGACCAGCGTGCTGCGGTGGATGCGGATGAACCCGGCGTCCGACCAGCGCCGCTCCAGCGCGGCCAGTGACATGCGCACGAGGTAGCTGCCGTCCACGGTGTGCAGGCGCACGTAGTCGCCCTTGGCCTCGGCGAACCAGACGGCCTGCTGTGGCACGAACCTGGTGCGCCCGCCCAGTTCCACGGGAATGACGTCGTCCTGGCCGGGCTCGGGGGCGGGCGCGGAGGCGGCCTCCAGCCGGCGTACGGCCTCGGACAGGCGCTCGGCGCGGACGGGCTTGAGCAGGTAGTCGACGGCCTCCAGCTCGAACGCCTGCACCGCGCACTCCTCGTGCGCCGTGACGAACACCAGCCTGGGCGGGCTGGGGAAGCCGCCGACCAGCCGGGCCAGGTCGAGGCCGTCGAGCCCGGGCATGCGGATGTCGAGGAAGACCCCGTCGAGCCGCTCGCCGCCGCCGATCATCTGGACCATGTCCTGGAGCGCCGTGACGCCGTCGGCCGCGGTCGTGACGTGTTCGATTCGGTCGTCCTGGCGCAGCAGGTAGGCCAGCTCCTCCAGAGCGGGCACTTCATCGTCGACGGCCAGAACTCTCAGCATGTCCACCACGCTGCCGTATGAAATCAGAGGTCACCAGTGGCACGCCAGCATAGCGTAATTAATTGACTACATTGAGCCAAGTTGGGCCTTGGGCACGCGCAGCCGCACCTTGGTGCCCGCCCCCAGCGCCGTCTCCACGACGAGCCCGTAGCCGTCGCCGTAGATCTGGCGCATCCGCAGGTCCACGTTCGCCAGCCCGATGCCGCTGCCCTCGCGCGCGGGGTCCTCGTCGAGCATGCGACGGGCGCGCTCCGGGTCCATGCCGGCGCCGTCGTCCTCGACCGTGATGTGCGCCTCGGGGCCCGCGTCGCGGACGACGACGCGCACCTCGCCGGAGCCGCCGCGGCCGCGCATGCCGTGTTTGATGGCGTTCTCGACCAGGGGTTGCAGGCACAGGAACGGTACGGGAACGGGCAGCACCTCCGGCGCCACCTGCATGCTGAAGCGCAGTTTGTCGCCGAATCTGGCACGTTCCAGGAGCAGGTAGCGGTCGACGCAGGTCAGCTCGTCGGCCAGGGTGGTGAAGTCGTGGGCCCTGCGCAGGGCGTACCGGGAGAAGTCGGCGAAGTCGAGCAGGAGCTCGCGGGCCCGCTTGGGGTTCGTACGGACGAACGAGGCGATCGTCGTGAGCGCGTTGTAGACGAAGTGCGGCGAGATCTGGGCGCGCAGGGCTCGCATCTCGGCCTCCATCGCGCGCCGCCGCGAGGCGTCGAGGTCGGCCAGTTCGAGCTGACCGGAGACCCAGCGGCCGACCTCGGTGACGGTACGCACGAGCGCGGCGCTCACCTCGTCGTCGAACGCCGCCAGCGCGCCCACCACCGTGCCGTCCACGGTCAGCGGCACCACGACGGCCCCGTGCGGCTCCCCCGGGAACACCCGGGTGTGCCCGGCGGCCAGCGTGACGCGGGCGTAGGTGAGCACGTCGTCCGTGCACGGCCCGTCCCAGGCCAGCGCGGCGTCGGTCGAGGTGATCGCGACGGCGTGGGTGCCGAGCAGGGTGTGCAGATGGCGTACGGCCTTGCGGGCGGAGTCGCGGTCGAGCCCCGCGCGCAGGGCCGGGGCGGCCAGCGCGCAGATGTGCAGGGTGGTGAACGTCGCCTCGTCCTTCCTGCGCTCCTCCTGCCGCCCGTGGCGGCGCCACGAGACGCGGGCGAGGCCGTAGCCCAGGAGGAAGGTCAGGGAGGACAGCGCCACGCACACGGTGGTCAGCATGCGGGCCACCGTAGCCAAGAACAGAGTGTGTCCGGGGGAAAACCCGGAGTGAAGTCTAGGGGGGTCCCTCGCCGGGTTCTTCCTGGTAGGAGTAGCGCTGTTCGCGCCAGGGGTCGGCGATGTTGTGGTAGCCGCGCTCCTCCCAGAAGCCCCGGCGATCCTCCAGCAGGTATTCGATGCCGCGCACCCACTTGACGCTCTTCCACGCGTACAGGTGCGGCACCACGATCCGCAGCGGGAAGCCGCGGTCGGGGCTGAGCGGCTTCTCGTCGAGCTCCATGGCGAACAGCGTGTCGGGCGCCGCGAAGTCGGCCATGCGCAGGTTGGCGCCGTAGCCGTATTCGGCCCAGATCATCACATGCCGTACGCCGGGGTCGGGCGGGACGGCCGCCATGATCGTGGCCGGGGTGACGCCGCGCCACTCGTTGGCCATGAGGGAGAACTTGGTGACGCAGTGGAAGTCGGCGACGCGCGTGCTGCGGGGCAGTTGCTCGAAGTCGCTCCAGGGGATCCGGTGCTCCTCTCCCGAGGCGGTGGCGCCGAAGACCATGAAGTCCCAGCTCTCCGGTTTGAAGACGGGAACCCTGCCGTAATGGATCACGGGTCGGCCGCGCGGGACGTACTGGCCTGGAGGCAGGCGCGACTCCTCCACGATCACTCCCCTCACCGATCTCGCGTCTTGGGCCATCCTGCCATCGCCCCGCCCGTGCCTCGCGAGCGGGTGCGGTGCGCTACCATTACGAGCTATGCGCACCGCGTGGCTGTTTTGGTATGGCGACGGACCCGAGTCCGTTCGCCATCTGACGCTGCGCTAGCAGACAGGCGAACGAAAGGCCCCGGGTCCACTGGACCCGGGGCCTTTCGTGTTTTCCGGACTTTCAACACGCGAATTGAGGAGCAGCAGATGGTGATCGTCATGGGGCCCGAGGCCACCGCGGAGGATCTGGCGTCGATCGTGGAGGTCGCCCAGGCGGCCGGAGTCGAGGCTTTCGTCAGCAAGGGGGTACGGCGCACGATCGTCGGCCTGGTCGGCGACGTGACGCAGCTCGACGCGGCCGGCCTGCGCGGCATGGGCGGGGTGCGCGACGTGATGCGCGTGTCCACGCCGTACAAGCTGGTCAGCAGGGAGAACCACCCGGAACGTTCCACCGTCCACGTGGGCGGCGTGCCGATCGGCCCCGACACCGTGACGCTGATCGCGGGGCCGTGCGCGGTGGAGACCCACCAGCAGACCCTCGGCGCGGCCAGGATGGCGCAGGCGGCGGGGGCGGTGCTGCTGCGCGGCGGGGCGTTCAAGCCGCGTACGTCGCCGTACGCCTTCCAGGGGCTGGGCGAGCAGGGGCTGCGGATCCTGGCGGACGTGCGCGAGGAGACCGGGCTGCCGATCGTGACGGAGGTCGTGGACGCCAGGGACGTGGAGCTGGTGGCCACGTACGCCGACATGCTGCAGGTCGGCACCCGCAACATGCAGAACTTCGCGCTGCTGCAGGCCGTCGGCGAGGCGGGGCGGCCGGTGATGCTCAAGCGCGGCATGAGCTCCACGATCGAGGAGTGGCTGATGGCCGCCGAGTACATCGCCCAGCGCGGCAACCTCGACATCGTGCTGTGCGAGCGGGGCCTGCGGACGTTCGAGACGGCGACCCGCAACACGCTCGACGTCTCGGCGGTCCCGACGGCGCAGCGCCTGTCGCACCTGCCGGTGATCGTGGACCCGTCGCACTCGGGCGGCCGGCGCGACCTGGTGCTGCCGCTGACCCGGGCCGCGATCGCGGTGGGCGCCGACGGCGTGATCATCGATGTGCACCCGCAGCCCGAGCAGGCGCTCTGCGACGGCCCGCAGGCGCTGGTGGACGCCGACCTGGGTGAGCTGGCCCAGGTCATGAACGACTTCCCGGCGCTGCTGGGCAAGCGGGCGGCGGGCGCGGTCACCGTCTGATCCATCGCGCGGGCGAACGTACTCATGAGTAACTTGAGTACGAGACCCCATGCGCCGGGCTCCGGCGCGGCGGGACGATGCCCGCATGACGAAGCCCATCAAGCCCACCAACACCGCGGCGTTCTACATCCAGGCCGTCCTGTCGTTCGCCGTCTCGCTGGCCTCTGTGGTGATCGCCCTGATCTACCTGCCCACCGAAGGGTGGATCAGGGCGTTCCTCGGGCTCGGCATGCTGTACGTCGTCACCTCGACCATCACCCTGTGCAAGGTCGTGCGCGACCGGCAGGAGCAGGCCGAGGTCAGCAACCGCGTCGACCAGGCCAGGCTGGACAAGCTGCTGGCCGAGCACGACCCGTTCAAGGTGGACGCCTGACTACAGCGTGTACTCCTGGATCGAGTCGGCGAGTTGCACGCACAGCTCCTCGGCGTCGAGCCGCTTCTCGATCTGCTTCAGGTCCTCGATCTTGGCCCGGGTCTCGGCGCGCTTGGGCGCCAGCAGGGAGCAGCAGTCCTCGTCGGGCAGCTCGGAGATCTCCAGTGTCCCGATGCGCCGGGCCTCGGCCATGATCTCGGTCTTGTCCCAGCCCACCAGCGGCCGCAGGATGGGCAGCTCGACCGCGTTGTCCTGGGCGGTGATGTTGGTCAGGGTCTGGGAGGACACCTGGCCGAGCGCGTCACCGGTGATGAGCGCGGCGGCGCGGATGCGGTGGGCGACCTCCTCGGCCGTCTTCAGCATGAGCCGCCGCTGCGCGATCACGGCCAGCCGGTCCTGGCCCGAGTTGCGGATCGACTGCTGCGCCTTGCCGAACGGCACCACCCACAGGCGCGACCTGCCCTGGAACCTGTCGAGCTTCCTGACCAGCGCGTAGGCCTTGTAGATCGACTCGGAGGTGGTGAACGGGATGCCGGAGAAGTGCAGGAAGTCGACGTGCAGCCCGCGCCGCATCATCCGGTACGCCGCCACCGGCGAGTCGATGCCGCCCGACATGAGCACCAGCGCCCGGCCGCTGCTGCCGACGGGCAGGCCGCCCTGGCCGGGGATGCCGCCGGTGAAGATGAACACCTCGTCCCTGTCGACCTCGATGAACACCGTCAGCTCGGGGTTCTTCAGGTCGACGGGCAGGCCGTATTCGTCGTTGATGGCGCCGCCGACGTAGCGGTCGAGCTCGTTGGAGTGCATCGGGAAGCGCTTGTCGCGGCGGCGGGAGCGGACCGCGAAGCGGGCGCCGCGCTTGGCCTCCTCGCTCTCGCCGACCAGCTCGAGGCCGGCCTTCAGCACGGTCTCCGGGTCCTTGGCGACCCGCCAGGCGCGGTGGATCCAGACCAGCCCCGGCACGTCGGCGACGCGCTGGGCCACGGCCTCGGCCTGCTCGGCGGTGGCGCCCTCGGGCAGGAAGATCGCGATGACGCCGTGCCGCTTGCGCACGTCGACCTTGACGTCGACCGACTGGAGCGCGTCGCGGATGTTGCTGATCAGGCGGCGTTCGAACAGCTCGCGGTTCTTGCCCTTGAGGACGATCTCGCCCAGCTTGAGCAGAACGCACGGCTCGCCCAGGGCGGACATCGTCATGGTGGAACCTCCGGGGAGAGACAGGGAAAGGACGCGTTGGTCGCAACGTCGTGACCCATCGAGTTTAGTCCGCGTCGAGGCCCTGCTCTATCGCATATCGCACCAGCTCCACCCGGTTGTGCAACTGCAGCTTGCCCAAAGTGTTCTGGACGTGGTTCTGCACGGTGCGGTGGGAGAGCACCAGCCGCTCGGCGATCTGCCGGTAGGACAGGCCCTTGGCGACCAGCCTGAGCACCTCGGTCTCGCGCTCGGTCAGCCGCGGCGTCTCGGCGGCGTGGGCCGGACGGGCGGCCAGCCGGCGGTATTCGCCGAGCACGAGCCCGGCCAGGCCAGGCGTGAACACGGCGTCGCCATCGGCGGTGCGCCGGACGGCGTCGAGGAACTCCTCCCGGCTCGCCGATTTGACCAAATATCCTGACGCGCCAGCTTTGATGGCCTCCAGGACGTCGTCCTGCTCGGCGCTGGCCGACAACACCAGCACCCTGGGCGCCGGCTCCACCCCGGCCAGCCGGGCGGCCACCGCGGGGCCCGGCATGTCGGGCAGCCGCAGATCGAGCACCACGACGTCGGGCAGCACCGCCGCGGCCACCCGGACCGCCTGCCGCCCCTCCCCCACGGTGGCGACGACCTCGTAACCGGCCTCGGCGAGGTCTCTGGCGACCCCGTCACGCCACATGGGATGGTCGTCCACCACCATGACCCGCACCACCATGCCGCAACTCTAGACGGGCAGCCTGATTTCGACCTCTGTGCCCTGGCCGGGGACGCTCACGATGGAGACCGTCCCGCCCAGGTCGGCGATCCGGCCCCGGATGGAGCGGGCGACGCCCATGCGCCCGGCGGCGTGCGCCTCCGCCAGCCGCCCGTCCGGAATGCCGGGCCCGTCGTCCCTGACGCCGACCGTGACCGCGCCGTCGTCCGACTCCGCGAGCACCCACGCCCGCGCCCCGGGTCCGCAGTGGGCGCGCACGTTGTCCAGGGCCGCGCCGACGGCCGCCGCGACCGCCCCGGCCGCTTCGGCGGGCAGCAGCACGGGCGTGGCGGGGGTCGAGATCGTCACCTCGGGCGAGCGGTGCCGGGCGAGAAGGGTGCGCAGGTCGGTCGTGCCCTCCGGCGGCGCGGGGCCCGCGGAGACGAGCTCGCGCAGCGCCGCCTCCTGCTCGCCGGCCAGCCGCCCCAGCTCGGCCGCCTCGCCGCCGAGTTGCCGGCCCCGCCGCTGCACGAGGGCGAGGACCTGCAGGACCGAGTCGTGGATATCGCGGGCCAGGCGCTCGCGCTCGCGCTGGGCGGCCTCCATCTCGATGGCCCGCTGCATGCGCGCCTCCGCCTGCTTGGCCAGCCGGGCCACGTGCCCGACCACGACCCCTGACAGGAACAGCAACACCGCGCCGTTGATCAGGATGGGCACGTCGGGCGCGCGGACGCGCAGCCACAGGTCGCCCGCCGCGACGACGGCCGCCGCCACCGCGCCCGCGCGCCGGCCGCCGTGCACCGCCCAGGCCAGTACGGGCGCCGCCACCCAGGTCGCGGGCACCGGCATGATCCCCGCCGCGCCCTGACTGGCGCCCTCGACATACGGGGAGGCCAGCAGGCACGCCATCGCCACCAGCAGGTCCATCGCCAGCAGCGGCCACCGGCGCAGCGCGGCCACCGAATAGGCGAACGTGGCCCCCGCCGTCCACAGCGCCATCACGCCGATCACCAGCCAGCCGAGCACCGGCTCCTCGTAGCCGCGGTACTGGAACATGAGCACGGCCGCGTACACCAGCGACGCCACGCGGAAGACGGCGATCGCCCGCCAGAACGGCCCCTCGATAGCCATGAGCCCTTCTCATGTTCCCGACAGTCAAGTTGACAGATAGTTGCAGTATCCATGCGAAACGGATGTCCGAGATGGCACAATCCGTGAACCCCTAAATACAAGGAACCGATAGATGACCACCGCCGTGAATCATTTCACCTACGGTTTGCTGACACCGTTGCTCGCGTACGTGATGTCGACCATCGGGTCGATGCTCGGCCTGCGGCTCACCGCGCAGGCGCACGCCTCCCGGGGCGGCGCGCGGGTGCGCTGGCTGCTGGGGGCCGCCATCTCCATCGGCGGCACGGGCATCTGGGTCATGCACTTCGTGGCGATGATGGGTTTCCAGGTGGAGGGCACCCAGATCAAGTACGACGTCTGGCTCACCGCGGCCTCGGCGCTCGTCGCCATCGTGGTCGTGGGCACCGGCCTGTTCCTGGTCTCCTACGGCCGCGGCCGGGTCCTGGCGCTGCTCGGGGGCGGCCTGCTGACGGGGCTCGGCGTGGCGTCCATGCACTACCTGGGCATGTACGCGATGAACATGTCCGCCCACGTCAGCTACGACCGCGTCACCGTGGCCGCCTCGGTGGCCATCGCCGTGGTCGCCGCCACGGTCGCGCTCTGGTTCACCCTGCGGGTCAAGAAGCCCATCTGGATCGGTGGCGCCGCCCTCGTCATGGGCGTGGCCGTGTCCGGCATGCACTACACCGGCATGTACGCCATGCACGTCACGGTCGATGCCGAGCCCGGCATGGTCATGGGCGCCGACGCCCTCGACTTCCTCGTGCCCCTCATGACCGTTATCAGTTTGATCACGCTGACCATGCTCCTCATGGTGATCCTGTCGCCCTCGGAGGAGGAACTGCACGAGGACGCGGAGCTCGTCGCCAGGCTGGAGCTGCGGCGCCGTACGAACCAGCAGGAGCAACAGCTCGCCTACCCCGCTCCCGTGACGCAATTGCCGCGCCAGCAGGCGATGCAGGTTCGCAGAAGGTAGTTGCGCACGCGGCGACTCCCTGTTCATACTCCCTTATCGGTGCGTAAGGGATGGGTGGGGTTATGTCGCCGATCGACCATTTTTCTTTTGGGCTTTTCACGCCCGTGACCGCGTACATCATCTCGAGCGTGGGCTCCATGCTCGGGCTGTTACTGACGTCCAGAGCCCGGCTCATCGGGGGGCGTGAGGCCAAGTTCTGGCTCGTCGGGGCGGCCATCGCGATCGGCGGCACGGGTATCTGGACGATGCACTTCATCGCCATGCTGGGCTTCTCGGTGAGCGGCTCGGTCATCCGCTACGACGTGCCGCTCACGGCCCTGTCCGCGCTCATCGCGGTCGTGTTCGTGGCGATGGGCCTCTTCCTCGCCGCCCACGGCGGTGAGCGATCGGTCTTCCTGCTCGGCGGCGGCCTGCTGACCGGGCTCGGCGTGGCGTCCATGCACTACCTGGGCATGTACGCGATGAACATGTCCGCCCTCGTCTCCTACGACCCGCTGGTCGTCGCACTGTCCGTGCTGATCGCGGTGGTGGCGGCGACGGTGGCGCTGTGGTTCACGATACGGGTCAGCGGGGCACTCAAGATCGGCGGTGCGGCGCTGGTCATGGGTGTGGCGGTCTCGGGGATGCACTACACGGGGATGTTCTCGCTGTCGGTGTCGGCGCACGCGGACATGGTGCCCGTTCAGGGGGCCAAGGCCATCGACTTCCTGCTGCCGCTCATCGTCGGCATCAGTGTGATCACGGTGGGGCTGCTGCTGACCGTCATCCTGTCTCCGACGGAGAAGGAGCTGCGCAGCGAGGCCGAGTTCAGGGAGCGGTTGCGCGGACGCGACGAGGGCGCGCCGGAAGTGGATCTCTTCGGCACGCCCCGCGGTTGAGCTATCTCCTAGGTACGGCTTGCGACGCAAGGTGGGCCGCCGACTCGCTGCGGCGCAAGCCGTACCCTGAGGGGGGTCGTAGCGGTGACCCCGCTGTCCTGAAGGTACGGCCACGCGCTTGCAGGCCGCTTTCAGCCAGCTTCAGCCGGCCCCGGCCCCGGCTTCAGCCTCAGCCGAAGAACACCTCGGCCTCCGAGTAACGCGACACCGGCACGGTCTTGAGCTCGGCCGTCGCCTCGTCGAGGCCGACGCGCACGATGTCGGTGCCGCGCAGCGCGACCATCTTGCCGTAGTCGCCCTCGTGGGCCGCGTCGATGGCCTGCAGCCCGAACCTGGTGGCCAGCACCCGGTCGTAGGCCGTCGGGGTGCCGCCGCGCTGGATGTGGCCGAGCACCGTGGTGCGGGCCTCCTTGCCGGTGCGCTTCTCGATCTCCTTGGCCAGCACCTCGCCGATGCCGCCCAGCCGGACGTGGCCGAAGGCGTCGAGCGTGCCCGCCTGCAGCTCCATCTGGCCCTCGATCGGGTGCGCTCCCTCGGCGACCACGATGATCGGCGAGTAGCGGGTGCGGAAGCGCGACTCCACGTATTCGCAGACCCGGTCGATGTCGAACGGCTTCTCCGGGATGAGGATCACGTTGGCGCCGCCCGCCATGCCCGCGTGCAGGGCGATCCAGCCCGCGTGCCGGCCCATGACCTCACAGATGAGCGCGCGGTGATGGGACTCGGCCGTGGTGTGCAGCCGGTCGATGGCCTCCATCGCGATGTTGACCGCGGTGTCGAAGCCGAAGGTGTAGTCGGTGCCCGAAAGGTCGTTGTCGATCGTCTTGGGCACGCCCACGACGTTGACCTCGCGGTCGTAGAGCTGTTTGGCGACGCCCAAGGTGTCTTCGCCACCGATGGCGATCAACGCGTCGACGCCGGTGGCGAGCAGATTCTCCTTGATCCGGTCGACACCGCCCTCGATCTTTATCGGGTTGGTGCGGGAGGAGCCCAGAATGGTCCCGCCACGTGGCAGGATGCCCCGCACGGCCTGAATGTCGAGGGGCATCGTGTCACCCTCCAGGGGACCGCGCCAGCCGTCGCGGAATCCGACGAACTCGTGTCCGTAGACGCTCACCCCCTTACGGACCACTGCCCTGATCACGGCGTTGAGGCCGGGGCAGTCGCCGCCTCCGGTGAGCACTCCAATGCGCATGGCGGGTTCCTCCCGATAGGGGTCACGAACCAGACCTTGATGTCAGACTCGCATTGTGCCCGCCCTCACAGGGAGTGGTCTAGACCAAACGCCAGGCTCGCAAAACAAACCCTCGGCAGGAGGATTTTTCGTGAGTGTTTTGGCCATCGACGCCGGGACGACCGGGGTCACCGCGCTCATCGTCGCCGAGAACGGGCAGATCACATCCAAGGGGTACGAGGAGTTCGCCCAGCATTTTCCCCGGCCCGGCCGGGTCGAGCACAACCCCGAGGACATCTGGCAGGCCACCCTGGCGGCCTGCGCCACGGCGCTGCGCGGGGCCTCCTCCGAGCCGTCCTGCCTGGGCCTCACCAACCAGCGTGAGACCGCCGTGCTGTGGGACCGGCGCACGCTGGCCGCGCCGCGCCGGGCGATCGTCTGGCAGGACCGCCGCACGGCCGAGGTGTGCGGGCGGCTGCGCGCGGCGGGGCACGAGCGGCGGGTGTCGGAGCTGACCGGGCTGCGCCTGGACCCGTACTTCACCGCGACGAAACTCACCTGGCTGGCCGGGCACGACCCCGGGGTGTGGGAAGGCGTCACGTCCGGAAATGTGGCCGTAGGGACGGTGGATTCCTACCTGATCGCCAGGCTCACGGCGGGCGCGCGGCACGTGACCGACCCGTCCAACGCCTCACGCACCCTTCTGTACGGCCTGAGCTCCGGCGCCTGGGAACCCGAGCTGTGCGAGCTGTTCGGGGTGCCGATGGAGGCACTGCCGGAGATCGTGCCCAACTACGGGCCGCTGGGGCACACCGAGCCGTCGGCGTTCCTCGGGCTCGAACTGCCGATCAGCGGGGTGGCCGGCGACCAGCAGGCGGCGCTGTTCGGGCAGACGTGCTTCGACGTGGGCGACGTGAAGTGCACCTACGGCACGGGCTCGTTCGTGCTGGCCAACCTGGGCGGGGAGATCGTCCGCCCGGACTCGGGGCTGCTGACCACGGTGGCCTGGCAGACGCCGGACGGCGAGCGCACGTTCGCGCTGGAGGGGTCGATCTTCGTGACCGGCGCGGCGGTGCAGTGGCTGCGCGACGGGCTCGGGCTGATCGGGACGGCGCCGGAGTCGGAGGCCCTGGCGCGTACGGTGCCCGACAGCGGCGGCGTGGTGTTCGTGCCCGCGCTGACCGGGCTGGGGGCGCCGCACTGGGACCCCGAGGCGCGGGGGCTGATCAGCGGCCTCACGCGCGGCACGACGCGGGCGCACCTGGTCAGGGCCACGCTGGAGGCGATCGCGTTCGAGGTGCGCGATGTGGTGGAGTCGATGACGAGCGGGTCCGTGCCGGTGCTCAAGGCCGACGGCGGGGCCAGCGCGAACGACCTGCTCATGCAGTTCCAGGCCGACCAGCTCGGCACGGCCGTGGAGCGGCCCGCCGTCCAGGAGACGACGGCGCTCGGGGCGGCGTTCCTGGCCGGGCTGGGGGCGGGCGTGTGGGGGTCGCGGGCCGAGCTGCGCAAGACGTGGCATCTCGACCGGCGGTTCGAGCCGGGCGAGCGGGACGACGCGGCCTATGAGCGGTGGCGGGCGGCCGTGGAGCTGGCCATGTCTCACCGCTCCTGAGGGTCTCCCGCCGGGCCCTTGGCGAACCTGGTCAGCAGGTTGACGGTGGCACGGCGGGTGAAGGCGGCGGCGGGCCCGGTGACGCCGTGGCCGCAGCCCCTGCCCTTCAGCGCGCACACCCAGCGCATCGTGCCCGAGGCGAACACCCCGGCCCCGCTCGGCGCGGTGTAGTACGTGCTGTGCGTGACACTCGACCGGCCGCCGCACGAGAACGGCGACTCGGCCAGCACCTTCACGTTGCCGGGCGAGCCCGGCGACACCCGGTCGGTCTCCACGCCCACGAGCCCGGGGAAGCGCCGCCCCTTCGTCCCGGCGAAGATCCAGTGGCCGGGCCTGCGCACCCGGTAGACGCCCTCGGCCGGGAAGCAGTCGTACATCTGGCCCACCAGCGCGCTCTCCGGCTCCGACTCGCGCCACAGCTCGCAGAGGCGCTCCTTGTCGCAGGCGACCTTCCTGCCGTGCAGGCCGATGCGCCAGTAGACGGCGTTGGCGCCGAGGAAGGCGAGGTTGGTGCCGTGGTCCCTGGCCTGGGTGACGGCCTTGCGCATGGCGGGCGACCAGTACTCGTCGTGGCCGAGCGAGACCACCGCGCGGGCGCCGTCCAGCGCGCCCGGTTCGAGGTCCAGGCTGGTCAGGTACGCCAGCGGCACGCCGCTCTGCTCGGCCACCGCCAGCGCCTCCTTCTCGAAGTCCAGGAAGAGCCGGGCGCCGGTGCCGTCGTAAGGGCGGTCGAAGGTGACCGTGCGGGAGCGGTCGGCGTACCCCGCCGGGCCCTGGTAGAGGCTGTGGCCGCCCCACAGGTTGTACGCCTGCCAGGTGGTGACCGCGTTGACGATCACCACGCGGCCCGCGGTGGAGGCCGAGCGCACGGTCACGGGGACGTAGCGCTGGGCGCCGGTGGAGGCGTCGAGCCGGATGAGGTACGCGCCCTCGGGCCAGCCCGTGGTGTCCACCGTGAGAGACCGTCTCCAGTGCGCGGCCGTCACCATGCCGCCCGTGATCCGCATCGGCGCCTGCCGCACGCCCCGTACCCGGGCGGACTCCCAGACCTTGGCCGGGTTCGCGCCCATGCGGAAGGCGCGGGCGGAGAAGCGCGGCGCGGTCGTGGAGACGCGCAGCCCGAACCGCTCGCCCGGCAGGACGCTCACCCGGTCGGCGTAGCCCTCGATCTCGTGGTCGGCGCCGTGGCGGGTGATCCGCCACGACTCCTGTACGTCCACCGCCGGCGCCGTGGCGGTCGGTGTCCGTACCGGCGGCGCGGCCACGGGTGGTTCGCCGCAGCCGGACGCCAGCAGGACGAGGGCGAGCATGATCTTACGCACGAGCCCATGGTCATGATCGCGCGCCCTCGTCAGCCGCGACTTGACGAACTCCTTACATGATCAGCACGCAGGCCGGGCTTTCCACCTCGTACTCCTCTCCCGCAGGCTCGGGGACGCCGTCGCGCAGGGTGAAGAGGGTGACGGTGCCGGAGTGCTGGTTGGCCACGTACATGCGGTCGCCGTCGATGGCGAAGTGCCGGGGCCAGTGGCCGCCCGAGGAGACCTCGGCCACCGGCGACAGGTCGGCGGCGCGCAGGACGGTGATCGAGTCGGGGCCGCGGTTGGCGACGTAGACGAGGTCGCCGTCGAGCTGCAGGTGGGAGGGGGCGTTCGGGCCCTGGCTCCGGGAGGCGGGGACGATCGTGCGGCGTTCGCCGTCGATGAGGGTGACGGTGCCGTCCAGTTCGCCCGCCACGTACAGGCGTGAGCCGGAGAAGGCGAAGTGGCGCGGGCCCGAGCCCGGCTGCAGCGGGATCGGCTTGAGCGGGGTGCCGTCGAGGTCGTAGCGGCGGATCTCGTCGGTGCCGAGGTCGGAGACGTGCAGGACGCCGTCGTGGAAGACGGCCTGGTGGGCGTGCGGGCCCCGCTGGCGGTCGGGGTCCGGGCCCGAGCCCTCGTGGCGCAGCACGATCGGCTCGCCGGTGAACGCGCCCCGCTCGTCGAGGTGGTGAACGACCGCGGTGCCGTCGCCGTAGTTGGCCGCCGCGAGCAGGTCGCCGCCGGGGGCCACGGCCACGTGGCAGGGGCTGTCGCCCTCGCTCGGCCGCTCGTCCAGCGGGCGCGGCTCCGGGCCGGCCTCGAACGCGGTCAGCCAGCCGCGTTCGAGCTCGCCCACCGCGTACAGGACGGGCAGGGTGGGATGGGCGGCGAGGAACGACGGTGAGGTCACCCGGGTCAGGCCGCCGCCGATGGTGACGATGCCCGGGCCGTATCCGCCGATGTGCACACGCTTCACAGGCGCGTTCCTCCTATGGTTGACTAAGGCAATGAGTTCGTTGACAGAAGCAAGAGTCTCTGAGGTCAGAGGCTTCAACCGGTTCTATACGAAGGTGATCGGCGCGCTCCAGGCAGGGATGCTCGACTCGCCCTACTCGCTGACCGAGGTCCGGGTGCTGTTCGAGCTCGCGCAGGGCGAGTTCATGGAGACCGGCGAGCTCAGGGGCCTGCTCGACCTGGACGCGGGCTACCTCAGCCGGCTCCTGACCCGTTTCGAGGCCGACGGGCTGGTCGCGCGGGAGCGTTCGGCGTCGGACGCGCGCAAGCAGCTCGTCCGGCTCACTCCGGCGGGGGCCGAGGTCTTCGCGGCGCTCGACAGGCGTTCCGCCGAGGAGATCGGGCGGCTGCTGTCCGGGCTGGCGGAGGAGGACCAGGAACGGCTGGTGTCGAGCATGGCGGCGATCCGGGCACTGCTCGGGGAGGGGCCGGCGCGGGAGCCGTACGTGATCAGGCCCCCGCGCACCGGCGACCTGGGCTGGGTGGTCTACCGGCACGGGGTGCTCTACGGCGCCGAGTACGGCTGGGGCACCGACTTCGAGCGGCTCGTCTCCAGGATCGTCGGCGACCTCGACTTCTCCCGCGACGCCGGCTGGATCGCCGAGGTGGACGGGGAGCGGGCCGGGTGCGTGTTCTTCGTCCGGCAGGACGAGACGACGGCCAAGCTGCGGATGCTCCTCGTCGAGCCGTCCGCCCGGGGGCTGGGGCTCGGGCGGCGGCTGGTGGAGGAGTGCCTGCGGCACGCGCGGGCCGAGGGGTGCAAGCGGATCGTGTTGTGGACGCGCGACTGCCTGGCCAGCGCGCGGCGCATCTACGAGGCGGCCGGGTTCGAGCTGGACTCGGAGGAGATGGGGATGGAGAACGGGATCGAGGTCATCGAGCAGATGTGGTCACGAGATCTCTAGTGGTGGTTCTCCTTTTCCGGGGCCACCAGTTGAGCGGGCCCGCCAGGCGCATCAGGCTGGGCACCAGCACGGCCCTGATCACGGTCGCGTCCACCAGCACCGCCACCGCCATGCCGACGCCCAGCATCTGCACGAACGACACCCGCGCGGTGGCGTAGGCGGCGAACGTGAGCGCCAGGATGCCACCGGCCGCCGTGATCAGCGGCGCGCCGCGCTGCAGTCCGGCGGCCACGGCCTGCTCGGTGTCGCCGGTCCTGTCGTACTCCTCCTTGATGCGGGACAGCAGGAACACCTCGTAGTCCATGGACAGGCCGTAGGCGACGCAGAGCATGAGGATCGGGATGCTGGGGTCGAGCGTGCCGGTCGCGGTGAAGCCGAGCACTCCCGACAGGTTGCCGTCCTGGAAGATCCACACGAGAGCGCCGAACATGACGGCGAGGCTGAGGACGTTCAGGAGGGTCGCCTTGATCGGGATGATGACGCTCCTCGTCATGAGGAACAGGATCACGAACGTCACGCCCAGCATGAGCGCCAGCACCAGGGGGAGGCGGTCCACGACGGAGGCGCGGTAGTCGGCCAGCTCGGCCGGGTAGCCGCCGACCAGGACCTCGAAGGGAGGTTCGACGGAGCGTACGGCTTCGACGAGGCGTACGGGGTCGTCGGCCAGGGCGGCGGCGGAGGGGACCACGGACAGCCAGGTGCCCTCTCCTTCGAATCTGGCCGGGTCGCCGTCGGCCACGCGGGCGCCGGCCGCGTACGAGCCCGCCGGCGAGTCCACCTGGGCGACGCCGGGGAGGCGGGACAGGGCGGTGGCGTACCCGGCGACGTCGCCCGTGGTCTTTGACACGAGCTGGATGGCGTCGGTCTCCTCCGCCGGGAAGGTCTGGCGGATGATCTCCTGGGTCTGCCGGGAGGAGGCCTCCGGGGGCAGGATGCGGTCGTCGGCCACGCCGAAGCGCAGGCCGAGGAAGGGTGCGGCGAGCACCAGCAGCAGCACCGTGGCCAGCCCGCCGGACAGGACCGGCCGGCGCATGACACCGAGGGCCAGAGCATGCCAGAAGCCCTCAGAACGCTCCGGCCTGTCGCTCTTGGGCAGGAGGGTGCCCCCGATCGTGGCGAGTACGGCGGGGAGCACGATGACGGCGGCGACCAGGCCGCCCGCGACGACGGCGATGCCGGCATAGGCGAAGGAGCGCAGGAAGTCGAAGGGCAGCGCGAACAGCACGGCCAGCGACGAGGCCACGGTGAGGCCGCTGAACAGCACGGTCCTGCCCGCGTGCTCGACGGCCCCGGCGACCGCGGCGGCCCGGTCCGCGCCGCGCCGGGTCTCCTCGCGGAAGCGCTGCACGACGAACAGGCAGTAGTCGATGCCGAGGCCGAGTCCCATGGCGAGGGTGAGGTTGAGGGCGAAGGTCGATATGTCGGCGAACGGCAGGACACCGGCGAGCAGGGCCAGGCCGAGCACCATCGCGTACACGCCGGCCAGGATCGGCACCAGGGCCGCCATGGCGCGCCGCTGGTAGAGCCAGAGCAGCACGAAGGCCAGCGGGAAGATGATCAGCTCGGCGCGGACGAAGTCCTGCCTGGCCAGGGGCACGGTCTCGCGGAAGACCTCTTCCCCTCCCCCGGCCCTGACGTCGAGCAGGGCCGTGCCCTTGGTGATCTCGGGGACGAGCCTGGGCAGCACCTGGGAGCGTACGTGGCCGGCGTCGCCGGGGATGCGGACGACGACGAGGGCACGCCTGCCGTCCTCGCTGCGCAGGGTGGCGGGCCGGCCCCGGGTCCAGTAGGAGTCGGCCTCGGCGACGCCCTCCGCGCGGCCGATCCTGGCGGTCAGCTCCCTGCCGGCGGCCTCGATCGCCGGGTCGTCCACGGTGCCGGTCCTGGCGGTGACCAGGAAGATCATGTCGGGGCTGCCCGTACCGAACCGCTCGGCCAGCTCGGCCTGCGCCCGGTCGGACTCCGAGCCCGGCGCCTCGAACCTGGACAGCGACAGCCCGGACACCGTCCCGGCCGCCAGCACGCCTGCGACGACCAGCAGGGCCAGGGCGAGGGAGAGGACGAGTTTGCGGCGGCGTACGAGGAGGAATCCGAGCCTGCGCAGGGCCGGTCGTTCCACCAGGGTCATGGCGATCTCCGAAAACTCGGTAAACTACTCGTGTTTCTGTCCGTTCCAGAAATACAAGTAAAAGCTCGTATTTGTCAACGAGGAGACCCATGGCTGAACGCACGGTCCGTCGGCAGGCGCGCGGCCTGAAGCGCATGGCCGAGATCCTCGACGCCGCCGAGTCGCTGATCGCCGAGGTCGGTTATCCGGAGCTGACGACGAACCAGGTCGCGGCGCGGGCGGGGATGTCGCCGGGGTCGCTGTACCAGTTCTTCCGGAACAAGGAGGAGATCCTGGACGGGCTGGTGGCCCGCTACACCGTCGACCGCCAGGAGTTCTGGGCCGCCCGGCTGGCCGCCGTCACGCCCGAGGTGCCGCTGGAGGCGCTGGTGGGGCAGCTCGTGGATGAGAGCGTGCGGTTCAAGAGCGAGTCGCCGGCGTACTGGTCGCTGCTGTACGGGACCGCCACCGGTGACCGGTTCGCGGCGGCCTCGCGGCGGCTGCACGAGGACATCGCCCGGCAGATCGCGGCCATGCTGCGGCGGCGCTCGCCCGAACTGTCCGAGGAGCGCGCCGCGCTGACCGGGACGATGGCGCTGGCCGTGGTGAAGGCAGTGATGCCGATGATCACCTCGGCGGCTTCACCTTCACCTTCGCCTTCGCCTTCGCCGGAGCGAGCCGCCGAGCTGATCGCGGAACTGAAGACGGTACTGGTGCGCTATCTCACCTGAGCCTCCGGGCCGGCCAGATGCGACCCTGAGCGGACAGGGTGCAGCCTTCAGGCCGGCCAAACACGGCGCCGGTCGATCAGGCGCGCTAGGCCGGGCCAGTCAGGCGCGGACCTGAGCGGCCAGGGTCCGACCTCCGATCCGGTCAGGCGCGGCCTTCGGGTCGGTCAGGGGCGGTCCTGGCGGTCATGGGCGACTCCCTCACCGGTCAGGTGCGGAACGGGCCGGTCACCTCGAACGTGTGGCCCTCCGTGCGGCCGCGCCTGGCCGAGAAGTAGAGCCGTTCCCCGTCCGGTGAGAACGCCAGCCCGGTCAGCTCGGCCCCGTCGTGCCCTTCGAGCCTGAGGAACGGGGTCACCGCCCGGTCCGGCGCGATGACGTCGATCTCGTTGCACTCCCTGGCGACGTAGAGGTCTCCGGAGGGGGCGGCGGTAATGGCGCGCACGCCTTCGCAGAGCCGGTCAAGCGTGGAGGTCTGGGCGTCGTAGGCCCACAGGCCGGTGTCGCCCTTCGTGGTGAAGTAGCAGACCCCGCCCGCGTAGTGGCACCCGTCGCCGCCGTCGAAGTGGCGGGCGTCCTCGACCTGGTGGCGGGCTGCCTTGAGCAGCGCCGCCGGCGAGGGCACCGGCCGCCAGTCGCCCGAGGAGCACAGGACTTCGAGCGTGCCCTCCGTCAGGTCACCCCAGTCGCCGGGCCGGAACCGGTAGAAGCAGCCGTCGGGCTCGTCCTCGGTCATGTAGATCACGCGCCGCTCCGGGTCACAGGCGGCGGCCTCGTGCTTGAAGCGGCCCATGGCCAGTCGGGGCCGGGCGGCGCGGGCGCCGTAGGGGTCGCATTCGAAGACGCGCCCCCGGTGGCCGAGCTCGCACGACAGCCAGGTGTGCCACGGCGTGGCGCCACCCGCGCAGTTGAGATCGGTGCCCGACAGGATCCGGTACGCGTCGGCGACACTGCCGTCGGCGCGAAAGCGCACCGCCGAGGCGCCACCGAGCAGGGGCAGCTCGGAGTTGGACACGTAGATCCAGCCGGCGCCGTCGGGAAAACAGGCACCGCCGTCGGGGGCGGCGTGCCAGGTCAGCCCGGCCACCTTGTGGCCGGAACGGGCCACCACCCGGCCGGTGAACCCGGAGGGCAGCGCGAGTGCGCCCTCGCCTGACAGGCCGAGCGGTCCGTACGGGCTGACGCCGCCCGGCACGAGCGGGCCCGTGCGGAGGAGAGTCTTGTGGGACATCGTGGGGCCTCCCTCTAGGTGCCACGCTAGTCGACCGCACCGACATGAATGGCAGGGACTCGCGACATCAAACTCTGCGCAAACCCCGGAACCCGCACCGCTCCCGGCAGCCGTACGGTCACCGTCCGTACGTCTGCGACCGGCACCCGGCCGGACCGCGAACCCGCTCCGGCGTCCCGTACCAGGAACACCACCCCGGGTCCGTTGCCTGCCGCGCCTGGATCAAGCGGCCGGTCCCCTCGTGACGGTCCGTGACAGTGGGGCCCCTTTCGCCTCCCGTTGGAACCGGGAGGCGGTGATATCACCGTGGCGGACGCGAACACGCCGACGGCATGCGAAAGCCCGGGCCACGGACCCGGGCCTGTCGCGGTACTTCCATGCTGGGCTGTCGCGATGCCCCAGCGCTGACGCTGTCACGGCGCCTCTACGCTGGGCCTGTCGCAATGCCTCAGCACTGACCCTGTCGCAATACCTCAGCGCTGGGCCTGGAACATCCAGTGCTGCTTGTCGATGTCCTGCGCGACGGCGATGAGCAAGTCCTGGGAGACCGGGTCGGGCTCGTCGGTGGCCCGGATGCGCTCGTACATGCGCTTGCTGATGCCGTCAAGGATGTCGGTGACGGTCGCCACGACCTTGCCGTCCTCCAGCCAGCCGCCCTCGGGCTGCTGAAGCCGGGTGGACTTGGCGATCGTGGCGGAACGGCCGTCCGGGTTGACGCCGAGGGCGACGGCGCGCTCGGCGATGGTGTCCATGTGGGTTCTGGCCAGGTCGGTGAGCTCGTCCAGCTGGAGGTGGATCGGGCGGAAGTGGGGTCCGATGAGGTTCCAGTGCGCCTGCTTGGCGACGAGCGAGAGGTCAATCAGATCGACCAGTGCTCCCTGCAGGGCTTCCGCGACGGTGTTCCTGGCATCGCCCTGGAGCGGACCGGTGATCGTAGCCATGTCGGAGTTCCTCCCCTTTGGTCGGACTTTTCCCTATTTAGAACGCTTTGGGGCCTGCGGTTCTTCCGACCCTCCGGAGTGCGCTCGTCGTTGACAGTGTAATAGTGACAGTGTCATTGTGAAGGTATGAGTGACACCTGGACCATCGGCGAACTGGCCGAGCACGCGGCGCGCGCGCTGCGCCTCGGCACGTCCCCGCCGACCGTCAACGGCCGGGTGCGTGATGTGCCCGGTGAGCGGCTGATCAGGTGGTATACAACGATCGGCCTGGTGGATCCGCCCCTGACCCGGCGCGGCAGAATCGCACGGTACGGGCGGCGGCACTTGCTGCAGCTCGTGGCCGTGAAGCGACTACAGGCGGCGGGCCGCTCGATCGCCGAGATCCAGACGGCGCTGACGGGGGCGACGGACCGCATGCTGGAGGCCGCCGCCCAACTGGGCGACACCCCGGCAACCGACCTGCCGGACGTGATGCCCCCGGGCGGCGTACCCGCCCAAGGCGCCCCTCCGGCACTGGACGGCCAGGGAACCCTTCCGGCGCGCGACGGCCAGGGAGCCTTGCCAGCGCTGGACGGCCATGCCGGGCCGGGCGGCGGCAGCGCGGCCCGTCACGACTTGGCGCCTCACGACTCGGCGCGACACGGCTCGGGGCGTCATGGCGCAGATGGTCACGGCGCGGGCAGTCACGACGCGCGGTTTAGAGGCGGGCGTGGCGATCGGGCCGCCGGTGGGAGCGGGCGGCCCGAGGAGGCGGCGCGGGGCCGGTTCTGGGCCGAGCGGCCAAGCGCTGGGCACACGTCGGGTGCCGAGCGGCCGGACGGCGCGACGGAGAACGCGGTCGCGCCCGGCGACACGGCGGCCCCGGCCGGCCTGACCCCGGACACGGCGATACCTGACAGCGCCATGACAGACCGCGCCCAGGCGGACGGCGCACCCGCAGGCGGCTCCGTGGTGGGCGGCAGGGTGTCGGATGTGGTGGTGGCAGGGGTCAGGTTGGGGGGTGGGGTGCGGCTGGTGTGGGACGCGGGTCGCGTTCCGTCCGAGGAGGACGTTCAGGCGATGCTGGCGGCGGCGGGGCCGTTGCTTGCGGTGCTCAAGGAGAGGGAGCTGATATGAGGATCACTTCGCTGGAGCCCGCCCGGTGCCTGCCGGTGCCGGACGCCGGGTTCGGCGCGCTGCTGACCGAGCGCGGCAACCTGCCGCTGGAGAGCGTGAACGTGGCGGCGAGCATTTCGGGGCTCATCGCCGGGGTCGAGGTCACGCAGGGGTTCAGGAATCCGTTCGACGTCACGCTGGAGGCGACGTACGTCTTCCCGCTGCCCGAACGGGCGGCGGTGACCGGGTTCCGGATGGAGGCCGACGACCGGGTGGTCGACGGCGTGCTGAAGGAGCGCGGGCAGGCCAGGGCGGACTACGACCAGGCGCTGCGTGAGGGGCGGCGGGCGGCGATCGCCGAGGAGGATCGGCCGGACGTGTTCACGATCAGGGTGGGGAACATCCTGCCCGGCGAGAGCGTGTCGGTCCGGCTGACCATGAGCCAGCCGCTGCCGTACGAGGACGGCGCGGCCACGTTCAGGTTCCCGCTGGTCGTGGCGCCCCGGTACATTCCGGGCACCCCGATCGACGGCCCGCCGGCCGGGGACGGGACGGCGCCCGACACCGACGCGGTCCCCGACGCCTCCAGGATCAGCCCGCCCGTCCTGCTGCCCGGCTTCCCCAACCCCGTGCGGCTCTCGCTGACCGCGAGCGTCGACGCCGCCGGGCTGGAGCTGCGCGAGCTGGCCTCCAGCCTGCACGTGGTGGAAGAACAGGGCCACACGGTACGCCTCCAGCCCGGCGAACGTCTCGACCGCGACTTCATCCTGCGGCTGTCGTTCGACGCCTCCACGTCGTTGCAGTTCGACGGCCAGGGGACGTTCGCGCTGACCGTCGTACCGCCGCCGCTGCAGGCCACGCGCGCGCCACGCGACCTGGTGCTGCTGCTCGACCGGTCCGGCAGCATGAGCGGCTGGAAGATGGTCTGCGCCCGCCGGGCCGCCGCGCGCATCGTCGACACGCTGACGCCGCAGGATCGGTTCGCGGTGCTGGCGTTCGACTCGGTGGTGGAGCAGGCGTTCGAGGGGATGGCGGAGGCGTCCGACCGCAACCGGTACCGGGCGGTCGAGCACCTCGCCCGTGTCGACGCCAGGGGCGGCACCGAACTGCTCGAACCGCTACGCCAGGCCATCGCCCTGCTGGGTGGCCGGAGCGAGCGGGAACGTGTCGTGGTGCTGGTCACCGACGGCCAGGTGGGCAACGAGGACCAGATCCTGGAGCAGGCGGGCGGCGCGCTGTCGGCCATGCGCGTGCACACGGTCGGCATCGACCGGGCGGTGAACGCCGGGTTCCTCGGCCGGCTCGCCGGGCTCGGGGCGGGCCGGTGCGAGCTGGTCGAGTCGGAGGACCGGCTCGACGCCGCCATGGAGCACATCCACCGCCGCATCGGCGCTCCCCTGGTCACCGACGTGTCCCTCAAGGGGCTCGATGTTGAAGCCGGTACGGTCACCCATCTCGGCTCGATCTTCCCCGGGGTGCCGTTGCGCGTGTACGGGCGTTACCGCGAGGGATCCTCGCTGACCGTACGCGGCATGGCGGCCGGTGGGCCCTGGGAGGAGCAGGTCGCGGGCGTGACCGTGGACAATCCGGCCATCCGGGCGGTGTGGGCGAGGGCGCACCTTCGGGAGCTCGAAGACCGGTACGCCATGGGCGAGCACGACCTGGAGCAGCAGATCGTACGGGCCTCGCTGGAGCACGGGGTGCTCTGCCGGTTCACCGCTTACGTGGCCATCGACACCCGGCAGGTGGCCGACGGCGTGCCCGAGCACCACGTCATCCAGCCGGTGGAGCCGCCCAGCGGGTGGGAGATGCCGATGGCGCCACCGATGGCGGGCGGCTTCGCGGCCACCGCGATGCTGGCCGCCGCGCCGGTGTCCGCTCGCCGGATGCGGGCGCCCGGGGGCGGCTTCAGCTCGGCCGACCTGGACCAGGGGTTCACGGGCGGCGGCGGAGCCGGCGCACTGCCGGCGCCCGGCCCCGCAGCCGCACCAGGCGGCAGGCCCGGGTCTGGGCCGGAGTTCGGCGGGCCGGTGCGGTCGATGCCCGGGCAGCCGGCCATGCCTCCTCCCGTGGCGCCCGCTCCGGTGGTGCCCGGGAGTACCGGGCATGGACGCGCGGCCGGGACGCGACTGGAGTCGGTCAGGCCGCAACTGGTGGCCGAACTGGACCGGCTGAAGGCTCTGCCGGGCCCGGACGTGCTGTACCTGGCCGACCTGGGGACCCGTCTGGGTGCGCTGGCGGCCTACCTGGGCGGGAACGAGGCCCTGGAGGCGCTGGCCAGGGAACTGGAGGCGGCCGAACGACCGGGAGCGGACGCGAAGGCCCTGCACGACCGGGCCATCGAGGTCCTCACCGCGCTCGCCGGTGACACCGGCACACCTCCCACCACACCGCCCGACGATCGCGGCGGCCGCCGAGGGCCGTTCTGGAAGCGCACCTGATCAACACCATCCAGCCCGGCACCGGGAGGGACGGCCACCACCACGGTGACCGCCCCTCCCCCACAGCCACCACCTCACAGATGCCGGACATGGGGGCACCCGCGCGAATGGCCGCGTGAGGCGGGCGTACCGGTGAAGCGGGCGTGCCGTACGGGACCTCGACGAGCGGCTCACCGACGCGGCGGTGCGGGACGTGCCGTCGCATCGGCGGGCCCTGGCGCGCACCGCGTCCATCCCCCTCCCCCAGTGATCGTGACGCACCCCCGAATTACCCCGACGGGCGTCTATCCGAGCCGGTCAGGCTGTTCTATCGTCCACATCATGGCGACCCCTCGCGCCCCGCTCCGCTTCGTCGAAGCGGTGTCGGCCACCGTCTCGGAGAGCACGAAGAGCGGCTTCTTCTTCGACTACGACGGCACCATCGCGCCGATCATGCGAGATCCCGCCGCCGTGTTCCCGGTGGCGGGCGCGCTGGCCCGGCTGGAGGTGCTGTCGAACCTGGTGAGCAGGGTCGCCATCGTCTCCGCCCGCCCGGCCGCCTTCCTGTGCGACCGTTTCTCGGGCCTGCCCGGCGTCCACCTCTTCGGCCTGTACGGCATGCAGACCGTCGTCGACGGCGAGGTGCGTACGGACGCCGACGCGCAACCCTGGGCCCCGGTCATGCGCGGCCTGGCCGCCGACGCCGCCCGCGAACTGCCCGGCGGCGTCCTGGTGGAGGACAAGGCGCTGCTGGTCTCGCTGCACTACCGCGCGGCCCCGTCCCTGCGTACGGCGGTGGAGCGGTGGGCCTCGGGCAAGGCGGCGGAGCTGGGCCTGCGGGAACAGTACGGCCGGATGGTCGTCGATCTGCGACCCCCGGTGGAGCGCGACAAGGGCACGATCATCGAGCACGAGACCGAGTCGCTCACCCGCGCCTGGTACTTCGGCGACGACCTCTCCGACGCCCGCGCCTTCGACGCGCTGCGCGGCCGGGAACGGCGGGACCCGGCGTTCATGGGCGTCGCGGTCGCGGTGGCCAACGACGAGGTGGGCGACGAGCTGATCCGCGGGGCGGACTTCACGGCCGGGTCTCCCGAGGACGTCCCCGCCATGCTCGACCACGTGATCGGCGCGTTCCCGGGACCTCCGGCGGGCTCATACGCTGGATAAGTGACGACACTTGTCCTGGACGGGGGCCTGGCCACCCGGCTCGAACGCCTCGGCGCCGACCTGAGCGACGACCTGTGGTCGGCGCGGCTGCTCCTGGAGGAGCCCGGGCTGATCCGGCGGGCGCACGCCGACTACTTCGCGGCGGGCGCCGACGTGGCCACGACCGCCAGCTACCAGGCCACGTTCCCCGGCTTCGCGCGGCGCGGGCTGGACGCGGCGGAGGCCGGGCGGCTGATGCGGCTGTCGGTGGAGCTGGCCGGGCAGGCCCGCGACGAGGCGGGGCGGGGACTGGTGGCGGCCTCGGTGGGCCCGTACGGCGCCTATCTGGCCAACGGCGCCGAATACACCGGCGACTACGGCCTCGACGAGGACGGCCTGTACGCCTGGCACCTGCCGCGCTGGGAGGTGCTCGCCGAGGCGGGAGCCGACCTGCTGGCCTGCGAGACGATCCCGTCCTACCCGGAGGCGCGGGCGCTGGCCCGGCTGCTGGCGGCCACGCCGGGGGTCAAGGCGTGGATCAGCTTCTCGTGCCGTGACGATGAGCGGCTCAACGACGGCTCGCCGATCGTCGAGGCGGCCGCCCTGTTCGGCGGGAATCCGCAGGTGGTGGCCGTCGGCGTGAACTGCACGGCGCCGCGGCACATCCCCGGGCTGATCGCGCGCCTGTCCGGCGGGCTGCCCGTGGTGGTCTATCCCAACTCGGGCGAGACGTGGGACGCCGCCGCCCGCCGATGGACCGGGCTGACCGAGCCGGGTGAATACGGCGAGGCGGCCGAGGAGTGGCGGCGGGCGGGCGCGTCGCTGATCGGCGGCTGCTGCCGGACGACACCCGAGCACATCAGGCAGATCCGCGCCCACCTGTCCTGAGCCTTCACGTACGTGGACCCGCGCGGGGCCCACGTACGTGATGAGCGCTACGCCGTGGCGGTGGCGCGGCGGCGGCCGAGGACGTTGTCGAGCGCCAGCGCCCCGCCCCCCGTGAAGCCGATCGCCAGACTGGCGGCGGCCAGCGCCAGGACGAACTCGTAACCGCCTTCGCCGGCCGCGAACCCGTTCGCCGCGTGCACGAAGACGATGGCCCCCACCATGTTGAGCGCCAGCAGCGTGCCGACGATCGGCAGCGCCACGCCCAGGATCAGGGCCAGCCCGCCCGCGACCTCCAGCACGGCCACGGCGGGCGCGGCCACGCCGGCCAGCGGGATGCCGGCGGACTCGAAGAACTTGGTGGTGCCCGCGATCCCCATGGTCGCGAACTTCTGGTAGCCGTGCACCAGGAAGATCACCCCGATGGCGATCCTCGCGAGCAATAGCACGACGGGACGCGCCTGGTCGACCATGCGGCCTCCTCCATCAGTCGTTCAGATTTGAACGACAACTCTAGCAGTGATGTTCAAATCTGAACGACAAGTAGAATGAATCGGTGACGAACCCCCGATGGCTAGACGCGACGGAGATGGCCGCGTGGCGCGCCTTCCTGTCCACCTCCCACCTGCTGGAGCGCCGGATCGAGGAGCAGCTCAAGGCCGCGGCGGGGCTGACACATCCGCAGTACGAGATCCTGGTGCGCCTGTCCGACGCCCCGGATCACTCGATGCGCATGACCGAGCTGGCCAGGGGCGTCGTGGTGTCGAAGAGCGCGCTGACGTACCAGATCACCCAGCTTGAGAAGGCCGGTCTGGTGAAGCGGGCGACCTGCCCGTCCGACGAGCGGGGCGTGCTGGCGGTGCTCACCGACGCCGGCCTGCGCTGTCTGGAGCGGGTGGCGCCGGGGCACGTGGGGGTCGTGCGGGCCTACCTGATCGACCAGCTCAACCGTGAGGAGCTGGAGGCCATGACGACCGCGATGCGCAAGACGGAAGAGGTCTTACGCGCCGGCTAGCCCTTGGCGGCCCGCGCGGCGCGCTCCATCTCGACCCGGGCGCTGGCGGCGTATTTGTCGACGTATTCCTGCCCGGACAGCTCCATCAGCGCGTACATGATCTCGTCGGTCACCGCGCGCAGCACCAGCCGGTCGTCCTCCATGCCGTAGTAGCGGGAGAAGTCGAGCGGCTTGCCGAACCTGACGCCCGGCTTGATGCCGAGCTTGGGCAGCGGCCGCCCCGGCGGCATCATCTCGTAGGTGTTGACCATGGCCCACGGGATCACCGGCACCCGCGACTCCAGGGCCAGCCGGGCCACGCCGGTCTTGCCCTTGTAGAGGCGGCCGTCGGGCGATCGGGTGCCCTCGGGATAGATGCCCAGGATGTGCCCCTCGCGCAGAATGCGCAGCCCGGTGCGCAGCGCCGCCTCGCTGGCCTTGCCGCCGGAGCGGTCGATCGGCACCGTGCCCACCCCGCTGAAGAACAGCCGGGTGAAGAAGCCCTTGATGCCGCGGCCGGTGAAGTAGTCGGCCTTGCCCAGCGAGATCACCTTGCGGCGGATCTGCAGCGGGCCGAAGAAATGGTCGGCGAAGGACAGGTGATTGCCGGCCAGGATCGCCGGACCCTGTTTCGGCACGTTGTCGGCGCCCTCGGTCCACGGCCTGAAGACGAGGTGGAGGATCGGCCCCAAGATGGCCTTGACCACCCAGTAGAACACCCTGGCACCTCTTCCTCAGCACTTCGTCGGGCGAGCAGAGTCATCTTCCCATCTCGATGGCCATGCTCCTACATCAGCTCTCGCACAAACACCCTAGAACGTGCGACGATCGGGCCGTTCTGGTGGAAATTGCCGGAATGAAACAGCATGGAGGAGCTGTTATGCCGCTCATGCCAGGCGCGGAGCCGTACCACCACGATGCGGGCCAGATCGGTGTCCTGCTCTGCCACGGGTTCACGGGCACACCGCAGTCACTACGGCCGTGGGGCGAATATCTGGCCGGTCAGGGGATCAGCGTGTCGCTGCCCCGCCAGCCGGGCCACGGGACAAAGTGGCAGGAGATGAACCGCACACGCTGGGAGGACTGGTACGCCGAAGTCGAAAAGGCGTTCGCGGACCTCCAGGGGCGTTGCGCGGAGGTGTTCGTGGCGGGCCTGTCGCTGGGCGGTTGCCTGGCGCTGCGGCTCGCCGAGGTGCACGGCACGGCGATCAGGGGCGTGATGGTGGTCAATCCGTCGATCGCCAACGACGTGCCGCTGATGAGGCTGGCCCCGTTGCTCAAATGGTTCGTGCCGTCGGTGCCGGGCGTCGCCAACGACGTCAAGAAGCCCGGCGTGACCGAGCTGGCCTACACTCGCACTCCGGTGAAGGCGGCCGCGTCGCTGCCCGGGCTGTGGTCGCTGGTGCAGGCCGACCTGGCGAAGGTGACACAGCCGCTGCTGGTCTTCCACAGTGTGGAGGATCACGTGGTCAAGCCCACGAGTGTCGCGATCATCCGTGAGAAGGTCCCTCAGGCCACGATCGAGGAGCTTACCGATAGCTACCATGTTGCGACGCTGGACAACGATGCCGACAGGATCTTTGCCGGAAGCCTCGACTTCATCCGGACACATGCCTCGGTACCCTTGCAGAGGGACTGATCGCACCCAGGGGGAAGTCGCGATCGTTGCGGAGAGGCCCATCTAGGTGACGCGCCAGAGTGACGAGGACGAGGTCTGGCGGCAGATCGTCGCGTCCTTCAACGACACGGCCGAGCGCGACTCGGCCGATCAGCCATGGCCCGACAGCGAGAACATCCCCGTCGAGCCCATGCGCCGGGTGGTCAAACCGCCCGAGGAGGAAGAGCTCGACACGGAGGACGACGAGCCTCGCGACGAGGGCGACGACGAGGAGGAGGGCGAAGGCCACTTCACGCCTCCGCCGCCGCCTCCGCTGCCCAAGCTCGACATAGCGACCAAGCTGGCGTGGGTGGCGTTGTTCGGCGGGCCGGCCTATCTCCTGGTGGCGGCGATGGCGAGCTGGCACATGGAGGGCTGGGCGCTGTTCACGGCGGTGGCGGCGTTCATCGGCGGGTTCGTGGCGCTGGTGGTCCGCATGGGCGACGGCCCGCCGTCCAACGACTCCGGCTGGGACGACGGCGCCGTACTTTAAGACTTCGAGACTTTAAGACTTCGGGGCTTGAGGACTCGGGGCTTGAGGACTTCGGGGCTCTAGCTTTTCGAGGTGGTCGTTTTCGGGGCGAACGTCTCCACCACGTCGGTGTAGCGGTCGGCGGTGTCGACCGCGTGCCCCACCGCCCAGACCGTGCCCTTGCCCGCGAGATAGGCCACCGACTGCAGGCGCACACTGTTCCTGCCCGGCTTGGCCCCGCCCCTGATGGCCTCGCAATCGCTCTTCACACACCGCATCATGTACGGCTCCGCCGCCCGCGACGGATCGTAACCGGTGATCCAGTAGCGGCCCTTGCCGTCGCCCGTCACCCCGTAGAGCCGCGCCTCGGACCCGGGCAGCCGCAGCTCCCGCCAGCGCTTGCCGTTCCAGGTGAGCACGAGCGGCTCGATGTCGCCGGGCCCGTTGTAGACCCCGCCCACGGCCACCGCCCGCTTGGAGCTGTCGACCTGCACGTCGCGCAGGTAGCCGCCGGGGATGGAGGGCACCGGCATGGACTTCCACGCACCGTCGGAGTAGTGCATGACCAGCGGCTCGGTGCCGGTGTCGCCCACGGCGAACCCGCCGCCCACCGCGTAGAGGCCGCCCTTCTCCTTGGTCTCCTGCACGGTCCAGGAGTTGCCCTGGCCGGTGAGGATGAGCCCATGCTCGTCGCGCGAGCCGACCACCACGACCTTGCCCGACTTGGCGTCGACGCCGCCGACCCAGTCTCCGGCGCGCAGCCCCTGCGGCCTGACCCGGTCGAACCCGGTCATGTCGCCGCGTGCCACGTAGGGCAGCCCGTCGTGCCCGTCGCCGACCGCCCACACCTCGGAGGAGGAGACGGCGGCCAGCCCGCGCAGGTTGCCCGCGGCCGTGGCGTCGCGCACGGGGACCTCGGTCCACCTGGCGCCGTCCCAGTGGCGGATGCTGCCGCGGTTCTTCCAGACGTCCCAGATCTCCTGCTGGCCCACCGCCCACACGTCGCTCGACGAGATCGCGAGCACGTCGGACAGGGAGCCGTCGGCCTGGAGGCGCACGCTGGTCGACTGCTGCCACGCCTCGATCGTGGCGGGGCGCGGATCGGCATGCGCGGCGGGCGTGACCTGCGTCAAGGCCACGGACGTCGCCAAGATCAAGGAGAGCGCACGCCGCTGAGAGCGACGGGTCATGAGGAAATGCTACGGGCTGGAGAGCCCGTTTTTCGCTCTAGTGCCCAACTCGCAACTCCGCGCCGTGCTCGACCCGCAACTCCGCGACGACCGGAAGGTGGTCGCTGGCGGCGGCCAGATCGGCGATCGAGGCGTCCGCTCCCCCGCACGAGACGACCCGCGCTTCGCGCTCCGCGAACACGCCGTCGATGCGCGCGGACGGGCTCCGCGACGGGAAGGTCAGGCCGTCGCCCTTGGGCGCGACGGCGTAGCAGTCGGCCGCCCGCCCGGCGAGAAAGCGCCAGGCCGGCCGGTCTTCCCGCTCATTGACGTCGGCTCCGAGCACGATCACGGCCTCGTACGCGGCCGCCACATCCTCCATGATCGCCATGGCCTCGGCGGCGTGATGTGCCCTGGCGGACCCGTTGAGGTCGAGGTGCAGCGAGCCGACGGCCAGCCGCGCGTCCCCGGCCGCCACCACGGCCACGGCCAGGAAGCGCCGCTCCAGCCCGGCGAAGGCCCGCAGGGCGTGGGTGCCGGCGTGCAGCACACGGGCCCGCTTCCCGACGTACACCGCCGTGCCCCCGGCCCGGTCCTGCGTGGCCTGGCGCAGCCCCGTGGCCGCGCCCAGGGCCCGGCGCCTGGCCCGCCAGCGCAGGAACCCGGGCGCCTCCTGCACGCACAGCGCGTCGGCGCGCATGGCGGTGACGACCCTGGTCAGCGCGGGCACGCTGTCGCGCAGCCCGTGCAGGTTGTAGGTCGCGACCCTGATCGTCACGTACGGCGGCTTCTAGCGCTGCCTGGCCAGGTCGGCGGCGCCCACCACGCCGGCGGAGGCGCCCAGTTCGGCCAGCCGGATCTCGGCGAGCGGGCGGTGCCCGCGCCCGGTGAGCCGTTCGGCGAACGCCTCTCTGGCCCGGTCGATGAACAGGTCGGCGGCACGTGAGACGCCGCCGCCGACGATGAAGCAGCCGGGGTCGAGGATGGCGGCCATGTCGGCCATGCCCTGGCCGAGCCAGTCGGCCAGCGACGCGAAGGCGGCCAGCGACGCCTCGTCGCCCAGCCGCGCGGCCTCGGTCACCTCCTCGCCCTCGATCTTGCCGCCGGCCAGCCCGAGCAGTGTCCGGGCCCGCTCCGGCTCGGCCTCGGCGATCCGCCTGGCCTCTTTGACGAGGGACTGGCCGCTGGCATATTGCTCCCAGCAGCCGATGTTGCCGCACCCGCAGGGCCGCCCGCCGGGCAGGACCTGCATGTGGCCCAGCTCCGCGCCCATGCCCCAGCGGCCCCGGTAGAGGGCGCCGTCGAAGACCAGGCCGCCGCCGATACCGGTGCCGAGCGTCAGGCAGGCCACGTGGGACTGCCCCCTGCCCGCGCCGAACCGGGTCTCGCCCCAGGCCATGGCGTTGGCGTCGTTCTCGACCACGACCGGCAGGCCGACGAGGCCGCTGATCTTCTTCTGCAGCGGCTCCTCGCGCCAGGCGAGGTTGGGGGCGAAGCGCACCATCGACCGGGTCTCGTCGACGAAACCCGCCGCGCCCACCCCGACGGCCTCGATCCGCCTGCCTTCGGACAGCTCGCGAACGACGTCGGCCACCGTCTCGGCCACCACGTCCGGGCGGTCGGCGGCGGTGGGCCGCAGCGTGTGTTCGACGATCTCACCGTGGTCGTCGACCACACCCGCGGCCACCTTGGTCCCGCCGATGTCGACACCGATCGTGAGCATTGCCCCGTGTCTCCTATCCCAGATCTATGTGTTCCACGTCATCGCCGCGGTCGCGACGGTCACGATCATCACGCTGCCCACTCTGCCCGCGCGGCGCCGGCCTGCTCAACGCGTCGAACGCGCCTCTGACGGCGGCGAACAGCTCGCCGCCCGCGGCCACGAGATGCCCCGTCACGTCGGAGCCCGACTCACGCTGCGCCGCGATCGCCCGGCACACCGGGCAGGCGCGGCAGATGTACTCGTCGTGGGTGTCGGACACGGCCTCCTCCCACACGTCACGCTCCCTGCGGCCGCCACCGCCGGTGAAGGAGTTGAACACGCTCTTCCCGACCTGGCGGGTGGCCCGCCCCTGGATCGAGTCGAACAGCTTGCGTGCCTCGTCGGCGACGGTCCCGATCGGGTCCCTGTTCTGATCCCGGTTCTGATCCCGGTTCTGATCTCTGCCGGCGCTTCGCTCATTGTTCTCGGTCATCTGGCCCTCCCTGCGTATGGGTCGCTCTTCCACCTCAACTCATGAGGTCGCGGATTCGCTCCCTGAGGTGAACCGTAATGCAGAGTCAGCCGTCTGGGGCGGGGCCCACCGCACCCTGAGCACGCCGTCGCGCAGCGCCGCGCCGCCGATCCTGCGGCGCGCCAGCGCCGCGGGCAACGCCAGGATCCTCCGGTACGGGCCCGCCGTCACGATCAGCTCGTCGCCCTTACGCGCCAGGTCGATGTCGTCGCGGTCGGCGCCGGGCAGGGCGAGCACCAGTTCGTCGGCGGTCATCCGGAGCGGCGGCTCGACGGAGTGGGGGGCGAACGGGTCGGAACCGGCGTACATCACCGCGCCCAGGTCGGCCAGCGCGTCCTTGCCGACCGGCTCGGCGGGCAGGTAGGGGACGACGTGGATGGGCAGGGGCGCGAACGACTGCTCCGCCTCGGCCAGCAGTCTGGACTGCGCCGCCACCCACTGGGTGCGCCACTCGTCGGCGCCGCCGGCCGGGAAGACGCGGTTGGCGATGACGGCGTCGACGCGGTAGCCGTACAGGCTGAGTGAGGTGAGGGTGCGCCTGGCCTCGGCGAGCACCACGGACTCGGGCGTGAGCACGAGCCGGACGGAGGCGTGGTCGCCGGTGAGCAGCTCGCGCACCTCCATCAGGCCGCGGTGGAAGCGCTCGGCCGCGCTCATGACGTCTTCGCCGGGGGCGCTCACGCGGGCCACGCTGCGCACGAACGGCGAGACCAGCCGCACGATCTTGCGGCCGACCGGCATGAGCCTGGTGACGTGCCAGTCGAGCGCCTCGGGCAGGGCCAGCAGCCGCAGCGTCTCGGCGGTGGGGGCGCAGTCGACCACGATCACGTCCCATCGGCCCTGCCTGGCGTGCTCGCGCAGCTCCAGCAGGGCGATGACCTCCTCGGCGCCCGGCAGCACCGTGATCTCCTCGGAGGTGATCTCGTCGAGGCCCAGCTCGGACAGCAGGCCCCTGGCGTAGTCCTGCAGCTCGCCCCAGTGGCGCTCCAGCGTGCGCTGGGTGTCGACCTGGTGCAGGTGCAGGCCCGGCGCGATCTCCCCCGGTTCGACGGCGAGCGCGTCGGCCAGCGAGTGGGCGGTGTCGGTGGAGACGATCAGCGTCTTCAGCCCGCGGGCGGCCGCGAGCGTGGCGGTCGCGGCGGCGGCCGTGGTCTTGCCGACGCCGCCCTTGCCGGTGAAGAGCAGGACCCGCGGGCTCACCTCAGCGGCCTTCGACGCGCTTCTTGAGGCCCTTGAGCGCGGTGTCCACGATGACCTTCTCGGCCTTGCGCTTGATCAGGCCGATCATGGGCACGCTGAGATCTACGGTCAGCTCGTACGTCACGTCGGTGCCACTGCCCGCGTCGGCGAGCCGGTAACTTCCCCGCAGGTCGGAGACCATCTTTCCCGGCTCGACCACCTGCCAGCTCACGACGTCGTCGCCCTGCCAGGTGTAGCCGAGGGTGTAGGAGTCGCTGATCGGGCCCGCGTCGAGGACGAACCGCACGTTCTGCGGTTTGCCGTCGGCGCCGGTGCTGAGGACCTCGGCGCTCTTGACCTGCCCGGCCCAGTCGGGATAAGAGGGGAAATCCTCGATGACCGCCATGACGTCGGCGCGGCCTGCCCCGATGGTGGTGCTCGAAGTGGTGCGATCAGGCATGCGACCACCGTAATGCAGAATCCGCTCATTGCGGCGGACCGCTGATCACACTCTGCGGCGGACCGCTGATCACCACTCCAGCACGTACGGCACGCCGCGGCCCCGGAAGTGGCCGACGTTGACGCATTCGGTACGCCCGACGCGGGCCCGCCCGTGCAGCGGGTTGTGCACGTGGCCGAACAGGGCGTAGCGCGGCTGGGTGCGTTCGATCGCCCTCAGGGTGGCCTCGCTGCCGCGCTCGAACCGCCGGGCCACCACGTCGTAGAGCAGCTCGGGCACGGCGGGCGGGATGTGGCAGCACAGCACGTCGACCTCGCCGACGGCCTCGACCTTGGCGGCGTATTCCTCGTCGGCCAGCTCGTACGGGGTGCGGTAGGGGGTCTTCAGCCCGCCGCCCACGAACCCGAACCGCAGCCCGCCGATCTCCGCCACCTGCCCGTCGAGCACCTCGTGCCCCGGCCTGAGGTAGTCGGCCCACAGGCGCGGGATGTCCACGTTTCCGTAGGTCAGATAGGCGGGGGCGGGCATGGCGGCGAAGAGGGTCTCGTACTGGGCGCGTACGTTGCGTTCGATGTGCTCGCGCGGATCGCCCTCCAGCGTGGCCCACAGCCGCGCGGACATGGCCCTGGCCTCGTCGAACCGCTTGGCCGTGCGCAGGGCGATGAACGCGGCGGCGTTCTCGGCGCCGAACAGGTCGGCGAAGATGCCCTGCGCGTGGTCGTCGTAGTCGACGAACAGGATCAGGTCGCCCAGGCAGATCAGCGCGTCGGCCCCGTCACCGGCCCTGGCCAGTGCGTCGGCTCTGCCATGGACATCGCTGACGACGTGCACCCTCATGGGGGAGATCCTACGAGTGGTGGCTGCTAGCGTGATGAACGCCCTCCATAACGCCTCAATGACGGAGCTACCAGCGCGTAACTTAAAGCGGTAACGTCCAGGCGTTCCCCGAAGAGGAGTTGATTCGTGCGCGAGTACAGCGTCCCCGTCCTGGTCGACGTGCCCGCCTCCGCCAGCCTGCCGGACACCGTGTTCAAGCGGGCCGAGCGGGAGCCTGGTGCCGTGGTGATGCGTCGCAAGGCCGGCACCGGCTGGCCCGTGGTCACCGCGGCCGAGTTCCGCGACCAGGTGGTCGAGGTGGCCAGGGGGCTCATCGCGGCGGGCGTCGAGCACGGTGACAGGGTCGCGCTGATGTCGCGCACCCGTTACGAGTGGACGCTGGCCGACTACGCCATCTGGTCCGTCGGCGGGGTCACCGTGCCGATCTACGAGACCTCCTCGGCCGAGCAGGTCAGGTGGATCCTGGAGGACAGCGCGGCCAAGGCGGTGTTCGTCGAGCTGGACGGGCACGAGGAGACGGTCAGGCAGGCCGCGCCCGGCCTCGCGTCGGTCTGGCGGATCGACGGCACCCTCGATACCGGCGACGTCCCGGCCGCGGCCGTGGACGAGCGCAGGGAGCGGGTCGTCGCCGCCGACCTGGCCACGATCGTCTACACCTCCGGCACCACGGGCCGGCCCAAGGGCTGCCGGATCAGCCACGACAACCTGCTGTTCACCGCGCTCAACGTGCTGCGGGGGCCGCTGGAGCCGCTGTTCGCCCGCAAGGACCCGGCGGCGCTGCTGTTCCTGCCGCTGGCGCACATCTTCGCGCGGATGATCCAGGTCGTGCTGATCGAGGCGGGCGCCGTCATGGCGCACACGCCGAACATGAAGAACGTCGCCCCCGACCTGCAGGACTTCAAGCCCACGTTCCTGCTGGGCGTGCCGCGGGTGTTCGAGAAGGTCTACAACGGCGCCGAGCAGAAGGCCATCGCGGGCGGCAAGGGCAAGATCTTCGCCGCCGCGGTCGACGTGGCGGTGGCCTGGAGCAAGGCCGAGAGCACGGGCGGCGCGCCGCTCGGGCTGAAGCTGAAGCGGCTGGTCTTCGACAGGCTGGTCTACGGCAAGCTGCGCGCGGCCACCGGCGGCCGGCTCTCGGCGGCGGTGTGCGGCGGCTCGGCGCTCGGTGACCGGCTCGGCCACTTCTTCAAGGGCGTCGGCATCGAGGTCTTCGAGGGCTACGGCCTGACCGAGACCTCCGCGCCGTGCTCGGTCAACATGCCGGGCGCCAACAAGATCGGCACCGTCGGCAAGCCGCTGCCCGGCGTCACGCTGCGCATCGGCGACGACGGCGAGATCCTGGCCAAGGGCAGGAACGTCTTCGAGGGCTACTGGCACAACGACGACGCCACCGCCGAGGTGATCGACGCCGGCGGCTGGTTCCACACCGGCGACATCGGCGAACTGGACGCCGACGGCTACCTGCGGATCACCGGGCGCAAGAAGGAGATCCTGGTCACGGCGGCCGGCAAGAACGTGGCGCCGGGGCCGCTGGAAGACGCGCTGCGCGCCCATCCGCTGATCTCCCAGGCCATGATCGTGGGCGACGACCGGCCGTTCGTCGCGGCCCTGATCACCCTCGACCCGGAGGCGGTGCCGGCGGGCTCGAAGATCGCCGACCTGCGGACGGACCCGGAGGTGCTGGAGCAGATCCAGGCGGCCGTGGACCGCGCGAACCTGGCGGTGTCGAAGGCCGAGCAGATCAAGAAGTTCACGATCCTCGAGGCCGACATCACCGAGGAGAGCGGGCACCTCACGCCCACGCTGAAGGTCAAGCGCAACCTGGTGATGCGCGACTTCGCCAAGGAGATCGACGAGCTGTACGTCGGGCACTGAGCCCTTCTAGACGGCCGCCTCGGTCGCCCGCAGGATCGCGGCCAGCGCGTCCCGATGGGCCTGGAGCTCGGCGAGCTGATCGTCCAGGCCCGTCAGGCGGCCGCGCAGGTGGCCGACGGTGCAGGCGGCGAGGACCTCGCCCGTGCCCGAGACGCAGGGCAGCACGTCCCTGATGACCCTCGTCGGCAGCCCGGCTGCGAGGAGGGTGCGGATGCGGCGTACGACGACCGGGGCGTCCTGACCGTAGCGGCGGTGGCCGCCGTCGCCACGGTGTGAGGTCAGCAGGCCCTGCTCCTCGTAGTAGCGCAGCAGCCTCGGGCTGACCCCCGTCTCCTGGGCCAGCGCTCCGATCTTCATGTGACACTCCTCACAGGCGCTTGAATCTCACATCCGTGTGAACTTCTAGCGTGACGGGCATGAGAGAAATTCCTGGTGAGACCTTCCTTCTCGGCGGCGACCTGCCCCTGAACCGGATCGGCTACGGCGCGATGCGCCTGGCGGACGGCCCCGAACCGGCGCCCTCGGCCACCGAGGCCCCCATCTGGCGCGCCCCGGCCGGCCGCGCCGGCGCCGTCGCTCTTCTGCGCAGGGCCGTGGAGCTGGGCGTGAACCTGATCGACACGGCCGACGCGTACGCGCTGGGGGCCAACGAGGAGCTGATCGCGGAGGCGCTGCGTCCGTACGAGGGCGTGACGGTGGCGACCAAGGTCGGCGTCGTCCGCCCGTCGCCTGCCGAGTGGGTGACCCACGGCCACCCGGCCTACCTGCGCCAGCAGGCCGAGCTGAGCCTGCGGCGGCTGCGGGTGGACCGGATCGAGCTGCTGCAACTGCACCGCGTCGACCCCGAGTACCCGCTGGCCGACCAGATCGGCGCGCTCAAGCGGCTCCAGGACGAGGGCAAGGTGCGCCACATCGGGCTGTCCGAGGTGACCGTGGACGAGCTGCGGCAGGCTTCGGAGATCGCGGCGATCGCGAGCGTGCAGAACCTGTACAACCTGAGCACCCGGGAGCACGACCCCGTGGTGGACTACGCGGCCCGGCACGGGATCGCGTTCCTGCCGTGGTTCCCGTTCGCGGCGGGGGCGCACGCCGGGCCGGGGAGCCCGCTGGCGGAGGTGGCGGCCGAGATCGGGGTCACGCCGGCGCAGGCGTCGCTGGCGTGGCTGCTGCGGCGCTCCCCCACGGTGATCCCGATTCCGGGGACGTCTTCCGTGGGGCATTTGGAGGAGAACGTGGCCGCTTTGTCGATCGAGCTGACCGAGGAGCAATACGACCGGTTGTCTCTCTCCGTCTAAAAAATCATCGCCATAAATTGGGTCTATTTTTCCGGATTTAATCTCCCAGATCCCCTCTGAGCAGGGGAATCTCCTTTCGATTCGGGGTTCTTGGCCGGAGATCACCGGGTAATCTCGTGGCAAAGCAACGGGACCGGAGATTTCCTGCATCCCCGGTCCCTTACCCCAAGGTAAGGGAGATCACCATGAGCATCAAGGCAGCCGGCGTTCTGCTGGGCGACAAAATTCAAAGCGAGCTGATCCAGATCCGCGCCGACCAGCGGGAGATGGGCCAGCAACTCACCGAGCGCATCAACGGCGTCGCCAACGACGTCAAGAAGCTGAGCGCCAGGATGGACGTCAAGTTCGCCGAGGTCGACGAGCGGTTCGACGCCGTAGACAAACGGTTCGACACCGTCGACCAGCGACTCGACGCCGTAGACAAGCGACTCGACACCGTCGACGAGCGATTCGACACCGTCGACGAGCGATTCGACGCCGTCGACGAGCGATTCGACGCCGTCGACAAACGGTTCGACGTCCTCGACGAGCGATTCGACGCCGTCAACAAGCGACTCGACACCGTCGACCAGCGGTTCGACACCGTCAACAAGCGACTCGACACCGTCGACGAGCGATTCGACACCGTCAACAAGCGACTCGACACCGTCGACGAGCGATTCGACGCCGTCGACAAACGGTTCGACGTCCTCGACCAGCGGTTCGACACCGTCAACAAGCGACTCGACACCGTCGACCAGCGGTTCAACGCCGTCAACAAGCGACTCGACGTCCTCGACGAGCGATTCGACGCCGTCGACAAACGGTTCGACCGCATGGAGGCGAGGCAGGACTCCACGCATGCGACCCAGCTCGAGATGATGAAGATCCTCGTCAAAATCCAGAGCAAGCTCGACATCAACTAGTCACACCCCAAGGACGGGCTCGTGGTGAAGGCGGGCCCGCCCTTTCATGTCCCCGGGTCGAGGTCCAGGGTGGGCAGGGGCGGGGGGTGGTGGTAGCCGCTGGCCTGGAGGCGGAACATGTGCGCGTACAGGCCGTCGGCGGCCATCAGTTCGTCATGGCCGCCCAGTTCGGCCACCACCCCGTCCTCCAGGACCGCGATGACGTCCGCCGCCCGTACCGCGTTGAGCCGGTGGGAGATGAGCAGGCTGGTGCGGTCGGCGCGGTAGCGGCGCATGCGCAGGTGCACGTCGTGCTCCGCCGCCGGGTCCAGCCCCGAGCTGGGTTCGTCGAGAATCATGAAGTCGGCGTGGTCGCGCAGGAACGCCCTGGCCAGCGCCACCCGCTGCCACTGCCCGCCCGACAGGGTGACGCCGGTCGGCGGGCGTTTGGCGGGTTTGAGCGACAGGACGAACATCCGGGTCAGCGCCGTGTCATACCCGTCGGGCAGCTCGCTGATCGCCTCGTCCACGCCCGCGTTGACGGCGGCGGTCCTGATGCGGTCGAGGTCGTCGATCGCGGACAGGTCGCCGACGGCGATGTTGTCGCGGGCGCTGAAGTCGTACGTCATGTGGTCCTGGAAGACCGCCCCGAGCCGGGCGCGTAAATCGGCCGGGTCGAGGTCGCGCAGGTCCACGCCGTCCCAGTGGATCGAGCCCTGGACGGGATCGTAGAAGCGGCACAGCAGCTTGGCGAGCGTGCTCTTGCCCGCCCCGTTGAGCCCGACGACCGCGAGGGCCTGCCCGTACGGGATCGTCAGGGTGACGCCCCGCAGCACCCACGGCAGGTCGTCGGCGTAGCGGAACCAGACGTCGCGCAGTTCGACGCCGGTCCGCAGCGGGCCCGCGGGGGCGGGTTCGGCGGCGAGGGGCAGGTCGGGCGGGCTGTGCACGATGTCGGCGTAGTGGGAGAACAACAGGAGTTGCTGATGCGTGCGCGCGATACCGTTCACGAGCCCCGCCAGCCCGCCCTGCAGTCCCGCCACCGCCGCGATGAACATCGACACGTCGCCGACCGTCAGCGTGCCGGCCCCGGCCGCGATCACCGCCCAGACCAGGCCACCGCCGGCGATCAGGGCGCCGAGCAGTTCGAGGCCGCTCTGGACGGACAGGTCCCTGCGGTCCATGGCCCGCTCGGCGTCCTGGGAGATGCCGCGCTCGTTCAGCATGCGGCGGCGCAGGAACGGCCCCAGGCCGAACAGCCGCACCTCCTTGGCCGCCGCGACGCTGCCGAGCAGGTGGGTGTAGAATAGCTCGCGCCGCTGTACGGGGGCGATGTCCCAGATCATCCTGGCCCGCCGCCTGGCCAGCGCGACCTGCGCGATCAGCGCCGGGATCCCGGCGACCAGCACGACACCGGCCATAGCGGGCGAGATCAGCACGACCGAGGCGACGAAACCAGCCAGCGTCAGGGCGGTCCTGGCCAGCTCGAAGGCGCTCGTGACGAGGCTCCTGGCCATGGAGCCGCCCTGCGCGGCCAGCCGGAGGCGGTCGAGGAAGGCCGGGGTCTCGAACGGGGCGAGGCCGACGAAACGCTCCATGGCGACGTACAGGCGGTCGAGGGCGTGTAACGAGACCTGCCGGCCCATCTCGTTCCCGAGGTAGAGCGCGACCTGCGGCAGCGCCGCCACGGCCACGCCGACCGCCACCAGTGACACGAGCGGGACGATCAGCTCGCTCAGCGGCGCCCTGGCGACCAGGGCGTCGATGACGAACTTGGTGAGCCAGGCGACGGTCACCGGCAGGCCGGACTGGACGAGCGTGAGGAGGATCAAACCGGCGGCGCGCACGCGTCCCGCGTGCCACACCAGGCCTGCCGCCTCGGCGACACTGCGCCGCGTCGACTCCATGCCGCCAGGCTAGGCGGCCCGGCGGTGGCGCGTTGACGGCGTCAGGTGCCGGGCGGGCCGGCGATGACGAGTTCACCCACATGGCCGGCCTGGGGCAGGCCGGGGTCGGAGACGAGGACGTCGGCCTGGCGCTGCCGACGCTGATCGTCTTCCAGCTCCCGCACGAGCGGTTCGTCGCCGGGCTCACGCTCGGCGCCACCAAAGGCCGGACCGGTCCTCCTTGAAGAAAACGGGGAGGCGATTCGCCTGTGGTGAGGTCAGAGGAGGTCGTGAAAGCGGGCCGCGACCTGGTCCCACGCCCATTCGCGGGTGATCCAGTCGCGGCCGGCGGCGCCCATCTTGCGCGCCTTGGCGGGGTCGGACAGCAGCTCGACGATGGCGTGCGCCACCTCGCCCGCGTCCGCGCCGTCCACGACGAGCCCGGTCTCGCCGGGCCGCACCGCGTCGGGCGCGCCACCGGACGCGCCCGCCACCACCGGCAGCCCGCTCGCGGACGCCTCCAGGAACACGATCCCGAGCCCTTCGACGTCCACCCCCCTCCACCGGGTACGGCACGGCATCGCGAACACGTCCGCCGCCGCGTAGTAGCCGGGCAGGCTCGCGGCCGGGACCGTGCCGGTGAACCTGATCGACTCCCGCCCGGCCGCCAGCCGCTCCAGCGAGCTCCGGTGCGGGCCGCCGCCGACCAGCAGCAGCACCGCGTCCGGGACCGAGCGCAACACCTGGGGCCAGGCCCTGATGAGCCGGTCCTGGCCCTTGCGCGGCACCAGCCGCGACACGCACACGACCACCGGGCGCCCTGACAGGCCCAGCTCGGCCTTGGGAGCGCCGGGGTGGAACTGCTCGGTGTCGACGCCCGGCGCGAGCCGTACGAGCTTGCCGGGCGGCACCACGGCGGCCAGCCGCCGCCGCGTGTACTCCCCCAGATACGTGACCACGTCGGCGTGCTCGCCGATCCTGCGCAGCACGGCGCGGAACCCCGGCGCGCTCGCCCACGACGCCTCATGGCCGTGGGTGAGCATCACCACGCGCCGCGCGCCCGCCGCGCGCAGGCGCGGGGCGAGCAGGCCGAGCGGCGCCGCCGCGCCGAACACGACGGTATCGGCGCGGTGCTCGGCCACCAGCCCGGCCGCCGTACGCGCGACGGCCGGGGTGGGCAGCATGAGCCGCGTCGGATGCCGCACGATCCGGTACGGCTGCCGCCGGTCGAACTCCTCGCAGCCCGGCCAGAAAGGGGCGTAGACGGCCACCTCCGGCGTGCGCAGCGCGAGCCCGTGCACGAACGACTGGATGCCGCCCGGTCGCGGCGGAAAGTCGTTGGTCACGATGACCACGTTGGTCACGGCAGCGGGACGCCGTTCAGCTTGGCCCACGAGCGGGCCATGGCGATGCGCTCGGGGCCGGAAGGATGCGAGACATAGAGGACATATTCCACCGCATCCGGCGACAAGTCGGAAATATTCGTGACTGCGAGGCGTTTCTGCATCGCGATGAACGTGGCCGGATCCTTGGTCAGATCGAGCGCGTGGACGTCGGCCCGGCCCTCGATGTGCCGGCTGATCACGTTCTGGATCGGGCCCATGATCAGCGAACCGATGGTCATCAGCCCCATGACCGCGCCGACCGCACGGGGATCGGCGATCGAGGTGACGCCGGTGCGCCGCCGGATCGCGCCGAACACCAGGAACAGCAGGATCGCGCCCAGCGCCGCCCCCAGGCCGCCGATGAGCGTGCCGTAGAGCACGTCGTTGTACTTGGCGTGCCCCAGCTCGTGCGCCACGACCAGCTCGACCTCCGCCGGCGGCGCCTTGAGCAGGTTGTCGTAGACGACGATGCGGCGCGTGGCGCCGAAGCCGGACACGTACGCGTTGAGCGCCGTCGTCCTGCGCGAGGCGTCGGCGACCAGCACGTCCTCGACCGGCACCCCGTCGCGCTCGGCCAGGTCCAGCAGATTCGTCCGCAGCGAGCCCTGCTCCATGGAGGTGAACTCGTTGAACATCGGCTCGAAGACCACCGGATACACGAACGACGCCACCAGCGTCAGCGCGAACGCGCCCACGGCCGCCGGGATCCACCAGCGCCTGACCTTGCGGGCCAGCGCCACGAGGGCGAGCAGCATGAGGCAGAGCAGGAACACCTCCACGCCCATGCCCTTGAGCCGGTCGACGCTCCAGCCCGCCCAGTCCTGGATGGACAGGCCGTAGTCCCGCATGATCGTCTCGAACCACATGCCGAGCGGCCACCTGAACACCTCGACGATCGCGGTGATCACGATGATGCCCAGGATCACCCGCAGCCACCAGGGGCCCTTGAGCCGGCCCAGCACCGTGGCGCCGAAGGGCGTGGCCACGAGCAGGCCGGCGAAGACGAGCGTGAGCGCGAGCGCCAGATAGCTCGGCAGGGTCGTGGCCGCGTCGAACGCCTGCGACCTGGCGATCTCGGCGGAGCTGAAGTCGGCCGCCGGGTCGGGCGGGCCGCCGGTGAGCACCTGCCAGGGGGTGCTGAAGACGGCCACCGCCAGGATCACCAGGCCGAGCAGCACCATCGCGATGGCGGCCTCCCGCCTCAGCCGGCCGCCCGATGCGTCTGCGTCCACCTCCCTACCATCCCCCCGTCCGCTCTCCGTTCTCCCCGCCGGCGCCGTATCGGCCGCGTCGTCCTCGTCGAGTCGTTCGCTCATCTGCCTCCCCCTCATCCGAGCTGATCCCGCACGTACGCGCGCCACCGTGCCGTCAGCGAGTCGACGGAGAGCCCCTGTGCGGCGAGCGCCTGATCGACGCCGGCCGCCCGGGCGTCACGGTAGAGCCTCACCAGGGTCCCCTCACCGAACCGGTCAGCGAGGAAGCGACACGCCAGCCAGGCCTCCTGGTACGCCCGCGCGAGGCGTGCCGGGTCGCGCCCGTCAGCCGCGAAAGCCGCAGGTCCGGGCAATGCGGACGGCAGACGCCCGGCGCGCACCTCGGCCGCCAGCTCGGCGGCGGCCGTCCGCACGGGCAGCCCGGCGTCGCGGTAGCCCACGTAGTCGGCGAACCCCTCGTAGAGCCAGACCGGCAGGCCGCCGGTGCCGGCCGCGACATGGGTGAGCTCGTGGGCGAGGACCACGTCCTTGCCGACGGAGTTGAGCGCGGCGAAGAACTCGGGGACGACGATCACCCGCCCGCCGTCGGCCACCGCCGCCAGCCCGTCGAGCCGCCCCACACCGGCCAGCCGGGCCGCCTCCGCCGTGGACGCGGGCACCACGACCAAAGGGGTGACCGGCTCGCCCAGCACGTCGGAGACCCTCGTACCGGCCGTGTCGGCCCTGCGCGCCAGTTCGCCGAGTGTCGCGGCGCCGGTGTGGTGACCGACGACGACGGACCGCCTGCCCCGGCTCACGACCGTGCCGTCGCGCCACAGGTTCCGCAGTCCAGGGGGAAGGGCGGGGATCGGGGCGCCGGCGGAGGCGAAGGCGAGCAGCAGGAGCCCGGTCAACGCGGCTCGTCGGCTCACCTGCTCTGGCACGAGCCCAGATCGTAGTGCGTGGGCCCGACTGTCACGCCCATGTCAGAGCGCGCGAAAGCCCCGCCCGAATTCCTTCGGGCGGGGCTTGTTCACATGCCGGGACGAACCGCGCCGACGAACGACGACCTACGCCATCCGCCCAGCTTGTCGATGCGCACCCGTTCGCCTGTCCGAGGCGAGTGGATCATCTTGCCCTTGCCGACGTACATGCCCACATGGCCGAGCCCACTGAAGAACATCAGGTCACCAGGCTTGAGATTGCGCCAGGAGACCTTGTTCCTGATGCGTGCGAACTGGCTGTTCGTCACGCGCGGGAGCTTCACTCCGGCCTTCTTCCAGGCGAACTGGACGAGTCCGGAGCAGTCAAACGAACCAGGGCCTGTGCCTCCGTACCGGTACGGGTCACCGATCTGGTTCTTGGCCACGGCGACGGCCTTGCGGGCCTTCGTTTGCTGCCGAGCGGCTCTGGCTGCTCTCCGCTGAGAGGCCGTGGCCGCCTTCGCCGACGTCTTGGCGGTGGTCTCCGCCCTGACCGGCGTGGCGGCCGAATCGCTCGTCGTCGCCGCCTGAGCCGTGGGGGCATGGAGGACCAAACCTCCGGCCGTCACGGTCATCGTGAGTGCAACGCCACTCAGGGCAAGGCGGGACAGGCGGGGGTTATGCAGGGTGTTAGACAGGATTTCTCCTTGTGTCTTCCACGAACGCCTACCGGGTTAGCTGACGGATTCGGGCCTGGAAGTCGCCCTACGGCGCGTTGGCGCGCCGATTCACCCCTGATCCCTGGGGAACTGGGATCGCTGGGTCCCCGGCTCCGTGCCTCCTGGCTGCACGGATTCGGCAGGCCACCGCCCGATTCATGCTTTGGGGATATCGGCGGCGACCTAGCGGATCTTTATCTGGCTCACATCGGGGGGGACCGATGCGGGGTCCGCGGTGGACATGGCTTGTGCGCCGCGACGACGCCAGAAGCTACGCCGAAAAGTCACGGAACGGCAAAGCCCGCGTCATCTTGTAAAGATCAGACAGAGGTGTCAGTCAATATCGAAACCCCTGCTGGAACACCAGGTTCCGTTATGAAAATGTGACCCTGCTCACACTTCTCTCCGGCCCCGTTTGTCAGGTCCCAAATGTCGCGTTTGTCACATCTGTCGCGGCAAAAACGTGAGCCACGTCACTGGGAGCGCTCCCGGATGTTGCGAGACGCACTACTATCTGGCATAGTAGATTTTGGCTGGGAAACCGAAAACCGGCCGCGGAGCGTCCGTAAAGACGCTCACACGGCCGGCCGGAGACCGTATAAGAGGCTAGGGGCGGACCGCGCCGACCAGCGTGCCGCCGTACGCCGACAGTTTGACGACCTTGACGACGTCACCCGTCTGCGGCGCGTGAACGATCTGCCCGTTACCCGCGTAGATACTGACGTGCCCCAGGCCGGAGCTGAAAATGAGATCGCCGGGCTGCAGGTCCTTGATCTCGACCTTGCGGCGCGCGCCCCAGGCCCACTGCTGCCACGTCGTGCGCGGCAGGCTCACCCCGGCGGCCCGCCAGGCGGCCTGCGTGAGCCCCGAGCAGTCGTAGCCGCGCGGCCCCGTGCCTCCGAAGATGTACGGCTTGCCCACCTGCGCGTACGCGAACCGCAGCACCGCCGCCGCGCTCCCCGACGCGGGGCCGGTGTATTTGATGCCCCCGCTGTTCGGATTGCCGGGGTTGTAGGCCCCCAGCCGGTCGAGGAGCTTCTTCTGCTGGGTGATGAGCTTGCGGACCTCCGCCCGCTCCTTCTCCACCTCGTCGCGTTCCTTGTCGGCCTTCGCCAGGGCCGTCTCGGCCTTGTCGCGCTCGGCCTTCAGCCCGCGGTTCTCGCGGTCGAACGCCGCCAGCTTCCCGGCCCGCTCCTGCGAGAGCTGCCCGGCCAGCGCCATTCCCGCGAGCATGTCGCCGGGGTTGTCCGCCCCGACCATGCCCGGCCATGAGGCGACGTCCCCGCCGAGCTGGTAGGCGTTGACGGCCATGTCGACCACCTGGGTGCGCAGGGCCGCGACGGTCTCCAGCTTGCGCTTGTAGGTGTCGTTCAGCTTCGCGTAGGAGGCCTTGGCGTCCTTGAGGCGCTCGGTCGCCGTGTTGTACCGGTCGACGACCTTGTCGGCCTTGTCGTTGAGCTTCTCCAGCTTGGCTTTGGCCTGCCTCAGCGTCGGCCGAGGATCAGCGACGGCGGCTCCCATGGGCGATATGACCAGCCCGAACGCGATTCCCGCGGCCATCGGCACCCGGCCAAACCTCACTGTGTCGCCTCCCAGGGATGATATCTGGGGCGAAATAGTACAGAAGAGGCCGGTGAGGTTCACCTAAAGTGCCAATTCGTAATTTATGCCCGGCCCAGCCTGCGCAGCAGCAAACCAGACGGAACCGGTCTGGCTCCCATCCGCCTGACCGACTCGGCCACCTCGCGGTCGGACGACACCACGGCCATGGCCCGGCCGGGCGGCTCGGCGCGGACGAGCTGGCGGATGAGATCGTCGGCGATCTCGCCCGGCGCGCTGAACAGCACGCGCACCCCGCGCGGCGCCACGACCTGCACGGGGGCGTTGAGCTCGGCGCCGTCGAACACCACGGTCACCTCGACCCTGGTCTGCGCCACCAGCCCGCCGAGCGCGGTCATCAGCCGGTTGCGCTGGTCGGCGAGGGTCATGGTGCCGTAGCCGGTCTTGGTGACGTTGTAGCCGTCGATGATCAGGTGCACCTGCGGCAGCGCCAGGAGCTGGTCGAGGAGCTGCGGGTCGTCGTCGGCGAGGGCGCGGGCGGGCACCTGGCCCACGCCGGGGCGCTCGCCGGTGATCGCGGCGACCGAGTCGGCCGGACGGCTGATCATGGTGGGCAGGGCCAGCTCGCGGCGGAGCCCGGCCGAGGCGTCCTGCAGCGCGTCGAGCAGCACCCGGACGCGGGCGTCCTCGATGCTCCTGCCCTCGCGGGCGGCCCGGCGTGAGGCTTCGAGCTGTTTCTCCACATCGGCCAGCCGCTCGCGCAGCCGCCGCAGCTCCGACTCGCCGGCGCTGCCCGCGACCGTGGCGGCCGACTTGGCCTCCTCCGCCGCGTGCTCCATCTCCTCGGCCCGCCGGACCGCGGCCTTGGCCCGCTCGCGGCTGTCGTGCAGCTTGCGGCGCAGGTCGGAGTTCTCCACCCGGGCGGCCTTGATCTGCTCGCGCAGCCGCTCGGCCTCCTCCTTGGCGGCGCTCTTCTGGGCGGCGAGCTGCTCGCGCAGCCGCGCGACCGCCTCCTCGCGCTCGGAGCCCTCGGCGGCCACCGCCGACTGCTCCAGGTCGGTGCGGGCGGCCTCGATGATCTCCGCCCAGCCGGGCGGCCGGGTGAGGTAGGCGGCGGCGGCCACGAGCACGGGGTCGGCGGCCGGCGGCACATTGCCCTCGGCCAGCGCGCTGACCAGCTCGGGCCAGCCGGCGGCGACCGACTCGGCGACCAGCTCGCGGAACTTCTTGTCGTTCTCCAACTGCGCCGCGATGGGGGCGCCGCCCAGTTTGGCGCGTTTGCGGGGGTCGAACTTGGCGATTCCGCGCAGCGGCGGCGGCACGGAGACAGCGGGCATCGTCCCGAGAACCTGAGACGCCAGATCCACGACGTTGAGCCGCACCTGCTCGGGAAGCGGGCGAGACAGGCCTTCACCCGCTGAACTCATCCCACTTGTCCCTTCGTGACATGCCCTTTCAGACAAGGGTACGGCTGTTGCGTACCTGTCCGTAACGGCCACCCGGTGATGGACAAGCGCTTGCTAGGGGGTATACGACTGTCGAAGGGCACATGAACCCCCGGGAGGTCCACGGTGACCGAGCAGATGCGCACCTCCACACGTGACCTGGAAGAACTGCGCGAACGTGCGACGGCGTGGCTCCGCGGCAGGGTCGGCGAGGACGCTTCTGTGTCCGAGATGTCCAGACCGTCGGAAAACGGCATGTCGAGCGAGACCCTGTTCTTCACCGCCACCTGGAGTGAGGGGGAAAAACGCTGCGTGGCCAGGCTCGCGCCCGCGGTGGAAGCCGTTCCCGTCTTCCCTTCGTACGACCTGCGCGCCCAGTTCGAAATCATGCGGCTGGCCAGGGAAAAAGCTGGAATCCCAGCGCCACGGGCCCTCTGGTTCGAGCCCGACGCCGGACCGCTCGGCACGCCGTTCTTCGTCATGGAGCGGGCGGAGGGCGAGGTGCCGCCGGACGTGATGCCGTACACGTTCGGGGGATGGCTGCACGACGCCTCCCCCGAGGACCAGCGCCGGCTGCAGGACGCGAGCGTGGGGATCGTGGCGGCGCTGCACCAGGCCGCGTTCACCCCGGCGGAGCTGACCCCGTTCGGCGCCCCCGGGCTGCGCGCGCACGTCGAGGCCCAGCGCGCCTACTACACGTGGGCGCACGGCGAGCGGCCCATCCCGGTGCTGGAACGGGCCTTCGCCTGGCTGGAGGAACACTGGCCGGACGACCCCGGCCCCGACGTGCTCACCTGGGGCGACGCCAGGATCGGCAACATGATGTTCCAGGACTTCGCGCCGGTGGCGGTGCTCGACTGGGAGATGGCCGCCGTGGGGCCGCGCGAGCTGGACCTGTCCTGGATGATCTTCCTGCACCGCTTCTTCCAGGACATCACGACCAGCGCGGGCCTGCCCGGCATGCCCGGCTTCATGCGCGGCGAGGACGTCTGCCGGAAATATCAGGAACTGACCGGCTATCAGCCGCGCGACATGGACTTCTACGAGATGTACGCCGCGCTACGACACGGCATCATCATGGCCAGGGTGTGGCAGCGCAGGATCCACTTCGGCGAACAGCCCAGGCCGGATGATCCGGACGACCTCGTGCTGCACCGCGCCACCATCGAGGAGTTGCTCGCCCACTACGATCCGGCATCGTAGACCAGCAGCGCCACCTGGACCCGGTTGTTGAGGTCGAGCTTGGTGAGGATCCGGGAGACGTGCGCCTTGACCGTGGGCACGCTCATGAACAGCTCCCGCCCGATCTCGGCGTTCGACCTGCCCCGGCCGACGGCCAGCGCGACCTCGCGCTCCCGCTCGCTGAGCCGTCCGAGCAGCTTCCCGGCCCGCTCGGTACGCTCCCCCGCCCCGCCGTCGGACACATGCGTGATGAGCTGCCGCGTCACCACCGGCGACAGGATCGGCTCCCCCGCGGCCACCTTCCTGATCGCCTGCACCAGGTCGCCCGGCGCGATGTCCTTCAGCAGGAACCCGGCCGCCCCGGCCCGCAGCGCCCGCAGCACCTGCGCGTCGGCGTGGAACGTGGTCAGCACCACCACCTCGGGCGGTGCGGACGTGCGGCGCAGCGTCTCGGTGGCGGTGAGGCCGTCGATGCCGGGCATGCGGATGTCCATCAGCACCACGTCGGGCCGGTGCTCGGCCACCAGGGGCGGCACCTCGGCCCCATCACCGGCCTCGGCCACGATCCGCAGGTCGGCCACGCCACCGAGGATCATCGACAACCCGGCCCTGACCATCGCGTCGTCATCGACGATGAGCACCTTGATGGGCCCGTCGCTGGAACTGTCACCGGGCCTGTCCATGGGGCCGTCGCTGGATGTGGTCACTGGTCGTCCTCCCGAGTCGTCTCCACCGGCCACGGTAGCCAGGCGCGCACCACGAACTCCCCCTCCGGTGTCGCGCCGTGCTGGAGCCGCCCGCCCGACAGCTCCGCGCGCTCCGTGAGCCCGATGAGCCCGGCCCCGGCTCCGGGCAGGCGGGCGCCGTGACGGGCCCACCCAGGCACCCACAGGGGGTTGCGCACCTCCACCGACAGCTCCTTGCCGCGCGTCCCGGTCACCGTGACCGTCACCGGCGCCCCGCCCGCGTGTTTGCGCGCGTTGGTGAGCGCCTCCTGGACGATGCGGTAGAGGTTGCGTCCCAGCCCCTCGGGAGCGCCATCGGCCCGCAGGTCGAGCCGTACCTCCATGCCGGCCTGCCGGCACTCCTCGACCAGCGTGGGCAGATCGGCGAGCGTGGGCTGGGGCCGGTCGGGCACCGGGTTCTCGCCGGACGGGTCCGCGTGCCGCAGCACGCCGATGACCTCGCGCAGGTCCTGCAGCGCCAGGTGCGCGTTGGTCCTGATGGCCCCGGCCGCCCTGGTGATCTCCGCGGGCGGCGCGTCGGGCCGGAACTCCAGCGCGCCCGCGTGCAGGCTGAGCATCGAGATGCGGTGTGCCAGCACGTCGTGCATCTCCCTGGCGATGCGCTCGCGTTCGAGCCGCTTGGCCTCCTCGGCGGCGCTGTCGGCGCGCTGCCGCAGCGACCACACGAGCTGCCGCCTGGCCCGGACCACGATGCCCCAGGCGAAGACGGTCAGCACGATGGTGACGCTGAACGCCGCCATCCACGACCGGCTCATGTCGTCCTGCGGCCGCAGGATGATGAACGGCACCACCGTGACCAGGTTGAGCAGCACGACCGGCCCCGAGATCTTGAACGGCCGGTGCACCGCCACCGTGAACAGCCCGACCACCGCCGCCCCGCCGGGCATCTCCAGGTAGGACGAGAGCAGGGTGGTCACCACCGCCAGCCCGACCGGCCACCGGCGCCGCAGCCACACCGCCGCGCAGCACAGCGCCCCCACCACCTGCTCCAGGGCCATCAACGGGTCGGGCGGCTTGGGCGCCATCTCGATCAGCGTCAGCAGCGTCAGGGCGCAGGCGAGCAGGAACATGACGGTGTCGACGAACCAGTCGCGCATCGAGCGCCGCACCCGGCCGCCCTCGCGGGCGTCGCCGAGCAGCACGGACGGCAGCGCCCACCCGAGCTCGTGGCCGCCGTCCCGCCGCAGTTCCGTCACATTCATCGAGGTTAGGCCCTGCCAAGGGTACGGCGACAGCGACCAAAGTCGGTGTCGGCCGAGACCTAGGACCGACGCGGCGGGCACCGGCGCCCGGACACGCTGGATCCATGAGAACGACGTTGACGATATTCGGCTGGCTGCTGCTCGTGCAGGGCGTCGGCGGCCTGGTGAACACCCTGCTGGGGTTCTGGCGGTGGGCGCACGACCTGCTCGTGGTCAACCTGCTGCCCTTCCTGGAGGGATATGAGGTGTTCGCGGCCATCGTGATCGGCGTTCTCGGCCTGGCGCTGCTCGCCATCGCCGACTCGATGGGCAAGCAGGCGAACAAGCAGGGAGGCGAGCAGTGAGCGAGACCAGGTTGCGCCCGCCGCGTAATCAGGCGGATCCCCGGGCGGTCCCGTGGTGGACGGTGCAGTGGCTGATCCTCATGGTGCCGGTGGCCGGGGGCTCCGTGGCGGCGTACTGGTTCCTCACGGAGCGGCCGCTCTGGCTGGGGGCCTTGGTGGCGGTGTTCGCGGCGGGGTGCCTGGTGCTGGCGGTGGTGGCGCCGCGGGCCTCGTACCGGGTGGAGCGGTGGGAGGTCACCGGCGAGGCGGTCTACACGCGCAAGGGGTGGCTGACGCACACCTGGCGGGTGGCGCCGATGTCGCGGATCCAACGGGTCGACACCGCGCGGGGGCCGGTGCAGCGACTCTTCGGGCTGTCCGACGTCACGGTGACCACCGCCTCGTCGGCCGGGGCCGTCAAGATCGAGGCCCTGGATCACGAGGTGGCCGCCGAGCTGGCCGAACGCCTGACCGCGATCACCCAGGCCACCCCCGGGGACGCGACATGAGCGACCAGTTCGTACAGAACCGGGGACGCGACATGATCCAGGACCACGGCGGGGCCGGCCAGGCGGCCGGCGATGGCTGGCGGGGGCTGACGCGGCGGAGTCTGTGGGCCTCCGGGGTGAAGTCGCTGGCGCTCGTGGCGGGGGCCGCGGCCGGGCTGGTGCGCTTCCTGAGCGGCCGCGACTGGCCGGTCGGCGGCATCGTGGCGGTCTGCGCGGCGGCGGCCGTGCTGATCGTGGCCGCCGTGCTGGTCTACGACCTGCTCAGGCTGCGCGCGACCCGCTGGCGGCTGACGCCCGACCGCCTCGAACTGGTCTCGGGCATCACCACCCGCCAGCACCGCTCGATCCCGCGCGACCGGGTGCGCAGCGTGGACCTGCGGGCCGATCCGATCTGCCGCGCGTTCGGCCTGACCGTGGTCAAGGTGGGCACGGGCGAGCACGCGGGCGACGGGACCGAGGTCGTCCTCGACCCGATGACCAGGCACGAGGCCGAGGGCCTGCGCCGTACGCTGCTGCGCGAGGAGGGCCCGGCCGCCGGGGAGGACGGGCCGCTGGCGGAGCTGCGGTGGTCGTGGATCAGGTACGCGCCGCTGTCGGTGTGGACGTTCACCGGGGCCGCGGTCGTGCTCGGCGTGCTCTACAAGGCGCTCGAACCGCTGGGGCTCAAGCGGTTCGCCACCCGGCTGGCGACCGGCGTGTGGGAGTGGGTGGTGGCGCAGCCGATGCTCGCGATCCCGCTGCTGCTCGCCGCCAACCTGCTGGTGGGCGTGCTCGGCTCGGCCCTGCTGTTCGCCGAGTCGTGGGGCCGCTACCGGCTCGAACGCGAGCCCGGCCGGCTCCGGCTGCGCCGCGGCCTGCTGACGACCCGGTCGCTGACGATGGAGGAGCGCCGGTTGCGCGGGGTGGAGATCAGCGAGCCACTGCTGCTGCGGCTGGCCGGTGGCGCCCGGCTCAAGGCCATCGCCACGGGGCTGGGCAAGGCGTCCGGCAACGAGACCGAGGACGTGGCCGCGCTCACCCCGCCGGTCCCCCGCGCGCTGGCCACCCGGCTCGCCGCCGCGATCGCGGGAGCGGGCGTGCCCGCGCTGACGGCGCACCCGGCCGCGGCCAGGCGCCGACGCCTGATACGGGCGCTGGTGACCGCCGCGATCCTGGCCGCCGGTGCCGCGATCGCGACGGCTCTGGCGCCGTGGGGCTGGGTCCGGGCGTGGGCGTGGGTGGTGCCGGTCGTGGCGCTGTTCGCCGGGCTGTGGGCGGCCGTGGCGGGCGCCGCGAGCCTGGGGCACGCGCTGGGCGGGCGGCACCTGGTCGGTAGGAAGGGCGCCGTGGTGCGGCGGACCGTCGCGCTCGACCGCAGGGGCGTCTCGGGCTGGACGATCACCGAGTCGTACTTCCAGCGCCGCGCCGGGCTGCTCACGGTCTCCGCGACGACCGCCGCCGGCAAGGGGCACTACGACGTGGTGGACGTGGGCCGTGGTGACGGTCTTGAGCTGGCCGCGGCGGCCGTACCAGGGCTTCTGGAGCCGTTCCTGATGCGGGAAAAGCAAGGAGCCGCGTGATCCCCCACGGTTTGCCCATGCCCCTGTACTGGACAAACGTGATCACGCGGCTCAACTGCTTGCTGTAATAACCGTATTTGTCACACTTGCAAGCGGCTTGCAGCCCCTTTAACCGTTGGCCTGGATCATCAGTCAGGGAGATGATCCACGCCGTGGGCCTTGGACCGGCACTCGCCTTCCGAGCCCTGTGGCGCCGCACCGGCGGGGCCCACCGCAGCCCGTGGCCTCCGTTCCGGCCCGGCGGGCCGCCGTGGCCGGGGGCACGTCCCTGGCCGCGCTGCCCGGCTCCTCGGGGCCGCGGGTGTGGCCGCGCGGCGATCGCCTCCCCGTCACGGTCGAACACGACCTGCCGCGCCGGCGGGCCGACGAGAACGCGGGCACGACCGACGGGACGTTCTCGATCACCGCGGTCGGCGACCAGACGCCCCCACACCTACGAGCCCGAACAGGCGGCCATCTCCGCCGGGCCCATCGGCGGGAAGGTCGTGCCGAACCTGGACAACGGCTTTGCCTCCTCCGTCCGCAGTCGTGTGGCGCTGCTGCTGGCGTCGGCGCCGGCGTTCGGGCGTGCCGTGCTCGCGCTCCTGCTCGAACAGCTGATCACGATGGCCGCCGGCACGCTGGCGGGCTAGCAGGCCCGCCAGCGAGCAGCCCGGGCCTCGCTGGGGCGGATCCCGCGGTTCACCGAGCCGCCGGTCACGCCGCCGAATGCCGCACGACAGCGCGGTGGCGCCCGTCGCGGCCGTCATCGGCACCGCCCCGCTGGTCAGCCTGCCGGCCGCGGCGCTGGTGCCGGAGCCGCCGCTGCGCGGGCCCGGGTGGGACGCCTGCGGGACGCCCCGTCCTAGCTGCCGACCGGCTGCTTGGCGAGCACTTCGAGGTAGGCCCTCGCCAGGTCGAGAGCGCCGTCCGTCGCCTCCTTCTCGGCCATGAGCTTCACCTTGGACGAGTTCGTCGCCTCGCCGTCGGGCCGCTGGTGGCCGGAGTAGTCGATCCGGACGACCAGCGAGCCCTTCTGCATGAGCACGGTGCCGTTGGAGGCGTGCACGTCGCCGCGCGTGGTCTTCACGAGCTGCCGGTACGCCGCCTCGCCCATCCCCTTGAGGTCGGTCACCGGGCCCCAGTCGATGCCGCCGAGCTCGGAGTCGGCCATGTTCTTGTCGCTGCCGCGCTCGGTCACGTAGTAGGACTTGGCCGCGGGCGCGTCGGCGGTGCCCGCCCGGTTCGTGAACCGGTGCACGGTGATCATCGCGCTGCGGATCTTGGTGATGCCCTCGCCGCCCGGCAGCTTGAGGTTGAGCCAGCGGCACTCCGTCTGGTCGTCGCCGCCGACCGCGGTGCCCCGCGCGCGCGTGGTCGGCTCGGGGACCAGCCGCGTGGCCGTCTCGGTCAGGGCGCTGCACTCGCCGGGGAAGGCGGCCAGCACGGTCGGGGAGGGCGTCGGCTGGGCGCTGGGCGCCACGGTGGGCGACGCGGACGCCGACGGTGCCGGCTGGGCCAGCACGCCGGGATTGCGCGCCTGCCAGTCGGCCGCGCCCTTGGTGAAGTGCTTGATCAGGCCGCTGACCTCGCGGATGGCGTTGGTCTCGTTGATCGCCTGCATGGTGTCGTTGCTCATGATCTGAGCGTCCTTGCGCTGCTGGCCCGCCTGGAACTTGACCTTGATCGTCATGTCGCCGACCCGGGCGTAGGCCTGGCCGTAGGCGTACCAGAGGAGCTTGCCGCCGCGGCGGAAGGTGTATTGGGCGAAGGCGCTGTCGCCGGCGCCCGGGATGTCCGTGACCTTGGAGATGTGCTGCCTGTCGCCGGGGTCGAGCGACGGCTTGGCGGTGGCGCCGTACTGGCCGCTGCGGTGCTCGGCCTCGAACGAGGTCTGGGCCATCGCCCGGCCGGTCTTGGCGCCTTCGCCCCGGTATTGGTCGATCTTGACGTCGATCTCCCTGGTACGCCAGAACTCGCCGAACGAGATGCGCTGGTTGGTCCAGTTGCAGCCGAAGATGACCGCGTATTCGGAGTCTCGGGAGGACGGGCCGACCTTGGCGTCGGGCACCAGCCGGTCGGCCTCCTCCTCGGGCAGCATGGAGCACACGTCGGGGGCCTTCGCGACGGCCCCGGGACGGCCGGACGCCGAACCGGACGCCACGGGGGGCGCGCCGGTGGTGCCGGAGATCTTCCCGTAGACGAGGTAGGCGCCCACCCCGCCGGCCGCGACGAGCACGACGAGGGCCGCGGCCAGCGTGGGCAGGAGCCAGGACGGCCGCCCCTTCGGGCGCGGGGGCGGCGGCATCGGGGGCAGCGTGGGCGGCAGGGTCGGGGGGAAGGAGGGCGGCATGCCCGGCCGCTCGAACTGCCCGCCCGGCCTCTGGTAGGGGTTCGTGGGCGGTTCGTACTCGCTACCGGGATTCACGGAGACTCCTGGGGTTGCCCTGACTTGCGGGGAAACATGCTAGTCATGCCCCTTGCAAAGCGCTTGCATCGCTCATTTCGACAGTGCCCCGGAGACCAGGCGGGCGGCGGCGATGGCCGTCTCCTTGTCCGCCTTGGCGGTGGCGGGCATGTCGGTGCGCTGCCAGACCACTTCGCCCAGCAGATTACTCGTACGGAAAAGCAGCGTGCTGGTGGATGTGCCGCTTTTGCTCGAAGTCATCGCGAGCTTGAAGGAGCTCTGCACGATCGCCGACTCCCCGACCTGCGCCACGTCGCTGACCGACCCGTGCGCCTCGCGCATGTTGGTGCCCTGGGCGGCGGCGCGGCTGGTCTTCTCGCTGGCGAAGCGGCGCTTGGCCACCTCGACACCGCCGAAGTCGCCGTTGGGACGCTCGGCCCAGGCGCGCACGACGAGACGGCGTACGGCGCCCGCGCCCGCGTCCAGCTTGACGACCAGCTGGCACTCGTCGGTCCTGGTGCGGGTGCGTTCGATGGGGCCGTCCATGAACTCGGCGGCCTGGGTGTCGCTGAGGAGCTTGCACGGGTCGGGCGCCTGGGCGAACCTGCCCATCGGCGGTCCCTGGCCGGCGAGGGCGCCGATGGCGTACCAGCCGCCCGCGCCCAGCGCCACCACGGCGGCGAGGGCGGCCGGCAGCAGCCAGCCACGGCGCTTGCCCGGCAGCCGGTGGCGCCGCCCTGGATCCGTCTCCGGGCCGGTCAGGTTGATCAGGGATTGCCGGACCTGCGCCGCCGTGGGGCGGGCCGCGGGGTCCTTGGCGAGCATGGCCATCAGCAGCGCGCCGAAGACGCGCCCGGCCCTGGCCGGGTAGGGCGGCTCGTGCAGCAGCACGGCGGCCGCCACCGCGGCGGGCAGCGCCCGCTCGAACGGCCCACGGCCCTCCACCGCGGTGTAGAGGCTGGCGCCGAGCGACCACAGGTCGGAGGAGGGCCCCGAGGGCTCCTCGTTGAGCCGTTCCGGGGCCATGTAGCCGGGTGAGCCGGCACCGCCGTAGCTGTGGCCGTGCGCGTTCATCGGCACGGCGATGCCGAAGTCGGTGAGCATCGCCGAGCCGTCGGCGTCGAGCAGGATGTTGGCCGGTTTGACGTCCTGGTGCAGCATGCCGTGCGCGTGCGCGACCTCCAGCGCCGACAGCACCCGCAGCCCGATCCCGGCCACGTAGCCGGGGGGCAGCGGCCCGCCCTCCTTGATGACCTTGTCCAGGGAGCGGCCGGTGACCAGGTCCATGATGATCCACGGCTGGTGGCCTTCGAGGACGACGTCGTGCACGAGCACGATGGCCTGGTCGCGCAGCCGGCCCGCGGACCTGGCCTCGTGGATGGCCCGGTCGACGAACTCCGCGCGCTGGTGCGGGCTCAGGGCGTCGGGGACGCGTACCTGCTTGACCGCGACCTGCCGGTCGAGGATCTCGTCGATCGCCCGCCACACGGTGCCCGCGCCGCCCTGTCCGAGGCGCTCGATCAGCCGGTAGCGGCCCGCGAGCAGATAGAGGTCATCCGGCATTGCGCAACGCCTGCTCGCTCGTCTGCGCGGCCTTCAGCGCCGACCGCCTGACGTCCTCGTCGGTCGGCTTGACGGCCAGCGTGGTGTATTCGACCTTCACCACCAGGTTGGCCAGCCGGTAGAAGATGTGGGCCGAGTGGACGCGGCCGGTGTCGCCGGTCAGCTCGAAGGCGAACGCCTCCTCGCCGACGCCGGTGATCGGCCGGACGGCGGTGCGCTTGGCCTTCCTCGTGTCCTTGACGCCGATCTCGGGCCACGTCCAGTCGATGTCATCGTATTTGGCCCAGTAGCGCTTCTGGTTCTGGAACAGCTTGCCTGCCGAGGCCGTGGTCATCGACCACGGGTCGACGGTGTCGGAGTCCTTCTGCACCTGCAGGCCCACGCCGGTGCCGGAGATCAGCGGCCAGCCGCACTTGGGGCCCTCGTCGTCGGAGCCCGGCTGCGGCTTCGGCGGCTGCGCGACGCGCAGCAGCAGGCCCGCCTCCTCGGCGCTGATCAGCTTGCACACGTCCAGGGGCACGGTGAACGCCTCCGGAGTGCCGCCGCCCTGGTTCCGCAGGAACAGGAAACCGGCCGTGCCGGCCGCGAGGGCGAGCACCGTGCCGGCGGCGATCCAGATCGCGGCCCGGCCGCGACGGCCGGTCCTGCCCGGCGCGGTCACGTCCTGGGTGGCGGGCAGCCGTGGCAGCGGCCCGCCGGCGGCCACCTGCCGCAGCGCCTGGAGGACCGCGCGCGCGTCGAGCCGGGCGCCCGGGTGGTGCGCCATCATCGCGCCCAGCAGCGGCCCGAGCGGCCCCGGGGCGACCGGCACCGGCTCCAGCAGCGTGGCGCGCACCCGCTGCGCCGCCGACCCCTCGTAGGCCGGCGCGCCGGTCAGCGCGACGTAGAGCGTGGCGCCGAGGGACCACAGGTCGCTGGCCGGGCCGCCGGGCTGGCCTTCGAGCCGCTCGGGCGCGATGAACCCGGGCGAGCCGATCATCAGCCCCTGCTCGGTGAGCGTGGCCTGGCCCTCCTGCCTGGCGATGCCGAAGTCGGTGAGCACCACCCGGCCGCTCTCGGTCAGGAAGACGTTGCCCGGCTTGACGTCGCGGTGCTGCAGCCCCTGGGCGTGGGCGACGCTCAGCGCCTCCAGCACGTCGGCGCCGACCCGCGCGGCATAATCGGCCGGCATGGGACCGAACTCGCGCACCGTGTCGGCCAGCGTGCGGCCCCGCAGCAGCTCCATGACCAGCCACGGCCGCTCCTGCTCGACGACCACGTCGTGCAGGGCCACGATGCCGGGGTGGCGCAGGCGCGCGGTGGCCTGCGCCTCGCGCACCGCCCGTTTCACCGAGTCGGCCCGCTCCTTGGGCGACATGCCCTCGGGCAGCGTGAGCTCCTTGACCGCGACATCGCGATCAAGCATCTCATCCCTGGCCAGCCATACCTTTCCCATGCCACCGGCGCCCAGGGGGCGCAGCAGGGAGTAGCGGCCGGCAAGTCTTCCCGCGGACATAAAGGGAAGGGTAACCAAACTCCAAGTGGGGTGGAGACTCGTTCCTGTCGGTCCCCCTCTCTATGGTCTTGGTTCGTGGATCCGGTTCAAGGCACTCTCGACGAGCTCGGCACCCCGCTGAGCGACGTCACGTTCGTCGTGTTCGACCTCGAGACGACCGGCGGCTCGCCGGCCGAAGATTCGATCACCGAGATCGGCGCGGTCAAGGTGCGGGCGGGCGAGGTGCTCGGCGAGTTCTCCACCCTGGTCGATCCCGGCGGGCCGATCCCGCCGTTCATCTCGGTGCTGACCGGCATCACCGACGCCATGGTCGTGGCCGCGCCGAAGATCGGGGCGGTGCTGCCGAGCTTCCTGGAGTTCATCCGCGGCGCCACGCTGGTGGCGCACAACGCCGGCTTCGACACCCGCTTCGTCAAGGCCGCCTGCGCCGAGCACGGCTATCCCCCGCCGGCCAACCCGGTCGTCGACACCGTCGACCTGGCCCGGCGCGTGCTGACCCGCGACGAGACGCCCAACGCCAAGCTGGGCACGCTGGCCAGGTTCTTCCGCAGCCCCGTCGAGCCGTGCCACCGCGCCCTCCAGGACGCCAGGGCCACCGTCGACGTGCTCCACGGGCTGATCGAGCGGGCCGGGTCCTTCCAGGTGCACACGCTCGAAGAGCTCAAGTCGTTCGTCCGGGCCCCCACGCCCGTGCAGCAGGCCAAGCGGCACCTGGCCGAGTCGGTGCCCCACTCCCCCGGCGTCTACATGTTCGAGGACGAGCGCGGCGAGGTCCTCTACATCGGCAAGAGCACCAACCTGCGCAACCGGGTGCGCTCCTACTTCACCGCCGGCGAGACCAGGCCGCGCATCCGCGAGATGATCGGCATCGCCGAGCGGGTGCGCCACATCGTCTGCTCGACCGGGCTGGAGGCCGAGGTCAGGGAGCTGCGCCTGATCGGCGGCGCCAAACCGCGCTACAACCGGCGCTCACGCTTCCCCGAGAAGATGCTCTGGCTCAAGCTCACCACCGACCACTTCCCGCGCCTGTCGATCGTGCGCGAGCTCAAGGACGACGGCGCCACCTATCTCGGCCCCTTCACCAGCGCCCGGCTGGCCGACGACGCCCGCATCGCCCTGCACGAGGCCGTCCCGCTGCGCCAGTGCACCCAGCCGATCTCGCTGCGCACCACGCGGGCGCCCTGCGTGCTGCACGAGATGGGCCGCTGCGGCGCCCCCTGCGCGGGCAAGGAGAGCCCGGAGCGCTACGCGGCCCACGCCGAGAACGCCCGCCGCGCCATGACGCTCGACGCCTCGCCCGTCTTCACCGCCGTTTCCGCCCGCATGGAGCGTCTGTCGGTGGAGCAGCGCTACGAGGAGGCGTCGGTCGACCGCGACCGGCTGGCCTCGTTCGTCCGCACCGCGGCCCGCATGCAGCGCCTGAGCGCCATCACGCGCATCCCGCAGCTCGTGGCCGCCAGCCCGGCCTTCGGCGGCGGCTGGGACATCCACGTCGTTCGCTACGGGCGGCTGGCCGCGGCCGGCGTCATGCCGAAGGGCGCCCACCCGACCCCTTTCGTGGCCTCCCTCACGGCCACCGCCGAGGTCGTCCTGCCCGGGCCCGGCCCGGTCCACGCGGCCAGCGCGGAGGAGACGGAGTGCATCCTGCGCTGGCTGGAGTCGCCAGGGGTGCGCCTGGTGGAGGTGGACGGCGAGTGGAGCCTGCCCGCCCGGGGCGCCGCCCGCCACAAGGCCCGCATCGACCTGGCCTACCGGCAGCTCGATCAGCGTCGCGGACGAGAGGGGCGACCTTTGAGGTGAAACGATAGAGTTGATGCATGGTCACGGCTATCGTCCACATCAACGCAGAGGTAGACCGGATCCCGGAGGTCGCCCAGACGATCGCCGAGATCGACGGGGTCAGCGAGGTCTACTCCATCACCGGCGAATTCGACCTGATGGCCATGGTCAGGGTCGCCGCCTACGAGGAGATCGCCGAGGTCGTCCCGGGGCGCATCAACAAGGTCGCGGGCGTCCTGCACACCGAGACGCACATCGCCTTCCGCGCCTACTCCCGCCACGATCTCGACGCGGCCTTCTCCATCGGCTTCCCCGAGACCGACTGACACCCGGGTTCTGTCTTTTTCCCGAGACCGACCGACACCCGGGTTCTGTCTTCATCTTTTACGGCTCCGCCCAGGACACCCGCACGCGCCATAGACCGTTGCCGTCCATCATGGCCGGTCGTGAAGGCTCACGGGTCTCTCGCCGTGACGGAGCGCGTTCTTGACCCCGTGAAGACGAAAGCCCGGCCCGGCGAAATGCCGGACCGGGCTTTCCCATGGATCAATGCGTCAGACTGCGATCCTCGCCGCTGCCGATGGCGGCGTGCTCGTCGTCGTCATGATCGTGCCCATGCCCGTCGTCCAGCGGGATCTTCTCCCCGCCGTACGCCTTCGACATGCGGGCGCGCAGCTTGCCGAGCGGGCCGCGCATGCCCTTCGGCGGGATGCCCGCGCTGTCCTCCTCCACCGGCAGCATCGGCACGGCCTCCTTGCCGCGCACGTGGGCCTCGATGTCGTCCGCCGGCGGCGTGTGGACCTCGATGAACTCACCGTGCGGCAGCCGCTTGATCACGCCGGACTCGACGCCGTGCGAGATGACCGCCTGGTCGGAGCGCTGCAGGCCGAGGCACATGCGGTAGGTGATCAGGTAGGCCAGGGCCGGCCCCACGAAGATCAGCACGCGCCCGGCGTAGGTCGTCCAGTTGAGGCTGACGTGGAAGAACGCCGAGATCTCGTCGTTGGCGCCGAGCAGCCAAAGCAGGCCGTAGAACGTGATGGCCGTCATGCCGATCGAGGTGCGGTGCGGGTTGTTGCGGGGACGCTCCGCGACGTGGTGCTCGCGGTTGTCGCCCGTCACCCAGCGTTCCAGGAACGGATAGAGCGCCAGGCCCGTCATGATGATGCCCATCGGCACGAGCGCCGGGATGATGACGCTCAGCGGCAGCGTGCCCGCGTGGGAGGTGCCGAAGAGGTTGATCTCCCAGGCCGGCATGATGCGCAGCGCGCCTTCGAGGAAGCCCATGTAGAAGTCGGGCTGCGAACCCGCCGACACGTCGGCCGGTGTGTACGGGCCGAACAGCCAGATCGGGTTGATCTGGGCGAACGTCGCCAGCCCGCTGACCACGGCCAGCGTGAACAGGAAGTAAGCGCCCGCCTTGGCCATGAAGGCCGGGTAGAACGGCGCGCCGACCACGTTCTTGTTGGTCCGGCTCTTGCCCGGCATCTGCGTGTGCTTCTGCACCCACATGAGCACCATGTGGGCCGAGATCAGCGCCAGCAGGATGCCCGGGATGAGCAGGATGTGCAGCGAGTAGAACCGCGCGATGACATCCTCGCCCGGATATTCCCCGCCGAACAGGAAGAACGTGATGTACGTGCCCACCAGCGGCAGCGAGATCGCCACGCCCTCGGTGATCCGCAGACCGGCGCCGGAGAGCAGGTCGTCGGGGAGGGAGTAGCCGGTCAGGCCCTCGGCCAGCGCCAGCGTCAGCAGCAGCACGCCGATGAGCCAGTTGATCTCGCGCGGCTTGCGGTAGGCGCCGGTGAAGAACACGCGCAGCGCGTGCACCATCATGCCGGCCACGAAGAGGAGGGCCGCCCAGTGGTGCATCTGCCTGATCAGCAGACCACCCCGGACGTCGAAGCTGAGCTCCAGCGACGACGCGTAGGCCTCCGACATCATGACGCCCTTGAGCGGCGCGTACGAGCCGTCGTAGGGGATCTCCATCATGCTCGGCTTGTACCAGAACGTCAGGAACGTACCGGTGAGCAGCAGAATGATGAACGAGTAGAGCGCGATCTCACCCAGCAGGAACGACCAGTGGTCGGGGAACACCTTGCGCAGGTTGCGCTTGAGGAAGTTGGCCCCGCCGAGGCGCTCGTCGAGAAAGTTCGCCGGGCCGGCGATGCCCTTCGGTACCTTGTTCAGCTCGTCGCTCATGCCTGGCCTCCCTTCGCCCTGGCCTCGGCCTCGGCGTCACCGCGTTCCCAGTAGCTGGGCCCGACCGGCACCTCGAAGTCGCCCTGGGCGATGAGGTAGCCCTCCGCGTCGACGGTGATCGGCAGCTGCGGCAGCGGCCGCGCGGCCGGGCCGAAGATGACCTTCGCGCCGTCGGCGGCGTCGAACGTGGACTGGTGACACGGGCAGAGGATGTGATGGGTGTTCTGCTCGTAGAGGGCCGCGGGGCAGCCCACGTGGGTGCAGATCTTGGAGTAGGCCACGATCCCGTCGTGCGTCCAGTTCCGCCGCACGCCGTCCTTGATGTCGTCGGGGCGGAACTTGATCAGGATGAGCGTGGCCTTGGCCAGCGCGGTCAGGTCGTGCTGGTAGCCCTCGGGGACGACCGACAGGATGCCGCCGGGCGAGTTGAAGTCGGCCGCCCTGATCGGCTGGCCGGTGCCCTCGACGACGAGCCTGAGCGGCTTGCCCTCTTTGTTCTTCTCGCCCCAGACGGTGTGGCGCAGCGTCTTGTTGAACTTCGCGCCGGGCATCTTGCTGTTGTCGAGGTCGCGCAGCAGCACGATCGGGACCAGCCCGAGCGGCGCGGCCGCCAGCAGCAGCGTGCGGCGCAGCAGCTTGCGCTTGACGAAGCCGCTCTCGTTGGCGCCCTGGATGAACGTGTCGGCCACGACCTCGCGGTCGGGCTCGTCGGAGGCCATCTCGTGGCGCTCCTGGACCAGGGAGAACTTCGGCATGATCTGGCGGACCCAGACCACGATGCCGACCGCCAGGCCCAGGATCGCCAGCGTCAGCGTGCCGCCCAGCGCGAGGTTGGACGTGCCCGTCGCCTCCGGGCTGCCGACCTGGAAGTAGACGTAGCTGATGATGAACGCGATGCCCGCCAGGAAGGTGATCGCGAAGCAGAGCGCCACGATCTTCTCGGCCTTGCGGGCCTTGGTCTCGTCCTGGAGCGTGACGCCGGGGACCTCGGCGTCGGCGTCGGCGGACTCGTCCGCGTCGCCGAGCATCGAGGTGCCCGGTGCGGGGGTGCCGATGACGCGCTTGGGTACGCGCTCGTCCGGCTGCTCGATCTCGTGCTCGTTGTCTGTCATGACTTCTGTCGCTTCTTCGCGGTGATCCAGATGGCTGCGAGTGCGAGGGCGGCGATGCCCACCACAAACGCTGCGAGACCTTCGGTGACCGGGCCGATGCGGCCGAGGCCGAACCCGCCCGGGTCCTTCTGCGCGCGGACCTGCGTGATGTAGGCGATCATGCTGCGCTTCTCTTCGGGCGTGATCGTCGTGTCGTTGAAGACCGGCATCGCCTGCGGCCCCGTGACCATCGCCTCGTAGATCTGCGTCGGCGTCGCCTCGTTGAGATTGGGCGCGTATTTGCCCTGCGTCAAGGCTCCGCCCGCACCGGCCCAGTTGTGGCACTGGATGCAGTTGGCGCGGAAGAGCTCACCGCCCTTGCCGGCGTCGCCCAGCTTCGCGTCGACCTGCTCGGCGCCCGGAACCTGCGGGCCGCCGCCGAGCGACTGCACGTAGGCCGAGATCTGGCGGATCTTCGTCTCGTCGACCCACTCCGGCATCGGCTTGCGCGGGGCCTGGGGGCCGGGCGCGGCGGCCGGCATCCGGCCCGTGCTCATCTGGAAGTCGACGGCCGCGGCGCCGACGCCGATGAGGGTGGGGGCCGTGTCGGTGCCCTGCGCGTTCATGCCGTGGCAGCTCGAGCAGTGCTTGACGAACAGGCTCTTGCCCTCGGCCACATCGTCGACCTTGCCCGCCGCCAATGCCGCGTCGGCAGGCTTACCCGCCTGGACAAAGGCGGCGTATACCATCCCGACCAGCGCCAACGCCAAAATCAGGACGGCGTATCTCGCGAGGGGATGCCGCCGCCAAGCGGTGATCCTAATCACTGAGATCCCGTTCCTTACTGAATGATGTAGATGGTCGCGAAAAGGCCGATCCAGACGACGTCTACGAAGTGCCAGTAGTAGGACACGACGATCGCGCTGGTGGCCTGCTCATGCGTGAAGCGCTTCGCGGCGTACGTGCGTCCCAGCATGAACAGGAACGCGATCAGGCCACCGGTCACGTGCAGGCCGTGGAAGCCCGTCGTCAGGTAGAACACCGAGGTGTAGGCGTTAGCGGACAAGGTCGCGCCCTCTGACGCCAGCTCCATGTACTCGTACAGCTGCCCGGCGACGAAGACCGCGCCCATGAGGAAGCTGACGATGTACCAGAACCGGAGCTTGCCGACCTGGCCCTTCTCTGCGGCCCACACGCCGAGCTGGCACGTCACACTCGACAGAACCAGAATGATCGTGTTGGCCGTCGCGAACGGGATGTTCAGGTGAGCGGCTTCCCCGGCTTCTGCGCCTTCGGGAAGGAACGCGGGCCCCCAGTGGATGCCCTGGCCCTCGCTCACCGACCGGATGGTGAAGTACATCGCGAACAGCGCCGCGAAGAACATGAGCTCAGAGGACAGCCAGACGATCGTCCCGACACTGACCAGATTCGGTCTGCGGTACGACTGTGCTGTCGTCGTCGAAGTTGTTGCGGATGCTGTCGCCACGGGCAGCATTATTGCGGCTCCGGTGGTCGGTCCGGCGCACGACCCCCCGTTAGCAGGTCCGAACCGGCGGTCAACCTGGGATAATTACCGCATAACACCCACCAGGCATGGTGCCCTGGGTATGCGTCCCCGCACACCGGTACGATCCCAGGTGACCCTACCTCTTCGACTGATAGTGAGCGCGACCGATGTCCACTGGGAGCACCGACGACAAGATGAGGATCCTCGTCTACAGCGATGACGCCGCCACCAGGGCCGAGGTGATCCAGGCCATCGGCAGGCGCCCCGCGGCCGACGTCCCCCTGGTCGAGATCGTGGAGTGCGCCACCGAGCCCAAGGTGCACCAGTGGCTGGGCTCCGGCGAGATCGACGTGGCCGTCCTCGACGGCGAGACGCAGCCCGCGGGTGGCATGGGCGTGTCCCGCCAGGCCAAGGACGAGGTCTACGACTGCCCGCCCGTCTGCCTCATCATCGCCAGGCGCGACGACCGCTGGCTGGCCGACTGGTCCAAGGCCGACGCCGTGGTGCCGCAGCCCCTGGAGCCCATGGTGCTGGCCGACACGGTGGCCGACCTGATGCGCCGCCGCTCCTCCACCCGACTCAACGCTAAGTAGGTGCCCATGGACTCCCGGACGACCTGGCCCACGCTGCTGTCCGCTCTCCTGTCCGGAGAGCACCTCACCGCCGACGAGTCGGCCTGGGCGATGCGGGAGATCATGTCCGGCGCCGCGACGCCGTCCCAGATAGCCGGGTTCGTGATCGCGCTGCGGGCCAAGGGCGAGACCGTCGCCGAGGTGGTGGGCCTGGCGCGCACCATGCTCGACCTGGCCACGCCGCTGAGCGTGGAGGGCCCCGTGGTCGACATCGTCGGCACCGGCGGCGACCGCGCGCACACCGTCAACGTCTCCACGATGGCCGCCATCGTGGCCGCCGCCGCGGGCGCCCGCGTGGTCAAGCACGGCAACCGGGCCGCCTCGTCCTCGTGCGGGGCCGCCGACGTCCTGGAGCACCTGGGCATCCGGCTCGACCTCACGCCTGACCAGACGGCGCAGGTGGCGCGCGAGGCGGGCATCGCGTTCTGCTTCGCCCCGGTCTACCACCCCGCGCTGCGCTTCGCCGGGCCCACCCGCAAGGAGATCGGCGTGCCGACGGTCTTCAACTTCCTGGGCCCGCTCACCAACCCGGCCCGCCCGTCGGCCCAGGCCATCGGCGTCTACGACGCCGGCATGCTGCCCGTGCTCGCGGGCGTGTTCGCCGAGCGCGGCGTGTCGGCCCTGGTGTTCCGCGGCGACGACGGCCTCGACGAGCTGACCATCGCCGCCACCTCGACGGTCTGGGTGGTCAAGGACGGCACCGCGACGCAGACGACGTTCGACCCGGCGGTCCTCGGCATCCCGCGCGCCGACGTGGGCGCGCTGCGCGGCGGCGACGTGGCGTTCAACGCCCAGGCGGTCCACGACCTCGTCGGCGGCAAGACGGGCCCGATCCGCGACGCGGTGCTGCTCAACGCGGCGGCGGCCCTGGTGGCGCTCAACGGCCCCGGGGAGAGCCTCGACGACGCGATGACCGACGGCTACGCGCGCGCGGTCCAGGCGGTCGACTCGGGTGCCGCGTCGGCCACCCTGGACCGCTGGATCGAGGTCAGCGGGGCCCACCGCCCCGCCTGAGCCCCCCGAGGGCCGATCAGGGCAGTGTGATCGTGGGGCTCGCCTTCAGCGAGCTCCACTTGAGCCACTGCTTCCAGTTCTCCTGCCAGTGGCCCCAGCCGTTCGTGGGCTCCAGCTTCCTGGGCGATCCCGTGATGATGATCGGATCGCCGATCAGGGTGTTCTTGATGAACCAGGCGGCGTTGCCGGGGCTGATGTTCACGCAGCCGTGGCTGACGTTCGAGTTGCCCTGCGAGCCCACCGACCACGGGGCGCTGTGCACGTACTCGCCGCTGTTGGAGATCCGCACGGTGTTGTAGACGGTCAGGCGGTAGTAGCCGGCCGAGCCCGGCCCGATCCCCGGGGAGACCATGACCGTGACCGGCTCCCGCGACATGGCCAGATGGACGCCCGAGGTCGTGTAGTACTTCCACTGCCCGCCCTGGCCGGCGCTCATCAGCATCGTACGGATCCGCTTGCCGTCCCGCCGCACCGTGAGCACATGGTCGTCCGTGCTGCCCTTGGTGATCTGCGAGCGGCCGATCTTGAAGTCGAGTTTGACGTCGCGCTTGCCGTGCATGCCCGGCCCGCCGCGCACCCCGGCCAGGTTGGCCTCCACCCGCACCTTCGTGTGCGCCGGCCAGTACGTCTGCGGCCGGAAGTCCACGTGGGTGCTGTCGAACCAGTGCCAGGCCCCCTCCACCGGCTTGGAGCTGTGGATGAGCAGGTTGCGCTCGACGGCCACGCGGTCGGCGATGGGCTGGTCGAAGGTGATCATGACGGGCATGCCGACCCCGACGGTCAGCCCGGTGTCGTCCCTGTTCGGGGTGAGGTTCTCGATGTCGAACGTCTTGCCGCCCTTGACCGTCGAGAACGTGCTCCTGCTCTCGCTCTCCTTGCCCGCGGCGTCCACCGCGACCGCGGTGACCGTGTACGCCGCGCCGGGACGGGCGGTGCCGACGCTGCGCCACCGGGTGCCGTCGGCGCTCAGGACGCCGTCCAGCGATCCCGCCTTGCCACCGTCCACCTGTACGCTCTTCAGCTTGCCCCCATGGGCCGAAACCAGCACGGTCTGGTCGGTCGGCACACCCGCGGCCTTGTCCGCCGGAGAGAAGCCCACAGAGGCGCCCCTGGCGCCGCCGGCCATGGCGACGGGCTTGCTCCCCGCCCCACCCGCCCCGCTCCCCGAACAGGCCGCCAGCAGGGCCAGAGCCAGCAGGCCGGCCGATCCACACGCTACACGCCCCACGTGCGACTCCCCTCGTCCAAGATCGAACCGCTTCCGCCTCCTTTATTACCCTGAGTAGTCGATTCGCCACATCCGTGCACTGGTAAAGAACACCAAAAAGCGGGCGTCCTCCCCCAAGGGGAAGCCGCCCGCTCCATGGGGGACCTCAGTGCGAGAAGTGGCCCCGGTAGTACTGGAACACGAACCCGATCATGGCCATCAGGATCAGGAAGACGCCGATCAGGAACATCCAGAAGCCGATCACGAACCCGGCGAAGGCGAAGGCCGCCGCCAGGCACAGGAACAGCGGCCACCAGCTGCTCGGGCTGAAGAACCCGATCTCGCCGGCCCCGTCGCTGATGTCGGCCTGCTTGTTGTCCTCAGGCTGCGGCCCGATGCGCCGCGCCGTGAACATCAGGTAGTAGCCCACCATGAACGCGAACCCGACCGAGATCGCCATGGCGGTGGTGCCGACCGGCTCACCGTGGCCCGTCGCCGCCTTGGTCCAGAACCAGTAGGCGATGTCGACACCGGCGAAGAACAGGCCGCACAGCAGGAACAGCCAACCCTGAACCTTCATCAGGCCTCCACCTCCTGGGCGGACTTGGCGGACACGTGCGGGTAGTGCAGGTCGAACGCGGGACGCTCGGACCGGATGCGCGGCAGCGAGGTGAAGTTGTGCCGCGGCGGCGGGCAGGAGGTCGCCCATTCGAGCGAGCCGCCGTAGCCCCACGGGTCGTCGACGGTGACCTTGGGCGCGGTGCGCCAGGTCTTCCAGACGTTGTAGAAGAACGGCAGCGTCGAGGCGCCCAGCAGGAACGCGCCCACCGACGAGATCATGTTGAGGTCGGTGAAGCCGTCGGCCGCGCTGTAGTCGGCGTAGCGCCGCGGGAAGCCCATCATGCCCAGCCAGTGCTGGATGAGGAACGTCAGGTGGAAGCCGACGAACAGCAGCCAGAAGTGCACCTTGCCGAGCTTGTCGTCGAGCATCTTGCCGGTGAACTTGGGCCACCAGAAGTAGAACCCGGCGAACATGGCGAACACGACGGTGCCGAAGACCACGTAGTGGAAGTGGGCGACGACGAAGTAGGTGTCGCTGATGTGGAAGTCGAGCGGCGGCGAGGCCAGGATGACGCCCGTCAGACCGCCCAGGAGGAACGTGATGAGGAAGCCGATCGAGAACAGCATCGGCGACTCGAAGCTCAGGTGCCCCCGCCACATCGTGCCGATCCAGTTGAAGAACTTCACGCCCGTCGGCACCGCGATGAGGAACGTCATGAACGAGAAGAACGGCAGCAGCACCTGTCCGGTCGGGAACATGTGGTGCGCCCAGACCGTGATGGACAGACCGGCGATCGAGATCGTCGCGGCCACGAGGCTGATGTAACCGAAGATCGGCTTACGGCTGAAGACCGGCAGGATCTCGGTGATGATGCCGAAGAACGGCAGCGCGATGATGTAGACCTCGGGATGGCCGAAGAACCAGAACAGGTGCTGCCAGAGCAGCGCGCCTCCGTTGTCGGAGGCGAAGATCTGGGTGTTCAGCTTTCTGTCGGCCTCCAGGGCCAGCAGCGCGGCGGCCAGCACCGGGAACGCCATCAGCACGAGCATGCTGGTGAGCAGGATGTTCCAGGTGAACAGCGGCATCCGGAACATGGTCATGCCGGGTGCGCGCATGCAGATGATCGTGGTGATGAAGTTGACCGCGCCGAGGATGGTGCCCAGGCCCGAGAGGGCCAGACCCATGATCCACAGGTCGCCGCCGATGCCGGGCGAGTTGATCGCGTTGGACAGCGGCGTGTAGGCGAACCAGCCGAACGAGGCCGCGCCGCCCGGGGTGAAGAAGCCCGACACGGCGATGAGGCTGCCGAACAGGTAGAGCCAGTAGCTCACCATGTTGAGACGCGGGAACGCCACGTCGGGAGCACCGATCTGGAGCGGCATCAGCTCGTTGGCGAAGCCGGCGAACAGCGGCGTCGCGAACATCAGCAGCATGATCGTGCCGTGCATGGTGAACAACTGGTTGAACTGCTCGTTCGTGGTGAACTGCAGCGCAGGCTGGGCCAGCTCGGCCCGCATGATCAGTGCCATCACGCCGCCGATGAGGAAGAAGGCGAACGACGTGATGAGGTACATGTGCCCGATGATCTTGTGATCGGTCGAGGACATCCACTTGGCGATGATCTGGCCCTTGGTGACGGGCCTGACGGTCGCCCCCGACAGTGGTTCTTGAATGGCGGTCACTGGGCACTCCCCGCCTGGGTCGCGATGTACTTGTTGTACTCGTCCTGCGAGACGAGCTTCACCGAGAACAGCATCCGGCTGTGGTCGACGCCACAGAGCTCGGCGCAGCGTCCCGCGTAGACGCCCGGCTTGTTCAGGGTGTTGATCTGGAACTTGCGGCCCGGGTTGTCCTCCCGGATGCCGGGAATGACGTCACGCTTGAACAGGAACTCCGGCACCCAGAACGAGTGGATGACGTCGTCGGTGGACAGGTCGAACTCGACCTTCGTGTTCACCGGCAGAACGAGCTGAGGGCCCTCGTGGTAGTCGTGCACCGGGACGCCCGCGACCGGCTGCAGCGCCTTGCCGTCGACCGTGCTCGTGAAGCGCCAGCTCCACTGGAACGCCTCGACCTTCACCTTGACGCGCGCGTCACCGTCGACCTGGGCGAGGGCCGCGCTGTCACGGGCGGTGAAGAAGAAGAACACCGAGACCATGACGAGCGGGATCAGCGTGTAGAGGATCTCGATCGGCAGGTTGTAGCGCACCTGCGGCGGAAGCTCCGCGCTGGACTTGCGCTTACGGTGGAAGATGACCGCCCACAGGATCAGGACGATGACGACGGCACCCGTGGCGAGTGCGGCGATCCAGGCCCCGTTCCACAGGCTCTGGACCACGCCACCCTCCTGGGTGACATGGTCGGGAAGAAGGCCGCGAGACCAGTCGGCCTCGGGGACGTCATTAGCACACGCCGTAGCAGTGGCCGGCAGCAACGCCAAAGCGGCGGCGCGCGGCACCCTGCGCCGGGCCAACGAACGCCGCGTCGTACGGCGAGTCGGACTCACGGATCGCCTACCCCACAGATGAAGCCCAAGAGTCTCTCCCTTGGGCGCTCGTATTTCCAAAGTCACAGCTGATTGCAGACACATTAGCGTGCAGGTGCCTTGCCCTCCCGCGCGACCCCTCGAAGGCCTCGCAAGTGGGACGATGAGTCTCGTGGCGTATTTCGACGCGGCTTCGAGTGAGCCGCTTCACCCCCAGGCACGCGAGGCGCTGATGGCGGCGATCGACGTCGGCTGGGCCGACCCCGCGAGACTCTACGGTCAGGCCCGCCGCGCGCACCTGTTGCTGGAACAGGCCCGCACGGAGGTCGCCGAGGCGCTCGGCGCGCGCCCTGACGAGGTGTCGTTCACCTCATCGGGCACGCAGGCCGTGCATCTCGGCGTCCTCGGCACCCTACACGGCAGGCGCCGGGTCGGGCGTCATCTGGTGACGAGCGCGGTCGAGCACTCCAGCGTGCTGCACGCCGGTGGCGTGCACGAGCGCGACGGCGGCACGGTGGAGACGGTGGGCGTGGACCTGTCCGGGCGTGTCGACCTCGACCGGTTCGCCGAGGCGGTGGCGGGTCCCGGCACGGCGCTGGCCTGCCTGCAGACGGCCAACCACGAGGTCGGCACCCTGCAGCCGGTGGCGGAGGCGGCCGCGGCGTGCCGGGCGCACGGCGTACCTCTGCTGGTGGACGCGGCGCAGACGGCGGGGCGCAGCCCGATCCCGCCCGGCTGGTCGGTCCTGACCGCCAGCGCGCACAAGTGGGGCGGCCCCGCGGGGGTGGGCGTGCTCGCGGTGCGCAAGGGCACGCGGTTCCGCTCGTTCCTGCCGGAGGACGAGCGGGAGCGGCGGCGGGTGCCGGGCTTCGAGAACGTCCCCAGCATCGTGGCCGCGGCGGCGGCCCTTCGCGCGATGGCGGCGGAGGCGGCGCAGGAGCAGGCGCGGCTCTCCGCGCTCATCGCACGGATCAGGGAGACGGTCCCGAAGGTCGTCCCGGACGTGGAGGTCATCGGCGACCCCGTCGGCCGGGCGCCGCACATCGTGACCTTTTCGTGCCTGTACGTCGACGGGGAGGCGCTGCTGACCGAGCTGGACAAGGCGGGATTCGCCGTATCGTCCGGAAGTTCGTGCACCGCTAGTACGCTTCGTCCATCGCACGTTCTTGAAGCGATGGGCGTGCTGACGCATGGCAATGTCAGGGTGTCGCTGCCCAGGGGTGCCTCCGCGGCCGAGGTCGACAGATTCCTCGCCGTGCTGCCCGATCTGGTGCGCCGCATCCGCCAGGACGCAGGAGTCGCATGACCGAGGTTACTCAGCCGGCTTTGACGATCGACGCGCTCGGGAAGAAGTGCCCGATCCCGATCATCATGCTCGCCGAGCAGATCAACTACGTCCCGCTCAACGCCGTGGTGGCGGTGCTGGCCGACGATCCGGCGGCCTTCACGGACGTGCCGGCGTGGTGCAGGCTGAAGTCGCATCGCCACGTGGGGTCGTACGAGCTGCCCGAGGGCGGCTGGGCCATCCACGTCAGGCGCAACTACTGAAATTTCGGCAGAACCGAATTTCCCGATTCGGCCCCGCACGGTGGGTAGGGCTCCCCTGATGGGTCAATCGAGAATCCGGGAGACTGCCATGACCAGCGGACATCCGCACGAGACCGCCCGCGACGTGATGAGCACGGGGGTCGACTGCATCCCCGCGCACGAGACGCTCGACCGGGCGGCGCAGATGATGCGCGACGCCGACGTGGGCGCGCTGCCCGTGTGCGGGCCCGACGACCGGGTGACGGGCATCATCACCGACCGCGACATCGTCCTCAGGTGCGTCGCGGCGGGGCACGACCCCTCGCGGACGACGGCGGGCGAGCTGGCCACCGGCCTGATCTGGGTGTCGCCGGAGACCACCGTGGAAGAGGCCCTCTCGCGGATGGAGGAGCACCGGATCAAGCGGCTGCCGGTGATGGACGGCCAGCGCATCGTCGGCATGATCAGCGAGGCCGACCTGGCCAGGCACCTGCCCGACGACCAGCTCGCCGAGTTCGTGCACCGCGTCTACGCCGGCCGGTCCTGATCCCGGGCCCCGAGGCCGTCCGCGGGGGACGGCCTCCGGGGCGGGCCGGTCAGGGGTGGTAGCAGCGGAGGTGGCCGGAGATCTCCGCGGCCGCCTCCGGGCCGTACGCGGCGCTGAACCGCTCGAGGAAGCCCCGCTGGCTCAGCTCGTACTCCTGGCCGCCGACGCGCTCCAGCACGTGGGTGGCGGTCAGGTTGCCGAGCTGCCCGCAACGCTCCAGCGGCAGGCCCCAGGCCAGCCCCGACATGAAGCCGGCGCGGAAGGCGTCACCGACGCCGGTGGGGTCGGCCTTGCCCAGCTCGGGGGCGGGGGCGACGTGGATGGACGGCTCGCCCTTGCGGTCGATGACGGCGCCCTTGGGGCCGAGCGTGGTGATCCGGACGCCGACCCGGTCGAGGATCTCCTCGTCGGACCAGCCGGTCTTCTGCTCGATGAGCCCCTTCTCGTAGTCGTTGGAGAAGAGGTAGGCGGCGCCGTCGACGAGCTGGCGGATCTGCTCGTCGGCCATCCGGGCGAGCTGCTGGGAGATGTCGGCGGCGAAGGCGATGCCCCGCCGGCGGCACTCGTCGGTGTGGCGCAGCATCGCGTCGGGGTCGTTGGGGCTGATCAGCACCAGGTCGAGACCCTTGAGCCGGTCGGCGACGGGCTGCAGCTCGATGAGCCTGGCCTCGGCCATGGCCCCGGTGTAGAACGAGGCGATCTGGTTGTGGTGCTCGTCGGTGGTGCACAGGAACCTGGCGGTGTGCTGGGTCTCCGAGATGTGCACGGAGGCGCAGTCGACGCCGTGACGCTCCAGCCAGGACCGGTAGTCGGCGAAGTCGTTGCCGACCGCGCCCACCAGGACCGGCTTGAGGCCGAGACAGCCCATGCCGAACGCGATGTTCGCGGCACAGCCACCGCGACGGATCTGCAGGTCATCGACCAGGAACGAGAGCGACACCCGGTCGAGCTGCTCGGCGATGAGCTGGTCGCCGAAGCTTCCTGGAAAGGTCATCAGGTGGTCTGTCGCGATGGAGCCGGTTACGGCGATGCGCACGGGGTTCTTCTTCCTCGTTGTCTGCAGGCCAAATAAGCCCCACGAGAATACGCGAAGGTCCCGCACGCACAAAGGCGAGCGGGACCTTCGCGGGCTGCGACGCGTCCCTGGGCGGACTCGTCCTGGACTCGTTTCTCAGTTGAACGAGTCGCCACAGGCGCACGAGCCGGTGGCGTTGGGGTTGTCGATGGTGAAGCCCGACTTCTCGATCGTGTCGACGAAGTCGATGGAGGCGCCCATCAGGTAAGGGGCGCTCATCCGGTCGGTGACCACACTGACGCCACCGAAGTCCGTAACGACGTCACCGTCCATGGAACGGTCGTCGAAGAAGAGCTGGTAACGCAGACCGGAGCAACCCCCAGGCTGCACGGCGACCCGCAGCTGCAGACCTTCCTCGCCCTGCTGCTCGAGCAGGCTCTTGACCTTGGCGGCGGCCGCGTCGGTCAGGATCAGGCCCTGTGCCGTGGTCTCGCTGCTCTCAACCGTCATCTTCTGACTCCCTAACCCGGCTGTCTTTTTTCCGACGTCCTACTAATGACGCTACCAACACCCGCGCGATGCCACACATTCCCGGGGCACCTCCCCCGGAAAGAGCACATCCGGCCATGTGCCATGATGAGTATCGTCAAACCGACGATAAGGGGGTACGGACATGGCCACCCAGACGGGACTGCCGCTCTTCGTCCTCGGCAGAGGGACCGATCCGCACAGCGAGAAGGGGGTCGACTGCCCCGGCGAGCTGCCACCCGCCTCCGACCCCGGCCTGGTCGAACGGGCCCGCAAGGCCAAGGAGGCGCTCGGCGGGCGCCTGTTCGTGCTCGGCCACCACTACCAGCGCGACGAGGTCATCCAGTTCGCCGACGTGACCGGTGACTCCTTCAAGCTCGCCCAGCAGGCCGCCGCCCGGCCCGAGGCCGAGTACATCGTCTTCTGCGGCGTGCACTTCATGGCCGAGTCGGCCGACATCCTGACGACCGGCGCCCAGAAGGTGATCCTGCCCGACCTGGCGGCCGGCTGCTCGATGGCCGACATGGCCACGTTCGACCAGGTCGAGGAGTGCTGGGAGGCCCTGGAGGACGCCGGGCTCGGCGATCAGGTGATTCCGGTCACATACATGAACTCCAGCGCCGACATCAAGGCGTTCTGCGGCCGCAACGGCGGCGCCGTCTGCACCTCCTCCAACGCCCGCCGCGCCCTCGACTGGGCCTTCGAGCAGGGCGAGAAGGTGCTGTTCCTGCCGGACCAGCACCTGGGCCGCAACACGGCGGTGCTGGAGATGGGCATGTCGCTGGAGGACTGCGTGGTGTGGAACCCGCACCGTCCCAACGGCGGCCTGACACGTGAGCAGCTTGAGCGGGCGCGGATGATCCTGTGGAAGGGCCACTGCTCGGTGCACGGCCGCTTCACGGCCGAGTCCGTGGACGACGTACGGGCGCGCATTCCCGGCGTGAACGTGCTCGTGCACCCGGAGTGCCGTCACGAGGTGGTGCTGAAGGCCGACCACGTGGGCTCGACCGAGCACATCATCAAGACCCTGGAGGCGGCTCCCGCCGGGTCGAGCTGGGCGATCGGCACCGAGCTCAACCTGGTCAAGCGGCTGGCGCAGACGTTCCCCGACAAGAACATCTCCTTCCTCGACCGTACGGTGTGCTACTGCTCGACGATGAACCGGATCGATCTGCCGCATCTGGTGTGGGCGCTGGAGTCGCTGGTGCTGGGCGAGGTCGTCAACCAGATCACGGTGGACGACGACACCACCCACTGGGCCAAGGTCGCCCTCGACCGCATGCTGGCCCTCCCGTAACGGCCGCCGGTTTCCGGCCGTCAGGCGAAGTCGTAGCCGAGTCGTACGGCGACCGACAGGGTCTGGCGGCCGGGGCTGATGGAGGCGTCGGTCTCCGCCACCATGGTCTGGGCCCTGCCCATCGGCTGGGGCAGGCCCCTGACCTCCTCGGTCACCGACACGACCCGGCCCAGCGGCCGGCCGGCCAGGTCGGCGTACTGGGCGGCCTTGGCGGCGGCGTCCCTGAAGGCCGCGACCCTCGCCTCGGCCAGCGCCTTGGCCGGGTCGGACACCTCGAAGGCCACGCCGTTGAGCCTGGCCTCCTCGCCCACACCGGCCACGGTGTCGATGATGTGGTCGGCCCGGCCCACGTCGCGGACCACGACCTCCACCCCCTGCACCGCCCGGTAGGCGGCCACCTTCGGATACGCCTCGTACTCCGGGCCCAGGGACAGCTCCACCGTGCGTACGTCCTCCGCCGCGATCCCCGCCTGTCCCAGCGCCTGCGCGAGGCGGGCGGCGGCGGCCCGCACGGCGGCGAACGACTCCGCGGCGGAGGCCCTGCGGACCTCGACGCCGGCGTGCAGCCGCAGCGTGTCAGGGGCGGCCAGGGCGGCGCCTTCGCCGACCACGGTAATGTCCACGCCAACTCCCTCGGGTGGGTTCCGTCCCTGTGATCCTAAGTCGTGCCTCCCGAGCCGCGAAGCGCCCCCGGGGCGCGGGTTCTATGGGGCGGTGCGGCTGAAGCGGAAGCCCATCTTGCCGAACTCGGCCTTCCTCGCCGCCGTCGCCAACACCCTGTCGACCTTGCCCGACATGTCGATCACGACGGCCTCGTAGCCGGCCCCCTTGGTACGCCAGACCGCGAGGTGGTCGTCGTCCCACCAGCCGATGAGCCGGTCGCTGCGGAACGGGATCGTGATGGGCGCGGTGTCGTCGCCGGCGGTGGAACGGGCGCACAGCGTGGTGCCCGCCGACGTGCAGTGGGCCAGGAAGCGGGTGCCCGACGGGGAGATGTCGTCGCCCTCCACCCACACCGGCGTCCCGACGTTCGACAGGGTGCGTACGAGCTTGCCGTTCAGGTCGTAGAACTTCATCTTGCCGCCCACCCAGGTGCCGACCGCCCGGCCGCCCGCGTCCCAGAAGAAGCGCCACACCCCCGCGCCCTGCTCCCTGACCGGGAACACGCGGCCCTTGCCGGTGGTCGTGTCGATGATGCCGTAGCCGTACTCGGAGGTGTTGCCCTCCGTGCCGCGGTAGAGGGTGACCAGGCCGTGCTTGCCGTCCGGTGACCAGCGGGGCGTGGTGGGGTAGACGGGCTTGGGGCTCAGCTTGACGACGCGCTTCCTGCCGGTGACGTGGTCGATGATCGACACTGTGGAGTAGTAGTCGGTGCTGTAGTCCACGTCGGTGCCGAGGGCCTGGTTGGTGCCGGGGTCGAGGGCGTACTCGAAATAGCGGGTGTCGGGGGTGAACGTGCCGGTCGCGTGCTTTCTGACGTAGAGGCGTTTGCCGCCGTCGCGCGTGTAGGAGGCGAGCCTGATGGGGTCGCCGTCCTTCTCCTCCAGCTTCACCGACGTGCCGGGGAGCGCGATCGAACGGCTGGTGAGCGTCGGGCTGGGGGTCGGGGTCGGGGTCGGGCTGGGACTCGTCGCCGGGGTGGAGGTCGCGGTGGTCGGTTCGGTGGGGCCGTCGGGGAGGGCGGCCAGGCGGACGGCGACGAAGGCACTGGTGGCGGCGAGGGTGAGCGCGCCCGCGATGCTCGCCGCGACGATCCAGCCGGTGGCCTTCTTCCTGGCCGGCCGGGTGGGCGGGCCCGGGTGGAAGGCTCCGGGACGGATCGGAGGCGGCGGGTACGCGGGCCGCACCGGCCCGGAAGCGGCCGCCGCGCTGCCCTCCTGGAGCAGCCCCAGCGGCTGGGACGCCGCGTCAGGCTGAACTGCTGGCGTGCCGAAGGGCGCCCCCGGCTGGGTTCCAGGGTGGGCGGCGGGCCAGGCGCCGGACGGGGTTCCAGGCCGGCTGCCGGGCTGGGCTCCAGGCCAGGTGCCGGATTGGGTGCCGGGCTGGGTGGCGGGGGCGTGGCCCAGGAGGCGCATGAGGGCCTCGCTGGCCGTCGGGCGCCTGGCGGGGTCCTTGGCCAGGCAGTCCGTGACCAGCGCGCGCAGTGCCGGGTCCTGGATGGACCGGACGTCGGCCTCGGTGTGCATGATGCGATTGACCACCGCGGGCAGGCTGTCCTGCCCGAACGGCGGCTGCCCGGAGGCGGCGAACAGCAGCGTGCACGCCCACGCGAACAGGTCCGCCTGCGGCCCGGGGCTCGATTCGGTGAGCTGCTCGGGGGCCATGAACGAGGGCGTGCCGATCGCGGTGCCGGTCAGCGTCGAGGTGAGGTCGAGCGCCCTGGCGATGCCGAAGTCGATGACCCGGGGGCCGTCGGAGGCCAGCACCACGTTCGACGGCTTGAAGTCGCGGTGCACGATCCCGGCCTGGTGGATGGCGACCAGCGCGGTGATGGTGCCGATGGCCAGCCGGTGCAGGGAGGCGCCTTCGCGGGGGCCCTGGAGGCGTACGACGTTGGTGAGGGTGGGGCCGTCGATGTACTCGCTCACGATGTACGGGCGGCCGGTGAACAGGCCGGTCTCGATGACCTGGGCCGTACAGAACGGCGCCACCCGCCGCGCCATCGCCACCTCGCGGACGAACCGCTCCGACGCCTCGGCGTCGCCCGCCAGGTCGGAGCGCAGCAGCTTGAGCGCCACCTTGGTCCCGTCGGGGCCGGTGGCGAGGTAGACGATCCCCTGTCCTCCCTCGCCCAGCCGACCGGTCAGGCCGTATTCGCCCACCGTCGCGGGATCCCCTGGCCTCAGGGCCGCGAGATCCGGCATTGGCACCCCCATATATGGCGTCTTTCCCGCCATTGTGGTGTGTGCCGCGCCTTCCCGTCACCCGATCATCCCGGTTGGGGCGGACGAGACCGTTCAGGGGACGGCTGAGACCGCTTGGGCGACGGCTCCCGGGACGCGGAGTGGGATGCGGCGGCCGGCTCGCGGGAGGCGTACGAGTTCGGCGCCGAGGTCGCGTGCGAGCCGCTCGTGAAAGCCGTCCTGCCCGTCCGTGGCGATCACGGTGACGGGAACGCCCGGGAACGGCTTCTCAAGGCGGAGCCGGTGCAGGTCGGCCGCCATGTCGCGGCGGGCCAGCCACTCCCCCGCCACCGCCGTGAGCACCTTGCCCATGCGGTAAACGCCGGACGGGTCCGGATGCCCGGCGAGCAGCCGGTGCAGGGCGGGTCCCGTCAGCCGGGCCAGGGCGGTCGCGCCCCACGTACCGCCCAGGGCGGGCAGCCACCGACCGGCGGCCGCGGCGATCGCGAGCGGCCGGCCCACGTCGGCGCCGGCGGGGTCGACCAGCACGAGCCCGGCCAGGCAGAGCGGGTGCAGGCGGGCGAACGCCTCGGCGTGCCAGCAGGCCACACCGTGGGCGACGACGGTGACCTGCTCGGGGTGGGCGGGCGACAGCGCGGCCAGGCGGGCGGCCTCGGCGAACAGGGTGGGCGGGGCGGGCGAGAGAGGGCTGAGCCCGAGACCGGGACGGTCGAACCGGATGACCCGGTGGCGGGCGGCCAGTTCCCCGGCGACCGCGTCCCAGTGAAACCAGGCCCCGGCCTGCCCCGCCGTGATCAGCACGGCTGGACCGGCCCCCTCCTCGACGACGTGCGGCGGCCCGTACCCGGTTGGCGTCACGTGCGGAGGCCCGTACCCGCTCACGGCGGAACCGCCGGCGGTGGGCTGGGGGGCGTCGGCGATGAGGAGGCGGAGTGAGACGTAGACCAGCCACACCGCGATCATCGTCAGTTGCGCGCGTTGCGCGAGCCCGACCCCGTGCCCGGCCACCAGGGCGGACAGGGTGAGGAGGGTGGCGGTCAGGCAGAGCCAGGTGAACAGCCACGACGCCCGCGACCGCCACGCCGTGCTGAGCAGCCCCATGGCGGCCAGTACGGCGGCCGTGGCCAGCGCGCCGGTCAGGGTGTGGACATGGTGCCCGAAGGAGGCCGCCCGCTGCCCGCAGATCGGGTCGCTGAGCGCGGCGCAGTCCAGCGGGAACAGCCCGGCCGCGAAGGTGAGCAGCGCGTACGCGGCCAGCGCCAGCCAGCCCGGCCACTCGCGCGCCACCCTCGGCACCAGCGCCACCCCCAGCGCGCACGCCAGCCCCGACAGCGCGTCGCTGATCCGGAACAGCCGCGTCCACGGCTGGTCGAGGGCGGCCAGTTCGCCGACGTACCCGTCGGTCCTGTCGACCTGCGGCGTGGTGAACTGGCCGGTGATCCACGCGCTCCCCAGCACCGCCGCCACGATGAACGCGCCGGCCGCGAGCACGGACAATCTTCGCTCCACGTGATCATTAGATCACTCTGGGCGATCAACGCCCAGGAGCGCACCGGCCACAGCTTCGAAGCCGCCGGCCAGGTTCAGAGCCCTGGCGCGCCCCAGACCGGGAACCAGCGGCTGAGCTCCGGCTCCAGCGGCAGCTCCCCCTCCAGCACCCCCCTGGCCTCCAGTTCCAGCGCCGTGTCGCGCTTCTGCTCCGCCACGGACGCGAACGGATAGAACGTGCCCCGTTTGTACAGGTAGACCACCGCCAGCCGCCGCCCGTCCTCGCCGGCGAACGACACCAGCGAGCACAGCAGCGACGGCCCGAACCCGGCCCCCTCCAGCGAGGAGTTGACCGCGTGCAGCTCGGTGACGAGGTCGCTGAGGGCGTCGGGCGAGCGGCGTACGAGCAGCCAGGTGTAGCCGTAGTCGTCATCGGACTCCTCGACGCGGTCGCCGAGCAGCGCCTTGACGTCGCGTTCGAGCGTGGCGAAGGCCCCGCCCTCGGCGGCGCGGAACGACACGGAGCCGAGGCCCGTGGGCGTGAGCCCGGTCGCGGCCTGCAGCGTCACGGCCGCCGACGGCAGCGCGAACAGCGCGTCGAGGTTCGGCTTGACCGGCTTCGACCGGCCGAGCAGCGCGTCGAGCCAGCCCATGAGCGTTCAGCCCCTTCCGAGTTGCCGGGAGATGTTCGCCAGTTCTTCCAGCCGCCGCTCCAGCGGCGGGTGCGTCGAGAAGAGGTTCGCCAGCGTCTCGCCCCTGGCCAGCGCCGGGGCGAAGTAGAAGGCGTTGAACGGCTCCGCCTCGCGCAGGTCGCGGGTCGGGATCCTGGCCATGTCGCCGCTCACCTTGGTCAGCGCGCTGGCCAGGGCGGACGGGCGCTGGGTGAGCAGCGCGCCGGCGCGGTCGGCGGCCAGCTCACGGTAGCGCGACAGGGCGCGGGTGAGCAGGAAGCTGACGGCGTACACGACGACGGAGACGAGCAGGATGATCAGCCCGATGGGCAGCCCGCCCTGGCCGTTGCCGTTGCGGCGGCCCCCGAGGCCCGCGTAGAGCGCGAACCTGGTCATCAGCCCCGCCACGATGCCGAGGAACGAGGCGATCGTCATGACGGCGACGTCGCGGTGCGCGACGTGCGACAGCTCGTGCGCGAGCACGCCTTCGAGCTCCTGTGGCTCCAGGCGGCGCAGGAGGCCCGTGGTCACGCAGACGACGGACTTCTTCTGGTTACGGCCGGTGGCGAACGCGTTGGGGACGTCGGAATCCGCGATCGCCACCCGCGGTTTGGGCATGTCGGCCATGGCGCACAGCCGGTCGATCAGGCCGTGCAGCTCAGGGGCCTCCTGTGGAGAGACCTCTCGCCCGTGCATCGCGAACAGGGCGATGCGGTCGGACAGGAAATACTGCACCAGCAGCAGGCCTCCGGCCAGCACCAGCACCGTCAGCCCCCGTACGCCCACGGCGATCAGGACGCCGACGAAGGCGACGTAGAGCAGGCCGAGCAGGAACATCGTCACGACCATGCGGGCGGTCAGGCCGCGGTCGGACGCGAACCTCGTGCTCACGGGCTCAGCCCGGGATGAGGCCTTGGTCGCCCAGCATCTCCCGGACCTCCTCGATCGAGGCGTCCGCGGGGGGAAGGATCAGCTCTGACGACTCAAGACTGTCGTCGGGGAGCGCCTTGCCCACGTGGCGCACCTTGTCCAGCAGCGCGTGCAGCTTCACGCGGAAGGCCGTCTCGTCGCCGACCTCGATGGCCGCCTCGAGCTCGCCGTCGAGCTCGTTGAGCACCGAGATGTCGTCGGCGGAGATCTCCACCTGGCCCTCGCCCATGATCCTGACGATCATGCGCCCTCCCCAGGCTGACGCAGCTGCTGGGTGCCGCCCTGCTGCTGCGGTTGCGCCTGCGGCTGGGGCTGCTGCTGCGGCTGGCCCTGCTCGATCGCGCTCTTCGGCGCCGGGCCCTGGCCCAGCTCGGACTTCATCCGGGCCAGCTCCAGCTCGACGTCCATGCCGCCGCCCATGCGGTCGAGCTCGGCCTGGATGTCGTCGCCACGGGTGCCGCTGTAGTCGTCGAGCGCGCCGCTGGCCAGCAACTCGTCGATGGCGCCGGCACGGGCCTGCATCTGCGCCGTCTTGTCCTCGGCGCGCTGGATCGCCAGGCCGACGTCGCCCATCTCCTCGGAGATGCCGCTGAACGCCTCGTTGATGCGCGTCTGCGCCTCGGCCGCGGTGTAGGTCGCCTTGATCGTCTCCTTCTTCGTGCGGAAGGAGTCGACCTTGGCCTGCAGCCGCTGGGAAGCCGTGGTCAGCTTCTCCTCCTCGGCCTGCAGGTTGTCGTGCTGGACCTTGAGGTCGGCCATCTGCGTCTGCAGATTGGACCGCCGCTGCAGCGCCTCGCGGGCCAGGTCCTCGCGCCCGACGGACAGCGCCTTACGGCCCTGGTCCTCGTAGCGCGTGGCCTGCTTCTCGAGGCCGGTGATCTGCAGCTCTACCCTCTTACGCGAGGTCGCGACGTCCGCCACGCCCCTGCGCACCTTCTGCAGCAGCTCAAGCTGCCGCTGGTAGGAGTAGTCAAGGGTCTCGCGCGGATCCTCCATCTTGTCCAAAGCCTTGTTGGCCTTGGACTTGAAGATCATCGAAAGTCTCTTCATCACGCTCATGCGCGTCGGCCGTCCCCTTCTAGGTCGTGCTGGTGTTCACCCAATGCAGCGCAGCCGCCTTGGGATTACCCTACGCATAACGCACGGGGGCGTCACTAAGTTGCAGTCCAGGTAGGGTTGACGCGTGTTGCGACGCCGTTCCCAGACCTCCGTGGACGACACCCCCGTCCCCGTTGACGATCCTAAGCCCCAGGGTAAAGGTCGTCCCACACCCAAGCGCCGGGATGCCGAAGGCAGACGGCGCCAGTTGGTCTCCGCTCCGAAGGACCGGAAAGAGGCCTACCGGCAGATGCGGGCCAAGCAGGCCGCCGAGCGAGATAAGGCCCGCAGGGGCATGCTCGCAGGTGACGAGCGGTATTTTCCCGTTCGTGACAAGGGCCCAGCGCGCAAGTTCGCGCGTGACTGGGTCGACTCGCGGCGGTTGCCGAGCCAGTATTTCCTGCCGTTCTCGCTACTGATCCTGCTGGCGACGTGGGTCCCGTGGCCCCCGTCGATCCGCGCCCAGGTGCTCAACCTGGTCATCGCGGTCGGCTGGCCGATCATGATGATCGGCGTGCTCTTCACCTCCATCTACGTGTCGTGGAAGGTGAAGCGGCTGGTGGCGGAGAAGATGCCCGACGAGAGCGTCAAGGGTGTGGGCTTCTACGCCGCCATGCGGGCCCTGCAGATCCGCAAGCTGCGCTTCCCGCCGCCCTCGGTGCTGCCGGGCGGCAAGCCGGTGCCGGCCAAGAAGTAGCGTCCGCGCTACGTCCGCCCTGGTCCGCTCACTGCCAGCGCAGCACGCCTCGCTCGACCGCGGGCCGCTGACCGTGGAACTCTCCGCCCTGTTCCAGGGCGTCGGCCACGGCCCGCATCAGCGCGTAGTAGGACGACAGGCCGGAGTCCCGTCCGGCCGAGTCGACGGCCGCGTACTCCGTGCTGCCGCCGTGCCGCAGGAACGGGATCTTCCGGCCGTTCCAGTCTTCGGCCGGCGGTTGCGTACGGTCCGGCCGGCACAGTCGCCGCCAGGCGTCCCTGATCTCGCGGATGCCGAGGTTGACCGCGCCGCCGGGCCCGGTGCCGAGCCCGGTGCCGGGCCCGGTGCCGAACCCGAAGCCCGCCGCGCCGCGTGAGCCGTTGTGGCGCAGCAGCGAGGCGCGCAGGTCGTCGGGGAAGTCCACGCCCATCTGGGCCTCGGCGATCGCGATCGTGCGCGCCTTGCCGGGCGGTCGAAGCGTCCGGTACGTCAGCGGCGCGTTCGCCTTCAGCCACCGCTCGACCCGCCGCCACTGCCGGTCCACGGCCCGCCTGACCTGGGGGTCGATCGGCCGCACGGTGACGGGGCGCGGCGAGGGCGAGCAGTTGATCACGGCTGTCCGCGGTGTGGGCGTGTGCGTGGGCCGGTCCTGTGCGGTGACCGCCTGCCTGCGCGCCTCGGTGGCCCGATCGGTGCCCGGTTTCTCCGCCCCGAGGGGCACCAGCGCGGCCGCGGCCGTGAGCACGACCGCCGCGACGACCACCCACACCCATCGCCTGAGCGTGCCCGTGCGCATGCGGCGGGCCGGCTCCCCCGCCGGGGGCGCGGGCCGCTTCCCTGGCATGCGGGCGCGGCGGCGCAGCCGTACCACGATCGCGGTCGCGATGGCCGCCGTCAGCGCCAGCCGTAGGAGCTTCAGCACGTCGCGCACCCTATCCCGAAACGAAACACCCCATGCGCCGGGATTAAAGTCGGATGCATGGAATTCCGACACCTCGGTCGCAGCGGTCTCATGGTCAGCGAGATCAGCTATGGAAACTGGATCACCCACGGCTCCCAGGTCGAGGAGGACGCCGCCAAGCAGTGCGTGCAGGCGGCTCTCGACGAGGGCATCACCACCTTCGACACCGCGGACGTCTATGCGGGGACCAAGGCGGAGGAGGTGCTCGGCCGGGCGCTGAAGGGCGTACGCAGGGAGTCGCTGGAGATCTTCACGAAGGTCTACTGGCCGACCGGCCCCGGCCAGAACGACCGCGGCCTTTCGCGCAAGCACATCACCGAGTCGATCAACGGCTCGCTGCGCCGTCTGCAGACGGACTACGTGGACCTGTACCAGGCGCACCGATTCGACGTGGAGACGCCGCTCGAAGAGACGCTCAAGACCTTCGACGACCTCGTACGCCAGGGCAAGGTGCTCTACATCGGCGTCAGCGAGTGGACCGCCGACCAGATCGCGCGGGCCCTGAAGATCGCCGACGAGATGGGCTTCGACCGGATCGTGTCGAGCCAGCCCCAGTACTCGATGTTGTGGCGCGTCATCGAGGCCGAGGTCGTGCCACTCAGCGAGCGCGAGGGCATCGGCCAGATCGTGTGGTCCCCGATCGCTCAGGGGGTGCTCACGGGCAAGTACGTGCCCGGCCAGCAGCCGCCGGACGGCTCGCGGGCGACCGACAAGAGCGGCAGCGCCATGATCGCGCGGTTCATGAACGACGACGTGCTGACCCGCGTTCAGGAGCTCAAGCCGATCGCCGCCGACCTGGGGCTGAGCATGGCCCAGCTGGCGATCGCGTGGGTGCTGCAGAACCCGAACGTCTCCAGCGCCATCGTCGGCGCCACCCGGCCCGAGCAGGTGCGCGACAACGTCAAGGCGGCCGGGGTCAAGCTCGACGCCGAGGTACTGAAGAAGATCGACGACGTGCTCGGCCCGATCGTGGAGCGCGACCCGGCCAAGACGCAGAGCCCGCCCAGCCGTCCCTGACATCGAAAACCCCTTGAGCCCTTTCGCGGCTCAAGGGGTTTTTCATTCGGCCAGGCTCACTCCGGACGCAATGACAACCCCGTGTATTCAACGCGGTCCTCGTCGAGCAGCGCCACTTGTTCGACGCCGGATTCGACCAGGTCACGCCAGTTCTCGCCAAGCCAGGACTCCGCGTCCGCCTGACTCGGAAAAACCTCTCGCGGCAAAGGGCGATCCGTCACCTCACCACCGTTTGCGTTTTCAAAACGCCACCGCCATGTCATGCCATACGCTCCTTCTCCGCGGGTTCGCCGGCGCACCCTCCGCAGGCACTGGAACCTTACTCCCGAGCTCGCGGGTCGATGGATGTCACGCGCATATCGTGTTGCCCCCGGACGGGCTCGCCTCACCGTCTCTGTACGCTCGGCGCGGTGAAAGTCCTTCTCACCGGTACGGCGGGCGGCACCGGCTGGCCGGAGCCCGGCTGCCGGTGCGCTTCCTGCGCCGCCCTCCCCGCCGGCCACCGCCGCCCCTTCGACCTGGTCGTGGACGGCGCCGTACGCTTCCCCTTCACCGGCCCCCTGCCGACCGGCTACCGCCCCCACGCCGACGGCCTGGGCCTGACGGGCCCCGACGGATCCAGCCTCCTCTGCCTCCCACCGGGACGGCCGGCACTCCAGAACGGAATCCCCTGCCTCCCAACGGGGCAGCCGCCGCCCCAGGACGAAACCCTCCGCCTCCCGCCCGGGCAACCGGTACCCCAGGACGGAACCCTCCGCCTCCCAGCGGGGCAGCCAGTACCCCAAGACGGGCCCGCCGGATACGGCCTGGTCCTGATCGACCTGCTCGACCGGCCGGAACGCCTCGGAGAGCTGCGGCGGGCGGGGCTTGTGGACAGCTCCACCCAGGTGGTGGCCATCGGGCTGGATCACCGGGTCCGCTCGGAGGAGGAGCTGGCCAGGCGGCTGCGGCTGTGGGGGGCGCGTGCCGTCCCTGACGGCACCGAACTGGAGACCACCATCGGAGCGACCGCCTCCAGGAAGGCCACCCCCAGAGAGACGACCTCCGGAGAAGCCGCATCCCGAGAGACCGCCCCCGGCGAGACCACCTCCCGAGTGGCCACCTCCGGAGTGGCCGCGGGCGTGCCGCCTCGGCGGGCTCTACTGCTGGGCGGCTCCCGGTCGGGGAAGTCGGCCGAGGCCGAGCTGTGGCTGGCGACGGAGCCCCACGTCACGTACGTCGCCACCGGCCCGGACGGCGCGGGCGACGGCGAGTGGGCGGCCCGGGTACGCGCGCACCGTGACCGGCGCCCCGCGCACTGGGCCACCGCCGAGACCACCGACCTGGTCACGGCGATCCGCTCGGCGACCGCGCCGCTGCTGATCGACGGCCTGGGCACCTGGCTGGCGGCGGTGTTCGATCAAGAGGGGGCCTGGGAGGGCGACCGGGCCCCGGTCGAGGCCCGCTGCGACGAGCTGGTAGCGGCCTGGCGGCAGGCACCCGAGCGGATCGTGGCGGTATCGGACGAGGTGGGCCTGGGCGTGGTGCCCGCCACGGCCAGCGGACGAGCCTTCAGAGACGCCCTGGGGCGTCTCAACGCGCGCCTGGCCGCCGAGTCGGAGTACGTGGCCCTGGTGGTCGCGGGACGCCCGCTAGAGCTCTGAGCGGCCCACCTGACGCCTTCAGGGAGGCGGCGCACGTGACGCCTCCAGGGAACAGGCGCGCGATGACCCGGGGCCCAGAAACGGACGGCCCACGTCCCGTGATCATGGGCGGACAGCCCCGACACTCCGGATCAGGACTAGACGCCCCGCCGGGCTCAAAGACGGAGAGCCTTGGCCTACCAGCGGGATCAGGGCCGGACAGCCCCGCCATACCAACGGTATCGGCGCCTGACGGCCCTGCCAGCCACAGGAACGGACGACCCCGCCGAACCAGCAAACTCGGCGCCTGACGACCCCGCCGGCCCCAGGAACGGACGGCTTCGCCGTACCAGCAAGCTCGGCGCCTGACGATCCCACCACCCCCAGGAACAGACGACCCCGCCGTACCAGCGGAATCAGGGACGAACGGCCCCTTCCACCCCCAAACCTAGGGGCGGACGGCTCTGGCGTACCAGCGGCCGTCGAGGCGGTCCACGTGCAGCGGGCGGCCGAAGCAGTCGGAGAGGTTGGCCGGAGTCAGGACCTCTGACACCGGGCCGGCGGCCAGCACGCGGGCGTCACGCATGAGCATGGCGTGCGTGGTCGTCGCCGGGACCTCCTCCAGGTGGTGGGTGACCGTCACCGTGGTGAGGACCGGCCTGGTCGTGGCCAGGCCCTCGACGGCGGCGATGAGGTCTTCGCGGGCGGGCAGGTCGAGGCCCGCGAACGGCTCGTCGAGCAGCAGCACCGCCGGGTCCCCCATGAGCGCCCTGGCCACCCTGATCCTGGCCCGCTCCCCTTGCGAGCAGACGCGGAACGGCCGGTCCACCAGGTCCTTGCAACCCAGGTCGGCCAGGAGCCGGTTGGCGCGGTCACGCTCGATGTCGCCGTACCTGTCCCAGAGCGGGGCGCTCGTGCCGGTGTGCCCGGTGAGGACCACTGTCTGCGCGGTCGCGCCCTCCTCCTCCAGCAGTTCCTCGTCGATCAGCCCCTGGCTGACCGCGACGAGGCCGATGTGGCGGCGCAGCTCCCGAACGTCGACCCGGCCGAGCCGGTGGCCGAGCACCTTGACCGTGCCCTCGGTGGGATGCCGTACGGCGCCGGCCAGCGAGAGCAGCGTCGTCTTGCCCGCGCCGTTGGGGCCGAGGATCGCCCAGTGGTCGCCGTAGTCCACCTGCCAATCGACGCCGTCGAGCAGCGATTTCCCGACAACTCGGACACCAACGCCTTCCAGTTCAACCACGTGCATCCCGCCACACTAGTGGGACCTAGGATCGTCCGTTATGCGTCTGGTGCACGGGCTGCGGTTCGCCGTGGGCACGCTCAGCATCTTTCCCGTACGCGTGGAACGGGTGGATCGGGAGATCGCGGGCCAGGCGATGGCACTGGCCCCGGCGGTCGGGCTGGCGCTCGGCCTGGTCGCCGGACTCCCGTCGCTGCTCCCCCTGCCACCGCTCCTGGGGGCGGCACTGGCACTCGGCCTGCTGGCCCTGCTCACACGGGGACTGCACCTCGACGGACTCGCCGACCTCGCGGACGGCCTGGGAAGCGGCAAACCGGCCCCGCAAGCGCTCGACATCATGAAAAAGTCCGACATAGGACCGTTCGGCGTCATCACCCTGGTCTTCACGCTGCTCATCCAGACGACCGCACTGGCATCCGCCGGGTACGCCGCCCTGGTGACGGCCTGCGTGGCCGGCCGCCTGACCCTGACATGGGCCTGCCGGTCAGGCGTACCCGCCGCACGCCCCGACGGCCTCGGCGCGATGGTCGCAGGCACGGTACGCCGCTCCACCGCCTGGCTCGTCACCCTGACCGCCCTCCTGGCCACCGCCGCCCTCGGCCTACTCCCCACCCCGGCAACGACCCTCCTCAAGGGCACCGGGCCGACCGGGCTGGAACTCTCCGCAGGGGCCGGCCCGAGCGGACATGCGCTCCCCGCAAGAGCCGTGCCAAGCGGCCTGGGAATCCCCGCAGAGACCGGACCGGACTGGCCGAGACTCCCCGCCGAGACCAGGCCAGACTGGCCGAGACTTCCCGCTGAGACCCGGCCGAGCGGCCATGAGCTCCCCACGAACGCCGCACCGAGCGGGCTCGAACTCGCCTCAGGGACCGGCCCAGCTGGGCTTGGGCTCCCCTCAAGAGCCGGGCCAGGCGAACCCGGGCTCCACACGGAGGCCGAACCGGAAGGGCCTGGGCTCCGTGGGAAAGCCGAACCAGGCGGACCCGAGCTCCCCGCAGATGCCAGGCCAAGCAGGCTGAAACTCTCCGCAGCGGCCGGACCAAACGGGTTTGGGCTCCCTGGAGAAGCCGAACCAGGAGGACCTGAGCTCCCCGAGAACGCCAGGCCAGGCAGGCTGAAACTCCCCGCAGCGGCCGAACCAAACGGGCATGGGCTCTCCGCGAAAGCCGCGCCGGGCGGCCTGGGACTGCCCGCGGAGGCCAAGCCGAACTGGCTGAGACTCCCTGCAGAGGCCGGGCCGACCGGCTTGGGGGTCCCAGGGGTGGTCGCGGCGCCGGTCGCGCTGCTCGCCGGGCTCGCCGCCGCCCTGCTGCTGCTCCGGCACGCCAGGCGCCGCCTCGGCGGGATCACCGGTGACGTCCTGGGCGCCCTCGTGGAGACCGCCACGGCCACGACGCTGGTCGCGACGGTCATCCTCTTCTGACGGCCCAGGCTTCTGACGGCCCAGGCTCTGAGATGGCCAGGCCCTGGAGCGGACCAGGTTCCGAAACGGGCCAGGTTCCGAAACGGCTCAGACTCCAAGAGGGCCGGATTCCGCGCCGGGTCAGGCTCAAAGACGGCTCAGGCCCAGAGAGACCTCAGCCACCGAGACAGACCACGCTTCGAGTCAGGCCAGACTCGAAGGCGGGGCGGCTCTAAGACGGTTCTGGTTCTGGGACGGGTGGGGTGGCCGGTTGTGGGCGGCGTAGTGGGGAGAAGCGGAGGAGGGCCGCGCCGGCCACGGCCAGCAGAACCCAGCCCACCAGGCCGGTGATCCCGATCAGGACCTCGTTCGGAGGTGCGGCGGCGTTGCCGAGGAGCAGGGCGGGCGGGGCGACGGCGTTGAGGGAGCCGTGCGCCACCACCGCGGGCCACACGCTGCCGGTACGCAGCCGCAGCCACCCCAGCAGCACCCCGAACAGCATGCAGAAGCCGATGAAGTAGAGCGCCGCCCACGACCCCAGACTCGGGTAGTTGTAGCCGAGCAGGGTGAGCGGGGCGTGCCAGAGGCCCCAGATCGCGCCGGACATCAGCAGCGCGGCGACCGTACCGTTCGTGGAAAGGAGCCGGGGCAGCAGCCAGCCGCGCCAGCCCCACTCCTCCCCCAGCACCGGGATCGCGTTCAGCACGGGCCCTGCCACGAGTGCCACCACGATCTGCAGGATCGCCACCGTGCCCAGGTCGGCTGGTACGGCCATGCCCCGGGCCTCCAGCGCCGCCCTGAGCAGGCTGAACCGGTCGAGATCCAGTGAGACCAGCCCGACGGCGGCGCTGAGCCCCACGGCCAGGAACACCAGCAGTGGCACGCCGAGCCACGCGGCCAGCACGAGCGCCCCCGTGCGCTTCTTGCGCTCGCCGAGCGTCAGGCCGGTCAGCGCGGCCCACTCGCGGAACGGCGCGCGCGAGACGGCCCACACGCCCAGCACGCCCACCGCCGGCGTGAACATCATCAGCGTGGCCAGCCCGGTCATGAGCGGCGAGGCGAGCCCGCCGTCGAGCCAGAGGGGCAGCGCCGCCGCCCATGACAGCCCGAAGGCCAGGACGATGAAGATGAGCAGAGGTCTTTTCATGTATTAACACGCTCCGCGATGAGGGCGTTGATGAGGGATGCGCCGCGCTCGGCGTCGTCGACGCTGATCGCCAGCCGACCGCCGGAACGGTAGCGGAGGACCAGGCATTCGCCACCACGCAGCATGATGGTGGCGCTTCCCGGCACTCCGCGAAAGCCCCAGCCGCCCACATCTCCCGGCAGGCGCTCCTCGGCCCAGGCGGAGTCGATCACGGACAGCCGGATCCGGCGCGCCGGCAGGCGGAGCGGGCCGAGCCCGATCCTGACCGTGTCGCCCCCGGCCCCGACGGTGACGGACGTGGTCACGAGCGTGAGCAGGAACACGAGAGCGATGGGCGGCAGGGTCGCGCCGACGGCGCTTCGCGGCAGGGTGCCGAGGAGGGTCAGCGTGCCCACCACGGCGATGACGGCGAGCGAGACGAGCCCGACCAGGGTGAGCCAGCGGTTGGTGGCCCGGCCGACCCAGACCGTCCGCCGGCCGGGCGTGAGCCGGAGACGGGGCGGTGCCTGGCCCTCGAGGATGGGCGGTACATGACCCTCAGGGGCGAGTGGTGTGCGGCCTTCGGGCGCGCGTGGTGCGTGGCCCTCAGAGGCCAGTGGTGTGCGGCCCTCGGAGGTGAGCCGTGCGTGGCCCTCAGAGGCCAGTGGTGCGTGGCCTTCGGAGGCCGGTGGTGTGCGGCCCTCGGAGGTGAGCCGTGCGTGGCCCCCGGAAGCGGGCGGGGCGTGGCCCTCCCAGGCGGACTGCGCGTGGTCCTCGGGAGTGCGCCGCGCGTGGCGTTCGGAGGTGCGTGGGCCAAGGGTGCCTCTGCTCGCATAGCCGGCGAGGAGGGCGGCCGCGAGGATCACGGGGAGGTTCCAGGCCGGCAGTGAGGCCGCCCGCCAGCCGGAGGCGTCGAGGTTGGCCGCCAGTGTCGAGGTGTTGGCGGCGAGCAGGAGCACGCCCGTGCCGAAGAGCGCGCTCCACGAGATCGCCCGGCGGGCGCGCCCGCGCAGGCCGGCCGCCAGCAGGACCGCGCACAGCACGGCCCAGGTGAGCGTGATCGTGACCACGTGGGCGGCGAACGTGCTGGAGCCGTTGGGCGCCCCGCCGAGCCCCCAGTGCGTGGCCATGGGATCGGGCAGGTGGTCGCGTACGGCGAAGGAGGTCAGCAGCAGCGCGGCGGTCACGGCCAGGCCCCACGCGGCGGCGATGACACGGGGTCTCACGTCAGTTCCTCCAGGATCGTGATGAGGTCCGCACGGCTGTAGCCGTATTTCGCGGCCTCCTCGAGCAGCTCGCGCGCCCGCTGCGTGAGCAGGGCGCGCCCGTCGGCGCGGCCCGCCACGCTGACGCCGCGGCCTCGCCGGAACTCCAGCAGGCCCTCGTCCCGCAGCTCGCGCAGGGCGCGCAGGACGGTGTTGGCGTTGATGCCCAGCGCGCCGGCGAGGTCGCGGGCCGGCGGCAGGCGGTCGCCCGGCCGGTAGGAGCCCTCGCCGATGGCGCGGCGAATGGCGCCCGCGACCTGCTCGTGCAGGGGCCGGGCGTCATTGAGGTCGAGGGTCAGCAACATGGTGCCAATGATGGTAGCACCATCGCGCAGGATTCCGGGACCGGCGAATGGTAGGATGAACCCCTGTTTGTGAGTACGTAGAAACCGTGGATAGCATCGGTTTACGTGACCACTGTGCGGCTGAACTCAGCAGATCCAGTCTCCATCGACACCGACGCGTTGGTCGTCGGCTTCCGGTCAGGCCAGGACGGCCCCACCCCCGCGACGGGGGCCGAGTCGCTCGAGGCCGCCTTCGGCGGCAAGCTCGCCGCCTCGCTCGGCGCCGTCGCCTTCTCCGGCAAGGCGGGTGAGCTGGCCAAGCTGCCGACGTTCGGCGCCATCTCCGCGCCGCTGCTGGTCGCCGTCGGCCTGGGCGACTCCCCCGACCCCGAGGGTCTGCGCCGCGCCGCCGGCGCCGCCGTACGCTCCCTGGCCGGCACCGCCCGCGCCGCCCTCGCGCTGCCCGCGGGCACCGCGGAGGAGGCCGAGGCCGTGGCGCTGGGCGGGCTGCTCGGCGCGTACGCCTTCGCCCGCTACCGCACCGGCGACGGGCAGAAGGCGCCGGTCTCCGAGCTGACCGTGATCTCCGGTGAGCCCGAGGCGGTGGCCGAGCGCGCGAGCGTGCTGGCCGAGGCGGTCGGCCTGGTCCGCGACCTGGTCAACACGCCGCCCTCCGACCTGTGGCCGGCCAAGTTCGCCGAGATCGCCGAGCAGGTGGGCGGCAAGGCCGGGCTGAGCGTCGAGGTGCTGGACGACAAGCAGCTCAAGGACGGCGGCTACGGCGGCCTCGTGGGCGTCGGCCAGGGCTCGGCCAACCCGCCGCGCCTGGTGCGCCTGGCCTACAACCACCCCGATGCCGCCAAGACCCTCGCCTTCGTGGGCAAGGGCATCACGTTCGACTCGGGCGGCCTGTCGCTCAAGCCGTCGGCCGCCATGGACTGGATGAAATCCGACATGGGCGGCGCGGGCGCCGTGCTCGGCGCGCTGATCGGCATCGCCAGGCTCGGCCTGCCGGTCAACGCCGTCGGCTACCTGTGCCTGGCGGAGAACCTGCCGAGCGGCACCGCCCAGCGGCCCTCCGACGTGATCCACAGCTACAGCGGCAAGACGGTCGAGGTGCTCGACACCGACGCCGAGGGCCGCCTGGTGCTGATGGACGGCATCGCCAGGGCCGCCGAGGACGGCCCCGACCTGATCGTCGACGTGGCGACGCTCACCGGCGCGCAGATCGTCGCGCTCGGCTGGCGCACCGCCGGCGTCATGGCCAACGACGATGCCATCAGGGAGCTGGTGGTCGAGGCCGCGGGCGCCGTCGGCGAAGGCGCGTGGGGCATGCCGCTGCCCGAGGAACTGCGCAAGGGCCTCGACTCCCCGATCGCCGACATCGCCAACCTCCAGCCGGAGCGCTGGGGCAGCATGCTGGCGGCGGGCATCTTCCTGAAGGAGTTCGTGCCCGACGGGGTGCGCTGGGCGCACATCGACATGGCCGGACCCGCCTTCAACAAGGGCGAGGCGCACGGTTACACGCCGAAGGGCGGCACCGGCGCCATCACCCGCACTCTCATCGGACTCGCCGAGCGGCACGCGAGCATCTGAAACAAATGAAAAGATGACGGCATCACGTACACCCCGACAAGGAGCCTTCCTGTGGCCTATGACATCGTCGTCCTAGGGGGCGGCAGCGGCGGTTACGCCTGCGCGCTTCGGGCGGCTGAGCTGGGCAAGTCGGTCGCCCTGATCGAAAGGGACAAGATCGGCGGCACCTGCCTCCACAGGGGATGCATCCCCACGAAGGCCCTGCTGCACTCCGCCGAGATCGCGGACGAGACCCGCGAGAGCGAGTCCTACGGCGTCAAGGCGCGCTTCGAGGGCATCGACGTCCAGGGCGTCCACGCCTTCAAGGACAAGATCGTCACGCGGGCCTGGAAGGGCGTGCAGGGCCTGCTGAAGGGCGCGGGCGTGACCATCGTCGAGGGCGAGGGCCGGCTGGTCGGCGCCAACCGGATCCAGGTGGGCTCGGAGGTCGTCGAGGGCCGCAACCTCGTCCTGGCCACCGGCTCGGCGCCCAAGTCGCTGCCCGGGCTGGAGATCGACGGCGAGCGGGTCATCACCAGCGAGCACACGCTGAAGATGGACCGCGTGCCCGCGTCGGTGATCGTGCTGGGCGGCGGTGTGATCGGCGTCGAGCTGGCGAGCGTCTACCGTTCGTTCGGGGCCGAGGTCACGATCGTCGAGGCGCTGCCGCACCTGCTGCCGACCGAGGAGGAGTCCAGCTCCAAGCTGCTCGAGCGGGCCTTCCGCCGCCGCGGCATCAAATACGAGCTGGGCGTCTTCTTCGACGGCGTCAAGACGACCGAGACGGGCGTGGTCGTCACCCTGGCCAACGGCAAGACGCTCGACGCCGAGCTGCTGCTGGTCGCGGTCGGCCGCGGCGCGGTGTCGGCGGGCATGGGCTTCGAGGAGCAGGGCGTCACGGTCGAGCGCGGCGCCGTCGTGGTCGACGAGCACTGCCGTACGTCGGTGCCCGGGATCTACGCCATCGGCGACCTGATCCCGACGCTGCAGCTCGCGCACGCCGGGTTCGCGGAGGGCATCATGGTGGCCGAGCACATCGCCGGCCTCAACCCGCCGCCCATCGACTACGCGGGCGTGCCCCGCATCACCTATTCCGACCCGGAGGTGGCCTCGGTCGGCATCACGTCCGCCCAGGCGGCCGAGCGCGGCATCGAGATCGTCGAGCAGGTCTACGACCTCGCGGGCAACCCCAAGAGCCAGATCCTCGGCACTGCGGGCGCCGTGAAGGTCATCGCCCAGAAGGACGGTCCCGTCGTCGGTGTCCACATGGTGGGCCGGCGCATCGGCGAGCTCGTCACGGAGGGTCAGCTGATCTACAACTGGGAGGCGCTGCCCGCAGAGGTCGCCCAGCTCATCCACGCACACCCGACCCAGTCCGAGGCCATGGGTGAGGCGATGCTGGCTCTGGCCGGCAAGCCGTTGCACGTACACAACTAGTCCAGCCCTCGAGATCAGAACGCGAGAGAAGAATAACGATGCCGGTCTCCGTACAGATGCCCCAGCTCGGCGAGAGCGTGACCGAGGGCACGGTAACCCGTTGGCTGAAGAAGGAGGGCGAGCGCGTCGAGGCTGACGAGCCGCTCCTGGAGGTGTCGACCGACAAGGTCGACACCGAGATCCCGTCGCCGTCCGCGGGTGTTCTCACCAAGATCGTCGTGGCGGAGGACGAGACGGTCGAGGTCGGGGCCGAGCTCGCCGTCATCGACGAGAACGGTCAGCCGGGCGCGTCCGCTCCGGCGGCGGAGGCGGCCCCCGCGCCGGCTCCGGAGCCCGAGCCCGAGCCTGAGCCCGCCCCGGCGGCTCCGGCCTCCTCGATCCCGCAGCCGGCTCCGGCCCAGGCCCAGGCGCCCGCCCCGGCTCCGGCGCCCGCGCCGCAGGCCGCTCCCCCGGCGCAGCCGGCCGCCCAGCCCGCGGCACAGCCTGCCCAGCAGGCCGCGCAGCCGTCCTCGGGTGACAGCCCGTACGTGACGCCGCTGGTGCGCAAGCTCGCCAACGAGCACGGTGTCGACCTCGACGCCATCAACGGCACCGGCGTGGGTGGCCGGATCCGCAAGCAGGACGTGCTGGAGGCGGCCAAGGAGCAGCGCGAGAAGGCCGCCGCGCAGGCCGCGCCGGCTCCCGCCGCTCCGGCGGCCGCGGCTCCGGCCCAGGCCACCACGCCCACCACGCCCGCCCCGGTCTCCCCGCAGCCCGAGCCCGTGGAGGTCGACACGACCCTGCGCGGCCGTACGGAGAAGATGACGCGCCTGCGTCAGACCATCGCCAAGCGCATGGTCGAGTCGCTGCAGACGGCGGCGCAGCTCACGTCGGTCGTCGAGGTCGACGTGACGAAGATCGCGCAACTGCGGGCGCGGGCGAAGGACGACTTCCTGCGCCGTGAGGGCGTGAAGCTGACCTTCACCCCGTTCTTCGCGATGGCCACGGTCGAGGCGCTCAAGCAGCACCCGAAGCTGAACGCCACGATCAACAACGAGACCAACGAGGTCACCTACTTCGACGTCGAGAACCTCGGCATGGCGGTCGACACCGACCGTGGCCTGCTCGCGGCCGTCGTGAAGAACGCCGGCGACCTCAACCTGGCCGGGCTCGCCCGCAAGGTCACCGACCTGGCCGAGCGCACCCGCAACAACCAGGTGACGCCCGACGAGATCACCGGCGGCACGTTCACGCTGACGAACACGGGCAGCCGCGGCGCCCTGTTCGACACGCCGATCCTCAACCAGCCGCAGGTCGGCATGCTCGGCACGGGCGCCGTCGTCAAGCGGCCCGTGGTGATCGACACGCCGGAGGGCGAGGTCATCGCGGTGCGGTCGATGGTCTACCTGGCGCTGACCTACGACCACCGCCTGGTCGACGGCGCCGACGCGGCTCGCTTCCTGACGACGATCAAGCGCCGTCTCGAGGAGGGCCGCTTCGAGGCCCAGCTCGGCCTGGCGTAACGAGCCGAAGGCCGGGTGAACGCGTCCGGTGAAGCCGGGCGGGCGCGTCCGGCTTCGCTGGGCGAACGTGCCCGGTGAAGCTCGGCGAACGCGTCCGGTGAAGCTCGGCGAACGCGTCCGGTGAAGCTGGGCGAACGCGTCCGGAAAGGCCGGGTGGCTCCTTGGGGGTCGCCCGGCCTTTCGCGTGCGCGGGGCTCACCGCGTGGCGGGGGTGGCGGGCGTACTGTGGGGGCATGGCGATCATCGTGACGGGGGCGTCGGGGCTGCTCGGGTCGGCGCTGGTCGAGGCGCTGCGGGCCGACGGGCAGGAGGTCGTCAAGCTCGTACGCCGCCCGCCCCGCGCCGACGACGAGGCGTTCTGGCAGCCGGCCGAGCAGACCGTCGACCGGGCCGCGCTCGAGGGCGCCGAGGCCGTGGTGCACCTGGCCGGGGCGTCGATCGGAGACCGGCGCTGGACCGAGGCGTACAAGCGCGAGCTCGTCACCAGCCGGGTCGAGGGCACGCGCCTGCTGGCCGGCGCGCTCGGCGAGCTGTCCAGGCCGCCAGAGGTGTTCCTGTCGGCCTCCGGGATGGACTTCTACGGCAGCACCGGCGACCGGGTGATAGACGAGACCCACGGCAGGGGCGAGGGCTTCCTGGCGGGCCTGTGCGAGGTGTGGGAGGGCGAGGCCCGGCGGGCCGGGGACGCGGGGATCAGGACCGTGCAGGCCCGGACGGCGATGGTGCTCAGCGGGCGCGGCGGGGCGCTCGGGCGGATGCTGCCGATCTTCCGGATCGGGATGGGGGCGCCGCTGGGGTCGGGCAAGCAGTACTGGTCGTGGATCAGCGTGGACGACTGGGTGGGAGCCGCCCGACATGTCCTGAAAAATCGGGAGGTGGAGGGGCCGGTCAATTTCGCGTCCCCGTCCCCTGTCACGAACGCCGAATTCACCCGTACCTTCGGAAAAGCCCTGCACCGGAGCACGATGCCCATTCCCGCGCCGGCGTTCGCGCTGTCCGCGGGGCTCGGCGAGTTCGCTCGCGAGGGGCTGCTGTCCTCGCACCGGCTGGAGCCGAGGAAGCTGCTGGACAGCGGTTTCCGCTTCTCTCATACGCGTCTCGACGAGGCGCTGACCGCCGTACTCTAGGTGCCGTTCGTCCTCAGCAGGTGGGAGAATCTTGACATGAGCCGGTCAGGACAGTCGCACATCCTCGCCATCGGAGGCGGGTCGTTCCGCCCGAGCAGGCGCTACAGCTTCATGGAGGCGAGCCCGCTGCTGCGCTACGGCCTCGACCTGACGGGTCAGGACCGGCCGAAGCTGGGCCTGGTCGCCACGGCGGGCGGTGACGCGGCCGACTGGGTGCTGAAGATGTACGGCGCGTTCGCGGGCTGGGACGTCGAGGTGAGCCACCTGACGGTGTTCCCGATGCCCAACGTGGCCGATCCGCGCGCCTGGATGCTGGAACAGGACATGATCTACGTCAGCGGTGGCAGCGTGGCCAACCTGATGGCGCTGTGGCGGCTGCACGGCTATGACGAGATGTTCGAGGAGGCGTGGCGGTCCGGGGTGGTGCTGTCGGGGCAGAGCGCGGGCGCGCTGTGCTGGCACGTCGGCGGCAACACCGACTCCTTCGGGCCGGAGCTGCGGGTGTGGGCCGAGGGCATGGGGCTGCTGCCCTACTCGTGCGGGGTGCACTACAACTCCGAGCCGCAGCGGCGCACGCTGCTGCAGGCGTCGGTGGCCAGTGGTGAGCTGCCCGCCGGTTACGCCGCCGACGAGGGCGTCGGGCTGCACTACGTCGGCACGGAGTTCATCCAGGCGGTCTCGGTCGATCCGGCCGGCTACGCCTACCGGTTGGAGAGCGACGGCGATGGAAGGGTAAAGGAGTTCAGGATCGAGCCACGGTTGCTGACCCCCTGATTACCCTTCATGGGTGAGGGAACGGCACAATAGGCTCATGCGCCCCATCCACGGGGACGATCCCCACGCACTCGCCATCGTCCGCCTCGGTGTCGACGTCCCCTACGAGCAGGCCTGGTCGCTGCAGCGCTGGGTGCACGGCAAGCGCGCCGCCGGAGAGCTCACCGACACCGTCCTGATCCTGGAGCACGCGCCCGTCTACACCGCGGGCAAGCGCACCGCCCCGCACGAGCGGCCGTCCGACGGCACCCCGGTCATCGACGTCGACCGGGGTGGGCGCCTGACGTGGCACGGGCCGGGGCAACTGGTGGCCTACCCGATCGTCGGCGTCACCGACGTGACCGCGTACGCGTGCCGCCTCGAGGACACGATGATCCAGGTGTGCGCCGACTTCGGCGTCACGGCGCGGCGGGTGCCGGGGCGCGGCGGGGTGTGGGCGGTCGGCGACGCGGCGCTCGGCCTGCCCGACCGGCAGCTCGGCGCGGTGGGGCTGCGGGTGGCGCGCGGCGTGACCATGCACGGTTTCGCGCTCAACTGCGCCAACGACCCGCGCTGGTTCAACCGGATCGCGCCGTGCGGGCTGCCCGACGTGGGGGTCTCCTCGCTGTCGGCGGAGACGGGCCGGCGCATCGTGGTCGAGGAGGTCATCCCGATCGCGGAGAAGCGGCTGGCGGAGGCGCTCGGCAGGGAGCCGTTCGATCTGCACGAGGAGGACCTCCTCCGGAGGTGACCGAATCGGCATCTGACAGTGGCGGAAACCTCGACATCTCCGGCTTACGATCTGCCGTGTGAAGCGCCTTTCCGCTCTCGTGCTCGCGCTCCTGGTCCACCTGCTGACGATCGGTTTCGTCGTGCTGGGCGGGTGGATCATCCTGCGGGACCCCGGTTCGGTCCTCGCCTGGATGCTCGGCGGCATCGTCGTGGCGATCGGCTGGATGCTGCGGCCCCGCCTCGACCGCCTGCCCGCCGACGCCGAGGTGCTGGAACGCTCGTCGGCGCCTGAGCTGTACGGGGCCGCGGAGCGTGTGGCCGACAGGATCGGCGTCAAGCGGCCCGCGAAGATCGCGGTCAGAGACCTGGCCACGGAGACCCGCTACGACCGGATGGGACTGGCGCGTACCCCGGTCCTGGTGGTCGGCCTGCCGCTGTGGCTGGCGCTGCCGCCGAAGCAGCGGGCCGTGCTGCTGGCGACCGCGTACGCGCGGCTGCCGACCGGCGACGAGCGGATCGTGGCCGCGGCCCTCGTCACGCTGGAGGCATGGCAGGACGCCCTGCTGGGGGCCCGGCCGCTGCGGGCCAGGGAGGACGCGCAGGCCAAGATCGCGGCGTCGTCGCTGGGCGCGCTGGATCACCCGGGGACCACGTACGAGGTCGCGGGCTTCTTCGGCCGCCTGATCGGCCGGGTGTTCGGCGGGCCGGTGCTGCTGGCCCGCTTCGTGCTGACCCGGCTGGCCCGCGCCGGTGAGAGCCGTACGCTGGCCAGGCAGCGGGCCGTGGCCCGCCGGGTCGCCTCCGAGCCTGAGCTGGCCGAGCTGGAGGAGGTGGCGGCCGGCGGCTACCTGGCGCCGATCCAGGCGGCGGCGCTGCGCGGCGAGAGCGTGGGGGCGATCAGGCAGGGCGCGGTGGCCAGGTTCCGGCTGACCGACGACGGGGTGCTCACCTCGCTCCCGCACTCCGACCTGCTCGGCCTGGGCGAGTCGGAGCGGATCGACGAGGAGCTGGCCGCTCACTACGCTCGCGCGATCCGCGGTTTCGGCCTCATCTCCTGACCCCGGAAGCCTCATCTCCTGACCCCCGCAAGCCTCATCTCCTGACCCTGGAACAGGCCGCTTCCCCAGGAGACGTAAGCTGAGAAGCGTGACCGTTGCCCCTGAAGGCCGAAAGCTCCTCCGCCTGGAGGTGCGTAACGCCGAAACCCCCATCGAGCGCAAGCCCCCGTGGATCAAGACCAAGCTGAAGACGGGCCCCGAATACACCGAGCTGAAATCGCTCGTGCGCCGGGAGGGCCTGCACACGGTCTGTGAAGAGGCGGGCTGTCCGAATATCTACGAATGCTGGGAAGACCGCGAGGCGACCTTCCTGATCGGCGGCGACCAGTGCACGCGCCGCTGTGACTTCTGCCAGATCGACACCGGCAAGCCGAAGGAATACGACCGCGACGAGCCGCGCCGGGTCGCCGAGTCGGTCCAGCAGATGGGCCTGCGCTACGCGACCGTGACCGGGGTGGCGCGCGACGACCTGCCCGACGGCGGGGCCTGGCTCTACGCCGAGACCGCGCGGCAGATCCACGCGCTGCTGCCCGGCTGCGGCGTCGAGCTGCTGGTGCCCGACTTCAACGGCGACCGCGACCAGCTCGAAGAGGTTTTTTCGAGCAAGCCCGAGGTGTTCGCGCACAACGTCGAGACGGTGCCGCGCATCTTCAAGCGCATCCGGCCGGCGTTCCGCTACGAGCGTTCGCTGGGTGTGATCACCACGGCCCGTGAGGCCGGGCTGGTCACCAAGTCCAACCTGATCCTGGGCATGGGCGAGACGCGCGAAGAGGTCGCCGAGGCCATGCGCGACCTGCACGCGGCCGGCACCGACCTGCTGACGATCACCCAATACCTGCGGCCGACGCCGCGCCACCACCCGGTGGAGCGGTGGGTCAAGCCGGAGGAGTTCGTCGAGCTGCAGGCCGAGGCGGAGGCCATCGGGTTCGCCGGGGTGCTGTCCGGGCCGCTGGTCCGCTCGTCCTACCGCGCGGGCAAGCTCTACAAGCAGGCCATCGAGGCCCGCCAGACCGCCTGAAAAGCCATTTAGCGTGCGACGGCCCCGTCATCGGGGCCGTTTCGCGTGTCAGGGGGCGTCGCTAGCATGCGGGCATGGCCGTTCTGATCCGCACGAGTGACCTGCCCGCCGAGCATCGTCACGACGCCTGGCGCGACATCGTGTGCGACACACTGGGCCCCCTCGACACGAAGATCGCCCCCGGCGCGCCGCTGTGGGGCGAGATCGAGATCGGGCGGCTCGACTCGGTGGGCGTCGGCCGGATCCACACCTCCACGCCTCACAGCGTGCACCGCACCCCGCGCCTGATCCGGCGCGACAGCCCCGAGCTCTACCGGGTGGTGCTGACCGTCTCGGGCAGCACGCGGCTGGAGCAGGACGACCGGCAGGCCCGGCTGGGCCCGGGCGAGTTCGCGATCTACGACTTCACCCGGCCCTACGACCTGGCCTACGACTCGGCGGTGAAGCTGGCGGTGTTCAGCTTCCGGCACGACCTGCTCGCGGTCCCGTACGACTCCGTCGCGGGGCTCACCGCGACGCCCATCACCGCGGAGTCCGGGGCGGGGGCGCTGGCCGGGCCGCTGCTGCGGCGGGTGGCCACCGACTACGAGTCCTACTCGCCCGGCAGCGCCGCGAGGCTCGCGACCGTGGTGATGGACCTGATCGGCACCGCCGTCGCCGAACGCGCCGAGCAGGCCGGCCGCGCCGCCGCCGAGTCGCGCCGGCGCACGCTGCTGCCGCGGATCCACGCCTTCATCGAGCAGCGCCTGGGCGACGCCGGCCTCGATCCGGCGGCCATCGCCGCCGCCCACCACATCTCCGTGCGTTACCTGCACCGGCTGTTCGAGTCGGAGCAGACGACGGTGGCCGGGTGGATCCGGCAGCGGCGGCTCGACCGGTGCCGCGCGGAGCTGTCCGGGGGCGGCAGCGAGCCGGTGAGCGCCGTCGGGGCCCGGTGGGGGCTGCCCGACTCGGCGCATTTCAGCAGGTTGTTCCGGCGCGCGTACGGGGTCCCGCCCGCCGAATACCGCCGTGCCCGATTGGTGCGCTGAACGTCAATCCTCCTGGCGCTGTGACGCAAGACCGGGGCACCCTCCGCGCGGCAGACTTCAGGTCGTTCGCAACGGAGGAAAGGGATCAGGGACATGCAGCTCTTCGTCAACCTCCCGGTCAAGGATCTGGACCGGTCGAAGGCGTTCTTCACCGAGCTCGGCTTCACGCTGTTCGGCATGGCCGACACCATGGCGTCGGTGGTCATCAGCGAGCAGACGCAGGTCATGCTGCTGACCGAGCCGGCCTTCTCGTCGTACATCACCAAGGAGATCGCCGACGCCGGCAAGAGCACCGAGGCCGTCCTGGTGCTCGGCCTGGAGAACCCGGCCCAGGTGGACGAGCTGGTGGACAACGCGCTGGCGGCCGGCGCGACGCCGGCGGGGGTGAAGCAGGAGGACGGGATCAGGTATCAGCGCGGCTTCGCCGACCTCGACGGGCACCACTGGGAGGCGCTGTGCCTGCTGCAGCCGGCGAGCTGAAGTCGCGGGACGGCACCGCGATCGCCTTCGACCGGTACGGCGCGGGCCCCGCGGTCGTCCTGGTGCAGGGCGCGTTCGCGGACCGGCGCCACCCCATGATGACCGCCATCGCGACCTCGCTGGCGCCGTGGTTCACGGTGTACGGCTACGACCGCAGGGGGCGCGGCGGCAGCGGGGACACGGCGCCGTACGCGGTTGAGCGGGAGATCGAGGACCTGGCGGCCGTCATCGCGGAGGCCGGCGGTTCCGCCATGGTGTTCGGCGGCTCCTCGGGGGCCGCGCTGGCGCTGGAGGCGGCCGTCGTGACTCCGGCGATCTCGAAACTGGCGGTGTGGGAGCCGCCGTACCACGTGGACGACACCGCCCCCGAGCTGCCGAAAGACTTCGCGCGGCAGCTCGGCGACCTCGTCGCGGCGGGCCGGCGGGCGGAGGCGGCCGAGCGGTTCATGGTGGAGGCGGCCGAGGTGCCGGCGGCGGCCGTGGCCGGGATGCGGGCGGATCCGTCCTGGCCGGAGATCGAGGCCCTGGCGCACACGCTCGCCTACGAGGCGGCCGTCCTGGGGCCCGGCAACGCGCTGCCCGCCGCGCGGCTGGCCACCATCACTCAGCCGACGCTGGTGCTCAACGGCGAGCTCAGCCCCGGGTGGATGGCGAACGCGGGCGTGGCGGTCGCGGCGGCGGTGCCGGGCGCGGTCCGGCGGGTGCTGGAGGGACAGGCGCACAACGTGGCGCCCGAGGCGCTGGCGCCGGAGCTGCTGGAGTTTTTTGTCGCCCGATAGATTGCGCAAAGATAACAAACCTATCGAGTACTCGGTTTTCTGGGGAACACTGAGCCCGTGGACTTCGACGAACTCATCTCCCGGCTCGACCTGACCGACAAGATCCGCCTGCTCACGGGGGCCGACATGTGGTCCCTGCCACCGCTGCCCCAGATCGGGCTCGACCGGCTCGTGATGAGCGACGGGCCCATCGGCGTACGCGGTGAGCAATGGACCGCCGCCGACCCCTCCATCGCCCTGCCGAGCCCGACGGCGCTGGCCGCGACGTGGGACGTGGACCTGGTCAGGCGGGCGGGCCTACTACTCGCCCAGGAGGCCCGGCGCAAGGGTGTGCACGTCCTGCTCGCGCCCACGCTCAACCTGCACCGCTCCCCGCTCGGCGGCCGGCACTTCGAGTGCTTCTCCGAGGACCCGTACCTGACGGGTGAGATCGGCGCCGCCTACGTGGAGGGCGTGCAGGAGGGCGGCGTGGGCACCACGCCCAAGCACTTCGTGGCCAACGACTTCGAGACCGACCGCTTCACCGTGGACGTCCAGGTGAGCGAGCGGGCGCTGCGGGAGCTGTACCTGCGGCCGTTCGAGCGGATGGTGGCGGCCGGGGCGTGGGGCGTCATGACGGCCTACAACTCCGTGAACGGCACCACCATGACCGAGCACGCCGAGCTGGTGCACGGGGTGCTGAAGGACGAGTGGGGGTTCGACGGGTTCGTCGTGTCCGACTGGACGGCCGTGCGCTCGACCGAGCCCGCCGCCATGGGCGGCACCGACGTGGCCATGCCGGGGCCGTCCGGGCCGTGGGGCGAGCTGCTGGAGACGGCGGTGCGCGAGGGGCGGGTGCCGGAGTCCGTCATCGACGACCGCGTCCACCGCATTCTGCGGCTGGCCGAACGTGTCGGCGCCCTGGGGGAAGCCCCGGTCAGGTCATCGGATATCGACGGTGTGGCGCTGGCCAGGGAGGTCGCCACGCGGGGCTTCACGCTGCTGACCAACGACGGGATCCTGCCGCTGCGCGCCCCCGGGACGATCGCCCTGATCGGATCGGCCGCGCGGGAGGCGCGCGTCATGGGCGGCGGGAGCGCGCAGGTCTTCCCCGACCGGATCGTCTCACCGCTGCAGGGTCTCGGTGAGCGCGCCGAGGTCCGGTACGCCCTCGGCACCGACCCCCGCGTCCGCCTGTCGCCGCTCCCCTGCCCCGCCACGGCGCGGTTCCTGGACGAGGAGGGCACGGTCCTGGCCGAGCATCCGGTGCCCACCGGTGAGGCCCGCTGGGTCGGCCAGTTGCCGCCCGACGTGGACGGCGAGCGGCTCAGGGCGGTGCGGCTGGTGGCGGCGTACACGCCTGAAGAGACGGGCGAGCACCAGTTGTCCGTGGCCGGCGTGGGCCCGTTCACGCTCACCGTGGACGGCGAGACCGTCTTCGACGGCACCATCGACCTGCCGGGCGGCGACCCGGCGGCGGCGTTCCTGTCGCCTCCGGAGCACCGGGTGAGCGTGCCGATGACGTCGGGGCGGCCGTACGAGCTGAGCGTGACCCACCCGGCGGGCACGTTCGCCGGCATGGCGTTCGTGTCGTTCACGCTCGGCCACGCCGACCCGAGCCCCGGCGAGGACGCGCTCATGGCCGAGGCCGTGCGCGTCGCGTCGGAGTGCGACGTGGCGGTGGTCGTGGCCGCGACCACGCCGGAGGTGGAGAGCGAGGGCTTCGACCGCGCCGACCTCAGGCTGCCGGGCCGGCAGGACGAGCTGATCCGCGCGGTGGCCGCCGCCAACCCGCGCACCGTGGTCGTCGTCAACGCGGGCTCGCCGGTCGAGATGCCGTGGGCGGACGACGTCGCCGCCGTGCTGCTCACCTGGTTCCCGGGGCAGGAGGCCGGGGCGGCGCTGGCCGACGTGCTGTTCGGGGACGCCGAGCCGGGCGGGCGGCTGCCCACGACCTGGCCGCGCGCCCTTCAGGACGCGCCCGTGACCACCGTGACGCCGCGGGACGGCAAGGTGGTCTACGACGAGGACGTCCTCATCGGCTATCCGGCGTGGAAGGGGACGCCCGCGTTCTGGTTCGGGCACGGGCTGGGCTACACGACCTGGTCCTACGACTCGATCGCGGTCGACGGCACCACCGTGAGCGTGGCCGTCACCAACACGGGCACCCGCCCCGGCCGGGAGGTCGTGCAGGTCTACGCGGGGCCGCGCGGCCGGCTGGCCGGGTTCGACGTGGTCGAGGCCGAACCGGGACAGACCATCATCATCACCGTGTTCCTGCCTGAGCGGGCCTTCCAGGTCTGGGAGGACGGCTGGCGCACGGTCGAGGGCGAGCACACGGTACGGGCGGGCTCCAGCTTCGCCGATCTGCCTCTGTCCGCCATGGTGAAGATCTAGTCACAGGCTCAAAACAGCCGGGGCGCGTTTTCCATAGTGCACCAGTTGGTTTGTATCCTTCTGAGCATGGCAAAGTCCGAGGACCCAGAGAAGCCGGGGCGCATCAAGCAGCTCCGCATGATCGCGCGGATCATCAAGCAGGCCAACCCCAAGGGCATGCCCATCGTCTTCCTCTCGGCGGCGGGCACGCTGGCGGTGGTCGTGGTGATCGGCCTGGTCACGGACTACCTGTGGTATTCGGTGTTCATCGGCATCCTGGCCGCGTTCACCGTCGGTCTGGTGGTGTTCGGGCAGCTCGCGCAGAAGGCGCAATACTCGATCCTGCACGGCCAGACCGGCGCCGCGGCCGCCGTGCTGGAGGGCATGCGCGGCAACTGGCAGGTCAGCCCGGCCATCGCGGTCAACCGCGACCAGGACCTCGTGCACCTCGTCGTCGGTTATCCCGGCGTGGTGCTGGTGTCCGAAGGGCCGGGCAACCGGGTGGCGAAGATGCTCGCGGCCGAGAAGAAGCGGGTCGCGCGGGTGGTGCTGGGCATCGAGATCTACGACGTCCAGTGTGGTGACGGCGAGGGGCAGGTGCCGCTCGGCAAGCTGCAGCGTCACCTGATGAAGCTGCCGCGCAACCTGAAGAAGCCCTCGGTCAACGAGGTGAAAGACCGGCTGCGCTCGCTGCCGCGCAACATGCCGCTGCCCAAGGGCCCGATGCCCAAGGGCGCCCGCATGCCGCGCGGCCCCAAGATGCGCTAGTGCCCTCGCTCTCGTCGCGGGCCAACCGCGACTGGTGGGACGGCAACGCCGACGACTACCAGGTCGAGCACGGCGACTTCCTGCGCGACAGCGGGTTCGTGTGGTGCCCCGAGGGCGTCGACGAGGCCACCGCGCACCTCCTCGGTGAGGTGCGCGGGCGGCGGGTCCTGGAGGTCGGCTGCGGGGCCGCCCAGTGCGCGCGGTGGCTGGTGACGCAGGGGGCCGAGGTGGCGGCGTTCGACATCTCGCACCGCCAGCTCCGTCACTCCCAGCGCATCGACCTCGGCACGGGCCTGCGGGTGCCCGTGCTGCAGGCCGACGCCGAGGCGCTGCCGTTCGCCGGTGGCGCCTTCGACGTCGTCTGCTCGGCGTACGGGGCGCTGCCGTTCGTGGCCGATCCGCTGGCCGTGCTGCGCGAGGTGCGCAGGGTGCTGCGGCCGGGCGGCCGGCTCGTGTTCTCGGTGAGCCATCCCATCCGGTGGGCCTTTCCCGACGACCCGGGGCCGCGCGGGCTGACCTCCGACCGGTCCTACTTCGATCGCTCCCCGTACGAGGAGCGCGACGAGAACGGCACGCTCACCTACGTCGAGCACCACCGCACCATGGCCGACTGGGTGCACCTCGTCGTGGCCTCCGGGCTGCGGCTCACCGGGCTGCTGGAGCCCGAATGGCCCGAGGGGCACGAGCGGGCGTGGGGCGGCTGGAGCCCGCTGCGCGGCCGGCACCTGCCGGGCACGGCCATCTTCAGCTGCGCGAATATCTAGCGGCCATGGCGTGGAAGACCTCCTTGGGCTCCCACGTCGTCTCGCCGAGCATCCTGACCACGCCGTACGCGCCCAGGTCGGCCGCGCCCGGCCGGCTGTAGCTGGCCCAGGTGAACCAGAGCGCCGTCTCGACGCCCTCCTTCTCAAAGGCGTCTAGCAGCTCGCCGAAGTAGCGGACCTGCTCACCCTCGTCGGGCACCGCGCCCTCGGGCACCGACCAGGCCATGCCGCCCAGGTCTCCCGCCCCGGTGTACGCGCACGTGCCGAACTCGGTCACCGCGACCGGCTTGCCGTGCTGGAAATGGCCGCGCAGCTCATCGGTGAAGGTGTCCTTGTTGTACGCCGCCCGGTACGCGTCCGTGCCCACCAGGTCGAACGGGCTCCAGTCGATGAACTCCCACGGCCCGGCGGCATAGGTGATCCGGCCGCCGAACCGGGGCCTGGCGACCTCGGCCGCCTCGGTCAGGAAGCCGTTGAAGCGCTCCATCACCGGGCCCAGCGACGTCCAGAACTCCATGTCGGCCGTGGCCATCACCTGCAACCGGTCCATGTAGGTGTCGCCGGGCAGGTAACCGGGGCAGAAGGCGCTGGTCTCGCAGCCGGTCACGAGCACCACCTCGGCGCCGCTCCGGCGGAGCGACTCGGCGCGGTCGGCGCAGTCGGCGTACAGGGAGAGGATCTCCTGCGCCGGGAGGTCCACCGGGAACGGCGCGAACCAGACCTCCATGCCCTCGGCGGCGGCCCGTTCCGCCGCCACGCTCAGCCGTTCGGGGTCGCGCCCCGAGACGCGGACGACCTGGCAGTGCAGGTCGCCGGCGATCGCCTTCATCTCGCGGGCGACCATGCCGGGGTCGAACGTCGTGCGCGACCCGTCGCCCGGCAGGAACCCCGTGTCATAGTTGATCCCCTTTTTCACGATTTTTCCCCTTTTATCGATATAAAGCCGTGTTCCAGGAGGTCGAACGCCAGCTCGACCTCCTCCCCCAGGAGCCGTCCCGCCTCCTCCAGCGGCACGCCCGTGGACAGACGCTGGAAGAACGCCTCCTGGAGCGTGGTGATGACGGCGGCGATCTGCGCGGCCATGAGCTGTGCGGGCGCGGCGTCGCCCAGCGCGTCCTGGAGCGCGGCGGCCAGTTCGTAACGCTGGCCGGCGTGCGTCTGGTAGACCCCCGCGAGCAGCGCCGGGCTCGCCGAGATCACCCGGATCCTGGCCAGCAGCCCTTCGACGTCCACCTCGCCCGGCCCGGCCATCGCCCGGTAGTGGGCGCGCAGGGCGTCGAGCGGCGCCTGCCCCTCCGCGCACCCGGCCACGATCGCGGCCGTGTCGTCCGCGACGCCGTCGAGGGCGAGACATTCCTTGGTCGGGAAGTAGTTGAACAGCGTCACCTTGGCGACGCCGGCCGCCTCGGCGATCTCGTTGACGGTCACGGCGTCGTAGCCGCGCTCGTCGAACAGCCGCAGCGCGACCTCGGAGATCCGGCGCCGCGTCTCTTCCTTCTTCCGCTCCCTGAGCCCCGCCATCATCATGCGGACAGCATAAACCGAACCAGGTACATTTTTGAACCCGGTACGGCTTTTACTGCATGCGGACGACCATGGTGTTGGACGCGCGGTCGTGCAGCCCCCGGTGGTCGCGATCCCAGATCAGGGCGGGCACGGCCAGGATCAGCAGCACGGTGCGTACCAGAACGGGCAGCAGGCGGGGGTCACCGCCGTCCATGGCGGCGACCCTCACACCCATCAGCCGGTGCCCGAACGTCTGGCCCATGAACGCGACCAGCAGCAGATACTGCAGCGCGAACACCACCGCAGGCGCCCACGGCGACTGGGCCGGGCTCATGCCGAGGAGCAGCTGCACGATGGCCCACGTGCAGATCATCCAGTCGATGACCAGCGCGCCGATCCGGCGCCCCCAGCCGGCGATCGACCCGCCGCCCTCCTCGGGCAGGCCCAGGCGCTGTCCCGGGTATCCGAGATCGACCCCGGCGGACCGGAGCCCGCCCAGCCAGGTCTGCGTCCACCGAGGCTCGTTGCTGCTCATGCCCTCCACGGTAGCCGCCCCTGGGGCCGGTCCCGATTGTGACCCAACCGCGTCACGGACCCGCCATCATGTACGCCATGCCACACGGGGATGACCTTGACCAGCGGTTCAACGAGCTGGTCGCGCAGATAGACGCCGAGGAGCGACGCAAGATGCGCGCGGCGGCGAAGAAGGGGGCCAAGACGCGCGGAGCCGAACGGTCGCCCGGGTTCGGACACGACGCGCGTTTAGGCATGCCCTCCGAGAGGGCTCCACGCCGGATCGGGCGGGCCTGGCCGGCGGTGGCGGGGATCACCGCGGTGATCGCGGCGGCCGGGGCCGTCATCACCCTGCGCCCCGACCTGCTCCCGGCGGTCGCCGGCCCGGTGCCCGAGGAGACCATGCCGGTGGTCGCGGCCCCCGTACCTCTGAAATCACTGACGAGTCCGGTGTCCACGGAGCCGCTCGGGCCGTTCGAGGGGTCCAAGGCGGAGAGCTGGGCGGAGGGTGCCGCGGGGTTCGACCTGCCCGAGGCCAAGGCGATCGGCGGGCTGTCGAAGCAGGACGTGGCCAAGGGCCTGAAGCGGACGCACAAGTTGCTGGCCGCCGCCTTCCTCGACCGCAAGACGATCCTGGGTGGCAGGCCGACGGCGTACATGGACCTGCTGCACCCGGAAGCGCGGTCCCGGTTCCGCAAGAGTCTCGACCGTAAAGACAGCCTCCGCGGGATGCTGACCAGCTTCGCGCCCAAGACCGCCGAACTGGTCGGCGACGTGATCAAGGTGAACGGCAGGGCGAAGCTGTCGTCGTACAAGAAGGACGGGATCACCGGCGCGAAGGTGGAGATCAACTACCTCGTCGCCTACGCGATCCAGCGGCCGGGCCAGCCCGCCACGATGACCAGGCTCGTCACGCACAATCGCGGCACGATGCTGATGTACCGCGAGGGCGGAGAGCTCGTCACCTGGGTCCGGGAGCTGGGCGGAACGGCGACCCCGGCACGATGCGACGTGGACGACGGGTACATCCACCCCTTTTACGATGACTCCGCGCCCAGTAAGGTGCGCCCGGAGGGCCCGCCTCAGGACCCTTACGACCTGGACGCGCCCGAGTTCGATGGCGAGTGCGGGGCCAGCGAGGAGACCTGATCGCGCATGTACGCAGGCTGACGCTGCGTAACACGTGCGAAACAATCGAGACACCATATGGAAACGGCCGAGCCCTAGCGTCGGCATGATGGCCAGTCCCCAGGGAGGTTCGAGAGTGTTCAACTCCGCCGACGACGTCCTGAAGTTCATCAGTGACGAAGGGGTGCAGTTCGTCGATGTCAGGTTCACCGACCTGCCGGGGACGACGCACCACTTCACCTTCCCGGTTGAAAACTTCAGCGCGAGCGTCTTCACCGATGGACTCATGTTCGACGGCTCGTCGATCCGCGGTTTCCAAGCGATCCACGAGTCCGACATGCTCCTGCTGCCCGACCCGTCCAGCGCCGTGGTGGACCCGTTCCGCCAGCACAAGACGCTCAACCTGAACTTCTTCGTGCACGATCCGCTGACCGGCGAGGCCTACAGCCGCGACCCGCGCAACGTCGCGCGCAAGGCGGAGGAGTTCCTCAAGGGCACCGGCATCGCCGACACGGTCTACTTCGGCCCCGAGGCCGAGTTCTACATCTTCGACGACGTGCGCTTCGAGACGCGCGAAAACGCCGGCTACTACTACATCGACTCCATCGAGGGCGCCTGGAACACCGGCAAGGCGACCGAGGGCGGCAACCTGGGCTACAAGCCGCGCTACAAGGGCGGCTACTTCCCGGTCCCGCCGATGGACCATTTCACCGACCTGCGCTCGGAGATGGTCCGCAACCTCATCGAGTGCGGCATCGACGTCGAGATGCAGCACCATGAGGTCGGCACGGCCGGTCAGGCGGAGATCGACTTCAAGTTCGGCACGCTGCTCAAGACCGCCGACAACCTGATGCTCTACAAGTACGTCATCAAGAGCACGGCCCTCGAATACGGCCACACGGTGACGTTCATGCCCAAGCCGATCTTCGGGGACAACGGCTCCGGCATGCACTGCCACCAGTCGCTGTGGAAGGACGGCTCGCCGCTCTTCTACGACGAGGTCGGCTACGCGGGCCTGTCCGACACGGCCCGCTACTACATCGGCGGCCTGCTCAAGCACGCGCCGTCGCTGCTGGCCTTCACCAACCCGACGGTCAACTCCTACCACCGCCTGGTTCCCGGCTACGAGGCCCCGGTCAACCTGGTCTACTCGCAGCGCAACCGCTCGGCCTGCGTGCGCATCCCGATCACGGGCTCCAACCCGAAGGCCAAGCGCATCGAGTTCCGCGTGCCCGACCCGTCGTGCAACCCGTACTTCGCGTTCGCGGCGATGCTGATGGCCGGCATCGACGGCATCCGCAACAAGATCGAGCCGCCGGAGCCGGTCGACAAGGACCTCTACGAGCTTCCCCCGGAGGAGGCCCGCCAGGTGCCGCAGGTGCCCGGCTCCCTGCCCGAGGTGCTGACGGCGCTGGAGGAGGACCACGACTACCTGCTCGAAGGCGGCGTCTTCACGCCTGACCTGATCGAGACGTGGATCGCGTACAAGCGGGAGAACGAGGTCGACCCGATCCGGCTGCGGCCGCACCCGCACGAGTTCGAGCTCTACTACGACGTGTGACCGAGCGGCTTCCCGGCCTCGGCGATCTTGACCGGTAGGGGCGCTGAGCTGGGAAAACATTCTCGCCCTTGCTCGTTGTCCCTCTCGTCCTCTGACCGAACAGAACGGCCCGGCATCGCGTGACGATGCCGGGCCATTTCTGCATGTGAGGAGGCTCAGAAGGTGTCGTCTTGCATCCTCTTGACCATCTTGATCGGGCTTGGCAATGCCATGTTTACTAGTAAACAACGCTTCTGGAAGAAGCGAGCACCACCGGACGATCACTGTCAAGCCCACAGGTGAGAAGCACCGATCGCGCCGCCGTACTACGATCAACGCCAGCCAGAACAGCCCAGCTAAGGAGCACCGGTGCCCGTCGTGAGGTTCCCCGAGGTCCTGACCGACCTCCGGACCAAGATCCTCGACGGCACCCACCCTGCGGGCGAACCGCTTGCGCACACCGAAGACCTGATGCGGACCTATGGCGTCAGCAGACAGGTCATCACCAACGCCATGCGAGCCCTCAAGGAGGAGGGACTGGTCTGGCGCGTCGCCAATAAGGGCATGATCGTCCTCGGGCCGGCCGTCGTCATTCAGATCCCCATGGCCATCGACTTCCGCGACGAGCCCACCGCGTGGGCAGCCGCGTGCCGGCGAGCCGGGACCACTGGCCACCTGACAACCGTCCTTAGCCGCGCCACACCCGCAACCGAGGAGGTCGCCCACAACCTCCGCCTCCCGGCCAAGGCAAAAGTGATCATCAGCGAGATACGGGGCGAAATCGAAGGGCAACTCGTGTGCCTCGACCAGTTGTACTGGTCGAGGGAGCGGCACGACGCCGGCAGCTACGACGTGGAGCGCTCAACGGGCCTTGTGGAACTCCAGACCCGTGTCCGTCCAGCCGGCCCGAAAGAGGCATTGACCTTCCGGGTCAGCCGTGGCAGCCCGCTGCTCGATCTGACACGCATCACCTGCAACCAGGCTGGCGAGCCTCTTCAACTGCTGCGCCGGCTGGCCAACCCACAACGGGTGCACATAGTGGATCAGCGGCTGCCGCTCACCTCGCCTTGAATGTCACGTCCGAGGACGACCTCAAGTTCTGCAAGTGCCCGATGCCAGGGGTAGGTATCGAAGTGGCTTCCTCCGGAGGCTGAGGCGTTCGGCGGGGCAGGCGATGTCCCGCGAGCCAGACGCCGGCGATGTCCAGGGTGGCGTCGATGTTCGCGGTCGGGTCGCCGTCCACCAGGAGGAGGTCGGCGCGCAGGCCCGGGGCGATCCTGCCGCGGTCGGTGAGGGCGAAGCGGGCGGCCGGGGCGGCGGTCGCGGCGGTGAGGGCCTCTGATGGGGTGAGGCCGGCCGCCACCAGGAGGGTCAGTTCGTGGTGGAGGGTGGCGCCGTGGGCGGTGCCGGGGTTCGAGGCGTCGGAGCCGGCGAGCAGGGTCACGCCCGCGTCCCGCAGCTCCGCGACGGTGCGGGTGGCGACGGCGAGGTCGTGGCGGGCGCCGTCCGGCAGCGGGAACGAGCCCATGGTGAGCAGGGCGCGGGACGATTCGCTCAGGTACGGTGCCACCCGCGGGTCCCCCGCCAGCCGCCCGCCCGCGTGCGAGGAGCCGAAGAGCGCGGTCAGCACGGTCAGGGTCGGGATCACCGCCGTGTCGCCGAGCTCGTGGGCGAGTGACGGGTCCGGGCGGTCCACGAAGACGTGGCCGAGGACGTCCACGCCCGCGCGCAGCGCCTGGCGGGCGGCGGCGGCGGTGAGGGTGTGGGCGATGGCGAGCCTGCCCCGGTCGCGGGCCGCCGCCACCAGCGCGGCGGCGGTCTCGTCAGCCATCGAGGGGGTGGGGATTCCCGTCGTGGTGCCGTCGTCCAGCATGATCTTGAGGTAGTCGGAGCCCTCGGCGAACCGGCTCGCGGCGAACGCGTCCGCGTCGTCGGGGCCGGTGAGGGTGGGGAAGGGCGGGTAGAGGCCCATGTCGACCAGGTACCAGCCGTAGCCGCCGGGGACGGTGGCGGCGGTGCCGGCCGTGCGGAGATCCGCTCTGTACGGGCTCGGGGTGCGGAGGGTGGCGGCCTGGACGGGGTCGGACATCAGGTCGAGGACGGTGGTCACGCCGAAGAGGGCGGCCTGTTCGAGGTCGCCGGGGAAGACGTGTGCGTGGGCGTCGATCAGGCCGGGGAGCAGGGTCCGCCCGCGCCCGTCGATCACTTCGGCGGCTTCGGGGGTGGCGTCTTCGCTGACCGAGACGATGACGCCGTCGTCGATCGTGACGTTCGCCGATCTGAGCAGGGTGTGGCCGGTGAACACTCGGACGTTCTCGAATAACAGCATGGTTCTCCTCGTGGATATACATACGTGCACGTACGTATCAATGGTCTTGAATCATACACACGCGTACGTATGAGAAGGTGCCTTTGTGCGACGTACGGCGGAGGAGGCGGCGGAGACGCGGCGGGCGTTGTTGCGGGCGGCGCTGGGCGTGTTCGCGGAGCGCGGGTACGCGGCCGCCACCCTCGCCGGGATCGCCGCGAGGGCCGGAGTGACCCGGGGCGCGGCGTATCACCACTTCGACGACAAGGCCACGCTCTACCTGGCGACGATCAGCGAACTCTGGGCGGAGGCGGCCACGCCCGTCTGGGGCACGCTCGACGGCGACGGGCCCGTGGTGGAGCGGCTCAGGCGGTTCCTGGTGGCGTTCTTCACCGCGCTGGAGCGGGATGCGACGCTGCGGGAGGTGTTCGCGCTGTCGATGCGCAGCGCCGAAGGGATTCCCGAGCTGGAGAGCGGGCTGCGGGACAAGCGGGTCATGATGGAGGGCTGGAAGCGCGGGCTGATGGAACTGCTCGCCGGGGCGCGGCTGCGCGAGGGGATCTCGGTGGAGGCGGCCGCGCTGGCGATCATCACGTCCGTGAACGGGACCGCGGCGACGTGGCTGGCCTGCCCCGAACTGTTCTCACCGGCCGCCCAGGCCCCGGCCCTCGCCGAAACGGTCCTGTACGGCCTCACCTCCCCGTGAACGCGACCCGGGGACCGCACGGGCTGCCCAGCCCCGCGGACACGACACGGGGCCGGGCGGGCTCACTCCCCCGTGAATGTGAACCTGGGTGCGGATGGGCTCAGGATCGTTGTCTTCGGGGTGACGGGCCAGAGGGTGTTCAGCTCGCCGGACAGGGCCGCCGTCAGGGATTCCATGTCCTTGGCCGCCGTGTCGTGCAGCGCCTCGGCGACGATCAGGACGTTCGTCGTGGTGTCGCGGACGGCCGACAGGCCGCTCTGACGGTTGCTCCAGCGGCGGGCGTGGGCCCGCTTCTCGGCGTCGGCGAAGATCACTTCGTGGGCGGGCGGCTGCTCGGTCTCGCCGGAGAAGGTCAGGTACGTCTCGTCGCCGGCGGCGTACCGGACCTCTATGGAGTGGGCGATCCGGGAGACGTCGAAGACGGCCACCGGGGTGGCGTAGGCGATGGAGATCGCGTTGCACAGGTCGATCAAGGGATGGAGGCTCGGCAGCGAACCTTCCTTCCTGAAGCGGCGCAGCAGCGACTCCGAGGCGCAGCGATATTGCGTGGGCTTGAGCCCCATCTTGGAGAAGGCGCGCCGCCAGGCCTGGATCTCCGGCAGCTCGCTCTCCGAGGACACGGTGGCGAGCCTGGCGGTGGCGAGGTCGTTGTACCTCGCGATCTGGGCGGTCGCGGAGACGTCGCCGGTGATGCCCTCGGCGTAGAGCACCCCGGGCACGAGCTCGGGAAAGTCTCGCCAGATGTCCTCGGCATGCTGGAAATGCATGGGTCTCACTCCGCGGGTCCGGATCTTTTCCCGAAGCCTACAGCGCCGTGGGTAACGCAGGTCACAGCGGTGAGAATGGCCGCCGTCAGGAGTGGGTCCCGCAGGTGGCCACCCAGTACGGCGACGCCGAGGGTGGCGCCCACCTGGCGGACGGCGTTGAGCGCCCCTCCCGCGATGAGCACCGGAAGCCGGGGAAGCCGGGGAAGCCGGGGAAGCCGGGGAAGCCGGGGAAGCCGCTACAAGCTACGGGCGTTTGAGGCGGTAGACGACGTGGCGCAGGATCGGGCTGTCCTGGGCGAGCCACGGATGGTCGAAGTCCGCCCCCGCGTCGTACGTCATCCCGATCCGCTCCATCACCGCCCGCGACCGCACGTTCCCCACGGCCGTCATCGAGATGATCTCGGAGAGCCCCGCCTCCCCGAACCCGAACGCGAGCGCCTGCCGGGCCGCCTCCGTCGCGTACCCCTGCCCCCAAGCCGACCGCTCCAGCCGCCACCCGATCTCCACCGCCGGCAGGAACGGCGCGTCGAACGTCTGCAGCACCAGCCCCGTGAACCCGAGGAACCGCCCGCTCCCCCGCTCCTCCAGCGCCCACAGCCCGTAGCCGCGCGCCTCGAAGTCGCGTTCGATCCTGGCCACCATGGCGTCGCTCTGCTCGCGGGTGAGCAGGTTGGGGAAGTGCCGCATCACCTCGGGGTCGGCGTTCAGCGCGGCGAACGGCGCCCTGTCCTCGTCGCGCCATCGGCGCATGATGAGCCGCTCGGTCTCCATCCGGCTTACAGTACGCGGCTGAGGAACGCCTTGGTCCGCGGGCTGGCAGGGTTGTCCAGCACGTCGGCGGGGGTGCCGGACTCGACGACGACGCCGTCGTCCATGAACACCACCCGGTCGGCCACCTCCCGCGCGAACCCGATCTCGTGGGTCACCACGATCATGGTGAGACCGTCCTCGGCCAGGCCCTTCATGGTGGCCAGGACCTCGCCGACGAGTTCGGGGTCGAGCGCGCTGGTCGGCTCGTCGAACAGCATCAGCTTGGGCCGCATCGCCAGCGCCCTGGCGATGGCGACGCGCTGCTGCTGGCCGCCGGAGAGCTGCCGGGGGTAGCCCTTGGCCTTGTCCTCCAGGCCCACGCGGCGCAGCAGGGCGTACGCGCGCTCCCTGGCCTCCTCGCGCCGCTCGCCGCGGACGCCGACGGGCGCCTCCATGACGTTCTGCAGCACGGTGAAGTGCGGGAAGAGGTTGAACTGCTGGAAGACCATGCCGATCTCCCTGCGCTGGCGGGTGACGTCGCGCTTGCGCAGGTGCCGGACCCGGCCGCCGGCGGCCTCGAAGCCGATCAGCTCGCCGTCGACGTGGATGGAGCCGCCGTCGATGGTCTCCAGGTGGTTCACGCAGCGCAGGAACGTGGACTTGCCCGACCCCGACGGGCCGAGGACGACGACGACCTCCCCTGGTCGTACGTCCAGGTCGATGCCCTTGAGCACTTCGAGGTGGCCGAAGTGCTTGCGTACGGCGCGGGCGCGCACCATGGGGACGCTCACGAGGTCACCCCTCCAGAAGAAGGACGGCGGCGGAAGAGCCAGAAGCCCTGCGGGGCGTTCCTGCGAGTGCCGCGGGCGTAGTGGCGTTCGATGAACGACTGGCCGACGTACAGAATGGAAGTGATCACCAGATACCAGACGCAGGCCACGATCAGCAGCGGGATGGTCTGGAAGGTGCGGTTGTAGATGGACTGCACGGTGTAGAGCAGGTCGGCCAGGGCGATGACGCTGACCAGCGACGTGGCCTTCAGCATGCTGATCACCTGGCTGCCGGTGGGCGGGATGATGAAGCGCATGGCCTGCGGCAGCACGATCCGGCGGAAGGTGCGGGCACTGCCCATGCCGAGCGCGGAGGCCGCCTCGGTCTGGCCGGGGTCGACCGACATGAGGCCGCCGCGGATGATCTCGGCCATGTACGCGCCCTCGTTCAGCCCGAGCCCGAGGATGGCCGCGAGCAGCGGGGTGATGAGCACGTTGGTGTCGGCGGACAGGAACGCGGGGCCGAACGGGATGCCGAAGGAGATCTCCGGCAGCAGGTACGACAGGTTGTACCAGAGCACGAGCTGCACCAGCACCGGCGTGCCCCGGAAGAACCACACGTAGAGCCCGCAGGCGGCCCTGGCGACCGGGTTCTCCGACAGCCGGCCGATGGCCAGGAGCACTCCGACCACGACGCCGACGGCCATGGCGATCACGGTGAGCAGCAGGGTCGTGACGATGCCCTGGCCGATGAGCTGGGCGTTGACGTAGCGGCCGACGACGTCCCACTGGAAGTTGGGGTTGGTGACCAGCAGGCTGACGAGCTGGGCGGCCAGCACCAGCAGGACGGCCGAGGCGACCCAGCGCAGCGGATGACGGGTGCGGGCGGCGCCCGCGACGTCGATCTCCGTGCTCATGAGGTCGCCAGGTTCACGCCGGCCCGGTCGAGCTTGTTGCCGGCCGTCCCCCACTTGTCCATGATCTTGGCGTAGGTGCCGTTGTCCATGAGCTTCTGGAAGCCGTCCTTGAGCACGTCGCGCAGCGGCGAGTCCTTGCCCACGACGGCCCCCTGGAAGAGGTCGTCGAACCCGTTGGCCTGCCCCTTCCCGGCGAGTTCGAGCTTGCCGCCCGCCTGGGCCACGAAGTACGTGAGCGGCGCCTGGGAGGAGAAGAACGCGTCCGCCCGCCCCGAGCTGACCGCCAGCACCGAGGTGGGCTGATCCTTGTACGACTGCACGGTGATCTTCGGCTTGCCCTCCTTCACGCAGGCCGCCGACCGACTCTTGATCACCGCTTCGGCGGAGCCGCCGGCCATGACCGAGATCTTCAGCCCGCACGTGTCCGCCACGGAGCCGATCTTGTCCGGGTTGCCCTTGGGCACGGCGAAGACCACGTACTCCTTGACCCAGTCCACGAAGTCGTTGTTCTTCTGCCGGTCGGCGAAGTCGCCCACGGGGCCGATGGCGAAGTCGTAGCGGCCGGAGGCGATGCCGGTCAGCGAGCTGGGCAGGCCGTCCACGGTGACGTGCTCGATCTTGACGCCGAGTAGCTGGCCGAGCGCCTCGGACATGTCGGCGGCGGCGCCGGTGAGGGACCTGCCGTCGGGCCCGGCGATCTCGTACGGCGGGAACGAGCCGTTGTTGACCGAGACCAGCTTCCCGGTCTGCCTGACCTTGTCCGGCAGGCGGTCGTGCAGCGCCTGGTCCTTGGTCTGGGCGGCGGCGGGCTGCCCGGCGGGGGTGTCCAGAACGCCCTCGGCCTCCTCCGGGTTGGCACCGCACCCGGCCAGCAGAAGAACGGCAACGGCAAGGGCGGCGGTCGCGTGCTTAGACATGTGGCTCCAATCGGGGGTCCACGGCGAAGCGCCGGTTCTCAAGGACGGGCAGGGTACGGCGGGCGCTCGCGAGCTCGTCCGCCGACGCGCCGGCCCACAGCAGGCCGGGCGCGTCACCGAGGCGGGCACGGGCGATGCCGAGCGGATCGACGACCATGCTCGCCCCGATGTTGCGGCGGCCACATTCGCCGGAGGCCGCCACGTAGCAGGTGTTCTCCAGGGCGCGGGCGGTCACCATGACCTCCCAGTGCCATTCCTTGGCCGGGCCGCGCACCCAGGCGGCGGGCACCGCCAGCACCTGGGCGCCCTGGTCGGCCAGGAGCCGGGCCAGCTCGGGGAAGCGCACGTCGTAGCAGGTCATCAGGCCGACCTTCCAGCCCGCGCAGTCGATCACGACGGGCGCGTTCGTGCCCGGGATCACGTTGTCGGACTCGCGGCGGCCGAAGGCGTCGTACAGGTGCAGCTTGGTGTACGTCGCCACGAGCTCCCCGCCCCTGGCCGCGACCAGGACGTTGGCCACCCGGCCGTCCTCCGCCGGGACGTGCACGCCGGCGATCACGGTGGTCTCGGAGCCGCGCGTGCGCTCGACCAGGCCGCTGACGAACGGCCCGTCCAGCGGTTGCGCGGCCTCGCGGATGCGGGCGGGCTCGTCCACGAAGAGCGAGAGCGCCCCCTCGGGCAGGACCAGCAGGTCCGCCGCCCCGGCCACGGCCCCGTCGATGAGCTCCTGGCAGGTCTTGAGGTTGTCGGTCCAGTTCTCCGCGGAGGCGAACTGTCCTACGGCGATTCTCATGCGGCGAAGACCTCCTCGGCCTTGATCGGGCGGTTCGAGATTCCCTGGGCGTGCAGTTCCGCGCAGAAGGCCGCGGTCATGGCGGCGTTCTGGGCGGCGCCGTACGGCATCCAGTCCTGGCCGAACGTGCGGGCGGTGTCGGTCAGGTCGGCGAGCAGCCAGGGCGTGGTGTCGGTGAGCAGCCGCCGCCGGGCCAGCCAGTGCCGCTTGGAGCGGTCGAACAGGTCCAGCACGGCCCCGGGCAGCCCCGGGTCGCGCTCGACGCTCTCGCGCTTGAGCGTCACCAGGTGGATGCCGGGGACGAACCCGGTCTGCTCGTAGTAGGCCCGCTCGGCGGCCCGGTGGTCGGGCAGCAGGTGGCGGAAGCGGCTGTCCGGGGTGAAGAACTCGGGGGGCATGAACGGGGTCATGATCGCGTCGTACCGGCCGCCGGCGAGCCCTTCGGTCAGGCCGTCGTCGGTGAGCGAGACGTTGCCGGGGAATGGCACGGGACCCACCCGGTCCTTGCCGGTCTCCCCGGCCACCAGGGGGCCGACCGTCCACTCGATGCCGGTCAGGTCCACGCCGGCGGCCCTGAGCAGCGCCCGGGTCCAGGTGTTGCCGGAGTCCGGCCAGCCGGTGAGCCCGACGCGGGCGCCTTTCAGCTCCTCCAGCGCGGTCAGCCCGCTGTCGCGGCGGACGAGGAGGCAGCGGTGCCGGAAGCCGCGCATCACGAACACCGGCAGGCCCACCAGCCGGTCGTCGCCCGCGGCGCGGCCGAGCACGTACCGGCTGAAGGAGGTCTCTCCTCCGTCCAGCTCCGACTCGCTCAGCACGTCGGGGGTGACGGCGCGGGATTCGAGCGTCAGCTCGAACCCGTCGGGCCGCACCTCCCCGGTCGCCACCGGCACGAGGTGGTCCCAGTCCCGCAACGCCAGACGAATATTCGCCACAAAACCCCCAAACAGCCTGAACTTGCCGTGAATTGTCAAAAACCATATGTTCAGGCAGAAGAACCGCACAAGGAGATCTTTGTTGCTGAACAAAGATTTACAGGGGGACAAAGTGGACGCGGCATGGCTGGCGCAGCGGATTGCGGACCCGAGCGCGCGCGGCATCGCCGCCGCCCTGACCGACCTGATCAGGGACGGTTCCGTGACGGCGCAGACCCGCCTGCCCACCGTGCGCGGCCTGGCCAGGGAGCTGCGGGTCAGCTCGGGAACGGTGGCGGAGGCCTGGTCGGAGCTGCGGCGGCACGGCATGATCCGCACCGACCGCCGCCGGGGCACGATCGTGCTCGGCCCGCCCGACGTGCCGCGCCCCATCCGGTACGAGCGCATCGGCCACTGGGGCGACCGCCTCGCGATCGACCTGACCATCGCCTCACCCGACGCGGCGCTGCTGCCCCCGCTGGAGTCCGCGCTGATCGCGGCCGCCTCCGCCGAAGGGCTGAACGACTACGCCCGCGAGACGATCACGCCCCGGCTGCGCGCCGCGGTCGAGCCCGGCTGGCCGTTCCCCGCGCGGGAGTGGCTGGCGGTCGGCGGCGGCTACGAGGGCGTCCAGCTCCTCTGCCAGACCACGGCCCTGCCCGGTGAGCGGATCGCGATCGAGGAGCCGACCGCGGCCCGGCTGCTGGACATCCTGGAGACGATCGGCGTGCGGATCATCCCGGTCGCCTGCGACGAGAACGGCCCGATCCCGGCCGCGCTGGACAGGGCGCTGCGGGCCAGGCCCGTGGCGTTCGTCTACCAGCCGCGCGGCCAGTCGCCGTGTGGCCACGCCGTCACGCCGGAGCGCTCGGCGGAGCTGGCGGCGCTGCTGGAGCCCACCACGACGCTGATCGTCGAGGACGACGGGATCGGCGAGCTGTCGGTCTCGCCGATGGTCAGCATGGGGACGCGGTTTCCCGGCCGTACGGTGCTGGTCCGGTCGTACTCCAAGTCACACGGCCCCGACCTGCGCATCGCGGTCATGGGCGGCGCGGCGGACGCGGTGGAACGGGTGCGCGTGCTGCGCAGCTTCGGCACCGGCTGGACCAGCCGCATCCTCCAGGACACCCTCGCGCACCTGCTCGGCGACGCCGGCGCGCGTGAGACCGTCACGCGCGCCCGCGGCGTCTACGCCGAGCGCCGCGCCCGGCTGGCCGCGGAGCTGGCCGCACGCGGCGTGCGCACCGGTGGCAGGGACGGCCTGGTGCTGTGGGTGCCGGTGCGCGACGAGCCCGCGGCCCTGGTGACGCTGGCCGCGCACGGGATCTCGGTGGCGCCGGGCAGCCGCTACGTGATCGGCCCGGCGCCCTCCGCCCACCTGCGGCTGGCCACCGCCAGGCTCACCGACGACCCGGCCGAGCTGGCTGCCCTGGCCGACGTGATCGCCCTGGCGGCGACGGGTTCAGCTCCCCCTAGCGCCGCGACTTGATGCCGGTGATGCGGCGGAACACGTCCCACCAGAACGGCGCCCCGAACAGCAGCGCCACATACGTCAACAGGAACCCGGGCCAGTGGCTCGGCGTGCTGACCCGGTCCCACCACATGCCGCCGTTCCAGAGCACGGAGGGGTCGCCCTCGGCCGGGATCGACACGCTGACCATCGCCTGCCCCATCATCTTGACCAGGGCCGGCTGGCTGAGCGTCTCGGTGACGCACGGCACCGGGTCGCCGCCCGTGCACCGCGCCTTCAGCTCGTCGTACGCGTCCGGCCCCGCCTCCGCCACGGCCGCCACCGAGGCGCGGAAGGCGTTGTCGCGCAGCAGCGTCTTGGCGTACTCCAGGCCGTCCATCGAGAACAGCAGCGTCACCACGACGCCGAGCACCGCCAGGACCCACTTGACGTAGCGCTTGTACAGCATCGACAGCCGCTGCATCTCCCCGTCGAACCAGCTCTCCACGCCCTGGCGGAACCGTTCGAGGTCGCGCTGCGAGGTCTCCCAGATGCCCTTGAGCGGGCCGTACAGGGGGCTGTCGATCTGCTGGAGTTTGCCGAGAAAGTGCTCGACGTCCCCGTTGCCGGCGGAGGCCATCTCCATCACCGCGACCGCGAAGCGCCCCGGCGGGAGGTTGGCGATGCTGGTCCGGCCGCGCTTGGCGTGGTCGATCTCCTGGATCCGCTCGTAGAGCAGCTTGATCATGGAGTCGCTCGCCTTGGCCTCGGGCTCGGGCATCTTGCCCGGCTCGGAGGGGGCGGGCCGGTCGCTGTGCCGGGGGCGCGGATCGCGCAGGAACGGCAGCACCCTGAACACGTCGGTCACCTTGGCCGGCAGCCACGAGCCCGTCTTCGCGTCGGCGCCGTCCAGAGTGTCCCTGAGGTAGGCCCACAGGAACTTGCTCCGGATGGAGAGCAGCCGGACGAACGCCTCGTTGAGCCCGCTGACCAGCAGCGACAGCAGCAGGAACGACACCACCAGGCCGAGGGCCAGATCCACATATACGGATAACACCGCGCTTTGATACACCCGCGCGGTGTTACCGCGCAATGTCGTCAGGCACCGTAGAAGACCCGGTCCACCACTTTCCGCGCCCGGCGGGTCACCCGCCGGTAGTCGTCGAGGAAGTCTTCGGAGCCGTCGGGCGGGTAGCCCAGAGTCTGCGCGATCAGCCGGCGCTCCCCCGAATCGGCCGGCACGCTGTCGCCCGGCCGGCCCTTGACCAGCATGATCGCGTCGCGGATGCGGGAGGCGCAGCGCCACGCCTCGGCCAGCACCGCCTCGTCGGCCGGGGCCAGGAGCCCTTCGGCCACGGCCGCGCGCAGCGCCTCCAGGGTGCGGGTGGTGCGCAGCGACCGCACCGTGCCCGCGTAGCGGAGCTGCAGGAGCTGCGCCACCCACTCCACGTCGGACAGCCCGCCGGGGCCCAGCTTGGTGTGCAGGGCGGGGTCGGCGCCGCGCGGCAGCCGCTCGGCCTCCATGCGGGCCTTGATCCGCCTGATCTCGCGTACGGCGTCGTCGGGCAGCCCGCCGGCCGGGTAGCGCAGCCGGTCGATCATCGAGGTGAACTCCGCGCCCAGCGCCGGATCGCCGGCCGAGAAGCGGGCCCGCAGCAGCGCCTGCGACTCCCACGGCGACGACCAGCGCGAATAGTAGGCGCGGTAGGAGGCCAGCGTGCGCACCAGCGGGCCCTGCCGCCCCTCGGGCCGCAGGTCGGGGTCGATGATCAGGGGCGGGTCGGGGGCGGGCAGCGAGAGCAGCCTGCGCACCTCGTTGGCCACGGTGTAGGCGGCGTCGGTGGCCTCGCGCTCGTCCACGCCCGGCCGGGGCGAGTGCACGAACACGACGTCGGCGTCGCTGGCGTAGGAGCACTCCATGCCGCCCAGCCGGCCCATGGCGATGATCGCGAACGAGGTCAGGTGCCCGGCCCTGCTGAGCGCGGCGTCGAGCGCGGCCTGCAGGGTGACGTCGGTGAGCTGGGACAGGGCGCCGCCGACGGTCTCGATGTCGATGAGCCGGAAGATGTCGGCCACGGCCGTGCGGAACAGCTCCTTGCGCCGCAGCGCCCGCACCGCGGTGACGGCGCTCTCGGGGTTGTCCGCGTGCCGGGAGACGGCGGCCGACGCCTCGCCGAGCAGGGACTCCACCGGGCGTACGGCCAGCTCGGCGTCGGAGCCGAGCATCGCGACCGCGTCGGGGGCGTGCATGAGCAGGCCGGTGGCGTAGCGGCCGGTGCCGAGCACGCGGGCCATCCTGGACGCGACGGCGGTCTCGTCGCGCAGCAGCCGCAGGTACCACGGGGTGCTGCCCAGTTTGTCGCTGACCTGCCGGAACCCGAGCAGCGCCGCGTCCGGGTCGGGCGTGTCGGCGAACCAGCCCAGCATGACCGGCAGCAGTGTGCGCTGGATCGCCGCCCGCCTGGACACCCCCGTCGACAGGTTGGCGATGTGGCGCAGCGCCCCGGCGGGATCGACGTAGCCGAGCGCTTCGAGCCTGGCCTTGGCCGCCGTCGCCGACAGCCGCGCCTCCGACTCCTGCAGCCGCGACACCGCCTGCAGCAGCGGCCGGTAGAACAGCTTCTCGTGCAGCCGCCGCGCCTCCATGGCGTGCCGCCGCCACCGCGCGGTGAACTCCCCCACCGGGTCGGCCTGCATCCCGAGCGCCCGCCCCAGCCGCCGCAGGTCGTCGTCGCCGGTGGGCAGCACGTGGGTGCGCCGCAGCCGGTGGAGCTGCAGCAGGTGCTCGACCTGGCGCAGGAACGTGTACGCCTCCGCCAGCCCGCGCGAGTCGTCGCGCCCCACATAGCCGCCCCGGGAGAGCGCGGCCAGGGCCGGCAACGTGGCCTTGCGCCGCAGCAGCGGGTCGAGCCGCCCGTGCACGAGCTGCAGCAACTGCACCGCGAACTCGATGTCGCGCAGCCCGCCCGGCCCCAGCTTGAGCTGACGTTCGCCCTCGGCGCGCACGTGCGTCTCGACCCGGCGGCGCATCGCCTGCACGTCTTCGACGAAGTGATCGCGGGTGGCCGCCGACCACACCATCTCGTTGACGGCCTCGACGTAGGCGGCGCCCAGCTCCAGGTCGCCCGCGACGGGCCTGGCCTTGAGCAGCGCCTGGAACTCCCACGTCTTGGCCCAGCGCCGGTAGTAGGCCAGGTGGCTGGTGAGCGTGCGCACCAGCGGCCCGGAGCGGCCTTCGGGGCGCAGCCCGGCGTCCACCTCCCACAACGACCCTTCGGGGGTGGTCGCGGTGCAGGCCCGCATCATGGCCTGGGCCAGCCGGGTGGCCGCGCGCAGCGCCTTGGCCTCGTCGGCGCCCTCTCTCGGCTCGGCGACGAAGATCACGTCGACGTCGCTGATGTAGTTGAGCTCCCTGGCGCCGCACTTGCCCATGCCGATGACCGCGAGCCGTACGTCGCCGGCCTCGCACTCCGTGCGGGCGATCGCGAGCGCGGCCTCCAGCGCGGCGCCGGCGAGGTCGGACAGCTCGGCGGTGACCTCGCCCAGCGTGACCTCGCCGGTGAGGTCACGCGCGGCCAGGTGCAGCAGCATCCCCCGGTACGCCACCCGCAGCGCCACCAACGGGTCCGGCCCTTCGGCGCGCGACTCGGGCTCCTCGGGTGCGGCGCCGACGGCCCGCAGCAGCGCGGCCCTGGGCTCACCGAGGCGCGGTTCGGCCAGCAGGGCCACCTGGCCGGGGTGGCGCACGAGGTGCTCGCCGAGTGCGGCGCTGACGCCGAGCACGGCCAGGAGCCGGGACCGGAGCCGCTCGTCGTGGCGCAGGGTGTCGAGTACGGCCGGTTCGCGCTCGATCAGGCGGGTCAGGGAGACCAGCGCCTGATCGGGATCGGCCACCTTGACCAGGGATTCCAGCAGGTCGTCGAGGTCGGCGCCGGCGGTGCCGACGAGCCGGGCGGCCCTGGCGCCGTCGGCGAAACCGAGTTTGGCGAGCCGCGCGGCGGTGGATTCGATCCTGGGCACCCCTCCATCTTGACAGCTCTCTCCCGGTTCGCCGTAGCATGAGAACGCAACGTTGCGTTGCGTTTTGGGAGGAGGCGGGGATGGTTCCGGCGACGGTGACGTGGGGGCTGCTGGCCGCGTGGGCGGTGCACGACGCGGAGGAGCTGGCGACCATGGCCGGCTGGGCGCGCAGGGCCCGGCCCCGGCTGGAGGAGCGGTGGCCTGGGGTGCCGTGGGAGCGGCTGGAGGTCTCGCAGCGGCACGTGAACGTGGCCATCGGGCTGATGGGCGGGGTCATGGCCGGGGCGGCGGCGCTGGGGGCGCGTACGGGCGGGCGGAGCGCGGTGTTCCAGGCGGTGCTGGCCGGGTTCGGGCTGCACGGGGCGGGGCATCTGGCGCAGGCCGCGGTGACGCGCGGATACACGCCGGGGGCGGTGACCGCGCCCCTGGTCGTGATCCCCTACTCGGTGTGGGCGTGGCGGCGGCTACGCGCGGAGGGCGTGCCGACGCGGGCCGAGCCCGCGAGCCTGCTGGCACTCCCGCTGGTGCTGGGAGCGGTGCACGCGGCCGCCCACCGCATCACCCGGCGGCGCCGGTCCTGACCACGTTCGCGAACGCTGCCGCCATGGGGCGCCAGGTCGCCACGAGTGTGCTCTCGGCGGCCTTGACCTCGGCGTTGAGGTCCTCCGCGGAGTCCAGGTCCGAGTCGGCCGTCCACGAGGCGAAGATCTCCGGCGTGGCCTCCGGGTGGAACTGCACCGCCCACGCCACCTCTCCCAGCCGGTACGCCTGGTTCGGGTATCGGGAGCCGGTCATCAGCGGCACCGCGCCGCCGGGCAGCCGTGTCATGGCGTCCTGGTGATACTGAACCGCCACCGCCGTCCCGACGCCGGAGAACAGGCGGTCGGAGGCGGCGGCGGGCAGCGCGGCCACCTCGCACAGGCCCACTTCCAGGCCGTTCCCGCCACGCTCCACCGTCCCGCCGCAGGCCATGGTCAGCAACTGCGCCCCCAGGCAGATCGCCAGCGTCGGGGTGGCCTCGTCGACCGCCCTGCGCAGCAGGTCGCGGGTGGCGGGCTGCCACGGGCCGCGCTCGTCCTCCCAGGCGGCCGCCGCGCCGCCGAGCACGATCAGCCCGTCCGCCGCGCGCTCGGGGACCTCCTCGCCCAGGTACGGCCGTACGACCTCACAGGTCAGCCCCAGCCACCCGGCGAGATACCCGAGCCCGGCCTCGGCCTCGTGTTCGATGACGGTTATACGCATATATGTAAGTATCCGGGGTTTGTCCTTAAGCTCCGTTCATGACCTTCACGTTCGAGGACGTCGGCGGGCAGCGGATCGCGACGTCCGGGACAGGGCCGCGCCTGATCATCGCGGTACACGGGATCACCGCCTCCCTGATGGCCTGGGGCGCGGTCGCGCGGCGGCTGCCGGCGGAATGGACGCTCGTCGCCATGGACCTGCGCGGTCGCGGGCACAGCGACGCCATGCCGGGCCCGTACGGGCTGCCCCGGCACGCCGAGGACGTCCTGCGGGTGGCCGAGCACGTCGGGGCCGGGCCCGACACGGTGCTGACGGGGCACTCCATGGGCGCGTACGTGGCGGCGCTGGCGGCCGCGCGGCGGGAGTTCGCCCGGGTGGTGCTGGTGGACGGCGGGCTGCCGCTGCCGCCGCTGCCCCAGGGGATGGACGCCGACGAGGCGCTGCGGGCCACGCTGGGCCCGGCGCTGGCCCGGCTGCGGCGGACGTTCGCCAGTGCCGACGCGTACGTCGACTTCTTCAAGGCCCACCCGGCCTTCGCCGGCCACTGGAACGCCGACGTCGAGGCGTACGTGCGCTACGACCTCACCGGCCCCGAGGGCGAGCTGCGATCGCGCGCCGTCGCCGAGGCGGTGATGGCGGACGGGCGGTGGCTCTGGCTCGAATCCGAGCGGATCGCCGCCGCCCTCACGGCGATCACCTCACCGTTGTCCCTGCTCAGGGCGCCACGCGGGCTGCTGAACCAGGACGTCGGCATGCTGCCGGACGACCTCGTGCTGCCATGGGCCACCCGGCTGCCCAAGCTGCGGGACGAGATGGTGCCGGACTGCAACCACTACACGATCCTGTTCGACGAGCGCTGCGCGTCGGTCGTGGCGGAGCACCTGACCGGTTGACGCGAAACGGCCCCCGAGCAGGTGCTCAGGGGCCGTCGCGCGGTGCGGGGTCAGCGTGGAGCGATCCACGTGGCGCGGGCGGCGGCCACCAGGGTGCCGTCGGCCTCGTAGATGGCGCTCTGGCCGAACAGCTTGCGGCCGTCCTGACCGGTCGGGCGGCCCACCACGGAGTAGCGGCCGCCGGGGCGTACCGCGCCGTGGATCCGCAGGGCCAGGCGGCCGAGCAGGGCGGTCTCGTCCGGGCCGAAGTGGGACCAGCCGGTGATGCAGTCGAGCACGGCGCCCACGATCGAGGCGGGCACGCCGTCCTCGCCGGTCACCGTGAACGGCACCCGCCATCCGGCGGCCACCAGGTCGGTCCCCTCGACGGGGCCGGGGAAGACGCGCAGGCCGTCGCCCGGCTCGCGCAGGCCGCAGGCGAAGCACTCGGCGAACGGGTGCGCCCGCAGCCCGGCGAACCCGGCCTCGGCCCGGGCCGCGTCGTTGAACGGCACGAAGCCCGGCCCCTCCAGGTCTTCGGCCACCGGGATGGCCTCGACCAGCAGCTTGTCGCCGTGCGACAGGGACGCGGAGTTGGCCACGTGTTCGAGGCGCAGCTCCGTCTCCAGGGGGGTGGGCGCGTGGAGCGTGACCTCGACGGCTGATCGACCACCGTTCAGCGCCTCCGCCATGGTGCCCGCGATCCAGCCGCCGTTGGCGACGCCCACGGGGCCACGGAAACGCTCGGGAACGGTCAACACGGTCTGCAGGGCAGCCGTCGTCATGCCACACCCTCCAATATCGCCACAAGAGGCGAGAAGTCCGGAAATATCATAAAGAGCAGGCCAATTTTACCGGACACCCCGGTTTACCCAGAGGGTGGGGGTCCAAACTGGTGCTCGATGCCACTCCATAACGCCTCGTAGGGGTCGGAACTTCCCGCCGCCGCCTGATGTGATCCGGGGCCGGAAGCAACGAAAATCGGCCCCACTCCGCACCGCTCGTGGAGTGAGGCCGATCAAGGCGTCACGCGTACCATATCCCGGTTTTCGGCCCTCCCGCGACCAATCCGCCAATTCACGGCAGACTTGCCGCATGGACCGGCTGACCTCCTGGGAGCGCCGTACCAGTGTGGCGCTCCTCATCATCGGCACAGGCTTCCTTCTCGGCTGGGCGGTCCCCGTCCTCATGCCGGATCTGCCCGGCCCCGCACTCGACGCGTTCTGGTATCTCCAGGTTCTCACCTGGATCCTGTTCACCGCCGACTACCTGATCCGTATCACCCTGGCCCCGCGCCGCCTGCGCTTCGTGCTCAGGAACATCCCCGCGCTGCTGGTCGTCCTGCTGCCCCTGCTGCGCCCGCTCTGGCTGCTGCGCGCCCTGTTACTCCTGCACGTCGTCGCCGAACGGATCCAGCTCCCGCTGCGCCTGCGCGCCGTCGTGTACGTCGGCGGCACCGCCCTGTTCATGGCCATCGTCGGCAGCATCGCCGTCCTGGACGTGGAACGTCACAACGCCGACGGCAACATCAAGACGATCGGCGACGCCCTGTGGTGGTCGCTCACCACCATGACCACCGTCGGCTACGGCGACCGCTTCCCGATCACCTCTGAGGGCCGGCTGGTGGCCGCGGGACTCATGCTCACGGGCATCGCCCTGCTGGGCGTCGTCACCGCGGCCATCGCCTCCTGGTTCGTGGAGCGGTTCGAGCGCACGGCGGCCATGGAACGCCGCGCCGAGGCCGAGCTGGCCCAGGTCAGCGCCGAGCTGGCCGAGCTGCGCAAGGTCCTGGCCGACCTCGGTCACACGCACGGCGAACTGCGCGACCGGCTCGACTCGCTCACCGCCCGGCTGACTTCCTGAGCCGTCCGGTGCGCGTTCCGGCCCACTCTTGGAGAGGCTGGGGAGGCACCGCCTATGCTGTGCGCGGCGAGGGAATCCGATACGGGGGTGGGCCTGTGCAGGGGGCGAGGTTGCGATATCCGTCCGGTTCGCTGGTCATTCTGACCGGGCTGCCGGGGGCGGGCAAGACCACCCTGTTGCAACGCCTGTACGGGCTGCACGGCGCCGAGAGCCTGCCCGTGGCCGCCGGCGCGGCCGTGGTCATCGACTCCTCCCAGGCCAGGCGGCACTGGCACGGCCGGCTCGCCTGGGCGCCCTACCCGGTGCGCCGCGCCGTCGTCTTCGTCACCCACCTGACCCGCATCCGGCAGGCCCTGATCTCCGGCCACTCGGTCGTGGCGCACAACCGGGGCTGCGGCCCGTACGTGCTCAAGGGCTTCGCCTGGCTGGCGCGCCGGCACGGCGCGGGCTTCCACCTGCTGCTGCTCGACGCGCCCGCGGACGCGGCGCTGGCGGGGCAGCGGGCCAGGGGCCGGGTGGTGGCGCCGCGCACGTTCGCGCGCCATCAGCGCAGGTGGGGCAGCCTGGTGACCCGGGTCAAGGGCGGCGATCCGGCCCCCGCGACCGGCGCGCGCCTCATCGACCGGGTGGAGGCCGGCCTGCTGGAGGCCATCGTGTTCGACGAGGTCCGCGTCATTCCGAAGAAAATCACCAAGCGGTAGTCGATCCGGGCGGGCGCCGTTCGTGTAGGGGGTGAGAACGCACGGAAGGAAGAGCCCATGAAGCACTACATCCTCACCATGTACCAGCCCGACGGGGAGCCGCCGGGGCCCGAGGTCCTCGACCCGGTCATGGAGCGGCTGATCGCCCTGGAGCAGGAGATGAAGGCGGCCGGCGTGTGGGTCTTCTCCCGCGCGCTGAAGCCCGCGGGCGAGGCCGTCGTCATGCGGCTGCGCGAGGGCGAGGTGCTGAGCACCGACGGCCCCTACACCGAGGGCAAGGAGCACATCGGCGGGTTCACGATCATCACGGCGCCCGGCCGGGACGCCGCGCTGGAGTGGGGCCGCAGGCTGGCCACGGCCGTGGCGCTGCTGCCGGTCGAGGTCCGCGAGTTCCAGGGCTGACGAAACGCCCCGCGCCGGATGACGGCGCGGGGCGTCCCCGGATCAGAGCACCGGCAGGTAGCGGCCGAGCTCGAACTCGGTGACGTGGCGGCGGTATTCGCGCCACTCCGACCGCTTGTTGCGCAGGAAGAAGTCGAAGACGTGCTCGCCCAGCGTCTCGGCCACCAGCTCGCTGCGCTCCATGACCTCGATCGCGTCGTTGAGCGAGCCCGGCAGCGGCTGGATGCCGAGGGCCCGCCGCTCGGCGCTGGTCAGCGTCCAGACGTTGTCCTCGGCGGCGGCGGGCAGCTCGTAGCTCTCCTCGATGCCCTTGAGGCCGGCGGCCAGGATGAGCGCGAAGGCGAGGTAGGGGTTGCACGCCGAGTCGAGCGAGCGGAACTCGATGCGCGTCGAGCCGCCCTTGTGCGGCTTGTACATCGGCACCCGGACCAGGGCGGAGCGGTTGTTGTGGCCCCAGCACACGTAGGAGGGCGCCTCGCCGCCCAGCCCCGCGATCGCCTCGGCGCCGCCCCAGAGCCGCTTGTAGGAGTTGACCCACTGGTTGGTGACGGCGGTGATCTCGGCGGCGTGCCTGAGCAGGCCGGCGATGAACGAGCGGCCGATCTTGGACAGCCGGTAGTCGGAGCCGGCCTCGTAGAAGGCGTTCCTGTCGCCCTCGAACAGCGACATGTGGGTGTGCATGCCGGAGCCCGGGTGCTCGGTGAACGGCTTGGGCATGAACGAGGCCCAGATGCCCTGCTCCAGCGCGACCTCCTTCATGACCAGGCGGAAGGTCATGATGTTGTCGGCCGTGGTGAGCGCGTCGGCGTAGCGCAGGTCGATCTCCTGCTGGCCGGGCGCGCCCTCGTGGTGGCTGAACTCGACGGAGATGCCCATCGACTCCAGCATCATGATCGCCTGGCGGCGGAAGTCGTGGCCCGAGCTGTGCGGCGTGTGGTCGAAGTAGCCGCCGGAGTCGATCGGCTCGGGCCGGATGCCGGGCTCGGGCCGGTTCTTCAGCAGGAAGAACTCGATCTCGGGGTGGGTGTAGAAGGTGAAGCCCATGTCGGCGCACTTGGCGAGCGTGCGCTTGAGCACCCAGCGGGGGTCGGCGTGCGACGGCGAGCCGTCGGGCATGAGGATGTCGCAGAAGATGCGCGCCGCGCCCGGCGTCTCGCTGCGCCAGGGCAGGATCTGGAACGTGGCCGGATCGGGCTTGGCGAGCATGTCGGACTCGTAGACGCGGGCGAAGCCCTCGATGGCCGAACCGTCGAAGCCGATGCCCTCGGCGAAGGCCCCCTCCAGCTCCGCGGGCGCGATGGCGACGGACTTGAGGAAGCCGAGCACGTCTGTGAACCACAGCCGGATGAACCGGATGTCGCGTTCCTCGAGCGTGCGGAGCACGAACTCCTGCTGGCGGTCCACAGCATCCCCTCGTTGGACGGATAGTACGGGCTATATACCAGCATGCCGTGCCCGTGTTTCGCACACGTTACGGGGGGTGCCGGTGCGAGCCTCGCTGACAAAGGCCCCGCCCCGACTTACTGTGATCACGCAGTCAGTCTCGGGGGAGGCATTGGTGGCAATCGACCTGCTCAATCACAAGCTCGATCGAGCGTTCGACCACATCGACGCGAGCGGCAACGGCGTCGTCGAACGTGAGGATCTGCTGGGGCTGGGCGCCCGCATTCTGGTGGGCTTCGGGGAGTCCCCCACCTCTGTCACGGGGGCGAGCCTCGTGGACGGCTTCGACGGCATCTGGTCCACCCTGTCGAAGGAGCTCGAACGCGACGGCGACACCGGCATCGTCCGGCCGGACTTCCGGCGGGCGATGACGGCGGCGTTCGTCACGGGCGAGCACTACGAGCCGGTGTTCAGGCCCGCCACGGTGGCGGTCGCGGAGCTGTGCGACGGCGACGGGGACGGCGAGATCGGGCCGGGTGAGTTCCGCACGATGCTGTGCGCGTTCGGGGTCGCCTACGACGACGTGGACGAGGCGTTCGACCGGCTCGACCGGGCGGGCAAGGGCGCGCTGAGCGTGGCGGAGCTGGTCTCGGCGGCGGCCGACTTCTACCGCAGCGACGATCCGAACGCCACCGGCAACTGGCTCTTCGGCCCGCTGTGAAGACCCGTACGAGGACTTCCATGAACGCGCCGGTGAAGGTCCCCGCGAAGGGGGCCGCCAACACGACCATGCTCGCGACCGTCCGCACCGCGCTGCGCTCGGCCCTGACGTCGCTGCTGCCACTTCCGCGCAGGGGCGGCTCGGCCGCCCTGGCGCTGCTGCCGCTGACCGAGCGGGTGCCCGCGATGGCGGCGCCGTGCCGGATGCACCCGGCCGTGTACGCCATCGAGGCCGCCGTCATCGACTGGGCCAGGCGTACCGGCCTGCGGGCCGACCCGGAGGTCGGCTACCACCGGATGGCCGGCCGGGCGTTCGCCGAGTTCGACGCGGCCGCCGCGGCGCTGTTCGCGCAGTGGCTGACCTGGCTGTTCCACCTGGACGACGAGCTGGACGAGCGCTCGGGCCCGCTGGAGATCTTCCACGGCATGCTCAAGGGCGCCTCCCGCCACCCGCTGGAGGCGGCGTTCGCCGACCTGTGGCGGGTGACGAGCGTGCGGATGAGCGACCAATGGCGGGCCAGGTTCGCGGTGGGGCTGCAGCGCCAGTACGACGCCTGCCGCACCGAGGCCGACAACCGGGCGGCGGGGCGGATGCCGACGCTGGAGGAGTATCCGGCGCTGCGCAGGGGCACCGTGGGGCCCTACCTGTACGACCTGGTGGAGCCCTGCCTGCGGGTGGAGGTGCCGGCATGGGTGCACGAGTCGGAGCCGTGGCAGCAGCTCGTGAACGCCTGCAGCGACGTCACGGCCTGGTGCAACGACGTGGCCTCGCGGCCGAAGGAGCGCGGCGACGTGCACAACTTCGTCGTGCTGGCGATCCGCCAGCTCGGGCTGAGCGAGCGGGAGGCGACGGCCTGGGTGCTGGACCGGATCGCCGGGCGCTGCCAGGACATGTGCAAGGCCGCCAGGCGGCTGCCGCTGCACGACCTCGACCCGAAGGAGGCCAGGGACGTCAGCAAGGTCGCCTGCGCCTACCTGGCGGCGCCGCGCGCCCACCTCGACTGGCTCCTGGAGTCGAAGCGCTACGCCTGACGGCTCAGGCCGCCCGCGGGCCGCTCGCCAGCAGGTCGCCCGTGGGGGTGCGGCGGTAGACGACCTGCTTGCCGATCCGCATCCCCACCGCGAGCCCGCCGCCGCTGAGCACGCCGAGGTGCTGGCTGACCGCGCCGGGCGTGAGCGCCATGCGGGTGGCCAGCGCGGAGGTGGTGGCGGGCTCGGCCAGCGCGAGCAGGATCTGGGCCCGGCTCCTGCCGATCAGCGCGGCCAGCGCGCCGGGCGCGGGCGGCGGTCCCTGCTCCCACAGCGTCCCGACGCCCCGCACCGGGTAGACGAGCATCGACTGGTACGGGGCCGTGAGCACCCCCACCGCCGGCCAGTAGAACGCGCTCGGCACCAGCACCAGGCCGTCACCGTGCAGCCCGCCCGCCTCGCACCAGGGCCGGTCGATGATCAGCCGCTCCCCCGTCCACTGGACGGCCGGGTCGAGCCCGGCGAACAGCTCCCTGGCACCGCCCTGGGCGAGCTGGCGCGACCGGCGCAGGACGTCGCGTTCGAGCAGGGCGTACACGCGCGGCCAGTGCTCGGCGAAGCACTCCTCCCAGTACGCCTCCAGCGCGTCCGCCACCCTGGCCACCCCGGCCTCGGGGTCGGCCGTGAACCGCGCGATCACCGCCGGGTCCGTGCCCCGCACCTTCTCCGCCTCCGTGCGCGCCTGCCCGGGGTCGGTGCGCCTGACCCGGTCGAGCTCGGCGGCGAACTCGGGCATCGGCGTGTCGGGCGGTGGGGTGATGAAGTCGGCCAGGTAGCCTGCCTGCGGCACGAGCGCGAACAGCTCGGCCAGGTCGAGCCCGGCCAGCAGGGGCCGCACGGCCTTGAGCCAGGGCAGGTGGATCGACTGCCTGGCGGGCTGCTGGAGGGTGCGCAGGCTGGCCACGAGCTCCCACATCGGGGAGAACGCGAACCGGATGCGTGCCACGTCCTCGGGCTTCAGCACCCACGTGATGGTCATGCTTTTAGTCTGGGCTAAATCGTTCGCGCCGCAAAACCGGAGATTCCACTCTTGTCGCGTGTCGAGCGCAACTGTTGAGAAACCATCCTTCCTGCAGGCCCAGATCGGTGGCCTGCCCCGCCCGTTCTGGGCGTTGTGGGGCGGCACGCTGGTGAACCGCCTGGGCACCATGGTCATGCCCTTCACCGGCGTCTACCTGACCCAGAGCCGCGGCCTGTCGCTGACCGCGGCCGGGCTCGTGATGGGCGTGTTCGGGGCGGGCTCGCTGCTGTCGCAGATCGTGGCCGGCACGCTCACCGACCGGATCGGGCGCCGGGCCACGCTGTCCGGCGGCATGCTGGCCACGGCGGCGGCCATGCTGGCGCTCGGCTACAGCAGCACCCTGCCGGCGATCCTGGCCTCGATGTTCGTGCTCGGGCTGGTGATCGACGTCTACCGGCCCGCCTCCAACGCCCTGGTGGCCGACCTGGTGTCGCCGGAGGAGCGGCCGCGGGCGTACGGGCTGCTGTTCTGGGGGATCAACCTCGGCTACGCGGTCGGCATGACCGCCGGCGGCTGGCTGGCGGGGCTCGGGTTCGTCTGGCTGTTCTGGATCGACGCGGTGTCGAGCGTGATCTTCGCCGTCCTGGTGTGGCGGGCGGTGCCCGAGACGCGGCCGGAGGGGCGCAGCCCGGGCGGGGGCTTCGGGATCGTGCTGCGCGACCGGCTCATGCTCGGGTTCACGCTGGTCTCGCTGGGCAACGCGCTCGTCTACACGCAGACGATGACCATGCTGCCGGTGGCGATGACCGAGGTGGTCAAGCTGACCCCCGGGCAGTTCGGGCTGGCCATGGCGCTCAACGGGGTGCTGATCGTCATCGTGCAGCCGCTGGTGTCGGCGTGGCTGGGGCGCAGGGACGCGGCCCGTACGTTCGCGCTGGGGCTGATCGTGATGGGGGCCGGGTTCGCGCTGACCGCGTTCGTGACCAGCACGCTCGGGCTGGCGGTGACGATCGTGATCTGGACGGCGGGCGAGATCGTCACGGCGGGCATCCCCGGCGCCGTTGTGGCCGCGCTGGCGCCCGCAGCGCTGCGGGGGCGCTACGCGGGGCTGTTCGGATTCTCGTGGTCGCTGGCGGCGGTGCTGGCGCCGCTGATGGGCGGCGTGCTGCTGGACGTGGGGCCGCGCACGCTGTGGTTCACCGTGGGCGGGGTCGCCCTGGCCTCGGCGGCCGGCATGCTGCTGCTCGGGCCCGCGATCAGGCGGCGTTGAGAGAACTTTGATCGGACATCGGCTCCTGCCCGATACTTTCCTTCCGGCTACCAGGGTGGAAGGGCAGGTGGGATGCGCCGCGCGGGTCTGGCGAAAGGTGTGGCGATCGGCGTCGCCACGCTCGCCATCGTGCTGGAGCTGGTCAACGTCTGGGTGACGGCGCGGCTGCCGCACTCGGCGTACACGCCGCTGCCCTTCGCGCCCGAGGACATGGCGGGCACCGCGTTCCCGGTGTTCGGCGCGATCCTCGTCGCCAGCAGGCCGCGGCTGGTGATCGGCTGGCTGCTGCTCGCCGGCGGGCTGAGCGCGGCGGCCAACATCCTGTCCGCGAACCTGTTCTGGCTCCTCGCAGGAAGCCCGGTCCACGGCCGGCCGATCATCAACCTCACCTGGCAGGTGCTGCAGCTCACCCTCGGCGTGCTGCTCCCGCTGCTCTACCCGGCGGGCCGGCTGCTGTCGCGGCGCTGGCTCGGGGTGGTCGCGCTGGCCGTGGCCGGGATGGCGCTCGACTGGGTGGCCGTCCTGGCCGGGCCGGCGGCGCTGCGGGGCCCGGCGCACTGGACGGTGTCGGCGGCGATGGCGCTGGCGTTCGTCTCGCTGGTGGTGCGGTTCACGCGCGGCGGCCCGATCGAGCGCCGGCAGCTCCTGTGGCTGGTCGTGGCGCTGCCGGGGCTGCTGGTCCCGTGGATGCTGGGCGATCCCTTCTGGTGGCTCGCGACGCTGGCCATCCCGCTGATCCCGGCCGCGATCGCGGTGGCGGTGCTGCGCTACCGCCTGTTCGGCATCGACACGCTGATCAGCAGGGCGCTGGTCGGCACCGGGCTGGCCGTCGTGGTCACCGGCGTGTACGTCGCCGTGAGCGCCGCCTCCAGCCTGTTCCTGTCGGAGGTGGCCCCGATCGCGGGGATCGCGGCGGCGGTGTTCGCCGGCGCGGCCTTCCAGCCGATCAGGCGCGGGCTCCAGCGCGGCGTCGACCGGCTCCTGTACGGAAGCACCGGCGTCCCCGGCGCGCTGGCCGGGCGGCTGCGGCACCGGCTGCAGCACGCCGACCCGGTGCACGGGCTGCTGGCCACCCTCGACGTGCTGCGCGAGGGCCTGTCGGTGACGGGCGTGGCCGTCGAGCTGGACGGCACGACGACCACCTCGGGCTCCCTGGGATCGGCGGCCAGGGTGATCCCGCTCGTCTGGCACGGTGAGCCGGTGGGGCTGCTGCTGGTCGGGCCGACGGACCGGCGCAGGTTTCCGGCGGCGCACGACGAGCGGGTGATCGCGACGCTGACGCCGTACATCGCGGACGCCGCGCACGCCGTCCGGCTGACGGCCGCGCTGCAGCGCTCGCGCGAGCGCATCCTGTCGGCGCGCGAGGAGGAGCGGCGGCGGCTGCGCCGCGACCTGCACGACGGGCTTGGCCAGTCGCTCAGCGGCATGGCCATGTCGATCAACGCCGCCCGCCTGACCATGCGCACCTCTCCCGAGCGCGCCGACCTGCTGCTGGCCGAGCTGCGCGCGGGCATGGACGCGGTGAGCGGGGACATCAGGCAGCTCGTGTACGGCCTGCGCCCGCCCGCCCTCGACGAGCTGGGCCTGGCCGGGGCCGTCGAGGAGCTGGCCGGGACGCCGATCGAGGTCTCCGGTGACCTCGACGGGCTGCCGGCGGCGGTGGAGGTGGCCGCGTACCGGATCGTGCAGGAGGCGCTCACGAACGCGCGCAAGCACGCGGGCGCGGGTGCCGTCTCGGTCGCGCTGGCCCGTGGCGAGCGCCTGCGGGTGACCGTCACCGACGGCGGCCCCGGCATCGCGCCGGACGCGCGGCCGGGCGTCGGGCTGCGCTCGATGCGCGAGCGGGCGGCCGAACTGGGCGGAACCTGCACGGTCCGTACGGCCGAAGCGGGCGGCACGATCGTGGACGCGGAGCTCCCCTTGTGACATTCACTGTGACATTTCGCGTTCTGCCTCTACAGTTACGCCTGACATGCTGACCTTCACCGCGCTCGGACCGTTCCAAGCCTGGGCCGACGGCGCCCCCCTCGACCTCGGCGGCCAGCGGCAACGGGCGGTGCTCGCGCGCCTGCTCGTCGCCGGCGGCCGCGCCGTCCCCGTCAACACCCTCATCGACGAGCTCTGGCCGGGCAGCCCTCCGGCGCAGGCGCTGTCCACGATCCAGGGCTACGTCTCCCGGCTGCGCCGCGCGCTCGAACCCGACCGCGCGCCCCGCGAGGAGGCCGGGGTGCTGGTGTCCGCGCCGCCCGGCTACGCCCTGCGCGCCCGCCCCGAGCAGGTCGACGCCTGGCACTTCGAGGCCCTGGTGAAGTCCGACGGCGCGCCCGCGCAGGTGTGGGCGGTCATGGACACCGCGCTGGGGCTGTGGCGGGGTCCGGCGCTGGCCGAGTTCGGCGAGCTGACCTGGGCCGCGACCGAGGCGGGCCGGCTGGAGGAGCTGCGGCTGATCGCGCTGGAGCGGCGGGCCGGCGCCGGGCTCGCGCTGGGCCGGGCGACGGCGCTGGTGGCCGACCTGGAGGCGCACGCCTCGGCCCATCCGCTGCGGGAGGAGGCGTGGCGGCTGCTGGCCGTGGCGCTCTACCGGATGGGGCGCCAGGGCGACGCGCTGGGCGCGCTGCGCAGGGCGCGGGCGGTCTGGCGCGACGAGCTGGGCCTCGACCTGTCGGCCGGGCTGAAGCGCCTGGAGGGCGACATGCTGGCCCAGCGCCTGGAGGAGCCCGCCCCCGTCGCGAGTGGGGATCCGGGGGTGCTGCGGGTCCTGGTGGCCGACGACCAGGCTCTGGTGCGGGCGGGGCTGCGGGCCATGCTGCAGAGCGAGCCCGGGGTCGAGCTGGCGGGCGAGGCGGCCAACGGCGAGGAGGCCATCGCCGGGGTGAGCGCGGCGCGGCCCGACGTGGTGCTGCTCGACATCCAGATGCCCCGGCTCGACGGCCTCGCCGCGGCCCGCCGGATCCTGGCCGAGGAGCGGCCGCCACGGGTGGTGATGATGACCACGTTCGGCAGCGACGAGAACCTGTACGCGGCGTTGCGTGCGGGGGTGAGCGGGTTCGTGCTGAAGACGTCGCCTCCCGAGCAGTTCCTGGCGGCGATCAGGGCGGCGGCGGCCGGCGACGCGCTCATCGACCCCGCGGTCACCACGCGGCTGATCTCGGCGTTCGCCGGGCGTACCGACCCGGCCTCTCCCCCGGCGCTGGCCGGGCTCTCCGACGACCGGCTCGACGTGCTGAAACTCGTCGCGCGCGGGCTGACGAACCGGCAGATCGGCCAGACGCTCGCGCTGCCGGAGGAGGAGGCGGGGCTCATGGTCAAGGAGTTGCTGGAGCATCTCGGGCTGTTCGACCGGGCGCAGTTGGTGATGGCCGCGTACGAGTCGGGGCTGGTCACCCCCGGGAGCCAATGACGTGCTTTTCGTCGCTTTGACGATAAAAATCGGGGCGTACTAGGCTGTTCGCGTGGCACAACTGCGCATTGCCCTGGCACAGACGAACCCGACGGTCGGCGACCTGAGCGCCAACGCCGAACGGCTGATCGCGTGGACCCGCGACGCCGCCGAGCGCGACGCTCACCTCGTCGTCTTCACCGAGATGTTCCTGACCGGCTATCCGGTCGAGGACCTCGTGCTGCGCACGTCCTTCGTGGACGCCAGCATCAGGACGCTGGAGGAGGTGGCCCGCCGGCTCGACGAGGAGGGCCTGGGCGAGCTGCCGGTGGTGGTCGGCTACGTCGACCGCGCCGGCCTGGCCCCCCGCGTCGGGCAGCCCAAGGGCGCCCCCCTGGACGCGGCCGCGCTGCTCCACAAGGGCGCGGTGGTCACCCGCACGGCCAAGCACCACCTGCCCAACTACGGCGTGTTCGACGAATATCGCTACTTCGTGCGCGGCGACCGGCTGCCGATCTTCCGGCTGCACGGGGTCGACGTGGCGATCGCGGTGTGCGAGGACCTCTGGCAGGAGGGCGGGCCCGTGGCCGTCGTGGGGCAGGCGGGGGCCGGGCTGCTGGTGGCGCCGAACGCGTCGCCGTACGAGAAGGAGAAGGACGACGTACGGCTGGAGCTGTGCGCCCGCAGGGCCCGCGAGGCCGGGTGCGCGCTCGTCTACGTCAACCAGGTCGGCGGGCAGGACGAGCTGGTCTTCGACGGCGACTCCGTCGTGGTCGACGCGGGCGGCGAGCCGGTGGCGCGGGCGGGGCAGTTCAAGGAGGAGCTGCTGGTCGTCGACCTGGACCTGCCGGTGTCGGACGCCGAGCCCGGCTCGTTCCCGTACGACGCGGGCGACGGCTCCACGATCACCGTCGAGCGCCTGATCCTCTCCACCGAGCCCGTCGCGCCCTACACGCCCGTGCCCACCCCGGTCACGGAGCGGCTCGGCACGCACGCGGAGGTCTACTCGGCGCTGGTGCTGGCGGTGCGCGACTACGTGGCCAAGAACGGCTTCCAGTCGGTCATCCTGGGCCTTTCTGGCGGGATCGACTCGGCCCTGACGGCCACGATCGCCTCCGACGCCATCGGCCCCTCCCGGGTCAACGTGGTGCTCATGCCCTCGCGCTACTCCTCGGAGCACTCGCTGGCCGACGCCGAGGAGCTGGTGCGGCGGCAGGGGATCAACTCCCAGGTCGTGCCGATCGCCGAGATCGTCAACGGCTTCGAGAAGGAGATCGACCTGTCCGGCCTGGCCGCCGAGAACCTCCAGGCCAGGGTGCGCGGCATGATCCTCATGGGGCTGTCCAACGAGCACGGTCACCTGGTGCTGACGACGGGCAACAAGAGCGAGCTGGCCACGGGCTACTCCACTCTGTACGGCGACTCGGCAGGCGGGTTCGCACCGATCAAGGACGTGCCGAAGACGATGGTGTGGGAGCTGTCCAAGTGGCGTAACGCGCACTCGGACCCGGGGTTCCTGCTCCAGGCCGAGCGGCCGATCCCGGAGAACTCGATCACCAAGGAGCCGAGCGCCGAGCTGCGCCCCGACCAGCGCGACACCGACTCGCTGCCGCCGTACGAGGTGCTGGACCGGCTGCTGGACGACTACGTGGAGAAGGACATGGGCTCGGCGGAGCTCATCGCCGCCGGGCACGATCCCGACCTGGTGGCGCGGGTGATCCGGCTGGTGGACGTGTCGGAGTACAAGCGCAGGCAGTATCCGCCCGGCCCCAAGATCACCCCGAAGAACTTCGGCCGGGACCGCCGCCTGCCCATCACCAACCGCTGGCGCGAAACCACCACCTGAGCTTCCAGGGGCCGGTCGGCGAGCGATCGCCGGCCGGCCTTTCTTTTGCCTAACCCGTAACCAGTAGGTTACGCTTTCCCGTGTGGACGAGGTGGCAGGAGCGATCGCCGACCCGGTGCGGCGGCAGATCCTCGTATTACTCAGAAACGGCCGGCTGCCGGCGGGAGAGCTGGCCGGGCACTTCCCGATCAGCCGCCCCGCCGTGAGCCGCCATCTGCGCGTGCTCAGGGAGAGCGGCCTGGTCCGCGACGAGCTCGTCGGCAGGCAGCGCTTCTACACGCTCGACCCGGGGCGGTTCACCGAGCTGATCGCCTGGCTCGCGCAGTTCGCCCGGCCCTCCGGCTGGGAGCACCGCCTCGACGCCCTTGAGACAGAGGTCTACAGAACCCGCCGCGAGCGCCGCCCCACCGGCGAGGCGGACGGCAGAACGGAGAACACCGCATGAGTCCCATCCCCACCGGCCGGTTGTTCAAGACGGACGAGGGCGGCGACCTCGTCCTCACCCGCACCTTCCGCGCGCCCGCCGAGGACGTGTGGGCCAGCATCACCGAGCCCGAGCGCACGGCCCGCTGGTTCGGGCCGTGGGAGGGCGACGCGGCCCCCGGCCGCACGATCAAGGTCCGCATGCTCTTCGAGGAGCAGACGCCCTGGTACGACATGCGCATCGACGCCTGCGACCCGCCACGGCGGCTGGCGATCTCGTCGCTGGACGAGCACGGGGTCTGGCACATCGAGATGCTGCTGACGGAGGCGGACGGCACGACGGAGCTGCGGTTCGTCCAGCACCTCGACTCGGTGGACGGGATCGGCGACATCGGCCCCGGCTGGGAGTACTACCTCGACATGCTCGTCTCCTCCCGCGACGGCTCCGCCCAGCCGGACTTCAACGACTACTACCCCTCGATGCGGGCCTACTTCCAGAAGCTCACCCAGTGAAATCGGGGTGAGAAGTGTCGGTGGCGGCTGGCACAGTATCCGGCGTGGCCCAACCGCTGAAAGACCTGATCAACGCCGGCTCCGTGGGGGCGCTCGCCGACGGGCTGGCCGGCGCGTGGGCGCCGTTCCCGCGTGACCGGTTCGTCGCGCGGGCCCTGGCCGGCCTCGACGGCCTGGAGCTCAAGGCCCGCGTCACGCACGTGGCCACGGTCCTGCACGACGCCCTGCCGCTGCCCTATCCGCAGGCCGCCGCGATCGTGCGCGAGTGCGCGCCGGGGGTGCCGCTCGACATGTGGAGCGGCTGGCCCGCCACCGAGCACACGGCCGTCCAGGGGCTCGATCACCTGCGGCCGGCGATGGACACGCTGGCGGTGCTGACGCCGTACGCGACGGGCGAGTTCGCCGTACGGCCCTACCTCGACCGCTATCGCGACGACGCCCTCACGATCATGCACGAGTGGGCGGAGTCGCCTGACGAGCACCTGCGCCGGCTGGCCTCCGAAGGCTCCCGCCCGCGCCTGCCCTGGGCCTCCAGGGTCGGCTGGCTGATGACTCCCGGGCCGACGTTGCCCCTGCTCGACCGGCTGCGCGACGACCCGAGCGAATACGTCCGGCGCTCGGTCGCCAACCATGTCAACGACCTGGCCAGAGACCATCCCGAGGTGGCGCTGCGGCTGCTGGCCCGGTGGCGCTCCGACGGCGGCTCACATGTGGAGAAGGTGCTGCGCCACGCGGTGCGCGGCCTGCTGCGATCGGGCCATCCCGAGGCGCTCGCCCTGGTGGGGGCCACGCCGGGCAGTGGGGCGGTGGACACGCTGGCCCTGGAGACCGACACGGTGGCGGTCGGCGGCAAGCTCTCCTTCACCCTCACGGTCACGGCGGGCGCGCCGGGGCCGCTGCTCCTGAAATACGCGATCCGCCGCCCGGGCTCACGCCGCGTCTTCCACCTGGCCGAACGCGCGGCGCTTGAGCCGGGGGCCACGTTCGTCCTGCGCAAGAGCCATTCGTTCCGCCCGGTCACGACCCGCGACGAGCCACCGGGCGCCAGGGAGCTCGACGTGATCGTCAACGGCCGAGTGGCCGCGACCGCCACGTTCACCTTGATCTCCGGCATGCCAGAGGCGGCCCGGCAGTGACGAAACCCGGACCTGAAGCCCGCTCGCCACGGACCCGCTCCCTGGAGGCCACTCGACCATGACTGGACCAGCCGCCCATGAGCATCAGCAGCGGCCGCCGCGCGACATCGACCTGATCGGTGTCGAGCTGGGGGTCATCTGGCGGCTCGACGAGCGTGGCCGTCTGCCCGGGCCCGAGGACGTGGTGATCGGGGTGGCGGCCGATGGCATGATCGCGGCCGTGTCCCGTGACGTGCCCGCCCCACTCGCCGACCGCCTGCTCGACCTCATCGCCCGGGCCACCCCCGCCGCGCCCCCGGGCGACCGGCCGCCCGCCGTCCTGGAGCGGTGCCGCGCCCTCCTGGGTGGCGAAGGGGTGACGGTGTCGGGAGGCCCGAGCTACCTGGTGAGCCCGCCCGTCCGATTCGACGCCGGGGTGGAGGTGCTGTGCTCGGGCGACCCCGCCGACGTCCGCCGCGCCCGTCCGTTACCACGGCCCGAGGGCTGGGAGCCGGAGGAGTGGGAGACGCTCATCGGCGGTGGCGAAGGGGCACCCTGGGCGATGGTCGTCGAAAACGGGCAGATGGTGGCCCTGTGCCACACGGCCCGCCTGACCCCGGCCGGCGCGGAGGCGGGCACGTGGACCTCCCCGTCCCACCGGGGTCGCGGCTACGCGGCCGCCACCACCGCCGCCTGGGCCGGGCACCTGCCCGGCATCCACGTGTTCTACAGCACGAGCGCCGGCAACCACTCGTCGCGACGGGTGGCCGCCCGGCTCGGCCTGCGCCCCCTCGGCTGGTTCTGGAAACTAACGGCCTGACCCCACTCCCCCGGTGTGGAGGATCTCCTGGTCCCATTCGCCGCGTGGCTGAGTGTGCAGGCGCCAGTAGTGCTCGGCGATGTCGTCGGGGTCGAAGGCCGTGCCCGGCGCCACGGGGCCCGCCACCGTGACGCTCGCCGCGTGCACACCGGCCGGCCCATACTCCTCGTCCAGCATCGTCACCAGCGCCCGCACGCCCGCCTTGCCCAGGGACAGGCTGACGTACCGGGCCTTGGGGCGGGGCATGCCGCTCGTGACGATGAACGTGCCGCCGCCGCGCCGCGCCATCGCCGGCAGCACGTGGGAGGCCGTGATGAGCGCCCCGCCCACGTTGACCGCCCACGCCTCCAGTTGGACGCGCATGCCGGCCTCGGCCGGCGAGTCCTGGCGGATGACGGCGGCGTTGTACACCACCACGTCCGGCGTGCCCAGCTCACCGGTCATGGCGTCGAGCGCGGCCCGCAGCCCGTCCTCGTCGGCGCAGTCCGCCCGGTACGTCACCGCCCCCTCCAGGCCAAGGGCACTGCCGCTCCGCGAGACGAGGCCCACGGCCAGGCCCTCCTTCGCGAACCGGTGGGCCACCGACCGTCCGATCCCCGGCCCCGACCCGACGATCACCGCTCCCGGCATCATCTGCTCCTTCACGTTTGTTGCGAATGACAGCAGAACCGTAAAGCGTCACATGAATGTGAAGGTCAAGGGAGCGCATGAGGATCGGTGACCTGGCCGTGGAGACCGGGGTGAGCAGGCGGCTGCTGCGCTACTACGAGGAACAGGGCCTCCTGCGACCGCGCAGGCTCCCGAACGGCTACCGCGAATACACCGACGCGGACGTGGCCGCCGTACGCCACATCCGCGCCCTGCTGGCCGCCGGTCTTCCCACGACGGTCATCGCCCGGCTCCTGCACTGCTTCCACGACGACGACGGCGGCCGGATCGTCCCTGCGGCGTGCCCCGGCATGGTCACCCACCTGCGCAGGGAACGCCGCCGCATCGCCGAGACCATCGAACGGTTGCAGACCTCCCAGCAGGCCCTCGACACCATGCTGGCCACCGTGCTGACCACCGTGCTGACCACTCGCCGCTCTGGCGGAACGCCTGGTTCATGAACCGGTCCGGGTGCGGCTCCAGCACCCCCAGGACTCACGCCGGCCGCCCGGACGCCTCCCCGCCCCGCCACCAACGCCGCCCAGCCTTCGGCCATCCCATCGCCCTTCCCTGCCCATCACATGCCCTGCGAAGATCGTGGGACATGACAGAGACCTGTGTCGCGTGCGGCGGCACCGCCGTGGCCCCGGACGGCCACTGCTGGGAGTGCGGCACCCCGCAACCGGCCTTCCGCGCCCACCTGGAGCTGACCATCACCGGCGGCGCGGCCGGCGTGAGCGACCGTGGCCCGAAACGCGAGATCAACGCCGACGCGATGGCCCTGACCAGGGCGGGCGCCTGGACGATCGGCGTGGTCTGCGACGGCGTCTCCATGTCGCCCAGGGCGGACCGCGCCGCCCAGGTGGCCGCCGAGACCGGCGCGGCGGCGACGGCGGCCGGGCTGCGGGCGGGCGAACTGCCGGAGACGGCCCTCGCGGGCGCCGCGATCCGGGCGGGCCGCGCGGTCGCCGCCCTGGCCGCATCGGTCCACGCCGCGCCGGCCTGCACGTACGTGGCGGGCGTCGCGGGCCCGGAGGGCATCTGGAGCTGCTGGATCGGCGACAGCCGCGCGTACTGGCTGCCGGACGAGGGCGTCGGGATGACCATGACGGAGGACGACACGGGCGCCCACGAGGCGTTGTCCGCCTGGCTCGGCGCCGACGCGCCGGAACCCGAGCCCCGCCTGCGCGGCTACCGGCCGCCGGTCCCCGGCCACCTGCTGCTGTGCACGGACGGCCTCTGGCGCCACCTGGCCGGCGCCCTCCCGAAGGGCCGCGACCGTCTCGACGTCGCGCGGAAGCTGGTCGGGCACGCCATCGACGCGGGCGGCCAGGACAACATCACCGCCCTGCTCATCCCCGTGACCTCGTAGCCGAGTCGCCGTGATCGATCGCCCAGTGCGTCAGCGGGCTCCCCGGACCCGTGGCGGCCCAGGAACCCGGTGGCGTGGCCGTACCATGAACGACAGGTCGTGGACGGCGGTGACACCGCCGTATCGCCGGGTGAGCCGCCATCCCTGCATCATGCCCCCTGACGCCAGGCTCCGGCCTTCGGGCGGCCGGCCCGGGCGTGGTCAGCCGTCCGGCTCAGGTCGCAGGCGGGTGGCGATGCCGTCGAGGACGAGGTCGAGCCCGAGCAGGAACTGGGTGTCGAAGTCGCCGTCGTCCACCTGGGAGTGGCGGGCCAGCTCGGCCATGTGCTCCTCCAGGTGGCGCACGACCCTGCCGCGGATCTCGGCGTCGGCCGCGGGCGTGCGTACGGTGTCCCACCAGGTGTTCTCGGCGGCGACGAAGCCGTTGACGTAGGAGGTCAGCGTGCCGACGGCGGCGGTGAGGGTGGGGCCGCTCAGCCCGGCCCCGGCGAGGGCCGCGTAGAACACGCCGGAGCGGGCGACGGCGTTCGGGCCGAGCAGGGGGCGGGTGGCGGTGAGCGCGGGCACCCAGGGGTGGCGGCGCATGACGGCCCTGCTCGATGTGAGCTGGGCGATCAGGGTCTCGCGCCACGGGCCGGGGCCGGCGGGCTCGATCTCGCCGATCACCTCGTCCAGGGCCAGGTCGAGCACGTCTTCCTTGCTCTGGACGTACTCGTAGAGCGACATCGTGCCCGCCCGCAGCCGGGCCGCCAGGGCGCGCATGGAGAAGCCGGCAGCCCCTTCGGCGTCGAGCAGGGCGACGGCGGCCTCGACGATGCGCTCGCGCGACAGGCGGGGCCTGCGAGGGCGGTCGTCCTCGCGGAACCAGATGCTCACCCGTGCAGTGTACGGAAAACCGTACGGCTAGCTTGGACCACCCCGAAGGAGCCACCTGAAGGAGAAGTCATGACGAACTGGCGGCGGGACTACGCGATGCTGGCGCTGCGGATCAACCGGCTCGCCGGGCCCATGCTCATCTACCGGGGGCCGGCGGAGTGGAGCACGCGGGCGGAGACGGAGCCGCCGGCCGTGCCCGGCGCGCTGGCCGATGAGGCGGAGCGGCTGCTGGCCGAGGCGCCATCCGCGTACCTGGCCGCCCAGGTACGCGCGATGCGCGCCGTCGCCCGCCGCCTGGGCGGTGAGCGGCTGCCGCTGGCCGAGTACGGGCGGGAGTGCCTGGGGCTGGAGCCCCGGTGGGTGCCGGAGGCGGTGTTCGAGCGGGCCCACGCGGAGCTGGACGCCGCCCTGCCGAAGACGCCGGGCTCGCCGGCCGAGCGGCTGCGGGCCTGGCAGGCGGCCCACACACTGGAGTCCATCGAACGGCTCCCCGCCCTGGTGGGCAAGGCGGTGGCCGAGACGCGGGCACGTACGGCCGCGGCCATCATCGCGCTGCCCGACGAGGTCGTCGAGTGCCGGCTGGTGGAGGGGGTGGCGTTCCACGGGGCGGGCGAGTACGAGGGCGGGCTGAAGTCCACGATCCACATCAACAGGACGATCCCCTTCAACCTGGCCGATCTGCTGTATCTCGTGGCCCACGAGGGCCATCCGGGACACATCGCCGAGTCGATGCTCAAGGAGACGCTGCTCGGGGGCCAGGACGTGCGGTTCATGCTGTCGCCGTCGTTCGTGCTCAGCGAGGGGCTCGGGCTGCTCGCCGAGGAGCTGCTGTTCCCCGGGGACGAGGCGCAGGAGTGGCTGAACGCGAACGTCTTCCCCGAGACCGGCATCCGGCCCGGCGGGGGCGACTTCGCGGCGATCCACCACGCCAGGAACGTGCTGTGGGGCGTCTGGGGCAACGCCGCTTTCCTTGTCGACGAGGGCAGGGGCGAGGCGGAGACGGCCGCGTACCTGAGGCGGTGGGCGCTCTACGGCGAGGAGGAGGCCGAGCTCGCGCTGGCGCTGCTCAAGCCGTCGCCGATGAGCCCGTACATCTTCGGATATTTCCATGGATGGGAGCTGCTGCGGCCCTGGGTGACCGGCCCCGAGCGGGCGCGGCGGCTGCTCACCGAAACGCTGCTCCCCGCCGACGTGCGGCCGCACCAGAGCACGCCGGGCGCCTCATAGGGCGCGCCGCGCGCCTCATAGGGCGCGCCGCGCGCCTCATAGGGCGCGCCGCGCGATGAGCTGCTCGACACCGTCGAGCAGCAGGTCGAGGCCGAAACGGAAGTCGGCGTCGTCCACCCACCCCTCGGCGCCGTACAGGGCGCCGGAGCGCACCGCGGCCGACAGGGCGGGGTAGTCGGCGGGGTCGAGGACTTCGGCCAGCACCTCGCCGTAGTCGGAGGCGCCCTCGATGCCGGCCTCCTGGTACTGCGGGTCGCCGGCGGCCATCGCGTTGACGACGGCCGCGTCGGTCAGCGCGTAGCCCGTCAGCGTGCCGGCCACGTTGATCTTCTCACCGTCGTCGAGGCCGGTGCCGTCGAGCGCGGCCAGCAGCCGGTCGAGCCACAGCAGCCGCCGCGGGCCCAGGGGCGGCGCGAACCGGCCGATCGACAGCAGCCAGGGGTGTTCGAGCACGATGTCGCGCTGGCGCCTGGTCCACAGGGCCAGATAGTCGCGCCAGGGCAGGCCGCCCGGCTCGGGCGGGAGCGGCGCCACACCGTCGGCCATCACGGTGAGCAGGTCCTCCTTGCTGCCCACGTACCGGTAGAGGGCCGTCGCCGCCACCCCCACCCGCGAGGCCACGCCGCCCATCGAGACCCCGGCCAGGCCGTCGGTGTCGGCGATCTCGATGGCGGCGGCGGTGATCGTGGCCAGGTCGAGCCGCGGCCGCGGCCCCCGGCGCGAGACGGGCTCGCGCCCCCACAACCGCTCGACCACGGACGGCAGCGACCGCTCCATCGAACCTCCTCCTTGACGCACTCCTAGGATTCTGCATTATCTTGAAACTATGAACGTCATACACAGTAGGGTATTCACAGATGCCATCGTGGCCCGGGGCCTGACGAAGTCGTTCGGCGGCACGCGGGTGCTGTCCGGGATCGACCTGACCGTGCCCACCGGCTCTTTACTGGCGCTGCTCGGGCCCAATGGCTCGGGCAAGACCACGACCGTACGCATCCTGACCACGCTGCTCGCCCCCGACGGCGGCACCGCCACCGTGGGCGGCCACGACGTCACGCGGGAGGGCGTCGCGGTGCGGCGTACCATCGGGCTGACCTCCCAGCAGGCCACCGTGGACGACCTGCTGACCGGGCGGGAGAACCTGGAGCTGTTCGCCGGCCTCTACCACCTGGGCGGCCGTCGGGCGCGGCGGCGGGCGGGCGAGCTGCTGGAGCGCTTCGACCTGGCCGGCGCCGCCGAACGCCGGGTGGAGACCTACTCCGGCGGGATGCGCCGCCGCCTGGACCTGGCCGCCAGCATGGTGTCGGCACCGCCGATCCTCTTCCTCGACGAGCCCACCACCGGGCTCGACCCGCGCAGCCGGGCGGAGCTGTGGGCGGTGATCCGCGAACTGCTCGCCTCCGGCACCACGATCCTGCTCACCACGCAGTATCTGGAGGAGGCCGACCAGCTCGCCGACCGCGTCGTGGTGATCAACGAGGGACGCGTCGCCGCCGACGACTCCCCCGCCGCACTCAAGCGCCAGGTCGGGGCCGAACGACTGGTGCTGCGCCTGTCACGGGCCGAAGACCTGCCCCGCGCGGGTACCGTACTGACCGGACCGAGCTCCCCCGCCGCACCGAGCTCCTTCGCCGCCGCACCGGCCGGGCCGGGCTCTCCCACCGACCGGGAGCTCACGCTCGCCGTCCAGGACCCCGACCACCTGCGCCGCGCGCTGGACCTGTTGCACCGGGCCGGCATCGCCGTCGAGCACGTGGAGCTGCGCACCCCCACACTCGACGACGTCTTCTTCGAGCTCACGGCGGCCGCCGCATGAGCGCCCTGACCGCCGCGGGAGACCTGCGCCGCCTCGTCGTCCGCGACCTGCGCCGCGAGCTGCGCGTCCTGGACGGCCTGATCATCAACACGGCCCTGCCCGTGATCATCATGATCCTCTTCGTGTACGTGTTCGGCGGCGCGATCACGACCGGCTCCAGCGGGCTGGCCTACATCGACTTCGTCGTGCCCGCGGTCCTGCTCATGTCCGGCGGGTACGGCGCCGCGCTGACCGCCGTGACCATCGCCGACGACATGACCGGAGGCATGATCGACCGGTTCCGCACCCTGCCGATCGGCGGCTGGGTGGTCCCCGCCGGGCACGTCGTGGCCTCGGTGATCAGGAACGTGGGATCGTCGGCCATCGCCCTGGCCGCCGCGATCCTGCTCGGCTTCCGCCCCGACGCCACGCTCACCGACTGGCTTCTGGTGCTGGCCCTGGTCACGGGGTACGTGCTGGCGGTGTCCTCGCTCGCGGCGCTCTGGGGCCTGCTGGTCAGGTCCACGCAGGCGGCGGGGGCGTTCAGCTTCGCCGTGCTCTTCCTGCCGTACGTGTCGGACGGCATCGTCCCGGCGGAGACCATGCCCGGGATCCTGCGGGACTTCGCCTACAACCAGCCGGCCACGCCGATCATCGAGACCCTGCGGGCGCTGCTGCTCGACCAGCCCATGGGCTCGTCGGGGGCGGTGGCGGCCGCGTGGCTCGGGGGCACGGTCGTGCTCAGCCTCCCGCTCGCGGCCCTCCTGTTCCGCCGCAGAACCGCGGCATAGGCGCAGGACCGGCGGCGTGCCGCAAAAGACCCCTCAAACGGCCTCACGGAGGCGGCGTGCGGCCTGCCTCCGTGAGCACGGGAATCGTCAGGGGGCCATCCCGGACAGGGCCACGTCCACGACGCGGCTGGGCAGGTCGGCCGGCAGGTCGCCGGCGGGGCCCCACTTGGTGTGCCAGAGCATGGCCCCCGAGATGATGGCCATGCCCATGTCGACGTCCAGGTCGGCCCTGAGCTCGCCGGTGGCGATGCCGCGCTCGATCACCTCGCGCATCGCCCGCCTGCGCGGCTCGACGGCGCGCTTCATGAAGCGCTCCATCAGCCGGGGATAGCGGTCGGCCTCTCCCATCGCGATGTTCATGACGCACCGGCTGCGGGCCTCGCCCGACTCCTGCCGCATCGCGTCGAGCAGGCTGACCAGGTCGTCACGCACCGACGTGCCCGCGAGCGGCGGCAGCGGCGCCTTGAGCGTGGACAGGGCGTCGACGACCAGGTCCTCCTTGTTGGACCAGCGCCGGTAGATCGTCGTCTTGCCGACGCCGGCCTTGGCGGCGATCGCCTCGATGGACAGCTCGGAGACGCCCATGCCCTCGGCGATCAGGTCGAGGGTCGCCTCGATGATCGCCTTCTCGGCCTTCTCACTGCGCGGGCGCCCGGCGGGCCGGGCCGTCCCTGATTCCTGGATCGTCATCGCGGCCTCACCATATCTCCAGCGCGAACGCGCCGTTCCTCCGCACCCGAAGGCGAAGCACCGCCGGGCATGCCGGCCTCCTGGTTTTGTCGGTGATGATCGGTAGGTTGATCGGCGTGTCCCGCCACCGGCTCGACCCCCCGCCCGTCCGGGAGGCGGCGTTGATGGAACACTGCGAGCATGCCCGGTTCGTCCGGAATCTGGCGGTTGAGCAGTGCGGCCATCGGCGGCCGGGCCGCAAGAGCGCGCCGGGTTTCGCCGAGCGGTGCCGCCGGTCGACCGAGACTCGGGCGGAGTTCGCCTGGTTGCGGGCGGGCTCCATCATCGTGCGGCAGCAGGACTTCGCCCAAGCCATGGCGAACTTTCGCCGGTCCCGGCGCGTGCCCCGATCGGCTCGGGGCACGCGCGCCCGGCCCGGCCGCGACGTCCACGCCAAGGCGGCGCTCAACCGATCGATTCTCTCGGCCGGTCGGGGACGCCTGGTCCAACGGCTCGAACACAAGGCCCCCGGCCGGGTGGTCAAGGTCAGCCCCGCGTACACGAGCCGGCGATGCTCGGCGTGCCGGATCGTGGATGCCAAGGCGCGCGAGAGCCAAGCCGCCTTCCGCCGCCGATCCTGTGGATACGCCGCCAACGCCGGCGTGACCGCCGCTCGCAACATCCGGCCGGCGGCAGGACATGCCGTGACCGCGCGGGAAGGGCCACGGGTTGCCGGGCCTGTGCGCCGCGAACCTCAACCTGGCCTCCTCCCAGCGTGAGATGGGTTCGAATCCCTGCCATGGGCAGGGAGGATGTCAAACTACAGCCGGCTCTTTCGTTTCCGCGTGCTGGACCGGGCGGGGCTTGCCGGGCATCCAGCGGGCCACCACCGCGATGCCGATCAGTCCGATGACCGCCGACACCAGCGCCGTGACGTGCATGCCGTTGACGAAGGCGTCGAACGCCGGCTGGACCAGCGCCCGGCCCTGGTCGCCCATTTCCTGGACCACGCCCATGGTGGCCATGATCGACTCGCCGGCCTCGTGCTGCTCGGCGGCGGGCAGGCCGGCCAGGGCGGGCGCGATCTCGCCGCGGTAGTTGGACGACAGCACCGAGCCGAGCACGGCCACGCCGAGCGCGCCGGCCACCTGGCGGACGGTGTTGCTCATGGCCGAGCCGACCCCGGCCTTCTCCCTGGGCAGCGACTCCATGATGGCGGTGGTCGCGGGCGGCATGATGTTGGCCATCGCGGCGCCCTGGACGAAGAAGACGATCTCGATCAGCACGATCGGCGTGTTCTGGTCCATCAGCGCGTAGCTGCCGAGCGCGAGTGTCACCACGGCCATGCTGACGGTGGCCGACAGCTTGCCACCGAAGCGCTCGTTCACCCGCTGGCTGAGCGGCGCGAAGATGAGCTGCGCGGCGGCGAACGGGATCATCAGCGCGCCCGCCTGCACCGGCGTGAACCCCATGACGATCTGCAGGTAGAACGTCAGGAAGAACATTCCGCCCATCATCGCGAAGAAGACGATGCCCATCATGCCGATGGCCGAGCTGAAGCGGACGTTGGAGAAGCTGCGCACGTCGAAGACCGGGTGGTCGATGCGCCGCTCCCACCAGACGAACAGGCCCAGCACCGCCACGCCGACCAGCGTCGGGACGAGCACCTCGGCGCTTGCGACGGTGGCGAGTTCGCCGCCGCGGATGATGCCGTACACGATGGCCACGAGACCGATGATCGACAGCACCACGCCGACCGGGTCGAGCTTGGACGGCTTCGGGTCGCGCGACTCGGGCACGATGGTGGCGATGAGGATCATGCTGATCACCACGATCGGCACGTTGATCAGGAAGACCGAGCCCCACCAGAAGTGCTCGATCAGCACGCCGCCCGTGATCGGGCCGATCGCCACGGCGAGCCCGACGCCACCGGCCCAGACTCCGATCGCCTTGCCGCGCTCACTGGGCGGGAAGACGTTGGAGATGATGGCCAGCGTGGCCGGCATGATCGCCGCGCCGCCGATGCCCATGGCCGCCCTGGCCAGGATCAGCTGCATCGGGTCCTGGGAATAGGCACTGGCCAGTGATGCCAGGCCGAACAGCGCCATGCCGATGAACAACATCCGCTTGCGGCCTGTGCGGTCGCCGATCACGCCGAACGTGAACAGCAACCCGGCGAACACCAATGTGTAGGAGTTGATCGCCCATTCCAGCTCGCTCTGCGAGGCGCCCAAACCGACCGTCTTGTCGGCGATGGTCTTCATCGCCACGTTGAGGATCGTGTTGTCGAGCACGACCGCCAGCAGGCTGAACACCAGCACGCCGAGGATCCCCCAACGGCGTGGGTGTCCCGTGTTCGGGTCCATGAAAAATCCTTAATTTCGATACGTCTGAGTTTCGCAACGTCACCGTAGCGCAAGCTATTCCGATACGCAACGGACTCGTTTCGTAAACTCCGCGCGAACTCCTTCCGTCGCCCGCCCGAACGGGAGAACTACGAGGTGGCGGCCGTCACCGGCGCCTCGTGGGGCAGGGACGGGACGGCGGACGCCGGTGGGCGGCGGCGCCAGAAGGGCAAGGCGGCCAGCACGATGGCGACGCCCACGAGCCCCGACACCGCGAACGCCCACCCGGGACCGCTCCCGTCGATGATGAGGCCGGCGATCGGCGCGGAGGCCGCGCCGCCGATCAGCAGGGCGGTGCCGTGCAAGCCCATCGCCTCGCCCCTGGCCGCGCTCGGCACCCAGCGGCTGAGCACGTCGACGGTGGACGACAGCGACGGCGCGCAGAGCAGCCCCGCGGGCAGGAGCGCCAGGACCACCCAGTGCCAGCCGCCGCCGACCAGCCCCACCGGAACGGTCATCAGGCCCATGCCGGCGATCAGCACCAGGGGCGACAGACCACGCGACAGCCCGCCGTACACGAGGCCTCCGACCAGCGAGAAGACGCACCAGATGGCCACGGCGAGGCCGACCCACGCGGTCTGGCCGGAGTGGTCCATGGTGGCGACCAGCGCCAGCTCGCTCGCGGTGAGCACGAACGTGGCCGCCGCCGTCGTAGCGAGCAGCGCCACGAACGCCGGGGTGAGCCACTGGCGCCTGGGCACCCGCTCCTCCTGAAGCTCCAGCTCGCCGGCCGACCGGATGGGCGGGTTGAGCACCATCAGGCCCACGCCCGCCGCCGTCAGGCCGCCGCCGAGGACGATCATCGTCACCTCGCTGCCGAGCATGGTGATGCCCGCGACCGCGAGCGCGGGACCGGCCATGTAGGACAGCTCCACCAGGATCGAGTCGAGCGCGAACCCGCTGCGCCGCTGCTCGACCGGCACCATGGCGGCCAGGCACTGCCGCGTCACGCTGAACACCGGCAGCCCCAGCAACCCCGCCAGCGCCGCCGCGACGACCAGCACGGGGTAGGGCAGCGCCCACGCGCACGCCCAGAACGCCGCCTGCGCCACGGTCGTGACGAGGAGCACGGGACGCAGCCCGTGCCTGTCCACGAACCGGCCCGAGAGCGGGGAGCCGATCGCCATGCCGATGGTGCTGGCCGCGGTGACCAGCCCGGCGGGACCGTAGTCGAGGCCCATCGACTTGGCGACGTGCAGGGTCAGCGCCATGCCCGTGGCCGTCGCGGGCACCCGGGCCAGCAGCCCCACCAGCAATAACGTAGGGACACCCGGGATCGCGAACAGTCGCCGGTAAGGATCGAGAGCCATGGTTGTTCGTTACCTCCACGTTGATTGTCACAGGAGGCACCGACAGTTTCGCCACAGGTTTTCCGTGCGTGCCATCATCAGAGGAGTCCGGGGACGCCACTGGGGCGCCTCGAGACGTTCCTGGAGGGTTGTCACATGTCCTCTTCAACCACCCTGTACGGCGGCGTATCCGGACGCCGCGTCACCGTCCGCGACCTCATGGCCGCCAAGGAGCGCGGGGAGCGGTGGCCCATGCTCACCGCCTACGACGCGATGACGGCGAAGGTCTTCGACTCGGCGGGCATTCCGGTGCTGCTGGTGGGCGACTCGGCGGCGATGGTCGTCTACGGCCACGACTCGACGCTGCCGGTCACGGTCGACGACCTGCTGCCGCTCACGGCGGCCGTCGTACGCGGCTCGTCGCGGGCCCTCGTGGTCGCCGACCTGCCGTTCGGGTCGTACCAGCGCTCGCCTGGGCAGGCGCTGGATTCGGCGGCGCGCTTCATGAAGGAGGCCGGGGCCCACGCGGTCAAGCTGGAGGGCGGGCGCCGGGTCCTGCCGCAGGTCGAGGCGCTGGTCTCGGCGGGCATACCGGTCATGGCGCACCTCGGCCTGACCCCGCAGTCGGTCAACGTGATGGGCGGCTATCGCGTCCAGGGGCGGGGGCAGTCGGGCGACGAGCTCATGTCGGACGCCAAGGACCTGGAGCGGGCGGGGGCCTTCTCGGTCGTGCTCGAATGCGTGCCGGCCGACCTGGCGCAGCGGGTGACCACGTCGCTGGCCATACCGACGATCGGGATCGGGGCGGGGGCGGCGACGGACGCGCAGGTGCTGGTCTGGCAGGACCTCATGGGCCTGACGCCGCGCCCGGCCAAGTTCGTCAAGCGCTACTCGGACCTGGCCACCGAAATGGACCGCGCCGTCCGCGCCTTCGCGGACGACGTCACCTCCGGCGCCTTCCCCGCCTCGGAACACACCTACGACTAGACTCTTTTCCGCACGTCACCACGGCTTCCCTTCCCGCTCCGCCGCACTTCGGCGGGGTCCTTCTTGACGAGGCCGGTTCGCCTGTGGCGATTCAGCACGTGCGGAAAGCGAGACTAAAGGGTCGCCGGGTCGGTGTTGGAGCCGCACACCACCACGGCCACCCGCTCGCCGGGGGCCGGGGTGTAGACCCCTGACAGCAGCGCCGCGTAGGCCGCCGAACCCGCGGGCTCGGCGGCCACCCGGTGCCGCTCCCACAGCGTGTGCCGGGCCTCCATGATCGCCTCGTCGCTCACCAGCACGCTCTCCACCCGGGGCCCGGACAGGATCTCGAAGGCCAGCCCGCCGATCCGGGTGGCGCCCAGGGCGTCGGCCCCCACGCCGCTGACCTCCACCGGCACCGGCCGGCCCGCCTCCAGCGCCCGGCGCAGCGTGGGGATGCGCTCCGGCTCGACGGCCACGATCCGCGGCCCACCGGACGACGCCCCGCCTGAAGTGCCCACCGTGATGCCGGCGCCGAAGCCGCCGCCGCCCACCGCCACCACGACCGTGTCCACCCCACCGGTCTGCTCCATCAGCTCCAGCCCGGTGGTCCCCTGCCCGGCGATCACCTCCGGCTGGTCATAAGCGTGCACGCTCAGCGCCCCGCTCTCGGCCGCCCGCTTGGCGGCGGCCTCGGCCGCCTCGGCGTAGATGGCGCCGGTCTGCGTGACGTGGGCCCCCAGCGCCGCCAGCCCGGAGACCTTGACGGGACTGGTCACCTCGGGCACGAAGATCTCGGCCCGCACGCCCAGCGCCCGCGCCGCGAAGGCCACCGCCAGCCCGTGGTTGCCCCCGCTGGCGGCGATCACCCCGCTGTCCGGCACCTGGCCCGCCGACAGGATGCGGTTGAACGCCCCGCGTACCTTGAAGGAGCCCGAGTGCTGGAGCAGCTCCAGTTTGAAGAACAGCCCGGGCGAGATTTCGAGCACCGGCGTGCGCAGCACGTGCCCGTGGATTCGCCCGGCCGCCGCCAGCACATCCGCGTAGGTGGTCACGGCTCCCCCTCGATCATCGAAAAATGCGTCGAAGCCGAGGTTATGCCAGGGCCTGGGCCAGGTCGGACCACAGGTCCTCGGGATGTTCGATGCCCACCGCGATGCGTACCGTGCCCTCGCCGATGCCGCTGCGCCGCAGCTCCTCGGGGCTGAGGGAGCGGTGCGAGGTGGTGGCGGGGTGCAGGACGAGCGTCTCGACGCCGCCCAGTGAGGGGGCGAGCAGCGCGAGGCGTACGGAGCTCATGAACCGCTCCCCCGCCGCCCGCCCGCCGGCCAGGTCGAACGCGAACACCCCGCCGAAGCCGGACAGCAGCTTGCCCGCCAGCTCGTACGAGGGATGCGAGGCGAGCCCCGGCCAGTGCACGGCGTCGACGGCGGGGTGCTCGGCCAGCCGGGTGGCGAGGAGGCGGGCGTTGGAGCAGTGGCGTTCCATGCGCAGCGCGAGCGTCTGGAGCCCGCGCAGCGTCAGCCAGGCCGCGAACGGGTCGGCCGAGGCCCCCAGCTCGATCGCGAAGTGCCACACCCGCTCGTACGTGGCGTTGTCGGCGAAGACCGCGAGCCCGCCCACCACGTCGGTGTGCCCCGACAGGTACTTGGTGGTGGAATGGACGACGATGTCCGCGCCGTGCTCGATCGGCCGGCAGAGCATCGGCGTGGCGAACGTGTTGTCCACCACGGACAGGATCCCCAGCTCGGCGGCGGCCGCGCACATCCCGGGCAGGTCGGCCACCAGCGTCATCGGGTTGCTGATGGTCTCCAGGTAGACGAGCCGGGTCTCGGGGCGGACGGCGGCGCGCAGGGCGCCGGGGTCGTCGCCTGGCACGTACGTGACGGTGATCCCGAACCGGCCGACCAGCTCGTTCAGCATGGCGGCGGTCCCGCCGTACAGGGAGCTCTGGGCGACCAGGTGGTCGCCGGGCTTGAGCAGGCCGAGCAGGACGGTGTTGATCGCGCCCATGCCCGACCCGGTGGCGATGCCCGCCACGCCGCCTTCGAGCCCGGACACGGCCTGTTCCAGGGAGCGCACGGTGGGGTTGGTGTAGCGCCCGTACACGTACGCCCCGTCGGGCCGCCCCATCGCGTCGGCCATCACGGCCGGGTCGTCGAAGACGAAGCCCGAGGTCTGGTAGATGGGCACGGTGATCGGACGGCTGCCCTCGATGATCGGCTGCGGCAGGTGCACGGCCCGGGTTTCGGGGCGTGTCTCGGGGCGGAAATCGTTCATAACCTCAGGATCTCCCGCGAGCCGGACCGATGTGAGAGCCAATGCGGCAGAATTGGTCCATGAATGGGGCCAATCTCGTCGATCTCGTCGATGCGCTGGGCCGGTGGGCGTCGGGGCGCGGGCCGCTGTACCTGCTGCTCGCGGCCCGGCTGCGGGCGCTGATCGACGACGGGGTGCTGCCGCCCGGCGAGCAGTTGCCGCCCGACCGGGTGCTCGCCAGGCGGCTGGCGGTGGGCCGGGGCACCGTGGTGGCGGCGTACGACCTGCTGCAGCAGGAGGGCCGTGTGCTGCGCCGCCAGGGCAGCGGCACCCGGGTGGCCGCGCTCGACCTGCCCGCGACGCGCACCGCCGACGGCGTGCCGGCCAACCCGCTGCTGCAGCACATCCTGCACCCGCCGGACGGCGTGCAGCTCCTGACGTGCGCCGCCCCGGACGACCCGCCGGACGCGATGTTCGAGGCGTACGCGGAGGCGGGCGCCCGCCTGTACGGCACGTTCGACCTGGGCTACCAGCCGGCGGGCGCCCCGGCGCTGCGGGCCGCGCTGGCCGCCTACTACACCGGGCGGGGTGTGCCGACCTCACCGGAGGAGATCATCGTGACCACGGGCGCCCAGCAGGCGCTCACGCTGCTCACCGGCCTGCTGCTGGCGCCGGGCGACACCGTCATGGCCGAGACGCCGACATATCCGGGCGCGCTGGAGGTGTTCCGGCACGCGGCGGCGGTCGTCAAGCCCGCCGAGAGCATCGAGGACGTGCGCGGGCGGCCCGCGCTGGCCTACTTCGTCCCCACCGCGCGCAACCCCGACGGCGCCATCATGGACAACCCGTCGCGCAGGCGGCTGGCCGCGCTGGCCGCCGCGCACGACGTGCCGCTGATCGACGACGAGGTGTGCGCCGAGCTGTGCTTCTCGGGCGAGACGCCGCCGCCGCTGGCCTGGTTCGGGCGGGGCGAGCAGGTGATCACGATCGGCTCGATGAGCAAACTGGTGTGGGGCGGGCTGCGGGTGGGCTGGATCCGCGCGGCGGCGCCGCTGGTGTCGCGCCTGGCCCGGCTGCGGGCCGTACACGATCTCGGGGGTGAGGTGTTCAGCCAGCTCGCCGCCGCCGCGCTGCTGCGCCGCCTGGAGGAGGTGCGCGCCGCGCGGGTCCGCACGCTGCGCGAGCGGCACGACCACCTGTGCGCCGAGCTGCGGGCGCGCCTGCCGTCGTGGTCGTTCGAGCCCGCCCTCGGCGGCCAGACCATCTGGGTACGCGTCCCGCGCGGCGACGTCGACTCCTTCTCCCAGGTGGCGCTCAGGCACGGCGTCGCGGTGCCGCCAGGCCGCTCCTTCGACCCGCTGGGCGGGCACGCCGACCGCATGCGCCTGCACTTCCTGTTCCGGCCCGATGAACTTTCGCGAGCGGTGAACAACCTGGCCGCGGCCTGGGCGTCCTACGACGGCGCCGATCGGGCGGTGTCCCGTCACCCCCTCATCGTCTGACAAGGTGGGACCATGGAGACGACCTTCGTACTCGTGCACAGTCCCTCCGTCGGGCCCTCGACGTGGGCTCCCGTGGCCGAGTCGCTGGAGCGCCGGGGGCACACCGTGGTGGTGCCCGACCTGACGGGTGTGACGACGGGCGGGGCGCCCTACTGGCCCAGGGTGGTCGAGACGGTGCGCGCCGCCGTCCCCGCCGCGCCCGCCACGCCCATCGTGCTGGTCGTGCACAGCAACGCCGGGTTCTTCCTGCCGGTGATCAAGGAGGGGCTGGGCGACCGGGTGGTGGCCTGCGTGTTCGCCGACGCCCACATTCCGCCGCGCGAAGGGCTGATCAAGACGGCGGAGGAGGCGTTCCTGCCGTTCCTGCACGACCTGGCCGGGCCCGACGGCGTGCTGCCGCGCTGGACCGACTGGTGGGACGAGGAGGACGTGGTGGCCATGCTGCCCGATCCCGCCGTGCGCATCCGGGTGGCCGCCGAGCAGCCGCGGCTGCCGCTCAACTACTACACGCAGGCCGTTCCGGTGCCCGCCGGGTGGGACTCCGTCAGGTGCTCGTTCCTGTGCTTCGGCGAGTCGTACGAGAAGGTCGCCGAGGAGGCGCACCGCCGGGGCTGGCCGGTGACCCGGGTGGACGGCCTGCACCTGCACCAGCTCGTCGATCCCGAGGGCGTCACGGACGCGCTGCTCAAGTTGTCCAGGAAGTCGTGAATTCTTCACTGTGCCCGGTGCGTCCGCCTCGCGACGGTGGAGCGCATGACGGCGATCGAAGTGAACGGGCTCGGCAAGAGCCACCAGGGGTTCGAGGCGGTGAGGGGCATCTCGTTCGAGGTGGCCCAGGGAGAGATCTTCGCGCTGCTCGGCCGCAACGGCGCGGGTAAGACCACCACCGTCGAGGTGCTGGCCGGGTTTCAGCGGGCCGATGGCGGCACCGTGCGCGTGCTCGGCCTCGACCCGCACGCCGACCGCGCCGCGCTCCGGCGGCGTACCGGCATCATGCTGCAGGAGGCGGGGTTCTTCCCCGACCTGACGGTCGCCCAGACCGTCGACACGTGGCGCGACTTCACCGCCGCGCCCCGCCCCCGCGACGAGGCCCTGGAGCTGGCCGGGCTGCTGTCCCGGTCGGGCACCCGGGTGCGGCAGCTCTCCGGCGGCGAGAAACGCCGCCTCGACCTGGCGCTGGCCGTGCTGGGCCGTCCCGACGTGCTGTTCCTCGACGAGCCGACCGCCGGGATGGACCCCGGGGCGCGCGGCGACACCTGGGCCGTCGTCCGCGACCTGGCCCGGCAGGGCACCACGATCCTGCTGACCACGCACTACCTGGACGAGGCGCAGCGCCTGGCGTCGTCGATGGCGATCATGGACGAGGGCCGGATCGTGGCCTCCGGCGGGATGGCCGAGACGCTGGCGGCGCGCAGCGGGCGGGTGTCGTTCCTGCTGCCCGCGCACGTGACCGCCGGCGAGCTGCCGCTGCCGGTCACCGTGGAGGGCGAGCGCGCGATCTGCCGCGCCGAGGACCCCGACCTGGCCGCGCAGACGCTGCTGACCTGGGCGGAGGTGAAACGGGCGGTGGCGCTGCTGGAGTCGTCGGGCATCGGCGTGCAGGCGCATCTGGCGGAGGCGTCGCTGCCGGGGCGGTCGGAGGAGGCGCTGGCCTGGGGCGTACGCGAGGCGGTCACCAACGTCCTGCGCCACAGCCGGGCCACGACCTGCACGATCACCACGTCCCGGCTGGAGCCCGACATCGAGGTGGTCGCCGAGGTCACCAGGGGCGACGAGATCGTCCCCGAGGCGCTGCGGGTGCGGCCCGACGTCGCGGTCGTGGACATCGACCTGCCGGTCGTGGACGGCATCACCGCCGCCGCCACGCTGCGCGAACGCCTGCCGTCCTGCCGGATCCTGGTGCTGACGGCGATGGGGCGGCCGGGGCACGTCCGCCGGGCGCTGTCCGCCGGCATCGAGGCGTTCCTGGTCAAGGACGCCCCGGGCGACCGGCTGGCGGAGGCGATCAGGCGGACGGCCGCGGGCTGCGCGTGCTGGACACCGAGCTGGTCTCCTCGGCCATGGAGTACGGCGAGAGCCCCCTGACGCCCCGGGAGTCCACCGTGCTCAAGGAGGCCGCCAGGGGCTCCTCGGCCGAGGAGATCGCCTCCCGCCTGCACCTGTCGCCCGGCACCGTGCGCAACTACCTGACCGGGGCGATCACGAAGACGGGAGCCCGCAACAAGATCGACGCCATCCGGATCGCCGAGGACGCCGGCTGGCTGTAGCCGTTCGGCCGTCAGATGTCGGTGATCCGCAGCCCGGCGTGCGCCTTGTAGCGGCGGTTCACCGAGATGAGATTGGCGGTGAACGCCTCGACCTGGTGGGCGTTGCGCAACCGGCCGCCGTACACGCCGCGCACCCCCGGAATCACGTCCGCCAGCGCCCGGACCGTGTCGGTCGCCTCCCGGTCGTCGCCCAGCACCAGGACGTCCAGGTCCACCTTGTCGACCGCCGGATCCATCAGCACCACGGCCGACACGTGGTGGAAGGCCGCCACCACCCGGCTGTCCGGCAGCACGGCGGCGGCCTGCTGGGCGGCGCTGCCCTCCTCGACCGGCAGCGCGTAGGCGCCCTGCTTGTCGAAGCCGAGCGGGTTGACGCAGTCGACCACGATCTTCCCGGCCAGCTCGGAGCGCAACGACTCGAGCAGCGCCTTGTGCCCGTCGTACGGCACCGCCACGATCACGAGGTCGGCCGCGGCGGCCACGGCGGCGTTCTCGCCCCCGGTCGCGCCGGAGCCGACGGAGTCGGCCGCCTCCTGCGCGCGCTGGGCGCTGCGCGACCCGATCAGCACCGGATGCCCCGCCAGCGCGAACCGCCGCGCCAGCCCCTTCCCCTGGTCGCCGGTGCCGCCGAGGATCGCGATGGAAAGCCCGCTCACATCTGTCATAGCCAGATCATGCCAGGCCCACCCGGCCGGCGACCGGGTGGGCCTGGCCGGAAGGCGCTAGCAGTTATCGAAGGCGGGCAGCCCCAGGATGCGCAGGGCCAGCCACTCGATCGCCAGCGGGCCACCCTCGATGGCGCCGGTGACGTGGTCGGGCGCGGGCAGCGCGACCCAGCGCGCGTTCACCCCGGCCCCGCAGTACTCGGAGCGCAGCGTGGCGCCCACCGCGAGCGGAATGATCTGGTCCCCCCGCGCGTGGTACAGGAACATCGGCACCCGCGGCGCGATGGCCCCGAGGCGGTTCTCGGCCAGGCGGGCCCGCCACTTGGGCTGGTTGAGCAGGTCGACCGGGCTCAGGTCGGAGAACCGCAGGCCGGCGAGCTTGGACAGCTCGGCCACGCAGTCGTCGGCGGCGTCGGCGAGCAGGGCGCGGCCGCGGTCGTTGAGGTCGGCTTCGAGGTCCAGTTCGGGGTAGGCGGCGTCGTACCCCACCCCGGCGGCCGCCGCCAGGCCGAAGTCGGCGCTGCCGTCCAGGTGGGTCGCGACGGCGTACAGGTCGGCGGGCACGCCACCCGCCGCGACGCCCCGCAGCCGCAGTTCGGGCGCGTACGAGGGCTGGAGCTGCGCGGCCCAGCCGGCGGACGCGCCGCCCTGGGAGTAGCCCATGACGCCGACGGGCGCCCGCGCGGACAGGCCGGAGCCGGAGACGCGGGTGGCGGCCCTGATCGAGTCGAGCACGGCGTGCCCTTGGGAGATCCCGGCCATGTACGTGTGCTGCCCGGGCGTGCCGAGCCCCTCGTAGTCGGTCATCGCGACCGCGAACCCCTTGAGCAGGAACAGGCTCACCAGCGCGAGCTCGGCCTCCCGGCCCTGGCTCATGCTGACCGAGGGGGCGCACTGGTCGCCGAGCCCGTGGGTGCCGACGGCGTACCCGATGATGGGGCGCGCGCCCAGCGGGTAGCCGGCCTTGGGCACGAGCAGGGTGCCGGACACCGTGTTGAGCTGTCCGGTGGAGGAGGTGGAGTTGTACAGGACGTGCCAGGCGTTGACCGGGACCTTGAGCAGTTGGCCCGGCAGGAGGTAGACCGTGGTGGGCTGCGCGGAGACCACGTCTCCCGGGGCCGCGGCGCGGGCCGGAGCCGAGATGAGCGCCATGATCGGTAACAGGATCGCGAACATGCTGACGCGCACACGTAAAGTCATGTGCCGCCCCTCTCCATGAGGATCACATACTGGGGACGGCGGCGCCGCGAGCCGATCGTTACCCGAGGGTAACTCCATGTCAAGGCCCGAAATGACGGGGAAACACGCCCTGTGTCAACCCATCACTTGCGAATCAGCCACCCCGCGAAAGCCAGTCATGCACCATGGAGGCATGGACTCGGGATCGGTGGCATTCTTGCGCGAGCTGCTGGACGGCTCCGGCTGGCTCGAACGCACCCGCGAGCTGGGCCTGGCCCTGCGCGCCACCCGTTCGCCCGGCGGGCTGCTGCTGGTGGGCACGCCCGAGGACGAGCCCTGGCACCTGACGGCGCACCTCGGCGACGAGGCCAGGCTCTCGGGCCTGCCGCAGCTCGCCCCGACCCTGGTGCGCTGGGCGCCGCCCGCCGGCGCCCCCGCCCATCTGCGCGTCGGCCTCGACCGCCTGGAACAGGCCGAGCGCGGGGAGACCCTGTTCGTGCTGTCCGCGGAGCAGGCGCCGGTTCCCCTGCTGGAACGGGTCCATGACGCGCGCCGTACGGGGGCGACGATCCTCGCGCTCGAAGGCGGCGACCCGGAGCTGGCCGGGCTCGCCCACGACGCGCTCGCGGTGCCGCTCGGGGGGCCGGTGACGTTCGACGGCGCCCAGCACCTGGTGAGCGCGGCGGCCGGCGAGGTGGAGCAGCGCCCCAGCCTGCGCGAACGCCTGGCCCGCCTCCTCGACAAGGTCAGCGGCCCCCAGGTGACCGACTGACGCGCCGGCCACCCGCCGTCCGGGGAACCAGCCCGCCCGCCGTCCGGGGAACCGGCCCGCCCGCCTCTAGGAGGACCGGCCACCGCCCGCGGACCAGCCACGGATCCGGCCGCCGCCGGTCAGGGACAGCCACCTTTCGCAAGACCGGCCGCCGTCCGCTCTACGGCCGGTCGCCGTCCGAGGGCTCCACAGGTGGCTCGCCGAGGCGGCCACGGAGGGACGTCTCCAGGGCCGCGGTGGCCTCTTCGATCGCGCCGATCACCACGGCCTGCACCGGGTCGGGCTCCCCGGACCGCGTACGGCTGACGCGGGTGACGGCGTCCAACCGGCGCGCCCCCACGTCCCGTACCTCGCTCACCCGGACCTCCCCCTCCGGTACGTCCAGCAGCGCCAGCGTCGGCACGATCGCCACCCCGTGCCCCGCCGCCACCAGCGCCAGCGTCGGCCCGAACTCGGTGATGACGTGCACCTTGCGCGGCTCGAACCCGTGCAACCCGGCCAGCCGCTCCAGCGCCTGCCCGCACGCCTGGGTGGGCTCGCTCGCCACCCAGGGCAGCCGGATCAGGTCGGCCACCGTGGCGGGCGGATCGGGCCAGCCGGGCGGCACCACGATCCGGTATTCGTCCACGTAGAGCAGCCGCGTGATCAGCGACGGCTGCGACAGGGCGGGCAGGCTCATGTCCTGCTCGGTGATGAGCACGTCCACCGCCCCCAGCCGCAGCTCCTGCAGCGCCGGCTGCCCGTAGATCTCGTGGATGACCGGCGCGATCTTGGGATGGCGCTCGGCCAGCTCCCGCATGGCGGGCACGAGCACGTGCTTGATGACGGTCGGGAAGGCCGCGATGCGCACGGGCCCGGCCAGGCGCTCGGTGAACCGGGTGAGCTCCCGCCTGGCCTCGATCAGCTCCTCCTCGACCCGCTCCGCGTACCCGGCCAGCACCCGTCCGGCCGGAGTGAGCGAGACGCTGCGCTGGGAGCGGTCGATGAGGGCCAGCCCGACCTCCCGTTCGAGCTGGGCGAGCTGCTGGGAGACGGCCGAGGGGGTCAGGTAGAGCGCCTCGGCGGCCCGCATCACGCCTCCGCGACGGGCGACCTCGTGGAGCACGCGCAACCGCCGAGGATCAATGTCCATGCAGGTCAGCTTACGCCCACATTTAGTATTCTTTACTTGTGCTTCATCCCCATGCGCCCCCGACAATGTCGCCATGGAACTCCTGCTCGACGCCATCGGCTGGATCGGCGCCGCCTTATTGCTGACCGGCTACGCTCTGGTCTCTTCGTCCCGCATGTCCGGGGACGGCACGTCGTACCAGCTCATCAACCTCATGGGCTCGATCTGCCTGATGGTCAACAGCGGCTACAACGACGCCTGGCCGTCGGCCGGACTCAATCTGGTGTGGGCCGCCATCGGCGCCGTGGCCCTGTTCAAACTCGCACGGCCACGGGAGGCGACAGCCAAATGATCATCGAACTCAGCCACCGCATCGTCGACGGCATGATCACCTACCCCGGCATACCCGCCCCGGCGCTGGGCGTACACCTGACCAGGGAAGACTCCCGCAAGGTCTACGCGCCGGGCACGGAGTTCCACATCGGCACGATCACCCTGGCCGCCAACACCGGCACCTACCTGGACACCCCGCACCACCGCTACGCCGACGGCCCCGACCTGTCACAGGTCCCCCTGTCCAAAATGGCCGACCTCCCCGGCCTGGTCGTCCGCGCCCACAACGGAGAGCGGACGGCACACGCCGGCCAGGGGCCGGACGCGCGAGCCGTACACGTCGGCCAAGGGCTGGACGTGCGCGGGCGGGCCGTGCTGATCCACACCGGCTTCGACCGGCACTTCGGCACCGACGCCTACTTCCACGACCACCCCTACCTCGCGCCGGAGTCGGCGGCCTGGCTGGCCGAGCAGGGCGCGGCGCTGGTCGGGATCGACTCGCTCAACATCGACGACACTCCGCCGCATGGCGAACGCCCCGCCCACTCGATCTTGCTGAGGGCGGGGATCCCGCTGGTGGAGCACATGACCGGCCTGGCGGCGCTGCCCGATGAGGGGTTCCGCTTCCACGCCGCGCCACCGATGGTGGCCGGCATGGGCACGTTCCCCGTCAGGGCCTACGCCATCGTGCCCTGACGGTCACTCCTCGTCCTGCTCCGCTTCGTCCCAGGCCTTGTTGCGGTCGGCGGCGCGCTGCAGCGCCCCGGCCGCCTCCTGCTCCGTGGAGTAGGGGCCCATCCGGTCTTTGTTGGGGCAGCCCTTGTCGGGCTCGACCCGCATGTGCTTGAGACAGAACCACCATTGGCCTTCGCTCACGAGGTCAATTCTGCCCCGTAGACTCATGTTTCATGACGACACTGCTCCAGCCTGGGCGAGTTTCGCCCATGCGAAAGGTCCCCGCCCACATCGAGCGGCCGGAGTACGTCGGCAAGAAGCGCCCCAAGACCGGCGAGTCCGACGTGAAGACCCCCGAGATCATCGAGCGCATGCGCGTGGCGGGCCGGATCGCCGCGCAGGCCCTGGAAGAGGTCGGCAAGAACGTCCGGCCGGGTGTCACGACCGACGAGCTCGACCGGATCGGCCACGACTTCCTCGTCGACCACGGCGCCTACCCGAGCACGCTGGGCTACAAGGGCTATCCGAAGTCGCTGTGCACCTCGATCAACGAGGTCATCTGCCACGGCATCCCCGACGACACCGTGCTCAACGAGGGCGACATCGTCAACGTCGACATCACGGCCTTCATCGGCGGCGTCCACGGCGACACGGACGCGACCTACCTCGTGGGCGAGGTGGACGACGAGTCGCGGCTGCTGGTGGAGCGCACGCACGAGGCGACGATGCGGGCCATCAGGGCGGTCGCGCCCGGACGGCAGCTCAACGTGGTGGGGCGCGTCATCGAGGCGTACGCCAAGCGCTTCGGCTACGGCGTCGTCCGCGACTTCACCGGCCACGGGATCGGCACGACCTTCCACTCCGGCCTCATGGTTCCCCACTACGACGACCCGTCGCTGCGGGTGGAGCTGGTGCCCGGGATGACGTTCACGATCGAGCCGATGCTGACGCTGGGCACGATCGACTACGACATCTGGCCGGACAAGTGGACGGCGGTGACGAAGGACCGCAAGCGCACGGCCCAGTTCGAGCACACGATCCTGGTCACCGAGACGGGCAGCGAAATCCTCACCCTCCCCTGACCCCACATCTGGCCGGGCGCCCTTGAGCGGGCGCCCACAGGACGCGTCCACGCGGGTGTCCTTTCGAGGGACGTGTGCAAGCGGGCGTCCCTCGAGACGGCGTGTCTGGGTGGGGCGGCGCAGGTGTGGTGGCCTGGCAGGCCCCAACCCCCGGCCCGCAGGTCCCAGTGCGGCGCTGGGCGGCCGGCGAAGGCGGTCAGTGGGACGGTCAGCGAGGGGGTCAGTGGGACGGGGCGCTCGGCGAAGGCGGTCGGTAAGAGCGGTCAGCGTTGTCGGGGGACCATGCCGGACACCGTGGTGCCCTCGCCGTGCACGCTGTTGACCGAGAGGCTGCCACCCATCTCCGCGAACGCCGCCCGCATCCTGGCGATCCCCCGCCCCGCCCCCGCCGCGGGAAAGCCCTGGCCGTTGTCGCTGACGGTCAGGCGCAGCCCGCTCTTGCCGACCGTCACGGCGATGGACACGACCCTGGCCCGGCTGTGCAGCTCGACGTTGGACAGAGCCTCGGTCATCGCGACCATGACACCGCTCGACACGCGCGCCGGCACGTCGGTGGCCGGCAATGCCCAGGTCTCGACCACGATCCCGGTGCGCTCCGACCACTCGGCGAGGTAGTTTTCGAGCGCCTCGGCCAGGCTTTGCCCCCCGCGCATCCGCGTCTCTTCCGACAATTGGTTCACGCCTTCCTTGGCACCCCGGGCCCACACCGGCCCCCACTCCGGCGCTCCCAACCTCGCGATGCGCATCCCCCCTCAAGGCTTACGCTCGCTAGCTGATGGGGTTATGCCCGTCTCCCCTGTAAGAAAGGCTACCTGGCGGTCCAGAGACTTGTAGTCGGAAGATAGCGAGCCATGGCCGAACCGCTACTCGCCCTTATCCGCCCGATTGAGACGGGCAAGGTAGGCATTGTAGGAATCGAGTTCGGGATCTCCCTTTCCACCACTATCCGCCCGCCGGTCGGCCCGCCGCGCCTGCCGGTCGTCGTCCTTGTACCACTGCACCGCGATGGCCAGCAGCACGATGAGCGTCGGAATCTCGCCGAAGCCCCACGCGATGGCCCCGCCGTCCTGCTGGGTCTGCAGCAGCGTGGCACCCCAGGTGCGGCCGAGCTGCTCGTACCAGCCGGAGGCGATGACGGAGCCCATCATCATCAGCGCGATGCCGAAGAAGGCGTGGAACGGCATGGTGACGAAGAGCATGAGCAGCCGCCCGACGTACGGGAGCCGGTTGGGCCCGGGATCGACCCCGATGATCACCCAGAAGAACAGGCAGCCGCTGAGCAGGAAGTGCAGGGTCATCCAGATGTGCCCGAGGTGCTCCACCATGGCCGACTCGAACAGCGGGGTGAAGTAGAGCGCGTACGTCGAGGCGATGAAGATGGCCGTCGCGACCACGGGATGCGTGATGACCTTGGTGAACCGGCTGTGCAGGATCGTCGTGATCCACTCCCGCGGCCCCCGGTCGCCGCGCCTGGCCGCCGGCTTGAGCGCGCGCAGTGCCAGCGTGACAGGCCCGCCGAGGACGAGGAAGATCGGCACGACCATGGACAGCGTCATGTGCTCGATCATGTGCACGTCGAACATGACCTGGGCGTAGCGGGACAGGCCGCTCTGCGTGGCGAACACCAGCAGCGCGACCCCGCCGTACCAGGAGGCGGTGCGCAGCCACGGCCAGCGGTCGCCGCGCTTGACCAGCCGCCACACGCCGAGCCCGTAGAGCCCGCCCAGCAGGGCGGCCACCACGGCGAAGAACAGGTCGAACCACCACAGGGACAGCACGTTGCCCACCGTGAGCGGCGGGGGCAGGGGGTAGCCGAGCAGTTCGAAGGCCCGGTCGGCGGGGACGCTGAACTCGGGCGGCGGCGTGCGCGACAGCGCGACGGCCACGCCGATGGTGGCGAACATCAGCAGCGTCTCGCCGCCGGCCAGCCGGGCGAACGCCCGTGGCCTGCCGGCGTCAAGGTCGACCAGGGTGCGCTGACGGTGCCAGTAGCCGATGTAGCCGAGCAGCACGAAGGCCACGATCTTGGCGACCGCGAGCAGGCCGTATTCGGAGGTCCAGAGGTCGGACACCGAGCCCAGCCGCGCGACCAGGCTGAACACGCCGGACAGGCCCACCCCGGCGTAGCACCACAGCGCCATCCGGGAGAAGCGCGCCGCGGCGATGCCGAGCTGCGGCTGCTTGCGCAGCGCGTGCAGGGCCAGCATGACGAGCCCGCCGACCCACAGGGCGAGCGCGAGAAGGTGCAGCGACACCGCCGAGGTGGCCAGGTCGTGGTTGGGCGAGGAGGAGGTGTGCCCGGTGAGCGGCGCGGGCAGCAGCGTCACCAGCGCGAACACCAGCAGCCCGGCCGCGGCCCCCGCCGTGATGGCGCCGCGCGAGAACAGCGCGATCGCCACCCCGAACAGCACCACGAGCGTCAGCGCCACGCCCTGCGTGGTCTGGGTGGCGTAGCTGGTCAGGATCGCCCGGTCGAGCACCTGGGGCACGGTCCTGCCGATGGACTCGGCCGCGCCGAACAGGATCGACAGGAACGCCGCCCCGGCCCAGGCCAGCGCCGCCCACGAGGCGGCCTTGACGTAGTCGAGGGCGCTCTTGCCGAGCACGCCCTTGTCGTTGGGCAGCAGCGCGGCGGCCATCAGCAGCAGGCCGACGGTGACCACGCCCGCGGCGTCCATGAACAGCTTGGACAGCGGCAGGCCCCACCTGACGATCGCCCCGGAGTCGGGCAGCCCTGGGATGATCCTCGGGAACGCCCTGCCTCCGGCGATCATGCCGATCACCAGGGCGACGACCGCGGCCGCCACCCCCGCCAGCGCGAGACGCGCCGCCCGGCTCATGGCTTCTTTCTCCGCGCGCTGAGCAGGAAGCCGATGCCGATCCCGGCGAGCGCGCCGATCACCACGATCAGCCAGACGGGGAACGTGACGTCTTCGGCGGCCGAGGCTTTGTCGGCAGCGGGTGACGAAGACCGGTCGGAGGGTGGGGACGACGCGCTCGCCTGCGGCTGGGCCGCGGCGGCGCCGCTCTCCGTGACGGCGGGGGCCGGGCTGGGGGACTTCTCCTCCGCTCCCTCCAGCCGGAACGGGATCTCGCCCTCGATCGGATGCCCGTCGGAGGACACGACCCGGTAGGCGATCGTGTATTTCCCGTTGGGCAGCGACTCCTCGACCTCCTGCGTCACCACGGAGCCGTCCAGCTTGGGCTTGCCGACCTGGACCTCGTCGTCGCCCGCGCCGCGCACGATGACGAACGGCATGCGCACCTTGGCGGTGAACTCCAGCCGGACCTCGTCAAGGGACTTCACCTTGGCGTCCTTGGCCGGGGAACTGCTCTTGAGCGCGTCGTGCGCCAGCGCGGGCACGGCACCGGCGAGCACGAACAGGGCGGCGAGAGTCGCGGTGACAGCCGCGAAAGGGGATCTCTTCATGGCACCCCCAAGGCTACCGACGCCGCCGCCCGGTCCGGACTCCCCCTCTACAGCCCCGCGCAGGCCAGTGCCCGCTGGTAGGCCCCGACCGCGCCGTGGGAGTCGCCGAGCTGCTCCATCGTCTCGGCGGTGGCGTACCAGGTGGCGGCCGAGCGGCGGGAGTCGGGCAGCGGCGCGAGCCAGTCGCGCACGGCGGCGACGTGCTGGTCGGCCTCCGCGGTGCGCCCGACGGCGCCGTAGATCCGGCTCAGCAGCAGGTCGGCCTCGGCGCCCAGGGCCAGCCCGGAGTGCGGGAGCAGGTCCTTGCCCGCCGTGGCGTGCCGGACGGCCTGGTCGAAGTCGCCGGTGATCGCCTCGGCGCGGGCCAGCTCGATCTGGACGCGGGCCCGCTCGATGGTGCTGGTGGAGGTCTGCTCGTGCTCGACCACGGCCCCGCGCAGCACGTCGCGCGCGGCGCCGGCCTCGTGCGGCCGGGCCTCCAGCCGCTTCTGGGTGAGCGCGGCGCGCATGAGGGCGATGCTGCGCGGCTGCCCGTGCTCGAGCTGTACGGCCATGGCCCGCTCGGCGAAGGACAGCGCCTCCTCGCTGTGGCCGGTGGCGTAGGCGGTGTTGGAGGCCATCCAGTTGGCGGCCACGATCGAGCGCGGCGTGCCCAGCGCGTCGGCGGCGTTGAGCAGCTCGGCGGCGAACTGGCGGGCGCGCAGCAGGTCGCCGCGCTCCATGTAGGCGGCCAGCAGGCTGCCGCCCAGCTCCACGAGAAGATCGTTCCAGGCGGGCCTGGCGGTGCCGCTCAGCATCCGCTCGCCGACCTCGACCGCCTCGGTGAGCCGCTCGCTCTCGCGGTAGGCGCGGCACAGGTTGATCGCGACCTCGACGCGCCGCTCGGAGGACAGCTCCTCCTCGCGCAGCCGCAGCAGGATGGCGATCGCCCCGTCGAGGTCGCCACTGGCCTGCGTGGCCAGCGCCAGGCCGAACTCGGTGTCTTGACGTAGGGAGGTCAACCCTGTCAAGTTGTTGTTCGCCAGCAGCTCTTCGTAGCGCGTGCGGGCCTCGGAGACCTCGCCGTTCTCCAGCGCCAGGCGCGCGTAGCCGAGTGCGAGTTCGATGTCCTCCATCTGCTCGGCGGTCACGCCGTTGATCAGATAGGACAGCGAGCAGTCGAGTTTCTGGGCCAGCAACTCCAGGACGGCAGGGGTCGGGGTACGCTTGCCACTCTCGATCAAGGAGACGTAGCTGTCCGACAACTCGGGATGCGCCAGCTGTGCCTGTGACAGGCCACGTTGTCGCCGAACCGTCTTAATGCGCAATCCGACCAGGTCAGATGTGGTCACAGTCCTTGCTCCCTGAGATGATGTCCAAGCAACCCCACATAGGCGAGGGAGAACCCCCATGCGAATGCGTATTGCCCTGTCTGCTCTAGCCGCCGCGCTTGCGGCCGCGGTGACCCTCGGAGGTAATGTTACGGCCGCAGGAGCCGAAACGTCTTCCCTCTCTTCCTCATCTCAGGACCAAGTGCACTGCTGCTGAGGGAGCGCCCGGCAGGAGGGGGCCGCAGTCCTTACCTTCAGGGCACGAAACCGCACCGTGCCCCGCACACGATTCTGGGCACGACGAGACACTTCTCGTCGCTTGTGTGCCCCCTCTGCCCCGTACCGCTCACCAGTGTATGAGGCGCTCTCTAAATTCGATCTACATTGCCCGGATCCTTTTTCCGGCCGCCCGATCTGATTACGCTCCCTGTGTTGTTTCCGGGGTGAATCGGGAGGCCGGATGAGTAAAGGGATCTTCATCCGCCTGCTCGGCGCTGTGACCGGTGAGCGCCAGGGCGGGGCGGCGGCGGAGGTCATCGACCTCGGGCCGGCCAGGCAGCAGAGCACGCTCGTCATTCTCGCCTCGGCCGCGGCGCACCCCGTACCGATGGACCGGCTGGTGGCCGGGATCTGGGGCGACGAGGCCCCCCGCAACGCCGAGCAGAGCGTCTACACCTACATCGCCGGCCTGCGCCGCGCCCTTGAGCCCGATCGGCGGCGGCGCGAGCCGTCGCGGCTGCTGGCGGGCACGCCGGCCGGATACGTTCTCGGCCTGCGGCCCGATCAGGTGGACGCGCTGGTGTTCGCCGAGCGGCTGAGCGAGGCCCAGGGCGCGCGGCACAAGGGCGACGACCTCCAGGCGGTGTGCCTGCTCGGCGAGGCCCTGGAGCTGTGGCGGGGCACGGCTCTGAGCGGGCTGCCCGGCCCGTTCGCCGCCAAGGAGCGTGCGCGGCTGGAGCAGTCGCGGCTGACGGCGCTGGAGAGCCGCGCGGAGAGCCTGTTACGCCTGGGCCGCCACCAGGAGACCATCGATGAGCTGCGCGACCTCACCCATCACCATCCCTTGCGCGAGCGGGTTCGTGAGCTGCTGATGACGGCCCTGTTCCGCTCGGGCCGCCGGGCCGAGGCCCTGGAGGTCTACGAGGAGGGCCGGACCGTGCTGGCCGATGAGCTGGGCGTGTCGCCCGGCGAAGGACTGCGCGACTGCCACGCGATGGTCCTGAGGGCGGATAAGGGGGCCGGTGAGGCGGCCGAGCGGCCGGCGGTGCCGTACCAGTTGCCGCGGCCGCCGGCGGAGTTCGTGGGCAGGTCGCGGGAGCTTCGCCGGCTGGAGGCGCGGCTGACGCCCGGGGACGACGCGCACCCGCGCCCCCTGGTGATCGTCACGGGGCCGGCCGGCGTGGGCAAGTCGACCCTGGCCGCCCAGGCCGCCCACCTCGCCAAGGATCACTTCCCCGACGGGCAGCTCTACGTGAACTGCCGGGGCGCCACCCCCGACATGCCCGCGCTCACCGCGCTCGACGTGCTCGGACGGTTCCTGCGCGGCCTCGGCGTGCCGCCCGACTCCGTGCCCGCCGACCTCGACGAGGCGGCCGCCCTGTGGCGCAGCCGCCTGCACGACCGGCGCGTGCTGGCCCTCCTCGACGACGCCGCCGACCTGGCGCAGATCCGGCCGCTGCTGGCCACCCCCTACGGCAGCGCGCTCCTGGTGACCAGCCGCGAGACCATGACCTGGAGCGAGGAGGCCGACCAGCTGGAGCTCGGCCGGATGACGCCCGAGGAGTCGGCCACGATGCTGGCCAGGCTCGCGGGCACGGGCCGGGTCTCGGCCGACGCGGGCGAGACGGCCAGGCTGGTACGCCTGTGCGACGGCCTCCCGCTGGCCCTGCGCATCGCCGGGGCACGCCTGGCCGGCCGCCCCGGCTGGAGCGTCGCGGCGCTGGCCGCCCGCCTGAGCGACGAGCGGCGGCGGCTGCACGAGCTGGCCGCGGGCGACCTGGCCGTCCGCTCCAGCCTGGCCTCCAGCCACACCGCGCTGGAACGCGGCTCGCGGCCCGTCGACCGGCTGGCCGCCCGTACCCTGGCCCTGCTGGGCCTGCTGCACGTGCCCGAGGTGACGGCGGAGGTCGCGGGCGCGCTGCTCGGCACGAGCCCCGAGGAGGCGGAGCCGGCCCTGGAGCGGCTGGTGGACGCCCACCTGCTCGACCGCACCGGCCACGACCGCTACCAGCCGCACGACCTCGTCCGCCTGTTCGCCGGCGAGCTGCGGCCGGAGGGCGCCGAGGAGGCGCTGACGCGGGCGCTGCTGTACTACACCGCCTCCGTCCGCCGGGCCAGCGGCGTCACGGATCCGCACCGCGTACAGCCGGGGTGGCATGTGGAAGCGGTCCCGCACGCCGTCTCCGGCCCTGAGGAGGCGCACGCGTGGCTGGTGGAGCAGGAGCCGATCCTGAACGCGGCGGCCCGCCAGGCCCTCGCCTCGGCCGACGACACGATCGCCGGGCTCGGCGCGAACCTCACCTTCAGCCTGCTCTGGCACCAGCAGCGGGTCAACGCGATGGTGACGATGGTGGAGCTGAACACGCTGGCCCTGCGGGTCAGCGAGCGGCTGGGCGACGAGCGGGGCGCCATGCAGGCGCACGCGGGCATCTCGGCCTATCTGCGCATGGTGATGCGCACGGACGAGGCCGTGGAGCATCTGCAGGCCGAGCTGGCACTGGCCAGGAAGATCGGCGACGGCTTCGAGGAGCAGAAGACGATGGGCAACCTGGCCGGCGCCCTCGTCACGGCGCGGCGTTTCGAGGAGGCGCTCCCCTGGGCGGAACGCCAGCTCACGCTCGCCACGAAGATCGGCGCGGACGTGGGCGTGCGGTTCTCCCTGCTCATCCGGGGAGACGCGCTCAAGGGCCTCGGGCGTCTGGAGCAGGCGCGTACGACCCTGCACGAAGCCCTGCGCAAGACCCAGGAGTCGGGCGACCTCTTCCAGGAGGCGCAGGTCCGCTTCCACCTGGGCGAGCTGCACCTGGAGCAGGACGATCCGCGGGCGGCCCTGCCGCACTTCCAGCGGGCCAGGGACATGCTGCTGACGACCGGGTACGCGGTCGGGCGGCTGCGCTCCCAGATCGGGCTGGTGCGGACCTATCGGCTGCTGGGCCGGCTCGACCAGGCGCTGCGCCACCTCGGCGAGGCCGTCGCCGCGGGCGGCGGGCTCGGTTACGACCGCTGGGAGCGGCGGCTCAGGGCGGAGCAGAACGCCGTAGGCGAGGCGCTCGCGGCCAAGTCCGTCATCTGTCCCTGAGGGCCAGGAAGAAGTCGACGCGGTCGGCCATCGTGGACAGGTCGCGGCCGGTGAGCTCCTCGATTCTGCGTACGCGGTAGCGCACGGTGTTGACGTGCACATGGAGCCGTTCGGCGCAGGCGTTCCACGAGCCCGCGCAGTCGAGGAAGACGCCCAGTGTGCGTACGAGCTCGGACTGGTGCCCGCGGTCGTAGTCGAGCAGCGGCGACAGCAGGCGGTCGGTGAACGAGCGGCGCACGTCGCCCGGCACCGTGGCCAGCAGCAGCGCGTGCGTGTAGATCTCGTCGCTGGTCACCACGCCGCCGCCACGGGCCTCGGCCAGGCGGCGGGCGTGGCCGGCCTCCTCGACGCCGCCCTTGACGGCGGCGGCGCCGGTCAGCGCGCCGCTGAGGCCGACGCAGACGCGGGTGTCGGGCAGCGCGGCCAGCACCTCGGCACCGGCGCGCAGCCGCTCGGCCAGCTCACCGGTGGTACGCCCGCGCAGGGGAACCACGGCGACGGCACCGTCGGGCCCAACAGCCCCAATGGTCCCAGTGGCCCCAGCGGCCCCGGCGGCCGCTACGACCTCGCGGCCGAGCAGCTCTTCCACGACCTGGCCGCCCAGCGTCGCGGGGTCGGGGCCGCGGGTGGCGCCCGGCCTGGGGGCGGTGGCGTTGACGATCGCGTACGGCTGCGCCGCGTCGATCCCGCACGTCCGCAGCCCGGCGCTGAGCTGCGCCACGTCGGCCTCGCCCAGCGCGGCGGCGATGAGCTGCTCGGTCAGGCGGCGCTCGACCCGGTGGCCCTCCTCCATGCGGCTGCGTTCGAGGCCCACGCAGGCGGCCAGCTCGTAGCCCAGGTCGGCCCGGCTGAGCAGCTCGCCGTCGCAGGCCAGCGCCCAGCCCGCGGCACGGTGCCCGCGCCCGACCGCGAAGATCGTGTGCTCGCCGACCTGGGCCGGCAGCCGGGGCGCCGTCAGGTAGGCCTTCGCCAGGCGTACCGGATCGGCGGCCGTGCCCACGATCACCTCGCCCGAGGCGGACAGGACGGCACCCGTCACGCCCAGCTCGGCGGCGGTCAGCTCGAACAGCTCGCGGAGGTCGGCGCCCTCCGCGATGGCCGCGACCAGCCGGCGGTGGCGCCCGAGCGCGTCGCGTACGTCGCCCGCCAGGCGCGGCCCGACCCGCTCGGCCAGCGTACGGAACGACACCTCCGTCGGCACCTCGACCAGCGGCAGGTCGGCGGCCGCGCAGGCGGCCACCAGGTCGGCGGGCACGTGGCCGAGCCACGCCTGCCCGGCGCCGAGCGCGGCGACGCCCGCCTCGGCCAGCGCGGCCACGAACCGGGCCGAGTCCTCTGGAGCGTGCCACCACATCATCCCCGTCAGGACCAGCTCGCCGCCGCCCAGGTAGCGGCCCGGCTCGGGCAGGTCGGTGATATGGACGGTGCCGAACTCGCGCGAGGGGTCGCCGGTGAGCAGCGTGAGGCGCAGGTCGTCGATGGCCAGCAGGTCAGAGATGCGCACTTGGAGGAATATACAAGCCCGATATGACAACCGCTGACCGGGATTTCACGTCGGGCGCATAGGAGGGGCCGGGTCGCCGGTGCTCTACTCGGAAGATGACGGAGACCGTGCACACGACCACGAGCCAGGGCGTCGGCGAGAGCGCGCGGCGGCCCGACGCGGCGCTCAAGGTGACCGGCGAGTTCGCCTACGCCTCCGACCTGTGGCTCGACGGCATGGTGTGGGGCGTGACGCTGCGCAGCCCGCACCCGTCGGCGTGGATCCGCTCGATCGACGTGGGCCCGGCGCTGCGGATCCCCGGCGTGTTCACCGTGCTGACGCACGAGGACGTGCCGGGCGTGAAGTTCTACGGCCTGGAGCACAAGGACCAACCGGTGCTGGCCATCGACCAGGTCCGCTACCAGGGCGAGCCGGTGGCACTGGTGGCGGCCGACCATCCGGAGACGGCCCGCAGGGCGGCCGCGGCGATCGTGGTCGAGTACGAGCCCCGCAGAGCCGTCACCGACCCCCGCGAGTCGGAGCACTTCGTCCGCCACCAGCCGGTGCGCCGCGGCGACACCTTCGAGGCCGACGTGGTGGTCACCGGCGAGTACGAGGTCGGCATGCAGGACCAGGCCTTCCTCGGCCCCGAGTCCGGCCTGGCGGTGCCCGCCGAGGACGGCGGCGTGGACCTGTACATCGCCACCCAGTGGCTGCACGTGGACCGCGACCAGCTCGCCCCCTGCCTGGGCCTGCCCCAGGACAAGGTGCGGCTGACGCTGTCGGGCGTCGGCGGCGCGTTCGGCGCCCGCGAGGACCTGTCGATGCAGATCCACGCCTGCATGCTGGCCCTGCGCCTGGACCGCCCCGTCAAGATCGTTTACGGTCGCGAGGAGTCGTTCTTCGGCCACGTGCACCGCCACCCGGCCAGCATGCGCTACGAACACGGGGCCACTCGCGACGGCCGCCTGGTGTACGTCAAGGCCGACATCCTGCTGGACGGCGGCGCCTACTGCTCCTCCTCCCCCGCGGTCGTGGGCAACGCCGCGTCGCTGGGGGCGGGGCCGTACGAGGTGCCGAACGTGCGGGTGACGGCCACCGGCGTCTACACCAACAACCCGCCCTGCGGCGCGATGCGCGGCTTCGGCGCGGTGCAGGCGTGCTACGCGTACGAGTCGCAGATGGACCGCCTGGCCGAGGCGTGCGGCCTGTCGCCCATCGAGATCCGCGTGCGCAACGCGGTCTCCCAGGGCTCGCACCTGATCACCGGCCAGGTGATCGACTCCCCGGCGCCGCTCGCGGAGATGCTGCGCGACCTGGAGGCCATGCCGCTGCCGGCCGGGGAACCGGCGAAGGACCTGCGGGCGCTGCCCGGCGGCGTCTCCCAGACCACCCATGGCGAGTCGGTGCGGCGCGGGATCGGCTACGGGGTGGGGATCAAGAACATCTGTTTCTCGGAGGGGTTCGACGACTTCTCCACGGCCCGGGTGCGGGCCGAGCTGGTGGGCGGGCAGCCGCACGTCACCGTGCACACGGCGGCGGCGGAGGTGGGCCAGGGACTGGTGACGCTGCAGGCCCAGATCGCGCGCACCGAACTGGGCGTCGAGAACGTCACCGTGGCCACCGCCGACACCACGGTCGGCTCGGCGGGCTCGACGTCGGCCTCCCGGCAGTCGTACGTCACCGGCGGCGCGGTGAAGACCGCCTGCGAGGCCGTGCGCGAGCGGTTCAAGGGGCTGCCCGCCGGGGAGGCGCTGGCGCGGTTCGGGCCGATCGAGGAGACGCGGGAGTTCCGGCACCGGCCCACGTTCCCGCTCGATCCGGAGACCGGGCAGGGCGACTCGCACACCCAGCTCGCGTTGTGCGTGCACCGCGCCGTGGTGGACGTGGACGTGGAGCTGGGCCTGGTCAAGGTGGTCGAGCTGGCGGCCGTGCAGGACGTCGGGCGGATCCTGAACCCGCAGGCGCTGGAGGGCCAGATCCAGGGCGGGACCGCGCAGGGGCTCGGCCTGGCGCTCATGGAGGAGGTCCAGATCCGCGAGGGCCGGGTGCTGAACCCGTCGTTCACGGACTATCTCATCCCCACCATCCTCGACATGCCGCCCATGACGATGAAAATTCTCGAAAACGCCGACCCGGCGGCTCCGTACGGATTGCGCGGCGCCGGCGAGCCTCCGACCCTCTCCTCCACCCCCGCCATCGCCGCCGCCGTCAGAGCGGCCACCGGACTTCGGTTGACTCGCGTTCCGATTAGGCCGGAAGATATCGCCTTGTTCGACAGCTTCGACTAGGGGGAAATTCGATGGCAAGCGCGCGTGAAGCGGCGGAGGCGGAGTTCAGGCGCTTCGACGCCGACGGCGACGGCCTGCTGACCGCCGAGGAGATCAGGAAGGCCAACGAGGCGCTGGGCGGGCAGGGCGCCTCCGAGAGCGAGATCGAGGCGTTCATCCAGTCGGCCGACAGGGACGGCGACGGCAAGATCAAGCTCGACGAGTTCGTCGCCCTGGTCGGCCACGGACGGCACGAGAAGGCTTGATCTCCGCGCCCACCGGGTAGCAATCCGGCATTCCCCCTGATCACAAGGGGGGAATGGCGGTGCTCGACAGATTTTTCGAGCTGACCGGGCGGGGCACCACCGTCGGCCGTGAGGTGCGGGGCGGCCTCACCACGTTCGTGGCCATGGCCTACATCATCCTGCTCAACCCGATCATCCTGGCCGGGGCCAGGGACATCACCGGCGCCCGGCTCTCGATCGGCGAGCTGACCACCTCCACGGCGCTGGCCGCGGCGATCTCCACGCTGCTCATGGCCTTCGTCGGCAACGCCCCCTTCGCCCTGGCCGCCGGGCTCGGCCTGAACGCGGTGGTCGCCTACCAGGCCGCCCCGCACATGACGTGGGCACAGGCCATGGGCCTGGTGGTGCTCGAAGGCTTCGTGATCATCCTGCTGGCCGTGACGGGCCTGCGCACGCTCATCATGAACGCGATCCCGCTGGCGCTCAAACACGCGATCAGCGTCGGGATCGGGCTGTTCATCGCGCTGATCGGGCTCGTGGACGCGGGCTTCGTCGCACCGGGCGCGGGCACGCCCGTGCAACTCGGCGCCACCGGCCACCTCGCGGGCTGGCCGGTCGCGGTGTTCTGCTTCGGCCTGCTCCTGATGATCCTCCTGTACGTCCGCAGGATCCCGGCCGCCATCCTCATCAGCATCGCCGTCACCGCGCTCCTGGCCATCCTGGTGAACTCCCTGACCCCCATCGCCCCCGGAGCCTGGGGCGTGGTCACGCCGCGCGTGCCGGAGTCGCTGGTCTCGGCGCCGGACTTCGGGCTGGTGGGCGCGTTCGACCTGTTCGGCGGGTTCGCCACGGCGGGGGCGCTGACGGCGGCCGTGGTGCTGTTCACGCTGGTGCTGTCCGGCTTCTTCGACGCCATGGGGACGATCATCGGCGTCAGCGACGAGGCCGGGCTCGTGGACGAACGGGGCCGGGTGCCCCGGCTGGGCCGGATCCTGACCGTGGACGGCGTGGCGGGCATGGTGGGCGGCTCGGTGAGCTCCTCGGCGAACACCGTCTTCGTGGAGTCGGCCGCCGGTGTCGGCGAGGGGGCGCGTACCGGCCTGGCCAGCGTGGTGACGGGGGCGCTGCTGGGGCTGACGCTGCTGTTCACCCCGCTGGCGGCGGTGGTGCCCGCCGCGGCGGCCGCGCCCGCGCTGGTGCTGGTCGGGGCGCTGATGATGACGCAGAGCCGGAACGTGCCCTGGGACGACCTGGACCTGGCCGTGCCGGCGTTCCTGACGATCGCGCTGATGCCGTTCACGTACTCGATCACGAACGGAGTCGGGGCGGGCGTGATCGTCTACACGCTCATCAAGGCGGTCAAGGGGCGCTTCTCGGAGATTCCCTGGCTGCTCTGGGCGGTCACGGTGATCTTCCTGGCCTACTTCGGCATCGACTGGCTGGAGGACCTGTTCGGCTGACCCCTGCGTTCATCCCTTCCCCGCCACACTTCGCTTGGGAGGAAGGCGGGGAGGCCGGTTCCGGCCTTTCGCCCTCCCTTTCCTTCCGAAAGACCCCGCCGGAGTGCGGCGGAGCGGGGAGTCGTGGTGAGGGGCGGAATGCGGGGGTCAGCGGATGTCGGCGCTGTTGCAGGCCACGCCGTTGTTGTCGACGTCGGTGTACCAGCCGTATTCCTGGTGCGTGCCCTTGTAGTAGGGCCCGTCGCCGGCCGCCACGGCCTCCTTGCAGCTCGCGTAGCGCTTGTCGGGGGTGCCCTGGCCGCCGATCGCGGGCGCGGTCCCCGAGGTGCCGGTCGGGCCCGTCTGCTGGTTGGTCGAGCCGGGAGGGTTCCCCTGGCCGCCCGGCGTGGCGGCCGGTTGGGACGACGTGCCGGTGCCGGTCGGGCCCGCTGTGGGGCCCGCTGTGGGGCCCGCTGTGGGGCCCGCTGTCGGGCCCGTGGACGGGGTGCCGGCGCTCGGCGTGGTGCCCAGCAGGCGGGCCACCAGCGCGTCGGCGTCGTTCTTGGTGAAGCCGGCGATGCTGATGCTGTCGCCGTCCATCTGCTGGGTGACGACGGGGGCGGCCACCACGGTCTTGGGCTGGTCGGCCTGCGCGGGGGCCAGCACGATGGCCACCTGCCGCTGCTCGGCCACCTGCTCGTCGATGAGCTGGACCAGCCGCTCCTTGAACCTGGGCGCGATCGCGATGCGCACGGAGTATTGGCCGTCCTTCTCGCGCACCGGCTCGATGCGCTGCACGGCCTCGACCGTGACGCCGTCTTCGAGCAGATAGCAGGTGCGCTGCTCCGCGTCGAGCACGGCCGGGTCACCGGGGCACGGCGCGGTCTTGGTCTCCCTGACGGGCGCGAAGTGGATCGGCACGGCCAGGGTCTGCGGCGGCACGCCGCCTAACAGGGGCGTGTCGGGGCTCCTCGTCATGAGGACCGCGACCGTGCCGAGCACGCCTGCGACGAGCACGACGAGAACGAGCGAGACGATCAACACGATGGTGGTGAGTCTGCTCGCCTTGGGCTCCCCCGGGTCCGCGGGTGGCGGCTCTTCCGGCTTGTCCATCGGTGACGATCCCATCCTGACGTTCGGGCTGCCGGTGAGCTTATCGAGGAGAAGGCGCAGCGGGGTAATCAGCCGGGCAATCCTCACCGATCCGTGAGATGAGAGGAAGAATGGAGGCAGGATCGCCTCTTGCCGAGAAGAGTTCGCCATGAAGGTCGGTGTTCCGCGAGAACTCAAGAACAGCGAATATCGGGTGGCGCTGACCCCGGCCGGCGTGCACGAACTCGTGCGCCACGGCCATCAGGTCTTCGTCGAGCGCGACGCGGGCGCCGGCTCGGCGATCCCGGACGCCGACTTCACCGCCGCCGGGGCCGTCCTGGTCCCTGAGGCCGACGAGCTCTGGGGCGTGGCCGACCTGGTGATGAAGGTCAAGGAGCCGGTGGCGGAGGAGTACCACCGGCTGCGCAAGGGGCAGGTGCTGTTCACGTACCTGCATCTGGCCGCCTCCGACGCCTGCACGCGGGCGCTGCTCGACTCGGGCTGCACCGCGGTCGCCTACGAGACCGTCCAGGCCCCGAACGGCACGCTGCCGCTGCTGGCGCCGATGTCCGAGGTCGCGGGCCGGCTGGCGCCGCAGGTGGGCGCCTACCATCTGATGCGCTCGGAGGGCGGCAGGGGCGTGCTGATGGGCGGCGTCTCCGGCGTGCGCGCGGCGCACGTCGTCGTGATCGGCGCGGGGGTGTCCGGCATGAACGCGGCCGCCATCGCCCTCGGCATGCAGGCCGAGGTGCTGCTGCTCGACAACAACATCGACAAGCTGCGCCAGGCCGATGTGATCTACCAGGGCCACTGCCAGACGGTCGCCTCCAACACGCTGGAGATCGAGCACGCGGTCCTGGAGGCCGACCTGGTCATCGGCGCGGTCCTGGTGCCCGGCGCCAAGGCTCCCAAGCTGGTGGGCAACGACCTGGTGAGCCGGATGAAGCCGGGCTCCGTGCTGGTGGACATCGCGATCGACCAGGGCGGCTGCTTCGCGGACTCGCGGCCGACCACGCACGAGCGGCCGACCTACCGGGTGCACGGGTCGCTGTTCTACTGCGTGGCGAACATGCCCGGCGCCGTGCCGCACACCTCGACGTTCGCGCTGACCAACGTCACGCTCCCGTACGCGCTGGCCATCGCCGACCTGGGCTGGCAGCGCGCCATGCGCGAGGACCGGGCGCTGGCGCTCGGCCTGAGCACGCACGAGGGCCGCCTGACGAGCCGCCCGGTCGCAGAGGCGCACGGCCTGGAGTGGACGGCGCCGGCGGACGTGCTGGCCTGACCCCCTGTCCATCCGCCACTCGGAGCGTTACTCTAAGTTGCGATCAGCTACTCAACGTAACGATCGGAGTGGTGATGTCCCCGGAGAGCGCCGAGCGCAATTTCCACGACCTGGACACCGATGGCGACGGATTCCTGACCAGGTACGACTACATGGCCCTGGCCCAGCGCCGGCTCACGCAGACGGGCGTGCCCGCCGAGACGCCGGAGGGCGAGGCGGTGGTCGACGCGTACCTCAACGCCTGGGACGTCCACGCCCGCGCCCTCGACACCGACCGCGACGGGCGGATCAGCCTGAGCGAGTACATCGGGTCCTTCGAGACCCTGGTCCTCACCGGCACGCTGGACAAGGTGCTGGAGCCGATCTGCCGGGCCACGTTCGACGCCGCCGACCGCGACGGGGACGGCCGGATCACGGCCGCGGAGTTCCGCTCCGTGTGGAGCCGCGCCGGCACCGACCTGACGGCCGCCTTCGGCAGGGCCGACGCGGACGGCGACGGCCTGATCTCCTACGAGGAGTACGCCCGCGCCCGTCACGGCCTGCTGATCGACCCCTGCTGATCGACCCCTGTCGATCGGCTCCGCCTGACGGCGAACGTCAGGGCCCGGCCGGGGCCGGGCCCTGCTTTCCTACTTCTGCGACTGGCTGGGCGTCGGGGAGATGGTCTCCGTCGGCGCCTGCTGCTGCTGGCCGGTGGGCTCGGGCGGCAGCGGAGCCTGGTCGGACGTGGTGGTGATCGCGTTCTCGCCGCCGCAGGTGGCGCCCTTCTCAGGGGTGTCGGGGCCGTTCTGGTAGCGCTTGATGAACGCCCCCAGCTTCGGGTCCTGCGGGTTGGTCAGCTTGAGCGAGTGTCCCCACGACGACACCACGATCGGCGACGGCAGGTTGGGGAACGGGCTCATCAGCATGTAGTCCTGCTGCCCCGTGGACGACGCGACCTCCTTGAGCTGGTCGATCTGCGCCTTGGGCAGGTCGGGCTTGTAGGTGATCCAGACCGCCCCGTGCTCCAGCGAGTGCACGGCGTGCTCACTGTGGATCGGCTTGTCGTAGATCGCGCACTGCTGCCAGTAGTTGTTGTGCTCACCACCGACCGGCGGGGTCTCCTTGTACGTCACCTGCTTCCACACGTGCTGACCGGCGTCGTACTTGGTGCTGGACACCGCGTCGAGGGAGGTCTCCGCGGCCTGCTTCACGAGATAGAAGCCGACCACGCCGACGAGCACGACGATGATGAGCCCGCCCGTTCCCCACATGAGCAGCGCGGCGCGGCGCTGTTTGCGCTGCTGCTCGGCACGCATCTTCTGCAGATGCTCGCGCCTCGCCTGCGCCTTCTCCTTAATCATCGTTCCTCCATCGGCGTACCAACTCCGGGTCACCCTATGCCCTCCAGGCGTATGTGGAGAATAAGAGGCTTATAAGGGTCCGATCACGAGCGCTCCCCCAGGTGGGTACGCTGGACGGGCCATGGAAAAGCCCGTGATGAGACCCATCCTGATCGTCTGCGGCGTGCTGGTGCTCGCCGTGGCCGCGTTCCTGCTGTTCGGCCGCGACGGCATGCCCGGCGACAACTCGCCGGAGGCCGGGTTCGCCCGTGACATGGCCACGCATCACGCGCAGGCCGTCGACATGGCGTTCACGATCCGTGACGACGACCCCGCCAAGGAGATCGACAACCTGGCCTTCGACATCATCAACACCCAGTCGACCCAGCGCGGCATGTTCATGGGCTGGCTGGAGCAGTGGCAGCTCACCCAGGCGACCGACCAGCGGCCGATGGCCTGGATGGCCGGCCACGGCCACGGTGGCACCGCCGCCGCGCCCGGGCCCATGCCCGGCATGGCCACGCCCGGCGAGCTGGCCAGGCTCAGGGCGGCGGCGCCGGGCACGCCGGCCGAGGTGTTGTTCCTGCAGCTCATGATCCGCCACCACGAGGGCGGGGTGCAGATGGCCGAGGGCCTGCTCAAACTGTCCACCCGCGGTGAGGTGGTCAGCATGGCGCAGAAGATCGTCACCGGGCAGAGCGGTGAGATCAAGCTCATGACGGAACTGCTGGCCAAGCGGGGCGCCAAGCCCCTTCCGACGATTCTGAAACCCCAGTAGGCGATGAGCGCCGACGCGGTCGTCGTGGGCTCGGGGCCCAACGGGCTCGTCGCCGCCGTCACGCTGGCCCGCGCCGGGCGCAAGGTGCTGCTGCTGGAGGCGGCCGAACGGTTCGGCGGCGGCTTGCGCTCCGCCGAGCTGACGCTCCCCGGGCGGGTGCACGATCTGGGCGCGACCGTGATGGCGATGGCGGTGGCCTCGCCGGCGTTCAGGGAGCTGGCGCTGAAGGGCGTCGAGTTCGCCCATCCGCCGGTGGCCGTGGCGCATCCGCTCGACGGGCGGCCCGCCGTGCTCGTGCACCGCGACGCGCGGCGCACCGCCGAAGGGCTCGGGCGCGACGGGCGCGCGTGGCTGGCGAGCGCGGGGGCGGCGGCCGAAGCCGGGTTCCCGCTGGTGGATCTGCTGCTCCAGCCGCTGGGGCCGTGGCACGTGCCGCTCAAGACCTTCGCGCAGGCGGCCAGGTTCGGGCTCGCGGGCGCACTGCCCGCCACGACGTTCGCCCGGCGGGCGTTCCGCACCGTGGAGGGGCGGGCGCTGATCGCGGGCATGGCCGCGCACTCGATGCTCGACCTGCGCGCCCCCATCACGGCCGGCTACGGCCTGCTGCTGGGCGCGCTGGCCCACCTGGTGGGCTGGCCGCTGGTGCGGGGCGGCTCGCAGGTGCTGGCCGACGCGCTCGTGGCCGAGCTCAGGTCGCTCGGCGGTGAGGCGGTCGGCGGCCACCGGGTGCGCCGGCTCGCGGAGCTGGACGCGCCGATCGTGGTGCTCGACGTGACGCCCAGGCAGTTGCTCGCGATGGCCGATCTGCCGGACGGCTACCGGCGCGGGCTGGAGCGCTACCGCTACGGGCCGGGGGTGTTCAAGCTCGACTGGGCCCTGGACGGGCCGGTGCCGTGGCGGGATCCGGCGGTGGCCGGGGCGGGCACGGTGCACCTGGGCGGGACTCTGGAGGAGATCGCGCTCAGCGAGGCGGAGATGGCCGCGGGCCGGCACTCGCCCCGCCCCTACGTGCTGCTCGTCCAGCCCTACGCGGCCGATCCGACGCGGGGCGGGCACACGCTGTGGGCCTACTGCCACGTCCCGAACGGCTCGCGGGCCGACATGACCGACGCCATCGAGACCCAGATCGAGCGCTACGCGCCCGGCTTCCGCGACCGCGTGCTGGCCAGGCACGCGATGGGGCCCGCCGAGCTGGAGGCGGCCAACCCCAACCTGGTGGGCGGCGACATCGGGGGCGGGCTGGCGAGCCTGGGCCAGTTCGTCCGCCGCCCGGTCTGGTCCCCGGCACCGTGGCGCACTCCGCTGCCGGGGGTGTTCCTCTGCTCGTCCTCGACCCCGCCGGGCCCGGGGGCGCACGGCATGGGCGGCCGCCAAGCCGCCCGCCTGGCCCTGAAGCACGGTTAGGGCTTCAGAAGGCCATTTCCTCGGCGAGGGCGGCGGCGAAGGCGTCCACGTCCTCCTCCGTCGTGTCGAACGCGCACATCCACCGCACCTCCCCCGTCGCCTCGTTCCAGGTGTAGAACCGGAACCGCTTGCGCAGCCGCTCGCTCACGTCCTTGGGCAGGATCGCGAACACCGCGTTGGCCTCGACCGCCCTGGACAGCTCCACGCCGGGGATGCCGCCCACGGCCTCGGCCAGCCGCCGTCCCATGGCGTTGGCCTGCCGGGCGTTGCGCAGCCACAGGTCGCCCGACAGCAGCGCCTCGAACTGCGCCGACACGAACCGCATCTTCGACGACAACTGCATGTACGTCTTGCGGATGTAGTCGATCCCGTGGGCCGCCTCCGGGTTGAGCACGACGACGGCCTCGCCGTACAGCAGGCCGATCTTGGTGCCGCCGAAGGAGAGCACGTCCACGCCCGCGTCGGTGGTCAGCGCCCGCAGCGGTACGTCCAGCGCGGCGGCCGCGTTGGTCAGGCGCGAGCCGTCGAGGTGCACGAGCAGGCCCAGGCCGTGGGCGTGCGCGCAGATCGCGGCGATCTCCTCGGGGGTGTAGAGGGTGCCCAGCTCGGTGGTGTTGGAGATGGACACCACCTTCGGCTGGGCGCGGTGCACGTCGCCGAAGCCCCACGCCTGCCGGTCGATCAGCTCGGGCGTGAGCTTGCCGTCCGGCGTGGGCACGGTCAGCAGCTTGATGCCGCCGATCACCTCGGGGGCGCCGCCCTCGTCGGTGTGGATGTGGGCGGTCTCCGCGCAGATGACCGCCTCCCAGGGGGCGGTCATGGCGCGCAGGGAGACGACGTTCGCGGCGGTGCCGTTGAACACCGGCCACACCCGCGCCCCCGCGCCGAAGTGCCGCTGGAAGACCTCCCGCAGCGCCTCGGTGTAGACGTCGTCGCCGTAGGCGGTCTGGTGACCGCCGTTGGCCGTGGCGATGGCCTGGAGGATCTCGGGGTGCACGCCGGCGTAGTTGTCGCTGGCGAACGCCTTGATGCTGGGGTCGTGCCGGGGAGTCAAGAAGTGAGGTCCAATCGGGTGCCGTTGATCTCTGCCGCCGGGCGGTCGTAGAGCCCGCCGATGGCCGCCGCCAGGTCGTCGACGTCGGTGAAGCCGGAGAAGCGCGCCTCGGGCTTCTCGGCCCGCATGGCGTCGTTCACCAGGGCCTTGACGACCAGGATGGTCGCCGCGGAGCCGGTGTCGCGCAGCGCGTCGGCGAGCGAGAGCGTCCACGCCTCGGCCGCCGCCTTGGCCGCCGCGTAGACGGCGCCGCCGGCGGTGGGCCGTCCGGCCGCCTGCGCCGAGACGATCACGAAGCGGCCGCGGTCGCTGCGGCGCAGCAGCGGCTCGAAGGCCAGCGACACGTGCTGGAGCGTACGGATCAGCAGGTCGTGCAGGAGGTCCCAGTCGTCGAGGCTGGTCTCGGCGAACGAGCCGGACCCGCGCCAGCCGCCGACCAGGTGCACGACGCCGTCCACGCGGCCGTGCTCGCGCTCGACGCGATCGGCCAGGTCCTGTACGGCGGCGCGGTCGAGCAGGTCCACGTCCTGCTTGTCGACCCCGATCACCGTGTGCCCCTGTTTCCGGAAATATCCGGAAACGGCCTCACCTGTGGGCCCTCCGGCCCCGGTAACCAGAATGATCATGCTCGGAGTCCCTTAGTCGATTCGACCACATCGGTCAGCTTACGGCGCAGTGCCTCGTAGAACATGCTCAGCGGGAACTCGTCCGCCAGCACCGCGTCCACCTTGGCCTTCTGCTCCTCCGGCAGCGCCGCGATCCCCTTGGCCCAGACGGAGGCCGGATGCGGGGCCACGTACGAGCCCACCAGCTCGTGCGCCGCCAGCCAGTGCGCCAGCTTGGACCGGTCGATGCTGTCGCGATACAGCTTCTCGACCTCCCCGCGCAGGTCGGCCACCCCGTCCGCGACCCGCTCCCAGTCGATCGTGAGCCGGTTGTCGGTCCACCGCACGATGTCGTTGCGGTGCAGGTACGCGAAGAGCAGCTGCCCGCCGAGCCCGTCGTAGTTCCGCACCCGCTCGCCGGTGATCGGGAACCTGAACAGCCGGTCGAACAGGATCGCGTGCTGCACGTACCGCGCGTGCGGCACCCCCTGCCCCTCCAGCTTGACGGCCTCACCGAACGCGGTCAGGTCGCAGCGCAGCTCCTCCAGCGAGTACAGCCAGTACGGCATCCGCTGCTTGATCATGAACGGGTCGAACGGCAGGTCGCCATGGCTGTGCGTACGGTCGTGCACCAGGTCCCACAGCACGAACGTGTCCTGCGCGAGCTGCTGCGAGGCCAGCAGCCGGTCGGCGTCGGGCGGCAGGTCGAGCTTGAGCGTCTCGACGGCGGCCCTGGCCACCCGCCGGAACCGGGCGGCCTCCCGGTCGGCGAAGATGCCGCCCCAGGTGAACCGCTCGGGCGCCCGGCGCACCGCGACGGTCTCGGGGAACAGCACGGCCGAGTGCGTGTCGTAACCGGAGGTGAAGTCCTCGAACGCGATCGGCACGAACATCGGGTTGTCGTAGCCGCCCGCCTCCAGCCGGGCCAGCCAGTCCGGCCAGATCGTCCGGATCCAGACCGCCTCCAGGTTGCGGTTCGGGTTGCCGTTCTGGGTGTACATGGGGAACACCACGACGTGCTCCAGGCCGTCCTCGCGCTGGGTGTCGGGGTGGAACAGGTCAAGGGAGTCGAGGAAGTCGGGCACGCCCAGGTCCTGCTCGGCCCACTGGGCCAGGTCGTCCCGTACGGCCTGGAGGTAGGCGGCATCATGCGCGAAATATCCCGAAATTTCGCCTACGCGGGCCGCGATCTCCCCCACCAGGGCCTTGGCCCGCTCCTTGCCCTCCTCCGGCACCGAGCCGTCCTTGACCTGCAGCGGCCGCAGCTCCTCCACCCCGGCCTTCAGCCGCGCGAACAGCTCCGCCTTGGCCGCGTCACGAGCCTCGGACCCGTCCACGGCCTCGGGCACGCGGGCCGCCCAGGTGATCACGTTGCCCCAGAGCCGGCGGTGGTCGTAGTCCTCGATGGAGTCGTCGCCGAACAGGTCGGAGTCGGCGAACACGACCACGCGCCCCCGGCCGTGCCGGACCGCGACGGCCAGCGGCGCGCCCGCGGGATCGGCCGCCGCCGAGGTCGTGAACAGCACGTCGGCCCCGTCCGCGTGAAGGGTGCCCGCCCGGTAGAAGCAGGCCGACCGCACCCCGGCCAGCGGCCCGGCGGCGGTGGAACGTTCCCCCAGCACCCAGGTGGCCACGCCCCGGTGCGCGTGCTTCGGGTCGCGTACGGTGCCGTGCACGACCTCCACCCCGAACCGGCCGAGCAGCTCACCGAGGTTGTTGCCGTACTTGTCCTGTTCCTCCTCGGCCAGCACCACCAGGCCGCCGCCACCGGCCACGAACTCCTGGATCGCGTCCAGCTCGGCGGCGCCGAAGACGGGGCTGCCCTGCCCGGTCGTGCGCTCCCACCGCTCGCCCGACGGATGCGCGATCACCAGGACGTCCTGCTCCGCCAGCGCACCGGCGTCGAGGGCGCCCGCCGTGTGCGCGGCGACCGTGTGCCCCAGATGCCGCAGCAGCCCGGCCGCGCGGGCGTAGCTGTTGTCGTCGGGATGGGCCGGGTTGATGGCCTCGGCCACCTCACGCCGGACGGTCCACGACTCGCAGTGAGCCTCGTCGAACAGCACACGGGGAAACGATCGCATGAAGAATCTCCTGTATCTACCGCCCTATGACGGAAAATATACACACAGACACCCCATGCCTCACCAAACCCTCCCGCATGGTGAGACGGTCAGGCGGCGCCGGGCCGTACGACGCCGGTCTCGTACGCGAACACCACGGCCTGTGCCCGGTCGCGCAGCGACAGCTTCATCAGCACCCGCGCCACGTGCGTCTTGACCGTGGCCTCCCCCACGTACAGGTCCCTGGCGATCTCCGCGTTGGTGAGCCCGCGCGCCAGCAGCCGCAGCACCTCCAGCTCGCGCGGCGTCAGCTCGGCCAGCGCGGGCGCGGGGCGCGGCTCGGCGCGCCCGGCGAACGTGGCGATCACCCGGCTGGTCACGGCCGGGTCGAGCAGCGCGTCACCGGCGTGCACCACCTTGATCGCCTCGATGAGCTGCTCGGGCGGCGAGACCTTCAGCAGGAACCCGCTGGTGCCGGCGCGCAGCGCGGCGTAGAGGTTCTCGTCGGTGTCGAACGTGGTCAGCGTGATGACCTTGGGCGGCGACGGCGCGTCGAGCAGCTCCCTGGCCGCCGACAGGCCGTCGAGCCTGGGCATCGAGATGTCCATGAGGACGATGTCCGGCTGCGTGCGCCGGGCCACGGCGATGGCCTCACGCCCGTCGGCCGCCTCGCCGACGACCTCCATGCCGGGGTCGCTGTCGACGACCATGCGCAGCCCGGCCCTGACCATCGCCTGATCGTCCGCGATCACGATACGAATACCCACACGCGGAGGGTAGACCGCGGGTGCCCGCCTTGAACACCCAGGTCAAGCCGGGCACAAGTGAGTCACAAGTCACGAGACGTGCACGCTCTGCCTGATGCGCGTCTGGGTGGCGTCGTCGCAGGTGGCCTTGGCGCAGAAGTACATGACGAGCATGGTCTTGGGCCGGCGGTCGATCACGTAGCTCACGAAGCCCAGCCGGGTGCCGGTGGCGGGGTCGTGCAGGGCGCCGTCGAAGCGGGTGGCGGGGCTGTTGCCCGCCTGGTCCTGCACGGGTTTGCCGACGTCGACCTGGCCGGGCAGCAGGACCTCCATCTTGGCCTTCATCTGCTCGGAGCTGCCCTTGGAGTCGAGGGTGTCGGAGACCTGGACGTAGATGCCGGAGGCGGCCTCGGGGTCGTCGGCGACGAGTTCGGAGACCTTCGACCAGTCGGCGCCCGGGCCGGCCACGAACAGGGACTCGAACGCGGGGGCCTGCGGCGAGGCGATCGCGAACAGGTCCTGGTGGGTGCGTACCGTCCAGTCGCCCGGATAGTCGAATGTGAGCGGCGCGGCGGCGCTGGTCTTGTAGCGGGACCAGGTGTCGTCCTGGTGGCCCATGATGACGAACGCGACCAGCCCGAGCGCCGCGACGGCGGCGACCAGCGTGGCGGCCACGATCGGGATCCGGCCTGGACGCCCCTTCTTCTTCGCGGGCCGCGCCGGCGGGGCCGCCGCCGCGTGCCGCTCCGGCTGGGCGGGGAGCTGCGGCATGACGTGCGGGCCCGAGTGCGGGCTCGACGTCGGGCGGGGCACGAACGGCTGGTTCGCGCGCGGTCCCGAGCTCGCCCCGGGCGCGTCCAGGTAGTGGGGCCCCGAGCCCGGGCCGCCGAACGGGTCGAGCTGATGCCCGCTGATCGCGTCGCGCAGCTCGGTCACGAACTCGGTGCAGGTCGCGTAGCGCTGCTCGGGCGACTTGGCCAGCGCGCGCATCATCACGGCGTCGATCTGGGGCGGCAGCTCGGGCCTGATCTGCGACAGCGGCGTGGGCTGCTCGGCCAGGTGGGCCCAGAGCAGCGCGATGTCGTTCTCGCGCTGGAACGGCAGCCGCGCCGACAGGGCCTCGTAGACGACGCAGGCCAGCGCGTACTGGTCGCAGCGGCCGTCGATGTGCTCCTTGTTGATCTGCTCGGGCGACATGTACCGGGGCGTGCCGATGAACTGGTCGGTCTGCGTCAGCCCGGAGATCGACGAGCGGTGCTTGGTGATGCCGAAGTCGGTCAGGTAGACGTGGTCGCCGGCCAGCAGGATGTTGGCCGGTTTGACGTCGCGGTGGATCAGGTCGTGCGCGTGGGCGGCGTCGAGCGCGGCGGCGACCTGGGCGAAGATCTGGTTGGCCTGGCCGATCGGCAGCGGCCCGCGGTCGTAGATGAGCCGGCGCAGGTCGAGGCCGTCGACATAGCGCATGGCGATGTAGAGGACGCCGTCGGCGTCGGCGTTGGCCTCGTAGATCGGGATGATGTTGGGGTGCTCGATGCTGGCGACCGTCCTGGACTCCAGGATGAACCGCTGCCTGAACCGGTCATCGACGCTGAGCACCGGGTTGAGGATCTTCAGCGCCACCCGGCGGCTCAACCTCGGGTCGAGTGCCAGGTAGACGACGGCCATGCCGCCTTTGCCGACGATGTCCTCGATGTAGTACCCGGCCACCTCCTGGCCGATCAACGATCTTTCGTTCAATGGCATCACGTCTCGCTGGGGTGGCCGCAGTAGCCGCAGAAGCGGTGCGCCGGTCCGAGCCTCATGCCGCATGAGGTGCAGTATTTGATCGCCGGGTCCGGCGCGGTCATCACCTGTTGCTGTTGCGGGACCACTTGGAACGACTGGGAGCGCCGTACGACCACGGTCTGGTTGGCGCCGTCGTCGAACGGTGGACTGACCGCCAGTGGCTCTGGCGTCTCCGTCTCCTTTTCAGGAGTGCGCCGACGCCACAGCAGATACGCTCCGCCGCCGGCGGCTAGGAAAAGTGCCACCGCGGCCACGACGAACGGCCACAGCGGCGTGGACCCGCCGGCCGGCTCGGTGGCGGCCTTCTTCGTGCCCTGGTCCTCCGGGCCGCCGCGCTTGGCCAGCGAGGTCTTCAGCAGCGCCGCGGCCACCACGTTGCCCGGATAGAGCTCCAGCACCCGCTGGAAGCCGGGCGCGGCCTCGGTGTAGTACTTCGTGTGATAGCGGGTCAGCGCCGCCTCGAAGGCCGTGTCGATCGCGCCTCTGCGCGGCACCACCTTGGCGGCGGCCAGGATGCCGGTGACCTCCCTGACCCCGATCATCTTGCCGTCCTTGCCACCGCCGACCAGCAGGCCGATGACGTGGCCGTTCTTGTCGCCGATCACCGGCGCGCCGACGAGGCCCTTGTCGGCGAGCCCGCCCAGCTTGACCGGCTCGTCCACCTTCTTCTCCGGGTCGGCGAACGGCCTGCCGGCCTCGCCCGCCACGCCGCCCTTGGACAGGTGGGCGATCTCGACCGTGTGCGCGACGTTCGGGCCAGGGCGGCCCAGGAAGCCCGCCACGTTGGTGGGCGCGCCGGCCTGCTCGGGCACCTTGTCGCCGAGCGGCGCGGTCGGCATGCCGACGGAGCCGGCCGCCGGGGCCAGCGGCACGAACACGGCCGGGCTGTCGGGGTCGGGGCCGGCCTTGATGCATTTGACCTTGAAGCCGTCGGTGCTGGGCGGTGAGACGTTGGGGAAGGCCGTGATCTCGGTGGTCACGTCGATGATGCAGGTGGCGGTGCTGGTCTTGGGCGGGTAGCACGCCTGCAGATGGCGGTCGAGCAGGTCGTCGGAGAGTTTGTGCTTCTTGTAGTCGGCCGCGATCTTCACCTTGTGGTGCTCGGCGAAGATCTTGTTGGCCGCGTAGATGGCGACGTCGTTGGGGTTCACCGCCAGGCGTCTGAGCGCGACCATCGTGCCGTCGGGGCTGACGACGGTCGCGGTGCCCTGGGCGAAGGGGATGTCGTAGGACCGCTCCACATGTTTGAGCTGGCTCACATGGTCGAGCAGGGTGATCTTCACCTTGGACACGGCTTCCACCCGCACCACGGCCGGGCTGACCAGGTCGGTGATTCCGCTGGGATGTTCGTGCGCCGCGACCGGCATCGCGGTCAGTGGCACGACGAGGGCCACCGCCACCGCGACACCGCCGGCAAGAGCTGTGAGGCGCGCCATCTCTCCGCTCCAAACGCAAGGACTAGGACCAGGGTCCCAATCGCCTGCCGTAAGTCAATAGACCACTAGATAGACAAGCGCTTGCTCGGGGACATAACGTACCTGAATGGGTTACACGATCGGCGTCGATGTCGGCGGTACCTTCACCGACGTGGTCGTTCGAGGCACGTCGGGCGCGATTTCCGTGGCCAAATGTTTGAGCACCCACTACGACCCCATCGCCGGTATCGTCGCCGGCGTTACGCGCGCGCTCGGCGGCCGCGACCCGTCGCAGGTCACGCGGGTGGTGCACGCCACGACGCTGGCCACCAACGCGATCCTGGAGCGCAAGGGCGTACGTGTCGCCTATGTCACGACTCAGGGCTTTCGTGCCGCCATCCCCCTCGGCCGGTACGCCCGCGTCGAGGAGGACCGATACGACCTCCGTTTCACCCCGCCGCCGCCCCCGGTCGCGCCCGGCGACTGTTTCGAGGTGACCGAGCGGATCTCCGCCCGCGGCGCCGTACTGACGCCGCTGGATCTGGACTCGGTACGCCGCGCCGCGGACGCGATCGCGGCCCGCGGCATCGAGTCGGCGGCGATCTGCCTGCTGCACTCCTACGCCAACCCCGGCCACGAGCGGCAGGTGGCGGAGATCCTGCGCGCCTCGATCCCGAACGTGGTGGCGTCGTCGGAGATCTGGCCGGAGATCCGCGAGTACGAGCGGGCCACCACCACCATCATGTCCGCGTACATCGGCCCGCTGATGGCCTCGTACCTCTCCCGGCTCCGCGAGCGGCTGGCCGAGCTCGGGATCGACGCGCCCATCCACGTCATGGAGTCGAGCGGCGGCGTGATCTCCGCCGAGCTGGCCGCCAGGCGGGCGGTGGCCACGATCGAGTCGGGCCCGGCGGCCGGCGTGCTGGCGGCGGCCGGGGCGGGGTTCGCGGACGTGATCTCGTTCGACATGGGCGGGACCACCGCGAAGACCTGCGTCGTACGCGGCGGCCGGCCCTCGATCACGCACGAGTTCCACGTGGGCGGCAAGGGCAGCTTCGGCGGGCGGCGGGCGGGCACCGGCGTGCCCATCAAGACCCCGGCCATCGACCTGGCGGAGGTCGGGGCGGGCGGGGGCAGCGTGGCCTGGCTGGACCCGGCGGGCGCGCTGCGCGTCGGCCCGCACTCGGCCGGCTCCTCCCCCGGGCCCGCCTGTTACGGCCTGGGCGGGTCGGAGCCGACCGTCACGGACGCGAACCTGGTGCTCGGCTACCTGTCCTCGGCGTCGATCCCGCTGTCGCCCGCGCTCGCGGACAAGGCCCTGGACCGGCTGGCGGGGCCGCTGGGGGTGTCGCGGGCGGAGGCGGCGTACGCGGTGCACGAGATCGTCAGCGCCTCGATGGCCTCGGCGGTGCACGTGGTGACGGTCCAGCGGGGCATCGACCCGCGCGGCTTCGTCCTGGTGGGCTTCGGCGGCGCGGGCCCGATGCACGCGGCGCGGGTGGCGGAACGGTTCGGGATCGGGACGGTGGTGGTGCCCGCCTACTGCGGGGTGGCCTCGGCGGCGGGGCTGCTGTCCGGCGCGCTGTCGACCGACCGCGTCCTGTCCCGCCTTGACGCCGGCGACCCGGAGGCCGTTTTCGCCGCCCTGGCCGCGGAGGCCGCCGCCGACCTGGGGGTGCCTGACGCGGAGGTCGCACGGTCGGTGGACGTCCGTTTCGCGGGCCAGTCCCACGACCTGACCGTCGACTGGTCCGCCGACCGGGCGGCCCTGGACGCCCGCTTCTTCCAGCGGTACGCGGAGGTCTACGGCATCACGCAGCGCGGCGAGACCGAACTGGTCAGCTACCGCGTCCGCGTCACGGTCCCCGCCGGCCCCGCCCCGGCCGCCCGGCCACCGACGGGCGGCACGGTGTGGCCCCGCCCACGCCTGGCCTACTTCCCCGAACTCGGCGGCTACACCGAGGTGCCGGTGCACACCCGCGACACCATCGACCAGGACGGGCCGGCCATCGTCGAGGACGCCGAGTCCACGATCGTCGTCCCGCCCGGCTGGCACGCCGCCCGCACCTCGTCGGGCGCCGTGCACCTCACCAGGAGGGCCGGATGACCGACGCGCTGACCGCCGAGGTGCTCAGGAACGCCCTGGTCGTGGCGGCGGAGGAGGCCAGCATCGTGGTGGTGCGGTCGGCGTACTCGACGTTCATCGTCGAGGGCTCCGACGCCTCCGCCGCCATCCTCGACGCCGGCGGCCGGATGATCGCCCACTCCATGGCCACCACGCTGATGAACAGCATGGCGCTCAAGGTCGCGCTGCCCGAGCTGATCGCGGACATCCCCCTCGCCACCATGCGCCCCGGCGACGTGTACGTCCTCAACGACGCCTACCGGGGCGGCGTCCACACCAACGACCTGCTCGTCTACCGCCCCGTGTTCGTCGGCGAGACCCCGGCCTACTTCACCGCCACCATGATCCACGTGTCCGACCTGGGCGGCCTGTCGGCGGGCGGCATGGCGCCGCTGGCCACCGACATCTTCCTGGAGGGCCTCCAACTGCCCCCGGTACGCCTGGCCACCGCCGACGGCATCGAGCCGGCCATCGAGGCCGTACTGAAGGCCAACAGCCGCACTCCGGACAAGGTCATGGGCGACGTACGGGCTCTCGTGGCCGGGACCGCGGTGGCCGCCGCCCGGCTGGAGGCCCTGGCCGCCGAGTACGGGGTCCGCGGCCTGGCGAAGGGCATCGACGACTACCTGGACCACACCGAGACCCGGACCCGCGCGGCCCTCGCGGAGCTGCCGAGAGGCCGGTTCGAGGCGGCGTACCCGATCGACGACGACGGAATCGAACCCGGCCGCGCGCACCACGTCCGGGTGGCCGTCACCCTGGGCGAGCGCGCCGTCCTCGACTTCACCGGCACCGATCCGCAGGTCCCCGCCGCCATCAACGCCTCGGCCTCGCAGTCCCTGGCCGCCGCCGTCTTCGCGGTGCGCTGCTTCCTGGACCCCGCGATCCCCATGAACGAGGGCTGCCTGCGCGCCATCGACGTGCTCCTGCCGGAGGGCTCTCTGCTCAACGCCCGCTCCCCCTACCCCTGCGGCGGCCGGTACGTCCCCATCTATGCCGCCATGGAGGCCGTCTTCCAGGCGATGTCCGACGCGGTGCCCGAGCGGGCGATCGCGGCCAGCGGGATCCTGCAGCCGTTCTCGATCGCGGCCGTCGGGGCGCCGTACTGGATCCATCTGTCGTACGACTTCGGCGGGGTGGGCGCCCGGCGCGGCCTGGACGGGCCGGACGCGACCGGCGTGCACTTCGGCATCGGCCGCAACTCGGTGCCGCAGGCGGAGCCGGTGGAGAGCCGCTGCCCGCTGATCGTGGAGTCGATCGAGACGATCCCGGACTCGGGCGGACCCGGCCGGCATCGGGGCGGGCTGGGGTCACGAACGGTGTACCGGTTTCTGGCGGACTGCCACGTCACGACGCGCGGCGACCGGCTCCGGCTGGCGCCACCGGGGCGCGACGGAGGGCTGCCGGGACGACTGGGCGGCTTCTACAAGCGGCACCTGGACGGGGTGGTGGAGCGGCTCGCGTCAAAGGTGAACAACGTCCGGTTCGCGGCCGGGGAGGCGTTCATCGTCGAGACCACGGGCGGCGGCGGCCTCGGCCCACCGGGCGAACGGGACCGCGAGGCGATCCTGGCCGACCTCGACGCCGGGCGCGTATCGGCGCGAGGAGCGGCAGAGGACTACGGGATCAACCTCTGAGTCGCATCAGGTCGGCGGGATCGAAGGTCGCACGGAAGGGCGACGACAACGTGACCGTCTCTCCGGCCTTGTAGACGATGGGTCCCTCGTAGGTGCGTCCGTCGAGTTCGTAGACGTAGATCCTCGGCCCTTCCATGGGCTCGATGCGCCAGTAGAGGGGAATGCCCGCCTCCGCGTATGCGGCCACCTTGGAGGATCTGTCATGAACCTTGCTGCTCGGGCTGACCACCTCCACGGCGAGGAGCAGGTCGCTGGGGTCGTACATCAAATCCACCGCCTCTGACACCTCCTCGGGCACGACGACGAGGTCGGGAATGTAGAGGTCCTCGTTGCTCGGCCTGACATTGACGGTCGTCAAGCACTCAAGCTCGGGTGGCGCCGCGGTCTGGAGGATCATCAGGAGTCTGGTGATCACACGCTGGTGCCGGGGGGTGGGGCAGGGCTCACTACTAGGCTCCCGTTGAAGAGCTCATATCGGTTCCCGTCGTCCGGGAACTTGAGCAGGTCGTCGACAGTGAACGGCGGCGCGCCGGGGAGAACCGTGCGCCTCGGGGCCGGCTCGCCCACGGCCGATCCGGTTGTCGGTTCGATCGTTGCCATTGCGGTCACCTGCTCAGTATCGGGAGTCACGCCCTCGCGCACATGCTACTTCCCCCAATTCCATCACTTTGAGTGACGAGGCCGCCACTCTTCGGCTCCGCGCCGTACCGCCGTGTGGACGGCCCGCGCGATCCGGGCGCCGTATTCGGACCGTGGCCCGGCGAACAGCTCCTCGGGTCCTTCGACGGGCACCGCCACGCACACCGCGTCCGAGGCCGTCCCCGTGCCCGCGAAGCCCGCCTCCATCAGCGCCTGCGACTTCGCCTCCGTCACCGTCATCACGGTGTTGACCAGCGCCGCGTCCGTCATCGCGACCGGCACGGCCACCATGATGTTGATCGTGCCCACCCGGATGGGCGCCAGCTCCGGGTCCTGGCCGCCCTCGGGGGCGGCGGCCCACGTGGGCACGCGCAGCCCGACCGTGGCGTACGCCGAGACGCCCCCGTCGGAGGCCCGGACGTACCGGTCGACGGAGGCGGCGGTCATCATGCCGACCCCGTTTCCGCCCGGCCCGAGCGACACCAGGTGATCGACCGGGTCCATGCGCGAATACCCGGCCACGACCTGCGCGTTCAGCACCCACTCGCGGACCCCGATGCCGCCCCCGAGCATCGCCGAGGAGATCATTCGCCAGCCGGGCCCGAACTCCCACAGCAGCGCCCCGAGCCTGGCCCCCTCCTCGACCCGATATGTGAGCTTCACGGCCCTCCCCTGACCAGGTGCACGACGGGCCGGCCGTCGGGCCCGGGCTCGATCTTCACATGGGCGTCGAAGTGCCGCCCCACGAGCGCCTCGGTCAGCACCTGGGCGGGCGTGCCGGCGGCCACGGCGCGGCCCTCCGCCAGCAGCAGGAGCGCGTCGGCGTAGAGCCCGGCGACGGTCAGGTCGTGCAGGGTGGTGACGACGGTCAGCCCGTCGGCTCGGCGCAGCCGGTCCACCAGCTCAAGGACCTGCTGCTGGTGCCCGAGGTCCAGCGCGGTGGTCGGCTCGTCGAGCAGCAGCACGGGGGCCTCCTGCGCGAGCGCCCTGGCGAGCACCACGCGCTGCCGCTCCCCGCCGCTCAGCTCCCCGACCCGCCGCCCGGCCAGCTCGGTCAGGTCCAGCCGATCGAGTACGGATTCCGCCACCGCCCGGTCGTGCCCGCTCTCCCGCCCCAGATACGGGATGTACGGCGTCCGTCCCAGCAACGCGTAGTCGAACACCGTCATGTCGGGCGGCAGCCCGGGCGTCTGCGGCGCGTACGCCACCAGCCGTGCCCGCTCCCGCGGCTTGAGCGCCCCGCCCGGCCGGGAGTCGAGCGTGACCTCGCCCCGGTGCGCGACCAGCCCCATGACGGCCTTGAGCAGAGTGGACTTGCCGGCCCCGTTCGGCCCGATGATGGCCAGCCACTCGCCCCTGCGCACCGTCAGGTCCACGCTGTCGAGGACGTCCCGCTCGCCAAGCCGTACGGTGAGCCCAGTGGCCCCGATCATGTGACCGCCCGCCTGGTCATGCGCAGGACGCCCACGAAGAACGGCGCCCCCACGAACATCGTCACCACCCCGATCGGCAGCTCGGCCGGCGCGATCACGGTACGGGCGACGAGGTCGGCCAGCACCAGGAACGCCGCCCCGCCGATCAGCGAGAGCGGCAGCACGATCCGGTACGAGCCGCCCGCCAGCCGCCGCACGACGTGCGGGATGACGATGCCCACGAACCCGATCAGCCCGCTCACCGCCACCGCCGCCGCGGTGGCCAGCGAGGCCGCCAGCAGCACGGTGAACCGCACCCGGGCCGCCCGCACACCGAGGCTCATGGCCTCCTCGTCGCCCACGGACAGCACGTCGAGCATGCGCCCGTGCAGCAGGAGCAGGACGGCGGAGACGGCGGCGTACGGCAGGACGAGCCAGAGCTGGTCCCACCCGCCGCCGACGTCGCCGAGGATCCACGCGTAGATGCGCTGCAGCTCCTCGACCTTGAACTGCTGGATGAACGTCTGGATCGCGGTCAGGAACGAGGTGACCGCGACCCCGGCCAGCACCAGCGTGGCCGTCCCGCCGGCGCGCCCGGCGGTGTTGCCCAGCGTGTACGCCAGGAACACCCCGCCCACGGCCCCGATGAAGGCCGCGATCGGGATGGATCCCTCCACGGCGGGCAGCAGCACGATGGCCGCCGTCGTCGCCAGCCCGGCCCCGGCCGCGGCCCCGAGCAGGTACGGGTCGGCCAGCGGATTGCGGAAAACGCCCTGGTACGCCGCCCCCGCCACCGCCAGCAGCCCGCCGACCACGGCGGCGACCAGCACCCGGGGCAGCCGCAGCTCGAACAGCAGCCCCTCCTCGACGGGCGCGAGCCCGGCGTCCACGTCGGTGAACGGCAGCCAGTCCACGACCTGGAGCACGACCTGCCAGGGCGAGATGTCGGCGGCGCCGTCGAGGAGCCCGGCGACCATGCAGGCGGCCAGCACGCCCAGGGCCGACAGCACCCACAGGGGTTTGGCCCTGGCCGGGCCGGCCTGCGTCACCATCTAGCTGGTGCCGGCCTTGGCCACGGCGGCGCCGATGGACTCGGCGAGCTGGACCACGCGCGGCCCCCACCGGGAGGCGAGGTCGTCGTCGAGCAGGACGACCTGGTCGTTCTTGATCGCGGACAGGCCCGCCCAGCCTGGCCGCTTGGCCAGCGTCTCCTTGCTCTGCTGACAGCACTTGACGTCCGCCAGGAAGATCAGGTCGGGGTCGGCCTGGGCCACGAACTCGGCCGACAGCTTGGGGTAGCCGCCCGCCGCGTCGGGGGCCTTGTCGGCGACGTTGGTCAGGCCGAACATGGCGTAGACCTGGCCGATGAACGTCTTGGACGTGGCGGCGTAGGGCGTCTGGTCGAGCTCGTGGTAGTAGGTGAACCTCTTGTCCTTGGGCGCCTCGGCGGCCAGTTTCTCCATGGCCGTCTTCATGCCGGCGACGACCTCGTCGGCCTTGGCCTTGTTGCCGGTGGCCGCGCCGATCTCGGTGATCTCCTCGTACGCCTCGTCGAGCTTGGTCGCGGCCGGCTGGAGCAGCACCGGCACGTTGACCTTGCCCAGCTCGGCGACGACCTTGTCGAGGTCGTCGGAGAGGATCACGAGGTCGGGCTTCTGGGCGACGATGGCCTCGACGTTCGGCTTGAAGCCGGACAGGTCGGTCTTCGGGGCCTCCGGCGGGAAGTTCGAGCGGTCGTCGACGGCGACGACCTGGGGGCCCGCGCCGATCGCGAAGAGCGTCTCGGTGTGGGTGGCCGACAGCGAGACGATCCGCTCCGGCTTCTTGGTGAGGGTGACCGCGCCGTTGCCGGCCTCAACGGTGACAGGGAAATCACCTGAGGCGGTGGCGGGGGCGGAGGTGGCGGGGGTCGCTGAAGGGGAGGCCGAGGTGCCGGTCTGACCACAACCGGCCAGGACGAGCGTTCCCAGCAGCGCGCCCGCGAGAGCCGTGCGTACGGGTCTCACGAGTAGTCCTTTCACACTGTTCGGAACCGAGAGACCCGCGTCGAACGACGGATCACCCTTTTCCACGAGGGTTGATGACGTCAGCGCAGCGGCAGGCGACCTGGCTATGACAGTTGCGGGACAGCGCCGGACTCGCACCGGACTTCGCTGCGGCACTGCGCGGAAGTACGTCCTCGAAGGTTATCAATGCCCGAGATGGCGGCCGCGTCAAGGGGCGAGTTGGGACTCCGCCTCGGCGATGATCTTCTGGATCCGCAGGCCGTGGGCGGCGTCGAGGGGGTGCCCGCCGCCACCGCGCACGGTCTGGGCGAACTCCTCGGCGATCGTCTCCAGGGGGTCGTCGTCGAAGGGCAGGAGGACGGCGTTGCCGGTGCGGCCGTACACGGCGACGGTGGCGGGCGGCAGGTCGCCGACGGCGGCCATGCACAGGGACACCTCGCTGACGCCGCCGTTCTCGTGCTCCAGCAGCAGCCCGGTCCAGCCGAGCGGGTTGCCGTGCGCGCGTACGCCGGTGATCGGGCCTAGGGCCGCGTCGAGGAGGTCGATCACGTGCGGGCCGACGTCGAGCAGCACGCCGCGCTGCAGCCGCCAGGGGGTGGCGTAGGGGTGGTCGCCGATCAGGGCGCCGGAGATGTTGGCGGCGTGGCCGCCGAACGGCTGGATCTGGCCGCAGCGGGCCAGGAAGGTACGGGTCTGGGTGGCGTAGCGCAGGGTGAGGACCATCTGGGAGGCGACCCCGGTCTCGGCGACGGCGTCGGCGACGCGCCTGGCGTTGTCGAGGGAGTCGGCGAGCGGCTTCTCCAGCAGCAGCGCCTTGCCGGCGCGGGCGGCACGGACGGCGAACTCGGCCTGTACGGCGGGCGGCACGCAGAACGCCACGGCCTCACAGGCGTCGAACAGCTCCTCGACCCGCGTGAACACGGGCGCGCCGAGCAGGGCGGCGTTCTCGGGCCTGCGCGCCCAGACCCCGGCCAGCCGGGTGTGCGGCCCCTTGGCCAGCATCGGCGCGTGCGCCTCACGGGCCCATGGCCCCGCCCCGATCAGCCCGACCGCCACCGGCTCCATACACCCTCCAAGATTTGCCCGAAGACCACCTTATTGGGCATATCTCCCCTGATCGGGTCAGAAGGAACCTTGATCGCGCCACTGCTGGACGGCGTGCTGGGGGCGGTGAGCGAGGGTGCCGGAGTCGATGACGAGGGTCTGACCGGTCACGCAGCGGGAGTCGTCGCTGGTCAGGAAACACACCAGGGCGGCCACGTCCTCGACCGTGCAGGGCCAGGGCAGCAGGCGTTCCGCCTCCTTGTCGGCGAGCTGGGCGGGCGTGAGGGCCCGCTGGGCGGCCTGGGTCAGGACGAGGGCGGGCGCGATGGCGTTGCAGCGGACGCCGCGCGAGCCGTACGTGGTGGCGACGTAGCGGGTGAAGCCGATCAGGGCGGCCTTGGAGGAGCCGTAGGCGGCGTGCCGCGTGTCCCCGACCAGGGCGGACACCGACGAGGTCAGGACGATGGCGCCGCCGCCGGGCATGGCGGGGACCGTGTGCTTGACCATGAGCATGGCGCCGCGCAGGTTGACCTCCATGGTGCGGTCCCAGACGGCGACGTCCAGGTCGTCGAGATGGCCGTCGCGGCCGTACACGTCGTGGTCGAGGACGGCGGCGTTGGAGTGCAGCACGTCCACCCGGCCGAACGACGCGACCAGGGCCGCGACCGCCTCCTCCACCTGCTTCTCGTCGGAGACGTCGCAGGTCAGGGCCATCGCGGTGCCGCCGTCGCCGCGGATGGCGGCGGCGGTGGCCTTGGCGCTCGCGGAGCGCAGGTCGAGCACGCCCACGCAGGCGCCCTCGGCGGCCATCCTGGCGGCGCAGGCCGCGCCGATGCCGGAGCCGGCGCCCGTCACCAGCGCGACGCGGCCGTCGAAGCGCCCGCTCACCACTCCACCAGCAGGGAGGGCAGGCCGCGGCCGACGATCGATCTGCGGTAGGCGATCTCCTGACCGGGGGCGAGCCGCAGGCCGGGCAGGCGGCGGCCGAGCACCTCCAGCGCGGTACGCAGTTGCAGGCGGCCGAGCGCGGCCCCGACGCAGAAGTGGATGCCGTAGCCGAAGACCATGTGCTCGGCGGCGTTCGGCCGGTCGATGACGAAACGGTCGGGGTCGGGGAAGACGGTCTCGTCGTGGGCGGCGGAATCGGTGGAGAGCAGGACGAGTGAGCCCTGCGGGATGTCCACGCCGTGCGTCGTGAGGTCGGCGGCCGCGTACCTGAAGGAGCCCAGTGACGCCCCGTCGATGCGCATGCACTCCTCGGAGGCGCCCGCCACCAGCGGCGGCGGCACCGGCCACGCGTCCTCCCGCAGCAGGCGCAGGACGGTGTTGCCGAGCTGGTTCGGCACGGTGTCGTTGCCGCCGAGCAGGATCGTGGAGATCAGCTCGACCACCTCGCGGTGGCTCAGCTCCTCGCCGATCAGGGACGTCATCAGCGAGGTGAAGTCGTCCTTCGGGTCCTTGGCCCGGGCGGCGACCAGGCGGTCCACGTAGTCGAGGTAGGTCAGGAAGCTGCCGGCCAGCTCAAGCTGGCGCTCCGGCGGCTGCGGCGACAGGAAGAGCTGGAACCAGTCCTTGACGTGCGACTGCACGAACGCCTCGTCGGACTCGGGCACCCCGATGAAGCGGGCGGTGAGCTTGACCGACGGCTCGTGGCCGATCTCGGTGACGAAGTCGGCGTGCCCGCGCGGGGCCAGCCGGTCGAGCAGGTCCTCGTTGAGCCGGCGGAACTCCTGCTCCATGGCGGCGACCGCGCGCGGCGTGAACGCCTTGGACACCGACCGGCGCAGGCGGGTGTGGTCGGGCGGGTCCACGTTCGCCACGAAGCTGGACAGGAACGAGCCGTGCTCGCCCAGCTTCTCCTTCGTCTCCGTGGTGAGGCTGCGCGAGATCGTCAGCGAGCCCTCGGAGGAGAAGCGCCGCGGGTCGCCGTACGCGGCGCGGACGTCGGCGTAGCGGGTCAGCACGTACGCGCCCAGGTGCTCGCTGCGGAACACCGGCGCCCGCTCGCGCAGCCTGGCGAGGAAGGCGTAGGGGTCGGCGACGTGCCAGTCCGCGCCGACGTCGAAGTCCTCTCTCATGCGAAGATCCTCCGCGGGTTGTCGACGAGCATCTGGTGGATCTGGCCGTCCGTGACGCCTCTCTTGCGCAGCGCGGGCAGCACGTCGCGGGAGACGTGGAGGAGGTGGTAGTTGGGGTGACGTTGTCGTACGACGTCGGCGTCGAAGCGGTCGTTGAAGCAGTACGAGTCGTGACTTAACACCATTTTTCCGGCGTGACCGCGCTCGCACATCGCCGCCACCACCGCCACCCGATCCTCGAACGGGCTGATCGTCTCGATCCCGAACCGGTCCATGCCCAGGTACGAGCCGTTCGCGACCAGTTCCTCCAGGTACGCCACGTCGGTCGAGTCCCCCGCGTGCCCGATGACCACCCGGCCCAGGTCCACGCCGAGCGAGGCGAGCAGCTTCTGTTGTTCGAGGCCGCCCTTGGAGGCGCTGTGGGAGTGCGTCGTGATGGGCGTGCCCGTCTCCACGTGCGCCTCGGCGACCGCCCTGAACACCCGCTCGCACCCCTTGGTCATCCCCAGGTGGTCGGAGGCGCACTTCAGCATGCCCGCCTTGACGCCGGTCCTGCCGATCCCCTCGACGATGTCCCTGACGAAGAACTCGGCCAGCCGGTCCGGCCCCCCGAACAACGAGCCCGGCCCCCGGTTGCCGAAGTAGGGCGGCAGCGCGTCGTAGGTGTAGAGGCCGGTGGCGGCCACGATGTTCACGCCGGTCAGCTCGGCGACCCGTCGCACCGCCGGGACGTAGCGGCCCAGGCCCACCACCGTGAGGTCGACGATCGTGTCGACGCCCTCGGCCTTGAGCGCGTCGAGCTTGCCCGCCGCCTCACGCGCCCGCGCCTCCAGGTCCCACTCCTCCGGGATGTCGGGCCAGTTCCAGAGGATCTCCGGGCTCAGGCCGAAGACGTGCTCGTGCATGAGCGTCGCCCCGAGGTCGGCGACCGGGCCCCTCACGGTCTCAGGCACGGGAACCTCTCGTGCTCGAACGGCCGGTTGACCTCCAGGCCGAGCCCGTCGGTCTGCTTGTAGGGCAGGCCGGTGTAGAGGGCGTCGGCGTCGAAGTAGGTGACGGTGAACGACAGGCGCGGGCTGTCGCGGCGGTTGGCGGGCGCGCCGTGCACGGTCAGGGCGTGGTGCACGGTGGCGTCGCCCGCCCTGAGGTCGAGCGGCGGTGACAGCTCCAGCTCCTTGAGCCACGGGTGCTGGCTGAGCTGGTCGTCGCCGGGCTTGGTGAAGCTGCGGCCGAGCAGCCCGTGGCGGTGCGAGCCGTCGTAGAAGCGCAGCGACCCCATGTCGGCGGGCACGTCGGCCAGGGCCAGCCACACGGTCAGCATCGCAGAACGGTCCATCGGCATCCAGGGGAAGTCCTGGTGGAACTCGGTGGCGCCGTGCTCTCCCGCCTCCTTGACCAGCAGGTTGGTGACCTGCACGCGCACGGCCCGCACCCCTCGCAGCAGCGCCACGGCGTTACGTCCCATGGTGGGGCTCATCGTCAGCGCGCCGAACAGCTCGTCACTCCGGCCGACGTCCCTGGACTGCCCGAACGCCTGGTCGACCAGGTTCTGGTGCCGCGTGGACCGCTCGGCCAGAAACCCGGCCGCCCGCTCACGCAGGGCCTCGGCGACCTCCGGCTCGACCAGCCGGCCCAGGCGCACCCAGCCGTGCTCCCCGAAGAACTCCGCCTCATCGTCCGTCACCAGGCGTACCGGGATCTCCATGCGGCTTAGTCTGCCACCTGAGCAAGCGCTTGGTAAGTCTCTTTCTCATCGGCCCACCGGATCGGCCGGCCAGAAGGCGACGCGCGCCGTGCGCCCTCCAGGACCTCGACGACGATCGCGGCATCCCCCCTTGGGAAGCTCGCTGTCACGGCCGATGGGCGAGGTGACCCATCGCCACCTGGCACGCACCGCAGTCGATCGACTCCTGTCCGACATGTCATTGGACGGGTAGAGTTGCGGCCAAGCGCTTGCTCAAATCCCGGGAGGTACGTGTGCGGCGGTTCAGGTTCGGGGCTGTGGTGCGGGAGGCCGGGTCGGGGAAGGCGTGGGCCGAGAAGGCCAGGCGGCTCGAAGGGGCCGGGTTCGAGGTGCTGCTGGTGCCCGACCACCTCGTGGGCCCCCGGTTCGCCCCCATCGCGGCGCTGACGGCGGCGGCCTGTGCCACCACCCGGCTGCGGGTCGGCACCCTCGTCTTCGCCAACGACTTCCGGCATCCGGCCGTGCTGGCCAAGGAGGCGGCCACGCTCGACCTGCTGTCCGACGGCCGGCTGGAGGTCGGGATCGGGACCGGGTGGATGGCGGGCGACTACGCGGGCGCCGGGCTGACGCTGGAGCCCCCCGGGGTGCGCGTCGGGCGGTTGCGGGAGGCGCTCGCCGTGCTCAAGGGGCTCTGGGGCGAGGGGGCGTTCAGTTTTCGGGGCGAGCACTATCGCATCGACGGGCTGGAACAGAGCCCGAAGCCGGTGCAGCGGCCGTGGCCGCCGCTGGTGATCGGCGGGGGCGGGCCCCGGATGTTGCGGCTGGCCGCCGAGGAGGCCGACGTGGTGAACCTCGGGATGCGGGTCAAGGGCGACGGCAGCGGGCCCGACCCCAGGGACGGCGGTGGTGCGGCGTTCCTGGGCAAGATCGCGGCCGTGCGGGAGGCGGCCGGGAAGCGGTACGAGCGGCTGGAGCTGGGCACGAGCGTGGTGCAGGTGGGTGAGCGCAAGGCGGAGGAGGCGTGGAGCGCGGCCGACAGCTCGGCGCTGGACGAGACGCCGCAGGTGTTGCTGGGGACGCGGCAGGACATCGCCGACAAGCTTCGGCACTGGCGGGATGAGCATGATGTTTCGTATTTCGTGGTGCATCATGAGCGCGACCTGGCCGCCTTCACGCCTGTCATCGAGGAGCTCGCAACCCCTCGTCGGCCGTGAAGAGGGCGTGCCGGATGATGGGGGCATGAACGAGATGCTGCTGCTCCGGCACGGAGAGACCGAATGGAGCAAGGCGGGTAAGCACACCGGCCGCACGGACCTGCCTTTGACGGAGCACGGCGAGGAGCAGGCCAGGGCGCTGGCGCCCCTGGTCAAGGAGCCGTTCGACCTGGTGCTGGTCTCCCCTGCCCAGCGCGCGGGACGGACGGCCGAATTGGCGGGGCTGAGCGCGTACGAGGTGGATGACGATCTTTGGGAGTGGGACTACGGCGGTTATGAGGGGCTCACCACGCCGGAGATCCGTGAGACGCGCCCCGGCTGGTACCTGTGGCGGGACGGTGTGACCCCCGGCGACGCCGAGCATCCCGGCGAGGGCGCCTCCGAGGTGGCCGTGCGCGCCGACCGGGTGATCCGGCGGGCCCTGGCGGCCGAGGGACGGGTGGCGCTGGTGGCGCACGGGCACTTCCTGCGGGTGCTGGCCGCCCGGTGGCTGCGCCTGGCGCCCGAGGAGGGCAGGCTGTTCAAGCTGGACACCGGCACGTATTCGCGGCTCGGGTTCGAGCACGCCGAGCCCGTGCTGACGGCCTGGAACGCCCCTGTGGTCAGCTGACCTTCAAGCGGAGGGCCGACTCGTGCAGGGCCCGGCTCACCAGCCAGCCGCGTAGTGAGCCGAGGCTCGGGTCGTAGGACAGGGGGCGCTCCCAGAGGGCGACGAACACGCTCTGGGTGACCTCTTCGGCGTGCGCCTGGCTGCCGGTGACCTTGACCGCTACCCCGTAGACGTAAGAGCCGTGCTGGTCGTAGGCGTCGGCCAGCGCGTCGAGGTCGCCGGCCGTCAGTCGTGCGCACAGCTCCATGTCGCTCATCAGTCGCATCCCAGCGTGGCGGCGGCGCGGATCAGGTCGCGGGCGAGGGCGGGGTCGCCCTCGGCGGCGTACGGGAAAGCGTCGGGCGAGCACCGGTTGGCCAGCAGGCGGCAGAAGGCCACCGCGTCGGCCGAGATGAGCACCGCCACGTGGTCGGATGAGGGTGAGAGCGGGATCGTCCACGTGCCGCCGCCGGGGCCGGTCAGCACCATGGTGGCGGAGACGTCGCGGCGCGGGCCCTTCATCGCGCGCGGCAGCAGCGCGAGGCCGAACTCGGCGATCATGTGCACGTGCCCGGGACGCGGCGGCTCACCTGGGCGGCCGGTGGCGGCCCTGAGGTCGTCGGCGTGCGTCCAGGTCTCGAAGGTGCGCTGGATCATGGCCTGGCGCAGCGGCGCGCGGGCGGGGCGCGCCCCGGCCAGCGCCACCTCGACGCCGAGCAGCACCTCGCTGCTCGCCGAGACCCGCTCCAGCAGCGATCCGGCCTGGTCGCGCCAGCGCCGGTGCAGCGGCGCCGCCGGCGCGCCGGACACCCCCATGAACGCGGCCACGGTGGCGTCGTTGGCCGCCAGGTGCTCGATCATGCCCCTGACGGTGCCGTGCCTGGCGACCGGGGCCTCCCACTGCGACGCGCTCAGGTCGGCGAGCAGGTCGTCCATGAGCGCGACCTGCTCGGCGTAGGGAGCGGCCACGGAGGCGACGCTCAGCACGGCGGGGGTGCGGCGGCGGCGGGCCAGCGACAGCACGGCCTCGCGCAGCGCGGGCGGCGGCTCGATCGCCGTCTCCGGCTGGTCGAGCAGCGCGATGGCCGTACTGCAGTGGGGACACGAGGCGACGTGGTCGTCGGGGCTCTGCCCGTTGTAGAGGTATGAGTCCGTCATGGCGGCCACCTCCGCAGCCGACGCTAACCCGGCGGTTCCCCCAGAGCCAGGCGGCAGCCGGGGAACGGTGCCAGAAGCGTCTCACGCCAGGGGCCTTCTAGGTAGTCGCGGGCCCGTTTTCCCCATTCCAGCAGCCGGGAGTCGGGCGCCACCTCGTCGTCGAGGCCCAGTGCGGCGTCGCGGGCGCGCTGGGTGGCCAGGTGGTCGTCGAGCGAGACGGCCCAGATGGTGACCGCCTCGGTGTCGCAGAACAGCACCTCGTACAGGCCGGTGAGGGTGTGCCCGTGCTCGGCCAGCAGCGGGGCGCGTTCGGTGCGTACGGCGTGCAGGTAATCGAGCGCGGCCCCGGGGCGTACCCGGGCGCTCTCGAAGAGGTAGAGCTCGGCGGCGGGCGCCCCGGACAGCGGCGGGCACCCCGGCGCGGCGCCGAGCGGCCGGGAGAACGCCGAGAAGCGCAGGTCGTCGATGTCGGACAGGAACAGGCGCTCGTCCACGCCCTGGTAGATCTCCATCATCTGCCGCCAGCCGCCGTCCCACCCGCCGTGGCAGTCCCAGAGCGTGACGGCCTTGAACTGCGGGTGGCCGGTGATCCCGACCGCGTAGAAGGCGCCCACGAGGTCGATCTCGCGGGACCTGATGGACATGCCGGAGGTGAGCGAGGGCGCGGTACGGCTCTCGTCCTCGCGTTTGTAGCGGGTCAGCCAGGTCAGGTACTCCAGTGGCCGCCTGGAGTTCATCGGCCGGAAGTCGACCTCCTCGATCAGGTGGATCGCGCGCCGCACCACGCCTCCTCTACCAAGCGATTGCTTGGCATGAGGATAGCGATCAGCTCAGCGCTTGGGAAGGCTGCGGGCCACGCCCCGTGAGCCACTCCAGGACCTTGCGGTGCCCGGAGGTGGCGTCCTCGAAGTGTCCCCAGTGCCAGTAACGCGGCTGGTCGCGGATGCCGGTCACCCAGGTCCGGTAGGAGACGGAGGCGCCCGTGGTGGCCGGCGCCACGCCGTATGTGCGGATCACGACCTTGCCGCCCGGTGCGAAGAGCACGTCGTCGGCGATCGGATACAGGGTCATCTGGTCGAGCATGACCTGAATACTCCCGGCAGGACGAGGCCGGGCGGTTACGCCCCCGGCGCGCCCCTGTTACGCGAGCGCGCCGGAGGTGAACATGCTGTTAAACGAGCAGGCCGTCGAACTCTCCGTCCTTCACCCCGAGCACCAGGGCCCGGATCTCGTCGCGGGTATAGATGAGAGCGGGGCCCTCGGGGAAGCGCGAGTTGCGCACCGCGATACCCCCGTCGGGAAGCTGTGCGAGCTCCACGCAGTTGCCCTGCGAGTTGCTGTAGCGGCTCTTGCGCCAGGCGACCTGGGTGAGGTCGGCCGCGGGCATGCCGTTGTAGGTCTGGTTCATCTACATCTTTCTGAGAAGTCCGCCGATGAGCTCGACGGTGCCCCCTGGCGTGGTGCTCTCCACGCACAATTGCTCCATCGCCGTGAGGTACGGATCGATGTCCTCACGCTTGTCGAGGTACAGGGCACCCCATAGCTGCTCGACGTAGACAACGTCCGACAAGTCGGACTCGGGAAACCGCAAGATGCTGAACGCGCCCCCTTCGGCGGCGTGCTTGCCGAACCTGAAGGGCATCACCTGGATGGTGATGTTGGGAAGAGCGGCGACTTCCAGTAAGTGCTGGAGCTGCTCGGACATGACCTCCCGCCCGCCGATGGTCCGCTTGAGCGCCGCCTCGTCGATGACGGCCCACAGACGGGGTCCGTCCTTCTGGGTGAAGCGCTCTTGACGCTGCATTCGCAGATGCACGCGGCGTTCGATTTTCGCCGGGCTCGCATCGGGGTTGCCGAGCTGGAACACCGCACGCGCGTATGAGGCCGTCTGCAGCAGGCCGGGCACGAACTGCACCTCATAGGTACGGATCACGCTTGCGGCCTCCTCCAGGCCGATGTACGTGGTGAACCACGAAGGCAGCTCGGCCGAGTACTTGTGCCACCACCCGGGGGTGTTGGCCTCGCGAACCATTTCCAGCAGGGCACGGCGCTCGGCATCGTCGACGACGCCGTACAGGGTGAGCAGATCTTCCACGTCACGTGTCTTGAAGCCGACGCGGCCGAGCTCCATGCGGCTGATCTTGGACTCGGACGCCCGGATGTGAAATCCGGCCTGAGCCCGGTCGAGGCCGCTGGCTTCACGCAGGCGCCTGAGACTCGCCCCCAGCATGATGCGACGAACCGTCGAACCGGAACCGGGCGGATCAATGGACACGTGCTGCTCCTTGGTCGTTTCCTTGCGACTCGCCGGGTCGCGTCCAGCGGGCCACCGTAGGTAGCGGAGTGAGCACCTGACGGCGCGTCCCGATTTGGCGCGGGCCACCGTAGGTAGCGGAGTATGCACCTCAGTCTGTCACTTCACGGCCGAAAGATCATGGGCCGCGAGCAAGATCCCCTTTCCCCCATATTGAGCATTTGAGGGAAACCGTAGCGTGTGCACGGGTTGTCTGCACGTGCATTCGCTCTTGCACCTGCACGAGAGTTTGACGCAGAATGATCTACGTGCATGTCACCACTGCTCAAGGCCAGTGGACCACCTTCGATTGGTGGCCTCCGGTCGGCTGGTGGCCGGAGGCGGCCCGCGATCTGCTGGTGCCCGGCCCGTCCGCGAGCGCCACGTTCGTCCTCCCGCCCACCGCGTCCTCGGTCCACTCGGCCCGCAGTTTCACCACCGGCGCCCTGTCGGGCTGGGGGCTCGGCGAACTGGCCGAGAACATGGAACTGGTGGTCTCCGAGCTGGCGACCAACGCCCTGCGCCACGGCCTGTGCCTGGACGATCCACGCCGCGAGCGCACGGTCCACATGTCCCTCGTACGCCGCGGGCCCCTGGTCACCAGCGCCTTCACCGACCCCGGCGCCTCGGTGCCGGTGCTGCGCTACCCGGGCCCCCTCGACGCGGGCGGCCTGGGGCTCCATATCGTCGAATCGCTCAGTCTGCGCTGGGGCTGGTCGGCACTCGCGCCACACGGAAAGATCGTTTGGGCAGTCCTCTCCTGACCGGGGGTGATCTGCATTACCGTGGATGCTCATGGCTCACGGCGAGTCCCGCGCGACCCCATGAGAGTGCTGACAGATGGAAGATCACCTGCTCGGCTGGCTGCGAACACTAGACGAAGACCGGCTTGGCCGCATCCTGGCGAACAGGCCTGACGCCATCGCCGCGCCCTGGCCCCGGCGACTCGACACCCTGGCCCAGCGGCTCGGCAACGGCATCGCGGCGATGGAGACCCTGGGCCGGCTGCCGCTGCCCTGCCTGCAGGTCGCCGAGACCACTCTGGCCATGACCCGCCCGACCGCCGAGACGCTGGCCCGCTTCGTCGGCATGGGGCCGGGCGACGTGACGCCGTGGCTGGAGCACCTCTACGACCACGCGCTGGCCTGGCCGGGCGAAGACGGCGTGATCCATCTCGCCGAGGGCGTGACGCGCTGGTGGACGGCGCCGCTGAGCCTGGGTGAGCCGCTGGACCACTATCTCAACTCCTGGTCGATCAGCAACGACGCGCTGCACGCGCTGGCGCGCACGCTGGGGCTGCACGCGCAGGGCAACAAGCGCCGCAGCCTGGCGCGCGTCATCGAGGCGCTCAGCGACCGCGACCGCGTCGAGGCGATGGTGCGCACATCCCCTGACGGCACCGTGCCGCTGCTCGACCGGTTCGCCTGGGACGGCCCCGCCCGCGACGTGGACGGCGGCAGGTTCGTCACCCCCGGCACCCCCGAGAAGTGGTGCGCCGACCACGGCCTGCTCTTCCGGCCGAGCTGGCACGTCGCCGAGATGCCCCGCGAGGTCGCCCTCTCCCTGCGCGGCCCCGGCTACCAGCCGCCCTTCCGGCCCGTGGCGCCCGAGGTGGCCGCTCTGCCGGTGGACCCCGAAGAGGTCGACCACCTGATGACGCTGGCCGCGCCGCACGTGGTCGAGCGCTGCGCGGCGCTGCTCGACAACACCTCCAAGACCCCGCTGCCGCTGCTCAAGACCGGCGGCGTGGGCGTGCGCGAGGTGCGCAGGATGGCCAAGGAGACCGGCTGCGACGAGGACGAGACGCGCCTGCTGCTCGAAGTGTGCGCGGTGGCCCGGCTGCTGGCCTGGGACGAGGCGTCGGGCGGCATGATCCCCACCGAGCGCTTCGACCGGTGGCGGCTCGACGAGGGCTCGGCCCGGCTGCGGGTGCTGCTGGCGGCGTGGTGGCGCATGGAGCGCTCGTCGCTGCGCAAGATCGACGGAAAATACGCCACGGTGCTCGGCGACGATCCCGCCGGGGCGACGGTCGCCCGGGTGCGCAGGGCGGTGCTCCCGGTGCTGGCCCAGTTGCCCGCCGGCACGGCCTTCGCCGACCGTGACAGCCTCGTGGCCGGGGTGCACTGGCACGCCCCGCTGATCGACCAGGCGCTGCTGCGCGAGTGCGCGCCCGCGGTGCTCGACGAGGCCAGGCTGCTGGGGCTGCTGGCCAACAACGCGCTCACCGACCTCGGCCGGGCGCTGGCGGGGCTCACCGCCAAGCCGGGTGACGAGGACGACGACGCCGTACCCATGGTCGAGCACGACCCCGTGCTGGCCGAGGCGGCCACGCGGGCGCTGGCGAGCGTGCGCAGGAGCGCGCTGTTCGGGCCCGACCTGACCGCGGTCGTCACCGGCCCGCCGTCGGCCGAGCTGGCCGAGCTGCTCGACCGGGTGGCCGAGCGTGAGTCGCGGGGCGCGGCCTCGGTGTGGCGGTTCACCGTCGAGAGCGTGCGCCGGGCGTTCGACCGCGGCTACGAGGCCGGCGAGCTGCTCGACGAGCTGGCCGCGGTCGGCACGATCCCGCAACCGCTCGAATACCTGGTCCGCGACACCGCCCGCAGGCACGGCGAGGTGATGGTCACCACGGTCGGCTGCGTCGTCCAGGCCGCCGACGTCGGTCTGCTGGCGGAGATCGCCGCGCACCGGCGGCTGGGGCGGCTGGGCCTGCGCCTGCTCGCGCCCACCGTGCTGGTGAGCGCGGCCCCCGCCGATCGCACGCTGGCCGCCCTGCGCGAGGTCGGCTACTCCCCCGTCCCGGTCTCCGACACCGGCGAGATCACCATCCACCGGGCCAGGGCCGAGGAGCCGCCCAACGGCAAGCTCGTCCTGCTGCCCGGAGGTCAGGTGGCCGAGCTGCCGGACTTCCCCGGCCTGGCGGAGCTGACCGCGCCGCCCTACCTGTTCGAGCCGGTGCCCGACCCGTTCGAGCACGCCCGCCGCCTGATCAACGACAGCCGGCCGGACGACGGGAAGAACGGGCGCACCTGGGCCATCATCGGCCGGATGGCGACCCGGCTGCCGACCGCGCAGCAGTCGCTGCTCGGGTTCGTGGTGGACCGGGGCGTGCGGGCCGGCATCACGCTGACCGACGGGCTGACCGCCACGATCAGCCATGGCGAGCTCAAGGGCGCCGCGCTGGACGCCTGGTGCGAGGAGGCGGGCGACTACCTGGAGTTCCCCCTCGCCGAGATCGTCGAGGTCCGCGGGGCTTACTGAAGAGGCTTGGCCTTCTTGAGGTTGACCACGAGCGCTTCGAGGAAGTCCGCGTAGCCCTGGTAGCTGTACGGGGCTTCGGCGTTCCACGGGTAGAGCTGGCCCGCCTTGACCGCGGGGAGCTTGGCGAAGGTGGGCTTCTTCATCATCTCCTCGGGCTTGAGCGCCTGGGTGCGGGTGTCGTAGAGGATCACGTCGGCGTCGTACTCGTCGGCGTTCTCCCAGCTCAGCGTCTGGAAGAAGCCGCCCTCGTCCACCTTGGTCGGCGTGACGACGTTGAGGCCGGCGGACGTGAGGTGCACGATGTCCGGGTACTCCGGCGGGTTGACGATCCAGAACGCGTCCGCGCCGCCCGACACCATGAGGATCTTGAGGTCCTTGAACTGGGCGAGCTCCTTGGTGGCCGCCTCCATGCGGGCCTTGGCCTCGGGCACGCCCTGCATGTCGGCGCCGAGCGACTTGGCCAGTTCCTCGTACGTGCCGATCACCTCGGTGGCGCTCTTGCCGGTGAGCATGACGCCGGCGGTGGGGGCGACCTGCTCGATGGTGTCCTTGGACTTCTCGGGGACGTACCAGAGGGTGCCCTTGATGTACATGCTGCTGACCAGCAGGTCGGGCTGGAGCGCGATGTACTGCTCGACGTTGAACTCGTCCCAGACGTTGCCCAGGCCCGTCACCTTGGTGATGTCGACGTTGCCGACCTGCGGGTCCTTGGTGCCGTCCTTGAGCTTGTGAGGGCCGAAGACCGCGATGGGGCGCACGCCGAAGTCCCACAGGGCGGCGGCCGCGCCGACCTGGGCCACGATCCGGCTGGGGACCTTGGGCTGCGCCAGCTTCTTGTCACGGTCGTCGGTGAACGACCATGCTCCGGCGGCGGCCGGGGCCGGCGAGGCGGCGGCGGTCGGCGCCGCCGTCTCCGTGGCGCCGCCGCACGCCGCCAGGGTCAGGGCCGCCGCGAGTCCCGCGGCGCCCGCCAGGAAGCCCCTGCGAGCCAGTACCGGTCCTGACATGTGGATCTCCTAAGGTTAGGCTTGCCTTGTTAACGAGCCATTAGATTAGCCTTGCCTAAGTTTGAGGGCTACGAGAGGGGGTCGGGTGCGCCCGGCTGGAGAGACGGCTGTGACCGAGCGCAAGGGCCGCCCTTCGCTGCTGATCACCGGGCTGGTGGTCACAGTGGCGGTGCTGGCGCTGGTCGCGATGGCCAGCGTGGCCCTGGGCGCGCGGTCGGTGTCGTTCGGCACGGTGATCGACTCCTTCCTGGCCCCCGACGGCTCCAGCGACCACACGGTCATCCGTGAGCTGCGCGTCCCGCGTACGCTGCTCGGCCTCGGGGTGGGCGCCACGCTGGGGCTGGCCGGCGCGCTCATGCAGAGCCTGACCCGCAACCCGCTGGCCGACCCCGGACTTTTGGGCATCAACCAGGGGGCCGCGCTCGGCGTCACGCTGGCGCTCGGCCTGTTCGGGCTGAGCGACCCCACCGTGTACGTCTGGTTCGCCTTCGGCGGCGCGGCGCTGGCCTCCGTCGTCGTCTACGCGCTCGCCTCGGCCGGCCGCTCCGGCTCCAGCCCGGTACGCCTCGCGCTCGCCGGCATCGCGTTCGGCATGGTGTGCACGGCGGTGTCCTCGGCCATCCTGCGCATGGACTCCCAGACCTTCGACCGGATGCGGTTCTGGCTGACCGGCTCGCTGGCCGGGCAGACGGCCGACACGCTGGTGCGGCTGGCACCGTTCATGGCCGCCGGGCTGCTGCTCGGGCTGCTGCTGTCCAGGCCGCTCAACATGCTGGCGCTCGGCGACGACGCGGGCAAGGCGCTGGGCGTGGCGGTGAACCGGACGAGGATCCTCACCGGGGTGGCCGTCACGCTGCTGTGCGGCGCGGCCACCGCCGCCGCCGGGCCACTGGTGTTCGTGGGGCTGATCGTGCCGCACGCGGTGCGCGCTCTGGTGGGGCCCGACCAGCGGTGGGTGCTGCCGTACTCGGCGCTGGCCGCGCCGGTGCTGCTGCTGGGGGCCGACGTGGTGGGCCGGCTCATCGCCCGCCCGGGAGAGGTGCAGGTGGGGATCGTGTGGGCGGTGATCGGCGCGCCGATCTTCATCATGCTGGCCAGGCGGAAGCGGGTGGCGGCGCTGTGAACGTCCGCGTCGGAGCCTGGTCCGTACGGCTCGCGCCCCGCGCCCTGCTCGTCACCGCGATCCTCCTCGCGGTCGGCTTCGGGGTCACCGTGGCGGCGCTGTCCACGGGCGAGTTCACCGTCCCCGTGCCCGACATCGTCAACGCGCTCTTCGGCCAGGGCACCCCGGTCGCCGAGCTGATCGTCAGCAAGCTCCGCGCGCCCCGTGTGGTGACCGGCCTGCTGGTCGGCGCCGCCTTCGGCCTGAGCGGGGCCATCTTCCAGAGCCTCACCAGGAACCCCCTCGGCAGCCCCGACTTCATCGGCTTCACCGCCGGCGCCTCCACCGGCGGGATCATCGCCGTGGTCGCGGGCGGCTCCGCCATGACGATCGCCGGCGGCGCGCTGGCCGGGTGCGTGGTGACGGCCGTCCTGGTGTACGCGCTGGCCTACCGGGGCGGCGTCCAGGGCTACCGGCTGGTCCTGGTCGGCATCGGGGCGAACGCGCTGCTGCTGGCCGTGAACTCCTACCTGCTGACCCGGGCCAACATCAACGACGCCGCCACCGCGGGCGCCTGGCTCACCGGCAGCCTCGGCGGGCGCGGCTGGGACCACGCCCAGCCCGTCGCGCTGGCGCTGCTCGTGCTGCTGCCGCTGTGCGCGGCCGTCGCGCGGCCGATGCGGATGCTCGAAATGGGCGACGACGCCGCCAAGGCGATGGGCATCAGGGTCGAGCTCGTCCGCGCGACCGCCATCACGGCCGGCGTGCTGCTGGCGGGGGTGGCCACGGCCGCCGCCGGTCCGGTCATCTTCGTCGCGCTCGCCGCCCCGCAGCTCGCCCGGCGGCTCACCCGCTCCCCCGGCGTGACCATGGCCGCCTCCGCGCTGATGGGCGCGGTGCTGCTGACCGCCGCCGACCTGGCCGCGCAGCGGCTGCTCGCGCCCACCCAGCTTCCCGTCGGTGTGCTGACCGCCGCGATCGGCGGCACGTACCTCGTTCTGCTCCTGCGAAAGGACCGCCACTGATGGCCACCCATCGTCTTACCGGCACCGGCCTCACCCTCGCCTACGACCAGCGCGTCGTGGCGGCCGACCTCGACGTGGCGATCCCCGACGAGTCCTTCACCGTGATCATCGGCCCGAACGCCTGCGGCAAGTCCACCCTGCTGCGGGCACTGGCCAGGATGCTGAAGCCGAAGACCGGCGCCGTGCACCTGGACGGCAGCGTGATCACCTCGCTGCCGTCGAAGGAGGTGGCGCGGCGGCTGGGCCTGCTGCCACAGAGCTCGATCGTGCCCGACGGCATCACCGTGGCCGACCTGGTGGCCCGGGGCCGCTACCCGCACCAGCGGCTCATGCGGCAGTGGTCGAAGGCCGACGAGGCGGCGGTCTCCGAGGCCATGCGCGCCACCGACGTGGCGGAGCTGTCCGACCGGATCGTGGACGAGCTGTCGGGCGGGCAGCGGCAGCGGGTGTGGCTGGCCATGGCACTGGCGCAGGAGACGCCGATCCTGCTGCTGGACGAGCCGACCACGTTCCTGGACATCTCCCACCAGATCGAGGTGCTGGACCTCTGCGCCGACCTGCACGAGGCCGGGCGGACCATGGTGGCCGTGCTGCACGACCTGAACCAGGCCTGCCGGTACGCGACCCACCTGATCGTGATGCGGGCCGGCGCGATCGTGGCGGAAGGGCTGCCGACCGAGATCGTCACGCCCGATCTGGTGCGCGAGGTGTTCGAGCTGCGGTGCGAGATCATCCAGGATCCGCAGTCGGGCACGCCGCTGATCGTGCCCGAGGCGCGGCGGCGGGTGCTCGCCTAGGTCGTCAGCGCGTTCGCCAGGGTGATGACGGCCTGGGCCGCCCGGTCCCTGCCGCACTCGGCGGCCAGCGCGCCGGCCGCCTCCGCGCCCATGGCGGCCAGCAGCGTGTGCGACAGCGCGTCGGCATCGCTGTCAGGCCGGGCCCGCGCCAGCAGGATCGCCACGTGGCGGTGCCAGAACCGGTAGGCGCCGATCCGGTAGCGGGCGCCTGGGCTGGCGGTCTCGGACATGCGTACCAGGTCCAGGTGGCCGAACAGGTAGTCCAGGTACGCCGCCACGAACGCGGCCAGCCGGTCACCGGCCGGAGCGCCGGGGCCGAGGGGCGGCGGGCCCGACAACACGCGCTGCTGCAGGTCACGCTCGCGGGCGTCCAGCAGGGCCACTGCGAGCCCGGATTTGTCGCCGAATCTGCGGAACAGCGTGCCCTTGCCCACGCCGGCCTCGGCGGCGATGGCGTCCATCGAGACCGCGTCCACGCCCTTCTCCGCGAACAGGCGGGCGGCCGCGGCCAGGGCTTTCTCCCTGTTGCGCGCGGCGTCCGCGCGTTCCTGCGCGGGGCGGTTCAGCAGCGATTCCAGCGGGATCTCGGGCACGATCCGGACTCTAGTCCATTTCATTCCTCGTGGAACGTGCCAAAGGACGTGGTGGAGAACGCGTCCGCGGGTGACCCTCTGCCGAATCGTCAGAACACCATTCCAGGGGGAATTCCAATGGACCACGCCGTCGTCATCGGCGCGAGCATGTCGGGGTTGCTGTCCGCGGCGGCCCTGCACCGGCTGTTCGCCCGGGTCACGGTGCTCGACCGCGACACGCTCCCGGCCGCCGACGCCCACCGGAGGGGCGTCGCGCAGAGCCGCCACGCGCACGGGCTGCTGGCCAAGGGCCGAGAAGTCATGGACGAGTTGCTGCCCGGCATCACGGCCGAACTCGTCGCTCAGGGGGCGATCTCGGGCGACCTGCAGCGGCATGCCCGGCACGTGCACGGCGGCCTGCGGCACGCCCGCGGCGACAGCGGCCTGAACGGGCTGCTCGTCAGCCGGCCGCTGCTCGAAGGTCAGGTACGGCGCCGGGTGACCGGGCTGCCCGGCGTACGGGTGCTGCCGAACAGGATCGTCACCGGCCTGCTCTCCCAGGCGGGCCGGGTCACGGGGGTACGGCTCGCCGGCGGGGAGCCGATCCCGGCCGACCTCGTCGTGGACGCGAGCGGACGCGGCTCACGTACGCCGCACTGGCTGGGCGAGCTGGGCTACCAGCCGCCCAGAGAAGATCGGGTGACGATCGACCTGCGGTACGGCACCCGCGAGTTCCGCCGCGGCCGCGACCACCTCGACGGGGACGTGGTCGTCGTCATCGCCCCCACACCCGGCCGGCCACGGGGCGGGGTGGCCCTGGCGCTGGAGGACGACCGCTGGATCGTCACCCTGGCCGGGTACGGCGAGAGCCCGCCACCCGACCTGCCCGGCTTCGCCGAGTACGCGGGCACCCTGCCGGCTCCCGACCTGAACCACCTGGTCAGGACGGCCGAGCCGATCGGGGAACCGCGCACGTACCGCAACCCGGCCGCGATCAGGCGCCGGTACGAACGGCTGAGCCGCTTCCCCGACGGCCTGCTCGTCACCGGGGACGCGGTCTGCGCCTTCAACCCCTTCTACGGCCAGGGCATGTCGGTCGCCGCCCTGGAGGCCAAGGCGCTGCTCGACCTGGATCTGCGGCCGCTGCCGTACTTCAAGAGGATCTCCCAGATCGTGGACACGCCCTGGGAGATCACGGTCGGCGCCGACCTGCGGATGCCCGGGGTCGAGGGCGGCCCGAGCGCGAAGACGCGCATGGTGCAGGCCTACCTCGACCGGTTTCACGCGGCCGCCGTGCACGACCCCGAGCTGGTGCGGCGCTTCCTGCGGGTGACGAACCTGTACGACGCGCCGCCGTCGCTGATGAGCCCGGGGGCGCTGCTCAGAGTGCTGCGCAGCGGCGGACAGCGAGCAGTGCCAGTGCCCGCGTGACCTCGTGCAGCTCCCGCAGGTCGACCTGCTCCCTGGGGGCGTGCGCGAACCGCACGTCCCCGGGGCCGTAGTGCAGCGTCGGGATCCCGCCGGCCGTGTAGAGCCGCAGGTCGCTCCCGTACGGCGCGGCCGACTCCACCGGCCGCCGGCCCGTCGTGTCCGCGACGGCCCGGCCGACCTGCTCCAGCAGCTCGTGCCCGGCGGGCAGCCGGCCGCTGGCGAACTGCCCGCCCGGCCAGGTCACCACCGGCGGGTTGGCGCGCAGCCAGGGGTGCCCGGCCGCCGCCACCGCCTCCTCGAACGCGGCCCGCGCCGCGGCCGGGTCCTCGTCCAGCCGCACCCCGAGTCGCCCTTCGGCGACCAGCAGGTCGGGCACCGTGCTGGCCCAGTCGCCCGCGCGCACCGTCCCGACCTCGATCGGGTACGGCATCGCGTTGCCGCCGAACACCTCGGGAACGTTCCGGTTGCGCTCGGCCTCCAGGCGCCTGATCGCCTCGAACACCGGCCAGAACACCTCGATCGCGTTGACCCCCTCGGTCCGGGTCGCGCCGTGCGCCGCCCGCCCGGCGATCTCCAGCCGGAACGTCAGCGCCCCCGCGTTGGCCGTGATCACCGCGCCGCTGGTGGGCTCGGTGATGACCGCGGCCTCGGCGGTGTGCCCCCTGGCCAGCGTGGCGAACGCGCCGAGCCCGCCGTCCTCCTCGCTGATCACGCAGTGCACGGCCAGCGGCCTGGTAAGCCTCACCCCCGCCTGGGCGAACGCCCGCGCCACGGCCAGGTTCGCGACCAGGCCGGCCTTCATGTCGCAGGCGCCCCTGCCGTGCAGCACGCCGCCTTCGATCCGGGCGGCGAACGGGTCGCTGCCCGCCCATTTGGCCAGGTCGCCGGTGGGCACCACGTCCACGTGGCCCTGGAGTGCCAGCGCGGGCGGGCCCTCACCGCCGGGGGTGACGGCCGCGACGCCGTACCCCTCGGTCCTCGGGGCCTCGGTGCCGGGGAAGCCGGGGCGGGCGGTCAGGGCGGGCAGGTCGAGCTTCCAGACGTCCACGTTCATGCCGGCCTCGGTGAGCAGGCGGGCACAGCGGTGCTGCAGGTCGGACTCGGCGTCGGTGCCGGTGACGCTGGGCACCCTGACGGTCTCGGCCAGCAGGTTCACGGTCTCAACCGGGTCGATGGCGTTCAGGACCCGGGCTTCCACGTCGTGCATGGTGCACACCATCTCATGAACCCGAAACGGCCTTGGTGGCGAGACAGAGGCGTGCGTACCTGGATGAGCTGGATCGTGGTGGTGCCGTTCGCGGCGTGGGCGGTCGTACGACTGAGCGGGTTCGAGCCCGACTGGCCGTGGGTGCCGGTGGTGGCGTACACGCCGTACGCGGTGGGCGGGGCGCTGGCCGGTCTGCTGCTGGCCTGCGCGCTGCGGAAGTGGGCGGCCGGGACGGTGGCGCTGGTGTCGGTGCTGGCGATGACGCCCGTCGTGCTGCCCCGGGCGCTGACGGACGGGAACCCCGAGGCGAAAGGGCCGGCGCTGCGGGTGCTGGCGGCCAACCTGCTGGTGGGCCGGGCGGACACGGAGGAGCTGATGGCCCTGGTCGCCAGGATGCGGCCGGACGTGCTCACGCTGCAGGAGTACACGCCGGACGCCGAGCGGCGGCTGAAGGAGGCGGGGCTGGCGGACACGCTGCCGCACGCCGTGACGCATCCGCTGAACGGGGTCGGCGGGTCGGCCGTGTACGCCCGGTATCCGCTGAAGGGCGAGAAGATGATCAAAGTGGGCCCGTTCGGGCAGGCCAGGGCGTGGCTGACGCATCCCGAGGGGGCCCGGGTGGAGATCGTGTCCGTGCACCCGTGCGCGCCCAAGCGGATCGGGCGGCAGCCGTGCTGGCAGGGCGGCCTGGAGGCGCTGCCGCGCGGCGGCGACGCGCTGCGGGTGCTGGCGGGCGACTTCAACGCCACGCTCGACCACCTGCCGATGCGCGACCTGCTGGCGGCCGGCTACCGGGACGCGGCCGACGTGATGGGGCGCGGGTTCCAGGCGACCTGGCCGCAGCAGGGATCACTGAACCGGACGCCCCGCGTGACGATCGACCATGTGCTGGCCGACTCCAGGATGGCGGTGCGGGAGTTCCAGGTGCTGTCGTTGAAGAAGACCGACCACCATCCGGTGTTCGCCGAGCTCAGGCTGCCGTGACCGTGACGTATGACGCGGTCAGGGAGCGTGAGGGGTGCGCCGGATCGTAAGCTTGGGCCTGTGGTAGAGCCCAAGTTCGAGATACAGATGCTGCACGACCGGGTCATGATCAGGTTGGAGCAGGAGGCCGAGGAGCGGCGCAGCGGCTCCGGGATCGTCATTCCCGCGACGGTCAAGATGGCCAACCGGCTGGCCTGGGGTGAGGTCTGCGGCGTCGGCACGAACGTGCGCTCGGTCAAGGTGGGCGACAAGGTGCTGTTCAACCCGGAGGAGCAGTTCGAGGTCGAGGTGCACGCCAAGGTCTACCTCGTCATGCGCGAGCGCGACCTGCACGCGGTGGCCACCCAGGAGACCGACCACGGCACCGGCCTCTACCTATGATCTCCGGGTGAAGGAGAGCCACAGTTCGGCGGCCCACGTCCGGGCCGGGATGGCGGCGAGCACGCGCGTGACCTTGCCCTTGAGGTCGACCACCGAGAGGCGGTAGGCGCTCCCGTACGCCATGACGGCGATGACGTGGCTCTCGTCCCACCAGCCGAACAACGCCTCGGGGCGGACGTTCACGCGCGTGGCGATCGTGCCGGTGGCCGGGTTCACCAGGCAGAGCTGCTCCTTGAAGCGCGCCGGGCACCACGTCGCCAGCCGCGCGCCCGACGGGGAGAACGCGTCCTCGGGGCCGGTCGGGCGGCCGACGCCCCGGAGGGTGCGCAGCACCGCGCCGTCGGAGGCGCGGTAGACGCGCAGGCCGACGCCGTAGGTGGAGATCAGGTCGCCGCCCGGGCTCCACCAGAAGCCCGCGTCCTCGCTCAGGCCCGGCACCCTGACCGTGCGGGCACGCTTGGTGGCGACGTCCACGATCGTGAAGCCGAGCACGCGCCACCGGCCACCGACCTTCTGCTCGACGGTGAGCGCGATCCGCTTGGCGTCGCGGGACCAGGAGACGTAGGAGGCGGTCAGGGGCTTCTTGACCGTGCGGACGCGCGTGGCGGTGCCGGTGGTGCGGTCGGTGAGGATCAGGGCGTCATAGCTCGCTCGGTACGATCGGGGCACGCCCGCCGCCAGCCTGCCCCCTGGTGCGACGGACACCTCGGCCGTGGTTCTGCCCCAGGTGAAGGTGTCGCCGGTGAAGGATCGGAGCGAGGTGCGCCGGGTGCCGAGGCCGTAGGCGGTAAGCCGTACCGGATCGTCCACTTTTTCCTGATATTTCATGCCACCGGTGCCGGGCAGGACGATGTCCGCCCGCGCGGCGGGCGGAACGAGCGTCAGGGACAGCGCGATGGCGATGGCGGCGATCACGACCGCAGAATAAGCAGCGAAATCGCGAAATTCCGGGCGCGATGCCGACCCGGTCTAGATGTAACGCTGGGCTATTTCGATGAGGTCGACGCCGAGCGTGCGCAGGCCGAAGTAGACGATCACGCCGGCCACCACCAGGGTCACGATGAGCACGAGGATGCGGACGGTCCAGCCCTGCCGTTTGTACCACTCGGTCCAGGCGTGCAGCATGCGCTTGCCGAACTCCAGCACCTTGCGCGCGGCGTGGAACTCGGTGGCCAGCACCGCCAGCCCCGCGAACACGACCAGCCATCCCGGCCCAGGGAACGGCACCATGATGAGGCCGCCCACCACGATCGCGGAGCCGATCACGCCGATCACGATCTTCAGCGTGAGCGCGCCCGTACGGGTGGACCGGACGCCGTCCAGCCAGCCGTGGATGCCGCCGCGACGTTCGGGCATGTCGGAGCGGTCGGCGGCGTCGCCTTTGATCACATCGGCATCGCCGGTGTCGGAGTTCTGAATCGGCACAATTCCCCCCCGGCTGTTTGGTGTGCGTCTCCAAAGGATACGGCCCGGCCCCCCGTGGCCAGTTGCAGATGACTAGCAAAGCACCAAACTCGACGAACCGTAAAATTTCCCGCCCTCATCGGCTTTGTCAGGCAAACATCGGTTAATGTCTGCTATGCCCGATGTACTGCTGCGTACCGTGACCGGTCCTGTACGCGCGGCCGCCGTCAGCGGTGCCGTGCTGCCTCATGAGCACCTGCGTACCGACATGCGGTGGGCGGTCGGCATCGACTCCGACCCGTACCGCTGGCTGGACGAGGAGGCCGCGGTCACCGCCGAGCTGCGCGAACTGCGCCAGTCGGACGAGCTGGGCCTGATCGTCGACCTGACCTGCCTCGGCATGGGGCGCGACGCCGCCGCCCTGGCCCGCGTCGCGGCGGGGAGCCGGGTGCCGGTGATCGCGTCGACCGGGCTGTTCGCCGAACCGTTCGCGAACGTCGGCGACGAGGACGTGGACACGCTCACCCGCCTGCTGATGGACGAGATCTCCAGCGGCCTGGACGGCACGGGCGTCTTTCCCGGCGTGATCGGCGAGGTCGGCTCCTGGGGCGCCGAGCCGACGCCGCGCGAGGAGCGCTGCCTGGTCGCCGCCGCCCGGGCGTCGGCGCGCTCGCGCCTGCCGGTCGCCACGCACGGCAGGAACGCCCCGGCGCTGCTGGAGATCCTGCTCGGCCAGAACCTGCCGGCCGCGCGGGTGGCCGTCGGATACGCGGGCACCGACCTGGGCGCGGCCAGGAAGATCGCCGAAGCGGGCGCGTACGTGAGCCTGGGAGCCCTGGGCCTCGGCCCGGACCAGACGGCCAGGCTCGCGCTCGGCCTCATCGAGGACGGCCACGCCGGGCGGCTGCTGCTCAGCACGGGGCTCAGCCGGGTGGCGCAGGTCCAGCGGTACGACGGGCCGGGATACGGCCACCTGTTCCGTACGCTGCTGCCGCGCCTGCGCGAGGCCGGGGCCGGCGAGGACGTCGTCCGCCAGATCACGCACGACAACCCGCTGCGCTGGCTGACCGGCGGACTGGCTTGACCTCTACCGCGGTTGAGGTTGCACACTCGTCCGCATGATCTTCACAACAGCGGAACTCGACTATCTCGGCACGCAGCACCTCGGCCGCCTGGCCACGGTCGCGCCCGACGGCCAGACCCAGAACAACCCGGTCGGCTTCTTCATGGAGGACAAGACGATCGTCATCGGCGGGCACGCGCTCGGCGCCTCCAAGAAGTTCAGGAACGTCCTGGCGGGAAGCTCCGTTTCCTTGGTGGTGGACGACCTGGCCTCGGTGGACCCGTGGGTGGTGCGGGGCATCGAGATCCGGGGGACGGCGGTGGCGCTGACGGACGTGGATCCGCCCGTGCCGTTCTTCTCCAGGGAGATCATCCGGATCACTCCCACCAAGATCATCTCGTGGGGGCTGGACGGGTCGCGCGAGAGCCGGACGGTGTGAAAGCTCGCTAGGATCGGGGCTAGACGAGCCTGAGCGGGTGGGGGCATTGGCGACGGAGCACACTCGTAGGAGCGGGCGACTGCGCCGGCCGCGCGCCGCGCTGTCCCGGCTGAGCCGGCTGGGTGATGTGCCGGTCGTGGTCATGCTGGCCTGGGCGGGGTGGCTGGCGGTCCCGTGGTCCTTCAACGGCCTCGCCCAGGCCCGCGCCGCCGCCGCGGCCGCCGCCGACGCCGAACCACCCCAGGCCACCCTCCCGGCCGCCCACCACCACCCGCCCCGGACGGCGGCGGCCTGGAGCCTCCCACCCACCCACGCCACCCCCTACCCCACTCTCCGCCCCACGCCCACCGAGCATCCGGCCACCCGGCACGACCGCCCGGACGCACTCACCGCGTGGCCGGGCGAGGCTGCCACAGGTGTCACTGGGCCGAACCAGGCAGAGGCCACCACTACGTCGCCCGGCACGACCGACACGGTCACCACATGGCCACCCGAGACACCCACAACCGACACCACCGCCGGACGGCCGCGCGAGGCCGACACGGGTGCCGTGTGGCCGGGGCGGGCGGAGGTTGTCGCGGTGGAGCGGGCGCGGATCGCCGGGGAGGTGCATGACGCGGCCGGGCATGGGCTGGCCGCCATCGCGCTGCAGGCCGGGATCGCGCTCGTCACACTCGACGACGATCCCGAGCAGGCACGGGCCTCGCTACGGGCGATCAAGGAGACCAGCACCACGGCACTACAGCAGTTGCGGGCGGCGCTCGACGGGATCGACCCGCCGGGCGGCGACCTGCCGCGCCTCATCGACGGCGTCCGGGCCGCCGGTCTGCCGGTGGACGTCGAGCCCGCCGAGCCCGCCGTGCCCGACCACCTCCAGGGCACCGTCTACCGGGTGGTCCGCGAGTCCCTCACCAACGTGCTGCGGCACGCGGGCCCGACCAGGGCGCTGGTGCGGGTGAGCGGGGATCCGCGGGAGTTCGTGCTGGAAGTGGCCGACCGGGGCGCGGGCTGGACGGGTGCGACCGAAGGGCGCGGCCTGACCGGAATGCGCGCCAAGGTGACGGAAGCGGGCGGCCACTTCACCGCCGGCCCCCGGGAGGGCGGCGGCTTCCAGGTCATCGCCAAATTCCCCCAGGCCTCCACGTGACCAGCAAACCCCCTGCAACCGGCACAGCTCCCGCAGCACGCGGCCTGACCGGCGAACCCACCGCAGACGACGTGGCCCCCACAACACGCGAAGCAGCCAGCGAGCCGACCGAAAGCGGCCCAGGGCACGGCGTAACCGGTGGGACGGCTGAAGGCGGCGCAGGGCGTGGCCTGACCGGTGGGACGGCTGAAGGTGGTGCGGGTCTCGCAAGGCGTGGTGGGCTCGGTGAGCCGGGTGAAGGTGGTGAGTTCGTTGCAGGTGGCGTGGGTGCTCAGGGGCTGATCAGGGTTGCCATTGCGGACGATCAGGCGGTCGTGCGGATGGGGTTGCGGGCCCTGCTGGAGCGGGAGCCCGGGATGGAGTGTGTCGGGGAGGCGGCCGATGGGTGGGCGGCGCTGGGGTTGATCCGGCAGAGCCGGCCCGATGTGCTGTTGCTCGACATCCGCATGCCCGGCATGGACGGCCTCGCCACCCTGCGGGCCATCGCCGGTGACCCCGAGTTGCGCGGCACCCGGATCGTCGTGGTGACGACGTTCGCCGTGGACGAGTACGTCTTCGCCGCCCTCCAAGCCGGTGCCAGCGGGTTCGTGCTCAAGGACAGCGCCCCCGACGAGTTGGTCAACGCCGTGCGGGTGGTGGCCGCCGGGGAGGCGTTGTTGTCCCCGGCGATCACCAGGAAGGTCATCGGCATGTTCGGCCGGCATGGCAGCGAGCCGGTTCAGGGGCTGGAGACGCTCACCAAGCGCGAGCGGGAGATGGTCGCGTGGGTGGCCACCGGCCGGTCGAACGATGAGATCGCCAAGGAGCTGACGATCAGTCCCGACACCGTGCGCACCCACGTCAGCCGGGCGATGGTGAAGTTGCACGCCAGGGACCGGGCCCAGCTCGTGGTGTTCGCCATGCGGGCGGGGCTCACTGTTTGAGACTCGCTGTGCCACGAGCGAGGTGTCCAGGGCAGGGCCGGCCGTTCAAGGCGGCTACTTGAGGAAGCCCTCGTAGTTGCGCTGCTGTAGCTGGGCCTCGATCTGTTTGACGGTTTCCAGGCCGACGCCGACCATGATGAGCACGCTGGTCCCGCCGAACGGGAAGTTCTGCTGGGTGCCCGGATCCTTCAGGATCGCGAATGCCACCAGCGGCAGCAGCGCCAGCGCCCCCAGGTAGACGGCTCCGGAGGCGGTCAGCCGGGACAGCACGTACGCGAGATACTCCGCCGTAGGCCGCCCGGGCCGGATCCCCGGGACGAACCCGCCGTACTTCCGCAGCCCGTCCGCCACCTCGGCCGGGTTGAAGGTGATCGACACGTAGAAGTAGGCGAACCCGGCGATGAGCAACACGTACACCGCCATGTAGAGCGGATGCGCCCCCGAGGTGAGGTTGAGCTCCACCCACGCCCTGGCCTCCGCGCCGAGCAGCGGCGCGGCGAGCGTCGGCAGGTACAGGAGCGACGAGGTGAAGATGACCGGCACGATCCCCGCCTGGTTCACCTTGAGCGGGATGTACGTGGCGTTCCCCTCGACGACGCGCCGCCCCACCATGCGTTTGGCGTACTGCACGGGGATCCGCCGCTGTGCCTGCTCCACGAACACCACGGCCGCCACCAGGAAAAGGCCGGCCACGATCATCACCACAAAACTGACCGGACTCATCACGAAAATTCGGGACATGTAGGCGGGGAAGACCGCCACTACCTGCGTGAACATCAGGATCGACATGCCGGTCCCGATCCCCCGCTCCGTGATCAGCTCCCCCAGCCACATGACCGCGCACGCCCCCGCCACCATCGTCAGCACGATCACCGTCACGCTCAGCAGCCCGTCGTCGCGCAGCAGCGGGCGCGGGCAGCCGGGCAGCAGTTGCCCGGCGCGGGCGAGCGCGACGATCGTGCCCGCGTTCAGCACGGCGAGGCCGACGGTCATGTAGCGGGTGTACTGGGTGATCTTGGCCTGGCCGCGCTGCCCCTCTTTGCGTAGTTGCTCCAGCCGGGGAACGAGGACGGCGAAGAGCTGCATGATGATGCTGGCCGTGATGTACGGCATCACGCCGAGGGCGAACACCGACAGTTGCAGCATCGCGCCCCCGCTGAGCATCTGCACCATGTCGAACACGCCGCCCTTGGCCGACCCCACGCACTCGCGCACCACGGCCACGTCCACTCCGGGCGCGGGCATGACCTGGCCCAGCCGGAACAGGGCGATGAGCCCCAGCGTGAACAACAATTTCCCGCGCAGTTCCGGGCTCCGGAACAACCTGGTCAGAACGGTCAGCATGGGTAGGAAGTCTGACCGCGCGGGCGCGGCGGGTCGTCCGCCGTCAGGAGGCACCGGCGTACGCGAATCCGCGTACGTCAACTGCCTAAGGTGGTCCGCATGAGCACTGTCTGGGTGATCAGCGGGCCGCCGGGCGCGGGCAAGTCCACGGTGGCGGCCGAGTTGCTCGCCCGCCTCTCCCCCGTGCCGGCCCTGCTCGACAAGGACACCGTGTACGGCGGCTTCGCGGCCGAGGTGCTGCGCGCCCACGACCGGCCGGACGGCGAACGGGAGGGCCCCTGGTACGACCGGCACATCAAGCGGCACGAGTACGCGGGCCTGACCAGGCTGGCCCGGCAGATCCGCGCGCACGGCTGCCCGGTGCTGCTCGACGGCCCGTTCACCACGCAGGTGCACGACGCGGCCCGGTGGGCGGAGTGGGTGGCGGAGCTGGGCGGCCCGCCGGTGCGCCTGCTGTGGCTGCGCTCCGACGGCCCGACGCTGCGCGAGCGCCTGGTGGCCAGGGGGCTGGCCAGGGACGCGGGCAAGCTGGCGGCGTTCGAGGACTACCTGAGGAACATCCGGGTGGACGAGCCCCCGGTCGTACCGCATGTGGAGATCGACAACCGGCGCGGCGCGCCGTCCGTCGGAGGGCAGCTCACGGCGGCGGGTATGCCGCCGCGAACATGCCGGCCAGCCGGGGAACGAGCCGGGTGAAGGCGCCTTCCTCGTAGGTGACGCCGGGCTGGTTGGCGAGCTGCTGGGAGATCACCCCGGCGATCAGGCTGGCGGCCAGGGCCAGGCCCTCGTTGCCCGCCGCGTCGGGATGCAGCTCGCCGCGCTCGATGGCCTGCCCGATCAGCGCGGCGAAGTGCTCGTGGATGGCCAGGGCGGGCGCGTACGACTCCGGCGAAGGGCTGAATCCGGGCACCGGCCGCCAGAACAGGAGCTGCGCCAGCACCTGGTTGTCCATGATCCACCGGGCGCCGGCCTCCAGCGAGGCCCCCATGCCGCGCAGCCCCACTCCGCCCGGCGCGCGCACGGCGGCGAGGTAGCCCTCCTGCCCTCGCTTGAACAGCGCGTCGTAGACCGCGTGCCGGGACGGGAAGTACTTGTACAGCGACGGCGGCCGCACCCCCAGCCGCCTGGCCACGGTCGCCAGGCTCAGCCCCGCGACCCCCTCCTCGGCCATCACGTCGAGCGCGATGGCGAGGATCTCGTCCTGCGTCTCCGCCCTCCGGCGCGTTCTGCGATCCATGGAATATAGCTTAAGCTAATGGTAGTAGCCAAAGCTATGGGGGTGAGGAAACGTGGCTCGCGACATCGAGCTGACCGGCCTGCGCCAGAACAACCTCAAGGACGTCACGCTGCGCCTGCCCAAGGAGCGGCTCACGGTGTTCACCGGCGTGTCGGGGTCGGGCAAGTCGTCGATCGTGTTCGGCACGATCGCGATGGAGTCGCAGCGGCAGCTCAACGAGACGTTCAGCGCGTTCGTCCGGCACCGGCTGCCCAAGCACGAGCGCCCCAGGGCCGAGCGCATGGCGGGCCTCACGGCCGCCGTGGTCGTGGACCAGAAGCCGGTCGGCGGCGGGGCGCGCTCAACGGTGGGCACGATGACCGAGGTGCACGCCCTGCTCCGGGTGCTGTTCTCGCGGCGCGGCGAGCCGTCGGCCGGCCTCGCCACCGCCTACAGCTTCAACGACCCGCAGGGCATGTGCCCGGGCTGCGACGGCCTGGGCCGTACCGTCGAGCTGGACCTCGACCTGCTCATCGACCCCGACCTGTCGCTCAACCAGGGCGCGCTGGCGCTGCACCCGATCGGCACGGCGCCCTGGCAGATCTACGCGACCACGGGCCTGTTCGACCCGGACAAGCCGCTGCGCGACTTCACCCGGAAGGAGCGCGAGCTGCTCCTCTACGGCAGCGGCTTCAAGGTCAAGCGCGGCGACTACAACAACACCTACGAAGGCGTGGTCGTCCGCTTCGACCGGCTCTACCTCCAGCGCGCCCGCGAGCAGGTGGACGAGGAGGCCCGCCCCTACGTGCGCGAGCGCACCTGCGCGACCTGCGGCGGAGCCCGGCTCAACGCCGCCGCCCTGGCCTCGCGGATCGGCGGCCGCAACCTCGCCGACCACTGCGCGATGGAGGTGAGCGACCTCATCGAGGTGCTCGGACGCCTCGGCGACCCGGTGGCGGAGGCGGCCGTGGAGTCGCTGCGCAGGATCGAGGCCATCGGGCTCGGCTACCTCAGCCTCGCCCGCGAGACGCCGACGCTGTCGGGCGGCGAGGCGCAGCGGCTCAAGACCGTGCGCAACCTGGGCAGCAGCCTGACCGGCATGACCTACATCTTCGACGAGCCCAGCGTCGGCCTGCACCCGCGCGACGTGCACCGCCTCGGCGACCTGCTGGTCGAGCTGCGCGACAAGGGCAACACCGTGCTGGTGGTCGAGCACGACCGCGACCTGATCGCGCTGGCCGACCACGTCGTGGACCTGGGGCCGGGGGCGGGCGCCGACGGCGGGCGGGTGGTGTTCGAGGGCACGGTGCCGGAGCTGACCGCCGGCCCCACGCTGACCGGCCGCATGCTGCGGCGCACGACCGGGCTCAAGGAGCGCGTGCGCGAGCCGTCCGGCCGGCTGACCGTGGCGGGCGCGAACACCCACAACCTCAAGGACGTCACCGTACACCTGCCGCTCGGCGTGCTCACCGCCGTCACCGGGGTCGCCGGGTCGGGCAAGAGCACGCTCATGCGGCGCGAGCTCGTGGCTCAGCACCCTGACGCGATCCTCATCGACCAGTCGGCCATCGCCGCCTCGATCCGGTCCACGCCGGCGACATACCTGAACGCGATGGATCCGCTGCGCAGGCTGTTCGCGCAGGCCAACGGGGTGAGCCCGGGGATGTTCAGCTTCAACTCGGCCGGGGCGTGCCCGGTGTGCAAGGGGCGCGGCGAGATCAAGACCGACCTGGCGTTCATGGATCCGGTGACGCGCGTGTGCGACGCGTGCGGGGGCAGCAGATACAACCCGGAGGCGCTGTCGTACACGGTGGCGGGGCGGACGATCGCGGACGTGCTGGCGATGACGGCGGATGAGGCGGCGCGGGTGTTCGACCTGCCGCAGGTGGCCCGGCTGGGCGAGCTGGGGCTCGGCTACCTGACGCTCGGGCAGCCGCTGAGCACGTTGTCGGGCGGGGAGCGGCAGCGGCTCAAGCTGGCGCATCGGCTGCGCGAGCGCGGCCGGCTGTACGTTTTCGACGAGCCGACCAGCGGGCTGCACATGGCGGACGTGGACACCCTGCTGGCGCTGCTCGACCGCCTGGTCGACGAGGGCAACACGGTCGTCGTGGTGGAGCACGACCTCGACGTGGTCAAGCACGCGGACTGGGTGATCGACCTGGGCCCGGAGGCCGGTCAGCACGGCGGCCGGGTGGTGTTCGAGGGCACGCCGGCCGAACTGACCGAGGCGTCCACCTATACGGCGAAATATCTCGTTAAATCACTCGATAGTCGTCGTCGCGCGCGTCCATGATCGCCATGTGGCCCGGCAGGTGGCCGATCGCGTACTCGACGCCGCTGGCCATGATCGCCGCCTGCGGCGTCACCCCGCACGCCCAGAACAGCGGCACCTCCCCCGCGTACACCTCCACCGCCTCACCGTAGTCCGGCCGGCCCAGGTCGCCGATCCCGATCCCGGCGGGGTCGCCCACGTGCACAGGCGCGCCGTGCACCAGCGGATAGCGGCCGCTCACCTCGACCGCCGTCGCCACCAGCTCCTCCGGCACCGGCCGCATCGACACGACCAGCGGCCCCGACAGGCTGCCGGTGGGCTCGCAGGGGACGTTCGTGACGTACATCGGCACGTTCGTCCCCAGCTCCAGATGCCGCACGGGCACGCCGGCGGCCAGCAGCGCCCGCTCGAAGGTGAAGCTGCAGCCGATGAGGAACGGCACCAGGTCGGCGCGCCACTCCCCCACCACGTCACCGACGTCGGCGACCGCCTCGCCATCGCGGTAGATCCGGTAGGCGGGCAGGTCGGTACGCAGGTCACCGGCGAACAACCCGGTGGACCACGACCCGGGCTCCCCCACGTCGAGCACCGGGCACGCCTGCGGATTGCGATGGGCGAACAGCAGCAACTCGTATCTCAACCGGCTGGGGACGGCGATGAGGTTGGCCTGTGTCCAGCCCCGGCACCAGCCCGCCGTGGGCACCCGCTCGCCGCCACGGAACCGTGCCCGCGCCTGCGCGGGGCTCAGGTCGGCGACATCCACCTCCTGACAGTAGGGCGGCGCACGTTCAACGGTCCACCTCTTGGGTAGCGAGTGCGGCGTGCGTCTCGACGTGAACCTCCTCGACTACGCGCTCATCGCGATCTACTTCGCCACCGTGCTCGCCATCGGCTTCGCCGCGCGCAAGCGGATCAGCTCCAGCCTCGACTTCTTCCTGGCCGGGCGCGGGCTGCCGGCGTGGATCACCGGCCTGGCGTTCGTGTCCGCCAACCTGGGCGCGATCGAGATCCTCGGCATGGCGGCCCAGGGTGTGCAGTACGGCGCGATGACCGTCCACTACTACTGGATCGGCGCCGTACCGGCGATGGTCTTCCTCGGCATCGTGATGATGCCCTTCTACTACCGCTCCAAGGTGCGCAGCGTGCCGGAGTTCCTGCGCAGGCGCTTCAACGGGGCCACCCAGCTGCTGAACGCGATCATGTTCGCGGTCGCGCAGGTCCTCATCGCCGGGGTGAACCTGTACGCGCTGGCGCTGGTCATCGAGGCGCTGCTGGGCTGGCCGCTGGTGGTGTCGGTGGTGGTGTCGGCGGTCATCGTGCTGTCGTACATCACGCTCGGCGGGCTCTCCTCGGCGATCTACAACGAGGTCCTGCAGTTCTTCGTGATCCTCGCGGGCCTGATCCCGCTCACCGTGCTGGGGCTCATCAAGGTGGGCGGGATCAGCGGGCTGTTCGAGAAGGTACGGCAGAGCTCGCTCGGCGAGGCCGGCCTGCACACCTGGGCCAACGTCAACGGTGACAACCCGATGCAGGCGCACTGGGTCGGGATCGTGTTCGGCCTGGGGTTCGTGCTGTCGTTCGGCTACTGGACCACGAACTTCGCCGAGGTGCAGCGGGCCCTGTCGGCCAGGAACACGAACGCGGCCCGGCTGACGCCGATCATCGCCGCGTACCCGAAGATCTTCATTCCGCTGGTGACGGTCCTGCCGGGGCTGATCGCGCTCGTGCTCTTCAACGGGTGGGGGCAGGGGCAGGACTACAACAACGCGATCCCGCTGCTGATGCGCGACCTGCTGCCGAACGGGGTGCTGGGGATCGCGGTGACCGGGCTGCTGGCCTCGTTCATGGCGGGGATGGCGGCCAACATCAGCGGGTTCAACACGGTGTTCACCAACGACATCTGGCAGGCGCATCTGCGGCCGGACCAGGAGGATCGGCACTATCTGCTGGTCGGCCGGATCGCGACCGTGGCGGGCGTGGCGATGGGGGTGGGCACGGCGTTCATCGCGGCCGGCTACTCCAACATCATGAACTACCTGCAGGCGCTGTTCTCGTTCTTCAACGCGCCGCTGTTCGCGACGTTCATCGTCGGGCTGTTCTGGCGGCGGATGACGCCGTGGGCCGGGTTCTGGGGCCTGCTCGCCGGGACGCTGGCCGCCTTCGTGTCGTACTTCTCGTACAAGGCGGGGCTTGTGGACTTCGGCACCGAGCTGAACGCCAGCTTCTGGGGCGCGGGCGTGGCCTTCGCCGTGGACGTGGTGGTGTCCGTGGTGGTCACGCTGGTCACCACGTCGAAGCCGGTGGAAGAGCTGCGCGGGCTCGTGTACGGGCTCAGCGCCGTGAACCTGGAGGACGACGCGCTGGCCGGCGACGCGCGGTGGTACCGCTCGCCCGTCCTGCTCGGCATCGGTGCGGTCGTCCTGGCGGCCTTGGCGTACGGGGTGATCCTGTGAGCGACATCAGAATGGTGATCGGCGGCCTGTTCCTGCTCTACGGCGTGATCCTCATCGTCGCCGGCGTGCTCGGCGAGGCCGTCAACCTGTGGACGGGCCTGGCCATGGCGGTCTTCGGCGGGGCGTTCGTGATCTGGGCCCGCGTCAAACGGATCTGACCGGCTCCTTGGCCCGCTCGTCGTAGGCCAGCCTGGACGCGATCACCTCGTCGGCGTGCTCGCCCGCCCATCCGCCGATCGCCTGCAGCACGCCCATGGCGCTGCGGCCGAGGGGCGTGAGCTCGTAGTCCACGCGGGGCGGGATCGTCGGATAGACGGTGCGGGTGATCACGCCGTCGCGCTCCAGCGTGCGCAGGGTCTGCGACAACATCTTCTGGGTGATGCCGTCGAGCATCCTGCGCAGCTCGTTGAAGCGCCTGGGGCCGTCGAGCAGCGCGCCCATGACCAGCCCGGTCCACTTGCCGGTGAACAGGTCGAGCACGGTGCGGGGCTTGCACGCCCGCAGGAACGCCTCGGCGCCGCCGTACTGGCGAAGGTCGGGGAAGGTGGTATCCATTTGGTACCTGAATACCATTCAGGTGCCTTCTTCACAAGAGGTACCTGCGTTGACCAGCATGGACGGCATGCAGGCAATCGTTTATCGCTCATTCGGCGAGCCCGAGGTGCTGGAGCTCGCCGACGTCCCGCGCCCCGAGGTCCAGGCACACGAGATCCTGGTACGGGTGAAGGCGGCGGGCGTCAATCCGCCCGACTGGAAGCTGCGGCGGATCTCGTACCCGCCCGACTACACCACGCCCCCGCTGGTTCCCGGCTGGGACATCTCGGGCGTCGTCGAGGAGATCGGGGAATATGTCGGCCGGTTCAAGCCGGGCGACGAGGTGTTCGGCATGGTGAACTTCCCGCGCTACGCCGGGGCCTACGCCGAGTACGTGGTGGCCAGGCCGCGCCAGCTCGCCCGCAAGCCGGCCGGGATCGACCACATCCAGGCGGCGGCGCTGCCGATGCCCGGGCTGACGGCCCTGCAGGCGTTCGACGACATCGCCGGGGTCTCGGCGGGGCAGCGGGTGCTGGTGCACGCCGCCGCGGGCGGGGTCGGTCACCTGGTCGTGCAGCTCGCCAAGCTGCGCGGGGCGTACGTGATCGGCACCGCGCGGGCCGCCAAGCACGACTTCGTGCGCGGGCTCGGGGCCGACGAGGTGATCGACTACACCAGCGTGGACTTCGCGCAGGCCGTGTCCGAGGTGGACGTGGTGTTCGACCTGGTGGGACGCGACTACCCGGCCCGGTCGTTGCCGGTGATCCGGGCCGGGGGCGCGCTCATCGGGGCGTCGGGGATGACGCCCGATGACGTGGCGGCCTACACGGCGGCCGGGCTCCGGCACGGCGTCTTCGTCGTGGAGCCCGACCACGCGGGGCTGGCGGAGCTGGCCGCGCTGGTGGCGGACGGGAAGCTGGCCGCGCACGTGGACCGGGTCTTCCCGCTGGCCGAGGCCGCCAAGGCGCACGCGATCATGGAGAGCGGGGATTTCGTGGGCAAGCTGGTGCTGGAGGTCTGAACGTTTCAGGCGAGGGGGCCTTCGAAGGTGTGCGGGCCCAGCGCGTATCCCTCGTGCCCCTTCGGCACCACGTACCCCTGCGCCACCAGCCTCGACAGGCTGCCGCGCACGTCCTCCTCCCTCATTCCCGCCGCCCGTACCACGTCGGCGAGCCCCGCCCCGCCCGATTCGACCACGTGGGAGGCCACGGCCTCGTACACGTGGATGTCCGTGTTCGACAAGGTCTGGACATCGTGGGGTTCGCTCATGACCGCCGCCTCGCCCCTTCCCGCAGCCGCTGCGGATCGATCTCTCGCTCCGGGAAGCGGCGGAGGTACTCGGACTCGAGCTCGTTGGTACGGGAGGTGTGCATCGACAGCGCGTCGTCGGATCCGTGGAAGAAAGTGTCGCTTCGCGTGACGTGCAGCTGGCGCAGCTCGCGTACCAGATCATCGTCGCTGAGCTGGGCCGGATCTATTCCCATCGTCGTCATGGGTTCCCTCTACCCCAGAGTCCCCCGACATTATCTGTCACAATTCCTGACATATAGGCATTGTTTGTAAGAGAGCGCCGCCTTACCTTCCCGTTATGGACCTCGAGCTCAGGCACCTCAGGATCGTCCGCGCGGTCGCGGACGCGGGAAGTGTGAGCAAAGCCGCGTCCCTCCTCGGGCTGGCACAACCGGCCCTGACCGCACAGCTCAAGCGCATCGAGAGGGTGCTCGGCGGCGCCCTGTTCGAGCGTGACCGCCACGGCGCCAGGCCTACCCGCCTCGGCGAACTCGTGCTCACCAGGGCACGGGTACTCCTCCCCGCAGCCAAAGAACTGCAGGACGAAGCCGTACGATTCGCTCACGCCCCCTCCCCTGGTTTCCGCATCGGCGCCACGAACGGGCCGATACTCGGCGGCCTGGTCGACCGGCTCGCCGCGGAGCGGAAGGTCAGTACGTACACGTCCTGGTCGACCCACGAGCTGACCAGCATGGTCGAGCTCGGCCGGCTCGACTACGTACTGACCGGCGCCTGCGGCGACTCCGGCACTCCCACCGGCGCGCTCCTGTGGGAGACGATCAGTCTCGACCCCGTCTTCTGCCTGGTCGGGGAGGACCATCCGGCCGCCAAGGAGAAGGAGGTGGAGCTGGCCGACCTGGCCGCGGAGCAGTGGGCGGTGACGCCGGGCGACGGCTGTTTCGCGGACTGTTTCGCGATGGCCTGCGCGCGAGCCGGGTTCACGCCGGGAACGATCTACGAAACCGACGTGCCGACCTGTACGCACCTCGCCCAGGTGGGCCGGGCCGTCGTCCTCTGCCAGGCGACCCACCAGCCCGCACAGGGCCTGATCATGGTGCCGCTGGCCGGCGCGCCGCTGCGCTGGCGGCAGCTCCTCGGCCGCCATCCCACCGCCCCCGAGGCCGCGTGGGTGGTGGGCCAGGCGAAACAGGCCCATATGGAGGCCGTACGCAGGAGTCCCGTCTACTACGACTGGCTGGTCCGGAACCCCGGTTACGGCACCGCGCCATAACACCGTAATAGGGGCAAAGTAGTACTCCACCGCCTCTGGGACCCCCGTTACCGTGACGGCACCTCCCAGCAGCGAGGAGACACCCATGCTCCGCACCCCGGCGCTGATCGCCCTCACGATCGGCGCACTGGTCGCGACGGCGACCCCGGCCGTCGCCGCCGAACCACCGTCAGGCGTGGTCGACGCCCTGCGGCGCGATCTCGGCATCACGAAGGAGCAGGCGCTCAACCGCCTGGCGAACGAGGCCCGCGGCAACGCCGCCGCACCCGGCCTGAGCAAGAGGCTCGGCGACCGCTATGCCGGCAGCTGGTACGAAGGCGCGGAAAGCACCCTCATCGTGGCCAGCGTTCACGCCGCCGACGCCGCCGAGATCACCCGGGCGGGGGCGCAGGCCCGCGTCGTACCGCGCTCATTGGCCCAGCTCACCGCGGTCAAGGACGGCCTGGACCGGATGGCCCCGCCGGCGTCCGTACACAGCTGGGCCGTCTCCCCCAGGGACAACGCCGTCGTCGTCCTGACGAGCGACGGGCAGGCGGCCCGCGCGTGGGTCGCCGCCGGTGGCGTGGACGCCGGCGCCGTCACGTACGAGCCGTCGGCGGAACGGCCGCGCCTCTTCTACGAGATCCGGGGCGGGGACGCGTACTACACCTCGCAGGGCTACCGCTGCTCGATCGGCTTCGCGGCCCGGCGCGGCACCCAGCTCGGCTTCACCACCGCCGGCCACTGCGGCCCGAACGGCGTGACCACGACGGGCTTCAACCGGGTGACCCAGGGGACGTTCCAGGTCTCCTCCTTCCCCGGCAACGACTACGCGTGGGTGGCCGTCAACTCCAACTGGACCGCGGCCGGCGTCGTGAACGGCTACAGCGCCGGCATCCTGCCGGTCCGCGGCGCGACCGTCACCCAGCCGCAGGGCTCGGTGTGCCGGTCGGGATCGACCACGCAGTGGCACTGCGGCACGGTCACCGCCCTGAACTCCACCGTCAACTACCCGGAGGGGACGGTGTCGGGCCTGACGCGTACCACGGTGTGCGCGGAGGGCGGGGACTCGGGCGGCTCGTTCATCTCGGGCGACCAGGCCCAGGGCATGACCTCGGGCGGCTCCGGCAACTGCAGCGTCGGCGGGACCACGTACTTCCAGCCCTTGGCCGAGATCCTCGCGGCCGGCGGCCTCACCCTGGTCACGGCCGGCGGCACCGACCCACCGCCGGCGGGCTGCCAGGGGTACGAGGAGACGTACAGCGGCTCGCTGACCTCGAACCAGAGCCAGTACCAGCCGAACGGCACGTACTACCAGGCGGTGACGGGCGCCCACGCGGCCTGCCTGGACGGCCCCGGCGGCGCCGACTTCGACGTCTACCTGCAGAGGTGGAACGGCTCGGCCTGGTCGGTGGTGGCCGGCGGCGACAGCCCGAACGCCGACGAGATCATCACCTACAACGGGCCGGCGGGGTATTACCGGTATCGCGTGCACGCGTACAGCGGCTCGGGCACGTACACGCTGGGCCTCAACCGTCCATAGCACTATTGGGTGAGGGTCCCTCCCTGGCCCTCTCCCGATTCCGCCATCCGAGAACCCGCCCAAATGATCGGCTAGCCCTCCACCAACCCCGCCAGACATGGAATGATGTCCGCGGAGACCCCGTCTCCCGCCCAGCCGGGCACCACGACAGGACCAAATGCTCTAGCCTTAGCATGCTGCGGGCTCGGGGTGATCCTCTCGTTGTGCTGCGGCGGGCCGTACAACTTCATCCAGGGGCGGTAGCTCAGCCGGTCAGAGCATCGGACTCATAATCCGTGGGTCGTGGGTTCAAGTCCCACCCGCCCTACCACACCAACCTGCGGCTTTACCCTGGCTTGTAGTCGCGTCATCTGATCGTGAGTCACGGTGAGCCACGCGTGAGTCACGTCGTCTCCCGGGCTTTGCCGATCTTCTGGTTGGTCGCCCGCACCGCCTTCAGCACCAGCCGCGCGGTCGCCTTGGCGCTGTCGTGGTACAGCTGCGGCAGCACCGAGACGTAGGTGTCGGCGGTCAGCACGATGCTGGCATGCCCCAGCGTGCCCTGCACCACCTTCAACTCCGTGCCCGACGCCAGCGCCAACGTCGCAGCTCCATGGCGCAGGTCGTGCAACCGCACCGGCGGCAGCCCACTCGCGGCCACCAGCTTGTGGAAGCGGTGGGTGAGATAGCTCGGCTGTACCGGCGCTCCACTCCCCGCGGTGAAGATCGGGCCGGTCGGTGACCACCGTTCCCCCGGCAGCCGGAGCTGCGCACGCTCGTGCCGACGCAGCAGCCGCACGGTCTCCGAATCGAGTGCCAAGGTCCGCCAGCTGGCCGCGCTCTTCGGCTCGCACAAGACCAGCCCCTCGTCGGTGTGCACCAGCTGATGGGCGATGGTGAGCTCGCGCCGCTCCAGATCGACGTCCACCCACCGCAGCCCGGCCACCTCGCCGCGCCGTAGCCCGCGCAGGGCCACCAGCCACCACAGCTCGAACACCGGATCCTCACGCGCGAAGCGCAGGAAGGCGGCCAGCTGCTCGACCGTCCACACCGCCACCGCCGGCCGCTCTCCCCCGCCGCCAGGCAGCCTCCCGACGAGCCGTCCACACCACCGGATGCGTCCGCACCGGCGCCGGCAACCGGACGCCCTGCGCCGGATTGACGGCGATCAAGTCTTCACGCACCGCGTGGTTCAGCGCCGCCCGCAACGTCGCCCGGATCCGCTCCAACGTGGAGGCGCTGATCGGCTGGTCGTACCGATTCCGCCGCCGGCCCAACGCCACGAACATGCGCGTCACGTCCCGCCGCGACAACTCCGCCAGCCTGACCCGGCCTAGGAACGGGATCAGATGCAGCCGCACGTGATCCCGGTAAGCCCGGTGCGTGGTCGGCCGCAACCGCGACTCCACCACCGACAACCAGTACCGCAACCACTGCCCCACCGCGCACCCAGCTGAGAGTGGCCCCTCTTCCTCCGCCAGCAGCAGTTCACCGCCCGCACACCGCGCCGCCTCCGCACTCGCGAACCCACCCCGCCGAACCCGCTCCCGCCGACCCGACGCCCCTACAACCTGAACCGCGAAATACCAGCTCCCATGCCCCACCTCGGCCAACCGACCGCAACGACCGCCCAGCCTCCTGCCGCTGACCAGGTCGCTGCATCCGCACCGCTTGTACACCACGCAATGCCTGTCGTCACTGCCTGTCATCGCTCGCCTCCAGGTCCGTCTCAGGAGCAACGTACGAGTCGCGCAACGACAAACCCAGCCAAGAGGAACGTTTAGGTAGGTACCTCAGCCACGTGGCACATCTGGTGCGATCAAGAACCGAAGTTCAGGTAGGACCATAGACCCACGACCAAAGCGCCCGAAGTTCACACGTGTAGGCCCCAGCCGGACTTCGGCCAAACGACCTGACGCCGCAGCACCGCCACCTCATGCAACACCCTGGCCTCTGCGTCCTTCGACTGGTCAGAGCCGTCACGACTGGGCCTGATGCGGTACGCAACTCCAGGACCTCGATCTGCCGCAGTAACGGGCACCCAGGTCAGAAGGATTCCCCATCGTGGGTTTCTATGTGCGCACCAGCCTCAGGGCTGGACCGTTCCGTTTCACCCTCAGCCAGGCCGGGATGGCCGTCTCGACCGCCATCCCGGGCCTTCGAGTAGGGATGGGCCCACGCGGCAACGTCGTGCGCATGGGACGCGGAACGGTCTCCTACCGGACCGTCGCGCCCGGCCGTGACGTGGTCATGCACGATGTCGTCAGCCTGATCCCGGCCCAGCCAAGTGACGTCGTCCAGCAGCTGCAGAAGGCCGCCGGACGCCGGCCGTACTGGCCGTTCGCCCTGGCCACCGTGCTCGTCGCGGGGCTGGTGACAGGACGCTTCGGCCTGGTCATCATCGCCATCGGGCTCCCTTTCGTGCTCTGGGTGGCGTTACGCGACCGGGCCGCTCGCGCGGTGGTCGTCATGTACGACGTGACCGACGAGGCCGCTGCACGCTTCGATCACCTCGTCAACGCGATCACCGACCTCCAGCGAACCCACGGCTTCTGGCTGATCACCGCATCCGGCGCGATCGCCAGCACCTACCAGTTCAAAGTGAACGCCGGCGCCTCTAACCTGCTGCGCAGGCTGAACGCCACGGCCCTGCTGGCAGGACCACGGATCCTCATCACCAACGTCGCCGTCCCGACCCTCACCGCGGGCAACCTGTCGGTGCACTTCCTCCCCGACCGCGTCCTGATCCGGGACGGCCGACACATCGCCGACCTCGCCTACCAACACCTCCACGTCGGCGTGGAACACTCCCGCTTCATCGAAACAGGCCCTGTGCCACGCGACGGCACGGTCGTGGACTCCACCTGGCGCTACGTCAACGTCAAGGGCGGCCCCGACTGCCGCTTCAAGAACAACGCCCGCCTGCCCATCCTGCTGTACGGCAGGCTCACCCTCCGCAGCCACAACGGCCTCAACCTCGTCTGGGACGCCTCTCAGGCCCCGCTCGTCCATGCCGTGGCGAACGCACTCCACCACTCCATCACCGCCCGACCACCTGTGATCCACTCCTGAGGTGGCCTACTCCATCACCGCCCGCTAGCCCGGCGGGCGGCTGTCCCCACGCTCCGATAACACCACGATGGGTGAAATGAGTCGTCTGCACGACGTCGCCGAACGGCAACCGCGAGCGAGTGGAAGTGTCTGGCCACAACCGCGCCGATTTGGAGCGCCCCTCAATCACGCTAACGATCGCTTCCTGCACCTGGGGCACGACCAGGCCCAGGCTGGCCACAGCGGATCTGCTCGGAATCTAGGGACTGCAGATGGAGGACCAGCGCTTCGTTCTGCTGCAAACACTAACGCTGGCTTTGGCGGCGTTGCGTGCCATCGCCAATTTCTCCATCCACTTCGCCACGGCTATAAGCGTGCCTTACGATTCCAGCCAAATCGAGTAGCGGTGATGGCGCAGCTCCCACAGATCCGTCAATTGCTGATCATGGGTCGTAGCAAATACAACATAGCGATATCCGATCTTGAGCGCGACTTGCCCTGTGACGGGGAACCCGTTCGATGACTATGGCAGGTGGGTGGATGAGTGGAGTTGTCGGCGAGCTGGCACGTGCCGGGGATGCCCTAGCTCGCCCTACTCTGAGACTTCTTGATGGCAGATGGGGCCATTTCCGAGTGGCTGTGCTGCGTAGCGCGTTCTCCCGAGACCAGCGTTCGATCCAGGTGGACGCCCTCCATGCGCAAATCGACACGTACCTTGGCGAGATGCTCGGTGAAGGCATCGAGGTGCCAGCCTCGGAGAGCGGCCGCGCGCTGTGCAACACGTGGGTGAAGAACCAATGGCTGTACCGCGACAACGCCCCGGACGGCAGCCTGGTGTACTCGCTAACATCGTCGTCGCTGGAAGCTCTCGACCTGATCCAAAACCTGTCACGAGATCGGGCGCTGGTCTCCGAGTCCCGTCTGACAATGATCCTGGACACCGTCCGGCGCTGGGCAACCGAAGCCTCGGCAGATCCCCAGGATCGTGTCGATCGCCTGAACGCGCAGATACACGAACTGGAGGTCGAGCGCGACCGCATCGCTGGCGGCGGCGCCGTGGCCGCCGCATCCGAGGATCGAATGCTCGACGGATACGCCAACCTCATGGACTTGATCGGCCAGCTACCGTCGGATTTCAAACGCGTCGAGGAATCCATGCTCGATATGCACCGACAGATCCTGCGGGACCTACGTGACGAAGAGCGAATGGTCGGCGAGGTTCTGGACGAGTATCTGGAGAGCCAGGACCGCCTACTACGGACCACTCCCGAGGGACGGGCTTTCGACGGCGCATTTGAGCTGCTGCGAGACGCAGAGCTCATGAACGAGCTGCGCGAGAATATCCAGGTCTTGCTCGGCCACCCGGCCGCCGAGGCCCTCGCCGGACGGGACGTCACCGAGCTGCGCGGCACGGTCACAGTGATCCGTCAGGCTACCAGGGACGTTCTGGACCAGCGGCACCGGCTGTCCAAGACCCTCAAGGAGCACATTGTCAACAACGACCCGCTCGCCGAGCGTGAGCTGGAGCGTGTCCTTCGCGGTATCCAGCGGGAGTTGATGACCTGGATGGAAACCGCGGGGCCTAGATCGATGGTCGACGTTGACCTGCTGCCGCCGGTAGCGAAGATCGGCCATTTGCGGGAGAAGATGTATGATCCGGCCGCAGCTGCCCCTCCACCTCCTCTGCGGCCGGCCGACGACGACGTTCCGACCCCGCCGAGCGTGGAGGAGTTGAGGGCCGTGGGCGGCCCGTCACTGGAGCAGATGCGAGCCGCCCTCATCGACGCGCTGACGGAGTTCGGCGTGGCAACCGCAGCACAGGTGTTCAACGCTCTCCCGACCGATCTTCGCCGACCGGTGGAGATTCTGGGACTTTCTCCACATACTCTCCGGCCTCGACGACTCCTCCATCGCCGACGGGACCACCGAAGAGTTCCGCGCCATCCGCCCTGACGGGCACCACCGCACCTTCCTGGCCCCTACCGCCTTGCTGTCCTCCCACCACGCCGAACGACTCGGCGCCGCAATTGATGAGGGACTCCCCGATGCTTGAGCCCAATCCGTCGGAGACCGACGACCGCCCAAAGGAAGCGCCGAGCGGATACGACGAGCAATCCTCGGCGACAGGCGAGGATCTCTCCGACGACAGCGACGCCGACCGATCCACTCTCGCCCTGTTCTCCGGCGACGAAGGTGGCCTGTCTCTTGAGCAACGGCGCGCGCTGGTGTGCCTGATGCGGAACAAGTTCGTCTCCGCCACAGGCAACCCCGCCGAGTGGCGCGCCATCCGCGAACACAGCCAGCTGATCAAGTCACGGCTTAACGATATGTTCCTCGACTTGCACTTGGACCTGCAGCACGAGGTTGCCTACAAGCGGAAGGTCATCTCCGATGGCGCCGACTTCCCCACCCTGCTGCAAAACACCGCCTACACCCGCGAGGAGACGATCCTGCTGGTGTATCTGCGGCACCGGTACCGCGTCGAGCAGCAGGCCGGCCACGACGACGTCACAGTCGATCGGCAGGAATTGCTCGATTACATCGCCACCTTCCGGCCAACACATGCCACCGACCGGTCTCGAGACAAGGGGCGCGCAGAGAAAGCTGTCGACAACATGGTCGCCAGCCGGGTCCTGACCCGAACCAACGACGCTGACCGGCTGCGGATCTCCTCAGTCATCGCTGTCCTGCTGCCGCTTGCCCGGTTGGCCGAGCTGCATGAGTGGCTAATCGCCAAGAACCGCGGCCAGGGCTCGCCCGCCGAGGACCTCGACACCGACATCGACGATGAGCTGCAAGTCGTGGAAGACGCGGTGGAGATGGAGGCGCTGGGGTGACCGTGCATCAGGACGCGATGTTCTATATCCCTGGGGCTGACGCCGGCATCACGCAGTGGAAGGTGGAGGCTCTTCAGCTGGTCAACTGGGGCGGATTCTCCGGCCACGCCAGTGTGTCGTTCTCGCCCACTTCGACGCTGCTGTCGGGGGCGTCCGGCACGGGAAAGTCGACGCTCCTGGACGCCTACATCGCCGTAATGATGGACTCCTCGGTGCCGTTCAACGGGGCCTCCAACGACGCGACCGTCGGCCGGGCCCGCAGCGCTGACCAGCGCAGTCTGCTGTCCTACCTGCGCGGCAAGCAAGACATCGGGCGGGACAGCGCCACCGGGGAACTCGCCGACCAGGTGCTGCGGGGACAAAACAGCGCCACCTGGGGCGCGATCGCGCTGACATTCATTGATGATAGGCAGCGGCGCTACACCGTTGCGCGGCTGTACTACGTTCCGCGCTCGGCGGTACGCGACAGTGACCTGGTCCGCAAGATGTGCACAATCGACGGCGCCATCGACCTGCGTGCCCTGGAACGTTTCGCTGCCGACAAGTTCGATCGGCGTTCGGTGACCGCCGCGTTCTCGAACCTGAGCATGCACGACAGCTACAGCGCGTTCTCGCAGGCATTCTTCACTCGCCTGGGCATCGGCGTCGGCGGCGACGGCGCCCGGGCGCTGCGGCTGCTGGCCCGCATTCAGGCCGGCCACCAGGTCAGCTCCGTCAACGACCTGTACACCGCCATGGTGCTGGAGTTGCCCGGCACCTATGCCGCAGCGGATGCGGCGCTGGAGCACTTCGGCGACCTGGAGGACGCCCATACAGCGATGGCCACCGAGGAAGCCAAGGCCAGAGTTCTGGAGCCGATCCCGGGACTGAACGACACCCGTGAAGCCGAGTTGGCCAAAGCCCGGCTCATTGACGGCTTCGGCATCCACATCGTGTCCAGTGATTCGCCGTTCGGCCTGTGGAAGCTGACGTGCGAGGAGAAGCTGCTGGAGACGGCCGAGATCACGAACCGCGTCCAGCACGGCGAAGCCAAGACCGACAAAACCGTCGCGGAGAAGCGGCGCACCGAGCTCACCGGCCGCAAGATCAACCTGGAAGCCGACCTGGGCAGCAATAAAGCCAACGCCACGATCACCGGCCTGGAGCGGGCCGTCGAGCAACTCGAACAGGATCGCGGGGCTGCCCGGTCCCGACGGCAGACCTTCGACACCAACACGCAGCGCCTACACCTGGCGTTGTCCAAGGAATCCGATTTCGCCGCCGCGCAGACCGCTGCCACAGCGTTTCTGGATAGCTACGAAGAAGCCGCAAAGGTCGCTCGCGACGAGCGAGACGCGATCAGAGACGAGGCCCGCGAGCCGCTGGCGCTCAAACGTGAACTGCTCGAGGAACAACGGTCCCTGTCCGGCCGCGCCGGCCGTATGGATCCCAAGCTCCACGCGATCCGCATGCAGATCGCCGAAGAAGCCGGCATCGATGCTGAGATGCTGCCGTTCGTCGGCGAACTCATCGACGTCCCGGCCGATCACCAGGGTTGGCGCAAAGCCATCGAGACCACCTTGTTCGGACTGGCCAGGGTAATGCTCGTCGACGCGAATCGGCTGGACCACGTGTCGAAGATCATCGATCCGCTGCGGCTGCGAGGGCGAATCAGCTTCGAAGGCGTAGACCTGACTGCCACAGCACGGCCACGTACCCGGCAGCCCGACCGGATCTCGGGGAAACTCGACTACAAAGACTCCCCGTTCACGGCGTGGGTCCAAAACCGCCTCACCGCTGACAACACCGACGCCTTGTGCGTGAAAAGCCCGGAGGGGCTGCGCGGCCCCGGCCTTCGTGTCACCGCAAGCGGCCAGACCCGGTCGGGTACCTCCGGCGCCCATGGCGAACGAGGTGCCCCTAACGTCATCGGCTTCACCAGCACCGAACGCCTCGCCGAGATCGCCGAGGACCTCGAGAAGATCGAGAAGATCCTGACCCGCCATGATCAAAAGCGGGCTGATGCCGACCGGAAGATCAACGCACTGGCCGACGATCGCGTGGCCTATGGCCACGTCCTAGCTGTCGCCCGCTTCAGAGACATCGACCCAGACGGCATCGAAAACGACATCCGGGCCAAGCAGCGGCTGCTTGAGGACATCCTCAAGGCCGACGACACGCTGCGCAAACTCCGCACCGACCTGGAAGGCGTCGAGCGGGAACTAGTGAAGGCGGACAAGGCCTACTACGGTGCCGACACCCGGATGGCAGAACTCGACAAGGCGTGGAATGAGCTGGTCGAACGAAAAGACGCCGTCAGCGGCACCATCGACCGGATCAACGCCCAACAGGCAGTCATCCTCACCAACGAGCAGACCGCGTACCTGAACACGGAGTTCGCCGAGGTAGCCACCGCCGACGATCTCGCCGGCTTTACCACGGGCGTCAAACGTCTCGAAAAGCGCTTGGCCGCATCCGCCGAGGAAGCCCGAGCCAAGGCGGAGCAAGCCACTCAGGCCCTGGGGACGGTGTTCAGCCACTACCAGCACACCTGGAATGACCCGAATCTGTCCGACTCCATCGACGACTACCCCTCCTATCGCAAGATCCTCGACGGGATCCTGACCACCGGACTTCACAAACGTCGCGAGGAGTGGACCAGACGCCTGACCGATTGGTCCGGCCAAGACCTCGTCCCTCTCGCCGGAGCGTTCGGCAACGCCATCAACGAGATCATCGATCGGCTCACACCCATCAACAACATCCTGGCCGGGCTGCCCTTCGGCGCACGCCGCGACCGGCTAAAGATCGAACTGCGGATCCTGAAGCGCGACGACATCACCAAGTTCAAACGCGAGCTCAATGCTCTGGCGCGCCTGAACGTCGACGGCATGACCGACAGTAACGTCCAAGCCGCCTTCGCCCGGCTTCAGGAGTTCATGAAGCAGATCCGCCCCGAGGGGCGGGGTAAGAACACTCGCGACTACTTCCTGGACATCCGCAAGCACATCAACGTCACCGCCGTCGCCTACGATGCCGAAGGGCGCGAGCGTGCCACCTTCGACAGGATCGGCGGAAAGTCCGGAGGCGAGGCCCAGGAACTGGTCGCATTCATTGTCGGGGCCGCGCTGCGCTTCCAACTCGGCGACGACGAGAACGTCCGGCCCCGCTACGCCCCGGTGTTCCTCGACGAAGGGTTCGTCAAAGCTGACAGCGAGTTCACCGGCCGCTCGGTCGATGCGTGGAAGGGCCTGGGATTCCAGCTGATCATCGGAGCGCCGTTCGACAAGTTCACCTCGTTGGAGCCCCACGCCGACCGCGTACTGCTGATGGTCAAGAGTCCCAAGGGCTACTCGTCGGTCAACGCGATCGAACCGAGGTTGCAGATTCCCGCCCAGCAGAACCCTGATGATGAGGGGCCGGCGTGAAGACTCCGGATCAGGTTGTCGCCGACGCCCGACGAAGGCTGGAGAACACCTGGCACGACCAGGCCGTCGGAGCCGGCCAGGCGTGGCCGCACAAGTTCCCGCTGAGCGTGCCCGGCAAGAAGGACGCGCTGGAAAGCGGATGGCAGAAGACCATTCACCCGCTGATCCGTACCTGGCGCGACTGGGTCGCGCAACACCCCGTCCGACTGCACACCGCGTCGCGGCAAGTTTTCACCACCATCCAAGACGTGCCCAGCCACCTGGAGATCTTTACCCCCGACGATGCAGCCGCCGTCGTCGGCGGCGACTGGGCCGAACGACTCGAACGCTGCCGACGCCGAGCAGCGTTGCTCGCAGACGTCTTCCCCGCCGCGCCTGAGCCACAACGCATCATCCGAGCCGTGGACGGCCACACCGACACCGACTTCGCCCTGCTGCTGGAAGTCGCCACTTGGTTCACCCGCAACGACGCCTCCGGCTACACCCCACGGCAAGTCCCCATCCCAGGCGTACACGCCAAATGGCTCAACACCCACCAGCCGCTGATCCTGAACCTCGCATGCCGGGAAAGCCTCGGCCTGCTGCCGGCCCACCCACCACGGATCCACTTCACCTACCTCGATCCCGGCCATCTCGCGACCGGCGGGCGCCGCCACGACAGCGCGACCGTCGGCGACACGTTCGCACCGGTGTATCAGCCGGACCTTGTGATCGTCTCCGAGAACAAGGACACCGCGATCCACTTCCCGCCGCTACCCGATGGCATCGCCGTGGAGGGGGACGGGTTCGGCGGCAAAGCCGCAGCGTCCTTCAGCTGGCTCACCAGCTCACGCCACCTGTTGTATTGGGGCGATCTCGACGCCTACGGCTTCGAGATTCTCAACGGCTGGCGCGACGACGGAGTCCTAGCCACCAGCATCCTCATGGACCAGGCAACCTACGACACCTACGAACCTTTCGGCACCAACACCGACCGCAAAGGCAAGCCACTACAGCCTGGGATCCCGAAACCCTTACCACACCTGACTGACGCCGAGCGGGCGGTGTATGAGCGCTTACTTGAGCCGGCACTTCAGGGTCATCGGCGAATCGAGCAGGAACGCGTCCCCTTGAGCGTAGCGAACGCAGCAGTACAGGCGGCCATCAGGGACATTTGAGGTCAACATCGACCCGGAATCTTGCAACGCGGGTGCTTACCGGCCTCCAGTAGCCCGCAGAGCCATTCGGCGCCAACGCGCGGCATTCGTCCTGGCCAGCAGCACTGTAAGACGCTCGAGCACGCCGTAGGCGATGGACTCGATCTGGCCTCCCCACATTAGGAACGCGTCTCAGCCGTCAACCGCCACACGGTCGGTCTGTCCAGTTGTACAGTCCCTTCATCGTCCTGTCCCTCGGGCTGGTGGACAGACGGCTGTCGGGCCGAATAGGTCATCAACGTCCCGCGCCGGGAGCTCCTGGACCGGAGCGTGATCCTCAACGAACACCACCTTCGTATTCCGCGAGCATCTGATCCTCTACAACGGGCACCATCCGCACCAGCCTCGGAAACAAGTCCGCCGGACAACGCAACGCAGCCTGCCTGCGACACGACCGACCCCACCGAACTTACGATCTATTCGCCGAAAGCTCTTCGTCACGGGAACGATCAACGAACACCGCAGCGCCTCATAACCACAGCTCAAGCCCATAACCCTATATTCGAGCACCACACCATGCTGGTGGCTTCTGCTTGGACTCCGGCGAGGCCGCCTGCGACGTCACGTACCTACTGCTTCTAGGCTGCTCTTATCTCGCATAAACGACTGTCCGAAATCTGCCGGATGCCCCCGATCGCCGGATTGCCAGTCCATCGCATGAGACAGCAGTCCTGAAGCGTGCCTATTGTTAAACTAGTGACGTGCCCCCTATCTCAGTGTGTACGATCCATCACGGTTGGTCAGAATCTCGTCGGTCGCGCCGTGAGACCGCTCACACTGGCCGCCGTGACGATCGAGCAGGATGCGGTGAGAGGTAGCACGTGCACGTCCAGTCACTTCACATTCGAAATTTCCGTCGACTGAAGCATGTCCAAGTTGACCTGGAAACAGGAACGACTATCTTCGTCGGCGCCAACAACAGCGGAAAGACCTCCGTCTCACATGCTCTACAGTGTTTCCTGAGCGGAAAAGAAACATTCTCTCTGTACGACTTCAATGCCGACTGCTGGCCCATCTTCAATCATCTTGCCGAGCAGATCTCGGTTGAGGAACCAATTTTCCCGCGCATATCGCTGGACATTTGGTTCGCCGTCGACGCAGACAGCCTTCACCGCGTGAAGAATCTGATCCCCACACTTGATTGGGAACAGGCGCCCGTTGGCATCCGACTGGAATACGTTCCGAAGAACGACGCATCTCTGCTCAACAACTACCGTACAGCACGGGCGAACGCGACACCTCAGACACGAGAAACGGCTTACAAATCGTGGCCACAGCACATGACGGCGTATCTAGAGAAGCGTCTACGAACCGAATATGAAGTTCGCTATTTCGTCCTCGACCACACTAGACTCGATGACGATGGGGAATATCCTGAGGACTACCGTCCCGCGCCATTTATCTCGACCGCTGAAGGACAGCGCGTGCTGGCGTCGCTACTCCGGGTCGACTTCATGGACGCCCAGCGACATCTTTCCGACACTTCTTCACACGGCCGCGCCGAGGATCTATCCAAGAAGCTCAGCAGTTTCTACCGGCGCAACCTCGAAAAGTACCAAATCCATCCGGAAGCACTCAACACTTTGGCCGCCTCTGAGGCGAGCCTCAACGAACACTTCGCCGCGGTCTTCGATAGCACCCTGAACAACATCCGTACGCTTGGTTATCCCGGATTCTCTAACCCGGAGATTGTAGTCAAAACATCCCTCAAGCCAGAGACATTGGTGCACGAGAACGCAGGAGTGCACTACGTTCTGCCCGGCCTGCCAGGGAGTTCTGATGGCCAACCAGCAACGCTGCCGGATCGCTACAACGGGCTTGGCTTCAAGAACCTCATCTACATGGCGGTCGAGATACTCGACTTCCACAATGCATGGCTGGAAATAGAGGACGATCGTCCACCTGTACATCTGGTCATGATCGAGGAGCCAGAGGCGCATTTGCACGCCCAACTACAGCAGGTCTTTACTCGCAAGATCAGAGGAATCTTGCGCGATCCACAAGGCTGCAACACGCAGCTAGTCCTCACGACGCACTCGGCACATGTCATTTACGAGAGTAGCTTCCGCCCGATCCGCTATTTCCAGCGACGTGATGGAGGAGCCGGTGTCCCTGATACCGATGTCAAGAATCTCTCGCTCTTCCACAACGGGGAGGCAGAGTCCTCCCGTGACTTCCTTCTCCAGTATTTCAAGCTCACCCACTGCGACTTGTTTTTCGCAGACGCAGCCGTCTTCATCGAGGGAAACGTAGAGCGTCTGCTCCTACCTCTCATGATCGAAAAGGAAGCTCCCGAGCTCAAATCATGTCACTTGACACTGCTGGAAGTGGGCGGAGCCTTCGCTCACAAATTCCAAAACCTCATTCAGTTCTTGGGACTCACCACCCTTATCGTCACCGACCTCGACAGCGTCCTGCCGAAGGCGCAACCCTCCACCGATGAGACTGACGACGATGACCCCGAGGTCGCGACGCGGGTGTCACACTCCTCGGGTACGCCGTGCCTCGCAGGAACCTCTGATGCCGTTACTGACAACCCGATCCTCATCTCTTGGGTTCCCTGCCGCACGTCGGTCACCGACCTCTTGGCGGCCACAGACGAAGAAAAACTCGCCAAATCCTTGTCCTATGTAAGGGTGGCCTACCAAACATCCGCGAGTACGGAGTGGCAGGGTCAGAGCGAGAGCACTACTGGTCGCACTCTGGAGGAGGCATTCGCTCTGCAAAACCTCCAGTGGACGCAGGATGACAAGCAGGCGGATCTTGGACTGCGTGTGGTCAAGCGTCGCGAGGCATCACCCGATATCAGCGAAATGCAGGACCGGATTTTCCGCCGAGTACGCAACTTCGACAAGACCCGATTTGCTCTGAATCTCATGACCGCCGATATGAGCGCCTGGGTGACGCCAACCTACATTGCCGTAGGACTCCGGTGGCTGTCGTCGCAGTTGGGTGCCGAAGTGATCGAGGTGGCCTCCAATCCCAAGGTGGGCACTGACGTATGACCTCTCGCATCGCCTCACCGGATACCTCTGCCGATCGGGAGCTGCGTACGCTGCTCAACCGGAGGCCGCTTCAGTGCTTCCGAGTTGTCGCTGGTGCAGGCTCCGGCAAGACCACCACTCTGGTTAAGGCTCTGGCGCACGTCGCCGCCTCGCACGGCAAGACCCTACGCGCCAGATCGCAGAAGATCGCCTGCATCACCTATACCGACATTGCGGCCGAAGAGATCCGCTCCGATGTAGAACAAGGCTCCATCTTTCACGTTTCGACCATCCACACTTTCCTCTGGACTCTGATCAATCCGTTCCAGCACGACATAGCGTCGTGGTCACTGAGCGCATCCAGGAAAGGATGGCAGCAGACATTGAGGCCGAGCAGGGCTTCAGTAACCGCGTCGGTGCCAAGCGGCGCCTGGAGACGAGAAAACGCATCGAACGTTATGAGCGGCAGGCCAAAGAGGTCGTTTCTGTTCGTCGCTTCACATACGGTACGGGCAGCAACTACGGCAAAGGAATAATCGGGCACGATGACGTCATAAAGCTGGCGACGGCGATGCTGGCACGCCACCCCCTTTTGGCCCAGTTGACAGTCGCCGAGTATCCTTACATCTTCGTCGATGAAAGCCAGGACACATTTCCGGCCGTTGTGGATGCCCTCAGGGGACTCGCACTTCAGCACGAGGGCAAGCTCTGCTTGGGATTCTTCGGTGATCCCATGCAGCGAATCTATGCAACGGGCGTCGGTTCGATCGACCTCGACCCAGGCTGGAAGGACATCAAGAAGCCCGAAAACTTCCGCTCACCCTCGCAGGTCCTGACGGCGATCAATGCCATCCGCTCAGGCGGCGACAACCTGGTGCAGAAATCGGGACTGCCTATCGGGAAGCAGCGCGAGGGAGATGTCGCAGTCATCGTCGCCCCTCGCACCCAGGACAGCCTGATAACCCTGCACGAGGTTCGCCGTTGGCTGGCCGACCGACACAGCTCTGACACCTGGCTGAACGATGACGCTCAGTCGGCACTCAAAGTGCTCGTGATCACTCACCGTATGGCCGCTCGACGACTCCGTTTCGAGACTCTCTATGCCTGCTTCCATGATGGCGCGTCAACCAGCCTGAGTGAAGCTTTCGACGAGGGCACGGCCTGGCCTCTCACACCGTTCCGCACGGCGATTCTTGCCATGGCAGCCACCCCAGCGAACTCCTCCGACGCCATGACGCTGCTCCGTACTCACTCCCCTCGCATCCAGGGCATCCGCGCCGGCGACGATCTCACCACCATCCTTAGTTCGCTCAAGCATGGCCTCACCGAACTTGCAGGCGTCGTAGCAAAAGGGGGCCCGGGCTCAGTCGGGAAGGCCCTGCGGATCGTCTCCAGTTATGACCTTATCGAACTCGACGAGCGGTGGGTAGATCATCTGGCCACCAGCGGCGCCAGCGACATATCCCCTGGGGCCAACGGTGACAGCGAGGTGCTTGATGCCTTCATGGCTTGCGACATCCACGAGTTGCAGGGTTACTTCAACTATGTGCGCCGCGAGTCGCCGTACTCCACACAGCAAGGCGTAAAAGGCTCCGAGTTTCCCAATGTTCTCGTTGTCCTAGATGACGCAGAAGGCACACACTCTCACTTCTCCTACGACAAGCTATTCGGTCTGCGAAATCTCTCTAAAGCCGATGAGACAGCGCGTCAAGAAGGCCGCGACAGTGTCCTGGAGAGGACGCGCCGACTACTTTATGTCTGTTGCTCCCGTGCTACTGAGTCGCTCACCGTTCTGCTGTATACGGACGACGTTCCAGATGCGCTGGAGGCTCTCCGACGATCCTCGATCGGCGCCGCTGGTCTAGTCCTTGACTTCGGCGAGATCGGAATAGGGTGCCCAGGCAGACCTGGCCCCCAACAAGGCTGGCCTCTCGTCAACGCCGGGCAAGCGAGCGACCTCCAGTCTACGCATGACACCAAAGCTCAAAGGACCGAGCAGACGCCGCCGAACTGAGAGTTCCCCGTAGCGTGGGTCGATCCCGTAGCAACCCACGCAGTTGAGGTGGGCGTGGCCCAGCGGGGACAGCCGAGCCACGTCCTAGTCCTTGACCGTGCGCCTGACGAAACTCCATCCATGCAGTTCAAGTGGCATGTGGCTGCTCGTGAGGAACGCCGCTGAGTCGGTCTCGTCGGCGTATGTTCAGGTCAGCGATTCGCTCTGGATCCCTGATTGGATCGAGGACGGTGCGCAGCGGGATCGCTTGGGCCGGGCTTGATTGTGCTCGCGAAGGGAGAGAAGCGCCATCCTGTTGGCCGCTCATTCGACGTAGTGTGGTTGCTCATCGGCTGCTCGTGCACGTTCGATCGCCGAGGAGACCTGGTCCTGTTTGGTGACGATTCACTCAATGGAATGCGAACAAATGGCGCATGATGCCGACGGCAAAGGAAGTGGGGTTGCTCGGTGGTTGCTCGCGTGTACGCGAAACGACCCGGCACGCATGGCAACTACCCGGCACGACGGCGTCGATATTTGCGGCTAGAATTAGACGAAACGGCATTTCGCGACGCCCGGCGGCATTTAAGAAACGCACTCATAATCCGTGGGTCGTGGGTTCAAGTCCCACCCGCCCTACTCTCTATCGTGGCGTTGACCTGGTGTTTCTTCGCCTCACCCGAATCCGTAGGTCGCCCATCTTGCCGTTGGGAGACCGTTGGGAGACCGCCAGTTTCGGACGCCTCCGTCGTAGCCGCCGCGCGAGGCACCAGAGCGACGCTCGCATGGGCCAGCTCCGGCAGCACCGTCGTGTACAAGTCGCTCGTGATCCCCTGGCTGGAGTGCCGCAGCATCGCCGACGTCGTCTTCATGTCGTTGCCCGCTGCCAGCGACAGCGTGGCCGCGCAGTGCCGGAGGTCGTGAAGGCGGATCGGCGGGAGCCCGGCCGCGAACGCGAGCCGCTCGAAGTGCTCACTCACCCAGTCCAGCGTCAACTCCGTGCCGTCCTCCCGGGTGAAGATCCGCCCGCTGTCTTGCCAGCCCTCGCCCCAGGCACGCTGCTCTTCGAGCTGACGCGCTCCGCTCGCTCGCAGCGCGGCCACCGTGCCAGAGTCCAACGCGATCGGCGCGTCGGACGAGTCCGTCTTCGGCGCTCCTTCCTTCACCGCCTTACCCACGTTCGACAACTGCTTGGCAACCAGCAAGGTGCCCTCGTCCAGGTCGAGATCGACCCTCCGGGCGCCGCACGCCTCGCCGCGGCGCAGCCCCCGGAACGCGATCAGGTGATACAGCGCGTATAGCCGGTCGTCGGCCGCGTAGTCGAGGAACGCGCCAAGCTGCGCGGGCGTCCAGATCATCACCTTCGACGGCCGCGGCGTGGCCAGCCAGATCCTGAACCGTTCGAGCGGCTTCTTCGGCTGGACCGGTGCAGCGCGCTCGGCCGCGAACCTCTGCTCGAACGCGACATTGAACGCCTCGACCCGCGCCTTCGTCCACACCACTCCCTTCGCCTTCTGCCCGCCGTCCAGCTTGACCAGCGCCGCGGCGTTGAACGTGACCACGTGTTCGCGCATCGCCGCGGCCAGCACGGTCCGGATGGTCGCCAGGATCCGCTGCTTCGTCACCGGCCCGGTCGGCCTCATGCCGCGCACGGACGCCCGCACCTGCGGATCGTCGGACTCGCGGGCGGCCAGCAACGCCTCGTTCTTCTCATCGATCCGGGCGAACACCTTCTCGACCACCGGCACGAACAGCTTGTCCATCCGCACCCGCACCTTCTCCCGCGCTCCGTCCCCGGCCCCCTCGCGGCCCGCGACCCCTCGGCCGTCCGGCCTTCCGCCACCGGCGTGCCGCAGCCGCGGCCGACCGTGACCGTCACCAAGGAGGTGACCCTCCCGCCCTCAACGCCGCGCACCCGATATCAGGGCGGCCCGGAGGAGCCACCCGGCGCCCGGACATCACCGGCGGGCCGGCCGCGCTCCTCGCCCACCTGCCACACCTGGGCGATTGCCACGACGACCCCCGAAAGGCTGACCTCGTGCACGAACGCGCGCCCGGCCGCCGAGGCGGCCGGTGACGGGCGGGCCGGTGGCGGGCGGGCCGGTGGCGGGCGGGCCGGTGGCGGGCGGGCCGGTGGCGGCCGCCGCGGCCGCGCTCGCCGTCGCCGTGATCGCCTTCCTGATCGTGGATCGGCTGCGTGACCCTCGCCGCCGCCACGGGCTGGCGCTTCTCGACTCCTCGGGGAAACTCAGCGGAAGGGGCTGGCCAGTTTGTTCATGCCGTCCTCGAAGCCGCCCTTGAAGGTGTTGTAGGTGGCCCACAGACCTTCTTGGACGATGTCTGCGGGGTTGCGCAGCCGTACGGCCTTCGTTCTGCCCTGTTCGAAGGTGCCGCGCACCCGGGCCTGGTCTTCAGTGAAATGGTGCACGCGATGCGACGCTCCGCCGGAGACCTCGTAGCCGCCGCCCTTGAGGTTGCCGTCGCTGTCGGTCACCACGACACCCGCGAAACCCAGGCCCACGCCTTTGCGTGCGTACTCGAGCGCGTAGTAGCGGTCCCACGTGTTCGGCGTGGTGTTCCATTTCTCGATGGGCCCCTTTTTGAACATGTCGCTGGCGGTGACATCGAAGCCGATCCCGGTGGACATGCCCTTCTTGTAGGTGGCGGCCAGGCCGATGCCCTGACTGTCGAAGACCACGCATCCCTCGATCCCGAACGACGCGGTCAGCTTGCCCACCAGTCCCACGCACCGGCCGACGGAGCCCTTCGGCTTGCTGGGCGCCGGCGGTTTCGGCTCCGGCGTCCGGGGGGTCAGATCAGGGATGCCGGGCTGCCGGAGCAGCGGCTTCTTGCCCGGCTCGACCGGCCCCTGGAGATAGGCCCACCGGCGGGCGGCGGTGTACCACGCGGTGGTGACCCGGTAGAAGTAGTGGGTGAAGAAGTTCAGCCACACGTGCACCAGGTAGGTGACCTTCTGCCTGAGGTAGTCGTAGTTGCCGTACCGCACCCAGTACTGGCGCACGCCGATGACATAGTAGTTGACGTAGGGGAAACGGCCGTCCGGGTCGGACAGGGTCGTGGGGTTGTTGTCGGCGTAGTTGTAGCCGTTCATCTGCTGTGAGCGGCCCATCTCGATCTCAGGATCCACCGAGACGAAGCGGCCGGTGTTCGGGTCGTAGCCGCGCGCGCCGAGCGTCGTGAGGTCGGTGGTGGAGTCGACGATGCCGCCGACGAATCCCCTCTCGTTGCCGGTGGGCCACTGCCCCTTATCTGCCCTGATCTGGCCGAACGGGGTGTAGCGGCGCCGGCTCACCGAGCCGTCGGTCGCGTTGATGGCCAGCTCGGCGGTGCCGTGGTGGTCGTTGACGAGGAAGGTGACGCCGGCACTGGTACGCATGGCGTTGCGGGAGTAGCGGGCGGCCTTGGCCGTGCTCTGGCCCTTCGCCAGCCGTACCTCCAGGTCGGGCAGGTAGAGGGTGGTCCCGGCCGGGTCGCGGCGCAGCAGTCGCTCGCCGTCGGCGGTGTAGAGGAAGGTGGTCTCCCCCTTCTTGTCGTCGACGACCTTCACCAGCTCACCCTCGGCGTCCCAGTGCAGCGTCTGGTTGCCTGAGGAGGTCCTGCGCTCGGTGGTGTTGCCCATCGGGTCGTAGCCGTAGGACTCGGGGTTGCCGCTCACCTCGGCCAGCTGGTGTCCCTTGTACTTCGGGTCGACGCCGGGGTTGCCGGCGTAGCGGTAGCCGCGCGTCGCGCTCTGGGCGCCGCCCGATGGTCCCGCGCCGTAGTGCGTCTCCCCGGTCCGGTTGCCGGTGTCGTCATAGGTGTAGTTCACCCGGTACGGCGCCAGCCCGGAGATCGTGGCCTGACCAGGATCGGCCGCGCACGCGGAGCCTTCCTGGGTCCAGGCGTCGACCAGCCGCTGCAGGTCGTCATAGCGGAAGCACTGGTTGTCCACGCCGTCTCTGGAGGTGTCGACGGCCTGCAGGAGGTTGCCGGAGTCGGTGTAGCGGTACTCCACGCTCCGGTCTGTCCCTGCGGTGCCGGCGTGCGCCGTGGTGGCCTTCTGCAGCCGCTGCGTGCCGTGCTCGTAGGTGAAGGTCTGGTCCACCTGCTTGCCCGCGGCGCCGATCGACAGGCGCTGGCCGATCTGCTTGCCGGTCTTGGTGTAGTCGACGCCGACGAGGTAGGTCGACAGGTTGGAGGCCGTCGCGACCAGGCGGCCGAGGTCGTCGTAGGTGAAGGCGGTGTTCTCCGCCGGCAGGTCGCCGGCGGCCGGGCTGCTGGAGGCCTTGACGCTGCCGTCCAGGTTGTAGCTGGTGTCAAAGACGTAACCGCCCTCCGGGGCCAGTGCTCCTTCGGTGTCGGGGAGCAGGATGCGCCTGCGCGTGGGGCGGTTCAGGTTGTCGTAGATGTCGACCTGGGTGGTGTACCTGGCCGTCCCCACGATGCGGGTGGAGCTGGTGGGCTGGCCCCTGCGCACCGTGTCATACACCCACTCGGCGACCTTGACGCCGGGGCTGGCCGCGGTGGCGTCGTACAGACCGATTCTGCGGCCGATGCCGTCGTAGGTGACCGAGAGCTTCTTGCCCCGGCTGTCCTCGGTGAGGACGAGCTGGTCCAAGTCGTTGTAGGCGAACTTGGTGACACCCTTGTCAGGGTCGGACGTCTGGATCTTGCGGCCGCGCAGGTCGTAGGTCGTCGTCCAGACGTGACCGCCGGGCCCGGTGACCGAGGACTCCAGCCCGCGGTGGTCGTAACGGAAGAGCGTGGCCACGTGGCCGGCGGTCCGATGCTCGCGGACCTCGGTCTTGCGGTCGTGCGCGTCGGCGAAGGTCGTGACGGGCGTGCCGCCCGGCGGTGGGATCACCTTGCTCCAGTTCCCGCCATACTCGTAGCTGGTGCGCCACTTCTCCTGTACGTCACTGCTGCCCACCAAGAGCCGGTCGGCCGTCTTGCGCCCCTGGCCGTCGTACTCGTAGACGTGCTGGGTCTCGATCTTGCCGGGATCCGCCACGCCGAAGACCTCCGGCCTCGGCTCGCCGTCGGCGTAGTAGGCCTCGTAGGTGCGGTCCACCTGACCGGCCGCGTTGTAGAAGGTGTCGGAGATCAGCCGCCCCTTGGCCGTGCCGTCCCGTCCCGCCGCCTGGAGCTGCCGCAGCCGCAGCCACCCGTCGTACAGCGTGTAGGAGAGTTCCTGGTCGCCTTCGGCGGTGAGGGACTTGGTGGAGACGGCCACCACCGCGTCGCGCCGGATGAGGTAGTCGAACTCTTTGTCCGGCACGGCAGAGCTGGGCCGCCCGCCCAGCCACACCTTGATCAGGTGGCCGGCGGCGTTGTAGTGGACGGTGGTGGTCTTGCCTCCCGCGTCGGTGTCGCTGACCGGGCTGCCCCACGCCGGGTCGAGCACCTTGACGGTGGTGTGCGAGGTGGAGGTGTCACCGGCCGTCGCCGGGGGGCTGATCACTTCGGTCTTCGTAGTCAGGCCGTGGGACTCGGTGTACTTCGTGGTCGTGGTCCTGCCCGCGGCGTCGGTGACAGTCTCCGGCCGGCCGTACGCGTCGTACGTGGTGCGCGCCACGGCGAGAGGAGTCACGGTGGTCGCCGTGGCCTGCTTCGCCTTCTCCACGAGGGTGGCGTCACCCAGGGTCGGCGCCCCTTTGAAAGTGCCGTTGTCGTAAGTGGTCCGCTCGTCCGAGATCAGGTCCTTGGCCAGGTCCGGAGTGTCGGCGCAGCGCCGTGCCACGGTTCTGACCTGGGCGGGTTTGGCCAGAACGCGGTCACCATCGGGGGTGAACGTCGTGGTGACGCACTTCTCGTCGCCGGTGACGGCCAGGTCGCCTTCGTCGTCCACCTGGCTGGGCGCGCCGGTGCTGAGGTTGAAGGCTTTGACACTCGATCTGGTCTCCCGCCAGCTGTTGTCGAGCTTCTTCAGGGTGCGGGTCCCACCGACGCCCGTGAGGTTGGCGGTAACGGTGATCGTGCTCTTGTCGATCGTGCGGGTGCGCGAGGCGGTCTGGTGGTGCCAGGGCTTGTTCATGGACTTGGCCACGGGCTCGCCGTCGGCCTTGGCGTAGGTGATCGTCTTGAGGGTCATGCCTTGGAGCGACTCGTGGTCGGGGTAGGAACCGCCCTCGCCGTCGCTGACGGTGACCTTCTTGACGCCGCCGTCGGCGTTCAGGCGATCACCGTCCATGCCCTGGAAGAACCAGTGGTCGGTCTGGGTCGGCGCGGCGCTGGTGGTGCCGCTGCGCACCCGGACCTTGTCGAAGCCCTGGTACTGCGACCAGGTGCGGTACTTCTCCTTGGTGAGCCCGTCGTCGTCGGCGAAGTGCCAGGCGGGGTTGCCGATGGTGTAGTCGTAGGCGGTGACCATGTCCGGTGAGCCGCCCGTGAGGTCGGTCTGCGCCAGCTGTGTCACCACGTACTTGTGGAACCAGTCCAGCGTCGGCTTGGCGTCGCCGCTGGTGCGCTCCCACAGGACGGGGAAGCAGCGCCGGTGGTTGGAGGACGGGCTCGGCGTGTCGCCGACGCGGCAGTCCGGCCTGGAGTAGTTGACGTCCAGGACGCCGCCGGTCTCGTTGCTGATGGAGCCGACCCGGTTCTTGATGAACGGCCCGACGTCGTCGCCCAGGGTGTCGACCCGGTTCGCCATCTGGGTGTAGGCGAAGCTCAGCGGCGGCATCACCACCGGTGCGGGTCCCGCGTGGCCCGTGTGGACGATCGACTTCAGCAGCAGCTGCCGGTCCACGTCCGCGGTGCCCCAGTCATGGGTGAACGACCAGGAGTCGACGGGACGGTGGCCGGACCCGTCACTCTGGATCACCTTGGTGGCGGCCTCCACGACCCGCTTGCGCGTCCAGAACGTGGGCGAGGACGCTCCCTTGTAGTCCTCGCACTTGGTGCCGGCCTTGCAGTTGAGGTCCCAGGGGACGTCCTCCCAGTAGGCCGGATGGTCGTCGATCTTCGACTCGGCGCAGTCCTCGGCCGAGCGCAGACACCGCTCGGCGACCTTGAAGTCGACCCGGGCCGGGGCACTGGCCGGGTAGGGGTTGTCGGCGTTCAGGCCGTACTCGACGCTCTTCAGGTAGCCGCCCCTGACGTAAGGCGTGTCGTCCTCGGCCCGCAGGTTGCGGCCGTAGCGGTTGCCCTCCTGCTCGTAGTAGTAGACGATCGCGTTGCCGTGCGGATCCTCGACGTAGTCGAGGTTCCACCGCCACGCCTGCTGGCACCACGACTTGGCGAAGGTGTCGTCGTGGCAGGGCTCACCGGAGTCGTTGCCGAAGATGGGCACGGTCCAGGTGGACTTGGTCTCGGCCTTGCCTGAGCCCCAGCCCTTCATCCGGTTCTTGCCGAAGTAGAAGCGCTTGCCGTCAGGCGCGGTGACCACCCAGTACTCGTTGTTGTCGTCGCCGTTGGCGGTGTCGGTGCCGGACCCGGACACCTTCTTGATCCTGGTGCCGTCGTCCTTGCGTAACCTCCATTCGCTCGCGCTGGACTGCACCAGCTCGCCGCCCTTGCCGCCGAGCGTCATCACCGCGTTGTCGTAGCCCCAGCACTGGTCCATCGGGTGCACGTCGTAGGTGTCGTCCTTGGGTACGCCGTCGTCCTTGCACGAGCGGTACTTGCGTTCGATGTAGCCGGGCCACAGGTCGAAGCCGTCCCCGACCTGCGAACCCTGGTTGTTGCTGCTGGAGGTGCGCCCGTCGATCGACGAGGAGGAGTACGCCACTCCCAGCGCGGGGGTGAGCCCGCCGGGCACCGGCGGCATGCGCAGCGGGTAGGACCACGCGAAGTCGCCGGTCTGGGTGCCGACCTGCCAGGTGGCCGAGGCCGCCAGCTCGGTCGCCTTGTAGTCGCCCTTGGAGCTCTCCGCGCCCGCGGCCGCCGCGAACACGGCCGGTTCGGCGGCGGTATCGATGTCGGCGGCGACCGTCTTCGCCCGAGTGTCGTTGGCCGACTGCAGTGGTGTGGCCGTGCGGCACCCTGGCAGGTCGGGGGTGGTCAGCGCGCACGCGGGCAGGCCCACGAGCCGCACCCGTGATCCGAACGCGCCGCCGAAGGCCTCGGCGAACCCGGAGTAGTCCAGCCGCAGGCCCACCTTGCCCGCTTGGGCGCCAGTCTGACTGACGGTGAACACCACGCCGCTGACGCCGGCGCGTGTGGCGGCAGCGTGGTCCAGCATTCGCACCCGTACCTTGCCGGGCTCGGCGCCGCGAGCCTGGGTGGCCGTCGCCGGGGCCTCCGGGGCGGAGACCCAGATCGGCAGCTCGCCCGCCCGCCGGGCGTCCCCCGCCTGCCGGGCGCGGGTTTCGCCGCCGAGTGTGACCTCGGCCTCCCCTGCGGCCGGCCAGCGAACGACCGGGTCGGGAGCGCGCGGGGTTTCCTTGCGTGGTGTGACCTTCAGGGATGTGCCGGGCACCACGATCTCGTGGTCGACCGGTCGGGGTGGAGCCTGGGTGGCGGCCCGGGCCATACCGTGCGTCGGTGTGGCCACGAGCAGCCCGGCGACGAGGGCGGGCGTGAGTCCTAAGGAAAGGAGCCGGCGGACCGGCCCGGTTCCCACCCGCGTCATGACACCGCGGACAGTCATGCGAAACCTCCGAGCGAGTCGTGGGATCAGGCAGGACGCGGGCCGGTGGTGCTGCCACCGGCCCGCGTCGGGTCAGCCGGGAATTGAGGCGATCTCCGTCGGTACCGCCAGCATGTCGATGAGCTGCTGTGAGGCCACGCCACGCAGCACCCAGACGTCATCGATCACGCCGGCCCAGGATTTGCCCGCCGGGTAGGCGCCGCCGGCGAGGCTCCGGCCCAGCTGGAGCGAGGCGATGGGGCCGAAGGGCCGGGTGCGGTGGCGGAAGGACAGGTTGTCCGCGCCGCTCGCGGCCTCCTTCACCCCGTTCACCCACAGCGTGACCGTGGCCTCGGTCGCGTCGTAGGTGACGGCGATGTGGTCCCAGTCCCCGAAGTTGCCCTGGTGGAACATGGAGTGCTCCACGCTGGCCGTGGTCGCGCCGGTGCCGTCCTTGTCGGGCACGTCCAGCACGTAGCGGTGCTTGCCCGGGTCGTACCTGACCGTGATCGCGCTGTTGTGCGCTCCGGCCAGGCCCAGCACGGTCATCGACCTGGTGGGTTCTCCGGGCGTGGACACCCACGCCGAGACGGTGAAGCTGTCGAGGGTGTCGATCACCGGTCCGGTCGCCGCAGCGTAGTCGTTGTTACCGCCCCGCAGCTCCAGCGCACCGCTGGGGGTGCCGGCCGGCGACTTCACGAGCACCTTGGCGAAGTCCGTGGTGATCGTGGCGGCGCCGTTGAGCGTCAGCGGGTAGGCGACGCCCTGTCCTGTGTCGGCGCTGCTGGGCGGGGTGCCGGTGGCGGTGTTGAGGTGCCACTTGCTCTCGACCACGGGTTTGATCGTGTACAGGTCCCGTGCCTCGTCGGCGGTCACCACCCGGTCGAAGACCCGGACGTCGTCCACGACTCCCGGCGTGTAGTTGGCGAACGCTCCGTTGTACAGGCCCCGGCCGATCTGGAAGGCGTTGCCCGCCGCCCAGGCCGCCGAGCTCATGTCGCCAGGCACGCCCTCCACGCCGTTGACGTAGAGCCGCAGCTTCTTGGTCACCACGTCCTGCACACCGACCAGGTGGGTCCACCCGCCGGGCTTGGCCGGGTCCTTGGAGTACGCGGTACCGGCTCCGGCGGTGCTGGTGTCGGCCTGGACTCGCCAGAGCTTCCACTTCTTGTCGCCCCCGTCGTACTTCAGGTAGAAGGGCGAATTCTTCGTCGCGGCCTGGCCGGCCACGACGAAGTGGGCGGTGGGCAACGTGGCCGGCATCTTCACCCACGCCGACACGGCCAGGTTCTTGGTGGTGTCCACCACCGGGCCGCTGGTGACCGCATAGGAACTGGTGCCGTTCAGCCGCATCGCGGTGCTCAGCGCGCCGGGTACGCCGAGGGTGGCGCCGCCCTGCGGCGTGGCCGGATGGGTGCCCTGGGCGTCGGCCAGTTGGGTCGCGCCCGCCGCCTCATCGAGCTTCCAGTGCGCCTTCGGGGCCTTGCCATCGGCGACCCAGAACTCGTAGGTCCCGGTCGACCAGTTGTTGGCCGCGTCCCACGCCGTCACGTACAGCGTGTTGAGCCCTGCGTGCGTGGGCATCGCCTTGATCGATTCGGTGGCGGCCGTCTTGGTCTTCGCCGCCCCCACGGCGGGATCGGTGTTCATCGCCCAGGCGTACTTGCCGACCCGGGTGTCGAGGGCGATCGTGAACGTCCCGTAGCGGCCCACGCCGTCGGCCGGGACCTGGCCGGGGTTGGCCGGGTCGAGCGCGGGGTAGCCGTCGGCGCCGGTGGAGGTGATCTTCGGTTCGGGCAGGGCCCGGGCGTCGTAGACGAAGTAGCAGGCTGTGGCGTTGCCGTCCCAGCTCCACGGACTCCACGCCCGCCCGTCGAAGGCGCGGACCCCCCAGTGGGCGACGACACCCTGCGGGACCAGGCCGACGGGGATCACGACGCTGAAGGAGGCCTTGCGCGGGCCGCTGGCCGACATCTTCTTGACGGTGCCCAGGTTCTTGACCTTCTGGACGCCGTTCTCCGTCCAGATCACCTGGAACTGCGCCTTGAGCTTCTCCCCTTCCACGCCCTTGTTGTCGGGGTCGGTGAGGTTCTTGGCGAACAGGGTCGGTGACCGGTTGAACCTGGCAGGGCCGGCCGGGCCACGGCAGGCTCCGCCAGGGCTGGAGGACAACTGGCTCATCTTCGGCTGCGCCGGCGGGCTGTTGTAGTGCACCCGGACGAAGGCATCGCGGTCGAACCGCTTCCAGGCGAGCTGGTCGCCGCCGTCACGGGCGCGCAGGCCGAAGGTGGTGTTCGACCAGCCCTTCCTGGCCGCTTCCCGTACCGCGCTGGTCACGTTGAACAGCACGTCACCGGCGGGACAGCCGGAGCTCCATCCCTTGGCCACGTTCCTGCTGTCCAGCCTGCGCACCCAGTTGTCGGAGGTGGAGTTCCAGGTAGAGCCGGCTCCGAAGCTCTTGGCCAGGTGGATGTCCACGATGCGCTTCTTGCACGAGGCCGCGAAGGTCTCCTGGGCATGGAACTCGGCCGAGATGATCTGCTTGTGCGCGAACCTGGCGGTCGGGACGCGGTAGAACAGCCGCTTCTCGTACCAGCCGTTGCAGTAGCGCCCGGCGGGCGGGTAGTCGCGGGGGCAGCGACCCACGCCCTCGTTCTTGCCGAAGTTGTACTTCGCCCAGCCCGCACTGGAGACCATCAACCGGGCCGAGGCTCGCGGGGTGTCCCACATCGGGTCGATGTAGAGCGGGAAGGTGGTGTCGGCCCCGGTGAGCAGGGCAGGGTCCGGCTTGAGCGTCATCTCGCCGCCGTCGACCGCCGTGGTCACCGTCGCGATCTTGGAGGTGTCGCCGGGCTGGCTGGCCGAGGCCTCCACAACGCCGTTTTCGGTCAGGTCCTCGCCGGGGTTCTCGCCGTCGCTGGACGTCGCCGCCCGTGCCTGCTGGGTGGGGGGCGCGGTGGAGTCCCACATGATGGGCACCGGGGCTTCGTATACCACGGCACCGGTGGTCTCGTCGACCGCTTGCTGGGTGCCGTCGTCCGCCGTCCGCACGGTGAGGCCAGGCGCGGACAGCCCCAGCTTGATGGCTGCCAGGCGGGGGTCCTTGGCCGCCGCGGCGGTCTTCACGACCAGCACGTGGGAGAAGCCCTCCGGCTCCACCCGTACGCGCAGGTCCACGTCCGGGCCCAGGATGCCGGGGTAGACGGCGGAGTCCCCGTCCAGCCACGGCTTGGGCAGCGCTGTGGGCCAGGTCAGCGACATCGGCCGGCCTGCCCGGTTGATCGTCACCAGCGGGCCGGTGCCGCCGCCGGACAGCCGGATCTCCGTCGGGGTCGCGTTCGGCACGATCGACCCGTCGGCCAGCTTGCGCAGCTTGGTGTCGACGGGCGTCCAGGCGCCGTCCTTGAGCACGCGGACCGGCTGGAAGTGTTCCTTGGAGGTGAAGCTGCCGTCGGGGGTGGCGAACACCTCGCGGGTCTCGCCGCGTTCCGCCAGCACCTCGACCAGTTGTGCGGTCGCGGCCGCGGCGGCGAGGGCCTCCTCCTCAGTCTGCTTCGGCTCCTTGGACACACCCCAGGTGTTCTCCACCAGGGAGACGTTGTCGAGATGGACGGTGATCGCGCCCTGGCCCCCGAGTTGAAAGGCCACCTCGGCCGCGGTGGTGTCGACCGTGGAGGTGAACGGGAAGGAGTAGCGCTGGCGGCCCGTCTCCAGCTCGACAGTCTGCGCGAGTGCGGCACTGTACGGCGACTCGCCCTCCTGCACCGCCACCTGGACGGCCACGTCGGCCGAGGCGCGGGCATCGAAGGACACCGTGTAGGTGTGCCCGCTGATCAGGCCGCCGGTGAGCTGCGTGACGACGGCATCGCCCGGTTCGGCCGCACCGCCGGCAACGCTCGCCCGCAGTTCCCCGTTCTCCACGGCGAGCGCCGGGTTGCCCGCCGACCACCACGGCACGATCGACGGCTCCTCCAGCGTCCCGTTGCGCACCAGCTCGGTCTTGACCGGTTCATCCGGCCAGGCCAGCGCGCCGAGCCGGACCGGCCGGCCCGTCGGCACACCGAGGACCGCGGCGACGTCGGCGGGCAGCGCCGCGCCCGCCGACTCGGCCGGACTCCCCGGCACCAGCCGGTAGTCTCCGGCCGCCGCGTTGACCACGTAACCGCTCTCCTGATAGTGGGAATCCGCGTCACGGCCGGTCGCGGTCTGGAACTCCGCCAGCGACTTGTAGTGAATGCTCGAACCGGTCACCCGCGACCACTGCACGAGCGTGCCGGGGGTGCCGGCGGCGGTGCGCGAGTAGCCGTTGTGGTGCATCTGAGCGGCCGGGATCATGCCGTCGCCGCCGACCCGGCGCCCCGACTCACCGGTGTTGTTGTCCGTGGTGTTGACCAGCGGCGCGGTGCTCGTTCCCCCGGCGATCACGTTGTTCACCAGGGTGATGTCCGCGGTGTCCCAGGTGATGCCCAGCGCCTTCTCGGCGTCGGTCGGGCAGACGTCGTCCTCGCCCGGGCACGTCGGCCGCGCGTCCTCCTGCACCGCCATCGCCTGCGCGTTGCCGATGGAGGTGTTGTTGATCACCCGCACCTTGTTCGAGCCCAGGATGCTCAGACCGGTCATGCCGTTGCCGGCCAGCACGTTGGAGGCGATCAGCGCCTGCCCCGAGACCTTGTAGTGCAGGCCATGGCGGGAGTTGGCGCGGATCAGGTTACGGACGATCGTCAGGTCGTGGCACGACAGGTCACACCACAGGCCGACGCCCTGGTTGGCCTCGAATACGTTGTCGCGCACGGTCGAGCCGGTGACCCGGGTGGCGTTCATCCCGGCGCCCGCCAAGTGGTACCCCTGAGAGAAGCCGAGCTGCTCGGTGTTGTTGCGCAGGACCCGGTTGCCCTCGACCGTCAGGTTGGCCGACCGGTGCGCCCCGATGCCCAGATAGCCGTTCTCGGCGATCGCGTTGCCGCTCACACGTACGTCGTCGGCGTTGACCAGCAAACCCGACGCCGCGTTGTGCATGATCGTGTTCTTCTCGAACACCATGCCCTTGGCCTGCGCGATGAGCGCGGCCGGCTCCTTGGTCTCGTTCTGGCTGCTGCCGTAGTGGGTGAAACCGAGCCCGCGCACCACCGAGCCCTCGGCACCGGCGAAGAAGTGCATGCCACTCTTCTTGGCCGTGATCTCAACACTGCGGCCGGCAGGGTCACTGCCGAGGTAGGTCTTGTCCGCGGCGCCGTCGTGGAAGAAGGTGCCGGCCCTGACCTCTTCCCTGGTGGCCACCTGGCGCAGCGGCTCACCGTCGAGGAAGACCATCTGCGGGTCGCCGCCGACCGGGTTGTCATCGTTGAAATGCCGCGGGTTCATACACTCGTCGTACTCGGGAGCCGTGGCCCGGCACACGCTGCCCGGGTTCCAGCCGTCCAGCCGCCAGGCGTTGCCGTCGGCCACGAGTTGAGCCGGCTGGATCTGCGAGCTGCCCTTGAACCAGACCTTCTCCCCCGGATACGGCTGCAGGGTCACCGGGGCGGCGACATCACCCAGCCGTTCGCGATACTCACCGGCGCGGAGCACGATCGTGGTCATCTTGCCCGCCACCGCCTTGGCCGCGGCCGCACCCGCCGTCCGCAGCGGAGCCTCCATGGTGCCGGCATTGGCATCGTTTCCGCTGGGGGCCACGAATATCGCATCCGCTGGCACGGGATACGACGTCGGAATAATCGATAACGGGGAACCCACCCCCGCGGCCGACGCCGATGTCGCGGCGGCGGCGGACTTTTCCCCTGGGACCGATAAAGTCAGCATACTCGCGGCGGCCATCGCCAACGTGACGACGATGGCTGCACCCCGTAATCCCATGGATTTCCTCCTAGGACGGTTGTCTGCACAGGTTCAGGTGGCGACCGGGGCTTTTGGCTTTCAGCCCGCCCCGGCCGGTGAGGCGTCATCATGGCGTCGGCTATCCGCCGCGAGCCGCGGCGACGAAATATGGGGATCATCGAGAGTGCGACGGAAGGGGTCTGAATATGGCGCATTTCGTGAAGACGAGCAGCCGTTCATTCGCACCCGTTACCGGATCCGACATTCGGCATCACGATAGCTATTCACGTGTCCGCCGTCGTCCACCCAGGATTTGACAATGACCGTCCGCCCGCCGCAGTAGGGCGTTCTAGATCTCCACCCAGCGCAGTAGCCTTCGGTGGACTCCTGGCGGGACTTCTTCCCGGCGATCGGCTCCGCGTCCCGAGCGATCCCCGCCCTGGGTGATCCCTTGCCGGGAGCGCGTGCTGCCGCGGAAGTCGACGTCGTGTACGGCGGCAGGCTGACGCCAGACCCCAGCACCTCACGGAAGGATTGTGCGGCGCCGCATCGCCATACCAGCCGAAGGACAATGCATGCGACGATGGACCCCGACCAGAACGGCCGCGGCGTTCCAGGCCGTGTCGAACGTGCCTTACAACCCTAGCTAACGTGTCAGGCATGTTCCTTGAGGGCCCACTTGCCTCACATGCCTGACGCCTCCTGGACATCCCAGATAACCACCCCGACGCTGTCGAACAGGCCCGCGCTGAGTACGCCGTCATGCGCCAGGGGCGCTGATCTCGCTCAATCAGCCCTCACCGCCGATACCCAGGGCGGATCGTCCTTCCGCATCAGCGCAAAGAACCACGTCGCCGCAGGCCCGTTCGGCTCTCATGTCGTCATCGCCGTTGTAGGCGCGTGCACAATCTCGCGCACGCCTGCGCGCGTATGGCGGGGGTATCTGGGGTACCGAGGCCGCCGCGCGCTCGGCCTCTCACGGCCAGAACTGCAGGGTGAGCAGCGTCCGCTGGACGACGTCCGGCGAGGAACGCCCCGTGGCCGAGCCGTTCGCGGTGGCCGCGGACGTTCCACCGCCGGGCCGGCCGAGGTCGAACCTGCGGCCGGTCAGATCGGTCGACCTCGATAGATCACCTCACTACCGGTCAAGGTCGTGGCTGCGCTCCAGAGTGTCGCGATCGCGTTGTGGTGGCTGCAGGACGGTTGGGCAGCGGGAGGGCTGGGTGGCTATGCCGCGCGCCATCCGGGCTGCGCGTTTGGCCATCGCCGGCCGCTCGGCGAGCATCTGCTCGACGGTGGCGTCGCGCTCGGCGGCCGCGTTCTCCAGGGCGTCGCCCAGGGGCGCGGCCGGCAGTTTGGCGCGCGGGTCGCTCACGTGCTTGGCGGGCACCAGAACCTCGCCGGTGTGCGGGTCCAGCCCGCTCACGATAGCGCGGCGAGGCCGTGCTGGGGGCGGCGAGTGAGGTTTCGGCGGTCAGGCCGAGCTCGTGCAGGCCCTGGCCGACCCACATCAGCTCGCGCTCGCCGGCCAGCCGGTAGGCGATCTGCCCGTCAGCGTCGGCGGGCTCGTCGCCGTGGTCGTGCTCGCCGGCGGGGTGCAGGCCGCAGCCGGCGCCCTCCTGCAACCGGTAGTCGACCTGTTCCATGGAGGGGCCGATCACGCTCACCCAGGCCACGTGATCCACTGTCCTGTCCAGGCGCAGTAGTTGAACTGGTTAGTCTTATGACCTGCTGGATGTCAGGTAGTTCCGAACGGCGGACGCTCTATCCGTCCGGAGTAACTCTGCATTTTCGGTGCGCTCTTCTCCTCTGGGCCCACCCCACGTCACAGGCGTCGGCCGATTGTGAGGACGACCGACCAGTGGCGAGTGAGTCGTCCGTCTGGGCGTGCGGCGAGGCGGCGGCGTATCTCACGGTAGAGGTGTTCATTCTTGGCCGGCTCCATGGCGATGTGGCCAGAGAACGTGTTGAGCAGAGCGATGTATTCGTCTGCCGTGTAGCGCAGAGCCCATACGTAGAGCTTCTTTCCGACCACGGTGAAGTGCCCGGAGGCCTCGAACTCGGCCGCCATGGTGTCGGGTTGGTCCTCGGGTGGTGGCGGGGGCCACGGACCGTCATGGCCTTCGCCGATCTCCTCATAGACCTTCTGGATCTCGGTGAAGAACGGGTCGAAGCCTGCCGGCATTGCATGGTCGGCGTTCCATACGGCCAAGTGGCCGCCGGGGGCGAGCAGAGCAGCTGCCTTCGCGTACTTGACCTCCGGGTCCACCCATTTCCACGCCGTGGCCGCATACAGGAGATCGAAGTCGGCCCCAGCCGGCGGCTCCCAGCCTTCGAATGACGACGTGATCACGGAAACATCGGGGAATCCAGTGAGGCGGTGCCGTGCCTCTACTGCCAAGGCATCGCCGAGTTCGATCGCGGTGATCCGGAAACCCATCCGTGCCAATGGCAGCGTGGCCTTCCCCGGGCCGCATCCGACTTCCAGCAGGTGCGCGGGTGGCGTGACCCCTGTAATCGCAAGCAGGTCGGAATACAGCTCGTCCGGGTAGTCGGGGCGCGCGTCTTGGTAGGAGGCCGCCGCTCTGTTAAAGGTGGCTCGAAGCCGAAGATCGCGGGACATGATCCAATTCTGGCGGTGCGGCAACGCCGCTGTCACCTGCATATCCTGCTCCGATCCTTGGGGTCTCCGCGGCCTCGCTTCTGGAGGCGTATTCGAAGTTGTTGGGTAGGCGCCAGGATCCGGGGTGCTGGTGCTTCCTGAAGTCCCGGCGTGCTTCGCGTTGACGTTCGAGATGAAGGATGTCCAGCCGCTCGGCAGGCGTGCCGTCGACCGTGCGGCCGCGTGTTTCGGGGAAGGTGAGGCGGGGCCTGAGACGTTCGGTGCCGAGTGCTCCTCGCAGCCATGCGTTGATGCTGATGGAGTCGAAGCTGCCGTGGCCGGCGCGTCCGAGCGCGCGGCTGAGAGGGGCGAGTGCCGTGGTGTGGCCGTCACCGGAACTGAGGGTCTGCTCTGCGAGCTGGCGCGCAGCGGGAGAGGAGAACAGCTCGGTCAGGTGGACAGCCTCGGGATAGAGCGCTGCGATGAACAGCCAGCCGTCGAAGGCCTTGAAGCGAATGCCCAGCCGCTCGACGCGGATGAGCCGTTCGAGGCGCGCTGACCAGGGGTTGTCTGGGTCTGGCGGCCCGTAGGGCCGTATGTGGGCGCAGAGGTTGAGCGAAGCCTCGAAGCCGTTGAAGCAGCGGAGCCAGCCGTGGCGGTGCACCAGCCGCCGGTGACGACGTTGGGCGTCAGGTAGTTCCGGGATGTGGTTGGTCAGCCGTCGCGGGTGAGGCACGGTCCCGAGGGGTTCGATGGTGCCCTTGCCGACTTTCTCGGCCGGTCCGAACCAGTCCGTGGTCGGTGCAGAGGAACTCGTGGTGGGCGAACAGGCGTTGGACGCGGCCTCCTGGGTGTCGGGCGGTGCAGAGTGGACATGCGTGACGGCGACGCACCTGTTAGATCTCTCCTGTCGCAGGGTTAGCGCGGATGTCGTAGGGAGGCTCGCAGGGTTAGCGCGGAACGGACAACTCCCTGTGTAGAGCGACAAGCAATTGGGCTCTGGCGCTGATCTTGTTGCAGGGCCAATCGGGTTCGTGTCGCTCCCGCGTCGAGGTGCGCGGGTTGGCGATGCTGGTCCGCGTGCATAAATCAGGAGTTTGAGTTACTTCTGCCGCACCTTGCAGCAGCCCGGGTGGAGTCCGTGCAGGTCGAGGAAGATGCAGTCGTGTTCACGGTCGGCTCGGCGATACCAGCGGCCACGTGCCCGAACTGCGGCACAACGTCGGCCAGGACGCATGGCGGCTACCGCCGGAGGCTGGCCGATCTGCCGATCTCCGGTCGCCCCGTGCGGATCGATGTCGGCGTTCGACGGTTCCGCTGCGATGATCCCGGATGTGGTGCGGCGACGTTCGCCGAGCAGATACCCGGCCTGACCGCGCCGTTCGCGCGGCGCACTGCCGGGCTGACCGACCGCCTGGCCGCGATCGGGCTGGCGCTGGCCGGCCGCGC
>NZ_FNVT01000023.1 GCF_900108335.1 Nonomuraea solani
CCCGGCCGGTTCGCCTCTCTGGCTGACGCCCGAGCCTTCTGCCAGCGGTTTTTCGGCTACTACAACCACGAGCACTATCACGCGGGAGTCGGGCTGCACACCCCGTTCACCGTGCACATGGGCATCGCCCACGCCATCCAGGACAAGCGGGCCGAAACCATCGAACGCTTCCGCTCGGCCAACCCCCACCGGTTCACCCGCACGCCCCGGCTCCCCAAGATCCCGCAGGTCGCCTATATCAACCAGCCGGAAGAAGCCGCCTAGCGATCAGACCAGCCCACTCCCTGTCGCATTTGACTTGACACCTTCCGTTCTTCGCCTGCGTGACCTGTTCGGCAGGAGGATCCCGGACAGCCAGGTACGAGCGGTGTCCGAGCTGGTGCAGGGCAACGCAGAGGTCTTGGTACGCGCCGGGATGCTCGACGTGGTCATCCCGGTCATCGACTCCTACGAACGCGGCGAGGCTTGCCCCACGGATGACGTCGTAGCCGAGATCGATGTCCGACTCCAGCGGATCATCGATCGTGAGCCTCGGGACCGACTGGACTACCTCGAAGCTCTGGCAGCTCGGATCGGGCTCCGTTGGAGGGGCAACGAGACCAAGGGGGAGCAAGAGGATTTGGCCGCGCAACTGGGAGCGACGCCAGAGGACTACGCAGCTGCCAAAAGGATTGGTGGCATCTATCGCGACATGGGACTGAGGTGAGTCATAAATGGCGGCTGGCAACGGCTACAAGAGATGCAAGTGTCGCGATGCCGATGGTCGCGAGCTAGGCGCCAAGTGTCCCAAACTGCGCCGGAAGGGTGGCGCGTGGAATCCCAACCATGGCACCTGGTATGGAAAGGAAGAGCTGCCCAAAGGGGCTGACGGGAAGCGCGTAGACCTGCGATTGGGCGGCTTTAAGACCGAAACGGAGCTGATCGCCTTCTTCGAGAAGGGCCTGCGTCTCCTTGGTATCCCCGAAGCCGGCCCGGAAGGGCACGAGGCGCGGATGGAGATCCGCGCCATGATCAAGGCAGCGAACAAGCAACAGGCGCCGCTGCCCGATTACGAGGAACTCCATCGGAAGCACAACGTCGGGCAACCGCTCCAGTCGATCACGCTTGGGGAATACTGGGAGTACTGGGTGGAGCGGCGGCGCCGGCTCAAGGATATTCGCGAGAGCACGCTCATCAGCTATTTGTCCAATTGGCGGACGCATATTCGGGAGGTTCTGTCCGGTGTGCGGTTGGACCGGTTGTTTGTGCCCGTGGTCGAGCAGGTCTTTACCGAGATAGACCGGAAGAACGAGGCATTGCTCGCCGCACGTGTCTCCGATGATCCCGAGGTCCAGGCATCGGTGCGTGGGAAGCACCCCACAGGTCCGGTGACCAAACAGCAAGTGCGGGCGACGATCCGGACGGTGCTGGCTTCCGCCGAGCGGGAGCACCTTGTCTCGTTCAACGCCGCCAAGCTGGTGAAACTTGCTCCAGGAGAGAAAGTCAGGGGCCTGGTGTGGACGCCCTCACGGGTGGAGGCGTTCAACGGCGAGTACGAACGACGGCTGGCCGCCAAGCGGGCTGGTCAGAAGCGGCCGAGAAGGGCACAAGGGAGCTTCGAGGTCTGGCTGGGGACGCCACGCCCATCGCCGGTCATGGTATGGACGCCCGTTCAGCTCGGAGCGTTTCTTGATCATGCGATGGCAGATCGGCTGTATGCCTTGTATCACTTGATCGCGTTCTGCGGTCTACGTCGTGGCGAAGCCTGTGGGGTGCGCTGGATTGATGCGGACCTGGACGAGAATCTGCTGGCCACCGTTAAGCAACTCACCAAAGTCGGACGAGCGGTCAAGGAAGGAGCCACCAAGACGCATTACTCGAACGGAACAGTCGCACTGGACCAGGCGACAGCGGCGGTTCTGCGCGCGCATCGGGCGCGGCAGGACGAGGAACGGCTGGTATGGGGTCCTGCCTGGACCGACACGGGCCGCATCTTCACCAAGGAGGACGGCCGTGATCTGACGCCCGATTGGGTGAGCACGCACTTCGAGCGACTGACGTTTCAGGCAGGCCTGCCGCCGACCCGCTTGCATGATCTCCGTCATGGTGCTGCCACCTTGTCGCTGGCAGCTGGGAACGACATGAAGACCACTTCGGCGATGCTTCGGCACTCCACTGTGTCGATCACGGCCGACCTGTATACGACGGTCTTGCCGGAGGTGGCGTGGGCGGCAGCCGAGGCTAGCGCCGCGTTGGTGCCACGCAGCACGACGGTATGAGAGTGGCCCAGGCCGGGCCGGGGATCCCCACGTCGCGACTGCTGTAAAGGGTGCGAAACTCGCGGTCTCCCTTCGGTCTCCCAATTCGCCGATGAATTGCCAGAACGCAGGGCAGCCTGCGAATCGTCCCAGGTCAAGAGGGCTAGGCTGCGGAGAGCGGGGTATGCCCGTTTCCGCGGCCAGGCAGCGTTGTATCCGCAGGTCAGGTGCAGTCGAGCACCTCCGCCACCAGCCGCCAGTCCACGAACTTGAAGTTGGTCACCTCGCGGTCGCCGTCCCCCGGAGTCTCGGCGCCGTCGTGCACGACCAGCAGGCCCTTGGGGAAGGCGCGGCCGAGGGAGGCGCTGGTGACCATCGCGCCGTCGCTCACCTCGGCCCCGTCCACGCGGGAGCCGGGGCCGACCCGGAACTGGGCCACGTGCTCGTTGTCGTCGCGGTCATAGGCGGCGAAGGTGTCGTCGCCCTGGCTGGAGGCCAGCAGATAGCCGTCGTCCCCGTCCTCGTAGATCGTCAGGCCCTCGGCGTCGGCCGACAGGTGCCGGCCGCCGTAGCCGCGGTCCTGGCCGGGCAGGCACTCCTCCGTGGCGGGGTCGTAGGTGTCCTGCCTGCCGTACTCCCGCACCTTGTCCATCAGCACCGGCCGGCCGGTCAGGTCCGCGCGCAGGCGCCAGATGCCGACGTCCTCCTGCGCCGCGTACAGCACACCGCGGGCGCGGTCCACGACCATGCCCTCGACCTGCGGCAGCTCGCCGGGCTCCGCGCACGGGGTCCAGGTGGTGCCGTCGGGGAGGGGGAAGGTCGCGGGCAGGTCGAGGGTGCGGACGCGCCGGTAGGTGACCTTGCCGCCGGGGGCGGCGGCGAGCTGGAGCAGGCCGACCGTGGTCCGGTGGCGGCGGCTGACCACCACACGGGTGCCGCTGACGGCCACTCCGTACGCGGTCTGCGCCTCGTCCACCTCTTCCTGGGTGGCGTTGAAGACGAACGGCACGGCGGGGTCGGTGACGTCGGTCAGCGGGGGTTGCCCGGCGGCGGCCTTGGCGGGGTCGATGGCGTACACGCGGAGCTGGTCGCGCCCCCGGTCGGAGGCGACCGCGAGGTCCACCCTGGCGCCGGTGGACAGGCGGAAGCCGTGGACGAGATCGACGTTGTTGAGCCGTCCCGGCTCGTGGTCCTGGCCGGGCGGCGGCTGGGCGGGCAGGTGCTGGAGCTGGGCGCCGGACAGGGAGTAGGCGTACAGGCCGCCTTCTTTCGCCGTGGTGATCACGACGCTCCTGCCGGGTTTCGCGGGGTGGACCCAGATCGCCGGGTCGTCGCCGTTGGCGCGGCCGCCCGCGTCGTCGTCGTACAGGGGCGGCGTCTCGGCGGCGGCCGTGACGGTCGCGACGCCGGAATCCGGGGCGAAGGGGGTGACAAGCAGCAGGACAGTGGATAAGAAGGCACGCACGGGCATCTCCTCACGATCCTCGTCCGGACTGAACGATGGGTGAACGTGCCGGGCATAGGTCAGCATGTCTATACAAACAGATGACATTGGGGTAGAACCAGGCCAAGCCCGTTGGTCTTGGAGGTGTCCTATGAGACGTACCCCGATCGTGCTGGCACTGCTGGGCGCGCTGGCCGTCACCGGCTGCTCCTCGGGTGGGCAGAGCGCGCAGAGCGCACCACCCGCCGCCTCGTCCGCCGCGCCGGCCGCGGGGAGCGGCGCCCGTTTCTCCGTCATCACCCACGGTGCGCCCGGCGACTCCTTCTGGGACGTGGTCAAGAACGGCGCCGAGGCCGCGGGCAAGCAGTACGGCGCGCAGGTGGCCTACCAGGGCGACGGCGACCCCGCCAAGCAGTCGCAGCTCATCGACCAGGCCGTCTCCGAGAAGGTGGACGGCATCGTGGTCTCCATGGCCAACCCCGACGCGCTGAAGGAGGCCATCGGCAAGGCCGTCGCCGCGAAGATCCCGGTCGTGACGATCAACTCCGGGGCCGACTCCTCCAAGGCGTTCGGCGCCATCACGCACGTCGGCCAGTCGGAGGACGTGGCCGGGCGCGGGGCGGGCGAGCAGCTCAAGGCGGCCGGCGTCACCAAGTTGCTGTGCGTCATCCACGAGGCCGGCAACGTCGGCCTCGACCAGCGCTGCAAGGGCGCCGAGCAGACGCTGGGCGGCGCCGTCGAGCGGCTGCAGGTGGACGTCAGCAACCTGGCCGACGTCACCTCCAAGGTCACCGCGAAGCTCCAGTCCGACAAGCAGGTCAACGGCGTGCTGGCGCTCAACCCGGCCATCGCGATCGCCGCCAGGGACGCGATCAAGGACGCGGGCTCGCAGTCGAAGCTGGCCACGTTCGACCTGTCGGGCGACGTGGTGACCGCCATCAACGACGGCGAGGTGCTGTTCGCCGTGGACCAGCAGCAGTATCTGCAGGGCTACCTGCCGATCACGTTCCTCAACCTGTACAAGGCCAACCTCAACACCGTCGGCGGCGGGCTGCCGGTCAACACCGGTCCCGGATTCGTGACCAAGGACAACGCCGCGCAGGTGGCCAAGCTGGCCGAGGCCGGCACCCGATGACGACCGCAGCGGCCGATGAACGGGTCGCCGACGTCGGGCTGGCGCGGCGCCTGCTCATCAGGCCGGAGCTCGGCGCGGTCGTCGGGCTCGTGGTGGTGTTCGCGTTCTTCGCCTCCCAGTCGCCGGTGTTCCGGTCGATGGACGGCATCGCGAACTGGCTCGACCCGGCCGCCACGCTCGGCATCATGGCGGTCGCGGTCGCGCTGCTGATGATCGGCGGCGAGTTCGATCTGTCGGCGGGCGTGCTGACCGGGACCAGCGGGCTGATCCTCGTCACCCTGGCCACCCGCTTCGGGCTCAGCGTGTGGCTGGCGATGGCGGCCGGGCTGGTGGTCGCGCTGGCCGTCGGGTTCGCCAACGGGCTGGTCGTCACCCGGACGCGGCTGCCCAGCTTCATCGTCACGCTGGGCACGTTCCTCATGCTTCAAGGGCTCAACCTCGGCGTCACCAAGGCCATCACCGGAACCGTGCAGGTCAGCGGCCTGCGCAGGGCCGAGGGGTTCGAGACCGCCAACGCGATCTTCGCGGGGACGATCCAGATCGGCGGCAGCTCGTTCCGGGTGGCGATCCTGTGGTGGATCCTGGTGACCGCCGTCGCCACCTGGGTGCTGATGCGCTCCAGGGCGGGCAACTGGATCTTCGCGGTCGGCGGCAACGAGCAGGCCGCGCGGGCGGTGGGCGTGCCCGCCGCCCGTACGAAGATCGCGCTGTTCATGACGACGGCCTTCGCCGCCTGGCTGGTCGGCTCGATCCTGGCCCTGCGCTACACCTCCGTCCAGGCCAACATCGGCATCGGCCAGGAGTTCATCTACATCATCGCCGCCGTCATCGGCGGCTGCCTGCTCACCGGCGGGTACGGCTCCGCCATCGGAGCCGCCATCGGCGCGGTGATCTTCGGCATGGCCGACAAGGGCATCGTCTTCCTGGGCTGGGACGCCGACTGGTTCAAGTTCTTCCTGGGCGGGATGCTGCTGCTGGCGACACTGGCCAACCGCCTGGTCAGGCGGTACGCGGAAGAGGTGAAGCATTGATCCTGGAGACCCGCGGCATCGGCAAGACGTTCGGCTCGGTGCTGGCGCTGCGCGAGGTGTCGATGGGCGTGGCGGCCGGTCAGGTCACCTGCGTGCTCGGCGACAACGGGGCCGGCAAGTCCACGCTCATCAAGATCCTGTCGGGGATCCACCAGCACGACGCGGGCGCGTACCTGGTGGACGGCCGGGAGGTGCGCCTGTCGAGCCCGCGTGACGCGCTCGACCGCGGCATCGCCACCGTCTACCAGGACCTGGCGATGATCCCGCTGATGTCCGTCTGGCGGAACTTCTTCCTCGGCTCCGAGCCCCGCAAGGGCCTGTCCTTCGACGTGGCCAAGGCCCGGCGGGTGGCCCGCGAGGAGCTGCGCGCCATGGGCATCGACATCCGCGACGTGGACCAGCCGGTCGGTACGCTCTCCGGCGGCGAACGCCAGTCCGTCGCCATCGCCAGGGCCGTCTACTTCGGCGCCCGCGTCCTCATCCTCGACGAGCCCACCTCGGCGCTCGGCGTCAAGCAGGCCGGCGTGGTGCTGCGCTACATCGCCCGCGCCCGCGACCGGGGGCTCGGCGTCGTCTTCATCACCCACAACCCCCACCACGCCTACCCGGTGGGGGACCGGTTCCTGCTGCTCAACCGGGGCACCACCCTCGGCGACTACGCCAAATCCGACATCACCCCCCAGGAGCTGACCGCGCTCATGGCCGGCGGCGCGGAGCTGGAGCAGCTCTCCCACGAGCTCGAACGCGAGTGAGCTTGCCCCACATTTGACGAATCCCCAGGTCAGTGTGGTGGAAGGGAGGGCAGGAACTCCTACCATGGAGGTCGCATGGCCTGGCAGGCCCCTGGGACCGTTATTACCGGCCGCGGGCCCTGCCCGTCCGTAAAGGCACGGGCGGGCGGTCCGCACAGGTCACGGGGCCCGGCCAGGGCGGGCCGCACAGGCGCGCCGCTCAAGGGGCGTCCTATCGTGCGGCCATCTGCCGCCCCCCTTCGAGGAGCCTTCCATGACCGCCGTCGACTCGAGAACGATGCCCATCGGGGCGGCGTTCGACCGGATGCCGTTCACCCGCCGGCACGTGCTCATCGCGCTCGCGCTCTTCGTCGCCTTCGTCATCGAGTCGTGGGAGCAGCTCGCCCTCGTCTACGTCTCCGGCGACCTCGGCACCCGGCTCGGGATCGGGGAGACGGGGATCGGCGTCGTGCTGTCGGCGGTCGCCTTCGGCATGATCCCCGGTGTGCTGGTGTGGGGGCCGGTGGCCGACCGGATCGGGCGCAAGCCGGTCGCGTTCTGGTCGCTGCTGGCGTACGGGGTGATCGCGTTCGCCTCGGCGTTCGCGCCCTCCATGGCGGTGCTGGTGACGCTGCGGGTGGCCTCGGGGCTGGCGCTCGCGGGCGTCTACACGATCACGTTCCCGTACTTCCTCGAACTGCTGCCGACCAAGCACCGCGGCCGGGCGGCGGTCTACCTGTCGATCGGGTGGCCCATCGGCATGCTGGCGGCGATCGGCGCGTCCGTGGCGCTGGGCGACCTGGGCTGGCACGTGGTGGTGATCGCCAGCGCGGTGGCGGGGCTGTGGGCGTTCGCGATCAGGGCGTGGGTGCCGGAGTCGCCGTACTGGCTGGCCTCCCGCGACCGGCAGGAGGAGGCGCGCGCCGTGCTGCGCTCACTGGGCAGCCCGGACGCCGGCGCCACGTTCACGGTGGCGCGGCAGCGGGCCGGGCGGCCGCTCGACCTGTTCCGCGGCGGCCTCTCCCGCATCACCGTGCTCATGCTGCTGCTGAACTTCGTCTTCAACTGGGGCTACTGGGGGCTGCAGACGTGGCTGCCCACCCTGCTGCAGGCCAGGGGCCTGACGCTGTCCGCCTCGCTCGGCTTCGCCGCGCTCAGCGCCCTGATGATGATCCCCGGATACGTCAGCGCCTCGCTCCTGACCGGCCGGTTCGGGCGCAAGAAGGTCTTCCTCGTGTACGTCGTCGCGGCCGTGCTCGGCGGGCTCTGGTTCGCCACCGCCGACTCGATGACCGGGCTCTACCTGGGCAACTTCACGCTGTCGTTCTTCAGCCTGGGCGCCTGGGGCGTCTGGAACACCTGGAACGGCGAGTTCTACCCGACCGCCCTGCGCGGCACCGGCTACTCGTGGGCCACGGCCGCGCAGCTCGTGGCCACCACCGTGGCGCCGTCGGCGGTGGGCGCGCTGCTGGCCGGAGCCACCGGGTTCACGGCTACCATGCTGATCATCAACGCGTTCATGGTGGCCACGGCGCTGCTGGCCGTGCCGCTGCCGGAGACGGAAGGGCGCGAGCTGGAGTGATCCTGGGCGTCGCCCTCGGAGGGCCCGCGCCGGTGGTGGTGGCGGTCGGGGACGGTGCTCCGGCCCGTCCCGTGGCCCGTGCCGCCGCTCGTACGGCCGCGCGCGCCTGCGTGGCGGTGGACCTCGCGGCAGTGCGTACGGCTCCCGTCGCGGCCATCCGCGTCGGCGGGCCCTGCCCCGAGGCGCTGCGGCCCGTCGTCGGGTCCGGGGTGGCCACCATCGTGCGAGGCGGCCACAGCGTGACCGGGCGGCGGCTGGCGCCTCTCGACACCGAGGCGGTGCGGCGGTTCGCGGCCACGTGCGGGCTGGCCGACTTCGCCGTGACGGCCACCGGGTCGCCCATGCTGGCCGAGCACGAGCTGGCCGTGGCGGCGATCGTGGCTTCTGAAGTGCCGGGGGCGCGGATCACGTTGTCGTACGAGTTCGGCTACCCCGGCCTGCGCGAACGGGAGGCGGACACGATCCGCAACGCGGCCCTCGGCCCCGAGGCGGGCCGGATCGCCGACGAGGTGGCCAGGGAACTGCCCGGGGTGCCCGTGTACTTCGCCAGGTCCGAGCGGGGACTGGTGTCGGCGCACTATTTCCGGCGGTATCCGCTGGCCTGCGATCTGGGCGCGACGGCAAGCCTGGCACGGGGCCGGACGGCGCTCGGCTGGGGCGCTTCCGATGCGGACGGTTCGGGCGTGCCGGATGCGGTGGCGGCGGCCTACGGTGCGGCGCTCGGTCGGCCGGAGGCGCGGGTGGAACGGATCGTGCAGGCGCGCGGACGGGCGGAACTGGACCGGGTGCTGCAGCACGCCAGGGACGAGGCGCTCACCCGGGTGGTCAGCGCGGGAGCCGCGCCGGGCTCGGCGAGGATCGCGGAGACGACCGTGAACCCACTGTCGTACCTGCCGGACGGCCTGTACCGGGTGCGGGTCCTGGCCGAAGGGGACACGGCGTGAACCCCCGGACCGGACGTCGCGGGAGCCGACGGGACGGGCGGCGGGCGTGAACGAGCGGATCGACCGGATCGGGCTGGACGAGCTGGACCGGTTCTCGGCGGGGGCGCGGCTGTTCGCCACCGGGGCGGCCAGGTCCTCCGACAACCTGACGCGCGACTGGGCCCGGTCGGTGGCCGGGCGGGGCGTCGAGCTGGTGGCGGCCGAGGAGCTGCCGCCGGGCACGCTCTGCGTGGCGGTCACCCTGGTGGGCTCCACGACGGCGCTGGGCGAGCAACTGCCGGGCGGGGACGAGCCGGAGCGGGCCGTACGGGCGCTGGAGCGCAGGCTGGGGGAGCGGGCCGGGGCCGTGGTGGCGCTGAACCTGGCGGCGGAGAACGCGCTGGTGCCGTTCATCGCGGCGGCGGAGCTGGGGGTGCCGCTGGTCGACGGTGACGGTTCTGGGCGGGTGTTTCCGCTGGTGGAGCAGACGACGTACACGCTGGGCGGGATGAGCCCGGCCCCGCTGGCGCTGGCGGGGGCGGCGGGGGAGCTGGTGGTGCTGGAGACCGCCGCGGGCCGGGTGGAGGAGCTGCTGCGTCCCGTGGTGTTGTCAGTCGGCGGGTGGGCGGTGGCGGCGTGCTATCCGATGGCGGCCCGCGACCTGGCCAAGTCGCTGGTGCCGGGGACGGTGAGCCTGCTGATCAGGGCAGGGACACCGGGGGCGCCGCGGGCGACGGCGGCTCCGTACGGTGTGCGGACCCTGTGCAGGGGGCAGATCCTGGCCGTGGAGGGAAGCACGGGGCACGGCGCGGACCTGGCGCTGCCGTCCCTGCCGTCCAGCATCGTGCTGCGCGAGTCCGAAGGGCTGCGGCGGCTGGTACGGCTGGAGGCGCACAACGAGATCGTCCTGGCCCTGGCCGACGGGGCGGTGGTGGCGACGGTGCCGGACCAGATCTGCATGATCTCGGCCGGGGACGGGATGGTCGTGGACGTCGACAAGGCCGAGCCCGGCGTCGAGGTGGACGTCATGGTGGTGAAGGCCGCCCCGGTGTGGCACACGGAGCGCGGCCTGGCGCTGGGCGGGCCGCGCGCGTTCGGGATCCCGTTGTGAGCGGGGTACGGGCGGCGGGGTGGGAGGCGCCGGTCACGGTGGCCGAGCTGGTCAACGCGGGGCCGCTGGCCGGGGCGCGCATGTACGGCGCCGGCGATGATCCCGTACGCGGGGTGCGGATCGTGGACGAGCTGTCGGTCCTCGCGACGGTGGCGCCGCACACGGCGGTGGTGCTGATCGGGACGGCGGCCAGCGGGGGATGGGCGGTGGAGATGGCCGTTCGCCGGGCCTGGGAACAGGCGGCGGCGTGCGTGATCGCACCGTCGGGCGGGCTCAGTGAGGGGTCCGGTGAGGTGCTGGCGGAACGGCTCGGCGTCACGTTGATCTTCGTCGACGAGGACCCCCTGATCGTCGCCGTCCGCGTCGCCTCGGCCGCCTCCCGCCCGGACGCGGCCCGCACCCAGCTCGTGGCCCGCTGCGCCACCCGCCTCGCGGACGCGGGCACCTCGGCGCGCCGGGTCCTGGGCGTACTGAACGCGGAGCTACCGGGCACCTCGGTCGCCTTCCTCGACCCGCACGGCCTCCCCTTGGCAGGCCGCCGCGACGCCCTCCCCGACCAACCCCAAACCGGCAACCCTCCCAACGACCGCCCCCCGACCGGCCCCGGCGATCGGCCCTCGACCGTCGGCGCGTCCGGCGCGCGGCCTGGGGCTGGTGGCACACCGGACGGGGCGCCCTTGGCCGGAGACGCCGCTGGTGGGGGCTTCGGCAGCGGACGGGGCCTGGGTGTTGGTGGGTCCGGGGGGCGGTGGTCGGCGGTGGTGGAGGTGCCTGACCACGAGGGCAGGGTGCTGGGCACGCTGGTGGCCTCCGGATCGTCGCGGTCGCCGGGGTGGCCGTCGGTGGTGCGTACCGTGCTGGGGCTGGCGGTGGCGCCACTGACCGCCTGGGCCGCGCGGGAGCGGTTGCGCGCCTCCCGCGACTTCACCGTGCAGGCGTCCCTGGCCGAACGCCTCCTCACCGAATCCTCCAGGACGGCCACGCCCCCCGGAGACCTGGCGGAGACCTCCGCAGACGACGTCGGGACGCCTGAAGACGGCGCCTGGGCGACCGCGATCGCGCTGGGCTGGCCGGTGCACGGCCCCATCACCACCTATGTGATCCACGCACCGGCCCGGACGGACGACGACGGCCCATCGGCCCAGACCCTCATCACCGCCGCCCTCGGCCCGGTCCCGGTGATCGCACGCAAAGGGGGATGGGCAGGTTGGTCGGCCCTGGACCCCGCCCAACTGGCCGATCGCCTCGAACACTGCCTCACCACCATGCCCTGGCCGGCCACCGCGGGCGTCGGCGCCCCGGTCAACGATCTGTCGGCGGCAGAGGAGTCACTGCTGGGCGCCGAGGCGGCGGCCTTCGTAGCGGCCGGCCAGGGCGCGGCGGCCGGTCGGACCGGGACCGATGAAGGCGGGAGATCCAGGCGGGCCGGTCAGGGGGCGGTGGTGCGGGCCGATCGGACGGGGCCGGTCGAGTTGCTCGGTGCGCTGCCGGCGAGCGTCCTGAGCGCCCCCGCCGCCGTCGTGCTGCGCCCCCTGCTGAGCGTCGACAAGGACGGCACGCTGCTGGAGACGCTGGCCGCGCTCCTGGACGAGGGCGGGGCGCTGAGGGCGGCCGAACGTCTCGGCGTGCACCGCAACACGATCACCACCCGCCTCGAACGCATCAAATCCGCCGGTTTCGACCTGGACGACCCCGCCACCCGCCTGGCCCTCCACCTCGCCTGCCACGTAATGCGCCGCTGACCCCAGCCGGTCTCGTCTGTGCGGTCAGTCCGCGCGGCCGGAGAGGAGGGAGCAGGCCGGCCACGTGACGCGACGTTGGAGGGGTCGGTGGGCGCGCGAGCGGAGGGTCGGCTGGCCCGCCGGGCGATGCGCTGCCGGAGCCCCGGCAGGCACGGTCCCCTGGTGCGCTGGTGGAGATCCGCATGGCATGCTCGTAGGAGCCCTGAAGGAGGCGCCTGGTGTCCGAGAGCAGACTGCTGGCGGTCAGCGACCTGCACGTCGCCTATCCCGAGAACAGGGACATCGTGGACCGGCTGAAACCGGTCACCCCCGGCGACTGGCTGCTGGTGGCGGGGGACGTCGGTGAGCGGCTGGCGGACATCGCCTGGGCGCTGGGCCTGCTGGCCGACCGTTTCGAGCGGGTCGTCTGGGTGCCGGGCAACCACGAGCTGTGGAGCCCGCCCAACGAGACACCGGACCTGCGCGGGGTGGCCCGCTACGACCATCTGGTGCGCATGTGCCGAAACCTGGGCGTCCTCACCCCGGAGGACGACTACCCCTTATGGGAGGGCGCGGGCGGACCGGTCAGGATCGTGCCGCTGTTCCTCCTGTACGACTACACCTTCCTGCCCGAAGGCCACCCCACCAAGGCCGCCGCCCTGGCCCACGCCCACGACACCGGCGTGGTCTGCACCGACGAATACATGCTGCACCCTGACCCGTACCCGACCCGTGAAGCCTGGTGCCGGGCCCGCGTGGAGCTGACCGAGCGCCGGCTGGTGGAGCTGGACGACGACGTGCCGCTGGTGTTCGTCAACCACTACCCCCTCGTACGCGAGCCGACGGACATCCTGCGCTACCCCCAGTTCGCCCAGTGGTGCGGCACCACCGCGACGAGAGACTGGCACCGGCGCTACCGCACGGCGGCGATGATCTACGGGCACCTGCACATTCCGAGGGTCACCTGGTACGACGGTGTCCGGTTCGAGGAGGTTTCGCTGGGCTACCCGCGCGAGTGGAAACGCCGGCCGGGGACCCGCCAGCTCCTGCGCGACGTACTCCCAGAAAGCGGCGTACTTCCTGGGAGCTGAGAAAGCCCGCTCGCCCGCGAAGGGGCGAGCGGGCGCCGGCGTCAGTAGCCCCGGGTGACCCGGACTCCCTTGCCGATCTTGCGCGGCACCCCGATGTCGTCGATCAGGTTGCCCGTCGAGGTCACCCGCATCGCCTCGCCGTCACCGTCGCCCTTGTCCAGGAGCAGCCCGGTCTCGCGCTTGGTGCCGTGCCCGAGGATCGTGTTGCCGCTGATCGCCGCGTGCCCCTTGCCGTAGTTGACCGCGTCCAGCGCCAGGTAGACGAAGTTCACGTTCTCCGGCAGCGGCCCGGTCGCGGCCGTCTTGCGCTCCGGCGGCGCCGACCCCTGCTGCCGGGCCTTGCGCAGCTCGGCCAGGGCGTTCGGCGGCGGCAGGAACTTGTGGATCCGGTTGGCCGTGATCGTGGTGTTGGCCTCGCCCTGCAGGTCGCAGCGGATGCCGTAGTACGTCTGGTCGGCGGTGCTCTCGGCGCCGAAGTCCTCGATGTAGTTGTTGTGGATGGAGGTGCCGAAGCAGCGGTGCGCGTCGATGGCGTTCTTCGGCGTCGCGTACAGGTGCAGGTCGCTGAACGTCCACCCGGCCGCGTTGTCGCTCTGGATGGCGTGTGTGCCGCTGAAGCCGATCCAGGAGCGCTGGAACGTCCAGTCGGTGACCGAGTTGCCCGGGTCGATCACGCGCAGCCCGGCCTCGGCGGCGGCCTCGATGTAGACGTCGCTGATGATGCTGTTCACCATCGTGTTCCGCAGCAGGGTGCCGTTCTGCGACGGGTTGCTGATGCGGATGCCGTCCGACGGCGTGCTGTAGATGTCCAGGTCGTAGACGCGGGTGTTCCACGACCGCAGGAGCAGGCCGACGGTGCCGGTGTTGTTGTCGCGGTTGCCGTCGATCGTCAGTTTTTCGACGCGGATGGTCTCACCGCTGTTGTCGGTGTTCTTGAGCCAGCCCTCGGAGGCGAGTACGGCGGGCAGATTGGCGCCGTCGGCCTGCTTGAGTACCGTGCCGGCCTTGGAGTCACCCCGATAGGTACGCATGTCGGGCAGGCTGATCGTGGCGTTGATCAGGCACGGGCCCTTGAAGACGACCTCGTCCCCCTCCTTGGAGGAGTCGATCGCGGCCTGCAGCGTCTTGGCGTCATCGGCCGTGTTGGCGCAGGTGGCCTCGACCCGGGAGGCGGACGCGGGCTGGAGCGGCATGAAGATGGCCCCGGCGGCGACGGCCGCGGTGAGGGCGGCGCCGCCCGCGAACAGCCGAACTGGTAATTGACGCAATGTGATTCCCCTTGTCAGAACGGTCGATACGGGGGCACAGCGCCCCGAGAACCCCCGTCCGTAGCGATCATTGTGGCCGATCGCGGGGCCCATCCGGATCTTCTTCACGGATCTCGCACACTTCCCCGACCGCAAACAGTTCTTCGCGAAGAAGTCCGCGTGCGGCTCGTGGACCTGCTGCGCAAGCACGGCCCGTCCACCGCGACGCGCCTGGCCGAGCGCCTCGGCGTGAACTCCGGTACACCCTCACCGCCGGCCTCACCGGCCTGTGCCCCGAATGGCGCGCCATGGACCCGCCCCGCACCACGCCGGTGCCGGGACAGAGCGCCGCACCGGTGCCAGGACAACGCGCCACCAAAGCGGGCAGGGCCGGGCTCAGCGAGTGATCATGCCTGCGGCCAGGTCGGCGGCCGTGGCGGTGGGGGAGCGGTCGGCGGCGGGGCCGTAGCCGCCGCCCCCGCCCGACTCGCAGCGCAGCACGTCCCCGGCCTTGACCGGCAGCGCGTTGATCTTGAGCATCTCCCGTTCCCCGGCCGTCCCCGGGTTGAGCGTGACGCGCGGGGGAGCGCCCGCCTCGCCGCCCGCCAGACCCCACGCCGGGGTGACCGAGCGCTCGAACCACAGCGACAACGACGTGTCGCCGCAGAACTCGTATTCACGCACCACCCCGTTCCCGCCCCGCCACCGCCCGGCGCCGCCGGTGTCCGGCCGGACCTCGTAGCGGGTGACGCGCACCGGGAACAACGTCTCCAGCACCTCGATCGGCATGTCCCGCAGTGCGCCGTTGACGTTGTTGATCAGGCAGGTCTCGCCGTCGCCGCCCTCCCACGCGCCCCAGCCGCCGACCGTGGCCTCCTGGGAGACGTACAGCTTGCCGGTACGCGGGTCCGTGCCGGTGAACTGCACGATCATCGAGTCCCCGTACGACGCCGCGGCCGCCTTGTCCGGCAGTACCGGCGCCAGCGCCCTGACCACCAGGTCGATGAGCAGCCCCAGGTGCGAGTAGTAGTACTGGCAGGCCGCCGGCGACTCCGCGGCCAGCATCGAGCCGGGGCGCGTGACCACCGACAGCGGCCGGAACGAGCCCCCGTTCAGCGGCACGTCACCGGAGACCAGCAGCTTGTAGCCGACCCGCACGGCCGCCACCGCCTGCGCCGCGCCGCAGTTCACCGGGCCGAGCGCCTGGTCGGCGCAGTCGGTCAGGTCCACGTGCATCGACTCGCCGGACACCGTGACCGTCACCTTCACGGGCAGCGGCGTGGCCAGGTCGATGCCGTCATTGTCGAGCAGGCCCGACGCCTCGTACACGCCGTCGGGGATGGCCGCGATGGCCGCCCGCTCCATGCGCTCGGTCTGGGCGAAGATCTGGTCGCGGGCCGCCATGACGGTCTCCAGGCCCCACCGGGAGACGATCTCCTTGAGCCGCCGCTGGCCGGTCATCGCGCAGCTCACCTGGGCCCGCATGTCGCCGAGCGTGGCGTGCGGGAAGCGCACGTTGCGGGCGATCACCTCGTGCAGGTCACGGCAGGGCTCGCCGCCCGCGTACACCTTGACCGGGCCCATCCGCAGGCCCTCCTGGAAGATCGACGTGGAGTCCATCGAGCCGCCCGGGTCCTTGGAGCCGACGTCCAGCCAGTGCGCCCGCGACGCCGCGAACCCGGCCAGCTCGCCGTCCACGAAGATCGGCCCGTAGACGGTGACGTCGTTGAGGTGGGTGCCGCCGATGTAGGAGTCGTTGAGCACCCACACGTCGCCCTCCCGCCACACCTCCCGCCCGTACAGGCGCTCGGTCTCGCGCGTGCACACCTCCAGGTTGCCCAGGAAGATCGGCAGCCCCGACGACTGGCCCAGCACGTTGTGGTCGCGGTCGAGCAGCGCGACCGCGCAGTCCTTGGCCTCGTAGATGACCGGGGTGTAGGAGCTGCGGATGAGGGTGGTGTTCATGTCCTCGGCGGCCTGCAGCAGGGCGCAGCGGATGATCTCGGTGGTGACGGGGTCGATCACTGGTCCACCTTCAGGATGAGGAAGCCGTTGTCGTCGACGATGGCCAGGCAGCCGGGCGGCACGACCGTGGTCGCGGTCTCCTCGACCACGATCGCGGGCCCGGCCAGCTCGCCGTCCAGCGCGGAGCGGCGCAGCACCGGCGTCCTGTGCACCTCGCCGTCGAAGATCACATCTCGTACGTCGGGCGCCGCCGCACCGGGCACACCGGGAACCGCCGCCGCGGTACGCGGGAACGAGCCGAACCCCGTGCTGCGTACCATCACGAACTCCACCGGCGCCTCCGGCGTGGCGTGCCCGTAACGACTGGTGTGCGCCTCGGCGTAGCGGGCCGCGATGGCCTGGAGGAACCCCGGCTCCGCCGGTTCGGCCGCGTCGCGCAGCGGGATGGTGAGCGTGTAGTCCTGGCCTTCGTACCGCAGGTCCACGGCATGTTCCACCCGCCGTCGTTCCTCCGGCACGCCCTGCCCGGCGAGCGCGTCGAGCGCCTCCCGCTCCAAGTTCACGAAATTTCGTGACATGTCGGCGCCGTTCAGCGCCTCCTGCGACCGGAAGTACGGCCGCGTCAGATCCCGGCGCACATCCGCCTCCAGCATGCCCCAGGCCGAGAACGCCCCAGGAAACCGCGGCACGACCACCTCGGAGATCCCCAGCTCCCTGGCGATGAACGCGGCGTGCATCGCCCCCGCGCCCCCGAACGCCACCAGCGCGAACTCCCGAGGCTCCACCCCGTGCTCCACGGTCAGCGTCCGGATCGCCTGCGCCATCTTGGCGTTGGCCACGTCGCAGATCCCCTCCGCCAGCCGCAGCGGATCGAGCTCCAGCTCCCCGGCCAGCTCCGCCACCGCGGACCCGGCCGCTTCGGTGTCCAGCGTCATCAGCCCGCCCGCGAACCACGCCGGATCCACCCGTCCGAGTACCACGTTCGCGTCGGTGACGGTGGCCCGGGTGCCGCCCCTGCCGTAACAGGCGGGCCCCGGCACGGCCCCGGCCGACTCGGGCCCGACCCGCAGCGCGCCCGCCTCGGCGTAGGCGATCGAGCCGCCGCCCGCGCCGATCGTGTGCAGGTTGACGATCGGCATCAGCACCGGGTAGCCCTCGATGCGCGCCTCGGCGCTGACGTCGGGCCGCCCGTTCACGACGAGCGACACGTCGAACGACGTCCCGCCCATGTCGGCGCAGATCACGTTCTCGCGGTCGAGCAGCCGCGCCGCCGCGACCCCGCCCATCGTCCCGCCGACCGGCCCGGACAGCAGCGTCTGCAGCGGCCTGCGCATCGCGTATGAGGCGTTGACCAGCCCGCCCGACGACTGCATCACGTGCACCGGCACCGCAAGCCCGCGCTCGGCGAAGCGCCGCTCGATCCCGGCCAGATAGCGGCGCACCACCGGCCCCGTGTACGCCTCCAGCACCGCCGACGACGTCCGCTCGTACTCGCGCCACTCCCGCGCCACCTCGTGCGACAGCACGACCAGCACGTCGTCGCCCAGCTCGGCCCGCAGGATCTCGCCCGCCCTGACCTCGTGCGCCGGGTTCGCGAACGAGAACAGCAGGCACACGGCCACCGCGTCGAACCCCTCGGCCCGCGCCCGCCGCGCCGCCGCCCGCACCGACTCCTCATCGAGCGGCAGGAGCTCCTGTCCCCGATAGTCCAGCCGGCCGCCCGCCTCCATCACGTCCTGGCGCGGCACCAGCGGCTCGGGCTTGCGGTAGCGCAGGTCGAACATGCGGTCCCGGTTGCCCCTGGCGATCTGGTAGACGTCCCGGCCACCCCGGCTCGCCAGCAGCAGCACGCGGGCGCCCTTGCGCTCCAGCAGCGCGTTGAGTCCCTGCGTGGTGCCGTGCACGAAGAACGAGATGGCGGCGGGATCGTCCACGACCCGCCCCAGCGCGGCGAACACGCCGTCGGCGAGGTCCCCCGGAGTGGTGGGCGCCTTCGAGGCCGTGACGGCGCCCGACCGCTCGTCGTAGCAGACGACGTCGGTGAAGGTGCCGCCGATGTCCATGGCGACGCGATAGCTCATGCGCTGAACGGTATGCGTGCCCGGTCCCCGTCCGCATGTGCGTCCCGCACAGCCAGGTGCGGCCTCCCGTGCATCCCGCCGGGGTCAGCGCGCGGGCTGTACCCGGTCCCCGGTGATGATCATCCCGTCGTCGTCCCCTGTCACCTCGCGCGGCAGCATCGCGGCCACCTCGGTCGCGAGGTGGGGCTCGGTCTGGAACGCCTCCAGGATCGCCAGCCGCAGCGCCGTCTGGCTGGGCTCGTCGTCCGGCTTCGAGCCGGCCACGCGCATGATGGCCAGCTTGGACTCGGTGTCGCCGCGGCCGAAGACGCGCTGCAGGATGCGCGAGCCGCGGGCCACGTCGGTGTCCGCGGCGAGCTCTCCGGTCTTGGCGAGTGCGCCGACCCCGTAGGCGTTGATCGCCGCCGTGACGTAGGGCATGACATCTTTCGCAGTGTCCATGTGACCCTCCCATAGGTCCTTATGGAATGACGAGATGGTAGCTCCCAGAGTTCCGGCGGCGAGGGCATACCCTGTCGAATGTGTCTGCGCCGTACCTCACTCTCACCACCGTCGTCGAGCACGAGACCGAGGCGCGGCGCTCCCGCTTCCTCTGCGCCCTGGCCCCGGCGCGCACGGTCGAGGAGGCGGCCGCCTTCATCGCCGGGCGCCGGCGCGAGCATCCGAGCGCCACGCACAACTGCACCGCGTACGTCATCGGCGAGCGCATCCAGAAGGGCGACGACGACGGCGAGCCGGGCGGCACCGCGGGCACGCCCATGGTCCAGGCGCTGGTCGGGCGGGGGTTCAGCGACGTGGTGGCGGTGGTGACGCGCTACTTCGGCGGCACCCTGCTGGGCGCGGGCGGGCTGGTGCGCGCCTACGGCTCGGCGGTGACCGAGACCCTCGACCGGGCCGAGCCGGTGCGGATGGTGCCGGCCAAGCTGGTGCTCGTCGCAGTGGCGCACGACCAGGCGGGGCGGGTGGAGAACGACCTGCGCGCCTCCCGCCACGCCGTACGCGACGTCGCCTACGCGGGCGAGGTCACCTTCGCCGTCGCGGTGGGGGACGACGAGGTGGCCGCGTTCACCGACTGGGTGGCCACGCTGACGGCCGGCCGCGCCCGCGTGACCGTGGGCGACGACCTCCACGTGCCCGCGTGACCGTGGGCGACGCCCTGCACGTGCCTGCGTGACCGGGCGACGACCTGCACGTGCCCGCTCAGCCCTCCAGGGCGTACTGCATCACCCGGAACTTCGCCTGGGCCTCGGCCAGCTCGGCGGCCGGGTCGGAGTCGCCCATGATGCCGCCCCCCGCGAACAGCCGCGCCCGGCGGCCCTCCACCAGCCCCGAGCGCAGCGCGATGCCCCACTCGCCGTCGCCGTGGGCGTCGATCCAGCCCACCGGACCGGCGTATCCGGCCCGGTCCATGCCCTCCAGCTCACGGATCACCTGGATGGCCTTCGGCGTCGGGGTGCCGCCGACGGCCGCCGTCGGGTGCATGGCCGCGACCACGTCGAGCACCGAGGCCCCGTCGGCCAGCCGCCCGCTGACGTGGCTGGCCAGGTGTTGCACGTTGGGCAGCACCAGCAGCTCGGGCTCGTCGGGCGTCGTCAGCGAGGAGCAGAGCGGCGCCAGCGTCTGGCGGACCGAGGCGATCGCGCACTCGTGCTCGTGCCGGTCCTTCGGCGAGGCGAACAGCGCCGCCCCCCGCGCGAGGTCGTCGGCCGGGCCGGTGCCGCGCGGCGTGGTGCCGGCCAGCACGAGCGACTCGATCTCCTGCCCCGTGCGCCGGATCAGCAGCTCGGGCGTGGCGCCGACCAGCCCCGCCACCGAGAACGTGTAGCACTCGGGGTAGCGGCTCGCCAGCCGGGTCAGCAGCAGCCGGATGTCGATCGGCCGCTCGGCGGTGGCGACCAGGTCGCGGGCCAGGACGACCTTCTCCAGCTCGCCCTCGCGGATGCGCCGCGCGGCGCGGGCCACGACGTGCTCCCACTCGGGGGCGGTCAGGCTGCCGTCGCCGTAGCTGATGCGGCCGGGATCGCGGATCGGTGAGAACGTCTCCAGCGGCGCCTCACCGACCGTGGTGAGCCACGCGTGGCCGTCGCGGCGGGCCAGCACGGCCTGGGGGACGACGAGGACCGAGCCGGGGGCGTCCTCGTCGAAGGTGAAACTGCCGAAGGCGACGGGGCCGGAGCCGGGCGTGCGCACGGCGTCGTCGACATGCGCGTCGCCGAAGACGGTGGACAGCCACTGGCGGGCCCAGGCGAACCGGCCGGGACCCGGGGGTACGCTCACGCGGGCGGCCTGACCCCAGCCGACGAGGCCCTCTCCGTTCCTGACCCAGGCGTAGGGTGCCGTCTTGGGCAGGGATGCCAGCAGGTCACCGGGGTCGCCGACAGGGGTGGTGCGAACCGGTAGCGGGCGGGTTGTTCCGAGCGCGACACTCACCCAAGACACTCTATGCGGGAACTGAACACGTTCGACTCGGACCCCCGTGAATGCGAGGTTACGGGCAAAGAACTCGGAAAAAACCGAAGCCCAGCGGCTATTTGGTGCAACCTCATCGGGTCCGGACTGTCAACTTCCGATATGAAGTCGGTCCTGAACCGGCAGACCTTACCCCCAGGCCATGGCAGCCCGGTGATCGGCTCCTTACGTTGGGTTCATGATCACTCGCGTGGGCTGCGTCCTCGCCTCAGTCGTCGTCCTGTCCGCTCCCGGCACGGCTCAGGCCGCTCAGGCCCAGGCTGTTCAGGCTGTTCAAGCTCGGGCCGGTCAAGCCCAGGCCGTGCCCGACGTCATGGCCGCGCTCGGAGACTCGATCTCCACCGGCTTCAACTCCTGCGGCTTCTACGTCTCCTGCGTCTCGCGCTCATGGTCGTCCGGCGACAACGGCGAGGTCTCCAGCCACTACCTGCGCCTGTCGAAACTGTCTGGAACGCTCCACAAGCACAACCGCAACTTCGCCGTCCCCGGATCGACCAGCGCCGACCTGCTCGGCCAGGTCAAGCAGGCGGTCGCGGCCAAGGCCGACTATGTGACGATTCTCATCGGCGCCCTCGACGCCTGCGTGTCCACCGAGCAGGCGATGACCCCGGTGGCGACCTACCGGCGGCGGATGGAGTCCGCGCTCGCCGAGCTGCGTGCCGGGATGCCCAGGGCCAGGGTGTTCCTCGCCAGCATCCCCGACCTGCGGCGGCTGTGGCAGGTGGGCCGGTCCAACCCGCTCGCGCGCACGTTCTGGTCGGTCGGCCGCATCTGCCAGAGCCTGCTGGCCAAGCCCACCTCCACCCGGGCGGCCGACACCGAGCGCCGCGACCGGGTGCGGGCGCGGGTGATCGCCTACAACCGGGCGGCGGCCGAGGTGTGCGCCGCGTACGGTCCCGCCTGCCGCACCGACGGGGGCGCGGTGTTCGCCTATCCGTTCACCCTGAGCCACCTCAGCAAGTGGGACTACTTCCACCCCAACATCGCCGGGCAGCGGGCCCTGGCCGATCAGACGTTCAAGCACGGTTTCGACTGGATCGACCCGCGTTAGGTGCACTGGGCCAGCATCGTCTTCTTGTCCGCCGCCGTCACCGGCACCCCGTACTTGATCGCGACCTGCGCGAAGCGGGTGACGTAGGCGCAGCGGACGTACACCTCCGGCGGCAGCCAGCCCGACGGGCCGGAGGCGTCCTTCTCCTCGTTGGCGTCGCCGTCCACGGGCAGCAGGTTGAGCGGGTCGTTCGCGAAGTCGAGCCGCTTCGACATCGGCCAGCGCGGCGCGCCCATGCGCCAGCCGTAGTTGAGCGGCACGACATGATCGACCTGCACCTCGTCGGCGTTGTCCTTGTGCCAGTAGATGAGCCGGCCGGTGTAGGGGTCGGTCAGCTCCATGGAGACGACCTCGCAGTTCGAGCCCGCCCGGTATTTCACGTTGTGACCGTCGCGGGCCAGCAGGTCGTCTCGGGTACGGCAGCCGTTGCCCGCGTACGGGACGCCGGTGGCGTTGTCGGCCCAGTTCTCGCCGTACCGGGTGCGCTCGTAGCCGGCGCCGCTGCCGAGGCTCTTGACGCGCAGGCGCTTGATGAGGGCGCGTGCCTCGGCCTTCTCCGTGTCGGAGATGATGGGGGCCAGACCCGGCAGCGTCCCGCTGACGTTGCCCAGCGGGCCGGCCGCGGTGGCCGGCGGGGTCTTGGCGCTGCCGATGAAGGAAACGACGATGATGGCTCCCGCGACGAGGGCGACCGCGTCCTTCGTGCTCAAGCAGTCCTCCGTGGGGCTCCAGGTTGTCTAGAGAAATTCCCGGCATCGACTGTTTTGACACGGGGAGGGTTATGTGACTGATCGTCCGATCGATCCGGATGTCGATCTCCATGTTCCGGCGCAGCGGGCCGAGCCGCAACGGCCGGTGCTCGCGGCGATCGCGGCCGGTGGCGCGCTGGGCGCCCTGGCCCGGCACGGCGTCCAGACCGCCCTGCCCGCCGGCCCCGCCGACTTCCCGTGGGCGACGTTCTGGGTCAACGTGTCGGGCTGCCTGCTCATCGGGGTGCTGATGGTGGTGATCACGGAGATCCGGCCGGCGCATCGGCTGGTGCGGCCGTTCCTGGGGGTGGGGGTGCTGGGCGGGTACACCACGTTCTCGACGTACGCGGTGGACGTTCAGCGGCTGATCGCGGCCCGCGCCCCGCTGACCGGGCTGCTCTACCTGGCCGGAACGCTGGCCGCCGCGGTGACGGCGGTGGCCACGGGCATGTGGCTGACCCGCAGGATCGCGCGGGTGGGCGCGCGGTGACGGCGTGGCGGGTTCGCGGGACGGCGGGCGCACGATGACGCTGCTGCTGATCGTGGCCGGGGCGGCGGTGGGGGCGCCGCTGCGGTATTTGGCGGATCGGGCCGTGCAGGCGCGGTACGACACGGTGTTCCCCTGGGGGACGCTGCTGGTCAACGTCTTGGGATCGCTGCTGCTGGGGTTCCTGGCCGCGGTGCCCGCGGGCGACGGGGTGATGGCGCTGGCGGGCGTCGGGTTCTGCGGGGCGCTGACGACGTACTCGACGTTCGGGTACGAGACGGTGCGGCTGCTGGAGGAAGGGGCGCGCTTTCACGTGGTGGCCAACGTGGCGATCAGTGTGCTGGCCGGGCTCGGTGCCGCCTACTGCGGCCTGGCCCTTGCCCAGGTTTTCACCTGAGGAGTTACCGTGTAATCCTGTAAGCAAAGGAGTGCACGAGATGGCGGATCCCCTTGACGCCTACTCCCGCGTCGTGTCTTCCGTGGCGGCCGATTTGCTGCCGAAAGTGGCCGGTGTGCGGGCCGGCCGGGGCAGCGGGTCCGCGGTGGTGTTCACCGCCGACGGGTTCCTGCTGACCAACGCGCACGTCGTCGGCTCCTCCCGTGGCGGCTCGATCGCGTTCGCCGACGGCTCCTCGGGCGACTTCGTGGTGGTCGGCCGTGATCCGCTGTCGGACCTGGCGGTGATCAGGGCGCAGACGGCCACGCCGCCGCCCGCCGAGCTCGGCGACAGCGACGAGCTGGTGGTCGGGCAGCTCGTGGTGGCGGTCGGGAACCCGCTCGGGCTGGCCGGATCGGTGACGGCCGGCGTGGTGTCCGGGCTCGGGCGGTCGTTACCGGCGCGCAGCGGCTCGGCCGTACGGCTCATCGAGGACGTGATCCAGACCGACGCCGCTCTCAACCCCGGCAACTCCGGCGGGGCGCTGGCCGACTCACGGGCCCGGGTCGTCGGGATCAACACGGCCGTGGCCGGGGCCGGCGTGGGGCTGGCCGTGCCGATGAACGGCACGACCCGCTCCATCATCGCCGCGCTCATCAGGGACGGCCGGGTCAGGCGGGCGTTCCTCGGGCTGGTCACCTCGCCGGCGCCGCTGCCCGAGCAACTGCGGCGGCGTACCGGGCAGGACGCGGCGCTGCGGGTGGTCGAGGTGGTGCCGGGCTCACCCGCCCACCGCGCCGGGCTGCGCGCCGGTGACCTGGTGCTGAGCGCGGGCCGCAGCCCGGTGGGCGACGCGCAGAGCCTGCAGCGGCTGATGTTCGCCGACGCCATCGGGCGGCCGCTGCCGATCACCGTCCACCGCAACGGTGCCCTCGTCGACGTCATCGCCGAGCCGGTGGAGCTCACCGGCTCAGGCGTGTGAACCTCAGGGACCGCTCAGGGGCACGGCGGCCGGAGCTCCACCACGTTGCTCTCCGGTGTATCGCCCGGTTCCTCCGCCGGGGTGGCGGGTTGCGGGCGGACGTAGGTGCCGTTGCGGCGGGCCAGCAGTTCCGCCATCAGGGCGTCCCACTTCTGGCCGATGACCTCCACGTCGTACGTTCGGGCGGTCTCCAGCGCGCGGGCCGCCAGATCCCGGCGGAGCTGCTCGTCCTCGATGACCCGGCTGATCGACGCCGCCAGGTTGGCGTTCGTACGCGGCTTGACCAGCAGCCCGTCCACCTCGTTCGTGATCATCTCCTTCGGCCCGTGCGGGCTGTTGAAGCTGACGATGGACAGCCCCTTCGCCATGGCCTCCAGAATCGTCATGGGGAACCCCTCATGACGCGAGCTGAGCACGTAGATCGACGCCTTCTCCAGCTCCGCCCCCACGTCGCTGGTCGGCCCCGGCAGCTCGACCTTGCCCTCCAGGCCCGCCTCCGCGATCTGCAGGCGGAGGTTGTCCTCCTGTGGCCCGGCCCCGAAGATGCGCAGCGTCCAGTCGGGGTGGGCGGCGGCGACCGTCTCCCAGGCGGTGATCAGCCGGTGGTAGCCCTTGATCCGGGTCATCCGGCCGACCGTGATCGCCACCTTGGCGTCGAGCTTGGCCGTCCCGCCCGTCATCGGCGGCACGGCGTTGGGGATGCGAGTCAGCTTGCGCGGCTTCTTCGGCAGCGTCTCGCGATAGTCCTTCAGGTCCGCCTTGGTGAGGGTGACCAGGGCGTCGAGGCGCCGGTAGCGCCACTTGATGAGCTCCTGCATCGGCTCGGCCTGGGTGCGCAGGGCCACGTGCTCCTGCCCGATCGTGATGACGCTGGGCAGGGCTAACTGGGCCATCGCCAGGTTGAGCCCGGGGCGGGTGCCCATCAGCACGCCGGTGTCCAGCGAGCGGATGTAGCGGGTCAGCTTGAGGTCGGTCCACAGGTTGAAGCGGTGGTAGGCCGACTCCTCCTTGGGGATGATCCGGCTCGGCATCTTCGACAGCATCGCGCGCAGCGGGTCGGGGCTGGGCTTGAGCCGGTCGTCCAGGAAGCGGAACTTCACACGCGGGTCGATGGGGAAGAACGGCTCCTCGGCCTCCTTCAGGATGCTCACGATCTCGACCTCGTGGTTCTCGGCCAGGTAGCTGGCCAGGTTGAACACCGTTCGGATCGTGCCGCCCATCCCGTTGGCGTGCAGCAGCAGGATGCGTACCTGCCGGGTGGAAGGCGGTGGCGCCTTCTGCACTTTGCGCCGGTTGTACCCCCGATAGAGCCGGACCATCGCCGACTTGCCCTTGCGTGCCAGTGCGCGCACCTGACGGTTCCCCTTTTCGAATGAAGTCTCAACAACAGGTGGCCGACGATGAGGAACGCACTCTCATCACCGGCCCAATTGTCTCTTGTCGGCGGGGTGCACTTTTGTTCATCCCCTGTGCGCTATCCCCACCTATGATCTTTAGACGCCGGACGGATGATTAAGGTTGCATGCGCGGCCGATGCCGGGGATCAGGGGTGTGCGGCGGGTGCTCGGCCAGCAGGTCGAGGGCGACATCGATGGCGCGTTCGAGCTGCGTGTCGACGCCTCTGGCGTAGTCCTGCGGGGTGATGTCCACCTCGATGTCGGGATCGGTGCCGTAGTTCTCCACCTGCCAGCCGACGTCGTCGAACGCGAACGAGAATTCCGGCTGCGTCGTCACGGTCCCGTCGGCCAGCCGATGCCTTGGCCAGATGCCGATCACGCCGCCCCACGTGCGCTTGCCGACCAGCGGGCCCAGTTCGAGCAGCTTGAAGGTGTGGCTGAAGATGTCGCCGTCGGAGCCGGCCCACTCGTTGGTGACGGCCACGATCGGGCCGCGCGGCGACTCCGGCGGATACGGCTCAGGAGCCCCCCACCTCGGATGGTCGTAGCCCAGCCGCCGCCTGGCCAGCTTCTCCAGCAGCAGCGCCGACACGTGGCCGCCGCCGTTGAAGCGCACGTCCACGATGAGCGCCTGCCGGTCGTACTCGGCCAGGAACCCCCGGTGGAACTCCCCGAACCCCTCCGTCCCCATGTCGGGCACGTGCAGGTAGCCGACGCGCCCGCTGGAACGCTCGTGGCACTCGGCGCGGTTGAGGTTGACCCAGTCGCGGTAGCGGGCCGGCTGCTCGTCGGCGAGGGCGCGCACGGTGGCCGTGAACACCTCGTCGCCGCGGCGCAGCGTCAGCTCGACCTCCTCGCCGGCCTGGTTGACGAGCCGTTCGTCGGGGGTGGCCGCCGTACCGATGGGGGCGCCGTTGATGGCGAGGACCGCGTCGCCCGTACGGACGTCGAGGCCGAGCCGGTTCAGCGGCGAGGTGGCCTCCGGATCCCACGGGTCACCGGTCACGATGGCCCTGATGTGGTAGACGCCGTCGCGATGGTCCCAGTCGACGCCCAGCTTGCCCTGGCTGTAGTCGGGGCCCGGACGATATTCGCCGCCGCTCTCGAAGGCGTGGCTGGTGGCCAGCTCGCCGTGCAGCTCCCACAGCAGGTCGGAGAACTCGCCCCGGGTCGTCACCCGCTCCACCAGCGGCAGGTACCGCTCGTAGACGCCCGGCCAGTCCACGCCCGCCATGTCCTCGGTCCAGAAGTTCTCCAACTGCAGCCGCCACGCCTCCCGGAACATCTGCCGCCACTCCGCCTCCGGGCAGACCGACACCTTGATCCGCGACAGGTCGATCCAGCCGCTCTCGCGCCCCGGCCGCTCCTCGTCGCCGGGCGCCTCGGCCGCCTTGACCACCCGCAGTCTGCTGCCCGCCCGGTACAGCAGCGTCTTGTGGTCGCGGCCCAGCTCGAACTCGTTCACGCCGTCGGCGAACGTCTCGCTCTCGCCCTTGGCGAAGTCGAACAGGTGCAGCGTCTCGTCCCCTTCGAGGGGACTCGTCAGGATCAGCGCCTTGCCCTTCAGCCCGGCCACCCGCTCGTAGCGGCCCTCGGGCAGCGGAAAGGCGGTCACCCGGCGGGCCAGCCCGTCCACGTCGATCAGCAGCGGCTCCGGCTCCTCGTCCTCGTCGTCGTCCTTCTCCTCCAGCGGGCGCGGGAGAGGGACGAACGGATCCGGTACGTCCGCGCGCAGCGCCACCGCGTACGGCCGGGTGCCCAGCGGAAAGCCCAGGTCGAACTGGAGCTGGTCGTAGACGGGGGAGAAGCCGCGCTGCCCGATGAAGTACAGGTAGCGGCCCTGCGGGTCGAACGCCGGCATCGAGTCTTCGAGCACCGGCTCGGTGGCCTGCACCGTCCGGCCCGTCTCGAGGTGGTGCACCATGATCGCGGTGGTCTGGGCGTTCAGCGGGCTCGCATAGGCCAGCCAGCACCCGTCGTGCGACCACGCCGGATCTTGCGGCGCGCCGTGCGGGTTGGCCTCGACCAGCGTCGCCCCGCCCGTGGCCAGGTCGAGCAGGTGCAGCTCGTGGCGGTGGTTGAGCACGGCCACCCGGTCGTGGGCCGGGTCGGGCACCAGCGCGTTGATCCGCCCCAGCCGGGCCACCTCCGTGCCGGCGCCGCCCTCGCGGCCTTCGAGGATCACCAGCTTCTCCTCGTCGCCGTCGTCGCTGGCCGCCGCGATCAGCCGCTCGCCGTCGTTGAGCCAGGTCAGGAAGCGGTAGCGGACGCCGTCGGGGGCGCCGTGCCGCAGCACGGGGCCCTCCCAGTGCGCCATGGCGTACGCCTTGCCGCGCGCCGTGACGGCCAGCGCGCTCCCGTCGGGGCTCAGCGAGGCGCTCTCCAGGTAGTCGGCGGCCTCGACGAACCTGCGGTTGCGCTGCGTCCTGGAGCTGGCCAGCCGCACCTCCAGGCGGCGGGGCGGCTCGCCCGGGTCCATCAGGAACAGGTCGCCGCCTGCGTGGTAGACCAGGCGCCGGCCGTCGCTCGCCAGGTTGCGCGCGTAGTAGTCGTCGTGGTGGGTGTGCCGGCGCAGGTCCTGGCCGTCGGGGGCGCACGAGTAGACGTTGCCGACGCCCTCGTGGTCGGAGATGAAGCACACCCGGCCGCCGCTCCAGCAGGGCGAGGCCAGGTTGCCGGGCAGCCTGATCAGCCGCCGGAACTCGCCGCCGCCGTCCGGGTCGATCCACAGGTCGCCGGCCGTGCCGCCGCGGTAGCGCTTCCACCGCGCCGGGTCGGCGGTGTTGCGGCCGAGCACGATCATGCCGCCCGGACCGTACGCGATGGAGTTCGCCGGTCCGTACGGCAGCCGCTCCGGCACCCCGCCCGGCGTCACCCGGTGCAGCCACTTGCGGCCCTCGAAGGGCTGGGACTGGTCGCTGGCGTACAGGATGCGCTCTTCGGGGTCCCAGCCGGTCACCGTGCAGCGGGCGCCGTGGAAGGTCACCCGGCGGGCCGCGCCGCCCGCGGACGGCATGACGTACACCTCTTCCGGGCCCTCCTCGCGCCCCACGAACGCGACCCGGTCGCCGTGCGGTGAGATGCGCGGATAGCCGGCCTCGGCGAGCCCGGCGGTCAGGCGGAAGGCCCGTCCGCCCTGGGCGGAGACCATCCACAGGTCGTCCTCGGCGGCGAAGACCACCACGTCGTGGAGGACGGCGGGGAAGCGCAGGTAAGCCGACATGAGATCAGCTCCACTGTCGATCGGACGGCCGGGACGCCGGCCCCTGCCGTCCGATCATGTCACCGGTCAGACGGCCGGGACGGCCGCCGGCGCTCACTCTTCGTCGGTCGTCCGGCGGCTCTCCCGCTTCGTCACCTTGGCCTGCCTGCTGCTCTTGATGGCCTGCTTCTTCGACTTGCCGGACTTCGCGGCGGGTTTCTTCTTCGTGTCTGCCATGGAATTTCCCCCCGTACGGCTGAGATGCGCCTGATTAGTGCATCAAGGCCGTTAATACCCATCTCACGAAAAACACGACATACCGCCTACTGTTGGCGGGCGGGACGGTCGCCGGCGGGCTCCGACAACCACGCGCCCTCGCCGTGGGACAGGCCCGGCAGCCGCTGCTCGAACACGTGCGCCTGGGCCGCCGGGATCTCGCCCGTCAGCAGCCAGGTGTCGTCCTGCCTGAGCGTGTCGCGCAGCTCGCCGCCCACCGCCGCCAGCTTCGCCGTGACCGCGCCGAACGTCTCCAGCGGCACCTCCAGCTCGAAGCGGTGGCACGGCTCGTACACCGTGGTGCCGGCCCGGCGCAGCGCCGCCATGAGCACGATCGGGGTGCGGCCGCGGAAGTCGGCCGCCACGGTTTCGGGGGCCGAGTAGCCGGTCCTGGTCACCGTCACCATGACGTCGGTGACCGGCCAGCCGTGCGGGCCCTCGCTCAGGGCCAGGCGGACGCTCTCCTCGATCGCCCGGTGAAAGGCCATCGGCAGCGAGCCGAGATCGACCTCCAGCCGGTAGCCGACCCCCGAACCGGGCGGGGCCGGCTCGACGCGCAGGCCGAGGGTGGCCATGAAGTCGTTGCGGGCGTTGCGCTGGATCTCCTCGACCGCCTCGGCGGTGCCCGAGGGGCGTTCGAAGTAGACCGGACGGCTGGGCTCGAACACGGCCTCGACGCCGAAGTCCCTGGCCAGGGTCTCGCCGATGACCTCCTTCTGCACCTCGCCGTACAGGAGGACCGAGGTGTCGCCGCCCGCGAGGGTACGGGTGCCGATGAGCGGGTCCTGCTCGGCCAGGGCCAGCAGGGCGGCGTGCAGACGGGGCTCCTGGCCGGGGACGCGCGGGCGCACCACGGTCTCCAGGCCGGGCGGGGTGAAGTACGCCTGGGTCGTGGCCGGGGGCTCGTCCGGGTGGTCGCCCGCCTTGCCGTGCACCTGGTCGCCGACGCGGATCTCGGGGACGCCCCACGCCTTGACGATGTCGCCGGCCACCGCCTGCCGTTCGCCGGGGGCGCCGGAGATGTCGAGGGCGGTCAGCCGGCCTTCGTACGCGGGTCCGCCGCCCCGGTGGAAGGCGAGGTGCTCGCGCTCCCGCAGGACGCCCGCGCGCATCCGCAGGTAGGCCACCTTCTCCCCGGACGGCGCCCGCTCGATCGCGAACACCGTCGCGCGCGCCGCCCTCCCGTCCGTTCCAGGGGCGGGGCGCGGTGCGGCGGGCAGCAGGGTGCCGAGGCCGTCGAGCAGCTCGGGAAGGCCCTGCCCGGTGATCGCCGAGCCGAACAGCACCGGGTACGCCACTCCGCCGGCACACTGCCGCGCCAGCGAGGCGCGTACCTGATGGGTGTCGGGCTCCTTGCCCTCGACGAGCAGCTCCAGCAGCTCGTCGTCACGCTCGGCCAGCACCTCCGCGGCCTCCCGCGTGGAGGAGGCGGGACGGGTGACGGCGGCGCGGCCGCCGATGCCGCGCACGGTGTTGAGCGGGACGCAGGCCGGCCAGAGCCGCCGCCGGATCTCGGCGAGCGTCTCCCGTTCCCTGGCGCTCGATCGGTCGATCTTGTTCACGAAGATCAGCGTCGGGAGGCGCATCCTCCGCAGGGTCCTCATCAGGACGCGGGTGTGCGGCTGCACGCCCTCGACGGCCGACAGCACGAGTACGGCGCCGTCGAGCACGCCGAGCGCCCGCTCGACCTCGGCCACGAAGTCGGCGTGGCCGGGCGTGTCCACCAGGTTGACCCGCAGATCACCCAGGGTGAAGGAGGCCACGGCGGTGCGGATGGTGATGCCGCGTCGGCGTTCGATCTCGCCGCTGTCGGTCTGCGTGCTGCCCGCGTCGACGCTGCCGAGCCGGTCGATGACGCCGGTCTCGAACAGCAGCCGCTCAGTGAGGCTGGTCTTGCCCGCGTCTACGTGCGCGAGGATGCCGATGTTCAGGATGTGCATGAGTGGAGGAGCCCTCGAGAACTCTCGTGCCAATGGGGCGCTGGGAGAATCCGAGGGGGCGCCGCATCTCATGCTCCTTGCTCATCGTCCTGCCGGGCCCGTCAATCCTTCCACCGGTCGTCCGGCGGGGGCCAACCATTTTCGGCCGGGTCTCCGCGGTCAGCCGCCGTCACCGCGGGCTAAAAGCAGTTGAGGCGGCAGCCCGGGTGAACCATGATCCCAGCATGCCGGACACGACGCCCTCCAGTCCCCGACCCGTCACTCTCGTCACCGGTGCGGGCGGACGTACCGTCAACATCGGCGCCGCCGTGGCCCGCGGCCTCGCCGAGACCGGCTGGGACATCGCGTTCACGTACTGGCGTCCCTATGACGGTGAGAAGCCCTGGGGGGCCGAGCCCGACGCGGCCACCGCGCTCGGCAACGACCTGGGCGCCCGCCACACCGCCGTGGAAGCGGACCTCACGGACCCGGGCGCATCATCGCCTTCACCAGCGACCACGTCGTCGGCAACCTCCCCTACGGCGCCAGCAAAGGCGCCCTGGACCGCATCACCCTCGCCGCCGCCCACGAGTTCGCCCATCTCGGCGTCCGCGCCAACATCATCAATCCCGGCCCGATCGACACCGGGTGGATGACGGACGAGATCCGTGGCGCCATGAGCGAGCAGACCCCCGCGGGGCACCTCGCCGGCACCGAGGAGCCGGCCAGGCTCGTCGCCTTCCTCTGCTCCCCGCAGGGCCAGTGGATCAACGGCCAGCACCTCCTCAGCAACGGCGGCTTCCGCACCGCTCTCTGACAGTTTCTGGAGCACCTCAGTCCATGACCGACCAGTTCACGGCGAAGGCCACCTATGGCCAGGTCTTCGCGGTCACCCAGTTCCGTGCCCTCTTCGCGGCCCGGCTGCTCGGCGTCATGTCCGACACGCTGCGGTCCGTCGCGCTGGCGGTGCTGGTGTTCGACCAGACCAGCTCTCCGCTGCTGACGGCGGTGGCGTTCACGATCGGCTTCCTCCCGCAGGCCGCGGGCGGCCTGTTCCTCGCCGCGATGGCGGACCGGTTCTCGCCGCGGGTCCTCATCACCACGGGGTACGCACTCCAGTGCGCGGTCGGGCTGCTGCTCGCGTTCGGACGCCTCCCGGTCGCGGTCAGCCTGCTCCTCGTCGCGGCCGTGGCCTGCCTGACCCCGGTCACCACCGGGGCCGCGGGCCGGATTCTGGCGGAGATCCTCACCGGCGACACCTACGTGCTCGGGCGTTCGCTGAACTACCTCGTCGCGGTGGCGGCGCAGTTGGCGGGCATGGCCGCCGGCGGGGCGCTGACCGCGTGGCTGGGCGTGGAGCGGACGATGCTGGTCACCGCGGGGGCGCACCTGCTCGCGTTGGTGGTCAGCCGGCTGTTCCTGTCGCGTACCGAGGTGGCCCGCACGGGTGGCGGGTCGATCGTGCGGAAGACCCTGCGAGGTAACGCCGCGCTCGTCGCCGCCCCCGGGGTCGCCAAGTTGATCATGGTTCATTGCCTGCCCGCCGCCTACCTGGCGGCGGCGGGAAGCCTGCTCATCCCGTACGCCGCGCAGCGTGGATTCGGCCCGGCGGAGACCGGCCTCCTCCTGGCGGCCACGTCGGTCGGCATGCTCATCGGCGACGTCGTGGTCGGGCGGGTGTTCGCGCCCGCCACCCGGGAACGGCTCGTCCTGCCGCTGCTGCTGGTCATGGGCACGCCCCCGATCGCGCTCGTCCTGGACCTGCCGCACCCGGCGATCGTCGCAGCGTACGTGATCACCGGCGTGGGCTCCGCCTACCTGCTCGGCCTGCAGCGACGCTTCCTGGAGGCGGTCCCGTCGGAGCTCCAGGGGCAGGGTTTCGCGCTGCTCAACACCACCACCATGACCATCCAGGGGATCGGGCCCCTGGTCTTCGGCGTGTTCGCGGAATTTCTCCCGATCGGCGGCGCGATCGCCCTGACCGGGGTGAGCAGTGTGATCACCACGCTCCTCCTGCGCGACGCGGCCCGCCCGCGCGCCACGTCCGGCTGAGACCGTGCCCGCCCCGGGATTCGGCTACAGGAGGCGGAGTTGTTCCGGTTGGGGGGCCGCGGGGGCGGGGCGGGGTGGGACGCGGCGGGACATGGCGGGGGTGGCGCGGCCCACGCCGTGGCGGGCGGCCAGCTCTTCCACCTGGGCGGTGATCCGCTGCTGGTAGGCCTTCGGCGCGTAGGCGCCGCGCCCGTAGAGCTCCAGGTAGCGCGGCACCAGGCGCGGATGCTCGCGCGACAGCCAGCCCAGCCACCACTCCCGCGCCCCGGGCCGCAGGTGCAGGACGATGGGGGCGAGGTGGGTGGCGCCCGCCGCCGCGATCTCCTTGACCGTGCGTTCGAGCTGGGCGGGGGAGTCGGTGAGGTAGGGCAGGATGGGCGCCATCAGCACCCCGCAGGCGATGCCGTTGTCGTTGAGCGTGGCGCAGGTCTCCAGGCGGCGGCGCGGGTCGGGGGTGCCCGGCTCCACGGCGCGCCACAGGCCGGGGTCGGTGAAGCCGACCGACACGCTGGCGCTCACGTCCGTCACGTCGGCGGCCTCGGTCAGCAGGTCGAGGTCGCGCAGGATCAGCGTGCCCTTGGTGAGGATCGAGAACGGGTTGGCCGCGTCGCGCAGCGCCGCCAGAATGCCGCGCATCAGCTTGTAGCGGCCCTCCGCGCGCTGGTAGCAGTCGACGTTGGTGCCCATGGCCACGTGGTGACCGCCCCACCGGGGTGCGGCCAGCTCTCCGCGGGCCAGCTCGGCGGCGTTGACCTTGACCACGATCTTGGAGTCGAAGTCCGCACCGGCATCTAAATCTAGATATTCATGCGTTTTTCGGGCAAAACAGTAAATACAGCTATGACTGCACCCTCGGTACGGGTTGATCGTGTACTCGAACGGGACGCGGCTGGCCCCCGGCACCCGGTTGATGATGGATTTCGCCCGGATCTCGTAGAAGGTCATGCCCCGGAATTCGGGCGTGTCGAATGTGCGGGTGACCGCGCCACGGGCGAACAGCGGCACGGCCGGATCGTCCTGGCCGGCGGCGGTCAGGCGCAAGTTGTCCCAGCGCATCCCATGATTAGAACAAAGGTTCGAGCTTGATCGCAAACCGAAAAGAGGTTGCAATTAGCTGGTAAGGCGGGGGCTAATGATCTTCAGGGTTGGGCAGATAGCTGCCACGGAGCTTGCGTTGCGGAGGTGCGCCTATGGCCTGGTCGCAGGACGAGGAGCGGATGCTGGCACAGATCGAGCAGCACCTCGTCGACGACGACCCGCGACTCGTCGCGCGGCTCGAGTCGTTCAACGAGCGGGTGCGTCGCAGCGAGGCGAAGTCGAAGGCCGAGCCCCGGGTCGGTCGCCGGCCGCGCCGCTCGACGGTCATCATCCTGATCAGCTGGCTGCTCATCGCCACGCTGGTCGCCACACTTCTGATCATGGTTCTCCGGCACGAGGCCGCCGCGGCCATGGCCTTGGCGGCCGCCGCCGAGCCGCCGCGAACCGTTCCGGGTCCGGTCGTCGACTACGTCCACGCTTCGCGGAGCGTCCGGTAGCCGATCACGGTGATCCCTTCTCGCCGTACGATGTCGCGTGCCCGCGGCGAGGTGAGGAACGCGTGGTCGCTGTGGCGCACGGGCCATCCACCGGGATCGAACGCCCGTGCCTCCTCGCCGTCCAGGCCCGGATGCACGGCCCACTCGCTCAGCCCCGGCGGCAGCTCGCGCAGCAGCCGCGCGTACTCCTCCGCCTTGCCGTCGAGGTCCAGTCCGAAGCTGTCCAGGAAGTCGTGGTCGATGACCGGCCGCCCGCGCGCCCGCAGTTTCGAGCGAGCGGGGTCGAGCCAGGCGCGCACCGCCAGCCCGTGCTCGTCGGCCAGGGCCACGGTCAGGTCGAAGATGTCGGCCCGCCCGCCGTCGGCCAGGCAGTGCCAGTCGAGGTGGACGGGCGTCAGCCCGGCGTCCGTCACGGCGGCGATCTGGGCGCGGAACTCCAGCTCGACCTCCTCGATCCGGGCGGCGGCGAGCAGCTCCGGGATGCGTTCGGAGGGGTGGAACCCGCCCGAGCCGAGCAGTGAGGTCACGCGTTCCCTCGGCGCCAGTGGGCCCCACGGGTGGCCGGGCAGCTCACAGACCAGCGTCAGGTGGATGCCGAAGGGGATCTCGGGCCGGTCGCGCAGCAGGTCAATGGCGTGCCCGGCGGCCGGGCAGGGCGTCATCAGGCTGCACGACGCGGCGATCCCCTCCTCGATCGAGCCGATGATCGCCTCGTTGACCGCGCGGTACATGCCGAAGTCGTCGGCGTTCACGATCAGCAGCCGGGCGTCGGCCGAGTATCCCAGGAGCTCGTTCACGAGACCCCACCTTGGCCGGACGAACCCCGGTGATCCAACCGGTTTTCAGTGCAGGCCGCGCTTGCCCGGTGCCCAGAACGGCTTGATCTTGATCGAGGTGCGTGGCCAGTTGCGCTCGCGTACCAGGTGGTCGCGGATCATCTGGCAGGTGCGCGCCTCGCCCGCGAGGTAGGCGGCGCCGGTGTTGCCGGGCAGGTCCAGCGCGGCGACCGCGGTGAGCAGCGTGTTCGACGACGCGGCGGGCGCGCCGTGGCGGTGGGCGCGGCGCAGCTCGTACGGACCCGGCATGGGCAGGTCGTGCTCGGCCGACTCGCTCTCCAGCACCCCGTGCACCTGCGCGCCGGCCCCGAGCGCGCGCAGCATCGGCCCGAACGCCGCGGCCGCCGTCTCATCGCCCGCGAACACATGGAACGGAGCCTCGTCGCGGGTGAAGAAGTCGCCCTGCGGCCACCAGAACGTCACCGCGTCCCCGGGAGCCGCCTCCCGGGCCCAGCGCAGGCCGATGCCGTCGCCGTCGTACAGGTGCGCGCGCAGCTCCAGCGCCCGCCTGCCGGCGTCCAGCTCCCAGATCGTGTACGTGCGCAGCGTCTCGGCCGGCCGCAGGATCCCGTACATCGACAGCGGGTCGTTGATCTGCACCCTGATGTGCTGGCCGGGCCGGTAGGGAAAGGCGATCGGGGCGCCGGTCGCCAGCCGGATCCGCCGCATCGTGGGCGTGACGAGCTCGGCCTCGGTGACCCGCGCCTCCATGACGTACTTGGCGAAGGCGCCCGCCAAGGGATTGCGTTGCATCTATACTCCTTAAATATCCTTAGAGGCATTAAGGAAACATAGACGCCCTAGGATGTCAACGGACGATTCCTGAGAAAGGTGGGCCATGACCGTCAGCAGGCGTGACAGGGTGCGGCAGGCGACGCTGGCGGAGATCCGCGCCGCCGCCCGCGGGCTGCTCATCGAGCAGGGGCCGGCGGCCGTCACGATCAACGCCGTGGCCAGGGAGATGGGGATGAGCGGGCCGGCGCTCTACCACTATTTCGCCGGGCACGACGAGCTGATCGGGGCGGTCACCGCCGACTTCTTCCGTGAGCTGACGGCCGTGATGGAGGCGGCGCGCGACGCCTGCCCGCCGGACGACCACGGCCGCCGGTTGCTGGCCACCTGCCGGGCGATGCGGGCCTGGGCCATCACGCACCGGGCCGAGTTCGGGTGGGTGTTCGCCAGCCCGATCACCAGCGAGCGCCGGCCTGACTCGCCGCGCGAGCTGGCCGGGCGCGACTTCGAGCAGGTCTTCCTGGAGGAGGTCACCGAGCTGTGGACGATCCGGCCCTTCCCGGTGCCCGAGCCCGGCGAGCTGGATCCGTCCATCAGGGAGCAACTGCGGGCCTACACGGTCTCGACCGGGGTCGCGCTGCCCGTGGAGGCGGTCCACGTCTTCCTGACGTGCTGGATCAGGCTGTACGGGCTGCTCTGCATGGAGGTGCTCAACCAGCTCGACTTCGCCTACACGGACCTGGGGCCGGTCTTCGAGGAGACCCTGCGGGAGCTCGCCCCGAAGCTGGGCCTGGACTACGTGGAGGCGTAGCGGCTCAGCCCGCCGCACTCACCTCCGGCTCGTGGCGGACCGGGAAGTTGACGGAGGCGGCGATGAAGCACGACTTGTGGGCGTCGGCGTGCAGGGCCAGCGCCGCCTCGGTCATCTCGGGCGAGGCCACGGTCACCTTGGGCCGCAGCACCACCTCGGTGAAGTGACCGCCGTCCGCCGTCTCGGCCATGGTGCCCGTCGAGCGGTCCTCGTACGCGGTCACCACGACACCCGCCATCGCGCACTTGTGCAGATACCACAGCATGTGACACTGCGCGAGCGAGCCCACCAGCAACTGCTCCGGGTTCCAGCGCGCCGGGTCACCCCGGAAGGCGGGGTCGGACGTGCCCGCGATGGTGGGCGGCCCGTCGGCGGACAGGTCGTGCTCGCGCCCGAAGTCCCGGTAGCCGCTGGTGCCGCTGCCCTTGTTCCCGGTCCAGGTCACGACGGTCTGGTAGGTGTGCTGACGGCTCATCGACGCCCCCTGCGCGTAGTCCTTGACAAGTGACCAGCGTAACCGCGGAGGGCGGGCCGGCTCGCCGATCGTTTAGAGCCCCTCACTCTCGCCTGGCAGCGTGCACCTTCCACCCGCTGGGGACTCAAGGCCCCGGCCGGAGGGACGTCAGTAGCTCTTGAGGAAGGTCGCCGCGACCGGGGCCGCGACCTTGCCGCCGCCTCCGCCGCCCTCGACGACCACGGCGAACGCCACGTCGCCCTTCCACCCCATGAACCAGGCGTGGGACTCGAGCTTCTCACCGGTGCCGTATTCGGCCGTGCCGGTCTTGCCGTAGGTGCCCGAGGGCAGGCCCGCCGCCTTGGCGGTGCCCTTGGTCACCACGGCCGACATCATGTCGTGCAGCCCCGACTTCACGCCCTCGGGCAGCTCCCGGTCGGCGGTCTTCTGCTTCACCGAGGGCACCAGCGTCGGCGGGCGCCAGGTGCCGTCGGCGATGGCTGCGGCCACCGAGGCCATCGACAGCGGGCTGGCCGTGATCCTGGCCTGCCCGAACGACTCCGCGGCCAGTTCGGCGTCGGACGTCGCCTTGGGGAAGCTGGCCTTCGCGGCCGGCACCCCGATGGTCAGCTGCTGGTTGAAGCCCACGTCCTCGGCCGCGTCGAGCAGCTTGTCGGCGCCCAGGTGCTCCTTGGTCAGCGGCGCGATCGTGGTGTTGCACGAGTGCGCGAACGAGTCGCGGAGCGACAGCGAGCCGTATTCCGCCTTGTCGGAGTTGCGGATCTTCAGACCGCCGACGGTGGCGTACTTGGGGCAGGTGACCATGTCCTTCGGCGACATCCCGGCCGCCAGCAGCCCGATCGCGGTGACCGCCTTGAACGTCGAGCCGGGCGGGTAACGCCCGTCGAGCGCCCGGTTGAACCCGCCCACGTTGTTGACCACGGCCAGGATCTCGCCGGTGGACGGCTTGATCGCCACCAGCGAGGTGGGCTTCTTCATGTTCTTGACCGCCGTCACGGCGGCGGCCTGCGCGCGCGGGTCAAGCGAGGTCTGGAGGGCCTCGCCGTCGGTGCCCTCGATGGTCTGCAGCTTCTTGCCGCCGAGCTGGATCTCGGTCGCGGGGGTGCCGGCCAGCCGCTTCTGGAACGTCGCCTGCAGCCCGGCGTAGCCGACCGCCTGCCCGACCTTGTAGGAGGCGCCGAGCCTGGTCACGTCCTTCTTGGTGGCCTTGGACAGGTAGCCGACGAGCTGCTGGACCGACCCGCCCACCGTGCCGGTGTCGATGCGGTCGCCCTCGGCGTCGGTGATCTCGGCGCGGTCCGGCCAGCGGGTCTTGAGCGCGAACGTGGCGCCCTGCGTCATCGACGGATGCAGCGTGGCCGGCTTCCAGTCGACCTTCCACGTGCGGTCGGCCACCATCAGGTCGATCTGGCCCTGGTAGGACCACTTGCCGACGTTCTTCATGGTCAGGGTCGCGGTGTAGGGGACCTGGGCCCGCCCGTCGCCCTCGGTGACCTTGCCGAGCTCGATCGTGGCCGACTCGACCGCGAGCGCGGTGCGCTGCTGGTCGTAGGCGGTGAGTTGCTGCGGCTTCGCCAGCTCCTTGGTCATCGCGCCGCTGTCACCCGCCTGCCACGCCACCGCGAAGCGCTGCGCGGTCTCGGCCGGCGTGCCCCTGGTGTGCAGTACGTAGTAAGCGCCCCCGGCCGCGGCCCCCACCGCGAGCACGGTGACGCCTGACACGATCGCGATGGTACGGCCCCGCGCCACTGATCAGCCCCCTAATCCTCGACGGCACGTGCCCGAGCCGGGCGGCGAGACCTCAGGACATCCCATGGGAGGCCTTGAAACTCGACGCGTAGCTCGGGACGTATTCCTGCCCTGACAGCCGCTGGATGGCGGCCATGATCTCATCGGTGACCCGCCGCCGGTCCTGGGCCTTGGTGTGGTCGCCCGTGAACCGCATGGGCGCCCCGATCGCGATGCCGATCCGCGCGGGACGCGGCACCTTCGCACCCAGAGGCAGCACCTTCTCGGTGCCGCTGAGCGCCACGGGCAACACCGGCGCGCCCGTCTTGAGCGCCAGCCAGGCCACCCCGATCTTGCCGCGGTAGAGGCGGCCGTCGGGGGAGCGCGTGCCCTCGGGATGGATGCCGAACAGCTCGCCCCGCTCCAGCAGCGCGGCCGCGTCGTCGAGCATCGCCTGAGCGGCGTGCGCGCTCTCGCGGTCGATCGGCAGGCTCCCGCCGAGCCGCATGAAGAAGCCGGAGACGGGGTTGCCGTCGAAGTACTCGTTCTTGGCGGTGAACGTCACGTGCCTCGGCAGCAGCGCCGGCAGCAGAAACGAGTCGAGCACCGACAGGTGGTTGGCGGCCAGGATCGCGGGACCGCTCCTCGGCACGTGCGCCGCACCGGAGATGTGCGGCCGGCACATCGCGTGAGCGAGGGGCGCGGCGGCGAACTTGACCACTTCGTACAGCAACGAGCTCTCCTGATCATCGGGCGGGCGGCCACCCCACAATAAAGCAGGCGCCCCGCCGGGTGCTGCGGGACGCCTGGGAAAAGCTTTGAGGCCGATGTGGCGGTCGCCTCCTCGGCGAGATGCACAACACGGCTCCAGCCGAACGGTATTCCGTGAAGGCGGTAATTTGCGGCCCGGGGGACACAGACCACATCGGCCTCTCGATGCTAACGGACATCCGGGGGGTGCTATTCCATCGGGCCCGAAGTTCCGGTCAGGTTCTCGTCCAGTGCGGCTGCCTGACGTCGAAGACCCGCTGCTCACGGCCACGCAGCGCCACCTCGGCGAACTGCCACAAAATCGCGCCCGTCGGCGCGTGGATGACGATCGAGGGGCCCAGGGGCATCTGCAGCAGGCCGCCCTGCCAGCGCGGCACCCCCGGCTCCAGGAAACGGTCGAGCGGCACCGGGTGCACCGAGGCCACCTCCCGGGCGTCGGGCACCGGCTCCTGACGGCCGCCGAACGCCACCACCGGGGTGATCACGAAGCCCGAGTCGGTGACGAAGTCGTCGAGCAGGCCGGCCACCTCGACCCCCGTGACGCCGGTCTCCTCGGCCAGCTCGCGCAGCGCGGCCTCCACCGGCCGCTCGCCTTCGTCGAGCCGGCCGCCGGGCAGCGCCCACTGCCCGGGGTTGCGGCCCCGGGCGGCGCGCCTGATCACGATGACGTACGGGCTGCGCTCGTCGTCCTCCAGCACGCACACGGTGACGGCGGCCCTGCGCACCCCGCCGGCGGGCGGCACCTGGCGGCGGTCGAAGGTGGTCAGGCGGGCGGTGATCTGCTCACGCAGCGCGTCAATGGGCGAAAGCACCCGACCAGGATCTCACGACGGCCGCGTCATCTCGGGGTCATCTCGGGATCATCTCGGGGTCATCTCGGGGTCAGCAGGATGCTGAGCACCGTGCCGGCGAGCATTCCCGCGCCCGCCGCGATGGCCGCCCACCGGCCCAGCGGCTCTTCGCGGGTGTGGCCGACGATGCCCAGCACGACGCCGGCCAGGCCGAACAGCACCGGCAGGAACAGCACGGCCACCGCGGCGCAGACGAACCCGATGATCGACAGGACCTGCTCGCTCGCCCGCGGCCGATGCGGCGGCCGCGGGTAGGGCGGCGGCGACCACATGCCCTCAGACCATGCGCTCTCAGACCGCGTGCTCTCAGACCGCGTGCCCTCAGACCGCGCGCCTTCAGACCGCATTCCCTCACCGGAATGCGGGTCGTCGCCTTGCGGCGGTGTCTGCGCGGAGGTCACGGGCGGGCTCCTCTCGGGGTGTGGACCACATCACACACCCGGGGGAGCGGCCGTGTCGAGCGTGCGTTCCCCGACATCTGCCCATTTCAAGCGGCTTCTGCGGGGTGGGAAAGCGGTGGCGGGAGCGGCCGGGCGTGGACGACGTCTAGGCGGGAGACGGCCCGGGTGAGGGCGACGTACAGACGGTTCAGGCCGCGCCGCTCGGCCTCCGCGATCGCGGCGGGCTCGGCCACGACGACGTGGTCGTACTCCAGCCCCTTGGCCATCGAGGCGGGCAGCACGCTGAGGCGGCCGGCGATGTCGAGGCCCTCGTCCCACAGCGCGGACGTCAGCGTCTCGACATCGGCGTCGGCGGCGATCACCCCGATCGAGCCCTCGAACCCCAGCGCCTCACGCGCGGCCGCCACCACCCCCTTCGCCAGCGCCGTCACCGGGGTCACCCGCAACCTGCCGTCCGACCGGTACGAGCGGGTCTCCGGCACCTCCACCTGGAGCGCCGCCAGCAGTGTGTTGGCCAGCTCCACCACGACCGCGGGCACCCGGAAGCCGGTCGTGAGGGCGATGATCTCGCCGTCGGGCTTGCCCAGCAGCTCCATGCGCTCCGGCCACGAGGTGGCGGCCCACGGCGTGGTGCCCTGGGCCAGGTCGCCCAGCACGGTGAGCGAACCGTGCGCGCTGCGCCTGGCCACGGCCCGGCACTCCATCGGCGACAGGTCCTGAGCCTCGTCCACGATGACGTGCCCGTAGCCCCGGGGCCGCTCGATCAGGCAGGCGATCTCGTCGAGCAGCACCAGGTCGGCGGCGCTCCACTTGGCGCTCTTGAAGCTGCGCGGCGGCTTGGCCCAGGTGATCGCGGCCCGTTCGGCGTCCGTGAGCACGCCGGCCACGTCCTCAGGGCCGAGGAGGAGGTCGTGCAGGAGCTCTTCCGGTTTGACGTTGGGCCAGACGGCGTCCAGGTACGGGGTGACGGCGCGGCCGATCTGGCGCAGCCAGGCCGCGTTCGCCGTCTGGCCACGGGTCTCGGCCTGGTCGCGGACGGCGGCGACGATCCGGGCCTTGACGCGTTCGCGGCCCACGCCGTAGGGGATGGACTCGCGGCGGGTGTCGTCGACGATGCGGCGCAACTCGTTCTCGTACACCCGCCAGCGGTACGAGCCGTCCGGCACCACGACCGGTTCGAGCGGCCGGGAGATCCGCGCGTACAGGGCCTCGCGCAGGACCTGGGCCATGCGGGCGTCGTGCTTGACCATCGCGGCCGCCTCGGTGTCGGCCGCCGCGACCGGGACGGTGGCCAGCAGTCCCGCCAGGGTCGTCTGCTCGACGTCCATCTCGCCGAGCGCGGGCAGCACGGCGGAGATGTAGCCGAGGAAGGCCCGGTTGGGCCCGAGCACCAGCACGCCGCCGCGTTCGAGGCGGTGGCGGTGGGCGTACAGGAGGTAGGCGGCCCGGTGCAGGCCCACCGCGGTCTTGCCGGTTCCGGGTGCGCCCTGGACGCAGATCGAGGTGTCGACGTCGGCGCGGACGAGGTCGTCCTGCTCCGGCTGGATCGTGGCGACGATGTCGCGCATGGGACCGACGCGGGGCCGCTCGATCTCGGCGGCCAGGATCTTGCTCTCACCCTCCTCGCCCTGGGCGAGCCGTTCGTCCTCGAAGCCGGTCAGCGTGGTGCCGGACCAGCCGAAGCGGCGGCGTACCGCGACGTCCTGGGGGTCGCGGGCGCTGGCCCGGTAGAACGCGCGCGAGACCGGCGCCCGCCAGTCGATCACCACGGGCGGGCCGCCGTGCTCGCCGGTAATGTGCCGCCTGCCGATGTGGTACGAGCGGCCCGGATGCTCGGCCGAGCCCGCGCCGAAGTCCAGGCGGCCGAAGAACGGCGGCCCCTCCGGCTCCTCGCTCAGCTCCTTGGCCAGGCTCTTGAGGTGGCGGCCCAGCCGTTCGGCGCTGTAGCGGTCGCCGGCCACGGTCTCACCGACGATCACGTTGTTCCGCGCGCCGTCCAGCATCCTGCGCAGGCCGGCCGTGCAGCGTTCGACGTACCGGCGCTCGTCGTCGAGCGTCTCCATCACACCTCCCGAAAGTGTTAACTCGGTTAAGATATTGACCAGGTTAACACTTTGATAGAGTGTGCTCATGACAGGACTCCGGGAGCTGCAGCGGCGGCGGCAGCACGAGGTCATTTCGGCGGCGGCCATCGCGCTCTTCCTCGAACGCGGCTTCGACGAGGTGCCCGTGACCGAGATCGCGGCCGCGGCGGGGGTGTCGAAGCCCACGCTGTTCAAGTACTTCCCGACCAAGGAGGACCTGGTCCTGCACCAGATCGCCGACCACCAGGACGAGTCGGCGCGGGTGGTGCGCGAGCGGGCGGCGGGGGAGGCGCCGGTGGCGGCGCTGCGCCGGCACTTCCTCGACGGGCTCGCCCGCCGCGATCCCGTCACGGGGCTCAACGACCATCCCCAGGTGGTGGCCTATCACCGGATGGTGTTCGGCACGCCCAGCCTGGCCTCCCGGGTGACCCAGTACATGGAACGGGCCGAACAGGCCCTCACGGAGGCGCTGGCGGAGACGAGCGACGACCTCACCGCCGCGCTGCTGGCCGCGCAGGTGCTGGCCACCCAGCGGGTGCTCGCCCGGCGCAACTGGCTGCTGCTCGCGGAGGGGCGGACGGCGGACGAGGTCGAGGCGGAGGCGGTCCTGGCGGCCGGGCGGGCGTTCGCGATGCTGTCCGGCTAGGGGATCCAGGTCTCGTGCAGGTGCACCCAGCGCCAGGGCGTCGTCCGGAGGACGGCCGTGGCGCGGCGGCCCCGGGTGCCGTGCCACTCCTCGTAGGTCGCGACCAGCAGGCCGCCCGACTCCGCGATCACGCGCACGTTCGCGATGGTGATCGTCAGGTCCGGCGCCTTGCCGTGGGCGGACTCCACCTGGGCCAGGATCTCGGCGCGCGACAGCACCGCTCCGTCGGGGCCGATCAGCGTGAAGCCCGGCGCGTGCGCGTCGGCGAAGGCCGCGAACTCGGTACGGGCGGCGGCGCCCGTCAGCCAGCGTTCGATGACCTGGTGGTGGCGGACGACCTCGTGTGCGGCGTCCGTCATGTGGCGATCCAGTCGCGCAGTGGGGTGAGGCGGAGGCCGAGCCGTTCCGCCAGGCCGGGCGACGGGGTGAAGAAGCCGCGCCGGCCGCCGATCCAGCGGTACGTCGCCGCCACCCCCGCCGCCGCCTCCGCCCCGACCGCGTGCGCCAGGCCCGACTCGAACGCGGCCACGTCCTGCTCTTCGTACCGGACCCCCGGCCCGAACATCGCCGCCAGTTCCGGCCCCGTCACCGTGTCAGGACCGCCCAGGTCCAGCGTGGCGCCCTCCAGCCCGTCGAGAGTGAGCGCCGCCGCCGTGGCCGCGCCCAGGTCGGCGTGCGTCAGCCAGGGCACGGCGACGTCGGCGGGCAGCGGGTAACGCAGCACTCCAGGGCCGGCGACCCCGGGGGCGCGCAGGTTCTCGGCGTAGAGCGGCGGGCGCAGCACCACCGTCGGCACCCCGCTGGACAGCAGGGCGGCCGCCGCCCGCCGCCGGGTCTCGAACGCGGCCACGCCCGACTCTGCTTCGGGCAGCCGGTTGCCCGTGTTGAACGCCAGCCGCCGCACCCCCGCCGCCAGCGCCCCGTCGATCACGTGCCGGACGTGGGCGGACACCGTGGCGGGGTCGTACACCAGGGGCAGCGTCACCGACGCGTGCGTCACCCCGTCGAACGCCTCCTTCACCCGCGCGGCGTCCCCCAGGTCGCCGCGGAACGGCCGCACCCTCGCCGGGACGTCGCCCGTACGGGAGAAGCCGCGGACGTCGTGGCCCCGCTCGGTCAGATGGCGGGCGACGGCGCCGCCCTGGGCGCCCGAGGCGCCGATCACCAGGAATCGCATGGCCCCAGTTTTCCGAGGGCCCGCGATACTCTCCATAAAGGGAGATCTCCGAAATGTTAAGGATCGTCCATGGGTGACCTGCTGAGCGAGCTGCTGGCCCCGCTGCGCCTGCGCGGCGTGTTCCACAGCCGCTGGACGGCACGGGGGCCGTGGGGCGTGGCCGGGGAGCGGGAGAGCTGCGCGCTGCTGCACTACGTCCAGGAGGGCCGGTGCGTGGTCGAACTGCCGGGCGCGGGACCGGTGCGGCTGGGGGCGGGGGAGCTGGCGGTGTTCCCGCACGGGGCGGCCCACCGGCTGGCCGACGCGCCCGGCCGGGCGACCGTGCCGCTGGAGAGCGTGCTGCCGGAGCGCGAACCCGGCTCGGTGCGCACGGTGTCGATCGACGGGCCGGGGGAGCCGACCGTCATGCTCTGCGGCGGGCTGCACTATGACGCGGCCGCCGCGGCGCCGCTGTACCGGGCGCTGCCGCAGGTGCTCGTGCTCGACCGGCCGGCCGTCGCCCGCGAACCTCTCCTCGCCGACCTCCTGGGCCGCCTCGCCGCCGACTGGGACACCACCGAGGCCGGGCGTCAAGACGCGGGGCTGGAGATCGTCGCGTTGCGCGCGTTCGAGCTGGTCTTCGTGCTGGCGTTGCGGGCGGCCATGGCGAGCCTGGGCGAGGGGGAGCCGGTGCTGCGGGCGTTGCGGCATCCGGCCGTCGGGGCGGCGCTGCTGGCCGTACAGACGAGGTTCGCCGAGCCCTGGACGGTGGAGAGCCTGGCCGCCGAGGCCGGGATGTCGCGATCGGCGTTCGCGGCGGCCTTCCGCGAGCTCGTCGGCGAGGCGCCGATGCGGCACCTGACCGCGCGCCGGATGCAGGAGGCCGCCCGGCTGCTGGCCGGCACCGCGCTCCCGCACAGCGGCATCGCGCGGCGCGTCGGGTACGGCTCGACCGTCGGATTCCACCTCGCCTTCAAACAATGGCACGGTTTCACGCCTGGCGAATATCGCCGTCGCGGAGTTTAACCAGGTCGGAGGGGGTGTACTTGTACCCTGACAACCTCTTCACCAATTGCAAATTTATGCAATTTGGGGCAATGCGGGGTTGTCTTGACCTAGAAGGAGTGATGGTGAGCGGACCTTTCGCGGGCCGATGCGGTAACAAAGACGAGTCGAACGGGCACGCACGGTGAACATGGCACTCGACCTCGCCTGGCGCCGTGTACGAGCCGTCCTGCCGGAACGCACCGGGTTGACCGAAATGCGCCGCAGCCCCCGCCACGATCTCCTCGCCGGGCTGACGGTCGCCATCGTCGCCCTGCCGCTCGCGCTCGCGTTCGGTGTCTCCTCCGGTCTCGGCGCCGCGTCGGGGCTGGCCACGGCCGTGATCGCGGGGTCGCTCGCGGCCCTGTTCGGCGGGTCGGCGCTGCAGGTGTCGGGCACCAGCGGCGCGATGACCGTGATGCTCATGCCGATCATGAGCGCGCACGGCGCCTCCGGCGTGCTGACGGTCGGCCTGATGGCCGGGGCGCTGCTCATCGGGCTCGGCCTGGCGGGCGCGGGCCGCTACATGGCGCTGGTCCCCGCGCCCGTGGTGGCCGGGTTCACCGTCGGCATCGCGGGCGTGATCGGCCTGCAGCAGTTCCCGCACGCGCTCGGCGTACCGGCCCACGACAGTGACAAGGTCGCCGTCGTGGCCTGGCACGCCGTCCTCGACTTCCTGGCCAGGCCGCACTGGTGGGCCATGTCCGTGACCCTCATCGTGGCCGTGGCGCTGCTCGTGGGCGCCGGTCTGCGGCCGACGGTGCCGTTCTCGCTGCTGGCCGTGGCCGTCGTCACCGTCCTCGCCGAGGTGGCCGCGCTGCCGCTGGCCAGGATCGGCCACCTGCCCGCCGGGCTGCCCGCGCCCTCGACGGCCTTCCTCGATCCCGCCGTGGCGACGTCGCTGATCGCCCCCGCGATCGCGGTGGCCGCCCTGGCGTCGCTGGAGTCGCTGTTGTCGGCCACCGTCGCCGACAACATGACCGGCCGCGACCGGCACGACCCCGACCGCGAACTGTTCGGGCAGGGGCTGGCCAACCTCGTCACGCCGCTGTTCGGGGGCATGCCGGGGACGGGCGCCATCGTGCGTACCGCCATCAACGTACGCTCCGGCGCGCGCTCCCGGCTGGCGGCCCTCTCCCACGCCGTGATCCTGGGCGGCATCGTCTACCTCGGCGCCGGGCTCGTCTCCCGCATCCCGCTGGCCGCGCTCGCCGGGGTGCTGCTGGCCACGTCGGTGCGCATGGTCGAGGTCGGCGCGGTGCGCGCCATGTTCAGGTCCACCAGGAGCGACGCCGCGGTGCTCGTGCTGACCGCCGTGGCCACCCTCACCCTCGACACCGTCCTCGCCGTCATCCTCGGCCTGGTCGTGGCCGGGGCGCTGGCGTTGCGGGTCATCGCCCGCAACGTGCGCGTCGACCAGGAGCGGCTCCGCCACGACCTGCAGCCCCAGCACACCGAGGACGAGCACGCGCTGCTCGCCGAGCACATCGTCACCTACCGGCTGGAAGGGCCGCTGTTCTTCGCCGCGGCCCACCGCTTCCTGCTCGAACTGTCGGAGGTGACCGACGTGTCCGTGGTGGTGCTGCGCATGAGCCGGGTCACCACCATCGACGCCAGCGGCGCCCTGGTCCTGGGCGACGCCATCGAACGACTCGAACAGCGGGGGATCATGGTGTACGTCTCCGGCATCCCCGACGACCAGCACCAGCCGCTGGAGGCGCTCGGCGTGATCGCCCGGCTCGACCAGGCCGGTCAGGTGTTCGCCACGACCGACCAGGCCATCGCGGCCGCCCGTGAACGGCTGCACAACACCGGCATCGTGCCCCGCCTGGCCGGGTGACCCCCTTACGCCAGCGGACGGGGGGCGGGGAGGCGCAGGCGGTCGACGGCCTCGCGCCGGGTCCGCTCGGGGCGGCGGTCGTAGCGGGCCGTGGTCGCCGGCGACGAGTGCCCCACCAGGGCCTGGGCCGTCGCCAGGTCCACCCCGGCGTCCAGCAGCTCGCCGATGAACGTGCGGCGGAAGTCGTGCGCCGTACGCCGGGACGCCCCCGCCTCCCCGAACCGCCGGGTGAGAATGTCGGAGATGCCCTGCCCGGTCAGCCCGACCGGGCGCCCGTCGCGTTCGCGCAGGCGCCCGGCCTTGCTGATCGGGCTGAACAGCGCGCCGGGCGTGCGGCCGCGCACCGCCAGCCACCGTTCGACCAGCCCGATCGCGTCGGTGGTCAGGTAGACCAGGCGTTCCTTGTCGCGTTTGCCGCGCACCCGCAGCGACCGCGCCCCCGGATCGTAGTCGGTCAGCGACAGCCCGCCGAGCTCGGCGCGGCGGCAGCCGGTGGAGTAGAGCACGGCGATCAGCGCCGCGTCGCGCACCCCGGCCGGCGAGTCGTCGCACACCGACAGGGCCGCGCCGACCACCTCGGGCGGCACGTGGTGCCCGGCCGGCAGGCGGCTCTGCCGCACGGGGGCCAGGTCGGAGGCGCGGGCCAGGTCCTCGGCGCTGGTCTGGCCCAGCCGCCACGCCTCCTTCAGCACCCGGCGCAGCGCCACCAGGTGCTTGTTGACATAGGCCGCCGACCAGCCCTGGTCGGTGAGCAGCGTGCGAATCCGCACGGTGTGCTCGTAACGCAGCAGATGCCACGGCTGGCCCGCGCCCGTCGCGCGCTCGTCGCCGGTGAGCAGGCGCGCCAGCCGGTCGAGGCAGCCGCGCATGGTGCGCCGCGACTCGGGGCTGGTGAGCGAGTCGAGATAGACGTGGTACGGGTCACGCGCCGGCTCGATCGGCGGTGTCCCCTGGACAGGCAGGGCGGGCAGGCTCACCTGGACGATCTTAGAAGGGTCCGGTCAGCTCGCCCAGCTTGTCGGTCAGTTGGAGGTTGGCCGCGTAGTCGACCGGCACCGCGATCACCGACACCACGTCGTCGGCCAGCGCCTTGCGCAGCGTAGGCAGCAGCTCCTCGGCGCTCGTGATCCGGTAGCCGCGCGCCCCGAAGCTCTCGGCGTACTTGACGAAGTCGGGGTTGCCGAAGGCCACGTTGGAGCTGCGGCCCAGCTCCAGGTCCATCTTCCACTCGATCAGCCCGTACGCGTCGTCCACCCACACCAGCACCACGAACGGGATCCGCTCCCGCACGGCGGTCTCCAGCTCCTGCGAGTTCATCAGGAACGCCCCGTCGCCCGTCGCCGCCAGCACCCGCCGGTGCGGGAAGGCCAGCTTGGCGGCCAGCGCGCCGGGCACCGAGAACCCCATCGAGGACAGGCCGTTGGAGACCAGCATCGTGTTCGGCTCGTACGTCGGGTACATGCGGGCCATCCACATCTTGACCGCCCCCGTGTCGGCCAGCACGATGTCCTCGCGTCCCATGGCCTGGCGGATGTCGGTCACCACCCGGCGCGGCGACAGCGGGAACCCGTTCTCGGCGCGGCCCTGTTCGAGCTCCTCGCGGATCATGCCGCGGATCCGCTCGCCGGTGCCGTTGATCTCGAACCGCCGGCGCACGGCGTCACCGAGGGCGTGCAGCGAGCGCGAGATGTCGCCCTGCACGCCGACCTCGACCGGATAGTGGTCGTCGACCTCGGCGGGGAACCGGTGGATGTGGATGATCTTCTTGTCGCGCATCGGGTTGATCTTGACGGGGTCGAACTCCTGGAGCTCGTACCCGACGCTGATCAGCACGTCGGCCTCGTCGAAGCCGAAGTTCACGTAGTCGTGCCTCATGAACCCCACGGCGCCGAGCGCGTGCCGATGGTCGTCGGGGAAGACGCCCTTGCCGTTGAACGTGGTGGCCACCGGCAGGCCGAGCCGCTCGGAGAAGCGCACCAGCGCGTCCGAGGCCCCGGCGCGGGTGGCGCCGTGGCCGGCCAGCACGATCGGCCTGCGGGCGGTGGCCAGCACGTCGGCGGCGCGGGCGATCTGGGCGGGGGAGGGGTCCTGGGGGCGTACGACGTTGACGGGGAGCGGGCGCAGGTCGCCGGGGATCTCCGCGGACTCGACGTCCTCGGGGATGGCCAGATAGACGGCGCCGGGGCGCTCGGTCTGGGCCGTCTTGAACGCCTTGCGGATCAGCTCGGGCAGCGCCCGCGCCGTGGGGGCCAGCTCCGACCACTTGGTGATCGGCCTGAACAGCGACACCAGGTCGACCACCTGGTGCGACTCCTTGTAGATGCGGTCGAGCCCGACCTGGGCGGTGATCGCGACCACGGGGGTGCTGTTCGTGGTGGCGTCGGCGACGCCGAGCTGCAGGTTGATCGCGCCAGGGCCGAGCGTGGCCGAGGCCACGCCCGCCTTGCCGGTCAGGCGGCCGTAGATCTCGGCCATGAACGACGCGGCCTGCTCGTGCCGTACGAGGACGTACCGGATCGAGGAGTCCGTGAGCGCGTCGACGAAGTGGATGTTCTCCTCACCGGGGATGCCGAAGACGTACTCGACACCCTCCGCCTCCAGAGCCTGAACGATGAGCCGGGCCGCGCGGGCCTGCGGGGACATGGGAAACGCCTCTTTTCATGAGCGACTTCGCCCACGAAAGCACCGGAAGGGCGGGTTTCATTCCACGCCCTTCGAGGCGTGGCTGTCCGGCACCGCCACCGTGTGCGTCGCTCTTGCCGCGGCCTTCTTCCACACATGGAGGAAGAAGGGGGAGCCGCCCGAGTGACGGTCAGCCCAGGCGGGCCACCCCCTCCAGGAGGCGGTCCACGTCGGTGCGGTCGTTGTAGTGGACCAGGCCCGCGCGGACCGCGCCGCCCGAGTCGCGGATGCCGAGCGCGCCGGTCAGCTCCCAGGCGTAGTTGTGGCCGTTCCACACGTTCACGCCCAGGCGGGCCAGGTGCTCGGCGACCCCGCGCGGGGTGTGGCCGGCCACGTTGAAGTAGGCGGTGGCGGTGCGCCTGGCCGGTTTGCCGTACACCGTGACGTGCGGCATCGTCTCCAGGCCCGCGAGCAGCACCCGGAACAGCGCCTGCTCGTGCTCCTCCGCCGCCGCCATCGAGGCCAGCAGGCGCTCGCGGCGGCCACCCGGGCCCGGGACCATGGCGGCCAGGTGATCGACGGCGGCCGTCACCCCGTCGAGGTCGGCGAACGCGGCCGTGCCCGTCTCGAACCGCTCCGGCACCGTGTCGGCGGACGAGGCCAGCTTGTCCGGCCTGATCGTCTCCAGCAGCGCCGGGTCCGCGACCACCGCGCCGATGTGCGGGCCCGACCACTTGTACGCGCTCGTGGCGTAGAAGTCGGCACCCAGCGCCCGCATGTCCACCGGGCCGTGCGGGGTGGCGTGCACGCCGTCCACGTACACCAGCGCGCCCGCCTGATGGGCCAGCTCCGCGATGGCCGGCACGTCGGGGCGGGTGCCCAGGATGTTGCTGGCCGCCGTCACCGCGACCACCCGGGTGCGCTCGTTGATCAGATCGGCGTACTGCTCGACCGGCAGTTCCCCGGTGACCGGGTCCACCTCGGCCCAGCGCACGGTGGCGCCGACCTGCGTCCACGGGCGCACGTTGGCGTCGTGGTCCAGCCGGGAGACCACCACCTCGTCGCCCGGCCCGGCGATCGCCCTGGCGAGGCGGTAGGTGAGCGTGGTCATGTTGGGGCCGAGCAGCACGCCGCCGGCCTGGCCGCCCACCAGGTCGGCCACGGCGGCGCGGCACGCGGCCACGATGGCGTCGGAGCGGTGGCTGGCGGGGAAGGCGCCGCCGACGTTGCCGATCCCGGTGCGGTAGGCGGTGGCGATGGCGTCGATCACGGGCCGGGGGACCTGGGTACCGGCCGCGCCGTCGAGGTAGGCGTGGCCGTCGGCGAGGGCGGGGTACATGGCGCGTACCGACTTGAGGGGGAAAGGCATGATATGTAGATGCTCAGCCTTCGCGACCTCAACCGTGCCACCTTGGCCCGCCAGCACCTTCTCTCGCGGCACAAGGGGGAGGTCGCCGACGTGGTGCACCGCCTGGCCGGCCTGCAGGCGCAGGAGCCGCGGCCGCCGTACCTCGGGGTGTGGACGCGGCTGGAGGGGTTCGAGCGCGACGACCTGCACGCGGCGCTGCACGCGCGCACGCTGGTGCGGGCCACCATGTGGCGGGCCACGCTGCACCTGGTGACGGCCGCGGACTTCGCCGCGTTCCGGCCGCTGCTGCGGCCGGTGCTGGAGAGCGCCGCGCGCCGCTTCGACGGGGTCGACTTCGAGGCGGTCGTGGCCGCCGCCGACCGGCTGCTGGCGGCGGGGCCCATGACGTTCAACGAGCTGCGGCCGCGGTTGCTGGCGGAGTTTCCCGGGGCCTATGACCGGGCGCTCGGGTACGCGGTCCGCATGCTCACTCCGCTGATCATCACGCCGACCGAGGACCGGTGGAGCTTCCCGCGCGACCCCGCGTTCGGGCTGCCCGGCATCGCTGTGACGCCCGCCGAGCCGAGTTCGCTGATCGAGCGCTATCTGGCCGCCTTCGGCCCCGCCACCCCCGCCGACGTGCAGACCTGGTCGGGACTGGGCGGGCTGCGGCCGGTCATGGAGGGCATGGAGCTGGAACGGCTCACCGACGCCGCCGGGCGTGAGCTCTTCGACCTGCCGGACGCGCCCAGGCCGGGCGGTGACGTGCCCGCCCCCGTACGGTTCCTGCCCGACTTCGACACGCTGATCCTCGGCCACGCCGACCGCACCCGCGTGCTCGCCGAGGAGTACAAAAGCCGCGTCAGCACCAAGAACCTGCGGATCAAGGCGGTCTTCCTGGTGGACGGGTTCGCCGCGGGGACGTGGCAGATCAAGCGCTCGGGCAAGAAGGCCAGGCTGCTCGTCAGCCCGTTCACGTCAGTGGATCCGGCCGCGCTGGAGGAGGAGGGACAGCGGTTGCTGGCCTTCGCGGAACCGGATGCCGCGACGCTCTCTATTGAAGAGGTGGACGGACTCTGATGGGGTCGGGGCAGAGGTGAGACGATGCCACAGTTGACCGCCCTGGACGCGCAGTTCCTCCATTTCGAGACCGCGACCAACATCGCCAACATCGCCGGCCTGGCCGTGCTCGACGGCGATCTCAACCGCGCCGACCTGCAGGCCCTGCTCGAACGGCGGCTTCCCTACGTGCCCGCGCTGCGGCGCAAGCTGGCCCCCGTGCCGCTGGGGCTCGACCATCCGTACTGGATGCAGGAGGACGACCTCGACCTCGACTACCACGTACGCGAGATCGGCCTGCCGCCGCCCGGCGACGACCGGCAACTGGCCGACCAGGTCTCGCGCCTGCACGCCCGCCGCCTCGACCGCGGCCGTCCCCTGTGGGAGATCTACCTGATCCACGGGCTGTCCGGCGGCCGCATGGGGCTCTACACGAAGATCCACCACGCGGCCGTGGACGGGATCGGCGGCGCCGACGTGCTGGCCGCGCTGCTCGACATCAGCCCCGAGCCCGCGCCGCCGCCCGCCGCCGCGCCCGAGCGGGACGCGCCCCCGCCCGGCTCCGCCACGATGCTGGCCCGCGGGCTGGCCAGGCTGGCGGGCAACCCGGCCGCCGCCGCGCGGTTTGCGGCCAGGGCCGTCCCGCACCTGGACGAGATCCCCGTCGTGTCCTGGATCCCGGGCAGCCGCGTCGTCTCCGGGCTCGCCCGCCGGCTGGCCGGGACCGGGCGGGCGCCGGACCTGCCCGCCCTGCCCGCGCCGAAGACGCCGTTCAGCGGCCCGCTGTCGGGGCATCGGCGCTTCGCGTTCGCCTCACTGCCGCTGGAGGAGATCAAGCAGGTCCGCAAGGCGTTCGGGGTCACCGTCAACGACGTCGTCATGGCCGTGTGCGCGGGCGCGCTGCGCAGGTGGCTGGCCGCGCACGGCGGCGTGCCGCGCCAGCCGCTGGTGGCCGGGGTGCCGTTCTCGTTACGGGCCGCCGGCATCGAGGGGCAGGGCAACCAGGTGACGATCATGACGGCGCCGCTGGCGGTGAACGTCACCGATCCCGTCGAGCGGCTGCACCACGTACGCCAGGCCATGCACCGGATCAAGGACAGGTTCTCGCTGGCGCCCGCGCGGTGGCTGCGCGAGTTCAGCGAGTCGATGCCGGCCGCGCTCATGGGGCTGGCCTCGCGCTCGGCGTTCGGGCTGGTCGGGCAGGCGGCGCCGCCGATCAACGTGATCGTCTCGAACGTGCCGGGGCCGCAGTTCCCCCTGTACGTGTGCGGTGCCCGGCTGCTGACCCACTACCCGGTGTCGGTGATCACCGACGTGAGCGGCGGCGTGAACATCACCGCCTTCTCCTACGACGGCTCGATGGACATCGGCGTCGTCACCGACCGGCAGATGGTGCCGGACGCCTGGGAACTGGCCGGCTATCTGCGGGAGGCCCTCGACGAACTACGCAACGCGGAAGCCGACCTGCCGCATTAGCTCCTGCGCTGACGCCGTGATCCCGACTCGCGGGGCGCTCAACCGCTGGAGCGCCGGCTCCTGCTGAGCCGCTCGTCCGGGCGGGCGCGGCCCTTTCCTCGTCCACGGAACTGTCGGTGGCCTGTGGGACCTTGAGGGCGGCGGGCTGACGGCCGAGCCTTCCATCCGCTCTCCGACGGGGGTGATGGCGGAGCCGGCCGAGGAGGGGGCGCGCCTGCCGGCCTTCACGGGCCTCGACGAGGGGAGCATCACATGGCCACCGCCCAGGAGCTCTGCGACGGGCTCCTGAGGATCTTCGGGGCCGCGACGAGGAATACGCGTTCTTCGCGAGGGGCAGATGAATACTCGGGCCGCCCGAGGCGCGGGCGGATGACACGGCGCGGATGGGGGCCCGGGGGATGCGCGAGCGGGTGGAATCACGGAGCACACGGCACGCGCCCGCGACGGCAACAGGGCCTGATCCCGCAGGGCCCCGTGCCGGAGAGCCCAGTCTCGCAGGGTGCGGTGGCGCAGGGCTCAATGCCCCAGGGTCCACCGTGCCAAGGGCTCGTGTCGCGGTGTCCGGAGGGCTCGTCGGGTGGGGCCGGCCAGGGAAGGCCGCCTCCTCAGCGGAAGACCTGGCGCGATCGGGGCGTTGACCGACACATGGGCTCAGCGGACGGCGTACCCGCCGATGGCCGGTTCGAGCAGGCCGAAGATCCGCCGCGCGGCCACGGACAGCGCGGCGGCGATCTCGTCGTCGCTCCCGCCCGCCAGCGTCCGCGCCTGCAACTCCCGGAAGAGCAGCCGATCGGCCGCCGCCAACTGCGCCGCCACGGCCCGCGCCACGACGGGATCCCCGGCCGCCACACCCTCCGGCTCCCCGTCCCCGCTCTCGCCGGCGGTTCCGGCCGTCCGGCCGTCCCCGCTCTCGCCGGCGGTTCCGGCCGTCCGGCCGTCCCCGCTCTCGCCGGTGCTCTCAGGCGTCCGGCCACCCCTGGTCTCGCCGGCATTTCCCTCCGACCGGCCGTCTCCGGTTGTTTCGGTGGTCAGGTGGACGGCGAGGGCCTCTTCGCGTTGGTCGTGGAGGTCGCGCAGGCGGGCGATCAGGGTCGGGCTGTCGGCGATCATCCGCGCGAAGTCCTGCCCGGTGAACCCGATGACCGGGTCGCGCCGCTCCAGCGCCTCCTCATACGTGCGCCGTACCGCCCCCAGCGCCGACTCTCCGGCCGGGCGGCGCGCCACCGCGTCCGCCAGGCCCGCCACGAACGCCTCGTGGTGGTCGAGGGCCAGGTCCTCCTTGCGGGGGAAATAGTTGGTGACGGTCATCTTGGCCACCCGGGAAGCAGCGGCGATGTCGGCGATCGTCGTCCGGTCGAACCCCCGTTCCAGGAACAGTTGGGTAGCGTGGTCAGAGATGACCTGTCTGGTCTCTCGCTTCTTCTGTTCCCTCAACCCCAAGGTGTCGATGCTCATAGCCGCAGTCTTCCACAAATTTTTAGGTTCGACCTTATTTTAGGTTGACTCTCATTCGAGGGCGACCTAAAGTTAGGCGCGACCTAAGTTTGGGTCGCCGTCCATCCAATGCAGCAGCGAGGAGAGTGTTTTGTCCCAAGCAGCAGAGGTTCTCGAACTGGACGACAACGTTGCCGACGGCGGCACGGCCGTCGGCCCCGACTCGGTCAAGGCCTACCTCAAGGAGATCGGCAGAGTGCCGCTCCTCAACGCCGAGCAGGAGATCGAGCTGGCCAAGCGCATCGAGGCCGGCCTGTTCGCCCGAGAACGGCTCGACAACGAGCCGGGTCTGCCCCCCGAACTCCGCGCCGACCTCGAGTGGGTCGCCGACGACGGCCTTCGTGCCAAGCGCCGCATGCTGGAGGCCAACCTGCGGCTGGTCGTCTCCATCGCCAAGCGCTACACCGGCCGTGGCATGCTCTTTCTCGACCTGATCCAGGAGGGCAACCTGGGCCTGATCCGGACGATCGAGAAGTTCGACTACCGGCTCGGCTACAAGTTCTCCACCTACGCGACCTGGTGGATCAAGCAGGCCATCACCCGGGCCATGGCCGACCAGGCCAGGACGATCCGCATCCCCGTACACATGGTCGAGCTGATCAACAAGGTGGCGCGGGCGCAGCGCCGCCTGCAGAGCGACCTCGGCCGCGAGCCCACCCCCGAAGAGATCGCCAAGGAGAGTGAGCTCGAAGTCGGCCGGGTCATCGAGGTCCAGGGCTATGGCCGCGAGCCCATCTCCCTGCACACTCCGCTGGGCGAGGAGGGCGACAGCGAGTTCGGCGATCTCATCGAGGACACCGAGGCCGTCTCCCCGGCCGACGCGGTCTCCTTCACCCTCCTCCAGCAACAACTGCGGGCCCTGCTCGACCAGCTCTCCGAGCGCGAGGCGGGCGTGATCAGCATGCGTTACGGGCTGCAGGACGGCAAGCCCATGACGCTCGACGAGATCGGCCGCATCTACGGGGTCACCCGGGAGCGGATCCGCCAGATCGAGGCCAAGACGATGTCCAAACTGCGCCACCCGTCCCGCTCCCTGGCGCTTCGTGAATATCTGAGCTGACCGTTCGGCGCTTGGTACGAGGGGCGAACTACAAGGCTGCGCAAACGGGAATTCAAGACTGTCGCCACCGCCCTATGGGGCAGGGCCCGGCTGACCTAGATTCCAAGGCGTGAAACGCTCCCGTTCGAGCCTCGTCCACCAGGTGACGTACGCGATCAAGAACCCCCACAAGATCGTCCCCCACTTGAGGCGGCTGGCCCGCGACACGTGGTTCAGGCTGCGTACGCGAGACCACGTCTCCTACTACCGCGCCGTCATGCGCTCCGACACCGCCCGCGACCCTGAAGGCGCGGTCGGCTCGCACAACCACAGACGCTGGCTGGCGCTGGGCCGGATGCAGTTCGACTACCTGGTCGAGCACGGTCTCAAACCCGAATGCCGCATGCTGGAGATCGGCTGCGGCAACCTGCGGGCCGGGCACCTGTTCATCGGCTACCTGCACACCGGCAACTACTACGGCATCGACATCTCGCCCGACATCCTCATGGCGGCCCAGGAAACGGTCGTCCAGCACGGGCTGCGGGACAAGCTGCCGCACCTGACACCCGTACGCGACCTGCGCTTCGAATTCCTGCCCGACGAGCACTTCGACGTCGTCCACGCGCACAGCGTCTTCTCGCACTCCCCGCTGCACGTGATCGAGGAATGCTTCGCCCATGTGGGCCGGATCCTGCGGCCCGGCGGCTGGTTCGACTTCACCTTCGACCGGACCGAGGGCAAGGAGCATCAGGTGCTGCGGGAGGACTTCTACTACCGCACCGAGACGCTCCTCGCACTGGCCGGACGGTACGGGCTGACGGCGACGTTCATGGACGACTGGGAACGGCTGCCGCACAAGCAGTCGAAGATCCGCCTCACTCGGTCCGTCCTCACGTAGCCACGCCGTTCCAGAACCGGTCCGCCTTCACTCGGCCCCGCTGGTGCGCGCGCACTTGGCCACGGTGTTCCAGGGCTGGTGCGCAGTCACTTGGTCACGCTGCTCCAGAACTCCTCCAGCTTCGCCGCGCCCGTCGCCGGATCCTGGAGCATCCACCAGTGGCCCAGCTCGGGCAGTGGTGCCACCGCCGCCCCGGCCCTGGTCGCGGCCGCCCGCGACACCTCAGCCGACAGGAACGGATCGCCCGACGGAATCAGCACCAACCCCGGCGCCGGGATGTCGGTGAACGCCGGCGACCATTCCTCGGCGATGTTCACCGCCGACCGGTACAGCGCCAGGATGCTGTCCGCCATGACCTGGTCCATGGCGGACGCCATCGTCAGGGCGTGCTCGGCGGGGATGCCGTAGCCGCCCAGCGCGCCGGCCCGTTCCTCGACCGGCAGGGAGATCATCTGCTCCAGGAACTGCTCGCCGGCGCCGGGCGTCTGCCACAGCCGGGCCAGGTCGTGCCAGCGGAAGTCGGGATGGCCGAGCCCGGCGGCGTCGGTGACCCAGGAGCGTACGAGGGCGGGGCGGAGGCTGACCAGGCGCACCACGAACCCGCCGCCCCAGTCGTGGCCGACCAGGTCGATGTCGCCGCCGAGCGCCTCCAGTTCGCCGGCCAGCCACGTCACGTACTCGTCCATGGTGGCCGTGAAACCGTCAGGGAGGGGGCAGCCGAAGCCGGGGAGCCGGAGGGCGCGCACGTCCTGCCGGCGCAGAGCCGAGCGGAGAGGGTCCCAGAGCGCCGGGGTTTCCGGGACGCCGTGGACCAGAACTGCGGTCATGGTGCGCTCCTTCCTGGCATTTATCCGAATGCGGATGCTGGAGGCGTCCCATATGGTGGTGGGACGTGAGAGACGTACGGGCCTTGCCGAAGGCTCACCTCCATGTCCACCTGGAAAGCACTGTACGACCTGAAACCGTGCGCGAACTGGGCGGGACGCCCGCGCCCGCCGGGGTTTTCCAGAATTTTCGTGAGTTCGCCGACGCGCGGGCACGCGTGCGCGAACTGCTGCGCACGGCCGACCACTTCCGGCGGATCGCGCTGGAGTTCTGCGCCGACGAGGCCGCGCAGGGCACCCGCTACGTCGAGGTGACCTTCACCGCCGCCTCCCACGGCGAGCGGGTCGGATCGCCGGAGATGCCGCTGGAGGCGGTGATCGAAGGGCTGGCCGAGGGCCGGGCCCGCTACGGGATCGAGAGCCGGGTGCTGCTCGACCACTCCAGGCGGCGGCCGGTCGAGCGGCTGTGGCGTACGTACAAGCTGGCCACCCGCTACGACGAGGTGATCGGGCTGGGCCTGGCGGGCGACGAGAGCCATCCGCTGGCGCCGTTCGCGGAGGTGTTCGACGCGGCCAGGGGCGCCGGGCTGCACCTGGTGCACCACGCGGGGGAGGCGGCCGGTCCCGCGAGCATCCGCGAGGCGCTCGACCTGGGGCACACCGAGCGGCTCGGGCACGGGATCCGGGTGCTGGACGACGACGCGCTGGTGGCGGAGGTGCGCGAGCGTGGCATTCCGTTGGAGGTCTGCCCGACCTCCAACGTCCTGCTGGGGCTGGTGCCGTCGCTGGCCGAACATCCGCTGCCCCGGCTGCGGGCGGCCGGGCTGCACGTCACGATCAACACGGACGGGGAGACGGCGCTGGGGGAGGAGTACGAACGGTTGCGGCAGGTGTTCGGCTACGGGGACACCGACCTCGCCGACCTGGCCCGTGCCTCGATCACCGCCTCGTTCGCCCCCGCCCCGCTCAAGGCCGACCTCGAGGCCGAGGTCGGCACCTGGCTGGCGTCCCCACCGGCGGCCCCTTGAACGGCCCTGCGGGCGAGCCGTGAGCGGGCCACCTCCTGCGGATGCGAGTGGGCCGCCTTCTGAGGATGTGGTGGTCGCGTTCGGGGTTGCGGGGGAGCCGGTTTGGCTGGGTGGGGCCTGGCGGGTTGGTGCGCTGGTTCTCAAGCGGGTGGGCCTTCTGTCCGAGACGTTGTGGCGGGCCGAGGTACTGGCCGAGCTGCCGGACTCGCCTCACTTCCGGCTGGCCCGGCCCGTCAGGACGCTGGACGGCACGTGGGTGCGGCGCGGCTGGGAGGCGTGCCGGCTCGTGGCGGGCGAGCCGGACGTTCGCAGGCAGGACGACGTGCTGCGGGCCGGCGCCGCCTTCCACTCGGCGATCGCGCACCTGCCCAGGCCCGCGTTCCTGGACGTCCGCGACGACCCCTGGTCCTGCGGTGACCGCGTGGCGTGGGAGGAACTGCCGGTCCCGGCGGGCGCGACGGACCTGCTGGAGCCCCTTGTGGCGGCCCGCCGGCCGGTCGATCTCCCGTCGCAGGCGGTGCACGGCGACCTGCCCGGCAATGTGCTGTTCGCCGAGGGCCTGACGCCGGCGATCATCGACTGGCCCGTCTACTGGCGACCGCCGTCGTGGGCGGCGGCGGTCGCGGTCGCCGACGCCCTGTGCTGGTACGGCGCCACGCCCGCGCTGGCCGCCCGCTGGGTACACCTGCCCGAATGGGGCCAGATGCTGGTACGAGCCCTCATCTACCGCATCATCACCCACGAAACAGCCCACGGCCCCGCCGGCTGGACCCCGGACCAACTCGCCGCCTACCACCCGGCGATCGAGGTCGCGATCGGCCATGCGGAGGGCGGCCACGCCTGAGAGGTCGCGATCGGCCACGCGGAGACTGGCCGTGCCTGAGGTCCCGATCGGCTACGCGGAGGCTGGCCGCCCTCCCCGGTTCGGCGCTCAGTGCCCTCCCCGACCTGGTGGCGGGCTACCTGCTCGGTGCCGCCGGTCGCTTCGAGGGGGCCGGCGTAGAGCTGGGCTGCCGTGCCACGCTCGCCCTCGCCGGCGCCGGACGGCTACGAGGAGTTCATCCTGACGAGTGCCCCATGAGCCCGTCCGCCGCCCACCTGACCGGCGGCCAGCCGACGTCGGCGAAGGCGAGTTCGGCCCAGCCGCGCACCATGGGCCGGGCGGCCAGATGCGCCTCCGTCAGGATGCAAGGTCTGAGGTACTCCAGGACGCGGGCCCTGAACTCGGCCGAGAGCCGTTCCCGGTCGGCGGCGAGCTGCCGCAGGAGCCGGGCGAAATAGGCGTCGCGCGCCACCGCGTCCTCGTTCGGGCGGCTGTTCTGGATGACCAGCAGGCAGTCCTCGTACGCCCGCTGAAGATCACCCCTCCCGTCCGGATGGCTGGAGATCAGCCAGACCCGGGTGATGGCGTTGGTGACGGAGATCGCCTCGTCGGGGCTCAGCACGCCGAAAGCGGTCGTGGCCTCGATGTCCTCGGGGCCCTCGACATCGCCATAGTCCAGGTCCGTGACGACCGCGGCGAGCGCGTGCCAGGCGACGTCCTCGGCGAAGTCGCAGGTGAAGTGGCTCTCCCGGAGCAGGTGGTGCGTGCGGTTCAGGCGCCACCCATAGCGTCTGCGCCGGGCGTGACCGGGCGGTGAGTGGAACATCCAGAACACGTCAGGTTCGTACGCCGTCCACGACTCGTCGTCACGCAGACTGATCGAGACCTCGCGGTTGCCCGCGTACCAGGTGCGTTGTAACGCGAGCGCGCCGGCCAGGCGCCCCCAGGCCTCCGGTGTGAACTGCGACCGCCACAGCAGGGCGTGCCGCCGCCACTCGGCCGCCGGCACCCGCGCGTCGGGGAACAGCTCCCGCCCGTGCACCGGACCGCCCATCACGGCGGTCAGCAGCAGCAGGTTCGCGGAGTAGGCGGCGTGGCGGGCGGGCGCGCTGATGCGGCTGGGCCGGTAGGACTCGTGCCCGGTCTCCCTGGGCGAGTCGAGGGCGCCGTGGAAGGTGGTGAGCAGCAGGTCGCGGATCAGCCGGCGCCGGTCGTGGTCGAGCCGCCCGACGAGCGGGCGCAGGAAGTCGATGATCTGGCCGCGCAGGGTCAGCGGCGCGAAGGAGAGCAGCGTCCGTACGAATCCGTCGTCGACGGCGTGCCTGCTGTGGGCCATCGCGACCTCGGCCAGGTCCAGCAGCTCGCGCAGGATCAGCCGGGCGACGAGGAACTCCCCGAAGGTCGCGTGCAGGAACTCGCACGTCGTGAGACGCGTGTCCTTGCGCAGCGCCTGAGCCTGGTGGATGAAGAAGAACCTGCCGATGACCTGCTGGGCCGGCGTCGGCGGGGCGTGGAAGTCGCGCAGGTGCCGCTCCACGACCGGGGCGGGGGACAGCGCGGTGAGATCGGCCGACAGCTCGTCCTCGGTGACCCACTGGCGGCCCCGGTTGAACATGGCGAACCCCGCGATCGACAGCCGCAGCAGTTCGTCCCCGATCGCGGTCTCCAGGGGGTCGCCCGCCAGCTCCGGCCGCGTCTTGTGGATCTCGCGTTCGGCGAAACGGCGCAGGATCTGCTCGTACAGGTCGGCGTGGTCCATCGTCTGGGCCCGCTTCTGCAGCCCGTTGTCGGTGGCGTCGTACAGGGCGAGCATCAGTAACAGCAGCGGCTGCGCGGCGAGCTCCGGGTGGCGCAGCGCCGCCTGCGCGGTCAGGGGGAGCAGCCCGCGCTTCGTCAGGCGGTCGAGATTGTGGCCGTTCCAGACGGCCAGCCACTGTTCGACCTGCCGGTCGGTGAACGGCTCCAGCCTCAGCGCGGTCGCGCCGCCGCGCGGGATGCGGGCGCGGTCGGCGACCGCGATGCGGCTGGTGATCAGGACCGCGACCGGGCGTCCCTGGTCGGCTTCGCGTTCCTGGAAGCGTACGACCTGCTCCAGGTGGTCGGTCTGCCCGATGCCGGTGGCCTGGAGCAGCTCGTCGAACCCGTCGAGCAGGATGACGGGCAGCGCGCCGCCGGCCGTCCTGGCCAGCGCGGGCCAGGTCAGGCTCTCTCCCGTCGCGTCCCTGATCGCATGCTCGATCTGGGACTGCAGGTCGGTGTCGGCGGGGACGTCGCGCAGCGTCACGCGTACGGCCAGGAAGTCAGAGGCGGGCAGGCGCGCCGCCAGGACCTGCGTGAGCACCGACTTGCCCGACCCCGGCTGGCCCAGCACGACCAGGGGCGCCCGGGTCGCGTCGAGCGAGGTCAGATAGCCGATCAGGAACTCCTGCAGGTCGTCGCGCACGTCATACGACTCCCACCACTGCTCCTGGTCGAGCTGGGAGGCGTCGGTCGCCTCGGCGGTCTGGAAGCAGGGATTGATGTACGCCGACCTCAGCGACGGGATGATCAGCCCCTCGGGGACGTCGCCCGTAGACACGATGGGCCGGTCGAGGACCCGCTCATAGCGCCTGGCCAGCGCCTGGCGCCGGTCGTCGATGGGAATGGCGTTCGAGGCGATCTCTTCCAGCACCTCACCCAGCCCCTCCAGCCCGTGCTGGAGCCGCAGCAGCCGGTCGTGCGTGGCGGCGTGGTCGAGGTGGTTCACCCAGAACGCCACCTCGGGGAAGTCGGCCGCCAATGCCCGCAGATGCAGCTCGTAGCGGCGCAGCGCGACCGTGGGCACCTCGCCGGTCAGCACGTCCTCGGCCGCCTGGGAACAGGAGGCCGTCTCCTTCAGGACGGCGATGACGCGATGGCTCAGGGAGGCGTAGAACGTCCGCAGCACCTCCGGCATGGGTTCGCTGCCCAGACGGATCGGATGTCCGGGAATGTCGCTGTCGTTGAGCACGCCGACGAGCTCTTTGAGCCGGCCGGACGCGGGCCGGTCGTCGGTGGCCAGGCCGACCTGCGCGGCCCTGCCCGGCCATAACTCCTCCGGCTCGAACGGCGGCTGCACCGCGTTGACGGCCTCGAAGTAGGCGGTCAGGACGATCACCTTGTGGGCCGCGGTGAGCCGTTCGGTCCGGTCGAAGCGGCCCAGCCCGCGCAGCCGCTCCGTCAGCCCGCTGACCAGCTCCCGGCTGAGCCGCGCGAGCTCGCCCTTGGCGTCGAAGAGGCTGAGGGCGAACTGGTCGGTCCCTCCCGAGCCCGCCAGCAGCAGGCCACCGGTCAGATTGTCGAGAGCGGCGACCAGTGCGCTGTCGGTGCCGCCCAGCAGCTTCACCGCGTCGGCGTAGCAAAGTCTGTTCGGCACGAGAGCCTCCCCGCCCGCAGATGTCCTCCATGCTGACCGATGCGGGCGGGGACGTACAGACTTATGGGTGGGTGATCCGGACCACCGCCGCGCCCAGCGGCGCCAGCGTGACCTCGCCGGTCACGGGGGAACCGGTGAGCAGGTCCGTTCCCTCCGCTCCCACGGTTACGGACGTGCTCTGGTCGGCGCTGTGGTTGAGCAGGAACACGTACTCGTTCGAGGCGTCCCCCCGCACCGTGCACTCCACGTGCGCGGGCACGCCGTCGAAGCGCGAGCGCACCCCCGCCTCCGCGACCACGTCGGCCACCACGGCGTCGAAGGCGGACTGCTCCAGCAGGGTCGCGAAGTAGACCACCCGCCCGGCGCCGAACCGGTTCTCGACCACGGCGGCCCGGCCCGCCAGCAGCCCGTCGGCGTAGGTCGCCAGCGCCGTGCCCGACTCCAGGTGCAGGTCGTCGCGCCACCAGGTGGACGTCGTGCGCCGTCCGTCGGCGAACTCGACGCCGAACTCCTCGTGCGGCCGCGCCGGCCAGTATTCGTCGATCTTGGCGCCGATCAGCTCACGGAACGCCCCCGGGTAGCCGTCCGGCCGGACGCGGTTGTCGCCGTCCACGACGCCGGAGAAGAACGACATGATCACCGTGCCGCCGTTCCTGGCGAACTCGATGATCCGCGCGGCGCCCTCGTCGTCGATCAGGTACGCGTTCGGCACCACCAGCACCTTGTACCCGTCCAGCGACGACGCATGGGACACCACGTCCACGGCGTGGTGCCGCTCCCACAGCGGCGTGTAGTGCCGCATCACGGTCTCGGTGTAGCTGAAGTCGCTGCGCGGCAGGCCGAAGACCTCCTCAAGGCCCCACCAGCCGTCCCAGTCGAACACGATCGCGATCTCGGACCGCGAGGTCGTCCCGGCCACGGGCGCGAGCAGCTTCATCTCCCGCCCGAGGTCGGTGATCTCCCTGAACGTGCGCGAGTCCGGCCCGGAGTGCGGCAGCATCGCCGAGTGGAAGCGCTCCTGCCCGCCCCTGCTGGCCCGCCACTGGAAGAACATCACCGAGTCGGCCGCCCGCGACACCGCCTGCAGCGAGCCGAGCCGCATCCGCCCCGGCTCCTTGACGATGTTGAGCTGCCACTGGGAGACCGCGCTGCTGGACTGCTCCATCAGCATCCACGGCTGCCCGCCCTTGAGCGAGCGGAACAGGTCGTAGTTGAAGGCCGCCGACACGTGCGAGTCGGGGTCGGCCGGGTTCGGGTAGATGTCGAGCGCGGCCGCGTCCTCCTCCGGCGCCCACTTCCAGTAGTCGGCGTGGCGGAAGAAGCGCATGAAGTTGGTCATGACCGGAATGTCGTCGCGGAAGGAGCGCACGATGTCCCGCTCGGCGAGGTAGCACTCCAGCAGCGCGTCGGAGGTGAAGCGCTTGAAGTCGAGGCGGCGGGTCGGGTTCATCCAGTTACGCGGGATGTGCGGCACGTCGACCTGGTCCCAGTCGGTGTAGAGCTGGCCCCAGAAGCGGGTGGTCCACGCCTCGTTCAGCCGGTCGAGGGTGCCGTATTTGCGCCGCAGCCAGCTCCGGAAGTTGATCGAGGCGGCCTCGCCGTACGACGTGGGCCCGTACTCGTTGCTGATGTGCCACATCGCCAGCGCCGGGTGGAAGGAGTAGCGCTCGGCGAGCTTGGTGGTGATGTTCGCCGCGTACTCGCGGTAGATCGGCGACGACGGGTCATAGTGCAGCCGGTTGCCGAAGCCGAACGGCTGCCCGTCGTCCCTGATGGGGAACACCTCGGGGTGCAGGTGCGTGAGCCAGACCGGCGGCGCCGCCGTGGGGGTGGCCAGGTTGACGCTGACGCCGTTGTCGTGGAGGAGATCCATGATCTCGTCCAGCCAGCCGAACTCGTACGTGCCGGGCTCGGGCTCCAGCGACGCCCACGCGAACACGCCCAGGCTGACGGCGTTGACGCCGGCCTCGCGCATGAGCCGGACGTCCTCCCGCCAGACGGCCGGATCCCACTGCTCGGGGTTGTAGTCGCCGCCGAAGGCGAAGCCGCCCACGCGTTCCCTGAAACCATCCATACGTGTCATGTCACAGCTCCCGTGGTCAATTTGCCGTCAGAAGGAGAGAGGTCACCGAAACGGTCGTCAGCCGGGGCTCGGCGCCGGTGAACACGTGGACGGGGCCGGTCAGCAGGACGGTCCGCTCGTCCACGACGTCGGCTACGGAGCGGCGTACCGACAGGCCGACCTCGCCCGGCTCCACGACGCGCCGCCCGTCCCTGCCGGTGAACGACAGCAGCCTGGCCGGCACCTCGAACTCCGCCCGTGCGCTCTGGCCCGGCTCCAGCTCGACGCGGGCGTACCCGACGAGCTGGGCGAGCGGCCTGGTGACCGAGGCGATGCGGTCGGAGGCGTAGACCTGCACCACCTCCGCGCCCGCCCGGTCACCGTCGTTGCGCACCACGACCGAGCACCGGATCGGCTCCCCGGCCGCGACCGTCTCGTCGGCGGTCAGGTCCGCGTAGGAGAAACGCGTGTAGCTCAGGCCGTGCCCGAAGCTCAGCACCGGCGCCGGGTCGAGGTTGCTGACCGACCCTGCCGCGCCGAGCCTGGGGTGCAGGTAGCTGTACGGCTGCCCGGCGGTGGCCCGGGGCATGCTCATCGGCAGGCGGCCCGAGGGGTTGACGGCGCCGCTGAGCACCCGGGCGATCGCGCCCGCGCCCTCCTCGCCGGGGAAGTACGCCTGGACGACGGCCGCGGCGTTCGCCAGCAGCCCCGGCACCGCGTACGCGCGGCCCGTCATCAGCACCACCACGGTCGGCGTGCCGGTGGCGAGCACCGCGTCGGCCAGCTCCTGCTGGGCGCCGGGCAGGTCGAGCGTCTCCACGTCGCAGCCCTCGCCCGAGGTGCCCCGGCCGAACAGCCCCGACCGGTCGCCGAGCACGAGGATCGCGACGTCCGACCCGGCCGCCAGGCGCGCGGCGGCGGCGATCCCCGAGCGATCGCCGTCGTCCACGCCGGTGCCCCGCTCGGTTTCGAGGATCGCACCAGGCAGCTCCGCGCGCAGCGCGTCGAGCAGCGTGGGCGCGGCGATGCCGGCCTCGGCCTCGGGGAAGTGCGGCAGCACGTGGTTGACGAAGGAGTAGCAGCCGAACAGGGCGGCCACGCTGCCGGCGTTCGGGCCGACGACCGCGACCCTCCGGCCGACCACGTCGCCGAGCGGCAGCACGCCGTCGTTGGCCAGCAGCACGACCGACTCCTCGGCCAGCCGCCGCGCCAGGTCGCGGGACTCGGGGTCGTCGAGGTCCACCGGACCGGACGGTACGGGCTCGTAGTCGTCGTCGAGCAGGCCCAGCTCCGCCTTCTGCCGCAGCACGCGGCGCAGCGCCCGGTCGATGAGGGCCTCGTCGATCCGGCCTTCGGCGACCGCCCGCGCGAGCTCCAGGTAGGCCACGCCCGTGGGCAGCTCCACGTCGATGCCCGCGGTCAGCGCCTGGACGGCCGCGTCCTCGGCGTCCGAGGCGACGGCGTGCAGGGTGTGCAGGAAGGCGACCGCGAAGTAGTCGGCGACGACGGTGCCCTCGAAGCCCCACTCCTCGCGCAGGATCCGGGTCAGGTAGTGCTCGTCGGCGGCGATCGGGATGCCGTCGATCTCGGCGTAGGAGTTCATGACCGAGCCGGCCCGCGCGTCCCGTACCGCGACCTCGAACGGGAACAGCAGCGTGTCGGCCACCTCGCGCGCGCCCGCGTGCACGGGAGCCAGATTGCGGCCCGCGCGGGAGTTGGAGTAGCCGACGAAGTGCTTCAGCGTGGCGATGACGCCGGCGGACTGCAGGCCGCGGACGTAGGCGGCGCCGATGGTGGCGACCGCGTACGGGTCCTCGGAAATGCACTCCTCCACCCGGCCCCACCGCTGGTCGCGGATCACGTCGAGCACGGGGGACAGGCCCTGGTGCACGCCGAGCGCGCGCATGCCCGCCCCGATCCGGCGGCCCATCTCCGCCACCAGCCCGGCGTCGAACGACGCGCCCCACGCGGGCGGCGCCGGATAGGTCGTGGCCCGCCACGCCGCCAGCCCCGTCAGGCACTCCTCGTGCGCGATCGCGGGGATGCCGAGCCTGGTGTGGTCGCGCAGCCAGCGCTGACGCGCGGCCAGGGTGGCGCTCGCCTGCTCCGGATCGACGGGCCTGGTGCCGAAGTGACGGGTGATGTGGCCGACCCCGTCGCGGGCGAAGGCCTCGAACGCCACCTCCTCGCCCTGCATCGAGTCCTGCAGGGGAGCGACCACGCCCTCGTCGCGGTTGACGTTCAGCCACACGCCCACGAGCTGCGCGAGCTTCTCACCGATCGACATGTCCGCCAGCAGGGCCTCGACCCGGTGTTCGTGTGCAGGCATACACCCTCGTTCAGATCGGAAAGTTTCTGGTTAATTTTCCGAAAGGTTATCGTGACATTGCCGATCAGTTACGGTAGGCTCCCGCTCATAGCCATGTCAACAGTGCGGTCAAATGACGACATGTCGCTGATCGGACCAGGTCAGTGGGCTTGCGGATTTCGTATGATTTTCCGAAAGTCGCCATTCGCCGGTGCCGGCCGGACGGTCGCACCTCGCCAACGGGAGGTCCTGTGGCACGAGCCACGCTGGCCGACGTCGCGGCGGCCGCCGGAGTGTCGGTGCCGACCGTGTCCAAGGTCCTGAGCGGCAAGAAACACGTGGCCGCCGCCACCCGCGACAAGGTGCTCCAAGCGGTCAGATCCTCCGGCTACGAGGCCCCGCGCCCGCCGAGCACGCCCAGGGTCGGCCTGGTCGACCTGCTCATCGACGGGCTCGGCTCCCCGTGGGCGCAGGTGCTCGTCGGCGGCGCGGAGAAGGCGGCGGCCCGGTGGGGGTTCTCGCTCGTCGTGACCTCCTCGGCGCGGCCCGACTTCGACCTGCGGCGCTGGATCGGGATGATCCGCAAGCGCCAGACCGACGGCATCGTCCTCGTGCTGTCCCGCGCCGACCAGCGCGAGATCACGGCCATCGAGGAGCTGCTGCACGTCCCGCTGGTGCTGCTCGACCCGGTCGGGCAGCGCGACCCGCGCCTGTCCACGGTCGGCGCCACCAACTGGCTGGGCGGCGTCATGGCCACCACCCACCTGCTGGAGCTGGGGCACACCAGGATCGGGTTCATCGGCGGGCCGCTCGACACCCAGTGCACGCTCGACCGCTACGAGGGCTACCTGGCCGCGCACCGCACGTTCGGCATCGCCTCCGACCCCTCGCTCACCCGCTACGGCGACTTCCTCGTCGAGGGCGGCCGGAAGCTGGCCCTGGAGCTGCTCGACCGCGACGACCCGCCCACCGCGATCTTCGCCGGCAACGACCTGGAGGCGGCCGGCGTCTACCAGGCCGCCACCGAACAGGGCATCCGGGTGCCGGACGACCTGTCCGTGGTGGGGTTCGACGACTCGCCCCTGTGCGAGATGCTCTCGCCGCCCCTCACGACCGTGCGCCAGCCGCTCGACGACATGGCCAACGAGGCGGTCCGGCTCGTCTCCGAGGAGCTGACCCACCCGAGAGGGCCGGCGGGGACGCGCATAGAGCTCGCCACGACGCTCATCGTGCGCAACAGCACCGCGCGCCTCGACTGAACCGATCATGGGAGCGATACGTCCTGAGGGCATGATGGTTCGTCTGCTCACCCTGTTGTCCCTGGTGACCGCCCTGTTGATCCTTCCCGTCCAGGCGGCGGGCGCCTGCTCGTGCGCGCAGCGCACACCGCAGCAGTACGTCGCCGACGCGGAGACCGTCTTCACGGGCACCGTCACCCACGTCCGCGTGGACGAGCCGATGCTGAACGGCGGCCGCGTCGTCGCCACACTCCGCGCCGACCACGTCTACAAGGGCGAGCAGCCCGCCGAGGTCCAGGTGGTGACCCACGCGCAGAGTGCGGCCTGCGGCTACCACTTCGCGCAGGGTGCCCGCTACCTGGTGTTCGCCCGCGCCGAAAACGCGGAGGTGTCCACGACGTCGTGTGACGGCAACCAGCAGGTCCCGGCCGGTGATGAGCCGTTGCGGCAGGAGCCGCCCGAGCTGATCGCCGCCCTCGGCACTCCCAAGCGCGTCGTCGCCGCACCACCGGCCCCGGAGGCCACCAATTGGACGGGCCCGGCGGTGATCGTCCTGGTGGCGGCCGCGCTGGCGGGCCTCGCGCTGGTCCGCCGACGGCGGAAGCGCCGTTAGAGCAGGCCGGCGTCGCGGACCTTCAAGGCCACGTGGACCCGGTTGTCGGTGCCGAGCTTGGCGAAGATGCGGGTGATGTCGGCCTTGACGGGGTGTGGGTGGCAGTCCCGATGGCGGCGGGCGTGGCGCGCGTCCTGCGGCGGGACATCGACTGACGCTTTACCCTCCGAGGTAGATCTATGCCCGGTTCATGGTGATTCGTTTGCCTTTGTCCTGTTCGGGGGGTAACGTAGTGGTCAGTTGCCGGCGAGCGACCTGCTGACACGCGGGCCTCGCCGAAATCCAAGAGTCTCGGATTCTCCGGATTCTTCTGCGCTCCACGCGGCGTCCGTATGGCATGCTGCCCGGCCTCGTTCCTCAAGCGAGCGCAAAGTTGCCCAGTCCCCTAATAAAGGACCTGAGTTAATGACGTTCGCTCGTTTGCGTTCCATTGCCCTGCTCACCGCCACCGCCGCCACCGCCCTGACCCTGGGCACGACCACCGCACAGGCCGACGCGCACGCCGCCGCCAGTGCGCAGCAGGGTGTGCTGCAGGGTTCGACCACCGCGTCCTACTTCTGGGACGACTCCTCCGGCCGCGCCGGTGACACCGGTCTACCGGCCGCCGGCAAGCCCATGCAGAAGGGTCTGGCCGCCAGCCCGAGCTGGCCGCTGATGACCGAGGGTTACGTGCTCTACAAGGGCAAGAAGCTGCCGTTCTTCGTGGGTGACCGCGGTCCTGGCGACCCCTCGAGCCGTGGTGTGATGCTGGACCTGGACGCCAAGACCTTTGCCGAGCTGACCGGCGGCGAGTTCAACGCCGACACCCTCGGTGTGGACGGCGTCGATGGCGAGGGCCACATCAAGGTCGACTATGTCGTCACCAAGTGGGGTGACGGGGTCGGCAAGAAGAGCCGGCCGGTCGCCTTCTCCACCGGTGCCTGGGCCGAGCAGGACACGACCCGGCCCGTGTCGGTCAAGAAGTAACCGACCTCGAAAAGGGGCGCCCCGTACGCGGGGCGCCCCTTTCGGCATGCTCGTTGTATCGTTACAAACATGTATCGCGACCCCATGTACGACGGCGCCACCGACCCTGTCGTCATCTGGAACCGGGCCGAGCGCGCCTGGTGGCTCGTCTACACCGCCCGCCGCGCCACCGCCCCCGCCAGGGAGGACGTGAGCTGGGTGCACGGCAGCGACCTCGGCGTGGCGTCGTCGGCCGACGGCGGGCGAACCTGGCTTTACCGGGGGGTGATGGAGGGGCTGGACACCGAGTGGGGGCGGCACACGTACTGGGCTCCGGAGATCATCGACGACGGGGCCACGTACCACATGTACGTCAGCGTCATCCGTGGCGTCCCCGACGCCTGGACTCCGCACGACCGTCACATCCGCCACTACACCAGCCCTGACCTGGTCCGATGGACATATCGCTCCACCCTCGACCTGTCCTCCCCGCGCGTCATCGACGCCTGCGTGGCGCCGCTGCCGGGCGGCGGCCACCGGCTCTGGTACAAGGACGAGGCCCACGGCTCGCACACCTGGGCGGCCGACAGCGACGACCTGTACCGCTGGCGGGTCCACGGCCCGGCGGTGACGATCTCGGCGCACGAGGGGCCGAACGTGTTCACGCTGGGCGGGCGGCACTGGATGATCGTGGACGAGTGGCACGGCCAGCGCGTGCTCGTCTCCGACGACCTCGACGTGTGGCGGCCGCGCGGCCTCATCCTCGACGGCCCCGGCGAGTTCGGGCACCACGCGGACGTCGTGGTCACGGGGGAGGAGGCGGTGGTCTTCTACTTCACCCATCCCGGCGGTGAGCGCGGGTCGACGGTGCGCGCGGCCCGGCTGCGCGTCCTGGACGGCGAGCTGACCTGCGACCGGGACCTCACCGGTCCGATTCTGCCCGTTGCGGGGCCGGTAATCCATCCTTGACACGGCGTGATTTGTATCGATAAAAAACTGTATCGATACAACGAGGCAGAGGTGAGCCATGGCCCTTCTCCGGAGACGAACAAGCGCGATACTGGCGGCGGCCGCGGTCGCACTGGCCGGGCTCACCGGATGCGGGTCCGGAGGCGGCAGCGGCGGCAAGACCAAACTCGCCTTCTTCTCGTGGGACAACGAGCAGACGATGAAGCCGCTGATCGACGCGTTCGAGAAGCAGAACCCGGCCATCGAGATCGAGTTCTCCAACGCCCCGCCCGTCGCCGAGTACATCTCCACCCTGCAGACCCGGCTCGTTTCCGGCACCGGGGCCGACGTCTTCCTGATCGCGGCCGAGAACAAGACCAACCTCATCGAGGGCAAGTTCGTCCTGGATCTGACCGGTAAGCCGTACATGGCGAACGTGTCGAAGTTCAACAGCGCCACGTACGCCAAGGACGGCAAGGCGTACGGAATGTCGCTGTCGTCGTGGTCCGGCGGCATCCTCTACAACAACGACCTGCTCGCCAAGGCCGGCGTCACCGAGTTCCCCACGAAATGGGATGACTTCCTCGCGCTGTGCCAGAAGCTCAAGGCGGCGGGCGTCACCCCGTTCTACGACACGGCGACCGCCATGCCGCTCACCCTCGCCGCGCTCGTCGGCCACGAGAACGCGGCCAAGGGCGGCGACGTGGACGCCAAGATCTTCGCCGGCACCGCGACGTTCGGCGAGCTGTGGAACGGCCCGCTGACGAACTGGAACAAGCTGATCACCAGCGGCGTGATGAGCAAGGACGTCGTCGGGCTGAAGGGCGACCAGATCGTCGACGAGTTCGCCGGCGGCCGGGTCGCGATGATCGCCGGCGGTCCGTGGGACGTGCCCACGCTCCACCAGAAGGCGCCGGACCTGAAGATGACCTTCGCGGGGGTGCCCACGCCCGACGGCAAGCCGTTCTGGGCCGGCGCCGCGTCGCCCGGGTTCGCCATCAACGCCAAGACCGAGCGTCTCAAGGAGGCCGAGGCGTTCCTGACGTACCTGTCGAGCAAGGACGCCGTCTCCCTGTACAACAAGCAGACCAAGGCCATGACCACCACCTCCGACTACGAGCCGCAGATCGACGAGGTGCTGAGGCCCAACTTCAAGGCCCTGCAGGAGGGCCGCTTCTACCTGCCGCAGATCGCCTGGGAGCGCAACCAGGACGCGCTCAACACCGAGGCCGTCGCCCAGATCCAGCTCATGGTCCAGGGTCAGGCCCAGCCCGCCGCGGTCGCGACGGCGCTGGACAACCGGCTGAAGTCCGCCGGCTGACATGGTGTCGCTGAAGAGGCTCGAAGGGCTGCGCCTGCAGGCGTTCCTGATCCCGATCGCGGTGGTCTTCGCCGTGCTGTTCGCGATCCCGCTGGCGCAGTCCCTCTACTACAGCGTCACCGACTTCAACGGCTACTCGCCCGAGGTGCGGTTCGTGGGGCTGGAGAACTACCAGAAGATCTTCACCGATCCGGCGATGCTGGCGGGGCTCGGGTTCACGCTGCTGTTCGCGATCGGCACCACGGTGATCATCACGGTGCTGGCGATCCCGCTCGCCGTCCTGCTCAACCGGCGTTTCTTCGGCCGGAACGTCGTACGCGCCGTGTTCTTCTTCCCGGCCATCCCCAGCATCGCGATCCTCGGCCTGGTGTGGGGGTTCATCCTGTCCCCGCTCGGCTCCGGCGCGATCAACAGCCTGCTGGGCGAGCTCGGGCCGGTGCCGTGGCTGTCGGACGGCACCCTCGCGCAGTTGTCGGTCATCCTGGTGGCCGTCTGGTCGTCGACGGGCTGGCACGCCATCCTCTACCTGGCGTACCTGCAGTCCATCCCCGGCGACTACTACGAGGCCGCGCGGGTGGACGGCGCGACCCGGCGCCAGTCGTTCTTCTCGATCACGCTGCCGCTGCTCGCCCCGGCCGTCACCATCAGCTCGCTGCTGCTGATGACCGGCGGCCTCAAGGTCTACGACCTGCCCTACACCCTCACCAAGGGCGGCCCCGGGTACGCCACGTTCACCATCACGCAGTCGATCATCCAGAGCGGCATCGCGCAGGCCAAGTTCGGCCAGGCGTCGGCGCTCGCGGTGGTGTTCATGCTGGTGGTGGGCGCGATCGTGGCCGCGCAACTCATCCTGTCGCGCCGGTTCGAAGGACGGCTTTCATGAACGCGAGACGCCGCCCGTCCGTGCTGCTCAGCTGCGTCATGATCCTGGCGGCGGCCATCGTGGGCGTGCCGTTCTACTACATCGTCGTCAACACGTTCAAGACACAGGCCGAGACGGCCGCCGCGCCGCTCGCGCCGCCGTCGGGCCTCTACCTCGGCAACTACGAGCGGGTCCTGGAGAGCACGCCGATCGCGCAGTCGTTCGTCAACACGCTGTACGTCACCGTCCTGTCCATCGTCATCATGCTCGTCATCGGGTCGATGGCGGCGTACGCGATGCTGCTGCGCAAAACCCTGGTCAACCGGGTCATCGGCGTGCTGCTCGTCATCGCGTTCCTGGTGCCCGGCCAGGCCACGCTCATCCCGGTCTACCGGATCCTGGTCGAGCTGCGGCTGGTGGACAGCCTCGAAGGGCTCATCCTCCTGTACGCGGCCGGCTCGGTCTTCTGCTACTTCCTCATCCAGGGCTACCTGCGCTCGCTGCCGATCCAGATCTTCGAGGCGGCCCGCATCGACGGCGCGGGACCCTGGCAGATCTACTGGCGGATCGTGCTGCCGCTCATCCGGCCCATCCTCATCACGGTCGGCGTGTTCCAGACCATGTGGATCTGGAACGACTTCATCACCCCCAGCGTGTTCATCAGCTCGCCCGAGAAGGAGACCCTGGTCCTGCAGGTCTACAAGGCGGTCGGGCAGTTCGGCGTGGACTGGCCGGCGTTCCTGACGCTCAGCGTGATCGTGCTGGTCCCCGTCGTGATCTTCTTCATCGCGATGCAGCGCTACATCGTCAACGGGCTCCTGCAGGGCAGCGTCAAGGGATGAGACCGTGAAAAGATGCTGAGGTGGTGACGATACAGGACGTGGCGAAGGCCGCCGGAGTCTCGCCGATGACCGTCTCCCACGTCATCAACGACCATCCGCACGTCAAGAACGAGACGCGCGAGCGCGTGCTGCGCGCCATCGCCGAGCTCGACTACCGGGTCAACGTGGCGGCGCGTAACCTGCGCACCGGCAGGACCGGCACGATCGGGCTCGCCGTGGCCGAGGTCGACCGGCCCTACTACGGCCAGCTCGCCGCCGCGATCATCGCCGCGGCGGCGCGTCACGGCCTCAAGGTCGCGATCGAGCAGACCGGCGCCTCGCGCGAGGGCGAGCTCGACGCCCTCGCGCTGTCGCGCAACCGGCTCTACGACGGGCTGATCCTCAGCACGGTCGGGCTCGGGCCCGCCGACACCGAGCTGCTCAAGGTCGACTACCCCGTGGTCATCCTGGGGGAACGCATCTTCGACGGTCCCGTCGACCACGTCGCGATGCCCAACGTCGACGGCGCCCGCGCCGCGACCGCGCACCTCATCGAGCGCGGCTGCCGGCGCGTCGCGCTCATCGACGGCGGCTTCCAGGGCGACGAGGTCGACGTCTCCAGCCTGCGCTACACCGGCTACCGCGAGGCGCTCGACGCGGCGGGCATCGCCTTCGACCCCGGGCTGGTGGCCCCCATCGACGCACTCACGATGGAGGCGGGGGCCGCCGCCGCGCGCCGGCTGGCCGACTCGGGGGCCGACTTCGACGGCGCGTTCTGCGTGACCGACACCGTGGCGATCGGCGTGCTGCGCGGGCTGGCCGACCGCGGGGTCGCGGTGCCGGCGCGGGTGAAGGTCATCGGGTTCGACAACATCGCGGAGGGGGCCTACACGGTGCCGTCGCTGTCGACGATCGACCCCGACCACACGCTCATGGCCGACACCGCCGTCGACCTGCTGGCCCAGCGCCTGACCGAGAAGGGCAAGAACAAGCGGGAGGCCCGCGAGTTCATCAGCCGCTTCTCGGTCGTGGCGCGCGAGTCGACCGGCTAGTTCTTTCCCGGTACGGGCACCTTCGACCAGTCGATGTCCGAGCCGAGGTAGAAGCTCGGATACGCCGGCTGGTTGTAGGCCGTCTGCTGCCTGGCCACCTCCACGCGATACTGCGGGTCGTGCATGAGGGTGTACAGCTTCCTGCCGGTCACCTCGGTGCTGAGGTACATCCGGATCGCGCCGCTGTCGGCCGTGCGGACCAGCAGTTCCTCCCGCCAGTCGCCGAACACGTCGGCCACCAGCCCAGGGTTGCCCTTCGTCCAGTTGTTCGTCAGCGTGCCCTCGGCGGTCAGCAGCGTGCCGCGCTTGTGATCGTCGATGGTCGGCGTCTGCAGCACGGTGGTGGCGGTGCCGTTGACGAGCTGCGTGGTCATGTCGGCCGCCCAGCGGATGCTCATGTTCGTGCCGGGAGCGTTCCTGCCCAGGTAGTCGCCGCGGGCCGACCACAGACCGGCCTCGATCGCCTGGTTCGGCGGCATCGACGACCACGATTCCACGCCGCGGATCGCCGGGTCGATGTCGCCGACCATGCCGCGCCCGGTGTCGACGCCGCTGTAACCGCCGTGGATCACCCGGCCGGTGGCCGCCTCGCGCAGCGCCCAGCCGTACGGCGCCCACGGGCCGCCCTCGTGCACCGTCCAGATCTCCAGGCCGGGGCGGTCGGGGTCGAAGTCGCCGACGTGCATGGCGTCGCCGTGGCCGAGCCGGACGTTCTGGCCCGGCACGTTGCTCTGCGGCGGACCCTGCGCGAAGGAGGAGTACAGCAGGTCGCCGTCGTCGTCGATGGTGGCCGAGCCGTAGACGACCTCCTGCCTGCCGTCGGCGTCCACGTCGGCCACGCTCATCGAGTGGAAACCCTGCGTGGTCAGGTCGGCGTACTCCGGGTTGCTGCCGGGGACGCCGTGGGGTGAGGCGTTGAACGGGTTGGCCATGGGGGCGTGGCCGCTGTCGACGTACCAGACCTCCTTGAGCCTCCTGCCGTCCCAGTCGTAGGCCACGAGCGTGGTGCGCGTGTAGTAGCCGCGGGCGAAGATCGCCGACGGGCGTTCGCCGTCGAGGTAGGCGACCGACGACAGGAACCGGTCCACGCGGTTGCCCGGCTCGATCCTGGCCATCGCGTAGTCGCCCCACAGCAGCCCGTCGTCGCCGCGGCCCGGCTTGTACGGGATCGTCTGCAGTTCCTTGCCGGTGGCGCCTTCGAGGACCGACAGGTATTCGGGGCCGGTGATGACGAAGCCGTTGAACTCGCGCAGCCGGTTGTTGCCGCTGCGGCTCGGGGCGTAGACGTCGATGAAGTAGGTGGCCAGCTCTACCGCGTCCTCGCGGGAGAGCGGGTATTCGTGCGTCGGCTCGATGCCGAACGCCGCTTCGAGTGTCGCCGGCCAGCGTCCCGCGATGACTTCCGGGTGCTCATGCCATTTCGCGAACATGTGCACAACGTGCTCGAAATAATCCGCCGCGCTCTTTCGATAGTCGTCGCCGTGCGCGTATCCGGCCTTGACGTCTTCGCGCGGCATCGTGACATAACGCTCGGAGGCGACCTCGCCTCTCGGGGTGTAGCGGATGATCTTCGACCCGGGGGCGGTCTTCAGCATCATCTCCGAACGGCCGTCGCCGTCGAAGTCGTAGACCAGGAACTGGGTGTAGTGGGCGCCGGAGCGGATGTTCACGCCCAGGTCGATGCGCCAGCGCAGGGTGCCGTCCAGCTCGTACGTGTCCACGTAGGTGTTGCCGGTGTAGCCGCGCTGCGAGACGTCCTTGGAGTTGGACGGGTCCCACTTGACCACGTACTCGTACTGGCCGTCGCCGTCCACGTCGCCCACGCTCAGGTCGTTGGCGGAGTAGGTGTACGCCTCGCCCATCGGGGTCACGCCGTCGGCCGGTTTCTTGAGCTGGAGATCGTAAAACGATTTAACCCAAGGCGTGGCCGGGGCGCTGCTTTCGCCTTCGCGGCCCTTGACGATCGGGGCGACGCGGTATCGCGATCCCGCCGTGCCGGCGGGGTCGCGGTAGTTGGTGCTGTCGGTCACCGTGGCGATGGCGCGGCCGTCGCGGTAGACGCGGAAGTCGGCGCCCGTCATGCCGGTGGTGCCGTGGCCGGTCACCTCGCCGCCGAGGAGTCGCCAGCTCAGGAAGACGCCCTCGCTGGCCGGGACCGCGATCAGGCCACGGTCGAGGCGCTCCAGCCGTGGCCGCTGCTCGCTGCTCGCGGCGGCCGGGAGGGCCGTCAGGGGCAGGCAGAGCAGAGCCGTTAATCCGGTGGTGAGCGCGCGGCGGATGCTGCTGGGGGGTCTCATGGTTCTGGAGCTCCGCTTGATTAAATCGATATAATTTTAGCTCGGAGAGTATTGGTCGTTTGTGGGGTTTGTCAAGAGTTGGTTGCTTTGTTTCATGGCGCGGCGAAATAGCGAGTTTCAGGTAAAAGGAAAAGGCGATGGCCTACCTCCCCCTGGGCGAACGCCTATCCATAGGACGATGCGCCGGTCAGGTGATGCGCAGGACGATGCGGCCGGTGGTGGTGCCCGATGCTTGGCGTTGCCAGGCTGCTGCGGCGTCTTCGAGTGGGACGACCTCATGGGCGACTGACAGCCGTCCGGCGGCCGATTGTGCGGCGATGAACGCGATGGACGCGGCTCGCTGTTCCCGGGTGAGCTCGTTGTTGGTGTATCCGAGCAGCCGGAGCGAGCGGCTGCGCAGGGTGGCGGAGTCGAGCGGGCACGTCTCCGACGCCGACCCGCCGAGGTTGACCAGGCGGCCGCCGTTGCGCAGGGTGCGGGCGGCCGCGGCGGCCGGGATGCCGAAGAGCGGGTCGAGCACCAGATCCACCGGCCCGTCACAGGCGGCAGCGAGCCGGGCGGCCAACTCCGCCACGTCCGGCCCACCGTCCGCCGCCACCCTCGGGCTGCTGCGCTCCGCCGACCCCAGGCGGTCGGGTGCCGCCACATTCGGGTTGCTGGGTGCTGCTGCCTCCGGAGGGTGGGGCTTCGGCGCGTCCGGGGAGCCGGTGGCCGCCGTGCCGGGGCCCGTGAGGGGCACCACGGCGTCCGCGCCTGCCTGTTCCGCGCGGTCGAGGCCCTCGGGGGAGCGGGCGGCCGCGACCACGCGGCGGGCGCCGGACAGGCGGGCCAGTTGGATGGCCGCCTGGCCCACCACGCCGCCCCCGCCCAGCACCAGCACCTGCTCGCCCGCCCGCAGCTCACCGCGCCAGGTCAGGGCCATGTGGGCGGCGACGGCCGAGAGGCCGAGGGCGGCCATGGCGAACGGGTCGGTGCCGGGAGGCAGGTCGATCAGGTCCTCCGTCCGGGCCAGTGCCAGTTCGGCCATGCTCCCGTCGCCCGGCGCCATTCCGGCCGCCGTCGGGAACCACACCGTACGGTCCGCGACCGTCCCGACTCCCTGGACACCGGGCACGTACGGGACGGCGGGTGCGCCGAAGTAGGACGTGCCGGTCGCGCACAGCAGGTCCAGTGGGGTGATCGGGGCGGCGATGACCCGGACGGCGACCTGCCCGGGAGCGGGCGAGGGCGCCGGACGGCCGGCCACGACCGGTGGCCGGCCGCACCTCTCGACCTGGACCGCCCGCATCGGCCGGGTCCGATCCCGCCCCGGTGTCGGCAGGGTCCGATCCGGCACCGGTGTCGGTAGGTTCCGGCCAAGGCCGGAGGTCGGGCGGTCGGGATCCGGGTCGTGAGCAGGAGAGGTGGTCATCAGGTGGCGATGTCCGGATAGGGCAACCGCATGTGCGCCAGCCGCCCCGCATACTCCAGCTGAAACCCCAACGGCGGATGATCCCGTTCGAACATCGCGATGAAGAGCGTCAGCGTCAGGAACGGGTGCGCCCCCAGCTCGAACAGCCGCGGATAGTCGTGCGCCGCCAGCGCCTCCCGTTCGTCATCGTCGAACCGCAGCCAGGTGGACGACTCGCCCGAATGGCACCCCAGGATCCGGTTGGCGTACGTGGACTCCCACCACTCCACCGTCGCCCGCGGCTCGGAGCGGTAGCGTTCGACCAGGTCCGGGTCGCGGTCGACGGTGAACAGGAACTTGTTCAGCAGGTATTTGCTCACGACCGGCCGCCTCCATCCGGATACCAGGTGAAATATGCCTCCATGGTGTGGAACAGGTCGTACGTGTCCACGTAATCGGCCTTCCGGCCCTCGCCCGCCACCCCCATCATCAGCATGAAGTCCATGAACCCATGGGTCGCGTTGCCGGGCAGGTGCAGGCTGTCCAGGGTCACCTCGGCCAGGCAGCCCTCGATGTCCCCGGAGGAGATCCACTCCACGGCCTTGCGGTCGAACTCCGGGTCGGGCCCGTGGGCGCCGAACTGGCGCGGGCCGCCGAGTTCGAGCGACAGGTGCCCGGTGCCGATGACGGCGACGCGCTGCGAGGAGGGCCAGGACTCGACGAGCTGCCTGATCGTACGCCCGAGCTGCACGAACCGCTTCGGCCGGGGCAGCGGCGGGGCGAAGATGTTGGTGTAGACGGGCACGATCGGCAGGTCGTTCTGCGGCCGCAGGGTGATGATCGGGCAGGTGATCGAGTGGTCGATCCGTAACTCGTTGGAGAAGGCCAGGTCGAACCCGGCGTCCAGCCCTTCGCGCAGAATGTACGAGGACAGGTCATCCTGCCCCTTGAACAACATCCGCGGCAGCCCGAACTCGCGCTCCTCGTTGTAGAAGTTCGCGTCGTAGAAGGGCGCCTTGCCGACCAGGAACTGCGGCATGTTGTCCAGCCACAACTGGTGGAAGTGGTCGGAGCCGACCATGACCAGCACGTCGGGCCGCGCCCTGGTCAGCGTCTCCCTGAACGCCTCCACCTTGCGCACCCACTCGTCGGCGAACGGCGGCCGGTCCTCGCCGGTGGCGGTGCTGGCGCGAAGGTAGAAGGGGTGGTGGGTGGATGCGATGACCGCGACGAGTTCAGCCATGCGTGCCTCCATCGGCGTACGGCTCGGGCGGGACGGACCGGTTGTTCAGGTCCACCGACAGGAAGATCTCGTTGGCCACGGGCCGCCGCAGCTCCTCGGCGAGCTGCCCGATCAGCCCCGCCGTCCTGGCCAGCAGCGCGAACCCGCGCAGCAGCTCCAGCGGCAGCCCCAGATCGGCCAGCGCGGCCCCGCAGGCCCCGGCCCCGTTGAGCGGCAGCGTCCGGCCGAGCACGGCCGGGTGCACGCGCCCGACGGCGGCGAACAGCGACAGATGCGGCCCGAACAGCCCTTCCTCGGCCGCGATCTCGAACAGGCGGGCCGTGCGCGGGTCGCCGTCCTTGTGCACGTGGTGGCCGAGCCCGGGAATCAGCCCCCGGGTCTCCCGCCGCGCCCGCACGGTCTCCAGGGCGAGCGCGTCCCAGCCGGCGTCGTCGCACGGCAGCGGATCGTGCGCGGCGACCACCTCGTGCAGGAACCGGCCGCAGTCCTCGGTGACGCCGAGAAAGCGGGACCCGCCGCCGAGCAGCCCGGCGGCCAATGCCCCCTGTACGGAGTCCGGCGCCGACAGGTACGTCAGCCGCGTCACGATCGCCGTCGGCGTGAACCCGTGATCGGCCAGCGCCGCCAGCACCGCCTCGAACACCCGCACTTCACCGGGCGCGGGGCGGCGCTGCGTGGCCAGCCAGAACGCCAGCTCGCCGAACCCCACCTCGCCCATCACGTCCGTGGCCAGGTCACGCCCCAGCAGGGTGATCGCCGTGGGGGAGGAGGCCCCCAGCGCGGTCGGGTACGTCATGGGGGAGGGCGCCCCCAGAGGCGCTTCAGGGTGTTCAGTCACGGCCGCCCTCCAGCCACTTCCGCAGCTCAACGCCGTGCTCGTCCAGCTCGGGCGGCGGCAGGGCGTACCCGGCGGGCGTCTCGGACAGCCGGATCGGGTGCCGCGTCGTCGGCACCGCCCGCTCGCCCTCGCCCACCACCACGACCGGATCGAGCCCGAGCCGCTCCGCCACCGCGAACCCGCCATCGATGGTGTTGATCGGCCCGCTCGGCACCCCGGCGTCCACCAGCAGCTCGAACCACTCGTCGGCCGTCCGCAGGGCCAGCCGCCCGACCAGGATCGGCCGCAGCTCGTCCCGGTTCGCGGTCCGGTCGGCGTTCCGGGCGAAGCGTGGGTCATCGGCCACGTCGGGAATGCCCAGCACGTCACACAATTTCCGGAACTGTCCGTCGTTGGCCGCGGCCACGATCAACTCATGGTCGGCCGTCGGCAACGGCTCGTACGGAAACACGCTCGGATGCGCGTTCCCCATCCGGAAAGGCACCACACCCCCCGCCACGTACGCCGAACTCTGGTTGACCAGCCCCGTCAGCGCCGACGACAGCAGGTTCACCTCGACGTGCTGCCCCCGCCCGGTCGCGTCCCGGTGCCGCAGCGCGGCCAGCACCCCGATCACCGCGTGGTTGCCCGCCATCACGTCGAACACCGAGATCCCGGCCCGGTACGGCGGCCCGTCCGGCTCCCCGGTCAGGCTCATCAGCCCCGACATGGCCTGCACCATCAGGTCGTAACCGGGCACCCGCGCCCCGGCCCCCGCCCCGAACCCGCTGATCGAGGCGTACACGACCCCGGGGTTGAACCCGCTGACGGCGGCGTAGTCGAGCCCGTACTTGGCCAGCCCGCCCGGCCGGAAGTTCTCCACCAGCACGTCGGCCCGCCGGGCCAGCTCCCTGGCCAGCTCCGCGTCGGCCGAGTCTCGCAGGTCGAGCGCGATCGACCGTTTGCCCCGGTTGACCCCCAGGTAGTAGGTGGACACCTCGCCCCGCGCGGGCGGCGTCCACGACCGGGTGTCGTCCCCGGCGGGTCCCTCCACCTTGACCACGTCGGCCCCCAGGTCCGCCAGCAGCATCGTGGCGTACGGCCCGGCCAGGATCCTGGAGAAGTCGGCCACCAGCACACCGGACAGCGGCCCGCCCGGTCCTGTGTCAGTCATCCGGCTCCATCCTCGCGTCCGTTCAGCGGACGACTGTCCGCTGATCAGATCCCAGCACCGCGAGGCCGCCTCGTCAACCACCTTGACAGCGACTCGCGCGCTCATCACAGTGACGGTGACCGTAGAGCGGACGATTGTTCGCGAATGAGGAGCGTGCCATGAACGAGTTCGAGCCCGGACGCCCCGTGGTGCTGCGCGGCGGTACGGTGCTGCCCATGGACGGCCGCCGGGTGCTGCCCGGCACGGACGTCCTCGTCACCGCCGACCGGATCACCGCCGTCGGCCCCGCCCTGGAGGTCCCCGAGGGCACCAAAGAGATCGACGCCTCCGGCGGCATCGTCATGCCCGGCATGATCGACACCCACCGGCACATGTGGCAGACCGCGGTCCGCGGCTACGGCGCCGACTGGACGCTCACCCAATACTTCGTCTGGTTCTACCTCAAGCACGGCAAGCTCTTCCGCCCCGAGGACGTGCACGCGGGCAACACGCTGGCCGCCATCGAGGCCCTGGACGCCGGGGTCACGACGGTCGTCGACTGGTCGCACGGCCTGCGCACCCCCGACCACGCCGACGCCGCCGCCGACGCGCTGGAGGCGGTCCCTGGCCGGCACGTCCTCGCCTACGGCAACATCCAGCAGCCGCCCGCCGAGTGGACGACCGCGCCGGAGTTCCGCGACTTCGTCCGCCGCCGGATCGCCGGCGACGACATGCTCGGCTTCCAGCTCGCCTTCGACGTGCTCGGCGACCCGTCCTTCCCCGAGCGGCCCGCCTTCGAGGTGGCCCGCGACCTCGGCGTGGCGGTCACCACCCACGCGGGCGTGTGGGGCGCGACCAGCGACGACGGCATCCGGATCATGTACGAGCACGGCTTCATGACCCCCGGCACCGTCTACGTGCACGCCGCCTCGCTGTCGGCCGACTCCTACCACCGCATCGCGGCCACCGGCGGCTCCATCTCGGTCTCGACGGAGAGCGAGCAGAGCGCCGGCCAGGGCTACCCGCCCACCTGGGCCGTCCGCGCGCACGGCATCCCGGTCTCGCTGTCCATGGACACCAGCGTCTGGTGGAGCGGCGACCTGTTCTCCGCCATGCGCACCACCCTCGGCGCCGACCGCTCCCGCGAGCACCTGGAGGCGCACGCCAAGGGCGAGACGGTCACGCACTGCGCGCTCCGCTCCGACCAGGTCGTGCACTGGGCCACCCGGGGCGGCGCCGCCGCGCTCGGCCGCGACGACCTCGGCACGATCGAGCCGGGCAAGAAGGCCGACCTGGTGCTCATTAAGAACGACGCGTCGCCGGTGTCGTTCCCGCTGCTCAACCCGTTCGGGCACGTGGCGTTCCAGGCGCAGCGCGGCGACGTGCACACCGTGCTGGTCAACGGGCGCGTGGTCAAGCACGAGCACCGCCTGGTGGGCATCGACCTGGCCGCCGCACGCGCCCAGGCCGACCGCACCGTCGAGTACCTCAGGGGCGAGATGGGCGAGGAGGAGTGGGCGAACGGCATGAACCCGGACGTCCCGGCGACGAAGATCCTCGACAATCCGTACACGTACACCGACTTCCGCAGTGACGCCACGCACCGGCTCTGAGAGGCCGCTGTACGGACGGGTGACCGTCTAGAGTCTGGATCGAAAGAGATCCGAGCGAGTGAGGGCGTCCATGGCACGCGGTGACACCGGACCTGACTTCATCGAGGCGCTGGCCCGCGGCCTCGACGTCATCAGGGCCTTCCAGCCGGGACGCCCGGTCATGTCCCTGACCGAGGTGGCGGCCGCCGCCGGGCTGGCCCGCCCGACGGCCCGCCGCATCCTGCTCACCCTCCAGGAGCTCGGTTACGCCAGGTCGGAACGGAACGGGTTCGCCCTCACGCCGCGGGTGCTGGAGCTGGGCGTCTCCTACGTACGCTCCATGAGCCTGTGGGAGGTCGCCCGGCCGCACCTGGAACGGCTGGTCACGCAGACGCGCGAGTCGTCGTCGATCGCGCAGCTCGACGGCTCCGACATCGTCTACGTCGCCCGGGTCTCGGTGCCCAAGATCGTGGCGCTGTCGGTGCAGATCGGCACCCGGTTCCCCGCGCTGCAGACCTCCCTGGGCAAGGTGCTGCTGGCCGCGCTGTCCCCGGCCGAGGTGGAGCGGGTCCTGGCCGAGCCGAGCCGCTCGGGCATCGAGCCGCGCTGGCGGCCCGACGCCAAGGAGCGCGAGACGGTGCTGCGCGGGGTCAGGGCCAAGGGCTGGGCGATCACCGACGAGCAGCTCGCGCTGGGCATCCGCTCCGTGGCGGCGCCGCTGCGCGACGGGCTCGGCAACGTCATCGCGGCCGTCAACGTCAACGCCCACGCCGCCGAGACCTCGCTCGAAAAGCTGACCGAGGAGCATCTGCCGCTGCTGCTGAAGACGGCGGGTGCGATCAGCGCCGACTGGGCGATGTACGAGGCGGTGCCGCACGTGACGGCGTCCTGAGGCTCCTGGGTCTTGCCCGTTCGTCGGTGACGGGCATTCAATGAGCCCCATACGGAAGATCCAGGAGGGGCCGATGCGTGGTTTACGGGCGTCCGCAGTTGTTCTGTTGATCGTGGTCACGGCGTTCACGGGAGCGCAACCGTCCGCGCCGGCGGTCGCGGGACCGTCCGACCCGGAGCCGGCCTCGCTGGTCACGCTCAGCGTGCCCGACCAGGCCGCGCTGGAACGCCTGGTCGCCGCGGGAGCCGACCTCACCGAACGGGTACGCCCCCAGCCCGACGGCAGCATCCAGATCGACGCGGTCGTCACCCCGAGCCAGCTCGACGCCCTGCGCCCGCTCGGCGCCAGGCTCGCCCCGCAGTCCCCGCCCCCGGCCACGCCGGAGCCGGGCATCACCCGCGACCGGCAGGTCGTCATCGAGCGGGCCGTCTGGTACAAGTCGCGCGACGGCCACTTCCTGTCGGTCGAGGCGTTCAGCGGCGGCGCCCAGGCCGCCACGCTCACCGTCACGTGGACCGGCGCCGGCGGCGCCACCGGGCAGGCGCAGATGATCGCGTACGTCGACGCGGGCAAGTATCTGGGCCACCAGCTCGCCACCCCCATCTTCACCGGCGAACGCGCGGTGAAGGTCACCGTCACCTCCTCCAGCGGCGCCGAGACCCGGGCGAACACGAAGGAATGGCCGGACGGCGAGCAGCCCGACGCCACCGGGCCCGGCTACCAGAAGAACTTCATCACCCAGTACATGCCGCCGGCCCAGCTCAACGAGCGCATCAAGGCGCTGCACCAGCGCTATCCCGGGCTCACCGACCTGATCGAGCTGCCGTACAAGACCAACGGCTACCGGCGTCACGCCCAGGCCCTGATCGGCACCCCGCCCGGCGCGGCGGTCGTCGTCACCTCCAACGCCTACGGCTCCGAAGGCGGCAACGACCTGGCCGTCGAGCTCGTCGTCCCCGCCACGCCCGCCAGCCCGCTGCGCGTGACGCTCAACGGCAAGCAGATCACCGTCAGCCTGGCCACCAACGCCTCCGGCGCGCGCGTCAGCACCGCCGCCCAGGTCGCCGCCGCGATCAACGCCACGCCCGGCCTGCCCGTCAAGGCGTCCGTCTACCGCACGGACCCGGGCGCGGGCGTCATGGTGCCGGCCCCGCTGACGCAGCTCGACGACTTCCTCAACGCCCCGCCCGACGTCTCCCGCGCGCCCGCGCAGGTCCTGGCGCTGCGCATCGGCGCGCACCGCAACGGCTCGCGTACCGGTGTGCTCGCCTACGCCCAGGAGCACGCCAGGGAATGGGTGACGCCGCTGGTCACCATCGAGGCCGCCGAGCGGCTGCTGCGCAACCACGCCACCGACGCCGCCACCCGACGGCTGCTGGACCGCACGGACATCTTCATCGTGCCGACCGTCAACCCCGACGGCGCGAACTACAGCTTCTACGACTTCAACTCCCAGCGTAAGAACATGACCAACCACTGCCCGCCGCAGCAGTCCGACCCCGCGCAGCGCAACACGTGGGGCGTGGACGTCAACCGCAACTACGCCGTGGGCTCGCTGTCCGACGGCTACTTCGGCGCCTCGGCCAACTGCGTGAGCGGCACGTACGCCGGTCCCGCCGAGCACTCCGAGCCCGAGAGCCGCAACGTCATCTGGCTGGCGCAGCGGTACCCCAACATCCGGTTCGCCATGAACGTGCACAGCTACGGCGGCTACTTCATGTGGCCGCCCGGGGCGTACAAGCTCGACGGCCGCGTCACCCTGCCCCGGCCGAGCCAGCAGCAGCTGGAGTACTTCATGCGCTCGGCCCGCACCATCGAGCAGGCCATCGCCGCCGAGCGGGGCACCGTCATCTGGCCGCAGCAGACCGGACCGGTGACCGACGTGCTGTACTCGGCGGCCGGCAACTCCGCCGACGAGCTCTGGTACGACCACGGCATCTACGGCTGGGACTTCGAGGTCGGCGCCGACCTGTGGAACCCGCAGACCCGTACCTGGCAGGCCGTGGGCTTCCAGCCGCCGTTCAACGAGGGCCACGCGGAGGCGATGGAGTTCGCCACCGGCCTGATCTCGCTGATCGGCATCGCCGCCTCTTACCGGGCACCGTGACCCCGGAGTGATCTCGCAGGCGGCCGGGCCCGCGCCCGGCCGCCCCGGACCCTGATTCGCGACTTTCGGCTGGAGGCCGTCTTGCGCTTGCCCACCGCCCTCCTCGGCGTGGCCGTCGCCGCCGCGCTGCTCGTCATCCCGCAGGCCGCGCAGGCCGCCCGCCCAGAACCGCCGCCTCCCGCCGTACGCGACTCCGGCAACGGTCCCGAGCGGAACGAGGTCGCCGCCGGGGCGCCGGAACGGTCCGGCGCCCCGCGGGCCGTCACCGGGGTGTCCTCCGACCAGGGCTATCCCCGGCGCACACGGCTGCCGGTGCCTCCGGAGAACCCGGCCGACGCCTCCATCAAGCTCGGGCTGGTGCCGTACCACGGCATCGCGCCCCGGCTCAACGACCTGCTGGGGCGCGGCGACCGGGTGAGCGCCGAGATCATCGGCAGCTCGTACCAGGGCCGCGACCTCTACCTCGTCACCGTCACCGCGCCCGAGACGCACGTCGAGGTGCGCGAGCAGGCGCGCCTGCGCGCCCGCATCGAGAACGAGCCGGCCGCCGCCGCCCACGACCCCGAGCTGATCAAGCGGTACAAGGCGCCGATCTTCATCAACGGCAACATCCACGGCAACGAGTGGGAGGGCACCGACGCCGCCCTGCGCACCATCGAGCACCTCGCCACCAGCACCGATCCGGCGGTCACCGACCTGCTCAAGCGCACCAGGCTGTACTTCAACATCACCGCCAACCCCGACGGCCGGGTCAACGGCGTGCGCCAGAACGGCGCCGGGTTCGACCTCAACCGCGACTTCGTCACCGCCTCGCAGTCCGAGGTGCGCGCCATGCGCCAGGTGATGATCGACACCCAGCCCGTCGCCATGCTCGACCTGCACGGCTACGTCAACGGCACGCTCATCGAGCCGACCACCCCGCCGCACGGCGCCAATTACGAGTACGACCTGTTCATCACCAACACCTACGCCAACGGCCTGAACATGGAGGCCGCGGTCAACGGGCTGGGCTACACCCCGGAGAAGGACGGCGTGGAGCCGGTCCAGATCCCGTTCCGCGACTCCGAGGAGGGCTGGGACGACTGGCCGCCGATCTTCACCCCGCAGTACGCGCCGTTCCACGGCACGGTCGCCGCGCACACCGTGGAGATCCCGCTGCGGGTCAACGGCGCCGACTACACCAACCTGCCGGTCACCGAGCTGCGCCGTCGTTCGGCGATCAACACCGACGTGGCCGCCGCCGCGATCCGGGCGACCTACGGCTTCGTGCGCGACCGGCACGACCGGCTGATCGCCGACCAGATCGAGGTGTTCAGGCGCGGTTCGGCCGGTGAGCCGTCGAAGGTCGTCCCGCTCGGCATCGTGCCCGGCTTCGGCCCCGAGGACGTCTACAACACCACCTTCCCCGGCGCGTACGTCATCCCCGCGGGCACCGGTCAGCGCTCCGCGACGGCCGCCGCCCGCCTGGTGGACCACCTGGTCGCGAACGACGTCCGGGTCGGGCGGGCCGAGCATCCGTTCCGGGCGGGCGCCGCGTCGTACCCGGCGGGCTCCTATGTCGTCGACATGCGCCAGCCCAAACGCGGCCTGGCCAACGTCCTGCTGGAGCCCGGCGCCGACATCTCGCCCAAGGTGGGCACCATGTACGACATCTCCGGCTGGAGCCTCGGCCTGCTCTGGGGCGCCACCGTGGCGACCGCCGACGCGGTGTCCGTACGGACGTCGCCGGTGCAGGCCGCCGCGCCCACCGGCTCGGTCCCCGACGGCCGCGGCGCGCTGGCGCTCAAGGTGACCGACGCCAAGGAGGTCATGGCGCTCAACGCGCTGCTGGCCCAGGGCGTCGAGGTGACGTGGGGCGGCGGCACGGCGATCGTCCCGTCCGCCGCCAGAGCGGCGGCCAGGACGGTCGCCGACCGCTACGGCGTCGCCTTCACGGTGGCGGGCACCACGGCCGGGGCCAGGCTCGCCCCGGTCCGCATCGCCGCCGCCGCGTCCGCCGACGAGCTGTTCACGCTGCGCGAGCTGGGCTTCGCCGTCACCCCGGTCTCCACCGCCGTGCTCAACGCGGGCTTCGACTGGAGCGGCACCGACGTCCTGTACGTCTCCAGCGGCCTCAGCCACGCCGCGCTCAACCCGGCGGCCAGGACGGCGCTCACCGCGTTCCTCGCCACCGGCGGCGTGATCGGCCGCGGCGCGACGGGCGCGGCCTTCAACACCGCCGCCGGCCTGCTCTCCGTCACCCCGGTGGCCGGCAACCCGGACGCCAACGGCGTGGTCCGCACGGTCGCCGGCAACGGCCCCGTCGGACCCGGCTCGCCCGAGCACGCGTTCGTGTACTCGCCCCGCTGGTTCACCGGGCTGGGCGCGGGCGTCACGGCCGAGCAGTCGTACGCCACCACCGGCCCGCTGGTCTCCGGCCACTGGCGCCCCAACGAGGACGGCACCGGCGGCCCGGAGGCGGCCCGAGGCAGGGCGGCCGTGGTCAGCGGCCGGGACGAGGCGGGCGCGGCCGTCGTGCTGTTCGGCACCGAGCCGATGTTCCGCAACCATCCCAAGGGACTGTTCGCGCAGGTGGCGAGGGGAGTGTACTGGTCGGCCGCGGTCACCGGCGCCGCGGTCACGCCTTGACAGATCCGATCTCGGCGCTGGTCATGGGGAACTTGACGGGTTACCATCCGGAAACACATCCGATGTATGTGGCCCGCAGGAGTCCCCATGGCCCTCGCCGTACGTCTCTGCGCCGTCCTGATCCTGTCCCTCTTATTGACGCCCGCCGTCCCGGCGCAGGCCGCGCCGGGTAGCTGGCGGATCTCCGGCCTTCCCGGCGGGCCGGCGGCGGAGCTCGCGCTCGACCCGTCGGCGGGCACCCTGACCTTCGCCGTGACCCGCCACGGCGCCACCGTCCTGCAACCCGGCCCGCTCGGCATCGTCGCCGAGCGGGCCGACCTGTCCCAGGGGCTGCGGTTCCTGCACCGGCGCGACCGCCTGGTGACCGAGCGCTACCGCACCGCGGCCGGCAAGCGGCTCGACAGGTCGGCGCTCATGCGCGAGGCCACGTTCGCCTTCTCGGGCGCCGGCGGCGCCCGGCTCGACGTGGTGGTCAGGGTCGCGCGCGACGGCGTCGCCTACCGCTACCGGCTGCCCGGCGACCAGGGCGCCGTCCTGCGTGAGACGTCCGCGTTCACCCTGCCCCAGGACGCCACCGCCTGGCTGGCCCGGCACCGGCGCGACTACGAGAACCCGTTCGAGCAGCACACCGCCGCCGCCGCGCCCACGGCCGACTTCATGGTGCCCGCCCTCTTCGAGACCGGCGGCGGCCACGTCCTGATCACCGAATCGGACCTCGACGGCCGCTACTCCGGGCCCCGCCTGGCCCATGAGGAGGGCTCCGCCACGTACGCGCTGCGGCTCTGGGACGAGCGGGTCGAGGTGTCCGGGCCGCTGGAGACCCCGTGGCGGGTGATGATCGCCGGTGACCTGGCCACGGTGACCGCGTCCACGCTGGCGGACGACCTCGCCCCCGATTCCAAGGTCCGCGACACCTCCTGGATCGACCCCGGCCAGGTGCTGTGGACCTGGCTGGCCGGCGGCAGGGAGGCGGGCCAGAGCCTCGCGGCCCAGCAGGCGTTCGTGGACTACGCCGCCGAGCGCCGCTGGCCGTACGTGGCCGTGGACGCCGGCTGGTACTTCCTCAGAGACCAGTGGGACGTCACCGACCCCGACTGGCCGGCCACGAGCTGGATCCCGCAGCTCGTCGAGTACGCGCGCGCCAAGGGCGTCGGGATCCACGTCTGGATCCACTTCCGCGACCTCGACACCCCCGAGGAACGCGCCCTGTGGCTGCCCACCCTGAACCGCTGGGGCGTGCGCGGCGTCAAGATCGACTTCATGGACGCCGAGTCGCAGGAGCGGCTGCGCTGGTACGACGAGATCCTGCCCGCCACCGCCGCGAACCGGCTCATGGTCAACTTCCACGGCTCCACGCTCCCCAAGGGCATCCAGCGCACCTGGCCGCACGTGATGACCATGGAGGGCGTGCACGGCGGCGAGAAGCGCACGCTCACCACCGCCCACCTGACGACCCTGCCCTTCACCAGGAACGTGGTCGGCTCGATGGACTACACGCCGATGGCCTTCCACCGGCCGTCGCGGCCCACCTCCGACGCGCACGAACTGGGCCTTTCCGTCTCGTACGAGTCCGGCCTGCAGAACCTGGCCGGCACCGTCGAGTCCTACCGGGCCAGGCCGCAGGCCGAGCGCTTCCTCGAACAGGTGCCCACCGCCTGGGACGAGACGCGGCTGCTGTCCGGCCGCCCCGCCGACCACGTGGTGCTGGCCCGCAGGAGCGGAGACCGGTGGTTCGTGGGGGCCGGGATCTCGGGCGCCGCGCGCACGCTCGACGTCCCCCTGAGCATGCTGCGCGGCCGATGGCTGGTCGAGGTCGTCCGCGACGGCCAGGACGGCCTGGTACGCGAGAGCCACGTCGTCGACGGCCCCCGAGGGCGGCTGACGGTGGCGGTGCCCGGCGAGGGCGGCTACGCGGCGATCGCCTGCCGATGGCGTTCGGGGATCACGACCTGCGACCGCTAGACCTCCGACCTTAACTGTTCTCATACCTCCGATGTATAGGTGCATCCTTGATGAAGAAGCGGTTACTGGCAGGGCCGATCGTCCTCGTGCTCGGCGCGGCCCTCACGGTCGTCCCGGCGGCCACGGCGCAGAGCGCGGCCAAGCCGTACACGCTGTGGTACGACGAGCCGGCCCCCGACACGAACGCCGGCTGGGAGGAACGCTCGCTGCCCATCGGCAACGGCGCCATGGGCGCCACCGTGTTCGGCGGCGTCCAGGCCGAGCGGCTGCAGTTCAACGACAAGACCCTGTGGACCGGCGGGCCCGGCGTCGCCGACTACACCTACGGCAACTGGGACGCCCCGAGACCGGGCGCCCTGGAGGCGATCAGGCAGCGGATCTGGAACGAGGGCGGCATCTCGCCCAACGACGTCCTCGCCTCGCTCGGCCTCAAGTCCGACACGCCGCGCCACCGCCGGTTCGGCGCCTACCAGAGCTTCGGCGACCTGCGCCTCACCTTCCCCGGCCTCACCGGAGCGCCCGCCGACTACCGCAGGGAGCTCGACATCGCACGCGGCGTCGCGGGCGTGTCCTTCACCGCCGGCGGCGTCCGCCACACCCGCGAGTACTTCGCCTCCGCGCCCGCCGGCGTGATCGTGGCCAGGCTCGCCGCCGACCGGCCCGGCGGGCTGACGTTCACCGCCGGGATCGCCGTACCGGCCAACCGCTCGGCCACCGCGACGGCCGCCGGCGGCCGGGCCACCGTCAAGGGCGCCCTGACCAGTAACGGAATGAGGTACGAGGCCCAGGTGCGGGTGCTCGGCCAGGGCGGCACCAGGACCGACAACCCCGACGGCACCGTCACGCTGACCGGCGCAGACTCGGCGCTCCTCATCCTCGGCACCGGCACCGACTACGCCGCCGACTATCCGGCGTACAAGGGCGACGACCCGCACGCCGCCCTCACGGCGCGAGTCGACGCGGCCGCGGCCCTGGGCTACGCCCGGCTGCGCCACGGGCACCTGACCGACCACGGCCGGCTGTTCGACCGGGTGCGGCTCGACCTCGGCGGCAGCCTGCCCGGCGACCCCACCGACGACCTCCTCGCCCGCTACGGCAAGGACGCCGCGCCGGCCGCCGACCGGGCGCTCGAACAGCTCTTCTACCAGTACGGCCGCTACCTGCTCATCGCCTCCTCCCGCCCCGGATCCCTCCCGGCCAACCTCCAGGGCGTGTGGAACGTCTCCGAGGCCCCGCCGTGGCAGTCGGACTACCACCTCAACATCAACCTGCAGATGAACTACTGGCCCGCCGAGATGACCGGCCTGGCCGAACTGGCCCAGCCCCTGCACGCCTACGTCGGCGGGCTGCGCGAACCCGGCCGGGTCACCGCCGGGCAGATGTACGGGGCGGACGGCTGGGTCGCCCACCACGCCTCGAACATCTTCGGCCACACCGGAGCCTGGGACCACCCGGCCTACTTCTTCCCCGAGTCGGGCGCCTGGCTGTCCCTGCAGCTCTACGACCACTACCGGTTCACCCTCGACGAGAACTACCTGAAGCGGACCGCGTACCCCGTCATGAAGGAGGCCGCGCAGTTCTGGCTCGACTTCCTCCAGACCGACCCCCGGGACGGCAGGCTCGTCGCCATCCCCAGCCGCTCGCCGGAGATCGGCCCGACGACGGCGGGCGCGGCGATGTCGCAGCAGATCCTCTGGGCGCTGTTCACCGACCTGCGCGAGGCCGCCGGGCTGGTCGGCGACGGCGAGTACGCCACGCGGGCCGCCCGGGTCCTCGCGCGACTCGACCCCGGGCTGCGCGTCGGCAAGTGGGGCCAGCTCCAGGAGTGGAAGGAGGACATCGACGACCCGGCGGAGACCCACCGGCACGTCTCCCACCTGTTCGCGGTGCATCCGGGACGGCAGATCTCGCCGCGCACGACGCCGGAGCTGGCGCAGGCGGCCAAGGTCTCGCTCAACGCCAGGACCGACGCAGGCACCGGCTGGAGCAAGGCGTGGAAGATCAACTTCTGGGCGCGGCTGCTCGACGGCGATCGCGCGCACAAGCTGCTGAGCGACCAGCTCCAGACCAGCACGCTGGCCAACCTGTGGGACACGCACCCGCCGTTCCAGATCGACGGGAACTTCGGCGCGACCTCCGGCATGACCGAGATGCTGCTGCAGAGCCACCTCGGCACGGTCGACCTGCTGCCGGCGCTGCCCGCGTCATGGGCGGACGGCCGCGTGTCGGGCCTGCGCGCCCGCGGTGCCCACACGGTGGACCTGACCTGGGCCTCGGGGCGGCTGTCGGAGGCCCGGCTGACCGCCGGAAAGTCCGGCCCGGTCGAGGTCCGCAACGCCGCCTTCCGCGGCGGCGTCCGCATCACGGGCGAGCGCGGCGGGCCGGTCGTGCACACCCGCGACGGGGACACCGTGACGTTCCAGGCCCGGCCCGGCGCGGTCTACCGGATCGTGGCCGTGCGCTAAAATGTGACCACACTTCAGCCTCCCGGTTCGCGCCGGGAGGCTTTTTTCATGACTGATCACGTCTTCGTACGCCCTGCCCTCGCCGCCGACCGGCCCGCCGTGGAGCGGCTCTGGCTCATGTTCCAGCACGACATGTCCGAGTTCCAGGGACGGCTCCCCAACTCCGACGCCACCTTCAGGAGCGAACGCCTCGCATCGGCCTTCCAAGACCCCGGCTGGGCGGCCTACCTCATGACCAGCGGCGACCACCCGGCCGGGTTCGCGTTCGTCCGCGGCCTGGACGGCCCGGTCCGCGTGCTCAACAGCTTCTTCGTGGTACGCGGCGCGCGCCGGTCCGGCATCGGGGCGCGCGCCGTCGAGAAGGTGGTGGCGCGGCACCCCGGCGCGTGGCAGGTCGCCTTCCAGGACGCCAACGCCGGGGCGGTGGCCTTCTGGCGGCGCGTCGCCACCGAGATCGCCGGCGACGAGTGGACCGAGGAGCGCAGGCCCGTGCCCGGCCGGCCCGACTCGCCGCCGGACGTGTGGATCTCCTTCACCACCTGACGCCGCTACCTCGCCGGCGCGTACCCGGCGGGCCGGGTGGTGAACGTGCCCCGGCCCTGCGTACGGCTGCGCAGCCCGGTCGCGTACCCGAACACCTCGGCCAGCGGCACCACGGCGGTGATCACCACCGTGCCGGCCCGCGCCACCGAGCCCGAGACGCGGCCGCGCCGGGCGGCCAGGTCGCCCAGCACCCCGCCGGCCATGTCGTCCGGCACGGTGACCGTGACCTCCACCACCGGCTCCAGCAGCACCATCGCGCAGGCACGCAGCGCCTCGCGCAGCCCGAGCCGGCCGGCCGTCCGGAACGCCAGGTCCGAGGAGTCCTTGCTGTGCGTGGCCCCGTCGGTCAGCGTGACCTTCAGGCCCGTCACCGGATGACCGCCGAGCGGGCCGTCCGACAGCGCGTCGCGGCAGCCGGCCTCGACCGCCCGCACGTACTCGCGCGGCACCCGGCCGCCCGTGACCGTGGAGGCGAACGCGAAGCCCTCCGCCAGCGGTTCGACGTCGAGCACCACGTGGGCGTACTGCCCGGCGCCGCCGTCCTGCTTGACGTGCCGGTACAGCAGCCCCGACACCCCGCGCCCGACCGTCTCCCGAAGCGAGACCTGCGGCCGGCCCACGCCGACCTCCAGCCCGTGGTCGCGGCGCAGCTTCTCCGCCGCCACCTCCAGGTGCAGCTCGCCCATCCCGGACAGCAGGGTCTGCCCGGTCTCGGCGTCGGACCGTACGGTCAGCGAGGGGTCCTCCTCGGCCAGCCGCGCCAGCGCCGTCGCCAGCCGGTCGCCGTCGGTGCTCCTGCGCGCCTCGACGGCCACCGACACGACCGGTTCGGTCGCGTTCGGGGGCTCCAGCAGCAGCGGAGCCTGCGGCGCGCACAGGGTCGTCCCGGTACGGGCCCCCTTCGGGCCGACCACCGCGACGATGTCCCCGGCCACCGCCCGGTCCACCTCGGTGTGCCGGTCGGCCTGGACACGCAGAATGCGGCCGATCCGCTCATTACGTCCTGTGCCGGTGTCCAGCACCGTGTCCCCCTTCCGCATCGTCCCCGCGTAGATCCGCACGTACGTCAGCCGCCCGGTGGCCGTCGAGCTCACCTTGAACACCAGCGCGGCCAGCGGCGCCTCCGGGTCGGCCGCCCGGACCTCGCCCTCCTGCCCGCGCACCGCCGGCACGTCCAGCGGCGAGGGCAGGTAGCGCACGACGGCGTCCAGCAGCGGCTCGACCCCGCGATCGCGGTAGGCGGAACCGCACAGCACCACCAGGCCCTCGCCGGTACGGGTCAGGTCGCGCAGCGCGGCGGCCAGCGTCGCGGCGGAGATCGACGGTTCGGCGCAGAACTCCTCCAGCGCGCCCGGATGCAGCTCGGCCACCGCCTCCTCCAGCGTCCGCCGGCGCCGCCGCGCCTCGCCGAGCAGGTCATCGGGCACCGGCCCGTCCACCAGCCGGTCGCCCCACACGAGCGCCCGCATGCCGACCAGGTCGACCACGCCGCTGAATTCGTCCTCACGACCGATCGGCATTTGCACCACCAACGGAGCCGGATGCAGCCGCCGGCGGATCGACTCGACGGCGGCGTCGAGGTCGGCGCCCGCGCGGTCCAGCTTGTTGACGAACGCGACGCGCGGGACGCCGTACCGGTCGGCCCGCCGCCACACGGACTCGCTCTGCGGCTCGACCCCAGCGACGCCGTCGAACACCGCGATCGCGCCGTCGAGCACCCGCAGCGAACGCTCCACCTCGTCGGAGAAGTCGACGTGTCCCGGGGTGTCGATCAGGTTGATCCGGTGCCCGTCCCAGTCGCAGCTCACCGCGGCGGCGAAGATGGTGATGCCACGGTCGCGCTCCTGGGAGTCGAAGTCGGTGACGGTCGTGCCGTCGTGCACCTCGCCGCGCTTGTAGGTGGCGCCCGACAGGTACAGCATCCGCTCGGTGACGGTGGTCTTGCCGGCGTCGACGTGGGCGAGGATGCCGATGTTACGTACGGTGGTCAGAGGGTTGAAGACTTGAGCGCGCACGGCCCATGACCCTTTCGGGAATCGTGGAACAGGACAGCGCGATTTCGCCCCGTGTCGTTACGTCAGGGCGTCGACCAGTGGCGGCCGCGCAGCCGGCACCGGGACGCCGAAGACACCAGGATCACCTCGTAGCGCGACGCGGGAATGACGGCGGTGCCGAAGTTGTGACGCACGGCCGGGCTCCTTTCCTCGCGTCGTCGTTGGTGTCCGTGGCGAGTGTAGTGACCGGGGTTCGGAGGAGAAACCGGTTTTTGGGCCGCCTTTTCGGCGTGCGGGGCAGGTTCATCACGACGACGCCTGGACGCCCCCGGTGAGAGACACGGCCGTCATGTCGGCATGGCGACGATAGGCGCGAGACCCCCCATCAGGGCTTCAGGGCTCCAGGGAAGGAACACGCGCCCATGACGATCTCTGTTGACACCGGTCGGTACACGGTCGGCCTGGCCATGAGCGCCGCCGACCTGCAGGCGGCCCAGCGGCTCAGGTACGCGGTCTTCGCCGAGGAGATGGGGGCGCGGCTCGACAGCCCCGTCTCCGGCCTCGACGTGGACCGGTTCGACGCCTACTGCGACCATCTCCTCGTCCGCGACGGCCGCGAGGTCGTCGGAACCTACCGGCTGCTGCCCCCGGGGCGGGCCGAGCGGCTCTACTCCGACGGCGAGTTCGACCTCTCCGCCCTCGCGCCCCTGCGCAAGGGCCTGGTCGAGGCCGGCCGCACCTGCGTGCACCCCGACCACCGCAACGGCACCGTGGTGGCGCTGATGTGGGCCGGGATCGCCCGCTACATGGTGTCCGGCGGCCACCAGTGGCTGGCCGGCTGCTGCTCGGTGCCCCTCGACGACCGGGGCGCGCTGGCGGCCGCGGTGGTGGACCGGGTGCCGCTGGGGCCGGAGCAGTACCGGGTGACGCCGCGTACGCCGTGGCGGGGGCGCGGCGTGGCCCTGCCCGACCGGTTCGTGGCGCCCGCGCTGATGCGGGGATATCTGCGGCTGGGGGCGTGGGTGTGCGGGGAGCCCGCCCACGACCGGGACTTCGGTACGGCGGACTTCTTCCTGCTGCTGTCGATGGCGAACGTGAACACCCGCTACCTGCGCCACTTCCTGAACGAGCCGCCTGCCGGGCGGCTGCCGTGAGCACGGTCGTTTTCGAGCGGGACCACCGGGCGGTTGCCCTTCCGCCACCTGCGGTGGGGGACCCCTTTCCGTCGCCCGCGGTCGCCGCGCGGGGCAATCCCTGGCGGCCGCTCAGTCCCTGCACACCCGCCACCTGCATGGCGCCCGCGGTGGCCGTCGCCGGTCGTGTCCGGCAGGCGGCCCGGTTCCTGGGCGCGCTTCTCGTGGTGCTCGCCGGTGTGCCGCTGGCCCTGGCGGGCCGGGGCTGCTCGGCCGCCCGCCGGGCCCGGATCACGGGGGCGTGGGCCCGGACGCTCCTGCGCGCGCTCGGCCTCCGCCTCCGGGTCGGCGGCGCCCAGGAGGCCGGCGGGGGAGGGGCGCTGCTGGTCGCCAACCACGTGTCCTGGCTGGACCCCCTGGTCATCGCGGCCACGGTGCCGTCCAAGCCGCTGGCCAAGCGGGAGGTCGCCGGCTGGCCGATCGTCCGCACGCTGGTCGCCGGGGCCGGGGCGCTGTTCATCGACAGAGAACGGCTCTACGCGCTGCCGTCCGCCGTGGCCGCCGTCGCCGGTGCGCTCAGGGCGGGGGACACGGTGGTGGCCTTTCCCGAGGGCACCACGTGGTGCGGGCGCGGGATGGGCGGGTTCCGGCCGGCCGTGTTCCAGGCGGCCATCGACGCGGGCGCCACCGTCCGCCCGGTCACGCTGCGCTACCGCGAAGGCGGCGAGTCCTCGACGCGAGCCGGTTTCGTGGGCGACGACTCGCTGCTCGCCTCCATCCTGCGGGTGACCGCCACCCGCCGGCTGACCGTCGAGGTGACCCTGCTGGCGCCCGTACATCCATCGGGGGAACGCGCCGCGCTGGCGCGGAGCGTCGAGGCTCAGGTGCGTGCGGGTTTGATGCACCCCTGACGATGGTAGGGGCCTGCTTAGCAGGGGAAATGGAGATCGCCCCGCTATCGGAAGCCTTCCACGGAAGGCGTGAAAGGCGGTCTCCGCGGTTTCGACAGAGACCGCCGGATCGGGGGAACCCAATGCGCAAGACGCTCACCGGGCTGGGCCTGGCGTTCTTCTTGACGCTGGTCCCGGCCGCCGCGGCGTCGGCCGACACGCCGGTCGCGCCCGTCGGGCAGAGCCAGGTCACACCGGCACCGCAGAACGAGATGAGGGACGAGGGCGGCGGAAACGCCGGAATGTGGGGCCTTCTGGGCCTGCTCGGCCTGCTGGGACTGGCCGGGATGCGCAAGCAGCGTAACCACATCGGCACCGCCGAGCACGTACCGCATCGCAAGCCTCAGCACCACTGAGGGGGATAGGGCCGTCCGGCCCTGATGTCCAAGGTGACACGGCTGCCGAACAAGTCAGCCGTGTCCCGCCGTTGGCGTTGATCGGCTCCCATCGCTAAGGTTAGGCTCGCCTTATTTAGGTGCCTTAACGTTAGAGGAGCCGTACTTGACCCGCGTACTCGCCCTTGTGGCGCTCGTACTGATCACCATCGTGGGCTGCGGCTCGACAGCACCCACGGCCACGCCTGCCGCCGCCCCGGCCACGTCCGGTGCCGCGGGGGCCTTTCCCGTGACATTGCCGCACAAGTACGGCAGCACCACGATCACGGCCGCCCCCAAGCGCGTCGTCACCGTAGGTCTCCTGGAGCAGGACTCACTGCTCGCCCTCGGTATCGTTCCGGTGGGCACCACGGAGTGGTTCGGCAACTACCCCGGCGCGATCGGTGAGTGGGCCAAGGGCAAGCTCGGCGGTGCCGCCCTGCCGACGGTGCTCAAGGACACCGGCAGCGGCCCGCAGTTCGAGAAGATCGCGGCGCTCAAGCCCGACCTGATCCTGGGCCTGTACTCCGGGCTGACCAAGGAGCAGTACGAGACGCTGTCGAAGATCGCGCCGACCGTCGCCCAGCCCAAGGAGTACATCGACTACGGCATCCCGTGGCAGGAGGTCACCAAGAAGGTCGGCGCCGCCGTCGGCAAGCCCGCCGACGCCGACCAACTGGTCAAGGACGTCGAGGCCCGCTTCACCAAGGTCCAGCAGGAGCACCCCGAGTTCAAGGAGGCCACCGGCCTCATGGCCACCCTGTACGAGGGCTACTTCATCTTCGGCAGCCAGGACCCGCGCAACCGCCTGCTCGGCTCGCTCGGCTTCAAGCTCCCCGACGACCTCGACAAGGCCATCGGCGACAAGTTCGGCGCCAACATCAGCAGGGAACGGCTCGACCTGGTCGACACCGGCGTGATCGTCTGGAGCGTGACCGACACCGCCAAGGGCGAGGCCACGCTGCACGGCGACAGCGTTTACAAGGGTCTCGACGTGGTGAAGGAGGGCCGCGAGGTCTACCTGCCGGAGAACACCCCGCCGAGCGACGCGGTCGCCTTCCTCACCGTGCTCAGCGTTCCGTACGTGCTCGACACCCTCGTCCCGCGCCTCGCGGCCGCGGTGGACGGCGACCCGGGCACCAAGACGTCGTGAAAGCCCTCGGGGCCGCCGCCGTCGCGCTGATCGTGGTGTGCCTGCTCTCACTGTCGCTCGGCGCGCGGGCGGTCCCGCCCGACCAGGTGATCGGGGCGCTGATGGGAACCGTGACCGACCAGGACGTCCTCGACGTCGTCTGGGCGGTACGCGTCCCGCGCACCCTCGTCGGCATCCTGGCCGGGGCGGCGCTCGCGCTGTCGGGCGCCCTCATGCAGGCGCTCACCCGCAACCCCCTGGCCGACCCGGGCATCCTGGGCGTCAGCGCCGGGGCGTCGTTCGCCGTCGTCCTGGCCATCGGCGTGGCGGGAGTGGCGGCCCCGGCCGGGTTCGTGTGGTTCGCGTTCGCGGGGGCGCTGGTGGCCAGCGTCCTCGTGTACGGCCTGGCCGGGCTCGGCCGCGACGGCATGACCCCGGTCAAGCTGGCGCTGGCCGGGGTCGCGGTCACCTTCCTGCTCAGCTCGGTGACCAGCGCGTTCGTGCTGGTGGACCCGGAGTCGCTGAGCAGGTACCGGTTCTGGTCGGCGGGGTCGCTGTCGGGCGCGGGCGGGCAACTGCTGCCGCAGCTCCTGCCGTTCGTGGCCGTGGGGGCCGTACTGGCGCTCACCTGCGGCTCCGCCCTCAACAGCCTGGCGCTCGGCGACGACGTGGCCCGCGGCCTGGGCCGCAAGGTCGGTCTGGTACGCATCCAGGGCGCCGTCGCCGTCATGCTCCTCACCGGGTCCGCCGTGGCGGCCATCGGGCCTGTCGTCTTCGTCGGGCTCGTCGTGCCGTATGTGGCGCGGGCCCTCGCCGGGCGGGGCGGCGGCTCGGAGGCCGACCACCGGCTGCTGCTGCCGGTGGCGGCGCTGCTCGGGCCCTGTCTGCTGTTGACGGCCGACGTGGTGGGGCGGGTGGTCGCGCCGCCGATCGAGGTGCAGGCGGGGTTGCTGGTGGCGTTCATCGGCGGCCCGTTCTTCGTCATCCTGGCCCGCCGCCGGCGACTCGCGGAGTTGTGATGCGTGAACCAACGAGCGGCCCCGCACCTTCGGACACGTCGGCTGATGCCTTTTCGGAGGCGTCTGCTGAGGCGTCTTCTGGGGCTTTCGCAGAGGAGGCATCCCAGATGCGTTCAGGGGCGGCCTCCGGCGAGGCATCCGAGCCGGAATCCCGCGCTCGCGCCGCCACAGCGCCTCCAGAGGCGCTCCCCGAGGCACCCTTCGGGCGGACGAACCGGGAGCCCGTCACCTTCGGGGGGATGAACCGGGAGCCTGTCACCTTCGGGCGGACAAGCAGAGCCATTGCCTTCCGGCTGACCATGCCGCCGATCTCCGGTGTGCTGCGCCCGCGCGTCATCCTGGTCTGCCTGGCCACCGCCGCCGCCGCGTTCCTGGCCTTCTGCCTGGGAATCGGGCTCGGGGAGATCCAGCTCGGCCTCGGCGAGGTCGTACAGTCGCTGCTCGGCACGGGCGACCAGGGCACGGCGTTCGTCGTCCAGGAGTTGCGCCTGCCCAGGGCACTGACCGGCCTCCTGGCGGGCGTCGCGTTCGGCCTGTCGGGCGCCCTGTTCCAGACGATGACCCGCAACCCGCTGGCCAGCCCCGACATGATCGGCGTCACCCAGGGAGCCGGAGTGGCGGTGGTGGCCGGGCTCGTCCTCGGAGTCGGCTCCGGCCTGCACCTGCTGGGCTTTGCCGGGGCGGTGGCGGCGGCGCTGGTGACGTACCTGCTGGCATACCGGCGCGGCACGACGGGCGGCCGCATCGTCCTGGTCGGCATCGGCCTGTCGTGGATCTGCACGAGCGCCACCGAGTACCTCATGGTCATCAGCGGCGACTTCCAGGCCCAGCAGGCCCTCGGCTGGCTGTTCGGCAACCTGAACGGCCGCACCTGGGACCACGTCACCCCCCTGGCCATCGCCCTGGCCCTCCTGATCCCTTTCACCCTCCTCCTGAACCAGTGGACCCGAGTCCTCCAGTTGGGCGACGAGGTGGCGACCGTCCTGGGCGCCCGAGTCCAGACAGCCCGCCTGTCCATGCTGATGACAGGAGTCGCGCTGGTCGCCTTCGGCACGGCGGCGGCAGGCCCGGTCGCCTTCGTAGCCCTCGCCGCCCCTCAGATAGCCCAACGCCTCTCCCAATCAGCCAGCCCCCCACCGTTGGCCTCAGGCTTGACCGGCGCCTTCTTGATCCTGACCGCCGACCTGATAGCCCGCCTGCTGATCCCGGACGTAGAACTCCCGGTCGGCGTGGTCACAGGCGCCTTGGGAGCCCCGTTGCTCCTGTGGCTGTTGACCCGAGCCCGCCGCCAGTAGGTCCACAGACCGGGGGACGGGGCCGTCCAAAAGGACTTCGCCGGGGAGCGCTACGCGCCCATATTCAGGCGCCTCCCCCGACGCCTGCGGCGTCCAGTCGGCCCACCCGCTGACCACCGAAGCGGTGGGCCGACAACACCCTGCCCGACCAGGAGCGTCGCCGATCCGGGTCTACTGGCAGGCAATTCATGGATGCAGTGGCCCCGTTCCGCGACCTCATTGGCGCGCAAGGCGTAGCAGTGGGTTGGATCCGGGCCCTGGGCTCTGGTGTCTCCGAACCTCCCGCTTGGCTGGAGGTGATTGCCGAGGTGCGGGCTCGCCACCTCAACTCCGATCGGCGCGCTTGCTCCAGCACCTACTCCCATCCCAAGGAACGCCATCAGGAAGTCCTGGCGCTCACTCTTCTCCCAGATGGAGATCAGCCGCGGCGCCCTCCAGGCAGACGACCTCGTCGAACGGACAGTTGTCGAGCATGATGAGCGGGTCTTCCTCGGCTTGTGCGTCGCCGCCTCAAACATGGACGGTTGCGGTGACTGAGCGCGGTCGTGGTCACGCCCTCGGGATGTAGCCTCGTTCCGCGATGCCCGCCATCATCCGGGCGAAGTACGCCTGGTCGAGCGCGGGCTCCGGTAGTGGCGCCGCCGAGGTCGTGAGTTGCGCGCGAGAGTGTGGAGGCAGGTAGCGGCGCTCGGGGACCACCATGTAGGCGATGCCCGCCCAGCAAGCCAGGACCAGTCCGGCGGCCGGCAGGTGGGCATGGCGTAGCAACTGCTGCTTCCAGCCGGCCGGATCGATGGCCGGGAGGTCGTAGCCGGCCGCTCGCACCTGGTCGAAGACGGAGCCGACCGGGATCGGCTCCAGGTGGTTGGGGTGGAAGACCTGCCCGGCCGCGTCGGGCGACCGGGACAGTTCGACGATCATGGCGGCGGTGTGGTCGACGGGCGCTCCCGGCATGGTGGCCGGGCTGTCCGGGGCCGCGCCCACCTCGACGGCGGCGCGGACCAGCCGGGTCCACAGGTCGGTGTCGGAGAACTGCCAGTCGCGGCTGTGCCCGAGGATGGCGCCCGGCCGGTAGATGGTGACAGGCAGGCCTTCGGCGGCGGCCAGGCGCACGTGTTCTTCGCCGCGGAACTTCGCCTGGCTGTAACCGAATCTGCCACTCATCGCCAGGATCGGCTCCGTGGTTTCGTCCACCTCCGCGCAGCCCAGCTCGCGGGCCGCGGCGAAGACCGCGATGGAGGAGACGTGATGGAGCGCCTTGGTTCTGCGGTGGCGGGCGAACCGGACGACCTCCTGCGTCGCGGTCACGTTGCCCGGGACGAGATGCTCGTACGAGGCGGCCAGGTTCACCGTTGCCGCGCAGTGGTAGACCGTCTCCACCCGCTCGGCCAGCCTGGTGTAAACGGCGGCGGACAGGCCCATGCGGGGCAGGCTCAGGTTGCCGCGCACCACCGTCAGCCGTTCCGGGTCGAACGGCCCGCCCAGCCTGGTGAGATGGGCGCGCAACCGTTCGTCCGCTCCTTTGTCGGTACGGCCCCGCACCACGCAGCAGACCCGCTCCGATCGCAGCAGCAGCGCGCACAGGTGGCCGCCGAGAAATCCGGTGGCCCCTGTCACCAGAACGCTCACCGGGCACGCATCCGGGTGAGGACCTGCCGGGCCAGCTCGCCCGCGCTGGTACCCGGTCCGATGGCCATGATCGGGATGTCGCAGCCGAGAGTGCGCCAGATCGCCCCCTGCAGCTCGGCTCGCATCAGGGAGTCGATGCCGAGCTCGTCCAGCGGTCGCTGTGGCGCGATGTCGGCGGGTTCCGCCTGCAGCACTCCGGCCAGCAGCCGGGTGACGGCGTCGGTGACCAGCGACTCGGCCTCGTCACCGGCCAGCACCAGCTCGCGCAGGTCCGCGGCCGGCGCGGCCGGGCCGGCCGAGCGCACGGCGGAGAACCTGGGTCCGTCCAGCGAGGGGAACAGGAGACGGGCACTGTCCCAGTCGACCGAGCCGACCAGGGCGACGTCCAGGTCCTGGGCGAGGAGCTCGCCGAGCGCCGGCAGCGCCTTGGCCGGCTTCATCGGGCTGGTCCACCGGGCGACGAACGCCTCGGCCTCGCTGGTACGCGCCAGGTAGCCGACCTCGCCGACCGCTCCCCAGGCGACCGCCAGACCGTTCGCGCCACGTGCTCGCCTGGCCCTGACCAGGGCCTCGCAGAACAGGTTGCCGGCCGCGTAGTTGGCCTGCCTGACGTTGCCGACCGTCGCCGTCACCGAGGAGAACAGCACGAACAGCTCCGCCGACGGTGCCAGCCGGTCGAGCACCAGCGCCCCGCGAAGCTTCGGCTCCAGCGCGGCCAGCAGGAGCTGCGGCGTCAGCTCCGTCAGCGGCGCGTCCTGGAGCACCATCGCCGCGTGCACCACGCCCTTGACCTCGGGTCCGGTTATCGCGCGCATCGCCTCCAGGTCGGTGACGTCGGCCCGGTGCGCGGTCACCTCCACGCCCAGCGCGGTCAGCGACGCCACGGTCTGGCGCGCCTCCGGCCCGTCCAGGCCGCGCCTGCTGGTGAGTGCGATCCGCTTCGCACCCTGTCGTGCCAGCCAGTGTGCCGCCTGCGCGCCGAACCCGCCCAGCCCGCCGGTGACCAGATAGACCGCGCCCGGATCCAGCCCGCGCGGATCCAGTATGCGCGGTTCCGCGGTCGGTGCCGACGGCTCGAACTCGATGATGAGCTTGCCGATATGCCGGGAATGCCGCATCTGATCGAAGGCCTCGGTGACGCGCTCTTCCGGGAAGCTCCGGTACGGGAGTGCCCGATATGTGCCCGCCGCGACCAGGCGCGCGATCTCCTCGAACTGCCGGTACGCCACGTCGGGCACCCGTTCGGCGATCTGCTTGAGATCGACGGTGACGAACGAGATGTTGCCGCGGAGCAGGCTCAGCGCCAGCCTGCCGTCGGAGAAGAGATCGTGCTTGCCCAGCTCGACGAAGCGGCCACGGGGACGCAGCAGCTCCACTCCGCGGGCCAGGCCGTCGCCCGCGAGCGAGTTCAGCACCACGTCCACGCCCCGGCCGGCGGTGATGGCTCTGACCTCGGCGGCGAAGCGCAGGCTGCGTGAGTCCAGGACGTGGTCGACGCCCAGCATCCTGAGCAGGTCGCGCTTGCCGGGAGTGCTCGCGGTCGCGATCACCCGGGCTCCGGCCAGCTTGGCGTGCTGGATCGCGGCCAGGCCCACGCCACCGGAGGCGCCGTGCACCAGCACCGTCTCGTCCGGCGCGAGCCGTACGGCATCATCCGCGAGAGCGAGGCGGACGGTCAGAAAGGCCACGGGCAGCGTGGCGGCCTCGCCGTACCCCATGGTGTCCGGAATGCGGGCCAGCGCGGCACGCTCCAGTACGACGTGCGAGGCGAGCGGGTGTTCGGCGGTGGCGAAGACGCGGTCGCCGGGAGCGAGGTCCTGGACCTGCGCGCCGACCGCGGTCACCACTCCGGCGCAGTCGAAGCCGTAGACCCGTTCGTGGCTGGGCCCGCCCGCCGCGTCGGCGGGCAGCCTGCCCAGCGCCCAGAGCACGTTGCGGTAGTTGACGCCCGCCGCCCGGACCTCGATCGTCACCTGGCCGGGGCCCGGCACGGGTACGGCCATGGGCGCCCAGTCCAGGCGATAGGCCGAGCCCTGGTTGCGCAGCCGCAGGACGCGCGGCTCGGCGCCGCTCGCGGCGGGTTCCGGCGCCGGGCGCAGCCGCGGTACGAACCGGCCGTGGGCGGTCAGCACCACCTCGTCCTCTTCGTCCTGCGCGAGCAGCTCGGCCACGAGCCGCTCGGCGTCGCGTGCGCCACGCTCCAGGGAGATCTTCCGTACGGTGAGCCCGGCCATCTCGTTGACCACGCAGCGGGCGACTCCCCACAGGGCGGCGTCGCCGGGGAAGTCCGGCCGTTCCGGAGCGGGGAACGTCCCCGACGGGCGGGTGACGAGCCAGAGCGCGGAGTCCGGTGCCAGGGCGGCGGCGATCGCGCCGAAGGTCGTGGCGGCCGAGACGACCCGCTGCGCGCAGTGGGCCGGGTCGGCGTCCGCCGCGGCGTGGTCGCCGTCGAGGAGGTAGACGACGTGGCGTGCGCTTCCCGGGCCGGTGGAGACGGTGGCCTGGGCGCCCGCTCGGGTCAGCTCGCCCGCCACCGCTTCGGCCAGCGCCTGGTCGCGGCCCGATTCGGTGACGATCACCCAGCCGCCGGCGACGACGGGCGCGCTGAGCGTGACGGGCGCGACGGCCGTGACGGGCGTGACGGCCGTGACGGGCGCCGGGGGCGCCGGGGGAGCCGCCTCGGCTCTCGGCTCGCGGGTGGCCAGGAAGAGCGCGGTGTCGATGCCGGCCGGTTCGTCCTCCGCGCGCAGCTCGGCAGGTTCCGCGAGCCGGCATCGCGGCAGCAGCCGCAGCCAGTCGGCTGCCCGGATCAGTGGGCCGCCGGGGCGCAGGGCGGTGTCGGTGGCCGACCACCAGCCGTCCAGCAGGCCGAAGATCATGGTCGTCGGGCCCGCGTCGAGGGTCTCACCCAGCAACAGGAAACCGTGATCGTCCAGCAGGTGGGCGATCCGGCCGAGCGTCGCCTCCAGGTCCGTGGTGGCGTGCACGACGTTGGCCGCGATGACGACGTCGAAGCTCGCTTCCAGCTCTGGGAGATCCTCCTCCAGATCCAGTACGCGGTAGTCGACGAAATCGAAGGCCTTGAACCGGGCGGCCGCCGAGGTGAGGAAGGCAGGGGACAGGTCGGTGAAGGTGTAGCAGGTTCGCTCGGGCGGCAGCAGGGGCAGGAGGGCGGCGGTCATCCCGCCGGTCCCGGCACCCACCTCCAGGACGCGGAGCGGGCGGCCGGCGGGCCAGGCGGCGACCAGCTCCCCGAGCACGGATCGGGCCAGCAGATTGGTGGGGCGCAGCACTGGGCCGCTGTCGTAGAAATGTTCGGCGGCCTGGAGCCCGCCCTGCGGGAAGACGACTTCGACGGCATCCTTGGCGCCCCGCAGCACCTCGGTCAGGTGCCGCCCGCATCGGCCGAGGAGCTGCACCTCGGCCGCGTATTCCGGGAACTCGAACAGGGCGTCGGCGAAGATCGGGCCGGGGTCGGGGCGGCCGATCGCCCGCCAGGCCCCTTCGCCCGCCGGCTCGCACAGCTCGCCGGCCTGGGCGCACAGGGTACGGGCGAGCCGGAGGTACTTCGGCCGCATCCCGGCTGAAACCAGGTCGTCGAGGCTCCATCTCTCGCCGGCCAGGTCACGCATCGCCTGGACGGTGAAGTGGGCGGCCAGCCGCCCGTAGGCGGTCATGAACCGCGCGTGCCGGTCGCGGCGGGCCCGCAGCCGCTCGCGCAGGCCGAGGCGGTGCGGTTCCACCGCGGCGAGCAGATCGGACATGGCGATGCCCGCGCCGGCCGCCGTACCGGGTCGCGGGGCCGCCCGCAGGACGGTCACATGCCGTGCGGGGGCCTCCTCCCCTGGCAGGCGGCGCACCCGGCAACCGGTCAGCTCCATCACGACCACCCCCGAGGTGTCGGTGATGGTGAAGTCCACGACAGCCTCGCGCGGGTCGGTCTGCGGCCGGAGCAGGGCGTGGACCAGGCCCGTGCCGGGTGGCTGCCGCCATCGCCTGACGCGTTCGAAGGAGACCGGGACGTAGGCGGCGGGTTCGTCGCCGTCCTGCCACAAGCCGTGCTGCCACAAGCCGTCCTGCCACAAGCCGTGCTGCCACAAGCCGTGCTGCCATAGGATGGCCAGCCCGGTCTGCAGGGCGGCGTCGACGAGCGCGGGATGTGCCTGGTAGGCGCCGGCCGGTTCGGCGAAGCGGTAGTGCCCGAGCGATCGCGCGCCCGAGATGCGCACACTCCGCACCCCACGAAACGCCGGCCCGTAGTCGAAGCCGGCCCGGGTCGCGAGGGCGTAATACTCGTCCGCTCCGAGCTCCACCGCCGTATCCACCGCTGGGTCCGGTGCCTCTGGTACGGCTGCCGAGACGGCCTGACGCACCCGGCATCGGGCGTGCACCTGCCACTCCTCCTGCGCGCTGGTCCTGGAGGCGATCCGCACCCTTCCTCCCTCGGAGACCGAGACCTGGACATGGGGGGCCTGCTTCTCGGGGATGGTCAGCGGGCGCAGCACCTCCATGTCCACCACCTCGACCGGGCCGTCGAGCGTCTCCGCGCCGGCCGCGAGAGCCATCTCGACGAACCCGACCGCCGGGATCACCACGGCTCCGGCCACCCGGTGATCGTTCACCCAGGGCACCCTGGCCGGGTCCATCGGGGCGCTCCACGTCGGGTCCAGCGCCTGCGTACGCGCTCCGAGCAGCGGGTGCTCCAGGCGGGGCGCCCACCAGGCGGCCTCGCCGTTCCAGTGGCGTTCGCGTTGCCAGGGGTAGGCGGGCAGGTCGAGCACCCGTCCTGGACGGGGAAAGAACGCCGTCCAGTCGGCTTTCGCGCCGGCGGCGAGCAGGGCGGCGACAGCCGTACGGACCGCCGGCGCGCCCGGCTTGCCGCGCCGCAACGTGGGCAGGACGGTGACCTGCCGGCCGGCCCGCTTGAGGTAGGTCTGCAGGACGGGGTGCGGGCCGACCTCCAGGAAGATGCGGAAGCCCGCGTCCGCCAGGTGGGCGGCCGCCTGGCCGAAGAGCACCGGCTGACGGACGTTGCGCCACCAGTACGCGGCGTCCAGGGGGCCGTCGACCGGCCGGCCGGTGACCGTCGAGATCATCGGGATGGCCGGGGACATGGGTGTCAGCCCGGCCAGTGCCGTGGTCAGGCCGGCCTGGACGGGGTCCATGGCCCGGCTGTGGAAGGCGAAGTCCACGGCGAGGCGCCGGAAGAAGACGCCCTTGCCCGCCAGCTCCGCCTCCAGCCGCTCCAGCGCCTCACCGGAGCCCGCGACCGTCACGTCACGGTCGCTGTTGATCGCGGCGATCTCGAGGTCGTAGGGCTCGATGGCTTCCGCGGCCTGGTCGGGGGGCAGGCCCACCGCGGCCATGCCGCCCTGGCCCATGGCCGGCTGCTGGGCCCGGCCGCGTTCGGCGCAGAGCAGGACGGCGTTCTCCAGGTCGAGCGCTCCGGACGCGCAGGCGGCGGCGATCTCTCCCACGCTGTGCCCGAAAACAACATCAGGCACCAGGCCCCGCTTTTTCAGGACTTGGAGGATTCCCATCTGCATGGCGAAGATCGCGGGCTGGCCGACTTCGGCGGTCGCCAGCCGGGAACGGCTCGCCGGGACGGCCATCTCGGCCTCCAGCGACCAGGTCACGTGCCTGGACAGCAGCTTGCCGATGTGCTTGATCGTGTCGCGGAAATCCGGATCCGCCGCCATGAGATCGTCGGCCATGCCCGGCCACGGGGTGCCCGCGCCGCCGAAGGCGACGGCGATCCTGCCATCCTGCGCCGCCGCGGCCGGCTGGGCCTCCCGCAGCAGCCCGGCGGCCTCCGCGGGGCCGGCGGCGAGCACCGACACCCGGTGTTCGCGCAAGCCGCGGCGACGGGTGAGGGTGTAGGCCAGGTCGTAGAACCGCTCGGGCCGCATCGTCTCGCACCGGTCGGCCACGCGCAGCGCCAGCTCCGTCGCGGCGGCCGGGGTCCGCCCGGAAACGATCAGAGGTACGACTCGCGCCACCGGCCCCGCCGTACCGGATATGTCCGGCGGGGCCGGTGGCGCGGCCAGCAGGGCGTGGGCGTTGACACCGCCGAACCCGAAGGAACTCACTCCGGCGAGCGCCGGCTCCACCTGCGCGGTGCGCCGTTGCTCGCGGACCGGCGACAGGCTCAGCCCTTCCCAGTCGATGGCCGGATTGAGCACCTCGGCGTGCAGCGAGGGCGGGATCTGCCCGTGCCGCAGCACCAGAAGCGCCTTCATCAGCCCCGCCATGCCCGCCGCCGACTCCAGATGTCCCATGTTCGACTTGATCGAACCGATCGGGAGCGCGTTGCCCGGCGAGCGGCGCGACCCGACGGCCCGGCCGACCGCCTCGCATTCGACGGGATCTCCGACCGGCGTGCCGGTGCCGTGCGCCTCCCAGTAGACCAGGTCGTCCACATCGACGTCCGCGTAGATCGTCTGGAGGAGCCGCGCCTGGCTCTCGACGCCCGGGTGGGTCAGGCCGAGCGTGCGGCCGTCGGCGTTGGTGCCGGTGTCGAGCAGGACGGCGTGGATCCGGTCGCCATCGGCCCGCGCGTCGGCGAGCGTCTTGAGCACGACCATGCCCGCGCCCTCACCGCGCACGTAACCGTCGGCGCCGGCGGAGAAGGCCTGGCACCTGCCGCGGGCCGAGAGCATGGACGCCTGGGACAGCCCGACGAACGAGGTCGGGTCGAGCAGCACGTTGACGCCACCGGCCAGGGCGATCCCGCACTCCCCTGAGCGTACGGCCTGGGCCGCTTCGTGCAGCGCGACCAGCGCGGAGGAGCAGGCGGTGTCGAGGCCCAGGCTGGGACCGCGCAGATCCAGGCAGTAGGAGACCCGGTTGGCGGTGTTGCCGAAGGTCCATCCGGCGACCGAGTAGGCGTTGAGGCTCGCGGGATCGCGGCACTGGAGGTTGCCGTAGTCGCCGTTGAACACGCCCACGAACACCGCGGTGTCGGACCCGGCGAGGCCGGCCGGGTCGATGGCGGCGTCGTCGAGGGCCTCGACGGCGAGCTCCAGCATCAGCCGCTGCTGCGGGTCGAGCCGGTCGGCCTCCTTCGGCGCGATCCCGAAGTAGCCGGCGTCGAATCCGGAAAGATCGTCCAGGAACGCCCCATGTGCGGTGTAGCTCTTGCCGTGCCGCCTGGTCGTGCGATCGACGAACCACGCCGGATCGAACCGATCGGGAGGCACCTCCGTCACCAGATCGCTTCCGGCGACCAGCGCCTCCCACAAGCTCTCCAGATCTTCGATGCCGCCCGGCAGACGGCAGCCGACGCCCACGATCGCCAACGGTTCCCGCATGACCCCCCGCTTCTCAGCTTGAGGCCGCCTGTCACCGATGTGAGAGGCGGCCGCTGTCGCTTGACTCAGACCGGGCCGAAGAGCCAGTTGCCGGTCAGGTCGGGGTCTTCGCTGAGATAGAACTGCCGACCGGCCTCCACCAGCTCCTCGATGCTGAGCGCGCCGCTGCCGTCGGTGTCGATCTTCCGGAAGGCGAGCTCCGCATCCTCCGGGCTGGTGCCGAAAGCGGACTGGAACCGCTGGAACTCCTCCAGGTCCAGCATGCGATTGCCGTTGACGTCCGTGACATCGAGCGTCGCCTGGATGGCCGGCCGCAGGGCCCGCTCGTAGCCGTCGGGATCTTCGATGAAGGCGGTGTTCATCCCGAGCCGGTATTCCTCGCGGCTGATCTTGCGATCGCCGTCCAGGTCGATCTTGGCGAGCAGGACCTCCCAGAAGTCGGTGTACGTCCCGAACAGGCGATGGCCCAGGTCGCTGTCGGGGCTGACCCCGAAGGCGGCCAGCACCCTGACCCCCAGAGCGATGAGGTCATCGAGTTCGAGATCTCCGCTGCGGTCGACGTCCATGTGGCCGAACGCCCTGTCGAGCTTGCGTTCCTGCAACGCTGTGAGCATGCCCTGTCCCCTCCGGCCGGTGCGGCCGACAGCCGATCAACTACGAAGAATCATCGAATCATTACTTTGCGTAGTCAAGGCTTTGGGACTTGGCATGCTGTACAGCGCCTCCCGTCAGGCTTACCGCAGCGCCGGTTCCCGGCTTTCCCGCTGCGCCGGCTCCAGCCGTTCGTGGAATCCGCCGTCCGTGGACCGCGTGATGATCCCGGTCTCCACTCCGTGCTCGGCCACGTGGCGATCCGTCTGCTGAAGCGCGAGGCAGATCCATCGGGTGATGACGAAAGCGATGACGGGGCCGATGAGCACGGCGTACCTGAAGAAGATCGTCACATCGTCGACGGTGAGGTGGAACTGGTGGGCGATCTGGTCGTTGGCCGCGGCCGCCCAGAGCAGGCCGTAGAACGTGACGCCGGTGGCCGCGATGGCCGTCTTCACCGGTGTGTCGCGTGGCCGATCGAGCACGTCATGCGCGAGCGTCTCGCGGCGTGTGACCTTGGGGCGGCCCACCTTGTCGCGGCGGACGCGACGCGAGAGGAAGAAGCGTTCGGCCGTCGGGTACGCGGCCAGGGCGGTGAAGAAGATCCCGGGGATCACCAGCGTGGGGACCAGGACCGCGAGGCTGAGCGTGTAGTTCCCGAGGGTGAGTTCCCAGGCGGGCATGATCCGGAGGGCGCCGTCGAGGAAGCCCATGTACCAGTCGGGAACCGAGCCCGCCGAGATCTGCGTCGGCTTGGCGGGGCCGTACAGCCAGATGGGGGCGATCTGGAAGCCGAACCCGAGGATGATCAGCATGCCGATCGTCGCGAGCGCCATCGCCGGGCGTGCGCTCCGGCGTGCCGGGATCGAGGCGACGAAACGGGTGTGGCCGTGCCTGCGCACCATCAGTTCGCGGGCGATCAGCAGCCCGGCCATGATGACCGCGACCAGCAGGTGCCCCCCGTACATGACCGGAATGATCCTGTCGCCGGGAAAGTCCGGGCCGAACAGCAGCGACAGCACCCAGGTTCCCACCACCGGGATGGACTGGACGACCGACATGATGAGCCACAGGCTGCCACCCGACAGCAGGTCGTCGGGCAGGGCGTTGCCGGTCTCGCCCGCGGCCATGCCCAAGGCCAGCAGCGTCACCCAGATCAGCCACTGCCTGGTGCGTGGACGGCGGAACGCCCCGGTGAGGAACATGCGCAGCAACTGCAGCACGACGGCCGCCACGAAGATGAGCGCCGCCCAGTGGTGGATCTGGCGGATGAGCAGGCCACCGCGCACCTCCAGGCTCAGCTCCATGGTCGAGTCGAAGGCCTTGCTGACGAAGAGTCCGCGCAGCGGGCCGTACGAGCCGTCATAGGTCACCTGGGACATGCTGGGGTCGTAGAACGCCATCAGCACCGCCCCGGTCACCGCCAGAACGACGAACGACCAGACGGCGATTTCGGCGAACATGAACGACCAGTGGGAGAACTGGAACGAGCGGAGCTTGGCCGGCAATGTACGCATGTGACCCTCCTTGACCTTGCCTACTCACAAGACGGAAGAGGGCCGCGGGTTGTGACGGCGATGAGGGTGATTCACCTCACTACCTACGATCGTCACAGGGTGGTGTGACCTTGGAGCAACGATCAGTGTCGTCAACCTCATGATCGTCGGAGACTCCATCAGCCACGGCAGCAGTGGCACCACGCCCAGTGCAGGGCTCACCCGAGCGGCCGGTGGCCGCCTTCGTGCACACGGACCGAAAGGGGGCGGAGGTCGTCGGTCGACATGCCGGCGCCTATTCCGCTCGATTCCAGGATTTTGATCATCGCCTCGCACATGGCGGAACCGATACGGCCCGCATGGTCGATCAGCGGGCTCGAAAGCCTCCCGCCCAGGAGTTGTTCCGAGACTTCGTCGGCAAGGAGGTGCGCGTTGCGCCAATGGAGGTAAAGGCCTCCCGCGCTGTCGTCGCCTGGATCCAGTTCGAGCTCGGCCCCGCCCGCCGGCCTGGTCTCTGAGCCGGTGATGATGGGAAGCCCTGCCCTGTCGAGCTCGAAGGCCACACGCTCGGCCAGGGCCCGCAACGCGCCCAGCTCCTCATCGCTGCGGCGCTCGAAGTCCGCCATACGCTGCACATCCTTCCCCCCGCAGGTGCCTCGCGGTCGGGGATCATACACCGTTCCTCTTGGCGTGGCGCTGGCATCAGACCGCCACCCTGTCGATCACGAAGAGCTCTTTGCCGGAGGGCCATGTGAACAGACCTCGGCCCCGCCCAGGCGATCACCGAGGTCGCCGCCTTGATCTCCAACAGCATCATCTCCGGACGGGGTTCAGCCCGGCCTGGCGGACTATCTGACGGGGTTGGAGCACTACATCGGCGGCACGATCCGGTCGGCCGCCACTACCGGGCACCCATGGCCAGGGCATTGCCACCGCCCTGGCCATGGCGAACGGCCGATGCTCATGAACGGCGTGCCCGTTCATGGTGGTCACGGCGCGTGCCTTTTCGAGTTCGCGAGCAGGTCCTGCTGTGGGACGAGGTGTTCCCGGTGGGTGAGCCTGATCGGGAGAGCGGTCAGACGCAGGTCCACACGGTCGGCGCCGACTGGTAGTACTGGCCGTCATGGCTCCGCCCCGCGACGCTGCCGTCCTCCGTGACGGCGAACGCGTCGGCGTAGCGGTACCCCGGCAGCGGGGGCAGCACCGTACGGGTGGTGCCGTTCAGGACCACGGCCGAGGTCGGGACGCTGTTGGTCATCTCGTAGCCGACCACCACCCCTGAGCTGTTCACGTCCTGGAGCGTCGCGGTGGTGGACAGCGGGCTCGGTACGCCGTCCCGCCACAGCACCCAACCGGCGGCCCGGCCCGGAATGGTGCCCTTGCCGAGAATGTACGAGCCCGCGATGTCGGTCGCCGAACTGTCGGCGGCGGGATCGACGCCGCCGAGCTGCCGCAGCCCGGTGCCGACGGTGCCGGTCACCGCGCGGGTGCGGGCGCCCGCCTGGATCGTGCCCGCGAGCTCGCCGCTGTCGCTGATGTCCTTCAGCGCCCATGCCCGCCCCGTGACGCCCAGGTCCCACGGGTTGCGCGGGTCGTCGGCCTTCCACGCCACGGCGTGCTCGGTGCCATCGTCGAACTTGGCGCCGCCGACGATCAGGCCGGCGTCGTTGATGGCGCTCGCCTGGGCGAAAAACCGGGTGTTCCCGGGCGGCCGGCCCATCTTGCTCAGCGTGCCGTTGTGCAGCAGTAACGGCTCCAGCGACTCGGTCCCGCCGACGGCGGTGCCGGAACGGTTGACGTCGCTGACCGTACTGAGGCCGCCGAAGTTGCCCACCACCTGGCCGTCCTTCCAGACCAGGCCGATGTGGGACGTGAGCTCGTCCGGCGGACCCCAGTAACCCATCCCGGCGAAGTGACCCGCCCCGTCCGTCGACGTCACGTGGGCGAAGTCGTTGCCGGCGCCCGGCAGCCCGGCAAGACGCGTCGGACGGTACGTACACGCCTCGCGAGCGACCTCCGCCGTCGCGACCCCACCTATGGAGAGCGCGCTCGTCACGACGGCCATGACCGCGATCGTCCGGACCACACCAGTGCCGCTCTGCCACGAACCGAACATGCCGGCTCCTTTCTGAGAACTTGACTCGGTGATCGGCACTCTAGAAAAGAGCCGCACATAATCCCTACAGATTCGGTACGGAGCTGAGCCCGTGAAACACCTGGCCCAGTGCCTGCGAGGTCAGCACGGAGCCGGGAGGCCCCTCCGCCAGGAGGCGCCCGTCCTCAAGGAGCAGGCAGTGGTCGGCGCGCAGCGCCAGCTCCAGGTCGTGCGTGGTGTGGACCACCGTGACGCCCCGCGCCCTCTCGCGGTCGAGCGCGCCGGAGATGTGTTCTCTGGCGCTCATGTCCAGCCCGGTCGTGGGCTCGTCCAGCAGGAGCAGGCCGGACTCCTGGGCCAGCCCTTGAGCGACGAGTACGCGCTGGCGCTGGCCGCCCGACAGCGTGCTCAGTTGCCGTCCGGCCAGGTCGGAGACGTCCAGCGCGGCCAGGCAGGCGTCGATCACCGAATGGTCGAGTGCCGTCAGGCGCCGCCATGGACCGCGCAGGACCCAGCGGCCCATGGCGACCGTGTCCCGCACGGTCATCGGGAGTGAGTCGGAGACCGCGTCGCGCTGGACGACGAAGGCGGGGCGGCCGGGGTTCGCGTGGTCGATCGTGCCGCGCGACGGGCGTACGACTCCGGCCAGCACGCCCAGCAGCGTCGACTTGCCCGAGCCGTTCGGGCCGACCACGGCGGTTACGCCGGAGCGGGGCAGGCGGGCCGTGATCCCGTACAGGACCGTTCTGCTGCCGTAACCCGCCGTGACGTCGCTGATCACGACCCCGTCCGTGCCGTGCATGAGACCTCCACTTGAAAGTGACAACGGTTTTCATTGTAGAGTCTGGCGTCATGGATTGGTTGCTTGATCCCTTTCAGGTGTCTTTTGTCCGGCAAGCGTTGTGGGCGGGCATCCTGGTGTCGCTGCTCTGCGCGCTCGCCGGGACGTGGGTGGTGCTGCGCGGCATGGCCTTCCTGGGCGACGCCATGTCGCACGGGATGCTGCTCGGCGTGGCGCTCGCGTCCGTGGCCGGGGTGAACGTCCTGTTCGGAGCGCTGCTCAGTGCGGGCGGCATGGCGTTCGGGGTGAGCGTGCTCAGCCGGTCGCCCCGGTTGTCGCAGGACACCAGCATCGGCCTGCTGTTCGCGGGGATGTTGTCCCTCGGCGTGATCGTGGTGTCGCATTCTCAGTCGTTCGCGGTGGATTTGACCGGGTTTCTGTTCGGGGACGTGCTGGCGGTCCGGGGGCAGGATCTGGCCGGGCTGGGCGTGGCGCTCGCGGTCACGGCGGCGGTGGCGGTGCTCGGTCATCGGCTGTTCGTGGCGCTCGCGTTCGACGCGCGCAAGGCGTACACGCTGGGGATGCGTCCACGGCTGGCGCACTTTCTGCTGCTCGGCCTGGTGACGCTGGCGATCGTGGCGTCGTTCCACATCGTCGGCACGCTGCTGGTGTTCGGCCTGCTGATCGGGCCGCCGGCCGCCGCCGCGCTGTGGGCGCGCCGGATTCCGACGGTCATGCTCGGGGCGGCGCTGCTCGGGATCGCCTCGACGGTGATCGGGCTGATCGTGTCGTGGTACGCGGCCACGGCGGCGGGCGCCACGATCGCGGCCGTGGCCGTGGGGCTGTTCTTCCTGTCGGCCCTGGCCGATTTCGCACGGCGCTCCCGGAGGGCGGTCGCGTGATGTCGAAAGCCCTGACGGCGGCGGCCGTGATCTTGCTTGCCGGCTGCGGTACGGAAGCGAGCGCCCCCGTTCCCCGTGCAGAGGTTCCGCACGGGTACGTCGAGGGCGCCGAAGAGATGTCCGAGCCCCAGTCCCGTCTTGTGCTGGCCGATGCCGATACGGGCAAGGTTCATCTGCTCGACCTGCTCACCGAGCGGGCCACCGCGATCGCCGACGTCGGCCGGGACATGCGGGGGATCACCGGTGACGGCCGGTTCGCCTACCTCGACGCCGGTGCGGGCGGGCTGCGCGTGGTCGACGGTGGCGCCTGGGCCGTCGACCACGGTGATCACTTCCACTACTACCGGACCACGCCGCGCGACCTCGGCACGATCGCCGGGCGGCCTCCGTACGAGACCGTCGCCGACACGGCGACCACGGTCGTCCGGTCCGGTGACGGCACGGTCAGGCTGCTCGACCGCGCCCGCATGGAGAAGGGCGAACTCGCCGAAACCGGTACTCGCAACGCGGCGGCGGCCGTGCCGTACCGGGGGCGGCTGCTGGTGGCCGAGGCCGGCGCCGTGCGGGTGGAAGGGGGCGACGACGTCGGTGCCTGCGAGGACGCGGAAGGGACGGCGGTGACGCGGCGGGGGGTGGTGTTCGGGTGCGCCGACGGGGCTCTCCTGGTCGGCGAGAAGTTCAAGGGGGTGAAGATCCGGAACGAGGCGTCCGAGGGCGACCGGGCGAAGGAGTTCCGGCACCGTCCGGGCAGCTCGACCCTGGTGGCGAAGGCCGGTGACCAGGGGATCTGGGTGCTCGACGTCGCCGCGCGTACCTGGAGGCTCCTCAAGACCGGGCCCGTGGTCGCGGTCAACGCCGTGGGTGAGGACGGGCCGGTCCTGTCCTTGACCGAGGACGGTGTCCTGCACGCCCACGATCCCGCTACCGGCAAGGAGACCGCCGCGACGAAGCTCCTGGCGACCCCGCTCACCGGCGCCCCCGCCATCCAGGTGGACACCAGCCGCGCCTACGTCAACGATCCGGCGGGCAAGGCCGTGTACGAGATCGACTACAACGACGACCTCCGGCGCGCCCGCACGTTCAAGCCCGGCTTCACGCCCACGTACATGACGGAGACCGGACGTTGAACGCGCTGACCAGGCTCTTTACGGTGATCGCGGTGCTCGCGGCGGCGGCCGGGTGCGCGAGCGACGGGGCCCGGGCGCCCCGGGTGGTCGTCACCACGAACATCCTCGGCGACGTCACCCGCGCCATCGTCGGCGACGCGGCCGAGGTGACCGTGCTGATGAAACCGGACTCCGACCCGCACTCGTTCGGTGTCTCCGCTCGGGAGGCCGCGCGGATCGAGGCCGCCGACCTGATCGTCCACAACGGGCTCGGCCTGGAGGAGGGCGTGCTGCGCCACGTCGAGGCCGCCAAGGAGGCCGGGGTGCCCGCGCTGGCCGTGGGGGAGCGGGCGGACCCGATCCGCTTCAGCGCCGACGAGTCGGCGGGCAAGCCCGACCCCCACTTCTGGACCGACCCCGGGCGCATGGCCAAGGCCGTGGACCTGATCGCCGAGCAGGTGATCGCGCACGTGGACGGGGTCGACGCCGCCGCCGTACGGTCCGGCGCCGCGGCCTACCGGGCTCAGGTCGAGCAGTTGGACTCCTGGGTCGGGCAGCAGGTCGCCACCATCCCGCCCGGCGCGCGCCGCCTGGTGACCAACCACCACGTGTTCGGATATTTCGCCCAGCGGTACGGCTTCCAGGTCGTCGGCGCCGTGATCCCCAGCGGGACCACGCTGGCCTCCCCGAGTGCCTCGGACCTGAAGTCGCTCAAGGACGCGATCCAGCGGACCAAGGTCAAGGCCATCTTCGCCGACTCCTCCCAGCCCGACCGCCTCGCCCAGGTGCTCGCCGCCGAGGCCGGCCTGAACGTCAAGGTCGTGCCCCTGTTCTCGGAGTCGCTGAGCAGCCGGTCGCCGGGCGCGGCCACGTACATCGACATGATCCGCACCAACACCAAGGCCATGGCCGACGGCCTCAACGGCCGCTGAAACCCCTTCTCACCCGAAAGGTGCACGTCACATGACCATGCGGTCACGTACCACCGCCCTCCTCGCGACGGCCCTCCTGCTCACCGCCTGCGGCACGCCGCAGCCCGCGACCGCCCCCGCCGCCGTTTCCGTCAAAACGGCAGCGGCTCCCCTCGTCACCACCTACTCCGGCGGTCTGTACGTCCTCGACGGCCGGACCCTCGACCTGGTCAAGGACATTCCCGTCCCCGGATACAACCGCGTCAACCCCGCCGGGGACGAGCGGCACGTCCTGGTGTCCACGTCGACCGGCTTCCGCGTCCTGGACGCCGTCTCCGCCACCCTCAAGCAGGACGAGTTCAAGGGCGCCAAGCCCGGTCACGTGGTCAGGCACGCCGGAACCACGGTCCTGTTCTCCGACGGCACCGGTGAGGTGACCCTCTTCGACCCTCGCGAACTGGCCACCGGCCTGCCCAAGGGCGAGGTCTACAAGGCGGCCGCCCCGCACCACGGTGTCGCCATCGAGCTGGAGAACGGCGAACTGGTCGTCACGATCGGCACCGAGGAGGAACGTACCGGCATCCTCGTCCTCGGCAAGGACCGCAAGGAGGTCACCCGCAGCGAGGACTGCCCGGGCGTCCACGGCGAGGCCACCGCCCAGGGTGAGGCCGTCGTGATCGGCTGCGAGAACGGCGTCCTCGTCTACAAGTCCGGCAAGATCACCAAAATCAAGAGCCCCGGCGAGTACGGCCGCATCGGCAACCAGTCCGGCACGGACCTGTCGCCCATCGTCCTGGGCGACTACAAGAAGGATCCCGACGCCGAACTGGAGCGTCCCACTCAGATCTCCCTCATCAACACCGAAACCGGGACCCTGAAACTGGTCGACCTCGGCACCAGCTACACCTTCCGCTCCCTGGCCCGAGGTCCGGGCGGCGAGGCCCTCGTCCTGGGCACCGACGGCGCCGTCCACGTGATCGACCCGGTCGCCGCCAAGGTCACCCGGACCATCAAGGTCCTCGACGAGTGGAAGGAGCCGCTGGAATGGCAGCAGCCCAGGCCCAACATCTTCACCCGCGACCAGGTCGTCTATGTGAGCGACCCGGCGGGCAAGCAGGTGCACGCCATCGACTTCACCTCCGGCAAGATCACCAAGTCCGCCCCGCTGCCCCAGCCCCCGAACGAACTGACCGGAACCACCGGCTGAGCTGTCGCAGGCGGCTGACAGGATCGCCCCCGTAAACGACGCAGACGACCTGCTCCGCCGAGTGACCGGGACGGCGGAGTACCTGCCCGCGATGGGGGCGGCGGAGCACCTGCCCGCGATGGGGACGGTGGGGCTCTTGCCTGCGATGGGGACGGTGGGGCTCTTGTCTCCAATGGGGACGGTGGGGCTCTTGTCTCCAATGGGGACGGCGGAGCACCTGCCTGCGGCCGCGACGGCGGAGGAACTGGCCGAGGCGGAACGCCTCCTGGGCTTCCGGCTTCTCGGCCTGCTCGCACGCCTCTACCGCGAGGTGGCGAACGGCGGTTTCGGCCCCGACTATCGGCTTTCTCCCGCTCCTGGGCGAGGGCGACACCGTGGTGAACGTCTACCGAAAGGAACGGGCGATCTCGCAGCCGGGCGGTGACGTCCGCTGGCCGTCGGACGTGCTGCCCATCCTGGCCTGGGGATGCGGCATGTACGCCGCCGTGGACTGCCGCAGCTCGGAGGCCACCGTCCTGCTCATCGAACCGAACGGGATCAGCGACGGTTGGCATCGCGCGTGGGGCGTCGACTCCGCGAGCTTGGCCGATTGGCTGGAGACCTGGATCGCGGGAACCGGCTGGTACGAGGAAGACACCGACGATGAGGTGCGGCCGTGGGAGGCGGCTCGGCAACGGCTTTCGAAGGGATGACCAGCTCACTCAGGCGTCGACCGTCATATCTGTATTATCCGGCCGTAGCACGCGTACCACGCCTGCTACGGTAGCGATCGCGCACCGAAACGTCCGGCCGTGAGGCCATCCGAGGGCTTCCTTCTCACCTTATTGGACCAGGAAGTGCCCGCAAGGGCGCCTGGCTCGGCAGCTCTCGGGCTCTCCTCACGGCCGGCCTTCAACGAGGGACGGCTGTGAACGGCGGCCTTCGGCGGCGGCTGTGACGTCGGCCTTCAGGGGCGGCCGTCAACGGAGGTATTCAACGGCGACCGTCAGGTGCGCCAGTCGGCGGTGGCCTTCAACGGCGATCGTCAGTTGCGATGGTCGGCGGCGGCCGTCAGCGATCCTCATCAGCCGCCTCGTCGGATGCCGTTTCAGCCGCGTGCCGTGCCGAAGTGGGCGCTCAGATCGCGAGTTCCACGATCGTGATGTCCGGTGGCGCGCCGACGCGCACCGGCGGCCCCCAGAACCCCGCTCCCTTGGTCACATAGAGCTGCGTGCCACCGAAACGCCCGTACCCCGCGAGTGTCGGCTGCGCCAACGAGGTGATCAGGTTCATCGGTACGAACTGGCCGCCGTGGGTGTGGCCGGACAACTGCAGGTCCACGCCGTAGTGGGCCGCCTCGTTCACCTGTACGGGCTGGTGGGCCAGCAGGACCACCGGGCGCGATGGGTCGCGGTCGCCGAGAGCCTGGGCATAATCGGGACCGTCGTCCTGCTGGGCGCCGGTCACGTCGTTCACCCCGGCGAGGTCGAGGGCGGGCAGTTCCACGCGCTCGTTGCGCAGCGGCCGGACCCCCAGCTCCCGCAGCTCCTCGATCCACTCGGCCGCCCCCGACAGGTACTCGTGGTTGCCCGTGACGAAGAACGTGCCGTGCCGGGAGCGCAGGTCGCGCAGGGGAGCGGCGGCGGAGGCGAGTTGTTCGACGGTGCCGTCGACGAGGTCCCCGACGATCGCCACGAGGTCGGCGCCGGTCCCGTTGATCATGTCGACGATGCGCCGGGTGTGCGCTCGTCCCAGCATCGGCCCCAGATGGATGTCACCGACCAGGGCGATCCGGAGCCCGCCCGCCTTCGGGCCGCCACGGCGCAGCCGTACGGTGACGCGGTCGAGATGGGGCGGCCCCAGGGCGTTCACCATGCCATAACCGACCAGGCCGGACGCCGTCGCCCCGGCGGTCACCGCGATCGAGCGCGCCAGGAACACGCGCCGAGCCGGATCCGGGACGGCGTCCCGTGCCGCCGCCCCGGTCGTCACCGCGATCGAGTGAACGAGGAACGCGCGCCCTTCTAGATCCGGGACGATGTCCCGTTTCTTTGCCCGGCGCCTCCTGACGACTGCCGCGACCAGCCGTACGGGCTCGGCGAGGAGCAGCAGGATGAGCAGATAGATGGCCAGCCCGTACCAGATGTTGCCCGGCCAGGCGATCGCCCCGGACACCGCCAGGCCGAAGAAGAACGGCGTGATCAGAGACGCGGGGATGAACGTCGCGAGCACCATGGCGACGGCGGTGCCCGCGCGGCGCGCGGCCGATCCGGGCGACGTGGTGCCGCGGACGAGGCGGGCCCACAGGTAGACGTGGGCCAGCGCCCACAGTACCGACTGTCCCCAGACCCACACGGGAACCGACATCAGCGTCCCGAATCTGCGGCGAGCGGGCGCGCGGTGCCGAATCGCCCGACGCGTCGTAAGTGCTGCGGTACCTCGTTCACGAAACCCCCTGGCCGTCACCGGATTGTGCACGCACGTCCAAGAATGGCCGCCCGGCGGTTCGCCGTCGTCATCCGGCAGATGGCCTCGTACGTACGCGCGGCGTCGTAGTCACCGAGCCGCGTACTACACCCGTACCAGGAGTGCGATATTCGATTGCCCGCCGCACCGGCCTCCCCCTACGGTCGCCACGTGCTGCGTACCGTCATCGTCGGCGACATCCATGGTTGCTTCGACGAACTACTCGAACTGCTGGAGAAGGCCGACCTCCACCCGGACGACCTGCTGGTCAGTGTCGGCGACCTGGTCGATCGCGGCCCGGCGCCCGGCGAGGTGGTCGGGCTCTTTCGCGAGCGCCCGAACTCGGTCGTGGTCATGGGCAACCACGAGCGCAAGCACGTACGCGGGATCTTCTCCTACGCGCAGGAGATCACGCGCCTGCAACTCGGCGACCGGTACGCCGAAACGGTCGAATGGATGCGGACACTGCCGTACCACTTCGAGAACGAGCACGTCCGCGTCGTCCACGCCGCGCTGCTGCCCGAGATCGCACCGGCCGACCAGAAAGAGGAGATCCTCTGCGGCTCGACCAGCGGCGAGCGCGAACTCGCGGCGCTGTTCCCGGACAGCCATTGGCACGACCACTACACCGACGCCAAACCGGTCGTGTTCGGCCACCATGTGACCGGGCATGAGCCGATGATCCGCGACGGCCGGATCTTCGGCCTGGACACCGGCGCCTGCCACGGCTGGAACCTGACCGCGCTGTCCGTGCCGGATTTCACGATCCATCAGGTGCGGGCGCACGCGGATCACTGGTCGATAGCCAAGCGCCGCTGGCAACTGCCCGTACTGAAGACCAAGCCCTGGTACGACCTCACCTGGCCGGAGCTGACCCGGATGATCGAACGCTTCTCCTCGGCTCCCGAAGCGGGCCGCTGGCTGGAGGCGGTCGCGGGCTGGGCCGCGGAACTGCGGTCGTCGATGCCCGCCCTCGCGGCCGCGGCCCATCGCGCCGCCGCCGAGCTCGCCCCGGACGAGCTGCGCCGGCATCCAGCGGCCTCGTATCTGTTCCAGGCCCGTGAAGGCCGGCTCGACCTGGTCAAGCGATGCCCGACACCCCGCAGAACGATCGACCTGGCTGCCACCTTGGGACTGCCTCTGCCCGAACTGCCGGACTGAGGTCAGGCGACGGTACGGAAGGTCACGGACACCCGCCGTCCACGCGGAACACGGCCGACTGCGGCGGGGTCGCTTTTGCGCGCGGCGATGCTGTGCCGCCAGGTGTAGCGGGCCGGGCCGGTCATCACGCACAGGCTGCCCGGCGCCAGCGGAACCTCCACCTTGGTGCCGTCAGAGGGGTGCGTGAAGTCCATGACGCAGGCGGACCCCAAGGAGATCGCGGCCACGACCGGGCCGAAGCACGGCACACAGTCGACGTGCGCGCTGATGCCCTGCCCCGGCTGGTACTCGTTGATGATCACCTGGTCCGCCTCCGCCTCCATGAGCCCTTCGCTGACCAGGCGCGCGGCGTATTGTCCGGCCCAGTTCGGGATCGGCGGGGCGGGGGAGACCTGGGCGTCTCGCGTCACGCTTCGGCGGCCGTAGTCGTAGCGGTGACCGTAGTGCTGCACTCGGCGCCGTAACTGCGCCGACCATGGGGCGTCGTCGATGGCGGAGAGCAACGTCGCGCAGGAGTCGGAAGCAAGCCAATCGGAGACGTAGTGCAATCCCGGCACCAGCTGATGGCGAGGCTCGAGGGGCATGACGGAACATTATCGACACGAACGCATGTTCGCCTCGTGGATCGGCCAGGCGCAGGAGATAGGTGGCCGATTGGGGAGAGGGGGGTTCGGTGGCCGGGTGGGGGCGGGGCGGGCGATCGGTCGGGTGGTGGCGGAGGCCGGGTGGTCGGTCAGGGGCGGGAAAGGTCGGTCTTGGTTGAGCGGGGAGGTGGCTGGTGTCGGTCGGGTGGTCGGGCGGGGGTGGGGGAGGTCGGTGTTGGTTGAGCGGGGAGGTGGTTGGTGTCGGGCGGGTGTGGGAGGTGGTCGGTGGCTGATCAGGGTCGGGAGGTCGGTGTTGGTCAGGTGGGGGAGTCGGCGGGTGGGTGGTCAGGTGGGGCGGAGGGCTTCGATCCAGCCTGATTCGACGGCGATGCGGACCGCGTCCGTCCTGTTGCGGGCGCCCGTCTTGGTGATGACGCTGGAGATGTAGTTGCGGACCGTCGCCGTCGACAGGTGCAACTCGGCTGCGATCTCGCCTGTCGTGGCTCCCGAGCCGACCAGTCCCAGCACGTCCGCCTCCCGGTCCGTGAGCGGGGTCGTCGTGGCACTCATCGCGGCCAGAGCCAGGGTGGCGTCGATCACCCGCTCGCCCTGGTCGATCCTGCGGATGCTCTCGGCCAGCCGCTCCGTCGGCGCGTCCTTGAGCAGGAACCCGCTCGCCCCCGCGTCCATCGCCCGCCGCAGCAGGCCGGTGCTGGCCAGGCCGGTGAGGATGAGGACGCGGCAGGCCGGCATGGCCCGCCTGAGGCGGCGGGTGGCCTCGACGCCGTCGGTGCCCGGCATCTCGATGTCGATGACGGCCACGTCCGGGGTGCACGCGAGGGCTTGCGGGACCACCCGGTCGCCGCGGCCGGTCTCGCCGACGACCTTGATGTCGCCGGTGAGGTTCAGCAGCGCGGTCAGGGCGCCTCTGACGACGCCGTGGTCCTCTGCGAGCAGGACGCGAATCACCGGTGACCACTCTCCCGGTCATGTACGGCGGGCGACCACTCCCGCGCTTCGAATGCGAGTAGGGCGCGAATCACCGGTGACCACTCTCCCGGTCATGTACGGCGGGCGACCACTCCCGCGCTTCGAATGCGAGTAGGACGCGAATCACCCGTGACCACTCTCCCGATCATGTACGGCGGGCAGCCACACCCGCACCTCGAACCCACATTCCCCCGTGGCCTCAGCCTCCAGGGAGCCGCCCAGGCGCTCCACCCGGCGGCGCAGGCCGGCGAGGCCCGAACCGGAACGTGAGCCCGTTTCGGGGCGGGCACCGTCGTTGCGCACCAGCAGGCGGATACGCCCGTCCAGCTTGTCCAGGTCGATCAGGCAGCGCCGGGCGTCGCTGTGTCTGACGATGTTCGTGGCCGCCTCGCGTACCATCCAGCCGAGTGCGTCGCCGATCTCCTCGTCGATCTCCTTGAAGCCCAGGCGCAGATCACAGTCGGCGCCGGTGAGCTCGATCAGCGCGACGGCCGCCGACAGCTCCGCGCCCAGGTTGAGCGAGCGCTTGGCCGCCACGACGTCGCCGATCTCGTCGCGCGCCTCGACCGCGATGGCGATCGTTCCCTCCAACTCCTCGGCCGCCCGTTTCCGGTCCACGCCGACCAGGGCCAGGGCCAGTTCCGTCTTCAGGGTGATCGACGTCAGCGTCTGGCCGAGCAGGTCGTGCAGTTGCCCGGCCAGGCGCAGCCGGTCCTGGTCGACGGCCATCTCGGCCAGGGCGACCCGTAGCTCGCGCAACTCCCGTACGAACCTCGCGTAGTGCACGATGCCGGCCGCGACCACCGCGGCGACGAGCACGCCTGCGCTTCTCTCCAGCGGGGGAACGGCTATGGGGGACGCGAACGTCAGCGGATATTCGGCGGCGGCCACGACCAGGAGCACGCCGATGCCGTACCGGAAGGGCAGCAGGAGCAGCCCGGCGGTGGCGACGATGAGCGGCGTGTAGACCCAGACGGACCCCTGGAACGGGATCGCCCCGTAGACGACGACGGCGAACAGCAGGAAGGTACGCGCCCGGTGCGGCCCCTGGCTGGTCCCGGCTATGTGCCGGGCGACGATCCTGGCGTACACCACGAGCAGCCCGCCGAGCAGCACGACCGCCAGCAGGGCACGGAAGAGGTCACCGGTGATCAAGAAGGCGAGCGGAGTGAGCCCCCACAGCGCGCCGGTCGCCGCGACGACGGCCGTGGTCAGCCACCTGACCTGAGCTTCACTGTCCTGCGCCACAGGCGGACTCCCCTTTTGCCCGGAAGCTGGTGATTCCGTAATGATCGTGACGCCTTCCCTGCCCGGGAATCAACTCCCCGCGGGCACCGATCCGTCGTCCAGCCACCGGTTGGCCCGCGCGATGCGTACGGCCTCCTCGTCGGTACGGGCGCCCGTCTTCAGGCGGGCGGCGGCGAGGTAGTTGTTGATCGTGTGGGCCGACAGGCCCAACGTGCCGCGCAGGTCGCTGCCCCGCCGGCCGGCCGCGAGCGCCGACAGCACGGCGATCTCCCGCGCGGTCAGCGGATTGGTGTTGATCTCCTGCTCGCCGCCGTCGGCGGCCACGTCGAAGTCGATGTAACGTTCGCCCCTGGCCACCACCCGGATGGCGTCGGTGAGCCGGTGCGCGGGCGCGTCCTTGACCAGGAAGCCGCGCACCCCTGCTGCCATCGCGCGATCGAAGTTGCCGGGCGTGCCGACGCTGGTGAGGATGAGCACCGGCGGCGGCTGCTCCAGCTCCTTGATCAGGCCCGCCGCCTCCAGGCCGTCGATGCCCGGCAGCCCGATGTCCAGCAGGGCCACGTCCGGCTTGGAGCCGACGACGGCGGGCACGATCTGGTCGCCCCTGGACACCTCCTCGACCACGCGGATGTCCCGTTCCTCCGACAGCAGGGCGATCAGCGCGCCTCTGATGAGGTCGTGGTCCTCCGCGATCAGAACTTTGATCATCTCCGGTCTCCTGTTGCCGAGGTGAGTGCGGCCGCCGTCATGGGACGGCCGGGAACGTACAGCGACAGCGTGAACCAGCCGTCTTCGGTGTGTCGTCCGCAGCTCCCGCCCACCTGCGCGAGCCGCTCGTCGAGCCCGGCCAGACCGCTCCCGCCCACGGACGATTCGGACTCTGCCAAGGTTCCGGCCCCGCCCACGGATCCGGCCTCGCCGAAGACTCCAGCGGCATCGACGGCGCGATCCCCGTCGAAGGCGCGCTTCCCGTCGGTGGCGCGACCCCCGTCGAAGGCGCGCGTCCCGTCGGCGGCGCGATCCCCGTCAACGGTGCGATCCCCGTCAACGGTGCGCTTCCCGTCGGTGGCGCGACCCCCGTTGGCGGTGCGGACGCCGTCGTTGGCGACCGTTACCGTGACCCGGTCGCCGTCCGGCTCGACGCCGAGCAGGCAGACCGTGGCGTCGCTGTGGCGCAGCAGGTTGGTGGCCGCCTCGCGGACCGCCCAGGCCAGCGCCACGCGCACCTCCGGCGGCAGCGACGGCGGCAGCTCCGCGAAGTCGCACCGCACGCCGGCCGTCTCCAGCACACGGCGCACCCCGCTCAGCTCCCTCTCCAGCGACATCTCCCGATAGCCCTTGACCACCGCCCGCACGTCGTGCAGCGAGCGCCGCGCGATGTCGTGGATCTCCGTCAGCTCCCGGCGCAGCCGCCCGATCTCCTCGGGCGGGATCCGGGTGCCCAGTTCGGTACGCATGGCGATGACCGACAGGTTGTGCCCCAGTACGTCGTGCAGCTCGCGGGCGAACCTGAGCCGCTCTTCGGCGATGGCGAGCTTGGCGGCCTCCTCACGGGTGCGCTGCAACTCGGCGAGCAGGGTCGCGAAGATCGTCAGGCCGGCCAGCGCGCCGGCCGTGAGCAGGTTCTGCAGGGACCCGAACAGCACCCAGCTCAGGTCCGGCGAGGCCGGCAGGACCAGCCCGGCGGCCAGTGAGGCGAAGAACCCCGCCGCCGCCCACCGCCCCCGCAGCGTGACCGCGAAGGCGAGCGGCAGCATGAACCCGACGCTCAGCCAGGTGGGCCCGGCGGCGAACGGTACGGCGAGGGCCGCCGCGCACATCCCGCCCAGCACCACCAGGTCCCACCGGGAACCCAGGTCGAGCACGGCCCGTACCACCAGCCACAGGTAGCAGCCGGTGAGGCCGATGATGAGGACGACCGCGGTGGCGGCCCGGGCGGCGGGGGAGGAGCCGAGCGCCTCCGCCAGCGGCACGGCGGCGAAGGCCGCCATGCCGACGACGAAGACCCCGGCCGTGACGCGGGCCAGCCGTACGGTGCCCGGCCCGACGCCCCTCAGCCTCTGCGAGGCTCCCACTTGAACCACCTCTTCGCGGCGAGCAGCGACAGGACGAGCCACGCGGCCAGGACGAGCCACGCCGGCCACATGACCAGAAAGCCCTCAAAGACCCCCACCGCGTGCCCCGCGAGGTCCCGCCCCAGATAGGCGATGCCGATCCCCTCGGCCAGCCGCCCGAACGGGAGGAAGGAGGAGACGGTGCGCAGCCAGTCCGGGAACGCCGAGACGGGGTAGGCGAACCCGGACAGGCCGATGGCCAGCAGCAGGAACGGCAGGCTCACCACGACCGTTGAGCCCTGCGCCGGGATCCTGCCGCTCACCGCGACCGCCATCGCGGCGAACACCGCCAGCCCGAACAGCACCGTGACCACCAGCAGCGCGGGGTTGGCCGGCAGCTCGACCCCGTGCACCGTCCGGGCGATGCCGACGATCAGCACGAGCTGCAGCAGGCCGACCGACAGCACGGTGAGGATCTCCCCGCCGAAGATGGCGAGGTCGGGCAGCTCCGTACCGCGCAGCCGCTTGAGTATCAGGAGCTGCCGCCGGATGACGAAGGACTCCATCAGCGTCATGAAGCCCAGGATGGCGACGCCCATCACGATGACGCCGGTCATGATGGCGACCTCCACCGGCGCCCCGTCCCTGGTGCCGCCCGGCAGCATCATCGGCATCAGCCCGCCGAACAGGACGGGGAAGAACAGGGCGACCCCGACCGACATCGGGGTGCGCCAGAACAGCTTCTGGGTCAGCCGGAAGTGCGCGAACGTATAGGCGGTCATGTCGTGACCTCCTGCGCGATGTCCAGGAAGACCTCTTCGAGCGTGGCCTGCCGCACGTCCAGGCCGCTGACCCGCACCCCGCGCACCTGCGCCCACCCCAGTACGGAGTGCGCCACCGACTCGGGCTCGGCGGTCAGGATCACGCACTGCCGGCCGGTCACGGTGAGGGTGTCCCGCTCGCCCACCGGCAGCCCTTCGGGCGAGACGCCGCCGGGCAACTCGAAGGCGACCCGGCCGGAGCCCCGGCCCAGCACCTCGGACATCGTGCCCTGGGTGACGATCCGGCCCTTGTCCATGATCGCCACCCGGCCGGCGAGCTCCTGGGCCTCCTCCAGGTAGTGCGTGGTGAGCAGCACCGTCATCCCGCCCGCCGCGAGCTCCCCGACCAGGTCACGGACCCTGTGGCGGGCCTCGGGGTCGAGCCCCGTGGTCGGCTCGTCGAGGAACAGCAGGCCGGGCCGCCCGAGCGTGGCCAGCGCGATGTCCAGCTTGCGCCGCTCGCCGCCGGACATCCGCTTGACCCGCGTCCCGGCCTGGCCGGACAGCCCCACCAGCGCCAGCGCCTCGGCCACCGGCCTGGCGCCGGTGGTGAACCTGCTCCAGGCGGTCACCGTCTCGGCCGCCGACAGGTCGCCGAACAGCCCGGACTCCTGCAGCACCAGGCCGATCCTGGAGCGCGGGGCATGGCGGCCCGCCGGGTCCTGGCCGAACACCCGCACGGTGCCCTCGGAGGGAGTGAGGTAGCCCTCCAGGATCTCGATCGTGGTGGTCTTGCCTGCCCCGTTCGTGCCGAGGAGGGCGAACACCTCGCCCTCGCGGACGTCGAAGGAGACGCCGTCCACGGCGGTGAACCGGCCGTAGCGTTTGCGGAGCTCCGAGACCTCGATCACCGGCTCGCTCATTGCGTGTCCGGCGGGAACGGGTACGGCTCCCCGATGGTGGCGGCGGCGCTGACCTCGTCGCCGATGGGGACGCAGCAGCTCAGCGAGCTGACCGTGGACGCCGTGCCGACCGTGGAGCCGGCGGCCGACTCCAGCTCGGTGATGTCGAACTCGCCCTCCGGCCTGGGCGGCAGCGGCGGGGTGGGCACCCCTTCCGGGTAGGCGATGCCGTAACGGCTCAACTGGACTCGGGGCTCGCTCTCGTAGCGGCCACGAAGGCCGTCGTCCTGCCAGGCCGCCGCCACCAGCCTGGCGAACTTCCTGCGGTCCTCGTCACCCAGAACGTACGTGCTCTCAGCCATTGGAAAAGTCCCTTCTGTCAGTACGTGTCGCCGGCCGTCGAGGGGACGCTCGGCCCGCAGTAGGAGGTGGCCGTCATGACGGTGCTGACCGAGGAGGGCGCGGAGGAGCCGGCCGCCGACTCCAGGTCGGTGATGTCGAACTCGCCGTCCGGCTTGGGCGGCAGCGGCGGGGTGGGCACGCCCTGCGGGTAGGCGATGCCGTACTGGCTCAGCAGGGCCCTGGGCTCGGCCTCGTAGCGGTCGCGCAGGTCGCCGTCCTGCCAGGCCGCCGCCACCAGCCTGGCGAACTTCTTGCGGTCCTCGTCCCCGAGAATGTAGATGCTCTCGGCCATCGCGGGCCTCCTTCTTCAAAAGGTGATCGGGCCTCTCCCCAGCCACGATCCCGGCTGCGGGCGAGGGCGGGCAGATGCAGACGACACCGGCCACCCATGACGGACATCACGAATCGGACCCCGCGGGGGAGCCGCCGATGAGGAAGTCCCCGACCGACGACTCGGTCGCCCAGTCGAGGCCGAAGGCGCGGGCGGCCAGGTCGGCGTCGCCGCTGCCGAGACCGCAGGGCGCCAGGCCCATCGCGGTGGCCACCAGGTAGAGGGTCTGGTAGAGCGCACCGGCGGTCTTCAGCGTGGCGGCGTAGGCGATCCCGGAGTACTTCCACGACATGCGCTGGAAGCGCGAGGTCATGGTGATCAGCACGTCCGGATCGGCCGCTCCGCCCGTGGCGAGGCTCGCCGTGGACAGCATCGCCCGCGCGTCCTCGGGCCTGGCGGGCAGGGTGATGAGCCGGTGGCCGAGCGGGTCGTAGTAGTAGAGGCCGCCGTCCAGCCCCTCGCACCGGGCGACGGTCAGGTACAGCTCCAGCTCGTAGACGGCGCCACCGCCCGGGTACGGCCTGCTGCTGGCCTGGTACGGCGCGCCGGGCTGCGGTTCGAAGACGTGCCTGACCCGGGCCGCCCGGTAGAGCAGCTCGCCGAGTTGCCGGACCGTCGGCGCGGAGGCGTACCGGCGCACCGACCTGCGCGACTCCAGCACGGTGGTGAACGGCGGGTCGGCTGCGGCGGCCTCCTCCAGGGAGGGCCGGTACAGCTCCACGACGGCGCCCTCGGGCGGCCGCTTGGTCACCGGTTCCGGCGGCGTCTCGTCCACGAAGCGATAGGTCGCGCCGAACGGCTGGTCGTGCCGCCCCAGCCTGCTCCTGGAGTGGAAGAGCAGGTCGTGGAAGTCCCACCCGCGCAGCGCCGGGTCGCGTTCCTCGGCGTCGTCGGCGACGGCCATGCCGGCGGCGACGAGGTGGCCGAGCGCCTCGGGCGCCTCCTTCACCATCACAGGGCGGCCGAGCGCCGCGAGCAGCGGCATGGCGTCCTCGGTGAGCGTGACGCGGTGCCGGGACAACGGGGACTCCAGGACGAGACCCAGCTCCGACCTGCGGAGGAACGCGAACCTCGACAGCCGCACCGTCTCCTCGGAAGCCAGGCGGGGAAGCTCGAACCGGGCCTCGCGGGCGATGGGCGTCACCCGCAGCAGCGGCTCGACCGCGTGGACGAGGACCGGGCGCAGCCGGGACAGCGTCAGGTAGAGCAGGGCGGCGTCGTGGCTGGTGCCGCCCGCCGCGAGGAGCCGCTCGGCCAGCTCGTCCTCGCCGGCCAGCGTGCCGGGCAGCTCGCGCAGCAGCGACTCGATGGACGGCGGCAGACCGCGCAGGCCGACCACGCCGAACGGTTGCGCGATGGTCAGCACGCCGTCCGCCGACTCGACCACGGCATCCTCGTGCAGACCGACCATGGGCATGGGGACGGTCATAGGAACATCGTGATGGGGTTCATCCGCTCCTCCGGGGTGGGTTCGGCGAGCCAGCCGAGCCGTACGGGCACGTCGTAGAGGCGGCCGGGGGCCAGCCGCCGCCAGAAGTGGCGCATGCCGGGCACGATGACCTTGACGACCGGCAGGCCGATGTCGGGCCTGGTCTGGTCGAGCACGAGCATCTCCATCCCGCGCTCCTCGACCAGCGCGCGGGCCGCCTCGACGTCGTCGAGCAGGTCGGTGGTGGCCGGCCGGTCGTAGGCGGACGCGGGCACGGTGACCGCGGTGGGCGACAGGTACGGATGGTCCGCCACGCGCCCGTTCTTCCACCAGTCGACCTGGTCCCGCTCGGGGAACCGGTACCGGGTCACGCCGTCCGGGCCGACGTCGATGACCGCCGGGATGAACTGGTTCAGCTCGGCCAGGGCGCGCTGGACGGCGATGCGCACGTCGAAGTGGGCGCCGAAGGCCATGAGGATGTCCTCGGACGGCCCGTCGACCCGCCGGCTGATCGCGGCGGCCACCGGGACGCCGAGGTCGTTGGTGAGGTCGAGCACGTGCAGGTCACGCCCCAGACCGGCGTAGACCTCCTGGAACTCGGCCATCCACGGGTCGGCGAAGCTCGCGAGGTCGAAGGCGGGCCGGCGCACGCGGTTGTACCACCACACGGCCACCGCGTCCCGCTCGACGAGCTCCATGAAACCCTGCACGACGGCGTCCTCCAGGGAGGAGCCGGCCGCGTTGCCGTTGGAGTCGGCCCAGGCGTAGAGCGGGCCGGTGGAGTGCGGGTCGTTGTAGTAGTAGTAGAGGTAGCCCGTGGGCAGATACTTGTGCCGCCGCTCGGTCAGCGACCACACGGGCGTCCACTCGATGGCGGCGTCCTCGTCGAGAGGGTCGTTGACGAAGGAGTAGGGGGAGCTGGAGCGCAGCTCCAGGCGGGTGCGATATTGGCTGTCGCTGTAGAGCGAGCAGGTGTTCGGGTGCACGGCGTCCGCGCCGAGCTCGCGCAGGCTCGCCCGGCGCCTGGACTCGTCGCCCTGGAAGACGCCCGAGTAGCGTTCCATCGCCTCGCACATGGCGCTGACCTTCGCCTGCAGGTCGGTCATGCCCTTGCCGGCGCTCTGCGTGCGCAGCCCCTTGCGCAGCGAGGCGAGGTCGCGGACCTCCCGGGAGAAGTTGTGCCCGGCCATGTACGCCTTGACGAAGGGCACCCCGGTGCTCATCCTGGCGAGTTCGCGGATGACGCCGGTGACCGGGCTGACCAGGTGGGCGTACCGTTCGGCGGTGTCCTCAGGGTGCCGTGACCGGTGGCCCCCGTCGGCGGTGAACGTCTTCGGCCGCGAGCGCGGCTCGACCGGCGACTCCGCCGCCGCGGCCATCAGCCCGGCGTCGCCGCACGCGGGGCACTGTGGCCGGCGGCGCAGCTCGTGCCGGACGGCGCCGAGGTTCATGGTGTCGAAGGTGACCACGTCGCGCTGTTCCGGGTTCCGCATCCCGGCCAGCCATTTGACGGCCTCGGCCGCGACGAGCCGCACGCCCGCGTCCCGGGTCAGCGGCAGGTCGGCGGCGGGCAGGGCCAGCGGCCGGCCGCTGCGCAGCCGGTCCTCGATGTAGGTCAGCGACTGCCGGTGCCCTTCCAGCCGCTGCGTCAGGCACCGCCAGCAGCCGCCGTCACCGGCCCCGGGCTGGAAGACGGGCCCCAGCCAGAGGACGGGGCCGGTCGTACGGGCCAGCAGCCACGGCCGCCCGTCCGCCAGGTGCCGCCGGTTGATCTCGGCCAGCTCGCCTCGCAGATAGTCGTCGGCCAGCACGATGGTCAGCGCCGCATCCTCACCGGTCACCTCCACCCCTTCGGCGGCCAGCAGGTCACGTAACTCCTCGGCCGGCACGTCACCGACGGTGATCAGCTCGGCCCGGCCGCCGCGCACCGCGCCGGCCGCCTCCTGCGCCTCCAGGCCCGCCATCTCCCAGTACGCGGCCGTACCGCGCTCCAGGTCCTCGGTGACGTCCACCACCAGATCACGCTGCTTGAGCGTGTGCAGCACATAGAAGACGTTCTCCGGCGGAACCTCCGGCTCCACCGCGACCAGGATGTCCTGGACGGTGTGCTTGCCGTCGAGCAGACCGGCCACCGCCTCGATCGACCGGCCGGAGAGCACATGGGTGTCCCGCTCGGAGATCAGGTAGACCCCTTCTCCCTCGATGACCTCGACCCTGAGATGGCGGCGGAAAGATGGTCGGGCGTCCATGGCAGTCCTTTCAGTACACGAATCAGGGCACGAGTCAGTACACGAATCAGGGCACGCATCAGTGCACGAGACGTAGCGAGGCGACCTGGTCGTCGGCGAGCCGGAGGAGGGTGAGCCCCGCCGCGGCGAGCCCGTCGGTGGCGGACAGGGACAGCCGGTCGGCGCGCCGCCGGTCGGCGAACCAGCGGCCCGTGTGGTCGCGGCGGCGCAGCAGCTCGGCGGCCAGCCCCCCGGCGGCGCGCTCCAGCGCCGAGTCGCCGGTCAGGCGGGCGGTGTGCAGCGCCACCTCGGTGTCCACGACGAGCCGCGCGCAGGAACGTGCCGCGTCGGCCGCGCAGTATCTGGCCACGCGTTCCCGCAGGTCACCGGGCACCTCGCCGGTGAGCAGGTGGGCGGTGGCGACGGCGGCGAGCAGCGAACCGGGCGTGTCGAGGGCGAACCGGTGCGCCAGCAGCGGCGCGGAGGCGGAACCCAGCGCGGCCGCGCTGACGGCCAGCGCCCACACCAGCCCGTCCTGCCCGGTGGGCACCCCGTCGAGCGCGGCCAGACCCGGCGGGTACGGCGACGCGCCCGTGGCGCCCAGCTCGGCCAGCAGTTCCTCGTGCAGCCGTACGACGAGCGCCTCGGCCGCCGGGACCGTCACCGGGGAGGCTTCGCGCAGTTTGTGCAGGGCGAGCAGCAGCCCGGCCCGGCCCAGCACGGGCTCGGCGGAGGTCGGCAGGGACAACTGCTCCTCGGCGAGCGGCACCAGCGCGGCCGCCCGCTCCACGAGCCGGGTGTCGCCCAGCGTGTGGCCGCAGCGGCTCAGCGCGTAGATGGCCGAGCCGAGACCCACGAACGCGCCGACCGGCGCGAGGGTCCCGCACATCCGGCGGTAGACGGTCGACCGGGTGGACAGGGCCGCGAACTCGGCCGAGGCGTCCAGCGCGTCCTGCGCCGCCGTCCAGTGACCGGGGGCGCCGGTGTTGGCGTACAGCTCGGCGAGGAAGACGGCCAGGCCGGCGGTGCCGGTGAGCAGGTCGCCTTGCAAGGGTTCGATCTGGTCAAGCCCGTGCGCGGGGTAGGTGACCACGCCGATCCAGCCGGACCGCTCGCCCGCGGGGCCCGGGAGCGGGACGGCGGCGTCGAGCACCTCGCCGGCCAGCTCCCCGGCGCGGGCGAGCAGCACCTCGGCCTCGGGCTCCGCCCGCCGGCCCGACAGGTCGTAGACGTACTGGCCGATCTCGCGGATCGTCCGGGGCCGCGGCCCGGGGCCGGGGAACGAGGCGGGCAGCTCCCTCGCGCCGGTGAAGTCCAGGCAGGTCTCCAGCACGGCGAGGTGTTCGTCCACCGGGAACCCCGCCAGGTCGGCGACGCGGTCCTGGAGCCGCTGCCAGGCCGTGCCCGAGAAGTGCCCGGGAATCTCGACGCCGTCGGGGGTGAACACCGAGTCCGATCCCGGCCTGGAGACGAACAGCGGGACGTCCATCCGGCGGAACGCGTCGATCTCCTGCTCGACGATCTCCAGGATGTCCTCGCGCCCCGGGTCCCGCCGCAGCGTCTCGCGGGCGCTGCGGAACAAGTGGGCCAGGGTGACCTCCCTGGCCATCCCGTCGATCAGCGCCCCCGGGCTCAGGCTCATGCCGAGCAGTTCGACGCAGTCCCAGGTGCTGCGCCAGATGTAGCGGACCGGCGCGTCCTGGAGCAGGGCGAGCGGGCCGCGGGCGTCGGCCAGCAGGGTGCGGTTGCGCAGCAGGCAGTCCTGCATCAGCCGGTATCCCTCGGCCACCTCGTCGGCGTAGCGGCTCGGGTCGGCCAGCTCGCCCGCGCCCCACGTCGGCCGGTACGGCGGCGCCTCCCAGCCGAGCGGATAGCCCGTGGAGTTGAGGGCGACCTGCTCCTGCAGCCCGGCCATGCAGCCGATGTCCTGCGCCTGGACGCCGCCCGCGATCACCCGGGGAAAGCTGATGACGGCGGTCTTGGCCACCGTCTCCTCGACCTTCCCCCACAGGGACCTGATGCGGTCGCCGATCAGGGCGGGCTTGCTGATGCGGGCCTGGAGCACGTTCTCCAGGTCGATGAAGACCGGGGTGTCCCCCTTGGCGACCAGGTTGTCGGCCCACAGGTCGCGGCACTCCAGGAACTGGGCGAGCCTGGCCAGCATGCCCAGGCGCGTGTAGTAGCGGCGGACGCCGTCCTCGCCGGCGGCGGGCTCGGAGGTGACGTACTCCTCCCAGCCGTAGCCGTCGCGCAGGACGACCGCGCGGGTGTGCAGGGGGAGCGGCAGCCCGTGGTTGTTCAGCAGGGTGCACACGTCCATCAGCCCGACCACCGAGCGCAGGTCCTTCGGCTTGTAGACGACCCGCTCGCCCGAGGCGAAGGTGAGCAGCGTGACCACCCGGCCATGGTTGTGCGGGTCTCCCGAGTCGCCCGAATAGCCCGTGACCGGGCCGGGAGCGGTCCAGCCCCACAACGTCCTGCGCAGCTCGGGCAGGTCGGCGTTCAGCCGGTCGAACAGCTCGTGGACGACGCGCCGCCACTGCAGGCAGACCACGCCCATGACGTAGGCCAGCCCCGGCAGTGTCTCCAGCCGGTCGAGCCAGCCGGACTGGCTGACGTCCAGGCCCGGGCTCTGCAGCCACGCGGACACGTCGTTGGCGGTGCCGTTGAGCTGCGCCTCGAACGCGAAACCGGAGAAGCAGACCTGCGTCAGGCGCTCGATCAACTGGCCCGCGAGGTCCTCGCACGCCTCGGGCGTGACGGGCACGCCGCGTACCTTGCCGTCCTTGATGTCCACCAGCCGGTTGACGGCGCGCCTGAACGCCACGAACGGGGAGCCGGGCCGCCCGGACGCGGGGTCGGCCGCGGCCGTGGGCGGCTGGGCGAGCAGGAAGTCCACCAGGGCGTAGCCCCAGTCGGGCAGTCTGCGCGGGTCGGCGAGCCGCACGTCGATGAGCCCGGCCCCGAGGTCGCGGCCCGAGCGCCTGCGGTGCTGCAGCAGCGCCCGCTTGGCGTCCTCGTCGTCGCCGACGGCGGCCTTGAGCCAGCGTTTGGTACGTTCGGACGCCTGACGCGGGCCACGCCCCGCCACCGGGACGAAGAACTCTCCCGACACCCGCTCGGGAAAGGGCGCGGCGGCGGCGAGCACGGCCATCAGCCGTTCGTCCCCGCCCGGGACCGCGAGCAGGCTCTCACCCTGCGCTTCGGCGAATCCGGCGTGAACCGAGAGCGTCATCTCAGACCTCCTGTCGGCGGACCATGCGGGCGAAGAGCCGGCTGTCGTCCATCAGCTCCTCGAAGGGGCCGTCGGCGACGACCCTCCCCTGGTCGAGTACGTAGATCCGATCCGCCGACCTGATGGTGCTCAGCCGGTGCGCGATCACGATCCGGGTGATGTCCAGCTCGGCGATCCGCCGGCTGACCAGCGCCTGCGTGTGGTTGTCCAGGGCGCTCGTCGCCTCGTCGAGGATGAGGATCCGCGGGCGCTTGACCAGCGCTCTGGCGATGAGCAGCCGCTGGAGCTGGCCGCCCGAGAAGGACGCGTTGTCCTCCCCGACGATGGTGTGCAGGCCCATGGGCATCGCGGCGATGTCGCCGTCCAGGTCGGCGAGGCGGGCCGCCCGCCAGGCGTCCTCCTCCGTCGCGCCCGGCACGTCGCCGATGATGTTCTCCAGGATCGAGCCTCTGAGCACTCTGGCCTGCTGCATCACTACGCCGACCTGGGCGCGTACCCGGCGCAGGTCGAGGTCGCGCAGGTCGCCGCCGTCGTAGAGCACCTGGCCGGTACGGGGCGCGTCGAAGCCCAGCAGCAGCCGCACCAGCGTGGACTTGCCCGCGCCGGACGGGCCCGCGACCGCGACGAACTCGCCCGGCCTGAACACCATCGACACGTCGTCGAGGATCCGCATCGCGGTGCCGGGATAGGCGAAGGAGACGCCGCCGAGCCGGACCAGCCCGCTCAGCTCGCCGGGGTCCTTCGCGCCCGGCGACGTCTCGGGCGCCCGCTCCAGCACCGGGCGCAGCCGCTCGAACCGGGGCAGCAGGGCGAAGGCCGCCTCCACCGCCCGGTTCATCTGGCCGAGCGCGAGCACGAACTGGCCGAGCGCCACGGCGGCGATCACGAAGGACGCCGCCGGGACGCCCAGGGTCAGGCCCGTGAAGGCGAGGACCAGGAGCAGGATCGGCTGCGCCGCGGCGCCGATCGCCGCCGAGACCGCCCGCTCGCGCTGGGCCGCGGCGACCGCGCGCTGCTGGGTGGCGAACAGCCGGGACCACAGCCCGAACACCTGGGCCTCCCGGCCCGCGACATGGATCTTGTCGATCGCGCCGAGGCACGCGTACAGGAGGGAGTAGACCTTCCCGTACTGCTCGTGCATGACCAGCTCGTGCCGCTGCTGACGGACCGCGCGCCCGGCGAGCACGGCCAGCAGCGCGCCGACCCCGCCCAGCGCGGCCAGGGCCAGCCGCCAGTCCACGGCGACCAGCGCCAGCAGGCCGAGCAGCGAGAACATGCCGCCGAGCAGGGAGTTGACCGCGGCCTCGCCGAGCGCCTTGCGCATGTCGGCGACGGCGTTGGCGCGCTGGACCAGCTCGCCGGTGCTGTACTGGTTGAAGAACGGCAGGTCGAGCGAGACGAGGTGGCCCCAGACGGCGGGTTCGAGCCGTTCCTGGAGCCGTCCGTGGACGCGTACGAGCACCGAGTTGCGCACGGCGAGGAGCAGGGTGCTCGCGCACACCATGGCGGCGATGACCACCGCGATCCAGATCGTCGCCGGCCGCTCGGCGGGGTCGGCCGCCGAGCTCAGGAGGCTGAAGGTGAACAGGGGGACGCCGAGCGCGAGCAGCGCGGCGCCGCCGCCCGCCCCGAGGAGCCAGGCCAGCTCCCTGCCCGCGCCGCGCAGGCCGAATCTGAGCAGCGCCAGGGGAGAGGTGAGGTCGTCGCCGAGCGGCGGATAGATCTGCCAGGCGTCGGGTTCGAGGCCGGCGGCCACGGATTCGGTCACCCGGCACGGGTCCCCCACCGGGTCGGCGCTGCGGTAGCCGCCCCGGTGGGGGAGGAGCGCCACCGGCCGCCCGCCCTCCCGGGTGAAGCCGATCATGGGAACGGTGGCCTGGCGCCACCACCGTCCCTCCAGGCGCACCCGCCGGTGCCTGACCCTGGCGGCGTCCAGCGCCGCGCCGAGCGGGTCGGCAGAGGTGGGGGAGGTCTCTCCTACGGTGAATCCGCAGTGGTCGCCGAGCGTCTTGACCACTTTCGCGGCGTGCTCGGCGGTCGTCCTGGGCCGGTCGGGGGTGGGCGGCGTGCCGGCGGCGACCGCGACGTCGGCGAACGAGCGCCGGAGCGTCTCGCTCGTGGCCGTCACCCTGGCCGCGCGCCAGTTGTCCCGGTCGGCCTCCTCCGCCTCGGCCAGCAGCAGCACCTGCTCCAGCGCCCCGCGATGCAGCGCGCGCAGTTCGCGCTCGCCCGGCGGGTCCTCCGCCGCGCCGGGGCGGCGGCGGGAGGTGCCGTCCTGCTGGAGGCGGCGCGCCCAGGCCGACAGCGCGGCGGCGTCCCTGCGGACACGGCGCACGGACGTACCGTCGGCCGGGGAGGCCAGCACGGTGTAGCCGCGCGGCAGGTCGGTGGCGGCGAAGCCGTGCATGAGCTGCCCGCTCTCCACCCGGACGACGCGGCGGCGGGGCCCCCGGCCGTCCACCGGCGACAGCAGCACGTCGACGAAACCGCTGACCACGCGCCAGCAGGCGTAGGGGTCGATGAGCTCGATCTCGCTGACGGGGTAGCCGTCCGTGTCACTCTTGCTGACGGGCTTCAGGTTCATGCCGCTTCCTCGACGAGCGTGCGGTAGAGACCGGGCTCGGCGATGAGCTCGGCGTGCGTGCCCCGCTGGACGACCTCGCCGCGGTCCAGGACGAGGATCAGGTCGCTGTCGCGCACGGTGCTGAGCCGGTGCGCGATGACCACGCACGTGCAGCCCCTGGCCTTGAGATTGGCGTCCACCAGGGCCTCGGTCTCCGCGTCGAGTGCGCTGGTGGCCTCGTCCAGGACCAGCACCGAGGGCGCCAGGGCCAGCGCCCGGGCGATCTCCAGGCGCTGCCGTTCGCCGCCCGACAGGTTGCGGCCGCGCTCCTCGACCCAGCCGCCCGACAGCCCGCCCCTGCGGTGGACCACGTCGGCGATGCAGGCGTCGCCGACCGCTCTGCGCAGCCGGTACGCGGGTACCGTCGGGTCCCACAGCGTGAGGTTGTCGGCCACCGTGCCCTCGAACACCTGCAGGTTCTGCTCCACGTAGCCGATCGAGGTGGACAGCGTCTCCCTGGGCGTCTCGTCCCTGGGCACGCCGTCGAATTTGATCTGCCCGGACCACGGCATGACCGCGCCGGTGAGCAGCCGGGCGACCGTGGACTTGCCGCTGCCGGTACGGCCGACGATGGCGATGCGCCGGCCGGGCTCCGCGCGCCACGACAGCTCCTTGATCACCGGCCCGTGCTGGCGGTCGTACCCGAAGGTGACCCGGTCGAACTCCACCGCGCCGCGCAGGCCGCCCGCCCCTTCGGGAGTGCGGGGCGGCTCGGCGTGCCGGGGGTCGGGCTCGGCGCACAGCGCGTCGTCGAGCATGCTGGTCTGCGCGAACGCGATCTGCGCCTCGGCGCCGATCCCGACCAGGGACGACATGGGTACGAGGAAGGCGCCGATGAGGAGCTGGGCCGCGATGACGGTCTCCATCGTGATCTCGCCGCGGGCCATCAGCACCGCCCCGGTGATCACCATGGTGGCCCCGGCGAGCGAGCCGAGCGCGGCCGGCACCACCATCAGCGCCTGCGTGATCCGCATCAGCTCCTGGGCCGCCGACATGGCGCGCGCCGACAGCCCCGCCCATTTGGCGAAGAACCAGCCCTCGGCGCCGTCGGCCTTCAGCGACTCGGCCATCGAGACGCCGTTGAACGCCATGCTGTCCCTGCGGTGCTCGTCGAAGATGAACCGCTGCTGGTGCGGGGCGGTACGTCGGCTGACCGCGCGCATCGCCACCAGGTTGACCGCCCCCAGCAGCACGGCGACCGCGGCGAAGGCCGGGTGGAAGGCGAACAGGATCGAGCAGTGCACCACCATGGTCAGCAGGGCCGCGATGGTGGTGGCGACCCGGTCCGACAGCAGCAGGGCCAGCCCGGCGCCGAAGGACGTCCTGGTCACCAGGCCGCCGGTCTGCCGCCGGTGGAAATGGTCGCCGGGCAGCCTGAGCAGCCGCCACACGTACCGGCCTGACAGGTCGGCCGCCATCGCCATCTGCACGGCGCCGAGCAGCCGCTGCTGCGCCCATGTGCCGGCCAGGGTGAAGCCGACGCAGCCGAGCAGCCCGAGCAGCACGGGCACGGACCAGGCCGCGCCGCCGTCGACCAGCACCTTGCCGAGCAGGACCCGGGTCAGCAGCGCGGTGACCGCCGCGGGCAGGGCCAGCATGAACGCCATGAGGCCGACGGCGAGCAGCGTGGACAGGTACGGCCGCACCTTCGCCAGCGCCGAGCGGGCCATCGGGAACCGCGGCCCTCCCGGGGCGAAACCCTCACCAGGGCGCGGCACCAGCACGATCCCGCTGAAACGCTGCCGGAACTCCTCTCTGCTCAGCCGGATCCTGCCCACGGCGGGGTCGTTGAGATAGGCCCACCGCTTGCGCATGCCCTCCAGCACCACGTAGTGGCGCTGGTCAACGAAGATCATCGAGGGGACGGGGAAGCTCTCCAGGGCGTCGGCCTCCACCCGGAAGCCGCCGATCGTGAAGCCGTACTCCTCGGCCGCCGCCTTGAGCCCGGCTCCGGTGAGCCCGTCCCTGCCGACCCCGCAGCGTTCCCTGATCTCGTGCAGGGGAACGCGCAGACCGTGGAAGGCGAAGATCGTGCTCAGGCAGGCGGGCCCGCAGTCGGCGTCCTCCATCTGCGGCCGGCGCTCGGTGCGGACCGGCCGCGGCCTGGTGGTGGTCTCAGCCACGACGGCCTCCGGCGAACAGGGCGTCCACGGGGCGGACGACGGCGACGGTGATCTCCCCGGAGACCGGGGTGAGCGTGGCGCCCGGCCAGGCCGGCCGGTCGAGGTCGACGGTCACCAGATGCCGCCCGTCCACTTTCAGCGCTTCGCCGAACAGCTCTTCCGAGGCCGGGTACGGTTCCACCGCGCTCACCCGGCCGCGCACGTTCGCGCCGCTCAGCGTGACGGTCTGGCCAGGGGCGAGCGCGCCGATCCGGTCCCGGTCGACCAGGAGCAGCGCCCGCAGGGGGCCGGTGACCGGGTCGACGGCCGCGACGGCGCCGCCGGCGGTCAGCGTGGTGCCGGGGGCCGCCGCGCGCAGCACCCGGCCGCTCGCCGTGCCCGTGACGACGTGCTCGCGTCCCCGCCCGTCGGCCAGTACGGCCAGCGGGGTCGCGGGGGTCACCTCCTGGCCCACGCGGACCAGGACCTTCGCCACGCTGCCGGCCACGGGGGCGGCCACCGGCACGGGACCGGTGCCGGCCACCAGCACGCCGGTGCCGGTGACCACGTCACGGACCTGCCCCAGCAAGGCCCAGCTCGCCGCGCAGCCCGCGACCAGGATGAGTGCGACCGCGGCGAGCCACGCCTTGGTTCGCACCGTGGAGACGAGCTCGTCGATCCGCTCGCCTCCGGGCGCCTCCACCGCGGTCGTGGTCATCGCAGGGCACCTCTCGGGGTGTAGATGCAGAAGCAGAGGCTGAGCAGGCACGGAGGCGGAGGGGGCGGCGGCACGGCCCCGGCGGAGCCGGTGAGCATCTCGATGACGAGCTCCGTGCCGGGCTCCGGCGGCAGTGCCGGGGCGTCCTGTCCGGCGGCCGGCCGGAGGTCGTACTCGGCCAGGACCGAGAGGGGGTCGCTCTCGTACCGGAGTTTGAAGTCGGTGTCGAGCCATGACCTCGCGGTCAGCTCGCCGAACGCTCTGCGCTGGGTCATGTCCCAGCCGATCGTGTCCACAGTCATCACAGGGCCTCCCGCCGCGGGTGTGTGAGATGCTTTTTCGTGCGGGGTGGTGGACATCTGGACTGCCCACCGCCCCGCCTGGGACTTCAGGCTTGCCGTCCGCCGGAGAAGCAGCCGGTCGGGCAGCTCACGGTGCCGATCGTGCCGAGGGCGCCGCCCGCGGACGATTCGAGACTCTCCAGGTCGATGGCCTGACCGGGGTGTTCGGGCAGGTCGGGCAGGGGCAGCTCACGCGGCCAGTCGACGCCCGCTTCGGTGAGGGCGGCGCGCGGGTCTCGTTCGAACTCCCGCCTGAGCGCCTCGTCGGACCAGGCGCGGGCGACGAATCGGGCGAGCTGCGTCCGTAGGTCGGGGGATATTTCGGGCATTTCAGGCATGAGGTCACCTCTTCGGCGAGGCTCCGGGGTGGCCGCCTACGAGATCCAGATTCGTCATCGGCGGCAAAGGCCGCCAGAAACAACTAACACCGGCGTATCGTGATGTTCGTCATTTCTGGTCATCGGGCTTTTCAGATGGGAGCCGCTGCTCCCGATGCGCGAAACTGCGCATCTCCCGCTGGGACTCGCGAGCCATGTCGAGCATGCGGCCCAGCTCTTTCCTGACCACTTCCGTGTCGCCGTCCACGTCGGCGACGACCCGGCGGCCCTGCTCGGCGATGGCGTCGAGCCGGCTGCCGAGGATGCCCTCCAGTTCGCTCATCGCCCGCGCGCGCTGCGCCGCCACCTCCAGCGCCGCGAACTCGATCCTGGTCGTGTAGAGAAGCCGCGCCGTTTCCGCGAAATGCGTCAGACCCGCCAGGGGAATGGCCGCCACGGAGACGGACAGGGTCCAGGACAGGCCCTCCCAGAGCACGTCCCCGAGCGCCATCGCCTTGATCGTCTCGGCGACGGCCACGAGCAGGAACGCCGGCAACGGGTACGGCCTGGGCAGGATGCCCAGCGCCATCGCGGCGAGGAAGACCCCCGACGCGGCCCACCACTCGCCCAGGAACGGCAGCGGCAGGTAGACCAGGAGCGCCATGATCCCCACCGCCCACCGGTGCCAGGGCCCGCGCGGGCCGGTGCAGCCGGCGGCGATGTAGAGGGCGAGGACCGCGATCGCCAGCACGAGGCCCTCGACGCGGCCCGGTTGCGGGCTCTCGGCGTAGTGCGCGAACGTGGGAATGATCAGGTAGACGGCGAACGCCACGATCGTCGCGCGGCCGAGCCGCACCGCCGGTGGCGTACGGGCCGCCACCCTCGAACCGGGAACCCCAGTCTGAGTCACAAACGGATCATGACAACCGATTTCCGTAAAGGCAACGCGTCACGATGCGTTTTCCCTTTTGGAGGGTTTCCGCACCGGCCACGATCCGCCGTTGTTTACGCGGCCGCCATGTACTCCGGCAGGGCGACACCCGGCGGCGGCGGGCCGCCGGGTGCCACGGCGTGGGCCTGGGGGTGCGACCAGGCCGGACCGCGCCCCCATGGCAGGGTTGCTACTCCGTCACGCTCGCGCCGCAGCCGAACGTGCCGGCGGTGAAGGCGGTGCCGCCGATGGTGCTGACCGAGCTGGCGGAGCCCATGCAGCCGTCGGGCGCCTGCTCGGTGCCGGCCGCGACCTCGAGCTCCTCGACGCTGAACTCGCCGGCGGGCTTCGGGGGCAGCGGCGGCGTGGCCACGCCCTCCGGGTAGGCGATGCCGTACTCGGCCAGCATCAAGCGGGGCTCGCGGCCGTAACGGGACTTCACCTCGTTCTCCGACCAGGCGGCGGCGATCAGCCTGGCGAACTTCTTGCGGTCCTCGTCACCAAGGATGTAGAGGCTTTCGGCCATTGGGCCCACTCTCCTTCCGCCCCGGCTCACAGCCGAGATCCGATGGGAGTGGCAGCGGGCATCTGGACTGCTCGCTGCCCCTTGTCGCACGTCAAGCCTCGCCCGCCACGGCCTTCGCCGGTAGAAACAACTAACACGTACCGACTGTGATGACTGTCATGCCTCCTTCGCGGGTTCGCAGGTGCAGTCACCGCCGAGACGCCCGCAGTGTCGCCGCTGTAGCACCGGTCAGGGCCAGGAGCAGGACGGCCGCCATGAAGACCTGCCCGTGCAGGCCGAGGACGAAGACGGTCCTGCCGGAGAACTCCGGGTCGTAGGTGGCGGTGCCGGGGAACAGCAGCGCGCCGATCATGCCGAGCCACGGCGTGGCCAGGACGGCGGCGGCGAGCGGCAGCGCGTTCCGGCCGCCCCGCAGCGCGAGGGCCGCAACAGCGCCGCGAGCAGGATCCCCCACAGATTCATGTCATTCCTTAGAGGCATTAAGGAAACATAGATGCTCTAAGATGTCAAAAGCGGGGCCCGGATCTTTTTCCGGAGCCCCGCTCGTCAGGCCGTCAGCGTTGCAGGGTCAGCAGGCCCGGCCGGTAGGGCAGGAGGCCGTAGTCGCCGCCGGAGTTGGGGCTGCGGCCTTGGTAGAGCAGTTGGAGGTTGCAGGGGTCGACGGTGAAGGTCTGGTCGGCGCTGGTGCGGATCAGTTCGCCGTGGCTGATGTCGTTGGTCCAGGTGGCGCCGCTGTTGGCCTTGCCGGCGAAGGGGTTGCTCTCGGTGGCGGCCTGGGGTGTCCATGTGCCGTTGAGGCTGGTGGCGGTGAAGGAGCGGAAGTAGCGGCCTTGTGCGCCGATGGCCTCGACGAGCATGAGGTATTTGTTCTGGTTGTGGAGTTTGTAGACCTGGACGGCTTCGAACAGGTTGTTCCTGGTGTCGCTCATGATCACGGTGGAGGTGCTGCCGAAGCTGGCGGGGAAGTTGCCGAGGGGCATGCTGGCCCGGTAGATCCTGCCGTTGTCGCCGGCGAAGAACAGGTACATGTTGGTGCCGTCGCCGATGAGGGTCTGGTCGATGGGCCCGGTGCCGGAGTCGGTGATGCTGCCGGAGAAGAGCACCTGCTGTGCCGACCAGCCGTTCGGGTTGGCCGGGTCGGTGGAGGTGCGGTAGGAGAAGGCGGTGCCGCCCCATTGGTAGGCGAGCACCCAGATGTTCTTGGGGGCGAAGTAGAAGAGTGTGGGGGCGACGGTGGAGTTGGACATGGCGTTCTGGCCGGCGGAGGCCATCTCGGGCCAGTTGGTGAAGAGGCTGAAGTTCATCGAGCCCCATCGGGTGCCGGTGTCGTGGGTGGTGGCGTAGACGAGGTGCCGGCCGTTGTAGGGGGCGACGGTGAAGTCCTTGAGCGAGACCCAGCCCGATTTCGGGGTGGCGAGCTGGCCGGTGGAGGTCCAGCGGTAGGTCGCGGGGAGGTCGCACGGGCCGGGGTTGCCGCCGCCGACCTGGACGAGCTGCCATTGCTGGTTGGTGCCGCCCCAGTCGTCGTATTGGACGATGCCGGCGTTGTCGGCGGTGGAGGCGCCTTGGACCTCCAGGGCCTTGTTGCTGTGGCGGGAGATGAGCCGTACGTGGCCGCCGGCCGAGTCGGCCAGGCGCCACTGCTGGTTGGTGCCGTTGCCGTCGGCCCATTGCACGATGGAGCCGCCGTTGGCGGTGGAGAAGTTGTAGACGTCGAGGACCTTGCCGGAGTGGCGGGACTTGACGCGGTAGTAGCCGCCGCCGGAGTCGACGAACTGCCATTGCTGCTGGTTGCCGTTGTTGCGGGTCCACTGGGTGATACGGCCGCCGTCGGCGGTCGAGGAGTTGTAGACGTCGAGGGCCTTGCCGCTGTTGCGGTTGACCAGGACGTACCAGGCGTTGGTGTCGAC
>NZ_FNVT01000080.1 GCF_900108335.1 Nonomuraea solani
CCAAGGATCAATACATGATGTATTGATAGAGACACCATGTTTCGCAAAAGCGGAAGGACGGACACATGACAGACGCGGGCATGCCACGATGGGTGAAGGTGGCCGGAATCATCACGGCCGTCGTCATCCTGCTCTTCCTCGCCCTCACGCTCATCGGCGACCACGGCCCCGGCCGGCACTCCGGCGCACTCACCACGCCGGTGGTGACCGCATGAGGCCCATGGCCCCTCCCCTGCGCAAACTGGCCCTTACCGCCCACATCACCGCCTCTGTGGGCTGGCTCGGCGCGGTGCTGGTCTTCCTGGCGCTGGCCATCGCCGGCTTGACCAGCCCGGACGCCCCGACGATCCGTGCCGTCTACGTGGCGATGCAACCGGCCGCCTGGTACGCCCTCCTCCCGCTGGCCGGGGCCTCGCTGCTCACCGGGCTCATCCAGTCGCTGGGCACCACGTGGGGGCTGCTGCGGCACTATTGGGTGCTGTTCAAGCTGCTGATCAACGTCGCAGCCATCGTCGTCCTGCTGATGTACACCCGGACCCTGGGCTACCTGGCCGGCGTCGCGGCGGCACCGGATCCCGCACCAGGGGCGCTGAGGAGCCCTTCGGTCCTCATCCACGCCGTTCTGGCGGTGGTCTTGCTGCTCCTGGCCACCCTGCTGGCGGTGTACAAGCCACGCGGCCGGCTCCGGCAATGACGAATGGCTCCGCGCCGTTCGACGCGGAGCCATCCCCCTCGTGCTACTTGAAGCGGCGCAGCCGGAGACTGTTGCTGACCACGAACACGCTGGAGAACGCCATCGCCGCGCCCGCGATCATCGGGTTCAGCAGGCCCAGCGCGGCCAGGGGCAGGGCGGCCACGTTGTAGGCGAACGCCCAGAACAGATTGCCCTTGATCGTCGACAGCGTGCGCCGAGACAGCCGGATCGCGTCGGCCGCCACCCGCAGGTCACCGCGTACCAAGGTCAGGTCCGAAGCCTCGATGGCGGCGTCGGTGCCGGTGCCCATGGC
>NZ_FNVT01000013.1 GCF_900108335.1 Nonomuraea solani
CCGCGCAGCCGCGCCCGGGTCGTCTGCGGCGGCACCGACTTCGCCTCGAAGATCTTGATGTCGGACGTCACCCGCTCCACCGCCCCACGCCGCTGCAACAGGTAGAACAGCCCGCGCTTACGGTGCACATCGTGGTAGGCCAGATCCAGCTGCGCCACCCGCGGCGACGACAACGGCAGGTCGTACTTCTTCCGATACCGCTCGATCAACTGATATTTCATCACCCAGTCGATCTCGCGCGACACCAGGTCGAGGTTGCCGGTGTCGACCGCGTGCAGCGTGCGCTCCCACAACTCCAGCACCCGGTGGGCGATGGCGTCGCCACCGCGGCGGTCGACGAAGTCCTTCGCCTTGGACAGGTATTCCTGCTGGATCTCCAGGCTCGACGCCTCGCGCCCGTTGGCCAGCCGCACCCGCCGCCTGCCCGTCATGTCATGCGAGACCTCGCGGATCGCCCGGATCGGATTCTCCAGGCTCATATCGCGCAACACCACCCCGGCCTCCACCATGCGCAGCACCAGGTCGGTCGCGCCGACCTTCAGCAGCATCGTGGTCTCGCTCATGTTCGAGTCACCCACGATCACGTGCAGACGCCGGAACCGCTCGGCGTCGCCGTGCGGCTCGTCCCGGGTGTTGATGATCGGCCGGGATCGGGTGGTCGCCGACGACACGCCCTCCCAGATGTGCTCGGCCCGCTGCGACACGCAGTAGACCGCCCCGCGCGGCGTCTGCAGCACCTTGCCGGCCCCGCAGATGATCTGCCGCGTCACCAGGAACGGGATCAGCACGTCGGCCAGCCGCCCGAACTCCCCGTGCCGGCCCACGCAGTAGTTCTCGTGACAGCCGTAGGAGTTGCCCGCCGAGTCGGTGTTGTTCTTGAACAGATAGATGTCACCCGCGATGCCCTCTTCGCGCAGCCGCTTCTCGGCGTCGACCAGCAGGCCCTCCAGGATGCGCTCGCCCGCCTTGTCGTGGGTGACCAGCTCGATCACGTTGTCGCACTCGGGTGTGGCGTACTCGGGATGGCTGCCCACGTCGAGATAGAGACGCGCGCCGTTGCGCATGAACACGTTGCTCGACCGGCCCCAGGACACGACCCGACGGAACAGGTATCGGGCCACCTCGTCCGGTGACAGCCTGCGCTGCCCCCGGAACGTGCACGTGACGCCGTACTCGTTCTCCAGGCCGAAGATGCGACGATCCATTACCTCACAGTACTCCCACGCCCACGGCGGGAAAGATCTTGCGTCTTCGGTCTCGGCCGGTTGGGCGAGGCTCAGTCGAACAAGAAGTACTTCCAGTGCGGAGATCCCGCGTCACCCATTGCGTACCATCCCTGCTGGGCCCTGATCCGATCTTGCGACCAAAGCAGGACCCACACGGCATGGCTGGGCATCATATGCTCGTCCCGCGGGTCGTACATCACATATTCGCGCGCCCCGAAGTCGTCCAAGAGGAATCTGGGCTGCGCGAAGAACACACTGTACGAATTACCTCGCTGGACATAGTGATATTGCTCGATGCCCGCCGCGTACGGTTGATAATCCTTGTTGACGGCCGTAAGAGAGTCGGGGTAGCGGCCGTATTGAGCACGATGCCGCTCGATGTCGCCCACGATCTCTCCACTGTTCGCAATCACGCTGTTCCTGCTGAACTCCGTCATGGGAGCCCTCATCAGCAGTTGGACCAGCAGTGCGATGGGCGGCAGGACGACAAGACACAGCGGCACCACAGGAGCGAAGCGCCGCTCCTTCAGCCGTGGCACCCAGCGAGAGAGCGCCACGGCCCACGCGGCGAGCGTGAGGGCTCCGAGGAGGAGCCCAGACGTCAGCCAGGCGAACAGGGTGGCGACCAGGACGACGAGCGTCATGACGATCACGGACGCGATGCCGGCCCGGCCCGATATCAGCCAGACGATTCCGACGGGAACGAGAAGCAGACCGATCAAGCCGACCAGTTGCGCCATTGTCGAAAGCGGCACCGCCAGCGGGTCATATTCTCCCGGCAGATACGGATACAGCATAACGAGGACGAGGAGCGCCGCTGTCCCGGTGAGCAGAATCACATGGAGGGCGATAGTGCCTCGACGTGGCCGCATGGCAGCCACCTTAGTAACGCCATGTGGGGCGATAGGCGAAGGTGGCGTGCGGATAATGTGCAGATTGCCGGGACGTCCTGCGGTGCGAGCCGAGGGTGGAGAACGGGTGCGGCTTCATCCAGGCGGAGATGGCCGAGCTTCGACCGCCGGCGGGCCGATCCACCCGGAGCTCAAGGTGGGTGAGCCGTAAGCTCACCCACCCCCTGCGCTCGTCAGTCGTCCGATGACGGTGGTTCGGCGTAGCGGGCCAGGTAGAGCTGTTCGCCCAGGCTGCGGATCAACCCCAGCTCCGTCTCCAGGTAGTCGATGTGGAGCTCCTCGTCCTCCAGGATCTCCTCGAAGATCCGGGCCGAGGTGACGTCTCCCTTTTCGCGCATCAGCTGGATCGCCGGCCGCAGGCGCTGTACGACGGACAGCTCCACCTCCATGTCGGCCCTCAGCTGTTCCTCGACGGTCTGGCCGATGTGCAATGTGCCCAGGCGCTGGTAGTTGGGCAGGCCCTCCAGGAAGAGGATGCGATCGGTCAGGCGCTCGGCGTGGCGCATCTCGTCGATCGACTCTTCGCGGGTGTGCTTGGCCAGCTTGGTGTAACCCCAGTTCTCCTGCATCTTGGCGTGCAGGAAATACTGGTTGATCGCGGTGAGCTCCGCGGTCAGCTGTTCGTTCAGCAACTCGATGATCTGCTTGTCGCCCTGCATGAACGGGCCCCTCGTCGCTATCCGGCTATGCGGTCGTCAGTTCTTCAGACCGTTTCAGGATGGCACAGATCTTCCGTACACAACGGGCACAGTCCCCACCAGCACCGGTGGTGTCGCGGATCTGCTTCGCGCTCGTCGCTCCGGAGGCGATGCAGTCGTGGACCTCATTTTCGGTCACAGCACGACAAACGCATACGTACACCAGGGACAAGCCTCTCAACGAAGGGACCATTAGGTTAGGCACACCTAAGGTAACCCACTTTGGTAAGGCTTGCCTACGTTGGGTGGGTCACAATGGCCTATCCCTCGTTGTCAGTGCCCGCGCGCGATCCACTCCTCCACGTGCGGAGACTCCCCGCCGACCGACGTGGAGTCGCCGTGCCCGGTGTGTACGACCGTCTCCGCGGGCAGCGGCAGGAGCTTGGTCCTGATCGAGTCGATGATGGTGTCGAACGAGCTGTAGGAGCGGCCGGTCGCACCCGGGCCGCCCTTGAAGAGGGTGTCACCGCTGAACAGGGCGCACAGGTCCGGCGCCCACACGCAGACCGCCCCGGGCGCGTGCCCCGGCGTGTGCAGAATCTGCAGCGTGACGCCCCCGACCGCGAGCTTCTCGCCGTCGGCCAGCGGCTCGTACGCCACCGCGTCCCCGTACTGCTGCTCCCAAAGCACCTGGTCGGCGGGGTGCAGCCGAATCGGCGCCCCGGTCAGCTCGGCCAGGTCGCGGGCGGCGTTGATGTGGTCGTTGTGCGCGTGCGTACAGACGATGGCCTTGACCGTGCGGCCGCCCACCCGTTCGGCGATGGCGGCGGCGTCGTGGGCCGCGTCGATGATCACGACCTCCCTGGCGTCGCCGACCAGCCAGATGTTGTTGTCGACGTCCCAGGTGCCGCCGTCCAGCGAGAACGTCCCCGACGTGATGACCCGGTCGATCACGGTGTCTCCTCGCCGGGCTCCGCCCGGTGCTTGTTGTGATGGATGTCCTCGCTGCGCTGCGGATCCATCACAACACCACCACCGAACGCAGCACCTCGCCGCGGTGCATCTTCGCGAACGCCTCCTCGACCTGGTCGAGCGCGATCGTCTCGGTGACGAACTTGTCCAGCGGCAGCCGGCCCTGAAGATAGAGGTCGATCAGCATGGGGAAGTCACGCGACGGCAGGCAGTCGCCGTACCAGGACGACTTCAGCGAGCCACCGCGCCCGAAGACATCGAGCAGCGGGAGCTCCAGCCGCATCTCCGGCGTCGGAACCCCGACCAGGACCACCGTGCCGGCCAGATCACGGGCGTAGAACGCCTGCTGGTACGTCTCAGGCCGCCCCACCGCCTCGATGACCACGTCAGCGCCGTTTCCATCGGTAAGGTCGCGGATCGCCTGGACGGGGTCCGCGGACCGGGAGTTGACCGTGTGCGTGGCGCCGAAGTCGCGGGCCCAGCCCAGCTTGCGGTCGTCCACGTCCACCGCGATGATCTTCGACGCTCCGGCCACCGCGGCGCCCAGGATCGCCGCGTCGCCGACGCCGCCGCAGCCGATGACGGCCACGCTGTCGCCGCGCGTCACCCCGCCGGTGTTGATGGCGGCGCCGATGCCCGCCATGACACCGCACCCGAGCAGGCCCGCCACCTGCGGCGACGCCTCGGCCGGCACCTTCGTGCACTGGCCGGAGTGGACGAGCGTCTTCTCCAGGAACGCGCCGATGCCGAGCGCGGGCGACAGCTCGGTGCCGTCCTTGAGCGTCATCTTCTGCGCCGCGTTGTGGGTGTTGAAGCAGTACCAGGGGCGGCCGCGCAGGCAGGCGCGGCACTGGCCGCACACGGCGCGCCAGTTGAGGATGACGAAGTCGCCGGGCGACACGTTCGTGACGCCCTCGCCCACCGCCTCGACGACGCCCGCCGCCTCGTGCCCGAGCAGGAACGGGAACTCGTCGTTGATCCCGCCTTCCCGATAGTGCAGGTCGGTATGGCAGACCCCGCACGCCTGTACGTTCACCACCGCCTCGCCGGGCCCCGGATCCGGGACGACGACGGTCTCCAGCGACACTTCCTGACCCTTGCCTCGGGCGATGACGCCCTGCACTTCGTACGGCATGCCAGCCATCTTGTGTCAGAGGGATGATCTCCGCAAGACATACGGCTGGACCACGCCGAGCCCTCTCGCGGGACGCCGCCTGAGCTTGTGCAACGTATAGCCGTCCAGGCCCTCGGCCAGCTCCGCGTCGACCAGGATCGTGCCCGGCTTGGCGATCGCGGTCAGCCGCGCGGCGGTGTTGACGGTCGTGCCGAAGACGTCGCCCATCAGCGGCACCACCGGCCCGTACGCCAGCCCGATGCGCAGCTCACCGGCCTCGACCAGGTCGAGCGCGATGTCGGCCGCCTGCGCGGGGGTCGGCGCGGTGAACAGCACCTCGTCGCCCAGCGTCTTGACCAGCCGCGCGCCATGGGTGGCCACCACGTCGGAGGCCCGCGACTCGAACCCCTCGACCAGCCGGGCCAGCTCCTTCTCGTCGAGCTCGCGGGCGCGCCGGGTGAACGACACGAGGTCGGCGAACCCCACCGCCATCGGCACGCGGGTCGGCACCAGCTCGTCGTTGACGTCGGCGATGGCCAGCAGGCGGGTGCCGGCGGCGGCGAGCTGGGACCGCCAGACGTGACCCAGCACCTGCTCGAAGTCGGGCATGAGCTGCCGCGCCGTGTCCAGCACCGCGCTCACGTCGGCCTCGGCGAGCTCCTGGGGCGGCATCGTGCCGATCATGATCTCGGCCTGCCACTGGGCGAGCCGGGCCGTGGTCTGGCCGAGCGCGCGGGCCATCCGGATGACCGTCTGCTCGTCGAGCAGGCCGGTGTCGAGCATCCTGCGCACGCGGCGCAGGGCGTCGACGTCGGCCTCGGTGAACGCCACGTGGTCGTCGGCCCGCTGCGCGAAGCCGAGCGCGCGCCAGATCCGCTCGGCGAGCTCCCGTGGCACGCCGGCCTCGTCGGCGACCTGCGCCCGGGTGAAGCGGGGCGGCAGGCCGATCAGCAGCCGCTCGATCTCCTCGGCGGTCGGGCGGCCGGGCTGGGGTTCGCTCACGCGAGGAGGCTACTTCAGCGGCCGTCGACCTCGCCGTCGGAGGCGTCCTCGACGAGCCTGAACAGGTCGGTGCGGACGTCCTGGATCTTCGGGATGTCCTTCAGCACGATCTCGCCACGGTCGCCGGCGGACTCGACGGTCAGCGTGCCGCAGCCGAGCATGCGTTCGGCCAGCGTCTGGTCGGAGCTCACCGTGTTGACCTTGGTGATCGGGATCTCGTCGGTCGACTTGTTGAGCACGCCGGTGCTGATCGTGAAGCGGTGGGTGGTGAGCACGTAACCGGTGTTCTTCCACCGCAGATAGGGCACGAACGACCAGATCGTCAGCAGGATGAGGCCGATGACGACGGCGGCGATCCTGGCGTAGAAGGCGTACTCGAAGTCGGCCGGAATGAAGTACAGCGCCGCGCCCGAGGCCGCGGCGATGAGGACCAACGCGATGAAGGGGACGACGAGCCGCTTCCAGTGCGGGTGGAAGGATCGGACGCGCCGCTCACCCTGCGTCAGATGATGGTCGGGAAGGGTCATGGGCAAATGCTCCCACCAACGCCACCTAGTGCACAGCCCGAACGTGTACGACGTCGCCGGCGCTCAGCGTGTGGCGCTCCCCCGCCGCCTCCACCTGGAGGTGCCCGAAGCCGTCGATGCCCGTCGCCCGCCCGGTCAGCGACTGCTCGGCCGGCAGCTCGATCCTGACCTGGCGCCCGACCGTGGCGCAGGCCGCCAGGTAGGCCGAGCGCAGCCCGGACGCCTCCGCGTCGCCCTTCGCGGCCGTCCACTCGGCGTAGTGGCCCTCGATCTCCCGGAGCACGGCCCGCAGCAGCGGATCCCGGTCCACGCAGGCCGCCTCCTCGATGCCCAGCGAGGTGGCCGTCTCGACCGGGAGCTCCTCCCGCCGGAGCGACACGTTGAGCCCCATGCCGATGACGATGGCGTCGTCGGCCCGCTCGGCCAGCACGCCCGCCAGTTTGCGCTCGCCGATCAGCAGGTCGTTGGGCCATTTGAGGCGTACGTCGACCTCGGCCAGGCGGCGTACGGCCGAGGCGGCGGCGACGCCGTACAGGAGTGAGAGCCAGCCCTGCGCGACGACCGGCACCTTCGGCCTGAGCAGGATCGAGAACGTCAGGCCGGAGCGGGGCGGCGCCGACCAGGTGCGGCCCAGCCGGCCGCGGCCCGCCCGCTGCGCCTCCGCCACCATCACCGTCCCCTCGGGAGCGCCGCCGCGAGCGGCTTCGGCCAGGTCGGCGTTGGTGGAGCCGGTGCTCTCCACGACGGTGACGCCGGTCCACAACGAGCCGGGGCGGACGAGGGCGCGGTTGAGGGCCGCCTCTGACAGGGGAGGGCGGTCGAGGTCGGAGTAGCGCGAGTTGGGCATCTTCCCATCCTGGCTGATGGCGAACCCGAAGCATCCACACAGGAGAGGAGAAGATGAAGGGGGCCACCGTGAGGAGAACATCGTGCGCAAAGGGCCGACCACCCGCGTCCGGATCAGGGAGATCACCGGCTCCACGAGCACGGAGCACCGCGACGACCTGGCCACCGAGGAGCCGCTGGAGATCCGGCTGACCGCCGCCGACGGCTCGCGCAGGACCGTGGCGATCACGATGCGCACGCCGGGGCACGACTTCGAGCTGGCCGCCGGGTTCCTGCACGGTGAGGGGCTGGTGGGTGCGGGGGACATCGCGGCGATCGCGTACTGCACCGACGAAGACCTCCCGCCCGAGGCCCGCCACAACACGGTGACCGTACGCCTGCGCGGCCCCATCCCCGACCTGCCCGCGCTCGACCGGCACTTCCTCACCTCCAGCGCGTGCGGCGTCTGCGGCTCGGCCAGCCTGGAGGTCCTGCGCTCCCGCTGCGCCGCCGTCCCTCGCGGGCGGCTCGATCTGACCCCCGAGTTCCTGTACGCGCTGCCGGACGCGCTGCGCGCGGCGCAGGGCGTGTTCGGCAAGACGGGCGGGCTGCACGCCGCCGGCCTGTTCGCGGCCGACGGGCGCCTGGTGGCGGTGCGAGAAGACGTGGGCCGGCACAACGCGGTGGACAAGCTGGTCGGCTGGGCGGCGCTGACCGGCGGGTTGCCGCTGGCCGAGCACGTGCTGATGGTCAGCGGGCGGGCCAGCTACGAGATCATGCAGAAGGCGCTGGCGGCGGGGATTCCGGTGGTGTGCGCGGTGTCGGCGCCGTCGTCGCTGGCGGTTGAGCTGGCCAGGGAGTTCGGCCTGACGCTGGTGGGGTTCCTGCGGGGCGAGCGCTGCAACGTGTACGCCGGATCTGAGCGGATTTTGTAGTGGAATAAAGCATTCCGTTCTGTTAGAGTTGGAACAGAACAAGCCGTTCCGCGAAAGGACTGGTCATGACCATCACCCCCTTCCGTGTCGAGATCCCCCAGGCCGACCTCGACGACCTCCAGGCCCGCCTCGCGCTGACCCGCTTCACCGACGAGATCCCCGGCTCCGACCAGGGCGTCGCCGTCGAGCGGGTCAAGCGCCTGGTCGGCCACTGGCGCGACGGGTTCGACTGGCGGGCGCAGGAGGCGCGGCTGAACGCGTACCCGCAGTTCACCACGGAGATCGACGGCCAGAACATCCACTTCGTCCACGTACGCTCCAGCAACCCCGACGCGCTCCCCCTGATCCTCACCCACGGCTGGCCGGGCTCGATCGCCGAATACCTCAACGCCATCGAGCCCCTTTCGCGCCACTTCCACCTCGTCATCCCGTCGCTGCCCGGCTACGGCTTCTCGGGGCCGACCCGCGAGCTGGGCTGGAACAACCTGCGCATCGCCCGGGCGTGGGCCGAGCTGATGGCCAGGCTCGGCTACGAGCGCTACGGCGCGGCCGGCAACGACGGGGGCTCGATGATCTCGCCGGAGCTCGGCAGGATCGACCCGGAGCACGTGGTGGGCGTGCACGTCACGCAGGTGTTCTCGTTCCCGTCGGGCGACCCTGCCGAGTTCGCCGGGCTGACCGAGGAGGAGCAGGCGGCCCTGGGCGTCCTCGACTGGTTCTGGAAGGAGAAGGGCGCGTTCAACGTGCTGCAGTCGCAGCAGCCGCAGACGCTCGCGCACGCCATCGCCGACTCCCCCGCCGGGCTCGTGGGCTGGCTGGCCCAGCTCTTCGACGAGGACCTGGACGACGACTTCGTGCTGACCAACGCCGCCATCCACTGGTTCACCGGAACGGCGGGCTCGGCGCTGCGCCTCTACTGGGAGAACGCCCGCGCCGAGCAGCCGAAGGAGCCGACGACCGTGCCGCTCGCGCTGGCCATGGCCGAGGGCGACTTCGCCTCGATCCGCCGCTTCGCGGACCGCGACCACGCCAACATCGTCTCCTGGAAGACGCTGCCGGCCCCGGCCCACGGCCACTACACCGCGCACACCGCCACGGAGGCCCTCACCTCCGACATCACCACCTTCTTCGACGGCCTGCGCTGAGACGGCCTGCGCTGAGACGGCCTGCGCTGAGACGGCCTGCGCTGAGACGGCCTGTGCTGAGGTCGTCAGCCGGTGTTCTGCAGGCCGGCGGCGACCCCGTTGACCGACAGGAGCAGGAGTGTGGACAGCCGGTCCCGCTCCTGCTCCGACGGGTTTCCGGTGCGCAGCGCCTGCAGGGCCCTGAGCTGGAGGTGGGACAGGGCGTCCACGTACGGGTCCCGGAGCTGGACGGCGCGCGAGAGGACCTTGCGGTTCTCCAGCAGCCGCGTGTGCCCCGTGACGCGCAGCACCAGCTCCCGCGTCCGGTCGTACTCCTCCAGCACCTGCCGGGCGAAGTCCTCCCGGCCGCCGAGCGCCAGGTAGCGTTCGGCGATCGAGCGGTCGGTCTTGGCCAGGGACATCTCCGCGTTGTCCAGCATCGCGTTGAACAGCGGCCACTCCGCGTACGCCGCCCGCAGCTCGTCCAGGGAGCCGACCGAGGCCAGGCCGGTGCCGAGGCCGTACCAGCCGGGCAGGTTGACCCGGGTCTGGGCCCAGGCGAACACCCACGGGATGGCCCGCAGGTCGTCGAGGGAGCGGGGGGCGCCGAGGCCGCGGCGCGCGGGGCGGGAGCCGAGACGGAGGGTGCCGATCTCCTCCAGCGGGCTGACCAGGCCGAACCACTCGGGGAAGCCGGGCGCCTCGGTCAGGCCGCGGTACGCCTGCTCCGACGCCGTCGCCACCCGCTCGGCCAGGCCGCGGAAGCGCTCGGCCGCGGTCGCGGTGCGGGCGCCGACCGTGGGTGAGGAGGCCATCAGGACGGCGTTGGCCACCTGCTCCAGGTGGCGGCGGGCGATCGCGACGTGGCCGTAGCGGGCGAAGATGACCTCGCCCTGCTCGGTGACCTTGAAGCGGCCCGCGACCGAGCCGGGGGCCTGGGCCAGCACCGCGCGGTTGGCCGGGCCGCCACCACGGCCGAGCGCGCCGCCGCGGCCGTGGAACATGCGCAGCCGTACGTCGTGCTCGGCGGCCCAGGCGGTCAGCTCCTCCTGCGCCTCGTACAGCCGGAGCGTGGCGGCCGCGGGGCCGAGCTCCTTGGCCGAGTCGGAGTAGCCGAGCATGATCTCCATGCGCCGACCGTTGCCCGCCAGCCGCCGCTGGACCTGCGGGATGTCGAGCATGCCGGTCAGCACGCCCGGGGAGTTGGCCAGGTCTTGGCCAGACTCGAACAGCGGCACCACGTCGAGCACGGGCGCGCGGTCGCCGAGGGCGTGCCGGGCCAGCTCGTGGACGGCGGCGATGTCTTCGGCCGAGCGGGTGAAGGAGACGACGTAGCGGGAGCAGGCCGTGACGCCGAAGCGCTCCTGGATCCAGCCGATCACCCGGATCGTGGCCAGGACCTCTTCGGTGCGCTCCGACGGCTCGCCGCCGGCCCGCAGCTCTTCGAGGGCCGCGGCGTGCACCTGGGAGTGCTGGCGCACCTCCAGCTCGGCCAGGTGGAAGCCGAACGTCTCCACCTGCCAGATGAGGTGCTGCAGCTCCCCGTACGCCTGCCGCGGCGCGGTCGCGGCCAGCGACTCCTGCGCCAGCCGGAGGTCGGCCAGCAGTTCGGCGGGCGAGCGGTAGGCCAGGTCGAGGTCGCGGCGGTGGGTGGCGGCGATGCGCGCGGCGACGAACAGCAGCCACTGCCGGTGCGGTTCGCGCGGCGAGCGGGTGGCCAGCTCGGACACCACGTCGGGATGGGCGTCCACGGCCGCCGCCAGCGCCGACTTCAGCTCGGCCGAGCAGGGCGCGAACTGGGCGGAGGCGGTGAGCGTGCGGCCGATGCGGGTGCAGGCCGTCTCCAGGGCGGTCAGCACGTGCTCGGACTGGATCTGGATGGTCTCGCGGGTGACCTTGGAGGTGACGTTGGGGTTGCCGTCGCGGTCGCCGCCGATCCAGCTTCCGTACCGGATGAAGGGTCTGGCCAGCGGCGGGCGGGTGCCGGTGCCCTCGTCGAGGGCCGCGTCGAGGGCGCGGTAGACCTGGGGCACCGTACGGAACAGTGTCTCGTCGAAGGCGGCCATGGCGGTGCGGACCTCGTCGAGCGGGTCCAGCTTGCTGGAGCGGAGCTGGGCGGTGCGCCAGAGGAGGTCGATCTCCTCCAGCAGGCGCCGCTTGCTGTCGGCGCGCTCGGAGGCCCCGCGACCCGGCGCGTTGTACTCGGTGAGCCGGCCGCTGACCCGCTGGATGGCGGTCACGACGGCGCGCCTGCGCGCCTCCGTGGGGTGCGCGGTGAGCACCGGGTGCAGCTCCAGGCCCGCCACCAGCTCGGTGACGCGCTCATGGCCCAGCTCGTGTACGGCCTGCGCCAGCGACTCGCGCTGCACCCGGCCCTCGGTGTCCCGCTCCCGCAGGGTGCGGATGCGGTAGTGCTCCTCGGCCAGGTTGGCCAGGTGGAAGTAGCAGGTGAACGCGCGGGCGACCTCGACCGCTCGCTCGATCTCCCATGCGGAGACCATGTCAGTGATCACATCGGCCGAGACCTCGCCCCGGCGTGCGGCGATGACGGCCTTGCGCAACCGTTCGACGTCGGCCAGCAGATCCTCGCCACCCTGCTCGGCCAGCACTTGGCCGAGCAGTTTGCCGAGTAGGCGCACATCGTGGCGTAGCTCGTCCGGCATCTCGGTTACGGCGGTGCTGCGACGCTCGAGCCCCTGGTCAATCATGTTTCGAAGGGTATCGAGTCGTCTGGAACGACCGAAGACCGGTCTCAGTAATTGGACTAGACCACTGGTCAAGTGGGCTTTGAGACGGCCGCCAGGAGCTCCGGCATCCGGGCGAAGCCGATTTTCGCGGCCAGTCGTCTGCCGAGGACTTCGGCCAGCAGGCCGTAGAACGGCGCGGCCACGCTCACCCAGAGGAGCCCGAACAGCAGGGGCACGACGAACGGCAGCGTGAGCAGCGCGATGCCGGCCGTCGCGCCCATGGCGGAGGCGAACGCCTGACCGCCCTGGCCGGGGGCGGCGCCGCTGAAGGCGTTCATCCGCTCGGGCACCGTGTACGGCAGCACCACGCTGGTCACCGACCCGACGCCGAGCCCGAGGCCGAGCGCGCCCCACCCGGTCAGTACGGCCGGCAGGATCATCGCGGGATGCCCGGTGAACAGGCCGGTGGCCACGGCGATCACGGCCAGCAGCGGCACCGCGACCAGCGCGTTGGCCAGGTGGCGCCCGGCCAGATCGGTCGCCAGGCCGCGCTCTGAGCCGAACGCCACGGCGTTCATCCACAACGAGCGGCCGTCGATGCCGAACGCGTTGCCCGACTGCAGCGCGATCATCAGCGCGCCGACGCACGTGAGCAGGATCGGCACCCCGCCGCCGGGCCCGCCCTCGGAGGTGTTGCTCAGCGAGATCGACAGGATGACGGTGACGATGATGGTGCTGAACCAGCCCACCCGGAACCGGGGCTCGCGCCTGATGTACTTCAGTTCCTTGGTCACCACCGCCGCCAGCGGCCCGTCGGGCACGAACCGGTCGATCAGGCCGCTCTCCCTGCGTACGGACGCGGCCTGGGTGGAGACGTCCGGCGTGACCAGGGCGCGGCCCAGCGCCTTGATCCACAGCCAGGCGAGCCCGGCCACGAGCAGCGCCACGAACACCACCTCGCCCAGCCCGGCCAGGCCCCCGTCGTCGATGGCGTGCGCCAGCATGCCGGGCGGGGTCCAGCGCAGCACGCCGGCCAGTTGGTGCAGCATGGCCGTCGGGTTGTCGAAGCCGGAGTTCATCAGCAGGTTGGGCAGTTGCGCGAGCACCACCACGAGCAGCGCGGCCACGGCCAGCACGTCGCGCCCGCGCCGGGTGCGCAGCGCGCTGGACAGCGACGTGGTGATCACCCGGGACGTCACCACGCAGAGCGCGAACTGCACGAGCACGGCCGGCACCCCGAGCAACCAGCCGCCGAGGTTCGAGGCCAGCCCGACCAGGGCGCCGAACGTGACAATCAGCATCGCCGCCGGCCAGACGCCGGTCACCGAGGCGGTGAACAGGCCGATCGCCAGCGTGCCGGTACGCAGCGGGAACAGCGACAGCTTCGCCGGGTCGAGCGTGTCGTCGAGGCCGAACGCGAGCAGCGGCACGATCATCCAGGAGACGAGGAAGAACGTGAACGCCATGATCACGAGTGACGCGGCGATGTCTGGCGGCGCCAGCCGGAGCAGGCTCATCAGGAAGAAGCCGAGCGCGGCCAGCCCGGCGGCGCTGACCAGGGTGAAGATGAACCCGAGCTTGCGCTGCAGGTCACCGCGCAGGTTGCCGGCCAGCAGCCGCAGCTTGAGCTGAGCGAAGAGCGCGACCGTGCTCACTGCTGGTCCTCGGCCCGCTTGGCGCCGAGCCAGGTCAGGCCGGCCTCCTCGCCGCCGTTCGGCGCGCGGCCGACGAGTTCGAGGAACGCCTGGTTGAGGGTACGCCCGTCGCGTACGCGCTCCAGCGGCCCCTGCGCCACGATGTGGCCCGCGCTCATCACCGACACCCAGTCACACAGCCGCTCGACCAGGTCCATCACGTGGCTGGAGAAGATCACGGTCGAGCCGGACGCGGTGTAGCGGCGCAGCACCTCGGTGAGCGTGTTGGCACTGACCGGGTCGACGCCCTCGAACGGCTCGTCGAGGAAGAGCACCGACGGGTTGTGCAGCAGCGCGGCGGCCAGGCCGATCTTCTTGCGCATGCCGGTGGAGTAGTCGACGACGAGCTTGTCGGCCGCGTCTGACAGGTCCATCACCGTCAGCAGCTCCTCCGCGCGCTGCTCGACGTCGGCCTTGGGGATGCCGCGCAGCCGGCCGTTGTAGAGGAGCAGCTCGCGGCCCGACAGCCGCTCGAACAGCCGCAGCCCCTCGGGCAGCACGCCGATGCGGGCCTTGACCTCGACAGGGTCGCGCCAGACGTGGAAGCCGTCGACCTCGGCGGAGCCGCCGTCGGGGCGTAGCAGCGCGGTGATCATGCTGAGGGTGGTGGTCTTGCCCGCGCCGTTGGGGCCGACCAGTCCGGCGAAACTACCGGCGGGAACGACGAGATCGACCCCGGCGACCGCGATTTGCCGCCCATAACGCTTGAACAGCCCATGCGTGCGAACCGCATCCGTCATGGATCCACCTTAGGAGGAGGGACTAGCCTTGCGCGCATGAGCGCTGCCGAGGCCGTACCGGAAAAGCCGGATATTCACACCACCGCGGGGAAGATCGCCGATCTGGAGCGGCGGCTGGACGAGGCCGTGCACGCGGGCTCGGCGGCGGCGGTGGACAAGCAGCACGCGCGCGGCAAGATGACGGCCAGGGAGCGGGTGCTGGCGCTGCTGGACGAGGGCTCGTTCGTGGAGTTCGACGAGTTCGCCAGGCACCGGTCCTCGATGTTCGGGCTGGAAAAGCGGCGGCCTTACGGCGACGGCGTCATCACCGGGCACGGCACGATCGACGGCCGGCAGGTGTGCGTGTTCTCGCAGGACGTGACCGTGTTCGGCGGCTCGCTCGGCGAGGTGTACGGCGAGAAGATCGTCAAGGTGCTCGACCTGGCCGTCAAGACCGGCTGCCCGATCATCGGCATCAACGAGGGCGGCGGCGCGCGCATCCAGGAGGGCGTGGTCGCGCTCGGCCTGTACGCGGAGATCTTCAAGCGCAACGTGCACGCCTCCGGCGTCATCCCGCAGATCTCGCTCATCATGGGGGCGGCGGCCGGCGGGCACGTCTATTCCCCCGCTCTGACCGACTTCGTGGTGATGGTGGACCAGACGTCGCAGATGTTCATCACGGGGCCCGACGTGATCAAGACGGTGACGGGCGAGGAGGTCACGTTCGAGGAGCTCGGCGGGGCCCACACGCACAACACGAAGTCGGGCGTGGCCCACTACCAGGCCAGCGATGAGAACGACGCGCTCGAATACGTCAAAACGCTGCTGTCGTACCTGCCGTCCAACAACCTCGACGAGGCGCCGCTCTTCGAGGCCGCCACCGACCTGGAGCCCGACCCCGACCTCGACGAGCTGATCCCCGACTCGGCCAACCAGCCGTACGACATGCACCGGGTGATCGAGCACGTGCTGGACGACGGGGAGTTCCTGGAGGTCCACGCGCTGTTCGCGCCGAACATCGTGGTGGGGTACGGCCGGGTGGACGGTCAGCCGGTCGGGATCGTGGCCAACCAGCCCATGCATTTCGCCGGATGTCTGGATATCAACGCATCAGAGAAGGCCGCGCGATTTATTCGAACATGTGATGCGTTTAATATTCCAATCCTGACATTTGTTGATGTACCGGGATTCCTTCCTGGGACCGATCAGGAATGGAACGGAATCATCCGCCGGGGCGCCAAGCTCCTGTACGCCTACGCCGAGGCCACCGTCCCGCTCATCACGGTCATCACCCGCAAGGCGTACGGCGGCGCGTACGACGTCATGGGCTCCAAGCACCTCGGCGCCGACGTGAACCTGGCCTGGCCCACCGCGCAGATCGCGGTCATGGGCGCCCAGGGCGCGGTCAACATCCTCTACCGGCGCGAACTGGCCGCCTCCGACGATCCCGAGGCCGAGCGGGCCCGGCTGGTCACCGAGTACGAGGACACGCTGGCCAACCCGTACATCGCGGCGGAGCGTGGCTACGTGGACGCGGTGATCCGCCCGTCCGAGACGCGGCCGCAGGTCGTCAGGGCGCTGCGCGCGCTGCGGAACAAGCGGGCCACACTCCCGCCCAAGAAGCATGGGAACATCCCGCTATGACCACTGACCTGCGGATTGTCCGAGGCGACGCCACGCCCGAAGAGATCGCCGCGTTGGTGGCCGTCCTCGGCACCCGGCGAGCCGAACCGGAGACGTCTCCCGTACCCCGCCGACAAACGTGGCGAAACCCATCCCGAGGTATGCGTAAGCCTGTCCCTCCAGGGAAGTCGGCATGGCGGATGAGCGCTCTACCCTAGATAGATCCTGGGAATCGGGTGTCAAGTTCCCTGGGAGTTGGGACTATCTAGAGAAAGTGGGCGTATATAGTCGGCCGATCAACTAACACCGCGGCCTGGAGGACGACATGGCCATCCCAGACCTCATGCCGCATCCTGTGGCAGCCAAGTACGCCGTCCTAGTGGATGTCGGTTATCTGTACGCTGCGGCAGGCGAAGTGCTGCTCGGCGCGAAGGAGCGCAAGGAATATCGGGTGGCCGCCGATGAGCTCATCCAGAGTCTACAGAAACATGCAGAGGAACGTATTTCCGGCGAACTTCTGCGGATCTATTGGTATGACGCGGCCCGTGACCGCGTGCCCACGGTTGACCAGCGGGTCATCGCCCAGCTCCCGTGGGTCAAGGTGCGGCTTGGCAACCTGAACGCCCGTGGCCAGCAGAAGGGTGTGGACGCGCAGATCCGCAGCGATCTGGAGGCCCTGGCCCGGCATCACGCGGTCACTGACACGATCCTGCTGGCGGGCGATGAGGACATGGTCCCGGCGGTCGAGGCGGCGCAGGCGTACGGCGTGCGCATCCATCTGTGGGGCGTCGAACCTCCTTACGGCACCAACCAGGCCGAGCGCCTCGTGTGGGAGTCCGACACCGTCGAAGTGATCTCCGCTGATTTCCTGAGGCCCTTTTTCAGCCGTGCTCCGCAGCCCGTCGCGGTCCCGCCACCAGCCGCCGCCCCGTCGCCCGCCCAGGTCTTCGCCGGGCGCGCACCGGTCAAACCGCACGCGAAACCCGGCCAGGTCGCCAAGCTCGGGCCGAGCCGCCCGCGCGTGGAGGACGTCGGCGAGCACGTGGCGCAGAAGTGGATCCTCACCCGCGGCCGCGACAACATCCGCGACCTGCTGCCCGGCCCCATCCTGCCGACCGTCATCGACACCGAGCTGCTGATCGAGGCGGAGAAGGAGCTCGGGCACTCGCTGCGGCCCTACCCGGAGGCGCGGGTGTGGCTGCGTGACGGGTTCTGGGCTCGGGTCTACCGGGAGTTCGACCTGGGGGTCGGCGTCTCGTCCAAGTAAGTGGTGAGCGGGCGGTGTCCGATTCCCGCTATCCGCCCGCTCCCACCTGCTGACCTGCGCTTTGACGGTGGCGTCCGATTTCCGCCAGTCAGCGCCCGTGGACAGCGCATACCGTCAGAGGCATGTCACCACTAGAGCTCGACTTCGACTCCTGTTACCGGGCGGTCTCCGCCAGGGACTCCCGGTTCGACGGTCGTTTCTACACGGCGGTGACGACGACGCGTATCTACTGCCGTCCGATCTGCCCGGCCCGTACGCCGTCGTCCCGCAACGTGCGCTTCTACCGGCACGCGGCGTCGGCCGAGGCCGCCGGGTTCCGGCCGTGCAAGCGCTGCCGTCCCGAGCTGTCCCCCGGCGATCCCGGCTGGGACCTGCGTGGCGACCTCATCGGCCGGGCGCTGCGGCTCATCGACGACGGGGCGGCCGACGAACAGGGCGTCGGCGGGCTGGCCAGGCGGCTGCACATCACCGAGCGCCATCTGCACCGGCTGTTCGTGGCCGAGCTGGGCGTCGGGCCGCTGGCGGTGGCGCGGACGAAGCGGCTGCTGCTGGCCAAACAGCTCCTGACGGAGACGGGGCTGGCGGTGACGGAGGTGGCGTTCGCGGCGGGGTTCGGCAGTGTGCGGCAGTTCAACGCGACGATGCGGGAGACGTACGGGTTCACGCCGAGCGAACTGCGTGCGACGGCGGGCCGCCACGTGCCGCCGCCTGAAGCCGCGACCGGCCCGAACGGGCCGGCTGGCGCGACCGGAGCTGGGGCGACCGGGGCTGGGGCGACCCGGCCTGCGACGTTGCGGTTGCGGCTGCACCGGCGGGAGCCGTACGACGCGGAGGCGGCTTTCGCGTTCCTCGCCTCCCGGGCGATTCCCGGCCTGGAGGTGGCGGACGGGACGTCGTACGCCAGAGCCGTACCGGGCGGGACGATCACGCTCACACCGCAGCGGGATCACATCGCCCTGGACGTCGCGGTGGACGACACCCGGCAGCTCGCGCGCGTCGTGGCCCGCTGCCGCCGCCTGCTCGACCTGGACGCGGACCCCGAGGCCATCTCGGAGATCCTCGGCCGGACCTCGCTCGCCCCCCTCGTCGCGGCGCGGCCCGGGTTGCGGGTGCCGGGGGCGTTCGACGGGTTCGAGCTGGCCGTACGCGCGGTCGTGGGCCAGCAGATCTCGGTGGCGGGCGCGCGTACGCTGCTCGGCCGCATCGTCGCCAGGGCCGCCGCACCACTCTTCCCGACCCCCGCCCACCTCCTGGAGACCGACCTGACCGGGCTCGGCCTGACCAACCGCCGGATCGACACCCTCAAGGACCTGGCCGCCCGCCTGGCCGAGGGTCGGATCGACCTGGACGGCGGCCAGGACCCGGCGGAGGCGGTGGCGGGGCTGCTGGAGGTCCGCGGCATCGGGCCGTGGACGGCCGGCTATGTCGCGCTGCGCGCGCTGCGCGACCCCGACGCCTGGCCCACGGGCGACCTCGTGCTCGTCAAGCGCATGGCCGCCCTGGGCATTCCCGAAGACCACATCGAGCGGTGGCGCCCGTGGCGGGCGTACGCCGCCCTGCACCTTTGGAGCTCCTCATGATCGCAGCTCAGCTCGTACCGACGCCGGTGGGCCCGCTGGCCCTGCTGGCCCAGGACGGGGTACTGGTCGCGGCCGGCTTCACCGCCGACCCGGCGGAGATGTTCGTCCGCCTCACGGCGGACCTCCAGGCACAGGGCCTGGAAGTGGTGGACGACCTCGGCCCCGCCACGGAGGCCGTCCGCGCGTACCTGTCCGGCGACCTCTACGCCCTGGACGCCATCCCGGTCTCCCAGCCCGGCACCCCTACGCGCAAGCGGCTGCACCAGGCGTTGCGCGAGGTCAAGGCGGGGACGACGGTGTCGTACGCGGAACTGGCCGAACGAGCGGGCCTCCCGAAGACGGCGGCCCGAGCGGCCGGCTCGGCCTGCGCCCAGAACCTGATCGCACCCTTCATACCGTGCCATCGGGTGCTGCCCAGCTCGGGTGGTTACGGCGGGTATTACTACGGCGTACCGGTAAAAGAATGGCTCATTGCCCACGAATCCGGAGCAATGGTCATTTCACGGTAAGAAGAGGCGCAAGGCGGCGGGCCTGGAGACCTGCCAGACCTGCCGCCCCCAGTCCCGTCAGGCCCAGCAAAGCGGCCGTCCAGGCCGGAGCCGTGTAGCCCAGGCCGGCGTCGATGGTCAGGCCCGCGGCGAAGGAGCCGATGGCGTTGCCGAGGTTGAAGGCGCCGATGTTGGCGGCCGAGGCGAGGGTGGGGGCGCCGGTGGCGGTGTCGAGGACGCGGGTCTGCAGGGGTGGGACCGTGGCGAAGGCGGCCATGCCGAACAGGGTGATGGTGATGATGAAGGCCACCTGGTCGGCGGCGAAGAGGGCCACCCCGACCGCCAATACCGTGAGCAGGGCTACTGAGCCGTAGATGCTGGGCATGAGGGCGCGGTCGGCGAGTTTGCCGCCGATCAGGTTGCCGGCCACCAGGCCGACGCCGAAGAGGGCCATCACCACCGGGACCGCGCCCGGGGAGAAGCCGCCGACGCCCGTCATGATGGGGGCGATGAAGGTGATGATGGCGAAGACCGGGGCGAAGCCGAAAACGGTCATCACCAGGGCCAGCCAGACTTCGGGCTTGCGGAACGTCGCCAGCTCGCGCAGCACCCCGCCCCCGGCGGGTCGCGGCTGACGGGGGACGAGGGCCAGGACGCCCGCCAGGCCGACCACGCCGATGACCACGACCACCCAGAACGTGGAGCGCCAGCCGGACGCCTGGCCGATCCAGGTGCCCAGGGGCACACCGAGCACGTTCGCCAGGGTCAGGCCCGTGAACATCAGGGCGATCGCGCTGGCCCGCTTCCGCGGAGCCACCAGGTCGGCGGCCACGACCGAGCCGACGCCGAAGTACGCCCCGTGCGCGAAGGCGGCCAGGAAGCGGCCCGTCATGAGGACGCCGTACGAGGGCGCCAGCGCCGACAGCAGATTCCCGGCGATGAACAGCACCATCAGCCACACCAGCATGGTCTTGCGCGACAACCGGCCACCGAGCATGGTCAGCGGCGGTCCTCCCACGGCCACGCCCAGCGCGTAGCCGGACACCAGCAGGCCCGCGGCCGGGATGGTCACGCCGAAGTCCCTGGCCAGCTCGGGGAGCAGGCCGTTGATGATGAACTCCGTGGTTCCGATGCCGAAGGCGCTGATCGCGAGGGCGAACAGGGCGAGAGGCATAGACTTCTCCTCAGACGACGTTAGTGAGCGTGGACATTATTTGCACACGCCGACTAACTGACCATACAACTAGGTCCGAGGAGGTTGTCACATGCCCCTTGCCGATGACGCCGTCGAGGCGCGCGCCCAGGGCTGGCGCACCCTCGCGGCACTGCACGCCAAAATCGAGGACCGCCTGGAGAAGGCGCTGCAGAAGGGGCACGAGCTGAGCGTGAGCGAATACACCGTGCTCGACGTGCTGGCCAGGCAGGACGGCTGGCACATGCGCATGCAGCAGCTCGCCAGGGCCGTGGTGCTCAGCCAGAGCGCGACCACCCGGCTGGTGACCCGGCTGGAGAAGCGGGAGCTGCTGCGGCGCTACCTGTGCGAAGACGACAGGCGCGGCATCTACTCCGAGGTCACGCCGGCCGGGCGGGAGCTGCTGGAGCTGGCAGGCCCCACCCACGACGCCGTGCTGAAGGAGGTGCTGGCGGAGGCGGCGGAGCAGCCGGAGCTGGCCCCGCTCGCCGCCGTGATCACCTGACCGCTACGGGCGGACGTTGCTCTGGATTTCGCCCACCGCCACGTCGCGGGTCGTCTCCAACTGGATGGGGTCGAACTGGAACGGCACCGCCTGGCCCTGCCCCTGGATGTCGACCTGCCACACGGTGGTGACGCTCAGCGTGTACTTCTCGCGCGGCTGGTCGATCGACGAGCGCAGGTAACGCACGCCGCAGGAGAACGTGCCGCCCTTGGTGTACGCCTTGCCGGTCGTCCCGCAGTCGTTCTCGGTCACCTCGGCCCGGGCGGGCGTCGTACCGGGATCGATCGTGATGTCCTGGAGGGTCGCGACCAGGGTCACGCTCATGACGCCGGGCAGCTCCGCCGTGACGCTGCGGCGCGTGCGGCCGATGCCCTCCAGCCAGACCCAGGTGGGCAGGTTGACGTAGCTCTTGGCGTCGGGGTTCAGCTTGATGGCGGGCTCCGGCACGGTGATCGCGGCCCTGGCCATCTGCGCGAGCATTTCGAGCGTGATGCCGGAGGGCGGCGTGGTCCCGTTGGGGACGAAGACGAACTGTTCGAGACCGGTCCAGCAGGCCACGCCCTTGGGATCGGCCTCGTTCAGCGCGGGCAGCCACCAGCGCCCGTCCTGTCCGAGCTTGTCCTTGAACTGCTGGACGAACGCCTGATGGCTGTCCTCGTCGACCCGCGCCCGGTTGGCCGCGTCACGGCCCTCGTTGCGCTGGCGGAGCATCTCCTCCGGGGTGGGGCCGGGCTCGTACCAGCAGGGGCTCGGGATGCGGTAGACGTCGCTCTTGTCGTTGATGTCGCCGCGCATGATGATGCCGCTGTACTTCGCCAGCCACGCCCTCGTGTTGCCGGACTGCTGTCTTGTCTGGGTCGTGTTGTCGCCAGGGCCCGGGTCGGGGGGATCGGGGTCGAGGAGCAGCGGTGCCATGAGCAGGGCCGCCAGCCAAGATTTCATCGGGTGCATCTCTCTCTGGAGGTGACGTAGGTCCTGATGCGCCACACCCCGTCGTCGCCACGGTGGGCGGCCACGCTCTGGCCGTACGGGGTGCGCAGCCATTCGGGCTGGGGACTGACGGCCTTCCCGGTACGGGAGGAGACCAGCCGAATCCCCGACTCGTCCACGCATGCGTTGATCTGGGCCCCCTTGCCCATTCGCGCGATGACCCGCAGGTTGTAGAGCCGCCCGACCCCGCGCATCGTCCACCGCACCTTGGCGAAGGACTCCACCCAGTCGCTCGCCTGGACGGCCGCGTCGAGTTCGAGGCCCCGCTTGTAGATGCGCTGCCCCCTGGCCACGGCCTTCCTGGTGCCGACGTACTGGTCGACCATGACCTGCAGCAGCGGATCCGGGTCGGCGGGCCACTCGATCCTGGCCCGCAGGCCGCCGCCGAGGTCGACCGTCTCGGGGCCTTCCGCCACCTCCTGCTCGGGGGCGGCGGTGGCGGATCGAGGGGGCGGCGCGGCGCGGGTCTCCTGAGGCACGTACGGCCGCTCGGCCGCGCCGCAGCCCGCCAGGAGCAGCAGGCTCAGCGCCATCACCACGGGTCTCATGCCGACGACTCCCTCACCACATGAATGCGCCACGTGGGCAGCAGTTCCTCGATCAGCGCCTCGGTCTCGGGCGCCATCCCGCCCCCGTACGGGTGCGAGGCGGCCCGGCGGGTCAGGCCCTCGACGACGGCGCGCAGGCGCAGGTTGTCCTCCGTCGCGTGCGTGGCCCGCAGCAGGTCGCGCCAGAGGCCCTCGTCGTCGGCCGCCAGCAGCAGCGCCGCGCGCACGGCGGCCACGGCCGCGTCCGGCTGGCCCTGCCCGAGCCGGATCTCGCAGAGCTGGTGCGCCGCGTCCGCCACGGCGGCGGCCGTGTCGTACTCCAGGTCGTCGGCCGCCAGCCAGGCGTACCTGCCGGGCGGCCTGCCGGTCAGCAGCGGGCCCCTGACCAGGCCGAGCGCCTTCTCCAGCAGGACGGCCCTGGCGGTCGGGTCGCCGCCCGAGCGGCGGACGAGCTCACGGAACAGCGCCCAGTCCGTACGGACCTCGGGCCCCAGCCTGAGCCGGCCCGCCTCGTCGGTGAGCAGGTGCTCGGGCCCCAGCCAATCGGCGACCCTGGCGATCGTGGCGTCCCTGACCATGTCCTGGACACCGCGCGGCCACAGCACCCCGCCGAGCACCACGGGATGCACGCCGCCCGTGTGCGTGGACAGGTAGACCAGCAGCTCGGTGGCCAGCGCCATCCGGCCCTCCTCCAGCGGGCCGAGGCCGGCCACCTCGATGGGGCCGAGGATCCTGATCTCGACGGCGGGCGGCTGTGTCGCCTCCAGCGGCTCGGCCTGCGGGATGGGCTCCCCGTCGAGGCGGCCGGCCGTGCGGAAGAGGTCGATGAGGGCCCGGTAGTGGCGGCGCGGCAGGAGCTGGGCGTCCACCTCGAAGCCCAGCTCCGCGATCTTGGCCTTGCCGTCGTCGCCGATCTCCAGGGTCCAGGTGGCGTGCGGCACCTCGCCCGCCAGCACGTAGCCGGCGGTGTCGCGGCGGGCCAGCAGCGCCAGGCGCCGGGCCTCGTCGTGGGTGGGCGCGACCGCGGACAGCAGGTAGTGGGCGCCGCGCGGGCTGCCGGTGATGCGCCCGGTCAGCACCTCCCGGCGCGGCGCGGCGCTCGCCTCCAGCTCGGGCAGCACCTCGGCCAGGCTGCCGACGGCCCTGATCCGGTCGGGCGCGATCGCGGTCAGCTCCTCGCCGAAGCCGACGAGCGTCACACGCATGCGGTCGGACCAGCGGTTCGTGGCCAGCTCGACGGCGAGGGCGGCCAGCGCGGCCGTGGTCTGCGGGCCACGGACGTTGATCAGGCCCTGCGCGGCCTCCAGGTCGATCAGCACCCGCCCGCTCGCGTCCGTGCCGATCGAGACCAGCCCGGGGTAGGGTGCCCCGCCCGCCTGTTCCTCCAGCAGGCGGCCCTCGTGCGCGGGCAGCCGCCAGACCTGGCCGCCGTCCTGGGCCGTCCACGGCAGCGGCGCGTCGCCGTCCGGCGGATGGATCCACAGGTCCAGCGTTCGGGCCGACAGGTGCGCCCCGTACACGGTGGGCGGGGTGCGGCGCCGGGCGGCCAGTTCGGCGCCGAGCAGCCGCAGCCCGATGTCCAGGATGCGGGCACCGGGGGCGTCGCCGCCCAGCCGGAGCGCGACCTCGGCCTGGGCGGCGTCGGCCTGCGGGCGGACGATGCGGCGGCCGAACACGCGCCGCCAGAGTTGTTCGCGGCGGCGCCGGGCCAGGACGAGCAGGAGCCCGGCGGCGGCCAGCGAGGCGGCGGCGAGGTAGTCGGTGAAGTCGGCCTGGCTCTCCTGGATGACCGGGCGCTGTTCGGCCTTCACGCTGCCGTGCTGGGGTGGGCGGCGGTGTTCGGTCCCGGCGCGCTTCTTCTGCTCCTGCTGGTCTGGCTTGGCGTCCCGGTCGGCGTGCCGGCCGGCATGAGAATCGGCGTGCGCGCGGCCGGGGTGTTCGCGCAGCGTCTGGTGGCGGGGCTGGTCGGCGGGGACGATGTGGACGTTTCTGGCGTCGTCCGGCATGTCGAGCACCCAGCCGGGTCTGATGAGGTCGGCCATTTTGAGGCGGGTGCCGTCGGGCTGCGCTTTTGCCTGATTTAGTCGGTAAATTTCGGGATAACGGCGGCCGTCACCCAGGCACTTCTCGGCGATCTCCCACAGACTCTCGTGGTGCCGCCCGTGCGGTGGCTGCACCACGTACACCTTCTTGGTCTTGGCCGTTTCGAGCGTCTGCTCCACGATCGGCGCCGAATACGCCACCGCCGTCACCGGCGGAGCCGCCGGCGTGGGCGCCAGCCGTACCAGTGGTGCCGCCATCGCCCCGGCCGTGAACAGCAGCAACACCGCCGACACGAGTTTGTTGGCCAGGAACTGGGTGCCGCCGGACAGTGGCACGCGGGCGGGCATGCCGACCCGGCGGACCCCGGCGTACACCTCGACGAGCACGCACACGAAGAGCTGGAACCAGGCCAGCCACACCAGCAGCACGAGCACCGCGATCATGGTGCTCGGGCCGACGCTGCCGGTGAGCGCGTCGATGTCGAACAGGTCGGGGTCGACCAGCGGCCCGGCGTAGGTCAGCAGCGCGTAAGGCACGCCGCCTATCAGCGCCACCAGCAGGATCAGCGCCCCGATGCCGGCGACCACGTCGCCGGCGCGGCGCCTGGCCGGGACACGCATGGGTACGTGACGTCCGTGAGAACGCGCGGGCTCTCTCGTCGGCATCGCCCCTCCCCTCTCCGGTTCAGCGTCGTGCCTCATGTGTCCCGCATCCATCGAGTGGCGGGATTCGGTCTATCTCGCTTCCGGCGCGGCGGTGGCCTCCCCGGCCATCTCGGTGCCGGGGAAACCGATGGCGCTCAGGAAGAACGCCTTCCACCGCACCGCCACGGTGACCGTCACCTGGGCCTGCCCCTGGCCGACGGAGCACTGGCCGGCGGTCACGTCGTCACCGCCCTGCGCCGCGACGATCTCGTCGGCCCTGGCGCACACCCGGTCCTCGCCCAGCAGCCGGGTCTGTCCCGTGGCGCGCAGATGGTCGACGTCGAGCTGGTCGGCGGCGGCGCGGGCGGCCTGCTCGGCCACGTCGGCGGCGCGCAACCGGGCGTTGATCGCCTGGCCCCCGTCCACCAGCAGACCGGCCAGCAGGAACACGACCACGGAGAACAGCACGGTGAACACCGACATGGACCCCCGCTCGCCGGGCCTCACTCGATCCTCCTGAACTGCTCCAGCGGCACCACGGCCGTGCCCCGCAGCTCCTTGGTGCCGCCGAACCCGAGGAAGGCGAGGTCGAGCTCGCAGCGCACCTCGGCGCGTACCTCGCCGCCCTGCTCCCACGCGGACCCGTCGAGCGAGACCGCCGAGGATTGGCAGTGCGGCTGGAGCACGCTCGTGGCGATGGCCTCGGCGGCGCCCTCGGCGTCGTCCAGCGTGCGCTGCACCGACGCGGCGCGGGCGGCGTCACGGGCGGCGCCGTTGACCCGCCCCTGCGACTCCACCAGCACTCCGGCTCCCGCCAGGAACATGAGGAACAGCAGGAACACCGGGGCCAGCATCACCGTCTCCACGGCCATCGAGCCGCGCTCACGCGCCCTCATTCGCAGTCCTCGCCGCCGTTGTCGGGGCGGAAGCACTCGACGGGGCCGCCCGCCGTGGCGGTGACCGTGAACGACAGGGCCGGCAGCAGCGGGATGACCTGGACGGCGCTGCCCGTCACCGTGACGAAGCGCTCGTCGGGCTCCTTCTCGGACGTCGTGGCGGCGGCGTTCGCGAGCAGCCGGGGCCCGATCGTACGGACGATCTCGGTGGCCTTCCCGGTGGCCGCGCCCTGCCACGCGCCCGAGTCGAACGGCGCCGACCTGGCCACGCGGGCACCCTCCCTGGCCGCCGCCTCGGCGACCTGGCGGGCGTGGAACCAGAACGCGACCTGCACGATGAGCAGCGCGGTCGCGAGGATGACCGGCATGAGCAGGGCCAGCTCGACCACCGACACGCCGCGCTCGCCCCGGCGCGGCCGGGCTCTCACGGAGTGCCACCACCGCCACCGCCATCGCCACCGCCGCCGCCGAAGGTCCCCTGGAGTGACGACTGCTGGTTCTCGACCAGCGTCTTGATCAAGGTGGCCAGGCCGAGCGCGACGCCCGCGATGATGGCGGTGATGATCACCCACTCGACGGCGGAGGCGCCGCGCGTGGGTGCGGTGCGGGCGCGGTGGAGGCGTTCGCCCAGGAGCGAGGTGACATAGATGACCCAGGGATGGTTCATGAGACCCCCAACATCTTCATGGCTGCGGGATAACTGAGAAAGATGACAAAACCGGCGCAGAGCAGGAGCTGGGCCACCAGCATCGACTGGGAGCGCTCGCCCGCACGGCCCTCGATCTCGGCCAGCTCACGGCGCCGCAGCGTGGCGGCTCTGGCCGTGAGCGAGGCCCTTACCTTGGCACCGTCGTCGGCCACCAGGCCGAGCGCGGCGGACAGGTCGCGCAGCTCGTCGACGTTGATCTCCTCGCCGAGCTGGCCGAGCGCCTGCCACGGGGTGATGCCGACGATCCGGGCGCCGCTCAGGGCGTCGCGGATGCGGCCCATCGCCCAGTTGGGCTGCTCGCCGCTGACCGAGACGGCCATCATGAGCGCCTCGGGGACGCCACGGCCGCCGGCCAGGTTCATGGACACCAGGTCGAGAAAGGCGCCGACGACGTGGCGGAAGTCGCGCCGCTTGGCCGCCGCGTCCTTCTTGACCTGCAGGTCGGGCAGGAAGAAGAAGACGACCGCCACGAGCAGGGCGGACCAGAACGGGATGGCCAGGGAGGTGCCCCACTCCATGAGCACGAGCCAGCCGAGCAGCAGCGGGAAGGCCAGCAGCCCGCTGGCCGCGAGCAGCACCTTGGTGGCCAGGAACGCCTCGAACGAGCGCCCGACCAGGGCCAGGTCCGCCTTCGCCGACCGGGCCTCCCAGCCGCGCGCGCCGTAGAGGCGGGCCAGCCGCACGCCGAGACCGCGCCGGAACGCGCTGACCTCCTCGTCGGGCAGCACGAGCCGGATGCGGGGGGCGCCGGCGTCCTCGCGTACGGCGTCGAGCGCGAGCAGCCGCGCCACCAGCCCGGGACGAGCCGGGAAGATCGCCCGGAGCAGGACGAACAGCCCCAGCCCGAGTGCCGCACCGGCCAGCGCGCCCTCAACCACGTTCGCCACCTCCCATGAGCAGTCGCGTGGGCTTGTCGAACCTGGCCAGCCGCCGCATCCACGCGAACCCCGCGCCGAACAGCCCCGCCACCACCACGAGCACGGCCTGCCCGAGGTAGCCCTGGTATTCGGCCACGTAGTCCGGGTTGAAGACCACGAGCAGCCCGGCGAACGCCAGCGCGGTGATCACCACGATCTGCACGCTGCGCCGGGTGGCCCGGCGCTCGGCCTCGACCCGGCGGCGCATGTCCAGCTCCTCGCGGGCCGAGACGGCCAGCGCGCCCAGCACGTCGCGCAGCCCAGGGCCGCGCAGCCGGGAGTTGAGGATGAGCGCGGCGATCACCAGGTCGGCCGACGGGTCGTCGAGCTCGTCGGCGAAGCGGGCGAGCGCGTCCGGCAGCGCCATCCTGGTGTGCAGCCGGTCGACCATGGCCCGCAGGTGCGGCCGGAGCGTGGGCGCGGCGGCCCTGATGGAGGACGGGATGGCCTGTTCGAGCCCGGCCGCGCCGGCGATCGTGTCGCGCAGCGACTCCGTCCAGGCGGCCAGCCCTTCGAGCCGGTACATGGCGTCGCGCTCCTCGGCGGCGCCCCCGGTCAGGCCGCGCCAGGCGAACACGAGCAGCACGGTGCCCACCGCCATGACCGGCCATTCGGTGATGATCAGGACGAGGGCGGCGGCCACGGTGGCCACCGCGCCGCGCGTGGTGAGCGTCTTGGCCAGGTGGCGTTTCGGCTTGGGCGGGCGGGGGCGCAGGCCGTACAGGGAGAGGAAGAACAGGAACAGGCCGCCGCCCGCCACCGCGCCGGACAGCAGGGCGAACGGGTCCATGGAGATCGGCATCGTCGGTCACCAGCCCCCGGGGGTGTAGCCGTGGGCGGCGAGTTCTTCCAGGCAGGAGAGCGGGGCGTGCGGGACGGCGCCGCCCTCCGGGCCCGGGGTGAACACCTCACTGGACAGGACGCGGCCGTCACAGCCGTTGACCTCGCGGATGCTGGAGACGTAGCGGCGCAGGGTGCCGCCGACGTGATAGTCGTTGCGCTTCTCGACGAAGACCACGAAGTCGATGGCGCCCGCGATGAGCATGTGGGTGGCGTCGATCGGCAGGCGCTCGCTGGCCTGCAGGGCGTAGGTCGAGATGCGGTTGAAGACCTCCATGCTGGAGTTGGCGTGGATGGTCGACAGGGAGCCGTCGTTGCCCTGGGTCATCGCGTTGAGCATGGTGACGATCTCGTCGCCGAGCACCTCGCCGACGATGACGCGGCTGGGGTTCATTCGCAGCGAGCGCCTGACCAGCTCGGCCATGGTGATCTCGCCCTGGCCCTCGGAGTTGGGCAGGCGCTGCTCGAAGGCGACCACGTTGGGGTGCAGCTCGGGGAACTGGTCGAGGCCGAGCTCCAGGGCTCGTTCGACGGTGATGAGGCGCTCGCCGGGCGGGATCTCGTTGGCCAGGGCGCGCAGCAGGGTGGTCTTTCCGGCGTTCGTGGATCCGGCGATCATGAGGTTCTTGCGGGCGTTCACGGCCGCCGTCAGGAATCTGGCGATGTCTCTGCTGATCGTGCCGTTGCCGGTCAGGTCGGACAGGAAGACCTTGCCGAGGCGGGCGCGGCGGATGGACACCGCCGGCCGCACGGTGACGTCCATGACGGCGCTCAGCCGGGAGCCGTCGGGCAGGCGCAGGTCGAGCTGGGGGTTGGCGGTGTCGAACGGCCGGCTCGACAACCCCGAATAGGCGGCCAGGATCTGGATCAGCTCGATCAGCTCGTCGTCGGAGTCGGCCACCGGGTCGTGCGCCAGCTCCTGGCCGTCGGCGTAGCTCACGAACACCTTGTCGCAGCCGTTGATGTCGATGTTCTCGACCTGGGCGTCGTCGAGCAGCGGCTGCAGGCGGCCCACGCCGAACAGCGCCGCGTGGATGCCGGCCGCGAGCGCCTCTTCCTCCTCGACCGTGGGCGGGGTGCGGCCCAGGCCGATCTCGCTACGCGCGTGCTCCTCCAGCACCTGGCTGATCAGCGCCCTGGCGAACTGGCGCTCGTCCTCCCCGCTCATCGGAGGCAGGCCGTTGGCCTGGTCGAGCCGGCGCTGGTGGGCCAGCCGGTCGCCGACCTCCTGGCGGAAGCGTTTGACGAGGGAGTGGTCGATCATCGGTGGCTCACCAGCCTCGCCGCCAGGTCGCGGGCCGTACGGATGAGGAGCGAGCGGTCCAGCCGGCCGCCCCACTGGCCGCGCAGCAGCTCGGCCCCCTTGATGTCGTAGGCCAGGCCGTGGACGAACCGCACACTCGGGCCGACGATCCTGCGGACGTCCTCGATCGAGGCGCGGTAGTTGCGCGGGTCGGCGATCACGACGACGCCGTGGGCCTTGGTGATCTGCAGGCGCTCGCGCAGGTGGGCCACGTTGTCGAGGGTGGCCCTGGTGAGCAGGACGACCTGCTCGGCCTCGGCGAACAGGTCGCCGAGCTGCGGGTGGGCGCCGAGCCGGCCGCAGTCGGCGATCACGTCGGCGTTGGGGATGGCGGCCAGCGACCGGCCCAGCGGGCCCCACAGCCAGGTGAGCCCGGCCGCCTGCTCGCCGTGCGTGAGCCCGGCCAGCACGTCGAGGCCACCGATGATCTTCTGGGTGTGCGGGTGGATCTGGGCCGCTTCGAGGCCGCGCCGCGCGGTGGCTCCCAGCGTGAGCAGGCCCTTGCCGGGGTTGAGCATGCCGCCGTCGGCGGCGGGCAGCCGGTAGGCCAGGTCGCCGCCCGCCGGGTCGCATTCGGCCAGCAGGACGGGACGCGGCCAGACCGCCGCGAGGGCCGTCGCCGCGGTGGTCACGCCGGGCGCCCCCTTGTCGGCGGCCAGCACGATCAGCGCCACGTCAGCGGGTCCCTGTGAGCTCGGCCACGGCGATCTCGCCGCTGGAGGCGTACATCACTATTTCGCGCGCCGCCCCGGAATCGACGACCACGGTGAGCTGGCCGGAATTTCCGGTTCTGGACCGGTCGCCCACGGCGAAGACGAGCGCGCCGGCGGCGAGCACGCGACTTTCTCCCTGACTCGTCCGGCTCGGTACGAATATCACCTGTACGCGGTCACCTTGTTGCACTCCGGCCGGCATTTGACCGGGTTTGAGGGCCAGCCCGACGGTGGCCTTTCCCGGGCCCAGCTCGCTGCTGGCGCGCACGCCCATCTCGCTGGTCAGCAGGGTGCCCGGCAGGATCGTGACGGCCGCGAAGCTGTCCAGCACCTGGGCGCGCTGCGACCAGCTCACGTAGTCGATGCCCTCCGCGGCGATCTTCACTTCCTCGATCGCCTGCTGGCTGAACTTCTGACCTGCGCCGATCTGCTGGGTGACGCGGATGGCGGAGACACGCTCGCCGCTGCCGAGCACGAGCAGGGTCGTGGCCAGCGCGCCGCCGAGAATGAGCAGGACGGCCAGCGCGGCGAGGGCCGGCTTGCGCTCTCTGGGGGGCACGGGGAGCTTGCGCGAGGCCGGGCCGGACAACCCCGCCGCGTTCGCGGCAGGCTTTTCACTGGTCCTCATGGGTGGGGGGCTCCCGAAGTGAATTACGGAATTCACGCCATTATGTCGGGCTTGGTACGGCGGCGGGGGTGGAATTCGGGGACCCATGCTCGTTTCGCAGGTGACATGATGTCAACCGGAAATAATCAATGCCTATTGTTTCTATCAAGTTGACGCCGCTCGATATTTACGGCTAGTCGCCACTTGAATACCAATTTTCACACCTTGCGCTTGCGTTCCACATGCCATGCCATTGGCGGCAACCCGCCCGCCAGACCGGGCTCGGGGCGCTACGTTGGGCCGCCGAGTCGACCGAGGAGACGGCACCATGCGGATCATGCTCACCGTGCTCGGCGGGCAGGGCGACCGTGACGTCATGATCGACGGTGACGACGGCGCCACGGTGGCGAAGGTGAGTGAGGCGCTCAGCGATCAGGGGCCCCTCGCGAAGATCGTCCGGCTGCCCAGGTCACGGGCCCCCTACGGCCTGGCCGCGGCGGCGCACATCCCCAGGCCGCGCACCCCCGAGCGGGCCGGCCAGCGCAGCGGCACCACCCTGTGGCGCGACGGCCGGCCGCTCGACCCGCGGGCCAGGGCCACAGCCGTGCTGCGCGACGGCGACAAGGTCACCCTCGAAGCCACGCTGGCCCGCGACACCGTCGTCGAGGAGCCCGGCGGCGTCGCGGAGGTCCGGGTGGTGGGCGGGCCCGCCGCCGGGGCGGTGCACCGGCTGGGGCTGGGCGTGCACGTCATCGGCTCCGACCCGATGTGCGCGATGGCGGCCGACGATCCGGCGCTGGCTCCTGAGGCGGTGACCGTACGCGTGACGCCCGACGCGATCACCGTCGAACGGGCCTGGCGGCAGCCGGGAGCGGCGCCCAAGCTCAAGCTCAAGGGCCGGTGGGCCGACGAGGTCGCCGAGCTCACGGCGCGGGTCGCGGAGCGCGAGGCGGCCGAGCTGGCCGCCGGCTACGAGGAGGTGCCCGAGCTCGACGGCCGGCCGCTCACCGAACCGGTGCCGTGGCCCGACCAGGCGGTGCTGACCTGCGGCGCGTCGGTGTTCGTGCTGACCTCGATCGAGCCCAGAGACGCGCACCTGGCGCCGAGGAGCGAGGGCGGCGTGTCGTACAACCGGCCGCCCCGGCTGCGCCGCCCCGAGCCGGAACGCACGCTCGTCAAGCCGAAGGAACCCGGCAGGAACGAGGGGCTGCGCCTGCAACTGCTGGCCGCGATGCTGCCCGCGGTGCTCGGCGTGACGCTGGCCTTCGCGCTGCGGCAGCCCTACTACCTGCTCGTCGCCCTCATGACTCCGGTCATCATGATCGGCCAGTGGTGGAGCGACCGCCGCCACGGCAAGAAGCAGCACAAGAAGGCGATGCGGGAATACCGCGAACGGCTCCAGGAGTACGACGAGGCGGTCGAGCGGGCCAGGGTCGCGGACGAGGCGGCGCGCAGGTCCGACGCGCCCGACCCGGCCCAGGTGCTGCTCACGGCCACGGGGCCGCGCAGGCGGCTGTGGGAGCGCCGGATCCACGACTCCGACGTGCTGCGGCTGCGGGTCGGGCTCGCCGACCTGCCCGCCGACCTGGCGCTGTCGGAGGAGCAGGGCGGGCCCATCGATCCGCCGATCTGCCGCTCGGTGCCGGTGGCGCTGGCCATGCGCAGGCTGGGCGTGGCGGGGGTGACGGGCCCCCGCACCACCGCGGCCGGCCTGGCGAGCTGGCTGGTCGCGCAGGCGGCGACCCTGCACAGCCCCCGCGACCTGGCCATCGTGATCGTGTCGGCGCACGCCGACGCCGAGCGGCGCTGGGGCTGGATGCGCTGGCTGCCGCACTGCTCGCCGCAGGCCGGCGAAGACTGCGTGGCCCTGGTGGGCACCGATCCCGAGTCGGCCGCCCGCCGGGTCGCGGAGCTGGCGGCGCTCATCGACCAGCGCCAGAACACCTCCATCCCGGAGCTGGGCAAGATCCCGTCCGGCTGGGACGACCTCGGCGGGCCCGAGAAGCCCACGTTCTCCTCCTACGACGTACGCCCGTACGACGTGCTGGTGATCCTCGACGGCGCCCAGGTGCTGCGCGGCCTGCCCGGCATGCCGCAGGTGCTGCGCCAGGGCCCGCGCTCCGGCGTGTTCACGCTGGCCATCGACGACGACCAGCGGCTGCTGCCCGAGGAGTGCCAGACGGTGGCCGCGTGCGGCGACGACGGCCTCGTCCGCCTGCGCGGCGGCGGCCTCGACGTCATCGGCCCGGTCCTCGGCGACCTCGTCTCGGCCCCCTGGTGCGACCGGCTGGCCAGGGCGCTGGCGCCGATCCGCGACGTGAGCAGGGACGACTCCGGCGGCAACCTGCCCGACGCGGTACGCCTCCTCGACCTCATGGGCCTGCCCGAGCCCTCGGGCGAACACCTGGCCGCCCGGTGGCGGGACCAGGGCTCGACCGAGGCCCTGATCGGTTCCGGGCCTGACGGCCCGTTCACGGTGGACCTGCGGCTCGACGGCCCGCACGGCCTGATCGCGGGCACCACGGGCGCGGGCAAGTCCGAGCTGCTGCAGACGCTGATCTGCTCGCTGGCCGTGGCCAACCGGCCCGACCAGCTCACGTTCGTGCTGATCGACTACAAGGGCGGCGCCGCCTTCAAGGAGTGTGTACGCCTGCCGCACACGGTCGGCATGGTCAGCGACCTCGACGGCCACCTGACCCAGCGCGCGCTCGACTCGCTGGCGGCCGAGATCCGCCGCAGGGAGCGCCTGCTGCTGGCGGCCGGGGCCAAGGACATCGACGACTACACGGGGCCTGCCCTGCCACGGCTCGTGCTGATCATCGACGAGTTCGCCGCGCTGGTGGCGGAGTTGCCCGACTTCGTCACGGGTCTGGTGGACATCGCCCGCAGGGGCCGTTCGCTGGGCATTCACCTGATCCTGGCCACGCAGCGGCCGGCGGGCGTGGTGACGGCCGACATCCAGGCCAACACCTCGCTGCGGATCGCCCTGCGGGTGACGGAGCCCGCCGAGTCGGCCGACGTGATCGATCTGCCCGACGCCGCCCACATCTCCAAGTCCACGCCTGGGCGGTGTTACGTCAGGTCGGGGGTGGGGGCGGCGACGTCCGTACAGACGGCTCGGGTGGGCGGGCGCGGGCCGGCGGCGCGGGTGACCGGGGCCGCCCTGCGGGTGCTCGACCTGAACTGGGCCGCCCTGGGGCGGCCGCTTCCGCCGGCGCGGGAGCCGGACGAGGAGGACGCGGCGGTCACGGACCTCACACTGGTGGCCGACGCGCTCATCGAGGCCGCCGACCTGGCCGGGGTCCCGGCCCAGCCGAGCCCCTGGCTGGACCCGCTCCCCACCCGTCTCGTCCTGGACGTACCGGGCCTCGACGGAGACGTGCCGGCTCCTGACCGGGACGTGCCGGCTCCCGGCCGGAACGGGCCGGCTTCCGATCCGAGCGCGTCGGCTTCCGGCCGGAACGGCGCGGAGGTGGCGCCGTTGCCGTTCGGGGTCACCGACCGGCCGTGGGCGCAGGATCGGCATCCGCTGGTGCTCGACGTGGCGCACGGCGGTCACCTGCTCATCGCCGGGGCCCCGCGCAGCGGCCGATCGACGGCGCTGCGGACGATCGCGGGCTCGATCGCGGCCCACACCTCCCCCGAGGACGTGCACCTGCACGCGGTCGACTGCGGCTCTGGCGCGCTCCTGCCGCTGGTGGCCATGCCGCACTGCGGCGCCGTGGTGACCCGCGACCAGATCGACCGGGTGGAGCGGCTGCTGACCCGCCTGCGGGTCGAGGTCGGGCGCCGGCAGCAGTTGCTGGCCGAGGCGGGGCACGCGTCGCTGGCCGAATACCGGCAGGCGGGGCACCGTCTGCCCTGGCTGGTGTTCATGCTCGACCGCTGGGAGGGCTTCGTCGCCGCCTTCGAGAGCTACGACTACGGCCGCCTGATCGAGGCGCTGCTGCAGTTGCTGCGCGAGGGGCCGGCGGTGGGGTTCAGGGCGGTGGTCACGGGCGACCGGTCCGGGCTGCTCGGCCAGGTTTCGACGGTCTTCGACGACCGCCTGCTGCTGCGGCTCTCGGACATCGCCGACTACGGGCTGGCGGGCTTCCCGCTCAAGGGGCTGCCCGCGGTCATGCCGGCGGGGCGGGCGCTGTCGATGGGCGAACACGGCATCGTGGAACACCACATAGCGCTGCTCGACCCCGACCCGGCGGGCCCGGCCCAGGTGGCGGCCCTCCAGTCCCTGGCCCGCAAAGCGGCCGCCACCCGCAACGGTGCCGCGTCGCCGTTGCGGGTGGATGCTCTGCCGATGCGGGTCACCGCCGCTCAGGCGCTCGCGCTGGACCCGGCGTTCAGTCCGCCGTCGCCGCTCTGGGCGCTGGTCGGCGCGGGGGGTGACGCGCTCGCGCCGCTCGGGCTCGACCTGCTGGCCCACGGCCCCGCCGCCGTGATCGCCGGGCCGGCCCGCTCGGGCCGTTCGTCGGTGCTGCTCACGGCCGCAAGGTCGCTGCTCGCCCGGGGTACGCCGGTCATCGCCGTCGCCCCCAGGCGCAGCCCGCTGCGGGAGCTGGAGGGAACGCTGGCCGTGCTCGACGGCAACGCCACGAACCTGCCCGAACTGGTCGCGGACCAGCGCCACTACGTCGTGCTCGTGGACGACGCCGAGCTGATCAACCCGGACGCCCCGCTGGGGACGGCGCTGGAGGAGGTCCTGCGGTCCGGCCGGGACGGCGACCACGCCCTCCTGATCGCCGGCACGACCGGAGACCTGGCCGTGGCCTACCGGGGGTTCGTGGCGGAGGCGCGCAAGGCCCGTACGGGACTGCTCCTGTCGGTCCAGAGCCAGGCCGACGGCGACCTGTTCTCCATCCGCCTGCCCCGTGGCACGGTCGGCGGCCCCCCGGGGCGCGGCTTCCTCGTGACGACCGGCACCGTCACCCCGGTCCAGACCGCTCTGCCGGACGACGCCTGACGGCCGGTCAGTCGTCGGCCGGCAGGGTGAACAGGCGGATGTAGACGGGCCGGGCCTCCGGCGACGCGTCGTCGGCCGACGGGCTGTACCTGTTCAGCAGCGCGATGTAGTCCTCGTAGAACCGCTCCAGCTCCTCCTTGGTCATCCGGGCCAGCGCGCGCGAGCCCCGCGCCCACGCCGGGTCGGCCCGGTAGGCGTCGGGGAAACGGTCGAACAGGACGCGGTCCTCCTCGTAGCCGATCCGGTGGAACTCCTCCAGCACCGCCCGGTTCTCCGGCGCGAGCTGGTCGGGAGTGGGCAGGCGCATGTCCCTGGGGGCGTCGGGGCTGCGGCGCCACCAGCGTTCGCGGCCCGAGGAGCGTTCGGGGATCTCCTCGATGAAGCCGTACTTCTCCAGTTGGCGCAGGTGGTAGCTGGTCGTGCCGGTCTTGGCGCCGAGCAGTTCGCCGAGCGTGGTCGAGGTGGCGGGGCCGTGCACGCTGAGGTGGGTCAGCATGCGCCGGCGCATGGGGTGGGCCAGGGCCTTGAGCCGGTCGGGGTCGGTGAGCAGGAACGGCTCCTCATCCTTCATGACGAGCAGGCTAGTACTCCAGAACGATATCTGCAGACATTCCTTTGCCGAGAACTCTCTGCAGACTAGTCTCTGCGGTATGAAACGGATCTTCGCGGTCCTGGTGGCCGCTTTAGTGCTGCTCACCGCGCTCCCGGCGGCGGCCGCCCCGCCCGGCGTACCGGATGACCTGACCGTGAGCGAGGTGAGCTTCCAGGGCGGCCGGAACCTGACGCTGCACGGCAGCGTGATCAGCCCGGCGGCCCCGGCGAAGAGCCCGCGGGCGGGCGTCGTGCTGGTGCACGGCGCCGGGACGGGGACGCCCCGGGAGAAGCTGATGCCCGAGGCCGTGGCCTTCGCCCGGCAGGGGCTGTCCGTGCTGGTCTTCGACAAGCGCTCCACCGACTATTCGCTGTTCTACAGGTCGTACGCGCTGCTCGCCGACGACGCGCTGGGCGCCGTCGAGACGCTGCGGAAGCAACCGGGGGTCGATCCCGGCAAGGTGGGCCTCTGGGGGCTCAGCGAGGGCGGCTGGGTGGCGCCGCTGGCGGCCTCCCGGTCCAAGGACGTCTCCTTCGTGATCGTGGTCGGCGCCAACGCCCTGCGACCGCTGAGGCAGCAGGCGTGGGCGGTGGCCGCCGGGCTGCGCAAGGCTGGCGTGGGCGGGTCGTTGGTGGACCGGGCCGAGCCCAACCTGTACCGGGTGATCGCGGACGGGGGCATGTTCCCCGAGCCCTATTACGACTCCGAGGCGGTGCTCGCGCGGGTGCGGCAGCCCGTGCTGGGGCTCTGGGGCGTACACGACCTGTTGACCCCGCCCAGGGAGACCCCGCCGCTGTTCGCCGCGGCGCTCGAAAGGGGCGGCAACCGGCGGTACACGTTCCGCTTCTTCGCCGGCGCCGACCACGCCGCGCATCTCACGCCCGACGGCGGTGTCACCCGGCTGCCCGAGCTGGCCCCCGGATACGCGGAGCTCGTCGGGAGCTGGGTGGGCCAGGCGACGACGGGCCGGGCGCCCGAGGCGCGGATCTCGGGACCCGCGCCCGAGCAGGCGGACGACTCCGTGGGAGTGCCGCCCACCGCGTGGTGGGAGTCGGCGGGGGTGCAGCTCGCGGCGCTGGTGCTGTTCCTGGTGGCGTTCTGCGGATATCCGGTGGTGGCCCTGGCACGGCGGATCAGGGGGCGCTCGCTCGCACCGTCGTCGCGGGCGGCGCGGCTGGTGAGCGCGGGCGGGCTCGCGTCGGTGCTGGGCGGGTTCGGTTACCTGTTCTACGTGGTCATGACCGGCGGGAAGCTGTCCGCGCCGGGGCCGCTGGTGGCGGATCGGCCGCTCGTCTGGCTCGTGCTGCAGGCGCTCGCGGTCGCGACCGTCGTGGCGACCGTCCTGGCCGGCCTGCGATGGCGGCGCCCGGCTCCGCGCGGGGAGAGGGTCCGGCTCGGGCTCCTGCTCGCGGGCGGTGTGGCGTTCGTGCCATGGGCGCTGTACTGGGGGCTGCTGGTCCCCTGAAGGACGAATGCTGAGGTTGGCGGGGCGGCTGGGGCTGCGGGGCGTTTATGCTGATGCGCGGGTTTTGTCACGGGGAGGGGCTGTGCAGACCAAGAAGGACCTCTATCAGGCCCACCGGCTGCAACAGCAGCGACTCGGCATGGCGCTGCTGCAGGCCGAGCCCGACGTGCCCGAATCCCCCATGCGGCGGCAGAACATCGCCACGTTCGGCGGGATCCTCATCGGGGTGCTGGTGATGGCCGTGTTCGGGATCTGGGGGCTGGTCCGCCCCGGCAACGCCACCAAGCTGACCGATCCCGGGCAACTCCTGATCGAGGAGGAGAGCGGGGCCTCGTACGTCTACAGCGAGCAGCAGCGGCGCCTGCTGCCGGTGGCCAACTACGTGTCGGCGCGGCTCGTGCTGAACTCCCAGGACGTCATCACGCGCAGCGTGACGGCGGCCTCCCTGGCGGACTTCGCCCGGGGCCCGCTCATCGGGATCTCCGGGGCGCCCGACTCGCTGCCCGTACGGGAGAAGCTGGTCAAGGCGCCCTGGTCGGTGTGCGTGGTGGAGGGGACCGACAACCTCGGCGAGAGCAAGTCGTACACGTCGCTGGTCGGGGGGCAGGAGGTCGGCGGCAGGCCGGTCGGCTCGGACGCGATGGTGGTCTCCGGCGGGCAGCAGACCTGGGTGATCTGGGGCGATCGCCGCATGCGGGTCAACGAGCACGGCGTGCGCGCGCTCAACGCGCAGCCCAGGAAGGTGCCGTCGGCCTGGCTGAACGCGCTGCCGGTCGGACACGACTTCGCCGGCCCGCCCGTCCCCGGCCTGGGCCGGAAGGTACGCACCAACGGCAAGGTCACCGCGGTGGTCGGCCAGGTGTTCACGGTCCCGGCGCTACAGGGCACCCCGGAGCGCTGGTACGTCCTGCTCACCGACGGCCTGGCCCCGATCACCCCGCTCCAGGGCAGGCTGCTGCTGGAGAACCCGAACATCAAGAAGGCGTACGGCAACAAGGTGGCCAGGCCCATCCCCATCGACGCCGCCTCCGCCAACGCCTCCCCGTCGCGCCAGAAGCCCATCGACCCCACCCTGCCCGCGACCATGCCCAAGGTGATCAACGTGCCCGGCTCGGCACCGCTCTGCACGGTGTACGGCGGCACGCAGACGGGCTCGGTCGCGGCGAAGGTCACGGTCGGCAGCAAGATCGCCATCCCCAAGCCGTCGAGCTCGGGCGTCGAGGGCCGCTACGACCAGGTCCTGCTGCCGCCGGGCAGCGCGGTGGTGGCGGGCCTGCTGCCCGGCGAGGGCCAGCTCGGCGCGGTGGCCAGCTCGCTGTCCCTGATCACCGACCAGGGCGTGCGCTACCAGGTGCCCTCCGGTGACGTGCTCGGCAAGCTCGGCTACGAGGCCGGGGACATCACACCGGTGCCCGCGAGCATCATGCACGCGATCCCGCAGGGCCCGGCCCTCGACCCCCAGGCCGCCATGGCGCCACTGGCCGTAGGCGGCCGGTAGACCCAGCCTCGTCAGAAACCGAACTCGGGGATCGGGGAATCCATGTCGCCGAGGTTCATCTGGCTGGCCGGAGAGTCCACGATGTCCACCTTGGTGGAGTCGTAGATGGCGCCGGCCTCGATCAGGTTGGGCTTGACCTTGCCCGGCATGGCCTTGATGAACGGCATGTCCTGGGTGAACTGGTTGAAGGCGACCCCCGCGATGCCGATCATGGCGGTGACCTTCATGATCATCTTCCAGTGCTTACTGAAGATCGTCTTCAGCACCTTGTGCATGCTGATCACCTGACGGATGATCATCGCCTCCCACGCCGGGGCCGCCGGCGTGAAACGGGCCGCGAGGAGCATGCCCGCCATGATCGCCAGCAGGTTCCCGACGATGGCGCAGAGCACCGCCAGCACGTGGAACAGCGTGGCCGAGCACTTGAGCGTGTCCCCGGTGGCGGCCCGGGTGTGGTCGAGCTTCTCCAGTTGCCCGTCGAGGTCGTTGACCTTCTCCAGGAACGAGGTGTAGCTCCGGCCCTCCCACTCGTCCTTTTCGCCGATCTCCTTGGACAGCCGCTTGAGCTCGCCGCGCAGGAAGGCGAGGTCACTGCCGCCGCCACCCGACGCCGTGGCCGGCGTCTTGGAGTCGCCGCCCTGCGCGCCCATGTCGACCGGCGACTCGTCGAGCCACTTCTCCGCCGCCCGGTGCTGCTCGGCCGGGTCGGCGATCATCAGGCTCATGAGCGCGAGGATGGGCAGCGCGTACGGCATGACGACGCACGCCGCGGCCGTGGCCGCCCAAGCCTCCCGGAAGAGTACGTAATCCCCTTCGTAGGCCACTGTCGCCTACTCCTCCCTGCCGAGCACCGCCGGCGTGATGTCCTCGTCGGCGCCCCAGACGGCCTCGTCCTCACCCAGGTTCGGACCCCGCTCGCGGTCCTCCTTCTCCTGGCCGGCCCCGCCACCCATGCCGGGACCCATGGGCATCATCGGCGGCATCCCGCTGTTCAGCGCGCGGGCGATGCTGCCCGGCGCGCCCACACCCGTCGCGCCGCCGCCCGAGCCGCCGCCGAAGCCGCTACCGCCGCCGCCCTCCGGATAGCCGATCGACGTGCGCGGCATCGTGGCGCGCGGGTCGAGCTGGGAGAGGTCGGGAGTGCGAATCGAAGGGTTGCCGCCGTTCGGCAGGTTCGGGTTGACGCCCTCCAGGGAGCTCCTGGGCGGCTGGTCGAGGCCGCTCAGGTCCGGGTTCTTCAGGTCCGGCTGGTCGAGACCCGGCACGTTCGGCTGCTGGAGGCCGGGGTTGTTCAGGTCCGGCTGGTCGGGCACCTTCGGCTGGTCGAGGTCCGGCACCTTCGGCACGTCCGGCTTTTCCAGGTCCGGCTGGTCGGGCAGCTTGGGCTGGTCAGGCAGCTTCGGCTGGTCGGGCAGCTTCGGGTCGTCCAGGCCGCCCGGCTTGTCGAGCCCGAGGTCGCCGGGGCCGACGCCGCCCTTGCCGAGATCGCCCATACCGGGCGTCTTGGGCAGGCCGCCCGCGCCGCCGAGCCCACCGAGCCCGCCGGGGGTCTTGACCTTGGGCAGGCCGCCGGGGTCGCCGTTCTTGTCCTTGGCCTTGCTCGCGTCCTCGGCCGCCTTGGTGTTGGAGGCGGCGTCCGCGAGGGCCTGGTCCCACGAGTCGAGCACCTGCTTGGCCTGCTTCAGCGCCTCGGCGGCACTGTCGCGGACCGAGCGGTGCGCCACGTTGAGCCCGCCGCCGATGGCGCCGAAGGTCAGCTCGTGCATGTCGATGTCGCTGGTCTTGCGGCTCATCGTGGTCAGGTCTTGCCCGTAGCTGCCCACGTTCTTGCCCAGCGTGGAGACGCTGGAGTGCTTCATCGAGAAGGTCGGGTCCACGGACTTCGGATCGACGGCGCCGCCAAGGCCGCCGAGACCGCTGACATCCGGGAAGGGGCTGTCACTGGGCGAGGAAGGGTCGGTCACGTGTCCCCCTTGTCACGTTCGTCGCAAACATTACGCCAGCCTCAGGAGCGTCGTACAGGTAGATACGGACAGATCGGGCAACCTGGAGCCCCATCCCAAAAGACCGCAATCCGGCAATACACCCGCGATCCGCCTCGAAGATATGGAAAATTAAGGCGACCACATGCGACGCTAGAGGCTGAAGTTCACTAATGTGACGAACACGCCAACAGCAGTCTGTCGGCTGAAGTCAGCCGACCAGCAAGGGAGGGAGACCCTGTGGGCGCCGAGCCGCAGACTCAAGTAAGTGAAGCCGATCTCAAGGCCGCCATCCAGCTCATCGAAGACGCGGCGATCCGCCTGCGCGGTATCCAGCAGACGCTGGACACGGCGGGCCTCGAGCTCAAGACGAGCTGGGTGGGCCAGTCGGAGGCCGCGTTCGACGCCGTGCACAAGAAGTGGCACGAGCGCATGGACGTGATCCTGGGCAGCCTGCGCCGCCTGGCGGAGAACATCGGGACCAGCAACACCAACTTCGCCGCGTTCAACCAGGAGCGCACGGAGGCGATCAACCAGATCGCCAACCTGATCAACGCCGCACCGATGAGCCGCTGAGCCGCACCAACTAGCACCACCGGAGGACGCGATGCCCGCTGAGGACATTTTCGACATCACAAAGGTCAACTACGCCGGTCTCGGCGTGGGCGAGGACGCCTTCGCCCGGGCCTTCAACGACATGGTGACCACGCTCGAGCAGCTTGAGCAGGACCTGCTCGCCAAGAGCGCGATCTGGCAGGGCCAGACCAAGACCGTCTTCGACGAGGTCCGCCAGCTCTGGGAGCGCGAGGCCCGTGACATGTCGCAGTTCGTCGATCTGATGAAGAAGAACATCAACATCACGAACATGAACATGCAGCAGGTCGAGCGGGTCAACGCCTCGATCTTCGACGGCAAGTAGCACACGGGCGGCACCGCTGGGGGCCTGACGGCGTAGGGGGAACATGGGCGACGATCGTGGAGTAGAGCTCAGCAGGAAAGCGATCAAGGCGGCCAGGATCGACCTGGAAGAGGCGCTGGGAATGCTCGACCCCAACGCCGAAGGCGCCAAGCAGGGCGGCGGTGCCGTGAAGGCCATCTTCACGGAATCGGGCCCGGCCACCCAGCTGGGCAGCGACTATGACGCCATGGGCGGGTTCTGGCCTGCGGCCATGGGCTTCCGGCAGAGCACCACCAACGCCATCACCACCGTCACCGGCTCCTACGCCAACATCACCGGCCAGGTGGCGAACGTCATCGGCCTGCTCAAGCAGGCGATGCAGAACTACGACGACATGGAAGTCGACGGCGAGGGCAGAGCCAAGCAGGTGCAGGTCTGATGGCCGAGTATCAGGGGACCATCAGAACGCAGATCGACGACACCGAGTTCGACGGTGCGACGCTCGAACTGCTCAGGCAGACGCTGGAGAAGAACAAGCCCCAGCTGATCGGCCAGGCCGCCGCCGAGTTCCTGGAGGCCAAGGCCCGCCTCGACAACCTCGTCGGCGTGATCGACAAGCACCTGCGGGAGCTGGACAGTCACTGGACCGCGGGCGACGACGCCAAGACCGTCAAGGATCAGCTGCGCAAGCTGCGCAAGGCGGCCTCGGACATCTCGACCACCATCAGTGACCAGCCGGTCGACGCGAGCAACCCGCCGAAGAACCCGCACGGTGTCGCCCCCGCGCTCATCTTCCACGCCAAGACGTTGTCGGCGGCCAGGGGCGACGTGCCCGACGATCCCGGCAGCGATATCTCGTACGGCGAGAGCGCCCTGCAGTTCGGCATCGCCGGGGCCGCCATCGGCTCCTTCTTCGGCGGTGTGGGAGCGGTGCCCGGCGCGGCCATCGGCGCCGCCGTGGGCCTCGTCGCCGGCGGCATCACCCGCATCTTCAGCGACGTCCCGTTCCTGAACCTGATCGGCGACTCGAAAGAGGAGCAGGACAGGAAGAAGGCCGCCGAGGCCATCAAGCTGCTGAGCCAGGACACCAAGCTGAACAACGAGGTGTACCCGGTCGAGCTCAGGACCGACATCCCGCAGTTCACCGCGCTGTCCCCGAATCTGCCCACCACCCCGTTCAACGGGGGCAAGGGGGTCAACGCCAACCTGCCGGACGGCCTGAACCAGCCGTTCGACCCCACGAAGGGTGTGGGGCTCGACGGCCTGAACCAGGACGGCCTGCGGGACCCCAATGAGCACCAGATCCCCGGCATGAACATCGACGACCCGACCAGCAACCTCCCCGGTGACCTGGACGGGATCGGCGACGGTATCGGCGACGGGGACGTCGGCGCGGGCATCGGGACGGGCCCGGACGGCACCGGCGGTAACGGGGTGAACGGGCCGAACGGCCAGAACCTCAACATCCCCGGGCTGAACGACCCCAACGGCGTGAACGGCGGCCCGAACGGGCTCAAGACCCCGGACGGCCTCAACACCCCGACCACGTCGCTGGCCGGGCTCCCCGACCCCTCCACGCTGTCCCATCCTTCGTCCAATCCGTCCACCGGGCTGCCGAACGGCACCGGCATCGGCAACCCGTACGGCGGCTCCGGCGCGGGCAACGGCGGCTTCGGCACCGGTGGCCCGGGCGCCGGCGTGAACGCGGCCGGCCTGCGCGGCGGCATGGGCAACGGGGCCGGCATGCTCCCCATGACGTCGCTGGCCGGCGCCGGCCGGGGTGCCGGCGGCGGGGACCGGGACGAGAAGGAGCGGACCACGTACCTTCTGGAGGACGAGGACTACTTCATGAGTGACGTGTCGACGACCATTCACTTGATCAACGGTGAGCGGAAAGGCAAGGCATGAGTCGCGCGGACGAAGGGGGCGGCCCGCCGCCCCCTGGGCTGGAGCTCGCCAAGGACTTCCCCGGCCTCGGCCCGGGCGGTGGCGGCCCGACCGTCGACCACACGGCCGTCAGGGACGCCATCTCCCGGCTGCGCAAGAACCTGGACCCCGTGTACGGGAGCCCGCAGCCGAACATGAGCGCCACGTGGAGCGGCCCCGGCACGGTCGCCCAGACGGCCGGGCTGGGCAACGTCGGGCCCGAGTCCACCGGCAAGTGGGAGGTGGCCAACAACTTCGGCGGCAACGTCGAGCAGGCGTACAAGGCGTTCATCGACAGCTACAGCGAGCTCGTCGAGTACGTCGAGAAGTGGGCCGGAGCGGTCGAAACGGCCATCACCAATTACGAAAAAGGGCACAAGGACAGCAGTGCGTAACATGACTGCAGAGGTGGCGTAGATGGGCGACGAGTGGAAGCCGATCAAGATCTATGAATACCTCGGCGACACCAAGCCCGGCATCTTCGTCACCAGGGCGCAGGTCGTCTCCTACCTGAAGAACACCGACCCCGACCGCGTCGAGCGGGCCGGGGACAGTTTCGTTCAGGCCGCCAAGGTGATCGCCGGCAAGTCCGGGCTCGAAGGCACGCTGCTCAAGGCCGCCGAGGAGCTGGCCGAGGTCTGGCGCGGCGACGGGGCCACCGAGGCTCTCAAGGCGCTGCGGCTGCTGCACGCCAGCGCCGCCGCGCTCGGCGACGCCATGGAGAAGACCGGCAAGCCGATCGCCGAGTACGGCCGGCAGCTCCGGACGTACAAGACGACGATGCCCTCGGCCACGTTCGCCGGCGCGACGAGCGACGTCGACAAAGAGCCGGACACCCTCCTCCCGGCGTCCAACCAGCTCGGGTTCATGGTGGACCAGGCGGCCAGGACCCACCTGGAGAAGCTGAACGTCAAGATCACCGAGCTGAACGCGCAGATGGCCGCCGGCATGGCGTTCAAGGTGCCCGAGATCACCCCGCTCGTGGTCGACACCGAGAACGCGCCGAAGCTCGACCCCGGCAGCGGCACGAAGACGCCGACGGGCCAGACGCAGTACTGGACCGGCGGCGACTCGGGCGGCGACGGCACGACGGGCACGACGGGCTCGAACGGTTCGACGGGCTCCAACGGCTCGGACGGCAAGGGCGACACGGACGGCCCAGGCGGCCCGGGCGGCGGTGGCAAGGACGATCAGGACCCCGGCCAGGATCCCGGTAAGGACCCGGGCAAGGACCCCGGCCAGGATCCGAACAACCCCGATGACCCGAACGACCCGCAGAACCCGGACAACCCCCAGGATCCGGGGCAGAACCCGGGCCAGGACACCGGGCAGGGCCAGGGCAAGGACCCGGACGACCAGAGCGTGCCTCCGGTGATCGGCGCGGACACCCCGAGGACGTCGGAGCTCGCCGACGCGGGCCCGCCGACCGCCACCACGCCGCCGACCACGACCACCACGCCGACCACGAACTACCCGGGCCAGTCACAGCCCCACGTGGTCACTCAGCCCCCGGTGTTCCAGAACCCGGCGAACAACACCCCGTTCAACACGGTTCCCGGACAGAACGGGCCGGGAAGCTGGTTCGGCACCAACGGCGGGTCGTCGGCCGCGGCTCCCTCGGTGCTCCGTGGCACGCCGTCGACCATGGGACCGGGCATGATGTACCCGGGCATGGGGATGGGCGGCGGGGCGAGCGAGCAGGCCAACGAGCGCGACCGCGAGATCTACGACCCCGAAGGGGACGTCTGGTCCTGCCCGCGCCCGACGAGCCCCGACCGCATCGGCTGACGTAGGGCCCCCGGTCCACCGAGAGGTGGGCCGGGCTCAGCCCTCCATGCGCTGACGGATCTTGTCCAGCTCGCCCATGATGTCCTCATGGGAGCGGTTGTAGGCGGACTCGGCCTGCCGGACCGCCTCCATGGTGCCCTCGGGCCCGCGGCCGAAGCGCATCGGGTTGTTCTCCTCGCCGAAGGCCTCCGCCATGGCGTCGGACACCTGCCGCTGCAGGTCCGAGGCGGCCTCCGCGATGACCTCCTTGACGCGCTCGGCCAGCTCGCCCGACGTCAGGCGCATGGCCTTGGGGTGCAGGGTGAGCTCCTGGAGCCCGCCGCTGCCGTATTCGGCCGCGACCAGCCCGTCCTCGTCCTCCGCGCGGCCCTTCAGCTTGTGCAGCGTCTCCTGGAACTCGACGGCCCGCCGCATGTGCTGGTCGGCGTTCTTGAGGATCTTGTCGAGGTCCAGGGCCCCGAGTTCCCGGTCGAGCATGCCAACCCCTCATTCGCCACAAAAGCCGTTTGCGGCCCCAACTGTATCCTCAGGAGGCCGGGGTGGGCTTCGACCTCTTCGGCTCGATCCAGTCGAAGTCCTGGTAGCGCGGCGGCAGGCCGCTGTTCTTGGCGGGCTCGGCGAACGAGGGATACTCCTTGGCGTCGATCGTGATCGACTTGAAGTCGATCGCCGCGTCGCCACCCGGGACGACGTAGCCGAACTGGTGGTCCTTCTTCACCATCGTCGAGAGCACGTCACCGCCCTCCTTCAGCGTGCTGGCCACGGAGGTGGCCAGGAAGAGCGTGCCGACGTTGACCTCGGCGGTGATGTACCGCTCCAGCAGCAGCCCCCACACGGAGGTCGTGGGCACCCGCTGCAGCCCCTTGGCGATGACGAGCAGGCCGATCGCCGCGAACGACATGCGGATGATCCACGTCCAGAAGCTCCGGTACGACGCCGCGACCTCGTCGAGCATCCCGCTGCCCTTGGAGATGACGTTGCGCAGCGCGCCGATCTCCCGGTGGAAGGTCCAGATCCACTTCTCGAACTCGTCCCGGTCCATGGCGATCCAGCCGTCCCTGGACGCGTTGAGAAGCTGCGGGAGCAGTTGCTTGATGCCGTCGTCGAGCCGGGAGGACATGCCGCTGTCCATGGCGCTGACCGCCGACGCCATGCCGGGCTCGTTGGCCAGCATCCCGCCCGCGATGGCGATCGCGGGAGACAGGCCCAGGCTGAGCTTGCCGGCCCGCTTCAGCACCTTGAGCGCCTTGTCGCCCATCGACGGCATGTACGGATTCCGCGCGGCCACCGTCTGAGGCGCCGGAGTGTTGTACGGCCCCGCCGTGGGAGCCCCGAACCCCTGCGGCCCCGGCGCCCGCGGCGGCCCGAACCCCCCGCTCGTGGGCGGCGTGGTCGGCGTGCCCGGCGGCGTCGCGTACGGGTTGCCAGGAAGCGGCTGGTTCGGGACAGGCCGGGTGTGCGACCACGGGTCGGACATCAGCGGTACCTCACGATGCTGGCCTCCTCGGCCGCCCGCCAGTTGCGCTTGGCGCGGTCGAGGGCCCCCGAGCAGTCCTGGACCGCCTTCTCCGCGTCGGTCAGCGTGGTGTCGAGCCAGCGGCGGAACTCCTCGTACGCGCCCCCGATCACCATGCCGCCGATCGCCCCGAAGCCGAGCCCGTCCACGGCCGTCATCGGCTGGATCGCGTGAACGAACTGGATCGCCGGCCCCAGCTCCTCATCGACACGCTTGCGCGTGTGCGCGATGGTGGACGACGTGACGTAGATCTCCTGACCTGAGACCGGTGGCTTGCTGGGAGCCTGCTGCATATTCGACACAAAACGTGATTGTTGTCCATTTCCGCCGGTGCGAGAGGCGGCTTCCGCGATCTTCACGGCCGGTTCAGCAATCCGTCGGCCCGAGCTCGCCTCCGGTTAACCGGCCGCCGGTGACGTGGCGTCTCATGGACTACAACGAGCACGATGTCGAAGAGCTGCTGAAGGAGAACGAGCGCGAGCTGCTCCGCCTCGCCGGGGCGGCGGGAGACCTGCGGCAGATCACCGGCACGGGCGAGAGCCGCAGCGGACTGGCCAAGGCCGTCGTGGACGCCGACGGCCGGCTCCAGAGCATGGTCCTCGCGCCCAGGGTGCTCCGTCTCGACGTCACGACGCTGGCCGAGGAGGTCGTCGAGGCGGTGCGCAAGGCCCAGGAGGACCAGGACCGGCAGGCCCGCGAACTGCTGGCCGTACCGGACTCGCAGTTGGTCGGGCTGGAGGAGATCCAGCGCCAGTTCGAGGAGTTCCACCAGGCCTTCAGGACGGAGACCGGCGACAGGAACGAGCGGATACGCCGGCTCGGCGACCGCGACCCCTACGACGACTGAGGGCTCAGCCGGACAGGCCGCGGATCCAGGTGTAGACGTCGAGCACGCCGAGGGCCAGCGGGAAGAGCGCGATCAGCAGGATGACGTCCACGATCTCGCCCGCCCGGCCCCAGAACGGCGACGGCCGCCCGTTGGGCAGCCACACGCCGAGCCCGACGACCAGCATGGCCACCCAGAGCAGCGCCATCACGACCGCCGACGCGGTCACGGTGCCCGCGCCCGCGCTCAGCGCGATCGCCAGGGCGGCCAGCCCGCCGAGGCCCGAGCAGAGCAGCCAGAGCCGCTGGCCGAGCCCGTGGAAGACGCGGGCGCGCAGGAGCAGCACCAGGGAGAGCACGATGGCCATCGAGAGCGCCATCCAGCCGGGCGTGGCGATGAGGAAGGCCAGGGCGCCGATCGCGGTGAGCGCGATGCCGGTGACCATGCCGGTGGCGTAGCGGCTGGCCTGGGCGGTGCGGGCGAGGATGCCCTCGCTTTCGAGCCGCTGGTTGTCGGCCCGCAGCTCTTCGGCGTTGGTGGGCAGGGAGGGCAGCGGCACCCTGGCGATCCGGAACGACAGCGAGGGGATCAGCGGGCTGAGCGCGATCAGCACCGTCACGGTCATGGCCGCGGTGCCGGCGGCGGGCACCCCGAACACCATCACCACGGCGGCGGCGATCGCCCCCGCCACCGTCGCGATGGCGGTGCCGAGGAAGCCCGGCACCCCGTCGGCCACCACCGTGCCGCCGATGGTGGCCACGAGCGCCGTACAGGTCAGGGCGGCCAGGATGTGCGGCGGGCCGAACCCGGTCAGGGTGGCGCCGCTGGCCAGGCCGTAGAGACCGGCCAGGAAGGCGTAGGGCAGCGCCGCGTAGCCGACCATCGCGCCCGCGGAGGAGTCGCCGACCGCCCTGGACAGGGCGGCGCTGACGCCGATCAGCAGCAGCGCGAGCAGGCCCGCGACCACGGTCACGCCGAGCGGCTCACTGCCGGACAGGACCAGCGCGGGCGCGCCGAGCGCGAGCAGCACGGCCGCCGCGCCCGAGCCGAGAGCCTTGGTGTGGCGGCCCTCCCACTTGCCCGTGCTGTCCTTGACGCCGGTGGCGACCACGTCGGCCACGTCGTCGTAGAGCGCGGGCGGCAGCGTGAACTCACGCGGCCGCAGGTAAAGAATCTCCCCGTCGAGCACACCGAGCTGCGACAACGTCTGGCCGAGGTCGAACGGCGAGCCGCCCAGCCGCTGCAGCACCCATCCGGGGGCGCCCGCGGCGTCGCCGCCGGCCTCGCCGACGGCGCGCAGCAGCCCCGGCAGGACGTGCGGGAGCGGCACGTCAGCGGGCAGCGCGAGGTCCACCCTGCGGCGCGGGGCCACGATCGTGACGTGGCACAGTGGCGCCAGCGGCGCGCGCATCTGCGGCTGTCCACCCTGGTGCATGGGCGGGATCGGCTGCATCGGCTGCATCGGCTGGTGGGCGAGCGAGGTCACGGCCACTCCAGGTCTGACTGGCTAAATCCGACATGGCGAACATATAGGGACGGCGGGTCTGGTAAGAAAGTGTTCCAGGTGACAGGAGGGTTGTCCCGTCAGTGAGCATCGTCGTCGTACGGCGTCCGGAACGCCGTCCCAGCCCCCAGCCACCGCGTGGGGAGATCCTGCTGGAATCTCCGCCGGAGATCCCCGAACTGCAGCCGGCGGGGATGATGGGCGTCCTCATGTACGTGCCCATGCTGGCAGGAGCCGCCGCCATGGGGCTGATGTTCACCGCGGGCGGAAACTCCAATCCCATCATGTACGTCGCCAGCGGCCTGTTCGCCGTCTCGATGCTCGGCATGACGGTCGGCCAGTTCGGCCGGAACGCCGGCGAGCGCAAGAACCGGCTGAACGGCCTGCGCCGTGACTACTTCCGCTACCTGTCGCAGATCCGCAAGCGGGTCCGCAAGGCCGCCGTGCAGCAGCGCGAGGCCCTGGAGTGGAGCGGCCCGGCCCCCGACACGCTGTGGTGGGTGGCCATGGGGCCGCGCCTGTGGGAGCGCAGGCCGCGTGACGACGACTTCGGCACCGTACGGCTGGGCACGGGCGTGCAGAAGCTGGCCGTGCAGCTCATCCCGCCCGACACCAAGCCGGTCGAGGACCTCGACGCGCTGACCGCGGGCGCGCTGCGCCGGTTCGTCAGGGCGCACTCCACGGTGGCCGGGCTGCCCGTGGCGGTCGCGCTCAACTCCTTCGCCCGCATCCGGATGACCGGCGACCCGCGCGCGGTGCGGAGCCTGGTCAGGGCGATGGTCTCGCAGCTCGCGACCTTCCACTCCCCCGACGACATGCGGATCCTGGTGTGCGCGGGCAAGGAGTCGATGCCGCACTGGGACTGGGTCAAGTGGCTGCCGCACGCGCTGCATCCCGACGAGATGGACGCGGCCGGGCAGGTGCGCCTCATGGGCGAGAGCATGATCCAGCTCGACCAGCTCGTGGGCGAGGAGCTCAAGGAGCGCGCCAGGTTCCGGGCCGGGCCGGCGGCGGACGCGCTGCCGTACCACGTGGTGATCGTGGACGGCGGGCACGTGCCGCACGACTCGCAGCTCGGCACCGACGCCATCCAGGGCGTCACGGTGATCGACCTGTCGGACGCGACCGGGGCGGTCGAGGAGGCCAGCACGCTGCGGCTGGAGATCCGGGCCGACGGGTTCCACATGGTCAAGATCGACCACGCCGGCAAGCAGTCCACGACCCGGCTGGGCGACCCCGACCAGCTCGACTACGCGCGGGCCGAGGGGCTGGCCAGGCAACTGGCGCCGCTGCGGGCCTCCGCGGGCTCAGGGAACGACGCGCAGGACGTCCTGAGCACCAACATGACGCTGACCGACCTGCTCGGCGTCGGCGACCCCGCGCTGCTCCAGGCCGCGGTCACCTGGCAGCCCAGGGCTGGACGTAACCGGATGCGGGTGCCCATCGGCATGGGCGCCGACGGCCGCGTGGTCGAGCTGGACATCAAGGAGTCCGCGCAGGGCGGCATGGGGCCGCACGGCCTGGTGATCGGCGCGACCGGTTCCGGCAAGTCGGAGCTGCTGCGCACGCTCGTGCTGGGCCTGGCGATCACGCACTCGTCCGAGATCCTCAACTTCGTGCTCGTCGACTTCAAGGGTGGCGCGACCTTCCTCGGCCTGGAGACGCTGACGCACGTCTCGGCCGTCATCACCAACCTTGAGGACGAGCTGCCGCTGGTCGACCGTATGCACGACGCGCTGCACGGCGAGATGGTACGCCGCCAGGAGCTGCTGCGCTCGGCCGGCAACTACGCCTCGCTGCGCGACTACGAGCGGGCTCGTGAGCAGGGCGTGGACCTGCGGCCGATGCCGACGCTGTTCATCGTCCTGGACGAGTTCAGCGAGCTGCTGGCGGCCAAGCCGGAGTTCATCGACCTGTTCGTGATGATCGGCCGCCTGGGCCGGTCGCTCGGGGTGCACCTGCTGCTGGCCTCCCAGCGGCTGGAGGAGGGGCGGCTGCGCGGCCTGGACACGCACCTGTCGTACCGGATCGGCCTGCGGACCTTCTCCGCCATGGAGAGCCGGGTCGTGCTGGGCGTGGCGGACGCGTACGAGCTGCCGTCGGCGCCGGGCAACGGCTACCTGAAGTTCGACACGACCGGCATGACCAGGTTCAAGGCCGCGTACGTGTCGGGCGCCTACCAGGGCGACCCCTCCCAGGCCGTCGCCGCCGACGGGCAGGCGCCGATCCGCGAGGTCGTCGAGTACGGCCCCGCCTACATGCCGCTGCCCGAGATCACCAGCCCGGTCAAGCTGCCGCTGGAACCCGACGACGAGCCGGCCTCCAGCGGCCAGCGCAGCCTGCTCGACGTCGTCGTCGGCCGCCTGGCGAACAACGGCCCCGCGGCCCACCGCATCTGGCTGCCGCCGCTGTCCGAGCCGCCCACCCTGGCGCACCTGCTGCCGCCGCTGTCGGTCACGCCCGAGCACGGCCTGACCACGGCCGGCTGGCAGGGCAGGGGCCGGCTGCACGCGGTCATCGGCATCGTCGACAAGCCCTTCGAGCAGCGCCGCGACCCGTTCTGGCTGGACGTGTCGGGCGCCGCGGGCCACGTCGGCGTGGTGGGCGGCACGCAGAGCGGCAAGAGCACCACGATCCGGACGCTGGTGGCCAGCATGGCGCTCATGCACACCCCGCGCGAGGTGCAGTTCTACTGCCTCGACTTCGGTGGTGGCGCGCTCGCCTCGCTGGAGGGCCTGCCGCACGTCGGCGGCGTGGCCACGCGTCTCGACGGTGACCGCGTCCGCCGTACGGTGGCCGAGGTCGGCGGGATCCTGGAGCAGCGCGAGCGGGACTTCGGCGAGCACGGCGTCGAGTCGATGGCCTCCTACCGCCGGCTGTGCGAGGAGGGCGCGATCCAGGGTGACGGCTGGGGCGACGTGTTCCTGGTGGTGGACGGCTGGCTGACGCTCCGGCAGGAGTTCGACACGCTGGAGCCGATCATCACCGACATCGCGGCGCGCGGGCTCGGCTACGGCATCCACCTCGTGGGCGCGACCAACAAGTGGTCGGAGTTCCGGCCCAGCATCCGCGACCTGCTCGGCACCAAGGTCGAGCTCAAGCTCGGCGACGCCTACGAGTCGGAGGTCAGCAGGAAGCAGGCGCTGGCCGTGCCCGAGGGGACGCCGGGCCGCGGGCTGACCAAGGACGGGTTCCACTTCCTGTCCGCGCTGCCCAGGATCGACGGGGTGCAGAACTCCTCGGACCTGGCGACGGGCGGCCGCGCGCTGGTGCAGGCCGTACGGGAGTCCTGGCAGGGCCCGCCGGCGCCGCCGGTCAGGCTGCTGCCCGCCATCCTGCCCCTGTCGGCGCTGCCCGACGACCCGCAGCGGATCCCGATCGGCATCGACGAGGCGTCGCTGGCCCCGGTCGCGCTCGACTTCGACGCCGACCCGCACTTCATCGTGTTCGGCGAGAACGAGAGCGGCAAGTCCAACCTGCTGCGGCTCATCGGCGAGGGCGTGGTGGCGAGGAAGCAGCCCAGCGAGGCGATGATGATCGTCATCGACTACCGGCGGGCGCTGCTCGACTCGGCGGCGACCCCGCACCGGATCGGCTACGCCGCCTCCAGCGCGGCCGCGGCCGACCTGATCAACGACGCGAAGAGCGCGCTGCTGAGCCGCCTGCCCCCGGCGGACCTGACGCCGCAGCAGTTGCGCGACCGAAGCTGGTGGCAGGGCTCCGACCTGTACATCTTCGTCGACGACTACGACCTGGTGGCCACGTCGTCCAACCCGCTGCACGCGCTGGTGGACCTGCTGCCGCAGGCCCGCGACATCGGGCTGCACCTGGTGATCGCCCGCCAGATGGGCGGCGCGGGGCGGGCCATGTTCGACCCGGTCATCCAGCGCATGAAAGACATGGCGACGCCCGCGCTGCTCATGTCGGGCAGCAAGGACGAGGGATACCTGTTCGGCAACGTGCGTCCGTCACCGCTCCCGCCCGGCCGCGGCCACCTCGTGGACCGCCGCTACGGCGCGCGCCTGATGCAGACCGCGTTCCTGGACGCCGAAAGAGGAACAGGAGAACATGGCAGACCTTGACATTCACCTCTCGGCGCTCGACAAGTGCCGCACGGCCATCAGGAAGGCCGGCGGCCAGTACGACGACACGCTCAAGGAGAGCAACCCCGGCAAGCTCCTGTACGACGACAACGGCGACCTGCGCAACAACCGGGTGCCCATCGGCGGTGAGCTGTTCGGCGAGCTGAAGGACTCCGCCGGGCTGGCCGCGGAGGCCACCGGCGTCTGGAGCTCGGTCGTCAGCGAGATGGACCACGCCCGCAACAAGCTCGCCGGGGCGGAACGGGGACTCAGCGACGTGGAGGAGAACATCCGCAAGGCGCACAAGGCCACCTCATGAGCGTCTCCCACCTGCCGGGCGGCGCCGAGCTCGACGCGATGCTGCGCAAGGTGACCGGCAAACCGGGCACGATCGAGTCGATCGCGAAGGAATGGGTCAGCCTGTCCGGCGACATGGACGACTTCGCCGGCGCGCTGTCCGGGGCGGTCCAGAACGTGGCGAACGCCTGGCAGGGCCGCTCGGCCGATCAGTTCGACACCTACATGCGCAAGTACGGCACCGCCGCCGGGGACCTGAAGTCGGCCCTGACGAAGTCCGCGGCGTCGCTGAACAACGCCGCCGGCGCGCTGCGTACGTCGCACAGCGAGATCAGCGCCATCCTCCGGGACCTGAACACCAACGCCGCCACGTACAAGAAGCAGTTCTTCAACAAGAACCCCGACGCCCCGAACGACGGGGCCGACGAAGGGCTGAAGAAGCTGGTCGCCCAGGCCAAGACGGACGCCCAGCCCTGGGTGAACTCGGCGGACGCGGCCGTGACCAAGGCCAAGGGCGAGATCAACCGCTATCTGGGCAGCGAGCGCGGCGTGACCTTCCGCTCGATCCCCGACGTGACCACCCAGGAGTTCGTCCCGGAGAACGGCCGGAAGATCGACTGGAAGCCCGAGCCCGGTTACCAGCAGCAGGGCGGCGGTAAGGGCGGCGGCACCAACCTGCAGGGCAACACCGGTGGTTCTGGTGGCTTCGGCGGTTACGGCCCCAGCGGGCCGCCGCCGGCCGGTGGCGGGCCCGCGCCGACCGGGCAGGTCAAGGACTGGATCGAGCAGGCCATCGCGATCCTGACCAAGAACGGGGTGCCGGCCTCGAAGATGAACGCCAGCGACATCTGGATGATCATCAAGCACGAGTCCGGCGGGAACCCCAACGCGATCAACAACTGGGACTCCAACGCCGCCAAGGGCACGCCGTCGAAGGGGTTGATGCAGACCATCGACCCGACGTTCAACGCGCACAAGCTGGCGGGGCACGGGGACATCTACAACCCGGTGGACAACATCATCGCCGGTGTCCGGTACGCGATCGAGCGTTACGGCTCGGTGTCCAACGTGCCGGGTGTGGTGAACAGCAAGCAGGGCCTGGGCTACGTCGGTTATTGATCCGACCTAGCGCAGGCCCTGCTGGGCTTTTACCTCAGTTCAGCCGCAGTTCGCCCAGTCGACGCTGGTGCTCTGCCCACCGGCGCTGCCGGAGACGCGGACGCACTTGCCCTTCGCGGGCGCCTTGACCGGGCCGGCGTAGTACTCGTAGCTGCCGCTGTCCGACGGGCTGGCGCCGCCGCGCACTTCCAGCGTGACGCTGACCGGGGTGCGCTTGCCGATGTCCGTGGTCTTCATCGTGACCGCGCAGTTCTGGCCGGTGCCGTTGTTCCAGAGCTGGTACGTCACGCCGCCGGAGAACGCGCTCTGACGCTGCACCGCGAAGCCCGGGCCGCACACTTCCGTGGGCGTGTGCGGGTTCGTGGTCGGAGTCGGCTTGGTCGGCGTCGGAGTCGGAGTCGGCTTGGGCGTCGGCCTGGCCGTCGTCTTCGTGGGCGTGGGTTTCGGCGTCGGCTTCGGCGTGGGCTTCGCCGACGTCTTGGTCGGCGTGGGCTTGGCCTCCGTCTCGGTGGGAGTCGGCTTCGGCTCCTCCGACGGCTTCTGCTCCTCGGTCGGCGTCGGAGTCGGGGTGGGGTCCGGCTCCTTCGTCGGCGTCTTGGTCGGCTCCACCGTCTTGGTGACGGTCGCCGTGGGCTTGCTCTCCTGCTTCTCGGTCGGCGTGGGCCGCGCGGTGGTCGTCTGCGCCGCCGGCTGCGTGGGCACCGCGACCGGCTGCGAGGGCAGCGGGGCCGCGGTGGTGGGCGGAGCGGTCAGCTCCGGCACGCTGGGCGGCGAGACCGACGAGTAGTCGGTGGGCAGCACCAGCGGGCCGACACCGGCCTCATCCGGGTTGTTCGTGGCGGCCCAGGGCACCGTGGCCTCGGGCTGCGTCTGCTGCGGGGCGCCGACGCCGGCGGGGTCGGTGCCCTGCGGGGCGGCCGTGACCGGGGCGCTGGCCGGGACGGGGATCCCGTCGGCGTTGACCTGCGCCACGGAGGCCGGGTTGACCTGCTGCAGCTTGACGTACCTGTTGGCGCCCCAGAGGCCCAGGACCGAGACCAGCGCGACCACGGCGACTCCGGCGGCCAGGCCCAGGGGGAAGCCCCTGCGCGGCGTCGGAGAGGACGCTCTGCCCCCTTGCACCGCTTCGAGCCTGATCTGGTTCGGCGGCGGCTGCTCGGCCTCCGGCGGGCCCCACATGGGCTTCTCGGCCTGGTGCGGCACCGGCATGTTCGGCGGCGGGCCCTGCATGGGGGGACCCTGCATCGGGGGGCCCTGGTGCACGGGCGGGCCGTACATCGGCGGGCCCTGCATGGGGGGACCCTGCACGGGCGGCGGGGCCTGCATCGGCACCTGCGGGGGCGCCACCGGGACGCCCACGATGGGCGGCCCGTCCAGGGCCGGCTTGCCCGGCTTGGCGCCGGCGGCGTCGCCGAGCACCTGCATGAGCGCGCTGTACGTGGTCGGCCGCGGCCCGACGTCCTTGGCCAGGGCCGACGTCAGCACCCTGAGCATCGGCTCTTCGGCGATGCCCACCTCGGGCTCGGCGTTCAGCACCGCTTCCCGGTCGGCGAACGGCGGCTTGCCGGTGCCCGCGAACACGACCGTGGCCGCCCAGGCGAACACGTCCGCGTACGGGCCGTACTGCAGGCCCTCCAACTGCTCGGGAGCCTGGTACGAGACCTCGCCCACGGGCTCGCCCACCGCCGCGTCGGTCACCCGGGGGCCCTCGGCGCCCATGATGACGTTGTGCGGCGTGAGCGACCGGTGCGACAGACCCGCGAGGTGCACGGCCGACAGCGCGGTCAGCACGCCGACCGCGACCCGCTCGAGCGCGTCGCCGGCCAGCGGCTCGCCCTCGGCGATGGTCTGGGCCAGGCTCTTGCCCTCGACGTACTCGCGCACGATGTAGGGCCGGTCGTCGAGGAAGCCGGCGTCGAGCATCCTGGCGACGTACGAGCTGGACACTCGCTTGGCGCCTAGATACTTGGTCAGGGCCTCCTGGCCCGGCTCCGGCTCGGCGGGGAGCAGCTTGATGGCGACCAAGGGCGCTTCATCGGACTCTCGTCCGAGGAAGACCTCCCCTCGCGGCCCCTCTCCCAGCAGCCCGACAATGCTGAAAGCGCCGATCCGTTCTGGATCTCCAGGGCGCAAAGGGTGCATGCCCAAACCTTTCACCAGCAAAGCATGATCGGAGCACATCTAACCAGATTCGTCACATACGCATCAGGGGTTTCGGCCTGTACCCGACAATTCACGTTGCCTTTTCCTTGCGGACGCAGTTGCGGGTGCAGTCAGCCGATCACTCGGAGCGGCCGGGACGCCAGCCTCGGCGCTGTCCCATCGGGACCACGGCGCGGATGACCGTCAAGAGCAGCGCCAGCCCCAGAGCGCAGCCGGCGATGAGCACGGCCAGGTCGATCGCGTCCTGATCCACGGGCGGCGCATGCGTGATGGCACTGGCGGGCAGCGGGCTGGGCGGCGGGGGCGCGACCACGGGGGCGTTGGCCGGCTCGTTCGGCAGGATCGCGCTGACGGCGAGCAGCGGGTTGACCATGCCCGCCCCCTTGCCCGCGCCCGTGGCGCCGTCGGCGGTGGCGATGATGCGCTGGCGTATCTGGGCCTGGTCCAGCTTGGGGTAGCGGGCCCGGACGAGCGCCGCGACGCCCGCCACGTACGGGGCGGCGTAGCTGGTGCCGTCGAGCTCCTTGTTGTAGGCCCGCCCGGCCCAGGTGGACGTGACGTTCTCGCCGGGACCTATCACGGAGACGGGCGTCTTGGTGTTGGAGAACTCCGCCAGCGTGCCGTTCGGCCCCGCCGCGCCCACCGCGAGCACGCCTTCGTAGCTGGCCGGGTAGGCGGGCGAGGGGACGCCGTCCTCGTTCGTGACGTTTCCCGCGGCGGCCACGATGACCGCGTCCTTGGCGAGCGCGTACTGGACGGCCGCCTCCAGCTCGGAGTGCGCGAACGTCTTGCTCGACACGTTGATGACCTTGGCGCCGTGGTCGGCGGCCGCCTTGATGCCCTTGATCAGCAGCCGGGTGTCGGCGTCGCGCTCGGTGTCGGTGAACTTGTACGACAGCAGCGTCGCCCCCGGCGCCATGCCGTAGAACAGCACGCCCCGCATGTATTGAGCGCCGATGATGCCCGCCACGGCGGTCCCGTGCCCGACGCAGTCGCGGTAGCCGGAGCCGACCAGGTCGGCCTTGCCGCCCAGGCGGATCTGGGGATGGTCGAGGTCGACGCCGGTGTCGATGACGGCGACCTTCACGCCCGCGCCGGTGGACAGCGGCCAGACGCGCTTGGGGTCGAGCCGCTTCTGGGCCCAGGACTCGCCGATCTCCATGGTGCCCCTGGCCGGGTCGCAGGCGACGGCCTTTGCGATGCTGGGCACCAGCGGGACCTGCAGGGCGAGCGCGCTCGCCACGAGGGCGCGACCAATCATGTCGAAAAAGGGTAGCTTGCCCGATTCCGATTTGTGGCATTGCTCAACGGTTGAAGCCCCGGCGTCCTTGCCAGGGCCCCCGACCGTTGCCTATTTCGTGGCGGACTCGATGTTCTGGCGGTAGGTGCCGATGACCCGCGAAGCCTCCTGGAGCTCCTCGGTCATGCGCTGGAACGCCGTGCGGTAGTTCTGCCACGACTGCTGGAACCGCTGCGCGCCCGGCCCGGTCCACGCGGTGCCGACCTTGGCGGCCTCGCGGTCGAGTGCGGCCATCGTGGTGCGGACCGCCTCCGACTGCTGCGTGAACTGCGTGGACATCTGCTGCATTTCCGCCGGATCGCCGCCGAGCATGCTCTGGCTCATGCATACCTCCTGGGAGCTGTGAAAGCGCCCTCACACTAAGGGGGCCCACCGGTCGTCGCTCCTGTTATGCCGAGCGGCTATGGTCTACCCGAGGATTGTTCGGATCGCATGGGGAGCTGTCGGTTCATGCGCGAGGTCGTGGTCACCGGCGGGGGAACCGGCATCGGCTACGCGATCGCGGAGGCGTTCGTCTCGCTCGGCGACCACGTGACCATCACCGGCCGCCGCGAGCAGGTGCTGAAGGAGGCCGCTGCGCGCCTCGGAGCGTCCTGCGTGCCGTTCAACGCCGCCAGCCCCGTCGCCGTCAACGAGGCACTGCCGCACCTGCCCGAGCGGGTCGACGTGCTGGTCAACAATGCCGGCGGCAACACCAACCTCGACCGCAGGCAGTCCGCGGACCTGATGAACGTGGCCGAGGCGTGGTGGGCCAACCTCAACGCCAACCTCATGTCCGCCGTGCTCGTCACGACCGCGCTGGCGCCGCGCATGGGCAAGGGCGGGCGCGTCATCTCGATCGGCTCGATCGCCGCGCGGGGCACGGGGTCCGGCTCGTACGGCGCCGCCAAGGCCGCCATGGAGTCCTGGACCGCCGACCTGGCCGCCGAGCTGGGCCCGAGGGGCATCACCGCGAACGTCGTCGCCCCCGGCCTCGTCGTCGACACCGAGTTCTTCCGCGGCCGCCTGACCGACGACGGCATCAGGGCGCGGGTGGAGAACACACGCAACGGGCGGCCTGGCACTCCATCTGACGTGGCGGATAGCGTTCTTTTCCTGGCCTCCGCGGGAGCCAGGCATGTCACGGGGCAGGTCGTACACGTCAACGGCGGCGCGTACCTGGGCCGCTGAGGGCTTTTCCAGAAGCTTTCCCAGAAGCTTTCCCAGAAAGGACGAGGGTGTGCGGAAGGTTCTGATCGCGAACCGCGGCGAGATCGCCGTGCGGGTGGCCCGCGCGTGCGCGGACGCGGGGATCGGCAGTGTGGCCGTGTACGCCGACCAGGATCTCGACGCCCTGCACGCCAAGGTGGCCGACGAGGCGTACGCGCTGGGCGGCCAGACCCCCGCCGAGACCTACCTGGACATCGGCAAGCTGCTCGACGTCGCCCGGCGCTCCGGCGCGGACGCCGTGCATCCCGGCTACGGCTTCCTGGCCGAGAACGCCTCCTTCGCCCAGGCCGTCATCGACGCCGGTCTCGTCTGGATCGGCCCGCCCCCGGCCGCGATCGCCGCGCTCGGCGACAAGGTGCAGGCCAGGCACATCGCCCAGAAGGTCGGCGCGCCACTGGTCGCCGGCACCAAGGACCCGGTGTCCGGGGCCGACGAGGTGGTGGCGTTCGCCGAGGAGCACGGGCTGCCGATCGCGATCAAGGCCGCGTACGGCGGCGGCGGGCGCGGCATCAAGGTGGCCCGCCGCCTGGAGGAGGTCGCCGAGCTGTACGAGTCCGCCGTGCGCGAGGCGGTCGCGGCGTTCGGGCGCGGCGAGTGCTTCGTCGAGCGCTACCTCGACCGGCCGCGCCACGTCGAGACGCAGTGCCTGGCCGACCGCGACGGCAACGTGGTCGTGGTCAGCAGCCGCGACTGCTCGCTCCAGCGCCGCCACCAGAAGCTGGTGGAGGAGGCGCCGGCGCCGTTCCTGAGCGAGGAGCAACTGGAGATCCTCTACTCCAGCTCCAAGGCCATCCTCAAGGAGGCCGGTTATGTCGGGGCCGGCACGTGCGAGTTCCTCGTCGGGCAGGACGGGACCATCTCCTTCCTGGAGGTGAACACCCGGCTGCAGGTCGAACACCCGGTCACCGAGGAGGTGTCGGGGATCGACCTGGTGCGGGAGATGTTCAGGATCGCCGACGGTGAGCCGCTGGGCTATGACGACCCGGTGCTGCGCGGGCACTCGATCGAGTTCCGGATCAACGCCGAGGACGCGGGGCGCAACTTCCTGCCCGCGCCCGGCACTTTGACCGTCATGCGCGCGCCCGCCGGGCCCGGGGTGCGGCTCGACGCCGGGTATGAGGCCGGGATGACGGTGCCGGGGACGTTCGACTCGCTGGTGGCCAAGCTGATCGTGACCGGGCGGACGCGGCGGGAGGCGCTGGAGAGGTCGCGGCGGGCGCTGGCCGAGTTCGAGATCTCGGGGATGCCGACCGTGCTGCCGTTCCATCGGGCCGTGGTGGACGATCCGGCTTTTGTTTCGTCGCCGTTCTCCGTACATACGCGGTGGATCGAAACGGAGTGGGACAACCCGGTCGAACCGTACAGCGAGGAAGTCGCTTCCGCTTCCGGTTCCGCCCGGGAGACGGTGACGGTGGAGGTCGGGGGCAAGCGGCTGGAGGTCGTCCTGCCCGCCGGCCTCGGCACCTCGGCCCCGGCACCCGCCGCCGGACGTACGCCCCGGCGGGCCGGCGGCGGGGCCAAGAAGGCGGCCGCGGGCGGAGACTCGCTGGTCAGCCCGATGCAGGGGACGATCGTCAAGGTCGTGGCCTCGGATGGCGATGCGGTGAGCGAGGGCGACACCGTGGTGGTGCTGGAGGCCATGAAGATGGAGCAGCCGCTGACGGCCCACAAGTCGGGCACGATCACGGGGCTGACGGCGGCGGTCGGCCAGACGGTCACCTCGGGCGCCGCCATCTGCGAGATCAAGGACACCTGACGGCTCCTTGGCCTTGGTAGGCCACTCTTCGTCTCCATGGCCTTGGTAGGCCACTCTTCGTCGGCCTCCTTTAAGCCACGATGTGCACCTGCTTAGGGCACGATGTGCGCTCGCGCGCCTCCAGACGGGTAGCGTGCCCAGTGAGGAACTTTGCCGACCGCCCGTTCGTCCTCATGGGCGAAGGAGGCTTGCTGCCAATGACCCATTCGCTGCGCCGAGCAGGGGCCGCGATCGCGGCTCTGATCACCGGTCTAATCGTCGTCCTTGCGCTGTCCCCTGCCGCCAACGCGGCGGCTCCGCCTGACGCGAAGTCGGTGGCGTCCAACTGGACGAAGGCCCCGCTCTACACGGTGCCGGGCTCGGAATTGACGTCCGACCAGCAGAGTGAGATCAATGACGCCCTGAAGGGGGCCAGCAGCAAGATCTACGCTGTGGCCCTGCCCGACGGCAGCGTCGACGACTCCACCATTAAGACCTACATGACCCAGCTCAACACCGAGCTCTCCGCCGCGGGCCGCAACCGCGCGACGATCGCCGTCATCGACGGCACCACCCTGTTCGCGGGTTCGAGCGCGCTGCGCCAGACGGGCCTGGCCGGTGAGCTGGCCAACCGCGCGGTCAACGCCAACTCCGGCGACCTCGTGGCCGGCATGAAAGACTTCGCCAACCGCGTCGACTCCGCGGCCGAGGGCAAGACCAAAGCCGCCCTCGACCCCGGTAGCCAGGCCAACCCCGGCGCCGGCGGCACCGCGGCCCTGATCGCCCTGGGCGGGCTGGTCGTGGTCGGCGGTGGCGGCTACTTCCTCTACTCCAGCAACAAGAAGAAGAAGCGGGCCATCCAGGAGGCCAAGGACCTGGCCGCGGTCAAGCAGACCGTGGAAGAGGACGTCACCAAGCTGGGCGAGGAGATCACCGCCCTCGACACCGACGTGACGCTGGCCGGCGATGGTGGCAAGCACATCGACGAGTGGCAGACGGCGCTGGACTCCTACGAGAAGGCGAAGACCCAGCTCAACGCCGTCCAGCGGCCCGACGAGGTCCGCGAGGTCACCCAGACCCTCGAAGACGGCCGCTACGCGCTGGCCGTCGTGAAGGCCAAGGTCAACAACGACCCGGTGCCCGAGCGGCGCGCCCCCTGCTTCTTCAACCCGCAGCACGGCCCGTCCACCCGTGACGTCCGCTGGGCCCCGCCCGGTGGCGCGGCGCGCGACGTACCGGCCTGCAAGATGGACGCGGAGGCCGTGGAGCGCGGCTTCGACCCGCAGATGCGCGAAGTCATGGTCGACGGCCAGCGCAGGCCCTACTACGACGCGGGCCCGGCCTACCAGCCCTACGCCTACGGCTACTACGGCGGCTTCGGCGACATCATGACCGGCATGTTCATCGGCACCATGATGGGCAGCATGCTGAGCGGCGGCTTCGGCTACGGCGGCGGCTACGCGGACGGCGGCGGCGCAGACGCGGGCGGCGGCGACTTCGGCGGCGGAGACGGCGGCGGCGGCTGGGGCGACTTCGGCGGCGGAGATTTCGGCGGCGGCGACTGGTAACCCTTCACAAAAGCGCTCCCCAAGAACTTTTTGGGGAGCGCTTCGCGCTTTCCAGACAAGGTCGTACAAGTCGGCTCCAAGCAAGGCCCTACGCGTTCGGGAAGCACTCCGCGCAGCCGGCTCCGGGCTGTGCCCGTGGGGAGCCCACCGCAGATCCTCGCCGGAGACCTCCCGAGCCCCCGCGAGTCCGCCCGCTCCTCTTGTCGCCCACGACGGAGCGGTGAGCCATCAGGACGGCCAGGCAACAGGCACCGGAACAGAGAGACGACGGGGCCACGAGACGGCGAGAAGCCAGGACGCTGAGAAGCCTTACCAACGCTCCACGAGATGCTCGCGCCCACTCGGCGGCTCATACGCCTCCGGCCAGTAGTCAGTGACCTGACTGATCAGCCCTTGCTCAGACATCTCAAACCAAACGCACGCGTCCTGCCGCTCGGCCCCGACCCGGGCATCGACCCACACAGCCGCGTGACGGCCATCGGCGACGACGCGCCGCACCTCCAGGTGCCAATCACCGGGATATTCCCTGTTGAACCGCAGGAAGGCCGCCTTCCCCCGGATCCGTTCGCGGGTCTGCGGCATCTCGTAGACCATGTCCTCGGCCAGCAGCGCACCGAAGCTCTCCCAATCACGCCGCTCGGCGCTGTCGATGTAGGCGGTAACAGCCTGCCGGGTCCTGCCTGTCGTGTCCATGCGTCGAACCTATCTTCGACTACCGACAACAACCGCCACCCGGCCCGACGGCGTACATCGAGATCCGGCCTTGGGCACCATGGGAGCATGCTCATCGTCCTCGGCGGCCTGCCCGCAACAGGCAAGACGACGCTCGCCCGCCTCCTCGCGAAACGCCTGGGCGCGATCCACGTGCGCATCGACACCATCGAACAGGCGATCGTCCGCTCGGGCCTCGCCCGGCAGCCCCTCGGCCCGGTCGGCTACGTCGTCGGTTACGCCCTGACCGAAGATCACCTCAACCAGGGGCTGACGGTGATCGCGGAGTCGGTGAACCCCTTGACGATCACCCGCGACGCCTGGCGCGAGGTGGGCGTCAGGGTGGGCGTGGCGGTCGCGGAGGTGGAGGTGGTCTGTTCCGACCCGGCCGAGCACCAGAGCCGGGTGTCCTCGCGTTCGATCGACATCCCCGGCCTGGAGTCGCCCGACTGGCAGCAGATCGTCGAACGCGAATACGAGCCGTGGAACCGCGACCACATCACGATCGACACCGCCGGCCGTACGACGGAGGAATCCCTGGAAACCCTCCTCCGAGCACTCGACTCAGCCGCCCAACGCAGGAGCTGATGTCCCCGACTGCGACGGCGCTCAGGGCTCGGCGAGCGGGTTCGCAGCACGAAGAGGTGGTGGCTAGCGATGAGGCGACACCGCCCTGTACCGACAAGCCCCACAGTCGTTCGAACAGTTCGAATCGAGGCGGCTGGGGGTTATCGTGAGGTTGTGATTCCTCCCATGGGTAACATCACTGTCATGCCATCGCAGCCGCGCGAACGCGCCGCGCTCGTGGCGCTACTCCAGCGTCCGGGCGCGAAATGGGCTGAGGTCGGCCTGTCGGTCCTGGAGCGAGGAAGCGCAGTAGCCCTGCTCGGTTCCGAAATGAGGGTCCAGGAGGCACTCTTCACGGAGGCCGACCCCATGGAATCAGCGATCGCGGAGGCGGAAGGCGCGCTGGCACAGTGGGAAGCGGCAGGCATCACCGTGCATACGTGTCTCGACGATGACTACCCGAGCCGGCTGCGCAGCATTCACCAGATGCCCCCGATCCTCTTCACCCGGGGGCAAGCCGCGGCCGATCACCGTGCCATCGCCGTAGTCGGCACTCGGCAGGCCAGCGACCAGGGGCTCCGCATCGCCTCAGCGGTCGCGAGAGACCTCGCGCTGAACGGGGTGACCGTGGTCAGCGGGCTGGCCAAGGGAATCGACACGGCCGCGCATCGAGCCGCGCTCGAAGCGGGCGGCCGGACGGTGGCGGTCATCGGCACCGGCATCAACAGGTTCTACCCGGCGGAGAATCGCGACCTTCAGGAACGCATCGCTCGTGACGGCTTGGTGATCAGTCAGTTCTGGCCGGACAATCCGCCCAGCCAGCGAAGCTTCCCCATGCGGAATGCCGTAATGAGCGGTTACGCGGCCGCCACAGTGGTGGTGGAGGCGCCGTGGAAGAGCGGGGCAAGGATTCAGGCGCGCCTGGCGCTGGAGCACGGTCGCCCGGTGGTCATGCCGGAGCAGTTGCTGGAGCATGACTGGGCTCGGGAATATGCCGAGAAGCCAGGCGTTCATGTTGTTTCAAGTCTGCGGGAATTGCTCACGGTTGTGGAAAGATTGATGGCGGAACTCGACGCAGGCCCCGACTCTCTTCCGGAGATCTCCGCTCTTGCCTGGAGCAACTGACCCATGGGACGTCGCGCGACGACGCGTCGCGCAGCAGGCTCACTACCTGCGCAATGCACTCGAACCCGCGCCAGGGGTCTGCTACGTCTGCCGTGGTCCGGCGGGTGCGGAATGGACTCGTTGCTATACATGTGACCAACATCTGCGGGCGGCTCAGGCTCTCGCGGCAGATGCGGTGGTCCCCATCTCATATGCGGTCAAAGGGCGGCAGCATGCGCACGCTCTCGCGGCTTATAAGGCGAAGTTCCCCGCGAGAGAGATTCAGACCAATCTACTCAATTTGCTCCTTCTCTTTCTGACTGATCATCATGGCTGTGTCGCCAAGGTCGCCCGCGTCCAGCAGTGGACTCACGCCGCCGTAGTGCCCAGCACCAGGGGGCGCACCGGAGAGCATCCTCTTCGAACTCTAATTGGGACTCAACTGCGGTTTCCATGGGCACAGCTGACGGCAAACGCCGAAATACCACCCGAATCAAGGGCATTCCATTACGACAGATTCTTTGTAACGACGAATGACCTCGGCGGCGCCCAGGTGCTCCTGCTCGACGACACCTGGACCACGGGCGCCCGCGTGCAGTCGGCGTCGTACGCGCTCAAACGAGCTGGAGCGGCTCGAGTGGCGGCCATCGTGCTGGGCCGCCATGTGAATCCTGGATACGACGGATGGAAGCCGATTCTGGAACTCATCAAGAATGAGCCGTACCGGCAGGAGACCTGCGCGGTTCACGTCTGAGGCCGATCAGATGGAGGCGGCGGAGGATGGGCAGCGGGTTGCGGGAGGTCTGAGGGCGATCGCGGCTGATCATCCGGGTGGGACGGTGGCCGTGGTGGGGCGTGTCGCCGGTCTGACCGTCGAGCTCAATGTGTTGTGCGGGAGGGTTTGGGGAGCGCCTCTGCCGCACGCGGTGCCGGTCCCGATCGAGACGGATGGGGGGCGGTGGTGGTGTCGCTCCTGGCCGGGCGAGACGCAGAATGGCTGATGTGATCTATCTTGCTCAAGGGCCGCGAGTGGCCGTCCGGTACATCTGTCTGCAGGATTTCGACGAGTTGGCCGTCCTGCACAAGGAGAGTGCCGAGATGCTCGCCCGGTGGATGCCCGGTGCCCCGATCATCACGTTCGAGGATTTCGAGAGCTATCTAGCCAGGTTCGACGGGCCGGTGAACGAGGGGTTCGTGTTCTGTCTGCTCGACACCGGCGCGATCGTCGGCCGGGTGAACGTCAACAACATCATCCGGGGCACCCACCAGAGCGCGACCATCGGCTACTCCGCGTACGCCTCCACGACCGGTCGCGGTTACATGACCGAGGGGCTCGGGCTGCTGGTCAGGCATGCGTTCGGCGAGATGGGGCTGCACCGGCTGGAGGCGAACATCCAGCCGTCGAACACCCCGTCCCTGAGCCTGATCGAGCGCGTCGGTTTCCAGCGCGAGGGATATTCACGGAACTTCCAGTACGTCGACGGCGCCTGGCGCGACCACGAGCGGTGGGCCATCACGGCGGAGATGGCGGCATGACGATCACCCGGGAGAGCGCCCGCGTGCTGCTGATCGGCGCCGACGACCGGATCCTGCTCTATCGGGGGCTGCTGCTGCAGGTGGAGAACCCGCCGTACGCCTGGTTCACGCCGGGCGGGGGCGTCGATCCCGGAGAGAGCCTGAGCCAGGCCGCCGCCAGGGAGCTGCGCGAGGAGCTCGGGCACATCGTGGCGCCCGAAGAGCTCGGCACGGTGGTGGCGACCAGCGAGGGCACGTGGTCCCTGGCCGGGCGGCGGTACGCCTCCCGCGACTCCTACTTCCTGCTGCGCGTGGACGGCCTGGAGGTCGACACCTCCGGCATGGACGAGGACGAGCGCGCGGTGACCGACCGGTTCGAGTGGTGGCCGGCGGACGGGCTGCCCGGCGGCGACGAGCCCGTGGTGCCGAGGGCGCTCGGCCCGCTGATGGAGCGGCTCATCGCCGGAGACCTCCCGGCCACGCCGGTGATCCTGCCCTGGCACCTGCTGAACGACCGTGGCGCATGACCCGGACCGTGCCGTGTGCCAAAGGCCCGCGGCGGCGTCGCCGGCGGACAGCAGCTCGACGCGCAGCCCTGCGGTGGCGAACTCCGCCGCCGCCTCAATGCCCGTCAGCCCGCCGCCGACCACCGTGACCGAGCCGGTCTCCGCCAGCCGGGCGCGCAGCCGGGCCACCTCGTCCGCCGTGGCCAGCGAGTACGCGTGCGCCCCGACTCCCGGCACGGCGCTGCCGCGCGGGTTGACCTCAACCTTTCTTGAGGTAGCACTCTGGTTCTCGAAGGAGGAACACCATGCCGAAGAACCGAGTGATCATTTACGAAGAGGCCGGAGCCGACCCGCGGGCCGATGTGATGGCGGTCGAGAACGGGCACGGCCGCACCCGCGTTCGCGCGGTGTCCGAGCCGGCCCAGATGGCGGACCTGGTAACGGCCCTGGTCGAGGAGGGGGTCGATCAGGTCGAGTTGTGCGGCGGGTTCGGGGCCGTGTGGCATGCCGAGGCGCGCCGGGCCACGGGCGGGAAGGTGCCGGTGGGGGCCATTTACTACGGGTTCGAGTCGTTGACCTCCGTGGCCTCGTACAAGGAGCGCTTCGAAGCCGGCGAGGCGCTGTCGGAGGCGTTCATCATCGTGCACGAGGGAGCCGACCCCGAGGTCGACCGTGTGGTGCGGGAGAAGGACGCGGGCGGCAGGACCACGTTCGTGGCGGTGCCGGACGCCGGCGCCGCCGGCGAGGTGGCCGGGAAGCTGGCCGGTGAGCTGCAGCTCATCGAGCTGTACGGCGGCGAGGGGCCCGAAGGGGCCGAGCCGGTCATCAGGGCGGTGGACGCGGGCGTGCCCGTCGGCGTCAGCGGCTACCGGCGCTGACCTCAGTCCGTCGGCAGGAGCGTCCCCAGAGGACCGAGGTCGAGGTTGAGGTCCTCTGGGGACAGGCCGAACCGTTCGCACAGCTCGGTCATCGCATCCTCCAGGCGCATCAGCGTCACGCCGAGCACCTCGACCTGCTCGTCCGACAGGTTGCCCCCGTCCATGCGGCGTACGCACTGCCGCTCCACGAGCTGGCGGACCAGCTCGACCAGGGTGAGGACGAGACGACTCAGGTCGCGTTCGACCGTTTCCGAGTCGGCGGCGATGCGCCAGCGGGGTGTCTCCACGTCAGGTGCTCTCGTCGAGCGACCTGAGCACGGTGCGCAACGAGATGTGCACGAGGTCCACGTCGGCGATGGACAGCACCAGGTCGCCGGTCACCACGACGCCCCCGGCCAGCAGCCGGTCCAGCAGGTCGACGAGGGCCACGCGCTCGGGCGGCAGCAGTTCGCTGGCCACCACGTCCCGTCTCACGTCGCCTCCATGACCGTGAACGAGTAGGGCGCCCAGGGGCCGGTCAGCCGCAGGTCCACGCCGTCCCCGCCCAGGGTTTCCGCCAGCGCGGCGAACTCGTCGGCGCGGGCCTCGTCCACCAGGTAGGCCCCGTTGAGCAGCATCCAGTCGTTCCGCCCGGACAGGCTGGAGTCCTGGGGGCGGTGGCGATGGGTGGCGGCGGCCAGCCCGGACAGCGCCCGGTGGATGTGGTCGGCGCGGCGGACGGCCTGGCCGCGGGCCTGCTCCCGGCCGCGCAGGCTGGCCCGGCGGCGTTCCAGGTAGGTGGTGCCCGGCCGGCCAGGATGCCCCGCGCTCGTGGCGACCGGCACCCGTGGCTCGGAGGCGGGGGCGGGGGCCGCGTAGGCCTTGACGCCCCATTCGCGGCGGCCGGTGACGCGCGTGAGCAGCCGCAGGAAGTCGTCCGCGCGCCGTTCCAGCAGGTCGCCCACCTGGTCGTCGTCCTCGTACACGGTGACGAGCCGGACCGGGGCGGCCGTGGTGGCCGCCGCCAGGGCGTCCACGACGGCGTGGTGGGCGCGGGCCGTCTCCGCCAGCCAGTCCAGGTCCTCCAGGGAACGGCGGAGGGGCTCCTCCCCGAACTGCTCCAGCGGCACCGTGCTCACGTACGCGACCAGCCCCGGCCGGCTGATCGTACGGACGGAACCGCCCGCCACCCCGGCCGGGCAGGCGGACAGCGGCTCGCGGGCCACCGCGTAGAGATAGGTGCCGTCAGGCATCGACCACTCCCCCCTCCTCCAGGACGGCCAGGCGGCGGCGCAGGATGCGGTTCTCCTCCACCAGCTCACGGTCGCGGCCCGACAGGTAGGGGTCGTGCTCCCACCAGTCGATGCCCAGCTCCCTGGCGGTGTCGACCGAGGCGATCAGCAGGCGCAGTTTGATCGTGAGCAGCTCGATGTCCAGGAGGTTCACCCGGATGTCGCCCGCGATCACCACGCCCCGGTCGAGCACGCGCTCCAGGATGTCGCCGAGGTTGGCGGGCTCACGGCTGCCCGGAAGCGCCCCGTACGATTGCTGGCCCATAGAGCCGGACGACTGGATTCTGTCCATGTCAGAACGCCTCACCGTTGGATCGCCGGTATCGCGATGTCCTGCGGTATGACAACAAACTGCCCTCCTGGTCGATCTTGACCTGGTAGACGGCGAGGATGTCGCCCGACGAGGGGATCCGGCGGTCCTCGACCACCTCGACGTTCACCATCCAGCCGTCGTCCGCGGGATCGACCGAGGTGATCCCCTCAACTTCCTTGGTGGTCAGGTCGGAGACATGGCGCACGCCCATACCTCCGGCCGTCACGGCCGTCAGCGCGGCCGGCTTCTCCTTCGCCGCGGCCTCACCAGAGGCTCGCGGCTTCTCGGCGACAGAGCGCCTGGCGGTCATCGGGTCACCTTCCGGTCGCCAGCTTCATTACCTGTTCAACGGCTTGCCGTTCTTCTTCCTCGGAGATCTCGCCGGCCGCCCTGGCCGCCTCGATCTCCTCCAGACGCCGCCGGACCGCGGCAGGATTGCGGGTCTCCCGATCGACCTGGTCCTGAATGACCTCGGCCAGTTTGATCAGCCCGCGGACCGGCAACATGGGCCAACTGAAGATCGTTCCTACCAGGCCCATGGGTAACACCTCCCGCTATCCCTGCGCGGTGACGAAGTCGTACGGCGCGAGCGGCCCGAGCAGCCGTAGCTGCACCCGGCCCGACCAGCGCTCGCCGAGCTTCTTCACCGCCTTCTCGATCGCCTTGTGATCGCTCATCTTGGAGAGCATGGCCAGGTGCACGGCGTCCTGTTCGTGCGTCGGCTCCCGTACGGCGGCCTGGGCGAACGTCCCGTCCAGGGCCTCGACGGCCACCTGCGTGTCCATGTTCCGCTTCATCTCGATCGAGGCCGCGATGATCTCGCCGAGCCGGATGCGCTCGTTCCTGGTCGCGTCCTCGTCCTTGCCGCGCATCGCCTCGCGCAGGGCGCCGGCCTCGGGGTTCTCGGCGAGAATCTCCGCGATCAGCGCCTGCTCGACGTAGCGGCCCTTGAGGACGTACTGGGCGTGGCCTTTGATCTGGTCCAGCGCGCTGAGGAAGTCGTCGTGGTGCGGTTCGAGCAGCTCTTCGACGACGGCCTCGGGACTGGCCAGCACCCCGCCGAACCGGAACGGCAGCACGGGGCCCTTCGCGATCATGGAGTCGAGCAACCTGGCGTGGGCCATGAAGTCCCCCGGCCGCCCCAGCGGCTGCTCCACGTTGACAGGGCTGACGACGGCCGCGATCTCGTCGTGCTTGATGAGCCGGACCTTGCCGGCCGGGTCGCCGAGCCCCTGTTCGTCAGGGAGCTTGGTGTTCGCGAGCACGACGCCGTAGACGTACGAGCCCATTTTCTGGCTCTGACGAGTGCCCTGCTTGGGCACGGAGGCTCCAGAGACCTCGGTGGATCGTCCCATGGCTAGTCTTCCTCTCGCTTCGCCCGCGTCTTGCGTGGCGCCTTGGGCTCCTGTTCGACGGAGACCTCGGGGGCCGACGCGGCCGGGGCGGGATCCCTTCTGGCCTCGCTGAGCTCGCGCAGCGTTTCACCGGCCTGCTCGACCACGCCCTGGATCGTGTCCTGGCTCGGGACGCCCTTCGCATCCTTGATGACGTCGGGCAGGCCCTTCTGGCTCTTGGACATGTCCAGCCTGTTCGCGGCTTCGGCGAAGCGCAGATACGTGTCCACGCTGGCTATGACGACACGTGCGTCGATCGTCAGGATCTCGATACCGACGAGTGAGACCCGGACGTAGGCGTCGATGACAAGACCCTTGTCCAGGATCGTGTCGATGACGTCGGCCAGGCCCGAAGAGCCTCCGCCGCCTACTCCGGCTGACGCCGGCTGCACAGACGTACTCATAAATTCCCCCCTCGCGAGGGCCAACCTGCCCGGGAAAACCCGAAAGAGAACCTCATAAGCGGAAAAACCGCCCAGACTTGGCACACGGAACGTCCGCGGCCGATTGCCTTCCGTAGTTTTGGGGCGAGGGGGTGTTTGCCTCAGGTGCTGGCGCGGACGGCCAACTGGGGCGTGAGGAGGGTGGACTCGGGGACCGTACGGCCCTCCAGCTTGTCCATGACCAGGCGGACGGCCTCCCTGCCCACCTCCTCGGCCGGGATCAGCACCGAGGTGAGGGGCGGACCGGCCCGCTCGGCCACGTCGTCGGGGCAGATCGCCACCACGGCCACGTCGTGCGGCACCCGGCGGCCGAGCTGGCGCAGCGCGGCCAGCACGTGGCTCACCGCGGACTCGTTGTGCACGACCAGGCCCGACAGCCCCGGCCGGTCGAGGAGGAGGTCGCGGACGGTTTCGTACACCTCGTCGAACGTCTCCTCGCAGGGCAGCGACACGCCCTTGAGGCCGTGGCCGTCCAGCGCGGCCACGAAGCCCTCCATGGTGCGGGTGGCGAAGCCGGTGCCCCGGTCGTAGACCACCGACGGCGCCCCGAGCAGCGCGATCTCCTCGTGCCCGCGCTCGGCCAGGTGCTCCACGCAGCGCGCGCCCGCGGCGGCGAAGTCGAGGTCGACGCAGGTCAGCCCGGCCGGCTCGGCGGGGAAGCCGATGAGGACGCTCGGCTCGGGCAGCTCGCGCAGCAGCGGCACCCGGCGGTCGTCCAGCTCCACGTCCATGAGCACCAGCGCGTCCACCAGCGCGCTCGCGGCCACCCGGCGGATGCCGGCCGTGCCCTCGTCGGCGGTCAGCAGCAGCACGTCGTGGTCGAAGCGGCGGGCCGCCGTGACGACGGCGCTGGCGAAGCGCATCAGAACGGGCACGTGCATGCCCGCCCGCAGCGGCAGCACCAGCGCGATCACGTTGGACCGCTTGCTGGCCAGCGCGCGGGCACCGGCGTTGGGGTGGTAGCCGAGCGCGCTGATGCTGTCGAGCACCCGCCGCCTGGTGCCGGCCGAGATCGTCCGCTTGCCGCTGAGCACGTACGAGACCGTGCTCACGGCCACGCCCGCGTGCTTGGCGACCTCGGCGATCGTGACCGTGCGCCCGCTCAAGCGCTCGCTCCCAGGTCGAGCCGGGCCAGGGTCACTCCGTCGTTCTCGAAGACCACATAGAGATCGTGCACCCCGCCGGGGGCCTCGAACGATGCCGTGACGGCGTGATAGTCGTACCGTTCGGTCCTGGGCACCGGGAAGGTGGCGAGGGCCCGGCCGTAGAGGGGGTCGCCGAGGCGGATGGTGATCATGCCGCCTTCCGCGCTGCCCGCCGTGGCCACGCAGGTCGCGCGGCCGGTCAGGTCCACCTGCCGGAACAGGATCCAGGCGCCCTCCGCGTCGGACCTGACGGCGTCGCCGTCCACCCTGGTCTCGTCCACGAACGTGATCGCGTCGTACTCGTCGTGCGCCGCCGCCCGCAATGGCCCCCTTTGAGGCGGGATGGTCTCGCCGACGACCTCGAAGCGGGCGCTCAGCCGCAGGTCGGTGGCGCTGCGGCCGACCATGAGCTGGTGCGGCGCGCTCTCCACGGCGAACCTGCCCCTGGTCACGTCCCAGAACGCCAGCTCGGAGACGGGCAGCTCCAGCGTCACGGTACGGCTCTCGCCCGGCGCCAGCCGGACCTTCTCGAACCCGCGCAGGCGGCGCAGCGGCTGCTTGACGCGGGAGCGCTGCTGGTGGGTGTAGAACTGCACGACCTCGACGCCCGGGCGCTCCCCCGTGTTCGTGACCGTGGCCTCGGCGCGCAGGACGTCGCCGGTGAGCCGGACGCTCAGGTCGGCGTACTCGAACGTGGTGTAGCTGAGGCCGTGGCCGAAGGGGTGCAGCGGGACGCCGCGGAAATACTGGTATGTCGCGTCGGAGGCGATGATGTCGTAGTCGAGCAGGTCGGGCAGCTCCTGCTCGGAGTGGTACCACGTCTGGGTGAGGCGGCCCTCCGGGTCGGCGTCGCCGAACAGCACCTCGGCCAGCGCGTGGCCGTACTCCTGGCCGCCGTGCGCCGACCACAGCACCGCCGGCACCTCGCCGTCGGTCCAGGTCAGCGGGTAGCCGCTGGTGATGACCAGCACGGTACGCGGGTTCGCCTTCCGCACGGCCCGCACCACGTCGTCCTGCGCGGGGGCGAGGGCCAGCGTCATGCGGTCCTCGGTCTCGCGGCCGTTGACCAGGGGATGGTCGCCCATCACCACGACCGCCACGTCGGCGGCGGCGGCCAGCGTGGCGGCCTGTTCGGTGCCGCTCCTGACCACGTCCATGGCCAGCCATACGGCCTGGTCGGCGTCGTCCACCAGGCGCAGCACGCCGTCGTCGCCGGTGCCGACGTAGCAGCCGGTCGAGACGTGGCGCAGGGCGAGCGTGCCGCGCGGGCGCTCCTCCATGCGGAACGTCTGGCGCACCTCCCACCCGTTCGGCCCCGGCTGGTCGTTGACCAGCGTCACGTCGTCCACGGAGACGAACCGGCCGGTCGTCACGGCGCGCAGCGCGTACGCGCCGCCGCCCCAGTCGAACAGGTCGAACAGGCCCGCCTCCGCCGCCCCCGCGCGCAGCGGCCCGCCGGCCGGGTCCGCGACGACCGGGCCGGCGTCGGAGGTCAGCGTCACCCGGTCCACGGCCTCGCAGAACACGGTCTCGCAGCGCTCGGCCAGCCCGCCGCGGGCGGTGACGGCGTAGGGCAGGGTGCCGCTGTACCAGTCCTCCATGAGCGCGTCGCCGAGCTGCCCGATCACCGCGACCTTGGTCACGTCGCGCAGCGGCAGCAGGCCGTCGTTCTCCAGCAGCACGAACGAGCGCCGCGCCGCCTCCCTGGCCAGCGCCTGGTGTTCGGGGCAGTTGACCACGTTGTCGTTGATGTCGTCGTACGGCGTCGCCGGGTCGAACTCGCCCAGCCGGAACCGGATCGACAGCGCGTGCCGGACCGCCGTGTCGACGTCCCGCTCGGCCAGCAGCCCCTGGGCGAGCGCGTCACGCAGGTGGCCGAGCGTGACCTCGGTGCGGTCGTCGTCCTGGGTGAAGCTGTCGAGCCCGGCCTTGACCGCGTGCGCGTACGCCTCGGGCAGCGTGTCGTGGTAGCCCTGCAGGGCGGTGAGGTTGCCCGGCGCGTAGGCGTCGCTGACGATCAGCAGGTCCGGCGCCCACGCGCGCAGCTCACGGCCGATCAGCGGGCTGAGGTGCGCGGGACGACCGTTGACCAGGTTGTACGAGGGCATCACGGCCACCGCCGCGCCCTCCTCGATGGGCTTGCGGAAGGCCGGCAGCTCGTACTCGTACAGCACCCGGGGCGGCAGGTTGCTGGAGGTCGTGCACCGGTCGGTCTCGTTGTTGTAGGCCAGGAAATGCTTGAGCGTGGGGGCCGTCTTCAGGATTTCGGGAGCGCTCCCACGGAGCCCACGCGCATAGGCCGTGGCCATGACCGCGGTCAGCCACGGATCTTCGGAGTAGCCCTCCTCGTTGCGCCCCCACCGGGGATCGCGCAGCGGGTTGACCACCGGCGCCCACACGTTGAGCCCCGCGCCGGCCGGGTCCTTGTGGTGGAAGGCCAGCACCTCGTCGCTGGTCGCGGCGCCGACCCGGCGCACGAGGTCGAGGTCCCAGGTCGAGGCCAGCCCGATCGCCTGCGGGAACACCGTCGCCGGGCCGAGCCAGGCCAGCCCGTGCAGCGCCTCGGTGCCCGTACGGAACGCGCCCAGCCCCAGCCGTTCGACCGGCGCCTGGTACTGGTGCAGCAGCCCCACCTTCTCGTCGAGGGTGAGCCTGCGCAGAAGGTCGTCGATCCGGTCATGAAGAGGCGCCGCTGGGTCACGGAAGGGGGGTTCTTGCATGATCATCCCTCTGAGAGTGTCGAAGCGCTTCGACGACCGGCCTGGGGAAGTTACGCGGACATTTCGGTGGGTTGACTGAAGGGTGCACTTCCCGGTGACCAAGGTCAAGGGATTCGCGAGATTCCTCCGGGCAATCTTCCCGAGTCGATGGAGTCGAGGACCCGTGCCGCGCCCCCCAGCGCGGCGGCGTCGTGGCCCAGCGTCGAGGCCACGACCTGGCAACCACCGGCTTCGGCGGCGATGACGCGGTCGGCCAGCTCGCCCTGGACCACGGGCAGCAGCCACGGCGCCAGCGGGACGTAGTAGCCGCCGAGGATGATCACCTCGGGGTTGAGCAGGTTGGCCAGAATGGACACGCCCCTGCCCAGGCTTCCGCCGACCGAGCCCAGCGTGGCCAGGGTGGCGGGGTCGCCCGCGCGCGCCAGGCGTACGACCTCCTCGATCTCGACCTGGATCTCCGCCGGGGACAGGTCCTTGCGCAGCACGGCGCCGATGCCCGCCATCGCCTCCAGGCAGCCGCGCCGGCCGCAGTGGCACTCGGGGCCGTCGGGGTCGAGCTGGACGTGACCGATCTCGCCGCTGTAGCCGAGACCGCCACGGCGCAGCCGGCCGTCCAGGATGATGCCCGCGCCGACGCCCATCTCACCGGTGAGGTAGACGAGGTCGGAGGCCCCCGAGTGCGCGCCGAAACGCTGCTCGGCCAGGGCCGCGAGGTTGGCGTCGTTGTCGACCTGGATGGGGAAACCGGGGTCGCGCAGCGCCTTGGCCAGGTCGCCGCCGATGTCGGCGTCGTGCCAGCCCAGGTTGGGCGCGATGCGTACGTTGCCCTGCACGTCCACCAGCCCTGGTACGGCCACCGCCAGGCCGAGCACGTGGCGTTCCTCCTTGGTCATCCGGTTGACCACCCGCCGCACGATGGCCCCCACCCCGGCCACCCCCTGGTTGACCGAGTCACCCCCGGAGAACGAGCGCCGCCACGTCAGCAGCCGCTCCCCCGCCAGGCCGGTGGCCACGGCCGAGACGGAGTCGACGTTGATCTCGACCCCGATGGCCGCGTAGGGCGAACCGTCGAGGACGAGCATCGTGGCCGGCCGGCCGACCCGGTTCTCGGTCAGGCCGGTCTCGCGGACGAGCCGCCGGTCGATGAGGTCGGCGACCAGGCTGGAGACCGTCGCCTTGTTCAGCCCGGTGGAGGCCGCGATGTCGGCGCGCGAGCACGGCGCGTGTTCGCGGACGAAACGGAGCACGACCGCGAGGTTGGTGGCCCGTACGTCGGCGAAGTCGGCCGGCTGAGGGCCGGTCGTAGAAGTGATCAATTCAGCCCCGTTCCCGCCAAGCAATGACCCCAGCATGCCGCATCGCGGGCCTCCTTCATCAACCTGTGACCACCGCACCGGGTTGTGGCTACGGTCACAGTCTACTAATTTGTTTGGTCGTAATACCAACTAATTTTAAGAGGACATCCCCCACTCCGAGAAGGGAGCGAGCGATGCCGGACTCCACGACTCGCCGCGGGTTCCTCGGCCTGGTCGGCGCGAGCGTTCTGGTAGCGGGCTGCGCCGAGAAGAAGACGGTCTCCAAGGGCACGGCGGTGGCCGCGGACAAGCTCAAGAACCTGGTACCCACCAGGATCCCGTTCGACATCCCCGGCCTCAAGCCGGACCTGCCCGGCAGCGAGTTCGTCGCGCCCGGCTTCCTGACCCGCCCGGCCACCATGGTCCAGGCCGTCACCACCAAGCCGCTGACCAGCGGCAAAGAGGTGACCGCGATGACCCCGCTGTGGGGCACCGTGCCGCCCGGGCTGGGGAGCAACTCCTACTACGACACCGTCAACGAGCGCCTGGGCGGCACCGTCCGCTTCAACATCTCCGACGGCAACACCTACGGGCAGAAGCTCAGCACCCTCCTGGCCAGCGGCGACGTGCCCGAGATGGTCATGGTGCCGAACTGGGAGCTCATCAAGATCGCCCACTTCACCGAGGCGGCCAACAAGCTCTTCGCCGACCTGTCCCCCTACCTGGCCGGCGACAAGGCCAAGGAGTTCCCGCTCCTGGCCAACTACGACACCGCCGCCTGGCAGTACGGCGTCTTCGGCGGCGTCCTGCAGGGCATTCCCTGGCAGAACGACCCGTTCCCGTTCGCCACGTTCGTCCGCCAGGACATCCTGCAGGAGATGGGACTCCAGCACCCCAAGGCCGGCGACGACCTCATCGCGCTCGGCAAGGCGATCACCGATCCGAAGAAGAAGCGCTGGGCCTTCGGCGGCGCCCTGGAACAGGAGATGCAGCGGGCCTTCGGCGCGCCGCGCGAGTGGCGCAAAAAGAGCGACGGGACCCTTGAGTACAAGTACGAGAGCGCCGAGTTCGCCGCCTCCGTCGAGTTCATGACCAAGCTCTTCGACGCCGGGTACGTGCACCCGGACGTCGTGGCCAACAAGGACGCCGACAACAAGGCCATCTTCGGCAGCGGCGAGATGGTCATCTACCGCGACGGCCTCGGCGCCTGGCACGAGGCCCTGGGCCGCTTCCAGGCCGACAACCCGAAGTTCGACATGCAGATCGTCGACCCGTATCCCGCGCACGCCGGCGGCACCCCGATCATGTGGCGCAACGAGCCCGCCAGCATGTTCGTCTTCATCAAGAAGGGCCTCGGCGACGCCCGCACCCGCGAACTGCTCGCGCTGTCCAACTGGGCCTCGGCACCGTTCGGCACGCAGGAGTACGAGTTGGTCTTCAACGGCGTCGAGGGCGCGCACTACAAGGTCGAGAACGGCAACATCAAGCAGACCGCGCTCGGGCGCAAGGAGGTCGCGCCGACGTACATGTTCCTGTCGGGCCGCCCCAACGCCAACGAGAAGAGCCAGTACAAGGGTCTCGTCCAGAGCCTTTGGGACTGGTCGACCAAGGCGTCGAAGCTTCTGGAGAACGACCCGTTCGTCGGGATCCGGGTGGAGACGCCCTCCAAGATGGCCGGGCTGGTCACGCCCACCGAGGACAAGATGCAGGAGATCTTCCGCGGCAAGCGCCCGGTCTCCGAATGGCCCAAGATCGTCAAGGAGTGGCAGGCCCAGGGCGGGAACGAGGCGCGCGAGTTCTACATGAAGGTCGCGCGCGAGAACGGCAGGTTGTAACACCCATGAGGAATCACGCATGGGCGCGGTAACCACCAAGCGGCCTGTCCGGCGCGGCGCGTCGCCGTCCGGATCGGCCGCCGCCCCGCACCAGCCGACCTGGCGGGCCAAGCTGCGCAGAGACTGGCCGCTGCTGGTCATGAACCTGCCGATGCTGCTGGTCGTCCTCGCCTTCTGGTGGATTCCGGCGCTCGGCAACGTGATCGCGTTCCAGGACTACAACCCCTACACCGGCGGCATCACCGGCAGCCCGATCATCGGGTTCACGAACTTCGCGCTGCTCCTGCAGGATCCGCAGTTCCTGCGCGCCGTCGCCAACACCCTGTCGATCACCGCCTTCCAACTCGTCTTCTACTTCCCGATACCGATCATGCTGGCGCTGCTCCTGAACAGCATCGTCTCGGCCCGGCTGAGAGCGTTCGTGCAGGGCGTGGTCTACATGCCGTTCTTCTTCTCCTGGGTGCTGGTCGTGGCCATCTTCCAGCAGATGTTCGGCGGGGCGGGCCTGCTGGCGCAGATCCTGCGGGAGAACGGTCGCGATGCCGTCGACTGGATGACGAACTCCGACACGTTCATCCTGCTCATCACCTCCCAGACCATCTGGAAGGACGCCGGCTGGGGCGCGATCATCTTCCTGGCCGCGCTCAGCACCATCGACCCGAACCTGTACGAGGCCGCCGCCGTAGACGGCGCCCGCCGCTGGCGTCGCATGTGGCACATCACACTGCCCGGCCTGCGCCCGGTGATCGTCCTGCTGCTCATCCTGCGACTCGGCGACGCCCTGAACGTCGGCTTCGAACAGTTCATGCTGCAGCGCAGCGCCGTGGGCAGCGAGGCTTCCGAAGTGTTCGACACGTTCGTCTACTGGTCGGGCCTGCGCACCGGCGACCTCGGGTACGGGGCCGCGGCCGGGCTGTTCAAGGGCCTGGTGGGCCTGCTGCTCATCGTGGCGGCCAACCGGGTGGCGCACGCGCTCGGCGAGCGAGGGGTGTATTCCAGGTCATGACGGCACTGACATCCAGGAAGCCCGCCAAGCTGGCGCCGTGGGAAGAACGGCCTTCACCGGCCGGCCAGTTCGGCAAGGGCGGCCTGATCACGCTGATCCTCGTGGCCGTCCTCGGCCCTCTCTACACGATCGTCCTGACCAGCCTCAGTTCCTCCGCCACCGTCAACAAGGCGGGCGGGCTCGTGCTGGTGCCCGACGGGATCACGTTCGAGGCGTACCGGCAGATCTTCTCCGACACGGTCGTCAGCCAGGCCGTCCTGGTCAGCACCGGCATCACCGTCGTCGGCACGCTGATCAGCGCCGGGGTGAGCATTCTCGGGGCGTACTCGCTCTCGCGCCCCGGCTCCTTCCTGCACCGCCCGCTGCTGTTCAGCGTCCTGCTGATGTTCGTGTTCTTTCCCGGCATCATTCCCGTGTACCTGATGGTGAGCGGGCTGGGCCTGAAGGACAGCTACTGGTCGCTGATCCTGCCGACGGCGGTGTCGGCGTTCAACGTGGTGGTGCTGCGCTCGTTCTTCATGAGCATCCCGAACGAGGTCCTGGACAGCGCCCGGATAGACGGGGCCGGGGAGTTCCGCATTCTGTGGCGCATCGTGCTGCCGATGTCGAAGGCGGTCACGGCGGTGGTGGCGATGTTCTACGCGGTCGGCTACTGGAACGCCTGGTTCAACGCGATGCTCTACATCGACGACACCCGCAAATGGCCCTTGGCCTTGATCCTGCGCCAGTACGTCGTGGACTCCAACCCGCTGCCGGCCGCCACGGCGGGTGTGACGGGCGACGCCCCACCGACGCTGGCCATCAAAATGGCGATCGTGGTCATAGCCGTGATCCCGGCCTTGATCATCTACCCCTTCGTACAACGTCACTTCACCAAGGGCGTGATCGTCGGCGCCATCAAGGGCTGACAGGCAAGGTCCCGGCAAAAGGTGTTCGCACTAACCGCAGAAACCCCCTCGGCAGGCGCCGACAGTCACCGAGACCCATCCGTCTTCCCGGTCGAGGCCTCCGCCAGATCAGCCCACACGACACGGCGGCCGCGATTAACAAGCACTGTGCCTTGGCGGATGGACAGCCTGGCGGGACGCCTGCGCCGGAGTCATGCGGGACTGGGACGGCCTCCTCGCGGGATACGCGGCCGGGGTGGACTGGGCCGGTGTCGTGGTTCTGGCGGGAACTGTCCGCCGCGCACCCGGACGCGCTGGTGCTGCCGTCGCGGCGGGAAAGCTCCGAGCGCTGGTACCAGAGCATGGACCGTACGGTGCTGGTGGGGGCGCGCCACCTGATGAGCGGAGACCCCGCCGGAGGGCGGGGGCCGTTGGTCGCCACTGCCAACCCGAGCAGGTCCGCGCCACCGTGCCGGCGCACCGGTTGCTGGAATGGCAGCCCGCCGACGGCTGGGAGCCCTTGTGCGCCGCACTCGACCTCCCGGTTCCCGACGAGCCGTTCCCTCACGAGAACACCACGGCCGACATGCGGGCCCGGATCGGTGACCTCGACCGCCGATGACGCACCCCATGCACGCGGTGGGCGATCGTCCTACCTGGTGTGGCGGTAGCCATTGCTGGCGGGCAGGAAGAAGAGCACGATCGCGGTCAGCGCCAGAATCGCGACCGGTCCGTCGAAGATCAGCGAGAGCGTGGGCATGGCGATGAACAGGTCGGCCACTTTCAGCAGCAGGGAGATGGCGAGAATCACCGTGGCGAAGAACCTGGTGACCCGGCCGCCGCGAAGCGCGAGCCCGGCGAGCAGCGCAAGGACGAGTGACCAGAAAATGGTGCTGTAGGCCAATCCTGAGTAGATGGCGTACAGGCTCTGGGCGCGCTCGGACAGGGGGTCGATCATGTCCGGAGTCACCGGTTCGTCGCCGGAGTTCTGGTTCGCGGCGATCTGGCTTTTGACCGCGTCCATCCCGGAGATGAGGATCCCCGCGGCGCTCACCACGTTGAGGACGGCGGCGCCCATGGCCGCGATCGCCGCTCCCGTCAGCGTGGCCGGCCGTCCTTGGTTCGTGTCGCGCCGGCGCGAGGAGTCTAAGCGGGTGGGAGCATGCTGGTCGTACGTGGACATTCGGGAGTCTCTCCTCTGAATCGTTGGGGATGCCGGGCTGAAATCGCCTTGGGCCGGGATGAGGATGCGGCCGGTCTTCTTCCGCTCCGGTTTCGTACCGTTGAGCGCAGCGGGCCGCCGTCACCTCTTCAGCGAGTCGGTTCGTGGATTACCGCACGCACTTTTCCGATGCTGTCCAATAGGGCTTGTTCGACGGAGTGAGGTCCCTGACCTTTTCTGACGCGAGCGAACCCTCGACATAGCGTTTGAGGTCATTCGCGTTGCCGTACTTCAACGAGACTTCCGCCACGCAGGAAAGGACGGACTCAGGCAGGTCCTTGGCATCCGGCTCGCTCATCAGCTTCTTCAGCAGGGCGGCCTTGGTGACGCCTCCGCGAGGGCTTGGCCGGGGGGTCTTCTTTTCGCCGGCCGCGACGGTGGGGCTGGAGTCCTGGCCGGCGCCGGTCGTGGCGGTCCGGACGGCGTCGGTCGTGGCGGTCCGGACGGCGTCGGCCCCGGAGCCACCGCAGGCGCTGAGGCCGGCGCACAGGATCGCCAAGGCGAAGAGCCAGGCAGCGCGCGATAAATGCATGGGATTCTTTCTTTGGATACGGATGACAGCGGCGTTCCCGCCGTCCGCGAGTTGGGCCGGCTCCCGCCGCTCGTCCGACGGAGGAGTGGATGTTATGCGGCCGCTCTTCCGTTCTTCTTCCGTTCTGGTTCCGTACCGTTGAGCATGGGTTCGGACCTGCGGACAGCGGCGTGAAGCGGCGATGCCGGAACGAGATCTCAGGCTGCGATGATCGCCCCGGCCTGGCCCCGTTTCGAGGAAGACGACCGCATGAGGCTTTGGGCGCTCGCCCTGACGATCACGTCCGTTGCCCTGGTCGTCCCGCCGTCGGCCGTTGCCGAGACTCGCCTCGACCCCGTCGCCGCGCTGCGCCGCCAGCTCGCGAGCGGCAACGCCGTGACGTTCTCGAACGTCACGGTCTTCAAGTCCTGGGATGGAGAGCCGCGGACCTTTCGGCGGTCAGGGGTCCATGAACTGGCGCGCGGTGAGGTCATCGCGAGCGAGTTCCTCGAACCCAAGGATGGCAAGGACCCCGAGCGTTTCATCATCTTCCCGGACCGGTACTACGAGCAGTCCTCCTTCTGGGGCAAGCGTCTGCCGGAAGGCAAGAGCTGGGGGGTCACCAAGGAGAAGTGGCCCCTTGCCCTGACCTGTGGCGATATGCGGCTGAGCCACCCCGCGACGCTCAAAGCCCTGCTCGCCGGCACCAAGGCCAAGCGCCCGGCCGGCGTGTACGACGGCACCCGCACCACCCTGCACGAGGGGATCATCACGCTGGGCGAGGTCGCCAAGGCGGATCCCGACCTCCGCGTCCTCAATAGCAGGCCCACAGGCACATACGCCCAGGTCCGCATCAACTGGAAGCTGTGGATAGGGAAGGACCAGCTCGTCCGCCGATGCCAGAGTTCCTCCTTGTTGCCCGGCTGGCCGGGGAAAGACGACTTGGAGCCCATGCAATTCGTCGACGATGTCCGTCTGTCGCGGTGGGGCCGCGCGACCGACATCGAACCGCCCGCAGCCGATCAGGTGGCGACCCACGACGAGCTCATCGACGCCCCCGAATAGGCCCCTGTCGCGCTTGTCAGCGGAGCTTCACCATGCGGGTACCGTCGTCCCGGTCACGGCGGACCGCCTCGACGTCACCCGGTGAAGATGTCCTCCGGCAGGAACGCCGACACCAGGAAGCTGGGCACGTCCACGAGCTGACTGACCTTGAGGTCGACGGCGACGCTGCAAATCGCGTACGCCTGCTGCGCACCCCACCCCCGCTCCCCCAGGTGATCGATCATCTCCAGCAGCGCGTTACGCGCCGCCAGCGTCGCGTCCTCGGCCACCACCTCGCCGTCCCTGCTCACCGACATCCCCGTCGTGGCGTAGAACCGCCGCGGCGCCGCGAAGGGGGCCGCCACCCAGTAGTCGGAGCGGGCGAACCGCGGCCCCCTGATGCCCTTGGCCGCCGCCTCCCCCGGGTGCACGGTGAACCGTACCCGCAGCGTCGCGTTCATCTCGATCGCGGTGCCGCACGCCTCGCAGTCGCCCTGCGCGAAGTGCGCGTCCCCGGCCGAGAACAGTGCCCCCGGCGTGTCCACCGGCAGGTACAACCGCGTGCCAGCGCCGAGCTGCTTGATGTCCACGTTGCCCGCCTGCTCCCTGGGCGGAATCGTGCGCAACCCTGTCGCCCCGGCCGAGCCGGGCACCGCGCCGGCACCATCTCAACCGAGAGCCGCCTCCTTCTTCACCGGAAGCTCTCTTCTGAGGACGCCTTCGGTCAGTGCAGGAAGAGGATCTGGGCGAGTGCGATCTCCGCCGCCCCGACCGCCGACACGATGCCCACCACCTTGTACGGAGACCCTTCCGCGTCCTGGACGCCATCGGCGTGCGTCTCCATGATCATGAAGCACATGCCCGCGTAGCTCAGAGCGGCGGTGACCAGGACGCCGATGACGCTCGTTCCGCCGAATTCCCCGGCGACCAGGTGGAAGTAGCCCAGTTGCAGCACGACCAGCGCGACCACCGCCGGCAGGCCCCATCTGATCCAGGGGTTCGTCCACAAGCGCCGGCGGGGCTCAGGGGGCGTGGGTATGGGGCTTTTTCGCTTGCGCTTTTGTCTTCCCACGCCCGTACAACGAACCTGGCGATCGGTGAGGTTCCGAGGGCGCCCGGCGAAAGGCGCCCTCGGAGTGAGCTTCTAGACGGGAGTGCAGGTGAGGGTGGCCGGTGGGGTGTTGGTGCCGGTGTAGCTGCCGTTGAAGCCGAACGACGTCGTCGCCCCGCCCGCCACGTTGCCGTTGTAGGCGGCGTTGGTGACCGTCACGCTGGTGCCGGTCTGGGTCTGGGTGCCGCCCCAGAGGGTGGTGATCTTCTGGTCACCGGGCCAGGTCCACGCCACCCGCCAGCCGGTGATCGACGAGGCGCCGTTGTTCCTGACCGTGACGTTGGCCTGGAAGCCGCCGGGCCACGAGTTGCCGGGCTGGTAGGTGGCGGTGCAACCCGTACCAGGGGTCGGGGTGACGGTGGGGGTCACAGTGGGGGTCACGGTCGGGGTGACCGTGGGTGTCGGGGTGACGGTGACGGGTGGGCCGGTGCGGTCGCCGTAGATGATGCCGCGGCCGTTCGTGCCCAGGTAGACGCGGCCGTACACGCGCGGGTCGCCCGTGAGCGCCTCGCCCATGTTGCCCCACTGGTGTTTGTCGTCGTTGATGCGCACCCAGGCCGCACCGCCGGTGTCGGAGCGGTACAGGCCGGTGACGCCGTCGATCGTGGCTACCGCGTAGACGGCCATGTACGTCCCGCCGGGCGCCGCCTTGCCGAAGCCGACGTTCACGGAATTCGTGATCCCGGAGACCTTCGTGAAGGCCGCGCCGCTGTTCGTGGAGCGCCACAGCCCGCCCTCGCCGGCCAGCCAGAGATCGCCTTCGATGCCGGGCACGGCCTTGACCTTGGTGGCGGTCGCGGGCAGGCCCGTGGCGGCGGTGGCGGTGAAGGTGGCGCCGCCGTTCGTGCTGACGTACAGGCGGCCGCCGCTGAGGCCGTAGAACTTCATCGGGTTGACCCGGTCCGACTCGACGGTCGCGCCAGTGGGCAGGCCGGAGGCGGTCTGCCAGGAGTTGCCGTACCCGACCGAGTAGACGGGGGTCACGCCCTTGGGGGCCCAGACGAAGCGGGAGCCATCGGCCGCCGCCGCGACCGTGCCGCCCTCGTTGACGCCGCCCGGCTCCGTGCCCTGGAACCAGTTCGCGCCGCCGTCGGTGGAGAAGGCCACGTGGCTGTCGTTGGGGCGGTCGGCGTCGGTGAAGTTGCCCGCCCTGACCATGATCGAGGGGGACTTCTCGGCGTAGTCGAGGCTGGTGGTGGAGGTGAAGGCCGGGGACGTGAACATCATCGGCGGCACCGCGTCCAGGTTGGTGTGGCGGAAGCCGGCGATGTCGCCAAGGCCGCTGACCAGGGGCGCGCCGGTGGGCGGGCTGATCAGGTCGAGGACGGCGGTCTCCTCCAGGCCCTTGGCCATGGGCCTGATCGTGAACTGGCCGCCAGAGTCCCATTGCGCGAGGTTCTCGGTGCCGTAGATCGTGGCGCCGGTGCCGTACATCATGCGGTTGGAGTCGAACGGGTCGATCTCCATCGACTCCGTCATCCAGCCCAGCTTGGGGGTGACCTCGGGCGGCTGCGGATTGGTGCCGAAGGTCAGCCAGGGGTTCTCGGTGATGTTCATGGTGTAGCGGAAGCTGCGGTTCGGGTACGACGTCCAGTCCCACACCCGGGTCCACGTGGCGCCGGAGTCGGTGGAGCGGAAGAAGATGACGTCCGGCCACCACGAGATCTGCGTGGCCACCATGAGCGTGCCGGGCTTCTGCCTGTCGAGGGTCAGGCCGCTGTAGCCGAAGTAGTCGTCGGCGCTGGACGACGGGATGGGGCTGACCTGGGTCCAAGTGCCGGTCGCGGTGGCGTAGCGCCAGACGTCGCCCTTCGCGCCGTCGTACGGACCGCCGGTGTCGCTGGTGGCGATGAACAGGTTGCCGTTGACGGTGTCCAGGACGCCCTTGTGCGCGATGTACCCGGTGGGCTGCCCGGCCAGCCGCGACCAAGTGGCGCCCCCGTCGGTGGTGCGGTAGACGGTGTTGTCCTTGTCGGCGACGCCCACGTAGATGGTCTTGGTGGCGGTGCCCGCGGTGGACGAGCGCTTGTCGTAGGTCACCCACACCACGCCGGGGCGGTGGCTCAGGTAGCCGTTGGGGTCGCTCGGGTCCTGGGCGTAGTTGCCGGCGTTGGGGAAGTTCGTCACCTTCGCCCAGGTGGCGCCGTAGTCGGTGCTGCGCCACAGGCCGTTGCCGTTGGGGGTGCCGAAGTAGAGGACGCGGTTGTCGTTGGGGTCGACGGACAGCGCCTCGCCCATGCCGCGCCCTGGCATGTTGCCGCCCAGCTTGAACGGCAGGGCCGTGACCTGCCAGGTGTCGCCCTTGTCCGTCGAGCGCAGGATGGCGCCGTTGTTGGGGTCCCAGCTATTGGTGTACATGCCGACGGCGGCGTACACCCGGTTGGTCTGTACGGGGTCGGTGGCCATGCTGATCACACCGTTGTAGCCCCATTTGTCCCAGCCGACCCAGTCGAGCAAGGGAGTCCAGGACTTGCTGGACTGGTTCCACCGGTACGCGCCGCCGATGTCGGTGCGGGCGTAGATGAGGTTGCGCTCCGTCGGGTTGAAGATGATGCCGGGGACGAATCCGCCGCCGTCGATCCTGACGTTCTTGTACGCGTACGGATCCGAGGCCACCGCCGAGACCGGCGACATCCGCACGATCGCCGCCACGAGCAGTACGGCGGCGGTCGTGAGCATGACGAATAATCTTCTTCGCATGCGCGGCTCTTCCTTTCCAGGTGCGCCGGCAGGCGCTCCAAAGGCGTCAGATGACCGCCATGCACGAGCAGAATGCAGGACCCTGACCGTCGCCGCGCCTTCGCGCATGAGCTCTACCAGAAGGCTCACACACGCGCGCATCGGTGGTCAATAGTTTGGACGCACAACGAATTAAGGGGAGACCATGGAGTATCCGGCGTTCCGGGTGGACGGAAAGATCGCCCTGGTCACGGGGGCGGCACGGGGGCTCGGCCGGGCCATCTCACTGGCGCTGGCCCACGCCGGCGCCGACGTCGCACTGGGCCTGCGGGACATCAATGAGGACGGCGGGCTGGGCGAGGAGATCGGGCGGCTGGGGCGGGCCGCGCTGCCCCTGCAGATGGACGTGGCCGAGCCCGGCCAGATCGCCGCCGCGGTCCAGGCCACGATGGACCGGTTCGGCCGGATCGACCTGCTCGTCAACAACGCCGGCATCGCGCCCGGCAACCCGGCCGAGGACGTCACCGAGGCGGACTTCGACCGTACGCTCCAGGTCAACCTCAAGGGCACGTTCCTGACCAGCCAGGCCGTCGGCCGGATCATGATCGCCCAGGGGCACGGCCGGATCGTCAACGTGGGCTCGCAGGCGGGCGAGGTGGCCCTGCCCGGCGAGTCCGTCTACTGCATGACCAAGGCGGCGATCGCCCACCTCACCCGCTGCCTCGCCATCGAGTGGGGGCCGCACGGCATCACCGTGAACAACGTGGCCCCCACCTTCATCCGCACCCCGGGCACCGAACCGGCGCTGTCGGATCCGGCGTTCGAGGCCGACGTCATCGAACGGATCGCGGCGCTGCACCGCATCGGCGAGCCCATGGACGTGGCGGGCGCCGTGCTCTTCCTGGCCTCACCGGCGGCTTCCCTGGTCACGGGGCACACCCTGGTGATCGACGGCGGCTGGACGGTCCGATGAGGGAGCTGGAGTTCGAGGACACCTTCGACGGTGACCACATCGACGAGACGAAGTGGATCGCCCACTACCTGCCACAGTGGACCACCCCCGGCCGCTCGGCCGCCCGCCACCAGGTCGGCGGCGGCCTGCTGCGGCTGCGGATCGAGGAGGACCAGCCTCGGTGGTCACCGGAGCTGGAGGGCGGCCTGCGGGTGTCCTCGCTGCAGACGGGCGTCTTCTCGGGCCCGGCCGGCAGCTCGATCGGGCAGCACGGGCGCGGCTCCGACGCCGTGGTCCGGAGCCCCCAGCGGCCGGTCAGGCTCTACACCCCCCACTACGGCCTGATCGAGATGCGGGCCAGGGCGACCGACGACCCGCACAGCATGGTCGCCCTGTGGATGATCGGTTTCGAGGACTCCCCGGAGCGGTCGGCCGAGATCTGCGTCGCCGAGATCTTCGGCCGCGACGTGGGCGAGGACTCCGCACGGGTCGGCATGGGCGTGCACCCGTTCGGCGACCCGCGGGTCACCGACGATTTCACGGTGGAGACGCTGCCCATCGACGCCCGCGAGTTCCACGTGTACGCGGCCGACTGGTCCCCCGGCCAGGTCTCCTTCTTCGTGGACGGCGAGCACGTCAGGACCGTCCACCAGGCGCCGGACTATCCGATGCAGCTCATGCTCGACATCTACGAGTTCGAGCCGCACGGTCCGTACCCGAAGGAGTTCACCGTGGACTACGTACGCGGCTATCGCTAGCCACCCAGAGGGCGACCGCGATGTAGAGGACCTGCTCGGGGACGCGCTGCCACAGCGGGCTGCTCAGCTCCAGCCCCGCCAGGGCGGCGTGGACGTTGGCCGGCAGCATGAGCACGAACAGCAGCGCCAGGCAGATCCCGGCGGCCCGGCGCGTACGCGAGAGCACGAGGCCCACGGCCCCGGCCAGCTCCAGCACGCCGGTCAGGTAGACCATGAAGGCGGGCAACGGCACGAACGGCGGCACCATGGCCACCATGTCGGCGTGGTCGGGCATGACGGTCCCGCCGTCCGGGACGAAATGGGCGCTGGCCGTCATGACCAGCATGACGGCCAGCCCATGGGCCGCGCTGACCCGCCAGGTGCCGAACCGAGCCGCTCCCAGCAGGCCCAGCGACCGGAAGACCAGCGTGGCCACGATCAGAACGATCAGTGTCATCAGAACTCCATGGATAGTCGTGCTATCCAGTATTAGATAGCACGACTATCCATTGGGCGTCAACGTGCCAAGGAGAAGTCCTTGATCCGCAGGTCGCCCTTGAACACCAGGTACAGGCTCCCCTTGCCCGCCGTCGCGGTGGCGCTCGTGGTGCCGTACTGGTAGATGCCGCCGGTGGCCGGGACCTGCGCGATCGCGAGCAGCGTGCCCGTCGGCGAGCCGGAGCGCAGCTCGATGGAGCCGCCGCTCACGGACGCCACCGAGGCGGTGAACCGCGAGCCGTGGACGGCGCCGGTGAAGGAGATCCAGTCGCCCGCCGAACCCTCCACGACCTCGCCGCCGGCCTTGGTCTCGTCCGCGAACGCGACGCCCGAGTAGTCGTCGAAGTCCATCGCCCGCGTCGTCCTGGTCAGGTCGCGCACGGGGATGGTCTCGCCGGTCACCTGCAGAGTCGTCGAGACACGGATCCGGTCGGAGGCCGAGCCGACGAGGACGTCGTGGGTGGCGGTCTCGACCGCCCACTTGTTGCGGGTGTAGTCCCAGACGGCCAGGTCGGACTTCTTCATGGCGAAGGTGACGGTACGCGTCTCGCCCGGGTTCAGCGTCACCCGCTGGAACCCGCGCAACTGCTTGACCGGCTGCTTGAAGCGGGAGTCGCGCTGGTGGGTGTAGAGCTGGACCACCTCGTCGCCCTTGGCCCGCCCGGTGTTGGTGACCTTGACGCTCACCCTCTCGCCCTGCACGCTCAGCCCCTGGTACGCGAACGAGGTGTAACTCAGCCCGTGCCCGAACGCGTAGAGCGGCTTGGACTTCCCGTACAGGTACGTCATCCCGGTCTTGGCCAGGTCGTAGTCGAAGATGCTCGGCGACGGTTCGTTCGCCGGCCAGGTCTGGGTGAGCCGCCCGGCCGGGTTGACCTGGCCGAACAGCACGTCGGCGATGGCGTGGCCGGTCTCCGCGCCGGCGTGCGTGGTCCACAGCAGCGTCGGCGCGTCCACGACGACCGGGTAGCTGGTCTCCAGGACGACCACCGTGCGGGGGTTGGCCTTGCGCACGGCCTCGATCAGCCGCCGCTGGCCCTCACCAAGCCGCAGGTTGTCGCGGTCGTGGAACTCACGCCCGGCCACGAACGGGTGGCTGCCCACCACCACGACCGCGACCTCGGCCTTGGCGGCCTGCGCGGCGGCCGCGGCCACGCCGTCGGAGACGATCTCCTTGGCGAACTTCGCCGCCTGGGCCTTGGGGACCAGGCCGAGCGCGCCTTCCGCGGTGACGCCCACGTACGCGTCGGGCAGGGCGAACCAGCTCTCGACCGTCTCGTAGCCGGCGTATTTGATCAGGTGGGTGCCGTCGGACTGCTTTTCCAGCGTGAACTGCTGGGAGACGTACCAGCCGTCGGGCTCGGCGTCGTCGGTGTCGAGCGAGCGCCAGTCACCGCCGAGCAGCCGCCCGTTGCCCGCGTTGCGCAACGTGGACACGCCGCCGGTCCAGTCGGTCAGGTCCCACTGCGAGGCCGCGCCGGGCGCGGTGTCGATCAGCCCGGCGTTGTTGTCGGGCCCGGTGCCGGTGGCGGTGATGTACTTGCCGGAGTCGACGTGCTTGAGCGCGACGCGCTCCAGCCCCTCGCCGGTGGCGACGTCGCCGACCCGCTCCTTGATCCCGTCGAGCGGCGTCACCTGGTACGGAAGCTGCCCCGAGTACCAGTCCCGGTAGAGCTTCCCGGACAGCGGCCCCACCACGGCCGCCGACTTCGGCTTGGCCAGCGGCAGCACGCCGGAGTTCTTCAGCAGCACGGCCGCCTTGCCGGCGGTCTCCCGGTTGAGCGCCTTGTTGGCCGCGCTGTTGATCACGTCCGCGGTGATCTTCTTGTACGGCCCGCCGTCGGGGTCGAAGTGCCCGAGCCGGGTCCGGATCGACAGCACGCTGCGTACCGACTTGTCCACGTCGGCCACGGTGATGCGGCCCTGGTCGAGCGCGGCCTTGAGGTTCGTGACCATCGGCCCGATGTCGCTGCCGTCGATCGTGAAGCTGTCGAGCCCCGCCTTGAGCACGGCCGCGAACGCCTCGGGCTTGTTGTCGTAGTACTTCTCCAGGTCGGTCAGCGCGTGCGGCCCCCAGGCGTCGCTGGGGTTGTAGAGCGTCTTGTCGGTCCACGACCTGACCACGTTGTCCAGGTCGGGGTTGACGTGGTTGGGCCGCCCGTTGACCAGGTTGTACGACGCCATCACCCCGGTCGCGGCGTCGGCCGAGATCGCCGCCTTGAACGCCGGCTCGTAGTACTCGTGCTTGAGCTTCGGCGTCAGGTTGGAGGAGCTCAGGCTGCGGTTGTTCTCGTTGTTGTAGGCCAGGTAGTGCTTCAGCACGGGCGCGGTCTTCAGGTAGAAGGGGTCGTCCCCCTGCAGCCCCTTGCCGTACGCCGTCGAGATGGCCCCGGTCAGCAGCGGGTCCTCGGCGTAGCCCTCCTCGTTGCGGCCCGCCCGCGGATCACGCAGCAGGTCGACCACGGGGGCCCACACCTGCAGCCCCCACAGGACGGGATCGACGGCGTTGTAGCCGCGCGTCTCGTCGCCGACGGCCGAGCCCACCTTCTTGATCAGGGCGGGGTCCCAGGTGCTGGCCAGGCCCACCGCCTGCGGGAACACGGTGCCGCTCGCGAACTTCTGGTTCCAGTTGTCGTTGAGATGGTTGGACCAGCCGACGCCGTGCAGGGCCTCGGTGCCGTTCTTGTGGTAGGCGATGCCGAGCCTGGGGATGGCGGGCTGCGACTGGTGCAGCAGGCTCAGCTTCTCGTCGAGGGTGAGCCGGCCGAGCAGGTCGCCGACCCGCTGGTCCAGCGGCAGGGCGGGATTCTGGAAGGGGTAGTCGGCCGCGTGCGCGGGCGGGACGGCGAGCAGCGACGCCGTGAGGGCAAGAGCCGCTAGTAACGGGATTTTTCGCATCTTGGGGGGTTCTCCATCACTTGATGGCGCCGACCGTCACACCTCGGGTCAGCGTGCGCTGGAAGATCAGGAAGAAGGCGACCGCCGGCAGGAGGCCGAGCAGGGCCGAGGCGCTGGACATGGTGGCGTCCATGTACCTCTCTCCCTGCAAAACGCCGAGCGCGACGGGCACCGTCTGGGTGTCGTTCGAGATCAGGAAGATCAGCGGTAGGAAGAACTCGTTCCAGGTCCAGATGAAGAAGAAGATCAGCAGCACGTTGATCGTGGGCCGGCTGATCGGCACCACGATCCGCAGCAGCGAGCGCAGCCGCCCGGCGCCGTCGATGGCCGCCGCCTCCAGGATCTCCTTCGGGAACTGGCCCAGGACCGCGCTCAGCAGATACGTGCCGAACGCCGCCTGGATCGCCGTCATGACGATGATCACGGCGAGCTGGGTGTCGTACAGATCGACGGCCTTGGCCAGGTAGTAGAGCGGATAGACCAGCGCCTCCTGCGGCAGCGTGTTGGCCACCAGGAACAGCACCAGGATCCACAGCCGGCCCTTCACCCTGCCGATGCCCAGCGCGTACGCGTTGAGCACGGACAGCACGACCGCCAGCACCGCCACGGAGGCGCTGATGACGAAGCTGTTCCAGAGCTTGGTGCCGAACTCCACCCGGTTCCAGAAGTCGACGATCCCCTGGAAGTAGAGCCCGTCGGGCAGGCTCAGCGGCCCGTTCGAGCTGTAGTCGGCCGGCGACTTGACCGCGTTGATCGTCACGATCGCGAACGGGAAGATCATCACGACCGCCAGCACGACCAGTGCGAACAGCACCGCCCAGCGTCCGGGGCCCCTCATTGCTCACGCTCCTGAACGCGCAGGAACAGGAACGTCACCACGATGATGATCAGGGCCAGCACCGTGGCGATCGCGGAGCCGTACCCGACGTTGCTCTTCTGGAAGAAGTTCAGGTACGAGAAGTACGACGGCACCATCGTCGCGTTGCCGGGCCCTCCGCGGGTCAGCACGAAGATCGGCCCGAACACCTTCAGCGCGGCGATCGTGCACGTCAGCAGCACCACGAAGATCTCCGGCCGGATCTGCGGGATCGTGATGTGCCAGAACTTGCGCCACCACGAGGCCCCGTCGATCTCGGCGGCCTCGTAGTAGGAAGGGTCCACCCGCTGCAGCCCGGCCATGAAGATCACGACCGGGTAGCCGAGCTGGAACCAGACCATGACCGCCATGACCGTGGCCAGCGCCAGGTCGGGGTCGCCGAGCCAGTCGAGGTCCAGCCCGAAGATCTGGTTGACGGCGCCGTACGACGGGTGCAGCATCCAGCCCCACACCACGCCGGCCACCGCCACCGGCAGCACCTGCGGCAGGTAGTACATCGCCCGCAGCGCGGACGCCGTGCGCGTACCGAACCGCTTGCCGATGTAGTCGAACAGGGCGGCCGCCAGCACGAGGCCGATCGCGGTCGGCACGATGGCCATGGCCACGATCAGGCCCACGTTGTGCTGGAACGACTGCCAGAACCGCTCGTCCGCCAGCAGCCTGGTGTAGTTGTCGAGCCCGATCCAGCGCGGCGTGCCCACCCCGGACCAGCGGGTGAAGCTCGCGCCCACATTCATCAGGAACGGCACGACGATGACGGCCAGGAACAACAGCAGACTGGGGACCAGGTAGAGCCAGTATCCCCTCGTGCGCACTCTCATTCAGTTGCCAATGTCGGCGAGGTTGTCCTCGTACGGCCCCGCGATCTCGTCCAGCACCTGGGCGGAGGTCTTGCTGCCGTTGATGAGGTTCTGGATCCCGGCCACCAGCACGTCGTAGTAGCCCGGCGCCGGCCAGTCGGGGTAGAAGGCCAGGCCGTCGGCAGTGGTCAGCTTGTTGAAGGTCTCGATGAGCTCCTTGCTCTTCGCGTCGGTGATCGCGGCCGGGTCGGCGGCCACGGGGACGCCGCCGGAGTTGGCGAGCAGGTTCTGGACGTCCTTGCTCATCGTGATGTCGATGAAGTCGTAGGCCAGGTCCTTGTTCTCCGACTTCTCGGGGACGACCCAGATGTTCCCGCTCGAACCGGGCGACATGGTGGCGCCGGGGAACAGGAAGTGGCCCCACTCGAAGTTCTTGATCTCGGAGGCGAAGCGGCCGTACCACCAGCTTCCACTGATCACGATGGGGAACTCGCCCTTCATGAACGCCACGCCCATGTCCTCGGCCTTGAGCCCGCTCGACTTCTTGTCGATGTAGCCCTTCTTCACCCAGTCGGCGAACGTGTCGGCGCCGTAGGTGAACTCGGGGCCGTGGAAGTCGACCTTGCCCTTGTAGGACTGGAAGGCGTCCAGCCACGGCTTCTGCGCCTTGGTCAGCGCGAGCTGGTAGAAGATCTGCTGCGCCGGGTATTCGGCGCCGGCGTTGGAGATGGGGGTCACCCCGGCCTTGACGAACGTGTCCATCGCGGCCGTGAACTGCTCGAACGTCGTCGGGACCTCGACCTTGTGCTTGGCGAACAGGTCCTTGTTGTAGTAGACCATCACGAACTCGCCGTAGTTCGGCACGCCGAACCACTTCCCGCTGCCCATCAGGCCCCGGTCGTCATATTTGGCCGTGGTCTGCAGGCCGCCCGGCAGCAGCTTGTCCCAGCCCCGCTTGGTGACCTCCTCGCTCATGTCCGTGAGCAGGCCCTGCTTGGACAGCAGCCCGGCCGTGGCGTTGCCCTTGTTGTACTCCATGAGGTCGGGCGCCTCGTCGGAGTTGAGCACCATGCTGGCCGTCTTCTGGATCTGCTCGAAACTCTTCTCCTCGAACTTGACGGTCACGTTCGGGTGCGACGCCTGGAACTTCTTGATCGCCTCGGCCCACGCCTTGCCCATGGCGCTGTCGGCCGACTCGTAGTGCCAGAGCTTCAGTACGCGTGGTGCGGTGCCGCTTGGGCTGGGGCTTTCCGAACCTCCCGAGCCGCAGGCGGAAAGGGCGAGCGCGGCGGCGGCCAGCACCGCGACGGCTCTTGACTTGACCATGATCCCTCCATGGGGGTGTTACGAGATGACGGCCCTTGCGGGAGCTCCGGCCACCGGGGCGATCTCGACCCCGGTGACGCGCTTCGGGCCGGTGACGGCGACGCGCAGCTCGTCGCCGTCCCTGGTGGCGACGGCGACCGTCACGCCGTCCGCGTCGTGGATTTCGACAGTGCGGGTTTCTGGGCCGTCGCCGCCCCCGAAGGCGACGAGCATGATCTCGGCCGGTACGTCCACCGTGTCCCTCTGCTCCTGGACCGGGATGAGCGCGCCGTACCGGACGAACAGCGGGATCTGGTCGAGCGGCTTGCCGACCTGGACGTAGCGCGCGCCTTCCAGCACCTCGCCCGTCCAGTAGTCCACCCATCGGCCACTCGGGAGGTACACCTGCCGGGTGCCCTCGGGCGTGGTCATGGGGGCGACGAGCAGGTCGCGGCCGAGCAGGTACTGCAGGTCGGCCTGCCAGGCCACCGGGTCTTCGGGGTGGTCCACGCACAGCGCGCGCATCATCGGCGCGCCGGTGCGCGCGGCCTCGACGGCGGCCGAGTAGAGGTAGGGCATCAGCCGGTAGCGCAGCTTGAGCGCGCTCACCGCCTCCGCCTCGACCTCGGGGAACTCCCACGGCTCGCGGGTGGTGGTGCCGTGCAGGCGCAGCAGCGGGGACAGGGCGCCGAACTGGGTCCAGCGGACGTACAGGTCGTCGGCGGGCCGGCCGGTGAAGCCGCCCGCGTCGTGGCTCCAGAACGGCACGCCGGACAGGCCATGCGCGAGGCCGCCCCTGATCGTGCTGCCCATGGCGGCGTAGCTGGTGTAGGTGTCGCCGCCCCACTGGGCGCTGTGGCGCTGCCCGCCCAGGTACGACGACCGCGCCCACACCAGGTCGTGGCCGTTGACCTCGCGGGTGACGGCGGCGACGAGGTCGTTGAACAGCAGGGTGTAGACGTTGTGCAGGTCGATGCCGGTCATGCCGTTGGCGGCCACCGCGTCGGCGGGCACGCCCTCGGCGAAGTCGGTCTTGAACGCGGCCACGCCCTGGCGCAGCAGCGGGCGCAGCAGGTCCTTGAACCACGCGGCGGCGGCCGGGTCGGTGAAGTCGACGATGCCGCAGGCGGGGAACGAGCCGTGCCAGCAGTCGGCGACGTACACCTCGCCATCCTGATTTTTCAGGAAATATCCGGCATCGGTGCCTTCGCGGAACGCGGGGCTCAGGTGGGAGATGTAGGGGTTCATCCACAGGCAGACCTTGAACCCCATCGTGTCCAGCTCGGCCAGCATCGCGCCCGGGTCGGGGAAGTTCACCGGGTCCCAGCGCAGGTCCGACCAGTGCCCGTCACTCTGCCAGTAGGTGTCGAGGTGCAGCACGTCGCAGGGGATGCCGCGCTCCCTGATCGTCCGCGCCCTGGCCAGCACCCGCTCCTGGCTGTCCACACAGAACCCGGAGGAGATCCAGGTCCCGAACGCCCACTTGGGCGGTAACGCGGGCCGGCAGGTCAGCAGGTCGTAACGGTCCAGGATCTCGGGCGGCGTCGGCCCGGCCAGCACGTAGTAGTCCATGACGTCGTCGGGCACCAGGATCTGCACCACGCTGTGCGTGGACTGGCACACGTCGAACTCGGTGGGCGCGCCGCTGTCGACGAGGATCCCGTACCCCTTGCTGGACAGGTAGAGGGGCACGTTCTTGTACGCCCGCTGCGACTCGGCCCCGAAGGCGTCGAAGTTCCACATGACGGGCCGCTGGCCGCGCTTGTCCAGCCGGGTGAACGACTCCCCGAACCCGGCGAACGCCTCGTCGGGGGCGGCGGCGAAGCTCTCGTGATAGGCCACGGGCGTACCGCCGGAACTCGACCGGCCGAACGGCAGCGTGCGCAGCCGGCCGCTGATGTCGGTGTGCCCCCGGTCCTGCTCGGCGAGCGTGGCGCCGCTCGCGTCGGTGAAGCGCAGGTGCCAGGGCGAGAGGGTGATCTCGGCCCGCAGCGAGCCGGCGTCGATCACGATCGGCTCGCCCGGCTCCGCCACGGCACGTGCCCCTGAGTACGTGCCGGGCGTCACCAGGGAGATGGCCCGCTCCGAGCGCGGCCGGGCGGTCGGGTCCTCCGACAGCCGCACCCGGATGATGCCTTCGCCCGCGACCCCGATCTGCACGACCAGGGTCTCCTCCGCCGAGGTGACCGCCTTCAGCATCACCTCCGCGCCGTCGGCCGCCACCAGCTCGGCGGCGGTCAGCGCGGACAGGCCCTCTTCGCCTGGCGCGCGGACCGGCAGCTCGGGCGGGTCGGCGACGAAGTACTCGTGCGCGACCAGTGGGGGGCGATAGGGCATGGAAGCTCCTTCGAACGCTGCGCCAACTCGTGACTTAGTTTGGTGTCCATACCAACAAAGGTCAACCATTGACGTTCGAAGCGCTTCGAGTGCTCAGCGGGCCGCCAGTTCGGCCACCGCCGCCGCCACGACCTCCACCTCCTCCTCGGTGTTGTAGTAGTGGGGCGACAGCCGCAGGCACCACTCCACGTCCTTGTCGCCGAAGTCGAAGACCGCGAACTCGCGCAGGCTGAGCGCCGAGTTGATCTTCCGGTCGTCCATGGCCCGCTTGAACGGCCGCGGCTCCCAGCCCTCGATCGCGAACGTGACCAGCGCGGCCGGCTCGGGCCCCCGGTCGAGCAGGCGGACGCCCTTGACGCCGGCCAGGCGGTCGCGGAGGAGCGCGCCCAGGGCGGGTGTGCGCTTCGCGACCGGCTCCAGGCCGACCTCCAGCGCGTAGCGGGCGGCCGCCGCCGAGCCGAGCAGGGTCGCGTACGGGAACTCCCACTCCTCGAACCTGGCCGCCGTCTCGACCGGGCGGTAGCGGTCCGGCGCGGTCCAGCGGGCGCCGTACATGTCGATGAACAGCGGCTCGTAGCCCTCGCGCAGGATGCGGTCGGAGACGTACAGGAAGCCCGAGCCGCGCGGGCCGCGCAGGAACTTGCGGCAGGTGGCGGTGAGCAGGTCGCAGCCGATCGCCTCGACGTCGATCGGGTACTGCCCGACGGACTGGCAGGCGTCCACGAGGTAGATCAGGCTCTGCTCCCTGCAGTGCGCGCCGATCTCGGCCACCGGCTGGACGAGCCCGGAGTTCGTGGGCACGTGCGTGACGGCGACCAGGCGCGGGCGCAGCTTGCGCATGAGCGCCGCCATGGCCTCGACGTCCACGCCGGTGCCGTCGGGATGGTCGGGGGCGTGCACCACCTCGACGCCGAACCGGTCGCGCAGGGAGATGAACGCGATCTGGTTGGAGATGAAGTCGTTGCGGGTGGTGAGGATGACGTCGCCGCGCTCGAACGGGATGGCCGACAGCGCCTTGCTGTAGGCGTGCGTGGCGCTGCCGGCGAACGCGATGTTCTCCGGTCTGGCGCCGATCAGCTCGGCGATGGCGGTGTAGAAGCCGGCGACCTCCTTCTCCCGGGCCGCCGCGGCCTCGTAGCCGCCGATGTTCGCCTCCAGTTCGAGCTGGTCGAGCATCGTCCGCAGCACCGGCCGGGCGAGCAGGCCGGCGCCCGCGTTGTTGAAGTGAACGACCGACGCGCAGCCGGGCGTGTCCGCCCGCAGTGCCGCGACGTCGAGAAGCGTTTCCGCGCTCGGAATAAAAGCGCTACTCTGATCTCTCATGTACGAGAGTAGCAGTGCGGAAACGCTTCTCACCAGCCTGCGGTCCGAGGTCGCTGGGCTGGCACCGGGCGCCCGCCTGCCCACCAGCCGCGACCTCGTACGCCGCCACGGCGTGAGCCCGGTGACCGTGGCCCGCGCCTTCGCCGCCCTGGCCGCCGAGGGCCTGGTCGTGACCCGCCCGGGCAGCGGCACCTACGTGGCGCCCCGCCGCGCGCGCGAGGACGACGCACCCGGCGACACCTCCTGGCAGGCGGTCACCCTCGCCGACACCCGCCGGCCCGCCCCGCCCGTGGAGAACGCCCTTCCGGAGGCCCCTGCCGGCTCGATCTCGCTGGCGGGCGGCTACCCGCACCCGTCGCTCCAGCCCGGCAAGGCCCTGGCCGCCGCGCTGGCCAGGGCCGCCCGCCGCCCGGACGCCTGGGACCGGGCACCGGTGGCGGGGCTGCCGCCGCTGCGCGCCCTCTTCGCCAGGATGGCGGGCAGCGACGGCGGTGCCGGCGCGCTGGGGCCGGACGACGTGCTCGTCACGGACGGCGGCCAGGGCGCGCTGTCGCTGCTCTTCCGTGCGCTCGCCGCGCCGGGCGCGCCCGTCCTGGTGGAGTCGCCGACCTATCCGGGAGCGCTGTCGGCGGCGCGGGCGGCCGGGCTGCGGCCGGTCCCGGTGCCGATGGACGGCGACGGGATCCGTCCCGACCTGCTGGCCGACGCGTTCGCCATGACCGGAGCCCGCCTGCTCTACTGCCAGCCGTCCTGCCACAACCCGACCGGCACGGTGCTCGCCCCGGAGCGGCGCGGCCAGATCGTGGACGTGGCCCGCGCGGCGGGGGCGTTCCTGATCGAGGACGACTACGCCCGCCACCTGGGGCACGGCCGCCCGCTCCCCCGCCCGCTGATCGCCGGCGACCGCGACGGCACGGTGGTGCACCTCGCCACGCTGACCAAACCCAGCTCGCCGAGCCTGCGCATCGGCGCCGTGGTCGCGCGCGGCCCGGTGCTGCGCCGGCTGCGCGACCTGCGTTTCGTGGACGGTTTCTTCACCGCCCGCCCGCTCCAGGAGGCGGCGGTGGAACTGCTCAGCTCACCGGCCTGGGACCGCCACCTGCGGACGCTGTCCACGGCCCTGCGCGACCGCTGCGCGGCGCTGGCCGGCGCGCTGGCCGAGGAGTTGCCCGGCTGGCGGCTCGCCCGCCGCCCGTCGTCCGGCCTGCACCTGTGGGTGGAGCTGCCGGCCGGGCTCCAGGACACGGCCGTGGCGGACGCGGCCAGGGCGGCGGGCGTGCTCGTCAACGCGGGCAGCCGCTATTTCCCCGCCGAACCGGCCGCCGGCTGCCTGCGCCTGAGCTTCGCCGCCGCCGCGAACGTGGCAGAACTCCGCGAGGGAGTGCGCCGCCTCAGATCGACACTCCGGGCTGCATGAGCCGCCGGGCGGCCTCGGTGATCGAGCCCGACAGCGACGGATAGACCGCGAACGTGTGCGCGAGCTGGTCGACCGTCAGCCGCTGCTGCACGGCCACCGACACGGCCAGGATCAGCTCGGAGGCGCGCGGCGCCACCACGACCCCGCCCAGCACGATGCCGGTGTGCGGACGGCAGAACAGCTTCACGAACCCGTCGTTGAACCCCTGCATCTTGGCCCGGGCGTTGGTGGCCAGCGGCAGCTTGACCACGTTGGCCTCGATCTCGCCCGCCTCGATCGCGCGCTGGGCGACGCCCACGGCCGCGATCTCGGGGTCGGTGAAGATGTTGGAGGCCACCGTGGCCAGCCGCAGCGGCTGCACGGCCTCGCCGAGCGCGTGCCATACCGCGATCCGGCCCTGCATGGCGGCCACCGAGGCCAGCATCAGCACGCCGGTGCAGTCGCCGGCCGCGTAGACGCCCGGCGCCGATGTGCGCGAGACCTTGTCGACCTTGATGAATCCGCCCCGGTCGAGCTGCACCCCGGCCTCCTCCAGGCCGATGCCGGAGGTGTTGGGGATCATGCCGACGGTCATCAGCGCGTGCGAGCCCTCGGCCGTGCGCCCGTCCTCCAGCGTGACGACCACCCCGTCGGCGGTCCGCTTCACGGACGCGGCCCGGGAGCGCCCCATGACGTTCATCCCGCGCCGCCGGTAGACCTCTTCCAGCACCTCGGCGCCGTCGGCGTCCTCGTTGGGCATCATCCGGTCGCGGCTGGAGACCAGCGTGACCTCGGCGCCGAGCGAACGGTAGGCGCCCGCGAACTCGGCCCCGGTCACTCCGGACCCGACCACGATCAGGTGCTCGGGCAGCTCTTCGAGGTCGTAGAGCTGGCGCCAGTTGAGAATGCGCTCCCCGTCGGGCTCGGCCCCCGGCAGCACGCGCGGCGTCGCCCCGGTGGCCACGAGCACGACGTCGGCCCTGATGGTCCGGTCGCCCGCCCGCACGACCTGCGGGTCGACCAGCCGCCCGCGCGCCCTGACGATCTCGACGCCCTCGGCCTCGACCCGGGTCGCGATGTCGGCGGACTGCGCCTGGGCCAGCTCCTTGACACGTTTGTTGACCAGCGGCAGATCCACGCCGACCACCCCGGCGTCGCCGTCGGGCCCGCCGGAGAAGGCCACGCCCAGCGAGGACGCGTCGAGCAGGGCCTGCTTACGGACGGAGGTCGCGATCAGCGTCTTGGAGGGGACGCAGTCGGTCAGGACACAAGCACCCCCCGGGCCGTCCTGCTCGACCATCGTGACTTGCGCGCCTAGCTGAGCGGCCACCAGCGCCGACTCGTAGCCGCCTGGTCCGCCACCGATGATCACGATCCTCGTCACATCACCTATTGTCCCGCACGACGTGGACGAAGCTGCAACGGGGCCGGGACACGACCTTCTCCCGCCCGATTCCGATGGTCCGACCGAGCTGTTCAGCGTGACAGGATGGCGCGGTAGCTGGATGACGTGAAGCACCCGGCGAGAGGGGTGGACCGTGGCTTGGCTTTCGGATCAGCCGAAGAAGCCGAATGACCTCAGGCTTTATGCCGCGTACGGCACGAACATGGACCCTGAGCAGATGACCATGCGTGCCCCCCACTCACCGATCTGGGGCGTGGGCTGGCTCCAGGGCTGGCGCCTGACCTTCGGCGGCATGGACCTGGCGTGGGAGGGGGCCATCGCCACGATCGTGGAGGCCCCCGACGAGCACGTGTTCGTGGTCCTCTACGACGTGCCCGACTGGGAGGAGACCTCGCTCGACCAGTGGGAGGGCGCGGTCCGCGGCGCCTACCACAAGGTGCGGCTGCGGGTGCAGACGCTGGAGGGCGAGGTCGTGGCCTGGTTCTACGTGCTCGACGGCTACGAGGGCGGGCTCCCGTCGGCCCGCTACCTGGGCAGCCTGGCCGAGGCGGCCGAGCGGGCGGGCGCCCCCGACGACTACGTCAAGGAGTTGCGGGAGCGCCCCTGCACCTCATACGGCGGTTAACGCAGCGGCTGGTCCTTGGTCTCCTTGAGGACGAAGAGATAGACCAGGGTGGAGACGAGCGCCAGCGCCGACATATACCACGGGAAGAGCTCCGGCATCTTGGCCTCCTGCAGCGCGGTGCCGATCAGCGGGGCGGTGCCGCCGAAGAGCGCCACGGTCAGCGAATACGGGAACCCGGCGCCCGCCGCCCGCACGCGGGTCGGGAAGAGCTCGGAGTTCACGGCGGCCGAGATCGAGGTGAAGCAGCCGAGGAACACCATGCCGACGAGCTGCACGACCAGCAGGCTCCAGTAGGCGTCGCTGAGCATCCCGAGCAGCGGCACGGGCAGGATGAGGAACCCGAGCCCGAAGGTGATCAGCATCGGCCGGCGGCCGATCCGGTCCGACAACATGCCGAGCAGCGGCTGCAGGATCATGAAGAAGACCAGCGAGATCGTGCCGATCTGCAGCGAGTCCGCCTTGTCGAACCCCACGGTGATCTGCGCGTACGTGGGCAGGAAGCTGGTCCACGTGTAGTACGCCACGGTGCCGGCGATGGTGATGCCCACGATCGTGGCGGCCGACCTCGGATAGTGCTTGAGAAACTCGAAGAGCTTGGGCCGCTCGGCCTTGCCCTGCTGGATCTCCTCCGCGACGGCCGAGGTCTCGTCGGCGCCCTTGCGGATCCACAGGCCCACGAGGCTCAGCACCGCGCCCACCAGGAACGGGATGCGCCAGCCGTAGGAGTCCATGTCGGCCTTGACCAGCGTCGTGGCCAGCAGCGCCGCCAGCCCGGAGGCCAGGAGCTGGCCGATGGTGGTGCTGACGTACTGGAAGCTCGAGAACAGGCCGCGGCGGTTCGGCGGGGCCGACTCGACCAGGAACGTGGTCGCGGCGGCGAACTCGCCGCCCACCGACAGGCCCTGGATGAGCCTGGCGAGGGTCAGGATGATCGGCGCCAGGACGCCGACGGCCTCATAGGTGGGGGTCAGGCCGACGAGCAGGGAGCCCGCGCCCATCAGGATGATGGTGAACGTCATGGCGGCCTTGCGGCCGTAGCGGTCGGCGAACGCGCCGACCAGCAGGCCGCCGAGCGGGCGCATGAAGAAGCCCACCGCGAAGACGGCGAACGAGCTCAGCAGCGGCACGAGGCTGTTGCCCTCGATCTTCGGGAAGATCTGGAGGGAGAAGTAGGTGGCCAGGAAGGTGTAGGCGTACCAGTCGTACCACTCGACCACGTTGCCGATGCTGGCCGCCATCAACTGGCGGACGCGGCTCTTGGGGATGCCCAGGGGGGACTGAGCCACAGGGGAGGTAGCCACGTGGGCTCCTTTGCTGACAGGTGCGGAGATGGCTTACTGTGCATTCGGACGACCGAAACAGTCAAATATCTGAGCAGATATTTACAAACCCGACACAGAAACGGGTGCAGGTGGATGTTCTCGACCGGCGACTGGTCGCCGCGCTGCAAGTCAGTCCGCGCGCGTCGTGGGGTGAGATCGGCCGGGCGGTGGGCGAGCACGAACGCACGGTCGCCAGGCGGTTGCAGCGGCTGATCACCGAGGGCGTCGTACGGGTCACGGCCATCTACGACGACCTGCGCACCGGGCACGGACGACCGGTCCACCTGCACGTCCAGGTGCGTCCCGGGTCGGCGGCGCAGGTGGCCAAGGCGCTGGCCGACCGGCCCGACACGCGCTCGGTCTACTCCCTCACCGGAGCCGCGGACCTCGGCTGTGAGCTGGTCTCGCCCTCGCGCGAGGACCTGCACCGCATCCTGTCCTCGCAGGTCTCCGACATCGACGGCGTCGTACAGACGCAGACCCAGGTCGTGCTCCACACGTTCAGGACCGTCGCCGAGTGGCATGCCCCCTACCTCACCGAGCAGGAGATCGCCGAGTTACGGCCGGACCCGTTCCCCGAGGGCCTGCCCGATGAGGAGGGCCTGTCACCCCTGGAGCAGGAGATCGCCGAACTGCTCGCCGCCGACGGCCGGATCGCCTTCACCGCGGTCGCCGAACGGCTGGACGTCTCCGTGCCGACCGCGCGCCGCCGCGTCACCTCGCTGATCGAGCGGCGTCTGCTGCTGCCGCGCGCCGAGGTGGAGCCCGCGCTGCTCGGCCTGGAGGTCGAGGCCATGCTCTGGCTGAAGGTCCGCCCCCACGGCCTGGACCTGGTCGGCCAGCGGCTGGCCGCGCACCCGAACGTCCGTTACTGCGCGGCCACAACGGGCACGCATTCACTTATCGTGCAGGTGGTCGCGGCGCACGAGGCGGACCTCTACCGTTTCATGACCGGCGTCGTCGGCCGGCACGACGAGATCACCGACGTCGATCTCACCCTCATCACCCGCGCCTACAAGCGCGGTCACCTCCACAAGTCCGGACTGCTCACGCTGGATCACCATTGGGAGACAACGCCATGACACCCGCTGAGAAGGAAGTCGCCGACCTGTGCGTGGAGCTCATCCGCGCCGACAGCAGCAACTACGGGGACGGCAGCGGCCCCGGCGAGCGGGCCGCGGCCGAGGTCGTCATGGCCAGGCTGAGCGAGGTCGGGATCGATTCGACGTACATCGAGAGCGAGCCGGGCCGCGGCAACGTGATCACCCGGGTCGAGGGCTCCGACCCGTCGCTGCCCGCCCTGCTCGTGCACGGCCACCTCGACGTCGTCCCGGCCAACGCCGCCGACTGGTCGGTGGACCCGTTCGCGGGCGAGGTGCGCGACGGCTACATCTGGGGCCGCGGCGCCGTCGACATGAAGGACATGGACGCGATGATGCTGGCCGTGCTGCGCCAGCTCAAGCGCGAGGGGCGCAAGCCGCGGCGCGACATCGTCTTCGCCTGGGTGGCCGACGAGGAGGCCGGCGGCGTCTACGGCGCCAAATACCTCACCGCCCACCACCCCGAGCTGTTCGAGGGCGTCACCGAGTCGATCAGCGAGGTCGGCGGCTACTCGCTGGAGGTGGACCCGTCCCTGCGGCTCTACCTGATCGAGACGGCCCAGAAGGGCCTGGCCTGGATGAAGCTGACCGCCGACGGCACGGCAGGCCACGGCTCGATGCTCAACGACGACAACGCCGTCACCGAGATCGCCCAGGCGGTGGCCAGGATCGGTGCCCACGACTGGCCCCTCACCTACACCCCCACCGTGCGCCGGTTCCTCACCGAGGTGGCCGACGCCTTCGGCATCCCCTTCGACGAGGCCGACCCGCAGCCGGTCCTCGACCAGATCGGGCCTTTGGTACGGTTCGTCGGCGCGACGCTGCGCAACACCACCAACCCCACCCAGCTCAACGCCGGCTACAAGTCGAACGTCATCCCCGGCCAGGCCACGGCCGTGGTGGACGGGCGGTTCCTGCCCGGGTTCGAGGACGAGTTCTTCAAGACCGTGGACGGGCTGCTCGGGCCGAAGGTGCGGCGCGAGTTCGTGCACCACGACATCGCGCTGGAGACCACGTTCGACGGGGCGCTGGTGGAGTCGATGATCGCGGCGCTGAAGGCGGAGGACCCGGCGGCGCGGGCGATCCCCTACTGCATGTCGGGCGGCACCGACAACAAGACGTTCTTCGCCGATCTGGGGGTGCGCGGGTTCGGGTTCGTACCGCTGCGGCTGCCCGGCGACATGGACTTCGCGTCGATGTTCCACGGCGTGGACGAGCGGGTGCCGGTCGACGCGCTGCAGTTCGGCGTACGGGTCCTCGACAGGCTGCTCCTAAACTACTGAAGGTGACCAACGACGCATACACCCTGGCCGGCGAGGCCGCCGCGGCGCTGCGCGGCGCCGCCGGCCTCGACACCTTCGACGTGGCGCTCGTCATGGGCTCGGGGTGGGTGCCCGCCGCCGACGCGCTCGGCGAGACGGTGAGCGAGATCCCGTTCGCCGATCTGCCGGGCTTCCGCGCCCCGGCCGTGGCGGGGCACGGCGGCAAGATCCGCGTCGTGCGCACCCCGTCGGGCCGGCACGCGCTGGTCCTCCTCGGGCGCACGCACCTGTACGAAGGGCTCGGCGTGGACGCGGCGGTGCACGGCGTACGCACGGCGGCGGCGGCCGGCGTACGCACGCTCGTGCTGACCAACGCGGCCGGCGGCCTGCGCCCCGAGACGCAGAACGTCGGCGACCCGGTCCTGATCAGCGACCACATCAACCTGACCGGCGCCAACCCGATCACCGGCACCACGTTCATCGACCTCACCGAGGTCTACTCGCGCCGCCTGCGCGCGCTGGTCCGCGAGATCGACCCGAGCCTCGCGGAGGGCGTCTACGTCGCCTTCCGCGGCCCCACCTACGAGACCCCTGCCGAGATCCGGATGCTGCGCACGCTCGGCGGCGACATGATCGGCATGTCCACCGTCCTGGAGGCCATCGCCGCCCGCGAGGCGGGCCTGGAGGTGCTCGGCGTCTCGCTGGTCACCAACCCGGCGGCCGGCCTGTCCGGCGACCCGCTCAACCACGAGGAGGTCCTCGAGGTGGGCCGCACCACGGCCGCCCGCATGGGCGTGCTGCTGGCCAAGGTGGTGGACCGGCTGTGAGCCTGCTCCAGGAGGCCAGGCGGTGGCTGGCACAAGACCCCGACCCCGACACCCGCGCCGAGTTGTCCGCCCTGATCGAGCGCGAAGACCTGGCGGCCCTGGAGGAGCGCTTCGGGGCCAAGCTGGAGTTCGGCACGGCGGGCCTGCGGGGCGAGCTGGGCGCGGGCCCCAACCGGATGAACCGGGTCACCGTCATGCGCGCCGCCGCCGGCCTGGCCGCGGTGCTCGGCCCCGGCAAGCACGTGGTCATCGGCTACGACGCGCGGCACAAGTCCGACGTGTTCGCCCGTGACACGGCCGCCGTGCTGACGGGCGCGGGGCTGCACGCCTCGATCCTGCCGTCGCCGCTGCCGACGCCCGTGCTGGCTTTTGCCGTACGCCACCTCGACGCGGACGCCGGAGTGACCGTCACCGCCAGCCACAACCCGCCGCGCGACAACGGCTACAAGGTCTACTGGGGCGACGGCTCCCAGATCGTGCCGCCGATCGACAGCGAGATCTCGGCCGCCATCGACGCGGTGGGCCGGGTGGACGAACTTCCGCTCAACGCTCCCGGCACGCTGACGGAGCTGGGCGAGGGCATCGTCGACGACTACCTCGACGCCGTGACGTCCCTGCCGCTGGGCGAGGCGCGTGACCTGCGGGTGGCGTACACGCCGCTGCACGGGGTGGGCGGGGCGACCCTGACGGGCGCGTTCCTGGCCGCCGGGTTCGAGACGCCGATGGCGGTCGAGGAGCAGCGCAACCCCGACCCCGACTTCCCGACGGTCGCGTTCCCGAACCCGGAGGAGCCGGGGGCGATGGACCTGGCCGTCGCGCTGGCCGCCAAGCTGGACGCCGACCTGGTCCTGGCCAACGACCCGGACGCTGACAGGTGCGCGGTGGGCATACCACTGCCGGGCGGGGGCGTCCGCATGCTGACCGGCGACGAGATCGGCGGCCTGCTGGCCGAGCACGTCATCACCCACACCACCGGCGACCGCATGGTGGCCACCACCATCGTCTCGTCCACCCTCCTGTCCAAGATCGCCCAGGCCCACGACGTCCGCTACGGCGAGACGCTGACCGGCTTCAAGTGGATCATCAAAGCGGGCCCGGGGCTGGTCTTCGGCTACGAGGAGGCCATCGGCTACAGCGTCGGCTCGGACGCGGGCCTGCCGGTCCGGGACAAGGACGGGATCGGCGCGGCTCTGACGGTCGCCGCCATCGCCGCCACCGCCAAACGGCACGGCCGCACTTTGCTGGACCTCCTGGACGACCAGGCCCGCCGCTACGGCCTGCATGCGACGTCCCAGCTCTCGTTCCGCGTCGACGACCTCTCCTTGATCGCCGCCGCCATGCACCGCCTCCGCACCGACCCCCCGGCCGGCCTCGGTGGATATGCGGTCGAACGCGCCGACGACCTCAACGAGGGCGACGGCGGCCTGCCACCTACGGACGGTCTGCGCTACCGGCTGGCGGACGACGTCCGCGTGGTGGTCCGGCCGTCGGGGACGGAGCCGAAGCTGAAGTGCTACCTGGAGGTGGTCGTCCCGGTGACGGGCTCGGTCGAGGAGGCCAGAAGGCTTGGGGAGGAGCGGCTCAACGCCTTGAAGGCAGACCTGACCTCCCGGCTGGGGCTGTAGCGACCAAAGCCGGATGGCCCACACGTGGTCGTCTCACGACTGAGACCAACTGGAGGGGAATGGCACCTTTCATCGGCAGGCGCCGCGAACTCGCCGTTCTCAAGCGTGCCCTGAGATAGAGGAGATCAACACCTACGAGCGCCCCTTCTATCAGCGGGCCGCCGATGATCTGTGAGGAGTGGCCCAAGGGCGCCTCGCTCTGGACCTATCTGGAGCAGGCGGTCGAGGACCCGCTGTCGGCGCTGGTCGTGGGCGGCGAGCGGGCTCTCGCCGCCGAGTTCCCCCCGGAAGCCCATGCCCGTCAGATTCTGCACGCCATCGGTTCCGGGCAGCGTACGCACTCCAATATCGCGGCCGCCACCCAGGACATCCCGCGCGCGACCTGCGCTTCTGGATCCCCTTCATCTCGGCCCGCCTGACCGACATCGAACGTGGCCGCGGGGACAAGGTCCTGGAGCGGATCCGCCGTTCCTGGACCTCATGGCGGGGAACGGCCATCGAACCCCTGATTCAGGACTCCCTGCGCCGCATGGAGGGGTTGCCCGAGGGCACCAGCGCGATCGGGGGCTACTGGACGAGGACCAACCATCCCGAGATCGACCTGATCGGCGCCGACGGAGAACCCATCGCGAAGAAGATCACGATGGTGGGATCCGTGAAGTGGCTGGAGAACCGGCCCTTCGATGACCATGACCTGCGCGAACTGATCGTTCGTCAAGCACAGGTGCCGGGGGCCGACACCTCCACGCCGCTCTACGCCGTCTCGCGCAGTGGTTGCGGTGTGGAGGGTGTCAGGCACGTCACCCCGGAGGACCTGCTGGAGGTCTGGCGTTAGAGCAGGCGGAACTGCAGGTCGGTGTCCCAGTTGTCAGGGTCGGGCTCTTCCATGGGGTTGGTCTGGAAGAGCTCGAGGCGGCAGCCCCAGTGCTCGGCGCCGTCTCGCTCGCTCATGTCCCACTTGAGCCCCTGCTCCTGGGCCCACCGCAGCAGGTTCTCGGTGACGCCCATGAGCTGGTCGGGGTGGCCGTGGTGGGAGACGGTGGCGTAGCGGCCCGCCGGGAGGGTGGCGGCGAAGAGGTCGTCCTCGCCCTCCACCGGGGTCGCGACCGGCACGCCGGCCTGGACCACCAGGCGGTCGCCGGGCATGTCGATGCTGTCGTATCTGAGGAACGGCGCCCCCGCGGGGAACACGCCGCGGGCGGCGAGGCGGCCGATGATCTCGCCTATGCGGTCCGCCACGAGGCCGAAGGTGGTCATGGTGATGGTTCCGCGCACCCCGATGTACGGGCGTTCGGGGAGTTCGATGATTTCTGGCATGTGTGTTGCCTCCTTCACCCATCAGTACGGAGTGCGGGCTCGAAACTCATCGGCAACCCGAACAACGGGAACAACCCGGGATCCAGGTACGTGGTCTGCCCCGCGATCAGCCCCCCGGCCACCTCCATGACGACCAGGGCGAACGGCTCGCCGTTGAGGTACTGGCCGAAGGCCGGGCAGCCGTTGGCCCGCACCGGGACCAGGCGGGAGCCCGCGCACGGCGCGTCCGAGGCCAGCAGGACCGCGTGGACGGCCGCCCGGCCCCGCAGCCACCACGTGAACGGCGACATCGACGAGGTGGCGTCCTCGCGCAGCAGCGACACCAGCGTGTCCACGTCGTAGCGCTCGAACGCCGTGACGTATCGGGTCAGCAGGGCCTCGTCCACCTCCGCGTCGAGGGGCGCGGTCGCCGGGAGAGCGGCTCTGGCGCGTTGCAGGGCGCTGTTGACCGAGGCGACCGTGGTGGCCAGCAGGGTCGCCGTCTCGGCGGCGCTCCAGCGCAGCACGTCGCGGAGGATGAGCACGGCCCGCTGCCGGGGCGGCAGGTGCTGCAGGGCGGCCACGAACGCCAGACGTACCGTCTCCCGGCCCACCGCCACGTCCGCCGGGTCGAGGACGCGGGCGTCGGGGACGGGCTGGATCCAGCGCTCCGGCGGGAGCGGGACGCCCAGCGGGGCGCCGGGGGTCGCGGCCGGGCCCAGGTCCATGGCGCGGGCGCGGCGCTGCGGACCCCTGAGCATGTCCAGGCAGACGTTGGTGGCCAGGTGGAACAGCCACGCGCGCAGCGGGCCACGGTCCGGGTCGTAGGTGCGCCATGCCCTGACCAGCGCCTCCTGCACCGCGTCCTCGGCCTCGAAGCCGGAGCCGAGCATGCGGTAGCAGTAGCCGGTCAGCTCGGTGCGGTGCCGCTCCAGGTGCCGCTCCAGGTTTCGCTCCGGGTTTCGCCCCACGTTTCGCTTCAGGTCGAGCTCCATCATGCGGCGGGGACCACCTCGATCTGGAGCTCCGTGACCCATTCGTCCCGGTCGTCCGGGCAGTGCAGGGAGATCTCCCTGGCCAGGTCGCGGTAGCGGAAGCCGTTCTCCTCGATCCAGTGGGCCAGCGTCTGGAACGTCGGCCCCGCCGCCTCCATCGAGCCGTGGTGGATGATCGTGGCCGCCGTCTCGATAGCCGGCAGGTCCAGCACCTCGAAGTCGTGGCCGCCGGGCGTCACGGCGGCCGGCAGGCAGGCGTGCACCATGACCGAGCCGTCGTCCTCGGGCAGGTAGTAGGCGATGCCGGGGCCGGTGACGCGCACGGCGGCGGCCTCCACGCGCCGGCAGAGCTCCACGAACAGCGGGCCGATGACCGGGCCGATGTCCTGGCTCTCGTAGCTGGCCGCCCTGGCGCTGAGCTGGGCGACCCTGACCGGGTCGACCCGTTTCAGCACGACCTCCGCCGTCCTCATGTGCCCCTCCGTCTCGATCGTACGCAGCCGCGCCTCGACGCTGCGCAACCTCGCCAGGTCGGCGCTGATCTGGGCTTCGAGCTGGGCGCGGCGCAGGCGTACCATGCCGTGCAGCTCTTCCGTGCTCACCTTCTCGTCGAGGATCGTCCTGACCTGCTCCAGCGTGAAGCCGAGGTCCTTGATGGCGACGATGCGGTTGAGCCGGGACAACTGCTCGGCCTGGTAGGACCGATAGCCGCTGACCGGGTCCACGTGCGCGGGGCGCAGCAGGCCGATCGCGTCGTAGTGCCGGAGCATCCGTACGGACACCAGCCCCAGCCTGGCGAAATCTCCGATGCCGAACATGTCACCTCAAGATGTACGGGCTGACACGGTGTCAGAGTCAACCTATGGCGATTTTGGATGACTTGGGGTAATTTGCGACCAAGAGGTGCGACCGAACGTTCGGTAGGTGACACATGGATGCGAGTGAGCGGATCAGGACGGCGGCGGTGCTGCTGTTCGCCCGCCAGGGGTACGCCGCCACGAGCATCAGAGACCTCGGCAGGGCGGTCGGCATGACCAACGCCGGGATCTACCACCACGTATCGAGCAAGGAAGCCCTGCTGGCCGACCTCATGCGCGTCGCCCAGCGCGGCGTGACCGAGGCCACCGAGCGCATGCTGACCCCCTTCGACCGCCCGGCCGACCGCCTCGGCGTGCTCATCAGCTCCCTCACCGCCATCCACGCCCGCAACCCCATGACCACCCGCGTCATGGACGGCGAACTACGCTCCCTGACGCCCGGCTCGGCCGCCCACGACGAGATCATCGCGCTGCGGGACGCGTACGAGGAGCACTGGAAGCGTGCCCTCGCCGACGGGGTGGCCGAGGGCACGTTCCGCGTCGCCGACCAGAAGCTGACCCGGCTCGCCCTGATGTCCATGTGCACCGGCACCAGCGAGTGGTACCGCCCCGACGGGGCCTCCACGCTGGAGCAGGTGTGCGCCGAGTTCGTCACGATCGGCCTGGCCGCCGTCCGCGCCCCCGCCCAGGCCGTCGCGACAGCCGATTTCTCCCTGTTGCCCGAGTACCCATGGGAGCCGCCGGATGAATGACACGATTCCCGAGCTGATGCGGCACGCCGCCCGTACGTACGGCGACCGCGAATTTCTCCGCTTCCCCGACGCTTCCCTGACCTTCTCGGACGCCGACGCGCGGTCCGACCGCCTGGCCGGGGCCCTGATCGACAAGGGCGTACGGCCGGGCGACCGGGTGGCGATCATGATGGACAACGTGCCCGGCTGGCCGCTGAGCTGGCTGGCGATCCTGAAGGCGGGCGCGATCACCGTGCCGGTGAACGTCCGCTACCGGGCGGCCGACCTGGAGCACGTCCTGCGCGACTCCGGCGCCGTCGCGACGATCACGACGAACGAGCACGCGCCGCACATCCCGGGCACCGTGCACACCCTCGACTCGCTGAGCGGCGGCACCGCTCGGAACGTTCCGGTCAGGAACGACGATGTCGCGAATTTTCAGTACACGTCGGGGACGACGGGCTTTCCCAAAGCCTGCATGCTCACCCACGACTACTGGCTCAGAACCGCCCAGGTCGTCGTGGACGAGATCGGCCTCCGGGACGACGACGTCTTCATGATCGCGCAGGCGTACTCCTACATGGACCCCCAGTGGGTCACCCTGGTGTGCCTGATGGGCGGCATCCCCCTCGTGGTGCTCCCCCGCTTCTCCGCCTCCGGCTTCTGGGCCTCGGCCAGGGAGCACGGCGCGACGCTCACGTACGTACTCGGCACGATGCCCCTTCTGACCCACAAACAGCAGCCCCGCCCGGACGACCGCGACAACCGCATGCGCCTCGTGCTCTGCTCCGGCATCCAGCCCGCCCTGCACCGCACGTTCGAGGAGCGCTGGGGCGCGCCCTGGCGCGAGCTGTACGGCTCCACGGAGAGCGGCTGCGACCTGATGGTGCCCGTGGCCGCCGGGGAGACGGTCGGCACCGGCGCCATGGGCGTGGCGCCGCCGGGCAAGGAGGTGGTGATCGACGAGGAGACCGGCGAGATCCTCATCAGGGGCGTCCCCATGATGAAGGGCTACTGGAACCACCCGGAGGCCACCGCCCACGCGTTCCGTGGCGGCTGGTACCACACCGGCGACCTCGGCGTCCGCGACGCCCACGGCTACATCCGGCACGCCGGGCGGATCAAGGACATGGTGCGCAGAGGCGGCGAGAACATCTCGTGCGCCGAAGTGGAGAGCGTGCTCACCCAGCACCCGGCGGTCCTGTCGGCGGCCCTGGTGCCCATCCCCGACGAGCTGTTCGGCGAGCTGCCCAAGGCGTTCGTCCAGCTCCGCCCGGGTCATGAGGCCACCGCCGAGACCGTGGCGAGCGTGATCGAGCACGCGCGGAGCCGGCTGGCCCGCTTCAAGCTCCCGGCGTACGTGGAGTTCGTCGAGGAGTTCTCCCTGACCCCGTCGGCCCGCATCGAGAAGCGCCACCTCCTCACCCCCGGCCGCGACCAGCGCGCCGCCCCCGCCATCCCGGTCGACAAGGAGCAGACATGATCGACGTGACCGAACGCGACGGCGTGGCCGTGATCACGCTCGCCCGCCCCGGCAAGCTCAACGCCCTCACCACCGCCATGCGCGTCGACCTGGCGGCGGCCGTACGCGAGCAGGGGGCACGCGCCAGAGGCGTCGTGGTCACCGGCACGGGCCGGGCGTTCTCGGCCGGCGAGGACATCGGCCAGGCCCTCGGCCTGTCGCTGGTCGAGGAGGTGGAGACCTTCCACGACATGACCAGGGCCGTGCTGGAGACGCCGGTCCCGGTGGTGGCCGCGCTCAACGGCCTGACCGTGGGCGGCGCCGCCGAGTGGACGCTCGGCTTCGACGCCCGCATCGGCACTCCGGCGACCGAGTTCTTCCTGCCGGAGAACCACCTCGGCCTGTCGATCTCGAACGCCTCCAGCTACCTGCTCCCCCGCCTGGTCGGCGCGAAGGCCCTGCGACTGGTGCTCGACTCGGCCCGGATGGGCGCTGACGACGCCCTCGCCCTCGGCCTGCTGGACGAGATCGTCGCCCCTGAGGAACTGCTGGCGGCGGCGATCGCCCGGGTGCACCGCTGGAGCGCGCCCGGCACCGCCACGGCCGTCCACCTCGCGCTGCTGCGGCCGTCACTGGCGGAGGTCGAGCGTGCCTTCGCGGCGGAGACGGAGGCGGCCGGGCGGGTGGAGGCGTCGGGCCTCGCCAAAGCCGGCATGACCGCCTTCGTCAACCGGCCCCGGCAATGACCACTCGTCCCCGCCGCAGTGCGGCGGGGGTCGTACACAAAGCTAGGCGACGACGATCGACGCCACGACCAGCACCACCGCCACGGCCAGCACCGCGATCGCGTCATAGGCCCAGGTGACCCGGACCGGCGCCGCCGTCTCGTCGCGGCGCCGGGCCGACTCGGCGCGGTCGCGGATCTGGTCGGCCACCCAGTCGGCGTGCGTCTTGCCCGCGAACGCCTCCACCGCCGCCTGCTCGGACCTCGACAGCGTCGGCTCGGTCTTGAAGCGCCCCCGCTCCACCTTGGGCACGCCGCGCCGTTGCGCCCTGGCCCGCTCTCTGGCGCTGCTCATCGGCGTCCACAGCCGCAGCACCCGCTCCTCGCCGTGGCGGACGTTGATGGAGTGGGACACCGTCACGTCGTCGATGGCGGCCCAGGGCAGGAAGGTCGTGCGGAACGGGTTGCGCCCCACCAGCCCCTCCTCCGTGAACACGGTGGCGGGACGCAGCGCCACCGCGTAGACGAGCGCCGTCAGCACCCCGAGCACGGCCAGCGCCACCAGCGACGACTTGCCGCTGTAGCGCGCGATCAGGTCATAGACGTTGAAGGCCACGAACGCGATCCACACCCACGCCATGACGTATGCGGTCCTGGCCCGGTAGGTCTGCTTCACGGCTGCCACTTGATCTGCGCGAACCCGGGCTTGATGACGCCGTTGATCAGCGCCAGCCGCTCGTCGAAGGGCAGGAACGCCGACTTCATCGCGTTGACGGTGAACCACTGCAGGTCGTCCCAGCCGTAGCCGAACGCCTCGACCAGCTTGTGGAACTCCAGCGACAGGCCGGTCGAGCTCATCAGCCGGTTGTCAGTGTTGACGGTGACCCGGAAGTGCAGCCGCCGCAGCAGCCCGATGGGGTGGTCGGCGATCGACGCGGCGGCGCCGGTCTGCAGGTTGGACGTCGGGCACATCTCCAGGGGGATCCGCTTGTCGCGGACGTACGCCGCCAGCCGCCCCAGCTTCGCCGACCCGTCGTCGGAGACGGAGATGTCGTCGATGATACGCACCCCGTGCCCGAGCCGGTCGGCGCCGCACCACTGGATGGCCTGCCAGATCGACGGCAGCCCGAACGCCTCGCCCGCGTGGATGGTGAAGTGGGCGTTTTCCCGCTGCAGGTATTCGAACGCGTCGAGGTGTCGGGTGGGCGGGTAACCCGCCTCGGCCCCGGCGATGTCGAACCCGACGACGCCGCCGTCGCGGTAGCGCACCGCGAGCTCGGCGATCTCCCTGGAGCGCGCCTGGTGCCGCATGGCGGTGAGCAGCGTGCCGACACGGATGCCGCGCCCCGCCGAGCCCTGGTCGAACCCGTCGAGCACCGCCTCCACCACCTGGTCGAGGCTCAGCCCGTTGGTGGTGTGCTGCTCGGGCGCGAAGCGCACCTCGGCGTAGACGACGCCGTCGGCGGCCAGGTCTTCCGCGCACTCGGCGGCCACGCGCACCAGCGACTCGCGGGTCTGCATGACCGCGACCGTGTGGTCGAAGGTCTCCAGGTAGCGTTCGAGCGAGCCCGAGTCGGACGCCTCCTCGAACCACACGCGCAGGTCGTCGGGATCGGTGGTGGGCAGCCGGCCGTAGTCGGTCTCCCTGGCCAGCTCGACGATCGTCTCGGCGCGGAGCCCGCCGTCGAGGTGATCGTGCAGCAACACCTTGGGAGCCCGCCGGATCTGGTCAAGCGTGGGCCTCATCTCGCCATGATATGAGTACCGCGCCGCTACGGCTCAGTCACGCCCGGCACTTTCCGGCGAGAACGCCGGCAGGCACACCGCGACGTAGTCGGCGCCCTCGGGACCGGCGCTGTAGCGCACCTTCTCACCGGGGTGGGTCACCAGCGACTGGCCGGCCGTCACCTCGGTCGTGCCCTCGGCGTGTTCGACGATCACCGTGCCGCGCAGCACCACGGTGTACTCGGTGAACGACGGCGTCTGGGCCGGCTCCTCCCAGCCCGGCGGCGCGGACATGTGGGCGATGGAGATCTCCTCGTCGCCGCTGCTCACCCGGCCCACGTGCTCGTCGATGAGCTTGCCGCCGGGGACGGGGATGCGGGCCGGTGCCTCGATCTTTCTGACCACGACGTCAGTGTGCCACGTCGATGACGAGCCGGTTCGGCTCGCCCTGCTCCTTGAGCTGGAACGCGGCCTGCCTGGCCAGCACCAGCCCGATGCCGACCCGGCCCTCGAAGTCGCCGGTCCTGACGACATGGGTGAGGTTGCCCAGGTTCGCAGCGTAGACGGGACCGCCGTCCCAGGTGGAGACGCCCTCGTCGTCGTGGGCGTTGGCGGGGAAGAGCGTCAGTTGCAGGTATGCGCCGCCGTGGACGTCGATGGGCTTGCCGGAGCCGTCCTGGACGAACTCGTCCACCCATTTCACGCTATATCCCGGGATAGCGCCCTTGAGGTCGACGACGAGGCGGTCGTACGTCCCGTGGGCGGCGTACCGGACGGCCGTCACGACGGCGGGCTCGATGCCGGAGCGGTCGACCTCCACCTCGGCGGTGCTCGTGGGGGTGTCGGGAGCGGGCGAGCTCTGCGGCAGGGCGGCCTGCCGGGCCGTGCCGCAGGCGGTGAGCAGGGCGAGACAGACGAGCGGGACGGCCACGCGGGCGGGCGCGGAGAGCGAGCGCATGCCCAGTAGATTCCCAGCTCACGGGCCTGCAAGCGGCCGAAAACACAACGAGGGCCCCGCCGGCTTCTGCGGGGCCCTCGCTGTCGAGCCGATCAGACGGTCTCGTAGACCTTCACGTTCTCCGGCTCGGCGGTCACGGCCTTGCGGGCGCGCAGCCCGGTGGCCGAGATCGCCAGGCCGACCAGGGCCAGGACCAGCGACACGACGATCGCCGCGCGCAGCGAGCCGATGGACAGGGTCTCACCGCCGGAGGTGAGCACGGCGGTCACCACGGCCAGCACGATCGCGCCGCCCACCTGCCCGGAGGTGTTGAGCAGGCCGGAGGCCAGCCCCTGCTCGTCGTCGTCCACGCCGTTGGTGGCCTGGATGTTCAGCGAGGGGAACGACAGGGCGAACGCGATGCCCAGCAGGATCATGCCGGGGATCACCATGCCGCCCAGGCTGGGGGTGCTGTCGATGCCGAGGAAGATCGCGTATCCGCCGGCCAGCGCGGCGGCGCCGACGACGATCAGCTTGCCGGTGCCGAACCGGTCGGCGAAGTCGCCCATCTTGGTCGAGGTGAGCGCGACGAGGAGTCCGGCCGGCAGGAACGCCATGGCGGTGCCGAGCGCGGACCAGCCGAGCATGTTCTGGAAGTACTGCATGGCCACGAACTGGAACGACACGTACGAGCCCATGAGGATGAGCAGCCCCAGGTTGGCCCGGACGATGTGCCCCGAGCGCAGGATGCCCAGCCGCACCAGCGGGTGGCGCGTCCGCAGCTCGGCGAAGACGAACAGGCCGAGCAGCGCGGCGACGCCGGCCAGGGAGCCGATCGTCTGGAGCGAGGCCCAACCGGCCTCCGGCGCCTGCACGACGGTGAACACCAGCAGCAGCATCGAGGCCGTGATCGTCACGGCGCCGACCAGGTCGTGACCGCCCTCGGCCCGGTCCTCCTTGCCCCGCGGGAGCACCTTCAGCGCGGCGATCAGCGCGATGATCGCGACGGGGACCGGCATGAGCAGCGTCCACCGCCAGCCGATCTCGGTGAGCAGACCGGACAGCACAAGGCCGAGCGAGTAGCCGCTGGCGCCGCAGGCGGTGAAGATGCTCAACGCCTTGTTGCGCTCAGGCCCCTCGGGAAAAGTCGTCGTGATGATCGACAACGCCGCCGGTGCGGTGAAGGCGGCGGCCACACCCTTGATGAACCGGGCCGCGATCAGCAGCCCCCCGTCGTCCACAACACCACCGAGCAACGACGCCACGGCGAAAACACCCAGTGCGACCAGGAAAACCCTGCGCCGCCCGAGCAGATCGGCGGTCCTGCCCCCGAGCAACAGAAGACCGCCATAGCCGAGCACGTAGCCGCTGACCACCCACTGCAGAGAAGAGGTAGTAAGGCCCAGGTCGTGCTGGATGGCCGGGAGGGCGACGCCCACCATCGAGACGTCCAGGGCGTCAAGGAAGATCACTGCGCAGAGCACGGCGAGCGCGCCCCAACGGGATGAGGAAGAGGACATGAGTCAGAACAATACATGCACTCACATCTAATGCAAGCGCATTTAATTCCGTTGCATCAATTTTATCGAGGTGGTAACCTCCGCGTCATGGACGAGCAGTTCGTGGTGGACACCTGGCACTACGTCCTGGCCAAACACGCCAAGGCCATGTGCATGCTGGAGCGCGAGCTGGGCGATCGGCACGGGCTGGGGCCCAGCGAGTTCGAGGTGCTGGATCGGATCGTTCATCACGACAGGAAGCTGCGCATTCAGGAGCTCTGTGACGAGGTGCACCTGAGCCAGAGCGCGCTGTCGCGGGTGGTGGCCCGGCTGGAGAAGTCGGCGCTGGTGTCGCGCGGGGTGTGCGACTCGGACCGGCGGGGCGTGTTCGTCTGCATCACCGACGCGGGGCGGGCCCGGCACTCTGAGGCGTTGCCCACGCAGCGGGCGGTCCTCACCGAGATCTTCGCCGACGCCCCGGCCCTGTCCCGCTGAGCTTTCGGGGACACCGCTGGAAGTCCCGCGCCACCGACCGGGCTGAGGTCCCGTTGTGACGGGCGGGCGGCTGTTGGCGCGGCCCGCCCATCGGCCAGGGCTTGCAGGACGGCTGTTGGAAGAACCTCGGCGGGTTATTCGGCGGTGACGCGGTCGATGATGAGCGGGAGGTGGTCCTCGCTCGCCTCCCCCACCGCGTAGCCGTCCTCCAGGGCTTCGAGGGCGCGGTCGAAGCGGGAGGTCTCGTCCGTGTGCAGCGTCATCAGCGGCTGCCCGGCCCGTACCAGGTCGCCCGGTTTGGCGTGCAGGGTGACGCCGGCGCCGAACGACACGGGGTCCTCCTTGCGCGCCCGCCCGGCGCCGAGCCGCCAGGCGGCCAGGCCCACCGCGTACGCGTCCAGCCGCGTCAGCACGCCCGACGAGGGCACCTCCACGGTCAGTGACTCGGCCGCCCGGGGCAGCAGCGCGTCCGGGTCACCGCCCTGGGCCGTGATCATGCGACGCCAGGCGTCCATGGCCGAGCCGTCCCGCAGGGCCTTGGCCGGGTCGGCGGAGACCCCGGCGGCCTCCAGCATCTCCTGCGCCAGCCGTACGGTCAGCTCCACGACGTCCGAGGGCCCGCCACCCGCCAGGACCTCGACCGACTCCTCGACCTCCAGAGCGTTGCCCACAGCCCGCCCCAGCGGCCGGTCCATGGCCGTCAGGAGGGCGACCGTGCGCACCCCGGCGTCCGTCCCGAGCGCGACCATGGTCTCGGCCAGTTCCCTGGCCGTCGAGGTCGTCTTCATGAACGCCCCGGAGCCCACCTTCACGTCGAGGACGAGCGACCCGGTGCCCTCGGCGATCTTCTTCGACATGATCGACGAGGCGATCAGCGGGATCGACTCGACCGTGCCGGTGACGTCGCGCAGGGCGTACAGCTTCTTGTCGGCGGGGGCCAGGCCGGAGCCGGCGGCGCACACGACGGCGCCCGCCGTGCGCAGCACGTCCAGCATCTCGTCGTTCGACAGCGACGCCCGCCAGCCGGGGATGGACTCCAGCTTGTCGAGGGTGCCGCCGGTGTGGCCGAGGCCACGGCCCGAGAGCTGCGGCACGTACGCGCCGCACGCCGCCACCAGGGGCGCCAGCGGCAGCGTGATCTTGTCGCCGACCCCGCCGGTCGAGTGCTTGTCGGCGGTGGGCCGGTCCAGCACGGACCAGTCCATGCGCTCGCCGGAGCGGATCATGGCCTGCGTCCAGTCGGCGATCTCGCGCCGGTCCATGCCGTTCAGCAGGATCGCCATGGCCAGCGCGGACATCTGCTCGTCGGCCACATCGCCGCGCGTGTACGCGTCGATCACCCAGTCGATCTGGGCCGTGGTCAGCCCGCCCCGGTCACGCTTGGCGCGGATGACCTCGATGGCGTCCATCAGGCGCTCCTGCTGAGATCCTGCGGCCCGAACGCGTACGGCAGGATCTCGGCCATCCGCTTGGGCCCGTCCTCGGTCTCGACCAGCAGGTCCTCGCCGCCGAACTCGTACAGGAGCTGCCGGCAGCGCCCGCACGGCATCAGCAGCTCACCGTGGCCGTCCACGCAGGTGAAGGCCACCAGGCGGCCGCCGCCCGATAGCTGCAGCGCCGAGACCAGCCCGCACTCGGCGCACAGCCCGAGGCCGTAGGAGGCGTTCTCGACGTTGCAGCCCGTGACGGTGCGCCCGTCGTCGACCAGCGCCGCCGCCCCCACGGGGAACTTCGAGTACGGCGCGTACGCGTTCCGCATGGCTTCGGTGGCCTCGGCGCGCAGACCGTCCCAGTCGATTTTCAATGCTGTTCCCCCCGGCGATAGCTGACGCCGTCGGCCTTGGGCATCCGCAGACGCTGCGAAGCGACCAGGAGCACGAGCAGCGTGAGCACATGTGGCGTGATGTAAACGAACTCGTTCGGCAACTTTTCGACGGTCAGCCAGAGCCAGAGCAGGATGACCATGCCCAGAGCGGCGACGGCGATGGTGGTGTACTGCTTGGCGCCCCTGGTGACCAGCTCGGCGGGCTGGTCGGAAGACAGCAGGCGGCGGACCTGCAGGACGAGGTAGATCAGCAGGAGCACAGCGCCGAACAGGAAGAACGAGGTGACGGCGCCCTGGTTGCGCAGTTGCAGGCCGTCGGCGTAGCCGAACAGCGACGCGCCGGCCGCGAGCCCGCCGGGCCGCCAGTTGCCGAAGATCATGGCGGCCAGGCCGATGAAGCCTCGCCCGGCCGTCTGGCCCTCCACGTACTTGGTGGAGATGAAGACCAGGAACACGCCGCCGAGCCCGGCGAACGCGCCGGAGATGACGACGGCGACGTACTTGATGAGGTAGACGTTCACACCCAGCGACTCGGCCGCCCACGGGTTCTCGCCCGCCGAGCGCAGCCGCAGGCCGAAGGCCGTGTGCCAGAGCACGAAGAACGTCAGCGGCAGCAGCAGGACGGCCAGGACCGTCAGCACGTTGACGCCGTGGGTGAGCCCGCGCAGGATGCCCGCCAGGTCGGCGACCAGGAACCAGTGCGTGGCCTCCAGCTTGCCGAGCAGGTCGGGCCCGTCCGAGAGGATGGGAAAACTGATCTCCCACTTCCCGCTGATCGCGGGCGAGGTGGTGATGCCCGCGCCCGCGTCGGCCGCCTGGGTGCCCTCCTTGTACAGAACCTCGGACAGGAACCGGGTGATGCCGGGGCCGAGCAGGTTGATGGCGACACCGCTGATGATGTGGTCCACGCCGAACGACACGGTCGCGATCGCGTGCAGCAGCCCGCCGAGCGCGCCGCCGAGCAGTCCGGCGATCAGCGCGGCCACCGGGCCCCACTGGTATCCGGCCCAGCCGGCCATCCAGGTGCCGAGCACCATCATGCCTTCGAGGCCGATGTTGACCACGCCGGCCCGCTCGGCCCACAGGCCGCCGAGACCGGCCAGGCCGATCGGCACCGCGAACCCCAGGGCGGCGGCGAACGTGCCCGATGAGGTGATGTCGTTCTGGCCCGACACGATCCGGACCAGCGACATCAGCAGGATGAGCGCGGCGATGCCGAGCAGCACCACGTGGTATTTGCCGACCCTGGTCATGCCGTCACCTCAACGGGAGTGTTCCTGCCGAGCTGCTGGGCGGCCCGCCGTTCTTCGATCCTGAGCGCGATCCGGTTCGTCACCTCGTTGGCCACGACCACCAGCAACACGATGGTGCCCTGGATGATCGTGATCACGGACGGGGGGATGTCGGCGAACTGCAGCGGCCCCTGCGCCCGGTCGAGGAAGGCGAACAGCAGTGCGGCGATCGCGATGCCGACCGGCTTGTTCCTGCCGAGCAGGGCCACCGCGATGCCGAGGAAGCCCAGGCCGGCGGTGAAGTTGGAGTTGAAGGCGCCCTTGTCGCCGAGGATCTCGGGCAGGCCGATGAGCCCGGCGATCGCGCCGGACAGCACCATGGCCGCGATCACCATGCGCTTGGAGTTGACGCCCGAGGCGACCGCGGCCGAGGAGTTGAGCCCGCTGGCCTTGATGTTGAAGCCGAACCGGGTGCGTTCGAGCACCACCCAGATGACCACGCCGAGCACGATCGCCACGATGAGGAAGCCCCACAGGCCGCCGTTGCGGGTGGGCGCCAGCATCCCCAGCCAGTCGAACAGGAAGTTCAGGTCGGGGAACATCGCCGACTCGGGGAGCTTCGGCGTGGTCGTGGTCAGCTCGCCCTCCGCGCGCACCCCGGCGAAGGGGCCGCGGACGAGGTAGGCGGCCAGGCTGATCGCGATGTAGTTCAGCATGATCGTGGAGATGACCTCGTTCACGCCCCTGGTCACCTTCATGACGGCGGGGATGAGCGCGTACAGGCCGCCGACGGCCGCCGCGACCACGATGATCACCGCGATCTGGATCGGCGCGGGCGCCGAGAACGTCGAGCCGACGAACGCCGCGCAGATGGCGGCGATCCGGTACTGGCCCTCGACGCCGATGTTGAAGAGGTTCATGCGGAAGCCGACGGCCACCGCCAGACCGGCGATGAACAGCGGCACCGCCCGGTTGAGGAAGGTGGCGATGCCGTTGGACTGTGTCCGCTCGGTCGCGCCGAAGTCGAAGAAGGCGCCCATCGCGTCCAGTGGGCTGGCGCCCGCAATGATGATCGCCGCGCTGCAGATCGCGATCGCCAGGATGACGGCGACGATGACGCCGGCGACGGTGAGCAGCGCCCGGTTGAGCCCGGCGGGCATCACGTCTCCTCAGTACCGGCGATGGCGCCGGTCATGTAGCCGCCCAGCCGCTCGGGCGTGATGTCGGAAGGGTCGAGCGCGGCGACGAGCCGCCCCCGGTAGATGACCTGGATGGAGTCGGACAGGCCGATCAGCTCGTCGAGGTCGGCGGAGATGAGCAGCACGGCGAGGCCGGCCGCTCTGGCGTTGCGCAGGTGGTCCCAGATGGCGGCCTGGGCGCCGACGTCGACGCCGCGGGTCGGGTGGGCGGCGATGAGGAACGCGGGCTCGCCGCTCATCTCACGGCCCACGATGAGCTTCTGCTGGTTGCCGCCGGACAGGGCCAGCGCCAGCGTGTCCACACCGGGGGTACGGACGTCGTAGTCCTTGATTATGCGCGCGGTGTCGGCCTTCGACGCCCGCCGGTCGACCCAGACGCCCTTGCGCGCGGGCTTCCTGGTCTGGTGGCCGAGCACCCGGTTCTCCCACAGCGACGCCTCCAGGAGCAGGCCCTGGCGGTGGCGGTCCTCGGGGATGTAGCCGATGCCGGACTCCCTGCGCTTGAGCGTCGACCAGGTGGTGATGTCCTGGCCGGTCAGCTCGATGGTGCCGTGCGCGGGGCGGATGCCCATGATGGCTTCGATCAGCTCGGACTGGCCGTTGCCCTCGACGCCGGCGATGCCGAGGATCTCGCCCTTGCGGATCTCGAACGACACGTCGTCGAGGAGCAGGCGGCCGCCCTCTTGGCGGAGTTTGTCGGCGTACACGCTGACCGAGGTGCCCTTGGGGACGGGGCGGTGGGCGCCGGCCTCCATGGTGAGCTCGGAGACCTTCAGCGCCACGGTGTCGGTCACCGTGGACTCGCGGGTCTCCGGGGTGGGCAGTTCGCTGCCGACCATCAGCTCGGCGAGCTGCCGCGCGGTGACCTCGCCGGGGTCCACGCTGGCGACCGTGGTGCCGCGCCGGATCACGGTGATCGCGTCAGCGATGTCGAGCACCTCGTCGAGCTTGTGCGAGATGAAGATGACGGTCAGGCCCTCGGCCTTGAGCTCGCGCAGGTTCTGGAAGAGCTCCTCGACCTCCTGCGGCACGAGTACGGCCGTCGGCTCGTCGAGGATGAGGATGCGGGCGCCGCGGTAGAGGACCTTGAGGATCTCCACGCGCTGGCGGTCACCGACGCCGAGGTCCTCGACCAGCCGGTCGGGGTCGACGCGCAGGCCGTGGGCGGTGGCCAGTTCGGTGATGCGCCTGCGGGCGGCGGCCACGTCGAGCCGGCCGGCCTTCGTGGGCTCGGCGCCGAGAACGATGTTCTCCAGCACCGTGAAGTTGTCGGCGAGCATGAAGTGCTGGTGCACCATGCCGATTCCGACCTCGATGGCGTCGCTCGGCGTACGGAAGCTGACCTCCGCGCCGTTGACCCTGATCGTCCCCTCGTCCGGCTTCTGCATGCCGTACAGGATCTTCATCAGCGTCGACTTGCCCGCGCCGTTCTCCCCGACGATGGCGTGCACCGTGCCGGGCTGGACGGTGATGCGGATGTCGTGGTTCGCGACGACACCGGGGAAACGCTTAGTGATGCCCTCCAGCTCTACGGCGGGTTTCACCGTGGCCAGGGTGTCAGCACTCATTTCGCCTCTCCTAGACAGGGGCGGCATAGACAGAAGGCCCGAAGTTTTCGGACTCCGGGCCCTCAGGTGTCACTCCTACCCCGATTACGGCTTGGCCGGAACCGTGATCTTGCCGTCGACGATGTCCTTCTTGGCAGCGTCGAGCTTGTCCTTGATGTCGTCGATTTCGCCACCGGTGGTGGACAGGCCCACGCCGTCGACCTTCAGGTCGTACGTGACGTTGCTGCCGCCCTTGGCGCCACCCTGGAAGGACTTGATGAACTCGAACACGCCGACGTCGACGCGCTTGAGCATCGAGGTCATGATGACCGACTGCAGGTCGGTCTCCTTGACCGTCTGCCGCTGGTCGGAGTCGACGCCGATGGCCTTCTTCTTGGCCGCGGCGGCCGCCTGGAACACGCCGAGACCGGAGTCGCCGGAGGCGTGGTAGACGATGTCCGCGCCGTCCTGGTACATCTTCTCGGCCGCGACCTTGCCCTTGTCGGGGGCCTTGAAGCCGGAGAAGTCACCGTCGGGCGTGAGGTACTTGATGTCGATCTTGGCGTCCGCCTTGACCGACTTCACGCCGGCCACGAAGCCCGCCTCGAACTTCTTGATCAGGTCGCTCTCGACACCGCCGACGAAGCCGAGGTGGCCGCTCTCCGACTTGGTCGCCGCGGCGACGCCCGCCAGGTAGGAGCCCTGCTCCTCGGCGAACAGCAGGCCGGTCACGTTGGGCGCGTTGGAGGCGGAGTCGACGACCGCGAACTGGATCTCCGGGTATTCGGTGGCCGCCTTCTTGATGTCCTCGGCGTAGGCGAAGCCGACCCCGATGATCGGGTTGTAGCCCGCGTCCGCGAGCTGACGCAGCAGATCGCCGCGGTTGGAGCCGTCAGCGGACGGGCTCAGCTCCTTGATATCCGCCTGGAGGTCCGTCTTGGCCTTCTCCAGGCCGGTGTACGCGGCGTCGTTGAACGACTTGTCGCCACGACCGCCGACGTCGAACGCGAGCCCCACCTTGAGCGCGCTCTTCGGAGCCTCGCTGCTCGCGCCGCCGGTCGGCGCCTCACTGGCCGTGGTTCCCCCGCCGTCGCCGCCACAGGCGGCCGCTGCCATGAGCATGACGCCGGCCACGGGGCCGATCGCCAGCCTGTTGAATCGCTTGCCGAGCAAGGCGACTCCCTTCCATGTCCCCGCCGTAGTCGAGAACTTCAACGCAGGCGTGAAGAACGTACGGCACCTGCACGGAAGATAGTTGCTTGACCAGGGCGAACCAAACCGGCGCACAGGGTCGCAACCGCTCCGTTATCGACATCAGTCGCGTCTGTGACCTGAATCGCGATTCAGGCACTTCGGACGCTCGGGGAAAGTTTTGCCCAACTTTGGGCCTCGATCGCCTCTTGCCCTGGAGCCGATCGTGGCAGAGATTCCCACCGACGGAGGAAATTTCGTATCGGAGTCCCGTATGCGCCCTTGGAAGACCCTCACCGTACCTCTGACCGCGTTACTCGTCGCGACGCTGGCCGGCACCGTGCCCGCGTCCGCCGACACGCCGGCCATCAAGGTCGAGAACAACGCCACCCAGCCCGTCTTCTCCCGCGCGGACGCCATCCAGCAGACGGTGTTCGTCGAGGTCGCGGGGACGGACAGCGACAACGACGGCAAGCCTGACCGGGTCGCCGTGGACATCCTGCGGCCCAAGGAGACCGACCAGGGCCTGAAGGTCCCGGTCATCATGGAGGCGAGCCCGTACTACGCGGGCGGCAACGACGTGTCCAACCACCCCGTGGACGTCGACGAGAACGGCAACCCGCTGCCCGCGCTCAAGTCGGCGGCGAACAAGCTGGCCGCCGAGCCCTTCGACGGCTACTACGACAACTACTTCGTGCCCCGCGGCTACGCCATCGCGCTGGTCGAGAACCTGGGCAGCGGCCGGGCCACCGGCTGCCCGACCTCCGGCGACCGCAACGAGACGGCCGGCCCGAAGGCCGCGATCGACTGGCTGAACGGCCGCGCCAAGGGCTTCGACGCCGCGGGCAACGCGGTCCAGGCGACCTGGTCGACGGGCAAGGTCGGCATGATCGGCGTCTCGTACAACGGCACCCTGCCCAACGCGGTCGCCGCCACGGGCGTCAAGGGCCTGGAGACGATCGTGCCGATCGCCGCGATCTCCAGCTGGTACGACTACTACCGCGCCAATGGCGGCGTCCTGGCCCCCGGCGGCTTCCAGGGCGAGGACCTGGACGTGCTCGCCAAATACGTGCTGACCAGGGAGAACGGCCAGGAGGTCTGCGGCGCCCTGATGGATCGGCTCACGGCCACACAGGACCGGATCACCGGCGACTACAGCCGCCTCTGGGACGACCGCAACTACCTCAACGACGTGAACAAGGTCAGGGCCAGTGTCTTCGTGGTGCACGGCCTCAACGACTGGAACGTCAAGACCAAGCAGTTCGCCCAGTGGTGGTACGCGCTGGCCAAGCGCCAGGTGCCGCGCAAGATCTGGCTGCACCAGGGCACCCACATGAACCCCTTCAACCTGCGCACGGTCGAGTGGCTGCGCCAGTTGCACGGCTGGTTCGACTACTGGCTTTACCGCATCGACTCGGGCATCATGCGCGAGCCGCAGGCTGACGTGGAGATCGGGGCCGGCCAGTGGGCCCAGCACGCCTCGTGGCCGCTGCCGGGAACCGCGACCGTGCCCGTGTATCCGGGGTCTGGCTCGAAGCTCAATCTGTTCCCGCGCGCGCACTCGCCCAGGGAGACCTTCGTCGACCAGAAGGTCAGGACGGCCGAGCAGCTCGTGGAGGCGGCGGGGGCCGATCCGAACCGGCTGGCGTACACGACCGGGGCGCTGCCCGCCGACGTACGGATCTCGGGGACGCCGACGATCTCGGTGCGGGCCTCGCTGAAGGACGGCGCGTCGCCGTACCTGACGGCGCTGCTGGTGGACTACGGAGAGGACGTGCGCCCGAACGGCACGCTGCTGTCCACCGGCCAGACCTACTGCTACGGCCAGGGCATCCCGGGTGACACGGGCTGCACGACGCTCAGGACGCTCGGCACGGCCGGCACCCCGTACAAGATCGTCACCAGGGGCTGGCTGGACGTCCGCAACCGGCACCGGCCGGACCGGACCGAGCCGCTGCGGCCGGGCCGGGAATATACCTTCAACTGGGACTTCCAGCCGACGGACTACCTGTTCAAGAAGGGTCACCGGCTGGGCCTGGTGATCATTTCGACCGACTATGACTACACGCTGCGCTACCCGCCCGGCACGAAGATCACGGTCGCGCCCGGGCAGTCGGCGCTGCGACTGCCCGTGGTGTTCGGCAGGTTGCTTTAGGGCTTTGGCGGCCCGCCCGTCAGGGGCGGGCCGTCACGCCATGGCGCTGGTGATCGAGTCGAGCGGGCCGACCTCCCACAGCGCGGTGAGCGCGGTGGTGGCCATGACCCGCACGCCCATCGAGATCGCCTTCTCGTCCACGTCGAACGTGCCCTGGTGGATGTCGTAGGTGAGACCGTCGGGCGAGCGCGTGCCCAGGCGGGCGAACGCGCCGGGGATCGACTCGAGGTACCAGGCGAAGTCTTCGCCGCCGAGCGACTGCTGGGTCGGGACGACCGCGCCCGCGCCCAGCGCGCGCTCGGTGGCCTCGGCCAGCATCTCGACGCTGACCTCGTCGTTGACCACCGGCGGCACGCCGCGGGTGTAGTCCATCGTGGCCTCGACGCCATAGGCGCCGGCCACCGACTCCAGCAGCGACTTGATCAGGTCGGGAGCGGCGTGCCAGGCGTTCTCGTCGAGGCAGCGCACCGTGCCCTCGGCCACGCCGTCGTCGGGAATGGCGTTGGCCGCCGAACCCGCCTGGACCTTGCCCCAGACGAGGCTGAGCGAGGAGCGCGGGTCGACGCGGCGCGACAGGGCGGCGGGCAGCTCGGTCAGGATCTTGGCCAGCGCGAAGACCAGGTCGGCCGTCAGGTGCGGGCGGGCGGTGTGACCACCGGGACCCGAGACCCTGATGACCAGCTTGTCGCAGGCCGAGGTGATCGGGCCGGACCTGAGCCCGACCTGCCCGACGTCCACCCGCGGGTCGCAGTGGAGCCCGAAGATGCGGTCGACCCCGCTGATGCCGCCGTGGGCCATGACCTCCAGCGCGCCGCCCGGCAACTCCTCGGCGGGCTGGAAGATCAGCCGCACCCGGCCGGGCAGCAGGCCGGCCGCGGCCTGCTGGGCCAGGAAGAGCGAGGTGCCGAGCAGGACCGTGGTGTGCACGTCGTGCCCGCAGGCGTGGCAGGATCCGGCCACGGTCGAGCGGTAGGAGACGTCCTTCTCGTCCTGCAGGGGCAGCGCGTCGATGTCGGCGCGCAGCGCGACGGTCGGGCCGTCGCCGCTGCCCACGTCGCAGATCAGCCCCGTGCCCCTGGGGAGCACCGATGGGGTCAGCCCGGCGGCGGTGAGCCGCTCGGCGATCCGCTGTGTCGTGCGATATTCGGCGAAAGCGAGCTCAGGGTGCATGTGGAGGTCGCGGCGGAACGCCACGAGATCCTGCTCGATCTCCGCCAGGAACGCGTCGAGTTCCCCCCGAAGCTCACGTCCCCGCATATGTCACCATCCCGTCCCATGCCGCGCCCCACAGATGCTGGCCATCGCGGCTCATGCGCTAAAAATTCTCCATCCCGCGGCGGCCACCCGGTTGTGCGGCCGCTCGGCGAATCAAAAGTCACACCCGTTGGTATTGGTGCGCGAGATCGTCAGCACGGGCATTGCGTTCATCGGTCGCGAGTGCCGCTGCATCCCGGGAGCACAGCGGTCGGCCGTGAGCCCGATGGCGATGCTTCGACTTTATCGCCTGCATGCGGCTTCGCGCCGACAGATACACCAAAAGTTGGCCGACGGCAGGCCCGTAACCGCAGGTCGTCACGTTCCGTACAGGTGCCGCTGATCCGGAAATAGTCACAAGGGATCATTAGATGGTGACCCGATGTCGCCACTTCCAAACGTGGTCGATGATTCCGAATCCTGTCACCTTCCGTCATGGTCATCACACTTCGGCGATGGCTGCTTTTGCATAGAATGCGTGTTTCACTCGCTGTATGATCACTAATATCCCGTTCGGGGAGAAGAATGCTGGGTTGAGCATCTTCGAGCCGGGCGAGGGGACCCTGGTGGTCGTGCCCTCGCTCTCCCTTCCGCAGGATGAGCTACGCCGGATCACGGGAGCCAGGTCGTACGAGGAGCGCCTGCTGTTCCTCCTGCTCACGCTCCGCGAACCCGGGGTCAAGGTGGTCTACCTCTCCTCCGCCCCCATCGATCCCGACATCATCGAGTACTACTTCGCGTTCCTGCCCGACCCGGATGACGCCGCCAAGCGTCTCACGCTGATCAGCCTCGACGACCCCTGGTCGCAGCCGTTGACCAGGACGCTGCTCGCCCGCCCCGACGCGATCGAGCAGTTACGCTCGGCGATCGACGGTGACGCTTGGCTGGTGCCGTTCGTCCTGAGCGAGTTGGAGGAGGAGCTCGCCTCGTTACTCAACGTGCCCCTCTACGGTCCCGCGACGTCCCTTTCCTATTACGGCTCCAAGAGCGGCGGCAGGGAGGTGGGACATGAGGCCGGCGTGCCGATGGCGCGCGGCTTCTGCGACCTGCGCTCGGTGCTCGAAATCGAGGAGGCGATGGACGCCCTGCCCGGGCAGCGGGTGATCGTGAAGCTGAACGACGGATATTCCGGGCTCGGCAACGCGATCGTCACGAAGGCCGACAGGTCACTGACCAGCTTCTCGGCGGCGGGAGAGACCTGGGGCAGCTTCACCGCGAAGATCAGGGACCGGGGGGCCGTGGTTGAAGAGTTCATTGAGCATCGCCCGCTCTACTACCCGAGCGCGCTGGCTCAAATCACGCCCGGCGGCCACGCGGAGGTGCTCGCCACGCACGACCAGGTGCTGGGCGGCAACAACGGGCACGTCTACCAGGGCTGTACGTTCCCCGCGGCGCCCGAGTACCGCGCCGAAGTGGGCGCCTCGGCCGCCCGGATCGCCCGGGTGCTGGCGGATCGGGGCGTGGTCGGGCTGTTCGGCATGGACTTCTTCGCGCTGAAGGCCGACGCCGGGTACGCGGCGCTGCTGTGCGAGATCAACCTGCGGATCGGGGGCACCACGCATCCGTTCGGCGCCGCCGTGCTGACGACCGGGGCCAGGTACGATCCCGGCACCGGCCTCCTCATGTCCGGAAATCAGCCGAAGTTCTACACCGCGACCGACAACTGCGCTTCGGCATGCCTGCGCGGGCGTACGCCCGGTGAGGTGATGCGGACGGCCGACCGGCTCGGGATCGGTTTCAACGCGGAACGGCGTACCGGAAACGTCTTCCACCTGCTCGGGGCCGTCCCCGAGCACGGCAAGCTGGGCTTCACCACGATCGGCGACTCCCGCGAGGAGGCCGACGAGCTGCATGCCCTCACCCGGCGTCTCCTCTGCGGTCCTTGACCCGCCCGGCCCCGGCGGCCCGGAGGCCGCGCCAGCCGATGACCCCGAGCACGACGGCGAGGACGATGTTCACCGCGATCAGGATCCCGTGCACCACGTAGAAGCTGGTCGGATGGCCGTCGGCCAAGTTAAACCCGAGGTTCACCCACTCGAAAATCATGAATGCGCCCAGGATGATGAGGAATCCGGCGATCTTTCGTGACACATGTACCTCTCTAGCATCGAACGTCGATCTTCGGGGGATGTGTCGCCACATGTGCATGTACACGGAGCTACGCTGAGACCGCCATGTGGACGAAAATTCTGCCTGTCACGGCACTCATCGCCTCGGTCTCGCTCACCACCGGGACCGCATACGCCGCACCGACGACGCCTGTCGGCGGCGAGGCTCTGGGGAGCCGCGGCCTGGTCGCCCCCGAGGGCGTCAAGAAGCCGCCCAAGAGCAAGGCTACGTCCTACGTGATCGCGGACGCGGACACGGGGCAGGTGCTGGCGGCCAAGGACCCGCACGGGCGCTATCTGCCGGCCAGCACGCTGAAGGCCCTGACCGCGCTGACGCTGATCCCCAAGCTGGACAAGGACCGCAAGGTCCGGCCCAGCCACAACGCCTGCAACCAGGAGGGCAGCGCGGTCGGCCTGTCGCCCAAGGTGACGTACAAGATCGACGATCTCTTCAAGGGCCTCATGATGTCGTCGGGCAACGACACCGCCATGGCCCTGGCCGAGGCCAACGGCAGCCTCACCCAGACCATGCGTGACATGAACACCGAGGCCAAGCGGCTGCAGGCGAACGACACGGTGGCCAAGACGCCCAGCGGCCTGGACAAACCAGGACAGAGCAGCTCGGCCTACGACCTGGCCCTCATCGCCCGCGCCGGCCTGGCCAACCCCGACTTCAAGCGCTACATCAGTACGAAGACCGCCAAGTTCCCGGCACCCAAGGGCTACTACGAGATCAGCAACCACAACAAGCTGCTCTGGCGCTACGACGGCATGGTCGGCGTCAAGAATGGCTGGACCTCCAAGGCGCGGGCCAGCTTCGTGGGCGCGGCCACCCGGGGCGGCCACACGATCGTGGTGACCATCATGCGGCACGAGGGCTTCTTCTGGGAGGAGGTGTCCGACCTGCTCGACTGGGGTTTCTCGGTCAGGGGCAAGGCCGCGCCGGTCGGGCGGCTCGTGGACCCGCTGCCGGCCTCGGCGCTGGCCGCGCCCCAGCAGCAGGCGTCCGCGCCGGCCGCCTCGGTCACCCCGGCCGCCCAACCGCCGCTGATGGAACGTGCCGCCCGCAAGCAGGACGACTCCACCAGGACGGTGGGCTCGGTAGTGATCGGTGGCGGGCTGCTGTTCGGGCTGATCTGGCTCGGTTACGGAATCCGCCGCAGGCGCGCCCGCTCACGCTCCTGAGTGCTCTTTCACGCTTCTGAGGTCTCCGGCTCGGCGCCCGCGGGTGGAATCGGCGTCGGGGCCGGGGGCGGGCAGAGGCCGGCGGTGGCCGTCCAGGCGGCGACGTAGAGGACGAGCCTGGCCGAGAAGTTCATCCAGATCAGCAGCCCTACGATGACGGCGAACGTACCGTAGACCGGGTTGTTCAGGGTGCTCGCCAGCAGCAGCGTCGCCACCTGCTTGAGCACCCCGAACCCGATCGCGCCGAGCAGCGCGCCCTTGGCGATCACCTTGAACGGCTGGCTCGGCCGGGCCACCCAGCCGAGCAGGATCATGAACAGCAGCCAGTCGGCCCCCACGCTCGCCGACACCCCGGCGACCCTGAGCCCGAACGCGGCCAGCGGGGACTCACTGCCGAACACGAAGTGCAGGATGTTGTCGGTGGCCGTCGTGGCAAACCCCGCGACCAGCACCGACACGATCGCCGTCACCCCGATCATGAGCAGTGAGGCCAGGTCGCGCAGCTTGCCGACGAAGAAGTTCAGCGGCGGCTCGGTGGTCATCGACATCTCCCGCAGCGCCCAGCGCAGCGCGTCGAGCGCGCCGAGCCCGGCGTAGAGGAGACCGAGCAGGCCGATGATTCCGGCGGCCACCTTGGCCGTGGCCATGCTCTCCAGCGGCAGTTGTTCGGCGATGCCCGGCAGCCGCTCCTCGATCGCCTGCTGCAGGGCCTTCCTGGTAGCGGCGCTGGTCGCCACCACATAGCCGAGCATCGCGTACGACAGCACGATCAGCGGGAAGAAGGACAGGAACGCGAAGTAGGTGACCGAGGCCGCCAGCCGGTCGCCGAACTGGAACTGGTAGCGCTGTATCGCCCGCAGCAGGTGGTCGAACGACAACCGCCGGACCCGCCAGTCGGCCACCCTCCGGCGGCCCCCGGCCTTCACCGACTCGATCCGCTCCGCCAGACTCGCCATTCACTTCCCTTACCCAGGGGCGACGATCACGCTCCCACCACCGCCTCGGCGGACTCGGCCAGGGTCGTGAGAACCGTCGCCAGATCGTGGTGGAGCAACTGCCCACCACGCTTGACGGCACGCCCCGCGACGATGACGGTGTCGACGGAAGAAGTGTCGGCGTTGAGCACGACGGCGCCGATCGGGTCGTGGGCGGCCGCCATGCCGAGCGTGTCGGTACGCAGGAGCAGCAGGTCCGCCTGCTTGCCCGGCCGCAGCGAGCCCACGACGTCGTCGAGCCCCACCACCTCGGCGCCCTCGATGGTGGCCATGCGCAGCGCGTCACGGGTGGTGAAGCCGAGCCCGGCGCCGTCGGGGCGGCCGCGTTCGAGCAGGTGGATGGTGCGCATCAGGGAGAACATGTCGCCGGGCGAGCAGACCACGGTGTCGGCGCCGAGCGCGGTCGGGACGCCCGCCGCCCTGGCCCGCCCGGTGGCCGGGTAGCCCATCCCCAGGTTCATCTCGTCCACGGGCGCGAGCGAGACGCTGCCGCCGGCCGCGGCGATGCGCTTGAAGTGCTCGTCGGTGTAGTTGAGCGCGTGCACGAACGTCGTGGGTACGCCGAGCAGCCCGTTGGACTCCAGGAAGTCGAGCCCGCTCGCGGCGCCGTCCAGGCTGTGCCCGAGGTGCGAGGTGACCCGCAGGCCGAGCTCCGCGGCCAGCCGCCACTCCACCAGCGCGCGCTCCTCCCCCGCGATCTCCGGGCCCAGGGCGGCGAGCGCCATCGTGACCAGGCCGGAGTCGTCGGGCAACCGCTCGCGCACCCGCCGGGTGCCTTCCTCGAAGTCGTCGCCCCCGTTGCAGTAGCCGAACACGGCCCTGATGCCGGACTCGCGCAGCGCCCGCAGCGCGGCGTCCGTGTGGTCGGGGCTGAGCTGGATGTGCGACCAGTCGAGCAGCGTGGTGACGCCCGTGTCGAGGCTCTCCAGCGCGCCCGCCAGGTTGCCGGCGTAGACGTCCCGCGGGCGGAAGCGGCCGGCGAGCTCGCCGACGATGCGCCGCATGTAGCCGGGGAAGTCGACGTCGGGCGCGACGGCCCTGATGGCGGCCTGCCAGGTGTGCCGGTGGGTGTCGACGAAGCCGGGCAGCACGATCCGGCCGGTCGCGTCGATGACCTCCGCGCCGGGGACGTCGGGCAGGCCGGGGCCCACCTCGGCGATCACGTCGCCCTCGATCCGCACGTCGGCGCGGCCGAGGACGACGGGCTGCGGCTCGGTGTCGATGACGACGCCGTTCTTGATCAGAGTTGTCATGCCTGAAAGCTTAATAAGAAGCTTTTCAGAAAGCAATCTGGTTCTGGGTATCCTCGGGAACGTGAAACCGGATGAGATCGACGAGCTGGTGCCCCGCTGGAAGGAGGCGGGCATGTCGTCGTCGCTCATCGCCACGCTTGAGCTCGGCAAACGGATCTCGCGGCTGCACCTGCTGTTCGAGCAGGCGATCAAGGCCGAGCTGGCGGAGCTGGGGCTGACCTATGCCGAGTTCGACGTGCTGATGGCGCTGAACCGGGCGGCTCCGCCGTACCGGATGAAGCCGAGCGAGCTGTCGAAGGCGCTGCTGCTCACCTCGGGGGGCATCAGCAACGTGCTGCAGCGGCTTACGGCGGCCGGGCATGTGGAGCGTGAGGACAACGCTGGGGACGCGCGCAGTCGCTGGGTCCAGTTGACGGAGAGCGGGCGGCAGGTCGCGACCTCGGCCCTGGGGGCCTCGTCGCGGGCCTACTCGGACGTTACGGCGGGGATCGAGGAGGAGGCGGTGCGGCGGGCGGCGGACGCGCTGCGCGAGGTCCTCACCCCGATGAAACGCCGCCGCTACCGGTAGATCCCTTCCCGTCCGCCACACTTCGGCCGAGGTCCTTTCGGAGATGGGACGGGGCGGGGTGGGTGGTCAGTGGAGGTTGTGGCGGGTGGACCAGGCCGCGATCGCTGTGGCGATTTCCGAGGGGCGGTCCTCCTGGGCGTGGTGGCCGGCCGGGCCGCAGGGTTCGATCTCCAGGGCGGCGATGTGGCCGGCGCACCAGGCGGCCATGTGTTCCGTGATCAGGAGCGTCGGAGAGGAGTCGAAGGTCAGCAACAGCTTGGGGACCTCACGACTGCCGGCCAGCCACGGGCCGTAGCCCGCGACGCGCGACGCCACGTCGGCGGGGTCGCCGTCGAGCGGTGACGAGCGCGCCCACTCCAGCAGCGGACGCCGGCTCTCGCGGTCCGGGTACGGCGCCAGGTAGGGCTCCAGCTCCTCCGCCCCCAGCGGCGTCAGCACCCCGCCGGTGTACGCGGTCTCCACGAGGAAGTTCTGGTCCAGCACCAGCGCCTCCCCACCGGGCCCCCGGATGGCCTCGGCCCGCGCACGGGGCCCCTCGCCCAGGTCGGCCCAGCTCATCTCCCGCACGATGGTCTCCAGGAACGCCACCCCGCGCACCCGCCCCGGATGACGGGCCGCCCAGTCGAAGGCGAGCGCGCCGCCCCAGTCGTGGCCGACCAGCACCACCTCCTCCAGCCCGAGCGCGTCGAACCAGGCGTCGAGGTAGCGGGCGTGGTCGGCGAACCGGTACGGGATATCCGGCTTGCCGGAACGGCCCATGCCGATGAGGTCGGGGGCGAGCAGCCGCCGCCCGGGAGCGGCGACCCCGGGCATGACCTTCCGCCAGGCGTGCGAGGAGGCGGGGTTGCCGTGCAGGAACACGTAGGGGACGCCGGCGCCGGAGTCCTCGTAGTACATGGTCGAGTCGAGCACCTCGATGAAGGGCATATCGAGCTTCTTTCGTTCGTGTGACTAACGTTCGTGACACTAACGAAGTTACATCGTTAGTGCGACTAACGCAACGGGTAGGATCGCCGGCATGACGGACACCATGGACGAGCAGGACACCCCGGCACCGCTGCGCGTCCTCCCCAGCCGGATGTTGTCGCTGGTCGCGATGCACTCCGACCGGCTGGTGAGCGACGGGCTGGCGGGCGCGGACGCCCGTAAATGGCACTACGCGGCGCTCGTGGCGCTGCGCGAGTCCGGCCCTGCGAGCCAGGCCGGCTTGAGCCGCCGCACCGGCATCTACCGCAGCGACCTGGTCGCCGTCATCAACGAGCTGTCCGAGCGCGGCTTCGTGGAGCGCGCCCCCGACCCCGCCGACCGCCGCCGCAACGTCATCACCATCACCGCCCAGGGCCGCCGGCAGCTCGACCGGCTGGACGAGCTGATCTCCAGCCTCCAGGACGACCTGCTCGCGCCACTGACTCGACCGGAACGTGAGGAATTCACCGGATTTCTGACCCGGCTGCTGGCCCATCACACCCGGCGCGAACCTTCCTGAGCAGGGCCGAAACCATGGCAGCCGCGCATTGGGAGCCCTAGCCTGTGGGATGTCGGGAACGATCCAGGAGGCGTCGCGCCCATGGCCGAAATCAGCACCGGGCAGATGGTCAGGCTCCAGCGCGAGCGCCGGGGCATGAGCACCACCGCACTGGCCACCCAGTCCGGCTGCACCCCCAGGCACATCGAGCTCATCGAGCACGGCAAGCGGACACCGTCGCTCCCCCTGCTCAGGGAGATCGCCAAGGTGCTGGGCGTACGTACCGCGGTCCTCTTGGGAGAGACCCCGCGCGACTCCCATGAGCCGAGCCGGCCGCAGATCAGCGACATCGAGCGGGCGCTGTTCACGTGCCGCTCGATGGCGCCCGACATCGAGCCGCCCGACGCCGAGCAGCTCTCAGAACGGGTGTCGGCGGCGCGCAACGCCTGGTTCACCTCGACGCGCCGCTACTCGATCCTGATGGCGGCGCTGCCCTCACTGGTCTCCGACGCCGAGAGCCTGGCCCTTGATCGCACGCCGTCGGCCTACAGCGTGGCCACGGACGCGTACCTGCTGGCCAGAGGGGTGCTCAAGCACCTGCGCCGGGTGGACCTGGCGCATCTCGCGGCCGACCGGGCGATGCGCTTCGCCGAGGAGTCGGCGGATCCGCTGATGGTCGCGTGGGCGTACTGGAACCTGGGGCAGTCGATGTTGTCGGACGACATGCACCAGATCGCGTACGACGTCGCGCGGCGCGGCATCGAGCTCCTGGAGCCGCACGTCGGCGACGGCGACGACCGCCACCTCAAGGCGCTCGGCGCCCTGCACCTGCTCGCCGCGATCGGCGCGGCCCGGATGGGCGACGACGACGAGGCCAGAGAGCGGGTACGCGGTCCCGCCGCGCAGCTCGCCGAACGCGTCGAGGACGGGTCGGGCGTCTACGACCTGGCCTTCTTCGGCCCCACCAACGTCGCCATCCACATGGCCAGCATCGAGAACGACACCGGCCGCCCCGAGGCGGTGCTGCGGATCGCCGACGACATCGACCTGCGCCGCACACCGTCGATCGAGCGGCGGACCACCCACCTCGGCCACGTCGCCCGCGCCTGCGAGGACCTGGGCGACGACGCCGCCAGCCTGCTCCACCTCCTGCGCATCGAGCGTGAGTGCCCGGAGGAGCTCGACCACAAGCTGCTGCTGAGGGAGATGGTGCGGTCGCTGGCGCGGCGGGCGCGGCCGTCGTGGGCTCCGGAGGTGCGCTATCTGGCCGAGCGGCACGACATTCCCATCTGAACCGCGAACTCTGAGTTCGGTGTCCGCGAACTGCCAGATCTTGCGCCCGAGTTCGTCACGGACCGGCGTGTCGATGCCACGCTGCGCTCATGACCCGAGCGCCGAGTGCCGATTTCGTCATGGAACGCCTGCTGGAAGAGGCGGCACGAGAGTTTCCCGGGTGGGCGTTCGAGCGGAATCAATCGAGCTGGACGGCCGCCCGCGACGACGTCCGGTACACCCGGCCCAGTCTGGCCGCCCTGCGTGCCCTGCTGCGCGTGCACCGGGCCGCGCGGAGGAGATGATTTCATGCCGTTGGAGAGTGCGTCTTCCGAGAGCGATCTCGTGGGACGGCAGCTCGAGGTCCTGCGTAGCACCTACCCGGCGTGGAAGATCTGTTTCCGGCACGACGAGCCGGGCACGGCCAGGTGGACGGCCGTGCTCCGGCGGCCGATCACGGCTCAGATGACGGCCGCGGGGCTCCGGCAGCGCATCGACGGCCCCGACGCCATCACCCTCGCCGGCGCCCTCGCCCATCAGGCCGCCCTCCTGCACACCCGCCGAGCCGGCGCGTGGCCGGCCTGAGGCATTTGCGCGGTCCGCGCCGTTGTGGTGCATTGATGAGGTGATCACCAAGCGGGTCGACTGACTGAACGACGCCGCGCCGCCGGTATCCGGTCGTGGTGGCCGTGCTCGCCGGGGTCCTGTACGTGGTGGGAATGCGGCCGCCGGTGTACGACGCGCCGGTCACGGCGGCCCGGATCCTCGGCCGCCCGAACGAACTTCGGGCGGGACCACGGGCCCCCGCCATGGGGTCCCGTGGTCCCGCCCGATCAGTGGCCGGCGGGCACGAGGGCGGGTTCCTCGGCCGCGGCCGGGGCCGGGCGGCGGCGCATGACCGTGAAGGCGAGCGCCGCGGCGATCAGCACGCCCGCCGCGCTGATGAGGAAGCCCGTCGACATCGCCCCGGTGAAGGCGTCCCGGGCGACCTGTGCCAGCCCGGCGTCACCGTTCCCAGCCGCGACCCCCAGGGCGTCGGGCAGGGAGCGGCGGGCCTGCTCGGGAGCCGAGCCGGGCATCGCCCCGGTGAAGCCCGCGGCCACGATGCTGCCCAGGATGGCGACGCCGAGCGCGGCGCCCATCTGCTGGATGGTGTCGTTGAGCGCCGAGCCGACCCCGGCCCGCTCGGCGGGCACCGCGCCCATCAGCGCCGTGATGGCCGCCGGGACCGCCAGGCCGCCACCGGCGCCCAGCAGGAACAGCGCCGCCCCGGTCACCACGAACCCGTCACCGGCCGACACGGTCGCCAGCAGCCCGAACGCGCCCGCCACCACGACCAGCCCACCGGCGGCCAGGGCGCGGTTGCCGACCCTGGCGCCGAGCGCGGCGCCCAGGGCGTTGCAGGACAGGGAGGCCACCGCCATGGGAAGGAAGGCCAGCCCGGCCTCCGTAGGCGTGTAGCCGAGCACGAACTGCAGGTACTGGGTGAGGACGAGGAGCAGGCCGCCGTTGCCGATCTGGACCAGGGTGAGGGAGACGCTGGCACCGCTGAAGTTCCGGTTCTTGAACAGCTCCAGCGGGACCATCGGCGACGGGGTGCGCAGCTCCCAGATCACGAACGCGGCCAGCGAGCCGACCGCCACCACGAGCGAGACCAGCGTGCTCACCCGGCCGAGGCCGTGGACGGGCAGTTCGATGATCGTATAGACCAGCGCGGTCATGCCGGCCACGGACAGGATCGCGCCCAGCGGGTCGGGCTTGCTCCACGGCCCTTTGGACTCGGGCATCAGCACGACGGCGGCGACGATGGCCCCGATCGCGATCGGCACGTTGATCAGGAACACCGCGCCCCACCAGAACCAGGCGATGAGCACGCCGCCCAGCACGGGGCCGCCGATCAGCCCGGTCATCGCGACCGCGCTCCAGGCGGCCATGGCCTTGCGCCGCTCGTCCTCGTCGAACACGGTGATCAGGATCGACAGGGTGCTCGGCATGATCAGCGCACCGCCGACGCCCATCACGGCGCGGGCCAGGATGAGCTGGCCGGGATCGGTGGCGAAGGTGGCGGCCAGCGAGGCGAGCCCGAACAACGCCAGCCCGATGATCAGGACCCGGCGGCGGCCGTACCGGTCGGACAGGCCGCCCGCCGTGAGCAGCAGTCCGGCGAAGACCAGCATGTACGACTCCATGATCCACTGGATGTCCTGGGCGCTCGCCCCCAGGTCCTCGGCCAGCGGCGGGATCGCCACGTTGAGCACCATGTTGTCGATCACCAGCACGGCCGTGCTCAGGCACAGCACCACCAGGATCAGCCAGCGTCGCGGATGACGGTCCATCACGTCGTTCACCTCTCGCGTACAAAGTTCCTTATATGCGAACACTGTACGCATGAGAGCGTGGCGTGCGCAACCCGGGCATGAAAAAGGGCCGGACAGTGCCCGGCCCTTGCGACAGAGATGGTTACGGCGTGGGCAGGAAGCCCACCCGCTCACGCACCTGCGCCATGGTCTCCTTGGCCACCGCCGACGCGCGCTGCGCGCCGATCGCCAGCAGGCGGTCGAGCTCCGCCTCGTCCGACAGCAGCTTCTCCGTGCGCTCCCTGATCGGCGTGAACGTCTCGGCCACCGCCTCCGCCACGTCCTTCTTGAACGTGCCGTAGCCCTGGCCCTCGTAGCGGGCCACCAGCTCGGGGATGGGCGTGCCGGTCAGCGCTGACTGGATGCGCAGCAGGTTGGAGATGCCGGGCTTGTTCTCCTCGTCGAACAGCACCTCGGAGCCCGTGTCGGTCACCGCGCGCATGACCTTCTTGCGCAGCGGCCCGGGCTGCTCCAGCACGTCGAGGATGCCCGCGGGGCTGGAGGACGACTTCGACATCTTCGCCGTCGGGTCCTGGAGGTCGGTGATCTTCTCGACCTCCTTGAGGATGTACGGCTCGGGCAGCGTGAACGTGTCACCGTAGCGGTGGTTGAACCGCTGGCCCAGGTCGCGCGTGAGCTCCAGGTGCTGCTTCTGGTCCGCCCCCACCGGCACCCGGTTGGCCTGGTAGAGCAGGATGTCGGCGGCCTGCAGGATCGGATAGGTGAACAGGCCGACGCTGGCCGCGCTCTCGCCGAACTTGGCCGACTTGTCCTTGAACTGCGTCATCCGGCCCGCCTCGCCCATGCCGGTGAGGCAGATCAGGATCCACGCCAGCTCGGTGTGCTCGCGCACGTGCGACTGCACGAAGACAGTGGAACGCTCCGGGTCGAGACCGGCGGCGAACAACTGCGCGGCGGCCACGCGGGTGCGGCGGAGCAGCATGGCGGGCTCGGTCGGCACGGTGATCGCGTGCAGATCGACCACGCAGTAGAAGGCGTCGTGGGTCTCCTGCATAGTGACCCACTGGCGAACCGCACCCAGGTAGTTGCCCAGGTGGAAGGAGTCCGCTGTGGGCTGGATGCCGGAGAGTACACGAGGTCTGGCCATAGCAGGCAATTGTGTCAGGAATCCTGCTCGGGCGGCGACTCGGCGACCTGTCGGCGTTTCACTCTCACCCGGGCGATACGGCGGCCGTCCAGCTCGGTGACGGCCAGCTCGAAGCCCGAGAACTCGACCCGCTCCCCGGCGTCGGGAACGTGGCCCAGCATGGCCATGACGAAGCCGCCCAGCGTCTCGTAAGGGCCGTCGGGCAGCCGGATGCCGGTCTCGGTGACGAAGTCGTTGAGGTTGGTCAGGCCGTCGAGCTCGATCTCGCCGGCGGGCAGGATCACGACGTCCTCCTCGACGTCGTACTCGTCCCTGATGTCGCCGATCAGCTCCTCGACCAGGTCCTCCATGGTGACGATGCCGGCCGTGCCGCCGTATTCGTCGACCACGATCGCCAGGTGCTGGCCCTCGTCGCGCATCTCGTTGAGGGTGGTGAGCAGGCGCTTGGAGGCGGGCACGAACTTGGCCGGCCTGATGGGCACGACCGCGCTGATCGGCTCGGTGCGACCGGCGAGCTCGGGCTCCAGCAGGTCGCGTACGTGGACGAAGCCGATGATCTCATCGTAGGACTCGCGGTAGACCGGGAAGCGCGAGTGCGGGAGCGTGGCGGCCAGGCGCGCCGCCTCGTTGAGCGGGGTGTCGGCCTCCATGAACTCCACCTCCGTGCGCGGCAGCATCACCTCCCTGAGCTGCCGTTTCCCGGCGGCGAAGACCTCGGCGATGAGCTTGCGCTCGTCGGCGGTCAGGTCGGTGTGGCCGACCACCATGTCGCGCAGCTCCTCGGTGGTGACCTCCTCCCTGTCGGCCTTGGGGTTGCCGCCGAGCAGCTTGACCACGCCGTCGGTGGACTTGGACAACATCCAGATGATCGGGCGCGACAGGGACGCGAGGCGGTCGAGGAACGGGGCCACGAACAGCGACAGCCCTTCGGCCCGCTGCAGCGCCAGGCGCTTGGGCGCCAGCTCCCCGAGGACCAGGGACACGTACGAGATCGCCAGCGTCACCAGCACGAGCGCCAGCACGGGCGCCACGGCCACCGGCACCCGCCAGCCCTCCAGCACCGGCACGAGCTGGGCGGCGAGCCGGTCGGCGCCGAACGCGGCCGACAGCATGGTCGCCACGGTGACGCCGATCTGCACGGCGGACAGGAAACGGTTGGGGTCTCGGGCCAGCTTGGCGACACGCTCGCCTCTGCGGCCCTGCCCCGCGATCCTGCGGAGCTGGCTGTCCCGCAGGGAGACCATGGCCATTTCGGCGGCGGCGAAGAAGCCTCCGATCAGGATGAACAGCAGGACCAGGGCGATGTTGGCCGCGACGGTGTCAAACATGGTGGTTGGCAGCGTACTCGTCGGGTTTCCCGCGTATGCTGAACGGCAAGCCGTACAAAATCAAACATATTTGAACAGGAGTACACATGAGGCTGCTGGTCACGGGAGGTGCCGGATATGTCGGCAGCGTCGTCGCGGCGCAGCTCATAGAGGCGGGACACGAGGTGACCGTACTCGACGACCTGTCAACGGGGCATGAGGACGCCGTGCCCCCGGGGGCCCGGTTCGTCAAGGCGAGCATCACCGAGGCGCACGACGCGCTGGACGGCATGGACGCGGTGCTGCACTTCGCGGCCAAGTCGCTGGTGGGCGAGTCGGTGGCGAAGCCGGGGCTCTACTGGGCCAACAACCTGGGCGGCACGCTGGCGTTGCTCGACGCCATGCGGGAGCGGGGCGTGGGGCGGATCGTGTTCTCCTCGACGGCGGCCACGTACGGGGAGCCGGAGCGTTCGCCGATCGAGGAGAGCGACCCGACCCGGCCGACCAACCCCTATGGCGCCTCCAAGCTGGCCGTGGACACGGCGCTGAGCGCGTACGCGGGGCTGCGCGGGCTGGGCGCGGTGAGCCTGCGCTACTTCAACGTGGCGGGCGCCTACGGCCGCTACCGCGAGCGGCACACGATCGAGACCCACCTCATCCCCAACGTGCTGAAGGTCGCGACCGGCGAGCGCGCGTCGGTGAGCGTGTTCGGCACCGACTACCCGACGCCCGACGGCAGTTGCGTACGCGACTACGTCCACGTCTCCGACCTGGCCAAGGCCCACCTGCTGGCGCTGGACGCGGCCACTCCCGGCGAGCACAGGATCTACAACCTGGGCAGCGGCGCCGGGTTCTCCGTGCAGGAGGTGATCGCGGTCTGCCGTGAGGTGACCGGGCACGCGATCCCCGTGGAGTTCGGCGACCGGCGGCCCGGCGATCCGGCCGTGCTGGTGGCCTCGTCCGCGAAGATCCAGCGAGAGCTGGGGTGGAAGGCCGAGCGGGCGTCGCTGCGGGACATCGTCTCGGACGCCTGGGGAGCGCTTTCCGGGAATTAGCCATGCGGCGCTGCGATATGTGCTGGGATATCGAAATGTGAGGAGCTTTTCACCAAGGGTCACGAGGCTGCGCTTCGGCGCGCTCGTCATGGTGGGCAGCCTCATGGCCGCGGGCGGCGTGATCTACGCGACGCCCCAGACGGCGCCGGCCGTGCAACCGGTGTCGTCGCCGGGCGTGCCTGGGGTGCAGAAACGATGAACGCGCGCCCCCTGTGGGAAGCGCGCGTTCGTCAGGCGGTGGCTCAGATGAGGCCGAGCTCCTTCACCGCGTCGCGCTCCTCGGCCAGCTCGCCGACGCTGGCGTCGATGCGCTCGCGGGAGAAGGCGTCGATCTCCAGGCCCTGGATGATCTCGAACCGGCCGTTCGCCGCACGCACGGGGAACGACGAGATGAGACCCTCGGGTACGCCGTACGAGCCGTCGGAGACCACGGCCGCCGAGGTCCAGTCGGTGCCGTTGACCCAGTCGTAGACGTGGTCGATCGCGGCGTTGGCGGCCGAGGCGGCCGAGGAGGCGCCACGGGCCTCGATGATGGCGGCGCCGCGCTTGGCCACCGTCGGGATGAACGTGTCGCGCAGCCACCCCTGCTCGACCTGCTCGGCCGCGACCTTGCCACCCACCTCGGCGTGGAAAAGGTCGGGGTATTGGGTCGCGGAGTGGTTGCCCCAGATCGTCATGTTCTTGATCTCGGAGACCGGGACCTGGAGCTTGGCGGCGAGCTGGGACAGCGCGCGGTTGTGGTCGAGCCGCGTCATCGCGGTGAAGCGGTCGGCGGGCACGTCGGGCGCGTTCTGCTGGGCGATGAGCGCGTTGGTGTTGGCCGGGTTGCCCACGACGAGCACCTTGATGTCGTCGGCGGCGTGGTCGTTGATGGCCTTGCCCTGCGGCCCGAAGATGCCGCCGTTGGCGCCGAGCAGGTCACCGCGCTCCATGCCGGCCTTGCGCGGCATGGCGCCGACCAGCAGCGCGACGTTGGCCCCGGCGAAGGCGACGTTGGGGTCGTCGGTGATCTCGATGCCGGACAGCAGCGGGAACGCGCAGTCGTCCAGCTCCATCGCGGTGCCCTCGGCCGCCTTCACCGCCGCCGGGATCTCCAGCAGGCTGAGCTTGACCGGCACGTCGGCGCCGAGCAACTGCCCCGACGCGATGCGGAACAGCAATGCGTAGCCGATCTGGCCGGCGGCTCCGGTGACGGTCACCTTGACGGGCACAGTGGCTGACGACGCCATGGCCTTCCCCTAACTCGCGGCACGATTCATTGACGTTCGGGATGTTACCTGCTCGTCATCAGCAGGTTTCCATCGCGGGCACTTTCAGCTCCGGTTTGAAGTCGACCTTGCCGAACTGGCTGGTCAGGAGCCGCTCCATGAAACCGGTCTGGTAAAGGTCGGCGATCACCGCCCGGACCGCCTTGCACGTCGCCGCGTCGCCGTCCCTCATGGCGACGGCGTAGCGCTCGTTGGAGAGCTTGGCGCCGAGGATCTTGTAGCGCAGGTTCTGCTCCCGGCCCGCGAACCCGGCCAGGATGAGATCGTCGCCGGGCACCGCGTCGACCTTGCCGCTCCGCAGCATGTCCATGCAGGCGGCGTAGTCGCCGGCCATGACCGGCTCGACCTTCACCTGGTCCTGTACGGCGCTCACCGACGGGTTGTTCGGGGCGCAGATCTTCTTGCCCGCCAGCTCACCGATCGAGTCGATGCCGCTGCCCGCGCGGACCAGGACGTCCTGGTGGGCCAGATAGTACGGGCCCGCGAACTGCGTCTCGCTCTTGTCGATGGAGTAGGTCGCGATGACCAGGTCGGCCGTGCCCTCGGCGACGGCGTCGGCGCGGGCGCGCCCGCCGCCGACCCGGACGAACGTCGTCTCCTTCGCCCCCAGCTCGGTGGCGACGCGTTTGGCGAACTCGACCTCCATGCCCTGGAAGTCGTCGCCATTCTGCAGCCCCAGGCCCGGCAGGTCGCCCTTCACCCCGATCACGATCTTGCCGGTCCGAGCCACCTTGTCGACCACACTGGCGAACGAGCCGGGCAGTTCCGCCTCGGGCTCTTCCTTGGTGTCAGGCGGCCCGCCGAACGCCAGCGGGAGCCGGCCGCTCATGTAGAGGGCGACGGCGGCGGCGAGCAGCGCCACCACGGTGCTCAGCGCGATCCACACCTTCGCCCGCCCGCGCCGCGCGGGGGGCTCCGGCGTCGGGTACGGCGCCCCACCCCCCTCCGGCGGCACCATCGCACCGGACGGCCCCGTGGGGCCGACGGCGGCGTGCTGCCCTGTGGCGGCGCTGTGCTGCCCTGTGATGGCCCCGTGCTGCCCTGTGGCCCCTGGAGGGGGCGTCGCGGGCTGGGGCGGCACCACGGAGCTCTGGCGGCCCGGCTGGTCGGTGATGGATCCGGCCGACACCCGGGTGAACGGCGTGGTGTCGTCGCTGGCCACCTGCACGCCCCTGGTGAGCACGGCCGTGGAGGCCCCCACCGTGGACGACTGCCCGAGCAGCCGCAGCAGGATCTGGTCGGCGGAGGGCCGCTCGGCCGGCGACTTGGCCAGCGCGGAGCGCACCACGCTCCGCAGCGGCTCCGGCATCATGCCGACGTCGACCTCGTGGTTGAGGATCCGGTTGAGGACCACCGCGATGGACTTGCCCTCGAAGGCGGTCTCGCCGGTCGCCGCGAAGGCGATCGTCGCGCCCCACGAGAACACGTCGGTGTAGGGCCCGATGTCGTCGCCGGCGATCTGCTCGGGGGCCATGTAGGCGGGGGTTCCGATGGCGCGGCTGGTGATCGTGCCGGTGGAGTCGATGATGCGGGCGATGCCGAAGTCGACCACGCGCGGGCCGTCGGCGGCGATCAGCACGTTGTCGGGCTTGAAGTCCCTGTGGACGATCGAGGCGTGGTGGATCGCGGTGAGCGCGGTGGCGGTGCCGATGGCCAGCCGGTCGAGCACCGTGCCGGTGAGCGGCCCGTCGGTCTCGACGATCTCGCGGAGGGGACGGCCGTCGATGTATTCGCTGGCGATGTAGGGGGTGTCGCCGTCGAGGTCGGCCTCCATGACCCGGGCCGTGCAGAACGACGCCACCCGTTGCGCCGCCTTCAACTCCCTGGCGAAGCGCGACCTGGCGATGGTGTCACCGCTGAACTTCACGTGCAGCAGTTTGATCGCTGCCCGCTCGCCCTCGTCGTTGACGCCCAGGTAGACGATGCCCTGGCCACCTTCCCCGACCCGTCCGGACAGCCGGAATGACCCCAGCTCAGTGGGATCGCCGGCCACCAGCGGCGAGATTTGCGGCATTCGTCATCCCCACGTGTTCAGAACCCCAACGACGCAAACTTTACGACGCTCAGCAACTTCACAGGGATCCGTTAAGGCTTCGTGACGTCACGGCTTTGACTCTTTGCGCAAAACGCCCGGTCTGCGCCAGTCCGATCAGCGGGCCGTGCGACAGTGATCCCGACAGCCGCGCGAAGGAGGCCGAGCACCATGGACCGCCCCTATGACATCGTCCTTTTCGGAGCGAGCGGCTTCACGGGCGCGCTCACGGCCGCCTACCTCGCGCGGGCCGCCGGTCCTGACACCCGCTGGGCGCTGGCCGGGCGCGACCGCGCCAAACTGGAGCGGCTCGGGCTCGACGCGCCGATCCTGCTCGCCGACGCCACGGACCCGCTCGCGCTGGCCGACCTCGCCCGTCAGACCCGCGTCCTCGCCACGACGGTCGGCCCCTACACGCGGTACGGCGAACCGCTCGTCGCCGCGTGCGCCGACGCGGGCACCCACTACCTGGACCTCACGGGCGAGTCCGAGTTCGTGGACCGCGTGTACATGCGCTACCACGACCGGGCCGCCAGAACGGGCGCGAAGCTCGTGCACGCGTGCGGCTTCGACTCCATCCCGTACGACCTCGGCGTCCTGCACACCGTCACCCGGCTGCCCAAGGACGTCCCACTCAAGGTCAGCGCCTTCCTGCGGTCCAACGGGCGGCCGTCGGGCGGCACCCTGGCCACCGCGGTCTCCGTACTCGGCCGCGCCCGCCAGACCGTCGAGGCGGGCACCCGGCGCCGCTCGGCCGAGATCAGGCCGCGGGGCCGCCGCGTCAGCTCCCTGCCCGGCGGCCTGCGGTACGTCGGCGGCTGGGCCCTGCCCATGCCCAGCCTCGACCACCAGATCGTCGGCTACTCCGCCCGCCTGCTCGACCGCTACGGCCCCGACTTCACCTACCGGCAGTATTACGCGGTCAAGACGTTGCCCGCCGCGCTGACCACGGTCGCCGGCGCGGGCGCGCTGGCGGTGCTCGCCCAGTTCCCGCCTTCCCGCGGCTGGCTCCAGGGCCTGATCGAGCCCGGCGACGGGCCTTCTGCCGAGCGGCGGGCGCGGAGCTGGTTCAAGGTCACGGTGGTGGGCGAGGGGGGTGGCGAGCGGGTGGTGACCGAGGTCGCGGGCGGCGATCCCGGGTACGACGAGACGGCCAAGATGCTCGCGGAGTCGGCGCTCTGCCTGGCCTTCGACGACGTACCCGACCTGGCGGGGCAGCTCACGACGGCATCCGCCATGGGCCGCCCCCTCATCGACCGCCTCCACACGGCGGGCATCACCTTCACCGCCCGCTGGCTCCGCCCGCCACCGTGACGAGAACCGACCTCACCCGTTCTCTCGAAGGACCTCCGCGGAGAGAGGCGGGCCAGTGGTGCCGACGTGCGGCCGGCTCCCACAGGCCGGCCCCACGTGCCCTCTGAGCGAAGGGACATGTACCGAAGTGCGGCGGGTCAGTAGGGCAGGCTCCAGGTGGTGAAGGACTTGCGCAGGTACGGGGTCTTGTACTTGGGATAGGCCACCGTGCTCACATCTCCGTCGGAGGTGTAGCGCATGTCCGGGTTGTTCTTGAGCCAGTCGAGCCAGGCCGCCGAGCAGAACTGGGCGCAGTCGCCCTTCTTCTCCATGACCTTGATCCGCGGAATCCCGGCCGCGTCGAACGACTTGCTGAAGGGCGCGGGCGCGGGCGTGTACCCGGCCAGGAACGCTCCATGGTGGTTGTACTGCTTGCCGCGCATGGCCCACTGCTTGTTGCGCGGCTGGTTCCCGTACGGCAGGGCGATCGTCGTCGGGTTGACGTAGGACAGCGAGTTGATCTGCTTGCCGATCGTGCCGATCTGCTCCTCGACCTCCTTCTGCGAGCGGCCCCGCAGGTTGAGGTGGTCGCGGGTGTGGTTGCCGATCTCGAAGCCGTTGTCCTTGAGCCAGAGCAGCGCCTGCGCCTGCTCCTCCCGGACGGTCTTGCCGAACATGTCCCGCGTCACGTAGAACGTGGCCGCCGGCCGCCACCCCTTGTGCTTGGCGGCCACCTCCTTCAGGATCGCGACCGCGGTGTCCTTCTGAGGGACGCCCATCTCGTTCAGGGTGAGCTGGGAGGGCGAGGAGTCGTCGAAGGTCAGGACGACGGGATGCTTGCCGGCCGGAATGTCGATCTTCCCGGCCACCATCTCGGCGGCCGTGACCGGTACGTAGTCCTCCCTGACCAGCCGCTCCAGGTCCGCCCTGAACTGCTGCGGCGACCTGTCGTCCGTCGTCTGTGGCTTGGGCACGATCCGATGCCACATCAGCACCGGGATCTGCCCCAGTTCGTTCGCCTTGACCTTGGCCGCGGCCTTCGTCTTGGCGGCCTTACCCGCCTTGACCTTGGCGGCGGCGTTCGCCTTGGTGTCCGTCAGCTTGGCGGTGTCGGGCTGCTGCGAGTCGCAGCCGGCCACGAGCGCGGCGGCGGCGACCAGTCCCACCCCACCCAAAATACGCAGTCGCATCCGAACCCCCCGAGACGCGTACGACTGTTACGAGGAGGCTCTTACCCAGCTGATCAACTACGGCACGCCGCCGCACCGTCAAGACATGGGAAAGGGCCGCCCGAAGGCGGCCCTTTCACACTGAGGGAGACGGTCAGGCCATCTTCTTCTTGAGGTTCTCGTCCAGCGCCGCCAGGAAGTCCTGGGTGGTGAGCCACTTGGCGTCGCCGCCGACCAGGAGCGCGAGGTCCTTGGTCATCTGGCCGCCCTCGACGGTCTCGACGCAGACCTCCTCCAGCTTGTTGGCGAACTCGGTCACCGCGGGGGTGTTGTCGAGCTTGCCGCGGTGGGCCAGACCACGCGTCCACGCGAAGATCGAGGCGATCGGGTTGGTGGAGGTGGGCTTGCCCTGCTGGTGCTGGCGGTAGTGACGGGTCACGGTGCCGTGCGCGGCCTCGGCCTCGACGGTCCGGCCGTCGGGGGTCATCAGGACCGAGGTCATCAGGCCGAGCGAGCCGAAGCCCTGGGCGACCGTGTCGGACTGGACGTCGCCGTCGTAGTTCTTCGCGGCCCAGACGTAGCCGCCCTCCCACTTCATCGCCGCGGCGACCATGTCGTCGATCAGGCGGTGCTCGTAGGTCAGGCCGGCCTGCTCGAACTCGCTCTTGAACTCGGTCTCGTAGACCTCGGCGAAGATGTCCTTGAAGCGGCCGTCGTACGCCTTCAGGATCGTGTTCTTCGTGGAGAGGTAGACCGGGTAGTTGCGGTTGAGGCCGTAGCGCATCGACGCGCGCGCGAAGTCGCGGATCGACTCGTCCAGGTTGTACATCGCCATCGCGATGCCGCTGCCGGGGAAGTCGTACACGTCGAGCTCGATCGGCTCGGAGCCGTCCTTCGGCGTGTACGTCAGGGTCAGCGTGCCCTCGCCCGGGATCTTCAGGTCGGTGGCGCGATACTGGTCACCGAAGGCGTGACGGCCGACGACGATCGGCTTGGTCCAGCCGGGAACGAGGCGCGGCACGTTCGACATGATGATCGGCTCGCGGAAGATGACACCGCCGAGGATGTTGCGGATCGTCCCGTTCGGGGACTTCCACATCTTCTTGAGACCGAACTCCTCGACCCGGGCCTCGTCCGGGGTGATGGTGGCGCACTTCACACCGACGCCGTACTTCTTGATGGCGTTGGCGGAGTCGATGGTGACCTGGTCGTCGGTCGCGTCTCGGTGCTCGATGCCGAGGTCGTAGTACTTCAGGTCGACGTCGAGGTAGGGCAGGATCAGCTGGTCCTTGATGAACTGCCAGATGATCCGGGTCATCTCGTCGCCGTCAAGCTCGACGACGGGCCCCTCCACCTTGATCTTGGGCATGCGAATGGTTCCCCTTCAATGAATTGATGCGTTGAGGCTATCGGACCCTCAGGTCACGGGGCCAAAAGGGACAGGATCAGGGCCTTCAGCTCGTTGTTGTAGAGCAGAAGCGAGGTCAGCACGAGCACGAATCCGAACGCGGACAGCGTGATGACGTCGTTCTTCTTGCTCCTGATGGCCAGCTGACCGCCGTACCCGGCGAAGCGGAGGGCGGCGGCGATCATGATGACCGCGCCCAGCGCGAACCCGCCCCAGCGCGGGCTCATCACGAAGATCACGAGCACGCCGATGGCCGCACCCGCCAGAATCAGCGGATACGGCCCCCAGCGCTCGCGCCCGGTGCTGTCGCTCACCGTTCGTCTATCGGCTTCCACTTCTGGTCCGTCTCACCGATGTACTCACTGTCAGGGCGGATCAGCCGGTTGTCGGCGTGCTGCTCGATGACGTGAGCGGTCCAGCCCGACATGCGGCTGATCGAGAAGACCGGCGTGAACAGGTCGGTCGGAATGCCAAGGTAGTGGTAAACCGAGGCGGCGAAGAAATCGACGTTCGGATAGAGGCCCTTGGTCTCGAGGACGACCTCTTCCATCTCCTTGGACATCCGGTAGTAGGTGTCGTCGCCGGTGGACTCGGCCAGCTCGGCGGACATCCTGCGCAGGTGGGTGGCGCGGGGGTCCTCGGTCTTGTAGACGCGGTGCCCGAAGCCCATGATCTTCTCGCCCGCGGCCAGCTTGTCGCGTACGGCCTGCGCCACACCACCGGGAGCCAGCGACTCCAGCGTCTTCATGACCTGCTCGTTCGCCCCGCCGTGCAAGGGGCCCTTGAGGGTGCCGATGGCGGCGACGATGGCGGAGTGCATGTCCGACAGGGTCGCGGCGCAGACGCGGGCGGCGAACGTGGAGGCGTTCATGGTGTGGTCGGCGTGCAGGACCAGGCACTCGTCGAAGATCTCGACCTCGCGCGGCCCGGGGGTGCGGCCGGTGACCTGGAGCAGGAAGTTCGCGGCGATGCTCAGCGAGGGGTCCGGCTCAGGGGCGCTGCCTCCGGTGCGGGCGGCGTGGTAGTGGGCCACCAGCAGGGGCTGCTGCGCGACCAGCCGGGCGGCCTTGCGCAGGTTGGCCTCGGGGTCGATGGAGTCCTTGTCCGGATCGTCCGCGCCGGCCAGCGACACCAGCGAGCGCAGCGCCTCCATCGGTTTCTGTTTCTCGGCTATTTCGGCGATGTTCGCGGACAGGAGGGCGCCCAGCTCCCGGCCCCGCGCCAGCTCGTCGCCGTAGGCGGCCAGCTCGGAACGGGTGGGCAGCTTGCCACGCTGGAGCAGGTGCGCGGTCTCCTCGAACGTCGCGCGGCCGGCCAGGTCGTGGATGTCGTATCCACGGTAGAAGAGGCGACCGGCCTTTCCGTCGATGTCGCTCAGCGCTGTGGACGCGGCGACGACATCGGCCAGACCTTTCGTGGGCTTGTCCGCCATGAGTGATTCCTCCGCTTATCTTCGTCCGAAGTCTACCCGTGAGCAGGTAAAACCGACTGCAAAGGTCCAGACCAATTTCACGAGGGATTCTGCTTTCGGCAAAGGAGATTCCGCATCCCCTCGGTTGGGTAAGCCGGAGCTGTAGTAATAGTTACGGCGGGCTACCTGGGGAGGAACTGCCGTGGAGGGGCCGTTCATACGCATCGAGGACACTGGCGAGGTGGTCCCGTTGCGCCCCGAGATCACGACGGTCGGAAGGGGCCGGGGTGTCGATATCCGGCTCACCGATCCGAGCGTGTCTCGACTCCATGCCGAGTTCGTCAGACGAGGACCCTACCTGTATGTCGTCGACCTGGGCTTGTCCAGGAACGGCACACGGGTGAACGGCAGGCCGATCGCCCGGAGGGTCCTTGACGACGGCGACGTCGTTTCCTTCGGCGCGGCGCGGGGTCGCATCGGCGGAGTCCCTCGTGAGGACTTCGCCCCTGAGGTCGAGCTGCGCAGGGCGGCGGCGCCCGAGCTGACCAGGCGCGAGGTCGATGTGCTGACCTCGCTCTGCAGGCCGGCGCTGTCGGATGAGGCGTTCGTCGCCCCGGCGACCGCACGCGAGATCGCCGACGACCTGGTCGTGACCGAGGCCGCGGTCAAGCAACATCTGCTGCGGCTCTACCAGAAGTTCCGGATTCCCGAGGGCACCAACCGGCGCACACGGCTGGCCAATGAGGTCGTCGCGCTCGGTCTGGTCCGCCCGACCCCCGTGGTGCCACCACAGCGGTCTTCGGGACCCGCGGCCGAGCAGCCATCGGCGGCCGGGCGCAGGGCTTCTTAACGACGGATCGCGACCGGGGCTACGGCGAGGGGTTCCGGCAGCGTCGAAACCTTCGACCGTGGCCCCAGCGGCACGGCCATGAGCAGCGGCGAGCGCCCCCTCGGGGCGACCCGCCGGGCTCGTCGCCGGTCAGGAATCGGCCGGCGACGCGCGCAGGCGTAGCATGCTCCGAGGCTGGCCCCTAGGTCACCTTGATTCCGCTGCTCGGCTCGCTGGTCCTGTTGGCCCGGTCCACCGCGACCACGTAGTAGTGGTGGCCGCGCTGACCTTCGGGGTCGGTCCAGACGGCCTGGTTACGGTCGAGCGGCACGACCGCGACCAGGTTGCGCGCGTTGGCGAAGGCGTCGGCCGGAGCGCTGCGGTCGAAGCGGTAGATGGCGAACAGGAAGGGCGTCGCCCTGCCGGTGGCCACCGCCCGCACCTCGACGCCGCCCTGCTTGCGCACCGCGTGCGCAAGATACGGCGGGTTGGGCGCCTTGCCGCCGGCGAGCCTGGGCAGCACGGGCGCGAGCGCGGGCCGCTGGTAGTGGTCGGCGACGGCGGTCGAGATCGACCCGATCCGGTCCACCTTGACGTCGTTGGCGTTGTACCAGATGTCGCCGCCGATCTCCGGGTGGTTCCGGTTGAGCGTCAGGTGCTTGGACAGCTCGCCCGGAACCTGCCACTCGGCCGCCTGGGCGGGGTCGCCGGCCTTGTACGCCGCCTGCCCGATCCACAGCAGCGTCTTCGTGCCGCTCGCCACGTCCGACCACCACGGCACGAGCTTGGTGTAGTCGGCCGGCGGCTGCCCCATGTACCAGTAGAGCTGCGGCGCGATGTAGTCCAGCCAGCCCTTCTTGACCCAGCCACGGGTGTCGGCGTGCAGGTTGTCGTAGGACTGGCCGCCGCTGGTCTCCGAGCCGAGCGGGTCGCTGGCCTTGTTGCGCCAGATGCCCGACGGGCTGATGCCCCAGGCGATCTCCGGCTTGGCCCGCAGCACGAGCTGCTGCATCTCCTGGACCATGAGGTCGACGTTGTGGCGCCGCCAGGTGGCCAGGTCGGGGAAGCCGGCGCCGTGCCGCGCGAAGGCGGCGCTGTCGTCGAAGGCCGTGGTGTTGGTCGGGTAGAAGTAGTCGTCGAAGTGCAGGCCGTCGATGTCGTAGCGGGTGACCGCGTCCATCATGGCGTCCTGGCAGAACTTGCGGACCTCCGGCATGCCGGGGTTGTAGTAGAGCTTGCCGCCGAACGGCAGGATCCAGTCGGGGTGCTTGCGCCCGGGGTGGTCGGGGTGCAGCTTGGCCGGGTCGGGCTGCATCGAGACGCGGTACGGGTTGAACCACGCGTGAAAGGCCAGTCCCCGCTTGTGGGTCTCCGCCACGGCGAACCCGAGCGGGTCATAGCCGGGGTCCTGCCCCTGGGTGCCGGTCAGATACTGCGACCACGGCTCGAACGGTGACGGCCAGAAGGCGTCCGCCGTCGGCCGGATCTGCACGAACACCGAGTTGAGCTTGCGCTGCACGGCCACGTCCAGCCAGGCGAGGAACTCGGCCTTCTGCTCATCGGCGCTCAGCCCCATCTTCGAGGGCCAGTTGATGTTGACCACCGACGCGATCCACATGCCGCGCATCTGCCGCAGCGGGGGAACGTAGCCGGTTTCGGCGAAGGCGGGCAGCGGGAGGGCGGAGGAGGCGGCGGCGAGGGCGAGGCCCTTCAGGAGAGTCCTTCTGCTGGGCATGGGGGGTGGCCTCTCGGAAGTGGTTGTGTCGAGGGCGACGATGACAGAAAATTACCTTCAGATCAACAACTGTGAAGGAAAATGCCGATGAGCGGTGACCTGTACAGACTGGCGATGACAGTGCTGCATCCGGGGTTCGAGGGAACCTCCGCCCCCGACTGGTTGCGCCGGGCTCTGGGCGAGGGTTTGGGCGGTGTGGTGCTGTTCGCCCGCAACGCCATCGACGAGCCGCTCATCCGGCAGTTCCGCGCCGAGAACCCCGGCACGGTCGTGGCGATCGACGAGGAGGGCGGCACCGTCACCCGGCTGGAGGTCATGGCCGGCAGCTCCTTCCCCGGCAACCGGGCGCTGGGCGTGGTGGACGACGTGAAGCTCACCGAGCAGGTGGGCCGCCAGATCGGCAGGATGCTGGCGGACCTGGACATCACGCTCGACTACGCGCCCTCCGCCGACGTGAACGCCAACCCGGACAACCCGGTGATCGGCGTGCGGTCGTTCGGGCCCGACCCCGAGCTGGTCGCCCGGCACACGGTCGCCTACGTCAACGGCGTCCAGGGCGCGGGCGTGGCCGCCTGCGCCAAGCATTTCCCCGGGCACGGTGACACGGTAACCGACTCCCACCTCGCGCTGCCCACGGTGCACGCCTCGCGCGAGGTCCTCATGGAACGCGACCTGCCGCCGTTCCGGGCCGCGATCGGCGCCGGGGTGCGCTCGATCATGTCCGGCCACCTGCTCGTGCCCGCACTCGATCCGTCGGGGCCGGCGACGCTGAGCCGTACCGTCATGACCGAACTCCTCAGGGGCGAGCTCGGTTTCGACGGAATGCTCGTCACCGACGCGATCGAGATGCGGGCGGTGGCCGCCATGTTCGGCCCCGGCGAGATCGCGGTGCGCGCGCTCGGCGCGGGCGTGGACGCCATCTGCGTCGGGCTGTCCACCGAGGAGAGCCTGCACGAGATCCGCGACGCGATCGTGGCCGCGGTCCGCGCGGGCGTCCTGCCCGAGGAGCGGCTGGCCGAGGCCGCCGCGCGCGTGCGCGACCTTTCCACCTGGTACGCCGCCCGGTCAGCCCTCCGCGACCAGGCCCACGACGACGTCGACGAGGGCGTGGGCCTGCGGGCCGCCAGGGCGGCGCTGACCACGACCGGCAAGGCCGCGCTCGACAGGGGACCGCTGGTCGTCGAGGTCAACACCCGCTTCAACAAGGCCGTCGACCCCGCCACACCGACCGGCATCACGGCGGCCCTCGCCTCCCTCCTGCCGAACACCGCCAGGGCGCAGATGGAGCCGGAGGGCGAGCTGCCCGCGTTCGACGACCGGCCGGTGGTGCTGGTCGTGCACGACTCCGCCCGGCACGCCTGGGTGCGCGACACGGTGGCCAGGGCGCTGGCGCTGCGGCCCGACCTGATCGTGGTGGACACCGGCATCCCGGCTCCGCCCCAGGGCGCCACCCACGTCGCCACCCACGGGATCTCCCGGGTGTCCGCGCTGGCCGCGGCGGAATGGCTGCTCAGATGAGCGCCGAGCCGGCGAACCCGGTCGCGGCCGTACGCGCGGTGCTGCCCTCGCTCACCCCGGCGGCGCAGGCCATCGCGCGTCTCATCCTGGAGGACCCCGGGCTGGTCGTGCGGAGCACGATCACCGAGTTCAGCGGGGTGTCCGGGACGAGCGAGGCGACGATCGTGCGGACGGCTCGGGCGCTCGGCTTCGCCGGGTACTCGCAGATGCGCTTCGCGCTGGCCGCGGCCGTGGCCAAGGAGCCCGAGCGCCTGGTGCCCGGCGACCTCGCGCCCGACGACCCGCTGACGGACGTGATCGCCAAGGTGGCGCGGGCCGAGTCGGAGGCGCTGGCCGACACGGCCGCGCAGCTCGACCCCGACCGGCTCGGGGAGGTCGTCCAGGCGATCTCGGCGGCGCGGCGGGTGGACGTGTACGGGGTCGCGGCCTCGGGACTCGTGGCCGCCGACATGTCGCAGAAGCTGCTGCGCATCGGGCTGTCCAGCCACCCGTTCAGCGACGCCCACCTGGCGCTGACCAGCGCGGCACTGCTCAGGAGCGGCGACGTGGCGGTGGCGATCAGTTGCAGCGGCGAGACGCCCGACGTGCTGGTCCCGGCCCGTACGGCGGCCGAGGCGGGGGCGTTGATCGTCGGCATCACCAACAACCCGCGGTCGACGCTGGCCGAGCTGGCGGACCACACGCTCGTCTCGGCGGGGCGGGAAACGGCCTTCCGGCCGGGGGCGCTGGCCAGCCGGATCAGCCAGCTCCTGATCGTGGACTGCATCTTCGTCGGGCTGGCGCAGCGCACGTACGACACGGCCGACGCCGCCATCCGCGCCACCAGGGACGCGACGGACCGCTACCGGAACCGGTAAAAGCCCGCTGTACCCCCTTCCATAGTGCGGGTCGCTTCGGCCCGTTCGATCAGGGACGGCTGCCCGGGACCGAGGCCAGGTCGGCTTCGATCTTTTTCGCCGTGGCCAGCAAGGGTGGGAGCAGGTCGCGACGGGCCGCCTGCATGCTCGTCCTGGTGGCGTGCGTGGAGACGTTCACCGCGGCCACCGTCCGCCCCGAGCGGTCGCGGATCGGCGCGGCGATCGAGCGCAGCCCCTCCTCCAGCTCCTGGTCCACCATCGCCCAGCCCTGGGCGCGCACCTCGTCCAGCTCAGAGCGCAGCGCGGCGGGCAGCGCGATCGTGCGCGAGGTCAGCCGGCGCAACTCCACCCGCTCCAGGTACGCCTCCAGCTCGGGCGCCCGCAGCCCCGCCAGCAGCACCCGCCCCATCGACGTGCAGTAGGCCGGGAACCGCGTCCCGATGCTGATCGACACCCGCATGATCCGCGCCGTGGCCACCCGCGCCACGTAGACCACGTCCTCCCCGTCGAGCACCGCCACCGAGGCCGACTCGTGCACCTCGGCGGCCAGCCGTTCGAGGTGCGGGTCGGCCACCTCGGGCAGCGACAGGCTGGACAGATAGGCGTACCCGAGCTCCAGCACCCGCGGCGTGAGCGCGAACAGCCGGCCGTCGCTGCGCACGTAGCCGAGGTCGGCGAGCGTGAGCAGGAACCGCCGGGCGGCCGCCCTGCTGAGCCCGGTCGCGCGGGCCACCTCGCTGAGCGTGAGCTCGGGCTCGGTGGCGCTGAACGCCCGGATCACCGCGAGTCCGCGGGCCAGCGACTGCACATGATCGGTCATGGTGATCCCCTTGACATGAGCGGACAAAGGCGTAAGTTCCGCGATACGGGGTCGTTCGGTCAGAGAATACATGTGCGCATCGCGAACAAATAGGAGCAACCGTGCGTCGCGCTCTCGTTGTCCTCGCCGCCCTGCTCGTGGCCGCGTGCGGCGGCACGCAGCCCGCGGCGCCCAACCCGGACTCCGGTGTGACCAAGGTCAACGCCGGTGTGATCGCCATCGTCGATACCGCCCCCATCCATCTCGGCAAGGCCAAGGGCTTCTTCACCGAGCAGAAGATCGACCTCACGATCACCCCCGTGCAGGGTGGCGCGGCCGCCGTCTCGGGCGCGGTGAGCGGGCAGTTCCAGTTCGCCTTCGCCAACACGACCTCGCTGCTGACCGCCAAGCAGCAGGGGCTGGACGTGAAGGTGGTCGCCAACGGCGTCTCGTCGACCGGCGAGCAGGGCAAGGACTTCAGCGCGGTGCTGGTCGAACCCGACAGCCCGATCAAGACGGCCAAGGACCTGGCGGGACGGAAGATCTCGGTCAACCAGCTCAAGAACATCGGCGACACGACCGTACGCGCGTCCGTGCGCAACGCCGGCGGCGACCCGACCGGCATCGAGTTCGTCGAGCTGCCCTTCCCCGACGCTCCCGCCGCGCTGCAGGGCGGCCGGGTGGACGCCATCTGGGTGGTCGAGCCGTTCGTCAGCCAGGCGATCAGCCAGGGCGCCCGCCCCGTGGCCTGGAACTTCGCCGACGCCGCCGCCAACCTGACCGTGGCCATGTACTTCACCACGGGCAGGACCGACCCTGAGCTGACCAAGCGGTTCACGGCGGCGATGCGCAAGTCGCTGGAGTACGCCGACGCGCATCCGGACGAGGTGCGCGAGGTGCTGAAGACGTACACGAAGATCGCGCCGGACGTCATCGCGAAGATCTACCTGCCGAAGTGGCCGGTCGAGGTGAACAAGGAGTCCGTGCAGACCATCGCCGACCTGGCGGTGGCCGACGGGGTGCTCAAGGAGAAGATCGACGTGTCGGCGCTGGTGCCGTGATCCGCACCAGACTCGGGTACGGCCTGGCCGGGCTCGGCGCGCTCCTGGTCCTGATGGAGGCCGTGCCGAGGCTCGGCCTGGTGGACGAGCGCTTCCTGCCGCCCGCCTCGCGGATCCTGAGCGCGCTGGCCGGGCAACTCGCCACCGACGAGCTGTGGATCGCGCTCGGCGAGACCATGCGCGGCTGGGCGGTGGGCCTGGCGCTGGCGTTCTGCGCGGCGGTCGTGACCGGTGTGCTCATCGGGATCGTGCCCGGCCTGCGCGCGCTGACGAGCTCCACCATCGAGTTCCTGCGGCCCATCCCCTCGGTCGCGCTGGTGCCGCTGGCCACGCTGCTGTTCGGGCCGTCGCTGGGCTCGACGCTGCTGCTGGTGGTCTACGCGTCGTTCTGGCAGGTGCTCATCCAGGTCCTGTACGGCGTCGCGGCCGTGGACTCCGTCGCCTCCGACACCGCCCGGTCCTACGGCTTGTCGGCCTGGTCGCGGGTCAGGCACCTGGTGTGGCCGACCGCGCTGCCGTACGTCATGACCGGGCTCAGGCTGGCGGCGGCGGTGGCGTTCATCCTGGCGGTCACGGCCGAACTGGTGATCGGCAGCCCGGGGCTGGGGGCCGAGATCCAGGTGGCGCAGAGCAGCGGGGCGGTGCCCGCGGTGTACGCGCTGATCGTGGTGGCCGGACTGGTCGGCATCGGGGTCAACGCGGCCGTACGGCTGCTCGAACGCAGGGTGCTGGCCTGGCACCCGGCCGTGCGCGCGGAGGTGGCCGCGTGAGAGTGGTCAGGCTGCTGGCCCTGCCCGCGCTGCTCGTACTGGTCTGGTGGGCGGTCAGCGGCAGCTCCTTCTACCTGCCGAGCCCCGCCGCCGTCGGGCGGGCGTTCGCCGAGACGTGGTTCTCCGAGCGGCTGGCCGACGACGTGCTGCCGAGCGTCGGACGGCTGCTGGCGGGCTACGCGCTGGCCGGGGTGCTCGGCGTGGGGCTGGGCGTGCCGATCGGGCTGTCGCGGCGGCTGCGGGCCACGCTCGAACCGGTGCTGGAGTTCTTCCGCGCCATCCCGCCGCCCGTGCTGGTGCCGTTGATCATGCTGCTGGCCGGTATCGACACCCCCATGAAGGTGCTGGTCATCGTCTCCGGCTGCGTCTGGCCGATCCTGCTCAACACCGTGGAGGGCGTACGCGCGCTGGACGAGGTCCTCGCCGACACCTGCCGCATGTACGGCGTGCGCGGGCCGTCCCGAATGCGCAGTTTCGTGCTCCCAGGCGCCGGCCCGCAGATCATGACCGGGCTGCGGCAGGCGCTGTCCATCGGGATCATCCTCATGGTCATCAGCGAGATGTTCGCCAGCTCCAGCGGTCTGGGGTTCACGATCGTGCTGTTCCAGCGGCAGTTCCAGATCGCCGAGATGTGGAGCGGGATCCTGCTGCTCGGCCTGCTCGGGCTGGGACTGTCCGCGCTCTTCCGCCGCGTCGAACGGCGCGTCCTGTCCTGGTACTACGGCAGTGGAGCCGCCCGTGCTTGAGATCTCCTCGTTGAACAAGGTCTACGAGAGCCCGGGCCGCCGGGTCGAGGCCATCGGCTCGATCACGTTCGACGTCGGCGCCGGCGAGCTCGTGTGCGTCGTCGGCCCCTCCGGGTGCGGCAAGACCACGCTGTTGCGCTGCGTCGCCGGGTTGCTGCCGGCCAGCGGGGGCGAGGTGCGGCTGGACGGCGTGCCCGTCACCGGGCCGCCGCCGCGCATGGCCGTGGTCTTCCAGGAGTACGGGCGCAGCCTGTTCCCCTGGATGACCGTGCGCCAGAACGTGGAGCTGCCGCTGAAGGAGAAGCGGGTGCCGGCCGGGCGGCGGCGCGAGCTGGTCGACGACTCCCTGCGGGCGGTGGGGCTGAGCGACGATGCCGACGCCCATCCGTGGCAGTTGTCCGGCGGGATGCAGCAGCGGGTGGCGATCGCGCGGGCGGTGGCGTACGAGCCGCAGGTGCTGCTGATGGACGAGCCGTTCGCCGCCGTGGACGCCCAGACCAGGGCGGACCTGGAGGACCTGATCCTGCGATTGTGGCGCGAGCTGGAGGTGACCACGCTGTTCGTCACGCACGACATCGACGAGGCCGTCTACCTGGGGCAGCGGGTCGTCGTGCTGTCCTCGTCGCCCACCACGATCATGGAGGACCTCAAGATCGACCTGCCACCCGAACGCGACCAGCTCACAACGCGGTCGCTGCCCCGGTTCGGGGAGCTGCGCGGGCACGTCTACCGGCAGATCCAGGCGGCCAGGGGCGAACGATGACCACGGTGCGGGACGCCGTCTTCGACCTGCTGCGGCGCTACGAGCTGACCACGCTGTTCTGCAACCCCGGCTCGACCGAGGTCTCGCTGCTGACCGGCCTGCCGGACGACCTGCGCTTCGTACTGGCCCTGCACGAGGGCTCGGTGGTGGGCATGGCCACCGGCTGGGCGATCGGGCGTGAGGCTCCCGCGCTGGCCGTCCTGCACACCACCGCCGGGCTGGGCAACGCCGTCGGGGCCATCGCCACCGCGCGGGTCAACCGGGTGCCGCTGGTGATCCTCGTCGGCCAGCAGGACCGGCGGCACCTGGCGCTGGAGCCGTTCCTGACCGGGCGGCTGGACGGGCTGGCCGGGGACTATCCGGTACGGGTGGACCAGCCGGTACGCGCCCAGGACGTGCCCGGCGCGATCGCCCGGGCCTTTCACGAGGCGGCCACCTCGCGGGGCCCCGCCCTGGTGGTCGTGCCGATGGACGACTGGGAGGCGCCTTTCGAAGGGGAGACCGTGGCGGCGCCCGGCAGGCTACTGCGGCCCGCCGCGGTCGCCGACGACGACCTCGCGCCGCTGGTCGAGCTGCTGTCGGGGGCGCTCTCCCCGGCGATCGTGGCCGGTGCCCGGGCGGACTGGGATTCGCTGGTGCCGCTGGCCGAGCTGCTGGGGTGCCCGGTGTTCCAGGAGTCGTTCGGTTCGCGGGCCGGGTTCCCGCAGGATCATCCGCAGTACGCGGGCGTGCTGCCGGCCGATCGGGGGCGGCTGCGGGAGACGCTCTCCGGGCACGACGTGGTGCTGGCGGTGGGGGCGCCGGTGTTCCGGCAGTACCCGTACGCGCCGGGGCCGCTGGTGGCCTCGGGGACGGTGGTCGCGCTGGTCACCGACGATCCGGCGGAGGCGCATCGGAGTCCGGCGGAGCTGGCGTACCTGGCCTCCCCCGGCGCCGTCTGCGCCCGGCTGACCGCTCTGCTGCCGGCCCGGACTGGTCGCGGGCGCCATCAGCCGCCTCCTGCCGAGATTCCCGAACTGCCGCCGCTGCGGGCCGCGCACGTGCTCCGTGAGCTGGCCCTGCGGTTGCCGGCCGACACCGTACTGATCGAGGAGACGCCGTCCTCACGGCCTGACCTGCACCGGCTCATGCCCGCCAGGACACCGCTCGGGTTCCTGTCCGCCGCCATGGGCGGGCTGGGGTTCGCCGTGCCGGCCGCGGTCGGGCTGCGGATGGCGCTGCCCGACCGGCCGGTGGTGGCGGTCGTCGGTGACGGGTCGGCGCTCTACGGCCTGCACGCGCTGTGGAGCGCGGCGCACTATCGGGTGGGGGCGCTGTTCGTCGTGCTCGCCAACGGCCGGTACGCGGTCATGGACCGGCTGGCCGACCAGCGGGGCGAGGGCAAGGCGCCGTGGCCGCCGTTCGACGAGGTCGACATGGGGGCACTGGCCAGGTCGCTGGGGTGCCCGGCGGTGCGCGTGGGGTCGTACGACGAGCTGACGGCGGCCCTCGACGAGATCGTGCCCACGCTCGCCGCGCGGGATTCACCGCTGCTGCTCGACGTGTCCGTGGCCGTGGATCCGGGTTTCCAGCCCTGAGGTCGCCGGTGGGTCTTTGAGCGAAGGACGTCGGGTCTAGCCGTCGCCGGGGGCGAGCCAGTGGCGGGTGAGGTCGCGTACGGCCTCCTGCCAGGGTTGCCGCCGCTCGCCGGCGACGATCGCGTCCGCGGCGCCGTGCAGGACGGTGAACAGGATGGTGGCCGCGATCCGCGGGTCGACGGGGCGGAACGCGCCCTCGTCCATGCCGCGCCGCAGCGCCCTGGCGATGGCGTCGATGATGTCCGGCTCCGCGCGTCCGGGCGCGGACACGGAGCCGGAGTGGAAGACGGCGGCATGGAGCCCGCTGGGCCGGGCGATGGAGTCGATGGCCGCCGCGCATTCGGCGTCGACGGTGGCCCACCAGTCGATCGGCTCGGCGGACTCGGCCAACCGGTGGAAGCGGTCCACGTAGTCGCGCAGCACGCGGTCCCGTACCGCGGCGAGCATCTCCTCCCAGGAGGAGAAGTAGACGTAGAAGGTGCCCTTGGCGGAGTCGGCCTCGGTGGTGACGGCTTGGACCCAGTTGGTGATGTCCTGCCCGGAGTCCAGGAGCCGGATGGCGGCGTCGATGAGTTCACCGCGCCTGGCCTCAGGAGAGAGGCGACGCCGGCTCCTGGAGGCGACCATCGCACCAGGTTAGCCGACCACCCCGGCGTGGGAGACGCGGAGTTCGCTGACGCCGCGCAGGTTGATGTGCTCCCGGTACGGCGGGTCGGCGACGAGCTCGGGTTCCCGTACGCGCCGGGCGAACGCGGTCAGCGCCAGCCGGCCTTCGAGCCTGGCCAGGGGTGCGCCGAGGCAGAAGTGCGGGCCGGCGCTGAAGCCCAGGTGGCGCACCTGTGGGCGGGACGGGTCGAACCGGTCCGGGTCCTGGTTCGCCTCCGGGTCCCGGTGGGCCGCGGCCAGCAGCAGGATGACCAGGCTGCCCTCGGGCGCCTTCGCCTGCCCGACGAGCAGGTCCTCACCGGCCACCCGGGCGGTGAGGTGGACGGGCGGGTCGTAGCGCAGGGTCTCCTCGACGACGGCGGGCGCCATGCCGGGGTCAGCGCGCAGGGCGGCGAGGTGGCCGGGGTTCCGTAGCAGCGCGAGCACGCCGTTGGCGATCAGGTTGACCGTCGTCTCGTGCCCGGCCACCAGCAGCAGCACGATCGTGGAGACCAGTTCGTCGTGGCCGAGCACGTCACCGCCGTCCTCCGCGGCGAGCAGCTCGGAGATCAGGTCGTCGCCTCGCGGGCTCTTGCGCCGGTCGGCGACGAGCTCGTTGACGTACCGGTGCATCTCGACCATGCCTCCCACCCACTCGTTCTGGCCGCCCGGGTCGGAGAAGCCGTCGAGCAGCCGGGTGAGCTGCGCGGACCACCCGTGGAAGAGCCGCTCGTCGGCCTGCGGGACGCCGAGCATCCGGCAGATGACCGTCACCGGCAGGGAGTAGGCGAGGCCGGCCACCACGTCGAACGTCTCCCGCTCGGCCGCGCGATCGATCAAGTCGTCGACCAGCCGCGCGACGGGGGTCTCCATGCGGGCGACGGCCCTGGCGGTGAACGCGCTGCTGACCAGGCGCCGCAGCCGGGTGTGGTCGGGAGGATCAAGGGACAGGAACCAGGGCCGCCTTACCGAGGCCGGCGCGTCGGCGGGGAACGGGTCGGTCTGATCGGCCTGGAAGAACCGCCCGCGTTCGGCGCTGAGGCGCTGGTCGCGCAGCAGGATCTCGCAGTCGCGGTAGCTGGTCACCACCAACGTGGACATCTCCTCGACCCATACGGGGCCGCGGGCGCGGAACTCCGCGTAGATCGGGTACGGGTCGGCTCTCGACGCGGGGTCGAGCAGCTTGCCGACGAGCTGGATACCGGACGGGTGGCTCATGCCGCGCTCCTTTGTTGACCTTAGGTCATTAATAATGACCTGGGGTCAATATGTCAATCGCGGGCGGGGCTGCCTGCTCAGGACGGGAAGTGGATTCTCGTGATCGTCGCGACCCCGGCCACGGGCCGGGCTTCGTGCATGGTGATCACGAGGTGCCGCCGGTTCTGGACTTGGAGGGCGCAGATCCGGATCCGGCCACGTGCTCCCGGCTCGATCCGCGGAGCGCCTTCGACCTGGATGAGACCCACATGGGGTACGTATCCGCGTACCGGCTCGGGACGGCCGATGGACCACAACGGCCGCAGGCGGGGACCGGTACCGCACCGGCTGCCGTTCGACGCCGTCGAAGTCCTGCGAGATGGCGAGCGCGATCTCCCATTCGCCCTGGTGGAGGTAGTCTCGTACCTTGGCCGCGGAATGACCTGACTCGCCCGGGGACCAGATCGGCGGCCGTGCGCAGTGACTGCGCCACGTCAATGGGCGGGCGATCGCCGCCCGGGACCCAGGGATTGCTTGGAAAGGGGATTAACCACTCCTTTCCACTCTCAACGTATAGCGCACCGGGGGGCTTGCCACAAGACCCGGGTCATGCCGCAGAATCGTCGCCCGGAGCCAGAACCTGCGGAAATGGGGGTCGGAGTGCGGGTGCTGTCGTCGATGTACGGGTCGCGCGGCGACGTCGAGCCGCCCGTACCCGCGTGCGCTCCCGCACAGGCGTCCCGGCCACCAGATTCATCACGACTTGCCACGCGCAACGGTCGCAAGCGACCTTAGATCGGAGCCAATAACGTGAATTCGCTGACCACCAGCGCGTTCGACCTTCCCGACCACCTCGCCCCCAAGGCGGACCCGGCGCTGATCGCCCGCGACGTACAGCACTTCGCGGCCATCGCGGAGAGCCTTGAGCAGTCGATCGCCGAGCTGTCCGACCGCCTCGACGCCGAGCGCAAGTCGCCCGGCGGCATCGGCCGGCAGGCGATGGATCGTGATCTGGAGATCCACCGGCTGACCGCTCGCCTGCGCGCCCTGCGCCGCTTCGGCCTCGACCTGTGTCTCGGGCACATGGTCAGCGCGGACGACCCCGAGCCCGTGTACGTCGGGCGGCTCGGCCTCACGGACAGCACCGGCCGCCGGCTGCTGCTCGACTGGCGCTCCCCCGCGGCCGAGCCGTTCTTCGGCGCCACCCACGGCAACCCGATGGGTCTGGCCAGCCGCCGCAGATACCGCTGGACCCGGGGCCGGATCAGCGACTACTGGGACGAGGTGTTCACCTCGGACGGGTTCGAGGGGCACGCCGCCGCGCTCGACGACCAGTCCGCCTTCATCGCCAGCCTGGGCGGCAACCGGTCGCCGCGGATGCGGGACGTACTCGGCACCATCCAGGCCGACCAGGACGCCATCATCCGCGCGGGGTCCCGTGGGGCTCTCGTCGTGGACGGCGGTCCTGGTACGGGGAAGACCGTCGTCGCTCTGCACCGCTCCGCGTACCTGCTCTACTCCGACCCTCGTCTCGGTCACCGGCGGGGCGGGGTGCTGTTCGTCGGTCCGCACCAGCCGTACCTGGCCTATGTCGCCGACGTCCTGCCCAGTCTCGGGGAGGAGGGCGTACAGACCTGCACTCTGCGGGACCTCGTCGCCGAGGGAGGCGGGGCGGCGGTCGAGACCGACCCGGAGGTGGCCCGGCTGAAGTCGTCCGCGGAGCTGGTGAAGGCGATCGAGCCGGCCGTCCGGTTCTATGAGAACCCGCCCACCAAGGGCATGACGGTCACCACCCACTTTTCCGACATCTGGCTGAGCCCCGAGGACTGGGCCGAGGCGTTCGACGCGGCCGAACCCGGCACTCCGCACAACGAGGCGCGCGACCAGATCTGGGAGGAACTGCTCACGATCCTGCTGGACAAACACGATGACGACGAGGCCTCACCCGACCTGCTCCGCAAGTCACTGCTGCGGAACAGGGAGCTGCTCAAGACCTTCAACCGCGCGTGGCCGCTGATCGAGGCGGCCGACCTGGTCGGAGACCTGTGGACGGTGCCCGCCTATCTGCGGAAGTGCGCCCCCTGGCTCAGCACCGACGAGATCCGGCTGCTGCAGCGCGCGGACGCCCAGGCGTGGACGGTGTCCGACCTGCCGCTCCTGGACGCGGCCCGGCTGCGGCTCGGCGACCCGGAGGCGGCACGGCGCAAGCGCCGGCACAAGGCCGACCTCGCCGCCGAGCGCGAGAAGATGAACAAGGTCGTCGACGCCCTGATCGAGTCCGATCACGACGGTGAGGGCCTGGTGACGATGCTGCGCGGAGAGGACATCCAGAACTCCCTGGTCGAGGAGACCACGGCGCCCGGCACCGAACCGGACCAGCTCGCGGGCCCGTTCGCGCACATCGTGGTGGACGAGGCCCAGGAACTGACGGACGCGGAGTGGCAGATGCTGCTGCTCCGGTGCCCGTCCAGGAGCTTCACCATCGTGGGCGACCGCGCCCAGGCCAGGCACGGGTTCACGGAGTCGTGGCAGGAGCGGCTGGAGCGGGTCGGGCTCGACCGGATCAACCTGGCCTCGCTGAGCATCAACTACCGGACGCCGGAGGAGATCATGGCGGCGGCCGAGCCGGTCATCCGGGCCGCGCTGCCGGACGCCAACGTACCGACCTCCATCCGCAGCAACGACATCCCGGTCGTTCACGGATCCGTTTCGGAGCTCCACTCGATCCTGGACACGTGGCTCGCCGCGAACGCCGATGGGATCGCCTGCGTCATCGGGGATCCCACGTTCGAGACGACCTCTCGTGTCCGGTCGCTGACTCCGGAGCTGTCGAAGGGGCTGGAGTTCGACCTGGTCGTCCTCATCGATCCGGAGAAGTTCGGCGAGGGGATCGAGGGGGCGGTGGATCGGTATGTCGCCATGACGCGAGCGACCCAGCAGCTCGTCATCCTCACCAGCTCCTGACAGCCGGAGCGGCTACGGGTGTGCGGGGGCTTTGGCATCGCATTGGCACCATGCCCCGCACACCGGCGGCCACCTGTCAGCACGCCCTCTAGCCCCGCACCGGCGGTCGCGCACCGACCGTCCTCTAGATCGGCGCGCCCGCGATGCCCGGCTGAGCCACTACCGCCGGGCTGGGCAGCCGCCCGGCCGGGTCGCTGCCGCCTGGTGGGGCAGCCGCCTGGCTGGGCCGCTGCCGCCTGGTTGGGCCGTTACTGGAGTTCTGCGGCCTCCACGACGTTGGACAGCAGCAGGGCGCGGGTCATGGGGCCGACGCCGCCGGGGTTGGGTGTGAGGAACCCGGCGACCTCCTCCACGTCCGGCGCCACGTCACCGGCGATCTTGCCGTCCACGCGGGACACCCCGACATCCAGTACGGCCGCGCCGGGCTTGACCATGTCGCGCTTGATGAGCTCAGGCACGCCGGCCGCCGCCACCACGATGTCCGCCCTGCGTACGTGGGCGGCCAGGTCCTGGGTGCCGGTGTGGCAGAGGGTGACGGTGGCGTTCTCGCTGCGGCGGGTCAGCAGCAGGCCCAGCGAACGACCCACCGTGATGCCACGGCCGACCACGACCACGTCGGCGCCCTTGATGGGGACACCGTATTCCTGGAGGAGTAGCACGATGCCGTGCGGCGTACACGGGAGCGGGGCGTCGACCATGTGAACGAGACGGCCGAGGTTGACCGGGTGCAGGCCATCGGCGTCCTTGGCGGGGTCGATGCGCTCAAGGAGAGCCATCGTGTCGAGCTGCCTGGGCAGCGGGAGCTGGACGATGTAGCCGGTGCACGCGGGTGAGGCGTTGAGCTCGTCGATGGCCGCCTCGACGTCGGCCTGGGAGGCGGTCGCCGGCAGATCGACGCGGATGGAGGCGATGCCCACCTCGGCGCAGTCGCGGTGTTTACCGGCGACGTAGATCTGGCTGCCGGGGTCGTCGCCCACGAGGACGGTCCCCAGACCGGGCGTGATGCCGCGCTCCTTGAGCGCGGCCACCCTGGCCGTGAGGTCTGCCTTGATCTTGGCGGCGGTGGCCTTGCCATCGAGTTTCACAGCGCTCATGGCGCAATCCTTCCATGCCCTCCCAGGCCCCCGGCACCGACCCGCACAGGCCCTGCCATGAGCATGGTTATGAGCACGACCGCACAGGTTATCCACAGTGGCCAGGCAGCCACCCCCGAGTTATCCACAGGCCACCACTGACATCGTTGTCATTGATCTTGGAAGGGCTTAGTGTTACGTCGCGCCACCAACACATGCCCGGAGGTCTCCCCTTGCCTTTCCGCCCACCATCCGCCCGGCCGGCCAACCCACTCGCGGCCTCCAACGCAGAGCCGCCACGCGAAGCCCTCGGGCCGTCTCCGGATCCGCGCGGCAAGGGATACGCTCCCAGCCCCTCGCCTCTTGTCCCCGGCTCCGAGTTCGCCGACCGTCCTGGCCGGCCCGACAACCCCCACACACATTGATGACCTGCGTACTCGCCATTGACATCGGAGGAACCAAGCTCGCCGCCGCGCTGGTGGACGAGGCCGGTTCCATCTTGCGTTCCGCCACCCGGCCAACACCGCCTGCGGACGTCATGTCCGTTCTCGCGGCCCTCATAGCCGAGGTGCTGGACGGCGGCCCGCCACCCCAGGCCGTCGGCATCGGCTGCGCGGGCCCGCTCGACCTCGCCACGGGGACCGTGAGCCCGGTGAACATGCCCAGTTGGCGCAAGTTCCCCCTGCGCGACGAGGTGCGCAAGTTGACCGGCCTCCCGACCATGCTCGCGGGCGACGCCCAGTGCTTCGCACTCGGGGAGCACTGGCTGGGGGCGGGGCGCGGCTGCTCGTCGCTGCTGGGCATCGTCGTGTCGACCGGCATCGGCGGCGGCCTGGTGATCGACGGCGCCCCACTCCTGGGCCCCACCGGAAACGCCGGACATGTCGGGCACATGAGCATCGACCCTTACGGCGAGCGCTGCGAATGCGGCGGCCGGGGCTGCGTGGAGCGCTACGCCAGCGGCCCCAACATGGTCCGCTGGGCCCTGGAAAACGGCTGGTCACCCGCCACCGCCGCCGAGCCCAGGCAGGCCCCCGCCCTTCACGCAAGCGAACCCACCGTCCCGGGGGCTCAGCAACCTCATCTCAGCGGCGATGGCAGAGCTTACGACGGCTCCCCAGCAGGTGTCGGAGTTGCCGGGCGAAACGGGGGCGCTGGACGGGACGGGAGCGTTGAGCGCGACGGGGTCGTCGAGCGCGACGCGGCCCTCGACCGTGGCAGCGCCGCAGAGCGTGATGGGACTGTCGGGCGCGGCAGGACCGCAGAAGGCGATGGGATCGTCGGACGTGACGGGGCCACAGAAGGCGGTGGGGCCGTCGAACGCGACAGGACTACAGAAGGCGATGGAGCCGCCGTCAGACGCGACAGGGCCACAGAGGGCGATGGGATCGTCGAACGCGACAGGACCGCAGAAGGCGATGGAGCCGCCGTCAGACGCGACGAGGTCGCAGAGCGCGATGGGGTCGTTGGACGTGACGGGGCCGTAGAGCGTACCGAGGTGAAGGTGGATGCTCGGGCGTTGGCGAGGGATGCCGCTGAGGGGCATCCGGTCGCGGTGGCGGCGTTCGAGCGGGGTGCCAGGGCGCTGGCGGGCATGATCGCGTCCACCGCCGCCGCTGCCGAGGTCACGACCGTGGTCATCGGAGGCGGCGTGTCGGCGGCGGGTGACATCCTGTTCGACCCCTTGAGGCGGGCGTTCGACGATGTCGCCGGGCTCGATTTCGTCAGGGTGGTCCAGGTCAAACAGAGCACCTTGGGGGTACGCGCCGGGCTGGCCGGGGCGGCGAACCTGGCCTGGCAGGCGATCCGACCATCAAGCTGATCTTGTCGTGTGCTCGTAATCGGGGGGTGGGAGGACGGCCGTCGGCCATCGGAAGGTGGAAGCGCGGTTCAGCGCGCTCTGTCGCGACGACTACGGCCGTGGCTCCGGTTTGCCATGTGGCGGGCCGGATGGCGGAGCGTGCGGAAGGGGCTACTCGCGTTCGGCGGCGGCCTGGGCCTCGCGGCGCTCGATGATGCGGCGGGTGAAGGGGATGACTTCTACGACGCGGCTGCCGAGGTAGGCGCCGATGAAGGCGAGGACCAGGAGAACGATGGGGCTGGTGGCCAGGCCGTTCATGGTGACGAAGCCGTGCAGGATCGCGTCGAGCGCCATAGGGGATCTCCGGAGTGCAGGGAGCGAGGAAAGTTCAGGGTAACCCGAGCTGGATAGTGATCGTCGCAAAAACGGATAAAGGGCGACATGTTGGCCATGTCGCCCTTTATGGCTGATCAGGCGCCGAGCGGCGGCCAATCGGCCCCCTGGTCGGCGCGCGATCGGCCCTGATCGCTGACCGATCAGGGCCCTGATCGGTGAGGTGACCTGGCCCCTGATCGGTGGGTGATCGGCGGCGGGTGGTCAGCGACTGAGCGGCGCGCACGGTCAGCCGGTGGGCGGCGGCGATCAGGCGCTGAGCGGTGCGTGATCAGCGCCTGGTCGGTGTGTGATTGTGGCTGGTCAGTGGAAGAAGTGGCGGGTGCCGGTGAAGTAGAGGGTGATGCCCGCCTTCTCCGCCGCCTCGATGACCAGGTCGTCGCGGATGGAGCCGCCGGGCTCGACGATCGCGCGTACGCCCGCCTCCGTCAGCACCTCCAGCCCGTCCGGGAACGGGAAGAACGCGTCCGAGGCCGCCACCGCGCCCCCCACCCGCTCCCCCGCCCTGGTGACCGCGAGGCGACACGAGTCCACGCGGTTGACCTGGCCCATGCCCACGCCCACGGTCGCCCCGTCACTGGCCAGCAGGATGGCGTTCGACTTCACCGAGCGGCAGGCGCGCCAGGCGAACTCCAGGTCCGCCAGCACCTCCGGCGAGGCGGGCGCACCCGTCTTAAGCTCCCACTGCGCCGAGGAGTCGCCGGAGGCGTCCACGCGGTCGACGCTCTGCACCAGCAGGCCGCCGTCGATCCTGCGGAACTCGGTCGCGTCCGCCGGGCCCTGCGGGCAGAGCAGCAGGCGCAGGTTCTTCTTCTCGCGCAGCACCTCCAGCGCCTCCGCGTCGAAGCCGGGCGCGATGACGACCTCGGTGAACACGTCTTTGATCTGGCGGGCCAGCTCAACGGTGACCGTACGGTTGACGGCGATCACACCCCCGTACGCCGACACCGGGTCGCACGCGTGCGCCTTCCGGTGCGCCTCGGCCACGTCGGCGCCGATCGCGATGCCGCAAGGGTTCTGGTGCTTGATGATGGCCACGCAGGGCTCGGAGAAGTCCCAGGCCGCGCGCCAGGCGGCGTCGGAGTCGAGGTAGTTGTTGTACGACATCTCCTTGCCGTGCAACTGCTCGGCGTTGGCCAGGCCACCGCCGGTGCCGCCCGTGTAGAGGGCGGCGCGCTGGTGCGGGTTCTCGCCGTAGCGCAGCGCGGCCTTGCGCTGGTAGGCGGCGCCGGTGAAACCGGGGAACTCGTTCTCGTTCTCGTCCTCGTTCACGTACGTCCCCGCGAACCAGTTCGCCACGGCCACGTCGTACGAGGCCGTGTGCGCGTACGCGATGCCCGCGAGCCGGCGCCGCTCGACCAGCGTGAACCCGCCCTCGGCCAGCGCGGCGCGCACGTCGTCGTAGAAGCCGGGGTCGACCACGACGGCGCAGGTGTTGTGGTTCTTGGCGGCGCCACGGATCATCGCGGGCCCGCCGATGTCGATCTGCTCGACGCACTCCGCACCGGACGCCCCGGAGGCCACCGTCTCCTGGAACGGGTAGAGGTTGACCACGACGAGCTGGAACGGGTCGATCTCCAGCTCGTCGAGCTGGGCCACGTGGTGCGGCTTGGTGACGTCGGCCAGCAGCCCGGCGTGTACGCGCGGGTGCAGCGTCTTGACCCGCCCGTCGAGACACTCGGGGAACCCGGTGAGCTGCTCCACCTTCGTCACCGGGATCCCGAAGGACGAGATCGCGGCGGCCGTACCGCCGGTCGAGACGATCTCCACGCCAGCGCCGTCGAGGGCTCTGGCCAGCTCTTCGAGCCCGGACTTGTCGTAAACAGCGATCAGCGCGCGCCGGATGGCGATGCGTGTCACGTGGATTCCCCTCCTGTGTGGTTGCCGATTCGGACGGTACGTCCGCTGACCGTCCAGCCCTCGCGGGCCATCCGGCCGACGATGTCGACGAGCAGGCGGCGCTCGACGGTCTTGATGCGCTCGTGCAGGCCCGCCTCGTCGTCGCCCGGGAGCACGGGCACCGCCTCCTGCGCCACGATCGGCCCCGTGTCGACGCCCGCGTCGGCCAGCATGACCGTGCAGCCGGTCACCTTGACGCCGTGGGCCAGCGCGTCGCGCACGCCGTGGGCGCCGGGGAACGACGGCAGCAGCGCCGGGTGGGTGTTGAGCAGGGGGAAGGCCGTGAGTGTCGGCGGGCCGAGGATCTTCATGAAGCCGGCGGACACGACCAGGTCGGGCTCGTACTCGGCGATCTTGGCGGCGATCGCGGCGTCCCAGTCGGTTCGCGTCGCATAATCGCGCAATTTTTCAACAAAAGTCGGGACATCGGCCCTCGATGCCCTGGCCAGCCCTTCGATCCCGTCCCTGTCGGCACCGACCGCGACCACGCGAGCGCCATACGACGGATCGGCAGAAGCGTCCAGCAGGGCCTGTAGGTTGGTTCCAGAGCCGGAGACGAGGACGACTAGCCGCCCAGCCTTTGACACGCACACTCCAAAGAGGAAACGAGGGTGGGGGTCACAGGGTATCTGTTCAACGTCCGGCGACGCAGAGGAGGTCAGGTGTCGACACCGGTGAAGGCACCGGCAGGCCAGCAGCCCGCGGATTCAGCGGGCCGCCGAGCGATCTGGTTGTCCATCGCAGCGCTGGCCATGACGTTCATGCTGCCGCTCGCCGGCCTGGTGATGGCGCTGTTCGCGCTCATGGCGGGGATCCGCGCGCTGCCGCTGCTGAAGGGCGCGGGCAGGCCCACGGGAATGGCCGTGGGCGGCATCACCGTCTCCTCGATCGCACTGGCCCTGTCGGCCATGGCCACGGGGATGCAGCTCTATCTCATGGACGAATACTCGGCCTACCAGGAGTGCATGAAGGGGGCGGGCACGGTTTCGTCCCAGGGTGAGTGCTTCACCCAGTTCAGAGACGCGGCGCAGCGCAAGCTTCCGCCCGACGTGCTGGAAGTGCTCGGAGCCATGCAGCCGTAGTGAAGGGCTGAGGTCCCGGGCGGGCTCAGCGCCTGCCCGGGACCGGCAAAGGCGTCAGGCGGGCTGAGCCCCCTGGGCTTCAGTCGCGGTCCCAGGCGTACGGGTCGACGTAGATGACGTGGCCGCCACGGTCGTCCGACTCGTCCACGATGTCCTTGCGCGGTGGTCGCGGCGACGGGTCCGGCTCGGCCAGGCGCGGCCGGGCCTGGGCCAGGGTCTCCGCCTCCGCCGAGGCGTGCTCGTCCTGCCAGTCGTCCCTGATGACCGGGATCTCCTGCGTGTCGGCCTCGGTGGCGTCCATCCAGTGGCCGGGCAGCGGACGCGGGTCCGACTCGGCCAGCCCCACCTTGCTCGCCGCCTTGGCGATGGCCGCGCCCGCCTTGCGTACCGGAGCGGCGGCCTTATCGAGCGGCGCCCGGGCGCGCTTGTTGAGCAGCAGCAGGTTGGCCACGCCCGCGGAGATGCCCGCGGCCACGCCGACCTCGAGCGCCACCGACAGCGCCACCTCCCAGGGCGACGGCCCGATCGCGGCCAGCCGCCCGCCACCGATGGGCCCGCCGGACAGCGCCGCCAGCGCCCCCGCCACGAGCCCGGTCGAGACCCCGGTGAGGAACCCCCACAGCGGCGCGGCCTCATACGACGGCGACGGCGAGATCCTCGCCACCATCACCCCGGCCACGGCCCCCGCCGCGAACGGGACCGCGATCACCGCCATCATCAACGCCGGCACCGGCCCGCTCTCCGGCAGTGCCCCCAGCAGCGGCAAGCTCGGCACCGTGCCGAGCTGCACCCCCGTGGGCGCGACCAGGGTGTCGGCGCCGATGGCGAACCCTGGCCCGGCGATATAGGAGAAGGCCCAGATGACGGCGTTGAGCAGGTAGAGCAGTTGCAGCAGCGCCAGCAGCACCCCGCCCACGAACCCGGGCGAGAGCACATCGGACAGCTCCTTGACCTGCCCGAAGTTCAGGACGAACGCGATCAGCACCAGCGCGAGCCCGGCCACCAGCAGCACGGCCGTGGCGACGGCGGTGCCGACCGTCAGGGCGCGTACGCGCTCGGGCAGCAGGCGCAGCATCACCCGCCAGGGCCCGATCATCCGCGCCGTGGCCAGCGAGCCCGCCAGGAACGCCAGGACGAAGTGGCTGAGCAGCGCCTCGCCGATGAACGGCTGCGTGATCTCGTTGCTCGCCACGAGCGCGATCAGACCCGCCAGCAGCGCGTACGGGGCCGCCAGCGACACCCCCGCCTGCACCACCACGACGAGCTGGGCCTTGCGCCGGGCCCCCGCCTGCTCCTTCGGGCTGTTCTTGGGCAGCCGGGCGGGCAGCCGCAGCCGCAGGTCGGCGTCGCGGGCCATCCATCGCCCGGCGCGGTAGAGCAGGACGGCGGGCAGGATCGTCAGCCCGAGGGGCAGCAACCCGACACGACCGCTGGGGATCGCGAACCCGGCGTGGTGAGCGGCCAGCCAGAGCTGCGCCGCCGTACGGAAGACGCCCGGCAATCCGGCGCCCAGCGTGCCGCGTGGCGCGGCGATCCAGCCGACCAGGGTGAGGGTGGTGAGGGCGGCCAGGCCGACGCCGAGCGTGACGGCGGCGGCCAGCATCCCTGACACCGGCAGCGGCCGTCTCGAATCGTCGTCGTCGCTCGAGACCCCGGGGAGCTTGCCGAGCACTGACCGGGGGGCAGCACGCAACTGGTCGAGAATCGCCGTCACAGTAGGCGATTTTCTCAAGGTTTCCCGACCAGCGCTTGGTTGACGCGCCGCTGGATGACTACTTTGTGCCCACTCCTCTGCCTTTCCTTGTGACGGGCGGCACACGAAAGGGCCCCGCGTATGCACACGGGGCCCTTTCGGAAAGAAGCGGTCAGCGCGCCTGCATGATCTCGCGCATGAGGCGGGCCGTCTCGGAGGGGGTCTTGCCGACGCGGACGCCGACCTTCTCCAGGGCCTCCTTCTTGGCCTGCGCGGTGCCGGCCGAGCCGGACACGATGGCGCCGGCGTGGCCCATCGTCTTGCCCTCGGGGGCGGTGAAGCCCGCCACGTAGGCGACGACCGGCTTGCTGACGTGCTGCTCGATGTAGGCGGCCGCCCGCTCCTCGGCGTCGCCGCCGATCTCACCGATCATCACGATGGCGTCGGTGCCCGGGTCCTCCTGGAATGCCTGGAGGGCGTCGATGTGCGTGGTGCCGATGACGGGGTCGCCGCCGATGCCGACCGCGGTCGAGAAACCGAAGTCGCGCAGCTCGTACATGAGCTGGTAGGTCAGCGTGCCCGACTTCGAGACCAGGCCGATGCGGCCGGCGGTGGTGATGTCGGCGGGGATGATGCCGGCGTTGGAGGCGCCGGGCGAGGCGATGCCGGGGCAGTTGGGACCGATGATGCGGGTCTTGTTGCCCTTGTCGACGGCGTAGGCCCAGAACTCCGTGGAGTCGTGGACGGGCACGCCCTCGGTGATCACGACGACGAGCGGGATCTCGGCGTCGATGGCCTCCTTGACCGCGTCCTTGGTGAACGCCGGTGGCACGAACACGACCGACACGTCGGCGCCGGTCTGCTCCATCGCCTCCTTGACCGTCCCGAACACGGGCAGGCCCTCGTGCGTGGTGCCGGCCTTGCGGGCGTTGACACCGCCCACGACGCGGGCGCCGGAGGCGAGCATGCGGCGGGTGTGCTTGGTGCCCTCGCCGCCGGTCATGCCCTGAACGATGATCTTGCTGTTCTCAGTCAACCAGATGGCCATGGGTCACGCACCTACCGCAGCGAGCTCGGCGGCGCGCTTGGCCGCGTCGTCCATCGTGTCTACCAGCTCGACGCGCGGGAGCGCGGCGTCGGCCAGGATCTGGCGCCCGAGCAGGGCGTTGTTGCCGTCGAGGCGGACCACCAGCGGGTGGGTCACGGCCTCGCCACGGCTTTCGAGCAGCTTGAACGCCGAGACGATGCCGTTGGCGACGGCGTCGCAGGCGGTGATGCCGCCGAAGACGTTCACGAAGATCGACTTGACGCTCGGGTCGGAGAGGATGATCTCCAGGCCCGCGGCCATGACCTCGGCCGAGGCGCCGCCGCCGATGTCGAGGAAGTTGGCGGGAGACGGCTTGCCGGGGAAGGCCTCACCGGCGTAGGCCACCACGTCGAGCGTGGACATGACCAGGCCGGCGCCGTTGCCGATGATGCCGACGTTGCCCTCGAGCTTGACGTAGTTGAGGTCCTTCTCCTTGGCCTTGGCCTCGAGCGGGTCCTCGGCGGCCTTGTCGGCCAGGGCCTCGTGGTCGGCCTGGCGGAAGGAGGCGTTCTCGTCGAGCGTGACCTTGCCGTCAAGGGCCTTGACCTGGCCGTCGGCCGACAGGATCATCGGGTTGACCTCGACGAGCGTGGCGTCCTCGTCAACGAAGCAGCACCAGAGCTTCTCGATGAGCTCGGCGGCGCCGTCGAGCGACTTCTCGGGCAGGCCGCCGGCCACCGCGATCTCGCGGGCCTTCGCGCGGTCGATGCCGGTCAGCGCCGACACCGGCACCTTGGCGACCTTCTCGGGCGCGCTGTGGGCGACCTCTTCGATGTCCATGCCGCCCGCGGCGGAGCAGATGGCGAGGAAGGTACGGTTCGCGCGGTCGAGCAGGAAGGAGAAGTAGTATTCCTCCGCGATCGCGCTGGCCTCCTCCACGAGCACCTTGTGGACCGTGTGGCCCTTGATGTCCATGCCGAGGATGGCCTCGGCCTTGCCGACGGCGTCGGCGGCGTCGTCGGCCACCTTCACGCCGCCCGCCTTGCCTCGGCCACCGGTCTTGACCTGGGCCTTGACGACAACGCGGCCAGTCAGCTGCTCAGCGGCCGACCGCACCTCCTCCACGGTGTGGGCGACGATGCCGCGTGGCACCGGGATGCCGTAGTCAGCGAAGAGCTCCTTCGCCTGATGTTCGAACAGGTCCACGAGGGTCCGTCCTTGCTTATCCGACTGATGTTCGACGGCCCGGTCAACTGCGCTGACGGTCGCGTCCGCTCGCCGCTCGGTAGCGTCGTTCCTCGCTCTCTCACGGCGAGCTCCTGCGTTCAGGGGTGCGTGCCGGGCGTTTCCGCCAGTGAAGCCTAGCCCGAAGCTTGACCTGCCCAGGTCATCGGGTAGCGGTTCTCCCACTATGTGACGGTGATCTCACTTCTCCAGGACGGCCCCTGCACGGAAATTGCACCGATTAGACGCCGTACGCACCGATGCTCGATATAACTTCGTGATCTTCTATCGGCAAACTTAGCCCCTCTTCTTTGCATCAAAGGAAACCTATGAAGCGAATTCTCGCAGGCCTGGCGCTGGCGTCGTCGGCCGCGCTCATCACGGCCACGCCCGCGCAGGCCGCGCCGGCGGATCCGTCGAAGGCATTGAAAAAGCAGTACGTGGCCGGACACGGAGTGCGATTCTCGGAAGCCGTTCGTACACGGTCGGACGGGAAAACGACCGCCATCCTGAGCAGGACCGGCACGCTGGAGTTCGGCAAAAAGGGTGTCGTCGCCGGCGAAGTGCGCGCCAAGGGCGCGAAATCCGCGTTCGTGCCGCCCCGGATGATCGTGGTGGGCGGCAGCAGCTACGCCCAGGGCGACGTGTTCAGCCAGGACCTGCCCGAGGGCAAGAAGTGGGTGCGCTACCCGGGGCAGGCCGACCCGCGCCTCAGCGGCCAGCCGCTCGACATCTTCGAGCCCAAGGTGCTGAAGACGCTCGTCTCGCAGGCCAAGAGCTTCAAGGGCGGGACGTACCGGGGCTCGATCAGCTTCGGCACGATGTCCAAGCTCTACGGCGAGACCGTCGACAAGAAGCTGAGCAAGATCAAGATCTCCTACGCGCTCGGGGTCGACTCCAAGGGCCTGGTCACGGGGATTCGCAGCGAATACACGCTGGACTTCGGCATCCTCGGGAAGAGCACGTCGGCCATCAGCACCCGTTTCACGGGCTGGGGCGCCAAGATCACGATCAAGGCTCCGCCCGCGGACGAAGTGATCGACTTCGACGACCTCGGGTCCGACTCCTCGGTGCCGCAGGAAATCCCGGACGGCTCGCTGAACTCGTTCGGCGGCGCCCGCTAGGCCTTGAGCCTCACCAGTTTTCCCCCTCAACACTTAAGGAACTTCCGCATGAAGCGAATCCTGACGGGCGTGGCGTTAGCCACGACCGCCGCGCTGATGACCGCCACCCCCGCCCTGGCCGCCGCGCCCAAGGACCCGGTGGTCGCCGTCAAGAAGCAGTACGTCGCCGGCAAGGGCGTGAAGTTCACCGAGCGCACCACCATCATCGACGGCGTGACCCGTCAGATCTTCGTCCGGCGCACCGGCACCCTGCAGTTCGGCAAGTCGGGGATCGCGGCCTCGGACATCACCGGCAAGTTCAACATCAACCTGAGCGACCTGGGCGAGCTGCCCGAGGGCGAGACCGGTGACATGCTCAAGGCGATGGCCACCAAGGAGCGCACGGTCAGGGTCGGCACCACGTCGTACCTGTCCGGTGGCATCTGGGCGAGCATGCTGCCCGAGGGCGAGACCTGGTTCAAGGCCGCCAAGGGCCCGACCGGCGGTCTGACCGGCACCTTCGGCCAGCCCCTGAACCTGGCCGAGGCCGCGACGCTGAAGACCCTGCTCAAGGGCGCCAAGGCGAGCGGCAGCAGCTACGCGGGCAAGACCAAGGTGGGCGACGTCTGGAAGGCCTCGCCCTGGCTGCGGGCCAGCCTGCTCGGCAAGCCGTCCGCCAAGGCGCTGAAGAGCTCGTTCTCCTGGAAGATCACCGTGAACGCGGCCGGCCTGCCGACGCGCCTGGTGACGACGTTCCCCGGGTCCGTCCTCGGGGGCGATGGCAGCATCAGCGTCGACACGCGGTACTCCGGCTGGGGTGGCGCCGTGTCCATCAAGGCGCCGACCGACGAGGTCGCGGACAAGTTCGAGAACGGCGAGGACGACCTCTCCAACCTGAACATCCCGCTGGGCAGCCTGGCCGGCTGATCCTGCGTTTTCCAGCCCTCTCCCACCGGCCGGTGGGAGGGGGCTTCTCTCTCTTGTCAAGGACGAACATGAAGCGAGTACTGGCGGCCGCGGTGGCCGCCGCGGCCCTGCTCGGCGCCTCGCCGGCGCAGGCGGTCGCGCCCAAGGACCCGGTGCAGGCCGTGAAGAGCCGGTTCGCCCCGGGGCACGGTGTCAAGATCTCCGAGATCAACCTGATAGGGAAGTCCTCCATAAAGCTCAAGGGCACCTATGGGTTCGGCAGGTCGGGCGTCGTCGCCGCCGACCTGTCCTTCACCAGCGATATCTTTTCCCGCAAGTCATCCACCCTGAAGATCCGCACGGTGGGCAAGTACGCCTACATGAGCAGCGACGACGTCGACCTCCGCCTGCCGGAAGGCAAGACGTGGATCCGCATGAAGGGCGGCGGCCGGGCGGCCATTTCCTCCCAGCCTGTCGATCTCTTCCGGCCTCCGCAGCTCAAGGCCCTGCTCTCTCACGCGGGCTCCGTACGGGACGGCGTCCACCGCGGCACCCTCACCGACAGGCAGGCGCGCAAGGTCAGCGACGGCAGGGGCCACGATGGGTTCGGCTTCCGGTTGAGCACCGACGCCAGCGGTCTGCCGACCCGTCTGTACACCACGGACAAGGAGTCGATCTCGAAGGCGGCGGAGTACACCGACACCAGGTACACCGCCTGGGGCCACGAGGTCACGATCGCGCCCCCGCCCGACCACGAGGTGATCGACGAGGACGCGGTGGCGGACGCCATTGTGGACGAGCTGCTCGATGAGCTCAAGGTGATCCCCAACGAGGCGCTCGGCTCCCAGGGCCGGTAGCCCCGATCAGCCCAGGCGTGATTCCCGCAGGCTCGCCCACTCCAGGGAGTGCCTGATGCCCTCCTCGATCGAGTATCGGGCCCGCCAGCCGAGCAGGCGGTGGGCCCGGTCGCTGCGGGTGTAGGCGCCGGCCACGTCGCCAGGGCGGGCGGGGGCCTCGACGACCTCGATCGGGCGGTCCACGACCCGGTTGAACGCCTCGGCCAGCTCGCGGACGGTGGTGCCGGCGCCGGTGCCGAGGTTGATCACGTCGGCGTCCAGCTCGTCGAACCGCCGCAGGGCCGCGACGTGGGCGGCGGCCAGGTCCCAGACGTGGACGTAGTCGCGGATGCCGGTGCCGTCGCTGGTCGGGTAGTCGGTGCCGGTGATCTGGAAGGGGACGCCGTCCTCGTACGCGCCGATCATCTTGCCGAGGGCGTGACTGGGACGGCGGAGCTGCAGGCCGGTGCGCATCTGGGGGTCGGCGCCGATGGGGTTGAAGTAGCGCAGCGAGAGGATCTTGATGGGGCGGGTGGCGGTGATGTCGGCGAACATGGCCTCGCACACCGCCTTGGTGCGGGCGTACGGGCTCTGGGGGTCCAGGGGGGACTCCTCGGTCACCGTGTGGTCGTCGCCCGTGCGGTAGATGGACGCCGAGGAGCTGAAGATCATCCGGGTGCGGCCGTTGCGGAGCAGATGGTCGACGAACTCGAGGCTTTTGGCGACGTTCGCGCGGTAGTAGCCGACGGGGTCGGCGACGGAATCGGGGACCACGATGAGGGCCGCGCAGTGAATGACGGCGGCTATATCGGGATTTTCCGCAAATATCTTGTCAATCAGCGGGCCGTCGCTGATATCGCCTTCATAGAAGACCCGGCCCTCGGCGAACTCGCGCCGCCCTGTCACGAGACTGTCCAGAATCACGGGGTCGATCCCGGCGTCCAGGCACGCCGACGCGACCGTGCTTCCGATATAGCCCGCCCCACCAGTAATCAAAACACGCATCCCCGAAGCCTAATGGCTCCGCCGTGATTACCCATCTGTTACTGCCGTCTCCTATGAACACCCATCTGTTACGGCTCCGCCCCGCCCCGGCCACCCGCCGCACCTTGGCTGAGGACCTTCCAGGGACACGGCCTCTGACCCTTCAGTGGCGCGCCGCCGCTACGAAGCGCACAGTGGGCCGGGCTCCGTGGCCAAAAGCCGTACCGGCATGGACGCTCTTGACCCGAAGCCGGATCCGTCGGAGCACCCGCCACCCACCACCACCGGCCCCACACCACCACAGGACCACCACCCCCTCCCCACCCCACGGGACCACAGGCCCCTCCCACCACAGGACCACCGAACTCTCTCCCCCCCGGGGCCACAGGAGCCCCGGGCCTCCGGGCCCCCGGGCCCCCGGGCCTCCGGGCCTCCGGGCCTCCGGGCCTCCGGGCCTCCGGGCCTCCGGGCCTCCGGGCCCACGCCATCACCCGGACCAGCGGCCCCACCATGGCCGGATCGCCGGGACCGCCCAACCCTTGGCCTCCGCCCGGCCACCGGACCGCCGGATCGGCACGCCTGCAAGCGCTTTCCCGACCTTGTCGTACCCCCGGTCTGGTCTTGTCGGCTTTGGCGTGCGACATTTCCTGATATGGGCAGAGATGTGCCAGTCGTCGTGTTCAGTCGGGACGATCGCCGGAAATATCGGGAAAAAGTCCATCGATGTCTTGATGTCTTCGCGCAGATGCTGCGTGAGTCCCGGTTCGAGTTCGACCGCCCGCTCGCCGGCCTGGAGATCGAGCTCAACATCGTGGACGCCAGGGGCGAGGCCGCCATGCGGAACGCCGAGGTGCTCGACGCCATCAAACAGCCGGACTGGGCGACGGAGCTGGGCCAGTTCAACATCGAGATCAACATCGAGCCCCAGGACCTGGCGGGCGACGGCGCGCTGCGCCTGGAGGACGACGTCAGGGCCAGGCTCAACCACGCCGAGGAGCGTGCCCGTTCCCAGGACGGTCACCTCGTACTGATCGGAATCCTGCCCACCCTGCGCGAACAGGACATCGGCGAGGGCACCCTCTCGGCGAACCCCCGCTACCGGCTTCTCAACGAGCAGATCTTCGCCGCCCGGGGCGAGGACCTGCACCTGGCCATCGAGGGCGTCGAACGTCTCGACACGCACGCGGACAGCGTCGCCCCCGAGGCCGCCTGCACCAGTGTGCAGCTCCATCTGCAGGTCAGCCCGGACGAGTTCGCCGCGCACTGGAACGCGGCCCAGGCCATCGCCGGGCCCCAGGTCGCGGTGGCGGCCAACGCGCCGTACCTCTTCGGCAGGGAACTGCACAGAGAGACCAGGATCGCCCTGTTCGAGCAGGCCACGGACACGCGGCCGGCGGAGTTGAAGGCGCAGGGCGTACGGCCGCGCGTGTGGTTCGGGGAGCGGTGGATCACGAGCGTCTTCGACCTGTTCGAGGAGAACGTCAGCTATTACCCCGCGCTGCTGCCCCTGTGCGAGAACGAGGACCCGCGCGCCGAGCTCGAACAGGGCCGCATCCCCGAGCTCCACGAGCTGACCCTGCACAACGGCACCATCTACCGGTGGAACCGGCCCGTTTACGCGGTCGTTGACGGCGTGCCCCATCTCCGCGTGGAGAACCGCGTCCTGCCCGCCGGGCCGTCCGTGGCCGACATCGCGGCCAACGCCGCGTTCTACTACGGGCTGATGCGCGTGCTGCCCTACACCGAGCGGCCGATCTGGAGCCAGATGTCGTTCCAGGCGGCCGAGGACAACCTCGCGGCCGCCGCCAGGCACGGTCTGGACGCGCGGCTGTACTGGCCGGGGATCGGCGAGGTGCCGGCGGCCGAGCTGATCCTGCGGCGACTGCTGCCCATGGCGCACGAAGGGCTGGCAAGGTGGGGCGTGGACCGCTCCGTCGCGGACCGGCTGCTGTCGATCGTCGAGGGCCGATGCCTGTCCGGCCGTACCGGGGCGAGCTGGCAGGTGGACCGGGTGCGCGCGCACAAGGGCGACCGGCACGAGGCGTTGCGGTCCATGACACTCGAGTACATCGAGCGGATGCACACCAACGAACCCGTACACACTTGGGATGTGTAGAACCCGTGACCCGTGCCGTGACCCGCGCCCTGCTCCTCGCCCTGGTCCTGCTGTGCGCCGCGTGCGGTCTCGTCAGGCCGCCCTCCATGGACGCGCGGGGCGCCGACTCGTTCGAGGACGACGTACGCGCGGCGCGTGAGCTGTCGGAGGAGTTCTGGAAGCAGCAGTTTCAGCAGTTCGGCGAGACATATCGCCCTATCAGGGACTTCATCCCCTACTCGGGCGACGCCGGTCCCAGTTGCGGCGGCGAGCCGTCGGTTCCCAACAACGCCTTCTACTGCCCGGACGGGCACTTCATCGCGTACGACCAGGGGTGGATGGAGGGGTTGTGGAACGAGATGGGGGACGGATCCGTCTATGTCATCATTCCGCATGAGTTCGGCCACGCCATCCAGGCCCAGCTCCAGACCAGCTTCTCCCTGAACGTGCAACTAGAGCTCCAGGCCGACTGCTACGCAGGCGGAACCCTGTCGGCCCTGGTCGGCGCGGGCGCGCTGACGACGGATCCAGGCGACGAGAACGAGCTGTTCGTGAGCCTGGCCGCCGCCGGCGACCCGACGGACGACTGGCTGAACCCGGCCGCCCACGGCACGGCCGAACAACGGCAGTCGTCGTTCGCCAAGGGCTACCAGGGCGGGGTGAGCACCTGCTGAGGTCGTACGCGGCCACGCACGTCGAACCTGGGGATGTAGTGGCGGGTCAGCCCACAGGATGATGTGGTCGATCATGACCACGCTCTACCTTTGACCCATGCCACTGGAGGAGATCGGCTGGCTGCGCAGGGGTGCGTGCCGGTCCAGCGACCCTGACCTCTTCTTCCCCCTCGCACCCACCCCACTGCAGGAGGCACACGCCAAGGCGGTGTGCGCGGGGTGCGGGGTACTGAACGAGTGCCGCGCCTACGCCTTACGCGCCGGGGAGTCGGAGGGCATCTGGGGCGGCCTCACCCCAGAAGAACGCCGCCGCACCCGCTTCCCCGAAGGCTGGCGTCGCCCCGCCGCGTCCTAGCCCTTCAACCCGCCAACGGGCCGCCTGCCCAGGGCTACCCGACCGAAGGGACCACTCATCGGGTCGACTCGACAACGGGCGTTGAACCCCGAACCGCTCAATAGCGAACGACCACACGCCGTGCGGCAGGCGGGCCGAAGGACAGAGCGAGTGGATCGCAGGGCAGGCGGGCCGAAGGGCGGCCGCGCGGCAAAGCGAGCGGGTCGCGGGCAGGCCGGTCGCGCGGCAGCGCGAGCAGGTCGCGGGCAGGCCGGTCCCGGGGCAACGCGAGCAGGTCGCGGGGCAGGCGGGTTGGGGGCGGGCGCAGGTGGGTGGGGGCGCGCGTAGCCTGCAAGGGTGTTGTTTCGTTCCGTGGTCGTTCTTGCCGCCGCCAACATCCTGAACAACAAGATCGCCCCCCGTCTAGGCCCCCTGACCTCTGCTGCCGCGACCGCCGCCCTCGTCGCCATGGCTCGCCGGTCTGGTCTGTCCTGGGAGGAGATCGGGTTCGAGCATGGCCGGCGTGGTGCCGTGGCCGGGGGGGCCTTAGCGGCTGCCGTGGCCGGTGTCTATACGGCCGGGATCGCGCTCCCCCGTACCAGAGCGTTGTTTCAAGATGAACGGGCCCTGTCGCTCTCGCGCGCCCGCGTTCTGGAAGAAGCCCTGGTGCAGGTGCCCTTTGGGACGGTGTTGCTGGAGGAGGTGGGTTTTCGGGGCGCCCTGTACGGCATGTTGCGGCAGCGGCACGGCACCGTGGCGGCCACGTCCGTTTCCTCGGCTCTGTTCGGGCTCTGGCATATCCTGCCGGCCATCGATATGGCCCGGGCCAACCCTGCCCTGGGTGCGCTGACGGCGGGTGAGTCGCCAGGGCATCTGGACACCGCCCGCGTGGTGGTGGGCAGTGTTGTGTCCACGGCGGCGGCTGGGGTGTTGTTCTGTGAGTTGCGCCGTCGCCGGGGGCTGCTGACGCCGGCCATGCTGCACCTGGCGACCAACTCTTTCGGCTACCTCTTCGCCCGGATCGCGGCCAAGGGGGAAAGGCCCACTCCCAAAGAGGCCTGAAGCGCAAGCCTGTCCAGGATGTGTGGTTCGCCCGGACCGTTACGCAATGTTAGGTCGGAAGGTGGGTGCGCACACTGTTCCAGGTGGATCATCGGCCCCGCTCGGGGTGAAGGTTTTCATCTGCCGGCAGAGTATTCTCCTCCGCCTCTCAACTCCCCTTATGGCCAGATCAGCTCGAAGCTTTAACGTCTGCGAAGCGCGTTCTCTCATGCCCGCATCGGCTTGAGGTGCCCGCACAACGTCATCGAGCAAACTGATATACGCCGGAGGTACGGAGGTGCTGTTGCATGCGTACGGTAATCGACATCGACAAGGAGCTCCTGGAGGCGGCCCAGCAGATGCTAGGTACGCCGACCATGAGAGAAACGGTCCACGCCGCGCTGCGGGCGGTCGTCGACAGGGACGCGGGCAAGGCGTGTGCGATCAGAGCGTTCGAGTTCTGGCGCACGGAGGGGAGCCAGGAACTGCTGGATCCGGAGATCACGAAGCATGCGTGGCTACGACAGGACTGATGTATCTCCTCGACAAGAGCGCCCTGGCCCGCATCCGCGCCAGTGATGTCGTCGCCCAGGCGCTCCACCCGCTCTTCGCGGCGCGGGAGGTGGCGACCTGCAGCGTCATCGACCTGGAGGTGCTCTACAGCGCCCGCGACTACGCCCACTATCAGCGCATGCTGCACGCCCAGCGCCAGTGCGTCCTGCTCCCCGTGGACCAGGAGGTGCAGGCGCGCGCCATGGCCGTGCAGCGGCAGCTCGTCGAGATCTCCCAGCATCGTGGCATCGGCCCGAACGAGCTGCTGATCGCCGCCTGCGCCGAGGTGCACGGGGCGACGATCCTGCACTACGGCCATGCCTTCGACATCATCTCGGAAGTGACCGGGCAGCCCTCGCTATGGGTGGTGCCGCCCGGTTCGGTCCCCTGAGGCCACCAGAGGTCTCTGAGGTTGTTCGAGGTCCCTGAGGTTCCAGAGGCCACCCGAGGTCTTTGAGGTCCTTGGGGTTCCGAAGGCGCCCTCAGGTCCGAAGGTCCCCTCAGGTCCGAAGGTCCCCTCAGGTCCGAAGGTGCCCGGAGGTGCCCGAAGGTGCCGAAGGTGCCGAAGGTCCCGGAGGTGCCCGAAGGTCCCGGAGATGCCCCTGCGGGTCCCGGAGGCGCCCTGAAGGTTCCGGAGGCGCCCTGAAGGTTCCGGAGGCGCCCTGAAGGCCTAAGGCGTTGAAGGGCTCAGGCCGTGGGGACGACCTGGAAGCCTTCCGCGTAGCGGCCCGGTCCGAAGCCGGCCTGCTCGGCCCAGGCGGCGAAGCGGCTTTTCACGAAGTCCGCGAAGCCCTCAACGTGGGAAACCTGGCTCACATGTGACTGCAAGGCCGCGAGCTTGCGGTCCATGACGTCGGTGACGTCCACCCAGTGGTTGGGGGTGGATCCGCCGTTCAGCCACACCTCACGTACGGTCCACGCCTCCAGCCCCTCCTCCTTGATCAACTCCGGGAACGCGTACGGATTGCGCGCGTCCGGATAGACCGCGTCCAGGGTGGCTCCGCCCACGGCGCGGTGGTCGGGATGGCTGGGGGCGATGAACTGGTAGTTGCGGTCGGGGTGGTGGGTGATGACCAGGTCGGGCCTGACCTGGCGGATCACCCGGGCGATGGCGCGCCTGAGCTCCAGCGAGGGCACCACCTGGCCGTCGGAGTAGCCGAGGAAGCGCACGTCGGTGACGCCGACCGCCTTGGCCGCGGTCAGTTGCTCGGACCTGCGCAGCTCCGCCATGCCGGAGTTGTCCAGAGTACGTTCGTTGCCGCCCGCGTCACCGTCAGTGACCAGCAGGTAGGTGACCTCCACACCCCTGTCCACGAACAGCGCCACGCTTCCGGCCGAGCCGAAATCGGCGTCGTCCGGATGTGCGGTCACGACGAGTACCCGGTTGATCTCGGCTTCCGGCAGCATGATTCCCCTCTCTGGACCTTCCATGGGTCACAACCGGAACCCCGTCGATGGCATTCCGGGCGCCGTTTGTCGGTGAGGCGTCTTAACCTAGGTGGGTGCCGACCCAAGTCTCTGTTGACCACCCCTTGCTCGACGGCCTCAACCCGCAGCAGCGCGAGGCCGTGATCCATCACGGCAGTCCGCTGCTCATCGTGGCCGGGGCGGGATCCGGGAAGACGCGGGTGCTCACGCACCGCATCGCCTACCTGCTGGCCGAGCGTGAGGCGCATCCGGGCGAGATCCTGGCGATCACCTTCACCAACAAGGCCGCCAAGGAGATGAAGGAGCGCATCGACAAGCTGATCGGGCCGCGTTCCAAGGCGATGTGGGTGATGACGTTCCACAGCGCCTGCATGCGCATCCTGCGGCGTGAGGCCAAGCGGCTCGGGTTCCCGTCCAGCTTCTCGATCTACGACCAGGCCGACTCGCAGCGGCTCATGGCGATGGTCTGCAGGGAGATGGAGCTCGATCCGAAGCGCTATCCGCCGCGCTCGTTCTCGGCCCAGGTCAGCAACTTCAAGAACGAGCTGGTCGACTACGAGACGGCGATCGACCGGGCGGGCTCGCACCTGGAGAAGACGCTCGCGCAGGCGTACAAGGCCTATCAGCTCAAGCTGACCGAGGCCGGCGCGATGGACTTCGACGACATCATCATGAACACGGTGACGTTGTTCCAGCTCTTCCCCGACGTCGCCGAGCACTACCGGATGCGGTTCAGGCACGTGCTGGTCGACGAATACCAGGACACCAACCACGCCCAATACATCCTGATCAGGGAGCTGGTCGGGCATCCCGAGCTGCGCACGGCCGACGGCGACCTGGTGCGCTCCGGCACCGGCCAGTCCGAGCTGTGCGTGGTGGGCGACGCCGACCAGTCGATCTACGCCTTCCGCGGCGCGACCATCCGCAACATCCTGGAGTTCGAGCGCGACTATCCCGACGCGCGCACGATCCTGCTGGAGCAGAACTACCGCTCCACTCAGAACATCCTGGCCGCCGCCAACGCCGTGATCTCGCGCAACGAGTCGCGCAAGCCCAAGAACCTCTGGTCCGACCAGGGCGACGGGCCCAAGATCGTGGGCTACGTGGCCGACAACGAGCACGACGAGGCCATGTTCGTGGCCCAGGAGGTCGACCGGCTCAGCGACGAGGACGGCGTGAAGGCGGGCGAGGTGGCCGTCTTCTACCGCACCAACGCGGCCTCCCGCGTGTTCGAGGAGATCTTCATCCGCACCGGCCTGCCCTACAAGGTCGTCGGGGGCGTGCGCTTCTACGAGCGCAAGGAGGTCAAGGACCTGCTGGCCTACCTGCGGGTGCTGGCCAACCCGGCCGACGTGGTGTCGCTGCGGCGCATTCTCAACGTGCCCAAGCGCGGCATCGGCGACCGGGCCGAGGCCATGATCGAGGCGCTGTCCTCACGCGAGCGCATCTCCTACTGGGACGCGCTGCGCCGCGCCGACGAGGCGTACGGGATGGCCACGCGCTCCCTCAATGCCGTACGAGAGTTCGTCGCGCTGCTGGAGGAGCTGATCGCCAAGGCCGAGGGCATGCCGCCGTCGGCGCTGGCCGAGGAGATCCTGGTGTCCACCGGCTACCGCGCCGAGCTGGAGGCGTCGGAGGACCCGCAGGACGAGTCCCGCCTGGAAAACCTCAACGAGCTCATCTCCGTCGCCTCCGAGTTCGAGGAGGCCAACCCGGAGGGGACGCTGGTGGAGTTCCTGGAGCAGGTGTCGCTGGTGGCCGACGCCGACCAGATCCCCGACGCCGACGGCGGGCAGGGGGTCGTCACGCTGATGACCCTGCACACGGCCAAGGGGCTGGAGTTCCCGGTCGTGTTCCTGACGGCCATGGAAGACGGCGTGTTCCCGCACGTGCGGTCGCTGGGCGAGCCCAAGGAGTTGGAGGAGGAGCGGCGGCTGGCCTACGTGGGCATCACCAGGGCGCAGAAGCGGCTCTACCTGACGCGGGCGGCCGTGCGCAGCTCGTGGGGGGCGCCGTCGTTCAACCCGGCCTCGCGGTTCGTCAACGAGGTGCCGGGGCAGCTCGTCGACTGGCGTACCGATCCGGAGAAGTCCGCCTGGAGCGCGGCCACCCGGCGTGAGCCGGCCGCGCGCCCGGCCGTGGCGAAGAGCGGCGGTGCCGGTGGGCGCAAGGTGCCCAACCTGGCGCCCGGCGACCGGGTCTCGCACGACGCGTTCGGGCTGGGCACGGTGGTGTCCGTGGACGGCGTGGCGGAGAAGACCAAGGTGAAGATCGACTTTGGGAGTGGCGGGGAGAAGACGCTGCTCGCGGTCTACGCCCCGATTGAGAAGCTCTGAGGGCCTGGCCGCGACTCTGAGGCGGCCCGGCAGGGCTCGAAAGGGGCCCCGGAAAGGTCTGAGGGACCCGGAATGGTCCGAGGTGCCCGAAAGGCCTGAGGTGCCGGGAAAGCTCTGAGGGGCTCGGAAAGGTCTGAGGTGCCGGGAAAGCTCTGTGGGGCCCGGAAAGGTCTGAAGGGCCCAAGGCCCGCAAAAGGCTTAGGGCCGCTCTCCGTGTCGTGGGAGAGCGGCCCCGGCAGGCACATCAGGGTCAGCGCTTGAGGGCGCTGCCCTTCTGCCACTGGGTCCAGTTGAGCTGCCAGTAGCTCCAGCCGTTGTTCCACTGCAGCTTGCGCTTGGTGCCCTTGATCTTCACGACGTCGCCGCGCTGGGCGATCGTGTAGAACCACTTGGCGCCGGCCGGGGTGGCGCGGACGCAGCCGTGGCTCTGGTTGGAGCGGCCGAGATACTGGTAGTAGCCGGCGCTCTGGTGGACGTACTCACCGCTGTCGGAGATGCGCACCGCCCACGGGATCTCCTCCTTGTAGTAGCGCGGATCCTTGGGATCCGTCACGCCCAGCCAGGAGGAGGTCATCGTCTCGACGGCCTTCTTGCCCATCGTGAGGTGCGTGCCGCTGGTGGTGAGGTAGACGTCCACGCCGTTCTTGACCAGCCCGCCCCGTCCGGCGCTGATCGGGATCTTCTTGGCCAGCTTGCCGTTGCGGTAGACCTTCATCTGGTGCTTGCGGGTGTCGACCACCGAGATGTTCTGCGATCCGACGGCGAAGCGGCGGGAGACGTCCTTGGCGGCGGTGTTGCCGGGCAGCTCGGACAGCCGCGCGGTGAACAGCACCTTCTGGTACGGCTTCCAGAACGTCTTCGTCCGATAGATGACCTTGCGCTGCGACACCCAGCGCCAGGCGCCGTCGACCGGCTTCTCCGACTCGACGTCCAGCAGCCCTTCGACGGCCGCCTTGTCTTTGACGTCACGGTCGAACGTGACGATGATCGGGAAACCTACGCCGACCTTCTCGGTCTTCTCCCCCATCGGGGTGATGTCCGCGATGTCGAGCTTGACCTTCTTCGCCGGAGCGGCGATGGCGGCGGCCTGGATCGTGGGAACGCCGATGGCCTGTGCTCGTGGTGCGGGGACGCTCTCCGCCGCACAGGCCGTCGCGGCGACCAGTGCGACCAGTGCCGGAAGCATCCGGGTGACGCGCTTCAAAGGGTTACTCCTGGACTTCGTGCTTCGACTACCTCCTTGTGTGACAATCGGGACGGGTGATTCGAGGGCCGAAACCCCATAACTTTCCTGTAACGGTCCAAATTTGGACATGCCGAAAGGCCGCCCCCGGTAAGGGATCGGATCAGACCAGGCGGCGGGCGGTGGCCCAGCGGGACAGCTCGTGGCGGTTGGAGAGCTGGAGTTTGCGCAGCACGGACGAGACGTGGGTCTCCACGGTCTTGACCGAGATGAACAGCTCCTTGGCGATCTCCTTGTACGCGTACCCGCGCGCGATCAGCCGCAGCACCTCGCGCTCGCGCTGCGTCAGCGAGTCGAGCTCGGGATCGATGGACGGCGCCTCCGACGAGGCGAACGCGTCCAGCACGAACCCCGCCAGCCGCGGCGAGAACACCGCGTCACCGTCGGCCACCCGCCGGATGGCGTCCGTCAGCTCCTTGCCGCTGATGTTCTTGGTCACGTAGCCGCGCGCGCCGCCCCTGATCACGCCGATCACGTCTTCAGCGGCGTCGGAGACCGACAGCGCCAGGAACCGCACCTGGGAGCCGGCGCCCAGGACCCGGCGCAGCACCTCCTGGCCACCGCCCCCGGGCATGTGCACGTCGAGCAGGACCACGTCGGGCTGGTGCTCGGCGATGGCCTTGACCGCCGTCTCGACGTCCTCGGCTTCGCCCACGACCTCGATCGAGTCGCCCAGCTCGGCGCGCACGCCCGACCGGAACAATCGGTGATCATCGACGATCAGTACGCGCGTCATGCCTTCTCCACCTTCATCGTCAACATCACTTCCGTGCCCTCGCCGGGCTCGGTACGGACTCGGGCCGTCCCGCCGTGACGTTCCATTCTCCCGATGATGGACTCCCTGATCCCCATCCTGTCGAGCGGCACCGTCTCGAGATCGAACCCTTTGCCCCGATCCTTCACGAAAATCGTGGCCTCTTCACCCTCCACTTCCGCATAGACGGAAATGGAAGGACTTCCAGAGTATTTGGCCGCGTTGACCATCGCCTGCCGGGACGCCTTCAGCATCGCGCCCAGCTTGCCCGCCGGGTCGAGGGCGATGTCGCCGACGCAGACGATCTCGATGGGCACCCCGTGCGCGTCCTCCTCCTCGGCGGCGATCCTGCGCACGGCGGCGGCGAGGGTGGCGTCGGCGTCCTGGGCGGGCTGGTAGAGCCAGTTGCGCAGCTCGCGCTCCTGGGAGCGGGCCAGGCGGGTGACCTCGCGCTGGTCGTGGGCGACGCGCTGGATCAGCGTCAGGGTGTGCAGCACCGAGTCGTGCACCATGGCGGCCACCTCGGCGCGCTCCTCCTGCCTGATGCGCTCGCGGCGCTCCAGTTGCAGCTCTTTCCACAGGCCGGCCAGCCAGGGCGCGGCCATGACGGCCAGGCCGCCGACCACGACCACGGTGAACATCAGGCTTTCCCTGATCTGGGGGAGCTCGCCCTCGGCGGCCAGGAAGCCGGTCGCGCCGATCACGATCAGGACGATGCCGAGCAGCGTGCGTACCCGGTTCTTCCTGATGCTGAGGGACGCGCCGCTCACCCAGCCCTTGCGGCGTACCGGATCGGCCTGTTGCCACAGGATCAGCGCGCCGATCCCGCCCACCGCGAACGGCAACATGGCCATGCCGCCCTGCGAGGCGCCCGTCAGCCACCCGAACGCGAACAGCGCCGCCGCGATCGCGCTGAACGCGGCGAGCTGGCTCCAGTCCCGCTGCGGCGGCGCACCTTGGTGCGGCTGCTTGGGCGTGATCATCCACAGCACCGCGTACGCCACCCCGCCCACCCCCTGGACGACGGTGAGCAGCACGAACATCAGCCTGACCACCACCGGGTCAAGCTTGAGCTGCGCCGCCAGCCCTTGGGCGACACCGCCGAGGAGGCGGCCCTCCATGGGGCGCATCATCCTGCGGTAGGGCTTGTCGCCGCTCTGCTCGGCGAGAGTCTTCTGGTCAGCCATAACATGGCCATAGTCACACGTCGGGGGCGTCACGGGCATCAGGGAACAACCCCCGGGTCGGGTCAGGGGTGTCCCGGATGCGAGCACCCCGCGCGTGGGTCCACGATGGTTCCCATGACAGAAGCTCCGCCCAGGCGACCGGCCGCCCCCCACGCAGAGCTGCGCCGCAGCAGCGAGGGGCGTTTCCTCATGGGGGTCTGCGCGGGGCTCGGGCGGCACACCGGGATCGACCCGGTGGTGTTCCGCGTGGGCTTCACGGTGCTTCTGCTCGGTTCCGGCATCGGGCTGTTCCTCTATCTGGCGGCGTTCCTGCTGATGAGGGAGCCGACCGGCCGGCCGGGGCTCATCGAGCACTGGACGCGGCGCGACTTCGACGCCGACACCGTGATGGCGCTCCTGACGGCGGTGCTGGCGTGCGGGCTGGCGATCAACCTGGCGACGGTGTGGCTGGACACGGGCACGCTGGTGGTCGGGGTGTTCCTGGCGGTGGCGCTGCTGGCGGCGCATTCGAGCGGGGTGGACCTGCTCGGGCTGGCCAGGACGATGCCCGAGCGGCTGAGCAGGCGCCGCCGGCAGGAGTCGCCGGCGGCCTCCTACCGCCACCACGACCAGGCTCCCCCGGCTTCCGACCCGACCCGGGTACGCCCGGCACCACCCCAAAACCCGGTCCCACCGGCCCCTCCGGAGCAGCCCGCGCCGGCCGCCGAGCCGGTCCCGTCGCGGCCAGAGCCGGCCGCCGCGCATCTCCAGGAGGCCGAGCCGACCACGGCGCACGCCAGGCCGGAGCCCGGCCAGAGCCCTGTGGCGCCTGAGCCGATCAAGGCCGAAGAGCCGACGACGGCCCGAGGAGAGGTCGTAAAGCCGGCCCGGGAAGAGGCCGTAAAGCCGGTGCGGGAAGAGGTCGTGGCGCCCGTCCCCGATGAGGCCCCGGTCCGCGAGGACGACAGGCCGGAGGCGGTGACCGCGGCGCACGCGGTCCCCCCGTACCGGCAGCCCGCCTACCGCCCCCAGCCCAGGACCGCGGTCGAGTACGCCAGCCACGGCGAGCCGTTCGCGCCCAACGGCCCGTACCAGCCGCTCGACCCGGCCAGAAGGGCCGGCTACTCGCCCTACGACCCCGCCCTGTACGGCCGCCCGTTCCCCCAGCAGGCACGCAAGCGCCGCCCGCGGTCGTTCATCGGCCTCATCACGTTCATGCTGGCATTCATCATTGGAGGGATCGTCGTGGTCGTCCAGGCCAGGTCGGCCGCGGGAGTGAGCCCGACCATCGTCGGCGGCGCCATGCTCATCACCATCGGGGCCGGGCTGCTCATAGCCGCCTGGTGGGGCAGGGGCGCCGGGCTGGTGGCGGCGGGCACGGTGGTCACGCTGATCGTGGGCGTGGGCCTGATGCTCGGCGGCCTGCCCAAGAACATCGGCTCGGTGGAATGGACGCCGACCAAGGTCGCGGAGGCGAGCCGGTTCTACGACGTCGGAGTGGGCGACGGCCGGCTGGACCTGTCGGAGCTGGTGCTGCCACCGGGCGCGGAGGTGACGTTCAACGCCGCGATCTCGGCGGGCGAGCTCGAAGTGATCGTGCCACCGACCGCCAGGGTGGAGGTGCACGCGACCAACAAGGTCGGCGACATCAAGATCGACCAGTCGCTCAAGGGCGGCGTGGACGTGCGGTGCGACAAGGTCCTGGAGCCGGAGATCAAACCGGAGGGCAAGGTTTCGACGATCGTGCTCAACCTGAAGGGCGGTCTCGGCGACATGGAGGTGCGGCGTGCCGCGTGAGGTCGACCGCCCCAGGCGCCTGCACAGGACGGACTGGATGGCCCTGTTCAGCGGGGTGCTCTTCATCGTCTTGGGCATTTTGATCGTGACTCGCGCGATCACGGATTGGCTGGTCCTGATCGGTGTGATGGTGCTAGGACTGGCGTTCGCGGGGCTGGTGGCGATCGTCGCGCGGGTGGTCCGCGGTAAGTAACCCTTGACCGGGAAAAACACCGGCGTACGTTCGGAGTGTCCGCCTTTCCCCCTGCTCCTGAGGGAGGACGTATGCCCCGAATCACCGTCACCGTCGACGGGATCAAGTATGAGGAGGATGTCGAGCCGCGACTCCTGCTCATCCATCTGCTACGAGAACGCCTGGGCAAGACCGGCACACCCGTCGGTTGCGACACCAGCAACTGCGGCGCCTGCACGGTCATGCTCGACGGCAAGAGCGCCAAGAGCTGTTCGGTCCTCGCCGTGCAGGCCGACGGCTGCGACGTCGTCACGATCGAGGGCCTGGGCGCCAACGGGTCGATGCACCCGATGCAGCAGGCCTTCCACGAAGAGCACGCGCTGCAGTGCGGCTACTGCACCCCCGGCATGGTCATGGCCGCGATAGACCTGCTCAGAGACGACCCCGAGCCGTCGGAAGAGACCATCAGGCAGGGCCTGGAGGGCAACCTCTGCCGCTGCACCGGATACTGCAACATCGTGCGCGCCGTACGCAGGGGCGCGCAGGAGATGGGTCAGGCGGTGAGCTCCTCATGACCGTTCAGGAAGTCGGGCGGCCGCGCAGGCGTAAAGAGGACGCCCGGCTGCTGACGGGGCGCACGCAGTGGACGGACAACCTCTCCCGTCCGGGGACGCTGCACGTGATGTTCCTGCGCAGCCCGATGGCCCACGCCAGGATCACCGGGATCGACGTGTCGGGGGCGCGCGGTCTGCCGGGGGTGGTGGCGGCGTTCAGCGGCCAGGACTTCGCCGCCGAGCAGGGCAGCCTGCCGTGCGCGTGGCCGGTGACCGACGACATCGTGATCCCGGAGCATCCGCCGATGGCGGTCTCCGAGGTCCGGTACGTCGGCGAGGCCGTGGCCTGCGTGGTGGCGACCGACCGTTACCGGGCGGCCGACGCGCTGGAGGCCATCGAGGTCGACTACGAGCCGCTGCCCGCGGTGCTGGACATGACCCAGGCGCTCGCCGAAGGCGGCCCGAAGGTGCACGAGGCGGGCAACAAGGCGTACAGCATGAAGTTCACCTCGGGTGACATCGAGGCGGCGTTCAGGGACGCGGCCGTCGTGATCGACCGCACGTACGTGCAGCAGCGGCTGATCCCGAGCGCGATGGAGCCGCGGGCGGTGATGGCCGACACCGACGGCGAGACGTTCACGATCTGGTCGTCCACGCAGATCCCGCACGTGCTGCGGGTCATGCTGGCCGTGGTCACCGGCATCCCCGAGCAGAAACTGCGGGTGGTCGCGCCCGATGTGGGCGGCGGGTTCGGCTCGAAGCTGCAGGTCACCGCCGAGGAGGTGCTCTGCCTGCTGCTGGCCCGCAAGCTGGGCAAGCCGGTCAAGTGGGCCGAATCCCGCTCCGAGGGCAACCTGACCGTGCACCACGGCCGCGACCAGCTCCAGCACGTCCGGCTGGCCGCCGACGCCGACGGGCGCCTGCGCGGCCTGCAGGTGGACCTGCTGGCCGACATGGGCGCATACCTGATGCTGCTCACGCCGGGTGTACCGACGCTGGGCACGCAGATGTGCAACGCGATCTACAAGATGGACGCGTACGAGTTCGCCTGCACGGGTGTGTTCACCACCAAGATGCCCACGGACGCCTACCGGGGCGCGGGACGCCCGGAGGCCACGTTCATCATCGAGCGGGTGATGGACGAGCTGGCCGCCGAGCTCAAGCTGGACCCGGTGGAGGTGCGCAAGCGGAACTGGATCAAGCACGAGGAGTTCCCGTTCACCACGATCTCGGGTCTCACCTACGACTCGGGCAACTACGAGGCGGCCACCGACCGGGCGCTGTCGCTGTTCGGCTACGACAAGCTCAGGGCCGAGCAGGCCGACCGGCGGGACCGGGGCGATCCGGTGCAGCTCGGGATCGGCGTCAGCACGTACACCGAGATGTGCGGCCTGGCACCGTCCAGGCTGCTCGGCGCGGGTAATTTCGGCGCCGGCGGCTGGGAGCACGGCGCGGTGCGCATGCTGCCGACGGGCAAGGTCGAGGTCATCACGGGCAGCTCGCCGCACGGGCAGGGACACGTCACGGCCTGGAGCCAGATCGTGGCCGACGCGCTCGGCGTGCCGTTCGAGGACATCGCGGTGCTGCACGGCGACACGGCGGTCGTGCCGAAGGGCATGGACACCTACGGCTCGCGCTCGCTGGCCGTGGGCGGGATCGCGGTGCTCAAGGCGTGCGACAAGGTCAAGGACAAGGCGCGTACGCTGGCCGCGCACCTGCTGGAGTGCGCCCCCGACGACCTGGAGTTCGAGGCGGGGGCGTTCAAGGTGCGGGGCACCGATTCGCAGAAGACCATCCAGGAGCTGGCCAACGCCGCTTTCACGGCGCACGACCTGCCCGACGGGGTGGAGGCGCGGCTCGACTCCGACGCCACGTTCGACCCGGAGAACTTCTCGTTCCCGCACGGCACCCATCTGTGCGCGGCCGAGGTGGACACCGAGACGGGCATGGTCAAGATCCGCTCGTACGTGGCGGTGGACGACATCGGCAAGGTCGTCAACCCGCTCATCGTGGACGGCCAGCTCCACGGCGGCATCGCCCAGGGCATCGCCCAGGCCCTGTACGAGGAGGCCGTCTACGACGCCGAGGGCAACCTGCTGACCACGACGCTGGCCGACTATCTGCTGCCGTCGGCCGCGGACCTGCCGGACTTCACGCTCGACAGGACCGAGTCCCCGGCGACCAGCAACCCGCTGGGCGTCAAGGGCGTCGGCGAGGCGGGCACGATCGCCTCGACCCCGGCCGTGGTGAACGCCATCGTGGACGCCCTGCGCCCGCTCGGCATCCGCGACGTCCAGATGCCGTGCACGCCCGAACGCGTCTGGCGCGCCCTGGAAGGAGCCCGGCAATGATCCCCGCGCAGTTCGACTACGTGCGTCCGGACACGCTCGCCGAGGCCTGCCAGACCCTGGCGGCCGACGACGACGCCAAGGTCCTGGCCGGCGGCCAGTCGTTGCTGCCGCTGCTGCGGCTGCGGCTGGCGTACCCGTCCACGCTGGTCGACGTCGGCCGGCTGGCCGAGCTGAAGGGCGTGCACGACCGCGGCGACCACGTGTTCATCGGCGCGATGGCCACGCACGACGAGGTCGTGCGCTCGGGCGTGGTACGGGCCGAGTGCCCGCTCATCGCGCTGACGGCGACGCAGGTGGCCGATCCGGCGATCCGGCACCGCGGCACGTTCGGCGGCTCGCTGGCCCACGCGGACCCGGCCGGTGACCTGCCCGCGGTGGCGCTGGCGCTGGAGTGCGTGTTCGTGGCCAGGTCGGAGCGGGGCGAGCGGGAGATCCCGGCCGCCGAGTTCTTCGTCGACTACCTGGAGTCGTCGCTGCGTCAGGGCGAGATCCTGGTCGGCGTGAAGGTCCCGAAGCTGGGCCAGGGCTGGGGCTTCCACTACGAGAAGTTCCACAGGACCGCGCAGTCGTGGGCCATCGTCGGCGTGGCGGCGGCGGTCAAGCGCTCCAACGGCTCCATCGCCGAGGCCAGGATCGGGCTGACGAACATGGCGCCGACGCCGCTGCGCGCCGGCGCCACCGAGCACGCCCTGCAGGGCGTGGAGCTGGGCGACCAGGTACGCCAGGCGTGCGACGAGGCGGCGGCGGACACCTCGCCGCCGACCGACCTGCACGCGCAGCAGGACTACCGGCGGCACCTGGCCAGGGTCCTGACCCACCGCGCGGTACGCACGGCGGCCGGATCACCCTGAACCCGTCGCGGGGGCGCTCTTCCAGGGCGCCCCCGCCCCGACGTAGGGTCACAGGAATCGGTGGAAGGAGCGGATCGATGGCGATGCGGTTCGAGCACGAGTTCACAGTTCCCGTTCCGATCGAGCAGGCGTGGGCCGTGTTGCTCGACGTCGAACGGGTCGCGCCCTGCCTGCCCGGGGCGACGCTGGACATCTTCGAAGGCGACGAGTTCACCGGCAGGATGAAGGTCAAGGTCGGCCCGATCACGGTGACCTACCGGGGCTCGGCCAAGTTCGAGGACGTGGACAAGGACTCCTACACGCTCACCATCCAGGCCTCGGGCAAGGAGGCCAGGGGCTCGGGCACCGCCGCCGCCACGGTCAAGGCACGGCTGGAGCCGCGCGAGGAGGCCACGGCGGTGACCGTGGAGACGACGTTCAACGTGACCGGCCGCCCGGCGCAGTTCGGGCGCGGCGTGATGGCCGAGGTCGGTGGCAAGCTCATCGACAGGTTCGCCGAAAATCTGGCCAGGCTGCTGTCCGAGCCCACGGTCGAGCCCGTGGCGCCGGCCCCGCAGCCGGCCTCGCAGTCGACCCAGCAGTCGGCCTCGCAGTCGGCCTCGCAGTCGGCCTCGCAGCAGGAGGAGGAGCGGCATCTGAGCGCGGTGCCGGCGGGTGAGCAGGACGTGCGGCCCGCGGGCACGCTGCGCACCTCGCGCACACCTGACGAGGAGGCTCTCGACCTGCTGGAGATCGCCGGGCAGCCGCTGCTGAAGCGGTTGCTGCCCATCGCGGGCGCGGCCGTGGCCCTGGCGGTCATCATCTGGGTGATTCGTCGCCTTATGCGCTGATTTTAGGCAAATACTCCATCAAGTCCGGACACTTCCCCCTAGCTGGGGGAAGTGCCATTCCCGCCGGGTGTAGGTCTATCGGGGGGACTTGGGATGCCGGACTGCACCGTTGTCGTCATCACGTATAACGACGCGGCCCGCCTGCCCAGAGCCGTGCGTTCCGTGCTCCGGCAGTCGCTGCGCGACCTGGAAGTGATCATCGCCGACGACGCCAGCACGGATGACACGCCGCGGGTGGCGCGGCGGCTCATGGACATCGATCCGCGGGTGCGCTACCTGCGCAGGGAGGACAACAGCGGGGGCTGCGGGGCGCCGCGCAACGACGGGATCGACGCGGCGGCGGCGCCGTACGTCATGTTCCTGGACAGTGACGACGAGCTGCCCAGGCACGCGTGCAAGAGCCTGCTCACCGAGATCGAGCGGACCGGGGCGGACTTCGTTTCGGGGCAGATCTCGCGGCTGTTCGAGTCGGACGGGCGGCTGCAGCCGTACTATCCGTCGCTGTTCGCCCGGCGGCGGACGGTCGAGGGCATCCGGCGGGAGCCCGAGCTGTTCCTCGACTGCTTCAGCACCAACAAGCTCTACGACGCGGGCTGGCTGCGGGACAAGGCGCTGCGCTTCCCTGAGGACATCCACTACGAGGACCACGTGTTCTCCGCCGAGCTGTACGCCGTCGCGCACAGGTTCGCGATCGTGCCGTGGACGGTCTACCACTGGCACCGCGCGCGCACGAACGACTCGATCTCGCTGAGCATCGACGACCTGGAGAACGTGCGGCAGCGGGTGATCGCGGCCCGGCTGAGCGACGACATCCTGCGCTGCCACGACGCCGCGGACCTGGTGCCGCACCGGCAGTACCGGTTCGTCCGGCAGGACCTGCGGGTCTACCTGAACCCGCTGCCGCTGCGCGACCTGGTGTGGGTCAAGGAGTTCGCGTCGGTGGTGCGGCCGTATCTCGCGGAGATGCCCGGCGAGGTGCTCGACCGGGTCGATCCGATGGACCGGGTCTGCTGCGAGCTCATCCTGGCCGACCGGATCGAGGACCTGCGGATGGCGGCGGGCTCGCTGACCGGGGCGCGGGCCGCGCCACGGGCGGCGGTGCAGCTCGGCGGGCGGACGTACTGGGGCACCTCGGCCGCCCCCGGCCTGGACATCACCCGGCTGCGGCTGGCCGAGCTGCCCTACACGGCCTCCCGCCTGCGCCACGAGGTGAGCGAGCTGTCCTCGGACGGCGACCGGGTGCGCATGGCCGTGCGCAGCTACGACCCGTTCGGCGTGCTGCCGCCCGACTGGACGGCGTTCCTGCAGCTCGGCAGGGAGCGGATCCCCATCGAGCCGGAGCCGTCGGCCGATGGCGGGTACGTCAGCCGCGTCACGTTCACCCCCACCGGCAGGTGCGACCCGCGCATCGGCTTCAGAAGGACCTCCGACGGGCACACCACGACCGACCGGCTCCTGGTGGACCCGCACACCGAGCCCATCGAGCTGCCCGGCTGCACGCTCAAGGCCGAGGGGTACGCGGCTTATCTGTGCGTTCGTCCGGACTTCCGGGCCCGGTCCTTGTGGGCGCGGGCGAGGCGGCGGCTGATGAAGCGGTTCAACACGCCGGCGAACAAGCTGCGGGCGTACAAGCTGATGATCAGGGTGGTGCCCCGGCGCGACGACCTCGCGCTGTTCGAGTCGGACGTCGGCAAGGGCTACAGCGGCAGCCCGCGCGCCATCTACGAGGAACTGCGCCGGCGGCGGCTGCCCATCGAGGTGGTCTGGTCGGTGGCCAAGGGCCGCAGGAACTTCCCGTCCGACGCCCGGCTCGTGCGCCGGGGTAGCTGGCGCTACATCTGGACGATGGCCAGGGCCGGGATCTGGGTGGACAGCCACGGGTTCCCGCTCGACTACCCGAAGCCCAGAGGGACGCGCTACCTGCAGACATGGCACGGGCAGGGGATCAAGTCGATCGGCTTCGACGCGCCCGACCTGCGCGGCGACTTCGACCGGCCGCGGGCGCAGTGGCGAACCGCCGTGGCCCGCTGGGACGCGCTGGTGTCGCCGAGCGCGGAGTTCTCGCGAGTGTTCCTGCCGTCGAACGGGTACGCGGGCAAGGTGTACCGGTGCGGGACGCCGCGGTGCGACGCGCTGATCAGGGCGGAGCCGGTGGGGGACGTGCTGGAGCGGCTGGAGATCCCGCCTGGGCGACAAATCCTGCTTTATGCGCCTACGTACAGGGATCGGGTGATCGGTAGTGGCAAGTCCGTCCGGGTGGATCTGGACCTGCTGGCCGAGGAGCTGGCCGACGACTGGGTGCTGCTCCTGCGTACGCATCCGGTCGAGCGCTACAGCCCGCCCGAACGCCTGAAGCACTTCGTACGGTCCGCCGGGTCCTATCCCGAGATCAACGACCTGATGCTGGCCTCCGACGCGCTCCTGACGGACTACTCCTCCGTCATGTGCGACTACGCGCTCACCGGCAAGCCGATGCTGTTCTTCATCGACGACTGGGACGACTACCGGCTCTCCGAGCGCGGCGTCTACCACGACCTGCCCGCCATCGCGCCGGGCCCGTGCCTCTCGACGACCGAGGAGCTGGTGACGGCGCTGCGGGAGCTGCCCGCCGTGCACGAGGCCTACGCCGAGCGGTACGCGGCCTTCCACCGCCTGTGGTGCGCCGACGAGCACGGGGACGCGGCGTCCAGGATCGTGGCCGACTTCTTCGAGGGGGCCGCCCGATGACGGTCGTCTTCGCCTGCCTCGACGCCGACACGCTCGGCGGCGTCCAGCAGGTCACCCACACCCTGGCCCAGGGGCTGGCCGGGCGCGGCCACGAGGTGCACGTGATCGGCCTGCACCAGGCCGCGACCCCGTTCCGGTACGTGGAGCGCCCCCACTACCACCGGCACGTCATCAGCCGGAGCCCGGTGCGCGCGCAGGGCCGGCTGGCCCGCCGCCGGTCCGACCGGCGGGTGCGGGAGCTGTTCCGGGCGATCAGGCCGGGCTACGCGGTCATGACCTCGCCGTCCGTGGTGGCCCGGCTGTCGGGGCTGCTGCCGGCCGCGTTCCGCCCGGTCGGCCAGTATCACGGCTCGTACGACCACGCCCGCGGCTGCTGGCACCTGGCCTCGATCCGGCGCCACTACGGCCGGCTCGACCAGGCGGTCTTCCTCAGCGCCGACGACGCCTGGCTGTTCTCCGAGCACGCCCTGCTGCCCAACGCCTGGACCCTGCCGAACCCGCTGGCCGCCTGGCCGGAGGAGATGTCCTCGCTCGACACGCCCCGCGTGCTCGGCGTGGGCCGGCTGGAAGGGGTCAAGCGGTTCGACCGGCTGATCAGCGCGTTCGCCCGCTCGGGGGCGCCGCCGCCGTGGGAGCTGCACCTGATCGGCGAGGGCGCCGAGCTGGCGCGGCTGCGCGCGCACGCGGACCGGGAGGGTGTCGGTGACCGGGTGGTGTTCAGGGGGCTGGTGCCGAGCGAGCGGATGTCCGCCGAATACCTGGGCGCCTCGGTCCTGGGGCTGACCAGCGAGCACGAGGGCCTGCCGGTGGTGCTGCTGGAGTCGGGGGCGCACGGGGTGCCGTCGGTGGCGTTCGACGTGTCGGGGGGTGTGCGGTCGGCCGGGCCCGTCCTGGTGCCGCCGGGCGACGTGGACGCCTTCGCCGCCGAGCTGGGCCGGCTCGCCGGGGACGAGGAGGAACGGCGGCGCCTCGGGGCCGACGCCCGCGCACGGGCCGAGGCGTTCCGCCTCGACCACGTGCTGGACCGCTGGGAGTCGATGTTCGCCCACATCGAGCGCTAGACCGGTTCGGTCAGCTCCGCGCGCTGCTGCGGCACCCCGGCGAGCGAGCGCTGACGTGAGGTCAGCAGTGCCGCGACGGGGCTGGGCTCGCGCAGCCGGTTCAGCCGGTCGCGCATGCCCTTGCGCATGCGGCTGGCCTTGCGCTTCTGCATGGTCTTCTGGGCCGCGATCACGTGCTCCTTGGTCGGCTTGGGCGCGCCGGTCAGCTCGTAGCCCATGGACTCCAGGCGGTCGCCGAGCATGTGCTCGCACAGCGCGATCTCCCAGTCGTCCAGGCGGTTCGCCCAGCTCCCGACGCGGCTGCGGGTGACCTCGCGGTGGGTGTTGCTGTGCCAGACCTTGTGCTGGGGCACCGCCACGCTGGCCGCCTCGCGCGGGGAGACCATCGACGGCGAGAACTCCTCGTCGAGGAAGTGGCAGAGCTTCTTCAGCTCGGTCATCGGGTCGTCGGTGAGGTCCTCGTAGCGCAGCTCGTAGTAGGTGTCCGCGGCCAGCGTGCGCTTCAGCCGGCCGCCCGCGTCGATGGCCTCGGCCCAGGTGGAGACGGCGTGGAAGGAGTCCAGCGTGTACCAGGGCATCTCCTTCAGCGAGGCCACGCAGTCGCGGCCGTCCCTGATGAGGTGGATGAACTGGGCGTCGGGGAACAGCCGGAGCAGCAGGTCGACCTGCTTGACGTAGCTGGGCCGCTTGTCGCCCCAGCGGGCCTTGTCGAAGCGGTCGGCGTACATGCGGAAGGCCGTGCCGATCACCGAGCCGAGCGAGCCCGGGCCCGCCATGGCCTCCCGGACGAACTCGTCCTTGTCGATCTTCAGCTCGCGGAACTTCGTGCTGCGGTCGGTCGCGATCCACTCGGCCAGGGCCCGGCGGCGCTGGTCGAGCCGCAGGTCGCCCCACGTGCGACGGCGGTAATAAGCGGGAACGAGGAAGCGCGTCTCCGGTGGCACCGCCATGCGCGGGTGCGAGTGGAGCATGAGCTGGAGCATCGTGGTGCCGGACCGCGGGCATCCGATGACGAAGACTGGCCGGTCTGACATTTTGTACTATCCCCCGAAATTTTAGACGAGAACGTGCTCTCGGCTCTCCTGAGCGGAGCCCGCGCCGTGCCTGCACGTGAAGATCCACAGGCGGTAGACAAGGAAGACCTCGTTGGCCAGCAGCAGAGCTCCCGACGCCGCGGCGAGCGGGATCAGCGCCCATGCCCCCGCAAGAGGCGCGATCACGAACACCGCCGCGTGGAACTCGATGCCGCTGACCAGGTGTGAGCGGACCCGGTGACGGGCCAGAAACCTGTTGAGCCGCCTGAAGAACCTGGAGAAGCCGCTCCGCCGGACCGGCTGGTGGTCCGTCTCCAGCGGGTCCGGCCCCAGGGGGTCGGGCTCGTCCTCCTGGCGCTCCTCCCTGATGATTTCGCGCACGCGCTTCATCTGCGGCGCGTTGACGTACCTGAACAGGTCCAGCACGGCCACCGCCGCGCCGAGCACCACATAGACGACCTCGCCCGTCAGGGCGTACTGCCCGTATGCCAGCCCCCCGGCACACAGGACCACCCTGACCCGGTCCCCCACGTAGTCGAGCCAGAGGCCGAAGGGCGTCCCCGTGCCCTTGAGCCTGGCGATTTTGCCGTCCACGCAGTCGATCATGAAGCTCAGATAGAAGACGCACGCGCCCGCTACGAGCTGGTTCGTCGCGAAACATGCGGCCGACACCGCACCGAGGACCAGCGACAACACGGTGAGCCCGTTGGGCGTGAGCCGCGTGCGGTTGGCGATGGGAAGGGCGACCCGGCAGGCGACCGGGTCCACGAAATATACGGTCCACCAGGAGTCTCTCCGCTTGCGTGTCTCGTGGACGTCATCCAGCGAATAGGTCCTCATGGATCCCAGCATGACCACGCTGCGCGCTGGAGTGATTACCGTCTGGAACTACTGGGTGATGTCCATGCCGGTTCTTGACCAACCTGGCACCGAAAACCGCCACGCGGAGTTGGCGTCGCCGTCCCGGCACCAGCCCTTGACCACCAGGCCACGGGTCTCGGCGCGGGCCTGCAGGCGCCAGCTCGGCCCGCCGCCCTCCAGGCGCTCGGGGTCGATGGCCGCGACCACGCCGTGGCGGCCGGTGCGCCGGGTCTCCAGCGGGACCCGGCGGCGGCCGTCGCTGAGCCACAGGTCCACCTTGCCGACCTTGCGGTCGACCCGGTGGATGGCGACGTGGCCGCGCAGGCGGTATTCGGCGCCGGTCCACTCGCACTCCTCGACCCTGGCGACCAGCTTGAGCTCGTCGCGGGCGTCGAACACCTCGTCGGGGATGCGCAGCCGCCGGTCGCGGAAGAAGGGGTAGTCGCCGTACCAGTTGGTGGTACGCCAGCCGCGCGGGCGCACCCGGGTGCCGTCCTCGCGGGTGCGCCGGAACTCGCGCACCTCGCGCAGCTCCGCGACCAGGCCGCGCCTGAGCAGGTGCAGCTCCAGGCGGCGCAGCGACGGCGCGGTGGCCAGCGCGTGCGGGCCCAGCTCGGCGAGCCAGGCGCCGCTCAGCTCCAGCAGCTCCGCGCACTCCTCGGCCCGCTCCAGCGCCTGGAACAGGAACACGATGTCCTTCTCCAGCACGAGCGCGTCGAAGCCGTCGAGCAGTTCGGGCGCGCGCTCGTCGAAGAAGGCCCGGACGGCGCGGATGGCCGTCAGGCGCTCGTTCAGGTTGGCGAGCTCGGCCCGGCGCTGGGTGATCGAGGTCTCCCCCGCGTCGTCGCGCTTGCGCCAGTGGTAGACGACGTCGCCGAGCATGTCCACGCTGGTGGCCAGCACGTGCGCCTGCATGGCGACGGGCACGTCCTCGTAGATGCCGGCGGGGAACATCAGCCCGGCGCGCTCCCAGAAGTCGCGCCGGTAGACCTTGTTCCACACCGTACGGTCTCTGACCAGGACCTGCTTGTCCGTGATGTGGGTGCACAGCTCGGGTCGCCTGAAGACCTTCTCGTGCAGGACGGACTCCTCCAGCTCGCCGTCCACGAGCCGCGCCACGGCGCCGCACGCCAGGTCGGAGCCGGTCTCCGCGAGTTTGCCGACGAGCAGCTCGTACGCCTCGGGCGGCACGACGTCATCCCCGTCCGCGAAGGCCAGGTAGGTGCCGCGGGCCTGCCCGATCCCTTCGTTCCGCGCCGGCCCCGGCCCCTGGTTCGACTGCCCGAGCAGGACGAAACGGTCGTCCATGGCGGCGAAATCTCTGGCGATCCGCCGGCTGCCGTCCATCGAGCCGTCGTCGACCATGATCACCTCCAGGTCCTCCAGGGTCTGCGCGGCCAGCGACTTCAGGCACTCGGTGAGATAGGGCTCCACGTTGTAAACCGGGACGACGACGCTGAGCAGGGGGATCATGCCGAATGGCTCCTTGGTTGGAATGGCATCGAGGGCAGCATGCCCGGCCCGCCGGTTGGATTCCGGGTTCGATGGCTGTCCCTGATGAGCTCTTTACCGGACGCGTAATCCGCTACGTTGTGCAATGGATCGAGCACGAATAGTAGGGGGAGCGGTGCTGAGAAGGGTCCAGGACGAAGATCTGCCGGTTATGCGCCGATGGCGTAACCACCCGCGCGTCCGTGCCGCCAGCTTCACCACGCACGAGATCACGGAGGAGGAGCACGCCCGCTGGTGGGCCGCCGCCCGCGCCGACGCGACCCGGCACGTGCTGATCTACCACCACGACGGGGCCGCCGCGGGCGTGGTGACCTACGCGGGCCTGGCGCCCAAGAGCGTCTACTGGGGCTTCTACCTCGACCTCGACGGCCTGGAGCGCTCGGGGGCGCTGCTGCGGGCCTGGATCGGGCTGGAGCGGGCGGCCATCGAGCACGCCTTCGGGCCGCTCGGGATGACGACGCTGCGGGGTGAGGTGCTGGCCGACAACGAGCCGGTCAGACGGCTGCACCGGCGGTTCGGGTTCGCCGAGGTGGGCGAATACCAGCGGGACGTGGACGGGGAGCCGCGCGACGTCGTGGCGCTCGAACTCAGGAAGGAAGAGGCATGATCTCCATCGCGGGGCGGGCGATCGGGCCCGCTCATCCGCCGTTCGTCGTCGCCGAGCTGTCCGGCAACCACAACGGGAGCCTGGAGCGGGCGCTGGCCATCGTGGACGCGGTGGCGGCGGCCGGGGCGCACGCGCTGAAGCTGCAGACCTACCGGGCCGACACGCTGACCGTGGACTGTGACGGGCCCGCGTTCCGGCTGGGCGAATCGCACGAGTTGTGGGGCGGGGAGAACCTTTACCGGTTGTTCGAGCGGGCCCACACGCCGTGGGAGTGGCACGAGCCGATCTTCGCGCGGGCGCGCGATCGGGGGCTGATCGCGTTCTCCGCGCCGTTCGACCCGACGGCCGTGGAGCTGCTGGAGAAGCTGGAGGTGCCGGCGTACAAGATCGCCTCTTCGGAGATCGTGGACCTGCCGCTGATCCGGCTCGCGGCCGCCACCGGCAAGCCGCTGATCATCTCCACGGGCATGGCCTCGACCGGCGAGATCGACGCCGCGGTGTCGGCCGCCCGCGAGGCGGGCTGCACCCGGCTGGCCGTGCTGTCGTGCACGGCCTCCTACCCCGCCGAGCCCTCCGAGAGCAACCTGCGCGCGCTGCCGCTGCTGGCGGCGCTCACGGGTGAGGTCGTGGGGTTGTCCGACCACACGCCGGGCATCGGGGCCGCGCTGGCGGGGGTGGCGCTGGGGGCCTGCGTGATCGAGAAGCACGTCACCATGTCGCGGGCCGACGGCGGGGTGGACGCGGCCTTCTCGCTGGAGCCCGCCGAGCTGGCGGCGCTGGTGGTGGAGAGCGAGCGGGCCTGGCGGGCGCTGGGCAACCCGGTGATCGGGCCGCGTCCGTCCGAGCGTGAGGGGCTGCGGTTCCGCCGATCTCTGTACGTCGTGCGCGACGTGCGCGCGGGCGAGCAGGTGACGCCGGGCAACGTCCGGTCGATCAGGCCCGCGGGCGGGCTGCCGCCGGACGCCGCCGGAGAGGTGATGGGGCGGCGCTTCGCCCGCGACGTGCCGCTCGGCACCCCGCTGAGCTGGGACCTGATCTAGACGATCGCCAGGAGGGCGTCGGCGACGCGTTCCCGGCCGCGGCCGTCCACCAGGCCGCGGCCGCGGCCGCCTTGCTCCTCGCGGGCGGCGGGGTCGGCGAGCAGGCGGGCCAGCACGCCGACGGCCGCCGCGTCCGCCGCGCGCCCGAGCCCGGCCGCCACCCCCCGGCCGACCAGCTCCTCGTAGCCGATGAGCTGGTTGTCCGCCACCCAGCTCAGCGCCGTGGGCACGCCGAGGTAGAGCAGCTCCCAGATGGCCGAGCCGGCGGCGGTGACCACGAGGTCGGCTCCGGCCATGAGCTCGGGCAGCCGGTCCGTCGGCGGGATGACCGTGATGGGATCACCCGCCTCGAACGGCACCGGACTGATGACCGTGCCCCGGAACGGCCGCCCGGTCTCCCGCAGCGCCCGCGCCCAGGCCGGGGCGACGCCGGCGCCGTCGGTGCCGCCGAAGAAGCACAGCACGTGCGGCACCGGCTCGTCGGACGGCGCCCGCCCGCGCCGCCGCACGCTGTCGCGCAGCAGCACGTACCGGGCGCCGGCCAGCCGCTCGCGACTCCGGTGGAAGGGCCGCTGGTCGGCGCCGAGGTTCTGGTCCAGGTAGAGGTCGGCCTCCTGGCCCAGGGGGTCGCCGTCCACGATCGCCAGCACCGTCAGGCCGGCCGCCCGAAGCGTCGCCCCCGTCTCAGGCGGCAGGTGGTAGGAGTCGAGCACGACCGCGCCGAGCCCCAGCCGGCCGGCCAGGACGGCCAGCGCGGCGGGCTCCGGCGGGGCCGGGACCAGCGCGTACCCGCGTTCGCGAAGTTGTGCCCGCGCCCATTCCGAGCCGCACACCTCACCCAGGAAGACCACCTCGATGCCCCGGGCGTCCAGTTCCTCCGCCAGCGCCACGCACCGCACCAGATGACCGACTCCGCACGTGACCCCGGCATCGCACCGGAAACCGACCCGGACGGCACTGCGGCCCGGGTGTACGTCGTCCGTCACGCGTCCTGCAGATCCTTCTGCCGCACGTGGGCGTTGAGCCCGCACACCTCGGGCCGCTCGCGCAGCCAGCCCACCAGCGTCCTGACCGGCAGGCACCGGTCGCCCAGCTCGTCCACGACCGTGGAGATGAGCCGCCAGTCGTCCTCGGTGTCGAGCGTGACCCGCAGGTCGTCGGCGACGGGCCGGTAGGCCAGCCCGAGCAGCCGCGCGTCACCGGGATGCGTGTAGACGTAGGAGGTCACGTGCGTGCGGTGGTGGGCGGTGGCCTCCTCGTCGGCCCGCCGCAGCGCCGTCCAGCCCGCGATCTCGACGTCGAGGCCGCGCGGGAGTGTGCCGGCCAGGCTCGTGCTCAGGTAGTCGAGCCCCGGCACGGCACGGAAGACCAGCGCCGCCTCCCTGATCACGGCGGGATCCAGCAGCGGGCAGTCGGCCGTGAACCGCATCACGGCGTCCCACCGCCGCCCCGACAGCGCCTGCACGAACCTGGTCAGCACGTCGTCCACGGGCCCCCGATGCCAGGCCACCCCGAGCCGGCGGCACTCGGCGACCACCGCGTCGTCGGCCGCCTCGGTCGTGGTCGCGACGACGAGATCGTCCAGCGCCCCCGCTTCGCGAGCCGCCCGGACCACCCAACCCAGAACAGAACGCCCGCCCAGCTCGCGCAGCACCTTTCCCGGCAAACGGCTTGAGCCCATACGGGCCTGAATCATTCCGACAATCCGCACCGAAGCCCCATTCCCCCGTGTGACTCTGCGTTGTCGTTCGATCGCGTTATGCTACATGCTGCTCAGACGACTACAGCGCGTAAGCGCGATTTCAGGGGGCCACGTGAGCATTCTCAGTGGATCGTCGATTCTGATCAGCGGAGGCACGGGGTCCTTCGGCAAAGCCTTCATCCGCCACGCGCTCGACTCGCTCGGGGTCCGCCGCCTGGTGGTGATCTCCCGCGACGAGCTGAAGCAGTACGAAACGCGCCAGCTCTTCGCCGACGACGAGCGGCTGCGCTGGTTCATCGGCGACATCCGCGACCGCGACCGCCTGACCCGGGCCATGCACGGCATCGACTACGTCGTCCACGCCGCGGCGCTCAAGCAGGTCGACACGGCCGAATACAACCCGTTCGAATACGTCCGCACCAACATCGCCGGATCGCAGAACATCGTGGAGGCCGCCATCGACTGCGGTGTCCGCAAGGTGGTCGCGCTCTCCACCGACAAGGCGTCCAGCCCGATCAACCTCTACGGCGCCACGAAACTGGTGGCCGACAAGCTCTTCGTCTCGGCCAACCACTACGCCGCCGCCCACGAGACCCGCTTCGCCGTGGTCCGCTACGGCAACGTCGTCGGCAGCAGGGGCTCGGTCATCCCGCTGTTCCAGCGGCTGGCCGAGCAGGGCGGCAGCCTGCCGATCACCGACAAGCGCATGACGAGGTTCTGGATCACGCTCGACCAGGCCGTCCGGTTCGTGGTCGACTCGTTCGACCTCATGCAGGGCGGCGAGCTCTATGTCCCGCGCATCCCCAGCATGCGCATCACCGACCTGGCCGAGGCCCTGGCCCCCAGCAGCTCGATCTACGAGATCGGCGTCCGGCCGGGCGAGAAGCTGCACGAGGAGATGATCGGCCCCGACGACGGCCGCAGGGCGCTGCGGCTGGCCGACCGCTACGTGGTGCAGCCGACGATCGCGACCTGGGGCTACGCGCCGCCGCAGACCGGCGAGCTGCTGCCCGAGGGCTTCTCCTACCGCTCCGACACCAACGACCAGTGGCTCTCGGTCGACGACCTGCGCGGCATGGTGGCCGGCTGATGCTGCCCTACGGACGGCAGTCGATCGTGGAGTCCGACGTCGAGGCGGTCGCCGAGGTGCTGCGCGGCGACTGGCTGACCACCGGGCCCGCGGTGGCCCGGTTCGAGGCGGAGCTGGCCCGCTGGACGGGCGGCGTGCCGTGCGTGTCGGTCACGTCGGGCACCGCGGCGCTGCACGTCGCCTACGTGGCGGCCGGGGTGCGGGCGGGCGACGAGGTGGTCACCTCGCCGCTGACGTTCGTGGCCACGGCCGCCACGGCCGCGCTGCTGGGCGCGCGGGTGGTCTTCGCCGACGTGCAGCCCGACACCGGCAACCTCGACCCCGACGCCGCCGCGGCGCTGGCCGGCCACCGCACCCGGGCGATCACGGCGGTCGACTACGCGGGCCATCCGGCCGACTACGACGAGCTGCGCACGGTGGCCGACCGGGCCGGGGCGGTGCTGGTGGGCGACGCGGCGCACTCGATCGGGTCGGCGTACAAGGATCGGCCGGTGGGGGCGCTGGCCGACCTGACCACGTTCTCGTTCTTCCCGACCAAGACCGTGACGACGGCGGAGGGCGGGGCGGTGGCGGCGGCCGACCCCGGGCGGTTCGAGCGGGCCGCCCGCTTCAGAAACCACGGCCTGGTGCGCGACCCAGCAGGTCAGCGCACTCCTGACGAGGGCGGCTGGCATCAGGAGGTGCACGCGTTCGGGCTCAACTACCGGCTGCCCGACGTGCTCTGCGCCCTCGGGCTCAGCCAGCTCGGCCGGCTCGGACGCTTCCGCGAGCGGCGCGCCGAGCTGGTCGCGCGCTACCACTCGCTGCTGCGCGACGTGCCGGGGCTGACGCTGCCCGCCCAGCGCGCCTACGTGCGGCCGAGCTGGCACCTCTACCCCGTCAGGATCCTCGGCGGGCGCCGGCGCGAGGTCTACGACCGCATGCGCGCCGCCGGGATCGGGGTGCAGGTCAACTATGTGCCGGCCTACTGGCATCCGGTGTTCGAAGACCTCGGCTACCGGCGCGGCCTCTGCCCGGAGGCGGAGGCCTACTACGCCGGGCAGTTGTCGCTGCCGTTGTTCCCCGGCCTGTCGGACGCCCAGCAGGACCGGGTCGCGGAGACGCTGGCCGGCATCCTCACCTGATCATCTTTCCGCCAGCAGCAGGCCGCCGTCCTCACCCCTGTCGATGAGGAAGCGCCGGTCCGCGACCGTCACGACCGGCCGCTCCCTCGTCCGCACCAGGGGGCGGATGGGCCGGCCCTGGTCGATGACGACCTCCCACCACGACTCGTGGCCCACGCTCTCGTCGATGTCGGCCAGCGGCACGCGGGCGTGGAAGTCCTGGCCCGCCAGCGCCACCGGGAAGTACATCTCCTCGCCGTCGCTCCTGCGCCGCAGCCGCAGCACCGGGTCGCCGTCGCCGACGTCGGACATCTCCCCCGAGAACACCAGGTCCCCGCCGTCCACCCGGCACTCGCCGATGATCGCCTGTGCCGTGCGCAGCCGTACGCCCCAGGCTCCCTTCGACGTCCGTACGGGCACCAGCCACACCCCCGACCTGCGCCGCGGCGCCGGAACCAGGGGCGGCAGCCAGCGCGGCCCCGCCACCCGGCCGTCGAGGCGCAGCCCGTTGCCGCGCAGCCGTACGCGCAGGTCCCAGTGGCCGCGCCGGGCGAGCTGCGCCGGCGTCAGCGCGGCCGGGTCGAACGCGAACGCGAACGGGAAGGCGTGCTCCGGCAGCCAGGCGCCGTCCTCCTGCTCGACCCGGTCCCAGGTGGGCACGCTCTCCTCGTCGGACAGCGGCACGCTCTCGCCGGTCCTGCGCTCCTCCATCCAGACCCGTACACGCACCCGGCGCAGCTCTCCCAGGTCGAACCTGCCGACGGCCGCCCGGCCCGTGCCGCGCAGCACGCCGTCGCGCCAGTCGAGGCCGACCAGCCTGGTCAGCAGGCCCAGCTCGCCGGAGATCTCCGACAGGCGGCCGGGCAGGCTCGGGTGCCGGCCGTACCAGCGCTTGCGCAGGAAGCCGGCCGAGTCGACCTTGGGCTGCAGCAGGCCCTCCCGCGCCTGGGCGAAGACGCCCGACAGCTCGTCGAGGCGGCGCTGGTGCAGCAGGTGGACCTGCAGCCGGTGCTCGAACGGGATGCTCTGCCAGGCTTCACGGGACACGCCGTCGAGGTAGCGGACGGCCAGGTCGACCAGTTTCGGGTCCGCCGACGCGCCCATGGCGGCCAGGGCCTCCACGGCGACGCCCATGTCGATGTCCAGCGTGTCGCGGTCGAAGTCGGCCTTGAGCCTGGGCGCGTCTCGGGCGAGCAGATCGGCGGTCTGCAGCACCGACAGCAGGCGGTCGCGCAGGTTGCCCGGCTCCAGGCGGCGCTGGGTGATCGAGGTGCCGGGCTCGTCGCGCTGACGCCAGTGGTAGACGACCTTGGCCAGCACGTCCACGGAACCGGCTCCGACGTGGGCGGCCATCGCGACGGGCTGGTCCTCGTACATGCGCTCGGGGAAGCTCAGGCCCAGACGGTCCCAGAAGGAGCGGCGGTAGACCTTGTTCCACAACATGCGGTCGCGGATCAGCAGCGGGTGGCGGGTGATGTGGGTGCGTTTGGCGGGCTTGGCGAACGCCTCACGGTGCGCCCACGACGGGATCAGTAGGTTGCGGCAGATGCGCATGACGTTTCCGCAGGCCAGGTCGGATCCGGTGGATTCGAGCGAGGACACCATGCGGTTGAACGCGTCGGGCGGCACGATGTCGTCGCCGTCGACGAAGGCCAGGTAGCGGCCGGTCGCGTGGCGTACGCCGACGTTGCGCGCGTGCCCGACGCCCTTGTTGTCCTGCCTGATGAGGCTGATCCGGCCGTCGGCGGCCAGCCTGGACTCGACGATGGCCGGGCCACCGTCGCCGCTGCCGTCGTCCACGCAGATCACCTCCAGGTCGCCCAGTGTCTGGGCGGCGATGGAGTCAAGGCAGGGTCCGATGTACTTCTCGACGTTGTAGAACGGGACGATCACCGACAGAACCGGCACTTACACTCCTCATAGTTTCGTCAGCCGGACAGCAGGCGTATGACGCGGCGGGCGACTTTGCGGGGGCGGGCCAGGCGGCGGGAGAGGCGGTAGCCGAGCGTCCTGCGGTAGGCGGTGGCCTTGCGCTGGGTCCTGCGCAGCTTGGCCTTGGCCCTGACCAGCTCGCGCTCGCGGTAGGAGAGCTTGGTCTCCAGGCGCGAGATCCTGGCCAGCGCGGCGGTGAGCTGGTCGGCCAGGCGATCTCTCGCGCCCAGCAGGTCGCGGTAGGTCGGGGCCTGCTCGGTCATCTCGGCGGGGTGGCCCAGCTCGGCGTCGAGCTTGCGGGCCAGGTCGAGGTCGCCCGGCTCGCAGGGGCGTCCGGCCATGCCGCACAGGGTCAGCGTGAGCTGGTCGGCCTCCAGCGGCCACGGCCACGGGTGGTGGTGACCGGCGGCCAGCAGCCTGACCGCGAACCGCCACAGGATCCGGCACAGGACGACGTGTGGCGGGCTCTTCGATGGGCTTTTCGCCAGTTTGATCGCCGGCCTGATCGCCGGTCTGATCGCTGGTCTGATCGCGGCGAAACGCTCGCCGTCGTACACCAGGCTGTCGGCGGCGGCCGACGGGTCGCCGCCCGTCTCCACCCAGTCGGCCAGCTCGGCGAGCAGGTCGCGGACGGTCTTCACGTCTTCGCGGGCGCACGCCTCGACCAGGATCTCCTCCAGTACGCGGCCGGCCGGCAGGGGGCTTTCCTCGCCGTCGGGCAGGCGTCTGACGCCCGTGGGGGTGAGTTCGTACAGGGACGAACCCTCCTCGATGAGCCCGAGCGGCAGCTCCGTCTGCGCCGGATCCGGGCCATGGGGAGGGCGGGTGGCGACGGCCAGCCACAGTGGGGCCAGCTCCTCCCCCAGCCGGTGCCGGAACACCAGCCTGGTCAGCCGGAGCGGGTCGGCCACCAGCATGCGATCGTCGTCCCTGGCGCTCAGCGGGAACGTGAGCGCCTCGGGCAGATCGAAGGCGAGCGCCTCCCTGGACAGCAGCGACCGTGGCGCCTCCCGGCCCGGATAGGCCGCGTAACAGCGCTGCACGCTCAGCCCCGCCGACTCCAGCCCCAGGTCGAGTGACCCTGGGCCGCTGGGGTAGCTCGGGTCGAAGCCGTGCGGCACCCACTGGTCGTCGGCGCCCTCCCGGTCGCCCGGCCTGGCCTCGACGAACCGGTCCACGCCCAGGTCGTTGCGTACGCCGAGCAGCAGCCGGCCGCCGGGCGCGACGAGGTCGGCCAGCGCCTCCAGCGACTCGTTCCAGGCCGCGGCGGGCGCCTCGGCCGAGTGGGTGCGCAGCAGGCCGTCCAGGGCCAGCACCAGGTCGAACGGCTCGTCCACGTCGAGCACGTCGAGCCGCCCGCAGTAGATCTCCAGCCCTGGGTGCCGCTCCCCGAAGGCACACGCGTCAGGGTACGAGCGCAGCAGCACGGCGGCCTCGCCGGCCCGCGCGACCACGTCGTCGACCAGCGCCTCGGGATGCGGTCCGACCAGCAGCACCCGGCCGCTCGCCGGGATCATCCGCCTGATCAGCTCCAGGGCCGCGCCCCGCCAGTCGGTGACGCCGCCCATGCCGGCCAGGTCGGACCAGAGCAGCATCTCCCCGCCGATCAACCGGACGTTGTCGGGTGCCTCGTTCATGCCCGGGACCTCACTCCCAGAGGCAGGCACGGCCGTCCGCCGGTGCCCCCTCGCGCCGGCTTCCATCCGAACATTCGCCGTAGCTCCTCCGGTGTCGCCTGATACTCGAATCCCAGCTCACGCCGCGCCACCTCCGCCGCCAGCCCGGGATCGACGCTCGTGCCGTGCAGGTCGGGCCAGAGGCGCATGCGGCGCGCCGTACCGCCGTATTCGGGGCGTTCGTCCTCGAACTGCATCGGGTCCCCGTACACGGCCACGTCGCATCCCACCGAGGCGCCGTAGAACAGCGCGCTGCCGAGCCGGTTGGAGGCCACCCTGCGGTGGCGCCGCAACTCGACCAACTGCTTGCGCAGGAAGTCGCGGCCTTTCCCTTCCCAGCGGGAACCGCGCTCGCCATGACAGATAACCCGGAATCCCCTCGATTCATACGATTGCCGAATGTCCGGGTTTGCGAATTCCAGCCAATAAAGGCAGACCGTGACCGGACCAGTCTCGACATTTCGGATTTCGTCGGCGAGCCGGGCGTGGTCACCGCTGACGGAATGCTTCTCCCAGCCGTGAAAGGGATACCAGATCGTACCGTCGCGATCGGGCCGCACGCCCAGCTCAGGCTCCAGGTAAAGAAGGTAGATCCAGGGGGCGCCGATCAGATAGTGACTGCGGCGGCCCATCGACCAACCCCTGCGACGCAGCACGTCCGACCACACGAAACGCGGGTAGCCGGGGCTGCACCAGTGGTCGTTGGGCGGAAATCCATGCAGATAGTTCCATCCATGCTGGAGGAAACCTTGAATCCGCTTTGGCGACTCGTCCGGCTGGCCGCAGTATCTGCCGAGTATGCGGGAGTGCCCGTACCAGTGATTGGATTCGTCCATCATTCCCCCCGTACGGTTGCCGTGTCCCATCCGACATTCCCAGCACCCATCCCGGGTCACGCCTCGTTATACGGTTCCATTACTCAGCGCGGGGCCTTGGTTTTTCAATGGATCCCGATTGCCGCTACACTTCGTCATGGCTTGAGGACAGAGAGTGAGTGATCATGAGTCATCTCGATCGCCTGCGGGCCGTGTTCCGCTCGGCGCTCAACCTGCCGGCCGACGCCGACGTCGACGGCCTCGAATACCGTGCCATCCCGGAGTGGGACTCACTGGCCCACATGGCTTTGATCGCGGCCATGGAGGACGCGTTCTCCATCATGGTCGACACCGACGAGATGATCGACATGAGCTCGTTCGCGAAGGCCGTCGAACTGCTGGAGAGCCATGACGTCGGCGCCGCCACCGCCTGACCACAGGGTCGCCCTGGTCACCGGCTCCACCACGGGCATCGGCCAGGCAACCGCCCACGCTCTGGCCGCCTGCGGCCATGCGGTCATCGTCCACGGCCGCGACGAGTCCCGCGCCGCCAAGGCAGCGGCCGACCTGACCGCTTGCGCACCCGCCGGGCTGACGACGGCGGCTTCGGCGCCGGCTCTGGCGGCCACGGCTCTGGCGGCGACCACAACCAACTGCCCACCTGACCCGGCACACGAGTCGGCACGCAATCCCGGACACGCCTCAGCGCACGGGTCAGCACGCAACGCCGGACACGCCTCAACGCACGAATCGGCACGCGACGCCGAACACACGCCAGCACACGAATCGGCACGCGACGCCGGACACACGCCGACGCACGGATCGGCACGCAACCCCGGACACGCCCCAGCGCACGGGTCGGCGCACGGGTCGGCGCACGGGTCGGCGCACAGCCATCCAGCCGCGTCTGTGTGCGTCCCCCAGCGCGAGCCGGCTCACGGGTGGGCATCTGAGACGGCACATGAGCTGGTGCACGGGTCGGTGCATGGTGATGTGGCCGACCCCAAGCAGGTCGCGGCCATGATGCGGCAGATCTACCAGCGGTATGGCCGGCTCGACGCCCTCGTGATCAACGCCGGGGTTCACGAAGCGGGGCTCCTGGGCATGACCCGCCACGAGAGCGTGAGCCGCCTCTTCGAGGTCAACGCCATCGGCGCCACGCACACGCTCCAGGCCGCACTCAGGCTGCTGCGCCGAGGCACGAACCCGGCGATCGTGCTCATCTCCTCGGTCATGGGCCGCGCGGGCGGTCCTGGCCAGGCCGTCTACTCCGCCACCAAGGCGGCGCTCATCGGCCTCACCCTGGCCGCCGCCAAAGAACTGGGGCCCGCCGGGGTCAGGGTCAACGCGGTGGCCCCCGGCTACATCGAAACCGACATGCTCGCCACGCTCGACGACCAGGCCCGGGCGACCACGGTCGCGGCCACCCCACTCGGCCGCCTCGGCAGTCCCGACGACGTCGCCCAGGCTGTGACGTTCCTGCTCTCACCGGGAGCGCGATTCATCACCGGCCAGGTCCTCGGCGTGGACGGAGGGCTGGTGCCATGACCGTCCCGAACCCACAGGTCCCACTCATCCACTCCCAAGCCCAACTGGTCACCGCGGACGACCGGCAAGACGCTCCCGCAGTCACCCAGCCGACCAGCCACCACGCCGACGAACCGCCAAGCCAACGCGGCACCCCCACGGGGAGCGAGCCAGCCAGAGGGCACGACGCCCCTGCGGCCACCGAAGCGGCCGACCAGCACAGCGGCACCCCAGCGGGCCAGCGCAATGGTGGGTCAGCAGGTCGATGTGGTGCTCTTTCGCGCGGCGAGCCGGCTATCGGGCTCGGGGCGGTCGCGGGTGCCGCTCTGACTGAGCAACCTGGGGTCCATTCGGGTGCTGGGCTGGCTGAACAGCCTGGGATCCATTCGGGCGCCAGGCTGGCTGAACAGCCTGGGGTCCATTCGGGTGCTGGGCTGGCTGAACAGCCTGGGATCCTTTCGGGTGCTGGGCTGGCTGAACAGGTCGGGCGGGTGGCGGAGGGGATCGCCGGGTTGCCGCCGGGGCCGGTGTTCCGGGGGATGCGGAACGATCTCGCGTCCGTGCTCTGCTACCTCGGCGCCTGGGAGGCGAGGCGGCCGATCGCGCTGCTGGATCCCAACCTGTCGGCGGAGGCGCTGGCCGAACTGACGCGGCGGTTCAGGCCGGCCGCGCTGCTGGGGTTCACGCATGTGCCTGATGGCCCGCCACCGTCGCGCGGCGACCCGGCCGGCGGTCCATTGGCGTCGTTGTGGGGTGATGGGCTTCGGCCGCATCCCGATCTGGCCGTGTTGCTGGCTACCTCTGGTTCGACCGGTAGCCCCAAGCTCGTGCGCCTGTCGCGTCAGGCCGTTCTCGCCAATGCCGTCTCCATCGCCTCCGCACTGGCGATCGGGCCCGGTGAGATCGCCCCCACGACCCTGCCGCTGTACTACAGCTACGGCCTGTCGGTGCTCAACAGTCATCTGGTGGCCGGCGCGACCGTGGTGCTGACGGAGAACACGTTCATGATGCGGTCGTTCTGGCGGCTGCTCGACGCCCACAGGTGCACCTCGATGGCGGCTGTGCCGTACCAGTATCAGATGTTGCGGCGGCTGCGCTTCAACGGCGCGGAGCATCCGGCGCTCACGGCGCTCACGCAGGCGGGCGGGCGGCTCGCGCCTGAGTTGGTGAAGGAGTTCGCCGGGCAGGTCGATCGGTTCTATGTCATGTACGGGCAGACCGAGGCGACCGCCCGCATCGCCGTTCTGCCGCCCGAGCGGCTGGCCGACAAGGCGGGCTCGGTCGGGCGGGCCGTGCCCGGAGGGCGGTTGAGCATTGAAGATGGCGAGGTCGTCTATCGGGGGCCCAACGTCATGATGGGTTACGCGGAAACCGCTGAAGACCTGGCCAGGGGGGACGATCTTGGTGGGGTGCTGCGGACCGGTGACCTGGGATGGCTGGACTCCGATGGGTTTCTGACGGTTACGGGGCGGCTCAAGCGCATCGCCAAGGTCTATGGGGTCCGGGTCAACATGGACGACGTCGAACGGCTGCTGCGCGACTCGGGCCCGGTCGCGGTCACCAGTGGCGACGACCGGTTGACGGTCTGGGCCGAGGGGCTCGACGTGTCCGCGTGCGCGGCCCTGGCCCGGCGGCTGGCGGCCGAGTTGCGGATTCACTGGGGCGGATTCGACGTACGCGGCATTGATCGGCTGCCGCTGCTGGCCACCGGCAAGGTGGACTATCGGGCACTGGAAGCGGGTGCGTGAGCGTGTTCACCCTGACCGCGTCCGAGCGCGAGAGCGTGCTGCTGCCCGAGTTGACGGCCCTGACGGAGCGGCATCGCCGGGCGTGCCGCGCGTACCGAGGGATTCTCGACGCCATCGGCGCGGCGCCCCCGTACGAGCGGGTGGCCGACCTGCCGTGGCTGCCGGTGCGGCTGTTCAAGACGCACGAGCTGCGCAGCGTACCCGAGGAGGAGGTGTTCCGGGTGCTGACCTCCAGCGGCACGACGGGTCAGCGGCCGAGCCGGGTCTATCTCGACCGGGAGGCCGCGGCGGCGCAGACACGCATGCTGGCCGCGACGCTCAGGGTGGTGCTGGGCGAGCGGCGGCTGCCGATGCTGGTCGTCGACAGCCGCTCCGTCGTACGCGACCCGACGCTGAGCGCGCGCGGCGCGGGTGTGCTCGGCATGATGAACTTCGGCAGGGACCACACGTTCGTCCTCGACGAACACGGGCGGGTCGACGCGGAGGCGGTCAAGGGCTTCCTGGCGCGGCATGGCGGTGAGCGGTTCCTGGTCTTCGGGTTCACGTTCATGGTCTGGCTCTACCTGCGTGACCTGGGCGCGGACCTGTCGCAGGCGGTTCTCATCCACTCGGGCGGCTGGAAACGGCTGGCGGAGCAGGCGGTGGACAACGCCGAGTTCCGGGGGCGGCTGGCGGCCGAGTGCGGGCTGAGCCGGGTGCACAACTTCTACGGCATGGTGGAGCAGATCGGCACGATCTTCCTGGAGGGGGTCGATGGGGACGGGCTCTACTGTCCTGATTTCGCCGATGTGGTGATCCGCGATCCGGAGACCTGGCAGGAAGCGCCGCCGGGAGAGCCGGGGCTGATCGAGGTGGTCAGTACGCTGCCGACGTCATATCCGGGGCATGTTCTGCTGACCGAGGACCTGGGCGTGGTGCGCGGCGTCGATGACGGGAGCTGGCCGGGCAAGCGTTTCGAGGTGCTGGGCAGGCTGCCGCGGGCCGAGGCGCGCGGCTGCAGCGACACCTTCGGGCAGGGCGCGACGCTTGGGCAGAGCGCGACGCTTGGGCAGGGCGGCGGCTACGGGCAGGGCGGCGGCTGATGCTTGATGAACGTCAGGCGGAGCTGATGCTCGATGTGCGGTTTCCCGCCGCCGGGAGCATGTCCGCCGAAGCGCTGCTCCGGCAGGTGCGCGGTGCCGTGCTGGACGGCGACGGTGGGCTTGAGGTGGGGGATGAGCGGGTTCGGGCCTTTCTGTCCTCCTTTGGGAAGCGGCTGTTGCGGCCTGTTCTGGCTCGGCGGCATCCCGAACTGGGCTCGCTGGGGTTCTTTCTGCGGCCCAGTGAGCTGGCCCGTACGGTGGCGAGTCTCGGGCGCGAGCACGTACGCGTCCCACGCGGGCTGATCTTCCACATCCCGCCCGCGAACGTCGACACCGTCTTCGTCTACTCCTGGGCCCTGTCGGCGCTGATGGGCAACCGCAACGTCGTACGCCTCTCACCGCGCTCTGGCCCGGTCGCCGAGGTCATCGTGGAGACGCTGCACGAAGCGCTGGCCGAGGCCGATCCCGCCGTCGCCGCCACCCAGCGCATCGTCTCCTACGACCGCTCCGACGCCGTCACCGCCGCCCTGTCGGCCGCCTGCGACCTGCGGGTGGTGTGGGGCGGCGACCGTACCGTGCGGGAGATCCGGCTGCAGCCGCTGCCGCCGCACGCCCGTGACCTGGTCTTTCCCGATCGTTCTTCGTTCGCCGTGGTACGCGCGGCGGCCTGGTTGTGCGCCCCGAGGGCCGCCCGGGTGACGGTCGCCGAGGGATTCGTCAACGACACCTACTGGTTCGACCAGGCCGCCTGCTCCTCGCCCAGGACCGTGTTCTGGGTGGGCGCCGAGGGCGACTGCGAGGCGGCGCGGACCGACTTCATCGACCACCTCTCGCGGGTGCTGACCGTGCGCGGGTGGGGGGTGGACGCGGCGATGGCCGTGGAGAAACGGGTCTCCACCTACGGGCTGGCGGCCGACGGGCTGGCGGAGAGCGTGGAGTTCCGGGGGAACGCGCTGGCCAGCGTGCGGCTGGCGGCGGCCACGGCGGCGCCGAGGCGCTGGCTGGGGGCCGGGACGTTCGCGCACGCGAGGCTGGCGGCGCTGGGCGAGCTGGTCGGGCTGGTCGAGCGGCGGGATCAGACGATGACGCACTTCGGGTTCGGCGGGGATGAGCTGGAGGAGCTGGCCAGAGGGCTGGGCGGGCGTGGGGTGGATCGTATGGTGCCGGTCGGGAGCGCGCTGAGTTTCCACCGAGTGTGGGACGGGGTGGATCTGCCGGCCGAGTTCACCCGACTGGTGACCGTGATCCGATGACGCTGGCACCGCCCGACAGCAGGGTCATCCGTCCGCCGGCCGCTCCCAGGGTCGGCATCGGCTCCGGGTGGTTGCCCGCCGGGGTCGTGTTCCTGGGTGCGATCGTCGTCTTTCTGTGGTGCGGGGTGTCCGCGCGTGATCTGGCCGTTTTCGCAGCCTATGTGGGCGGCGGGGTGGCGCTGCCGGGGACACTGCTGTGGCGGGCCCTGACCGGGAGCGGCGGACCGAAGGGTAGGGGCGGGCGGTCCCAAGGTGAGGGCAGGTCGACAGCCGGGGCCGGGGCGAGAGCCGGCGCCGGGGCGACAACCGGAGCCGGGACGATAGCCGGGGGCAGGTCGATAGCCGGGGGCGGGGCGGCGGCTCGGGGTGGGCGGTTCCTCGGGGAGGATGTCGCGGCCGGGTTGGCGCTCGGGTATGCGGTCGAGGTGCTGGCCTACATTCCGGCCAGGGCCGTCGGGATGCCGCTGCTCGTGCTGGTCCCGCCCGTCGTCGTGCTGGTCACGTTCGCGATCGTGCCGGGACTGCGGCGGCACTGGCGTGGGGCGGCGGGTAAGGAGCGCATGCCCGCCTGGTCCGCCTGGGCGCTGGCGGGGGTGGTGGCGTACCTGATCGGCTGGAGCACGATGTTCCTGTACCGGCTGCCGGTCACCACCGCGTACGTGGACATGCCCTACCACCTGGCGCTGGTCGGCGAGGTGAGGAACCACGTGCCGCCCACGTTGCCGTCGGTGCTGGGCGAGCGGCTGTCCTACCACTGGTTCGTCTACGCCGAGATGGCCGCCACGAGCTGGGTCACCGGGATCGAGCCGGTGACGCTGGTCTACCGGCTGGCCACGCTGCCGATGACGGCGGCGACCGTGGTGCTGGTGGCGGTGCTCGGGCGGCGGCTGGGCGGCCGGTGGGGGGCCGGGGTCGCGGCGGTCGGGGTGACGTACTTCCTGTTCGGGCCGGTGCTGGAGGAGGGGGTGGTGTTCACGACGCGGTCGATGTTCACCGCCTGGGCCAGCCCCACGCAGACCTTCGGGGCGCTGCTGTTCGTGCCCGTGGTGCTGCTGCTCGTCCGTGGGCGCGGCCGGGTGGCGATGGTGCTGCTGCTGGTGGCGCTCACCGGGGCGAAGGCCACGTATCTGCCGTTGTTGCTGGCCGGGTTGCTGCTCGTGGCGGTGCTCAGAAGGGGCCGGTGGCTCTGGGCGGCGGGCGTCACGCTGGGGTGCCTGCTGTTCGCGCAGTTCGTGGTGTTCGGGCAGGGGGCTCAGGGCACGGCCGTGTCGCCGTTCGCGACCATGCGCGCGCTGTGGGGGACGGTGGCGGAGATCGACCGGCCCGAGCTGGCCGGCGCGCCGGTGGTGCCGCTCGTGGTGCTGACGGCGGTGCACCTGTTCTGCCTGGCCTGCGTGTGGGGCGGGGTGGCGGGGCTGGGATGGCGAGCGCTGGAGCCGCCCATGTTGCTGCTGCTCGGCATCGGGGCGGCGGGCATCGGCGCGGCCGTCATGCTCGGGCATCCGTCCGACTCCCAGCTCTACTTCCTCGAAGCGGTCCGGCCCTACCTGTCGATCGCGGCCGTGTGCGGGGTGCTGGCGGCGCGGCGGCCGCCGTGGACCCTGGTGGGCGGCATGGCGGTGCTGGGGATCGGGGCGGCGCTGGCCGCCGAGGGGCTGGAGTTCTCCGGCGGGGCCCTGGTGCGGGTCGTGGCGCCGTACCTGATGCTGGGGGTGGCGGCGCTGCTGGTGTGGCGGCGCGGGCTCGTGGCGGCGGTGGTGGCGCTGCTCGGCGGCTATGCCGTGCCGAGTTCGGTGCGCGAGGTGGTCGCGCACGTCACGCCCGAGAAGGGCGAGCGTGAGCGGCTGATCCCCGACGGGGCGCTGGAGGCGGGGCGGTGGTTGCGCGACCACTCCTCGCCCGCCGACGTGGTGGCCACCGATCTGCACTGCCGGTACGCCTGGCGCGTGCGCTGCGACAGCCGGCACTACTGGGTGGCGGGGTTCACCGAGCGCCGGGTGCTGGTCGAGGGGTGGGCCTACGCCGAGAGCACGCTGTCGCGGGCGGAGCTGTTCGTGACCTCCTACCTGAAGGTGCCGTTCGCGGACCCGGTGCGGCTGGCGGCGAACGACGCGGCGTTCCAGTATCCGTCGGCGGAGAACGTCCGGCACCTCGCCCAGAAATATGGCGTCAAGTGGCTATTTACCGGGATAAATCCGGAACTGGGGAAATTTGCCACATTGCGCTTCCGGAACGCCACCTCCGCCGTCTACCAGATTCGCTGAAGGTAAAGAGATCTTCGCTTCATGGAATGGTGATCAGAAACCGCACGCGCCCCACTGGACGCCCCCACCAGCATTTCCGTGGACCCACGGCCACGAGCAAGATCAGGGGAGTCTATGGACACGCGCGCCGCCATGGAGCCGAGCCCCCACGTTCTCGACCCGGCGACCAGGCTCGCCGACGTCGACATCGTGATCCCCGTGCTCAACGAGGAACGCGCCCTGCCCGGCTGCGTACGCACGCTGACCGAGTTCCTGGACGGCTTCCCGCTGCCGTGGCGCATCACGATCGTGGACAACGGCAGCACTGACGCCACCTGGCCGGTCGCCACCGCGCTGGCCTCGGAGTTCGAGCACGTGCACGCCACGCGCCTCGACATCCGCGGCCGGGGCGCGGCGCTGCGGGCCGCCTGGCAGGACAGCCCCGCCGACATCGTCGCGTACATGGACGTCGACCTGTCCACCGACCTCGACGCCCTGTTCCCGCTGGTCGCCTCGGTGGCGAGCGGGCACTCCGAGGTCGCCATCGGCACCCGGCTGGCGCACGGCTCGCGAACCCGCCGCTCGCTGCGCCGCGAGGTGGTGTCGCGCGCCTACAACGCCCTGCTCAGGTACGGCTTCGGCGTCCGGTTCAGCGACGCCCAGTGCGGCTTCAAGGCGGCCAGGACCGGCGTGGTCAGGCCGCTGATGGACAAGATCGAGGACGACTCCTGGTTCTTCGACACCGAGTTGCTGCTGCTGGCCGAGCACAACGGGCTGCGCGTGCACGAGGTGCCGGTCGACTGGATCGAGGACACCGACTCGCGCGTGCGGGTGGTCAAGACCGCGATCGACGACCTCAAGGGCCTGGCCAGGGTGGCCTGGTCGATGTCGATGGGGCGGGCGCGGGTCGAGGTGGCGCGGTCCGAGCCGACGCCCACGCATCCGGACGCGGTGCTGGCCCGGCCGCGAGCGGTGACAATGGCGAAATTCACCTCGTTCGCCGCTATAGGCGTTATTTCGGTAATTCTGTATGCGCTGATCTACCTCCCGCTCCGCGAATTCTGGTCACCGGCGATGACGAACCTTGCCGCCCTCACGCTGACCGGGGTCATCAACACCGAGGCCAACCGCCGGTGGACCTTCAAACGGCGCACCACGGTGCTCTTCCGGGCGCTGGTCCTCTTCCTGGCCAACTACGCCCTCACCACCGTCGCCGTGCTCTCGGTGCCGCCCGGCGCCGGCCCGCTGGTCGAGGTGAGCGCGGTCGTGGCCACGTACTGCCTGCTCACCCTCCTCCGCTTCACCGCCCTGGACCGCTGGGTCTTCTCCCGTACAAGGAACTAAAACGATGGACATCTCAGAGATCCGCCGTCTGGCCGCGCTCGAGGACACCCACTGGTGGTACCGCGAACGCCGGGCCATCCTGCGCAGGGAGCTGGCTGAGCTGGGCCGGCCAGGGCGGGCGCTGGACATCGGCGCGGCGGCGGGCGGGAACACCAGGGTGCTGGTCGAGGCGGGCTGGGACGCCATGGCGACGGACAATTGCGAGACGGCGGTGGAGATGGCCAGGCAGCGCGGGCTCAAGGCGGTGCGCGCGGACGCGCGGTCGCTGCCGTTCGAGCCCCGGAGCGTCGACCTGGTGACCGCGTTCGACGTGCTGGAGCACATTCGCGAGGACCACCTGGTCACCGAGGAGATCGCCCGGGTGCTGGCGCCCGGCGGCCACGCGCTGATCGCGGTGCCGTGCGACATGTCGCTGTGGTCGCCCCACGACGACGCCGTCGGCCACGTACGCCGCTACGACCGCGACTCCCTGACCGTCGTCGTGGAGAAGGCCGGGCTGAAGGTCGATCACGTCTGGAGCTGGAACGTTCTCCTGCGCCCGCTCGTGGTCCGGCACCGGCGCCGCTCCGGGGGCAGCGACCTGCGGAAGGTGCCCTTCCTGGTCAACGCGGGCCTGGCGGCGGTGGTCGCGGCGGAGCGCTACCTGCCGGTACGGTCGCTCAAAGGGGTGACGCTGTTCCTGCGGGCCAGACTCGGCAGGTGACGGTGCCCAGATTGAGACATTAGGTCGTCATCCGGTCGAGCGGGTTCGCTTTAGGCTGTCTCATGTGGTGATTCATGCCCTACTGGCGGCCTCTCTGGCCTTTACCTCCCTGCCCGCCCAGACCGCGGCCGACTGCAGCCGGGTCAAGTGCCTGGCGCTGACCTTCGACGACGGCCCGGGGGCGCACACGCCGGCCTTGCTGAAAACGTTCCAGAAGGCGGGCGCGAAGGCGACGTTCTTCCTGGTCGGCAAGCGGGTTGAGGAGCGGCCCGGCGGGGCCAGGCAGATCGTCAAGCGGGGGCACGCGATCGGCAACCACACCTACTCCCACGCCTCGCTGCCTTCCCACCTCGACGACGAGATCCTGGAGGAGCTCAAGGTCACCCAGGAGGCGATCGAGCAGGCCACCGGGGTGCGGCCGACGATGTTCCGCCCGCCGTACGGGCACACCGACGAGCGCGTGCTCGGGCTGGCCGACGAGGTGGGGCTCGCCGAGATCCTGTGGACGGGCACGACGCTCGACTGGCAGCTCCGTGACGCCAAGAAGATCAAGGCCGCCGTACTGAAGCTGGCCAAGCGCGATGGCGTGATCCTCATGCACGACGTGGTCCCGCAGACCGTGAAGGTCATGCCGGCGATCCTCAAGGAGCTCAAGAAGCAGGGCTACCACCTCGTCACCGTGCCGACGCTGCTGCGCGGCAAGGGGCCGGTCGCCGGGGTCAGCTACTTCTAGCACTCCCGGCGATTTCGGGACGGAAATTCATGGCCAGAGACACCAAGCCGAGGCCGTGGGTCGCTCTCGCGACCTTCCTGATCATTCAGGCGGTGCTCGGCTGCTGGTGGGCGGCCCTCTACCCCGGCCTGTTCAGCCGCGACTCGGTCCTCTACCTCAGCCACACCATGGTGGGGCCGTGGGTGAGCGACCACTCGGTGCTCTACGACGCGATGGTGTGGCTGAGCTACGCGCACACCACTGACCTGGGCGCCGTCACCTTCGCGCAGACCACGGCCATGGCGGGGGCGCTGACCTACCTGGCGCAGTCGCTCAAGGCGCTCGGCGCGCCGCGCCTGCCGACCACCCTGGTGGCGATGCTGCTGCCGCTGGCGCCGCCGGTGGGCGCGTTCACGGTGGCGTTGTGGAAGGACGTGCCGTTCACGATCTGCGCGGTGGCGATCGCCGGCGTGTGCGCGCGGATCGCGGCCCGGCGGGCCGTCACGTGGCCCGCCCTGGCCGGGCTCGGCACGCTCATGATCGTGCTGGGGCTCTTCCGGGCGAACGGCTTCCTCGTCGTGGGCGTGGCCGTGGTGGCGCTGGTGGTGATCGTCAAGACCATGCGGGTACGCCTGCTGCTCACCGGCACGCTGGCCGCCGCCGTGCCGCTGCTGCTCACGAACCTGGTGTTCCCGCAGTTCGGCATCATGGCCCCGTCCAAGACGTACGTCTACCACACCGCCTACGGCGACATCGCGGTCGCCTACCGGGAGCGTCCCGGGCTGTTCACGCCGCAGGACATCAGCCTCCTGACGGAGGTGGCGCCGTTGAAGCGGTGGTGGGAAGGGGGCACCTGCTCGACGATCAACCCGCTGATCTGGCGGCGGGACTTCAACTGGTGGATGGCCGACCTGCGCGCGGCCGAGCTGCTGGAGCTGTGGCGGCGGCTGCTGGTCACCGAGCCGGAGATGGTCATCGAGACCCGGCTGTGCCGGGGGGCCATCGCCTGGCGGCCGGTGCGGGACGAGCAGGCGACCGGGGGGATGACGTACCGGCTCTCGCGCCGGCCGACGGCGGACTCGTACGTGGGGACGTACAAGATCGCGGACTTCACCGAGCGGTGGGTGTTCTCGCTGCGACCGCTGTCGCTGGAGCTGTACCTGGTGGCGGATCCGTGGCTGACGGGATCGCTGGCGCCCGAGTACGACTGGATCCTGTGGCGGGGGGCGCTGTGGTCGTACGTGTCGTACGCGGCCGTGGCGCTGGCGGCCATGGCGCGGCGGAACCGGTATGTCCTGGGCGTGGCGGCGGTGGTCGCCGGGCAGCAGCTCACCGTCCTGGCCAACATCTCGGCCCAGGACTTCCGCTACATGGCCGCGCCCATCATCATCGGGGCGCTGCTGGTGCCGCTGCTGCTCGGGAGCGTGGGACGGCTGGCCCTGGCGCTCGTCCGCAGGACCTGGCGGCGGCTACGGCCGAAGCCCGCCGCCTGATCAGCCGCCGCCGGGAGTGCGGGCCCGGCCGGGCAGCCGGACCACCGTGACGAAGAACTCGTCGATCTGCCGGATGACCTCCATGAACCGGTCGAGGTCGACGGGCTTGGTCACGTACGCGTTCGCGAACAGCGAGTAGCTGCGCAGGATGTCCTCCTCCGCCGAGGAGGTGGTGAGGACGACCACGGGGATCGAGCGCAGCTCGGGGTCGCCCTTGAGCTTCTCCAGCACCTGCCGGCCGTCGTATTTGGGCAGGTTGAGATCGAGCAGGACCAGGTCGGGCCGGGGCGCGCCCACGTGCGCGCCCCGCTGGTAGACGAAGTCGAGCGCCTCCAGGCCGTCTCTGACGACGTGGAGGTTGTTGCGGATCTTGTTGTCCTCGAACGCCTCGCGCGTGATGAGCTCGTCACCGGGGTCGTCTTCGACGAGTAGCACTTCGATGGGTTGCCCGGTCGTCATGAGCTGGGTCCTTCTGCGTCGGCGGCCGCTAGCTGCGTCCGGGACTGGTTGGAGTCGGCTGGCAGCGTGAAGCATATGCGGGCACCGCCGGAATGGGCGGTGTCCAGCCAGATCCCGCCCCCGTGATTCTCGACGATCTTCTTGCACATCGCCAAACCGATCCCCGTGCCGCTGTAGGTCTCGCGGCTGTGCAGGCGCTGGAAGATGACGAAGATCTTCTCGGCGAACTCGGCCTCGATGCCGATGCCGTTGTCCGACACCGAGAAGCGCCAGCCCTCCTCGCCGGCCGGCTCGCAGCCGATCGTGATGAGCGGCGGGCGATCGGGGTCGCGGAACTTGATGGCGTTGCTGATGAGGTTCTGCCAGAGCAGGCCGAGCATCGTGGGGTCGCCGACGACGCTGGGCAGCGGGCCGGAGCGTTCGATCTTGGCGTCGGACTCCTCGATGGCGGCCGACAGGTCGTCGATGACCTTGTCGAGGGTCAGGTCCAGCTCGACGGGCTCGCGGTCGTCGTACAGGCGGCCGACGCGCGAGAAGCTGAGCAGGTCGTTGATGAGGACCTGCATCCGGGTGGCGCCGTCGACGGCGAAGCGGATGTACTGGGCTCCGCGCTCGTCCAGCACCTGCCCGTAGCGCTTCTCCAGGAGCTGGCAGAAGGTGGCGACCTTGCGCAGCGGCTCCTGCAGGTCGTGCGAGGCCACGTACGCGAACTGCTCCAGCTCGGCGTTCGAGCGGCGCAGCTCCATCGCCTGGGAGTCCAGGTCGGCCGCCTGCTCGCGCAACTGCACCTGCTGCCGGTGCGAGTCGGCCAGGGCCTGGACGATGCGCAGCCGCATCAGCTCGACGTCGCCCGCGACCTGGCGGATGTCGGCCGGGCCGTGGGCCGGGATGGCGCGGTCGAAGTCACCGGCCGCGATGTGCCGGGAGGCGCCGCGAAGCTGGTCGAGCGGCCGGCCGATGGCGCGGCGCAGCAGGATGGCCATCGCCAGCGCGGCCAGCGGGAACACCACGATCATGGCGATGAAGGCCCAGTTGCGGATCCCCTCCGCCTGGCTCAGGTCCGCCTTGGCCCGGGCGCGCGCCTGCGCCAGGAGGCCGTTCTGCCGCTCCAGCAGCGCCCTGATCTCGTCGAACGCCCGCTTGCCGCTCGCGACCGTGGCGGCGGGGACCGTGCCGTCGTCGCGCTTGGCCGCGATCATCGGCTCGGCGTAGCCGGCGCGCCAGGCCGCCGCCTGGTCGTGGATGACGTTCAGCCCGGACAGCAGCTCAGGCCGCTCCGCGATGAGGGCCGTCACCTGTGTGTGGCTGCGCCGCTCGGCGTCCACGCCCTCCTCGTACGGCTGCAGGAACTCCTCGCTGCCGGTCAGCAGGTAGCCCCGGATCCCGGTCTCCTGGTCGACCAGGGCCTTCTGCAGCTTGGCCGCCTCGATGCTGGCCGGCGAGATGCGCGCGGTGAGCTGGTCGGACAGCGTGCTGGTGCGGTCGAGCATGACGGTGCCCACCACGGCGCAGACGGCGATCAGCACCGTGATGGCCGCGATCATCAGCACGAACCAGCCGTGCACCGTCATACGGCTCCAGCCGTTCGCCGGAGCAGGGGAGTTATCGCTCATGAGGGGTCTTTCCAGCGCAGGTGTACGACGGCCAGGTCGTCGGCGGGCGCCTCGGGCGCGGTGATCGACTCCACGTCGGCGATCACCGCGTCGAGGAAGTGCTCGCCGTCGAGGTGTGCGTGCCGGGCGGCCAGCTCCAGCAGGCCCTCCTCACCCAGCCAGCGCGGCGGCAGGCCGGGCAGGCGGCGCTCGAACAGGCCGTCGGTGTAGAGGGTGAGGCCGCCGCCCTGGGGCAGCTCCAGCACGTCCTGGTGCCAGTCGGCCTCGACCGGCAGGCCCAGCGCGAAACTGTGCCCGGGGTCGGCGAAGGAGACCTGGTCGCCGTCGTGCAGCAGCATGCCAGGGTGGCCGGCCCGCCACACGCGGACCGTGCGCTGGTCGGGCTCCAGGACGAGTGTGGACATCGTCACGAAGATCTCCGACCCGCCCCGCTCGGCCTCCAGGATGCGTTCGAGCTGGCGCAGCAGGGCCGCGCCCGTCACGCCGCTGAGCACCAGCGCTCGCCAGGCGATGCGCAGGCAGACGCCGAGGGCCGCCTCGTCGGGGCCGTGGCCGCACACGTCGCCGATCACCGCGTGCACGGTCTTGTCGTCGGACTCGACGACGTCGAAGAAGTCGCCGCCGAGCGTGGCCGAGCCCCGGCTGGCCCGGTAGCGGGAGGCCACTTCGAGCGGCATGCTCTGCAGCAGCGGCGTCGGGAGCAGGCCGCGCTCCAGGCGGGCGTTCTCCTTGGCGCGCATGCGCTCGGCGTGCAGCGCGACGGCGGCCTGCTCGGCCTGCTTGCGCTGCATGGCGTAGCGCAGCGTCCGGCCCAGCCAATCGGCCTCCACCCGGCCTTTGACCAGGTAGTCCTGGGCTCCCGCTGTCACCGCCGCGAGACCGGCGCCCTCGTCCGCCAGGCCGGTCAGCACCACGACGGCCGCGTCGCCGGCCTCCTCGATCACGGCGGACAGCGCGGAGAACTCGTACGCGTCGGGCAGGCCGAGGTCCAGCACCACGCACTGGGGGCGCAGCCGGACCAGCGCGCGGCGCGCCTCGTCCACCGAACGCGCCCACTCCAGGCGCACGGCGAGGCTGCTGTCCTCCAGCAGTTCCTGGACGATCAGCGCGTCCTGCGGGTCGTCTTCGACGAGCAGCACCAATGGCTGACCGTACTCACTCGCATGGGCCATGCAGGACCTTGCCACCCTTCTCGGACCGCGCACAGAGCACCCAAAGTCGTCTCGCCTCAGGTATCCCACGGCCAACCACGGTCTGGAGTCGGCCCAGGGATAGCCCCACTTCCCGCCGATCTCACCAGTATGCGCGGAGCGGCCGGCCAATACCGATCATGTCAGCCCTCAGGGTGGAACCCCCGCTTCCGGACGGCATGTTTTCCTTCAGTCGGCTGAACCCTTTCGCGTGCGGGTCCCGTACCTCCCCAAGACCGGACTTTCCTGCCCATCGGAAGGAGTAGTCGCATGCGGAATCGATCGGGGGGACGGCGATTCAGGCCCTTGACGGGGACTTTCCTCTTCGGGACGAGCATCGCGCTCGTGCTGGCGGGGTCCCCGGTATCAGCGGGTGCCGGCGTGGTGAAGCTGGAGGTCAGCGCGGAGGGACCCGCGGCTGAGACCATCACCTGCCCGAACGTGGCGGACCAGCTCCAAGAGGTCCCCGCCGCCGCCCAGGCCGAAGTCGACCGTAACCTCGCCCAGCTCGACAAACAACTCCAGGAGGCCAACGACCGCCTAGCCAATTCCGCCGGACAAGGCGGCGCCAACTTCGTCCAGAACGCCATCCTCGGCCCCCTCGCCGACAAGCGAGCCGCCGCCCTCGACCGCATCGCCATCGCCATCGGCCGCGTCGCGGAGCGCCCCACGGGCCTCGACTCCCTCGCCACCTGCACCCTCGACGGCGACAACACCGGCACTCCGGCACCTTCCGACTCGCCGGCGCCTTCAGATTCACCGGCTCCTTCCGAGTCGGCGGCGCCCTCGGACTCTCCGTCGCCTTCGGCGAGCGCGAGCGCCGGTGACGGTCAGACCATCACCTGCCCGAACGTGACGGACCAGCTCCAAGAGGTCCCCGCCGCCGCCCAGGCCGAAGTCGACCGCAATGTCGCCCAGCTCGACAAACAACTCCAGGAGGCCAACGACCGCCTAGCCGACTCCGCCGGACAAGGCGGCGCCAACTTCGTCCAGAACGCCATCCTCGGCCCCCTCGCCGACAAGCGAGCCGCCGCCCTCGACCGCATCGCCATCGCCATCGGCCGCGTCGCCGAGCGCCCCACCGGCCTCGACTCCCTCGCCACCTGCACCCTCGACAGTGCCGGCAATACGTCCACGACCGGCGTGACGACCGCCGACTTCGTCGACATCCAGGACGTCACGCCCGCGGATCAGCCCAAGGCCGGCGAGAACGGCTCGACGGGCACGTTCGTCTCCCAATGCGCTACGAAGGGTGAGAACAACAGCAACTCCGGCAACGTCATCACCGCCCCCGGCGTGACCGACGGAGCCCAGGCCCAGTACGAGTACGTGGGCAACATGTCCGCCAACGCCCTGTCCACCAACGACAGCCTCGCCGACGCCGACACCACCTGCCGCAATGAGGCCGACCAGTCAGCGTACTTCTGGCCGGTGCTCCGTGTCGCCGACGCTCCCGTACAGCCCGCGAAGGTGCGGCTGGAGTATCGCGGCAACGCCTCCACGGACGTCAAGGCGGCACCGCAGTTCCTCAGGATGCTCTCCGGCGACGCCAGGGCCGCGAGCAACGGCGGCGACAACGCGCGCCCGACGTTCAGTTGCACCGGCTTCACCGACCGCCTGACCGACAAGTATCCGATCTGCCCGTCCAACAGTGATGTGGTCCGTGTCTTCGACATGCCCAGCTGCTGGGACGGCCAGAACCTCGACAGTGCCGACCACCGTGCGCATCTCGCCTTCCCGGACGAGAGCGGTGCCTGCCCGAGCGGTACGGAGGCCGTTCCGCAACTACGGATCACGCTGACCTATGACAACGACGTGCCCGCCCCCGCGGCGAACGGCACCGACGTCCCCTTCGTGGTGGACGGCCTGGACAGCGAACAGAACAGCCCGAACACCGACCATGCCGGCGCCGTCGGCGTGATGTCGGAGGCACTCATGGACAAGGTCGTGAACTGCGTCAACAGCAACAAGAAATGCTGAAGCCGCGAACGTGAAAGGGCACCACGCCTCCAAGAGGTGTGGTGCCCTTCGTTTCCGCCTAGGAGATCACTCCCACTCGATGGTGCCCGGAGGCTTGCTGGTCACGTCGAGGACCACCCGGTTGACCTCGCGAACCTCGTTGGTGATCCGGGTCGAGATGCGCGACAGCACGTCGTAGGGCACCCGCGCCCAGTCGGCCGTCATGGCGTCCTCCGACGTCACCGGCCGCAGCACCACCGGGTGGCCGTAGGTGCGGCCGTCGCCCTGGACGCCGACCGAGCGTACGTCGGCCAGCAGCACCACCGGGCACTGCCAGATCTGCCGGTCGAGCCCGGCCCTGGACAGCTCTTCGCGGGCGATCGCGTCGGCCTCGCGGAGCAGGGCCAGGCGGTCGCGGGTGACCTCGCCGACGATGCGGATGCCGAGGCCGGGGCCGGGGAACGGCTGGCGCCAGACCATGGCCGCGGGCAGGCCGAGCTCCTCGCCCGCCCGCCTGACCTCGTCCTTGAACAGCGCCCGCAGCGGCTCGACCAGCTTGAACTGCAGGTCTTCCGGCAGGCCGCCGACGTTGTGGTGGGACTTGATGTTGGCGGTGCCGGTGCCGCCGCCCGACTCGACCACGTCGGGGTAGAGCGTGCCCTGGACCAGGAACTCCACCGGGCCGTCGGCCATGATGGCGCGCTGCTCGTCCTCGAAGACGCGGATGAACTCGCGGCCGATGATCTTGCGCTTCTCCTCGGGGTCGGTGACGCCCTCAAGAGCCTTCAGGAAGCGGTCGGCGGCGTCGACCACGCGCAGCTTGACGCCCGTGACGGCCACGAAGTCGCGCTCGACCTGCTCGGCCTCGCCCTTGCGCAACAGGCCGTGGTCGACGAAGACGCAGGTCAGCCGCTCGCCGATGGCGCGCTGGACGATCGCGGCGGCCACCGCCGAGTCGACGCCGCCCGACAGCGCGCAGATCGCGCGGCCCTCGCCGACCTGGCGGCGCACGGCCTCGACGGAGTCTTCGACGATGTTGAGCATGGTCCACGAAGGACGGCAGCCGGCCGCGTCGAGGAAGTGCTTGAGGACCGCCTGGCCGTGCTCGGAGTGCAGCACCTCGGGGTGGAACTGCACGCCGTAGAGGCCGCGGTCGGGGTGCTCGAAGGCGGCGACCGGCGTCTCATCGGTCGAGGCGGTCACCGTGAAGCCCTCGGGGGCCGCGGCCACGCTGTCGCCGTGGGACATCCAGACCTTCTGGCTGGCGGGCAGGCCGGCGAAGATGACGCCCTCGTTGAGCACTTCGAGCGCGGTGCCGCCGTATTCGGCGGTGCCCGTGCGGGCCACGTCGCCGCCCAGCGCCTGGGCCATGGCCTGGAAGCCGTAACAGATGCCGAACGTCGGCACGCCCGTAGCGAACAGCCCGTGCGGCACCGGCGGGGCGCCCTCGGCATAGACCGAGGAGGGGCCGCCGGACAGGATGATCGCCTTGGGGTTCTTGGCCATCATCTCCTCGACCGTCATGGTCGAGGGCACGATCTCGGAGTAGACGTGGCACTCACGCACACGCCTGGCGATGAGCTGCGCGTACTGTGCGCCGAAGTCGACCACCAGGACCGTGTCGAATTCAGACACTCGAGACCCTCCCCAAAGGCGAAATGCGGTGACCACAGTGTATCGGCCTTGCGTATTACGCCTGGCCTGGGACGGGCACACGTGCTAACACAGAACAATGGATCTTGTCTGGCCGGTCATGGCGTGGGTGGCGTGGGCCGCCACGCTGGCCGCCGCCTTCAAGTTGTCCGCTCGCCGCGACGCCGGGGAGAGGGGCGCCGATGATCCGGTGCCCGCTCCCGTGGCCGAGCTCTTACGTGGGATGCGAGCTCAGGACGTGTTCCACTCGGCGCTGTTCGAGCTGGCCGGGCGCGGCTGGGTGACGATCGAGGGCGACCGCCTGTCGCTGGGCGAGGCCCTGGAAGAGCCGCCGCGGCCGTACGAGAAGTGGGTGCTGGAACGGGTACGCGCGCGCCTGGCGGGAGCACCGCAGGCGCCGGAGATCGCTCTCATGCCCGAAGGCGTCGATCTGGACGGCGGGTTCGTCCCCCTCGTCCGGCAGTGCGCCATCGACCTCGGCCTGGCGCGGCGGCGCTGGCCGAGCCTCGCCGTGCCGCTGCTGCTGGCGGCGGCGCTCGTCGTGCCCTGGTACACCACCGTGACGGTGGCCGGCATCGGGTGGGCCGGGGGAATCGCGACGATGGTCTCGTTCGTCGCGGGGATCTCGCTGCTCATGGGCGGGCGGGGATTCCTGCTCACGCCGCGCGGCAAGGAGATCGCCGGGACCGGCCCGGTGAACCCGCGGCAGGAGTGGATCTTCACCGGCAGCGGCTGGCAGACCGGGGAGATCGAGCCCGCCTCGCCGCGCGGCCCGGGGCGGCAGGAGGTGACCGGGCACGTCGTCAAGCGGTGGGTGGACGCCGAGCCCCGTCACTACTACATCGCCCTGCACGACGGCAGCTCGCGTACGGCGACGGCGTTCGTGGTCGAGCAGTGCCTCTATCAGGACGTGCTACCGGGCGACTCGGTCCGGCTGCTGGTCAGGCCGCCCGACGGGACGGTGGTGCGGATGCTGGCCCACGACCGTCACCATTAGCCGGGTAGGTGGCCGGTGAGCAGGGTCTCGGTCTGGAGGCGCAGCCGGGCGGCGTATTTCGGGTCGGTCAGCAGCAGGAACCGCTCCTCGTGGATGGCCGTCACGACCAGGTCGGCCACCTCAGACGGCTCGATGCCCTCCGTGACCGCCCTGCCGACCTGCTCCCGCGATTCCCGCTCATCCGGCGTGGGCATGTCGACCGGGCCGGACGGGCGTACGCGGTCGGAGTCGCCGATGCGCGTCCTGACCGCGCCGGGGCAGAGCGCGGTCACGCGGAGCTTGGCACCGGCGGCGGCCAGGTCTTGGGCGAGAGCTTGGGAGGCGGCCAGGGCGGCGTACTTGGTGACCGCGTACCCGCCCGATCCCCGTGACGCGAACAGCCCCGCCACGGAGATCGTGTTGACGATGTGGCCCTCGGTGTCCTGCTCGATCATGCGCGGCACGAACTCGTGGATGCCGTGCAGCACGCCCCACAGGTTCACGCCGAGCAGCCAGGCGAAGTCCTCCTCGGCCCGGGTCCACATGTGGCCGCCCTGGAAGACGCCGGCGTTGTTGCAGAGGACGTGGACGGCGCCGAGCTCCCCGAAACAGCGGTTGGCCAGGTGGCGGACGGCGGCGGCGTCGGAGACGTCGGTGATCTGCGTCAGCACCTTGGCCTCCCCCGCCAGGGCGGCCGTCTCCGCGAGTCCGCCGTAGTCCACGTCGGCGAGCATCAGCGTCATGCCTTCGGCGGCGAACCGGAGGGCCAGCGCCCGCCCGATGCCGCTCGCCGCACCCGTCACCACGGCGACCTTGCCGGACAGCTCGCGCACGGATCGACCTCCCTGGCCAATGCCTTCCCTGCCGGTCCTTTCCGACCGGGGCCGACGCTACAGGATGGCGTCGATCAGTCCCAGAGGCGGCGAGCCGAGGTCGAGCAGGGACTTGTGGAAGCGCTGCGGGGTGTAGCCCGCGCCCCACTCCTTGCGCGCCCGTTCCCGCAGGTCGAGGATGAGCAGCTTGCCCCAGGTGTAGCGCCCGTACGTCGGGTCGAACGACGCCCGCCGGGCCTCCGACAGCGCCGCGGGGCCCGCCAGGTGCGTGTCCGCGGCGAAGCGCCTGGCGCCCTCCTCGACCGTCATCTGGCCGGTGTGCACGCCGATCGCGCAGGCCAGCCGGGTGACGCGGATGAGCGCCTCCACCCAGACACCGATCTCGAAGCGCGGGTCGTCGGGCTCGAAGCCCTCCTCGACGCACAGTTCCTCGGCGTAGTGCGCCCATCCCTCGATGAACGCCATCGACTGCAGCAGCCTGCGCACCTCCGACGGCGCCCGCCGCAGGGCCCTGGCGTGCGAGAAGTGGCCGGGAGCCACCTCGTGGACGTTGATCGCCGGCAGCGTCGTCCTGCTGAAGATCTCCAGCCACTCCTCCTGGTCCTGTTCCGGCCAGGAGGTGTCGGGCGGCGTGATGTGGTACCACGACGGGCCCTCGGCCTCGCCGGGCGCGTTCCACGCCATCATGGCCATCGCCCAGCGGCGTGACTCGGGCGCCAGCCCGACCAGGCACTCTCCGTCGTGGTAGGGGACGAGGTCCTTCTCGCGGGTGAACGCGATGGCCTTCTCGGTGCCGATCCTGGCCGCCTCGATCACGCCGTCGGGGGTGGGGTGGTCCTTGACCAGCTCGCGTACGACGTCGAGCGGCGCCCTGTCCTTCTCCCCCAGCTTGGCGCAGGACTCGGCGAGCAGCGCCATCAGCCGGTCGCGCTCGGCGTCGGCTCGCTCCGCCAGCCGGCCGAGGTCGACGGGCAGCCCTTCCGCGGTGCCCATCAGCCTGGCCAGCGCCTCGCCCCCGAGGGCCGCGTCGGGGTCGCCGTCGGTGGCGGCGGTCTCGACGTGGGCGACGAGCCGGGCGTGGGCCTGGAGCGCGGCCTCGTCCGTGATCCCGGCGGACAGTCCGCGCAACGCCCCGATCAGGGACGTCGCGACCGGGGCCGGCACCTGGTCGAGCGCGGCGATCGCGTGCTCGACTGCCTCGGGCCAGAGCGCGAGATGGTCCGCCTTGGCCGCGGCGCGCTCCGCCTCCGGGGCGTAGTCGCGGTCGTAGCAGGCGAGGTCGAGGTTGGACAGGTGGACCAGGGGGTTCTTGCGGTGCAGTTCGAGGTCGCCGAACTGGTAACGCAGACTCTCCTCGAACACCTGGAGATGCCTGGCGTCGTGGGGATCGGCGGGTGCGGCTCCCTCGCCGAGCCGCGCCAGCCCGGCCCGTACGCCCTCCGGCGACAGGTCCTGGATTCGGCCGTCGTACTCGTGCCTGCCGCCGCCCTCGCGAGCCTCGGGCGCGATCAGGTCGGCGATCGCGCGCAGCCTGGCGTCAAGTTCTGTCATGTCGCCGACGCTAGCGCACGGTACTCATGCCGGAAATGGTGCGAAGATGCTGCCATGCCCCTCAAGATCACGACGCTCGCCGAGCGTCCCGAGTTCGCGTCGTCGTTATGGGACATGGACCATACGTGGCAGGAGTTCGTGCTGAACGATCCCCTCGCCGACCTGTTCTATCCGCTCGCCACGACGATGTACGCCGACTGGGTGCTCGTGGCCGACGACTCCAGCGAGCCGGGGCGGTTGGTGGCGCGAGGGTGCATGGTGCCGTACCGGTCGGATGGGGGCGAACTGCCCGACGACGGGTGGGACGGCGTGCTCCGGTCCGCCTGGCTGGCCCGCGCGCGGGGCCTGCGCGCCAACGCCGTCTCCGCGCTGGAGGTCACCGTACGGCGCGACCTGCAGGGCAAAGGGCTGTCCTCGGTGATGCTGGCCGCCATGCGCGACCTGGCCGCCCGCCTCGGTTACGCCGAACTCGTCGCACCGGTACGCCCCAGCCGCAAACACCTCGAACCGCACACCCCCATGACCGAGTACGCCCACCGGACCCGCTCCGACGGCCTGCCCCACGACGCCTGGCTGCGGGTGCACGTGCGCGCCGGCGGGAAGATCGTCAAGGTGGCGCCGCGCTCCATGGTGGTGGCGGGCACGCTGGCGGAGTGGCGTACGTGGACCGGCCTGCCCTTCGACCGCTCCGGCGCCGTCGAGGTGCCGGGGGCGCTCAGCCCGGTGCACTGCGACGCCGAACAGGACCACGCCGTCTATGTGGAGCCCAACGTCTGGGTCACCCACCCACTGGTCTGAGCAGGCTCAACCTGGCGGTGTACGGGGCGAGGTCGAGTGCCCGCTCGGCGGCCCAGCCGTCGTCGTGGTAGGTCGTCAGGTGCCGGTCGGCCGCGTCGCCGATCAGGGACACCACCGTGCCGGTCTCCCCTCGCTCCCGCATGCGCTCGATCAGCTCCAGGGCCGCCCACAGCGCGGTGCCCGACGAGCCGCCGACCGGCGCTCCGGTGATCTCCCTGATGTGCCTGGCCGCCGCCGTACTCGCCGCGTCGGGAACGGGGATCACCCGATCGACGAGATCGGGACGGAACCCGGGCTCCATGCGGGGCCGCCCGATGCCCTCGATCCGCGAGGGCATCCCGGTGGCGTAGTCGGGCGCGTCGAGGGTCCATCCCGGGAAATACGCCGAATTCTCCGGATCCGCCACCGCGACCCGGCACCTCTCCCCCCGCTCCCGGACCCACCGGCCCAGCGTGGCCGAGGTCGCCCCCGTCCCCGCGCCCGTCACCACCCAGTCGGGCTTGATCTGCCCGAACAACTCCTCCGCCAGATCGTGCTCGGCCGCCCGGCCGAACTGGTCGAGAAAGTGCCCCTCGATCCGGCGGGCCGCGTCATAGATGGCCGGAGGCGGCGTCACGAACCTGCACTCACCGCCCAGTTCCCCCACGGGCCTGGCCCGCTGCTCGCCCCTTTTGCCGGGCATGACCACGATGTACGGCAACCCGAGCCGCCTGGCGTGCCACGCCTGCGCCACGGCCGCGTTGCCGCCCGTCGCCTCGACCACGGTCGTGCCCTCACCGATCAGCCCGTCTCGCACGGCCTGACGGAACAACGCCCTGGCATGCCGGTGCCGCAGACTCCCGGTGGGCTGGGCCGACTCGTCCTTCAACACCAGCCTGACGCCGGGCACCCGCACGGGGACGTCGATCAGCGGAGTGACCTCCCCCGCCGTCAGCACCTTGAGGGCCCGCTCATTCCAGCTCACCCAGCCACCTTCCCATCCACGCACCCACCCCACCGGCCCCGTTCGCCACAAGCCGACAGCCCCGACGGCGGCGCGCCATCACGGGTGGCGGTTCGTCAGGAGGCCGTTGAGGAGCCGCCACGTGGACCGGTGGCACAGCGCGCGGAAGTCGGCCTCGTCCATCCCGATCCGCCCGCTCAAATACTGCTGCACCAGCCCCTGCGCACAAGACGTCACCACCATGGTCGTCTCCAGCGGATCGTCCTCCCGCATGAACCCCGTCCGCATCCCCTCCTCCACCAGCGCCGCCACCACGCTGAACGGCGGCCCCTGCCCATCGCGGAAGTCCTCGGGGAAACGCCGAGCCCCCGCCCAGGCGTCGGAGGTCAGAAATCGGTACAGATGCGGACTCCCCAGTGCGAAGTCCAGAAAGTCGTCGAGCGCCACCGACATCCGGTCAGCCAGCTCCCCGGAAGACGACCGCAGGGTCCACGCCTCCGCCAGCTCACGCGCGGACCGGTCCGCGACGGCCCGCAGCAGCGCGTCCCTGTTCGGGTAGTGCCGGTAGATGGCCATGGCGGTGATGCCCACGGCGTCTCCCACGCGCCGCATGCTGACCGCGCCCGCCCCCTCCGCGACGAGGATGGCCCGCGCGACCTCCACGATGCGCCCGGCCGTACCCCGCTCACTCATGTATACAGCGTAGACCTCACTTCAGCCTGAGCCTCCGCATCGCCTTCAGCGTGGTGGCCAGCGCCCCCGCCCACTTCTCGTACGGCACCCCGCGCGGCGGCTCGAACCCCAGCCACCCCGCCTGCGAGGCCACGGTCTTGACCTCCGTGTAGCGCAGCAGCCCCTCGGCCCCGTGTCTGCGCCCCAGCCCCGACGCCTTCATCCCGCCCATGGGCGCGTCATAGGAGGCGTACGCGGAGGCGTACCCCTCGTTGATGTTGACCGTGCCGGCCTTGACCCGGGCGGCCAGCCGCCGGGCGCGCGGGAGGCTGGCGGTCCAGATGGAGGCGTTGAGGCCGTAGATGGTGTCGTTGGCCAGCTCGGCCACCTCCTCGTCGGAGGAGAACGGGTAGAGCGCGACCACCGGGCCGAATGTCTCGTTGCGGCACAGATCCATGTCCTCGCCGACGCCGGTGAGCACGGTCGGCTCGTAGAACAGCGGGCCGAGGTCGGGCCTGGCCCTGCCGCCGGTCAGCAGCGTCGCGCCCTTGGCCACCGCGTCGGCCACGTGCGCGCTGACCGCGTCGAGCTGGCGCCGCGAGGTGAGCGAGCCCATCTCCACCGACCAGTCGCGGCCGGGCCCCAGCTTGAGCGCCTTGACCTGCTTCACGAAGCGTTCGGTGAAGGCGTCGAACACGGACGCGTGCACGTACAGGCGCTCGATGGACAGGCAGAGCTGACCGGCGTTGGTGAAACAGCCACGCAGCGCGCCCTGAACGGCCACATCGAGGTCGGCGTCGTCGAGCACCACCATCGGGTTCTTACCGCCGAGTTCGAGCGAGCAGCCGATGAGCCGCTTGGCCGCCTCCTCCGCGATCTTCCTGCCGCCGCGCGTCGAGCCCGTGAACGCCACGTAGTCGGCGTGGTCCAGCAGCGCGTCGCCGATGTCGGCCGGCTCGCCCAGCACGACCTGCCAGATCTCGCGCGGCATGCCCAGCTCGGCGAGCAGGTCGATGGTCCACAGCGTGGACAGGGCGGTCTGCGTGTCCGGCTTGTGCACGAGGGCGTTTCCGGCCAGCAGCGCGGGCACCGCGTCGGTGACGCCGAGCGAGAGCGGATAGTTCCACGGGGAGATCAGCGCGACCACGCCCTTGGGCTGGCGCAGCTCCATGACGCGGGTGGCGACGGGGAAGATGCCCTTGCGGGCGCGCGGGGCGAGCAGGCGCGCGGCGCGCCGGGCGTAGTAGAGACCGCAGCCCGCGACGTCGAGCACCTCTTCGAAGGCGTGCTTGCGCGCCTTGCCGGTCTCGTTCTGGACGATGTCGAGGATCTCGTCCCTGCGGTCGAGGATCGCGTCGTGCAGGAGCAGGAACGGTCTCGCGCGCGCGGCGGCCGGTCTGCCGGCCCAGTCGATGTGGGCGGCCCTGGCCTTCTCGTACGCCTTCCGTACGTCGTCTGGCCCCGATATGGGCAGCTCAGCGAGGGTTTCGCCGGTAAAGGGGGCGATGATGTTCCGTGTCCTGCCACTGGACGTCACCTGCATGACAGAAGGATATTCCGCCCCGCTACCCGCCGGTAGTTTTTGCGGAAGAGGCGCATGGGGCCAGAATCCCCTCATGGCATCCTTCGCTCCGCTACGACCCGGAGATCCACAGCGACTGGGGGAATGGATCTCCTCGGCCGCCTCGGAGAGGGCGGTCAGGGCGTCGTCTACCTCGCCAAAGATCATTCGGGCACCAACGTCGCGGTCAAGTGGCTGCGGCCCGATCAGGCGGGCGACCAGGTGAGCGTGGAGCGGTTCCTGCGCGAGGTCCAGGTGGCTCAGCAGGTTGCGCCGTTCTGTACGGCCGCCGTCCTGGGCACGGGGCTCGAACAGGAGCGGCCCTTCATCGTCAGCGAGTTCATCGAGGGGCCCTCGTTACAGCGGGTCGTTCAGGAGGAGGGGCCGCGCACGGGGTCCGTCCTGCACCGGCTGGCCATCGGCACCGCCACCGCCCTGGCCGCCATCCACCAGGCCGGGATCGTGCACCGCGACTTCAAGCCGGCCAACGTGATCATCGGGACCGACGGGCCCCGGGTGATCGACTTCGGCATCGCGCGGGCGCTGAACGCCACCTCCACGATCAGCAGCATGGTCGTGGGCACGCCGGCGTACATGCCGCCCGAGCAGATCATGGGGCACACGGTCGGGCCGGCCGCGGACATGTTCGCGTGGGCCGGGGCGATGGTGTTCGCCGCCTCGGGGCGGGCGCCGTTCGGCAGCGACACGATGCCCGCGGTGATCAACCGGGTGCTCAACCAGAACCCCGACCTGGGGGCGCTCGGCGCGGGTCCGCTGCGCGAGGTGGTGATCGCGTGCCTGGCCAAGGACCCGGCGCAGCGGCCGACGGCCGAGCAGGTGATCATGCGCCTGCTGCAGCAGCCGACGGCGAACTCCGGCATGCTCGCGCAGGCCGCCGCGGAGGCGGCCCCTCTACAACAACCCTTCGCACCCCCGTCCGGTCCGATGGGAGGCCCGCCGTCCGGCCACCCGTCCGGGCCGCCTTCCGGGCCGATGGCAGGCCCGCCCTCGGGCCACCCGTCGGGACCGGTGGGAGGGCCGCCGTCCGGGCCGCCCTCGGGCCCGCCGTACGGCCCCGCCTCAGGCCCCGTCCCCTACGCGAACCAGCACGGCGCCCCCATGGGCCGGCCCCCGGCGACCTGGCAGCAGCAGACCACGATGCCGCCCCACCGCGCCCACCCGGCCACACCGCGCAAGAGCAACAAGGGCCCGGTGATCGCCGGCATCACGGTCGCGGTGGCCCTGCTCCTGCTCGCCGTCGTGGTGGTGATCGTCCAGATCGACAGAGCGTCGGTGACCGCCGACCCCACGCGGACCCCGACCACGGAGCGCCCCAGGAAGAGCACCCAGCCCCCGTCCCCCACCCCGGTCGCCGTCCCGCGTACCGGCAGCAAGAGAACGCTCCCCGGCGGAACGATCTCCCTGTGGGAGAACCCCGCGGACGCGATCATCCTGACCTCCTATGAGATCTACAACAAGAAGGAAGACGACTGGATCGACTACGCCAGGGGCTCGCTGCGCGGCACGTTCGCCAAATACGCGGCCAACTGGGAGTCGATGGTCTCCCCCGACGGCCGCTACCTGGCGAGCAGGGGCCGGAGTTACAGCAGCGACAGCTACGACTTCATCGTCGTCACCGACCGTCAGACCGACGAGCGTTCGACGATCAAGACCGTCAAGGAACCGCTGATCAGCAGCATCAGGGCCTGGTCGAAGGACGGCTCGAAGATCCTGCTGAACATCGAGCGGAAGGTCGGCAGCAACTGGCGCTACCTCGGGTTCGTCGTCGTGGACCGGGCCACGAAGAAGATCACCAGGGTCGACGTGGACGACACCTCCATCCGTGAGACGGCCTTCGGCTTCGACGGCGAGGACACGGGCGCGGTCAACATCTACGGCGACGAGAAGAACCGCCGCCTGCGCTTCTTCGACGTCGAGGGCGAGGCCACGCGCTCCACGGCGGGCATCGGCACGCTGTCGGCGGGCACCCAGGACATCTTCTCGCCCTCCGGCAAGGCGTTCGTCACCAACTGCCCCGACGGCGGCGACAGCGACCACTGCATCTGGGACTCGTCCTCGGGCAAGCGCCTGCGGACGTTCCAGTCCGACTGCGACAAGGTCCTCGGCTTCTACGACGAGACCCACCTCTACTGCTGGGAGCAGGACAACAGCACCACCACCGACAGCGTCCAGGTGATCGACTTCGAGGGCGAACTGCTGCGCAAGATGCTGGAAGTGCCCAACGACGTCGACTTCAGCCCCACTTTCACCTACAACCCGGCCAAGGGCTTCTGAACCATCCCGCCCGGTGAGCCGTGATGGAGGTCATGAAGACGCTGATCCGTACGGCCGTGACCGCCGCGGCGCTCGCGGTGGTCACGGCCGCCTGCACGTCATCGCCAGAAGGGCCGACCGGGAAGGGTAAACCGGTTTCCCTGCCACAGATCCGGCTGGTGGCCTACAGCAGTTGTGACGACCTGCTCGGCGGGCTGCGCGAACGCGCTCTCCAGAACGTCACCGCGTACGGCTTCGGCGGCGTCATGCCGATCGCGTACATGGAGGACTCCGCGGTCGCCGCCAAGGGCAGGTCCCAGGCGGCGCCCGAGCACTCCACGACCAACGTGCACGAGGCCGGCGTGGACGAGCCCGACCTGGTCAAGACCGATGGCAACCGGATCTTCGTGGTCTCGGACGGAACCCTGCGGATCATCGACACCGCCACCAAGAAGATCACCGCCTCCCTCAAGCTGACGGAGGGCGACGGCCCGAGCGCCCCCGCCGACCTGCTGATCTCGGGTGACCGCGCGCTGGTGCTCATGCGCGGCGGCGACATCATGTACAAGGCGCGCTCGTTCGCCCCGCCCGCCGACACCCGCTACGTGCTGGTCGATCTCGCGGGAACGCCCAAGGTCCTGAGCACGATCAAGCCCCAGGGCTCGTACGTGGACGCCAGAATGATCGGCTCCACGGTCAGGATCGTCACCCGCAGCCAGCCCGACATCGAGTTCCCCCAGCCCACCGGCGACTTCAACGAGGCCGCGCAGGTCAAGGCCAACCAGGCCGTGGTACGCAAGGCCCCCGCCGAAGCCTGGCTGCCCAAGGTCGAGATCACGGACGCCGCCGGCAAGGTCAGGCAGGACGCGGTCAAGTGCGAGCGGGTCAGCCACCCCGCCGACTACACCGGCACCTCGCTGCTGACCGTGCACACCCTCGACCTCGCGCAGGGCGTCACCGACTCGGGCACCGACCCGATCAGCCTGGCCGCCGACGGCGACATCGTCTACGGCACCGGCCAGAGCCTGTACGTCGCCAGCAACCCCCGCTGGTGGATGCCCACCCCCGTCGTGGACACCCCGGTCGCCCCGGCCGACGACCCCACGCCCGGCGAGCCCGCGGTCACGCCCACGGCCCCGCCGGAGGAGACCGAGATCCACCGGCTCGACGTCACGGCGCCCGGCGCACCCAAATACGTGGCCTCGGGCAAGGTCCAGGGCCGGCTGCTGAACCAGTACTCGCTGTCGGAGCACGACGGCCACCTCCGCGCCGCCACCACGCTCACCTCGTCCGACGGCAAGACCAGTTCGAGCACCGTCCATGTGCTCAAGGCCGACACCATGGCCAAGACGGGCGAGGTCGGCGGTCTCGGCGCGGGCGAGCGCATCTACTCGGTGCGGTTCATCGGCGCGGTCGGCTACGTGGTCACCTTCAAGCAGGTGGACCCGCTCTACACACTCGACCTGCGCGACCCGGCGGCCCCCAAGGTGACGGGCGAGCTGAAGATCACGGGCTACTCGGCGTACCTGCACCCGGGCAACGAGGGCCGGCTGATCGGCATCGGCCAGGAGGCCAGTGAGAAGGGCAGGACGCTCGGCACGCAGGTCTCGCTGTTCGACGTCAGCGACCCGGCCGCGCCGCGCAGGCTGTCGCAGCTCTTCCAGAAGGACTCGGGCTCAGGCGCGGAGTGGGACCCGCACGCGTTCCTGTACTGGCCCAAGACCGGCCTGTCGGTGATCCCGCTGTCGTCGCAGAAGGAGTCGGGCGCTCTCGTCCTGAAGATCGACGACGCGGGCGTGAGCAAGGTCGGCATGATCGAGCACCCGAAGGTGAAGCAGGAGGGGGACGAGTTCACCTTCCAGCCCGGCATCGACCGGTCGATGGTCATCGGGGACGCCATCTGGACGCTCTCCCATGAGGGCGTCCAGGTCAACGACGCCGCCACGCTCGCCTCACAGGCGTGGATCCCGTTCCGTTAAGCGACCATCCGGTGCCGATTCGTAACGAATCGGCACCTTTTTTATGGACTTATCCGTACAAATGATGAAAGCTTTACTTACACCATCAAGTCGGATCGGACGAGGCGTGTCAGATCGCGGACTCCGGTCCCCGTCCCAAGAAAGGCCGCCATGCGATCACGCACCCCCCTGCTCGCATCGCTCGTCACCGCACTGGCCTTACTCACCGTCCCGATTCCCGCGGCCGCCCAGGAGAGCGCCGAGGGGACGTACATCGTCCAGCTCAGGCCCACGCTGGGCAAGGCGCCCCGCACCGCCGCCCAGGACCAGATGGCGCAGGTCGGCGGCGAGCTCGTCGGCGTCTACGAACACGCCTTCAAGGGCTACACCGCCCGCCTGAGCGCGAGCGCCGCCGAACAGCTCAAGCGGAACCCGAACGTCCTCACCGTGGAGCCCGACGCCGAGGTCATCGGCTTCCCGCAGACCGTCCCCACCGGCGTACGGCGCATCTTCGGCCCCGCCAACCCCAACCTGGACATCGACGGCACCGACGACGTACGCATCAATGTGGATGTCGCCGTCGTCGACAGCGGCGTGGACCAGACCCATCCCGACCTGAACGTGGTCGCCCGCGCCAACTGCCTCACCGGCCTGTGCGTGAACAACTCCGGCACCGACGACAACGGCCACGGAACGCACGTCGCGGGCACCGTCGGCGCCCTCGACAACACCATCGGCCCGGTGGGCGTCGCGCCCGGCGCCCGCATCCACGGCGTCAAGGTGCTCAACGCGGCCGGCTCCGGCACCCTGGCCGGCATCGCCGCCGGCCTCAACTGGGTGGTGGCACGCGCCGCCACCATCGAGGTCATCAACCTGAGCCTGGGCTGCAACGGCTGTTCGAGCAGCGCCATCAGCAACGCGATCACGAACGCGGTCAACGCCGGCATCGTGGTCGTCGTCGCCGCGGGCAACAGCCACGTGAACACGTCCTCGTTCTTCCCCGCCAACCACCCCGACGTGGTCACCGTCTCGGCGCTGACCGACAACGACGGTTTGCCGGGCGGCGCCGGGGGCAGCACGCTGTCGTGCCGCAGCGAAACCGACCAGGACGACACTTCGGCCTTCTACTCCAACTTCGGTGCCACGGTGGAGATCACCGCGCCGGGCACCTGCATCTACTCGACCTGGCGGGGCGGCGGCTACAGCACGATCAGCGGCACCTCGATGGCCAGCCCGCACGTGGCCGGCGCGGCCGGGATCCTCACCTCGGGCACCCGCAAGCCGACCACGCGGGCGGGTTCGCTGGCCGTCCGCAGCACGCTGATCGCGACCGGCAACTCCAACTGGACCGACGACTCGGGCGACGGCGTCAAGGAGCCGCTGCTCGACGTGCACGACGCGACGCGCTACTAACGCCGTGATCTAGAACCATCCTGGATAGGGCGGTCCGCGGACCCCGCAGCGCCGCGGGCCGCCCCCTCCTATGTGTGTTCCGGCGCGACCGCGTCTTCCGGCACGACGACCGGGACGATCTCGGGGGCGCCCAGCCTGATCGCGTCGGCCCCCTGGTCGGAGTCCTGCTCCTGGGAGCGCCGCTCGGCCTCCACCCGCTTGGTGTAGTACTCGACCTCCCGCTTCACCTGCTCGCCGTCCCAGTCGAGGGGCCCGCCCATCAGCTCGGCGGCCTCCTGCGCCACGGCCAGGCCGCGGTGGAAGGTCTCGATGGAGATGCGGGTACGCCGGGTCAGCACGTCGTTGAGATGCCGGGCGCCCTCGTGGGTGGCGGCGTAGACGATCTCGGCCCGCAGGTAGTCGTCGGCCCCGCTCAGCGGCCGCGCCAGCGACGGGTCGTCCTCGATCAGCTCCAGCACCTCGTCGATCAGCGAGCCGTAGCGCTGCAGCAGGTGCTCGATCCTGGCCACGTGCAGCCCGGAGCTCTGCGCGATGCGGTGCCTGGAGTTCCACAGCGCCTGGTAGCCCTCGGCCCCCACCAGCGGCACCCGGTCGGTGCACGACCGCGGCACCCGCTGGTCGAGCCCGTGGGCCACCGCGTTCACCGCGTCCTCGGCCATGACCCGGTACGTCGTGTACTTCCCGCCGGCGATCATCACCAGCCCCGGCACGGGATGGGCGACCACGTGCTCCCTGGACAGCTTGGAGGTCTCGTCGGACTCGCCGGACAGCAGCGGCCGCAGCCCCGCGTACACACCTTCGACGTCGTCGCGGGTCAGGGGCACGGACAGCACGGCGTTCACGTGGTCGAGCAGGTAGTCGATGTCCACCCGGGAGGCGGCCGGATGGCCCTTGTCGAGCGTCCACTCCGTGTCGGTGGTGCCGATGATCCAGTGGCGGCCCCAGGGGATCACGAACAGCACCGACTTCTCCGTGCGCAGGATGATCCCGGTCCGCGAGTGGATCCGGTCGCGCGGCACCACCAGGTGGATGCCCTTGGAGGCGCGTACGTGGATCTGGCCGCGCCCGCCGACCAGCTCCTGAATGTCGTCGGTCCAGACGCCGGTGGCGTTGACCACCTGCTGGGCGCGTACCTCCAGCTCCGCGCCGCTCTCCAGGTCGCGTACGCGCACGCCGGTGACCCGCTCGCCCTCCCGCAGGAAGCCCACCACCTGCGCCCTGGGCGAGACGTGCGCGCCGTAGGTGGCGGCGGTGCGCAGCATGGTCATGACGTAACGCGCGTCGTCGACCTGCGCGTCCCAGTACTGGATGGCGCCGGTGAACGCGCTCTTCTTCAGCGCCGGGGCCAGCCGTAGCGCCCGCGATCTGGACAGGTGCCGGTGCCCCGGCACGCCGCGGGCCTGCCCGGCGGCCAAGCCCAGCGTGTCGTAGAGCGCCACACCCGCGCCGACGTAGGGGCGTTCCCAGCCGTAGTGTGTCATCGGGAACAGGAACGGCACCGGCCTGACCAGGTGCGGGGCGATCCGCTGGAGCAGTAGTGCGCGTTCGCGCAGCGCCTCGCGTACCAGCTCGAAGTTGAGCTGTTCCAGGTAGCGCAGGCCACCGTGGATGAGCTTGGACGACCGCGACGACGTGCCCGAGGCGAAGTCCCTGGCCTCGACCAAGCCGACATCGAGCCCGCGTGTCACGGCGTCGAGCGCGACGCCGGCCCCTACGACGCCACCGCCCACCACGACCACGTCGAGCTCCTGGGTCGTCATCAGCTCCAGCGCCTCGGCCCGTTCGGCGGGCCCGAGCCGGGCCGCGCTCCTTCCCGACGTCATATCTCCCCCTGCGACGGCTTTGTCCCCTGCGTTGCATACCTACCCGCAGAGGGAGCTACCTGTAACAAAAGGTCAGGCGCGGACGACCTTGACCCCCGCGTCGGTGAGCCGGCCCGCGGCCGCGTCGGAGAGCTGGGCGTCGGTCACCAGCGTGTCTATCTGGCTGATCGGGCAGATGCGGGAGAAGGCCCGCTTGCCCACCTTCGAGGAGTCGGCCACCACGACGACCTGCGCGGCCCGGCTGATCAGCAGGTGGTTGACGCTGGCCTCGCCCTCGTGGTGGGCCGAGGCGCCCAGCTCGACGTCGAGCGCGTCCACCCCGAGGAAGGCCACGTCGAGCGTCACCTGCTCCAGCACGCCGTTGGCCAGCGGCCCGATGAGCTCGTAGGACTGCTGCCTGGCCACCCCGCCGGTCACCACGAGCTTGACGTGCCGGCGGACGGTCAGCTCGGCGGCGATGTTGAGCGCGTTCGTGACGACCGTGAAGCCGCTCTCCAGCGTGGACAGCGTGGCGAGGGTGCGCGCCAGCTCGGAGGTGGTGGTGCCGCCGTTGAGCCCGACCACGCCGCCGGGCGCCACCAGCTCGGCCGCGGCGGCCGCGATGCGGTGCTTCTCGTCGGCGTGCCTGGCGGTCTTGTAGCGCAGGGGCAGGTCGTAGCTGACGCTCTGGGCGACGGCGCCGCCTCGGGTGCGCATGAGCATCTGCTGCTGAGCGAGCTGGTCGAAGTCCCGCCGGATGGTCGCGGTGGACACGTCGAGCGCCTGAGCGGCCTCCTCCACCGACAGCCTTCCCTCCTGGGAGAGCAGCTCGAGGATGGCGTTCCAGCGGTCGTAGCGGGACACGAAGGCCTCCCTGAGATGAGTACGCACAGTGCCTATCTGCCGAGCTCCGCTCGGAAGCCTGTGTGGATGTCCTCGCTCCGCTGCGGATCCACACAGTGTCCAACTGCCGAGCCTCCGCCCGGAAGGCTGTGTGGATGTCCTCGCTCCGCTGCGGATCCACACAGTGTCCACCTGCCGAGCTCCGCTCGGAACGCTGCGTGGATGTCCTCGCTCCGCTGCGGATCCACACAGCGTGCCACAACCTGGAACTCCAGAGCCAACGGTGTTCATTCATGCTCTGAGCTGATATAAAAACAGCAGAAACAATCAATCACGGGAGGTAAGTGGTGACCACCCACACCGAGGCCGAGATCGCGTCCCAGCCGTCGTGCTGGCGGCGCGCCGTCGCGAACGTGCCCGCCGACGCGCTGCCGCGCGAAGGTGAGCGGGTGGCCGTCGTCGGCTGCGGTACGTCGTGGTTCATCGCGATGGCGTACGCGGTGCTGCGCGAGCGGGCCGGGCAGGGCGAGACCGACGCGTTCGCCGCCTCCGAGTTCCCCGCCGGGCGCGCCTACGACCGTGTGCTGGCCCTGTCGCGCTCGGGCACCACGACCGAGGTGCTGGAGCTGCTCTCCCGGACCACCACGAAGACCACGGCCATCACCGCCGACCCCGACACGCCGATCATGACGGCCGCCGACGAGCTGATCGTGCTCGACTACGCCGACGAGCGCTCGGTCGTGCAGACCAGGTTCGCCACCACGCAGCTCGCCCTGCTCCGCGCCGGCCTGGGCGAGGACCTCACCCAGGCGATCGCGGACGCCGAGCAGGCCGTGTCCGCGCCGCTGCCCGGTGAGCTGGTCGACGCCGAGCAGTTCAGCTTCCTCGGCACCGGCTGGTCGGTCGGCCTGGCCCAGGAGGCCGCGCTGAAGATGCGTGAGGCGTCCCGTTCGTGGACGGAGGCGTACCCGGCGATGGAATACCGGCACGGCCCGATCAGCATCGCCGCGCCCGGGCGGGTGACGTGGATGCTCGGCACCGCTCCCGAGGGCCTGCGCGCGCAGGTCGAGGAGACCGGCGGCACGTTCTTCGAGACCGGGCTCGACCCGATGGCCGAGCTGATCCGCGCCCAGCGGGTGGCGGTCGCCAGAGCCTTCGCCCGTGGGCTCGACCCGGACGAGCCCATGCACCTCACGCGATCTGTGATCCTTTCTTCATGAGCCTTACTCTTGCCGACGCCAGGATCGTGACGCCCGAGGGAGTTCACGAGGGGTGGCTGACCATCGAAGACGGCCGCATCACGCATGTCGGTCATGGATCCGCCCCAGGTCCGGGCCTCAGCGTGGGCGGGCGGCACGTCGTGCCCGGCTTCGTGGACATCCACAACCACGGCGGCGCCGGCGGCTCGTTTCCCACCGGTGAGCAGGACAAGGCGCGCGACGCCGTGGCGCTGCACCGCCGCCACGGCACCACCACGACCGTGGCCAGTCTGGTCACCGACTCCATCGAGGGTCTGACCAGGGCGGCGGCGGCGCTGGCCGAGTTGTGCGACGACGGTCTGCTGGCCGGCATCCACTTCGAGGGCCCCTACATCGCCAAGGCCCGCTGTGGCGCGCATGACCCGACGCTGTTGCGTGAGCCGTCGCCGAAGGAGTTCGCCGGGCTGGTCGAGGCCGGGCGCGGGCACGTGCGCATGGTGACCATCGCGGCCGAGCTGCCCGGCGCGCTCGACACGATCAGGATGGCCGTGGCGGAAGGCGTGATCGCGGCCGTGGGCCACAGTGACGCCGACTACGACCAGACGATCGCGGGCATCGAGGCGGGCGCGACCGTGGCCACGCATCTCTACAACGCGATGCCGCCGCTCGGCCACCGCGCCCCCGGGCCCGTGGCGGCGCTGCTCGACGACGAGCGGGTGACGGTCGAGCTGATCAACGACGGCACGCACGTGCATCCGGCCATGCTGCGGCTGGCGTACGAGGTGGCGGGCCCCGGCAGGACCGTGCTGATCACCGACGCGATGTCGGCCGCCGGCCTGGGCGACGGCGACTACGTGCTGGGCCCCATGCGGGTCCGGGTGGACGGCGGCGTGGCCCGGCTGGTCGAGGGCGGCTCGATCGCGGGCTCGACGCTGACCATGGACGTGGCGTTCCGGCGCGGCGTCCAGGACATGGAAATGTCGCTGCCCGACGCTGTGCAGGTGGCCTCGCTGACGCCCGCCCGGGTGCTCGGCCTGGCCGACAGGATCGGCTCGATCGCCGTCGGCAAGGCGGCCGACCTGGTGGTTCTCTCCGACTCGCTGGAGGTCGACGGCGTGCTGAAGGACGGCGTCTGGATCACGGAGCCCTGATGATTCTCACGGTGACGCTCAACCTCGCCCTCGATGTGACCTACCAGGTGCCCGGCGTCGACTGGGACGGTGTCAACCGGGTCGGCGCGGTGCACAGGCGTGCGGGCGGGAAAGGCGTCAACGTGGCCAGGGTGCTGGCCACGCTCGGCCGTGACGTGCTGGTCACGGGCCTGGCCGGCGGGCCGACCGGGCAGGCGGTCCAGGCCGACCTGCGCGCGGCGGGCCTGCGGCACACGCTGTGCCCCGTCGCCGCCGACTCCCGCTCGACCCTCACGGTGTCCGACACGGCCGATCCGCGGACGGCGCTGTTCAACGAGCCCGGCCCTGAGGTAACCCCGGACGAGCTCCGAAATTTCATGACAACGTATGAGGACCTGTTGGCGACGGCGGAGGCGGTGGTCATCTCGGGCAGCCTGCCGCGCGGCGTCCCCGCCGGCACCTACGCCACCCTGGCGGCCATCGCGGCAGGTCAGGGCGTCCCGGCCATCGTCGACGCGGACGGCGAGCCCCTGCGCCACGCGCCCAAGGGGCGCCCCTCCGTCGTCAAGCCCAACGCCGAGGAACTGGCCAGGGCCGTGCCCGGCGGCACCCCGGTCGAGGGCGCGCAGGAGCTGCGCAGCCAGGGCGCCGAGGCGGTGGTGGTGTCCATGGGCGCCGACGGGCTGCTGGCCGTCACCGGGGAGGGAACGTTCCGGGCGCGGATGCCGTACACCGTGCGGGGCAACCCGACCGGGGCCGGCGACTCGCTGGTCGCCGGGCTGGCGCTGGGCCTGGTCGAGTCGGATCCGTGGCCCGAGCGGCTCAGGCGGGCCGCGGCGCTGGGCGCGGCGGCCGTGGCCAGGCCGGTGGCCGGGGAGTTCGACCGAGACGTCTACACCGAGATCCACCCCCAGATCATCATCACGTAAGGAGCCCGCCATGCCCCTCGCCACCATCGGCGACATCGTCAGTCAGTCGCCCGCGGGCGTGGGCGCGTTCAACGTGATCCAGCTTGAGCACGCCACCGCCATCGTGACCGGCGCCGAGGCCCTGGCCCTGCCGGTCGTCCTGCAGATCAGCGAAAACTGCGTGCGCTACCACGGCGCGCTCGAACCGATCGCGCTGGCCGCGCTCTCGGTCGCCCGGCAGGCCGACGTGCCGGTGGCCGTCCACCTCGACCACGCCACCGACCGCGCGCTCGTCGAGGAGGCGGTCCTGCTGGGCCTGGGCTCGGTCATGTACGACGCCTCCGCCCTGCCCGACGAGGACAACGTCGCCGCCACCGCCGAGGTGGTGGCCTGGTGCCACGAGCGCGGCGTGTGGGTGGAGGCCGAGCTGGGCGAGGTCGGGGGCAAGGACGGCGTGCACGCGCCTGGGGCCCGTACCAAACCGCACGAGGCGGTGGACTACGTGGCCAGGACCGGCGTGGACGCGCTGGCCGTGGCCGTGGGCACCTCACATGCCATGACGACCAAGGACGCGGTGCTCGACCTGGAGCTCATCGCCGAGCTGCGGGCCGCCGTGCCGGTGCCGCTGGTGCTGCACGGCTCGTCGGGGGTGCCCGACGACGTGCTGCGCGAGGCGGTGCGGGAGGGCATGAAGAAGATCAACATCGCGACCCACCTGAACAAGGCGTTCACCGGCGCGCTGCGCGACTACCTGGCCCACGACGAGCGGGTCGTGGACCCGCGCAAATACGTCAAGGCGGGCCGGGACGCGGTGGCGCGCGAGGTCACGCACCTGCTCGGGGTGCTCACGGGCTGAGCTGTTTGCGCATCAGGACCGCCGAGCGGCCCTCGACGCCCTCGCGGCCGGTCTCGACGTAGCCGAGAGACTCGTACAAGGCGATGTTGGAGGCCATCTTCACGTTGGTGTAGAGGCGCAGCGCGGCCAGCCCCAGCCGGCGCGCCTCTTCCTCCGCGTACGCCATCAACCCCCGCCCGAGGCCCTTGCCCCGCGCCTCGGGACGGACGGCGACGTTCTCCACCAGCAGCACGCCGTCCTCGGGAACGAGCACGATCAGCCCGTCGAGCTCGTCGGTGACGTGCACCCGGCCCGCCGCGATGAGCGCCGCGTAGTCGGCCTCCATCGGCAGCGGCCGCATGCCGATGACCTCGATCCACGGCGCGTAGGCGTCGTGGACCAGCCGCTCCACGACCTCCCTGTCGCCCGCTCCCGCCAGTCTCATGCGCCCAATCTTGCCAGGACCCGTTCGACCTGCCGCCCGAAGGTGCCGGGCGGGTTGCGGCTCCGCCACCTCATAGGCCAGGTCGCTGTGCCCGGAGTCCTCGAAGTCGACGATCCGGACCCTGGTGCCGTCCCACAGGAAGTTGGCCAGGTTGCCGTCGCCCGCCCCGAACACCGGCGTGACGCCTTCCTCGCAGGCCGGTGGCTCCGGCGCCAGCCCGGGGACGTGCTCGGCCAGCAGGGTCAGTGCCCGCCACTCGCGCTCGGCCGCATCGGGCCTGGTCGTGACGTACCGCTTGATGACGCGGTCGCCCTCGTACGCCAGATCGTTGACATGCGCAAGATCAGCCATCCCGCATGCTAGGACGGCGCCGACCTCCTCATCACATCCTCCTCCGCAGGAACTCCCGCTCCACCTCGTTCCCCGACCGCGCGATCGCCGCCTCGTACGCCTCGGCGGCCTCCGCCGTCCGCCCCATCCGGCGCAGCAGGTCAGCCCGTACGGCATGGAACAGGTAATAATCGCCCACCTCAAGCCCGTCCACCAGCCGCAAGGCCGCCGCCGGCCCCTCCACCTCGGCCACGGCCACGGCCCGGTTCAGCGCCACCACCGGACTCGGGTCGAAGGTCAGCAGTAGGTCGTACAGCCGCAGGATCTGTCCCCAGTCCGTCTCCCCCACGTCGCCGTGCACGGCGTTGATGGCGGCCTGCACCTGGTAAGGGCCCGGCAGGTCCCGCCGCAGGCACCACCTGACCAGCTCCTGGCCCTCCTCGACCAGCCCGCGATCCCACAGCCCCCGGTCCTGCTCCGCCAGCGGCACGAGCTCCCCGCTCGCCGTCGTCCTGGCCGCCCGCCGTGCCTCGATGAGCAGCATCAGCGCGAGCAGCCCCACGACCTCGGGCTCGTCCGGCATGAGCGCCGCCAGCAGCCGCCCGAGCCGGATGGCCTCGGCGCACAGGTCCTCGCGGACGAGCCGGTCGCCGGAGCCGGCGGTGTATCCCTCGTTGAAGATCAGGTAGATCACCGCCAGCACGGCCCGCAGCCGCTGCGGCAGATCGGCCTCCTCCGGCACCCGGTACGGGATCCCGGCCGCCGAGATCTTCTTCTTCGCCCTGGTCAGCCGGGCCGCCATCGTCGCCTCGGGCACCAGGAACGCGCGGGCGATCTCCGCGGTCGTGAGCCCGCCCAGCAGCCGCAGCGTGAGCGCCACCCGCGCGGGCATGGCCAGCGCCGGATGGCAGCAGGTGAAGATGAGGCGGAGCCGGTCGTCACGCACGGCACCCTCGTCCACGGGCTCGCCGGGGTCGTGCAGGAGGGCGGCCTGGGCGTGCTTGCCCGGCCGCGCCGACTCCCTGCGCAGGCGGTCGATGGCCCGGTTGCGGGCAGTGATGATGATCCAGCCGGCCGGGCTCGGCGGTGGCCCGGACTCCGGCCACTGGCGTACCGCCACGGCGAACGCCTCCTGCACCGCCTCCTCGGCGAGGTCGATGTCGCCGAAGACGCGGACGAGCACGGCGACCGCCCGGCCGTACTCCTCGCGGAACACCCGCTCGATCACGTCCCGAGCTGCCGCTCCATGGCCTCTACGGCGTTCTTGGCCTCCAGCAGCGAGGCGCCGGTGGCCTTGCGGTAGATCTTGATCGCCATGATGGTCTTCCCGTTGCGCAGCTCCTGGTAGAACTGCGGCGGCAGGGCCGAGCCGTTGGGAATGGAGTCGATCACCGCGGGGTCGATGCCGAGATGGCGCTGCAGATAGGCGACCTGCTTCTCAAGCCGGGCAATTCGCTGCTCAAGGGATTCCATGCCGGAAACCCTATGCTCCCGGCCACCACGAACGGTGACCGGGAGCTTCTCGGCTCAGCGCTGGATGGGCGCGAGCTGGAAGGCGCTTCAGCGCTGGATGGGTGCGAGCTGGAGGCCGCTTCAGCGCTGGATGGGCGCGACGACGACCTCGACGCGCTGGAACTCCTTGATGTCGGAGTAGCCGGTGGAGGCCATGGTCCGCTTCAGCGCGCCCATCAGGTTCATCGAGCCGTCGGCCACGCTGGAGGGCCCGTGCAGGATCTGCTCCAGGGTCCCCACCGTCCCGAACGCGACCCGCCGCCCACGCGGCAGGTCCGGGTGGTGTGCCTCGGAGCCCCAGTGGAACCCGTGCCCCGGCGCCTCGGCCGCGCGCGCCAGCGGCGAGCCCACCATCACGGCGTCGGCCCCGCAGGCGATGGCCTTGGCGATGTCGCCGGAGGTGCCCATGCCGCCGTCGGCGATCACGTGCACGTAGCGGCCGCCGGACTCGTCCATGTAGTCGCGCCGCGCCGCCGCCACGTCGGAGATCGCGGTGGCCATCGGCACGGCCACGCCGAGCACGTTGCGCGTCGTGTGCGAGGCGCCGCCGCCGAAGCCCACCAGCACGCCGGCCGCGCCGGTGCGCATCAGGTGCAGGGCCGCCGTGTAGGTGGCGCAGCCGCCCACGATGACCGGCACGTCGAGCTCGTAGATGAACTGCTTCAGGTTGAGCGGCTCGGCCCGGCCGGACACGTGCTCGGCCGAGACGGTGGTGCCACGGATGACGAAGATGTCCACGCCCGCGTCGATCACGGCCTTGTGGTATTGGACCGTACGCTGCGGCGACAGCCGCACGGCGGTGGTCACCCCGGAGGCGCGGATCTCCGCGATCCGCCGGCCGATCAGCTCTTCCTGGATCGGCGCCGCGTAGATCTCCTGGAGCCGCTTGGTGGCCGCCTCGGCGTCGAGGGCGGCGCACTCCTCCAGCAGCGGCAACGGGTCCTCGTAACGCGTCCAGATCCCCTCAAGGTCGAGGGGTGCCAGGCCGCCGAGCCGGCCGATCTCGATGGCGGTGGCCGGCGAGGCCACGCTGTCCATGGGAGCGACGACCACGGGCAGCTCGAACCGGTAGGCGTCGATCTGCCAGGCGATCGAGACCTCCTCCGGGTCACGCGTGCGCCGCGAGGGCACCAGGCCGATCTCGTCCAGCGAGTATGCCCGCCGGCCGGCCTTGCCCCGGCCGATCTCCACCTGCTGAGTCATCCACTTACCTTCTGTGATAGTTCGGAGCTTCCACGGTCATCTGGATGTCGTGGGGATGGCTCTCCTTGAGGCCCGCCGCCGTGATCGGCATGAGCTCGCAGTCGGTGTGCATCTGGGAGATCGTGCGGCAGCCCGCGTACCACATGCCCTGGCGCAGACCGCCGATGAGCTGGTGGGCGACGGCCGCGACCGGCCCCCGGTAGGGGACCTGGCCCTCGATGCCCTCGGGGATGTACTTGTCCTCGCCGCCGACGTCCGCCTGGGCGTAGCGGTCCTTGCTGAAGGACATGCCGCCGCGCTCGCGGTTGCGTACGGCGCCCAGCGACCCCATGCCCCGATAGGACTTGAACTGCTTGCCGTTGATGAAGATCAGCTCACCGGGTGACTCCTCGCACCCGGCGAGCAGCGAGCCCAGCATGACCGTGTCGGCGCCGGCGGCGATCGCCTTGACGATGTCGCCGGAGTATTGCAGCCCGCCGTCGCCGATCACCGGCACCCCGGCGGGGGCGCACGCCTTGGACGCCTCGTAAATGGCCGTGACCTGCGGCGCGCCGACCCCGGCCACCACGCGGGTGGTGCAGATGGAGCCCGGGCCCACGCCCACCTTGACCGCGTCGGCGCCCGCGTCGACCAGCATCTGGGCGCCGGCCCTGGTCGCGATGTTGCCGCCGATGACCTCGACCTTGCTGTTGGCCTTGACCTTGGCGATCATGTCGGCCAGCCCCTTGGAGTGGCCGTGGGCCACGTCCACGACCACCACGTCGACCCCGGCCTCGATCAGGGCCTTGGCCCGCAGCTCGGCGTCGCCGCCGACGCCCACGGCCGCCCCGACGATGAGCCGCCCGTCGGCGTCCTTGGTGGACAGCGGATATTGCTCGCTCTTGGTGAAGTCTTTGACCGTGATCAGACCGCGCAGCCGGCCGTCGGCGTCGACCAGCGGCAGCTTCTCGATCTTGTTCTGCCTGAGCAGCGCGAAGGCGTCGTCACGCGAGACCCCGACCGGCGCGGTGACCAGCGGCATCTTGCTCATGACCTCGCGCACGGGCCGCGACTGGTCGGTCTCGAAGCGCATGTCGCGGTTGGTCACGATGCCGACCAGCGTGCCGGACACGTCCGTCACGGGCACCCCGGAGATCCGGTACGTGGCGCACAGCCGCTCCACGTCGGCCAGCGTGTCGTCAGGGCTGCACGTCACCGGGTTGGTGACCATGCCGGCCTCGGACCGCTTGACCAGGTCGACCTGCTGGGCCTGCTCCTCGACCGACAGGTTGCGGTGCAGGATGCCGATGCCGCCCTGCCGCGCCATGGCGACCGCCATGCGGGCCTCGGTCACGGTGTCCATGGCCGCGGAGACCAGCGGGATGGACAGCGTGATGCCCTTGGACAGGCGTGATCGGGTCTCCGCCTCCCCTGGCTGCAGGTCTGAGTATCCGGGCACGAGCAGCACGTCGTCGAAGGTCAAACCTGTTTCGGTGAACTTGGACATGCTGCGGCCCCCTCCTGCCGATGCGCTTGATTCAGCTAAGTCTAGGGCCTGGCACCAAAACGCACTGATGCCGGGAGGACGATGGCCCCCACGGCCCGTCGTACCCCCGGCACCCAAAAGTGCCGGGGGATGGGACGGTCGGTGATCCGTCCCATCCCCCGGCCACCGGCATCCGGGCGTGGTGGCGCACGCACCACCGAACCCCCCTCCGCGTCCCGCGGGCAGCGCCGTCGCGCCCTTTTGTGGATGCCGACGCTAGGTAAAGAGTGCGTTACTCAACGGAACAACGCAATGTGAAAACGTGCAATTGCACGAAGTTGCACGTCCGGGCGAAGCAGTCGGCGCAACGAACGGACACACGCGTAATGCGGGGTTATCCTCGCGTCACGCCCGTGTCCCCCCGACGGAGCTGCCCATAATGCGCAACGAGCCCCGAACCGTGTCCGACCCCTTCGAGACGCTGGGCCTCGACCCTGCCCAAACCGCGCTCTACTCGGCGGTGCTCCGTCTCCACAGAGCGACCCGCTCCGATCTCGCGCAAGCCATGGACGGTTCGGTCGACAAAGTTGGCCGCCAGCTCGACGACCTCGTCAAGCTCGGGGTCATCCACGAACAATCAGGACAATACCTGGCCAGACACCCCGCCGCCGCCCTCGGGCGAGTGATCGCCGAACGCCTCGACCGGCTGGCCGAGGAGAGCCGGATGATCGACTCGGCGCTGGGCTCGATTCGCGGCCTGATCCGCGACTACGACGCCGGCCGCGACTACCGTAGCGGCGCTTTCACGGTGGAGAAGGCTAACGGGGCCGACATCCTGTACGAAAGCGTGCTCGGCATAGCAGTGCAATCGCCACCCATGCAATTACTAACGGCGATTCCCGACGAGCGCACCATGACCGACTTTGCCCGGAAATTTGCGGATCCATGGATTGACGCGCAAAAACGAAACCTTCTCACGGTTCATGCAATCATTCCCGTCTCCAGCCTCGTCCTGCCCGGCGTCCGCGACCAGCTCACCAGCCTGGTCGAGACCGGCGGCCGGGTGCGCACTCTCGACCGGGTGCCGAGCTGGTTCATGACCGCGGGCCCCGAGGTGGCCGGCCTGCCCGCGCTCTGGGGCGGCAACCTGCCCGACCACGCGTACAACTTCTATCTGGTACGCACCGCGGTCGTCGCGGGCGTGCTCCGATCGCTCTTCGACGAGCTGTGGGCCAGGGCCGTACCCCTTCCGTGGGGCCGCAGGGGCGACGGCATGGTCCAGGTCCTGCGCCTGGCCGCGCAGGGCATGTGCGACGACTCGATCGCCAGGCAGCTCGGTGTTTCGGTCCGTACGGTCCGGGCCAGGTTCGCCGACGCCATGACCGAGTTGGGTGCTCAGTCCCGCTTTCACGCAGGTGTGGAGGCCGCCCGGCGCGGATGGCTGAGGTAATCCCCACCGCTGAGGCCGCTTCGGTCATATGGTGGGAAGGTGCTGGAAGACGTCCCCCGCGATCCGTTCGCGGACGACCCGAACGACCCGTCCTCGGCAATGGGCGCACTCGACGACGCCGAGCCGCTCACGGCGTCGGAACGAGACGAGGCCATCACCGACCTCGCCGACGTCGAGGTCTTTCGCTCACTGCTCGAACCGCAGGGCGTGCTCGGGCTCGTGCTCGACTGCCCTGAGTGCGGCGAGCAGCACTTCTTCGACTGGGAGCTGCTGCGCGGCAACCTGCGGCAGATGATCGAGAAAGGCCAGCCGCAGGTCCACGAGCCGGCCTTCCACCCCGACCCGGCAGACTACGTCAGCTGGGACTACGCCAGAGGCTACGTCGACGGCGTCATCGACACGGAGGAGCGCCGCTGACCGACATCATCGAGCAACGCGGCCAGCAACCGCACGGCTGGATCGCCTGAATCAGGCATCTCTCCACGACCGAGCGCATCGAGCAGCGCGTCGGTCTCCTCCTCTGGCGTCAAGCGGACTCCAGCTCCGCCATCTGCCGCAATCTGGCCAGCGCACGATGCTGCGCGACACGGACCGCACCCGGTGACATACCGAGTACATTACCGGTCTCCTCGGCCGACAGCCCCGACACCACCCGCAACAACAGCAACTCTCGCTGATTCTCGGGCAGCCGGGCCAGCAGCCGCCGCGCGTGCTCCACCTCGATGTAACGGACCACGGTCTCCTCAGGCCCTGGCCTCTCGTCGGGCCCGTCCGGCAGATCCTGCGTCGGTACGGCCGAGCGCACCGAACTCCGCAGCGCATCGGCCACCTTGTGCGAGGCGATCCCGAACACGAAGGAGGCGAACGGCCGCCCCATGTCCCGGTATCGCGGCAGCGCGGACAACACCGCGATGCACACCTCCTGGGCTACGTCATCTGCAATGTGATATTGCCCTGAAACCCTGCCCAGTCTGGCACGGCAATACCGCACCACCATCGGACGCAACTCACCGAGCAGAGATTCGATCGCACTGCGATCTCCCTGCACGGCGAGGCTCGTCAGTTCCCTTAGGTCGGAGTCATCCGTCCGTGCCGGAAGTCTCGACGCGAGCCTTACCCCAATTTTGGCGTCGGCGACGCTTCCCTCGCTCACGATAGGCATGATGCCCGCACTGATCCGGCCTGTCGTCATAGCGAACGGCTACGGATTGGTCACATTGAAGCGACGATAACCACCAGTAATCAAATGACCACACTAAGCCTTAACTGCTGACATAATGTTTCACCCGATAACCCGGAATGAACGACAATTGCCAGACCCTGACGCTTATCCCCCACACCCGGTTTACTCCAACATTCCACCTTTTCCCCCAGTTCTCCCCAACTCATCCCGTCGGTGCCGCCGTACCAAGATCCAAACGGTCTTTAGGTTCGCGCAGGAGCGCGCAAGAACCTAAAAATTTCTTGTAGGAGTTAGACTGACGGTGTGGAGCCAGGCGAAGACACGCCCCGGACGCGGCTGTGGCGGAGGGCGGCGCGCCAGCGCGGCTACTTCACCTCGGCGCAAGCCCTGGAAGACGGCTACTCGTATCAGTCGCAGTATTACCAGCTGCACCGCGGCCACTGGACCCGCGTCGGCCATGGCATCCACCGCTTCCGCGAGTTCACCGACCTTCCGGCGGGAGAGCATGATCATCTGGTTCGCTGGATCATGTGGAGCCGCGGCCGAGCGGTGATCTCCCACACCACGGCGCTCAGCGTGCACGGTTTGGGCATCGCGAATCCCGCCCCGATCCATCTCACGGTCCCGCCCGGTTTCCGCCGGCGAGACTCCTCCGTGATTCTCCATCCGGCGCGACTGACCGAGGATGATGTTGAGGAGCATGAGGGGTTCCGGGTGACGAGACCGCTACGTGCCCTCGCGGAGTCGGCCGAAGACGGCGCCGGCCAGGACGTGGTCGACGCCGCCGTCATGGAGTTGCTCGATCGCGGCCTGGCGACCAGGAGCCAGTTGCTCACGGCCGCCCAGCGAGTCGGCGTCCGGGCCGAACTTGCGGTTGAGCGAGCCGTTCGCGCGGAGCTCACATGATCCGCTACGCCGGTCCGGTCGATCTCGGGCGAGCTCTGGAAGCCCGGCTCAAGACCCAGGCCGACCGATGCGGAAGCGACCTCGGCCGACTGCTTCCCTCGTGGAAGGCCGACTGCCCCACACTGGCCGAGGGCCTCACCCAGGCCGGCGCAGATCTCACCGACGGGCTCTGCCCGCTGCGTGGCTTCTGGGCACGAGCGCGGGAAACCGCCCAGGTCGGCTGAGCCCTCGAGATCAGCGTCAGTCGTCGCTCGCGTCCAGCAGTTCCAGGTAGCCCTGGACCGCCTCCCAGAGGTGGTGCTCCGGGTAGCGGCCGATCCCCCGGTGCTCCCGCCGCCACCGGCGGTCCCAGTACGAGTCGTGCACGGTCCGCAGATGCTCCAGCGCCGTCCGCAGCTCGTCGGCGATCTGCGCCCGCTCCTTGCCCGCCTCCGGCACTGGGCCGCGCGGCAGGTCGAAGCGGCGCTGGGCCAGCGCGTCGAGTACGTCCTGGTCCGGGCCGTCCAGCGACCAGAACCGGACCGGGTCGCGGATGACATGGTTCGCGACGGGATCGTCGCGGGAGCGCCACCAGTAGGTGACCCCGCCCTTGTCCAGCCGCAGGAAGTCGACCAGCCACGCGGTGCCGGGCGGCTGGGTGCCCCAGGAGACCTGGTCCGGTGGCAGGTTGAGCACGAAGACGGCCTCGATGACCTCGATCGGGTCGGCTCCGGTCAGCAGGTCGCCGAACACGTACGCCTCGCGCAGGAACGGCTCCTCCGCCGGTACGCGTCTCGTCTGCTCGCACGCCGCGGCCAGCATCCGCAACCGCTCCACCGCCCGCCCGTACCGCATCCGACCAGCCTAGGACAGCCGTCGCGAGAAACCTGGATCTAATCTTGGCGGGAGCTGTCGAATCCGCGCCGGCCGTCCGACGTAAGGGTGTAAGGACGAAGCGCCACCGAAAGGAACCCCCCGATGGCCCAGTACGCGATCCTGCTGTTCGTTCCCGCCCCCGCCGACGCCGACGACCTGTCCGAGGAGGCGCGCCAGGCGCATCAGCGGCACGGCGACGAGGTGGGGGACGCCATGGTCACGGCGTTCGCGCTCCAGCCCAGCACGACGGCGACCTCGATCCGCGGCGACGTCATGACGGACGGGCCCTTCCTGGACGCCAAGGAGGTCGTGGCCGGCTTCTACGTGATCGAGGCCCCGGACCTCGACGCCGCCCTGGAAATCGCCCAGCGCAACCCCGCCACCCGGCAGGGCGGCGGCGTCGAGGTCCGCCCGGTCGCCTCCGGCTTCGTCAGACCACCCACCGCCGAATGACAGATCCGGAGAGGGCCGAGCGAACGACCATGGACGCGCGTGCGGTGCAGCGGGCGGCCGTGGACGCGGGCAAGGTGCAGCGAGCGGCCATGGACGCGGGCGAGCTAGAGCGGGCGGCTGACGAGGCGGACACCAGCGAGGCCCGGCAGTCCGGCGCGAACGCGCATGAGGTCCAGCAGGCCCTCGCGGACGCGGACACGGCGCGGGGTGCCGCCGAGGACGTGCGCGGCGTCGAGCATGCCGACGTGGAGGCGCACGAGGCCCAGCGAGCGGGCCAGGGCCTGCGGGCCGTCGCGGACGCACACGACGTCGAGGCGACGGACCAGGACGCGGACCAGGACGCGGACCAGGACGCGGACTGGGGCCGGCGGGTCGTCACGAGCACACGCGAGGTCGACGACCAAGCAGGCCCAGGCGCGGCCCTGACCCAACGGGCCGTCGCGGAGGCGCACCGTCAGGGGTGGGCTCTGGTGCTGGCCGCGACGGCGCGGGTGGCCGGGGATCTGGATCTGGCCGAGGAGTGTGTCCAGGAGGCGTACGCGGCGGCGCTCGTGAGCTGGGCCCGCGACGGGATCCCCGCCACCCCGGCCGCCTGGCTCACGACCACCGCCAAACGACGGGCGATGGACGCGGTACGCCGCGAGCGGGTGTTCCGCTCGAAGCTGCCGTTGCTGGTGGAGCCCGAGGAGACGGCGGACGAGGAGGTGGCGATGAACCGACCGGTCGAGGAGGACGCCGTACCGGACGAGCGACTGCGGCTGATCTTCATGTGCTGCCACCCGGCACTGGCCCAGGAGGCGCAGCTCGCCCTCACGCTGCGACTGGTGTGCGGGGTGCCGACCGGGGACGTCGCCAAGGCGTTCCTGGTGTCGGAGACGACGATGGCGGCCCGGCTGACCAGGGCGAAGAAGAAGATCTCGGCCGCCAGGATCCCGTACCGGGTGCCGGGCGCGGCCGCGCTGCCGGACCGGCTCCGGGCGGTCCTGGGGGTGATCCACCTGCTGTTCACCGCCGGGTACACCGCTCCCTCAGGCGCCACGCTCATGCGTACCGACCTGGTGGACCAGGCGCTGCACCTGGCCCGCATGCTGCGCGAGCTGATGCCCGACGAGCGGGAGGTCTGGGGCCTGCTCGCCCTGCTGCTGGTCACCGACGCCCGCCGCGCCACCAGGACCGACGCCGAGGGCCGGCTGCTGCGCCTTGAGGATCAGGACCGGTCGCTGTGGGACGCGGCCGCGATCGCGGAGGCGCACGACCTCATCGTGGACGGCCTGCGCGGCGGACGGCCCGGACGGTACGTGCTGCAGGCCGCCATCGCGTCGGTGTACGCCGAGGCGCCCGACTTCGAGCACACGGACTGGCCGCAGATCGTGACGTTGTACGACGAACTGCTGCGCGTCTGGCCGTCACCCGTGGTGGCACTGAACCGCACCGTGGCGCTCGCGCGGACTCAGGGGCCCGCGCGAGCCCTGGCGGAGGTCGAGGAGCTGGAACGGGACGGCCGGCTGGCGGGCTACCAGTACCTCCCGGCCATCAAAGCCGACCTGCTACGCCGCCTGGGCCGCCCCACCGAAGCCGCCACCGCCTACCGGGAAGCCATGGCACTCACCGAAAACGAGGCCGAACGCCACTTCCTGACCGACCGCCTGGCCGACCTCTAACGCCACCACCACCCGACTACAGCATCGCAGCGCCTGGCCGCCCGCCGCGGCTCACCTACCCGCCGCAAGACCGCTGACGGCACCCGTCCCCGCCACGAAACCGCCGACCACACCCACCCACCGCAACCGCATGGCCGGCCGATGTCCGGCCGACACCCGGCGCCCAACATCCCTGTGCCCGGAGCCCAAACTAGGGCACGCCGGGGGCATAGAGGCCGGGAGCCAGGCACCGAGAGCCGGGAGGGCCGGGCAGCCGGGAGCGTGCAAAGGTACCGGAAGACCCGAGGTCCTGGTGGCGTACCGAGGGTCGGAAAACCGTACGGCCCGCACTCCCAAGAGAGTGCGGGCCGTAACGGATGTGAGGCAGGTCAGTGGCCGTGGCCGTGACCGTGGCCACCGCCGGCGGCGGGGGCCTCCTCCTCGGGCTTGTCCACCACGAGCACCTCGGTGGTGAGCAGCATGCCCGCGATCGAAGCCGCGTTCTGCACGGCCGAGCGCGTGACCTTGACCGGGTCGATGACGCCCTGGTCGATCAGGTTGCCGTATTCGCCGGTGGCGGCGTTGAAGCCCTCGCCGGCCTTCAGCTCGGCGACCTTGTGCGTCACCACGTAGCCCTCGAGACCGGCGTTCTCGGCGATCCAGCGGGCGGGCTCCACCAGGGCGCGGCGCACGACGCCGACACCGGTGGCCTCGTCGCCCGTCAGGCCGAGGTCGTCGAGCTCCTTGCCGACGTGGATGAGCGCGGAGCCACCGCCGGAGACGATGCCCTCCTCGATCGCGGCGCGCGTCGCGGAGATCGCGTCCTCGAGGCGGTGCTTCTTCTCCTTCAGCTCCACCTCGGTGGCGGCGCCGACACGCAGCACGCACACACCGCCGGCGAGCTTGGCCAGGCGCTCCTGCAGCTTCTCGCGGTCCCAGTCGGAGTCGGACTGCTCGATGGCAATCTTGATCTCCTTGACGCGGTCCTCGATGCCCTGCGCGTCGCCGGCGCCGTCGACGATGGTGGTCGTGTCCTTGGTCACCACGACGCGGCGGGCGGTGCCGAGCACCTCGGTGCCGACGTGCTCCAGCTTGAGACCGACCTCTTCGCTGACGACCTGGCCACCGGTGAGGATGGCGATGTCCTGCAGCATGGCCTTACGGCGGTCGCCGAAGCCCGGGGCCTTGACGGCCACGGAGGTGAAGGTGCCGCGGATCTTGTTGGTGACCAGGACGGCCAGGGCCTCGCCCTCGACGTCCTCGGCGATCACGAGGAGCGGCTTCTTCGTCTGGGCGATCTTCTCCAGCAGCGGCAGGAAGTCCGCGATGGAGGAGATCTTGCCCTGGGTGATCAGGATGTAGGCGTCCTCGAGGACGGACTCCATCCGCTCGGGGTCGGTGACCATGTAGGCCGACAGGTAGCCCTTGTCGAACTGCATGCCCTCGGTGAACTCGAGCTCCATGCCCATGGCGTTGGACTCTTCGACGGTGAGGACACCGTCCTTGCCCACCTTGTCGAACGCCTCGGCGATCAGCTCGCCGATCTGCGCGTCCTGAGCGGAGATCGTCGCGACGTTCGCGATCTCCTTCTTGTCGCCGACCTCACGGGCGCTGGCGAGCAGCTTGTCGCTGATCACCTTGGCGGCCTTGTCGATGCCGCGCTTGAGCGACAGCGGCGAGGCGCCGGCGGCCACGTTGCGCAGGCCCTCACGGACCATCGCCTGGGCCAGGACGGTCGCGGTGGTGGTGCCGTCGCCCGCGATGTCGTTGGTCTTGGTGGCAACTTCCTTGGCGAGCTGGGCGCCGAGGTTCTCGTAGCGCTCTTCCAGCTCGATCTCACGAGCGATGGTGACACCGTCGTTCGTGATCGTCGGAGCACCGAACTTCTTGTCGATGACGACGTTGCGGCCACGCGGGCCGAGGGTAACCTTCACGGCGTCCGCGAGGGCGTTCACACCGCGCTCGAGCGCGCGGCGGGCGTCCTCGTCGAACTCCAGGATCTTCGCCATGCTGAAAGTCCTCTCCTGGCGTCGAAAGCCCCGGCCGCCTCAAGAGCGCCCGGGGCCCGACACAACCGGCTTACTTCTCGATGATCGCGAGAACATCGCGGGCGGAGAGCACGAGGTACTCCTCGCCGCCGTACTTGACCTCGGTGCCGCCGTACTTGCTGTAGAGGACGATGTCGCCCTCGGAGACGTCGAGCGGAATCCGCTTGTCGCCGTCCTCATCCCAGTTGCCGGGGCCCACCGCGAGGACCTTGCCCTCTTGCGGCTTCTCCTTGGCGGTGTCTGGGATGACCAGGCCGGAAGCGGTGGTCTGCTCGGCCTCAAGCGGCTGAACCACAATGCGGTCGCCGAGCGGCTTAACGGGAACCTTGGTGGCGGTCGTCACGATCGGACCTCCCCTTCAGATTGAAAGATCTAGAAGAGGCGACCAGCTGGGCCTGCCGTCGCGGGTGTCAGACCTGCCTCGTCGCACGTTGGCACTCTCAAGGGGAGAGTGCCAACAGGAAACATATGCAAGCGGGGCTTGACAGTCAACACGAACGCGTCTGCTCTGAGCGATCAGACCCGGAACCCCCCGGCCGCGATCGGTTTCGCCAAGTCTCCCACGTGCGTGAACGTCCGCCGCCGCACCACGCCGCGCCACCGGACGACACAAGACCGGTCCGCCGTCGCGCTAACGTCAGGTGACGTGGACCTCGACGCCTTCACCGAGTTGCTGACCCCGCGCGGGCAGCGCGCTCTCGCGGAGGCCGGGGAGCTGGCGGGCGCCGATCCGGTGGCCGCCGCCACCACCCTGCGCAAGACGTACGACGCCACCCTCACCTCCGCCGCCCTCACCCAGGCGGGGCTCAGGGAGCGGGCCAGGGCCAAGTTCGGCCAGGACGCGGGGGTGATGTATTTCACGCCGCACGGCCTCGAACAGTCCACCCGGGCGGAGGTCGCCGAGCACCGCGCCCGCCGCCTGCTCGAAGCGTTCCCCGGCGCCCCCAAGGTGGTGGACGCCTGCTGCGGGATCGGCGGCGACCTGCTCGCCCTGGCCCGGGCCGGCTGCGCCGTGACGGCCGTGGACACCGACCCGCTGACCGTCGCCGTGGCCAGGGCCAACGCCGAGGCGCTCGGCCTGGAGGCCACGGTGACCGTCGCGGACGCGGCCGATGTGCGTCCCGAGGACTACGACGTGCTCTTCGCCGACCCGGCCCGGCGGACGAGCAGGGGCAGGACGTTCGATCCCCTGGCCTACTCGCCGCCCTGGCCCGTGGTGCTCGACCTGCTCTCGCGGGCCGGGCTGGCGTGTCTCAAGGTCGCCCCCGGCATCCCGTACGAGTTCATCCCCGAGGGCGCCGAGGCCGAGTGGGTGTCGTACAAGGGCGAGGTCAAGGAGGCCACGATCTGGACCGGCCGTGAGGCGGCCCGCCGCGCCACCCTGCTGCCCGGCGGTCACACCATGACGGCGACCGGCGTCCAAGCCCCGGTCGGCCCCACCGGGCGCTACGTCTACGAGCCCGACGGCGCGGCCATCCGCGCGCACCTCGTCGGCGAGGTGGCCGAGATCGTCGGCGGCCGCCTGCTCGACCCGATGATCGCCTACATCGCGGCCGACGACCCGGTGGACACCCCATGGGCCACCAGATACGAAGTAGAAGACGTGCTCCCTTTTTCCCTGAAAAAGCTCCGCACCGCCCTCCGCGAGCGACAAATCGGGAATGTCACGATCAAAAAGCGCGGCTCCGCTCTCGACATCGAACGCCTGCGCGCCGATTTGCGCCTCAAAGGCGACAATTCTTCGGTAATAATCCTTACCAGGATCATAGACCGCCCTTCGGTTCTCATCTGCAGACCCCTCTCACCTGCCTGAACCGTCAAATCGGTCATTCTCCCGTTAACCGCGATCTTTCACTTCACCCCTGACGGACCTTGATCGAAAGGCTAAGGTGGGCGGGCGGGAGTTCTCCCCCCTAATGCGGTTTTCCGCGTTTCCGCTCTTTCATCTGCAAACCGGACTTACCCCACCGCTGCGCGGCAGACCGTCGGCGAGCGAAGGAGCTTTCGGTGGACCATTCCAACCACACCACCCTTCTTCAGGCAGGAGCCCACGCCGCAGTCTCCGAGAGGATGCGAGACCTGCTCGCCCGGGCCGCCCAGGACCATGTTTACGAGCAGCGCACCCAAGGTGCCGTGCTCGACGAGATACGGCAGCGGCTCGAAGGCATGGAGTGGCTGCTGCGCGAGGTCCGTGAGCGCGAGCTCGGCGGCCTGAGTGGCACTCTTGAGTCGGTCAGCGGGCGGCTCGACGACATCACCACCAAGCCGCCGATGTGGGCGGAGGGCCTGGCGCAGCACGTCGAGGCCGTACGCGACCACGTGGACGCCGTCGGCGAGAAGGTGGGCCACGTCGACGCCCGGGTGACCCCGGTGGCCGAGTTGCCGAGCCTGTGGGCCGACCTGGGCACCGTGGGCGAGGGGGTGGACGAGGCGCTCACCCGCCTGCAGATCGTCCTCGACACCACCGACGGCCTCACCAAGGGCATGTCCGAGTTCGCCGCCAAGCTGACCGGCCTCAACTCCAGCATGGAGGCCGCGGCCAGCCGGTTCAGCAGGCTCGACAAGTCGATGGCGGAGCTGTCCAACCGTACCGACCGGGTCGAGGGCGTGGTCACCGACCTGTCCGAGAGCATCACCGAGCGCCTGGCGGGCACGGCCGAGCAGGTCGAGGCCGCCGAGCAGCGGTTCACCGCGCGCCTCGACGAGACCGACCAGCGGCTGAGCGGCCTGCTCGACCAGACCGACCAGCGCCTGAGCACCCGGCTCGACGAGACGGACCGGCGGCTGACCGTCCGCCTCGACGAGACCGGCCAGCGGGTCTCCGCCCGCCTCGACCAGAGCGACCAGGCGGTCGCCGACCGGCTGGACGAGACCGACCAGCGCCTGGCCAGGGCCCTGCTGGAGGCGGACGAGCGCCTCGCCACCCGCCTCAAGGAGGCCGACGAGCAGCTCACCGGCCACCTCGGCCTCGTCGAGCAGCGCCTGACCACGCGACTAGATGAGGCCGACCAGCACCTCGCCGTCCAGCTCGGCGAGAGCGAGCAGCGCCTGACGGCCCGGCTCACCGGCGTGGACGCCCGGCTCGACCGCGCCGAGGGCCGGCTCGTGGGCCTCGACGGCCGGCTCACCGGCTTCGACAGCCGCCTGGAGTCCGCCGACGAGTGCCTGGCCGACATCGACACCAGGCTCGACGGCCTCGACGGCCGGATGGGCGGCGTGGACAAGCGGCTCATGTCCGTGGACACCCAGCTCGGCGGGGTCGACAAGCGGCTGGGCATCCTCGACGGCCACCTGGGCCGCCACGACGACCGGTTCGACGCGCTCGACGTACGGATCGACGCCCGCTTCACCTCGCTCGACGAGCGCATTTCCACCACCGACCAGCACCTCAGTGAGGGCGCGACCCGCAGCGAGGGCCGCTTCAACAAGCTCGACAACCAGATCGACGCCATCGACGAGCGCCTGGTCGAGGCCGAGGAGCATCTGAGCAGCCGCCTTGAGGCGATCGACGGCCAGTTCGGCGGGCTCGACACCCGCTTCAACGGCCTCGACACCCACCTCAACGGCCTGGCCACCCGCGCCGAGCAGGCCGGCGAGCACCTGGAGGCGGTCGACGACCGCATCGAGGCCGTCAACCAGCGCGTGGGTCAGCTCCCCACCACGCTGGCCATCCCCGAGATCGTCCGGTCGCACTCCGGCGAGCAGGCCGAGCGCCTGGTGGCCGCCGCCGACGCGCTCACCGAGCTGGTCAAGTCGCGGCCCGACCGCGACGAGCTGGCCGACACGGTCACGGGCATCGTCCAGCCCGCCAGCAACGACCTCAACAAGCGTCTCGGCGCCCTGGAGGAGACCATGCTGGCCCTGGCCGAGGCCCTGCTGCGCCCGACCAGGGTCAAGGACTGACGCGCCGAGCCGCCGTCACGGCCGTGACGGCGGCTACACGTGAACGGTCGTGATCGGCAGCGAGGAGTCGGCCGGGATCCGCAGCGTCGACGGCGTGATCCCGGCGGCGACCAGGTCGGAGCCCAGGGCCGCGACCATCGCGCCGTTGTCGGTGCACAGCCCGGGCCGGGGCACGCGCAGTCGCACGCCGGCCGCCTCGCACCGCTCCTGGGCCAGCGCCCGCAGCCGCGAGTTGGCCGCCACACCGCCGCCGATCAGCAGGTCGTGCACGTCGTATTTGCGGCACGCCTGCAGCGCCTTGCGGGTCAGCACGTCGACCACGGCCTCCTGGAACGAGGCGGCCACGTCGGGCACGTGCACCGACTGCCCCGACGCCTCGCGGGCCTCGACCCAGCGCGCCACGGCCGTCTTGAGCCCGGAGAAGGAGAAGTCGAGCGTGCCGTCGTCGATCTTGCCGCGCGGGAACTTGATCGCCGTGCCGGAGCCGTCACGGGCGGCCTTGTCGATGTAGGGCCCGCCGGGGAACGGCAGCCCCAGCACCCGCGCGACCTTGTCGAACGCCTCTCCGGCCGCGTCGTCCACGGTCGAGCCGAGCGAGATGACGTCTTTCGCCACGTCGGGCACGAGCAGCAGCGAGGAGTGCCCGCCCGAGACCAGCATGGCGATGCACGGCTTGGGCAGCGGCCCGTGTTCGAGCTGGTCGACGGCGACGTGGGCGGCCAGGTGGTTGACGCCGTAGAGAGGCACGCCGAGGCCGAGCGCGTAGGACTTGGCCGCCGCCACGCCGACCAGCAGCGCCCCGGCGAGCCCAGGACCGGCCGTCACGGCGATGGCGTCGATGTCTCCGAACGTGAGCCCGGCCGCCGCCAGCGCGGCCTCCACGGTCGGTGTCATGGCCTCCAGGTGGGCGCGCGAGGCGACCTCGGGCACCACGCCGCCGTATCTGGCGTGCTCGTCCATGCTGGAGGCGATCGTGTTGGCCAGCAGCGTGTGGCCTCTGACGATGCCGATGCCGGTCTCGTCGCAGGACGTCTCGATGCCCAGCACCAGAGGTTCGTCAGCCATCCAGCTTCCTTCTCATCATGATCGCGTCGGTGCCGTCGTCGTAGTAGCGGCGGCGGGTGCCGATCTCCTCGAACTCGAAATGCCGGTAGACCGCCTGCGCGCGCGGGTTGTCGGCGCGGACTTCCAGGAAGATCTCGCGTACGCGCCTGCGCCGGGCCTCGGCCAGCAGTTCGGTCAGCATCGCGCTGCCGATGCCGGTGCCCTGGTGCTTCTCCAGCACCGCGATGGTCTGCACGTCGGCCTGGTCGGCCGCGGCGGCGAGCCCGGCGTAGGCCACGATCTCGTCGTCGACCAGCGCCACCACGTAGTGGCGCGAACGCGGCATGTCGGCCAGCTCGCCGCGCATCATGCCCTCGCTCCACGCGTCGAGCGGGAACATGGCCCGCTCGATCGCCATGACCGCCGGCAGGTCCGCGACGGTCATCTGCCTGAGTATCACGCCGTCACCCTCTTGGGCGCGCCCGGCACCACGGCGTCGGGCCTGCGCAGGTAGATCGGGCGCGGCGGGTCGAGCGGAACGTCGCGTGCCAGCCGCTCGGCCGCCAGGGCGGCCAGCGCGCCGGCGTAGGGATAGGGCGGTGCGTCGCCGCCGTCGCCCAGCACCTCGGCGTAGAGCCCGGCACCGGCTCCGACGACCGGCAGCCCTTCGACGGGCACGTCGGCGGGCCGGTCGACGAAGGGGCCGTCGAGCCGGGTGCGCAGATCGGAGTAACGCCCCCAGAACACCTCTTTGCGGCGCGCGTCGGTGGCCACCAGGAACGGCTCGGTGCGCCCGCTGCCGTAGGCGACCGCGTCAAGCGTGCAGATGCCGTATGCGGGCACGCCCAGCGTGGTGGCGAGCCCCTGCGCGGTCATCAGCCCGACGCGCAGGCCGGTGTAGGGGCCGGGGCCGCTGCCCGCCACGATGGCCGTCACGTCGCGCAGCGAGGCGCGCGCCTCGCCCAGCACGGCCTCGATGGTGGGCACGAGCAGCTCGCCGTGGCGGCGGGCGTCGATCGTCGTGGACTCGGCGAGCACGCGCTCGCCGTCGTGGAGCGCGGCGGTGACGGCGGGCGTCGCGGTATCAAAGGCCAGGACCAGCACGACTGTTTAGCCTACCCGCCGCACGACTCCCACCCGGCCGCTACCGCGCGAGAGGTCACACCCAGCCGGTACGCCGCCGCAGCCAGCCGAGCGCCACCACACCCTGCGCCCGCTGGAACGCCCTGACCGTCGGCAACCCGGGCGGAGCGGGCTGACGGCTCTGCCGGACGAAGAAGCCGGTGAGCGCGGCCAGAACCCGGGTGACCTTCTCCCCTGGCAGGTCGAACAGCTCCTCGGCGGCCGGCCCGCCCTGCATGCCCACCGACGGCAGCATGCCCACGACGTCGAACCAGGGCGCTCCCAGGCAGGCCCACGGCCAGTCGACGACGTAGACGCGGTCACCGGCGAGCAGGATGTTGTCGGCCCGCAGGTCGGCGTGGACCAGGGTGTCGCCAGCCGCCGCGGCGGCCCACCCGGACTCCAGCCCGGCCAGCTCGCCGAGGTGACGCAGCGCCCATGGGTCGAGCCCCGTGGTGTCCTCGGTCAGCAGCCGCCGCCAGCCCTGGAACTCCTCATGGAACACCTCCCCGACCGCGGGAACGTCGATCGGGGACGGCGTGAGCGCCGCGGACATCTCCTTGACGGCCGCCAGCACCCGGTCGAGCTGGTCGCGCCGCCACGGCAGCTCGGGGTGCGCGCCTTCGACGTCCTCGAAGACCAGCGCCACCCAGCCGTCCAGCTCGAAGCCGGTCAGCAGCCTGGGGGCGGGCACGGACTCCGGCAGGGCCGCGGCGATCCTGAGCTCGGCCTGGTAGAGGCGGACGCTGTCGGGGTTGGGCTCGGGGCCGACGGCCTTGACGAAGGCGCGCCCGCCACCCTCGGTACGCAGGCGCACCGCGGCCGCCGGCGAGAAGCCGCCCGGCTGGGTGGCCGCCGCCACCACCCGCCCGCCGAGAAACTCCTCCACCGCCGCGCGGACCGGCGGGTGCACCTGGTCCCAGGGCACGCGCGTGCCGGACGCCGGCGGGCTGGTCTCTACGCTCATCTCTCCATGGTCCCGGCGGGCGCAAACGCTTTTCAGGCTTTGGAGGCGTACACGATGATGTTGTCCATGTATTCGCCGGTGGCGTAGTCGAACTTGCCGCCGCAGGTCACGAGCTTGAGCCCGTCCTCGACGTAGACGCGCTTGGTGGGGAAGCGGTCCTTGTGCACCTGCTCGATCTTGTCGACCTTGAACTCGACGGTCTTGCCGTCGCTGCGCTCGACCTTGACGGTCTGGCCCTTGCGTAACTGCCTGAGCTTGTAGAACACGGCGGGCGCGGTCTTGGTGTCGACGTGGCCGATGATCACCGAGGCGCCCTTCTCGCCGGGCACGGCGCTGCCGGTGTACCAGCCGGCCACCTTCGGTTTCTCATAGGGCGGCAGCTCGACCTCGCCGTTCTTGGCCAGGCCGAGCTTCATCAGGTCGGCCTCGACCTCGATCGAGGGGATGTCGATGCTCTCGGGCACGACGGCCGCGGCGGGCGTGGACCCGGTCTGCATGCTCTTGCCGAACGCGACCAGCACCAGTCCTGTGATGGCGCCCGCGAGCACCACCCGTCCTGGACGGGCCATGGCCTACGCCCGGTTGCGGCGCTTGACCGCGAACCCGATGCCCGCGGCCAGGGCCAGGGCGACCACCACGCCGGCCGGGCCGAGCGGGATCGAGGACTCGTCGCTCACGTCCTGCGCGTACGTGCCGCCGCCGCCCGCCCTGGGCGCCCTGGTGGGCACGCCGGTCGGCACGTCGTCGTCGGCGTCGGACTCCGCGCGGACCACCCTGAGCGTGCCCTTGCCGGTGTGGTTGGTGCCGTCGCACTTGACCTCGACCGGGTAGGTGCCGCGCCGGACCGCCCCGCCGACCCGCGCCTCACCGCGCACCCAGGGCGAGCCCGAGCCGTTGGTGGGGGTGGGGGTGAGCGACGCCGCGGGGACCGGGGAGAGCGCCACGCCGTTGACGAAGGCCCGGGACGTGGCGGTGCCGGTGTGCGCGGGGCCGCCACCCGGGACCGGGCAGTTGGCCATGACCCACACGGTGGACGTCTCGCCGGCGGTGACCCGGTCGGGATTGACCTCGACCAGCACGGTCTGCCTGGTGGCGGAGGGCCTGGGGCTGGCCGTCGTCGTGGTGGTGTTGGTGGCCGTGACCGAGGGGCTGGGAGAACCACTTGGCGTTGACGTCGGTCCGCCGGACTCGGCCGAAGCCGTGCACCCGGTCAGACCGATCATGACGATGGCTCCCGCATAAGCGACACGCCTGACCCTGAGCACCGGCCGCACCCCACTTTGCCGTCTTGCAACCCAGCATCCACCAAAAATGTGGATGTCGCCCCTCCTGATACCCAGAAAATCTGGGCGAATCCCTGACCAACGATCATGATTTAAATCGTCGGCCCGGTGACTCCAGGGTGCCAGGCATACCGGGACTTGATCGCGTTTTTAGCCTTCTACCGGATCAGACGGCGTGTCGGCCCACCTGGTTCCCACTCCGCGCAGCGTCACGAGACGGGCCTCGTCGCCGGTCTCGCGGTCGATGTGGATCTCCAGCCGGTCGTCGGCGAGGCCCTCGACGAGCCCTTCGCCCCATTCGACGACGGTGACCGACTCTTCCAGCGAGGCGTCCAGGTCGAGGTCGTCGACTTCGAGGTCGCCGCCCAGCCGGTAGGCGTCCACGTGGACGAGCGGCGGGCCCTGGCGCAGCGAGGGGTGCACCCTGGCGATCACGAACGTGGGCGAGGTGATCGGGCCGCGTACTTTGAGCCCTTCGGCGATGCCCTGCACGAGCGTGGTCTTGCCGGCGCCGAGTGGGCCGGACAGGACCAGCAGGTCGCCGGGGCGCAGCTTCGCGGCCAGGCGGGCGCCGTACGAGCGCATGTCCTCGGCGGTCGCCAGCCTCACTACGGCTCCACTCTCTTGACCAGGTCGCGCAGCGCGTCGTTGACGACGCCCGGCCGTTCCAGCTGGATCAGGTGCGAGGTGTCGGGCACCTCGGTGAGGTGCGCCTTGGGCAGGGCGGCGGCGATCGCCTTGCTGTGGTCGGGCGGGGTCAGCCAGTCGCTGTCGCCCACCAGGATCGCGGTCGGCACCGGGTCGAGCACGTGCAGCGCGGAGAGTTTGTCGTGGTTCATCAGCGCCGGGTAGAAGTCGGCGAACACCTCGGTCGGCGTCGCCCTGATCATCGACTCGGCGAAGTCGACCAGGGTCGGGCTGACGTTCTTGGAGTCACCGAAGCCCATGTAGCGGGTGATCAGGAAGGCGATGTCGCTGCCCGCGTGGCGGGTCCTGTCGATCAGCGTGCCCCGCTTGCCCAACATCGAGATCGTGGAGGGGGCGACCTTGTGGACGGCCTTGGAGAGCAGCGCGGGCAGGCCCAGCGTGAGCTCGGCCAGCTTGCCCGCCGAGGTCGCGATGAGCGCCACCGCGCGGATCTTGTCGCCGAACAGCTCGGGGTAGCGGTCGGCCAGCGCCATGATCGTCATGCCGCCCATGGAGTGGCCGACGAGCACGCACGGACCCGGTACGAACTTCTCGATCACTTCGGCGAGGTCCTCGCCGAGCCGGTCGATCGTGCTGTCCTCGGCGCCGCAGCGCTGGGAGCGGCCGTGCGAGCGCTGGTCCCACAGCACGATCCGGTAGTTCTCGCGCAGGTCTTTGCGCTGGTAGTGCCATGATTCCAGGTTGAGGCAGTAACCATGACAGAACACGATCGTCAGCGGAGCGTCGTCAGGACCATCGACCTCGATGTGCAGGGCCATCCCGTCGGAGGTGATGAGCGTGCGCTCCCGGCCCCGCAGCTCGCCGAAGGGCTCGCTGGCCTCGTTGTCGGGGCGCAGCCTGATCCGGCCGACCGCGTAGCGCTTGGCCAGCGCCGCCGCGGCGACACCGGCGGAAGCCGCACCGACGAGCGCGCCGGCGATCCCTACCCTGCGCCGTGTTGTCGTCGTCATCTCCCCGATCCTTCTCCGCTCATGGCCGCCGCGAAGTGCCCTCGGTCACTCCGAGCTCCTTTACTGCCCATAGACCCGCGGGACACGCGAGCCGATCCTGGTCACGATCTCATGCGTGATCGTGCCGAGAGTATCCGCCCACTCCTGAACGGTCGGCTCGCCCCCGTCACCCGGCCCGAACAGCACCACCTCGTCGCCCGCCGCCAGTGGGTCGTCACCCATGTCGATCATGAACTGGTCCATGCACACCCGGCCCGCGACCAGCCGGCGCCGCCCGCCCGCCAGGACCTCGGCCCGCCCCGTCGCGTGGCGGAGTATCCCGTCGGCGTAGCCGATGGGGACGAGGCCGAGCGTGGTCTCGCGTTCGGTGGTGTAGAGGTGGCCGTAGGAGACTCCCGAGCCCTCGGCGACCCGCTTGACCAGGCCGATCCGGGCCACGAGCGTCATCGCCTGCCGGAGGCCGAAGTCGCCGAGCTCGGGGATGGGGCTCAGGCCGTACATCGCGATGCCGGGCCTGACCAGGTCGTAGCGGGCCTCGGGGAGCGTCACGATGGCGGCCGAGTTGGACAGGTGCCTGATCACGTGGGAGCCGGCCGCGCCGGCCTGCTCGGCCAGCTTCAGCGCCGTCTCGTACGCCTCAAGCTGCCGCGCGATCGACGGATGGCCGGGGATGTCGGCGCAGGCGAAGTGGGACCAGAGCCCGACGATCTCGATGACGCCCTCGGCCCGCAGCTCCAGCGCCCTGGCCAGCAGTCGCGGCCAGGCGGCCAGCGGGGAGCCGCCCCTGCTCATGCCGGTGTCGGCCTCCAGGTGCATCAGCGCGGTGCGCCCCGTGCGGCGGGCGGCGGCGGCGATCTCGTCGAGCAGCCGCACGTCGGCGGCCGACAGCTCGACGTCGTGGGTGAGCGCCTCGTCGAGCGGCTCGCCCGGGGTGATCAACCAGGACAGGATCGGCGCGGTCACGCCGCCCGCGCGCAGCGCGAGCGCCTCACTGATGAACGCGGTCCCCAACCGGCTCGCCCCGCCCTGGAGCACGGCCTCGGACGTGGGCACCAGCCCGTGACCGTAGGCGTCGGCCTTGACGGCGCCCATGACCTCCGCGCCGCCGGCCAGCTCCTTGAGCAGGGCCACGTTCTGCCTGACGGCGGCCAGGTCGACCCGGGCCTCCGCGGGCGTGGCCATCGGGGAGTACATCCTTCTAGTGTGGCAGCTCGCGCACGTGGTCGAGCGCCATTTTCACGGCAGGCGGCTCATGCCGCTCACCCGGCCGTCCTGGTCACGGCCCGGATGGCGGCGGGGACGGACGTGGCGACCTCCGCCGCCGTCAGGGGTGCGCCGTCGGCGGCCAGGTGTCCGGCCACGCCGTGCAGGTAGGCGCCGCACGAGGCGGCGTCGTAGCAGCTCAGCCCCTGGGCGAGCAGAGCGCCGGCCACGCCGGACAGCACGTCGCCGGTGCCGCCGGTGGCCAGCCAGGGGGTGCCGGTGCGGTTGACGCGTACCGGCCTGGCGTCCTCGGCCACCACCGTGGTGGAGCCCTTGAGCAGGACGGTCACGCCCAGCTCGGCCGCCGCCCTGCGGGCGTGGTCGAGCCGGGCGGCCTCGATGTCGTCGCGGTCGGCGCGCAGCAGCCGTGCCAGCTCCCCCGCGTGCGGTGTGATCAGGACCGGCGCGGTACGCCGGAGCAGGCCGCGGTCCTTGGCCACCAGGGTCAGCCCGTCGGCGTCGATCAGCACGGGGACGTTGGAGGCGAGCACCCGGGCCGCCAGCTCGTGGGCCCAGTCGCCGGTGCCGAGCCCGGGCCCGAGCACCCACGCCTGCACGCGCCCCACGTCGTCGATCGAGGGCCGCTCCAGCGGCGTGATCACGGCCTCCGGCCAGTGCGCGCGCACCAGCGCGACGGGCTCGTGCGTCCCGGCGTAGCGCACCATGCCGGCCCCGGCCCGCAGCGCGCCGCCCACGGCCAGCACGGCGGCGCCGGTGTAGCGGTCGCTGCCGGCGGCGACGCCCAGCACGCCCCTGCGGTATTTGTCCGACTCATCGCCGGGTCGCGGCAGCAGGTCCTCGACGTCGCCGCGGGTCAGCGCCGCCACGTCGGGATCGGGCAGGTAGGGCCCGAGCCCGATGTCCACCAGCTCGACCGCCCCGGTGAAGGAGGCCCCGGGATCGACCAGCAACCCCGTCTTGTACGCCCCCATCGTCACGGTCACCCTGGCCCGCACCGCGGCCCCCTGAACCCGCCCGCTACTCGCGTCCACGCCACTCGGCACGTCCACGGCCACGATCGGCGCCCTGGCGGCGTTCGCCGACGAGGCCAGCTCCGCGTACGGCTCACGCAACGCCCCGGAGGCCCCGATGCCCACGAGCCCGTCCATGATCAGGTCGGCCGTGTCGATCGCCGACCGGTCGGCCACCCGCCCACCGGCCCGCCGCAGCGCCAGCAGCCCCTCCTCGTGCGTCTTGGACCCGGCCAGGATGGCACCCACCCACGCCCCGCGCCTGGCCAGGCGCTCACCGGCGTAGAGCGCGTCCCCGCCGTTGTCGCCGCTGCCGACGAGGAGGACGACGCGTTTGCCGTAGACCCGGCCCAGCAGCCCGGCGCAGTGGGCGGCGAGCCCGGCGGCGGCCCGCTGCATGAGGGTGCCCTCGGGCAGCCGCGCCATCAGCGCGTGCTCGGCGCCCCGGATCTGGTCGGCGGTGTAGGCGGTGTTCATGGCCTCACTCCGTATGTGCCGTCGCGCATGATCCGAAGCTATCCCTCCGCGATCACATAGGCCACGGCCACGCCCGCGTCATGGCTGAGCGAAACGTGCCAGCGCTTGACGCCGAGCCCGTAGGCGACCTCGGCGACCTTGCCGGAGACGTGGATCTCGGGCTTGCCGAGCTCGTCGCAGCGCACCTCGGCCTCCAGGTGGCCCAGGCCCTTGGGCGCGCCGAGCGCCTTGGCCACGGCCTCCTTGGCGGCGAACCTGGCGGCCAGCGAGTGCACCGGCAGCGGCCGCTCGATCTCGGTGAACAGCCGCTCCCTCAGCGGCGGGGTGCGCTCCAGGGCCGCCTCGAAGCGGGCGATGTCCACGACGTCGACGCCGATACCCAGGATCATCGTCCCAGCGTATTAGAACGGGCCGCGCTGCCAAGGACCCCAGATGGCGATGGACATGCCCTGCCTGGCCTGGATGTTGACGTAGAGCGTGTGCCCGCCGGGACCGAACGTGGACCCGGCGAACTCGGCGCCCGGGTCGCCCGAGATGGGCTCCAGGCGGCTGAAGTCGAAGATCTCACCGGCCTTGGTGACGCCGCGCAGGTAGTTGTCGCCGTCGCCGTCTTCACACAGCACCAGCGTGCCGCGCTTGCTGGCCGTCACGTTGTCGGGCAGGTCGAGGACGGACGAGCGGGGCGACTCGTAGACGAGCTTGAGCCGGCCGCTCCACGTCTCGTACGCCCACACCTGCCCCCGTCCGTCGCCGAACCCGTCGGGCGCCGTGTCACCCGTCGCGGTGGCGCCGCCCTGGGTGGAGACGAAGTAGATCGTGCCCTGGTGGTGCACCGCCCCTTCCAGCCTGGCGAAGATGGCCGCGCCCTCTTCCCTGCCCTGCCGGCCCACGGCCTGGACGACCTCGTCGTTGGTGGGCCTGCCCCTGAAGGCGGGGTCGGGGTCGTCGATGTCCACCCAGGTGGTCGCGTACGCGGCGCCGGGGCGCTGCCCCAGGGACAGGTCCTTGCGCTTGGCGCCCTTGACGGCGAGCATCTGCAGCCTGCCGCCGTCGAGCAGCCGCCCGGCCAGCACCGGGTGCTTGGGCGGCAGGTAGCGGTAGAAGCCGGACGGGAAGGCGAAGTTGTCCTCGGTGAGGTAGATCGCCCCGGACGAGGGGTCGAAGGCCGCCGACTCGTGCGGGAAGCGGCCGGCCGACCTGATCGGCCTGGCGGTGGCGGCCCGGCCGACGGGCACCTCGAAGATGTAGCCGTGCTTCTCGGTCAGCTTGGAGTTGTCGCCGCCGGAGAAGTCGTCGGCCACATCGGGCCCGTTGACCGTCTCCTCGCAGCTCACCCAGGCCCGCCAGACCATCGGGCCGCCCGAGCAGTTCATCATGGTGCCGTTCAGCGAGGGGGCGCTGTTGATCACCTCGCCGTAGCGGGTGACCCGCAGCGTCGAGGTGCCGCCGCCGGCCATGGGGTCGTAGGCGCGGTCCTTGTCGCCGAACGCGCCCACGGGCCCGTTGACCTCGTGGTTGCGGATCAGGACGGCGCTGCCCTTGGGGCCTGCGAAGGCGGCCATGCCGTCGTGGCGGCCCGGCACGATGGATCCGTCGGTGAACTTGTCGCCGGCCACGCTGAACGAGCGATATTTGAACCCGTCGGGCAGGTGCAGCCGCACCTTCCCGTCACGCAGATCGCGTACGGGCCGCAGCGGGCCATAGCCTCGCACCGGCTTGACGCCGCCCTGCGCCGCGGCACACGCGACCCCGGCGAAGGGCCCGGCGACCCCGGCGGCGGCGACCACACTGGTGATGAAGCGACGACGGTCCACGGAACCTCCCGGTCCGAACAGTAGCCGCCGACAAACCCTCACATACCTGATTCGCCAAGACCCATGTTCCTTCCCCGAACTGAGTCTCGGTAATCCCACGTCTTTATCCACAGGCTGTGGATCCACAGAGCGCCCCCGCCAAGATCCGGTTTGCCGCGCATCGCTACGCTGCCTAGGTGAATAACGGCTACGTGGAACTGAGCAGGGAGCGGTGGAGCGAGCTCCGCAAGAACACGCCCTTGACTCTCACCGCAGACGAGCTGGAAGAGCTACGCGGCGTCGACGACCCCATCGACCTCACCGAGGTCACGGACATCTACCTCCCTCTGACCAGGCTGCTCAACCTGCACTTCACCGGGTCCAAGCAGCGCAGCAGCGTGCTGAGCGCGTTCCTCGGGCACTCCGACCGGCGCGTCCCCTACATCCTGGGCATCGCGGGCAGCGTCGCCGTCGGCAAGTCGACGACGGCCCGGCTCCTGCACACCCTCCTGGCCCGCTGGCCCGAGCATCCGCACGTGGAGCTGATCACCACCGACAGCTTCCTCTACCCCAACGCGGTGCTGGAGGCCAAGGGGATCATGCACCGCAAGGGCTTCCCCGAGAGCTACGACCGGCGGGCGCTGGTCAGGTTCGTGGCCGAGGTGAAGGCGGGGGCGGCGGAGGTGCACGCCCCGATCTACAGCCACTTGGAGTACGACATCGTCCCCGACGCCACCCAGGTGGTGAAAAATCCTGACATCTTGATCATCGAGGGCCTCAACGTCCTCCAGCCGGCCCCGCCCACGTCCCTCGCGGTCAACGACTACTTCGACTTCTCCATCTACGTGGACGCCAAGATCGAGGACATCCGCACCTGGTACGTCGAGCGCTTCCACAAACTCCGCCGCACCGCCTTCGAGGACCCGAAGTCGTACTTCCGGCACATCGCCGAACTGTCCTACGACGAGGCCACCGACTTCGCCGTCAACGTCTGGCGCGACATCAACGAACGTAACCTGGTCGAGAACATCGCGCCCACCAGGGGCCGGGCCGACCTGGTGCTCAAGAAGGGCGCGGACCACTCGGTACGGCGCGTACGGCTGCGCCAGAACTGAACGCCTCCTCGAACAGATAGCGCCCGAACCTGCCCCCGCACTCCTGGTCGTCGATACCGGCGAACCAGCACTCCGCACCGTCGTCGTGGCACATGAACCGGATCATGTGAGAAAGCCTCGCGTAGCGCGGTCAACGCATCGTCAACGTCCGATCGACGACAATGACACCCGTGCTACATCTGCGACTGATCTGCCCGGCCGCACGAACCCCCGAGGCGACGGCGGTGCTGGAGGAGTGCCCGGGCGTCACCAACATCGTCGTCCTGCCGGGGGCCGCCCGCTCGCCGAAAGGCGACGTGATCTTCTGCGACGCGGCGCGCGAGTCGGCGAACGAGGTGTTCGGCAAGCTCAAATGGCTGGAGACGGAGGGCTCCATCGCCGTCGAGCAGGTGGACCTGTCGCTGTCCGCGGCCGCGGCCGAGGCCGTCGAGGAGGCGCCGGGCGAGCCCGACGACGCGGTGATCTGGGAGGAGCTGGAGCACCGGGTCTCCGCCGAGTCCCGGATCACGTGGGCGTACCTGGCCTTCTTCGCCATCGCCACACAGTTGTCCGGCATCGGCGTGCTCCAGAACTCGATCATCCTGATGGTCGGCGCGATGGTGCTCGGGCCGGAGTTCGGCGCGGTCGCGGCCATCTGCTTCGGCCTGCTGCGGCGCAGGTGGCGGCTGATCGTGGCCGCGTTCAGGACGCTGGTCGTCGGATTCACGGTGGCGATCGCGATCACGTTCGCCTGCGCGCTCGTCTCCACCTGGCTCGGCTGGATCGACATCCACAACCTGGACACCAACCAGGAGGTGCAGTTCATCGTCAAACCCGACCGCTGGTCGTTCATCGTGGCGCTGCTGGCGGGCGCGGCCGGGGTGCTCTCGGTGACGGCGGGCAAGTCGTCGGCGCTGATCGGCGTCTTCATCTCGGTCACCACGGTGCCCGCGGCCGGCTACGCGGCCGTGGCGCTCGCGCTCGGCGCCTGGGACGAGGTCACGGCGTCGGTCTCCCAGCTCGGGCTCAACATCGTGGGAATGATCATCGCGGGCACCCTCACCTTGCTGGTCCAGAAGAAATTCTGGCCTCAAGTAGGACACCGTTCATCCATCTGAACGAGGCCACGGGCCTGACCCGCCCGGTAGGGTCCGGCACATGCACATCCTCGCCACCGAGGGCCTGACCAAGCGCTTCCCCACCGTCACCGCGATCGATGAGCTCACGGTCACCGTGGGGCCCGGCGTGACCGGTCTGGTCGGAGCGAACGGCGCGGGAAAGTCGACGCTGATCAAGATCCTGCTCGGCCTGTTGCCGCCGAGCGGCGGCACCGCCCGGGTCCTCGACCTGGACATCGCCGGCCAGGGCGCCGAGATCCGCAGGCTCGTCGGCTACATGCCCGAGCACGAATGCCTTCCCCCCGACGTCTCCGCCACCGAGTTGGTCGTCCACTTCGCGCGCATGTCCGGGCTGCCCCGAACCGCCGCGCGTGAGCGCGCCGCCGACGTCCTGCGCCATGTCGGCCTGGCCGAAGAGCGCTACCGCGCGATCGGCGGCTACTCCACCGGCATGAAGCAGCGCGTCAAGCTGGCCCAGGCCCTCGTGCACGACCCCAAACTGATCTTCCTCGACGAGCCCACCAACGGGCTCGACCCCCGCGGCCGCGACGAGATGCTGACGCTGATCAGGCGCATCGGCACCGAGTTCGGCATCAGCGTGCTCGTCACCTCCCACCTGCTGGGTGAGCTGGAGCGCATCTGCGACCACGTGATCGTCATCGACGCCGGGCGGCTGCTGCGCTCGTCGGCGATCGGCGAGTTCACCCAGGGCACGCAGACCGTGACGGTGGAGGTCGACGAGGGCCTCGACGGCCTGTCCGCCCGGCTGGCCGCCGACGGCCAGACCGTCTCCCAGCAGGGACGCATGCTGGTGGTCAAGGTGCTCGGCCCTGAGACGTTCGACGCGATCCGCGACGCCGCCGTCGACCTCGACCTCTGCCTGATCCGCCTCGAAGAGGGACGCCACCGCATCGAGGACGTCTTCAGGGACGAGGTGGCCCATGTCTGAGATCTACGACATCGGCTATCGCCACTACGACGGCCCCCGGCTCGGCCGCGGCCACTCCACCAGGGCGCTGCTCGTGCACACCCTGCGCGGCATCTTCGGCCTGGGCCGCCCGGCGCGCAGCAAGATCATCCCGTTCGCCCTGGTCGGCATCATGATCCTGCCCGCCGTCGTGAGCATCGCCATGATGGCCCTGATCAAGCAGATCGGCATCCCCTACAGCGGGTTCGCCGTCGTCATGCAGGCCGTGGTGGCGATCTTCCTGGCCGCGCAGGCGCCCACGGTGGTCGCCCCCGACCTGCGCTACCGCACCCTGCCCCTCTACCTGTCACGGCCCGTCTCGATCACCGAGTACGTGGGCGCCAAGGTGACGGCGATGGCCGTGGCGGTGTTCGCGCTGATCGCGGTGCCGCTCACACTCACCTACGTGGGTGAGCTGGTCGTGGACATGCCCGGCCCGCCGGCCACCGGCGAATACGCCGGTGCCATGCTCACGGCCGCGCTGCTGGCGGTGCTGCTGTCGTCGTTCGGGCTGGCGCTGGCCTCGCTCACGCCGCGGCGCGGGCTCGGCGTGGCGTCGGTGATCACCGTCTACCTGCTGGCGTCCGCCTCGGTGCCGCTGATCTACGCCACGCTGTCCTCGACGGGCAACGAGAGCGCCGCCGCCTGGGCGTGGCTGATCAACCCGTTCTGGCTGACGGACTCCGTACAGGTGTGGTTGTTCAACACCCCGCCACACTCCATCGAGGGCGGCGCCTATCCCAGCGGCCCGGCCTCCGCGCTGGTCCTGGTGCTGCTGATCGGCGCCGGTCTCGCCGCCCTGGCGCTGCGCTACAGGAAGGCGGCCGCGCGGTGAAGATCGAGCTCTCGCAGGTGTCCCGCTGGTACGGCAACGTGGTCGCCGTCAACGACGTGACGATGACGATCGGCCCGGGCGTCACCGGCCTGCTCGGCCCCAACGGCGCGGGCAAGTCGACGCTCCTGCACATGATGGCCGGCTTCCTGGCCCCGTCGGGCGGCTCGGTCACGCTGGACGGCACGACGGTGTGGAAGAACCACCAGATTTACCGAAATATCGGCTTAGTTCCGGAACGGGAGGGCGTGTACGGCTTCCTGACCGGCTGGCAGTTCGTGCTCTCCGCCGCCCGCCTCCACAACCTCTCCGACCCCGAACAGGCCGCCCGCAAGGCCCTGGCCACGGTGGAGATGGAGGAGCCGAAGGACCGCCGGGTGGAGACGTACTCGAAGGGCATGCGCCAGCGCGTCAAGGTGGCGGCGGCGCTCGTCCACGACCCGGCCGTGCTGCTGCTCGACGAGCCGTTCAACGGCATGGACCCCCGCCAGCGCCTGCACCTCATGGACCTGATCCAGCGCATGGGCGCGGACGGCAGGACCATCCTGTTCAGCTCCCACATCCTGGAGGAGGTCGAACGGGTCGCCCAGCACATCGAGGTGCTCGTGGCGGGGCGGCACGCGGCGTCCGGCAACTTCCGCGAGATCCGCCGGCTGATGACCGACCGGCCGCACCTGTTCATGATCCGATCCAGTGACGACCGGCGGCTGGCCGCCGCGCTCGTCCGCGACGAGTCGACCGGCGGCATCACGCTGCGCCCCGACGGGCTGGAGGTCCAGGCCACCGAGTTCCGCCGGTTCGCCAAGCTGCTCCCCCGGGTCGCCAAGGCCGAGGGCGTACGCCTGCACCAGGTCTCCCCGGCGGACGAAGACCTGGAGAGCGTCTTCTCCTACCTGATCAACAGGAGCACCTGATGAACACCGTGGTAGCGGGCATCACCTACCGTGCCCTGCTGGGCCGCCGGCGCATCGTCCTGCTCCTGCTGCTCCCGCTCGCCCTGATCGGCCTGGCCGTGCTGCTGCGCGTGTTCGGCGCCACCGACCAGCGCACGGCCGTGGAGCTGATGACGAGCTTCGCCATCGGCACCATGCTCCCGTTGCTGGGCCTGATCGCGGGCACGGGCGTCATCGCCCCGGAGATCGACGACGGGACGATCCTGCACCTGATGTCCAAGCCGATCTCGCGCCCGGTCATCGCCCAGACGAAGTTCCTGGTGGCGGCCTCGCTGCTGGCGATCTTCGCGGCCGTCCCGACCTACGTGGCGGCCTGGATCCTGCTCGGCAACGAGGACGGCATCGCCACCGGGTTCGCCGTGGGCTCGCTGGTGGCCGGCATCGCGTACGCCGCCGTCTTCCTGCTGCTCGGCGTCGTCACCCGGCACGCGGTCACGATCGGCGTCATCTACGCGCTGGTCTGGGAGAGCCTGGTGGGCAACCTGCTCGTCGGTGCCCGCAAGTTCTCGATCCAGCGATGGGGGCAGTCGATCGCCGACCAGATCTCCGGCTCGCCGTTCTTCCAGTCGGACGTCACGCTGAGCTTCGCCGTACCGGCGCTGATCATCGTCACTGTGGGCGCGGTCTTCCTGGCCGGTCAGCGGCTGCGCTCGTTCTCCCTCACGGGCGACGAATAAACCAAAACGGCGGCCCGCGGGATCACCCGCGGGCCGCCGTTCGTGTTCGTGTTCAGACGCAGGCTGTACGCACCACGTCGGCCAGCCGCCCCGCGACCTGCGTGGCGTGCTCCTCCGACGCGGCCTCGACCATGACCCGGATCATCGGCTCGGTCCCGCTCGGCCTGATCAGGACCCGGCCCGTCTCCCCCAGCTCCGCCTCCGCCTGCGCGACGGCGGCCACGAGCTCGGGCACGGACGACTTGCCCCGGTCCACGTCCTTGACGTTGATCAGGATCTGCGGCAGCGGCGTCATCACCGCGGCCAGCTCCTTCAGCGGCACGCCCGACTTGGCCACCACGCCCAGCAGATGGAGCGAGGTGAGCAGGCCGTCGCCCGTGGTGGCGTGGTCGAGCATGATGACGTGCCCCGACTGCTCGCCGCCCAGGTTGAAGCCGTCGGACTTCATCCGCTCCAGCACGTAGCGGTCGCCCACCGCGGTCTCCACCACGGTGATGCCCGCCTCGCGCATGGCCAGCTTGAAGCCCAGGTTGGACATCACGGTCGCGACCACGGTGTCCTTGGACAGCAGGCCCTCGCCGTGCATGGCGGCGGCCAGGATGGCCATGATGTGGTCACCGTCGATGATCGCGCCCGTGTGGTCGACGGCCAGGCAGCGGTCGGCGTCGCCGTCGTAGGCCACGCCCAGGTCGGCCCCGCGCGACACGACCACCTGCCGGAGCTTGTCCATGTGGGTGGAGCCGTGGCCGGCGTTGATGTTCAGGCCGTCCGGCCTGGCACCGATGGCCTCGACCCGCGCTCCCGCCCGGACCAGCGCCTCGGGCGCCACCATGTGGGCGGCCCCGTGGGCACAGTCGACCACGATGTTGAGACCGTCGAGGGCCCCGTTGAGCGTGGTCAGCACGTGGGAGATGTAGCGGTCGGCCTCCCCGTACGCGTCGCGCACCCGGCCCACGCCGGAGCCGACGGGGAAGCTCCACTTCTCGCCCAGCCGTCGCTCGATCTCGTCCTCGACCACGTCGGACAGCTTGAAGCCGCCGCGGGCCAGGAACTTGATGCCGTTGTCGGGCGCCGCGTTGTGCGAGGCCGACAACATGACGCCGAGGTCGGCGCCGAGCGCGGCGGTGAGGTGGGCGACGGCCGGGGTGGGCAGCACGCCGAGGCGCAGCACGTCCACTCCAGACGCCGCGAGGCCGGCGACCACTGCGGCCTCGAGAAATTCTCCCGAGGCACGCGGGTCCCGGCCTACGACCGCTACCGGACGGCGTCCGGTAGCGGCGAACGCGCCCGCATCGCCGAGGATGTGCGCCGCCGCCACGGACAGGTCCATGGCGAGCTGCGCCGTGAGGTCGCGACCAGCGACCCCACGTACCCCGTCGGTGCCGAAAAGGCGCGCCAATTTAGCGCTTGCTGTACTGCGGAGCCTTACGGGCCTTCTTGAGACCGTACTTCTTCCGCTCCGTGGCGCGAGCGTCACGGGTGAGGAAGCCGGCCTTCTTCAGCGGCGGGCGGTTGACCTCGACGTCCAGGATCGCCAGGGCGCGGGACAGGCCCATGCGCAGCGCGCCGGCCTGACCGGTCACGCCGCCGCCGTCGATGCGCGCGATGATGTCGAACGCCTCTTCGGCACCGAGCACCACGAAGGGCTCGTTGACGATCTGCTGGTGGACCTTGTTCGGGAAGTAGGCGTCCAGCGAACGACCGTTGATCGTCCACTTACCGGTGCCGGGGACGATGCGCACGCGGGCGATCGCCTCCTTGCGGCGGCCGGTGCCGTACGAGTTGCCCGTGGTGACGGGCTTACGCACGGGAGCGTCAGCGCTGGCGGTGGACTCGGTGGTGTATTCGGACGGGAACTCCTCGCCGGAGAAGTCCTCCACCTCGGCCGTCTCGACGACCGTCTCGACACCAGTGGGCTCAGCCACGGTTCTCCTCTAAATCTTTCGAACTACTACTGGGCGATCTGGGTGATCTCGAACGGCACCGGCTGCTGGGCCTGGTGCGGGTGATCAGAACCCGCGTAGACCTTCAGCTTCTTGGCCATCTGCCGGCCGAGGGAGTTCTTCGGCAGCATGCCCTTGACGGCCTTCTCGACTGCCTTGTCGGGACGCTTGTCCATGAGCTCGCCATAGCTGACGGAACGCAGACCGCCCGGGTAACCGGAGTGGCGGTACGCCTTCTTCTGCTCACGCTTGTTGCCACTCAGCGCGATCTTGCCGGCGTTGATGACGATGACGAAGTCACCAGTGTCGACGTGGTTGGCAAAGATCGGCTTGTGCTTGCCGCGGAGCAGGATCGCGACGTGGCTGGCCAGCCGGCCCAGCACGACATCGGTCGCGTCGATGACGTACCACTGACGCTGGACGTCGGCGGGCTTCGGTGAGTACGTGCGCACGGTCGTAGCCTTCTTTATGCTCGCGTCTTCGGCGCTGTCGGATGCGACAGCTACATTGGTCGGTCGGTGCGGGCACACGACGGCCCGGACCTTCCGTCTCCTCAGCATGGGAGATGACGCCGGACGCGCCGCGCAATGGTCACGTTGGACCCGTGCACACAACGAACCTAAGCTACCCGCCCGGAGGCGTGCTGGTCAAAAGACCGGTAACCAACCAGGAGTCTACCTGACCTCAGAACGGTTCGGTTTCGTTTCCCTGGGACCCCTTCTTTCTCAGGACCAGACATCCCTATCGTTGGTGTCGGTATGTGGCAGAACTCTCACACCCGGCAAAACCAGCGTGGCCCTCGGCGCCGGAGTCGCCTGGGTGTGCTGACCTGCCTCATGGCGGTGCTGTTCACCGGCGTACTGATCGGCCGGCTCGCCGGCGACGCCGAACCCGCCCGCCACGTCTACCTCAACGAAACGGCCCCACCGGCGGCCGCCACGGCCAACCCCGCGCCGACCACCAAGCAGCGGGTGCAGCCGCAGGCCGAGCGGATTCCGCGGGGGATCACCACCAGGAAGGTGCCGCACGGCTCGGCCGCGCCCACGCCGTCCAAGACGCCGCGGGACCAGATTCCCGGCTTCAACACGCAGGACGACCCTTCGGTGGTGCTCGGCGACGAGCAGGGCGTCGACTCCGGGGTGCAGGTGCTCGCGGGGCTGGGGTCCCGGGTCGTCTCGCTGACCAACGCCGCGCGGGCCAGGTACGGGTGCGGGCCGCTGAGGGTGAACGATGGGCTTACGCGGTCGGCTCGTACACATTCGCTGGAGATGGCCCGTACCGGGCAACTCGCCCACAACTCCCCAGACGGCTCTTCTCCTTGGGATCGCATGGAACGGGCCGGCTACCTCTTCGGCGCCGCCGAGAACATCGGTGCCGGGTACAACACGCCTGAAGAGGCCGTACGCGGCTGGATGGACAGCCGCGACCACCGCAAGAACATCCTGAACTGCCGCCTGAAGGCCATCGGCGTGGGCGTCGCGTCCGGCCCCGGCGGACCATGGTGGACACAGGACTTCGGAACCCAATGACGAACATCACGGTAATGTCGCCGCATGGTTTCCAACGGCCATGACGAACGCGAGAACGGCAAGGGCGGCGCCCCACCAGGTACGGGCGGCGCTCCCTATGGGATGGGCGGCGGCCCGCGGGAGCCAGGCAGCGCTTTCCGGCCCGCAGGGCCCTCACCTGCCGCGGGAGGCACTCCTAACGGGGGCGGCTTCTTCAGCGGCGACTCCTTCAACACCCCTGCCGACGACCCGCCCAGCGGCCCGTTCGGCGACCCGTCTGACGGCCCATCTGGCGACCCGTCTGGCGGCGACCCCTTCGACGGCCCCTCCGGCAGAGGTCTCTCCGGCGGCGACCCGCTCACCGACCCCCTCGGCGGCCCGACCGGCGGAAGCCGACGCGGCGGGAGCAACCCCTTCGATGACTCGCCCAACAACGGCGGCTCCTTCGGTAGCGACCCGCTCACCGACCCACTCGGCGGCCCAACCGGCAGAGGCCGACGCGGCGGAAGCGACCCCCTGAGCGGCCCATCCAACGACGGCGGCTCCTTCGGCAGCCCCTCCGGCGGCGACCCGCTCAACGACCCCCTCGGCAGCCCGACCCGCGGAAACCGACGCGGTGGGAGCGATCCCTTTGGCGGCACGCCCAGCGGCGGCGCCCCGATCGGCGGAAACCGACCTGGCGGGAGCGACCCCTTCAACGACCCGCCCAACGACGGCGGCTCCTTCGGCAGCGACCCACTCGGCGGCCCCACCGGCGGAAACCGACGCGGCGGAGGCGACCCCCTGAGCGGCCCATCCAACGGCGGCAGCCCCTCCGGCGGCGACCCGCTCAACGACCCCCTCGGCAGCCCGGCCGGCAGAAACCGGCCTGGCGGAAGCATCCCCCTAGGCGCTCCGATCGGCGACGGCCGACCTGGCGGACGCGACCCCTTCGACGGGCCGCCCAACGGCGGCGACTTCTTCGGCGGCGGCGCGCCCCGGGGCGACTCTTTCGGTGGCCCACCCAACGGCGGCGGCCCGGCTGGCAGAGGACGACCAGGCGGTGGCCCGTCCGACGGGGGCGACCCCTTCAGCGGTCCATCCGGCGGACGTCGGTCCGGTGAAGGCCCTTCCGGTGACAACTCCGGTGGCGGCAACTTCTTCGGCGGCCCGTCCGGCGGAGGGCGACCTGGCGGAGACGACCCCTTTGGCGGCCCACCCGGCAGAGGCCGACCAGGCGGCGGCCCCGGCGGCCCCTCCGGCGGAGGCCCTTCCGGTGGTGGCCCCGGTGGCCCCTCCAGCGGCGGCCCATCCGGGGGAGGTCCCTCCGATGGCGGCGGCTTCTTCGGCGGTGGCCCGTCCGATGGAGGGCGACCTGGCAGAAGGCGGTCCGGCGGTGACGACCCCTTTGGCGGCCCGTCCGGCGGAGGCCGAGCCGGCGGAGGCCCCTCGGGCGGCCGAGGTCCTTCCGGTGGCCCAGGTCCCTCCGGCGGCGATCCCTTCAGGGGTGACCCCTTCGCAGGTGGATCTTTCGGCAACGCGCCCGGCAGCGGACCGCCACCCGGCGGACCCGGAGGACCCGGTGGTGGACCGTCCGGTGACGAGCCTCCCTCGGGCCGTAAGGGCCGCCGTGGCCGCAAGGACCGGGACGCCGACGACGACCCCCTGAAGCCGGACGGCAAGAAGGCGGGCGCCGACAAGTCGGATGCCGACCAGCCGGGCGGCGAGAAGTCCGGAGGCCGGAAGGCCAAGAAGGCGGAAAAGGCGGAGTCACAGAAGACGGCCGCCCCCCAGAGCAGAGTCGGCTGGAGCCCCTACGACGAGGATTCCCGCTCGCGCGCCCCGCTGTGGTTCGCGCTCGGCGGTGTCCTGGTGCTCGGCCTGCTCGGCGGCGGTCTGGCCCTGATGTGGAACGCCGACCCGCCCGTCACCGCCGAGACCGAGACCCCGCGCCAGACCTCGGCCCCGCTGCCGTCGGTCCCGCCCGGCAAGTTCGGCTTCGCCACCAACCGCAGCACCGACCCCGAACCGATCACGGTCAAGGAGGTCTTCGGCAAGAAGAAGAAGTTCACGGTGTCGGGCCGCTCGTACGAGATGACGATCACCAGCAAGGACAAGAAGTGCAACGACGGCGCCCTCGGGGACACCCTGCAGAAGGCGCTCAAGTCCGCCAAGTGCAACCAGTTCCTGCGCGCCAGCTTCCGTGACAAGGCCGGCAAGGTCATCGGTACGGTCGGCGTGGCCAACCTCAGCACCGGCAAGAACGCCAGCAAGGTGGCCAAGGCGGGCAACACCAAGAACTACGTCAAGCCGCTGGCGGGCAAGGACACCGTCACCAAGTTCCTCGGCTCGGGCAGTGGTGGCGCCAGGGTGTCCACGTATGGCCACTTCGCCATCTTGGTCTGGTTCCAGAACAAGGACGGCACGAAACCCGACTCGAAGGGCTCGAAGCGGATCGCCGAAGCCATCAACGACATCACCAAGGCGACCGTGTTCACGGCTCTGGACAACCGTTCGCTCACCGGAAACCCCGCGAGCTAAAACGGCTTTGTGTGGCTTATGGGGCCAAAGAGCTCGGCTGTTGCCTCTGGGAACGCCCATACCGACATAACGATCTCGCTACTCTCGCTAGGCTCCAGCTATGCGTGGCCAGGAACCCGGGTCTGAGCACGATCGCAGGGAAGCCGACCGCTCGGCTACTCCCGCGACGCCACCGCCGAGCTTCGGCCAGACCAGCGGGCGAGACGTTCCACCGGCGTACCCCCTTTCCGATGAGGCAGCGGACGCCGAGCCGCGCCCTGCCATTCCCATTTTCCAGGGATCGCCACCCGATCTCCCCGACCCGACGGAGCCGCCCGGCGCCCAGCCATGGGAGGTCCCGGCCGACGAGGCCGCCCCCTACGACTGGTTCGCCGACGACGCCCACACGGACCCCGGCCATTCCCCCAGCACCAACCCACCCCACACCCCCTCAACCCACCCCCACAGCAACAACCCCCACCCCATCCGCAACACCCCGGGCCTGTCACAGCCCGACCAAACCCGCCCGGCCCACCTCCACGCCGCCGACCTCCACGCCGTCGACTCCCCCCGACCGGCCGACCTCCACGGCGCCGGCTCCCCCGAACCGGACGCAACCCGGCCGGGCCACCTCCACGACGCCAGCCCATGGCTCCGCGACCGAACTCAGGCCGACGGTCCCGGCCTCACCGACCCATCGCGGCCCGAGCTACCACGACCAGGTCTCCACGACACCGGGCCATCGCACGCCGACCAAACCCGGCCCGGTCACCTCCACGAGGCCAACCCCTGGCACCCCGACCGAACCCGGCCCGGCGCTCCCGGCGACGCCGACCCGTCACAGCCCGACCAGACCCGCCCCGGCCGCCTCCACGACGCCCTGCCACCGCAGTCGGGGCGCGCCCAGAACGAGCAACCGGGGCCGTTCGAGCCCGGTCCGCTGCCCGGACGAACTCACGGCCCAAGCCCCTGGGACCAGCCCGAGACCCCCGGCCGTCGGCCAACCGACCCCGAACAGTCCTCAGGCCGCTGGCCGGTCGGCCCCGAACAGCCGAGTCACTGGTCCGCCGGGACCGACGAGCCAAGCCACTGGCCGACCGGCCCCCAGGAGCAGGACCGCTGGTCGGCCAACTCCGAGGAGCCGGGCCGCTGGCCGGCCGAGCCCGGGGAGCCGAGCCGCTGGTCGGCCGAACGCGAGGAGCCGAGCCGCTTGCCGATCGAGCCCGGGGAGCCGGGCCACTGGCCGGCCGAACAAGGGGAGCCGAGCCGCTTGCCGATCGAGCCCGGGAAGCCAGCCCACTGGCCGGCCGAACAAGGGGAGCCAGGTCGTTGGCCGGTTGAGTCCGAGCGGTCGGCTGCACCCCAGGAGCCGGGCCCCTGGTCAGCCGAGTCCGAGCAGTCGGCTGAGTCCCAGCCCGGTCGCTGGTCGGCTGGGGCTGAGGAGCCGGGGCGGTGGCCGGTTGAGCCTGTGGTGCCTGGTGCGCCGTCGTGGGAGCCGCCGCCGGCGTTCACTGCCGCCGCCGCAGGCATGCCCGTGTGGCCGGCGCCCCTCACCGATCCGCATGCCATGCCGCCCTGGCCCGCCGCCACGGGTGAGCTGGAGGCCGAGCCGGACAGCGACGAGCCGAGCCTCCCCCCGCCCTTCGATCCGAACGCCACCAACCCGGAGGGCTTCACCCTCCCGGCGCCCTTCTTCAACCCCGACGCCACCAACCATTTCGACGCCGACGCCACCAACCGGGCACTGACCCGCCCCGAAGCGCCGCAACCCGGCACACCCGACGCCGACGCCCCCCAGCAGGCCATACCCGGCGCGCTCCCTCCCCACGCCGGCGCCCCCCAGCAGGCCGCGCCCGGGACACTCCCTCCCGGCGCCATCTCCTCGAACGCACCCGCGTCCGGAGTTCATGCGGCCGGCGCCTTCTCAGGCCCGCCCGCACCCGGCACCACCCCGGCCGGCGACTCCCCGGGCTCACCCGCTCCCGGCACTCCCCCACCCGGAGCGCCCACGTCAGGTCCGCCGCAGTCGGGCGCCACGCCGTCAAGCGCCGCCCCATCTGCTCCGTCCCAGTCAGGCACCACGTCGTCGATAGCCGCCGCCCTGTCTGGCCGGTCCCAGTCGGACCCGTCCCAGCCCAACGCCCTCCCGTCCGGCGCCCCTGCGTCCGGCGGCCCAGCGTCAAGTCCGCCCCAGCCAGGAAACGCCCATCCCAGCGATTTCCACCCCGGTGACGCCCAATCCGGAGACACCCTGCCGGGAGATATCCGGCCAAAAGACACCCAGCCAAGGGATACTGGCGGCGCCCCAACCCCGAAGGCCCCAGAGCACCACAAGGGCCCTCACCTGTCAGCCCCCGTGGCGGCCGATCACGCCGTACCCGATCAGGCCGACCCCCAGTCGTTCACCCACGAGGACATCACCCGCCCAGCGGCGAAGTCCCCAGACGCCACCCAACCGGCCCACTACTTCGACCCCGACGCCGCCAAGCACGACGCCAAGCAGGACGCCACGGCGAACCCGCACCACAACCCATCCGCCCACCCCCCGGAGCCAGGCGACGTACCCGTCTGGCCCCCCATCCCCCCGACCGGTGACAAACTGCCCGAGCTGCCGTTCCCCAGAGAGACTTGGGGCCAGAAGCCAACGACCTCGCTCAACCTGCCCACACCCCCCGGAGGTAGCCCGGCCTTCCCACCTGGAGCGTTCAAACAACCCCCGTTCCAGACCCCACCCCCGCCCCCAGCCCCCCCGGGCAAGAGCAAACGGGCTCTGTTCGTGACGCTGGGCGCGCTGGCCCTGGCCGGCGTGGCGACCGGTGGCTTCTTCGCCTACCAGGCCGTGAACAAGCCCACCACGGCCGCCGCCCGCCCGTCCGCCCCCGCGCGAACGGAGGCGCCGAGCACCCTTCCGTCCACAGACGGGGCGGGAACGTCGATGCTCAACTCCGAGCAGACCGACCCGCAGAAGTTGTCGCTGTCGGAGGCGTTCCCGAAGAAGAAGGTGACGGCGGAGGGCACGACGTTCACCCGGGTCAAGGCCCACATGGAGACGACCTGCGACAAGGCCGCCATGGGCGCGTTCGCCGACGCGCTGAAGGCGCAGAAGTGCAGCCGTGTCCTGCGCGCCACCTACGTGGACGCCAAGCGCCGCTACGCCGTCACCACGGGCATCGCCGTGCTTCCCGACAAGGACGCCGCCGCCACCGCCGACCAGGCCAAGGACCTGGCGCGCAACGTGTGGTTCCGCCCGCTCCCCGGCGCCGCCGGCTCGGGTGGCGAGCGGGTGCACATTGCGGGCGGGTACGCGGCCGGCCTGGTGTGGGGCCGCTACATCGTCTTCAGCTACGCCACCCACACCGACGGCCACACCCCGAAGGCGGAGGACAAGACGTTGCCCAAGGTCAGCGGCGCGTTCCGGGACCAGACCTCACTCGTTCTCGAACGCCGCATCACCAAGGGCTGACGCAGCGGTACGCACTCGCCGCGTGGCCACGGCCCGCGCGGCGAGTTCCGCCTCCGGCGGGTAACCCACCTCTTCCAGGCACAGCCCGTGCGCGGGCGCCACGTGCACACCGGAGTCGCGTACGGCCCTGGCCAGCACCTCCCCGGGCCACTCCACCGGCCGCCGCCCATCACCGGCGGCCAGCAGCGAGCCGACCAGCGCGCGCACCATCGAGTGGCAGAACGCGTCCGCCACAACGGTGGCCACCAGCACCCCGTCCGGCGAACGTACCCACTCCAGCCGCTGCAACTCCCTGATCGTCGTGGCCCCTTCGCGCTTCTTGCAGAAGGCCGCGAAGTCGTGCTCCCCGAGCAGCCGCGCGGCGGCCGCGTTGAGCGCGCCCAGATCGAGGGGCCGGTTGTGCCAGACCACGTCACGCCGCCGCAGCGGGTCGACGCCTCCCGCCGCGTCGCCCACCCGGTACGCGTACCGCCGGAACATCGCCGAGAATCGCGCGTCAAAGCCCTCAGGAGCCACCGTAACCCGATAAATCCGTACGTCGAGGGGCAGGACACCCCCAAGCCGCCGCACGAGCGCAGCGAGCCGCTCATCGACGCCCAGAGGCCCCCGGTTCCCGTCGAGCTCCCCCAGCGACTCCTCCGGCACGTCCACGTGAGCCACCTGCCCCCGCGCGTGCACCCCGGCATCGGTACGCCCGGCCACGGTCAGCATGACCGGCTCCCCGAGCCGCAGAATCCGCCCGAGCGCCTGCTCGATCTCGCCCTGGACCGTACGCAGCCCAGGCTGCCTGGCCCAGCCGGAGAAGTCGGTGCCGTCGTACCCGAGGTCGAGGCGGAGCCGTACCACGATGATCCTCCCTGGATATGGAAACGGGCCCGGACCCCCGTCAGGGGATCCGGGCCCGTCAGCCGGCCTGAAAGATCAGGCCTCGTCCTTCTTCGCCTCAGCGGCGGGGGTCTCCTCGGCGGCGGCCTCGGGGGCCTCCACCTCGGTCTCCTCAGCCGCGGAAGCCGCGGGCGCCTCGGTCTCCTCAGCGGCGGCCGGCGCCGGAGCGGCGGCAGCGGCGGGAGCCTCGGTGCGGCGGGTCGTGACGGCGTTCAGCGGCTCGGTCACCAGCTCGATGACGGCCATGGGGGCGTTGTCACCCTTACGCGCGCCGATCTTGGTGATGCGGGTGTAGCCACCCGGACGCTCGGCGAACGTCACCGCGATCTCGGTGAAGAGGTGGTGAACGACGCCCTTGTCCCGAACGACGGTCAGGACCTGGCGACGGTTGTGGATGTCGCCCTTCTTCGCCTTGGTGATCAGGCGCTCCGCCAGCGGACGGAGGCGCTTGGCCTTCGTGACCGTCGTGCGGATCTTGCCGTGGCGGAACAGATCGGTGGCGAGGTTCGCCAGGATCAGCCGCTCGTGCGCCGGGCTGCCGCCAAGACGTGCACCCTTGGTGGGCTTGGGCATTTCATCTCTCCTTGGAGGTTCACCCGCCCCGGCCGTACCAGGTACCGGGGTCGGGCCGCCAGGCCCCCGGGAAGGGGGCCCGCGCTATCTGGATTAGTACTGCTCGGTCTCGACGTACGCGCTGTCGTCGTCGTCGTAGCCGCCGCCGGCCACCGCGCTCGGGTCGAACCCGGGCGGGGAGTCCTTGAGCGCCAGCGACATCTCGTGCAGCTTCTGCTTGACCTCTTCGATCGACTTGGCGCCGAAATTCCTTATATCGAGAAGGTCCTGCTCGCTGCGGGCCACGAGCTCACCCACGGTGTGGATGCCCTCGCGCTTGAGGCAGTTGTAGGAGCGAACGGTCAGGTTCAGCTCCTCGATCGGCAGCGCCAGATCGGCGGCCAGGGCGGCGTCGGTCGGCGACGGGCCGATGTCGATGCCCTCGGCCTCGACGTTGAGCTCGCGGGCCAGGCCGAAGAGCTCGACGAGGGTCTTACCGGCGGAGGCCACCGCGTCGCGGGGCTTCATCGCCGGCTTGGTCTCGACATCGAGGATGAGACGGTCGAAGTCGGTGCGCTGCTCGACTCGGGTCGCCTCGACCTTGTAGGTGACCTTGAGCACCGGGGAGTAGATCGAGTCGATCGGAATGCGACCGATCTCCTGGCCGGGCTGCTTGTTCTGCGCGGCGGAGACGTAACCGCGACCGCGCTCGACGGTCAGCTCCATCTCCAGCTTCGCCTTGCCGTTGAGCGTGGCGATGCGCAGCTCGGGGTTGTGCACCTCGACACCGGCCGGCGGCGCGATGTCGGCGGCGGTGACCTCACCCGGGCCCTGCTTGCGCAGGTACATCACGACCGGCTCGTCGTGCTCGGAGGAGACGACCAGTTCCTTGAGGTTGAGGATGATGTCGGTGACGTCTTCCTTGACCCCGGGAACGGTCGAGAACTCGTGCAGCACGCCCTCGATGCGAATGCTCGTCACGGCCGCGCCCGGAATGGACGACAGCAGCGTGCGGCGCAGCGAGTTGCCGATGGTGTAGCCGAAGCCCGGCTCCAGCGGCTCGATGACGAATCGGGACCGGGTGTCGTCGATCGACTCTTCGAGAAGAGTCGGACGCTGAGCGATCAGCATGTGTGGGTCTCCCCTTGTCGTGTGACGCCCGCTATATGACGCCACTCCGATAAACAGCCTAGTCCGGGTACGGCATTCCGCACCCGGACCGGACGAGCTACTACTTACTTCGAGTAGTACTCGACGATGAGCTGCTCCTGGACCTGGGTGTCAATCTGCTGGCGAACCGGCAGCTGGTGAACCAGGACGCGGAGCTTCTCCGGCACGACGCCGAGCCACGCGGGCACGGTGCGGTCGCCGGCGGTGGCGCGAGCCACCTCGTAGGGCAGGAGGTTCCGCTTGGACTCGCGGACCTCGATGATGTCGTGCTCGCGAACGCGGTACGACGGGATGTCGACCTTGCGGCCGTTCACGGTGATGTGACCGTGGCGGACCTGCTGGCGAGCGGCGTCACGCGACTGAGCGAGACCGGCGCGGAAGACGACGTTGTCGAGACGGGTCTCCAGGATCTGGAGCAGCACCTCGCCCGACTTGCCGCTCTTGCCCGCGGCCTCCTCGTAGTAGTTGCGGAACTGCTTCTCGAGGACACCGTAGATGCGACGGGTCTTCTGCTTCTCACGAAGCTGAAGCTGGTACTCGGACTCCTTGGGACGTCCGCGGCCGTGCTCACCCGGGGGGTAAGGACGGATCTCGATGGGGCACTTGGCGGACTCGCACTTGCTGCCCTTGAGGAAGAGCTTGGTCTTCTCACGACGGCAGAGCTTGCAGTCCGCGCCCGTGTAACGAGCCATTTCTCAATATCTCCTGGTCAGACGCGGCGGCGCTTGGGCGGACGGCAGCCGTTGTGCGGCACCGGGGTGACGTCCTGGATCGAACCCACTTCGAGGCCGGTGGCCTGCAGCGAGCGGATCGCGGTCTCACGGCCGGAGCCGGGACCCTTGACGAAGACGTCGACCTTGCGCATGCCGTGCTCCATGGCGCGACGCGCGGCATTCTCGGCGGCCATCTGAGCGGCGAACGGGGTGGACTTACGGGAGCCCTTGAAACCCACGTGGCCGGCGCTGGCCCAGGAGATCACGTTCCCGTTGGGGTCGGTGATCGAAACGATCGTGTTGTTGAACGTGCTCTTGATGTGGGCGTGCCCGTGAGCGACGTTCTTCTTTTCCTTGCGGCGCACCTTCTTGGGCGCGCCCTGGCGGCTCTTAGGAGGCATCCTTTGCCTTCACTCCTGAGGTCTTCGGTCCCGCGGCTGCGTGGACTACTTCTTACCGGGCTTCTTCTTGCCGGCGACGGTCTTCTTCTTGCCCTTACGGGTGCGCGCGTTGGTCTGCGTGCGCTGACCGTGGACCGGCAGGCCCTTGCGGTGCCTGATGCCCTGGTAGCAACCGATTTCGATCTTGCGACGGATGTCGGCCTGGACCTCGCGGCGCAGGTCACCCTCGATCTTGAAGTTCGCCTCGATGTAGTCACGCATCGGGACGAGCTCGGTGTCGGAGAGCTGGTGCACGCGGAGGTCGCCGCTCACGCCGGTGGCCTCGAGGACCTCCTGGGCGCGGGTGCGGCCGATTCCGAAAATGTAGGTGAGAGCGATCTCCAGCCGCTTGTCGCGGGGGAGGTCGACGCCAACCAGGCGAGCCATGGTCGGGCATTCTCCTTCGTTGTGGCGGAGGTCTTGCGACTCACTACCCCTCCCCAATGCCCGGGGTGAGGGCCCCGGCCTCCGACCGGGGGTCTCCCAAGTGGTTCGGGCCCGGAGGCCCGCCTTCTCAAGTGTGAGACGCGACTACTTGTGCAGGCTCCTCATACGTCGAGCCCGCTCCCTGATCGGGGCGGACTCGGAGGGCCTTGCGGCGACTAGCCCTGGCGCTGCTTGTGGCGCAGGTTGTCGCAGATCACCATGACGCGACCGTGCCGGCGGATCACCTTGCACTTGTCGCAGATCTTCTTGACGCTCGGCTTAACCTTCATTGTCCTTCGTGTTCCTCAGACGTGCTTCCTTGCGGGCGAAGCTCTTGCCTAACGGCGCGATGTCCTCGCTACGCTGCGGATTTCGCCGTTACTTGTATCGGTAGACGATCCGCCCACGACTGAGGTCGTAGGGGCTCAGTTCAACGACTACCCGGTCGTCAGGAAGAATTCGGATGTAGTGCATCCGCATCCGTCCGCTGATGTGGGCCAGGACCTTATGGCCGTTGTCGAGCTGCACCCGGAACATGGCGTTCGGGAGCGATTCGACCACAGTGCCCTCGATCTCGATGGCGCCGTCTTTTTTGGCCAAAATTCCTCGCGTTTCACTGATCGATCGTCTGAGGCTCCGGTTCACTACGCAGCCGCGACCATCACGCTTCGAAGAGAGCGACGATCAATAAGGATCGCCGACGCGTGACAAGTCATAGTGAGCCGACTAAGGAGTGTACGACACCTGAGCCAAAAACGCGAAACGCGTGCCAGGTGTCCTGACACAACCACGTAAGAGTCTACACCCCCACCACCAATCCTCTGACACACAGCGGAAGACCCGCCAAGGGAGAGAGTCCCGGCGGGTCTTCCTGTGGAGAGGGCTCCTAGTAGATGCGGTGCTGCCCACCGCAGTACTTGAACTTGCCGCCCCAGCAGGTGTACGTGTAGAGCTTCTTGATCCCCTTGAGGCTCCACTGGTGGTGGTACGAGCCGTTCCAGGCGTAGAAGTGCTTGCCGGAGCCGCCGTTCTTGAACGTGTAGCGGAACCAGACGTAGCCCTTCTTCGGCGTGAACTCCTTGCCGTACCAGTGGGTGTAGACCTTGCCGCCCTTGCTCCAGGTCTTGCCGTAGGTGTAGGCCTTCTTGTTGCTCGAGTAGTACTTGCCCCAGTTCCCCATGGAGCTCGTGGCCTGCGTCGCGCTGGTGGCGCTGGTGGCCGCCTGCGCGGCCGGGGCCACGGCGAGACCGGTGAGGGCGAACGAGCCGGCGAGGGCGGCGGCTGCAAGGACCTTGCGCATGTGGTTTCCTCCGTGATTCGTGTTCCCGACACGACTCACGTTAGGAATCCGGGCGTATCCGTTCTGCGCACGAATGCACACAGTGCACTACTGCACACACATCTACGATCGCTTAGAGTGATCGTTCCCGAAGATGCTGCTGAGCAGCAGAATCACACCCCACGGGCCCATGACCCACAGCGGCCAGGGATAGATCAGGTCGCCCGAGGTGAGGCTCACGATCAGCCAGATCACCCAGTTGATGCCGCTGGCCACGGCCCAGGCGCTCCAGGCCGCCTTCATCCCGGAGTGCATGCCCCGCTGGGCGGGAGCCGCGGCCGACGCCTTGACCGGCAGGTTGCGCAGGTCGACGTCGGGCAGGTCGGTCGTTAACTTGGCCAGCTCGCCGTAGGTCTTGCTCTTGTAGAGCTGCTCCAGCCGCTCGTTGAACTCGTCCATCGTGATGCGGCCCTGCGCGGTGTGCTCGCGGAGGATGGCGGCGACACGATCGCGGTCGGCGTCGGAGGCACGCATCTCGGGGCTGTTCGCCATCCCACCAACTCCCGGCTAGTTCTGCAGTTGGGCCAGGCGCTCTTTGCCCCCATCGAGGGCGGTGAGCACCCAAGGACCATTATGTGTCACGGCGACGCTGTGTTCGAAGTGTGCGGACTGCTTGCCGTCGATCGTTACCACGGTCCACTCGTCGGGCAGCACGCGGGTGCGCTCCGTGCCGAGGTTCACCATGGGCTCGATGGCCAGGCACATGCCCTCTTCGAGCACCGGGCCCCTGCCGGGCTTGCCGTGGTTGGCGATCCACGGGTCCATGTGCATCTCGGTGCCGATGCCGTGGCCACCGTACTCGGGCGGGATGCCGAAGCGGCCCTGCGACTTGACGTACCGCTCCACCTCGTAGCCGATGTCGGACAGGTGGCGGCCGGGCGTCAGCGCGGCGATGCCGCGCCACATCGACTCCTCCGTGATCCGCATCAGCTCGGTCAGCTTGGGATCCACCTCACCGACCGGGACCGTGACGGCCGAGTCGCCGTGCCAGCCCTCCAGGATCGCGCCGCAGTCGATGGAGATGATGTCGCCCTCGCGCAGCTTGCGGGCGTCGCTCGGGATGCCGTGCACCACCTCGTCGTTCACCGACGCACAGATGGTCGCGGGGAAGCCCTGGTAGCCCTTGAACGACGGGATCGCGCCCTCGTCCCTGATCGCCTTCTCGGCGATGACGTCGAGGTCGAGCGGCGTCATGCCGGGCCGCACCGAGCGCTTCAGCAGGTCGAGCGTGCGCCCGACCACCAGGCCCGCCGCGCGCATCTTCTCGAGCTGCTCCGGCGACTTGATCTGGATGCCGTGCCTGTTGCGTTTGAACATCTTCTGCCCCCCTGGGTCTCAACGGGCCACTGTGGGGGCCCAATTCCCCCCACAATAACCGCGAGGTGGCACGGAACACCGTGCCACCTCCGCAATCGGTCGTGCTGGAGAGCCGCTAGCCCATGAACGGCCGGATAGCGTCCATGGCCCGCTGGGTGACCTCTTCGACCGGGCCCGTCGCGTCAACACCCACCAGGATGCCCTCGTCGGCGTAGTAGGAGACCAGCGGCGCCGTCTGCTCCTGGTAGACCTCCAGGCGGTGCCTGACGGTCTGCTCCTTGTCGTCGTCACGCTGGAAGAGCGCGCCCCCGCACGCGTCGCACTTGTCGTCCTTCTTGTCATCGAACTCGACGTGCCAGATGCGGCCGCACTGGCTGCAGGTGCGCCGGCCGGCCAGCCGCCTGACCACCTCGTCGTCATCGACGACGAGTTCGAGAACGAGGTCGAGCGCCTGGCCCCAGTCCTTGAGCATGTCGCGCAGGATCTCCGCCTGCGCGACGTTCCTCGGGAAGCCGTCGAGCAGGAACCCGTCCTGCGCGTCGTCTTCGGACAGACGGTCGCGGACCATGGCGATGGTGACCTCGTCGGGCACCAGGTCGCCACGGTCCATGAACGTCTTGGCCAGCTTGCCAAGGTCCGTGCCGCCGGAGACGTTGGCACGGAAGATGTCACCTGTCGAGATCTTCGGGATGGACAGGTTCGATGCGATGTACTGGGCCTGTGTCCCCTTACCCGCTCCGGGGGGCCCGACCAGAACGAGACGCACTACCGCAGGAAACCTTCGTAGTTGCGCTGCTGCAGCTGGCTCTCGATCTGCTTCACCGTGTCCAGGCCGACGCCTACCATGATCAGAATGCTCGTCCCTCCGAACGGGAAGTTCTGGCTCGCACCGGCCACCGCGAGGGCGACGATCGGGACCATGGAGATCAGACCCAGATAGAGCGCGCCAGGCGCGGTCAGACGGGTGAGCACGAAGTTCAGGTATTCAGCCGTCGGACGGCCGGGACGGATGCCCGGAATGAAACCACCGTACTTCTTCATGTTGTCGGCGACTTCAGCGGGGTTGAACGTGATGGACACGTAGAAGTACGTGAAGAAAATGATCAGCAGGAAGAACGTGGCCATGTAGATGGGCGTGTCGCCCGTGGCCAGGTTCTGCGAGATCCAGCGGATCACCACGTTGTCGCTCGTCTGGAAGAGCGAGGTGATGAGCTGCGGCAGGTAGAGCAGCGAGGACGCGAAGATCACCGGGATGATGCCGGCCTGGTTGACCTTCAGCGGGATGTAGGTGGACGTGCCGCCGTACATCCTGCGGCCCACCATGCGCTTGGCGTACTGGACCGGAATGCGGCGCTGCGCCTGCTCGACGAAGACCACCGCGGCGATCATGAAGATACCGACGACCATGACGACCGCGAAGGTGAACTTGTTCGCCTGGAAGATGTTGGCCAGCTCGGACGGGAAGACCGCGACGACCTGGGTGAAGATCAGAATCGACATGCCGTTGCCGACGCCGCGGTCGGTGATGAGCTCACCGAGCCACATGATCACCGACGTGCCGGCCGTCATGATGACCACCATCGTGACGATGCCGAAGATGTCGTCGGGGTTCTGCAGAACGTCCTGCTGGCAGTTCGGGAAAAGCTGACCGGTACGGGCCAGCGCGATGAAGGCGGTCGACTGGAGAACGGCGAGACCGATAGTGAGATAACGCGTATACTGCGTGATCTTCGTCTGGCCGGCCTGGCCTTCCTTCTTGAGCGCCTCGAGGCGTGGAATGACCACGACGAGCAATTGCAGAATGATGCTCGCGGTGATGTACGGCATGATGCCCAGCGCGAACACCGACAGCTTCAGCAGCGCGCCGCCGCTGAACAGCTGAACCATCCCGTAGATGTTGCCGGCTGCGCCTTCACGGGCCTGGTCGAAACACGCGGCGAGGTTCTGGACGTGGACTCCCGGGGTCGGCAGAACCGAGCCGAGACGGAAAAGCGCGATGATGCCCAGGGTGAAGAGCAACTTCTTGCGCAGGTCCGGTGTCCGGAACGCCCGGGTAAACGCGGTCAGCACGGTCCCTCCTGCGCGCCTTTACGGCGTTGTGAGTATGCGATGGTGCGGGGATCTGCCATCTGAAGTCTCATTGTCAAACGAGCCCGACAGAATCCTGCCGTCTCGCGAACTCTAACGCACTACGGGCGTGGGGGCCCATTGTCAAAGCCCCCACGCCTCGTCATAGCGTTACTACAGCTCGGTAACGGAACCACCGGCGGCGGCGATCTTCTCCTTCGCGGAGGACGAGAAGGCGTGAGCCTGCACGTTCACCGCGACCGAGATCTCACCCGTGCCGAGCACCTTCACCAGCTGGTTCTTGCGAACAGCACCCTTGGCGACCAGGGCCTCGACGGTGACCTCGCCACCCTCGGGGAACAGCTCGCCCAGCCTGTCGAGGTTGACGACCTGGTAGGTCGTCTTGAACAGGGCGTTGGAGAAGCCCTTGAGCTTCGGCAGACGCCTCTGCAGCGGCACCTGGCCACCCTCGAAGCCGAGGGGAACCGTGGTGCGGGCGTGGCTGCCCTTGGTGCCGCGACCCGACGTCTTACCCTTGGACGCCTCGCCACGACCCTTACGGATCTTGGCCTTGTTGGCGCCAGGGGCCGGACGCAGGTCGTGAATCTTCAGCGGAGCCTTGTCAGTCATGACTAGTCGACCTCTTCCACCTCGACGAGGTGCGTCACCACGGAGACCATCCCGCGAATCTCGGGCCGGTCCTCCTTGACGACGACATCGCCGATTCGCTTCAGGCCAAGCGAACGCAGCGAGTCACGCTGGTTCTGCTTGCCACCGATCTTCGAGCGAACCTGAGTGATCTTCAGGCGTGCCATGACTAGCTCACCGCCTTCGCGGCCGCCGCCTCGGCGAGACCCTCACGCTGAGCCTTCAGCATGGCGGCCGGGGCAACGTCCTCGATCGGCAGGCCACGGCGGGCGGCGATCTCCTCGGGCCGGGAAAGGCCCTTCAGAGCCGCCACGGTGGCGTGCACGATGTTGATCGGGTTGTCCGAGCCGAGCGACTTGGACAGCACGTCGTGGATGCCGGCGCACTCCAGGACCGCGCGCACGGGGCCACCGGCGATGACGCCGGTACCGGCCGAGGCCGGACGCAGGAAGACGACACCGGCCGCCTCCTCGCCCTGCACGGTGTGCGGAATCGTGCCCTGGATCCGAGGCACCTTGAAGAAGTGCTTCTTCGCCTCTTCGACACCCTTGGCGATGGCCGCGGGGACTTCCTTGGCCTTGCCATAGCCGACGCCGACCAAGCCGTTGCCGTCACCGACGACGACGAGGGCGGTGAAGCTGAAGCGACGACCACCCTTCACGACCTTGGCCACTCGGTTGATCTTCACTACGCGCTCGATGTACGAGACGCCCTTGTCGGCGGCGCCACCGCGGCGATCGTCACGACGGTCCCGCCGCTCGCCACCGGTGCCGCCACCGCGACGCGGAGCTGCAGCCATCAGTGGTTCCTCTTCTCAGTTGCCATCATTTGCGATCCTCGGGCTGGCATCAGAACTCGAGCCCGCCCTCGCGAGCGCTGTCAGCCAGCGCCGCGATCCGACCTGCATACCGGTTGCCACCGCGGTCGAAGACGACCGCCGTGATCCCGGCTTCCTTGGCCCGCTGAGCGAGGAGCTCGCCGACCTTCTTGGCCTTCTCCGTCTTGTCCGCCTCCAGCGTGCGCAGCGAGGGGTCCATGGTGGACGCGCTCACCAGCGTGTGGCCGACGGTGTCGTCCACGATCTGGACGAACATGTGACGGGTCGAACGGTTGACGACCAGGCGCGGGCGCGCGGTCGTGCCGACGACGTTCTTGCGGACGCGGCGGTGACGGCGGGCCCGCGAGACGGTGCGGGCAGCCGTGTGCTTGCTGAACGCAGTCTTCGGAGCCATGCCTACTTACCAGCCTTTCCGACCTTGCGGCGGATCTGTTCGCCCTGGTAACGCACGCCCTTGCCCTTATACGGGTCAGGCTTGCGCAACTTGCGGATGTTGGCCGCGACCTCGCCGACCTTCTGCTTGTCGATGCCGTCCACGTGGAACAGGGTCGGCTTCTCGACACGGAAGGTGACGCCCTCGGGGGCGTCGACGATGACCGGGTGACTGAAGCCCAGTGCGAACTCCAGCTGCGTCGGGCCCTTGGCCTGGACGCGGTAACCGACGCCGACGATCTCCAGGGTCTTCGAGTAACCCTGGGTGACGCCCTGCACCATGTTGGCGATGAGCGTCCGGGACAGGCCGTGCAGCGCACGGACCTTGTTCTCGTCGTTGGGCCGGCTGACGGCGATGGCGCCGTCATCGTCCCGAGCCACCGCGATGGGCTCGGCGACCTTGTGAGAAAGCGTGCCCTTCGGGCCCTTTACCTGGACATCCCGGCCGTCGATCGTGATGTCTACGCCGCTCGGCACAGGGATGGGCAGCCGTCCGATTCTCGACATGCTGTGTACCTCCCCTCTACCAGACGTAGGCGAGGACTTCCCCGCCCACGCCACGCTTGCCGGCCTGCTTGTCGGTCATGAGGCCGTGGGACGTCGAGATGATCGCGACGCCCAGTCCGCCCAGGACTCGAGGCAGGTTGTCCTTCTTCGCATAAACCCGCAGACCGGGCTTGGAAACCCGGCGCAGGCCCGCGAGCGAACGCTCACGGGTAGGCCCGAACTTGAGCTCCACCACGAGGTTCTTTCCAACCTTGGCGTCCTCGACGGTCCAAGCCTGGATGTAACCCTCCTGCTGGAGGATCTCGGCGATGTGCGCCTTGATCTTCGAGTACGGCATCGACACGCTGTCGTGGTACGCCGAATTCGCGTTACGCAGACGTGTGAGCATGTCTGCGATCGGGTCGGTCATCGTCATGGCCAGTGGCCTTCCTCGCCGCGGTTTCCAGTCGGCCAAGCAATGCTCTGCCGGTGGACCTTCGGCGCGGTCACGGACGCGGATGCGTCCTGTTTGATACTGGATATATGGGCCTGGGGGGCGGCACCAGGCCGCCCCTCAGGGTACATACCTGCGGGACGGCGCAGAGCCGACCCCTCAGGTTACCTACCAGCTCGACTTGGTGATGCCGGGCAGCTCGCCCCGGTGCGCCATCTCGCGGAAGCACACGCGGCAGAGCCCGAACTTCCTGTAGACGGCGCGCGGACGCCCACAGCGCGTGCAACGGGTGTACGCCCGGACCTCGAACTTCTGCTTGCGCCCCGCCTTGGCGATCAGCGACTTCTTCGCCATTGGATCAGGCCTCCTTGAACGGGAAGCCGAGGAGCTTCAGCAGCGCCCGGCCCTGGTCGTCGTTCTTCGCGGTGGTCACGATCGTGATGTCCATGCCCCGCGGCCGGTCGACCTTGTCCTGGTCGACCTCGTGGAACATGACCTGCTCGGTCAGACCGAAGGTGTAGTTGCCGTTGCCGTCGAACTGCTTCGGCGACAGGCCGCGGAAGTCCCGGATACGGGGCAGGGCCAGCGCCAGCAGGCGGTCGAGGAACTCCCACATGCGGTCACCGCGCAGCGTGACGTGCGCGCCGATCGGCATGCCCTCACGCAGCTTGAACTGCGCGATGGACTTACGGGCCCGGACGACGGCCGGCTTCTGACCGGTGATCACGGTGAGGTCGCGCACGGCGCCCTCGATCAGCTTCGAGTCGCGAGCCGCCTCGCCGACGCCCATGTTGACCTTGATCTTGGTCAGGCCGGGGATCTGCATGACGTTCTCGATGCCGAACTGCTCGCGAAGCTGGGCCGCGATCTCCTCGCGGTACTTCGTCTTGAGTCGCGGCGTCGGACGCTCGGTCTCAGTGGTGGTGGCGGTCATCAGCTGTCCTCACCCGTCGTCTCGTCGGCCTTCTTCTCGTCGGCCTTCTTCTCGGCGGGCTTGTCGTCCTTGAGCTTCTTCACGTTCGAGACGTGGATGGGAGCCTCCATGGACTGCACGCCGCCGGTCTTGGCGCCGCGCGGACCCTGGTGGGTCTCCTTGGTGTGCTTCTTGATCATGTTGATGCCCTCGACGACCACGCGGTCCTCGCTCGGGTACGTCGCGATGACGTGACCCTTGGCACCCTTGTCCTTGCCGGCGATGACCTGGACCAGGTCACCCTTCTTCACATGCAGCTTCGGCATTTACAACACCTCCGGGGCGAGCGAGATGATGCGCATGAACTTCTTGTCGCGCAGCTCGCGGCCCACCGGGCCGAAGATACGAGTGCCACGAGGGTCACCGCTGTCCTTGATGATGACGGCGGCGTTCTCGTCGAAGCGGATGTAGGAGCCGTCGGGCCGGCGGCGCTCCTTGACCGTGCGGACGATGACGGCCTTGACCACGTCGCCCTTTTTGACGCCCGTGCTGCCCGGCAGCGCGTCCTTGACAGTGGCGACGATGATGTCGCCGATACCGGCGTAGCGTCGGCCCGAGCCGCCGAGAACACGGATGCAAAGGATTTCCTTCGCGCCCGTGTTGTCGGCGATCTTGAGCCGCGACTCCTGCTGGATCACGTTGAGCTCCTGGGTTAGTCGCGCTGGTCCTCACGCGGGGGCTCTGCCCCCGCGGACCCCCGAGACTGCAGCGTGCTTCGCACTTTCTTACTCATCGCAAAGCTCGCTTTGCGATGTGCTTCGCACGCCACTGTTCGACGAGGTCACAGAACAGAACTTCTGCTTGAGCCTGGCGGAACTGTCATTGTCTTGTTCCTCCGGCCACAGCGCCCCTGGGGGCGCCGCACCGCAGGCGACGCGAGGCCGGTGGGCCCCGCGTCCTTGGACGCCGTCATGGGAGCTCTGGGAGCTCCCACGAGGCGCGGTATATCCGAGAAGGAGTGTTACTTGGCCTTCTCGAGGATCTCCACGACCCTCCACCGCTTGGTGGCGGAGAGGGGGCGGGTCTCCATGAGCAGCACGCGGTCGCCGACGCCACAGGCGTTGGCCTCGTCGTGTGCCTTGTACTTGGTCGTACGGCGGATGACCTTGCCGTACAGACGGTGCTTCACGCGGTCCTCGACGGCGACGACGACGGTCTTGTCCATCTTGTCGCTGACGACGAGGCCCTCGCGGACCTTGCGGAAGTGCCGGGACTCAGTGGTCTCGGTCGTCTCGTTGGTCTCGGTCTCAGCCATCGCTCGTCTCCTTCTCGACCGTGACGATGCCCAGCTCGCGCTCGCGCATCACGGTGTAGATACGGGCGATCTCGCGGCGGACGGCACGCAGCCGCCCGTGGCTCTCCAACTGACCGGTCGCCGCCTGGAAGCGGAGGTTGAACAGCTCCTCCTTGGCCTCCTTGAGCTTCTGGACCAGGGTGTCCTGGTCCTCGACTCGCAGCTCGCCGGCGGTCAGGCCCTTAGCCATCACGCCTCACCCACTTCACGCTTAACGATCTTGCACTTCATCGGCAGCTTGTGGATCGCGCGCTGAAGCGCTTCGCGAGCGATCGGCTCCGCAACGCCGGACAGCTCGAACATCACGCGTCCGGGCTTGACGTTGGCGATCCACCACTCCGGTGAACCCTTACCGGAACCCATGCGGGTCTCGGCGGGCTTCTTCGTGAGGGGACGGTCGGGGTAGATGTTGATCCACACCTTGCCGCCACGGCGGATGTGACGGGTCATGGCGATACGAGCGGACTCGATCTGGCGGTTGGTCACGTAGGAGTGCTCAATCGCCTGAATGCCGAACTCGCCGAACACGACCCTGGTGCCGCCCTTGGCGGCTCCGCTGCGGTCAGGCCGGTGCTGCTTGCGGTGCTTGACCCTGCGCGGGATCAGCATGGTCAGCTCCCTTCAGCACCCGGCTGCGCAGCCGGGCCGGTCTCGGGGGCGGCACCAGAGGCCGCCCCAGTGTTGGACTCAGTGCGGGGGGCGCGGTCACCACGGCCGCCGCCACGACGGGGGCGGTCGCCGCCACCACGACGCGGACGGTCGCCACCGCCGCCGCCGCCACCACGACGGTCGTCGCGGTCACGACGCTGGCCGGCGCGAGCACCGGCGGCAGCCGCCTCGCGCTCGGCGCGGCTGGTGGGAGCCTCGCCCTTGTAGATCCAGACCTTCACGCCGATGCGGCCGAAGGTCGTACGGGCCTCGTAGAAGCCGTAGTCGATGTCCGCGCGAAGGGTGTGCAGCGGCACGCGACCCTCACGGTAGAACTCCGACCGCGACATCTCAGCGCCGCCGAGACGACCGGAGCACTGGACACGGATGCCCTTGGCGCCGGACTTCATGGCGGACTGCATCGCCTTGCGCATGGCGCGGCGGAACGAGACACGGCTCGAAAGCTGCTCGGCAACACCCTGAGCGACGAGCTGAGCGTCGATCTCCGGGTTCTTGACCTCGAGGATGTTGAGCTGGACCTGCTTCTTGGTCAGCTTCTCGAGGTCGCCACGGATACGGTCCGCCTCGGCGCCGCGGCGGCCGATCACGATGCCGGGACGCGCGGTGTGGATGTCCACCTGCACGCGGTCCGTCGTGCGCTCGATCTCGACCTTGGAGATGCCGGCCCGCTCCATGCCCTTCTGCAGCATGCGACGGATCGACACGTCCTCGGCGACGTACGACTTGTACAGCTTGTCGGCGTACCACCGGCTCTTGAAGTCGGTCGTGATGCCGAGGCGGAACCCGTGCGGGTTAACCTTCTGGCCCACTATCGGGTCCTTCCCTTCGGCTCGCGGGACTCCACGATCACGGTGATGTGGCTCGTCCGCTTGTTGATCCGATAGGCGCGACCCTGTGCACGCGGACGGAACCGCTTCAGCGTCGGGCCCTCGTCGACCCACGCGCGGCTCACGACGAGCGTGCTGGGGTCGAGATCGAAGTTGTGCTCGGCATTCGCCATGGCGCTGCTGAGCACCTTGTAGATCGGCTCGCTCGCCGACTGGGGAGCGAACTGCAGCACGGCCTGCGCCTCCGAAGCGGGCAGCCCGCGAATAAGGTCCACCACGCGGCGGGCCTTGAGGGGCGTGACACGGACGAACCGCGCCTGAGCCCTGGCTTCCATCGCTTACTCCTCTTAACTGCTTCTGAAGGCGTCTATCGCCGGCTGCGCCGGTCGTCCTTGACGTGGCTGCGGAAGGTCCGCGTGGGAGCGAACTCTCCGAGCTTGTGGCCGATCATCGACTCGGTCACGAACACCGGGACGTGCTTGCGGCCGTCGTGCACGGCGATCGTGTGCCCGAGCATGTCGGGAACGATCATGGAGCGCCGCGACCACGTCTTGATGACGGTCTTGGTGCCCTTCTCGTTCTGGACGTCGACCTTCTTCTGAAGGTGACCGTCCACGAAGGGACCCTTCTTAAGGCTACGTGGCATTTCGGCTGCTCCTACCGCTTCTTCCTCTTGGACCGACGGCGGATGATCAGCCTGTCGCTGGCCTTGTTCGCCTGACGGGTACGGCCCTCGGGCTTGCCCTTGGGGTTCACCGGGTGACGACCACCGGAGGTCTTACCCTCACCACCACCGTGCGGGTGGTCGACGGGGTTCATCGCGACACCACGGACGGTCGGGCGCTTGCCCTTCCACCGCATACGGCCGGCCTTGCCCCAGTTGATGTTGGCCTGCTCGGCGTTGCCGACCTGACCCACCGTGGCGCGGCAGCGCACGTCGACCATGCGCATTTCGCCGGACGGCATACGCAGCGTGGCGTAGGTGCCCTCCTTGGCGAGCAGCTGGATCTGGGCACCGGCGGAACGGCCGAGCTTGGCGCCACCGCCCGGACGGAGCTCCACCGCGTGGATGAAGGTACCGGTCGGGATGTTGCGCAGCGGCAGGCAGTTGCCCGGCTTGATGTCGGCACCGGGGCCGTTCTCGATGCGGTCACCCTGCTTGAGGCCCGTCGGCGCGATGATGTAGCGCTTCTCGCCATCGGCATAGTGGAGCAGAGCGATGTTGGCGGTGCGGTTGGGGTCGTACTCGATGTGAGCGACCTTGGCCGGAATGCCGTCCTTGTCATGCCTACGGAAGTCAATGATCCGGTAGGCGCGCTTGTGACCGCCGCCCTGGTGGCGAGCGGTGACTCGGCCGTGTACGTTGCGGCCGCCCTTGCTGTGAAGGGGCGCAAGCAACGACTTCTCGGGGGTGCTGCGGGTGATCTCGGAGAAGTCCGAGACACTCGATCCGCGGCGACCTGGAGTCGTCGGCTTGTACTTACGGATGCCCATCTTTTTCGTTCATCCTTCGTCGGTTACATGGGTGAGCCCGCCGCACCGAAGTGCGACGGTCTCAGCCCCGCGCAAGCCATGCGGCCTGCACTCACTTCTATGGCTGCTAGCCGATCTGACCGAAGATGTCGATCCGATCGTCTCCCACCAGGCTCACGATCGCGCGCTTGGTGTCGGGACGCTTGCCGAAACCGGTGCGGGTGCGCTTGCGCTTGCCCTGCCGGTTGATCGTGTTCACGCTGGTGACCTTGACCCCGAAGATCTGCTCTACAGCGATCTTGATCTGGGTCTTGTTGGCGTTCTTCTTCACCAGGAACGTGTACTTGTTGTTCTCATCGATCAGGCCGTAGCTCTTCTCAGAGACGACCGGCTTGATGATGACGTCGCGCGGGTCGGCGATCTTCTCCATCAGGCCTCTTCCTTCCCGCTGTTGCTCAGGCGGGCGACGACCTGGTCGTACGCCTCCTGCGTGAAGACCACGTCGTCGTGCACGAGCACGTCGTACGTGTTGAGCTGCCCGGCGTCCAGCAGGTGGACCTCGGGGGCGTTGCGCAGGCTCAGCCAGCTCAGCTCGTCGGCCTCGTCGACGACGACGAGCACGCGAGGAGACTGGGTGATCTTACGCAGGGCCTCCAGGGCGGCCTTGGTCTTGGGGGTCTCGCCCGTGACCAGCTTGCTGACCACGTGGACGCGACCGCCGCCGGCCCTGTCGGAGAGCGCGCCGCGCAGAGCGGCGGACTTCATCTTCTTGGGCGTACGCTGCGAGTAGTCGCGCGGCACCGGACCGTGGACGACGCCACCGCCGGTGAACTGCGGCGCACGGGTCGAACCCTGACGGGCGCGGCCGGTGCCCTTCTGGCGGTACGGCTTCTTGCCACCGCCGGAGACCTCACCACGGCTCTTGGCCTTGTGGGTGCCCTGCCGGCGAGCGGCAAGCTGGGCGACGACCACCTGGTGGATCAGCGGAACGTTGACCTTGGCCCCGAAGATGTCCTCGGGGAGGTCAACCGTGCCCGTCTTCGCGCCGCTGGCGTCGAGGACGTCAATAGTGGTGCTCACTTGGCAGCCCCCTTCTTGGCAGCGGTACGGACGAGGACCAGGCTCCCGTTGGCGCCGGGAATCGCACCCTTGATCAGGATGAGACCGTTCTCGGCGTCCACGGAGTGAACCTTCAGGCTCTGCACGGTGGTGCGGACGTTACCCATCCGGCCAGCCATGCGCAGACCCTTGAAAACGCGGCCCGGGGTGGCGCAGCCACCGATGGAACCCGGCGAGCGGTGCTTGCGCTGCGTACCGTGCGACGCGCCCAAGCCCTTGAAGCCGTGACGCTTCATGACACCGGCGAAGCCCTTGCCCTTGCTCTTGCCCGTCACATCGACGAACTGGCCCGCTTCGAAAGTGTCGGCCAGCAGTTCCTGGCCCAGGGTGTAGTCGCTCGCGTCGTCGGTGCGGATCTCCGCGAAGTAACGGCGCGGGGTGATGTCGTGCTTACGCAGGTAGTCGCCGAGCGGCTTGTTGACCTTCCTGGGGTCGACCTGCCCGAAACCGAGCTGAACGGCGGCGTAGCCGTCCTTCTCGGCGGTGCGGACGCGGGTCACCACGCACGGACCGGCCTCGACCACGGTCACCGGGACCATCCGGTTGTCCGCGTCGAAGACCTGGGTCATGCCGAGCTTCTTGCCCAGGACGCCCTTGATCGTCTTAGCCATGTCAGTGCGTTCCCTCAGAGCTTGATCGAAATGTCGACACCCGCGGGGAGGTCGAGCCGCATGAGCGAGTCAACCGTCTTGGGGGTCGGGTCGATGATGTCAATCAGCCGCTTGTGCGTGCGCATCTCGAAGTGCTCGCGGCTGTCCTTGTACTTGTGCGGCGAGCGGATGACGCAGTACACGTTCTTCTCGGTCGGCAGCGGCACCGGGCCCGCGACCTTCGCGCCAGTCCGCGTCACCGTCTCGACGATCTTCTTGGCCGAGCTATCGATGACCTCGTGGTCATAGGCCTTGAGCCGAATGCGGATCTTCTGTCCCGCCATAGTGGCCTCGGTGTCCTTCGCTGTCGTCTGAAAAAGTATCGTGCGGCCTGTTGCCGCTATGTTCACGCAGGTCGAAGCCTGCGTTACCCCACGAGACAGACGTAGTCGATCTGCCTTTTCTTCCGTGATCCGGCAGTGACTTCGGTCACCTGGGCCGAAGCGACTGCTGGATCACGGCGCTTTACGTGGAGCTCTCATCGTTGCGGCGGTCGGTCCCGGTGAGGGGGCCGACCGCCGCCCCGACGGTCTGGCTACTTGAGGATCTTCACGACCCGGCCGGCGCCGACGGTGCGGCCACCCTCACGGATCGCGAACTTGAGGCCTTCCTCCATGGCGATGGGCTGGATCAGCTCAACGCGCATTTCGGTGTTGTCGCCCGGCATGACCATCTCGGTGCCCTCGGGGAGGTTCACCACACCGGTCACGTCAGTCGTACGGAAGTAGAACTGCGGGCGGTAGTTGTTGAAGAACGGCGTGTGGCGGCCGCCCTCGTCCTTGGACAGGATGTAGACCTGGCCCGTGAACTCGGTGTGCGGGGTCGTCGTGCCCGGCTTGATGATGCACTGGCCGCGCTCGACGTCGTCACGCTTGATGCCACGGAGCAGCAGGGCGGCGTTGTCGCCGGCCTGACCCTCGTCGAGCATCTTGTTGAACATCTCGATGCTGGTGACGGTGGTGGTGGTCTTCTCATCCTTGATGCCGATGATGTCGACCTGCTCGTTGACCTTGACGATGCCGCGCTCGATACGACCGGTGACGACCGTGCCACGACCGGTGATCGAGAAGACGTCCTCGACCGGCATGAGGAACGGCTTCTCCGTCTCACGGGGAGGCTCGGGAACGTTCTCGTCGACGGCGTTCATCAGCTCGATGATGCTGTCGGCCCACTTCTCGTCGCCCTCAAGAGCCTTGAGCGCGGAGACGCGGATGACCGGCAGGTCGTCGCCGGGGAACTCCTGAGCGGACAGGAGCTCACGAACCTCGAGCTCGACGAGCTCCAGGATCTCCTCGTCGTCCACCATGTCGGACTTGTTGAGCGCCACGACGATGTAGGGGACGCCGACCTGGCGGGCCAGGAGGACGTGCTCCTTCGTCTGCGGCATCGGGCCGTCAGTGGCGGCGACCACGAGGATGGCGCCGTCCATCTGAGCGGCACCGGTGATCATGTTCTTCACGTAGTCGGCGTGACCGGGGCAGTCAACGTGAGCGTAGTGACGCTTCTCGGTCTGGTACTCGACGTGCGCGATCGAGATCGTAATGCCGCGAGCCTTCTCCTCGGGCGCCTTGTCGATCTTGTCGAACGGGGTCGCCTTGTTGAGCTCGGGGAAACGGTCGTGAAGCACCTTGGTGATCGCCGCGGTCAGCGTGGTCTTGCCGTGGTCGATGTGTCCAATGGTGCCGATGTTCATGTGCGGCTTAGTCCGCTCGAACTTGGCCTTGCCCACTGGTTCTCTCCTTGAGAATCTGACTGACTTTGTCTACACACTCGGGCCCGGGAACTCCCGAACCCCTTGGCGGTGGGATGGCTCGCACCACCCCACCAGGGACCAGGACAGTAGTCCCGGCCCGATCCCTCGCGGGATCGGACTGGTTACTACTCGCCCCGGGCCTTCGCGACGATCTCCTTGGCGATGCCCGGGGGCACCTCCGCGTAGGAGTCGAACTGCATGCTGTAGCTCGCGCGCCCCTGCGTCTTGCTACGCAGGTCACCCACGTAGCCGAACATCTCAGACAGCGGCACGAGCGCCTCGACGACGCGGGCGCCGGCCCGCTCGTTCATCGCCTGGATCTGCCCGCGGCGACCGTTGAGGTCACCGATGACGTCACCCATGTAGTCCTCGGGCGTGGTGACCTCGACGGCCATCATCGGCTCGAGGAGCACAGCGTCCGCCTTGCGCGCGGCCTCCTTGAAGGCCATCGAGCCGGCGATCTTGAAGGCCATTTCCGAGGAGTCGACGTCGTGGGCCGCACCGTCGGTCAGCGTAACCTTCACGCCCACCATCGGGTAACCGGCCAGCACGCCGAACTCGGCGGCCTCCTGGGCACCCGCGTCGACCGAGGGGATGTATTCCCTCGGGACACGGCCACCCGTGACCTTGTTCTCGAACTCGTAGCCGTCGTTGCCCTCGCCCAGCGGCTCAAGGTTGATGATCACCCGCGCGAACTGACCGGAACCACCGGTCTGCTTCTTGTGGGTGTAGTCGAGCTTCTCCACCTTGCGGCGGATCGTCTCGCGGTAGGCCACCTGCGGACGGCCGACGTTGGCCTCGACCTTGAACTCGCGACGCATACGGTCGACGAGGATCTCCAGGTGAAGCTCGCCCATGCCCCAGATGACCGTCTGACCGGTCTCCTCGTCACGGCGGACCTGGAAGGACGGGTCCTCCTCGGCCAGCCGCTGGATGGCGGTCGACAGCTTCTCCTGGTCACCCTTGGTCTTGGGCTCGATGGCGACGTTGATGACCGGAGCCGGGAACGTCATCGACTCGAGCACGACCGGGTTGGACGGGTCGGAGAGGGTGTCACCAGTGGTGGTGTCCTTCAGGCCCATGACCGCCACGATCTGACCAGCGATCGCCGTGGGGCGCTCTTCGCGCTTGTTGGCGTGCATCTGGTAGATCTTGCCGATCCGCTCCTTCTTCCCCTTCACAGAGTTGACGACCTGTGAACCGGTCTCGAGCGTGCCCGAGTAGATGCGGATGTAGGTCAGCTTGCCCAGGTGCGGGTCGCTGGCGATCTTGAAGGCCAGAGCGGAGAACGGCTCGGTCGGGTCCGCGTGACGCTCGATCTCCTTCTCCTCGTTGCCGACCGCGTGGCCCTTGAAGGCCGGGATGTCGGTCGGCGCGGGGAGGTAGGCGACGATCGCGTCGAGCAGGGGCTGAACGCCCTTGTTCTTGAACGCGGTGCCGCAGAGCACCGGGTTGATGGCGCTGGCCAGCGTGGCGCGGCGCAGGGCCGCGACCAGCTGCTCCTCGGTGGGCTCGGTGCCCTCGAGGTAGAGCTCCATCAGCTCGTCGTCGTTCTCGGCGACCGTCTCGATGAGGCGGTCACGCCACTCACGAGCGGCCTCGGCGTGGTCGGCCGGGATGTCGACGACGTCGTACATCTCGCCCTTGGCCGCCTCGGCGCTCCAGATGAGGCCCTGCATCTTGATGAGGTCGATGACGCCCTTGAAGTCGGCCTCAACGCCCCACGGAAGCTGGATGACAGCCGGGGTCGCCCCAAGGCGGCTGATCATCATGTCGACGCAGCGGTGGAACTCCGCGCCGACCCGGTCCATCTTGTTGACGAAGCAGATCCGGGGGACGTCATACCGGTCAGCCTGCCGCCACACCGTCTCCGACTGCGGCTCGACACCGGCGACGCCGTCGAACACGGCGACGGCACCGTCGAGGACGCGGAGCGAACGCTCCACCTCGATGGTGAAGTCGACGTGACCCGGGGTGTCGATGATGTTGATCGTGTGACCGGTCCACTCACAGGTGGTCGCGGCCGACGTGATCGTGATGCCGCGCTCCTGCTCCTGCTCCATCCAGTCCATCGTGGCAGCGCCCTCGTGGACTTCACCGATCTTGTAGTTGATACCGGTGTAGAACAGGATGCGTTCGGTCGTGGTGGTCTTGCCCGCGTCGATATGGGCCATGATCCCGATGTTTCGGACCTTGGCCAGGTCAAGAGCGGTCTGGGTGGCCACTTCTCTCGCGTCCTCGTCGTCTCGTCGAACCCGCTGTTACCAGCGGTAGTGGGCGAAGGCCTTGTTGGACTCGGCCATCTTGTGGGTGTCCTCGCGCTTCTTCACGCTCGCCCCGAGGCCGTTGCTGGCGTCGAGGAGCTCGTTCATGAGGCGCTCGGTCATGGTCTTCTCGCGGCGGGCGCGGGAGTACTGCACCAGCCAGCGCAGGGCCAGGGTGGTGCTGCGCGCGGCGCGCACCTCGACCGGCACCTGGTACGTCGCGCCACCGACGCGGCGGCTGCGGACCTCGAGGGTCGGCTTGACGTTGTCAAGCGCGCGCTTCAGGGTGACGACCGGGTCGTTGCCCGTCTTGTCCCTGCAGCCCTCGAGGGCGCCGTAGACGATCGACTGCGCGATGGAGCGCTTGCCGTCCAGGAGCACCTTGTTGATCAGTGCGGTCACCAGCGGCGAGCTGTAGACCGGGTCAGCCATGAGCTGACGACGGCCAGGAGAACCCTTACGAGGCATTGTTAGCTCTTCTCCCTCTTCGCGCCGTAGCGGCTGCGGGCCTGCTTGCGGTTGCGGACACCCTGGGTGTCCAGCGAGCCGCGGATGATCTTGTAGCGAACACCAGGCAGGTCCTTCACACGACCGCCACGCACGAGCACGATGGAGTGCTCCTGCAGGTTGTGACCAACACCGGGGATGTAGGCCGTGACCTCGATGCCGTTCGTGAGCCGAACGCGGGCCACCTTGCGCAGTGCCGAGTTGGGCTTCTTCGGAGTCGTCGTGTAAACGCGCTGGCACACGCCGCGCCGCTGCGGACTCCCCTTGAGGGCAGGAGTCTTGGTCTTTGAGACCTTGTCCTGCCGGCCCTTACGGACCAACTGCTGAATAGTGGGCACTGCCACTCCGTTCGTGCTTGGCCGGTTTACGTTGTTGGGTGAAGCGATTCGCAGGTTCTGCCGGTGTCATGACCTGCTGGTTTATCTTGTCTCGGCGCCCCCGCGCTCGGGCGTGTCGCGCTATTCACACAGACACATCCGCGAGGATTACGAGCCAGGAAGCCGTCCCGTGTCGCAATGAGCGCACGGTCGAGAGCCCGCAAGAAGACGGGCACGATGCTCAAGACTACCCAGGCCCGTGCGACACGTCAAAACGGCGCGGCAAAGCGGACAAGCCTTGCCACTCCGGATCGCCGGGGCCTATTTCATCCAGCCCATCTACAGCTCCACCGCTAATGATATAGCCCCCTCGGGTGTGCCGTCTCCAAGACCCCGAAGTGGGCCCACAGAGCGCCGTAACGGCGCTCTGCCACTGAAGGGCTCAGCCACCGTCTCCCCTGGAAGGCCCTCAGCCACGGACGGCGTCTGGGGCGGCCACGGCAGCGCGTACGAGATGGGTGGGGTTGTCGTACGGCACAAAAGCAGCGCGCCCGGGCCCCTCCTGCGAGAGACCCGGGCGCGTCACCTGGCGGCGACTAAGAAATCACCGGTTGTACTGGCCGAAGTCGTACTCCTCCAGCGGGACGGCCTCACCGCTGCCGGTGCCGAAGGTGTAGTCGGCGGCGGAGCCGTCGTAGCCACCCACGGTGTACATGGCGGCCTTGGCCTCCTCGGTGGGCTCCACCCGGATGTTGCGGTATTGCGGCATGCCCGTGCCGGCCGGGATGAGCTTACCGATGATGACGTTCTCCTTCAGGCCCAGGAGCGAGTCGGACTTGGCGTGGATCGCCGCGTCCGTCAGGACCCTGGTCGTCTCCTGGAAGGAGGCCGCCGACAGCCACGACTCGGTGGCCAGCGACGCCTTCGTGATGCCCATGAGCACCGGACGGCCGGCGGCCGGGGAGCCGCTCTCCGCCACGGTCTCGCGGTTCATCTGCTCGAAGCGCGGCCGCTCCACGAGCTCGCCGGGCAGCAGGTCGGTGTCACCGGACTCGAGCACGTTCACGCGCTTGAGCATCTGCCGCACGATGATCTCGATGTGCTTGTCGTGGATCGACACACCCTGCGAGCGGTAGACCTGCTGGACCTCCGCCACCAGGTGCAGCTGCACGGCCCGCGGGCCGAGGATGCGCAGCACCTCGTTGGGGTTGACCGCACCGGCGACGAGCTGCTGGCCGACCGTGACGCGCTGGCCTTCCTGGATGAGCAGGCGCGAACGCATCGAGACCGGGTAGGCGATCTCCTCCGACCCGTCGTCGGGGGTGATGACGATCTTCCTGGTCTTGTCGGTCTCGTCGATCCGGACCCGGCCCTCGGCCTCGGAGATCGGGGCGACACCCTTGGGGATGCGCGCCTCGAACAGCTCCGTGACACGGGGCAGACCGTGGGTGATGTCGGCGCCGGCCACACCACCGGTGTGGAACGTACGCATGGTCAGCTGCGTGCCGGGCTCACCGATCGACTGGGCGGCGATGATGCCGACCGCCTCGCCGACGTCCACGAGCTTGCCGGTGGCCAGCGAGCGGCCGTAGCAGGTCGCGCAGACACCGATCTTCGCCTCGCAGACGAGCGCGCTGCGCGTCCGGACGGTCTCGATGCCGGCCTCGACCAGCGCGTTGACGTGGTTGTCGTTGATGTCGACACCCGCCGGAGCGATGATCTTGCCGTCCACCTCGACGTCCTCGGCCAGGATGCGACCGTGCACGTTGGACTCGGCGTTCTCCGCCTTGACCAGGGTGCCCGTGGAGTCGCGCTCGCCGACGTGCAGCGGGACCGCGCGGTCGGTGCCGCAGTCGATCTCACGCACGATGACGTCCTGCGCGACGTCCACCAGACGACGGGTCAGGTAACCCGAGTCGGCGGTACGCAGGGCGGTGTCGGCCAGACCCTTCCGCTGTCCGTGGGTGGAGATGAAGTATTCCAGCACCGACAGGCCCTCGCGGAACGAGGCCTTGATCGGCCGCGGGATCGTCTCACCCTTGGTGTTGGACACCAGGCCACGGATGCCGGCGATCTGCCGGACCTGCATCTTGTTACCACGGGCGCCGGAGTTGACCATCATCCAGACCGGGTTGGTCGCCGGGAAGGCGTTGACCATGTCGGTCTCGACGTCGGCCGTCGCGTGCGTCCAGATCTCGATGAGCTCCTGACGGCGCTCTTCGTCGGTGATCAGACCGCGCTCGTACTCGCGCTGGACCTTGTCGGCCCGGCGCTCGTAGTTCTCCATGATGTCGGTCTTGTTCGGGGGCGCGACGACGTCCTCGATCGAGATGGTGACACCGGAACGGGTCGCCCAGCGGAAGCCGGCGTCCTTGAGCGCGTCGAGCGAGTTGGCGACCTCGATCTTGGGGTAGGTCTCCGCCAGCTCGTTCACGATGGTCGACAGCTGCTTCTTGCCGACCTGGAAGTCGACGAAGGGGTAGCTGGCCGGCAGCGTCTGGTTGAACAGGCACCGCCCGAACGTCGTCTCGAGCCGGAGCGGGTCGCCCTGCTCCCAGCCCTCGGGAGCGACCCACTCGCGCGGCGGCAGGACGTCCTTGAGCCGGATCTGGATCTTCGCCTGAATCTCCAGCTCGCGGCGGTCGAAGGCCATCTGCGCCTCGGCGATGGAGCCGAACACGCGGCCCTCGCCCAGCGCGCCTTCCTTCTGGGTGGTCAGCCAGTAGAGGCCGATGACCATGTCCTGGGTGGGCATCGTCACGGGCTTGCCGTCGGCCGGCTTGAGGATGTTGTTGGTCGAGAGCATCAGGATGCGTGCCTCGGCCTGGGCCTCAGCCGACAGCGGCAGGTGCACGGCCATCTGGTCGCCGTCGAAGTCCGCGTTGAACGCGGTGCAGACGAGCGGGTGGATCTGGATGGCCTTGCCCTCGACCAGCTGCGGCTCGAACGCCTGGATGCCCAGGCGGTGGAGCGTCGGAGCACGGTTGAGCAGCACGGGGTGCTCGGTGATGACCTCTTCGAGCACGTCCCACACCACGGGGCGGGCGCGCTCGACCATCCGCTTGGCCGACTTGATGTTCTGCGCGTGGTTGAGGTCCACGAGCCTCTTCATCACGAACGGCTTGAACAGCTCCAGCGCCATCTGCTTGGGCAGACCGCACTGGTGCAGCTTGAGCTGCGGACCGACGACGATGACCGAACGGCCGGAGTAGTCGACTCGCTTGCCCAGCAGGTTCTGGCGGAAACGACCCTGCTTACCCTTCAGCATGTCGCTGAGGGACTTCAGCGGCCGGTTGCCGGGACCGGTGACCGGGCGACCGCGACGGCCGTTGTCGAACAGCGCGTCGACGGCCTCCTGGAGCATCCGCTTCTCGTTGTTCACGATGATCTCGGGCGCGCCGAGGTCGAGCAGACGCTTGAGGCGGTTGTTCCGGTTGATGACCCGGCGGTACAGGTCGTTGAGGTCGGAGGTCGCGAACCGGCCACCGTCGAGCTGCACCATCGGGCGCAGGTCCGGCGGGATGACCGGGATGCAGTCGAGCACCATGCCGCGCGGCGAGTTGGTCGTGTTGAGGAACGCCGACACGACCTTGAGCCGCTTGAGCGCACGGGCCTTCTTCTGGCCCTTGCCGCTGCGGATGGTCTCGCGCAGGTTCTCGGACTCGACGTCGAGATCGAAGTTGATCAGACGGTCCTGGATGGCCTGCGCGCCCATGCCGCCCTTGAAGTAGCGGCCGAAGCGGTCACGCATCTCGCGGTAGAGCAGCTCGTCGCCCTCGAGGTCCTGGACCTTGAGGTTCTTGAAGCGGCTCCAGACCTCGTCGAGCCGGTCCAGCTCACGCTGGGCCCGGTCGCGGAGCTGGCGCATCTCGCGCTCGGCGCCCTCGCGGACCTTGCGGCGCTGGTCGCCCTTGGCGCCGGCGGCCTCGAGCTCGCCCAGGTCGCTCTCGAGCTTCTTCTGCCTGGCCTCGACGTCGGCGTCGCGGCGCTGCTCGATGTGCTGCCGCTCGACGGAGATCTTCGCCTCCAGCGACGGCAGGTCACGCTCACGCATCTCGGTGTCGACATGCGTGATCATGTAGGCCGCGAAGTAGATGACCTTCTCCAGGTCCTTCGGGGCCAGGTCGAGCAGGTAGCCGAGGCGCGACGGGACGCCCTTGAAGTACCAGATGTGCGTGACGGGCGCGGCCAGCTCGATGTGGCCCATCCGCTCACGACGCACCTTGGCGCGAGTCACCTCGACGCCACAGCGCTCACAGATGATGCCCTTGAACCGGACGCGCTTGTACTTACCGCAGTAGCACTCCCAGTCGCGGGTCGGACCGAAGATCTTCTCGCAGAAGAGCCCGTCCTTTTCCGGCTTGAGGGTTCGGTAGTTGATGGTCTCGGGCTTCTTGACCTCGCCGTGCGACCACTGACGGATGTCGTCGGCGGTCGCAAGACCGATCCTGAGCTCGTCGAAGAAGTTGACGTCCAACATTTGTGCGATCTCCCCCTCAGACTTCTTCCACGCTGCTCGGCTCACGCCGGGACAGATCGATACCGAGCTCCTCCGCGGCGCGGAAGACGTCCTCGTCGGTGTCACGCATCTCGATGGACATGCCGTCGCTGGAGAGCACCTCGACGTTCAGGCACAGCGACTGCATTTCCTTGATGAGGACCTTGAAGGACTCCGGGATGCCCGGCTCGGGAATGTTCTCGCCCTTGACGATGGCCTCGTAGACCTTCACCCGGCCGAGAACGTCGTCGGACTTGATGGTCAGCAGCTCCTGCAGGGCGTAGGCGGCGCCATACGCCTCCAGCGCCCACACCTCCATCTCACCGAAGCGCTGCCCACCGAACTGGGCCTTGCCGCCGAGCGGCTGCTGGGTGATCATGGAGTACGGGCCGGTCGAACGCGCGTGGATCTTGTCGTCGACCAGGTGGAGCAGCTTGAGGATGTAGATGTAACCGACCGAGATCGGATACGGGAACGGCTCGCCGGAGCGGCCGTCGAACAGCTGGGCCTTGCCGCTCTGCTGCACCATCCGGTCACCGTCACGGTTGGGGATGGTGGCGTCGAGCAGGCCGACGATCTCTTCCTCGTGAGCACCGTCGAAGACCGGCGTGGCCATGTTGGTACGCGGGGCGACCTGTTCGAAGCCCTTGTCGCGCAGCCGCTCGGCCCACGCCTCCTGGATGCCGGAGATGTCCCACCCTCTGGCGGCGATCCACCCTAGGTGGGTCTCCAGCACCTGGCCGACGTTCATCCGGCCGGGCACGCCCAGCGGGTTGAGGATGATGTCGACGGGGGTGCCGTCGTCCAGGAACGGCATGTCCTCGACCGGCAGGATCTTGGAGATGACGCCCTTGTTGCCGTGGCGGCCGGCGAGCTTGTCACCGTCGGTGATCTTACGCTTCTGGGCCACGTAGACACGGACCAGCTCGTTGACACCCGGCGGAAGCTCGTCGCCCTCCTCACGGGAGAACACGCGGACCCCGATGACCTTGCCCTGCTCGCCGTGCGGCACCTTCAACGAGGTGTCACGCACCTCACGGGCCTTCTCACCGAAGATCGCGCGCAGCAGCCGCTCCTCCGGGGTCAGCTCGGTCTCGCCCTTGGGCGTGACCTTGCCGACCAGGATGTCGCCGGGAACCACCTCGGCGCCGATCCGGATGATGCCCCGCTCGTCGAGGTCGGCCAGGACCTCTTCGGAGACGTTGGGGATGTCGCGGGTGATCTCCTCCGGGCCCAGCTTGGTGTCACGGGCGTCGACCTCGTGCTCCTCGATGTGGATCGAGGAAAGGACGTCGTCCTGGACCAGCCGCTGGGACAGGATGATCGCGTCTTCGTAGTTGTGACCCTCCCACGGCATGAACGCCACGAGCAGGTTCTTGCCCAGCGCCATCTCACCCTGGTCGGTGCACG
>NZ_FNVT01000006.1 GCF_900108335.1 Nonomuraea solani
TAGACCCAGTTTCCCGGGCTTATCCCAGAGTCAGGGGCAGGTTGCTCACGTGTTACTCACCCGTTCGCCGCTCGAGTACCCCGAAGGGCCTTTCCGCTCGACTTGCATGTGTTAAGCACGCCGCCAGCGTTCGTCCTGAGCCAGGATCAAACTCTCCAAACAATGCCTGGAAAAAATGTCCCAGCCAGCACCCATCCAAAGATGAATGCCAACCAAAGGAATCCGTCAATCAATATGACGGGGTTGTGCATCATGCACTGGCTTTTAACACACTGTTGAGTTCTCAAGAAACGGACGCGTACTTCCTTCACCAAGACCCTTGCGGGATCCGAGCGCCGGAGGCGTTCATTTCGTCTTCCGAAGTTTATCAGATCCGGACGATCCTTGTCAAACCGCCCGATCCGGTATCTTCCGGACTTGCCTCGCTTCGAGGCAACCCTGCTAACTTACTCCAACTTTCGGCCGATGTCCAACCGCGCGGCTGGAAGCGCCCGAAACTCGGGGTTTTGATCAGAAGGGTTTCAGGGCTGACCAGCCCCGCGTTGAAAACTGTAGCAGCCTCTGGGCGGTGGAAGGTCCATCTTCGGTAACGAATGGACCTTCCCCGCGTGCGTTCGGTTCAAACACCCAGACCGGCGAGCTGAGCCTCCAGGCGCGCGATGTCCGCGTTCGCCTGCTCGGCCCTGCCCCTGACCTTGGTCACCACGTCCTGCGGCGCCTTGGCCATGAACTGCTCATTGCCCAGCTTGGCCGCCACCTGGGCGGCCTCCTTGCGCGCGACCGCCAGGTCCTTCTCCAGCCGCTTACGCTCGGCCACCACGTCGATGGCGCCCGCCGTGTCGATCTCGACGGTCACCCCGCCCACGGTGAAGCGCGCCGTGGCGCTGAACGACTCCGCCGGCTCTGTCAGCCGCAGCAGTGACCGGATGGCCGTCTCCTGGCCGGCCAGCGGCGTGCCGGTCAGCCCGAGTTGTGCGGCCACCTTCTGGCCCGGCTTGAGCCCCTGGTCCGAACGGAACCGCCGGACCTCGGTCACCAGCTCCTGCAACGCCTCGATCTCCGCCTCCGCGGCGGCGTCGGCGTAGCGGGACTCCGGCACCGGCCAGGGCGCCACCACGATCGAGTCGCCACCCGTGACGGCCCGCCACAGCTCCTCGGTCACGAACGGCACCAGCGGATGCATCAGCCGCAGCAGCGCGTCGAGCACATGGCCCAGGACCAGCCTGGTGTGCTCCCGCCCTTCCCCGAGCTGGATCTTGGCGAGCTCGAGATACCAGTCGCAGACCTCGTCCCATGCGAAGTGGTAGAGCAGGTCGGACGCCTTGGCGAACTCGAACTCCTCGAACGCCGCGTCGGCCGCCGTGATCACGCTCTGCAGGCGTGACAGGATCCACCGATCGGCCGCGGTCAGCTCGGCGTCGTCGATCGAGCCGACGGCGGCGCCGTTCATCAACGCGAACCTGGTGGCGTTCCAGATCTTGTTGCAGAAGTTGCGCGAGCCGCCCGCCCACTCCTCACTCACCGCCACGTCGGCGCCGGGGTTGGCGCCGCGCAGCAGCGTGAAGCGGGTGGCGTCGGCGCCGAAGCGCTCGATCCAGTCGAGCGGGTCGACCACGTTGCCGAACGACTTCGACATCTTCTTGCCGTATTGGTCGCGGACCATGCCGTGCAGCGCGACGACGCGGAACGGCGGCTCGCCGTCCATGGCGTACAGGCCGAACATCATCATCCGCGCGACCCAGAAGAACAGGATGTCGTAGCCGGTGACCAGCACCGACGTCGGGTAGAAGCGCGCGAGCTCCGGTGTGGCGTCCGGCCAGCCCAGCGTCGAGAACGGCCACAGGCCCGAGGAGAACCAGGTGTCCAGGACGTCGGAGTCCTGGGTGTAGCCGGCGGGCGGCTCCTCGTCGGGGCCGACGCAGACGACCTCGCCGCCCGGGCCGTACCAGACCGGGATGCGGTGGCCCCACCAGAGCTGGCGGGAGATGCACCAGTCGTGCATGTCGTCGACCCAGTCGAAGTAGCGCTTGGCCAGCTCCGGCGGGTGGATGCGGGTGCGCCCGTCGCGGACGGCGTCGCCGGCGGCCTTGGCCAGCGGCTGCACGTTGACGAACCACTGCAGCGACAGCCGGGGCTCGACCACGGTCTTGCAGCGCGAGCAGTGGCCCACCGAGTGCACGTAGGGACGCTTCTCGGCGACGATCCTGCCCTCCGCGCGCAGCGCGGCGACCACGGCGGGACGCGCCTCGAACCGGTCGAGACCCTGGAACGGCCCGTGCGCGGTGATGACGCCGCGCTCGTCCATGACGGTCAGCGACGGCAGCGAATGGCGCCGCCCGATCTCGAAGTCGTTGGGGTCGTGGGCGGGGGTCACCTTGACGGCGCCCGTACCGAAGGACGGGTCGACGTGCTCGTCGGCGACCACGGGGATCATGCGGCCGGTGAGCGGCACCTCCACCAGCGTGCCGATCAGGTGCGCGTAGCGCTCGTCGGCGGGGTGCACGGCCACGGCCGTGTCGCCGAGCATGGTCTCGGCGCGCGTGGTCGCGACCACGATCTCGTCGGAGTAGCGGATCGAGACGAGCTCGCCCTCGTCCTCGCTGTGCTCCACCTCAATGTCGGACAGCGCGGTGAGGCAGCGCGGGCACCAGTTGATGATCCGCTCGGCGCGGTAGATGAGCCCGTCGTCGAACAGCTTCTTGAAGATGGTCTGCACGGCCCGCGAGAGCCCCGGGTCCATCGTGAAGCGCTCGCGCGACCAGTCGACGCCGTCGCCGAGCTTGCGCATCTGGCCGAGGATCCGGCCGCCGGACTCCTCCTTCCACTCCCAGACCCGCTCGACGAACGCCTCGCGCCCGAGATCGTGGCGCGACTTGCCCTGTTTGGCCAGCTCGCGTTCGACGACGTTCTGGGTGGCGATGCCGGCGTGGTCCATGCCGGGCAGCCAGAGCGTCTCGCGCCCCTGCATGCGGGCGCGGCGCGTCAGCGCGTCCTGGATGGAGTGGTCGAGGGCGTGCCCGATGTGCAGGACGCCCGTCACGTTGGGGGGAGGAAGGACGATGCTGTACGGCTCGCGCGAGCTGCCCGGGTCGGCACGGAAGTGGCCTTCGGATACCCAGCGCTCGTAGCTTCGGGTCTCGACGTCGGCCGGGGTGTACTGAGTAGGCAGCTCTGGCGTTGTCACAGTGACCAATTCTAGGGAGCCGGGCAAGCGGAACGCCCCATGGTTTCCACCACGGGGCGTTCGGACGTGCGGATCGGCCTGGTCAGGCCGACTTCTCGCGCGGCGTGCGCTGCTGCTTGGCGGCGAGCTGGTCGCGCGGGACGAGCGTCGGGATCGCGTGCTCGATCACCGACTCGCGGGTGATGACCACGCGGGCGACATCCTGCCTGGAGGGCACTTCGTACATGACGGACTGGAGCACCTCCTCCAGGATGGCGCGCAGCCCGCGGGCGCCGGTGCCGCGCAGGATCGCCTGGTCGGCGATGGCCTCAAGGGCGCCGTCGGTGAACTCCAGCTCCACGCCGTCGAGCTCGAGCAGCTTGCGGTATTGCTTGACCAGGGCGTTGCGCGGCTCGGTGAGGATCTGGATGAGCGCCTCGCGGTCGAGGTTGTGCACCGAGGTGATGACCGGAAGCCGGCCCACGAACTCGGGGATCATGCCGAACTTCAGCAGGTCTTCGGGCATCACGTCGCCGAAGATGTCGACCATGTCGACCTCTTCCTTCGACCGGATGACGGCGTTGAAGCCGATGCCCTTCTTGCCGATGCGCGACTCGATGATCTTTTCGAGGCCCGCGAACGCACCACCGCAGATGAACAGCACGTTGGTGGTGTCGATCTGGATGAACTCCTGGTGCGGATGCTTGCGACCGCCCTGCGGAGGCACCGAGGCCGTGGTGCCCTCCAGTATCTTCAGCAGCGCCTGTTGCACGCCTTCACCGGAGACGTCGCGCGTGATCGACGGGTTTTCGCTCTTGCGAGCGATCTTGTCGACCTCGTCGATGTAGATGATGCCGGTCTCGGCCTTCTTGACGTCGTAGTCGGCGGCCTGGATGAGCTTGAGGAGGATGTTCTCCACATCCTCGCCGACGTAGCCCGCCTCGGTCAGCGCGGTGGCGTCGGCGATGGCGAAGGGTACGTTGAGCATCTTCGCCAGGGTCTGCGCCAGCAGCGTCTTGCCCGAACCGGTCGGTCCGAGCAACAAAATGTTGCTCTTGGCCAGTTCCAGACCGTCGTCTCTGCCCCGGTCACCGGACTGCACCCGCTTGTAGTGGTTGTAGACCGCCACCGAGAGAGCCTTCTTCGCCTTGTCCTGACCGATGACGTAGGCGTCGAGGAACTCGTAGATCTCCCTCGGCTTGGGCAGGTTGTCCCACTTGAGCTCGGAGGACTCGGAGAGCTCCTCCTCGATGATCTCGTTGCAGAGATCGATGCACTCATCGCAGATGTAGACGCCTGGACCGGCAATGAGCTTCTTGACTTGCTTCTGACTCTTCCCGCAGAAAGAGCACTTCAGCAGGTCTCCCCCGTCGCCGATGCGTGCCACCCCAGATACTCCTTTGCGTGGGACCGCCCTGCTCCCGCGATCCGTATCCTCCGGACCCGGTCCGAACCGCTCAGGTTTCGACGTTACCGTCTTCTGGGCCCTCAGTGAGCCCCCTAGCGGCGAGTCGCACCGGAACGTGCCCTATTGGGCAGCGCTCCGGTGCGTCACGTCTCGTCTAGGAAGCCACGGCCTGGGCTCGTTTCTTCCTGGACGGGATGATGTCGTCGATCAGACCATACGCCTTCGCCTCATCCGCAGAGAGAATTTTGTCGCGTTCGATGTCCTTGCGGACCTCTACGGAGGATTTGCCGGTGTGCTTGGCCACGATGTCCTCGAGAAGCGTGCGCATGCGCAGGATCTCGCGGGCCTGAATCTCGATGTCGCTGCCCTGGCCGCCACCCTCGGTGGACGGCTGGTGGATCAGCACCCGGGCGTTGGGCAGCGCGAACCGCTTGCCCGGGGTGCCGCCGGCCAGCAGCACGGCCGCGGCGGAGGCGGCCTGGCCGAGGCAGACGGTCTGGATCTCCGGCCGGACGAACTGCATCGTGTCGTAGATCGCCGTCATGGCGGTGAAGGAGCCACCCGGCGAGTTGATGTAGATGCTGATGTCACGGTCGGGGTCGAGCGACTCCAGCGTCAGGAGCTGGGCCATCACGTCGTTGGCCGACGCGTCGTCGATCTGCACGCCGAGGAAGATGATGCGGTCCTCGAAGAGCTTGTTGTACGGGTTGTTCTCCTTCACGCCGTAGGACGTACGCTCGGCGAAGGAGGGGAGAACGTAACGGCTTTCGATATGCATGTCAGCTCCCCCTAGGAAACCGGGCCCACGGAGGGCACCTGCCGCGCGCTCCGCACGACGTGGTCGATGAAGCCGTAGTCCTTGGCCTCCTCGGCCGTGAACCACCGGTCGCGGTCGGAATCGGCCTCGATCTGGTCGAGCGGCTGCCCCGTGTGGAAGGCGATCCGCTCGGCCAGGGTCTTCTTCACGTAGAGCATCTGCTCGGCCTGGATGGCGATGTCGGCGGCGGTGCCACCGATGCCTCCGGACGGCTGGTGCATCATGACGCGGGCGTGCGGCAGGCCGTAGCGCTTGCCTCTGGCCCCCGCCGTCAGCAGGAACTGCCCCATCGAAGCCGCCATGCCCATCACAACCGTGGATACGTCGTTAGGTACGTATTCCATCATGTCGTAAATCGCCATGCCGGCACTCACCGAACCACCCGGCGAGTTGATGTAGAGCGTGATGTCGCGCTCGGGGTCGTCGGCCGCGAGCAACAGCAACTCCGCACAGATGCGGTTGGCGATCTCGTCGTTGACCTCCTGACCGAGCACGATGATGCGCTCACGCAGCAGGCGCTGGTAAAGCTGGTCCTCAAGCCGGAAGGACGAGCCGTTCTCACGGCCTCGCGACTCAGGCTGATAGAAGGTCGGCGGGCTGGTCACAGCGTCACCTTCCGATGCGTCGTAATCGATTGGCTTTGCTTGTGACCTTAACGCGCGCCACCCACAGGTCATGCCCGCTCTCGCGGACTGTTCGCTGACGGCGCAGGTTCGAGCACGTCGGCCCCTGTTGCCATTTGAGGCGTTCTGCCGCATTCGTCCGCCACCCGGCCAGGCCCCTCTCCCTGTGACGCTCTGAGAGCACGACAGAGGGGACGCCGGGCGCGAGGGCAGGCACGAGGTGCCACCAGACGCTCTCGGGCCATCTGAGCGCCTCTGAGCGCCGCCACGGACGCCCGGGAAGCCGGAAGCCCCCTGGGAGGGCTCCCAGGGGGCTTCCGTTCCGGATAGGTGGAGGTTACGCCTCGGCCTTGTCCTTGTCATCGGCGGAAGCCTGCTCCTCGGCGGGAGCGTCCTCCTCGACGACCTCTTCACCGTTGATCTCGGTGTAGATCGCCTTGAGGTCGACCTCGTTGCCGTCGGTGTCGACGACCTTGGCGGCGTCGCCCAGCACCGAGCGGGCCTTGTCGCGGACGATCTCGACCATGGCCAGCGTCAGCTGGTCGTTGTCGGCGAGGTGCTTGGCCAGCTCGTTGGGCTGCACGCCCATCTCCATGGCGCGGCGGACCACGAAGTTGGTCAGCTCCTGCTCGGAGACGCCCAGCTCCTCGCTCTTGACGATCTTGTCGAGGATGAACCCGATCTTGATCGCCCGGGCGGAGCCGGTCTCGAACTCGGCGAGGCGCTCCTCCTCCGTCGTCTGGTAGAGACGGAAGAAGGCGTCGCGGCTGAGGCCGCTCTCGGACACCTGGTGGTCCAGGTTGTGCTTGCGCGCGTCGACCTCGGCCTTGAGCGCACTGTCCGGCAGCGGGATGTCGATCTTCTCGAGCAGCGCGTCGAGCGCCTTCTCGCGGGCCTGCACGACCTGGTCGATCAGCTTGTTGCGGCGGGCCTGCTCGCGGATGCTGTTCTTCAGCTCGTCGAGCGTGTCGAACTCGCTGGCCAGCTGGGCGAACTCGTCGTCCAGCTCCGGCAGCACCTTCTCCTTGACCGCCTTGACGTTGATGATGACGTCGGCCTCCTCGCCGGCGTTCTCGCCGCCGACGAGCTCGGTCTTGAAGCTCTTCTCCTCGCCCGCGGACATGCCCTCGAGCGCGTCGTCGAGGCCCTGCAGCACGGAGCCGGCGCCGACCTCGTAGGAGACCTCGCTGGCCTGCTGCTCCTCGATGTTCTCGCCGTTGATCTCGGCGCGCAGGTCCATCACGACGAAGTCACCGCTCGTCGCGGCCCGCTCGACGCCGGTCAGCGTCGCGAAACGCTGGCGCAGCGAGTTGAGCTGCGTGTCCACGTCTTCGTCGGAGACCTCGGCGGAGTCGACCGTGACCTCGGCGCCCTGGTAGTCGGGCACCTCGAAGTTGGGCCGGATGTCGACCTCGGCGGTGAACTCGATCTGCTCACCGTCGTCGATCTTCGTGACCTCGATGTCAGGCTGGCTGACCGGGAACACGTCGACCTCGTCGACGGCCTGGCCGTACAGCTTGGGCACGGCGTCGTTGAGGGTCTCCTCCAGCACTACCGCCCGGCCGAAGCGCTGCTCGATGATGCGGGCCGGAACCTTGCCAGGCCGGAACCCGGGGACGCGCACCTGCTGCGCGACCTTCTTGTACGCCGCATCCATGCTCGGGCGCAGCTCGTCGAACGGCACCTCGACAGTGAGCTTGACCCGGGTCGGGCTGAGCTCCTCGACAGCGGTCTTCACGGAATGGTCTCCTTGATCAAGCTACGAGTGATCGCGGGCGCGTGCATCGCTACGGTCACGCGCCGCGGCCACATGTGCGCGGTGTTGGGCATGCTCCGCTACGGCGGGATCCAACGCCGAACGCCAGTCTAGGGCAGATGCATACCCAACAACGACGCCGCGACCGTCAGAACTCGTCCGCGATCGTACGCAACAACTCGATCGTCTCGTCCGGGGTGGTACTCACGGCGCAGAGCCGTTCCATCACCTCGGTGTATCGGTCCACGTCTTCGCGCTTGTCCAGGTAGAGCGCGCTGGCGAGCTGCTCCACGTACACGACGTCCGGCAGGTCGGTGTCGGGGAAGCGCAGGATGCTGAACGCGCCGCCCTCCGCGCTGTGGCCACCGAAGCTGAACGGCATGATCTGGATCGTGATGCTGGGCTGCCGCATCAGGTCGATGAGGTGCTCGATCTGCGCGCGCATCACCTCGGCGCCGCCGATGGGCCGCCGGAGCGCCGCCTCGTCGATCACCGCCCAGAAGACCGGCCCGTCGGGCCTGTCCAACATCCGCTGGCGCTCCAGACGGAGATCCACCCTCCTGGCGATCTCCTCCGCCACGATGCCCGCCGAACCGGCGGTCACCACGGCCCTTGCGTACTCCTTGGTCTGCAAGAGTCCCGGCACGAACTGGACCTCGTAGGTCCTGATCCTGGCGGCGGCCTCCTCAAGGCCGACGTACGCCTGGAACCACGTGGGCAGGACATCGTTGAACCGGTGCCACCAGCCAGGCTCATTGGCGGTGGCGACCAGGTCGAGCACGGCGGAGCGGGCCTGATGGTCGACGACCCCGTACAGGGTCAGCAGGTCCGCGACGTCGCGTTCTTTGAACCCCACTCGGCCGAGTTCCATTCGGCTGATCTTGGATTCCGAGCCCCGGATGAGGTGGCCGGCCTCCTCACGAGTGACGTTCTTCGCTTCCCTGAGCTTGCGCAGCTGGGAGCCCAGGAGGATGCGCAGCGCCGTCGGCCCGGAACCCGGCTGGTTCTGCGTCACTTTGCCTCCTATCAAGGTCCGCACACACAGTGACACCACATTGCCGGGTATGACAAGGTCTCAACCCCGTGTCCGATTCGGTGAGTTATGCCCCAAAACGCCGCTTGCTACTGCACATTGCAGCTGCACGTGCATTTGGGTCTTGCAGCGGCGGCGGTCGTGACCCATGATGGCTTAGTGCATATTGGGCCAAACATGCACTAACCAAGGTTGAACGGGGAGGTATCGGCAGCATGGTGGAGGATCCTCTGGCCACTGCCGATTGCCTGCAGATCACCCGGGAGGTGGGCTTCGACCACCTGCTCATGGGTGGGAAGCCGTACACGACCGCGTGCCCGCTGCCCTTTCAGGCCGACTCCGTGAAGACGGCCAGGGACGTGACCCGCTCGACACTGCGCGGCTGGGGCCTGAACGAACTGAGCGACGACGCCGCGCTGGTGGTCTCCGAGCTGGTGACGAACGCCGTCAGGTACGCGATGTACGCGGCGGGGCGCCGGGAGATCGAGCTGCTGCTGATGCGGGTGTCACCGCACGTCCTGCTCGCCGTGGCGGACCCGAGTGACGAGGTGCCGCGGCCCAAGGAGCCCGACTTCATCTCGGAGAACGGGCGCGGCCTCTACATCGTCGAGACGTACAGCCAGTGCTGGGGCTGGGACCCGCTGGCCCGCGGCGGCAAGGCCGTCTGGGCGCTCTTCCACGCGGGCGCGTAACCTTTCAACCCCCTCGGCGGGATGGTGTTCGTGCCCGCCAAGAGGGCCGGTTCCGCTAGTCGCCCGTGACGCCGTCGATACGCTCGCGCAGCAGGTCGGCGTGACCGTTGTGCCTGGCGTACTCCTCGATCACGTGGACGAGGATCCAGCGGTGGGAGCAGTCCTGCCCGTTGCGGTCGCCGACGGCGTCCAGCGGCTTGGCGGCCGAGATGGCGCGAGCGAGCTCGACCTCCTCCTCCCACGTGCTGAACGCCTCCTTCACCGAGGCGTCGCCGACCTCGTCGAAGTCGGCGTCGTTGTGGCGGTCCTTGTCCCAGAGCTTGGGGATGTCCTCGCCGTTGAGCACGCGGCGGAACCAGACGCGCTCGACGTGCGCCAGGTGTCTGACCAGGCCCAGCAGGGAGAGCGTCGAGGGTGCGGCCGAGCGCTCGCGCAGCTGCTCGTCCGACAGGCCCGCGCACTTGACGGCGATGGTCCCGCGGTGCCATTCGAGCCAGTTGTTCAGCACGGTCCGCTCGTCGCCGGTCATGGGCGGGGGTATGCGAGTGTCTGTCACGAGGTCAGACCTTATCCGCCCGTGTCTCCTGCCTCCACCCGGCGGCCGCGCTGGAAGAGACGGTAGACGGCCTCGCGTACGCCCTCGTCCCTGACGTTGTCCACGAAGGCGTCGGGGGTGGTCCCGCACAGGTGGCGGAGTTCGGGGCTTTCGTCCAGGAGGGACTGGATCAGGGGCCGCTGGGCCGTCAGACGGCGGGGGCGGCCCTGGGCGTCGGCGATGCAGCCGTGGCGGCCGGTGTAACAGTAGGTGGGCCGTTCCAGCGCGATCGGGCGGCGGTGGTAATTGGGCTCGGTGAGATCCAGGGCGGCGAGCTGGTGCTCGTCCAGCCAGAGCACGAACAGCCTGGAGGTCTCGCCCGGCGTGTCGATGGGCGCGGCCGGTACGTAGCCCCATCTGCTGACGTGGGCGGACACGCCTGGGGCGATGCCGGGGACGTCCTCGATGGTCATGGGGACGATGGGGCGTACGCCGTGGCCGAGGAACTTCCTGCGTACCTGGCTGGGGGCGGCGTTGGAGCCCACGGCGACGACGCGGTGACGTTCGCGCAGCGGCCGCTGTCCCTCGCCCGCCAGCAGCGCGGCCAGCGTCCCGTCCCACTCCTCCGGGCCCAGGGGTACGTACGCGTCGTCCACGAGGACGCCGGAGGTGTCCGGGATGCGGCCGGGGTAGGTCAGCGGGCGGGCCATCGGATCGTCTGCGAAGAGGTCCACGGCCCTCAGCATGCCCGCTCATCGCCTGGCGAGCGCCGCCGTGCTCTCCCTGCGCCCCCACGCGATGACGGCGCAGAGCACGAGCGTGACGAGCGGCAGCACCGCGCCGCCCCCGAACACGAGCAGCTCGGTCAGCGTCGCCCCGGCCATCAGCCCCACGAACGCCAGCCCGGCGAGCCCGGCCAGGCGCGGCACGAGCAGCCCTGCCGCCCCCGCCACCTCCAGCACGCCCACCAGGTGACGGAACCAGTCGCCGAACCCGATCGCCTCGAACGTGGACGCGGCCGGCTCGGCGTTGGTGAACTTCCCCATGGCCGACATCAGAAAGAACCCGGCCACGGCCACCTGCAGGACCCACAGGGCGACGTTGCCCACGCGGCCGGCGGCGGTCTGTCGGGTACGCGGTGCGGTGCTCATGATCGTCTGCCTTCCTTCTCGTCCGGTACGTCCGACGCTACGGCTCGTGATCGAGGAGGAGAATCGAGCTGATTACCCGTTATGGGTGCACCTAGATACACCTGTGGGATGGTGGTGAGGTGACGACGCTGGAGGACCTCGTCCGGTTGCGCCGGGCCCGTGACCTGATGGACCGCGAATACGCCAAGCCGCTGGACGTTCCCGCGCTGGCGCGCGTCGCCCTCATGTCGGCCGGCCACTTCTCCCGCAGCTTCCGCGCCGCCTTCGGGGAGACGCCGTACAGCTACCTGATGACGCGCCGGATCGAGCGGGCCAAGGCGCTGCTGCGGAGGGGTGACCTGTCGGTGACGGAGGTCTGCTTCGAGGTCGGCTGTACGTCGCTGGGGTCGTTCAGCTCGCGGTTCACCGAGCTGGTCGGCGAGAGCCCGAGCGCCTACCGGGCCCGCCCCCACGACGAGGGCGCCGCCATCCCGGCCTGCGTGGCCAAGATCTACACGCGACCGGTCAGGAACGGAGAAGCAAAGCCCGGCCCGTCGTCCGTAGCGTGACACGCATGGACATCAAGCTTTCGCAGTGCTTCATCGCCGTCGACGACCACGACAAGGCCCTCGCCTTCTACCGGGACGTTCTCGGCCTGGAGGTACGCAATGACGTCGGGTTCGAGGGGATGCGCTGGGTGACCGTCGGATCGCCGTCGCAGCCCGGTGTCGACATCGTGCTCGAACCGCCCGTGGCCGACCCGAACACCTCGCCCGCCGACAAGGCGGCCATCGCGGAACTGCTGGCCAAGGGCCTGCTGCGCGGCGTCATCTTCGACACCGAGGACTGCGACGCCACGTTCGAGCGCATCCGCGCCGCGGGCGGCGAGGTGCTGCAGGAGCCGGTCGACCAGCCGTACGGGGTGCGCGACTGCGCCTTCCGCGACCCGTCCGGCAACATGCTCCGCTTCACCCAGCACAGCTTCACCCAGCACGGCGAGCAGTGACGCCAGCCCTTGATCACCGGGTGCACCGTCCGGCTGCATGATCGCCGGATCGACGAGGTGCCGGTGATCATGGCTTGACGTCATCGTTTCGGTGGAGAAACCGCAAGGTACGGACGTGCCCGGCGACCTGCGGCAGAAGATCGCGGGGCCGCCCGTGGACGAGCCGGCGTACATAGGCGTGCGGCGGTGAGCCGTCCACCGCGATCCAATGCCCTGGGGCGGCTTCGGCCGGATGGGCTACCTTCGGACGGTGGATGAGCAGACGGTTCCGACGGCTGGAATGACGATCAGCGTCCGCACCCGCCGCGACGTGGTGATCGTGGATCCGGAGCGTTTTCTGGCGTCGGCCCGCGCGGCGTACCGTGATCTCCACCCCGAGGCCGGTGAGGAAAGCGCGGCCGAAAACGTCCGCGATGTGTACGACGCGGTGCACATTCTGCTGGACCGCTTCGGTCGTCTGGCAGCCGATGCACCGGAGACGTCGAGCAGATGCGGCCACGGCGGGCCGCGGCCGGGCCAACGCGTCCTGGACCGCCCGGACGGCCTTTCCCCCGCCGGCGAACTCCAGCGGATCGTGGTCGAGGACCAGATGCCGCTGCAGGATTACGGTTGTTTCCTCCCCGAAGACCCCTTCGCCCTACCGCCCGACTCCCAGGTCTGACCCCATGAACAGCCACGATTGTCCCGCGATCTTCCGCGATGGACCGCGTCTTCGAGAGCGGCGAGGAGACACGATCTCCTGGTCGGTCACGCAGAAGGCCCCTCCCGAATCGGAAGGGGCCTTCTGGCTGGTCGGGGCGACAGGATTTGAACCTGCGACTTCTTGCTCCCAAAGCAAGCGCGCTGCCAAGCTGCGCCACGCCCCGTCTCGCCGAGTGCGCATGCGCTCCGGGACTCCGGTACGCTTTTGCCCTGACGACCGGATGAAGTCTAGACCAGAGTTCGACCGGTTCGCGCGGACGTAGCTCAATGGTAGAGCCCTAGTCTTCCAAACTAGCTACGCGGGTTCGATTCCCGTCGTCCGCTCCACACCGCGAAAGGCCAGGTCATCCCGATTCGGGAGGCCTGGCCTTCCGCGTCTTCGCGGCGGCGCTCGTAAGCTGAGATCGATGCGTGCGCGACCGATCTCCCGTGCGGCCCTCGTCGAAGAACTGGCCGAGCTGATCTCCGGGCGGCCCCAGGGCGAGTGGGTGCGGGTGGCCGTCGATGGGGCGCCGGCCGCGCGGCCCGAGGCGCTGGCCGATGAGCTGGTCGCGCCCCTCCGCCTGCGCGGGCGGCCCGTGGTGCGGGTGTCCGCCGGTGACTTCCTGCGGCCCGCGTCGCTGCGGCTGGAGTACGGCAGGACCGATCCCGACGCCTTCTACGACGACTGGCTCGATGCCAAGGCGCTGCGGCGGGAGGTGCTGGAGCCGCTGGATCCCGGCGGGCCCGGGCGGGTGCTGCCGGCGTTGTGGGACAGCCGGATCGATCGGGCGTACCGGCTGCCGTACCAGGAACTGGGGCCCGGCGGGGTGGTCGTGGTCGACGGGACGCTGCTGCTGGGGCGCGGGCTGACGTTCGAGGTGAGCGCGCATCTCTGGCTGTCTCCCGGCGCGCTCGACCGGGGGACGCCCGAGGGCGATCGGTGGCGGCTGCCCGCGTACGAGCGCTACGAGCGGGAGGCGCGCCCGCAGCGGGCCGCCGACGTGGTGATCAGGGCCGATCATCCCGGGCGGCTCGCCGTGCTGGTGCGGGACGACCGATAGGGGCTCTGGATTGCGGTGTCCCATCGGCGCAGACTGGAGCGGTGATCCCCAGCGATTGGTACAACATCGTTCCTGATCTACCCGCCCCGCCTCCCCCGCCGCTGCACCCGGGCACCCGGCAGCCCATCGGCCCCGGCGATCTGGCCCCGCTCTTTCCCATGGAGCTGATCGGGCAGGAGGTGAGCGGTGAGCGGTTCGTCCCGATCCCGGAGGAGGTGCTGGACGTCTACCGGCTCTGGCGGCCGACGCCGCTGATCCGGGCGCGCCGGCTGGAGCGGTCGCTCGACACGCCGGCCAGGATCTACTACAAGTACGAGGGCGTCTCCCCCGCCGGGTCCCACAAGCCGAACACGGCCGTCCCGCAGGCGTACTACAACGCTCGCGAGGGCGTGCGGCTGCTCACCACCGAGACCGGCGCCGGGCAGTGGGGATCGGCTCTGGCGTTCGCGTGCGCCCAGTTCGGCCTGGAATGCCAGATCTGGATGGTGCGCGCCTCCTACGACCAGAAGCCGTACCGGCGCTCTCTCATGCAGGTGTACGGCGCCACCGTCCACGCCAGCCCGTCACCCCTGACCGGCGCGGGCAGCAAGATCCTGGCCGACGATCCCGGCTCGCCGGGCAGCCTGGGGATCGCGATCAGCGAGGCCGTCGAGGTGGCCGCCGCGACGCCCGACGCCCGCTACGCGCTCGGCTCGGTGCTCAACCACGTGCTCATGCACCAGACCGTGATCGGCGAGGAGGCGCTCGGCCAGTTGCCCGAGATGCCGGATCTGGTCATCGGCTGCACCGGCGGCGGCTCCAACTTCGCCGGCCTCGTCTTCCCGTTCCTGCGCGAGAAGCTGGCCGGACGGATCGAGACCGTGTTCCGCGCGGTCGAGCCGGCCGCCTGCCCGTCGTTCACCCGCGGCGTGTACGCCTACGACTTCGGCGACACCGCCGGGCTCACCCCGCTGCTCAAGATGCACACGCTGGGCCACACGTTCGTCCCCGACCCGATCCACGCGGGCGGCCTGCGCTATCACGGCATGTCGCCGCTGCTGTCCCACATGTACGACCTGGGCCTGTTCGAGGCGGTCACCCGCGCGCAGAGCGAGTGCTTCGAGGCCGGCCTCCGCTTCGCCAGGACCGAGGGCATCGTGCCCGCCCCCGAGCCCACCCACGCGCTGGCCGAGACCATCGCCGAGGCGCTGCGCTGCAAGGAGAGCGGCGAGGAGAAGGTCATCCTGACCGCGCTGTGCGGCCACGGCCACTTCGACCTGGGCGCGTACGACCGCTACCTGGCCGGCCGGCTCGAGGACTTCACGCTGCCGCAGGAGCGCATCGACCGGGCGCTGTCCGAACTTCCAGAATGAGGGTGGCCACCGGGGAGGGCGGCCACCCGCCGGTCATCGCGCCGTGGGACGCTTGCCGTGGTTCGCCTTCTTCTTTTTGCGGGCTTTGCCCTTGCGTGAGCGCCTGGCCATGAGCCGCTCGCCTCCCGTGATCGGTACGACTGGGAGATGCCAACGTCTCCCGCCACGCTGACCAGCGCAAGCGATCCAGCCGAACTAACATTCCCCAACAATTCCGTGTCATAATTTGGTGGAATCTGTTGGAAGGGGCGGACGTGCTCGCACAGCAGCGGCAGCAGACGATCCTCGAACGCGTGCGCAGCCACGGCGGCGTCCGAGTGGCCGATCTCGTACGCGAGCTCGGCGTCTCCGACATGACCATCCGCCGCGACCTCGAAGTGCTCGCCGAGCGCGGACTGCTGGAGAAGGTGCACGGCGGCGCGACCGCCCTGGGCCCCGGCTCGACCGAGGAGCCCGGCTTCACCGCCAAGTCCGCCCGCCAGCAGCAGGAGAAAGAGGCCATCGCGCGGCGCGCCGCCCAGCTCGTCCGGTCGGGCACCGCCGTGGCGCTGTCGGCGGGGACCACCACGTGGGCGCTGGCCCATCACCTGATCGGCGTGCCCGAGCTGACCGTGATCACGAACTCGATCCCCGTCGCCGAGGTCTTCCACCGCAACCCGCGCGCCGACCGCACCGTCGTGCTGACCGGGGGCGTGCGCACGCCGTCCGACGCCCTGGTGGGCCCGGTGGCCGTGTCAGCGATCCGCCGCCTGCACGTGGACACGCTCTTCCTGGGCGTGCACGGCATGAGCGTGCGGGCCGGGTTCACCACGCCCAACCTGCTCGAGTCGGAGACCGACAGAGAGCTGGTCGCGGCCGCCCACCGGCTGGTCATCCCCGCCGACCACACCAAGTGGAACACGGTCGGCATCAGCACCATCGCCGAGCTGACCGAGGCCGACGTGGTCATCAGCGACGCGGGGCTGTCCCAGGACGCACGCACGGAGCTGGCCGAACGGGCCGGAGAACTGATCATCGCGGAGGGCACGCCTTGAAGCGCACCATCACCCACCTGGCCGACGGCCGAGAGCTGATCTACTTCGACCGGCGGGACGACGCCGACAGGAGCGCGATCGACCGGCGGCCCCTCGAGCCCCGGCCCGTGGCCTCAGAGCTGCGCTACGACCCGCTGACCGAGGAGTGGGTCGCGATCGCCGGGCACCGGCAGACGCGGACGTTCCTGCCGACCGGTGGCACCGCCGAGTGCCCGCTGTGCCCGTCGACGGACGCGCGGTCGACGGAGATCCCGTCGTACGACTACGACGTGGTGGTGTTCGAGAACCGCTTCCCCTCCTTCTCCGGAAATTTCGGGACCTATGGGGATGTAGGGGGCCTGAGTGAGGTCCGTCCGGCGGTGGGGCGGTGTGAGGTGGTGTGCTTCACCTCCGATCACTCCTCCTCCTTCTCCAAGCTCTCCGACGCCCAGGTGGAGCTCGTCATGGAGGCGTGGGCCGACCGCACGGCCGAGCTGTCCGCGATCGAGGGCGTGGAGCAGGTGTTCTGCTTCGAGAACCGGGGTGAGGAGATCGGCATCACGATCGCCCACCCGCACGGCCAGATCTACGCATACCCGTACGTCACGCCCAGGACCAAGCTGCAGCTCGGCGCCGCGTCCCGCTACACCGGCAACCTGTTCGCCGACGTGCTGGCCGCCGAGCGGGCGGCGGGGACGCGGGTGGTGGCCGCCAACGAGCTGTGGACGGCCTTCGTGCCCGCCGCCGCGCGCTGGCCGTACGAGGTGCACGTCTATCCGCACCGGCAGGTGCCCGACCTGGCCGCGCTCACCGAGGAGGAGCGGGCCGCGTTCGCGCCGCTGTACACCTCGGTCCTGCGCGCCTTCGACGGGCTGTTCGGGATGACGATGCCGTACATCTCGGCCTGGCACCAGGCGCCGGTGCGGCAGGACCGTGAGCTGGCCTACCTGCACCTGGAGCTGTTCAGCATCCGGCGGGCGCCGAACAAGCTCAAGTTCCTGGCGGGCTCCGAGTCGGCGATGGGCGCCTTCGTGAACGACGTGCTGCCTGAGGAGGCCGCACGCATGCTTCGATCACAAGTAGATCACTAATAGATTTCTACTTAAGGTCGCATGACTCGTGATCTACCACTAATATCCCCATATGCACCGGCCGTAATGGCCGGTGCATCGCCTAATCCCGGGCGCGTCACCCGGGAGCCGGGGACCCAATCCGCACCTGGGGTGAATCCACTTCGGTGGTAGGGAATCGCAGCCTCCCATGCCCGAACCCGTCAGCTAACCCGGCCGGCAGAGGGAGAGGAACACCTACGTGGCGGCTTCGTCCCCCGCGAAACTTGCCATCGGTCTCATCGCCGCCACCGCGTTCGCCGTCCTTCCGGCAACCGCGGCGACGGCTGACCCGAAACCGACGGAATCCCAGCTCCGCACCCAGCTCAAGCAGCTCAACACCAAGGTCGACAAGCTCATCGAGAAGTACAACCTCAAGCGCGTCGAGCTGGCCAAGGCGCAGGACGCCGCCAAGGCGGCCAAGGCGAAGCTGGCCACCGCCGAGCAGAGCCTGGCGACGGCCGAGCGGCGGGTCGCCGAGATCGCCCAGCTGCGCTACCAGAACGCCGACCCCTCGGTTCCCGCCTTCATGCTCCCGGACAACAGCACCAGCGCGGCCCTGCTCGAACAGCTCACGGCCGAACAGCAGGCCATCGTGCAGGGCGTGGCCACGGCCAGGGACGACAAGAAGAGGGCCAGCGACGAGGCCACCGAGCTCGCCTCCAAGATCCGCGACGACACGGCCACGGTGGCCGGCCAGCGCGACGAGGCCGAGGACGTCATCAAGGACATCCAGAAGAAGCTCCAGGACCTGGTGCCGTTCGGCTCGGGCAAGAACTCCGACGGCTCCTGGGCCCCCGAGCTCCCTTCGGGCACGGACAACATCACCTCACGTACGCGGCTGATGAAGGCGCAGGTGGAGAAGAACTTCGCGCTGCCGTTCGAGGTGGGCTGCTTCCGCTCGGGCTCCAGCGGCGAGCACCCGCTCGGCCGGGCCTGCGACTTCATGATGAGCACGGGCGGCTCGATGCCCAGCGCCGGCAACGTGTCGCTCGGAGACCGCATCGCGGACTGGGCGATCAAGAACAAGAGCCGGCTCGGCATCAAGTACGTGATCTGGAAGCAGCGCATCAACCAGGGCTCCGGCTGGAGCACGATGTCCGACCGCGGCAGCGTCACGGAGAACCACTACGACCACGTGCACATCTCGATGAACTGACGCTCAGCGTGGCCCTGCCGGTGCCATCCTCAGCGCGGTCTCCCTGCGGCTCCTCAGGCTGGCCAGAGTTGCGGGCATGAACGTTGCCTACATCGTCGTAGCCGCCCTGTCGTCCCTGCTCCTGCTGGCCTCCGGAGGTCTTCTCCTGGCCAGGGAGCAGGGAGTGACGAAGACCATGACCGATCTCGGGGTGCCGCCGGGCTGGTTTCCGCTCCTGGCCGGGCTGAAGATCGCCGGCGCGCTCGGCCTGCTCGCCGGGATCTTCTACCGCCCTCTCGGCATCGCGGCCGCCGCCGGCGTCGTGCTCTACTTCGCCGGCGCGGTGGTCACGCACCTCCGGGCCAGGGACGTCAAGGGAATCACCGTCCCTGCCGTGCTGACCGGGGTGTCGGCCGCCCCGCTGCTGCTGGCCATCGCCTCGACGTGATGGCCGCGGGACGGCGTCAGTTCGTGAGCGTGAGCGGGTTGACCAGGTCGGCGTACACCAGCAGGCCGGCCATGATCATCATCACGATCGCGAGCGCGTACGTCAGCGGCAGCACCTTCGCGATGTCCACGTAGGCCGGCTCCGGCCGGCGCATGATCCTGGCGAACGCCCGCTTGAGGCCCTCCCACAGCCCGCCCGCGACGTGCCCGCCGTCGAGCGGCAGCAGCGGGATGAGGTTGAAGGTGCCGATCGCCAGGTTGAAGCCCGCCAGCAGGTTGACGAAGATGGCGATCTTCTTCTCGTTGGACAGGTCGGAGGCGAGGATCTCGCCGCCCATGCGGCCCGCGCCGACCACGCCCACCGGGCCCTCGGGGTCGCGCGCCTCGCCCGAGAAGGCCGCGTGCCAGACGCCGACCATCTTCTCCGGCAGGTTGAGCAGCGACCCGGCCACCCTGGCCGTCAGCGCGCCCATGTAGCCGACGACCTCGCCCATGCTCTGCTGCTGCATGACCTCGGTGGGCAGCACGCCGAGGAAGCCGACGTTCTTGTCGATCTTCTTCGGGTCCTGCAGGTTGGGCCTGTCTTGGGCGATGAGCGTGACGTTGAGCGTCATCGGCTTGCCGTCGCGCAGGATGCCGAGCTGCACCGGGCCGGGGCCGTGGGAGCGGATCAGGCGGGTGGCGTCGGTCCAGGAGCCGATCTTCTGGCCGCCGAAGGAGACCATGTGGTCACCGGGCTTCAGGCCGGCCTGGGCGGCGGGCGTGGGCTTGTCGGTGGCCTTGCACTGGGTGCGCTGCTCCGACATGGGGATCACGCACGTGTTGGTGTCGGGCGAGACGATCGGCGCCCAGGTGGGCAGGCCGATGCCGACCAGCAGGATGCTGAAGAAGACGAAGGCGAGCACGAAGTTCATGGCCGGGCCGCCGGACATGATGATGACCTTCTGCCACCACTTCTTGCGGTAGAAGACCCGATCTTCGTCGCCGGGGCGCACCTCTTCCTGCGCGGCGTCGCGGGCGGACTCGACCAGGCCCTGGAACGGGCCGGTGGCCGTGCTCCTGAGTTTGCCGGGGTCGTCGCCGGGCCGCGGGGGCAGCATGCCGATCATGCGGATGTAGCCGCCGAACGGAATCCACTTGATGCCGTATTCGGTCTCGCCCCTGCGCCGCGACCAGGCCGTGCCGCCGAAGCCGACCATGTATTGGGTCACCCTGACACCGAAGAGCTTGGCCGGCACCAGGTGGCCGAGCTCGTGCAGCGCGATGGAGAACATCAGTCCGAGAACGAAAAGGATGATCCCCGCAAGGTAGAGCCAGTTCATCTGGGCGCGCTCCCCGGCAGCAGAAGGACGGAACAGCCCCAGAGTAGTCGAACTCCCCGCACCCCATGGCGCCGCGCTTTCGATCGGCATTGACAGTACGGAATCACGCGATCACGCTGGGAGACGACGGAGGGGGACGTCTTGATCCGGATTCTCATCGCCGAGCACCTGCCGCTGGTGCGCCGTGGTTTGCTCGCCACTCTCGGAGCCGAGCCCGACCTGCGGGTCGTCGCCGAGGCGGGCAGCACGGAGGAGGTGGTGCGGGCGGCGGGGGCCGCCGAGCCCGACGTGGCCGTGGTCGATCTCGACCTGCCGGGCCCGGCGGTGATCACCCGGCTGGCCCGGCAGGCGCCGCGCTGCGGGATCCTGATCCTGTCGGCCAACCCCAACCCAGGGCAGGTGCGCACGATGCTGGCCGGACCGGCGCTCGGGTTCATGAGCCTGTGCGTGCCGCCGGAGCGGCTCATCGAGGGCGTGCGCCAGGTCGCGGCGGGCGATCGGGCCATCGAGGCCGAGCTGGCCGTGGCCGCCCTCCAGTGCGCGACGAACCCGCTGACGCGGCGGGAGCTCGACGTGCTGCGGATCGCGGCGGGCGGGGCGCGCTCGACGGAGATCGCCGACGAGCTCTTCTTGTCGGTGGGGACCGTGCGCAACCATCTGTCGCGCATCATGTGCAAGACCGGGGCGCGCAACCGGCTCGACGCCGTACGCATCGCGAGCGACTGCGGCTGGCTGTGACGGGATGATCGTACGGGCCCGGTGGAGCCGCGCCGCTCCGCCGGGGCCCGGACCCCTAGAGGATCTCAGCCGGGCGAAGCCACTGCCAGTGACCGCCATCACGACCTGACCCGTTTAAAACGTCACTACGGACGCCAGATCAGCACCAGCGCACAGTCGTCGTTGTGCCCCGAGGCCATGGCGTTGACCAGGGCCTTGGCGCCGTCGCGAAACCCGGAGGGCAGCAGCCGCTCCGCCTCGCCGAGCAGCCGGTCGAGCCCGGCGTCGATGTCACGGCCGGGCTGCTCGATCAGCCCGTCGGTGTAGAGCAGCAGCGCGTCGCCCTTGCGCAGGGTGCCGCTGTCGGGCTCGCAGTGCAGGTCGGGCACCACGCCGAGCACCACGCCCTTGGCCGTGGCGACCTGCCAGTTGCCCGTGCCCGCGTCGAACTTCACCACCGGCGGATGCCCGGCCGAGGTGATCGTGTAGTCGCCCGTCGCCAGGTCGAGGCGCACGTGCACGGCCGTCACGAATCCCTCGTCGCCCCGCTGCCGGTGCAGGTAGGCGTTGCACGCGGGCAGGAAGTCGCCGACCGAGCCGAGGAGCCCGCCGAACGTCCCCGACAGCAGCAGCGCCCTGGTGCCCGCGTCGACACCCTTGCCGGACACGTCGACCAGGGCGATCTCGACGGAGTCGCCGTCGCGCATGGAGACCAGGAAGTCACCGCCGAACGAGGACCCGCCCGCCTGCTTGAGCACCACCTTGCCGCCCCAGTCCTTGGGCAGCGGCGGCAGCTCGCCCTGGCTCCTGAGCCGGTCGCGCAGCTCCAGCAGCATGGCGTCGCCGCGCAGCCCCTGAACGCCCAGCTTGCCCCTGGTGCGGGCCATGAGCACGGCGAGCACGGTGGTGAACCCGATGGTCACGGTCAGCCCGAGCCCGATCCGGCCCACGCCGAGCTGGAGCGCGATGTAGCCGAGCGCGGCGCCGACCCCCACGAGCAGCTTGACGAGGCTGCCGAGCCGGAGCTGGAGCCCGCCGATCAGGGTGACGAGGATGAGCAGCGAGGGCGAGAACCACTCGTTGGAGACCTCCGCCGCCAGGACCCCGATGACGAGGGCGACGACGATCAGCGTGATGAGCAGGTTGCGGTCGCGCGCCAGCAGATCGCGCCGGGCGAAGCGCACGGCGGCGACCAGAAAAGGCACCCGCACCAGGACCGCTCGGACCCGAGGCGGGATCAGCGGCGCCTGACGGGAACTCATGATGCGCCTGACTGTATCGGTCTGACCCCTGTTTGGGCAGCCCACTTGACCAACGCCTTGATCATTAAGCACGGATATTGGGTGGCCCTCCCCCTTTGCCCGCTCCTACCGTGGACGGATGACGTATCCGATCCGTCCGATTGACGAGTCCGAGTGGCCGGCCTTCGGCCGGGTTCTCGAGGAGGCGTTCGGCTGGACGCCCCACCCCCAGCAGTCCGAGCGGTGGAAGACCGAGACCGAGTTCGACCGCACGCTCGCCGCCTTCGACGGCGACGACATCGCGGGCGTCACCTCCGTCCTCAGCCTCACGATGACGGTCCCCGGCGGGCAACTTCCCGTCGCCGGCGTCACCTCCGTCAGCGTGCTGCCCTCCCATCGGCGCCGCGGCGTGCTGTCCGCGCTGATGCGCAGGCAGCTCAACGACGTACACGAGCGCGGCGAGTGCGTCGCCGCCCTGTACGCCTCCGAGTCGCTCATCTACGGCAGGTACGGCTACGGCCGGGCCGCCGGCGAGCTGTCCTTCAAGATCGACAAACACGCGTCGGCCTTCGTGCCCGGCGCCCCTGCCGACCCCGCGCTCAGGCTCAAGGTCGTCAAGCCCGCCGACGTACGCGCCGAGCTGGAGAAGCTGTTCGCCTCGATCGTGACCCACCGCCCCGGCCGCTACGAGCGCAAGCCGCACAACTGGACCGGCATCCTCGCCGACGAGGAGTACGACCAGCACGGCGCCGGCCCGCTGCGCGCGATCCTGGCCGAGGACGACGGCGGCGTCCGCGGCTACGCCCTCTTCCGCATCAAGTCGAACTGGGACGCCCACGGCCTGGCCGACAACCAGGTGCGGCTCAACGAGCTGGAGGCGACCGACCCCGCCGCCTATGCGCTGCTCTGGCGCAGCCTGCTCGACCGCGACCTGGCCACCACCGTCACGGCCGGCAGCAGGCCGGTGGACGACCCGCTGATCGCACTGCTGGCCGACCCGCGCCGGCTTCGCGCCGGCTGGCAGGACGAGCTGTACGTCCGCCTGGTCGAGGTGGACAGGGCGCTGACCTCGCGGGCCTACTCCGCGCCCGTGGACGTCGTCATCGAGGTCGAGGACGACGTGTGCCCGTGGAACGCCCGGCGCTGGCGGCTCACCGCCGACCTGTCGGGCGCGGAGTGCAAGCCCGTGGAGGAGGAGCCGGACATGACGGTGCCGGTGAGCGCGCTCGGGTCGGCGTACATGGGCGACGGCACGCTCATGGAGCGCCTGCAGGCGGGCCTGATCGGCGAGCACACGGCCGGCGCCGTGCGGGCGCTGGCCACCGCCATGTCGTGGAGCCCCAAGCCCTGGGGCGGCCTGGTCTTCTGACGGCGTTTTCTGGCGGCGTTTTCTGGCGGCGTTTTCTGGCGGCGAGGCCGCCGTGACGTAGGCTCCAAGGCATGGCGCTGCAAAGTCTGCAGATCACGGCGGTCATCGCCATGCGTGCCCGCGACGTGTCGAAACCCGCGAAAGAGCAGCAGGAGGCCGCCGACCGGCGGCCCCTGCGCGACGAGATGCCCAGGCGCGACTCCAAGCGCAAGGCCTAGGGCAGCGAGGGCAGCTGGCCGATCGTCTCGTAGGTCGCCAGCTGCGCGATCCGCCTGCTGTGACGCTCGCTGCCGGAGAACGAGGTGGTCAGGAAGACCTCCACGAACCGGGTGGCGTCCTCGGTGGAGTGCATGCGGGCGCCGACGCTGACCACGTTGGCGTTGTTGTGCTCGCGCGCGAGGCTCGCGGTCTCCTCGCTCCAGGCCAGGGCCGCGCGGATGCCGCGCACCTTGTTGGCGGCGATCTGCTCGCCGTTGCCCGACCCGCCGATCACCACTCCCAGGCTGCCGGGGTCGCCGGCGACGCCCTCGGCGGCCCGCAGGACGAACGCGGGATAGTCGTCCTCGGCGTCGTAGACGAAGGGACCGCAGTCGGTCACCTCGTGCCCGTGGTCCTTGAGCCAGGACACGAGGTGGTTCTTGAGCTCATAGCCGGCATGGTCGGCACCGATGTAGACACGCACCCGACCAGTCTTCCACAGCCCCGGCGATCGGGCTCGCTCGCTAGAGTAAGGACCCCCACCGTTGCCCAGTCCTTACGCAAGCGAAAGCAGACAGCCATGCGAGACATCCGCGTCCTCGGCGACCCCGTCCTGCGCACGCCCGCCGAGCCGGTGACGGACTTCGACCGCGAGCTGCGCCGGCTGATCGACGAGATGTTCGAGGCCATGTACGCGGTCAACGGCGTGGGCCTGGCCGGCCCGCAGATCGGCGTGTCGCGGCGGCTGTTCGTCTACGACATCAGCGGCCGCAAGGGCCACGTCGTCAACCCGCTGCTGACCGTCGACGACCCGGAGGAGGTGCTCGACGAGGAGGGCTGCCTGTCCGTGCCCGACCGCCAGACGCGCCAGCCGATCTACGCCCCGGTCGCGCGGGCCGCGGGCGTGACCGTGGAGGGGTTCGACCGGCTGCGGCGCCCGGTCCGCGTCAAGGCCCGCGGCTCGCTGGCCCGCTGCTTCCAGCACGAGACCGAGCACCTCGACGGCAGGCTGTACGTCGACCGGCTCCCCAAACCGGAGGCTCGCAAGATCATGCTCCGCGCATAGGTTGGAGCGTATGAGCGTACTTTCCGGAAAAGGCGCATTGGTGACCGGCGGCTCCAGGGGCATCGGCAAGGCCATCGTGGAGCGGCTGACCAGCGACGGCGCGGACGTGGTCTTCTGTTACCAGCACTCGGCCGAGGCGGCGGAGCAGGTCGCCAAGGAGACGGGCGCGCACCCCGTACAGGCCGATCTAGGAGACGAGCGGGACCTGGAGCGGCTGTTCGCCGAGGCGGAGGCGCGGCTGCCCGGGGTGGACATCCTCGTCAACAACGCGGCCACCGCCGAGCCGCAGAAACTCATCGCCGACGTCACGGACGAGGACTACGCCCGGGTGTTCGCGGTGAACACCCGGGCCGTCTTCCTGTCCTTGCAGTGGGCGCAGCGGGTGATGCGCGACGGCGGGCGCGTCGTCAACATCTCCACGCTCAACACCCAGATCCCGGCGCCGACCCTGGCGCTCTACTGCGCCAGCAAGGCGGCCATCGAGCAGTTCGCCAAGGTGGCGGCGCGCGAGATGGGCGGGCGTGAGATCACGGTGAACGTCGTCTCGTCCGGCGCCACGGACACCGACATGCTCCGCGGCGCCAACCCGCCGGAGGCGCTGGAGCAGACACCGGCGTTCACCGCGCTGCAGCGGCTGGGCCGGCCCGACGACATCGCCGCCGTGGTCGCCTTCCTGGCCGGCCCCGACGGCCGGTGGGTCACCGGCCAGAACGTGGTGGCCAGCGGCGGGCTGATGATCTGACGGCGCGCTAGAGCTGGAGCGACTTGACCTCCAGGTATTCCTCCAGCCCGTGTTCGCCCAGCTCACGGCCCACGCCGGACTGCTTGTAGCCGCCGAAGGGGGCCAGCGGGTTGAACCGGCCGCCGTTGATGGCCACCTGCCCGGTGCGCAACCTGCGGGCGACCGCGACCGCGTGCTCCTCGGTGGCCGACCAGACGGCGCCGGCCAGCCCGTATTTGGTGTCGTTGGCGATCTGGACGGCCTGGTCCTCGCTCGTGTACGGGATCAGCGACAGGACCGGGCCGAAGATCTCCTCCTGCTCGATCGTCATCCCCGGCTCCACCCCCGCGAACACCGTGGGCTCGACGTAGAACCCGCGCTCGTGCGGCCGCTCGGTGCCGCCCGCCACCAGCCGGGCACCCTCCTCCTGCCCCCGGTTGATGTAGCGGACCACGCGGTCGCGCTGGGCCGCGGACACGAGAGGGCCGATCCTGCTGGACTCGTCGAAGGGGTCGCCGACCCGGTAGCCGCGCGCGGCCTCGACGGCCAGCCGCACGGCCTCGTCATATTGGTCGCGCTGGACGATCATGCGGGTCCACGCCGAGCAGGTCTGGCCCGCGTTGACGAAGCAGTTGGCCACGCCGACCTTGACCGCCAGGCCCAGGTCGGCGTCGGGCAGGATGACGTTGGCCGACTTGCCGCCGAGTTCGAGCGCGACCCGCTTGACCGACTCGGCGGCCAGCGAGGCGACCCGGCGGCCGGCGGCGGTCGAGCCGGTGAAGGAGACCATGTCGACCTCGGGGTGGGCGGCCATGGCCTCGCCGACGACCGGACCCCGGCCGCTGACCAGGTTGAACACGCCCGGCGGCAGGCCCACCTCGTCGAAGATCTCCGCCATCGCGTACGCGGCCAGCGGCGCCACCTCGCTCGGCTTGAGCACCACCGTGCAGCCCGCGGCCAGCGCCGGGGCCACCTTGCAGACGATCTGGTGCAGCGGGTAGTTCCACGGGGTGATCGCGGCGACGACCCCGATGGGCTCCTTGACCACGAGCGAGTTACCCACCCGCGACTCGCGCGGATGGCTCTCGGCCAGCGCCGCGTAGGAGGCCAGGACCGTGGCCGGCATGAGCGTCTGCACCTTGAGCGCGAAGCCCAGCGGCGAGCCCATGTCGGTCGCGATGATCTTGGCGATCTCGTCGGCGCGCTGTTTCAGCAGCTCGGCCGCGGCGCCGAGCAGTTTGCCCCGCTCCGCGGCGGACGTCCGCGACCACGAGGGGAAGGCTTTCCTGGCGGCCTCCGCGGCCGCCTCGACATCGTCGGGAGAGCCCGCGGGCACCCGGTCGATGATCTCTTCCGTAGCCGGGTTGACGACCTCGATGGGTTCGTCCGATGCCGAAGCGGTCCAGGAGCCGCCGATGTACAGCTGACGCATAGCCACCATCCTGACAGCGCATCGGGCGGCAAGGCGAGGGCTCATCCTGAGTGGAGGATAAGCCTTCTCCACCGCTACCAGCCTTCTCTTCGTCAGCGTACGACGGCTTGCAGAATAAAGCCTGAAATGTCAGTCGAAACTGGGCCGCTTGACGCGCGAGCGCTTCAGTTCGAAGAAGTCCTCGTACGCGGTGACCGCGAGCACGCCGTCCCAGAGCCGGCCCGCGTCCTCGCCCCTGAGGATCTTGGTGATCACCGGCCCGAAGAAGGCGTTGGCGCCCACCCGGATGATCGGCGTGCCGACCTCCTGGCCGACGAGCGTGATGCCCTCGTCGTGGGAGGCGCGGATGGCCTCGTCGTAGGCGTCGGAGTCCATCGCGTCGGCGAGCTTCCTGTCGAGGCCCACGGCCTCGAGCGCGGCCTCGTTGACCTCGCGGAGCCGGTCGGGGTCCTTCTTCATGCCCTGGTTGTGCAGGCGCGTGCCGAGCTCGGTGTAGAGCCGCCCGACGTATTCCTCGCCGTGCTGGGCCGCCGCGGCGGCGACCACCCTGACCGAACCGAGATTCTTCCGTGCGCCCCGCTTGTATTCATCCGGGACGTCCTTGTCCTCGTTGAGGATGTGCAGGGACATCAGCCGCCATCGAGGCTCGACAGGGCGAACCTTCTCGACTTCGAGCAGCCATCGTGACGTGATCCAGGCAAACGGACAGGAAGGATCGAACCAGAGGTCCACAGGAGTCTTCTCAACCATGTCTGGCCATAACCTGAGGTGGTTCGGGTCCTATTCCCGGCATGGCAGGATACGGACAACCCCGACGAAGTGGTGAAAAGGAGCGCAACTTGGCAGGCAACCTGACCCGGGACGAGGCTCGTGAGCGCGCCCGGCTGTTGAAGGTCGAGTCGTACGAGGTCGCACTCGACCTGACGGAGGGAGACGAGCGCTTCGAGAGCGTCACGACGGTCCGCTTCACCAGCACCCGGCCGGGCGCGTCCACCTTCATCGACCTGCACGGTGCCCACGTCCGCCAGGTCACGCTGAACGGCGCCGACCTCGACGTGTCCGCTTACGACGCCGAGAAGGGGCGCCTCCCGCTCCCCTCGCTCGCCGAGTCCAACGAGCTGCGCATCGACGCCGACTGCACCTACATGCGCACGGGCGAGGGCCTGCACCGCTTCGTCGACCCGGTCGACCAGCGCGTCTATCTGCACAGCCAGTTCGAGACGGCCGACGCGCACCGCATGTACGCCTGCTTCGACCAGCCCGACCTCAAGGCCACCTTCCAGCTCACCGTGCTCGCCCCGGCCGCGTGGGAGGTCGTCTCCAACGCCGCCGCCGGCAACGTGACCGAGCTGCCCGAGGCGACCGGCAGGCACGGCACCGTGCAGGCGGCCAGGCGCTGGGAGTTCCCGGCCACGCCGGTCATGTCCACGTACATCACCGCGCTGGTGGCCGGGCCGTACCACAAGGTGACCTCCGAGCACGACGGCATCCCGCTCGGCATCTACTGCCGCGCCTCACTCGCCGAGCACCTCGACGCCGACAACATCCTCGAGGTCACCCGGCAGGGCTTCGACTTCTTCCACCGCGTGTTCGGGGTGCGCTACCCGTTCGGCAAGTACGACCAGCTCTTCGTGCCCGAGTTCAACGCCGGCGCCATGGAGAACGCGGGCTGCGTGACGTTCCTGGAGGACTACGTCTTCCGCTCCCGGGTCACCGACGCGGTGGTCGAGCGGCGCGCGGAGACGATCCTGCACGAGATGGCGCACATGTGGTTCGGCGACCTCGTCACCATGCGCTGGTGGGACGACCTGTGGCTGAACGAGTCGTTCGCCACCTACATGTCCGTGCTCGCGCAGGCCGAGGCCACGCGGTGGGGCAAGGGCGCGTGGACCACGTTCGCGAACGTGGAGAAGGCCTGGGCCTACCGCCAGGACCAGTTGCCCTCCACCCACCCCATCGCCGCCGACATCCCCGACATGCAGGCGGTCGAGGTCAACTTCGACGGCATCACCTACGCCAAGGGCGCGTCGGTCCTCAAGCAGCTCGTGGCCTACGTCGGCCTGGACAACTTCCTGGCCGGCGTACGCGACTACTTCGCCGAGCACGCCTGGGGCAACACCGAGCTGAAAGACCTGCTCAACGCCCTGGAGCGGACCTCGGGCCGCGACCTGTCCGCCTGGTCGAAGGAGTGGCTGGAGACCGCCTGGGTCAACACGCTGCGCCCGGAGTTCGAGGTGTCCGGCGGCCGTTTCACCAAGTTCGAGGTGCTGCAGGAGGCCCCGGCCGACTACCCGACGCTGCGCTCGCACCGCATCGCGATCGGGCTCTACTCGCTGGCCGGCGGCAAGCTGACCAGGACCAAGCGGGTCGAGCTGGACGTGGTCGGCGCCCGTACCTCCGTGGCCCAGCTCATCGGCGCGGAGCAGCCCGACCTGGTGCTGCTCAACGACGACGACCTGACCTACGCGAAGATCCGCCTCGACGCCGGCTCGCTGCGGACGCTGGTCGACGGCGGCATCGCCGCGTTCACCGAGTCGCTGCCGCGCGCCCTGTGCTGGTCGGCGGCCTGGGACATGACCCGCGACGGCGAGATGTCCACGCGCGACTACGTCAAGCTGGTCGTCTCCGGCGTCGGGACCGTCGCCGACATCACGGTCCTGCAGGCGGTGCTGCGGCAGGGGCGCATGGCCGTGCAGCAGTACGCCGACCCGGCCTGGCGGGCCGAAGGGCTGGCGCTGCTGGCCACCGAGCTGCGCTCGCTGCTCGGCTCGGCCGCGCCGGGCTCCGACCACCAGCTCGCCTTCCTGCAGGCGTTCGCGCCGGTGGCCACCTCCGAGGAGGACCTGGCCCTGCTGGCGGGCATCCTCGACGGCTCGGCGGTGCCCGGCGGCCTGACCGTGGACGCCGACCTGCGCTGGACGCTCGTGCACGCGCTGGTCTCCGGCGGCAAGCTGGCCGAGGCCGACATCGACGCCGAGCTGGAGCGGGACCCTACGGCGACGGGTGAGCGGTCGGCCGCGCAGTGCCGGGCCGCGATCCCGACGGCCGAGGCCAAGGCGGCGGCGTGGGAGCGGATCGTGGCCGGCAAGCTGGCCAACCACATCGCCAGGACCACGATCGGCGGCTTCCAGGACGCCAACCACGCCGAGCTGCTGGCTCCCTACCGGGAGAAATACTTCGCCGAAGTGGGGCGGCTCTACCAGGAGTGGACGTTCGACCAGGCGTCCACGTTCACCATCGGGTGCTTCCCCTCGCTGGTCATCGAGCCGGAGACGGTTCAGGCCGCGCACGACTACCTGGCGGCGAACCAGCCGCCGCAGGCGCTGCGCCGGCTGATCCTCGAAGGCGCCGACGGCGTCCAGCGCGCCCTGCGCAACCGTGAGAAGGACGCCGCGTCCGCCTGACCCGCGTCTCTCAAAGGCCCCCGCCCACGTGGCGGGGGCCTTTGGCGTTACCGGGTGTGTCATATCGACGATGGCATACGGGGCGCGGGGTTAGCCTGGAGAACGTGCTAGGCCAGGGGACCACCCTCAATGACCGCTACGTGCTCGGCGACCGTCTCGGCGGTGGCGGCATGGGCGAGGTGTGGCGTGCCGACGACACGGTGCTCGGCCGTACGGTGGCCGTCAAGGTGCTCATCCCGGCCCTCACCGAAAACCCCTCCTTCGCCCAGCGCTTCCAGAACGAGGCCAGGGCCATGGCCACGCTCAGGCATCCCGGCGTGGTCGACGTCTACGACTACGGCGTCGCCGAGGTCGACGGCCGCCAGGTCAGCTTCCTGGTCATGGCATACGTGCCGGGCGAGTCGCTCGACCGCGTCCTGCGGCGCGGGCCGCTCGGCATCGAGGCCACGATGCGGCTGGTCGTGGAGGTGGCCGACGCGCTGGCCGCCGCGCACGCGCAGGGCATCGTGCACCGCGACGTCAAGTCGGCCAACCTCATGGTCAAGCCCGGTGGCGGGGTGGTGCTCACCGACTTCGGCATCGCGCACTCGGTGTCGGCCGCGCATCTCACGGCGACCGGGACGATGCTCTGCTCGGCCGGCTACTGCGCGCCCGAGATGGCCACCGACAGCAACGTGACGCCCGCGGTCGACGTCTACGCGCTGGGCGTGGTGGCGTACGAGTGCCTGACCGGCGAGTTGCCGTTCCAGGGCGACACTCCCGTACAGATCATCTTCAAGCACCTCAACTCCCCCATTCCCCGGCTGCCCGACGAGGTGCCGCAGGGGCCGCGGCAGGTGGTCGCGCGGGCTCTGGAGAAGACGCCCGACGCGCGCTGGGCCTCGGCCACGCTGATGGCCGAGGCCGCCCGCAAGGCGCTGACCTCCCCCGGCACGCTGCCCGCCGCGCCGCACCGGCGGCGCCGGACACTGCGGGTCGCGGTCGCCGTGGCCGCCGCCGTGGCGGTGTCCGTGGGTGTGGCGGGCTCGGTCTGGATGCGGCCCGCCGATCAGTCGACCGTCGAGCAGGCTCCGGAGCCCACGGTCGCCGGCACCGCGACCGAGACCTCTCCCACCGCTCCGGCGACCGCCCGCCGGGAGTCCTCGCCGCCGGTCAGGCGCACGGCCGGCCCGAAGCCGACCCGCGTCACGGCCGTGCCCACGACGCCCAGCGCGCCGGTGACCAGCACGCCTCCCACCAAGACGCCGACCGCCTCCCCGACCACGTCGGAGCCCGAGCCGACGCCGGAGCCGACCACGCCGGGTCCCGAGGAGCCGCCGACGTCCGAGCCCACGATCAGCGCCGACCCCGGCGAGATCCAGTGCGTCCGCGAGCCGTGCCCGTGACGGTCCCCGCCTTCTGTGGCCGGACGCCGCGAAGGGTCACATGTCCGTAATCACTTGCTGATCGTGAGAAAGTCATCGCGTGGACTCGACTCGTGACCTGTTCATCGCCCTCGCCCGCCGCTACGCCTTCGCCGACCTGGGCGCGCTCGCGCCGTCGGCGGAGATCGCCGAGGTGTGCGAGTTCGGGCAGCGACTGCTCTCACTCGACGCCGAGGACTTCGCGGCTGAGGCCCGGGTGGTGCCCGCCGACCTGCGACGGCGCGCGCGGGCCTGTCACATGCCGCAGACTCCGCGCGAGCAGCCGCGCGGGGCGCTGGAGTCGCTGCGTCCCGCGTACGCGCTGCTGCTTGAAGTGATCGCCGTACGGTGGCACCGGCGCGAGCTGAGCCCCATGATCGCCGCCGTCCACATCGCCAGCGAATACCTGCCGCTGCTGGCCTTCGAGCCGCAGCTCGGCCATGCCGGCGACCCCGCCAGGTGGCCCGAGGGGCTGAGCGCGCCCGGGAGCCGGTTCGGGGTGATCGGCGACCGGGAGTGCGACCACACCAAGTCCGAGCAGTCGGCCACCAACCGGACGCTGCGGGTGTCGGTGGAGCCGGCGGAGGGCTGGCGGGCCTACTTCGACCGGCTGCACAGCCAGGTGGCCGGGGCGATGGGCGTCTGCGTCGCCACCTGCCGCAACCCGTGCGCGGCCATGGACTGGATCGAGCCGGAGCCGCGCGCCGACCTGCAACTGCGGGCGCGGACGGCGCTGGCCTTCGCCGAGACCCCGCTGGTACGCCTGCGCCACGCGGCGCCGGTGGGGCACGGGTTCGGGGTGCCATCGCCCGAGGAGGTGCTCGACGCCTGGGAGCGCAGCCGGGCGGTGCTGGACAAGAACACGATCGGCACGTCGGCGCTGAAGGAGGACGGGTTCCCGCTGCCGGGGCTGCCGGCCCTGTTCGCGGCCATCGCGGACGCGCCGATCGAGCCCTCGACCCTGCTGGGCGGGGTCAGCGCGCACGTCGTGACGCTCCTCGAACGACTCTGACGCGCGGGTTTCACCGGCTCTGACGCGCGGGTTTCACCGGCTCTGACGTGCAGGTTTCATCGGCGGGGTGGCCTGTTCGCCGAGGGCGCCGATGCCGTACAGGAGGCCGCCCACCAGGTCTCCCACGCTGAAGGCGGTGGCCATCGACATGGCGGTCAGCCGGCACGCGCCGTCGTTGAGCCGCCGCCTGGCCCGCTCCCCCGTCACGACCTCCAGCCCGCGCCCGTTGAGGTCCACGAAGAGCACCACGGCGTCGTCGGCCTCCGCGCCCAGGGCGGCGTGCAGGCGCTCGGCGAAGTGCCGCCGCCCGCCCACCGGCTCGCCGAGGAACACGCCGAAGCGCAGCCCGCTGCGCCGTTCGGCGGTGTGCAGGGCCTGCCTGACGTCGTCCGCCTGCGCTGCGGTCAGTCCTCGCATGCGTCCCTCACCATCCCGCCTCACCATCCCGCGGAAGCGCCGCCGACGTTCCTGCCGGGCTCCGCCGTCTCCGCCGCGGCCACCCAGTCGTGCTCGGGCACCTCCGCCCAGTGCGCCACCCGGTCGGCCAGCACCAGGCCGGACGTGCTCACGCCGCACTCGCTCCTGGAGGGGCCGCCGAGCCAGACGGGGCCCGCCTCGATCCGGCGCCGCACGCCGCGACCGGGCACCATGACGAGCAGGCTGATCAGCACGAACAGCCCCATGGACAGACCGATGAGGAAGAGCAGGATCTCTACCGCGCTGTTCACACCAAGACCGTAAACCTCGTAGGCGGCTCCGGCCAGACCCGTTACGCGTTTTCGCGGGTAAGATCGTTTACCGGGGCATCTCTAGAGAAGAACAGTAGACATACCCTGAAAACAGGCGTGGAACACGATGAGCTGGGCCATAAAACTATGGACACGGCAACACTAGGAATCGATCGAATCTCCGGGCTACGGTGAGTTACGTGGACTCCGACAACCAGCGTGAAGACGGTCACAACGCGTCACCTATCTGGGTGAGCGACCGACCAGAGAGCGAGCAGACCGCCGCCGCCAAGCCTTCGGCGCCCACCTCCACGTACGCGCCGGTGGAGCGCGCGTCCGTGCGCAGCCTGCTCCAGCAACCGCGGTTTCGCCACCTGCGCAACCGCGCGATCGTGGCGCTCGCCGCGGGTCTGCTGGTGGGCTTCCTCGTCGGCGACTGGCGGGCGGGGGTCACCGGGGGTGTGATCGCGGCCATCCTCGAGGCGGTCTACCGCGCCCGTTCCAACTCGTCCGTGCCCGCGTGGCGCCGGGCGTCGGTGGCGGAGCGCCGTACCGAGGCTCAGTTGCGCAAACTCGAACGCAGCGGCTACCGCACGCTGCACGCCAGGGCGATTCCGGGCAGCGAGGCCCAGATCGACCACCTCGTGGTGGGCCCGACGGGCGTCTACGCGGTCGACTCGGAGAAGTGGGACCGCCGGCTGCCCGTACGCGTGCAGATGGGCAAGAAGCTCTTCCACGGGCCGTTCGACATGAAGCCCCGTCTCACCGAGGCGAAGTGGGAGGCGTCGCAGGCCAGCGAGCTGATCACCAAGTCCTTCGGGCGTGAGATCTCTGTCGTGCCGTCGCTGGCCATCTATGGGCCGCCGGTGCCTTGGAAGATCATGACGATCCGTGGCGTGGACGTCTACCAGGGTGACCGGGCGCGCCGGTGGATCACCAAGCGGGAGCGGGCGCTGACCGATGCCGAGATCAACCGGATCTACGACATCGCCGCCCAGGTCCTGCCCGCCCGATACGGCGACGGCTAGCCCCTGCATTCCTTCGCACGTCACCATGACTTCCCTTCTCGTCCTTTCCCGCCGCACTTCGGCGCGGTCCTTTGGAGAACAGGAGAGGGAAAGGTCGGTTCGCCTGCGGCGTCTGGAGCGCGCGGTCGGTTCGCCTCCGGCGTAAGGAGCGAGCGGAAGCGATGAGGCCGCTTCGCCTGCGGCGTCAGGAGCGGGCGGTCGGTTCGCCCGCCGTCTGAGGAGGAGTGGGCGGGGGCGTGAGTGCGCTTCGCATGCGGCGATTCGGCGTGTGCGGGGACGAGGTCAGCGGTAGATCTCTGGGATTGAGGCGCACCACGGGAAGAACTCGGATTTGACCGCGCGGGTGATCCCGCCGCAGGCGCCGATCTGGACGGGTCGTTCCGCGCCCTTGGCGTGCAGGATCAGTACGGCCTTGTCCAGCGGATACTGCCGGGGCGAGGCCGCGCCGAAGTCGAGTGCCCCCGTGGCGCCCTCGATGGCGTGGCCGCTCTGGTCCGGGGTGTGCAGGGTGCCGAGCTGGCGCCAGACGGTGTAGGAGTTCACCGGCACCCGGTGGCGCTCCCTGCCCAGCCGGCGGATCGCGGTGATCATCGTTTCGGTGGCGTCGTACGACAGCGCCGCGTGACCGTCCAGGGTCCGGCCAGGCCCCGGCTCCTCGCACTCGAAGGGGAACGTGGCGAACAGGTCGGCGTAGAAGTCGTGCCGCTGCTGCTCACCGCACTTGCTGGGCGCCGCGGCGAATGACTCGTAGTAGTAGCCGACGCCACTGACGGCCGACCTGACACGGACGTCGGCGACGTACCGGGTGACGTCGTCGCCACCGAGGATGGTCGGCGGTGAGCCCGCGCACTTGTCGGCCACCCCCTTCACGAACTCGGCGAAGTCGGGGATGCCGCGGCCGGCGAAGTACACCAGGCCGTCGAAGCCGCAGGCCGACACCCCGGCGTCCCTGGGCTCGCCCGCGTAGACGTCCTCGCTCGTGTCGGCCGCGCCCGGTTTGCCGGCCCCGACCGGCGTGAACCGGTGGCCCTCGGCCGTGAAGCCGCGCTCCTCCAGCCGGGCCAGCACCCGGGTCTTGAGGTTGGAGGCGTAGTAGTCGGTCGCGTCGTGCGAGTAGTAGACCCGGGCCCGCCGCTCGATGTCGCCCTTCTCGACCAGGGAGTCGGCGAAGGCCGCGGCCATCCACGCCTGCCGGGAGTTCTGCGGCGCCACCTGGAAGTAGAACGGCGACTCGTTGACCAGGCGGTCGGCCGACAACGTGGAGGCCACCATGGGCAGCCCGGCCTTGCCCAGCTCCTGGATGGCCGCGACGGTCTCCTGGCGGCTCTGGTCCAGGCCCACCACGCCCACGATGGGCGCCTCCGCGTCGTGGTGGCTCAGCAGCAGCCTGGCGATGCCGGCTCCGTACTGCATCCGGCCGCCCGCGTTGGCCAGCAGGATGCGGACGAGCGGCTCGCTGGGGCCGGCTGAGCCGTTCTGGCGCTTCTGGGCGATCGCCACCCCCGCCAGGCCTTCGCGGGCGGCGGCCAGCGTGTCGCGGTCGGTCGAGGTCAGCGCCGCCAGGTAGACGATGGTCACGTACGGCCGATCGCTGCCCTCGTGCAGGGCGGCGGCGCGCTCGTTCCCCTGGCGCAGCACCTCCTGGACGCGTTCCATCTCGGCGTTGCCCGGCGTGAACACGTAACCGGGCTCGGCCACGCCGACGCACTCGGTGCCGACCAGTCGCCTGCCGCTCTCCGCCCACGGCGTCCACAGGCCGGTGGCACAGGCGTTCCGGTGCCAGGCGGCGGTCTGGCCCGCGTACGCGCCCACGGCGCCCGCCAGGGCCATCCAGAACAGCGCGATCGCGGTCCACGTCGACCACCAGGGCGCCATCCTGGCGGGCGGCACCACGGTGGGGTCGGCGACGTCGTACCTGGACAGGTCGGACGGCAGCGGCGGCGCGCAGATGACCAGCGGGCTCTCCAGCACCGCCCGCCAGGCGGCCTCACCGGCGGCGGTGACGAGCTCCCTGCGCCAGAGAACGAGTGCCCACAGCGGCGCCTCGTCGTCCTCCAGCAGGACCGCGTCGGGCGTGTACGACACCACCACGACCGGGTCGAACCTCCTGAGGTCGGCCCGCCGTTCCTTGAGCAGTTCCACCAGCTCGCCGCCGTGCTCGTTGAGCAGCAGGAGCGGGTAGAACACGTGGCCGGCGCCGCGGACGTGCGCGGGCGAGCGCCGGTACTGGCCGCTCAGGTCGTCCATGAACGCGCGCAGCAGCAGCCGCGAGATCCGCGCGTCGTCGGCCGGGTCGAGGCCGGCGATCAGGGCCGCCACGCCGGGCGCCTTGGGGTCGTCCTGCGACAGCGCGCGGCGCAGCCAGCGCAGGCGCCCGCCGAGACCAGGCACCCGGCCGCTGAGCCGCAGGTCGTGCACGAACCCGGGTAACAACCGCAGCAGCAGGTTGGCCGGGAAGGGGACGTGCTCCGCGCCCGCGCCGGCCGTCTCGACGCCCCATCCCCAGTTGTGGTCGGCCTCGCGCAGGGCGCGGCGGGCCTGCTCCTCCTTGCCGTGCAGCTCTGCGAGCTGCTCGACGAGCAGGGCGGTCAGCCGGTAGCGCGGGAAGCGGAGCCGGTTGCTGCGCAGCTCCGAGACGATGCGGGACAGGATCTTCGGCACCGGCTCGCCGGGCTGGATGTCCGGGCGGGCGCGCGGGATGCCCGGCGAGATGACGTGGGTGGCGTCCTTGCCCCGTGGCGCCAGGACGGCCGGCCAGTCCCCCGCCTCGCTGAGCTGGACGAGCGGGATGCCCTGGCGATGGACGTGCTGCCCGTCGCCCGGCGATCTGCGCCAGCCGGCCAGCGGTGACCGCTTGGCGACGTGCGGTGAGTCCTCGACTCCCTCGCCTCTGACCGGCCGGCGGCATAGGCGGTCTATCGTGTGCACGAAGTTGCCGACCCCGGCGGGGTCGTCCAGCATGACTGCCCCGTGTCGCATCTGATCTCTCTAACACGGGTTCGGACGGGTATGGCCTCGATTGCGCCACGATCCGGTAACCAACCGTCCGATACCTGGACAGGTGTCTCAGTCACCGGGCGGTGGCCGTAACATGTGAAGACTCACCAACGATGGGAGATGCCCAATGCCCGCCCTCAGGTCACGTACAGTCACCCACGGCAGGAATATGGCCGGTGCCCGGGCCCTGCTCCGGGCGACCGGCGTAGCCGGGAGCGACTTCGGCAAGCCCATCATCGCGGTGGCCAACAGCTTCACCCAGTTCGTTCCCGGCCACGTCCATCTGCGCGAAGTCGGCGACGTGGTGTCGGCCGCGATCCGGGAGGCGGGGGCGATCCCCCGCGAGTTCAACACGATCGCGGTCGACGACGGCATCGCGATGGGCCACGGCGGCATGCTCTACTCGCTGCCGTCCCGCGAGCTGATCGCCGACGCGGTCGAATACATGGTCGAGGCCCACTGCGCGGACGCGATGATCTGCGTGTCCAACTGTGACAAGATCACGCCGGGCATGCTGCTGGCCGCGTTCCGGCTCAACATCCCGACGGTCTTCGTCTCCGGCGGTCCCATGGAGGCCGGCAAGACGCCCGGCAAGAAGCTCGACCTCATCGACCCGATGATCGCCTCCGCCGACGACTCCGTCTCCGACGCCGAGCTGCTGGAGCTGGAGGAGAGCGCCTGCCCGACCTGCGGCTCGTGCTCGGGCATGTTCACCGCCAACTCCATGAACTGCCTCACCGAGGCCATGGGCCTGGCTCTGCCCGGCAACGGCACTATCCTGGCCACGCACAAGGCGCGCAAGCAGCTCTTCCAGGACGCCGGCCGGCAGCTCGTGGAGATCACCCGCCGCTACTACGAGGACGGCGACGAGTCGGTGCTGCCGCGCGCGATCGCCAGCCGCGCGGCGTTCGAGAACGCGATGACGCTCGACGTGGCCATGGGCGGCTCGACCAACACGATCCTGCACATCCTGGCCGCGGCCCGCGAGGCCGAGGTCGACTTCGGGCTCAAGGAGATCAACGAGATCTCGCTGCGGGTGCCGTGCCTGTGCAAGGTCGCCCCGGCGACGGATAAATACCACGTCGAGGACGTGCACCGGGCCGGCGGCATCCCCGCCATCCTGGGCGAACTCGACCGCGCCGGGCTGCTGCACCGCGATGTCTCCACCGTGAACGGCGGCACGCTGGCCGACATGCTGGCCGCCTGGGACGTGCGCTCGCCGTCGGTCAAGCCCGAGGCCGTGGAGCTGTGGCACGCGGCGCCGGGCAACGTGCGCACGGTGAAGGCGTATTCGCAGGACAACCGCTGGGACACCCTCGACGTCGACCGCGCGGCCGGCTGCATCCGCGACCGCGAGCACGCCTACAGCGCCGACGGCGGCCTGGCCGTGCTCTACGGCAACATCTCGCGCGACGGCGCGGTGGTGAAGACGGCCGGGGTGGACGAGTCGATCTGGAAGTTCAGCGGGCCTGCGGTGGTGTTCGAGTCGCAGGACGACGCCGTCGAGGGCATCCTGGGCGGACGGGTCAAGGCGGGCGACGTGGTGGTCATCCGCTACGAGGGCCCCAAGGGCGGGCCCGGCATGCAGGAGATGCTCTACCCGACCTCGTTCCTCAAGGGCAGGGGCCTGGGCAAGGTCTGCGCACTGGTCACCGACGGCCGCTTCTCCGGCGGCACCTCCGGCCTGTCCATCGGCCACGCCTCCCCCGAGGCGGCCGAGGGCGGCACGATCGCGCTGGTCGAAGACGGCGACATCATCGACATCGACATCCCCGGCCGGTCGATGGAGCTGCGGGTGCCCGAGGCCGAGCTGGCCGCGCGGCGCGAGCGGCTGCTGACCGAGCTGGGCGGATACCGGCCGCGTGACCGTAACCGGCCGGTGAGCGTGGCGCTGCAGGCGTACGCGGCGATGACGACGTCCGCCTCCACGGGCGCCTCGCGCGACCTGACGCAGCTGTCGCGATGACGTGAGACCTGTGCGGCGGCGCTCATGCCCGCCGCACAGGTTTTCGAAAATTGTCGGTGGTCATCCCTATTCTTGGGGTATGACGACAGTCGTGAAGCACGATACTCGCCCGCTGACGACCGCCGAGATCGCCGCACTCGCCCTCTCCCTCGCCCACCTGGGCTCGGGTCCGCAGGCCGTCACCGCCAGGCGTGGCCTGCAGCACGCGTTCGAGCACCTGGGACTCGACGACGACGTCATCGCCACCACCCTCGCGACCCTCACCGAGCCGCTGCCCACCGACGTCGCCTCCCGGGCCAGGCTCATGGCCGACGCCATCACCAGCCGACTCAACATCCGCCTGCACTACCGCGACGCCTCCGGCACGGTCACCGCTCGTGACGTCGAGCCGGTGACGTGCCTGGTGCACCGCGAATACTGGTATCTCGTCGGCGTGTGCAGGATGCGCCGCGGGATCAGGGCGTTCAGGTTCGACCGGATCATCGCGGTCGAGCCCACGCTCACGCCGTCCCGGCCGCACCTGGCCGACCGGTTCCTGCCGTTCCAGCGCCGCAAGCGCAGGGCCGTCACGGCCGCGTAGAAACTGGCCGGAGTTTGACCGGCTGAGCCCTCGGCCGTTGGGTGGCGGGTGGCAGGCTCCCGGACATGCGTGTTCGGAAGCTCTCGCCGTTCGCCGCCCTGCTCGTGGCGATGTCCGGCTGTGCCGGGCCGCCGGACGTGGCGCCGCGTCCGGTCGCCGCCTCCCGGCAGCAGCCGGGGGCCGTCGTCGAAAGTGCGTTGCCGTCCGCCCAGCGGCGGGTCCTCGACCGGGCGCTCGACCGCTACCTGCGCGGGCGGCCCGGGCGGGCGGCCCTGGCCGTCTACGACCGCACCACCGGGGCCAGGTACGCCTTCCGCGAGCGCACGCCGTTCATGCTGGCCAGCGTGGCCAAAGTGGACATCCTGCTGGCCTTCCTCATGGGCAAGTGGGGTGAGCGACTGAGCGACTACGAGCGTGACCTGGCCTCGCGGATGATCCGTGAGAGCGACAACGACTGCGCGCACGAGCTCTACATGACCATCGGCGGCCGGGACGGACTGGCCCGCGCGCTGCGGCGCCTGGACGTCCGGCACACGCGGCCGGGCGGCGGGCTGTCCTGGGGATCGACCCACAGCCGGCCGTCCGACCAGGTCAAGGTGCTGGAACAGCTCACCGACCCCAAGGGGCCGCTGCCGGCCAGGAACCGGCGTTACGCGCTGCGGCTCATGTCGTCGGTGACGCCGTCGCAGGCGTGGGGGGTGAGCGCGGCCGCGTCAGGAGGTGAGGTGGCGCTCAAGAACGGCTGGCTGCCCGCCCAGGTGCACGGAGGGCTGTGGACGGTCAACAGCGTGGGGCGGCTCGCGGTGCGCGGGCACGAACTGCTGGTCGCGGTGCTGTCGGAGCGCAGCCCGGACATGGCGTCCGGGGTCGCCACCGTCGAGCGGCTGGCCCGGTTGGCAGTGGGCGCGCTCATGAAGCCCGCCGGAACCGCCGGCACGCTCGCGAAGGCCGGGCAGAGCCGCCGCGACCATCGGCGCTGAGCCCGACAGGACCGCCGGGACCGTCGGCGCTGAGCCCGGGGCCGCCGGGAGCGCTGAGCTGGACAGGGCCTGCCGGGGTCTGACCGTTGTGGGACGGGCCGGTCAGCCGCAGCAGCCGCCACCACAGCAACCGCCGCCCCCGCCGCCGCTCGCCCGGGGCGCGGCGGCGCCGCCCGTCATGGCGACCGTGGACAGCAGCTTCACCGTGTCGTCGTGCCCCTCGGGGCAGGAGGCCGGGTCGTCGGAGGCCGACATCGGGCGGGAGACCTCGAACGTGGAGCCGCAGGCGCGGCAGCGGAAGTCGTATCGCGGCATGGGCTAAGAGTAGCTCCCTCAGCCGCCGTAGGTGATGTGAGCGTAGTCGGCCACGGGTTCGTAGCCGATCGCCTGGTAGATGGCGTTGCTGGTGGGATTGTCCAGGTCGGTGAAGAGCACGACGTGGTCGCCGCGCCCGGCCAGGCCCACCTGGGTCGCGTACGCCGTGACGGCGGCGCCGTACCCGCGCCTGCGACGGGAGGGCGGTGTGTAGACGGGCCCGATGCGGCAGACCCCGCCGGCCGCCGGGGAGAGCCCGGCGAACGAGACCGGTGCCCCGTCGTCCTCCCACAGGATCAGCTCGCCGCCCGTCAGCCGCCGCGAGACCCGCTCGACCACGTCGCCGTCGCGCATCTGGACCTCGTCGCCGAACGCTTGATACCAGCTCACCAGCAGCGGGAAGTCACCGGGCACCGCGAGCCTGCCCCGCCCCGGCACCCGCGGGACGTCGAGCTTGGCGAGCCGGTAGAGCCGCTCGGACACGACGCGAGCCGGATCCCCGAGCAGCCGGGTGACCTCGGCGGTCACCTCCAGCGGGCCCACGACCGTGGCCACGTCGCCGTTCAGCGCCTCGACCAGCGGGACGACCGCCTCGACGGGCACGGCGAAGAGCCCCAGGGGACTGGGCGGGGTGTGGAAGAACGCGCCGCCGACCTCGCCGCCGGTCGTCCACCAGCCGAAGAGGGGGTCGTTCACCGGCATGCCGGCCCGCAGGCCGGCCAGGACGGTCAGCGCGACCGTGTTGCGCACCGGGTCGCCGAGCAGGAACGGCTCGGCGACCGCGGCGTACTCCTCGGTGTCCGAGGTGAAGGTCCACATGCCTGTTCATGGTGTCAGGCGGCGGACCCTCCCATCAAAGCGGTTCAGGCCGCGGCCTCGAGGTAGGGCGCCCATTGCGGGTCACCGACGAGCGAAGCGCCGATGAGCCGCCAGTGGGCGCCCCGTGGCACCGCGGGGCTGACGCGAAGCGTCCACCCCAGCTCCTCCAGGTATTTGTCGGCCTTTCTGTGGTTGCACGTGGTGCACGAGGCGACGCAGTTTTCCCAGGTGTGCGCGCCGCCCCTGGACCGGGGGATGACATGGTCGATGGTCTCGGCCTTCTGCCCGCAGTAGGCGCAACGGTAGTCGTCGCGCCGCATGAGGGCGGCCCTGGTCAGGGGGATGCGCGACCGGTAGGGGATGCGCACATATCTCCGGAGCCTGATCACCGAGGGAACGTCGAGCGTGCAGCTCGCGGAGCGCAGCACCGCGCCCCTGCCGTCGCGGTGCACGACGTCGGCCTTCTCCCGCAGCACCAGCACGATGGCCCGGTGCAGCGACAGAGTGGTCAGTGGCTCATAGGTGGCGTTGAGCAGCAGGACTTGGCGCGTCATCGGGCCTCTCCCCGCTGCATGGGTATCAAAGGGGACATGCCGCGGCATGTCCCGACTGTCGGCCCCTCCTGGGGCACTTGTGCTTCCGTCACGTGGACCTCCGCCGGACGGTCCAGCGGATGGTCACCACGGCACCGTCCTGTCACCAAGTCTGGCGTTTGCACCGTGGTCCCCGCCACCCCAAAAACCTCCCGAAGGAATGACTAGAGGGACGCACGATACGTTTTATGCCCGCTCTACCAGCGCTTTACGCATGCCCGTTGGCAGTAGGGTTCCTGGCATGACGCGAGAGCCGTACCCCACCGCACGACGCGAGGACATCGTCGACAAGCTGCACGAGACACCTGTTCCCGACCCCTATCGGTGGCTGGAGGATCCCGACAGCCCGGAGACGAAGGGATGGCTGCTCGCGCAGTCCGAGCTGTTCAGTAGAGAGCGCGGGCCGCAGCGGTTCAAGAGCCGGATCGCCGAGCTGCTCAGGTCCGGTTCTGTGGGCGCGCCGGTGTGGCGCGGAGAGCGCCACTTCTTCTCCCGGCGCACGCCCGACCAGGAGCACGCCGTCTACTACGCGGTCGAGCCCGACGGCACCGAGCGTCCGCTGATCGATCCGATGGGGATCGACCCGTCCGGCCTGACCACTCTCGACGCGGTGCAGCCGGACAAGGAGGGGCGCCTGCTGGCGTACCAGATCTCGATCGGCGGCAACGAGGAGTCGGTCCTCTACGTCATCGACGTCGCCACCGGCGACCGGGTCGAGGGGCCCATCGACCGGTGCCGCTACTCCCCCGTGGCGTGGCTGCCCGGGGGTGAGGCGTTCTACTACGTACGCCGGCTGCCGAGCACCGAGGTGCCGGAGAACGAGACGCAGTTCCACCGCCGCGTCTACCTCCACCGCGTCGGCACCTCCACCGAGGACGACGTGATGATCTTCGGCGAGGGCCTGAAGATGACCAACTACTACGGCGTCTCCGTCTCGCGCGACGGCCGCTGGCTGCAGGTGTCGGCCCACGAGGGCACCGCACCGCGCAACGACGTCTGGGTGGCCGACCTGACCGAGTCCCCGATCGACCGGCCCGAGTTGAAGGTCGTACAGGAGGGCGTGGACGCCCAGACGGGGCTGGTGTTCGGCCGCGACGGGCGCCTCTACCTGCACACCGACCGCGACGCCCCCCGGGGCAGGGTCTGCGTCACCGACCCGGCGGAGCCCGGCTTCGAGACCTGGCGCGACCTGATCCCCGAAGACTCCGAGGCGGTGCTGTCCGACTTCGCGATCCTCGACGACCTGGAGCGCCCGGTCATCCTGGTGGGCTGGACCCGCCACGCGATCAGTGAGATCACCGTGCACGACCTGGCGACCGGCGAGCGCCTCGGCGAGGTGCCCACCCCGGGCCTGGGCACGATCGGCGGCCTCATCGAGCGCCCCGAGGGCGGCCACGAGGCGTGGTTCGGCTACACCGACAACACCACGCCGCCGACCGTCCAGCGCTACGACGCCAGGACCGGCGAGACCACGCTCTGGGCGGCCTCGCCGGGCGCGGTCGAGGTGCCGGCGGTCCGCACCGAGCAGGTGGTCTACCGGTCGAAGGACGGCACGGACGTCCGCATGCTGATCATCTCGCCGATCGACGCCACGCCGGGGCCGCGCCCGACCATCCTGTACGGCTACGGCGGCTTCGGCCTGTCCATGACCCCCGGCTACTCGGCCTCCGTCCTGACCTGGGTGGAGGCGGGCGGCGTCTACGCCATCGCCAACCTGCGCGGCGGCGGCGAGGAGGGCGAAGACTGGCACCGCGACGGCATGCTGGCGAACAAGCAGAACGTGTTCGACGACTTCCACGCCGCCGCCGAGCACCTCATCGCCACGGGCGTGACCACCCGCGAACAGTTGGGCATCTCCGGCGGCTCCAACGGCGGCCTGCTGGTGGGCGCCGCGCTGACGCAGCGCCCCGACCTGTACGCCGCCGTGGTCTGCTCGGCGCCGCTGCTCGACATGATCCGCTACGAGAAGTTCGGGCTCGGCGCGAGCTGGAACGTCGAGTACGGCTCCGCCGACGTCCCCGAGGAGTTCGGCTGGCTGTGGGGCTACTCGCCCTACCACCACGTCAAGGATTCGGTGGCCTATCCCGCCACGCTCTTCACCGTCTTCCAGTCCGACACGCGCGTGCATCCGCTGCACGCGTGGAAGATGTGCGCGGCGCTGCAGCATTCCTCGACGGCCGACCGGCCGGTGCTGCTGCGCAACGAGGCCGAGGTGGGGCACGGGGCGCGCTCGGTGAGCAGGACGGTGGACCTGTCGGCCGACACGCTGACGTTCCTCGCCCGGCACACCGGTCTGTAGTCACGCCGACGTTCCTGCAGGCCGGCCTTTGGTGCCGGGCCTGTAGTTACACCGACGTTCCTGCACGCCCGTCTCCAGCGCCGGGGCTGTAGTTACGCGGACGTTCCTGCACGCCCGTCTCTAGCGTCGGGTCTGTAGTGTCGGAGGTATGAGCACGCTGGGGCTGGCCATGGTCGAGGCCACCCCCAGCGCTGCGCTGCGGCCCTACGTGCTGCGGCTGTGCGCCTACCGGGAGCACTACGACGCCCCGGTGACCCGGTCGGAGATGGCGATGCCGGGGGCCGTGCTCATCCTGGCGTTCGGCACGCCGATGGAGGTCGACGGGGAGCGGGTCTCGGCGTTCACCGGCGGCCTCGGCGACCGCTTCACCGTCACCCGCACGGCCGGGCCGACGGAGGGCGTGGAGGTCTTTCTCACCCCGTTCGGAGCCAGGCGACTGTACGGCCTGCCGATGCGGCACCTGACGAACCGGGTGGTGCCGGTCGGCGACCTGCTCGGGCCGTCGGCGGACCGGCTGGTGGAGCGGCTGGCCGAAACGACGTCGTGGCGGAGCCGGCTGGCGCTGACCGACCGGCTGCTGCGCGAGCGGATCGCGGCGGGCCCCGCGCTGGGCCCGGAGGTGCCGTGGGCGTGGGCGCGGCTGCTGGAGTCCGGGGGCCGGCTGGGGGTGTCGTCGCTGGCCGAGTCGCTCGGCTGGAGCCATCGCCATCTCGTCGCCCGCTTCCAGGACCAGATCGGGCTCGCGCCCAAGACCGCGGCCCGGGTGATCAGGTTCGGGCGGGCCGCGCGGCTGCTGCGATCGGGTACGGCCATCGCCGAGGTGGCGGCGGAGTGCGGCTTCTACGACCAGGCCCACATGAACCGCGAGTTCCGGGCGCTGGGCGACACGACGCCGGGTCAGATTTATCCAAGACCCGCCGCCCAGGTCGCGGGCATGCTGGGCTCATGACGCGAACCGTGTACGCATTGGCCCGCTACCAGGACTGCCAGGCCGCGATCGACTTCCTGACCGGCGCGTTCGGCTTCCGGGTGCACGAGGCCTCCAAGAACGACCAGGGTGTGGTCAACCACGCCGAACTGCTCGTCGGGGACGACCTGATCATGATCGGCGAGGGTGCGCCCGGTGGGCCCGGGATCTACATCGCGGTCGAGGACGTCGACGCCCACCACGACCACGCCAAGGCCGCCGGGGCCTCGATCACGATGGAGCTGACCGACCAGCCGTACGGGTCCAGGGAGTACGCCTGCAAGGACCCCGAGGGCAATCCCTGGTACTTCGGCACCTACCGCCCCTGACGGTTTCTGTCGGTGGCGCCTGCCATGATCTGGCTTCATGACGACCGACTCCCTCACCTCTTTCCGCTGGTCGCTGGAGCACGACCCGCTCGGCGAGATCTACTGCGTCACCTTCGTGCGCGGGCTCGACCAGGCCGAGGTCCTGCGCCGTTACGCTCCCGACGGGCCGGCGGGGAGGGAGATGAGCTTCCGCGAGCTGGACGCGGAGGTCGGTGACTACGTCATGGTGACCGAGGGCGGGCGAGGTGGCGGCCACGTCGGGGTGATCGCCGTCGGCGGGTGGTGTGTCGCGATCGAACCGTGGGGCTGGACGACGGTGATGAACGAGAGACTGGCCCGGCTGTCGGTGGGGTCCGAGGTGGTGAGCGTCAACCGGCACGACTACGCCTCGGACGACCACTTCTCCTATGCGGTCGACGGCACCGTCATCACCTGTTTCGGGATGGCCTCCCCGGATGTGCGCCATGGCGCCGACAAGGACCGGCTCAACGACCTCATGCGCGAGATCGGCTTTCCCCCTGAGGAGATCGAGACCGACGAGGAGTGGGAGGCCAGATACGACGACCTGGCGCCGAACGGCTTATCCCGGGCGTTCGCGCTGGCCACCCGGCTCACCGGCGTGACGTTCACCCCCGACCTGCTGGACGGGCCGCTGCTGGTGGGCACGATCGCCGACGCCTAGCCTCGTTTTCCGCGCGTGCTGAGTCACCACACGGGACCGGCGTCTCCACCTCCCTCTTGCCTTCAAGAAGGCCCGCCGAAGTGCGGCGGAGTGGAAAGAGAAGGGGAGTCGTGGTGACGTGCGGGAACGGGCCCAGTACGGGAAGGTGATCGTCCATGCCCACGATCACCAACGCCTTGCGTGCAGGCGATCGTCTAGTGCTCGCGATCAATCAACGTCCGGCACGGGGCAGGTGATCGTCTTGTGCCCCGTGATCGCCAATGCCTAGCGCGGGAAGATGATCGTCTTGTGGCCGTCGAGGAGCACCCGCTGCTCGGCGTGCCACTTGACCGCCCGCGCCAGCGCCACGCACTCCACGTCCCGCCCCATCGCCACCAGGTCCTCCGGGGAGTGGCTGTGGTTCACCCTGGCCACCTCCTGCTCGATGATCGGCCCCTCGTCGAGGTCGGAGGTCACGTAGTGGGCCGTCGCGCCGATGAGCTTGACGCCCCGGTTGTGCGCCTGGTGATACGGCTTCGCCCCCTTGAACGACGGCAGGAACGAATGGTGGATGTTGATCGCCCGGCCGGCCAGTTTCTCGCAGAGCTCGGCGGAGAGCACCTGCATGTAGCGGGCCAGGACCACCAGGTCCACCTGGTAGTGCTCCACCAGCGCGAGCACCTCCGACTCCTGCCGCGCCTTGGTCTCCGGCGTGATGGGCAGGTGGTGATAGTCGATCCCGAACGACTGCGTAAGCGGGCGCAGGTCGGGATGGTTGGAGGCGACGGCGACGATCTCGATGTCCAGGGCCTTCGAGCGCACCCGGTAGAGCAGGTCGTTCAGGCAGTGGTCGAACCTGCTCACCATGATCAGCACGCGCGGCTTCCTGGCCACGTCGCGCAGCTTGAACTCCATCGCGAAGTCCGGCGCCAGCGTGGCGAAGGCGGTGTTGAGCTCGTCTTCGCTCAGCGCGCCCGCGAACTGCACGCGCATGAAGAAGCGCTGCCCCGCCCGGTCGCCGAACTGCTGGCTCTCGATGATGTTGCAACCGTGCCGGGCCAGCAGGCCCGAGACGGCGGCCACCACACCGGGGCGGTCGGGGCAGGACAGCGTCAGAATGTATTCGGCGGGGCTGGTCATGCCTTCACTCTCGCAGCTCTGGATCGTCCGGCGCCATGCGGCTGATCTGGGCAGATTACCGGTCGGCGGCCTGCGTCGAGAGTACCTGCGGCGACGGGTTTCCCGTTCCCGCCCAGACTCTCGGCCATCTCGGGTCGTGGTTGCGGACTTTGCGGACGAATCTGGGATGCGCGGCACGAAAGGCCACCCGCCTCTTGAGGCCCGAAGCGAATCGCGCGTGTCCCGCCTGACTTGGACGGGGCGGGATGGGGCGGGGGGCGGGGCGGGGCGGGGCGGTGGAGCAGACGCCCGCGTACGGGCTGGAGGTGACGGCCCGGGCTGCCCCCGCGTCGGGGAGACGAGCCAGTCCCCGCGCGACGTCGCCAGGTCGGGGCGGCCCTCGCGGGAGGGAGGAGGCGGACCGACCGGATCGCCCGCCCTCGCGTGGGGCGGGAAGGACCGGCCGGATCGGCCTCCGCGCGGAGCAGGTGGAGGGCCGGCTGGATCGCCCCCCGTGGGGCGGAAAAGGGCCGACCGGATCGCCCCGCGTGGGCAGGAGGAGGACCGGCCGGATCGTCTCCTTCGTTGAAGGCCGGTTGCCTTGAGGGCGCTGTGCCGGAGTGCGGTGGGTGGCTGGCCTCGTATTCCGCACGTGCTGAATCGCCGCAGGCGAACCTGCCACTCCACGTCCCCCTTTTGCGAAAGGACCCCGCCGGAGTGCGGCGGAGAGGGGAACGGAGGGGAAGCCGTGGTGACGTGCGGAACACAAGGGCTAGCCGGCGAAGGCGTCGACTCCCGTGAGGTGGGCCGAGAGGGTCCACAGGCGGGCGGCCTGGTCCGGGTCGATGGCGTGGGGGCGTACCCCTGGGCCCGGGTCCTGGTCCTCGACGGGCTCGGCGATGTCGCAGTCCTCGCAGTAGACGCCGCCCATCCCGGCCAACTGCGGCGAGGTGGCCGCCCAGACCTGGGTGGCGGCACCCTGCTCCGGTGTCTTGAAGTCGAGCAGCGTATTGCCGTCCGCGTCGATCCAGCCCGCCGCCACCATCTCCTCCCGAGGCAGGTGCCGCTGGAGCGGGGTGAGGATGCCGCCGGGGTGCAGCGAGAACGCCCGTACCCCCGTGTCCTTGGCGAGTGTGTCGAGGTGGCGGGCGAACAGGACGTTGGCGGTCTTGGACTGCCCGTAGGCGAGCCACTTGTCGTAGCCGCGCTCGAACTGGACGTCGTCCCACCGGATGCCCGAGGCCCGGTGCGCCGCCGACGAGACGGCCACCACCCGGCCCCGGCCGCGCGCGATGGCCGGCCAGAGGCGGTTGACGAGCGCGTAGTGGCCGAGGTGGTTGGTGGCGAACTGGGCCTCCCAGCCGGGCCCGACGCGCGTCTCCGGGCACGCCATGATGCCCGCGCTGTTGATGACGAGGTCGAGGTCGCGGCCGGTGCCGAGGAAGCGCTCGGCGAACCCGCGTACGCTCTCCAGGTCACCGAGGTCGAGCCGGTCCACCTCGACGCCGTCGATGCCCCCGACCGCCTCCTGGGCGCTGTCGAGCCGCCGGGCGGGCACGACGACGCGGGCGCCGGCCTTGGCGAGCGCACGCGTGGTCTCCAGGCCGATGCCGGAGTAGCCGCCGGTGACGATCGCCAGCTTCCCGGACAGATCGATGCCCTGGAGCACGTCGTCCGCGGTGCTCTTGGCGTCGAAGCCCGATCCGATCTTGTGCTGTGGCGTGGTCATGCCACCCACGGTACGAATTGGAGTGCACTCCAGGTCAAACGACGCGCTGGCCCTGTCCTTGAGGCCGGTCCGCCTGGGGCGATTCGGCACGTGCGGAAACGAGGGCGGCCGGAGATCGTAGACTCCTGATGTTCTGGGAGGTTATGGATGACGGATGACCAGATCGGCGACGACCGGCCGGCCGCGCGCGTCGTCTGCCTCGACCGCGACGGCAGGGTGCTGCTGATGCACTGGTACGACGAGGTCAGCCGCATGGACATATGGGAGCCCCCGGGCGGCGGGATCGACCCCGGTGAGACACCCCTGGAGGCGGCCCGGCGGGAGCTGACCGAGGAGACCGGGCTGCCGGGCGCGGTCGTACAGGATCGGTGTGTCGAGGTCGAACGCGACTTCACCTGGCTGGGCACCCGCTACGTGAAGCGGGAGCCCTTCTACCTGGCGACGTTCGACGAGACCCGCCCCGAGGTGAGCCCAGGAGCGCTGACGGCCGAGGAGAGCACCGCCTTCCTCGGTCACGTGTGGGCGGAGGTGTTGCCCGAGTCCGTCGAGCCGCCCGACCTGGCCAAGGTCGTCGAACGCCTCACCGCAGGTCCACGCTGACCCCCGCCGCGGCGACGGCCAGTTCGCCACCGTAGGACGCGGCCGCCGCCGCGAGCGCCGGTTCGGCCGGGGTGTCCGGCCACAGGTGGGTGAGGAGCAGCCGTCCCGCCCCCGCCGACGCCGCGGTGCGTCCCGCGTCGAGGGCGCTCGACAGGTAGGGGGCGTCCTCGTCCGGCACCCGTTCCGGATAGGTCGCCTCGGCCACCAGCAGATCCGCGTCCTTCGCCAGCCTGACCAGCTCGGCGGACGGCCCGGTGTCCCCGGTGTAGGCCACCACCCGGCCGCCCGCGCCGGTCAGCCGCAGCCCGGCGTTCGGCACGTGGTGCGGCAGGTCGAAGACGTCGAGGCGGAAGGGCCCGAGCTCGACCGGCACGCCGGGCTCCAGCGCGTGCGAGGTGAAGCTGCCCGCCAGCATGCTCGCCCGGTCGAGGGCGAGCACGGCGTCGAGCGCGCCCGGCGGGGCGTACACCGGCAGCGCCGGCGCGGGAACGTCGGCCAGCGCGCGGGCCCGCAGCAGCGGGTTGAGGTCGGAGCAGTGGTCGGGATGGCCGTGGGTGACCAGCACCGCGTCGACGTCGGCGGCGCCCATCAGTTCGAACAGCCGCGGCAGGGTGGCGTAGCCGGGGTCCACGAAGACCCGGAAACCCTCCTCCTCGACCACGTAGCCGCTGCATGCCTGCCCGGCCGCCGGCCACGCACCACAGCCGCCCAATACGGTGAATCTCACTCATGCCCCAGTTCGGTCAGTGTTGTCGCCATCAGGCCGCGCAGCAGCGTGCCGGCCAGCTTCTCGTGCTCGGACTCCACGGGGAGCCCCTGCGCGATCCGATCCCGGTAGGTCTCGCGATCATGCTCGCCAATGTAGGGCAGAGCGGTCATCGCGACGGCCACGGTGACCTTGGTGCCGCCGCGCGGCAGGACGGCCACGACATGGGTACGCAGGCAGGTTTCGTCGGGGGCGCCGTACCAGCCGCATTTGACGGCGGCCTGTGGCGCGCGGGCCGCCTCGCGGGCGCCGAACGCCTGGCCCGCGTCGACGTCGCCCATCCAGCCGAGCACGGTCTCGGCGATCGGGTCGCCCGCGGCGGCGGCCTGGGCGAGCGCCGCGTACGCGACCGCGACCTCCTCGGCCGCCACCTCCACGGAGCCGAACCTGGAGGGGTCGCCGTTCGGCGTGGCCCAGCTCACGCCGGTGCGCTCGCGGAGGTCGTCGAGGATGACGCGCGGGCCGACCGCGAGCCACAGGTTGAGCGTGTCGGCGTTGGAGGAGATGACGACGGCGGGCTCGGCGTGGCGGCGCCACCGGGCGTCGTCGGCGATGCGGGCGGCGCTGACCCAGGCGTACAGCGGTTTGAGCAGGGAGGCACAGCGCAGCCGCGTCAGGCCGGACCTGACACTCACCGTGCGGGCCGGCGGCCCGCCGTAACCGCGCCTGATGCCCGCGGCCTGGACACTTGCACTGTGATCGAGATCGCCGATCAGCTCGTTGAAGCCCACGCACCCACCGTAGTGCCCCCAGCTCACTCCAGAGCGGCCGTGAAGCGGGCACGCAGCTCGGACAGGCGCTTGACGGGCTCGTTGCTGTAGACCAGCCGCACGTACCGGTGCGCGACCGCCTCACCCCAGGCCGTCATGGGCGTGGCGGCGACGCGCCCGCGTTCGAGCAGGCGCGCGGACAGATCGGCCGCCGTCAGGCCCATGGCCTCGGCGTCCACCAGGCAGGACCAGCCACCGCCCGCGCGCACCACCGGCAGGCCGGCGAGCTGCTCGATCACCGTGTCGTGCCGGGCCTGGTATTCGGCCACCGCCTCCGCCACGCCCGACGGCTCCCTGAGCGCGGTGGCGGCGCCGATCTGCTGGAAACCACCGGCCACCGTGGTGTTGTAGATGGTCGCCACCATGATCCGGGCCATGATGTCCGCCGGGCCCGCGATCCAGCCGATCCGCCAGCCGATCATGCGGTATTCCTTGGACACCGACCCGATGATGATCGTGCGCTCGGCCAGGCCGTCCACCCGGCACGGGTTGATCCGGGGGTGACCGTCGTAGACGATGCGCTCCATGGCCGCGTCGTAGATCAGGTACGCGCCGGTACGCTCGCAGACGCGGGCCACCTCCTCCCAGTCCTCGCGGTCGAAGACCACGCCTGACGGCATCGACGGGCTCATCAGCAGCAGCGCCGCCGCCGAACGCACCTCGGCCAGCGCCGCGCGGTCCAGCCGCCAATAGCCGTCCTGTACGCGCAACGGCACCAGGTGCGGGCGGGCACCGGACAGCCGGACGCGCTGGAGCAGGCCCGCGTACGTCGGATCGGTGAGCACCACCGGATCCCCCGGCTCGGTGGTGGCCAGCAGCACGGGCATGACCGCCGACGTGCCGCCGGAGGTGATGACCACCTGCCGCAGCGGGTCGTAGCCGATCCCCGTACGCACCCGCAGGTCGTCGGCGACCGCCTGGCACAGCACCGGCAGCCCGGTGAACGGCAGCCAGCTGTTGCCCGTCCCCTCGGCCAGGGCTTCCCGCGTCGCGGCGACGGCGGCGGGCGGGGGCGGGACGTCGGTGTCGAGGTTCTCCAGGCGCAGCACGTCGGGGTCGTCCCCGGCGGCGGCCGCCACCTTGTCGATGTCGAACGACTGCACCTGCGCGAAGCGGGAGTTGGGCCGCATGACAGCACCTCCGATGAGGGGTTCCGTAAACGGAACAGTCCTCTTCGTGCCTCCGCCTGTCAAGGTCCAGTAGCCGGACCGTAGAGACCGTCGAAGTTCGGTGGCCGGACCGCAGGTACCGTCAAGCTTCAGTAGCCGGGCCGCAGGTACCGTCGAGGTTCAGTAGCCGGACCTCAGGTAGGCGACGGCGAGCGCGACGGGCACCAGCGCGAGCACCCCGACCCCGGCCAGGACCTTCCACCGCCGCGCCACCCGGGTCTCCGTCACGAACGCGGCCAGCGCCCCCGCCCCGGCGAACGTCACAGCGGCCGTCACGGCGGCCGCGGCCGGCCACGTCCACGAGGGCAGCGTCTCCCCCACGGCCCTGAACACCAGCAGCACCCCGGCCGCGACCAGCGCCACCCGGCGGCCCGGCCGCACGTCCACCCGTTCCAGTACGAACGCGGACCCGGCGAGCAGGGCCACGCTGATCACCACGACGCTCCCGACGGCCGGCACCAGGCAGCCCCAGTCCTCACAGCCGACCCCCGCCCAGGCCAGCCGCACGGTGGCCCACCACAACACCCCCAGCGCGCCGCACACCACGGCTGCCCGCCCGATTCGCCCCGTCATGAGCCAATGCTAGGAGGAGGTCAGGCCAGTCGTTCCGCACGACGAACGCCAGGAGGCCGGTCAGGCCAGCCGTTCCGCACGACGTTCGTCGGCCGTCGCCTCGGCGTCGCGGCCGAGGGCCCGGAGTGCGACGGCGCGGTTGGCGTACAGGTCGGACAGAACCGACAGAGCCGGCGGGGCGGACAGGGCGGGCTGGGGCTGCAGGTCGATGGCGCGGGTCAGGTCCTCGACCGCGCCCTCCAAGTCGCCGGCGGCGTAGCGCAGCACACCGCGGTTGCCCCAGGCCGACGCGAGCTCGGGCGCCTGCCGTACGGCCTGGTCCAGCGCCGCCTCGGCCGCCGCGAACCGGCCCGCCGCCGTCTCCAGCTGGCCCAGCACCGTGAGCAGGTGCGCGTTGCCGGGCGCCAGCGCGAGCCCGGCCGCCACGTCGGCCCTGGCGTCCTCGTCGCGGTCGGCGGCGGCCAGCAGCCCGGCGCGGTTGATGTAGGCGTCCAGGTAGCCGGGATCCAGCTCGATCACCAGGCCCAGATCGGCGAGCGCCCCCTCGGTGTCCCCCCGCACGGTACGCAGCTCCGCCCGGTTGTAGTACGCCTCGGGCAGCGGCGGCCCCGCCCGCATGGCCCGCTCGAAGTCGGCCAGTGCCTCCTCCTGCCGCCCCAGCTTGAACAGCAGGTTCCCCCGTTCCAGATAGGAGTCGGGAAAGCCGGGATCGATCGCGATCGCCGCCCCGTGGTCGTCCAGCGCCTCCTTGGCGTGCCCGAGCCCGGCCAGCAACTGGGCCCGGTTGGCCAGCAGCACCATCCGGTGCAGCGGATGGCGCTCCCCCAGCTCGCGCGCCAGCTCCATGGCCGACTCGACCAGCGACAGCGCGGCGCCGAACCGGCCCTCGCGCAGCTCGATCAACGCCAGCCCGTTGCGGTCGAAGCCCAGTTTGAACGCCCGCTCGGCCGGGTCCGGCAGCAGGGTGGAGATGGCGATCGCCTGGTTGATCCAGCCCCTGGCCCTGGTCAGGTCGCGCTGCGCGGGGTCGGGATGGCGGGCGTCGAGCATCGCCGTGCCGTACGCGGCCGCCGCGTGCATCGCCGGATCTTGGCTGGTCAGGCGCACGAGGTCCCAGACCGCGCGGGCCTCGTCCCGTCGCCCGAGCCCGCCGAGCGCGGTCGCGGTGCGCTGGGCGAAGCGCCACCAGCGGGCGCCGCCCGGCTCGGTCCGCGTCATGCCGCGCTCGCCCAGCTCGGCGACGGCGTGCAGGAAGCCCTCCCGCATGCAGCGGTCCACGAGGGCCCACAGATCGTCCGCGCTCCGGGTGTCGGGCGAGGGCTCGGGGCCGCCGGAGTACACCGTGATCGTGAGGGTGGCGGGCGGGATCCGCCGCATCATGACGTCGAGCAGCTCCACGTCCGTGGGGTCGGCCTCGGCGCCGTTGCACACCGCGATGGCGTGCCCGGGGGGTACGACGTCGCGCAGAAAGTCGGCGAGCCCGTTGGCCAGGCGCAGCGTGCGGCGGGGCGCGGGCACGAGAATGCGCTCCTCGTCGGACAGGCTGTCACCGATCGCGGGTCGCTCGGCCGGCACGAGCCCGGCCAGTTCGGGCGCGGCCGCCCTGATCTCGATGTCATGGGCCGCCACGAGGCCGGCGGAGTGCTCAAGAGCGGGTGGAACCAGGTGGCCCAGCAGGGCCGCCGCGAAAGTGTAAGGGCCACGCGGCCGGCGATGCGCGTCGATCGGCGGTGCCAGTAGCCGCGCGGCCCCCCATCGGGCAGGTGGTTCACCCTGGACTCTGAGGTGGGACCTTTCCTCAGTCACCCCTTGTGAATGACGCTGGAGGTCCCGGCCAGCCTTGCGGTTCCAGGCTTGCGGACAACGATGCGCTTCATGACGTACCTCTCCACTCGGGGTTAATCACCCATTATTGGGTCACCCCACCGAATATCAAGGTTTATGGTGAATAAGTGGGCGGCTAATGGATAAACTGCCCTTGCCTTTTGAATGGTAGGTCTAACCTATTCGGATCGAAACCAGCGCGGCAATGCCGTCGTACGCACCTCCCCCGAATCCTCCATCAACGCGCACAGACAGCGGCCGAGCAGCGTGACCGACTGGCAGCAGCCGAGCCCCGGCAGGCTCTTCGACTGGACGATGACGGTGGCCCGCGCGATCAGCCGCTCCAGGCTGGGCTCACCGCCGCCCTTGAGCGAGCGGGTGTGCCAAGGACACCCCTCGGTGTTCGCACAGGCGCTCTTGGCGATGTACGGCGCCGGGCCGCCGTCCAGGACCAGCCGATCCTCACGCTTGATCCTCCGGTCGGCCAGCACCTTGGCGGCCCGGCCCGCGACTGCCAGGAGGTCGCGGCGCCGGCGTTCTTTTCCCGTGGCCACACTCCCGGCGGGCAGGGCGAGCAGCATCGCCCCGGCCATCAGGGCGCCGCCCGCGACCATGCTCCAGCTCATGTGCTCGTGGAACCAGATCACCGCGATCGCGGCCACCCAGAGGGGCTGCGAGGACATGAGGATCTGACTCGGCACGGCCGGCACGTGCGCCTGCCCGTACGAGCGGGCGAGAAACCCCAAGGCGCACGACACCACCGACAGATGGGCCATGATCAGCCAGTCCGGCCCACTGGCCGGCAGCTCGATCCCGTCGCGCACGGCGACGGCCCCCGTGAGGAGCCCGATGGTGAGGAGCTGGATGACGGTCAGGGCGTACCACGGAAAACCGCCGCTCCGCTTGGACAGGTGCGCGAGCAGCAGCGTGTGGCCGGAGTAGAGAGCGGCGGCGGAGAGCGTGACGCCGAGCGCGAGCACCGAGACCTCGTGCTCCTCCACCCCGCGCAGCAGCGTGAACACGGTCATGCCGGCCAGCGCGAGCATGACCCCCGCCCAGATCCGCCGCTGCACCTTTACCCGGTGCAGGACGAGCGCCAGGATGGGTGTGATCATCACGCTGCAGCCCACGGCGAAGCCGGAGACCGACGACGGCAGGCTGTGCAGCGCCATTGCCTGACCTGCCTGCCCGACCCCGAACATCACCCCGAGTACGGCCCCGTTCAGCCACGTGTGCCGCGTCAGCCCCCGAAGGCAGCCCGGCTTGATGGCGAGCAGCGTCAGCCCGGCGAGGACGTAACGCTCGGCGATCAGGTCTTCGACGGGTAACCGGTGGATGAGATCTTTCATCAACGGGAACGCCGACCCCCAAGCGGCGCTGACGAACAACAGAAGCAGAGCTCCCACGAGGGGGCGGGGAGCTGCGACGGCTGCCATGAGAAAAGCATGGCACTACTATTCGCAGCGGTAGATGTACAGGGAGCAGCCGGTGAGGCTCCTCTACTCCTCGGTGGTAAGAGCCTCACCCGCGGGTCCGTACATCCTTATCCGTGGAAGACGATAAGAGCCCAAGTCCAACATATCCCTCACGCGAATTCGGCGATTGAAAACCCGATTAGCGGCCGGGGAGATCATCGCCATCGGCGGCGTGGTCACGCCGGGGGTCCGGGAGCGGTCACCGGAAAAGACGAAGCCGACGGCCCCGGGAGGGGGTGGTCGGGGGCCGTGGGGCAGGGGACGGTTGTCAGAGTTCGAGGAGGGCGGGCGGGATCAGGTCTTTCTCGATGTAGACGACCACGTGGCCGCCCACCTGGTGCCTGGACAGCTCACGCCATCCCCGGCGCTCGTACAACGCCAGCGCCGCCTCCTGGTTGACCGTGGTGTCACCTCTCACGCGGTTGAAGCCGAGCTCCACCGCCCGCTGCTCCAGGGCGAGGAGCATGGTGGCGCCGAAGCCGCGGCGCTGGAACTCGGGATGGACTCTCAGCCGGCAGATCTCCGCCGTCGCCGTGTCGATGGGCTTGATGCCGCCCATCGACACGACCCGCGAGTCCGACTCACCCACCAGGAAGTCGCCGCCGCACGCGAGGTAGATCTCCTGGATCCGCGGGAAGTCGTCGTCGTAGTAGACGCCGTCACCGGGAACCAGGCCAACCTGCGCGAGGCAGATGCGATGGAGCGCGAGGATGGTGTCGAGATCGGACCAGCGATAACGCCTGATCGTCAGCTTCATGCACCGCCCCCCTTCACTTGGACTTTGGGCCGCCGCAAGATGGCCCGATAACCTTCCAGCCCCGGGACGTTGGGATCTTTGGCCATGATCGCCTGTTCCAGCGCCATCGCGGGACGCGCGATGAAGTCGGTGAGATATTCGTCGCCGAGGAGGGTCAGCGCCTTCGTGCCGATGGCCACGGCCTCGGCGACGTCGCCGTCGAGCAGGCGGCACTGGGCCTGGTCGAGCCTGATCAGCGTCTGGTCGAGGATGTGGTCCTCGTATTTGCCCAGCGCCTGGTCGAGCACCACTTCGGCCTCGAGCGTCTGGCCGAGCTTGGTGAGCACGTCGCCCTGGTAGAAGTAGAGCTGCCGCTCGGTGTAGCCGAAGGCGAGGTCTTCCTGGTCTTCGGTCTTCATGTGCGAGAAGGCGTTCCTGGCCCGCGCCAGCGCGCGTTTGGCCTGGTCGACGACCTCTTTCTTGCTCTCGCCTCCCGAGAGCATGGCCAGCGCCCGCGCCTCGACGACCGGGGCCATGGCCTGCGCCGGGCACGGCGTGGAGCCGGCCAGGTCGCGGCTCTTCTTGGCCAGGTTGAGCGCCTCGCGGGCGTCGCCGAAGTAGAGCGGGACGAGCGACTCGCGGGCCATGATCCACGCCCGCAGCGCGCGGTCGCCGGTCTCGTCGGCCGCCGTGCGGCCGGTGCGGAAGAACGAGCGGGCCAGCCGGTGGTCGCCCAGGTTGATCATGATCATGCCGCACAGCCCGGAGAGCTGGGCGGCCATCCTGCAGAGGCGCTCCTGCAGGTCGATGGGCTGGCGACGGGACATCGCCGTGCGCACCGCGCTCAACTCCAGCAGCACGTCGCAGAGGAGCCGCAGCGGGGCGACCGTCGAGTATTGGCGGCCGAAGCTGACCGTCGTCTCTTCCCACTGGTCGAGCATCGCGGCCGACACCGTGGACGAGACCAGCGTCTCGTCCATCCTGCGCCGGATGCCCTCGCACGCGCCGAGCACCGGCCCGTCGAGCTGCTCCGACAGGTTGGTGTCGTTGTTCAGCAGATTTAATAGGGTGCGCCGGAGGATGTTCTCGTCTTCCTCGGCGTCGGGCTCGGTGAACATCGGCTGGATCGACAGCTCGCGATCCGACGACGGCATCGTCGCGCGCTCTCTGCCGTCGGCGCCCAGCACCCCGGGCATCCGATGGCCGTGCCCGCAGATGCACGGCCCCTCGAAGCCGAGCGCGTTGGGCTCGACCCGGTAGACGGTGCACAGGTAGTGCAGGTATTCGGGCCCGGGGCGCTTGAGCCCGCTCTCGTAGGCGGAGAGCAGGGTCTCACCGATGCCGGGGGTGGCTTTCGAGTCGCGCTGGAACAGGGCTCGCACCTGTTCGATGACGTCGGCCAGCGCGATCCCGTGGGACAGGCGGTGCGCCTTGATCCGGGTCGTACTGAACTGCGTCGTGCACGCCTCGTGGATCTCATCGGCTATCTGTGCCGACGTCCGCCCGGCGGCCAGGCCCTTGGCCCTGATCCGCCGGGCGATCTCCGTCTCCCTGTGTTGCCTGCCGGACATCCCGGCCCCTCTCACACATGTCTCGACCAGTCCGCAACTGGTGACTCAGCGTAGTGCTCAGATCGCTGTGCGCCTACCCATGACTATGAAGCAATGAAGACGGGTTGGAAACGCCCGGTGCCAGCCTACGGTTAAGGATCGTCCTCCGCAGGACTGTTTCTTACAACCCATGAGGGACAAGCAACTCCCTGTAAGCAGAACCCCCCCGTTGCGCCCTCTCTTGACATGAGTCATCTTGGGCCCACCAGCAACGATTCCTGAGGGAGGAACGAACGGTGGGGGACGACAACTTCGAGCACCTGGAGCGCCTCGTTGCCGAACTCGGCGCTCGCGGGCTGCTCGCACGTGTGGTCCAGACGCAGAGCGGGCGAAGGTTCGTACGGGTCATCAACCCGAACGCGACCAGCCTGTCCGAGAACGTCACCTGTCGGCCCGCGGCCGTCTCCGAAATGCCGGACTGGTGGTACTGCTGGTCCTGGGGTGAGCGGATGCACACGGCCGACGACCCGGCTGGTGCGGCGACGAAGGTCGCCCGCGTGCTCGCCGCCGTGGGGGAGTGACGAGGCGGTGAACCGGGTGGAGCGCAGCCACCACGGCTCACCGCGCCCACGGCGGCTTCCAGGAGCCGGCGGAGTGACCGGTGCGGAGGGTCTCCTTTTTGCCGGGACCCTGGTCACTCCGCCGGTTCCGGCCCGCCCCTCTTCGTCTCGTACGGCGCCGCGCGCCGTACGAGTCAAGCCGCCCGCCCGGTCAGCCGGGCGGGTGTTCGGGGGATCCCTCCCGGAACCGGTACGGGACACGCTTCCGGGTGTGTGTCCCGTACCGAGCCGTCCGTCATCGGAGCGTGCGCTCTCTCCCTCCGCGGCCCTGAGAGCGGGCGACCCCGTCTTCCCCGGCGTGATGTGACGGCGGGCGGTTCGGTCGGCGGTATTTTTGGATCGCAACGGTCCAATCAGTCGGCCGAACCGCTTCCGGAGGGGGATCCACCTAGTGTTACTGCTGGTGACAGCGTCGCCACAGCCTACGCCCGCACCTGTACCGATATCGCCGTCCGGCCTGCCGGACTTCGCGAAGATGACCAAGGATATGGCGGGGTTGTGTCAAGGCGACACGGTCCTGTGCTCTACTCTCGTGGGGATGTTCGACAACGCGCCGTGGGCACCGCTGGTGGCCACCTTCGTCACCGTCATACTGATCTTGGTGCTGGCGTTCGTCGTCCGTAACATCGCCCACCGGTTAATCACGAGAGTGATCAACCGGGCGGCCACGGGCGGCTCCATCGCCAGCCGCTTCCGCAAGGGTGCCGTCACGGACGGCATCGACGCGCTGCTCCACGAGCGGCGCAAGCAACGCGCCGAGACGATGGGCTCGGTGCTGAAACACGTCGCCTCGATCGTGATCCTGGGCACCGGTGTGCTGACCGTGCTCGATCGCCTGGCGATCCCCATCGCGCCCTTACTGACGAGCGTCGGCATCCTCGGCGTGGCCATCGGCTTCGGCGCCCAGGAGCTGGTGAAGGACTTCATCGCGGGCATGTTCATGCTGCTCGAAGACCAATACGGCGTGGGCGACGTGATCGACGTGGGCGGCGCCATCGGCACGGTCGAGGCGGTCACCCTGCGCGTCACCAGGCTGCGCGACGCCGACGGCCGCGTCTGGTACGTCCGCAACGGCACCATCACCCGGGTCGGCAACGAGTCCCAGGGCTGGTCGCGCGCCTACATGGACGTCCGCGTGGCCTACGACGCCGACGTCATGAGCGTCCGGGTGCTGCTCGAGCACGTGGCCGAGGAGATCTGGGCCGACGCCGAGCTGCGCGAGAGCAAGATCGTGGAGGAGCCGCAGGTGTTCGGCGTCGAGCAGCTCTCCGACAGCTCGCTGGTGTTCCGCATCTCCGCCAAGACACTGCCCGCCGCGCAGGCGGAGGTGTCGAGGGAGCTGAGGCTGAGGGTCAAGACGGCGCTCGACGCCGCGGGCATCCCCATGGTGGCCGCAGCATAGGCTAGAGACGTGACAGAGACCTCCTTTTACGACGCCGTCGGAGGCGAGGAGACCTTCCGCCGCCTCGTCCACCGGTTCTACGAGGGGGTCGCGGACGACCCGCTACTGCGGCCGCTCTACCCGGAGCCCGACCTTGAGGGCGCCGAAGAGCGGCTGCGGGGCTTCCTGATCCAATACTGGGGCGGCCCCAAGGACTACAGCGAGCAGCGCGGGCACCCCAGGCTGCGCATGCGCCACATGCCGTTCGTGATCGGCGAGCCCGAGCGGGACGCCTGGCTGAAGCACATGCGCGACGCGGTCGACACGCTCGGCCTGACGGAGGAGCAGGAGACCAGGCTCTGGGACTATCTGGTCTACGCCGCGCACAGTCTGGTGAACTCACCCACATAAGCGGGCATGACACGCCACATGGATATCCCCTGGTGGCGTGATGCCGTGGTCTACGAGATCTATGTACGCAGTTTCGCCGACGCCTCAGGAGACGGCGTCGGCGATCTGACCGGGGTGCGCGAGCGCCTGCCCTACCTGCGGCGGCTGGGTGTGGACGCCATCTGGCTGACCCCGTTCTACACCTCGCCGATGGCCGACGGCGGCTATGACGTGGCCGACTACCGCGACGTCGACCCGTTGTTCGGCTCGCTCGCCGACTTCGAGGCGCTGGTCGCCGACGCGCACGAGCACGAGTTGCGGGTGATCGTGGACATCGTGCCCAACCACAGCTCGTCCGCGCACGCCTGGTTCCAGGAGGCGCTGCGGGGCGAGGGGCGTGACCGCTACCTCTTCCGCGACACGATCAACAACTGGCAGTCCACGTTCGGCGGCTCCGCCTGGACGCGGGTCGAGGACGGCCAGTACTACCTGCACCTGTTCGCGCCCGGCCAGCCCGACTTCAACTGGCGCAACCCCGAGGTGCACGCGGAGTTCCTGGACGTCCTGCGGTTCTGGCTGGACCGTGGCGTCGACGGGTTCCGCATCGACGTGGCCATGGGCCTGTACAAGGCGGAGGGCCTGCCCAACGTCGGCGACCAGTCGTTCAAGGCGGTCTCGCCGGTGTGGGGGCAGCCCGAGGTGCACGACGTCTTCCGCGACTGGCGCCGGGTGCTGAACGACTATCCGGGCGAGCGGATGGCCGTGGGCGAGGTGTGGACCGACAGCCCCGAGGACCTGGCCCTCTACGTACGGCCGGACGAACTGCACCAGAGCTTCAACTTCGCCTGGCTGCAGGCGCCGTGGTCGGCGGCGGCGTTCAAGAAGGTGATCGACGACACCATGTCCACGGTGCCGTACGCGACGTGGGTGCTGTCCAACCACGACGTCGTACGCCACCGCACCCGCTACGGCGCCGACGACCTCGGCACGGGCCTGGCGCGGGCCAGGGCGGCGCTGCTGGCGATGCTGGCCCTGCCCGGCTCCGCCTACCTCTACCAGGGCGAGGAGCTGGGGCTGCCCGAGGTGACCGACCTGCCGGACGCGGCCAGGCAGGACCCGGTCTTCTTCCAGTCGAAGGGCGAGCTGCCCGGCCGGGACGGGTGCCGGGTGCCGATCCCGTGGACGGTGGACACGCCCTCCCACGGCTTCTCCCCCGGCGGCGTGGAGCCGTGGCTGCCACAGCCGGAGACGTTCGCGGAGCTGAGCGTCGAGAAGCAGGAGGGCGACGCCGACTCGACGCTGGAGTTCTACCGCCGGGCCCTGGCCTGCCGCCGTGACCTGGCCAGATCGATTCCTTATACCTTGGAGTGGCTGAAGTCTCCCGAGGGTGCGCTTTTCTTCACCCGCGGCCCGCTGATCTGCGCCATCAACTGCGGCACCCGCCCGGTACGCCTGCCACGGCACGAAGAGGTGCTGCTGTCGAGCGGACCGCTCAAGCGGGGCCTGCTGCCGCCCGACACGGCGGTGTGGCTGCGCCGCGCGTCATGAGTGTTGTGACCGCTCGCCGCGGAAGGGGATGACCGGCAGCGAGAGCAGCGCGCAGGCCAGCCCCGCGACGAAGCCCGCCCCGTACCCGGAGTGCTCGATCAGCACTCCGGCCAGGGGCGTGATGAGCAGGGAGACGGAGTTCTGGACGGTGTTGTGGGTGCCGAGCACCCGGCCCGCCCAGCCGGGCCCGGCCAGTTCGCCGGCGGCGAGGTAGGCGAGCCCGTTGCCGGCCACGGTCATCACCGCGGCCAGCGCCAGCATGACCGGCCCGAAGCCGGTGCGGGCCAGGGTGGCGGCCGCCAGCAGCGCCAGCACGACCAGGTTGGCGAGGGTGATCAGCAGCAGCGGCCGCATGCGCAGCCCCGTACGGTCGGACCAGCGACCGGCCGCGATGCGCACCGCGGCCCCGCCGATGGCCGCCACGCCGAACAGTTGCCCGGCCGCCACGGTGTCCCAGCCGTAGAGCTGGACCAGGCAGTAGACGCCGTACGTGCTGACCACGACCTGCGGCACCACGTGCAGCGCGCTGGTGGCGTGCACCCGCCAGAGCGTCGGCTGGCGGTACGGCGAGCGCGCGGGCGCGGCGGCCGAATCGGCGATGTCGTGCGGCGGCTCGGCCAGGAACAAGGCGGCCAGCACGGCGGCCAGCAGGCTCGCGCCGGCGCAGACGAGGAGCACGCCGGGCAGCCCGTAGGCCCGCGCCACGGGCGGCAGCGCGAAGGCGCCGACCGCCATGCCCAGGGTGAAGGAGACCTGGCGCAGCCCCATGGCGACGCCGCGCTCGGGCGGCTGGAACCAGCGCAGCACGATCCGCCCGCCGCCCACCATGGCCGCCGAGCCCGCCGCGCCGGCCAGGGCGAGGAGCACCACCACGGCCCACGTCCGCTCGACGAAGGCGACGGCGGCGAACAGCACGGCCGCCAGGCCCACGCCGAGGCCGAGCACCAGCCGCTCACCGTGCCGGTCGGCCAGCACACCCCAGGCGACGAGAGCGGCCAGAATCCCAAAAGCCGGGGCGTTCCCAATCATTCCGCCCAGAGCCAGCGAGACATTGAAATGTCGCAAAATTTCGGGCATCACGAGCGGCAGGCCGAACAACCCCAGCGTGACACTGGCATGGGCGTTGACACCCAGCGCCAGCATCACCCAGCGTTTCATACCGCGTAGCGCTTGAGGTAGGCCAGCTCCCCTTCGTTCAGCCTGCGCGGAGCGGCCCGCTCGACGTCGTAGGCGGCCAGCACCGAGGTCGCGGTGACGTAGACGTCCTGGTCGTCGAGGATCTCGTAGCGCAGCGAGAACCGGACCCGGCCGACGTCGGTCACCCAGGACTCGATCCGCACGGGCTCGGCGCGGAAGCCGAGCGGGCGCCGGTAGTCGACCTCGTGGCGGGTCACCACCAGGCCCTTGAAGGGTTCGTCGCCCGCGTTGTACGGGTCGATGTGGAACATGCCGAAGCGAGCGTCCTCGAGGTAGTCGAGGAAACGCACGTTGTTCACGTGCCCTTGGGAGTCGACGTCGGCGAATCTCACCGCGCGAAGATAGACGTGCCGTTCGGCCGGGGTGCTTTCAACCACGTCCGCCACCGTACCCGTACCGGTCAGGTGGCCTGGCGCCGGGCCAGGCAGGCCGGCACGGTGAGGACGGTCGTGGTCAACTGGAAGCCCAGAAGGATCCAGCCCGCGGCCGTGGCATCGGCCCCGGTGTGCCTGGCGATCGCCGGCAGCGCGACGTTGACGGCGCTGCCGCCGAGCCCGGTCAGCACGCTGGCCAGGCTCACGACCGACAGGGTGCGCCAGGCGTAACCGAGCGAAAGGGACGTCACCGGCAAGGGCCTGTCCTTTCTAGATTTTGATACTAGAATCTAGTTCGCATCGTCAGCCGGTCAAGGATCGAGGTGTCGGATGAGCGGGATCGTCGAGGGCCGCGTGGTGATCGTCACGGGTGCGGCCAGGGGCATCGGGCGGGGCCACGCGCTCGAGTTCGCCAGACAGGGCGCCAAGGTGGTGGTCAACGACCTGGGCGCGGCGGTCGACGGCACCGGCTCGTCCGGGGCGGCGGCCGAGGTGGTGGCGGAGATCGAGGCCATGGGCGGCCAGGCCATGGTCAACGGCGAGGACGTCTCCGACTTCGACGGCGCCGAACGGCTGGTCCAGGCCGCCGTCGATCGTTTCGGCCGGTTGGACGTGCTGGTCAACAACGCGGGCATCCTGCGCGACCGCATGCTCGTCAACATGACGGCCGACGAGTGGGACACCGTCATCAAGGTGCACCTGCGTGGCACGTTCGCGCCGCTGCGCCATGCCGCCGCCTACTGGCGGGCCAGGGCCAAGGCGGGCGAATCGGTAGACGCCCGGATCATCAACACGACCTCGTCCTCCGGCATCTACGGTAACCCCGGGCAGGGCAACTACGGCGCCGCCAAGGCGGGCATCGCGGGGCTGACGATCATCGCGGCCAAGGAACTGGAGCGCTACGGCGTCACGGTGAACGCCATCGCGCCCGCCGCCCTCACCCGCATGACCGAGAACCTCATCCCGGCGGGCACGGCCGGCGCCGACCCCGACGACATCGCGCCGCTGGTGGTCTGGCTGTCCAGCGCCGAGGCCCGGGGCATCACCGGCCGGGTGTTCAACGTGCGGGCGGGCGTGATCAGCGTGGCCGAGGGCTGGCACGCCGGTCCCGGCGTCGACAACGGCGGCCGCTGGGACCCGGCCGAGCTGGGCGGCGTCATCCCGGCCCTGGTCGACAAGGCCGCCCCCAACGCGATGACCAACGGCCGCATCCCCGGACGGGAGGACTGACATGCCACTCGACCACTCGCTGGTGGGCGTCGAGGGCCCGTCGTACGAGCACACGTGGACCTCGAAGGACACCATGCTGTACGCGCTCGGCGTCGGCGCCGGCCTGTCCGAGCTGGAGTTCACGACGGAGAAGGAGCAGCGGGTGCTGCCCACGTTCGCGGTGCTGGCGGCGCAGGCGCCGGGGCGGCGGCTGGGCGACTTCGACCCGGCCCTGCTGGTCCACGCCGAGCAGGGCTTCGAGCTGCACCGCGAGCTTCCGGCGGCGGGCGGCGTGCGGACGACCTCGAAGGTGACCGGGATCTACGACAAGGGCTCGGGCGCGCTGGTCACCACCGAGGCCACGGCCGTGGACCTGCGTACGGGCGAGGTGGTGATCTCCTCCCGCGGCGCGGCGTTCATCAGGGGCGAGGGCGGGTTCGGCGGCGATCGAGGGCCGCGCGACGAGTGGGCCGCGCCCGACCGCGCGCCCGACCACAAGGTGACCTATCCGACCCGGCCGGAGCAGGCGTTGATCTACCGGCTGTCCGGCGACTACAACCCGCTGCACAGCGACCCGGAGTTCGCCGCCAGGGCCGGGTTCGACCGGCCGATCCTGCACGGGCTGTGCACGTACGGGGTGACCGGGCGGGCGCTGCTGCACACGGTGGCGGAGTCGGATCCGGCGCGGTTCAAGGCGATGTCGGGGCGGTTCACCAGCCCGGTGTTCCCCGGCGAGTCGCTCACCGTGTCGATCTGGGCGAACGGGACGGACGTGCTGTTCAGGACCGCCAAGGACGACGGGACCGTGGTCATCGACCGGGGGCGGGCGACGATCGGCTGATCAACCCTCATCCAGCACCTGGAGCGGGTCGAGGCGGCGGATCAGCGTCATCGCCGCCTCGGCGACCTCCCTGGCCTCCTCCTCGGTGTCGGAGGTGGCGACCTCGCGGGCGGCCTCGCCGATGATGCTGGTCAGCGCGGCCACGGTGAACCGGTCGAGCGGGTCGCCGCCGGCGCCGAGGAGCACGGCGTTCTGACGCACCCACTCCCGGCCGCGCGTGCGGCGGATCAGCTCGAAGCCGGGCGGACCGTCGCCGTCGATGAACAGCCTGACCAGGTCGCGCCGCTCCCAGGCGCCGTCGAGGTAGGCGCGGGCGCCGGCGATCAGCAGCTCGACCGGGTCGGTCACACCCTCCTTCTTGGCCTTGGCCACGCTGGCGGCGGACGCCTGCTCGTGCGCGGCCTGGTGGTCCTCGTAGAGGGCGAGGAACAACTCGGTCTTGCCGCCGAAGTGGTGGTAGAGGCTGCCGACGCTGGAGCCGGCGCGGGCGACCACCTCGGAGACGCTGGACTCGGCGAAGCCGTGCTCGCCGAAGACCTCGCGAGCCGCCTGCAGCATGCTTTTGCGGGTCTGGGCCGTACGGCTCCACTCCCACGAGGACTTGCGTGCCATGACGACCATCGTAGCGCGACCCGATTCTAGAATCAGATTCTGACGAATGCTATCCTAGAGATATATTCTAGAAACTGCCTGGGAGGCGGCTGTGGACTTCTCGCTCACCCCTGAGGAACGGCAGATCCGCGACACCGTCCGATCCTTCGTCGAGAAGGAGGTCATGCCGCTGGAGGCCGAGGTGCTGCGCAACGAGCGTGAAGGCCGCCCCGGTCTCGGCCCCGACGTCCTGCGCGACCTCCGCGCCAAGGCCAGGAAGTCCGGCTTCTGGGGCATCAACACCCCCGAGGAGTACGGCGGCGCGGCGCTCGGCCCGATCATGTCCGCGATCATCGCCATGGAGATGGGCCGGACCTTCGTGCCGTTCACGTTCGGCGGCAGCGCGGACAACATCCTCTACGCGGGCACCGACGAGCAGAAGCGGCGCTACCTGCTGCCGACCATCGAGGGCGAGCGCCGCTCCTGCTTCGCGATCACCGAGCCGGGCGCGGGCTCCGATGCCCGCAACATCCGCACCCGCGCCACCCGGGACGGCTCCGAATGGGTCATCAACGGGGAGAAGACGTTCATCACGGGCGGCAGCGAGGCGGACTTCGTCATGGTGTTCGCCGTGGCCGAGCCCTACGGGGTGACCTGCTTCCTGGTGGACCGGGACATGGGATGGACGTCCGAGCCGATCCCCACGATGGGCGAGTGGGGGCCGGCCGCGCTGGTGTTCCAGGACGTACGGGTGCCCGAGGAGAACATCCTGGGCGAGCTGGGCAAGGGCTTCGAGCTGGCCATGGAGTGGATCGGCCAGGGCCGTTACATGATCCCGGCGCGGGCCATCGGGTCGGCCGAGCGCATGCTCCAGATGGCCATCGACTACGCCAAGATCCGCAAGTCCATGGGGCAGGCGATCTCGGAGTACCAGGCCGTCCAGTGGATGATCGCCGACTCCCAGGTGGAGATCGAGGCGGCCAAGTGGCTGACGCTGTACGCGGCGTGGCAGGTCTCGCGGGGCATGGACGCGCGGCACGCCTCCTCGATCGCCAAGCTCAACGGGGCCGTGATGGCGAACCAGGTGGTGGATCGGGTGCTGCAGATCCACGGAGGTATGGGCTACACCAAGGAGCTGCCGATCGAGCGCTGGTACCGGGAGCTGCGCCTGCTGCGGATCTTCGAGGGGACCGACGAGATCCAGCGGCGCACCATCGCCCGCAATCTGATCAAGGGGCACGCCCGGCTCGGGCTCATCGGGGAGTGAGGCGCATGACGGTCGGGGACCTGTTCAACCCTGGAGATCGCGTCACCGGGTCCCGGGGCGAGGCTTTGGACGCGCTGGTCGTCCGGCGTTGAGCGCGGCACCCGCGCCTCGGTGCGGGTGCCGCTTTTCGCTTCCCGGTTATTCGATCTCGACCGGGAGCTCGTAGATCTCCGTCGTGGGGTGCCCGGCCTTCTCGTGTACGCGCAGCACCGCCTCCTTGGACGGCCCGGACGACAGGCAGAACACCTTGCCCGAGTCGGGGTCGAGCCAGGCGCGCTCGAAGTGCACGCCCTCCGCTTCCTCGATCGCCAGGTCGCGCTCATGCGCCGCCCGTAGTTGCTCCTCCGTCGCCCCCACGAATCCGCTGTGCACATCCATGAACTTCGGCATCGCGAATCCCCTCCTCCTGCGTCAGGTATGCCCTCGTCAGGAAAGGCGTTCCATTCCGTTCCATTGTCACGCCGGACGGCCGGCCAGGACCAGGGTCGCGGCGGAGGCGAACATCCCTCCGTTGCCCAGGACGACACTCACCTCCGCGCCCGGCACCTGGGCCGCCGCCTCGCCGCGCAACTGGCGTACCGACTCCTGGATGGCGAACATGCCGTACATCCCGGTGTGCGTGTACGACAGGCCGCCGCCGTTGGTGTTCATGGGCAGGCTGCCGCCCGGTGAGGTGTGGCCCTCGGCGATGAACGCCCCGGCCTCGCCGCGGCCGACGAAACCCAGGTCCTCCAGGCCGTAGATGGGCACGTGGGCGAAGGCGTCGTACACCATGAGGTGGTCGACGTCCGCGTGGCCGATCTTGGCCTCGGCGAACGCGGCCTCGCCCGACAGCCGGAACGCCTTCGAGGTGGTGAAGTCCTCCATCTGCGAGATGATCGGCGACTCGGCCGCCTCGCCCGAGCCCAGCAGGTAGACCGGCGAGCGGCGGGCCAGTTCCTCCGACGTGACGATCAGCGCGCCGCCGCCGTCGGTCACCAGGCAACACTCCAGCAGGTGGAACGGGTAGGCGACCAGGCGCGAGGCGAGGACGTCGTCCACCGTGATCAGGTCCCGGTACATCGCGCGCGGGTTCAGGTGGGCCCAGCGCCGCTGCGCCACCGCTACCTCGGCCAGTTGCTCGTGCGTGAGGCCGGTCTCCTTCATGTAGCGCAGCGCGGTGATGGTGAACGACGTCGCAGGCCCCGTCATCCCGTACGGCAGCTCGAACTGCCCCAGCAGCGAGTCCGGCCCCATCCCGAAGCGCCCGGCCCCGACGCGCGACCTGCCCGACTCCCCATGGGTGATCAGCACCGTACGGCACATTCCGGCGCGGATCGCCGCGGCGGCGTGCCGCACGTGGAACAGGAACGACGAGCCGCCCACGCCCGTGCCGTCCAGCCAGGCCGGGGTGATGCCCAGGGCGTGGGCGATCTGGATCGGGCCGGGGGTGCCGACCGTGGCGACGCCGTCGATGTCGTGCTTGGTCATGCCGGCGTCGGCGAGCGCGTTCCTGGCGGCCTCCAGGTGGAGTCGCAGGGTGGAGTGGCCGGGGAGGCGGCCCACCTCGTCGGTCTCGGCGGCGCCCGCGATCACGATGCTCATCGGGCGCCTCCGGCCGGTTCGAAGAGCGGCACGCAGACGTCGCCGCGCCGCTCGAACACCACCCGCAGCTCCATGTCGAGCGGCAGGTTCTCGGGGAGGTTCTCGATTCCGACGATGTTGCTCATCATGCGCACGCCCTCCGCCAGCTCCACGACGGCGATCGCGTACGGGGCCTCGTCCTCGAAGCCGGGCGCGGGGCGGTGGTTGATCACGTAGGAGTAGAGGGTCGCGCGGCCGCTGGCTCGCACCCATTCGACCTGGTCGCCGCCGCAGTGGGGGCAGCTCGGCCGCGGGTAGAAGTAGTGCCGCTCACACGTCTGGCAGCGCTGGATCCGCAGCTCTCCCGCGGCCGTGCCGTCCCAGAACGGCCGGGTCTCGGGTGTTGGCCTAGGTGCCGGCTTCATCGGCCTCCCCCATCTAGTTCTAGAATTACACTCTAGATCTAGGGTTCGCGGGGACTCAAGGGCTGGGCACGCCGTTGCCGTTCCTGCCCCGGCCGCTCAGCACCTCCTCCAGGGCCGGGCGCGGCTCACCCGGCTCGCGCGGGCCCGGCTGGGCGAGCTGGATCAGCACACCGTGGGCCTCCTTGGGGTGCAGGAACACCTCCTGCCAGCGGGAGTCCGACCGATTGAGTCCGTGCAGGCGGTAGCCGCGGCCGGTCAGCCTGGCCACGGCCGCCTGGAGGTCGTTCACGTGGAAGTTCAGGTGGTGGACGCCGCCCCTGCCCCTGGTGAGCTCGAAGAAGCTGTCGAAGAACGTCGATCCGGCCAGCGGCTCCATCAACTCGACCTTGTTCCCGTTGGCGTAAGTGAGCTGCAGCGTGCGGTATCCGGCGACCCGATGGTCACCGCCGCCGCCCAGGTGCCGACCGCCGAGCAGATCGTGGTAGACGGGCAGCAGATCCCTGATCCGGGGAGCGGCCACGGCCGTGTGATCGAAGGACACTTCGAGGCCGTCCAGTTGCAGGTCCACGCGGGGCTCCTCACGCTGCGGCAATCCTAGAATTTCATTCTAGCCTCTTGACGTTCTCGATTGATCCGCGACTTCTCGCCGCGGCTGGGCGGGCCCAGGCGTTCGGCTGCTGGACCTGGGGACCCGGCGGCGCGAACATCCTGGCGGCCGCCATCGCCGGCCTGTCCCCCGAGCCGCGTGCCAGGATCCAGCGGGCCGCCACCCAGGTCGTGGACCTCACGCGGCCGCTGTTCGGCCGGCGCGCGGTTCGGCGGCTCGCTCGGGGCCGCCTATGCCCCCTGGATGGCCAACTACTCCGAGGACGCGGAGGACGCCGGCCCGCGGCTGCGGGGGATCGCCTGGGGGGTTGTTCGGGTTCCTCACCAAGAGCATCGCGGTGGTCGTTCCGCACGTGGTGGCGGCCACCGGCTGGCAGACGTGGCTGTTCGTGGCGCCGGGTTGTCTGGTCCTGTTCATCCCGGCGATCGTGCTGTTCAATGGGCCGTGGCGGCGCGCCGCCCGCACTCCAGCCGCAGTCGCCATCGGAGAGGCGGAAAGTTGACCAACCCGTCCTTCCCCGCGTTATCCCTTGTAGCCGACTCCGACCTGGCGGGGATTGGCGACCTCGACATCGACGACGTGCTCACCTACCTGCACCGCGATCTCAAGCGCCTGCCCGGCTACATGGACCTCTACCGGCGCTACCTGCGCCAGCGGTGGGACGTCTACGAGCTGGACTTCTCCCAGGACCTCGTGCACTGGCGCGAGCGTATGACGCAACGGGAGCGCGACGCGTTCGTGGCCATCTCCGCCGGGTTCCATCATGGGGAACGGCAGGTGGAGGTGGAGCTGCCGGTGTTCATGATCGGCGGCTCCGAAGAGTCCAAGATCTACATGTCCAGCCAGATCGAGGACGAGGCCCGGCACACCGTGTTCTTCGACCGCTTCTACCGCGAGGTCGTCGGCCTGCCGGGCGACTCCGTGCAGGAGGTGCTGGACGCGTCCTTCGCGCACGTGTCGGAGACGTTCGTGGGGCCGTTCGGGTTGCTGGCGTACCAGGCCGACGAACTGCGCAGGGACCCCGAGGACGCGGCCGCCCGCGTACGGTACGGCACCACCTACTTCCTCTGGATCGAGGGCGTGCTGGCGCTGTCCGTCATGAAGATCACGCTGACCTACTGCCGGCAGCGCGGGCTCCTGCCCGGCTACTACACCGGCTTCACCGCCACGTGCCGCGACGAGGCCCGGCATGTCCAGTTCGGGATGCGGTTCCTGCGCGACTCCGTACGGGAGGATCCCCGGCTGCTGCTCCAGATCCACGAGACACTCCGTACGATCCTGGCCATCAACAGCGCCACCAGCCGGCAACTCGAACTGGAGTCGCTGGGCTGGACGCCGGAGGAGGTCAAACGGCTCATGATCCGCCAACTGCGGATGAAGCTGTCGGACGTGGGCATCGCGATCCCGCCGGACATCCAGGAGAAGATCGACCGCATCGAACCGGAGCTCGCCGGAGGCTGACGCATGCGCTTCTTCACCCCGGAGTGGGCCGAGGCCGCCCGTGCCGCCGTGGACGCCGGTCCCGTCCAGGAGGGCAAACTGCCGTCGTATTGGACCTGGATCGAACGAGCCCGCACCGGTTACACGGCCACGTGGGCACTGGGGGTGCGGGAGACGGGCGCCTACCTGGTGCTGACCTGGAAGGACGGCAAGTGCGTCGAGGCGGAGATCACCTCCGACCCGGCCGCGGCCGACTTCGTGCTGGCGGCCGGGGAGACCACCTGGGCGGACCTGCGGAACGGGGGCGACCCTGGGCGGGCGGTGATGTATCGGGGGGTGCGGCTTGAGCGGGGGGAGGTGCTGGCGTTCTTCCGGGTCATCTACTTCTTCATAGAGTCCCTCGCCACCCTGTCCCGCATCCCCGCAGCAGCTTAGAAGCCCACCCGTCGAAGACACCACGAAGAACGCTTCCCTGCCACACCGAGAGGCGCCTCCCTGGCGCACCGCAGAGATCGGCGCACCTCGACCAGCGCCGCCTGACGGGGCGATGCGGTCACTCCGCGACCAGCCAGACCCCCAGCAGAGCGTCGTCACCGCATCAACCGACGACAGGGCGGCGGCCCATCACCGACCACCCAGACGGCCAACGATCCAGCCGTAACGGCGGCCGACCCTGTGCGGGTCAGCCGCCGTCACCCTGGAGGCCCTCAGCCACGGACGCCGGGTGGCGTGCCGCCGGCCTGCCGTACAAGATGAAAATCAGTCGCGGTGCAGCTTCCGGTAGGTGACGCGGTGGGGGCGGGCCGCGTCGGCGCCCAGGCGCTCGACCTTGTTCTTCTCGTAGTCCGCGTAGTTGCCCTCGAACCAGAACCAGTTCGAGCCTTCCTCCCACGCCAGGATGTGGGTGGCGATGCGGTCGAGGAACCACCGGTCGTGCGAGGTGATCACCGCGCAGCCCGGGAAGTCGAGCAGCGCGTTCTCCAGCGACGACAGGGTCTCGGTGTCGAGGTCGTTGGTGGGCTCGTCCAGCAGCAGCACGTTGCCGCCCTGCTTGAGCGTGAGCGCCAGGTTGAGCCGGTTGCGCTCGCCGCCCGACAGCACGCCGGCCTTCTTCTGCTGGTCGGGGCCCTTGAACCCGAACGCCGCGATATACGCTCGCGACGGCATCTCCACGTTGCCGACCTTGATGTGGTCGAGCCCGTCGGAGACGACCTCCCAGACGTTCTTGCTCGGGTCGATGCCGCCACGGCTCTGGTCCGCGTACGAGATCTTGACCGTGTCACCGACCACGATCGCGCCGTCGTCGGGCGTCTCATTACCGGTGATCATGCGGAACAGCGTGGTCTTGCCGACGCCGTTGGGGCCGATGATGCCGACGATGCCGTTGCGCGGCAGGTCGAACGTCAACTTCTCCATCAGCAGCCGGTCGTCGAACCCCTTGGTCAGCGCGTCGGCCCTGATGACCGTGGTGCCCAGACGCGGGCCCGGCGGAATCTGGATCTCGTCGAAGTCCAGCTTGCGGTATTTGTCGGCCTCGGCCGCCATCTCCTCGTAGCGCTGGAGACGGGCCTTGCTCTTGGTCTGGCGGGCCTTCGGGTTGGACCGGACCCACTCCAGCTCGTCCTCGAGGCGCTTCTTGCGCTTGACGTCCTTCTGGCCCTCGACCCTGAGCCGCTGGGTCTTGGCCTCCAGGTAGGTGGAGTAGTTGCCCTCGTAGGGATAGGCCCGGCCGCGGTCCAGCTCCAGGATCCAGTTGGCCACGTTGTCGAGGAAGTAGCGGTCGTGGGTGACGGCCAGCACGGTGCCGGCGTACTTCTCCAGGTGCTGCTCCAGCCACTGCACACTCTCGGCGTCGAGGTGGTTGGTGGGCTCGTCGAGCAGCAGCAGGTCGGGGGCCTCAAGAAGCAGCTTGCACAGGGCGACCCGGCGGCGCTCACCACCGGACAGCTTGGTCACCTCGGCGTCGGGCGGGGGACAGCGCAGGGCGTCCATGGCCTGCTCGAGCTGACTGTCGAGGTCCCAGGCGTTGCGGTGCTCAAGCTGGTCCTGCAGCTTGCCCATCTCTTCCAGCAACTCGTCGCTGTAGTCGGTGGCCATCTGCTCGGCGATGTCGTTGTAGCGCTGGAGCATCGCCATCGTCTCGGCGACGCCTTCCTGCACGTTGCCGAGGACGGTCTTCTCCTCGTTGAGCGGCGGCTCCTGCTGGAGCATGCCCACCGTGAAGCCCGGCATGAGTTTGGCATCACCGTTGGACGGCTGCTCCAGGCCGGCCATCATCCGGAGCAGCGTCGACTTGCCGGTGCCGTTCGGCCCCAGGACACCGATCTTGGCTCCGGGCAGGAACGACACCGTGACGTCATCAAGGACAACCTTGTCGCCGTGCGCCTTGCGCACGCGCTGCAGCGTGTAGATGTACTCCGGCATGTCCTCTAGCTTAGGGGCTCCCAACCCAGGCTTCCGCCGCTCCTCCCGACAAGCCCTTGTACGCCACCGCGCCCGGCCCTCCGCTCCCTCACCCCTCTACTCCCCCCAGCACCTTCCCCCTCACAGGCAGCTCCCCTCAAAGCCCCTCCACCCCACAAACCACCCTGCCCTCGTACCACCTCGCCCCGAAGCACCCCGGCGAAGGACCGATGCCGCTAGGAGGCGAGGCCAGAACGTAAGGCCAGGACGTGAGGCCGGGACGTGAGGCCGGGACGTAACGCCAGGACCTGTGGCCGGGACGCGAGGCCAAGACCTGTGGCCGGAAGGTGCGATCAGGACGTGAGGCCGGAAGGCGCGGCCAGGACCTGAGACGAGGACGTGGGATCAGACCTGGGGCCCCGAGCATGGGCCCAGGCACGGGGCCTGAGCACGGGGCCAGGCACGAGGCCTGAGCACGGGCCCCAGGCATGGGGCCATGCTCCGAGCCAAGGCATGGACCGGAGCATGAGCCCAGGCACGAGATCAGTGAGTGACGGATCAGAGGGTGCGAGCCAGAGGGTGCCGGGCCCGCAGGTGGTGGACCCGAAAGCGGCGCACTCGAAAGCGGGCAGCGGATCCGAAGACGGCGCAGCCGGTCCGAGTGCGGCGCAGCCGAAAGCGGTGGCGGACCCGCGGAGGGCAGACCCGCCAGCAGCGGACGCGAAAGCGGCGGAAGACCCGCAGACGGCGGACCCGAGTGCGGTGGCGGGCCCGCGGACAGTGGGTCCGAAAGTGGTGGCGGGCCCGAGTGGACGGGCCTCGATGAAGGTGGGCGGAGGGCCGGAAGTGGCGGGTCAGGGGGTGGGGTCGTTGGGGAGGGGGCGGGGTGGGAGTTGGACGGCGGGGATGCAGATGCGGTCGCGGCCCAGTTCTTTGGCGCGGTAGAGGGCCAGGTCGGCGGCGGTCAGCAGGTCGATGAGGTCGTCGCCGTGGACGCTCATCAGCGCCACCCCGGCCGAGATCGTGATTCTGATGAGGGTGTCGTCGACGGGGATGGCCATGTGACCGATGCGATTGCGCAGACGTTCGGCGACCCGGCGGGCCTCGTCTATGTCGGCGCCGGGCAGGAGGACGACGAACTCCTCACCCCCGAAACGCCCCACCACGTCGTAGTCGCGTAGCTGGCTGCGCAGTGTCGAGGCCACCCCCACAAGGACCTGGTCGCCCACCAGATGGCCGTGGGCGTCGTTGACGCGCTTGAAGTGGTCGATGTCGATGATCAGTAGCGCCAGGGTGTCACCGGTGCGGCGGGCACGGACTATCTCGGTGTCGGCCTCGCGCTGCCAGGCGGCGGCGTTCAGCAGACCGGTCTTGGCGTCGGTACGGGCCGCCGCCTGGAGCTGGGCGTGCAGGAGGCTGCGCTGCAGCAGCACCACCGGCGGCAAAGCGAGGATGAGCAGGGCCAGGTTGAGCCCGCAGCCGATCGACACCGTGACGCCCAGGCAGAGCTCCACGATGTCCAGCAGCACGCTCTCTCTGTTCCACAGAACCTCCCGCCAGGTCATGTCGGGGTCGGCGGTGTGGGCGGCGATGGCGATGAGGGTGATGTTGAGCAGGGAGAACAGTACGGCGGCCGCCACCGCGACGAGGATCGGCGGCCCACTCCCCTGCGACAGCACCCATGGGTCATCGACGAACAGATGGAACACGACGGAGGCCGTGCACCCGGCCAGGCCGATGGCCGCCGAGCTGAACACCCTCCGGTAGAGCACCGTCGCCCGCACTCGCACCTGGAGCAGGATCTGCAGCACGATCGGGGCAAAAAGGGCATAGACCGGCGGCAGGAGCAGCGCCACCGGCAACCACCAAGCGGACAGCAGGTCACGCGAGACACCGGCGGGCATGCCCAGACGCCTGGTGGCCTCGATGCACACGGCGCCACAGCCCATGAGGGCGCCGAACGTGAGCGCGTCCCGCCAATGGAAATCGGTCGACGCCGTGAACATCACGATCGCAGCGACATCAAGCGCCACGATCGCGCACAAGTAGACCACAAGCGGACGGCGTTGCCCGAGCAACGGCCAGCGGCCAGCAAGAGTTGACACACCGTCGCGAGACTTGATCGAGGCGTGACTGGTCACCGCCATCCCGTCCCCTCCCTGACTAACGATGTGTAACACAATAATTGCGGAGTGTGCGTTGTGCGATGGGAACCGCTACGTTGGCAATGACTACACCTGCTCACTCCACGAGCGGGCCGTGCTGGAAAGCCGTGCTGGAAAGGAGCAGCCATGGTGCGGGGCGTGACCTGGACCTGACAGATGCTCTAGCCATCTGCCGTGGGCAACACACCATCGGTCGTCCCTCGGGGTGAATAACGGGACCTGGCCGATGCCCCCTCCCCCCTCCTCCTGCCCGGCTCTCCGCGCTCCTTTCCCGTCCGGTGTCGACAACGACGGGTGAATATCGGCCGTCGTCGACATCCGGCTCTCCTGCTCTTCCTTCTGCCGCTCGTGGTGGATCTTCAACGTCTCTTCCTGAGGAAACGTCTCTTCTTTGAGGAACGCCTCTTCCTGAGGGCCTGACAGCCTGCTACTCGGATCGCCGTGACTCCGGGCTGCGATCTCGACTGCGGCCCCTGCCGCAGTCTCGGCCCCAACCCGGGCTGCGGCTTCAATCCCAGCCCTGTGCTGCGACTCCATGCTGCGGCCGTGGGCCGTGGGCCTTGGGCCTTGGGTTGCGGCCGTGGGTGGCGGCCGTGGGTGGCGGCCGTGGGTGGCGGCCGTGGGACTTGGGTTGCAGCCTTGGGTGGCGGTTGCAATCTCGACTGCGGCTGAGGTTGAGGGTCTGATCTCGGCCCCAAGCTGCGGCCGTGGCCCCGGGCTGAGATCCCGACCGCGCCCTGCCGCGACCCTGGCCCTGACCCGACCGCACTGCGGCTGCGGCTGCGGCTGCGGCTGCGGCTGCGGCTGCGGCTGCGGCTGCGGCTGCGGCTGCGGCTGCGGCTGCGGATCGTCGCCGTTTGGGTTGCGCCCTCGCAACACTTCCCCCGGGCTCCAGGAACAATCCGCCGGCCCCGAGCCCGGTTTCCGGGATTGTCTCTTTCGGCCGCCGACCGGCTTCGGGCCTGGGGTTAGGGGTGTCTGGAGTCTCGGGGTCTGGGGCAGTCACTGGCTCGGGGTCCTAGCACGGTCACCGCCTCGAATCCAGGGCGGCCACTGCCTCCTCGGGTCCGGGGTCGGTCACCGCCTCGGGTTCAGGGCGGCCGGTGCCTCGCGTCCAGGGCGACCGGTGGCCTTGCTTCTTGGCCGGTCGCTGGCCACGCCGGTCGCCGGCCTCGGTCTAAAGCGGTCATTGCCCTCGGGTCTGGCTGGCTGGGGTTGGCGTCGTTGGTCTGCGTGACTGATGGTCGGCTTCCTGTTGGAGTTGGGAGGTTTCTGGCCCGTGGGGCTGGGGCTCTTTGATGGAGGCTGAGGGGGGAGGGGCACCGGGTTGGGGTGGTGCCCCTCTTGGAGGGCTATGCCGCTGCGGGTTCTGGCAGCAGCTCGGGCTCGGCGTCCTCAGCCTCGGCGTCAGTACTTGGGTTGCCCGTCGGGTCGGCTTGCTCGGCGCCCAGGATTCGTACCGTGTCGTCCGTTGTCCTCAGCGGGCGTACGGTGCCGTTCTCGGCCGGCCCCGATGTCGGTGCGGTGCCGTCCAGGGCTTGGGACGTTTCGTGGTCGGCGCCCAGGATGTGGACCGTGGTGTCCTCGGCAGCCGGTTCGTGGCGGGTGAGGCCGCGGAGGTTGCGAGTGCCCATGGCCCAGTCGCGGGTCTCCTCGTCGAGCCGGTCGCGCATCTCCTTGCTCATCGAGCCCACCCCGCCGCGTTCGGGCTTGCTGAAGACGTTGGTGCCCCAGCGGAGATCGTGGCCGACCGAACTGGCCTCTATCTCGGGCATGAAGCGGCGATCTCCGTCAACGCCGAACTCCCGGATGCGCAGCCTGCCCGACACCACCACGGGATGGCCGGCCCGTACGGAGGTGGCGACGTTTTCTCCCAAGGCGCGCCAGCAGCGGACCGTGAAGCAGACCTTCTCCCCGTCCGTCCACTGGCCGGTCTTCCTGTCGAAATAGCGGTGTGAGGTGAGGACCTTCAGTGAAGTGACCTTCGTGCCTTCGTCGAAGCTGTATTGCCTCGGCTCTGCCGCGACGTTGCCGGTGAGCGTTATGTAGATGTCGTTCATCCCGTGCCTCCCATGTGGCGGGCCGGCTGCCCGCGGTCTGGGGAACACGGTGCCGTGGGAGGGCGGGGTGGCGGGGGGTCGAACGTGGTTCTGTGGATAGGGAGGGGGAGGCGGGGCGGCCTGTGGATGAATGGCTGGGCTCGCTGGTGGTGAACCGGGGAGTCCAGGTAAATGGGGCACCCGTTGAAAGGGAAGGCGTAGGGCCTCGAGTGGTGGGGCCCTACGCCCCGCGTACAAGGTGAGGGGTTAGACCGACAGGTCGCGCATGGCCGTGTAGAAGGCGTGGTGGCGGCCCAGCTCGCGTTCGACCGGCTCCACCACCATCGTCGTCGACACCGCCGCCACCCTGCGCCGCATCTCGCGCTCCAGCCGCTCGCGCTCCCGCGACGCCCCCAGCTCCACGAAGTTGCGTGACGCGATGCCCGACAGCGCCCCGAGCCCCAGCACCGAGGCCATCATGAGCCCCACCCACGGCAGGGTCGCGCTGTCGCCCAGCAGTTCCAGGGCGGGGGGCAGCTGGCCGGGCATGAGCAGGCCGGCGGCCAGCCACACCACGCCGGCCACGAAGGCCGCCACCAGGACGTACTGCCACACCTTGAGCGCCCGCCACCATCCGGGCACCCGGTCGAGCTGCGGCGCCACCTCTGTGAGGTCCTCCGTCAGGGCCTGCGGGAGCTGACTGGAACGGGACCTGGCCGCCTGGTGCACGGCTGTGCGCCACACCGGGTGCATCCCCATGGACAGGCCGTCGGTGAGCGCCTGTACGGCGTTGGCGACCTCGGCCGACTGCGCGCTGACCGACGTGGTCGTGATGCCGCGGATCTCCTCGCCCACATCTTCGAGCCGCAGGCTCTTCAGCGGGTCGGGGCGGAACTTGGCGAACCACCTCGGGTACGGCCACCCGACCCACTGGCTCGACCGCTCCGCGTAGACGTTCTCCATGGCCTCGCCCACCGCCGGTACGCCCACCGCGTCGCAGAGCGCGTCCGTCAGGCCCATCCGGCGGGCCTCGTCGACCGAGGACGGCGCCGACAGCGCCTCCCCCATCGGCATGGCCTGGCTGAGCCGCTGCTCCAGCCTTTGCAGGTCGGCTTCGAGCTTCTGGATGGCGGCCCGCCGCCGGGCGACCGCGGTCGCGATGACGCTCTTGAGGCTCTCGACGCCCCGCCCTGTCGCCGCCGACGTCGGTACGACGCTGGGGTGCTCGACGCCTTCGCGGCGCAGCAGGTCGTTGAGGTCGATGACGAGCTCGGCCAGCTCCTCGGTGGTGAGCCGGTCGGCCTGGTTGAGCGCGAACACGGTCACCGCCTCATGCCCCGCCAGCTCCGTCACGTAGCGCCGGTGCGTGGAGGCGTCGGCGTACTTCTGCGGGTCGAGCACCCACACCACCAGGTCGGCCAGCCCGATGAGCCGGTCGGCCTCGGTGTCGGTGAGCGCCCTGATCGAGTCGTGGTCGGGCAGGTCGAGCAGGATCAGCCCGTGGAGCTGGCTGTCGCCCTTGTCGAGCGCGCTCGCCCGGGAGAAGCGGTGCCGCCACTGGATCTGCAGCCAGTCGAGCAGCGGTCCCGCGCCCTCAAGCCCCCACACACAGGCGTGGGTACGGGCGGTGGTCGGCCTGCGTACGCCGGTGGGCGACAGCTCAAGCCCGGAAATGGCGTTGAACAGCGACGACTTGCCACTGCCCGTGCCGCCCGCGAGGGCGACCACGGTGTGCTCCGAGGACAGCTTGAGCCGGTGCCCGGCCAACTGCAGCAGCCCGTTGGCCTCGGCGAGCAGCTTCTTGTCCAGCCGCCCGGGGCCCAGCTCCACCACCTTGGTGAGCGCGGACAGTCGCGGCGCGAGCCCCGGCCTGGTGGTCGTGGTGGTCATCGAGCGACCTCGAGGTTGTACGTCGCCTGGTAGAGGCGGGTGGCGACGGACTCGTCGGGAATCCCGGCCGAGTCGAGGGCTTGCACGTAACGCATGGATTCCTCGTCGAAGAGCATGCCTATCCTGGCTCGAAGATCACTGAGCGCCTTGGCGCCGATGCCGCGCAGCGACTCCGCGCCGAGTACGGCGTTGACCAGGCGATGCGGCACCCCCTCGCCATTGCCGCCGCTGAACATGGCCACGGTGAAGATCAGGGCGAGCGAATCGGGATCGAACGACACCAGCTTCGACACCGACCGCTTGGCCACACCCTCCGTGCGTACGAGCTCGCTCAGGTGCTCCTGCCAGGACGCGATGGCCCGGCCCGCGTGCCGTACGAGATCGTCGGACGGCCTGCCGAGGTTCTCCCCGAGCTTGGCGCCCAGCTCCGAACGGTGCCGCCAGCGCGCGACCACCTCTTCGGCGGCGCGGTTGGCGGCGGCGAGGAGCACCGATTCGAGCCCGGCGCGGATCGCCGCCTTGAACGCGAGCACGCGCTCCGGCGCCTGCTTGGCCGCCCGCCCGCGCTTGCGCAGTTGCAGCGAGCGCATGAGGTCGCCGGAGCCGGCGAAGTCCTGCCAGCGGGCCAGCACCTCGCCGTGCAGCAGCGAGCCGTTCTTCGACGCCTTGTCGATGTCGGCGAGCGCGCGGAGGAAGGACGCCTCCACGTCGCTGCGCAGCTCCGCCCTGAACGCGACCTGCGTCTCCAGGTGCTTGGCCAGCGCGGGCACACGGGTGCGGAAGCTGTTCAGTACGCCGTTCAGCGTCTCGCGTACGGCCTGGGCCCGCCGCTCCTCGTCCACCGAGAGCTCGGCCAGCCAGAGCCGCAGGTCGGTCATCTCGCTGTCGGGCAGCCTGCCGTCGGCCACGTCGACCTCGTGGATGACGAACCTGTCGATCTCGCCGAGCCCGTATTCGGTCAGCATGCGCCCGAAGTGCTTGAGCACCACGTCGGCCGACCTGGGCTGCACCCGCGACAGGACGATCGCCAGGCGGGCGCCGCGCTCCTTGGCCAGGCGCAGCAGGTTCCAGGCGGGGGCGTCGGCGTAGCGGGCCGCCGTGGTCACGAAGATCCACAGGTCGGCGGCGTCGAGCATGCGGTGGGCGATCTCGTGGTGCTCCTCGACGACCGAGTCGATGTCGGGGGTGTCGAGCAGCGCGACGCCCTGCGGAAGCTTCTCGGTCGCGACGACGACCAGGCCGCGCATCCCGGCGTCCGGCGAGGGCTTCTCCAAACGCTGGAGGCCACCGAGCAGGTCGCCTTCCGCGAACCACTTGCGGTCGTCCGGGTGACAGGCCAGGACGGGGGTGCCGGTGGTCGGGCGGCGTACGCCGGTGCGCGAGACGTTCCGCTCGGCGAGGGAGTTGACCAGGGTGGACTTGCCCGCGCCGGTCGATCCCGCGATCACGATGAGGGCGGGGGCGGCGCTGGTCCTGACCCGGGGCAGTACGTAGCCTTCGAGCTGGGCCAGCAGGTCGGCCTGCGCCTGCTTGGCCTCCTCCGAACCGGGGAGGTCGAGGCTGAAGCGGAGGTCGGCGACGCTTTCGCGGAGGGTGCCGAGGGCCGCCATCAGCGCCTCGACGGTCTCGGCGGGAAGCGCCGTCCCCTTCTTCTCCTCGGGCTTGTTCTTGGTGTCTTCCGTGGTCTCGGGGAGTTCGAAGTCGCCGGTGTCCTGCGTGTCCGGGTCGTCTTCGGCGGGCTGAGCCTCGTCCACCGACCGGTCGTCAGGGCGCGGGTCGTCCTGGGGTTGCTCGGTGTCCGGTACGTCCTCCGCCTTCGCGGGCTGGAAGACCGAACGTGCGGCGGGCCTGGCGAAGAGGGAGGGGCGTTCGCCGGAGTCGTCCGGCTGGTCGGCGTCCGTGGGCGGGCGCAGGGCGTCCAGCATCTCTTCGGTCATCGGACGCCGCAGTGCCGCCGGCTTCTCGAACATCGACGGTCCGCGGCCGGGCGGCTCCTCGGAGCCCTGGCGAGCGGTGGCCTGGCGGGCCTCCCGGGCGCGCGCCTCCCACACGGACGCCTGCCGGTCGGCGGGCTCGCCGGCGGCGGATGTGCTGCGGGGCTTACGGACGGGAAGCTTGGCCACCGCGCCGGTATCGGGCTCGTCCCGGCCCGAGCGCGCCGCCGCGCCGGCATCGGGCTCGTCATGAGCCTTCCGGCCGGAGACCTGGCGAGCCGTGAAAAGGCCACCGGCCTCTGGTTTCGAGGGCTCTTCCGGAGCCGCATCCTCCTCGGGGGACTCCGCGATCAGGGCCTCGTCGCGGGCGTCCGAGCCCGAGACCTCGCGAGCCGGAGCGTCCGAGTCCGCGAACTCATCGTCGTCGTCGAAATCCCCGACCGTGAGCCAGCCACCGGTCTGCACCGCCACCGGCTCATCACCGACCTCACGAACCGAAGTGTCCGCATCCGCGAACTCATCGTCGTCGTCGAAATCCCCGACCGTGAGCCAGCCACCGGTCCCCGCCGACGCGGGCGAGTCGCCGGCCGGGGCCTCGTCGCGGGCGTCCGAAGCCTCAAACTCGGAGACGGCGGACTCGTCGTCGCCGACCTCCTCGGGCGCGGGCTCGTCGTCGGTCTCCTGAGCCGGGACTTCCTCGTGGGAGTCCGAGGAGGAGGCGGTCTCCCCCGGCTCGACCTCGTCATCGGGCTCGGGCGGGTCGCCCGGGTCCCGGTTGGGCGTGGGGCTGTTCCGGTCCGTCGTTCCGGCTCCCTCCGGTACGGCCTTCGCGCCGTCCAGGACGTCATCGTCCCGGACCTCGTCCAGGTCCTCGTCCGTCACCGCGCGGAAGCTCAACGTCTGCTCCCCGGGTGACTCCTGCCGCCCGTCATCCATGGCCGTGTTCACGGCAAGCGCTCCGCTCGAACCATCTCGACCTCCTGGCCGACCCTCACGACGTCACCGACGATCACGATCGCCGGCGGCCGTATACCAGCCGCGGACACGCGGTCGGCCACGGTGGAAAGCGAAGCGGTAACCGCCCGCTGGGTCGGAAGGGTACCGTCCTGCACCACCATTACGGGAGTCTCCGGGGCACGTCCGTCTCGAACGAGCGCCTCGGCCACCTTCGACAGCCGTTCGACGGCCATCAGCAGCACCAGAGTGCCCTGGGAACGGGCCAGGGCGGGCCAGTCGACGGTGGACCTGGGGTCGTCGGGCGCGACGTGCACGGAGATCACGTGGAACTCCTGGCTGACGCCCCGATGGGTGACCGGCACCCCGGCGGCGGCGGGCACCGCGACGGCGCTGGTGAGGCCGGGAACGACCAGGACGGGGATGCCGGCCTGGGCGCAGGCGATCATCTCCTCGCCGCCGCGCCCGAACACGAACGAGTCGCCGCCCTTGAGCCGGACCACGAACTTGCCCTGCCTGGCGCGGTCCACGAGCAGCTCGTTGATGGTCTCCTGGGACAGCGCGCGGCCATAGGGCACCTTGGCGGCGTCGATCAGCTCGACGTCGGGGGCGAGCTCGTCGAGCAGGGCGCGCGGCGCGAGCCGGTCGGCGACCACCACGTCGGCCTGGGCGAGCAACTGCCGCCCGCGCACGGTGATCAGGCCGGGGTCGCCGGGGCCGCCGCCCACGAGGGCCACGCCGACGGGTTTGGTGCGGTTGCGCCGGGCGTCGACGGTGCCGTCGCGCAGCGCCTCGACCACGGCGTCCCTGATGCCGGCGGCCCTGCGCGGGTCGCCGCCCGCGGTGACGGCCACACCGATCTCGTCGACCCGCCCCGTGGCGGGTGTCCAGGCGGCCGAGGCGTCCTTGTCGTCGGCGCGCACGCACCACACGCGCTTGGCCTCCGCCTCGGCGGCGACCGCCGTGTTGACGGACCTGTCGTCGGTGCAGGCCTGCACGAGCCAGGCCCCGTCGCAGTCGCCGACCTCGTAGGGCCGGGCGTGCCAGGTGACCCTCTCGGCGGCGATCAGGTCGTCGAGCGCCGGCGTAACGCTCGGCGACACGACGGTGACCTCCGCACCGGCCTCTAGCAGCGCGGGCACCCGTCGCTGGGCGACGCGGCCGCCGCCCACCACGAGGACCCGGCGGCCGGAAAGCCGCAGGCCGAGGAGGTAGGGACCCATGGGGGGAATCTCCCGTTCGCGAAGGTTGTGTTAAGAGGTAAACCTACCGGCTCTCCATGCGTCATTTGCTGCGCACGGGTCAACGACCGTCAAGAAGGGGTTGCCTGGGGTCCCAGCGTGGCCCGCCTTCGTCGTCCTTGCGGCGTCTGGCCATCGCTGACAGGGCCTCAAGAATAACCCGGTTCCCGAGGAACGCCGTGATGTCCGCATGATCGTAGGGCGGCGCCACCTCCACGACCTCCATCCCCGCCACCGGCAGCTCGTAACAGATCCGGCGGACCGAATCGAGCAGCTCCCTGGCCGTCAGCCCGCCGGGCTCGGGCGTGCCGGTGCCGGGCGCGTGGCCGGGGTCGCAGACGTCGATGTCCACCGACAGGAAGATCTGGTCACATTCGTCGAGGGCGATCCCGAACGACTCCGTCAGGCATTCGTCAAGCCCGCGAGCCACAATTTCGGTCATTTCATAGGAACGCATATTTTGCGCGGCCATCCAGCTCAGCGTCTCCGGCTCGGGCCAGTAGCCGCGCAGCCCGATCTGCAGAAACCGGTCGCCGCGGATGGCGCCGGACTCGATGAGCCGCCGCATCGGCTGGCCGTGGCCGTACAGGTGGCCGAAGGCGATGTCGCCCGTGTCGGCGTGCGCGTCGAAGTGGATCATCGAGGTACGCCCGCCCGCGTACGCCCTGGCCGTGCCCCGGGCGTCCGGCAGCGCCACCGTGTGGTCGCCGCCGAGCACCAGCGGGATCGCCCCGGAGGCCGCGATCCGGTGCACCGCCTCCTCGATCGCCGCCAGCGAGCCCTCCACGTCGCCCGAGTAGCACTCGACGTCGCCGGCGTCGAGCACCCGCAGGTCGCGCAGGGCGTCCACGCGCAGCGCCAGGCTGGGGCGGGAGCCGTCGTGCGGCAGGTAGCAGGCCTGGCGCAGCGCCCGGGGGCCGAACCGGGCGCCGGGCCGGTTCGTGGTGCCGCCGTCGAAGGGGGCGCCGATGATCACGACGTCGGCGTCCGCGTAGGTCTCCGGCTCGCCGGCGTCGCAACGGTCCACCCCGAGAAAGGTGAGGTCGGGACCGTACATGGATCCATATCGAGACACTGTCCGCACCTCCAGCGTCTCCATCATCACATGGGTTTTTCGGTCACTCCCGCCGAATCGAACGTGGCCACGTCGTGCATCACCCGGGCGGCCGCGCACACCATCGGATGCGCGAGCAGCCCGCCGGTGCCCTCGCCGAGCCGCAGCTCCAGGTCCACCAGCGGGCGCAGCCCGAGGTGCGTGAGCGCGGCGGCGTGGCCGGGCTCGGCCGAACGGTGGCCCGCCACGCAGTGGTCGAGCGCGGCCGGGTCGAGCGCGTTGGCCACCAGGGCGGCGGCGCCGGAGATGACGCCGTCGAGGATCACCGGCACGCGCTCGGCCGCGCCGCACAGGATGAAGCCGGCGATGGCCGCGTGCTCGAACCCGCCGACGGCGGCCAGGGCCCTCAGCGCCTCGCTGGGCGAGGACGAGGAGTCGGAGAGGGCGTTCGTGCGCAGGGCCTTACGGACGATGCCGACCTTGTGCGCGTACGTCTCGTCGTCGATGCCCGTGCCCCTGCCGGTCACCTCGGCGGGGTCCCTGCCGGTGAACACGGAGATCAACGCCGCCGACGCGGTGGTGTTGGCGATGCCCATGTCGCCGGTGATGAGGCAGCGCGCGCCCCTGGCGACCAGGTCTCTGGCCACGAGGATGCCCGCCTCCAGCGCCCTGACGGCCTGGTCGACGGTCATCGCGGGACCCTCGGACAGGTCGGCGGTGCCGTACGCGATCTTGTGCTTGACCAGGTCGGGCGCGTCGGGCAGGTCGGCGGCGACGCCCACGTCGACCACGGTCACCGACGCCCTGGCCTGCGCGGCGAAGGCGTTGGCCACCGCGCCGCCGGACAAGAAGTTGGCGACCATCTGCACCGTGACCTCCTGCGGCCACGGGGTCACGCCGCGGGCGTGCACACCGTGGTCGGCGGCGAAGATGGCCAGCGCCGCCGGCTCGGGGATGGGCGGCGGGCAGCTTCCGGCCGCGCCCGACAGGCGGACCGCGACCTCCTCCAGCGCGCCGAGCGAGCCCCGGGGCTTGGTGAGGCGGTCCTGATAGGCGCGGGCCTCGGCGAGCGCAACCGGGTCGGCCGGGCGGATCGCGGCGAGGGTCTCAGCGAGCACGGCGTACCTCTCCTTACTGAACGAGCTTCAGGGAACGAGTTGGAGCGCTTCCTCGTAGCGGTCGATCACGACGTCGGCCAGGATCTCGCAGTCGCCGATCACCTCGGCGCAGCGGATGTCGAGATCGGGGTGCCCCGCGCCGTAGGCCAGGGCCTGCGCCCATACGCGTTCGAGCAGGCCACCCGCGAACAGCAGGTAGGGGACCACGATCACCCGCTTGGCCCCCAGACGCCGGCACCGTTCGAGACCGCCGGGCACCCCGGGCGGGGTGACCGACACGAAGGCGGTCTCGACGGTCATGAAGTCGTAGGCGTGCGTCTCCCAGAACAGCCGGGAGACCCGGTGGATCTCGGCGTTGGCGGCCGGGTCCGTGGAGCCCTCGCCGACCAGGACGACCGCGGTCTCCCCCGGCTCGACGTGGGTGAGGTAGTCGTCGGGCGGCAGCGTGTCCACGGCGCGCAGCCGGGGCCTGGCGCCGACGAGTTCGAGCGCGCGCGGCTTGGACAGCTCGGCTGCGGCCTCGTTGAGACGCTCGGCCAGCAGCGACAGCACGCGCGGGTCGGGGCCGAGCGGGCGGCCGTAGTCGTACATGAGCGTGGGGTGCCGCTGCTGCTCCAAGGCCATCGCGGCGGGGAACTCCGCACCCATCCTGTTGAGGCTCAGCGGCAGCGCCACGAGCCGGTGGTGACCCCTGGCGACCAGCGAGGCGACGGAGTCGCTCAGCCGGGGTGTGGCCCGCTCCAGGTAACCACCCGACACGTCGGCGCCCGTCTGGTCGAGGCGGCAGCGCAGGCGATGTACGAACCTGCCGAACTCCGCGGCGTAGGCGTCGTCCTGGGAGCCCTGCCCGATCAGCAGGAGCGGCGGCTTCATCGTGAGGGATTCTCCGGTGCGGTGGACAAAGTCACGCGAGGATAACCGATGCGCACCGGTAGGGAACAGGTCACGCTGTGTGCGCGGGCGTCGCGTGCACCACGAACACGGGGTCAGAGGCGGTGAGACGGTGGGATCCGTCGGGGTTGAGCGCCAGCTTGGAGGCCAGGATCTGGGTGCCCTCGCCGCGGTAACCCTGCTCGCGCAACCGTTCGAGTACGGCCGACACCTGCTCGACCTTCTTCAGCGCGCAGACGAGCGAACGCGGGCCGCGGGCGGCGCAGGCGACGACCACGTCGGGACCGCCGCCGCCCACGTAGACGGCGTCGGGATCGGGCAGCGGCTCCAGCGCCGGCGGCGCCTGTCCCCTGGTCAGAGCCACTTTCACGCCGTGGGCGAGCACATTGGAGCGCAGTTTGGCGCAGCGTTCCTCGTCGCGCTCGACCGCCACGACGGCCGCGCCCATCCTGGCGCACTCGACGGCGATCTCGCCGACGCCCGCGCCCACGTCCCAGACCAGGTCGCCGAGCCGCGGTCCTAGCTTGGCCAGGATGTACGCCCGCACCTCCGGCGGGATCGCGCCCTCGAACGGCAGCGCCCACTCGGCGGGCCCCGGCTTGGCCCCCGCCACCCAGCTCTCCTCCTTGACCTGGTGCAGCGGGTCGACCACGAGCACCACGTCGGGGTCCTTCCACGGCCTGGTGGTGGCCTCCCCCATGCGGCTGTGGGTGACCCGCTCGTCGGGCCCGCCCAGGTCCTCGCACACGATCAGCGCGCGCGGCGTGGTCGGGGCCAGCTCCCTGGCGATCTCGCCGGGGCCGACGCCGGGCGCGACGATCAGCGCCACCTTGGGGTGCGCGCGGCAGGCGTTGACGACCCGGTTGAGCTGCGCGGGGCCGCTGGGGGCGACGACGAGCGCGTCCTCCCAGTTGAGCCCGGCGCAGGCGAAGGCGCGGGTGACCAGCGAGGTGGCCGGCACCACGTCCGGCTTGAGCCCGTGGGCCCGCAAGGTGCGTACGACGCCGAAGAAGCCGGGGTCGCCCTCCGTGACCACGACCGCGGGGCCCTCGCCGTGTTCGAGGTGGCCGTCCAGCGTCTCCAGCAGCGAGCCGTCGGCCACGGTCGGAGACGTGAGCCTGAGCTGCCCGAGAATGACGTCGGGACCGACGACGAGCCGGGCCGCGTGCAGCCGGTCCACCGCCTTGGCCGAGAACTCGGATCCGTCCCACCCGACCACCGTGATCATTGCGCCTCACCGTCCTCCCCTAAAGGGTGACGGCTGCGGAGGGGTTTCACAAAGGGTGCGAAGGTCAGTACGGTGTGCCCTCAGGCCAGGTCGGACGGGATGAGGCTGTAGACGACCAGGTCCGATCCGGCGATCGAGGCGCGGGCGACCCCCTCGCGGACGAACCCCGCCTTCTCCGCCACCCGCTGCGACGCGGCGTTGGCCACGAACGCGCGGAGCTGGAGCCGGGTGAAGCCGTGCCGTTCGAAGAGCCAGCGGGCGAGCGCCGTCACGGCCTCGCCGGCGTACCCGTGGCCGCGGGCCCAGGGGGCGGTCATGTAGCCGACCTCGGCGGTCTTGTTGGCCCAGTCGAGGTCGCGCAGGTCCACGTTGGCCGCGTACCGGCCGCTGCCCAGCTCCTCGGCGGTCCAGACGGCGCCCGCGCCCCGCATCCGCAGGCGCTCGGACTGCGCGATGTAGGCCCGCGCGTGCTCCTCGGTGTAGTCGCGCGGCACGCCCGTGTACGCCTGGCTCAGCGGGTCGAGGGCGCTGGCGGTCAGGTGCGGGGCGTCCTGGGGCGCCTGGGGGCGCAGCAGCAGCCGCTCGGTACGCAGCTCCGTCCTGGGCAGGGCGTTGGGCGGCATGCCGCCGTCCTCGCGCAGCAGCCCGAACATGACGAGGTCGTGCGTGCCCTGCTCGTCCACGACCGCGTCCCGGAGCACGCCTTCCCAGGTGAAGCCCGCTTTGCAGGCCACGCGGAGCGAGGCGACGTTGTCCAGGTTGGCGGTCAGGTCGACCCGGCGCAGGCCGATCGCCTCGAACGCCCACGCCGTCAGGCCGCGCACCGCCTCGGTGGCGAAGCCGCGACCCCGGTAAAGAGGGTGGACGCCGTAGCCGACCTCGGTGGTGCCCGCGGTCCACGAGGTCTTGAACAGGCTGATGGCGCCCACGACGAGCCCGTCGGTGTCGGTCATGGCCAGATGGACGCCCTGCCCGGAGCGGTGCAGCTCGTGCACGCCGTGCCGCAGCCACCGGTCGACGCCCGTGGTCTTGACCGGCGCGCCGGGCGGCAGGAAGCGGGCCCCGGACTTGACGATGGACCGAATTCTGGCGTCGTCCTGGGGGCCGAAAGGCCGCAGCGTAAGCCGGGCCGTGGCAATGCTCACATCAGGGTCGAACACCCACGGAAGGCTACACAGCCTCGATGTTTGCCCACGAAAGCGGGGGTAGGGGCGCAGGGAGAGGAGTGAGGTGACCATGGAACGTGGGAGCGACAAGCACAGTCCCCGCCTGGACGACCAGCAGAAGCACGAGACCGAGGGCCTGATACGCGGCGGCGGCACCACGCACGCCGAGGAGTGGAAGGAGACCGAGGCCATGCCGGCGCCCGGCGAGGAGTCGCTGCAGTCGTACCCGCCCGGACACGAGCCCGGCACCCCGGCCGGAATCACGGCGCGAGGCGTCGACATTCGCAGTGATCTCGCCAAATGGCTGAGTGACGCCCATTGGCCCGCGTCCGGCCGTGACCTGGTGCGGCACGCGCGGCAGGCGGACGCCCCCGACCAGGTGACCGACCTGATCGAGTCCCTGCCCGACGGGGAGTTCAAGAACGTGGCCGAGGTCGCCAAGGCCCTCGGGCTCGGCATGGAGAAGCGGAGGTGGTGACCGGTGCGGCTCGACTTCATCCGGCCGCTGTACGAGCGGCGGGGCCCGTACGCGTCGGTGTACATGGGGGCGCTCACCGGACCCGAGCGTGAGACCAACTGGAACAGCGTCCGCGACGAGCTGGACGAGCAGGTCGACAAGACCACGCTCGACGCCCTGGACGAGGAGGTCCACGTACGCGCGGCCGGGCGTGCGCTGTTCGCCACGCACGGCGACGTGGTGCTGGCCGAGTCGCTGCTCCGCCCGCCGGGCAAACTGGCCGTATGCTCGCCGCTGCCGCACGTCACGCCCATGCTCATGACCAGGGGTGAGAACGTTCCACACATCCGGGTCATCGTGGACCACGCGGGGGCGGAGGTGACGGTGTTCGGCGGCGGCTCGCCGCGCAAGGCCATCGTCGAGGCCGACTCCTGGCCGTTGCAGAAGACCGCCCAGGGCGGCTGGTCGCAGAAGCGGTACGAGCGGGCGGTCGAGGAGACCTGGGAGCAGAACGCGGTCGCCGTCGCGCGCGAGATCGACGAGCAGGTCCGCCGCATCGGCGCCGAGCTGGTCCTGGTCGCCGGGGAGCCGAAGTCGCGCTCATACCTGCTGCACCACCTGAGCACCAAGTCCGCCGACCGGGTGCTGATGGTCGAGCACGGCAGCCGCTCCGACCACGGTCAGTTCGAGGAGGACGTGGAGAAGGCGCTCGACGACTGGCTCGGCCGCAAGCGCGCCGAGCTGCTGGAGCGCCACCACGAGCACGCGGGGCCCACCGGCCTGGCCAGGGTCGCCCACGCCCTGCGCGAGGGCCGGGTGCACGCGGTGCTCTCACCCGGTGAGCTGCCGAAGCCCATGTGGATCGGCGGGGGCGGCACGCAGCTCGGCACCGACGCGGGCGAGCTGCGCCGCTGGGGTGTGGAGGAGCCGGTCCAGGAGCGCGCGGACTGCGCGCTGGCCAGGGCGGCCGCCATGACGGACGCGGAGCTGTGGTTCAGCGACGACGTCACGGACGTGGCCGCGGTCCTCAGGTACTGATGATCACTTCGAGCGTTCTGGGGCCGTGCACGCCCTCGACCCGGTTCAGCTCGATGTCGCTGGTGGCCGACGGGCCGCTGATCCAGGTGAGAGGGCGGGCCGGGTCGAGCCGGGCGAGGGCCTCGGGGACGCCCGCCACGATCTGGTCGGCCCGCACCACGCACAGGTGGTAGTCGGGGACCAGGGTCTGCGCCCTGGTCCCCTGGCCGGGGCCGTGGTCGAGGACGATCGTGCCGGTCTCCGCGATGCCCACGGCGCAGGTGGTGACCACGCCGTCGGCCGTCTTCAGGTCGTCCCAGCCGCCCGCCCGGTCGAACCCGTCCGGGACGATCACGCGGCGCTCGCCCAGGCACTCGTCGATCTTGCCGGCCAGCTCCGCGGCGGGGACCACGTGCACGATGGCCCGGTAGTCGTCCACGCGCTCGGCGAACAGCTCCACGATGTTCTCGGCCGGCCGCTCTTGAAGGTAGTGCCGGGGGATCTCGATGTCCGCCGCGCCGGCGACGGCCCGGCCGATCCTGGCGAGGATCTCCTCACGCGCGCTCATTCCGCTCCCACCAGTCTCTGAAGCTCTCTTCCGGAATTTCGGGCACGTCCCGGGTGTCGGTCCACGCCGACAGCGGGCCGGGCAGCCGCTTCGGCACCAGCTTGCGCAGGCGGATGGCCGCGCGCTGGGCCTTGGCCAGCCGCTTGTGGTCGTTGAGTATCCAGCCCGCGACCTTCATGCCGGCCCGCTCCGCCGCCGCGTGCGGCGCCTTGGCACGCAGGTCCACCAGGACCTCGGGGATGTCGATGGCCACCGGGCAGACGTCGTAGCAGGCGCCGCAGAGGCTGGAGGCGTACGGCAGCGAGGCGTCCAGCTCCGAGGACATGCCCCTGAGCTGCGGGGTGAGGATGGCGCCGATGGGCCCCGGATAGACCGAGCCGTAGGCGTGGCCACCCGCGCGCTCATAGACGGGACACACGTTCAGGCAGGCCGAGCAGCGGATGCAGCGCAGCGCCTGGCGGCCCACCTTGTCGGCGAGCACGTCGGTGCGGCCGTTGTCGAGCAGCACCAGGTGGAAGTCCTGGCCCTCGACGGCGCCGGTCCACATGCTCGTGTACGGATTCATCCGCTCACCCGTGGAGCTTCTCGGCAGAAGCTGGAGGAACACCTCCAGATCCCGCCAGGACGGCAGGAGCTTCTCGATCCCGACGACGCTGATGAGCGTCTCGGGGAGGGTCAGGCACATGCGGCCGTTGCCCTCCGACTCCAGCACCACCAGCGTGCCGGTCTCGGCCACCATGAAGTTGGCGCCGGAGATCGCGACCTTGCTGCGCAGGAAACGTTCGCGCAGGTGAAGCCGGGCCGCGTCGGCGAGCGCGGGCGGGTCGTCGGTCAGGCCCTCCGGCACGTTGGGCATCTTCTCCAGGAAGATCTCGCGGATCTCCGACCTGTTGCGGTGGATCGCCGGGACCAGGATGTGGCTGGGGAAGTCGTCGCCGAGCTGCACGATCAGCTCGGCGAGGTCCGTCTCGTACGCGGTGATGCCGTGCTCGGCCAGCGCCTGGTTGAGCTCGATCTCCTGGGTGGCCATGGACTTGACCTTGACCACCTCGGTCTCGCCGGTGGCCTGGACCAGGCCGGTGACGATCCGGTTGGCCTCGGCGGCGTCCCTGGCCCAGTGCACGGTGCCGCCCGCCCGGGTGACCGCCTCCTCCAGCTGGACCAGGTAACGGTCGAGGTGGCGGAGGGTGTGATCCTTGATCGCTTTGCCGGCCGCGCGCAGCTCCTGCCAGTCGGGCAGCTCGCCGACGACGTTCGCCCGCTTGCCCCGGATGGTGTGCGTGGCCTTGCGGAGGTTGTAGCGAAGCTGTGAGTTCTGCACGGCTTCCCGAGCGTTTTCCGGGAAATTTCCGGGCATGCCGAGGAATGTGCCGCTCATGGGGTCTCCTCCGTCGCCGCGAGGATTTCGGCCAGGTGCATCGTCCTGACCCCGGTCTTCTGACGGTTCAGGGTGCCGCCGATGTGCATCAGGCACGAGTTGTCGGCCGCGCACAGCACCTCGGCGCCCGTGTCCATGATGCTGCGGGTCTTGTCGGCCCCCATCGCCGCCGACACCGCCGGGTTCTTGACCGCGAACGTGCCGCCGAACCCGCAGCACTCCTCGGCCCCGGGCAGCGGCACCAGCTCAAGGCCGCGCACGTTGCGCAGCAGCCGGGCAGGCCGGTCGCCCAGGCGCAGGCCGCGCAGCGAGTGGCACGTCGGGTGGTAGGTCACCTTGTGCGGGAAGTAGGCGCCGACGTCCTCGACCTTCAGGACGTCGAGCAGGAACTCCGACAGCTCGTGGACCTTCGGCACGACCTCGGCGATCGCCGCCGCTCCCCTGCTGCCCGGCTTGGCCAGCTTCGGGTACTGCTCGCGCACCATGGCCGCGCACGACCCCGATGGCGCGACGACGGCGTCGTAGCCGGCGAACACCTCGGTGAAGTGCCGGGCCAGCCGCACGCCCTCCTCCCGGTAGCCGGTGTTGACGTGCATCTGCCCGCAGCACGTCTGGGCGGCCGGGAAGTCGACCTCGCAGCCGAGCCTGCGCAGGAGCGACACCACCGCCTTGCCGGTGCCGGGGAAGAGCGTGTCGTTCACGCACGTGATGAACAGGGCGACTCGCACGGCACTCCCTCCTCAAGTATGGTCTGACCACAGTATGGTCAGACCATAGCGGACCACAAGGGAGGCCTCGTTGGACGGCACCGGCTGGCGTCCCGTCAAACGCACGCGGACGTTCGAGGAGGTGCTGGCCCAGATCGAGCGGCGCATCGCCGAAGACGGCCTCACCGCGGGCGACCGGCTGCCCGCCGAACGCCAGCTCGCCGAGCAGCTCGGCGTCAGCCGCTCGTCGGTACGTGAGGCGATGCGCGTGCTGGAGACGCTCGGCGTGGTCTCCTCGCAGGTGGGCCGGGGTCCCGACGCGGGCGCCGTGCTCACCTCACGCCCCGACGACGCGCTGACGGACCTGCTGCGGCTGCATCTCGGGCTGGCCGGCCTGGAGATGCGCGAGGTCATCGACACCCGGCACATGATCGAGCAGTGGGCCGCGGCCGGCGCGGCCTCTTCCCGGGCCGATACCTCCGGGCTCGCCGCCGCGCTGGCCGGGATGGACGCGGCGGGCTCGGCCGAGGAGTTCGTGGAGCACGACACGGCCTTTCACTGCGCGATCGCGGACGCTTCGGGCAACCGGCTCATCGCCGCCATCATGCGGTCGTTGCGGGACTCGATGCGGCGCTACTCGGTCGAGGCCGTGCGGCGCCTGGGGGACACGTCGGTGCTGCGGGCCGACCACGTACGGATCCTGGAGGCCATCGAAGCGGGCGAACCCGGCGAGGCGGCGGCGGCCGTCGCCGAGCACCTGGCGCACGCGTACCCTTCGCTGTTCGATCACTGAGTTCGGCTACTGGCGGGCGTCGGCCACGCGGCAGCTCGCGCCCGAGCAGGACGCCATCGCCGTCAGCCGCGCGTCGAGGCTCGCCAGCAGCGCCGGGTCGGCGCCGTCGATCAGGTTGCGCAACTGGTAGGGGTCCGCGTGCAGGTCGTAGAGCTGCCGCTCGCCCGTCTCGTAGCGGACGTAGGTGTACTGCTCGGTGCGCAGCGCCTGGTAGGCGGGCACGGGCGTCTGGGCGGCCGAGGCCCTGTTGGCCGGCCTGGTGAACTCGACCAGCACGTTCCTGCGCCACTGCGCCGGCGAGGCGCCCTTCAGCAGCGGCACCAGCGACCGCCCTTCGGCGAACGACGGCGCCGTGGCCCCGCCCAGCGCCGCGAACGTGGCAGCCAGGTCCACGGTGGCGCCCATGTGGGCGATCGTGGAGTCCGCCTTGACCCCGGGCCCCCGGACGACGAGCGGGACCCTGATCGCCTCCTCGAACGGCGTCGTCTTGCCCTGCCCGAGCCGGTGCGTGCCGAGATGGAAGCCGTTGTCCGAGGTGAAGAAGAGGTAGGTATTGTCCAGCTTCCCCGCCTCCTCCAGAGCCGACACCACCGACCCGACCAGGTCGTCGACCCCGAGCATGGACCGCAGCCTGGTGCGGAAGCGCTCGTCGATCGCGTCGCGGGCCGGCTGCGAGAGCGGCGGCCGCGTCCGCAGCCAGAGCGGCTCGCCGGCGACGTCTTCCTGGTCGAACGACGGCGTGCGCGGCGCCATCACCAGCGGGAAGGCGTCGGCGTGCCGATAGGCGGGGTTGGCCGGGTTGTGCGGGCCGATCGGGGCCAGGTAGAGGAAGAACGGCTCGTCGGAGCCGGCGATGAAGTCGCGGGCCTTGCCGGCCAGCACGTCCGACAGGTAGTCGGGCTCGGACCAGCCGTACTCGCGCAGCGCGCCGTTCTCGTTGAGGCGGTAGCCGTACTCCTCGTAGAGGTTGCGCACCGGGACGTCCCACTCGTCCCAGCCGGGCGGCACGAACGTCTCCTCGGCCGTCTTGCCCGGATAGTGGTTGAGGAACTTGCCCATCAGCCCCGTCCGGTAGCCGGCCTGCCGCATCCAGGTGCCGATTGTGGAACGTTCCAGACCTTGGGCGTGGAAGCGGTCGAAGCCGCCTTCCGGGGCGGTGTTGGTCAGCACGCCATGACTGTGGACGTACTGGGAGCGCAGGATCGACGCCCTGGACGGGCAGCACCAGGAGTTCGTCACGAAGAAGCGGTCGAACGAGGCGCCCTGCCGCACGAGGTGCCGGGTGATGTTCGGGAAGTACGGGAGCGTGCCGGTTTCGAGGTCGTCGGCCATGATGAGCACGATGTTCGGCCGGGCGTCGCCCTTGGCCATGGTCGGCTCGGCCGCCGGCAGGAGAAGCAGCAGACAGGCGAGACGGCAGAGGGCCTTGAACACAGAGTCTGACTTCCCCGGAAGATCCTCCATTGACACTTAGGGCGGCCACCGGGGGTAATAGAACTTAATTCCGGAGGTGTCCTCATGAAGCTCGGCTTGAACCTCGGCTACTGGCAGCGCAACGCCGACGACGCGACAGAATCCGTGCTGGCGGCCGAACGGCTCGGCTACGACTCGGTGTGGACGGCGGAGGCGTACGGCAGCGACGTCTTCACCCCCCTCGCCTGGTACGGCGCCCGCACCACCCGCATCAAGCTGGGCACCTCGATCGCCCAGATCTCCGCCAGGCCGCCTGTCACGACGGCGATGACCGCCATGACGCTCGACCACCTCACCGGCGGCCGGCTGCTGCTCGGCGTGGGCGCCTCCGGCCCGCAGGTCGTGGAGGGCTGGTACGGCCAGCCCTTCGCCAGGCCGCTGGCCAGGACCCGTGAGTACGTCGACATCATGCGCCAGGTGTGGCGCCGCGAGGAGCCGGTCACCTCGGACGGCCCGCACTACCCGCTCCCCCTGGCGGACGGCCTGGGCAAACCCCTCAAACTCATCACCCATCCGCTCCGCCCGGACATCCCCATCTATCTCGGCGCGGAGGGCCCCAAGAACGTCGCCCTGGCCGCCGAGGTAGGCCAGGGCTGGCTGCCGCTGTTCGCGTTCCCCTCGAAGATCGAGGAGATGTACGGCGACTCCCTCGCGGGTGCCCCCGAGGGCTTCGACGTGGCCGCCATGGTCATGGTGATCATCTCCGACGACGTCAGGGCCGCCCTGGACGGCGTCAAGATGATGCTCACCCTCTACATCGGCGGCATGGGCGCCAAGCACCGCAACTTCCACGCCGACATCATCGGCAGGATGGGCTTCGCCGAGGCCGCCGAGCACATCCAGGCGCTCTACCTGGCCGGGCGCAAGGACGAGGCGTTCCGGGCGATCCCGGACGAGCTGGCCGACGGCATCTCGCTCGTCGGCCCGCCCGGCCGGATCAAGGAACGCCTCGAAGCGTGGCACAAGAGCCCGGTCACGAGCCTGCTGGTGATGGGCCCGCGCGACGAGCCGTCGCTGAAGCTCGTCCGCGACCTCGTGCTGGGTTAGTCGGGGCGGGGCGCCGGGTCGGCCGTCACCGACTTCAGCAGCGGCCGGCTCAGCGCGCCCGCGCCGATCACCCCGGCGAAGCCCACCACCACGCAGCCCGCCAGGGTGAGCGCGCCGATCGTGTTCATCCCGCCGATCATGAACGGCACCGCGCAGAACACGCCCACCAGGATCGCCCCGCCGCCCATCACGGTCAGCGGGATCAGCGTCTCCGCGCGGCGGGCCCGGTCGAGCACCTCCAGCGGCGTGCCCGCCAGGCGCAGCAGCCCGTAGGTCTGCCGCCGGTCGAGGATCGACGACGTCGCGGTGATCCCCGAGCTGGCGATGGCCACCAGGAACGACACCGACAGCACCACGACCGTGCCCGCCCGCACGTCGGTGAGGAGCTGGTCGCCGAAGCGCACGTCGTCGTTCTTCGTCGTGGGCGTGCGGCCGGGGACCAGCCCCGTGAGCGCGGTGCGCGCCCGGTCCAGCGTGACCACGTCGGCGGTGCTGCCCAGGGCCGCGACCACGACGTTCTTCACGGGCTTCACGGTGGCCGCCACCCCGGCCGCCTTCAGCCGCTCGCGGGCCTGCTCCGTCACCTTCGCCGCCTGCCCGGCGGGAGCGGTGACGCGGAGCTGCGGCGGCCCGGCCGGCCCGGTGTCGAACGCGCCCGGGCTGAGCAGGCCGAGGAACCCGGCCACGAACCCGGTCAGCGCCACGCCGCTCACCGTGCGCCAGGCCGCGCGCGGGTCGTCCACCAGCCGGCGGCCCGCCAGCAACCGGGCGGGCCTGCGCGCGCCGGCCGCCGTGACCCGGCCGATCAGGCCGACCACCCACGGGCCCGCCAGGTTGATGCAGAGGAAGGCCAGGGCCAGCGCCACCACGATGAGCGTGATGCTGGTGCCCCTGGTCAGCATGGGGAACGCGGCCAGCACCGCGAGCAGGGCGAGCACCCGTACGAACCGCATGGCGGGCGGCGTCTCCCGCTTGGCCACGCCGAGCGGGCTGACCACGACCCGCCGCAGCCCGACCACCGCCGACAGCCCCACCAGCAGCGGCACCGCGAGCAGCACCCCCGCCAGGTAGAGCGGGGCGGGCAGCAGGTCGGTGGCGAACCACGGCCCGCCCTGCATCTCGATCCCGGACAGCAGCGGCACGGCCAGGGCGTAGGCGGCGGCCCCCGCGAGCGCTCCGGCGAGCGCCACGATCACCGCCTCCGCCACGGTCATGGCCACCACCTGGCCCGGCGTCGCCCCGATCAGCCGCAGCGCGGCCAGCCGCTGGTCACGCCTGGCCACCGTGAGCCGGGCCGCGGCGCCGCCGAAGACCAGCAGCGGCACCACCATGAGCACGCTCGCGATGAGCGTGAGCACCCGATAGGCCTGGGCGTCCTCGCCCGGCGTGCCCGCCAGGCTCGCGACCTTGGTCGGCGGCTTGGCGATGACCCAGTCGTCGCTGCGGGCGGCGGTCATCGCCGGAGAGTCCGGCTCGTGGCCGACGACCGCGACCAGCTCCTTGGAGTGGATCAGCGCCTCGTCGCCGAGCACGCCCTTCTGGTTCGGGTAGCGGTCGGCGAGCCGGTCGGCGGGCAGTTCCTTGGCCAGCTCGGCCAGGGCGGGTGACAGCCACACCTCGCCCGGCGCGGGGAACCTGGGCATGCCGGGCGGCGGCGCGGGTGCCGTCTTGCCCAGCGCGGCCAGGTCCACGACGACGATGGCCTCGTCGCGTACGTAGTCGTAGCGGGACGCCTCGATCGCCACCGCCCCCGACGTGGCCGCGACCGGGTTGCGCCAGGCGCCGCGCTCGGCCCTGGCCTCGAAGGCGGAGTTGGCGGCCACGGCGAACAGCAGCAGCGCCGTGGCCACCGCGACGGCCCCCAGCGTGAGCCAGGTGCCGAGCATGCCCCTGCGGCCGCCACCCTTGAGCAGCCGCCAGGTCAGGTCGAGGTTCACGCCCGCACCCCTGTTTCCAGCAGGCGGCCGTCGCGGACCTCGACCGTGCGGTCGCACCAGGCGGCCACGTTCGGATCGTGGGTGACCACGATCAGGCAGGCGCCGTTGTGCTTGGTCGCCTCGACCAGCAGCCGCATCGTGTCCTGGCCGGTCTGCTGGTCGAGCGCGCCCGTGGGCTCGTCGGCGAAGACCACGGCCGGCTTGCTCACCAGCGCCCTGGCGATGGCCACGCGCTGCGCCTGGCCGCCGGACAGCTCGCCCGGCCGCCTGGTCTCCATGCCCTGCAGGCCGAGGGGCGCGAACCACTCGCGCGCCTGGCGTACGGCCTGGGTCCGCGCCACCCCGCCCAGCATGAGCGGGAGTGCCACGTTCTCCTCGGCGGGCAGCTCGGGCAGGAGCTGGCCGAACTGGAAGACGAAGCCGAAGCGGGTGCGGCGCAGCGCGCTGCGCTGCCGCTCGCCCATCGCGTCGATGCGCTGGCCGAGCAGGTGCACCTCGCCGCCGTCCGGCTTCATGATCCCGGCCAGGCAGTGCAGCAGGGTCGACTTGCCGGAACCGCTCGGCCCCATGATCGCCACCGCTTCGCCGGCCCGTACGGTGATGTCCACGCCGCCCAGGGCGACCGTCTGCCCGAACCGCTTGGTCAGGGCTCGTCCAACAAGTACGTCGTTCATGCGTCCAGCCTGGCCCGGCGAGGGGGCCCGGGGGATCGGCCGTGCGACCATAACCGCCTCGGCCGAACGGCTGATCCTTAGAGTTGTAGCCGTGACTATTCGGGTTCTCATCGCCGACGACCAGCAACTGGTACGCACCGGCTTTCAGATGATTTTGGACGCGCAACCGGACATGGAGGTCGTGGCCGCCGTCGCGGACGGGGCCGACGCCGTGGCGGAGGCCAGGCGGCTGCGCCCTGACGTGTGCCTGCTCGACATCAGGATGCCCAAGCTCGACGGGCTGGAGGTGACCCGCGCGCTGGCGGGCCCCGGCGTGGAGAACCCGCTGCGGGTGGTCATCGTCACCACCTTCGACCTCGACGAGTACGTCTACGGAGCCCTGCGCTCCGGCGCCACCGGGTTCCTGCTCAAGGACAGCGGCCCCACGCTGCTCATCGAGGCCGTCAGGGCCGCCGCCGCGGGCGACGCGCTGGTGTCGCCGTCGGTGACCGTACGGCTGCTGCAGCACCTGTCACAGCCCCGGCAGCCCGTGGCGCTCCCGGTCAATGACCCGCTCACCGACCGCGAGCTGGACGTCGTGCGCCTGGTCGCCAGGGGGCGGACGAACCAGGAGGTGGCCGCCGAGCTGTTCGTGTCGCTTTCGACGGTCAAGACGCACCTGGGCAGCATCTTCGCCAAGCTCGGTGTCCGCAATCGCGTTGGAATCGCAGCTTGGGCGTGGGAATCCGGCGTGGTGAGCTGATTAACAACGGGGCTCCCGGGATACAAGTGAAGCAGGACCTCAGCGCATGGCCCGGGGGGAGAACAACGTGCGCTACACCCAGGCATCGCCGACGAGAGCCGCCTTCGCCGTCCAAGTGACACTGGCCGCCCAGGTCGTCTCCCTCGGTTCCCTCGTGATCTTCGAACAGCTCCGTGGCCGTCAGCTCGCCACCCAGCTCGCCGCGTTCGGCGGCCGCCCCCAGGGCGCCGACGCGGAGGCGGTGGTGGGCGCCGTGACGATGTTCGCGGTGCTGATGATGCTGGTGGCGGGCACCTCGGTCGCCGCCGCGGCCTGCTACGTGACGTGGCTGGTGCGCGCCAGGCAGGCCAACGACCGCTCGGCCGCCACCGGCCCGGTGGCGGCCGCCTGGCTGATCCCCGTCGTCAACCTGGTCGCGCCGGCGGTGCTGGTCGACGAGGTGTGGCGCGGCACCAGGCCACCGGCGGGCCGCCGGGGGCGCTGGCTGGCGCTGGTGACCGGCTGGTGGCTGAGCTGGCTGGCCACGCTGGCGCTGCTGACGATCCGGCTGCCGCTCGACTCCTCCGCAGGCGACCTGACCGGAGTGGGGATGCTGGAGCTGACCTGCGCGGCGGTGGCGGCGCTGCTGTGCGCGGGCACGGTGCGCGAGCTGACCCGGCTGCAGTGCGCGGCCCGCCCGGCCGCGATCGGCACCGTGCACTCCTTCTCCCATCAGCCGCCCCAGCCGACCGCGCGGCCTGAGCACCAGTTCTAGGCAATCAGGCGGCCGTCGGGCCTGAGCTGCCCTGGCTGGCGTGCCAGAGCCGCCTCGGCGGTTCGGCGATGGCGGGGGGCAGGTCGGAGTAGGGCGACAGGCGGAAGCCGTTGGCGTACTCGATCGGGCGGCCGCCGACTCCCTCGACGTCCTCCGGGGAGCGGTCGAGGACGGCGCGGACCGCCTCGACGCCCCGCGACCGCCAGAGCGCGTCCAGGTCGGTCAGGTTCCAGCAGTCCACCGCGCGCATCGACACCGCCCGGGTCCCCGTGCGCCTGACCACTCCCCTGGCCAGCATGATCCACGAGCCGAACACGATCGACGCGCACCGCCCCTGCACCGACTCGAAGAACGTCAGGTCGATCGGCCCCGTCGAGTCGTCGAGCGTGGTGAAGATGACGCGCTGGCCCGAGCGCACCGCCGGCGTCTGGGTCGCCACCTTGACCCCGGCGACCAGGATCTCCGCCCCGTTGCGCTGGGCGAGCAGGTCTCTGGAACGCACCACCCCCAGCGCGTCGAGCAGCTCGTCGTGGAAGCTGATGACGTGCCGGCTGATGTCGATGCCGAGGATCTCCAGCTCGGCCTCGACCATCTCCGTCTCCGTCATCTCCGGCAGCTCCCCCGGCGGCAGGTGCTCGCTGAAACCGAGCGGAAGCTGCACGGACTGCGGCGGGTCCGGCCGCTCGGAGATGGACATGTGTGAGGTGTAGCGCTTGGACTTGCGCGGCGCCGCCCGCACGCCGATCGCCGAGGCCCGGTCGAGCGCGCCCACCTGAGCGATCAGGTCGCGCCTGGTCAGCTCGCCCGGACGCCAGCGCGGCCCGCCAGGGTGCAGGTCGTGCAGCGCGTCCAGGCCGCCCACCTGGACGATCCGCTCGATCGTGGGGCGCGAGGGCCGGGCGCGGTCCCAGAAGTCGGCCAGCGATGTGTACGGCTGCCCCGCCACCATGCGCTCGACCTCCGCCTCGCTCACCCCCTTGATGGCCGAGAACGGCACGCGCAGCGCGTAGCCCCTGCCGATCTCCCCGGCCTTGAACTCCCTGCGCGGCCGCCCGGCGCCTTCCAGCGCGGCCGGGCGCACCCGCACCTGGACGCGCGGCCCGAGCCGCTCCACCCGCCAGTCCTTGCCCGACCTGTTGATGTCCAGCGGCAGGATCTTCACCCCGCACTGCCTGGCCTCGTCGATGATGACCCGCGGCGGGTACATGCCGGGCTCGTGCGTGAGCACCCCCGCGAAGAACGCCGCCGCGTGGTGCCGCTTGAGCCAGGCCGACTGGTAGGTGGGCAGCGCGAACGCCGCCGCGTGCGCCTTGCAGAACCCGAACGCCCCGAACGCGTCCAGCACCCGCCAGGCCCGGTCCACGGCCGCGTCGTCGAACCCGTTGGCCCTGGCCATCGGGACGAACGTCTTGCGGACCCGCTCGCGCCCCTCCGGCGTGTCCAGCGTGCGCCGCAGCATCTCGGCGAACGACAGGTCGCGCCCGGTCATCACCGCGATGATCTTCAGCACCTGCTCGTGGAACACCACGACGCCGTGCGTCTCCTTCAGCGCCTCGCGGAGCCTCTCGTGCGGATAGTACGGCTGCCGCCACCCGTGCCTGGCCTCCAGGTAAGGGGTGACCATGTCGGAGTTGACCGGCCCCGGCCTGAACAGCGAGATGTCCACGATCAGGTCGTGCATCCTGCGCGGCTCCAGCTTGGCCACCAGCTCGCGCTGGCCGGGCGACTCGATCTGGAAGCAGCCGAGGGTCCGGGAGGCACAGATCATGTCGTAGGTGTCCTGGTCGTCGTGCGGCACGTACTGGATCTCGGGGTCGTCGCCCCGCTGGGCGTCGAGCTCGACGACGACGTCGTCGACCCGCTTGATCTCGGTCAGCGCGTACGCCAGCGCCGACTGCATCCGCACCCCCAGCACGTCGAGCTTGAGCAGCCCGGCCTCCTCCACGTCGTCCTTGTCGAACTGCGACATCGGGAACTCCAGCAGGCTGCGCTCCACCGGCGTGCGGTCCCGCAGCCCCGAGTTGCCGATCAGCACGCCGCACGGGTGCAGCGCGATGTGCCTGGGCAGGCCGTCGAGCCGCTCCGCCAGCCGGAACACCCGCTCCAGGCCCGCGTCGCCGAGCCGGCTCTCGCGCAGCTCGGGCAGGTCGTTCAGGGACGCGGTGATCTGCTTGGCCCTGATGTGCGGGAACGCCTTCGCGATCGCGTCGATCTCGTGCGGCGGCAGGCCCATCGCCCCGGCCACGTCGCGGATCGCGCTGCGCGCCCGGTAGGTCTCCATCATGGACACGCAGGCCACCCTGGCCTCGCCGTAGCGCTCGAAGATGGCCTGGTAGCAGTCGAGCCGGCGGGCCGACTCCACGTCGACGTCGATGTCGGGCAGCCCGATGCGGCCCTCCGACAGGAAGCGCTCCATGAGCAGGCCGTGCTCGATCGGGTTCACCTCGCCGATGCCGATGAGGTAGTTGACCAGGCTGCCGGCGCCCGAGCCGCGGATGGCGCAGCGGATGCCCATGCCGCGGATCATGTCGGTGATGCCGGCCACGGCGATGAAATATCCGGACAGGCGCTTGCGCTCGATGATCGCCATCTCGTCCCGCAGGCGCTCCCTGACGTCGTCGACACGGTCGAGGCCGCGCCGGATCAGCCCGTCCTCGACGCGGTGGCGCAGCAGCGGCACCGGGTCGCGGCCGATCTCGGGCAGGTGCAGGCCGGGCGGGTCGTTCCTGAGGGCGAGCAGGCCGAGCGGGTCCATGGAGCACGCCTCGGCCAGCCGCCTGGTGGTGTGCAGCAGCCGGGCGACCCGCTCCTGGTCGGCCCCGCACACCTTGGCCGCCACCTGCCACATCTCCTTGGTGCTCTTGAGGTAGGCGTGGGAGGTGGTGCGCTCCAGGTGGCGCGGGTGCAGCGGCACGAGCTGGCGGGCCGCGTCGAGCACGTCGCCCACCTGGTGGTCGGCCGGGTCGAGGTAGCGGGCGGCGTTGGTCAGCACGGCGGGCACGCCCATGGACTCGGCCAGGCCGAGCATGCGGACGGCCGTGGTGGCGTCGCGGAAGCCGTACTGGTCGACCAGTTCGATCACCACGCCGGGCACGGCGGCGCGCCAGAGGCCGAGCAGCGTCCTGGCCTGCTCGTCGCGCCGCTCGGTCACCGCGCGGCCGACGTCGGATCTGGGGCCGAGCAGGACCACGAGCCCGTCTTCGGCGCCGAACCCGTGATCGCCCGGCTCGCCGGCCCATTCGCCGACCAGCTCGCGGGTCACCCTGGGCGCGCCGCGCTCACCCGCGTGGTGGGCGGCCGTGACCAGGCGGCACAGGCGGGACCAGCCCTTGCCGCGCGACAGCACCGTGACGCGGTCTTCAGCGTTCGGGCCGGTCCGCGGGCGGGGCGTGCGCAGCCCCGGCACCGGGGTGAAGGCGGAGGCGGCGACGTCGAGCGCCAGGTTCACGCCGAGCACCGGGGCGATCCCGGCCTCCGCGCACGCCTGGGCGTGCTTGATCGCGCCGTAGAGACCGTCGCGGTCGGTCAGCGCCAGGATGTCCATCCCGTGCTCCACGGCCCGGTTCACCAGCGCTCGCGGGAACGCGGTGCCGTAGCGCATGGAGTAGGCGGAGCTCACGTTGAGGTGCGGGAACGGGGGCGCCATCAGTCCCACGCCCGCAGCAGCAGCCAGCCGTTGCTGGCGGTGTCGTAGCGCAGCTCGTAGGAGCCCGGCTCGCGCCCCGGGCTCGCCTCGACCCGCCAGAACTGGCGCTCACCGGGATCGCCCTCGCCGGTCTTCCACCACTCGCGCGCGACCACCCAGTGGTCGAGGACGCGGCGGACGAGATAGAGCCGGTCTCGCCAGACGAACTGGGTCGGCTCCCCGTCCCGGGTCCACACCTCTATCGGATCGCCATAGAGTCTGCTCAAGACGCTTCTCCCCGCGGCTCTGGTCCGTATGTTGGGCCACCCGGGGGAAGACGGGCGCTATGACTCGAACATATGTTCTCAGGGCCCGAAACGCAAGTCGCCGGCCTGCCTCACGAGCGGGTTGGCCCCGATCGAATTGCGGATGCTGAAGGCCACGCTGCCCGCCCGGTAACGGTCGTCGGAAGACTCCACCGGCCTGCCCTCGTGCGTGGTGGTCACGCGTCTCTGGCGCAGGAGCGGGCTGCCGCGGCGCACGCCCAGCAGCCGGGCGTCCTGGGCGCCGGCGGGCACGGCGTCGATGAGGTGCTCTCCGTAGGCGAACACGAGGCCGATGGACTCGTACAGGGCCTCCGTGACGGACTCGCAGCCGGCGGGCAGGCTCTCCACCGCGCCGGCCACCCACGCGGCGTAGACGGTGCGCTCCAGGAGCACCGGCTCGTCCTCCAGTGAGCGCAGGCGCAGCACCTCCAGCACCTCGTCCGACCCGAGCCTGGCCGACTCGGCGCCGCTCGCGGGCCTGCGCCGCTGGGCGATCACCTGGCCGCCGTAGCGGTAGCCGTTCGAGCGGGCCCACTGGGCGAAGCTGTGCAGCTCGGCGAAGCTCTGGCTGCGCGCGGTGCCGAGCACGATGCGCCTGGCGCCCTGCCGGGAGCCGACCAGGCCCTCGGCGGCCAGGACGGCCACCGCCTGGCGCACGGTGCCCCGCGCCGCGCCGAAGCGCCCGGCCAGCTCGGCCTCGCTCGGGAGCTGGGAACCGACCGGATGAGCGCCGGCGAGGATCTCGCCCCGCAGCTCATCGGCGATCAGTTCATAGCGCGCCACCATCCCCACCGTCCCCATTCACGAAAGAGCAATGTTCATGCGACTTACTAGTGCTCGCTTGTTTGTACAAGTTCCTTTACGTTCTTTCCACACCCCCTGGAAAGTGGAGGCGTCGTGTTCACACCTCGCGCCCGAGCGGCCGCCGTTGTCGCAGCCCTGACCGTAGTCACCGCGGCGTGTGGCGCCGCTCCGAGCAGCCAGCAGACCACCCAGGCGTCACAAGGCGGGGTGAACGCGGCCACCGCCACGTCCGCCGCCGAGTTCGGCGGACTCGACAAGCTCGTCGAGGCCGCCAAGAAGGAGGGCGACCTCCACGTCATCGCCCTGCCGCCCGACTGGGCCAACTACGGCGAGATCATCGAGAAGTTCCAGGCCAAGTACGGCATCAAGATCGAGAGCGAGACCCCCGACGCGGCCAGCGCCGACGAGATCAACGCCGTCAAGACCCGCAAGGGCCAGGGCCGCGCCCCCGACGTGCTCGACCTGGGCCAGTCGTTCGCGATCAGCGGCGCCGGCGAGGGCCTGTTCGCGCCGTACAAGGTGCAGAGCTTCGACAAGATCCCCGAGGGCCAGAAGGAGGCCACCGGGCTCTGGGTCAACGACTACGGCGGCTACGTGTCCATCGGCTGCGACGCCAAGAAGATCGAGGCCTGCCCGACGAGCTTCAAGGACCTGCTCAAGCCCGAGTACAAGGGCCAGGTCGCGATGAACGGCAACCCGACCAAGGCGGGCTCGGCCTTCGCCGGCGTGTACGCCGCCGCCCTCGCCAACGGCGGCTCCTTCGACGACATCCAGCCCGGCATCGACTTCTTCAAGCAGCTCAAGGACGCCGGCAACTACAACCCGGTCGAGACCACGCCCGCGACCATCGAGCGCGGCGAGACCAAGATCAGCATCGACTGGGACTACAACAACGCCGCCTACGCGCCCCAGATGACGGCCAAGGGCATCGACTGGAAGGTCAACGTGCCCTCCGACGGCAAGTACTTCCAGATGTACGCCCAGGCCATCAACAAGGACGCCCCGCACCCGGCCGCCGCGCGCCTGTGGCAGGAATACCTCTACAGCGCCGAGGGCCAGAACCTCTTCCTCAAGGGCTTCGCGCGTCCCGTCCTGCTGCCCGCGATGACCTCCGACGGCAGCGTCGACCAGGCGCTGGCCGACAAGCTGCCGCAGGTCGAGGGCACGCCCACGTTCCCGTCGACCGCGCAGGTGGACGCGGCCAAGGCCAAGCTGGCCGGCGGCTGGGACGCCGCGATCTCGGGATGACCCGGTCCCGTTCGCGGGGGTGGCTCGGCGCGCTGCCGCTGCTGGCGTTCTTCGCGCTCGTGTTCGGCGTCCCCGCCATCGCGCTGGTGGCGGGGGCGTTCACGGCGCAGGGGCGGCCGAGCCTGGCCAACCTGTCGCAGAGCCTGCAGGGCGGCTATCTCGTCGCCATGATCGGCAGCGTCAAGCTGTCGGCCGTGGTGGCGCTGCTGGGGGCCGTGCTGGGCACGTTCCTGGCCTATGCCGTCGTGACCTCACGCAGTTCGCTGCTGCGCGAGTCCGTACTGACCGCCTCCGGGGTGCTGGCCAACTTCGGCGGGGTGCCGCTGGCATTCTTCTGGATCGCCACGCTGGGCAACTCCGGCGTGGTCAGCGGCCTGGTGGGGCTGCCGACCGGCTCCCTGTACACGTTCTGGGGGCTGGTCGTCGTCTACCTGTACTTCTCGATCCCGCTGATGGTGCTGGCCATGGCGCCGGCGCTGGACGGGCTGCGGCCGCAGTGGCGCGAGGCGGCGGCCAACAACGGGGCCACGTCCTGGGACTACTGGCGCCTCGTCGCGCTGCCGGTGCTGGCTCCGGCCATGCTGGGCGGTGTGGTGCTGCTGTTCGGGTCGGCCTTCTCCGCGTACGCCACCGCCAACGCCATGGTCGGGACCGTCGTCCCGCTCGTCACGCTGAAGATCGCCAGCGCGCTCACCGGCGACGTGCTGATCGGCTACGAGAACATCGCGCTGGCCCTCAGCCTCGACATGATCGTGGTGGCCGGGCTCGTGATGGCGATCTACCTGCCGCTGCAGAGGAGGACCTCCCGATGGCTGCACTGACCGGTCTGGAACGGGTCTCCGCGCCCGCTCCCGTTTCGCGGCGGCGGGCCTGGCGCGGTGTGGTGTTCGTGCCGGCGGCGGCGTACTTCCTGATCCCGCTCTGCACCTCCTTCTGGTACACCGTCTACGACCAGACCTCCGGGGTGTCGTTCGCCGCCTACGGCGAGCTGCTCACGGCCGAGGGGTTCGCGCGCTCTCTGTCGCTCTCGCTCGGGCTGGCCGTGGCCACGATCGTGCTCGTGCTGCTGCTCACGCTGCCCGCGATGCTGGCCGTGCGGCTCTTCGCGCCCCGGCTGCGGCCGGTCATGGAGGTGCTGTGCACGTTGCCGCTGGTGGTGCCGCCGATCACGTTCGTGGCCGGGATCGGGACGTCCCTGCGTACCGGGACGGAGGTGCTGGCTCCGACGCCGTTCTGGGCCACGCTGATCGCGGTGCAGGATCCGGCGTTCCCCGTCGTGCTGGTGCTGGCTTATGTGGTGCTGGTGCTGCCGTTCGTGTACCGGTCGCTGGACGCGGGGCTGCGCACGATGGACGTGCGGACGCTGGTGGAGGCGGCCCGCAATCTGGGGGCCTCGTGGCCGTACGTGCTGGTCAGGGTGATCGTGCCCAACCTGCGGTCGGCGCTGGCGAGCGCGTCGTTCCTGACGCTGGCGCTGGTGCTGGGCGAGTACACCGTCGCCAGTCTGCTGGGGTACGAGCCTTTCGCGGTGTGGATCGTGACCGTCTCGGGGTCCAGAGGGCAACTGTCGGTCGCGGTGTCGATCCTCAGCCTGCTGCTCATCTGGCTGCTGTTGCTGGGCGTCTCCACGGTGTTCGGTAAGTTCGGTAAGGAGCAGGGGAAATGACGGCCACCATCGAGTTCCGGGCCTTGCGGCGGGTGTTCGGCAGGACGGTCGCGCTGGACGGGCTCGACCTGGTCGTCGCGCCCGGGGAGTTCGTCGCCCTGCTGGGGCCCTCAGGCTGCGGCAAGACGACGGCGCTGCGGTGCGTGGCCGGGTTCGAACGGCCCGATTCCGGGGCGGTGCTGGTGGACGGCAAGGACGTCACCGGCGTACCGGCCAACAAGCGGGACGCGGGCATGGTCTTCCAGTCCTACTCGCTCTTCCCCAACCTGAACGCCCGCGACAACGTGGCCTTCGGCCTGCGCGTCCGCAAGGTCCCCGCGGCCACCCGGCGGGCCAAGGCGGGCGAACTGCTCGAACTCGTCGGCCTCCCCTCCCACGCCGACCGCTACCCGCACCAGCTCTCCGGCGGCCAGCAGCAGCGCGTCGCCCTGGCGCGGGCGCTCGCCCTGGAGCCGCGCGTCCTGCTCCTGGACGAGCCGCTGTCGGCGCTGGACGCCAAGGTACGGGTGGCGCTGCGCGAGGAGATCCGCCGCCTCCAGCTCGACCTGGGCATCACCACCATCTTCGTCACCCATGACCAGGAGGAGGCGCTGTCGATCGCGGACCGGGTGGCGGTGCTGCGGGAGGGGCGGCTCGAGCAGGTCGGCCCGCCCGCCGAGGTCTACGACCGGCCGGCGACGCCGTTCGTGGCGGAGTTCGTGGGCACCATGAACCACCTGGCCGGGGTCGTCTCCGGGGATCAGGTCACGGTGCTCGGCCAGTTGCTGCCCGTGGACGGTCCCGTACCCGATGATCCGTCCGTGGACGTGCTGGTCCGTCCTGAGGCCGTCCAGGTCGTACCGTCCGCGGACGGGCCCGCCGAGGTGCTGGCCGCGTCGTTCCGTGGCGCCTCCGTGCGGCTCAGGGTGGCGGTGGAGGGCGGGGAGGTGCTGGCGGACGTGCCCGGCCACGAGGCGGTGCGGCTCGGCCCTGGGACGCGGGTGACGGTGCGGCTGGTGGAACGGCCGGTCCTGGTGGCGTCCCGCACGGTCACGGCCCCCGCCCCCGTCGTCGCCTGACGCGGTGGTTCCTGACGCCGTCTTCCTGGACATGGACGGCACGCTCGTCGACACCGAGGGGCTCTGGTGGCAGGCGGCCGCCTCCGTCGCCGCGTCCCTCGGGCGGCCGCTGTCCCCGGCCGACGCTCCGCACGTCCATGGGCGCACGGTCGAGGACGTGGCCGCCTACCTGGGCGCGCCCGGCACGGCCCGGCCCCTCACCGCCGCCTTCGCCGACCTCATCGGACGGGACCTGACGATCATGCCGGGGGCGCTGGAGCTCCTGTCCGGCCTGGCCGCCACCACCATCCCGACGGCCCTGGTCAGCGCCTCGCCGCAGAGCATCGTGGACCTGGTGCTGCCACGGCTGGGGCACACGTTCGACCTGGTGATCGCCAACGAGGACACGGCCCGGGGGAAGCCGTGGCCGGACCCGTACCTGGAGGCGGCCCGGCGATTGGGCGCGACCCCGGCGCGCTGCGTGGCCGTCGAGGACAGCCCGACGGGCATCGCGGCGGCCAGAGCGGCGGGCTGCCGCGTCCTCGTCGTGTCGGAAGGACTGCCGTCACTGCTCCAGATATGCGCTTACGAGGGCGACTGCGGGGAAAATCCTCGGGAGGAGTCCTGAAACTGTATGGTCGGTGTTGTTTCGGCAGAGGGAGAAGATCGTGTTGCTGCGCTTCAGGGTCGCCAACCATCGGTCGATCCGTGACGAGCAGACACTCTCCCTGACAGCCGTGCCACGCCGGGGGGAAGCAAATCGGACACAACCGCTTCGTGTAGCCGGAATCTATGGCGCCAACGCGTCGGGGAAGTCCAATGTTCTGGACGCCCTGCGGTGGATGTCCGAGGCGGTCAGGCGGTCCCACACCCAGTGGGATCCGGCCGGCGGAGTTCCCAGGCAGCCCTTCAAGCTCTCCGAGACCGGGCGGGAAACGCCGTCGTTCTTCGAGGTCGACTTCCTCCACGAAGGCGTCCGTTATTCGTACGGATTCGAAGTGGACGACACGGCGGTGCTCGGCGAATGGCTCAACACCTTTCCCCGGGGCCGCACGAAAAGGCTCTTCGAACGCAGCGGTCCCGCCGACATGTCCTTCGGACGCGGGCTGGCCGGAGAAACGGCACGCATACGCAAACTCACCCGGCCGAACTCGCTCTACCTCTCGTGTGCGGCATCCAACAATCACCCGTTGCTCGCGGGCATTTACGAGCTCCTGACCGTCAAGCTCGCCTTCGTCGAGTACGGCGAGCGACACGAGAACCGCCGCCTCGACCTCATCAAGATCTTGTTGCGCGATCACGCTCTGACAGAGGATCTGAACGCTCTGCTGCGAATCGCGGACCTGGGCGTCGAGCGGGCCGAACTCGTGGAAACGGGGGCGCAGGAGGAAGTGGTCCTGCGGCGGCCAGGAGGGGTGCCATCACTCAGCCTGGAGGAGGAGAGCGCCGGCACCAGGGCCTGGCTCTCTTTGCTGGGACACACCCTGAGCATCCTCTATATCGGCGGGGCCCTGGCCGCGGACGAGATCGACTCAAGTCTGCACCCGCTGCTGAGCTCGACATTGATCCGGATGTTCAAGGACGCCGACATCAACCTGATGAACGCGCAACTCGTCTTCGCCTCCCACGACACGACACTGCTCGGCTCCCTTCTCGAAGAGGAGATCCTGGCCAGAGACGAGGTGTGGTTCACCGAAAAGGACGACTCCGGCGCCACCGGCCTCTACTCGCTCGCCGAGTTCCACACCCGGCGTGACGAGAACATCGAGCGGGGCTACCTGCAGGGACGCTATGGAGCGGTGCCCTACCTAAATTTCGAGAGCATTCGCGAGATCTTCCTGAAAAGGACCCGCAGAAAGCCATGAGCCCCCCGGCGTAGCCCCCCGCGTCTCGACCGTCCCACAGGCCGCCGTTCTCCCAAGAAGCGCATACTCGTCGTTTGCGAGGGAGCCGTCACGGAGGTCGAATACTTCGAAGGCGTTCGCGACCACTTCCGTTCTCTCCCCGTGGAGATCCGCAATTGCAAGGTGATCGGTCTCGGGCGCGATCCAGCGGCCATCGTCGGATACGCCATTCGCGAGCGTGACAAGAAGGACCGCGAGGCTCGCTCGCAGCGGGACGCCAACATCGCTTACGACGAGGTGTGGTGCGTCGTGGACGTTGACCAGCACAAGACTCTCGACCAGGCCGTGGTCGAGGCACGCAGAGGACACGTCAACCTCGTGGTCTCCATGCCCTGCTTCGAACTGTGGATCCTCTACCACTTCGAGGACTGCGCCGCCCCCTGCGACCAGGAAAGAGTGCGGCAGCGACTCAAGAAACACATGAAGGGCTACGACAAACACCTCGGGCGAGACTTCCCCTTCACCAACCACGAGATCGCGGGAGAACGTGCCCGACGAGCGGACCCAGAGCACTGCGAGCCCAATCGCAAGGGTGGAAACCCGTCCACCAACGCCTGGCTGATCGTCGAAGCCATCCGTCGGTCAGGCAGAAACCGCTGACCGCAATTCTGCGGCGACCGGTCCTGTGTCGGTAAGCTAGCGCGCCGTGAGCGGTGAAACCTCCCACATCGGGCGCTACAGGTTGCTGAGCGTGCTGGGGCGAGGCGGGATGGGCACGGTCCATCTCGCCGAGGATGCCGCTGGGCAGCGGGTCGCCGTCAAGGTGATCAACGCGGAGCTCAGCCAGCACGAGCAGTTCCGCATGCGCTTTCGCAGGGAGGCGGACGCGGCGCGGCGGGTGCGCAGGTTCTGCACCGCCGCCGTGCTCGAGGCCGCGCTCGACGGCGACCAGCTCTACGTGGTGACCGAATACGTGCCGGGGCCCAACCTCGACGAGGCCGTACGCCGGTCCGGGCCCCTGCGCGGCTCCAGCCTCGACGCGCTGGCCGTCAGCGTGGCGACCGCGCTCACCGCCATCCACGGGGCCGGGGTGGTGCACAGGGACCTCAAGCCGTCCAACGTGCTGCTGTCACCCGTCGGGCCGCGAGTGATCGACTTCGGCATCGCGCGGGCGCTCGACACGCTCGGCGGCGTCACGGGCACCGGTGAGCTGGTCGGCACGCCGCGCTACATGGCGCCCGAGGTGCTGCGGGGCGAGCCGGTCTCCCCCGCGTGCGACGTGTTCTCGTGGGGCTGCCTGATCGCGTTCGCGGCCAGCGGGCGGGCGCCGTTCGGCGGCGACACGCTGCCGGCGATCGTCTACCAGGTGCTCAACGGCCAGCCGAACCTCGACGCCGTCGAACCCGGGCTGCGCGAGCTGGTCGGGGCGGCGCTGGACAAGAATCCCGCCGCCCGGCCGACCGCCCAGCAACTGCTCGACCACCTGGTGGGGCGGTCGGCGGCGCCGGAGCAGGCGGCGCAGACCGCGCAGGTGACGTGGCAGCAGTCCTACACGGCCGTTCCGCCCAGGAAGCCGCACCGGGGCAGGCTGTACGCGGGGCTCGCGGTGGCCGCGGCCGTCCTGGTGGGCGGGGGCGTGACCGCCTACGCCCTGCTCGCGTCGGGCGGCCCGCCCGACGACATGAACGTTCTCTACCGCGAGGACTTCACGCAGACCTCCGGTGGCTGGAACGGCGTCTACGACGCGGAAGACACGGCCAGCTACGGATACCGTACGGACGGGACGTACGGGCTGGACGTGGACGACGAATACGAAGAACGTACGGCCAAGGCGCCCATCCCCTTCCTCGTCGCCACGCCGACGACCACGCCCGACCCGTCCGCCACGACGACGCCGATGCTGCCCGCGTCGGTCGTGGTCGCCGTCACCGCCCAGGTGAAGAAGTCCGCCGGGGCCGGGGAATATGGCGTCTACTGTCACAGCACCGACAATGAGAAGAGCTATTACGAGTTCGGGCTGGACACGACGGGCAAGGCCAGGATCCGGCGGATCACGGACGGGGCCGGGGGGACGCTGGCTCAGCCCGTACAGGTGAACGGGCTGGGGACCGGGAAGTCGGCGCGCGTGGTGGCGTCGTGCGAGCAGGTGGGGGCGGGGGTGCGGTTGACGATGTGGGTGAACGACGAGCGGGTGCAGGAGGTCGAGGATCCCAACGGGCTCAAGAACGGGTTCGTGGGGGTGTTCGCGCGTACGGCCAAGGACAGTACGTCGCTGCTGAAGACGACGTTCGACGACTTCGAACTCCGCGGCCGGAAGGAACCCTGACTTTCCCCGCCCCTTCGCACCCTTGCCTTCTCGACCCGCCTGACCACCGGCACCAGCGGCACCATCCCCACCCGCTCGCCAAGCCGTCAACAGCACAGCCTGGTATGCCCGCAGGTCGGCGCCACTGTCGTCCTACAGCACCCCGGCGCGGGCTGCGGCCAGGGCGGCGTCGGCGGCGCGGTCGGCGTCCTGTTCGGTCACCGGCTCGTGCGCCACGAACAACCGGTAGTAGATCGGCGCGACCGCCACCCGGATCACCTCTCTGACGTCCACGACATCGGGCAGCTCACCCCGCCCGATCGCCCGCCGCACCACCTCGGCCGACTGATCGTGCCGGGCCATGAAGAACTCGTGCAGCGCCTTCGCGGCGGCCGGATTCTGTACGGCGGCCGCGACGAACGCCGACGACACCGGCCCCAGCTCCGGATCATCGAACCCACTCCGTACAAGCTGAACGATCCCCCGCAGATCCCCCTCGATCGACCCGGTGTCGGGGATGGGCCACGGCTCATCGCTCGCCAGCTCCAGAGCGTCGGAGATCAGCCCTTCGACGCCACCCCACCGCCGATACACCGTCGTCTTGTGCACCCCCGACCGCTCGGCCACGTTCTCCACCGTCAGGCCCGAATAGCCCCCTTCGACCAGCTCGGCCAGCGTGGCCTGCCGCACGGCGTCCCTGACCCGCGCGCTCCGCCCTCCCGGGCGCTTGTGAGACTCCAAAAACTACTCCAGTTGCATTAGCCCCGATCCTGTGGCAATCTAACGCTACAACAGTTGCGATTGGAGTTCCATCCTGTTCAGCCTCCGCAAGGTTTCCAAAACGTACGGCGAACGCGCCGTCCTCACCGACGTCTCCATGTCCGTGGGTCCGGGCGAACGCGCGGGCATCGTCGGCGAGAACGGCTCGGGCAAGTCCACGCTGCTCCGCCTGCTGGCCGGGGTCGAGCGGCCCGACGACGGCGAGGTGCGCATGCCCGACGACTTCGGCTACCTGGGGCAGACTCTCGGCCTGCCGCCCGAGCACACCGTCCAGCAGGCGATCGACGCCGCCCTGGCCGGCCTGCGCGCCATGGAGCGCCGGATGCGCGAGCTGGAGTCGGCACTGACCGACGAGGTCATGGACGAATACGGCGACCTGCTGACGGCCTACGAACTGCGCGGCGGCTATGAGGCGGACGCGCGGGTGGACAAGGCGTTCCACGGCCTGGGCCTGGCCCACGTGGGCCGCGACCGGCCGCTGTCGAGCCTGTCGGGCGGGGAGCGGGCGCGACTGGGCCTGGCCTGCGTGCTGGCCGCCGCACCCCGGGCGCTGCTGCTCGACGAGCCCACCAACCACCTCGACGAGTCGGCGCTCACCTGGCTCGAAGACCGCCTGCGCGAGCACCGGGGCGCGGTGGCCGTGGTGTCGCACGACCGCGTCTTCCTCGACCGGGTGGCCACGACGATCCTCGAGGTCGAGCAGGGCACCATCACCCGCTTCGGCGGCGGCTACACGGGCTTCCTGGCGGCCAAGGCGGCGGCCAGGGCGCGCTGGGAGCAGGCGTACGCGGAGTGGCGCGAAGAGATCCGGCAGGTGCGCGAACACGCGGCCACCACCGCCCACCGGGTCGCCGCCGGGCGTGTCATGCGCGACAACAACAAGATGGCCTACGACCGCAACGCCGGCCGGGTGCAGAGCTCAGTGGCCAGCCGCGTTCGCAACGCCCACGAACGGTTGCGCCGCTTGGAAGCCGACCCGGTGCCACGCCCACCCGACCCCCTACGCTTCCACGGCACGTTCACCGAAGACGAGCCCTCCGAGCCAGAGCTCAAGAGCGACGGGCAACACCCCTCCCCCTCCGACAGGAAAGATTCGGCTCCGCCCGAAAGCGCCCACCCGTCCCCGAAGCCCTCGACCTCACGCAAGGCAATAGCCGGCTTCTTGAAGTCCTCGACCTCGCGCGAGCCAACAACCGACCTCCCGAAGTCCTCGACCTCGCGCAAACCAACAACCGACCTCCCGAAGTCCTCGACCTCGCGCAAACCAACAGCCGACCTCCCGAAGTCCTCGCCCTCGCGCAAACCAACAGCCGACCTCCCGAAGTCCTCGACCTCGCGCGAGCCAAAGGCCGAAGCCGAAGCTCCGAGCAGGAGAACGGAGAGTGACTGCGCGCCCGCCGCAGAACCCTCCACCATGACAACGCGCGCAGAAACCTCGCATGGGAGGTCGGCGAACACGTCCGCCGCCGGAGGAGAGGCCCCAGGCCAGAGGCCGGCGAGCGACTCCCCTTCCGGTGCGATGACGATGGAGGGCCGGCGGGCAGGTGACACCGACCGCCGGGTGCTCGCGGAATTGCGCGATGTACGGGTGGGCGATCGTCTCCAGGTCGGCGAGCTGACGATCAGGGCCGGTGAACGACTGCTGGTCCGGGGAGCCAACGGGGCGGGCAAGTCCACACTGCTGCAGGCCATCGCCGAGCACGCCCGCACCACCAAGGTCGGTCATCTCCAGCAGGAGGTCACGTTCGACCCGAACCTGACCGTGCTGGCCGCCTACAACGGCGACGGCTACCCCGACGAGCGCAGGGCGGCGCTGCTGCGGACCGGCCTGTTCCGGCCGCAGGCGCTCGACCAGAAGGTCGGCACGCTCTCGGTCGGCCAGCGGCGCCGGCTGGCGCTGGCCACGCTGCTGGCCCGGCCCTACGACCTCCTGCTGCTCGACGAACCGACGAACCACCTCTCACCCGTGCTCGCCGAAGAGCTGGAACAGGCGCTGGACGGCTACCGCGGCGCGCTCGTCGTCGTATCGCACGACCGCGCGCTCACCAGGCGCTTCCGCGGGACCGAGATCGAGCTGACAAGGGGGCGCATCCGTTGACCGGCAACTCCACCGGGACGAGCCAGCAGCCACAGACCGAAACCAGCACCAACGGGGGGACACCTATGTTGACCATGATCGCCGAAGGCTCGCCCTACGGCGTTGCCACCGGGCCGGACGGGGCGCTGTGGTTCACGCTCGTCCATGAGGGGCGGGTCGCCAGGATGGTGCCCGGTCAGGCGCCGGTGATCCACCAGCTCGACCCCGCCGACGGAGACCCGACGGTGATCACGCAGGGCCATGACGGTGCCATGTGGTTCACGGAGTTCAAGGGTGACCGGGTCGGCCGCATCACCACCGACGGCCGGCTGACGTCCTTCGCGGCGACCACCCCGTACGGGATCACCGCAGGCCCTGACGAGGCCATGTGGGTCACCCAGATGCAGCCCGGAACGATCGCACGCATCGGGGCAGATGGGGTGATGACGGAATTCAAGGTGCCGGTGGAGGGCGGCATGGTCGCCTTCATCACGGGCGGCCCCGACGACGCCCTCTGGTTCACCCTCAACCAGGGCAACGCCATCGGACGCATCTCGCTGTCGGGCGAGGTGACCGTCCATCCGCTCCCGACGGAAGGCGCCGCGCCGGTGGGCATCACGCTGGGGCCGGACGACGCCCTCTGGTTCGTGGAGATCGGCGCGGGCCAGATCGGACGCATCGACACCTCAGGAAAGATCACCGAATATCCCCTCCCCAACCGGGCCGCACGCCCCCACGCCATCACCACGGGCTCTGACGGCGCCCTCTGGTTCACCGAATGGGGCATCGGCCGCCTCGGCCGCATCACCACCGACGGCACCATCTCTGAACACCCCCTTCCCCCCATACCGCCCGCGGAAGGGGAGACGACCGAACGAAAGGCCGAACCGCACGGGCTGACGGTGGGCCCCGACGGAGCGATCTGGGTCGCCCTGGAAGCAGGCGCCCTGGCCCGCATGACCTGACAACCCTGTTGGCGTCGTGCGAGGGGGGGTGGGTGGCGGTGGGCGTTGGGGGAGGGGTTGACTAGGGGTATGCATGCCATCATCGTCTCCGCCCAAGGCGGCCCAGAGGTTCTCGAATACGTCGAGCGTCCCGATCCCGTACCCGGCGAAGGCGAGGTGGTGGTCGATGTAGCCGCCAGTGGTGTCAACTTCATCGACATCTACCACCGCTCCGGCGCCTACCCGCTCCCCCTCCCCACCACCATCGGCTCCGAGGGGGCGGGGACGGTGTCGGCCGTCGGTCCCGGGGTGCGGGACGTCGCCGTGGGGAACGTTGTCGCCTGGGCCAGTGTGCTCGGGAGCTACACCGAGAAGGCCGTAGTTCCGGCCAATCGGGTGGTGCCGGTGCCGGAGGGTGTGCCGGCCGAGGTCGCGGCCGCGGCGATGCTGCAAGGCATGACGGCCCACTACCTCACCCACTCCACCTACAAGGTACGCGAAGGCGACCAGGTGCTCGTCCACGCCGGAGCGGGCGGCATGGGCCAGTTGCTCATCCAGCTCGCCAAGCTCAAGGGCGCCAAGGTCTACACCACGGTCTCCACCAGCGAGAAGGAGAAGCTGGCCCGTGCGGCGGGCGCCGACGAGGTGCTGGGTTACGACGACTTCGCGCAGGCGTTGAGCGGCAAGATCGACGTCGTGTACGACGGTGTCGGCAAGGCCACGTTCGACGGCGGGCTGGAGGCGTTGCGCCCCCGCGGCCTCATGGCCCTGTACGGCGCCGCCAGCGGCCCCGTCCCCCCGATCGACCCCCAGACGCTCAACAAGCAGGGCTCCATCTTCCTCACCAGGCCCACGCTCGTGCACTACATCGCCGCACGCGACGAGCTCCTCCAGCGCGCCTCCGACCTGTTCGGCTGGATCTCCTCGGGGCAACTGACCATCAACGTCTCCCACCGCTATCCCCTGGCCCAGGCGGGGCAGGCGCACGAGGATCTGGCGGCCCGCCGCACCACAGGAAAGCTGCTCCTCATACCCTGACCTTCATGGACATCGCCGGATCGATATGGTCGTTCGCCGCCGTGGCCGCCCTGCTCACGCTCACCCCCGGCCTCGACACGGCCCTCATCCTGCGAACATCGCTGCTGGCAGGCCGGCGCCCGGCGTGGGGAGTCACGCTGGGCATCCAGCTCGGCACGCTCGTCTGGGGCATCCTCACGGCGGCCGGCCTGTCGGCGCTCCTGGCCGCCTCGCAGCTCGCGTACGACATCCTGCGCTGGGCCGGGGCGGCGTACCTCATCTGGATGGGGTTGCGCATGCTCCTGACCAGGTCCGGCCCGCAGGATGCGCCGGAGGGCCAGGAGGTCCGGTTCGGCACCGGGTTCCGCCGCGGCCTGGTCACGAACCTGCTCAACCCCAAGGTGGGGGCGTTCTACGTGGCCATGCTGCCGGCGTTCATCCCCGACGAGGCGCCGCACGCGCTGATGGGGTTGCTGCTGGCCGGGGTGCACGTGGCCGAGGGGCTGGTGTGGAGCGCGCTGCTGATCGGCTTCGCCACGCTGATGGGCGGTTTCCTGCGGTCGGCGGTGGTGCGACGGGTGCTCGACCGGCTCACCGGCGTGGTGATCGTGGGCTTCGGTGTACGGCTGGCGGCTGTCAGCGATTGAACCCACGGCGCGGCCGGTGATCGGCTCGGTTGAACCCGCAGCACGGCCGGTGATCGGCTCGATTGAACCCGCAGGGCGACCGGTGATCGGCTCGGTCTCGATCACCATTCCCCTGGCGTGACCTGCCGCGTCGGCCGCAGTTGGTCGGCCGTTCTGGGCGATGTACCGGGCAGGTGCCGGAAGGGCACATGGTGCACGTGGTCGTCCCGGATGGGCGGCGGATGGGAGGATCAGAGGCCTCCGACGGGAGGTGGGCGCGTATGAACATCGGTGTGGTCGAAGCGATCATCTGGCTGGGGGTGCTGTTCCTGGTCGTCTACGCGGCGGTGCGGCTGGCGCTCAAGCATGACAGGCGCAGCCGGACCCCCTCCCCCCACGAGGCCGAGGACCGCAGGCTCAGGGAACGCCTCGCCGAAGCCGCCGAAAAGGAGCGCGGGCAACCTGGCGCTCCGTAGCCCCCCGGTGGATCCCCGGGCTGGATGATGGTGTCCAGGCATCCGGCGATGAAGGGTGAAGTGCGTGGAGACCGCGTTCGTGCTCGGTGGCGGCGGCGTGCTCGGCGCGCACGAGGTGGGCATGCTGCAGGCCCTCGACGAGGCCGGTGTCCGGCCCGACCTGGTGGTGGGCACGTCCGTCGGGGCGCTCAACGGGGCGCTCATCGCCGCCGCCCCCGACGAGGCCGTCGAGAGGCTCACGGCGTTGTGGCGCTCCGACGTCGTCCGTACGGCCTTCGCCGGGTCCTGGGTGGCGCGGCTGTCCACGCTGGCCAGGACCGGCACCCACCTGCACCCGGTCGGACCCCTCCGCGCGCTGCTGGCCGAGACCGTGCGGATCCAGCGGATCGAGGAGCTGGAGGTGCCGTTCCAGTGTGTGGCGGCCTCGATCGAGCGGGCCGCGGCGCACTGGTTCACCAGCGGGCCGCTGGTCGACGCGGTGCTGGCCTCGTGCGCGGTGCCGGGGCTGCTGCCGCCCGTGGTGATCGGCGGGGAACACTTCTACGACGGCGGCCTGGTGCACAGCATTCCGATCGGGCGGGCCGTGCGGCTGGGCGCCAAACGGGTCTACGTGCTGCACGTCGGCCGGGTCGAACGACCCCTGTCGCCGCCGCGGCGGTTCTGGGAGGTGGGGCTGGTGGCGTTCGAGATCGCCCGCCGGCACCGGTTCGCCGAGGACCTGGCCACGCTGCCGCCCGGCGTCGAGGTGCACGTCATGCCGGCCGGGGTGACCGAGCCGCTCTCGAACCTGCGCTACCGCGACGTGTCACAGATTTCGGCCTGCATCGACCGGGCCTACGAGGCGTCTTCCCGCTACCTGCGGAACAGTGGAGGATGAAAGCAGACACCGAGGGAGGCCGTGTTGCTTCCACCACGCATTCTGCGCCGGCTCGTGCTCGCTCCGCTGGTCATCGTCGTGACCGCGTTCATGCTCGTGACGCTGCCGCTCTGGCTCGTCGTCACGGCCGCCGCCTCCCTGCGCCTGCCGCCGCCGCAGCGTAAGGGGCCGCGGTTCGTCTGGTTCGGCATGTCGTGGCTGACGCTGGAGTCGGCCGTGCTGATCGCCTGCCTGTGGTTGTGGCTGGTGGGCGGGGCCCGCGGCCAGGAGCGGCACTACGCGCTGATCGAGTGGGCTCTGACGAAGGTGTACGCGGCCGCGGTCCGGATCTTCCGCCTGACCGTGGAGATCGAGGAGCCCGCGCCGACCGAGGAGGAGCAGGGCGCGCGCCTGACCCGGCCCGTCATCGTGCTGTCCCGGCACGCGGGCCCCGGCGACTCGTTCCTGCTGATCTACCATCTGCTGGCGCGCTACCGGCGGCGGCCCCGCATCGTCATGAAGGCGGCGCTCCAGTACGACCCCTCGCTGGACGTGATCATCAACCGGCTGCCGAACGCGTTCGTGCCCCGCAAGTCCGGCCAGCGGCGGATCATCGAGGAGATCGAGCGTCTCGCCCAGACGATGGGCGATCGCGACTCCCTGGTGATCTTCCCCGAGGGCGGAAACTTCACGCCGCGCCGCCGCCGGCTCGCGATCCGGCGACTGGAGGAGAAGGGGCTCGACGAGGAGGCCGAGCGGGCGCGCGGCATGGACCACCTGCTCCCGCCCCGCCCGAACGGCGCCATCACGGCCATCGAGGGCTGCCCGTCGGCGGACGTGATCTTCGTGGCGCACACCGGCCTCGACGACCTCATCACCCTGGGGGACATCTGGCGCAAGCTCCCCTACAGCGCGCGCATCACCGCGAAATGGTGGCGGGTGCCCGCCTCCGAGATCCCCCGGCGCCGCGAAGACCGCATCCGCTGGCTGTACGACCACTGGGAACAGATCGACGACTGGATCAGCGCCCAGCGCCAGGCGGCAGGGACGGCACCGCCGGCGGGCCATGCTCGATAAGACGCAGCAGCGCGCCGGTGTCGAGGTGCCGTTCGACCAGGTCGCCGAGCGCGTCGAGCCGCGCCTCCCGCAGCCTGGCGAAGTCCGTGTCAGGAGCGGGTACGAAGTCCCGCCCCGCCCGCCCGGCCACGTCCGCCAGGAAGGCCCGGCGGAAGCCGTCGTTCTCCAGCGCGCCGTGCCACGTCGTGCCCCACACGTCGCCGGCCCGGCACCCGTCGAGGAACGGCTCGCCGCCGTCCACCGTGGTCAGCCCGTGGTGGATCTCGTACGCGCGCACCGGTTGCCCGTAGGCCACGCCCTCGGGCCTGCCCAGCCGCTTCTCCGGGACGAACTCGACCCGCGCCGGCAGCATCCCCAGCCCCTCGACCAGCCCCGCCTTCGACTCGACCTCGTCCACGATCTCGCGCCCGAGCATCTGGAACCCGCCGCAGATGCCCAGGACAGGCCCTTTCCGCTCGCGGATCGCCGCCGCCAGGCCGCTCTCGCGTAGCCACGCCAGGTCGGTGACCGTGGCCCGGGATCCCGGCAGCACCACCAGGTCGGCGTCGTCCAGCTCGGCAGGGCCGGTCACGAAGCGCACCACGACGCCCGGCTCGGCGGCGAGCGCGTCGAGGTCGGTGAAGTTCGAGATCCTCGGCAGCTTCGCGACCGCCACCCGCAGGGTCTGCCGGCCGTGCGGGGCGCCCATCACGACGCTCCGGTTGTCCAGGCCCAGCGAGTCCTCGACGTCCAGCCAGAGCCCGTCGAGCCAGGGCAGCACCCCGTAGACCGCCCGCCCGGTCAACTGCCTGAGCTGGTCGAGCCCCGGTTCCAGCAGCTCGGGAGCACCGCGGAACTTGTTCACGACAAATCCGGAAATGTGGGATTGGTCGGCGGCGTCCAGCAGCCCCACCGTGCCGTAGAACGCGGCGAACACCCCGCCCCTGTCGATGTCGCCCACCACGATCACCGGCAGGTTCGCGGCCCTGGCCAGGCCCATGTTCGCGATGTCACCACGACGCAGGTTGATCTCGGCGGGGCTGCCCGCGCCCTCGCACACCACCACGTCGTACCGCTTCCTGAGCCGCTCGAACGCCTCCAGCGCCGTGGCGCGCAGGAGATCCTTCAGCGCGCCGTACTCCATGGCGTCCACGTCCGCGACCGGCCGGCCCATGAGGACGACCTGGCTGCGGCGGTCGCTGCCCGGCTTGAGCAGGATCGGGTTCATGTCGGCGACCGGTTCGAGGCCGGCCGCCTGGGCCTGCATGACCTGGGCGCGGCCGATCTCGGCGCCGTCGGCGGTGACGTACGAGTTGAGCGACATGTTCTGGGCCTTGTACGGCGCCACCCGGACGCCCTGCCGGGCCAGCCACCGGCAGATCCCGGCGGTGACCACGCTCTTGCCCGCGTCGGACGTGGTGCCCGCGACGAGCAGTGCCCCCTTGACCATGCGATCACCGTATCGGAGCCGATGAGACGAAATTTCGTGGCAATCTCCCATTTACGAATGCTGTGACTTCTGTCACTCTGGCTAGAACAATGCCCTAGAACGCGATTCTAGATTCTCCCTACCGAAAGGGTGGGCATGGTCGGGACGTTGGGTTCGCCGCGCACAGGCATCATCGACGCGCGGTCCCGCGCGCCATTCGGCTGGGCGCCGCTGGTCGTGCTCTTCATCGTCGGACTGGTCGATCGGATCGAGCACAACCTCCTGTCCGGGGTGCTTCCGCTCATCCAGCAGGAATGGGGCTTCAACGACACCGCCGCCGGCTCCATCCCGACGGCCGCCGCCCTGGCCGCGGCCATCGTGTCCCTGCCCGCCGGCTATCTGGCGGACCGGTTCAGCCGGACCCGCATCATCACGGTGGTCGTCTTCCTCTGGGCGCTGGCCACGCTGGGCTCCGGCCTGGCCACCGGTTTCGCCATCTTCTACGCGATGCGGGTGCTGCTGGCGGCGGCCGAGAACATCGACAACCCGGCCGCGGGCAGCCTGCTCGCCGACTACTATCCGCCGGCCACCCGGGCGAAGGCGTACGGGCTCACGCGCGTCACCACGTACCTGGGCGGTATCGGCACCCTGCTCGGCGGGGTGCTGGCCGAGGCGTTCTCGTGGCGTACGGCGTTCCTCATCATGGTCGTCCCCGGCGTGCTCACGGCCGTGCTCGTCTGGTTCCTGCGCGAGCCGCGGCGCGGCGAGCTGGACCGGCTGGTGGCCGGCGGCGAGACACCTCCCGCCGCCGGGAAAGCCGAGGTCAAGCCGCCGTTCGGGAAGCAGTTCCGCCAGGTGATATCCGTCCCCACGCTGGTCTTCGTCTGCGTGGGGCTGTCCTTCCTCACCCTCGGCCTGGCCGGCGTGTTCTTCTGGCTGCCCACGCTCATGGTGCGCGAGTTCGCCGTCGGGGTGGGCGCGGCCAGCTCGCTGGCCGGCCTGATCACCATCGCCGGCACGCTGACCGGCACCCTGGTCGGCTCGTGGCTGGGCAGGAAGTGGCACGGCACCCGCAAGGGCGGCCGGCTGCTGGCGGGCGGCGGCGGCATCACCGCCGGCTCTCTGGTGCTGGCGGCCGCGCTCTCCATGGACTCGATCGCCGGGCTGACCGCGCTGGTCCTGGTCTCCTGCTCGCTGATGTCGATCGCGATCCCCAACATGACGGCCTGCCTGGCGGACGTGGTGCCGGCCGCCTCGCGCGGGCTCGGCTTCGCCGTCCTGCAACTGCTCATCACGGCGGGCGGCGCGTTCGGGCCGCTGGTCGTGGGCATCGCCTCGGATCAGCTCGGCTCCCTGCTGTCCGGCATGTACCTCCTGGTGATCCCCATGGTCATCGGCGGCCTGGTCACGCTGGGAGCCAGGGCGTCGTTCGAGCGCGACGCGGAGAGGGTGCTGGAGGAGGCGCGCCGCTGAGGGTCAGGCTTTCGGCGGCCTGCCCTCCGCCGGTGGCGTCTCAGGTCGCCGTTCCGTACGCCCCCCGCCATACCGGCGCTGTACGGCGTCGGCGCCCTTGCCGATCTGATCGTCGTACTTATGCCCCGTCTTCTCCTTCACGAACTGCTCGGCACGGTCGATCACCTGGTCCGCCTGCTTGGAGTGCCCTCGGGCCAGGTCCTCGGCCTTCTTCAGCCACTGTCCGATACGGCTCATCACAAATCCCCCTTCCAGTCGCCCCCTACCCTTCGGACGATGCGTCACACGGGGGCGTCAGGAGGCGATCGGCATGACTCCCCCTTGGGTGATTCGGCTCACATCGTTTGCCTCTGACGTCAATGTCAGGTTTTAACGTAGTGACATCCGACAATCGCCTGGAGGCGACCCATGAAGATTTCCGGCTCCACCGCCCTCGTCACCGGTGCCAACCGCGGCATCGGCCGCCATTTCGCCGAACAGTTGCTGGAGAGGGGCGCGAAGAAGGTGTACGCCACCGCCCGCGACGCCCGGCGCGTCGACCTGCCCGGAGTGGAGGTGCTGGAGCTGGACATCACCGACCCGGCCTCGGTCGAGGCGGCGGCCGCGGCGGCCCAGGACGTCACCCTCCTGGTCAACAACGCCGGCATCTCCACCGGCGCGAACCTGGTCACGGGCGACCTCGCCAAGATCCGGCTGGAGATGGACACCCACTTCTACGGCACGCTGTCCATGGTCCGCGCCTTCGCCCCGGCTTTGGGCGCCAACGGCGGCGGGGCGATTCTGAACGTCCTGTCCGCGCTGTCGTGGTTCTCGGCCGACGGGGCCAACGCGTACGGCGCCGCGAAGGCCGCCGCGTGGAGCCTGACGAACGGCGTCCGCCTCGAACTGCGCGGCCAGGGCACCCAGGTCACGGCCCTGCACCTGGGCGCCGCCGACACCGACATGATGGCCTGGTACGAAGGCGCCAAGACCGACCCCGGCGACGTGGTCCGCGCCGCGCTCGACGGTATCGAGGCGGGCAGCATGGAGGTCGTCGTGGACGAATGGAGCGCCGCCGTCAAGGCGTCCCTGGCCGCCGACCCGGCCCTGTTCTACACGGCTTGAGTCTCCATCAGGGGGAGACGCGAAGGTGGGGGCATGGACGGGGACACGCTCTACTCGATCGGTGACCTGGCCCGGCGTACCGGGCTGACGGTCAAGACCATCCGGTTCTACGCCGATCAGGGCATCGTGCCTCCCACCGGCCGCAGCCCCGCCGGCTACCGCCTGTACGACATCACCGCCGTGGCCCGCCTCGACCTCGTGCGCACGCTACGTGACCTGGGGCTGGACCTGCCCACGATCCGCAGGGTCGTGGACCGCGAGGTCTCGCTCCCCCACGTCGCCGCCGCGCACGCCGAGGCCCTGGAGGTCCAGATCCGCACCCTGCGGCTGCGACGGGCGGTGCTGACGGCGGTGGCCAGGCGTGGCTCCACCCCAGAGGAGACGGAACTCATGCACAAACTGGCCAGACTCTCCGAGGACGAGCGTCACCGCCTGATCGACGACTTTCTCGCCGCGGCGTTCGACGGGCTGGACACCGATCCGGCGTTCGCGGGCGCCATGCGCTCGCTGACCCCCGAGCTTCCCGACGACCCCGAGCCCGAGCAGGTGACGGCCTGGGTGGAGCTGGCCGAGCTGTCGGGCGACCCCGGCTTCCGCGCCGCCCTGCACAGAATGGCCCACCATTACGCCGACGACCGCCATGCCACCGGCGGCACCGGCCGGAACGCGACCTCCGGGTCCAGAACCCCGGTCGTGTCGCAGGGCGCCGCCGCGCTGGCTCGGGGGGCCGCCGCACCCGCGTTGGCCGCGGGCGTCGGCCCGGACTCCGCCGAGGCCGCCTCGATCGTCGCGGCCGTGTTCTCCCGCTATGCCCGTCACCTGGGCCTTCCGGACGACGCCGACCTCCGGCGGCGGTTCCTGGACCGGCTGGAGGCCGCGAACGACCCCCGCAGGGAGCGCTACCTCGAACTGCTCGCCGTCATCAACGGCTGGCCGGCCCCGGAAAACCTGGCCCCGGTGCTCGACTGGTTCATCCGGGCCGCCCAGTCCCACACCGGAGCCCAATCCCAGACCGGGGCTCAGTCCCAGACCGGGGCTCAGTCCCAGACCGGAGCGAACTTCTCCGGATAACGAGCGCCGAAGCCGCCGTTCGGCAGGATGTCGGCGATGTGCTTCAGGTCGGCGTCGTCGAGCGTGAGGTCCGCGGCGCCGACGTTCTCCTCCAGCCGCCGGACACTGCGGGTGCCGGGGATCGGGACCACGTCGTCACCCTGGGCGAGCAGCCAGGCCAGGGCGAGCTGGGCGACCGTGGCACCCTTGGCGGCCGCCAGCTCGGCGAGCCGCTCGGTGGCCGCCACGTTCCGCTCGTAGTTGCCGGGCTGGAAGCGGGCGTCCCAGGTGCGCATGTCGGTGGGGTCGTACTCGGCGCCGGGCTTGGCCTGGCCGGTGAGGAAGCCGCGCCCGAGCGGCGAGTACGCCACGAACCCGATCCCGAGCTCGCGCAGGACCGGCAGCAGACTCTCGACCTCCCGCTCGAACAACGAGTACTCCGTCTGCAGCACCGACACCGGCAGGACGGCGTGCGCGCGCCTGATGGTGTTCGGCCCCGCCTCGCTCAGCCCGAAATAGCGGACCTTTCCGGCGTCGACGAACTCCTTGACCGTCCCCGCCACGTCCTCGATCGGCACCTGCGGGTCGACGCGGTGCTGGTAGAGGACGTCGATGACGTCCACGCCCAGGAGGCGCAGGCTGTTGTCGACGACCTCGCGGATGTGCTCGGGCCGGCTGTCCACGCCGCCCTCCCGGGTGCCGGTGAAGTCGAACCCGAACTTGGTGGCGATGACCACCTCGTCACGGACGGGTGCGAGGGCGGCGCCGACGATCCGCTCGTTCTCGCCCTGCCCGTAGAGCTCGGCGGTGTCGAAGAACGTCACGCCCAGGTCGTGGGCGCGGCGGATGGTCGCGATCCCCTCTTTCTCATCCGACGGCCCGTACGCCAGGGAGATCCCCATCGCGCCGTATCCCAGTGCCGAGACCGTCAGGCCCTGCCGTCCGAGGCTTCGCTGTTCCATGATGCGTTTCCCTACGATGTGAGAGGTCTCTTACATAATGTGAGAGTACTCTAACATTCGAGAGCGGGGAGAATCGGTCGGTGTGAGCAGTTCCACGGCGCCACGGCGCGGCTACCATCACGGCGACCTGCGCGCCGGGTTGATTCGCGAGGGCATCGCGCTCCTGGCAGAGACGGGGGTCGCGGGTTTCTCCGTGGCCAAGGTCGCCGCGCGGGCCGGGGTGTCGTCGGCGGCGCCGTACCGGCACTTTCCCGATCGTGAGGCGCTGCTGGCGGCGTGCGCGGCCGCCATCATCGCCGAGGTCACGGACGTGCTGGCGGCGGCGGCCGAACAGGCGGGGGACGATCCGGTCGACCGGCTGGCCGCGACGGCGGGCGCCTATGCCCGCTACGTGCTCGACCATCGGGCCGGCATCGACCTCGTCTACTTCCACGACCTCTCGGGGCCGTACCACGAGGTCGTCCAGGAGGAGAGCCGCCGTCTGACGAGCGCCCTGATGGACCTGGTCGCGGCCGTCCTGCCCGAGGACACCTCGTGGGCGGACACCGTCGAGTTCGTCTACGTCCACCTGTCGATGACGCACGGCTACGCGACCCTGCTGCGGCAGAGCACGCCCAAGGACGCGGAGGCCTACGCCGCCCGCGCGGCCGCCGCCGCCCGCGACCACATCACCGGCCACCTCATGCGCCTGCACGGCAGCACACCCTGACGTCCCGGCGTCCGGGCGTCCCGGCCGGGGTCGTCGCAGGCGGCGCCTACGATGGCGCGCATGACCACGCACGGATTCACGCTCACCGCCGAGGGCCCGTTCGACTTCGGCGCCTCCCTGCGCTTCGTGGAGGACTGGCCGGCCACGAGCACGCTGCCGTCCGACGGAGAGACGTTGCGTTTCGCCTACTGCGCGGAGTCCGACTGGCTGCCGCTCGGTGTGAGCGTGACGGGCGCGCCCGGCGGGGTCGCCGTGACCACCACGCGGGCCCCCGGCCCGGGGATCCGGGGTGAGGTGGCGCGGATCCTGTCGCTCGACGTGGACGGCGCCGGGTTCGCCAAGCTGGGCGAGGCCGACCCGGTGCTCGGTGACCTGCAGCGCCACCGCCCGGCCTGCGGCCCGTGTGCTTCTGGAGCCCGTGGGAGGCGGCCTGCTGGGCGGTGATCGTGCAGCGCTCCTCGATGCTCATCGCCGCCAGGATCAAGCAGCGCATCGCGGAGCGCCACGGCGCGCGGGTAACCGTCGACGGGCACACGTTCGCGGCCTTCCCGCCGCCCGTGTCACTACTGGAGGCCGACGCGCTCGGGCTGCCGGCGCAGAAGGAGGAGTGGGTGCGCGGGCTGGCCAGAGCGGCACTCGACGGCGTCCTGACCACCGAGCACCTGCGCTCGCTCGCCCCGGAGGAGGCCCTGGCCGAGCTGCGCGCCCTGCCCGGGGTGGGGCCGTTCTCGGCGGGGCTGATCCTGATTCGCGGGGCGGGCGCGCCGGACGCGTTCCCCGGTGACGAGCCGCGGCTGTTCGGGATCCTGCGTGAGGCGTACGGGCTGCCCGAGGACACGCCGCCCGCCTCCTACCGCAGGCTGGCGGAGGCGTGGCGCCCCTATCGGTCCTGGGCCTCGTTCCTGTTCCGGGCGATTTCCTATGGCGCCGCCGGCGAATAGACGCCGATACTGCCTCTTGTGGAGGGGCTGATCGCTTATGCGCGGGAGGCGTTCGGGTGGGACGGGGACGTCACGGCGTCGCTCGGGCCGCGGGGCGCGCTGGGGCAGATCTGGCGGCTGGAGGTGGGCCACGAGCGATACGCGCTGAAGGAGACCTTCGCCGAACCCGCGTCCGGCGCGCTGATCGCGACGGAGCTGGCCTTCGCGCGGCGGGCCGCCGACGCGGGCGTACGCGTGCCGGCCGCCCACCCTGACCGCGAAGGGCGCTATCTGGTCACGACCCCCGGCGGCACGTGGCTGCGTCTCTACGACTGGGTGGACCTGCGGCCGGTCTCACCGTCGGCCCCGGCCACGCCGGGCGAGCTCGGCACGCTGCTCGCGCGCCTGCACCGCTGCGCCCCCGCCATGAAGAGCGAGGCGGACGGCGGGCCGCCGGCCTCCTGGTACGACCGCGTCCCCGCCCCGCACGAATGGGCCGAGGTCGCGCGGGCGGAGGCGACGTGGGCCGCGCCGCTCAGAGAACGGCTGGCCACGCTGCCCGAGCTGTGCGCGGCGGTCACGTCGGCCGACCCCGCCGACCTGATCACCTGCCACCGCGACCTGCACCCCGACAACGTGCTGGCCGGCCCCGGCGGCGAGCTGGTGGTCGTCGACTGGGACAACGTCGGCCCGGCCACGCCCGCCCGCGAGCTGGCCTCGGCCATGTTCGACTGGTTCGGCGGCGATCCGGACGCGATGCGGGGGCTCTACGACGCGTACGTGGACGAGGGCGGCCCCGGCCGGATCACCGGCCCCGCGGACTTCTCGATGGCCCTGGCCACCCGCGTGAACTTCCTGCTGGTCCAGTCGCGCGTCGCCATCGACCCGGAGGCCGAGCCCCGGCACCGGGAGTGGGCCGAACGCGAGATGGACGAGATGCTGCCCATCCTGCCCACCGTCCGGCACCTGGCCGACGTCCTGGAGCTGACCCGATAACCGGCGAAGATCCGAACCTGCGCGGAGCCGAGGCCGTACCTCAAGTACAGGACGAACAGGGAGGCCACGTGCGGCACCGGATCATGGGACTGAGCACCGGAATCCTGCTGACGACGGCCCTGGTCACAGGGCCCGCGGGCGCGCACGGGGCGCTGGAGAACCCCCTCAGCAGGGCGGCGGCGTGCGGGCCGGAGAGCCCGAAGACGGCGAAGTCGGCGGCCTGCCGCGCGGCCAGGGCGGGCTCCTCCGGGCTGCCCGGCGACTGGGACAACCTCAGGGTCGCCAATGTCGCGGGCCGGGATCGCCAGGTGATCCAGGACGGCCGGCTGTGCAGCGCCGGGATCCCCGCCTTCAAGGGCCTCGACCTGGCCCGCGCCGACTGGCCCGCCACCACGCTGCGGCCGGGGGCGCGCTTCACGTTCAAGTACCGGGGCACGATCCCGCACAAGGGCACCTTCCGGCTGTACGTCACCAAGGCCGGTTACGACCCCGCCAAGCCGCTGAAGTGGTCGGATCTGGAGCGCAAGCCCTTCCTCAAGGCCACCGACCCGAAGCTGACCGACGGCTCGTACGCCATCAAGGGCCGCCTGCCCGACCGCAACGGCCGCCACCTGATCTACACGATCTGGCAGAACTCCGACACGCCCGACACCTACTACTCCTGCTCGGACGTGATCTTCAGCGCCGCGCGCAACAGCGGCGGCGCGCCCCTGCCCGCGCCCGCGTACCGGGAGGTCGGCTACAGTAGCTCGTCCTGGCTGGCCGGTGTGGGAGCGCTGCTGGCCATCGCCGGATCGCTGATCACGCTCGCCCTCTGGCCCAGGCACCGGCGTGCCGGCGGTAAATAGCGGAAAATAGCGGAAAATAATCGCGAAGAAGACCCCCGGCATCGGGCAATCAGCGCCGACCCTCTTTCGAGAAAGGCGCCGGATGCATGACCCTTCTTCCCACCCCGCCGTACGGCTGGCCGAGGAACCGGACGACGCGCTGGTCATCGAGAAGTCGCGCCACGAGCCCGAATGGTTCTCGATGATCTTCGATCGGTACTTCACCGCGATCCACCGCTACGTGGCCGCCCGGCTCGGGCCGAGCGCCGCCGACGACGTGGCCGCCGAGACGTTCCTGGCCGCCTTCGACCAGCGCGACCGCTACGACCTGACCCGCTCCGAGGCCAGGGCCTGGCTGTACGGCATCGCCACCAACCTCATCGGCCGCCATCGCCGCGGCGAACTGCGGCTCTACCGCGCCCTCAGCCGCTCGGCGGCCCGCGACGACGTCGAGAGTCACGCCGACCGCGTGGCGGATCGGGTGACGGCCGAGCAGCTCAGCCCCCGCCTGGCCCGCGGCCTGCGGAGCCTGTCGCCGGGCGACCGCGACGCGCTGCTGCTGGTGGCCTGCGCCGGGCTCAGCTACACGGAGGTGGCGTTCGCCCTGAAGATCCCGACAGGCACCGTCGGATCCCGGGTGAACAGGGCCAGAGCCAAGCTGCGGAAGACGTTGGGGGTCTGAACCATGGAAGAACTGCAGGAACTGCGCCACCGCCACGACGCCATGCCGGACCCCGCCCCGGAGAGCGTCGAACGGGCCCGTGCCCGCCTGAACGCCCACATGCGCCGCCCCCGGACCCGCCGTGTCCGGCCGGTGTGGGGGCTGTCCCTGGCCGGCGGGGCCGCCGCCGCGCTGCTCGCCGTGGCGGTGACGGTCTTTCCGCAGACCGCCCCGGAGAAGAAGGAGACCCCCCTGGCACGACCGTCCACCACCGTCACCGAGCTGCGGATACGCCCGGTGGCGAACGCCGCCGACCTGGCGGGCAACGCGGCGGTCCTGGCGGCCGGCGAGCCCGTATGGACGGCCGAGTCCGAGCAGTGGGGCTATGTGAAGACCGCGAACGCCCAGACGCGGGTGGACGGCGGCGAGTGGCTGCGCGGCGCGCCGGAGGTGACGAACACCCGGGAGATGTGGCGCCGGCTCAACGACAAGGCGTTCGCCGCCATGGAGGAGGGCAAGCTCAAGATCTACAAGGGGTCGGAGTTCGAGGTGACCTACCCCTATCTCCTCGCCCTGCCGACCGACCCCGGGCAGTTGCTGGCCCGGGTCTACGAGACGGTCGACGCGGAGAACGCCAGGAACCGTGAGTCCATCCGGCAACGGGTCCTGGAACGGGCGAAGGTCACGGGCAAGACGCCCGAGGAGACCGAGCGCGCGGTCAAGGAGTCACTGACCCCCTTCACCTCGCAGGACCGCGACCGGTGGGCGTTCCAGCTCATCGCGATGGGCATGGGGGACGCCGCGCTGCCGGCCCGGCTCCGCGCCGCCATGTACGGCGCCATGGCGCGGATTCCCGGCGTCCGGTACGAGGCCAAGTCGTCCGACCTGCTCAAGCGCCAGGGCATCACCCTGTACCACGTCCTGGACGGCTATCTGCGCGACGAGATCTTCGTCAACCCGAAGACCTACGAGTACCTGGGCTATCGCACCGTCGTCGTCAAGGACCACCAGGACCCGATGACGCCCTACGCCAAGGGTGAGATCCACCACTGGAGCGCCCTGGTGACGGCGGGCGTCGTGGACGAGGCCGGTCAGAGACCCTAGAGGGCCGCGCGGCGCAGTGCCTGTGCCAGGTGGGCCACCGGCTCCGGCATCGGCCCCGGCAGGCGGGCCAGCAGGAGGCGGCGCTGCTCCTGGGGCCCGCCGCGCACCGGCAGGACACGGACCCCATCGGGCACCGCGGGGGCGAGCGTTACGGGGACCGTGGTCAGGCCCTGACCGGCGGCGACGAGGCCGAGCTTGGCCAGCCAGTCGCGGGCGGCATGGGCGATCTCGGGGCGCTCGTCCAGGCCGGGCCAGGCGCCCATCCCGTTGCTCTCCGGGCTGGCGATCCAGCGCTGCCCGTGCAGGTCGGCGACGTCGATGTAGTCGCCGCGGGCCAGCGGATGGCCGGCCGCCACGGCCACGCGCAGGCTGCGTTCGGCCAGGGTCCGCAGCTCCAGCGCCGGCTGCTCGGTGTCGGGCGGGCGGAACGGCGGGACGGAGGCCAGCACCGCGAGGTCTACCGTGCCGGCGCGCAGTGCCCTGGCCAGCGCCGGTGTGCTGCCCTCCCTGGTGGTGACGGTGATGGCGGGATGCGTACGGCGCAGCGCCGCCAAGGCCTCGGGGACCAGGGCGGCGCCCGCGCTGGCGAACCAGCCGAGGCGGACCGTGGCGGGCTCGCCGGGCAGTCCGGCCAGCTCGCGCGCCCCTGCGTCCACCTGGTCGACGACGGCGGCGGCGCGGCGCAGCACGATCCGGCCCGCCGCCGTCAGCCGTACGCCGTCATGGCGGCGTTCGAGCAGCGGGGCGCCCGCCGCCCGTTCGAGTGCGGCGATCTGGCGGGAGACGGCTGACTGCGTGTAGCCGAGTGCCGTGGCCGCCGCGGTGAGCGTGCCGCGCTCGGCCACCTCGCGGAAGACCCGCAGGGCGGTGAGCGATGCGTCGGTGAGGGCCATGACATTTACGCATATCAGAGTTGAGAAACTTTCGCTGGTGGCATGGCCCCGACCGTTTCTAACCTGGGCGCATGATGACACCCCGAGTGGCCCTGGTGACCGGCGCGACGCAGGGCCTGGGCCTGGCCCTGGTCCAGGGACTGGCCCGGCGCATGAACGCCGCGGACACCGTCTACCTGACCGGCCGCGACGCCACCCGCGTGGCCCAAGCGGCCGAAACTGCCCAAAAAGCCCAGGCTGCCTCAGCAGGCCAGACTGCCGCAGTGGCGCCCGCTACGGGTGCTCGCGTCCGTGGTGAGGTCTTCGACGTCGCCGATCCGGAGGCCGCCGCCCGGCTCGCCGGCCTGCTGCGCGACCGGCACGGCGGCGTCGACGTCGTGTTCGGCAACGCCGTCATGCGCATCGGCCCCGCCGACGACCCCGGCGCGATCGTGGACACCTACACGCAGGTCAACAACTTCGGCACCACCCGGCTGATGCGCGCCTTCGCGCCGCTGCTGCGCGACGGCGGCCGGCTGATCGTGGTCGCCAGCTCGCTGGGCACGCTGCACCACCTGGCCCCCGTGCTGCACGACCGCTTCGACGGGCTGACGTCCCTGGAGGAGGTGGACGAGCAGGTGGCGGCCTGGCGGGACGCCGTCAAGGACGGCAGCGCCCGTCCCGGCGCCTGGCCCGGCTTCATCAACATCCCGTCCAAGATCGCCCAGGTCGCCGCCGTACGCGCCCTCGCCGAGCAGCGCCGCGCCGAGGACGCCCGCAGGGGCATCCTGCTCGCCTCCACCTGCCCCGGCATGATCAACACGCCCACCTCGGCCCTCTGGTGGGACGTCTCTGGCGCGCCCACCCCCGACCGGGCCGCCGTACCACTGCTCGACCTGGCCCTGGGCGACGCCGATCCCGCGTATTACGGCGAGCTGGTCCGCTTCGGCAAGGTGCTGCCCTGGAGGCCATAAAGACCGTAAAACTCTGACGCGCATCTTTTGCCGCGCCGGGGGAAGCAAGACAGGCCCCAAGGGTCGGAACCCGCGTTCCGGCCGCTTGATCACTATTGTGAGGTCCGCGGTACTGCGGGCTCCGGGAGGTGACCGCTTTCGAAAGGTGGCGTGAGTGACGGTCGGCGCTGAAACGCAGATCACGGATCTGACCATCGAAGATCACGCTTGTCTGACGTACGGCGAGCCGGAGGAGCTGCTCGACCTCACCGCGGCATTCGTACGTGACGGCCTGGCAGCGGGGCAGCAGGTCGTCTGGCTGGCAGAGGAGCCGCAGCGGAGGCTGGCCGAGCTGGGACGGCGTGGCATCGTCGCCCGCGAGGCCGCCGCGGCGGGACGGATGATCATCATGACGTGCCAGGAGGGGCTGCTCGAAGGGCAGGCGTTCGCGGTGGATCGCGCGATGCACTGGTTTCGCGACCGGCTGGCGCGCTCGGCGGGCGAGGGCTATCCCGCGCTGCGAGTGGCGCTCGACATGAGCTGGGCATTACAGCCGGTGAGCGGCATCGAGCAGTTGCCCGCGTTCGAGGAGGAGATGGCCGCCACGCTGGCGGGCACGAACGCCGCGGTCCTGTGCCAGTACGACCGCGCGCGCTTCGACCCGGTCACCCTGGCCTCGATCTCGGGCTACCACACCCGTTCCGTCGCCGCGGCCACCTATCACCACGACCCGCTGCTGCGGATCTGCCGTCAGTACGCACCGCCGGGGATCAGGCTGGCCGGGCACCTGGACCGGTCCGCCGAGAGCGCGCTCGGGCTCGCATTGAGCGAAGCCATCCGCCTCGAAGGCGACATCAGCGTTAACATGGCGGAACTGTCGTTCATCGACCTGTATTGCGCTCGCATGATCATTGATGCCGCCCGAAGCCTGTCCTCCACTCGCAAGGCCGTCCTGCACTGCGGCCCCTCCATCAGCTCGCGATTCCTCCTGCTGGGCGCCTCAGACGTGCCCGGCACCAGACTGGTGATCACCGATGGATGACCGGCGGCCGTCGGCGCCGTGCCGGGAGACCCAACGCTCCCCCGGCGCTCCGGCCATCCTCGACCAACTCTTCGACCGCAATTCCCTGTACGCGCTGCGGGCCGCGCTGGAAGCACACGCGGCCAGGGCGGGCCTGCCCGAGGGCCGCACCGCCGACCTGGTGCTCATCGTGCACGAGCTGGCCACCAACGTCGTCCTGCACGGCTCGGGCACGGGCCGGATGGTCATGCGGGCCGAGAACGGCGTGCTGTACTGCCACGTCACCGACCCGGGCATCACCACCACCCGGTCCGAGACCCCGGCCTGGCCGTACGAGCCCGGCCACGGCCTGTGGATCGCCCGCTCGCTCAGCGACCGCTACGCCGCCGGCCAGAGCCCCGCCGGCACCACCGTCAGCGTGGGCTTCCTCCTCCCGCTCCCCGGCCGCCCGCCCTTCCAGCTCACGCGGCACGACCAGAACGGCCACACCACCCTGCGGCTGGCCGGTCACCTCGACTACGACACGGCCGCCGACGTCACGGCGGCCGTGCGCACCACGTTCGACGGCGACAAGGACCGCCGGCTCGTCCTTGACTTACACGGCATGACGTTCTGGGACTCCAACGGCATCGCCGCCATCGTCGTCGCCCAGCAGCACGTCAACGCCACCCCGGGCGCGTTCATGGCGCTGGCCGGCCTCTCCGGCGAGTTCCGGCACCGCCTTGAGGCCCTCAGCATCGTCACCCTCAGCTACGACGATCCGGCGGAGTGACCGGCACGGTCCGGTGGTCGATCACCGTCGCCGAGACGATGTGCGCGCTCAGCCCCTTCCGCTGCTCCTCCGCTCTTTCCGGCAGCCGGACCAGCGTGTCCGCGTCGAGGGGATAAATCAGGACTTCCACCTCGACGGTCGGCGCACCGACGGCCGGGGTGAGGTCGATGTCCCAGGGCGCGCCGTCCCAGAACAGATCCTCGGTACGGTCTCCGATCCTCGCGACGGCGACGTCGCCGACCAGGTCGAGGCGGAGCAGCACCCGCTCACCCGCCAGCCCGCCGGTGGGCACGGTGATCGTGTAGCGGGCCGCGCAGGCGGCGAGCGTGTCCGCGTCCGGAGCGGAGGCCCGGCCCGGGACGGTGATCGGCCGCGCGGGAGGCGGCGTGGCCTCGGCCGTGCGCACGACCTTCACCGGGACGGGCTCGCGCGGCCCGTCGAGGTCGTACCGCTCGAAGGCGTCGCCGTCGAACAGCTCGGCGGTGGCGGGACCGGCACAGATCGCGGCCAGTCCCCCGTCCTCCGTCTCCACGATGCCGGCCTCGGAGAGCACGAGCCGCCCGCCCGGCGTCCAGGCGCGCCGGGCGTCGGCCGCGTCGAGGACCAGCAGCCGCAGCCGCGCCCCGTCCGGCGTCTCGACCGTGAGGGGTTTCCGCGCGCCCGGCAGGTCCTCCAGGACGACCTCGCCGTCCCGCTCCAGCACCGGATGCCCGCTCACCCGGGACCCGGCCGGCAGCGACAGGTGTCCGGGCACCCCGTCGGCCTTCGCCAGCACCAGCACCGGGTCGGCGCCCTCCAGCAGGGTCAGGATCTGCATGGTGGCCCAGTTGACGGTGACGCCGCGCACGCCGAGGCGGACCGGCCAGCACACGAACGTGCCGGTGGGCAGGTCCACCGGCCGGTGCGGGAACACCACGCGGGCCTCGTCGAGCGTGACGTCGAAGCGCACGCCCGGGTGGGCGGGCAGCGGGTCGTGCGGCTGGTGGGTGTTGACGAAGACGAACCCGGCGCGCCCGTCGGAGCGCAGGGACCAGCGCAGCGTCTCCCGGTCGTGCACGTCGAGGGCCCCGGGGATGGTGGCGTTCATGCCCGCCAGCCGGTCCCCGAACGCCGCCAGGAAGGCGTGCTGGTTACGCAGCAGGTGGAAGCTGTCGCGGGTCTGCAGGTGGGCGCCGATCGGGGCGTGGAAGTCGTAGTTGTACTCCGGCAGGTCGTTGGGGTAGCCGGTGGCGTGGGATTCCTGCAGGCCGGGGCGGGGGTTGGTGCCGCCCGCGTACATGTAGTAGCCCTGCCAGGCCGAGCCGCTGCCGAGCTTGCACAGGGCCACGGCGGCGATGTCGGCCCCCGACGGCCACGGGCGGCGGTGGTAGGCGGTGGCCATGCCGCCGCCCAGCTCGCAGGTGGCCGCCGGGAAGTCGGGGTGCTTGGCCCCGGGGATCCCCGTGCTCTTGTCGCCGGCCAGGTCCTTGCCGATGCCGGGGTCGTCCCACTGGTGGGAGAAGTGGAAGTGGGTGCGGAAGGAGTCGTGCCAGCCGTCGGCGGTGTCGACCCAGAAGCCGTCGGCGTAGCCGCCGTACAGGGGGAAGACCTCACCGACCGGGATGTCGGCGCTGCCCCAGGCGGTGGCCGTCCACAGCGGGGCGTGCAGGCCGGACTCGCGGGCGAGGCCCTTCAGGGTGACGAGGTGGTCGCGCTGGTCGTAGAGCTCGTTCTCCAGTTGGATGCCGATGATCGGCCCGCCGGGGCCGCACAGCCCGCCCAGCTCCCGTCCCAAGGACCCGAACCAGCGCCGCACCTTCGCCAGGTAGGCGGGGTCGTCGCGGCGGGCCGGCTCCACCCAGTCGGGCAGGCCGCCGTTGCGCACCTCGCCGTGACACCACGGCCCGACCCGGACGATCACCTCCAGGCCGGTGTCGCGGCAGAGCCGCACGAACGCGGCCACGTCGAGATCGCCGTCGAACAGCGGCTCCCGGTCCTGGTGCTCCTGGTGGTGGATCCAGAACACGTACGTGGACACGACGCTGATCCCGCCCGCCCTCATCAGCCGCAGCGCCTCCCGCCAGCGGCTCCGGGACAGGCGGCTGTAGTGCAGCTCGCCCGTCACCGGAATCCACCGGCGGCCGTCGCGCCACAGGGAGCGGCTGGTCAGGGCGAGACCGGGCCGCCGGTCCGCGGCGTCGGCCATGGCGGGACGGGTCTCGGGCAGGTCCCAGGGGACGTGCCGCACGGCGTGGGTGATCGGGGACATTCGACCATCTTCCACCAGGGTGACGCGCCGGGCGCACGGCCTCCCCCCACCGGCCCGCCGGCGGGCGAGAATGGGCCGATGACCACGGCGATCGTGCTGTTCAACCGGGACCTGCGGGTCCACGACCATCCGGCGCTGAGCGCCGCCTGCGAGCAGGCCGATCACGTGGTGCCGCTGTTCGTGCTGGATCCGGCCGTTCCGTCCGGCGCTCGGGCCGGGTTCCTGGCCGAGTGCCTGGCCGATCTGCGCGGCTCGCTCCGTGAGCGTGGCGGCGATCTGGTCGTACGGCAAGGTGACGTCGTGCGCGAGACGATGAAGGTGGCGGCAGAGACGGGGGCGGAGACGATCTGCGCCGGCGCCGACGTCAGCTCGCTGGCCCGGCGGCGCGAGGAGCGCTTCGAGAAGGAGCGGATCGCGTTCCGGCGCTTTCCCGGCGTCACGGTCGTGCCCCCTGACGCGCTGCGCCCTTCGGGCGGGGGCGATCACTACCGGGTGTTCACGCCCTACTGGCGGGCGTGGACCCGCCACGGGCGGCGCCCGGTGCTGCCGCCGCCGGACCGGATCTCGTTGCCTTCAGGGCTGGCGGCGGGGCGGCTGCCGGATCACGAGCGCCGTGGCGGGCCGCGCGGGGGTGAGACGGCGGCGCGGGAGCGGGCCAAGTTGTGGCTGCGGCGGGAGCTCGACGGGTACGGCGACGGGCACGACGACCTGGCCGGTGACCGTACCTCGCGGCTGAGCCCGTACCTGCGGTTCGGCTGTCTGTCGCCGCTGGAGCTGGCCGGGCGGGCGGCGCGCGGCGCGGACTTCGTGCGGCAGTTGTGCTGGCGGGACTTCCACCACCAGGTGACGTACGCGTTCCCGGAGATCAACCGCGAGAACTACCGCCGCCGGGAGCGGCACTGGCGGCACGACCGGCACGCGCTGGACGCCTGGCGGGCCGGCATGACCGGGCTGCCCATCGTGGACGCCGGGATGCGGCAGTTGCTCGCCGAGGGCTGGATGCACAACAGGGCCCGCCTGATCGTGGCGTCCTACCTGGTCAGGTGTCTCGGCCTCGACTGGCGCGACGGCGCCGGGCACTTCTTCCACCACCTGCTCGACGGCGACGTCGCGAACAACTCCGGCAACTGGCAGTGGGTGGCCGGCACCGGCAACGACACCCGGCCGAACCGCGCCTTCAACCCGCTCCGCCAGGCCAGACGGTACGACCCGGCGGGCGAGTACGTGCGGCGGTACGTGCCGGAGCTGGCGGACGTGCCCGACGGCCACGTGCACGAGCCCTGGCGGCTGCCCGCGCTGCCCGCCGGCTATCCGGCCCGGCTGGACGAGTCACTTGGCGGTGCGTGACCTGCGTGGCTTCGTGTGCCCGTTGCCCGACACGTCGATGAGCGGGGTGTCGACGAGGTGCTCGACCAGGAACCAGACCTGGAGCTCCCCCGTCCGGATGACGTCGGAGACCAGCAGGTCGTTGGTGCCGTCGTCGCCCAGCTCGTCGGCCCGCGCGGCGGCCTCGTGGGCGCCGATGAGCACCGTCTCGTGCGCCTCGATGAGCCGGGACAACATCGCCGGAACCTCCTCCGCGCCGTTGGGCGGGCGCGGGACCGAGGTGATCTCGGCGACGTGCCGGGGGTCGCCGACCGCGATGCCGCCCAGCGTCTGGACCCGCTCGGCCAGCTCGTCCACCAGCTTGAGCTGCTCGTCCGCGTGCTTGTCCAGCAGCAGGTGCAGCTGGTAGAAGGTCGGGCCGCGCATCAGCCAGTGGTGCTTCTTGTACAGGGCGTAGAGGATCTGGGTATCAGCCAGAATCTGGTTCAGCCGGCCGCAGGAGTAGTTCCTGGCCTCGTCGGACAGACCGAGCGGCCACGTCCGTACGGTGCCGTACTCCTGGATCTCGCTGCCGTCCACGTGCAGCCACGGTTGGCTGCTCGACTTCTTCGACACTCTTGCGCTGCCCTTTGCGGCCACGGTCATCTCCTGGTGCGATGCATGGGGACATTCCGACCACGGACCTGCCCCCGCACCGGCCGGCCGAGCCCCGCGTCCGGTAAAGAAAAGCCCTGGCCACGGCCAGGGCTTTCCTGGTCAGCGGGTGCGGCGGTCGGGCAGCATGTCGTCGAGCGGCAGAGGCGCGGCCGCCGGCATCCGCCTGGCCGGCGACACCTCCGCCCAGCGGCGCAGCGTGTCGGTGGCCGCCGCGCGGTCCGCCGGCGACAGGCGGGCGATGCTGGCGCCGTGGTTGGAGCCGGGCGCGACGTAGAGAGCGGAGTCGCGCCCGCTCGGGGTGAACCGCTCGGCGCTCCACGGGTCGTTCTCGCCGTAGACGAACAACATCCGCTCCGACCTCGTACGGACCCAGTGGTCCACGTCGAGCATCGGCCACGGGTCGTGCCGGGAGCGCAGCTCGGCCGGGAGCAGGCCGTTGGGCTGGTAGAGGCCGGGGTAGCGGGTCAGCCCGCGCAGGTGCCGGAACTTCAGGGCGGGCCAGCCGAGCTGGGTGGCGGCCTGGTAGTAGTACGGCAGGTAGTAGTCGAGGCCCTGGTCGGTGTAGAAGCCGAAGAAGGCGACGTTGTCGATCCAGGCGTACAGTTCGGCGTCCGTGGCGGTCACCGGCGGCACCGAGGCGCAGTCGGCCACGGTCAGGTACTGCCAGAACGCCCACGCCGTGTCGAGGATCGTCATCTCGAACGAGCGGTCCGCGGTGCCGAGCGTCCTGGTGAAGGTGTATCCGTTGGCCGCGGCGTCCCGCTCCAGCAGCGCCACCATCCGGTCGCGCCGCTTGAGCGCCTCACGCTGCACGTTCTCCAGCGCCGTACGGCAGGAGGCGTCGCCGACCCGGGCGAAGAACCGGTCGTACGTGCGGTCTTCGGGGTTGACCGGGTCGTTCGGCGCGACGTAGGCCACCACGCCGTCCACGTCGCCGGGGTAGAAGCGCCGGTGGTAGACCGACGTCATGCCGCCCTTGCTGGCGCCCGTCTGGATCCACTTGCCGGCGTAGATGGTCTTGAGCGCCTGGACGATGCGGTGCTCGTCGGTGGCCTCCTGCCAGATGGTCAGGTCGTCCCAGTCGGCCGGGGCGGGGCGCGAGGAACGGAAGAAGCGGTGCTCGACGGAGACCTGGTTGCCGTCGATGAGCTGGGTCGCCTCCGTGCGCGACGGGCCGGGGTTGACCGGGAGCCCGTAGCCGCCGGTGAAGAGGACGACGGGCGAGTCGGCCGAGCGGTGCAGCAGGGTGAGCCGCTGCTGGAAGGTGCCCCGCCGCGGCCTCCGGTGGTCGACCGGCTGGGTGTAGGTCAGGTTGAAGAACCGGTAGCCGGTGGGCTGGGTCTCCGACACCACGGTGAGCCCGGGGATGGCCGTGAGCTTGGCCAGCAGCTCGTCCTGTTTCGCCTGGGCCGGAACGGTGTTGAGGGTGAGGGCCGTCGCGACGGCCATCGAGGCCGCCAGCGCGGCCAGGATCCGGGATCGCACGGTTTGCGTCTCCTTGGAAGGGGGGTGTATCGCCCGACGCTATACCGATCATTCGCGGCCGAACAGCTTGCCCGTGGGAAGGCGGCCACGTACGTGCGGGAGCAGACGAGCTCGCGCCCTACCCGGAGCGGCCGGCCCCGCGCGACCACGTGGCCGCGTGACCGTCCGTCAGGTCCAGGGCGTCGATGTCGACCAGGAGGTCGGCCTGGTCGCGGGTGGCGCGGATGAGGGCGGCGTTGGGCTCGTCGACCTCGGCGACCCAGCGGACGGCCTGGTCGCGGGTCTTGCCGAACCGGACGTGCCGCCTGGTGAGGCGGTCGAGGCGGACGTCGTCGTCGACCTCGGCGTACCAGACCTCGGTCATCGCCGCGCGCACCCGCCGCCACACGTCGTCGTCGGCGAGCAGGTAGTTGCCCTCGCTGACCACGACCCGGGTGCCGGGCGGGACCGCGATGGCGCCCGCGATCGGCTGCTCGATCTCGCGGTCGAAGGACGGGGCGTAGACGACGTTGCCGGTCTCGGCGCGCAGGCGGCGCAGCAGCGCCAGGTAGCCGTGGGCGTCGAAGGTGTCCATGGCGCCCTTGCGGCCCAGCCGGCCGAGGGCTTCGAGGGCGACGTCGGCCAGGTGGAAGCCGTCCATCGGCACCCAGACGGCCGGTAGCCCGGCGGCGGCGAGCCCCTCCACCAGCCGGCCGGCGAGCGTCGACTTGCCCGCGCCCGGGCAGCCCGCGATGCCGATCACCACCCGGTCGCCACCCGCGGCCAGGCCACGGACGCGCTCGATCAGCCGCGCACCGCTCACGGTCGTCCTCCCCGAGGTCATCACATTCGTGTCATACGGTCGCACACCTCAGGGAACGCGGGGGGTAAGGCCGCCCCGGAGGACGGCCTTACCTGGATCAGGTGCCGATGTTGGCCTGCGGCCCCGCGTACGTCCTGAGCAGGGACGGCACGTTGGCGGCCGGGTCGAGGGTGTAGGAGTAGAACGAGCCCGGCGTGAAGGCAGAGCCGCCGGTCTCCTGCTGCCCGCTGCAACCGGCGCAGACGCTGCCGCTCTGCCGGAGCTGGGCGGCGTCGTCGCGGTAGTAGGGGTCCTTGACGTTCTGGTAGTAGCTGTTCTCGATGACCATCTTCGTGGCGCCGCGCGAGTAGTTGCCGTAGCCGGTGACGTTCTGCAGGTAGTTGTTGTACAGGTGGGCGTAGGCCACGTTGTCGGTGCTCGGATTGCGGGAGTTGTTGTCGCGGATCCAGTTGTGGTGGATCGTCATGCGGGAGGTGACGTTCTCGGTCCAGCCGATGCCGAACGCCTTGTTGTTCTCCGCCAGGACGTTCCAGGACACGGTGAGGTAGCTGGTGTCCTTGCGGCTGTCGATCAGGCCGTCGTTCATGCGCATGATCGCGTTGTGGTCGATCCAGATGTGGTGGGCGGTGTCCATCTGGATGCCGTCGTAGTCGTAGGCGTCGTCGCCCGGGTCGTCGTCGGCCATGCGGGTGTCGCGGATGGTCAGGTTGCGGATGATGACGTTGCTGACGCCCGCGGCGAGGAAGAAGCCGCCGTTGACGATGTGGCCCCGCGTGCCGACGCCGACGATGGTCTTGTTGGAGGCGACCCTGATCTCGGTGCCGTACGGGGAGACGGTGATGGCGCCGTCGACCCTGATGACGTAGGGCGTGGTGGCGGTGGCGTACCTGACGAGGTCGGCGTAGGTGGTGACGGTGACCGTGGGGCCGGCCGCGCCGCCGGTGGTGGTGCTCTGGCCGCTGCCGCTGGTGGCGGCGAAGCCGTCGGCGGTGTTGGGCCAGGTCCTGTCGCCGCCGCCCGGCCCGCCGAACAGCCACTGCTTGTTGGTGTTGGCGCTGCAGGTCTCCTGGATGACCGCCGCGCCGGCCGTGGTGGAGGCGCCCTCGTCGCTCATGCACAGCCCGCTGGCCACGCTGACGACCTGGTAGGTCCCGCTGCCGGAGGCCACGAACCGCCAGTGCTGGTTGGCCTTGGTGCCGTCACCGCAACCCCACTGCTGCAGCCGCAGGCCCGAGGTGGTCGCGCCGTTCGGCACGTCGAGGCACCGGCCGCTGTTCACGTTGCGGATCGTGTAGATCCCCGACCCGGCCGACACGACGCCGAACTGCTGCCAGGCCGACCCGGAACAGCCCCATTGCTGCAGTTGGGCGCCGTTGTCCTGGGAGCCGCCCACGACGTCCAGGCACATGCCGCTCTTGGTCACTTTGAGCTGGTAGACGCCGCCCGCCACGGGGGTGTCCGCCTGGGCGGGCGCGGACACCAGCCCGAGCGCGGCCAGGACGGCGGCGGTGATGATGAGAAAGACGTTCGGGACACGCATGGTCATCCTCCGGAAGGGGTCAGCCAACGGGATTCCAGCCGTCGGCCCCGGCGAGATAGCGCTGCGAGGTGTGGTTCGCGGCCTGGGAGTCGGACATCTGCGGGCGGTTGGCGTTCGTGCCGGCGCCCGAGCCGGTGTTCCGGTATTCGAAGAAGCGGGCGTTCTTCCACGAGTTCGAGGACATGTCGGTCCACGGCTGGGAGGTCTTGATCACGTTGCTCAGCGTGGACTCGCGGTAGAGCACCTGGGCGTCCGGGCGCCAGGGCCGGCCCAGGGTGGTGGTCCCGGCCGAGGCGGCGCCGCCGATCCTGGACCGGTAGAACAGGAAGCCGTACGTCTTCGCCGCGGCCGTGCTCGCGGCCGTGATCGGGCCGCCGGTGCTGCGCTTCTCGTAGATGTCGCAGTTGTCGAAGACGATGGTGCCGCCGCCGAAGATGAAGTCGACGGTGCCCTCGACGTAGGAGTTCGAGACGTACGCCCGCGTCGAGTCGTTGACCAGGAACGTGTCCTGGTCGCCGAGCAGCCGCACGTTGGTCAGCCGGGCCCGGTCGGCATTCAGGTTGAGCGCGACCGCCTGGTGGCCGGTGAGGTTCGGGTCCTCGTTGAAGTCGTTGGAGATCGTCAGGTTGGTGGCGGCGAAGTCGTGGCCGTCGACGAACGCGGTGGCGCTGCCGGAGGTCCCGTACGCGCCCGCGTGATGGTTGTTAACGATAACAGTCTGGGCCGCCGACGATCCGAGCCCCTGCAGCGTGACATAGGGCTTGTTCGAGGGCACCCGCACGATCTCCCGGTACGTCCCGGGCGCGATGGTGATCGTGACCCGGCTCGCGTTCCCGGCCGGCACGGCGTCCACGGCGGCCTGGACGGTCCGGTACGTGCCGCTGCCGTCCGCCGCCACCGTCGGCCTGGCGCCCGACGACGCGGACGAGAACAACCACTGCTTGTTGGTGTTGGCGGTGCAGGTCTCCTGGATGATCGCGGCCCCGGAGGCGGTCGAGGCGCCCTCGTCGCTCATGCACAGCCCGGTGGCGGCACTGACGACCTGGTAGGTCCCGCTGCCGGAGGCCACGAACCGCCAGTGCTGGTTGGCCTTGGTGCCGTCACCGCAACCCCACTGCTGTAACCGCAGGCCCGACGTGGCGGCACCGTTGGGCACGTCGAGACATCGGCCGCTGTTGACGTTGCGGATCGTGTAGATCCCGGCCCCGGCGGAGACGACCGTGAACTGCTGCCAGGCCGACCCCGAACAGCCCCATTGCTGCAACTGGGCGCCGTTGTCCTGGGAGCCGGCCACCACGTCCAGGCACATACCGCTTTTCGTCACTTTGAGCTGGTAGACGCCGCCCGCCACGGGCGCGTCCAGCGCCCGCGCGGCGTGTGCGGGCGCCGCCGGAACGGTCGCCATCGCCGCGAGCAGGACGGAGCCTGCGAGCTTGCGCACGAACATGTCGCGCTCTCCTTCCTCGTAGCCACTGAGAAAGGGGCACGCGACGAGATATGTCAACCCATGAAACTAAATAGGCGGGAAACCCTGAGGTCACGGATGAAACTTTCACGCGAGGGCTCCGCCCCCGGTCGGCCTCTTACCGCGAAAATTTCGAGATTACCGGCATCGTGCCTGCTCAGCGGCCTTTCGGGCGATCTCACACCGTTGACGGCGCGGTCGTGCTCGCGCAACGTTTCGTGCATGCGGCACCTCGTGGCGGCCGATCTGTCGGTGGGCCGCCCTACTGTCCCGATCATGACCAGCGCCTGGAACAGGGTTCGCGACGCCATCGACGCCGGGGCCTTCCACTCCGTCGCGAACCTGTTGATCGGATATGACGACATCCAACGCCGCGAGGTGGCGCGGGAGTTGCCCGGTCATCTGCGGGGCTCGACGGCGGGCGAGCGGTGGATCGAGTCGATGCGGGTGGCCGGAGCGGGCGCCCTCGCGGGCAGCGCGGCCGTGGCGGCCTGGCTCAACCGGCGTGAGCTGATCCTGCCCCTGGCGGACGACATTCCGCCCATCCTGCGGGTCGTCGCGGTGAGACCGCCCGCGTGGCAGGAGGATCTCGCCGTGCGGATGGCGCTGCGCCTGCGGGGCGCGCGGTTCTGGGGAGAGGATCGGCGGGTGCGGCTCGCGCTGGCGCTGCTGCGCGAGACCGGGGCCGAGCCGCCCGAGCACGACCCGCTCACGCTCGCCTGGATCGCCTCCGCCGGCGGTGATCTCGCCGCCGATCCGCTGCTGGACGTCATGGTGCCGAGGCTGTTCGAGGCCGAAGGGGTGGGCGGGACGCTGCGGAACGACCGCCGTCTGCCCGACGCCCTCGTCACGCTGGCCGCCGACGGCCGGATCAAGCGCGCCACCCTGCTCGACGGCTGCCGCACCCGGTTCCTGCGCGGCGGTCAGGCCGCCGACCTGCGCTTCTTCGTACGCCTGCACGACCTGCTCGACCCGGCCCCCGAAGAGGCCGCGCCGCATGCCGGCGACTACGTGGCGCTGCTGTCCCATGCCCCGGCCGACGTCGCCGGGCTGGCGCTGCGGCAACTGCGCCGGATGAAGGTCACCCCTCCGGCGGAGGCGATCGAGGGCCTGCTCTACCGGAGCGAGGGCAAGCTCGTACGGGCCGGTCTGTCCCTGCTCGACCGCGTCCTCAAAGGGCCGGATGGTGACCACGACGCCTACGCGCCCGCGCTGGCCGCCGCGCTGCTGTGCGAGTCGGGCGACGCCGATACGCGGGCCGCGAAGCTGGTGCGCGCACATGCCGGACGCTTCGGCCCGGCGGCGATCGAGACGATCAAGGACACCCTGGCGCTGCTGCCCTCCGGCGACGTGGCGCTCGACGAGGAAGAGCCGGCCCCGTTCGTCCCGGTGCCGCTGCCCCCGGTGCCCCGGGCGGCCCGGATGACGCCGCCGCCCGGCAACGCCTGGCGGCTGGCCAGGAGCGAGCCGGCCGAAGACGACTGGGCGGGGTCCGAGCGCTGGCTGGACGGTTTCGTCCGGCTGATGGCGGACGGCCGGGCCGAGCTCACCGCCGAGCTGGCCCCGCTGGCCGCTCGATACGACGACCGGTCGCCGTGGTGGCGCGTCGCCGACTGGGCCGCCGCCATGGCCAAGGAGCTGCGCGAGCCGGGCACGACACCCTCCCGGCGTCTCCCGGACGTGCTGGGAAGTTCCCTGTGGAAGGCCATGCGGCTGGGCCGCTTCGCCGAGGTCCACCAGGCGCAGGTGGCGGGCCGGTTGCCGCCGTACCTGCTGGCCATGCCCAGCCGTGACAACGGCCTGCTGGAGGCCGGGGAGCTGGTCGAACGGCTGGAGGGCTATGAGCGCGACGGCGTGACCGCCCTGCCGCTGGACCTGCGGCAGGCGCTGCTGCGGCTGTCCCGCACCGTCACGCCGGAGGTGACGGCCCGGGCGGCGCGGCTGACCGGGGAGGCGGGGCGCACGGTCCACAGGTGGCTCACCGACCGGGAGGTGGAGCCGCCGGCCGTCCCGGACGCGCACGACGAGTCGTTCGAGCACCTCCTGACCGTGTTCGCCGGGAACCGTGAGCTGGCGGCCGCGCGCTGGGCCCCGGCGCACGGGCCATCCTGGCGCGATCTCCAGCTCCTGACCCTGGCCCACGGCCCCGGCGGGCCCGGGGTGGCGCTGGTGCTGGCGTACGCGCTGGTCGAGGGCGACGGCGTGCGGCCGCTGCTGTTCGTGGCCGCCGCCGGCGATCTGCCGGGCGCCGAGCTGGGCAGGCGACTGGCCGCCCTGCTCAGGGACGGCCGGGGCGGCGCGGGCCCGGCCGTCACCGCGCTCAGGGCGGCGGCCGAGCAGGGCGCGCACCGGGAGGTGTGGCAGGTGCTGACCGGCCTGCTGCCCGCCTACCTGCCCGGCCCCGGCGAGCGGGCGACGAGCGCGCACACCCGGGTGGTGGGCCTCGCGGCCGAGATCGCCGAGTGGGCGGACGCCCGGGGCGAACTGCCGGTGGTGGCCGAGCTGGCGGACCGTCCGGGCACATCCGAGCTGGTCCGCCAGGCCCGGCGCCTGCACGCCCGGCTCAGCGCCGGCTGACCGGCGCGGGCGGTGACAGGCGGCGTGATGGCGTCGCCGGTCGGGTGAGCTACGCGTCAGAGCCTCAGCTTGAGCTCGCAGAGGGTCTCCGCGTCAGAGCCTCAGTTGAGCTCGCAGAGGGTCTCCGAGTCGCCGGCGTCCGAGCGGCAGATGTCGCTGCCCGCCCCGCCGTTGAGCGTGTCGTTGCCCCCCACGCCGTCCACGGCGCTCAGGTCGTCGGCGCCGCCCAGGCCGTTCAGGACGTCGGAGCCCTGTCCCGCCCTGATCTCGTTCGGCCGCCCGTTCCCCGTGACGGTGTCCGAGCCGGACCCGGCGAACACGTTCTCCACGTCCGCCCGCATGTTGTCGCCCTCGCCCGTGCTGGCCCCGTCGTTGGCCACGTCGTTCAGCGTGATCGTCAGGCCGGCGCCCCGGTTGTTGTAGGCGGCCACGTCCACGCCGGGACCGCCGGAGAAGTCGTCGGCGCCGTCGGCCACGAGGTCGGCGTTGAAGATGTCGTTGCCCCCGTTCCCGAACAGGATGTCGTTGCCCACCCCGGGGAAGAACTGGTCGGTGCCGCCGCCGCCCTTGAGGGTGTCGACGCCCGCGTCGCCGTGCATGTGGGTGCTGACCGAGGTGTTGTTGAGGACGTTGTCGTTGAGGTCGCCGGCGAACACCCGTACGAGGAAGATGCCGTTGCACTCCACCGAGTTGGGGGTGAGCTGGACGCAGCCGCCGCCGCTGATGCGGACGATGTCCGCGCTGTCGCTGATCACCACCGCGCCGAAGGGAGTGGCGTCGATGGTGATGTTGTTCGCCTTGCCCGGCGCCGCCGACACATTGAGGTTGCCCAGCGTCGCACTGACGAGTGTGTCCGCGTGGGACGGCAGCGCGAAGGCCGCCTGCAGTCCCGCCATGGTCACGACCAGCCCGGCGATGGTCACGAGCTTTCGCATTGCTGTACGCCTTTCCTGGAGCCCGTTCGAGACTCCAGTACGGCAGCCCGCCCACGTCACCAGAACGTAAAAGGCCGCAGTGCGCCTGTGCCGCCCGGCATTGCGATCAGTCGCCGGACAACAATCCGTCCAGCCCTCGGCGTACGGGTCACTGCAGGAAAATCAGTCGAGCGCGTGATCCCCCGGCGCCGCGAGAACCCGCCGGTACACCTCCTCGTACGCCGCCGCCATCGTCTCCAGGCTGAAGTGCCGCTCGACGTGCTCCCGGCAGGCGGCCGGATCGAGCCGTCCGGCGGCCTCGATCGCGGCGGGCAGCTCCGCCGCCGTCTCGACGACGAAACCCGTGCGGCCGTCCACGACGATCTCCGGCACCGCGCCCCGGCCGAGCGCGACGACGGGCGTTCCGCAGGCCATCGCCTCGATCATGACCATGCCGAACGGCTCCTCCCATTGGATGGGGAAGACGAGGCAGCGGGCGGCGGCGAGCAGTTCGCGCTTGAGCGCGGCGTCGGCCTCGCCGACGTACGTGGCCTCGGAGCCGAGCCTGGGCCGGACGTACTCCTCGAAGCAGGCGTGTTCCGGCGGCTCGGACAGCTTGCCGGCCAGCATGATGTGGCGGCCGGCGTCACGGGCGGCGTCGATGGCCAGGTGGGGGCCCTTGTCGGGGCTGAACCTGCCGAGCCAGAGCACCCAGTCCTCCTTGTCCTCGCGGAAGGGGAAGGTGCCGACGTTCAGCGCGTTGTGGACGGTGGCGACCCAGTTCAGGTCGGGCGCCCGGTTCCGCTGCGCGTCCGAGATCGCCACCAGGGAGATGCCCTCGCCCAGCTCGCGGTAGCAGGCGCCGAGCTCGCCGTGCGAGGCGGCGTGGCAGGTGACGACGGTCGGCGCGCCGCGCCCCGCCGCCGTCAGCGGACCGGCCAGCGAGTGGTCGTGCACGATGTCGGCGTCCAGGTCGGCGAGCAGGTTCAGGGAGCGGGCGGCGTGCAGGAGGTCCGGCAGCGGGTCGCCGATCCGGCCGGAGGGCGGGTTCGGGTAGGTGCACAGGAACTTCGCCGGCAACGTCGTACGGCCCGCGCCGATCAGCGTCACCTCGTGTCCCAGCTCGGCCAGCCCGCTGACCAGGCAGGCGACCATCTCCTCGATGCCGCCGTAGCCCCGGGGCGGGACGTCCAGCCAGGGCGGCGCGATCATGGCGATGTGCAGCGGCCGGCCGCTCGCGGGGATCACGACGCCGCCAGTCCGTCGGTACGGTCGCTGACCCCGCTGCACGGCGGGCGCGGTTCGGTATGCAACTCGATCCCCTCCGGCAGGCACGACACCACGGGTGTCCGGCCGTCGTCGCGGACGCGGACGCTCACCCGGCCACCCGCTATGGGCAGATTGTCGATCTCCAGGTCGCCGAACCCGGGCGGCAGGGCCGGGACGAGCCAGAGCTTCCCGTACGGCACCCAGGGATCCAGCCGCAGCAGCGTGCGCATCAGGTGGATGGGCGCGGCGGCCGCCCACGCCTGCGGCGAGCAGGAGGTCGGATACGGGATGGGCTGCGCGAACTCGCTCCGGTCGAAGCCGCAGAACAGCTCGGGCAGCCGCCCGCAGAACGCCCGCCCGGCGTCCAGCAGCGCGGTCGCGACCCGCTGGGACTCCTCGACGAAGCCGTACCTCATCAGCCCGGCGGCCACGATGGCGTTGTCGTGCGGCCACACCGAGCCGTTGTGGTAGCTCATCGGGTTGTACGCCCCCATCGACGAGGCCAGCGTGCGCACCCCGAACCCGGTGAACATCTCCGGCGACATCAGGCACGCCGCCACCTGGTCCGCCCTGTCCTCCTCGATGATGCCGCTCCACAGGCAGTGGCCCATGTTGGAGCCGAGACCGTCGATCGGCCGGCCCTCACCGTCCAGGCCCATGGCGTAGTAGCCGTGCTCGGGCAGCCAGAAACGTTCGTTGAACGCCTGTCTCAGCTCGTGGGCCCGATGGACGCAGCGCCGCTCGGTCTCGTCGTCCTCCCGCTCGTGGGCCAGGTGGGCGCGGGCGAGGTAGGCGGCGTAGGCGTACCCCTGGGCCTCGGCCAGGGCGATGGGGGCGCGGGCGATGGTGCCGTCGCGGAAGGTGACGCCGTCGTGGGAGTCCTTCCAGCCCTGGTTGGCCAGGCCGCGGTCGGTCTTGCGCCGGTACCACAGGAAGCCGTCGTGGCCGCCGTACTCGTCGATCCAGTTCAGCGCGGCGTCGGCGTGCGGCAGCAGCTCCTCGACGGCCTTGGCGTGCAGGCCCCATTGGCGCAGCTCGCCGAGGAGCATGACGAACAGCGGGGTCGCGTCGACCGAGCCGTAGTAGGCCTCGCGGCGGTACGGGGAGTCGCCCTGGATGCCGAAGCGCACCTCGTGCATGATCTTGCCCGGCTCCTCCTCGGAGAGGGGATCGACCTTGACGCCCTGCAGCCGGGCGAGCCGGAACAGCGTGCCGAGCGCCAGCGACTGGTCGAGGGGCAGCGCCATCCAGGAGGTCAGCAGGGAGTCGCGGCCGAACAGCGTCATGAACCAGGGCGCGCCGGCCGCGATGGCCGGGGGCTCGTCCGGATGGCCGGGGTCGAAGAGCCGCAGGCTGCCCAGGTCCTCGCGGGAGCGGCGCATGATCTCCACGAGGCCGGGGTTCGAGCTGCGCACCTCCGGGCTGTCGCGGGTCCACGCGGCCAGGCGGCGGGCGGGCCCGGCGTGCTCGACGGAGTGGTCGGCGGGGAACCAGGCGGCGCTCTCCACGCCCTCGATGATCGGGTTGACCACGAGCGTCGTACGCCATTCGTCACGCGGCGGGATCACCAGCGAGAAGCAGAGCAGCCCCGGCGTGGCCTCCACGGGCGTCCCCGGCGGCTCGACCTGGACCCTGGCGCCCCGGGCCCGGCAGGCCGAGAACACCTCCAGCCCCGACTCGCACGGCCGGATCTCCACGTCGGCGGCCGGATGGACCCGCTCGCCCTTCACCTCGAACAGGTCGGCCAGATCGGCCGCCACGTGCACGGCCACCACGCAGCCGACCGGTTCCTGCGACATGTTGCGCAGCAGCAGGTCCTCGCGCAGGCCGCCGCCCACGTAGCGATCCCGTACGACCAGCAGCGTGCTCTCCGCCGCGCCGGGCCGCGGCCGGCCCCTGCCCACGAACGTGGCCTGGTACGGGGCGGTCGAGATCGTCTGCACCGGCTCCACCGGATGACCGTCCACCCGCAGCACCCACCGCGACAGCAGCCGGGTGTCGGCGTGGTAGACGCCGAGCGCGCCGCCGGGCACGATGTCGCCGTCGCGGCGGGACAGGCAGAACGAGCCGCCTTCCACCAGCGTGACCGTGTCCCCCAGCGCCTCCGGTTGCCCCTCGAACGTCCAGTCGCTCATGACCGCCCCCTTGCTGCTCCCCATCCCCTACATGCCCCTCGTCCGGACACAAAACGTATAACGCTCATAACGGACCGTGTATGGTGGCCGCTCCTGCCGCGGTGGACTACAACTGGTGGTGAGGAGGGGGACGCCATGCCCGTCGTCATCGGAGTCGCATCCGCCGTCGTGGTCATCGTGCTGGTCGGCACCCTCGCGAGCGCGGTGGGGAATCTGGGCGAGGTCGAGATCGCCGTCGTCGTGCTGCTCGGGCTGATCGCCGGGGTCATGGCGGGCGTCTGGGAGGTCCGCCGCAAGCGGTGATCGCGGTATGTTCGTCCAGGTACTTCGTTTGGAAGAGGTGACGTGCTGCCCGCGAATCCGGCGTTCGATCTCACCGGCAGGCTGGCCCTGGTCACCGGCTCGGGGCGGGGCATCGGTCATGCCATCGCGCGCGGCTACGCGCTCGCGGGCGCCCGTGTCCTCCTGAACGGCCGCGACGCGGATCGCTTGGAGGCCGCCGCGACGGCCCTCCGCGCCGAGCTCCAGGGCGCCCAGGTGCGGGCCGTCCCCTTCGACGTCACCGACGCCGTGGCGGTCGAGGAGGCGTGCGAGGCGATCGTCGCGGACCACGGCTGTCCGGACATCCTCGTCAACAACGCCGGCATCCAGATCCGCGGCCCGCTCACCGAGCTGCCGATCGACGACTGGAGACAGGTGGTCGACACCAACCTGACCAGCGGGTTCGTGGTCGGTCGCACGTTCGCCCGGCACATGCTGCGGCGGGGCAGCGGGAAGATCGTCAACGTCTGTTCGGTCATGAACCATCTCGTACGCGCCTCCGTCGCCCCCTACGCCGCCGCCAAGAGCGGCCTCGGCGGGCTCACCCGGGTGATGTGCGCCGAGTGGGCGCCCCACGGCATCCAGGTCAACGGCCTGGCCCCCGGCTACATCGAGACCGACCTCAACGCCGCCCTGGTGGCCGACCCCGACTTCACCCGCTGGATCACCGGGCGCACGCCCGCCGGCCGATGGGGCCGCGTCGAGGATCTCGTGGGGCCGGCCGTCTGGCTCGCCTCCTCCGCGGCCGACTTCGTCAACGGTCAAGTGATCTACGTTGACGGCGGCATGACGGCGGTGATCTGAGTGCGCGTCCAAGCCCTCGTCGTCGCCGGGCCCGGCGACATGGCGGTCGAAACCCGGCAGGCCGGGAGCCCCTCGTCCGGCGAGGCCGTGGTTCAGGTCGTCTATGGCGGGATCTGCGGCTCCGACCTGCACTACTGGCGGGACGGGCGGGTGGGCGAGTCGGTTCTGCGCTCACCCATGGTGCTGGGTCATGAGGTGGTCGGCGTCGTCGCCGAGCAGGCCGCCGACGGTTCGGGGCCGCCGGTGGGCGCCCGGGTCGCCGTGCATCCGGCGCGGGTGTGCGGTCACTGCGCGTACTGCCTGCGGGGCGAGCAGAACCTCTGCGCGGACCTGCGCTATCTGGGGAGCGCCGCCCGGACGCCGCACACCGACGGTGGGTTCGCCGAGCGGCTCGTCGTCCCCGCGCACCGTCTCGTCCCGATCCCCGAGGGGCTCGACCTGAGGACGGCCGCGCTCGCCGAGCCCGCCTCGATCGCGCTGCACGGTCTGCGGCGTGTGCGCCAGATCGGCCGCCGCGTCGAGGGCGCCGACGTGCTCGTCGTCGGCGCCGGCCCGATCGGGCTGCTCAGCACCGCCCTCGCCCGCATCGCCGGAGCGGCCACGGTCACGGCGACCGACCTGTTCGACGAGCCCCTGCGGCTGGCATTGGAGGTGGGGGCGACACACGTCGTCCGGGCGGATGGAGACATGCCCGCCACCGACATCGCCATCGAGTCCTCCGGCTCGGCCGCCGGGACGGCCACCGCGCTCACGGCGCTGCGCCACGGCGGCACCCTCGTCAGCGTGGGGCACCTGCCGCCCGACGGCGTCACCGCGCCGCTGCACCTCGCGGTCACCAGGGAGCTGACCCTGGCCGGGTCGAGCCGCTTCTACCACGAGATGCCGGAGGCCTTGTCGATCATGAACGACGAGCCCGGCCGGTTCTCGCCGATCATCACGTCCGTCTTCGGGCTCGACGCCGCGTCGTCGGCCTTCCGCCAGGTGGCCGACGCCCGGGGCTCCAGCAAGGTCCTCCTGTCGTTCGCTCCGGAGGATTGACAGGCTCACGCGTGCGGCGGCTGGTCGCCGAGGCGGCGCTGGAGGTCGGCGATCTGCTGCTGCAGGTCGGCCACCTGGGGCGCGTTGCCGTCCGGCGAGGGCGAGAACTGCCCGTAACGGACGGCCCGGGTCTGCTCCGGACTGGGGTTGGGGTGGCCGTTGTGCGCGTAAGGGGCGGCGTAGCCGTTCTGGCCGTACACCGGGGGTGAGGCTTGGCCCACCGGGAGTCGCTGCCACGCGGGCGGCGGCACCGCGCCGTGCGCGTACCGGCCGCCGGGCTGGGGCGCGGCGAACGGCGAGTCCGGACGGGAACGCCGCCGCCGGCGCCTGCGCAGCACCTTGGCCAGGACGAAGAGGATCACGAGAGCGACCAGCACCCCGGCCCCGGCCAGCACCCACACCCAGACCGAGCTCGGCGACTCGTCCTTGCCCGCCGAGATCGCCTGCTGGGAGTCGCTGATGAACTTGGCGACGTACGGGTGGTTCGGGAACAGCGCCTGCACCTCGCGGAACTTCGGCAGCGCGACCGCGTAGTGGTGCCGGAAGTAGTCGTTGAGCGCCTCGTTGTACCGGGTGGTCGTGACGGCCTGCGCGGGCTTGATGTTCTTCTCGCCCAGCTTCTCCTTCACGATGCTCACCGGCAGCACGAAGCTCTCGCTCTCCGAGGCCTCACCGCCCTCGCTCACCGTGCCGGCGATCAGCATGCCGACGACCTTGCCGTCCTTGCCGAACACCGGCCCGCCGGAGTTGCCGTGGTAGGAGGGCGCCTGGGTCTGGATGTACGGGACGCCGGTCTGGGTGGTGCGCTTGGCGTTGTACGGCCCCTCGGTCAGCGCCGGCTCCAGCTTCGACTCCAGGCTGAAGAACGGCGTGTTCGTGACCAGGCCGGGGAAGCCGCTGATGTAGAGCGTGTCACCGGTACGCACGTCGCCGTCGTCCCCCAGCGGCACCGTCGGCAGGTTCTGCTGCCCGTTGACCTTGAGCAGCGCGAAGTCCTTGCCCGGATAGCTCTCGCCCACCGACACCAGCTCGGCCGGAACCGGTTTGGCCGTCTTGTCCACGCCACCGCCCGGCAGGCTCTGCACCACGGACAGGCTCTGCCGCAGGTTGCGGATCTGCATGTGTGCGCTGTTGAACGTGACGTAGATCTGCTGGGCCAGCTTGACGATCTCCTCGTCGGCCTCGATGCCCCGCAGACCGCTGATGATCTCCTTGGCGTCCTGCTCGTTGAACTTGGCCAGCGCCTGCCGCGCGAACAACTTGCTGAGCTCGCTCTCCCCAACCTGGACGCAGTGCGCCCCGGTGACCATGTACCCGTCAGGGGTGACCCACCAGCCGGTGCACAGGCCGCCGACCTGGGCCTCGACCTTGCGCTCCGGGGTGGTCGTGGTGAGGTAGGTGTCCACGTCGGCGGCGATCCGCTGGAACAGCCACTTGGCGATGCTGCGCTCGTCCGAGGAGATCCTGCCCTCCGTCACGGCGACGGTGGCCTGCTCGACGAGCTGGTTGAAGGTGGCCTGGTTGATCGTGCTCGTCGGTACGGCGACCGTACCGGTGTAGGTCAGGCTGGTCAGCTGGACCGCGGGCTGGCTGCGCGCGGCCAGCCACGTGCCGACGGGCACCTCGGGCCGCTCATCGGGCGCGGCCGCCGCCGGTGCCGCGGGCAGCGCGACCGCCATGACGGTGGCCGCTGCCGCGGCGCTCTTGTACAACCTTTTTCTGAAATTACCGCTCACATCAGGAAATGGTCGGGGAGCGCTCTTGTTGACGGCTTGGAGCCGACTGGGAGCAGGTGGGTACGGCCCCCAGTCTGACCGTCGCCGTCCCGCCGCCCGGCCAGGTCACGGTGACCAGCTCTTCCTCGACGCGTACGGCCGGCGCGGGCGGTTCCCGGTCACCGGCGAGCCACACCAGGCTGACGTAGACCGCCGTGCCGCCGGGATGCACGCCGGTGACGTACGGCGTGGCCGAATGCGGCCCGAAGGCGTTGGCGCCCTCCGCCGTCGCCAGGCCCGCGCCCGTGTAACCGTGCAGGGCGCGCACGGCACTGGTCAGCCCGTCCGCCCGCCTGACCAGCGCCGGCGCGGCCTCCTCACGCGCATCGAGCGGCGCGGTCGCGGAGGGTACCGGCTCGCCCTCTTCGCGTGCGCCGAGCGGGACGGGGGCGGCCAGGGCGTGGCCGCCGTCTCGTACCTGGTGGCCGGCGGGGGCCGTGACCTGGTGGATGCGGATCTCGGCCGCTCCCTCGACCACCGAGGCCGTCACCACGCGGACGGGGCCGTCCTGGTAGGCCGAGGCGGCGAAGCGGTCCGACACGGTCAGAGGCTCGATGCGGCGACGGGCCGAGGCCGTGCCGTCGGGGGCGATGACGGCGAGGTGGTTGTCCACGCCGGGTGCCTGGTCGCCCAGCTCGGGACCCGTGTGGGTGGTGTAGGCGAACTTGAGGTAGTGCGGGTCGGGGACGCCGTTCGGGTCCTGGACGCGGTCGCGGTCGCTGCCGTGGTTGACGAGCCGGACGATGCCGTCCGCGCGGGTGCCGTGCAGCAGCCAGCCCGGCGCGGGCATGGCGAGCGTCTGGTCGGCCAGGTCGATGGGCGCCGCCTCCTCCGGGTCCGTCCAGGCCGGGTGGTCGGGCGGCAGCAGCAGGCCGAGGAACGCCTTGCTGGCCCAGTACGGCGACGCCGGGCCCGAATAGTCCTGCGCGATGGGCAGGAAGGCGTCGTGCCAGCCGAGGGTGAGCAGGCCGCGCTCGTCGGGTGCGCCACGTTCGGTGAAGTGCCGGAGTGCGCCGCTCGCGATGCGGCGGGTGCGGCCGGGCGGCAGCGGCGAGGCGCCGGTCAGCGCGCCCAGCCAGAGCGGCGCCACCGTCGCGTACCGGTAGGTCAGTGAGCGTCCCTGGTGCAGCGGCCCGCCGTCGGCGGCGAAGAAGTGCTGGTACCGCTCCAGGAAACGGCGCAGCCGCGCCGCGTAGAGCTCCTGCCTGGCGGTGTCGCCGGACATCCTGGCCCAGAGCGACGGGTAGAGGTGCAGCGCCCAGCCGCAGTAGTAGTCGAAGTTCTTGCCCTTGCCGTCGGAGTACCAGCCGTCCCCGGCGTACCACTCCTCGATCCGCTCCAGCCCGCCGGTGATCTCCCCCGGTTCGTACGGCCCGCCCACCCCGGCCAGGAACTGCTCGACGACCACCCGGAACAGCACCCAGTTGTTGTCCGGCGTGCGCCGCCCGACGAACCCGGCCAGCCAGTCCACCACCCGCTCCCGCTCGCCGGCGGACAGCCGGTCGAACAGCCACGGCCGGGTCTCGTGCAGCGCCAGCGCCACCGACGCCGCCTCGACCAGTTGTTGTGACATGTCGGTCAGCGCCGGCCACGCGTACGGATGCGCCGGATCGGTGCCCGCGACCAGGCCGGCGGCGTACCGCTCCAGCAGCTCCGGAGCCACCTGCCCGCGTGCCCCCGCGATCCGGAAGGCGGCGAGCAGGAACGTGCGCGCGAACCCCTCCAGCCCATCGCTCACCGGCCCCGACCTGCTCGCCCTGCCGGGCAGCCGGAACTGGGCGAACCCGTCGGTCGCGTACGGCACCACGGCGTCCAGCAGCCGATCCGCCACCGCCTCCCAATGCGCCCGGGTGTAACCGGTGTGACCGGACAGTCGTGCGTCGGACCGTGGGAGATGGAGAGACATGACACCGGATCTTAGGACATCGATAGTAAGCGTTTTAAGTCAGGAGCCGGATTACCGGCCGTAAAGGGCTCCCGTCGGGGATTTGACACCATGACAGCCGGGCGGAAACATCGTATGTAAGCGGTTTACCAAAGTGTTTCATGGAGGCGGGATGGCCAGGCGTGCGACTTCCGGCGACGGAGGGCGGCGGCCGACGACGATCCGCGACGTGGCCGCGCACGCGGGCGTGTCGGTGGCCACGGTGTCCAGGATCCTGTCCGGCACCTATCCCAGCGCGCCCGCCACGCGGGGCAAGGTGATGAAGGCCGTCCGCGAGCTCGACTACGTGGCCAACGCCAACGCCCGTGGCCTGGCCGGGGCCAGCAGCCGTAGCGTCGCCATCGTGGTCAACAGCGTCGTGTCGCCGCACTACGCGCACGTCGCCCAGGGCGTGCAGACCCAGGCGGCGCTCGAAGGCAAGCTGTGCATCGTCGGCACCACCGGCGGCGACCCCGAACGCGAGCTGGCCACCGTCCAGCTCATGCGCCAGGAGCACGCCGAATGCGTCATCCTGGTGGGCAACGTCGTCAACGACGACGCCTACCGCGCCCGCATGGCCGACTACGCCCGCGCGCTGTCGGCGGCCGGCTCGCAGCTCGTCCTGTGCGGCCGTCCCGCGCTCGGCCCCGACGTGCCCGCCCTGGTCATCGAGTACGACAACATCGGCGGCGCCCACGCCGTCACCAGCCATCTGCTGTCGGCCGGTCACCGCCGGATCCTGTTCCTCGGCCGCCACGACGGCTACACCACCCCCGAGGCCCGGATCGCCGGCTACCGCAACGCGCTGTCCGACTTCGGCGTCCCCCACGACCCGGCGCTCGAACTGCATGGGCGGATGGAACGTGCCGAGGGCTACCGCATGATCCGCGGGCGGCTCGCCGACGGGCCGCCCGACTTCAGCGCCATCTTCGCCGGCAACGACCTCCTCGCCGCCGGCGCCCGGCAGGCGCTGCGCGAGCACGGCCTGCGCATCCCCGACGACATCTCCATGGTCGGCTTCGACGACCTGCCCACCGCCGCCGACATCGACCTCACCACGGTGCACGTCCCGCACGAGGAGCTCGGCCGCACCGCCGTGCGCCTCGCCCTCCGGCACGGCCAGGACAGGTCCGCCCTGACCGAGCAGCACGTCCTGCTCGGCACCCACATCGTGGTCCGCGACTCGGTCCGCCCCATCAGACCCCACTGAAGGCCGCCCGGAAGGCCCCACTGAAGACCACGCGGAAGACCGCGCTGCGGATCGCGTCAAGCCCCGCCGAAGAACCCGCCGCCCGCCGCGATCGCGGTGAACGAGCGGATGAGCGGGCCCGCGTTGGCGCTGTTCCAGGCCACGACCAGCCGGCTGGGCGGCATGTCGGTCAAGGGCACGCACGTCAGCCCCTCGGGCAGCGCGTGCCCGAGCGGCGCCAGCCCGATGCTGCCGTTCCAGAGCACGGCCTGCAGGCACTCATGCGCGGTCCGCACCACGGGCCCGTCTCTAGGCTCGTCCGAGGCCCCGTTCCAGTAGGCCCGCCAGCGCGGATCGCTCCCCTCCGGCAGCCGGAACCACCGGCGATCGGCCAGCTCGGCCAGGCGAAGATCGGAGCGGGCGGCCAGCGGGTCGTCGGAACGCAGCACCGCCCCCACCGGATCGGCGCGCAGCTCGTACGCGCTGATCCCCGTGTCGTCGAACGGCGCCCGCGTGAGGGCGACGTCCACGAGCCCGGCCCGCAGCCCGGTGGTCGGATCGGTGAAGTCTCCCTCCCGGATCCGCACGTCAACGTCCGGATGCCGCAGCCGGAAGGCGGCGGCCAGCCGGGACCCGGCCTGTTCGGCGCTGTCGGCCAGGGTGCCGATCGTCAGGGTGGCGGCCCCGGCGACCCGGGCGCGGGCCTGTTCGGCCTGCTCAAGCAGCGTGCGCGCCTCGTCGTAGAGCGCATTCCCCGCCGGGGTGAGCGTGACCCCGGTGGACGAGCGGCGCAGCAGCACGGCGCCGAGATCGGTCTCCAGTTGCTTGATGGCCCGGCTGAGCGGTGGCTGGGTCATGTGCAGGCGCACGGCGGCGCGCCCGAAGTGGCGTTCCTCGGCGACGGCCACGAAGTAGCGCAGCGAGCGAAGGTCCATCGCCGGTAACGATACCCGCGCGGTATCGGGTGTGCGGAACAGGTGTTGGACGCTCTCCACAGGCCCGCGATGGACTGTCCGCCATGACCGAAGACCCCATCGTCCAGATCACCGGTGTCCAGGAGCTCGCCCGCGACCTGGTGGTGATCCCCGACCGGCGCGTCCCGCTGGTGCCCAACATCGGCCTCGTCGGCGGCACCCACTCCGTCCTGGTCGTCGAGACCGGCCTGGGCCCGGCCAACGCCGAGACCGTGCTGGAGTTCACCGCCGCGTACGCCAAGGGCCGCAGGCTGTACCTGACCTCGACCCACTTCCACCCCGAGCACGCCTTCGGCGCGCAGACGTTCGCCGGCGAGGCCACGTACCTGCTCAACCGGGCCCAGGCCACGGACCTGGCCATGAAGGGCCCCGGCTACCTGGAGATGTTCAAAACCCTCGGAGAGCCCATCGCCCGCCGGCTGGAAGGCGTCGAGCTCGCCACGCCGGACCTCGTGTACGACGACGCCCACGACCTCGACCTGGGCGGCCGGGTGGTGCGACTGCGGCCCACCGGCCGCGCGCACAGCAAGGGCGACCAGGTGATCACCGTCCCGGACGCGGGGGTGATGTTCACCGGCGACCTGGTGGAGGCCGGGCAGTTCTCGATCTTCCCGTGGTTCCCGCCGTACGACACCGACGTCTCCGGCACCCGCTGGATCGCGGTGATGGAGCGGCTGGCCGCCGAGAGCCCGCGCGTGGTCGTCCCCGGCCATGGCGACGTCGGCGGCCCGCGGTTGCTGGAGGACGTCCGCGACTACCTGGAGCTGCTGCGCGACGAGACCTGGGCCCGCCGCGACTCCGCCATGAGCGAGGAGACGATGGTCGAGGAGATCACCGCCCTGATGATCGAGCGGCACCCGGAGTGGACCGGCCGCGACTGGATCGAGAAGGGCGTGGGCTGCCTGTGCGCCGAGCACTGAGATACCGTATGTTTACGTAAACATTGAAGGAGCGGCAGTGGCAGCTATTCACGGACCTCGCTGGCTTCGCTGGCCGTCGGAGCCCGCCCGCCGGCGGCTGGCCTACGGCGCGGACTACAACCCGGAGCAGTGGCCACGGGAGGTCTGGGAAGAGGACGTCCTGGCGATGCGCCAGGCCGGCGTGAACATCGTCTCGCTGGCGATCTTCTCGTGGGCCCGGCTCCAGCCGAGCGCGGACCGGTGGGACTTCGGCTGGCTGGACCAGGTGATGGACCTGCTCCACGCGCACGGCATCGCCGTGGACCTGGCGACCGCCACCGCCTCTCCCCCGCCGTGGCTGACCGCCGCCCACCCGGAGATCCTGCCCGTCGGCCACGACGGCCGCACGCTGTGGCCGGGCGCCCGCCAGCACTGGCGGCCGACCTCGCCGGTCTTCCGCGAGCACGCCCTGCGCCTGGTCAGGGCCATGGCCGAACGTTACGGGAGCCATCCGGCGCTGGCCGCCTGGCACGTCAACAACGAGCTCGGCTGCCACAACGTCTACGACTACTCCGACGACGCCGCCACGGCGTTCCGCGTCTGGCTGCGCGAGCGCTACGGCACGGTCGAGGAGCTCAACCGGGCGTGGGCGACGTCGTTCTGGTCGCAGGCGTACGGCGACTGGGCGGAGATCCTGCCGCCCCGCCTGGCCGCCTCCTACCCCAACCCCACCCAGCAGCTCGACTTCAAGCGCTTCTCCTCCGACGCGCTGAAGCACTACCTGCGGGCGGAGCGCGAGGTGCTGACCGAGCTGACCCCGGACATCCCGGTCACCACCAACTTCATGGTCATGGGCGACACCAAGGGCATGAACTTCGCGGACTGGGCGCGCGAGGTCGACTTCGTCTCCAACGACCACTACCTGCTGGACGGGGAGCGCGACGAGCTGTCGTTCTCGGCCAACCTGACCGGGCGGCTCGCGAACGGCGATCCCTGGTTCCTGATGGAGCACTCCACCAGCGCGGTCAACTGGCAGCCGGTCAACCTGGCCAAGCAGCCGGGCGGCATGGTCCGTGACTCGCTGACGCACGTCGCCTACGGGGCGGACGCCGTGTGCTTCTTCCAGTGGCGGCAGTCGGCGGGCGGCGCCGAGAAGTACCACTCGGCGATGGTCCCGCACGCCGGCACGGACAGCGAGGTCTTCCGCTCGGTCGTCGACCTCGGCGCCACCCTGGAGGCGCTGGCGCCGATCGCGGGGACGCGCCGCCGCCGCGCCCAGGCGGCGATCGTGTTCGACTGGGACTCCTGGTGGGCGAGCGAGCTCGACTCCCACCCCACCTCCCGGCTGCGCTACCGGCAGGAGGCGCTGGACTGGTACACGGCGTTCGCGGCCGCCGGGGTGCGGGTGGACGTCATCGGCTCGGCCGGCGAGTTCGCGCACTACGACCTGCTCGTCGCCCCGATCCTGCACGTCGTGCCCCAGGCGCTCGCCGACCGCCTGACCGCGTACGTGGGCGGCGGCGGCCACCTCGTCACCACCTACTTCTCCGGCATCGTGAACGAGCACGACCACGTGTGGCTCGGCGGCTACCCCGGCGCGCTGCGCGAGCTGCTCGGCCTGCGGATCGAGGAGTTCGGCCCGCTGCGCGACGGCGACCGCGTGCACCTCGACCTCGGCGTCTCCGGCACGCTGTGGAGCGACCGGATCGACGTCACCGACCCTGACGTCAAGATCGTCGCGAGCTACACCTCCGGCGACCACACGGGCCGGCCCGCGATCACCACGCGCCTGGCCGGCGCCGGCTCGGCGTCGTACGTCTCGACCCGGCTCGGGCCGGACGGTCTCGGGCCGGTGCTGGCGGAGCTCCTGGCGGTGAGCGGGGTGCGCCCCGAGCTGCCCGAGGCCGTCGCCGGCGCGGTGGAGCTGGCGGTCCGCACCGGCGACGACGCCGACTACTGGTTCCTCATCAACCGCACCGACGAAAGCGTCGCCGTGGACGGCGTGACGGGCGAGGTCCTCCGGGCGCCCTGCCTGGCCGAGGGCCTCACCCTGGGCCCGCGCGAGGTCTGCGTGCTACGACGTCCGCACTGACTCAGCCGGTCCGCCACTGCTGGTGAGTGCCGCCCGCGCAGGTGTAGAGCTGGACCAGGGCGCCGTTGGTGGTGGCGCCCTGGTCGACGTCCAGGCAGAGCCCGGACTGCACGCCGCGGATCGTCCCGTCGCCGCCGACGGTCCAGCGCTGGTTGGCGCCGCCGTTGCAGTCCCAGATGCCGGCCTTGGTGCCGTTGGTGGTGCCCTGGCCGTAGGCGTCGAGGCACTTGTCGCCGTACACGGTGATCTGGCCGGACGAGGTCCTGGTCCACTGCTGGTTGGCGCCGCCGTTGCAGTCGTAGATGGTCACCTGCGTGCCGTTGGTCCGGCTCGCGCCCGGGACGTCGAGGCAGCGGCCCGAGCCCACGCCGCGCAGCACCGACGTCGTGCTGGGCGTCAGCGCCCAGGCGTGCCTGACGCGGTCCACGCCGCTGGCGTTGGGGGTGGTGAGCCGCAGGCTGGTGCCGCTGCCGGTGAGGGTCTGGAGCGTGTACGTGTCGCCGCTGCGCAGCCCCGGCCAGTAGATCGCGCCCATCCCGAGCGCGCGCACGGTGTCGGTGTCGGCGCGGAGATACCGGACGAAGTTGTCGGTGCTGCCCGGGTCGTTGTAGTTGAGCCCGGTGGTCATCGGCGACCCGAACTCGTCCAGGACCGTGCGCGCGGCGCACGAGCCGATCCGGTCGCGCAGGTCGGTGACCCATTCGGCGTAGGTGTGGGTGCCCCAGAAGCCGTAGTGGTGCAGCGAGAGATAGGTGCCGTTCAGGCGGCTGTCGGCGCAGACGGTGGTGACGTTGTCGTTGTAGCCGCTGCCGCTGACGAAGATCCGGTTCCTGGGCACCGAGGGGTAGGCGGCGATCCAGTTCGCGGCGACGTCCGCCCAGGCGGCCGCCGAGTAGCCGAAGGGCTCGTTCATGGGCTCGAAGTGCACCAGAGCGCTGGCGCCGTATTTCGCCGTGATGGTGTTCCACATCGAGGTCCAGGCGGCGGTGTTGTCGATCCTGCCGTCCTTGACCGCAGTGCCCTCCCAGTAGCTGAGGACGACCTTGAAGTTCCTGGCGATCGCGGCGTCGATGGCCCCCGTATAGGCGTTCCACCAGGCGGTCCCCACCGAATACGGGTTGACCGGCAGCCTTACGGTGTTTGCGCCCAGGTTGGCCTGGAACCCGGCGAGGACGGCGTCCGCCTTGGCCCGGACCGTCGCGTAACCGTCGGACCCCGCCAGCCCTGACGGGATGACGGGGTCGTCGGCGTAGTTGTCTCTGGGGTCTGCCCAGTTCACGCCCTTGAACTGACTGGTGTCGGCGGCCGCCGGGGCGGCGCCGGTGAGCACGGTGATCGGTATCGCGATCAGCGCGGCTAACAGGGAACGGATGGAGGGTGCGTGCGGCATTGTCGTCCCTTCACTAGGGGTGACGGGTCCTGCCGCCCCGGGGACGGCAGGACCGGGAGCTACTGAACGCTGAAACCCTGTTCCTGGCCGTACTTGACGGAGGCGTCCTGCCACGCCTTCAGGCCGTCCTGCAGCGTGCTGCCGCCGGTGTATGCCTTGCCGACGGTGTCGTTGAAGATGCTGTTGGCGTAGACCTGGTACGGCAGATACGACCAGCCGGGCACGACCTGGCCCGCCGACTCGGCGAGGACCTGGTTGACCTGCTGGTCCCCGAAATACGGGAACTTCTTGTCCTTGAACTCCGCGGAGTTGAGCTGCGCGGTCGTGGCCGGGAACGCGCCGCCGTCCAGGCGGGTCTGCACGCCCTCGTCGACGCCGGCGTACTTGAGGAAGGCGTAGGCGAGCGCCTTGTTGGCGCCGGCCTCGGGGACGGCGAGCGAGCTGCCGCCGTTCTCGGCCGTGGCCTTGCCGCCGGCCTCCCACTGCGGCATCGGCGCGACCCGCCACTTGCCCTTGCCGGCCTTGACGCCGGTCTCCAGGTTGGCGGGCATCCAGGCGCCGATCACCAGCGTGGCGATGGTGCCGTCGCCGAGACCCTTGTACCAGGCGTCGCTCCACCCGCTGATCGGCGCGAGGAGCTTCTCGCTGACGAGCTGCTGCCAGGCCGCGGTGAACTTCTGCGTGCCGGCGTCGCCGAAGTTGATGCCGACCTTGGTCCCGTCGACCTGGTACGGCTTGCCGCCGGCCTGCCAGATCATGCTGGTGGTGAAGCCGGCGTCGCCGGTGTCGCTGGTGATGTACGCCTTCGGGTCGGCCTCGTGCAGCTTCTTGGCCGCCGCGATGTACTCCTCCCAGGTCTTCGGCACCTCGATCTTGTGCTTGTCGAAGACGTCCTTGTTGTAGAACAGCGCCATCGGCCCGGAGTCCATGGGAATGCCGTAGATCCCGGTGCCGGAGTGCACCGAGCCCCAGGGGCCGGGCGTGAAGGTGCCTTCGAGCTTGTCCGCCCCGAACGCCGTCAGGTCGGCGACCGACTTGCCGAGCGCGAACTGCGGCAGCGCGAAGTACTCGATCTGGGCCACGTCCGGAACGCCGGAGCCGGCCTTGATCGCGTTCTGCAGCGCGATGTACTGGTCGTTGCCGGTGCCGGCGTTGACCAGGTTGACCTTGACCTTCGGATATTTGGTCTGGAAGTCGGTGACGACCTGCTTCAGGGTGGGCTCCCACGCCCAGACGGTGATGGTGCCGCCCTTGTTCAGCGCGGCTTCGAGGTCGGTGGCCGACGCGCTCGGGGGCGCGGCGGTGCCCGCGCCGCCGTCGCCGCCGGGGCCGGCGCAGGCGGTGGTGATCAGCGATACCGACAGTGCCGCCCCCAGCAGGAGGGTTTGGCGGCGGGTTATCGTCATGGATGTCCCTTTCATGATGGAAGGCGCGGCGCCGGTCACTCCTTGACGCTTCCGGCGGCCAGGCCCGACTGCCAGTACCGCTGGAGCAGCAGGAACGCCGCGATCAGCGGGACGATGGTGAGCAGTGATCCGGTGATCACCAGGTTGAAGATCGCCTCGCCGCCCGCGGTGGACGCCTGGGCGTTCCAGCTGTTGAGGCCGAGGGTGAGCGGATACCAGGCCGGATCCTTCAGCATGATCAACGGCAGGAAGTAGTTGTTCCACGTCGCGACGACGGTGAACAGCAGGACCGTGACGATCCCGGGCGCCAGCAGCGGCAGGCTGATGCGGAAGAACGTCGTGAACTCGCCGGCCCCGTCGACCCGCGCCGATTCGAGGATCTCGTTCGGCACGGCGTCCGCGGCGAACGTCCACATCAGGTAGAGCCCGAACGGCGACACCAGCGACGGGATGATGATCGCCCACGGCGTGTTGGTCAGCCCGAGGCTGGAGAACATCAGGAACGTCGGGACGGCCAGCGCCGTGCCGGGCACCGCGACCGCGCCGATGACCACGGCGAACACGGCCTTCTTGCCGGGGAAGTCGAACTTCGCCAGCCCGTAGCCGCCCACCGTGGCCAGCAGCGTCGCGCCGCCCGCGCCCAGGACGACGTAGAGCAGGGTGTTGAGCAGCCACCGGGTGAAGAGCCCGCCCCCGTAGCCGAAGGTGTCGGCGATGTTGGCGAACAGGGCGAAGTCGGAGTCGAACCACAGGCCGAACGAGCCGAGCAGCCCCTCCTGCGTCTTGGTCGCGTTGATCACCAGCCAGGCCAGCGGGAGCAGCGTGTAGAGCAGCATGATCGCGGTCAGGGCGGTCAGCGTGGCGCTGCGGCGGCCGCGGCGCGGCGGGCGCCGGTGGCGGATCACCAGCGGGCGCGCCCGGCGCTCCTGCACGGTGGCGGTCATCGGACCTCCTTCCGCATGCCGCGGAGCTGCACGACGTAGGCGACGATCATCGTGATCACGCCCATGACGATGGCGACGGTCGCGGAGTAGTTGTACTGCTGGCCGGAGAAGGACAGCTCGTAGGCGTAGTAGTTGGGCGTGAAGTAGGTGGTGATCGCGTTCGGCGCCAGGTCCTTGAGGATGGCGGGCTCGGTGAAGAGCTGGAAGCTGCCGATGATCGAGAAGATCGTGGCGATCAGCAGCGCGCCGCGCAGCGCCGGCAGCTTGATCGCGAAGACGATCCTGACCTGGCTCGCGCCGTCGATCTCGGCGGCCTCATAGAGGGACGGGTTGACCACGCGCAGGGCCGAATACAGGATCAGCATGTTGTAGCCGACGAACTCCCAGGTCACGATGTTGCCCAGGGAGGCCAGGATCAGGTCGGCCGAGAGCGGGTCGGGCAGCGACAGGCCGAGCGAGTCGTTGAGGTTGCCGATGAGGCCGAACTGGGAGCCGTACATGAAGCCCCACATCAGCGTGGCGACCACGGCGGGCACCGCGTACGGCAGGAACACCGCGATGCGGAAGAAGCTCGTCCCGTAGAGCCGGCCGCTGTCGATCGCCAGCGCCACCAGCAGCGCCAGGAACAGCATGATCGGCACCTGCACGACCAGGAAGAGCGCCACGTTGCCGAAGGCGGACCAGAACTGCGGGTCGGCCAGCGCCTTCAGGTAGTTGTCCGCGCCGACGAAGGCGGTCCCGCCGATCAACTGGGTGCGGAACAGGCTCAGATAGATCGAGTACGCGATCGGCGCCAGGAACACGAGCGCGAACACCGCCATGAACGGCCCGACGAACCGCCATCCCGTCCACGACCGCCGCCTTCGGGGCACCGTCTGCGGTGTTGCGACCACCGTCACTTTCCTCCCTCTCATGTTTACGTGAACATTTTGCCCCGGAGATCGTCCGCGCCATCGCTGGCCAGGGTTGCCGGAGATGATCCCAGAGTTATGTTTACGTAAACTTCCGTGCGGTATCGTGGCACCGGCCACCCGGGGCGTCAAGGTTTCCCCCGACGTCAACGGCCGTTCGAAAGAGGGCACAGTGGAAGCGATGAGCGCGCAACGCGGCGGGTCGGGCGTTCCCGGCGGGCGCCGGAAGCAGCGCGTGTCCATGGCCGACGTCGCCAAGCTGGCGGGCGTGTCGTCGCAGACGGTCTCCCGGGTCTCCAACGGCCATCCCGGCGTCATCGAGTCGACCCGCGAGCAGGTGCTGGCGGCCATGCGCGAGCTGGGCTACCGGCCCAACAGCGCCGCCCGCGCGCTGCGCTACGGCCGGTTCAACACGATCGGCGTCATCCTGTTCAGCCTGGCCTCGACCGGCAACAGCCGCACGGTCGAGGCGATCGCCACCCACGCCGCCGCCGAGGGCTACGCCATCACGCTGATCCCCATCGACGTGCCGACCCAGGACAACGTGCTGGGCGCGTTCACCCGGATGGGCGAGCTGGCCGTCGACGCGGTGATCGTCATCATCGAGATCCACCTGCTCGACGCGGGCACGGTCACCCTGCCGCCCGGCGTGCACGTCGTGGTCGTCGACTCCGACGCGGGCGACCGCTACAGCGTCGTCGACACCGACCAGGCCGACGGCGCCCGGCGCGCCGTGCACCACCTGCTCGACCTGGGGCACCGGACGGTCTGGCACGTGACGGGGCCGCGCGCGTCGTTCGCGAGCCAGCGCCGCGCCGACGCCTGGCGGGCCACGCTCGAAGCGGCCGGGCGGCCGGTGCCGGAGCCGCTGCACGGCGACTGGTCGGCCGAGTCCGGCTACGCCGCCGGCCTCGCCCTCGCCGGCGAGCCCGGCTGCACGGCGGTGTTCGCCGCCAATGACCAGATGGCGCTCGGGCTGCTGCGCGCCTTCCACGAGCGCGGCCGGCCCGCTCCCCACGGCATCAGCGTGGTCGGCTTCGACGACATCCCCGACGCCGCCTTCTTCGTCCCGCCGCTGACCACCGTCCACCAGGACTTCGCGGAGGTGGGCCGCAGGTGCGTGCGGCGGGTGCTGCTCCAGATCCGGGAGAACCAGGCGTCGGCGCCGGGCACCGACCTGGTGCCGACGCGCCTGGTGGTCCGGAGCAGCACCGCCGCCCCTATGAGCTGATCAGCGGCAGAACGGCGCCATGCCGAGCACCGACTTCACCCCGCCCGTCAGGTGCCGCAGGAAGTTCTGGTCGCCCTCGATCGGCTCGTCGGTCCAGGTCTTGACGTCATGGCCGAGGGTGGTGAGCCACGCCTTGCCGCCGTCGTAGTAGTGACACCAGCTCACCGGGTGCTCGTCGCCGTGCCCCGGATGGCCCAGACTGCCGCGCACACCGCGCGCCAGTGAGCTCTCGTCCACCTTGGCCAGCACCTTGACGCGGGTGGGGTAGGGGACGAGGTTGTACCACTCGTCGGTGAACGCCCAGCGCTGCGGCAGCCCCTGGGTCGAGGCGTCGCGCCGGCTCGTGGTGACGACCGTGCCGGGCTGGTTGGGGCCGTGGTCGTAGAAGTTGGCGTTGCCGAGCAGGCCCTCGTACCAGGGCCAGTTGTACTCGGTGCCGAACGCGTTGTGCACGCCGATGAAGCCGCCGCCGGCGCGCACGTACTGCCGTAACGCCGTCTGCGCGGAATCGTCGAGCGTGTCGCGGGTGGTGCTGAGGAACATCACCGCGTTGTACGACAGCAGCCGCCCCGCCGAGTTGAGCTGGGTGACGTCTTCGGTGTAGTCGACCGCGAACCCGTTCTCCTGGCCCAGCTTGAGCACGGCCTTGACGGCCACGTTGTCGTCGTTGAGCGGCGGGTTGAGCCCGGGGCCGAGCGGGGTGCCGAGGTGGGCGTGCCGGGGGCCGCCCGTGCGGCTGTAGACGAGCAGGCGGTAGCCGTCGGCGGGGTCGAAGTTGCCCCAGTCGTGGTAGCAGCGGGCGTCGGTGCCCCGGCAGACGCCGTAGTCGGGGTCGCCCAGGTTCTGCGCGCCCGTGCCGTGCGAGACGGCGGAGCTCGGAGCGGTGGCGGTGAACAGGAGTGCGGCCGCGCCGGCGGCCGCGAGGGAGAGGGGTGAACGTCCGATGGCCATGAGCACCTCACGTCTACTCGGGTGGGGGGTTCCTGAGATCGGTCGGCAGGATCGACGGTGGGATGGGGCCTTTGTTGCGGCGCCCCTGCCCGGACTCCTCCCAGGCGTGGGCGAGGATGCCGACGCTGCGGCTCAGCACGAACAGCCCCCTGGCGAGGGGCGCCGGAAAGCCCAGCTCGGCGTAGACGACGGCGGTCGCGCCGTCGATGTTCATCGGCACCGGCGCGATCAGCTCCTCGACCTCAAGGGCCGCGCGCAGGTGGTCGCCGGCGACGACCCCCTCGGCCACGGCGGCTGCTACGAGGGCGAGCAGAGGGTCTCGACGGGGGTCTCGGGTGTGGAATCGGTGCCCGAACCCGGGCAGATATTTGTCGCGGGCACGCCAGTCTCTCACCGTGGCGGCCGCGTCGCCACCGGCCACGACGTCCTGGAGCAGCTCGACGCACTGCTCGCCGGCGCCGCCGTGCACGTCGCCGAGCAGGTTGACGCCCGTGGCGACGGCGTTGTTGAGGCCGACGCCGCAGGTGATCGCCATCCGGGCGACGGCGATCGACGGCGCGTGCGGGCCGTGGTCCACCCCGGCGACCAGCGCCGCCGCCAGCAGCGCGGCCTGCCGCTCGTCCGGGAGGTCGCCGCGCAGCATGAGCCAGATGGTCTCGGTGAACCCGGCCCGGCCGATCAGCTCCTGCACCGGCCGGCCGCGCAGCTCGATGACGTCGGGCTCGATCCGGGAGACCGCCGTCCCCCACCAGTCGGCGACACTGCTCATGACGCCACCCCGAACTCCGCGTTGTGCTGCCCGAGCAGCGGCGCGGGACCACGCGGCCGCAAGGGCACGCCGTCGATGAGCACCCCGTTGCCGGCCGCGGTCACCCGGCGGCCGTCGCCGCCCAAGGGGAACGGCAGCTCGGTCAGGAAACCGCGCTCGCGCACCTGGTCCAGGGCCAGCGCCTGCGCCACCGTGAGGACCCGGGCGGCCGGAACGCCCTCGGCGGACAGGATCGCCTCCCACTCCAGCGCGGTCTTGGCGCGCAGCGCCTGGTTGAGCTCCTCGTTGAGCGCCCGCCGGTGCTCCTTGCGGGCCTCCCGCCCGGCGAACCTGGGGTCGGCCGGCAGGTCGGGCCGCCCGACCAGGCGGCACAGCGTCTCGAACTGGGCCTGCTGGTTGGCGGCGATGTTCAGCGGCCCGTCGGCGGTCTCGAAGGTGCCGGACGGCGCCGCGGTGGCGTTCTGGTCCCCCATCGGCTCCGGCTCCACGCCGCTGACCAGGTAGTTCGACACCGTCCACCCCATGGCGGACAGCGACGCCTCCAGCATCGACAGGTCGAGGAAGCACCCGGCGCCGGTGCGTTCGCGCCCGGCCAGGGCGGCGGAGATCGCCATGGCGGCCATCAGCCCGCCGATGGTGTCGCAGATGGGAAAGCCGACCCGCAGCGGCGCCGTGTCCGGGGTGCCGGTGACGCTCATCATGCCGGACAGCCCCTGGACGATCTGGTCGTAGGCGGGCGCCTCGCTCATGGGACCGCTCTGGCCGAACCCGGAGATCGCGCAGTAGACCAGCCCGGGGTTGAGCTCGCGCAGCCGCTCCCAGCCGTAGCCGAGCCTGGCCAGCACCCCCGCCCTGAAGTTCTCCAGCAGCACGTCGGCGCCGGCCACCATGGACTCGAACACCTGCCGCCCGGCCGGGCTCTTCAGGTCGAGCTCGACGGACTTCTTGCCCGCGTTCTGGGCCAGGAACGAGGCGCCCACGAGGTCGCGGTTGAGCGCGGGATCCGGGCCGAGGCGGCGGGCGAGGTCTCCGGCGCCGGGCAGCTCGACCTTGACCACCTCCGCCCCGAACAACATCAGCTGGTAGCCGCAGTAAGGTCCGGCCAGCACGTTGGTCAGATCGACGACCTTGAGTCCGGCCAGTGGCAACTGCTGCATGCACGCTCCATAGGGTCAGGTCAGAGGATGGTCGAACCCGCGCTCCGACATACGCTTGGCCACGTCCCGCAGGTCCGCGGCGAACTCCGCCACCCGGTCGGCGCCGAAGCGCACGGTCGGGCCGCTCAGCGAGAGCGCCGCCACGGTCGCCTGCGACCCGCCCAGGACCGGCACGGCGACCGCGGACAGGCCCGGCTCGCGCTCGCCGTGGCTGGCCGCGTAGCCGTCGCGGGCCGCCTGGTCGGCCCACTCCCGCAACGTCGCCACGTGCCCCTCGCCGTGCGGCGAGGAGCGGGCGATCCGGGTGAGGAGCTTGGCCGGCGCGTCCCTGAGCAAGATCTTGGACGACGCGCCCGCCCACAGCGGCAGCTCGTCGCCCACCCGCACGACGTGGCGCAGCGGTTGCGGGCTCTCCTGCTGGGCGATGCACACGCGGTGCACGTCGCGCAGCACGTAGAGGTTGACGGTCTCCCGGTGCCGCGCGCCCAGCTCGCGCATGAGCGCGACCGTCTCCGGAGGCAGCTCCCAGGCGTGGCGGGCGAGGTGGGCCCACCGCCACAGCGCCGGCCCGGCCGCGTAGCCCTTCGGCGTGGCCCACAGCAGCCCCATGTGCTCAAGGGTCTGCAGCAGCCGCAGCGCCGTCGTCTTGGCCAGGCCCGTCTCGTCCACGACCTCGCGGATCGTCAGCGTCCGCCGGTCCTCGGTGAGCAGGGACAGGATGTCGAACGCCCGCTGGACGCTGCGCACACCGCCGCTCTCCCCGAGGCCCGCCGGGTTGTTCGTCGAAGACACAGATCCTCACTCGTCAGTCGAAGGTGAACCTGCCGCTCACCCTCTCATGCGGTCCGTACGCTAACACCGAGTCCGCCAAGTGGTCCACAAGAACCGCTGTACGGTTCACCCCTCACTCTTGCCAGAACCGTCGTCGCCCTCATACCGTGAGCAAATCCACAGTGCGGTTCAAGAGAACCGTCAAGCGGATTCAATCGGAGATGACATGGACTCAGTCCACGAAGCCGCATGTCTCGTCGCCGGAGAATGGCTCAGCGAAGGTCCCGGATCCGACCGGGTGGGCCCGTACACGCGGCAGGTCGTCAGCCGCGCCCGGCTCGCCCAGCCCGGCGACGTCACCACGGCCCTCGCCTACGCCCGTCAGGGAGCCAGGGCGGTCGCGCGACTTGCGCCGGCCACCCGCGCGGCGATCCTGGAACGCGCGTCCGCCGCGGTGACCGCGCGGACGGACGAGTTCGCCGGGCTGCTGGCTCTGGAGCTGGGCAAACCGCTCAAGGACGGGCGCGGCGAGATGCTGCGCGTGGCCGACACGTTCGCCGTCGCCGCCGCCGAGGCCAGGTCGATCGGCGGCGAGGTGTTACCGGTGGCGGGCTGGGCGCGCGGCGTGGGCAACACCGCGATCACGCAGCGCGCGCCCGCCGGTCCCGTGCTGGCGATCACGCCGTTCAACGCGCCCGCCAACCTGCTCGCCCACAAGCTGGCCGCCTCCTTCGCGGCCGGCAACACCACGATCGTCAAGCCGCCGCCGCAGGCCCCGGCCGTCTCCACCGCGCTGGTCCGGCTCCTTCTCGACGCCGGGATGCCGGCCGAGGCCGTGCAGGTGCTGCACGGCGGCGCCGACGTGGGCGCCCGGCTGTGCGCCGCGCCGGAGATCGCCGTGGTCAGCTTCACCGGCGGCGTCACCGCCGGGGCCGCCGTCGCGCACGCCGCCGGGCCCAAACGGGTGCTGCTGGAGCTGGGCGGCAACGCCGCCACCATCGTGTGCGAGGACGCCGACGTGGCCGAGGCGGCGCGGGTCTGCGCGCGTACCGGCTACAGCAACTCCGGGCAGAGCTGCATCTCCGTGCAGCGCGTCTACGTGCAGCGGGCCCGCTTCGAGGAGTTCGCCGACGCCCTGACCGCCGAGGTGAAGGCGCTCATCGTGGGCGACCCGCTCGACCCGGCCACCGACGTCGGCTCGATGGTGGACGACCAGGCCGCCGAGCGGGTGGTGCGCTGGACCGCCGAGGCCGCGCGGGCCGGTGCCACGGTGACGATCGGCGGCAGCCGCTCCGGCGCGGTGATGGCGCCGACCGTCGTCGCCGGCCCGCCCGCCGAGGCCAGGGTCGTGCGGGAGGAGGTGTTCGGCGCGCTCGTGGCCGTGCTGCCCTACGACGGCTTCGACGAGGTCGTCGAGGAGTGCAACCGCAGCTCGTACGGACTGCAGGCCGGGCTGTTCACCCACGACGTACGCCGGATCGTCGCGGCCTGGCGCGAGCTGGAGGTCGGCGGCCTGGTCGTGAACGGCTCCTCCAACTTCCGCCTCGACCACGTCCCGTTCGGCGGGGTGAAGGACTCCGGCATCGGCCGCGAATCGCCCCGCTGGATGATCGAGGACTTCACCGTGACCAAGACCCTCCTGCTCAAGGGCCTGACCATCTGGGGAGACCAGTGACCGGAACAGCAGCCCACGCCCTCGTCGCCCAGTTGGAGGAACTCGGCGTCGAGTACGTCTTCGGCACCTGCGGCCACACCAACATCGCCGTGCTCGACGCGCTGGCCGACAGCTCCATCCGCTTCGTCATCGCCCGTCACGAGCAGGCCGCCGCGCACGCCGCCGACGGCTACGCCCGCGCCTCCGGCAAGCCCGGGGTGCTCCTCGTGCACGTCGGCCCCGGTCTGACCAACGCCGCCACCGGCGTGATGACCGCCGCGCTGGACTCCGTGCCGCTGGTGGTGATCTCCGGCGACATCCCCTCCTACTTCCACGGCCGTCACCCGCACCAGGAGGTCAACCTGCACGCCGACGCCGACCAGGCGTCGATCTTCCGGCCGTTCGTCAAGCGGGCCTGGAACGTGCACCGCGCCCAGGATCTCGGCCGGGCGGTCGAGCGGGCGTTCTGGACCGCGACGACGGGACGGCCGGGCGCGGTGCTGGTGAACGTGCCGATGGACGTCTTCTCCCGGCCGGCCGCCGCGTATCCACGCCCGAGCGCCGCCGCGCCGCCCGGCCTGCCCGCCGTGACGGCGGAGCGGATCACCGAGGCCCTGGCCACGGCCGAACGGCCGCTCGTCTACGTCGGCGGCGGGCTGCGCGACGACGCGGGCGCCCTGACCGCGCTGGCCGAGCACTTCGACCTGCCGATCGTGCACTCGCTGATGGCCAAGGGCACCGTGCCCGACGCGCATCCGCTGGTGCTGGGCATGCCGGGCTTCTGGGGGCTGGAGCTGACCAACACCGTCGCCCGCGAGGCCGACGTGGTGCTGGCCCTGGCCACCCGGTTCGCCGAGACCGACGCCAGCTCGTGGGATCCCCGCTTCACCTGGGACTTCTCGGCGAGCACGCTCATCCAGATCGACATCGACCCGGCCGAGCTCGGCCGCAACTACCCGGTCGCCATCGGCGCCGTGGCCGACGTCGGGCTCGCGGTCCAGGCGCTGGCCGAGGCGGCGAAGTCGTACCCGCCGGTGGCCCGGCCGGAGTTGCGGGAGAGCATCCGCGCGGCCAGGACGGCGCTGTTCGAGGAGAGCGGGGAGCGGGGGCGCAGCGACGCCTTCCCGCTGCGGCCCGAGCGCATCCTGGCCGACCTGCGCGACGCGCTGCCGGCCGGCGCGACCCTGGTCACGGACGTCGGCTGGAACAAGAACGGCGTCGCCCAGTGCTACGAACTGCCGCCCGAGGGCCGTTTCATCACGCCGGGCGGCGCCTCGACCATGGGCTTCGGCCCGGCGGCCGCGGTCGGCGTGCAACTGGCGAAACCCGAGGGCGTGGTGGTCGCGCTGATCGGCGACGGCGGCATGAGCGCGCAGTTGCCCGCCGTGCCGCTCGCGGTGGAGCAGGGCGCGCCCGTCGTGTTCGTGGTGATGAACAACAGGTCGCACGGGACCATCTCCGACCTGCAGTCGGCCCATTTCGGCCGGAGCCACGGCTGCGACTTCACCGATCCGGCCGGGCGGCCCTACAGCCCCGACTTCGCCGCGCTCGCCGTCGCGTGCGGCGCCGCCGGCTACAGCGTGGCGACGCCCCGCGAACTCGGCCTGGCGCTGCGGTCGGCCGTCGCGGATCGCCGGCCCGCGGTGATCGACGTCCCGATGGTCAACGAGCCCGTGCCGACGCCCGGTCACTGGAACATCAAGGACATCTACCAAGGACGGTTCGGCGACTGAAACCGTTGCTCGTTCGATATTCCCAGGGATTCCGGCAGACCGTATAACTAACGTACTAGTCCGTGCATTACGGGGCCATGTCGATCACCGCACTTCCACCCACCCCCCTAATGAGGTGACTCACTTGTTCTCCGCAAGAATCTCCATCACGGCCGTGGCATTGCTCGCGCTCGCCGCCTGCGCTCCTCCCGGACAGCAGCAGAGCCAGGAGGCGACCGCCACCGGGCCCATCAAGATCGCCAATGTCAACGCCCAGAGCGGCCAGCTCAGCTCGCTCGGCCAGTGGGAGCACAAGGGGGTCAAGCTCGCGATCGACGAGGCCAACAAGGCCGGCGGCGTCAACGGGCGGCAGATCAAGCTGGACCTGTTCGACAGCCAGGGCGACCCCACGGTCGGCACCAACGTGGCCAGGAAGATCGCGGCGGAGGGCTACGTCGCCATGCTCGGCACCGCCGAGAGCGCCGTCACGCTGGCCATGGCGCCCATCCTGAAGGACGCCAAGATCCCGAACATCACCTCGGGGCAGTCGCCCAAGCTGGCCGAGCTCAAGAGCCCGTTCCTGTTCCTGAACGCGCCCACCAGCGTCACCTTCGACGAGACGCTGGCCAAATACCTGGCCGACGACAAGGGCTACAAGAAGATCGCGCTGATCAGCAACAACGGCGCGTACGGGTCCGGCGAGCACGACGCGTTCCTGGCCTCGCTCAAGACCAGGAGCCTGACCCCGCTCGCCGACGAGGTCGTCACCCCCGACCAGAAGGACTTCAACGCCAACCTGGCCAAGATCCGCGAGCAGGACCCGGAGGTGCTGTTCATCGGCGCCGAGGAGGTCCAGTCAGGCCTGATCGCCAAGCAGGCCCGCGAGCTGGGCCTGAAGGCGCTGTTCGCCGGCGGCGCGCCCATGGGGACCGACGTCTACGCGAGCACCGCCGGGCTCAAGAACGCCGAGGGCTCGGTCGTCAGCTCCCCCTACCTGAGCAACGAGGCCAGCGAGGAGATCAAGGCGTTCGCCGCGAAGTACAAGGCCGCCTACAACGAGGAGGCCCGCATGCACGTGGCGAAGGCGTACGACGGGGCGTCGATCATGCTGGAGGCGCTCAAGCAGACCAACGGCGAGGGCGGCCAGAAGCTGGCCGACGCCATCCGCGGCGTCAAGCGCGCGGGACTCCTCGGGAACTACACCTACGACGCCAACGGCGTCGGCATCCACGAGACGAAGATCGGCCTGGTCAAGGACGGCAAGGTCGTCCCGGAGGTAGCGGGCTGACGTGCAGGTCTTCCTTCAGACCCTGATCGGCGGGGTCACATTCGGAGCGGTGTACGCGCTGGTGGCGATGGGCTTCTCGATCGTCTACCGCACCATGGGCCTGGTCAACTTCGCCCACGGCAGCGTGGTGATGATCGGCGCGTACGCCGCGTCCACCTTCTACATGGCCACCCACGTCCCCTTCGCGGTCGCGATCGTCGTCGCCATCGCGGTCACCGGTCTCATCGGCCTGGTGATCGAGCGCTTCCTGCGCCCGCTGGAGAACAAGGACTTCACGCTGATGCTGATCGGCACGATCGGCTTCGGCGCCGTGCTGGAGGCCGGGGCGGTGCTCGTCTGGGGGGCCACCGGCCACGCGGTCCCCTCCCCCGTCGCCACCGAGCCGATCGACCTCGCCGGCGTGCGCATCCCCACCTACAACCTGGTCGTCATCGCCGTGGCCGCGCTCGCCACCGGCCTGCTGGCGCTGTTCCTGCAGCGCACCAAGCGCGGCGCGGCCATGCAGGCCGTCGCGATGGACCACGAGGCCGCCACCGCGGTCGGCATCCACGTCGGGCGCAGCAACGCCATGGCCTTCGCCATCGGCGCGGGCCTCGCGGCACTGGCCGGCAGCCTCATCGGGCCCATGCTGTACGTCAACCCGACCATGGGCGGCACCCTCGGCATCAAGGGCTTCGCGGCGGCCATGCTCGGCGGGTTCGGCAGCATGCCGGGGGCCATCGTGGGCGGCATGGCCTTCGGGCTCCTCGACGCCTTCGCCGCGGGCAACTTCCAGGAGTACTCCGAGCTGGTCACGTTCCTGGTCTTCGCCCTCGTGGTCATGATCCGGCCCACCGGCATCTTCGGAGAGGCAACGGTGAACCGAGCGTGAAACGTCTGGCATTCCTCGTTCCCGCCGCGGTGGCGGCCTGGCTGCTGCCGTACGGGCTGGGCGGCTACTCCATGCACGTCGTCGCCGTCGCCCTCATCTTCGCGATCCTGGCCATCGGCCTGGGCCTGACCATGGGCGTGGCCGGGCAGATCAACCTGGCGCAGGTCGCGTTCTTCGGCGTCGGCGCCTACACGGTGGCGATCCTGTGCACGCGGGCCGGCTTCGGCTTCTGGTCGGCGGCGGCGCTGGCGCTGGTGGTCGCCGCCGTGTTCGGGGTGCTGGTCGGCATCCCCGCGCTGCGCATGCAGTCGCACTATCTGGGCATCGTCACGCTCGGCCTGGCGCTGGCCTTCACCAACTGGGTCACCAACGCCACCGTGGCGGGCCGGGCCGAGGGCATCAGCGACATTCCGGTGCCGGTGCTGTTCGGGCTGGAGCTGTCCAGCGCGTACCTGTTCTACTACGTCGAGCTGGTCGTGTTCGCGCTGGCGCTGGCGTTCGCGCTGTTCGTCACCCACTCGCCGCTGGGGCGCCGGCTGCGCGCGATGCGCGACGACGACCTGGCCGCCGGCGCGCTCGGCGCGGAGATCCCGCTGCTGCGGATGACCGCGTTCGTGCTCTCCGGCCTGTACGGCGGCCTGGCCGGCGTGCTGTACGCCGGGCTCATCCGCTTCGTGGCACCCGAGTCGTTCAACATCGCCAACATGTTCCTCCTGCTCGCCATGGTGATCATCGGCGGCCGGGCGAGCATCCTGGGCTGCGTCATCGGCGCGCTGGCGCTGGCCGCGGTCCGGGAGGCGCTGCTGGACGTGTCGGCCTACGCCCAGCTCGGCTACGGCGTCGTGGTCGTGCTCGTGGTGGTCTTCGCGCCCACGGGGCTGGCGGGGCTGCCCCACCAGCTCAGGCGCCTGCTGCGGCGGCACCGTCCCGGGGAGCGGCTGCGGCTCGGCCCCTTCGAGCCCTTCGACCAGGCCGAGCCCGCGGCCTCCGAGGAGGACGTGCTGGAGATCGCCGGGGTGACGATGCGGTTCAAGGGCCTGGTCGCGCTGGACGACGTCTCGCTCGGCGTGCCGGCCGGCCAGATCCGGGGCATCGTCGGGCCCAACGGCTCGGGCAAGACGACCCTGTTCAACGTCATCAGCGGCTTCTACGTGCCGAGCGCGGGCAAGGTGCGCCTGCGCGGGCGGGACGTGACGGGGGCGCGGCCGTACCGGCTGTCGCAGGCGGGTGTCGCGCGCACGTTCCAGAACCTGCGCCTGTTCGACGACCTGAACGTGCGCGAGAACATCCTGATCGGTCTCGACCGCACCCGGACCGCGTGGATCTGGCGCTACCTCGCGCTGCCCTGGAAGGTGTTCGGCTACGAGCGGGCCCTCGGGGCGCGGGCCGACGAGATCATCGCCAGGTTCGGGCTCACCGGCTTCGCCGGCGCGGTGCCGCGCGAGCTGCCGTACGGGATCCAGCGCCGCATCGAGATGGCCCGGGCGATGGCCATGTCCCCGTCGCTGCTCCTGCTGGACGAGCCCGCGGCCGGACTGAACGGCGAGGAGGTGCGCCAGCTCGCCGAGATCGTCCGCTCCATCAGGGACTCCGGCGTGACCGTCGTCGTGATCGAGCACAACATGGGCCTGGTCATGTCCCTGTGCGAGCGGATCACGGTTCTGGCGGGCGGCAAGGTGATCGCGGACGGCACGCCCGCCGAGGTCGCCGTCGCCCCGGCGGTCGTCCAGGCGTATCTCGGCGACTCCATGGCCGCACCCACCGAGACCGCCGTCGAGGAGGCGACCCGATGACGACCCTCACCGTCGAGGACCTGTCGGTGCACTACGGCGGGGTACGGGCCGCCCACGGCGTGTCCTTCACCGTGGAGCCGGGCCAGTCGCTGGGCATCATCGGCGCCAACGGCGCGGGCAAGTCCTCCACGCTCAAGGCGGTCATGGGGCTGGCGCCGCGCCAGGCCACATCCATCCGCTTCGGCACGCACGACCTCCTGCGCGCCCCCGCGCACACCCTGGTCCGGCACGGCATCGGCTACGTGCCGGAGGGCCGGCACGTCTTCCCCGGGCTCACCGTGGAGAAGAACCTGCTGCTCGGCGCCTACGTCACGAGCTGGAAGCGCACGCCCATCGACGAGGTCTACGAGCTGTTCCCCGTCCTGAAGGAGATGCGTCACCGGCTGGCCGGGGCCCTGTCCGGCGGTCAGCAGCAAATGCTGGCCGTCGGCCGGGCGCTGATGTGCCGGCCGAAGGTGATGCTGCTGGACGAGCCCTCGATGGGCCTGTCGCCGATCCTCGTGGCGGAGATCGCGGGCGTGCTCAAGCGGCTCAACACCGACGGGCTGAGCATCCTGCTGGTCGAGCAGAACGCCAAGCTCACCTTCGACGTCACCACCACGTGCCTGGTGATGGAGAACGGCGAGATCGCCGCCACCGGCACCTCGGCCGAGCTGCGCGACGACCCCCAGGTCCGGCGGATCTACCTCGGTCTGTGAGAGCACCACCCAAGGAAAGGTTGATGATGGTTCGTCGTAGAGCGTTACTCGCGGGGGCCGTCGCCGCCGCCGTCGTGCCGGCGTCGGCCCGGCCGGCGGCCGCCGCCTCGTCCCGGGATTTTCCCAAGGTCGGCGGCAATCTGGCCAACCAGAGCTACAGCCGGCTGAGCGGCCTGCACCGGGGCAACGTCAGGCGCCTGCGCGCCGCCTGGGTGAACAACATCGAGGGCGGGCTGATGGCGGGCAACAGCCAGAGCACCGCCGTGGCGGTGGACGGTGTGCTCTACATCGAGTCGGCGCTGGGCAACGTCGTCGCGGTGGACGGGCGTACCGGGGCCACGATCTGGAAATACGCGCAGACGCGCGGCGCGGTCACCCGGCGCGGGGTGGCGATCGGCGCGGGCAAGGTCTTCACCTGCGCCAACGACAACTGGCTGATCGCCCTCGACCAGCGCACGGGACAGGTGCTCTGGGAGCGGCAGCACAACGGCTACGGCAACCTGGAGAAGGTCGCGGTCACCTACCACGACGGCATGCTCTACTGCGGCACCAACGACGGGCCGCGCGGCGCCGCGCTCGCGTTCGACGCCGAGACCGGCGACCTGGTCTGGCACTTCTGGGGCACGCCAGGGCCCGGCGAGTTCGGCAACGACACGTGGGAGGGCGACTCCTGGCAGACCGGCGGCGCCACCCCGTGGATGCACTGCGCCATCGACCCCGAGCTGCGCCTGGTCTACTGGACGTTCGGCAACGCCAGGGGCGCCCGCTCGTCCCAGGACGGCTCCCAGCGCGGCGGCCAGAACCTGTTCGCCAACTCGATCGTGGCCATGGACCTCAAGACCGGCGCCTACCGCTGGCACTTCCAGTCCATCCACCACGACATCTGGGACATGGACAACGTCATGGCGCCGGTCCTGGTCGACGCCCGCGTCCACGGCCGGATGCGCAAGCTCGTCGTGTACGGCAGCAAGACCGGCATGTACTACATCCTCGACCGCGCCGACGGCTCGGCCCCGCTGGGCATCGACGAGCGGCCCGTGCCGCAGGAGCCCCGCCAGAAGACCTGGCCCACGCAGCCCTTCCCGCGCCAGGGCGGCTGGACCGAGCTGATGCCGGTGCGTCAGCCGCTCGGCACCGAGATCCCCGGCGCCCCGCACCGGGCGGTGCCGAACTACCCGATCGGCCCGCTGTTCACGCCGCACTGGGACGAGCCGATCCTCACCATCCCCGGCCACGGCGGCGGCGCCGACTGGAACCACCAGTCCTTCAGCCACAGCACCCGCCTGGTCTACACCGGTTTCGGCTACGTCGCCGCCGCCCACTCCCTGACCGAGCCGGCCAACGGGCTGCGACCGCCCGGCGAGTACATGACCGGCGGCGTCGTGGCCGTGGACCCCGGCACCAACCGGGTGCGCTGGAAGAAGAACATGCCGTACTCGCTGGCCCATGGCAACGGCATCCTCACCACGGCCGCCGACCTGCTGTTCATCGGCCGGCCCGACGGCAACCTGCTCTGCCTGGACGCCCGCGACGGCCGCGAGCTGTGGCGCTGGCAGACCGGCGCCGCCGTCAGCAGCAGCCCGATCTCCTACGAGATCGACGGCGAGCAGTACATCGCGGTCTACGCGGGCGGCACCAGCATCCCGTACGGCAACTCCGCGCAGCGCGGCGACCACCTGTGGGCCTTCAAGGTCGGCGGCACCGTCCCGCCCGCCGCCACCCCGCCCCCGCCGGTGATCCGCCGGCCGGTCTCCGGCGGCCCGGTGGACGGCAGCGCCGTGAACAACACCGTCGTCCTCGCCCGCACCTACGACAACGGCCAGGTCGGCACCGTCGAGTCGACCGCCGTGAACGCCATGGCCCCGACGCACCTGCGCGTGCCCGCCGGGACCACGGTCACCTTCGTCAACCCGGCCGACAACGTCAACGTGCACGGGGCCACCCAGTTCTTCGAGGGCCTCTTCGACATCCGGCTCAAGCCGGGCGAGTCGTTCCAGTACACCTTCACCAAGCCGGGCGAGTACTTCTTCAACGACAGCCACAGCCCGCGGCCGACCGGCAAGATCGAGGTCACTCCCCGGTAGCGATCACGGCGATGTCCGGGCGCAGCAGCGGGAAGCGGTCGAGCACCTCGGGGTCGTGGCCGGCGACCACGAGGTGCGGGCCGTCGGCCAGTTCCTTGACGCGGTCGAAGGCGGCGTACATGCCGGTCATGCTGTGCAGGATGGGGAAGGGCCGGTCGTCCTCCAGGTTCTCGTAGAAGTGGCTGGCGTCGGAGGCCAGGACGACGTGGCCGCGGGCGGTGCGGACGCGCACCACCTGCATGCCGGCGGTGTGGCCGCCGACCAGGTGCACGCTCAGGCCGGGCACGACCTCGGCGTCGCCGTCCACGAGCGTCACGCGGCCGTCCTTGCCGGCCTCCTGGAGCCGGGCGAGGTCGTCGTCGTTGAGCAGCCAGCGTTCCCTGGTGATGCGGCTCGCCCACGGGCCCGTCCAGTAGTCGAGCTCGGCCCGCTGGAGCACGTAGCGGGCGCCGGTGAACTCGTGCGCCGTGCCGGTGTGGTCGTAGTGCAGGTGGGTCAGGACCACGTGGCCGACCGACTCGGCGGGCACGCCCAGCTCCGCCAGCCTCTCGGCGGGCGAGGCCAGGTAGTCCAGCCCGGCGACCGTCTCGGCGCGCGAGCGGCTGATGCCGGTGTCGATGAGGACGGTGTGCCGGTCGGAGACGGCCAGCCAGACGTAGTACGACGTGGGGTGCGGCTCCGTGCCGGTCGCGTCGTGGCCGTGGAAGTGCTCGCCCCGGAGGGCGTCCCTGCGGGCGTAGCGGATGGCGTACACCCGGAAGTCGCTCACGCCTTCACCATCGGCCTGAGCCCGAGCTCTTCGGTCGGGACCCGGTAGGTCTCCCTGGCGGTCGCCACCGCGGCCACGTTGACCAGGCACAGCAGCGCCGTGATGAGCGCGACGCCGAACCAGCTCCCCTGGCCGGTGCCGGCCACGGCGGTGGCCACCGTGGGCGCGAACCCGGCGATGGCGAAGCCGATCTGGGTGCCGACGGCCATGCCGGACAGGCGCACCCGGGTGGTGAACATCTCGCCGTAGAACGACGGCCACACGCCGCTGGTCGCACTGTGGACGACGCCGAACATCAGGATGCCCAGCACGAAGATCAGGGCGTAGCTGCCGATCGAGATCGACCAGAGGTAGGCGAACATCAGCACCGCGCAGCCCAGCGAGCCGCCGATGAAGACCGGCTTGCGGCCGATCCGGTCCGACAGCGTGCCCCACATCGGGATGGTGATCACGGCGGCGACGTTGGCCAGGACGCCCACCCACAGCATGGGGCCGCGTTCGAGGCCCATGGTGTTCACGGCGTAGGACAGGGCGTGCACGGTGAAGATCGTGCTCACCGAGGCGATCACCGCGGCCACGACCACGCGCAGCACGTCCTGCCAGTGCTCGCGGAAGAGCACCGCGAGGGGCATCTTCGCGACGGTGTTGGTGGCGACCTCCTGCTCGAAGGCGGGGGTCTCCTCCAGCGTGCGGCGGATGACGAGCCCGACCGCGGCCACCACCACGCTCAGCCAGAACGGCACCCGCCAGCCCCAGCTCAGCAGTTGCTCCTCGGGCAGCGCGGCGATGGGCAGGAAGATCGCGGTGGCGATGATCTGGCCGGCCTGGGTGCCGTTGAGGGTGAAGCTGGTGTAGTACGCGCGCCGCCCGGCCGGGGCGTGCTCCAGCGTCATGGAGTTGGCGCCCGCCTGCTCCCCCGAGACGGAGAAGCCCTGGAGGAGCCGGAGCAGCACGAGCAGGACGGGCGCGAGCATCCCGACCTCGTCGTAGGTGGGCAGGCAGCCGACGAGGAACGTCGAGACGCCCATCATCACCAGGGTCGAGACCAGCACCTTCTTGCGGCCGAACCGGTCGCCGATGTGCCCGAGGACCAGCGCGCCGACGGGCCTGGCCAGGTAGCCGACGCCGAAGGTGGCCAGGGCGAGCAGCGTGCTCGTCTCAGGAGCGGACGTGGGGAAGAAGATCTTGCCGAAGACCAGCGCGGCGGCGGTGCCGTAGATGAAGAAGTCGTAGTACTCCAGGGCGCTGCCGATCCAGGCCGCCATGGCTGCTTTTCGTGGTTTTCCCTGCACCGTCACAGAATGCTCCTCAGGCCAGACAGAGGGAGTGGCGCGATGGCAGAAAACTAACTCACTGGTTCGTACATTACAAGGGTGTTGCCGATCGGTTACCCACCGAACACTACGAAGTTACTGCAGCCCCGCGTTACTGGAGCCCCGCGTTATCGCTGCTCGGCGTTGCCACAGAGATAGCCCACGACCATCTCGCCCACCATCCGCCGCAGCCGGGCCCGGTGCTCGGGCGCGGTCATGTCGCGGCCGAACAGGGCTCCGAACGTGTGCTGGTTGGCCACCCGGAAGAAGCAGAACGCGCTGATCATCATGTGCACGTCGATGGCGTCGGCCTCGGTGACGAAGTCGCCCGAGACCTGCCCGGCGTCGAGGATCCTGGAGATGAGGTCGAGCACCGGCGTGCCCAGGTTGGCCAGGGCCTCCGACTTGCGGATGTGCTCGGCCTGGTGGATGTTCTCGATCGAGACGAGCTGGATGAAGTCGCGGTGCGCGTCGTGGTGGTCGAACGTCAGCTCGGCCAGCGTCCTGATCGCGGCCACCGGCGCCAGGTGCTCCACGTCGACCGTGCGCTCGACCTCGCGCACCTCGGCGTAGGCCTTCTCCAGGACGGCGATGTAGAGCCGCTCCTTGCTGCCGAAGTAGTAGTAGATCATGCGCTTGGTGGTGCGCATGCGCTCGGCGATCTCGTCGACCCTGGCCCCGGCGTAACCGTGCCTGGCGAACTCGCTCTGCGCCACCTCAAGGATCTCCGCCTTCGTGCGGTCGGCGTCCCGCTGACGTTCGGAGGTGGCGGGCTGCGAGGTCATCCGCCCATCATAGGCTGGCCCGCGTGCTGGACGGCGAGCCGGATCGGGGCATTTCCGGCACCATACCCCTGGTAGCCGCCCACCCGCTGGACGAGCTCGAAGAACACCCGGCCGACCGTGACCGTGTACAGGTGCAGGAACTCGCCGTGCTCGTCGCGGTCGTACAGGACGCCCAGCTCCCGCAGCTCCGGGCTCACCTCGTGGCGGGCCTCCAGGTCGTCGTAGTAGTTGCCGGGGATGGGCAGCAGCAGCTCCGGATGCGCGGCGCGCAGCTCGCGGGCGATCGCGAGCAGGTCCGTGCAGGCCAGGGCGACGTGCTGCCACGGCGTCTGGCCGGCGCCGACCTGGGCGATGTTGAGCACCATGCGGACCCCGGAGCCCGTGGACATCGCCTTGCTGCGCAGCAGTCCGTACGGGTCGGGCAGCTCCAGGCTCTCCTGCGGGCGCAGGCCCAGCACACTGCGGTAGAACAGCGCGGCCTCGTCGAAGTAGTGCGGCGGCTGGGTGAGCGCGACGTGGTCGACGCCGGTGATCTGCCCGGGGACGGGCGCGCCGGGGCCGAAGTCGCCGAGCCAGGCGGTGTCGCAGAAGAAGATCTCGGTGCCGTCCGGGGCGGCGACGGCGTCCAGCGGCACCTCCTCCGGCGCGCGCTCGCGCGGCAGGACCGGCGACAGCAGCGACTCGGCGTGCTTGACCGCCCCGCCGGGGTCCGGGCTGTCGAGGCCGATGGCGATCAGCGCGGCGTCGCCCCCGGTGTCGTTCAGCAGCAGCCGCGCCCCGCCCTGCCACCACAGCTCGACCGGTTTGCTGGGATGCGAGCCGGTCCGCGCGAAGCCCAGCGCGCCCAGCACCTCGCGCAGTTCGCCGGTGGCGGCCAGCTCGGTGAAGGCGAAGCCGGTCGGCACGCAGGGATGCGCCGCGCCGGCCAGCTCCCGCTCCACGGCGACGAGGGAGCGCATCCCGTCCGTGGCGATCCGCCCGGTGCCGGCCTGGCGGAAGTGGTCGTTGAAGATCTCCAACGAGAGCGGCCCCGCGTAGCCGGCGTTCAGCGCGTGCCGGACCAGCCCGGCGACGTCGAAGTTGCCCTGGCCCGGGAAGCAGCGGTGGTGGCGGCTCCACTGGAGCACGTCCATGGCCAGCAGCGGCGCGTCGGAGAGCTGGAGGAAGAAGATCTTCTCGCCGGGGATCGCCTCGATGCCGATGGGGTCGGAGCCGCGCGACAGGATGTGGAAGCTGTCCAGGCAGGTGCCCAGGTTCGGGTGGTCCGCCATCTGGACGAGCCGCCAGGCGTGCAGATACTCGTTGACGTGCCGGCCCCACGCCAGCGCCTCGTACGCGATCCTGACGCCGTGCTCGGCGGCCCGCTCGGCCAGCAGCCGCAAGTGGGCGGCGGCCAGCGCGTCGTCGCCCACCGCCAGCGGTGAGACGTTCGAGCAGACCAGCAGCAGGTCAGCGCCGAGCCGCTCCATCAGCCGGAACTTGTGCTCCGCCCGCTCCAGACCGGCCGCCAGCATCGGCGGGGGCAGGGCCTCGAAGTCGCGGAACGGCTGGTACAGGTCGATGGTGAGACCCAGGTCGGCGGCCATCGCGCGGATGTCCTCCGGCGGCAGCGGGCAGACGAGCAGGTCGTTCTCGAAGATCTCCACGCCGTCGAACCCGGCCGCCGCGATGGCGGCCAGCTTCTCGGTCAGCGTGCCGCTCACCGACACGGTCGCGATCGACTTGCGCATGGCTTCTCCTCAGGCGTTGACCAGGTCTGTCAGGTGGGCGAGCATCCGCTCGGCGTCGGGGGTACGGCCCGTGAAGAGCCGGAAGGCGTGGGCGGCCTGGAAGACCACCATCCCGCTGCCGTCGAGCGTCCGGCAGCCCAGGGCCCGCGCCTGTTTCAGCAGCTCGGTCTCCAGCGGCCGGTACACGATGTCGGCCACCCACAGCCCGGGGCGCAGCAGGGAGGCGGGCAGCGGCAGCCCCGGGTGGTGGGCCATGCCGGTGGGCGTGGCGTGCACCAGGCCGTCGGCCCCGGCGAGCAGCCCGGGCAGGTCGTCCTGGGCGGCGGGCCGGGCGCGTTCCGCGCCGTAACGGCCGGCGAGCTGGGCGGCCAGCTCCGTGGCGCGGGCGGGGTCGGCGTCCACGACGGTGACGTGATCGGCGCCCAGGGTGAGCAGCGCGTGCGCGACCGCCGCCCCCGCTCCGCCCGCGCCGAGTTGCACGACCCGCCGCGTGGGGGCATCCGGCAGGCCGCGCGCGAACGACTCGGCGAAGCCCGTCCAGTCGGTGTTGTGGCCGATGGCCCGCTCGCCGTCGAAGACCACCGTGTTGACCGCGCCCAGCATGCGGGCGTCGTCCGACAGCTCGTCCAGATGCGGGATGACGGCCTGTTTGCAGGGGTGGGTGATGTTGAGCCCGTCGTAGCCGAACCGGCGGGCCGTCCGCACCAGCTCGCCCACGTCGGAGCCGAGCCGGTCGGTGTCGAGCAGCCGGTAGACGTAGTGCAGCCCGTGGCAGGCGGCTTCCCGCTCGTGCAGCGGCGGGCTGAGCGAGGGACCGATGCCCGAGCCGATCAGCCCGGTCAGGAACGACGCCATCAGTGCTCCTCTTCAGACAATGTCTCTAATGTACGTACTAGTACGTTAGCTGACTAGTGGGCACCCGACGATCAGGATCATTGACGCACCCTCGCCCTCGGATTACGGTCAAGACCGATATTCCGAGTGAGAGGAACGGCATGTTAAGACTCGCCCTTCCGGTGGTCATGGTCATGGCCATGACCATGGCGGCCGCCCCGGCACACGCCGCCGATCTGCGCCTGCCCAACGGCGACTTCGACGACGGCCTCACCGGCTGGAGCGGCTCGCACAGCCCGGGCGGCGTCACCGCCGTGACCTGGGAGGGCCGCACGACCGCCCGGGTGAGCGACACCGGGACCGGCGCCGCCTACGGACGGGAGAGCCTGCCCGGCCTGCCCGCCACGGCGGGCACCCGGTACGCCGCCTACGCCCGGGTGTGGGCCGACAGCGGCACCGCCGACCTCTACCTGCGCTTCCGCGGATCGTCGGGACAGCTCCTGGGCAGCGCGTACACCTCGGTCACCGGCCGGCGCTGGAACGAGGTCACCACCACCGGCGTGGCGCCCGCCGGCACGACGACGGTCTCCGCGCTCATCTACTCCGGCACCGCCAACGTGGGCACCGCGTACTGGGACGAGGTGATGATCGGCAAGGGCGCCACCGACCTCGGCATCCAGATCGAGAGCAGCGTCCCGAACGCCACCACCTTCGACGCCACCAGCGCCTACGCCCTCTACACCGGCACGAACGACACCAACCCGCAACTCGCCGTGATCGACCTGGCCACGGAGAAGGTGACCAGGAGGCTCACCCTCCCGGACAGCGCGACCACGCCCACGGTCGGCGGCTGGGCCGCGGCCACCGCCACCGACGGCCGGATCTACCTCGGCACCTATCCCAACTCCATCCTCTACCGGTACGTGCCGGGCCAGACGACGGTGACCGGCCTCGGCCGGGCGGAGGGCGGCTACTCCTTCATCTGGGACCTGGAGCCGGGCGCGGGCGGCAAGGTGTACGGCGGCACCTCCACGCGCGGGGCGCTCGGCGTCAACCCGGTCTACGCCCCTGGCGCGTCGGCCGTGATCTTCTCCTATGACCCGGTCACCGGCGACGTGCTCCCGTACCCGCTCCCGCTCACCGCCCCCAAGGCCGTCACCGTGCTGACCGAGGTGGACGGCCAGGTGTGGGGGCTGGCGGGCGGGTCGCTGCTCACGTTCGACCCGGCCCGCCCCAGCGAGACGATGGCGGCGAAGCGGCTGTTCGCCGACCCGGACTATGCCGCCCGGCAGGGGTCGGCCTGGCGGGACGGCGTGCTGCTCACGGTGGCCAGGGACCCCGCCCACGTGTACGGCACGGCGGGCGACCAGATCTTCAAGATCAGCAAGTCGGCGAAGGCGGTGACCGTGCTGCTGACCGAGCCCGGCGTGGAAGGGCTCACGGCGGACCGGTTCGGCAACCTCTACTACAAGATCAACGACCGGTTGCACCGGCTGGCGACCTGATCTGTCACGGCCCGGAACCTGGTGGAACGCCCTTCTCGATGAGGAGCCCGGAAGATCCGGACTCCGCCTCACGAGGAGAACGTATGAACATCAGGAACGTCGCGGCCCTGGCCGCCGCCGTCATCACCATGATCGTGGTGATGGCCGGGCTGAGCACGCCCGCCACGGCGACGGCCAGGGCCGCGGGCTCACAGGCCGCCACTGAGACAGCCACTGGGACAGCCACTGGGACAGCCACTGGGACAGCCGCTGGGACAGCTACTGCGGCGCTCACCTGCACCTTCCGCACCTTCAACACCGGACACTTCGTCACGGCGGTCGGCGGTGGCGGCCGCGTCACGGACGTCATCCACACGGACGCGGTCCAGGCTCTGGCCTGGGAGAAGTTCACGCTCCTTCCCACGGCGGACGGCCGTTACGGGATCAGGACGGTCAGCGGGCACCTCCTCACGGCCGTGGGCGGCGGGGGCCGCGTCACGGACGTGATCCACTCGGACGCGACCAACCTGCTGGCCTGGGAGAAGTTCAGGCTCAACCACGTGGGCAACGGCGTGTACTCCATCCAGACGAACACGGGCCACTTCCTCACCGCCGTCGGGGGCGGCGGCAGGGTCACCGACGTCATCCACTCCGACGCGACGGTGGCGAAGTCGTGGGAGTGGTTCCGGCTGAGCTGCGTCTGATCTCCGCCCTGATCGAAGGCGCCGGCCCCGGGCCGGCGCCTTTCCCGTTGCCCTTGACACGGCCCTCCTGTTTTGAAAACTTCCTTTACAGATCGGCAGTTGACAACGTTGTCAAGCACCCCCGTGGCACGCTGAGAGGTCCCCCCGATGAAGCACTCTCACCGACGCTCCCTCCTGACCGCGCTCTTATCCCCTGTCGTCGCACTGATCATCGCCGCACCCGCGGCCGCCGCACTGACCTTCGAGGCGAATTTGGATCCCATCCCCAATCCGGGCCCTTCGGGCACCCCGGCCCCCACCACCTCCTACAGCCCGCCCCCCGATCCGCGCACCACCGAACCGGCCGCCTCGGCCGACGAGGTGCGGCGGGCGGCGCGGGACGGGCAGGTGCTGGCCCAGAGCGAGGGAGCGGCCTTCGCCACCTCGTTCGAGCCGGGCGACCCGCCGCCGACCTGGGTCAACACCACCGAGACCAACGCCCGCGGCGTCAAGAAGGCCGCCAACGTCACCGGCAGCCTGCCCGGCGGCATCGAGGGCGGCGTCTCGGACAAGGTCACCCGGGTCACCGCCAGCGGCGAGTACACGGCCGGCGGCGAGGTGAAGGAGAACCTGGCCGACAGTGACGTCAACACGAAGTGGCTGGTGTTCACCGGCACCGGCTGGGCCCAGTACGCGCTGTCCGAACCGGTCGCGGTCGTGCACTACGCGCTGACCTCCGCCAACGACGCCCCCGAGCGCGACCCGCGCGACTGGCAGCTCCAGGGTTCGCAGGACGGCCAGAGCTGGACCACCCTGGACACCCGCACCGGCGAGACGTTCGCGAGCCGCCTGCTGCGCAAGGAATACCGGTTCACCAACACGACCGCCTACGCCCACTACCGGCTGAACGTCACCCGGGTCGGCAGCGGTTCGACGCTGCAGCTCGCGGAGTGGGAGCTGTCGGACGGCCGGACCGGCCCCCGGCCGCCCAGCGACATGCGCAGCCAGGTCGGCACAGGCCCAAGTGGCGGATTCGTCGCCAAGCCGCGGGCCGGCTTCTCCGGGACGCACGCCTTCCAGTACGCGGGCGGCACCACCGCGCAGACCGGCGGCCACTCCACCAACAAGGTGTTCGAGGTGGACATCCCGGTCACCGCCACGACGGAGCTTTCGTACCTGGTCTTTCCCGAGTTCACCGCGGCCGACCTGCGCTATCCCAGCACGTACGTCTCCGTGGACCTGCTGTTCGAGGACGGCACCTACCTCAGCGACCTGAAGGCCGTCGACCAGCACGGGGTGCGCGTCGCGCCACGGCAGCAGGGCGCGTCCAAGACCCTCTACGCCGACCAGTGGAACTACAAGCGCTCCCTGATCGGCGAGGTGGCCCAGGGCAAGCGCATCGAGCGCATCCTGGTGGCCTACGACAGCCCCGCCGGTCCGGCCGGGTTCCGCGGGTGGGTGGACGACATCAAGATCGTCTCGGCGCGGAAGCGGCAGCCGTACGACGCGGGCCTCGCGCGGGGCCGGCAGGCCGGGCCCTCCCAGTACGTGAGCACCACCCGGGGCACGAACTCCACCGGCGGATTCTCGCGCGGGAACAACTTCCCGGCCACCGCGGTGCCGCACGGGTTCAACTTCTGGACCCCGATGACCAACGCCGGCTCGATCAGCTGGCTCTACGAGTACCACCGGGCCAACAACGCCGCCAACCTGCCGGAGATCCAGGCGTTCACCGCCAGCCACGAGCCCAGCCCGTGGATGGGCGACCGGCAGACGTTCCAGTTCATGCCCTCCGTGGCCGAGGGGGCGCCGGATCCGTCGCGTACCGCGCGGGCGCTGCCGTTCCGCCACGAGCGGGAGGTCGCGTCGCCGCACCTGTACGCGGTCACCTTCGACAACGGCCTCAAGACCGAGATCGCGCCGACCGACCACGCCGCCCTGGCCCGCTTCACCTTCCCCGGCTCCTCGGCCAAGCTGATCTTCGACAATGTCGGCAACAGCGGCGGCCTCACCCTCGACGTGTCCGGCGGCGCCGTCACCGGCTACTCCGACGTGCGCAGCGACCTGTCCACCGGCGCCACCCGGATGTTCTACTACGCCGTCTTCGACCGCCCGGTCACCGGCGGCGCCAAGCTGACCGGGCAGGGCCGCGACAACGTGCTCGGCTACCTGTCCTTCGACGCGGGCGCGAGCCGTACGGTGAGCATGCGCATCGCGTCCTCGCTGATCAGCGTGGAGCAGGCCAGGCGGAACCTGGAGCTGGAGATCGCCGCCACCGACACGCTGGAGACGGTGAGCGAGCGGGCTCAGCGGGCCTGGGACGCCAAGCTGGGCGTCATCGAGGTGGAGGGCGCGAGCGACGACCAGCTCGCCACGCTCTACTCCAACCTCTACCGGCTGTTCCTCTATCCCAACTCGGGCTTCGAGAACACCGGCACCGCGGCCGCGCCGGTGTACAGGCACGCCGTCCAGTCCGGCACCACGTCGCCGCCGGTCGCGCGGGTGGCGGACGGCAAGGTGTACGTCAACAACGGCTTCTGGGACACCTACCGCACGACCTGGCCCGCGTACGCGCTGCTCACGCCGAAGACGGCGGGCGAGATGGTCGACGGGTTCGTCCGGCAGTACGAGGACGGCGGCTGGATCGCCCGCTGGTCGTCGCCGGGCTACGCCGACCTGATGGTCGGCACGAGCTCCGACGTCGCCTTCGCCGACGCCTACCTCAAGGGCGTGACCGGCTTCGACGCCAAGAAGGCGTACGAGGCCGCCGTCAAGAACGCCACCGTCGCCCCGCCCACCCGCCACGTGGGCCGCAAGGGCCTGCCCACCTCCGTCTTCCTCGGCTACACGAGCATCCAGTCCACCGGCGAGGCCATGTCGTGGGCGATGGACGGCTACATCAACGACTACGGCATCGCGAACATGGCCAAGGCCCTCGCCGAGCGCGCCACCGGGGCGGAGCGGGCCCGCTACCTGGAGGAGCACGAATACTTCAGGAACCGGGCACTCAACTACGTGCACATGTTCGACCCGGCCACGGGCTTCTTCCAGGGCCGGAACGCCGACGGCTCCTTCCGCCGCAAGCCGGGCGCCTACGACCCGCGCACGTGGGGCTTCGACTACACCGAGACCAACGGCTGGAACATGGCCTTCCACGTGCCGCAGGACGGCCGCGGCCTGGCCAACCTCTACGGCGGCGCGGACAAGCTGGCGGCCAAGCTGGACACGTTCTTCGCCACCCAGGAGACGGCGCTGTTCCCCGGCTCGTACAACGGGATCATCCACGAGATGCGCGAGGCCCGCGACATCCGCATGGGCCAGTACGGCCACAGCAACCAGCCCTCGCACCACCTCGCCTACATGTACGACTACGCCGGTCAGCCCTGGAAGACCCAGGAGAAGGTACGCGAGGCGCTCTCCCGGCTCTACCTGGGCAGCGAGATCGGCCAGGGCTACCCGGGCGACGAGGACAACGGCGAGATGTCGGCCTGGCAGGTCTTCAGCGCGCTCGGCTTCTACCCGCTGCAGATGGGCAGCCCGTCCTACGCGATCGGCTCGCCGCTGTTCAAGAAGGCGACCCTGCACCTGGAGGGCGGCAAGAAGCTGGTCGTCAGCGCGCCGGGCAACAGCGCGCTCAACGTCTACGTACAGGGCGTGAAGGTCAACGGGAAGGCATACGACAAGACGTACCTGCCGCACGACCTGATCGCCAAGGGCGGCGAGCTGGAGTTCACGATGGGGCCGCGGCCGTCGCGCTGGGGCACCGGCGCGGGCGCCGCACCGCCGTCGATCACCGGCGACGACCGCGTGCCCGAGCCGCTGCGCGACGCCACGGGACCGGGGCGCGGCACGGCGTCGGCGGCGGGCGGCGCCAACGTGAACGCGCTGTTCGACGACGACTCGGCCACCCGGGCGACACTCCCCGAGTGGGTCCGCTACTCCTTCGCCGACCAGCGCCAGATCCGCTTCTACACGCTCACCTCGGGCGCCGGCCAGCCGTCCGAGGACCCGGCCGGCTGGGTCCTGGAGGGCTCCGCCGACGGCGAGGCGTGGAAGGTGCTCGACGAGCGGTCGGGCGAGTCGTTCCAGTGGCGGCTGCAGACGCGCCCGTTCAAGATCGCGAACCCCGGCGCGTACGACCACTACCGGATCAGGTTCACCGGCGGCACGTCGCTCGCGGAGATCGAACTGCTCGCCCCCGCGCCGCCGGCCACCTCTCCGCTGGTCATCGAGGCCGCCGGCGCCTTCGCCGGGCCGGGAGAGACCGTGACGCTCCCGGTGACGGTCGCCAACCACGCCGCCGGGCCCGCCTCCGGGCGGCTGACGGTGACCGGGCCGCAGGGCTGGACGATCCAGCCGGCCGCCGCCGACTTCGGGCCCATCGCCGCGGGGGCGTCCCAGACGCTGTCGTTCCAGGTGGTGGTGCCCGCGACGACGGGTCCCGGCAGCCACGTGGTCCGGCTCGCCGCGACCTCCGGCCAGGGTCCAGCCACCGAGCAGGTCGCGATCACGGTGATCGGTGACACCGTGGAGTTCACCCCCGGCACCGCGGCCGAGGCTCCGTGGCTGCTGGAGGAGGACGGGTCCCAGCTCAACGGCGAGGTCTTCGACGGGCGGGCCCGGTTCACCGACGGCGACAGCCACGCCACCTACCGGTTCCAGCTCCCGCCGCAGGTGAGCGGGGGTTCGCTGACGCTGGACATCGGCAACCAGTTCCTGGTGCGGGTCTCGCCCGACAACCGGACCTGGCGGACGGTGCTGCAGGAGAGCGCCAACGTGCGCGACCTGTCCAACCGGTCGCCGCGCACGCTGGACCTGAACGAGCTGCGCGGGACGGCCCAGACGTTCTACCTGCGCGTCGAGGACAGCCAGCCGCAGGACGGCTGGGGGGCCTGGCTCGCCAGGGTGCGACTGGACCTGCGCCGCTGACGAAGCGTGCCCGGGGACTCCGCGTCCCCGGGCACCGGCCGAGGGGACGACCGCAGGACGCTGATCACGATCCGGCCCAAGGTGACGGACAGCCGTTCGCGCACTTCGTCCCGTGTCAGCGCCCACGAGCCGCTGTTCTCCTCACAGGACTGCGTGACACCGGAACAGGTCGGGGCGTTCTTCACGCCCTTCGCCACCTCCTTGACCGGCGCATCGGCCGGGAAGACCCAGACCTCTACCGTCTGGGGCCCTTCCAGCCAGCCGGAGGGCACCGAACGCTCGTCGTTGTGACCACCCGATCCCCCGCGGCACCGTCCGACTCCACCGCTGCGCTCACCACCTCTCGTCCTCTGGCTGATCACGACCCAGGCTTCGGGATCGTCGCAGACCACCTTGGGCGAGGGCCTCGACGACGACACCGCGCTCCTGGCCCTCGGGGTGCCCGTGTGATCACCGCACGGCGGTGAGCTGCTTCAGCAGCGCGTTCGCGGCCGGGTTGGCGAGATCGGGGCCGCGACCGGCCAGGACCACGGTCCTGAGCGGGTCGGGCTGCCGGATCCGTACGCCGGGCAGCCCCGCCGACTCGGCGACCTGCCGGGGCACGATGGCCACCCCGATGCCCGCCCGGACGAGGTCGGCCAGCAGCCGGATCTGGGTGACCTCGCAGGTGATCTGCCGGTTCAGCCCGCAGTGGGCGGCCAGCCGCCGCACGGTGGTCTCCAGCCCGGTGCCCGCCCGGAAGTCCACGAACGGCTCGGCGACCAGGTCGGACAGCAGGGTGCGCCCCGCTCCGGCCAGCCGGTGTTCGGGGGCGGTCATCAGCACCAGCTCCTCCTGCCAGGAGGCGAAGCCGGTCAGCCCGTCGGGTAGCCCGGAGTCGTCCAGGGCGAGGTAGGCCAGGTCCAGCTCGCGGGCCAGCAGCGCGTCGAGCAGGTCTTCGGTGGTGGCGTCGCGGACCGAGATCTGCACGCCGGGCCAGGCCCGGTGGAAGGCGGCCAGCTCGCGGGGCAGATCGACGCTGGTGAGCGTCTGGATCGTCCCGATGGCCACCCGCCCGGCGCTCAGGCCGGTCACCGCCGAGACCGCCTCGCGCGCCGCGTCGGCCTCGGCCAGCAGCGCCCGCGCGGCCGGCAGGAACGCCTCTCCCGCCGGGCTGAGCAGGGGCCGGCGGCCGGTCCGTTCGAACAGCTCGGCGCCGAGCTCGCGCTCCAGCTTGCGGATCGAGGAGCTGAGCGCGGACTGCACGATCAGCTCGGCCCGCGCCGCCGCGGTGAAGCTGCCGTGCGTGGTGACGGCCACGAAATGCCGGACCTGGCGAATTTCCACCCATCTAATCTAGAGATGGGTGTCAGCGCAGAGAAGTGTTGGACCGATGGGTGGGACGGCGACCAGGCTGGGTGCCGTGAACCGAGTACCCCGTCTGTGGGCCCTGGCCTACGCCCCTCACCACCCTGCCCCGCTCCGCCTGGCGGCCCGCGCCGCGCTGCGGGTGGCCGGCTTCTTCCGCCTGCTGGCACAGGCCGACCACCAGACATTTCTGACGCACTGACCCCCTGCTCCATGCGACAAAAACGCCACTCCCCTCTTTGGATCACGTTCGTGACGCCGTGAGCGGTTTCAGGGCGGCCACCACGACGTGGCCGCCCCTTTTCACGTGTCCAGCCGGTGCAGCGAGGCGAACAACGGCCACGTCAGAGCGGCCATCTCGGCCGGGGTGCGCGGGCAGCCGCGTTGCAGCCAGTCGGCGGCCACCCCGATGAGCGCCCCGGCGGTGAACGCGGCCGGGACGTCGTGCGGCCCCTCCGGCGGCCCGTCCGGCGGTGAGCCGCCCCGCTGCGGCAACTCGCCCCCGGCCACGGCCTGCCGCATGAGGTCGTGAATCGCCACGGTGGTGCGGCGGCGGATGTGGTCGGCCACGCGCGCGCTGCCCTGCGGCCCCAGCAGCGCGCGGTAGAGCCCGGCGTGCTCGGCGAGGCTGGCGAAGAACGCCTGGAGCGACTGGGTCGCCTCCTCCCCGGGATCCGCCGTCCCCGGCCCTGGCACGGGCAGCGACTCGATCAGGGCGTCGATCATCGCGGTGCACGCCGCCTCGGCGAGTTCGTGCACGTCGCGGTAGTGGTCGTAGAAGGTCGAGCGGCTCACCTCGGCACGTTCGGCGACGTCGGCGACGGTGACCCGGGCGAGGTCACGTTCCGCGACGAGTTGAAGGAGCGCGCGTGCCAGGGCCGAATGAGTGCGGCGCACGCGCCTGTCGCCCGCGGGCGCGCTGCCGCTCTTTGTCGTGGCCACGTCGTTAACCCTACCTTCAACCTACACTTGTACGATTTCCGACACCTGTAGGGTAACCTGAAGTCAAGGACGACCGAAAGGATCACGTCATATGCCCATGCGTGCCCTTGCCCGCCGGAGCGAGGCCCGGTGACTCCGCCCGAGAGCATCCTGATCGTCGGCGCGTCGGCCGCCGGGCTGAGCACGGCCGAGGCGTTGCGGCGGCACGGATACCAGGGCCGGCTGACGATGCTGGGCGCCGAGCTCCATGCCCCCTACGACCGGCCGCCGCTGTCGAAGCAGATCCTGGCCGGCGACTGGGAGCCCGCCCGCGCCCAGCTCCGCGAGCGCGCGCAGCTCGACGCCCTGGGCGCCGACCTCGTGCTGGGCGAACCCGCCGTCGCACTGGACGCGGCCACGCGGTCCGTCACCACCGCCTCCGGCCGAGTGCTGCGGGCCGGAGCCGTGGTCATCGCCACCGGCCTGACCCCCCGTCGTCTGCCCGGCCAGGACGGGCTGGCGGGCGTGCACGGGCTGCGCGGCCTGGACGACGCCCTCGCCCTGCGCGCCCACCTGACCGCCGCCAAGCGGCTCGTGGTCGTCGGGGAAGGGGTGCTGGGCGCGGAGATCGCCGCCACCGCCCGCGCCATGGGCCTCGACGTCACCCTCGCCGGCATGGGCCACGCCCTGCTGGGCGACCAGGTCGGCGACGTGGTCGGCGCGATGCTCGGCCGCCTGCACACCGCACGCGGCGTGCGGCTGCGGCTCGGCGTCGCGGTGGAGGGCCTGGTGGGCGACGGCGGGCGGGTCACGGGCGTCCGGCTGGTCACCGGTGAGCTGCTGCCCGCCGACGCGGTCGTGGTGGCCATCGGTTCCCGCCCGGCGACCGGCTGGCTGGCCGGCAGCGGGCTGACCATGGACGACGGGGTGGAGTGCGACGCGCGCTGCCGGGCCGCCGAGGGCGTCTACGCCGTCGGGGACGTGGCCCGCTGGGAGCACGAGGGGCTGGGCAGGCGGCTGCGCCTGGAGAACCGGACCAACGCCACCGAGCAGGCCCAGGTGGTGGCGGCCAACCTGCTCGGCGCCGATCGCGCGTACACGCCGGTCCCGTATTTCTGGACCGACCAGTACGACGTCAAGCTCCAGGCCCACGGCCTCCCGTCGCCGGCGGCCGAGGTGAGCGTCGCCGAGGGCGACCCGGAGGGCAACCGCTTCACCGCCGTCTACCGCGAGGCCGGCCAGGTCACCGGGGTGCTCGGCTGGAACATGGCCAAGCAGGCCCGCCTGCTGCGTCAGGAGCACCTCGCCGGCCAGGCCGTCGCGTCCGCGTGACGGCTCCGCACGGCCGATCACCCATCCATTCACAAGGAGAAGCCTCATGAGTGTGAACGAGCAGGTCCTGCGCTACCCGATCCCCAGCGAGGCGGCGCTGGAGCCGCCCAAGGAGTGGGCGGAGCTGCGCGGCACGTGCCCGGTGGCCCACGTGCGACTGCCCAGTGGCGACCAGGCGACCCTGCTGACCCGGTACGAGGACGTCAAGGAGGTGCTCGCCGACCCGCGTTTCACCCGTCAGCTCAACGCCCCCGACGCGGCCCGGCTGTCGGCGGAGGGCGGCGGGGTGTTCAGCAGTGAGTTCGCGGCGATCATCCCCGACAGCGGCGAGGAGCACCTGCACTGGCGGCGCCTGGTCGGCAAGTGGTTCACCGCCAAGCGCATGGCGGCCCTGCGACCCCGGATGGCGCAGATCGCCGAGGACCTCCTCGACGAGATGATCGAGCGCGGCGCGCCCGGCGACCTCAAGGCGAGCCTGGGCTTCCCGCTGCCGGTGTACGTCATCTGCGACATGCTCGGTGTGCCGGCCGAGGACCGCGACCGGTTCTCGTACTGGTCCGACACGCTGCTCAACCTCACCCGCTACAGCAAGAGCGACATCGACACCGCGCAGGCCGAGTTCTTCCAGTACATGTCCGAGCACGTCGCCGCCAAGCGGGAGCAGCCGGGCGACGACCTGCTCAGCGAGCTGATCGCGGTCGGCGGCCCCGAGGATGGCGGCCTGTCCGACATCCAGATCCTGGTCACCGGCATGGCGCTGCTGGTCGCCGGGCACGAGACCACCGCCAACATGATCGGCAAGATGGTCGGCATGCTGCTGGCCGACCGTGGCCAGTGGGAGAAGCTGCTCGCCGACCCGAAGCTGGTCCGTACGGCCGTGGAGGAGACGCTGCGGCTCGACGCCAACTCCGGGTTCGGCCTGCCGCGCTACCTGCCCGAGGAGACCGAGGTCAGCGGCACGCACCTGCCCAAGGGCACCACCGTGGTGTGCAGCATGGCCTCGGCCAACCGCGACGAGAGCGTCTTCGAGGACGCCGACCAGATGGACCTGAGCCGCAGCCCGAACACGCACCTGTCCTTCGGCGCCGGCGCGCACTCCTGCCTGGGGCAGGCGCTGGCGCGTACCGAGCTGCAGGTCGTGCTCGAAGTGCTGCTCCGCAAGCTCCCGACGCTGGAGCTGGCCGTGCCCGTGGCGGAGCTGGAGCGCGTGGAGGGGCTCGCCGTAGGCGGCCTGGCCACCGTTCCGGTCCGCTGGTGAGTCCGCCGGCGAGTCCGCTGGTGAGTCCACTGGTGAGTCCGCTGGCGAGAGAGAGGAAGACACCATGAAGGTCATCGTCGACGAGGACAAGTGCTGCGGCGCCGGGTCGTGCGTGCTGATCGCGCCGGAGGTGTTCGACCAGCGCGATGAGGACGGCATCGTCATCCTGCTCCAGGCCGAGCCGGGCGACGACCAGCACGATCTGGTACGCGAGGCGGCCGCCGTATGCCCCGGCGCCGCCATCGAACTGGCCTGAGCCGGATGCCCCCCGTGATCATCGCGGGGGGCGTCCGAACCCTCAGGGCGCCTCGCGCCGCGTCGCCGCGATCACCCGCGTCAGCGACCGGTGCAGCTCCTGCAGCTCTTCGAGGCTCATCCCGAGCCGCGCCACGATGGCCGGCGGGATCTTCTCCGCCTCCGCCCGCAGCTTCCGCCCGGCGGGGGTCAGGGTCACGGCCAGCGCCCGCTCGTCCTGGCTGTTGCGCTCGCGGCTGAGGTAGCCCAGCGCCTGGAGCCGCTTGAGCAGCGGCGACAGGGTGCCGGGGTCGAGCTGGAGCAGCTCCCCCAGCTCCTTGACCGACAGCGGTTCGTTCTCCCAGAGCGCGAGCATGACCAGGTATTGCGGATGCGTGAGGCCCATCGGCTGCAGCAGCGGCCGGTAGAGCCCGATCACGCTGCGCGAGGCGACGCTGAGGGCGAAGCACACCTGCCGGTCCAGCGCCAGCAGATCTGTCGCCTCTGTCACAGGCTCCATCGGGACGCACCTCCGGCGGCCTCTGCTAAATTACTTGGTGTACAAACTAATAGCACGCCAATCATTAGCACGCCAACTTCTGGAGAGCCCCGTGTTTCACCGCAAGCCGCTGGAGGAGCGCATCGCCGAGCGCCAGGCCAAGCTCCCTCCCCTGAAGGAGGGCGAGCACTTCGAACACGGCCCGGCCAAGTTCGTGTTCGTGACGCTGATCGCGGCGGTCGTGCTCATGCACGTCGTCGGCCTGGGCGTTGTCATGCACTTCTCTTCCTGAGCGCAATTATGGCACAATGCCATAATGCATATCGCAATGAAGATGATCGCCCCATGAGGCTTCTCGTGATCGGCGCCGCCGGCCGTACCGGCAGGCATGTCCTCACCCAGGGCGTCCGGCGAGGCCATGAGATCACCGCGTTCGCCCGCCGACCCGAGGCCGTGAAGGACGTCACCGGGCTGCGCGACGTGGTGCGCGGAGACGCGACGGACGCCGACGCGCTACGTACCGCGCTGCCCGGCCAGGACGCGGTGATCTGCGCCGTCGGCGGCAGCGGCATCGCGCTCGCCCTGATCGAGGCCATGCCCGAGACCGGGGTGCGGCGGCTGGTGATGACCAGCAGCCGCTCGATCGTCGCCACTCGCCCCCGGCTGGTGGTCGCGCTGGCCTGGCTCGCCTTCCGCGCTCCCTACGCCGACCTGTCCAGGGCCGAGGGCATGCTGCAGGCCAGCGACCTCGACTGGAGCATCGTGCGCGGGACCATGCTCAACGACAAGCCGCCCGCCGGCGGCACCCACATCGACTTCGAGAACGACGCGACCGGTGGCGGCTGGCAACTCACCCGCGCCGACTACGCCACGGCGCTGCTCGACGTCGCGGAGAACCCGGAGCTGATCGGCAGGTCACTCGGTGTCGGCGGCCCGAAGTAGCGACACCCCGCAGGGTCATCGCTGGCAGCGGCCGAAGTCGACCACGTACGTCCCGCCGTCTCTCGCGCTCGCCCCGGCCGGGTCGGCCGACCCCGCCGCGGCCCCGATCCCGACGTCGGCCATCGTCGGGCTCAGCACGATCTGCCGGTGGCCGAACGTGCTGACGTACACCCACCAGCGCACGGCGGCGCGCGGCGTGCCCGCGCCGGGGCCCCAGCCGGTGTACGTGGTCTCGGCGTAGGCCCACGAGCGCGGGTTCGGGCAGTAGCCCGCGGCCGTGATCCTGCTTCCCGGCGTTGAGCCGGTCTGCGGGTTGTTGTGCGAGTTCGCGCCCGGCCGCCACCATTTGAGGCTCGCGGCGGCATTGGCGTGCGAGGTCGCCGCGCTGTCCAGCGGGCCGTTGCGCGTGAGCGGGGCGAGCCCGGCCTTGGCGCGCTCGGCGTCGATGAGGCAGTGCACCGCCTGGCCGATCTGCACCCGGTTGGCGCTCGTCGGGACCACGTCGTAGTACGCGGCCGCCGCGTTGCAGCCCGGCGCGTTCGCTGTGGCGCCCATGGCCGGGGCACCCCAGACGACCGCGCCGGCGACTCCTAAAATGCTGATTGCGTGTTTCACCGTTCTCTCCCCTGTTCCGATGGCTCCCTCAGTGTTGAGGCGGCCCCGGAACGAGGGGATGAGTAACCCCTACTCATGAACGGCGCACTACCGGCACCTCACCGTGAACTCGTGCGTGCCCGCCCCCACCTCCTGCGGCTCGGCTCCCGGCAGGTCCACCTCCGCGACCGTGCCGGGCGGCACCGTGGCGGTGACCGTGAGCGTCTCGCCCTCCTTGGTCCAGGCGACCGCGGCCGGCCCGTACGGCGTGTCGAGACCGGCTGAAGCGTGGGTCAGCCCGCCGCCGGGCCGGGGCGCGACGCGCAGGCGCCGGTAGCCGGGGGCGGCCGGGGCGAGCCCCGCGACCGTGCGGTGCAGGAAGTCGGCCACCGCGCCCAGGGCGTAGTGGTTGAACGAGGTCATCTCACCCGGATTGACCGACCCGTCCGGCAGCAGGCTGTCCCAGCGCTCCCAGATCGTGGTGGCTCCCATCGTCACCGGATACAGCCACGACGGGCGGTTGCGCTGGGTGAGCAGCGCGTACGCGGTGTCGTACGCGCCCACCGAGCACAGCGCGTCGCAGATCAGCGGCGTGCCGACGAACCCGGTCCCGATGCGGTGGTCGTCGGCGGCGACCAGCTCGGCCAGCCGACGCCCGGCCCGTTCCCGCTGCCCAGGCCCGTCCAGCAGGCCCACGTGCAGGGCGAGGGCGTAGGCGGTCTGGGTGTCGCAGGCCAGCCGGCCCGACGGCGTGACGAATTCGCCGCGGAAGGCCGTACGCACCTTCGAGGCCAGCTCGGCGTAGCGGGCGGCGTCGGCGTCGTGGCCGAGCAGCGCCGCCGTGTCGGCCACGACCTGGGCCGACCAGGCGTGGTAGGCGGTGGCGACCAGCGCGTGGTCGGTGCGCGCCTTGCGCGGGTCGTCCGGCGGCGCGGCGGGGTCGAGCCAGTCGCCGAACTGGAAGCCCTCGTCCCACAGGTGGTCGTCGCCGGTCAGCGAGTGCACCTGGTCCACCCAGGCGGTCATGCTCCCGTACTGCGCGCGCAGCAGGTCGAGGTCGCCGAAGCGCTGGTAGAGCACCCACGGGACGAGTACGGCGGCATCACCCCACGCGGCGGTGGGCGAGACGTCGAACGCCAGCGGCACCCACGGCACGAAGTGCGGCACGGTGCCCACCTCGGCCTGTTCGGCGGCCAGGTCGGCGAGCCAGGAGGCCAGCGGGCCCGCGCAGTCGTAGAGGAAGGCGGCGGCAGGGGCGAACACCTGGATGTCGCCGGTCCAGCCGAGCCGCTCGTCGCGCTGCGGGCAGTCGGTGGGAATGTCGACGTAGTTGCCGCGCATGCTCCACCGCACGTTGTCGTGCAGCCGGTTCAGCAGCGGGTCGGAGCACTCGAACGTGCCGATGGGACGCATGTCGGTGTGGCAGACGACGGCTCGCACGCCGGCCGGGTCCAGCTCGCCTGGCCAGTCGTCGATCTGGGCGTAGCGGAAGCCGTGCGTGGTGAAGCGGGGCTCCCATTCCTCGGGCTCGGCGTCGCCGCGCAGCGTGTACTGATCGAGCGCGGCGGCGTCGCGCAGCGGGCGCAGGGCCAGGGCGCCGTTCTCCAGGACCTCGGCGTGGCGCAGCGTGACCGTGTGCCCGGGCGGGCCCTGGACGCGGATGCGCAGGCGGCCGGCGATGTTCTGGCCGAAGTCGAGGATGGTCTCCCCGTCCGGGCCTGTCAGGACCTCGACCGGGGCCAGGGTCTCGGTGCGGCGCACGGGCGGGCCGGTCGGCGCGACGAGCAGGGCGGCGTCGTGGGCGAGGGCGTCGGCGGGCAGCCAGGCGGAGTCGTCGAAACCGGGCTCCGACCAGCCTGACGGGAGCAGGCGGGCGTCGTGCTTCTCGCCGTCGTACAGGCTGGCCGCCGTGACCGGGCCGGTCGCGCAGCGCCACTCGCCGTCGGTGACCACGACGTCGGTGCCGCCGTCGGCGTAGGTGATCTCCAGTTGGGCGATGAGGGCGGTGCGGTCGCCGTACAGGTCGGTCTTGCCGCCGAGGAAGCCGATGCGGCCGCGGTACCAGCCGTCGGCAAGGGTGGCGCCGACGGCGTTGGCGCCCTCGCGCAGCAGCTCGGTGACGTCGTGGGTGCGGTAGCGCAGGCGGTGGGCGTAGCTGCTCCAGCCGGGGGCGAGCACGTCGTCGCCGACCACCCGGCCGTTCAGCTCGATCTCGTACGTGCCGTGCGCGGTGACGTACAGGCGGGCCCGCTCGACGGGGGCGCGCAGGCTGAAGTCGCGGCGCAGCAGCAGCGCGGGCCCGTCGGGCACGCCGAGCAGCTCCAGCGGCGGCGCGGCCGCTTCGGCGCGCCAGTCGCCCGCGTCCAGCAGCCCGGTCTCCACATATGACCAGGGGCTCCAGTCGCCGGCCGAGCCGTCGGCGCCGTGCACGCGCACCCGCGCGCCGCGCCGCTCGCGCGCGCCCAGCGCCGCGCCCGGCCAGGGCACGAGCACCGACTCGTCCGACTCGACGCGGCCGGTGGCGGTGCCGTCGCTGAGCTCGATCTCGTACGCCTGCTGCCGCCACCCGGGGAGGTCGGTGGTGACGGTCCACGACAGGCGGGGGGCCGGTTCGCCGATGCCGAGGGGGTCTTGGTGGTGTTCGTAGGTGGGTGCCGTGACGATCAGCAAGATACTCCTTAGATCAGCCCTTGATGGCGCCGGCGGTCATCCCGGCGACGATCTTGCGGTTGAAGAAGATGAACAGCAGCAGCGGCGGAATCGTGATGAGCACGATGTCCATGAACAGCAGGTTCCACTGGGTGTTGTACTGGCTCTGGAAGTTGTAGAGGGTCACCTGCACGGTGGCGTTGTCGTCGCCCGGTAGCAGGTAGAGCGGATTGACGAAGTCGTTGAAGACGCTCACCGAGCTGGTCAGGATCACGGTGATGGTGACCGGCCGGAGCAGCGGGAAGATCACCTGGAAGAACAGCCGCAGCCCGCCGCAGCCGTCGATCTGGGCGGCCTCGTCCAGTTCGCGGGGGATGGCCGCGATGAAGGCGCGGAACAGCAGCATCGCGAACGACAGGTTGAAGGCCACCTCGGCGAGGATCAGCCCGGGCAGCGTCTTGAACAGCCCGAGCGCCTGCAGCAGCCAGATCGTCGGAACGACCGCGGGCGGGATGATCAGCCCCGACAGCACCAGGAAGTCGGCCACCTTGGCGACCTTGCCGGGCCTGCGCTGCAGGACGAACGCGGCCATCGCCGCGAAGATGACGATCAGGGCGACCGACGCCACGGTCAGGATCGTGCTGTTGACGTACGCGCGCAGCAGCACGTAGTCGCGCGCCTCGATCACGGCCATGAAGTTCTGCACGATCGGCCAGCTCGTCGGCCAGGAGAAGTCCAGGTCGATGGCCTGCGTACGGTCCTTGACGGCCGTCAGCAGCATGAGCGCGAACGGGACCAGGAAGACCACGGTGGCCACGACCAGCGCGACCGCTTCGGCGCTGAGCCTGCGCAGTGCTCTCATGCGGCCACCTGCCTCTTGCCGAGGTAGTAGTTGAGCGGGACCGCGATCACGGTGACCACGATGAAAAGGATGACGTTGCCCGCCGTCGACAGGCCGAAGAAACCGGCCTGATACTGCTTGTAGATGATCGAGGCGATGGTGTCGCTGGTGAAGCCGGGCCCGCCGCGCGTCATCGTCCAGATTAGGTCGAACGAGCGCAGCCCGCCGATGAACGACAGAATGATCACCGAATACGTCGCCGGCCAGCTCAGCGGCAGCGTGATGTGCCGGAAGCGGTGCCACGCGCCCCCGCCGTCCACCATGACCGCCTGGTAATACTCCTGCGGGATCGACATGATGCCGGCGATGTAGATGACCGTGGCCAGGCCGACCCCCTTCCACACGTCCACCAGCGCGACCGACAGCAGCGCCGTGTTCGCGTCGCCCAGCCAGTCGCCGCCGTCGATGCCCACCAGCGCGAGCGCCTGGTTGACCAGGCCGGTGTCCGGCTTGAGCAGCACGCTGAAGGTGATGCCGACGGCCACGGTGGACACCAGGACCGGGAAGAACACCACCGAGCGCAGGAATCCGCGCAGCCGCAGCCGGGAGGTGAGGAGCACGCCGAGCAGCAGCCCGAGCACGACCTTCAGCCCGGAGGTGAGCACCGCGTAGATCAGGGTGTTGGCGAAGCCGATGCGCAGGTTCTGCTCGGACAGGAAGTCGCGGAAGTTGTCCAGCCCGACGAAGGTGCTGTCGAACAGGGTCCAGCGGGTGAGCGAGAAGTAGAAGGCCATGACCGTCGGCACCAGGAAGATCACCAGGTAGACGACGGCGGCCGGCAGGTAGAGCGCGTACGGGTAGGCCGAACGGCGCTTGACCGGGCGGGTGACCTGGCCGGGGGCCGGGCCGGGCCCCGTGCGGGGCCCGGCGGCCTGCTTCGTCACCACCCGTCCAGCCCCAGCTGCTTGGCCTGCTTCTCCACGTCCTTGTCGTACTGGGCGCCGCCTTCGGCGGGCGGCGTGAGCCCGGAGCCGACGGCGACGGTGATCTGCTCCAGCGACGGGCCCTTCACCGGCGAGACGAACTCCAGCGCGGGCGCCGTGCGACCCTCGTCCACGTACGTCTGCAGGTCCTTGGCGGCCTGGATGGCGTTGTCGGGCAGCTTGGCACCCGTGATCCGGTACGGCCCCGTCGGCGGCACGGCCTTGTTGATCGCGTCGGCGGCGGCCGGCGAGGCCACGAAGGCCAGGAACTTCTTGGCCGCGTCGAGCTTCTCGCTGGTCTTGGCGATGTAGATGCCCGACGGCTCCCAGACGGTGGCGCCGTGCTTGGTCGCGTCGGTGCCCGGGATGCCGAAGAAGCCGACGTCGGTCCCGGCCTGCGGCAGCGTCTCGATCACCGGCGGCAGCGCCCCGCTGAGCATCGCGTAGTGCGCGCCCTTGCCCTCGGCCAGCATCTTGACGCCCTGGTCGTTGGTGGCCGAGCCGTAGCCGTCGTTCATGTACTTCTTGGTGAACACCTCGGCCAGGTGCTCGAAGCCGGCCAGCGCCGCCGGGGTGGTGGCGAACTTGGCCTTGCCGGCGGTGTATTCCTGGGCGAAGTTCGGCACCGCGGCCTGGACGTTGTAGTAGTCGCCGAGCACGAAGAGCTGCGAGGTCCAGGTGTCCTTGAACGTCGAGATCACGGCGGTGATCCCGGCCGCCTTGATCTTGTCGTTGTTGGCCATGAACTCGGCCCACGTCGCGGGCACCTTCAGGCCGAGTTTGTCGTAGACCTTGCGGTTGTAGAGGATGCCACCGCCCGTCAGCGTGCCGGCCGGGACGCCGTACACCTTGCCGCCCTGGCTCACGACCGGCAGGTAGTCCTTCTGCACGTTCTGCAGCACCGGGTCGCCGGTGAGGTCGACCATCGTCTGGGCGGGGTTGATGGCCTGCAGCAACGACCCGGAGTTGTACCAGAACACGTCCGTCATGTCGCCCGTCGAGAGCCGGGTCTTGACGATGTTGTCGCCCTCGCTGCCACCCGGCCTGGTCTCGGTCTCGATCTTGATCTTGGGGTTGGCCTGCATGAAGGCGTCGGTGAGCGCCTTGGCCGTAGCGGTGGTCCCCTGGCTGTTGTCGATCAGGAATGTCAGGGTGGCCGAGCCGTCCGCGGCGGGTTCCGAGCCCGATCCGCAGGAGGTCAGGGCCGCCGTCGCGAGAACGGCGAGCGCCGCTCCCATGATGCGGTGCGAGGTCTTCACAACGCCCCTCCGGGTCCGTTGAAACGTTTTAAAGCACCCCCGATGCGAGTTAACGTAAGCGTTACTCAAGCGAGCGTCAAGAGGTGATCCAGGGGAACGGTCCCCAATCGTGACCCAATGTCAAATGGCTGTGCCAGGCATCATCCGATCAAAGGTTGGGTAACGTTACCCATCGCTGGCGCTGCCCTGAACTCCCGCGACCTGGCCGCGCCGAGTCGAGGAGGGCGGCCCATGGGCACACCGGATCGGCGGCGGAGAGTGACGATCACCGACGTGGCCTGCCACGCCCAGGTGTCCACGACGGCGGTGTCGAAGGTGCTGCGCAACGCCTATGGCGTCAGCGCCGCGATGCGGGCGAAGGTGCAGGCCGCCATCGACGAGCTCGGTTACCGTCCGCACAACGCGGCGCGGGCGATGCGCGGGCGTACCTTCACCATCGGGGTGCTGCTGCCGCACATCAGGAACCCGTTCTTCGCCGACATCCTCGAAGGGCTGGTGGCGGAGATCTCCGGCAGCGGCTACCAGGCGATCATGGTGCAGAGCGGCGGCCGGGATCCGGCGGCGGAGCGCCGCGGGAGTGACGCGCTGGTCGACCGGCAGGTGGACGGCATCCTCACGGTCGCCCCCGTCAGCACCAAGGCACAGCTCGAAGCCCTGGCCAAGAGCACGCCCACCGTGGTGCTCGGCCGCCACGACCGCTCGGCGCTCTACGACTGCGTGCTGGCCGACGACGAGGCCGGGGCCGAGCTGGTCGTCGAGCACCTCATCGCGCTCGGGCATCGCCGCATCGCGCACATCACGCAGAAGGACACCCTCTCGGGGCGGCCGGCGGCCCTGCTCCAGACGATCAGGGCCAGGACGTACGAGCGGGTGATGGCCGAGCACGGGCTGGCCCGCCACATCGCCCTCGCCGTCACCTCCTACAGCGAGGAGGGCGGCTACGCGGGGGCGCGCGACCTGCTCACCCGCGACCCGCGTCCCACCGCCATCTTCGCCGGCGCCGACCAGGCCGCCTCCGGCGCGCTCGCGGCCATCCACGAGGCCGGGCTCGCCGTGCCCGGCGACGTCTCGGTGGCGGGCTACGACAACTCCCGGGTGATCGGGCTCGCGCACATCTCGCTGACCAGCGTCGACCAGGACGGCGCCATCATGGGCAGGACGGCCGGGCGGCTGCTGCTCGAACGCATCGGCGGCCGCACGGCCGCCGTGCGCTTCTCGGTCAACCCCACCCTGGTGACCCGGCGCTCCACGGGTGTTGCCCGTCCGCCCTAGGTGAGCGATGGTGGAAGCGCCGGTCGACAGCGGAAGGGATCTCCCATGCGTGCTGCCATCACATCCGTCATCGTGCTCGCCGTGGCGCTGTTCGCCGTCGTGGTGGCCCAGGCCGCGTCCTACGCCGCCACGGCCGTCGAATACGCCCTGATCTTCTAGCCGCCGGCTTTCCTAGCCGTCGGCCAGGGCGTCGTTGACCGCGGCGACGTAGGAGTAGAACGCGGTCGTCCAGTGCGCCTTGTCCTCGGTCCAGGCCCGGTTGAGCTTGCCGTCCTCGAAGAAGCGCTTGCGCTGCGCCTCGGTGATCTCAAGCTGCAGGCCCATGTCCGCCTTATTGCGGTTCGCGATGTTCAGCGGGTTGGTGCCGGCGAGCCCGGACGGCACGGTCGCGGCCACCGCGAACCCGGCCGCCTTGAGCTTCGCGGTGACCTTCTTCTTGAGCTCCTTGTCCAGGCCGCCGACGTAGGTGGTCGCCTCGGTGCCGCCGGCGCCGTGCCAGGAGACGGTCGAGGTCATCTTGGCCTGCAGGGCGAGCGCCCGTGGCTCGTCGAACGCGGTGGCGGTGATGTGCAGGTCGCCGTTGCCCGAACTCTTGATGCCCTCGAAGGCGTAGAAGGCGTGGCCGCCCGCGCGGGCCGCGTGGCCGGCGAGCTGGGAGGTGCCCCCTTCGATGGCGCCGCCGTGGATGGCGATGTGCGACACCTCGCTGCCGGTCGGCCGGCGCGTGGAGATCCGGTAGTCGACGCCCTCGACCTCGCTCGCGGCGAGATCGGCGTAGTCCTTGTAGGTGTCGTCGGCCGCCGGGGCGAAGGCCACGCTCATCGCCAGGGTGGCGGAAAGAACATGGGTGACGATGGCGGGCATGCGCTACTCCTCGATGACGCGGCCCCCACCAGAATGTACCGGCCGGCGTGGGGCACCAAGAGGTCCACTCAGGACCGGATCGCGGGCTTGCGGTAGATGATCATCTTACCGATCCGCCCGTCCGCGCAAGAGGAGACGGCCCTGCCGGAACGGCCGCTCTCCCTCGCGATGTTCCCGCGACATCCGGCCGACCTCCGCGAACCCGGCCTCGTACGCCAGCCCCGCCAGCTCGTCGATCGGCCACGTCGAGCGCGTTCATCGAACCGACCTCGAACCGCAGGTCCGGGTACGTCTCCCGGGCCAGGTCGATCATCACCGGCGACAGGTCGACCCCGAAGATGTCCAGCCCCAGGTCCCGCAGATGCGCCGTCACCCGTCCAGGGCCGCACCCCAGTTCGGCCACGGCCCCGGCGCCCGCGGCCTGCACGAACTCGGCGAACGCGGCAAGCAGCGCACGGTCCAGCGGCACCTGGGCGAGCTCGTCCCTGGCGAGCTCGGCGTAGAGAACGGCGACGGCGTCGTAGGCGTCCGCGGTGGTGGTCAGGTAGGAGGAGGATCGGGTCATAGCGGACGATGCTAGCCCTGCCCACGCTGAGTACGGACCTACTCATGCGCCCGCCGCAGGTCCGCCCGACGCTGGTCCCAGCGCAACCACAGCGAAGGGACCCGGAACGATGACGAAGAAGATGGACCGGCGATATCTGGAAGAGCACCGCCCGGGCGTGCACACGCTCGAATCGTTCGGCGCGTTCGTCGCCGACTACGCCATCGGCGAGGCGATCGAGCGGCTCGACGGCGGCAAGGCGGAGTCCGTCGAGGTGAGCGTGCCCCTGCGCGTCACGTCGCGGACCGTGCGCCGGGTGTTGTCACGGGAGGACGCCGAAGAGCTGGGCGAGGCCGCCGAGAAGGCGAACGCCAGGTTCGGCGCGGTGCTGGCCGACTGCCTCATCATCGAGGGCAGCCTGGGGCCCGTCACCGTCCAGGTGCATCTGGCGATCTAGCGGTCAGAGGCTCTCGCGCAGGCGCAGGTATTCGCGGCCCGCGTCGGTGATCGCGACGTACGGCTTGAGGTCGAAATCCCGGCCGGTGTGCCCGTGGTCGTCCCAGATCGCGTTCAGCCCGCGCGGGTCGAGCGGCTCGACGAACCCCATCGCGTCGAGCCGTTCGAGCTCCTGTTGCAGCTTCCGGTCCTCCCGGGAGCGGGCGATCATGGGCCCCTCGGCCGCGAGCCCCCGCAGGTGGCCCCACTCGTACTTGGTCACCAGCCCGCCCAGCGCCACCTGTATCGCCCGCAGGTCGGACTCCAGCACCCGCTGCTTCGCCTCGGCCCTGTCCAGCCTGGCCGTGACGCCGCCGGCGCCGATCGTGACATCGGTGATGGAGTACTGCGCGGCCGCGAAGTAGACCCCGGCCAGCAGTCCGGCCGCCAGCGCCACCTCGTGGACCTCCAGCCGGCGCGTCACCAGGCCGAGCGGGATCGCCACGAGGTAGGCCAGGTAGGCGACCGTCAGCAGGACCGCGAAGGCCGCACTGATACGCCGCATCGTCATGCCACGAGTGTGCGGCCGTCGCGCCACGGGGGAAAGACCGTCCGGGTCTAGAACGAGCCGCGCACGACGTTGGACTTGGTCTGCAGCGTGCCGCCGTCCCCGTCGACCCATCGGGCGCGGGCGAAGATCTCGTCCGAGTCCGCCCAGTCCTCGTCGAGCGAGTCGCTGAAGATCGGCGGCAGGGGCGCCCGTACCTCGATGCGGTCCTCGGTCACGTTGAGGCTGGACAATCCCGCATAGGTGCCCGCGCTGAACAGGAAGTCGTCGGAGAAGGTGTCCTGGCCCCAGACGCTGAGCTCTATCCGCGCCCCGTTGACGACGTAACCGACCCCGTCGAAGTGGTTGGTGGGCAGGTAGGCGTAGATGCTCACGATCCACGTGTCGCTCTCGGGGTTGTAGAAGGAGATCCCCAACTGGCAGCGGATCTCGGTGACGGCGTTCGCCGGCGCGGCCACGAGGCCGGCCGTCATCGCGAGCCCCGCGCAGACGATGGCGATCGTCCGGGCGGCGCGGCGGATTCTGCTCATGTGATCTCCCTTTGGAGCGCTTCACACATGAGGCGTTCCATCGGGTGCCACGGGGTTCCATATGGCGTGTTTTTTACATAAGACCCTGCAGTCACATCAAACCCGAGCATGCGGTACGCATACCAACGAAAAGTACACATAACAACAGATCACGCCATTTGCCTCCTTTCCTACTCCGCCGGGACGGGAGTATCTTTGACCTCCTCGATGGCCGGAGGGGCTCGATGGTCATGGGAAACGGGTCTGAATCAAATTGATGGACTCACCCGCGCCATGCTCGATCGACTTGTAGCGTGGCTCGCCGGCATGGATGAGCCGGGTCGTCTTCCGGTGCGAATAACGGAAAGCGCGAATAACGGGAAAGAAGGCCAGGGAGGAATGTCGTGGGGCCGGAAAGAGGCCAGGTGCGCGTGCTGTCGGCGGACGGCGCGTTATGGGGCGCGGGCGTGCTCGCGATGGTCGGCGAGGCCGGTCTCCATGTCCTGACCTGCGCTCACGTCGTCACGGCCGCCGGCGCGGAACCGGACGGCGACCTGGTCGTCGATCTCTACGGCCGGGGCTGGTCCGCCCGCGCCCGATCTCTGCCGGAAGCCTGGTCGCCCACTCCCCCGCTCGGAACGCTCCCGGCCGGCGCGTCGCTCACCGACATGGGAGACTTCGCCGCTCTCCGCCTGGAGGCCGGGCACCCGCCCCTCCCCCGGGGCTGCGGTCCGTTACCGCTGCTGTCCTGCGGAGCCCCGCTGGGGCGGCAGGTGGCGATCATCGGCTATCCCCACGGCACGGTGTCCGGCCTGATCGCCACGGCGCGGATGGTGGGCTCCGGCGGCCCCTGCCCCGACTGGGTCCAGCTCGACGGCCTGCGGACCACCGGCGCCACGGTGGAGCACGGCTTCAGCGGCGCGGCGGTGTGGGATCCGGCGGTCCACCGCGTCGTCGGCCTGGTCACCGCCGCCCACACCGACCGTACGGCCAAGGTCGGGTGGATGCTTCCGGTGACGACGGCCGTGCGGCTCTGGCCTCCGCTCGCCACCGCCGTCAGGAGCGCCGCCCCTTCGCGCTGCCGACCCCCGGCCCCCGAGGCCCGCTACCGGGTCGCGGATGCCCTGCTGGAGGTGCCGCAGATCGAGCACGACTCGGGAGAGGCGCTGCGCGAGGCACTGCCCCCGGCCATTCGCCGCAACATTCGCAAGCACCCCTACCCGCGGCAGCAGCTCCAGGCCGTCGTTCAGGCGTGCACCGACTACGAGGGCGGGTGCGCCGCGCTGCGCGCGGCGGTGCTGAACGTGGGGGGCGAGACGGCGTCCGCTCTCAGGGCCGTGGAGATCTTCAACCAGGTGTGCTGTTCCGGTACGGAGGAGGACACATGACGGTCGCCGCACGCGCCTTACCGATGTACCTCGTCAACGCGGTGGTCGGCATCGAGTGCCTGCAGAACGCCGACATCGTGCGCGACATCGTCCAGGAGCTCGGCGGTGACGGCTCGCGCGCCGGCCTCGACCACGTGGGCGGCACCTCCATCCGCGGCCTGGTCGTCAAGCTGATGAACGAGCTGTCCGAACGGCCGGCCGGTCTCGCGCTGCTGGTGGAGGGCCTGGAGCGGCTGGAAGGCCCCTCCATCGCGATCCGCCGGCTCAGGGTCGCCACCGCCGCGTGGGAGGTCGACCTCCTGGAGAGCGAAGACTGGGACGAGCTCTTCAGACTGCTCGACGGCGTCGCGATTCCCGATCTGCACCGGCGCTACCGCGAGTTCCTCCAGGAGCGGCGGCTGCCCCTGCCGGACATGCCGTGCAACGAGCCCTGGACGGTGTTCCTGCACGCGGCGACGCTGAACGCCAGACCCGGCTCGGCGCTGCCCTGCTACGTCGTCCTGCGGCAGTTGCTGGCGCTGGGAGCGGAGGCCGGCCAGTTCGACATCCTGGCGTGGGCGGACCTGCACGATCCCAGCGCCCACGTGCCGGATCCCCCTTCCGAGAACGAACCCCTCGCGGAGGGGATCGCCTGGACACCCTCCGACTACCTCATCATCCGCATCCGGCCACTGCTCGACCGGGGCGGCGGCAGGGACGCGATCCTCTCCCACTGGAAGCGGACCTGCCCCGGCGGGCAGATCAGGGGAACGGATCGGCGCGTCATGCTGGCGGACGCGGAGATGGAGGTACGGACGCTGATCAAGCAGGTCGAGTCCGACTGGGCCCACCGCCTGACGTCCGACCTGGCCCTGGAGTTCGTTCTCCCCCGCGACCTGCTGCATCTGGAAGTCGAACGATGGAGTAAGGCCTCTTTTCAGGGCGTCGTCGGCATCCTGGGGGAAGACCACGAGGTCGTCGTACGGAGTATGGAGCGCATGGAGCGGCGCGACCTGCACAGCCGCTGGACGAGACGGTGGCGCGCCTTCACCGAGGGGCGGGCCGGCCGGGTCCACTGGTTTCCCGAGGACGGCCGTCCCCACCTGCTCTCCGATCCGCCGCCCGCGGTGGTCATCCTGAGCGGCCCGCCCGACAAGGTCACCGAGCGACCGGCGGACGAGCTGGCGGAGGCGCTGCGCGTGGGTGTTCCCGTCGTGCTCTGGGCCCGGACGGGGGCCGAGGGCGCGGCGTTCCGCACGGCGCTGGAGTCGCTGCTGAAGAGCCACAACCCTTGCCACCTGCCGACTATTGTCAAGCTGCTCCGGATAGCGTCAAATGGGCGCGAAACGCATGTAGACCCGCTGATCGGCCAGCACGTCGCTCTGCTGTGGGACGACCCGACCCGGATGCCGGTGGCGTCCGTTACGGGAGGTTCCTCCGACTCTGCTGAGGTGGAGGGTTCATGATAAATCCCGACACCCCCACTGGGCGCACCGCCGACCGCGTACGACCTCGCTGGTGGATCTACCGGGGCACCGGCGAGCCCCTCCACGACACCCGGCTGAGCGAGCTCATCCCCGCCCCTCCGCCCTGGCGGCGGTTCGCCGACGGCGACGTGCTGCCCCCGCCCCCGCAGGACGACGCGGAGATCGTCCGCCGGCTGGGCGCGCAGTGGCCCGACCGGGCCCTGTCCGACGCGGCCTGGCACGAGGCCGAAATGGTCAACGCCACGCTGCTGTTACGCAGGCCGCTGCTGGTCAGCGGGCGGCCCGGCACCGGAAAGTCCGCCCTGGCCTACCGGATCAGCCGCGAACTCCGGCTCGGCCGGGTGCTGCGCTGGCACATCACCAGCCGGTCCACCCTCAATGCCGGGCTCTACGCCTACGACGCGATCGGCCGCGTACAGGACACCGCCACGTGGCGGGCCGGAACCGGCGAGGACGACGAGCACAGCCGGCCACCGGAGATCGGCGAGTACATCCAGCTCGGCCCCCTCGGCACGGCGCTGCTCCCCTACGCCGAGCCCCGGGTGCTGCTGATCGACGAGCTGGACAAGAGCGACCTGGACCTCGCCAACGACCTGCTGAGCATCTTCGAGGAGGGCTCGTACACCATCCCGGAGCTCCTGCGCGCCCGGCGCAGAGATCCCACGGTGCGGGTGCGCACGGACGACCCCCAAGGCGAGGCGGAGATCACGGAGGGACGGGTCACGTGCAACGCCTTCCCCATCGTCGTCATGACCTCCAACGGCGAACGCGAGTTCCCGCCCGCCTTCCTGCGCCGATGCCTGCTGCTCGACATCCGTGAGCCCAGCCGCGACGATCTCGCCGCCATGCTGACCGCCCACTTCGGCTCCGACGCGGCCGAGCAGTGGGGCGGCCTGCTGATCTCGCAGTTCCTGGAACGCGGCCGGGAACGCGGCGGCCTGGCCATCGACCAGTTGCTCAACTCCCTCTACCTGGCCTCCGCCCATCAGGACGGCAGGCCGGACGACATCCTGCGCATGGCGGAGACGCTGTGGCATCGCCTCGACGGACGGGCCTGGGAATGAGCGGCCATACGGAAGATCCGCCAGGACCCTCGTGGTCGGAGCTGAGGGACGCGCTGTATCTGGCCGCGTACCAGGACGCCGCCGCGCCCCGGCGCCACCGGGCCGCCTGGCCCGCCCAGCGACCGGCCCCGGGCAACGGGGACCATCCACCGCCGCGTACGGAGGAGGCCCTGCGGGAGCGGTTCGCGGAAGAATTCCAGGAGAGCCAGAACGACACCGTCGCGCATGAGACCCCCGAACCGGACCCGCCCTGGTTCGAGCCCTCACGGGACGAGCCCGCGCCCGACGGGGCGGCGCCGAGGGCGACGTTGCCCGGAGGGCATGCCCTGGGGATGGCCTTCAAGCCGTTGCGGCTGTGCCGGCCATCGGCCGACGCCTTCGAGATCGACGAGGACGCGACGGCGGAGCGCATCGCCGCCGACGACCTGTGGCTGCCGGAGTGCCGCCCGGCGGCGGAACCGCTCTTCTCCCTGCGCCTCGTCGTGGACGCCCATCCCTCGATGGTCCTCTGGCACGACCTGGTCCGCCGGCTCAAGAAGCTGATGGAGGAGACGGCGGCGTTCCGTACCGTGGACGTGGTCTCCGTCGACATCGCGAAAGCCGGCGCCCGGGCACGCCGTCGCGGCGGTCCGCCGTCCGGCGCCCTGGGCCCCGATCATCTCGTGCTCGTCCTCACCGACGGCCTCTCCCGGGGCTGGCGTACGGGCGACGCCGCCACCTACCTCCACGCGACCGCGCTGACCTCACCGGCGGCGGCGCTCAGCCTGATGCCGCAGGAGGTGTGGGAGTTCACCTTTCCCACGGCTGTGGGCGCCTGGCTGGACGCCCACCGCCCGGCGCTCCCCAACCGCCTGGTCAGGGTCCGTGAGATCAGGTCGCACTCGTCCTGGCTGAGCGAGCCGTCGCGGGTGCCGCCGTACGCGCCCGTTCCCGTACCGCTGATGGAGCTGACGCCGGGCTCGCTCGGCCGCTGGGCGAAACTGGTGGCCACCGGCGGCCACCACGACATGGCCGTGCTGCTCACCGGCCCTCAGGGCGACCTGAACGGCAGGACCGTCCGGCACGACGCCATCGCCGACCCCGTCGAGAGCCGGGGCCGCGAGCTGGTCGATCTGTTCATGGCGCGGGCCACCCCGGCGGCGGCGGACCTGGCGAGGCGGCTGGCGGCGGCGCCGCTCAACATGCCGGTCATCCGCGCGATCCAGGACACGATCCCGCACGCCGAGTCCTGGAACTTGGGCGAGATCATGATGTTCGGCCTGCTGCGGCGCCGTGACCACGGCATGGACGTGGAGGACGCCGGGCACGTGGGCTTCGACTTCCCCGACGGGGTCCGGGAGGAGCTCCTCGGGCAGAGCACGCGGGCGGCGACGCTGAGCGTGCTCAAGGAGGTGTCCCGATGCATCGGGCCGCACCTGGCGTCGTCGATCCCCGACGGCGAGGCGCTGGTCGCCTGGCAGGCCGACGCCGCCGACCCGCCCGTGACCAGCAGGACCCGTCCGTTCGTCCGGGCCATGTGCACCGCGCTCTCGGCTCTGTCCGGGCCGTATCTGGCGCGGGCCGATCGGCTCGGCGAACTCCTGCGGGAGGACGGCTCCCGTGTAGCTACACAACGTGACAGTTCAGATACTCTTGGTTCTGGCATTACCGAGTTCCCTGAGCGAGAGATATCCCCGGCTGCCCTTGGAGGCCCCGTGTCTGGTTCGCCACAAATTGCGTCACCCGCCACGCAAGAGGAGCCACCTCGGGCGCCTCGCCGGATCGGCTCGAATCTGCCGCTGCGCAATCGAAACTTCACCGGCAGGGAAGACCTTCTCACCGAGCTCCGGCGCCGCCTGGCGAGTGAGGGGACCACCGCCGTCCTGCCGGAGGCGCTGCACGGCATGGGCGGCGTGGGAAAGTCTCAGATCGCCATAGAATATGTCTACAGAAATAGCAAAGACTATCAGCTCATCTGGTGGATACCCGCCGAACAGACAAACTCGATAGTACAGTCCTTGATTGAGCTCGGTGAGCAAATGGGGCTGCAGGCGGGCGCCGACCGCAGCGCCGTTCCGGCGGTTCTGGAGGCATTACGAGCAGGTCGGCCCTACTCGAACTGGCTCCTGGTATATGACAACGCCGAGAATCCGGGCGAGGTCAGGAAATTCTTTCCCAACGACGGACCCGGGCGTGTGATGGTAACCTCGCGTAATTCTCAGTGGTCGACCCTGGCCAGCTCTCTTGAGGTTGATGTGTTCACCCGGGAGGAGAGCATCGCCCTCATCAAGCGGCGCAGCCCGCAGATTCTTCATGATGCCGCCGACAGTCTGGCCGAGGCCCTCGGAGATCTTCCGCTCGCCGTCGAACAGGCCGCGGTGTGGCTGGCGGAGACCGGCATGCCCGCGCACCAATACCTGGAGCTCTTCGAGACCAAGTGCGCCGAACTGCTCGAACAGTCGCCGCCCGCCGACTACGACCTGCCGGTGGCGGCGGCCTGGAACGTCTCGCTCGACCGGCTGCGCGAAGACTATCCGGCGGCCCTGCAACTGCTGCAGGTCTGCGCGTTCTTCGCGCCCGAGCCGATCGACCGCGACTTCTTCTCCAGAGTTCGCGGCGTGAGCGCGCCTCCGGCGTTGCGCGCGGCGCTGGACGACCCGATCAAACTCTCCCAGTCCGTACGCGAAATAGGCCGCTACGCCCTGGCCCGCATCGACCACCGCAACTCCACCATCCAGGTGCACCGTCTGGTCCAGCGGGTGCTCATCGAGCAGATGAACGCCCAGGAACGCGCCGAGATGCGCCACTGCGCGCACGAGATCCTCTCCAACGCCGACCCCAGAAACCCGCAGCGCCCCAGCGAGTGGTCCCGCTACTCCGCCCTGCTGCCGCACGTGCGGGCCACCACCATGGTGGAGTGCGAGGACCCGTGGACCCGTCAGCTGGTGCTCAACGAGGCCCGCTTCCTGCTCGCCCGCAGCGACTACACCGAGTCGCTCGAACTCGCGGAAGAGGCGGCCAGGACCTGGCGGCCGGTGATCGGCGACGAGCACGAGCACATGATCCAGGCCGATCAGGTGCGGGCCGAGGCGCTGCGCTGGCAGGGGCGCCACGGCGACGCGTACAAACTCCAGTCGGAGCTGGTCGAGCGCTGCCGCCGGGTGCTGGGCGAACGCAACGAGAACACGCAGCGCGCCCTGAGCGTGCTGGCGATCCTGGTGCGGCTGCGCGGCGACTTCAACCGGGCCAGGGAGCTCGACCGGGCCGCCTACGAGACGACCCTGCGCGAGTTCGACGCCGACGACCCCGGCACGCTGCAGGCGGCCCACAACTACGCCGTCAGCCTGCGCCTGGCCGGAGACTTCGAGGAGGCGTACCGGCTCGACGAGGACACCCACCAGCGCCTGATGGAGGTGCTCGGCGACGACCATCGGCAGACGCTCAACAGCCTGCACTCGCTCTACATCGACCAGCAGGAGCTGGGCCGCTTCCAGGCCGCCCTGGAGGGGCAGGAGAAGCTGCGCGAGCGCGCGCAGCGGTTGCTGGGCGAGGATCACTCGCTGACCATCTGGGTGTCCCGCGAGCTGTCGGTGACCCGGCGCAAGATCGGCGATCACCACGGCGCGTACGAGCTCTCGCTCCAGGTGCTGGAGCTGCTGCGCAGGGTGCAGGGCGGCAAGTCGCTCGACACCGTCCGCGCGGCGCTCAACCACGCCACCGACCTGCGCCAGACCGGCGACCTCGCGGCCGCCGCCGAGCTCGGCAGGCAGACGATGGAGCAGTGCGTCGAGTTGCTGGGCGAGCGGCACCCGCACGCCTTCGCCACCCAGACGAACCTCGCGGTCACGCTGCGCCTGATGAAGCAGGTCGAAGCGGCCTGCGAGCTGGATCGCACGGCGGTGGAGGGTCTCGGCGAGGTGCTGGGCGCCGGCCATCCCCGCACCCTGCTGGCCAGGACCAACCTGGCCAGCGACGCCTACATGATGGGCCGTTTCCAGGAGGCTTACGACACCGACGCCGACGTGCTGGAGCACAGCGCCCAGGCGCGGGGCGAGAAGCACTCCGCGACGCTGGCGGTCATGGCCAACCTGGCCCTCGACCTGCAGAGCCTGGGCAGGACCGATGAGGCCAAAAAGCTGCACGACAAGGCGCTGGCCTTGTTCCGCAAAGTGCACGGGCCCGACCACCCCGCGACCCGCGATCTGGAGAACTTCACCAGGGCCAACTGCGACATCGACCTGCTCAGCATCTAGCCGCCGAGAGCCATTCGGCCAGCTCTTCCGGTCCTGGCGGCCGCACGCCGTCGCGCCGTAGCGCGGCGTGCAGCGCCAGGACCAGTTCGGGGCGTTCCAGGAGCGGCGACGTGCGCGAGTCGCCGGCCAGGCCCATCCCGATCCAGGCGCCGGGGTCGGCGCTCGCGCTCCGGTAGAGCGGCAGCGCCTTCGCGGGGTCTCCGGAGATGAGCGCGACGTCGGCGATCCCCAGAGGGCCGTCCGCCAGGGCGCGGGCCCGTTCGAACGCTTCCTGATCCGTGCACCGCAGGCGGGCCAGCCAGGTCCGCCCGTCGCCCGGTAAGGCCGGATGATGCTCGCCGATCCGCGTCCCGGGCAGCGAGCGGGGCGGCGGGAGGCCGGCCGACCAGCGGCGGGCCAGCGCGGCGGCGTCGTTCTCGCGCACCACCAGATGGGCCGCCCGCCAACCGGCCAGAATGTCGCGGCAGCACAGGTCCGCCAGCCAGGCCGCGGTGCCGTGCACCGGCTCGCGCCAGAGCGCGCGTCCCGCCTCCGCCAGCGTGGCGACGATGCGCCCGCCGGCCTCGGTGAGACCGGTGGCCCCGCGCAGCGCGGCGAGCGCGATCCGCAGTTGCCAGCGGTGCAGGGCGAACTCGAAGTCGGCGCGCTCCCCGCCCTCATGCCGCTGGTTCTGCCAGAAGACGGCCACCCCCATGAAGGCGTGCGCCCCGTAGAGCAGCCCGCGCAGTGGGCGTGGGTCTCCCCGCCAAGGGGCGAAATAGGCCGGTTCTGGGCCTTCCAGAACGGGGGTGAAGAGCGGCGTCAGGTCGTCGATGGTGCTGAGGAGCTGGTGCCGGGCCTCGTGGACCAGCGTGACGGCCAGCGACACCGCGTCGGCGGGCAGGGACATCGTGATCGCGCCGTAGGCGTCCGGCACCGTGGCGCTGACGACCCGCAGCGCGCTGCGCCCGTCGACCGGCACCAGCGATCGGACCGTCCTCGTCACCGTGCGGTGCGCGGCGGGGTGCCGCGCGCGCAGCAGCTCGTACGCCTCCCGCAGCAGCTCACGCCAGCGCCGTACGTCCTTGGCCGGCAGCCACGCCGGATCACGCACCCCGCGAAAGTCCCGGTACGGCGAGAGGTGGTCGAGGAGCAGCCTCCTGCCCTGCTCGGTCACGTCGATGACGGGCACCGGCGACCAGCCCTCGGCCGGGCGGGACAGGTCGTCGGGCAGGCGTACCGATCCGCTGTCGCCGAAGACCACCGTCCCGTGCGCCCGGCTCTCCACGCCCACGATCGCCCATTCCCCGCGTCCCACCGTGCCGGTCATGCCCAGGGACGGCAGCCACAGCCGTCCCCGCCTGGCCGGGATCCGCAGCGAGCAGGGCATGCCCGCCCGGATCGCGGCGGCCGCGGCGAGCGTGGCGAACAGGTTCGCGCCGGCTCGCGCGGGCGGCTCTCCGCCCTGTTCGGCCGCCGCGCCGTACGCGACCCGCCGCAGCAGCCGGAAGGCCCAGGCGCCGACGGCGGGATCGCGGAGCACCTCGTCGAGGGCGTCCGGCGCGCGGCGCTGCACCGCCACCAGCACGGCCCAGGACATACCGGGCGGGGTGGGCGGGATAACATCGTGGCGCCGAATATGGTCGGGCGAATCACCCGTATTCAAGATGGCCGCGAAAGCCGTGAGCAGCCGGCTCCGCTGTGACGATTCGAGAATGGCGAGATCCGCTGAGCCCACGTCTCCCATGGCCACCGCCATGAGCACACGAAAGGGAACCCGATAGGGCTCAGGTCTGATCAAGAGTCGCGAAGGGCGTACTCGGCGCCGTTACGGGCACGCTTCCGCACAACGCGGCCATGCTGCCCTCGCAGAGCGGGGCGGCGTTGTCCGTGAGGTGCTCGCGCAGGGCGACGATGACGGCTTCGAGCCCGTTGACCTCCCACAACGCGCCGAGAGGCACATCCGTCAGATCGATGAGGTGCGACTCGAGGCAATCGCTCGTCTTCACCGCAGGGGTCATATCTCCATGGTGACTCACGCGCCAACTTCGCGATAGCCCTCGCTGGATATAGGTGACTGCGTGGCTATTGCGGCAAATGCGGTCGAGGGCCCAGTGATATTGCATGCGTTATGGGCGTGGCCGCCCCGAACGAATACCCGGCCGAATATAAGGTGACTCGGCCATTGCCTCGCGAAGGGACACCGATGCTCGATCAGCTGACCGCCGGCGCGGCGCAGGACGACACCCACGATCCGGATCCGGCCGCGGCGGAGGTCGTCGGCGTCACGATCGTGTGGTCCGACAACAACGGCATCTCGCGCTCGCGCACCGTGCCCATCGGCGAGTTCGGCGCCGCCGTCGAACGGGGGGTCGGTGTGACGCCGCTGTTCGCGGTGTTCGACTCCCACGACGGGATCACCTTCGAACACGCCCCGCTCGGCACACCCTCGGGCGACATCCGGCTGGTGCCGGTCTCCGACCGGATCGTCCGGCTGGCCGGGCAGCCCGGGTTCGGGTGGGTGCCGGGACGGCAGGTGGCGGCGGACGGGTCCGCGTGGCCGTACGACCAGCGGGGCGTGCTGGAGCGGCAGGTCGACCGGGCGGCGGCGCTCGGGCTGGACTTCCTGGCCGGCTACGAGATGGAGTTCCACCTCAGCCGGGCGGACGGGGACGACGGCGACGACGTGCGCCCCATCTACGAGGGGCCCTCCTACGGGCCGACGAAGATGCTGGCCGTCGACGCCTTCGCCGCGCAACTGCTGCGCGACCTCGACCACAACGGCGTGCCCATCGGCCAGCTCCACGGCGAGTACGGGCCGGGGCAGTTCGAGTTCAACATCGCCCCCGCCGACCCGGTCACGGCCGCCGACCTGCAGCTCCTGGCGCGGCAGACCGTGCACGCGGCCGCTCGCGCGCATGGCCTGCGGGCCAGCTTCGCCCCGCTGGTCACGCTCGGCCAGGTGGGCAACGGCTGGCACCTGCACACCTCGCTGTCCCGTGCCGGTACGAACCTGCTGTCCGGCGGCGACGGGCCCGCGGGCATCACCGCCGAGGGCGGCGCCTACCTGGCCGGGCTGCTGCGCGACCTGCCCGCGATCGTGGCCGTCACCGCGCCCAGCCTGTCGTCGCTGCAGCGGCTGCGGCCCGGCTACTGGTGCGGCGCGTACGCCTTCTGGGGCGTGGAGAACCGGGAGGCGGCGCTGCGGCTCGTACCGGCCACTCCGCTGCTGGGCGCCGGGCACGCCAACGTCGAGCTCAAGCCGTCGGACGCCTCGGCCAACCCCTACCTCGCCCTCGCCGTCGTCATCGCCGCGGGGCTGGCCGGCATCGAGGACGGGCTCACGCCGCCGGGCCCGGTGCAGGAGAACCCGGACCGCTGGAGCGGCGAGCGGCGCGCCGAACACGGCGTCCACCGGCTGCCCACCACAGTCGAGGAGCAGCTCGGCGCGCTGCTGGGCAACCGGCGCGTCCGCAGCGCGCTGGGTGAGGAGCTGACCGACGCCTTCCGCGCGGTCCGCACGTCCGACGCCGCCCGCGCGGCCGGCCGGGACGCGGCGGAGGTGGTCCGCTCCTACCGCTGGTTGTACTGACCCGGTTATATTCATACTTTGCAGGTAGGTTATGGTGGGTTTCGTCCGGCCTCGTGCTACCGAAGGGCGATTCCCCCATGTCTCCATCCAGACTGCGATTCGCGGCCGCCATGCTCACCGTCGTTGGGCTGCTCGCCGCCTGTGGTGGCGAGGGTGCGGCCGAAAGGGCTCGGGCGGACGGGCAACCGGTCTACGGCGGCACCCTCACCTACCTGGAGCATCAGCCCCCGACCTGCCTCTACCTGCCGGCGGCCGGCTTCTATCCGAACGGCGGCATCCTCAACCAGATCACCGACAAGCTGACCTGGCAGAACCCGGAGACGCTGCGCATCGAGCCGTGGATCGCCACGAAGTGGGAGGTCAACGCCGACGCCACCGCGTACACCTTCCACCTGCGGGACGGCGTGACGTTCAGCGACGGCAGCCCGCTCGACGCCTCCGCCGTGGCGGCCAACTTCGACGTGTACGGCCTGGGCGACACCAAGCTCAAGCTGCCCGTCGCCGAGTTCGTCAACAACTACGAACGCAGCGAGGTCGTCGATCCCAGGACGGTGCGGTTCCACTTCAAGAAGCCCTCGCCCGGCTTCCTCCAGGGCACCTCCGTGATCGGCGCGGGGCTGGTGTCCAAGAAGACGATCTCCCTGCCGTACGAGCAGCAGTGCCAGCTCAAGAACATCGTCGGCTCCGGCCCCTTCACGCTCAAGAACCAGGTCGTCGACAAGGAGGTCGACCTGGTCGCGCGCAAGGACTACACGTGGGCGCCGCCGTCGTCGGGGCACCAGGGCCGGGCGTACCTGGACGAGATCAAGATCATCGTCACGCCCGAGGACAACGTCCGCGTCGGCGCCCTGATCTCGGGCCAGGCCGATCTGGTCCGTTACGTGCAGGCGTACGACGAGAAGACCGTCAAGGACGCCGGCTTCGAGATCTACGCCGAACCCACCCGGGGCGTGAACAACGGGCTCTACCTGAGGCCGTCCAACCCCATCCTGAAGGACCCCGACGTGCGCCGGGCCCTGCAGGTGGGCACGAACGCCAAGGAGGTCGTCGACACCCTGTTCACCGACGGCTACCCGGTCGCCACCTCCGTGCTCAGCCACCTCGCCCAGGGTCATGTGGATCTGTCCAAGGAGCTCGCCTACGATCCCGCCAAGGCCAACACCCTGCTCGACCAGGCCGGCTGGGCGCGCGGCGCCGACGGGATCCGCGCCAAGGACGGCACCCCGCTGAAGCTCGGCGTGTTCGTCTCCGGCCCGCAGCCGCTGTCGAAGCAGACCCTCGAACTCGTCGCCCAGCAGTGGGCCAAGCTCGGCGTGCAACTGGAGATCCGCCCCGCCGACGCCGGCACCCAGGCCGTGGACATCAAGGACGCCGCCAAGACCGCCATCGCGCACAGCATGGTGGGCCGCGCCGACCAGGACGTGATCAAGAGCCACTTCCACAGCGAGAACCGCGACGTCATCCTCTCCGACGACGAGAAGCTGGACCGGCTGCTGGAGGAGGAGTCCGCCGAGCCCGACGTGACCAAGCGCAACGCCAAGGTCGCCGAGATCCAGCGGTACGTGGTCGAACAGGGCTACGCCATCCCGCTCTTCGAGGAGCCGCAGGTGTACGGCGCCGCGCCGCACGTCCACGGCGTGGCCTTCGAGGCGGTCGCCCGGCCCTGGTTCTACTCGGTGTGGAAGTCGGGGCAGTGACGAGATACCTCCTGTCGCGGGCCGGGCAGGCGGCGCTCGTGCTGTGGGCCGCCTTCACGGTGAGCTACGTGCTCCTGCGGCTGATGCCCGGCGACTCCATCCTGATCAAGTTCCAGAACCCCGAGCTGGGCCTGTCGCCCGAGCAGATCGACGAGATCCGCGCCTACTACGCCGCCGGCTCGCCGCTCGCCGAATACGCCGACACGCTGCTCGGCTTCCTGCGCGGCAGCTTCGGCTACTCCATCGACACCGGCACGCCGGTCGTCGAGCGGCTGGCCGAGGCGCTGCCGCAGACGGCCATGCTGGCCTTGCCGGCCTTCGTGCTGGCGGTGCTGATCGCCGTGGTGATCGCGTTCGCGGCCGGGCACAGCAGGACGTCGTGGCTGCGGGGCGCGCTGCTGTCGGTGCCGTCGGTGTTCATCTCGGTGCCCGCGTTCTGGCTCGGCATCGTGCTGATCCAGGTCTTCTCGTTCCGGCTGCGGCTGGTGCCGGTGATCGGCGGCGACGAGGTCCAGCAGCTCATCCTGCCCGTGCTGACGCTGGCCGTGCCGATCTCGGCGCCCATCGCGCAGGTGCTGGCGCGCGGGATCGACCAGGTGTACGCGCAGCCGTTCGTCCCGGTGGTCGAGGCCAAGGGGGCGACGCGGTGGTGGGTTCTGTGGCGGCACGTGGCGCGCAACGCCGTACCGCCGACGCTGACCGTGGCCGGGCTGACGTTCGGTGAGCTGATCGCGGGCTCGGTCGTCACCGAGACCGTCTTCGGCCGCAACGGCATCGGGCGGCTGACCGAGCAGGCGGTCAACGCGCAGGACACGCCGGTGATGCTCGCCGTCGTGGTGCTCGCCGCGGCGATGTTCGTCCTGGTCAACTTGATCGTGGACGTGCTGTTCCCGATCCTCGACCCGCGGCTGAAGGCGGCATCGTGAAGCAGGGACTCGTACTCGCGTGGGCGGTGATCGGCCTCGCCCTGCTCTGGGCGGTCGTCCCGGGCGTTTTCACCGGCTACGACCCGATCGCCGGAGTGCCGGCCGACAAGCTCCAGGCGCCCGGGGCGGAGCACCTGTTCGGCACGGACGCCGTGGGGCGTGACCTGTTCGCCCGGGTGGTGCACGGTTCGGTGCACTCGCTGTCGGGGGCGTTCGTGGCCGTGGCGGTGGGGCTGGTGCTGGGCACGCTGCTCGGGCTGCTGGCCGGGGCGGCGGGTGGCGTCGCGGACGCGCTGGTCATGCGGGTCGTGGACGTGCTGCTGTCGGTGCCCGGGCTGCTCCTGGCCCTGACGGTGATCATCCTGCTCGGGCCCGGCACGGTGAACGTGGCCGTCGCGGTGGGCATCGGCTCGGTGGCCGCCTTCGCCCGGCTCTCCCGTGCCGAGGTGGTACGGGTCCGCCGCGCCGACTATGTGGAGGCCGCGTTCGGCAGCGGCGGCCGGTTCCCGGTGGTGCTGTGGCGGCACGTGCTGCCCAACTCGCTCGGCCCGGTCATCGCGCTGGCCTCCCTGCAGTTCGGCGCGGCCATCCTGGCCATCTCGACGCTCGGCTTCCTCGGGTACGGCGCCGCGCCGCCCACCCCGGAATGGGGGCTGCTCATCGCCGAGGGCCGCAACTACCTGGCCACCTCGTGGTGGCTGACCACGCTGCCCGGCGCCGTGGTGGTCGCGGTGGTCCTGGCCGCCGGCCGCATCAGCCACTCGATCGGAAAGGACCGGCCATGAGCCCACCGGACGGAAAGGCACCGGCCGGGCAGGCACCCGCCACGAGCCCGCCGGACCGACAGGAGCCGGGCCGGGGAGGGCCGGTTGCGAGGCTGCTGGACGTTCGTGACCTGGTGGTCTCCTATGACGGGCGGCGATCGGTGGACGGGGTCTCGTTCTCGGTCGAGCCGGGACAGGTCGTGGCCGTCGTGGGTGAGTCGGGCTCCGGAAAGACCACCACGGCTTTGGCCGTCATCGGGCTACTGCCGGGCAACGCCTCGGTCGACTCGGGCGGTGTCCGGTTGGGCGAGGCCGACCTGACGGGCTGGTCCGACCGCCGTCTGCGGCACATTCGCGGTGCGCGCATCGGCCTGGTCCCGCAGGATCCGGCCAACTCCCTGGACCCGGTCAAGACGGTCGGCGCGCAGATCGGCGAGGTGCTGCGCATCCACCGCGCGGGCGATCGCCGTACGATCCGCCGCCGGGTCCTCGACCTGCTCGCCCGCGTCGGTCTCCCGGACCCGGAGACCCGCGCCCGCCAATACCCGCACGAACTGTCGGGCGGCATGCGCCAGCGGGTGCTCATCGCCATCGCGATCGCCCTCCGGCCGAGCCTGATCATCGCCGACGAGCCCACCAGCGCCCTCGACGTCACCGTGCAGCGCCGCATCCTGGACCTCATCGACGACCTGCGCACCGAGTACGGCACCGCCGTGCTCCTGGTGACCCACGACCTCGGCGTGGCCGCGAGCCGATCGGACCACCTGGTGGTGATGAAGGACGGCCGCGTCGTCGAACAGGGACCGACCGCCACCGTCCTGGCCGCACCCGAGGCCGACTACACCAAGCGGCTGCTCGCCGACGCGCCCGCCCTGTCGGCACGCCCCTTCCGCGACCCGCCCGCTCTGTCAGCGCGCCCCTTCACTGACCAGCCCGCCCTGTCCGGACGCTCCTTCACCGGCCGGCCCGCCTCGTCCGCGCACCCCTCCGCCGACCAGCCCGCGATCGTGGTGCGTGACCTGGTCAAGGAGTTCCGGGTGGGGCGGCGGCCGTTCCGCGCCGTGGACGGGGCGGGGTTCGAGGTGAGGCGCGGCACCACCCACGCGCTCGTGGGCGAGTCGGGCTCCGGCAAGACCACCACGGCCAGGATGGTCGCCCGGTTCGCCACGCCCACCTCGGGAACGGTGAGCATCGCCGGGGCCCCGGACGGCCGCCACTTCCGCCGCCACGTACAACTCGTCTACCAGAACCCCTACGGGTCGCTCGACCCGCGCCAGTCCATCGAGGAGATCGTGGCCGAGCCGCTGCGCAACTTCGGGCTCGGCGACCGGGCCGCCCGCCGCGCGCGGGTCGCCGAGCTGCTCGACCGGGTGGCGCTGCCCCGCGACGTCTCGGCGCGCCGGCCGCGCGAGTTGTCCGGCGGGCAGCGGCAGCGGGTGGCGATCGCCCGCGCATTGGCCGCCGGACCCGAGGTGATCGTGCTCGACGAGGCCGTCTCGGCCCTCGACGTGACCGTACAGGCGCAGATCCTCGACCTGCTCGAACGGCTCCAGCGCGACCTGGGCCTGACCTACCTGTTCATCTCGCACGACCTGGCCGTCGTGCGACAGATCTCGCACACCGTCTCCGTCATGAGCAAAGGACGCATCGTGGAAACCGGAACCACCCGGCAGGTCTTCACCGAGCCGCGGCACGAATACACACGGGAACTGCTGGCCGCGATCCCGGAGCGGGTGCGATGAGGCTCGGGTTCTTCACGCGCCTGCTGGACGACGTGCCCGCCGGTGAGCGCTACCGGCTCGCCACCGAGCAGATCGAGCACGCCGAGGCCCTGGGCTTCGACACCGCGTGGGTGGCGCAGCACCACTTCGACGGCGCCGAGGGCGGCCTGCCCGCGCCGCTGGTGTTCCTGGCGCACGTCGCCGCGCGGACCCGCCGGATCCGGCTCGGCACCGGCATCATCACGCTGCCGCTGGAACAGCCGGTACGGGTGGCCGAGGACACCGCCGTCCTGGACCTGCTGACCGGCGGGCGGCTGGAGGTCGGCGTGGGCAGCGGCGGCACGCCGTCGTCGTTCGGGCCGTTCGGGCACGAGAGCGCGGAGCGCGCGGCCCTGTACGCCGAGCACCTGGCGGTCCTGGTCCGCGCCTGGTCCGGGGAGGATCTGGGCGGCGGCAACCGGCTCTACCCGCCCGCGCCCCGGCTGACCGAGGCGATCTGGGAGGCCACGTTCTCGGTGTCCGGCGGCACCCGGGCGGGCCGGGCGGGCAACGGCCTGATGTTGTCGCGTACCCAGCCGAGGCCCGCCGACGATCCGCAGGCGACGCTGGCCGACCTGCAGCAGCCGATCGTGGCGGCGTACCACGAGAATCTGCCCTCGGGCGCGGTGCCCCGCATCGTGGCCTCGCGGACCGCCTTCGTCGCCGACAGCCGCGCCGAGGCGCTGCGCTGGGCCGAGCGGGGGCTCGGCCGGGGCAGGCTGCCGTTCGAGCTGCCGGACGAGCGGCCGGACGGCCTCGATCGCCGGATCGCCGCCTTCGACGTGCACGTCGGCACGCCGGAGGACGTCATCGAGAGCCTGCGCGCCGACCCCACCCTCGAACGGGTCACCGACCTGGTCTTCCAGGTGCACTCGGTCGATCCGCCGCATCCGCTGATCCTGCGCTCGATCGAGCTGCTGGCGACCGAGGTCGCGCCCGCGCTCGGCTGGCTCCCCTCACCCGAAATGAGCTCCTCATAACGACCACCCGAAACGACGCCCTCCCGAATGAGCTCTCAGTGATCACTCCCCGGAAGGAGTTTCCATGATCACCGATGTCATCGACCACCTGGCCGGCATCTCGCCGGGCTCCCCGCTCGACCGCCTGCGCGAGCGCAGGCCGGACGCGCGCGAGCACGCCCAGCGCGGCTTCGACGCCCTGTTCACCCCCGACGACGACCGCGAGGTCACGCTCGTCGAGCGGGACGCGGTGGCCGCCTTCGTCACCGGCCTGCACCACGACGCCGCCGTCGCCCGCTTCTACGCCGACCGGCTCGCCGAGCTCGCGCCCGGCCTGGTCAAGGTCATCGAGGCCGAGATCGAGACCGGCCGCACCACCGGCCCCTACGGGATCTATCCGGACGGCGGCGTCCTGGCCGCCGAGAGCGACGAAGGGCTCCGCTACCGCACCTCCGGCACCTCCGAGCTGGGCGAACGGCTGGCCGCCGCGCTGGAGCACGCCCACCTGCTGGTGTTCCGGCCGCGCGAGGCCCGCCAGGACGATCTCGACGCCCTGGCCCGCGCCGGCTGGAGCGCCACCGGCATCGTGACGTTGTCGCAGCTCGTGGCGTTCCTCAGCTTCCAGGTACGGGTGATCTCCGGCCTGCGCCTGCTCAACCAGGAAGGACTCACCGCATGACCGGCTTCACCCAGGAGCACCTCGGCTGGCGGCCCTGGCTCACGCCGCTGACCGAGGAGGAGCTGACCGACGCGCACCGCGAGGCGCTGGTCGACCAGGCGCGCGCCGCGTCCCCGTATTTCCGGCTGCTGGCCCGCGACCCGGACGTGCTGCACGCGCGGACGAAGACCGACGTGGACATCTTCTACAACGCCGACGGCGGGCTGCCGCGCGCCGAGCGCGAGCTGGCCGCGACCGCGACCTCGCGCCACAACGGCTGCGTGTTCTGCGCGTCCGTGCACGCGCGCTTCGCGAGCCACTACTCCAAGCGCCCCAAGGACGTGCAGCGCCTGCTGGACGAAGGGGTCGGCGCGCCGCAGGACGACTTCAGATGGCGGACCGTCGTCGACACCGCGACCGCGCTCACCGCCACGCCGGCGCAGTTCGGCGCCGAGCACCTCGCCGCTCTGCGCGCCGCCGGGCTCGACGACCTGGCCATCAGCGACGCCATCCACGCCGCCGCGTTCTTCAACTGGGCCAACCGGCTCATGCTCTCGCTCGGTGAGCCGGTGGACGAGTGACCGGCGTCCCGGACGCGGTGCGCGGGGAGCTGGCCGCGCTCGGCGTCCGGCTCGACGTCTCGCGCGGGCCGGAGGCGGCGTTGCGTGCCGTCATCGACGCCCCGCGCGGTCATGTGACGCTGCGCTGACCGGAAGCGGTGGCGGACAATGGCGGCGATCCACTAGAAATCTCCCCATGTCTAAAACAGATTTCCGCACGTCGGCCGGGTTGAGCAGGCGTAGTTTCCTGGGGGCGGGCGCCCTGACGCTGCCCGCCGTCGCTTGGGGAAGGCCGGCGTACGCGGCGACGGTCCAGACCTCCGGGGTGGCCCCGGCCGCGCTGGCCGGTTTCGACAAGGTGCTGAAGACCTACGTCGTCGAGCGCGAGATCTCCAGCGCGCAGCTGGCCATCACCAAGAACGGCAAGCTCGTGCTGGCCAGGGGCTATCGCCATACCGACGACATCGCCGCGCCCGCGGTGTCGCCGACCTCCCTGTTTCGCATCGCCAGCCTCAGCAAGCACATCACCGCGGTGGCGATCATGAGGCTGGCGCAGGACGGCAAGCTGAGCCTGGGCGCGTCCGCCGCCCAGTTGCTCGGCCTGCCGGCCACGGCCGACCCCCGGCTGGCGAACGTGACCATTTGGCGGCTGCTGCAGCACACGGGCGGCTGGGACCGCGACATCTCGGGCGACTACCTCTACCTCGACCACACCATCGCGAAGTCGCTCGGCGTCGCCCTGCCGATCACGCGTGACCACATCGTCCGGTACGCCTCGGGCCGCCCTCTCGACTTCGCGCCCGGCAGCCGGTACGCCTACAGCAACTACGGATACCTGCTGCTCGGCCTGATCGTCGAGAAGATCTCGGGGATGACGTACGAGGCGTACGTCAAGCAGAAGATCCTCGCGCCGGTCGGCATCTCCAGGCTGCGGCTCGGCCGTACCCTCAAGGCGCAGGCCGCCTCCGGCGAGGTCGGCTACGAGTCGGACCAGACGAGCAGGACCGTCACCGACGCGTCCGGCACGGTGGTGCCGGCGCCGTACGGCGGGTTCAGCATGGAGAACCGGGGCCCGGGCGGCGGCTGGCTGGCCTCGGCGGTCGATCTGGTGCGATTCGCCAGGATTCTCGACGCGCCCGGCACGGTGCTGAACGCCACCTCCATCGGCAGAATGGTGGCCAAGCCGGAGATCGGCGTCACCGAGAGCGGCTCCTGGTACGCCGCCGGCCTGTGGGTACGCCAGGTGACGGGCCATCTCAACACCTGGCACAGCGGCGGGCTGCCCGGCACCTACACCTACACCGCCCGGCTGCAGAACGGCTTCACCTACGCGGCCCTGTTCAACCGGGGCGAGGAGAGCGGATCACCCGACTTCGACGCTCTGAGCGCGCTGATCAACGCCGAGATCGGCAAGGTCACCACCTGGCCGACCACGGACCTGTTCCCCCGGCACTTCTGACCTCCATACGGTGCCGTATAGTCATTTCCATACGGCACCGTATGGAGGCGTCATGAGAACCGCTGTCTACTGGTCGCTCGCCTTTGAGGACATCCCCGCTCCCGACTTCGCCGACATGACCATCGGCGTGCTGCCGCCCGGCGCGCCCGAAGACCCGCGCGTCTGGGCGGAGAGTATCTTCTCGCTCACCGGCATGCCCCGTGCCGTCATGGCCGCCATGGCGGTGCGCCAGGCGCTGGTGCCGCTGATCGGCGTCCGGCGCGCGCCTCGCGACACGTTCCGGGTGGACCGGGTCGAAGGGGAGGAGGCACTCATCGTCGCGGACGACCGGCACCTCGACTTCCGCTGCGGCGTGGCCGTCGACGCCACGGCCCGCCTGGTGCGGATCACGACGACCGTCCGCCTGAAGGGCCTGCGCGGCCGCGTCTATTTCTGGCCGGTACGCCTCGCGCACCCGACCGTCGTCCACGCGATGCTCCGCTCGGCCCAGCGCCGCCTCACCCCATGAGAAGCATCGCCTTCCTCCTGGTGGCGGCGTGATGGCCGAGGCGCCCATAGGGGGTTGAGATCGTGGAGCCGCCGGGCTGCCCGGCCCGCTAGCACCGCAGGGTGAGCATGCAGTAGAGGGCGCGAGCCTGCCTCTTGAAGTGCCGCTTGACCGTCGGATGGTTCCTGAAGTGGCCCCAGCCCTGCCGCGCGATGCTTTCGAGCCTGCTCCACAGAGCCGCGCCGCCGACCTTCATGACCTTCCAGCAGAGCTCGTACCTCTTCCAACCGGACTTGAACCGCTTGCAGATCTCACCGGGCTTCGGCTTGACGTGGACGATCACCGGTTGGACCACCGTCGTGACCGGCGCGGCGGTCGCGGCCTGGGTCAGAGCCGGGGACGCGAGAACCGCGATGATGGTCAGTAACCCCACTACCAGCGTCTTCAGGGAGCGCATGTGCCGTTCTCCTCTCATTCGGTGTGAGAGAGAACGTAGGAGCGAGAGCGTTGAGGATCCGTTGACGCTCGGTTGAGCGGGTCACGAACCGCAGGTGAGACAGCCGGGCCGCCGCGGGATCGCTCGTGACCGGATCTCCAGCGGCCAGAAGTCCACCTCGCACCACCGGCCGCCGAGCGCCGGCGGAAGCCCGCCGAGAATGCGGATGGCCTCCCAGGCCAGTATGTTGCCGACGAGCCCGCACAGCGCGCCCATCGCGCCCGCCTTCTCCCGCTTGCCCACGACGGTCTCCATGCCGTCCCGGCCGTGGTCGGCGAACGTCTCGGCGCGGACGCAGGCCCAGCAGGCGGTCTGCCCGGGGATGATCGAAGTGCCCAGGACGCCGATGTGGTAGGCGTACCCGGTGCCCATGATGTGGGGGATCTTCGGCCGGCAGGCCTCGCTCACCCAGTCCGACACGTCGTTGGGGGTGGGCAGGTCGGCGGCGTTGACGACGACGTCCGCGCCCGCCACGACGTCCGCGAGGTCGGCGGCGCCGCCGATGCGGCGGTCGACGCTCTCGACCTCGATGTACGGATTGACCTCGCGCAGCCGGGCGGCCGCCACGTCCACCTTGGGCGCGCCCACGTCGGCGATCCGGAACAGCACCTGCCGGGTGAGGTTCGAGGCTTCGACCCGGTCGAAGTCGCAGAGGCGGATGCGCCCGACGCCCGCGCCGGCCAGCGAGAGCGCCACCCATCCGCCGAGCCCGCCGATCCCGCAGACCACGGCGGTCGAGCCGTCGAGCCGCCGCTGCAGGCCGGCGCCGCTCGTTTCCGGCGACCAGCCCTCGTCGCAGAAGTCCTGGAACAACCGCAGTTGCCGGTCGTAGAATTCGGCGCGCGCCGCGCCCAAAAGACGGAATTCGCGCTCGGGGGCGGCGCTCCTGCTCAACAGCCGCTCATCGGCCAGGATTTGCACGACTTCCGCCACCCGCGCCGGCGCGTCCGGGTCGTCACCGAAGGTCAGCGCGCCGATCTCGGCGAGTGTGCGGGTGCCGTCGAGAAGGGCCACCACGTCTTTCACGAAATCATCGCAGGCGAATCTTTTCACCGTCCGGTCGGCCAGGCACAGGAACAGCAGCGTGCCGCCGTCCGCCTGCACGATGACGCTGTCGCGCAAGCGCGGGCGCGCAGCGGTGTCCGCCACGGGGAGGCCTCCTCAGGGCATGGGTGAAGCACGATTGCCGCACCCACGTGAAGCTACCCGAGCGGAAGGTTCAGTTTCCATTGGAGTTCGATGCCGTAACGGCACCGACACGCAGCGGGACTTCTTCCACCTTCACCATCGCCGGGCGTCGTTTCATTGAGATCCTTTCTCCTCGGACATTATTACGCGCATATCATGTCGAGCGCCGGGCTATTTGACAAAGGGATCTACTTGGACATGCGTTTCAAGAAAACCCGTCCAGGTCCCGGACGGCCTGGTCGAGATCGTCGGCCACGCCGCGCCGCAGCAGCCTGGCGAAAAGCCCCGTGTCGGTGGGGCCCAGCCGGCGGATCAGGGCGGCCCGTTCGCGGAGTTGCGCCCGGACGTCCTCGACGATCACCTCCGGCCGGCCCGTCCAGCCGTAGGCGTCCAGGAACCGGCGCAGCCTGGCGGGCCGCGCGTCGAACTCGGTGAACCCCTCCGAGGCGGCCACATGGCGGGCGTGCAGCGGCACCCAGCACAGCGCCACCGACGCCACGTCCGAGTCCACCGTGGTCGGACCGGCGAAGTCCCAGTCGAAGAAGCCGGTCAGCCGCCCGTCCTGGTGGGCGGCGTTGAACGGGCTCGCGTCGTTGTGCCCGATGACCAGCCCCGGCGCCCAGCGCCGGCCGCCGCGCCAGCGCGCGTCCGCGGAGGGCCGGAAATCGGCCACGACCTCGTGGTAGGACCGCAGCCACCGCGCCACCTGCACGAGCGTGTCCTCGGTACGGGTCCACGGCGGCCACACCTGGGCGGCCCCCACGGTGTCGCCGTCCAGATATGTGAGGATCTCGCAGCCGTCATCGTCGACGCCCAGGACGCGGGGAGCCCCGTCGAACGCCTTGCCCTCCAGGTGCCGCAGCAGCTCGTGCACCGAGGGCGTCCACTCCCGCACCGGCCGCCGCACCGTGGCGCCCACCCGGACGGCGCCGCCGTCGTTCCCGCCGCCGAGCCTCACCCCCGCCATGAGCCGGAGAGGCTTGCGGGGCCGGTGCACCAGGATCGGGACGGCCCCGCCGGCCGAGGACGGTTCCATGGCTTCCATGCGCCCTCCCCGAGATGCGCCCGTGGCCTTGCCGAACAGCGCGGCCCCACCATGGAATCTCGCATGGCGCCAGGTCCCGATCAACGTCGAAACGTGACCATGCCGGGACCTGGCGCGGGAAAAACTACACCGTACGGAGCTTCTCCGCCGGGATGGTCTGACGGGTGATCGTCGGGCTCGACCAGTGGAGCTGGGCGATGGCGTCGTAGCCGCCGTCGTAGTACTCCATCTTGATGTCGTGCGCCCCGGCCGTCAGCGCCACCTGGCCGCTGTCGTCACGCTTGGAGTGGTCGGTCCAGTTGTCCACGACCACCTTGCCGTCCACCCAGAGCCGCACGCCGTCGTCGCTCGTCGTGATGAACGTGTACGTCTCGGCGCGGTCGGCGATCACCTTGCCCGTCCAGCGCACGCTGAACGAGTCCGGGCCCACGGCCGGGTCGGGCGCGGCCGAGCCCCAGTCGAAGTCCACACGCGGGTCGACCCGGGTCACCTTGGGGTCGGTCAGGTCGGCGTTGTCGAAGTAGGTCGCCGTCAGGCCCTGCTGCGTGGTGGCCTGCGGTTCGATGACCAGCGTGGTGACCGAGGCCGCGGGCAGCGTGAGCGTGCCCTTGCCGCCCGCGACGGAGGCGGTGCCGGCGGCGTGCGGCTTCCAGGCGTCGGCGGTGCTCTGCCAGACCGCGACGGTGCCCGCCGTCAGGCCGGTGAACGTGAGCGTGGTGTCCAGCGGCTCGTCGGCGACGTTGACGAGGACGACGTTCTTGCCGCCGTCGGAGGCGAACACGTGCAGGCGGTCGTTGTCGGCCGTGGCCTCGACCATCGTCTTGCCGAACGACCTGAACAGGTTCTCGCCGGTGAACATGCCGATGCCGTGGTAGATGGGCAGGGGCTCGTTGCGCGGGACGCCGCCCTCGCCCTTGGTGCTGGTCAGGCCGAGCTGGCCGTTCTTGTCGCCGTACTGGTAGGCGGCGGCGCCGGCGTGCAGGATCTGGCCGAGCGCGGCCGCGCCCCACAGGGTGTTGAAGTGCTTCAGCGTGCGATCGCCGGTGGGGTCGTTGAAGTCGGAGTTGAACTCGCCGATCTGGATGTCGATCTTGCGGCCGAGCACCGACTCCGCGAGGGCGCTCACCTCCTTGAGCTCGGTCTCGTAGGCGCGGATGACCGGCCCGAGCAGGTTCTCGTCGGTGTCCTCCTCGAAGCCGTTGCCGTAGTCGTGGTAGTCGAGGAAGTCGACGCGGGCGCCCGATCCCTCAAGGAACGTCCTGATGTACGGGTGGTCGTTCCAGGCCGTGGCCGGGCCGCCGACGCGTACCGCCGAGTCCTTGGCGTCCAGCGCGTCGGTGATCATGTTGAACCGGCGGCTGTACTCGGCCGCCGGCATTTCCGGCTTCTGCGGCGTACAGGTGCAGTTGAGCTCGTTGCCCAGGATGAACCGCCGGACCGGCGTGCCGGAGGCGGCGAAGTGCTCGTAGAGCGCGACCGCGTCGTCGCGGTTCGTCTCGGCGCTCTGGCGGCCGTCGACCTGGAGGATGACCACCGGTTCTGCGCCCAGGTCGCGGATGGCCGCGATCCAGGCGTCGCCCGTGATGGTCCGGTCGCACTCCCAGCCGCCGCAGATGATCGGGCTGCTGTGGTCGCCGGGCGTCTGGTAGTGCAGCTCGATGCGCATGCGGCCGGCCTTCAGCGCGCGCACGGCCTCACGGTGTTCGGGGTCGTTGGTGATGTAGGACTGCTCGCCGTACCCGGTGATGCCGATGCCGTAGTCGGTGGCGGACAGCGTACGGATGGGCTTGGTGAAGTCGACCGACACGGCCGCGGGTGCGGCGGCCTGTGCCTGCGCCCCCGTCGGCCAGATCGCGACGGTGGCGGCCAGTCCGCCCGCGAGGGCGGCGCTCAGCGCCCGGCGCGCTAATGCAGTCATCGTGCTCCTGTCACAAGATCCTGAAAGATCCCGTGGATCATGACAGAAATTCATGACAATCGGGTGAAATCACATCAAGTCGGCCGGGACCCCTCCCGGAGCCTGTCGGGTACTCCTGGGGCACCGGCCCTCCCCCCGGCGCCGGTGCCCCTAGCGATGGGAGACCCGACATGCGCAGGCTCCTTCCCGTGCTCGCGCTGTGCGCCCTGGCGGGTTGCGGCTCACCGGCGCCCGCGCCGCCGGCGGCCGCCCCCTCGAACACGCCCGCCACGAGTACGCCGGCCGCCACCCCGACCCCGGCCCCGACGCCCACTTCAACCCCGTCGCCCTCTCGTAAGCCCACCACCAAGGTCAAGGACTGCTACGACGCGGACTGCCTGCTGAAGCTGTCCAGGCCGGTCACGATCCGGCTGAACGCCAAGAAGTTCTACTACCCGAAGTTCGAGATCGTGGCCGTCAGCGCGAAGACGATCACGTACGTCGTGGAGTACCCGCACGGAGGCGGCGCGCAGCAGGTGCTGGGCAAGGGCGGGAGTTCCGGTTTCGGGTTCCGCGACCGTCCCACGGTGGAGGTGACTCTGGTGTCGATCAGGAAGGGGCAGGCCCTGCTCTCCATCTCCCCGAGGAAGGACGGCTGACGATTCCTCCGGCGGTCGGCGATCTGCCACGATTCGTACACGTGATCTTCACCGGCCTGGCCCACGCTGCACGAGGTCCTTGAAGGAGGCGCGCATGCGTTGGCTCAAGTCGCTCGGGATAGCGATGATCGTCCTGATGACCGGCGTGGTTCCGGCGGCGGCGTCCTCCGCCGATGGCACGCTGACCATCGCCACGCCGGCCGTGCGCGGCGGCGAGCCGATCAAGGTGTCCTACTCCACCCCTCGCCCTCACCCGGCCAACTGGCTCGGCCTCTACGCCGACCCCGGTGACGGCCCGGTGGACCAGAAGTTCGTCGGCCCCTCGCTGCGATGGGCCTACATCACCGCGGGAAGCGGTGAGGCCACGCTGCCGACCGGCGGATTGGAGCCCGGTGACTACATCGTCTTCGCGCTGGCGCAGGACGGCTACCAGTGGCTCGCCGAGCCGGTGAAGGTCCGGATCACGAGCGCCGCGCCGCCGCATTTCGTCGCCGACGCGTTCGACCTGCGCAACGCCCGCGCCCTCAGCGCGTACGAGGCGAAGGTGGGAGGTCTGGTCCGCGGTGACACCGACGGGCTCACCTTCCGCAAGGCCGGCGGGCCCCACTGGGTCAACGTGTCGGCCGACGGCACCGTCACCGGGACTCCGGGCATGCGCGACGTGGTGCGCCCGGCGCCGCTGCGCGTCGAGGCGCGCAACGCGCGCGGCGAGACCGGCACGGCGACGATCGGGATCGAGGTCCGCCCGCCGGGTGAGAGCCTGGTGCCCGACCTGAGGACGATGAGCTTCAACCTGTGGCACAGCGGGAGCCAGGTCACCGGCGGGCGCGAGAAGGAGCTGCGGTTCCTGCTCCAGTCCGACGTGGACGTCGTGGGTCTCCAGGAGACCTCGGCCGCCTCCACCCGCGAGCTGGCCGAGTCGCTGGGCTGGGACTATCACCAGTCGGGCACCGACCTGGGCGTGATCAGCCGCTACCCGATCACCGAGCGCAAGGCGCCGGTGGCCGATGGGCCGCTGTCGGTGGCGACGAGGGTCCGGGTCAAGATCGGCGAACGGCAGGTCGTGGTGTGGAACGTGCACCTCGGCTACAACCCGTACGGCCCGTACGACGCGTGCTTCGGCAAGCTGACGCAGGACAGGCTGATGGCCAACGAGGAGCGCTCCGGCCGTACGCCCCAGATCAAGGCCATCCTGCGGGAGATGCACCCCGACCTGGCCAAGGCGTCGCGCACCCCGGTGCTGCTGACGGGCGACTTCAACGCCCCTTCCCACCTCGACTGGACCAAGGCCACCCACCGGTGCGGCTACACCGCCGTCCCGTGGCCGACCTCGGTGCTGCCCGCGCAGGCGGGGCTGCTGGACTCCTACCGGGTGGCGAACCCGAACCCGGTCACCGAGCCGGGAATCACCTGGTCGCCGATCTATCCGGTGTTCACCGGCGGCTACGGCCACGACTCGCACAAGGGCGAGCCCGAGCCGCAGGACCGGATCGACTTCGTCTATTACGCGGGCCCGCTCCGCGTCACCGAGTCGAAGACCCTGGTGGAGGGCACGCCGACGGCCGTGCCCAACCACCGCGACAACCTCTGGACCTCCGACCACGCGGCCGTCATGACCACGTTCAGCACGTCCCTGCTCTGACCTTCGCGGCCGGGCCGGGGTCAGGCGTTCCAGCGGCCGTCCGCCTGTGCGCGCTCGACCTCGGCCAGCCCGGCGGGCCGCATCCGGCCCGCCTGCCGCAGCCGCGCCACCCGGGCGATGTTCCGCGGCGACCAGGCACTGCGCGGGCGGCGCGGGGTGTAGCGCTGGAGGTAGGTGGCGGCGTCGCGGCTGCGCGTCAGCCCGTCGATCCAGCCGTAGCACAGCGCCTCTTCCAGAGCCTGCTCGTACGTGAGGCTCGTCGGCTCGGTCGTGCCCTTCTTCGCCAGCACCACCCACACCTCCGCCGCCGAGTCGTGGTGGCCGGCCAGCCAGGTCCGCCACGCGGCGGCGTCGGTGAAGACGATCACGAGTCCTCCTTCAGCGAGCCCAGGATCCGCAGATAGTGCGGGTTGTACATCAGGCCCAGGACGTTGCCCCAGGGGTCGATCACGGAGGCGGTGATGAAGCCGAGGCCGCGGTCGCGCGGCGAGTCGTGCTCCTTCGCCCCCATCGCCACCAGCCGCTCCACGGTCGCGGGCACGTCGTCCACGTGCCAGTGGACCATGGCGCCGGCCGGGCCGGCGACCTTGCCGGGGTCGGGGGTCCTGGCCAGCTCGCCGCCGGCGTAGGAGCTGTGGATGAAGCCGAACTCGTGCTGGTAGTCGCCGATGCGCCACTCCATGTACGCCGGGGTGTCCATGTACGGCGGGATGCCGAGCAGTTCGGTGTACCAGCTCTTGGTCGCCTCGAAGTCGGGCGAGTAGAAGACGAGGGTGGAGAGTCCGCGCAGCATGTCCGATTCCTCTCTTGTGGTTGTGAGACCATCCTCCTCCTCAAAGTGCTCACCAATTGAGCACTTTAAATTCGCCTCCTCAACCTGATAGTGGAGGGATGCGATCGACGCCCCTGCTCCAGAAGATCGACGCCGTCACCGTCCCCGTTCCCGACCTCGACAGCGGGCTGCGGTTCTATCGGGACCTGCTCGGGCACGAGCTGCTGTGGCGCAACGACCGCCTGGGGCAGGCGGGGCTCGGCCTGCCCGGCGGCGATACGGAGATCGTCCTGGCGACCGGCCTGACCCTGGCGCCGGCGTGGCTGGTGGCGTCGGCCGGCGAGGCCGCCGCCGAGGTCGTCGCCGCGGGCGGCCGGATGGTCGCCGAGCCGGTGGACATCCCCGTGGGCCGGGTGGCTGTCGTGGCCGACCCCTTCGGCAACGAGCTGGTGCTGGTCGATCTGTCGAAGGGCCGCTACGTGACCGCCCCCGACGGGACGGTCACGGGCGTCGAGTGACTACACGGATCGGAGCCCGTTGCGGGCGGCCCGATATTCGGCCACGACCAGGTCGGTGAGCTCCTGTACGGAGGTCCTGGCGGTCGGCCGGTCGAAGGTGATGCTGCCGTGCTGCAGGAGGTTGACCCGGTCACAGACCTCCAGGATCTGGGCGTAGTTGTGCACGATGATCATCATGGACACCTCGCCGCGCGCCTTGAGGTCGCGGACCAGGTCGAGGATCTGCACACCCTCCTTCGCGCCCATCGCGGCCAGCGGCTCGTCCAGCAGCAGGATCTTGGAGCGGGAGTAGACCGAGCGGGCCACGGCGATGGCCTGGCGCTGGCCGCCCGACAGTTTGGCGACCTCCACCTCCACCGACGGGATGTGCACGCCCATGTCGTCGAGGTGCGCGCGGGCCAGGGCGCGCATCTTGCGGTTGTTCAGGAGGCCGAACCGCACGGGCTCGCGGTTGAGGAACATGTTGTGGTAGACGCTCAGCTCGTTGATCAGCGCCAGGTCCTGGTAGACGGTGTCGATGCCGAGCGAGCGGGCGTGGTCGACGGATTTGACGGACACCTCCTCGCCGTCGATCAGGATGCGGCCGCTGTCGGGCTGGTGGAAGCCACAGATGATCTTCATCAGGGTGGACTTGCCGGCGCCGTTGTCGCCGATCAGGCCGAGCACCTCGCCCTTGGCCAGGCGGAGGTTGACGTCGCGGAGCGCGGTCACCGTACCGAACCGCTTGGAGATGTGCTCCACCCGCAGGACGTCGGTGGAGCCGTTCGGGGAGGTCACGTCGTCTTGCCCGCCCTTCTCAGCCGGCTCAGGTACACGTTGGCGATCATCGCGAGCAGGATCGAGCCTCCGAGGATCAGGAAGTACGGGTTGGCGGAGATGCCGATCAGGTTGAAGCCGTTCTGCAGTTCGGCCAGCACCAGCGCGCCCAGGGCGCCGCCGATGATCGTGCCGGAGCCGCCCGCCAGGGCCGTGCCGCCGATGACCGCCGCCGAGACGGCGGTGAACATCAGGCCGGTGCCGCCGCCCAGGTTGGGGTCGATCGTGTGCACCCGGAACGCCTCCAGCAACCCGGCGAAGGCCCCCAGCGTGCTCGCGATCATGAAATTTCCCATCTTGATGCGACCGACACGGACGCCCGCCTCCTGCGCCCCCAGCAGGTTCCCGCCCACCGAGATCGTGTGCAGCCCCCACCGCGTCCGGATGAACAGCACGTGGAAGAACGCCACGATCACCAGGGCCCACGCGAGGTGCGCCCAGGGCGCGGCCCCCAGCCACTGCCCGATCTGGTTGTCCACCGGCACCGGGATCTCGGCCGGATAGGCGCCGGACGTCGTCAGCACGATCCCGGTCACCAGGTAGAAGGTGCCCAGCGTGGTGATGAACGAGGGCACCTTCAGGACGACGGTGACGAACCCGTTCCCCAGCCCGATGACCGTGCCGGTCAGCAGGGCGAGCAGGATCGCCGGGACGGCCGGGATCCCCCAGAAGTCGATCGCGTAGTGCATCATGAACGGCGCCAGAGCCGCCACCACCCCGACCGACAGATCGATCTCGCCGCTGACCAGCAGCAGCACGATGCCGCATGCCACGATCGCGGCGGGTGCCGCCGCCTGGGTGATGTTGACCATGTTGTCGCCGGTCAGGAACGCCTCGGAGGCCGAGGCGAAGTAGACGCCCAGCGCCAGCGCGACGACCAGCACGCTCGCCTCGCGCCGCCGCAGGAACCCGTCCCTGACCCGCCGCAGGAGCCGCGGTCTGTCCGGCGCCGGCCGCCCGGCCACGTCCGCGGGCGCCGGCGACTCGCGGAGGCCATCGCTGATGTCGGGCACTGCGCCCTCCTCCTAATGGGCTGCATGAGTGGTGGTACGGCTTGCGTCACGCGCCTGCGCCGGACGCAAGCCGTACGTCTTTGTGCTGTTCAGGAGGCGTGGCCGATGGCCCCGGACCGTTCGACCATCTTCTGGGCGGTGTCCGAGCCCTCGAAGCGGGTCTTCGTGGTCTGGTACGGCCCCACGTTGTCCTTGGTCACGAAGAGCAGACCGGTGTTGGTCTCCGACGGGAACAGCAGCCCGCCGGAGAGCTTGTACAGATACAGGTAGACGACCGGCAGGAATCCCTGCAGGTAGGGCTGCTGGTCGATGGTGTAGTCGAGATCACCGGCCTTGATCGCCGCCAGCGTCTCCGGCACCAGGTCGAAGCCGCCGGCCACCTTGAGCCCCTTCGAGCGCATGTTGTACTTCTTGACCACCTGCCCGATCGACTGCGTGGACCCGGCGTCGACGGCGAGCATCCCGGCCAGGTTGGGGTGGCCCTGGGCGTAGGCGTCGATGATCGACAGCCCCTTGGTGATGTCGGCGTTCGTGCCGATGGACTCGAACTTGATCGACTTGCCCGAGTCCTTGATCGCCTGCGCGGCGCCGTCGATGCGCGGCTGGATGTTCAGCGCGCCCGGGGTGGCGATGAACCCCACCACATCACCGGAGTCCACCTGCTCCAGGGCCCGCTGGCCGAGCGCGTACCCGGACTCGTAGAGCCCCTGCCCGATGTACGCCAGCCGCGCCGTTCCCTTGTCGTCGCGGGCACCGTCGGCGTTGTACGACACCACCGGGATGCCCGCGTCGAGCGCCTTGCTGACCGGCTGGCGGAAGGCGGCCTTGTCCACCACGGCCACCGCCAGTCCGTCGGCCTTGGCCGAGATGGCGGTGTTGGTCGCGTTGACCATCTCGGCCACGATCGAGTCCTTCGACCCGGTCCACTGGAACTCGGTGCCGAGCAGCGCGCACGCGTCCTGGGCGCCGTACTGGGTGGGGGTGAAGAACGGGTTCGTCGTGACGTGGCAGACCATCACGAACTTCCACTTCGGCGTGGCCGGGAAGTCGCCCGCCCCGCCCGCCGCCGCGGTGCCACCCGAGGCGGCGGGCCTGTTGTTGGTGCCCGAGTCGCTGGTGCACGCGCTGAGCAGCGCGGTCGCGGCGGCCGAGGCGCTGACGAGGCCCGCCCCGGTGAGGAGGCGGCGACGCGCGACGCGGTTCAGGTTGAGTGTGTCGAGGGCCTCCTCGACCTTCGGATGGATGTCTTTCATGATCCGCCTCAGGACACAGTGGTTTTGTCAGGATGTTGTGGAGAAGGCGTAGATCGTCGTGGTCCGGTAGACGTCACCGGGCCGCAGGACGGTCGAGGGGAAGTTCGCCTGGTTGGGCGAGTCCGGGAAGTGCTGCGACTCCAGGGCGAAGCCGGACCGCTTCGGGTAGAGGCGGCCGCTGGTGCCGCGCAGCGTGTTGTCCAGGAAGTTCCCCGAGTAGAACTGCAGGCCGGGCTGGTCGGTGATGACCTTGAGCACGCGCCCGCTGTCCGGCTCGACGACCGTGGCCGCCGTCCGCAGTCCGCGGCCGTCGAGCACGTAGTTGTGGTCGTACCCGCCGCCGCGCGTGATCTGGGTGTTGTTGCTGTTGATGCGGTCACCGATGGCGGTGGGCTCGCGGAAGTCCAGCGGCGTCCCGCCCAGCCGGGCGATCCTCCCGGTGGGGATGAGCGTCGTGTCGACCGGCGTGTAACGGGAGGCGTTGATCTGCAGCTCGTGGCCGAGGATCCGGCCGTTGCCCTCACCGCGCAGGTTGAAGTAGGCGTGGTTGGTGAGGTTGACTACCGTGGGCCTGCTGGTGGTGGCCCGGTAGTCCATCCGGATCCGGTTGTCGCTGGTCAGCGTGTAGACGACCCTGGTGCGCAGCGTCCCCGGGTAGCCCTCCTCGCCGTTCCGGCTGGTGTAGGTGAGCACGAGCCCGACGCTGCCGCCCCGACGGAACGGGTCGGCCCGCCAGACCTTCTTGTCGAAGCCCTTGGTGCCGCCGTGCAGGTGGTTGGGGCCGTCATTGGTGGCCAGCCGGTACGTCTTGCCGTCGAGGGTGAACCGGCCCTTGGCGATCCGGTTGGCGTACCGGCCGGTTATGCACCCGAAGTACGGACTTTTCGCGACATAGTCGGATAAGTTGTCGAACCCGAGTGTCACGTTGGCCAACCTGCCCCGGCTGTCGGGGACCTCGATCGACTGCAGGATGCCGCCGTAGGTGAGGATCTTCACCCGCATCCCGTTCGAGTTCCGCAGCGTGTAGATGTCGATCTTCTTGCCGCCGGACAGGGTCCCGAAGTGCTTCTTCGTGATGCCCGGCCGGCCGCTGTCGGCCTCCGCCGGAGACGCGGCCACCAGGCTCAGCGCCAGGGCGACCACGGCCACGAGGACGACCCTGAAGGCGATGGCGAGTCTGTTTCGGGTGAGGGTGCTGCTACTGGGCATGGACGATCTCCCTTCGAATGCGCTGATCTACGTCGCTGATCTACGTCGGGGAAAAGTCGCGAAACGACCCAGGCCAGGTGTCCGGACGAGGGCGCGGGAACGGCACTCACGTCACGTGGCCGCTGCCGGGCAGGTGGTGGCTGGGAGATGCCCAGGCGCCGCAGAGGTCTGTGGGCCATATGTCACCTGGCGATTGGTCGTGGTTGCGTTAACAGTGCGCCATGCGCGTGGCAACAGCAACACCCTGCTGAATCCGCCACAACAGGCCGACCGGGACCCGGCCCCTTGGCGCACTCCCCCCTCTGGAGTGCGCCGATGTTGACCTGCACCGTTGCTAAGGGCAACATAACCGAGGGTGAATACGATTGCATCCATTCGTATTCGTTTCGTGATATCCGGGTTGTCACTGGAGCCCGGACGACCATGACCGGGCCCCAGGACCCGGCACGGACCCGAGCCGGAGACTCCTGAATCACAAAATGAAAACGATTGTATGCAATCGTATTCATCGCCGGTTACGTTGCCATCAGCAGGGGGTCGTGTCAACCCGGTCCACTCCAGTGAGAGGAGCCTGGCCAATGAGGACCCATCCCAGGTGGCCTGTCCGTGCGGCCGCGGCGGTGCTGTTGTTCGCGGCCGCCGCCTGCAGTCAGGAGGAGCCGCCGCCCCCCGCGGCCGGCCGGGCGCCGGCCGCGACGACGACCTGCGCCGGCAAGGGCGCCCTGACGATGTGGGAGCGCTCGGGCGGCAACAAGCAGATGGTGGACATGCTGGTCGCGGCGTGGAACACCAAGAACCCCGACTGCAAGATCAATCTGACCTACATCCCCCACACCGAGATGGTGGGGAAGATCGCCCAGGGCGTCGCCTCGGGCGACGTGCCCGATCTGATGGGCATGGACCTGATCTACGCGCCGCAGTTCGAGAAGGAAGGGCAACTGGTCGACATCACCGACCAGACCAAGGACTGGCCGGAGCTGAAGACCGCCAGCAAGGGCCACATGACGGTGGCGACCTACGAGAACCGGCTCTTCGGTGTGCCCCTCTACGCGGACGTGTCCGCCCTCTTCTACAACAAGGATCTCTTCACCAAGGCCGGGCTCGACCCGGACAAGCCGCCCACGAGCCTGGCGGAGCTGCGGACCTACGCCGACAAGATCACCGCGCTGGGCGGCGGCGTCAAGGGCTACTACCTGCCCGGCAACTGCGCCGGCTGCAACATCTTCACCGTCGGCCCGCTGATGTGGGCCTCGGGCGCGACCATCGAGGCGGCGGGCCCGGGTGACGAGCCGCTGGTCGGCGACGGCGTCAAGCAGGTGCTGCAGTTCACGCGCGACATGGTGAAGGCCGGCAACGTGCCCGAAGGCGGCCGCGCGGAGAACGGCGAGACGTTCCACCTGCAGTTCGGCTCCGGCAAGGTCGGCATGATGGGCACCGGCAACTTCAACATCACGCTGGCGCGCCAGCAGAATCCGAAGATGAACTTCGGCATCGCCCTGCTGCCGGGAACGGCGCCGAATTCGTCGGCCTCGTTCATCGGCGGCGACCTGGTGGTGGTGCCCAAGGGCAGCAAGCGGGTCAACGACGCGGTCAACGTGATGAAGTTCCTGCTCTCCGACGAGGTACAGACCGAGGTCTATGCCAAGGCGCTCAACCTCACCACGCGCACCGACATGGTGGACAACAAGTATTTCCAGGCCGAGCCGCTGGTGCAGGACGTGGCCAAGGCGCTCACGGTGGGGCGCACGCCGTACACGGTGACGTTCTTCGAGCAGATCAACTCGCCGCAGGGGCCGTGGCTGCAGATGTTGCAGCGCGCCTATTACCGCGACGACGACCTCGACACCGTCATCGCCGACGCCAAGAGGGAAATGAAGGCCATCGCGGGCCGGTCGTGATCCCGCGATCCTCGACGTGTCCACCGGGCGGGCCGCATGAGCCCGGTGGACACCCTGTTCAGGAGGAGGAGTCGCCATGCGCCATGGCCCGCGCGGCCGCCTGGTCGGATTCGCCTACCTGGCTCCGGCCCTGCTCTTCGTGCTCGCCTTCACCGCCTATCCCCTGGTGCAGATGGCCTGGATGTCCTTGCACAACTGGTCGCTGCTGTCACCGCCGCGATTCGTCGGGCTGGCGAATTACGAGCGGGCGTTCAACGACACCCAGTTCTGGGTCTCCTTCCGTTTCACGCTGCTCTACACCGTGCTCATCACTCCGGTGCTCATCATCGGCGGTTATGCGCTGGCGCTGCTGACCGCCCAGAACACCGTGCTGCGCCGGGTCACCCGTACGGTGGTCTTCATTCCGGTGGTGATCGGCCTCGGAGTGTCGAGCCTGCTCTGGTACTGGCTTTTCAGCACCGATTTCGGCCTGGTGAACCGGGCTCTGACCGATCTGGGAATCGCCGATGAGCCCGTGCTGTGGCTGGGCGTGGACGCCGGCGTCTCGAACTTCGCGATCAGCGCCTCCGTGGTCTGGAAGGTGATCGGCTTCGGGATGATCCTGTTCGTCGCCGCGATCCAGGCCGTGCCTTCCGACGTGGTCGAGGCCGCCCTCGTCGACGGGGCGAGCCACCGGCAGCGGGTCACCCGGGTGATCCTGCCGCTGACCCTGCGCACGGTCCTGCTGGTGACCCTGGTGAGCGTGATCGGCTCACTGCTCGCCTTCGACCAGTTCTACATCATGACCGCGGGACAACCGGGCAACGAGACGGCGACCTCGGTCTTCTACATCTACCTGAATTCCTTCCCCTATTTGAAACTCGGGTACGGAGCGGCGCTGTCGATGATTCTGGCCTTCACCATTCTCGTCTTCACCGTGATCCAGCTCCTGCTGACCCGCAGGAGCCATCAGTGAAAGGGCGCGGGAGATACCTGGGCGCGGCGGTCTGTGTGGCCGTCTGCACGGTCATGCTGATGCCGCTGGTGATGTCGGTGCTCGCCTCGGTGAAGCCGACGGAAGAGGCGGCCGCCTCTCCCCCGACGTACATTCCGCACGGGCTCGGTTTCGACAGCTACGCGCGGCTGTGGGATTACCAGGAGGGCCTGCCGGTCTATCTCGTCAACAGCCTGGGCACGGCGCTGCTGGCCATCGTGCTCACACTGCTGCTGACCATTCCGGCGGCGTACGGGCTGGCGCGTTTCCCCATTCCCGGCAGAGAAGTCATCTTCGTGGTGCTGCTGCTCGCGCTGATCATTCCCTACCAGGCGCTGCTCACGCCGATGTTCCTGATGTTCGCGAAGATCGGCCTGACCAATTCGCTGCTCGGCCTCGCGATATTGCACACCGCGATTCAACTGCCGTTCAGCCTGTACGTCCTGCGCAACAGCTTCAGCGCCGTTCCCACCGAACTGGAGGAGGCGGCCATCATGGACGGTTCCTCCTCGTGGGAGACGCTGCGCTGGGTCTTCATCCCGTCGGCCGTGCCCGCGATCGTCACCACCGCGCTCTTCGCCTTCATCACCTCGTGGAACGAATTCCTCGGCGCGCTGGTGATGATGAGCCGCAGCTCCAGTTTCACCCTGCCGCTGATCCTCGCCACGTCGCGGACGGAGACCAGCCTCGGCGGCACGGACTGGGGCATGCTGCAGGCCGGCATCACCATTTCCATCATTCCGTGCGTGCTCTTCTATTTCCTGCTCCAGCGCTATTACGTGTCGGGTCTCATGAGCGGAGCCATCAAATGAAAGCAGGCAGCGTGTGGCCGACCGCCGCGGCGAAATCGCGGCTGTCCCCGATCGATCCGGCGAAGGCGGAGATCGTCGGCGGTTTCTGGGCGCGGCGGCAGCGGGTCAACCGCGAGAAGACGATCCCGCACGGCTTCGGCCGGCTCCAGCAGAGCGGCGCGCTGGGCAACCTGCGGCTGGCCGCCGGCGGGCAGGGCCGGTACGAGGCCGCGGCCGACACCGGCGGCAGCACCTTCCCGTTCCTCGACTCCGACGTCTACAAGTGGCTCGAAGCCGCCGGCTGGGAGCTGGCCCGTGGCGCGGACCCGGCGCTCACCGCCGCCGCGGAGGAGGCGATCGAGATCGTCACCGCGGCGCAGCGGCCCGACGGCTATCTCAACAGCTTCGTCCAGGTGGTCAAGGGCGGTGTCCCCTATGGTGACCTGGCCTGGGGGCACGAGTTCTACTGCGTGGCGCACCTGATCCAGGCCGCGGTCGCCTGGCACCGGGGGCTCGGCGACGACCGGCTGCTCACCAGCGCCACCCGCGCCGTGGCCCACATCGACGCCGAGTTCGGCGCACGGGGCAGGCCCGGCATCGACGGGCATCCGGGGATCGAGATGGCGCTCGTGGAGCTGGCCCGGGTCACCAATGAGGAGCGCCATCTCAAGCTCGCCGAGCGGATGCTGGGGCTGCGCGGGCACGGGCTGATCGGGCCTGGGCGTTTCGGGGCCCACTACTGGCAGGACCACGAGCCGGTGCGGCAGGCGGCGACCGTGGCCGGGCATGCGGTCCGGCAGCTCTATCTGGACTGCGGCGCGGTCGACGCCGCCGTGGAGCTGGGTGACGCGGAGCTGCTGGCGGCCGTACGACGGCGGTGGAGTGATCTGGCCCGCAGCCGTACGTACCTGACCGGCGGGACCGGCAGCCGGCACCGCGACGAGGCGTTCGGCGATCCGTACGAGCTGCCTCCTGACCGCGCGTACAACGAGACGTGCGCGGCCATCGCGAGCGTGATGCTGGCCTGGCGCCTGCTGATCGCCACCGGCGAGCCCGAGTACGCCGACGCGATCGAGCGGGCCATGTACAACGGTGTGCTGTCGGGGATCTCGCTGTCCGGCGAGGAGTTCTTCTACACCAACCCGCTGCAGCGGCGTACGCACCGCGCCGCCGAGCCGGTCGATCACCACCGGCGCGCCCCCTGGTACCCGTGCGCCTGCTGCCCGCCCAACCTCATGCGCCTGCTCAGCTCCTGGCACCACTACCTGGCCACGAGCGACACCGACGGCATCCAGATCCACCAGTACGCGGACGCCGACCTGACGATCGGGGACGTCCGGCTGGCGATCCGGACGGAGTATCCGTGGCAGGGCCGCGTCACCGTGCACGTGCTGGAGACGCCGAATCGGCCGTGGACGCTCTCGTTGCGGGTGCCGGCCTGGAGCCGCTCGGTCAGCGGCCCCGTGGCGCGGCACGCCCGGCGGTGGCGGCCGGGCGACAGTGTCACGCTCGACCTCGACCCGGTGGTCCGGGTCACCTCTCCCGACCGGCGCGCCGACGCGATCCGCGGCTGCGTGGCCGTCGAGCGCGGCCCGCTGGTCTACTGCCTGGAGGCCGTGGACGCGCCGGCCGCGGCCGAGCTGGAGGACCTGGCCTGGGACGGCAGCCGCCGCCCCAGGGAGGTGCCGCGGCCCGACATCGAGCCGTCGATGATCGGCGTGGACGTGCCGGTCATCGACCTGAACGCGGCACCCCGCGAGAACCTCACGGCCGGCGCGATCCCCTATTTCGCCTGGGCGAACCGGCGCGTGGAGGCGATGCGGGTGTGGATCCCGGCCTGATCGTCTCAGTTCGGGGCGAGAGGCGCGGTCGAGTCGCGCACGATCAGGGCCGGTTTGAAGATCTCAAGAGCCGGCCGGCGCTGGGCACCGGCCGGTTCGCGGGCCAGCCTGACCGCCTGCGTGACCGCGTATCCGACGATCTCCGAGATCGGCATCCGGATGGTGGTCAGCGCCGGCACGGTGTGGGCCGCGATGAGAATGTCGTCGAAACCGACGACCGACAGGCGGTCGGGCACGGTCACGCCCAGGCTGTGCGCGGCGTGCAGCACGCCCGTGGCCACCACGTCGGTCGAGGCGGCGACGGCCGTGGGCGGGTCGGGCCGGTCCATCAGGCGCCGCAGCGCGGCGTCGCCACCGGCCAGGGTGCTCGGGCTGCGCTGCGCGTAGCCCGGCGGCACCGCGCCGAACCGATCGCGCATGAAGCCGAGATATGCCTCTTCGCGCGCCCGATATTCGTTGGGCAGCTCCGCGTTGACGAACGCGATCCGCTCGTGGCCCAGGGACACCAGATGGCTCAGCGCGGCCTGGATGCCGGCCCGGTCGTCGGCGTCGACGGTCGGGAACTCGCGCGGGCTCGTGCCCGGCCAGAGCGCGACCACCGGCACGATCGAGTCGCGCAGGTCGGCCAGGAGCTGCGGATGCTCCTGCATGTCACCGAGCAGCACCACCGCGTCGGTGTGCCGGGTCTCCAGCACGGTGGTCAGCGAGACCGCCTCGTCGCCCATGCGCCCCGGCACGTGCCCCAGCACGACGTTGTAGCCGTGCGCCATCGACTCGGTCACCAGCGCCTCGATGACCCCGGCGAAGAAGGGGTCGCTGAAGTCGCGCACCACGGCGCCGATGAGGTTGGTCGCCGCGCCGCGCAGCCCGCGGGCCAGCGGGTTGGGCCGGTAGCCCAGCTCCCGCGCCGTCCGCAGCACGCGCTGGCGGGTGGCCGGCGCGATGGGCACGGCGGTGGGCACGCCGCTGAGGACACGGGAGACGGTGCTCTGCGAGACACCCGCCGCGGCGGCGATGTCACGCATCGTGGGCACGGGCCGCTTGGCCATCGGGTCTTCTGACATCCAGGCAAGATTAGCATCACGATGCAGGCATACGATTTCATGCCCCGCTCGCTTGGAAAACGAACGTCGACCTGTAACTTAGATTTTTCCTGATATATCCGCGTTTGTAGCGCCTATCTGATCACGAGGTTTGCCGCAAGCCCCGATATAGCGACATTCAAGTGCTCCCCCTATGCTCCCGCTCATGACTTTTCAGCCCTACGCGCCAGACTCCTCACGTCAGGAAATCGACGAATTACCGGCACCCGCCGAGGCGCGACCTCCAGAGGACGACGAGGACAAGGAGGGCGTGCTCGACCTGCTGGAAAAGGTCGGAGCGGTCGTCGTCCCGCTCGGCGTGACGCTGTACGCACTGCTCTACATCGGCTACCAGGGGATGTTCGCGGTCTTCGGCATCACCCCCGAGCAGGCGGGCATCGACCAGTCCGTGCTGCTCGGCCGGCTGCTCGGCACGCTCCTGCCTTTGATGATCTTCGGCGGGATCATCGTCGGCGTCCTCGTCACCCTCGCCTGGCTGCTGAACCTGATCACACGCGGCTGGATCGGCCGCATGGTGCAAGGGATCAGGCGCCAGCCGTGGATCGTCGCCGCGCTCGCGGCGATCTGGGCGGGCGGGTCCTATCTCGGTTACCTGTATTTCATGACCGCCCTGGACGCCGCCGACTCCGCCGAGGGGGTGACGGTGGAGGTCGGTGACGTGCTCATCGCGGGCGGGATCGGCATCCTTGCCTATCTCGTGCCCTTCCGGCTGCTGCGCCGCAAGGCGATCGGCCGGGCGGGGATGAAGGTGCTGGTCGGAGCGCTCACCGGGATCGGGCTCGGCTACATCCTCACGCTCCAGATGATGTACGGCGCGATCTCGGTGCTGGAGAAGGGCGAGTCCACCGCGCTGATGGACGCCGTCGGCTTCCAGACGCAGTGGGCGAAGCTCCAGGACAGCGGCGGCAAGCCGCTCTACGACAGCCGCTGGATGATGGTGCTCGGCGAGCACGAGGGCGGGTACGCCATCTACGACTGCGACAAGGGGCAGACGTTCCGCAAGTTCTCCGAGAGCACGATCCTGTCCGAGGTCCAGATGTGGTCCCCTGAGCGCGAGAAGGGCTTCGAGTGCGGCACTCTCGCGAAATAGGGCTCCTACGCTGATCGGAAACGGCCTTCGAGAGGAGCGACCCATGGCGGCAGCGCCCATTCTGGTCGTGGGGGCGACCGGCAAGACGGGACGGCGCGTCGCCGCCCGGCTGCGGCAGGACGGCCACGAGGTCCGCGCGGCCTCCCGGCGAAGCCCGGCGCCCTTCGACTGGTACGACCCCGGCACCTGGGCGGCGGCCGTACGCGGGGCGGCGGCCGCGTACATCGTGGACTCCCAGAGCGACGACGCCCCGGCCCAGGTGCGCGCCTTCAGCGAACTCGCGCTCGCCGAAGGCGTGCGGCGGCTGGTGTTGCTGTCGTCCCGCGACTGGTCGCGCTCCGGCGGCGACGCGGCGCTCGCCACGGAGCGGGCGCTGCGGGAGTCCGGCGCGGAGTGGACGATCCTGCGGGCGACCTGGTTCGCCCAGAACTTCAGCGAGGACCCGCTGCTCAGCGATCCCGTGGCCGCCGGCGAGGTCAGGCTGCCCACGGGGCAAGGACGCGAGCCGTTCGTGCACGCCGACGACATCGCCGAGGTCGCGGCGGCCACCCTCGTACGAGACGGCCACGCCGGCGAGATCTACGAACTGTCCGGCCCGCGCCTGCTGTCCTTCGGCGCGGCGGTCGGGGAGATCGCCCAGGCGGCCGGCCGCGACATCGCCTACGTCCCCGTCTCGGCGGAGGAGTACGCCGAGCACCTGGCCGGGCGGGGCATCGCGGGAGACGACGCCGAGCTGACGATCACGCTGTTCGGCTGGATCGCGGCCGGCCGCAACGAGGAGCTGTCCGACGGCGTCCAGCGTGCCCTGGGCCGCGAGCCCCGCGACTTCGGCCACTACGCCGCCGCCACCGACTGGCGGGTGTGAGGCCGGGCGCGGCTCTTTGGTGGCGGATCGGCAGGCGGCGCCGGCCCGGGCGAACACGTCCAGCAACAGCGGCACCTGGTCGATCTCGTCGAGGTGCCACCTGGACGACGCGCACGCGGCCTCGTAGTCGTCGAGGCCGCCCGCTTCAGCGACCGCCTGACATGACGGCCCGCGAACCCCCGCCAGAGGGCTCGCGGGCCCGTTTCTACCAGCCTCTGTAGTCGCTCCAGACGGCGGTGGGACCGTTGGTCTTGTAGGAGACGCTGTTCTTACGGACGTAGCGGAACGCACCCGAGGTGGTCTGCCGGTAGCGCACCAGGCTGCACCAATATCCCGCCGTGACGAAGCAGGTTCCGATCGCCCCGTTGTTGCTCGCCCACATGGAGGAGCGGAAGGCCACATTGCTGTAGAGCGTGGGAATCTTCTTGAGCGGCCTTCCGGTCACCTGCAGCGTTTCACCGCATTCCTTCGAGGCGCCCTTCGACACGGTCACGCCGTGGGCCCCGGAGTAGGACATGCCGTCCTTGCTCCATCCTCCGCCCACCTCCAGACTGGCCTGGGCCGAGGTCGAATCCATGTGGAAGCACGGTTGCGCCTTGACGTCCACGCTGGAGTTCAGCAGGAGATAGTTGTGCGCCTTGCGGATCTTGCTGTCGATCACCCACTTGTTGTTCACCTTCTTCTGCGGGCTGATGAACCACGGGCTGATGTAGAGCGTGGAGACGGCGCCGATCTTGTTGACGTTCCATTCGGTTTTGTCGCGCGGATCGCACTCCCGCCACTTCGCCTTGTGGACCACCTCGAAAAGGGTCCCCTTGACATACCGCTGGGTCACCTTCGACGGGCCTGCCAAATAGGCCCAGGGGGCGACGCTGGGGCTGCACGGGTCGGCCTGCGCCGTCGTCCCGCGCGGTGCCGCCGAGGGGGTGCCGGCGATCCGATCGGTGATGTACTGCTCGCCGTCCGTCGAGATGAGGTCTGATTCGTCCTCGTTGGTCTCGACCGGCACCTGGATGACCGTCATGTTGCCGCAGCGGTCGAAGGCGTGCACCGAGATCAGGAACTCGCTCGGCTCGACCTGCCCGGCCGTGCCCACCAGGCCCGCGTCGGGGGTCTGCTCGATCCAGGAGCGCTTGACCTGGACGGTGACGCGGACGCCTCCGTCCGGCATGGCCTCGACGGCCGACCCGGACAGCTCGACGGCCGAGCCGCTCCGCGTGACGCCCTCCTGCCGCATCGACTCACGCCGGCTCACCAGCGCGGCGTTCAGCAGCGAGAGCTTGGCGGTGCTCGGGGCTCTCGGGGTCACGCCGGGCGCGTCCCAGATGGTGGCCGCCCTTCCCTCCAGTACGGCGTCCTGCGCCTGGTAGTAGGACTTGACCCGGTCGAGGTAGGTCTGTCCGCCCGACGCGCTCGCCGCCCGCGCGCTGCCCGTCGCCGGCGGGGTATCGAGGAACGGGATGCAGGGCGCGTTCGGGTCCGGCGGCGGGGGCACCGCCTTGGGCGTGGCGGTGGCGCTCTCCCATTCGCTCGTCCCCAGGGCGGTCTTGGCCCGTACCTTGACGGTGTAGGTCTGACCGTTGGTGAGCTCGCCGATCGCCGCCCACGGCTCCTGCACCTCCAGCGTCTTCAGCGACGTGCCGCCGTCGTCCAGCACCTCGACGTCGTAGCCGTCGAGGATGGCGGTGCTGCCGTTGGACTCGGGCAGGCCCCAGCTCGCCAGCACGCTGGCGTCCCCGCCGGACGCGGCGAGGTTGACCACGTTGGAGGGCGGCCCCGCGGGCTGGTAGGTGAGAGCCAGTGACGGCTGTACGGCCGCCGCCGGGTCGGCGAACGTGATGACCTCGTCCTTGCCGGAGGTGAGGAGGAACCACTGGTACACGCGCCCGCCGAGATCGGCCTCCGGGGCGGTGAGCGGCAGCGGGTACGGGTCGGCGCCCGCGTCGGCGTCACCGGCCAGGTCCGGCCCCTTCGACTCGCCGGTCACGGGGCTCTTGAGCGGCGTGGCCGTGATGACGGCGTCGGCCGGGCAGGCGCCCGCCGGGCAGACCGGGGTGCCGAGCTTGAGCACGCCTCCCAGGACGGGCGCGCCGTCGGGCAGCTCGTCCAGCCGGAAACCGATGGCCGTGACCGTCTTGTCCGTGCCGGTGCCGCCGATCCGCATGACGGTCGCGTCGGTCACCGGGCACGGCGAGCCGTCGCAGGCGGCCGGGTCGGTCTTGGCGGTCTTGATGAGGATGTCGTCCTTGCCCAGCGTGAAGTTCTGGACGTCCGCCTCGGGGCCGGGCTCGGGGGCCGTGCCCGGGGTGGTGAAGGCGACGGCCGCGGTCTTGGGGGTGCAGACCTCGTCGAGGCCGTCCGCCGCCCGCGCCGCGACCGACGGGGTGCCCTGCTGGACCTCCAGGTAGTCGACGGACAGCCCGAACCATGTGTCGGCGATGTCGATTTTGACGGTGTTGGCGCCCGCCTTCAGGGTCACGGTGGTGCCGAAGTCGGCCCAGCCGGCGGCCTCGGCGAGGGTGTGCGTGGTCGCGGTCCCGTTGACGGTGAGCCTGATCGAGCTGGAGGCCAGCTCGCTCATGTACCGGAGCCGGAGCCTCGCGCTGCCCGCGGCGGCGGCGTTGACGGTCCAGGTGACGCTGTCGTCGGGGAAGTCGCTCCACACGGCGGCGTCGCCGGAGGTCTCGGCGGGCACGCCGGTCGTCTTGGCGAAGCCGTCCAGGACACCGGCCTCACCCTCGTACCGGCCCGTTTCCGGCGTGGGGGTGGGAGTCGGGGTCGGGGTCGGGGTCGGCGTGGGTGTCGGGGTCGGGGTGGTGGTTCCGCCTGATCCGGTGGCGCACGCCACCATGTGCCACTTGTACGTACGCCCCGCCTGAACGGTGCCGGCCGGCACCTGGAACGAGGCCCGTTCCCCGCCACCGGCCGTGAGCGTGCCCAGCGGAGCCGAGCCGACCGGCAGGTTGCGATCGTCGTACAGGTAGTACTTGGCCGTAACGGGGCCGCCCGACGGGCGGTTCACCATGCCCGACAGGATCGGCTGCGTCGGGTCGGCCAGCCCGGTCTCGGTGCCGGACGGGAGCATGGGCGCGTCCGAGGTGATCCGGTACGCCGGGCTCTCGTTGCAGGACGGCGGCGTGAGGCCGGTGCGGCACGCCTTCACCACGAACGTGAAGCTGGCCGGGTTGTCCAGCGTGAACACCTTGTCCAGCGCCTGCCCGGAGGGGATGCCGTTGTGCGTGGTGGTGCCGGGCACGCCGACCAGGGCGCGGATCTCCTCGGCCGTGAGCGCCCGCTGGTAGGCGTGGACGTCGTCCACCGCCCCGCTGAGGTTCGCGGCCTCGATCCGGGCGCGGCCGAGCTCGAAGGCGCCGCGGGCGTTCCAGGCGGCCGTGAACGCGCGTTCCGACGACAGCACGCCGTCCACGTACAGCCTGATCATGTGGGCGCTCGCGTCGTACTGGACCGCCACGTGCGTCCACTCGCCGATCTTGGCGAGCTTCTTGGACTGGATCGGCACCTCGCGGATCTCGGTGGCCGAGTCGTTCTCCGCGGTGGCGAACCACCAGCGCTGGTCGAACTCGGGCGCCGTGGAGGTCTCGTAGCGCAGCGTGAAGCCGGGCTGGTTGACGCCCATCTGCGACAGCACGGTCTGCGGCTCGGTGCTCTTGTCCAGCCGCACCCAGGTCGTCACCGTGTAGCTCTGGTTGGTGTTGAGCACCGGCTTGGCGGTGGCGGCGTACCCGGCGCCGGAGAACTTCACCGCCTGCCCGAGCTGACCGGCCTCGCGGCCGTAGGTGCCGGACAGCGTCGCGGGCAGGTTCTTGCCGGAGGAGTCGGCCGCGGTCTTGCCGGTGGTCTCGTCCAGTTTCCAGTACGCCGCCTCACCCGACGGGAGCTGCGCGGCCGGCGGAGCCATGGTCGAGTCGTTGACCGTGACGGTGTAGTCCAGGTTCGCGGTCTCGGGAACGGCCGACCTGTACGTCACCTTCACGTTCGTACTGCGGGCGATGGCGTCATTACCGGTGATCGAGTCGATCGACTCGGCGCTCACCGTGGGGATCTCCGGCGGGAGCACCCAGTCCACGCTCAGCTTGGGCACGTTCTGCCCGAACAGTTGCGGCCAGAACGCGAACGACTCGCTGAACCACGTGGGCACCGGGCTCTCGGCTGACAGGCTGAGCTTCAGGCCGTGGTTCGCGGTGCCGGTGGCCCACTGGCGGGTCATCGCGGTCAGGTCCCAGCTCCAGACGGCCCCTTCCGTGCCAGGGAGGGAGCACGGGTCGATCGAGGAGCGTCCCTCGGACGTGGTGGCGGGCTGGTTGCCCCAGTAGGTGTCGTCGGCCACCCACGCCTTGGTGACGCGCTGGGCGACGATCCCCTGGAACTCGCTGCAGTTGCCGACGTCCTGGCGCAGCATGAGCTGCATCGCGGACCTGACCACCTGGCGTCCGGCGATCGAGGAGGTGTCGAACGCCATCAGCGCCCGGTTCAGCGTGTCCCCGCTCGTGGAGTTCGACCGGCCGACGTACCCCGGCGACGACTGCATCGTCGGCGACCGGACGCCGGTCTCCTGGGTGATGCCCAGCGTGGTGGTGGGATCGACGGTGACCGGGTACGTGGTCGCGGGGTCGGCCAGCCACCCGGTGTCCGGCCTGAGCACCAGCACCGCGCCGTCGCCGTCGGGCTTCACCTGGGCGGCGACGTTCGTCTCGCGGCCGCCCCCGGCGTCCCACATGCGCGGCGTGGGCGCCGAGAGCACGGTCCGGCCGGCGTCGTCCGTCAGCTTCAGGCCGCCGCCCTTGGCCATCGCCAGGTCGAGCCCGCCGGTGGCGACGGGGATGCGGTACTCCACCGGGCCGGCGGGCCGCTCGCGCAGCACCACGTCGTGCCGGAACCCGGTGGGCAGGGCGGTCACGACGAGATCGGCCCCCTGCCCGGCGGCGTCGCGGTAGGTGGCCACGTTGCCGTTGACCTGCGGCCGGGGCAGATCCGTGGCCCAGGACAGCGCCACGTTCCGCTTGGTCCCGCGCCGCATCGACGCGAACGGCCCATCACCGCCCAGGGAGAATCGCACGTCGGCCAGGCCCACCTTGGGCCTGAGCACGCCGTCGCGCTCGGTCAGCGCGGTGTCGATCCACGCCCACGAGCCGTCGTCCCGCCTGACCTGCGCGGGCCCTCCGTAGGACTGGGTCGTGAGGTGCCCGTCGGGATAGGCCCACGTGCGCGAGGTCTCCGTATAGGCGGACTCCACAGGGACGGCGGCGCCCTTCTCCCTGGCCAGGGCCACGGCGGCACGCAGGGGCGCGTCCGGGTCCTCCGGCTTGGGGAAGGTCGTGACCGAAGGGGCCGTAATCGAGGGCTGGGCGGGGTCGGCGCCGGCGGGCAGCGCGACGAGAATGGACGTGGTCAGCGCGGCGACGCCGGCCAGAGCGGCCCAGACGGGACGGCCGTTCCCGCGCCGCGATAAGCCGCCGGGATTCGAGGGGTCGAGGGGCACCCATTCCTCCATACAGATGAGGGGAGATCCCTGGCGGGGCCAGGGACAGCCTCATGAGCATGGAGGACGGCGCTGTGGAGCCTGTCTCCACATTGTCGCGATCTTGATCGGTCAGGGGGCGGTCAGCGCCGCCTCGATGGCCGCGCCGTTACGGTCCAGCCAGGCTTCGCGCCGCTTGATCTCGTCGCCGACGCCCTCGTCCCACATGCGCGCCCAGCCGCCGCCCTTCTCCTCGGCGATCTGCTTCATCGAGAACCAGGCCCGCCGGGTCCGCATGACGGCCACCTCGACGAGCCGGGAGCGGTCGACGTCCGACATCCCGTAGGCGTCGGCGAGGATCCGGCAGCGGCGCGGCGCGTCGACGTCCCGCAGCGGCGGGTCGGCGTCCGCCGGGTCGCCCAGCGGCGCCCAATACAACATCGCGTTCATGATCTCTTCCACCCGGGTGGCCGGCCTGGCAAGGTCGAAATCGATCAGCGCGGCCGCCTGGCCGTCCCGGAACACGATGTTGTCCGGCGTGTAGTCAAGGTGCCCGACCAATTCCGGCGGGTACGGCGGCGCGGGCGGCGTGTCCGGCCGCTCCACGAGCCCGAAGCCGGACCGCACCCTTTCGGGCGGGACGAAACCCGCGACGGCGTCGTCGTAGGCGCGCACGAGACGCCCGACGGAGGCAAGCCGCTCCTCGTCGGCGACCCACGCCGGCCGCGGCCGCCCCGCGACCTCTCCGGGAACGAAGGTCAGCACCTCGCGCCCGGCCGCGTCGATGCCGAGAAATCGCGGAGCGCCGTCGAATTCGATTTCCGCCAGATGGCGCAGCAGCGCGTGCACGAAAGGCGCGTTGGGGCCGACCGGCCGGCGCACGGTGTCACCGACCCGGACGACCCCTTCGGTGACGTCGCCGCCGACGAGCGGGATTTCGGGATGAGGCTCGGCCGATTCAACATAAATGGGAGAGTTCATTTCTTCCCCGGAGGTGGAGGAGGCGCGGGCAAAGCCACGATCTTACGCCTTCATTCGGAGTCGAAGAACTCATTTCATGACCGGGCCGGTCACGTCCCCCGGCCCGGTCACGGACATGGGTCAGCCGGGCGGCACGATCCCGTTCTTGGCCACGGGAACGGCCAGTTGCAGGGAGGCGGTGAGCTGGAGCTGCTCAGGCGGCAGGTTGCCCAGTACGGGGTTGATGTGCCGCAGGTTCAGCGTCACCGGGGCGATGGCCGGGCCGGCGATGTCGAACTTCTCCAGGTCGACCCAGCGGACGATGTTGAACACGTCCGGCGGGATGTCGTCACCGGCCTTCTGCACGGGCACGCAGAGCTGGCGGGCGTTGGTGACCCGGATGGACCTGACGGGGATCTGGCCGGTCAGCACCGGGTTGAGCTGGGTGAGGGTCAGTGGGAAGGCGATGCCCGGGTTCGGCGTGTGCGCGTAGCACAGCAGGTCGATGTGCCGGACGACGCGTACGACGTCCGCGGGCGGGATCACGCCGTTCTTGATGACCGGCACGCACAACTGCTGCGGCACGGTCAGCGTGACGCCGATGCCGGGCTGGTTCTGCAGCACCGGGTTGAGGTGGCGCAGCCCGATGTTCTGGTTGATCGCGGGCCCGGCCACCCGGTAGCACGACAGGTCGACGAACCTGACGTAGTCGAGCACGCCCGGCGGCGGGATGACGTTGTTCTTGGCCACCGGGACGCACAACTGCTCACGCGGGCCGAGCGTGAGCTGCACAGGCGGCTGGTTGGCGAGCACGGGGTTGATGTGGCGTACCAGCAGCCCGATGGCCGGCGGCTGGTACGGGGTGGTCCTGAAGCACTCCAGGTCGAGATTCGACACGAATTCCCGCGGCGTCGGCGGCGCCAGGGCCGCCGCGGGCGGGGCGATGAGGAATGCGGCGGCGAATACCGCGAGGCCAGTGGATAAGAGGCGTCTTACCGTGAGCTTTGTACGGGCATCAAATGCGCCCTTTCCGTTCATCCATCCTCCTGAGCCGGTCGATCGTGCCTCGACTGTGCGCCCGCACGCCCGCCCCAACAAGGCCGATGGCCGCTATTTGCCATCCCGGTTTCCGACAATCGCGAGCACTCCGGTTTTCCGCATTTCAGCCACGCCATTGTTCGGCACGCGGCCGGCCGATGACGCGTGGATTCATCGGCCATGCCGCCGCCCGCACCGCCCCCGCGCCCGCTTCCGTCCTTCTTGACGGAAAGGCGGGGGCCGGTCTGTTGTCCGGTGGCCAATAGGCTGCCGTTCATGACACCCAGACGACGCAGGAGCCCCGAAGAGTCGCGTGCGGAGCTGCTGGCGGCCGCGGCCCGGCTGATCAGGGAGCGCGGTCCTGACAACGTCAGCCTGCGGCAGATCGCGGAGGCGGCCGGGGTGGCTCATGGGCTGGTGACGCATTATTTCGGTACGTATGCCGCCCTGGTGCGCGAGGTGCTGCGGGCCGAGAACGACCGCATGGAGGAGCGGATACGCGAGCGGATCCAGGCCGAGCAGGGTGTGCCGACCGCGGCGGGGATCATGAGCGTGGTGTCCGACACCCTGGCGGACGAGCGTTACCTGCGGCTGTTCGTCTGGGCCGAGATGCACGCCGACTACCGGGGGGCGGCGCGGCCCGAGCTGGTGGAGTTCATGGACGCGATGGAGGCCGGGATCCGCGCCGCGCTGGCCGGGCGGCCCGTGCCGAGCCGGGCCAGGATGGAGGCGGTGGCGCTGGTCGGGCTGTCGGCGGCGTACGGGTTCGCCATCGGCGGGCGGTCCTGGCTGGCGGGCATGGGCCACGATCCCGACGACCCGGCGCACGAGGCGGAGTTCCGTACCCAACTGGCCCGGATGATGGGGGCCCACATGGTGGAGGAGTCCGGCCTGGAGTGACTTATTCTCCACTTGGAGAATAGGATGCGGTCAGTCACGTTGATCGAGCAGACAGGACTGACGCGCATGGCCGAGCAGGTGCGAGCCTCCGACGAGGACCGCGAGCGGGTGGCCGAACGGCTGCAGGCGGCCGCCGCCGTGGGGCGGATCGAGCTGGCCGAGCTCGACCAGCGGCTCACCGAGGTCTACGAGGCCAGGACCCAGGCCGAGCTGGAGCGCGCCGCCCGCGGCCTGCCCGCGCCCGCCCGTACGGACACGCTGGTGGTGAGAGAAGAGCCCAGCTCCCGGTTCGCGATGAGCGTGTTCGGCTGGTTCAGCCGGAGGGGCCGGTGGGTCGCCCCGCGCGAGTTCACGTCGTTCTCGATGTTCGGCGGCGGGGAGATCGACCTGCGCGACGCCCGCTTCGCCGCCGACGAGATCAGGGTCCGCGCCTTCGCCCTGTGGGGCTACACGGAGGTCATCGTTCCCGACGATGTCGAGGTGGAGGTCAAGGGGATCGGCCTGTTCGGCGGGTTCGACCGCGGCGCCGTCCATCGGAGGAAGGGGGCGCCGCGGATCGTCATCAGCGGCCTCGCCCTGTTCGGCGGGGTCGGCACGAAGACCAAAGCGCCCTGACCTGGGCAGACGTGCTCACAAGAAATTTCTCCAAGGGGGATGTCGATCCGGCCGGTCTCCAGTCGACGCGTCAGTGAGAGCACGCGAACCTCAGGGAGACGCAATGAGCACCGTGGTGATGCACAACGTGGTGTCGGTGGACGGCTTCATCGCCAACGACAAGGACGAGATCGGCCCGCTGTTCGACTGGTACGGCAACGGCGACGTCCCGGTCGGCGGTTTCGGCGCGAAGGTCACGCGGGCCTCGGCCGACTACATCCAGCCGATGTTGGACGGCATCGGCGTGCTGGTGGTCGGCCGGCACGTGTTCGACATGACCAACGGCTGGGAGGGAACGCCCCCGTCGGGCGACCACATCGTCGTGGTCTCGCACCGGCCCAGGCCCGAAGGCTGGCACCCCGACGCGCCGTACCACTTCGTCAACGGGGTGGCGGAGGCGATCGCGAAGGCCAAGGAGCTCGCGGGCGACCGCAAGGTCGGCGTGGCGGCGGGCGACATCGGCGGCCAGGCCCTCGCCCTCGGCCTGGTGGACGAGGTGGCGATGGACGTCGTGCCGGTGGTCTTCGGCTCGGGCAAGCGCTACTTCGGCTCGGTCGACGCCCAGCACCTGCTGGAGGACCCGCACGTGGTGATCCAGGGCAAGCGAGTGCTCCACCTGGTCTATCGCGTCCGCCGCTAGCCCGGCATTCCGCGCGTCACCGACTGTGCGGAAACGAGGCGACTGACCCCTTCCGAGATCCGGTGCGCCACCCGGCGCGCCGGATTTTTTGTGCCCGGACGCATGGCGTCGCGGTGACGCTTGCGATGACGTCATCATGGTGTCATAGTGACGTCATGGACCTTGCGCCGTATGTCGATCACCTCCGCCGCGAACTCGCGGTCGCCGCCGCGGCGGGCGGTGAGGACGCTCGCGCGATGGGCGAGCGGCTCGCCGCGACGCTTGAGTCGGCCACCCGGCTCGCGCTCCTGGAGGCACTGTCCGCCGCCGCGGACGAAATCACCCGCGACCTCGCGCCGGGCTCGGTCGAGGTCCGGCTGCGCGGCCGCGACCCCGGTTTCGTCGTGACGCCCCCGCCGACCGGCGGGTCGTTCGAGGCGGAACCCGAACGGGCGAGCCCGCCGGCGCCGCCACCGCCGGACACCGACGAGGGCGGCACGTCCCGGATCTCGCTCCGGGTCCCCGAGCACCTCAAGCCGCGCATCGAGGAGGCGGCCGCCAGAGACGGGCTCTCGGTCAACGCCTGGCTGGTCCGCGCCGTCTCCTCCGCGCTCGACCCCGGTGAGCAGGCGGGCCGCCGCAGGGGCGCGGCCCAGCAGCAGACCGGCAAGCGCTACAGCGGCTGGGTGCGCTGATGACCAAGCCAACGACCATGCCGTCCCACGACGAAGGGCCCGTCATGCCGACCTTCGACACCCCCGAACCCATCGTCGTCGTCATCGATCTGGCGACGGCCACCGTCCGGCTCAACGCGAGCGACCGCGCCGACACCGTCGTCGACGTCCGCCCGAGCGACGAGTCCAACGACGCCGACGTACAGGCCGCCCGGCACGTCCACGTCGACCACGCCGACGGCAGGCTCCTGGTGCGGGCCGACAGGGAGCAGCCGGCCTCCGGCTGGGGCCTGTCGTTCGACCTGCTCGTGGAGTCGCCCGCGAACTGGGCGAAGTCGCTGCTGCTCGGCGGGCCCGGCTCGGTCGACGTCACGATCGACCTGCCGTCGGGCTCCCGCCTGGACGCCAAGAACGCGGGCAGCCTGCGCTGCCGGGGGCCGCTGGGCGAGGTGAAGTTCAGCACCTCGTACGGCGACATCCGGGTCGAGCAGGCCGGCCGGCTGCGCGTGAAGACCACCTACGGCGACATCTCGGTCACCCGCTCGTCCGGCCACGCCGAGGTCACCACCACCCACGGCGACATCCGCGTCGGCGAGATCGACGGCACGGCGGTGGTCACGAACTCCCATGGCGACCTCCGCATCGGCGAGGTCACCGGCGAGCTGCGGGTGAACACCTCCTACGGCGACATCACCATCGACCGCGCCCTGGCCGGCGTCGCCGCCAAGACGGCGTACGGCGACGTGCGGATCGACGAGGTGGTGTCCGGCTCGATCGTCATGGAGACCACGGGCGGCGGCCTGGACCTGGGCATCCGCGAGGGCACCGCCGCCTGGCTGGACGTGAGCTCGCAGCACGGCACCGTCGACGTCTCCCTGGACTCCACCGAGGGCCCCGGCGAGTCCGACGACGTCGTCGAGGTGCGCGCCCACACCGCCCACGGCGACATCACCATCCACCGTTCCTGAGGGAGAGCTGTCATGTCAGACGCGATCATGGCCGAGGGCCTGGTCAAGAAGTACGGCGACGTGGTCGCCCTCGACGGGATGGACCTCAGGGTCCCCCAGGGCACGGTGTTCGGGCTGCTCGGCCCGAACGGCGCCGGCAAGACCACCACCGTGCGCATCCTGACCACGTTACTGAAACCGGACGCCGGGCACGCCAGGGTGGCCGGGTTCGACGTCGTACGCGACGCGAGCCGGCTGCGCGCCCACATCGGCGCCTCCGGCCAGTATGCCGCCGTGGACGACCACCTCACCGGCGCCGAGAACCTGGAGATGGTCGGCCGCCTCTACCACCTGGGCACCAGGCGCGCCAAGCAGCGGGCCCGCGAGCTGCTGGAGCGCTTCGACCTGACCGAGGCCGGCGACCGCCCGGTGCGGGGCTACTCCGGCGGCATGCGGCGCCGGCTCGACCTGGCCGGCGCGCTGGTCGTCAACCCGCCGGTGCTGTTCCTCGACGAGCCCACCACCGGCCTGGACCCGCGGGCCAGGGCGAGCCTGTGGGACGTCATCGCCGAGCTGGTCATGGGCGGCACGACGGTGCTGCTCACCACCCAGTACATGGAGGAGGCCGACCGGCTCGCCGACCGCATCGCGGTGGTCGACCACGGCCGGGTGATCGCGCTCGGCACCGCCGACCAGCTCAAGGCGCAGGTCGGCGGCGACCGCATCGAGCTGTCGGTGACGAACGCGGCCGACCTGGAGGCCGCCTCGCGGATGCTCGCGCCGCTGGCCGTGGGCGACCTGCAGAGCGACCCGGCCGCGCTGCGCATGACGATCCCGGTCGCCGGCGGCGCGACCGCACTGACCAAGGCGCTCGGTCACCTGGCCGCCGAGCGGATCACCGTACGGGATGCCGGGCTGCGCCGGCCGACCCTGGACGACGTGTTCCTGGCCCTCACGGGACACGAGGCCGACGAGAAGGTCAAGGAGACCGTCCGATGAACGCCCTGCAGATCGCCGTCAGCGACGGCCTGACGATCACCAAGCGCAACGCGCTGAAGATCCGGCGAGCACCCGACTTGCTGGGCGGCGTGGTCATGCTGCCGATCGTGTTCGTGGTGCTGTTCACCTACGTCTTCGGCAGCATGATCGAGCTGCCCGGCATGTCCTACGCGGAGTACATGCTGCCCGGCATCTTCGTCATGACGATCACCACGAGCGCGCAGATCACCGGCTACACCCTCACCCAGGATCTGCAGAAGGGCATCTTCGACCGGTTTCGCACCCTGCCGATGTCGCCCTCGGCGGTGCTGACCGGCCAGACCGTCGCCGACCTGATCATGAACGTGACCAGCATCGTCACGATGACGCTGGTCGGGCTGCTGGTCGGGTGGCGCATCCACTCCTCGCCGCTGGAAGCGCTGCTGGGCTTCGCGCTGCTGCTGCTGTTCGCGTACGCGTTCTCCTGGGTGACGGCGACGGTCGCGCTGGCCCTGCGCACGCCCGAGGTGTTCAACAACATCGCCACCCTCGTGTCGCTGCCGCTGACGTTCCTGTCCAACGCCTTCGTGGACAGCGCGCGCCTGCCCGGGCCGCTGAAGCCGATCGCCGAATGGAACCCGGTCTCCACGCTCATCCAGGCCACCCGCGAGCTGTTCGGCAACACCAGCGCGGCCATGCCGGCGCCCACCGCCTGGCCGCTCCAGCACGCGGTGCCGGTGTCGCTGCTGTGGTCGGTCGTGCTCCTGGTCGTGTTCGTGCCGCTGGCCACGCGGCTGTACAAGAGGACCGTCAGCCGATGAACGCCGCCGATCGGGAGCGGGCGGTGGAGCTGGTCCAGCAGGCGTACGCGGACGGCCGGCTCGACCCGGCCGAGCTGGAGCAGCGGCTCGAACTGGCGCTCACCGCCGCCTCGTCCCAGGAGCTGGCGCCGATCCTCGCCGACCTGCCGCCGGAGTCACGGGACGAGGTGGTGGAGATCGGTTCCACCGGTGGGCCCGTCACGCGGACGGGCGACTGGCACGTCCCGCGCCACCTGCGCGTCGAGTCCGAGTACGGCAGAGTGCGGCTCGACCTGTCCGAGGCCCTCATCCGGCACGCGGAGATCGACATCGAGCTCATGCTCGCGTACGGCGGCGCCAAGATCATCCTGCCCGCCGGCGCGAGCGCGAACGCCGACCGGGTGCGCATCGGGTGGGGCCGCGTGATCTGCAGGACGGCGGGCCGCCCGCGTCCGGGCGGGCTGCACGTGCGGATCACCGGCGAGCTGGCCCACGGCCGCCTGATCGTCCGCAACGCGCGTCAGTCCAGGTGAAGGCGGGCGCGCTGGGCCGCGTACAGGTCGGCGACCCGGGGGCGGGTGCCGTGGCCGATGAGCAGGTTCTCCAGGTCGCCGGTGAAGTCGGGGGTCAGCTCGCTGGCCGTCCCCGAGGGGCCCTGCACCCCGACGGTGAGACTGCGCGGCGCGACGTCCGCGATGGTGATCGCGTACGGGCTGTCGCTGGTGATGCGGATGTTCCAGTGCGCGATCCGCGCCCCGAACAGCGGGCCCGAGGCCGCTGAGCCGCCGACGCGGCCGTTGTTGACCAGCGTGATGTCGGTACGCGCACTCTCGAACGGCAACGCCCGATGTGAGTCGAACGTTCCCTCCGCCATCCGGCCGCGCCGCCACACGTTGCCGGACGACAGCCCCTCCAGGTTGAGGCCGTGATGAACGGCTCCCGCCGGGACGGGCACGGTGAACGCCTCGATCTCGAAGTCCTCCACGAGGTTGTCGTGCGACTGCATCCGGCAGGCGAAACTGTGGTGCGCGGACCGGCCGCCGACCGCGACGCGCGTCAGGGTGTTCGACTTGGCGGTGGTGAAGCCGAAGCCGAGATCGCAGTTCAGCACGCGCACATCCCTGGCCCAGCAGTCGTGGACGGCCTGGAAGCACACGCCGTTCGAGCCCGGATGCCGGTTGTGGGCGGTCATCGGCACCACGTCGTTGCTGATCGTCAGGTCCTCGACGCCGCTGTCGTGCACGGTGGGACCGGGGGCGCGGAGGCGGGCGGGCCAGCCGGGGCGCAGGTCGTACCTGATCGGCTGGGCCAGCCTGACGAGACGGGGGCCGAGCACGGCCTCGACGCGCACCGGCCACTGGAGGAGCGCGTACTGCACGTACTGGCCGCCCGACCCGGTGACGAGCTGGGGCGCGCGGCGCGGCCAGTCGTACGTCCGGGTGCCCGGAATGTCGCCCGCCAGGTGCATCAGCAGCGTCGCGTCCGGCGGATTGTCGCATTCGAGCACGACCAGGTCGCCCGCGCGGAGTTCGCCCGTGTCGGACACCAGCAGCGTGCGCTGGCCGCGCGAGGCCGCGCCGACCTCGGCGAGCGTGTCGCCGAGCAGCCAGCCCTCGGTGCCCGCGTAGTCCTCGGCCTCGGAGCGGGCGCGCCGCTCGGCCGCCATGAACCAGATCTGGCCGCCGGTCCATGACCAGCGGCTGTTGCCGTTCGACTGCCTGGCGGGCCGGTAGCCGTCGTCCAGCGTGCGCGTGAAGCGCAGGACGGTCGCGTCGCGGCCGGCGCCGCGCAGGACCACGTTCGACCAGTGCATGAACACCGGCGACGAGAGCAGGTAGGTGCCACGTGGCACCAGCACCGCGCCGCCGCCGCGTTCACCGGCGGTGCGGACGGCCGCGTTGAAGGCGGCGGCGCAGTCGGTCGTCCCGTCCGCGCGGGCGCCGAAGTCCGTCACCTTCGCCACCACGCGGGGGCGCGGCGGCCGGGCCCCGAGCCGGTGGCCGGCCCGCGCGACGTCGGGCACCAGCGGATGCCCGCCCTCCGCCGTCGCCCACTCCTCCAGCAGCGCCATTGACGTGTCGCCGGGACGGGCGGCCACGGGCTGGGGAAGCGCCGGTACGGCGGCCACGCCGCCGATCAGCGCCCGGCGGCTCAGCGTTAAAGGGTCCGGCATACATCGGAGGCTTACATCGGACATCTTGCCAGTCAAGAGTCTTCGCCCTCAGATGCCGATGATCCATCGGATGACTTGGCATCGCAATCGGCTGAACGGCCTACTTCCCAGGTCGGAGATCGCCGGCCGGATCTCAGGGTCCCCGTAGGTGGCTCCTCCGATGCCTGACCGCCCTGTCATGGCCGATCTTGATGCGGCGGGAAACGAAACCCATCGGAGGAGCACCATGAAGGCAAGACGCGCCACGGCGATCGTCCTGGCAGGGCTGATCGTGTCGATGCCGGCCGCACCGGCCCTGGCGGACGCCGGCCCACGTGAGCCCGACTGGCAGGCGCTGCTCGACAAGGTCGTCGACAGCGGCGCGGTCGCCGCGATCGCCGAAGTCCGCGACGGCGGCAAGACCTGGCGCGGTGCCAGCGGCAAGACGCGCATGGGCGGCGGCGAGGCGGCCACCGCGGACGGGCGGTTCCGGATCGGCAGCGTGACCAAGTCGTTCACCGCGGCCGTGGTGCTCCAACTGGTGGGAGAGGGCGAACTGAGCCTGTCCGACAGCGTGGGCTCCGGCGTCACGGTCAGGCACCTGCTCCAGCACACCAGCGGAATCCCCGAGTACAGCACGAAGATGTTCGACAAATGGGGCATTCCCAAGGAGCGCTTCCGCACCTGGTCGGCCCGTGAGCTGGTGGCGAAGACGAAGGGCCTGCCCCGGGAGTTTCGCCCCGGCACCGAGTTCGGCTACTCCAACACCAACTACCTACAGCCTCCTTAGCAGACCAGGAGCGACCTGGCCAAACACAAGACAAAGCCCCAGCTCACGGCCTAAACCGCGAGTCTGGGGCTTCTTGTTGTTCAGGGTTGATCTCGGGAGTTGTCAGCACGGGTGCTGACGTTGTGCTGACCCCTTCTGGTGGGGCCTTGATCGCAGGTATTGACGCCGGTCGTGCGAGCGTTCAGGCTCGCAAGTGCGCAAGGAGTCGCAAGCCCCAAACGTAGGAGACCATCATGGCGCTAGCGTTCTACGGTAAGGACCCCAATAACCCGGGCAACAACTGCCCGGCCGTCTTCAGGGATCCCGTCACGGGTGACTTCTTCTTCCAGGGCGCGACCGTAACGGACCCGGAGATCCTCGCGTGGGTCAACGACAAGAGCCCGATTCTGGACAGCGAATCGGTTGTGCGCCTTCCGGCGCGCATGATCGAGATCATCATGGAGGCGTGCCGTGGCGGACTTCAGCGAACTCCTGGCGACGTGTGAGCGCACTGCGTACAAACTGGAGATGCGCGACCAGTACATGACCGGCGACCCTGGCTATCTGGCCTGGGAAGCTGGTGATGTCGATGAGGCTGTCCGCCAGTATTCGGGCTGGACAGCCACAGCACAGGCCGCTGTCACGCGCGGTGTGGCCATGCATCGGGTCCGCATCGTGTCGGAACCTGTCAGCACCTACATCGCCTTCGAGCACGCGGTTACTCCCGGCGTCAATCTGTCCGCCGGGGAGGCGATCAGGTGGCTTCCTCGGCGTTTGGCGTCTGACCTGGCTCTGCCAGGAAACGACGTGTGGATCTTCGATGACAGGTTGGTTCAGTTCTGTCATTTCGCCGGGGATGGCGCGTGGGTCTCCAACGACGAAACCGATAACGCGACCACGGTGAAACTCTGTGCTGCCGCCTTCGCGGCGGCATGGGAACGGGCGACCGATCATTCGGAGTATCGGATCTGAGTGCGCTGCTGATCACACCGGTTTCATAGATCCATGCACAGTTCGCACTCGCCCAGTTCCAGCGCCCAGGCGGCCAGGCAGGCTCTTGCATTGCGGCTACGCGATATCCGCCTTGATGCTGGCCTGAATGCCAGGGCGCTTGCGGCCCTTGCTGGTTGGCATGAGGCCAAGACCTCTCGGATTGAGAACGCCAAGAAGCAGCCGTCCGAAAGCGACCTTGCCGCTTGGGTGCAAGCGTGTGGGGTGCCCGGCCTGCTCCCTGAGCTGGTTGCTGAGCTACGCGCGGTGGACTCGGCGTGGCTGGACTGGCGGCGGGCCGAAAAGACCGGTCTCACCCATCTGAACGTCGCGGTGCGCGAGCTGTACGAACGTACTCGGCTCTATCGGTCGTACTGCCAAGATGTCGTTCCCGGTCTCCTTCAGACAGCCGGGTACACCACGGCGACGTTGGCGGCCATCCGCGACGGCAGAAAGGTACCGGTGGATGATGTCGCCGATGCCGTTGCTGAGCGTATGGCCCGTCAGCACATCCTTTACGAGGGCAATCACCGGTTCGTCTTCATCTTGGAGGCCGCAGCACTCACCTACCGGCGTGGCGGGCCTGAGGTGATGATCGGCCAGCTCGGATATCTGCTGGAGGCTATGGCGCTGCCATCGGTGTCCCTGGCTCTGATCCCGCCCGACGCGGAGCGCGCGGGCCGTTGGCCTGTCGAGAACTTCTACATCTTCGATGACGCGCAGGCCAACGTGGAGTTGGTCTCGGGCTTCCTCACGATCACTCAACCGCGAGAGATCGAGATGTACACCGAGACGTTCATGCGCTTCCACGAGATAGCCGTTTTCGGTCGAGATGCCCGAGCCCTAATCAAGCAAGCGATGGACGCCTTCGAGTAGCCGTCCGCAAGTATCCGCAAGTTTGTGGAGTCGTCGATACGCCCCTGCCTACCGTCAAGGCATGCCCGGACAGACTGCCCCCTCCCACGCCCACCGCTCGGCCTGGTTAGCCGACTCCCCGGCCCCCGATGAGATCAAGGCTCTAGGCCCTCCAGCGACGCCACCGCCCCCTCCGACGTGGGCGCGTGACAGCTACCTAGGGCAGATGCTTGCGCGTGGCTTCCGCGAGCTGGGCGCGGGCGCGGAGGTCGGCCCGATGCGTATGGGAGTCGGGCCTACCTCGAACTTGCAGAAGAGAACGGCTTGCTGGCGTTGCGACCCAACACCAAACCCAGCGTAGGAGGCTCCACCATGGTCAACACCGAGACGTCCGAAGTACGCGAAGTAGGCCCGTGGGTTGCAACGCACGCATCGGAGATCAATAACGCTGTCGCCGTACGTCGGGCCGTCAAGGGCGGAGTGGTCCAGGTCTGCGAATTGGCGAACCCGGAGCACATCGCCACCATAACGGCTACGGCGTGGGCGAACTTCTGTGCCAAGGTGCGGAACTACGAATACCAGCCAGAAGCGTACGGCAACATCGCAATCTTCAGGATCGCGGAAACGGGCACCAGCCCCAAGCCGATCATCACGACCATGACGAACTATCAGGTGTTCACGCATTCGATCCGCGAAGGGCGTTTCGACAAGCTTCCGCCCGTCGAAATCGGCCTATCGGTCGGCAAGTGGCTGACCGCAACAAGTATGGTCTGATCCAGCCGGAGACCCCGAATGAGCACCGAGCAAAAACCACGTAAGCGGCCTGCGGTGAACCTGCCTCACATCGTGTGGCTTACCCGTTCCGACACCCTGGATTACGGGATGATAGGCAGTGTCAAAGCGTTCTCGATCCACTTTTTCGACAACCGCTACAACTTGAGCACACGCCTACCCACTTGCGGAGGCACGCCCTATCCGCCCGAAGAGTTCACAACGAACCAGCGGGCGAGGGATCGCGCGGAAGGGATCCGCAACGAGTGGGAGCAGGCACTTTCAACGCCGTACAAGGGACGCCTAAAGGAAGCCTCATAGACGCCCCCGGTTCGGCGAGCCTGGCCGCCAAGCCGGGGTGCCGCCCCCGGTCAGGAAGGCAGACGAACCCCCCGCACTGGCGGTTTCCTGCCTGAGGATCGCGCGCTTCCCCGCTTCGCGATCCGCCGCCCACCTGGCCAGGGGCTCAAAGCCCCCCAGAACACAGAAAAGCCCCCAAGGGCCCGGGAGACCCTAGGGGGCTTCACTTATGCGCTCACAGGCTCACTCAGGCGCATCCGATGCAGGGTGCAACGTTCCGTCGTAGCATCGCGCTGTGACAGGTGAAGAGATCAGCCTGTTCGACGCCTGGTCGGCGTGGGCTGACGGTGTAGACATCAGGCAGCGCGTCCTGTGGGGTTTAGAGATCTACTGGTGGGCACGCTGGGGAAAGGTGGCCGCCCTGCTCGCTGGTCTCGTTCTCATCATAGATATTATCGGTCCCGAGCGGATAGAGGCTTATCTCAAAGAAAGGCGCGAAAGAAAAGGCCGCGCCGGGATGGAGTTGGCGTCCATCGTTGCCACTGTTCTTGTAGTGGGCTGGCCTACATTAGTCCTAGCCTTTGCAGGCGCTATGCTGGCAACACACGACAACTTAATCCCAGGAATCGCGCTTTTTAGCGTAGCGTTTATCATGATGTCAATGGGCAATTGGCTTGTGCCCACAGTAGAGCGCAAATCGACCGACGCTCTCATGTGGGCAACCACTCACACAAGATTCCTTCGTGTAGTGCGAATCATGAGCATACTCATGCTAGTGGCAGGCTTCCACTTTGACTTTCTAGTAAGCTAGATATCGATCCGAGGCCTTGCTTAGCTCCTGGTATGGCGTTTCACCTCAAAATCAGGCCATTTCTCAGCCTTTCTCGATGGTAGGACTGACATCAATCCGCAGGTCGCCATGCGCAACCGGCCCCCGTAGGGCCGAATCGCCAGACCCGTACATCCTGCGAGGGACAGCCCTCCACAGTTCCTAATGAGGGCTGGCTGTGGGGGTTACCCACCCCTTAGGCCGCGACGGTTGCCTTTGCGGTTGCGAGGGCTTCCGGTCGAATGACCTTCGACCCATAAAACGTGAAGGCCACGAACGATATCGCCGGGCCCTTGCCCTGCGGAAAGGCGTGGGGCCACGGCGGCGGCACCCGGGGGTACTCGACGGTGGCGTTCAGCTCCGCCGACGGTTCACGGCAGCTCGCCCTGTCGATGACCCCCTACTCCGGCGACCCGGAGAAGGCGGCCATGACCCTGCTGATCTCCGCGCTGTGCTCTTGACTTGATCTGACAGCCGGGCCGGGCGTGGCCGCATCAGGACAGCCCTTCCCGATCTCCTTCAACAGGGCACATGCCTGGCAGGCGTGGTGCTGGGGCTCCGCGAGCCACGCCAACGGCCGACCCCAAATACCCGATCTTCCAATTCAATATGTCGCGACTCATTGACCTGTCGCGAAGCGGCACATAACGTCCGGTGGCAGTTCTCCACACCGAGCAGAGGAGCCCGCCGTGCACGAGATCCATCAGTACGACATCGGGTACGAGGTGGCGACCCTGCCGATCGTCTCGTTACCCGCGCTCCTCGACGACGCCGTCGTCAAGGAGCGGATGGGTCGCAGCGGGCTCACCCAGTTCTCCCTCCGCTCCGTGGGCGACCTGAGCGACCAGGAGGCCCTCGCCCTGAAATGGCTGCTCGCCGAATATGCCGTCCACGGCCGGGGGAACAAGACGTTCAACCAGATCCTGCCGCTCGGCCGCGCCGCCAGGGGCCCGGTCACCCTCTCCTACGAGGGAACCAAGGGCACGGCCACCCTTCTCGGCCGCGAACTCCCGCTCGGCGGCGCGCCCCTGGTGGCCGACGACGAGACGCTGAAGCGGCATTTGATGCGGGACTACTCGTTCTCGGCCATCACCGGAGACTGGTCACAGGAGGAGCTGACCAAGGTCTACTACGCGCTGCGGCACGTCAAGGCGGCCGACCGGCCGGCTCTGCACGGGCTGGAGCTGGCCCGCGTCGGCCAACTGGCGGCCGACACCCAGGGCGGCCACCGCCTGGCGCTGTTCAGTCACGTCCCGGACCCCATCGTCGGCTCCCCGGGCAGGATCCGGGTGGCGGACCCCACGTTCGAACAGGACAAGGTCGCCTTCTACGGGCAGAGCGGCACGGTCATCCACCCGGCGAGCGCGCAGATCCTGCTGCACGAGGTCGGCCATGCCGTGGAGAGCCTCATGCCCAGGTCCGACGCCAGGCGGAACGCCGGCCTGGCCGCCGAGAGCGTCGGCGCCGGCCCGTACGCCGCGAACCAGACGGTGCCCCAGGAGGTCATCGCGCGGGCGCTCGACCTGCGGTACACGGAGCTCACGGAGATGAACGCGCTCCTGAAGCTCGCCTTCGAAACCGTCACGGCGCTGCAGAAGGGGAGCACCGACGCCGCTACCAAGCGCGCCGCCTGCGAGGCCGCGGGCGGCAAGCTGCGCCGGCTGGCGCAGGCGTCCCAGCTCGATGAGGCGCGACGGCTACGCGACGAGCTCCAGGCCGACTACACCGCCCTGACCAGCCTGTACGGCGACGCCATCAAGGTGGGCAACCAGGGCGCCACGGCGTCGAAAGAGCAGTTCGCCCACATCGTGGAAGAGGCGGGGAAGCTGGGAGACGCGTGCTGGCGGGAGTTCACCCAGGAGCTCGTCCGCTGGAGCGAGATACGGCTGCTCGAGGTCGCGTGGCGGAGCGGGCACGCACGGCTGGAGCCCCGTCGCACCGGCCGCGAGCAGCGGTTCGTCGCCTACGTCAACACCAACGGGATCCGCCACGACCTGACCCCCTACACCACCGCCTACTTCCAGACCTCCCAGGCCGGCGGCGAGCTGTACGCGGAGGCGTTCTCGCTCTGGCTCGTCCATCCCGAGGGCCTGGCCGAGCACAGCCCAGCGTTGCGGGCGTACTTCGACGACGGTCAGTACCGGCAGGACGCCTAGCCCGCCTTGGCACGCGCCGCCACGATGATCAGGGCGCCGGCGATGGTCCCGGCGAAGAACGGGGACGGCACGAGCAGGACACCGCCCAGCGCGCACCACACCGCGAGCCCCCAGCCGATCCCGGCGGGCACGGCCACCCCACGGCCGGCGAGATGCCAGGTCAGCAAGCCCAGAAGGATCAACGGGACGGCGAAGCCGCCCGGCCCCGCCCAGAAGGTGATCTTGTTCTGGAACTCCGCCGCGCCCTGGTCCGCGAACGTGAGCGGGACGGCCGCCCACAGCCCCCGATCCACCCAGCCGGTGACGCCCGCGACAGAGATGACCGCCAGCAGGGACAAGTGCCCGATTCCCAGGAAGAGCATGATGCCGCCCGCCCAGCGGAGCAGGCGTTTTCTGGAGTCCATCGCGGCTGACCTCCCATTTATACGGTTCCGTACAGTTGATGTGTACGGTACCGTACACATGCGACGCGATCAACGGAGGTGGCCCCGATTCCCGCTGTGGCCCGCACGACCCGAGCCCGCTGGATAGAAGCGGGCCTCGAAGCCCTCGCCGAGGGCGGACCCGACGCGATCCGCGTCGAAACGCTCGCCGCCCGGCTCGGCGTGACGAAAGGCGGGTTCTACGGGCATTTCGACGGCCGTCCCGCGCTGCTCGCGGAGATGCTCGACGAGTGGGAACACCGCTCGACCCGGGAGGTCCTCGCCCAGGTCGAGACCGAGGGCGGCGACCCCGCCGACCGGATCCGGCGCGTCGGCCGGCTGACCTTCTCGGAGGACCTGCACCGGATCGACCTCGCGATCCGGGCCTGGGCCCGGCACGACGAGTCCGTCGCGGCGCGCCTGCGGCGGATCGACAACGAGCGCATGGGCTTTCTGCGCACGATGTTCGGCTCCTTCATCACCGACCCGGACGAGATCGAGGCCCGCAGCACCCTGGCGTTCGCGCTCGCGATCGGCCGCCACTTCATCGTCGCCGACCACCCCGGCTACACCACCCGCGACGTCGTGCGGCTCGCCGGGGAACACCTTCTGCGCCCGTGAACGGTCAGGGCCTGGCCTCGTAGACGATGTTGAACGGGGTCTGCGCCACGCGCCGGAAGCGGCTGAACCCCGCCTCGGTGGTGACCAGGCGCACCGGCTCCTCGCCCGCCTGGGCGCCCATGGAGTAGCCGCCGTCCTGCGAGAGCGCGTTGGGCACGCACAGGAACGCCGAGAACGCGTAGTAGGCGCGGCCCACCGGGTTGAGGTTCTCGCTCACCGACGAGCCCGCGGCCGGCTCCACGATCATCCAGGTGCCGTCGTCCGCGAGCTGCTCGCGTACGCGCCGCGCGGCCCCGAGCGGGTCGCCCATGTCGTGCAGGGCGTCGAACGTGGTCACCAGCCCGTACGGCCCGTCGTCGAAGGTCTGCGCGCCGGCCACCCGGAAGTCGACCCGGTCGTGCAGCCCCAGGTCCCCGGCCTGCTTGCGGGCCCGCTCGACCGAGTCGCGGTGGTAGTCCCAGCCGACGAAGGCCGACTCGGGGAAGGCCCGCGCCATGAGCGTCGTGGACGCGCCGTGCCCGCAGCCGATGTCGGCGACCCGGATCCCGGCACGGAGCCTGGACTCCATGCCGTCGAGCGCGGGCAGCCAGTCGTTGACCAGGTGGGCGGTGTAGCCGAAGCGGAAGAAGCGCTCGCAGCCGGCGAACACGTCCGCGTCGTGCCGGTGCCAGCCGATGCCCTCGCCGGTGCGGAACGCCTGGGTGATCTCCGGCTCGGCCTTCAGGGCGCCGAGGGCGAGCTGGAACCCGCCGAGTACGGGCCCGTCGGGGTCGGTCAGCGCGTACGCCTGCTCCTCGGTCAGCGAATATCTGCCCGACGCGGCGTCGTACTCGACGTAACCGCCCGCGGCCTGCCCCCGCAGCCACTCCTCGATGTAGCGCGGCGCCGTACCCGTGCGTTCCGCCAGCTCGTCCGGCAGCGCCGGCCGTTCGGCGAGGGCGTGGTAGAGGCCGAGCCGATCGCCGATGACGACGCCGCCCGCCGCCATGGTGGCGCCGACGTCCCCGACGAACTTGAACAGAAACTCCATGAGACGTTGTTCGTCTATCGCCATGACCTTCTCCCCCCGGTCGTGATGGATGACAGGAATCCATGTAATCCACCCGGGCCGGCGCCGCCCAGCTCCACTCAGGGCGCGAATCCACGGCTCAGTGGCTCGTTCTCCCGCGTACGGCCCAGGCTCTCGCCGTCAGCGCGATGACACCGCCGGGCAGCCGGGCGCGCAGCAGCTCCCGCAGGGAGTCGCGGTGGTCTTCGGAGAGCGACATCGTGTACGCCGGCGCCGGTCCCTGACCGCCGAGGAAGGGCCGCCAGTAGTCGTCGAAATCGGCGAACGTGGTGGCCGTGTCGATGGGCTGGACGGCGACCGCGTCCAGCCCGGCGTCCGTCCACAGGGCGCGCAGGTTCTCCGGCGCGCACAGCGGAAAACGCCGCCCCTCGTCGAGCTCCGCGGCGGCCGGGTCGAGCGCGGTGGCGGCGTCCCAGAAGTAGCGCATCATCTCCATCCCGGCGGCGTAGTCCCACACGTAGGCGGCGACGGTGCCGCCCGGCACGGCGACCCGGGCCAGCTCGGCGGCGGCGCGAGCCGGCTCGGGGACGAAGTTCAGCGTCAGCCCGCTGACCACGGCGTCGAAACCGTGGTCGGGCAGAGGCAGCGACCGCGCGTCACCGTGGCGGAAGACCGCCCGCGCATCGCCGGCCCGGGTACGGGCGACGGCCAGGAACCCCTCCGAGGTGTCCAGGCCGACGACGCCGGCCGGGTCGGCCACCGCGAGGATCGTGGCGGTGAGCGCCCCCGTGCCACACCCCACGTCGAGCCATCGCCCGCCGCCGGGCAGGTCGAGCCAGCCCAGGAAACTCGCCGCGGTACGGCGGCTCCACCGGCCGACGTACGTGTCGTAGGCGTCACCCACCGCCCAGATCTCGTCCGCCATTCGGCACCTCGCTCGCGTGACGACGAACCATCACTGTCGCACGCGAGGACGGCTACGCGCCGACGGAGACGCCGAACTCCGCCTCGACGGCCTGGAAGAGCACGTCCCACGACCGCCACTCGGTGTTGGTGTGGACGGCGATGGTGTGCTCGCCGTCCGGGGTGCCGATCGCGAAGAACCAGGATCCCCAGAGGCTGCCGCCGACGCCACGCAGCGGCCGGCCGCCCGTGACCGCCTGGTCGAACTCGAACAGGCCGAGGCCGTAGCGGGCGTGCGGCATCCAGTAGCCGCCCTCGGTGGAGACCGTGGTCCACATCGCGCGGTGCTGGGCCGGGGGCAGCAGGGTGCCGCTCGCCATCGCGCCGGCGAACCGGATCATGTCGGCGGTGTTCGAGATGACGCTGCCGGCCGACCAGCCGCTGGAGGAGTCGAGCTCGGTGACGTCGAGGGGCGGGAGCCCTGGCTCCTCCATCATTGACTCCCAGTTCTCCGGGGTGACCGCCGCCGGGTCGGCGCCGTCCTTGAAGAACAGGTTCGAGTAGCCCTTCGGCGACGGGTCAGGCAGGCTCGTGTCGCCTGTGAGGCGCACGTACGTGCCGGCCAGGCCGAGCGGGCGGATGACCGTGCGTTCGACCTCCTTGGCGTACGTGCTGCCGGTGGCCTTCTCGATGATCGCGCCGGCGAGGAAGAAGCCGCCGTTGGAGTACTCGAAGCGTTCACCGGGCGCGCCGACCGGCGGCTGGGACACGGCCGCCTTGAGCAGTTCGCCGGTGGTGAAGGTGTCGAAGCGGTGCCGGATGAACCCGGCGCGGGTGGCGTAGCGGTGGGTCAGCTCCGGGGCCAGCCCGGTGGCGAACAGGCCACCGGTGTTGCTGAGCAGGTGCCTGATGGTGATCTTGTCGCCGTCGTAGCCGTTGACCGCCGGGTCCAGCACGCCGGGCAGCCACCTGTTCACCGGGTCCTCGATGCTCAGCCGGCCCTCGGCCTCCAGGGCCAGCATCGTGGCGGCGGTGAAAGCCTTGCCGCAACTGCCGGTGTGCACGCTCTCGCCCGGCCGGCGGGGGGCGCCGGTTTCGAGGTCGGCCACGCCGGCGCTGCCGAACCAGCTTCCGTTCGTGTCCCGTACCTCGGCGACGATGCCGGGCACGCCCACCTCGGTGACGGCCCGGTCGAGCACCCGCTGCAGCTTCTCGCGTCTCATGTTCATGCCTACGACGATGTCGGCCGCCGCTTTCAGCACTCTTAGATCGTTCTTTTACGCTGTGTGCATGCGGATTGAGGTGCTGGGGCCGGTGCGGGTCTACACCGGCGGCGGCGAGCCGATCGACGTCGGTGGCGTCATGGTTCGCGCGCTGCTGGCCCGGCTGGCGCTGGCCGGGGGCGAGGTGGTGTCGGTCGACGCGCTCGTCGACGGCCTGTGGCGGCCGGGCGGGGGGACCGTCAACGCGCTGCACGGGCTGGTGCACCGGCTGCGCCGTTCTCTGGGCGAGGCCGGGGTCGTGGAAATGACCGCCGGCGGGTACCGCCTGCGCGTGGAGGACGTCGACGCCGACCGGTTCGAGGAGCTGGCGAAGAAGGGCGGCAGCGAACTGGCCGCGGGCCTGGCGAAGAAGGGCGGCGGCGAACTGGCCGCGGGCGCGTTCCGGCGGGCGGGCGCGCTGCTGGGCGAGGCGCTGGGGTTGTGGCGGGGTGACGCGCTCGCCGACGTGCTCGACGCCCCTTTCGCCGGTACGGCCCGCCCCCGTCTGGAGGAGCTGCGCGTCGCCGCCGTCGAGGACCGGTTCGAGGCCGAGCTGCGGCTGGGCCGGCACGACGAGATCCTGGCCGACATGGCGGCGGTGGCCGCCGGTCACCCGCTGCGCGAACGACTGGCCGGGCTGCGGATGCGCGCCCTGTCGGCGGCCGGCCGCCAATCCGACGCGCTGGCCCTGTTCGAGGAGGTCCGCGGCACACTCGCCGACGAACTGGGCATCGACCCGTCGGCGGAACTACGGGAAACACACCTGGCCGTCCTCCGAGGCGAAGCGCACCTGGCCGTGCCGCACAGCGAACGGGAGCCGCGCGAAGCTCGTCCGGCGGGGCCGGGTGGTGCGGCGGAGCCGCGGCGGGCTGGGCCCGGGCGGTTGCCGGCGCCGCTGACCAGCTTCGTCGGGCGTGCGGAGGAGCTGAGACTGCTGGCCGAGGCGCTGGAGAGCGCCCGGCTGGTCACCGTCGTGGGGCCGGGCGGCGTGGGTAAGACCCGGCTGGCCGTGGAGGCGGCCGGTCGGCATCGCGCCCATCGGCGTGACCGGGTCTGGCTCGTCCCCCTCGCCGGGGTGACCACGGCGGACGGGCTGCCCGAGGCGGTGCTGGGCACACTCGGCCCCGCCGACGGCCGCCCGTCCGGTGCGGCGCCGGACGGTACACAGCCGGACGGTACGGCGCCGGACGTTACGCAGCCGCACGTTATGCCGCTGGACCGTGTGATCGACCTGCTCGCCGGTGACGAAGGCGTGCTGGTGCTGGACAACTGCGAACAGATCTCGGGGGCGGCGGCGGAGTTCGCCCGGCACCTGCTCGAACGCCGCCCGAACCTGACCATCCTGGCCACGAGCCGGGAGCCGCTGGAGGTCATGGGCGAGGTGCTGTGCCGTCTGGGCCCGCTCGACCTGCCCCCGGCGCACGCGGATCGCGATCGCGCCGCCCGGGCGGCCGCCGTGCGGCTGTTCCTCGACCGGGCGGCGGCCGTACAGCCCGGTTTCGCACTGGACGAGCCGAGCGTGACCCCGGTCGTGGACATCGTGCGCCGGCTGGACGGGCTGCCGCTCGCCCTGGAGCTGGCCGCGGCGCGGCTGCGGACGATGAGCGCCGAACGGCTCGCCCAGCGGCTGGACGACCGCTTCCGGCTGCTCAGCACCGGCAACCGAGGCGCCCAGCCGCGCCAGCGGACCCTTCACGCGGTCATCGAGTGGAGCTGGGACCTCCTCACCGATCCGGAACGCACGCTCGCCCGCCGAATGTCGATATTTCCGGCGAGAACCGGCATCGCCGCCATCGAAGCCGTCTGCTCAGACACGACCCTCCACGCCGGCGAAACCGCCCACTCAGACGCGACCCTCCCCACCAGCGAAGCCGCCCGCTCGGACGCGACCTCTCCCACCGAGGGAGCCGCCCGCTCGGACGCGATCCTCCCTGTCGGCGGGGTCGGTTACCTGCTGGACTCCCTGGTCGACAAGTCGATCGTGGAGCGGGCCGGCGACACGTACCGCATGCTGGAGACGATCCGCGCCCACGCGGCCGGCAAGCTCGCGGCCGAACGCGAGGCCGTCCTGGGCCGGCACACGCGGCACTTCGCCGCCCTGGCCGAGGAGCACGAGCCGCTGCTGCGCTCGGAGCGGCAGGCGGAGTCGCTGCGGCTGTTCCAGACCGAGTACGACAACCTGATGTACGCCCTGCGGACGGCCATCGGCACCGGCGACGCCGAGAATGCGGCCCGGCTGCTCGGCCCGCTGTACTGGTACTGGGTCATGCTCCGCTACGACGGCCGGGCCGACGCCTACGTGGCCAGGGTCGTGGAGTTCGGCGACGCGCTGCCCGCCCCCGCACGGGCCGCGTTCACCGCGATCCACCTGCTGAACGGCGAGGGCCTCGACCCTGTACGGCTGCGCTCGGCCATCGACGACTGCGCGAGCACGGGCGCGCTGCGGCGCTATCCGATGCTGCTGACGATGCCGCTGATGGTGGCGGTCATGCTCAGGCTGGACGACGTCGTCGATCGCGAGATCGCCCGGGCGCGCGGCGGCTCGGACCGCTGGGCGATCGCCTGCACGTACGCGATCGAGGCCATGCGCCACCGCGAACGGGCCGACCACGACGGCGGCGCCACCGCGATGGCGGCGGCGTCGCGGGCGTTCGAGGAGACCGGCGACCGCTGGTGGACGGCCAAGACGCTGATCGGCATGGCGCAGATCCACGCCCTGCGCGGCGAGCACGACGAGGCGGTCGCCGCCTACGAGCGCAGCGTCGCGATCGCCATCGACCTCGGCTCGCAGGACGAGGTCTCGACCCGGCTCGGGCTGGCCGCCGCACGCATGCGCGGCGGCGACCTGGCGGGCGCCAGGCGCGACGTCGAGACCGCCGAACGGGCGGCCTGGGAGCGCGGCCAGCCCATGCTGGAGATCGAGGTCCTGGGCGGCCTGGCCGAGCTGTACCGCCGCTCCGGCGAGGTCGAACGCGCCGGCCACGCGCTCGACCGGCTGGAGACGCTCGCCCGCCGACTGCCCCTCCCGGCCGAGACGACCCGGCACCTGGTGGCCCCCGCCAGGATGGCGAACCTCCTCACCGCCGGGGACACCGCGGGTGCCCGCGAGCTGCTGCCCCAAGCCCTCCAGGCGGCGCGGGCGAACATGGACCCGCCGTCGGCCGCCCAGCTCCTGGCCCGGCTGCTGTTCCTGGAGGACGATCCGGCGGGCGCGGCGACCGCGCTCGGCCTGAGCCGGGCCATCCGTGGCACCTTCGACCAGGGCGACGTCGAGCTGCGAGCGCTCTCGGAGGCTCTCGTGGAACGGCTCGGCCGCGCCGGCTACGACCGCGCCTACCGCCTGGGCGCCGACCTGACCGCGCACGAGGCCATCGACCGGCTGACGAGTCGATCATCCACCGAACCATGACAACGCCGGGCGCGTCCAACCTCATGTGGATCACCGCGCGCTCGGCGTCGTCATGGGGGCGGTCCTGCTGATCGCCTTCGGCTGCCAGGCACGCCCCGCGGCACCGTTCGGGCGTTCGTCCGCGGCGGCGCGTTCCACGATCAGCATGCGGGCGAGTCTATGACGCGCTCTTCCACGGGAAATGTCGGAGGCCGGTCGTACCGTGAGGCCCATGACCGACTTCCGTGACCAAGATCTCGCCGGAGCGCGCTTCGAGCGGGCGAACCTCCAGGGCGCCACCTTCGACCACGTGTCGCTCAGCGACGCTCACCTGCGGTCAGTCGATTTCACCGGCGCGCGGATCCGCGGCGCCTCCTTCCACCGGAGCCGTCTGCGCGGCGTGGAGCTGGTCGACGTCGAGATCAGCGGCGAGCTGCGCAACGTCGTCGTCAACGGTGTCGACATCGCGCCTCTCGTCGAGGCCGAGCTGGACCGCCGCATGCCCGAGCGGGCGACGATGCGCCCCAAGGACGCCGACGGGTTCCGCACCGCGTGGGCGACCCTGGAGCGGCTGTGGGCGGGCACCGTCGAGCGGGCGCGGACGTTCCCCGAAGAGGCGCTCCACCAGGGCGTCGACGACGAATGGTCCTTCATCCAGACCCTGCGGCACCTCAACTTCGCCGGTGCCGCCTGGGTGGGCCGGATGATCCTCGGCAACGCCTCGCCCTGGCACCCGCTGGACCTGCCGTGGGACGAGGCGCCCGGGTGGGACGGCATCCCGTGGGACCGCGAGGCACGGCCGGCGCTCGACGAGGTGCTCGCGGTCCGGCGCGAGCGCCAGGCGATGGTCCGCGAGGTCATGGAGTCGCTCACCGACGAGCGGCTCGCCTCCCAGGTGACGCGCGACGAGCCCGGCTGGCCTCAGATGGAGGATTTCCCCTTCGCGGAGTGTCTCAGCATCGTCCTCAACGAGGAGTGGGAGCACCGGCTCTACGCCGAACGGGACCTGACGGCGCTGGAGTCAGCCCCGTGATCGCCCGCAGGGCCTCGGAGAGCTGGGCGCGGCGGGCGGCGCCACCGGTGGCGGCCCGCCGCCTTGTGCCCGCGGGCCGAGCAGCCACCGGCGCGACAGGTCACTCACCCGGCCGGTCCTAATTAGCACGGATGGACGACCCCCTGCGGGGCGAACTCGCCGGCGTGGTCGAGCACCCACTGGTGGAAGGTGCGCGCCGGGCTTCCGGTCACCATCTCCACGGTCTTGGTGAGGGCGGGCGAAGGCCCGTCGAGCATCTTCGCGTAGCCGTCGAGCAGCACGTCCGCGAAGGAGTCGTCGGCCGCGAACCGCCGCCTCGCCGCCTCGCGGGACAGCTCCCGCCACCGCAGCGGCCGGCCGAGCGCCTGGCCGATGACGTGCACCTGCTCGACCTGGGTCAGCGCCTGTGGCCCGGTCAGCAGGTAGCACGCCTGGTCGTGGCCGTCCTCGGTCAGCGCGCACACCGCGACGGCGGCGATGTCGGCCTCGTGCAGCATCGCCATCCGTACCGCGCCGAAGGGCCCGGCGACCGTGTCGCCGGCGCGGATCTGGTCCGCCCACCACAGCGCGTTCGCGGCGAACGTGCTCGGCCGTAGCACGGTCCAGGCCAGGCCGGACGCGGCGAGGAGCCGTTCGACCTCGGCGTGCGAGCGGCCCACCCGGCCGGTGTGCCGGTCGGGGGGCAGCCCGTCCTGTACGGCGCCGGACGACATCAGCACCACCCGGCGGGCGTGCCGTTCGACCACGTCCATGATCGCCGCCATCGGCTCGGCGTCGTGGAACGGCCACATGAGGAAGACCGTCTCCACCCCGTCCAGGCACGCCTCCAGGCCGGCCGGATCGGCGAGGTCGCCGCGCACCACCTCGGCGCCCTCGGGCAGGTTCGCGGTCTCCGGACTGCGGGTCATCGCCCGTACGGGGATGCCGCGCTCCAGAAGCCGGGCCAGCACCTGGCCTCCGACATTGCCACTGGCACCTGTCACCAGAATCATTTCTCCGCCTTCCACTCGTTTCGGAAAAGGTTCACCCGCACCGGCATGGGCCTGCCAGCGATTACGCATCGAGTGACGGATTCCGCCACCTCGCTACTCTTGTGCGGTGGATCCGATCGAACGAGCGTTGGTGCACGCCCTCCAACTGGACGGCCGGGCGCCGTTCAGCCAGATCGCCAAGGTGCTCGACGTGTCCGAGCAAACGGTCGCGCGCCGCTACCGGAAACTGCGCTCCGCCGGGGCGATCCGCGTGGTGGGCGGCGTCGACGGGGCGCGGCTCGGCTACACCTCGTGGACCATCCGCTTGCGGACGACCCCAGATGCGTCGGAAACGCTCGGCGGCGCGCTGGCCCGGCGCGCCGACACGTTCTACGTGCACCTGCTCTCCGGCGGCACCGAGATCTCCTGCTTCACCCAGGCCCGCCTCGAAACCGGCGAGGCGTCACTCCTGGACAGACTGCCGCGAACCGGCAAGGTGCTGGGGATGAGCGCGCATTCGCTCCTGCACGGCTTCGCCATCCCCGGCGGCTGGGCCGGCCTGGCCGCCCTGGAGGAAGAGCGCGCCGCCCTGCTCAGGTACACCCCCGCCCCCGAGAGCCGGGTCACCGCCGGCGCGGCCGATCACGCGCTGCTGGCGGCGCTGGCCGCCGACGGCCGTACCAGCCACGCCGATCTCGCCGTCGCGACCGGCTGGTCGGAATCGACGGTCCGGCGGCGGCTCGACCACCTGCGCGGCTCCGGCGCGCTGCTGATCCAGCTGGAGTTCGACCCTCGCGCCCTGGGGTTTCGGGCGCAGGCCAGGCTCTGGATGTCAGTACGGCCGTCGCGCCTGGTCCAGGTCGCGGAAACGATGGCCACCCATCCCGAGGTCTCGTTCGTCGGCGTCACCACCGGCGCCACGAACCTCATGGCCGAGGTCATCTGCCGGGACAACGCCGACCTCTACCGCTATCTGACCGAGCGGGTGAGCACCCTGGACGCCGTCCAGACCATGGAGACAGGGCCCGTGCTGCGCACCCTCAAGCGGATCGGCACCATCCGGCTGCCCGCATGATGGTAGGCATGAGTCCCCATGACGTTCAGGTGATGCGGCAGGCGGTGCTGCGCTTTCTCGGCTCCCTCGACACCGAGCGGAGAGCGGCCGCGACGGCGCCGTTCGGCTCTCCCGAACGCACCGAGTGGTCCTATCTCCCCGGCGCCCGCCCGGGGTTACCGCTGGTCGAGATGACCTCTCCGCAGCAGGATCTGGCGTTCGCCCTGCTCGAACTCGGCTGCGGCGCGACCGGCGCGCGCACCGCGAGAGGCGTCATCGAGCTCGAACGCGTCCGGCGCCGCCTGGTGACCGGCGTCGACGAGATCGACGGCGACCGCTACTGGTTCCGCGTGTTCGGCGAGCCGGGCGGCGCGGACCCGTGGGCGTGGCGGGTCAACGGCCACCACCTCGCGGTGCACATCACGGTCGTGGGCGACGCGATCACCGTCACGCCGAGCTTCCTGGGCGCCGAACCGGCCCTGGTCCTGTCCGGGCCGCAGCGGGGCCTGCGACTGCTCGTCGAGGAGGAGGAGATGGGCCGGGCCCTGCTCGCCGACCTCGCGCCGCACCAGCGATCGATCGCGATCACCGGCGAGGTGGCCCCCGACGATGTCCTCACCCGCAACGACCCCGTGGCCGACCTCGACCGCATCCCGCGCGGGCTGTCCCACGCCGACATGCCGGCGTCGTCGCGGGAGTTGCTCGAACGGCTTGTCCGCCGCTACTTCGACCGCGCCCCCGGCTGGTACGGCGAGACCTGCTGGCGGCACGCCCTCGACGCCGGCCTCGACAAGGTGACCTTCGCCTGGACGGGTTCCGACCGGCGCGGCGAGGGCCATTACTACTGCGTCGTCGGGCCCACGTTCCTGCTGGAATACGACAACACCCAGGACGACGCCAACCACATCCATTCCGTGTGGCGCGACCTGCGCCATGATTGGGGCGGCGACCTGCTCGCCCATCATTACGCCGACCACCATTGACCTGACGCGTGCTACGGTCGCGAGGTGGCCGAGCCGAATCGTCGCAAGATTCTGTACGCGGACATTGTCGCCGCGCTCTTACTGGCCGGCACCGGCGCTTTGTTCCTGGCCGCTCGCGAGGTGCCGGCCATCGGCCGGATCGCGACGGTGCTGAACCTGATGGCGCAGGCGTGTGCCGTCGGCGCGGCATTCCTGCTGCTCGCGGCACTCTGGCGGCGGCCCGGCTCCGGCACATTCCTGCTGAACCCGGTCGCGAATGAACACGACATTTCCCAGGGGGCCATTCGAGCCCTTCACTGGAAACTCCTGCTCCTTCGCCCGGTCGTCAGCATCGTTATTCTGCAAGCCGCGCTGACCGCCCTGTCGGCGGTCCTCCCCCTCTGAATGAGGTCTTCCCAGAGCCGCTCCTGGGTGCTCGCACCACGCCGGCGCGGGCTACCACCTTGGCCGGTGGCTATTCTGCTCGCGTGATCACTGACGCGGAGCTGGCGGTGCGGGCGGCCCGGGCGGGGGCCTCCGTGGTGCGCGACCTGTACGGGACCTCGCTGGCACGGTTCGAGAAGTCCGCCGGTGACTTCGCCACGACCGCCGACGTCGAGGCGGAGAAGGTCATCCTCGACGTCATCCGGGCCGCCCGGCCGGCGGACGCCGTGACCGGTGAGGAGAGCGGGCGCACGGGTGCGGCGGGGATCGACCGGATGTGGCTGGTCGATCCCTTGTGCGGCACGCTGAACTACGCCGTACGGAACATGCTGGTCGCGGTGAACGTCGCCCTGCGGACCGGGAACGGCGTCACCGTGGCGGCGACCGCCGATCCGTTCGCCGGTGAGGTGTTCTGGACGGACGGTGAGCGCGCCTGCCTCCGCGAGGGCGACGGCGACGTGGACCTCACGCCGTCGCCCGAGTCACGGCTGGTGGACGTCAACCTCGATCTGCCGTTCCCGAACGCGCCGGGCTTCCGTGCGGCCCACCTGCTCGCCGGCCCGGCGTTCGCCGAACGGTTCCGGCCGCGCGTCGTGTCCACCACCCTGGCGCTGGCCTGGGTCGCAGCCGGCCGGCGGGCCGCCTACGTGACCGACGGCCACCTGCGCGACAGCGTGCACTTCTCCAGCGGCATCGCCCTGTGCCAGGCGGCCGGATGCGTGGTGACCGACCTGCGTGGCCGGCCACCGCACACGGGCGCGGGCGGGCTGGTCGCGGCGGCCGATCAGGAGACGCACGCCGCCCTGCTCACGATGATCGGGCGGTAGCCTGGAGAAGGCTCGCGCCCGCGCCCAGCTCCGTGACCTCGCGCAGTTCCAGGTCGGCCTGGGCGAAGAGCTCGGCGTACTCCCGCCGGCTCCGCTCCGAGCCGCCGTTGAAGATGGCCAGCATCCGCAGGTCCAGGTCCTTGCCCAGGTGCGGCTCCGCGTCGTCGGGCAGGACCACCTCCAGGACCAGGACGCGCCCGCCGGGGTTCATCGCGGCCCGGACATTCCGCAGGATCCGTACGGCGTCGTCCTGGCCCCAGTTGTGCAGGACGCTGGCCAGCAGGTAGACGTCGCCGCCCGCGGGCACCGAGTCGAAGAAGCTCCCGGCCACCGTCTCGCACCGGTCGGCCAGGCCCTCCGCCGCGAACAGTTCCCCGGCGTGGCCCACCACGTGGTCGAGGTCGAAGAGGATGCCCCGCATGCCGGGGTTGGCGCGCAGGACGGTGGCCAGGATCGAGCCTTTGCCGCCGGCGACGTCCACCATGGTGCCGACGCCGGTGAAGTCGTGGCGCGCGACCAGGCCGCTCGTGAACACCTCGGCCCTGGTGGTCATGTAGTCGTCGAAAATGCGGCTGATCTCGGGATTTCCGGCCAGGTGGTCGTACAGCTCGCCATATTTCGCGATAAATGCGGACTTGCCGTGGCGTACCGTTTCCGGGAGTTTGCCCATCGCGTACCAGAAGCTCTCCTCGCCCAGCATGCGCAGCCCGGAGCGGATCGAGCCGGGCGCGTCCGAGCGGAGCGCCGCGCCCTCACCGGTGAGTTCATAGCGGCCGGCGCCGGCGGCACGGACGACGCCGATGCTCTCCAGCTCGCGCAGCACCCGGCGGAGCGCCGGGGTGTGCGCGCCGCACCTGGCGGCGAGCTCTTCCGCGTCGAGCGGCCCGTCCGCGAGCTGGTCGGCCACGCCCAGCTCCGCCATGGTCAACAGGGCGGCGAAGCGGGAAATGCCGGAAACCGCCTCCCAGAGGAGGTTGTCAGATGACGGCATTCGCTCAGCCGTCCGTCTGCGCCGCGATGACCGACTTCACGTCGATCGGGCTCTTCAGGTACTTGTACTCGAGCATGAGGTCGGCCACCTTCTGCAGCCTGTTGGCGCTCAGCGCGCTCGGGTAGGTGCCCAGGGTGATGACCGAGGCGGTCTTCGCGTCGATCCTCGTGTACTTGGGCAGCATCGCCTCGATCTCCTTGCGGTCGTTCGAGGCGAGTTCCTGCGCCTTGGCGATGGCCCGCTGGAAGGCGGCCAGCGTCTTCGGATACTTCTGGACCCAGTCGTCACTGGCCATCCAGCCCGCGATCGGCAGGTCCTCGGTCTGGCCCGTCATGGTGTCGGCGATCTTGCGGAAGCCCAGCTTGCTCTGGGTGGCGGTGATGAACGGCTCGGTGATCCAGGCGGCGTCGGCCTGCCCGGTCTGGAGCGCGTTGCCCATTTCAGGGAAAGGCTTCTCGGCGTACTTCACGTCCTTCTCGGTGAGACCCGCCACCTTCAGCTGCGTCTCGACTGCGAGCGTGGCGATGTTCCTGAAGTTGTTCACCAGGATGGTCTTGTCCTTGAGGTCCGCCACCGTCTTGATCGGCGAATCCTTCGGGACCATGATGTTGTACGCGTTCGGCCCCGCCTGGTACATGTCCGCGACGAGCTTGAACTTCTTTCCCTGGCTCACCGCCAGGAAGGTCGAGACATAGTTGGTCTGGGAGATGTCCAGCGCACCGCTCTCGATCTGCGGGCCGGCCGCCGCACCACCGGTGATGGGGATCGCCTCGACCGTCAGGCCCTCATCCTTGAAAAAGCCTTTGGCGATGGCGATGTGCAGGGAGGCGGGGTCGGGAATCGGCATGGCGCCGACCTTGATGGTGGGCTTCTCCAAGCCATTGCCACCCGATGAGGCGGCGGACCCGCCGTTTCCACTGCAGCCGGCGATTAACAGCGTGGCTGCGATGCCGAGCATGAGGGTGCGGCGCCGCACTTTGCGGGTCATTTGAGGGTTCTCCTAACAGAGGATGCCGGTGGTGGTCGGTATCGCGGCAACGAGCGTGAAGAGTACCGAAGGTGAGGACGATGCTGAAGCGCGATGGACGACGTTCTCTTGCATTTCTCTGCAAATGTATTTCGTCACCAGGCGGAACGGCCCGCATACCGCCTAATGGACCGGCGACCCCGGGGACGAACCTTTTGGTCACCGTGCGTGACGATTGGAGAGATCTGAAAAGGTTTATTTCTTTAGTACCTCCGGACTGTTGGCCAATTAATGAGGTTTGTGGTCGAATTGCGCCGGAGCTTGCCCGCGTTCATTTCAGCGGCGCCGGAGCGTTCAGTCAGCGGTGTGAAGTCTCCCGAGGCGGGCCGTCGGGAGATGTCTGCCATCGGTAAGGACAAAGATGACCCAAGTTGGTCGTGCCAGCGTTCCCGTTCAGCAGGAACGGTTCGAGGCCGACGAGAAGCCGGCGGAGCCGGTTCCCACGCACGGGAACCGGATGGCGCTGCGGAACTGGCGCGTGCGCACCCGCCTCATCACGCTCATCGCCATTCCGACCCTGGTCGCCGTGATCCTCGGCGCGATGCGGGTCGGCATCTCGATCAGCAGCGCGGAGCAGAACCAGCGCATCAGCAACGTGGGCTCCCTCGTGGCGCAGCTCGGCGAGCTGTCTCGCGAGGTGGCGCTCGAACGTGACCTCTCCGCGCACTTCGTCGCCTCCAACCGGGCGCCGACGCAGCTTGAGCGGCTCACGGACCAGCGGAAGATCGTCGACGCCAGCGTGCAGCGCACGACCGCGGCCGCCACGCAGGCCGAGGACTCGCTGTCCGACCTGGGCCGCAGGAAGCTGGCCATCGTCCGCACCCGGCTGACCCAGCTCGCCTCGCTGCGCGACACCGTGTCCGGGAACGCCTCGCAACTGCCGCCGCTGCCGACGATGGAGAAGTACTCCGAAGTCATCGACGACATGCTGCAGTTGTACGACGAGGTGGCGCAGGGCTCGACGGACGAGCAACTGATCGCCACCAGCGCGGCGCTGCGGGCCGTCGCCCGCTCCGAGGAGGAGGCCGCCAAGCTCCGCGGGCTGCTGACGATCGCGCTCGTCAAGGGGGCGTTCGAAGAGCCCGAGCTCAAGGCGTTCCTCGACGCGCGCTCCAACCGCGCCAGTGAGCGCGCCGCGTTCCGCGCCGTGGCCACGCTGGCGCAGCGGCAGTTCCACGACAACACGGTCACCAGCGTGGAGGTCGGCCGGGGCGAGTTCTACATCAACCGGGCCGTCTTCCTCGCCAACGCCGGTCTGCCCCTCCGGCGGCTCGACGCCTCGACCTCCAACGACGTCACCCTGTGGTTCAACGCCATCAGCGACACCGTCAACCGGCTGCACACCGTGCAGCGGTCGCTGCTGGAGCAGGTCGGCACCCGGAGCGCCGACATCCAGTCGAGCGACCGGTCCGCGGCCACGCTGAACATCATCGTCGTCGCCGCGCTGCTGCTCCTCGTCCTCGGCATCACCGCGGTCATGGCCCGCTCGCTCGTCCGGCCGCTCAGGCGGCTGCGCGGGGACGCGCTCATGATCGCCAGCCAGAGCCTGCCCGAGCTCGTGCAGCAGCTCCGTACCAGCGAGGTCGACGCCAAGCAGCTCCAGGTTCCGCCGATCGCCATCTCCTCCAAGGACGAGATCGGTGAAGTGGCGCGGGCGTTCGACGAGGTCCACCGCGAGGCGGTCCGGCTGGCGGGCGAAGAGGCCCACCTGCGCAGCAACGTCAACGCCATGTTCGTGAACCTGTCGCGCCGCAGCCAGACGCTGGTGGAGCGGCAGATCACCCTGATCGACGGCCTGGAGCAGGGCGAGCAGGACGAGCAGCGGCTCGGCAACCTGTTCAAGCTGGACCACCTGGCCACCCGCATGCGGCGCAACAGCGAGAACCTGCTGGTCCTCGCCGGCCAGGAGCCGCCCCGCCGCTGGAGCAAGCCCGTCCAGCTCGTGGACGTCGTGCGCGCCTCGCTGTCGGAGGTCGAGAACTACGAGCGCGTCGTGCTCCAGGTGCCCGACGCCGTCTCCGTGGCCGGGCAGGCCGTCAACGACATCATCCACCTGCTGGCCGAGCTGGTGGAGAACGCGCTGTCGTTCTCGCCGCGGGAGGCCCAGGTGACGGTGTCGGGCAGCCGGATCGACGGCGGCGGCGTGATGCTGGCCATCAGTGACGCCGGCATCGGCATGACGCAGGAGGAGCTGGCCCACGCCAACGACCGCCTCATGAACGCCCCCACCGTGGACGTCTCGGTGTCCCGGCGGATGGGCCTGTTCGTGGTCGCCCGTCTGGCGCACCGCCACGGCGTCCGGGTGCAGTTGCGCCCGCACGAGTCCGGTGGGCTCACCGCGATGGTCCTGATGCCCGAGACGCTGCTCGCCACGCAGGCGCCCGCCTACGCCGGTGGCTCCCCCGACGCCTTCCAAGCCCCGCCGCCGCAGTGGGGCTCGTACCAGATGGGCCCGGGGCACCCGTCGTATCCGTCCAGCCCGTCCGGCTCCTGGCTCGCGCCCGAGCGCGGGGCGGAATCCGGCGACTGGCCGTCCGTGCCGCGCACCGCCCAGCCGGCGCCGCGCGCCCCCGAGCCGTCCGACTGGCCGTCCGTCCCGCGCACCGCGGAGCCCAGCCCGTACGGGTACGCCGACAGCGGCTCGTACGGCTCCGCCGACACGTGGACGCCACCGAGGAACCGGCAGAACCTGCCCGGCGACGACACCTTCCTCCCCAGGCGCCGCAACCTGAGCGAGCCGCAGCAGCGGCCGTCCGGCTACGACTTCCCCGAGACCGCGTCCGCGGCCACCGGCCCCATCCCCGCCGCCAAGGCGGGCTCCGACGAGTACCTGCCGATCTACGCCTCGATCGAGTCGGCCTGGTTCGAGCAGGGCGCGGCGAGCTGGGGCTCGGCCGACGCCGGATGGCACGCGGCCAAGGCCGCCGCGGAGCCGGTACGCGACGGCGTGACCTCCACCGGGCTGCCCAAGCGGGTCCCCAAGGCCAACCTGGTGCCCGGCGCGGCCTCCACGCCCGGCCCCGCCGCCGCGTCCGCCGGCCCCGCCGCGACCGGTGACGTCACGCCGATGCCGCCCGTCTCGGCGGACCGGGTCCGCAGCCGCCTGGCCAGCTTCCAGCAGGGCTACCGGTCGGCTCGCGACGACATCAGCATGGGTAAGACCACGTCCGACCCGACGAACCGAGGCCAGGGCACATGAACGACCTGAGCTACATGGCGTACGAGGTCGACTGGCTGATCAGCGAGTTCGTCGGCATGGTCCCGGGGATCGCGCACGCCGTCGTCTTCTCCTGCGACGGCCTGCCGCTGGCGGCGTCCTCGGGCTTTCCCGTCGCCCGGGCCGACCACCTGGCCGCGATCACGGCCGGGCTGGTGGGCCTGTCGTGGGCCGCGGCCAGGGCGCTCAGCGGGGGTGAGGTCGTCCAGAGCGTGGTGGAGATGGGGAACGGCATGATGCTGATCACCATGTCGATCAGTGACGGGGCCTGCCTGGCCGTGCTCGCCGAGCCCGACAGCGACCTGGCGCTCGTCGCGTACCACATGACGCTCATGGCGGACCGCACGGGCCAGGTGCTGACTCCGGCCGTACGCGATCATCTGCGTGCCAGCCTGACCAGGTGATCTGAATGCGAGCCTGCGGGCGCGACCCGACAGGGCTAGCATCACTGCTTCTTGCCAACTGAATCATGAAAGGGAGACGCACCCATGCGCACGCACCTGGTCATCGAGCGGCTTGATCGGGTTCCCGTGAAGGTGTCGCTGGCCCCAGGACTGTCCATGCTGGCGCTGATCAGCGACGCGCTGTCGGGCAGGGAAAGGGGCGCGCCCGAGCGATGGCGGCGACGGCTGCGCTCCGCCGTGCTGTCACCCGACGAAATGGTGGTGCAGTCGCTGGCCTCACCCGGCTCCAGCGTGCTGCCCGACTTCCTGCTCCCCGGTGACGTCAGCCGGGATCTGGACGTTCCGACGCAGCTCGAAATGCTGCGCGACCTGCCGGCCGACACGTTACGACACGAGCTGCAGTCCATGTCGAACGGGCAGCCGCCGCCCCACTGGCAGCCCGCGCTGAAGGCCCCCCGCCGCTGGGTGCACGGCTACGCCGATCTCGTGGAGCAGGCGTGGTCGGCCATGCATCCGGAGTGGCAGCAGGCCCGCGCCCTGTTCGATCGCGAGGTCGAGCGGGTCGCGGTGGCCAGCGCCCGCGGCGCGCTCGACGTCGTGCTCGACGACCTGCACGTCGACTGCACCTTCCGCGAGGGCACGTGGAGCCTGCCCGACTACGAACCGCAGGAGTACTCCATCGAAGGCAAGGGCCTGGTGCTGATGCCGATGCTGGCCGGGCCGAACGCGATCATGGCCCATCTGGACGGCCCGGACTTCGTGTGGATCGGCTACTCCTTACCCCACCCGACGACACCCCGGGCCACCGAGGAACAGCTCGGTTTCCTCTTCGGCGACGCGCGGGCGACCATCCTGATCAGCGTCGACCAGCCGCTGTCGATGGGCGTGCTGGCCCGGCGCATCAAGTGTCATCCCAGCGTGATCACCTACCACTGCAACCGCCTCGAATCGGCGGGACTGGTCAACCGGCGGCGCGAGGGCAGGGAGATCTACGTCTCCCGGACCGAGCGCGGCACCGCACTGCTCAATCTCTTCAGCTCCTGACCCGCGTTTCTGCGACCGGCCGAAGGATGTCGGGCGACGCGCCTGCCGAGATAGACTGCGCGCAGATAATCTGCGCACAGATTAATCGTGAAGGAGCGCGAGATGTACGCCTACGAACACGCCCTCGACACCACCGCCCCCGCCGCCGCCGTCTGGGCCCGCTACGCCGCCGTCAACGACTGGACCGCCTGGGACACCGGCCTGCTCCAGGTCGACCTGGAGGGCCCCTTCGAGGTGGGCACCGAGGGCACCATGACCCCCGCGGGCCAGCACACCGTCCGGTTCCGCATCGTCGAGCTGGTCACCAACGAGCTGTTCACCGACGAGACCGTCGTCGCGGGAATGACCCTGCGCTTCATCCACCGGCTGACGGAGACCGAAACCGGCACCCGCGTCGTCCACCGCGTCGAGATCACCGGCCCGGGCGCCGAGCAGATCGGCCCGGCGGTCACCTCTGACGTCCCCGAGGCCATGGCCGCCCTGGTCAAGCTGGCCGAGGAGTCCTGAGATGCCCCTCGGGCCCGACGACAGCCCGGGGCTGCTGCTCTGGCGGGCCACGCTGCGCTGGCAGCGGGCCGTCGCCGCCGCGCTGGCGCCGTTCGATCTGACGCACGTGCAGTTCGTGCTGCTGGCCTGCACCGACTGGCTGAACCGGCAGGGCGAGCTGCCCAACCAGCTCGCCGTCGCCACGTTCGCCGACACGGACGTCAAGATGACCTCTCAAGTCGTGCGCAAGCTGGAGGAGAAAGGGCTGCTCGTCCGCGCGTTCGACCCCGTGGACAGCCGGGCCCGCCTGCTGCGCGTCACCGACCGGGGCGCTGAGCTGATCCGCCGGGCCGTCGAGGAGGTGGAGCGGGCCGACGCCGAGTTCTTCCGCGCGGTGCCGGACACGGCGGGCCTCAACACGATCCTGCGGCGGCTCGCCGGCAGACAGCCCTGATCGTCCGTCCCGGCGGCGTCGGCACGGCGCCGGCCTCGGCGCCGGACATCGTGCAGGAGGGCGGCTACTACGTCGTCATGGTGGCGAGCCCCGCGCGGAAATCCGACCCGCAACCGATGGACGCCGCCTGCTCCTGAACCCCGAGCGCCCTCATTGTTCGAATTACGTTATTGATTGAGCTGGCGCTTTCAACCCGGAAGCCCTAATGTCGCCCGACGTGAAACCCGTAAAGATCGCGGCGCTCGCCTGCGCCCTCATCACGCCTTTCGCCGCAACGACGGCCGCGCACGCTTCGGCATATCCGGTGAAGAACCCCGTGCTCACCAAGAACGCGCTGTACGAATCGGGCCGGCTGCCCCTCACGACCTGCGACGAGCTGCCGGTCGAGCCCCAGAACCAGAGCCAGGCCCGCACCTATATCACCGAGGTCCTGCGCTGCCTGGAGAACGCGTGGGGGCCGCACCTGAAGAAGGCCGGCCTGCCTTATGAGCCGGTCAAGGTCCGGTACGTGAAGCGCATGCCCAAGAACTATTGCGGCGACACCGAGGTCAGCCTGGCGGATTCCCAGGCGTGGTATTGCGACTGGGACCGCATGCTGACCTTCCAGCTCGGCAGTTCATGGCTCACCGACCCTTCCGACCTCAATCTCTTCAGCCTGGCCTCGTCGATGTACGGCTATCACGTCCAGAAACTGGTCGGCATTTACGACGCCGGCGAGGACCTCAGGGCCGGCAGCAAGGCCGAGCACTATGAGCAGAGCCGGCGCCACCACCTGCAGATGGAGTGCCTGGGCGGCGTCTTCATGCAGAGCGTCTGGCCGATCAAGGGCAGGACCAAGGCCGAGTGGGACAAGCTCGTGGCGCTCTCCTACGGCGACTGGCCGGGCCAGACTCCCGAGTGGGGAAAGACCGCCACCGTCCAGCGGTGGATGCGGGCCGGTTTCAAGACCGGTGACCCGGGCTCCTGCAACACCTGGGCCGCGCCGTCGTCCAAGGTGGCCTGATTCACGTGGCGGCGGGCCGGCGGCCGAGCGTGCGTTCGAGGGCGATACGGGTGAGCCAGCCGAGACCCGCCGTGAACAGTGGCGGCCACACGATCGGCCCGAAGGTGTAGCCGACCAGCACCGCGAGCGGGATCCACACGCGGTGCACGGCCTGGTGGAGCGGGCCGGGCGGGCGGACCCCGGCGAGCCTGGCGAGGTCGGGGAGCACGAAGAACGCCACGGCGGCGGCCGTGGTCGGCAGGCCGTACTTGAGGCTCTCGAAGATCGCGAAGGCGGCCAGGAACAGCGCGCAGGCGCCCCAGGCGATCCTTCGGGGCCGGCCGGCGGTCACGGGCGCGCTTTCGGTCGTCACGTCTGACAGCGTACCAAGAACACGAGCAATCTCTCGCGTTCAAGGCGTTCCGTTGCGGATGCTGCGGGCGCGGTACGCCGACGGGGTCGACCCGAAGTGCGCCCGGAAGCGCCGCGCGAAGTAGTTCTGGTCCGGCCAGCCGACGGTGGCGGCGATCTCGGCCACGGAGTCGTGCGTGTTGATCAGCAGGATGGCCGCCGTCTCCACGCGGTAGCGCGTCAGGTAGGTCATGGGCGGCAGGCCGGTGGCCGACTTGAAGATCCGGATGAGGTAGTTCGGGGTCAGGTGGAGTGTCTCGGCCAGCACCGCCAGGGTCCACGGATAGCCGAGACGGGACTCCAGCAGCCGCATGGCCTGCATCGCCGTGGGGTGGCAGTGGCTGGTCGACAGCAGCTCCCGAGGGTCGCGGGCGTCGTCGGCGGCGCGGGCCATCTCGCTGAGGACGAGCGTCAACTGGCCGATGACGTCGCCCCGGTAGCGCAGGAGGGGCTCCCCGCGCAGTTTCGCCAGGGCGTCCATGCGGCCGGCGCAGCGCTCCAGCGGGTCCTCGTCGAGCCGGAAGACCAGCATGCCGTGCTTCTTCGGCGCGTACGGGCCGTCGCGCAGGAGGTAGCCGAGCAGCGGATCCTCCCAGGCCCAGCTCAGCTCCTGGCGCAGCAGGGCCGGGTCGAGGCGCAGGTTGAAGACCTCCAGCGCCCGGCAGTCCTCGTATCTGTGCCAGGCCCCCGGCCGGAGCACGACGACGTCACCGGGCACCAGGCGCTGGCTTCCCAGCGGGGACACGTGGCAGCCTTCGCCGCCGATCACCGTGACGATCTCCACGCACCCGTGCCCGTGCAAGGGCACCGCGCCGTCGTGCCGGAAACGCCCCGCCACCGCGAGGGCGTGGTCGCCGAAGAAGCTGCAACCCTCACCGGTGTCGACCGGGAAGCCGACCTCTCCGATGGGCGACAAAGCCACCACTCCGCTCAATCCACAGGCGAATTCTGTGCTAATCGAGGACGACGGGATGCTACTTCGCACGCCGGAGGTCCGCCTAGTCTCAAGGCGAACGGTCCCGCGAAAATTTCGCGAAATGCCTGCTGCGGGCCACTGATTTCAGGGGAGCCCCCATGTCATCGAAGAACCGTTTATCGCTCATCATCCTGACAACGTTACTGACCATCGGAGCGTCCGGTTGTGGAAGCGCCGAGCCCGCGCCGCTGACGTTCTGGATCTCCCAGCAGACGCCGCAGTCGGTCAAGGACGGGATCGCCGCCTTCGGCGAGCAGGGCGGCGTCGAGGCGGAGATCGTCACGATCCCCGACCCCTTCGAGACCAACACCCTCACGAAATGGACCGCCGGTGAGCGTCCCGACGTCCTCTACTGGCAGCCCGCCAAGAAGTTCTTCGCCCAGCTCGTACCGCGGGTGAATTTGCAGGACCTGTCCGGCATGGACTTCGTCAAGAAGGCCAAGCACCGGCTGGCCGCCGAATCCGGCGCGGCGGATGGCAGGACCTACATCGCGACCGTCGGCTTTCCCTCGATTTTCGGTCTTTTCTACAACCGGAACGTCTTCGCCGAAAACAAGATAACGCCGCCGAAAAGCTACGCCGAACTGCTGGCGGCGTCGAAGAAGCTCAAGGCCGCCGGGGTGACGCCGATGTCGATCGCGGGCGGCGACGCCTGGACGATGCAGGTGCCGGTCTACGAGCTGTTCACCGACCCCGTCGCGGCCGGGCTCGTCGAGAAGATCAACACCCGGGCGGCGTCGTGGCAGGACCCGGCGGTCGTGAGCGCGCTGAGCACCTTCAAGTCCTACATCGACAGCGGGTACGCCAACGCCGACCACAAGACCGCCACCTACGCCGACCAGCAGTCCGCGCTGCTGGAGGGCAGGGCCGCCATGGTCGCGCAGGCGTCGTGGATGCTCTCGGCGCTGGCGGAGACGGCCGGCGCCGCGGAGGTCGACCGGAGCATCGGGTTCGTGCCCTGGCCCACCGCCTCCGCCAAGGTCATGTGGCAGTCGTCGAACAACGCCTCGGTGATGTTGCCGAAGACCGGCGACCCGGCCAGTGAGCGGGCCGCCCGCGACTACGTCACGTACGCCACCACGACGGGCTATCGGGCCTACCTGGACGTCGCGAAGGAGCCGTCGGTCATCGAGGGGATCGCCGACCCGCCCGGCATGTCGGCGCTGCAGCGCACGGTCGCCGACGCGTACGCCGCCGGCTCGATCCCGAGCGTGGACATGCAGGCCGCGGCGAGCTTCGGCGACTTCCCGGCGCTGGTCGGCGAGCTGGTCGCGGGCCGGGCCAGCGCGGCGGACGTGGCCCGCACGATGCAGGCCGAATTCGAGAAGAACGCGAAGCTCATCGGCGTCGAGGGGTTCTGAGGGCGATGCTGCTGAAGGCGATGGTTCCGAGGGCGGTGGCCGGGGGGCGCGGACGGCGAGGGGATCTCGCGCTGCTCGTTGTCCCCCTCGGGCTGTTCGGCGCGTTCTTCCTGCTGCCGAACCTGCTGAACTTCGGCTACGCCTTCACCGGCTGGAGCGCGTTCCGCACGGCGATCGAGTTCGCCGGCCTGGACAACTTCCGTGACCTCGCCGGCGACGGCACGCTCTGGGCCGACCTGCGGCGCACCGTGGTCTACGCGGCGGTGGTGACGCTGGCGCAGAACGTCGTCGGGCTGCTGCTGGCCCTGGGCCTCGAACGCCCGACGCGCGGCAACCGGGTCCTGCGCGTCCTGCTGTTCCTCCCGGTCCTGCTCGCGCCGCTCGCCGTCGGGTACGTCTTCCAGGCCGTCCTCGCCTACGACGGGCTGCTCAACCGGCTGCTCGGGACGCGGGTCGAATGGCTGGGCTCGGTGGACTGGACCCTCGGCGTGGTCGCCCTGGTGCACGCGTGGAAATGGGCCGGGCTGACCGTGCTCATCTACATCGCCGGCCTGGCCGCCGTGCCGCGAGAGATCCTGCAGGCCGCCCGGATCGACGGCGCGTCCGCCTGGCAGGCGTTCCGCCACGTCACGTTCCGGCTGCTGGCGCCCGCCGTCACCGTGAACGTCACGCTGACGCTGATCGGCGCGCTGAACACCTTCGACATCGTCCTCGCCACCACGCGCGGCGGGCCGGGCCGGGCGACCGAGGTCCTGAACGTCTACGTCTTCCAGCAGTTCGGGACGGGCGCGTTCGGCCAGGCCACGGCCATGAGCCTGGTGCTGTTCCTGACGGTGGCCGTGGTCGCCGTGCCCCTCGTCGTCTACCTGCGCCGCCGTGAGGTGTCCTGGTGAACCTCCTCCGGCAGGCCGCGCTCTGGACGTACGCGGCGGTGTCCGTCGGCGTTCCGCTCTGGCTGGTCCTGGTGACGGCCGCCAAACCCTACGCGGAGGCGCAGCGGCTCTCCCTGGCACCGCCGAGGACCTGGCACGTGGCGGAGAACCTGGAGACGATCTTCGCGGACGGCGCGGCGGTGCGGGGCTTCGTCAACAGTTGCCTGGTCACCGTGCCCGCCCTGGCGCTGCTGCTGTTCTTCGGGGCGATGGCCGCCTGGGTGTTCGGCCGCGCGCGGCAACGGGGCCTTCGTGCGCTGTACTACCTGGCGATCAGCGGGATCCTGCTGCCGCCGGCGATCGTCACCACGCTCCAGGTGCTCAAGGCCGCCGGGCTGGACGGCTCGCGGCTGGGGGCGGTGCTGTTCTACGCGGGCGTCCACATGAGTCTGGCGATCTTCCTGATGACCGGGTTCGTGCGCGGGATCCCGTACGAGATGGAGGAGGCCGCGCGGCTCGACGGGTGCTCCACGCTGGGGGTCTTTCTGCGCATCGTCCTGCCGTCGCTGCGCCCGGTGCTGCTCACCGCCGGCGTCTTCCTCGCCCTGCAGATCTGGAACGACTTCTTCTACGCCTTCTTCCTGCTCCACGGCAGTGAACGCCAGACCCTTCCCCTGGGGCTGTTCGGCTTCGTCAGCGGAAACCTGTACCGGACGAACTGGCAGCTCATCTTCGCGGACGTGATCGTCGTCAGCCTGCCGCTCGTGGCGGTCTATCTCGTCGCCCAGAAACGCATCGTCAGCGGACTGCTCTCCGGCGCGGTCAAATAAGGAGTTTCATGACCGACACTGACTCGCTTCACGTCATCCGCACCCGTACGGCCGATCTGCCCGACCCGCTCGGTATCGACGACGACCGACCTCACCTGAGCTGGCACCTGGCCTCGGATCGGCGTGGAGCACGTCAGTGCGCGTACCAGATCCAGGTCGCGAGCTCCGGCGCCCTGCTGGAGCGGGGACGGGCCGACCTGTGGGACACCGGCCGACTGGCGGGGCCGGAGCAGCGGGTCCCGTACGGGGGCGTACCTCTGCGCTCACGCGCGCGGGCGCACTGGCGCGTGCGCTGCTGGGGCGACGAGGAACACCCGGGACCATGGAGCGTTCCCGCGCGCTTCGAACTCGGGCTGCTCGACCCCGCCGAGTGGTCGGCGGCGTGGATCACCCATCCGTGCTGGTCGGAGGCAGGGGCCGGGCCGGAGCCGGCGCTGCCGTTGTTCGCGCGGGACTTCTCCGTGGCCGCCCCGGTGGCGCGGGCCCGGCTCTACATCACCGGCGTGGGCGTCTGGACCGCCACCATCAACGGCCTGCCGGTCACCGACGCGGTGCTGGAGCCGCCGAACACCGACTTCGCCCAGCGGGTCGTCTACACCACCGCCGACGTCACCGCGCTGCTCCGCCCGGGCGCCAACGCCATCGGGGTACGGCTCGGCCCCGGCATCGCGCACGTCGAGGACGTGCCGGGCCGCTACACCAAGTTCGCGGGCACCCGGGCGCTCCCGGCGGCGCTCGTCCAGCTCGAACTCGAAGCCCCTGACGGTACGCGGACCCGCGTGGTCAGCGACCCCGCCTGGCGTACCGCGCCCGGCCCGACGCTGGCCGCGCACTGGTACGGCGGCGAGGACCACGACGCCCGGCTGGAATCACCCGGCTGGGACCTGCCCGGCCACGACCGATCGGGGTGGCGGCCGGTCGTGACGGCGGACCGGCCGGCGGTACGGCTCACCGCCCGCGCCTGCCCCCCGATCCGCGTCATCGACGAGTTGCCCACCCGCGAGGTCACCCGGCCCGCCCCCGGTGTGCTGGTCTTCGACGTGGGCACCAACATCGCCGGCTGGCCGCTGCTCGACGTCGATCTGGAGGCCGGGCGTACCATCCGGATCCGGCCGGGCGAGCAGCTCACCCCGGCCGGGCGGGTCATGCAGGACGAGCACACCACGGGCACACCCATCGCCGACACCTACGTCACCCGCGCCGGCCGGCAGCGGTGGCACCCGAGCTTCACCTACCACGGGTTCCGCTACCTGGAGATCACCGGCCTGCCCGACGACGCCGCCGCGCGGTGCGTACGGGCGCTCGTCCTGCGCGCCGCGAACGAGCCGATCGGCCGCCTGCACACCTCCCACCCGCTGATCGACCAGATCCACCGCATCGTGGACCGGGCGGTGCAGGGCAACATGTTCAGCGTTCTCACCGACTGCCCGCACCGGGAGAAGCTGTGCTGGCTGGAGGAGACCCACCTGGTCTTCGACGCCGTGGCGCGCGGCTACGACGTCGCCGCCTACTGCCGCGAGCTGGTCCGCAACATGGCAGAGGCGCAGACGGAGACCGGCCTGGTGCCGAACATCGCGCCCGAGTACGTGATCTTCGAGGACCGCTTCCGCGACGACCCGAACTGGGGCAGCGCGATCATCATGCTCCCCTGGCTGCTGTACAAGGAGTACGGCGACCTCGGCACCGCCCGCCGCGCGTACCCCGCCATGCGGCGCTACCTGGAGCATCTCGCCGGCCGGGCCACCGGCGACACCCTGGAGCACGGGCTCGGCGACTGGATCGCCATCGACGAGTCCACCCCCGTCGCGATGGCCGCCACCTGGGGCTACCACCGCGCGGCGGACACCCTGTCGAAGATCGCCACCGCCCTCGGCGCCGACGGCGACGCACGGCGCTACCGCGCTCTCGCGGCCCGGATCGCCGCCGCCTTCCACGACCGCTTCTTCGACCCGGGGACCGGCCGCTACGGCAGCGGCAGCCAGGCGTGCGACACCTTCGCCCTGGACCTCGGCCTCGCCCCGGAACTCCGTCAGCCGGCCCTCGAGCGGCTGATCGACGGGATCAGGGCGGCCGGCCATCACGTGACCGTCGGCGAGATCGCCCTGCCGGCCCTGCTGCGCGTGCTGTCCACGGCCGGCCGGCACGACGTCGTCCACGAGCTGATCACCCAGACGACCCCGCCGAGCTACGGCCACCAGGTGCTGGCCGGGGCCACCTCACTGGCCGAGGCGTGGGACGGGCCGACCCGGGGCCTGTCGCAGAACCACTTCATGCTCGGCGCCGTCGAGACCTGGCTGAGCCGGTACGTCGGCGGGGTGGACCAGGCCGACGACTCCGTCGGCTACCGGGAGCTCGTCATCGCCCCGGTCGTACGGGACGAGCTGCGCTCGATGACCTACACGACGCGCGTCCCGTACGGGGACGTCCACGTCGCGTGGGAGCGCCACGACGACCGGTTCGTCCTCGACGTCGGCGTGCCGGTGGGCGCGACGGCGACCGTCCACGTGCCCACGTTCGGCGGCCGGACGCCGGTGTGCGACGACGCCGCCCTCCTGCCGGTCCGCTCGCGGGAGACGGCCGCCGAATTCCACGTCGGCTCCGGCCGCTGGCGGTTCGAGACCGCCGTCGGCCGGAGCCGGCACGAGGGAACCAGCGTCGTGGCCGGTGGCGGCGGGTAACGCGGACTGGGCGATCAGCGACACGGACGCGGGGGCGGATCGGTTCGACCGGTCGCCCAGGCGGTCGCGGCCGCGGCCACTGCCGCGACTGCCGCGACGGCCGCGACCCCGGCGAGCAGCCGCCACCGGCGCCGGGCCGTCCGATCGAACCGGGATCGGCGATCATCCGTATCCCATCCCGTCCAGAGGTGCGGATTCGCCACGGTCCAGAAGGAGAGTCACCACATGCCTGAAGCCTCGATCGTCACCCGGCTCGCGATCAAAGAAGTGACCCCGGATGTCTCCACCGCAATGATCGCCCTGAACGACGCCGCTCAGTCCGCGGCGGAGGCCGCCGACATCGAGCCGGAATTACTGCAGCTGATCAGAATTCGCACGTCGCAGATCAACGGCTGTTCCCTTTCACTGGTCCAGCACACCGCGGCCGCGCGGGCCATGGGCCAGAGCGAGCAGCGCATCCGCGACGTACGGGCCTGGCGGAACAGCAAGGTGCTCGACCGCAAGGAAAGGGCCGCGCTGGCGCTGACGGAGGCGATCACCCTGGTCTTCGCGGGTCAGGTGCCGAACTCGGTGTACGCCGAGGCGGCCTGCCTTTTCGACGAGACCCAGCTCGCGGCGTTGATCTGGATCGTGACAGTGATCAACACCCACAACCGCATCGCGATCACCACCCGCCTGGAGGGCAGCGGCGCGCCACCGACCGCCGCCGCCGGTTGAGGAAAATCTCTTTCCCCGGCGATTCCCAGGGCTTTTCCGCGTCGCCCGCCATAACGCAATGAATATTGATCTGATGACGAGGCTTGATCGTTTCCGCGGTGCGTCGCTAAGGTTGGGCGCCTTTGTCCGGCTCCCTTTCCCGAGGACGTCCCAGTGCGCCGTCATCGTTTCGGCAGAATCGCCGCTCTGCTCGCCGCCGTCTATGTGACCGTGGTCGTCGGGTCCGGCGTTCTCGCGCTCACCACCGGCGACCCCACGCTGCTGCGCGAGATCGTCACCCGAGGATGGGGCGCGGACCTCCTGCCCTTCACCTGGTGGATCGAGCTCCTCATCGTCGCGGGCGGGATCCTGCTGGGCTGGGGCTACTGGCAGATGCTGCGCGGGCGGCCGGCCGGCCCGGCGGCGGTCAACGCCCGGCCGGTCCGGCTGTTACGGGCGGCTCTGTACATCAGCGTCGCCTGCTCGCTGCTGATCCGGCTGCCGATCCCGTACCAGTGGTGGTTCGGCCTGCCGGGCGACCTGGTCGGCTTCGCCATCGTCTGGCTGTTCTTCGTGGTCCTCGCCGGGGTCCTGCCCCGGTGGCTGCGGGTGGCCGGGCTCGTGGCGGGGCTGGCGAACGCCGCCATGCAGACGGCCTCCACCCTCGCCTGGGGCGCCGGGAGCTGGCCGGTCGCGGAGAACCTCTCCCCGTACTGGCTCGGCAACACCGTCCTCCTGCTGTGGGTGGTGCCGGTCCTGATCGGTCAGGCCAGGGACCCGCGCTGGTCCCGGGGCACGGTGCGGATGGGCATGGCCGCGTCAGTGGTGTGGCTGCTGTCGCCGGGAGGAGGTTCGACCTTCTCCTTCGGCGGCGGGGATATCGACTACAGGCTGTTGGTGGTGGTGGGCCTGGGCTTCGTGGGCGTCTTCGGGATGGTGTGGATGGCGCGTTCCGCGCACGACCTGGGCGGTCCGGTGCCCGTACCGGCTCCGGCGCGTCCCGTCCAGGTCGCGGCGGCGCGCCCGTGGCCGCTCGCCGCCGTGGTCGTGGCGCTTCCGCTGATCCCCGCGGCCGTCAATCTCGCGGGTGGGATGCCCGTGTGGATCGGTCCCAGGGGCGCGGTCGACGAGTTCTTCCACGGGTACGTGAGTCACCCGGCGGCCCTGCTCTGGTTCGCCGTGGACCTGCTCGTCGGGGTCGGCGCCCCGGCCGTCCTGATCCTCGTCGCCGTCGTCCGCAGGACCCGGCGGCTGCTGCGCGCCACCATGGCAGCCCTGACCCTGGCCGCCGTGGCGGGCGTCGTCACCGCGCTCACCTCGATCCCCGAACCGGACTGGCTGCTCATCCCCGAGATGACGGAGGAGCGGCTGGGCCTGTACCCGGGCGGGCTGTTCACCCCGGGCAAGAACGGCGAGATCCTCTTCGGCCTCTCCCCGCTGTGGTACGGCGCCGCGCTCGCCGCCTCCGCCCTCCTCCTGCTCCTCCTGTACGGCGCCCGGTCTGGGTCGCCCCACCCAGCGGCTGCTGCTGATGGCGTACCCGGGGCCGGGCGGCAAGATCGTCGTGCACCGCTGGATCAGACCTGAGTCGTACCCAGGTGCGACTACCACGCACGACGGAGTTCGTCCCGAATGAGGACGAGAGCGGCCATCGGCCTCCCGATGATGGAGATCATTCATCGTTAGGAGACCGCATGTCGCAGCTCAACGGCCGCAGAATCGCGACCGTCGCCCTCATCGCCGCAGGGCTGCTGTCCCCCGTTCAGGTGAACGCGCAGGCGGGGCACGGCGAGCCGCCCGGCGTGCGGCAGGCGCTCGACGCGACCGTGGCCGCCGGCGCGCCCGGGGTGCTGGCGCGGATCGACGACGAGCGCGGGACGTGGATCGGCACCAGCGGCGTCGCCGACCTGGGCACCCGGGCGCCGGTGCCGCGCGAGGCCCGCTTCCGGGTCGCCAGCCTCACCAAGAGCATGGTGTCCGTGGTGGTCCTGCAGCTCGTACGGGAGGGAAAGACGAGCCTGGACGAGCCGATCGAGAACCGCCTGCCCGGCCTGGTCGCGGAGGGCGACCAGATCACCGTCCGCGCGTTGCTGAACCACACCGGCGGCCTGGCCGACTACGTGCGAGCCCCCGAGTTCGCCGACCCCGAGCACTACCGCGACCGCACCTACACCCCGCGGCGGCTCATCGCCGAGGCCGAACGCCTGCCCCGCCCCCAGCAGGGCCGCTTCGCCTACTCCAACACCGGCTACATCCTGCTCGGGCTGCTGGTGGAGAAGGTGACGGGCCACGACCTGGGCACCGAGCTGAAGAATCGAATCTTCCGACCGGCCGGGATGACGCGCTCCCACCTGCCCCTGACCCGGCAGGACATCCGCGGCCCGCACGCGACCGGCTACCACCTCCCCGCCGGCGCCGACCCGGGCACGCCGGGCGCGCTCAGGCCGATCACCCGGCTGAACCCGTCGTTCGCGTGGGCGGCGTACGGGGTGGTGTCGGACGCCCGCGACATGAACCGGTTCTACCGGGCGCTCTTCTCCGGCCGGCTCGTCGGCCCGGACCTCCTGGCGCAGATGCGCACCGGCGTGCCGACGCCGCAGGCCCCGATCTTTCCCCGGTACGGGCTCGGGCTGGAGTCGGCCGGGCTGACGTGCGGGGAGACGTGGGGCGCCACCGGTTCCATCCCCGGCTACATGACCTTCAGCTTCGCCGACGCGTCCGGCGCGCGGCGGATGACGCTGTCGATCAACGTGCAGCGCAACGACCCGAAGGTGGGGACGATGCTGCTGGCCGCCGTCGACGCGCTCAACCGCTACTTCTGCGGCGAGCCGTACCGGCTGCCGGCGGGAAAGGGTGTCACCGGTCTGGCAGGGTGACGGTGACGCTCGCGCCGCCGTCGGCCGGGTTGGCGAACCGCAGGGTCGCGCCGATGACGCGGGCGTGGCCGAGCACGATGGTCAGGCCGAGCCCGTGGCCGCCGCCGCGCTCGGCCCGGCCGGTGCGGAAGCGCTGCGCCTCTCCCTCGTTCAGGAGCGTTAGGAGGTCGGGTGGGAGACCCGGCCCGTGGTCGCGGATGACGATCCGACCAGGGCGCACGGTGATCGTGATCGGGGCGGCGCCGTGGGTGCGGGCGTTGAGGAGCAGGTTGGCGACGATCCGCTCCAGGCGGCGGGCGTCGGTGACGGCCGTCGTGTCCTCGTCGGCACGCAGCTCGGCGGAAACGTCGACGCGGCGCAGCGACTCCCGCACCAGGCCGGCCAGCGGCACCGGCTGAAGGTCCGGCTCCCCGCCGGGCGCGTCCAGGTGGGAGATCTCCAGCAGGTCGTCGACCAGGCCCCGCAGCACGCCGATCCGGTCGCGGACCAGGTCGGTGGCCTCCCCTTCTGGCAGCAACTGGCCGGCGGTGAGCAGGCCCATCAGCGGGGTACGCAGGTCGTGCGCGACGTCGGCCGTGAACCGCTGCTCCGCCAGCAGCCGTCGTTGCAGGCCGGCGGCCATGGAGTTGAGCCCGGCGCCGATCTCGGCGATCTCGTCCCGGCCCCGCGCGTCGGTACGAGCGGCCAGGTCGCCGTCGGCGATCCGGCGGGCGACGCGGGCCATGCGCCGCAGCCGCCGGTTGGGGAGCTCGGCCGCCAGCATCGACAGCGGCACCACCCCGGCCAGGGCGAGCAGGGCGGCCTTGATCATGTCGCGGTCCAGCGCGTGCAGGCCGAGCAGGTCGGACCCCATCGAGATCTGTACGCTCACCGCCTGGCCGCCCCGGGGCTGGACCGCCCATACCCACGGCTCGTCCCGGTGGTCGAGCCCGTACCAGACCACTCGCCCGCCGCCGGGCCGCACCTGGGCGGCCAGGGCGTCAGGGAGTGACCCGACGCTCACCACGTCCGTGCCGCCGGCCAGTGACCGGTCGAGGGCGACTTCGGCGCGGCTCTCCCCCAGGTCCAGCGCGCGCTGCCAGGTCGCCCGGTGCACCAGGAGGCCGACCACGGCGGCGACGACGGTGGCGGCGAGGGTGACGAGGGCGGCGATCTTCCATCGCAGCGATGCCGGATTCATGTGGCGCCATATCTATCGAAGTGCGTTGACCGGTTCCATGCGGGCGGCACGCAGGGCCGGATACAGCCCCGCGAGCAGCCCGACGACCGCACCGGCGGCGGGTGCCATGACGGCCAACCGTACATCCATGACCGGCGTCCACTGCTTGACGGCGCAGACCGCGACGATCACCACGATCCCGCCGGAGGCACCGATGACGCCGCCGGTCAGCCCGGTGAGCGTGGACTCCAGCAGGAACTGCGCGGCGATGTGCCGGCGGGCGGCGCCGAGGGCGCGGCGCAGGCCGATCTCGGCGACGCGCTCCATCACGGTCACCAGCGTCACGTTGGCGATGCCGACCGCCCCGACGACCAGGGAGACCAGGCCGAGGATCAGGAACAGGGCGTTGACGTCGCCCTCCACCGCGTCGCGCGCCCGGGTGGGGCTGGGCGGCGAGATGACCTGGAGCAGCGCCTCGTTGCCGGGGCTGAGCGCGGCCGGCGCCTGCTTCGCGATCAGTTCGGCGGCGCCGAGACCGGTGTTGACCAGGACCCGGGTCACGGTGCTCAGGCCGTAGCGCTCGCCGACGGCCGGTGGCAGCATGACCGCGCTCGTGAGGCTCTTCTCGCGTTGCGGGTCGCCGAGCACGCCGATGACGGTGTACGCCTGGGTGCCGATGAAGACGGCCGGCGCCCGGGCCAGCCGGGTGACGCCCAGGAGTTCGGCCGCGTGCCGGCCCAGGACGACGACCTTGTCGCCGCGGGCGATGTGCCCGGCGTCGAAGTAGCGGCCCTCGATCATCCGGCCTTTGACCGCGGCGGGCAGGCCGGGGCTGCTGGAGAGCACGGTCAGCGTCTGGTCGGTGACCCGGGTCGGGTCCACGATGTCGTTGGAGCGGACGACGAGGTTGGCGCTCTGTTTCGACTCGGCGATCGCGGCGGCCGAGACCACCCCGCGCAGCCGGGTCACCCGGCCGACGTCGGCCCAGCCGACCAGGGGAAAGGGGTGCTCAGGGACCTCGACCGTGACGGAGGTGGCGGTGAGCTCGTCGAAGCGGCCGACGATCTGGTTGCCCGCCGTCGCGGCGACGCCCAGCGTGACCACGAGCGTGGTGATGCCCAGCACGGTGCCGAGCGTGGTCAGCGCCGAGCGCACCGGGCGGGCCAGCAGCCCCGCCACGGCCTCGGTCAGCAGGTCGCGAGGGTGCACGTCTACTCCTCCGTGAGGACGCCGTCGGTGATCCGCACCCGGCGCCCGGCCCGGTCGCTCACGTCGGTCTCGTGGGTGATGACGACGATGGTCATCCCCTGGGCGCGCAGGTCGTCGAACAGGTCGAGCACGGCTTCGGTGTTCCTGCTGTCGAGGTTGCCGGTGGGCTCGTCGCACAGCAGCAGCGACGGGTCGCCCATGAGGGCGCGGGCGATGGCGGCGCGCTGCCGTTCGCCGCCGGACAGGCTGCCGGGCGGGAAGTCCAGCCGGTGCGACAGGCGTACCCGCTCCAGGGCTCGCGTCGCGCGCTCGCGGCGGCCCGCGCGCGGTGCCGGGCCGTAGACCTCGGCCAGCATGACGTTCTCCAGCACGCTACGGTGCGGCAGCAGGTGGAAGGACTGGAAGACGAAACCGATGCGGCTGCCGCGGATGGTGGTCCGCGCGCCGTCCTTCAGTGAGACGGTCTCGATGCCGTCGAGGCGGTAGCCGCCGCTGGTCGGCCGGTCGAGCAGGCCGAGCGTGTTGAGCAGGGTGGACTTCCCGGACCCCGACGGGCCGACGACAGCCACATAATCCGATTTTTCAACTCTTAGGCTGACTGCGGACAGAGCCCTGACGGGCGGGTCGGCGGGGAACTCCTTGGTCAGCTCGTCGAGCACGATGACCGGCTCAGGCACTGTTGATCACCACCAGGTCGCCCGGGTCGAGGTCGCCGGTCACCTCCACGGCTCCGTCGGCGGACAGGCCGGTGCGTACCTCGACCTCTTTGACCTGGTCGGGCGCGGTCTCCACCTGCACCCGGGCCTTGCCGTCGGCGGCGGTGACGACCGCCGCGGCGGGGACCACGAGCACCTCGCGACCGGTGGCGCCGATGGTCACGCGGACCGTGACGGGCGCGCCGGCGAGCCTCTTGAGCCCCTTCATCGAGGCGGGAGTGATCGTCACCGGCACGGCGCCCTTGGCGTCTCGTCCGCCCAGTGAGGTCACCGTGCCGCGGACGGTCTTGCCGGCCTCGGTCTCGATGCTCGCGTCCAGCCCCGTCTTCAGCCGCTCGGCCTCGGCCACGTCCACCGAGCCCGCCACCACGAACGTGGAGCCGGTCACCGTGGCGACCGATTCATCCACGAGCTCGCCCGCCTTGATCTTCGCCTTGTGCAGGCGGACGGGCAGCCTGGGCAGGAAGACGATCTCCCCCGGCGGGACGGTGGTGCCGTAGGTCCTTTCGAACTCGGCCAGCAGCGCCCGCGCGGCGGCCAGGTCGGCCCGGGCGTTGGCCACCTTCAGCTTGACGGGCGAGAGTCGCCTGGCCTGCCGGAGCGTCTGCTCGGCGGTGACGACCGCCTCGCGCGCCACCCGGACGTTCCTGGCCAGCTCGGTCAGCCGCGCGGCCCGCGCGGTCGCGGCCTCCTCGTGTACGCGCTCCAGCGCCGACCTGGCGGCGGCCAGCTCCGCTTCGGCGTTGTCGATCCGGAGTTCAGAAAGGCGGGTATCGGCCGGGCTGGGAGTGGGAGTGGGGGTGGCCTGAGTCTGCTCCTGCCGGGCCGCCAGCAGTTTCTCCTCGGCGGCGCGTACGGCACTTTCGGCGGCGTCGATCTTGGCCTCGTCCTCGGTGGTGAGCTCCTGTGCCCGCGCGCTCTTCAGCGCCCGCTCGGCCTCCGTCAGATCCTGCCGGGCGCCGGCCAGCTTGACCTTCAGCGGCAGCACGTCCCTGCCCTGGTCAAGGGCCTTGCGCTCGGTCGCGAGCACGTCCTGCGCGGTCCGTACGGCCCGGCGCAGCTCGTCGCGCTGTTGCCGCAGCTCCAACGTGGGCTGCTGCGCCTCGTAACCGCGCTCGGCGTAGAAGCGCGTCACCGCGGCGGCGGTCGCCGGGTCGAACACGCCGGTCGCGGGCGCACGGTGGCCGAGCCTGCGCAGCGCCTTCTGCAACTGCTCGACGTCGGCGCCCTTGGCCCCGGCGACGATGCCGCGGTGCATCGGCACCTTGCCGGCGAAGACGAACACCGGGCGCCCGTTCACCTCCATCAGCACCGCGCCCTCCGCGAGGGTGCCCCGGCGGGGAGCGCGGGTGGCGCGCTGAGCGGTCTCGCCGCCGCCGACCACGCCGGCCGGCGACACCGGGTGCGGCGAGCCGTACTCCAGGGTGCCGCTGACCACGACGGTGGAGACCAGCCTGCGCCGCTCGACCGCGACGGTGACCAGCGACGGCTTGGGCGGTTTGCGGGCCGCCGCCTCGTCGGCCGGGGAGCGCAGCAGGGTGCCCACGCCCCAGCCGGTCCCCGCGATCACCAGGACCACGGCCAGGACGAGCAGCAGCTTGCAGCGAGGGGTGCGGGTCACCGCTCCTGGAACCCGTACTTCACCCTGGCCTCGTTGGTGAGGCGCTGCTGCAGGGGCAGGAAGGCGGCGTAGAAGTCCTTGCCGCACTCCAGGTCGGCCAGCGCCGACGTGATCTCCTTGGCGAGGTACGGCCGGGCCTCCGCCGCCGTCACGGTGCCCGGCTTGCCGAGCTTGTCCGCCTGCTCGCTCCACACCACCATGCCGCGGGCGCTCAGCGCGACCGGCTTCGCGGAGGTCACCCGCTCGCCCTTGGACTTCAGGCACTCGGCGAACGGCGCGGCGAGCTCCAGCAGCCTGGGGTCGCCGTCGAGGGTCTTGTCGATGTTCTCGATCTCGGTGCTCATCTGGTCCTGGTAGTCGGCGACCGAGGTGACCTTCAGGCCGTTCACCTGCTGGAGAGCGGTGACCCTGCACTCGTTCATGGTCTTGACGTAGGCGTCCCGCTTGGCGCCGGACAGGCCCTCGATCGCCGCCTGGTTCGGGTCCGGCGCCTGTGTCTCCGGCGGCTTCGGATAGACGATGGCGGAGAAGATGCCGAAGCCGTTCTTACTTCTGTCCGCCTTCATCGCCGCGTAGTCGGCGGGGTTCGCCTCGGGCTTCCTGGGCGGGCTCACCGAGGGGGTGTAGGTGAAGCCCTTCTGCTTCATGCAGGTGGCGATGACGGTCTCGCGTTCGCGCGCCTTGTCCGAAGGAGCGCTGACGGCCGCGGGGGGCGGGGATCCTCCGCAGCCGGTCAGCACCGCCAGGCCGAGCAGACCGTGGGTCAGCACACGCATCGAGACTCCTTCCGTGGACGGCGCCGCCTTTCGCGGCGCCGTGGCCACTTTGGAGCCCTTATCCGTCCGCCCGGTCTTCGCCGGGTATCGGCGGGCGCTCGGTCATGTATCCGCCACGTATCAGAGGCGGTCTCAAAGGCAGGCGAGCCGTACCGGGCCGGCCACCATGGCCAGGTCGCCCGTCGTGTTCCCCTTGCCGGTGTCGGTGATCTCCACCATCGCCAGGCCGCTGGTGATCGTGACGGGAGCCGGGCCCGCGACCCATTTGCCCTGGCGCATCCGCTGGTCGAGGGTGAACTCCGCGACCGTGCGGGCGTCCTGGTCGAAGCCGTCGATGACGGTGTACCAGACCCGCTGGCCGGCGAAGCCGGTCTTGGGGATGTACACGCCCACGTAGCACTGGTGCCGGCCGTCCAGTCCGGTCGTGAAGCGCCACTGGAAGCTGTTGCTCGGATGGGTGGTCTTGGTCGCGTCGTAGGTCAGCTCGGAGAACAGGAAGCCGTCGCCGCAGCCAGCGCCCGTCCAGCCGGGGACGCTGGCGTCCTTCCATCCGTCCCGGCCCGGCAGCCCGTCGATGCGGACGCTCCTTTTGGCGTCACGCGGGCAGCCGGGGCCGGCGACCGCGATGAAGGCGGGCTTCACGGCGGCGGCCTTCGTGCCGCGCGGCACCGGGCGCGCGGACGCCGACGTGGTGGCGGACACCTCCTGACGGCCCGCGACCGACACGGCCATGGGGGCCCGGTTCTGGTAGATCAGCAGCGCCGCCGGCACCGCGATCTGCGCGAGCACCCCGACGATCACCCACGTCTTGATGGAGGTACGCCTTCTGGCCGCGGGTGGCGGTTCCGGGGCCGGTCCGACGCGTGGATACTCCACGGTCTCGTAGACGCGGTCGCTCTGCCGTACCCGCAGCAGGGTGTTGACCACGTGCCATTTCCTGGTCCACTCGATCTGGTCGCCGCCGCACGCGGTCACGTACGCCTGCGTGGCCTCCAGGCTGGGCAGCGCGTCCCCCGACGCCGCCGCCGCCAGCTCGGCGGCCGGATGTCCCGTCCTGCGCTTCATCGCGCGGTGACTGGGATTGCCCGCCGCCGCCCGCAGCTCGCGCAGCCCGCGGGCGAACTCCTTCACCGGATCGGGCGCCGCCGCGCGCGCGTGCCGCCCCCGGGACCTGCTGCCACGCGGTAATTCCCGGATCGTCTCTCTACTCGTCATCGTGCCCCCCAGCGATTTGTTTCGGCCCGTGGTCGTCGGCCCGTGGTCATCAGTCCGTGGTCATCGGTCCGTGGTCATCGGTCCGTGGTCATCGGTCCGTGGTCATCGGTCCGTGGTCAAGGGCACGACAGCCGGGCCGGGCCGGCTGCCATGGCCTGGTTGCCTGTGGTGTTGCCGCGGCCGGTGTCGGTGATCTCCACGATGACCAGGCCGCTGGTGATGATCAGGGGAACCGGAGCCGGAACCCACTGGCCCTGCCGCATGCGCTGGTCGAGGGTGAACTCCCCGACCGTGCGCGCCTCCTCGTCGAAGCCGTCGCTCACCGTGTACCAGACGCGCTGCCCGGCCAGCCCCGACTTCGGCACGTACACCGTCAGCGTGCACTGGTGCGGGCCGCGCAGTCCCGTGGTGAAGCGCCACTGGAAGGCGTTGCGCGGACGCGCCGCCCCCCGCGTGCCCGCCTTCAGCTCCGAGAACAGGAAGCTGTCGCCGCACCCCGCGCCGGTCCAGCCGGAGGCGCCGGCGTCCTTCCAGCCGTCCCGGCCCGGCATGGCGTCGATGCGGACGCTCCGCATCGTGTCGCGCGGGCAGCTCGGCCCGGCGACAGCGGTGAACGTGGGACGGGTCGTTTGTGCGGTCTGTGCGGTCTGCGTCGTCTGCTTCGTCTCGCCGTCCTTGGTCGACAGGAACCGGAACAGCACGTCCTGGCGGAACGCGCCGGCCGTGGCCAGCCCGGTCACGCCGAGCGCGACGAGGAGCGCCGAGAGCTTGATGACACGGCGGTTCAGCCGTGCCCGTGCCCGCACCCGCTGTGGGCGGTGCGCGGGCGCCGCCGGTCCCGCGAACGCCTCGTCGTCGTTGGTCTTGTTGTCCAGCTCCGCCCTCAGCGTGTTCCACTTTCCGGCCCACGCGTCCTGGTCACCGCCGCACGCCCCCACGTACGCCTTCGTGACCGCCAGGCTCGGCAGCCTGTCCCCCGACGCGGCCGCGGACAGCGCCGACGACGAGTAGCCCGCCTTGCGCTCCATGGCCCGGTAGCTCGGATTGCCCGCCGCCCATCGCAGGTCGCGCAGACCCTGGGCGAACTCCTGAAGTGGTCCTGACGGGACCGGCCGTTCCCGCCTGCCTCGGGTGGTGGTGTCTTGGTGGATCATCATGCCCCCTGACGAGATGAACTGTCGGCCCCTATTCGTCGGCACCCGGCCGGTGGACGGAATCTTTGTGTTTCGGAATTGACTGTGACCAGACGGTTGCCGTCCCTAAATCACACGCCAATGGGTGACCCCCGAGGTCGGGGGCCACCCACGCGCGGCGATCCGGAAAAGCCGGAACTATCGACGCCTGACCTTGCCGAGAACGTCCACGACCGGCTCGTTGCAGGTGTTGGTGTAACGGACGATCACGGTGTACTTGACGCCCCTCTTCAGGAAGTCCGTGGAGTACCGCACGCGGTCCTCCAGAACCGAGTTCCTGGCGACGCGGGGCTGCGGACGGAGGACCTCAGCGCCCTTCTTCGACAGGAACACGAAGTTGACCGTGCTGAACCTCTTCAGCTTGTCGCCGAACGGGGCCAGGAACGAGTTCCGGCCGAGAACGAGGGTCCTGCCCAGGTTGTCGCCGCCGATGAAGTTCGAGGGCGTGAACCGGCCCCTGCCGACCGTCGTACCGAACAGGCGGACGTAGCCGGGCACCCGGCAGTTCTGCCGCTGCAGCTCGGCCCGGAAGTACCTCTCGGGCGACTTGAACGAGCCGAACCCGTCGCGCTTGCTGCCCGGCTGCCGCTTGACCAGCCAGTCCACGAAATTGACCCCGGCGTCCCGCAGGACCCGCTCGATCGACTCGGGGATGCGCCTGCCCGCGCTGGTCGTGCTGGGAAGCTGCTGGGTCAGGCTCGGGTCACCGGACTGTACGGTGCCGTCGCCCGTGTTCGGCTGGGTCGTGTTGGTGTTGTTGCCGCCGCCCCGGTTGCGGTTGAGCAGCGAGTCAAGGGCCCGGTTGCCGAGCTCCTTGCCCAGGTCCTTGCCCAGATCCTTGAAGAAGTCGCCGAGCCCGGAACCACTGGAGCCGGTGCCCGGGTCCGTCTGCCGCGGCTGAGTGAGCCCGAAGTCGAACGAGCCGCCGCCTGACGAGCCGCCGAAGTCGAACGAGCTGCCCGACCCACCGCCGAACCCGAACGGGTCCGCCGTCTGTGCGTGCGCCGCCCCGCCGGTGAGGCCGCTCCCGACCAGCACACCGCCGACCGCGAGCCCGGCGACCGTAAGACGAAGCTTCGAAGGTGCTCTCACTGTTTTCCCCTTCTCATGGTGACGCGATCGGCGGGTTCGCTCTTTTCTGGAGCCGCCCGGGTTGCCGAAGCGCGTCGGAATGTTTCGTGCCATTCCTGATTACGGGGCTCATCAATGACCATCCAGATGGGGACGTTGTCCATCGCCCCAATGTGTTGACCACACGGGGGCTCACTGGTCATTCAATGGACGGCACTCCGCCCCGCCCCTCGCCGGAATCAGTACGCCGGCCTTTCCTGGCGGTGTCCTTCACCACGGCGCCCATGGAAAAGGGTCGTGCCCGGGTTCCAGAGAAACCCGGGCACGACCCCGACTACTTCCATCAGCGCTCAGTACGTGTTCAGCACTTGTTGCGCAGCATCGCGGCGTCCTGCTCGAACCGGATCTTGTTGCCGGCCTGGCCCCGCTTCGCGGCGATCTTGCCGAACGTCTCCAGCCGCTTGGCGGCCGGTCCGTAGTTCGCGCTGCTCAGCGACTGCTTCTTGGCCATGGCCGCCTGCGTGGCCAGGTTGACCTCGTCGGCGATGTCGTTGATGTTGCCCGGCCGCATGAACGCCACGTCGATCAACGCGGCCTGCACGGCGCGCGGCAGCTTGTCGAAGCTCTCGATGCCCCGGCGCGTGACCAGTTCCTTGGCCTCGTCGTAGGAGACCTCGAACAGCATCGCCACCTGCTCCTCCGTCAGCTCCGTCACCCCGGCCTTGAGGTCGTCGAACGCCCGGCCGGACTTGATGTCGGCCTGCTCCGACTGCGGGCTGGTCTCGCTCAGGATGCGGTTGACGATGGTCCTGGCGTCGCCGCGGCTCATGTTGAAGCCGATCCCGATGGTGACGATGTTGCGGTTCTTGCCCTTCTTGGTCTTCTCGCCGGCGTTGTACGCCTTCGTCCGCGCGCCACCCTCACGCTTGATCAGCATCTGCTTGACGCTGCCCTTGTAGATCGTGGTGAACGGGCAGCGGGCCTGCTCCTCGGTGAGCTCGGTCGTGGCCTGCTCCTCGCCGGTCTCCGTCTCGCCGGGACCCTCCTCGACCTCGTCGGCCTCGACCTCGGCGACGGTCTTGTCGGCGTCGTCCGTGGACTCGGCCTCCTCGGTGTCGCCCGTCTTCTCGTCGTCGGCCTTCTCGTCGGTCTCGGTGCCGGAGTCGTCCTCGGTGCTGGAGTCGTCCTCGGTGCTGGAGTCGTCCTCGGTGCTGGTCTCGTCCTCAGTGCCGCTCTCGTCGTCAGTGGTCTCAGTGTTCTCCGAGGACTCGTCGGATTCGGTGGACTCTTCCCCCTCCTCAGGGTCGTCCGCCTCGTCCGCGACGGTGATCTCCTCCGACTCACTGTCCTCCGCCGGATCGGGCTTGGCGGCGGCGGACGTGAGGGCGTCGCCCTTCTTCGCCGCCGCCTCCGCGACCATGGTGAGATCCGGGTCGTCGTTATCAAGCTGCGCCGTCGCGGCTCCAATGGTGAGCCCCGTTCCGCCGAGCGCCAGCACGCCGGCGAGAGCGGCGTACGTGATGCCGCGCCTTGAGCGAATATGCATGATGAGTGCCTCCGTGAGGGACCTGGGTCCGTTGGACCTTCCTGAAGCCCTGCTTATGGCCCCACACGTTGACCAGCCAGGGGGTTTTGTCCGAGATCGTCCAGTGGCGGCCCGCAACACCCCCGCACACACGGCAACGGAGATCGTCCGTTCCCGCCATCACCTGGCTGGACATCACCGCACATCCGCCGCTCCCGGATTTGTCGGAGTCGATCTTTAGGGTCCCGCTCATGACCGTGATCCCCGATTCCCCGACGGCCTGGGCGCGGGTCCGCGACCTCGTCACCGCCCGCCGAGCCGGCGACCTCGCCGACCACGTACTCGGCCTGAACGGCGACGAGCGCGCCGAGGCGGCGCTCGGGTCACGGGTGGCAGCCGTGTTCGGCGAGGGCGCGGCGCCGTCTAATGGTCCACGGCGCAGGTGAAGGTCGCCTTGTCCGCGTCCGGCGGCTCTTCGGGCAGCACGTACGGATCGGCGGCCTCGAAGTCGACCTGATACCCGAGGTCCTGCAGGGCGGCCACGGTCAACCGGCTGAGCGGCGGCTCCGGGTCGGCCCGCGGCGTCATCAGCTCGGTGTCGAACACGCTCTCCCGCCAGTGCGAGTTCCTGCTCCCCGCCTGCCCCACGTTGGCCAGCGGCACCGGCTCGGCCACCTCCGAGCCGCGCAGCCGCCGGTACTCCTCGATGGCCGTGGCCCCGGTGAAGACGGGATTGTCGGTGTCGAAACCCCGCATGAGGTTCTTGAGCTGCCAGACGGTGGCGCCGAGGCCCAGCGCGTGACCCATCTCGTGGGTGATGACGTGCCGGAGCGAGCCGTTGGCCTCCATCGTGTCCAGGTCACCGACGTCGAAGTACATGTAGCTCAGCGCCGGGAGCAGTGAGCTCGGCCGCGCCGACGCCGGGCGCATCACCAGCGGTTTGGCGGCGCCGAGCACCCCTTGGGGACCGTCGACGCGCATGCCCCACGCGAGGATCCGGAGGTCGTCGATCGGCCTGACGCCGGGCATCAGCATGTCGGGCAGGTCGCCCACGATGACCTGCGCCCAGCGATCGGCCGCGCCCTTGAACGCCGCCTTCTGCGCATCCGACAATCCGCCCAGGAACTGCACCTCGATGGTGAAGGGCGAATCGGTGTCGGCGAGGATCTCCGCCCGTTTCGCGTCGGCGACCGCCTTGTACGTCTCGTTGCCGGTCATGGAGCCCGCTCCCCTCGGTTGCCTGCTCCGTTCAGAGTGAACCGGCGGCGAGCGAAGCGGCTGAGTATCCCCGTACTCAACCCTCAGCGCCGCACTTTCCCGGTCTCCAGCGAGGTCATCGAGACGGAACGGCTCAGGAAGTCGTAGATCACGGCCCGCTCCTGGTCGCCGTAGCCGGCCGGGACGCTGACCGCGCGTCCCGGCCTCGGCCCGCGCACCCGCCGCCCGCCGTACCGACGAGTGGATCAGCCGCGAGCGAGGATGAAGGTCGTCCCCTCGTCCTCGGGCGTCTTCACCACGAGCTCCGTCCCGGCCAGGACCGCGGCGATCTCCTCCGGGTCGCCCGCCCACCCGAGGTACAGCTCGCCGACCAGGTCGCCCTTGGTGTCGAAGGCGCTGTCGTGGCTCTGCGTGTTCCAGAAGACGGCCCTCGGCGGCTCCCCGTCCGCGGTCCGTTCGGCCACCCGCTCCCAGCATCCCGACGTGGTGGGCCAGAGGGCGGGCTCGGCGACGTACCCCTTGGCGGCCAGGCGCTCGAAGGCCCGCAGGATCCGGCACAGGTCGGAGGTCTCCGCGGCCGCCAGGCAGGTCACGATGCCCTCGCCCGGCTCCTGAGGGCCGTTGGCCGCCGCCATCAGCCGCTCCATCGCGGCGTCGAAGCTCTCGTCGTCGTCCTCCGGTTCGTCCTCGGGGACGTGGACCACGAGCCCCTCCCAGGCGAAGGCCGACTGGATCTCCGACTCGAGGCCGCCCCGCCAGCGGACGTCCACGTCCCGGAGCAGGGCTCCGTCGGCCGAGAACGCGTCCGGGACGTCGTCCGGCAGGGTCAGCAGGCCGTATTCGCCCGTCTCGGAGGCGAACTCCTTGTCCGTGACGAGCCGCCGCCCCTTCTCGTCCAAGCGGTCGAGGGCCCGGTAGAAGGCCTCGCGCCGCGACCGCGCGGGCGCGAGCGCCCGTTCCCGCCTGGCCGCCTCCCGCCGGTGGTGCGCGACCACCAGCGCCCACCAGCAGTGCGGATGCCGGAACGCCTCGGGGTCGAGCCGCTCCAGCCCGGCGGCGATCTCCGCGAGGCGGGCCTTGTCGTCGGCGGGACGCTCCGAGCGCGTGTACGCGCCCAGCCGGCGGACGAACTCGGCGAAGGCCGTCAGCGAGGTGTTCACGATCTCGAACTCGGGCCGCTCCCCCTGAGAGAGGAGCACGACGACGCCCTCGCGCACATCGAGGAAGTACAGCATGTCGCCGTCCGGCCCGGTGCCGCCCAGGATCAGGGCCCGGTTGTCTCCGTCCAGCGGAAGAACGGTGAACAGCCCGAGCGGCCCGTCCGGAATGTCGGCCCAGAAGGGCCCGCCCGCGACCCTCGGCAGCCCGGTCTCAGTGAGGAGCACTCGGTCGGTTTCGGACAGTCCGAGTTCGCCGGCCTGCCCGGCGTCCAAGGTGATGACGTCCTCCGCACCTGCGACCATGGGCATTCCCTTCCACATTGGGGGGTTTTCGGATGGTGCGTTCAGTATGTACGATCACAGGCGAAGTGGAGGGGAGTACTCCTTCGCGGCCGCGTCGTCATCACGGACCCGCCTCGGGGCCCGGTGCGGTCGGTCCGCGTGATTCGCGGGCGGAGAAGACCTCCGACGGACGTGTCAACGCCAAGTCGGAGGAGCTTTCATGCCCCCACCCATGTCTGTGCCCGCCTGGCTGTGGGCGGCGACCATCGCCACCCTGCTGGGTCTCGTTCTCCTCGATCTGGTCATCGTCAACAGGAGACCCCACAAGGTCACGATCGCCGAGTCGGCCCGGTGGATCGCCTTCTACATCGGCTGCGCCATCGCTTTCGGCGCGGGCGTGTGGATCTTCGGCGGCGATGACCACGCGGCCTCGTACATCACCGGCTACATCACCGAGTACACGCTGAGCGTGGACAACCTGTTCATCTTCATGCTGATCATGGCGAACTTCGCCGTGCCCGCGATCCACCAGCACCGGGTGCTGCTCATCGGGATCATGATGGCGCTGGTCATGCGCGGGATCTTCATCGGCGTGGGCGCGCAGGCCGTACAGAACTTCAGCTGGATCTTCTGGCTCTTCGGCGGCATCCTCATCTACACCGCGTGGAAGTTCGCCTTCAACAACAACGAGGAAGAGGACTACGACCCCAACGGCGGCGTCGTACGGCTGGTGCGCAAGATGTTCCCGGTCACCGACGACTATCACGGCTCACGGCTGACCATCAAGCAGGACGGCCGCCGCCTGCTGACCCCGATGTTCATCGTCATCATCGCCATCGGCGGCGCGGACCTGGTCTTCGCCGTCGACTCGATCCCCGCCATCTTCGGCATCACCCAGGACGCCTACCTGGTCTTCGCGGCCAACGCGTTCGCGCTGATGGGGCTGCGACAGCTTTACTTCCTGCTCGGCGGCCTGGTGGAGAAACTCGTCTACCTCACCTACGGCCTGGCCGTCATTCTCGGCTTCATCGGCGTGAAGCTCGTGCTGCACGCCCTGCACGAGAACGAACTGCCGTTCATCAACGGCGGCGAGCACGTCACCTGGGTCCCCGAGATCAACAACTGGGTCTCGCTGGCCGTCATCGTCACCGTGCTGGCGGTCACGACGGTGGCCAGCCTGGTCAAGTCCCGGCGCGATGAGCGCCAGAGCGCCGAGCCTCTCGACCAGGCGCGCAACTGACCAGCGGAGCGTGCCGGGCGGCGGGCCTCAGCTCGCCGCCTTCTTCAGCAGCTCGCCGATCCGCGCCTCGTCGTCGGCGGTCAGCTTCGTCAGCGCGAAGGCGGTCGGCCACATGGTGCCGTCGTCCAGGTTCGCCGGGTCGTTGAAGCCGAGCGTGGCGTATCTCGCCTTGAACTTGTACTTGCCCTGGAAGAAGCAGACGATCTTGCCGTCCTTGGCGTAGGCGGGCTGCCCGTACCAGAGCTTCGAGGTGAGGGCGGGCGCGCTGGCCTTGACGATGGCGTGGATCGTCTCGGCGAGGACGCGGTCGTCGTCGGGCATCTCGGCGATCTTCTCGAGCACCTCGGCCTCCGGGTCCGCCTTGGCGCCGCGCCGCGCGGTCTTCTTCAGCTCCTTGGCGCGCTCCTTCATCGCGTCGCGTTCCTCGTCGGTGAAACCGTCGTACTTCTCGGTGGAGTTCTTCTCGGTGGAGTTGTTCATGGCTGTTTTCCTTTCAGGTAGATCAGGCTGCCGTGGGGGCCAGTGACGCGGCCTCCCAGGCGAAGCCGTCCGGGTCGGTGAACGGCCCGGCGTCGCCGCCGAGCACGAGGCGGTGCGAGCCGGTGCCCTCGATGGGGACGCCGACGTCCTTGGCGAGGGCGCGGCGGCCGTACAGAGCCAGCTTGACGGGGCTCGACGGTGTGGCGAACTCGACGTACTTGCGGCCGAAGCTCTTCGCCACGGCGAGGCCGCGCTCGACGTAGAACCGCCTGCTCGCGGCCACGTCCGCGGCCCCCAGCAGGAGCACGATGTCGTCGATCTTGCCGGTCGCCGGGCCGGTGTCCTTCTTGGCCGACGTCGCGACCTTCCAGATCGTCCCGTCGGGAGCCTGGACGACGCCGCCGACTCCCCAGAACGACTTGGTGACGGGCTTCAGCGGCGTGGCGCCGGCGTCGAGGGCGGCGCCGACGAGGGCCTGGACGTCGGCCGGCTGGGACACCGTCAGCGACATCGAGAACCCGCGGAAGCCGGTCGTCGGCGCCTCCGAGGCCCGCAGGAGCACCTGGGTGTCCAGGCCGAAGGCGGTGTAGAAGCGCTGGGCGGCCGTGACGTCGGCCACTTCGAGGGTGACGGATGCGATGGAGGTCATGACAAAGACGTTAGTTGCGGCTCTATGACCTGCGCTTCTCGATTCCTGACCGGTCTGGCGACCTGCTTGGTGACGCACGACGGCATGCCCGCCGTGGCGCCCGCCACCATGCGCTGGTACGTGCTGGGCGGCATGCCGACCAGTTCGGTGAAGCGGGTGCTGAACGTGCCCAGCGACGAACAGCCGACGGCGAAGCAGACGTCGGTGACGCTGAGATCGCCACGGCGCAGCAGCGCCATCGCGCGCTCGATCCGCCGCGTCATCAGATAGCTGTACGGCGACTCGCCGTAGGCGAGCCGGAACTGGCGGCTGAGGTGCCCGGCCGACATGTTGGCGCCGCGGGCGAGCGCCTCGACGTTCAGCGGCTCCGCGTACTCCCGGTCGATCCGGTCGCGGACGCGGCGCAGCCGCGCGAGGTCGCTCAGGCGCTGTGCGGCGGCACGTGCGTGCCCCCATGAGGGGTGACACATGACAGGACTCCCTTCTACGACCGGCCGCTCAGCGGACTTCCTGGATGCGGATCAGGTTGCCCGCGGGGTCGCGGAAGGCGCAGTCGCGCACGCCGTACGGCTGCTCGGTCGGCTCCTGGACGACCTCGGCGTTGCCGGCCTGCACCTTCTCGAAGGTGTCGTCGAGGTTCCGGGTGGCCAGCAGGATCCAGCCGTAGGTGCCCTTGGCCATCATCTCGGCGATGGTACGGCGCTCGTCCTCGGTAATCCCGGGGTCGGCCGCCGGCGGCGCCAGCAGGATGGACGTGCCGGGCTGACCGACGGGGCCGACCGTGATCCAGCGCATCTGGCCGTGCCCGACGTCGCTGCGTACCTCGAAGCCGAGGATGTCGCGGTAGAAGCCCAGGGATGCGTCCGGGTCTTCGTGCGGGAGAACGCTGGTGTGAATCGTGATGTCCATGGCCATAACGGTAGCCGTGGCCCTGTGACCGGCGCTTCTCGGTTCCTGCTCGGTTCGGTGGGGTTTTGGCCGGGGCCTCGCGCCGATCAGCGGAAGTCGGTGATGCGGAGCACCGCCATCATGTCCGTCGCCCGGGAGCCGGTCGAGAAGGAGGCTTCCGCGCCGACCCAGCCGCGGAAGGCGCCCGAGTCGTCGATGATCTGCATGAGCGGCTTGACGTGCGAGTTGCCGGTGTAGCAGAACTCACCGCGCTCCATCGCCAGGCAGGTGCACCAGTGCCACAGGGTGTCGCGGCGGTCGGTCTTGGAGATCGTCGTGAGGTAGTACTGGATGGAGCTGATGTTGGCCTTCGTCCCGCCACCGTATTTCGGGCATCCGCCGGACTTCTGGCAGGCGCCGTTCGAGGACGGCTGCAGGTAGGTCAGGCACGAGGTGCTGGTGGCGCAGGAGCGGAAGGCGGAGTGGCCGAACGGCTGGTTGGCGGAGTTGACGATCGTGCCGCTCGCCCAGCTCGTCAGGTCCTGCCGCAGCGAGCCGGGGAACGCCTTCACCGAACTCATCGCGCGCCGGGTGCCGAGCGCGGCGTTGCTGCCGTAGGCGTAGCCGTGGGTGGCCAGCGAGCTCTGCTTCAGGTCGAGGCGGGCCAGCTTGCCGTCGGAGGACGGCTTGACGTACCACTGCTCCGTCCAGGTCTGGGCGATCTTCCAGCGGATGCTCAGCACGCCGCCCGACACGGTGTACGTCCCGGTGCGGGTCTCGTCGGGAGCGCCGGTGTAGCCCCCGGCGGTGAGGACCTCGCAGGTACGGGGCCGCTTCTGGACACCGCCCGCCTTGGTCGTGCAGCCCGTGTCGGGGACGGTGCCGGTGCGCTGCCTGGCCTGGGGATTACGTTGCCACCACAGATGGAGGGAGGCGGTCACCGTGCCGTTCGCGGCGAAGCGGTAGCTGCCCAGGCGCACCCAGTTCTGCTGGGAGGAGGCCTTCAGATGACCTTGTGAGACGACATAAGTGGCCTTCCCACCCGGTAGCGACGCGGCGGTGGCCGGTTGGGAAGGCATGAGTGTGAAAGCGAGCACGAAGGAGAGGATGGCCGCTGCGGTGCGCAAAGAAAGCTCCCGGTGGCTTACGGGCTTGACCGATAGTCCGCAAGCCACCGTATTCGGTCCGTACCGAATACGTCACCCAAACCAACGGTTGGAGTCACAATCCTCGGCTATCGGGCCCACATGGGGCCGAGGTACGCGCCGCCGGTGGCGTCGATCACGTTGCCGGTGACCCAGCGGGCGTCGTCGGAGGCGAGGAACGCGACGGCGTCGGCGATGTCGGCCGGCCGGCCGATCCTGCCGAGCGCGGTCAGCCCCGTCAGGACGGTCCTGATCTCGGGGTCGCGCAGGGTGTCGGTCACGTCGGTGTCGGTGGCGCCGGGGCTGACCGTGTTCACCGTGATGCCGCGGGCGCCGAGCGCGTTCGCCAGCGTGCGGCTCATGACCTCCAGGGCGCCCTTGGTCATCGCGTACGCGATCTGGTACGGCAGGGCGACCCGCGTGGCGAGCGAGGAGATGTTGACGACGCGCCCGCCGTCGGCCATCAGCGGCAGTGCCGCCTGGACGAGGAACAGGGGCGCCTTCACGTTGATCGCGAACACCTCGTCGAACTGCTCGGGGGTCAGCCGATCGACCGACCCGGCCCGCACCGTTTCCTGGTTTCCGCAGGCCGCGTTGTTGACCAGGATGTCCAGCGACAGCCCTTGCAGGCCCGCGGTCAGGCCGGTGAGCAACGTCCGCACGTCGCCGTCCGTACCGAATTCCGCCCGGACCGGAAACGCTTCACCACCGGCCTGCTCGATCGCGGCCACCGTCTCCTTGGCCGCCTCGGCGTCACGGCCATAGTGCACCGCCACCAGCGCACCGTCACCGGCCAGCCGCTGAGCGATGGCCCGGCCCATCCCCTTCGAGGCGCCGGTCACCAGCGCGGTCTTGCCCTTCAGGTCCGTCATTTCGGTCTCCCGTATGTGTGAGGCGATGACCACGAGCGTGACGGAGCCCGCTCACCACCCACTCACCACCCGCACACCGCCCCTTCACCGGCCATCGGCATCCAACCGAGCCAGGTGGTCACTCTCACCGGCCGTCGACCTCAAGCGCGGCCAGGAACTCGGTGGCCTCGGAGGCGGCTGGGCGGTCTCCGTATTCGTGCGCGATGGCGCGGGCCTGCCGGTAGTGGGCGCGGGCCTCATCGGTGTCCCGCTCGGCCTCCGCGATCCGGCCGAGTCCGATGAGGATCCGGCGGCGGGTCAGCGCGGCGCCCATCGACGCCCGTCCGCAGCCGCGCAGCGCCCGCTCGTACAGCTCGCGGGCGACCGGCAACTCGCCACGCAGGCGCGCGACGTCCGCGAGCCCGCGCAGGGCGCCGGCCTGGGTTTCGGGCGTTCCGGTACGGCGGGCGAACTCGGCGGCCCGCTCATACTCGGCGCGCGCGGCAATCAGCCACCCGACGTCGGCCACCCTGCTGACGTCCCTGCTGACGTCGGCCAACCCGTCGGCGCCAGCCACCCCGTCGGCGTCGGGCAGCCCGTTGGCATTGACCAGCCTGTCGGCGTTGCTGACGAGCAGCCTGGTCAGGTCCTCCACCGCGCCCAGCCGTCCCGCCAGGTCAATGGCCTCAGCCAGCAGCGCGGCGGCCCCCGTCTCATCCGCGACCCCGATCACCGGCCCCAGGTCCATCCCATCCGCGACCCCGGCCAACCGCTCCAGATCCCTCTCGTCCGCGACCCCGGCCAGTTGCTCCAGGGCGGTGAGGATGCCCCACCGGTCTCCGGTCGCGCGGAACCCCTCCAGCGCGGCGCGGAACGCCCGCCCGGCGGCGGCCCGCTCACCATCGAGAAGACTCGCAACCCCTGACTCCAGGAGGGCGAACGCCCGGGACCACGGATCGGCAAGGACCTCCCCACCCCCACTGGGGCCGTTCATCATGAATCGCAGCACCCGCAGGAACGGGTAGCGCAACCGCCGATCGGCGAGCCGCTCCAGGTGGTCGCGCAGCCGCCGGTCGTGCGTGTTGTCGGCGACTGCGGCATGCGCCAGGCACAGCACGTACTCCTCGTCGAGCCCGGCGGGCGGCTCGTCGCCGATCGTCCCGAGCAGCCGGGCAGCCACCGCGATCCGCTCGCCGGGCAATCCCCGTAGTTGCCCCTGCCACGACAGGGCGGCGAGCAGGCGAAGGGCGAGCACGGGGTCGGCCGCCGCCGCCCAGTGGAGGGCCGCGTGCAGGTTGCCGCGTTCGGCGTCGAGGCGGGCCAGCCATTCCACCTGGTCAGGGCCGCGCAGGTGCGGCTCGGCGGTCTGGGCCAGGTCGAGGAAGTACGCCGCGTGGGCCGCCCGCACCTGTTCCCGCTCGCCACCGTCCAGCCGTTCGGCGCAGAACTCGTGAACGGTCTCCAGCATGCGGTACCGTCCCGCACCCGCCTCCACCAGGGACTTGTCGACGAGATCGGCGAGCAGTTCGACGGCCTCGCCCTCGGAAGGACCGCACACCCGGGCGGCCGCCTGGAGCGCCGCGCCGCCGCTGAAGACGGTCAGCCGGGCGGCCAGCTCCTGTTCGGGACGGCTCAGCAGATCCCAGCTCCACTCAACAACCGAGCGGAGTGTACGGTGCCGGGGCGCCGCCGACCGATCCCCCCGCGACAGCAGCCGGAACCGGTCGTCCAGCCGGGCCTCGACCTCTTCCAGCGTCAACGACCGCAACCGCGCGGCCGCGAGCTCGATCGCCAACGGCAGCCCATCAAGCGCCCGGCAAACCCGCAGCACCGTCTCGGCATTGGCGTCATCGACCACGAACCCAGGCCGCACAGCAGCGGCCCGATCAGCGAACAACCGCACCGCCGCCGGGCCACCGCCGTCCAGGGACAGTGGTGGGACCGGGTGCAGCGTCTCTCCGGTGAGGCCCAGCCGCTCTCTGCTGGTGACCAGGATCCGCAGGTCAGGGCAGGCCGCCAGCAACCGGCGGACGAGCGCGGCGACCTCGGTGACGACGCGCTCGCAGTTGTCCAGGACGAGCAGCACCCGCCGCTCGGCCAACCCCGCGACCAGGCGTTCCACGGGGTCGAGCGGACCGGACAACGCGGGCACCAGCCCGGCCTCGCGCAGGCCCAGCGCGTTGATCAGCGCCTGCGGCACGGCCGCACCGTCGGCGAGCGGCGCCAGATCGACGAAGCGGACCTCGCCCCACTCCCTCCGGCCGGACCCGCCCCCCTCCTGCCCGGCGGCCTCGGCCGGTGCCTGTGTGGCGGCCTCGATGGCCAGGCGGGTCTTGCCGACGCCGCCCGGCCCGGTGAGGGTGACCAGGCGGTGCTCGGCGAGCAGTGCGCGGACGCGTTCGAGGTCGCCGTCGCGCCCCACGAAGCTGGTGAGCTGGGCCGGAACGCCTCCTCTCACGCCAACGGGCGAAGGCCCGGCGCGCAGCAGGGCCAGGTGCACGCCGCCCAGCTCCGGCGAGGGATCGACGCCGAGCTCCTCCGCCAGGGTGCGGCGCGCGTCTTCGAAGACCTGGAGCGCCTCGGCCTTGCGGCCGCTCCCGTACAGGGCCCGCATGAGCTGCCCGCGCGGACGTTCCCGCAGCGGATGCGCCGCCACGATCTGCGGCAGCTCCGCCGCCAGGTCCCGGTGCTCACCGCCCGCCAGCCGCGCCTCGGCCAGGTCTTCGAGTACGGCGACCCGCGCCTCCTCCAGCCTGGCCGCCTGCTCCCCGGCGAAGGGCGCGTCGATGACGTCGGCCAGCGCCGGCCCCCGCCACAGGTCGAGGGCCTCCCCCAGGAGCCGGGCGGCGCCACCGTGGTCTCCCAAGGCGAGCGCCTGCCGTCCCGAGCCGGCGAGCCGCTCGAACCGGTGCACGTCGATGTCGCCGGGATCGACAACAAGCCGGTATCCGGCGGCCCCGAACTCGATGCCCCCGAGCCGGCGCCGCAGCCGGGACACCTGGGACTGCAGGGCGTGCGCGGCGTCGCCCGGCGCCTCGGGGCCGTACAGGCCCTCGGCGAGCAGTCGCACGTCCACGGGACGGCCCGCGTGCAGCAGCAACATCGCCAGCAGCGCCCGCAGTCGCGGCCCGCCGACGGCGATCGCCTCGCCGTCGGCGGACCACACGCCCAAGGCTCCCAGAACACCGAATCGCATGATTTATACGGCGATGGGGAGGTCCGTGCGCCGGTGCAGGGCTTCGGCGGCGCTGATGAGCATGTTGGTGGCGTGGCCGAGCAGCGGGTTCGGGTCGGTGGCGCGGCACGCGGTGAACACCCTGCGGATGTGGGAGGTGTCGCCGAGCCGGAACACGCACACGTCGTGCGACTCGATCATCGCCAGCTCGGGCACGATCGCCACCCCCAGCCCCTTGCGTACGAGCTCGAAGGGCAGGTTGTAGTCGTTGGTACGGAACAGCACGTCGGGGTCGAAGCCGCTGGCCGCGCAGATGTGCGACAGGTTGAGCGAGGCGTCCATCCCCTCGGTGTAGGAGATCCACCGCTCGGCGGACAGTTCGCCGAACTGGATGCGCTTGCGGGCCGCCAGCCGATGACCGGGCGGCACCAGCACATAGAGCGGCTCTTCCATGATCAGCGTCATGTTCAGGTCCTTCGGCCGGCTGTGCGGCACCATGCCGTACTCGAAGACGACGGCCAGGTCGAGCCGCCCCTCGTTCACCGCCGGGATGGTCCTGTGCGGGTCGCCCTCTTCGTACCGGATGTCCACGTTGGGCCGGTCGCGGAGGAACTCGGCCAGGACGGCGGGCACCAGCCGGAATCCGGCCGACCAGAAACTGCCGAGCCGCAGCCGCCCCCGGTGGGCGGAGGCGAAGGAGCGCATCTCCTCCTCCGCCGCCTCCAGGTCGGCCAGCAGCCGGGCGGCCTTGCGGGCCAGCTCGGCCCCCGCCGCCGTGGGCCGGATGCTGCGCGGCAGGCGCTCGAAGAGCTGGACGCCCAGCGTCCGCTCCAGCGAGGAGACCTGCTGCGAGATGGCCGACGGAGTGAAGCCGAGTCGCTTGGCGGCGGTCCTGAGCGAACCGGTGGCGACCACTTCACGGATGGCCTGCAACTGGGCCGGGGTGAGCATCGACTCAACTTAACAGTCGGGCACCGAGCATCACCAGACCACCACCGATCTGGATCATCGGCCAGGCCCTGCTGGCTGGTGAAAGCGTGAAAAGGATAAGGAGAGATGAACAGTCTGTGCACCAACGCGCATGCTCGCTCACCTTGCCGTATCGAAACGGACCCCCAATATTGGTGTTTACGGAACGTAGCACCAAGCCCGAGAGGGGGTGTCCTGCGCGATGCGGCTCACCCAAGCAGCCACCGCATTCGGCCTGGCGGGACTCCTGTCCCTGACAGCCTGTTCCGGAGGTGGCACCTCCCAGGCTGCCGCCCCGGCACAGCAGAAGAGTCAAGAGCTCCACGACCTTCTGCCCGACAAGATCAAGAAGAGTGGCACGCTCAACGTCGCGGCGGGTCACAACTACCCGCCGCTGGTCTTCCTGGACACCGACAACAAGTCGGTCATCGGCCTGGAACCCGAGCTGATGAAGGGCGTCGGCCAGGTGCTCGGCGTCGAGGTGACGTTCAGCCAGGCCAGCTTCGACAGCCTCATCGCCGGCGTGCAGGCACGCCGCTATGACCTGGCCATCCAGGCGATGCTCGACAAGCCGGAGCGCCGCGAGAAGGTCACCTTCGTCGACTACTTCAAGACCAGCAGTTCGCTGCTGGTGCAGGAGAAGGACGCGCAGACGGTGAAGTCGCTCGACGACCTCTGCGGCAAGACCGTGGCCGTCGAGCAGGGCACCGCCCAGGCCGACGACGCCGAGCAGCAGAACAAGAAGTGCGCGGGGGCGGGCAAGCCCGCGGTCCAGGTGCTGGTGTTCCCCGACACGGTCGGCTGCCTGCAGGCCGTCTCCACCGGCCGGGCCAACGTCTTCATCGGCGGTACGCCCACGGTCAACTACCAGGCCGGCCAGTCCGGTGGCCGGATGAAGCAGGTGGGCGAGCCGTACCGGTTCCTCCCGTACGGGATCCTCGTCAACAAGGAGGACCAGAACCTGGCGAAGGCCGTACAGCAGGCCCTGCAGAAGCTGATGGACAACGGCTCCTATGCCAAGATCCTGGCCAAGTGGAAGATGGAGTCGGGCGCGCTCGACAAGGCCATGATCAACGGCGGCGAGTCGTGACCACCGGCCAGGACGCGCAGGCGCGCATCCAGGCCGTCCCGCTCCGTCATCCGGGGCGCTGGGCCGGCGCGGCCGTCCTCGGTTTCCTGGCGATCTTCCTGCTGCAGGGATGGCTGGCCAACCCGCGCATGCAGTGGGAGGTCGTCGGTGAATACCTGTTCTCGCCCGCGGTCCTGAGCGGGCTCGGCACCACACTGCTGCTCACGCTGCTCGCCATGGTCGTCGGCATCGCGGGCGGCATCGTGCTGGCCGTGCTGCGCATGTCGCCCAACCCGGTGGTGTCGTCGCTGAGCGCGTTCTACATCTGGATCTTCCGGGGTGTGCCGCTGCTGGTGCAGTTGCTGTTCTGGTATTTCCTGTCGGCGGTGGTGCCGACGATCGGGCTCGGCGTGCCGTGGGGGCCGACGTTCGTGTCGTTCGACACCAACATGATCATCACTCAGCTCACCGCGGCGGTGCTCGGGCTCGGCCTGCACGAGGCGGCGTACATGGGCGAGATCGTGCGGGCCGGCATCACCTCCGTCGACCCCGGCCAGACGGAGGCGGCCAACGCCCTGGGGCTGACCCGCTTCCAGACCCTGCGCAAGATCATTCTGCCGCAGGCCATGCGGGTCATCATCCCGCCGACGGGCAACCAGGTGGTCTCCATGCTCAAGACCACCTCGCTCGTGTTCGCCATCGCCGTACCGGAGCTGCTGACCTCGATCCAGGGCATCTACTCCCGGAACTTCCAGCAGGTCCCCCTGCTCACGGTGGCGTGTTTCTGGTACCTCGTGGCCACGACCGTCCTGAACACCGGACAGCACTACATCGAACGCAGGTTCAGCCGATGAAGGCCCTCATCCGCGCGGAAGGCGTGCACAAGCGTTACGGGACGCTCGACGTGCTCAAGGGCATCGACCTGGAGGTCGCGGAGGGCGAGGTGCTGGCCGTGATCGGCCCGTCGGGGTCCGGCAAGTCGACCTTCCTGCGCTGCGTCAACCACCTCGAACGCATCGACGCCGGCCGCCTCTACTTCCGCGACCGCCTGATCGGCTACGAGGAGCGCGACGGGAAGGTCTACGAGCTGCCGGACAAGGCGATCGCCGCCCAGCGGGTGGACATCGGCATGGTCTTCCAGCGCTTCAACCTCTTCCCGCACATGACGGCGCTGGAGAACATCATGATGGCGCCGATCATGGTCAAGAAAGAGCCCAAGGCGGAGGTACGAGAACGCGCCCACGCCCTGCTGACCCGCGTGGGCCTGGCCGACAAGGCGAACAGCCGCCCCGACCAGCTCTCCGGCGGCCAGCAGCAGCGCGTCGCCATCGCCCGCGCCCTGGCGATGCGGCCCGATCTCATGCTGTTCGACGAGCCGACCTCGGCCCTCGACCCCGAGCTGGTGGGCGAGGTCCTCGACGTCATGCGCGACCTGGTCAGCGTGGACGGCATGACGATGATCATCGTCACCCACGAGATGGGATTCGCCCGCGAGGTGTGCGACACCATCGTCTTCATGGACGACGGGGTCGTCGTGGAGTCCGGGCCACCCGCCGCCCTGCTCGGCGAGCCCCGGCACGAGCGCACCCGGGCATTCCTCAGCAAGGTCCTCTGAAACAGCCCCGAAGGGTAGATATCCACGTGTCCCGCGTCATCGTTCTCGGCGCCGGAGTGCTCGGTGCCTCCGTCGCCTATCACCTGGCCGTCGCAGGGGCCCAGGTCGTCGTCATCGAAGCCGGCGGCCCCGCCGCGGGCACCTCCAGCGCGACCTTTTCCATGGACGTCACCCATCTGAAGACCCCGCGCACCTACTACGAGCTGAACCGCGCCAGCTCCGCCCTGCACGCCACGCTGGCCGACGAGCTCGAAGGCCCGTCGTGGCGGCACCCCATGCCCGCCATCCAGTGGGGCGACAGCGAGGAGAGCCGGCGGGGGCTGCGCGAGCGGGCCGTCCGCCTCAGGTCGTGGGGGCATCCCTGCCGCCTCGCCGACCCGTCCGAGCTGCGCGAACTCGCCCCCGCCGTCGATCCGGCGTCGTGCACGGCGAGCGAGCTCGTCGTCCACGACCAGAGCGCGTGGTACGACGCCCCGCTCTTCGTCCAGCGCCTGCTCGACCGCGCGGCCACGCTCGGCGCCGACATCCGGTACGGCCTGCGCGCCCACGCGCTGATCCGCCGCGGCGACGCCGTCGCCGGGGTCGAGACCGGTGCGCGGCGCTGGGAGGCCGACCTGGTGGTCAACTGCACCGGCCCGGACGCCGACCGTATCGCGGCGCTGGCCGGCAGCGATCTCCCCATGAGCCAGATCCCCGGGCTGGTCGGAGAGAGCACCCCCGTGCCCGGTCTCCGGCTCGACGCGATCCTGGCCACGCCCCAGGTGGACCTGCGTCCCGCCCCGGGAGACCGGATCTGCTCCATCTCCTGGCCGGTCGACGCGCTGCTCTCCGAACAGAGCGACGACGCCCTGGCGGACCGGTTGCACGCCGGTGGCCAGCGCATTCTGCCCGCGCTGCGCACCGCCCGGCTGGCCGGCGTACGGCTCGGCGTCCGGCCCGTGCCGGCGGACGGCCTGCCGCTGGCGGGCACGCACCCCGGCGCCCCCGGCCTCTACCACCTCGTCTCGCACAGCGGCGTCAACCTCGCGCCCGAGCTGGGCCGGCTCGCGGCTCAGGAGATCATCGACGGCGAGGGCCCCGACCTCGCGCCGTACCGCGTGACCCGCGACATCGCGGCCTCCGTGAAGGACGAAAGCCTGACTCTCATGACGACATCCTGAGCCTTGACGGGTGCGTCGAGATCGTCAACACTCCCCAAATATGACCGAGTGCGCCTGACCGGCGCGCTCGGCCCGGGAATGTTAGCGCTATCATCCGGCGGACGGGACGTTGATATGTCGAACATGATTCCCAGGCGTGAGGCTCTGCGACTGGCGGTGCTGGCGGCCGCCACCCCGTCCGCACTCGCCTCCATCCAGCTCGGCACCGCCGCCGCCGCGACCGCGCCGCCACCACAGCACGACCCGCCGGTGCCCGGCGCCTGGACCGTGCGGCCGTTCGCGAACAGCCAGGTCACGTTGGGTGCGAGCCTGTTCAGCGTCAACCGCGACCGGATACTGACCTTCCTGCGGGCCTATCCCGCCGACCGCATGCTGGCCAACTTCCGGGCCAACGCCGGGCTGGACACGCTGGGCGCCCAGCCGCCCGGTAGCTGGGACGACGCCACGGGCAACCTGCGCGGCCACTACAGCGGGCATTTCCTCAGCGCGCTGGCCCTGGCGTACGCGGGCTCCGGCGACGCGTTCTACAAGGACAAGGTCGACTACATGGTCAAGGCGCTCGGCGAGTGCCAGGACGCGCTGGCCGCCAGGGTCGGGCAGCCCGCGCCTCCCGCGCCCCCGGTCGCCAGGGTGGCGGGCAGGGCCGGCAAGGCGGCGAAACTCGACGGCCCCCAGTACGTGTCACTGCCGGCGGGCATCGTGAGCGGCCTCGACGACTTCACCATCGCCGTGTGGCTGAACCCGGCCGCGATCACCACCTGGGCCCGGATCTTCGACTTCGGCACCGGTACGAGAAGCAACATGTTCCTGACCGTGAGCGCGGGCTCCGCGCCGAGATTCGCCATCACCACCACCGGCGGCAACGGCGAGCAGCGCATCAACGGCAGCGGCCGGTTACCCACCGGCGAGTGGACGCACGTGGCGGTCACCCTGTCGGGAAGCACCGGAACCCTGTACGTGAACGGCACGGCGGCCGGCACGAACACCGCCATGACCCTCAAGCCGTCGAGCCTCGGAACGACCGGGGACAACTGGATCGGGAAGTCGCGGTACGGCGACCCGTACCTGCGGGCGTCGGTGGACGAGTTCCAGATCTACGACCGCGCGCTGTCCGGGGCGGAGATCACGGCCCTGGCGAACGACGCGAACGGCGGCAACGTCGCCCGGTACGCGTTCGACGAGGACGGCGGCGAGGTCGCGGGCGACTCCTCGGGCAATGGGAAGGACGCCCGGCTGATCTCCGAGTCCGCCGGAAGCCCCGGCCCGAGCCACCCCGGCTTCCTGGCCGCCTACCCCGAGACGCAGTTCATCCTGCTGGAGCAGTACACCACCTATCCGACGATCTGGGCGCCCTACTACACCTGCCACATGATCATGCGTGGGCTGCTCGACGCCTACCAGTACGCGGGCAACGAGCAGGCGCTCGCCATCGCGCTGAAGATGGGCGACTGGGTGCACAGCCGGCTCGGCAAACTGCCCCGGGCGCAGCTCGACCGTATGTGGGGCATCTACATCGCGGGCGAGTACAACGGCATGAACACCGTGATGGCCGACCTCCACGCCCTCAGCGGCAAGGAGGAATATCTGACGACGGCCAAGTGCTTCGACAACACCGCGCTCCTCACGGCCAGCGTCAACAACGAGGACACGCTCAACAGGAAGCACGCCAACCAGCACATTCCCCAGTTCATCGGCTACCTGTCCGTTTTCGAGCGCACCCAGGAACGCCGCTATTTCGACGCCACCGTGAACTTCTGGGACATGGTCGTGCCCCATCGCACGTTCACCGACGGCGGCACGGCGGGACCGACCGACAACGGCGAGCTGTTCGGCGCCCGCGACGTCATCGTCGGCACCCTGGGCACCAACAATGCCGAGACCTGCTGTGTCTACAACATGCTGAAGCTGAGCAGGCACCTGTTCTTCCACACGGCGAACCCGAAGTACATGCAGTATTACGAGCGGGCCCTCTACGGCCAGATTCTCGCCTCGCGCCGGAACATCGACAGCACCACGGATCCGCTGCTCACCTACTTCATTCCGATGCGGCCCGGCGCCGCCCGGAGTTACGGCAACCTCGGCACCTGCTGCGGCGGAACCGGCCTGGAAAGCCTCACGAAGTTCCAGGACTCGATCTATTTCCGGTCGGCGGACGACTCGGCGCTCTACGTGAACCTCTATCTGGCCTCCGAACTGAACTGGCCGGAGAAGAACTTCACCATCAAGCAGACCACGAACTATCCGACCGACCCGGCCGGGGTGACGACGCTCACCGTCGAGGGCACCGGCCGGCTGGCCGTGAAACTGCGCGTGCCCTATTGGGTGGAGAAGGGCTTCACGGTCCGGGTCAACGGGGGCGACCAGCACGTCAACGCCAAGCCCGGCGAATACGTAACAATCGACCGGACCTGGCAGCGCGGCGACCAGATCAGGATCTCGATGCCGTTCTCCCTGCGGGTGGAGAAGGCGCTGGACATCCCGACCACCCAGAGCATCGCGTACGGCCCCGTGCCGATGGTCGCCAAGAGCAACGAGACGACGTTCCGCGAATTCTCCTTCTACAAGGACTTCACGCTCGCCGGGGATCTCGCGCGGACCATGACGTCCACCGCCCCGATGACCTTCACCACGCACGGCCTGCCCCTGGTGCCCTTTTACCTCGGCGACACCGACCGCTACCACGCCTATTTCCATCGCGTCGAACCGAAGATCGTCTTCGGCACGGCGGACTCCGGCGTACCGAATTCCGCGCGGGCGGACTCGATGACGTACCTGGACGCGGTCTGGGCCCTGGCGCCCTTCGAGCACCAGCGCGCCTTCCTGGCCGCGGTGAGCAACACCGCGGACGAATGGGTCCGCGCCGGGCTGATGACCGCCGCCGAAAAAAGCGCGGTAGTGGCTGCGGCGCTCAAAGCCAGACTCCGCGCATAATGACGTGGGGGCCCGCTCTGTTCCGGAAATCAGCAGATCTGGAGGAGACTGCATGAAAATGAAACACGGCGTTTTAGCGGCGGCACTGATCGCCGGCGCACTCGCCCTCGGCTCGACCCCGGCCCAGGCCATTCCTCCGCCCCCGCCGGGGGGCGACAACCTCGTCGTCATCGCCTACTTCGAGGGTGACCAGCTCGTCGGGCAGCGCTGGTTCGGCTGCGGCCAGCCGGCCGGCCAGTGGGGGACACTGGCGGGCGTGATGAAGCTCTACCTCACCCCCTGCTGAGTTCGGAGCGCCGGTGCTTCCGCCACCGGCGCCCCTGAAAGTGCGACTTCCGCGGTATGCCATCTCCACTCATGGGTGAATGCGTGCCGGGACCACGCGGAGTTACATTGGCGGATGCTCAACGGCGCGCCCCCCGCGATCCAGCGGCTGTCGAAGATCAACGCCACGATCGCCGACACCGCACTGGCCCTTTTCCTGATCGTCACGAGCTGGTTGTGGGCCCTGGCCGAGCCGGACCAGGGCCGCCTTCCGGCCGACCCGCCATCGCTGGCCCTGATCCTGCTGGTCAACGCCCCTCTCGCGGCCCGCCGTCGTGTGCCGTACCTCGTGCTGGTGGTCAGCGTGTCCGGGGCGGTGGTCTACCACCTGCTCGGCTACCACCGCGGGCTCAACAGCATGGGCCCGCTGCTGGCGCTCTACACCGTCGCCGCGCACCGGCCGTTGCGCGCCGCGTTCGCCTGCTCGGTGCCCGTGATCGCCGAGTGGACGCACGCCTCCTCGCTGGCGCCGGGGGTGGCCGTCTGGTCCGCGCTGGGGCAGGCGCTGGTGGTGGCCGGCTGCGCCGTGAGCATCGGCGCGAGCGTGCGGCTGCTGGACACGCGTACGAGGCAGCTCGCGGAGCTGGCCGACCGGCTGCACCAGGAGCAGGAGGCGGCCGCGCACCGGGCGGTGACGCTGGAGCGCATGCAGATCGCCCGCGAACTGCACGACGTGGTCGCCCACCACATGTCGGTGATCTCGGTACAGGCCGGTCTCGGGCGTTATGTGGCGTTCTCCGAACCCGAGACCGCGCGGCAGACTCTGGACGTCATCGCCCGCACCAGCAGCGCGGCCCTGACCGAGATGCGGCGGCTGCTGTCGATCCTGCGGGTCGAGCCCGCCGGCGAGGACGAGGAGCTCTACACCACCACTCCGGGCCTCGAACGCCTGCCGGCGCTGGTCGAGCGGATGCGGCTGGCGGGCCTGTCCATCGACATGACCGTCGAGGGTACGGCGCGGCCGCTGCCGCCGGGCCTGGATCTGTGCGCGTTCCGTATCGTGCAGGAGGCGCTGACGAACGTGCTCAAGCACGCTGGCGACGACGCCCGTGTCCGGATCGTGGTCACCTACGACCCGGACGACCTGGCCCTGCGCATCACCGACGACGGGCACGGCACCCCGGCGGCGGCGCCGGGAGGGCACGGCCTGCTCGGCATGGCGGAACGGGTGAGGCTCTACCACGGCACGATCACCGCGGGCCCGCTTCCGCAAGGGGGTTACGAGGTGGCGGCGTCCTTTCCGCTGTGACCATGTACCGCGGATGGACAGCACAATTCAATCCAGGGGTTGAGGATTCGGCGGTCCTGGCCGCGATCGACCGGCTGGGCTTCCGCCCCAACCGGGCCGCGCGGGCCCTCGGCCTCGGCCGGGCCAGCGGCGTCACAGCGACCAGCCGGACAAATGGCACACGGGCGGTGCCGGTGGGTGCACCGAGCGTTCTTATGGCGATGTCGCCGAGGGCCAGGACATCACGTTCAAGGCCTGCCTGGGTCTGGCGCGCACCGGCTACATCCTTCCGGGTTCGTGCGGCGATCACACCACCGGCATCACCTGATGCTCCAGGGTGATCGTGGTTCCGTCGGCGTCCGAGTGCACGGTGAACCGGCCGACGTTGTGGCGGGCGAGCCAGAGGCCGCGGCCGCTGGGGCTCTCCGGTGGCGCCGGCCGGTCGGCGAGCTGTTCGGGCATCCCCGGTCCGCGATCGGTGACCCGGCAGTGCAGCCGGTGACCGGCGTACCAGAGAAGGAGCCGGCCGCTGCCGCCGCCGTGCCGTACCGCGTTCGTGGTGATCTCGTTGACGGCCACCACGAACCGGTACAACGCCAGCCCGTCCAGGTTCCACCGGCCGCAGAAGCGTTCGACCTCGTGCCTGACCTCGGCGAGCGTCCGCAGATCGAAGTCGCGTACCAGGAGGTCAGCCATCGCGGCCCACCTCCGGAGATAGAGGGCGGGCGGCCAGGATGCAGGTGTCGTCGTCGGGGTTGGCGTGGCGCAGCCGGCCCAGCAGCTCGGCCAGGGGCTGGGCGCTCGGCTCGGCGGTGAGGTGGTCGAGTACGGCGACGACGGGAGCGAGCCCGTCGTCCAGGCTCCGGTGGCGGTGTTCGATGAGCCCGTCGGTGTAGAGGAGCAGCACGTCGCCCGGCCGCAGGGTGGCGTCGGCGGTTTCGTAGTGGGCCGTCGGGAAGGCGCCGAGCAGGGAGCCTTCTGGCGGGTCGAGCTCGGTGGTGACGCCGGCCCGCGACAGCAGCGGCGCCGGGTGCCCGGCCCTAGCCCACACCAGCCGGCCGGTCCCCGGCTCGTAGCGGGCCACCACCGCGGTCGCCGTCACGGGCAGCGAACTGCGGGACATGTCGGGGAGCTGGCCGGCGAAGAGCAGCCGGTTCAGGGCGGTCAGCAGCTTCCCCGGATCGTCGGTGGTGGTGACGGACAGCGCGGCCAGCCCGTGACGCAGTTGTGCCATGGCGGCGGCCGCCTCGATGCCGTGCCCGGCCACGTCGCCCACCGCCAGCAGGACACGGCCGTCACCGACCGGCGCGGCGTGATACCAGTCGCCGCCGACCCGGCCGGCCTGCTCGGCGGGCAGGTAGCGCACCGCGACCCGGAGCCCGGGCAGGTCGATCGGATCGACCGGCATCGGCAGCACGATCTGCTGCAGGCGCCCGGCGAGCTTGTGCTCGGCGGCCAGGCTCTCCTGGTGCTCGCGCAGTTGCCGCTCGACCTCCGTGAGCCTGAGGCTGCTGGTCTCGCGGGCGGTGGCGTCCTGGACGATGCCGTACACCTTGACCGGCTGACCGTCGCCGTCGCGCACAGTGTCCACGACGGTGCGGATGTACTTGATCCGGCCGGACAGGCGGATGCGGTGCGTCACGTCGACCGACTGGCCGCGCCCGAACGCCTCGGCCGCCTGCCGGCGCACGGGCACGTCGTCGGCCAGGGTGAGCGCCTCGGTCTCCTCCCTGGACAGCGGCCCCAGCGCGGGGTCGCGCTCGTAGATGCGATACAGCCCGTCCGACCAGAGGACCTGCCCGGTGACCAGGTCCCATTCGCCCCAGCCGAGGTTGCCCAGCCGCTCGGTCTGCGCGATGCGGTCGCTCAGCCGGGTCTCCTCGTCGTGGCGGATCCAGGTGTTGAGCAGGCCGGACCCGACCGGCCACATCTTGACGGTGAGCAGGATCTCCCGCCCGGCGGAACCGGCATAGGGAACCGGCCCCACCTCGCGCGGCACGCCGTCGCCGATCGTCAGGCCCCACGCCTCCCAGATCGGCCCGCCCACGATGGAGGGGTAGACCTCGCTCATCGTCCTGCCCAGCAGGTGCGCGCCGCCGCGCCCCGACAGGTCCACCACCGCCGGGCTCACCGCCGCGAACGTGTAGTCCGTGACCCGTCCCGCCGCGTCATAGCGCGGTTCGAGGAGAACGTGCTGGTCGGACAGGGTGTCGAGGATCTGCTGTACGGCCTGGACCCACCGGTCGTCCGTCTGCGGGGCGGCTGCGGGCGGCGACCACCCGCCGTTCCGCGGCGCGGGGCGCAGGGCGGCGTCCAGGGCCGCGGTCAGGGCCGCTCCCCCGGGCCGTCCCTCCATGGCCGCCAGCACGTCGGAGGCGAGCGCGTCCGCCTGGCGCCGCTGTTCGGCGGCCAGCCGCACCAGGTAGGCGTGCGCCTCTCCGACCTGGCAGCCCACCCGCCCGGCCAGCAGCCCGCTGGCCTGCGCCAGCAGCACCTCCGGCGCCGATCGGGCCTCCTCGATGCTGGCGTGCAGATCGGCCAGCCGGTTCCGGTAGCCCGCAAGAGGATCCATCACCTGGCGGCTCTCACGTCAGACCGAAGGCCTTAGCCAGGCCCGTCGTCCGCAACTGGTCCAGCAGCCGCTGGCTGGGATTCTGTACGCGGTACTCCGCCTCGACGTCCAGAGCGGCGCGCATCCCGTCGACGAGCACGCTGATCCCGGTGGAGTCCATGAACGTCACGTCGGCCAGGTCCACGAACACCGCGGGCGGCCGCTGATCGGCTATGGCCTCGCGGAACGTCTTGTGGATCTCGTTCGCGTTCGTGAAGTCGATCTCACCCCGCAGCACCAGCCGCAGCGTGCCGTCCTCGTTCGTTTCGACCGACACCTCGCCCATACGCGTCCAACCTCCGATGCCGCCGCATCAATGGGACCGAGTATTGCGGATGGTCTCACGTGGGCCCCGGCCATGTCAGCGGTACATTCGTATGGCGAAATCCGGTTGCCGTGGTCGCGCGCCCGGATGACGCGGGCGGCGCCCCAGACGCTGGTCGTCGCTAGGGGGTGGCCGGGTTGCCGGCGCGCGTGACCTCTTGGGTGAAACCGGCCGGCGGAGGTACGGGAGTGCGGGCGGCGATCACCATCACGACGAGGCCGGCCGCCACGACGGCGGCGCCCACGTACAAAGGTGCGGTGTAGCCCAGGCCGGCGCTGATCGCGAGGCCGCCGAGCCAGGCGCCCAGGGCGTTGCCGACGTTGGAGGCCGAGACGTTGGCGCTGGCGGCGAGCGGCGCGCCACCGGCGGCGTCCGTGACCCGGGTGATCATGCCGGGCACACTGGCGAACCCGAAGACGCCCATCAGGAAGACCAGGACCACCGACGCGATCCGCCCCTCGGCCAGCAGCCCGAACGCCGCGAGCGTGACGGCGAGCCCGGCCAGGGACACGATCAGCGTGCGGTCGCGGCCGCGATCGGCCGCCCGCCCTCCGGCGACATTGCCGATCACCAGGCCGCCGCCGTAGACGACGAGCAGCCAGGCGACGTCGGTGCCGGAGAAGCCGGTGACCTCGGTGAAGGTGTAGGCGATGTAGCTGAACGCCCCGAACATGCCGCCGTAGCCGAGGGCGGTGGCGGCGAGGGTCAGCCAGACCTGCCAGGAGCGGAAGGCGCGGAGCTGCGGACGCAGGCCGGCCACCCGGTGCGCCCGGTCCACGGCGCCCGCCCAGGCCGGGACCCAGATGGCGATGGCGGCCAGGGCCAGCACGCCGATCCCGGTGATCGCCCAGAACGTGGCGCGCCAGCCCCACCGTTCGCCGACCAGGGCGCCGAACGGCACGCCCAGCACGTTGGCGACGGTCAGCCCGGCGAACATCATCGCGACCGCGCGCGAGGCTCGCTCCGGCGGGACCATGCGGCGGGCGACGAGCGAGCCGATGCCGAAGAAGGAGCCGTGGCACAGGGCGGCCACGATCCGGCCGATCATCGCCACGGTGTACGTGGACGCGACGGCGGACAGCAGGTTGCCGGCGACGAACAACGCCACCAGCCCGACGAGGACGGCCTTACGGTGGAGGCGGGTGGTCGCGGCGGTCAGCAGGATCGCGCCGATCGCGACGCTCAGGGCGTACCCCGAGATGAGCCACCCGGCCGCGGCCTCGGAGACCTCCAGGGTGCGGCTCACCTGGGGCAGCAGGCCCGCGATCACGAACTCGGTCAGGCCGATGCCGAAACTGCCGAGCGCGAGCGCGAGCAGGCCGGCGGGCATCCGCCGCACGTCCCCGTCTTGTCGGATTTTCACCCGAAATATCATGCCCCACTACCGGGAGTAACCGGGACGAAAAGCGTCCACGATGATGCCTGGCCCGGTCATGAGCCGCGCGCCCGTTCCTCGAAGGTCGTGAGCGGGAGGGGCGGACGGGCTGACCGACCGGCGTGTGAAGAGACGCCCGGCGCGACTACGCACGACTGTTCGGCCTGGCCGTGACGGGAGTCGGCCGGACCGAACCTGCTGCCGCCCTCGCCATTCCAGATGTGCAGCGTGCTGCCGTCCTTGATGGCGGCCAGATCGCTGATGCCGTCATTGTTGTAATCACCCGCCACCGGCTTACTGAACGCCGGACCAGCCGCCACCGATCTCCTGACGGGTGGCGAAATTGTTGTTGCCCTCGCCGTTCCAGATCGACAGCGTGCCGGTCGTCTCGGAGAAGATGTCACCGATCCCGTCCGGGTCGAAATCCGCGCCGGACACGGGAGCGAGGTCATCGACGATGTTCTTGTACCGGATCGGGGTGTAGTTCTGCATGCTCGCCCAGGATTCGTCCCCGCGGTCTCCGTGGGAGTTGACGACCGGGCCTTTCGCCCAGTCGTCCTGCCAGCCGTCGTTATTGGAATCGCTGCCGCCATTGAGGGAGTAGGTCCATGCGCCCTGCGTGTGATCCTGCTCGTTCTTCCAGCGAGCGAAGAGTTCCATGTGCCCGTTACGGAGAATCGCGTCGCCGGGCAGGAGTTGGTGCAGGCTCGACAGATTGACTTTTCCGGAGTATCCCGCGAAGTCGTCCGTGCTGTTGCCGTCCTTTCCGGAATTCGCGGTGATGTGCCAGGCCATGGAGACCAGGCCGGAGCAGTCGGGGCCGTACTTGTTGTCCCCCTCCGCGTCCGTGACCAGGGTGTTGGGCAGGCGGGTGAGGTTGTAGCGGACGTTGCGGTCGACCCAGTTCTGGGCGCGTGCCAGGACTTCTGACCGGGTGATTCTTCCGCCGGGGGAGCTTTCCGCATGGGCGGTGTCCATGGTGGTGAAGGTGAACGTCGCGGCGAAGAGCGCGAGGCCCGACAACAGGCTGGCGGGGGCCTAATTTTTTCGGCATCGTCAATCCCTCTCAAGGGCTGGGTAAAGGCTTTCCAGCAGTTAAGAGGTCACCGGTGATAAGCGTCAATTACAAGGGGACCGCCGGACGCCGGAACATACCGGCGATATACCGGCGCGTCCTGGGCGGCGAAATGATGGAACGCGCGGAGGGTGGCCGTGATGCGCACGGGTTCCGGCACATGGAGGACCGCCTGCTCGCGGGCGTAGAGGCGGATCAGGTCGTGCATCCGATAGCGGCCGGGGCCGGCGGGTTCGAGGAGGCGGGCGTCCAGGAGGTGGTTGAGCGCGGTTTCCGCGCGGTGTTCCGGCCAGTCGGTGAGGGCGGACGCGGCCGGCACCGTGTGGGTGGGCGTTTCCAGCAGGCCGAGCATGAGGAACGTGTGGGCGGCGTCGTGCCCGACGGGTTCTGCCGGGAGGTGCTCCAGGCTGACGGCGATGCTGTCGCGGATCGCCAGGTCGGCGTGTTCGAGGGCGTCGAGGCGGCGGTCGGGATCGGCGAGTTGGTCGGCCAGGGCGGTCAGCGTACGGCCGGAGTGGGCGGCCAGGCGCGCGGCCGCGATGCGCAGCGCGAGAGGGAGGCCGCCGCACTGCCGGATGATCCGCCGGGCCGCGTCCGGTTCCGCGCGGAGCCGGCCGGGGTCCGCGATGCGGGCGAACAGCTCGGTGGCGTCGTCGGGTTCGAGGCCGGTCAGGCGCAGGTGGCTCGCGCCGTCGAGCGAGGCCATGATCTGGCGGCTGGTGACGATGACCGCGCACGAGGGGCCTGCGGGGATGAGCGGCCGGACCTGGGTCGCGTCGAGCGCGTCGTCGAGGAGGACGAGCAGGTTGCGCGTCGAGGTGAGCGAACGGTAGCGGGCTGTGGCCTCCTCCAGGGTGGCCGGGATGGCGGCGCCGCCGAGCCCGAGCGAGCGCAGCAGGCGGCTCAGGGCCTCGTACGGTGACAGCGGCTGGACCCCGGCGGTGGCGCCGCGCAGATCGACGTAGAGCACGCCGTCGGCGAAACGGCCGGCTACGGCGTGCGCGGCGTGAACGGCCAGCGCGGACTTGCCCATCCCACCAGGCCCGTGCACGGCGGCGACGGCCGGCGGCCCCGGCACGGTCCCGTCCACGGTTGCGGCATCCGGCAGACCGGACACGGTGTCGGTGAGTGTCCTGTGCAGCCAGGCGGTTTCCGTGGTTCTGGCGGTGAACGCCCGGGTGTCGGCGGGGAGTTCGATCGGGATGACGGGCTTGGCGAGCGTCGTCCGCTGCGCGGGAGCGGCGAGGTGCAGCGCGGGATCGCGCCGGAGCACCGCCCGCCGCAGCCCGCGCAGCGCCACACCCGGTTCGATGCCCAGCTCATCGGCCATGACGCGGCGGGTGTCCTCGTACACCGCGAGCGCCTCGGAGGCCCGGGCGGCCCGGTAGAGCGCCAGCATCAACTGGGCGCGCGGACGTTCCCGCAGCGGGTGAGCCTCGGCGTGGGCGGTGAGCACCGGCACCACCGCGTCGTGATCACCGGCCGCCAGGCGCAGGTCGGCGTGGTCCTCCAGCGTGGTCAGGCGCTCCTCCTCCAGCCGGGCGGACTCCACCCGCGCCCACGAGGCGGTCATGCCGGCCAGCGCGTCACCCCGCCACAGCGCCAGCGCCCGCTGGAACAGCTCACCGGCCATCGTGATGTCGCCACGAGCGCGCGCGGCACGCGCCCGGCGCCCCAGGAGCGTGAACCGGTGGGCGTCGACGTGCTCGCACGCGAGGTTCAGCTGGTATCCGCCGGAGACGGTCTCGATGACGTCCCTGTACGGCCCCAGCGACCCGCGCAGCTTCGACACCACGATGTGCAGTTGCTTGCCCGCCGTCGTCGCCGTGTGCTCGCCCCACACCTGGGTGAGCAGCTCTTCCGCGGCGACCGGCTGCCCGGCGCTCAGTGCCAGCCTGGCCAGCACCCCGATCCGCCGCTCGCCGGTCAGTCGCACCGGAACCCCGTTCGCCGTGGTCTCCCACGGCCCCAGGAGCTTGATCTCCAACCCCATCAGGCTCTCCTCGTCCTCGTGGACAGCCGACGCGAGTGAAAGGAATCCGGGCAGGCCAACAGACCGGCCCGCAAAGGGGCAGAAAGAGGGTGATCGTCAGGCGGCGTTCCCACCGAAAGCTCTGGCCATGCCGGTTCCACCCGCGCCCGCCTCGACTGCTCACCACTGTACGAAGCGGCGGGGTGGACCGGTGTCCGGTGAACGCCCTACACGTTGAGCTCGGCGAGGGTGATGAGCCCGTCATCGAGGGCGCGGACGACGAGTTCGCTCTTGGTACGAGCGGCCCGTCCCACGTTGGCGTACTTCACCCGTACGCGGGCGATATGGGTGTCCACGGTCTTGACCGTGATGTGGAGCTTCGCGGCGACGAGATCCTTGGACGAGGACACGAACCAGGCCCGCAGCACCTCGGTCTCACGCTGCGACAGGCGGGGCCGGCCCGGATCCTGGTCGGCGACGAGCGCCCCGGACAGCGCCGGCGCGGTGTAGGAGTCGCCCCGCGCGGCCGCCCGGATGGCGGGCACCAGGTGATCAGGACCCTCGCGCTTGGTCAGGTAGGCGAGGGCGCCGAGGTCGATGCACTTGATCGCGGTCGCGTCGTCGGTGTGCTGGGAGTACACGATCACGCGCCGGCCGTTGTCGACCAGCCTGCGCAGCTCGCCGAAGTCCGGCCGGCGCGGCACCAGCTCCAGGTCGAAGATCACCACGTCGGCGACGGCGCCGGGGCCGGTCCAGACGTCGGCGAGCCGGTCGCCCGCGTCGATGAGCTCGATCGGTGGCACGGCCTGGGAGCACCAGAAGCTCACGCCCGCGGTGATGGCCGCGTGATCGTCCACGATCACCGCGGTGATCAGCTCGTCGGCTGCCATCGGGCCTCCATCCAGACCGTGTCGTCGGTGTTCAGCGCCTCGACCTGTACGCCGGGGGTCGCCGGGCTCGGCACGTCCAGCTCGCCGCAGTCCGCGACCACGCTGACCGACACCAGGTCGGAGCCTCCCATGACGGTGATCCGGGCCCGGGAGGCGGTGGTGGCGAGGGCGATGAGGACCGCCTCGGTGAGATCGCGGCGAACGGCCACGGGCGGCTCGGGCCACTGGCCGCGCGCGTCCAGCTCCACCACGACACCCTTGCGGTCCGCGACGTCGATGCAGTGGCGCAGCTCGTGCAGCAGGGGGTTCGCGACGTCGTCCGCCTCGGCGAACAGTCTCCGCATCCGGGCCGCCTCGATGGCGCAGCGCCGCTGGACCACCGGGTCCTCGGGGCGCAGGGAGCCGTCGGCGAGCCCCTCCAGGAGCGGGATCGTGGTGACCGACAGCTCGGCGAACCGCTGCCGCCTGCGGCCGTGGGACTCCACGGCGACGGCCTCGGCGACGCGTACCCGCTCGATCTCGCCGCGGGAGGCCGCCGCCGCGGCGCTGAGGCCGCGCAGGACGGCCGCCACCACGGCCAGGCACATCGGGAAGCCGAACACGGTCACCGAGCCGGTGGCGAACCTGGCCATGTCCGACCGGCTGGGGTCGTCGAGCAGGAGCAGGTGGAGCAGGGCGGTGACCTCGTGGGCCAGCAGGAACGCCACGGCGGTCCGCAGCGGGCGATCGAGCAGCACGACGACGCCCACCCAGTTGGCCGCGCCGAAAGCCCAGTCGACGCCGCTGGATGTGCGCCCGTCCGGCAGGGTCACGTACGACAGCGCGGACGCGGCGAGCACGAGGGCGATGGCGGGCCCGCGCAGCCGGCCCCACGAACGCCCGAGGACGAGCAGCGTGGCCTCACCGGCGAGCACGGCTCCCAGCGCCGCGAAGGCGACCGCCTGCGCGAGCGGCCACGGGTAGAGGTGCTGGTAGCGCACCAGGTTGGCCAGTCCGAGCCCGCACACGATCGCCAGGGCGACCAGCAGCGCCGCGATCCGCAGGCCGTGCCTGAGCTGCGCGCGTGTCATCTCCTCGACGGTGTCACTCATGCCACTCCAGCCGTACGAGGGTGCCCTCGCCCGCGGCGGAGGTGATCGTGGCCGTGCCGCCGATACGGCTCATCCGGCCGCGTACGGACTCACGGATGCCGCGCCGGGTGGCGGGCACGTCCGCCGGCGCGAATCCCCTCCCCCGGTCGGCGATGTCGAGGCGCAGCGCCTTCGCGTCCCCGCGCAGCAGGACGGTCACCTGGGTCGTGCCCGCGTGACGGCGTACGTTGGTCAGCGCTTCCCGCGCCGCGTCGGCGATCGCCCTGGCGACGTCGAACGGCAGCCGCAACCGCTCGGGGGCGTCGAACTCCACGGTCAGGTGCGTGACCTCGAAGTCGGCGCGCAGCAGGCCGACGAGATCCGCGTACGGCGGCGCCCGCCTGCCGTCGGACGAGCGCAGCCAGTCCAGGTCGCGGCGCGCCTGCGGCGCCAGCCAGTCCGCGTCCGAACGTACCTGCCCGATGCCCACCATCAGCAGGGTCGTCGCCGCCGTGTCGTGCAGAGCGTTGGCGAGCTCGCGCTCCTCCGCCCGCGCCGCCGCGGCCACCAGCGACTCACCCCGCGCCCGCACGGCCTCGGCCGCCATCCGGTCGGCCCGTTCCGCGGCCCGCTTGACCAGCACCCACGCCGCCCGGGACAGCGCGGCGGCCGGGATCGCCCAGGCCGTCCCGGTGATCACGGTGCCGTCCTCCTCGACCGCGCCCGCCGCGACGAGGATGGCCACCGCCCCGCCCCCGGCCACCAGCGCCGCCGCCCCGCCCACCGGCGGCGGAGTGTGCCACTGGCACGTCACCCCGGCGAACATGACCAGGAGCCGCAACCACCCGGTGTTCCTGTCCTCGACGGCGCCGGTCAGGAAGACGCTCGCGAACAGGCCGAGCAGGACGACCACGTCGAGGGCGACCGGCAGGTTCCCCCGGCCCACGCGCAGCCACCACGCGTATCCGCAGGTCCAGGCGGCCGCGGCGGCGACCACGTACCCGGTGGCCGTCGCATGCTCGGGAGAGGCGCGGGTCAGGGCGATCACGCAGATCGGCACGAGGGTGGCCAGGCGGACGGCGGCGGCGTAACGGCGGCCGAAGTGCACCAGCAGCCGTACCGCTTCCTCTGCCAACCATCACCCCTCAGCTCACCCGTTCGGAGCCGAAGGTAGCAGTTTCCCGGCGTTCCTCCCCTAACAGAAACACCAGCACCATCGCGACAACGGCGGTGACGAGGGGAAACAGCGAGGACATCGCCAGCGCGTGCGCCGCCGCCTCCGGGTCCCCGGCGCGGAAGCACCCGAAGAACACGACCCCGATGATCGCGACGCCGAGCGCGCCGCCGACCTGCTGGGCGGTGGACAGCACCCCCGAGGCCACGCCGGTGTCGGCCGGGTCGATACGGGCCAGGACGGCGTTGAGCGACGGGGTGATGAGCAGGCCGCCGCCGGCGCTCTGCAGCATGAGGGTCGGGATGACCACTTCCGGCGTGAACGGCAGCCCGGACACCAGGACGGTCACGGTCGAGGCGTAGCCGAGCGCCAGCACGATGGCGCCGATCTCCAGCACGCGCCGGCCGTACCGTGGAACGAGCCGGCCGGCCAGGATCCACTGGAGCCGGCCGGTGGAGGCGCCCCAGCTCGGCCTGGATCGCCGGTTCCGCCACGACCACGATGAACGAGTCGAGGACCGCCATGAAGGTGCCGGCCATCACGATCAGCACGGCCCGCCACTGGAACGGAGCGATCACGCGACCCTCCCGTGCAGGGCCTTGACCATCTCGGCCGCCATCACGGCCTGCCCCGCCGTGGCGAAGTGCACCCGATCGGCGCTCAGCAGATCAGGCCGGTCATTGACCGGGTGATTCCACATGTCGGCCAGCACCGCGTCGTGCTCGGCGGCCAGCAAGGTGTTCGCGGAAACGGTCGTGGACCCCACGAGCGACGTGCCTCCCGGCGCCGAACGACTGCGCGCCCTCATCGAACGCTGGCTCGCCTACGCGCGGACGCCACTGCTGCCGGGCGGCTGCTTCTGGGCGGCCAACCTCGCCGACTTCGACAGCCGCCCAGGGCCGGTCCGCGACGCGCTGTTCGGCCACCACCGCCACTGGCTCGGCCTGCTCGCCGCCGAGCTACGCCACGCCGCCGACGCCGCCCAGATCGCCGACCTCGACACCGAGCTTGCCGCCTTCCAGATCGACGCGGTGCTGTGCGCCGCCAACACCGCCCTGCGACTCGGCGACGAGGCCGCCGCCGACAAGGTCCACCGCACGATCGACGGATACCTCGGATAAGCGGGGGAGGCGACATGCGCACCTGCGCCGAATCGCCGTTGACCGGCTGAATCGAGGCCATGCCGAACTACCGGCCGCACTGGTTCGGACTCGGCGGGAAACGTCAGGAAAGGCCCGAACGATGGAATCGCGATGCGCGAGATCCGGAATATACCAAGAATCCTTCCAAGCGATTCATCGAAAGCAGTTGCGGGAGATGATTCCGTCACGGATTTCGTCGAGGTCGAGATCCCAGTCCCAAAGAGCCTTGTCGGCGGCGAAGAAGTTGAAGAACTCTTCCGGTTCGACCTAGCAGTCGCTGGTCATCGGCCGCCCGACCGAATCCGACGTATCGGAGCGGACGGCTTCGACGCCGGCACCCGGGGCGGGTTAATATACGGCCTCGGCACAGCACGTTTGTTCCCATGCTCCAGGCTCATCCAAGGGAGGCGCCGGCATGAAGGTGCGGGTCGACCCCGAGCTGTGCCAAGGGCACACGCTCTGCAACATGATCGCCCCCAACGTGTTCGAGCTCGACGAGATCGACGGCCACTCCTCGGTCGTGAACGAGAACGTCCCCGTCGATGAGGAGGGGCGGGTGGCCGAGGCCATCAGGTCCTGTCCGGAACGGGCCATCGCCGCTTTATGACCGGTGCTCCTCGACGACAAGGAGAGCGACGCGTGAGCCAGGACGAGCGCAACCGGTACGACTTCGATCGTCACACCCCCGACTACCGCCACCGGTTCGAGTCCGTCGCCCAGGAGATGCACACCAAGTGCCCCATCGCCTGGAGCGACACCTACGAGGGTCACTGGGTGGCCGCGGGTAACCGGGAGTTGTTCGAGCTGGCCCGCCGCGCCGACGTGCTGTCCAACGACCATGATGTCAAGGGCGAGCGGCGCGGCTACAAGGGCATCACGATTCCGACGCCCAAGTTGTTCGGCAGGGCCGGCTTCCTGGAGATGGATCCGCCGGAGCAGCGCTACTACCGTCAGGCGCTCAATCCGTACCTGTCGCCGGCCGCCGTCGCCCGCTGGCTGCCGTTCGTGGACGAGGTGACCCGCGCCTGCCTGGACGAGAGGATCGAGGAAGGGCGCATCGACTTCGTCGACGACCTGGCCAATGTCGTGCCCGCCGTCCTCACGCTGGCCATGATGGGCATCCCGCTCAAGAGATGGACGATCTACAACGAGCCGGTGCACGCCGCGGTCTACACGCCGCCGGACTCTCCCGACTCGGCGCGGGTCGGGCAGATGTACATGGACATGGTGATGGATCTGGTCTCCGAGCTGGAACAGATCCGCGCCGACCCGCGTCCCGGCCTGATCGACGCGCTCATCCGGGCCGACATCGGCGGCCGGCCGCCGGACTACGAGGACCTCGTCGGGTCGCTGGTCCTGATCATCGGCGGCGGCTTCGACACCACCACGGCGCTGACCGCGCACGCGCTCGAATGGCTCTCCCAGCACCCCGGTGAGCGCACGCGCCTGAGCCGCGAACGCGACACCCTGCTCAACTCCGCGACCGAGGAGTTCCTGCGCTTCTTCACCCCGGCCCCGGGCGACGGGCGTACGTTCTCCGCCGACTGCGAGGTCGCCGGCACCCGGTTCAAGGAGGGCGAACGCCTCTGGCTGTCGTGGGCGATGGCCAACCGGGACGCCTCCGTCTTCCCCGAGCCTGACACCGTCGACCTGGCGCGCACCGGGAACCGGCACAGCAGCTTCGGGCTGGGCATCCACCGCTGCATCGGCTCGAACGTGGCCCGCGCCGTGTTCAAGCGCATGCTGCTGCAGGTGCTCGACCGCATGCCCGGCTATCGGTGCGAGGCCGAGGGCACGGTCCACTACGACACCATCGGCGTCATCAACGGCATGCGCCACCTCCCCGCCACCTTCGCCCCGGGACCCAGACGAGGCGCCGGGCTCGACGAGACGCTCGACGCGCTGCAGCGGGTCTGCGACGAGCAGCGGCTCGCCGAACCGGTCACGGTCCGCAAGACGACGGCGAACATCGAGCGATAAGACCCGGCCGGAAAGGCGCCACTCCACATGCGGCCACCATCGGCGCGGGGCTCGCTCGGCTGGCGCGATCCCCTGTTCCTGGCGTCCCGGCCCAGCGGCGAGCGTGTACGCCGGTTCGTGGCGATGCTGCTGATGTTGCAGCGGCTCAGCTACCTGCTGCCGGCGTGCGCGAGCCTGTTCGCCGACGAGCCGCTCTCCGGCCGGAACGCGGCGCTGCTCGCCCTGGCCCTGGCCTGGAACGTGACATTGTTCCACTGGGTCGCCCGGCGCGGCTGGTTCGCGCCCGCGGCCGTGGTGATCGACGTCCTGGCCACCTGCGCCCTCCTGGTCGCGGTCACCGGCACCTGCCCGCCCGACTCGGGCACGTGCGAGAGCGGCTGGTCCAGGCACGCGCTGCTGGCGACGGGGGCGCTGGTCGGAGCGGTCATCGACCGGCCGATCCAGTTCGCCGCGCTGCTGCCGCCGGTCGTGGTGTACGCGATCGTGCACGCCGGCGACCTCGGCCGGCGACTCCCACCGGTGCTGGATCTGGCCGCGCAGATCAACAGCTACGTCTGGTTCGCGATCGTCGTCTTCTTCATCCGCCGTTATCTCGCCGGGCAGGCCGCGCGGCTGGACGGGCTGGCCGAGCAGCGGCTGGCGGCCGAGACGGAGCGGATCGCCGAGCAGGCCCGGCTGGCGCACTACCGGCAGTTGCACGACACGGTCCTGGCCACGCTGACCGCGATCGCCCGGGGCGGGCTGGATCACCGCACGGAGGAGGTACGGCGGCGGTGCGCGGCCGACGCGGCCTACGTACGGACGCTGATCAGGCAGGACGCCTCGGGCGCCGCCACCGGGCTGGCCAACGGCCTGGCCAGGGCGGTGGCCAGGGCGTCGGGGCTGGGGTTGTGCGTGCGCTACGCCGCCGAGGCGCTGCCCGACGACCTGCCCGACGACGTGGCCATGGCCATGGCGGAGGCCGCGGCGGAGGCGCTCAACAACGTGACCAGGCACTCCGGGGAGCGGGAGGCCTGGCTCACCGCCCTCGCGGTCGGCGGCGTGGTGACGGTCCGCGTGGTCGACCGGGGCCAGGGCTTCGATCCCGGCCGGGTCGAGTACGGCTACGGGTTGCGCTCGTCGGTCTTCGGGCGCATGCGTGAGGCGGGCGGCGGCGCGGAGGTCATCACGGCCCCCGGGGAAGGCGTGTGCGTCGAGCTCAGGTGGCCGGACCAGCCTGCCTGAAGCTCAGGTGGCCAGACCGTCTTCCCTGACGCGGGCGGCGAGGTCCAGCTTCGTGTACGCGGGCCGCCCCGCCTTCCGGTACTTGTCCTTGACGCGCTCCAGGTAGTTCTTGGCCGTCCCCGGCCGCACCCCGGCGCTGCGCGCCGCCGCCGTGAGCGTCATGCCGGAGGCGTAGGCCAGCAGCACCGCGTGCTCCTGCGGAGACAGCACCGGCCGGTCGCCGTCGCGGTCGGCCAGCCAGCCCAGCGCCACCTCGGGCGAGATGGCCACCCCCTCCTCCGCCACCTCCCTGACCTTCGCCACCAGGGCGGCCAGGTCGTGGTCCTTGGTGAGGTAGCCGCAGGCCCCCGCGTCGATCATCTTCCTGGCCATGTCGCCCGTGGTGACCACGCTGACGACGAGCACCCGCCGCCGTTGCCGTACCAGCGTGCGCACGTTCTCCACCGGGTCGGAGCCGTCGGCCAGCAGCAGGTCGAGGAGCACCACGTCGGCCGGTGACCGCTCCGTTACGAGCAGTTCGGCGACGGTCGCGGCCCGTCCGGTCAGCCGTACGTCGGAGACACCCGCCAGCCAGGCGTCCAGCCCGTCGATGAGCATCCGATCATCATCTACCGCAGAAACGGTGATCACGTCTGTCTCTTTCATATCCGCCATGTCCTGTCAAGTGCGCAGTAATGGCGTCTATCGGCCCCTGGTTCCGGCCACGGATCATGGCGCCAAGTTCGAGAAGGGAGCCAGCATGACCGTCACCCTCGAAAGGGCCGAGGAGATCATCGCCGCCTGGCGGACAGGCGACGACCCGGACAGCCCGGTCGGCCCGCTGCTGCCCGGAATGTACGTCGAGTCTGAGATCACCATGACCGGGCCCGGTGGCTCCGGCAGATGCGGGACCGCCTGCTCGGGCTCCAGAACCTATCAGTGCTGCTGAGCGAGGCGGAGCGAATGGCCGGTGAGTTCGACCCGCCGCTGGACTCGCTGATCGGACCCGCTCTGGCCGACCTGGAGGCCCGGCTGGGGTCGCTCACCGGCCTCGCCCCGGCCGAGCGCGGTGCGATTCTGACGGGCGCCACGCTGTCCGTCGAGGAGGAGGTCCGCCGCAAGATCACCAGGGTGCTGGTGCTGGAGGTGAACGCCGCCCGGCTGTCCGGCCGCCTGACCGCCGCCAACCCCGCCGCTCGCTGGGAGGAATGGAAGCGAAGCGTCGCGGAGCCGGCGTTCTGGCATGACCTGGCGGCGCCGTACCCGGCCATGATGGCCAGGCTCATGACGGTCGTCCGCCATCGTTGCGCGGCCGCCGGGCGGCTGGCGGAACGCTTCGCCGAGGACCGTTCCCTGCTGGCCACCCTTCCCGGAGCGCCGTCGGGCGCGCTCGAACGCGTCGAGTTCGGCGCCGGCGACAGCCACCGGGGCGGGCAGACGGTCGTGGTGCTGCACGGCGAGGACGGCCGGGTGATCTACAAACCCCGCTCGCTGGCGGTGGACGCGGTGCTCGCCGACCTGCTCACCCACCTCGGCGTCTCCACCATGCGCGTGCCCGCGGTCGTGACCAGGCAGGGGTACGGCTGGGCCGAGCACATCGGGCACCGCCACTGCGCCGACGACGGCGAGCTGCGCGCGTTCTATCGCGGCATGGGCCACTGGCTGGCCCTCATGCGCCTGCTCGGCGGCAGCGACCTGCACGCCGAGAACCTCATCGCCGCCGGTCCGCACCCCGTGGTGGTCGACTGCGAGAGCCTGTTCACGCCGCACGCCACGGCCCGCCCCTCCGGATACGGCCACGCCTTCGACCTGGCGGTGGACCTGGTGAACACCTCGGTGATGCGCACCGGGCTGCTCCCCGGACGCGGCGTGGCCCTGGGCTGGCGGGGCGTGGACATGTCGGCGGCCGGCGCGTTGCCCGGCCAGCAGCCGCGGATCGAGCTGCCGGTGGTGCTCGACGCGGGCACCGACAGCCCGCGCATGGGCACCGAGCAGGTGGAGCTGCCCCTGGCGGCCAACCATCCCAGCCCCGAGCCGGTGCTCGGCCGCTACTGGGACCTGATCATCGCCGGGTTCGACGAGCTCGACGACCGCCTGGCCGAACTGGACGGATCGGGCAAGCTGGAGCCGCTGCTGGCGGCCTTCGCCGACTGCCCGGTCCGCGCGGTGCTGCGCGCCACCGAGGCGTACGCCGAGCTGAGCCGCATGCTCTGGCACCCCGCCGCGCTCCACGACGAGGCGCCCGCCCGCGCGAAGGCCGCCGCGCTGCTGGCCAAGATGTCGGAGAACGTGCCGGGCGCGCCCGGCGACCCCGTCATCATCGCCGCCGAGGTGGACGAGCTGTGCCACGGTGACATCCCGATGTTCGACACCACGCCGCGCGTCGGCATGCTGACCGGCCCGGCCGGCACCCGGTGCGGCCCGGAGAGCGACCTGGTGGCCGACGCCGTGGCCCGCTGGCGGGCGCGCGACCATGGCCTGGATCGGGGGGTGGCGCAGGCGGCGCTGGTCAGCGCGTACCTGAACGAGGGGTGGATGCCGGACCTCGAACAGCTCTCCCCCGGCCTCGTGCGGACCGACCGGCTGGAGCCCCGGCGGCGCGCGGCGGCGGCCGGCCTCCTCAAAGCCGTGCTGGACGGCGCCGTGCGCGGCGCGGACGGCACGGTCACCTGGATCACTCCCGTGCTCAACCTCACCGGCTGGGCCGTGCAGCCGCTGTCGCTCGACGTGTACGGCGGAGCCCACGGCCTGGCGATCCTGCTGACCGCGTACACACGGGAGGCCACGCCCGGCCGGGCCGAGAAGATCGACGAGCTGGACCCGCTCCTGGCAGCGGTCCTGCGCACCATCCGCGTCACGGAGGATCGCGACGCCGCCAGGCGGCGGGAGGGCATGCGGCTGCGGCCCGAGCCGCCCGGCGCCTACCTCGGGATCGCCTCGCAGGTGTGGAGCTGGCTGCTGCTGCGCAGGTTCGGCGTTGTCGGCGAGGAGGCGCTGACGCGCGCCCGCGCGCTGGCCGAGCTGCTTCCGGAGTCGATCGAGGCCGACGACAGCTACGACCTGCTGTCCGGGATGGCGGGCGCGATCGTCCCGCTGCTGCGGCTGAGCGAGGCGACCGGGGAGACACGGTGGGCCGAACTGGCCCGGTCGATCGGCACGCGCCTCGCGGGGCTGGCCGAGCACCGGGCCGGCGGGGTCTGCTGGCCCAGCCCGCGTTTCCCGCAGGGGCTCGGCGGGCTGGCCCACGGCGCGACCGGCATCGGCTGGGCGCTGGCCCGGCTGGCGGAGTCCACCGGCGGTCCCGGCGACCTCGCCGAGGCGGCGTTCGCCTACGAGGAGTCCCTCTACGACCAGGGCCAGCGTGGCTGGCTGGATCTGCGTAACGACGGCTTCACCGCCAAGGCGTGGTGCCACGGCGCGGGCGGGATCGGGATCGTCGCCGCCGACCGGCTGGCCCGCGAGGGCGGTGCCCGATGGCGCGACAGGCTGGCGCGGGCCGCCGCCTCCTGCTGGACCGGCGGCATCGGCTGGAACCACACGCTCTGCCACGGCGATCTCGGCTGCTGGGAGGCGATCGAGCTGGCCAGGGCGGCCGGGGTCGCCCCGGTGGAGCGGGAGCGGCTGGACGCCCATCTCCTGGGCAGCCTGGAGGTCAACGGCCCGGTCAGCGGCCTGGCCAGGGACGCCTTCGCGCCGGGGCTGATGCCGGGGCTGGGCGGGGTGGCGTATCAGTTGCTCCGCATGCACCCTTCGTGCGAGCTGCCGTCCGTGCTGCTCCCGGACCTGGAGTGAGTCACGTGGACGAGGAGCTCGTCACTCCGTACTGGCACCTGGAGCGGCCGGACGGGGCCCGGCGCACGCCACGGCAACTGTCGGCGATCACCCTCCCGGTGCTGCGGCTCATCTGGCAGAGCGGGCGGCGGCCCGCGCTCACCATCCTCGTCCTGCAGCTCGCCGCCGGCGCCGCGACGGCCAGCGGGCTGCTGGCGACCGCGCGCGTGCTGGACGAGCTGCTCGCCGCCGGGACGGCGCCCGACCGGCTCCTGGCGGCGGCGCCCGGCCTGGCCCTGGTCGCCGCCATGCTGGCGCTGCGCGGGGCGGCCGAGGCGGCGGTCGAGCTGGCCAGGGCACGGCTGGAGCCCGCGCTGCGGCGGACGGCGGAGGAGCGGCTGTTCGCCGCCGCCCTCGGCGTGCAACTGACCGACTTCGACGACGCCGACTTCTACGACGGCCTGCACCGGGCCCGTGACCGGGGGCTGTTCCACCTCGATCGCGCGGTGGGCAACACCATCGACCTGCTCGGGGCCACCTGCGGGGTGACGGCCGCGGTGGCGGGGCTGGCCGTTCTGCACCCGCTGCTGGTGCCGCTGCTGGTCGTCGGCATGATCCCGGAGGCGTGGGCGGTGCTGAAGGCGGCACAGCGCGGGTACGCGGGCATGCGCAGCATGGTCACGCTGAACCGCCGGGTGCAACTGCTCGCCGAGCTGGCCACCGAGCGGGATCCGGCGGGCGAGTTGCGGGCCTGCCAGGCGGAGCCGTACGTGCTGGCCGAATATCGCCAGGTGGCCGACCTGCTGAAGGAGAAGGAGACGCAGGTCGGGCTGTCCATGGCGCGGGTCAGGACCGCGGGCCGCGCGATGGCCGGCCTCGCCATGGCCGGGGTGCTGGCCGTGCTCGGGCTGATGCTGCACGCCGGCTGGATCGCGCTGGCCGCGGCGGGCACCGCGGTGATCGCCGTCCGGGTGGCGGCCGCGGCGCTGCGGCAGCTCGCCCAGGCCGCCAACCAGTTGTTCGAACAGTCCCTGTACGTGGCCGACTACCACGACTTCCTCGCCGACGCCGACCGCAGGAAACGACCGTCGCGCGGCACGGCGGCGCCGCGCTCCCCCGAGCGCATCACCCTGCACGGCGTCGGCTTCACCTACCCCGGCAGCCTGAATCCGGCGCTCCGCGAGATCGACCTGACCATCCACGCCGGGCAGACGATCGCGCTGGTCGGCGAGAACGGTTCGGGCAAGACCACGCTGGCCAGGGTGCTGGCGGGGTTGTACCGGCCCACCAGTGGCGCGGTGCGGTGGGACGGGCTCGACACTGCGGGGCTGGATCCGTACACGCTGGCCGACCGGGTGGTCCTGGTGCCGCAGCACCCCGTGCGCTGGCCGCACGACGCCAGGACGAACGTCCGCATGGGCCGCCACGACCGTCCCGACCCGGGCGACCACGCCCTGCGCGAGGCCGCCTCGCTCGCCGCGGCCGACGATGTCGTCGCCGGGATGCCCGCAGGGTGGCGCACGCTGCTGTCCAGGCACTTCAGGGGCGGTCACGAGCTGTCGGCCGGGCAGTGGCAGCGGCTGGCGGTGGCGCGCGGGCTGTTCCGCGACGGACCGCTGCTGATCTGGGACGAGCCGACCGCGCCGCTGGACGCCAAGGCGGAGTACGCCGTCTACGAGACGCTCCGCGGGCTCGCCGGTGAGCGGACCGTGCTGCTGATCACGCACCGGCTGACCAGTGTCCGGCACGCCGACCGCATCTACCTGCTGCACCAGGGGCGCATCGCCGAGGAGGGCACCCACGAGGAACTGCTGGCTCTGCAGGGGCGCTACGCCGAGCTGTACGCGCTGCAGACCGGAAAGCCCGCCCGCCGATGATCCACCCGGGCGAGCCCGGCTACCAGGCCAGGCGCAAGGCCTTCCTCGGCACGCTCACCGACGACCTGCCCGCCGCCATCGCCTGCCCCGCCTCGGAGGCCGATGTGGCGGGCGTGCTGGAGTACGTCCGTGATCGCGGCATGCCGTTCGCCCTGCGGGGCGGCGGCCACAGCTTCGCCGAGCACTCCTCCACGACCGGCCTGCTCGTCGACCTCGGCGCGATGAGGGACATCGAGGTCGGCGCGGAGAGCGTACAGGTGGGCCCCGGCGTGCGGGTCGGCGAGCTGGCCCGGCGCCTGGCCGAAACCGGGCAAATGGTGCCCTGCGGCTGGTGTCCCGCGGTCGGTGTGACGGGAGCGGTCCTGGGCGGCGGATACGGCGTGTTCAGCCGCCTGTACGGGCTCGGCGCCGACCACCTGCTGGCCGCGCGGGTGGTCCTGGCCGACGGGCGGTGCGTCGAGGCGGAGGACGACCTGCTGTGGGCGCTGCGCGGAGCCGGCGGGGGCAATTTCGGCGTGGTCACGCGGGTGACGCTGCGCACCCGGCCCGTCGTGCCGGTCACCGCCGTGCAGGCCGTCTGTGATTTCGGCCGCGCCGCCGACCTCGTCGAAGCCTGGCAACAGTGGGCGCCGGAAGCGCCGGACGAGGTCAACCTGGAGATCGCGGTCATCGCCGGCGACTTCCCTGAGGAGCCGCCGTACGCCGTGCTCTTCGGCGTCGTCGCGGGTCCGGAGGAGCAGGCCGGAAAGCTGGTCGGCGACCTCGCGCCGCTGAACGACCTGCGGCTCACCCGTCTGGAGGGCGCCGACGCCGCCTGTCACCACGCCTACGCCGACGGCGGCGCGGGCGCCGTCACGGAGCTGCCGTCCGGTGAGCGGCCCGGGCTGCGGCTGAACAGGTCGGGCTTCTTCGACGGCCACCTGCCCAGGGCGGCCATCGAGGACCTGCTGGAACGGCTGGCCGCCGACCGCGTGTACGGCGAGATCCGGGATCTGGAGTTCGTGCCCTGGGCGGGCGCCATCGGCCGGGTCGCCCCCGACGCGAGCGCGTTCGTCCACCGTTCCCCGCGTTTCCTGCTCAAGCAGGCCGTCCAGGTCGGCTTCCGCGCCACCGACGGCCGCCGGCTGGACGCGCACGCGTGGCTACGCCGGTCATGGGAGCGGGTGTCGCCCTGGGCCTCGGGGGCGGTCTATCCCAATTATCCCGACGCCGACCTGGAGAACTGGGCGCAGGCGTACTACGGGGCCAACCTGCCGCGCCTTCGTGCGGTCAAGGCCGCCTACGACCCGGCCGGCCTGTTCCGTTTCGCGCAGTCGCTGCGCTGAACGGGCCTGCCTATCGCTTCCGAACTGGTCCACCTGCCTGCCGACATATGATCCTTTCGATTGATATTTGCCCGATTGTCGGAAAGGTCTTCATGATCCACCCCCTCAGTCGGCGGTCCGCCCTGCTGGGCGCCGCGACCGTGGCCGGCCTCGCCCTGTGGGACAGACCGGCTGAGGCGATCAGCACCGCCGCGTTCGACGCCGCGCGGGAACGATGGGTGGGCCTGCTGGCCGGTGGATCGTACGACCCCGCCTATAACGAGAAGACGCAGGCGATCGAGGGCTCGGCCAACGCTGTGCTGCGCAAGCTGAAGCCGGCCCCCGGCCGCCCGAGCCTCTGGCCCGACCTGCCGCTCGGCGACCCCCGTACGGGCAACTTCAACCGCGCCTACAACCGGATGCGCACGCTGGCGCTCGGCTGGGCCACGCCGGGCACCGCCATGCACCGCGATGAGCGGGTCGCCGAGACCGCCGCCAGGGCGCTGGACTTCCTGTACGAGCACGCCTACCACGAGGACCTCGACCGGCGGGACAGCAACTGGTACTGGTGGGAGATCGGCGTCCCCCGCGCGCTGACCGACACGTGCGCCCTGATGTACGACGGCCTGCCCAAGAACGACCTCAAACGCTGGCTGCGCCCGCTGCGCCGCTGGTGCCCCGACCCGGAGCGCCGCGTCAGCCACCCGGGCGTCGTCGAGACCGGCGCCAACCGGGCGGGCAAGGCCATGGCGGTGGCGATGCGCGGCCTGCTCACCCACGACGCTCGCCTCATCAAGCGAGCCAGGAACGCGGTCGGCGACCTGCTGCGGACGACCAGGGGCCCCGGCGACGGCTTCTACCGTGACGGCTCGTTCATCCAGCACGACATCTACCCGTACAACGGCAGCTACGGCGTGGACTACCTGGAGAGTGTGGCCAAGCTGATCGCCATGCTCGCGAGCTCGCCGTGGGAGATTCGCGACATCGGCAACGTCTACGATCTCGTGGATCGCTCGTTCGTGCCGTTCATGGTCGACGGGCTGATGATGGACTGCGTACGCGGCCGGCAGATCTCAGTGCAGGGCCACCGCGACTACCACTCGGGCCAGAAGACGGTCGAGGCCATCCTCACCCTGCTGGAGGCGGCGCCCGAGGGTCATGCCCGGCGCTGGAAGCCGCTGGTGAAGGGCTGGCTCACCCGCAACCAGGCCATCCCGTACGACACGCTCGCGTCGCCGGCGAGCATCGCGAAGGCCAACGCCCTGCTGCAGGACCTGTCGGTGCCGGTCGGGCCGCGTACGACGGGCACGTGGGTCTTCGCCGACATGGACCGGGTCGTCCACCACCGTCCCACCTGGTCCTACGCGATCGCGATGAGCTCGCAGCGGATCGGCACGGCCGAGGCCATGAACGAGGAGAACCTGCGCGGCTGGTACACCGGCGACGGCATGACCTACCTCTACACCGGCGACCTCACCCACTGGAACGACGACCTGTGGCCCACGATCGACCCGTACCGGCTGCCGGGCACGACGGTCGACACCCGCCGGCGCGCCAAGCTCCGGCACGGCAAGCGCCGCCTGCCGCCCACGCCGTGGGCGGGCGGGGTGGCGCTCGACGGAGAGTACGGCGTGGCGGCCATGAAGCTGATCGCCGACGGCTCCTCGCTGCGGGCCAAGAAGGCGTGGTTCCTGCTCGATGACGCCGTGATCGCCCTCGGCACCGGCATCACCGCCTCCGACGGCCGCCGCGTCGAGACCGTCGTGGACAACCGCAACACCCACGACGGGCATCCGCCGCTGACCCGGGGCGACGACTGGATCCATCTGCCCGGGGTGGCCGGCTACGCGCTGCTCGACGGCGCGGACGCGAAGGTGATCCGCAAGAAGCGCACCGGCCGCTGGCGCGACATCGACACGGGCGCGACCACCGGCGGCGACACAACCCCTGTCACCCGGCACTACACCACGATCCTCATCGACCACGGCGTCGATCCCCGCAAGAAGCGCTACGCCTACGCCGTGCTGCCCGACGCCTCCAGCGCGCAGACCGAGACCTACGGCCGGCGGGTCAAGATCCTCGCCAACTCCGGCACGGTGCAGGCCATCTCCCGCGACGACCTGCTCGCCGCCGTCTTCTGGCGCGCGGGCACCGTCAAGACCCCGGACGGCCCGCTCACCGCCGACGGCCCCTGCACACTGCTGATCCGCCGCGACCACCAGCAGGTACGGCTCGCGGTCTCCGACCCGTCCAGAACCGCCGACGAGGTGAAGATCTCGCTGCCCTGGCCGGTGAAATCGCTCAAGGAGAAGAGCCGCGGCGTGCGCAAGTCGAAGAAGTCGGTCAAGGTGGAGGTCGGTGGCAGCCGCGGCCACGCCCGCACGGCGGTGGTCCGCATCTGACCGGCTCAGGCCCTGAGCAGGGGCAGCCACACCTCGTCCACGATCTCGACGATCGACTCGTCGGGCACCGCCCGCATCGTCAGGAACATGTCGTGACGCAGCAGATCGAGCGGCAGATTCACCACGCGGGACGAACGCGGCACGTCGGGCAGCTCACCGCGCTCGACCGCGCGGGCGACGATCATCTCGAACGCGCTCGCCAGGCCCGGCGGCACGAGAGCGTCTCGTAGCTCGCCGAGGCTGGTCCCGGTGTCGCGGAAGTAGCCCTCCAACTGCACGCTCATCACCGAGATCATGCCCGCGCGGTCGGCATCGGCGTTGCGCAGGAACCCGACCGCGTCCTCGCGCAGACTCCCGGTGTCGGGCACCGCGATCGGCTGCCAGTATGTGGTGAGCGTGGCCAGCAGCAGGTCGTCGCGCCGCGGCCAGCGCCGGTAGAGCACCGGTCGGCTCGTCCCGGCACGGGCGGCGACCGCCTCGTAGGTGAAGCCGTGATAGCCGTGCTCGACCAGCACGTCCCACGCGGCATCGAGCAGCGCGCCCTCCAGCTCAAGACCCCGCCGCCGACTACGATCCACCCGCGTATCTTATCGCGTACGCCGCGTCACCAGAACGATCAGCCCCATCTGGATGACGAACAACACCAGCGCGATCACTCCCGCTCCGGCGGACATCTGCTCCTCGGAAAACCCGCCACCGCATTCGGTGATGTTGCCGCCCTCATACCGGACACAGTCGCGCCCCATGATCATGGCAACGACATACCAATTGGCCGGCAGAAGGGGAATCGCGCCCAGAACAAGATAGTTCGCCCGGCTCATCGAACAGTCAAGCACACCGAGCGCCGGCGGAATACCGCCGTCCGGCCGTGGGATCCGTGGCTGACGCCCAGGCAAGCCGAGCCGACGCGGCGGAAAGCGCCCCCGCCCCTTGCTCGCCGATGTCCTGCTCTCCGGCGGCCTGCTCTCCGGCGTCGGCCGACCCGGCTCAACTGGGCCTTCACGTGCGGAAGGCCGTTTTCTGGGGAGTAGACAAACCTGTACGTGTCGGATCTACCGGGGGTGATGGTCGTGGAGGGGGACGAGGAAGCGATTCGGGTGGGTGTGGAGGAGGAGTTCCATGTCGTCGACCTCCGTACCCACCGTCTGACGGCACGAGCCGATCTGCTGCTGGAGGCGCTGCCCGAGGGAAGCTTCGCGCAGGAGCTGCAGCGTTCGACGGTGGAGTCCAACAGCGCGCCTTTCCTGGCGCTGGAGGATCTGGCGCGCGACCTGTGCGACCTGCGCGGGCAGCTGATCCGGCAGGCCGACACGGTGGAGCTCGGGATCAACGCGGCGGGCAGCGCCCCGCTGGCCGACATGGGCGAGCTGAAGGTGTCACCGGAGCCGCGCTACGAGCGGATGCTCAGCGACTACCAGCAGCTCACGCGAGAGCAACTGATCTGCGGCACGCACGTGCACGCGGAGGTGAGCGACCCCGACCTGGCCGTCGCGGTGGCGCACCGGCTGGCGCCGTGGCTGCCCCCGCTCCTGGCGCTGTCGGCCAGCTCGCCCTACTGGGACGGCGAGGACACCGGCTATGCCAGCTACCGCAGCCTCGTGTGGCAGCGCTGGCCCACCGCCGGCCCGATCGCCAAGTACGACTCCGCCGCCGAGTACGAGGACATGATCAACGAACTCATCCGGTCGGGCGTCATCAGTGACCCCGGGATGATCTACTCCGACATCCGGCCGTCGCAGCACGTGCCCACGGTCGAGCTGCGCATCTGCGACTCCTGCCCCCGGGTCCAGGACATCGTGCTGATCGCCGGCCTGTTCCGCGCCCTGGTGGCCCGGGAGGTGGAGGCGGTGCGCCAGGGGGTGGAGCGCGACGTGCACCTGGCGGCGGTACGCGCGGCGACCTGGCAGGCCGCGCGCGCGGGGCTGGAGGGTGAGCTGATCGACCCGGTGGGCGGCGTGCCGCGACCGGCGCCCGTCGTGATCCGGCGCCTGGTCGAGGGCCTGCGGCCGCAACTGGAGGAGTCGGGCGACTGGGAGCTCGTCTCCGGGCTGGCCGGCGAGGCACTGGCCAGGGGAAGCTCCGCGGAGCGCCAGCGGCGCGCGTTCGCCCGCCGGGGACGGCTGGCCGACGTCGTGAACCTGCTGCTGGCCGAGACCCGCGCCTGCGACTGGGACCGGCCCGCGGACGATCCGCCCGCCTACCGGTCCGCGGCGTCTTGAGAGGGCCGGCATGTGCGGATTGAGCGGTGAGCTGCGCTTCGACGGCGCCGAGGCGGACATGGGGGACGTCGGCCGGATGACCGAGGTGATGCACGAGCGCGGCCCGGACGGCTCGGGTCTGTGGTCGCGGGGGCCGGTGGCGCTCGGCCACCGCCGATTGAAGATCATCGACCTGTCGGAGAAGGCCGCCCAGCCGATGGTGGACGGCGAGCTGGGGCTGGCCGTGGTGTTCAACGGCTGCCTGTACAACTACGGCGAGCTGCGAGAGGAGCTGCGCGGCGCGGGCTACCGCTTCTACTCCACCTCCGACACCGAGGTGCTGATGAAGGCTTTCCACCGGTGGGGGCCGGAGTGCGTCGACCATTTCAAGGGCATGTTCGCCTTCGCCGTCTCCGAGCGTGACACGGGCCGGCTCACGCTGGGCCGTGACCGGCTCGGCATCAAGCCGATGTACCTCTCCGAGAACGCCCGGCGGCTGCGCTTCGCCTCCTCCCTGCCCGCCCTGCTGGCCGCCGGCGAGGTGGACACGAGCATCGATCCGGTGGCGCTGCACCACTACATGACCTTCCACGCGCTGGTGCCCGGCGAGCGCACGATCCTGAACGGGGTGCGCAAACTACCCCCGGCTACGGTACGGGTCATCGAGGCGGACGGCGGCGGCACCGAACACCGCTACTGGGACCCGCCCCACACGCGCGGCGCCTTGCCGGAGCACGCCGGGCTGAGCGGCGAGGAGTGGCGCGAGGCCATTCTGGGCGCGCTGCGCACGGCGGTCCGCAGGCGGATGGTCGCGGACGTGCCCGTGGGCGTGCTGCTCTCCGGCGGCCTCGACTCCAGCCTCATCGTCGCGCTGCTGGCCGAGGAGAGGCAGGAGGGCCTGGCCACGTTCAGCATCGGCTTCGAGCCGGCCGGCGGCGAGCAGGGCGACGAGTTCGTCTACTCGGACCTGATCGCGCAGCGTTTCGGCACCGACCACCACCGCATCCGGATCCCGGACACCCGCCTGCTGGACGGGCTGACGGACGCGGTGCGGGCGATGAGCGAGCCGATGGTCAGCCACGACTGCGTCGCCTTCTACCTGCTGTCGCAGGAGGTCGCCGAGCACGTCAAGGTGGTGCAGTCGGGCCAGGGGGCCGACGAGGTGTTCGCCGGCTACAGCTGGTTCCCGCCGCTGGCCGAGGTGGCGCGCGAGCAGGCCGCCGACGTCTACGCCCGCGCGTTCTTCGACCGGCCCCACGAAGGGCTGGCCGCGATCCTGTCGCCTGACCGCCTGCTGGACCACGACGCCAGCGGTGACTTCGTCCGCGCCCACCTGGCCAGGCCGGGCGCCGACACCGCGCTGGACGCCGTCCTGCGGCTGGAGACGACCGCCATGCTGGTGGACGATCCGGTCAAGCGGGTCGACAACATGACGATGGCGCACGGGCTGGAGGCGCGCACGCCGTTCCTCGATCATGAGCTGGTGGAGCTGGCCGCGGCCTGTCCCGCCGAGCTCAAGCTGGCTCACGGCGGCAAGGGCGTGCTCAAGGACGCCGCCCGGCCGCTGCTGCCGGCCCAGGTGATCGACCGGCCCAAGGGGTATTTCCCGGTTCCGGCCATCCGGCACGTCGAGGGGGCGCTGCTCGACCTCGTACGCGACGCGCTGACCGGCCGGGCCGCCCGCGAGCGGGGGTTGTTCCGTCGGGACTACGTGGACCGCCTGCTGGCCGACCCCGAACAGGACAGGGCGACGACCGGCGTGAACACCCTGTGGCAGCTCGGCCTGCTGGAGCTGTGGCTGCAGGCGCACGACGTGTGATGGTTCAGACCATCGGGGGCCCGTCGCACCTGCCCGCCGCCGAAAGCCTGACCGCGTGGAGCTGCGTGGCTCCCGCCTTGGCGCCGGACAACAGCGCCGTGGCCTTCGTCAGCGACCAGGACGGCTCCCCACGGGTGTGGATCCAGCCCCTTCAGGGGGAGGCCGAGCCGTGGGCCGTCGACACCGGGCCGCAGCCGGCGGCCGACGTGAGCTGGGCGCCGACCGGGACACACCTGGCCGTCCTCGTGGCCCCCGGCGGCGGCGAGCACACCCAGGTGTGGACCGTCCAGCCGCACGGCGGCGACCTGCGCCTGCTCGCCGCGCCCGACGGCGGCTCGGCCACGCTGGTGCGCTGGACGGGACGCGGCGAGACGCTCCTGGTGGCCGAGACGTCGGCCGACGGCGTGACCCGGGCCGTGCTCATCGACGCGGTCACCGGCGGCCGCCAGGTCATCGCGGCCGGCCCGCTGCTGAGGCCGGCCGCCGTCAGCCGCGACCACGCGAAGATGCTGCTGCGGCGGGGGCCGCGGGGCCGCCGGCACATGTACGCGGCCGACCTGGCCGCCGAGGCGCTCGGCGCGCACCTGCCGAGCGGTGAGCGGCGGCTGCTGCCAGGGCTGCCGGGGTCCACCGACGACGGAGCGCTCTCCCCCGACGGCCGGACCGCCTACCTGGTGTCGGACGCCGGCCGCGACCGGTCCGCACTGCTGGCGGTACGCCAGGACGCCGGGGCCGTCGTGCTGGCCGAACGCCAGGACGCGGAGCTGGACCGGTTCGCGCTGAGCGCCGACGGGTGCCGCGCGCTGCTCGTGTGGAACACGCACGGCCGCTCCGAGCTGGACGTCCTGGAGCTGGAGACGTCCGAGCTCCGGCACCTCCCGCCGCCGCCCGCCGACGTGGTCACCTCGGCCCGGATCGGCTGGGACGGCACCCTCGCCGCGCTGGCCGCCGAGAGTCCGCAGGAGCCCTCGCACGTCCTGCTGTGCGACCTCGACCGGGGCGGCTACCGGCACGCGGCGGGCGCCGGCCGGCTGCCCGCGGCGGCCGGCGCCGAGCTGGTACGTTTCCCGGCCCGCGACGGCCTCGAACTGGCGGCCTGGCTCTACCGGCCGCCGCACGCGCAGGGGCCGGCTCCGTTCGTGCTGTTCCTGCACGGCGGCCCAGAAGACCAGGAGCGGCCCACGTTCAACCCCCTCTTCCAGAACCTGCTGGCCGCCGGGATCGGCGTGCTCGCCCCGAACGTGCGCGGCTCCGGCGGGTACGGCCGCGCCTTCCGCCAGGCCGACGACCGCGAGCTGCGCTTCCACGCGGTGAACGACGTGGCCGACTGCGCGGCCGAGCTGGTGCGGCTGGGCGCCGGCGACCCGTACCGGCTGGCCTGCATGGGCTGGTCGTACGGCGGCTACCTCACCCTGGCCGCCCTCGTCACCCACCCGCGCCTTTTCCGCGCCGGCGTGACCGTGAGCGGCATCGCCGACTTCGAGACCTTCTACGCCCGCACCGAGCCCTGGATCGCGGCGGCCGCGATCAGCGAGTACGGCCACCCGGACACCGACCGCGACCTGCTCCGCGCCCTGTCACCCCTGCGCGCCCTCGACCGGCTCACCGCCCCCGTCCTGGTGGTCCACGGAGCCCAGGACACCAACGTCCCCCTGTACGAGGCCGAGCAGGTGATCAGGGCGGCCACCGCCCTCCACGTCCCCTGCGATCACCTCATCTTCCAGGACGAAGGCCACGAGATCCGGCACATCTCCAACCGGATCAGCTTCGTGACCAAGGTCGTGGACTGGCTGGCGGGCCGGCTCTGCCCCTGATGACGGAGATTGGTCGGGCCCGGGGCGGGGTAGCGCTTGGGCCATGCGATTAGGCGTGCTCGACATCGGTTCCAACACCGCCCATCTGCGCATCGCGGACCTCGCGGCGGGCCACCCGCCGCAACCGGTGGCCACGCTGAAGCGCCAGGTCCGGCTGGCCGAGGTGATCGACCGGGAGGGGTTCGTCGGGCGGGCCGGGATCGACCGGCTGACCGAGGCCGTGGGCGAGGCCGCCGCCGTCGCCGCGCATCACCGGGTGCACGAACTGCTGCCGTTCGCCACCGCCGCCATCCGCGACGCCGCCAACCGTGATCCGATCCTGGCGGAGATCCAGGCCGTCACCGGCGTCCGCGTCGGCTACCTGGACGCCGAGCAGGAGGCCCGGCTGACGTTCCTGGCCGCCCGGCGCTGGTACGGCTGGTCCGCCGGGCCCATCCTGCTGGCCGACATCGGCGGCGGGTCCATGGAGCTCGCCTACGGCGGCGGCGAAACCCCTGACCTGGCACTCTCCCTCCCCTTGGGCGCCGGCCGGCTGACCCGCCACCGCCTGCCGGACCCCGAGCGCGTGAAGAAGAAACACCGGCGGCGGCTGCGCGAGCACGTGGAATCCGTGCTCGCCGAGGGCGTCGGCGAGATCACCGCCAGGCACCGCGCCGGCCAGGCGACGGCGGTCGCCACATCCAGGACCTTCTCCCAGCTCGCCCGCCTGTGCGGGGCGGCGAAGGCCAAGGACGGGCTTCATGTCACCCGTGAGCTCCGCCGTGACGACCTGCGCCAGGCCATCGAACTGCTGGCCGGCCGGACTCCCGTACAGCGGGCGCAGCTTCCCGGCGTCTCGGCCGCCCGCGCCCGGCAGATCCTCGCCGGCGCCATCGTCGCCGACGCCACGCTGGCCGCCCTGGACCTGACGAGCGTGCAGATCTGCCCTTGGGCGTTACGCGAGGGCATCCTGCTGGACCGGCTCCGTCACTCGGCCGGTCAGGTGCGGCACCTGTTCGCGATCAAGGGCGAGAGCGCCTGAGCCGGTTCACCGTCAGTGCCGGCACCGCGCCGTACACCGGATCCGGCGGGGAACGTCAGTGGAGTCGCCCGGTCTCGTGCAGGTGATCGAAGATGACCTGGTCGACCGGGGACACCCGGTCCCGGTCGGCGTAGGTCAGCCAGATGACCTCCTCGATCTCGCTGCTCGGCGTCGGCTCTCCGTGGTGGTCGGCGGTGTAGCAGGTCATCTGTACGGTGACGCCGTCGGCGTGGCCGTGCGCCTGGGCCTGGTAGGTGCCGACGTGGGTGGCGGTGGCGGGGACGATGGTGACGGAGAGCTCCTCGCCGATCTCGCGAACGAGCGTGTCGAGGTCGGTTTCACCGGGTTCGCGTTTGCCGCCGGGGATGTAGTAGGCGTCCTTGCCCCGTGAGCGGGTGCTCAGGATCTTGCCGTGGTCCAGATGGATCCAGGCGATCTTGTCGATGGTCACCGTTTGGCCCCGCCTTTGCCGTGTCCGTGCTTGACCTGACCATTCTTGCCGGTGACCTTCTTGGCCTGCCCCGGGGGCACGAAGTCCGTCACCGCAGGGGTGCGGGCGGGGCGGTGCCGATCGGTCGAAGTGCCGCGTTCGATGGACACGCGTTGTGCCCGCAGGTCCGCGGTGGCCGGGGCCGAGGTGGCGGGCGTGCCGGAGGAGGGCCGCTCGGCGGCGGGCGCGCCGCCCTGCTCGCCCGGCCAGAGGGTGACCGCCAGCACACCGGCGATCAGGGCCGCCGCCGCGGGCCGCGCGTACTTGACCCAAGGCCGGCGCCCGGCGGCGGGATCGGGCGGCGGCTGCTCGATGGGGGCGGCGGTGAGACGGCGCAGGCGCCGGTGGGCGGCGTCGATACCGGTGCGGCGGGCCGGGTCCTTGGCCAGCAGGCCGGCCAGGAGGGGCGCCAGCGAGCCGGCGTGTTCGAAGGGGGCCGGATCCGCGGTGAGGACGGCGCTGATGGTGGCCAGGGCGCTGCCCTGCTCGAACGGGCAGTGGCCCTCGACCGCGGTGTACAGCGTGACGCCCAGCGACCACAGGTCGCTCTCGGGGGTCGGGGCCGCGCCGCGGGCGCGTTCGGGGGCGATGTAGGCGGGGGTGCCGACCACGATGCCCGCCTGGGTGAGACCGCTCTGGACCGGCCGCTCCAGGCTGGTGGCCAGGCCGAAGTCGGTCAGGACCGCGTGCCGGCCGTCGTCGTCCAGGAGGATGTTGGCCGGTTTGACGTCGCGGTGCACGATGCCGGCGGCGTGTGCCGCCCGCAGCGCCTCCAGCACCTGAAGGCCGATCCTGACCACGTCGGCGAGCGGCAGGGGCCCGCGTTCGGCCAGCACGTCGGCCAGGGTGGGGGCGCGTACCAGCTGCAGCACGATCCAGGGCCGCTCGTCGGCCACCACCACGTCGTACACGGTGGCGATGTGCGGATGCGACAGCCGGGCGGCCAGGCGGGCCTCGCTCATCGTGCGGCCCAGCAGCACCTCGCGTTCGCGCTGCGGCTGCTGGTCGAGGGTGACCTCTTTGACGGCGACCGGGCGATCGAGCAGCTCGTCGTGGCCGCGCCAGACCCGGCCCATGCCGCCCCGGCCGAGTTCGGCCTGCAGCCGGTAGCGGCCGTCCAGCAACCAACCCCGATATCCCTGCGAAACCGACATAGCGCGCGATCTACCCGATCACCGCGCTCCCAAGCGCCCGCCTGGTCTACTGATATCCGAGCACTTTCGAGGTCGCGGGTTCCGGTGGAGGCGGGATGACTTCAGAGGGTGAGCGGCCGTCGCCTGAGGGAGCGACGACGCCCACGGAGTTCGTGGCGGCGCTGCGCCGGTTGAAGGACTGGAGCGGCCTGAGCTACCGGCAGATGGAGAAGCAGGCGGAGCGGTGCGGGCTCGCCCTGCCGCGCACCACGATCAGCAACGCGCTGGATCGCGGCCGGCTTCCGTCGGAACTCCTGGTGGTGGCCTTCGTCCGCGCCTGCGGCTGCGACCAGGGCGAGGCGGAGGAGTGGGTACGGGTCCGCCGCCGGATCGCGGGAGGCGGCCCCGCCGAGGATCCCCCTCCTTCGCGCGTACGCCTCAGGCGATTACCGATCGTCATCGGCATCGGGCTGGCCCTGATCGTGGCCGGGGGCATCTGGTTCGTGAGCCGGGGTCCCGCGCAGAGCCGGGCGGGCGCCACGCCCTCCCCGGCCCTGACCGGCATCGCCCCGCCCGCCCCCGCGACTCTGCGCCGGCCACCGCCGCCCCCGCTGGGCGGTGCGCCGGTCCTCTATGTCGGTGACTCCCTCGCGACCGAGACCGCCGCGGCGCTCACCTACTTCCTGCACACCAGCGGCCGGAGCGCGGTGACGGTCGCCGCCCGCCCCGAGGCGGCGCTCTGCGACTTCCTGGACGGCGCCCGCTCCGGCATCCCCGCGGACGGCCGGCTGCCGGCCCTCGTCGACCAGGTCAGGCCGAGGCTGGTCGTGCTCCAGTTCTGGGGCTTCGTGTCGGAATGCACGGGGGCGAAGTTCGGCACCGGCCCTTATTTCGATCACTATTACGAGGCCGCGCGCCGGGCCGTCGAGCAGATCAAACAGGGGTACGCGGAGTACGCGACCGGCGAAACGACCCCGCCGAAGATCATGTGGGTTCTGCAGGGACCCGACAAGAGCGATCCCAACCGGGCCCTTCGCCTCAACCGGGACGTCTACCAGCGGCTGGTCAACGACCTCGGCGAGGGTCATGTGATCGACGCCGGCAGAGAGATCAGCATGGAGGTCTACTTCTACAAGCACATTCCGAAAGGCCGCTACACCTGGACGCAGTATCTTCCGTGCAATGAGGAAGAGCGCCTTTATGACCTGTGCACCCTTCCCGAGGCGTTCGGCGGCGTCGCGAGAATCCATCCGGAAAAAAGCGAGTATCCGCTGTGCCTCGCACCCGAGAAGTCCGGCCACTGCATGGTGCGATCGCCCGGCGTGATTCGCTACAGCCGGGCGATCGCGGAAGCGGTGCTCCGAACCCTTTGAGCGTCAGGTGAGGACGAAGGTGTCGGAGATCGGCGCGAGCTTCTTGTAGCCCTGGCCGTCGTCGAACACGTCCGCCTCTATGTAGTCGATCCTGACCCGGTAGGTTCCCCTGAGCTTCGGGCGCCAGCTCGACCAGCAGCGCTTGGTGTCACTTCTGCCGTCGACGTTGACGACGTTCCATCGTGACTCGAATTTGCAGACGAGCCCGTTCCTGCGCACCCCGTTCGGCGCGGTGTAGCCGAAGACGATGCGGAGGCTCTTGATGCTGAGGCTCCTGAACCTGTAGGCGTTGCTGTCGCACGTGCCCGACACCTGCGGGGGCAGGCCCGCCGACAGTGTGCAGCGGCGGGGCCAGTCGACCGCGAACTGGGCGACCGCCCGCACCTGACGGCGTGAGTTCTCCTCGACGCAGACTCGTTCGCGTACCCGTCCCCAGCGCACGCTCGTGTGCCAGAACTGCGCGTTGGTGTACGGGCTGCAGTGGTCGGCCAGGCTGCCGGAGGCGGCCGGCTTCGACGCGACCTCGGCGTCCGCGCGAGGGGGGAGTAACGACGTCAGGCCGACGATGAGAGCGGCGGCCACCAGCGTGGTGAGAAGGCGGCCGAGTTTCCTGATCATGGGCGCACCCTTTCCGAGTGATGGGCGGTGGTTGCCATGGCACCTCGCCGTCGTCCCGGCCCGCCAGCCGGCCGGGCGGCCGGGACAGTCCCGTCCTGCGGCCCACCGAGGGGAGCCGAGAGGACTCGCGCATGTGGTGCGCGTGTGGAGCCATTGTGGAGTCCGCCGCGATCGTTGGCCCGGAGGCGATCGCCTCCATCGGAATGGAGGAACCTGTGGTCAGAATGAGCCTGCGCTATGCCAGGTACGCACTCAGCACCCTGACGACCGCACTGTTCCAGCTGCCCTGCAGTTGATGGAACACGGTCGGCCGGTCTCCGGGACCGGCCGACCGGCCCTTCTGCGCCGTCAGATGAATTGAGGCCCCATGCTTGCCACAGCCGCTCGACAGCTTCGCTATGTGGCCACCGTGCTCCGCGGCGGCCGATTCGACGTGGACGCCCTGCGCAAAATGGTGATCGATCTCCGCCAGACGCTCGACGAGCTGGGCGAGCCCGGTGAAGGCGCCGACGAGATGCTGCCCGGCAGCGGTGTCGACGACCCGGAGATCCGCCGGGCGATGGCGGACCGGCGGCTGCGCCAGGCGATCCGCCAGGCCGCCGAGCACACCGCCTACTACCGGCTCTGGTTCGAGGAGCACGGCGTCGATCCGAGCCGCATCGGTCTCGACCAGTTGCACCAGGTCGCGACCACGCCCAAGTCGGCCCTGCGCGGCGCCGGGCCGGCGTTCATCTCCGACAAGAGCGAACCGGTCCTGATGGCACAGACCACCGGCACTACCGGGACGCCGACCGTCGTCTGGTTCTCGCGGTATGAGCTGGACCTCTCGGCGGTGTTGTCGGCGATCTCGTACCTGATGGTCGGGGGCGTGCGGGAACACCATGTCAGCATGTCGTGCGTCAGCTCGCGCGCGACGGTGGGCCTGATCTCGGTGCAGCGGGCGCTGGGCCTCGTCGGCGCCGGTTTCGTCGCGCAGGGGCTGGTCGACCCGGGCATCGCGCTGGACCGGCTGGCCACGCCGCTGCACCTGCCGGGAAAGGCGCCGCACATCACCGACCTGTACACCGTCCCCTCCTATCTGGGGGCGCTCGTGCAGCGGGCCGAGCAGGACGGCTGGCAGGCCAGGGATTTCGGGCTGCGCCAGATCCTGACCGGCGCGGAGATCCTGACCGACGCGCTCCGCGAACGGGTGCGCGAGGTGTTCGACGTACCGGTCTCCGACGTGTACGGGATGACGGAGCTGGTGCCGACCACGGGGCTCGTGTGCACGCGGCAGCACCTTCATCTGGCCTCCGAGCAGGCCCACTTCGAGGTGCTCGACCGGAACGCCGACACCCCGGCGGAGGTGGGTGAGATCGGCGAGCTCGTGGCGACGCCGTACGCTCCCTACCGCGACACGACGCTGCTGGTCCGCTACCGGACGGGCGATCTCGTCCGCCGGCTCCCGGACGAACCCTACGGCTGCGAGCTGGCCCAGCTACCGGCCACCTCGCCGATCGTCGGGCGGGCCAAGCACTTCACCGGAGGTCCGACCGCCCGCGACATCCTGGAGGTGCTGCAGGGGGTGCGGGAGGTCCCGCTGCCGACCCGGTACGCGCTGACCGGCGACCCGCTCAAGCCCGACCTGCACGTCGTCGCACCAGGTGGTGTGCTCGGCCGGATCGAGGACCTGGCGACGGCTCGTTCGCTCCAGGTCGCCGACATCGTGCTCGTCGACGAGGCCCGAGATCTTCCCGAGCCGTGCCGCGTCCGCGCGGACCTGTACGAGCACAGCTTCGAGACGTCGCGTTCATAACGGCGACCACCCGCCCGGAGACCCCATGTTCACCCTGCAGAACTTCGCGCTACTCGACCTCCTCATCGCGCTGATCGTGGTGCTCGGCCTCGGCTACGTGCACCGGTATCGGCTGCCGCGTCCGCCGGTGGGGCGCTCCACCACCTCCGACGTGCTCATCATGAGCTGCCTGGTGGTCGTGATGCCCGTCACCTACCTGGCCATGCCGGCGCCGGCCGTCTCCGCGGTGTTCGGCGTCATGTTCCTCGTCAGCCTCCAACTGGCGCTCGGGCCGTTGCTGGGCGGACGGCTCGCCACGGCCGCGGCCGTCCTGCTCGTCGCCGCCACGGCCGGGGCCGCCATCGCCGGGTACGACACCGTGGTCCTGGTGCTCAACGCGGCCCTCATCATGATCGTCGTGATCGGTGTGACGAGCCTGTGGACGCAGACGGGGATGACCGCCGGCCACGTCGCGGCGTTCGCCAGTGCGCTGGCGGTGTACGACCTGTTCGCGACCGGTCTCGGCGACATGACCGATCAGTTCCTGGCCCAGGTGGAAGGCTATCCGTTCGCGCCGCTGCTCGCCGTGACGACCGGGGCCGTGCCGGTGGCGGCGGGTCTCGGCGACTGCCTGATGCTCGCGCTGTGGCCGATGGTCGCGACCAAGGCGTTCGGCAGGACCGCGGGATGGATCGGGGCCGCCGTCGGCGTCGGCCTGATCATCGTGGTACAGGTCGGCTTCGCCACCGGGGTGCTCCGCTCGGGGATGGCGTTCCTCACCGTGCTGGGGCCGGCGATCCTGGTGCAGTACCTGGTCTGGCGCCGGATCCACGGGGCGGAACGCCGTACCAGCCGGTGGCTCGGTGAGCCGGCGTCGGTGGTCGACACCTCCGGGCGGGTCGATCGGCTGGCGGCCGGGCTCCGCACCGCCCGGACCGCGGCCGACCGGCCGGCCGACACCTGGGTGGCCGTCGACGACGACGCGGTCATCGCGGAGGGGCCGACGCCTGGGACGGCGCTGCGGGCCGCGCGCCGGGCGGGTTACGAAGGCGTCCCGTTCATCAGGCAGCTATAGCGAGGCGTCCGCTTTTGTGGCGATGGCGTGGGCGCGCCGCCGAGCCGATCGGGCGGCGCCCTCGTTCCCCGTGCTCTGGAGCGCGTGCCCCAGCGTGATCAGTGCTCTGGCCTGGGCGAGCCGCTGCCCCGTCCGGCGGAAGATCCGCAGCGCCTCCTCGCAGTGCTCCTGGCAGGCGGCCGGATCGCCCAGGCCGAGGTACGCGGCCGCGACGGCGCTGTGCGTCTTGCCCAGCGCCAAGGGGAATCCGTCGCCCGCCAGGCGGCGGGCACCGTCGGCGTGGGCCAGCGCCTCCGCGTGCAGGCCCCGGGAGCTGGCCAGCTCCGAGCGCGCCAGCAGCAGATCCACCTGGTTCGGCCGGTGGCCGGTGTGTTCGGTGACGGCCGCGGCGGCGGCGAGATGGTCGTCGGCGTCTCCGGCGGCCCCACTCCTGATCTTCGCCCGGGCCAGCCCGATCAGCGCGCGCACCTCGGTGTCGTGGTTCTCGACGCTCCTGGCCACGGAGATCGCCTCCGACAGGGCCTGGAGCGCGGACTCGTGGCGACCGGCGTCGAGATGCACGCCGCCGAGGGATTCCAGCGCCATGGCCTCCACGTACGGGGACCCGATCTCGCGCCCGAGCGACAATGACCCGCTGAGCGTGTCGAAGGCGTCCCCGAGCCGGCCCATCTCCCGCTGGACCACTCCGAGGTTGGTGCGGACGACGGCCTCAAGCCGACGCTTGCCGATCTCGACGGCCGCGTCCAGCGCCTGCCGGTGGCGCTCTTCCGCGTCGCGCAGGCGGCCGAGGTCGAGATAGAGCGCCGCCAGATTGCCGAGGCTGGACGTCTCGCCCGCGCGGTTGCCGAGCTCGCGGTCGATGGCCAGGGCCCGCCGGAACCGGTTGACGGCCTGCTCGGGCGTCCCGGCCTGCGCGAGGGCCACCCCACTGGCCCGCAGCACGGCCGATTCGCCCGCCCGCCAGCCCGCGCGGCGCAGGAAGGGCAGCGCCTGACGGTAGGCGTCGATGGCGGCGTCCAGGTCGGCGGTCCGCCAGCGTACGTAGCCGATGGACATCAGCATCGCGCCCTGCCCCAGGCCGTCCTGCTCGGCGCGGGCGGCCTTGAGCCCGAGTTCGGCGACGCGCAGGCACTCGGCGATGGGCCGTTTCCAGGACATGACGTCTCTCAGGGCGTCGGCCAGCCGCCAGGCCATCGGGTGGGGGCCGCGCTCCGCCGCGCGGGCGATCATCGCGGCGATGGTGTCCCACTCCTGGTCGAGCCAGCTCGACGCGTCGGCCGCGGTGCCGAAGGAGAGGGGCGTCACCTCCGTGACCGGCCCGTCCGGCGCCGGCCCGACCACGCGCACGTCGACGTGCTCGCCGGCGGCGACGATCGTCCGCAGGTAGAAGTCCAGGTACCGGTCGACGGCGGTCTCGCGCTCGGCGGGCGAGTCCTCCGCCTCGGTCCGCTCCGCGGCGTACGCGACCAGCAGGTCGTGACAGGTGTAGCGGTCCGGCTCCGCGGTCATCAGGTGGACCCGCGCCAGGTCCTCCAGCAGTCCGGCCGTGTCGCCCGGCGGGTGGCCGGCCAGCGCCACCGCGCCCGCGACGGTGATGCCGGTGTTCGGCACCAGCCCGGCCAGCCGGAACAGCCGCCGTGCCGCCGGGGCCAGCGCCTCGTACGATCGGCCGACCGCGCCGCGCACCGCCGTCCGCCGATCGCCCTCGACCTCCAGGTGGGAGAGCAGGTCGTGATCGCCGAGCTCGGCCACGTACTGGGCGAGCGTCCTGTGCGGGCCGCTCGCCGCCCGGGCGCCGGCCACCCGCAGGGCCAGCGGCAGGCGCGCGCAGAGCTCGGCCAGGCGGGCGGCGGCGTGCGGTTCGCCGCGGATCCGGTCAGGGCCCATGGTGTCGGCGAGCAGGTCGACGGCCGCGTCCGGGTCGAGCACGTCCAGCGTGATCCGCCCGGCGGATTCCAGCGCCACCAGGCCGCTCAGCCTGTCGCGGCTGGTGACCAGGATCCGGGATCCGGTTTCCGGCGGTATCAGGGAACGGATCTGGTCCGGTTCGGCGGCGTTGTCCAGCACCACGAGAACCCGCTGCCCGGCCAGGATCGACCGGTACAGACCGATCTGGACCTCCAGTTCCACGGGGATGTCCTCCGCGGGCCGGCCGAGCCCCTGGATCAGGCGCGGTAGCGCCTCGGCCGTGCTCATCGGCTGCGCCTGGTCGAACCCGCGCAGGTCGAGGAAGAGCTGCCCGTCGGGGAACCGCTCCGCCACGCGGTGCGCCCAGTGGACGGCGAGCGTGGTCTTGCCCACTCCCGCTCCCCCGACCACCAGGATGACCCGCGCGGCCGACAGTTCGTCCAGGTGTTTCAGCTCCGCCCGCCTGCCGATCAGCCGGCCCACCGCCGGCGGGAGCTGCCGGGGCACGAGGCGTACGGTCTCGCGCTCGGGACGGGCGAGCACCGCGTCGTCGCCCAGGATCGCCGCGCGCAGGCGCTGGAGCTCGGTGCCCGGTTCGACGCCCAGCTCGCTCGCCAGCAGCGTACGGACCTGGCCGAACATCTCCAGGGCCTCTGCCCGCCTGCCGGACCGGTGGAGTGCCAGGATGAGCTGCCGCCAGACGCCCTCGTTGAGCGAGTGGGCCTCGGCGAGCGCCCGCAGCTCACCGATCAGCTCCTCGTGCAGGCCCAGCCGCAGACGGACGTCGGTCCAGTCGGACCGGGCCGACAGCGCCAGCTCCTCCAGCAGCGCGACGCGCGGCGCCACGGAGGAGGTGAGCAGCGCGTCCTCGGCCGGGCGGCCACGCCACAGCGACAGAGCGTCCCGGTAGGCGTCACTGGCCGCGTCCAGGTCACCGGCGTCCGCGTGGCCGCGCGCCCTGCTCAGCGTGTCCTCGAAGACGAGCAGGTCGAGCTGGGTGCGCTCAAGGGTCAGGAGATAGCCGTGGTCCTGGGTGACGAGGTGCGGGACGACCGTTCGGCGGAGGCGGGTGACGTAGCTGTGGATGTTCGACACCGCGGAGGCGGGCGGCTCCTCCCACAGGCAGTCGATCAGGCGTTCCAGGGAGACCGGCGTATTGGGGTAGAGCAGGAGGACGCCCAGCACGGACCGCTGCTTCCCCGGGAGACGCGCGGGCCTGTTGCCGGAGAGAGCCTGAACGGAACCGAGAATGCCGAACACGGTCACAGGCGACTCCCGATCGTCACGTTGTCCACCGGGCTACCGGGATGGCCCGATTCGGGGTGACTGTAGTACTGACACGCCGTGGAGGGGCGGGATCATGAAAATTCCGCCCCGGCCTGGGCGGTCAGAGCAGGCGGCGAATGGCGTCGATCGTCGTCTCCGGTGAGGTGTTGAAGCAGAACCGGATTCCGGGTGTCGGCGCCACCAGAACGTTGATCAGCCGTTCGAACAGCAGGGTGTGCTCAGGGATCATGCGTACCCCGCCGCCGATCATGACCAGGCCGAAGGGCCCTTCGGGCAACCGTTCACGGACGGCCTTCTCCGCCTCCTCCGGGTCGGTGCCGATCAGGCACGGCACCGTGTCGAGGCCCGCCGCCCGCAGCGCCGCGTCGCCCTGCTCGACCCGCGCGGTGAGCTTCGCCTCGTCGAGGTCGGGAAAGCCGGTGTAGTCGATCGCGCTCGGATGCAGCCCGATCGTCAGGATCTTGGTCATCTTCACTCCTACCAGGGGACGGGGCCGTCACTGCCGAAGAAGCCTCCCGTCGGCCCGCCGGGGTCCAGGGTGGCCAGTCTGATGATCGCGGCGGCTCCCTCCGCGACGGTGTGGACGCCTGTGTGATGGTTCATGTCGGTGGCCGGGTTGCCCGGATCCGCGGCGTTGACCTGGAAGCCGGGCAGCGCGCGGGCGTACTGGGAGACGATCATATTGAGCGCCGCCTTCGACGAGGCGTAGTCCAGGCTCAGGAAGCCGTGCTCGGGGCGGGCGGGGTCGCCGGCGTGGGTCAGCGAGGCGAGAGCGCTGGACACCATGACGATGCGGGGCTGCCGCGACCTGCGGAGCAACGGCAGGAACGCGTGGGTGACCCGCACCTGCCCGAAGACGTTCACCTCGTACAGCGCCCGCAGCATGTCGGCGTCCATGTCGGCCGGATCGAGCAGCGGGCCGCCGACTCCCGCGTTGTTGACGAGCACGTCCAGGCGGTCCACGCGTTCTGCGACGGCCTTCACGGCCGCCGCCACGGAGTCGTCGGAGGTCACGTCGAGCTCGACGAACTCCACCCCTTCACCGGCCGGCCCGGCGGCGGCTTCGATGCCGCGCCGCCGGTCCCGCGCGGCCAGGAAGACCTGCCATCCCCTGCCGGCCAGGCGGCGTACGGTCTCCAGCCCCAGCCCCTTGTTCGCTCCGGTGACCAGCGCCACCGTCTTCTCCTGCGTCATGGAAGCGATCCTCGGTGCGAACGCCCGGGTCCTCCAGGGCCGCCGAGGCATAGGACCTGCGGTACCACCCGGCCGGAGCGACCTACGCGGCATGATTGAACCGTGAACCGCGCCGAACTCGCCCGAATACTCCGCGCCGCCCGCGCCCGTGTACGGCCGCAGGACGTCGGGCTGCCGGCGGGAACGCGTCGCCAGGTGCCGGGCCTACGCCGGGAGGAGCTGGCCATGCTCGCCGGCCTGAGCGTCGACTACGTGGTCCGGCTGGAGCAGGGCCGCGGACCTCGGCCCTCCAGCCAGGTCATCGCCGCGCTGGCCCAGGCCCTGCGGCTCGGCGACGACGACCGCGACCTGCTGTTCCGGCTCGCCGGCCACGAGCCGCCACAGGCCGGGCGCATCTCGATGGTCGTACGGCCGAGCGTGCTCCGGCTGCTGGACCGCATGGCGGACCTGCCCGTGCTGGTGCTGTCGGCCAAGGGCGACGTGCTGGCCTGGAACCCCCTCGGGGCCGCGCTGCAGGGCGACATGTCCGCGTGGCCGCGGCGGCGGCGCAACCTCATCTGGCAGCGCTTTCTCGGCAGCAGCCGCTGCCAGATCGCGGCGGGCCCGGACGAGGACGACGCGGCCGCCCGCGCCTCGGTCGGCACGCTGCGCGCCGCGCAGGCCCGTTACCCCGGCGACCCTGACCTGATCCGGCTGATCGCGGAGCTGCGTCGTGGCAGCCCGCGCTTCGACGAGCTGTGGCGGGAGGGGCGCTCCTCCCCCTGGCGGGCCGCGACCAAGAGCGTCAGGCATCCCAGCCTGGGCACGTTCGCGCTGGACTGCGACACCATGCTGCTCCCGGACGGCCACCAGACCGTCCTCGTCTACTCGGCCGAGCCGGGCTCCCCCGAGGCGACGATGCTCGACATGCTGCGCGTGATCGGGCTGCAGCAGGTATGAGTCATCGCCGCGTCCGCTCCGCCTCCGAGACCGGCAAGCCGTGGAGGTGCCCCGACCGCGGCCTGCTCTGAGAGGCGCTCGGGCCGGCCGGAGTCGTCTGGCGGTTCTGGTCGACGTTCCGGCGGAGGTGATCACCGAGCCGGAGCGTTACTCGACCGACACGAATCGGTGTTGACGCGCCTTCTTTGTTAACGGTTAACTGTCGTACGGTTAACCGTAAACGGGAGGTTCGGGAGTGCTCACGTCGAAGACACCCATGCGTGCGCCGGCCCTGGGAGATCAACTCGCCGACGTCATGCGGGAACAGATCGTCCGGCGCGCGCTGCGACCCGGGACGCATCTCGTCGAGGACTCCCTGGCCGCGCAGTACGGCGTGAGCCGGGGCCCGGTCCGGGACGCGTTGCGGCTGCTGGAGACCCAGGGGCTGGTCGAGTCCCGGCGGCGGGGCTTCTTCGTCGTCGGTCTCACCCAGCGCGACATCGAGGACCTGTACGAGCTGCGCGAGGCGATCGAGGTGGTCGCCGTGACGCGCGCCATCGAACTGGCGACACCGGAACGGCTTGAGGCCGGGCGCGCGATCGTCCGCGAGATGGTGGCCGCCGCCGACCGATCCCACGCCCGCGAGTTCGCCCAGGCCGACCTGCGGTTCCACGCCCTGCTGTACGAACTGGGCGGCAACCGCAGGCTGATCGACGTGTGGAAGGACTGCCGGCCGCTGATCGCCAGCCTGATGCGGCTGACCGTCGAGGAGGACGTCGACCTGCACCCGTCCGCGCACGATCACGGCCGGCTGCTGGAGCTGATCGCCGCGGGCGAGGCGGACCCGCTCGCCGCCGCGATGCGCGCCCACCTGCGCGGTGCGCGCGACCGGATGGGGCGCGCGGTCCTGGCGATGATCGAGGCCGAGGCCGGCTGGACCGAGGAGAGCGCCTCATGAGCGGCGCCACTCGCGAAAAGGTCACCGTCAGGCGTGGTCCGGCGGCGCCGTCGCGCGGACTGCTCTGGTTCGCGCTGCCGGCGCTGGCGTTCTACGGTTTCGCCGTCGTGGTGCCCACCCTGCGCGGCGGGGCGCTCGCCTTCACCGACTGGGACGGGCTCTCCCCCGGCTACAGCTTCGTCGGGTTCGACAACTTCGTCCGGATCTTCTCCTCGGCGAGTTCGCTCGAAGCGCTGACCATGACGTTCGTCTTCGCGCTCGCGATCACGGTGCTGCAGAACGGCGTCGGGCTGCTGCTCGCGGTCGGCCTGCACACGGGCCTGAAGACGCGCAACGTGCTGCGCGTGCTCTTCTTCGCCCCGGTCGTGATCACGCCGGTCGTGGTCGCGTACCTGTGGAAGTTCATGCTCACCCCGGACGGCGCCGTCAACAGCGCGCTGGAGGCGGTCGGGCTGGGCGCACTGCGGCAGAGCTGGCTCGGCGACCCGATGTGGGCGGCGGTGTCGGTGGTCATGATCGTGGTGTGGCAGCACGCCGGGTACTCGATGGTGATCTACCTGGCGGGCCTGCAGTCGATCCCGCCTGAGCTGATCGAGGCGGCCGCCGTGGACGGCGCGGGCACGTGGCGCCGCTTCTGGTCGGTGACCTGGCCGCTGCTCGCCACCGCGACGACGATCAACGTGATGCTGACCATCATCGGCGGCTTCAAGATGTTCACCGAGGTGTACGTGCTCACGGGCGGCGGCCCCGGCGGGGCCACGGAGACGCTCTCCACGCTGCTCTACAAGTCGGCGTTCCAGTTCGACGAGTTCGGGTACGGCATCGCGCTCGCCCTCGTGCTGGCGGCCGTTGTCGCGGTGTTCTCGGTCGCGCAGTACCGGCTGTCCAACCGGAAGGCGGCGAGCTGATGTTCCGCTACACCAAGGGCGTCCTCGCGCGTGAGGTCGTCATGCTCCTGGTCGCCCTCGTGTTCGTGCTGCCGATCTACATCCTGGTCAACCTGTCGCTGCGGCCGGCCGGCGACGTCTCCTCGCCGCTGCGGCCGGTGACGGCGCCGACGTTCGACAACTACGCCGCCGCCTGGGAGCAGGCGGGCATGGCCGGCGCGCTGCTCAACAGCGCGATCGTGACGACCGTCAGCGTGCTGCTGATCGTGGTGATCTCCTCGATGGCGGCCTACCCGCTGGCGCGGATCACGTCGGGGCTGTCCTCGACGATCTTCTGGCTGGTGCTCTGCGGGATGCTGATCCCGTTCCAGGTGGCGCTCATTCCGCTCTACCAGACCATGCGTGACCTCGGGCTGCTCGGCTCGCTGTGGGCGCTGGTGATCCTCTACGCCGGCGCGCAGGTGCCGTTCTCGATCTTCCTCTACACCGGGTTCCTCCGCACGATCCCGAAGGAGTACGAGGAGGCGGCCTCGATCGACGGCGCGGGCGCGCTGCGTACGTTCCGCAGTGTCGTCTTCCCGCTGCTGCGCCCGGTCACCGGCACCGTCGTCATCCTGAACGCGATCACCGTGTGGAACGACTTCCTGGTCCCGCTGCTGTACCTGAGCGGGACGCCGCGGCAGACGGTGACGGTCGCGCTGTACGCCTTCGTCGGGCAGTACGTGTCGAACTGGCCGATCGTGTTCGCCGGCCTGGTGATCAGCATCCTGCCGGTGCTGACCGTCTACTTCCTGCTGCAGCGCCGGATCATCAGCGGTTTCGCGGGAGGACTGAAGGGATGACCGGATTGCGACCTTACGAGCTGCGTACCGGCGGGCAGGACGAGCCGCTGGGCGTCGTCGCCGCGCCCTCCTTCTCCTGGCGGCTGGAATCGGACCGGCGTGGCGCGCGTCAGCGCTCCTACCGCGTCCGGGTGCGGCACCTGCCGGCGACCGGCGGCGCGGTGCTGGTGTGGGACTCCGGCGTGGTGGAGTCGGGTGACACCGCCGGCGCCCGCTACGGCGGCGGGCCGCTGGTGTCGTCGTCGGCCTACGCATGGGAGGTCGAGGTCGAGGACGAGACGGGCGCACGGGCGACGGCCCGGGCCCGGTTCGGCACCGGAGTGGTGCACGCCGGGGAGTGGCGGGCCGCGTGGATCGGCCGCAACCCGGTGTACCGCCAGGCGGCCTCGCCGCCGCAGGACACCGACATCAGCTACACGGTGAACAAACTGCGGCCGGTACGCCGCTTCGTCCACGACTTCGAGCTGGCCACCACACCGGCGTCGGCGCGGATCCACACGTCCGCGAAGGGCGTGTACCGCCTCTACGTCAACGGCCGGCGGGCCGGCCGGGACGAGCTGGTGCCGGGCTGGACCGAGTACCGGGAGCGGATCACGTACCAGAGCTGGGACGTGACCGCCCTGCTGCGGCCCGGCCGCAACACCATCGCGGCGCTGCTGGGCGACGGCTGGTACGTGGGGTTCATCGGCACCGACCGCCGGCACCAGGCGCAGCACTACGGCACCGAACCCGCGCTGCTGGTCCAGCTCGACGTGGACGGCGCGGACGGGTCGCGCCGGTCGATCGTCAGCGGCGAGGGGTGGAGGGAGTCGCCGAGCGACATCCTCTACGCCGACCTGCTGATGGGCCAGTACGAGGACTCGCGCCGCGCCGAGCCGGGCTGGGAGCTGCCAGGACACGACACCTCGGCCTGGTCGGAGGCGGTGGTGACCTCCCGCGACACCTCCATGCTGGTCCCGGAGACCGACCCGGCGGTGCGCGTGACCGGCCGGCTGCCCGCGGTCGCGGTGACGCCGCGGGGCGACGGACGGTTCGTCGTCGACTTCGGGCAGAACGTGGTGGGCCGCGTCGCGCTCACCCTGACGGGCCAGCCCGCCGGCACCCGGGTGCAGCTCACCCATGCCGAGGTGCTCGACGAGAATGGCGAGCTCTACACCGCGAACCTGCGTACCGCCGAACCCGTCGACGTCTTCTGGACCGACGGCTCGCCGGCGCAGGTGTTCGAGCCCCGGTTCACCCTGCACGGCTTCCGGTACGCCGAGGTCGCCGGCCTGACCGGAGACCTGGCCCCCGAGCAGGCCGAGGCGGTCGTGCTGCACAACGACTTCGCGCTGACCGGCGCGTTCGAGACCTCCAGCGCGGACCTGAACGCACTGGCGTCGAACATCACCTGGAGCCTGCGGGGCAATTTCGTGTCGATCCCGACCGACTGCCCGCAGCGTGACGAGCGGCTCGGCTGGCTCGCCGACGCGCAGGTGTTCACGCCGACCGCGCTGCTGCTCGCCGACGTCGCCCCGCTGCTGCGCCGCTGGCTGCGGGACGTGCGCATCGGCCAGTCCGCGGATGGAGCGTTCCCGGACATCTCGCCACGCCTCATCCACCTGCGGGAAGGCGCGCCGGCCTGGGGCGACGGCGGGGTGACGATCCCCTGGCACGTCTACCGCGCGACCGGCGACACCGACGTCCTGCGCGAGGCCGTAGACTCCATGGCCGCCTGGGTACGGCACATCGAACGGCACAATCCCGGCCTGATCTGGCGCGAGCGCGTCGGCAACGACTACGGCGACTGGCTGCAGGTCGGCGCGGAGACCCCGAAGGACGTGCTGGCCACCGCCTACTTCGCGCACAGCGCCGACCTGGCCGCGCGCAGCCTCGCCGTGCTGGGCCGGGACGCCGAGGCGCGCGAGCTGGCCGACCTCGCGGAGCGCGTTCGCGCGGCCTACCGGGCGGAGTTCGTCGGCCCCGACGGCCGGGTGCGCGGCGACACGCAGGGCGCCTACCTGCTCACCCTCGCGTTCGGCCTGTGCGCCGAGGGGCAGCGCGACGCCGTCGCCGAACGGCTCGTGGAGGCGATCGAACGCCGCGGCGTCTCCCTCACCTCGGGTTTCATCACGGTCGGGCTCCTGTGCCCGGTGCTGACCGCGATCGGCCGCTCGGACCTGGCGTACGCGCTGGTCAACGACGACCGGTATCCGTCGTGGCTGTTCTCGGTGCGCAACGGGGCGACGACGATCTGGGAGCGCTGGGACGGCTGGACGCCCGAGGGCGGATTCCAGTCGCCGCGGATGAACAGCTTCAACCACTACTCACTCGGCGCCGTCGGCGAGTGGCTGTTCACCGGGGTGCTCGGCATCGGGCAGGCGCCCGGCTCGGCCGGGTACGCGGACATCCGGCTCGCGCCGCAGCTCCACGCGTCCCTCGACTGGGCGCGCGGCTCGGTCGAGACCCCTCGCGGGCGCGTCGGGAGCTCCTGGCGCCGCGACGAGGCCGGCTGGTGCGAATGGTCGGTCCTGATACCGCCGGGAGCGGCCGCCGAAGCCGTAATCCCGGTGCCCTCGGCGGCGGCGATCACGGAAGGAGGTGAGGCCGTCACCCGCTCGGAAGGGGTCACCCTCCAGGCGGAGCGGCAGGGGTGCACCCGGCTGCGGCTGGAGCCGGGAAGCTACCACTTCCGTTTTCCGGCCGGAGCGCCTGCCGCGACGCCGATCCACTGACATTCTCCGGGGCCCCGCCCCCTCTCGCTTGGAGCAGCATGCACAACCGGAAGATCGCCGCTGTCGCCGGCATCGCGGCGCTGACTTTGGCCGCCTGCGGGTCACCGCCACAGACCTCTGAGAAGACCAAGGCGCTCACCATCGCCACGACGTCGAACAACCAGGCGCCGATGGAGGCGGTGATCGAGGCGTACAAGAAGAAGACCGGCCTCGACGTCAACCTGACCGTGGCCGACACCGCGCAGTACCAGACCACGCTGCGTACCCAACTGTCGTCGGGGACGGCGTCCGACGTGTTCACGGTGTGGCCGGGCAGCGGCAATCCCGGCGCCATCACGATCCTGCAGAAGGCCGGCTACCTGGCCGACCTGTCGGACCGGCCGTGGACCACGAAGGTCGAGCCCGGCACGGCCGAGACGCTGCGGATCGGCGGCAAGACGTACGGGCTGCCGTCCAAGCTCGACGCGATCGGCGCGATCTACAACGCCGGCACGCTGAAGGAGACCGGCCTGAAGGTGCCGGCGACCTACACCGAGCTGCTCAAGTTCTGCGCGGACGTCAAGGCGAAGGGCAAGGTCGCCTTCGCGCTGGGCCTCCAGACCGACTGGGTGACGCAGCTGATCCCGTACGCGCTGGTCGCCTCGACCGTCTACGCCGCCGACCCGGCGTTCAACGACAAGATGGCGAAGCGGCAGGCGACCTTCGCCGGCTCGGGGTGGGAGGCCGCGCTCGCCAAATACACGGAGATGAACAAGTCCGGCTGTTTCAACGACGATCCGCTCGGCACCGACGTGACCGCGTCCTACTCCCTGGTCAACACCGGTAAGGCCGTCGGCGTGGTGCAGGTGCTGGCCTCGTTCTCGCAGATCACCTCGGCCGCTCCGAAGGGCACGGAGTTCGGGTTCTTCCCGCTGCCGGGCGGTGACACCGGCACCAACCCGATCCCGCGCGGCATCGGCGTGAGCTTCGCGGTCAACGACAAGGCGAAGAACAGGGTGAACGCCCTCGGCTTCGTCGACTGGCTGGCGACGCCGGAGGCCACCAAGGCCTGGTTCGGCACGGCGCCCGGCATCCCCGCGATCCAGGGGGCCGAGGTCGAGGCGGAGCCGGCCGTGCGGGCGGCGATCGACATCATCGCCGCCGGCAAGACCGCTCCCTTCCCGGACACCGGCTGGCCGAGCGCGAAGGTGCAGGCCGCGCACCTCGCCGGGATCCAGCGGCTCTTCTCCGGGCAGGCGGACGCCAAGCAGGTGCTGGCGTCGATGGACGAGGCCTACGGCCGCTGATTCCCTTCTCTCGCGAAAGAGCCATGCCTACAACGTCGCATGACATCATCACCGCCGTACCCGTGTCGTTCGCCGAGGACGGATCGCTCGACCTGACCGGAACCCGGGAGATCCTCGCGTACGTCGCGGGCTCCGGGGTCCAGGGGGCGCTCGTGCTCGGCACGACCGGGGAGTTCCCGGCCCTGTCGATACCCGAGCGCAACGCGGTCGCGGCGCTCGCCGTGGAGGTGCTGCCCGACATCCGGGTGATCGTGCACGTCGGAGCCGCCAGCCGGTTCGAGGTGTCGCAGCTCATCGCGGGCGCGCGGGCGGCCGGCGCCCGCGAGATCGCCGTGCTCACCCCGTTCTATCTGCCGGCGCCGCCCGGCGAGGTCTTCGCGTTCTTCCGTGACGTCAGCGCCGAGGCCGACGGCCTGGACGTGTTCGTCTACCTCTTCGAGGCGCGCACCGGCGTGGCGGTGGACGAGGACCTGCTGGTACGGCTCGCGGGCCTCCCCAACGTCGTGGGACTGAAGGTCAGCGGGGAACCGCTCGACAGGATCGCCTCGTTCCGGGGCCGCCTGCCCGAGGAGTTCCTCATTTACACCGGCAGCGACGCCGACTACGCGACGTCCGCCGCCGCGGGCGCGAACGGGATCGTGTCCGGCGTGGCGTCGGCGTTCGCCAGACCGTTCGTCGCGATGCGGGCCGCGCTGGAGCGCGCGGACGCCGCCGCCGTGGCTCGCCTGCAGGGCGACGTCGACGAGGTGGTGGACGCGATCCAGGGCGAGCCGACGCGGATGCGCTCGGTGCACCGCCTCGCCGGCCGGCCGGTCGGCCGGTCACGCATGCCGATCCCGGAACCCGACCAGGAAGCCCTGCGGCGGCTCGCCCGAGCCCTGCCACTCTACCACTAACGGAGAATGCCATGACGCGTACACGCCGCCCTGTCCGCACCGCCGCCCTCGCCTTGGCGGCCCTCCTCGCCCTGTCCGCAGCCCCGGCGTACGCCGCGGAGGAACCGCCGATGAAGGTGACCGACGGGCTCATCGACACCTCCGACACCGCCACCCTCGGCCTCGACCTGGCCAAGCGCGCCAGGACCATTACGGTCTTCGCGCCGGGCGACGACGACCTGAAGTACAACCACGGTGTCGTGCTCATGCCGTTCAAGGGCCGGCTGTACGCGCAGTGGCAGAGCTCCGCCGTCGACGAGGACGCGCCCGACACGATCGTCACCTACGCGACCAGCGGCAACGGCAAGAAGTGGTCGAAGCCGATCCCGCTCACCGCGCCGCGCACCGACGGATACACCTCCAGCGGCGGCTGGTGGACCAACGGGCGGACCCTCGTCGCCTACCTCAACGTCTGGCCGCGCGCGCTGACCCCGCGCGGCGGCCACACCGAGTACGTGACCAGCACCGACGGCCGCCGCTGGAGCAAGCCCCGGCGGGTGACCGGGGCCGACGGGCAGCCGGTGAACGGCATCATCGAGCAGGACGTCAAGGCGCTGCCGGGCGGGCGGCTGCTGACCGCGTTCCACGTGCAGCCGGGCCTGTTCGTCAAGCCGTACTACACCGACGACCCGCTCGGCGTCTCCGGCTGGAAGCAGGGCGACTTCACCAACCAGCCGAACACCCCGGAGATCAGCCGCGAACTGGAGCCGAGCTGGTACCGGCGACCGGACGGCTCGGTCGTGATGGTCTTCCGCGACCAGGGCGGCGGCACCCTCCGCAAGCTCGCCGCGGTCAGCACCGACAACGGCGAGACCTGGTCGCGGTCGGTCGAGACGAACGTGCCCGACTCGCGCAGCAAGCAGAGCGCGGGCAACCTGCCGGACGGCACCGCCTACCTGGTGAGCAACCCGACCGGCACCCGCACCCGGTATCCGCTCACGGTGCTGACCAGCGCCGACGGGGTGACCTTCGACAAGGGGTACAACCTGCGCACCGCCAATGACCTGCAGCCGCGCCGCTACGAGGGCCTGTACAAGAACGCCGGGTACAGCTATCCGAAGAGCGTCGTGTGGAACGGCCACCTGTACGCGGCGTACGGCACCAACAAGGAGGACGTGCAGCTCAGCAGGATCCCCGTCGCCGACCTCGCGCGGCGGGGCGGGGAATGACGGCCACCCGGCGGCGAAATAAAATACGAGAGACAAATTATCCATTCTCAACAATGGATCACTCGAATAATATCTACAGGCAGAAGAATGTCCGCTAATATCGCTGGATGGCCCAGGACCGAGTAGAAGATCCGGCCGCCGCAAAAGAACGCGGGCATCAACATCGGGTCGCGGTGGTGACGGCGTTCGTGACATTCGCCGGAACTCTGATCTCATCGGCCGCCGTCGTGGTCGCCGCCATCATCGCCGCTCCTGACGCGGTACGCGATGCGCTGGGCGATCGCATCGCGGTGACCACGACCGCCACGGCGACGGTCACCATGACGACCACGGCCACGGCCGTCCCTTCGGCGACCAGAGACGGGGAACAGGCGTCCGCGGGAACGGGAGTCGTGCTCAGCGCCAATGAGGCGGTCACGGACGAGTCCTGCGGGAGCCTGGGCGGGAACGCCTGGGAAGACGGCACCGCGCTGCTGGGTGGCGAGACCACGCCGGCTCCCGGCATGACCTGCCTCGTCTCTCAGCGTGGCGCCATGGACGGCAGCATGGACTTCGTCGTCCCCCAGGGCGCCATCACGTTCACGGCGAAAGCCGGCATTGATCGAGAATCCGCCAATGGTGCGGCGCAGGTCGAATTCTCGGTCGTGGCTCTCGATGGCCGGGTGCTGGACAAGCAGGTGGCCACGTATACCGAGTCGCCGACCGTGACGGCTCAGGTGGCGGATACGTCCCGCATTACGCTCAAGATTCTCGTGCTCAAGGGCAACAGCACGTCGACGGGCGACTCGTTCCGCCTGGCCTGGATCTCCCCCAAGTTTCAGACCGGCCCGTGACACGAAAAAGCCGGAAATTCCCGCCCACCGCCATCCCTGAGACGGTTCTGTTCCGCCGTACGGTAGCGTCGGTTCGTGAAGATCGTCGATGGCCCGTTCGCCGGCATGGACGCGGAGCTCGTCTCCGCGGACGGAGACACGTTGACGGCGCAGGTGACGGTCTTCGGCCGGCCGACAACGGTGGAACTCCACCGGGACCAGGTGGAGCGTCCCGAGGACATACCCGAGTTGTGGTCCAGCGACCTCACAAAACTGCGGGAGCAGGTGGCGGCGCGGTACGACGACCTCGGGTATGAGGAGAAGTTCGCGTTCTTCCTCGGGCGGGTCGATCTTCCCGAGGAGGATCCGGCCCAGGAGTGGGACGCCTACACCGCGCTGTGCGCCGAGGTCGACGCCCGAATGCGGCAGCGCAGGGCGGCGGCCTTGCGTGCGTTCGATCAGGGGATCGCCGCCCTGCCGGCCGCCCGGGAAGAGCGCCGGTCGCGCTATTCGCGCCTTGACGCCGAACGGGCGCACCGCCGGCGGGCCGCGGCGCGTTCCGCCGCCGAGCTGCGTGACTACGCGGTGTGGCGGGCGGCGAACCGGCCGCAGGGCCAGCGCGCCGCGGTGGCCCGGGTGGAGCGCGAGCGCGCCGCCGTTGAGGAACGGGTCGAGCGCGACTGGGGGTTCCGGCTGCCCGGCTCGATCTTCCGGTTCCGGGCCTTCCTGCTGTCCCTGGGCCCGATCGAAAAGCGGGCTCTCGACGACCTGGAGCTGGTCCCGTACGGGATCATGGATCTCTTCGACGATCCCGCGCGCGGTGCCCGCCCCGGCGTCGATGTGCGCGTACACGGCCGCTACTACCGTGACCCGCCCGAGTTCCTCACGTTCATGCACGGCGGCACCGACGGGCTGCATTTCGGGCTCTGGTACGACGACGGCCGCACCTGCACCGGCGTCGCCTCCTACTACAACAACGACGGTGGCGGCGTGGGCCTCCCATCGGGGACCCCTCTCGAAACCGTCCGGAACGCGCTCGAATGGGGATGGCGCCACGTCGGAGACTGGGACGACGAGCCGGCCGATCCCCCGGACCCCGAGGTGGTCGAACGACGGCATCGGCTACGGCTGCTGCGCGAGACCCTGATGACCTTCGAGACCGGCGACCGCGACGAACACGGCGAGGACTACCACAACGCCTGCGGGCAGCCCGAGCACGAAGATCGGATCGAGACCCTCGACGGCGGCGGCGCGCTCGCCGACGGTGACACCGTGATCGAACGCGGCCGTCAGAGACCATGGGACGACTACGACTTCTGCACGGCCCTGCGCAAGGAGCTGACCGACCCGGCCGCCCGCGGAGCCCGCGTCGCCGAGGCACGGCAGCGCTGCGCCGCCGGACAGCCCGCCGACGCCCTCACGCTCGGCCGTGACCTGCACTGGATCAGCGCGGGCGACCCCGAACGCGAACGCCAGGCGAACGAGCTGCTCACCCTGGCCTACCGCGCCCTGGGACGCGACAATCTCGCCGCGATCGCGCAAGCCCACCACCGCCACCGCGACCTCCCCCAGGTGCACGTCCTCGAAGGGACCTGATCCGGCCGCGCCGGATTGTCGGTGGGACGATCTATTGTCCCGGCCATGACTTCAGCGACGCAGGCGTACACCTACGCCGCGCCCTCCTCCCTCGTCGACGGTCGTCTCGGATTGGCGACCTCCGGCGGGCGGGCCCTGTCCGGCCCGGCCGTGGCCCCTCGGTTCTTCAGCGGCGTGGTGGCCCAGGCCGCCCCCGCCGCGGCGGCCCTGCTCGGGCCGTGCAAACACGTGCTGGCCGCCCGGATCGTCGCCCGCGCCGCCGTGGAGGTCTCCCGATGACCAGGCGCCTCCACGCCCAGCTCACCGGAGTCACGTCATGACATCTGCCGATATCCGGACCGAGATCAGGAATCTCGTGCTCAACCACGACGCCGAGGGGCTGGCGTTACGGTTGCCGAAGCTCACCGACGCCGAGCGTGCGACCGTCGCCGCCGAGTTGCCGAGCCTGCTCAGCGAGAGCCCGCTGCTGAGCGCCACCGTCGGCTGGGACGCCTTCGACTGGACCGCCGGCGACCAGGTCACCGGCCGGTCCGAGGCGCTGATGATGGTGGGCGCGGCGACCATTCCCGGCCCGGCCGGGGCGGCCACCTGGCTGATGAAGCGCGACCTCAATCCCCGCTGGTCCGGCGCGCCGAGCCCGCACCGGCTGGTGAAGGCGGTCTCCGGTCGCCCGCCGGCCTGGCGCGCCGATCTGGCGGTACGCCTCGCGCGCCGCATCCGCCGTCCCGACGACCGGATCGCAGCGCTGGCCCTGGCGCTGCTGCGCGACTGCGAGGCCACCCCACCCGACCACGAGCCGCTGGTGGCGGCCTGGTTGTCGGCGGTGGGCGTGGCCAAGGACCCGCTGACGCCCCACCTGCTTCCGAAGATCTTCGAGGCGGCCGGCGCGGGCCGGGCGCTGGTCAACGAGACGCTCACCCCGAAGCCGTCCCGCTGGCTGGCCCTGACCGCCCGCACCCTGCCGCGCGAGCAGATCATCGCCGGCTGCGTGAGCCGTTTCCTGCTCGGCGGCGACGCACAGGACCTGCGCTTCTTCGTCCGGCTGCACACGCTCGTGGCGCCCACGCCGGAGGAGTCGGCCGGGCGGCTGCGCGACTACCTGCGGCTGCTGCCCGTCGCGCCGGGCCCGGTGGCCGAGCTGGCCTGGCGGCAGGTACGCCAGGCACGGCTCGACCCGGCGGACGTCGCCGAGGCCATCGAGGCGATGACCTTCCGCCCAGAGGCCAAGCTCGCCGTGAAGGGCCTGACCTGGCTCGACCGCGACCTCGGCCCGCACCCGGAGCGGGTGGCCGACCACGTCACCGCGCTGACCAGCGCGTACGCGCACGCCTCTCATGAGGTACGCGACCGCGCGGTCACCCTCACCCTCAAGCACGCCGGCCACATCACCGACCCCGCCCCGATCCTGGAGGCGGCCGACCTGCTGCCCCCGTCCTCGGCCCGGCAGCTCTTCGAGCGCTTCGCCGAAGGCTGGACCGGCGACTTCACCCCCGGCCACCTGCCCGAGGTCACCGTCCCCGGCCCGTTCCCCACCTCCGATCTGGAGAGCGGCCCGCCGGAGGAGATCGGCTGGATCGATGTCGAGGCGTGGCTGGCGGCGGTCACGCGGGAGGCGCGGACGAACCCGGGCTCCCTGAGGGAAACGCTGGCCCGCCGGTTCGGCGAACACCTGCGGCCGGTGCTCTACGACGCGGAGAGGTGGGAGTCCCCGCGTGACTGGTGCACGGCGCTGGCCAGGGAACTCGTCAACCCAGGCGAAGATCCGGGGCCGCCCGTGGCCCGTCCGCCGAGGCAGTGGGGCACCGCGGAGCAGGCGTTTTCCGGCGGCCTCGGGCAGACCCTGTACGACAGCATGGTGAACGTCGCTGCCACGGCCTTCCACCTGTTCCCCGGCCTCCGCACGATCGTCCCGCTCCACGAGATGCCCGGCCACGTACAGGAGGACATCCAGCGGGCGTTCGACGTCCAGACCGGCCCGCACGACCTCTACGACCCCGAAGGGCGGCCTGCGCCCACCCCCTGGAACCGCCTCCCCAGCCTGCGGCAGTGCGCCCGCCCCGACGCCTTCCTCCTGTCCCGCCTCGACGAACTCCTGCGCGCGGCGAAAACCGGAGCCCTGCCCCCGGTCCTGCTGGCCACCCCCACCCGCGCCGACGGCCACCTCGACCCCGAGACCCTGCTCGACCGCCTGGCCGTGTACGCGGAATCCAGCCGCGAACCACTCCCGCTGGACCTGGCACAGGCCCTGTTACGCCTCCCACCCGGCCCCGCCCCCGACCTGGCCGAACGCGCGAAGAGCAGCGGCTCCGAGGTGGTGGCCCGCTGGTTCGAGCGCGGCGCGCCCCCGCCCCCCGAGGTGGAGCTGACCTGGACCCTCGACCTGGGCTCCCGCGTCGTGCCCTGCGACGACCACGTCCTCGACCAGCGCGGCATCGCCAACGTGAGCTGGCGGCCCGTGGAGCCCACCGGCCTCGCCCACCTCGACGCCCTGCTGACCCCGTCCGAGATGCGCCCGTTCCGGCGCGTGTCACGTCACTTCTGGCCCGCCATGACGCCCCACCACCGGGAGCTCGCGGCGGCCCATCTGGCGGTCGGCCTGATCGGCCGTTTCGACCCGCCCGGCATCGCGATCGACGACCTCCGCGCCCTGGCCATGGCCGAAGGCACGTCCGGCCCGGCGACGGCCCTGGTCCTGGCCTACTTCCTCACCGTGGAGGGCGACGACGCGGTGCCCCCGCTGCTGCAACTGGCGGCCAAGGGCGCGCTTCCCGCCGAAGAGACGGGCCGCCTGCTGGGCCAGTTGAGCCGCCGCACCCGCTACGAGGCCGGCCCCGCGCTGCCCTCACTGGAGCTGGCCGCCAGGCAGGGCGCGCACGCCGAGGCATGGACGATCCTGCGCCACTTCCTGGCCGTCTTCCTGCCGAGGGAGGGCGAACGGGCCCAGCGCCCGCACACCGACGCCGTCGTCCTGGCCACGGATCTCGCCATGTGGGCGGGCGCGCGGGGCGAGATCCCCGAGGTGGCCGCCCACGCGAAGAAGCGCGGTTCGACCTCACTGACCCGAGCCTGCCGAAGCCTCCACGGGTTCCTGACCCGGGAGGCCTGATCGGTCCTGAGGGCATGGAGCGGGGATCAGCTCCCGAAACGAAGATCAGGGCGGCCTGGCTGGTGCGGCGGGCGCTGGGGCCCTTCACCGTGGCGGCGAGGTCGCTCCACACATCGACCACGCCCACTGGTCGCCGCCGGACACGGTGACAAGGGCGAGGGCGATCGGCCGGCTCATCGGGGATCCGGAGTCGGCCGAGGTGGTCGTCACCATCCTGCGGCCCTCCGGTCCGCCATCACCGCCTGGTGCGGCATCAGCTCCTGGTCGTACGGCACCTGCTCGACGCGCTGCCCAGCAAGCAGATCGGGCGTGTCCCAGCACACCGTGCACGACCACCTGAAATCCATCTACCGCAACACCGGCGTGAGCGGCCGCGACGAACTCATCATCGGCCTGACCCGGTGACGGCCGTCCCGTCGTTCTCCGGTGGTACAGACGTGAGCTTGCCGGCGTCGGGGGCGTACACGGTCATCCAGTGCGGATGCAGCCGGTAGTAGACCACCTCGTTGTCCCAGTCGAAGAGGTCGTCGCCGTAGAAGTCCTTGAGGTAGGCGACCAAGTACGGCCAGTCCGCGGCCCGTTCGCCGTCCTGAGGGTTGAGGATCTCCACCGTGCCGTGCGTGAACACGCCCAGGTCCTCACCGCGCATGTGCGCGGCGCTGACGGCGGGGCGGGCGGCGAGGTGGCGGGCCTTGGCGGCGTCGCGCGCCGTGCCGAAGTGCCACTTGCCGTGCAGGAAGTGCCCGTCCACACCGCTGATCCGCGGCTCGCCCTTCGCCGTCACGGTGGACAGGGCGAGGGTGCACATGCCGGTCAGGATCCGGGTGACCTGCTCCGCGGTCAGGGTGTTCTCGGTGACGATCGAGCGGAGGTGCGAGGTGGAGCGGGAAAGGGAGGCTTCGAGGAGGGCCTGAAGCTCCTTGAGCTCCTCGGACGTTTCGCGCATTGAGATCCTTGTCCATATCCGTGGGCCCGGTTCATTCCCACGTCGGTGTACCCATGGTGGCTCTGAATCCCGACGTCTTGTGTCATGTTTTCGCCAGGGAGAGCGACGTGTGAGGAATCCACGGGTGGCTGTGACAGACCGCATCTGTGCCGCGCCTGTGCCTGCTTCTACGGTCAGGGCGTGGTCGTCAAACGATTCCTCGCCATCGTCGCCGCGGCGCTATCCGTCCTGCCCGCGTCCGCCGCGTACGCTCCGGTGCCGTTCCGTGTCGCCATGAGCGGCTGTCCGGGCGCGATCACGGAGGGCACGCTGGAGTGGATGGACGAGCGGACGGTCAAGGTCGAAGGGTACGTGGGCGAGCACACCCCGTTCCCGTCGTGCGTACCGGACTCCAATGGATTCCACACGATCACCTTCCGCGGCTACAGCGGCGACGCGGTGGTGGCGTTGAAGGGTGTCGCCCGGCCGTACGGCACTGCGGGCATCGCTTTCGAGCTGGCGGCTTCGCAGGCCATCGACCGGACGACGGTGCACGTGTGCTACTTCATGCTGAGGCCGATCTCGATGCTCGTGTGCATGGCGCCTTCCGAATATCGGCCGGCGGGGTTCAGCACACGATGAAGATGCTCTTCCAGCCCACCGGCGTACGCTGCTCGGCGTTCTTGTTAGAGGACAACGTGAAGTGCGCCACGCCCTCGGCGTTGGGCTGGTTGTACATGCGCCCGCTCTGGCCGTCGCCGTACCACTTGTAGGAGCCGTTGAAGGGGATGTTGGACAGGCCGCACCGGTCGATGACGACGCTCCTGCCGGTGAAACCGGGGCCTTCGTAGGCGACGTACTGCGAGGCGTAGGCGGCGCCCGCGGCTCCGACGACGATGGCGGCGGTGAACGCGGCGGTGGTGACGAATCGCTTCACGATGATCCCTCCGGAGTCCGATCGATACAGAAAGTAACTGTAAAACAACTCTCCGTATCCGACCAGGCCTCGGCGGGTTCCTATGTGACGGCGTCCAATGCCGGCGCGATGACCGCGAAGGCCCGGTCGATCAGGGCGGGGCATGCTGCTCGGCCTGCTGGCCGATGGGAACGACCCTCGTGTGGTCACGGTGAGCTCGGCCAACCACCGGCAGGGGCGCCTGTACTTCGACGACCTCTCCGGCGAGCGCACGTACTCGCCCATGAGGTTCTACAACCAGTCGAAGTTCGCCAACGCCGTCTTCGGCTGGGAGCTCCACCGGCGGCTGACGGCGGCCGGCAGCCCGGTGCGCAGCCTGCTCGCCCACCCCGGCTACACCGCCACCGGCCTCCAGACGAGCGCGCCGGTCGGCATGGTGAAGATGGTGTTCGGCCGCATCCTCATCCCGCTCGCCCAGACCCCGGACCAGGGCGCGCTGCCCCAGTTGTACGCGGCGACCGCCCCCGAGGTGGAAAGTGGGCAGTTCTTCGGACCGGACGGCATGGGCGAGCTGCGCGGCTCGCCGAAGCGGGTGCGCCTCTCCCCGGCGGCCGCCGACGCCGAGACCGGACGTCGGCTGTGGGAGCTGTCGGAACGGCTGACCGCCGTACGGTTCGCGATCGAGTGACCGGGACGTTCGACGCGGCCTTTCTTCGGATTGTTTTCGACGTGAAAGCAGCGGATCGACAGGGGGCGCGTTCATAGACCATGGGCGGCGCGCAGGGATTCGGCGATGCGGTGGACGTCGGCTTCCGTGGTTCGCCAGTTGCTGAAGGCGGCGCGCAGCGCGGGCACGCCGTTCAGGACGGTGGGGGTGAGGAACGCCTCGGCGGCGAGGCGTTCGCTGAGCGCGGCCAGTCGCTCGGCGGTGGGGTCGGCGTCCAGGGTGAAGCACACGACGTTGAGCCGGACGGGCGCGAGCAACCGCAGGCCGGGGATGGTCTCGATGGCCTCGCCCAGCAGCCGGGCGCAGGCGACGCACCGTTCGGTGATCTCGCGGTGGCCGTCCCGTCCGTAGGCGCGCAGGGTGAACCAGGCGGCCAGCGCCCGCAGGCGCCGGGAGTTCTCCGGGGTGAGGTGGCCGCTGTCGGGGGTGTCGCCGAGCGGGCCGAGGTAGGCGGCGGCATTCTGGAACACGGCCGTCTGCAGGTCGGGGCGGCGCGTGAACTGAAGAGCGCTGTCGTACGGCACGTTCAGCCATTTGTGCAGGTCGACGCATATCGAGTCGGCCAGGTCGAGGCCGTCGCACAGGTGGGCATGGACCGGGGAGAGGGCGGCGAAGGCGCCGAAAGCGGCGTCCACGTGCAGCCAGAAGTCGTAACGCTCGCGCAGCGCCGCGACGGCGCGCAGGTCGTCGAAGTCGGCGGTGTTGACGGTGCCGGCGTTGGCCACCACGACGCACGGGCCGCCGACCTCGCGCAGCGCCGCCTCCAGGGCCGCCGGGTCGACGCACTCCCGTCCCGGGACAGTGGGCACGGTGACCAGGGCGCGGCGCCCGAGCCCGAGCATGGACAGGCCTTTGGGCACGCTGGAGTGCGCGGTGCCCGACAGCACGGTCACCGGGCCGAGCGCGGCGGCCCCGCTCTCCGCCGGGGAGACGCCTCTCCGTTCGCCGATCCACTCGCGGGCGATGGCCAGCCCGACGGTGTTGGACATGGTCGCGCCGCTGACGAACGTCCCGTGGTGGTCGCCGGAGAGGCCGAACAGGGTACGCAGCCAGGCGATCGTCTGGCGTTCCAGGTGCTGGCCCGCCGCGTCGAGGGAGGTGAAGGAGTTCTGGTCCCAGGTCGCGGTCAGCCAGTCACCGGCCAGCGCGGCGGGGGTGACTCCCCCGGTGACGAACCCCCAGTAGCGTGGCCCGGCGCCGGCCGACAGCGTCGGCTCCCAGCGCGCGGCGAACTCCGCCAGCGCCGCTCGCAGCCCTTCGCCCGCGACGGGTAGCTCGGCCGGCTCGGGGATCGCGGCCGTGGAGACGACCGGGCGTTCGGCCACGCGTCCCAGGAGGTCGGCGCTGTGCTCCTGGACCGCCCGCAACAGCTTGGGCAGTTCGTCGCGGTCGGCGGCGAGGATGGGATCCATGGTGTTTCTCCTGTCGTCCGGCACGGTTACGACGGTAGGTGAGCCACCTGCCCCGCCACCTGGTCCAATCATGAAAAACTGGACCAGTGCGGATGGGAGAGCAGCAGCTGACCAGGGCTCTGGGGTCTTGGCGAGGCACGGGGGAACCGCTCAGCACGGGGCTGGCCCGCGCCGTACGGGAGGCGTTGCTGGACGGCCGCATCCGCGCCGGCAGTGAGCTGCCCGCCGAGCGCCGCCTGGCCGCGGCGCTGGGGGTCAGCCGCGGCACGGTCACGGCCGCCCTGGCTCGGCTGCGTGAGACGGGATGGGTGCACACGCGGCACGGAAGCGGCAGCCTGGTACGGCTGCCCGCCGCGGTGTCCGGGCGCGTCGCCCCCCTCTCGGCGACCGGGGACGCCGGGGCGATGATCGACCTTCGCCGGGCCGTCCCGGCCGCGCCGCGGGAGCAGTACCTGGAGGCCACACTGCGGGCGGCCGAGCGGGCCGGGCACGTCCTGGCCGACCACGGGGAGCCGGGACCGGGGCTGCCGGAACTGCGCGCGGTGATCGCCGCGCGCTACACCCGCGAGGGGACGGCCACCCGGCCGGAGCAGATCCTGGTCACCAACGGAACGCGGGCCGCGCTGACCCTGCTGACGGCCCATTTCCAGCCGCGCGTCACCGCCGTGGAGATTCCGACGTACGTCGACGCGCTCCACGTGCTGCGCGCCGCGGGTACGCGGCTGGCCGGCTTCCAGGTCACCGGCGACGGATGGGATCTCGAACAACTGGCGTCCGCCTTCGCCGCCGCGCGCGGCGGGCTCGCCTACCTGGTACCAGACTTCCACAACCCGACCGGGACGCTGATGTCCCCGAATGTCCGCCGTACCGTCGCCGAACTGGCCGCCCGCCACCAGGTGACCGTGGTCGCCGACGAGACCTTGCGCGACCTGGACCTGCGCGACGAGCCGACCGGCATCCCGCGGATCGCCGGTGCGCTGCTCATCGGGTCGGCCGGCAAGTCGGTGTGGGGCGGGCTGCGCGTCGGCTGGATCCGTGCCCGCGCCTCACTCGTTCGCGACCTGTGGAGACATCCCCTGGCCGGGCCTCTGTCGGCGCCTCCCATGGAGCAGCTCGTCGCCACCGAGCTCCTGAGCGACCTGTATCCCGTGCTCAGCCGGCGCCGGGACGAGCTGCGGGCCCAGCGCGACCACCTCTGCGCCCTGCTCGACGGTGACGACCGCTGGCGCTTCACCCGGCCGCCCGGCGGACTGGCCCTCTGGCTCCGGCTGAGCGCCACACCGGCGGACACTGTCGTACGCCACGCCGGGGAGCACGGGATCGCGCTCGTCGCGGGCCCGCACTTCGCGGCCGACGCCACCCTGACGCACTACCTGCGGGTCCCGTTCACCCCGCCGTGCTCTGTCCTGGATCGCGTCGCCGCGGTCCTCGGCTCCTGTTGATCATCGCGGGTTCTGCCGCAGCCATCCCTCCGCCGGACGGGGGCGGCCGGCGACCTTCAGCTCGCAGACGCCGTCCGAGCACGAACGCCGTAGCCGCCCCCTGGAGATCGTCTGGACCAGCCCGATCGCCCAGCAGGTCGGACATCCACGGAAAGCGAGCACCCCGACGGCGGCGAGCAGCAGGCTGACCGGCCCGACCACCGGGATGAGCGCGACCGAGCAGATCAGCGCCCCGAAACCGACCGCGCCGCGCGCCAGGTGCCGGGGCAGCGACGTGCTCGCGAAGCTCCGTTCGTCAGCCATCGAGACCTTCCAGGTCGGACAACGTGCGCTGTACGGCCGCGCGGGCGCGATGCAACCGCGACTTCATCGCCGCGGTGCCGAGCCCCAGCCGGTCGGCGACCATCCGCCCGCTGAGTCCCTGTACGTCCCGCATGATCAGCACCTGCCGCTGGTCGGCGGGCAGCGCGGCGATCGCGTCCGCCACGCGCGCGGCCTCCAGACGATCGAACACCTCGTCCTCGGCCGAAGGCGCCACGGTGGCCTCGGTGGCCTCGGCGAACGGCGGCAGGGACCGCTTCATGGCATGCGCCCGCCGGATGCACTCATGGCGAATGATCCGGAACATCCACGAAACGAGCGCACCCGTGGCCCGCAAGGTTCCGATCTTGCGATAGAGGACGATGAGCGCTTCCTGCGCGGCGTCCTCAGCGTCCTCAGGTGTGGCGCACAACGACCGCGCGAACCGCTGCACGTGCGGGTGGGCACCCGACACCAGCGCCGCGATCGACTGAACGTCGCCACCGCGTGCGGCGGCGACCAATCGCTCGTCCGACCAGGTCGTCTCAACCACGTCCACGCCTCCTCCGGCGGAGCACGACGACACTACACGTGCAGATGAGCACGGCACCGACGGCGATACCTACGACCACGATGACCTCCATGACCTCCATGTCCGTGTCACCGGCGGGATCGCCGGGACACGTATATGAGGCGGCGACGCCGTCAAAGGATTCGCCTCACCGGCGAGAAACCTGAACCGGCCTACCTAAGCACGACAGATTCCGCGGCGTTCCGATCTCCCTAACGTGGTGGTCGTAAGAGAGCACGACCACTGAGGAGACAGACATGAACGAGCTGGTCCAGCGCTACCTCGCCGCCTGGAACGAGACCGACGCCGCCGCCCGGCAGGCCATTCTGGCGGAGGTCTTCGCCGAGGACGCCGTGTACACCGACCCGCTGGTCTCCGTCCGGAGCAGGGACGGGCTCGACGCCACCATCGCGGCGGTCCAGGGACAGTTCGGCGGGCTGGTCTTCAGCCTCGCCGGCGCCGTGGACGCCCACCACGACATCGCGCGGTTCACCTGGCACCTGGGGCCCAAGGACGGCGAGCCGATCGTCGTCGGCTTCGACGTCGCGGTGATCGGCGCCGACGGGCGCATCAGCCAGGTGCTCGGTTTCCTCGACAAGGTGCCGGCCGGCGTCTGACCATCCAGCAACCGAAGGAGAAGACCAATGACCGCCTATGCGATCGCCCACCTTCTTGACTCCGACCAGCCGCACCCGGACGTGGCGGAGTACATGGAGAGAATTCAGTCGACGCTTGATCCGTTCGCCGGCCGGTTCATCGTCCACGGAGGTCCGGTGGACGTCCGGGAGGGCCAGTGGCCGGGGAGCGTGGTCATGCTCGCGTTCCCGTCGGGGCAGAACGCACGAGACTGGTACGACTCCGCCGCCTACCAGGCGATCCTGCCGCTGCGAGCGGACCACCTGGAGGGCGAGGTGATCATCGTGGAAGGCGTCGGCCCCGACCACGATTCGGCCGCGATGGGCGCCGCATACCGCGAAGCGCTCAAGGGCTGACGTCGTAGTTGAAGCCGAAGGCGCGGACACCGGTCTCCGTACGGGGCCGGTGACTCGTCCCCGGGCCGAAGGCGACGTAGGTGCCCGGGCCGTGGGTTCGGTCGCCCTCAATGAGTTCGCCGCTCACGACGAAGTACGCCTCGCCGTAGGTCTCGTGGACGTCGAGGCCCGGCCATTCGGCGCCCGGGGCGAGGTCGATCACCCACGTCCTGATCCCCGGCATGCCCGGCAGCATGCGCACGTGGATGCCGGGAGCCAGCTCCATCGGCGGGACCTCGTCGACGTCAACGGGCAGTATTTGCCCAGGTAGGACCATCACAACTCCAGTTCCTTGAGCTCGCTCCGTGAGGCGACGCCGAGTTTGGGATAGGCCTTGTAGAGGTGGTAGCCGACCGTACGGTGGCTGAGGAAGAGCTGCGCGGCGATGTCGCGGTTGGACAGGCCCTGCGCGGCGAGCCGGGCGATCTGCAGCTCCTGCGGCGTGAGGTCGGCGGCCACGCCTTCGGCGGGCTTGGGGGCCTGGTCTTGGGCGCCGGTCGCGGTGAGCTCGCCGCGGGTGCGTTCGGCCCAGGGTCGCATGCCGAGCCGGTCGAAGACCTCAAGGGCGGCGTGCAACGGCCCGCGCGCCTCGGCCTTGCGCCTGGCCCTGCGCAGCCACTCGCCGTAGAGCAGCGCGGTCCTGGCGTACTCCAGCGGGCGGCCGTCCTGGTCGTGCAGGTCGAGGGCCGCCCGGTAGAGCGCCTCGGCCTGGTCGTCGGCGGCGAGCAGCCCGCGGCAGCGCAGCACGAGCGCCTCGGCCCACGGCTGTCGCACCGACCCGGCCCACCGTTCGAAGCGCGCCAGCGGTTCGGCCGCGCGTTCCGGCGCCCCCACCCGTACGGCCGACTCCACCAGGTCGGGAGTGGACCGAGTGGCGCAGATGTGATGGCGCATCGGCTCGCGGGTCAGCCGCTCGAACCGGGCGAGCGCCGCCTCGGCGCGGCCGAGACCGAGGTCGAGCAGCCCGAGCGACCAGTGCGCCCACGGCGCGCCGGGAGCGGTGGCCCCGGCCAGCCCCTCCTCGGCGTGGCGCCGGCAGGCCGCCTCCTCGCCCTTGGCCGCGTCGAGGTGGGCGAGCACGCTGCTGAACTGGCTGACCCACTGCCGCTGCCCGGTGTCGCGGGCGAGCTTTGACGCCTCGGTCGCCGTGGCGAGCGCGTCGAGGTGCCGCCCGGTGAACACCTCGCCCTCGGCCATGAAGAACAGCACCGTCGGCAGCCGCCCGGCGCCGCCCCTGGCGCGGTGTTCGGCGGCGAGCTCGGCTGCCAGCTCGTAGGCGTCGGCGTCCTGCCCCAGCGCGAGTGCCGCGCCGCAGAGGATCATCAGCGCCTGATCGGGGGCCCGGCCCCGACGCCGTACCGCCGCGAGGGTGTCGCCCAGCGGCGGCGGCCGCTCGGAACGGCTTCGATCGAGATGTACGAGGTACGGTCCCACCGGCGCCAGCGGATGCGCGTCGTCCAGCGGTAGCTCGGCCAGCAGGCCGAGGGTCGCCGCGAGCTGTCGTTCCCCCAGATACCAGGAGGTGTGCACGGCCTGGATCAGCAGCACGGCGGCCTGGCCGGGATCGGTGTCGCGGACGAGCCCGGCGCCGTCGAGCAGCAACCGGTGGGCGGCCGGGTAGGCGCCCTGCCAGAAATCCGCGAGCGCCCGCACCTGCGCGACGCGCGCGTTCGTCGCCGGGTCCTCGTCCGGCTGCCGGGCCGCGCGGCTGCCGAAGGATCGGGCCCGGTCCAGATCGCCCGCCTCCAGCGCCGCCTCCGCCGCCAGGGCCTCGCGGCGTGCCCTGGCGGCGGGCTCGACGCTCAGCCGGGCGGCCCGTTCGTACGCCGCCGCGGCGGCCTCGTGGCCACTGCGTTCGCGGGCGCGAACGGCGGTGCGCTCCAGCGCGGCGGCGGCCTCCTCATCGGGACCGGTGGCGGCGGCCGCCAGATGCCAGGCCCGGCGGTCGGCATGCCCGGGAGAGCCCAGGGCGGCGGCGAGCGCACAGTGAGCGGCGAGGCGTTGCCCGAGCGGCGCCCGCTGGTAGACGGCGGCGCGGATCAGCGGATGGCGGAACCGGATCGAGGTGCCGTCGGCGTCGCCGCGCAGCACCAGGCCGGCCCGCTCGGCGGGCGACAGGTCCTCGACGGACGCCCCCAGCGCGGCGGCGGCCCGCAGGATCACGTCGAGCTCGCCGGTCTCGTCGGCCGCCGCCACGAGCAGCAGACTCTGGCAGGTTTCGGGCATCCTGCTGACCTGGCCGTGGAAGGCCAGTTGCAACCGGCCGGTGAGAGGCAGCGCCCCCGGCGCGAACGCGCCGGCGCCTTCGGCGGCCACGGCGACCGGCAGCTCCAGCAGAGCCAGCGGGTTGCCGCCGGCCTCGGCGAGCACGCGATAGCGTACGGCGGGCGCGAGCGGATGCCGGTCGAGCAGGGCCGCGGCCGCCTCCGGGGCCAGCCCGGACAGACGCGACTCGGGCAGGCCGGGAGCGGGGAAGGACCCCTCACCGTCCCGGGCGGCGAAGATCATCACCACCCCCTCGGCGTGCAGGCGCCGGGCGGCGAACAGCAGCGCCTCCCGCGACGCCCGATCCAGCCACTGCGCGTCATCGACGACGCACAGCAGCCCCGCCTCATCCGCGAACTCCGCCAGCAGGGAGAGCACCGCCAGCCCCACCAGCATCGGCTCGGAGCCGGCCGCCGGCCCGAGCCCGAACGCCGCCTCCAACGCCGCACGCTGCGGGCCCGGCAGCGCGGCGAGGGATCCGAGCGCCGGACGCAGCAGCAACTGCAGCCCCGAGAACGGCAGCTCCGCCTCGAACTCGACCCCCGTGCCGCGAACCAGCCGCATGTCGCCGGCCAGCGCGGCGGCGTGGTCGAGCAGCGCCGTCTTGCCGATGCCCGGCTCGCCGCGCAGCACCAGCGACGAACTGGCGCCCGCCCGGGCGCGCGCCAGCAACTCGGCGATCGCGTCCGCTTCGGCCTTTCTTCCGTACAGCTCCCCCGCGCCCATGAGCCCATCCTGGCAGGCGCCCAACACCGCGGCGCCGGTGGTGGGAGCTCAGAGCTTGCCCTCTGGCGTAGGACGATCGATACTGCCCACTGTCGGGGGAAAAGCGCCATGCTCAATCACTGTCCACGTCCCAGGGAGTGATCGTTGTGGCCCCTCCGAATCATGGCATTCCCTCACGTCGCAATCTCCTCAAGTCCGGCATCGTCCTGGGTGCCGCCACAGGCATCGGTGGCACCCCCGCCGCCGCCTGGGAACCCCCTCCCGATCGGCGCGAGAGGAGCATGGTCGACGTACCGTTCGAAGGCTTCGAGAAGGTCAGGGTCGGGCTCATCGGCCTCGGCAACCGCGGCGGCAGCCAGGACGTGCGGTTCGGCGCCGTCGCCACGATCACCGCCGTGTGCGACATCCGGCCGGAACGGGTCAGCCGCACCATCACCCGCATCATGCAGCAGGGCTTCCAGGACGTCGAACCGGTCGGATATTCCGCGGGCGAGGAGGACTACCTCAATCTCGTACGCCGCGACGACATCGACCTGATCTACGTCGCCACCCCATGGGAGTGGCACTATCCCCAGGCCAAGACGGCCATGGAGCACGGCAAGCACGTCGCCGTCGAGCTGCCGATCTCCCCGTACCTGAACGAGATCTGGAACCTGGTCCGCACCTCCGAGCGGACCCGCAAGCACTGCCTGCTCCTGGAGAACGTCAACTACTTCCGGCCCGAGATGCAGATGTTCAACATGGTCCAGGCCGGGCTCTTCGGCGACGTGCAGCACGGCTCCGGCGGCTACGTGCACGATCTGCGCTGGCCGTACCTGTTCGGCGGCGCCTACTACCCCGAGCACTGGCGGCGGCGCTGGCAGACCCGGATGAACGCCCTGCACTATCCCATGCACGGCTTGGGGCCGGTGTCGGCGTCCATGGGCATCAACCGCGGCGACCGTTTCGACGAGCTGGTCGCCGTGGCGTCCGTGCCCAAGGCGCTGGCCCTGTTCCGGGAGGAGGATCCGCGGGTGGGGGCGGACCACTCGTCGTGGCAGGACAAGCCGTACATCTCGGGCGACCGGCACACCTGCTTCGTCACCACCGTCAATGGCCGGTTCATCCGGGTCGAGCACGATGTGAACTCCCCGCACCCGTACACCAGGGAGACCACGCTCACCGGGACCAGGGGGTCGGTCGAGCTCGACAACGCCCGGGTCTACCTCGAGTCGCTCGGCCACAACGACCACGCGTGGCGGACCGGCGGGGCGTACACCGAGATCCTGAAGCGGTACGACCACTGGCTGTGGCCCTTGCTGGAAAGGCTGGCCGACCAGTACGGCGGGCACGGCGGCGGCGACTTCGTCTCCATCTTCCGCCTCGTCCAGTTGATGCGGCTCGGGATGACCCCCGACATCGACGTCTACGACTCGGCGGCGTGGTGCTCGGTGATCCCGCTCAGCCACGAGTCGCTGAAGGCCGATGGGCTGCGCCCGGTCAAGGTGCCCGACTTCACCCGCGGCCGATGGAAGGACCCGCGGCCCACGTTCGACCGCCCGCAGCCGGAGGACCCGTCGCTCGCGGGCGGCTAGCGGTGCTTCTCATCACATGATGAGGTTTCCCGCTCCGGGGTGTGTTTGACTGCGGCGGATGGCGTTCGGAAGGAGCCACCATGCCTGCCACCATGCCCAGTGCCGCCACGGCCGCGATCGCCGCTGTCACGTTCGCGGCGCTCTACGCGGGACACCAGGTCGGCGACCATGTCGTGCAGAGTGACCGCGCCGCGATCGCGAAAGGGGTGCCGGACCGGGAGCGGCTGGCCGCGGGCGTGTCGCCATGGACCGGCTGGGGCGCCTGCCTGCGTCACGTGGCCGGATACACTGCCACGCAGGCGGCCGCTCTGGTGCTGGTCGGGCTGGTGGCGCCGCTGGAGTTGACCGGCATGGTGATCGCGCTCATCGTTTCGGCCAGTACGCACGCCGTGATCGATCGCCGCTGGATCGTACGGCGGCTGATCCGGCTCAAGGGATGCCATGACTGGCGGGAGGGGCCCTATCTGATCGACCAGTCCCTGCACGTCGGCGCGATGCTGGTGGCCGCGGTGCTGGGCGTGGCGGTCCCCGGCGCCGTGGGTGTCGTCACGGTGGCGATCGCCGCCGCCGCGCTGGTGGGCGCCGCCCTGATGACGGAGCGCCGGCTTGGCCACGGCCTCTCTATGAGCACGGTGACACCCGATGACACCCGATGACCGGCGGTGGCCTGCGGGCACCTTCCTGCACGCACTCGCCGAGGACGATCGCCGCCATCTGCTGCGTCTCGGCACCCGGCGCGGGTTCGCGCCCGGTACGACCCTGATCGACGAGGGATCCACGTCGACGGAGGCGTACGTCCTGCTCAGCGGCTACGTCAAGGTGCTCGGCAACACCCTGGACGGCCGGGCGGTGCTGCTGTCCATCCGCGGCCAGGGCGAGGTGGTCGGCGAACTGGCCGCGCTGGACCGCAAGCGGAGATCGGCCACCGTCCTGGCCCTGACCACGGTGGCCGCCCAGGTCATCACGCGGGAGGCGTTCCTCGGCTACCTCCGCGACCATCCGGCGGCGGCGGGGATGCTGCAGACCGCGACGCTGGAAGAGTTTCGGCGGGTGACCCGCTACCGGTTGCTCGTCAACGGCGCCCCGATCGGGGTACGCCTGGCGCTGATGCTGGGTCACCTCCTCGACCACTACGGCCGGCGGTGCGCTGAGGGCATGCGCATCGACGTACCCCTCAGCCAGCCGGAACTGGCCTCGCTGATCGGGGCCTCTGAGCCGAGCCTGCACCGGGAACTGACCGCACTCCGCGTACGGAAGATCATCGGCACCAGGTATCGGCGGCTCGTCGTCCACGACCCGGACGCCCTCCGGGCACTGACCGGATCATCGCCCTGACCCGCTCCACAACGTCAGAGCACGCCGCTACCGTCTTGGGTGCGCTTGAAGACCGGCCTCCACCCCTGCTACTGGACACGCTCGGCGACCGTGACACGACGGCGAACTGGCCGCCACCCCGATCGGCGCCACCGAGGCGGTGCTTGGTCCTTCCGGTGGGACCGACGTAGGGCGGCGGGGCTCCTGGAGGCCGGCGCCGGTCGGTCGTCCCCGCCAGGGGCGGAGGGCCGAGCGGCGCCTCGTCGCCATCTCCTCGAAGAGCTCATGGCCGGCTACGACTCCTCGGGCGCGATGCCGCCGCGCCGGGCCAGCACCCGGGTCCCCGGCCCGGAGGCGGCGCCCGGACCGGGCAGCGCCGTCACATTGGCGGCGGTCACCGGCTTCGCGCACGCCGAGCAGCAGACCTGCGGCGTGAACTCCGCGCCACACTCGTGGTGCACCAGGCGCACCGGCGGACCACCCACCGGTGTCACCCATTTGTCGCCCCAGGCCATCAGCGCCATCAGCACCGGCACGAGATCGCGGCCGGCCTCGGTGAGGTGGTACTCGTGCCGCGGCGGCCGCTCCTGGTACGCCCGGCGCTCCACGATGCCGTCGGCGACCAGCGACTCAAGCCGGCGGACGAGCAGGTTGCGAGAGATGCCGAGGTTCTCCGCGATGTCGTCGAACCGGTGCAGGCCGAGGTGGATGTCCCGCACGATCAGCGGCGTCCACCACTCTCCGACGCGTTCCAGGGACTGCCCGATCGAGCAGTGCATCTCCGCGAAGCTGGTCCGTTGCATGGCTCCAGTGTAGAGGGTTGCTTCATTGAACTCACTGCCGTACGTTCGGAACAGGAAGAGTTCAATGAAAGGACTGACTGATGCCGTTCGTGGAGTTGTTCGTCCCCAAGGGCTCGCTCGACCAGGAACACCGCGAGAAGATCGGTGGCCGGCTGGTGTCGGAGGTGATGATCGCCGAGGGCGCCCCGGACAACGAGGCGGCCAGGTCCATCTCGTGGCTGGTGGTGAACGAGATCGACGCCTGGTTCGTGGGCGGCCGGCGACTGCCCGCCGGGGAGAAGCCGAAATACGTGGTGCGCGTCGGGGTTCCGGCCGGCTCGATGGACGATGACAAACGCCGTGACATCGTCCGGCGCGTCACGCGGGTGCTCGCGGACGCCGACGCGGACCCGGGACGCTTCACCCAGGCCACGGCCGCGTGGGTGCACATCAGCGAGATTCCGGAGGGCAACTGGGGAGCGGGCGGGGAGATCGTACGCATCGAGGACATCGCGGCCATGGTGATCAACGGCTGAGCCCTCGGCTGGGGCCGTGCCGTGGATCCGGCGATGGTGACACCGCGCAGGGTTGGTGCACGCGAACACGCGCGGGACACGACTGACAACCCATTCGATCACTGCATCGTGCCCCTCGCTCCAGAGCACGCGGACACTGCGTGATCGCCATCGCGTGCTCCGACACCGAACGATCCCTCAGGTGGCTTCGTAAGCAGGCTTTCCCGACCTGTCCCGAAAATGCCTCCGGCCTCGGCGATACTCCTCTCATGGCACCAGGCAGGTACAGGTCGAGAGAGCTGACAAGCAGGATGATCTACTCGAAGAACCTAGTCGGCAGTCGCAGCCTTCACGAAGCACGCTCGTCCGGCAAACCGATTGCCGATCGTCACGCGATCGAGTGCGACATCAACGGGATGCCCGCTCGATGATCTCCTGTTCGGTGAGTGGATCGGCGGGATGATGGCTCAGGCACTGTCGTGCCCGGATGAGCACCTCGGATATGCCTTCGCTCGCCGCATAAAACTGCCCGGTCTCCAGCCGTCCAACTCGGTCGGCGCGGCCTCCGCGGGCTCGCGCCAGCCCCTTGACCACCTCGATCTGCGTGGGACTGTTGATTCTCCCGATGAACTGCGTAGTGGCGTTCCCCGCGATGTGGTTGTGCAGCCCGCGCGGTGTCTGGGTTGCGAAAACAAGGCCGAGGCCGTACTTACGCGCCTGTGAGGCCAGTGTCAGCGTGCTGGCCAGCGCTTCGGTCTTGGGTGTTGCCGGTACGAGCGCCTGCGCCTCGTCCATCACGTATAGGCCATTGAGGGAACGGCCGCGGGCCGGATTCCGCTTGATCCAGGAGAAGAGGGCCATCTGAAGCTGGCTGACGAATCCGGGTCTCGCCTCATCGCTGAGACCGATGAAGCTGATGACGGAGACACGCGCCCGCTTGCCCGTGGATGGACTGAGCAACTGCTCGGGGTTCGCCGGCTCACCACGGCCCGCGAAAAGCGGGTCGTTGATCGTCGCGGCGGTGAGGAGCTGTCCCAGCTCGTCGGCGATCTGATCCGCGCGGTCGATCTGACTGACTTCCAGCGGCAAAGCGGCAAGCAGGCCGAGAAACGCGGCGAAGTCGCCGCCGCCCGAACGGGCGAAGTAATCGAGCGCCTGGCGGAGGATGGCTTTTCCCTTGCGCGCTTTGGCACTTGCCCCATCCACGTTAGCCCGAGGAGCGAGCGCTTCGACGGCCAGGCCGAGTGCGGAGTCCAGCTCGTCACGGTCATCGAGCACAGGCGCGAAATCGGGAAGCGGCTGGAAGGACAGCGGGCGCCCACGAGAACGTCCCGGAGTCCAGATCACGACCTCGGTTTCGGCGAAGTAGCGAGCCGCCTTGTCGGCGTCCTCGTCGCTCCAGCCAGGAGGCGGGCTGGGCCAGGGATCGCCCAGCCGGGCGAGGTCGTTGTTAGAGTCGAGCACAATCGACGACACCCCGTGCAGCGCGCACTCCTCGATGAGCCGCCGCAGGAACACGGTCTTCCCGGAGCCGGAGCCGGCGAACACGGCCGTGTGGCGGGTGAGAGTGCTCAGCTTCAGTTCGAGATCGGTGCCGGTGTCCAGGCGCCCGCCGACCGGGATGACCGCGGTACGGCCGCCTGCGGATTCCGGGAGGTCACTTACCGGCCGTTCGGATCCTGCGGTCGATGGCTGACGCGGCGGCGATGGATCGCTGAGCGTCAGCGTGCCGAGCAAGCTGGTGAACAACTCGGTGCCACTGGCCGGGCGGCGAGCACGCAGCCAGTTCTCGAAATCCGGGTCCTCATCGGCTGCCATTTGGCGCAACGCCTCGAAGACACGTAGGTCGTCACCCCGGACGGTTAGTGATTGCCCGCCCCACTCCTTGAGCTGTGTCAGGCGAGCTTGCGTGGCCGGCCCATCCGACCAGGCGAGATTGCGTAGCACGACGAAACAGCGGTCGGGCGTCTCTGGGCCCAGGCCGGACGCTGTGATGCCGTCATTGAGCCGTTTCAGTGCCGCGATGTGGTGCGGCGCGCCGATCATCCGGAACGTCCAGTGCCGCTGTTCCTCGGAATCGGGATCCAGTGCCTGCCGCAGCCTCGCGTGCAGACTGGGACGGCGGCCCGGCGGCGGATCGACGGAGAAGGCTTCGCCCGCTTTGTCCTGCTCCTTGATCCAGACGTCGAGACCCGCAGCGAGCAAGGGAGGCGCGAGTTCGTCTTCCTGTTCCGCATCGAACGCACTCGATGCGTCAGCCCGCCGGCGCAATTCCGCGAAGCGCGCATCAAGCCGGGCCAGGTTCGCCTCCGGCAGGGTAGGAGGGATATCGACGAGAGGTATCACGGCGGGAACTGATTCTTCTCGATCGAAACGTTCCAGCGAACGTACGTCGCCTTCCGCTCGGCATGTCGCAACGTGTGTGCTGATGAGCCGTAGCAGTGTCCTGGGTGTGTGACCAGGTGCTGTGGCGAACGCGGTAGGGGCGATGGGCCATGCAGGGCTGGGCGCGGCGAAATCCGCGTGTGCGAACGCCACGGCGAACCTTCGCTCGACCAAGACGCGGGCGATGTCCGCGCTCGCGATCGTGGTGAGGATCAGGGCTGGCCGGAACCTGTCCTGTGCCGTTCCGATGGCCCGATTCTTGATCAGATTCCACGACGAGGGCAGGCAAGCCACCAAACAGAGCGTTCTCTGAGTAGAGTGCACCAAGGCCATGAGACCGCTCGCGATCTCGTCGATCACATCTTTCCGCGGTTCGGAATCGGGCGGCAGCGCGGCCGAGTCGGAGGCGGTGGCCAAGCGGGAGTGCTCGAGGAGTGCATCGATCTGATCTACCGCGATGACGCTTGGGCCGGTCAGCGCGAGGATCATCGACAGCTCGACCGCGATGTCGTGCGGCTTCTTGGCTCCTCGGCTCATTCCCCAGGCTTTGCGATCGCCCTCCTCGGCTTCCTCGGTCGACATCAGGTGATCGTGGGCGACGTCGAGGGCCGGGCCCGAGGCGGCGGCATAGAGAGCGAGCGCCCGGATGGTGTCGCGGCACCGCAGCAACTGCCGGTTCCTGGCAACCAGACCATTCACCAGAGCATCGAGGTCGCTGCGGGTGATGCCCCCTTCACTCTCGATCGCTGCCCTGATCTGGTCATCGGCTCCCGCGAGGGTGGCCAGGGCGAGGAGGGCCACCATCGCCTGGCTCGGAGTGTCCGGGCCTGCGACCGAACGGCCCAGGTCCTCAACCATGGCACTCGTGGTCCGATGCCAGAAGTCGTCTCCCGCGCTGAAATCCACGAGAAAGAAGTAGCCGCCGGCCTGCGCGATCTTGCTCCTTACCCAGCCGAGGAGGTGGGTCTTGCCGGCGCCTCCTTCACCCTGGATCACGACGCCGAGCGGGCTGGTCCGGGATGCGACGGACGCCTCGTCGATGCCGTCGAGGATCAGTTGCTCCGCCCGTGGATGCATGCCGTCGACGTGGAAGGGAGGCGGGTTCCAGGCGTGCTCGGCCGTTGTCGCCCAGTTGAGGACTCTGGAGATGGCGCGTAGTGCCTGTTCCTCGTTCTCATTCATCGCGCCTCGATCGCCAGCAGGTGCTTCCTCACACCGCCTATGAGGACGGCCGCGTGCCTGTCCTCATCGGTCAGGATCTTCTGGTCCGCTTCCGGTACAAGATGAACGTCCGGCAACTGTTCCAGTTGTCGCAGCGCCTCGTCCACCTCCTCGCGGGGAGCGTCTTCCAGCTGTGCTCTCAGATCTGTCAAGAGCACCCAGTCCTGCGGTTCACGAGCCAGATGCCAGTAGGCGTCGCGGATCGCCTTGGTCAGATCGCCCGAGACCGCGGTCTCGCCTTCGCGGGCTTTGACGACGAACTCGGCCAGGCTCAGGTCAGCCGCGTCGAGGTATCCCTTGATCACGCGCAGGACACCGTACAGGGTGCGGCCGAGCGATCCTCCCCGGTCCGGAGCCGAGCCTTCCAACTCTGTCACGCACCAGGCCCAGCCCTCCTCGGTGAGCGTGTGGTGATAGGACCTGCCCAGCTTCTCGCTCGTCACGAGAGCACGCTTGTTCACACGACGGCGCGGCTCACCGTCGAGTGCGTCACCTACGTGGGCTCGAAGCTCCGGGTTGGACGCCGTCCCGCCGAGCGTCATCAGGCCCAGGAGCAAGGCCCGCTCCCGGGTTCCGAAGGCGGTGTTCTCCATGGTCAGCTCTCCTCGGATCGATCGTCCACAACTTTGCTGAAGCTGGTCGCTATGAGTTCACGACGGCCGTTGACGTCCATGAGCGTGCCGGCAGCACGCACGAGGTATCGGTTTCGATGCGCGTCGACGGCTGCGTCATAAGCCGCCTCGTCGGGCAGGCGCACCCATATGGAGCCGCGCGGCTCGCCATCACCGATCGACACCTGGCCACGTACGTGAACGCGGAACCGGTCCTCGCCCCCGTTGTCGAAGAGCGTGCCGATGAGTCCGGTAACTGAAGCGCCTTCGCGGTGGAGACGCCGAAGCCTATGGGCGACGCGACGCAGCAACGTTCCGCTCTCAGCCTCGAAGACCACTGTCTGCGCGGGTATCTCGGAGGGCAATGCGCGGGCCCAGCGGAAACCGACCTCGAAACGGGTTCCGGGGTCGGGGCCGGCGAATCGGGCGAGTGCGACGCACAAGTCGGCCGACACACCGTCCCGGACCATGCCATCGAAGACGCTGATGTCGCCGGTTCTGTGTACCTCCGCGCTGGCTTCGCGCAGGAGCAGCGTGGCGCGTTGGAGCAGGGCTAAGGTGCGACGCGCCAACGGAGGGACGCCGGGATCTTCCTCTTGTAACGGGACGCGTACGGTGAGGAGGTCTGCGGACGGCACGATTGGCCCGATCCATACGCGCGCGAGCAGATCACGCACTTCCTTGGGTGCTGTGCCATCGAACACCGGCCGAGGCCCGCTCAGAGCGGCACGCGCCGCCGCGCTCAAGGCGGCTTGCGCGCTGTTGAGAGCTGTGACCGCATCGGCCAACCCGAACTGCCCATTCATGGGGGCGATGGGTGCGCGGTACCACTGGACATCGGCCATGGGCGAGCTGATGTCGGACGCAATGTCCTCAGCAGAGCGACCCTCCACCCGCGCCAGCAGCGAAAAGATCTCTCTGAGCCGCCGCGGCCCATCGGCCAGATCGTCCGCCCCAGGCACCAGGATCTCGTGATCACCGTCATGCACCCAGACAGCCGCACCTCTCCAGCCCTCTGGCTGGCGAACCCACCCGGTAGCGGCCAGATAGCTGCTGACGTCCGAAACCGACACACTCCTCATCATCACGCGAGTGACCCCGTAGGTGCCCCGACGAGCTCGCGTAACGCACGAACCGTGAGAACGTTCCCCAACGGTACGTGGATAGGGACATGCCGTTTGGTACTCGGTGAGGCGATGGGTTGCTCCCCCTCGAACCCGCGGTAGTAGCAGAGCCGGCTCAACGTCAGCCCCTCGGTCTCCACGCGCGCATAACGGTCGCTTTCCGAGGGGACCACGACGAGGAACAAGTAGCGCGGGACGAGAAACGGACCGGCGACGAGCTTGTTGTACTGCACCTCGTTCAGTCCGCGAAACTGCAGGTCCGGGCCCTTACACAGCGGCGCCGACCACGACTTGACCTGTACCTCGATGGCGGGCGAGGAAATATATCCCGTTCTTCCTGGGTATCGAAAGCCCAGGTCGATGCCGTCATAGTCGAGATCGTCCTGATAGACGAGAAGGCCCGCAGCCGAAGCAAGCACCCTCACGTAATCTTCAGCGAACTTGCCTTGATGGTTCTGCTGGTCCAGCACGCAGTCTCCCTCACCACCGGCCGCCCGATCCGCACGCTAGAGAGTATCTTTCACGCAGCCAAGAGGGAGGGACATTTCGCTTTGGCGACGTATGAGACACGTCTTCGTCCGGCCTTTTACGGTCGCCCTGAATATGCGAATTCGTTCGGTGCCGGACCGCAGTGACATGTCATTACCTGAAGCCAGGCGTACCCTCCTGCAACCGCACTCGCTGCGGCGACATCCACCGCGGGCATCGCCACCTCGATGTTGACGGCCGACGGCTCTCGCCCGAGCCCGGCAGCGCGGAAGGAGGATCGTCATCCTGCGCCACGTCTCCGCGTACGCACCTCCGGGCGACCTTGGCCAGCAGGGCAAACGACCGGGCGCGGCTCGACGCGCGTTCGGCCTATCAGCAGCTGGAGCTGCGGGGCCACCACCATCGGCGATGGTCCGATCCGCGACAGCAGCGGGACAACCTCCCGATCCGGCAGGTCAGAATGACCGCCCTCGGGGCGCCGGTAGGTCCAGCAGCGTCGATCAGCCACGTGCCCACCCATCCGGAGTTGGCTGCGCAGATCCGCCAGGTAGTTGACGGGCCCGGGCTTCTGGTGCGAGGACAGGATCGCCGTCGACCGTCCCGCGTCCGGCCGTCCTCACCTGGATCACTCAGCAGCTTGCCGAGGAGGTCTTGTGAGAAATGAGCATTGTGTAAACCCATGCGCGCCTCAGTGCGTCGAATGACGCATATCGCTTCAGCGGACCTTTGTGATGTCCCGCTTAGGTGAGGCCCGCAAAATATGAAGGCGACTCGACTGGCGCAAGGAGGGGGATTGCCGTTGTCAGCCGTTACTCGGGTGATGGAAGTGTTACGTTGGCACGTCCAGGGGATCGTTCCGCCCCAGCTCGTGAGCACCCTACATGGCAGGTAACTCGAAAGGCGCCGGCTGTCTGACGCTCTTCGCGATCTTGGCTGTCGCGGGCGGTTGTATGCAGTTGTTCGGCTACGAAAGCGACTCCGAGAAAGCCGCCGCTGCGGCCGAGACCGCACGGGAGGCCGGCCTGCCCGATCTGGTGGGCAAAACCCTCACCGAGGCCCAGAACCTCGCCCAGTCGATGGATATCAGCCTGGACGATCAGGGCATCGGCGTCGTCAACTCCTGCGATGACAAGACCGATTGCCTCATCTTCCGGATGTCTCCCAAGCCCGGCACCGTGATGGACGCACACGGCGAGCTGTCGGTGGCATGGACGACCGGCGAAGAGCGGGCCTGGTACGACAAGCACCGGAAGATGCCGAAAGTGGTGGGCTGGTCGGAGGAGAAGGCGGAACGCTTCTTCGAACCCATCGAGGCGGCCGTCACCGATAGCACCTCACGGGAGAGCAAGAATGTGCCCGCCGGGAAGCACCTGGTGATAAGCCAGTCTCCGAAGGCTGGGAAGCCACTGAAGCTCGGCCAGAAAATCAAACTCGTGATCGGCTACAACTACGAGCCGTCCACCAGCAACAGCACCGGCAGCACGGATATCGACGTACACGTCGGCAACGGGGGCGAGTCGCGATTCTGTAGCCGCCGCTGGTGGTGCTAGCGGCGTTCGTCGACCCAGGCCCCGTAGCTTGGTTGGCAGACCTTCGCTTTTGGGCATCCGGGAGGTTCTCCTCGAAGCCGCGGATGGCGACGGTACCTGGACTTCTGCCCTGTCCACTCGGAAACTGGGTTTCGTGCCGCAGGCTGAGGCCTTGCTGTCCAAGGACATCGAACCGCGTGGTCGGCCACGATGGACCATGCTGATCGGCTCCGGCTTACAGCCTTGTCCGGCGCCCCACCCTCCCGACCGCCTACCGCGAAACCTTCTGATAGACCTCCTCACTGAAAGTTTCCCTGGCCGCAGCCCCTCTACCAGCGCCGTTATCGGCGGCTGTCGCCGCGCACCCTCCCCTGGACGTCGGATGGCGTACCTTACTCCCGCTCGTCCACATCCGCGTCCAAGGGAGTCGTCGTGCGTACATGGCCGGCCCGCGCCGTTGTGTTCTTCCTGTTGGTGCCGCTGACGGCGGCCCCCTCCACCTCGGCTCAGGCGGACGCGCGTACGTGTGCGAAGGCGAACCTGCTGTTCTGCGAGGACTTCCAGGCCATGCCCGTCGGCGGCGCCGGCAGTCTGCGCTGGGGAATCGACACCAAGCACGGCACGCTCACCGTCGAGCGCGGCGGGCGGCGGGGACAGAAGGTGCTGCGTGTGCACACCGAGGGCAACGGCCGCGCGTTTCTGAAGGTGGACGACTTCGCCGCGCCGGGCAACAGCTTCTACGGGCGCGTACGGTTACGGGCCGGCGCGTTCCCGACCGCTCCTGACTGGGCGCACTACACGCTGGTCGAGGCGACCGGCGACGGGCCCGAGATCGTCCGCCCGCTCGGCGGCCAGTACGCCCCGCCGCCCCACGGGGGAGCCGCGTACTGGGGCGTCGGCGCGGACGGCGGCCCCACCGGGGACTGGACGAACTGGCGGCCCACCGCGCCCTCCGTCGCCGGGACCTGGACATGCGTGGAATGGCACATGGATGCCGCCGACAACCGGATCTCGTTGTGGTTCGACGGGGTGGCCAAGCCAGAGCTCACCGTGTCGACCCGGGAGCACGGCGGCAACCCGGTGGACTTCGTCTTTCCGCGGTTCGACACGATCAAGCTGGGCTGGCAGCTCTACCAGGCGAACCCGACCCCCGCCGGCTACGACGTGTGGATCGACGACATCGCGCTGAGCAGCCAGAGAGTGGGCTGCTGACCGTATACGGATCCGACGGTGGCGAATGCTCCCAGCGCAGAGCCGTATGTGGCACGACGACCCCCGTCAAGGAGCACATCCTGCGACGAGCTGGCGGGTGATGCTGGGATCACTGATTTCGGTGTCGTCCGCCGGCAGGAACGCCTTCGACAAGATGACCGACAACATTCCACCGTCCTCCTCGAACGGCAGGAACACCGATGAGGTGGAGCGGCCGGGACGATGCGGCTCCATCAGGATGTTGCCCGACCCCAGATGGATCCGATAGGTACGCCTTTGCCCCCGTACGCGCAGGAACCGGTCGGTCAGCTCCACCCGGTCGGCGATCTTCAGCCGAAGCAGTAGCCGGGCCAGGGCGTCACGCCGCATGCGAGCGGTCTCACTCAGTTCGCCGAACCCGTACGACTGCCAGTAGCCGTCGTGCCCGGCCGCCGTGCCCCAGTCGTCCTGCTGAGGGTCGGAGGCGACCCGCATGCCCCAGCTCGCCTGCCGGCCGGCGAGCGTCTTGACGGCCGCCCCCACGTCGCCGCCGCACTCGTAGTCCCAGTGACCGATCGACAGCCCTCTCCAGCAGCGCCTTGGCCTGCCCGTAGCGCACGAAGTGACCCTTGAAACGGCCGGAGTGGGTACGGGTGCGCTCCTCGGCCGGGGTGAGCACTCTTGAGGGAGAGAACGCCCAGCGGGGATCACATTCGAGTCCAAGCGATCAGCGCTCGTGATCGGGCGAAATCCAGCCTCCGCGGCGCGGCATCCCACAAGGTCCCTGACGGCATCCGATTCCGGCCGCCACCGGCACGCACCAAGTTGTCCCTACTCAGGAGTTCGCTCTGCTCAGAGCAGATCTGCCCCAGGCAGATCGTGTCGATTCCGGTCCGGCGCGCCTCACATGATGGACGCATGAGCGAAGAATCGAAACTTCCACTGTTCGACCCGCGGGCGAGGCGCGAACTCTACGAACGGCGCGTTCTCGTTCTCGACGGCCCTCTCGATGACGACAATGGGACGATGCTGGCCACGCAACTGATGGCGCTCGCCACGCAGGACGCGTCGGCCGATATCGCCTTGTGGATTCACTCCCCCGGCGGCTCGGTGCCCTCGATGCTGGCGATCCGCGACATCATTCGGCTTATTCCCTGTGACGTATCGACCCTCGTGCTGGGCATCGCCTACAGCGCCGGGCAATTCCTGCTGTCATCGGGGGCCCGAGGAAAGCGCCGCGCCCTGCCGCACTCACGCGTCCTGATGCACCAGGGCTCGGCGGGCATCGGTGGCACCGCAGTCGACATCGAACTGCAGGCCGGCGACCTTCGGCACACTCGCGACACAGTGCTCGGTCTTATCTCCGAGGACACGGGCCAGCCCGTCGAGCGCATTTTTGAGGATTCTCTGCACGATCGCTGGTACACGGCGCAAGAGGCCCTGGACTACGGCTTCATCGATGCGATCGTGCAGAACTTCGACGAAATCGCACCACAAAATCGGCCAAGGCCTGGATTCAGCGTCACCGAAGGAGTCGGCCAGTGAGCACGTATACGATCCCGAACGTCATCGCCCAGAATCCTCGTGGCGAGCGGATCATGGATGTCTACTCACACTTGCTCACCGAGCGAATCATCTATCTGGGCACCGCGATCGACGCGGGCGTCGCGAACGCTCTCATCGCGCAGTTGATTTTTCTGGAGTCGGACAACCCCGACGCCGAAATACAGTTCTATATCAACTGCGAAGGCGGAGATCCGAGCGCCATGCTCGCGATATACGACACCATGCGCCATATCCGCCCGCGGGTTTCGACAACCTGTGTGGGACAGGCCGTCGCGGTGGGAGCCGTCCTTCTCGCCGCGGGTGCCGATGGAAAACGCGCCGCTCTCCCCCACGCACGAGTGATCCTGCACCAACCGGCCGCTTCGGGGCGCGGAACGATCCCTGATCTCATCTTGCAGGCCGACGAGGTCGTACGTGTCCGGGCGGACATCGAGCGCATCCTGTCACGGCACACCGGCCAGACGATCGAGACCCTGCGCGCCGACACCGATCACGATCGTGTGTTCACCGCTACCGCAGCCTTGGAGTATGGGCTCCTCGATCAGATCATCGAGGAGCATTCATAGGCCCGCGGACAACCCCGCCAAGCCGCACTATGCGGCCAGAGCATAGGCCGCCGAGCAGGTAGCGCCTCTCGACGCGCTGTGCTGGGCAGACCGCAAGCTCTCGGCAACGGCAAGGGTCAGATCGACCAGGGTCACATCCAGCGCGCCGGCCACCGCGGCGATCATTTCGCTCGACGGCTCTTTGACGCCTCGTTCCATCTCGGAGAGATATTGCGGCGAGACGCCGGCGCGACCTGCCGTCTCGCTCAACTTCTCGCCCCGCTCATGGCGAAGACCTCTCAGGCACTCACCGAGTACGTGCCGCCACAGCGGCTCGCGAGCCGGAGACGGCTTGGGGGCGGTCCGATCGATCGCTGGACGTAGCGGCAGGATGGAGGAGGCCATGCCTCACCATAGGTAGACGGCGCGTTCAAATTCTGCTCCCTTCGCGCAGAGCAGAACCGTCTTTCTGCCTCCTCCCCTCAGCCTCAGGGCGAATTCACACGCTCACCGGGTGGTCGCCGCGATCACTCGATCACTCGGTGAGGCCGGTGACCGGCCACATGAGCCGCTGAGCCCTTCTGGGCACCTGGCCGCGTCCGCCGAAAGATCGTCGAAGCCTGTCTGGCCGCCACGCAACGCGCCCGGTTCACCGGACTCGCCTGCTCGACACCGCCGGGTTCCTCGCCTGTGACGCACGTCACATTCTTGGGCGGTCACATCACCGCGCGACGCCGGGTCAAGGCAGTGACAGACTCACTGATCACGCCGCACAGGAGCCCCACATGCTTCACGTCATCGTCACCGTTCTCGCCGCCGCCTGGGTGGCCTTCTCCGCCTACGCCATCCTCACTCGCGCCGCGTGGGTCGTCGAGCCGCTGACCTCGTACGGTGTCCCGAGCTCCTGGTGGCCCTGGCTCGGCGCCGCCAAGGCCGCGGGGGCGGCGGGCCTGCTGGCCGGCCTGCTCGTGCCCGTGATCGGCATCCTGGCCGGAATCGGCCTGGTCCTGTACTTCACCGGGGCCGTCATCACCGTGCTTCGCGCACGCTCCTACGCGACCGTCGCCTACCCGATGCTCTACCTCGTACCGGTCATCGCCGCCCTCGCCCTGGGAGCCTCCGCCTGACAGCACGACCGGTGGGTCGATGCCGCCCAGCACGGAGCCGGACACGTGGCCCTGCGGGTCGTCGATCTTGTCCGTACGACCGAACGCTGCGGCACCAACGCTGTTGTGCCCGCCCCACCTGTGCGGAGGCCGGAGGGTCAGCGTTTGGCCGCCAGACTGTGGATCGGGTGCTCGCCCTCGGTCTGCAGCCGGTATTCGTGGCCGGACTTGGCCCGGTTGTCGTTGATGATCTGCTCGGAGGGTGCCGGTTCGCCGCCCATCAACGCTTCCTGCATCTTCTCGAAGCGTTCGTGGGCCTCCTGCACGTACCCGGTGCCCAGGGTGGTGTAGTCGATCTGGGTGGCGATCAGCTCGCGCAGGTATGCCTTGTTCGGCTCGAAGGTGACAGGCACGGGCAGCTCGGGCGCGCAGACCTGCTCGGGGTCGCGGCCGTCGTGCTTCTTGAACAGCTCGGCGGCCAGCCGCAGGTGCTCCAGCTCCATGTTGAGGTGCAGCTCCCAGATGTTCTTCACCTTGGGGTCCGACTCGGTCTCCATGAACGAGTGGTACAGGTAGCACTCGTTGTACTCGTGGTTGAGCAGCATCTCCCACCAGCTCTCCCCCGGGTCGACGAGGGATTCGTAGTGGGTGACGTGCTCCTCCTCGATGAGGCCGATCTCCTGGTAGAGCCGGCGCGCGATCGGCTCCATGGAGGTGGGGCCGACGTTCATGTAGAAGTTCATGGTCTGCTGCTCGGCCGCCATGATCGTCAGGGCGTGCAGCTTGGAGATGGGCGCGGCGGCGCTCTTGTCGTACGGCTCGCGCACGTTGTCGACGGGGTCGCGATGATGCAGGTACGTCGGACGCCCGGGCATGACCTCGGTGAGGCCGTCGACGATCTTCTCCGCCTTGCGGTGCTCGATCATCTCGTACAGGTTGGCGTACCGGTAGAGGTGGTCGAAGTCCTCCAGCACGCCGAACTGGTAGGCCTGCTTGAGGTAGGAGTCCGGCTCCATGCGGGCCACCCAGGCGGTCAGGTCCACGGCGACCTGCTCGTACGCGATCGTCGTCTCCAGCACCGACGACACGCCGGGCAGCAGCCAGTTGACCACCTTCTGCTGCTGCGCCTCGATGTACCGTACCCGCGCGAGCTGCTGTTTGAGCTCCAGGTCCGGGCAGTGACGGGCGAGCTGGTGGCTGAACATGATCGCCTCCACCTCGATCCCGTTCATCGCGATGATCCGGCACCGCGTGTACGGGTCCGCGTGGTCGGGATCGATCGGGGTGACGTTCAGCTCGCGCCAGTTGCGCAGCTGCTTGTCCAGGGGGATGCCCCGCTCCCGCAATGGGTTGAAGGTCATGTGCCTGCGCTCCTCGTTGATGGAGATATGTGCCGGCGTTGCGACCGCCCGCCAGCCCTACCCGAGGCTTCCCGGTCCAATCTCCGGGCTCGTCATCGCCTCTTGTGACGCGCGTATCCGAAGGAGGACCTGACGGACGAGACGGACGCCATCGACCTGCTACCGGCCCAGCACACGCTGATCAGGGACCTGTTCGACGAGGTCGAGCAGGCACCCCCCGACCGGCGCGGCGAGGCGTTCACCCGGCAGCTCGCCGACGGCATCCGGCTCACACGGCTACGGACGCGACCAGACCAGCACGGACGGGGTCACGCCAAACCTCTGCCCATTCAGGGCTTGCTCGTCAGAGCGAGGCGGACGGCGAGACCGATCAGCAGGGTTCCCGACACGTATTCCACATTGCGGCGTACGGCGGGCCGCCTCAAGAAGCGCTCGGCCTTGCCCACCAATCGAACGATGCCCAAATACCAGGCCAGGTCGATGAGGGCCGAAGCCACCGCCAGGAGCAGCAGCATCGGCAGCGCCGGAGCCCCCTCCGGCACGAACTGCGGCAGGAAGGACAGCGCGAACACGCCGGCCTTCGGATTGGCCAGATTGGTCAACAGCCCCGACCGATAGCACTTCCACCATGAGGGCGCGGCGGGCGACGACACGGCCGGATCATCGAATGGACCACTCCGGGCGCTGCGCCACGCTTGCCACAGCATCCTTGCGCCGAACCAGACCAGCACGATCGCGCCGACGATCCGCATGATGTCGAAAGCGATCTCGGAGACCAGCAGCAGCGCCGACAAGCCGAAGGCGGCCGCCAGGCACCACACCAGCCAGCCGGTCTCGTTGCCCAGCACGGTCGCCACGCCCGCCGACCGGCCCGCGCGGATGGACTGCCGCAGGATCACCACGGTGGTGGGCCCGGGAATCATGGACACCAGCAGAGAAGCGACCGCGAACGCGATCATGGCGCTCAGCATCGGTCTCCTCACCTCCTCAGAACGAGCCCAAGGACCAGAAGTACCATTAGACGCCCTTCCGCCAGCCGCGCCTCGTCCAAGCTCGCGCCGACCTCATCATCCTCTGGCACGCATGGTCTGCGGGTCGCGCAGCGATGAGGGCGCGCCGGCGGAAATCACGGCGCCACCGGCCGACCGATCGGTTCATGCGCCCGTCAGCGGCACGAACGCTGCCGAGACCCCAGCGCCCCCTGCCCTCACTCAGACACCTTGCCGTCCATCTGGGTGACCCGCACGAACCCCACCACGTCGGTACGGCCGCCATAGGACGCCTCGCGGACGACATCGCCCTTGGCCGGCGCGTGAATCATCTGACCCGGCCCGGTGACCAGCCCGACATGGCCGGGACCGCGCTTTTGCATCCGCATGAACACGAGATCGCCCGGCCGTTCCTCTCCGGCCGCGACGCGTTCCCCGGCCCGCCACTGCTCGTAGGTGACGCGGGGAATGTCGACCCCGGCCGCGGCGAAGGCCTTCTGCATCAGCCCGCTGCAGTCGAAGGACATGGGTCCCTCCTCGCCCCACCCGTACGGCTTGCCCAGTTGTTCGCGGGCGTAGTCGATCGTTCCCGCGGCGAGTCCGGAGGTCTCCTTCCCGGCGATCCAGTCATCGGTGAGCTCCTCCTCGTCCTCCATCTCGACGCCGTCCAGCAGGCTCTGATCATCGTCCATCAGGAAGCCGAACAGCGTCTCATCGCCATTGCCCGTGAGGCTGGCCACGGCCGTACCGCCCAGGGCGAGCGTGGCGACGACCGCCACGGCAGCCGCGGCCGCTGCGGGGGCTGGACGCAGCCGGCGCAAATTCTTCATGGTCGCTCCGTATCGAGGGGTTCGCCGCCATCCCGTGGCGGCGAAGGTGAATGGGTACCGTGCCACCCGCATTGCTACGGCCCCTCGTAATGACCAACCAGCCCTCCTTGCTGACCACTGACCAGCCCACGTTGACCATCCGCCGTCCACACCGATGACCACGCAGCGGGCCGAGCCGGGGGTTGACCGCTGATCAACACCCGGACCTGGCTGGTCATCAGCCAATGGCCACAAATGATGAGCCGACGTCTCTCGGAACGCTTGGGGCTACCGCCAAAGCCAGGGGTAGGTCCAGCCCGCAGGAGATGAGGGTGGTGCGGGAACGCTGGGACGAACCTCCAGCGCCTTCACCGCCCGACACCTCGTGTGACGGTCACCGGCATCACCGAGCGGGCCCAGGTGGAACGGGCAACGTTCTTTCGTTACGTCGGCCTATGTCGAACGTCTGACCGCCGACGCGGCCGGCTACACCCGGCTGCGGGCGCGCAACGTCATGAAGCAGCCCCGGTACGCCGAACTGCCGGCGGACCGGGAAACGGCCACCCTGACCGCGGAGATCGAACCGCCGGCCTCGATCTGTTCCGGCGTCCCCCTCCGGATCGCCGCGGTGATGTGACGGCGTTACGAGCGTGCGGCCGTCAAGCGCCTTCGGCGGAGGGAGGCGAGAGGTGGGTGCGGACGCGGGCCAGCACGGTGAGGGCGCGCTTCTGCCACACCGCGTCCCCGGTCTGGGACAGCAGCGACAGCGCCTGCTGCACCGAGTTGTGCGCCTCGTCGATGCGGTCGGTGTCACAGAACAGCTCCGCCAGGACGACACGGCACCGCCCGGACAGGGTCCGCTCTCCGCATCGCCGGCCGAGGCCGTGAGCCTGCTCGACCGTGCCGACGGCCTGGTCGAGCAGGCCCTCCCGGTGCTGGACGATTCCGATGCCGAGGAGGGCCGCGGCTTCGGCGAGCTGGTTGCGGCCCAGCCTGGCCTCCTCCAGCGCCAGCGAGAAGTGCATCTCCGCGCGTTCCAGGTCGTCGTCGTTCAGGTACAGGTCGCCCTGCCGCTGCCGGATGTGGATCTCGACGGGCCGGCAGCCGGCCTCCCAGACCAGCCGCAGGGCGTTCTCCAGCAGCTTCTCGGCGCGGTTGCGGTCGCCGCGGTCGATCATGATCCCGGCCAGCCGGCACAGGACGTCGGCCTCGGTGACCGGGTCGCCGAGGTCGCGGAGCAGGTCGATCGACTCCTCGTACCGGCTGATCGCCTGGTCGGTGTGTCCGCGTAAGTGGTCCAGGGCGCCCAGGTGGCGCAGGCCCAGGGCGCGGCCGTGGGCCTCGCCGACCTCGGTGAACACCCGCATCGCGAGGCCGAGATGGGCGCTCGCCTCGTCGAGGCGTTGTTGTTCGAGGGCCAGGACGCCCAGCGAGTACAGCATCGCCGCCTCGCCGCGTCGGTTGTTCTGCGCGCGGCAGGCCACCAGCGCCGCCTCGTGGGTGGAGCGCCAGTCGTCCCAGGCGCACCGCGCTTCGAGGAACGGCACCACGGTCAGGGACAGGTCCCAGCCGGTCTCCGCGTATCCGTGGGCGGCCGCCTGCCGGGCCGCGGTGACGATCGCGGCGTGTTCCTGGTCGAACCACTCGACCGGTTCGGCCAGCAGCTGGTCCACCAGGTCGTCGGACAGGGTCCAGCGCGGGGTCCGGCCGTGAATGCGCGCGAGGTCGCCGCCGTGCTCGCGCCGATGCGCCTGCTCGGCCAGGGTCAGCCAAGCGGCGAGGGCGCGGTCGAGGGCGGCGTGCTGCTCGTCCTCCGGTTCGGCGGCCAGCAGCTCGCGGGCGTAGAGCAGCACCAGCTCCGGCATGGCGTAGCGGGCGAAGACGCCATGCCCGCGGACCACGTCGATCAGGTGGGCGTCGACCAGGATCTCCAGATCGTGGCCATGGTGCGCCTCGCCGAGCAGCGGTGCGGCGATCCAGACCGGGAAGTCCTGGACGGTGAGCACGCTCAGCAGCCGGAACAGGCGGCGGGTGGGCGCGGGCAGCCGTTCGTACGTCGAGGCCAGGCTGTCCCGCACGCTGAGCGTGCCGTAGCTGAGCTCGTCGAGCCAGCGCTCCCCGGCCGAGAGCAGGTCGACCAGCTGGGCCACCGACCAGTGCGGCCGTCCGGCCAGCCGGGCGGCCGCGATGCGCAGGGCCAGCGGCAGCCGCCCGCACAGGGTGACCAGCTCCAGCGCGGCGGCCGGCTCGGCGAGGACGCGTGCCTGGCCCACCACGTTCATCAGCAGGTCGATGGCGTCCTGGGGGCTCAGTGGGTCCACTTCGACGACGTCGGCGCCGGGGATGCCGGCCAGCCGCCACCGGCTGGTGATGATCAGGCCGCAGGAGCTGGAGCCGGGCAGCAGCGCGGCCACCTGGGCGTCGTCGGCCGCGTCGTCGAGCATGATGAGGATGCGGCGGTCGGCGATGCGGCTGCGGAACAGGGCCGCGCGCTCCTCCAGCGACTCGGGGAGCAGGTAGCCGGGCACGCCCAGCATGGCGAGCATGCGCTCCAGCGCGCGGTCGGCGGTGATCGGCATGCCCTTCTCGCTCAGCGACAGGTAGAGCTGGCCGTCGGGGAAGGCGTCGTAGAGCTGGTGGGCGATGTGCACGCCCAGCGCCGTCTTGCCGACGCCGGGTGGCCCGGTGAGCACGGCGACGGGCGGGGTGTGCGGCCGTTCGCCGTGCGGCACGACGGCGGCGAGCTTGGCGTGCAGACGGCTGACGTACGTCTGGCGTCCGACGTAGTGGGGGCTGTCGGTCGGCAGCGTCCGGGGCGCGACGTAGGGCGCCGACACGGTGCTGAAGGCGGCCGGCGGGGCGGGCGGGGAGACCGGCGGCGCGGGCGGCGGCGGGATGCTCGCCGCGGCGCCGTCGGTGAGGATGATCCGTTCCGCGGTGCGCAGCTCCTGACCGGGTTCCAGTCCGAGCTCGTCGATCAGCCGGCCGCGGACCACCTGGAACTGCGACAGCGCCTCGGCCTGCCGGCCGGAACGGTAGAGCGCGATCATGAGCAGGCTCCAGAGCCGCTCGCGCAGCGGGTGGCTCTCCGCCTCAGCGGTCAGCTCGTGCAGCACCTGATGGTGTTTGCCGAGTTCCAGTTCGAGCTCGAAGCGCTGCTCCAGGACGTCCAGGCGGCGCTCGGCCAGCCGGGCCGCGGCGGCCTCGATCAGCTCGCCCTCGACGCCGGCCAGGGGATCGCCCTGCCACAGGGCCAGGGCGCGGCGCAGCACGTCGGCGGCGGCCTCGGGGTCGGAGCGTGCCCGGGCCGCGGCGGCTTCCCGCACGAGCCGGTCGAAGACGTGCAGGTCGACGCTGTCGGCGGGCGCGAGGAGCTGGTAGCCGGGCGCCTTGGTGAGGATCCGCACGGGCAGCGCCGTCCGCCTCAGCAGCCGCCGCAGGCCGGATATGCAGGTGTAGATCTGGCTGCGGACGGTCGAGGGAGGGGCGTCGGACCAGACCGCTTCGATGAGGCGGTCGACCGACACCACGCGGTTGACGTCGAGCAGCAGCATCGCGAGCACGGCGCGGTGCCGGGGGGCGGTTATTTCAACTGGTGTTCCGTCGGTGGTGATCTGCACTGGGCCGAAAATCCTGAAGTGCACGCCGCCGCCCCATCCGTCGATATATCTCGATCCCCTATCGATGAGATATCACACGGAGGGGAAATTCGCGCATGACAAAATGAACGGCGCGCGACACATCCGTATTATCGGCGATCTCGCCAACTGATTAATTACGGTCCACAAATCATCACTTCCGCAGAATTTCGGACGGCGACCTGGCGGCCGGGCGCAGCGCGAAGTAGGCCACCGCGCCGGAGGCCAGGTACAACACGGCCTGCACGTTGAGGACGAGCACCACGTCGAGCACGTCGCCGAGCAGGCCGGCGGCCACCATGCCCAGTCCTTGCGACGCGTTGTAGACCACGTAGAACGCGCCGAAAGCCCGGCCCAGATCGCCGGCCGGAACACTTTGCTGGATCTGCGCGAACGCGCCGCTGTTGTACGCGATTCCGGGCACGCCGACCAGAATGAACAGCACAATGTAAAGCTCGACCTGTTGCGATAACGCCGGGGCGTTCCAGATGGTCAGGCTGAGCAGGCCGAACGAGGCGGCGCCCAGGCTCATCAGCAGCCGGGGGCTCAGGCGCGCGCCGAGCAGGCCGACGACGAGCCCGCCCGCCACGCCGCCGATCGCCTGGACACCGCGCAGCACGCCGGTGAGCGTGCCGTCGTCGTGCAGCGCGCGGCTGACGAACACGACGAAGAGCACCACGAACAGGCCCTGCGCGACGCCACCGAGTGCCACGCTCTGGAACGTCACCCGGACGCTGCGGTTTCGCAACATCGCCACCAGGCCGGCTCGCCAGTCCGCGAAGAACGAGGTGGGCTCGGCGTCGGGGGCGGGTTCCGGCGCTTCGTGGTGTGCCGTGCGGCGGGCGGCCACGATCAGGGCGGCGGCCGCCACGAAGGCCACGGCGGCGCCGATCGCCAGGTATCGGGTGCCTTCCCTGGTGATGGCGAAGCCGCCCAGCGAGCTGCCGATCAGGCGTCCGGCGCTGGTGTTGAGCGCGACCATGCTGTTGGCGCGCACCAGGTGCGCGGCCTCGACCAGGTTCGGCAGGGCCGCGTTGCGGGCCGAGTCGAACGTCTGGGTCAGCACCGCCTGGGCGCCGGCGACCACGCAGATGATCCATAGGTGGTCGCCGGGCTCGCGCACCAGCGGCAGCACCACCACCGCCTGGAGCAGCGCGACGACGCTCATCAGCCGGAACCGGTCGAAGCGGTCGGCGAGCGCCCCGGCGAACGTCCCCAGGGTGATGCCGCACAGCAGCTCGACGAGGAACACGGCGGAGGTGATGAACGCCGAGCCCGTGATGCCGAAGACGTAGATCGGTAACCCGGTGATCAGCAGCCAGCTCGCCACGCTCGACGCGAGCCCGGCGATCCAGACGAGGACGAATCCTCGGTGACGCAGCAGCATCAACATGTCAGATGAATTCCGGTGTGGGGTAAGCCTGCAGGCTCAGGCTGACCGGCCGGGCCTCCCCCGGCGCCCCGTCGCGCACCGGGCGCAGGTACGGCCGGATGACGGCGTCCAGCGTCAGCGTGAGGTGCCGCAGCTCCTCGGGGGTCAGGGAGAGGGTGTAGTTGTGGAATGTCGCACTCTCCTGCCACTGGTCGGGCAGCTTGTGCTGCTGTTGCTGGTAGTGCTGGAGCGAGCGGAACACCTCGTCCAGTTCAAGCGAGGTCAGCGCGTCGGTGACCTGCCGCCCCTGCTCGTCGCCGGGCTCGGAGAGGAACTCCAGGCCGGTGGCGGCGGCGTGCCACGGCCGGTCGCGCCGGTTGGCGCCCTGTGCGGGCGCGCGTTCGATCAGCCCGTGGCGGGCGAGCTGGTGCAGGTGGTAGCTGCAGTTGGAGCCGGTGTCGTCGAGCGCCTCGGCGCACTGCGCGGCCGTCCGCGGGCCGGCCGCCAGCAGGTAGCGCAGCAGGCGCAGCCGTAGGGGGTGGGCGAGTGCGCGCAGCTTGGTGGGGTCCTGTACGCGTACGCGCCGTTCCGGCGTGGTCGGCTCCATGGGCGCTCCTCAGCGAAAGACTTCCTCAACGAAAGACTTCTTTCGCCGCTACCCGCCTAAGACGCGTTTACGCAAGAGTTCTTGCGAATCATGCGATCGCGCCCAGCCGGCACAGCTCCCACGCGGCCCGCAACAGCACGTCACCGCCCGCCACCAGCTCCCGGTCGCCGGTGTGCTCCTCGGGCGCATGACTGACCCCGCCGGCGCTGGGCACGAAGATCATGCCGATCGGCGCCGCCGAGGCCATGATCTGCGCGTCGTGACCGGCTCCGCTGGCCACCGTCCGGTTCGGCAGGCCGAGCTCCGAGCCGGCCCGCGCGATCACCCGCCGCAGGCCCGCGTCGGTGGCCACCGGCGTCGCGCGCATCACCGGGGCCAGCTCGATCGTCGTGCCGGTCAGGGTGGCGATCCTGTCCACGGCGGCACGCAGCGCGACCTCGGCGGCGCCCAGGCGGGCCGGGTCGGTGTCGCGGAGCTCGGCCGTCAACCGGACCTGACCGGCGATCACGTTCGGCACGTTCGGCTCGGGGTTCAGCGCGCCCACCGTCGCGACCCGGCACGCGCCGGAGCGGGCGAGCTCCTCGACGGCGAGCACGACCCGCGCGGCGGTGGCCATGGCGTCGCGGCGCATGTCCATGGGCGTCGTCCCGGCGTGGCCCTGCCGGCCGCGCACCCGCGCCTCGAACAGGGTGCGCCCGACGATGCTCGTCACCACCCCGATCGGGACGCCGGCGCGCTCCAGGACCGGGCCCTGCTCGATGTGCAGCTCCAGGAAGGCGCCGATCGAGCCGTCGGGCCAGGCGGCGTCGGCGATCCGGTCCAGATCGCCGCCGGCCTCGCGCAGCGGCCCGGCGATCGGGACGTCGTCGCGGTCCACCGCCCGCCGGGGGTCGCGCAGCTCGCCGGTCAGGGCCATCGAGCCCCAGAACGCCTGCGGGAAGCGGGCGCCCTCCTCGTTGGTGAAGGCCACCATGACCGGCTCCCAGCTCAGCGGCTCGTCCCGGCCGGCCAGGACCCGCAGCGCCTCCAGCGCCGCGACCACCCCGTACGCGCCGTCGAGCCGCCCGCCGTGCACCACGCTGTCGAGGTGCGAGCCCATCAGCAACGCCGGGCCCGCGGTGCGCCGGCGGCGGCGTACCACCAGGTTTCCCGCCGGATCGACGGCGGCCGCCAGCCCCGCCGCCTCGGCTCGGCCGATGAGGTGCCGGCGCGCGTCCGCGTCGGCGCGGCCGAAGCCGGGACGGGACACCCCGCCCCGGTCGTCGGCGCCGAAGCGGGCCAGCTCCGCGAGGTCGCGCAACAGGCGCGGGCCGTCGACGCGCGGGCCGTCCGTCACGACCCGTGTGCGCGACTTGGTTGCCGAAGAGCTCATCTCAACGCCTTTCCGCCTCGACGGCGACCCGTCCGGCCGCCTCGGTCGCGTACGCCTCCAGGCACCGCAGCGCGTCCTCGGCGCTGTCGGTCACCGAACAGTGCGGGCCGAAGCCGGGATTGATGAACCCCCAGTGCGCCAGGTCCCGCACCAGCGCGACGAACCGCTCCCAGAAGCCGTCCGCGTCGACCAGCACGATCGGCTTCGCCAGCACCTTCAACTGGTTGAGGCTGATCACCTCCAGCACCTCGTCGAGCGTCCCGAACCCGCCCGGCAGAGCGACGAAGGCGTCCGCCCGGGTCAGGAGGGCGGTCTTGCGCTCGCCCATCGTCGTGGTCAGCACGGTGTCCTGCGGCGGCGCCGCGATGCCGCGCTCGCGTTCGAACAGGAACGTGGGGATGACGCCGGTGATCGGCGCGCCGTGGTGCTGGGCGGACCAGGCGACCTCGCCCATCAGTCCCGAACCGCCGCCGCCGTAGAGCAGCCGGTGCCCGCGGCTGCCGATCAGCCGCCCCAGCCTCCGGGCGGTCTCCGCGTCGCCGGCGCGCAGGCCGGGCCGGGCACCGCAGAAGACGCAGATCGTCAGGGGACGCGGCGCCGGGCCGCGGAATGTCTCATCGGCCGGCACTTCATCGGTCGGCACTGCCGACAACTCTCGCAGGGTCATGTCGATGGATGGAACACGCGCCGGCTATCACCGGCCTGTCAGCGGCCGTCGGCAGACCGGTGAGAGATCGCCGATAGGACGGCGACAGGTCCCGGGTAGGCCGGCGTCCCACGATGGCTCAGACGTGAACGAGCCCCGCCCGCTACCAGAAGGGATGGCCGCGTGCTTGCCACCGCAGTCGCCGCCGCCGCACCGGAGGTCCCCGTCCGGTCCGGCCGCGGGCACCTCACCGTCCTGTTGTCCGGCACGTCCTCCGACGCGCACACCTGGAACCTGGTCTATCTGCAACTGCTGCTGGAGGAGGCCGGTCACACGGTGGTCAACCTGGGCGCCTGCGTACCGGACGACCTGCTGGTCGACCGCTGCCGCGACCTGCGCCCCGATCTGCTGGTGATGAGCAGTGTCAACGGGCACGGCCGCCGCGACGCCGCACAGGCGGGGCGCCGGCTGCGGCAGTGCCCGCAGACCGCCGGGGTGCCCGCGGTGGTCGGCGGCAAGCTCGGCATCGCCGACCGGCCCAACTCCCGTCTCGCGCCGGAACTGCTCGCGGCGGGCTTCGACCGGGTCTTCGGCGAACAGGTCAGCGAGCTGCTGGAGTACACCGCGTCGGTCCCGGCGCGATGACCGCCGCCCCGTACGCGTTCGGCGCGTTCGTCGCCGCGGCGGCCGCCGACCAACGGGTCGTGGTGCAGCCCCGGATGGGCTTCGCCTCGCTGAGCCGTACCCGCGCCGGGCTGCGGGCCACCCGCGACGCCGCCCGCACCACCGCGGGGACGATCACCGTGGACAGCTACACCAGGGTCGGCGACCACGCGTCGGCGCGCCGGGCGCTGAGCGCCGGTGAGGACCTCAACGGCTTCCCGATCGTCGCGCACGGCGCCGACGCGATCCGGCGGATGCTCGACGGCGTGCGCGACCGGACGTTCCCGATCCAGGTCCGGCACGGCTCCGCCGACCCCCGGCCGATCGTCGCCACGGCGCTGGACGCCGGCCTGGACGCCACCGAGGGCGGCCCGATCTCCTACTGCCTGCCCTACTCCCGCGCGCCGCTGACCGAGTCGGTGTCGAACTGGGCCCGCTGTGCCGGCATGCTCGCCGCCGGCATCGGCCCGGACCGCGAACCGCACCTGGAGACGTTCGGCGGCTGCATGCTCGGTCAGCTGACCCCGCCCGCCATGCTGGTGGCTCTCAGCCTGCTGGAGGCGTTGTTCTTCACCCAGCACGGGCTGCGCAGCGTCTCGCTCAGCTACGCCCAGCAGACCAACGAGGCGCAGGACCGCGAGGCGGTCGCCGCGCTGCGCACCCTGGCCGCCGAACGGCTCGCCGGCCTGGACTGGCACATCGTGATCTACACCTACATGGGGTTGTACCCGCGTACCGCGCAGGGCGCTTCGCGGCTGCTGAAGCAGGCGGCCCGGCTGACCGTCCACAGCGGGGCCGCCCGGCTGATCGTGAAGACCACCGCCGAGGCGTACCGGATCCCGACGGTCGCCGAGAACGTGCGGGCCCTGCGCACCGCCGAGCGCGCGGCGGCGCGGGCGCGGGCCACGAGCCTTCCCGCGGTCGCCGACACCGGCGTGCTGGCCCAGGCCCGCGCGTTGGTCGAGGCGGTCCTGGAGCTCGCCCCCGACGTCGGCACCGCCCTGATCCGCGCGTTCCGGCACGGCTACCTGGACGTGCCGTACTGCCTGCACCCGGACAACCAGGGCCGCACCCGCAGCTTCCTGGACGGCGACGGCGTACTGCGCTGGTCGCGGATCGGCTCGCTGCCCCTCGGCGATCTGGTGGAACCGACGCGCCACCGCATGGGCGCCGGCGACCTGCTGGCCGCCCTGTCGTACGTACAGCGAACATTCGACGGACAAACGAGGTGAACCCCATGACGCGGGTAGCGATACCGGAGCTACGTGATCACCTGACCTCGCCCATCACCCGGGCGGCCCTGACCGTCCAGCGCCAGGTGCTGACCTGCGCCCGTGAGTTCCTGACCGCCGCCGGGTTCATGGAGCTGCAGGCGCCGATCGTGGGACCGGTGACCGACCCCGGCGGACGCGGCGCGAAACCGGCCGACGTCGACCTCTACGGTTCCCGGTACAAGCTCATGACCAGCGCCATCCTGTACAAACAGGCGTCGCTGCTGATGTTCGACAAGATCTTCTTCATCTCGCCGTGCGTACGGCTGGAACCGCTGGAGACCGCGGCCACCGATCGGCACCTGGTGGAGTTCCACCAGATCGATGTCGAGATGGCCGGCGCCTCCCGCGACGAGGCCATCGAGCTGGCGCAGAACCTCCTCCGGTACGTCGTGAGCGGCACCGCGAACCTGCGGCCCGACGCCCTGGAGGCCCTCGGCCGCGACACCGGCGCGTTCGCCGGTTACGGCGACGGCGACTTCGACCGGGTGACGCACGCCGAGGCGGTGCGCACGTTGCACGCCATCGGCCACGCCCAGCAGGCGGACGCCGAGATCGACTGGCCGGGCGAGGCCAAGTTGTCCGCCAAGGCGGCCCGGCCGTTCTTCATCGTCGACTACCCGAAGGGGAGCCGGGGGTTCTACGACCGGGAGAGCGAGACCGAGCCCGGCCTGCTGCGCAACTTCGACCTGATCGCCCCGGAGGGCTACGGCGAGCTGGCCAGCGGCAGCGAACGCGAGTCCGGCTACCGGCGGATCATCGCCCGCATCCGCGAGTCCGGCGAGAACCCCGCCAAATACCAGTGGTACCTCGACCTGCTGCGCGCCGGCATACCGGCCAGCGCCGGCTTCGGCCTCGGCGTCGAACGACTGACCCGCTACGTCGCCGGGCTCGACGCGGTCTGGCAGGCCAGCGCCTACCCGAAGCTGCCCGGGACGGCGACGCCGTGACCGGGCTCGTCGCGCACGGGTTCGCCGAGCAGCCGGTACGCCTGCGGGCCCGCCACGGCGTCGCGGCCCTGTTCCCCGACGCCCGCGGCTACGGAAGCGCCCTGTTCGGCGCCCGGTCCGGCCCTCAGGACGCCACTGACGGCGACCCGCTGGAGGCCGCCCGGCTGGTGCCGCCGGTGTTCATGCCCAACCGGCTGGAGAAGCTCATCGAACTCGGCCGCGAACCCACCTACCGCGACGTCGACCTGTCGACCGTGATCGGCGCCCTGCGCTCGCCGCTGCCGGTCTACGTCTCCGCGTTCGGCTCGACCCGGGCCGCCGGCGACGAGCTGGGCGTGGCGGTCAGCAGGCAGGCGGCGGCCCTGGGACTGCCGATGGTGATCGGCGAGAACGTCGTGCCCGTCAACGGCCTCGGCCGCGACGGCGGACCGGCCGGCCGGTCCCTGCTGGCCCGGCTGCGCGCCTACTCCGCCGAGGCCGACGACACGAGCGGCGGGGTCGTCGTTCAGCAGAGCACCGAGGACGCCGACGCCGAGGTCTGGCAGCTCGTCTACGGCGACCCGTCCACGCAGCGGCTGCTCGCCTCGGGCCGGCTGGCGTTCGAGCTCAAGCTCGGCCAGGGCGCCAAGCCCGGTCTCGGCGGCATGACCCTGGTGGACCGGACGTCCGCGCGGCGGCTGGCCGACCGCTACGACCTGGAGGAGTTGCTCGACCCCGGCTCCGGCTCGGCCTCGGTGTTGCGGTGCGGCACGCCGGGCACGTTCACCGCCGAGATCCTGGCCCAGCAGATCCGCTTCATGCGCAACAACTTCCCCCGGGTCCGGATCTGGGTGAAACTGCACCCCGGTCGCGACGTCGCCGAGGCCGCCACCGTCGCGCGGACCGCCGGCGCCGACGCCGTCACGGTGGACGGCGCGGAGGGCGGCACCGGCTGGGCGCCCTCGGCCTTCCTCGGACACGTCGGCCTGCCGCTGCACGAGTGCCTGCGCCGGCTGGGCCGGGGACGGCCCGGTCTGCTGGTGTCCGGCCGCATGTGGGAGGGCACCCGCGCGGTGAAGTGCCTGGCGCTGGGCGCCACCGCCGTCGGGCTGGGCCGCGCGGCCATGCTCGCCGCCGACGAGGACCCGCGGGCCGGGCTGATCCGGCTGGTGCGATGCCTGGCGCTGGAGATGCGGATGCTGATCAGCGCCCTCGGCCAGTACGCGCCCGCCGCGCTGAGCCCGCACGACGTCTGGAACCCGGCCGGCTCCGCCGCCGACCACACACCTGAGCTGCAAGGAGTAGCGCCGTGACCAATCCGTTCGAGTCCGACGACAACCGATACTTCGTCCTGGTCAACGCCGAGCGCCAGCACTCGCTGTGGCCGGTCACGGCCGCCGTGCCGGCCGGCTGGTCGGTGGCGCACGGCGGCGACACCCGCGACGCCTGCCTGCGCTACGTCGAGCAGAACTGGACGGACCTGCGGCCGGCCGGCCTGATCGCCGAGATGGACGGGCCGGACGCCGTCACCGGCCGGGAGCGGTGACACCATGACCCAGGACTCCCCGGTCGTACCGGCCGGCACCCTGGTGACGCTGCTGCGCGAGCAGGCCGCCCGGACCCCGCACGCCCGCGCGGTGGTCGCCGAGGACGCCTGCCTCAGCTACGCCGAGCTCGACGCCCGCGCCGACCGGCTGGCCCGGCGGCTGCGACGCGCCGGGGCCGGCCCGGAGCGGGTCGTCGCCGTCGCCGTGCCCCGCGGCGCCGGCCTGGTGGTGGCGATCGTCGCGGTGCTCAAAGCCGGCGCCGCGTATCTGCCGCTGGACCCAGGCGACCCGCCGCAGCGGCGCCGTCTCATGCTGACCGACGCCGGAGCCGTCGCCGCCGTCACGCCTGACGCCGAGCCCGGCGACGCCTTCGAGGGCGTCGTCACCGTAGATGTGAACGACGCGGCCGCGACCGGCGAGCCGCCGGCCGCGCTGCCCGAGGCCCGGCCCGGCAACCTGGCGTACGTCATCTACACCTCCGGCTCGACCGGACGCCCCAAAGGCGTCGGGATCACCCACCGGGCCATCGTCAACCGCCTGGCCTGGATGCAGGCGCGGTACGACCTGCGGCCCGACGACCGGGTCCTGCAGAAGACACCGGCCGGGTTCGACGTGTCCGTGTGGGAGTTCTTCTGGCCTCTGCTGCACGGCGCGACGCTGGTCATGGCCCGCCCGGACGGCCACCGCGACCCCGCCTACCTGGCCGAGGTCGTGCGCCGCGAGCGGATCACCACCCTGCACTTCGTGCCCTCGATGCTCGCGGCCTTCCTGCGGGCCGAGCCCGGGACGCCGCTGCCGAGCGTACGACGGGTGTTGTGCAGCGGTGAGGCTCTTCCCGCAGAGACGGTCCACCGCTTCCACCGGGCGCACGACGCCGAGCTGCACAACCTCTACGGCCCCACCGAGGCCGCCGTGGACGTGACCGCGTGGCCCTGCCCGCCGGGCATGCCGGACGACCCGGTGCCGATCGGCCTGCCGGTGTGGAACACCGGCGTGCGTGTGCTCGACGGCGCGCTGCGCCCGGTCGCCGACGGCGAGACCGGCGAGTTGTACCTGACCGGCGTCCAGCTGGCCCGCGGCTACCTGGGCCGGCCGGGGCTCACCGCCACCCGCTTCGTGGCCGACCCGTTCGGCGCTCCAGGCGAGCGCATGTACCGGACCGGCGATCTCGGCCGGCGCCGGCCCGACGGCGCGTTCGAGTACGCCGGCCGCGTCGACAACCAGGTCAAGCTGCGCGGACAGCGGGTCGAGCTCGGCGAGATCGAGTCGGTGCTGACCGGTCACCCGGCGGTCGAGCAGGCCGCGGTGCTGGTCCGCGAGAACACCGGAGGCCACCGGCACCTGGTGGGGTACCTGGTCGCCGCCGAGCCGGTGGCGGACGACGACCTGGAGGCGTACCTGGCCGCGCGGCTGCCGGCGCACATGGTGCCCGCCCGCTACGTCACGCTGGACGAGTTGCCGGTGACCGCCAACGGCAAGCTCGACCGGGCCGCCCTGGCCGCGATCGAACCGCGGCGGACCGGCGGCGGCCGGGCCGCCCGCACCGAGCCGGAGCGGCTGGTGTGCGGCATTTTCGCCGAGGTCCTGGGCCTGCCGTCGGTCCGCCCCGACGAGGGCTTCCTGCGTCTCGGGGGCGACAGCATCCAGGCCATCGACGCCGCCGGGCGGATCACCCGCGCCGGGCTGCCGGTGGCCGTCCGCGACGTCATGGGCGCCCGTACGGCCGCCGCGCTCGCCGAACGCGCGCTGACGCGCCCGGCGCCCACCGTCGCCGAAGCGCCCGAGGCCGGATGGGGCGCCGTGCCCATGACCCCGATCATGCACTGGCTGCGCGAGCGGGGCGGGCCGGCCGACGCGTTCGGCCAGCGGCTGGTGCTGCGGATCCCGGCGCAGGTCACCGCCGCCTGGCTGACCGGCGCGCTGCGGCGGCTGCTGGAGGTCCACGACATGCTCCGGGTGCGCCGGCGGATCACCGCCGACGGGCGGTGGGAGCTCGTCGTGCCCCCGCCGGACGACGTGGACGCCCGGCGGTGCGTCACCGAGGTGCCACTGGACGGCCGCACCGGTCCGGCCGCCGGCGAGCTGATCCGCGCGGAGCTGGCCGCCGCGCAGCGGCGCCTGAGCCTCGACGAGGGACGGCTGGTCCAGGCCGTCCTGTTCAGCGCCGGACCGGACCGGCAGGCCGTGCTCGGCCTGGTCGTCAACCATCTGTGTGTGGACGGCGTCTCGTGGCGCGTCCTCCTCAACGACCTGCGCGAGGCCTGGCACGCCGGCCCCGGATGGCGGCCCGCCCCGGCGGTGACCACGTTCCGCACCTGGGCGCGGCTGCTGAACGGCGAGGCACGCTCCGACGCCCGGCCGGAGGCGGCGGCGTACTGGTCGTCGGCGCTGGACCCCGGCCGCGCCCGCCTCGGGCGGCGGCCGTTGGACGCCCGCACCGACCACGAGTCACCGGACCACCTGCTCACGCTCGACCTGGACCCGGCCACCACCGAGCGGCTCGTGAGCCCGGCCACCGGCCCCGGCTCCCCCACGATCAACGACCTGCTGCTCACCGGCCTCGCCCTGGCGGTGCGCGAGCGGGCCCACCGCGACGGCACGCCGGACGAGCCGGTCGTCCTGGACGTGGAGGGGCACGGACGGCAGGACCGCGACGGCACCGACCTGTCCAGGACCGTCGGCTGGTTCACCACCCTGTTCCCGGTCCGGCTGCTCAAGGCCGGGGGCACATTCCACGACGACCCGCTGGCGGCCCTCCGGCTGGTACGCGAGCAACTGCGCGACATTCCGGACAAGGGCCTGGAGTACGGCGTGCACCGGTACCTGCGCGCGCCGGGCGAGCACGTCGCGGGCTCCGAGCCGGAGATCGGGTTCAACTATCTGGGCCGCTTCGACGGCGGTGGCACCGGCGACTGGACGATCGTCGCCGACTTCGGCGTGGGCCTGGACTGCTTCGGCGCCGGCATGCCGATGGCGCACGCCGTCGAGGTCAACGCGGCGGTGGTGGACGGCCCCGGCGGGCCGGTGCTCCGCGCCACCTGGTCCTGGGCCGCCGGCGTGCTGACCCGGCCCGAGGTCGCCCGCCTCGCCGAGACCTGGTTCCACCGGCTGACCCGGCTCGCCGCCGACGCCGCCGACGCCGCCGACGATGCCGCGGTGTCGCGCGACCTGACGCTGCGCACGGTCAGCGCGGCGGAGATCGAGGAACTCGAAGCGGAACTCAACGCCATCCGGTCGTGACAGCGGCCGGCAGAAGGAGGCTGACATGCCGACCAGCACGCCCTCACCGATCGAGGACATCCTGCCGCTCTCGCCGCTCCAGGAAGGTCTGCTGTTCCACGCCCGGCTGGAGAGCGAGGCGTCGAGTCTGTACGTGGCGCAGTTCACCGTCGACCTCGACGGCGACGTGGACGCCGCCAGCCTGCAGCGGGCCGCGGAGTCGGTGACGCGGCGGCACGGCAACCTGCGGGCGGGCTTCCACACCCGCCGCTCCGGCAGCCCGGTCCAGGTGGTCCACCGCGAGGCGCCCCTGCGGTGGCGCGAGATCGACCTGTCCGGCACCGATCCGGGCACGGCGAAGAAGGAGGCCACCGCACAGGCCGAACAGGAGTGGACGCGGGGGTTCGCCCTGGACCGCCCGCCGCTGATGCGGTTCGCCCTGATCCGGTTCGGCCACCGGCGGCATCGCCTGGTGATGACCGTGCACCACCTGCTGCTCGACGGCTGGTCAACGGCGCTGCTGCTGCGCGAGCTGCTGGACGTGCTGGCCGCCGGCGGGCGCGAGGACGGCCTGCCGCCGGTGCGGCCGTACCGCGACTATCTGCGCTGGCTGGAACGTCAGGATCACGACGCCGCCCGGGACGCCTGGGCGCGCACGCTGTCCGGGCTGGACGAGGCGACCCTGATCCAGGACGTGCTCGCCGGCTCCGGCGGACGCCCGTCCGGGGACGGTGAGCGCGATGACGTGGTAGAGACCCTGGCGCTCGATCTGTCGGACGGCCTGCGGCAACGGGCCCGGGAACACGGCGTCACGCTCAACACCGTGCTCCAGGCCGCCTGGGGAGTCGTGCTGGGACAGCTGACCGGCCGCGACGACGTGGTGTTCGGCGCCACCGTCGGTGGCCGGCCGGCCGATCTGCCCGGCTCCGAGGCCATGGTGGGCATGCTGATCAACACCGTGCCGGTGCGGGTGACCTGGCGGCACACCGACTCGCTGAGCACCCTGCTGGCCGCCGTCCAGGAGCAGCGCCTCGCCCTGTACGAGCACGACCACCTGGGGCTGGCCGAGATCCAGCGGCGGAACGGCCACTCCGGCCCGCTGTTCGACACCACGATCGTCTTCGACAACTTCCCGGACGGCGACCTCACCGCGAACCTGCCCGGCGGCGGCGTCGTCCGGGCGAAGGTCGGGTTCCGCGACACCACGCACTACCCGCTGTCGCTGGTGGCCGAGCCCGGCGACCAGGTGGGGCTGCGGCTGCACTTCCGCACCGACATGCTCGCCGCCGATGACGTCAGTGCCCTGATGGCACGCCTGGTCACCGTCCTGGAGGCGATCGTCGCCGACGCCGGGGTCCCGATCGGGCAGCTCGACCTGCTGACCGCCGACGAGCGGCGCCGGGTGCTGCACGAGTGGAACGACACCACCGGCACGCTGCCGACCCGCACGGTGCCGCAGTTGTTCGAGGCCCAGGCGCGCGCCAACCCCGCGGCCGTGGCGGTGATCGACGTCGACGACGGCGTCGTCTCCTACGGCGAGCTCAACGCCCGGGCCAACCGGCTGGCCCGGCACCTGGACGAGCAGGGGGTCCGGCGCGGCGACGTGGTGGGCGTCCTGCTGGAGCGCGACGCCGACCTGGTGACGGCGGTGCTGGCGGTGCTCAAGGCCGGCGCCGGGTACACCGTGCTGGATCCGGCGCTGCCCGAGGCCCGGCGCGACGCGGTGATCCGTGACGCCGGGGTCCGCCTGGTCGTCAGCCGCGACCGCGCCGAGGCCGGGCCGGTGCGGACGGTCGACCTCCGTCGCGACGCGCCCGCGATCGCGGACCGGCCGTCGTCGGACCCGCCGCCGGCCGCCGGGCTCCAGGACCTGGCGTGCGTGATGTTCACCTCCGGCTCCACCGGTGTGCCCAAGGGGGTGGCCACGCCCCATCTGGCGATCGTGGGCACCCTGCAGGGCCAGGAGTTCGCCCGGATGGGACCGGGCGAGGTGTGGCTGCAGTGCTCCCCGGTGTCCTGGGACGCGTTCGCCCTGGAGCTGTTCGGCGCCCTGCTGTTCGGCGGCACCTGCGTGCTCCAGCCCGGCGGGCGGCCCGATCCGGCGGCGATCCGCGACGCGGTGGCCCGGCACGCGGTCACCACGCTGCATCTGTCGGCCAGTCTGCTGAACCTGCTGATCGACCAGCACCCCGACATGTTCGCCACGGTCGCCCAGGTGCTCACCGGCGGCGAGCCGGCCTCACCGGCCCACGTGGACCGGCTGCTCCGGGCGCGCCCGGACCTGCTGCTGGTCAACGGCTACTCCCCGGTGGAGAGCACGATCTTCACCACGACCCACCGCATCGGCCCGCGTGACACGGCCGGCGGCCCGGTGCCGGTCGGCCGTCCGCTGCGCAACAAGCAGACGTACGTGCTGGATCGGTGCCTGCGTCCGGTGCCCGTGGGCGTCACCGGGGAGCTCTACATGGCCGGGCTGGGGCTGGCCCGCGGCTATCTGGGGCAACCGGGCCTGACCGCCGCCCGGTTCGTCGCCAACCCGTTCGCCGCCGGCGCCCGGATGTATCGCACCGGCGACCTGGTGCGCTGGCGGGCCGACGGTGTGCTGGAGTTTCTCGGCCGCGCCGACGACCAGGTCAAGATCCGCGGCTTCCGCGTCGAACCCGGCGAGATCGAAGCCGCCCTCGTCAAAGACCCCGCCGTCAACCAAGCCGTCGTCATCGCCGACGACACCACCACCACCCGACGCCTCATCGGCTACATCGTCCCCCCACCCCACACCCCCCACCACCAACTCGACACCACCACCATCCGCAACAACCTCACCCACACCCTCCCCGAACACCTCATCCCCAGCATCATCACCGCCATCCCCCACCTCCCCCTCACCACCACCGGCAAAGTCGACCGCCACCAACTCCCCCGCCCCACCATCACCGGCACCGGAACACCCACCACCACCCCCACCCAAGAAATCATCGCCGGACTCTTCACCGACATCCTCGGCGTCACCAACATCGGCACCACCGACAACTTCCTCGACCTCGGCGGACACTCCCTCCTCATCATGCGACTCGTCAGCCGCATCCGCACCGTCTTCGGCACCGAACTCCCCCTCCGCCACGTCTTCGCCGACCCCACCGTCACCGGCATCGCCCACCACATCGACAACCCCGCCGAGGGGAAGGGCGGGAACACCTTCCCGATGCTGCTGCCGCTGCGCACCGCCGGTGACGGCGTTCCGCTGTTCGGCATCCACCCGGCGACCGGAATCGGCTGGGGCTACTCGGCGCTGGTCCCCCATCTCGACGCCGGCCGGCCGTTCTACGGGCTCCAGGCCAGGGGTCTCGGGCAGCCGGGTGCCGCCAGGTCGATCCCTGCCATGGTGGAGGAATACACCGAGCTGATCCGGTCGGTCCAGGCGCACGGCCCGTACCGGCTGACGGGCTGGTCGTTCGGCGCGGTCGTGGCCCACGCCGTGGCGGTGGACCTGCAGCGCCACGGCGAGCAGGTCGAGCTGCTGGCCCTGCTGGACGGCTACCCGGCCGAGGTCGCCGCGCCGCGCGGTCCGGTGCACGCCGAGGATCCGTCCGTGCTCGCCGAACTGCTGGCCGACCTCGGCCTGCTCGCCGCCGACGTCCCGCCCTCGTCGCTGGACCGGGCGGCATTCGTCCGCATCGTGCGCGGCTCCGACAGCCCACTGGCCCGCCTCGGCGAGACGGAGATCGCCGGGCTGCTCGACGTGTTCGCCGGCAACCTCAACGCCGCCCGGGTCCATCGCGGCACCGTCTTCGACGGCGACATCACGTTCGTCGAGGCCACCGCCGGGCGGCCCGCCGGCTGGCCGGGCGGGCAGGCGTGGGCGCCCTACGCCACCGGCCGCGTCGACGTCCACCGTCTCGACTGCGAGCACGGCGAGCTGATCAGCCCGCGCATGGCCGCGCTCGTCGGGCCGATCCTCCAGGACGCGGCGCAGTCGCGCGTCTGACCGTCGTCACACCCCATGCGAGGAGGTCCCCGTGTCCACCGCCGCCGGCATCCGCCACTTCTACCGGCTCATCGACGGCGACCAGGTCACCGAACTGGTCGATCTGTTCGCCGACGACCTGTGCTACCACCGGCCCGGCTTCGCCCCGCTGATCGGCCGCGAGCAGCTGCGCCACTTCTACGAGCACGACCGGCCGATCCGCTCGGGGCGGCACACGCTGACCGGCATCGTCGTCGGCGGCGCCACCGCCGCCGTCCACGGCTCGTTCACCGGCACCCTGCGCGACGACCGGCCCGCGAGCCACCGCTTCGCGGACTTCTTCAGCTACGACGACGACGGCCTGATCACCCGGCGCGACACGTTCTTCTTCGTCCCCCTGGTCTGAGCTCGATCCACCGGAAGGAACCGCCATGGCAGGTACCCTGCACACCGCCACCCGTACGAAGCCGGTGACCGATCCCGGGCACGGCGACGCGTTCACCGACCACATGGTGAGCCTCGAATGGACGCCCGAGCGGCAGTGGACCCGGCCCGTCCTGCTCCCGCTGGCCGACATCGCCATGCACCCCGGCACGGTCGGACTGCACTACGGGCAGGTCGCCTTCGAAGGGCTCAAGGCCCACCGCCAGCCGGACGGGTCGATGGCCGTCTTCCGGCCCTGGGACAACGCCTGCCGGTTCCGCCGTTCGGCGGCCCGGCTGGCGATGCCGGAGCTGCCCGACGAGCTGTTCGTCGCGGCCATCGACGATCTCGTACGGCACGACGAGGGCTGGCTGTCCGACAACCCGTCGCACAGTCTCTACCTGCGCCCGCTGATGTACGGCGACGAACGGACCCTGATGCTGCGCCCCTCGCGGACCTACCGGTTCCTGCTGATGGCTTTCGTCACCGGCGGCTTCTTCGGCGACAACGTGGACGCGGTGTCGGTCTGGGTCGCGCACGAGCACCCGCGGGCCTTCCCCGGCGGCACCGGCGACGTGAAGATCGCCGGCAACTACGCGCCGGCGTTCAACGCCCAGCAGCAGGCGCAGGCCGCCGGCTGCCAGCAGGTCATCTGGCTCGACGCCACGGAAGGCGAGTGGGTCGAGGAGATGGGCGGCATGAACCTGTTCTTCGTACGCGGCCACGGCCCCCGCGCCGAGGTGGTGACCCCCCGGCTGTCCGGGACGCTGCTGCCCGGCGTCACCCGCGACACGCTGCTCACCCTCGCCGCCCGGCTCGGCATGACCGCCCGCGAGGAGAGCGTCGGCCTGCGGCAATGGCGCAAGGAGTGCCTCGACGGCGGCATCACCGAGGTGTTCGCCTGCGGCACCGCGGCGGTCGTCACCCCGGTCGGACAGGTCCGGGACCGCGACGGGGACTGGACGATCGGCGACGGCACGCCGGGACCGGTGACCCGCGCGCTGCGGACCGCCCTTCTCGACCTGCACCACGGCATCGCACCGGATCCCGACGGCTGGATGCATCACATCCACTGACAGAGAAGGGCCTCTTGTGGGTTTTGACGAAGTTCGGGAGCGCTGCGGCGTCGTAGCCCTCTACCAGCCGGAGATGGCCGGGGACCGGCTCGACCGCCTCGCCTACTACGGGTTGCTCGCACTTCAGCACCGCGGCCAGGACTCCGCCGGCATGGTGGTGGCCGTGGACGGCCGCCTGTTCCGGCACCGGGGCACCGGCCTGGTCCAGGACGTCTTCGACGAGTCGGCGCTCAACGCCGCGCACGCGACCGCCGCGGTGGGCCACGTGCGCTACGCGACGGCCGGCGGCACCGGTGAGAGCAACATCCAGCCCCTGCTCGGAACGACCCGCGCCGGCCACCGCTTCGCGCTGGCGCACAACGGCAACCTGCTCGCCGTCGACGACGCGGACGACCTGGCCGGGCGCCGGCACGTCGACCGCACCGGCGAGGCGGACGCGGACACCCCGGTGCTCGTGCAGGCGCTGTCGGAGCAGGGCGGCGACACGGCCGCGGCGATGCGGGCCGTGCTGCCCCGGGTGTCCGGGGCGTTCAGCCTGGCGGTGGCCACGCCCGACGGCCTGCTGGCGGCGCGCGACCCGAACGGTTTCCGCCCCCTGTGCCTGGGCCGCCTGCCCGGCGGGGGCTGGATCGCCGCCTCCGAGACCACCGCCCTGGACGCGGCGGGCGCCGGCTTCCTGCGCGAGGTCGAGCCCGGCGAGCTGCTCTCCATTGGCCGGCACGGCATCCGCAGCCATCGGTTCGCCCCGCCGTCCCCGTCCACCTGCATCTTCGAGTACGTCTACTTCGCCCGTCCCGACTCGCTGCTCAACGGCCGGCGCGTCCAGCAGGTGCGGCAGGCGATGGGGGCGGCCCTGGCGCTCGACGCCCCGGCCGCCGCGGACGTCGTCGTGCCCACGCCGGACACCGCCCGGCCCGCGGCCCTCGGCTACGCCGCCGCCAGCGGCATCCCCTACGCCGAGGCGCTGATCCGCAACACCTACGTGGGACGCTCGTTCATCATGCCGGCCGACGGCGAACGCCGGCACGCGGTGGACCTGAAGCTGAACGCCATCCCGGAGACCGTCGAAGGCCGCCGCGTCGTGCTGATCGACGACTCGGTGGTGCGCGCCAACACCGCCCGCGCCGTCGTGACGAAGCTGCGCCGCGCGGGTGCGGCGGAGGTGCACCTGCGGGTCGCCTCCAGCCCGCTGCGCTGGCCCTGCTTCTTCGGCGTCGACATCAGCACGAAGCATGACCTGGCCGCGCGGACCCGGTCCGTGCCACAGGTGGGCGAGTTGATCGGGGCCGATTCGATCGGCTATCTGTCGCTGGAGGCGATGAAGCGGGCGATCGGCGGCAGCCGCACCTGCGACGGCTGCTTCACCGGCGACTATCCGCTGCCGTTGCCGGTCCCCCTGACCACCTCCGCGGCGAGCGGGCGCTGAGCCCCGGGCCCGGCCGCACGTCGCGGCCGGGCCTTCCCGCCACCGGATGTGAACGGCCGCCGACGTTTCCGCCCACCCGTCAGCGCGCGGTCTGCCCGCCGCGGAACACCGCCTTGAGGAGCTTGTCCAGCTCCCTCGGAAACGCCTGCGCCTGGTCGATCACGACGTCGCCCATGGCGTCGCGACATCTACGTGGCCGACGACGACGCCTGGTATCACTCGATCGTGACCGGCAGGCGGCAGACACTCGATACGGTGCGGCTCACGATGACGGCGGTCGAGACCTACGGGCTCGACAACGCCGTGGGGCAGCGGCTGGCCAAGATCGAGTCGGCGGACCGCTGGCGCTCCCTCCTGACGGTTCCCGCCGATCCGCATCAGTGACAGGGCCGGCGCACTCCACGGGCGCGAGGCTCGGCAATGGCGCGCGGGCGAGCCGGCCCTCGTACCGCCAGCCGGCCGAGATGGGTCTTGGCGACCCCGTAGGCGCCGCCTTCGGGGAAGGCCGCGATGATCTGCCGTTGTCCTTTTCCCGGTTCACGTGACCTGGTACTTTCCCCGCATCGCCTATCTGCCCGTCCATGACCTGGGATCGCAGATTGCCCAGCCGGTGGTGGCGTTCGCGGTCACCGATCCGGCCAGGGAACACGCGCGCCCGCAGGCCGAGGGCGCACGGTTGGGGAGGGGTGAGCGGCTGATGCGACTCACCGACCCCAGCGGCATCGTCGTCGAGCCGACCGAATGGATCGCGCCCGGCGGCCATCCCCCGGCCGGCTGATCTCGGGTCGGCGGTCTATTCGCGATCTGAAGGTGGTTCGACGGTGCCGTGTTCGGTGTGGAGGATTTCGCGGGCCTGTTCCGCGGCGCGGACAAGGCTCTCGGAGACGAAGTCGACGAAGCGGGCGATGTTCTCCAGGCGGGCGGCGGCCGGGGTGCCGGGACCGAGGATGCCGACGCCCTGCCGAGCGATCTCGACGAGCTGGGCGGTGCCGCGAGCGCTGGCCATCATCGATTGGTACCAGACGTCGTCGTCCACGACGTAGCGGTCGCGGCGGCGTTCGTCGCGTTCCCGGCGGACGAGGCCCTGATCGTCAAGGAACGCGATCGCCTTGGAGATGGACGCCGGGCTGACCTGGAGGCGCTGCACGAGTTCGGAGGTGGTGAGGCTGCCCGTGTCGGTGAGGGTGAGGCAGGCCAGCACCCGGGCCATCATCTTGGGCATGCCCGCTCGCATGAGGACGGTGGTGTACGTCTCCTCGTAGTCGCGCACGGCCTCGGCGTCGCGTCCGCGAGCCTGCGGGGAGGGAGGCGCGATCTTCCTACGCCGGTGGGTGCGGCGTTCGGTGGCGCGGTGGGCCAGGTCGGCGCGGTAGGCGGTGAAGCCGCCGTTCCGTATCACCTCACGCGTGATCGTCGAGGTCGGGCGATTGAGGCGTCTGGCGATCTCCGCGTAGGCCAGGCCGTCGGCCAGCCCGAGCGCGATCTGCTGGCGTTCCTGCTGGGTGAGCCTGCCTCCCGGCATCGCGACCTCCTTGGCGCTCCTTGATGCCCCCAACATAGCGCCCGCCACCCGATCCATTGCAAAGATCACCACGGCGCTCGTTGCGTTGCCTTGCAAACCATTGCAACAATATCTCGCCCTTTAGCTGGAAGAACGTTTCTGATACGCAACGACTGTCTTGAGGTATCCCTCACGGCACCGTAGCGTTTCCCGCGTTCAAAGCAACGGGTGGGCACCATGCAGAAGGAATTCGACGCCCCCGCCCGGCTCGACATCCACGCCACCACCGGCTACGGCGGCATCACCGCCCGCAGCCTCTGAAGGAGCTTCATGATGGGACACAACGACGGCTTCACCGCGGCGGGGCTGCGCCGGCTGCGTGAGGTGCTGGCCCGGCCTGTCGAGTCCGGGAGGATCCCCGGGCTGGTCGCCCTGGTCAGCCGGGGCGGCCAGACGCACGTCGAGGCGATCGGGACGATGCGCCACGACGGCGGCGCGCCGATGGGCCGCGACACGATCTTCCGGATGGCCTCAACCTCCAAGCCGCTCACGGTCGCCCCGGCCATGATCCTGCTGGACGAGTGCCGGCTGCGACTGGACGACCCGGTCCAGGAATGGCTGCCCGAACTCGCCGACCGGCAGGTGCTGAGGCGGCCCGACAGCCCGCTGGACGACACCGTCCCGGCCCGGCGGCCGATCACCGTACGAGACCTGCTCACCTCCACATTCGGGCTCGGCATGGACCTGACCGCGATGAGCTACCCGATCATGGGCAAGGTCTTCGAGCTGGAGATCACCGGCCACGGCGCACCGGTGCCCGGACCCGACGAGTGGATGCGCCGCCTGGGCACGCTGCCGCTGATGTACCAGCCCGGCGAGCAGTGGCAGTACCACATCAGCATCGACGTGCTGGGCGTCCTCGTCTCCCGGGTGACCGGCCGGCCGTACGAGGAGTTCCTGCGCGAACGCGTCCTCGACCCCCTCTGCATGCACGACACCGGCCTGCACGTGCCCGCCGACAAGATCGACCGGCTGCCGCCCGCCTACGTCCCCAACCCGGAGACCGGCGAGTTCACCGTCTGGGACGAGGCCGACGGCGGAACCTACAGCCGCCCCCGGGAGTTCCAGTCGGCCGCCAACGACGTCGCCTCCACCGTGGACGACTACCACGCCTACTTCCGCATGCTGCTCAACGGCGGCACCCACCAGGGCAAGCGCATCCTGTCCCAGGCCGCCGTCGAACTCATGACCACCAACCGCCTCACCCCCGAACAGGAAGCCCCCCGCACCGCCCTGGCCCGCGACAGCATCCACGTCTCGTTCGGCCAAGGCCAGCAGGGCGGCTGGGGCATCGGCATGGCGGTCCGCACCTACCGCGGCGACTACGCCCCCATCGGCCAGTTCGGCTGGGACGGCGGCACCGGCACCACCGCCTACGCCGACCCGCACAACCGGCTCACCGGCATCCTGCTCACCCAGGTCGGACTGTCCGTCCCGGACCCGGCACGACTGATCCACGACTTCTGGACCACCACCTACCAGGCGCTCGACGACTGACGCCCTAGAGAGACGAGAAATCCATGAAAACCCCATCCTCGTTAGCGGTGGTCACAGCTCTGGCGGCCACGCTGCTGGCCGGAGCGTCCACCCCCGCGGCCTCCGCCGCCGGTCAGGATCGCCCGGAACTGCGGAAGGCCATCCAGGCGTTCGTCGACGCCGGTTTCACCGGAGTGCAGGTGCGCGTGCATGACCAGCAGGGCGAATGGGCCGGCAGCGCCGGGGTGCGCAAGCTGGGCCAGAGCGCCAAGCCGCCGACCAACGGCTCGTTCTGGGCGGGCAGTGTCATCAAGCCCTTCACCGCGACCCTGGTGCTGCAACTGGTGGCCGACGGCGAGATCGCCCTGGACGCCCCGGTGGCCGGCTACCTGCCCGAATACGAGCTGGACCGGCGGATCACCGTACGGATGCTGCTGCAGCACACCAGCGGCCTGTTCAACTACACCGGCGAGTACTACGACGACGGGACGGTCGTGCCGGGGATCCCCGCGACCGGCGACGCGTGGCTCCCCAACCGATTCCGTAGCTACCAGCCGGAAGAGCTGGTACGGCTGGCGCTGTCCAAGCCGCCGCGCTTCGAGCCGGGCACGGACCACAACTACTCCAACACCAACTACACGCTGGCCCTGCTGCTGATCGAAAAGGTCACCGGCCGCCCCTACGCCGAACAACTGCAGCGACGGATCCTACGGCCGCTCGGCATGTCGGGCACCATGGCGGCGGGCACCCGGACACGGCTCCCCGGGCCGCACGCCCACGGCTACTACCAGAAAGAGGACACGGTGGTCGACATCTCCCGCCAGAACCTCTCCCTGCTGGCCGGCGCCGGTGACCTGATCGCGACCACCCAGGATCTGGCCACGTTCTCCTCCGCGCTGAACGACGGCAGGCTCCTGCCCGCCGCACTGCTGGCCGAGATGCGCAAGCCGCATCCGAAGATGGGCTACGGCCTCGGGCTGTACGTACAGGACCTGGGCCCGGGCTGCGGCACCGTCTACCAGCACAACGGCAGCCCGCCGCACGGCTACGGGGCGCTGATGTACAGCTCGCCCGACGGCAGAACCACCCTCACCGGCTCGGTGACCTGGGTGGACTCCGCCACCAGGGGCCCGGCCAAGGATTTCCAGAAGCTGCTGAACGAGCTCGTCCAGGAGGTGTTCTGCGACGGGCCGGCCAAGCCCGCTCCGTAGACAGGACCGAGCCGGCGACCACCCTGGACGTCTACGGCCAGAACGTGCCCTAACCTGGCGCGGACCAGCCGATCGGATTCTGGACCTCCACCATCGCGGTCTCTACCTCGCCTTCCGCAAGCGCGACCGGCTCTGAGGCGTTCCAGGAGCCCTCTCTGCAAAGCGCCTGCACCACGCGCTGTTTCCGGCATATCGCCCGTGCCGTTGCCCCACTACTCGGTGGTACCGTATAGTAGTACTCAGCACCACCGAGTAGTGGGAAGGCAGGAGAAGAGGACCTCACGATGGACGACCTGACGGAGATGCTGAAAGGCACGCTTGAGGGGTGCGTGCTCGAAATCATCGGCAGCGAGGAGACCTACGGCTACGCCATCACGCGCCGACTGCACGAACTCGGCTTCCCCGACGTCATCGAGGGGACGGTTTACACCATCCTGCTCCGGCTGGAGAAGAACAAGCTGGTCCAGGTGACGAAACGACCGTCCGAACTGGGCCCGCCGCGCAAGTTCTATGCGCTCAACGACGCGGGGCGCGAAGAACTCGCGACGTTCTGGGCGAAATGGGAGTACATCACATCACGGATCGACAAGCTCAAGGAGGGCGGGAAATGAGCTTCTGGGAGACCATTACAGGCAGCGATCTCACCAGGGAATGGAAGGCGTTCGAAGCCCGGGCCCAGGAATTGCCGGCCGACTACCGGGCGGCGTGGGAAGAGATCAACGCTCATCTTTCTCTCTACGCGGACTTCACCGGCCGAAACCTGATGCCGATTCTCGACAATGCCCTGGGGCTGCTCGAAGAGACGGCGGCCGATGGGCTGAGCATTCACGAGGTGCTGGGTGACGACATCGAGGGCTTCTGCGCGGCGCTGGCCGGCGGAGAAAGAAGCCGGGGCTATCGCGACCGGTGGCGCGAGCAGTTGAACAGGAACGTCGCAAGGAAACTGGGCCGGCTAGGAGGCTGACATGGGCATCCAAGACATCATCGAAGGCAAGAAGCAGTGGCGGGCGCACATGGCGCGGGTCAAGGCGCTCCCGCCGGACTACCAGATCGTCTACAAGGAGATGCAGAGATACTTCATCAAGGTCGGACCGGTCGACCTGGTTGACGGGTCCCTGCTCTCAGGGATCGTCGATTTCTTCGAGGAGGGCGTCGCGGGCGGCAAGGGAGTCCTCGAACTCGTCGGCAACGACGTCGCCGCCTTCTGCGACGACCTGGTCAAGGACTCGCGCACGTACGCGGACATCTATCAGGAGTCCATCAGCGGGGAACCCGGCACGGCCGAGAAGTAGCCGACTCTCCAAGACGTCTTCCTCGCCCTCGTCGGCACGAATGCCCAAGGAACCCACGATGACCAGGCATTTCGTCGGCGACACGGTCACCCTGCTGGGACGATCCCTGCGCCACATCGCCCGCGGCCCGGACACCATCATCACCACGGCGGTCATGCCGATCGCGCGTTCGTCGCTCACCGAACGCGTGGAGCAGGTCACCGCCCCGGCCGCCCGCCACGCTCGCATCAAAGCAGATCACGCCCTTGGCTCGCGCCGCGACGAGGTTGAGCAGGTCAAGCTCTACTCGTGCGCACCTGCCTGCGGCGAGGGGTAGACCTGGCGCCAGTGCTCGGCCGAGCGGACCAGGTCTTCGCCGACTCGGGTGAGGAACTGGCTCATGTTCTCCAGCCGCACGCCGGCGGGGGTGGCCGGGCCGAGGGTGCGGGCGCTTTGCCGGGCCATGTCGGCAAGCAGGGCGTTGGCGCGGGCGCTGGCCACCATGGCCTGATACCAGACGTCGTCGTCGATGACGTACCGCTCGGCCCGCCGCCGGGGGTCGCGTTCGCGGCGGATGAGTTCCTGGGCTTCGAGGTAGCCGACCGCCTTGGAGATCGAGGCGGGGCTGACCTGAAGGCGCTGGACGAGTTCGGCGGAGGTGAGGCTGCCGCTGTCGGTGGTGTACAAGGCGGCCAGCACTTTGGCCATCATCTGCGGGATACCGCCGTGGACCAGCAGGTCGGTTAGCCGGCCGGCCACCTCGCGCACGGTGCGCAGGTCGCGTCCGCCGGCGTCCGCCTCATCGCGTGCGACCGCGGCGGCGGTGGTCCTGCGGTGGTGGACGCGCCGGTCGGCGGCGCGCTGGGCCTGGTCGGCGTGGTACGCGCCGGGTCCGCCGTGGCGCATCACCTCACGCGTGACGGTCGAGGTGGGCCGTTCGAGGCGGCGGGCGATCTCGGCGTAGGTGAGCCCGCCGGCCAGCCCGTCGGCGATCTGACGGCGGTCCTGCGGGGTGAGCCTGTCTCCGGGCAAGGGTTGCCGCCTCCTGGATCTCGGTTGACGGACAGTGTGCATCCGACGGCGACTTCATGCAACTCGCGACGATCCCGAGTTGCATTAATCAACAATCTCCATGCAACGAAATCAGGCCGTTTAGCTGCTTGTATTCCGTTGCTTCGCGTATTCGTGATTGACGACCTGTCGTATGCAACGTAACTTTTCCACCGTTGCGAAGATCGACTCACGAAGGATGCCTCATGAACACCCAGATTCAGCGCCTGCTCGACGCCGCCGTGACCGAGCAGGGCTACCCCGGCGCGATCACCGAGATCCGCACCGGCACCCGGCGCTGGTTCGGCTCCGCGGGCGTGGCCGACACCGCCACCGGCCGCCCCCGTACGGCACAGGAGCAGTTCCGCGTCGGCAGCATCACCAAGACCTTCACCGCCACCCTGGTCCTGCAACTGGCCGCCGAATACCGGCTGAGCCTGGACGACACCGTCGAGAAATGGCTGCCCGGCCTGGTCCAGGGCAACGGCCACGACGGCGCCGAGATCACCATCCGGCACCTGCTCAACCACACCAGCGGCATCTACGCCTACACCCTCGACGAGGGCATGCTAGAGCGCTACTGGACACCCAAGCTGCTGAAGCACCGCTTCGACAAGCTCACCCCCGAGGAACTGGTCAAGATCGCCGTCTCGCACACGGCCGACTTTCGGCCGGGCCAGGGCTGGGGCTACTCCAACACCAACTTCGTGCTCGCCGCCATGATCATCGAAAAGGCCACCGGCATGTCGTACGCCGACGCCCTCGCCTACCGCATCGCCCGCCCGCTCAAACTGACCGGCACCTACGCCCCCGGCTACGAGACCGGCTTCCGCGGCCCCCACACCAGCAGCTACTCCAAGCTCATGCAGCCCGACCCCGACGCACCGGCCCACGACGTCACCGAGCTGAGCCCCTCGTACGCCTTCGGCGTCGGCGAGATCATCTCCACCGCCACCGACCTCAACACCTTCCTCAGCGAACTGCTCGGCGGCCGGCTGCTACCGCCCGCCCAGCAGACCGAGATGTTCACCATGACCCCCGTGCCCGACGGCAAATGGCTGGACGGCTACAGCTACGGCCTGGGCATCTCCTCCGTCACCCTGCCCAGCGGCACCACCGTGTACGGCCATGGCGGCATGATCACCGGCACCTGGACCTACCTGTACGGCACCCGAGACGGCCGGCACGTCGTCACCCAGAACGTGAACGGCGACTGGGGCATGCCCCCCATGGACCTGTTCATCAACGTCCTCGACACCGCCTACCCTGCGGCATAGCCTGATCCGACCGGTTTCACGGTGCTCGTACCGGCTACCGAGCCGACTTGGCCTTATCGGCCGACCCGCCGCAGAACACCTGCTTGAGGAGGTTGTCCCGCGCCTTCGCCAGATCGGGTGCGGTGTCTCCGTAGGTGATCGAGTGGCCGGTGACCTTCTCGATGAGTAGCCGGGCCAGCGTGTAGCCGGTGTTGGAGTAGCTCCAGCTCGTGTAGTTGTACAGCCCGCTGGTGTGCTGCAGCAGCATCCGCGCCGTGATCCGCCGGTCCAGCTTGAACTCGGGCAGGCAGTCGGCCACCGGGCCGTCCAGCTTGATCTCGCCGTCGTCCACCACCCTGCAGCACCAGGATCGCGACGAAGGGCTTGGTACTACTGCCGATCCGGAACCGCCCGTCCGCCGGCGGCTTCGCGGTCGCGCCGAGCTTGCGCCGCCCGGCACTGCCGGCCGCAACGTTCTCGGCAGCCTCTTGGCGTTGTGGGGGGATGCACTCATAGTCTCACTTTGCGATAGTACGTGTTTCGTGCAGGTCGAAAGCTATGTTGCATTTGAAATTGCATCAATTAGAGAAGCCCGTATGCCCAGGTAAATAGCCACAAAGTGAAGCAATGACACTGAGGTCGAATGCAAGACCGTGTTGCAATGGGTGGTGCGGAAGGCAACACTGGCGGCATGCCAGGAGGACGATTGACCCAGCAGGACCGCGAGCGCATCGCGTCCGGACTCGCCGACAAGCTCTCCTACGGTGAGATCGCCAGGCGGCTCGACCGGCCGACCTCGACGATCACCCGGGAGATCGCCCGCAACGGCGGCCCCACCGGCTACCGGCCCCAGCAGGCGCACCAGGCGACGATCCGGCGGGCCCGGCGCGGCACACCGGCACCCCCGCTCGCGACCACACCACCGGTCGCCACTTTGGAACAGGAGATCCTCGAAATGGCGATCAGGGCGGGGATGCCGAGGACGGCCGCGCGCGTGCATCACGACCTGGCGCTGTCCGAGGACGGCAGGCGCACCGCGGCCGAGCTGAGCCGCAGGCTGCAGGTCAGCCCGGCCTCCGTGTCCGTGGCCGTGAACTTCCTGGTCCAGCACGGATTCGTCCGCCGCGAGCGCGATCCGCGACGGCGTCGCGACATCTACGTGATCGACGACGACGCCTGGTACCACGCGATCATGATCAGCGAACGGCAGACACTCGAAACGGCGCGGGCCACGATGGCGGCGGCGAGGACGTACGGACTCGACAGCCCAGTAGGACAACGGCTGGCCAAGACGGCGGCGTACCTGGAACACGTCAGCCTGGACATCCTGGAATCGGCCGCCCGCTGGCGCACCCTCCTGGCGTAGCGAACCTCAACGCGCAGAGCCAGGAGGACCTGGAGCTTCGTCGCAGAACGGCTCGGACAGCATGTCCGGCGCTGAAAACGGTGGCTATACCTGATGCACTTCGTGCCGGCCGACGCCGACAGCGATGCGACCAGGTTCGAAGATCTCGCAGCGTTGCGGGCGCGCCGGCCGGATTTCTGCCGCGGATCAGCGGCCCGCTGCGGTTTCCCGTTGTTCATTGATCGACGACTCCACTGACTCCAGATGGATCTTCCGGCTGTCCGGCAGTCCCCACGCCGCGACGAACCCGATCGCCGCCGCCCCCATGATCACGAACGCCGGTGACAGCGGCAGGCCGGCCTGCGTGGTGAGCAGGTTGACGATGAGCGGCGGCAGGCCGGCAAAGGAGAAGGTGCCGATGGTCGACGCGATGCCGCCCGCCGTGGCGCGTACCTCGGTCGGATAGAACTCCATCGCCGCGGCGTGGATCGCACCGAGGCACAGCGGGACGCTGATCAGGATGAGCATGCCCCCCAGCACGGCCGCGGCGAAACCGCCGCTGCGGGCGACCAGGAAGCCGGGCAGGACGAAGAGCATCGACGCCAGCCCGCCCAACATGAGCGGCACTCGCCGGCCGAACCGGTCGCCGAGCAGCCCGACCAGCGGGTTGAAGACCACGAGCATCGAGATGAGGATGAGCGGGACCATGCGGGCCTGGCCGGCCGACAGATCGCTCTCCTGGACGAGGTACGTCGGGTAATAGACGAACATGATGTAGAAGGTGCTCCCGAGCCCGCCGAGGCAGCTCACCCGCAGGATCATGCGCCGGCTCCGCCGGAGGGTCGTCCCGATCGAGGCGTACTTGACCCGGGCGCGCGCGGCCTCGTACGCCGGCGGCTCCTCCAGCTTGAAGCGGAAGTAGAAGCCCACGAGTGCCAGCGGCGCGGCGATCAGGAATGCCACTCGCCACCCCCAGGCGTCGAATGTGCTCGCGTCCACGAGCAGGCCGATGATCACACCCGTGGCGGCCGCCGCCAGGGTGCCCAGATTTCCCGCGGCGGCGATGAACGACGTCAGGAACCCGCGCCGCTTCCGGGAGGCGTACTCACCGAGGAACACCGGGGCGACCGTCGTCTCGCCGCCCGCGGCGAATCCCTGCAGGAGCCTGCAGAGGACGAGCAGGATCGGGGAAAGCAGCGCCGCCGTCTCGTAGGTGGGAATGAGGCCGATGCCGGCGGTCGACACTCCGACGAGGAGGATCGACGTCATTATCGCGTTACGCCGGCCTACCCGATCGGCCATCACCCCGAAGAACAGACCGCCCGCCGACCTCGACAGGAAGGAGACGCCGAAGACGGCAAGGGTGGCGATCAGTGCGGCCTCCGCGTTGCCGGCGGGGAAGAAGGCCGTCGATATGGGGGCCACGAAAAGCCCGTAGAGGGCCAGGTCATAAACCTCGATGAAATGGCCGAGCGCCACTGCCCCTACCGTTCTAAGACGCGAGGGCTTCGTCCTGGTATCCCGCTCGCCGGTTGGTGTCGGCATGCCGCTTCTCCTGGTCATCCAGTGGGCAGAGTTTGGTCCCCCGAGGCGGTGCGCGTGCGGGTGCCCCGGCCGCGGGCACGTTGGGCGGGTCAACAGCAGGTAAATCCATTTCTTCGTACTACGGAACCGCCTGCCGTGCACCAACGGGAGAAACCTGAGCCCTCGCCGCGTCGACCCGGGCCGAGTGAACCGCTCTCGTCCCGATCGTGTCGCGCAGCAGGACGGCGGATCATTGCGCCGAACGCGCCCGGCTCGGACTCATTACCCGACTGCTTGTCTCACGGCCTTGTATGGATCAGTTTTGGGTGAGATAAGGAATGAGCGCCTGAGGTTTCCGCGACCGGCGCGTTGCTCACATCGGGAGCATTCTCCGCATGTACGAGCGGTCGCGCGGCATGGAGTACCTGCCTCAAGAGCGCGACCACCGCGGTGGGTCCCATCCTGCGTCATCCCCACGCGGCCAGCGCGCGGGGAATCCAGAAGCGGAGGATGCACCATGCCAGAACACCAGGATCTCTCCAACAGCCCGCAGGCACAGCCGGACGCGATCCACACGGGACTAGGCAGAGAACTGCACGTGAACAACCCCCGGTTCCTCAACCCGTACCTGAACCTGGCCCCCTACACCAGCCCCATGTCCACCGACACCGGCATCGTCCACGTCGACGGATGGGCCATCAGATTCGGTAACGTCGAGATCATCTCCGCCAACTACGCCAAGACCCGCAACCTCTCGCAGGCCCTCAATCTCAACGGCACCGTGCAGGGCGGCATCGAGCAGGAACTGCTGACCACCCCCGGCAAGCGCGTCACCGTGAAAATGCGCGCCGGGCACAACCAGTACACCCCCAACCAGGACACGAAGATGCACGTCCAGGTCAACGGCGACGCGAACACCCGTGTGACCTATCAGCTCGGCATCCTGACCAAACTCGTTGATCAGCCGACCCAGTCCAATTACTGGCACGAGGTGAGCTACACCTTCCGCGCCAAGGGGCACGACATTCTGCAGATCGACGGGGACGAGAACGGCGGCGTGGGCGGGCCCTTCATCACCGAGGTCCGCGCGTACGAGGCTGACTGGGATCAGGGAGCCGGCTCCTAACCGGACAGATCCCCGGCGGGGGACACGGCGGGAGCGATGCTCCAGAACGGGCCGAAGTTCCCGGCCTTGGAAGGCGGCCCGGCCGTGTCCCCGCCACCCACGGTCACCATGTCCTGGGAGCCGACAACGACGAGGTCGAAGCCAGCCGAGGCAGGCGACGCGGACGCGCGGATCGGCGAGCAGGTCACGGCCGGGCCGGGTGGTGCGGCCGATGGCCGACATCTGTTGGTTCGGGGCTTCACCGATTTTCCGTCTGCTCCTGGAGCAGGGCAACGAAGGCGGCCAGCGCGGGGTGGTCTGCGGCGTACTCCTTGACCACGACGTAGATCTCACGCCGCGGGACCGGGCGGATGACCGGGCGGCAGGCCAGGTCGTCGGTCGGGACGGCGCCCAGGGCCAGCCGGGGAAGAACGGTCACGCCGAGCCCGGCGGCGACAAAGGCCACCGCCGTGGAGTAGTCGTGGGCCTCCACGGCGAAGTGCGGGCTGAACCCGGCGGCCCCGCAGGCGTCCAGAACGATCTCCCGGCAGTGCGTGCTGGGCCATTCGTTGTCGATCCATGGTTCACCGCTCAACTGGGCCAACTCGATCTCCGTCTGCGCGGCCAGCCGATGGCCGGGTGGCAGCACCACCGCGTAGGGGTCGTCGAGCAGGTGGACCGCGCGGAATCCGGCAGGCACCGCGGCGGTGCCGGGCAGTACCACGATCTCGGCGTCGGCGCCCTCGTTGCCCAGGCCCTTGCCGAGCCGCAGTTCCACGTGTACGCCGGGGAAGCGCCGCCCGAACTCGGCCATGATCGGCGGGATGAGCACCGCGCCGGCCGTGGCGAAATAGCGGACCACCAGCCGCTGGGCCTTGCCCGCGCGCAGATCGGCCAGGGCGGTCTCGGCCTCGGCGATCTGGCTCTGGATCCGTCCGGCGTGGGTGGCGAGCAGCCGTCCCGCCTCGGTCGGCTGGATGCCACGGCCGACCCGCTCCATCAGCACTGTTCCGGTCTCACGCTGCAGGGCGGCCACGTGCTGGCTGATCGCCGAGGGGGTGTAGCCCAGGTGTGTGGCGGCGGCTTGGATCGAGCCGGTCTCCACCACGGAGCGGAGCACCATCAGCCGGTGAACGTCGAGCATGCCGCCAATAGTACAGTTTGCCTTCATCGTTCTTAAGAAATCATCGCTTGTGCTGATGTGTTCGTCCGCGGCAGCCTGGTGTGCGTGAATCAGCACGTTATCCGTCTGGGCGTCGTCGGCCTGGGTGCCATGGGGTCGGAAATGCTCAGCATCGCGGTGGATCATCCAGAGTTCGACGTGGTGCTGGCGGCCGACCCGGCCCGCCCCGCGCCCGGCAGCGTCCCGTACACGCCGGACGCCTGGCGCGTCATCGACCATCCCGGGATCGAGGCGGTCTACATCGCCTCGCCGCCCTCCACTCATGCGGCCTACGCCGTCCAGGCGATGCGGGCGGGCAAGGCCGTCTTCTGTGAGAAGCCGCTCGCCGTCGACCTGGACGACGGCGCCGAGATGGTCGCGGTCGCGGCGGACGTCGATGCGGTGAACGCGCTCAACTTCGTGCTGTCCGACCGCGCCGCCGCGATCGAGGTCGGCCGGGCGCTGCGCGCCGGGGAAGCCGGGACGGTGCTGGGCGTGGACGTGCAGTTGCTGTTCCCACAGTGGCCGCGCCTCTTCCAGCGCGAGGCCGGCTGGGTCGCCGGGCGGCAGCAGGGCGGCTTCCTGCGCGAGGTCGCCTCGCACTTCCTGTTCTTGAGCGATCGGCTGCTCGGCCCGCTGACCCCGTCGCACACCCAGGTCACGTACGGAGCTGCCGCCGAAACCGGGGCGAGCGGGCTGCTGGCCACGGCCGGTGGGGTGCCGGTGCGGGTGTCCGGGCAGGTGGCCGCCGGACCGGAGAGCTACGAGTGGACGCTGTACGGCTCTCAGGCCTCCTACCGGATCACCGAGTGGGGTCGGCTCTTCAAGGGCGGCGAATCAGGCTGGCGGGAGGTCACGCTGGACGGAACGCGGGGTGATGAGCAGACCCGGCTCACCGAGTTCGCCTCGGCGGTCCGCGGGAAGCCGACCACGCTGGCCGACTTCGCCGCCGGGCTGCGCGTACAGCGAGTGATCGAGAGCTTCCACAGCCGGGCGGCCAACTGACCGAAGCAGCGGAAAAGCTCTTCAGGTGGGCGGAGGAGCGGACCGGGATCCCGTGGGTGCCAAGAACTCGGCCGCCTTATGCGACCTGCGCGTATTCGTGGATCAGCCCGCCGAGGCGGTCACGTCGGATGACCTTGACATCGTCCTCGACCGGGTCGGGAAGGGCTCGCAGCGGAGCGGCCGCGAATTCAGGCGGCCGACGTAGCCGCCAGGATCGCCATCGAGAACACGCGGAACGCACCGCCCTGTTCCAGCATGCGGAACAGGCGGTATCCCAACACCATGAAATCTCCTTAGCATGGGCGGCCCACGAAAATCGACGTCCGCCCTCAGCCGAAAACTGCGAGGCGCTCAGAAGATCGAGAACTGGACATGACGCCGCTGTATGGAGGCTCGCCGCGATATGAGCCTCTCCCTCCTGGCCTATTCATAGCAGCACCACGCGACACTCCTGCCGATGAATTGGGTGCTTATCCCGGCGTGGGATCGCAACAGATGCCAACAGAGGAGAGTCGCTGGTGAGAGAAAACAGAGCCGGCAACGAGTTCGCGAGCATCGTCAAGTCGAACGTACGGAAATGCACACGCGAATACCGTGAGTGTGAAGAGACGGCCGCTGCGCGCCTGAACGGAGCCGATGGCGGAAACCCCAACGTCGGCGCCGCAGTGTTCCCCGTACCCGGGACTCTCGCCCATGCACCAGGAGAGCTGCCCCAGCCGGATCAACGCGGGGCAGCGCGCCTACGCGAACTCGACAGATCCCTCGCTGCCATCCGTGAGGCGTTTCCCGAAGTGGAAACCGATATGAGAATGTGCAGGCAGGCCGCCGAGATACTGGAAGGCGCCTGGCGGGAGCGGACACAGCCCGTACGCCCTCTTCCCCGGTCGGATGAGGCCCCATGCACCTGCGCGTTTTGCGCTCTCCTGCCCACCCCGCCCCCACGCCGTCCGGCCGATTACAGCTGGCGCAGAAGCGACGGCCCGCCCTTGGCAGTCAAGATCTGGCCTCATCGGCGGGAAACCGACTCTGTTCTGACCGGCGGCTGGGCATGGACCAGGAGCGTGCAGGACAGTGATCGGGACCGTGGTCTCAGGTTCCGCTATGAGGACGACATCCTCGTCTTGCACGAATACAAACGCGTCGAGACCGCAATCGATATCGACAGGACCAGAGAAGCCATCGAAGAAGCCCTTACCGAAAATTACAGCATCAACGGCGCTCGCGCCCTGGTCGTCGGCCTGTTCGCCGCATACAAACGATCCTTGGACGAGTACTGGATCAAACTGCACGCTGAAGGCCGCGTCACCCTCCAGCAATCCACGCCGTTCGATATCGCCACCTATTCACTCCTCCAGACCATGGACAGCCTGTTCTGGCACGTTCCGCCAAATGACGAGCTCTGGCAAGAAGAAACCCTCGCCACATTGGTCCTCTGCAGAGTCGTGGACGATATGATCGACGTCAGGGTCGACTCTCTCACCGGTGAGATCGACAATTTCTGGCTGAGCCGCATACCCTCCCATGAGAAGACCATGCTCGCGGCGTGCGTCATTGCCCTGATGAAATACGCGTGCATGCCCGAATCCCGCAGCGTGCTGTGGAACGCCCGACTCGTGAGCACCACAGTCGTCTGGATGGGTCTGAACGGCCGGCACCCCCTCTGGTTCGACGGCATCACCAGCGGCAGCCCGGCACCGGCAGACGACTGCGCACTGTGTCACCTGCGGCCCAACCCCTGCATCGGCCTCCTGACCGACGGCGTCAGCCTGCGCACGGCTCCTCAACGTCTCGCCGAAAACCTGGGGAAAAGCGCAGCCCGGCTTTCCGAACGCTGTCGGGTCCATTGCCCGCAGGCATGGCAGCTCTTCCATCGCGAACTGTCCTCCTTCGAAGCCCTGCACGGCACATGGAAGGGCGACGTCGAGGCCATGTGGGAAATTCTGCGACGCACCTACATCGCAGCCGTCGAAGCCTGGCTCGCCGGCGGCGCCGGTGCGAGGGAGATCCAACTCGACTCCGCTGCCGTCGGCGCAGAAATGTTCCACACGCTGAATCAAGGCACTCCTACCTGGCAGGACAACACGGCGCTGCTGTCCTACCTGTTCGGCTGCGCACACCCGCACTTCCTGTGGAACGGCCTGGGCTACGCACCAGGCAACCTCACCGGCGACTGGCTGGACGGCTGAACCCCAGCCAACCGGTGACAGCGTACAGACCTGACAGTTGAGCAATGGGACGGCGGGCCGAGGCGTGTCAGAGATGAACTCTGACGCGGAAGGGATCCCGCGGCAGATGTGCGCAGCACAGCTGTACTCCGGCCAGGTCTTTGTCGTAATCACGCGACTTCGCCTCCGTCGGATCGTGACGCCGGGCACCCTGCTGGCCGGGCACCGCCGCCTGGTCAGCCAACACTGGACCCACCCGAACGCGGCCGGGCGTCCACCGATCCCGGATGACCTGCGTGAGTTGGTGATCCGGCCGGCCAGAGAGAACCCACGATGGGGGCACCGGCGGATCCACCGCCGAATTACCGTCACAGGACTGATCAACGAGTACCACAGAGCAGCCTGATCACCCGGCGAACGCCCAGCTCAGCAGCAGTGTCCGCGTTTTGGCACCGCACAGGCCGCGCACCTCCAGAGAAGGAGACTCGAATATGAATGCAACATAGATGGCACCACGCCGCCGGGCAGCCGGTTCACGGACGATATGCACGAAAGGCCGATGGAAGTCTTGGGGCGCCTCTTGCTCCGTTCCATTCTTCCCCTGGGTGGCGCGCTTCCCGGCGCGGCCGGCTCGGGCTCGAAACGCGTACCGGTCGGGTGCGGCGAGTGGTGCCAGACATTCGGGACGGCGGCACCGGCCAGGAGCGCCGCCGCCCAGCGCGGCGGTCAGGCAGAGCCGCGGCGTCCAGGCCTATTGGGCACGGCAGGTCCTGAGGTAGCTGAGGAACGATGCCTGCAGCCCAGTCACGTGCGTTTCGTGCATGAGTGCGCTGGTGACGGATCCGCTGCGTGAGGTGAGGCGGTGAAGGAACGTGGCCGCGTTCTTCGCGAGATTCTGGTAGACCGCCATGTCTCCGAGGATCTCTCGGTCGTTGAAGGTCACGTGAAGCTTGGTGGCAGGCAGGGTGTCACCCATCGCTTGAAGACGAGCGAAGACCTGGCTGTCCGCATTGACAATGCCAGGGCTGCCCGCGCCGATGCTTTCGAAGAAGGTGCCATTGGTGAGCCAGGCGTAGAGACTGAAGAGTCCGCCGTAGGAATAGCCGAAGAGGCCGTGACCGCTCTGGGCTGTGCCGTAGTCGCGTTCGATCCGTGGGTGCAGGTCGTCGGTAAGGAAGTTCAAAAACATATCCCCGCGGCTGTCGCTCAATTCAGCGAGGTAGGCGTCGGCTTGCTCGCGAGTCGTCATGCCCGCTTCGACCCCCATCTCCACCGCATCGATGTACTCCTTCGCGATGGGTTCGCCGGGGGGCACGAGGTCGCGGTTGCGCAACCGCTCCCAGTGCTCTGCTTCCTCGCCCGCGTAACCCACGCTGACTTGGATGTAGGGCTGAATCGACTGCATGGGGTCCAGTTGCGTGACGATGAGTGGGGCGGTCATGCCCACGGCCCAGTTGCCGTCGAGCACGTACACAACAGGCGCTTGCGCCGCGGCAGGGTCGTAGCGCGGTGGCGTGGTGACCCAGACGCCGTAGTCGTGCCCACCGCTGGAGCGCATCTCGAAATAGTCGGTGTGGGCGAGGCAGCCCTGCCACATGGTGCTCATCTGAGGTCCTTTACGATTTGGCCGGCCTGGATTACGAGGACGGCGTTGGTAGGGTCGGAGAACAGTTCTGGGTCTTCGAGCGGGTTGCCGTTCCAAAGAACGAGGTCTGCCTGCGCGCCGGGAGTGATGACACCCACCTGGCCGGACAGGCCGAGGATCTCGGCGTTGGTCTGGGTCGCCGCCACGAGCGCTTCCATCGGCGTCTCGAGGGCTGCGCGCAGGCTGAGTTCTTTGCCGCGACGGTCCTGGGCCGGACCGATGAGATCGGAACCCAGCCCGATCCGTACGCCTGCGTGCTTGGCGACAGCGAGCGCCTTCGTCATCTGCTCGCGTGCGCCCTTGGCTCGGTCGCGGGTCGACTCGGCGAGACCGGCTCCGGCGGTGTCGTGCAGCAGTTGCTCGACGACAGCGAACGTGGGCACGAGGGCAACCTCGCGAGCGGCCATCAGGGCCGCTGTGGATTCGTCGAGGCCAGTGCCGTGCTCGACACAGCGCACCCCGGCCTCGACCGCATTGCGTATGCCCTCGTTGTTGTGGGCGTGAACTGTGACATAGGTGTTCCGTGCCGCAGCTTCTTGAACTGCAACAGCGATCTCTTCGACGGTGAACTGGGTGTCGGTCAGTCGATCATGTGCGCCCACCACTCCGCCGGTCACGCAGAGCTTCAGGAAGGAGGCTCCGCGACGGAAGGCTTCGCGAACGTTGCGTCGCAGCTCGTCCGCGTTCCCCGCCATCATGGAGAGGGCGCACAGGCCCGCGATGTGGTGGCTGCTCCACAGCTCGGTGGGTTCCCATTCGGCTCCGTAGTAGCCGTGCCCGCCGATCTGGCACTGAACAGGTCCACACGACAGGACGCGCGGCCCTCTGACCTTGCCCTTCGCGATCGCGGTGACGACACCGCCGTCGATCCCGCCGGTGTCGCGAACGGTGGTGAAGCCGGCATCGAGCGCCGCGCCGGCCGTGGCGAAGATGTCCGCCGCGATCTCGGCGGCGCTTATCTGAAACGAGAAGTGCGGCTGGATCGGGCTCGACAGGCCCAGATGGACGTGAGCGTCGATCAGGCCGGGCGTCATCGTCAATCCCTCGGCAACGAGACGCTCGCCGTACGCGCTGGAGGCACCGAGGTGGGTGATGCGGCCGTTCTCGATGGTGATGTCGAGGTTGCTGGGATCGCGCCCCGATCCGTCGATGACCGCCGCGCCGACTACATGAGCAGGTCCCATAGTCGATCCTCCGCCGTTGCGAGCTGACTGCGACCATGTGCGAAGCGACACGGAACCGCCCATCCGTCTTTTCCAATGGATAAACTGTGGGAGTGATCCTGTCAACTTCGGAACGCAAGGGCAGCGCGCGCGAGCGACTCCTGGCACGGCTTCTCGACGCCTTCGGCGAGGCCCTTCCCCCGCCGGAGATGTCGCTCCGTGAGATCGCCGCCCGGATCGAGACCAGCCACGCTCTGCTGCGATACCACTTCGGGTCGCTCTCGGGCGTCTTGGCCGCCATGCTCAAGGCGCAGCGATCCCGTGACAACGAGGCACTTTTGGAGGCCGCCCAGCAGGGCACCTTCGACGATTTCGTTGTGGCGATCTGGCGTACCTACACCCGGCCAGAGCAACTGTCGCGTGCCCGCGGTTTCTTCTACGTCGTCGGACTGGCCGCGTACGGCCCCGACGACTTCCGTGAGTTCGTGGAGTCGATCGGCGACCTGACCGTGATGCTGTCCTCACTCGCGGAACGCGAAGGGCTCGACACGAAGGAAGCGCGGGATGTGGCCACCGTCACCATTGCCGCGATTCGTGGCCTCCTCTTGCAGGAAGTCCTGACTCCCGGAACCCGCTCGGAGGACGCGGTCACCTTGATCCTGCGCATGAGAGAGGCCCGATCCGTTCCACGATCACGTCCGGAGCGTTAAGCAGGCCCTCGGCCGCTCGTCCGGCCGGACACGGTCCCGCGCCGGCACCGCGATCTGACGAAACGACGTCACGCCCATATCTGCCGGCCGAACCGGCCCGCTCCATCCGCGCCCTCATTCTGCGCCTGGTCCGGGAGAACCCAGGCTGGGGCTGCCGGAGGAGGGCTCACCACGCTCGGCATCAAGGTGGCAGGAGGCCGCCGGCCGGTCTCGTCGGGTGACCTTGATATCGGCGTCGACCGGATCGGGTAGCGCCCGCAGAGGGCCGGCCTGCCGCAAGGCCCGGTGCAGTCGATGATGCCCGGCTGATCACGTCGCCCCCTTTCGGCGGCGAAACCGCCTTCGCCGAGGGCCGCCCGTCCTAGCAAGTGGGCGTCGCGGCCTCACTCAAGCCGGCTCGGCCAAGAATTCGCCAGGTCCTGGTGAACCGCAGGTTGCCCGAGAGTGGGGCGTAGCCGGGCGCGGTATGACGACGCCAGAAGGCGATCGGGGGAGCCGGTGGACAGAGCTTTGGTAGGGGTGCTCGCCGCTGCCATGCTGGTGGCAAGCGGTTGCGGCGGCAGCCAGTCCAGCACTGGCGCGCTCGGCTTGGGGAAGGCCGCGCAGCCGGTCATCACGCCGGACCCCAGGCTCGGCCAGGCCAAGGACAGCGACCTTGCCAAGGCCGAGGCTCAGGTAGGCGCGGACTGCCAGACAACGCTGGCGAACCACGATTTCGAGAACGCAGCCAAGAAGATGGGCCAGGTTGCCTCCGGTGGCGGCGGCGAAGGCGAGAAAGCCATAGCGAGGGTCTGCGAGGCGGCGGCCAAGGCGAACATGCAGAATTTCCGCGGTGCGCTCGAAAGCGTCGACGAGGCGAAGCAAGCTACCAACAAGATCCATCGCTCGCTGCGCCCGCTGGTGGAGGAACTCCTCTGCCACACGGAGTACGTCAGCGCCGCGGCCGCAGGCGACCACAACAGGGCTCAAGAGGCCCTTGCCTGCCTCAAGGAGCTCGGACGCAATCCAAATGTCTACATCAAGCACGCGTGCATGGTGGCGCCCGACCCCACTGCTCTCCCGGAGTGCGCGACCGCTACCTCCTCACCGGCCGCGCAGGCGGTCATCACGTCGGATCCCAGGCTCGGCCAGGCCAAGGGCCGCGGCGACCTTGCCAAGGCCGAGGCTCAGGTAGGCGTGGACTGTCAGGCGATGCTGGCAAACCACGATTTCGAGGACGCAGCCAAGAAGATGGGCCAGGTTGCCTCCGGTGGCGGCGGCGAAGGGGAAAAAGCCATAGCGAGGGTCTGCAAGGCGGCGGCCGAGGCGAGCATGCGGAAGTTCTCGAGAGCCCTCAATGACGTGAACAAGGCAAAGCGGAATCTCGACAAGATTCATCCCGCGCTGCGCCCGCTAGCGGAGGAACTCCTCTACCACACGGAGTACGTCAGCGCCGCGGCCGTGGGCGACGAGAGCAGGACCGAAGCGGCGCTTTCCCACCTCAAGGAGCTCGGACGCGATCCCAGCGCCTACGCCAGGGGCGCGTGCACCGTGGCATCCGACCCTGCCGCGCTCCCGGAGTGCGCGGCCGTCACGCCTTCAGTCACCACGCCCGGGTCCCCTTCGGCTGAACCGGAGACACCGGTGACCTCTCAGCCCGAGGATTCCCGTACCGAACCGACAGAGGAGAGCACCTCCACTGAGTCACCCGCTGAAGAGACCTCCGAACCGCCGGGCACCGAGAACGGCGGACCCCATCCGACCGAGTCGTAAGCCCCTCCGCTCATGAGCACACCCGCGGGTGACGGCGGCGAGGCCGGCCAGGGTCTTGCTCGCGCGTGGGGCGTCCTCGCCCAGATCGTGACACCGGCCACCCTCATCGCGGCGATCATGATGTATTTCGGAGCGGTATATACGAACAACATGTACGGACAGCTCGGCGTGGATCAGAGCATGCTGGGCTTGTCCGTCCAGGACTACGTACTACGCAGCGTCCCGGTGGCGGTGGAACCGCTGATCTCTATCCTGTTGGTGTCCTTGGTCGCTTTCCTGGGGCACGTATGTCTGATCCGGTGCATGCCCAGTCATAACACCGTCACGACGTGGATCACCGCAGGGCTGATCATGTTCGGAGTCGTCGCTACCGCGGCAGGCACCATGACGCTGGTCGGCTGGGCGAAACTGCCGGCCGTCTACCTGCCGCTCTGCCTGCTCCTGGGTGTCACCGCGCTGGCCTACAGTGCCTATCTGTACGTCAAGGTCATCCCGCAGCGAACGCTCTCCCCCACGTACCAGCTCATGTGGCGCACGGTCTTCGTGACGCTCTTCCTAGCCCTGCTGTTCTGGTTGATCGCCGACTACGCGCAGCTCCGGGGGCAGGAGGCTGGAACCGAACACTGGGGGCGCTCAGGAGGGCTGGCGAGCACGGTGATCTATGCTCCCCGCCGCCTCTACCTAAAGGGACCCGGAATCATCGAGACCCCCCTGCCGGACCCGAACGCGATGTATCGCTACCAATACTCCGGCCTGCGCCTGCTGATCCATTCGAACCGGCGATATTTTCTCCTGCCCGCCTGCTGGGCGACGAGCCCGGAAGCCCGGGCGATCGCCCTTCCCGCCGACGATTCACTCAGACTCGAATTCTCTTTGCTCAATCAGGCGCCGGCCTGCTGACCACACACGCGTTTGGGACGGCTGTGAGCCCGCGTGCGATCGCCGGGCGGCCTTTCCCAGGTTGAGCGGCGAGATGGTGAGCCGATCGTGAAATCCGCGGTCCCGGCTGTCAAGGTTTCGTGGCGGTGATGACGGCATTGGCTCCGGGCGCGGTGAAGCGGTCGACGGTGACGGAGGTGAACCCGGTGTCGGACAGCCAGTCGGTGAGCTCGCCCGCGCTGAAGCCGCGTCCCCAGGTCCAGACGAGCATCGTCAAACCCATCAGAGCCGCCTCGGGCGGGCCGTCTCGCTCCTCGTTCAAAAGGAGCTCACAGATGAGCAGCCGGCCGCCGGATGGCAGGGCGGCGAAGCACTTGGCCAGAATGGTACGGGCGTCGTCGTCGTTCCAGTCATGCAGGATCGACGACAGCAGCAGCGTGTCGTACCCGCTGGGCAGCCGCGGCTCGGCGAAGAAGTCGCCCGGGATCAGCGTGATCCGGTCCGCCATCCCCGCCTTTTCGATCTTGGGGCGGGTGAGGTCGCACACGAACGGCAGGTCGTACACCGCGGCCCGCAGGCCGGGATGGCGTGCGCACAGTTCGAGGTCGAACGCCGCTCCCCCGCCGCCCACGTCCAGCAGGGCCCTGGTCCCCGACAGGTCGAGGGTGTCGGCGAGCGCCGCGGCGGTAAAGCGCGAAAGCGCGCACATGCCTTCCCAGAAGACCTCCACCATGCCCGGCTCCATGCCATCGAAGAGCGAGGTCCGCTCGCCGGAATCCCAGACGGTAGGGTGATCCTCGCGCAGAGCTTCGGTCAGCCGCATCCAGCCGGGATGATCATGCCGATCCAGCACCTCCACCCAACCGCCGAAGTAGTCGGGCCGGGTGCGCACCAGGTAGCGCTCTGACAAGGGCGAATTGACGTACCCGTCAGCTGCTCGACGAAGCAGGCCCAGGCTGGCACATCCCACCACGAGCGACTCGGCGGGACGGCGACTCAGGCCGGTGAGCCGGGCTATCTGCTCGACGGTCTGCGGCGGCCGACCGGACAGCTTGGTGAACAGATCCAGGTCGTTCGCCGCGGCCACGGTCTTCGAGACCCACACTCCCGACATCATTTCCATGATCGGAAGCGGGGTAGGGGCCTGGGCTGCGGGTGCTGGCACGCTGCATTCTCCTTGCCACGACTTGTCACGATGTCCGTCACGACCGCGCCGATCCGAGGAGCCATGCCGTACGGGCTCTGCTTCTCGGCACGATCGGGCCACCATGACTCGCCCGCGCATTGCCGGCCACCGCGTGTTCCATTCCATGGAACGGCTCTTCGAACGCGGCAACGTCTTGTACCCGGGCCAACTCACCGACCTGAAGGCCGACGCGGTCGCCATCCGGATGTTCCGCTGCATGGAACGGGCGTTGGCCGCCCGATCACGTGAATGCCAGGGTCGAGCGGAAGAGACGGAGTCCCAACGGCTCCGCTGAGCAGCCACGAGGAGGCGTTGCCGACATGCGTGCCGCAGTGCGCGGCGGGTCCGGGGACATCCAGATCGCACAGGTGCCGGACGCGCGAGTGATCGAGCCGACCGACGCCGTGGTCCGTATCGTCCTGGCCGCTGTGTGCGGCACCGACCTGTGGGCTTATCGAGGGCAGGAGGAGATCCCGCCCGGTCCCCGGGCGGGCCACGAGTTCCTCGGCCTCGTCGAGGAGGTCGGCCGCGATGTCCGCGCCTTGCGGCCCGGTGCGCTGGTGCTCGCGCCGTTCATGTGGGCTGACGGCGTCTGCCCGGCCTGCCGGGACGGGCTGACCACCTCCTGCCCCGACGGCGGGATGTGGGGCGGCGAGCACGACGGCGGCCAGGGCGAGGCGGTACGGGTCCCGTTCGCCGACGCGACCCTGGTGGAACTGCCGCCAGCAGTGGATGACGAACGTCTTCCGGCGGTCCTGACCCTGGCCGACGTCATGCCCACCGGCCTGCACGCGGTGAATGGCACCGGCGCCGGACCGGACACGGACGTGGTGGTGGTCGGCGATGGTGCGGTGGGACTGTGCGCGGTGCTGGCGGCCCGGCGGGCCGGGGCCCGGCAGATCATGCTGCTGAGCAGGCATCATGCCCGGGCGCTCGTGGGCCAGGACTTCGGTGCGACCGAGGTGCTGACGGGCCACGGCGATCAGACCCGCGACCGGGTGCTTGAGCTGACCCACGGACAAGGTGCGCAAGCCGTGCTGGAATGCGTCGGCACCCAGGACAGCATCGACACCGCGCTCGGACTCGTCCGCGACGGCGGCGCGATCGCCCTGGTGGGCGCCCCGCACGGCGCCCTGCCCGGCCCCGAGCAGATCTTCATGCGCAACCTCACGTTCACCGGCGGGCTGACGCCGGCCCGAGCACTGATCCCGGACCTGCTGGATGAGGTCGTGTCCGGCCGGCTGGACCCCGCGCCGGTCTTCGACCTGGCGGTGGACCTGGATGGAGTTCCCGCCGCCTACGAGGCCATGGCCGGCCGTTCGGCGATCAAGGCACTGGTCCGCATCTGAAAGGGCACCTTCGACATGACCATATTGATCACCGGCGCCTCCGGGAACATCGGCGGCGCCGTCGCCCGCGAGCTGGCCGCCGCCGGCCGGCCTGTCATTCTCACCTCTCGTGACCCAGGTGCGATCACGGCGCCGCCCGGCTCATCGGCCGAGGTCCGGCGACTGGACTACGACGACCCTTCCAGCTACGACGCCGCTTTGCGCGGAGCGACGTCGGCCCTCATCATCGCTCCGCCCGCCGACCCCCGCGCCTATGAGCGGATGGAACCGTTCATCCGCGCGATGGCCGCCTCAGAGGTCGCCCACGCGGTCGTCATCTCCGCCGTCATGGCCGAGACGGACGAGGATTTCTCGCTCAGAAAAATCGAGCGCGCCGTCGAGGAGTCGGGCATCCGGTTCACCCATCTGCGCTCCCAGTGGTACATGAACAGCCTGACCAGCGGCGTATTCGCGCCGATGGCGGCGGCGGGAGAGATCGCGCTGCCGACGGGCTTCGGGCGCGTCGCCTTGGTCGATCCGGCGGACGTCGCCGAGGCGGCGGCCGCGGTGCTCCGCGATCCGTCGCGGCACGAGGGGGCGGCATACGCGCTCACCGGCCCCGAGCCCTTCGACTGGCTCGGCGTCGCCAAGTTGTGCTCCGAGTACTTCGGGCGTCCGATCGATTACCGGCCCATCAGCGACGACGAATACCGCGCGATCTGCCGGGACGCCGGGATTCCCGGTCCCGTGGTGGAATTCCTCATCGGCCTGTACGCCGCGATCCGCGACGGACGTGCCGCCCACACCAGCACGGCTGTACGGGAACTGACGGGCAGGGAACCCCGCGACCTGCGAGCGTTCCTCGCCGAGGCCGCTGCGACGGGATCAATCCACGGCGCGGAGCCGCTCGGTTCCCCAGGCGGCGGACGATGACCGCGGTCACCACCGGTTCCGCGCCCCTTCGCCTCCGGGGGTGCACCACACTCATCACCGGCGGCGGCCGGGGTCTTGGCCGGTGTTTCGCGGAAGCCCTCGCGGACGCCGGCGCGAACGTGGTCCTGACCGGCCGCGATCCACGAACTCTGGGCGAGGCCGAGACTCGGCTGCGGGCCCGGGGCGCCAGTGTGGTCGCCGTACAGGCGGATCTGACGCGCGCTCATGCGATGCGCAGGGCCGTGGCGGAGGCGACGGCCGCGTTCGGCGCGATCGACGTCCTGGTGAACAACGCCGGTGTGGCGGGCCCGCACGGCCCTGCGTGGGAGGGCGACGCCATCGAGTGGTGGCACGCCCTGGAGGTCAACCTGCACGGCACGGTCCGTGCCTGCCGGGCCGTGCTGCCGTCAATGATCGAACGCCGCCGTGGGCGCGTCCTCAACATCGTGAGCGCGGCCGGACGCCACCGATGGCCGCACGCCTCCGCGTACTCGGTGTCGAAGGCGGCCGTCATCAAGCTCACCGAGAACCTCGCCGCCGAACTCCGGCCGCACGGCGTTTCCGCGTTCAGTTTCGATCCCGGGCTGGTCGATCTCGGCATGACGCGCGACCACCTCGAACAGGGCCGCATCGACGATCGCTGGTCCGACCAGATCTTGGAGTGGGTACGCGACCAGCGGCGGGCGGGACGGTTCACCCCGCCGGAACGCGCCGCCTCAGCGCTCGTCCGGCTCGCGAGCGGCTCCGCCGACCCGCTGTCCGGGCGGTATCTGACTTCGGACGACGACATCGACTCACTACTGCGCGAATCACAACTGCGCGAGCAGAAAGGCGGCCGGGGACGATGAAGCCCCACGCGAACCTGTGGACCAAGACGTTTCTCGGCATGGAGGAACTCGCCGCCGACCCATCCGACCTGTACTTCGGGTTGATCCTTCGCGGCCAAGGCCCTGCCCCCGGCCTGGAGGACCTGCGGCGGCACGTGGAGAAACGGCTGCCTCTCATCCCCGCGCTCACCCACGTTCCCGAGACGCGCGGCGGACGCGTCACCTGGCGGCCGGACGACACGTTCGACATCGCCGACCACGTCCGTACCGGCCAGCGGCCCGAGCCTGACATCGCCCCGCAGCCGGCGCTGATCGGCTCGGCCTCGCCCCGGCCGCTGTGGGGCCTGTGGCTGCTGGCCGGCCCTGGGGACGGGCAGTGGGAGGTCTGCTGGCTCGGCCATCACGCCTTCGGGGACGCCAAGGCCGTCGCGGAAATCCTGCGCGTCCTGTTCGGGGATGAGGAACCGGCGGCCACGGCGGAACCGCCGGGCGGCCCGCGACACCGCCCTCTGCGAGCGACGGTCGCGGTGGGACGCGTGCTTCCCGGCCTTCTCGCCACCTATCGGCCCAGCGAGCAGTGGCCCCCGATGATGGACCCACCCGGCGCGGTACGCGGATGGGCGCACACGCAGGTGCCGTTCACCACCCTGCGCGGTGTCGCGAACGCGAGCGAGGCCACCGTCAACCAGGTGCACCTCGCGGCCATGACGGCCGCCCTGCGCGGACTGGAAATAGAGAACGGGCGCAGGCCCCGGGGACGGCTGCAGATCTGCCTGCCCCTCGACCTCAGGGTCCCGGCCCAGGACGACCACGTCGTCGCCAACCATCTCGGGCTGATGCGCGTCCCCCTCCCTTGGGACCTGCCGTCTCCCGCCGATCAGCTCGCCGCGGTCGTACGCGCCACCCGTACCCGCACGATCGAGCGCTGGAAGCGCGCCTGGCGGGAGATCCTGACGAATACGCCGGAGCCGATCGGCCAGTGGGCGCACCAACGCATCGGCCACCCGCGCAACACCAAGCTGACCGTCTCGGCGGTGAACATCTCCGGCTCGCTGTCCGTCAGCGACAGCCCGATCACCGAGATCGTCCCGCTGCCCTGGCTGCCCCCGGGACATGCCTGCTTCACCCTGCTCGCCACCTATCAGGGGATCACGACACAGTCCGTGCTGACCCACGGAGGCACCTTCGCTCCCGGCCGCCTGGCGGCCCTGTGGGCACGGGCTCTCGACGACCTCGCCGCGTCGTTCCAGTCCGGGCGGTCACCGACGTCATGAAGCCAGACGGTAAGACCGTGACCCTGGGCGTACGAACCCTGACCCCGGAAGAGATCACCCGGTTCGCCGAGCGCCCTTCCGAGACGAGATTCGTACTGGATGAACGGGCTACCCATCGGATCGACGCCGGCGCCGCTCTACGGCAGAAACTCGTCGACGCGGGCCTGCCGCTCTACGGGGTCACCACGGGATTCGGCGACAGCGCGCGGCGGGTGATCCCGAAGGACAAGGCCGAGGCGCTGCAACGCGACGTGCTCGCCTTCCACCTGGCGGGCGTGGGACCGCCCGCACCGGCCGAAGTGGTGCGGGCCGCCATGGTGATCCGGGCCAACTGCCTGGCCAGAGGATCGTCCGGGGTCCGGCGCGAGCTGGTGGAACTGCTGCTGGCCTGTGTGGCTCACGACCTGGTGCCGGCCGTCCCGCAGCGCGGCTCGGTCGGCGCGAGCGGAGACCTCACTCCGCTGTGCTACATCGCCAACCTGCTGGCCGGGCGAGGTGAGGTCACGGTGCATGGCGAACGGCGGCCGGCCGACGACGCGCTGCGGGAGCGTGGGCTGGGACCATGGGAACCCGAGCCCAAGGAGGCACTGGCGCTCGTCAACGGCACGTCGTTCTCCTCCGCGTACGCCGTCATCACCCTGGAGCGGGCGACCCGGCTGGTCACCGTGGCCGAGCTGTGCACGGCCATGGCGTGTGAGTCCCTGTGCGCCGACCGCGGCCACTACGACCCGGTGATCCACCAGCACAAACCGCACCCGGGACAGCAGGCATCAGCGGTCGGTCTCCTGGCCCTGCTCGACGGCCCCGGCCTGTCCCGGGACCATCCCTTCCCTCTTGAAGGGAAACCACAGACCATCGGCGACAGCGTGAGGGAGCTCGAACTGCCGATTCAGGAGCCCTACTCGCTGCGCTGCGCGCCCCAGGTGATCGGCGTGCTGCGCGACACCCTGACGTGGGTACGGCGCTGGGTCACCGTGGAGATCAACTCGGTCGACGACAACCCACTGTTCGACCCCGGTACCGAGGCGGTCTACACCGGCGGCAACTTCTACGCGGGGCACATCGGACAGGCGATGGACGCCCTGAAGATCGCCGTGGCGAATGTCGGCGACCTGCTGGACCGCCAACTGCAACTGCTCGTCGACGAGAAGTACAACCGCGGCCTGACGCCCAACCTCCAACCCTCGACCGACGGCGACGATCCGGAGGCGGGAGTGCGGTTCGGCTTCAAGGCGGCCCAGATCACCTGCTCGGCCCTGACCGCAGAAGCGCTCAAGTCCGCCGTACCGGCCACCTTGTTCTCTCGATCCACCGAATGCCACAACCAGGACAAGGTCAGTATGGGCACCATCGCCGCCCGCGACGCTTATGCCGTCGTCGACCTGGTGGAGCACGTGGCGGCCGTACATCTGCTGGCCGGCTGCCAAGCGATCGACCTGCGCGGGACGGACAGGGCCGCGAACGCCGTGCAGCGAATGCACCGCATCGTCCGAGACAGGGTTCCCGCTCTGGACGACGATCGCCGCATGGACGCCGATATGGAAGCCGTCGTCAGCCTCATCCGCACCGGCGCCCTCCACCCTATCGACGACGGACCACGCTGACCGGCCGCCAGGACACCCATGTCCGGCGCCACGAACAATTTGACCTTGCCCCTTCATAGAGCCGCCAATGTTCACGATCTCTGTCCCTCCCCGCGATGAAGATCCCCAGCCGGGCTGCATTGAGTGAGGACCAGCGCATAGCTGCCCTCCGACGGCTGTTGACCGATACCGCCATTCCTCAACGCCTGCGGGTGGCCGGAGTCATCGTGCTCCTCTATGCACAGCCCCTTACCCGGGTCGTCCGGCTCACCATTGACGACCTCGTACGTGACGGAGCGGCCCTGTTCCTGCGGCTTGGCGAGCCGCCATCGCCAGTCCCCGCACCGATCGCATCCCTGCTTCTGGACTACATCGAGGCCCGCACCAACATGAACACCGCCACCAATCGCGCCTCGCGCTGGCTGTTCCCCGGCCGCCGAGCAGGCCAGCCCTGCCGCCCCGACCACCTGTCCGACCTCCTCAACGAGATCGGCATCCCAGCAGCGGCCGCCCGCAGCGCCGCCATCCGGCAGCAACTCCTGGAGATCCCTGCCCCCGTCGTCGCTGATGCCCTCGGCTACCACGACAAGACCACCGCCCGCCTCCTTCAAGAAGATGGCGGAGGCTGGAACCGCTACGCCGCCGGGGAACACGGAACGTCACCAACAGGCCCCAGGGGAACGACAACTCGCGACAGTTGAATAGGCGAGCTCACCAGTCCACGCCGCCTCCCTAACCCGCGCGCGACCCCGGGGTAACGGTCCCGGCGCCCCGGTCCACCAGCACCACCTGGTCTGTCGGGTCGATGCGTGGAAGCCGGTGCGCGATGATCACCAGGGTCTTCCCCGCACAATAAACTCGCAGGGCGTCGTACACCTCGTCCGAGGTGACGCCGTCGAGGGCGCTGGTGACCTCGTCGACGACGAGCACCTGCCAGTCGGCCAGCAGCGCCCTGGCCACCGCCAGCCGCTGACGCTCACCGCCCGACAGCTGGAGTCCCTCCACGCCGATTGGAGTGTCGAGGCCGTGCGGAAGGTGGGACACCAGGTCGTCCAGCCGGACGGCGGCGAGCACCCGATGGATGTCCTCCTCGGTCACGGCCTCGCGGGCGAACATCAGGTTCTCCCGTATCGACGCGTCGAACAGGGTGGTGTGCTGCGGAACGATCGTCGCCACGTCGCGCAACTCCGCGTCGCCGGCGCCGTCAAGCTGAACGGTTCCGGTGGCCGGGCGCAGGAGACCGGCGATGATCAACCCCAGCGTGCTCTTGCCCGACCCGGTGCGTCCCCGGACCACGGTGACCGATCCTGCGGGCAGGTCCAGGTCGATGCCACCGAGCACGTCCCGCCCGTCACCGTACCGGTGGCCCACCCCGCGCAGGGTCAGGCTGATCCCGGCCCCCGGCACGGGAGCGCGGCCCTCGTCGATCGGCCGCGGCTCCGGCAGGTCGAGGTATTGGATGACGCGCTCGAACTTGGCCAGCGAGACGTGCAGGCCACTGGATAATTGCAGAAGGGATTGGATGGGCTGGGACAACTGCATCTGCAGGATCACCATGACGATCACGGTCCCTGTACTCAGTCCGGAGACCGCCGTACCCGACACCCAGTACACCAGGGGCGGCACGCACGCGAACGACGCGCCGATGATCACATAGGCGGTGGCGCCCACGACTCGCTGCCGCACCGTGATCTCACCCAGTTGCCTGCACACCTCGACGAACCGTTCGAGCTGCCGGCCGGAACGACGCAGCGTCCGGCCCAGGATTACCCCGCCCAGGCTGAGATCCTCGGCGGCGAAACGCAGCAGTGAGGTGACGTGGCGCTGCCGTTGCCTGGCCAGGTCCTGGCGCCGCTTGGCGAAGCGATGGTTGAGCAGCGCCAGCACGTACGCCAAGGAGAAGGAGAGCAGGGCCAGCTGCCAGCTCAGCATCAGCATCGCGATGCCCGAGGCGACCAGCGCGGTGAGGGAGCCCAGCGCCTGGTGGACAGTGCCGGTGACGAACCGGTCGATCCCCTCGATGTCGCTGACCAGCCGGGCCTGCACCTCCGAGGTGCTCTCCTCGGTGTAGAAGGCCAGTTCCTGCGATTGGGCGCGGCCGTACACGGTGGCGCGCAGGCTGGTCGTCACCCGCTGGCCGACGATGTTGGTGAGCGCCACGTTGCCGACGTTAAGAACGCTGCTCGTGACTCCCAGGACGACCATGAGCACGCACAGCAGCGTGAGCAGCCCGACGTCGCCGTTGAGCAGCCCCTGATCGATGACCATGCGGGTCAGCAGCGGGTTGGCCACTCCCAGGGGCACGGTGATCACCACGATGATCAGCGAGGCCACCACCTGCCACCGATGCGGGCGGAACCAGGTGAGCATGCGCCGGAGTACGGCGGTGGCCGTCATAGGAAGGGGTGGGGGTCGGAGGTGAGCTCTTCCGGCGCCAGGTCCCGGTCGCGATGACCTAGCAGCCGCGGCACGGTCAGGAGCCGGGGGAGATCGTCGAGACGGCGGTGGTCGTGCCCGAAGGTCATCGACAGGGTGCCGGGAATCAGCACCTTCACACAGGCGAACCCGCCCGCCCGGTGCTCGGAGCCGGTCTGGTCGATCACGATCACGTCGAGCCCGGTGTCCAGATAGCGCTTGACCATCTCGGTGAGCACGCCCGTCAGATCCGTACCGGTGACGGCTCCCAGGTCGGCCGGCCTGCGACGGCCGGGCGCCCCGGTGAGGAAGTCGAGCCGCCGCGCGGCGTCCGGATGCGCGTACAGCAGGGAGTGGTCCTCCATCTCCTTGACGAGCCCGGGGTCGGCCAGCATCTGCCGCGCCCGTTCACGGTGCTCCGCGTACTTCTCGCCCACGGGAGCGATGCTCGAGGCGACCTCGGAGAGGGCGTTGGCCATGGCGCGTTCCGGGTCGGGGCTGGACCCGGCCGCGGAGATCGTCGCCGCCCGGCCGTCGTCGCGCGGGTTGACGGCGATGGCCCACACGCAGGGGATCCGCTGCTCCACGCTGATGTCGTGGAAGAACACGTCGTACCCGGTCTCCGCCTCCACGGACGCGAGCTGCCACTGCAGCCGGCGATCGGACACCCCGGCCGTCTCGATGCGCGGCGCGGGTATCCTGCAGTACCAGGTCAGCAGGAAGGCGTCGCGCTCGGCGACCTCCAGGACGCCGTGGAGGACGGCCTCTTCGAGGGAGCCGCCGAGGGCGCAGCCATTGGAGATCTCGTAGACCAGCTCGTGCCCGTTCTGGTAGTAGGCGCAGGACTGCGGCACCAGGATCGGCTCCTTCCGCGCGAAGGAGTAGCCCCACACCCAGGTGTAGGTCTCATTCACGTCGAACGGCCGGTACAGGAAGCCGGGCAGGCGGTACCGTTCCGGCGGGTAGAGGCCCAAGGTCCGCGGATCGAGCGCGTGCCCGGCGACCTCGGCGAAGCTCGCGCGCACCGCCGGCCTGCGCGCGCCCTGGGCGCCACCGTACCTCTCGAGTCCTTCCAGCACGGCGATGCGCCTGCTGGCGGTGCGCGTCTCGGCGCGCCCGTAGCCCATGACCTCGCCGCCGCCGCGCCCGCCCACTCTGGCCGACGCGACGGCCAGGACACCTGCCGTCCATTCCGAGATCGAGCCGATCAGCCCGCATTCCTGGTCCACGTACAGCTCTTCCAGGTCCTCGGTGACCTCTCGCGTACGGAAGCTCCCTGCGCGCTGCATCTGCCGGGGTTCCAGGACCAGGTCCGCCAGCTGGGCGGTGTCCTGCGGCGCGTCACCGCAGGTGTCGCAGAGCGCGTCCGGCAGGAACGGATGAACGCCGACGTCCAGGCGCTCCAGATTCACCGTCATCAGGGCCCTGCGCATCCGGGAAGCGTCCCCTTCCGACAGCAGGGCCGCGACGATTTCGGCCACCTGCGTGGCGGCGAGCGGGGTGAGCCAGGACGACGGGCGTCCGCGCAGGACCCGGCCGTGCCTGCGCCAGATGGCGCGGTGCCCCTCCTGGTCGGCACGGACGAGGCGCCGTCGCCGCTCGGCGCAGGACACGCAGCCCGCCTCACCCGGGATCTCCAGGGGGCCGATCACCACCTGGCCGAGCTCCGCGCGGACGCGTAGCCACGGCACCGCGAGCTTGGTGGAGGCCGCTCGGGCCTCCGCCGTGCGAGCGGTATTCCAGCTGTCGTCGGCCGCGATCAGCAGGTGCGGGCCGCCGGGCACCTGCGCCGCCGTGTCATGGCGGCCGACCTGCCAGTCGGCCGCCAGCCGACCGGCGATGGCGTCGTGCATCAGCCCGTGCCCTATCAGCGCCACCTCACGCATCAGCCACCACCATCCGGGTCAGATAGGGCATGATCGCGGCCACTTCCTGATCATGATCAAGGGGCACGGCCAGCGCCACCCGGCCGCCGGCGCGTAGCCGCGAGGCCGCCGTCGCGAGGTCTCCTGCCGGGGCCGGAGTCCGCCGCCATGGGCCGCGCAACCGGGCGGGCAGCGGTTCCGCCTGGCCGTACCGGGGGGATTGCAGGTGCACGAGCGTGGACCTCAGTCCTTCTCCCAGCGCCTCGGCCGGGTCCAGATCGGCGAAGTAGCCGATCGTGACCTCACCGGCGCAGTACGCGAAAGCCGGGATGCCCAGCGGGCCGGTGAGGTCGTACACGTCGGGCAGTTCGTCGAGGCGGGAGAGCACCTCGCGGCATCTGCGCCCTTCCTGGCGCAGGTCGACGGCGGTGAGGTCGATCCGCGGAAAAGGCGCGGAGCGCGCGGCGAGACCGGCGATGATCATCTGCAGGCACTGGCCGGCCAGTCCCTTGCCGAGGGCGTGCACCCAGCTATCCCCGGTCGCGAGCCCGGCGCCTCCGCTCCCGAACACATCGGCGGCCGGTACCAGTCGCGCCCTGTCCGGGCGGTCGATCTCGTGCGCCCAGACGTCGGATCCGACCAGCCTCCGCGGATCCACCGTGCGCGCTCCGTAGGCGGCCAGCGCGCGGCAGGCGGCGTCGCGGTGCGCCGCCTCGTGGCCGAATCCGGCGCCGATCACCGCCTCCCCGTCCGGCGATACGGCCCGGCACAGGTTCACCAGCACCTGGGGCGCGTCTGCCTCGGCAAACCTGACAACGCCCAGGCGCTCGTCGACGCACGGGGCGATCCTGCGCAGGAATGACTCCTGGTCGAGACGTTCGCCGGCCAGGAGATCACGCACGCGCCGGAGGAACTCCTCGCGGGAACGCGGGGACGCCGGGCGTGCCAAGGGGTGGGGCAGGCAAGAGTGGCGCGTGCGCCGCCACGTCCCCTGCTCGATCCTGACCAGGAGGCCGCGTTCGGCGGGCGGGACGGCGCCGGTCAGCTCCCGGTAGGCGGCCTGGACCAGGCTCGCCGCCGCTCCCGGCGGCGCGGTTCCGCCCTGCTCAGCCGTGACGCCCATCCGGCGCCTCGCGTCGTCCCATCCCGGCGCCGCGGGCGGCAGCAGCCAGGTGGCCTCGCCCGTGACGACCATCAGGGCGAGGGGGATCGCGCGCTCCGCGCAAGCGCGCTCCAGCGGCAGGGCGGACGGCCCGTCGCCCGCGTAGAACACCAGGTCGGTGCCCGCGGGGAGATCGGTCACCGCGGCGGAGGAGAGGTCCAGCACCGTGATGTCACGCAATCCGGACGCCGAAGCCGCCCTGACCAGTTGTCCCAGCATCGGCTCGACGCCCGCCACCACCGCGGCGCGGCCGGCGTAGCTGTCATCCCGGTCCTCTTCGAGGGCGTCGCAGGTCCGCAGGAGCTCGACGACTCGCCTCACCGCCTTCTCCCGGCCGGGCGGCATCCCGGCGGTCAGTTCCCCGATCGTGTACCTGCCGTCGAGGAACGGCGTGAGCCGGTCGACCCAGCCCGCGATCGCGGCCCCGTCGATCCGCGCCAGCCCTCGATGCGTGAGTACGCGCAGGCCGTCGCCGGCCGGGGCCAGGTAGACGTCGTCACGCATCCGCAGCCTCATCGCGCCGCTCCCCGCGGGAGGGATCCGAGCGCGAACTCGCCCACCGAGCCCTCGTCCATCTCGTCCAGGCCGGTGGCCGCCGCGAAGGCGGTGGAGTCGCCGCCGCCGAGCGCGCAGGGCGCCAGCTGCATGGCGGTCGCCACCAGGTACATCGTCTGGAAGAGGACGCCGACGTTCTTCATGATCAGTGAGTACGCCATGGACTGGTAGTTCCACATGACGCGTCCGAACCGTGCCGCGATCACCAGGAGCACCTGCGGCTCCTCGTGCCCCGTCGCTGCCGCGGCGGTGCGCAGGAGCCGCCGCACCTCGGGGGTGGCCCCGCAGATCCTCTCCAGGCGGTGGCGCTGCGGATCGTAGTGATGCAGCCCCTGCTCCAGCCCGTGGACCTGCCGGATCACCGGGTAGATCTCCAGTTCGTACAGGGCCCCGCCACTGGGATAGGGCCGGCGCACGTAGTCGGCGCCGTCGGTGCGGGGGACGTTCCGGTTGCGCGAGCAGCGGTAGAGGAACTCCCCGAGTTCCGCCGCGGTCATCGGATTCGACGCATCGTAGCGGTACAGCGAGCGCCGTTGCTCCAGCACGGTGGTCAGCCCGGGGTCGCCGGCGCGTACGCGGCTCAGATCGGGTCGGGCGAGCTCGACGACCTCGCCGTCGAACGGCTCACGGAGCGCCGCGTGCGGGACCGGCCTCCCGGCGGCCCAGTCGCCCTTGCCGTACGGGACTCCGGGCAACGGCCTGCGGCTGCGTCGGTGGAACCACAGCTCGTGGGGTCGCCAAGTCGGCGACCGGTCGTCCTCGTCGCCGGCCCGGGCGACCGCCAGTCCACCGGCCCACAGGTCGCGGCGGAACCGGCGCAAGGCCGGGACGTCGTCGTCGGCCGGCCGCGGCAGCCCGAGCCAGGCCAGGGCGCGCGAGTCGTGCAGCCGCACGCGGCACCATGAGCGCGGGGACTCCAGGACCATGGCGCTCCCGTCCCTGCGGGCCACCGCGTACCGCGACAGCACCAGGTCCTCGGGCATCTCACCCGCGATCGGGTGCTGCGGTCCTTCCGGCTCCACGGTGTAGACGTCCGTTCCCGACCAGGTCACGGTCGCCTGGAGCCACCCCTCGCGCCGCAGCAGGCTCAGGTCCTGCTCCACCAGTTCCTGCGCCGGGACCGGCTCCCTGGCCAGCCGGTGCAGCAGCGCCTGCTGCGCCGTGCTCAGCCGACCCAGCGCCGTGCTGTACGGCCCGCTGAGCAGGTAGTAACAGCGGTCAGGTGTGACGCCACCCGAGACACCCGGCCGGATCCGGACGCGTTCCTCGATCTGCGATGTCATGCCGATATCTCTTCCTCACCAAGGTCCAGCACGGTCCGCGCGGCCAGGGCGGCGGCGTACTGCTCGGTGAGCAGATCGACCCCCAGCCGGTTGGCCGCGAGGTGCGCGCACGTCGTCATCACCGCCGGCTGCCGCCGGGGCTCCAACTCCTTCTGCAGGCCCGCCATGGTCTGCGCCCAGCTCGCCAGGCCGTCGCCCGGCGGCAACCGATCCGTCCGCTCGACCAGCGCCCGCATGCGCCGCCCCAAGGGGAGCAGGACGTCGCGTTGCCGCGCGAAAAGATCGGCGTGATCCCCCCGCGGCAACGCACCGGCCCCCAGCCGCAGCAAGACGATGAGGTACATCGCCACGACGGCGGTCACCCGCTGCTCGGGCGTGACCCCTGCCGTGAGCATGGACAGGACGATCCTGCTGGAATCCACAAAGTGCTTCTCCACCGCCCCCATCGAGACCCGCCCGTAGCGCCGGTTCTCCCTGCGGTAGGGAATGAACGACACGGAGTTGTTCTGCGCCAGTTCGCGGGTGAAGCCCGCCATCCCTTCCCCGCGTGCCAGCAGAGCGGCCCTTGTCTCGTACTCCTCCTGGCGCACGGCGACGGCGGAGGGGCAGGCGCGGAAGAAGGCGCGGCTCCTGGCCTCGATGACGCGCCGTACCCGGTCGTGCTCCGCCGGCTCGGCTCTCACGCGCAGGCGTACGTGCGGACCGGCCTCCCAGTAGCGCAGGAAGAAGACGTCCGGGCGGTCGCCCCCGTCCGCCAGCTCCGCCACGATCGCGGGAATCAGCCGGACGATCAGGGGATCCTGGTCGCCGTGGTAGAAGAGATGCGCGCTCACCCACTCGTGGTGGCCCACGTCAATCGCCCCACGCCGCGACATCGATCACCATCTCCATGACGTGCTCACCGCCGTGGTTCTCGGGTGCCCGCATCGGATCGGGCAGTGCCTCCTCGAAGAGGACCACCTCGTTCGGCTGTCGCAGCAACTCGTTGAAGGCGTGGAGGAGAAAGGGGTTGGCGAAATCCAGGTAGAGCGGCTTGTTCTCGTAGGAACGCCCGCTGGCCAAGCCTCTGACGAAGCACGTCTCGGGGATGCCCGCTTCCAGCCGCCACGCGGTCAGCCGGAGGAGGTATTCGGCCATCGGCTCGTTCGCGCGCCGCGCCGGGATGTTCGCCCGCGTCATGTGACGGCTCGCCCGGCGCACCACCACGCGCCCCACCCGCGCCCGCGGGATCACCGTCACCTCGGGCCCGGACCTGCGCTGTCCACGCGGCGCGATGTCCATGACGGGCTCGGTCGACTCCTCGCCGAATGCCCGAACGAGCAGGTGCGCCGCGCGCGGCAGGGTCCAGGGGGCGCTGTTGCCGAGATGCAGCGGCCGGACCAGCCGGTCGAGCCTTCCCGACCGCAACCGCAGGAGTTCGCGGGTGGGATCCCGCTCCACCCACAGGTCGTGCAGATCGATCCGATCGGTCCCCGGCCGGACGTCGCCGTGCCACGGATAGGTGATCTCGTACGGCGCGCACGGCTCCCTGACGTTCAACGAGGTGCCCAGAGACCCGCCGAGAGCGGCGAACACCGGATAGTCGCCGGGCGGTTGCGCCCACGGCTCCGTGCGGGCGCCGGTCAGGTGGTCCAGGCGGCTGTGGACCCTGCCGTACCCGGTGAAGATGTTGTTGATCACGAACGTGGGGCCTGACTCGTCCGCCAGCGGCTGCCCGTACACCCCCACCGCGTGCAGGTCGTCCAGCCAGCGCGGGTATCCGGCCACCGCGAGGGTCAGCTCACCGGGCTCGATCGCGACGACCCCGTCAGGTCCGGCCGCGCGCCACAGCAGGCCGGCCGCGTCCTGGCGCAGCGCGCGCAGTTCATGGATGCGCTCGAACACGCTCGCCCGCCTGCCTCCTGACGCATGCCACAGCCGGCCGATCTCCTTGCCTGCCGGGGAACCGCCGGCGATCTCCTTCACGAGCTCGTGATAGAAGGACAGGAAAGGAGTCGGTGGTCGCTGCCCCCACCAGGCGTTGAGCGCGATCTTCAAGCCCTGGCCGAAGCTGAACAGCGCCAGCCACCGGCGGATGACCTGCAGGTCGGCCAGCACCGGCTGCCACGCGAGACGCCCGCACTCGGCCAGGGGCTCTCCGGCTACGGCCGTGTCGAAGGTCTGGCTCGTGATCGGCTGCCCCAGGTGGCCGGACAGGCTCCCCATCGCCTGGCCCACCGCATCCAGCCGCCGCCGATGCAGTTCGACGTCCTCGACCGGTACGGCCGCCCGCACGGCCTCGTCGACGGCCAGGAGCAGCGCGCCCTCCTGCGCGAACTCCGCGCCGAGCGAGCGCAACCAGCGCCCCGCCTCGCCTGGTGTGGTGATCTGCCCGGACGGCTGCGGCATGAGTTGCAGCAGTCCGATCTCGACGAGATGGTCGAGGAAGGCCGCGACCCGGGCGGGCTGGGCGTTTCCCGCCGCCTCCAGCTTGCCTGCCAGCTCACCCAAGGTGATCGCGGCGTCGGGGATCAGTTGCAGGCAGGCGCTGATCGCCGGGGTGGCATCGATCGTGACCATCGCCTCCGCCGGAGGAGGACCCAGGAAGCGCAGCCGGTCGCCGGAGCCGACCACGCTGGGGTTGACCCGGATGATCATGGCGCGCCGCAGCCGTCCACTCGTGACCAGTGCCGCGTGCAGTTCCGACCGCGCGACATGGCCGAGGTCGAGGACGCCCGCCGTGCCGCGCAGACCTGCGGCGCACTGGCGGACCGCCACGTCGTCGTCCGTCCACGTACCGCGTCCCGTCACCATGAACGTGCTGAAGGGGCTGGTCTTCGCCGCGGCCCGGACCAGGTACTTGACCAGGGCGGGCGCCAGCCGCCGGGTACCCCGGCCCGGGTCGGCCAGCCACTTGTCCAGATCCGCCGACAGATCGGGGCTCGCCTGGAGGAGCGCCCGCCGGAAGACCGGGGCGGAAACGAGGTCACGCAACCGGCTCTCCAGGGCCGCCGTCTCCGATCCGACACGTTCGTCCAGGTCGCGTCCACCATCACGCCACTCGTCGCAGGCGGCCACCCAGCGTTCCACCCGGTCCGCGAGGTCACGGCCGAGCAGTTCCCGCGTCGCCGGGCTCCACTCGCGGGCGGTCGGCCTGCGCCCCTGATAGACGGCCCGCCGCAGGCCGACGAGCAGCGGCCTCGCGGGGTGCGCCGCCGCACGTGCGATCACTGGGTACAGCTCATCGCTCAGCGTCGCGCCCTCGGCCCGCACCCATCGCCGCAGCGAGAGCCGGTCACGCACGGCCAGTCCCACCTCGTGGAAACGCAGTTCCCGCAGGACGGTGGCCGGCAGGCCGGCCAACCGGATCAATGGAGCAGCGGACATCCTTCACCTCACCCAATGAAACGCGGGCCGTCCTGCGCGCAGGACGGCCCGCGGTGCTGTCCGCTACTCCTCGTCTATGTCGTCATCGGGGTCGGCGTGCGGCTTGTCGATGCTGCCGCAGCCGCAGACGCAGCCGCTGACTCCGTGGCAGTTGGTGAACGGCCCGTTCACGATGTCGTAGCCGCGGCCGAGCGTGAGTGTCTGCACCTCCAGCCCGCTGACGGTGAGGTCGAACACGTCCATCGGAAGATCGTGAACATCGAAGTCGAGGGTGGAAACGGGTGGCATCGATACCCCTTTTTCGCCTAGCTGGAATGCGTGTCCATGCGCTGCCGACGCTAACAATGGTGGGTATATCGGAGGTATATCGGTGGTGCGCCGCTAGACCCGGTTTCCGCACATGTGGCCCGGCCGCTCGGCGACGATCGCCTTCCCGGGCTCGCGGCGCCCCAGCGCGCGCACCTTGGCTCGAGCTGCCTGATAGGCAGGATCCTCGTAGGGCGGGCTGCCAAGGCTTGCGGTAGCGTCCGCCGCGATAGTCATCTCGTGGACCGGTGGAGGACCTGACAAACTCGCTGCGGCAACTACACAGGCCCGCTCACCGGGACTCGAGGCCCCGACTCGTCGACGAACAACCTCGGCCGCGACCTCGGCGCAGGCCCCACACGGCTGGCCGGTGTCGAGCCGGTGCTGGTCTTCACACCGAAGGTCAGGGTAGTGGTAGCCGCGGCGGACGATGGTGATGGCCACCGAAGTGACATCGGCAATGTCCTCGCGCCATTGCCAGGGCTCCCAGCGCCGGCGGATCCGCTCGGCCAGCTCCACCGGCGTGCGGTTGGCGAGTTCAGCAGCGATCACGGTCAGTACACGCCGTCGGCCGGACGCTGGGATGGCCTGGGCCAGAGACGCCGGCAGGGCATGGCGGTAGACCTCAGCCGCCTGACGCGTCGTCGCCGGATGGCGAGCTGTCAGCGGCGCAGCCCGTATCGGGGAAACTTGTCTTCCTGGCGCCAGCGGCTGGGCGTCTACCACCTGTACGTCGCCTGCGGCGGGAGGTCGAGATGCGTCCAGCTGTGACGTCTTATGATCATGTGCCTTCTGTGGACTGCCCATGCCACCGAGGTGGCCGACAGGGGTCTCCAGCGGCTGGCCGGCCGCACACCGGCCGGCCAGTATCAGCGCGTACAACCGCCACGCGGCCGGGGATATGCGCTGATCGGAATCGCTGGAGGCCGACAGCAGAGCCAGCGTCCAGGCCGGTACCTGCACGAACGGATCGCCGGTCTCGCGGGGCAGCCGCAGCGCCGCGTGCCGGACAGCCCGTTTCGCCCCCAGCGGGCTGAAGCGGGCCAGCCACGGCCCGCCCAAGTCGTCGGCCAGCAGTTGGCGGCGCGCGCCATCCAAGGTCTCTCGTTCACGCCCAGCGCGTCGGCCACCCAGCAGCGCCGCGCGTACGCCGGAGCCCGGCCACCACCCAGAGCACGGGGCATCAGCGTCTCGTACATCGCCCACGCGGCCACCGCCAGGGCGCCGTGTGAAGGCGAGCGCAACAGCGAGCGAGGGCCTTGCACGTGTCCCCGTGGAAACGATTTGGAGGCGGGCGCGACCCAACTGCCCGGCGTGCCGGTCGAAACCTCTTCCTGACAAGCCGCGCCGCCGCCCGTTCCCGTCACTTGGCCCCACCTGCGCAGGACGGCGAGATCATTCCGCGAGCAGCGGCACTTGCGGGCCGCGACTGTGCGGGTGCCGAGTATTCATCCCTGCAGGTCATGGAGGTGATGCGTTCTCTCCCGCTCCCGTCGCGCGCGCCGCGCACGGCATGATGGTCGATCGTGTTATTGCGCTTGGCCTACCTCACGGTGACGACCACCTTCTCGTTCCTGGGGCTGCTCCCCCGAACCGACCGGGACAAAGAGATCGAAATCCTGGTGTTACGCACCAGTTGATGGTGCTGCAGCGGCAGGTGACCAAGCCCGCGTTCACGCCGACTGATCGGTTCTTCCTCTCTGGGCTGCTTCACCGCCTGCCCACGGAGAGACTCCGGCACCTTGTGTTGCTGGTCCGCCCGGACACCGTCCTGCGCTGGCACCGCGATCTGCTGAGGCGCCGTCACGCCGCGGCCGGCGCGCCTCGCGGGCGTGGACGTCCGCGTACCATCCGGTCCATCCGCTTGCTGGTGTTGCAGCTGGCTCGGGGAGAACGCCTCGTGGGGCTACCGGCGCATTCGCGGTGAGCTGGCCGCGCTCGGTATCAAGGTCGCCGCCTCCACCGTGTGGGAGATCCTCAAAGCACACGGCATCGACCCGGCTCCCGAACGGACCGCCACCACCTGGGCCACCTTCCTGCGCAGCCAGGCAGATGCATTGCTGGCGTGCGACTTCTTCGAAGTCCGTACCCTCACCGGCGCCCACCTGTACGTTCTGGCGGTCATCGAGCACGCCACCCGCCGCATTCGCGTCCTCGGCGTCACCGCCCACCCCACCGGCCAGTGGGTCACCCAACTCGGCCGCAACCTCGCCATGGACCTGCAAGATGTAGGTAGCTCGGCCAAGTTCCTCCTCCGAGACCGGGACGCCAAGTTCGCCGGCGACCTTCGACGCGGTGCTGACCGATGCCGGAATACGCATCGTCAAGAGCGGTGTCCGGATACCGCGAATGAACTCCATCATGGAGCGCTGGATCCAGACCTGCCGGCGCGAACTCCTGGACCGGACGTTGATCTGGAACCAGCACCACCTTCTGCACGCGCTGCGCGAGTTCGAAACCTTCTACAACGAACACCGGCCGCATCGGGCTCTCCGCCAGGCAGCCCCGCTCCGACCGCTTCCCATTCCCAACACCCCCCAGCCCAGATCACAGCGCTCGACATCCATCGACGTGATCGACTTGGAGGCATCCTGAAGGAGTATCGGCATGCGGCTTGACCTGACCGGATGATTAATCGGCACCCGCAGCGACGACTCGCTTTCTGTTCGCCCGGCTGCGCGAGGTCGAGGACCAGCCCCAGCACGAGCGGAAGGGATTACGCGCTCTTGTTCTCGAGCCCATCGCCATCACCCAGGGCGCAACTCACCAACAGCGGCCATGCGGCAGTAGGGCGTCCGGGTCAGTTGTTGAGCGCGCACCCATTCACCAGCGAACCGCCACCCTTGTTGCTTCCTGCGGAGGCTTGAATGCCCCGAACGCACCGTTCCCCCTCGGTATGTTATGACAGACGAACGACCTAGGTGGATCGGAGGGCCGATACTTGCCGGAGCAGACGAAACCCCGACCATCGATTTCCACATGCATATCGTGCTCTACTGTGATGCTGCCCGTCGTCTCGACGTCGAGCGAGATCGTACCGCCCGGGAAGTTTGAGAAGTCAACAACACACGACCGGCTGCCCGTGACCGGGCCGCCGCCGCTGCAGACCTTCTCGAAGGCCGCTGCCTGCGCGGGCAGAGCGTTCAGCCCCATGACAGCCGTCATAGAGAGTCCCAGAGCAGTTAAAGCTATACGGCTCCCGCGAACGATCGCGAACATGGCTCCTCCTGGTAGTGATATTTCAGCTGAAACAGATCGTCCCGATTAGAGGGGCAATCTGCTTGCTTCGACGCCTCACACTCTCATCGAGCGAGCGGACCATCACAGGGCGGCGACCTGACATTAAGAGGTCATAACGGAGGGCACAGGTGTTGCGGGTCATTCGCGGGTGAGCGGGCGGTTGAGGAAGAGGGCCTGTGAGTGCTGAAACTCGGCTGTTGCGGGGCTGCCTGGGTTTGCCGTTCCCATTCGGGCGGGCACGATCGCTGCTCAGGGCGCTGCGATTGCGATCCTCGGCATCGAGATCGCGCCGTCCGCGAGATCCTCAATCAGGAAAGCATCGATCGTGTCCCGCTCGGAAATCCGGTTTCGTACTGTTAGCTGGGATTTTGCTGTGCGCTCGGAACGGCTGCTGCGACCATCCCAAGGTGTTGTTATCGCTTGCCTACAGTTGATGAGGGGCGTGTTCGACCTGCTGACGGTACTGGTCCGCGCTGACCTGTCCAAGGACGTTGAGCTGTAGGTGCTCCGTCATGAGAACCAGGTGCTCCGCCGTCAGCTCGGCGACCGACCGCAGCGGGGTCACGCCGACCGGCTCTGGCCGGCGGTGTTATCGCGGCTGGTCCACCACCGCCAGTGGCGGAGATGTTCCCAGCCATCCCGGCGACGATCCTGCGTTGGCACCGTAGCCTCGTGGCGCGTAAGTGGACCTTCACGAACAGGAGGCGCCCGGGACTGCCAGGCACCCGCCCGCCGGTCAAGGCACTGATTACTCGGATGGCGCGGGAGAACCCGACCGGGGGACATCGGAGAATCCAAGGCGAATTGGCTCGCCTGGGCCACCCGATCGCGGCCTCCACGGTGTGGGAGATCCTGTACGCCGCCGGCATCGATCCGGCACCGCGCCGGGACGGGCCGACTTGGCGGCAGTTCCTGACCGCCCAAGCCCACGCGATCATCGCCTGTGATCTCCTGGTGGTCGAAACGCTGCTGCCCAAAGCGCTGTATCTGCTGATCTTCATCGAGCACGGCACCCAGAGACTGCACCTGGCCGGAGTAACCACACACCCGACCAGATCTTGGACCCTGCGGCAAGCCCACAACCTGGCCATAAACATAGGTGCCCGCATCGCCGGGCCGCGGCTCCTGATCCACGATCGAGAACGCTCTTCACCTCCGCCTTCCGGAAGGTCTTCAAAGCCGAAGGGCTGCGGACAGTCACAACGCTCCCGCGGACGCCGAGGACGAACGCCATCTGCGAGCGCGTCATCGGCACCTGCGCCGCGAACTCCTGGGCCGGATCCTGATGCTTGATGAACGCCATCTGACACTCGTCCTCCATGCGCATCTGATCCATTACAACGGGCACAGGCCGCACCAATTGCGTACCAGCGTCCTCCCGAACGTCACAACGCAGAGCGCCCGGCACCTGACCGAACTCAACGATCTGCGACCCATCCGCCGAAAACCCGGCGTCACCGGCATGATCGGCGAATACCAACACGCCGCTTTACCGCAGCTCAGACCACATAACTCATTATTCGAGCAGCACAGGATCGGTAAGGCCGTACACCTCGAGCAGGACGGCGGCGTCCCCATAGCAGCCCTGCGTCGCTTCGCCGGCGTCACCGAACTCCTGGCCTGCCTTCAGTCCGCCACGGCGAAACGCCAGGTTGGCCCCTTACAGCTTCGATCAGTCCGGCTGCAGTCACATGGCCAGAGTGGTCTTGCCTGTGTAGGAGTTGCCAGCAATGATCAAGCGGCAGCCTGGGAGGGCACGAAACCTCCGGCCAGAGCGCCCAGGTCCTCGGCGGTGCCGCCAAAGACCAGTTCTCTGGTGATGATCACGCATAGGTGAACCATCAGCGCGCACTTGCTGGTCGACTGCCCGGCGACCGGGATCAGCTGCGGATCACCCCGTGCGGATGCGGGCCTCATCCTTCCATTGCTGGTACATCGGGTCCGTCAGGCCGCCGCCTGCTGAGCCACGACAAGGCCCACGGCTTGGGTCTTGGGCTTTCGCCGCGACTGGTCCGGTTCGACTGGCATAGTCTCAATTCCTGGTTCAGGAGGGTGACCGCGGGAGGTAGCTCATGTCATCGGGAGCGCATGAAGGTGCCGAGACCGGCGCTCCGATCAGGGGGTCGGCGCTGGGCGCGTTGATACGAGCCTGGCGTGAGCGTGCATTGCTGACCCAAGAGCAGCTGGCGGCAAAGGCTGAGCTCAACGTCCGTACCGTTCGCCGGTTGGAGGCGGGCGATCTGGGCCGGCCGCGCAACACGTCGATGAGACAGTTGGCGAACGCTCTGGGCCTGGATGCCGGAGAGGTGTCGGTCCTGGCGCGCGCTGCAAATGAAACCCCGCAAGGTCCTCACCTGACTCGAGTGACACCGCAGCAACTGCCGACCGATGTGGCGGCGTTCGTCGGCCGGTCACGGGAACTTGCCATGCTCGGCGGCATCAGCGATGCGGCAACGGTCGCGATCACCGCCATCGATGGCATGGCGGGGGTCGGCAAGACCGCCCTGGCCGTTCACGCCGCGCACCAGCTCGCCCACCTCTTCCCCGACGGGGATCTGTTCATCGACCTGCACGGTTACACACACGGCATGGCTCCGGCGGACCCAGCCGACACGATCGCCCGCGTCCTGGATGTGCTGGGCGTTCCCGGAGAGTCGATTCCGCAGCGTCTCAATGATCGAGCCGCGCTGTACCGCAGTGTGCTGTCCGGCAGGAAGATGCTGATCGTGCTGGACAACGCCGCCGATGAAGACCAGGTCCGGCCGCTGTTGCCCGGCAGGGAAGGCTGTCTGGTCCTGATCACGAGCCGCCGCCGGCTGGTCGGCCTGGACGGCATCCGTACGGTGTCGGTGGACGTCTTGCCGCTCCCGGACGCGATCGCGTTGTTCACCGCAACCGCGGAGAAGCAGCGTGTCGAGGGTGTGCCAGAGGATACGCTGGCTGAAGTGGTGCGGCGGTGCGGGCTACTGCCGCTGGCGATTCGGCTGGCCGCTGCCCGGCTGAGAGCTCATCCCACCTGGAGCGTGACGCATCTGCTCGAGCGGCTGGAGGAGCATCGCCGTCGGCTGAGTGAGTTGCACGCCGGGCAGCGCAGCGTTACCGCCGCGCTCGAGCTCTCCTATCGGGAGCTCTCCCATGACGTACGACACGCGTATCGGCTGCTGGGACTGCACCCTGGGATGGACATCGCATCCGATGCCGCCGCCTCCCTGTTCGCCAGCACCGTCGCGCAGGCCGACGAGCTTCTGGAGCAGTTGCTCGATGTTCACCTCCTGCAAGAGACGGCCCCCGGTCGATACCGATTCCATGATCTGATTCGGGCTCACGCCGCCGACACGGTCGCCGCGGAGGAGTCCGAGATCGACCGGCGCACGGTACTGCTCCGATTACTTGACCACTACTGTGGTGCCGCCTCGGCGACAATGGATCGCTTCTACCCTTACGAAGCCGACATGCGGCCGAGCCTTCCCTCCAGCACGGCGTCCATGCCCGATGCGGCGGGTGCCAGCGCGTGGCTGGAAGCGGAACTGGCCAACCTGCTCGCTCTCACTCAACTTGCCGCCAAGCACGGCTTTCACCGCCAGGTTCTGCACCTGTCGGCCACCTTGCATCGGTGTTTGCGCACCCGCGGCAGGTACACCGAAGCCAAGACCCTCCATCTGCAAGCGCTGTCCGCCGCCCATGCAACCGGGGATCGTACGGGCGAGATGAAGGCGCTCATCGCGCTGGGTGAGATCCGTCGCATGCAAGCCCAGTACCAATTGGGCATCGACGAAACCACCCGGGCCTTGGAGATCGCCCAGGCCACCGGTCACCGATCCGGCAAGCTGCGGGCACTGAACGGCCTCGGCATGCTCCTCGCGGTCCAAGGACAGCACATCCGTGCCACTGAGTACCTCACGCAGGCGCTGGACATCGCCCGAGCGATCGGCCACCGTACCGGTGAACTGGACACACTGGTCGCGCTCGGCAACGTTCACCGGTTGATGGGACGGCATAAGCAGGGCGCTGAGTACCTTAAGCAGGCGGTGAGCATCGCCCAAACGATCGGTCACCCCACCAGCGAACTGCGGGCGCTAATCGGCCTAGGGCAGCTCCACCTCGGGTGGAGGGACAACAAGCCAGCCACGCGATGCTTCACCCGGGCGCTGACCCTGGCGCGCGAAACAGGCGACCAGCTCGGCGAACTCCACAGCCTCAGCAGCCTCGGCGACCTGCACCGTGTTCAAGGGCAGTACGAGCAAGCCCGCGAGAGCTACCAGCAGGCCCTTGACCTCGCACGAGAGATCGGCAACAGCAACTGGCAATTCGAGGCCGTTCACGCTCTGGGCCGACTGAATCATGACTCGGGGCACGCGGATCAGGCGCTCGACTGCCACCGCCAGGCGCTCGTCCTGGCGGAACTCTCCGACGCCAGTGACCAGGCTCGTGCCCAAGATGGCATCGCCTATGCCTATGCCGCACTCGGCCAGCACGACCAGGCCCACCACCACTGGTCCCAAGCTCTAACTATCCTGACCTCACTCGGCACCGACCTGACCGAGGAAAGAGGAGTCGACGTCCAGAGCATCCGCTCCCACCTCGCCAAGCTCGCTTCGGTGAAACCTGGTCAGCTACCTCAGACGAATCCAGTTCCTGATTGACCTTGGGAAAAATGCCTGAAGGGTGTCAATACTCGTTCACGGTCGTGAGCTGCGGGTTTCTCTCGGCTCCCTGACCGGAGCAGTGGCCTGGATCGGGCATGCTCGAAGCTCGTGACTCTCCGTTTCTTCTATATGATTTTCTACCGCATAATGGGCTAGCTGACGCTGCTGCTCCGTAGCGACGCCTCCAAGAACATGGAGATCCTCATCCTGCGGCACGAGGTCTGCACCTGCCGATAATCACATTCGTCCAGGTCATGACCATATGAGGGTTTCGCGTGGCGACGCGAAATTCAGCCATCCAGGAGACGGACCAAGCGCGGCGCGATAATCGGCCGTGCTCCTTCGCCTGGCCTACCTCACCGTCACGAACGCCTTCGCCTCACTGTGGTTACCGCCCATGGGAGATCGGGAGAAGGACGTGGAGATCCCCGTCCTGCGTCACCAGATCACCGTCCTTGAACGCCAACTCAGCGCCGACACCCGAGTGAGATTCGCACCCGAGGACCGAGCCTTCCTGGCCGCGCTCCTGACCTCACTGCCCCGGGAGGTCCTGCGCCGGCTGCGGCTGCTCATCCAACCGGACACCGTCCTGCGCCGGCATCGCGATCTGATGAGACGGCGTCATGCCCGTACCTTGTGGGTGCCGAATATTGTGTCTCCTCATGCGACCTGGGCGTATTCATGTGGGAGGTGTGGGGCTCGAATACTCGACTCACGTGGTGACCTGCAGCTATTGACAGACGCGCGGATCTTGAGCGTCGCCGTCAAGGCGATCGCTCAAAACGGCTTGTGCAGTCGCTCAATTCGATTGAGCGACTGCACAACATCGCTTGAGCGTCCACTTAAGAGCTGATCTTTGTTTATCAAAGACTTGCAGGTGAGACCGTCGAACGAGATTTTCGGCACTCGCAGGTTCCATCCCGGGCCGACACCAACGATCGGCCGTCACGGAACCGTCTATCTCATTCCGCCCGCCGGTGTTCCTGCGCATCTGTACCAGGAGCGCCCCAGTGCCCGTCAGCTTCGTGAGGAGCCGGCACACAGCGGCTACCACGACTCCGTGCCGCCGCGGCCTGCGCGCCCGTAACGCGGTGACCGTCGGATTCGGCTTGACCATCGCCATCCAGGTGGGCGTCGATACCCCCTGTCCGACGCGGCCATCCATGCGGCGGGTTGATCACCACGGGCGTGCTCGCCCGATCACTGCGAGTGCCGAAAATTCCGTCCGACGGTCTCACCTGCAGGTCCTTGGCGAGGAAAGATCATCTCTTAAGCGATCGCTCAAGCAATGTTGTGCGGTCGCTCAATCGAGTTGAGCGACCGCACAAGTCGTTTTGAGCGCTCGCTTAGACAGTGGCGCTCAAGATCCGTCCGCTTGCCAGAAGCCGCAGGTCACCATGCGAGTCGAGTATTCGAGCCCCACACCTCGCAATGGTCGCAGGCACCGTCCTGATCACGTAGCAAAACCCCAGTTCACAGTACGAAACCGTATTTCCGAGCGGGACACCGTCAAGACGCACGTGTCGCGCATCCTCACCAAGCTCGACCTGCGTGACCGGGTGCAGGCCGTGGCCTACGCCTACCGCAACGGCCTGGCGATCCGAGCATTCCTAATTGACCCTATTGGTCAGCATGTCTTACCGGGTACGTTGATCATCGAATTTCGACCAGACCGGTTTGTGCATGATCGGGAGGCTCCACAGGTGTTAGCAAGACGAACAGCGCTCATTGCCGTGACAGCGCTCATGATGGTCACGGGAACGAGCGGGTTCACCCCCTCCCCCGTCGAAGCGGCTCCGGCCGATCCGTGCGCGGGCATGGCGGCCGAAGTGACCTGCGACAACGATGTGTTCCCCGGTGCGCGGCTCGGCGAGCGTACCGGGCCGCGCGCCGAAGAGCTCACCAAGAGCCAGGCGACCGCGGCGGCCCAGGCGGCGCCGGCCGGGATCCCCTGCGTGGGAGACGGGGTGAGCGGCAAGCGGGTCGAGGTGCTCTACGTCCGCGAACCGGCCATGCCCGACCGTTACGACCTGCTCTCTCCCATGTTCCAGGCCTGGCTGGCCAACGCCGACGACGTCTACAACGACGCCGCCGCGCAGAGCGGCAAGAGCCGGCACATCCGCTACGCCACCGAGGCGGTCAGCGGGGGCGGCTGCCGCATCGCCGTACGCCGCGTCGAGGTGCCCGCGGGGTCCCTGGCCACGTTCGCGGACGGCATCACCGCGGTCAAGGCCCTCGGGTACAACAAGGCCGACCGCAGGTATCTGATGCTCTCCGAGGCGACCGTCGTCTGCGGCGTGGGCCAGCGGTACGTGGACGACCGGCCCGGCGCCGAGAACTACAACAACACCGCGCTCGCCTACGCCCGAGTGGACGCGACGGCCAACTGCTTCGGCCCCAACGCCATCGCCCACGAGCTCGGCCACATGCTGGGCGCCGTACAGACGAGCGCGCCGCACACCGACAACAGCGGGCACTGCACCGACCAGTTCAGCATGATGTGCTACGGCGGCACCCCGACCTTCAACTGCCTGGAGTGGAACGACCGCCGGCTGCCCGACTGCAACCGCGACGACTACTTCAACCTGGCCCCCGCGGCGGGCAGCTATCTGGCGACCCACTGGAACACCGCGAACAACGACTTCCTCGTCAAGGGCGACACCGTGGACGCCCTCGCCCACCCCACGGTCGGCTCCACCTATGTGGTCACCAATGTGTCCACCGGCGGGGCACTTGAGCCGATCGACGGCTCCAACGCCAGGCTGACCAGGCTGAGCCAGCGCCCGCCGAATGGCGCGCGGAGCCAGAAGTGGCTGATGAGCTACCGGACGGGCCTCCAGCTCGCCAACGCCGGCAGCGGCCTGTGCGCCGACAGCGCCTACAGCGGCACCACCCCCGGCACCCAGGCCCTGCAGTACACCTGCAACGGCCAGGACGGCATGCGCTGGGCCTATCTTCCGCAGCCGGACGGCAGCTACGCGATCATCAACTGGCTGTCAGGGCTGGCGCTGACCGCCGCTGGCGCCCACCCGGCGCCGCTGGAGCAGCGCCCCTTCACCGGCACGGCCGACCAGCTCTGGAAGTTCACGCGGAGCACCGAACCGGGTCCGCAGGCAGGTCAGACCTACTACCTGGCGGGTGTGAAGAGCCGCGACAACGCCGAAGTGCTCGACGCCGCCACGACAGCGGGGGCGTCGGTCGTCCACAAGGCGCATTCGGGCGCCAAGAACCAGCAGTGGACGTTGCGCAAGTCCACCATCTCCGACTACTGGCATGTGATCAACGCCAACAGCGGCATGTGCCTGAACCTGAAGGCGGCGAACACCACCGCCGGCACCCAGGTCGTCCAGTCGGCCTGCGGCGGTTTCACCGCCGCCACGCTCACGTGGCGGCTGCGCCGCGCGGCCGACGGAACGTACGCCCTGGTCAACCGGCACAGCAACAAGGTGCTCAACATGACCACCGCCGCGCTGTCCGTCCTCGACCAGCAGACCCTCGACGGCAACAACGACAACCACTTCTGGTCGCTCGTGCCCGTCTAGACCGTGAGCGGCGGGCGCATGCGCCCGCCGCTCTTTCACGCCGCCTGGAAGCGCGGCAGGGGGTATCACTCCTGAAGTGACAACCTCAGGGGGGTATCCCTGTAGGGGCTCTGGCACGAATCCGGTGGTGACGGTGAGTGGTGTAAGGCAAGATGATCACGGTGTGACTCTGATCTTCTGGAGATCGTTTTTCCTCGCCGGGCTGGGGCGGTGCTGGTCGACCGGGTGGCGGTTGAGGGTCAGGTCGTTCGGGTGACGGCGCAGGTCCGTCCCGAGCCTGTGGCTTGCCCGGTGTGCGGGTGCCCGTCCAGCCGTGTGCATGGCCGGCACTGGCGTCGCTTGCATGATCGACCTGTAGGTGAACGGGCGGTGGTGCTGGATCTCCATCTCCGGCGGTTGGCCTGCGCTGAGGCGGCGTGTCCACGGCGGACTCGGCTACCCCGGCAGCGCGAACCTGCTGGTCCGCTACCTGAACCAAGGACGTGCCGACCCCGACCGCACGCCGCCTCCGCCACGGCGCCTCACCTCCTGGATCATGACAAGGCCCAGCGACCTGCCCGACCACATTCGACGGCACCTGGACGACCTCGTCGCCTCCTGCCCGCACCTGACCGCCCTCGCCACGCGGGTCCGCGAATTCGCCGACATCCTCACCGAGCGACACGGCCACAACCTGCCCGCCTGGATCCAACAGGTTCGCACCGACGACCTCCCCACCCTCCACAGCTACACCAACGGCCTGGAAAAGGACATCGATGCCGTCATCGCCGGGCTCACCCTGCCCTACAGCAATGGCCCCATGGAAGGCGTCAACACCAAGACGAAGTTGATCAAGAGGACTATGTATGGCCGCGCTGGATTCCCGCTGCTCAGACAGATGATCCTACTCTCCTAACTCACCGTCACCACCGGATTCGTGCCAGAGCCCTACGGGTTACAAGCTCACATCAATCGACGTGATCGACTTGGAGGCATCCTGAAGGAATATCGGCATGCGGCTTGACCTGGCCGGATGATTAATCGGCACCCGCAGGTCACCGACGTCCATCGCCAGGTTGCAGGCCTGCTGCACCGTCCATGCCCCGGTCGGGTGGGCGGTGCCTCCGGCCAGGTGCAGTCTCCGGGTGCCGTGCTCGATGAGAACCTGCACATACAGTAAAGCCCCTATGCCAACCTCATCCGGAAGGGACAAGACGCTGTTGGCGATCTTCTATGTGGGGGCGATGAGGGCCTGGCACAGGGTGTGGAAGCGGCTGGCCCGGCGGCGGGTCCGGGGGGTGGCGCTCAGCCAGTCACCCAGGCGGGCCACATTGCAGGCCATGGCGGTGAGCACGTGCTGAAGGTGGGTCTTGGCCAACCCTCGGTAGCGGGTGCGACGTAGCCCGCGAACCCGGACATTCTCAGAGATGGTCGATTCGCACCCGGCGCGGATGGCGTAGCGGGCCTGCCATGCTGGATCTGCCTGGTCGGCGCGGTTTCGGGCCTGGATCTCGTGCAGCGGGCGGGGCAGCAGCGCCAGTGCGCGGGGCCGGTCGGGCGATGCCGTGCACGAGGTACGGACCGGGCAGGCCCGGCAGGTGGCGGTGTCGAAGCGGACCTGGATGTAGTCGTGTCCTTTGATCCGTAGCGGTCCCCAACTGCGGCTGGGCGAGCCGCGCGGGCAGATGGCACCTGATGCTCCCAGTCGATGACGAAGGCGGATTTGTCGAACCCGCTCCCGGCCTTGGCCTGCGCGCTGGGGTCGGGCGCGATCGGGCCCAGCAAGGCGATGTCATGGACCTGGTCGGCGCGCTGGATGCGTGCGGGTGACAGGTAGGCCGCGTCCACCACGTGCTCGGCCGGGGCCAGCCGGGAGGTGGCCAGGTCATCGTGGATGTGCTCGGTGAGCTGCCCATCTTGGACCGGGGCGATGGTGGTGGCCACGTGCACCACAAGATGTGGCAGGTCATCATCGCAGGTCTCGGTCAGATGGACCCGGTAGCCGCTCCACTCGGTGCCGCGTTTGACGCACCAGTGCGCATCGACATCGTAGGGAGAATCGAAACGCAGCGAAGCCGGCGGTAGCGTACTGCCTTCCCGCCAGCGCAGTGCGCCGTGCTCGTCGGTGCAGTAATGGTGCAGCCACACCTGGCGCAAGATCTCCACCTGCGGCAGGCCGCGCAGCCGGGGTGGAGCGTCATCGGCCCACACGGCTTGGAGGATCTTCAGGCCGTCCCGGCCGATCTGCTCGGCCCGCGCGATGATGGCCTGCTTGCCGCCGGGCACCCGTCCGATCTCCACCCGGCGACCGTACCGGCGCGCCCACTCCGGCTCGATCAGCGGCGCCAGCCAGGCCGGGGCCGCCTCGGTCAACTCCTCCAGGGCTGCCCGTACGCTCTCCCCGGCCAGCTCCAATCGGCTGACCTGCCGAACCGCGGCCAGCACGTGGGTGGCATCGGTGCGCTGCCGCCCCCGGCCCCTGACCAGCCCGGCCGCATGCAGGCGATCCAGCATCATGCCCAGCAGCCGGTCGGCGCGTTCGGGCTGCTCGGCTAGCCGAGCCCGGAACTCACACAACACCGAGTAGTCGAACCCGGTGTCCTCCAACTCCAGGCCCAGCGCGTACTTCCAGTCGATCCGCACCGCGACGGCACGGGCCGCCTGCCGGTCGGAGTAGTCCTCGGTGAACTGCAGCACGCTGACCAGCGCCAGCTGCGCCGCCGACAGCGACGGCCGCCCATCGACCGGATACCAGCCGGCAAACTCCTCATCTTCGAAGATCTCCCCGAGCCGGTCTCGGACCAGCATCGCCGGTGTGCCCTTCGGACACGCCTTCCAGGCTAACTCCGCCGTCTTCGCAGGAATCCCCGCACGCGCTCGTGGACGCAGTGACATCGCTCTGGCCCTTCTCGACGTCGACCGGCTCGCAGTCCGGCCGCCACCTCCAGCCTGAACTTCCTCCCGGAAGATCGCCAACAGCGTCGGGACAATGGGTTTAAGCCTCATCGTCGCCGTGGTCGGCTCGCTTGTGCCCTGCGGGTGAGCCGGTTTGAGCTGACCAGCAGCCGGGTCAGTAGTTGTGATAGTCCGATAGCGCCAGCGCGCGGCGGAACTCGGCACTCGTGACTATGCGGCTGTTGTGCCCTTCGAGCAGCGCTGTGAAGTCGTCGATGCCAAGCGATTTCAGCTTTCTGGCGAAATCGATGCCGATCGGCATCGCGGGATTCACACCGCGGCCGGTGGCCGGCGAGAAATAGACGTCGGCCTGCCAGACAATGCCCTGCCTAGGCAGGTGCACCATGGTCAGCTCCTCCGAATGCGCGTTCGGGCCAATGTCGTAGAGCACCATGGTCTGGCTCCCGTCGGAAATCACGCGCTCGCCGCGGAAGTCCTCGATCGAGGGGCCACTCCCCATCGCGACGTACGGATCCGGCGCCATGGTCCGGCGCACCTGCGCCAGTTGGCGATAGAACTCAACGTGGCCGGGCGTCGTGAGCAAGGTCGCGCCCGCGTGGAAGTACGCCCGAGCGCCGCCGCCGTGGTCGCCATGGGTATGGCTCGGCACCACGTAGCGCACCGGCTTGTTCGGAAAGGCATCGCGCAGCGCCACGATCGTCGAATCAGCGGCGTGGAAACCGTCCGGGCAGTCGACCACCGCCAGGAAGTCACGGAACTCGACGATCATGACGCCGCCCATGTGGGTGTCGAGGTACACGCCATCGGCAACGCTTCGAAGACGCTCGCCAGTGTCCCTTTCCTGCGGCTGCCCATAGCCGGGCGGTAACTCGAACTGGCTGTCCGCGAGCTCGGCATCTACGGAAAAGTCCAGGGCGAGTTCGCGGGCGATCTCGCCGTTGAACCAGTCCGTGCGGCGCACGGGGAAGCACACGCCACCAACCGAGCGCTGGCCCGAGTATTCAACGCGGTCGGTCACATCGCCGTACACGCCGCAATCGCGGATCGACTCGAATCCGCTGAAGGCTCCGCTACCGGCGTCGACCAGCAGGGTGATAGTGACACCGTCGCGCTGGGTCCAAGCCAGCGCATGCATCAGCCTGCCATTACGCATAGTGCTGCCTAGCGAACGCAGGTTGATGCCGCTGTCCCAGGCATCCAGCAGCATCAGCGGCGAGATCCAACGCGGGATCATTGCCCAGGGCCCATCGGCGTCGCGCCTGGAGTAATGGCCGATGACCTCGCTGCCATGGTGGTTACGGGCAGGCTCCCAGTGTGCACCTTGATCGCCTTTCAGCGCCCAGGCGCCGCCGAACCGGCCGATCCCGGGATAGGACGTGTAGTTCTCGGCGAACATCCGCCCGCCCTCACGGTCGACGACGACGGTGCCGCTGGCGGGTTCGCGATCCCAGGGCGGGAACGCTCGCCGACTCTGGTTGATCATGTTGCGATAGCCGGTGTAGCTCAGCGAGACATTGCGCAGTCGGCGGATGTTGCCTTCACCCCCGACAGCTTCTATCGCCCCCGCCAGCAAGGTACGCGCCTGCAGATAGGAAGGCAGGGAGGAATCGGCCGGGACGGACTCGGGATCGAGGTCGCCTAGATTGGTCTGCATGACGGCCAAGCCTGAGGCCGCTGGAGGTATTCGTCTTGAACGAACGCAAGGTGGACTGCGAATGCCATCGCCCACGAGATCTCGCCCTCGGCGAGTTCTATGGCGATGTGGTGCGCACGCATGCCTCGCCGCAGTTCGTGCTGTCCGAAATCCACCATCCCCGCGGACGCGTACTGCCGACCCACGCGCACCAGGCCGGCTACTTCAGCTTGCTGGTCGAAGGGCATTATGCCGAGACCTACGACGGCCGACGCCACGAATACGACCCGTTGACCGTCTGGTGGCACCGTCCAGGTGTCATTCACGATGACACGGTGGGACACAGCGGTGGCCGCTTCTTCAATGTCGAACTCACCCGGGAAGGGACGGATGTGCTAGCCGAAGCTGGGCCAGCGCGTCGCGATTTCCACGAACAAGGGACGAAAGTCGTGTGGCTCGCCTGCCGGCTGTTACGCGAACTTCGGCACTGGCGGCCATGCTCAACCTTGATCGCGGAAAACCTGGCGCTGGAGATGGCGGGCTGCGCGCTGCACCATCCCGAGCGGCCGGAACCGCAACCGGCCTGGCTCGATCGGGTGGTGCAAAAACTGCACGACGAGCCGAATCGGCGCCACTACACCGCGGCCCTCGCCCGCGAGGCCGGCGTACATCCGGTATACCTGGCATCGGTGTTCCGGCGCATCCATCGGCAGACGATCGGCGAATACCTGCGCATATTGCGTATCCGCCGGGCCACGAACCTGTTGCGTCACGCCGACATGCCCCTCGCGCAGGTCGCCGTGATGCTCGGTTTCGCCGACCAAGCCCACTTCACGCGCATTTTCAGCGATGTCGTCGGCATGACACCGAGCGTATTCCGCCGCCTGTGGCACCCTCGCCAAACGGCGGAACCCTAACCTTCCGCAGGATCGTCGCCGGGGTGGGGGGTATCACTCCAGGGGCTCTGCCATGATTCCTGTGGTAACTAACCGTGGTGCTTCTGGGCGAGGAGTATCCGTTTGCGGAGCAGCGATAATCCCGCCTTGCCGTACGTCTGCCGCTTCAGGAGCTTGATCTTGTTAACCACGCCCTCGGTTGGCCCGTTGCTGTAGGGCAGGGCGAGCGCGGCGACCACGGCGTCGTGGTCGATGAGCAGGTGTCCCGCTCGAAAATACGGTTTCGTGCTGTGAGCTGGGGTATCGCTGCATGATCAGGGCAGTGGCTGCGACCATCTTGAGGTGCTGTTGTCGCTTGTCTACCGGTTAGTGAGGGGCTTGTTCGGCCTGCTGACCGCGCTGATCCGCTCTGATCTGTCCAAGGATGTCGAGCTGCTGGTGCTCCGTCAGGAGAACCAGGTGCTCCGCCGCCAACTCGGCAGTCGACCGCAGTGGGGTCATGTCGACCGGCTCTGGCTCGCGGCGTTGTCCCGGCTGATCCGCCGCTGCCGGTGGGCGGAGGTGTTCCCGGTCACCCCGGCGACGATATTGCGTTGGCATCGCACCCTGGTGAGGCGTAAGTGGACCTTCACCGACAGACGACACCCGGGACGCCCTTGCACTCGCCGGCCGGTCAAGGCACTGATCGTGCGGATGGCGCAGCAGAACCCGACCTGGGGACACCGGAGAATCCAGGGTGAGCTGGCGCGCCTGGGCTACTCGACAGCGGCCTCCACGGTGTGGGAGATCCTGCACGCCGCCGGCATCGATCCGGCGCCCCGCCGGGCCGGGCCGACCTGGAGGCAGTTCCTGACCGCGCAAGCCCACGCGATCATCGCGTGCGATTTCCTGGTGGTCGAGACCGTGCTACTCAAACGGCTGTATGTGCTGGTCTTCATCGAGCACGGCACCCGGCGACTGCACCTGGCCGGAGTGACCGCGAACCCGACCGGAGCATGGACGGCCCAGCAAGCCCGCAACCTGCTCATGGACTTGGGTGACCGCATTGCCGGGCTGCGGTTCGTGATCCACGATCGGGACCCGCTCTTCACCTCCGCCTTCGGACAGGTCCTCACCGCCGAACGGCTGAGGGTGGTCACGACGCTGCGGCGGACGCCGAGGATGAACGCCATCTGCGAGCGCGTTATCGGTACCCTGCGCCGCGAACTCCTGGACCGGATCCTGATCCTCAACGAACGCCACCTGACCTTCGTGCTCCGCGAGTATCTGATCCACTACAACGGGCACCGGCCGCACCAGTCGCGCCAACAACGTCCTCCGGACATCGCAACGCAGGCCGCCCGGGACGTGACTGAACTTAACGACCTGCGATTCATCCGCCGAAAACCCGTCGTCACCGGAATGATCAACGAATACCACGCCGCCGCATAGCCGCAGCTCAGGCAACGTAACTCAATATTCGAGCGGCACAGGGGTATTCGGGCGCTATGTGTTGAATGGGAGCTTCAGCAAGGGCTTGTGGTCAGCCTGACCGCCAGATGACCGGCCTGCAGGTGATTGGCCCGCGACGGTATTCGATGCCGTGTTGCCGACGAAGGAGGTGACATGGCGCCGATCGCCCCCAACCACGAACGGTGCCCCGCCATAGCCAGGCGATCGTCTCAGGCCCGCTGGTCGGGGCCTCAGGCTCTTGTACGACTCCGCTCCCATCCTCCTTTGCATAAACCTGGCACGCGATGGCGGAGCCACTACCTCTCGTGCCCGTCGTGGCCTGGCTCAATTCCCTGATCACGATTGGGCGATTGGCTCAATTAGCTGCTCAGCCGAGCCTCGATCCCCTCTCGCCGCTGGGCCAAGCCAGAATATCCCGAAGTTAATCTGTCATTTGACGAATTGCCCGGCGGAGATACCCGACCTCGACTTCAAGGGCGGACTTCTTCCAGCTCAGCTCTCTGATACGTTCGACGATTTTCGATCGATCGCCAGGCATCTGAGCGGCTGCCAACGCTTCGATCTCGGCCTGTACCGCTTGCGCCTCTGAGGATGCGTGATCTGCCTTCTTTTTGAGAAACTCGATAGTCGGATTGGATTTCGCAGAAGGCATGGGCTTGATCGCTTGCCGCGAAGCAACGGCCGCTTCGACGGCTGGAAGAGGGCCAGAAACGCCCATCAGCCTAGCGCCGGATCCCGAGATCAGGAACAAGCCTGCGAAAGCGACTATCAGGCCCATCGCAGTCATAAATTTGGACCGCTTCTCTCCCATCTGCAGCTCGCCTTGCGATGGCTCACGCCCATTTCGGGATACGGAGATGGGCGCAGCTTCAGCAATATTGGGGTCGCTGCAGTCCTGAACGTCGCTTCGTGACGAGGCGATAGCGGAGGATTGCACGGCTTGAGTCGATGGGTGCCTCCGTTCTCTGTGAGAGATGGCGGCTTCCCTCAGAACTCGAACTTGATCCTTATCCCCTCCAAGGAGTTCGACGATTGGTTCCAGTTGTTTCCAAGTAGGAATGGGCCCGTCTTCTTGCAACCAGCTATGGAAAGTAGATCGCTTGATCTTAAGCCTATGCTCCACAGCTCGTAACGACATGCCCCGCCCCCCATTAGCGTCCCGACGCAGGAGCTGTAGGTGTTCACGCAGAAGCCTGTCGGGATTGATGTTGTCACCTGACTCAGCCTGAATCCACGGCGGGAAATCTGATGGATGTGTTGTGAAATAAGGCGAGGTGCCCTCTGACCTGGGAAGATTGGAGTTCTCTACGCTTC